>NZ_SPUJ01000011.1 GCF_004522105.1 Nocardioides sp. 1609
CCCCCACCCCGCCGCCTCCCCGCCCACCCCCCCCTGCCGCCCCCCCCCCCGGGGGGGGGGGGGGCCCCCCCCCCCCCCCCCGCGACCGCCTCACTGCTGAGAGGTGGCCGGTGGAGGCCGTAACCGACAACCTGGACCTGTACTGGTCGGGTTTCCTTCGTTCCCTGGGCATCTGCCTGTGGGGCATGGTCGGGTCGTTGACCCTCGGGACCGTCATCGCGGCCTGCCGGGTCTCGCCGAGCCCCGCGCTGCAGGCGTTCGGCACCGGCTGGGTGACGGTCGTGCGCAACTGTCCCCTGACCATCGTGCTCTTCTTCATGGCCTTCGGCCTGCCTGAGCTCGGCATCAACTTCTCCTACTACGTCTTCGGCGTCGCCGGCCTGGTGATCTACACCTCGGCGTTCGTCTGCGAGGCACTCCGCGCCGGCATCAACTCCGTCGCGGTCGGACAGGCCGAGGCGGCGCGCGCCATCGGCCTCACCTTCACGCAGTCGTTGAGCACCATCGTCCTGCCCCAGGCCTTCCGCAGCTCCGTGCCGCCCGTCGGGAGCGTGCTCATCGCGATGTTCAAGAACTCCGCCGTGGTCGGCGCCTTCGGGATCGGTGGCGACCTGTACAGCCTGAGCGGGCGGCTGACCAGCTCGCAGGGGCTCGCCTACGTCCCGGTGCTGACGGGGGTCGCCATCGGCTACCTCGTCATCACCCTGAGCGCCGGAGCCCTCCTCGGGCTCATCGAGCGAAAGGTGGCGATCGCGCGATGAACAGCTCGGTCCTCTACGACGCCCCCGGCCCCCGGGCCCGACGACGGGCGCGGATCGGCTCCGTCCTGGCGCTGCTCGTCATGGCGGGTGCCGTCTACGTGGTCGTCCAGCGTCTGGCCGACCGCGGCCAGTTCGAGTGGGAGCTGTGGGGGCCTTGGCTGGACCCGTCGTTCGAGGAGTTCCCGCTCGTCTGGAACCTGGTGCGCGAGGGTGCCGTGGCGACGCTCGTCGCCGCTGTCTTGTCGATCGGGCTCTCCCTGTTCTTCGGGGTCCTGCTGGGCGTGGCCCGGATGAGGCTGGGCCGAGCCGCCCGGATCCCCCTCGTCGGCTTCATCGAGCTCTTCCGCGGACTGCCGGTCGTCATCACGATCGTCTTCGTGTGGCGGGCCTTCGAGGAGCTGGACGTCGACCTGGGTCCCCTGCCCGGCGGCGTCGGCCTGTGGTACCTCGTGATCGGCCTGACCCTCTACAACTCGGTGATCATCGCCGAGATCCTGCGAGCCGGGGTGGCCTCGCTCCCCAGCGGGCAGGGCGAGGCGGCGCGCGCGATCGGGATGACCGAGAGCCAGGTCATGCGCACGGTGCTGCTCCCGCAGGCGTTCCGGGTCATGCTCCCGGCGCTCATCAGCCAGCTCGTGGTGATCCTGAAGGACACCTCGCTCGCCGCGCTGGTCGGCAGCTTCTACATCGAGCTCCTCAGCCGCGGCAACCAGATCTCCCAGAACCTCGACAACCCCATCCAGTCGCTGTTCATCGTCGGCATCATGTTCATCCTCATCAACTACGCCCTGTCGAAGCTGGCGACCTGGGTCGAGCGGCGGATGAGCCGGTCCTACACCGGGTCCGACGCCCTCACCACGGTCGACGACGTGGTCCCGGCCACCTGAGCCGAGCACCCGGCCCGGCCCACGGGACCTAGCGCCGCGGCGTCACCCACAGCCGGATGGTGCCCTCGATGACGGTCGTCCCGTCGTCGAGGGCACCGCTGCACGTCACGGCGACCTCGCGGGGACCCTCGCCGGCCCAGTCGGCCGCGGTGGTCTCGGCCACACAGGTGACGTCGCCGGCGGCCTTGGCGGTGTAGCGGACCTCCATGCCCCGCGGGATCCAGCGCTCGCCGTCCGCGACGGTCGCCTCGGCGAGGGCGCCCATGGCCGCCTCGAGACCGTTGCAGAGCGCGATCGCGTGGACGGTGCCGAGGTGGTTGGTGACGCGGCGACGTCTCGCGATCCGCAGCTCGGCGCGGTGCGGGCCGATCTCGGTGAAGCGCGGGCGGATCGAGGCGAAGTACGGCGCCTTCTGGCTGAACGCGACGGAGAAGACGCGCCTGCCGATGCTGCTGCCCACGACGGGGAGGCCGGTGGCGGTGCGCCACAGGGCGAGGACCTGGCTCATGCCGCCGACCCTACCGGAGGGTAACTTAAGTGACGGAGAGGATCAGCCGTTCGAGCCGGTCGATCCGTTCGGGGGTCACGTCGCCGACGTCCGCCCCGGCCCGCCACTCGGCGGCGACCATGGCGAGACCGGCGCGGTCGAGCGCGCGGGAGACCGCCTTGATCTGGCCGAGCACGGCCTCGAGGTCGCGCCCCTCCTCGATCATGCGGAGCACGCCGCCGAGCTGGCCCTGGGCCCGCTTGACCCGGTTGAGGACCGCGGCCCGGTCGACGTCGCCCTGGTGACCCTGGTAGTCCGTCATGCCCACCTCAACGGCCCGACACCCCCCGGGGTTACGCGGGCGCCAGCAGCTCGACGCGGTTGCCGTGCGGGTCGAAGGTGTGGAACCGGACGTGACCCGGGAACGTGTCGCGCTGGCTCCGGTCGACCTCGCCGCCGTCGGCCTCGACGCGGACGGCAACGGCCTCCAGGTCGGCGAGGGTCGCGACGAGGAGCGCCGGGTGCGCCTTGCGGGCCGGCGCGAACGGCTCCTCGACGCCGACGTGGATCTCGGCCGCGACCGCTCCCCTGTCGTCGTGCGCGCGGAACCACGCGCCGCCGCGCGCCCGCAGCGGCTCGGGCTTCTCCACCTCCGTGAGGCCGAGGGCGGCACCGTAGAAGCGGCGGACGGCGTCCTCGCCGCCGGGCGGGCAGGCGACCTGCACGTGGTGCAGCCTCATCCGCGCGCCCCGGCCGGCACGTGCGCCACGACGAAGACCCGGCGAAACGGCAGCACCACGGTGCCGTCGGCGCGCACCGGGTACGCCGCGGCCAGCCGGCGGCGGAACTCGGCCTCGAAGACCGGGCGGACGTCGTCCGGGAGCGCCTGGAGGGTCGGTCGCGCGCCCGTGGCGCTGACCCACGTGAAGACCGGGTCGGGGTCCTCGGGCGTCGCCTCCAGCACGTGCAGGTACGTCGTCTCCCACGCGTCGACGTCGCAGCCGAGCGCGGCGAGGGCGTCGAGGTAGACGACCGGGTCGTGGCTGGACGGCACGGCCACGCCGCCCGCCGCGGCCAGGTGGTCGGCGTACGGCGCCTCGGCGGCGAGGTCGCGGCGGGTCGTGTGGCTCGGCTCCTCGAAGTTCCCGGGCACCTGGAAGGCCAGCCAGCCCCCGGGCGCGACCGCCCCGACCAGGGCGGGCAGGAGCTCGAGGTGGTCGGGCAGCCACTGGAGCGTCGCGTTGGAGACCAGGACGTCGACCGGCTCGGCGCCGGCGACCCAGTCCCGCAGGTCACCGACCTCGTGGGTCACCCGGCCGCCGAGGCCGTCGGCCGCGGCGACCATCTCCGGGCTGCTGTCGACGCCCGTGACGGCGGCGTCCGGCCAGCGCTCGGCGAGCAGCGCGGTGAGGTTGCCGGGTCCGCAGCCGAGGTCGACGACCCGGGCCGGCGAGGCGGGCGTGCCGCCGTCGACCGCGCCGATCCGGGCGACCAGCTCGACGAACGGGCGGCCGCGTTCGTCGGCGTAGGTCAGGTAGCGCTCGGGGTCCCAGGTGTGGGCCATCGCCGCACCTCCACTTCTCTTGACGTCAAGACACTTCTACTCTGCGTGACCGATGTCTCGATGTCAAGATTCTTGACACGTGACTACACTGGGGCCATGCGCGACGAGGTGGACGAGCTGGTCGAGGCGTGGGCCCGGGAACGCACCGACCTCGACCTCGAGCCGGTCGCCGTCTTCTCCCGCATCTCCCGCCTCGCGCGGCACCTCGACCTCGCCCGCCGCGAGGCGTTCAGCGCCCACGACATCGAGTCGTGGGAGTTCGACGTCCTGGCGGCGCTGCGCCGCGCGGGCGACCCCTACGAGCTCTCCCCCGGCCGCCTGCTGCGCGAGACCCTGGTGACCAGCGGCACGATGACCAACCGCGTCGACCGGCTCGCCGCGCGCGGCCTCGTCGAGCGCTACCCCGACCCGGAGGACCGCCGCGGCGTCATCGTGCGGCTCACCCCGGAGGGCAAGGCCGCCGTCGACGGCGCCTTCGAGGCGCTCCTGCAGGCCGAGCGCGCCCTGCTCGCCGACCTCCCCCAGCGCGACCAGGCACGCCTGGCCACCCTGCTGCGCACGCTGCTCGCCCCGTTCGGCAGCCCCCCGGCGGGGTAGTCCCGGTCAGCCGAGGAGCTCGGCCGCCTCCAGCCACTCGACCTCGACGTCGTCCTTCTCGGCCAGGACCTGCTGGAGCTGGGCGGAGAGGCCGGCGATGGCGCTGTAGTCGGTGCCGGCCGCCACGATGGCGGCGTTCAGCTCGGCCTCGCGGGCGGCCAGGCGCGCGAGCTGCTTGTCGAGCCGGGCGACGGCCTTGCGGGCGGCGCGCTCGTCGGCCGAGCCGGTGCGCGCCCTGGCCTGTCCGGGCTCGGCCGGGTCGCCTCCCCCGCCTGCGCCCGACGCGCTCGTGCGACCTCGTTCCGCGGCCGCCTCGCTCGCTCGACCCTCGCGCCGCGCGGTGTCCCGCTCCCTCGTCGCGAGGCTGCGGCGCTCCAGGTACTCGTCCACGCCGCGCGGCAGCATCGAGATCTGGCCGTCGCCGAGCAGCGCCCACACCGAGTCGGTGACCCGCTCGAGGAAGTAGCGGTCGTGCGAGACGACGACCAGGGTGCCGGGCCAGCCGTCGAGGAAGTCCTCGAGGACGGTGAGGGTCTCGATGTCGAGGTCGTTGGTGGGCTCGTCGAGCAGCAGCACGTTGGGCTCGGTCAGCAGCAGCTTGAGCAGCTGGAACCGGCGCCGCTCGCCACCGGACAGGTCGCCCAGGCGGGCGGTCAGCTTGTCGCCGGTGAAGCCGAAGCGCTCCAGCATCGAGGTCGCGGTGATCTCGCCGTCCTTGGTGACGGTGACCCGGCGGATCGCCTCGACCGTCGGCAGCACGCGGCCCATCGGGTCGACGTCGTCGAGCGCCTGGGTGAGGTGCTGCAGCGCGACCGTCTTGCCGAGCTTCGCCCGGCCCGCGCTCGGCGCGAGCGCGCCCGCCAGCAGCGACAGCACCGAGGTCTTGCCGGCGCCGTTGACGCCGACGATGCCGACCCGGTCGCCGGGACCGAGCCGCCAGGTCGCGCCCGAGAGCAGCCGGCGCTCGCCGCGGACGAGGTCGACGTCCTCGACGTCGATGACGTCCTTGCCGAGCCGCTGCGTCGCGAACTTCTGCAGCTCGAGCCGGTCGCGCGGCGGCGGGACGTCCTCGATCAGCTGGTTGGCGGCGTCGATGCGGAACTTCGGCTTCGCCGTCCGCGCCGGTGCGCCGCGGCGCAGCCAGGCCAGCTCCTTGCGCGCCAGGTTCTGCCGGCGGGTCTCGCTGGCGTCGGCCTGGCGGGAGCGCTCGGCCTTGGCGAGCACGAACGCGGCGTACCCGCCCTCGTAGACGTCGACGGCGCCGTCGTGGACCTCCCACGTGTACTGGCAGACCTCGTCGAGGAACCACCGGTCGTGGGTGACGACCACCAGCGCGGAGGAACGACGGCGCAGGTGCCCGGCGAGCCAGGCGACCGCCTCGACGTCGAGGTGGTTGGTCGGCTCGTCGAGGACGATCAGCTCGTGGTCGCCGATGAGCAGCGCGGCCAGCGCGCACCGCCGGCGCTCGCCGCCGGACAGCCCCAGGACCGCCCGGTCGAGCTCGACGCCGACCAGCAGCTCGGTGACGACGCCGCGCAGGGTGGCGTCGGCGGCCCACTCGTGGTCGGAACGGCCACCGAGCACCGCCTCGCGCACGGTGTGGGTGTCGTCGAGCTCGTCGCCCTGGTGGAGGTAGCCGACCAGCAGCCCGCGGCTGCGCGAGACCCGGCCGGTGTCGGCCTCCTCGAGGCCGGTCATCACCTCGAGCAGGGTGGTCTTGCCGTCGCCGTTGCGGCCGACGATGCCGATCCGGTCGCCGGCGGCGATCCCGAGCGACACGTCGCTGAGCAGCGGGCGGACGCCGTACGACTTCGAGACGCCCTCGAGGTTGAGGAGGTTGACCACGGATGACACCTAGACCTGACGACTACACATGGCTGGGGACGAGGTGCGCGCCGGCGACGGCACCGTTCGCGACGAGCACGACCTCCTGGCCGGTGCGCATCAGCGCTCCGGCCAGGTCGCGGGCGTGGTCGGCGGACTCGCAGAGGAAGACGACGGTCGGGCCGGACCCGGAGACGATGCCCCGCAGCGCCCCCTCGGACTCGCCGCGCTCGATCAGCGCGCCGAGCTCGGGGCGCAGGTCGACCGCCGGGTCCTGCAGGTCGTTGTGGAGCGCGCGGGCCAGGCTGACCGGCTGGCCCGTGCGGAGCGCACCGAGCAGGACGTCGGCCTCGGGCGGGTTCTCCGAGGCGTCGGGACGCAGTCGGTCGAAGTGCCGGTAGACCTCGGGGGTCGACAGGCCCTGGCGGCTCGGCACGATCACCCACCACCAGGTGCCGACGTCGGCGACCGGCTCGACGATCTCGCCGCGACCGGTGCCGAGCGCGGTTCCGCCGACCAGCGCGAACGGCACGTCGCTGCCCAGCTCGGCGGCGATCGCCAGCAGCGCGTCGTCGGGGGTGCGCAGGTCGTGCAGCCGGTCGAGCGCGACGAGCGCGGCGGCGCCGTCGGCCGACCCACCGGCCAGCCCCCCGGCGACCGGGATCGCCTTCTCGACCTCGATCCGGCCGGTGAGCTCGCGGCCGTGGTGCCGCCCGAGCAGGACGGCGGCGCGGTGCACCAGGTTGTCGCTGTCGACGGGGACGGCGCCGGCGTCGATCCAGTCGGTCGTCGTGAGCGTCAGGGTCAGGTCGTCGGCGGGGTACGCCGTCACGTCGTCGCACAGCCCGACGGCCTGGTAGACGGTGGTCAGCGGGTGGAAGCCGTCCTCGCGCGGGGCGCCGACACCCAGGTGCAGGTTGACCTTGGCGGCGGCACGCACGGTCACCGGGGTCGTGCCGATGCCGATCACCGCAGGCCCTCGGCGATGGCGGCGAACTGCCCGACGTCCAACGACTCACCGCGCGCGAGCGGGTCCACGCCGGCGCCGGTGAGGGCGCGGTCGATCGCCTCCGGCTCGGCGATGGACCGGAGCGCGCCGCGCAGCGCCTTGCGGCGGTGGGCGAACGCGGCGTCCACGACCGCGAAGACCTCGGTGCGCGACGCCGTCGTGGCCGGGGGCGGTCGGTGGGTCCACGCCACCAGGCCGGAGTCGACGTTCGGGGCCGGCCAGAACACGCTGCGGCCGATCGCGCCGGCGCGGCGCACGTCGGCGTACCAGGCCGCCTTGACCGACGGGACGCCGTAGGTCTTGGAACCCGGACGGGCCGCGAGGCGGTCGGCGACCTCGGCCTGCACCATCACCAGTCCGCGCTCCAGGCTCGGCAGCAGCGCGAGCAGGTGCAGCAGGACCGGCACCGAGATGTTGTAGGGCAGGTTCGCGACGAGCGCGGTCGGCGGCGGGCCGGGGACGTCGGTGACGCGGAGCGCGTCGGCGTGCACCAGCTCGAACGCCCCGGGCCGGCCGGCCTGGTCGGGTGCGCGCTCGCCGATGGTCTCCACCAGCAGCGAGGCCAGCTTGTCGTCGACCTCGATCGCGACGACGCGCTGCGCCACCTCGAGCAGCGCCAGGGTCAGCGAGCCGAGGCCGGGACCGACCTCCAGCACGACGTCGTCGCCGGTGACGCCGGACTCGCGCACGATGCGTCGCACGGTGTTGCCGTCGATGACGAAGTTCTGCCCGCGCTGCTTGGTCGGGCGCAGGTCGAGACGGTCCGCGAGCCGACGTACGTCCGCCGCCCCGAGGAGGCGTGGGGCGGCGGACGTCATGTCGAGCAGGCTATCGGCGGCTCTCCCGGTCAGCGGGGCAGCCCCAGCTTGGCCGCGCAGCCGGGCCAGGACCCGTAGCCGCCGGTGGCGGCACGCAGCCGCTCGGCGACGGCGATCTGGGCCTCGCGGGAGTTGCTGCTCGGCAGGCCGGAGCCGCCGTAGGCCTGCCAGGTCGGGAGGCTGAACTGGAGGCCGCCGTAGTAGCCGTTGCCGGTGTTGATGGCCCAGTTGCCGCCGGACTCGCACTGGGCGAGGGCGTCCCACACGGTGCCGCCGCCGGAGTAGTCGGGTGCGGCCTCCTCCTCCAGGGTGCCGACCGTGACGACGGCGTCGACGGGACGACGGGTCACCCGCGAGCTCAGCTCGCGCCGCTGCACGACCTCGCCGTTGCGGACGACGATCCAGTAGACGACGTCGCGAGCGCCGGCGCGGCCCTCGGTGACGGTCTCGGTCTCTCCCTCGGGCAGGGTGTCGTCCTCGCGCTCGACGGTCGAGAAGTCGATCTCCTCGCCCTCGACCGCCTTGCGGGCCACCCGGACGTCGGTGAAGACGACCCGGTCGCCGTCCTCGATCTCGGCGGCGCGCGCGGGCCTGGTCTCGTCGTGCTTGTCGAGGGTGACCCCGACGCCGCGCAGCGCCTCCGCGACGGTGAGGGCGGTGACGGTCCTGGTGACCGGCTTCTTCCCGGCCAGCCGGAAGGTGACGTCCTTGGCGGTGACGACCTCGACGGCCACGCCGCCGCGGTCGATGGTCAGGCCGCGGCTGGTGGAGAGGCGCGCGTCCTGGAAGGGCGCGCCGATCTCGCCGAGCGCCGAGGCGACGTCGGTGGAGGTCACCCAGTGGCTGGTCGTGTCGCCGTCGACGGTGAGCTCGACCTCGCGGCCGTAGCGGACGTTGATGAGGCTGCCGTCCTCGACCTCGGTGCCGAGGGCGGGCGCCACCAGGTCGTGCTCCCCGACCTCGATGCCCTCGGACTCCAGGACCTCCTCGACGGTGCCGCCCATGGCGGTGACCTCGCGCTGCTCGCCGTCGACCGAGACGGTGACCGACTTGCTGAGCGCGGCGTACCCGAGGGTGGTGCCGGCCACGGCGAGCAGGACCACCGCGGCGAGCGAGACCACGACGGCCCGGCTCCGGAGGAGTCGGCCGGCGAGCCCCGGGGAGGGGGGCGTCGAGCCGGCGGTGCCGTCGGTGGTGCTGGCTGTGGTGCTGGCTGTGCGGTCGAGGGGGGTCTGGTCTGGATGCTCGTGGGCGGGCATCGTGCTCCGAACGTCGTGATCCCCGGGCCTCGGGACGTCGGCGCCCCGGCACGCTCGAGCGGCCCCGTCCGGGACCCCTCTCGCAGCGGGTGTCGGACCCGGTGTTCGTCGTCGTGCTCGGGGTCCGACCGCGCCGGACGGGTCTTCCCGATCCCGGCCAACGCGTTCCAGAAGAGCAGTGATGTGGTCGAGAATCAAGCCGGCGGACCGTCCCGCGCCTCGCCGGGTGGCCGGGATCACGGCCAGCGCGCCCCACCCGTCACACCAGCCTCACCCGACGCTGACCCGTCGCCGATAGGTGACGGGTCAGCGCAGACTGGCGAGCGACCCGTCGCCGATGGGTGACGGGTCACCAGGGGCCACCGAAGGCGGTGGAGGTGTTGGCGTCGATCGCGCGGCACAGGGTCTCGAGGTCGTCGCCGCGGACGTCGGCCATGGCGCGGACCGTCAGCGGCACCAGGTAGGAGGCGTTCGGACGGCCCCGGTACGGCGTCGGGGTCAGGAACGGCGCGTCGGTCTCGACCAGGAGCCGGTCGAGCGGGGTGAGGGCGAGGGCGTCACGGAGCGGCTGGGCGTTCTTGAAGGTCACCGTGCCCGCGAAGGACAGGTGGGCGCCCCGGTCGAGGCAGGCCCGGGCGAACGCCTCGTCGCCGGAGAAGCAGTGCATCACCCAGCGGTCGGGGACGCCCTCCTCGTCGAGGACGCGGAGCACCTCGTCGTGGGCGTCGCGGTCGTGGATGACCAGCGTCTTGTCGAGCCGCTTCGCCAGGTCGACGTGGCGCCGGAACGACGCGACCTGCGCCGCCCGCCCGTCCTCGCCGGTCCGGAAGTGGTCGAGGCCGGTCTCGCCCACCGCGCGCACCTTCGTGTGCGCGCCGGCGAGCGCCTCGATCTCGGCGAGCGCCTCGTCGAGCCGGCCCGCGGCGGCCAGTCGCGGCGCCTCGTTGGGGTGCAGCGCGACGCCGGCCACCAACGCGCCGTACGTCGCCGCCGCCTCGACCGCCCAGCGCGCGCCGGGCAGGTCGCAGCCGATCTGCACGATGCGGGTCACGCCCACCGCGGCGGCCGCCGCGATCGCGCCCGCGGTGTCGACCCAGTCGCCGTCGGCGATGTCGAGGTGGCAGTGGTTGTCGACGACGGGGTGCGGCAGCGGCTCCGGGGACGGCGGCCGCTCGCGGTCGCGACGGGCGCCGCTGGTCTCCTCGGTCGCGGCGCGCGAGCGGGTGGGGCCCTGCGCCGTCATGCCGACGCCGCCCGTTCGAGCACGGCCTCGGCCAGCGCCTCGGGCGCGTGCACGGGGATCCAGTGGTCGACCCCGGCGAGCACCACCAGCTCGTACGGCGCGTCGACGTGCTGCGGCGTCCGGTCGATGCTGGCCCGGCTGACGAAGTGGTCGCCGTCGCTCCACACCATCGTGGTCGGCACGGTGACCGGCGAGCGGAGCAGGCCGCGGTCGGCGAACGGCATCGCGCGGTACCAGGCCAGTGCGCCCGGCAGCGCGCCGTGCTCGACGATCTCGGCGCGGAACCGCGCCACCTCCTCGGCCGACAGGCCGCTGCCCCGCAGCGCGCGGTCGAAGACCCCACCGCGGCGGGCCGCGAGCCGCTCGGGCACCCACGGCAGCTGGAAGCCGGCCAGGTACCAGGACCTCAGGAGCTGCGAGGAGCGCACCAGCGAGCCGAGGTAGGCCTGCGGGTGCGGCACCGAGACCGACGTCAGGGTGCGCACCAGGTCGGGCCGGGTCGTCGCGACCGCCCACGCCGCGATGGCGCCCCAGTCGTGCCCGACGACGTGGGCGCGGCCGCCGGCCCGCTCGACCAGCGCGGCGACGTCGCCCGCGAGGTGGGTGATCGTGTGGTCGCGCCGCCGCGGCGGCCGGGCGCCCGGCGAGTAGCCGCGCTGGTCGGGCGCGACCGTGCGGTAGCCCGCGGCGTGCAGCAGCGGCGCGACCAGCCGCCAGCACGACGCCCGCTCGGGGAACCCGTGGAGCAGGACGACGACGTCGCCGTCGACCGGTCCCTCGTCGAGGACGTCGAAGGTGAGCCCGTCGTGCTCGTAGGACGTGAGGCGCGCCGTCATCGCGGGCCGGGGGTCGCGTGGACCAGGTTGTAGACGTCCCGCTTGGGCAGGCCGGCCAGCCGGGCGACCTCGAGGATCGCGTCCTTGCGCTTCATGCCCCGATCCTCCCGCTCGGCGACGGCGGCCAGCAGCGTGGGCTCGTCGTGCCCGATCGCGGGCGCCGGTGCGGCGCCCCCGACGACGATGGTCACCTCACCCCGGACCCCGTCGGCGGCCCAGGCGGCGAGCTCGCCCACCGGCCCCCGGCGTACCTCCTCGTGGGTCTTGGTCAGCTCGCGGCAGACCGCACCGGCGCGGTCGGCGCCCCAGGCCTCGGCCATCGCGGCCAGCGCCGCCGCCGTCCGGTGCGGGGCCTCGAAGAACACCATCGTGCGCTGCTCGCCGCCCAGCTCGGCCAGCCGCCGTGCCCGCTCGCCGGCCTTGCGCGGCAGGAAGCCCTCGAAGCAGAACCGGTCCACCGGCAGTCCGCTGACCGCCAACGCCGTCAGGACGGCGCTCGGGCCGGGCACCGCGGTCACGTGGACGCCGGCCTCGACCGCCGCGACCACCAGCCGGTAGCCGGGGTCGGACACGCTGGGCATCCCGGCGTCGGTGACCAGCAGCACCCGCTCGCCCGCGAGCAGCGCCGCGACCAGCGCGGGCGTGCGCTGCTGCTCGTTGCCCTCGAAGTAGGAGACCACCCGGCCCGAGAGCGTGACGCCGAGGTCGGTGGTGAGCCGCTTGAGACGGCGGGTGTCCTCGGCGGCGACCACGTCGGCGTCCGCGAGCTCCTCGGCGAGCCGGGGCGGCGCGTCGGCCACCCGGCCGATCGGGGTCGCGGCCAGGACCAGGACTCCGGGATCGCCAGTGCTCACACCATCGATCGTAGAGTTCCGCCTCGTGACCCTGCTCCACCCGCCCTCGACCGACGACGGGGCGACGCCGTCGGGCACGAAGCCGTCGGCGTGGCGGCGAGCCCGCGGCCGCCTCGCCGGCGTCGAGGCCAGGCTGGAGGACCGGCTGCTCGCGTGGGGCGCCGCGATCCTGGTGGCGGGCCTCGCGTTCGGGATGCGGCTCTGGCGGCTCGGTGAGCCGCACCGCTTCGCCTTCGACGAGACCTACTACGCCAAGGACGCCTGGGGGCTGCTGAACCAGGGCTACGTCCGCAACTACCAGGACGAGGTCGACGGCAAGCTCATCGACCAGGCCATCCTGAGCGGCCGCACCCAGGGCATCTGGGGCGACGGGCCCTCGATGGAGGTGCACCCCGAGGCCGGCAAGTGGGTGATCGCGCTCGGGGAGAAGGCCTTCGGGATGGACCCGTTCGGCTGGCGGATCTCCGCCGCCGTCGTCGGCGCGCTGATGGTGCTGGTGATGTGCCGCCTCGCGCGGCGGCTCACCGGCTCCACGATGCTCGGGTGCCTGGCCGGGCTGCTGCTCGCCTTCGACGGCCTGCACTTCGTGCTGTCCCGGCTGGCGCTGCTCGACATCTTCCTCGCCTTCTTCCTGCTCTGCGGGGTCGCGTGCATCGTCAACGACCGCGACTGGCACCGCGCCAAGCTCGCGCGGCTCGTCGGCGACACCCCGCTGGTCGACTCCGCGTGGGGGCCGGTGCGCGGCCTGCTGTTCCGCCCCTGGCTGCTCACCGGCGGCGTCTGCTTCGGCCTGGCCCTCGGCACCAAGTGGACGGCGGCCTACCCGCTCGCCGCGTTCGGCGTCCTGGTGTGGGTGTGGAGCGGTGGTGCCCGGCGGTCCTTCGGCCTGCGCCAGGCGCGGGTCCGGGCGATGCTGGTCGACGGCGTCCCGGCGTTCGCCCAGCTCGTGCTCGTCGCCTTCGTGGTCTACGTCGCCTCCTGGACCGGCTGGCTGGTGCACGCGGGCGACTACGAGAAGGCGCTGTCGTCGACGCAGTACACCGGTTTCGTCTCCGAGGGCGAGTGCGTCGAGGGCGAGGACGGCGAGCTGCAGACCAACAACGTCAGCGACGACTCCGCGACCTGGCCCACCGCCACCGAGAAGGACGCGAGCGGGCTCGGCGAGGTCGTGCAGTCGCTGCGGTCGCTCTGGTACTACCACCAGGACGTCTACACCTTCCACACCCATTACCTGAACTGCAGCTCCCACGTCTACCAGTCGCAGCCGTCGGGCTGGCTCTTCCTCAACCGGCCGGTCGGCGTCGCGACGGACCTCGACGTGCAGCCCGGCACCGACGGCTGCGACGCCCCGGCCGGCGACACCTGCTACCGGCAGGTGCTGCTCATCGGGACGCCGATCCTCTGGTGGGGCGGGTGCCTGGCGCTCCTCGCCGCGGCCGCCCTGTGGGTCGGCACCCGCGACTGGCGCTTCGGGGTCGCCCTCACCGGCACCCTGTCGACCTGGCTGCCCTGGCTGCTCTACGACGACCGGCCGATCTTCTTCTTCTACGCGATCGCCTGCCTGCCGTTCCTGGTGCTCGCCGTCACCCTCGTGCTCGGCAAGCTGGTCGGGCACTCCCGAGAACCGTCCGGACGGCGGACGACGGGCGTGATCGTGGCCGGCTCGTTCCTCGTGCTCGTCGTGCTCAACTTCGCCTACTTCTACCCGCTGCTCTCCTACGAGGTGATCCCGCGGGGCGACTGGATGGACCGCATGTGGTTCCACCGGTGGATCTGACCTCGAGGAACGAGGGGTCAGATCCAGAGAGGTGGATCGAGCAAGCCGCACGGTCGAGGAACGAGGCCGTGGTCGGCGCGTCGAGATCACTGGCCCATCGGGGCCAGGCCGGCGTGGCGAGTCGGCGGCGGAGGGCCGGCGGTTTCGTCGGCGCTCGCTGGCGCTCGCTTGCTCAACCTCCGAGTGCTCGCTCGCTCGACCTCCGAGGTGGTCGCGTGCACGTGCTCGACCTCCGGGGGAGGTCGGGTGCGCCGGCGGCGGATACCGTCGCGCCATGACGTCGTGGACACCCGGCTGGGACGCGGTCCCGGAGCCGCTGCTGGACTTCTGGACCGAGCGCCACCTGTGCACGCTGACCACGCTGCGGCCCGACGGCCAGCCGCACGTGGTGCCGGTCGGGGTCGCGCTCGACCCCGAGCGGGAGTGCGCGTGGGTGATCACCGGGAACGGGTCGCGCAAGGTGCGCAACCTGCTCGCCGCGGGCAGCGAGGGCGGGCCGGTCGCGGCCTGCCAGGTCGACGGTGCGCGGTGGGCGACGCTGGAGGGCACGGCGGTCGTCGTGCACGACCCGGCGTCGGTGGCGCGGGCCTGCGAGCGGTACGCCGCGCGCTACCGCACCCCGCGGGTCAACCCCGACCGGGTCGCGCTCCGGATCAGCGTCGAGCGCATCGTGGCCTCGCGCGGCCTCGTCTGACCCGGCCCCGCGGGGTGGCGGGGAGGCTCAGTCGCCCCGACTGACCAGTGCCTCGGTGAGCAGCGCGACCAGCGCCTCGGTCTGGATGTCGGCCGAGGAGCCGACCTCCTCGTCGGAGCCGTCGAGCGCGCGGGCGGCGAGGCCGGCCTTGCTGTCGATGAGCTCGGCGACCTTGGTGTCGACGGTCTGCGCGGCGATGACGCGCCACGCGGTGACCGGCTGGTCCTGCCCGATCCGGTGCACGCGGTCGATGGCCTGGGTCTGCTCGGCGTCGGTCCACGACAGCTCGGCGAGGACGACGTTCGAGGCGACCTGCAGGTTGAGGCCGACGCCGGCCGCGGTGAGCGAGCAGACCGCGACCGCGACGTCGGGGTCGTTGACGAAGGCGTCGATGTTCTGCTGGCGCACCTTCGGCGACTGGTCGCCGCGCACGGACGCCGAGCGGATGCCGCGCTTGGCGAACAGCTCCTCGGCGGTGTCCATGACGTCGACGTGCTTGGCGAAGAAGACGACCTTGCCGACGTTGCGGGCCAGCTGGGCGGCGTAGTCGGCGGCGAGGCCGGCCTTCGCCTGCCCGATGCGGCGCATCATCGTGAAGACGTTCTCGCCGTCCTTGCTGCCGCTGGAGGTGGTGTCCTCGCGCTCCCACGTGGCGACGCGGCGCACGAGGTCGCGGTCGATGCCCTCGACGACGACGCCGGAGCGACGGGTCGCCAGCGCCATGTCGTAGCGCTCGACCAGGCGGCGGGCGAGCTCGCGCTCGGCGGCCCGGATGGAGCGGCCGACCTCGCCCTCGAGCTCGACCGGGAGGTCGGCGATCCGGCGGGCCGGGATGTCGGAGGCGACGTCGACCTTGCGGCGCCGCACGATGCCCATGTCGATGACCGCGGAGCGCGCCGCCGGGTAGAAGCCGGGGTCGATCGGGGTGAGGGCGGTGTCCTCGAGCCGGTCCATCAGCTGGCCGAGGGGCTTCTTCTCGTCGATCCAGCCGAGGAACTGCCAGATCGCGCGGAAGTCGTCGATGTCGTTGATCAGCGGGGTGCCGGTGAGCGCGGTCATCAGCGGGCGGCCGGCACGGGCCCGGATCCGGTCGGCGATCTTCAGCACGTGCTGCGAGCGCTGCGAGGACTTGTTCTTGATGAAGTGCGCCTCGTCGACGACCATCCCGCGGAAGCCGTGGGTGCTCATCCAGCCGACGTGGCGGTCGAGGATCTCGTAGTTGACGATCACGATGTCGGCGAAGCCGTCGACGTCGTGGCCGTTGCCGTTGACGACGGTGGCCTTGCGGTGCGGCGTCCAGAGCGAGGCCTCGCGGGCCCAGTTGGTCTTGACCACGCTCGGGACGACGACCAGCAGCGGGTAGGCGTCGGCGGCCTGCGCGGCGAGCAGCGCCTGCGCGGTCTTGCCGAGACCGGGCTCGTCGGCGAGCAGGAACGTGCGGTGCCCCGTCGCGGCCGACTCGACGACCTGCGCCTGGTGGTGCATCAGCTCGAGGCCGGTGGGCGCCTTGAACGAGAACTCCTGGCCGTCGGGCAGCGCCATGCAGGACGTCGCCCCGCCGGCCGCCCGCTCGAACGACTCCAGCAGCGGCTCGATGAGCTCCCACCCGGAGAGCCGCCGGGCGTGGGAGGGACGCACCACGCCGGAGAAGTCGGGCACGAGGAAGGGGTTGGCCAGCTGGCGCGAGACGACCGAGCGCGGGGTGACCTGACGCTCGGGGTCGAAGGCGACCGTCGCGACGGGCTCCGGGGCGCTCTCCTCCTCCTCGGGCACCTCGACCCCGGCGGCGACGAGCATGTCGCGCTTGAGGTCGCGCCCGGCGTCGGAGAGGACGGCGTCCTCGGCGAGCAGCGCGAGCAACGAGGTGTCGCGGGCGGTGGTCTTCGCCAGGATGGTCCCGATGCCGTCGAGCCGCTTGAGCTGCTCGGCGCGCTGGGCCTCGTTGATCTCGGTGTCGACCTTGACCCGGCCGCGCTCCTCGCGGGCGAGCTGGGCGACGACCTGGAACTTGGTGCGGCTGGTCGGCTTGACCTTGCCGCGTTGCGCGGCGCCCTCCACCTCGCGCACGGCCCGCGCGAGGATCGGGATGATCCCCTCGTTGTCGAGCTCGCGCCCGCGGCGGCGCGCGCGGGTGGCGCCGTTCTGGCGCTGGCCTCCTCGAGCCAAGGGACTCCCCCTTCGGAGCTGCCAGACCGGTGCGGTCGTGGCGGTACGACGCGCGGCGACTCCTGGCGGGCCCACCGACGGAGCCCTGCGGGAGTGTGCCGCGGGGCTGGACGTCGCGCGTGGCCGACCGGTCGATCGCCAAGGCGTTTCGGGTGCCGTCAGGGACGGCGGTCGCCGGTCCCATACCGACGTGCCGTCAGAGTACCCCCCGCCCGCGCGATCCGGACCATCCCGGTGCGGCGGGTCCTCCGTGTCGGGGACCGGCACCACCCGCCCACCCACCGGCGCGGGTGCCGCCGGGACTCCGGGCGGCGCTATGTTCAGGGTCGGCGCGGCCCCGCACGGCAGGGCCGGGCGAGCCGTCACCGGCCGCCGTCCCACCCGCGCCAGGACCCGAACCACCAGATCCGGAGCACCGACATGACGCTGCACCAGCCGACCGAGACCAGCACCGCCGACCGGCCGCGACGCTTCTCCCCCACCGACCTGGCCCTGGTCGCCTCGTTCGCGGCCCTCATCTCCGCGATGACCTACCTGGGCGCCGTCCCGGTCGGCGGCGCCGGCGTCCCGATCACGCTGCAGACCCTCGGCGTGATGCTGGCCGGCTGCCTGCTCGGCCCGGTCCGCGGCACCGCCGCCGTCCTGCTCTACCTGCTGCTCGGCTTCATCGGGCTGCCCGTCTTCGCCGGGCACACCTCGGGTCCGGGGGTGCTCAGCGAGCCGAGCGTGGGCTACCTGCTGTCGTTCCCGATCGCCGCGGCGCTCGGTGGCTTCCTCGTCACCCGCATCCCCGCGTCGGCGCGCACCCGGGCGCTCCCGGTCTTCCTGTGCTCGATCGCGGCCAGCATCCTGGTGATCCACCCGATGGGGATCGGCGGGCTGATGGTCCGCCTCGACCTCGACGTCGTCGAGGCCTGGCGCATCGACGTCCTCTACTGGGTCGGCGACCTGCTGAAGACGACGATCGTCGCGCTCGTGGTCTCCGAGGTGCACCGCGCCTTCCCCCAGCTGCTCGACCGTCGTCGCTGACCGGCCCCGGATGCCGCTGATCGAGCTGCGCGACGTCGCGGTCACCGTCTCGACGCCGTCCGGTGACCGGGCGCTGCTGCACCCGACGTCGCTGTCGCTCGGCGAGCAGCGGATCGGCGTGATCGGGCCGAACGGCTCGGGCAAGTCGACGCTCGTGCGGTTGCTCAACGGCCTCGTGACCCCGACGGCCGGCGCGGTCGTCGTCGGGGGCGTGGACGTCGTCGCCCAGCCGGCGGCGGCCCGCCGGCTCGTCGGCTTCTGCTTCACCGACCCCGCGGCCCAGCTCGTGATGCCGACGTGCGTCGAGGACGTCGAGCTGTCGCTGCGCCGGCACGAGAAGGACGCCGCCACCCGGCGTCGGCGCGCGCTCGAGGTGCTCGACGAGCACGGGCTCCTCGCCCACGCCGACCTGAGCGTGCACGCGCTCTCGGGCGGCCAGAAGCAGCTGCTCGCCCTCGCCGGCGTGCTCGCCGTCCGGCCGCAGGTGCTGGTCGCCGACGAGCCGACGACCCTGCTCGACCTCGTCCACACGCGGCGGGTCGGCGACCTGCTGTTCGCGCTGGAGCAGCAGCTGGTGCTGGTCACCCACGACCTCGACCTGGTGCGCCGCTGCGACCGGGTGCTCGTGGTCGACGACGCCCGCGTCGTCTTCGACGGGCCGGCGGGCGCCGCCGTCGACCACTACGTCGCCTCGGTCACCGGGCGGTGAGCCGGTGAGGGGGACGGCGCCCCGGTCGGTGACCGTCGGGCTCTACCACCCGGGCGACACGGTGCTGCACCGGCTGCCGGCCGGCGCCAAGCTGGCCGGGCTCTCGCTGGTCAGCGTCGGCACCGTCGTGTCGCACGCGCCGGCGGTGACGGTCGCGGTGTTCGTCCTCGCCGTGCTGCTGGCGTGGGTCGGGCGGGTCCCGCTGGTGTCGCTGGTCCGCTCGCTGCGCCTGGTGCTGGCGGTCGCCGTGGTGGCCGCCGCCCTGCAGTGGTGGTGGTACGACTTCCCCAAGGCCGCCGAGACCCTCGTGGACCTGGTCTCCCTGGCCCTGCTCGCGGTCGTCGTCACGGTCACCACCCCGGTGACGACGATGCTCGACACGATCGTGCGGCTGCTGGGCCCGCTGCGTCGCGTCGGCCTCGACACCGAGCGGGTCGCGCTGGCGGTCGCCCTCGCGATCCGCGCCCTGCCCGCGACCGTCGACCTGGGCCGCGAGACCCGCGACGCGGCCCGCGCCCGCGGGCTCGGGCGCAACCCGCGGGCGTACCTGACGCCGTTCGTCATCCGCGTCGTCGCGCAGGCGCACCTGACCGGCGACGCGCTCGTCGCGCGCGGCATCGGCGACGACGACCTGGTCTGATGCTCCGCGACCGCCGGGAACCGGCCGGTGTCGAGGTCGAGGTCCCGGCCCACCGGGGCCGAGCCACGGCCAGCGGCGACGCGGGCCCGTGGCCCGGTCGCCGCTCGGGCGCTCGCCGGCTCGGCCTCCGGCGCGACGTCAGCCCGTGGCGAGCAGCCGCTCGACGCGCAGGACGTCGAGCTCGTGCTCGATGTCACCGGTCATGGCGTGCGCCAGCCGCAGGTGCGGCAGCGCCTCGCGCAGCCGGGACTGCCGCTCGAGCGTGCGGCCGAGCGCGTGCCGGGCCCACACGTCGCTCGGGTCGTCGTCGACGAGGGCGACGAGCTCGGTCTCGGCCGGACCGAGCGAGGCACGCATGAAGTAGGCCCAGGCGCGCAACGTGCGCAGCCCACGGTTGCCGGGGTCCCGTTCCAGGGCCGGGGCCAGCACCTCGAGCGCCTCGCGCGGGGCGCGGCGCTCCAGCAGGTCGTGCGCGACCCGGTGCGCGGACTCCAGGCCACGCTGGCCGGGGAAGACGATGGCCGGGACGGCGATCTCAGGCAGCTCCTCGATGTTCACACCGGCACAACGCGAGGACGCCGATCACGATTCCTGGCCCGGTGCCGGGTAGTTTTCGGCGAGTGTCCGACAGCCGCCCCCGCCGTACCTTCGCGGTCATCAGCCACCCCGACGCCGGCAAGTCCACCCTGACCGAGGCGCTCGCGCTGCACGCGCGGGTGATCACCGAGGCCGGTGCCGTGCACGGCAAGGGCGGGCGTCGCGCGACCGTCTCCGACTGGATGGACATGGAGAAGGCGCGCGGGATCTCGATCACCTCGGCCGCGCTGCAGTTCACCTACCGCGACCACGTCGTGAACCTCGTTGACACCCCCGGCCACAGCGACTTCTCCGAGGACACCTACCGCGTGCTGTCGGCCGTCGACTCCGCCGTGATGCTCGTGGACGCCGGCAAGGGGCTGGAGCCGCAGACGCTCAAGCTGTTCCGCGTCTGCGCGCTGCGCGGCATCCCGGTCATCACCGTCATCAACAAGTGGGACCGCCCCGGGTTGTCCGCACTCGAGCTGATGGACCTCATCGAGCAGCAGATCAAGCTGCGCCCGACCCCGCTCACCTGGCCCGTCGGCGAGGCGGGCGACTTCCGGGGCGTGCTCGACCGGCGTACCGGCGAGTTCGTGAAGTACACCCGCACCGCCGGCGGCGCGACCCGCGCGCCGGAGCGGCGGATGCCGGCGTCCGACGTCGACGCCGCGGACCTGCCGGTCTGGCAGGACGCCGTCGAGGAGCACGAGCTGCTCGAGGCCGACGGCGCCGACCACGACCAGGAGCAGTTCCTGGCCGGCCGGACGACGCCGGTCATGTTCGCCTCGGCGCTGCAGAACTTCGGCGTCGCCCAGCTGCTCGACCTGCTGCTCGACCTGGCGCCCGCCCCGCACGCCACCGAGGGCGTCGACGGGTCGGTCCGCGAGCCCGCCGACGACTTCAGCGCCTTCGTCTTCAAGGTGCAGTCGGGCATGAACGCCGCCCACCGCGACCGGCTCGCCTACGCGCGGGTCGTGTCGGGCACCTTCGAGCGCGGCATGGTCGTCACGCACGCCTCGACCGGGCGCCCCTTCGCCACCAAGTACGCCCAGGCCGTCTTCGGCCGCGAGCTCTCCTCGATCGAGGAGGCCTCCCCCGGCGACATCATCGGCCTCGTCAACGCCCAGGCCCTGCGGGTCGGCGACACCGTGTACGTCGGCGACGCGATCGAGTACCCGCCGGTGCCGACGTTCGCCCCCGAGCACTTCATGACCGTGACGGCGGCCGACGTCGGTCGCTACAAGCAGTTCCGCAAGGGGATCGACCAGCTCGACCAGGAGGGCGTCGTCCAGGTCCTGCGCTCCGACCTCCGCGGCGACCAGAGCCCGGTGCTCGCGGCGGTCGGACCGATGCAGTTCGAGGTCGTCGAGGAGCGGATGGAGAACGAGTTCAACTCCCCGATCCGGCTCTCCCGGCTGGACTACCAGGTCGCCCGCCGCACCGACGCCGACGGGGCGGCCGCGCTCTCCGGCAAGCGCGGCGTCGAGGTGCTCCAACGCTCCGACGGCACCCACCTCGCGCTCTTCGTCGACAAGTGGCGCGCCGACGTCACCGCCCGCGACAACCCCGACATCCTGCTCGAGGCGCTGCCCGCGGGTGGCGCAGCCTGAGGGTCGGCCCTCCGCTGGTCGAGCCGGCCCGCACCTGGCTGCCGCGCGACGGTCCGCGGAGGTCGCGTGCCTGGGAACGGTCCGTGCGCCGTCCGGGGACACACGACCCGTTCCGGGCCACCCAGGGCCGCGGGCAGCGGTAGGTTCGGCGTCGATGACCTACCGGATCGCCATGTGGTCGGGCCCGCGCAACCTGTCCACGGCACTGATGCGCAGCTTCGAGAACCGCTCGGACTGCAGCGTGGTCGACGAGCCGCTCTACGCCGCCTACCTGCACGCGACGGGCCTCGACCACCCGGCCCGCGACGCGGTCGTGGCCTCGCAGGCCACCGAGTGGACGACGCTGGCCGCCGAGCTCACCACCGGTGCGGTGTCCACGCCGGTGCAGTACCAGAAGCACATGACCCACCACCTGCTCCCCGAGGTCGACCGCGACTCGCTCGCCGACCTGCACCACGCCTTCCTGGTGCGCGACCCGCGGCGGGTCCTGACGTCGTACGCCAAGGTGCGCGACGAGCCGACCCTCGAGGACCTCGGCCTGCCGCAGCAGGTCGAGCTCTTCGAGCGCTACGGCGGACCGGTCGTCGACGCCGCCGACCTGCTGGCCGACCCGCACGACACCCTCACGGCCCTGTGTGCCGCGCTCGGCATCGACTTCGACGAGGCGATGCTGTCGTGGCCGGCCGGGCCGCGCGCGAGCGACGGCGTCTGGGCGCCGTACTGGTACGCCGGCGTCGAGGCGTCGACGGGGTTCGAGCGTCACTCCCCCGGCGAGGCCGATCCCGTGCCGGCCCACCTCGAGCCGCTGCTCGAGCGCTGCCTGACCCACTACGAGGCCCTCGCCCCCTACCGGATCGGACCCGACCCCACGTGAAGCAGAGCTACGACCCCCGCAACGACCAGCTGCTGGTCAACGTCGGCGGGGTCCTGTCCGCACCGCACGAGGCCAGGATCAGCCCGTTCGACTCCGTGGTGCAGGGCGGCGACGCCGTCTGGGAGGGCCTGCGGCTCCACGACGGCCGGATCTTCGCCCTCACCGAGCACCTGGCCCGGCTGCGGCGGTCGGCGCGGGCACTGGCCTTCACCGAGGTCCCGACCGACGAGGAGATCACCGCCGAGATCACCCGCACCCTGCAGGCCAACGGCATGCGCGACGACGTGCACGTCCGGCTGACCCTGACCCGCGGGGTCAAGGTCACCAGTGGCATGGACCCCCGGCTCAACACCGCCGGCCCGACCCTGATCGTGCTCGCGGAGTTCAAGTCGCCGGTCTACGACGACGCAGGGATCACCCTGGTCACCGCCTCGGTCCGCCGGCACCGGGCCGACTCGCTCGACCCGAAGATCCACCACAACAACCTGCTCACCTCGATCCTGGCCAAGATCGAGGCCAACGTCGCCGGTGCCGACGACGCGCTGATGCTCGACGACGCCGGCTTCGTCGCCGAGACCAACGCCACCCACGTCTTCCACGTCGCCGACGGGGTCCTGCACACCCCCACGACGCGGGCCTGCCCCGAGGGCATCACCCGCGCGACCGTGCTCGAGCTGGGCGCCGAGCTCGGCATCGCCACCGAGGTCGGCGACCACTCCCAGACCCAGCTCTACACCGCCGACGAGGTCTTCGTGACCGGCACCATGGGCGGCCTGGCACCGGTCGTCGCGATCGACGGCCGCGTGATCGGTACCGGAGCCCGCGGCCCGGTGACTGAGCGGCTGGTCACGGCGTACGCCGCGCGCACGGCGACCTCGGGTGTCCAGGTCGTCTGAGCCCCGGTCTCGGACGCCCGGGGATCGTCGAACGCCGGACGGGCCCGGACGACGAGGTCCCTGCCGTCCGGGTGCCGGGCTCTCGCGGAGCGGCACCCGAACGCCAGGGACGTGGTGGGGCCGGGGCTGACCGGCGCGGGCAGGAGCAGCCGGGGCGGGTCAGCCGCGGGCGACGCGGAGCATCTCCTCGCGCGCGACGACCTTGATCCGCTCGCGCCCGGCCGCCTCGCCGAGGGCGAGCTCGTGGGCGTCGAGACGCTCCCAGCCGTCCCAGGTGACGACGTCGACGCCGCGGTCAGCGAGGTGGGCGACCAGGCCGTCGGGGTCGGTGTCCTCGGGGACGGCGAGCGCGTCGACGTCCTCGAGGAGGTGCGCGACCGTCTGGGCGGCGTCGGACTTGGTGTGGCCGATCAGGCCGACCGGGCCGCGCTTGATCCAGCCGGTGACGTAGGCACCGGGCACCGGCACGCCGTCGAGGTCGAGCACCCGCCCGCCGTCGTTCGGGATGACGCCGGCGGCCTGGTCGAAGGGCAGGTCGACGAGCTGGGTGGAGAGGTAGCCGACCGCGCGGTAGACCGCCTGGACGGGCGTGTCGACGTACTCGCCGGTGCCGCGGGCGGTGCCGTCGCCCCGCAGCTCGGTGATCTCGGTGCGCAGGCCCTCGACGCGGTCGGTGCCGAGCACCTCGACCGGGGCCTGGCACAGGTGGATGTGGATCCGGCGCGAGGCACCCGTCGGCTCGGCGTCGACGTGCTTGAGGAGCGTGTCGACGACGAGGCGGACGCCCTTGCTGGAGCTGATCGCCTGCTGGCTGGCCTCGTCGATCTCGAAGCCCTCGGGGTGCACGATGACGTCGACCTCGGGCGAGTGCGACAGCTCGCGCAGCTCCATCGGCGTGAACTTGATCTGCGCCGGACCGCGGCGGGCGAAGACGTGGATGTCGCGCGCCCGGTTGAGCGCGAGGCCCTGGAAGACGTTGTCGGCGATCTCGGTGCTCAGCTGCTCCTCGGCCGGCTTCGCGAGCATCCGGGCGACGTCGAGGGCGACGTTGCCGGCGCCGAGGACGGCGACCGACTCGGCCTCGAGCGGCCAGTGGGCGGGGACGTCGGGGTGACCGGCGTACCAGGACACGAAGTCGGCCGCACCGTGGCTGCCCGGCAGGTCGACGCCCGGGATGTCGAGCGGTCGGTCGGCCATCGCGCCGGTCGCGAAGACGACGGCGTCGTAGAAGCGCTGCAGGTCGTCGAGCTTGAGGTCGGTGCCGTACTCGACGTTGCCGAGGAAGCGGATCTCCTCGCGGCTCAGCACCCGCCGCAGCGCCTTGACGATCTCCTTGATGCGCGGGTGGTCCGGCGCGACGCCGTAGCGCACGAGGCCGTACGGCGCCGGCAGGCGGTCGAGGATGTCGACGCTGACCCAAACACCGGCCTCGTCGGCCTCCTTGGTCAGGATGTCGGCGGCGTAGATGCCCGCCGGGCCGGCACCGACGACGGCGACGCGGATGTTGCGCATGGGGAGGTACTCCTGGTGGTGTCGAGGGGCTGCGGCTCCAGCCTGTCGTGGGGGCAAGGTCATGCCTACCCGCCACCTTCCTGTGAACCCACAGGAAGTGCCTGTGAGTCTCGACACGACGGATAGATTCACCTCGATCGCACGACATCTCCAGGAGGACCCGTGAGCGCACCCGCCATCGACCAGAGCACCGTCGTCCAGGAGCGTCGCCTCGTCACCGCCCTCCCCGGCCCGCGCTCGGTCGAGCTGATGGCCCGCAAGCAGGCCGCCGTCGCCGCCGGCGTCGGGACGACGATGCCGGTCTTCGCGGCCCGCGCGGCGGGCGGGATCGTCGTCGACGTCGACGGCAACCACCTGATCGACCTCGGCTCGGGCATCGCGGTCACCACGGTCGGCAACAGCGCGCCGCGCGTGGTCGCGGCGGTGCAGCAGCAGGTCGCCGACTTCACCCACACCTGCTTCATGATCACGCCCTACGAGTCGTACGTCGCGGTGGCCGAGGCCCTCAACCGGCTGACGCCCGGCGACCACGAGAAGCGCACCGCGCTGTTCAACTCCGGCGCCGAGGCGGTCGAGAACGCCGTCAAGATCGCTCGCACGGCGACCGGCCGTCCCGCGGTGGCGGTCTTCGACCACGCCTACCACGGCCGGACCAACCTCACGATGGCGATGACCGCGAAGGTGATGCCCTACAAGCACCGCTTCGGCCCGTTCGCCTCCGAGGTCTACCGCGCGCCGCTGTCGTACCCGTTCCGCGACGGCCTCGACGGCGCCACGGCAGCCGCGCGCGCCCTCGACCTCCTCGAGAAGCAGGTCGGCGCCGACAACCTGGCCGCCCTGGTCATCGAGCCCATCCAGGGCGAGGGCGGGTTCATCGAGCCCGCGCCCGGCTTCCTGCCCGCGCTCGCCGCCTGGTGCCGCACGAACGGCGTCGTCTTCGTCGCCGACGAGGTGCAGACCGGGTTCGCCCGCACCGGCGACCTCTTCGCGTGCGACCGGGAGGGCGTGGTCCCCGACCTGGTCGTCTCGGCCAAGGGCATCGCCGGCGGGCTGCCGCTCTCGGCCGTCACCGGTCGCGCCGAGCTGATGGACGCCGCGCACGCCGGCGGCCTCGGCGGCACCTACGGCGGCAACCCGCTCGCCTGCGCGGCGGCCCTGGCCGCGATCGAGACGATCGAGGCCGACGGCCTGGTGCAGCGGGCGCGCGACGTCGAGCACCTGCTGCTGACCCGGCTGCGCGCCCTCCAGGAGAGCGACCCGCGGATCGGCGACGTCCGGGGCCGCGGCGCGATGATCGCCGTCGAGCTGGTCCGCGCCGGCGGCACCGACCCCGATCCCGACCTCGCCCGGAGGGTGGCGGCCGCGGCGCACGCCGAGGGCGTGATCGTGCTGACCTGCGGCACCTACGGCAACGTGCTGCGGTTCCTGCCGCCGCTCGCGATCAGCGACGCGCTCCTCGACGAGGCCTTCGACGTCGTCGAGCGGGCCTTCGCCGCCTCCCCACCGACGGCGGGCTGAGAGGGCCGCCGACCCCGACGTCCGGGCCCGGAGCGCACGCCGCCCGGCCGCCCCTGCGTCAGGCGCGCACCCAGCCGTCGCCGTCGCGGCGCACCAGGCCGAGCTCCTCGAACGCCGTCAGCCAACCGCCCATCGGCCACTCGCCCCACCGTGCGTGGAAGAGCCGGCCGTTGCGCAGGATCGCGTCGAGGTGCTCGACCGGGGGCGAGCTGACCGGGTGGTGCTGGTGGTAGGCGCGGGCGGCACCGACCCACCACAGACCGACGCCGGCCGCCTCGGCGCAGCGCCCGAGGTCGGTGTCCTCGCCGCCGTAGCCGACGTAGCCCTCGCAGAACCCGCCGACGGCGTCCCACGTCGCGGGGGTCGTGGCGAACGACAGCGACCAGAAGAGACCCGGGTCGCTCGAGGCGGCGACCTCGCCGGCGGCCGGAGCGGGCCGGGCCGGGTGCGGCGCGTCGAGGTCGTCGAGCGTGGCGAGGTCGTAGCCGGTCGCGGGCGGGGGCCCGAGGTAGGTGACCGGACCCGACCACAGGCGGTCCGGGTGGGCGGCGACCACGTCGGCGTACCCGGCGACCAGGCCGGGGCCGGCCAGGCAGTCGACGTCGAGCAGGACGACGACGTCCGCACCGCGCTCGACGAGGTCGGCGACGCCCTGGTTGCGGGCGGCCGCGAGCGGCAGGCCGAGCGCCGTGGCGTCGATGCGGGTGACGGTCCGCTCGAGCCCGGCGAGGGTCGTCGGGCCGATCCCGGGGTCGTCGATGGCGACCACGGCGTAGTGGTCGGGGCGCCGCGACCCGCGGGCGAGCGAGCGGTGCTGGGCCTCGAGGTGGGCGTGCCGCCCGTGGGCGATGGTGACGACGCCGACGCGGGTCATCGGGGTGCCTCCGGCGGGGCCGGCTCGGCGAGCCCGGTCACGACCGCGGCGAACCGCTCGACCGCGTGACCGTCGCACCAGTCGGCCCACCTGCGGCCGTCCAGGGCCGCCGCGCGGTCGAGGTCGGCGGCGTCGGAGGGCCAGTCCTGGCGAACGACGGCCGGCCAGCCCTCGGCCAGGACGGACCCCGTGGTGGCCTGCTCGGCGTGCGGCCGCGGCTGCGGCACGACCACGGCCGGACGACGGGCGGCGGCCACCTCGGCGACGGCGTTCTGCCCGGCGTGCGTCACCACGACGTCGGCCGCGCGCATCGCGGCGGACGGGTCCTCGACCCAGCGTCCCGGGGTCCCGTCGAGCACGGTCCAGGTCCAGCCGTCGACCTGCTCGGCGGCGCGGGTCGCGGCGGTCGCGGTCGCCGCGTCGCCGCCGGTGCCGAGCAGCAGGAGGGCGTGCCGACCGCCGTCCGCCGGGGGCGGGTCGTCGTCGACCGGCAGCCGCGACAGGGCGCCGAGGCAGTGGATCCTCGCGGTCACCGCCTCGGGGACGCCGCGCAGCATGCCCGCGGCCCGCGTCGGCCAGAACGCGACCAGCGCGTCGGCGACCTCGAGGCCGAGCAGGTGGGCGGCGTCGTCACGGCGGCCGGGCAGCACGACCCCGACGGTCGGGACGCCGTGCAGCCGGGCCAGCAGCAGCACCTCGACCGAGACGTCGACCACGACGACGTCCGGCCGGGCGCGCTCGATCCAGGCCGAGACCACCGCGGCGCGCGACCGCAGGCCGGTGTGCCGCAGCGGCGCCCAGTGGAGCCGGCCGCCGGCGGTCGGCTCGACGGGCGCACCGTCGTCGTCGCGGGCCAGGCCGACCCACTCGCCGGGCCAGTCGGAGGGACGTTCGAGCGAGGACAGGGCGGTCACCGTCCCGCCCCCGGTCGCCGCCAGGTGCGCGGCCAACGAGCGGGCGCGCTGCAGGTGGCCGCGGCCGACGTGGTGGACGTAGTACCCGATCGTCCGGGAGGGCTGCGTCATGCCGCTTCGTCGTCGCGGTCGAGCAGGTCCTCGTAGCACCGCTCGTAGTCGTCGACCATCCGGGTCAGCGAGCACGTCGCCTCGGCGTGGGCGCGGACCGCTCGGCGGTCCAGCCGACCGGCGGCGAGGACGGCGGCGGCGAGCGCGTCGACGTCGTCGGCCGGCGCCAGGACACCGCCCCCGGCGCCGACGACCTCCGGGAGGGCGCCGCGGGCGTACCCGGCGACCGGGGTGCCGCACGCCATCGCCTCGGAGGCCACCAGGCCGTAGGGCTCGTCCCAGGCGGGGGTGACGACGGCGACCGACGCCTCCCGCAGAAGCCGCCCGAGCGCGGCGTGGGTCAGGTGCCCGGCGTACTCGATGCCGTCGCCGAGCCGCGGCTCGATCTCGGTGCGGTAGTACTGCTGGTCGTGGGCCGGTCCGACCAGCACCAGGGGGACGCCGGCGCGCCGGCAGGCGTCCATCGCGGCGTGCGGCGCCTTCTCGGGCACGACCCGGCCCGACCAGACCGCCGGTCCCCCGCCGTCGCCGGCGTACCAGCGGGCGAGGTCGATGCCGTTGTGGACGACGGTCGCCGGCACGGCGTGCGCCCACGCGGCGGCGGTGAACGCGCTGACGGCGGCGAACGTCGAGCCGAGCGGGTCGAGCGAGATGGCCGACTCCACCAGGGGCAGCGGGGGCGTGTGCAGCGTCGTGAGCATCGGCACGTCGACGGCCGAGGCCATCGCCACCGGGAGGTGGTGGAGGCTGTTGTTGTGCACGACGTCGTACTCCTCGGAGCCGGTGCGGGCCAGGTCGAGCATCAGACCGAGGTAGGCGTGGTGCTCGGCGAGCCAGCAGGCGCTCGGGGCGTTGCGGTCGGCGAGGGCGGCGGTGCTGGCCTCGAACGCAGCCGGCACCAGCAGCCGGACCGGCAGGTCGACGTCGGAGCCCGGGCCGGCGAACAACGTCACGTCGTGGCCGCGGGCGGCCAGCTCGCCGGCCAGGACGTGCGTCATGGCCTCGAGCCCGCCGGCGAAGGGCTCGCGGATCGGGAACCGGTTGGAGGCGATGAGGCAGATCCGCACGGTCACCTCCCCGCGACGGCGTCGGCGTACAGCGCGGCGTGGGCGGCGGCGAGCGAGCGTCGCTGGGCGCGACGCTCGTCCACCGTGGCGGAGAGGTTTGGCCGGAGCTCGTGGGCGCCCCGGACGGCGGCCGACAACGACGTCGCGTCGAAGTGGTCCTCGTCGTGGGCGTAGGTGAGCACGGGGCCCTGGTCGGCGAAGTAGCCGCACGACGGCGCGACCACCGTCGTGCCGAGGTCGCGGCAGGCCTCGAGCCAGCCCGAGTGGGTGCCGAAGCGGTAAGGCAGCACGGAGACGTCGAGGCCGGCGAGGTAGCGCCAGAGCTCGTCGTCGGAGAGGTAGTCGTGCACGTGCAGCTCGATCCGCCCCACCTCCTCGAGCCGGCGCAGCGTCGACGCCAGCTCCGGGTCGTGCCGGGCGCCGGTGGCCTCGAGGACGTCGCGGTGCGCGTTGACCTGCAGGACGGCGTCCGGCAGGTCGGCGAGCGTGTCGGCGAGCGTGGCGATCACCGGCAGCGGGGCCATGCTCGCCCGCAGGCTCTTGACGTGGACGCCGACCCGGAACGGACGCCGCGCCGCGGCCCGGCGTCCGACCTCCCGCATCGAGCGGGCCGCGCGCATGGTCTCGAACGGGACGACGTGCGGGTGCGGCAGCACCACGGCCTCCCGCCCCCACCGTCGACGGATCTCGGCGGCGGCACCCTCGGTCAGGGTGACGACGCGGTCGGCCGCCGGCACCAGCACGTCGAGCTGCGCGTCGTGGAGCCCGCGCGACTCGTGGTGCGGGTTGCGCAGGTCGTGCGCGGTGTAGACCAGGGGCGTGCCGCGGCGGCGCAGGACGTCGACGAACGCCTGCAGGTCGGCGGGCTCCCGCGCGTCGAACCCGAAGTGCACGTGGAACAGGTCGACGTCGTCCGCCGCGGTCGCCCAGGCGGGGTCGAGCATCACCGGCGGCCACCACCGCTGCGTCGGCGCCGCCGCGCGGCCGTCCGGGCCGCCGTCGGGGTCCGGGTCGGGCAGCCGCACCGGTCCGCCGCCGCCCTCGGGGGCGAGGTGACGGACGTAGACGTGACCCGACGGCACCGACGCGATCACGGGCGCGGGCCGCGGGGCGGCCTCCGCGGAGGGAGTCGGGTCGCCGGCGGCGGGGCCGGCGTCCTCGGAGGTTCGAGTGGTCACGTGCGGAGGTACCCCTGCAGGCCGCACCCCACGCGCGACCGCGCCGCAGACACCTGTGCGGGTGACTGCGTGATCGTCACCGGACGGGTGTAGCCGAGAGCCCGGCCGGGCCGGTCGCCGGAGAGGACGCCCCGTGCCGGACATCCACACCCGGACCCGGGTCCCCCGCACGGGTGATCGTGGATCAGACACCCTTCGAGGTGGGAGCAGCCGGAGTGCCGTCTCACTACGTTGACGGACAACCCCTGATGCCGCTGAAGCCGCCGCAAAGCTCTTCACCCACCCTCTTGAAGGCGGAGCCGCCATGTCTGTGAACGCGCCTGTCGACGCGCCGGTCCACGTCCTCGTCACGCCCGACCACGGACTCTCCCGAGCCGGCCGGTCCGAGCTGACCGACGACCTGCTCACCCGCGCCCACGCCACCGGTGACCCGGCCGAGCGCGAGCGGCTCCTCGACGACGTCGTGGTCGCGAACCTGCGGGTCGCGCACGCCGTCGCCGCCCGCTACCGGGGCCGCGGCGTCCCGATCGAGGACCTCGAGCAGGCGGCGAGCGAGGGCCTCGTGAAGGCCGTCCACCGCTTCGACCCCACCCAGCGTCACGACCTCCTCAGCTACGCCGTCCCGACCATCCGGGGCGAGGTGCTGCACTACTTCCGCAACCACTCCTGGACCCTGCGGCCCCCGCGTCGCGTCCAGGAGCTGCAGTGGCGCATCAGCCGCACCGACGACGACCTCGGCGCCAGGCTTGGGCGCGAGCCCACCGTCGCCGAGGTCTGCGACGCCCTCGAGATCACCCTGGCCGAGCACGACGAGGCGGTCGCCGCCTTCGGCTGCTTCCAGCCCACCTCGCTCGACCAGCAGATCGGCGGGACCGACCAGCTGACCCTCGGCGAGAGCCTGGCCGACGACACCGACCACCGCGACGCCGCCGAGGCCCGCACCCTGCTCGGGCCCGTCGTCAGCCGCCTCTCCGAGCGGGACCGGCGGGTCCTGTACCTGCGGTTCTTCGAGGACCAGACCCAGCAGGAGATCGGCGAGGAGCTCGGCGTCCCGCAGATGCAGGTCTCGCGCTGGCTCGGCCGCATCTGCCGCGACCTGCGCACCCAGCTCGCCGGCTGAGGACGCTCCCGCGGCGGGACCGCACCGGCGGGTCCGCGCGGCCGTCGGCCGCGCGGACCCGCCTGGCTCGACTCAGGGGCGGAAGACGGTCTTGACCATGCCGTCGCCCTTGTCGCGGAACGTCTTGTACGCCGCAGGGGCGTCCTCGAGCGGGAGGTGGTGGGTGGCGAAGGTCTCGACACCGAGCACGTCCTCGTCGCGGTTCAGCAGGTCGAGGATGTCGTCGCTCCAGCGGTGGACGTTGGCCTGCCCCATCCGCAGCTGCAGCTGCTTGTCGAAGAGCTGCAGCATCGGCATCGGCGAGGCCGCGCCGCCGTACACGCCGGAGATCGAGACGGTGCCGCCGCGGCGCACCGACTCGAACGCCGTGTAGAGCGCGTCGAGCCGGTCGGACCCGGTCTTCTGCATGAGCGCGCCGGCCACCTTCTTGGGCAGCAGGCCGAGCGCCTTCTGCGCGGCCTCGGCGACCGGCGACCCGTGGGCCTCCATGCCGACGGCGTCGATGACGGCGTCCGCGCCGCGGCCGTCGGTGAGGTCGCGCACCCGCTCGGGCACGTCGTCGGAGTCGACCTCGCGCAGGTCGACGGTCTCGCCGCCGCGCTCGGTGATCCGGGCCAGCCGCTCCGGGACCGAGTCGACGACGATGACGCGCAGGCCGCGGTGCTTGGCGATGCGGGAGGCCATGTCGCCGATCGGGCCGGCGCCGACGACGAGGAGCGTGCCGCCCTCGGGGGTGTCGGCGTACTCGACGGCCTGCCAGGCCGTCGGCAGCACGTCGGAGAGGTAGAGGAACCGGTCGTCGGGCGGGCCGTCGGCGACCTTGATCGGCAGCGTGTTGCCGAACGGCACGCGCAGCGCCTCGGCCTGGCCGCCGGGCACCTGTCCGTAGAGCTTGCTGTAGCCGAAGAGGCTCGCGCCGGTGCCCTGGTCGCGGTTCTGGGTGGTCTCGCACTGGCTGTGCAGCCCGCGGGTGCACATCCAGCAGGTGCCGCACGAGACGTTGAAGGGGACGACGACGCGGTCGCCGACCTTCAGCGCGGTCACGTCGGCGCCGACCTCCTCGACGACGCCCATTGGCTCGTGGCCGACGACGTCGCCGGCCGTCATGAACGGCGTCAGCGGGTCGTAGAGGTGCAGGTCGGAGCCGCAGAGGCCGGTCGAGGTGATCTTGACGACCACGTCGGTCGGCTCCTCGATGCGGGCGTCCGGCACGTCGACGACCTGCATGTCCTGCCGGCCCTGCCAGGTGACGGCCCTCATGCCGCGCACCCCGCGGAGGTGGTGGTGACTGGACGGTGGGTTCGGTGGGTCATGGCGTCCGGTACCCCCCGGCGCGCTGCCTACGCACCTGCATGGGTGGGGCCGCGACGGGGCACCGAGGGTCATGGCGACGAACACCCGCATCGTGAAGGCCCCGCCCGAGAAGGTCTGGGCCGTGCTCGACGACGGCTGGCTCTACCCGCTCTGGGTGGTCGGGGCGTCCCGGATGCGGGACGTCGACGACGACTGGCCCGCTGTGGGCTCCCAGCTGCACCACAGCGTCGGCTCGTGGCCGCTGCTCATCGACGACACGTCGGAGTCGCTCGAGGTCGTGCCCGACACGCTGCTGCGGGTGCGGGCGCGGGGGTGGCCCGGCGGCGAGGCCGAGGTGCTCATCACGCTGGAGCCGCACCCGGAGGGCACCCTGGTTGTCGTCGAGGAGGACGCCGTGCGCGGTCCCGGCCTGCTGGTGCCGCGCCCGGTGCGCTCCCCGCTGATCGGCTGGCGCAACGTCGAGACGCTGCGCCGCCTGGCCCTGCTCGCCGAGCGCCGCTAGGTGGGGCACGACGCCGTCGTCGTCGGAGCCGGGCCCAACGGACTCGTCGCGGCGAACCTGCTCGTCGACGCCGGCTGGTCGGTGCTCGTGCTCGAGGCGCAGCCGACGCCGGGCGGCGCGGTGAGCAGCGACCGCGAGCTGCACCCGGACTTCGTCCAGGACACCTTCAGCGCCTTCTACCCGCTGGCCGCGGTGTCGCGGACCATCCGGGGGCTCGGTCTCGAGGAGCACGGGCTCGAGTGGGTGCACGCCCCCGCTGTCCTCGGGCACCCGACCGACGACGGCTGGGCGGTGCTGCACCGTCGGCGCGAGGACACCGCGGCGGCCCTGGCCGCCCGGCACCCCGACGACGGCGAGCGGTGGCTGGAGCTCTGCCGCACCTGGGACGCCGTCGGGGGTCCGCTCGTCGACGGGCTGATCTCGCCCTTCCCGCCGGTGCGGGCCGGCGCCTCGCTGCTGGCCCGCGTGCCGCGCGCCGGTGGCCTCGACCTGCTGCGCACCTTCGCGACGCCGGTGGCCGACCTCGCCCGCCGCTTCACCGGGCCGGACGCCGGCCTCCTGCTCGCCGGCAACGCCGGCCACGCCGACCTGCCGCTGCACTCCCCCGGCTCGGGGCTCTTCGGCCTGCTCATGACGATGCTCGGCCAAACGGTCGGCTTCCCGGTGCCGCGCGGTGGCGCCGGCGAGCTGACCGCGGCGCTGGTGCGCAGGTTCGAGGCGGCCGGCGGCGAGCTGCGCTGCGGCACCCGGGTGGACGGCGTCCGCGTGCGTGACCGGCGCGCGGTCGCCGTCGAGACCGCGGACGGCGAGCGGCACGAGGCGCGCCGCGCCGTGGTCGCCGACGTCTCGGCGGTCGCCCTCTTCAACCGGCTGCTCGACCCCGCGGACGTGCCGGCCGGGGTCGCGCGGGGCATGCGCTCCTTCGACCTCGACCCCGGCACGGTCAAGGTCGACTGGGCGCTCGACGGCCCGGTGCCGTGGACCACGCCGCCGCCGGTCGCGCCGGGCACGGTGCACGTCGCCGAGTCGGTCGACGAGATGGCCGAGGCACTCGCGCAGGTCGCGTCGCGCCGGATCCCCGCGGCGCCGTTCCTGCTGTGCGGGCAGATGACGACGTCCGACCCGACCCGCTCCCCTGCCGGCACCGAGTCGCTGTGGGCCTACACCCACGTCCCGCAGCCGCACCCCGGCGTCCGGGACGCCGCCGGCGACGGTCCGGACGCCGTCCGCGGCACCTGGGACCGCGACGACTGCGAGCGGTTCGCCGACCGCATCCAGGCCCGCCTCGAGCGGCACGCACCCGACCTGGCGTCGCGGATCGTCGCGCGCCGGGTGCTGGGGCCGCGCGAGCTCGAGGCCCGCGACGCCAACCTCGTCGGCGGCGGCATCAACGGCGGCACCTCCCAGATCCACCAAGAGCTCTTCTTCCGCCCGGTGCCCGCGATGCGCGGGCGCCCCGAGACGGGAGTCCGCGGGCTCTACCTAGGCTCGGCCTCCGCCCATCCCGGCGGCGGCGTCCACGGCGCCCCCGGCGCGAACGCCGCCCGGGCCGCGATCTGGCACCACCGGCTGCGGCTGCGGCGCTAGCCGGGCCGGCGCCCGGGAACCGCCGGCTCGGCGAACTGGCGCCGGTAGCTCGACGGCGGCACCGCGAACTGCGCGACGAAGGCCTGGCGGAAGGTGACGGCGCTGGTGAAGCCGCACGCGCCGGCGACGCGGCCGATGCTCCAGTCGGTCGTCTCGAGGAGCGCGCGGGCCTCGTCGAGGCGGCGGGAGAGCACCCAGCGGGCCGGCGTGGTGCCGGTGACGCGGCGGAAGTGCCGGACGAAGCCGCGGCGGCTCATGTGGGCGTGCTCGGCGAGCCGCTCGACCGGCAGCGGCTCGTCGAGGCGGGTGAGGGCCCAGGCCATCACCCGGCCCACCGGGTCGTCCTCGGCGGGGCCGGCGACCGGACGCTCGATGTACTGCGCCTGCCCGCCCTCGCGGTGCGGCGCGACCACCAGGGCGCGCGCCACCTTCGCCGCGGCGGCGGCCCCGAGGCGGGTGCGTACGAGGTGCAGGCAGGCGTCGATCGAGGCGGCGGTGCCGGCCGAGGTGAGGACGTCGCCGTGGTCGACGTACAGGGCGGTGGCGTCGACGACCGTGGTGGGGTGCTGCGCGGCGAGCTGGTCGGTCGCCAGCCAGTGGGTGGCCGCGCGGCGTCCGTCGAGCAGCCCGGCCGCGGCCAGCGGGAACGCGCCGAGGCAGAGCCCGACCACGACCGCGCCGCGCGCGTGGGCGGCGACGAGCAGGTCGCACAGCCGCGGGTCGACCGGGGCGGGCGGCGGGTGCCACGACGGGACGACGACGACGTCGGCGTCCGCGACCGCCTCGGGTCCGGCGACCGGGCCGAGCCGGTAGCCCTCGGCGGTGCGCACGGAGTCGCCGTCGAGCGCCCACAGCGTGGTGACCCAGTCGGCGGCGGCGTCCTGCCGCCCGACCTCGCCGAAGACCAGCTCGGGCGCGGCCAGGTGGAACGTCGTCACGCCGTCGAAGGCGAGGACCGCGATGCGCATGCGTGTGACTCCTCGGGGCCGTTGGCTCAGATCCATCGAAAGTATGCATCCGGGCCACTCACGGACGTCGGCGGGCCCGCGCCAGGCTGAGGACACCGACGGTGCCGCCGTCCCCCCGACCGAGGAGAACCTCATGAGCAACCCCCGCCGCGCCCTCGTGGTCGTCGACGTCCAGCAGGAGTACTTCGACGGCCCGCTCACCATCCAGCACCCGCCGCGGACCGACGCCCTGGCCCGGGTGGTCCGCGCGATCGGCGTCGCCCGGGAGCACGGCCTGCCGGCCGTCGTCGTCCAGCACACGGCGGGCGAGGGTGCTCCGGTCTTCGCGCCCGGGACCCCGGGCTTCGACAACCACCCGGACGTCGAGGCCGCGGTCGACCCGGCCTGGAAGCGGGTCACCAAGGGGTACGGGAGCGTGTTCGCGGGCACCGACGTCGCCGACTGGCTGCGCGAGGTCGGCGCCGACACCATCACCGTCGTCGGGTTCATGACCAACAACTGCGACCTGGCCACCGCCGTCGAGGCCGAGGGGCTCGGCGTCGCCGTCGAGGTGCTCTCGGACGCCAGCGGCGCGATCCACCTGGCCAACTCCGCCGGCAAGGTGCACGCCCGCGACCTGCACGAGACGTTGATGACGCTGCTCAACTCGAACTTCGCCTCGGTCGCGACGACCGAGCAGTGGGAGCAGGCCGTCGCCGCCGGCACGGCCCTCGAGACGGGGAGCGACCTGGGCTCCTCGGCGATGGCCGGGCGGGCGGCGTTCGACGCCTGATCCCGCTCCCGGGCGGCCGCGTCCCGGGGGGACGCATCCCGGGGTCGTCGTGAGCCCGACGTGGGCCCGACGCGGCGGTCAGCGCTCGCCGGTCGCCACCGGCCGGTCGAGGTTGCTCCACTGCGACCACGAGCCCGGGTAGAGCGCGACGTCGTCGTGGCCCGCGATCGCGAGCGCCGCGATCTCATGGGCGGCGGTCACCCCCGAGCCGCAGTACACCGCCGTCGCGACGCCGGCACGGACGCCGAGCGCCTCGAACCGGGCCCGCAGCTCCGCGGGTGGTCGGAAGGTCCCGTCGGGCGCCAGGTTGTCGACGGTCGGCGCGCTCACCGCCCCGGGCACGTGGCCGGCCCTCGGGTCGACCGGCTCGACCTCGCCGCGGTACCGCTCACCGGCGCGGGCGTCGAGCAGGACCCCGCCGGCGCCGAACCCGGACACCTCCTCGGCGTCGACGGTCACCATCCCGCCGCCGGGCAGGACCACGTCGCCGGCGGCCGGGACGACGTCGTCGTCGTCGAGCGGCTGGCCGGCGGCGACCCAGGCGGCCAGACCGCCGTCGAGGAGCCGGACGTCGGTGAACCCGGCCCACCGCAGCAGCCACCACGCCCGCGCGGAAGCGAGGTTCCCCGTGGCGTCATAGGCGACGACGGTGCTCCCGGCGCGCACCCCCCACCGTCGCGCGGCCGCCTGCACCTGGTCGAGCCCCGGTAGCGGGTGACGTCCGTCGGTGGGTCGGCCGTGGGCGGCGAGGTCGGTGTCGAGCGGGACGAAGACGGCACCGGGCAGGTGACCGAGCAGGTAGTCGCCGTGCTCCGGCGGGCCACCCAGCGTCCACCGGACGTCGAGGAGCACGAGGTCGCGACGACCCGCCCGGGCGGCGTCGACGAGCCCGACCAGCTGGTCTGCGGTGACGAGGACGCCCGGCGCGGTCATCGGGCCACCGTAGACGCCGGGCGCCGCTGCGTCAGGACCGCTTGCGCGACACCGCGTCGAACACCGGCCCGACCACCCGGTCGTAGAGCCCCGGCGCGAGCCGGAAGGCGGCCACCAGGCCGTAGTTCAGGTAGGCCGTCTGCACCTCGAAGCGCCGCGAACCGATCTGCCGCAGCACCACCCTCGCCGCCCGCTCGGGACTGATCGTCGGCGGCGGGGCGGTGTTGACGCCGCCGGCCGCGTCGAGCGCCGAGTCGTAGATCGGGGTGTCGACGCTGCCCGGCGTGACGTGGGCGATCCGCACGCCCGGCAGGTCGCCGTTCTCGATCTTCAGCTGGCGGGCCAGGGCGCGCACGCCCCACTTGCTGACGACGTACGGCGTCATCTCGGGCACCGCGACGAGCCCGAGCAGCGAGCCCACGAGCACGAGGTCGCCGTGCTCCTGTCGGCGCAGCACCGGGACGACGTGGCGGGCCACCGACGCCGAGCCGAGCAGGTTGGTGCCGACCACCTGGGCGAAGTCCTCCGCCGAGGTGTCCTCGGTGCGGCCGTAGGTGACGACGCCGGCGCAGTGCAGCACCGCGTCGATCCGGCCGTGCCGGCCGAGCGTGTCGGCGACCACCTGCTCGACGGCGGCGTCGTCGGAGACGTCGGCCGTGAGCGGCGTGGCCGAGGCGGCGCCCCGGGCCCGGCAGTCCTCGGCGACCTCCTCCAGCACGTCGGCGCGGCGGGCCACCAGGACGACGTGGTCGCCGGCGTCGGCGGAGAGCAGCGCGGTGGCGCGACCGATCCCGCTCGAGGCGCCGGTGACGACGACGACCCGACCCGGCGGCCGGGGACCCGAGACGCCGAGGAGACCCGAGAGTCCCGGCACCATCCCTCGCGTCAGCACGAGCAACCCCCTCGGGTGGGGTCGCTCGGGGCGGCGACGCCGTTAGCGTCCGAGGCATGAGCATCCGCAAGGGAACCAAGGTCCACTGGAACACCTCTCAGGGGAAGACCACCGGCAAGGCCGTCGAGAAGCGGACGAAGCCCTTCCAGCACGACGGGCAGAAGTTCGACGCGAGCGAGGACGACCCGTACTGGATCGTCGAGTCCGAGAAGACGGGGGCGAGCGCCGCCCACAAGGAATCCTCGCTCGAGCAGGCCTGAGGCGTGGGCACCCCGCAGCCGGCAGCGCCGCGAGCGGTCCTCGTCGTCGGCGCCACGTCCGGCATCGGCCTCGCGGTCGCCCAGCAGCTGAGCGCCCGCGGCGACCGCCTGGTGCTGCTGGCGCGCGACGAGGCCCGCCTCCGGCAGGTCGCCGACGGTCTGCCCGGTCCGGTCGAGGTCGTCGCGGGCGACGTCGCCGACGAGGACGTCGTGGAGCGCGCCGTCACCGCGTGCGTGGCGGCGTACGGACGGTGCGACGCGGCGGTCAGCACGGCCCAGGCGATGGCCTACGGCACCGTCGCGAGCCTGCCGCCCGACGTGCTGCGCCACCTCGTCGACGTCGCCGTCGGCGGCACCGGCAACCTGGCCCGCTCGCTGCTCCCCCGCTTCCGTAAGCAGGGCGGCGGCCACCTGGTCGTCGTCAGCTCGCTGCTCGCCGAGATCGCCGTCCCCTCGATGGGCGGCTACTGCGCCGCCAAGTGGGGCCAGCTCGGCCTGGTCCGCGCGCTGCAGGTGGAGGTGCGCCGCGAGCGCGGCGTCCACGTCAGCGTCGTGCTGCCGGGCGCCGTCGACACCCCGATCTACCGTCAGGCCGCCACGTACGCCGGCCGGCTGGGCTCGGCGCCGCCGCCGGTCGTCACGCCCGAGCGGGTGGCGCAGGCGTGCCTGCGGCGGCTCGACCGGCCGCGCCGGCTCGACCACGTGGGGCCGGCCAACCTGCCCGCCGTCGCGGCGTTCCGCCTCCTGCCCGCGCTGTACGACCGCCTGGCCGGGCCCCTGGTCGACCGGGTCGTGCTGCGAGGCCCGCGCTCCGAGGACCACGGGGGCAACGTGCTGGAGCCGGTGCCGTCGGCCGAGGGACTCAGAGGCGGCTGGACCACCGGTGGGAGGCAGCGCGGCCGTTCGGGGCGCGCTCGTTGGCGTGGTTGAGGACACGGTCCGTCCTGACGATGGTCGTGGCTGGGGCCGGCACGGGAGAGGGTGCTCCCCCGCGACAGCTGGGGCCCGCGGATGGGGAGCGGGGCTGGAGCCACGACGCTAGCCAGCAGCCGGGCTCGGCAGGTCACCCGAAGGATTCCGACCCGCCACCCGTCCGGGGGGCGACCGCGGCGGCCGGGGACGGCAGCATCGAGACATGAACGACGACGCGCACACCACGCACGACTCCAGCAAGCTCGAGGCGGTCCAGGGCGTGGTCGACCGCGTGAGCTCCTACCAGGACGGCGCACCGGAGGGCACGGTCCGCCACGAGCTCCTGGCCGGGCTCGACAGCGCCGGCGTCCGGCTCGAGGACGACGAGGTCACCCGCCTCGCCGACGCGATCGAGGAGCAGCACGGCGGCGTCGACGCCGCGAGCGTCCTGGGCGGCTGACCTCGGCTCAGTCGCCGACGGCGTCGGTGCCCCGCTGCACGATGAGCGGGTCGGGGACCCCGACGACGTCGTCGTCGCGGCCCTCGTAGTCGAAGCGCGACAGGAAGTGCCGCATCGCGTTGACCCGCGCCCTCTTCTTGTCGTTGCTCTTGACCGTCGTCCACGGCGCCCACTCGGTGTCGGTGCGCCGCACCATCGCCTCCTTGGCGGCGGTGTAGTCCTCCCACTTGTCGAGCGACTCGAGGTCGATCGGCGAGAGCTTCCACTGCCGCACGGGGTCGACCTGGCGGATGATGAACCGCGTGCGCTGCTCCGACTGCGTCACCGAGAACCAGAACTTCGTGAGCGAAATCCCGCTGTCGACCAGCATCCGCTCGAACAGCGGCGCCTGGGCCATGTACTGCTCGTACTCGGGCGGCGAGGCGAACCCCATCACCCGCTCCACCCCGGCGCGGTTGTACCAGGACCGGTCGAACAGGACCATCTCGCCGGCGGTCGGCAGGTGCTGGACGTAGCGCTGGAAGTACCACTGGTTCTGCTCGCGGTCACTGGGCTTGCCGAGCGCCACGGTGCGGGCGTAGCGGGGGTTGAGGTGCTCCATGAACCGCTTGATCGTGCCGCCCTTGCCGGCGGCGTCGCGGCCCTCGAACAGGAGCACGTGCTTGCTGCCGGTGTCGGCGGCCCAGCGCTGGAACTTCAGCAGCTCCACCTGCAGGCGGTACTTAGCCTCGTCGTACTCCTCGCGCGGCATCCGCTCGTCGTAGGGGTAGTTCTCGCGCCACGTGTCGACCGCGCGGCCGTCGGGATCGATGAGCACCGGGTCGTCGTCGTGGTCCTCCCCGATCGTGTGACCGCCGATGTGCAGCCGGTCGATGTACTCGCGCACGTCCCTCAACATGGGTGGCACCGTAGTCATCGCACATGAACGACCGGGGTCGGGTCTACGGTGACGCATGGCCGAGCCCGAGAGCGACGTCGGTGAGCCACGACGAGCGCGTCCCCCCACCTCGCCCGACGAGGACGTCGAGGACGTCGAGGAGCGCTACCGCTCCCTCTTCGACCAGAACCCCCAGGCCGTCTTCCGGCTCGGCGTCGACGGCCGGTTCACCGAGCTCAACCCGTCGGCCGGCGAGGTCAGCGGCTACCGCGCCGGCGAGCTGGTCGGCCGGCACTTCCACGAGCTCGTCGTCCACGAGGACCACGACCGGGCCTCCGAGGCGTTCGCGCGGGTGATCGAGCACGGCTCCCAGCAGGTCGACCTGGCCATCCGGCGCGCCGACGGACAGGTCGTGGACCTCTTCGTCACCGGGATCCCGTGGAAGGTCGACGGCGCGACCCGGGGGGTCTACGTCGTCGCCGACGACGTCACCGGTCGCAACCACGCCGCCCGCGAGCTCGACGCCACCCGGCGCTTCGCCACCGAGGCGGCGCGGGCCAAGACCGACTTCGTCGCCCGGATGAGCCACGAGGTCCGGACTCCGCTGACCAGCATCCTGGCGGCGGTCGAGCTGTTGGCCGACACCGGTCCGAGCCCCGAGCAGACCGAGCTCATCACCACCCTGCAGCGCTCCGGCACCCGGCTGCTCGCGCTCGTCGACGGCGTCCTCGACTTCTCCGCGGCCGACAGCGCGAGCGCGCCCACCACCGAGGAGTTCGACGTGCACGCCCTCATCGGCGACGCCGTCGCGCTCGTGGAGAAGTCGGCGCGGCGCAAGGGACTGCGGCTCGACCTCGACCTCGGCGCCGACGTCCCGCGGCGGGTCCGGGACCACCCGACCTGGACGTCGCAGATCCTGGTGAACCTGCTGAGCAACGCCGTCGAGCACACCGAGACCGGCGGCGTCGAGCTCGCGGTCAGCACGACGGTGACCGCGAGGTCCGGACCGGCGATCCTCTACCGCGTCGCGGACACCGGCATCGGCATCGATCCCTCCCGTCACGAGCAGATCTTCGAGCCCTTCAGCCGGCTCCCCACCCCCGGGTCGACCGGCACCCCACGGGCCGGGCTGGGGCTCAGCATCGTCAAGCAGCTGGTCGCCGTCAGCGGCGGCACGATCGCCGTGGACAGCGCCCTGGGACGGGGCAGCACGTTCTTCGTGCTGCTGCCGGTCGAGCCGCTCGACGACCACGACGTTCCCTGAGCGGGTGAGCCGCGACCGGCGGCGGCGTCCTACCGTCGAGGTACTGGCACGCCGGGTCTCCGGCGTCCCTCCCTCGGGTCGGATCCCGGTGACCCCGGTCGATCCCGCTCGCACCTCTCGTCAGGAACCCCATGTCGCAGCGCAACACCCTCGTCCGCAGCCTGCACGACCTCGGCCTGTCCACCTGGTTCGGCGGCTCCCTGATGGGCGCCGTCGGCCTCAACGGCGCGACGGGCCGCGCCGCGGACCCGACCGAGCGCACCCGGCTGTCGTCCCTGGGCTGGAAGCTCTGGTCGCCCGTCGCGGCGGGTGCCATCGGCGCCCACGCGGTCGGCGGCGCCGGCCTCATCCTCGCGAACCGCCGCCGGATCGACCAGCACGGCGGCACCGCCGCCAACACCTGGACCAAGGGCGGCCTCACCGTCGCCGCGGCCGGCCTGACGGCGTACGCCGGGCTGCTCGGCCGCACGGTCGAGGCCGAGAGCGAGCACGGCGCCGAGGGCGCCACCGAGCCCTCCCCCGCCGCCTCCGACAAGCTCGCCTCCGCCCAGCGCCAGCTGAAGATCGTGCAGTGGGCCATCCCGGCGGTCACCGGCGTCCTGGTCGTGCTCGGCGCCCAGCAGGGCGAGCAGCAGCGTCCGAGCCAGCAGCTCCTCGGCCGCCTCCCCGGGCGCCACTGACCCGTCCGCGCGGTCGGGCCGCGGGCCTGACGCCGACGGCGTCAGCGCCAGGGGGTCACCAGGTCGGTCAGGGCCGGCGTGAGGGCCTTCATGAGCAGCGGGCCGAACGTGATGCGCTGGACGCCGGCGGCCCGCAGCTCGGCGAACGAGCCGGACGGCGCGCCGTCGACCGGGTGCGCGGTGACGTTGACCGGCCCGGAGAGCTCGGCGAGCAGGGTGCGCAGGGTCGCCGCGTCGGGCACCCGCACGGGGTACACGCTCCGCGCGCCCGCCGCCTCGCAGGCCTGCAGCCGGCGGACCGCCTCGGCGAGCGGGTCGTCGAAGGTGACCGTCGCGCCGAGGAACGCGTCGGTGCGGGCGTTGATGACGAGATCGACGCCGGCCTCGTCGGCGGCGGCGCGCAGCGCGCCGATGTAGTCGGCGTGCTCGGCGACCTCGCGGAGCCGGCCCTCGCTGTGCACGGTGTCCTCGACGTTGATCCCGACCGCGCCCGCGGCGAGCACCCGCTCGACGAGCTCGGCGGCCGGGGTGTCGTAGCCCGACTCGACGTCGGCGGTCACCGGGACGTCGACGGCGGCGGTGATCCGGGCGATGCCGTCGAGGGCGTCGTCGAGCGTCATCCCCTCGTTGTCCTGCTGGCCACGGGAGTCGGCCAGGGGGTGGCTGCCGATGCTCAGTGCCTCGAACCCGGCACCGGCGACGGTGCGGGCCGACCAGGCGTCCCAGACGGTGGGCAGCACCAGGGGCGACCCGGTGTGGTGCAGACGGAGCAGCTCACTGGCCTTGGCGGCGATGTCAGTCATGGTTCGAGGATGCCACGCGGCGCGGGTTCGCGGCGGTGGTGCCGATCGTGCCTTCTCGCGAGGCCGTGGCTCCGGACCCCTCTGCGGGGTGTCCGGAGCCGGTCACCCACAGGGGTGACCGGCGACGTCGGTCAGACGTGGGCCTTCTTGTTGCGTCCCGACAGGCCCTCGGCCACGCCGATCAGCAGGATGGCGGCCACGACCGCCACGATCGCGCCGAGGATGTTGAGCTCGAAGATGTCGCCCGTGCCGAGCGCGCTGGCCACGATGCCGCCGATGACCGAGCCGGCGAGGCCGAGCAGCAGCGTCGCGACGAGCGAGAGGTTCTGCTTGCCGGGCTTGATCAGGCGCGCGAGGACGCCGACGACGAGTCCGAAGACGATGAATCCGATGATGGCGAACATGTGGTGTACCTGTCTCTCAACCGGCGCCTCGCCCGCTTCCGTTGCGCGACCGAGTGCTGCCGGGGCGTGCCCGTACCTCCGCACCGTCTCCTGGACGGCGCGTGGGCACCTCACCCGCTGGGGTCGCACCGGCGTGAGGTAGGACTCAGTGGGCCTTCAGGACCTCCTCCGTCCGGTCGGGAACAGCTCGATCAGGGGGGCGGCCCGCTCCAGGGCGGCGTCGAGCATCTCGGGCCGCTCGCGGTACCACGCCAGGTGGGCGGCGGTCACGGCCTCGGTGGTGACCGCACGCCCGTCGATGGTCCAGTCGGTGGTGGGGACGACGTCGAGCCCGTGCGCGGACACCACCGCCGGCAGCACCGGCGCGTGGATCGAGGCCAGCAGCGGCCGCTCCACGCCGGGTCCGCGCGGCTCGAGCCCGAGCGCGCTCCGCAGCCGGGCCGCCACGGGGACGAGCACGGCGTTGCCCGGGTGGTTGATCGTGCGCATCGCGCCGGCGTCCGGCACGTCGAACAGGTCGCTCACGACCACGGTGCCGTGCTCGCGCTCGCGCCGCGCGAGCTCGGCGACCGAGGCGGCCGCGACCGCGCGGACGACGTCCTCGGTGAGCTCGAGCGGGGCTCGGGCCGGGCGCCCGGCGCGCAGGTCGTCGGCGAGGAGCGCGGTGCGGAGGTCGTGGTAGGGCACGACCGGCGGGTCCGGGCGCTCCAGGCCGGGCGGGTGGACGAGCAGGTGGAACGGGTGCAGGCCGGCGTAGCGCAGGCTCGGCACCAGGGCGACCCGGGCGCCCGGCGGGAGGACGGCGCGCAGCTGGCGGGTCCCGACCGGGAGCCCGCGGTAGTCGTCGGAGGTCGGCTGGGCGACGAGGAGGTCGGTCCGGGCCAGCAGCTCGCGCAGCTCCAGGGCGTCCGCGGCGGTGAGCTCGTGCAGGGCCGGCGTCCGCAGGGTGCGCACGTCGCCGGCGTCGAGCAGCAGGCGGAACGACTCCGCCTGGCAGTTGCCCACCACCACGAGCAGCGGTCGGTCCTCAGCCACCTGCCCACCCGCCCAGCCAGGACTCGAGCGTGACGTCGTCGGTCCACGGCCGCAGCCGGGACTCGACGGGAGGACCCGCCGGAGCCAGGTCGGGTCGCCCCCAGCGGGCCGCCCGGCGGAGCAGCCGCAGGTCCTGCAGCTCGGCGGCACCACCGGCCACCGCGCGGGTGGCGCCGGGACCGGCGTGGTCGCCGAGCAGCGCGGTCCACGCCGCGGCGTCCCCGGTCAGGCCGCGGCGCACGTCGAGGTGCAGGCGCGCCGAGGCGGCGACCGGCTGCTCGGCGGGGACGACGCGAGGGTCGGCGCCGACCAGCGCCCGGTGCCCGGCGCCGAGCCGGACGACGGCGCGCGGGAGCGCCGCGAGCAGCGAGTCGACCGTCACCAGGACCTCGGTCGCCCCGAGGTCGGCGCCGCAGGTGACGACGACGTCGGCCGGGCCGCGCGCCAGCCCACGCCACGTCGTGCCCGGCGCCGAGGTCCGGTCGGCGACGGCGACGGTCTCGGACCGGTGGGCGTCGGGGCCTCGGCCGCGCGCGCCGGCGTCGGGGCCGTCGTGCCAGGCGACGGCGTCGGCGCGGTGGGCGACCAACCCACCCGCGGTCCACGACCGGTGGGCCAGCTCCCAGTCCTCGCCGCCGTAGGCGCTGAACGTCTCGTCGAAGCCGCCGAGCTCGTCGTACCACCACCGGCTGCAGGCCAGCACCGCGCCGATGACGAACCGGTGGCTCGTCGCGTCAGCGTCGAGCAGGTCGTGCGTCGCGTCGTACGCCGTGCGCAGCCAGGCCGGCTCGGGCAGCGCCAGCGCGGGCGCGACGCGCTCGACCGCGTCGTCGGGTCCCAGCGCCGCGAGGTCGGCGTGCCGGCGGCGTCCGACGACGACGGTCTCGGGCAGGGCCTCGGGCAGGGCGACCATGCGGTCGACGAAGTCCGGCTCCGGTGTCGTGTCGGCGTCCAGGAGCACGAGCACCTCACCCGTGCTCGCGGCCACGCCGAGGTTGCGGACGGCGGCGAGCCGGAACCCGTCGTCGTCCTGGCGCACCAGCCGCACACCGGGCGGGACCACGGGCGCCTCCCGCGACCCGTCGTCGGCGACGACGACCTCGTCGGGCGGCCGGGTCTGGCGGCGCAGCGCGGCCAGGGTGCGGTCGAGCTGGGCCGGCTGCTCGTAGTGCGCGACGACGACCGACACCCTCCGCCGGGGGGCGGCGGCCGGGGCGAGGTCCCACCGGTTGCCCGGCACGCTGGTGCCGTACGGCGGCGCGGTCACCCGCCCACCGAGGCCCACCACGCGCGGTAGGCGGCGGCCGTGTGGGGAAGGCGCGGCCCGAGATCGGTGCCCGGTGCCGTCCACGTGGTCTCCGGGCGGCGCAGCGCGGCGGCGACGCACCGGCTCAACGACGCGTCGTCGAAGAGCGTGATCGTGCCGGGGCGCAGCGCCGCCATCTCACGGGCGTAGGCGCCGTCACGCACCAGCGGACGGCGGCCCGCGGCGATCCACGAGTTGAGGCTCCCGGACGCCGAGACGTTGCGGTGGGCGACGACCGGCACGGCGACCCCGCGCAGCGCGCGGCCCAGGTCGTGGTCGGGGACGCGGCCGGTGACCTCCACCGCGACGTCGCGCGCCCAGCCCATCCGCTGCAGGTCCTCGACCTCGTCGGCGTGGCCCGGCGCAGCGGCGCCGAGCACGCGCACCCGCACCGACGTCCCGTCCCGGCGCAGGGCCGCTGCGGCACGGACGACCTGGCGGTGGCCCTTGCCGGGGTAGACGAACCCGAACACGCCGAGGGCCGGAGCGCTCGGAGCCCCCGGGTCCTCGAGCTCCTCCTCGCGCGGCGGCGACTCGATCACCGGGAGCGGGATCACCGCCCCGCGCGGATCGACGACGCACCAGCGGGCCACAAGCGCGTGCTCGTGCCAGGAGTTGGTGACCCAGGCGTGGCTGGCCCGCACGATCCGGCCGTACGCCGCGGCCCGCGCCTCGAACACCGGGCCGTCGGTCGGCTGCGGGACGTCGTGCAGGGTCACCGTGAGCCGGACCCGCCGGGCCAGCGACTCGACGGCGGCGGCCGCGGCGGCGGGGTCGCGCGCCAGCAGCCGGTCGGTCACGTGGAGGTGGGCAGCCGCGCCCGGCCCGAGCCGGTCGACGTCGCGGACGACGGGCGCGCCCGCGGCGGCGGCGACCTCGCCGGCGTACCGCGTGACGCCGTGCGTCTCCGGGCCGAGCAGCAGGTGGTGCGGCACGACGAGGTCCACCTGGGGAGGTCGGGTCGGGGAGCGCAGCACCCTCGCATCCTCCCGGCCGGCGCCGTCGACGGACTCCCCCCAAGGTGGGGGCGGTCGACCGGTCGGGCACGCTCTTCCCATGCCCTCGCCCGTGCCCCCGCCCGTGCCCCCGCCCGTGCCCGCGCCCCGCTGGAGCCCCGAGACCCTCGCCCGCGCCGGGGTGCAGCGCGACTGGGTCGACGCCGACGACCGACCGCACCGCGTGTCCGACGCCACCGTCGCCGCCGTGCTGGACGTCGTCGGTGAGCCGCCGGCCGACCTCGCCGACCGGGCGCCCGTGGTCACCCGCCCGGGGCGGCGCACCGGGCTGGTCGGCGACGTCCTGCTCGAGGACGGCGGCACGACCCGCCTCGAAGACCTGGTGCCCGACGACTTCCCGCTCGGCTACCACCGGCTCCGGGTCGACGGCGGCGCCGAGCGCCGGCTGGTCGTCTCGCCCGGCCGCTGCTGGCTGCCGCCCGAGCGCACCTGGGGCTGGGCGGTCCAGCTCTACGCCGCCCTGTCGACCACCAGTGCCGGGATCGGCGACCTCGGCGACCTCCGCACGCTGCGGGAGTGGACCGAGCGACGCGGTGGCGGGTTCGTCGTCGTCAACCCGCTGCACGCCGTGGCGCCGGTGCTGCCGCTGGAGGCGAGCCCCTACCTGCCCGCGACCCGGCGCTTCCGCAACCCGGTCTACCTCCGGGTCGACGGGTCCGCCGAGGGGTCCGGCGACGGGTCCCCCCAAGGCGGTGGTGACCGGCCGCCGTCCGAGGTCGTCGACCGGGACGCCGCGTGGGAGCACAAGATGCGGGTGCTGCGGACGGCGTTCGCGGGCCGCGGCGAGGAGCCGGCGTTCGACGCCTGGCGGGCCGAGCAGGGCGCGGCGCTCGAGGAGTTCGCGACCTGGATGGTGCTGGCGACCGAGCACGGCGGCGACTGGCGCGACTGGCCCGCGGGCCTGCACGACCCCCACGGCGACGAGGTGCGCCGCTTCGCGACCGGCCGCCGCGACGACGTGACGTTCCACGCCTGGCTGCAGTGGCTGCTGTCGGTGCAGCTGCGCGAGGCGAGCGGCGACCTGATGGTGATCCAGGACCTGCCGATCGGCGTCTCCGGCGGCGGCGCCGACGCGTGGGCGTGGCAGGACGTGCTCGCCCGCGGCCTCACCGTGGGTGCGCCTCCCGACGCCCTCAACTCGGTCGGTCAGGACTGGGGCTCGCCCCCGCTCGTGCCGTGGCGGCTGCGCGACGCCGACTACGAGCCGTTCGTGCAGTCGGTGCGGGCCACCATCGCCGGCGCCGGCGGCCTGCGCATCGACCACGTGATGGGCCTGTTCCGGCTCTGGTGCATCCCGGACGGCGCCTCCCCCACCGAGGGCTGCTACGTCCGGTACCCCGCCGACGACCTCCTCGACATCGTCTGTCTCGAGTCGCACCGGGCGCGGGCGGTGGTGGTCGGCGAGGACCTCGGCACCGTCGAGCCGGGGGTCGCCGAGGCGCTCGCCGAGCGCGACGTCCTCACCTACCGCGTGCTCTGGTTCGAGCCCGACGACCCCGCGACCTGGCCGGTCGGCTCGATGGCGACGGTCACCACGCACGACCTCCCCACCGTGCCGGGGCTCTGGACCGGCAGCGACGTCGACGACCAGCTGGCGTCCTCGACGATGGCCGAGGACGACGTCCGCGCCGGCCGGCACGAGCTCCTGCAGCAGCTCCTCCGCGACGGGCTGAGCGAGGACGCCACCGCCACCGAGGCGGTCGTCGAGGCCTACACCCAGCTCGGCCGGGCGCCGTCCCTACTGGTCGCGCTGTCGCTCGAGGACGCCCTGGGCGAGGAGCGCCGTCCCAACGTCCCCGGCACCACCGCGCCCGCCCGCGCCAACTGGTCGATCCCGCTCCCGATCCCCGTCGACCGGCTGGACGACGCCGCCGCCCCGGCAGCGCTCGTCGCCCTGGTCGAGGGACGCGCCCCCACCGGAGGTTGAGCGAGCGAGCCCCGGCGAGCGCCGACGAGACCGGGGACCCTCTCGTGCGGCACCCCCCGGCGCCGACCCGCGGCGGGTCCCGGCTCGTCCCTCGGCGGGCCTGCCCGTGTGAGAGCGTCGGCCCATGTCGATCCCGCCCGCGTCGCACCCGATGGTCGTCGTCGTCGGCTCGCTCAACGCCGACCTGCTGATCGACGTCGAGCGGCTCCCGGGCGCCGGGGAGACGGTGACAGCCCGGGGCACGTCGGAGACGTGGGGCGGCAAGGGCGCCAACCAGGCCGTCGCCGCGGCCGGGCTCGGCGCGCGGACGGTCATGGTCGGCGCCGTCGGCCGGGGCGACCGCGGCACCGGCGCCCTGGCGGACCTGGCTCGGGCGGGCGTGGACACGTCCGGGGTGGTCCGGGTGGCGCGGCCGACCGGGACCGCCCACGTGCTGCGCGACGCCGCCGGCGAGAACCTGATCGTCGTCGTCCCCGGGGCCAACCACGCCCTGGACGCCGACCACGTGCGCGGCGTCCTCGACCGCCTCGACGTCGAGGACGCCGTCGTCGTGGCCAGCCTCGAGATCCCGGACGCCGCCGTGCTCGCGGCCGCCACGGCCGCGTCCGACCGGGGATGGCGGTTCGTGCTCAACCCCGGCCCGGCCCGGCCCCTGCCGCCCGACCTCCTGGCGCTCGTGTCGGTGCTGACCCCGAACGCCGAGGAGGCGCTGCTGCTCGGCGCCGACTCGGTCCCGGACCTGCTGGCCGCCGGCGTCGGCGCGGTCGTGGTGACCCGCGGCGCCGACGGCGTCGACGTCCACGCCGGCGGTGCCACGCGGACGCTCCCCGCGTTCGGGGTCGACGTGGTCGACACGGTCGGTGCCGGCGACGCCTTCACCGCCGGCCTGGCCGTGGGACTCGCCTCGGGGGCGAGCCTCGACGACGCCGCGCTCCTCGGCACGGCGGCCGCGGCGATCGCCGTCACCGGCGCCGGCGCCCGGGGCGCGCGCATCGACCCGGACGCCGCCCGCGCGCTGGTCGACGCTCGTCCGGCCGGGACGTAGAGCCTCAGCCGAGCAGCAGCATGGCGCCACCCACGAGCAGCGCCGGCACCGTGGTGATGACGGTGGCGAGCAGCGCGGAGCGGTGCTCCAGGACCAGCAGGGGCAGCAGCGCGTCGCCGTCCTGGCTGATCGTGTTGGCCACCAGCGTCGGCAGGGGCATGCCGCCGGCCAGGAAGATGCCGGTGAACACGATCTGGACGGCGCACCCGGGCACGAGGCCCACGAGGGCACCGACCGCCACCCCGGCGAAGCCGAGCAGCGGCAGCTGCGAGCCGTCGAAACCGGTGAGCCGGGTCAGCAGCGACCAGGAGACGTAGGCGACCGCGACCCAGGTCGTGATGAGCGCGACCTCGTGCCCGCCGTCGCGCACGACGGCCCGCAGGGACGTCGGCGGCGCGGCGACCGCCGGTCGGCCGCGGCCCTGCACCATGACGACCAGGGCGACGAGCGTGCCGGCGACCCCGAGGGCGAGGTAGGCGGTGCCGGCCGGGGCGAGCTGGAAGGCGACCGGCACGGCCACCAGGGCGCCGGCGCCGAGGGCCACCCAGAGGACCGCCGGCGCGAGACCGACCCGTCCCGGTGGCCCCACGCTGCCGACGTACTGCTCGACGGCGGGCGCGAGCCCGGGCGGTGGGGCGGGCACGGCGCTCCCGCCGCCGACCGTCACCAACCCCGTCGCCGCCGTCCGCACGGCGGAGGTCTCGGCGTCGACCCGGCGTCGTGGCGCGATGCCCAGCGCGTCGACGGCGTACCCGGTGGTGGCGCCGGTGACGAGCAGCAGCGCCTTGAGCTTCAGGGTCAGCACCGGGTCGGCGGCGAGCAGCACCCACGAGGCGTCGCCCATGGTCGCGACGAGCGCGGCGACGGCCGCCCCGAAGCTCACCGCGCCCCGGGCGTACAGGCTCATCACGATGATCGCGCCGCCGCACCCGGGCGGCATCGTGAGCAGCGCGGCGGCCGCCGGCGCGAGGCGGGCGTACCGGGTCAGGCCTGCGGTGACCTGGTCACCCCACCGGTACTGCGCCCACCCGAACGGGGCGACGAGGAGCGCGACGAAGACCCCGACCTGCATGAACGCGTCCGCCAGCGGACGCAGCAGGACCTCGGTCACCGCACGCTCCCCGTCACCTCGTCACCTGTTCCCGGTGGGGTCAGGACGAGGAGCCCGAACCGGCCTCGTCGGCCGCGATCAGCTCGACCTCTGCGGTCGCCTGGATGAGGGCGAGCAGCTCGGGGTCGAGGCCCGGGCTGAACTCCTCGCGACGCTCGGGCGCGATCGTGATCGGCACGCCCTCCGGCATGATCGCGGTGCTCAGCTCGGTGCCGTCCTTGGACGGCGACGCGCCCCGGTAGAGCTTCGCGGCCTGGCTGGTCTGGTCCGGGTTGAACGTGTACTGGACGCTCTGCAGGCCGAGGTCGAGCAGCTTCTTGACCTCGGGGAACTGCTCGGCGTTCGTCTTCGGGATCGGCAGCAGCGGACCCCAGTTCACGCCGAGCGACTCGAGCGCCTTGGCGTAGGCGTTCTCGTGGGCCTGGTCGCGCACGATCAGGTAGGCGATCGTGGAGCGGGCCGCCTTGTTGGCGGTCATCTCGTAGATCCGGCACTTCTGCAGGCGCCCGGTCGACTCCAGCATGAGGTTGTACAGCAGGTCGAGCACGAGGTTGCCGCTGTTGTAGACGTAGGACCCCGACCACGGGTTGCCGGCCGCGTCGACGGGCAGGGCGCCCTGGGCCGCGACGAGGTAGTGGTGGATGTTGCTGGTGTCCAGCGCGATCTTCAACGGCGTCGCGCCCTTGGCGCCGGGCTCGTCGACCGGGTCCGTCTTCTTGCCGTGGTAGTCCGGCGACCCGTCGAGGAGCCGCGCGATCGTCGTCCCGATCAGCTCGACGTGGCTGATCTCCTCGGTGCCGATGCCCTGGAGCAGGTCCTTGTAGGGCTTCGAGTTGGCGTCGCCGCGGAAGTTCATCGACTGGAAGAGGTACTGCATCATCGTGCGCATCTCGCCGAACTGGCCACCGAGACCCTCCTGCAGCGCGTTCGCCGCGGCCGGGTCGGGCTCGTCGATCTGGATCTCGTTGATGAGCTCTTCAACGTGCAGGTACATGGCGCACTCCATCTGTTGGAGTGGCTTGCGCTGCTGAACCACTGACCTCAGACAACCACGGCGCCGGCGGCGCCCGCCTCATCCCTGGGGCTGTACGGCGGGACGAGGTCGTCGCTGCTGGTGCCGGGGATGCTGCGCACGACGTCGGCCGCCAGCTCGTGCACCTTCACGTTGCTGCTCTGGGACTGCGTCGTGAGCATCCCGAACGCCGCGTCGGCCGGCACCTTGACCCGCTCCATCAGGATGCCCAGGGCGAGGTCGATCACGCGGCGGTGCGTCAGCAGCGCGGTGAGGTCGTCGAGGTCGGCGGCCTGGCGGCCGAGGTGCATCGCCAGCGCGAACCCGCCGCTGACCTCCTTGGCGACGAGGTCGGCCGTGGCGCGCTGGTCGGGGTCGATGCCGTCGGTCTCGGCGGCGTAGACCTTGAACACGGCCACGCAGGCGTCGCCGACGAAGACCGGCACCGAGTAGCAGGACGCCGCTCCCCGGGCCGCGGCCTGTGGCCCGTAGTCGCCCCAGCGGTCGTCGCCGCCCAGGTCGGGCACGTGCAGCGCCGCGCCCGTGGTCAACGCCGCGAGGCACGGCCCGTGCCCGATGCGGAACTGGATCCGGTCGACGTCGGCGGCCAGCGTCGTGCTGGCTCCGAGGGTCCGGGGACGACGTCCCTCGGCGGTGCTGACGGCGACGCCGGCGACGTCGCCGAGCCGGTCGTGGATGCCGGCGGCGCTCGACTCGAGGAAGTCGGACACCAGCCGGTCGACCGGGTCCTGCAGCGAGGCCGCCCCGCCCGTCATGCGCCCACCCCCCGCACGAGGTCCGGGGTCGGTCGGTGCTCGCGCGAGCGGGACCTGCGGGCCGCGGCGTAGCCCGGCCCCCGGATCCGTCGGTGCCACGGGTACACCTCGAGCCCGTCGGGGGCGGCCGCCACCGGGTCGAACGACACCGGCGCGTCGCCCGGGCGACGCCCGTGCTGGTCGTCGTGCTGGTCGTCGTGCTGGTCGTCGTGCTGGTCGTCGTGCTGGTCGTCGTGCTGGTCGTCGTGCGGCTCGAGGGTGGCGAACCGGGTCCAGGGGCCCGAGGGACGCGCCCACGCGAGGTCCCACCCGCCACCGGCGGTGGGGGTGGCGCCGACGTGGACCGGTCCGGACGGCGCCCGGAAGGGCACCAGGCACGACAGGAACCGCGGCTGCGGACGGCGGCTCGGCGCGAGCAGGTAGCGGGTCACCCGGCCGCGGCCGGTCCCCGACAGCAGGACGTCGGCGTGGCCGCCGTCGTCGGTCGGCACCCGGACGGCCAGCCCGACGACGTCCGGCCACGGCACGGGGAGGCCGAGCGAGCGCGACGTGCGCACCAGGACGTCGTCCTGCCCCGGCGCGTCGAGGAACGCGGCGCCGCTGACCGCGCCGCCGTAGCGGCGCAGGCTGGCGGTCGTCACGGCCCCCCGCGGGTGCATCGGCTTGTCGGTGGACCTCAGCCGCGCCACGGCGGCGACGACGACCGCGAGGACCCGGCCGAGGAGCGTGGAGGACAGGTGGCGGGAAGTCACGCCGACGAGCGTCGCAGGGCGGGGGTCCGGTCCGCTCCCCCGCCGCGGGTGACTCTCCACCGCGGAGGAGCCGGCCAACCGGTCATGGGTACGGTCGGCGGGTACCCCACCGACCCCGCCCGAGGAGACCGCGATGAGCGAGACGAGCAACGACGAGGACCAGGCGGCCGGCAACGGTCGCACCGAGCAGCAGCAGGAGATCGCCGACGTGCAGGAGCAGCTGGACGCCGAGTCCGAGGGCGAGGGGCTGGCCAACGAGTCGGACCGCGGCGAGCCGACCGGCCTGTCCCAGGGCTGACGACGCGGTTCCGTCCCGGGCGTCGACACGCCGACGTGCCCCGGCGGCCGTCGACTGGTCGGCCGTGGCCCGGCGCCCGACCGACGCAGCCCGACCACCGGAGAACGGGAGTGCAGATGGCGACGATCAACGTCCTCGGCTACCCCAGCAGCGCTGGCGCCTACTGCGTCGGCGTCGAGCTGGCACCGGCGGCGATCCGAGGGGCCGGCCTGGTGCGTGCGCTCGAGGCGGCCGGCCACCGGGTGCGGGACGCCGGTGACCTCCCCGTGCGTCGCTGGCGTCCGGACCACGAGCACCCGTTGGCCCAGAACCTCGACGAGGAGGTCACCGCCCTCCGCGAGCTCGCCGCCGCCGCCCGCGACCTGGTGGTGCCGGGTGAGCGCCTGCTCGTCATCGGCGGCAGCTGCACGGTGGCCCTGGGGCTGTGTGCCGCCGCCGGACGCGACGACGCCGAGGCGCACCTCGTCTACGTCGACCGTCACCTCGACCTCAACACCCCGGCCTCCACGACCGAGGGCTCGCTCAGCTGGATGGGCATGGCCCACGCGCTCGGGGTGGACGGGGCCGCTCGGGAGCTCGTCGAGCTCGCCGGCGCGGGTCCGCTCCTGCGGCCCGGGCACCTGAGCTACCTCGGGGTCGACCTGGGAGCCACCACGGCATGGGAGCGCGAGCAGGTCGACGCGCTCGGCCTGGCGGTCGTGAGCCAGACGGAGCTGGTGACCGACCCCGCGCAGGCTGCGCGCGCGGCGCGGCGGGCCCTGCCGACGGGTCCGTTCCTCGTGCACGTCGACGTGGACGTGCTCGACTTCATCGACGCACCGCTCGCGGAGAACGTCAACGGACGCAACAGCGGGCCGACGCTGGCCGAGCTCGGCGTGGCGCTGGGCGAGCTGTGGCGCGATCCCGCGTGCCTCGGCGTCTCGGTGGGACAGCTCGTTCCCGCGCACGCCGCGTCGGACCCCACGGCGCTGCCACGCCTCGTCGCAGCCCTGACCCCACCCGCCGACGACGGTTCCTGGGCGTAGCGTCCGTCCGGTTCGTCGAGGGGCCGGAACCCGCCCTGGTCGGCGACGCCGACCACCCGCGCAGCTCTCCCACAGGCCACTAGAACACACTGTCGATTGTCCGTGGTTCGGCGTAGAATCTGGGGCATGAGCAAGCACCACGACGACCACCGCGACGGGCACCCCGTCGCCCGGTTCGTCGCGGTCCTCGAGGCCGAGCTCGCTGATCTCGTGGATGCTCCGACGTGGTCGCTGGACGCCGCTGCGACCGCCGACCTGGTGCCGCGGCTGGCGCGTGTGGTGGCCGGGGTGCAGGAGCTCGAGGCGCGGATGGTCGGGCAGGCCGGGGACCTCGACCTACCGGGGACCATCGGGGCGCGGTCGCTGGCAGCGTGGCTGGCTCGGGTCACCCGAGTCACCGGTGGCGAGGCCGCCCGGAAGGTCCGGCTGGCCGGCGACCTCGCCGCCCACGAACCGGTCCGGGTCGCGATGGCTGCGGGTCGGGTGCACGCCGAGCAGGCGAGGGTCATCGCCGCCGCCGTCGGCGACCTCGACGGCGACCACGCCCAGTGGCGTGAGAAGGCGGAGGCGCACCTGCTCGGGGAAGCCGCCCACCACGACGCCCACGACCTGAAGACCCTCGGCCGCCGGATCCTGGAGACCATCGACCCCGACCGGGCCGACGAGCACGAAGCGAAGCTCCTCGAATCGGAGGAGGCTCGGGCCGGCAAGCGCACGACGTTCACGCTGTGGGACGACGGCGAGGGCCTCGCCCACGGCCGGTTCACCATGCCCTCCGCCCAGGCCTCCATGCTGAGGAAGGCACTGGCCGCGATCGCCGCGCCCAAGCACGTCCGCGCCACCGAGGGCGCCGGGACGTACGACCACGAGAGGCCGACCCCGGAGAGGCTCGGGCAGGCGTTCTGCGAGTACGTCGAGCGCTACCCCACCGACCAGCTCCCCACGATGGGCGGGACCAGCGCCACCGTCGTCGTCACGATGACCCACGAGACCCTCCTCGGCGGCCTCGCCGCGGCCAACCTCGACACCGGCGTCGCCCTCTCACCCGCTCAGGCCCGCCGGATCGCCTGCGACGCCGGGATCATCCCCGCCGTCCTCGACGGACAGGGCCAGGTCCTCGACCTCGGACGACGACGCCGCTTCCACACCCCCGCCCAACGCCTCGCGATCGCCCTCGAGCAGCAGCACTGCCAACACCCCACCTGCACCACCCCCGCCGCCTACTGCCACACCCACCACGGCACCCCCTGGTCCGCAGGCGGCCGGACCGACACCCACGACGCCGTCCTGCTCTGCCCCTTCCACCACCACCAGACCCACGCGACCGGCGAGACCTACCCCCTGCGTCCCTGACGCGACAGGCGGTCCCGTCGGGCGGCAGGCCGCAGACCCACCGGAGCGTCCTGTCCTGGCCGGCGTCGGGGCGCCCGGTCGTGCTGCTCGGTCGCCGCGGGTGCACTGGCGCGGGTGCGCGAGGCGTGCTCCGCTGCCTCGTGCGGCGCGGGCCGACCTCGACCCGGCGGGCGGCGGCCCCGACTCAGCGGTGCCGCGTGGTGGTCGTGCCGGTGCGTCGGGTGGCCCACGCGGTCGGGTGGGGGCCGCGGGCGACGACGTCGCCGGTCGCGCACTCGACGACCTCCCACGAGCCCCAGCGCAGCCCGCTGGTCCCGACCCGCCGGTCCGCGATCGTGACGGCGTCGGCGGGCGTCGGTGCCGCGAACGGACCGAGAGCGTGGTCGACGGCGAGGTCGGTGCGGCGGATCTCGTAGTAGCGGACCGTGCTCACGATCATCACCCCGCCTCGACGCAGGTCGTCGCGGCGGCGGTGCCGGCCCGGCTGGGATCGCGGGTGGCGCTCATGGGGGTGGCCTCCAAGCGGCGGAAGGGGGATGACCCAGCCTCCTCCGCCGCGGGGTGGTTCTTCCAGACCCGGAGGCACCAACCACCCCCACGGGTGAGCCCCGCCATCGCGGCCATCCTGGGAACGAGCACGGGACGGTCGACCTCTCCTCGGGTGAGCCGCCGGCCCGCGCAGGTCCGTACGTTGCTGACCATGCTCGCCCCGACCTCGATCCGGACGACGCCCGCCCCCGTCGGTGACGTGCACCGGGTCGACGAAGCCATCGCCCGGACCCTCGATGCCCAGGCACGCATCCTGCTCGACGTGAGCCCCGACCTCGAGCCCGTCGCGCAGGCCGTGCGCCAGCGGGCGGGTGGCGGCAAGCGGCTGCGGGCCGCGTTCTGCCTGTGGGCCGCCGACGCCGTCGCCACGGACGACAGCGGCACCGGCAGCACCGGCAGCACCGACAGCCCGACGACCCCCGGCGTGGTCGAGGCCGGGGCCGCGCTCGAGATGTTCCACCTCGGCGCGCTCGTGCACGACGACGTGATGGACCGCAGCGACTCCCGCCGCGGGATCCCCACCGTGCACCGGGCCTTCGCGGACGACCACCGCTCCGCGCCGTGGACCGGCGACCCCGAGCTCTACGGGCACTCCGTCGCCATCCTGACCGGCGACCTGTGCCTCACCTGGTCCGACGACCTGCTCGCTCGCGCAGCGGGCGCGGCGACCGCCGCCGGGACGCCCGACCGCGCCGCCGCGGCCCGCGCCGTGTGGGAGCTGATGCGCACCCAGACGATGGCCGGGCAGTTCCTGGACCTGCACCCGCTCGGCCGCCCCCGCACCCTCGAGGACGTCGCCCGCGTCGTCCGCTACAAGAGCGCGAAGTACACCGTCGAGCACCCGCTGCTCCTCGGCGCCGCGCTGGCCGGGGCGTCGCGGGAGATGACCGACTTCTGCTCGGGCTTCGGGCTGCGGGTCGGCGAGGCGTTCCAGCTGCGCGACGACGTCCTCGGGGTCTTCGGTGACTCGCGCGAGACCGGCAAGCCCACCCTGGACGACGTCCGCGAGGGCAAGCGGACGGTGCTCGTCGCCCAGGCCGCGGAGACCGCGAGCGCGGCCCAGCTCGCCGTGCTGCACCGCCACCTCGGCGACGACGACCTCGACGAGGCCGGCCTCCAGCAGGTCCGTCAGGTGCTGGTCGACTGCGGGGCGCTCGACCGGGTCGAGCGCCGGATCGCCACCCTGGTCGAGGAGTCCCTCGCGCTGCTGGCGGCGGCGCCGGTGCGGGTCCGCTCGCGCGAGGCGCTGGTCGACCTCACCGGGGCGAGCGTCTGGCGCGCCGCGTGACCAGCAGCCGGGCGACGACGGGTCGGGGGCCCGGGCCGGCCTGCCGCTGCACGCCGCGCCGCCCCCACCACACCCACCAGGCCATCGACTGCGTGACCAGGGCGAAGCCGAACCAGAAGTCCTCGATCGGGGCGTGCCCGATCCGCCACCCGAGGATGGCGTCATCGTCGTAGTCGAAGACGCCCCGCGACGTCAGCCACTCGTTGGTGATCAGCTGGAAGAACAGCACGATCGCGTAGGCGACCCAGTACGCCCGGCGGGTCAGCAGCCGGGTCCGCAGCACCCAGAGGTCGAGCACGACCGTGACGGCGATGCCCAGCAGCGAGGCCTCGGTGTGGGTCACGGCGCCTCCCCGTGCGCGGCGTCGCCGGTGGACGGCTCCGGCTCGTCGCCCACGGTCCAGCCGCGCACGCTGCGCACCGCCTCCAGCGTCATCACCGACGCCAGCGGCACCACCACGAAGAACAGCACCTCCTCCAGCGGCAGCCCGGCCAGCTCGACGCCGAGGGTCTGCGAGGTGTCGAAGAACCAGTGGCCGGCCCGGACGGCGAGCACGTCCCACACCACGAACGGCAGCCCGGCGCACACCAGCACCAGCGCCAGCCGGCGCAGCCGTGCGTACACCCGCGTCCGCAGCACGATCTCCAGCGGCAGGGTCGCCACGAGCACGAAGGCCAGCATGGCCGCGTACGTCAGCTCCGTCATCACCCCATCCTGTCGGGTGCCTGGGCGGCGACCGTGAACGCCGGCGCTCGGGTCGGCGCCGAGGCCCGCACGTTGGTGCGCGGCACCGGCGGCATCCTGTCCGGACGTGACCTGTCGGCCGCGGCGGCCACCCTCACCTACTTCTCGGCGATCGCGGTCGTGCCGTGGCTGCTCCTCGCGCTCTGGACGACGACCTGGTGGCGCGGCGACGGCGCGGCCGAGCGGCGGCTGCAGCGGCTCGAGGTCCTGGTGCCCCCCGCGATGGGCGCGCGGCCGCCGTACGAGGTGCTGGTGCACGCCGCCACCCACCTCGGCGTGGTCGGCGCGATCGTCCTGCTGTTCCCGGCGTCGTTCTACGGCGAGGGCCTGCGCCGCGCCTGCCTGGCGATCCGGCCGGAGCCGGACCGCTTCACCGGCTGGCGCGCCCGGGCGGCCGTGATGGCCCTGCTGGTGACGCTGCCGCCGCTGGCCTGGGCCGTGCTCGGCGTCGGCGACGCCCTCGTGCCGCTCTCGCCCGACGGCGGTGGCGGTGGTCCCGGCGACCGCCTCCTGCGCATCGTCCTGGGCTTCACCGCGATCTGGCTCGCGCTCGGGATCCTGCTGACCTGGGTGTTCCGCGCCGTCACGCCCGGGCGACCGCGGTGGTGGGTCGCGCTGGCCGGCGGTCTCGGCACCGGCTCGTTCCTGGCCGGGTTCCTGCACGGCTTCCAGCTCTTCCTCTCCCTGCCCGTCGACGTCGGCATCCCCTTCGGCGGCCTCGGCTACGTCGGCGGCGTCGTCGCCGTCGGCCTCTGGCTCTACGTGCTGCACGTCTTCCTGCTCGTCGGCTGGGCGACCACCCAGGCCCTCGAGGAGCGCGCCGCGCGGGACGCGGTGACCCGGTGAGCGTCGTGGAGCTGCGGGTGTGGCGGGTCGGGTCCGCCGCCCCGGCCCTGCTGCGGATGGCGACCGGGCGACGCCGGCTGCACGGCGTCCCCGGGCTGCGGTTCGCCAAGCTCCTCGGCACCGGGTCCGGCCGGACCTTCACCCCGCGCGACGCCGACCCGCACCACTGGGCCCTCCTCACGGTCTGGGACGACGCCGCCCCGGCCGACGACTTCGCCGACAGCCGGCTCGTGGCGGGCTGGGAGGCGGCGGCCCGGGAACGCCTCCGGGTGCGGATGGTCCCGCTCTCCTCGCGCGGGCGGTGGTCGCGCACCGAGCCGTTCGACCCCACCGGCACGACCTCGGCGGACGCCACCCGGGGCACCCCCGTGGCCGCGATCACCCGGGCCCGGCTGCGGCCGGCCCGGGCGCTCTCGTTCTGGCGGGCGGTGCCGCCGGTCATCGACGACCTGACCGCGGCGTCCGGGCTGCGGATGGCGATCGGCATCGGCGAGGCCCCGATCGGCCTGCAGGGCACGTTCTCGCTCTGGGACTCCTCGCGACACCTGGTCGACTTCGCCTACCGCAGCGCCGCGCACCGCTCGGCCGTCGAGCGCACCGAGGCGGCCGGCTGGTACGCCGAGGAGCTCTTCGCCCGGTTCGCCGTGCTCGAGGTCGAGGGCACCTACCGCGGGCGCACGCCGTGAGCGGCGTCCGCCCGGCGACCGCCCCCGTCCTGACGGCACCGGCCCTCGTCCCGGCCCTGCTGGCGGTGGTCGGCGTCCTGGTGCAGATGGCCTTCCCGTTCACCGACGGCGGCACCTTCGCGCTGACCGTCGCGAGCGTCGTGCTGTTCGCGGGTGCCGCGCTGGCCCACGCCTGGTCCAGCCGGGGCGCCGCGACGGCGGCCCTCCTGCTGCTCGTCGCCGGCGGGGGCGGGCTCGTGGCCGAGGCGGTCGGCGTCCGTACCGGTGTGCCGTTCGGCGGCTACGACTACACCGGGACCCTCGGCGCCGAGGCGCTCGGCGTCCCGGTCCTGGTGCCGCTGGCCTGGGTGATGATGGCCTGGCCCGCGCTGCTGGTCGCCCGCCGGCTCGTCGGCTCGCGCGCCCTCCGCGTCGTGGTCGCGGCCTGGGCCCTGACCGCCTGGGACGTGTTCCTCGACCCGCAGATGGTCGACGCCGGCCACTGGGCCTGGGACGACCCCCACCCCGCGCTCCCCGGCGTCGACGGCATCCCGCTCACGAACTTCGCCGGGTGGCTCCTGGTGTCGCTGGTGATGTGCGCCGTGCTCGGCCGGCTCGTCCGCGACCCCGCCGACGACCGGACGCCGGTGGCACGGGACGCCGTCCCGGTCGCGGTCTACCTGTGGACCTACTTCTCCTCCGTGCTCGCCCACGCGGTCTTCTTCGGGCGGCCGTCGGTCGCCCTGGTCGGCGGCGTCCTCATGGGGCTGGTCGCCGTCCCGCTGGCCGTCCACGTGGCGCGGGAGGCCCGCCGGTGACGACGTCCCCGACCGGCCGGTGGGTCGTGCGGGCGGGCACCGCGCTGGCGGTGGCCTCGCTCGGACTCACCGTCGACAACCTGCGCCGGCTTCGCAGCCCGTCGACCTCACCGGACGTCGCCGCCCCCGAGGACGTCGTGCTGCTGCTCCCGGTCCGCGACGAGGCCGGGCGGGTGGTGGACGCCGTCCGGGAGCTCGTCGCCGCCGCCCGGCACTGGCCGGGCGGGGCCCGGGTCGTCGTCCTCGACGACGGCAGCAGCGACGGCACCACCGCGCTGCTCGACGACCTCGCCGGCCGCGCCGGGCTGCGCGACGTCCTCGCGGTCGTCCCCGGCGCGCCGACGCCGCCGGGCTGGCTGGGCAAGCCCTGGGCCTGCCACCAGCTCGCCGGGGCGGCCGGTGGGGCCGGCGTCCTGGTCTTCGTCGACGCCGACGTGGCGCTGGCCGCCGAGGGGCTGACCGCGACCGTCGGCCTGCTCCGGTCCTCCGGTCTCGACCTGGTCTGTCCCTACCCGCGCCAGGAGGCCCACGGCCCGGCCGAGCGGCTCGTGCAGCCCCTGCTGCAGTGGTCGTGGATGAGCACGCTGCCGCTGACGCTCGCCGAGCGCTCGCCGCGTCCCTCGCTGACCGCGGCGAACGGCCAGCTGCTGGCCGTCGACGCGGCGGCGTACCGGCGGGCCGGCGGGCACGGCGCCGTCCGCGACCAGGTGCTGGAGGACATCGCCCTGCTCCGCGCGGTCAAGGCGTCGGGCGGGCACGGCGTGGTCGCCGACGGCAGCCGGATCGCGTCCTGCCGCATGTACGACGGCTGGGCCGACCTCCGCCAGGGCTACACGAAGTCGCTCTGGTCGGCGTTCGGGACGCCGGCCGGTGCCGCGGGCGTGACCGCGCTGATGGTGCTGACGCACGTCGTCCCCGCGCTGGCCGCGCTGCGCGGCTCCCGCACCGGGCTCGCCGGCTACGCCGCGAGCGTCGCCGCCCGGGCGCTCGTCGCCCGCCGCACCGGGTCGCGGGTGCTCCCCGACGCCGCGGCCCATCCCCTCTCCGTCGCCCTCCTCGGCGCCCTCACCGCTGACTCCGTCGTCGCGCGCCGGCGCGGGACCCTGCGCTGGAAGGGCCGGCCCGTCGAGGTGCCCCGATGAGCGCCGCCGTCGTGGTCGGCGCCGGGATCGGCGGGCTCGCCGCCGCCGTCCGGCTGGCCGCCCAGGGCCACCGCGTCCTGGTCGTCGAGCAGGCCGCCGAGGTCGGCGGCAAGCTCGGCACCCGGACCCACGACGGCTTCGTCTTCGACACCGGCCCCTCGCTGCTCACGATGCCGCACGTGCTGGCCGACCTCTTCGCCGAGACCGGTGCGCCGCTGGCCGACGTCCTGCCCCTGCAGCGCCTCGACGTCGCCTGCCGCTACCGCTTCCCGGACGGGACCCTGCTCGACCTGCCCGGCGACGTCGCCGCCGTCCCGGCCGCGCTGGACGCCGCCCTCGGGCCTGGCCGGGGTGAGCAGTGGTCGGCGTTCCTGCGGCGTGCCGAACGGATCTGGGACATCACCCGGGAGCCGTTCCTCGAGTCGCCGATCACCGTCGCGGACATGGCGCGGTTGTCCCGGCGGCTCGACCACGTCGCCGCCGTCGCGCCGTGGCGGAGCCTGCGCGGCCTGGGGGCGCACTACCTCGAGGACCCGCGGCTGCGGATGCTGCTCGACCGCTACGCCACCTACACCGGGTCGGACCCACGGCGGGCGCCGGCCGCGCTGGCCGCCGTCCCGTACGCCGAGCAGGCCTTCGGCTCCTGGTACGTCCCGGGCGGGCTCCACCGGATCGCCGAGGCCCTGCTCGACCGTGCCCACGCCCTCGGGGTCGAGGTCCGTGCCGGCGCCGAGGTGACCGAGGTCCTGCTCGCCGGCGGCCGGGCGAGCGGCGTCCGGCTGGCCGACGGCACGACGTTCGCCGCGGACGTCGTCGTCGCGAACGCCGACGCCGCCCAGGTCTACGGACGGCTGGTCGCCGGTCGTCGCGCGCGCCGGGCGGCGTCCCGCATCCGCCGGACCACCCCGTCCCTGTCGGGCTTCGTGCTGCTGCTGTCCCTCGACGAGGCGCCGGTCGGGCAGCCGCACCACGAGGTGCTCTTCGCCGAGGACTACGACGCCGAGTTCGACGCCGTCTTCGGACGCCGGGGCCGGGCCCGCCCGGTCGAGCGGCCCACCCTCTACGTCTCCGCGCCCGACGACCCGGCCGTCGTCCCCCACGCCGGGGCCGGGGCGTGGTTCGTCCTGGCCAACGCGCCGCGGCACGACCCCGCGGGCGGCACCGACTGGGACGAGCCCGGTCTCGCCGAGGACTACGCCGACCGCCTCGTCGCGCTGCTCGCCGAGCGCGGCACCGACGTCCGCGACCGCGTGCGGCACCGGTCCGTGCTCACCCCCGCCGACCTGGAGCGCCGTACGCTGACCCCGGGCGGCTCCATCTACGGGACGTCGTCCAACGGCGCCTCCGCGGCGTTCCGGCGCCCCGCCAACCGCTCCCCCGTGCCCGGGCTCTACCTCGTCGGCGGCTCCGCGCACCCCGGCGGAGGGTTGCCGCTGGTGCTGCTCTCGGCCCGGATCGTCGCCGACCTCGTCGGCCCGGCCTGACCGGGCGCCCCGGCCGCCGCTCCGGCGGCCCCGCACCTGGACCCGGTCGGTGCCCGGTCGCTCACCCGGCGAGCCGGCGGCGGACGGCGGCGAGCAGGTGCCCGAGGCCGACGACGGCCAGCGCCGTCCCGATCCCGGCCGCGCCGGTCGCGATGACGCCACCGTCGACGCCGGGCAGGACGTCGACGCCGATCTCGCGCGCGCACCACTCGAGCCCGCAGAGCAGGGCCGCGAACGCCGCCACGATCACCCGGGTCGGGCGTTCGGCGACGGTCACCGCCCCCGCGCCGTCCATCCCGGCGGCCTGGGCCGTCGAGCGGACCGACTCGTGCAGCAGGCTCAGCGCGCCGTAGGTCGCGCCGAGCCAGAGCGGTGCGCCGAGGACGACGACGGTCACGACCAGGAGGAGGTCGGAGACGCGGTCGGCGAGGGGGTCGAGCACCTGGCCCCAGCGCGACGAGGTGCCGGTGCGCGAGGCGAGTGCGCCGTCGACGCCGTCGAGGACGGCGGCCGCCACCATCACCGGGACTGCGGCCAACGGCCAGGCGGCACCGGCGGCGGCCAGGAGGGGGACCGTCACGGCGACGGCCACGCCCGCCGCCGTGACGGCGTCCGGGGCGACGCCGCGGCGGGCCAGGGGCCGCGCGCAGGCGTCGCTGAGCCGCACCCACCCGGACACCCAGCCCGACCCGCGCGGGTCCAGCCCGCCGTGCCGCACCGACCACTGGTCGAGTGCGTCCTCACGGCGCCGGGCGGGCATCAGACCGGGCTCGGGCGCACCGAGGAGGTGGGCTCGACCGACGGGCCGGTCGACCGGTCGCCGCGCAGCCGCTTGAGCACCAGCTCGGCGCTGATCAGGCACATCGGCAGCCCGATGCCGGGCACCGTGCTGTAGCCGGCGTAATACAGGCCGTCGACCTTGCGGGAGGCGTTGCCGGCCCGGAGGAAGGCGCTCTGCCGCAGCACGTGTGCCGGGCCGAGCGCGCCGCCCGACCACGAGTTCAGGTCGGCGAGGAAGTCACCGGGCCCGACCGTGCGCCGGACGACGACCCGCTCCGCCAGGTCGGGGACGCCGGCCCAGGCGGCCACCATCGCGACGGCCCGGTCGGCGATCGCCTCGACCTCCGGGTCGCCGGCACCGTCGACGCCGCCCCGGCCGATGCCGGGGTCGGCCGGGACCGGCACGAGGACGAACACGTTCTCGCTGCCGGCCGGCGCCACCGACGCGTCGGTGGCCGAGGGCCGGCACACGTAGATCGAGGCCGGGTCGGGCACCCGGGTGGGCCGGTCGAAGATGGCGTCGAAGTTGTCGGCCCAGTCCTCGGTGAAGAACAGCGAGTGGTGGGCCAGCTCGGGCAGCGAGCCGGTGACGCCCAGGTTCACCAGGACCGCGCCCGGGCCCGAGACCGCCCGGTCCCACCAGGACTCGGGGTAGGTCTGCAGGTCGCGCGGCAGCAGGGCCGTCTCGACGTGGTGCAGGTCGGCGGCGCCGACGACGACGTCGGCGGGGCTCTCGTGCTCCCCCCCGTCGGCGTCGGTCCAGCGGACGCCGGTGACCCGGGCCGGGCGGCCGCGGCGGCCCGGGCGCGGTTCGGTCGCGATGGCCGTCACGGTGCACCCCGTGCGCAGCTCGGCGCCGTGCGCGCGACCCACCTCGGCCACCGCGGTGACGAGCCGGGTGAAGCCGCCCTGGGGGTAGCGGACGCCGTCGGCGAGGTCGAGCCAGCTCATCAGGTGGTACATCGCCGGCGCTCGGTCGGGCGAGGACCCGAGGAACACCGCGGGGTAGCCGAGGACCTGGCGCAGCCGGGGGTCGTCGAAGCGGGCGGCCACGAACGACTCCAGCGAGCGCGACAGCAGGGTCGCGAGCCGCGGCCCGTTGCGCAGGACCCGGCGCGCGGTGAACGCGGCGGCCGACTCGAAGCTCGTGTAGAGGAACTGCTGGACGGCGAGGTCGTAGACGGCCCGCGCCGAGGCGAGGTAGTCGCGCAGGCGGTCGCCCGCGCCCGGCTCGACGGACTCGAAGAGCCGGCGGTTCGTCGCCTCGTCGACCCCGACGTCCAGGGCGGGGTGGTGCTCGAAGAAGACCCGGTAGCCGGGATCGAGCCGCACCAGGTCGAGCTGCTCCTCCGTCGTGGTGTCGACGAGCCGGAAGAAGTGGTCGAAGACCTCGGGCATCAGCCACCACGAGGGTCCGGTGTCGAAGCGGAAGCCGTCCTGCTCCCAGGACCCGGCGCGCCCGCCGAGCTCGGCGTTCTGCTCCAGCAGCTCGACGTGGTGGCCGTCGTGGGCCAGCAGCGCGGCCGTGGCGAGCCCGGCGATGCCGCCGCCGACCACGACGACCCGCAGCGGCGTCCCGGGTCGTGGTGCCCGGGTCATCGCGCCGGGCTCACGACGCGCGGCCGACCGCCGCGCAGCAGCACCGCCGCCACGAGCCGGGCCTTCACCGGGTGTGGCACCCGCACCCGGGACTCGCGCAGCACGGCGGCCGGGGTCGCGCGCAGCCGCGTCGACAGGTCGGCGAAGAGGTCGTGGGCCGCGCACACCGCGAGCCGGCTGCTGCGCGGGAGCAGCCGGACAACGGCGGCCGCGGCGACGAGGTCGGCGTCGATGTCGTCGAGCAGCACGTCGCGCTCGGCGTCGGTGAGTCGCCGGGGGTCGATCCCGGGGAAGTAGCTGCGCCCGAGCGTGTCGTGGTCCTCGCCCAGGTCCCGCAGGAAGTTGACCTTCTGGAACGCCGCCCCGAGGCGTCGCGCCCCCGGCGCGAGCTCGTCGTACCGGGCCGCGGGGTCGGGCTCCTCGACGACGAACGCGCGCAGGCACATCAGGCCGACGACCTCCGAGGACCCGTAGACGTACTCGGCGAACGATGCGGCGTCGTGCTCACGGCGCTCCAGGTCGGTGCGCATCGAGGCGAAGAACGGCACCACCAGGTCGGGCTCGACACCGCACGTCCGTGCCGTGCGGGCGAAGGCGTGGACCACGAGGTTGCTGCTCTGGCCGGTGCGCATGGCGGCCAGCGTCTCCTCCTCCAGGGTCGCCAGGGACTCGGCCTGCTGTCCCGCGGGCGCGCCCGGGCGGGGCGCGTCGACGACCTCGTCGGCGACGCGCACCAGCGCGTAGACGTTGCGCACGTGGTGCCGCACCGGCTCGGCGAGCAGCCGGGACGCGAGCCCGAACGACGACGAGTACGCGCCGATGACCAGCGCGGCGCTCGCGTCGGCCACGTCGTCGTACGTCTCGTGGGGGGCAGGTCGCACGGGGCTCCTCGGGGTTCCTGGGGTGGCTCGAGATGTCTCGGCCTTTCATGGTGTGGGGCCCGGGGTGACGGCGCCCCACCCTTTCGTGACCCACTTCGGCTCAGCGCCGGGACGCGGCGGCGAGCGTCGCCGACAGCACGGCCGGGAGCACCGAGTCGGCGATGACCGCGTAGCCCGCGCTGGACGGGTGGAACCGGTCGGCCGAGAAGAGGGTCGGGTCCCGCGCGAACGCGCCGGACGCGCGGTGGTCGGGGTCCCCGATCCGGCCGCCGGCCGCCAGGACGGCCGCGACCTGCCGGGTGCGGAGTTCGTCGCCCGCCGCGCGGACGACGTCGCGGAGGAACGGCGGCACGTGCGGCACGGCGCTCAGGTCGGGAGCAGGCGCGACGACCACCTCGGTGCCGGACGCCCGGAGCCGGCGCACGGCGTCCGAGAGTGCCTGCACCGCGGGTCCGACCGGCTCGAGGTGGGTGAGGTCGTTGGCGCCGATGACGATGACCGCGACGTCGGCGCCCCAGGGGACGGCGGCGTCCACCTGCGCGGACAGGCTGCGGCTGCGAGCCCCGGGGACGGCCACCACCCGCGGGACCACCGTCAGGTCGCGGGCCTCGAGGGCGGCGACCAGCCGGGGCGCGAGCCGGTCCTGCTCGCGTGCCGCACCCTGGCCCCACGCGATCGAGTCTCCGAGGACGACGAGCTTCAGGGTCATGCCTCCAGCAGACCAGCCACCCCCAACGGGTGAGGTCAGGCGCGGGCCGGCAGCAGGCAGAGCTCGTTGCCCGACGGGTCGGTGAAGGAGGTCCACGGCAGGTCGCCCCAGTCGGTGCGGAGCGTCGCCCCGCCGCGCTCGGCGATGCCGGCCGCGACCGCGTCGAGGTCGTCGCCGGTCTCGAGCCGGACGTCGAGGTGCAGCCGGTTCTTGGTCGCGCCGTGGGGCGCAGCCTCCTCCACCACCTCGAGCAGCGGCCCCCGCAGCGACGGGTGCCTCAGCGACCGGGGCGCCGAGCCCGGCACCTCGCTCCAGCCCGTAAGCCACGCCCAGAACGCGGCGTCCCGGTCGGGATCGGCGGACGCGAGCGGGAGCGCGGCGACCGGGCCGCTGCCGGCGTACGTCGCCCGCTCCTCCAGCACGCAGCACGGGTTGCCCTCCGGGTCGGCCAGCACCACCCACGGCACGTCGCCCTGGCCGATGTCGAGCCGGCGCGCGCCCAGCCCGAGCAGGCGCTCGACCTCCTCGTCCCGCTGGGGTCCGCCGGCCAGGTCCACGTGCAGCCGCGGTGCGCCGGTCACCGGCTCGGGCACCTGCTGGAAGCACAGGTCGAGCTCCGGGCCCCCGGGGACGGCGAGCCGGGTCTCGAAGATGCCCGGCTCGTCGGTCAACCGCTCGCCGCCGACCACGGCTTCCCAGAACCGGCCCAGCCGCTGCGGCTCGAGGGCGTCGATCACGAGGTTCTCCAGGTACATGGAGCCACGGTAGAGCCACCCGCACGGCCGCCGCGACGCCCGGCGCCGGCACCGTCGGGGTGGCTGAACCGGGCGACTACGGGGCACCGGGGCCCATCACCCCACGACCGAGAGGGACCTGACGTGCGCATCGTCATCACCGGCGCCACCGGCAACGTCGGCACGGCCGTCGTCCGACGGCTCGCCGCCGAGCACGACCTCGTCGGCGTCGTACGCCGTCCGCCCGAGCCGCCGTCGGGCGAGGACGGGCTCGACACGGTGCACTGGATCACCGCCGACCTGGCGAGCGACACCTCCGTGCCGGTCCTGCGGGAGGCGTTCGCCGGCGCGGACGCCATCGTGCACCTCGTGTGGGCCTTCCAGCCCTCCCACCGTCCCGAGCAGCTCGAGCAGACCGGGCCGGGCGGGACCGACCGCGTGCTGACCGCGGTGCGGGCCGCCGGCGTGCGCCACCTCGTGCACATGTCGTCGGTCGGGGCCTACTCGCCCCGGACGTCCGACGTGCCGGTCACCGAGGACCACCCCACCGGCGGCATCCCGGGGTCGCCGTACAGCCTGCACAAGGCGGCCGCCGAACGGCTGCTCGACACCTTCGAGCGCACCAGGACCGACCACGTGGTGACCCGCCTGCGCCCCGGGATCGTCGGGCAGCGCGGCGCGGGCAGCGCGCTGCTGCGCTACGGGTTGCCGGCCCTGGCGCCGGCCCGCCTGGTCCGGCTGCTGCCGCTGCTCCCCGTCGACCGGGGACTCGAGATCCCCCTCGTCCACGCCGACGACGTCGCGGAGGCGATCGCGCGCGTCCTCGAGGTGCGCGCGCCGGGTGCCTTCAACCTCGCGGCGGCCCCGGTGATCACGGTCGAGCACCTCGCCGCCGCCCTCGGCGCCCGGCACGTGCACGTGCCGCTCGGCGTGGTGCGGGCCACCGTGGCGGCCTCCTGGCACGCCCGGGTGCAGCCCCTCGACCCGGGCTGGATCGACCTGGCCGGCAACGTGCCGCTGATGGACTGCTCCCGCGCCGAGCAGGAGCTGGGCTGGGTCCCGGCCACCGACGCCGTCACGACGCTCCGGCAGGTCGTCGAGGGCATGGGCGACCGGGCGCACCTGGCGACGCCGGCGCTGCGCCCGCGGACCCTCCTGGACTCGGCCCGGCGCTTCCTCGGCGACGGCCCGGTCTCGCGCCGCGACCGGCCCTGACCGACTAGGAGCTCGAGGGACGCTGCTCGTCGCTCGGACGGTTCGCCCGGGCGAGCAGCCAGCCGCCGCCGACCAGCACGGCCCCGAGGGCGAGGAAGCCGAGGTCCCAGGCCAGCGGGGCCCCGACGTCGTCCCGGACGTGGTGGATGCCCAGGACGTGGTGGTCGACCACGCCCTCGACGAGGTTGAAGACCCCCCAGCCGGCGAGGATCGCACCCAGGTGGAACCGCCAGTCGGGTGCGAAGCGGCCGGCGCGCCACTGTCGCATCGTCACGACGCACGCGGCGACGACCACCAGCCACGAGACGACGTGGAACAGGCCGTCGGCCAGCGTGTTCGCCTCGAGGCCGGCCACGGTCGTCGTGGGGTGGGCGTCGGTGTGGCTGACCAGGTGGTGCCACTGCAGGATCTGGTGGAGCACGATCCCGTCGACGAAGCCGCCGAGGCCGATCCCGTAGAGGAACCCGGGCAGCGCGGCGGCCCGGTCGGTGCCGTCGCGCGGCGCGGTGCGCTGTGTCATCCCGACCGGTACCCCGCGCGCCGCCCCCCAGACGTGCTCAGAGGTGCCCGGGGACGCCCGACGAGGACGCGGCGACGTCGGGCCGGTCAGCGCTGGCGCCCGTCCTCGGGACGGAGGGACCGGGAGTGATCGGGCTTGAAGCCGTTCTCGGTGCCCCACAGCACCGCCTGCGTGCGGCTCTCGACGCCGATCTTGCGGTAGAGGTTGCGGATGTGGGTCTTCACGGTGTTCATGCCGATGTAGGCCCGGCGGGTGATCTCCTCGTTGCTCAGCCCCTGGCAGATCAGCCCCAGCACCTCCGACTCGCGCGCGCTCAGCCCGTGCTCGTCACCGGGCCACCGGCCGAACGTGTCACCGTCGGGCTGCCCGGCGGGCGTGACGACCTCACCGGCGTGGACGCGCTCGAGCGCGTCGACCAGCTGCTCGGCGCCCACGCCCTTCGACACGTAGCCGCCGGCGCCGGCGGCGACGGACCGGCGCACCAGCTCGGGGTCGGTGTTCCAGCTGAAGATGACGATCTTGGCGCTCCCGCGGGCGAGGAGGGCGTCGACGTCGACGTCGGAGCCCTGCACCTGGGCGAAGGAGTCGTAGAGGACGACGTCGACGTCACTGACGACGGGACGGCGGCTGTCGAGCTCCACGACGGCCACCCGCTCGGCGAACGGCGCGAGCACGGCGGCGGTCCCGGCCACGACGAGCTCGTAGTCGTTGACGATCGCGATGCGTACGGGTTGCTTCGACATGCTCGGCAGGATAGTCACCACTCCGCCCCTCCGTCGGGGTGAGTGGCGCGGTCAGGTGAGCAGGTCGATGACGCAGCCGACCATCTCGTCGAGCGAGACCCCGGCGCGCAGGGCCGCGTCGAGCAGCCGCTCGGAGCCGGCTGCGACGGTGATGTCGAGATCGCCCGCGAGCAGCGTCGCAGCCACGGCGAGACGGGTCGCGACGCCGAGGGTGGCCTCGCCCCTGGACGCCGCCTCGCGGGTCGACCAGGTGAGGTCGGCGTTCAGGACCGCGCCCTCGAGCCACGTCCCGAGGATCGCGCTGACCTCGGGGGCGCTCGTCACGAAGGCGTCCGGCGTGGAGGCGTAGAGGTTGAAGACGCCCACGACCCGGGCCTGGTCGAGCATGGGCAGGGACAGCGTGCTCTCGACCCCGCGCGAGGCGGCGGCCCGCGCGAAGTGGTGCCACCTGCCCTCGTCGAGGACGTTGTCGGCGACGTCGAAGTGGATCGTCTCGTCGACCTCCACCGCGTGGACGCAGGGTCCGCCGGCGGCGTACTGGACGCCGTCCAGGATCGCGACGTCGACGTCGGTCGAGGCGAGGGTGAAGGTGACGACCGGGTCGGTGAGCGACACGCTCAGTCCCATGCAGGCGGGGACCACGTGCTGCACGCGCCGACCGAGCTCCTGCAGCCGGGCCAGGAGGTCCTTTCCGTGGAGCAGGAACGGCCCGAAGGCGTCGTCGGCACGGAGGGTGCCAGGGGTCGGTTCCACGGGGGACTTCCTACGAGATCGGTCGAACGAGGAGGGAACGGCGAGCCTAGGCGCGACCTGGCCCCGCCACGCCACCCCCAGGAGCGTTCCTGGGCGTGACACCTGGACGTGACACCTGGGCGGGTGGTCCGGGCCGGCACCGGATCGCGCACCGTGGTCGCCAGGCCACCACCGAGGAGAGCTTCCATGACATCTGCCGACCGGATCCGCGCCGACGCCGTCGTGCCCGGCTCCGTGCACCCCGTGGGGCCGTGGGCCGTGGGCACGAGCGACGGCGAACCGTTCGCGGTCTCCCGTCGCTGTCGCCACCAGCTCGCGGACCTGTCCCGGGGCACGGTCGACGCCGACGGGTGCCTGGTGTGCCCGTGGCACCGCAGCACCTACGACGTCCGCACCGGGGCGATGGTGACGGGACCCGAGGGGTTCCTCGGCCTGCACCGGCGGATCCCGGGGTACGCCGGGCTGGTGCTCGCCTACGCACGGCGCCTCCGCCTGCGGACCCGGTCGCTGACGCGACGCGGGGACGACCTCGTCGTCGACGAGCGACGTCCCCGCTGACGAGCCCGGGGCCGCCGACGAGCACGGCGGCCCCGGGCGTCGGGCGATGCTCAGCCCTGGGTGTCGGTGCGGACGGTCTCGACCGCGGTGGTGCCCTCGTCCTTGACCCGGCCGGTGGCGTCCTGGCCGGTCTGCTTGACCTGCTCGACGGCCTCCGCGGCGTTGTCCTTGACCTGGCCACCGACTTCCGCGGCGGCGGCCTTGACGTCCTCGACCAGGGGCTGGGCGTGGTCCTGGACGGCGTCCTTGACCTGCACCGCGGCCCGCGACTCGGCGCGGGTGGCCGGGACGAGGGCGGCGATGACCATGCCGAGGCCGAACGCGGCGACACCGGCGGCCAGGGGGGAGCCCTGGAACTGGTCCTTGGCGGTCTCGGCCGCCTCGGAGGCGGTGCCGGAGACGCTGCCCCCGGCCCCGGAGACGGCCCCGGAGACGGTGCCGGTCACGGAGTCCTTCGCGCCGCCGGCGCTGCCCATGACCTTGCTGCGGACGCTGCCGACGCGGTCGCGGGCGGCGGCCTTCTTGCGGTCCACGATCGCTGCGGGGCTGACCTTGTCCTGGAGCTCGTCCAGGTGGTTGGCCAGGTTGCCCCGGGTCGCGGCGATCTCGGTGCTCAGCTGCTCTGTGTCTTCGCCCATGGTGCGTCCTCCTTGAGTGTCTGCTGCGTCTTCGGCAGCTGCGGGTTGGCCTTCTTCAGGTTCGATCGGCCCGAGACC
>NZ_SPUJ01000012.1 GCF_004522105.1 Nocardioides sp. 1609
CGCCCGCACCGACGAGAACACCTTCACGATGCCACTCATCTGCAACAGCACATCACCATCGACGGCGTCGGTGACCGCCGTCGATGACGCGTCCTCCCGCTTGCCGAGATCAGGCATGTCGTCCCCTCGTCCTGGTTGTGACTGCGCTCACAGGGCGCGTGCGCACGCCCAAGGTAGAGCGTCTTCTGTCACCAGGGCAAGTAGTTCTGACTAGCAATCGTGCAAATGTCGCCCGAAAGTCGTCGGGAAGGGGGTGGCGGAGGGGTCAGGAGCCGCTCGAGAAGGCGGCGTCGAAGGCCGCCGACGGCGGGTCGAAGGCCAACCGACGCACGAACTCCAACGCCTCCGGAGCCCCCACCAACCGGTCCATCCCCGCGTCCTCCCACTCCACCGAGATCGGCCCGTCGTACCCGATCGTGTTCAACATCCGGAAACACGCCTCCCACGGCACATCACCATGACCGGTCGAGACGAAGTCCCACCCCCGCCGCGGATCAGCCCACGGCAGGTGCGACCCCAACCGACCGTTACGACCGTTGCCCACCTGACGCTTCGCGTCCTTGCAGTCCACGTGGTAGATCCGGTCCTTGAAGTCCCACATGAACCCCACCGGATCCAGGTCCTGCCACACGAAGTGGCTCGGGTCCCAGTTCAACCCGAACGCCGCACGATGCCCGATCGCCTCCATCGTGGCCACCGTCGTCCAGTAGTCATAGGCGATCTCGGAGGGATGCACCTCGTGGGCGAACCGCACCCCGCACTCGTCGAAGACATCCAGGATCGGGTTCCACCGATCCGCGAAGTCACGATAACCAGCCGCGACCATCTCCTCGCTCGCCGGCGGGAACATCGCCACGTACTTCCAGATCGAGGACCCGGTGAACCCCACCACCGTGTCCACCCCCATCCGCTGCGCCGTGCGCGCCGTCAGCTTCATCTCCTCCGCCGCCCGCTGCCGCACCCCCTCAGGGTCGCCATCACCCCACACCCGGCTCGACAAGATCGCCTCGTGCCGACCATCGATCGGGTCGTCACAGACCGCCTGACCCTTCAGGTGGTTCGAGATCGCATACACCTTCAACCCGTGCTTCTCCAGCACGTCCAGCTTGCCCTGCACGTACGCATCGTCCTCGGCTGCCTGCCACGGATCGAGGTGGTCGCCCCAGCACGCGATCTCCAGACCGTCATAACCCCACCCCGACGCCAACCGAGCCACCTCCTCGAACGGCAGATCGGCCCACTGGCCGGTGAACAACGTGATCGGACGGGGCATGGGAGTTCCTCTCGCGGAACGGACAGGTCGGACGGGTCGGACGGGTCAGGTCGGGCTCAGGGGCGGGACCCGGTGGCCAGGCTCGCCAGCAGGTCGCGGACGTCGGTGGCCTCGATGCGCTCGGCCTTGACGCTCGGGTCGGAGCAGAGCAGGACGGGGCCGTCCTCGGGTCGGCTCGGCAGCCGGCCGTGGCTCCCGCTGACCGGCGCCGGGTCGAGCGGGACGACGCTCATGGCGTAGCGCAGCCCGACCTTCTTCCGCACCAGCGTCAGGCCGGCACGCGCCTTGACGAGCGGGTCCTGGGGGTCGAAGAAGAGCTCGGCCGGGTCGTAGCCGGGCTTCTTGTGGATCTCGACGGCCTTGGCGAAGTCGGGCGCGAGTGCGTCGTCGAGCCAGTAGTAGTAGGTGAACCAGGCGTCCGGCTCGGCGACGAGCACCAGCTCGCCGGCGCGCTCGTGGTCGAGGCCGACCTCGGCCTGACCCTCGCGGTCGAGCACCTGGTCGACACCGTCGAGCGCCTCGCACAGCGCGCGGACGCGGGGCAGGTCGGCGGGGTCCTTGACGTAGACGTGCGCCACCTGGTGGTCGGCGACGGCGAAGGCGCGCGACGTCCAGGGGTCCAGCAGCTCGCCGGTGGCGTTGTGGTGCACGTGGAGGAGGCCCTCGCGCCGCAGCAACCGGTTGACGTCGACCGGGCGGGAGGCCTTGGTGATGCCGTACTCGCTGAGCAGGACGACGGTCGTGCCGGTGCGCTCGGCGTCGTCGAGCAGGGGCGTGAGCACCTCGTCGACGTCGCGGGCGGCCTGGGCGGCCTGCTCGCTGTCGGGGCCGAAGCGCTGCAGGTCGTAGTCGAGGTGGGGCACGTAGACCAGGGTGAGGTCGTGCTCCGGCATGAGCTCGCGGGCCGCCTCGACGATCCAGCGCGAGCTCGGGATGGCCGCGGTCGGACCCCAGTAGGTGAAGAGCGGGAACGGCCCGAGCTTGTCGGTCAGCCGGTCGTGGAGCTCCGGGGGCCAGGTCCAGCAGTCGGGGCTCTTGCGGCCGTCGGCGTGGTAGACGGGCCGTGGCGTGACGGTGCTGTCGACGTCGGCGCCCATGGCGTACCACCAGCACACGTTGGCGACCTTGTAGCCGGGACGGTCGCGCCGGATGACGTCCCACAGCTTCTCGCCCTGGACGAGCGCGTTGTGCTGACGCCAGAGCAGGACCTCGCCGAGGTCGCGGAAGTACCACCCGTTGCCGACGATGCCGTGGTCGCGCGGGAGCAGGCCGGTCAGGAAGGTCGACTGCACCGAGCAGGTGACGGCGGGCAGCACCGTGCCGAGCTCGGCCGCGAACCCGGACGCCGCCACCCGCTGGGCGCGGGGCATGTGGCGCAGCAGGTCGGGGGTCAGCCCGACGACGTCGACGACCAGGAGACGGGACGGGGTCGGTGCGGGGGTGTCGCTCACGGGGTGGCTCCTTGCAGTCCGGGGACGGGGTCGAGGCCGAGCGCGACGAGACGGTCGCGGGCCCAGGCGAGCTCGGCGGCGATGCCGGCGACGAGGCCGGCGTCGTCGCGCGGGCGCAGCTCGAGCGGCAGCACGCCCCACGTGTAGGTCTCGACCTCGACGTGGTCGACGACCGGGTGGTCGCCGCCGAGCAGCGCGGTGAGGCCGGCCTCGAGGTGCGGACGGGTGCTGCGCAGCGGCGGCTCCGGGTCGGCGTGGACCGGGACGTGCACGTGCACCCGCCAGGGACGGCGGGCCGGCAGCGGCTGGCCGCCGGCGCCGTCGAGACCGAGCGCCTCGTCGAGGTCGTCGCGTCCGCTCACCTCGGCGCCGACCGGCTCGCGGGTCTGGTGCAGGAAGCGGCCCTCGGCCCAGCCCTCGAGGGCGGCGCGGGTCTCGTCGTCGGCGGGGCGGGCGGCGTGCAGGGCCGCCGAGGCCTGCACCTTGACCACCGGCAGCCCGACGGACCCGAGGTCGACGAGCGCGTCGGCCACCTCCTCGAAGCCGACGGCGAGGTGGCAGGTGTCGACGCACACCCCGACCAGCCCGGGACCGAGGTCGGCGAGCCAGGCGAGTCGTTCGACGGCGTCCGCGGCGGTCTCGACCACGCAGCCCGGCTCGGGCTCGAGCCCGACCCGCACGGGGCGACCGACGTCGTCGGCCAGCGTGGCGAGGCCGTCGGAGAGACGGTGCAGCAGGTCGGCGGCCGCACGGTCCTGGTCGTCGTCCCAGGGGGTGCGCCAGCCGAGCGGAAGGGTGGAGACGCTGCCGCGGGCGGCCTCGTCGGGCAGCAGGTCGGCCAGCACCCGCGCGCAGTCCAGGGTGAAGGTGAGCCGGGCGTCCTCGGTCCAGTCGGGGTGGTAGACGGCCTTCTTGACGACGTCGTCGTGGAAGCCGCGGTAGGGGAAGGCGTTGACGGTGACGACCTCGAGCCGCTCGGCGCGCAGCACCTGGCGGACCCGGTCGCGGGCGCCCCGGTCCTCGGCGAGCTCGTGGGCCACGGCCGCCGGCAGCCACAGCCCCACCCCGAGGACGTCGGCGTCGAGGGCCGAGCGGACGCCGGCCGCGTAGGTGCGCAGCTGGGCGATGATCCCGTCGACGGTCTCGGCCGGGTGGACGTTGCTGCCGTAGGAGAGGTGGACGAGGCTGCCGTCGCGGTGACGGAACCTCACGACGCCCGCTCGCCGCGGAGGACCGAGGAGCCCTCGAAGGTGTCGGTGGCCTTGACCTGCGGGGTCTCCAGCAGCAGCCGCCCGCTCTGGCCGTAGAACTCGACGGGGTTGCGCCACAGGACCCGGTCGACGTCGTCGTCGGAGAAGCCGGCGGCGAGCATCGCGTCCCCGGTCTGCCGCGTGGTCAGCGGGTCGCTGCGTCCCCAGTCGGCGGCGCTGTTGACCAGCACCCGGTCGAGCCCGCGGCGCTCCAGGATCGCCACCATGCGGTGCGGGTCCATCTTGGTGTCGGGGTAGATCGAGAAGCCCATCCACGCCCCTGCGTCGTCGACGACGTCGACGGTGACCTCGTTGAGGTGGTCGACCAGCACGTGCCCGGCCGGCAGCCCCACGGCGGCGACGAGCTCGAGGGTGCGGTGGGTGCCGGCCAGCTTGTCGCGGTGCGGGGTGTGCACCATCGCCGGCAGGCCGTGCTCGCCGGCCAGCTCGAGCTGGCGGGTGAACGCCGTCTCCTCGGCCTCGGTCATCGAGTCGAAGCCGACCTCGCCGACGGCGACGACGCCGTCCTTGGCGAGGTAGCGCGGCAGGAGGTCGAGGACCGGGGTGCAGCGCGGGTCGTTGGCCTCCTTCGGGTTCAGGGCGATCGTGCAGTGGTGGGCGATCCCGAACTGGGCGGCGCGGAACCGCTCCCAGCCCAGCAGGGCGTCGAAGTAGTCGATGAACGAGTCGACGCCCGTGCGCGGCTGGCCCAGCCAGAACGCCGGCTCCACGACGGCGCGGACGCCGGCGGCGTGCATCGCCTCGTAGTCGTCGGTCGTGCGCGAGGTCATGTGGATGTGCGGGTCGAAGATGCGCATCAGGACTCCTGGGTCGGGGCGTCGGGCCCGGCGGGGTCCAACAGGGTCAGGGCGTCGTCGGGCACGGCCCGTCCGGCCGCGCGCCGCTCGTCGGCGTACGACGCGACCATCGTGCGCAGGGGGGCGTCGGCGCGCTGGTCGAGCCCGGCGACGAGGTCGAGCGGGACGCCGACGAACAGGCACTTGAGCACCGCCTGCCGGAACGCGTCCGCGTCCAGCAGTGCTGCCCCGGCCGGGCCGAGGGCGGCGGCGACCAGGCGGACGTCGTTGGTGCGCAGCGCGTCGTGCACCAGCAGCGCGGCGCGCTCGCCCCGACCGGCGTCGACCAGCGTGGCGAGCCCGAGCAGCACCGCGCGGCGCTCGGCGGCGTCGCCGAACCGGTAGAGGTCGGCGACCTCCCGGGCGAGGGTGTCGGGGTCCTCGGCCAGGGCCTCGCCGAGCGTGGCCAGCAGCCGCACGCGGACGACGTCCTCGAGGCGGACCTCGCCGGGTGCCGCGCCCGGCGCCGTCCGGGTGCGGCCGATGTCGCGGCCGGCGGCGGGGAAGAGGGAGCGGACGCGGGTGGGGTCGGAGCGCACCGCGGTCTCGGCGGCGACCAGCCGCTGCTCGGTCTGCTCGTCGAGGGTCGTCATCGGCGCTCCGCCGGCTCGGGGAGGCGGGCCTCGGCCTCGTCTGCGGACTGGGACTCGGCCGCGCGCAGCAGCCGCAGCGACCGCTCGGCCACCGCCGGGGCGGCGTGGGACTGACGGGGCAGCTCGAGGGCCGCCAGGCCGGCGTACCCGACGGCGCGCAGGGCGCCGAGCGCCTCGACGAAGTCGACCTCACCGGTGCCGATCTCGAGGTGCTCGTGGACGCCGGGCACCATGTCGTCGACCTGGACGTTGGCGATCAGGTCGCCGGCGCGGTGGATGGTCTCGGCCATCCCCCGCGGCTCGTTGCAGACGACGTGGCCGAGGTCGAGGGTGACGCGCAGGCTGTCGGGGTCGCCGAGACGACGGCGCAGCTCGAGGACGCCGTCGAGGGTGTCGACCGCCATGCCGGGCTCGGGCTCGAAGGCGCACACGACGCCGCGGCGCTCGGCGAGGGTGAGGACCTCGGCCACGCCGGCCACGAGCCGGTCCCACCCGGTGGCGGCGTCCACCCCGGTGGGCAGGATGCCCGACCAGAACGACACCGCCTCGGCGCCGAGGTCGGCCGCGACCTCGACGGCGCGGTGCAGGTAGTCGACCCGGCGGTCGCGGCCCTCGTCGGAGACGAAGGTCGGCTCGTGCTTGCGCCGCGGGTCGAGCAGGTAGCGCGCGCCGGTCTCGACGACGACCGCCATCCCGCGGCGCTCGAGGTGCCGGGCCACCGTCGCGGTGCGGGCGGGCAGCTCGGGTGCGAAGGGGTCGAGGTGGAGGTGGTCGAGGGTGAGCGCGACGCCGTCGTAGCCGAGGTCGGCGAGCAGGTCGACGGCGTCGTCGAGGCGGTGGCTGGTCAGCCCGTTGGTGCCGTACCCGTAGCGGAGCGGGCCGCTCATGTCGGCGAGACCACCTTCGAGGCCCAGGCCGCGGCCGGGGCCGCGGCGAGCAGCGCCACCGCGGTGCGGGGGGCGTCGGACCCGGCGAGCAGGCCGGCCTGCAGCGGCACCAGCCCCCGGATGCCGGCGCCGGTGGCCGTGCGGACCGTCGGAGCGCTCGGGTCGGAGACGGCGCGCGCCTGGGCCCGTCCGACGGCGACGGCGTACGTCGCGGCGAGGACGGCGGGCAGGACGGCGCCCCGGCCCCGGCCGCGCGCCCGCCAGGCGGTGAGGCCGGCGACGACGCCCGTGACGGCGGTGACGGAGGCGGCGGTGGCGGAGCGGGTGCCGTGGACCTCGCCGCGGCTCAGCGCGGTCACACCGGCGGTGTGCGCAGCGACGAGCAGGGCGGGCGCGGCGGCGGCACCGGGGGTGCGACCGGCGCCGAGCAGGACGTCGAGGCCGCGGGCGGCGGCCATCGCCGCGGGGCCCGCGGGGCCGTTCTTCAGCACGAGGTCGTAGGACCAGACGGCCGCGGTGAGCAGGACCGCCGTCCGGGCGGCGGGCCGCCCACCGGCGAGCGCCGCGGTGGTGACGCCGGCGACGGTGAGGCCGGCGGCGATGCCGAGGGCGGTGCCCGGGGCGACCCGGCCCGAGGGGATCGGCCGCTCCGGCCGCTCGACGGCGTCGAGGGCGCGGTCGGCGTAGTCGTTGAGCGCCATGCCCGACCAGTAGAGGCAGATCGAGGCGAGCGGCATCAGCGCCGAGGCCGGTGACAGCGTGCCGCCGGCCGCCGCCCCGGCCAGGGTGTCGCCGGGCACGCTGAGCGCCGCCGGGGCGCGGACGAGCTCGGCCAGGTCGGCCAGGCCGACCAGCAGGGGTCGCTCAGCCACGGGCGAGTCCGGAGCACCACGCGACCAGGGCGTCCCACTGGGCGCCGAGGCGGTGCTCGTCGCTGTCGACCGGGTCCTTGAAGAAGAACCCGAGCGCGGACTGCGGACCGGTGCGGCCGGCCTCGTGGGCGCGGGCGGTGAGCCGCGCGAGGTCGAGCACGAGCGGCGCCGCCAGCGCGGAGTCGCAGCCGGACCAGGTGAACTGCAGGCTCATCCGGACCCCGAGGAAGCCCTCGAACGAGACGTGGTCCATCGCGGTCTTCCAGTCGCCGAGGTCGGGGACGTTGTCGATGTGCATGGGACCGTCGACCTCGTGGCCGAGCATCGCCTCGAGACCGTTGCGCTTCGAGTCGATCTTGCTGGCAGCGGCGGCGGGGTCGGCCAGTGTCGCTCCGTCCCCGCCGCCGAGCATGTTGTACGACGCCCACGAGCGCACCTTGAGCGCGCGGGTGGCGAACATCGGCGCCAGTGCCGACTTCACGAGCGTCTCACCGGTCTTGCCGTCGCTGCCGGCCCACGGGACGCCGGCCCGCTCGGCCGCCTGGGCCAGGGCGGGCAGCCGCGAACCGGGGCTGGGGGTGAAGGAGACGTAGGAGCAGCCGGCCCGGTAGGCGGCCAGCGCGTAGACCGACGACAGCGGCAGCGGGCTCTCGCCGGCGGCGAGCGCGGACTCGAGGACCGCGAGGTCGCCCAGCGGGCCGTCGGCGGCGACCGCGCCGGCCGGGGGCTCGGTGCTCGCGACGTCGACCACGACCACCCGGTCGAGGCCCTCGGCGGTGCGGAACGCGGTCAGGTCGTCACGGAGCCGGTCGACCGCGACGCCCTGCGGCTCACCGGTGGCGGGGTCGAGGCCGTGGCGGATCCGTCGGTCGACGGCCTCCAGCTCCTCGGCCAGCAGCGGCAGCAGGCGCGCCGGCAGGACGCCGCCCTGGACCAGCTGCTCGGCCCGCTTGGCCAGCGGCTGCGTCGCCACGTCGTGGCCGCCGAAGACCAGCCCGGCGATCTCGGGCAGCCCGGAGACCGCCACCTCGGGGAACTGCGAGACCAGCCCGACGCTGTCGGTCAGCCCGGCGCGCAGCGCCAGGGCGCCGACCACGGTCGTGGTGGCCACCGAGCCTCGCGCGCCGACCAGCCAGATCCCCGTCCGGGTCGGCGTGGTGGTCCCGGCGTCGTCGATCGTCATGATGCTCGTCTCCCGAGTCGCGGTGGGTCGTGCGGGCTCGTCCGGACAGGCCCGGACGAGCGCACCGCCGGTGATGGCAGTCACAACCGAAGTTACGAGCCTTTCGTGTCGGGGTCAAGCAAAAGTGGGCGCGTTGCGAAGCAAATCTGAGGAGCCCCGACCGCGCCGGAACCACGGTCGTGGACGGGGGGCTGACCGAACGGTCCGTCGGTCGCCGGCCGGCGCCCCACGGGGACCTGGACGCCGGTGCTCGCCGGGCCCCCCGCCTCGCCCGTCGGCGGTCAGGCGGGCGCCGCGTCCGGGTCCCGCGGCAGGGGCCGCCACTCGCGCCGGAGCAGGCCGAAGACCCAGGAGTCGGACACGTCGCCGTCCACGACGCAGTCCTCGCGCAGCGTGCCCTCGCGGCGGAAGCCGACCTTCTCCAGGACACGGGCCGAGGCCAGGTTGCGGGTGTCGGTCTCGGCCTGGACCCGGTTCAGGTCCACCGTGGCGAAGGCCCAGGCGAGCACGGCGCGGGCGGCCTCGGTCGCGTAGCCGTGACCCCACGCCGGGGCGTCGAGGCAGTAGCCCAGCGACGCGCTGCGGTGCTCGGGGTTCCAGCGGGTCAGGCCGCACCAGCCGAGGAAGGCCCCGTCGGCGGTCCGCTCCAGGACCAGGCGCGCGCCGGTGCCGTCGTCCGCGAGCTGGCGGCAGGCCGCGATGAACCGCTCGGCGCGGGTGCGGTCGGTCCAGGGCGGCGCGTCCCAGTAGCGCAGCACGTGGGCGTCGCTGTGGAGCGCGAAAAGGGCGTCGGCGTCCGCGTCGGCGAACGGCCGCAGCCGCAGGCGCGCGGTCTGCAGGGTGGGGGTGGGCAGGGACATGGCGCCATGCTGCCCGGTCGCGCGTCGTCCCCCGGGTCGGCCCGGGCGTTCGTCGTCCGCCGGCCGCCGGCGGGACGGACCCTCAGGCTCGCTCGTCCCGGGCCGGTGCGACCTCGGTCCACGCCCACCACGGGTAGTGGTACTCGCCCTGCTCCACCTGGAACCGCGCGCCGCAGTCGCGGCACTCGCAGATCCGGTCGGGCACCCACTGGCGGTCGTTGGGGACCGTCCCCACGACCGTGACGTGCCCCCGTGCCGCCTCCTTCCCGGGGTCGTAGAACTGGTGGTCGGGGTAGGCGCCGCACAGGCAGGTGCCCGACCCGAAGCGCTCGATCCGGACCAGGGCGTGGTCGAGGTGCCACCGGTTCGACGCGAGCGCCCCGCCGAGGTCGACGTCCGCGGTCGCCGTCCGGATCGCGGCGGACGCGCCGACCAGCGGCGTCAGGACCTCGGGGTCGCGTGTCCTCACCACCGCCCACACCGCCGGCAGGATGCGGTCCTTCTCCCCGGACAGGAGGTCGGCCACCAGGGGGGAGCGCAGGGCGGTCTCCTCGGCCCCCGGACCGGTCAGCCACTGCACCGGCAGCACGAGGACCGCGGCCCTGGCGGGCTCCCCGGCAGCGGTGGAGCCGACGACGAGCACCACGGCGTCGTCGCCGCGGCGCCACCAGGCGGCGTCCTGCGCGTCGAGCGAGCGCACCAGGCTCGCGGGCGCGCTGCGCCGGTCGTACGACGCGGGGTCGGTGCCGGCGTCGTCGGTGAAGCGCGTCGCGTCGAAGCGGTAGCGGGTGACCCACCGTCGGTCGGCCAGGGAGGTGATCGCCGACGTGTACGACGCGAGGGCGGCCGCGTCCGACGTGGCGGCGAGCGGGAGCACGTGCGCGAGGTAGCTCGTCCGACCCTCCAGCCCGTCGATCTCCCAGGTGAGCCAGTCGTCGCCCTCGGGCCACGGCAGGCGGGTCATCTGCTCGACCACGGCCAGCACCTGCTCCGGGCCGGCCCCGGCGATCTGGTCCGTCACGGCGCCGGGCGGCGGTGGACCGCCGGCTCGACGTGCTGGTCCTCGCTGCTGCTCATCGCGCACCAGTGTGCCCGACCCGTGCCTCTCCGCCGGGTGCCCAACCTCACGCGGCCGAACCCTTGGATCGATCCAACGGCGCCGCCACACTGGAGGGAAGGCACCAACCCGACTTCCCCAGGAACCCGCCATGACCCAGCAGACCCGTCTGATCGACGAGCTCAACACCCTCCACGCCGCCTACGTCGAGTCCATCAACGCAGCCGTCGCGGCCGACGACCTGTCCCGCGCCTCCGACCTCGCCGCCGAGTACGACCGCGACGCGATCATGCTCATGGCCGAGCGCGAGGGTCGCCAGGACCTGCTCGCCCACTTCGGCCTCGACCAGGACGGCCGCCGTCTCATCGCGCACGCCACCCCCCTGCGCGACCTCGTCAAGCGCGTGGCCGCGCTCCGCGCCGCCTGACCTGACGTCCCGACCTCGACGACCCGGCGCCGCGGGCCGCCCGTGCTGCGACGGTCGCGAGGTACCGCCCGGGTGCGGCTGCTAGGAAGAGGGGGTGAGCCTCTCCCCACTCGACCTCGGTTCGGTTCGCACACCTGTCGAGGTCGCCGACCGGTTGAGCGACGCGATCGGTCTGGGACCCGGCGACCTGCTCGTGAAGCGTGACGACCTCCTCGGCCCGGGCGGGGGCGGCAACAAGATCCGCAAGCTGGAGTGGACGTGCGCCGAGGCTCTCGCGGTCGGCGCCGACACGCTCGTGACCAGCGGTGCGGCGCAGAGCAACCACGCACGTCTCACCGCCGCCGCCGGTGCTCGACTCGGGCTGCGCGTCGTCCTCGTCCTGGCCGGCAGGCCCGACGACGACGCCCAGGGGAACCTCCTGCTCGACGCCCTGTTCGGCGCCCGCGTCGTGTGGGCCGGGGACGTCGACGCTCCGGGGCTCCGGGCGGCCGCAGATCTGGTCCTCGCCGACCTGCGGAGCGAGGGCGCGACGCCCTTCCTCGTCCCGTTCGGCGGGTCGAGCCCCAGCAGCGTCCGCGGGTACGCGGATGCCGGGGCCGAGCTGGCCGAGCAGGTCCCGGACGTGCGTCACGTCGTGGTCGCGCTCGGTTCGGGGGGCACGATGGCCGGGCTGGTCTCGACCCTCGGCGCCGAGCGGGTCTTGGGCATCCACTGCGGCGCGGTGCCGGACCCCCGCTCCGCAGTCGCCGGGCTGCTGCTCGACCGCCCGGTCGCCCGGGACTCGCTCCGCATCCGCACCGACCAGGTCGGTACGTCCTACGGCGACCTGGCCGAACCCGCCTGGCGGGCCGTGCTGCTGGCCGGGCGCACCGAGGGTCTGGTCCTCGAGCCCACCTACACCGGCCGCGCCCTGGCCGGGCTCGTAGCGGCGGTCCGTGACGGCGACGTCCGACGGGGCGAGCGCACCGTCCTGGTCCACACCGGAGGGCTGCCCGGGCTGTTCGGGCACCACGAGGCGCGACGTCGTCTCCGCGAGCTCGCCCGGAACGGCGGGTAGGAGCAGGCCCATCCTGGGTACCGGAGGCCACGCCCCCCGCCTCACGTGACGAGACACCGATGACTGCTCTGCAACGCAAGCCCCACAACCAGGTCGCGCACCTCACCGCCGACGACATCGAGGCGATCGAGGCCGAGCTCGACGCCCTGCGCCAGGACGTCCTCGAGGGGCGCGGTGCCCGCGACGCCGCCTACATCCGCCGGGTGATCGGAGCGCAGCGCGCGCTGGAGCTTGGCTCCCGCGTCCTGCTGCTGGCCGGCCGGTACCGGCCGGCCTGGTTGCTGGGGACCGGCTGCCTGGCGCTGGCGAAGGTCCTCGACAACATGGAGATCGGGCACAACGTCCTGCACGGGCAGTGGGACTGGATGCGCGACCCCAAGATCCACTCCAGCACCTGGGAGTGGGACTACTCCTCACCACCCGAGCAGTGGAAGCAGGCGCACAACCAGGAGCACCACGTCTACACCAACATCCTGGGCAAGGACAACGACCTCGGCTACGGCATCCTCCGCGTCGACGAGGACCAGCCCTGGCGCCCGCGCCACCTGGCCCAGCCGGCGTTGAACCTGCTGAACGCCTGCTTCTTCGAGTACGGCATCGCCCTGTACGACCTGGGCGTCGGGCAGGCGCTCCGCTCGGGCACGGGGTTCTCCCCCGAGCTCCGGGAGCGGGCAGGCGTGGCCCTGGCCCGGGCCCGGCGACAGGCGGTGAAGGACTTCGTGATCCATCCCCTGCTGGCCGGTCCCGGGTGGCGCGCGACCCTCACCGCCAACCTGACCGCGAACCTCCTGCGGAACGTGTGGAGCCACTCCATCATCATGTGCGGCCACTTCCCCGAGGGGGTCGAGACGTTCGAGCAGGACTCCCTGGCACCCGACGAGAGCAGGGGCGAGTGGTACCTGCGCCAGATGCTCGGCTCGGCCAACATCAGCGGCCCCCCGGTCCTGCACCTGCTCGCCGGGAACCTCTCGCACCAGATCGAGCACCACCTCTTCCCCGACTTGCCCAGCAACCGCTACCAGCAGATCGCGCCGGCGGTGCGGGCGGTGATGGAGCGCCACGGGCTGCGCTACCACAGCGCGTCCCTGCCGCGTCAGGTCGGCAGCGCCTGGCACAAGGTCCTGCGACTCGCGCTCCCGAACGGCTGGCTGGCCGCGACCACCGCGCGCGCCCACCGGGGCGACGCCGAGGACGGGGTGGGCATCCGCCGTCGGGGACGCGGCACCCTCCGCAGGTGATCGAACCGTCGCCGTGGGAGCTTCCGCCACCTCGCGGTCCGCGCCGGCGGGAGACCAGCACGGCGGTCCGCTGGTGGCGGCTGTGGCGCACCCGCCGCCCGCGCACCTTCAGCGAGAAGGTGCGCTACAAGATGATCCGGGATCACCGGGCGCTCATGGTCACCCTGGCCGACAAGGTCGCCGTGCGGGACCACGTCGCGGCCCTGGTGGGCGAGGACGTCCTGCCGCGGGCCCTCCACGTCCTGGACGACCCCGCCGCCCTCGCCCGGGTGGACCTGCCGGAGGCGTTCGTCCTGAAGCCGGCCCACGGGAGCGGCGCCGCCGTCATCGTCTCCCCCACCGCCCCCGCCGAGGCGCGGCTGCCGGAACCGAGGTACGCCTGGGTCTACCGTCACGTCCGTCCCGAGCACGCACCGGTCGACCACCTCGCCGCGATCGGCCGGGCCTGGGCGACGCAGCTGTACGGCCAGGGCCCCAACCGGGAGTGGGCCTACAGCCGCGTGCCTCGTCGCGTCCTGGTCGAGGAGTTCCTGGCGGGCCGCGACGACGACGTCCCCGACGACTACAAGTTCTTCGTCTTCCACGGGGTCTGCCACTACGTCCAGCTCGACCGCGGTCGCTTCCGGGACCGCACGCAGGACTTCTACACCCGTGCCTGGGAGCACCTGCCGCTCAACGGCGGTCATCCGTGGGCCGTGCCACCGATCGGTCCCCCCGCACGCCTCGCCGAGATGCTCGACCTCGCCGAGCGGCTGGGCGCCGGCACCGACTTCGTCCGGGTCGACCTGTACGCGCTCGCCGACCGGGTCGTCTTTGGGGAACTGACCAGCCTCCCCGCCGGCGGGGACAGCCCCTTCGACCCCGCCGGCTACGACCTGGAGTTCGGAAGCCACTGGCAGGTCCCGGCGCGCTACCGGTCCTGACCGCGCGCGCACAGCCACCGGGCAGCCACCGGACCTGCCGAGCACGCGGTGGTGGCTGAAGCGCCCCGTCCTGGGCACCGGTGATCATGGGTGTCTCCGCTGCGCTGTCCGAGCACGACCCTCCGGTCCTCGTGGTCACCGGTGGCTCCAGCGGCATCGGCCGGGCCACCGCCCTCGCCGCGTCGGCGTCGGGGTGGCACGTCGTCCTGGTGGCCCGGGGCCCGGCCGCGCTCCACGAGACGGCGGAGGACTGCCGGGCCCGGGGCGCCGGGTCGGTCCTCGTCAGGCCGCTGGACGTCGGCGACGACGACGCGGTCGCCGCCATGGTGGCCTCGGTCCTGGAGCGCTACGGACGCCTCGACGCCGTGGTGAGCTGCGCCGGGGTCGTCGCCTACGGACGCACCGAGTCGGTGCCCGTCGCCGTGTTCGACGCCGTGCTGCGCACCAACCTCACGGGGTCGGTGAACGTGGCGCGCCACGTCGTGCCGGTGCTGCGTCGCCAGGGCGCCGGGGCGCTGCTGCTGGTGGGCTCGGTCGTCGGCCACCTCGCCGTCCCGTCGATGAGCCCGTACGTCCTGAGCAAGTGGGGTGTCCGCGCGCTGGCCCGCCAGCTCTCCGTCGAGAACCGCGATCGCCCCGGTGTCGCGATCGGCTACGTGGCGCCCGGCGGCGTGGACACCCCCATCTACCGGCAGGCCGCCAACTACGCCGGGTACGCCGGACGTCCACCCCCGCCGGTCTCGAGCCCGGAGCGGGTGGCGCGCCAGGTCCTGGCCCGGCTCGACCGGCCTCACCGACGCGACCAGCTCGGCCTGACCAACGAGGTGCTCCGACTCGGCTTCTCCTTCCTCCCCGCGGTCTACGACCGGCTGGTGGGCCCGGCCTTCCCGGTCGGCGCCACCGACCTCACCCGCCCCGTCGCCCCCGGTCCCGGCAACGTCCTGGCTCCCCGGGAGGACCACGACCGGCTGCACGGCGGGTACCGCAGCGCCGCGGGTCGGGTGCTGGCGAACCTCCGGCAGCAACGCAGCCAGCGCTGACACGGCGGGGGACCCAGGGGCCGCCACCCCGCCCGGGCCGGCCGGGGGTCGCGCCCCCGCATCAGCCCTCGGACGGGTCGGGTCGTTGCGGCAGCTCGATCCCGCAGGCATCCAGCGCGTCCTGGACCTCGGGATCCTGGAGGGCGGAGAGGCCGGCGCCCCCACCGCCGGCACCCTCGCTGGGGAAGCCCTCGGGCAGGTCCTCGGGGTCGATGCTCCCTGGGTCGACGCCCTCCGGCAGGTCGGTCGGCAGGTCGGTCGGCACGTCGGTCGGCACGTCGGTCGGCACGTCCGTGGGCAGCCCGGTCGTGAAGTCCTCGACCCCGGCGGCGACGAGGCACTCGCTGATCTTCTCGAGCTGGCCCGCGTCGAGTCCGTCGCCGGCCGGGGGTGTGGCGCCGACGTCCGGGGCGGCCGAGCTCGTGGCCGGCGTGCCCGCGGAGTCGTCGGAACCGCACCCGGTCAGGGCGAGGACGAGCGCGAGGGTGGTCGCGCCGGTGATCGTGCCGGTGATCCTGCCGGTGATCCTGCTGGTGATCGTGCGTGCTGGTGTCATGGGGTGCCTGTCGACTCGTGGGTGTGCGGACGTCACCGGAGGGTGACGGTGGTTGCCTGGAGCCCGTCGTCGCGCGCGACCCCGGTGATCTGCACCTGGTCGCCGGCCCTGACCCGGGCCGGTGTCAGCCGGACCTCGCGGAGGACCGAGGTGTCGCCGGCGACGGTGACGTCGTGGCGCGTGCCCCCGAGGTCCTCCACGACCCACACGTCGCCGTTCTTCTCGACCACCGTGCCGATGACCTCGTCCTCCTCCCCGTCCTCGGTCTCGGCCGGCTGGGCACCCGTCCCCTGCTGGTCGCCGGGCAGGCCGCCGGGCAGACCGCCCGCGCCCGCTCCGAGCCCTTCCGGCACCCCGGCGGGCGGTCCTCCCGGCGCAGCGGCGGCGCCGTCGTCCGCACCGAGGTTCTTCTGGGTGAGCGCTCCTCCCAGGAAGCAGAGCGAGGCGACCAGGGCGGCGGCCAGCACCGACCTGGAGCGGGAGCGCCTCCGGGGCGCTGCGAGCCATTCCTCGTCGAGCATCGTGTCGTCGACCGTGCTGGTCATGCGGATTCCTCACTCATAGCGAAGGGCGTCGATCGGGCGCAGCGAGGCGGCCCGGTTGGCGGGGTAGAGACCGAAGAAGAGACCGATGAGGATCGCGACCCCGAAGGCCAGGCCCACCGAGTACGGCGCCACCACGGGTTCGACGCCGACGATGGTGAACTGCGACCCGACGAGCCCGAGGACGACGCCGACCACCCCGCCGAAGAGCGACAGCAGCACCGCCTCGGCGAGGAACTGCCCGACGATGTCGGACCTGCTGGCCCCGATGGCCTTGCGGATCCCGATCTCCCTCGTGCGCTCGGTGACGGTCACCAGCATGATGTTCATGACCCCGATGCCACCGACCAGGAGCGAGATCGCCGCCACGGCACCGAGGAGGACCGTGAGCGTCTGGTTGGACGACGTGGCCGCCTCGAGGATCGACGAGGCGCTGCTGATGCTGTAGTCGCGGTCGGTCGCGGAGACGTCGTGGCGGGCGTCGAGGATCGTCTGGACCTCGCCCTGGGCCGCGGTGACGTCGTCCGCCGAGGTCGCCTTGACCGAGATCGAGTCGAGCGCGCCGTACCCCGACAACGTGTCCTGCACGGAGGTGGCCGGCGCGATGACGCGGTCGTCGGAGTCCATCGGCCCGGTGCTGCCCTTCTCGGCCAGGATGCCGACGACCTCGAACTGGAAGCCGTTGAAGGACACCGTCTGGCCGACCACGCTGCTGACGTCGGAGCCGACGAGCTCCTCGGCCACGGTCCGTCCCACCAGGGCCACCCGCCGCCGGCTGGTGTAGTCGTCGTCGGTGAAGGCGTGGCCCTCCTCGACCGTCGAGCTGTCGATCACGAGGTACGACGGCGTGGTTCCGGTGAACGTGCCGACGTCGTGCGAGGCGCCGCTGTAGGTCGCTGTCACCGACGAGGCCGAGACCACCGGGGCGACGCCGAGGACGTGGGGGGCGTCCTCGCTCGTGGCGATGGCCTCGGCGTCCTCCATCGTGAGCTCCGCGGCCCGGCTCGAGGTGGCTCCCTCGCTCGTCGTGGTGTCGCCCCCGAAGCCCCCTGGCCCCCCGGGGCCCCCGACGGGGAACCCGCCACCGCCGGCCCCTCCTCCACCGCCGGCCCCCGCACTGGCGGAGACGGTGAGCGTGTTGCTCCCGAGCGAGCTGATCGAGTCCTGCACGGCCTTGCTGGACCCCGTGCCGACCGCGACCAGGACGATCACGGCAGCCACCCCGATGAGCACGCCGAGCGTGGTGAGGGCCGAGCGCGTCCGGTTGGCCGTCACTCCTTGCCAGGCGAACCGCGCAGTCTCCGGGACGTTCACGGCGCTGCCACCTCCGTGCCGCGCCAGCGCGGCGGGGGCTCGTGGAGCCCGGTCTGGCGGAGGTCGGAGACGATCCGGCCGTCGGACATGTGGATGATGCGCTTGGCGTGCTCGGCGACCTCGTCCTCGTGGGTGATGACGACGACGGTTCGCCCGGTCGCGGCGAGCTCGTCGAACAGCGATAGCACGTCGGCGGTGCTGCGGCTGTCGAGGGCCCCCGTGGGCTCGTCCGCCAGCAGGAGCACCGGCTCGGTGACGATGGCACGGGCCACCGCGACCCGCTGCTGCTGCCCGCCCGACAGCTCGGACGGGACGTGCGAGGCGCGGTTGGCGAGCCCGACCCGCGCGAGGGACGCGGAGGCCCGCGCCGCACGCTCGGCCGACCGGACCCCGGCGTAGGCGAGGGGGAGCTCGACGTTGCGCTGTGCCGTGGTGCGCGCGATCAGGTTGAAGCTCTGGAAGATGAACCCGATCTTGCGGTTGCGCACGAGCGCGAGCCGGTGCTCGTCGAGACGCCGCACGTCGATGCCGTCCAGGCGGTAGCGCCCACCGGTTCCGACGTCGAGGCACCCGATGATGTTCATCAGGGTCGACTTGCCCGATCCCGAGGCACCCATGATGGCGAGGTAGTCGCCCCGCTCCACCCGCAGGTCGACACCGTCGAGCGCGTGCACCTCGGCCTCGCCGCGACCGTAGGTCTTCCGCAGCCCGGCGACGTCGATGACCGGGTGACCGGTCGGTGAGAGGTTCACGGCAGTCCTCCGCCGAGACCGCCGCCGCCACCGCCACCGCCGGGGAAGGTGAACCCGGTGCCGGGGTCGGCCGCCTGCGGGACCACGACGGTCGCCCCGTCGGCGAGACCGTCCAGCACCTCGGTGAACCCGTCGCCCTCGAGACCGGTGGTCACCTGGACCGTGCTGGTGGTGCCGTCGGGCTGCTCGACCGTCGCCGTGGTCCGCTGTCCGATCGTGGTCAGGGCGCTGCTGGAGACACGCAGGACCGACGACCTGGAGCCGGTGGTGACGACCACCTGGCTGCTCTGGCCCAGGCGCACGCCCTTCGAGCTGTCGAGCGTCACGGTGACGCCGTACTCGACGACGTTGTTGGTGATCGTCTCGATCGAGTCGACCGCCGTCACGGTGCCTCCGACCTCCGTCCCGTCGGCCGACAGCGTCACGACCGCGACCTGGCCGACCTCGACCTCGGCGATGTCGGCCTCCGCCACGTCGGCCGTGACCTGCAGCGCATCGGTCGCGGTCAGCACGATGAAGCCGGACGCGTCCGTCGTCGCGCTGGTCGTCGAGGAGCTGCTCGCGGACTCGGTCGAGGAGCTGCTCGCGCCGCTGCCGCTGGAGGGCTCGCCGACCGTGCCGTTGACCTGGGCCACCCGTCCGCGCGTCGGTGCCACCAGGTCGGTCTGGTCCCGCGCCTCCCGCGCCTCGGCCACGCCGATCCGCGCGCTGTCGACCCCTGCCTGGGCCTGCGCCACCACGCCGGTGGTCGGCCCCTGGCGGTTGACGGCCACGGAGGCCCGGGCCGAGGAGAGGCTCGCGCGGGCCGACCTCACCTGCTGGTCGGCCGTCGCGACCTGCTGGCGGGCCTGCAGGATGCCGGAGGCCCGGGCCTGCCTGGCCGTCACCGCCTGGGACCGAGCGGTGGTGACCTGCGCCCGTGCGGCATCGACGGCCGCGCCGCTCTCCGGGGTCGGCGCCGACTGGTGGGCAGCGCGAGCCCGTCCGAGCGCCCGCCGGGCATCGGCGAGCGCGTCCTCGGCTCGGCGCAGGCTCGCGTCCTGCTGCCGGCGGGTCAGCGCCAGGCTCTGGCGGGCCGAGCGGAGGCTGACCCGGGCGCCCTCGACGGCCACCTCCGCCTGGTCGACGGAGCGCTCGTCGAGCTGGCTCTCCGCCGAGGTCTGCTGCTGGACCGTGGTGGCGTAGGCGGCCCGCGCGGACTCGAGCGCGACCCGCGCCTGCGCCAGTGCCTGCTCCGCGGTGGTCCGGTCGACCCGGGCCAGCAGCTGGCCCTCGCGCACCACGTCGCCGGGCTGGACCAGGATGTCCGTCACCACGCCCCCGCTCCCCGCGAAGTCGACGTTGGCCGTGGTCCCGGCGGCGATGTTCCCGTTGGCCGACACCGTCGCGGTCACCTCCCCGGTGTCCACCTCCACGACCTGCGCGGCTGTCGTCGGCTCGGCCTGGCCGTCGCGGACGGTGGTCACGATGAGTCCCGCGACCAGGAGCAGGGCGAGCGCGAGCACGCCGTTGAGGACCCGGCCCCGTCGGAGCAGCCGGCGCCGGCCCCCGGCCGGCTCGTGCTCGACGGGTTCGTCGTGGTCGAGGCCGGGCACGACGGATGTCGGGTCCAGGTTGCTCATGGGTGCTCCTTGTCAGGTCGTGGACCCGCTCGCGCCCCGGCGGTGGGGCGTGGAGCCGGGGAGGCGCGAGCAGGCACCTGAACAGTGGCCGACCAATCTCCCGCTCCGCTGTGCCGAGGCTGGCAACTCGCTGGCAGTGCGACGGGGCCGCGGACTCACAGCCGGTTGCCAGCGTTCTTCCAGCCGATCCCGAGGAACTCGGCGCAGGCTGCACCGTGTCGATGTCGCGCGCTGGCGGGAGGGGAGCACCCATGGGCAACCTCGCCCGTCACTCGGTCGTGCCGGGGACCAGGCTGCTGGTCGTCGAGGACGAGCTCCCGATCCAGGACATGCTGGCGATGAGCCTGAGCTTCGTGGGGTACGACGTCGTGCGCGCCGGCAGCGGCACGGAGGCCCTGGCCCGCGCCGGGGAGGGCCACGTCGACCTGGCCCTCCTCGACGTCATGCTGCCGGACACCGACGGCTTCGAGCTGCTGCGCCGGTTGCGGACGGTCCACCCCGACATGGCGGCCGTGTTCGTGACGGCACGGGACGCGCTCGAGGACCGGCTCACCGGACTCACCCGGGGCGGCGACGACTACGTGACCAAGCCCTTCTCCCTGGACGAGGTGGTCGCTCGGGTCGCGGTGGTGCTGCGTCGGACCCGGCCGACGCCGGACGAGCGACGACCCCACCGGCTGTCGTACGCCGACCTGCTCCTCGACGAGGACCGGCACGAGGTGCGCCGCGGGACCGAGCTGGTGAGCCTGTCACCGACCGAGTTCTCCCTGTTGCGGTTCCTGATGCGCAACTCCGGCCGGGTGATGAGCCGGGCGCAGATCCTCGACCACGTGTGGCACTACGACTTCAGCGGCAACTCCGGCGTCGTGGAGTCCTACATCAGCTACCTGCGGCGCAAGGTCGACATCGTCGACCCCCCGCTGATCCACACGGTGCGGGGGGTCGGGTACGTCCTGCGCACCCCGTCGTCCTGATGGACGCCCTGTCCATCCGGGCCCGCCTCGTCCTGGGCATGGTGCTCCTCCTGGCCACCGGGCTCCTCGTCGCGAACGTCGCCGGGATCGTGCTGCTCCGCTCCTACCTGCTCGACCGCGTCGACACGCAGGTGAGCGGCCTGGGCGGCATGCCCGCACAGGACCCGCCGCCCGGCGTCCCCGACACCACCGCGCAGGGGTGCGCCAATCCCCGGGACCCCCGCGGCCTCCGCAGCGACTTCCTGCTGCTGGTGCTCGACGCCGACGGGCAGGTGGCGTGCTCGCTCGGACCGGAGCTGGGAGGGTCCGCGCCCGAGCTGTCCCGGCTCAGGGACGTGGCCGGCTCCACCACGCTCCGGGACGTGCCCTCCCAGGACGGTGAGAGCCAGTGGCGGGTGCGCAGCGTCGAGCTGGCCGGAGCCGACACGACGCTGGTCTTCGCGGTGTCGCTCGCCGACGTCGACGCCACCGTCAACCGCATGATCGGCCTCTCGGCGCTCATCAGCGGCGCGATCCTCCTCCTGGTCGCGGCCGCCGCCTGGGTCCTGGCACGGATCGGTCTGCGACCGCTGGAGAGGATCGAGGAGACCGCCGAGCACATCGCCGCCGGCGACCTGTCCGAGCGGGTGCCGACCTACCGCTCGGGCACCGAGATCGGCCGGCTGGCCCGGGCGCTCAACGGCATGCTCGCGCAGATCGAGGACGCCTTCACGGCGCGCACCCGCTCCGAGGAGCGGCTGCGGCGTTTCGTCTCCGACGCCAGCCACGAGCTCCGGACCCCCATCGCGACCATCCGCGGCCACGCCGAGATGTGGCGCACCGGCGTGACCCACGACCTCGACACGGTGATGGAGCGGATCGAGTCGGAGTCCACCAGGATGGGCGACCTGGTCAGCGACATGCTCCTCCTCGCGCGTCTCGACCAGTCGCGGCCGCTCGAGCAGGAGCCGGTCGACATGTTGAGCCTCGCCACGGAGGCCGTCCTCGACGCGCAGGCGCTCCAGCCGGAGCGCTCGCTGACGGTCGAGGCCCACCCCGGTCGTCGACCGCCGGTCGTCCTCGGCGACGAGGCCCGGCTGCGCCAGGTCCTCACCAACCTGCTGACCAACGCGCTCGTCCACACGCCGGCCACCTCTCCGGTCGCCGTGGCCGTGCGGGTGTCCGAGGGCCGCGTCGTGGTCACCGTCCGGGACGAGGGGCCGGGGATGCCGGCCGAGGCCCTCTCCGCGGTGTTCGACCGGTTCTACCGGGCCGACCCGAGCCGCAGCCGCGACCAGGGTGGCTCCGGCCTCGGCCTCGCGATCGTCAAGTCACTCGTGGAGGCACACCACGGCACCGTGACGTGCACGAGCGACGTCACCTCGGGCAGCGCCTTCGGAGTCAGCCTCCCCATGGCGTGACGACCGGGCGCGCGGTGCGACGGTCCTGGGTCCGCGCGACCGGTGGCCCGGGCGTCGACCCCGGCCCGGGCGCCGGCGTCAGTGGGCCATGTCGACGAAGCGGGAGTAGTGGCCCTGGAAGGCGACGGTGATGTCGCGGGTGGCGCCGTTGCGGTGCTTGACGACGAGGAGGTCGGCCTCGCCGGGGCGGGTCGACTCCTTCTCGTAGACGTCGTCGCGGTGCAGGAGGATGACCATGTCGGCGTCCTGCTCGATCGAGCCGGACTCACGCAGGTCGCTCATCATCGGGCGCTTGTCGCCGCGCTGCTCGGGGCCACGGTTGAGCTGCGACAGCGCGATGATCGGGACGCCGAGCTCCTTGGCGAGCAGCTTGATCTGGCGGGAGAACTCCGAGACCTCGAGCTGGCGGGACTCGACCTTCTTGCCCGAGGACATCAGCTGCAGGTAGTCGATGACGATGAGGCGCAGGTCGTGGCGCTGCTTGAGGCGGCGGGCCTTCGAGCGGATCTCCATCATCGTCATGTTGGGGCTGTCGTCGATGAACATCGGCGCCGCGGACACCTTGGCCATGTGGCGGGCCAGCTTGTCCCAGTCGCCGTCCTGCATGTTGCCGTTGCGGATGTGGTTGAGCGGGACCTTCGCCTCGGCCGACAGCAGGCGCATCGTGATCTCCGAGCGCGTCATCTCGAGGCTGAAGAAGACGCTGGCCAGGTTGTTGTTGATCGAGGCCGAGCGGCACAGGTCGAGCGCCAGCGTCGACTTCCCCATCGCGGGGCGGGCCGCGACGATGATCATCTGCCCGGCGTGGAGGCCGTTGGTGAGGTCGTCGAGGTCGGCGAAGCCGGTCGGGACGCCGTACAGGCCGTTCTCCCGGTTGCTGATCGCCTCGATCTCGTCGAGGACGCCCTCCATGATGTCGCTCAGCGGGGCGTAGTCCTCGGTGCTCCGCTTGTCGGCGATCTGGTAGATCTCGGCCTGCGCCCGGTCGACGATGTCGTCGACCTGGCCCTCGCCGGCGTAGCCGAACTGCGCGATCCGGGTGCCGGCGTCGACGAGACGACGCAGCACCGACTTCTCGTGCACGATCTGGGCGTAGAACTCGGCGTTGGCCGCGATCGGGACGTTCGCCGCGAGCGTGTGCAGGTAGGGCGCGCCGCCGATCTTGGCCAGCTCACCGGCCCGCTGCAGCTCGGCGGCCACGGTGATCATGTCGACCGGTTCCCCGCGACCGAACAGGTCGATGATCGCGTCGTGGATGATCTCGTGGGACGGCCGGTAGTAGTCGTTGCCGCGCAGGACCTCCGAGACCTCGGCGATCGCGTCCTTGGAGATGAGCATCGAGCCGAGCACCGACTGCTCGGCCGCCATGTCCTGCGGCGGCGTGCGTCCGCCCGGCGAGCTCGGTGCGTTGCCGGGCTCGTAGGCCGCCGGACCGTCGCCCCAGTCGTCGTACGGGGGCTCGGGGAACCCTCGGTTGTCGGACTCGGTCAGGCTCACGGGATGTCTCTCCACGACGGGGGGTGCGGGGCGGGCCGGGACGGGCGGTGGAGCATGCCGTCGACGGTAGGGGGCAGCACCCCCCGACGCCGCTCCCGACACCGCGGAGCGAGTCCCGAGGCGCGAACCTACGGGTCGGACGGGGCCGAGCGACACCTGGTTGTCCACAGGCCCTGGGGATAACTGCCACCGACCCGTGGACGACACGCACAACGCTGTGCACAGCTTGGGGAGCAGCCTGTGGACGACACGCCCGACATCTCGACCCTCACGCCTCTGACCTGCAGGAACAGTGGTTTGACGGTGTGGATCGAAATCTTGTGCAGAATATTTCGTTCACCGACCGTCCACCGAGACGACGCCCACCGGATTGTCGACAGCCCCCGCTCCCACAACCCTCATCCACAGGGTGACCCTAGTTATCCACCGGGTCCGTGCGGTGCATTTCCGCCCGCGACCGATCACTAGTGTGATACCGGTGCGCCGCCGTTCCGACCCCTCCGACACCCCTACCCGTACTCCCACCAGGCCAGATGGCGGGCCGGACGGTGGGCCGCACGGTGGGCCGGCGGGTCGTGCCGAGGGACGGGCGCAGGACCGGGAGATCCTGCGCCTCGCCGTCCCCGCGTTCCTCGCCCTGGTCGCCGAGCCGATGTTCCTGCTCGCGGACGCCGCCGTGGTCGGCCACCTCGGTACCCCCGAGCTCGCCGGCCTCGGCATCGCGGCCGTCGTCCTCCAGACCGCCGTCGGGCTCTGCGTCTTCCTCGCCTACGGCACCACCGCCGGGGTCGCCCGGCGGTGGGGGGCCGGCGACCTGCGCGGCGCCCTGTCGCTCGGCCTCGACGGGGTGTGGCTCGCGACCGGCCTCGGCGTCGTCATCACGGTCGGCGGGGTCCTGCTCACCGACCCCCTCGTGGCCGCCTTCGGGGTCGGCGGCGAGGTCGCCGAGCACGCCACGACCTACCTGCGGATCGCGTTCCTCGGCACCACCCCGCTGCTGGTCATGCTCGCCGCGACCGGCGTGCTGCGCGGACTGCAGGACACCCGGACGCCCCTCGCGGTGGCGGTGGTCGGCAACCTGCTCAACGTCGTCCTCAACGTCGCGCTCGTGTACGGGCTCGACCTCGGGATCGCCGGCTCCGCGATCGGCTCGGTGGTCGCCCAGGTCGCCTGCGCGGTCGCGCTCACGGCCGTCGTCGTCCGGGGCGCCCGGCGCCACGAGGCCCCGCTGCGGCCCGACCTCGCCGGCGTCCGGGCTGCGGCCCGTGCGGGTGTCGCCCTCGTCGTGCGCACCCTCACCCTGCGCGCCGCGCTCCTCGTCACCACCGTCGGCGTCACCCTCGACGCCCACGGCGACGACGGCGCCGACCGGATCGCGACCCACCAGCTCGCGATGACCCTGTGGACCTTCCTCGCCTTCGTCCTCGACGCGATCGCGATCGCCGCCCAGGCGATCACCGGGCGGGCGCTCGGCGCCGGCGACGTCGACACCGCGCGGGCGCTGACCCGACGGATGGTCCGGTGGGGCCTGTGGAGCGGCGTCGTCACCGGGATCGGGATCGCCGCGCTCAGCCCCGTGCTCGGGCCGCTGTTCACCGACGACCCCGCCGTGCCCGACCTCCTGGTGCCGGTCCTCCTCGTCGCCGCGCTCGGCCAGCCGGCCGCCGGCGTCGTGTTCGTGCTGGACGGCGTCCTCATCGGCGCCGGCGACGGCCGCTACCTCGCCTGGGCGGGGCTCGTCGTCGCCGCGCTCTACGCCCCGGTGACCCTCGCCGCGGCCGTGTGGTGGGACGCCGGCCTGCTCGCCGTCTGGGTGCTGTTCTGCGGACTGTTCATGGGCGGGCGGCTCGTGACCCTCCTGCACCGGGCCCGTGGCGACGCCTGGCTGCGGACCGGCGCCACCGTCGCGCCCTGAGCGCACCCGGACACCGACGGCGATGATGGTCCCGTGAAGCCGCTCCAGTCGATCGCGATGGGGGTGGTCGTGCTCCTGCTCGTCGCTGCCGTCGAGGGCCACGACCTGCTGGCGGACCCGCTCGGCTGGGTGCTCGTGCTGGTCGGGGTCCGGGCGCTCCCCGGCGACTTCCCGCTCCGGACGGCGCTGCTCCGGCTCGGGGTGGCTGCGGCGCTGGTCTCGTTGCCGCTGTGGGTGCCCGGCGTCGTCGCCGTCCTCGACGACGCCGACGAGGCCCTCGCCTGGGCCGTCGACCTCCCGCGGCTCACCTGGTACGCCGTCCTGTGCGCGGCCCTGGTGCGTGCCGCGGACACCGCGGGCGACCTGGTCGCCCGGGCCTGGTGGCGCACCGCCCTCGCCGGCAGCGTGCTGGTGATCGTGCTGCCGGTGCTGGTCCTCGGCGCCGGGCTCGACGCCCTCACCGACGTCGCCGGGGTCGTCGTCGCGCTGGTGCCCGTCGTGGTCGTCGGGTTGCTGTTCTGGTGCGCGGGACGAGCCTGGGCGGCGGGTCCGTCGACACCCGTGACGGAGGTCCACCGCTGAGGCGGTGAAGCTCCCCGGGGCCAGCCGCGCGCGGGCCCGCACGCACGACGGCCGCCCACCGGAGAACCGGGGGGCGGCCGTCGAGAGCCGGGCTGCGTGCGTCAGGCGGGGATGACGTTCAGCGACACGGTCGCCGAGACGTCGTCGGACAGCTTGACCGCCACGGTGTGGGCGCCGAGCGTCTTGATCGGGTTGGTGACCACGATCGTCCGCTTGTCGACCGTCTCGCCGGCGGCCTCGCCGAGCGCGTCGGCCAGGTCGGCGACGGTGACGGTGCCGAAGAGGCGACCGGAGTCGCCGGCACGGACCTTGACGTCGACCGAGGACGCCTCGAGCTTCGACTTCAGCTCGTCGGCGTGGGCGGCGTCGCGGACCGAACGCGTGGAGCGGGCCGCCTTGATCGAGTCGACCTGCTTCTGGCCGCCACGGGTCCATCGCACCGCGACGTTGCGCGGGATGAGGTAGTTACGGCCGTAGCCGTCCTTGACCTCGACGATGTCGCCGGGCGAACCGAGGCCGTCGACCTCCTGGGTGAGGATGAGCTTCATGAGTGTCTTCTCTCCTGGTCTCTGCGGTCAGCGACCGGTGGAGGTGTAGGGCAGGAGAGCCAGCTCGCGAGCGTTCTTGACCGCGATGGCCACGTCCCGCTGGTGCTGGACGCAGTTGCCGGTCACACGCCGCGCACGGATCTTGCCGCGGTCGGAGATGAACTTCCGGAGCAGGGTGGTGTCCTTGTAGTCGACACCGGTCGCCTTCTCCTTGCAAAACTGGCAAACCTTCTTCTTGGGCTTGCGCAGGACTGCCTTGGCCATTGTGGTGCTTCCCTTCTAGAAGCCCGGCTGACGCCGGAATGGTTCGGGTTGGATGTGTTGCTGGGTCAGAACGGGGGCTCGTCGGAGCCCACGCCCGGAGCACCCCAGGGGTCGTTGGCCGGGGCACCGCCACCGCCACCGCCACCGGCGGCCGGACGGCCACCGGACTGCGGCGCGGACGAGGCCCACGGGTCCTCGGCCTGGCTGCCGCCACCCCCACCGGAGTAGCCGCCACCGCCGCCGGCACCACCACTGGCGCCGCCGCCGGCACCGCCGGAGTAGCCGCCGCCACCGCCACCGGCGGTGGAGCGACCGGCACGGGCGACCTTGGCGGTCGCCCAGCGCAGCGAGGGGCCGATCTCGTCGACGTCGATCTCGAACGACGTGCGCTTCTCGCCCTCACGGGTCTCCCACGTGCGGGCCCGCATGCGGCCCTGGACGATGACGCGGGCGCCCTTCTGGAGCGACTCGGCGACGTTCTCCGCCGCCTGCCGCCAGATCGAGCACCGCAGGAACATGGCTTCGCCGTCCTCCCACTCGTTCGTCTGCTTGTTCAGCGTCCGAGGAGTGGAGGCGACGGTGAAGTTGGCCACCGCCGCGCCGGAGGGGGTGAAGCGCAGCTCCGGGTCGTCGGTCAGGTTGCCGACCACGGTGATGAGGGTCTCGCCGGCCATCAGGTCTCCCTAGGGTGCTCGTGTTGATCCAGTGACGTCGGTGTCCGCACATCGTTGCGTGCGGCACCGACAAGGGAAAGTGCTCCTCCACAGTCGTGCGACGTGGAGGACACCGATCCCTCGAGGTGAGTCGAGGAGATCAGTGAGCGTCGGGACGCATCACCTTCGTGCGCAGGATCGACTCGTTGAGCCCGAGCTGACGGTCGAACTCCTTGACCGTCGCGGGCTCCGCCTGCAGGTTGATGACGGCGTAGATGCCTTCGGCATTCTTCGCGCCCTCGGCGTTCTTGATCGGGTAGGCCAGGCGACGCCGGCCCCAGACCTCGACCTTGTCGACGGTCCCGCCGTCCTTGCGGATGACGTTGAGGTACTTGTCGAGCGAGGGCTCGACCGTACGCTCTTCGAGACTCGGGTCGAGGATGACCATCACTTCATAGGCACGCACAGCGGTCTCCACCTCCTGTGGACTTCGCGGCCACGGTCTCTCCGTGGCAGGAGGGCTGTACAACTCCTTCGCGACGCACCCGTCGGTGGGTGCGCACGAAGACAGGGCAGGCTATCAGCGGCCGGCGCCGGCGGCGCAATCGAAGTCGGCCCCCTGGGGACGACGTGGTGACGGCACCCGGGCTGTGGAGGACCAGCCCCGTCCGGACGGCGTCCGTGGCAGCGTCGGGCGCGTGCCGCACCCCTCCGCCACCCGGGCCGCAGATCCGCCGCTCGCCGGGCGCTACCAGCTGATCGACCTGCTCGGCGTCGGCGGCATGGGCGCGGTGTGGCGGGCGTGGGACCTGCGCGAGCACGGCTTCGTGGCGGTCAAGCTGCTCCACCGCCTCGACGCCGCCCACCTGCAGCGGTTCGTGCTGGAGCAGGGCGTGCGCATCGACCACCCGCACGTCGCCGCGCCGACCGGGTGGGTCGCCGACGACGACCGGGTCGCGCTCGCGATGCCGCTGGCCCGCGGCGGCTCGGTCGCCGACCTCCTCGCCGAGCACGGCGCCCTGCCCCTCGACCACGTCGTCGAGCTGCTCGGCCAGCTGCTCGACGGGCTCGGCGCGGTCCACGCCGCCGGCGTCGTCCACCGCGACCTCAAGCCCGCCAACCTGCTGCTCGAGCCCACGGGCCGGGGCCGGCCGCACCTGCGCATCGGCGACTTCGGCGTCGCCGCCGTCCTCACGGGCCTGCGCGAGCCGCCCGGGTCGCCCCTCGGCACAGAGGGGTACGCCGCCCCCGAGCAGCTCGCCGGCGCGCCGGCCGACCCCCGCCAGGACCTGTACGCCGTCGGCGTGGTCGCGCGGGTGCTCGCCGGCGGCACGGAGCGGCTCGGCCAGCTCGCCGGGCTGGTCGCGACCCTCACCGATCCGGCGCCCGGGCGACGTCCGGCCTCGGCAGCGGAGGCGGCGGCGCTGCTCCGCACGGTGTCACGGGTGTCGCGGGTCGCGCGGGTGTCGCGCACGCCCCGGCACCCCGTGCCCGACCGCCTCGGCGCGGCGCCGGTGCCGCTCCCCCCGGCGCGACGCCGTCCGCGGCACGCGCATCGACCGCGCGTCGTCGGCCGGCTGGTCGCGGCCGTCGCGCTCGCGGCCTGCTTCCTCGGCTCGGCGGTCGGCGCCGCGGCCGGCGTGCGCGGCCTGCTCGGCGGGTGAGTCGGTGTCTGGGTCGGCGTCTGGGTCGGTGTGCGGGTCCGCGGCAGAGCGAGCGTCAGCTGCCGGAGAGGATCAGCGGGTTCACCGCGACCGGCTCGCTCTCCTGCCCGAGGGACAGCACCGCGGTGATCTCGGGGAAGTCGGTCGAGAGCTCGAGCGGTGCCCAGATGCAGATCCCCTCGGGGCCGAGGTCCCAGGTGGTGCTCAGGGTGTCGATCCGGATGTCGTCCTGGTCGTAGAAGTCGATCGCGAGCGGCAGCCCGTCGGGGAGGCCCTCGACGTTGAACTCGGCCATCAGCGTCTCGCCCGTGCCGACGCCGCTCAGCTGCTGCGGGGCGTCGGGGCTGCTCGCCCCGGCGCAGAAGCCCTCCTCGCCCTCGCGGACCCAGCCGGCGGCCTGGGCGTTCACGTCGGTCGGCACCCCGGGGTCGGTCGGGAGCTCGTCGAGGTACGGCGACACGTACGACGGGTCGCCGCCGTCGCGGGCGATGTCGAGCACGGCCTTGGCGAGGTTGACCGGGACGATCAGTGCCGAGCCCTGGGTGATGGCGCCGGCGGCGTCCGACCCGGCCGTGACGACGCGGGTGTTGAGGCCGATGATCTCGCCCTCCTCGTTGATCGAGGGGCCGCCGGAGTTGCCGGACCCGAGACGGACGTCGCTGTCGATCGACCCGCGGGGGGTGCCGACGACGTCGTCGGCCTGGAAGGTGGACACGACGCCCTCGGTGACCGTCAGCGGCCGGTCGCCCTGGACGCTGAGGTTGCCGATCGCGGGGTAGCCGAGCGCGATGATCCGGTCGCCGGTGCGCAGCTCGTCGCTGTCGCCGATCGGGAGCGGCTCGGGCAGGTCGAGCTCGGTCTTCTCGACCGGGTTGCCCTCGGCGTCGGACTCGATCTGGAGCACCGCCACGTCGAGGTAGCCGTCGGAGACGATCGGGGCGGCCCGGTAGGCCGCGGAGGCCGGCTTGTCGTCCTCGCCGGAGGTGAGCGACACGGTCAGGTAGGCGGGGTCGGACTCGCCGGAGGTCTGGCCCGGCGCGTCGGGGTCGGCCACGTGGGCGTTGGTCAGGATCAGCCCGTCCTCGGTGATGATGCTGCCGGAGCCCGACCACAGCGGCTGGTCGCTCTCGTCGTAGGCGGTGAGCAGGACGGCGGCCGCCTTCGCGCGGGTGAGGGCCTCCTGGCGCTCCTTGGCGGGGTCGGACGTCGGGCCCTGGCCGGCGGTCGGCGTCTCGTCGTCGCCAAGCAGGGCGACACCGGTGATGCCACCGCCCACCAGCACCATCGCGCTGACGACGCCGCCCACGAGCGCGAGCGTGCGGCGGCGCTTGCGGGCCTGGATCCTGGCGCTCGCCTGGCCGGCGGCGACCACCGGGACGACCTCGATCTCGTAGCCGGCGGTCGGGTGGCCCAGGCTGATCTCGACCGGCTCGTCGACGTGGTGCTGGGTGATCCGCTCGCCGTCGATGAAGGAGCCGGACGTCGACCGGTCGACCCACCACCAGCCGTCGGGCCGAGGCTCGAGGACGGCGTGCAGCCGCGACACGGCCTGGTCGTCGGCGTGCACCTCGAGCACCGGGTCGCGGCCGATCCGGATCGGCATGCCGGCCGGGAAGCGCAGGTCCTTGCCGGTGCGGCGGCGCACGAGCAGGCCGGGGCCGGCCGGGCCGAACCCGGGGAACGGGCCCTGCCCGGTGACCACCGTCTGGTCCAGCGGCGGCGGGCCGTCGAACTGGGGGGCGCGGTCGACCGCGACCGGCGGCGGGAAGGCCTGCGGCGGGGCGGCCGCGGGGGCGCCCAGCGGAGCCGAGGGAGCCGGCTTGTCGAGGCGGGGCGCCATCGGCGGCGGGAAGGCCTGCGGCGCGGCGGGGGCCACGGTGACGGTGACGGTGAGCGCCTGGCCGTCGCGGCCGAACCCGACGACCGTCGTCCCGGTGAGGTCGGCGCGCTCCACCCGCCGTCCGCCGACGAAGGTGCCGACCGAGCTGCCCAGGTCGACGACCTCCCAACCCTGGCCCAACGCCCGGATCTCGGCGTGCCGGCGCGACACCGTGGGGTCGAGCGAGGTGATGTCGGACGCTGCGTCGCGGCCGACGGTGAAGACGCGGGCGCCCTCGGTGCTGTCGGCCGTGAGCGTCTGGCCGCTCGTCTGGATGCGGATGCTGGTCATGGCGGACTCCGTGGGCTCAAGGCGGGCGACGCGAACCGGACCCGCCGCACGAATGCTAGGACTTCCCTCCCTGGCGAGGGATACACCCGCGACCATGTCGGAGCCTGTTCCTATGGTGTGACGCATGACGATCGCGATCGGTGCCCACGTCGACCAGACCGACCCCGTCGCGGAGGCGAGGGCCCGGCGGGCGCCGCTCGTGCAGTTCTTCCTCGGCGACCCGCAGTCCTACGGCGGTCCCGAGTGGGCCTACGCGGGCGGGCCGGAGGCGCTCAAGGCGGACGCCGAGGCGGCCGGCGTCGACCTCTACGTGCACGCGCCCTACCTGATCAACGTCGCCACGACCAACAACCGGATCCGCATCCCGAGCCGCAAGCTGCTGCAGCAGCACGTCGACGCGGCCGCCTCGATCGGCGCGAAGGGGCTCATCGTGCACGGGGGTCACGTCAACAAGGCCGACGACCCCGAGAAGGGGTTCGACAACTGGCGCAAGGCCATCGAGGCCACCGACCTGAAGCTGCCGCTGCTCATCGAGAACACCGCCGGCGGTGACAACGCGATGACCCGCTACCTCGAGCGGATCGGCCGGGTCTGGGACGCGATCTCGGGCGCCGAGGGCTTCGACATGGTCGGGTTCTGCCTCGACACCTGCCACGCCCACGCCGGCGGCAACGACCTGGCGACCGTCGTCGACGACGTCCGCGCCATCACCGGCCGGATCGACCTCGTGCACTGCAACGACAGCCGTGACGAGTTCGACTCCGGCGCCGACCGGCACGCCAACTTCGGTGCCGGCCGGATCGACCCCGACCTGCTGGCCGCCGTCGTCCGCGACGCCGGGGCGCCGGTCGTGTGCGAGACGCCCGGCGGGGCGGAGGAGCACACTGCCGACTTCGCCTGGTTGTCGGCGCGGCTGTAGGTCTCGCGGCTGTAGGTCTCGACTCGCGGTGACTCCGTCCCCGCGGCTCGACCACCGGCAACCCCCGCTGGTCGAGCCGGCGAGCGCCAGCGAGCCGAGTCGAGACCACCCACCGGCAAGGTCTCGACTCGCGGTGACTCCGTCCCCGCGGCTCGACCACCGGCAACCCCCGCTGGTCGAGCCGGCGAGCGCCAGCGAGCCGAGTCGAGACCACCCACCGGCAAGGTCTCGACTCGCGGTGACTC
>NZ_SPUJ01000013.1 GCF_004522105.1 Nocardioides sp. 1609
GCCGACCGGTACTAATAGGCCGAGGGCTTGCCTTACAAATCTTCAACCAACATCACACAGAGAAACAACTACGAGTTGTTGCGTGTTCGCGTCCACTACACAAGTTTCCACACCACCCAACCCGGGGTTCGATATGCCGGGGTTGGGGTTGGGTGTGGTCATAGAGTTACGGCGGCCATAGCGGCGGGGAAACACCCGGTCCCATACCGAACCCGGAAGTTAAGCCTGCCAGCGCCGATGGTACTGCAATCGCGAGGTTGTGGGAGAGTAGGACGCCGCCGGACAACTATTCGCAGAAGGGCGACCCCTCGGGGTCGCCCTTCTGTCGTTTTCGCGTATTTGTCCCGCGCGATGGCCACATGTCGTCCACAGGGCACCGCCGTCGGCGGTTCTCCACAGGCCGCGGTCCGCCGTGCGCGTCCTGTCCGCGGCGACGGTCAGGGTTCGTCGTGGAGGTGACGCGTCATGAGTCCACACACGAAGGACACGAGGGAAGGGACGTCGGAGTCCCTGCACGAGGCAGTCGAGGCGGTCAACGACGTCAGGTTGGTCGGTCGGCTGGCGGCGCCGGCCGAGGCCAAGGAGCTGCCGAGCGGCGACACGCTCGTGTCGTTCCGGGTGGTGGTCGACCGACCACCGCGTCAGCGGCAGCGCCAGCGTGTCGACGCGTTGGAGTGTGTCGTCTGGACGGGCCGGGTGAAGAGATCGGTCGGCACCTGGCGCGAGGGAGACCTCGTGGAGGTCAGCGGGTCCATCCGGCGGCGGTTCTTCCGCACCGCGGTCGGCACCGGCTCCCGCGTCGAGGTGGAGGTCAGGTCGGGTCGGGTTCTTCGTCGCGCCAGGAGCGGATGAAGGCGCCGAAGGCGGGCTTCGGCTGGAACGACGTGGCCTTCTCGGGGAAGAGCCTCCCGCTCGCGACGACGCGCTGCACCTGGGCCACGGACGGGGCCGGCATCAGCACGGCCGTGCCGTGGTCGGGCTCGACCTGCGCCAACGCCTCCTGCGCCGTGTGGTGGAACGTCACGCGGCTCGGACCGTGGCCGAGCGAGGGGACCAGCTGGTCGTGGAGGACCTCCGCCTCCACACGGTCGCCCTCGAGCTCGAGGTGCACCGTCAGCCACGTCTCGGTGTCGGTGACCACCAGCGTGCGGGGGCCGAGCAGCGCGACCGCCTCCTCGTGCGAGCGGAGGGTGGTGCGGATCCCGAGCGTGCGCGCCGCCGCCTCCACGTCGTGCACCGAGGAGCCGGCGAGGACCCGGTGGATGGCGCCCAGGAAGAGCGGGGTGTCGGTCTGGTCGACGATCATCGCCAGTCCACGGTCGGCGGCCGTGCCGAGGTCGCGCTGCTGCAGGCGCAGGTAGGCGGCGTAGCGGTGGTGCCCGTCGGCGATGAGGGCGGTCGTCGGCGCGATCAGCTCGGCGACCTCGGCGATCACGGACGGATCGGTGATCGCCCAGATCCGGTGGAACTGGCCGGACCGGTCGGTGATCTCGTGGTCCGGTCCGGCTCGACGCACCTGCGCCAACAACGCGCGGAGCGCCGCCGGCGAGTCCTGCACGAGCAGGATCGGGCCGGGGTTGACCCGCATCTGCTCCATCCGGTCGGCGAGGTCGTCGGCCTGGGCGGGGTAGATCCCCTCGTGCGGGAGGATCGCCCGGTCCTCGAGCCGCACGGCGCGGCTGGAGACGTCGATCGCACCGACGAGCCCACGCACGGTGATGCCGTCGACGGTGTACTCGTGCACGTAGAGCGCGGGCCCCGGGTCGTGGGTGATCATCCCGCGCGCCTCCCACGTCTGCAGACGGCTGGCGAGGTCGCGGTACGGGCGGGCGAAGAGGCGCGACGCGGCTGGATCGCCGATCCGTGAGGGGACGAGCCGCAGCGCCCGGAACGGGGCCAGCCGGAGCGGTCGCGCCACGAAGGGCGGGGTGACCGCGGCGGACTCCATCCGATCACCCTACGAGGACGCGGGTGGGGGCGAGGACGGCGACACGACCCGACGACTGGGAGACTGGCGAAATGTTGTCCGAATCCCTGAGCCCGCTCGCCGAGACCTACGACCTGGCGATGCTCGACCTCGACGGCGTCGTCTACGTCGGGCCGGACGCCGTGCCCGGCGCGGCCGACCACCTGGCGGAGGTCCGGACCGGGGGGATGCGGCTCGCCTTCATCACCAACAACGCGGCGCGGCCGCCGTCGACGGTCGCCGACCACCTCACGTCGTTGGGGGTCCGGGCCGAGGTCGGTGACGTCGTCACCTCGGCACAGGCCGCGGCCCGGGTGCTGCTCGACCGGCTGGGTCCCGACGGCCGGGTCGTCTTGCTCGGGGGCGAGGGTCTCCAGGTGGCGCTGACCGAGGCCGGGTTGAGCATCGTCGGGCCCGACGACGACGCCGACGCGGTCGTCACGGGCTACGGGCCGCAGGTCGTGTGGGCCGACATCATGCGGGCCTCGGTGCGGATCCGCGACGGTCTGTGGTGGGTGGCCAGCAACACCGACCTGTCGATCCCGACGCCCTACGGCGTCGCGCCCGGCCACGGCGTCCTGGTCGACACGATCCGCCGGTTCGCCGGGGTCGACCCCGAGGTCGCCGGCAAGCCCGCGCGTCCGCTGCTCGACGAGACGGTGCGCCGCGTCGGTGGCGAGCGTCCGTTGATGGTCGGCGACCGGCTCGACACCGACATCGAGGGGGCCCGCAACGTCGGCATCGACTCGCTGCTCGTCCTCACCGGCGTCACCGGGCTCGACGAGCTGGTGGCCGCCCGCCCCCAGGAGCGCCCCACCTACGTCGGCCTCGACCTCGGAGCGCTCCGCGAGCCGCAGCCGGCCCCCCAGGAGACCGGCGAGGGCTGGACCCTCGGTGGCTGGTCCGGCCGCGTCGTGGCGGACCGGCTCGAGGTCGACGGCGACGGCGACCCGGGGGACTGGTGGCGCGTCGTGGCGGCCGCGTCCTGGTCGCACCTGGACGTCGCCGGAGCGGCCCCGGGCACCGACGGCGTCACCCCTCCCGCGGCACCGTGACGCCGGCGCCGGCCGGTAGGCTCACGGGATGAGTGCGCAGCCCGGTGACGAGTGGTCCGACGACACGGGCCTCCTGGACGACGAGCCGCCCCGCCCCCGGCCCGAGCCGACCGGTGACGCGCGCGTCGACGCGGTGATCGAGGCGGTCGCCGGGCTCGACGACCGCCCGCTCGAGGAGCACGTCGCCGTCTTCGAGTCCGCCCACGGCGAGCTCCGCCGCACCCTCGACACCGCCTGATGCCACCTCGTCGCCTCCGCCTCGACGCGGAACTGGTCCGCCGCGGCCTGGCCCGGTCCCGCGAGCACGCGGCGGAGCTGGTGGCAGCGGGACGGGTGACCGTGTCCGGCGCGGCCGCCACCAAGCCCGCGACGGGCGTCACCACCGACGTCGCGATCGTCGTCGTCGACGACCCCGACCGCCCCGACTACGTCTCGCGGGGCGGGCACAAGCTCGCCGGGGCGCTGGACGTCTTCGAGCCGGCCGGCCTCACAGTGGCCCGGCGTCGCTGCCTGGACGCCGGCGCCTCGACCGGCGGGTTCACCGACGTGCTCCTGCGCCGCGGGGCCCGCGAGGTCGTCGCTGTCGACGTCGGCTACGGCCAGCTGGCCTGGTCGCTGCAGAGCGACGACCGGGTCGACGTCCGGGACCGCCAGAACGTGCGGGAGATCACCGCCGACCTGATCGGCGGCCCGGTCGACCTCGTGGTCGGCGACCTCTCCTTCATCTCCCTGACGCTCGTGCTCGACGCGTTGACCGGCGTGACCGCCGCCGACGGCGACCTGGCGCTCATGGTCAAGCCACAGTTCGAGGTCGGCAAGGACCGGATCGGCAAGGGCGGCGTCGTCCGCGACCTCGGCCTGCGCGCCGAGGCGGTCGCGACGGTCGCCGACCACGCGGCCCGCCGGGGCTGGGGCGCCCGGATGGTGACCCGGAGCCCGCTGCCCGGTCCGTCCGGGAACGTCGAGTTCTTCCTCTGGCTGCGCCGGGGCGACCCCGAGATCTCCCAGGACGAGATCGACGCGGCTGTGCACGGCGTCGACGCCCCGTCGGTGCCGGGTGAGAGGCTGGAGCCGTGACGGACTCCGCGACGGTGAGACGGGTGCTGCTGCTGGCGCACACCGGGCGTGCCCAGGCGCGCGAGGTGGCGACCGCGGTGATCTCCGGGCTCACCTCCCACGGCATCGTGGTCCGGCTGCTGAGGCCGGAGGCCAAGGACCTCGGTGTCGACCTCGAGTCCCCGACCCTCGAGCTCACCGAGTCCGAGACCGACGCCGGGCACGACTGCGAGCTCACCCTCGTCATCGGCGGCGACGGCAGCATCCTGCGAGCCGTCGAGCTCACCTACGACAGCGCCACCCCCGTGCTCGGGGTCAACCTCGGCCACGTCGGGTTCCTCGCCGAGGCCGAGCCGGAGGAGGTCGACGCGACCATCGCGGCGATCGTCGAGGCTCGCTACATCGTCGAGGACCGGCTGACCCTCGACGTCGAGGTCAGCCTCGACGGCGAGGTCCTCGCCCACACGTTCGCGGTCAACGAGGCCAGCGTCGAGAAGGCCGCGCGCGAGCGGATGATCGAGGTGGTCGTCGAGGTCGACGGCCGTCCGCTGTCGCGCTGGGGCTGCGACGGCGTCGTCTGCGCGACGCCGACCGGCTCCACCGCCTACAACTTCAGCGCCGGCGGCCCGATCGTCTGGCCCCAGGTCGAGGCGCTCTGCGTGGTCCCGCTCAGCGCGCACGCCCTCTTCGCCCGTCCGATGGTGGTCGGGCCCGACTCGGTCGTCGCCATCGAGGTGCTCGCCCGCACCGACGGCTCGGGCGTGCTGTGGTGCGACGGCCGGCGCACGGTCGACCTGCCGCCGGGGGCTCGGATCGAGGTCCGGCGCGGGGTGCGACCGGTGCGGCTCGCCCGCGTGCACCAGGCGCCGTTCACCGACCGGCTGGTCGCCAAGTTCGGGCTCAACGTCGAGGGCTGGCGCGGCGAGGGCGAGCGGCGCCGGCTCCGCGCCACGAGCGAGACCCCGTGATGGTGAGGACCTCGTGATCGAGGAGATCCGGATCAGCTCCCTCGGCGTCATCGATGCCACCGTGCTCGAGCTCGGCCCCGGCCTGACCGTCATCACCGGCGAGACCGGAGCCGGCAAGACGATGGTCGTCACCGCGCTCGGCCTCCTGCTCGGCGGACGGGCCGACACCGGCGCCGTCCGGACCGGCGCGAAGCAGGCCCGCGTCGAGGGCGTCGTCAACGCCGCGCGGCTGCCCGCCTTCGTGTCCGCCGTCGAGGACGCCGGCGGCGAGGTGGAGGACGGCCTCGTCGTGCTGGCGCGCAACGTCTCGGCCGAGGGCCGCTCGCGCGCCTTCGTCGGCGGGGCGACCGTGCCCGTCGCGACCCTGACCGAGGTCGCGGAGCCGCTGGTCGCCGTCCACGGACAGTCCGACCAGCACCGCCTGCTGCTGCCGCGGGCCCAGCGCGACGCCGTCGACCGCTTCGGCGGCCCCAGGCTCGCCAAGACCCTGGCGCGCTACACCGACCTCTACCGCCGCCTCGACGCCACCAGCCGCGAGCTCGACGACGTCGTCGCGTCCTCGCGCGAGCGCGCCCGAGAGGCCGACCTGCTGCGCTTCGGGCTGGGCGAGGTCGAGGCGGTGTCCCCCGAGCCGGGGGAGGACGACGCGCTGGCCGCCGAGGAGTCGAGGCTCGGCTACGCCGACACCCTGCGCGCGGCCGCCGAGCACGCCCGGACCGCACTGTCCGGCGACGAGTCCGGCGAGAGCGGGGCCGACGCCCTCGGCACCACCGCAGCCGCCCGCGGGTTCCTCGAGAGCGTCCGCGAGCACGATCCCGAGGTCGCCCAGCTGGCCGACCGGATGGCCGAGGTCGTCTACCTCGTCTCCGACGTCGCCGCCGACGTCGCGTCGTACGCCGACCGGGTCGACACCGACCCGCACCGGCTGGCCGCCGTCTCCGAGCGCCGCGCCGCACTCACCGCGCTGACCCGCAAGTACGGCGACACCCTCGACGAGGTGCTCGCCTGGTCCGCCCGCGCCGCCACCCGGCTGCTCGACCTCGACGGCACCGACGAGCGCATCGAGGCCCTCACCGTGGAGCGCGACCGGTTGCGCTCCGAGCTCGGCGGGGCGGCCGCGGCGCTGTCGAAGGCCCGCACGGCTGCGGCCCGCACGCTGGAGAAGCAGGTCACCGCCGAGCTGACCCTCCTGGCGATGCCGCACGCCGTGCTGTCGATCCGGGTCACCCCGACCGAGCCCGCCGCCCACGGGGCCGACGACGTCCAGCTGCTGCTGGCCGCCAACACCGGCTCGGAGCCGCGCCCGCTGTCCAAGGGCGCCTCGGGCGGTGAGCTGTCGCGGGTCATGCTGGCCATCGAGGTCGCCCTCGCCGGCACCAGCCCGGTGCCCACGTTCGTCTTCGACGAGGTCGACGCCGGCGTCGGCGGAGCGGCCGCGGTCGAGGTCGGCCGCCGGCTCGCCGAGCTGGCACGCACCGCACAGGTCCTCGTCGTGACCCACCTTCCGCAGGTGGCGGCGTACGCCGACCGCCACGTCCTGGTGCAGAAGTCCAGCGACGGGTCGGTCACGAGCTCGGGGCTCACCGTGCTCGACGACGCCGCCCGGGAGCGCGAGCTGTCGCGCATGCTCGCCGGCCTCGCCGACTCCGACACCGCGCTGGCCCACGCCCGTGAGCTGCTCGACGTCGCCCAGGTGGCGAGTCGCACGGCGCGCGGAGGCAACGACTAGCGCCGGACTGGGATAGGATCGAATCCCGTGAAGGCGGCCCCGGTAGACCAGTCCAAGCACGTGTTCGTCACCGGCGGAGTCGCCTCGTCGCTCGGCAAGGGGTTGACCGCCTCGAGCCTGGGTCGGCTGCTGCGCTCGCGCGGGCTCCGGGTCACGATGCAGAAGCTCGACCCGTACCTGAACGTGGACCCCGGGACGATGAACCCGTTCCAGCACGGCGAGGTCTTCGTCACCAACGACGGCGCCGAGACCGACCTCGACGTCGGCCACTACGAGCGGTTCCTCGACACCGACCTCAACCAGATCGCCAACGTGACGACCGGGCAGGTCTACGCCAGCGTCATCGCCAAGGAGCGCCGCGGTGACTACCTCGGCGACACCGTGCAGGTGATCCCGCACATCACCAACGAGATCAAGGACCGCATCCTCGCGATGGGCGGACCCGAGATCGACGTGGTGATCACCGAGATCGGCGGCACCGTCGGCGACATCGAGTCGCTGCCGTTCCTCGAGTCCGCCCGCCAGGTGCGCCACGAGATCGGCCGCGACAACTGCTTTTTCCTGCACGTGTCCCTGGTGCCCTACATCGGCCCGTCCAAGGAGCTGAAGACCAAGCCGACCCAGCACTCGGTCGCCGCGCTGCGCCAGGTCGGCATCCAGCCGGACGCCGTCGTGTGCCGCGCCGACCGCGAGCTCCCCGACTCGATCAAGCGCAAGATCTCGCTGATGTGCGACGTCGACGAGGAGGCCGTGGTCACCGCCGCCGACGCCCCCTCGATCTACGACATCCCGAAGGTGCTGCACCGCGAGGGTCTCGACGCCTACGTGGTGCGGCGCCTCGACCTGCCCTTCCGCGACGTCGACTGGACGGTCTGGGACGACCTGCTGCGCCGGGTCCACCACCCGAAGGAGGAGGTCACCGTCGCGCTGGTCGGCAAGTACATCGACCTGCCCGACGCCTACCTCTCGGTCGTCGAGGCGCTCCGCGCCGGCGGGTTCGCCCACGAGGCGAAGGTGGAGATCCGCTGGGTCCCCTCCGACGAGTGCGCCACCCCGGCCGGAGCGGCCAAGCAGCTCGCCGACGTCGACGGCATCATCGTCCCCGGCGGCTTCGGCATCCGGGGTATCGAGGGCAAGCTCGGCGCCCTGACCTACGCCCGGACCCACCAGATCCCGACCCTCGGCCTCTGCCTGGGCCTGCAGTGCATGGTCATCGAGTACGCCCGGTCGGTGGCCGGGCTCGAGAAGGCCGCCTCCACCGAGTTCGACCCCGACTGCCCCGAGCCGGTCATCGCGACCATGGAGGAGCAGAAGTCCTACGTCGAGGGCGCCGGCGACCTGGGTGGCACGATGCGCCTCGGCCTGTACCCCGCCGAGCTGGTGCCCGGCACGGTGGTGCACGAGCAGTACGGTGCCGACCGGATCGAGGAGCGGCACCGGCACCGCTACGAGGTCAACAACGACTACCGCGACCAGCTCGCCGCGGCCGGCCTGGTCTTCTCCGGCACGAACCCCGACCTCGGCCTGGTCGAGTTCGTCGAGCTGCCCCGCGAGGTGCACCCCTACTACGTCTCGACCCAGGCGCACCCCGAGCTGCGCTCGCGGCCGACCCGACCGCACCCGCTGTTCAGCGGCCTGGTCGGCGCGGCGATCGACCGTCAGCGGGAGCTGCGGTTCCCGATCGACGAGACCGGGCTGCGTCCCGAGCCGACCGAGGCGTGAGCGCGCTGGCCGACCGGCCGGAGCAGTGGCCGGTCCTCGAGACGCGCGACCTGCACCGCGACGGGTGGGTGGTGGCCCTGCGGGCCGACACCGTCACCCGCCCCGGCGGCGGCGACGAGGCGCCGTTCCGGCGGATCGTGCTCGAGCACCCCGGTGCGGTCGTGGTGCTGGCCGTCGACGACGACGACCACGTGGTGCTGCTGCGTCAGTACCGGCACGCCGCCGGCCACCGGTTCGTCGAGCTCCCGGCCGGCCTGATCGACCACCCGGGGGAGGACCCGGTCGACGTCGGACGCCGGGAGCTGGCCGAGGAGGCCGGGCTGGCGGCCGCGACCTGGACCGACCTCGGCACGAGCTGGTCGAGCCCCGGCATCTCGGCCGAGCGCCTCCACCACTACCTGGCCCGCGGCCTCACCGACGTGGGCCGCGGCGACTTCGAGATGGTGCACGAGGAGGCCGACATGGAGGTCTTCCGGGCGCCGTTCGCCGACCTGGTCGCCGCCGTCCTGGCCGGCGACGTCACCGACGGCCCGCTGGTGATCGCGGTGCTGAAGGCACACGCGGCCGGCCTGGTCGGGCCCGGCCTGCCCGCCTAGGCCGCTCCGGCTCCGAGCACCGGCTCGGGGCCACAGGGCGCGGTCGCGTCCCGGATCCTCGTGCCGTCGCGGCCTCCACCGGTCCCGGCCGACCGGAGCGGCGCCCGGGAGTAGGGTCACCGGCGAGAAGGGCACGACGACGTGCCCCGCACGCTCGAGGAGGTCATTGGTGAAGGTCGGCGTACCCAAGGAAGTCAAGAACCACGAGTACCGGGTGGCGATCACGCCGGTCGGGGTGCACGAGCTGACCGCTCACGGCCACGACGTCGTGGTCGAGCACGGGGCCGGCATCGGGTCCTCCATCCCCGACGAGGAGTACGTCGCCGCTGGCGCGAGGATCGTGGCCACGCCCGAGGAGGCGTGGGGCACCGACGGCGGCGTCGACATGGTGCTCAAGGTCAAGGAGCCGGTCGCCGAGGAGTACCACCGGATGCGGGAGGGCCTGACCCTCTTCACCTACCTCCACCTGGCCGCCGACAAGCCGCTGACCGAGGAGCTCCTGGCGCGCAAGGTCACCGGCATCGCCTACGAGACCGTGCAGCTCCCCTCGGGCGGGCTGCCGCTGCTGTACCCGATGTCGGAGGTGGCCGGCTGCCTGGCACCCCAGGTCGGTGCGTACTCGCTGCTCAAGGCCCAGGGCGGCCGCGGCGTGCTGATGGGCGGCGTCGGTGGCGTGGCCAACGCGAAGGTCGTCATCATCGGTGCCGGTGTCTCGGGTCAGAACGCCGCCAACATCGCGCTCGGGATGGGGGCCGACGTGACGCTCCTCGACACCGACCTCGACAAGCTGCGGATGTCGTTCTGGCGCTACAACAACCGGGTCCACGGGTTGGCGTCGTCGAGGCTCGCGATCGAGCAGCAGGTGATGGAGGCCGACATGGTCATCGGGGCCGTGCTCATCCCCGGTGCCGCGGCCCCCAAGCTGGTCACCAACGACCTGGTCTCGCGGATGAAGCCGGGCTCGGTGCTCGTCGACATCGCCGTCGACCAGGGCGGCTGCTTCGAGGACACCCACGCCACCACCCACGCCGACCCGACCTACCAGGTCCACGGCTCGACGTTCTACTGCGTGGCCAACATGCCCGGTGCGGTGCCCAACACCTCCACCTACGCGCTGACCAACGCCACCCTGCCCTACACGGTGGCGCTGGCCGACCGGGGCTGGGTCGAGGCCTGCCGGGCCGACCGGTCCCTGGCGCTGGGCTTGAACACCCACGCCGGCGACCTGACCAACGCCCCGGTGGGCGAGGCCGTCGGCATCGAGGCGGTCTCGCTCGACGACGTCCTGGCGTGACCGACGACGGCGCCGGCGCGGTCGGGCGCGCGGTCCGCACCTACCTCGACCACCTCTCGGTCGAGAAGGGGCTCGCGCTCAACACGCTGACGTCGTACCGGCGCGACCTGCGGCGCTACCTCGAGTTCCTCGGCGCCCAGGGGATCGACGACCTGGCCGGGGTGAGCGAGGCGACCGTGTCGGCGTTCCTGGTGCGGCTGCGCGAGGGCGATGCCGACCACCCGCCCCTGAGCAGCACGTCGGCGGCCCGCACCGTCGTCGCCGTGCGCGGCTTCCACCGGTTCGCGGTCGCCGACGGACTCGCGGAGGTCGACCCCGCGGCCGGCGTGAAGCCGCCGGCCGCGGGCAAGCGGCTGCCCAAGGCGCTGCCGCTCTCCGACGTGGAGGCGATCCTCGAGGCCGCCGGCGCCCCCGGCACGAACCTCGCGCTGCGTGACCGCGCGCTGCTCGAGGTGCTCTACGGCACCGGGGCCCGGATCTCCGAGGCGGTGGGCCTCGACGTCGACGACCTCGATGCGGTCGACGGGACCGTGCTGCTGCGCGGCAAGGGCTCGAAGGAGCGGATCGTGCCGATCGGCTCCTACGCCCGCGACGCGGTCGAGGCCTACGTCGTCCGGGCCCGGCCGGAGCTGGTGTCGACCCGCGCCGTCGGGGGAGCGCTGTTCCTCAACGCCCGCGGCGGCCGGCTCTCGCGGCAGTCGGCGTGGGCGGTGCTGGTCAGGGCCGCCGAGAGGGCCGGGGTGACCCGCGACGTCTCGCCGCACACCCTGCGGCACTCGTTCGCGACGCACCTGCTCGACGGCGGCGCCGACGTCCGCGTCGTCCAGGAGCTGCTGGGGCACGCGTCGGTCACCACCACCCAGGTCTATACGCTCGTGACCGTCGACAACCTGCGGGAGGTCTTCGCCACGGCGCACCCGCGCGCCCGGGAGTGACGCCCCACCCACTCGTGCCAGCTGCCCCGGAGGCTCCCATGCGCCGTCCCCTGACCACCCTCGCCGCCCTCGTGGCGGCCTCCGTGCTGCTCGCCGGGTGTGGTGGCGACTCCGACGACGACGCCGCCGACGACCCGTCCTCGCCGGCCACGTCGTCGTCCGCGGCGGGCGAGACCACCACGCCGCCGCTCGACCCGAACACCGAGGCGCCCGTGCCGTCGGAGTCCGAGGACCCCGACGACACCGACGAGGACCCCACCGCACCCGCCGACGAGCCGGCCGACGCGGTCGAGCTCTGCTCGGCGTTCCGTGACTTCGCCACCGCCCTGAGCGCGGCGCCGGTCCCCACCGAGGGTGACGACGCGCCGCTCACCCCGGAGACGATCGACGCCATCCACCAGTGGGGCGAGGACCTCGAGGCCGCCGAGCTGCCGGCCGGGTTCACCGACGACCAGCGTGCCGGCGTCGCGGCGATGGTGAAGGCCCTGGACGCCTTCCCCGACACGGCCACGGTCGCCGAGCTCGACGCCCTCGAGGAGGTCCTCTCCGAGGAGGAGCAGGACCAGGCCGAGGCGGTCTCCGACTACGTCGAGGCCACCTGCACCATCCCGAGCGGCAGCTGACCCGGGTGCGAGACTGATCCGGTGACGGGCGACGCGGACGACTGGGAGGTCGTCTACGACGACATCACCGCCTACGCCGCGGGCCGCGGCCTCGAGCTCTACCCCCACCAGGACGAGGCGGTCCTGGAGATCCTGGCCGGCAACAACGTCGTCCTCGCGACGCCGACCGGGTCGGGCAAGTCGCTCGTCGCGGTCGGTGCGCACAAGGCGGCGCTGGCCAGCGACCGGGTGTCGTTCTACACCGCGCCGATCAAGGCGCTGGTGAGCGAGAAGTTCTTCGACCTGTGCCAGGTGTTCGGCGCCGACCAGGTCGGCATGCTCACCGGCGACGCCTCGGTGAACGCCGACGCCCCGATCATCTGCTGCACCGCGGAGGTGCTGGCCAACATCGCGCTGCGCGAGGGGTCGACGGCCGACGTCGGGCTCGTGGTGATGGACGAGTTCCACTTCTACGCCGAGCCCGACCGCGGGTGGGCGTGGCAGGTGCCGCTGCTGGAGCTGACGCAGGCGCAGTTCGTCCTGATGTCGGCGACCCTCGGCGACGTCAGCGAGCTGGCCGCCGACCTGACCCGGCGCAACGGCCGCGAGACCGCCGTCGTCGACGAGGCCGAGCGTCCGGTCCCGCTGAGCTTCACGTGGGCGCTGACGCCGTTGGCCGAGACGCTCGAGGAGATCGTCTCGACCCACCAGGCGCCGGCCTACGTCGTCCACTTCACCCAGAAGGACGCCGTCGAGCACGCGACCGGCCTCCTCAACGCGAAGTGGCTGCCGAAGGGTGCCGAGCACGCCGTCGAGATCCCCCCGGACTTCCGGTTCGGCGCCGGGTTCGGCAAGACCCTCTCCAAGCTGCTGCGGCGCGGCATCGGCGTGCACCACGCCGGGATGCTGCCGCGCTACCGGCGCCTGGTCGAGCAGCTCGCGCAGTCCGGCGCGCTCACCGTCATCTGCGGCACCGACACCCTCGGCGTCGGCATCAACGTCCCGATCCGCACCGTGCTGTTCACCGCGCTGGCCAAGTACGACGGCAACCGGTCGCGCGTGCTGCGCACCCGTGAGTTCCTCCAGATCGCCGGGCGAGCAGGCCGGGCCGGCTTCGACACGTCCGGGTACGTCGTGGTCCAGGCGCCCGAGCACACCATCGAGAACGAGCGGGCCAAGGCCAAGGCCGAGGCCAAGAACGCCGCGATGAGCGAGGAGAAGCAGGCCAAGCGCAAGAGCAAGGCGCAGCTGCGCAAGCCGCCCGAGGGCACCGTCGTGTGGACCGAGCAGACCTTCGACAAGCTGGTCGCCGGCGTGCCGGAGCAGCTCGTGTCGCGGATGAAGGTCGACAACGCGATGCTCGTCAACGTCCTCTCGCGCGACGAGGACGCCGTCGCCGTGCTGCGCCGGCTGCTCACCGACAACCACGAGCCGCGCCGCTCCCAGCTCAAGCTGGTCCGCCGGGCGCTGCGGCTGGGCCGCAGCCTGGTGCACTCCGGCACCGTCGTCCGCCTCGACCGGCCCGACGACCTCGGCCGACGCTACGTGCTGGCCGACGACGTGCCCGACGACTTCGCGCTCAACCAGCCGTTGTCGCACTTCGCGCTGGCCGCGCTCGACGTCCTGGACCCCGAGTCCGACGACTACACCGCCGACGTCGTGTCGGTGATCGAGGCCACCCTCGAGGCGCCCCGGCAGATCCTCTTCGCCCAGCAGCACGCCGCGCGCGGCGAGGCGATCATGGAGATGAAGGCCGACGGCCTCGAGTACGAGGAGCGGATGACCCTGCTCGAGCAGGTCACCTGGCCGCAGCCGCTGGCCGAGGTGCTGGGGGCGACCTACGAGATGTACCGCGAGCGGCACCCGTGGCTGCGCGAGGACGCCCTCGACCCCAAGTCGGTGGTCCGTGAGCTCTACGAGCAGGGCATGTCGTTCACCGACTTCGTCTCCCGCTACCAGCTGGCCCGCTCGGAGGGCCTGGTGCTGCGCTACCTCACCGACGCCTACCGCGCGCTGCGCCAGACCGTGCCCGAGCAGCACCGGACCCCCGACCTCGAGGACCTGCTCGAGTGGCTGGGCGAGACGATCCGCCAGACCGACTCCTCGCTGCTCGACGAGTGGGAGGCGCTCAGCGACCCGGACCACGCGGCCCGCGCGATCACCGAGAACGCGCCGCCGTCGTCCCCGAGGCCGCTGTCGAAGCAGGACCGGGCGTTCCGGGTGATGGTGCGCAACGCCATGTGGCGCCGCGTCGACCTCGTCGCCCGCGACGACCTCGACGGACTGATGGCGCTGGAGCGGGCCGCGGCCGACCGGCTCGACCCGGCGCGCGAGGTCGTGATGACCCGCTCGGCCTGGGACGCCGCCATCGAGGAGTACTACGCCGAGCACGACCGCGTCGGCACCGACGGCGACGCCCGCTCACCCGAGCTGCTCGCGATCGAGCCGGCCACCGGCGTCCCCGCCGGCGTGGAGGTCGACGACGACGTCGAGGAGGCCGACCTGCCCGCCGTCCGGCTCTGGCGCCTGCGGCAGACCGTCGCGGACCCCGAGGGCCACCACGACTGGGTGATCGACGCCGTGGCCGACCTCGACGCCTCCGACGAGCTCGGCGAGCTGGTGCTGGCGACGGTCGCGATGACCCGGCTCTGACTGGCCGGGTGCCTGCGGCGCCGTCCGCCGGGTTCGGACCTAGGATGAGCCGCGCGCCCTCCGACGTCGCCGTGTCGACAAAAGTAGGCTGCTCAGCACCACCCGACCGTCCGACGACCGAGAGACTGCCCGTGTCCGAGTCCCTGCCCTTCGAGCACCCCGTCACCGCCGCCCCGGGGAGCGCGCTCGGACCGACGGGTCGCCCGCTCCGCGACTTCCCGGAGCCCGCTCCGGTCACGTCGCACGGGCCGGCGCGGGTGATGTCGATGTGCAACCAGAAGGGCGGCGTCGGCAAGACCACGACGACCATCAACCTGGGCGCGGCGCTCGCCGAGTACGGCCGCAAGGTGCTGCTCGTCGACTTCGACCCGCAGGGCTCGCTGTCGGTCGGGCTCGGGCTCAACCCGCACGAGATGGACCTGACCATCTACAACCTGCTCATGCAGTCGGACGTCACGCTCGACGAGGTCGTGGTCCCGACCGGAGTGCCCGGCATGGACCTGCTCCCGTCGAACATCGACCTCTCCGCCGCCGAGGTGCAGCTGGTGCACGAGGTCGGCCGCGAGCAGACCCTGCAGCGGGTGCTGCGGCCGGCCATGTCGCAGTACGACGTCATCATCATCGACTGCCAGCCCTCGCTCGGGCTGCTCACCGTCAACGCGCTCACCACGTCGCAGGGGGTGCTGATCCCGCTCGAGTGCGAGTACTTCGCGCTGCGCGGTGTCGCGCTGCTCAAGACGACCATCGACAAGGTCCGCGAGCGGCTCAACCCCGACCTCGAGATCGACGGCGTGCTCGGCACCATGTTCGACGGCCGCACCCTCCACAGCCGCGAGGTGATGGAGCGGCTGGTGCAGGCCTGGGGCGACACGGTCTTCCACACCGTGATCCGGCGGACCGTGAAGTTCTCCGACGCCACCGTCGCCGGGGAGCCGATCACGTCGTACGCCTCGACCTCGGCCGGTGCCGAGTCCTACCGGCAGCTGGCCCGGGAGGTGCTGGCCCGGTGGCACGACGCGTGAGCCTGCCGGCCGCGGACGACCTGTTCCGGCCGACCGACACCCAGGCCAGGCAGAGCGCGGGCGCCGCCCCGGCCGCGGGCGAGGACACCGCCGCGCCCGAGGGCCCGCGCCGGCCCAGCGGGCGGGTGCGCCACGACGAGAAGGTGACCGTCTACGTCACCGCCGACGAGCTGCTCGACCTCGAGAACGCCCGGCTGACGCTGCGCCGCGCCCACGACCTCGCGGTCGACCGCGGCCGCCTGGTGCGCGAGGCGGTGGCGCTGGTGCTGGAGGACCTCGAGGCCCACGGCGGCGACAGCGCGCTGGTGCGGCGGCTGACCCAGGGATGACCCGCGAACGACGGCGCCGGTGACAGCGCCATGACCGAGGTCGAGTCCGCGCCCGCCTTCTCGCTCCACCTCGACAACTTCGAGGGGCCCTTCGACCTGCTCCTCAGCCTGATCTCCAAGCACAAGCTCGACATCACCGAGGTCGCGCTGTCGCGGGTGACCGACGAGTTCATCGCGCACGTCAAGGCCGGTGGGAGCGTCTGGGACCTGGAGCAGACGACGTCCTTCCTGCTCGTGGCCGCGACCCTGCTCGACCTCAAGGCCGCCCGGCTGCTGCCGCAGGGCGACGTCGAGGACGAGGAGGACCTCGCGCTGCTCGAGGCCCGCGACCTGCTCTTCGCGCGGCTGCTGCAGTACAAGGCGTTCAAGCTGGTCGCCGCCGCGTTCGGCACCCGCCTGGAGGGTGAGGGCCGCCGGCACCCCCGCGCGGTCGGGCTCGAGGACCGCTTCGCCGGGCTGCTGCCCGAGGTGCTGATCGGGATCGGGCTGGAGCAGTTCGCCGGTCTCGCCGCCCGGGCGCTGGAGCCGAAGACCGCGCCCGAGGTCAGCCTGCAGCACATCCACGCCGCCACCGTGTCGGTGCGCGAGCAGGCCGGCGTGGTGCTCGACCGGCTGCGCCGCAGCGGCACCATGACCTTCCGTGCGCTGTGCGGCGACTCGCCCGACACCCTGACCACCGTCGCCCGGTTCCTGGCGCTGCTCGAGCTGTTCCGCGAGGGCGCCGTCGCCTTCGAGCAGGTCCAGGCGCTCGGCGAGCTGACCGTGCGCTGGACCGGCGACGAGACCGGCGAGGCCGGCGAGGCCGACGAGCTGCTGACCGAGATCGACGAGTTCGACGGGACGCCGCTGCCCGCGGCGCCGTCCGAGGAGACGCCATGACCGAGCACGCCGAACCCCCTGCCGAGCCCCTCGCAGAAGCCGCTGGCGTGGCCGAGCAGCTCGCCGTGCCCCTCGCGGAGCTGCGACCGGCGCTGGAGGCGGTGCTGATGGTGGCCGACCAGCCGCTGGACGAGACGACGCTGGCCACCGCGGTCGGCTACCCCGGCGATGAGGTCACCTCGGCGCTCACCGCGCTGGCCGCCGAGTACGACGAGCAGGGCCGCGGCTTCGAGCTGCGCAACCTCGCCGGTGGGTGGCGCTACTACACGCGTGAGGCCTACGCGGCCGTCGTCGAGGGCTTCGTGCTCGAGGGTCAGCAGGCCCGGCTCACCCAGGCCGCGCTCGAGACGCTCGCCGTCGTCGCCTACAAGCAGCCGGTGACGCGGGCCCGGGTCTCGGCGATCCGCGGCGTGAACGTCGACGGCGTGATGCGCACCCTGCTCTCGCGGGGGCTGGTCGAGGAGGCCGGCCGCGACGGCGAGCACGGCGCGACGCTGTACCGCACGAGCAGCTACTTCCTCGAGCGGATCGGGGTGCAGTCGATCGACGAGCTGCCCGAGCTGGCGCCGTACCTGCCCGACATGGACGACCTCGACGACGAGCTCGCCGCGATGCTCGCCCCCTCCGGGCCGGCCGCGGCACCCGAGCCGACCGGCGAACCCACCGACGCAGCACCCGAGCAGGACGGACCCGCATGAGAGACGTCGCGACCGACGAGGACGGACTGATCCGGCTGCAGAAGCTGCTGGCCCAGTCGGGCGTGGCCTCGCGCCGCAGGTGCGAGGAGCTGATGCTCGACGGCGAGGTCGAGGTCGACGGCGAGGTCGTCACCCGGCTCGGCACCAAGGTCGACCCGCGCACCGCCGTCATCCGGGTCTCCGGCCTGCGGCTCCCGCCGGTCTCCGAGCACGTCTACCTGGTGCTGAACAAGCCGCGCGGGGTGGTCTCCACGATGTCGGACCCGGAGGGTCGGCGCACGATCGCCGACGTCGTCGTCGACCGGCCGGAGCGGCTCTTCCACGTGGGGCGGCTCGACACCGACACGTCCGGGCTGCTGCTGCTCACCAACGACGGTGACTTCGCCAACAAGATGGCCCACCCGTCCTACGAGGTCGACAAGACCTACGTCGCCGAGGTCGAGGGCCGGGTGACGAAGGAGACCGTCGCGACCCTGCTCGCCGGCGTCGAGCTCGACGACGGCCCGGTGCGGCCGACCCAGGTGCGCATCGTCGCCGCGCAGCAGGGCAAGTCGATCGTCGAGCTGGTGATCCACGAGGGCCGCAACCGCATCGTCCGCCGGCTGCTCGACCACCTCGGCCACCCGGTGCAGAAGCTCAGCCGCATCCAGCTCGGTCCGGTCCGCCTCGGCGGCCTGCCGGCGGGGGAGCTGCGCGAGCTCACCAACGACGAGCTGGGAGCGTTGCTCGACAGCGTCAGGCTGTGACGGGCCGGCGTACGGTGGCGGCGTGAGCGTGCCCGGTGTGCTGGCGCCGTACGTCGCGAGCCTCGTGCCCTACGACGTGTGCGGCGAGCCCGGCGTGCACATCGGGATGCCGTCGACGTGCCTGACCCTGGTGCTCGCGGTCGACGAGCCCCTCGACGTGGGCTGGGCCGGGGGCGCGCGGGTGTCGTCGTGGGCGAACGTCGCCGGCCTGCACCCGTCGCCGGCCGAGATCCGGCACGGACGGCGCCAGCGCGGGGTCTACCTCGACCTGACCGTCACGGGTGCCCGGGCCCTGCTCGGGCTGCCCGCCGGTGCGCTGGCCGGGGCGCTGGCCGACGTGGCCGACGTCGATCCCGCGATGCGCGACCTGCCCGAGCGGTTGGCCGGCTCGTCGCCCGACCGCTGGACGGCGGTCGTCGCCCGGGCCCTCATCGCGGCGCTGTCGCGACACGACGCCCCGGCGCCGCGGGCGGAGGTCGGACGAGCCCTCGCCCGGCTCACGCGCGGAGCCCGGGTGGCCGACGTCGCCGAGGACGTCGGGTACAGCCGTCGGCACCTGGGCGACCTCGTGCGCGCCGAGTGCGGCGTGTCGCCGCAGGAGTACCGGCGGCTGGCGCGGTTCGAGCGCAGCCACGCGCTGGTCCGCGACGCGGCGACGTCCCTGGCGGACGCCGCCGCGCGCTGCGGCTACGCCGACCAGTCCCACCTGGCCCGCGAGTGGACCGCCTTCGCAGGGTGCAGCCCCTCGGAGTGGCGCCGCCGAGAGCTCCCGTCCGTCCAAGCCGGGGGTCCCGGGTCGGCGGCAGGGTGAGGCCATGGACACCACCGACATCAAGCACTGGCAGAGCATGAGCGTCCGCGACGCCGACGTGATGACCACCTGGCTGGCCGCGATCGGCTTCCGCGAGCACGCGACGTACCGCAGCGCCGAGGACCCGGACGTCGTCGAGCACGCGGAGTGGCTGTGGGAGGGCGGCGGCGGGATCATGTTCGGCACCGAGCGCCCCGACTCTCCCGTCGCCGCTCCGGGGCGGTCCTCGGCCTACCTCGTCACGGCCGACCCCGACGCCGCGGTCGAGCGGGCGGTCGCTGCCGGGGCGAGCCTCGAGCGGGCCGTCGTCGACCAGGACCACGGCGGCCGTGGCGGCAGCGTCCGCGACCCCGAGGGCAACCACTGGTCGTTCGGCAGCTACCAGCCGGGCTGAGGCCGCCCGACGCCACGGACTGCTGGTGGGCCAGCCACGACGCCGCGCACGGCGCGCCGCGGTGTCACCAGACGACACCTGGGCGCACGTCGCCGGCGTCCGTCACTAGGCTGGCGGGCATGGCAGTGCGCGCAGTCAGGGGAGCGACCCAGCTCGACGTCGACGAGCGTGAGCAGATGCTCGAGCGGGTCTCGGAGATGGTGCTCGACGTGATGACGTCCAACGGCCTCGGCGTCGACGACTTCATCTCGGTCATCTTCACCGCGACCAGCGACCTGCACAGCGAGTTCCCGGCGTACGCCGCGCGGCAGCTCGGGTTCGGCGACGTCCCGCTGATCTGTGCGCGCGAGCTCGAGATCGAGGGCTCGATGCCGCGGGTGGTGCGGATGATGGCGCACGTCGAGAGCGACCTGCCGCGCGCCGAGATCACCCACTGCTACCTGCACGGCGCCGCGGCGCTGCGCTCGGACCTGACGCGGGTCCGGTCCGTCCCCGACCAGCAGTAGGATCGCTCCCCGTGACAGGGGACCCCAGCAGCACGGCCGGCGGCGCGCTCGGCAGCACGCTCGGCAGCACGCTCGGCAGCACGCTCGGCAGCATCGTCGTGGCGGTCGACGGCACGTCCGGGTCGGGCAAGTCGAGCACCTGCCGCGGCGTCGCGGCGCGGCTCGGCCTGCGCTACCTCGACACCGGCGCGATGTTCCGCGCCGTCACCTGGTGGATGCTGCAGCAGGGCGTCGACGTCCACGACGCCGACGCGGTCGCCGCCCGCGCCGGCGAGCCGGTGCTGGCCTCCGGCACCGACCCCGAGGGTCCGACGATCGCGGTCGACGGTGTCGACGTGAGCGCGGCGATCCGCACCGACGAGGTCACCCGCGCGGTCTCGCCGGTCAGCACGGTGCCGGCGGTGCGGGCCCGGCTGCTCGCCCAGCAGCGCGAGATCATCGCCCCGCCCGGTGGGCCGGGCGGGGGGATCGTCGTGGAGGGCCGCGACATCGGCTCGACCGTCTGGCCGCAGGCCGAGGTCAAGGTCTACGTCACCGCCGACCCGGCCGCCCGCGCCGCCCGCCGCGCGCTCGAGGAGGGCGGCTCCGACGTCGCCGCGACCGAGCAGGTGCTGCGCGAGCGCGACCGGATCGACTCCGCTCGGGCGACCGCGCCCCTGGTGCAGGCCGACGGCGCCGTGCACGTCGACACCACGCCGTACACCCTCGACGAGGTGATCGACCTGCTCGTCGACCTGGTCGAGCGCACGCTCGCGCCGACCCCGTGAGGCCGGGGCTGTCGTGTCGGCCGTGACCCCGCACACCGACCTGCCGCGCACCGACGGCGTCCGCCGGCCGCCGCGTTGGCTGCTGCGCGGCGCCCGGCCGGTCACCCGGTGGCTGGTGAACCGCCGCCACGACGTGCACGTGCACGGCGCCGAGCACGTGCCGACCGCGGGGCCCGTCGTGCTCGCGGCCAACCACATCGGGGTGGTCGACGGCCCGCTGCTGGCGATCCTCTCGCCGCGCCCGGTGCACGCCCTCACCAAGGTCGAGATGTTCCGCGGCCCGCTCGGCCGCTTCCTGGCCAGCGCCGGCCAGATCCCCCTCGACCGGTTCCACACCGACCCGAGCGCGGTGAAGGCGGCCGTCCGGGTGCTGCGCGACGGCGGTGTCGTCGGGATCTTCCCCGAGGGCACGCGCGGCTCCGGCGAGCTCGAGCTCTTCCACCGCGGCGCCGCCTACCTGGCGATGACGACCGGCGCCCCGATCGTCCCGGTGCTGTGGTTCGGCACCCGCGAGCCCGGCGGGTCGAGCTCGTCGCTGCCGCCGCGCCGGGGTCGGATCGACGTGGTCTTCGGCACCCCGTACGCCGTCGATGCGGTGCTGTGGCCCCGGACGCGAGACGATGTGGGGGAGACGTCACGCCTGCTCCGGTCCCGGATGCTGGCCGACCTCGCGGAAGCAATCCGGACCACCGGGCGTTCGCTTCCCGGGCCCCTGCCTGTGGGCCAGCACGAGCCAGACCCCGGCGGGGGCGTTACGGAGAAATCGGCATGACCACGGACAACAGCGACTACGAGGCCCCCGAGGGGTTCGGCGACGACGAGACCCCCGACGGACCCATTCCGGTCCTCGCCGTCGTCGGGCGGCCCAACGTCGGCAAGTCGACGCTGGTCAACCGGATCATCGGGCGCCGCGAGGCCGTCGTCGAGGACGTCCCGGGCGTGACCCGCGACCGCGTCTCCTACGACGCGCACTGGAACGGTCGCGCCTTCACCGTCGTCGACACCGGCGGCTGGGACCCCGACGCCCGCGGCCTCGCGCAGCGGATCGCCGCCCAGGCCGAGGTCGCGGTGACCCTCGCGGACGCCGTCCTCTTCGTCGTCGACGCGACCGTCGGGATCACCGACGCCGACGCCGAGGTCGTCAAGATCCTCCGCAAGTCCGGCAAGCCGGTGGTGCTCGCGGCCAACAAGGTCGACGACGCCCGCGCCGAGGCCGAGGCCTACGGCCTGTGGAACCTCGGGCTCGGCGAGCCGTGGCCGGTCTCCGCGCTGCACGGCCGCGGCTCGGGCGACATGCTCGACGCCGTCCTGGACGCGCTGCCCGAGCCGCCGCCCGACCGCGACAAGGAGCCGGGCGGACCGCGCCGGATCGCGATCGTCGGCAAGCCCAACGTCGGCAAGTCCTCGCTGCTCAACAAGCTCGCGGGTGAGGAGCGCGTGGTCGTCGACAACGTCGCCGGCACCACCGTCGACCCCGTCGACGAGCTGATCGAGCTCGGCGGCCGCACCTGGCGCTTCATCGACACCGCCGGCATCCGCAAGCGGGTCAAGGAGGCCTCGGGCCACGAGTACTACGCCTCGCTGCGCACCACGACCGCGATCGACCGCGCCGAGGTCGCCGTCCTGGTCGTCGACGGCGGTCAGACCGTCTCCGAGCAGGACCTGCGGATCATCCAGACCATCCGCGAGGCCGGCCGGGCGCTCGTGATCGCCTTCAACAAGTGGGACCTCGTCGACGACGAGCGCCGCTACTACCTCGAGCGCGAGATCGAGCGCGACCTCGTGCAGGTGCAGTGGGCGCCGCGGATCAACATCACCGCCCGCACCGGCTGGCACGTCGACCGGCTGGTGCCGGCGATCGACCGTGCCCTCGAGGGCTGGGAGACCCGGGTCAGCACCGGCATCCTGAACGGCTTCCTGGGCCGGCTCGTCGCCGAGCACCCGCACCCGGTGCGCAGCGGCAAGCAGCCCAAGGTCATGTTCGGCACCCAGGCCGGCACCGCGCCGCCGACGTTCGTGCTGTTCACCTCCGGCAAGCTCGACGCCTCCTACGAGCGCTACATCGAGCGCCGGCTGCGCGAGGAGTTCGGCTTCGTGGGCACCCCGCTCGTGCTGACCCAGCGGGTGCGCGAGAAGCGCAGGCGCTGAGCCGTTCCGGCTCCTCGTCGTCGGGCTGCCCCGACGACGAGCCGGGCGCCGGGCCGTGCTGACGCCGGCCGGGCTGACGGTTGCTCGCCGCGGTGGCCTCGTGACGGTGTCCACGGGAGGATGAGGAGCACCTCGCCCGCTTGACCCGTTCGAACATGTGTTCGATCATGAGGGGTGCCCGCTCGTTCCACCCTCTCGCCCCTCGACCCGTCGCGGTCGGTGGTCGACCAGCTGCGCGAGCGGGTCGCGGCGATGGAGCGGAAGCCGGCCCGGCAGCCGGTCGCGACGCTGCCCGCGCTCGCCGACCTGGTCCCGCTGCACGCCGGCGGCACCTTCGGCGTCGACTCCGCCGCCCTCGGGCTGGCCCTGGCCGCCGGGGCGTCCCAGGCCGGTGAGTGGGTGGGCTTCGCCGGCTGGGCCGACTTCGGCGCCGAGGCGGCCGCCGGGCTCGGCGTCGAGCTGGCGCGCACGGTCCTGGTGCCCGACCCGGGCGAGCACTGGCTGGAGGTGACCGCGGCGCTCGTCGACGTGCTGCGGGTCGTCGTCCTGCGCCCCCCGATCGGGGTGGGCGCTGCGGTCGACGCCCGCGCCGCCGGCATCCTCGAGTCCCGGCTGCGCACCCGCTCCTCGGTGCTGGTCGTGTGGGGCGACTGGCCCCGCGTCGACGCCCGGATCACGCTCGAGGAGTCCCGCTGGAGCGGTCCCGACGCCGGGGCGGGCTGGTTGCGCGAGCGTCGTGCCCGGGTCGCCGTCCGTCGTGGTGCGCGGCCGCCGGTGCGCGCCGACCTGTGGTTCCCGGGGGTCGGCGGCGGGGTCGAGCCGGCCGCGGCGTCGGGTGTCGCGCCGTCCGTCGTCCCGATCCGCGAGGCGTCCGGATGAGGGTGTCGAGGACGGGCGTGACGCCATGAGGGTGATGGTCCTCTGGTGCCCCGACTGGTCGGTGGTGGCCGGGCTGGCCGAGGCCGAGCAGCCGGAGCGGATGCCGGCCGCGGTGCTGTCGGGCAACATCGTCGAGGTCTGCAACGCCCCGGCCCGGGCCGAGGGCGTGCGCCGCGGTCAGCGCCGCCGCGACGCGCAGTCGCGCTGCCCCGACCTCCTGCTGCTGCACGACAACCCCGACCGCGACGCCCGGGCCTTCGAGCCGGTGCTGGCGACCGTCGAGGAGCTCCGGCCCGGGGTCGCCGCGCTGCGACCCGGGCTGCTGGCCGTGCGGGCGCCCGGCAGCTGGTTCGGCACCGAGCAGAACGCCGCGGCGACGGTCAGCCAGGCGCTCGTCGAGTCGGCGGTGTGGGACGTCCGGATCGGCATCGCCGACGACCTGTTCACCGCCGAGCAGGCGGCCCGCCGCGCCGTCGTCCAGGGGTGGGAGGTGGTGGCGCCGGGCGGGTCGGCCGGCTTCCTGCGCACCCTGCCGGTCGACGTCCTCGAGGGCGACGGTCCGGCCGGGCGCGAGGCGGTCAGCCTGCTGCGCCGGCTCGGGCTGCCGACCCTCGGCGACCTCGCCGCGCTGCCCGGCGACGCGGTCGAGCACCGGCTCGGCCGCTACGGCGCCACCGTGTGGCGGCGCGCCCGCGGCGAGGACCCCGCCCTGTTCGCCGCCCGCACCCCGCCGGCCGAGCTCGACGTCGAGGTGGTCTTCGAGCCACCGCTCGACTCGGTGGAGGCGGTGGCCTTCAGCGTCCGCACCACCGCGGAGCGGTTCGTCGCCCAGCTCGCGGCCCGACAGCTGGTGGCGACCGGCGTCCGGGTGGAGGCGGACGCCGACGGCGCCACGGTCTCGGCCCGCACCTGGCTGCACCCCCGCTACTTCGGCGCCCGCGACCTGGTCGACCGGGTGCACTGGCAGCTGCAGCCCGCGGCGAGCTCGGCGCTGCGCTCGCGCAAGCAGTCGGGCTCGGTGCGCGCCCCGATCGAGCGGGTCCGCTTCGTGCCCGAGACCGTCGAGCCGGCTGCGGCGCACGGGGAGGCGCTGTGGGGCGGCAGCTCCGACGACCTGGTCGAGCGCGGCGTCGCGCGGGTGCAGGGGATGGTCGGCTTCGACGCCGTGCGCCGTCCGGTGCTGCAGGGCGGGCGCAGCCCGGCCTCGCGGCAGGCCACGGTGCCGTGGGGCGAGCGGGCCGTCGACCTGCGGCCGGTCGACCGGCCGTGGCCGGGACGGGTGCCGGGTCCACCGCCGGTGCGGGTCTTCACCTCCCCGCTGCTCGCCGAGGTCGTCGACGACGGCGACCGGCCGGTCGCGGTCACCGAGCGCGGCGCGGTCACCGCCGAGCCCCGTCGGTTCCGCGTCGGCGGCGACCGGGTCCGGCTGCCGTGGCAGCCGGTGAGCGCGTGGGCCGGGCCGTGGCCGGTCGACGAGACGTGGTGGGCCGGGGGAGCCGGGCTGCGCTCGCGGTTCCAGGTGGTCGGGGCCGACGGCCGGGCCTGGCTGATGGTCTGCGGTGCCGACGGCTGGTCGGTGGAAGCGGGCTACGACTGATGAGGCCCGGCCTGGGGTGGTCTCGACTCGGCTCGCTGACGCTCGCCGGCTCGACCAGCGGGGGTGTCCGGTGGTCGAGCCGTGGGGACGGAGTCACCGCGAGTCGAGACCTGGCGGGGTGGGGGTGGTCTCGACTCGGCTCGCTGACGCTCGCCGGCTCGACCAGCGGGGGTTGCCGGTGGTCGAGCCATGGGGACGGAGTCACCGCGAGTCGAGACCTGGCGGGGTGG
>NZ_SPUJ01000014.1 GCF_004522105.1 Nocardioides sp. 1609
ACAAGATCGCCTCGTGCCGACCATCGATCGGGTCGTCACAGACCGCCTGACCCTTCAGGTGGTTCGAGATCGCATACACCTTCAACCCGTGCTTCTCCAGCACGTCCAGCTTGCCCTGCACGTACGCGTCGTCCTCAGCAGCACGCCACGGATCCAGGTGGTCGCCCCAGCACGCGATCTCCAGACCGTCGTAACCCCACCCCGACGCCAACCGAGCCACCTCCTCGAACGGCAGATCGGCCCACTGGCCGGTGAACAACGTGATCGGACGGGGCATGGGAGTTCCTCTCGCGGAACGGACAGGTCGGTCGGGTGGTGCATCTGTCAGGTGGTGCATCGCTCAGGTGGTGCGTCTGTCTGTCAGTGGTGCGTCGGCCGAGGTCGTGCCTCGGCCGGCGCGACCCGGGCCGGGACGGAGCGTGCTGTCCCGGCCCGGGCCGCGGGAAGCGACGCCCCTCAGGGCGTCGCTCCCCCGTCGCCGTCAGGGACCCGGCCACCAGCCGGCCCACCGGGCCGAACCTGCGGACGGTCGGTTCCGGCACCTCTCGGTGCCGGCGACCGGATCCCCGACGACGAACGTCTCCTCGTTGCTCCCGGCGCCTAGAGCTGACTCCTCAGCTGACGCGCGAGGTCGTTGAGGGCCGCCTTCGCCGGGGCGTTCTTGACCCCGGCCGCGAGGCTCTGGAACCGCGTCAGGGCCTGACGGGCCTGACGCACCTCACCGCGGTTGTCGGCACGCTGCGCGGCGGTCAGCTCGTTCTTGAGCTTCTTGCCGAGCTGGGCGCTGAGCTTGTTCTCGCGGTCGAGGCGGTTGACCAGCAGCTTGCCACCGGCGTACGTGGCGACCACCTGGAAGGTGATCGTCCGCGCCTGCTGGTTGCCGGCCCGGTCGGTCACCGTGACCACCAGTCGGTGGGTACCGGTCCGCAGCGACAGGGCGTCGATGCGGGTCGGGGAGCCCACGACCTTGCCGTCGAGACGGATCACCCGCTGGGCGATGCCCGAGGTCGCGTCGGACGACGTGGTCCGCGCGGTGCGGACGGCGGCCACGTTCATCTTGACGCCGTTGGCGATGCCCGCGACGGTCAGCTTCGGCGCGGTTGCGTCGAGCTTGATCGTCGTGGTCACGACCTCCGAGACCGTGCCGGCCTCGTCGGTCGTCCTGGCCTGCACCCGGGTGGTGCCGTCCGCAGTCACGCGGAACGGTGCCGAGTACGTCGTCCAGGCGCCGTCGCCGAGGCGGTACTGCGTGCTCAGCGCACCGTCACCGCCAGCCCCCGTCAGGGTGATGGTCACCGGGGTGGTGTACCAACCGCCACGGCCGTCCGGCGCGGCAGGCGCCGTGGTCATGGTGACGGTGGGCTCCACCGGCTCCTCGGTCTCCGGGACGACGACCTCGAACTCGTCGGTCGTCTCGTTGCCCGCGGCGTCGGTGGCCGTGTAGGTCACCACGTGGGTGCCGGCCTCGGTGATCTCGAACGGGCCGTCGTACTCGGTCTCGGCACCGTCGTCCACCGTGTAGGTGAGCGAGGTGACCTCGACGTCGTCGGTGGCGTCGAGCACCACGGTTCCGGGCCCGGTCAGGTCGAGGTCGATGCAACCGACGATCGCGCCGTCACGGTGCAGGGCGAGGATGCCGCCCTCGATGCGCGGTGCCCACGCGACGGTGGCCTCCGCGTAGGACGTGCCGTCGGCCTCCGCCTTGATCCTCGGGTCGCCCGAGGCCGCGGTCCAACCGGGGTTGGTGGGCCACAGCTCGTTGGGCGGGGTGCCGGCGCCGTCGGGGTCGTCACGGTAGTGACCCTCGAAGCCACCACAGGTCTCACCGACGTGCAGGTGCGACTCGTAGCGCTGCGTGGGGTCGAGACCGGTGAGCGACATCTCCACGGTCGTGGTGTAGCCGTCGCCGTCGGCAGCGGAGACCAGGCTGGCCTCGCCACTGATACCGCCGCTGGCCTGGTCCACGAGCGTGCCGGCGTACGAGCCGAGGACGGTGGCACCGACCTCGGGAGCGGTCACGTCGCCGTCGTCGCCCTCGACCACCACGGTGGTGGTGCCGGTGGCCGAGACGTTGCCGGCCACGTCGACGGCGCGGTAGCGCACGACGTAGGTGCCGGGCTCGTCGTACGACAGGGCGGCGGTGTAGGCCGTCCACGTCGTGGCGTCGCCGACCTGGTACTCGATGCGCGCGACGCCGGAGGTGGCGTCGGTGGCCGCGAGCGTCACGGTCTTCGTCTCGGTGCCCGCCTGGGTGGCGGTCACCGTCGGGACGACGGTGTCGACCTTGATCGTCTGGGACTTGACGTCCTCGACGTTGCCCGCGGTGTCGGTCGAGCGGAACTCGACCAGGCGGTCGCCCTCACCGGTCACGGAGACCGCGGCGGTGTAGGGGGTCCAGGCGCCGCCGGCGATGCGGTACTCGGTCGAGGCGACGCCCGACCCGTCCGCGCCGTCGGTGGCGGCCAGGGTGAACGACGGACGCGTGGTGTACCAGCCGGCCTGGCCGGTGGCCGCCGCGATGGTGAGCGTCGTCGTGGGTGCAGCGGTGTCGGTCGGCTCCTCGCCACCCGGCTCGCACGTGGCGTCGCCGCCGAGCGTGAACCAGTCGAACGAGGCGGTGATGCCGGCGCCGGCCGCGCTGTTGGCCGCCGACAGCAGACCGATGCGGGGGTTGGAGATCCCGCTCAGGTCGTAGCCGGAGGGCATGTCGGTCCAGGTCTCGCCGTCGCCGCTGTAGGAGCCGACGACGTCCGTCCCGTTGGTGCTGGTCAGTCGCAGCCAGATCGTGCTGCCGAAGTCAGCCGCGAGCGCAGGGGAGTTGGTCTCCGGCGCGGTCGCGTTGAGCTCCTTGGCGGTCTGGACGACGTTGGACCCGGCGTCGGGCTGGTCGCTGCGGCCCTGGACGACGTGCTTGATGTAGTTGTCGTCGTCGCCGTAGACGATCAGGCCCGCCTGCTGGAAGGACCTGTTGATGGGTGCGGTGACCTTCGTGGTGGCCACGAACGGCCCGGAGGGCAGAGCCGTCAGGATGATGTCCCGAGCGGTGTTCGTGGTCTGGTAGAGGTCGGTCGCCTCCATCGGGATCGAGACCGATCCACCGGAGACCGTGAGGTTCCCGCTGGGCCGGACGGTGCTCCAGCTGGTGCTGAGCGCGGTGCCGTCGAACTGGTCGACGACGCAGCCCGGGTCGGTCTGGCAACCGTCGGACACGAGCTCGAAGGAGTCGAACTGCGCCGAGATCTGGGCGGCCTCGATGTTGTTCGCGAACGCCGTCACCCCGACCCGCGGGTTGGTGATGCCGGTGAGGTCGAAGCCCCGGGGCATCGCGACCCAGGTCGTGCCGTCGGCGCTGTACTCACCGGTGACGGCAGTGCCGTCGGTGCTGGTGAGACGGAGCCACACGGTCGACGGGAAGGTCGCACCCAGGCCCGAGGTGTTGGCCTCGTCAGCCGTGGCGCCGACCTCCTTGGTCAGCTGGATGATGTTGCTGCCGGCGTCCGGGGACGAGGAACGCCCCTGGGCCACCAGCTTGATGTAGTTGTCGTCGTCGCCGTAGACGATCAGACCGGCCTGCTGGTACTGCCGGTCGATCGGCGCCGTCACCTTGGTGACCAGCTGGAACGGACCTGCGGGCAGGTCGCGCAGCACCAGGTCACCAGCGTTGTTGGTGGTCTGGTAGAGGTCGGTGGCGGCCATCGGGATGGTCAGGGCACCACCACCGACGGCGATGTTGCCGGTCGGGCGGACGACGTCCCAGGTGTCGCTCAGCGAGGTGCCGTCGAAGGTCTCGAGGCAGCCGCTCCCACCGCCACCGCCGCACGGCACGGCCGTGTCGTCGGGGGTGAGGGTGAAGTAGTCGAACTCGGCCGTGATGCCGACCGACGCGGCCTGGCTGCCGAGGGTGAGGAGACCCACCTTCGGAGCGGTGATGCCGCTGAGGTCGCGCGTCCCGGTCATCTGGGTCCAGGTGGCCCCGTCGACGCTGTAGGAGAAGCTGACGACGTTGCCGTCGGTGCTCGACATCCGCAGCCACACGGTGTCCGGGAAGCTCGCACCGAGGTTGGCCGAGTTGGTCTCCGACGCCGTGGCGTTGACCTCCTTGGCGACCTGGATGATGTTGTTCGCCTTGTTCGGGGTGCTGGAGCGACCCGAGTAGACGAGCTTCAGGTAGTTGTTGTCGTCGCCGTAGATCACGAGGCCGGCCTGCTGGTACGAGCGGGTCGCGGGCAGGGTGACCTTGGTCGTGGCCTCGAAGGCACCGGCCGGCAGGTCCTGCAGGACGATGTTCGGCGTGGTGTTGGTGGTCTGGTAGATGTCGGTCGCGGTGACGGGCACGTTGAGCGAGCCGTCGGCCACCGTCATCGTCTGGTCGACCCGGACGCTGCGGTTCCAGCGGTCGGTGTCGAGGGTGTCGCCGACGAAGTCGTCGGAGCGACCGCTGAAGCAGATGTCGACGGCCGGGCGGACGATGACCTCGAGCGTGCGGGTGGCCTTGGCACCCCGCGCGTCGGTGGCGGTCAGCGACACCACGTAGGTGCCCGGCGTCGTATAGGTGTGGCTCGGGTTGGCGTCGGTCGACGTGGTGTCGTCGCCGAAGTCCCAGGCGTAGGCGACGGGGTCGTCACCGTCGGGGTCGGCCACCGTGCTGGTGAACTCCACCGGCAGCGGCGCCTCGCCGTTCGAGGTGCTGGCGCTGATCGAGACCGTGGGCGGCTGGTTGTCGGTGATGCCCCGACCCACGAAGTCGATGAAGTTGACGTTCGCCCCGCCGGTCGTGGCGACGAAGTACAGCGGTCCGCTGGTCGTCGTCGCCCCCGTGAGGGTGGCCGACACATTCTGGTAGGTCTGCGCGCCACCGGTGTTCGGCACCGTCAGCGTGCCGATGGTAGTGCCGGTCGCCGAACCCTGCCGGATGTCGAACGCCGCGCCCGCGGTGGTCGAGGCCGCCCGCATGCTGACGCCGGTGATCCCGGTGAGGTTCATGATGTCCCAGCGGAACCAGTCGCCGGTCTCGACGCCGGTGACGTTCTGGCCGCCGCCGGTGTCGGTGGTCGTCTGGACGGTGACCCCGGCGGTGCCGGTGGTCGAGCCGCCGGTGCGACCGGTCTCGTCGAAGTACTCGGCTTCCTTGCGCTTGGTGTGCACGATGATGCCGTCGACGCTCGTCAGCGCGCCGGCGACGCCGGACCCGCTGTCGGTGTAGGTGGCCTTGATGGTGCCGAAGATGTTCGCGCCCACGTGGCCGGCGTCACCGGGCAGCACGAGGGTGCCGCTGCAGCCCCGGTACTGCTCGTAGTCGTGCGAGTGCTCGTCGTGACCCAGTCCGGGCTGCACGACGACGCGGTCGCAGTCGATGGTGCCGTCCTCGGGGTCGGTGACGGTGACCTCGTACTTGAGCGTGTCGCCGTACTCGAAGAACCCGCCGTTGGGCGGCAGGTCGAGCTTGATGGTCGGCGCGGTGTTGCCGGACACGATGTCGATGTTGGTCGTGCCGGTCCGGCCGCCGTCGTCGGTCACCGTCAGCCGCGCGGTGTAGTTGCCCGCCGCGGTGTAGGTGTAGCTGCCGGTGGGGGTGGTGGCGTCGGTGGTGCCGTCGCCGTTGAAGTCCCAGGCGTAGGTGAGGCCGGTGGCGTCGCCGGTGTCGGTGTCGAAGGAGGCGGTGCCGTCGAAGGCGACGGTCAGCGGGGCCGGGCCCGAGGTCTTGTCCGCGGTGGCGCGGGCCACCGGGGCGCGGTTGCCCTCGACGTAGTCGATCCGGTAGATGCCCGAGTCGGTGTTGTTGCCGTTGAAGCCGCTACCCCACTCGATCATGTAGAGGGCGCCGTCCGGGCCGAACTGCAGCGCGTGGGGACGGACCATCTGCAGGTTGGGCAGGAACCGGTTGATGTCGGTGTAGTTGGTGCCGTCCTGGTTCATCTGGACGGTGAAGAGGCGGCTGTTGTTCCAGTCGGCCCAGATCGCCTTGCTGTCGAAGTACTCGGGCCACTTGCGGTCGGAGTCCAGGTCGGCGTCGTAGGAGTAGGTGCCCGAGGTCATCGGCGCGCCGCTGGCCCCGATCTCCGGGGTGCTGGTGATCGAGCCGTTGTTGCTCTGCCAGATGACGGCCGCCTTCGCGGGCGGCAGGTTCGTCAGCCCGGTGTTGTTGGGCGAGTCGTTGACCGGGGCGGCGCAGTCGAACGCCGCGCCGGCGGTGCTGCTGGCGAAGTTGTAGTCGTTGTACGGCGTGTTGTTGCCCACGCAGTAGGGCCAGCCGTAGTTGCCGGGCTCGTCGAGGATGTTCCACTCCACGCGGCCGTTGGGGCCACGGGTGGCGCTCACCGAACCGGCGTCGGGGCCGTAGTCGGCGACGAGGAGGTTGTTGTTCTGCTCGTCGAGGCCGATCCGGAAGGGGTTGCGGAAGCCCATGGCGTAGATCTCCGGGCGGGTCTTCTGACCGGTGTCGGTCGCCTCGTCGAAGAGGTTGCCGGCCGGGATCGAGTACCCGCCCTCGGCGAGGGGCTTGATCCGCAGGACCTTGCCATTGAGGCTGTTGGTGTTCGCCGAGGTGCGCTGGGCGTCCCAGGCGGCACGGTTGGGCCGCTCGTCGATGGGCGCGTAGCCGCCGGAGTCGAACGGGTTCGTGTTGTCGCCGGTGGCCAGGTAGAGGTTGCCGTCGTTGTCGAACTCCATCGAGCCGCCGGCGTGGCAGCACTCGTTGCGCTGGGTCGGGACGTCGATGATCGTCGTCGCCGTGTTCAGCTGCAGCGTGTTGCCCGACATCGTGTAGCGCGCGATGCGGTCGGTCGGGGTGGCGCCGGTCGGCGCGTAGTAGAGGTAGACCCAGTTGTTGGTGGCGAAGTCGGGGTCGAGGGCGATGCCCAGCAGACCGAACTCCTGACCGGTGTAGACCGGGATCGTGCCCGCGGTCACCACGGTGCCGTTGGGCAGGATGATGCGCACGGCGCCGTTGCGGTCGACGTAGAACACCCGACCGTCATCGGCGATGGCGAGCTCCATCGGGTTCGAGGTGTTCTCGTCGAGAGCGACCTTCTCGAAGCTGGCCTCCTTGGTGGCCGAGCAGTCCGAGTCCACGACACCGGCGGCGGTCTGGATGCCGCCGAGGATGTGGTCCAGGAACTTGGGGTCGAGGAAGGACGCCTCGGTGTGGCCCATGCCGGTGTACCAGCTGCGGCCGCCGTCGTAGTCCTGGCACCAGGCGATCGGGTGCTCGGCACCCATCGCGCCGCCGCCGGGCGCGTACGTGGTCTCGTCCATCGAGGCCAGCACGTGCACCTTGCCGCGCGGGTTGGTGCGGAAGTTGTACCACTCGTCGGTGCGCTCCCAGCGCGGCTCGATGCCGGCCGTGGAGGGGTGCGCGGGGTCCTCGACCTTGACGGTCGCGGTGGGGGTGCCCGCCGGGTGGTTGTTGAAGTAGGAGCCGACCAGGTTGCCGTACCAGGGCCAGTCGTACTCGGTGTCGGAGGCCGCGTGGATGCCCGCGTAGCCGCCGCCGCCCTGGATGTAGCGCTCGAAGGCCGCCTGCTGGGTCGGGGTCAGCACGTCACCGGTGGTGGAGAGGAAGATGACGACGTCGAAGGTGGCGAGGTTGGCGTCGTTGAAGGCCGCGCCGTCCTCGGTGGCGGTCACGGTGAAGTTGTTCTCGACGCCGAGCTGCTGGATCGCGGTGCTGGCCTCGTCGATGTTGCCGTGGCGGAAGGCCGCGGTCTTGGAGAACACCAGGGCGTTGAAGGCGTCGCCCGCGACGTCGGCCTCGGGGTCGGCCGCCCACGGCACGGCGTTGCTGGCCGGAGCGGCCTTCTTGCCGGACTTGCCCGCTCCGTCGTCCTCGGCGGGGGGCTCGGCAGCGGCAGCGGCCGGGGCCAGGTCGGGAACCGCTGCCTGGGCAGCGGATGCGGTGAGACCGAGGCCGGCGGTGGCGCTCAGGGGTAGCAGCACGATCGTGGCCAGGGACGAGACGAGCGCTGTGCGCGAGCCTGTCCGTAGCCGCGTGATGAGCTTCATCACGAACTCCTTCGTTGTTAGCGGTGTGCGCTCCATGTGTCCGGGGCGGGTCCCCGGGCGTTCGGCCCCTGGTCGTGCGTGGTGCTGCTTGGTGCTGGTCGTGCGTCGTGGTGATCGGTGCGTGGTGCTGGTCTTCGGTGGACGTGTCGGCGCGCGCGGCGCGGGGTCGGCCGGGCCCGGGGGCCCGGCCGACGTGGTCAGCGCGCGGCGAGCAGGTGGTCCATGGCGAGCTGGTCGAGCGCCTCCATCCCGACGCTGCGCTCGGCGAGCCCCGCGACGTCGTAGTCGGCCTCGCGCAGCGCCGAGAGGGGCTCCCCCGCCTCACGGGTGGGGGTCAGCAGCTCGAGGACGCCGGAGGCCTCGCACGCCGCCTGGACCTCGGGGTCGTTGCGGAACGCCTGGACGCGCTCGCGCAGGATCAGGTAGTTGCGCATGCACCCGCGGGCGGACTCCCAGACGCCGTCGGCGGCCTCGGCGCGCGGCGGCTTGAAGTCGAAGTGGACGTAGCCGTCGTAGGCCGGCCCAGCCCCGCCACCCAGCAGCGTGTCGACGGTCCAGAACGCGCCGCGCAGGTTGCCCGCGCCGAAGCGCAGGTCCTGGTCGAAGCGCGGGCCGTGCTGGCCGTTGAGGTCGACGTGGAACAGCTTGTCGTGCCACATGGCCTGGGCGATGCCGTGGGCGAAGTTGAGACCGGCCATCTCCTCGTGCCCGACCTCGGGGTTGAGGCCGACCATCTCGGGGTGCTCGAGCTCGCCGATCAGCGCCAGGGCGTGGCCGATCGTGGGCAGCAGGATGTCGCCGCGCGGCTCGTTGGGCTTGGGCTCCAGGGCGAAGCGCATGTCGTAGCCCTGCTCGATGACGTAGTCGCAGACGAGGTCGAGGGAGTCCTTCATCCGGTCGAGCGCGGCGGGGATGTGCTTGCTCGCCCCGTGCTCGGCGCCCTCACGGCCGCCCCACATGACGAACGTCTTGGCGCCGAGGTGGGCGGCCAGGTCGATGTTCCGCAGCACCTTGGCGGTGGCGTACCGACGGACCTGCCGGTTGTTGGCCGTGAGGCCGCCCTCCTTGAAGACCGGGTGGCTGAAGAGGTTGGTCGTCACCATCTCGCAGACCACGCCGGTGTCGGAGAGCGCCTGCTCGAAGCGCTCGAGGGTCTTCTCGCGGGTGCCCTCGTCGGGGAGCAGGTCGTCGTCGTGGAAGGTCACGGCGGCGGCGCCGAGCTCGGCGAGGCGGTGGACGCTCTCGACCGGGTCGATCGGGGCGCGGCTCGCGGGGCCGAAGACGTCGACGCCCTCCCATCCCACGGTCCAGAGGCCGAAGGAGAACTTGTCCTCGGGGGCGGGCGTGTAGCGGTCGGTGGTCATGCGGTGGCTCCTGCCGGGTGCGTTGGTCTGGGCATCTTGAGGGCGCGCCTCGACACCCGGTGGCCCGGGAGGGCCACCGGCGTGTCGTGGCACGGCCTTTGGGGGGTTTGGGGGTGCGGTCGTGCCGGTCGGGTACCCGTCCTGGTCGGGCGGGTGTTCAGTGGGTCAGGACTTGAACGCGGTGGGGAGGTACTCGTCGACGTTGTCGGCGGTCACGACGGGGGCGAAGAGCTGGACGGTGCGGGGGACCTCGACCTCGACGAGGTCGGAGACGTTC
>NZ_SPUJ01000015.1 GCF_004522105.1 Nocardioides sp. 1609
CGGGTGTTCAGTGGGTCAGGACTTGAACGCGGTGGGGAGGTACTCGTCGACGTTGTCGGCGGTCACGACGGGGGCGAAGAGCTGGACGGTGCGGGGGACCTCGACCTCGACGAGGTCGGAGACGTTCTTGTCCTGGGCCAGGAGCCGGGCGAGCTTGAGGCCGTCCGCGCCCTGGGTGGAGGGGTAGATGACGGTGGCCTTGAGCACGCTGTTGCCGGCCTTGATGGCCTCCATCGCCTGCTGGGACCCGGCGCCACCGATCATGGTGAACTCATCGCGGCCCGCGGCCTCGATCGCCGCGATCACGCCGACACCCTGGTCGTCGTCGTGGTTCCACAGGTAGTCCATCTTCGGCAGCGCCTGGAGCAGACCCTCAGCGGCCTCCTGGCCGGTGTCGGCAGAGAACGCGGCCTCGACCTGGTTCTCGACCTCCAGGCCACACTCGGCCAACGCGTCGGCGAAGCCCTGGCTGCGGTCCTGGGTCAGCGGCAGCGAGGCGATGCCCTGGATCTCACCGACCACGACGTCCTCGTTGCCCGCGGCGTCCTCACACACGAACTCCCCGGCCGAGACACCCATGCCGTAGTTGTCACCCAGCACCGTGACCCGTGCAGCGTTGGGGTCGCTGAACTCGCGGTCGACGTTGACGACCGGGATCCCGGCCTCCATCGCCTCGAGCGCGACCGGGGTCAACGCCGCACCATCGAAGGGCAGCAGCACGATCGCGTCGACACCATCGCTGATGAACGTCTTGATCTGCTCGATCTGCACGTTGGGGTCGTTGGTGCCCTCAGAGACCACCAGCTCCACGTCCTCGTACTGCTCGGCCACCGCACGGGTGGACTCGGTGATCGAGGCCATCCAGCCGTGGTCGGCCGCCGGGGCGGAGAACCCGATGGTGATCTTGTCGCCGGCCTCGTCGTTGGAGCCCTCCTCGGCCCCGGAGTTACCACCGGACAGGTTCGGGTTGCCCTCCTCATCATCGGAGTCGTTGCTCGTGCAGGCGCTCAGCCCGAGCACAGCCACCACCGCAAGGGTCGCGGTGAACCTGGCCGACTTGACGACGCCGGTACGCGGGGAGGTGAGGTACTTCAAAGACATGTCGTGCTCCTTGGTGATCGACCCGGGGGCCGCAGTGCAGTGGATTGAACTGGAAGTGCCCGAAACGGGGTGGCCCGGTGTGGCTGGGCCGGTGTGGGTGGGCGGGGTGGGGCTAGGTGGTGCTCTTCCGAGACGCCAACCACTGCTGGAGCAGGACGGCGGCGACGATGATGGCGCCCTTGAGCACGTCCTGCTCAGAGGGCGGACGGTTGTTCAGGGTGAACACGTTGGTCAGGGTGTTAAAGATCAACACACCCAGCACGGTCCCGGTGATCGTGCCGCGCCCACCAGCAAGGAGGGTCCCACCGATCACCACCGCCGCGATCGCGTCGAGCTCGAGGAGCTCAGCATGGTTCGCCGAACCGGTGGTGGTCTTCGCGATCAAGATCAACGCCGCCAGACCCGCACACACCCCGACCAGCACGTAGAGCAGCACGGTGTGACGACGCACGTTGATACCAGCCAGCCGCGCAGCCTCGGGGTTGCCCCCGACCGCGAAGGTACGACGCCCGAAGGTGGTGCGGTTCAACAACACCCACCCCAGCACCGCCACGACCGCGAACAACCAGATCTGCATGTCCACACCCAGCGGCTTGGCGTTGAAGAAGTCGTAGAACCCCGGCAGATCGGTGCTGGACACGATCTGGGTCCGCTTCTCCGAGATGATCTCAGCCAACCCCCGCGCCGCGACCAACATCGCCAACGTCGCGATGAACGCCACGATCTTGCCGTAGGCGATCAAGATCCCGTTCACCAGACCCGCACCCGCCCCGACCGCGATCGCAGCCAGGACCAGCAACAACCAGTGGGTATCAGCAGCCATCTCCTGCGTCGCGAGCGTGGTAGCCCACACCGAGGACAACGCCACCACCGCACCCACCGACAAGTCGATACCGCCACCGGTGATGACGAACGTCATCCCGATCGCCACGATCCCCACCACCGTGCCCTGACGCAGGATCGACTGGAAGTTGTCCGCAGCCAGGAACCGGTCACCAGCAGTGATGGTCCCCACCACCGCGATCAACAACAACACCACGACCAGACCGATGATCCGGAAGAAACCCATGTCAGCCAACCGGGTCATCGTGCTACCACCACCCGGGCCGGCCGCAGCCATCGCCTGGGAAGAACCAGTCGACTCGATCACCGGCAACACATCCACCGCATCCTTCGCAGCATGCTCACCACCAGCACTGCCAGTGCTGGCACCAGTGCTGGCACCGGTGCTGCCGGGTTCGGTCTTGTCGAGTGCCGAGGAACCCGAAGGACGCTCGGTCGAGGAATTCGTCATGCGGGTGTTCCTTCCATCACCAGGTCCAGGACCCGGGACTCATCGATGTGGGCGGCGGCAGCTTCGTGCACGACGCGTCCTTCACGTACCACCAGCACCCGGTCCGCCAGACCGAGCACCTCCTCGACCTCGCTGGAGACCACGATCACCGCCACCCCCGAATCAGCAAGATCACGCACCAACCGGTAGATCTCAGCGCGCGCACCAACATCAACACCACGAGTCGGCTCATCGAGCAACAACACCCGACACCCCCGCAACAGCCACCGCGCGAGCACCACCTTCTGCTGGTTACCACCCGACATCGTCCGCACATGCCGGGCGATGTTGCGCGGACGCACATCAAGAGAATCAACCAGCTCACGAGCCCGAGCCCGCTCCCGAGCCCGCTGGATGAACCCAGCACGCTGGAACCGCTTCATCGAGGACACACTGATGTTGGCGTAGACCGGCTGGTCCAACAACAGACCCTGACTCTTGCGCTCCTCCGGAGCCAGACCCATCCCCGCACGCACCGCCGCATCAACCGAACCACGACGCAACCGCTTGCCATCCAGAGCCACCGAACCCGACGACGCCCGCCGCGCACCATAGATCGTCTCCAAGATCTCGGTACGACCCGAACCCACCAGACCCGCCAGACCCACGATCTCCCCAGCACGCACCGCCAGGTCAACACCCGAGAAATGCCCAGCCAACGACAAACCCTGCACCTGCAACACCACATCACCCACAGCCGCGACGCCAGCCGCGGTCTCCTCAGCGCGCTGCGGGAACACGTACTCGATCGAACGACCAGTCATCAACTTGATCAGATCCGCCGTCGGCGTCGACTTCGCCGGCAAACCCGTCGCGACCGTCACCCCGTCCTTCAACACCGTGATCCGATCCCCGATCTCACGGATCTCCTCCAACCGGTGCGAGATGTAGACCACCGCCACCCCCTGCGCGGTCAGGCTCTTCACCACCCGGAACAGGTTCTCCACCTCACCGTGGTCCAACACCGCCGACGGCTCATCCAAGATCAACAGATCCACCTCGTGCGACAACGCCCGCGCCATCGAGACCACCTGCTGACCAGCCGGGGACAAATCACCCACCAACCGCGACGGACTGATCTCACTATGACCCAGACGAGCCAAGATCTCCCGAGCCCGCGCATTCGCCGCACCCCGACGCGAGAACCCACCCGTGGAAACCTCATGACCCAAGAAAATGTTCTCCGCCACCGTCAACCCACCCACCAGATCAAGCTCCTGGTAGATCGTGGCCACACCCGCATCAATAGCCGCCTGCGGATTACCAAACCTCGCCGGCAGACCCTTCCACGTGATCGTGCCCTCATCCGGAATGTAGGACGCCGACAAGATCTTGATCATCGTCGACTTACCAGCACCATTCTGACCCAACAAACAGTGCACCTCACCACGCCGGACATCCAGATCAACACCACCCAACGCCCGCACCGACGAGAACACCTTCACGATGCCACTCATCTGCAACAGCACATCACCATCGACGGCGTCGGTGACCGCCGTCGATGACGCGTCCT
>NZ_SPUJ01000016.1 GCF_004522105.1 Nocardioides sp. 1609
ACCTCCTTTCTAAGGAGCACACACCCAGCATGTCCAGCGAAGCTGCCGCGTCTTGTGGTGGTGGGTTTGGGTGGCATTGGTGGTGTCTCACTAGTGGAACCGTCGATGAAGGTTCGTCCTCGATGGATGCTCTACCGTTAGTACTGCTCGTGCGTCTCCTTTTGGGGGGTGTGTGGGTGTGGAACGTGGTGGGTGTTCGTGGTGGGTGGGTTTGACACACTGTTGGGCCCTGAGACATCAGGCCCAGTCGCCCGGTTAGCCCTGGGTCCAGCTGTTTGCTGGATCGGGGGTGGGTGGTATGGCTGGTTGGTTTCTTGGTGTTTGACTTGTTGATAGTGGACGCGAGCATCCGCCCGCACGTGATCAAGCTGATCGCCGGCCCCTTCGGGGGTTGGTGGTGGGTTGGTCAGAGGTGTTGGGCGATGTTTTGTAGTGTTATGCGCTGATGCGTGCATGAGGGTTGTGTGCGTGTTGGTGTGTGTCTTTGTGTTGTGTTTGTTGAAGGTTTGTATTGGCAAGCATTGAAGGGCACATGGTGGATGCCTTGGCATCAAGAGCCGATGAAGGACGTTGGAGCCTGCGATAAGCCCTGGGGAGCTGGCAACCGAGCTGTGATCCGGGGGTGTCCGAATGGGGAAACCCGGCTGGAGTCATGTCCAGTCACCTGCACCTGAATAAAATAGGGTGTGTGGAGGGAACGTGGGGAAGTGAAACATCTCAGTACCCATAGGAAGAGAAAACAAAAGTGATTCCGAGAGTAGTGGCGAGCGAAATCGGATGAGGCCAAACCTATCTCGTGTGATACCCGGCAGGGGTTGCGGGATGGGGGTTGTGGGAGCATTCGTGGTCATCTGCCGGTGACCAAGACAGTAAGAAAATCACGTGGAAGTTGAAGTCCGTTGGAAAGCGGCGCCGTAGAGGGTGATAGCCCCGTAGTCGTAAAAGGTGATCTGTCTGTAGTGTTTCCCAAGTAACACGCCACTCCTGAAATGGTGTGTGAATCTGGCGGGACCACCCGTTAAGCCTAAATACTTCTTGATGACCGATAGCGGACAAGTACCGTGAGGGAAAGGTGAAAAGTACCCCTGGCGGGGAGTGAAATAGTACCTGAAACCGTGTGCCTACAATCCGTCAGAGCCCGGCCGCCTACCAGCCATGGTGGGTGTGGGGGTGATGGCGTGCCTTTTGAAGAATGAGCCTGCGAGTTTGCGTTGTGTTGCGAGGTTAACCCGTGTGGGGAAGCCGTAGCGAAAGCGAGTCCTAATAGGGCGTTTGAGTAGCATGATCAAGACCCGAAGCGGAGTGATCTATCCATGGGCAGGTTGAAGCGCGGGTAAGACCGCGTGGAGGACCGAACCCACTTAGGTTGAAAACTGAGGGGATGACCTGTGGATAGGGGTGAAAGGCCAATCAAACTCCGTGATAGCTGGTTCTCCCCGAAATGCATTTAGGTGCAGCGTTGCGTGTTTCTTGCCGGAGGTAGAGCACTGGATAGCCGATGGGCCCGACCAGGTTACTGACGTTAGCCAAACTCCGAATGCCGGTAAGTGAGAGCGCAGCAGTGAGACTGCGGGGGATAAGCTCCGTAGTCGAGAGGGAAACAGCCCAGACCATCAGCTAAGGCCCCTAAGCGGTGACTAAGTGGAAAAGGATGTGGAGTCGCAGTGACAACCAGGAGGTTGGCTTGGAAGCAGCCACCCTTGAAAGAGTGCGTAATAGCTCACTGGTCAAGTGATTCCGCGCCGACAATGTAGCGGGGCTCAAGTCATCCGCCGAAGCTATGGCATTCACACTCCCTTGGATGGGATCCCGGCCACTGGGTGGTTGGGTGTGTGGGTGGGTAGGGGAGCGTCGTGTCGCGAGTGAAGCTCCGGAGTGATCCAGGGGTGGACGCGACACGAGTGAGAATGCAGGCATGAGTAGCGAATCACGGGTGAGAAACCCGTGCGCCGAATGATCAAGGGTTCCAGGGTCAAGCTAATCTGCCCTGGGTAAGTCGGGACCTAAGGCGAGGCCGACAGGCGTAGTCGATGGACAACGGGTTGATATTCCCGTACCGGCAAAGTAGCGCCCATGACGAGCCCGGTGATGCTAACCATCTGAAGCCACGTCGACCGATCCCTTCGGGGTGAGGAGGTGTGGTGGAGCGTGGGATCCGATCCGGTAGTAGTCAAGCGATGGGGTGACGCAGGAAGGCAGTCCAGCCCGGGCGATGGTTGTCCCGGGGTAAGCAGGTAGGGCGTGGTCCAGGCAAATCCGGTCCGCTGACTTAGATGTCGAGCTTGAGATGTGATGCCGAGCCATTATTGGTGAAGTGGATGATCCTATGCTGTCGAGAAAAACCTCTAGCGAGCTACGCGCCGCCCGTACCCCAAACCGACTCAGGTGATCAGGTAGAGAATACTAAGGCGATCGAGTGAACCATGGTTAAGGAACTCGGCAAAATGCCCCCGTAACTTCGGGATAAGGGGGACCCGAACCGTCAACACCCTTGCGGTGGGTAGCGGGGAGGGTCGCAGAGACCAGGCCCAAGCGACTGTTTACTAAAAACACAGGTCCGTGCGAAGTTGTAAGACGATGTATACGGACTGACTCCTGCCCGGTGCTGGAAGGTTAAGAGGACCTGTTAGGCCACGTAAGTGGTTGAAGCGGAGAATTTAAGCCCCAGTAAACGGCGGTGGTAACTATAACCATCCTAAGGTAGCGAAATTCCTTGTCGGGTAAGTTCCGACCTGCACGAATGGAGTAACGACTTGGGCGCTGTCTCAACCATGGACTCGGCGAAATTGCACTACGAGTAAAGATGCTCGTTACGCGCGGCAGGACGGAAAGACCCCGGGACCTTTACTATAGTTTGGTATTGGTGTTTGGTTCGGCTTGTGTAGGATAGGTGGGAGACTTTGAAGCAGTCACGCCAGTGGTTGTGGAGTCATCGTTGAAATACCACTCTGGTCGTACTAGATGTCTAACCTAGGTCCATGATCTGGATCAGGGACAGTGCCTGATGGGTAGTTTAACTGGGGCGGTTGCCTCCTAAAAAGTAACGGAGGCGCTCAAAGGTTCCCTCAGCCTGGTTGGCAATCAGGTGGCGAGTGTAAGTGCACAAGGGAGCTTGACTGTGAGACAGACATGTCGAGCAGGGACGAAAGTCGGAACTAGTGATCCGGTGTCGGCATGTGGAAGCGACATCGCTCAACGGATAAAAGGTACCCCGGGGATAACAGGCTGATCTTCCCCAAGAGTCCATATCGACGGGATGGTTTGGCACCTCGATGTCGGCTCGTCGCATCCTGGGGCTGGAGTAGGTCCCAAGGGTTGGGCTGTTCGCCCATTAAAGCGGCACGCGAGCTGGGTTTAGAACGTCGTGAGACAGTTCGGTCCCTATCCGCCGCGCGCGTTGGAAACTTGAGAAAGGCTGTCCCTAGTACGAGAGGACCGGGATGGACGAACCTCTGGTGTGCCAGTTGTCCCGCCAGGGGCACGGCTGGTTGGCTACGTTCGGAAGTGATAACCGCTGAATGCATCTAAGCGGGAAGCACGTTTCAAGATAAGGTTTCCCACCCCCTTTGAGGGGTTAAGGCCCCCAACAGACTATTGGGTTGATAGGCCGGAGGTGTACAGCAGCAATGCCCAGCCGACCGGTACTAATAGGCCGAGGGCTTGCCTTACAAATCTTCAACCAACATCACACAGAGAAACAACTACGAGTTGTTGCGTGTTCGCGTCCACTACACAAGTTTCCACACCACCCAACCCGGGGTTCGATATGCCGGGGTTGGGGTTGGGTGTGGTCATAGAGTTACGGCGGCCATAGCGGCGGGGAAACACCCGGTCCCATACCGAACCCGGAAGTTAAGCCTGCCAGCGCCGATGGTACTGCAATCGCGAGGTTGTGGGAGAGTAGGACGCCGCCGGACAA
>NZ_SPUJ01000018.1 GCF_004522105.1 Nocardioides sp. 1609
GCCGGCTACGGCCGGGGCGCTGGTCTGCCCGGCGGGCCCGCATGAGCACCTCCGACCCCCTCGGCGCGACCCACGCAGCCACGCCCACGGGCGCGTCGAGCGCGTCGGGTTCCTCGGGTTCCTCGGGTCATGAGACCCGCAGCCTCGGGGAGATCGTCGGTGAGGTCACCACCGACCTGAGCACGCTGATGAAGCAGGAGCTCGAGCTGGCCAAGGTCGAGCTCAAGCAGGAGGCCGCGAAGGCCGGCAAGGGCGCAGGGATGCTCGCCGGCGCCGGCGTCGCGGGCCACCTGGTGCTGGTGTTCCTCTCCCTGGCCCTGATGTTCGTGCTCGACAACGCCGTCCCGACCGAGCTCGCCGCACTCATCACCGCCGTGGTGTGGGCCGTGGTGGCCGCGATCCTCGCGGTCTCGGGCCGATCGAACCTGAAGAAGGCCAACCCGCAGCTGCCGAAGACGCAGCAGACACTCAAGGAGGACGCACCATGGGCGAAGACACAGAGCAGCTGAGCACCGAGATCGCCGCCACCCGGGGCAACCTGGCCAACCACCTCGACGAGCTCCAGGACAAGGTCAGCCCCGCAGCGATCGTGGACCGCAAGAAGGCCGCCGCCCGCGACCGCGTCGGCAACGTCCGCAGCAAGGTCATGGGCAGCGCCGGCGGCGCGAAGGACTCCGTGACCGGCACCGTCTCCGGGGCCGTCTCCGGGGCCGGGGGCAGCGTCTCCGGCACCGCCTCCGAGGCGGCCGAGACCGCCAAGGACCAGTTCCAGGGCTCCCCCCTGGCCGCCGGTGTCGCCGCGTTCGGCCTCGGCATGGTCATCGCCGCCCTCGTCCCGGCCACCCGCGCCGAGTCGCGGGCCGCGGTGCAGGTCAAGGACGCCGTCCAGGACCACGCCCAGCCGCTGGTCGAGGACGTCAAGGCCGCCGCCGCCGAGGTCGGTGGCCAGGTCAAGGACAACGCCGCCGAGGCCGTCGAGCAGGTCAAGCAGACCGGCCAGGACGCCACCGGCCGGGTCAAGGACGAGGGCACCACCGCGGTCGAGACCGTCCGCACCGACACCCAGGGCTGAGCA
>NZ_SPUJ01000019.1 GCF_004522105.1 Nocardioides sp. 1609
CGACCTCACCGACGTCGCCGTCACCGGCGGCCCCGCCGGCGCCTGCACCGTCACCACCGCCAACGTCGTCACGTGCACCCTCGGCGACCTCCCGGCCTCCGGCGCGGCCGGCACGGTGACGATCACCATCACCGCCCAGGTGCCCTCCGGCTACACCGGCCGCCTCGACAACACCGCGAGCCTGACCTCACCGACCGACACCACCCCCGACAACAACACCGCGACCTCCACCGGCACCGCCCAGCCCCAGGCCGACGTCACGGTCACCAAGACCCGCACCAGCGGCCCCGTCATCCCCGGCCGGCCCGTCACCTGGAACGTCACCGTCACCAACGCCGGCCCCTCGGTCGCCCGCGACGTCGTCCTCACCGACGACCTCCTCGACGAGCTGGACAACGTCGCCGTCACCGGCGGCGGGGACGGCGCCTGCACCGTCACCACCGCCAACGCCGCCACCTGCGACCTCGGCGACCTCCCGGCATCCGGCCCCGGCAGCACCGTCACCCTCACCATCACCGGTGACCTCCCCGCCGACTACACCGGCGCGGTCGACAACACCGCGAGCCTGACCTCACCGACCGACACCACCCCCGACAACAACCAGTCGACCTCCACCGGCACCGCGGCCCCGCAGGCCGACGTCGCCATCACCAAGACCCGCACCAGCGGCCCCGTGATCCCCGGCCAGCCGCTGGCCTGGCGGATCGCGGTCACGAACGGCGGTCCGTCGACCGCCCGTGACGTCGTCGTCACCGACGACGTGCTCGACGCCCTGACCGGCATCGACGTCCAGGTGACCGGTGCGGCTGCCGACGTGACGTGCACCGTCGCCACGGGCAACGTCGTCACCTGTCCGATCGGGG
>NZ_SPUJ01000020.1 GCF_004522105.1 Nocardioides sp. 1609
CCCAGAGGCGGCGGAAAGAAGCGCCCAGGAAGCGAGCTATCAGCGCCGTGGCCGCGCGAGCGGGGCGGCGTGGTCGGGCATGTGAGCGGTGGGTGCTCGGCTTGAAACTGGTCAGGCTGGAGTTTGAGGCGAGAATAACCAGTCGGGAAGCGCGGCACGAGTGCGCCTGGATGAATAGACATGCGTCGCAGTGAGCGTCACCATCGGGGTCGTAGCCAAGACGACGATCACACACATCACCGATGACACCGACGGTTCGAAGGACGCCTCTGAGGTCGAGTTCTCCTTCGACGGCGTGACCTACACCATCGACCTGTCGAAGAAGAACCTCGCTGCTTTCGAGAAGGTGATGAAGCCATATCTCGACGCAGCAACCAAGGTGTCGGGCCGAAGCACCCCGACCCGGCGCGGCAAAAGCACACGGTCAACCGGTAGCCGGAAGGACCTGGCCAAGATCCGTGACTGGGCACGCGAGCAAGGCCTCGGAGTGTCTGAGCGCGGACGGATCGCATCCTCGGTTGTCGAGCAGTACGACGCGGCGCACTGACACACCCACCGCCCGCAGCCATGCCGCTGA
>NZ_SPUJ01000001.1 GCF_004522105.1 Nocardioides sp. 1609
CCACGCCGGACATCCAGATCAACACCACCCAACGCCCGCACCGACGAGAACACCTTCACGATGCCACTCATCTGCAACAGCACATCACCATCGACGGCGTCGGTGACCGCCGTCGATGACGCGTCCTTCGTGACCTCGGTGCTCATGCCGTCGCTCCTGACGTGGTGGTCCGCCGGGGCACGCAGCCCGGGTCGGTGAAGACGGTGTCGAGCGCGGCGGTGGCCCCGCCGCGCACCGCGGCGCTGAACCCCAGGTTCGAGAGGACGACCCGGGTCCCGCCGGTGTCGGGGGCGAGCACGCCGGCGCTGAGCTCACGCTCGATCGCCGCCTGCATGTGATGACCGACCACGGCGAAGTAGCCGGTGAGGACGACCGTCGCCGGGTTGAGGGCGTTGGCCAGGATCGCGGCGCCGAAGCCGACCCACGCCCCGACCTCCTCGAGCGCGTCCAGGGTGCGCGCGTCGCCGAGGCCGGCACGCCTGTTGAGCTCGGCGAGCCGGTCGTCGATCGCCATGCCCGGGTTGCGGATCGGGTCGTCGGGGTCGGCCGCGCGCTCCAGCAGGGCGCGCAGACCACTGACCGTCTCCCAGCAGCCCTGACGTCCGCACCCGCACCGCCGGCCCCGCGGCTCGACGATCATGTGGCCGAACTCGCCGGCGTAGCCGTGGCTGCCTCGTAGCAGTCGACCGTCGGCCACGATGCCGCCGCCGACACCGACCTCGCCGTGCAGGACCAGGATGTCCTGCCGGAGCGGGTCGCCCGGGGTGGCCTCGGCCGCGGCGGCCAGGTTGCCCTCGTTGTCCACCGTGACGGGGTAGGCCGCGTCGAGGGAGCGGCGCAGGATCGACCCGACCGGGACGTCGTACCACCCGAGGTTGGGCCCGTGGGTGAGGACGTCGTTGGTGCGGTCGTAGAGACCGGCCACGCCGACGGTGAGACCCACCACCAGCGCGTCGCGCTGCTCGAGGAGCCGGACGGTCTCGCGCACCAGGTCGACGAGGTGGCCGAGCACCTGGTCCGCGTCGAGCGACCGGGCGTCCAGGGCCAGCTTCCGCTCGGCGACCACCTCGCCCCGCAGGTCGAGCGCCATCGTCGAGACGTGGTTGACGTTGATCTCGGCGCCGATGCCGCACACCCCGCGCCCGTCGAGCTCGACGGCGACGCTGGGTCGACCGACGGCGGGCTGCACGAGCTGCCCGTCCGTGACCAGCCCGCGTTCGGCCAGCTCGGCGACCAGCGTGGACACGGTGGACCGGGTGACCCCGAGGTCGGTGGCCAGCGCGGCCCGCGAGCGCGGCCCGTGGTCGCGGAGGAAGCGCAGGGCGAGTCCGAGGTTGGACCGGCGGACGTCGGGGTTGGCCAGACTCTGGTCCGAGGGAGCCGAGTTGTAGGTCGACACTCGCGTCTCCTTCCGGCGGTGCACGGGCGCACGGGCAGCGGGCGTCCGCGGACCGTGGGTGGCGTGGGCATGGGGCTGGGCCCCGAGCGCGGGGTCGTGGTGGCAGCACCCGTAGCGGCCACGAAGCAGCACCCCCGAACATGCTGTGACTGGCGTCACCTGTTTGTTGGGGCGACGCCCAAACTAAGTGACGAATGGCCGGGGAGGCAACCACCCTGGAGGCAGTTGCCTCAAACAGTTCACCACTTCACGCGCATGCCGTCGCACTTCCGCCGGATTCGGTCAGAAGTGGGCGACAGAGGCGGTGGCCGGGCGCTCGTCGATCCACGCGTCCCAGGCCCCGGCCCCGGCTCCGACGAGGACCGCCCGCTCGCCCATCTCGCTCAGCACGATCTGCAGGCTCCCGGTCTGCTCGGCGGGGGCGAGCCGGTACACCGTCGCGCGCAGGTCGCCGAGGAGGTGGCCACCGAGCGCCGCGACCGGCCCACCGAGGACGACGCAGCGCGGGTCGGTGTGGGCGACGAGCCCCGCGACGACCTGCCCCAGTCGCTGACCCGCGTCGCGGGCGAGCTGGACGACGGCGGGGTCGCCGGCCTGCGCGGCCGCGACCACGTCGGCGAGGTCGAGCTCCCCGGTGCCGGCGAGCGTCGCCGCCAGGACCGCCGAGCGTCCGCGCCTGGCCAGCTCGCCGGCCTGCGCCACGAGGGCCACCCCGCTGGCGTAGGAGTCGAGGCACCCGGTGCGACCGCACGCGCAGGCCGGTCCGAACTCCTCGACCCGCAGGTGCCCGACCCGGCCGGCGTACCTGCGGTCCCCGGCGGCCAGCCGCCCGCCGGCGACGCTGGCGGTCGTGACTCCGTTGCCGAGGCGCACCGCCAGGAGGTCGTCGACGGCGCGCGCCGCACCCGAGTGCCGCTCACCCACGGCCATCGCCCGGACCGCCGGGAGCGCGGCGACCGGCACGCCGGGGTGCCGGTCGTCCAGACCACGACGGAGCTCGTCGAACAACGCCGAGCCGGGCACGGCCACCGCGCACCCGAACGCGGTCGGACGCCGGTCGGCGAGCAGCTGACGCACGGCCTGGAGGACGACCCCGGGCACCGACCCGGGCGCCACGTCGCGATCGCGGAGGTCGATGCTGACCCCCGTGGTGATGGTGAGGTGGCCGTCGATGACGGCGACCCGCACCCTGCGCTCGCCCAGGGACAGCGCCACGACGACCCGCCCGGAGCTCAGGCGGACGCTGGTCGACCTCCGTCCGCCCGAGCTCGCGGCGAGGGGTCCGTCCTCGACGTGCCCCTCGTCGACCAGCGCCCGCACCGCGGCACTCAGCGTCGTCCGCGAGACACCGAGGGCCTCGGCGAGCTGGGTCTTGGTCTGCGGGCCGGCGTCGCGCAGTCGTCTCAGCACCGCTCCGCCCAGTTCGCGTCCCACGGAGGTCAACTTCTCACACGGCGGTCAGCGGCCCGCACCGATGGCGTGCCGCGTGCTCGCCGGCCGTTCGGCGTCTCCCCGCCCGGCCGTCATCGGGGGGCGCGCAGCCCCGCGACGACGAGCTGCGCGAGCGCGTCGTACGCGGCCGCGTCGGTGATGCCCGCCGACCTCGCCAGGACCCCGCTGTGGATCGCCTCCATCACGAGGCCCGCCACGGCGCCGAGGAACGGCGGCGGCACGGCTGCGTCGCCGGCCTCGCGCACGAGGGTGTCGACCCGTCGGGCCGCGATCGCGGTGTTGGTCGAGTACACCTGGCGGGCCGGGGCGAAGGCCTCGAGGTCGGCGAAGAACGCCGGGGAGCCCGGTGCCAGCTCGGTCGAGATGGCGTGCAGGTAGACCTGCAGACGGCTCACGGGGTCCTCCGACCCGGCGAGCCGGGCCTCGACCCGCTCGGTCGCGCCGCGGAAGAACTCGCGGACGACCGCCGTGATCAGCTGCTCCTTGCTCGGCGCGAGTCCGTAGAGCGTCGACTTCGAGCAGCGCAGCCGGGCCGCGAGGTCCTCCAGGCTGAACCGGCTGAACCCCTCGGACAGGAAGAGCTCGACGAGCTCGGTCAGCACCACGTCCCGTCTCCGCACGGCGCCACCCTAGCCGTACCGGAAGGTGTACTGGCGGCCTCGTTTCGGTACAGTCGGCGCTCGACCCCGAGGAGCGCGCCGTGCCTGCAGACCGACTGATGCCCACCACCGAGTCCGCGGACCTGATCGACCTCGTCCGTGACATCGCCGGGAAGGAGCTGCGGCCCCGCGTCGACGAGGCCGAGCGCACCGCGACCTTCCCCCGCGAGGTGTTCCGCACCCTCGGCCGCACCGGGCTGCTGGGTCTCCCCTACCCCGAGGACGTCGGCGGCGGCGGGCAGCCCTACGAGGTCTACCTCCAGGTGGTCGAGGAGATCGCGGGCGCGTGGGCGAGCGTCGGGGTCGGCACGAGCGTGCACGCCCTGTCGTGCTTCGGGCTCTTCCACGTCGGCACCGCCGAGCAGCAGCAGCGCTGGATGCCGGAGATGCTGGGCGGCGAGCTGCTCGGCGCCTACTGCCTGTCCGAGTCGCACGCCGGCTCCGACCCGGCGGCCATGCGCACCCGCGCGGTCCGTCAGGGCGACGAGTACGTCCTCAACGGCGCCAAGGCCTGGACCACCCACGGCGGGGTGGCCGACTTCTACAAGGTCATGGCCCGCACCTCCGACGACGGCGGTCGTGGGATCTCCTGCTTCCTGGTCCCGGCCGACACCCCCGGGCTCACCGCCGACAACCCCGAGCAGAAGATGGGGCTGATGGGATCGACCACGGCCACCGTCCTGCTCGACGACGTGCGGGTGCCGGTCGAGCGGCGGCTGGGCGAGGAGGGTCAAGGGCTGTCGATCGCCCTGGCCGGGCTCGACGCCGGCCGGCTCGGCATCGCCGCCGCCGCCACCGGCGTGGCCCAGGCCGCCCTCGACACGGCGGTCGCCTACGCCAAGGAGCGCGAGACCTTCGGGAAGGCCATCATCGAGCACCAGGGCCTGGCCTTCCTCCTCGCCGACATGGCCGCCGCCGTCGAGTCGGCGCGGGCGACGTACCTCGCCGCGGCCCGGCTCAAGGACCTGGGTCGGCCCTACGGGCGCCAGGCCTCGATCGCCAAGCTGGTCGCCACCGACAACGCGATGCGGGTGACCACCGACGCCGTGCAGGTCCTCGGCGGCGCGGGCTACACCCGTGACTTCCCGGTCGAGCGCTACATGCGCGAGGCGAAGGTCATGCAGATCTTCGAGGGCACCAACCAGATCCAGCGACTGGTCATCGGCCGCCACCTCGCGCGCTGACGCCACCAGCCGCCGGCGTCCCGGCGTCGGTCCCGAGGTCTCGGACCGTGCCGGTCCCAGCACCGGCCGGAGCCCGCGGACGACCACCGCGGTCCGCTGCCACACTCGTCGTGTGAGCGACCCGATCGACCCGCGCTACCTGCTTGCCAACGAGCGGACGTTCCTCGCCTGGATCCGCACCGCCCTCGGCTTCATGGCGGCGGGCACCGGGCTGGTGGCCGTCGAGCTGCCCTGGCCGCAGGCCGCCGTGCGCGCCGTCGCCGGCGCCCTGGCGATCGTCGCGGGCGTGTGCGTCGTCCTGGCGTGGCGGCGGTGGCGATCGGTGGAGGCCGCCATCCTCGAAGGCCGGTCGACACCTCGTGCGGGCGGTATCGCCGTCCTCGCTGCCGCCACCGGCCTGGGCGCGGTCGCGCTGACGGTGCTCATCCTGTTCTGACCTCGGCGCCCCGCGGCCCCGAGGCGTGCTGCGTGGACGCGGTGGGAGGTGCCCGGCCCTACTCCTTGACGCGCCTGGTCTCGTAGGCCCACATCGCGACCTCGACGCGGTTGCGGGCGCCGAGCTTGTTCATCAGCGCGGCGACGTGGGTCTTCACCGTGCTCAGGGTGATGTGCAGCTCCTCGGCGATCTCCGCGTTGGTCCGGCCGCGGGCGACGGTGCGCAGCACCTGCTCCTCGCGCTCGGTGAGCGGCTCGACCGGCTGGGTCGGCGGCGAGGCTCGCTCCAGGCCGGCCAGCGTGGTCAGCAGCCGGCGGGTGATGTTGGGCGAGATGAGCGCGTCGCCGTTCGCTGCAGCGTGGATCGCCTGGACCAGGAGCTCGGGTCCGGCGTTTTTGAGGAGGAAGCCCCGGGCGCCGGCCTTGAGGGCGCCGTGGACGTACTCGTCGAGGTCGAAGGTGGTGATGATGACGATCGCCATGGGGTCCTCGACGCCCGGGCCGGCGAGGCGGCGGGTGGCCTCGACGCCGTCGATCCCGGGCATCCGGATGTCGAAGAGGCAGACGTCGGGACGCAGCTCGCGGGCCACGGCCACTGCCTGGTGACCGTCCGTCGCCTCGCCGACGACCTCGATCCCGGGCTGGGCGTCGAGGATCATGGTGAGGCCGGTGCGGACCAGGACCTGGTCGTCCGCGACCACCACCCGGACCGTCACCGAGGCACCTCGCGCGGCAGGGTCGCCTCGACGGTCCAGCCGGCGGCCGGGTCCGGCCCGGCCCGGCAGGAGCCGCCGAGCAGCTTGGCGCGCTCCGCCATGCCGAGCAGGCCGTAGCCCACGCCGGTCGCGGGGCGGGCTGCTTCTCCGTCGTCGTGCACACGCAACCGTACGACGCCGGCGTCACCGGTGACCTCCACGCTGACCCGGGTGGCGTGGAGCGCGTGCCTGATCGCGTTGGTGACCGACTCCTGACAGATCCGGTAGACCGCCACCTGCACCGGCTGCGGCAGGCCGGCGAGGTCTCCGGTGCGGCGCAGCCGCACCAGCGGGCTCATCCGGGCCAGCTCGTCCAGGTCGTCGATCCCCCGCTGCGGCCCGTACTCGACCGGCTCCGCGTCGGCTGCCTCGCCATCACGGAGGACCCGGACCATCGTGCGCATCTCGTGCAGGGTCCGGGAGGCCTCGGCCTCGATCACCGCCAGCGCCTCGAGGGCCGCCGCCGGGTCAGCGGCTGCCACCGCCCGTCCCGCCTGCGCCTGTATCGCGATGGCCGAGACGTGGTGCGCGACGGTGTCGTGCAGCTCGCGGGCGAGCTCGCCGCGCTCGTGCGTCCTGACCTGCTGCACCTCGCGCCGACGCGCCACCGCGCGGTAGCGCATCGCGGCCCCGAGCGCGAACGACGCCATCAGGAAGGCGGCCCCGCCGACCAGGTCGCCGACGGTCTCGGTCGCCGCGAGTCCCAGGCCCGCCGGGACGGCGACGATCGCCGTACCGATCAGCGCCTCCGGCCCCGAGGCCCAGCGGTACAACGCGTAGGGCAGCAGCACGATCCCGACCATCGAGCTCAGCCCGACGTCGACGCCGTCGACGACCGTGGGGATGGTCAGCACCATCGCGCCACCGAAGCCGATCGCGGTCGCCAGCAGCGGCTGGGTACGCCGCCAGAGCAGGACCGGGAGCACCAGGAGCGCGACCGCGGTGGCCAAGGGACGCGACGGCACGTCCGAGCGGAGGATCGCCTCGCCGGCGGCCGTGACCAGGAGGGCGCCCACCAGGACCCAGTCCCACCACACCCGCACCGGCGGGGAGGGAGCACGGGGTTCGGCGAGGACCGGACGGACGAAGGCAGCCAGCACCGCTCCAACCTAGAGAAGGAACGGCGCCGTCGTACGGGTCAGAAGCACGAGGCGCATCCTGTCCTTTCGGCCGAGGAGCCGACCACTCCTGTGCCCGATGTCCATCGGTCGGCGCCGGGCCACCGTGGAGGCATGTCCAACCTCCTCTACCGGCTCGGCCGGTCTGCCGCGACCCGGCCCTGGGTCGCCATCGGTGCGTGGGTCGTCCTCGCGCTCGTCGTCGTCACCTCCTCCGTCACCCTCGGGCGCGACCTGGAGGAGAGCTTCGAGGCGCCGGGCCTCGACTCCCACCGCGCTGCGGAGCTGCTCGACGAGGCGCAGGCCGACGAGGGCGGGATCACTGCCCACGTCGTCCTCGAGGCGCCGGACGCCGCCGCGCAGCTGGCGCCGGTGGAGGCCGCTCTCTCGGAGCTCCCGCACGTGCTGGGCACGTCGAGCACCGTGTCGCCGGACAGGGACATCGCGCTGGTGCGCGTGCGGTACCCGGCGATCGAGCACCTCGGGAAGGCCGACCTGGACAACCTCAAGGACGCCGTCACCGAGCTGCTTGCCGAGTCGTCGCTGACGCTCGAGACCGGGGGCGACCTGTTCTTCGCCTTCGAGGAAGCACCCACCGGGCTCGGGGAGGTCGCCGGGATCGTCGTCGCGATGATCGTCCTGCTGATCGCGTTCGGCTCCTTCGTCGCGATGGGTCTGCCGATCGGGCTGGCGCTGTTCGGCCTGGTCGTCGGCGTCACGTCGATGAAGCTCGTGACCTACGTCGTCGACGTCCCGGCGTGGGCGCCGCAGCTGGCGGCCATGGTCGGGCTCGGCGTCGGCATCGACTACGCGCTCTTCCTGGTCACCCGGCACCGCGAGCACCTGGCCCTGGGGATGCCGGTCGCAGAAGCGGTCGGCCGAGCCATGGCCACGGCAGGGCAGGCGGTGATCTTCGCCGGCGGCACGGTCGTCGTGGCGATCCTCGGGTTGCTCGTCGCGGGGATCCCGTTCGTCACCGGTGGTGGGGTCGCCATCTCCGCGATGGTGCTCGTCATGGTGCTCGCCTCGGTCACCCTGCTGCCGGCGCTGCTCGGACTTGCCGGGCACCGGATCAACGGCCGCCGGCGCACGCAGCACCGGCCGAGCACCGGCTGGTACCGGTGGGGCGCTCACGTGACCCGCAACGCGACGGCGTACCTGGTCGGCGGAGCGGCCCTCATGGTCGCCCTGGCCGCGCCCGTCCTCGCGCTCGACCTGGGCTTCCCCGACGACGGGACCAAGCCCGGGTCGAGGACCGAACGACGGGCCTACGACCTCATCGCCGACGGCTTCGGCCCCGGGGCGAACGGACCTCTGGTGATCGCGATCGACATCTCGCAGGACGGGGCCGTCGTGGCGCCGCTCGCCGAGGCCGTGGCGGCCGACCCGGGCATCACCTCCGTCGGCGAGCCGACCATCGACCCCGGTGCAGGCGTGGCGACCATGGTGGCGCAGCCGACCACCTCGCCCCAGGACGAGGCCACCCAGGAGACCGTCGCGCGGCTCCGGAGCGACGTCTTCCCGCGGGTGCTCGACGACAGCTCCGCCACCGCCCACGTGGGCGGGCAGACCGCGACCTTCGCCGACCTCGGTGCCCGCGTGCAGGAGCGGATGCTGCGCTTCGTGGCGGCGGTGCTGCTGCTCTCCTTCCTCCTGCTCACGTCGCTGTTCCGCTCGGTCCTGGTGCCGCTGAAGGCGGTCGTGCTGAACCTGCTGAGCGTCGGTGCGGCGTACGGCGTGCTCGTCATGGTCTTCCAGTGGGGCTGGGCGGCCGGCCTCATCGGGGTCGAGTCGACGGTGCCGATCGTGTCGTTCATCCCGTTGTTCATGTTCGCGATCCTGTTCGGGCTCTCCATGGACTACGAGGTCTTCCTGCTGTCGCGGGTGCGCGAGGAGTACCGCCGCCACGGCGACACGACCCGCGCGGTCATCGAGGGGATCGCAGGCACCGGGCGCACCATCACCGCGGCTGCGCTGATCATGGTGGCGGTCTTCTCGGGCTTCGTCCTGGGCAGCGACCCGGTCGTGAAGATGATGGGAGTGGGACTGGCCACGGCCATCTTCCTCGACGCGACCGTCGTCCGCCTGGTGCTCGTCCCGGCCACCATGAAGGTCCTCGGCGACGCGAACTGGTGGCTGCCACGGTGGCTGGACCGGCTGCTGCCGGAGCTGGACCCGGCGTTGGTGGAGAAGCCGGTGGAGGTGGCGGCGGGCCGACCACCGCTGGCTTCCTAGGGGGTCGGGTGCCCCGTGGGCGAGCGGACGCCGGGTCTCCCCGACGTCCGCTCGCGTGGCGGGCGGGGAACGGGGTCAGCCGACCACGGCGCAGGTGGCCGTCGCGCGCAGGGTCTTGGTGGAGCCGGTGTTGTTCATGCCGTAGGCGATGCCGCTGTCCAGGCTCGAGCTGATCCACGTGGACGTCCCCTCCACGCTGGCCGTCCAGTCCGCGGCGATGCCCAGCACCTTCGTCCCCGCGGGGCAGGCGACCACCACGTTCCCGCCGGTGCCGGCCGAGATGTTCTTGGTGTTCTCGACGCGCTCCAGCCCGCTGATGCCGGACGGACCGATCGGACCGGCCGGACCGGATCCGCCCTTGAGCTTGGCGATCGTCGCGGCGCTCAGGTCGGCCGCGGTGAGGGCGCGGTTCTTGACGTCCTTGCCGGTGATGCTCTTGTTCTTGATGTCAGCCGAGGCCACGGAGCCGTTCTTGATGTCGGCCCCGGTGATCAGGGCGCCGGCGACGGCTCCGGTGGAGGCCGAGACCGCGACGACGGCGGCGAGGACAGCGGCGGCGGGCAGGACCCGGACGAGCTTGGTGTTCACGGTGGTGTTCCTTCTCAGGTGTCTGTGGTGACCGGTGGGCCCGGCAACGTGCCGGACGCCGTGTGAGCGACGTGGGTTCACGTCGCACGACGGGACGCTAGGAGCCCCGGACGATGCTCGCTATCCACGATGCGCGGGCAGCATCCGCCGAGCGCGGCCGGTCGGTCGTCCGAGAAGTACGTTCCAGATCGACGTCACGCGTGCGATGATCGCGAGGCCTCTGGTCAGGGGGTGTTCGGGAGCCCACGAGGAGGTCCAGGTCGATGACTCGGCCCCTGCTCACCGCGTACCGCAGGATCGCCACGACCGACATGGACCAGGCGCGCCTCGACCTGTCCGAGCACTTCTGCCCCCACGTGCTCGAGCCCCGGGGGCGCGACAGGCCTCTCGACGTCATCCACAACGCAGCCGTGATCGGTCCGTCCGTCACGCTCAACTACCTGACGTACGGCAACGGGATGCGCATCACTCCCGGGACGTTCGACCACTTCTACCTCGTCAAGGTCCCGCTCGCCGGCACGGCCCGCGTGCGGGTGGGCGACCGGGTGGTGCACTCCACCCGCAACCGCGCCTCGATCGGCTCCCCCACCGAGCCGGTCGACATGATGTGGAGCGAGGGCTGCGAGCAGCTGCTCGTCTACCTCCGGCGCGCCGCCGTCGAGGACCTGGCGAGTGGCGACGGTGACGCCGCTCCCGTCGTGTTCGACCCGACGATGGACCTCGAGGCCCCCTCCGCCCGCTCGTGGTTGCGTCTGGTGCACCTGGCGGTCGACGACATGGAAGCCGGCGGCGCGTTGTTCCGCTCACCCCTCGCGGCCGTGCACTTCGAGCAGACCCTGATCTCCGGACTGCTGGCCCTGCAGCCCAACTCCGCGCAGGAGGTGGAACAGCCGACGCGGGCGTGCCCACCCGCCGTCCGCGCCGTCGTGGACCTCATCGAGGGCCAGCCGGAGCACGCCTGGACGATCGCCGGGCTCGCGCGGCACGCGGGGGTCTCGCCGCGCACCCTCCAGGAGGCGTTCCAGCGAGAGCTGGGCATGAGCCCGCTGGAGCGGTTGCGGCGCACGCGGCTGGAGCGAGCGCGCCGCGACCTCGTCTCTGCCGATCCCGCACGGACCTCGGTCACCGACATCGCGGCCCGTTGGGGCTTCTTCCACCTCGGCAGGTTCGCGCAGACCTACCGGGCGAGGTACCAGGAGCTCCCCTCGCAGACCTTGGCTGGCTGAGGTCGAGGGCGGCGCCCCAGGCGCTGCGCGGGGGTCGTGGCCGCGGGACGACGCGGACTCGGCTCGGGCTCAGGCCTCGGTTGCTCGGGAGCGGACGAACGCCGCCAGGTCGCGCGCACCGTCGGCGACCGCGACCCGGAGACCGTCGAGCTCGGCGTCGGACGGGAGCTGACGGTCACCGGCTGCGTGCTCGATGCGCGTGCACTGCTGCGCGAGCGACGACAGCCCGAGGTTGGCGGCGCAGCCGCGCAGCGCGTGCGCGTGCAGGCTCGTCGCAGGCGCGTCACCCGCGCCCACCGACCTGGTCAGCGCGGCCAGGAGGCCGGTCGCCGTCGCCTCGAAGCGCCCGACCATCAGCGAGACGAAGGAGAGCTCGATGCCGTCCTCCAACAGCTCGGCGAGCCGGGCGCTGGGCGCCGGTCCGGCCGTCGCGGGCAGCTCGGCCACCACGGGGTCGGCAGCAGGCACCTTGGAGCCTGGGGCCGAGCGGGGTGCCACCCACCGGTCGAGCATCTTCCCCAGCAGGCCCACGTCGACCGGTTTGGACAGGAAGTCGTCCATCCCAGCCTCGAGACAGCGCTCCCGCTCGCCCGCCACGGCGGCCGCGGTCATCGCGATGATCGGGGTCCGCACGCCGCCGTGCTGAATGGCACGCACGGCGCGGGTGGCGTCGAAGCCGTCCATCACCGGCATCTGGCAGTCCATGAGGATGACGTCGAAGCCGTCTGGGTGGTCGGCGACCGCGGCCACGCCCGCGGCACCGTTGTCGGCCACCTGCACCTGGAACCCGAGCCGGCGCAGCACCCCCTCCGCGACCAGCTGGTTGATCGCGTTGTCCTCGACGACGAGGACTCGTCCCCGGTCCGCGGCCGGCGCCACGGCGGCGCCCGCCGCCTGCTCCACCGCGGCCACCCAGCGGCCGCCCAGGGTGGCCAGCGTGTCGAGCAGGCGCGATGCGCGCACGGGCTTGCTGAGGAAGCTGTCGATGCCCGCGTCCTCGAGCCAGCCGTCGGCCGGCTCGGTGGATGACGACAGCAGCACGAGCCGGGTGGTGTCGTGGCGCGACTCCGCTCGCACGATGCGGGCGAGCTGCTCGCCGTCCGCGCCGGGCATCATGTAGTCGAGGAGCACCACGTCGTACGGCGCGCCCCGGCGCACCGAGGTGTCCAGCTCGACCAGCGCCTCGTAGGCCGACTCCACGGCCGTCACGTCCACAGCCCAGCCGGAGAGCTGCTCGCCGAGGATGAACCGGTTGGTGGCGTTGTCGTCGACGACCAGCACCCGCAGTCCGGCCACCGCGCTCTCACGCACCCCGTCCTGGTCCAGGGGGTGCCCCTCGGCGGCCGTGCAGAACGCGGCGGTGAACCAGAACGTGCTCCCCGCCCCCGCAGCGCTCTGCACTCCCATGTCGCCGTCCATGGCGGCGACGATGCGCTTGCTGATGGCGAGGCCGAGCCCGGTGCCGCCGTACTCGCGGGTGGTCGAGCTGTCGGCCTGGGTGAACGCCTCGAAGAGCCTCAGCTGCGCGTCGGGGGCGATGCCGACGCCGGTGTCGCGGACCGACACCCGCACCCGCGAGCCGTCGCGCTCGGCCCGGATCACGACCTCGCCGGTGGCAGTGAACTTCACCGCGTTGGCTGCCAGGTTGGTGATGACCTGCCCGAAGCGCACCGGGTCGCCGCGCACCAGCAGCGGGATGTCGGATGCGCTCGAGACGACCAGCTCGAGTCCCTTCTCGCGGGCGGCGTCGGCGACGAGGCCGGCGCTCTGCTCGACGATGGTGCGCGGGTCGAAGTCGACCTCCTCGAGATCGAGGCGGCCGGCCTCGATCTTCGACAGGTCCAGGATGTCGTTGACCAGCGCGAGCAGCGTGCGACCCGCCTGGTCGACACCCTCGGCCAGCCGCTGCTGGTGGTCGGTCAGCTCGGTGCGACGCAACAGCTCGCTCAGACCGATGACGCCGTTGAGCGGGGTGCGGATCTCGTGGCTCATCGTGGCGAGGAAGTCCGACTTCGCTCGCGAGGCGCTCAGCGCCGCGTCGCGAGCGGTGGCCAGCTCCTCCCCCGTCCACTCCCGCTCGGCGACGTGGGCGAGCAGGGCGAGCATCTGCTCGAAGAACGCCAGGTCGGCTGCCGGCGCCCGCTCGGCAGCCTCGGTGTCGGAGACGATCACGCACGCCAGCCGCTCTCCCACCTGGACCCGGCCGGCCACCAGCACCGTGCCGCCAGGTCCGAGACGCTGCACCGCCGCTCGCTGCTCCACCGCCTCGCGCGCCAGGTCACGGGCGAAGGGCAGCACGTCCTCGTCGGTGGCGGACCAGTCCAGGTCGATGAAGACGAGGTCGGCACCCGGCTCGGGCGACTGGGGCGCCGCGACCAGGACGGCGGGCCACCGCGCGTAGGGCCGCACCAGCGACTCCGAGCTGACCAGCAGCTCCTGGAGCGTCCTCGCCTCGTTGGCCGCCCTGCCCATGGCGCTGAGGAACTCCAACCCCTGCTCGTTGCTCTTCGACTCGCTGATGTCCTGCAGGGTGCCGCCGACCCGCACCACCTCGCCGGCGTCGTCGCGGACGACGCGCCCCCGGACGCGCAACCACGTCTCCGGGTCGCCGGCGAGACGACACTCGACGTCGAGCGGCTCGACCCCGTCGAGCATTCGCTCGTACTGCGACAGGACGAGGTCGAGATCGCGGGGGTCGAGGAGCCCGAGGAAGGAGTCCACGGCGGGCTCGAAGGTCTCGGGGTCGACCCGGCACAGCCGGTAGGCCTGTGCCGACCAGTCCACCGACCCGGTGACGACGTTCCGCTCCCAGCTGCCGACGCCGGCGATGACCTGGGCCTCGGCGAGCTGCTGCTCGCGTCGCACCAGCTCGTCGAGCAGCACGCGTTGCTCAGAGTGGTCCTTCACGCGGTAGAGCCAGCCCTGCTGTACCCCCTCGTCGTCGAGGAGCGGCACGTGGCTGACCAACGCCCAGAACTCCGATCCGTCGAGCCGGTGCAGGCAGCACTCGAGGTTGTGACCCGCACCGGCCTCGCGATCGCGGGTGTCGAGGTGGCGGGCGAAGTCCGCCCGCCCCTGCTCGTCGAGCACGTCGTACACGGTGAAGCTGCCGGACCGTTCGGCGTCACGACCCAGCATCGTGAGCAGTGCCGGGTTGGCGTAGACCGTCACCCCGTCGTCGTCGAACATCCACAACCCGTCGGGCAGGGCGCGCACGACCCGCTGCGCGAACGTTGCACCACGAGCAGCTGCTACGACGGAATCGGGGGGTTCCACCCCTCCACGGTGCCAGACGTCGCGCTGAAGTGGACGAGAAGAGGTCTGACTCGGGACGATGCGTCGCCGTTCGCGCGGCGATGACTTCAGGTCGGTGGGCCGGTCCAAGGGGCATGACCCGAACCGAGCGCCCCGTCGCACCCACGTCGTGGGCGAGGGCGACGATCTCCTCCACTACGACGTCCACGGTGTTCTCGCCACAGCCCATCCCGACCGCCCGGTCCTGATGGCGTTCGCCAACCCGATGGCGGCAGACGCGTTCTCCGCGCTCGCGGCCGAGATCACCGATCGGCCGGTCGTCACCCTCGACCCGCGCGGGTCGGGTCGGAACCCCGCGGGCGACAGTCCGCTGACCGCGGAGCAGCACGCCGAGGACCTGCACCGGGTGGTCGAGGCGCTCGACGTCGGCGCCGTCGACGCCTTCGGGTCCAGCGGTGGCGCCGTGTGCCTGCTCGCCCTGCTCGCCGCGCACCCTGGTGACATCCGCCGAGCCGTCGTGCACGAACCTCCACTGGTCGACACCATCGCCGACGGCGACGTCGTGCTCGCCGCGTGCCAGGACATCCGCGACACCTACGACCGAGCCGGCGAGGGGGCTGCGATGGCCAAGTTCGTCGCGCTCGTCATGGCCGTCGAGCCCCTCGCGGAGGACTACCTCGATCGACCGGCGCCCGATCCGGTCGCGCTCGGGATGAGTGCCGAGGACGACGGCAGCCGCACGAGCCCGCTCCTGCGCAACATGCCCGCGGTCAACGCCTACGTGCCTGCCTACGCGGCGCTCGCCGGCCTGGGTGACCGCGTCCGTGTAGCGGTCGGCGAGGAGTCCGGCCAGGAGGTCGCGGCCCGTGGCGGATACGGCCTGGCCGAACGAATCGGCCGTGCGCCCGACCTGTTCCCGAGCCACCACGCGGGCTTCACCGGTGAGGGCCACTACCCGGGGAAGCCTGCCCAGTTCGCCGCCCGGCTGCGCGAGGTGCTGGGCTGAGGCTCACGCCAGCGACCCGCCTGTGCTCGATCTCGACGCTGCTGGTGGCCCGGCCACGACGTCAGCCGTGGCCGCTGTGGGCCGGCCCTCAGCGGCTACGACCCGACCTACGAGGCGAAGCGCCCGATCACCGCGACGGACGGACGCAGCACGGCCACCCGCTCAGTCACGCACGGGGGCAGGCCGTAGCAACGAAACAGCCCCCGACCTGCGTCTCCGCAGGTCAGGGGCTGTTCCTCATGTGTAGCGGGGGCAGGATTTGAACCTGCGACCTCTGGGTTATGAGCCCAGCGAGCTACCGAGCTGCTCCACCCCGCGTCGGTGAACAGAACATTACCGGGTGGGTGGCGCGGGCCCAAATCGGGGTCCGGTTCAGCTCCCCCCGGCCGCCGAGGGGTCCTCGGTCGGGGTGTCCGTGGCGCCCTCGGAGGGTGTGTCGGCCGCGCCGCCCTCCTCGTCCTTGATCTGGTCGCGCAGGCGGATCACGGCGGCCAGCGCGGCCTCGGCGTCGCCGATGCGCGCCTGGTAGGTCGCCAGGTCCTGGTCGGCGAGCGCCGCCTCGGCTGCGGTGAACGCCGCCTGCGCCTCCTCGAGCTTCTGGTCGAGCTGCTCCTGGAGGGTCCCGGTCCCGCCGGAGGGCGGCGTGGGATCCGGGTCGGTCTCGGGCGGGATAGTCGTCGTGCCACCGAACGCGTCCGCGAGCGCCTCCTGGAAGGTCGCACCGATGCCGACGTCGCTGCCGTACTTCACCAGGACCCGCCGGAGCTCGGGATAGCTGGCGCCGGCGGCCTGCCGCGAGACGTAGACCGGCTGCACGTAGAGCAGGCCACGACCCACCGGCAGGGTGAGCAGGTTGCCGTAGTCGACCTGGGACTCGCCCTGGGTGAACGGCAGCAGGGCGTCTCGGACCTGGTTGTCGGACTGGAAGTCGTTGGCGACCTGCCCCGGGCCGCGGGCCTGCTCGTCGCCCTCGGTGGCCTCGTCGGCGCCCACGATCTCGCGCACCCGGATGGTGCCGTAGGAGTCCTGGGTGGCGTCGGAGTCGACCGACACGAACGAGGCCAGGTTGTTGCGGCCGTAGGGCACGTAGACGGTGCTCAGCGAGTACGCCGAGGCCGTGGTCGCGTCGTCCTCCTGACCCGGGACGAAGAGCCGGTACGGCGCCTGGAACGTGTTCGTCGTCTGCGGGTCGTTCGGCACGGACCAGCGGTCGTTGTTCTGGTACCAGTCGCTGGCGTTCTCGACGTGGTAGCGCGCGTACTGGTAGCGCTGCACCTTGAAGAGGTCGACCGGGTAGCGCACGTGCTCGAGCAGTTCGTCGGACATCTGGTCCCGGTCGAGCACCGTGTCGGGGAACGCGCCGCGCCAGGCCTTGAGCATCGGGTCTTCCTCGTCCCAGGCGTACAGCTTGACGGTGCCGTCGTAGGCGTCGACGGTGGCCTTCACGGCGTTGCGCATGTAGTTGACCTCATCGGTCGGCACGGTCTGCAGCCCGTTGTCGAGCTGCTGCGCGTCCGCGGTCATCGTCTCGAACGACGCGCGCTGCGAGTTCGGGAAGCGGTCGGTCGTCGTGTAGCCGTCGACGATCCACTGGATCCGGCCTTCGACGATCGCCGGGTAGGGGTCGCCGTCGACGGTCAACCACGGCGCGACCTTCTCCACGCGCTCGGCGGGCTGGCGCACGTAGAGCACCTGCGAGTTGTCGTGGACCCGGCCCGAGAGCAGGAAGTTCGGCTCCCCGAACTTGATCGCGAACATCAGCTGGTTGAAGGCGCTGCCGACCGAGGCGTCGCCCTGGCCGTCGTAGGTCGTGAGCTCGCCGAGCTCGGAGCCCGGCGTCGGCAGGTTGAGCTCGACCTCGGTGTCGGATTCCTCCGGCTGACCCACGACGGAGTAGTCGGGGCTCAGCTCGCCGTAGTACACCCGGCTCTCGAATGCCCCGAGCGCCGACGACAGGTCGTCCTCGCCGGCGTTGATGCCCTGTGCCCACTCGAGGCGCCCCGACGAGGCCGACTCCTGGTCGCCCGAGGTGTCGTCCTGGACCGTGTTCTGCGCGTCGCGCTGGTTGGCGTAGGCCGCGATGATCCCGTTGCCGTGGGTGTAGACGGTGTGGAGGTTCGACCAGTTGCGGGCGTCCTCGCTCAGCTTGGACTGGTCGAGCTCGCGGACGCCGAGGACGACCGCGCGGTCGTTGCCCTCGATCTCGTAGCGGTCGACGTCGAGCACGTCCGGCACCGAGTAGTAGGCGCGCTCCTGCTGGATGTTCTCGAACGCCGACGACACGAGAGCCGGGTCGACGAGCGGCACCGAGCTCAGCAGGTCCTGGAAGGCGCTCGGGTCCTCCAGCGACGTGGCCGGGGTGTAGGGCTCGGTGACCGTGCCCTCGAGGTCGTAGGCCATCCGGGTGGCTTCGATGTTCTTCTGGATGTACGGCTCCTCCTTGTCGGCCTCCGACGGCTTGACCTGGAACTGCTGGACGGCGGCCGGGAAGATCATCCCGATCAGCACCGCCGACAGCGCGAGCAGGGCCAGGCCGATCGAGGGCAGCTGCCAGGTGCGGCGCCAGACGTTGAGGAAGAAGAGGATCGCGCAGATGACCGCGACGGCCATCAGGATGTTCTTGGCCGGCAGGACGGCGTTCTCCCCGGTGTAGTTCATGCCGGTGAAGAGGCTGTTCTTCTGGGTGACCAGGTCGAAGCGGTCGAGGTAGTAGTCGACGCCCTTCGCCAGCACGAACAGGCCGAGGAGCACCGAGAGCTGGGCCTGGGCCGCGCCGGAGAGCTTGTCCTGGGTGGCCTGGAGGCGGATGCCGCCGTACAGGTAGTGGGTGACGAGGGCGGCGATGATCGCCAGCACCATCGTGGCCATCGTGAAGTCGACGACGAAGTGCCACCACGGCAGGTCGAAGAGGTAGAACCCGACGTCCTTCTTGAAGTACGGGTCGTCGGTGCCGACCGAGGAGCCGTTGCGCCACAGCAGGAAGGTGCGCCAGTGACTCATCCCCGAGGCACCGGCGAAGGCACCGACGACGACGGCGATGCCGACGACCAGCCAGGTGCGGATCGGCGTGACCACGTCGCGGTAGCGGTCGAGGTTCGACTGCTCGCGCGAGGTCGGGCGGAACAGCGGCCGGAACCGGTAGGCGAGGAACACGTTCAGCGCCACCGCTCCCCCGAGCACCACGCCGAAGGCGAGGAACAGCAGCACGCGGGTCCACAGCATGGTGCTGAAGACCTGGCCGTAGCCGGCGTTGTTGTACCAGATCCGGTCGGTGTAGATCGACGCGAAGCCGGTCAGGCCGAACAGGGCGACCACCAGGACGACGGCGGTGATCAGCAGCGCTCGCGAACGTCCTGCTCGGCTCCGGGCGGGTGCCGCCCTCGGGTCGTCGTCGAACAGGTCGCTCACGGGTTCTCCTCCACCGGCCGGTCGGCCGTCTCGTCTTCGGTGCCATCCGGCTCGGCGTCGTCCAGCGTGGCTTGCAGCAGCCCGAGCAGCCCCGGCACCAGGTCGACGCCGCCGACCACCGAGGTGTCGTCGTCGTGGGCCTTGAGCCGCAACGCGCAGTACGTCGACCCGGAGCGGGTCGCGCCCGCGACGATGCGGACCTCCTGGCGGTCGGGGTGGTCGCGGGCGAACTCCTGTGCCCGGACCGGGTCGTCGGGCAGCTCGTCGTCGGAGCCCGGCGGCAGCACGAGCCGCTCGACCATCGCGGCGACCCCGGTCACCCCGGGCGGCCAGAGGATCGACTCCAGCACCTGCTCCAGCGGGACGGCCGGGTCGAGCGCGTCCTGCTCGACCGCGGTCAGCGACCCGCGCTCGGCGTCCGCGTCCAGACCCATCATCGACGCCAGCGCCGGCTCCTGGACGACGAGCTGGGCGGTGTCGACGAGCGCGTAGAGCCGCGCCGGCTGGTCCCAGCCGTCGGCGGCGAGGAGCCCCTCGATCTCGAGGACGGCGCTCGCGAGCGCCGGGTCGGCGTCGAGGTCGCCCCAGCGCGGGTCACCGGTGAGGACGTCGTCCGGCTGGTCGGTCACGACGCCGCCCCGGCCAGGATCTCGTCGGCGTCCTCGCAGGACGGCAGGGTGGCGTCGGGGTCGGCGGCGAACGCCTCCAGGCCCTCGCGGACGTCGTGCATGCTCTGCGCCATCATCAACCTCATGTCGCCGGGGTCGGCCCCCAGTGCGTCGTCACAGTTCTCGATCGGGACCAGGAAGAGCTCGGCGCCCTCGTCGCGGGCGCCGGCGATCTTCTGCTGGATGCCCCCGATCGCGCCGACGCTGCCGTCGGGGAAGATCTCGCCGGTGCCGGCGACCGTGCGGCCACCGGTGAGCGAACCCTCGGTGAGGGTGTCGTAGATCGCCAGGGAGAAGATCAGGCCCGCGCTCGGGCCGCCGATCTGCGGGGAGATGTTGATCGTCACCTCGAACGGGAACTCGTACTCCGAGACCTCGGGCAGGATGCCGATCTTGGTGCGGCCGTCGACGTCGACGGGGGTCACGTCCAGCTCGAGCGGCTTGCCGTCGCGGGTGACCCCGACGGTGAGCGGCTCGCCGGGCGTGCTGGCGTCGACGAGGGAGACGAGCTGCGCGGCGTCGGTGACGTCGGTGCCGCCGATGGTGCGCACCACGTCGCCCACCTCCAGCACCTTCTCGGCCGGGAGGCCGGGCGTCAGCTGGGTGATGGTGAGGACCTGCGGGACCTCGATCCCCATCTCCTCGAGCGCCACGTCGACCGCGACGTCCTGGGAGGTCGCCATCTGCAGCTGGCCCTGCTCACGGTTGCTCTCGGCCGTCTCGTCGGACTGGTGGACGGCGTCGTAGGGGTAGACGGCGTTGTCGCCGTCGAACCACGTGCTCATCAGCGCGGTCAGGCCGATGCCGCGGTCGTCGGGCTCCTGCGCCGGGGAGACCCGGACCGTCGTCATCCGCAGCTCGCCGTCGTCGCGGTACACCTCGTGGCCGTCGACCTGGACGATGTCGACGTCGCTGTCGTCCTCGCCGAGGACGTCGACGGTGCTGCCCGGCTGGTACGTCGCGTACGGCAGCCGCGCGACCGAGGCGAACAGCAGCAGCCCGAGCACCGCCGGCACGGCGATGCACGCGGCGATCAGGCGCTGGCTCATGGCCCACAGCCTCTCATCCGCGACAAATGCTCCCGGCACCTGCTGGGCTGCCGGCGGGCAGTCGACGGCAGCGGACGGGCCGGGGCCGGGGTCTCGCGCTCAGGAGGCGCGGCGCTGCTCGCCCGCGCCGCGGCCGCCCGGGCGGTCGCTCGGACGGTCCGTCGGGCGGTCGGTCGGGCGGTCGGTGGACGCGTCGGCCCGGTCGGCCGACGCCTCGGTCGACGCCGCGGCGGGCGCCGTGACCGGGGGCACCGCGCGCGGCGGCACCGGACGCGACGGCCGGACGGCGACGCCGGTGCTGCGCTCGCGTGGCGTCTCCGCGACGGCGTACGTCGGGACGCTGGAGCGGCGGCGCAGCAGGCCGCGCCGGCGTCCCTCGAGGACGGCGCCCATCCGGGCCAGGGCGACGTCGCGGTCGACCTCGCCACGGCCCTCGCGCCCCAGCCACGACACCCAGACCATCGCGGCCAGGGTGACCACGACGGGCGGGAGGAGCCAGAGCAGGACCATGCTCACGAGGGTAGGTCGGGCCCGACACCATCGCCGGGAGGCGCTACGGCGTGCCGACCCACTCGTCGCTGCCGTCGGCGAAGACCTGGTGCTTCCAGATCGGCACCCGTGCCTTGAGGGTGTCGATCAGGTCGCGGGAGGCGTCGAACGCCGTCCCGCGGTGCGCCGCCGCCGTCCCGACGACGACGGCGAGGTCGCCGATGGCGAGCCGGCCCACCCGGTGCAGCGCGGCGACGCCGTGGACGTCGTGCCGCGCGGCGACCTCCTCGCACACCTCGCGCAGCCGCTCCAGCGCGGAGGGGTGGGCGGAGTAGTCGAGGCCGCTGACCGCCCGGCCGCCGTCGTGGTCGCGCACCTTGCCGACGAACAGGGTGACCCCGCCGTCGACGGCCTCGTCGAGGCGGTCGAGGACGTCGTCCACCAGCAGCGGGGTGTCGCGGATCTCGACCAGGCGCACGACGTCATGGGGGTCTCGGGGCACCTGCGCAGACTATGCCGACGTGCTGGGGCGACGGCGTACCGTAGACGCATGCCCGACACCCCTGACGACAAGCCGTCCGGCGACGACCAGCCGAACCCGTTCAAGGGCACGCCCTTCGAGCACCTCTTCTCGGGCGGCCAGCTCAACTTCGGTGGCATGAACCTCGGCGGCATGGACTTCGGTGCCATGCCCGACCTCGGCCAGCTGTTCGGGCAGCTCCAGTCGATGATGCAGCCCTACGACGGCGCCCTGAACTGGGACGCCGCCGTCGACGTCGCCCGCAAGGGCGTGGCCAAGGCGCCCGACCCGACGCCCACCGCGAAGCAGGCCGACGCCGTCTCCGACGCGCTCCGGCTCGCCGACCACTGGCTCGACGAGGCCACCGAGTTCCCGTCCGGGGTCACCTCCACGGCGGTCTGGAGCCGGGCGGAGTGGATCGTGAACACCCTCGACGTGTGGAAGGTGCTCGTCGAGCCCGTCGCCGAGCAGTCGGTGCAGGGCCTCAGCAGCGCCCTCCCGCCCGAGGCCGCGGCGCAGGCCGGCCCGATCCTCGGCATTATCGGCAAGGCCGTCGGCGCGATGCTGGCCACCCAGGTCGGCTCCGGTTTCGGCGAGCTCGCGTGCGAGGTGCTCACCGCCTCCGACATCGGTCTCCCGCTCGGCCCGGCGGGCCGGGCGGCGCTCGTGCCGACCAACGTGACGGCGTTCGCCGCCGGACTCGACGTCTCCGAGGACGACGTCATCCTCTACCTCGCGCTGCGCGAGGCCGCCCACCAGCGGCTCTTCGCCCACGTGCCGTGGCTGCGCGACCACCTCATCGGCGCCGTCACCGACTTCGCCCGCGGCGTCGAGGTGAACGCCGAGAGCCTCCAGCGCCGCATCCAGGACCAGATGAGCGGCATCGACCCGATGAACCCCGAGTCGATGCAGCAGCTCCTCGAGGGCGGGCTGTTCGAGCTGCCGCAGTCCCCCGCCCAGGCGGCCGCGCTCGAGCGCCTCGAGATCGCGCTCGCCCTCGTCGAGGGCTGGGTCGACGAGGTCGTCGGCCAGGCCACCGAGAAGCGGATGCCGGCCGCGGCCAAGCTGCAGGAGGCGGTCCGCCGCCGCCGCGCCGCCGGCGGCCCGGCCGAGCAGACCTTCGCCTCGCTCGTGGGCCTCGAGCTGCGCCCGCGCCGGCTGCGCGACGCCTCCACCCTGTGGGGCTCGCTGCGCACCCGCCAGGGCACCGAGGCCCGCGACGGCGTCTGGCTGCACCCGCACCTGCTCCCGACGTCGGCCGACCTCGACGACCCGCTCGGCTTCCGCGAGGAGGCCGCCGCGCCCGAGAAGCTCACCGAGGACGACTTCGACGCCGAGCTGCGCAAGCTGCTCGACGGCGAGGAGCCGACCGACGGGCCGACCGGCGGGCCGACCGACGGGCCGACCGGGGAGTGACGGCGCTGCACGCGGACGCCGTCGGCGTCCTGCGGTCCTGGACGCCACCGGACGTCGAGGGGCAGGGGGCGCTGCGCGACCGCTACGTCGCCTACCTCGAGGCCAACCCCGACGCGATGACCCGGGCCTCGCGGCCCGACCACCTCACCGCGAGCACCCTCGTCCTCGACGTCGACCGGACCCACGTGCTCCTCACGCTGCACGCCAAGGCCGGACGCTGGTTCCAGCTCGGGGGCCACGCCGAGCCGGAGGACGCCACCCTCGCGGCCGCCGCGCTGCGGGAGGCCGTCGAGGAGTCCGGCCTGGCGCCGTCCGACCTCGACCTCGACCCCCGGCCGGCGTGGCTCGACGCCCACGCCGTCCCGTTCTGCGGAGCGGGCGAGGGCGTGACCCACCTCGACGTCATGTACGTCGCGGTGGCGCGGCCCGGCGCCGCGCACGCCGTCAGCGAGGAGTCGCTCGACGTGCGCTGGTGGCCGGTCGAGGAGCTCCCGAACGGCGACCTGCTCCCCCGGGTCAGGCGCCTTCAGTCGACGTGGCTGTCGAACTCCGAGGGCAGCGAGACCTTCGCCGCCTCCGACCAGCCCAACAGGTAGCCCTTCGCCTTCTCCGCGCCCGGGTAGCGGTCCACCCAGGCCCAGAACCGCTCGTCGTGCCCGGGCTCGATCAGGTGGGCAAGCTCGTGCACGATGACGTAGTCGAGCACCCACGACGGCATCCCCTGGAGCCGCTCGGACAGCCGGATCGCGCGCGCGCCGAGCGAGCAGGAGCCCCAGCGGGTGTGCTGGTTCGACACCCACCGCACCGACTCCGGCACGGCGAGCCCGCCGAGGTGGCGGTCGCTGAGGCGCAGCGCCCGCACCCGCAGCTCGTCGTCGCTCAACGGGACCCGCTGCTCCGAGCGCAGGATCCGGGCGACCATCGTCTCGACCCACTCGGCCTCGTCGGCGGCCGAGAACGACGCCGGGATCAGCACGACGATCCGGTCGTCCTCGCGGTAGGCCGACACGGTTCGCAGCCGGCGCGGCGAGCGGCGCACCTCGACCTCGCCGGCTCCCATGGGGCCGAATCTACTTGCGCGCCCAGTCGAGCAGGCGATCCTTCGACCACGTGTTGACGATCCGGTCGGCGTCGATGCCGGCGTCCTCGGCCCGTTCGCAGCCCAGCACGAGGAAGTCGAGCTGCCCCGGCGCGTGCGCGTCGGAGTCGATCGAGAACACGCACCCGGCGTCGCGAGCCAGCGCGAGCAGCGCGGACGGCGGGTCCCGCCGCTCGGGCCGGGAGTTGATCTCGACCGCGACGTCGTTCTCGGCGCAGGCCTCGAAGACCGCCCTCGCGTCGAACGTCGACTGCTTGCGGGTGCCCCGGCCGCCGGTGACCAGGCGCCCGGTGCAGTGGCCCAGCACGTTCGTGTGCCGCTGCCGGACCGCGCCGATCATCCGCCTCGTCATCGGGCCGGAGTCCATCGCGAGCTTGGAGTGCACGCTGGCGACCCGCAGGTCGAGCCGGTCGAGCATCTCCTCGGACTGGTCGAGCGACCCGTCGTCGAGGATGTCGACCTCGATCCCCTTGAGCAGGGTGAACTCGCGGTCGCCGTCGGTGCCGCCGCCCAGGTGCTCGTTGACGGCGTCGACGACGCCGAGCTGGCGCTGCAGCCGCTCGGCACTCAGCCCCCGGGCCACCTTGAGGCGCGGCGAGTGGTCGGTGAGCACGAGGTAGTCGTGCCCGAGCTCGATGGCGGTCATCGCCATCTCCTCGATGGGCGACCCGCCGTCACTCCAGTCGGAGTGTGAGTGGCAGTCGCCGCGCAGCGCCGTCCTCAGCTCGGCCCCGCCCTCGGTCAACGGGCCGGCGTGCTCGGCCTCGAGCTTCGCCAGCCGCTCCGGCACCTGGCCCCGGACGGCGGCGGCGATCACCTTGCCCGAGCTCGCGCCGATGCCGGGCAGGTCGGTGAGGGTGCCGGCCTCGACGGCCCGCGCGACGTCGTCGGCCGGCAGCGGCAGGATCGTCGCCGCCGCACCGCGGAACGCCTTGACCTTGTAGGTGTCCTCGCGGGCACGCTCGAGCAGGAAGGCGATCCGTCGGAGGGCGGCGACGGGGCCGGCCTCGTACGGTTCGTCTGACGCGTTCATCTTTCTTTCCTCCACAGGCGGTGGACGGCGATCACCGCAGGTCAGAGCAGCCTACGGCCTTCCGAGTGAGCGCTTCCTCCACAGGCGCGGCCGGCCCGTTCCGGCGCGTCTCCACGGGTTGCGGACGTTGTGCACAGCTTTGTCCACAACCTTGTCCACAGGCCGGGCCCGGCGCCTGTCCCGAGCTGGTTGACCCCGCGGGCCGCGGCTGCCTAGCCTGGCGCGCAGTGGCCCCCGGGCCGCCGAGTCGACACGGGCAAGGGGAAGGCACGTGTCGGGGACGCGGCGCGGGGGCCCTGTCCTCCTCCGGCCGGGGCGTCCACGCGGCCCGTCCCGGTCCGGCCCGTCAGCGGCCGCGGAAGACCGGGGCACGCTTCTCGCGGGCCGCGCGCAGGCCCTCCTGCAGGTCCTCGGTCGCGAGCGTGACCGGCTGCGCCAGCGCCTCCCACTGCAGACCGGTCTCGATGTCGGCGTGCCCGCCGTCGGCCAGCGCGAGCTTGGTGAGCCGGCTGGCGATCGGGGCCGTGGCGGCGATCCCGGCGGCGGTCTCCAGCACGGTGTCCCGGAACGTCGCCGGGTCGATCACGCGGGAGACGAGCCCGAGTCCGAGGGCCTCGTCGGCATCGACGATCCGACCGGTGAGGAACAGGTCGCGAGCCGCGGCGGCCCCGACCACGTCGGGCAGCAGCGCGGTGCCCGCCATCCCGGGGTGCAGGCCCAGCTTGAGGAACGGGACCCCCATCCTCGCCCCGGCCGCCGCGTGGCGCAGGTCGCACGCCAGCGCCAGGCAGAGGCCGGCCCCGATCGCCGGTCCGTTGATCGCCGCGATCGTCGGGACCTCGAGCCGGCGGATCGAGAGCCAGGCCCGGTAGAACGGCAGCATCCGCTCGCGCAGCTGGTCGACGGTCGCGTCGGGCTCCCCCGCGAGCCACGACGTGTCGCCGCCGGAGCAGAACGCCGTCCCCTCGCCGGTCACGACGACGGCGCGCACCGATCGGTCGGCGGCGATCTGGTCGATCGCCGCGACCCACGACGACGTCATCTCCGGCGACATCGCGTTGCGCTGATCGGGGTTGTCGAGCACGAGCAGGACGACGCCGTCGGAGGGGCGGAGCAGGCGCAGGTGAGCGAGTTCGGGCATGGATCGCACCCTACTGAGGCCCGCGGCTCGACCCCCCGTCCTCCGCGCGGCGCGGCGTGACAGGCGCCACGGTTGTCGTAGGGTCGTCACGGCCCAGCGGGCTTCCCCGTACCTCCCCGCCGCGGCGACCAACCGAAGACCAAGGGCAAGGAGGCCGTCATGGCGGAGACCTGGAGCGGTGAGTTCTACTGCGTGAAGTGCAAGGAGAAGCGTGAGGCGGAGGGCGAGGTGAAGGTGAACGACAAGGGCACGCGCATGGCCAAGGCCGTGTGCCCCGTCTGCAGCACCAACCTCAACCGGATCCTCGGCAAGGCCTGACCGGCCCACCGACGTACGTCGACGGCGGTCCCCCTCGTTTGGGCCGCCGTCGTCGTACGTCGGGGCCTGTGGAGGACGGCGGCGCGGCGACCCCGGCTCGTGTGAGGCTCGGGCCGTGCCCGCTCCCCTCCGCCTCCGACCCGGTGTCCACGTCGTGGTGCGCGACGCCGACCACGTGCAGGTCGGACTCGACCCGCCGGCGCGGGTCATCGTGGCGCGGCGACCGGAGGTCGCCCGGGTCCTCGAGCGCCTCACCGCCGGCCTCCCGCCCGCCCCGACCACGCCGGAGGGGGCGGCCGTCGTCCGCGACCTGGCGGCGGCCGACCTGCTCGTCGTGCCCGAGACGCCGCCCACCGGAGTGGTGCGGCTGATCTCCCGCGGGCTCGACCTCGGCCCGCTCGGCGTCCTGCTCGAGGACGCCGGCCTCACCTTGACCCGCACCGACCCGCTCCCCGACCTCTACGTCGTCGCCTCACCCGGCCCGCTCCCCCGCGCGGTCCTCGACGGGTGGGTGGGCGAGGGGGCCCCGCACCTCGTGGTGGCCGGCACCAGCCGGCCGGGCGGCCTGCGCGTCGGTCCGCTGGTCGAGCCCGGCACAACGGCCTGCCTGCGCTGCGTCGACGCCCACGAGGCCACGCACGATCCTCGCCGGCCGGTGCTCGTCGAGCAGCTCGCCGCGTTGCCCGCCGCGCCGGTCGACCGGCGGGTCGTCGCGCTGGCGACCGCCTGGGCGGCCCGCGACGCGGTCGACTTCCTCGCCGGGCAGAGGCCCGCGACCTGGTCGGCCACCGTCGACCTCGACCGGCCCTCGCCCCTGGTCCGCACGTGGGACCGGCACCCGCACTGCGGGTGTGGCTGGGACGACGTCCCCTACTGACTGCTGCCCGCCGGGGCGGCGCTCACCAGTGCTCGGTGTCGAGCTTGCCCTCCATGGCGCGCAGGTGCTCGCGCGAGCAGGTGTCGCAGTAGCGCTGCCGCCGGCCGCGCTCGACCGAGGTGCTCCACGTCAGGGTGGTCTGCTCCTCGGCCTGGCGGCCGCAGAAGTCGCAGGTCAGCATGGCCACCTGCCGATCCTAGGCCCCCGCCTCGTGCCGGGTCGGCGCACCGTCGCCGACCCGGCCGTGCGCCGAGGGACGTGCGGTCCCGAGATGCAGAAAGGAGCCGGGCACGACGTGTGTCGTGCCCGGCTCCCGGTCGTTCACCCGCGATCAGGGTGGTACGGAGGTGACAGTCCTCCGTAGTGCTACAGAGCGCGAGCGAGGGCGAGGCGAGCCTGCTGCGCAGCGCGCTCGGCCTTGCGGCTCAAGCGGCGGGCGCGGGCGAGCTGGTGGCCCGCACGCATCGACTGCGCCTCTCCCAGGCGCATGGACATGTGTGCCCGCGCCAGGTCTTCCTGCATGGTGTTCATCGTGGTGCTCCCGTTCGGGTCGGTGGTCTGGGTGTGCTGGATGGATCGGGTGGCCGGCGTCATGCGACGGCGTCCTTGCGGGGCCGGCCGCGGGGCCGCTTGCGGGGGATGACGGTTCCCTGGAGGAACAGCTCACCGCCCCACACGCCCCACGGCTCGCTCCGGTCGAGGGCGCCGCCGAGGCAGATCTGCCGCACGGGGCAGGTCTGGCACAGGGCCTTGGCGAACTCGACGTCGGCCGGGAGCTCGGCGAACCAGAGCTCGGGGTTGTTGGCCCGACAGGGCAGGAGCGCCTCGTCGACCTTGCCGGCCTCGTCGTGGAGGTCGCCCAGCCCCGACGTGGACTGGAACTCGAGCAGCTTGCCGTCGCTGCGGGTCAGAACGCTGGTGGTCATGGTGTCACCTCGTGCTTCGTGATCGCGGTGGGTGGTGCGGGTCATCGGGTGGTGCTGCGCGGTGGCGCTGGTGGTGGGATGCATGTCCTCGACTTCGGTGGGCCCCGGACCCGGTCCGGGCGGTGGGGCATCACGGAGAAACAGAAAAGGCCGCGGATCCCGGTGATCGGGTTCCGCGGCCTGGAGGCTGCTCAGCTGTCGAGTGTCAACAGAGAGGCGGACTCCAGGCGTGGATCCCCGGGACGTAGGCAACGAGAGCCACGTGTCCCTTGGCAGCCAGGTCCTTGCGGTCGCGGAGATCCCGAGCGATCGGTCCGGTGATGGACAGACCGGTGGCCGGGATCCGCTGCTCGCCGGCGGTGAGGGCACGGAAGCCGCGAGCGGGCATGCCAAAGTCGGACGTCTGGCACGGGTTGCTGGTCGTGCTCATCGTCATCGTCATGGTGTTCTCCATCGAGGCCACCTCCTTCACTACGAACGGGCGCGGGCCTTGTCAGGGCCCTGGTGCGCGGACTGGGTTGTCGAGATGGGACGTTACGCCGGTCCCGATGTAAGGGGCAAACTATTTAATGACTCTTTCGAGATTTTTCTTCAGGAGACGAGCTCGAGCAGCTCCTGGCCGTACTTCTCGAGCTTCTCCGGCCCGACGCCGCTGATCGCGAGCAGCGCCTTCGGGGTGGTCGGACGGCGCTCGGCGACGGCCTCGAGGGTGGCGTTGCTGAAGACCATGAACGCGGCGATCTCCTCCTCCGCGGCCCGCTGCTTGCGCCACTCGCGCAGACGCTCGAACAGGGCCTCGTCGTAGGGCACCGGGCAGTCGGAGCAGCGCGACCGGGTGCGCTCGGCCGTCGACAGCGGCTTGCCGCACTCGACGCAGGTGCGGGCGCCCTTCGCCTTGCCCTTGCCGCGGGCGACGGGACGCGCCGACTCGGGCAGCAGCGGGTCGAGGAACCGCGACGGCTTGCGTCGCGCCGCCTGGCCCGGGTTGCGCGCCGCCGCCCACGAGATCGCGAGGTCGACCCGGGCCCGGGTCATGCCGACGTAGAGCAGCCTGCGCTCCTCCTCGATCGCCGTCGGTGTCTGGGCGTAGGTGATCGGGAGGGTGCCGTCCTGCAGGCCGACGAGGAAGACGGAGTCCCACTCGAGTCCCTTCGCGGCGTGGAACGTCGCGAGGGTGACCCCCTCGGCGACCGGCGCGTGCTGCTCGGCGGCGCGCCGGTCGAGGTCGTCGACGAAGGCGTTGAGCCCGCCGTCGCCCTCCCGCGCGGCCTCGCCCGCGAAGGCCTCGGCCTGGCTGACCAGGGCCTGCCAGGACTCCCAGCGGTCGCGGGTCTGGCCGCGTGCCGACGGCGCCTCGGTCGTCCAGCCCATGCCGGCGAGCGTGTCGCGGACCAGGTCGACCCACGTGTCGCCGTCGGCGGCCTGGGCGCCGGAGCGAGCCGCTCCGCGCAGCCGGGTGACGGCCTCGCGGACCTCGGGTCGGTCGAAGAACCGGGCAGCGCCGCGGATGACGTAGGGGATCTTCGCCTCCGTCAGGGCCTCCTCGTAGGCCTCGGACTGGGCGTTGATGCGGAACAGCACCGCGATCTCGGACAACGGACGACCGGCCGAGCGCAGCGCCGCGACCCTGCCGGCGACGTCGGTGGCCTCGGCGACCTCGTCGGGGTGGCCGGTGTAGGACACCGCGGCCCCGCCCGGCCGCTGCGCGCGCAGCTGGACGCTGGTGCTCCCGGTGCCGGCGAGCAGGGTGTTGGCCGCGCCGACGACCTGGGGGGTCGAGCGGTAGTTGCGGACCAGCTCGATGGAGGTGGTGCCGGCGTGCTTGCGGGGGAAGTCACGCAGGTAGTCGGCGTTGGCGCCGGCGAAGGAGTAGATCGTCTGGGCGGGGTCGCCGACGACGCAGAGCTCGTCGCGACCGCCGAGCCACAGGTCGAGCAACGCGGACTGCAGCGGCGAGACGTCCTGGAACTCGTCGACGACGAACCACTTGTACTGGCGGCGGACCTGCGCGGCCACCCGCTCGTCCTCCGCGAGCACGCCGGCGGTGAGCAGCAGGACGTCCTCCATGTCCATCCGGCCCTGCTCGCGCTTGACGTCCTCGTAGGCGCCGATGACCCGCGCGACCTGGTCGGCCTCGAGCTGGGCGACACTGCGACCTCGGGCGGCGGCGACCTCGACGTAGTCGTCGGGGCGGACGTTGCTGACCTTGGCCCACTCGATCTCCGAGGCGAGGTCGCGCAGCATCGCCTGGTCGGTGCGCATCCGCAGCTGGCGGGCGGCGCCGACCACGATCGGGATCTTCGACTCCACCAGGGTGGGCAGCTCGGTGCCGTGGACGTGCGGCCAGAAGTAGCGCAGCTGGCGCAGCGCGGCGGAGTGGAACGTGCGGGCCTGGACCGTCGGTGCACCCAGCCGGCGCAGCCGGGCCCGCATCTCGCCGGCCGCGCGGGTGGTGAAGGTGACCGCAAGGACCTCGGTGGGCACGTAGACGCCGGACGCGACGCCGTGCGCGATGCGGTGGGTGATCGCGCGGGTCTTGCCGGTGCCGGCACCGGCAAGCACCCGGACCGGACCGCGCAGCGTCTCGGCGACCTCGCGCTGCTCGGGGTCGAGCGCGGAGAGCAGGTCGTCACTGGACGGCGGCACGGTGGAACAACTCCTCGGCGAGCGTGGTTGGCTTCGGTGACGAACGAACGATCCGACCCTAGACGCCCGAGGGGACACCCCAGCATGCCGGACAACGCCGACCAGGCCAGCACGAGCTTCACGATGTACTCGACACCGTGGTGCGGCTACTGCCACCGCCTGCGGAGTCAGCTCGACCGCGAGGGCATCGCTTACGACGTCGTCGACATCGAGCAGCACCCCGAGGCCGCGAAGATCGTCGAGACCGCCAACAACGGCAACCAGACCGTGCCGACCCTGGTCTACTCCGACGGCACCGCCCAGACCAACCCGTCGCTTGCCCAGGTCAAGGCCAAGGTCGCCAGCCTCGCCTGAGCCGACTGTCCGAGGTGGCGAGGACGAGTCAGCTCGCGGGCGGTTGAGCGAGCGGCGCGACTGAGGAACGAAGTCGCGACCCGCGTGTCGAAACCCCTGGCCCACCGAGGCCGAGCCGCCGGGGCGGGTCGGCGCCGAGGGGCCGGCGGTTTCGTCGGCGCTCGCTTGCTCGACCTCCGGTGGTCGCGGTCGCGTCGGCACTCGCTGGCCCGACCTCCGGTGGTTGCTCACCAGTGGCCGGGGAGCTCGCCGCCGTACCAGTGCTCGATGAGGGAGCGGCTGATCGAGATGCCGCCGGGCAGCACGAGGGTGCCCGCCTCGGCCTGCTCGCGCATGTCGGCGCGGGTGAACCAGCGCGCGTCCTCGATCTCGCGGGCGTCGACCTCGATCTCGGTCGAGGTGGCCCGGCCGAGGAAGCCGAGCATCAGGCTCTGCGGCAGCGGCCACGGCTGGTTGCCGAAGTAGGCGACCTCGCCGACACCGATGCCGGCCTCCTCGGCCACCTCGCGGCGAACGGCGTCCTCGAGGCTCTCCCCCGGCTCGCAGAAGCCGGCCAGGGTGGAGAACCGGCCGGGCGGCCACTGGGGCGAACGACCGAGCAGGCAGCGCTCGTCGTCGGTGCCGGGCTCGCCGGTGCTGATCAGCATGATGACCGCGGGGTCGGTGCGCGGGAACTGGGTCTTGCCGCACTCGGTGCAGCGCAGCTCGTGCCCGGCGGCCCGGGAGGCCAGCACGCCACCGCAGCGGGGGCAGTGCCGGGTGGACCAGTGCCACTCCGCGAGGCCGAGCGCGTGGAAGACCAGCGGGGCGTCGGCCCGGGACGCATCGGCCAGCGCCGGCAGCAGCCCGCGCAGCGGGTACCACTCGCCCTCCTGCGACGCCGCCGCCTCGGGCCCGACGATGACCGCCCACGACGTCGTCCCGTCGCGCTCGCCGAGCAGCACACGGACGCCGTCCGGGGCCTGGTCGGTCGCGACCCACGGCAGCGCACCCTCGACCGGGCGGACGCGGGTGCCCGAGACGACGAGGGCACGGGAGGTCGGGTCGGCCCACCGGGTGTCGAGCCAGCCCTGGTCGTTGCGGTGCTCACCGAGGCGGTCGTGGGGCTCAGCCGAGAGCATCTGGTGCGGGTAGGTCACCACCCGAGCCTAGAAGTCCCGCCTAATTGACATCGGTTCTCATCTGTAATGAGAATGGTTCTCATGAAACCAGTGCTGCTGACCCCCCTCGCCCTGCTCCCCCTGATCCTCGGCGCCTGCTCGTCCGAGGACGCCGACGGCGCCGCGACCACCGAGCGCCGGGCCGCCCAGGTCGACACCGAGACCGAGACCGACACCGAGACCGGCGCGACCGAGGAGACCGGTCCCCGGCCGCGGCTCGCGATCAGCCACGACGGCGGCGTCCTGGTCCTGGACGCCGCCACCGGCGACCTCCTGCTCGAGGAGCCGCTCGACGGCTTCGTCCGACTCAGTCCGGCCGGCGACGACCGGCACGTGATGGTCAGCCGCGGCGGCGGCTTCACCGCCCTCGACCTCGGCGCGTGGACCGAGGAGCACGGGGACCACGGCCACTCCTGGACCGTCCCGCCGACGCTCTCCGACTTCGAGGTCGCCGCCGAGGAGCCCGGCCACGTCGTCGGGCACGGAGGACACACGACACTCTTCGACGACGGCACCGGCCAGGTCACCACCTTCGCCACCGCCGACCTCGCCGAGCTGCCGTCCGAGCCCGAGGTCACCACCTGGACCCTCGACGAGGCCCACCACGGCGTCGCGGTCGTCGACGAGCACGGCAACCTCGCCCACACGGTCGGCGGCGAGGACGGCGCGGTCGGCGTCCGGGTCGAGACCAACGGCGGCGCCGAGCTGGCCGCGAGCCCGACCGAGGGCCCGGGTGCCTGCCCCGGCGTCCACGGGGAGGCCCACGTCGGCGAGGTGGCGGCGTTCGGCTGCCAGGACGGCGTCCTGCTGCTCGACGGGCGCGAGCTGACCAAGGTCGAGTCCCCGGACCCGTACGGGCGGATCGGCAACCAGGCCGGGCACGAGACCTCGCCGGTCCTGCTGGGCGACTACAAGTCCGACCCGGACGCCGAGCTCGAGCGGCCCACCCGCGTCGCCCTCGTCGACAGCCGCGACGCCACGTTGCGCCTGGTCGACCTCGGCACGAGCTACACGTTCCGCTCGTTGGGCCGCAGCGCGGACGGCGACGGCGTCGTCCTCGGCACCGACGGCGCCCTGCACGTGATCGACGTCGGGCGCGGCCGCGTCACCGACCGGTTCCCGGTCGTCGCCCCGTGGCGCGAGCCGACCGACTGGCAGCAGCCCCGCCCGACGCTCGAGGTCGTCGGCGACGTCGCCTACGTGAGCGACCCGGCCGAGCGTGCCGTGCACGTGGTCGACCTCGCGACCGGCACGGTGACCGACCGGATCGACGTCGGCGTCGTCCCCCAGGAGCTGCAGGCCGTGAGCGGCTGACGACCACCTCCCGGGCTCGGCCCGCAGGACGACGGGGGTGAGAGGCTGGCCCGGTGAGCACCCACATCGGCGCCGCCCCCGGCGACATCGCCCCCGTCGTCCTCATGCCCGGCGACCCGCTCCGGGCGCGTTGGATCGCCGAGACCTTCCTCGACGACGCGGCCTGCTACTCCGAGGTGCGGGGCATGTACGGCTACACCGGCACGTGGCACGGGCACCGGGTGTCGGTGCAGGGCTCGGGGATGGGCCAGCCGTCGCTCGCGATCTACGCCACCGAGCTGCTCCGCGAGTACGACGTGCAGACGATCGTCCGGGTCGGCTCGTGCGGCGCGCTCACCGAGCGGCTCGGCATCCGCGACCTGGTGATCGCCTCCGGCGCCTGCACCGACTCCTCGATGAACCGGATCACCTTCGAGGGCCTCGACTACGCGCCGGTGGCCGACTTCGGTCTGCTGCGCGACGCCGCGGCCGCCGCGCCCGAGGCCCACGTGGGGCTGATCCTCAGCAGCGACTCGTTCTACGCGTCGCGCCCCGAGCTGACCTCACGGATGGTCGACCACGGCGTCCTCGCCGTCGAGATGGAGGCCGCCGCGCTCTACACGATCGCCGCCCGCCACGGCCGGCGGGCCCTGGCGATCTGCACCGTCTCCGACCACGTCGTCACCGGCGAGGAGACCACGGCGCAGGAGCGCGAGCAGACCTTCGGCCGGATGGTCGAGGTGGCGCTCACGGCGGCGTTCGGGGCCGGCGACGCTGCCGTGGCCCCCGGGAGCGGCGGGGACTAAGCCGCGCCGTCGCGGCGTTCGGGACGACGTGGAAGTCTTCGACAGCGTCGTCATCGGAGCCGGGCAGGCCGGGCTCTCGGCGTCGTACCACCTGCGGAGACGCGGCGTCCGACACGTCGTCCTCGACGCCGACGCCGCACCGGGCGGCGCCTGGCAGCACCGCTGGGACTCCCTCTCGATGGCCGACGTGCACGGTGTCGCCGCCCTCCCCGACAGCGCCCGCCCGGAGCCCGACGGCCGGGAGCGGGCCAACGTCGCGGTCCCGGCGTACTTCGCGACGTACGAGCGCGAGCACGGCCTGCCGGTCGTCCGCCCGGTGCGCGTCGACCGGGTCGAGCGGGTCGACGACGCTCCCGACGGCCTGCTCGTCGTCCGGGCCGGAGAACGGGCGTGGACGACGCGCACGGTGGTGAACGCGACCGGCACCTGGTCCCAGCCCTTCGTGCCGCACTACCCCGGGGCCGCGTCGTTCGCCGGGCCGCAGTGGCACACGGCCGACTACCCCGGCGCCGAGGCGTTCCGCGGCCTGCGGACCGTCGTGGTGGGTGGTGGTGCCTCCGCGGTGCAGCTGCTCGGCGAGATCGCGCTCGTCACCGACACGCTCTGGGTGACGCGGCGCCCGCCCGTGTGGCGCACCGACGACTTCACCCCCGAGGTCGGCCGGGCCGTCGTGGCCCGCGTCGAGGACCGGGTGCGCCGGGGCCTCCCGCCGGCGAGCGTGGTGAGCGTGACCGGGCTCGCGCTGCGCGAGCAGGAGCGGGCGGCCGAGGCGGTGGGCGCGTACGACCGGCGGCCGATGTTCGCCTCCGTCGAGCCGGACGGCGTGCGCTGGGCCGACGCCTTCGAGCCGGCGCAGGCGATCCTGTGGGCCACCGGCTTCCGACCGGCCGTCGGGCACCTGGCTCCGCTGCACCTGCGCAGCCCGCTCGGCGGGATCCGGCTCGACGGCACCACCGCCGTCGTCGACCCCCGGGTGCAGCTCGTCGGCTACGGCCCCTCGGCCAGCACCATCGGCGCAAACCGGGCCGGCCGGGTGGCGGCACGCGGCGTGCTCGCCGCGCTCCGGGCCGACGCCGCCGCGCTCGGCTCCTGAACGAGGACCGCCTCAGTCCTGCCCGCGCGCCCGCACCCACGCGTCGAAGCCCGGCATGGTGAATCGGACCAGTCCGTGGCCGACCGGCTCGATGATGCCCTTCTCGATGAGTCGCTCGCGCGGGACGCTGATCGAGCGTGAGTCGACCCCCATCGCCGCCGCGATCCGCGCGCGGGTGACGTTGCCGGGACCGACCGAGGCCATCGCGCTGATGAAGGTGCGCTCGAGCTCGGTCGCCGACCCCCAGCGGGCCGCGTGCATCGCGGTCAGCTGCACCTCGGCGGCCGGGAGACCGGCGTCGACGGCGGCCTCGTCGACCACCGCGCCGACCCGTGGGCGCAGCGCCTGCCAGGTGCAGCTGCCCGCGAGCTGGAGCAGGTAGGGATGACCGCCGACCCGTCGGACGACGGACTCGAGGGCGTCCGCCTCCCACGTGACGCCGAGGGCGTCGGCGGGAAGCGCGAGGAGCTGCCGGGCGTCGTCGTCGCTGAGGACGTCGAGCGGCACGAACGCGCTGCGCTCGCCGAAGGTCGCGGCCCGGATGATCGCCTCGGGGGTGACGGGCAGGCCCGCGGTGACGACGGTGAGCGGGTTGTCGTCGCGATCGCCGTCGAGGTTCTGGACGGCGTTGAGCAGGGTGGCGAGGTCGTCGGCGGACGCCGCGTGGAGCTCGTCGATGAAGACGACCAGCCCGGCGCCGCCGCGGTCCCGCACCGCGCGGGCCGCCTCGTGCAGGAGGTCCTCGAGTGCGCCGATGGGCGCGGCACCCGCGTCGGGCGCTCGGTCGTCGCCGGCACCGACCTCGCCGCCGACCGACACCCCCAGGACGCCGAGCTCGACCGACAGGCTGCTCAGCCGGTCGCGCCACCGCGTGCGGGGCCCGACCCGCAGGTCGATCCGGTCGAGCGCGCGCTCGACGCTGCGGACCAGCTCGGGCAGGAAGGGCCGCTCGCGGGAGCAGGCCAGCCACGCGCTGGCGAAGCCGATCGCGGCGGCCTCGCGCTCGGCCGTGCGCAGCAGCGAGGTCTTGCCGAGTCCGCGCGGAGCGTGGAAGACCAGCAGCGGCCCGGCGAGCTCTCCGAACGAGGCCACCCGGCCGAGCCGGTCGCGGATCCGGCCGAGCTCGACCGCACGTCCGGCCAGGACGCGCGGCACCTGGCCGGGTGTGTAGGGGTCCGGCAGGGGCTCCGCCGCGGACGGTGCGGTCATGACGACCTCCGTGATACGCCTTGATACTTGGGCGAAGTATAACCACCGATCACAGGTCGAGCAGCCGCGTCAGGTCGTCGCGGCCGGGGAGGTCGGGAGGCTCGACGAGCCGGCCGCTGCGCACGTGGTAGAACGCCGCTCGCACGCGCTCGACGTCGACGCCGCGCAGCTCGGCCCAGGCCAGCCGGTACAGCGCCAGCTGCAACGGGTCGGAACCACCCCCGCGGCCGGTCTTCCAGTCGACGACGAGGAAGTCGTCGCCGTCGGCGTAGACCGCGTCGATCCGGCCGCGCACGACCTGGCCGGCCAGCACCAGCGCGAACGACGGCTCCACCACCAGCGGCGGACGCTCGGCGAAGGGACCCCGCTCGAAGGCCGCGATGAGCTCCTGCAGGTCGGCGTCGTCCTCGATCCCGGCGTCGGCGCGGCCGGGCAGGTCGTCGGGGTCGAGCAGCAGCTGCTGGCCGAAGCGCGCCTCGACCCAGGCGTGGAAGCGGGTGCCGAAGCGGGCGGCCGGCGAGGGGGCGCGGGGCATCGGGCGGGCCAGGTCGCGGGCGAAGGCGTCGGGGTCGTCGCGCAGCCGCGCCACCGACGTCGCCGAGAGGCTCGACGGCAGCGGCACGACGATCTCGGAGGCCCGCTCGCGGGCCGCCTCGTCGAGGAGCCGCTCGATCTCGTCGTCCCACTGCTGGACCCGGTCGAGCTCGAGCACGTCCTCGAGGTCGTCGCGGGCACCGGGGTCGGCGGCCCGGACCCGGGCGGCGGCGTCGAGGCGGCGCTCGACCTCGGGCGTGTGGTGCGAGATCGGCCAGGGCTGGTCGACCACCCGGCCCGCGAACGGGCTGACCTCGCCCTTGACGACCACCTCGCCCCAGGCGTCGGGCTCGCCACCCCACCCGGCCATCGCCTCGCGGGTCCGCACGAGGTACGGCGAGGGACCGTTGCCCGTCTTGAGGTGCGGCGCCCACCGCCAGGCCGAGACCCAGAGCAGGTGCCGGGCGCGGGTCCACGCGACGTAGCCGAGCCGGAGCTCCTCGAGGGCGTCGTGGGCCTTGGCGCGCCGGGCGACGTCGGCGATGTCGGCGGGCGTGTGACCGGCCAGCTGCGGCAGGTCTCGGGCGTCGCCGCGCAGCGCGGTCGGCATCACCGACGACACGGTGAGCCAGCTCGACCGGCCACGGCTGGTGGGGAACTTCTTGTCGGTGACGCCGACCAGGAAGACGGCGTCCCACTCGAGCCCCTTGGCGCGGTGCACGGTCAGGAGCTTGACCGAGTCGGCCTCGGACGGCGTCGCGACGTCGAGGCCCTGGCCGTGCTCGTCCTCGGCCTCGAGCCAGGCGAGCAGCGCGGCGAGGGTGACCTGGCCGTCGACGGCCTGGAACTCGGCGACGGCCTGGACGAAGAGGTCGAGGTTGTCGCGCCGTGCCGCGGCCGCCGGGCTCACCGACGAGGCCAGCTCGACGTCGATGCCGGTGGTGTCGATGATCCGGCGGACCAGGTCGAGGATCGGCTCGCCGATCGCGGACCGGAGCCGGCGCAGCTCGGCGGCCAGCAGCACGAACCGCTCCCGTGCCTCGACCGAGTAGGCGGCGTCGCCGAGGTCCTCGAGCGCGTCGCAGAGCGACGGGATCTCGGTCGGGTCGGCGCCCTCGACCGCCGCGACGAGCTGCTCGTGGACGTCGGACCAGGTCTCGGCGCCGGTGCGCGCGCCGGCGAGCTCGCCGGCGCGTCGTCCGAGCAGCGCCAGGTCGCGCGGGCCGATGGCCCAGCGCGGGCCGGCCAGCAGGGTCAGCAGGGCGGCGTTGGCGGTGACGTCCTGGACGAGGGTGAGGGTGGCGACGACCTCGGCCACCTCGGGCAGCCGGAGCAGGCCCTTCAGGCCGACGATCTCGACCGGCACCTCGCGCGCGGTGAGGGCGTCGAAGACCGCGGCCGCGGTGGCGTTGTCGCGGGTCAGGACGCCGATCTCCTTCCAGGCCGGGCCCTCCCGGACGGCGGCCAGCTCGGCGTGGGTGGTGAGGACCTCCTCGGCGAGCCAGGCGAGCTCGTCGAGCGAGGTCTCGTGCACGATCGCCCGGACGTCGCCCTCGGCCGCACCCGGCTTCGGCTCGAGCGGCAGCAGGTCGCTGCGCAGGGCGTAGAGGTCGGCGGCCAGGTGGTTGGCGGTGGCCAGGATCCGACGGTCGGAGCGACGGTTGACCACGAGCGGGTAGGTCGTGGTGGCGCCGTCGACGGCCGGGAAGTCCTGGCCGAACTCGAGGATGTTGGAGACCGACGCCCCGCGCCAGCCGTAGATCGCCTGGTTGGGGTCGCCGACCGCGGTCACGGCGTGGCCGCGCCCCGGCTCGCCGGCGGCGCCGGAGAACAGCCGGCTGAGCATCAGCGCCTGGGCCACCGAGGTGTCCTGGTACTCGTCGAGGAGGACCACGCGGTACTTGCCCCGCTCGACCTCGCCCACCTCGGGGCAGGTCTCGGCGAGCCGGGCGGCGAGCGCGATCTGGTCGGAGAAGTCCATCAGGCCCAGGTGGGCCTTGAGGCCGCGGTAGGCCTCGACCAGGCCGAGCAGCTCTGCGCGCGCGTCGATGGTCGCGATCGCCTTCTCGTTCCTGGCCCGGTAGGTCGAGCGGTGCTCGTCGGCCATCCCGGCCTCGAACGACGGCCGGGCCGCCGCGTCGTGGGCGCGCACCTGCGCGGGGCTGACCAGGTGCTCGCTCATCTCGGCGTCGAGCGCGAGCAGGTAGCGGACGACGTGCAGCGGGGAGTCGGTGAGGTGCGCGACCGGCGCGGTGTAGCGCTGGACCGCCCGCGCCGCCAGCTGGTAGCGACTGGCGTCGGTGATCAGGCGGGTGTCGGGCTCGTGGCCGATCCGCAGCCCGTGCTCGGAGAGCAGCGCCGAGGCGTAGGAGTGGTAGGTCGAGACGGTCGGCTCCTCGACCTCCTCCTCGTCGTCGTCGCGGGGGGCCGAGCGCTCGGGGAGCAGGCCGGCGCGCCGCAGGCTCTCCCGGATGCGCGTCTCGAGCTCGGCGGTGGCCTTGGTCGTGAAGGTGAGGCCGAGCACCTCCGCGGGCGCGACCTGCCCGGTCGCCACGAGCCACACGACCCGCGCCGCCATCACCGAGGTCTTGCCCGACCCGGCGCCGGCGATGACGACCGCCGGCTCGAGGGGTGCGGTGATCGCGGTGAACTGGGCGTCGCTGAAGGTCCAGGACTCCCCCAGCAGGTCGCGCAGCCGCTCGGGGGTGTCGACGACGAGGGCGGGCCGGACCGGCGCCCCGGTCGCCCCGGTCGCCCCGGTCGCGTCGGTCGTCACGTCGGTCGTCACGTCGGACGTCGGGCCAGAGGTCAGGGTCACGACAGCACCGTCCCGGAGGCCTTGTCGGGGCAGATCGCCTGGAAGGAGCACCGGTCGCACTGCTTGCCCGGCCGGGCGACGAAGTCCTCCGCGCGCAGCGTCGCGACCGCCTGGGCCAGCTGCGTCTCGGCGAGACGCGGCCCGTCGCCCGGCGCGGGCTGCTGCTGCACCTTCGGCAGGACGTCGCCGTGCCGCAGCTGGACGAGCTCGGCCCCGCCGGTGCGCACCGGCCCCTCGACGTGCGGGGCGGCGGCCTCGTCGGCGGCGCCGTGGTCGACCGCGAGCTGGTAGAGCCCGAGCTGCGCGTGCTCGGCGACCTCGGCTCCGGTCGGCGGGTACTTGCCGGTCTTGAGGTCGACCACGACGACCCGGCCGCTCTCGTCGAGCTCGAGCCGGTCGGCGTAGCCGTGGAGCCGGACGACCTCGCCGTCGGGCAGGGTCACCTCGGCGCGCAGCTTCGGCTCGACGGCGATCACGGTGCGCGCGTCGGGCCGGGCGTGCCAGGCGACGAAGCGGGCGAGCACCGCGGCGACCGCCTCGCGCTCGCGGCCGGCCGACCACGGCGTGCGGAACTCCATCCGCGACCACACCTCGTCGACCAGGACGTCGAGGTCGGCGTCGGGCGGGAGGTCGGCCTTCGCGATGCGCTCGGCGATGGCGTGCACGACCTTGCCGAAGCCCTGGCTGGTCGAGCTGACGACGGCACCGCCGGCCTCGCGCTGCAGGAACCACTGCGCCGGGCAGGTGAGCAACCCCTCCAGCGCGCTGGCCGACAGCACGAGCGGCTCGTCGGCCGGTCGCACCGGCAGCTCCGAGCGGGAGGGGGCCCGCAGGCCCCACCAGGACACCGGGTCGGCCTGCGGCGCGACCGCGTGGCCGTTGACCTCGGTGCCCGCCAGGCGGCGCAGCCGGACGGCGGCGGCCCGGCGCAGGGTCTCGGGCTGGGCCGGGTCGGCGACCACGCGGCGCAGCTCGGAGACGAGCCCGTCCATCGACAGCGGCCGCGGCGGGCGACCGACCCGGTGCTCCGGCTTGCGGCCGAGCTCGTCGACGAAGCGGGAGGGCTGGTCGCCGTCGTCGTCGGGCGAGCGCACCGCGGTGACGACGAGCCGCTGCCGGGCGCGGGTGACGGCGACGTAGAACAGCCGGCGCTCCTCGGCGAGCATCGCGCGGCGGGTGAGGGGCGCGAGGAGCTCGCCCTCCCCGATCCGGTCGGCGCCGATCCGGTCGGCGCCGAGCAGGGAGTCGCGGCGACGCAGGTCGGGCCAGGCACCCTCCTGCACGTGGGCGACGACGACCAGGCGCCACTCCAGGCCCTTGGCCCGGTGGGCGGTCAGCAGCCGGACGGCGTCGCCGCGGACGCCGCGCTCGGCGAGGGTGTCGGCCGGGATCTCCTGGGCCCGCAGGGTCTCGACGAACGACGAGACGCTCGTGTGCCCCTTCTGCTCCTCGGCCCGGGCGGCGGTCTCGAAGAGCGCGCAGATCGCGTCGAGGTCGCGGTGGGCCAGCCGGGCGGCGTGGCCGCCGGCCTGCGTGCCCTGGCGCAGCCGCGGCCCCCACTCGCTGCCCTCCCACACGGTCCAGAGCACCTCCTCGACGGTCGCGCCGCCCGCGAGTGCCTCGCGCCCCTGCTGCAGCAGGGCGGCGAGCCGGGCGGCCCGGCGCACGCCGGGGCCGCTCAGCCCCTGGAGACGGCTCGGGTCGAGGACGGCGGCGCGGACCAGGTCGCGCGCCCGGGTCTCCTCGTCACGGGCCCGCAGCGCGCGGGTCAGCGCGCGCACGTCGGTGGCGTCGAGTCCGCCGAGCGGCGAGGTGAGCAGGCCCTCGACGACGTCGGCCGCGACGAAGTCGGGGTCGTCCGGGTCGTCGGCGCCGTCGGTCCCGGGCGGTCGGGCGTGCAGGATCACCGACAGCGCCGAGAGCAGGGGGACGACAGCGGGCTCGCGCACCAGTGGCGTGTCGTCGCTGGCCACCTCGACCGGCACGCCCGAGGCTGCCAGCGACCGGCGCAGCGCCGGGATCGAGGCGCGGCCGGACCGCACCAGCACGGCCATGTCGGACCAGGCCACCCCGTCGGCGAGGTGGGCACGGCGCAGCAGGTCGGCGACGTGCTCGGTCTCGGCGCGGGCGGTGTCGAAGGTGAGCACCTCGACCGACCCACGGCCCAGGCCGTGGGGCGCGGCCTCGGGGTTGCGGAACGCGGCGTACTGCTCGGCGGGGATGGAGCCCGAGACCCCGATCGAGGCGGCGACGGTGCGCGAGGCGCGCAGCAGCCGGGAGCCGAAGCGCCGGGTGGTGCCGAGCGCGATGACGGTCGCCGGCGCGCCGTCACGGGCACGGAACTCGGCCGGGAAGTCGAGGATGCCGCGGACGTCGGCGCCACGGAAGCCGTAGATCGACTGGTCGGGGTCGCCGACCACGGTGAGGTTGCCCCCGTCGCCGGCGAGCGCCCGCAGCAGCGCGACCTGGCTGGGGTCGGTGTCCTGGTACTCGTCGACGAAGACGTGGCGGTAGCGCTCGCGCAGCTCGGCGCGGTGCCGCTCGGCCTCGATCACGCCGCGCGCGATGAGGTCGGGGTAGTCGATGGCCGCCTGGTCGCCGAGGACGTCGAGGTACTGCTGGAGGAACAGCCCGGCCGCCTCGAACTCCACGACGCCCTCGCGCCGGCCGAGCTCGACGAGCTGGTCGGGGTCCAGGCCCCGCTCACGGGCGCGACCGATCACGGCCTGCACCTCGCGCGCGAAGCCCCGGGTGCCGACCGCGGCCCTGAGCGGCTCGGGCCAGCGCACCGACTCGGGTGCGTCGGTGAGCAGCTCCTGGAGCACGACGTCCTGCTCGGGGGCCGAGAGGAGCCGCAGCGGCGCGACGTAGAGCTCGGCCGGGGCGTAGCGCCGCACCAGGCCGTAGGCGAAGGAGTGGAACGTCGAGCTGAGCCCGGTGGCCATCGTGCGGCCGAGCCGCGAGGTCACCCGGTCGCGCAGCTGCTCGGCGGCCTTGCGGGAGAAGGTGAGGGCCAGGACGTCGTCGGGGGTGACGCCGTCGTGCTCGATGCGGTCGACGATGGCCTCGACCAGCGTCGTCGTCTTGCCGGTGCCGGGCCCGGCGAGCACCAGCAGCGGCCCCTCCCGGTGCTCGACGACCGCCTGCTGCTGCGGGTCGAGCACGGGCACGTCGACGGCCACGTGCTCGCGCACGAGCCGGTACGTCGGGGCCGAGGAGGTCATGGCAGAACCTCACCACACGCCGGGGACAGCCGGCACGGAACCTGTCGGGCATGCCGCCGACCCCACCCCGGACGCACGCCCGGACGCAGCGGACGGGCCCGGAGGATCGCTCCCCCGGGCCCGCCCGTGCACCACGTCCTCAGCGCGTCGTCAGCGCGTGGTCAGCGCGTCCTCAGCGCCTCCGTCAACGTGGGATGCGCACCACCACGGGAGCGGACTTGCTGGCCGCGGCGACCGCCGTGCCGGCGAAGACCGCCCGCAGGGAGTGCCGGCCGCGCGGCAGCCGGACCACGATCGTCCGGGTGGTGGCGGACCCGCCGAACGAGACGACCCTGATCCTCCTGCCGCCGTCGGTGATGGTCACCGGTCCGACGGGGCGCAGACCGCGGACGGCGAGACCCACGGTCAGCCGGACCTTGCGGGGCCCGACCTTCTTCGCCTTCAGCCTCGACGTCGAGGTCGCCTTGGTGACGGTGACCCGCACCGGTGCGCTCGTGGCCGGCTCCAGGGCGGCACTGGCCGGCGTGAGGACGGCCGTGTAGGTCGTCGTGCCGGGGAGCACGGCGGCGGACACCGTGGCGCTGCCGGCGGCGAGGTCGGCGGTGCCGACCGTCCGGCCGGCGGCGTCGCGGATCACGACTCTGCCCGCGGCCGTGCCGGTCGCGGTCGCGGCCTCGACGTCGAATTCGACCTTCGCCGGGTAGACGACGGGCGTGGTGGCCTCGAGCGTGACCGTGGTGGCTTCGGGGCCAGGCACGCCGAGACCCTCCGGACCGGCCCACAGCAGGGCGCGGGCGGCCTGGCTGAGCCCGCCCTTGGGGTGCGTGCGGAACAGCACGGACGTGCCGAACACGACCGACCGCGCACCCGAGGCGACCTCGCCGGAGACGACGGAGGGCTGGCCCGCGGCGTTGGCCGGACCGTTGACGCCGGCCCCGCTCGGACGCCAGTGACCGGCGAGCAGCGGGTCGGCGCCGTAGGTCTGCTCGACCTCGGTGCCGGCGCCGAGGCCGGTGAACCAGGTGGCCGGGTAGATGAACGACGAGTCCTGGGCGTACGGCGCGAGGAGCGAGTCGGCGGGGGTCTCGACGGCGACGATGCCGTTGCCGCCGGTGTTGCCGGTCACGGCCGTGCCCGTCACCAGGCCGTAGGCGGCGGCGGCGTTGAAGGCGGCGCTGCCACGGCCGAGGACCGAGCCGCCCGCGTCGACGAAGGCCTGGACGGCGAGGCGCCCGGGCGACGCGTCGGCCAGGGTGAACGTCGATCCGATCCACAGCACGTCGGCGTCCTCGAGCCCGGTCGCGGTGCCGTTGGTCGCGGCGGTGTTGACGCCGGTCGCGGTGACGGGGACGAGCTCGTCGAAGCCCAGCTCGCTCAGCGAGAGCCGGTCGTCCTGCGTGCCGGCGTAGGCGATCGTGAGGTCGCTGAGGGCCTTGGTCGACTCGTCGTCCAGCGCCGCGACGTCGGCCGGTGTGGCCTTCTCGACGGCGATGTCGAACCCGTCCGCCACCTCGGCCACCGCGTCGCGGTCACCGGGGGCGACGACGACGGAGCCGTCGGCGAGCATCGAGACGGCGACGTCCTCGTCGAGGAGGGCGTTGACGGCCTGCATGTCGGCCAGCCCGGCGGCCTCGAAGGTGAGGTAGCCGTCGGCGGGCATGCTCGCCAGCGAGGTCGGCGCGGTGACCGGCGTGACGCTGCCGAGCGCGGCGTCGGTGGTCAGGCCGACCTTGTCGACCGTGGCGCCCCACAGGTAGGAGTAGCTCCACGCCGAGATGTCGTACATCGACGGCACCTTGGCGGAGATGTCGTCACCCAGGTCGAGCAGCGAGTTGACCAGGCCGCGCAGCGGCTGGTGCAGGTCGACGACGTAGCTGCCGGCCGGGTAGGTCGTCCCGTCGACGGTGACGTCGGCGTCCAGCGTGCCGACCTCGATGTCGTGGAAGAGCAGCTTCTCCACCAGCGAGGAGGCGTCCGAGGCGGAGCGCTGGTCGGCGCCGACCGGGATCACGTAGGCGCGGGGCAGGGTGACCGGCTCCTGGTCGTCGGCGACGTCCCAGAGCGGCTTCCACTGCGTCGGGCCGGGGACGTCGGCGATCGTCTCGGTGGTCATCGAGACCTTGGCCTCGCCGGACGCGCCGCGGCGGAACACCTCGGCCTGGTTGATCAGCATGTCGCGGGCGTTGGCGGACACGTTCATGTACTCGACCATGCTCTTCACGGTCTGCACGGCGACGGCGGTGTTGACGACGGCGCGGGCCGGGGTCTGCCGGCCACCGCTGGCGCCACGGGTCAGCGGCAGCTCGACGGTCGACGTCGCGGCGCCGTAGAACGCGGCGTACTGGGCGGTGAAGATCGGCGGGAAGTCGTCCCAGCCCGACGCGGTGTCGCGGTACGGGATCTTGATGTGCGCGGTGTCGGGGCCGGTGTTGGTGGGGCTGGTCTGGCCGGTGGTGACGTTGTAGTAGGTGTTGCCGGGGATGTCGGCGGCGACGACGTCGGCCTCGACCTCCAGGGCCATCGCGTAGTTGTGCGGCATGTAGAGGTCGTACTCGTAGTTCGAGCCGTGCGGCGGTCCGCAGGGCTCCACCTGGAGCACGTTGGTGTAGCCGTGCAGGTCGGCGCTGTAGAGCGGCTGGATGGCCTGCGCGGTGCGCACGAACGACCGGGTCTCCGGCGTGGTGTTGGTGATCATGTCGCGGTTCGGGTCGAGGCCGAGCGCCGTCGCGCGGGTCGCGAGGGTGCGGCCGTCGGGGTTCAGCGACAGCGAGAAGTAGAGCCGGTTGTTGCGCAGGATGCTGCCGACCTCGGACGTCGGGGCGTGCACCAGCCAGTCGATGTACTGCATGACGCCGTCGGTGCCCTCCCACTCGTTGCCGTGGATGTTGGCGCTGACCCAGACCGGCGTCTTGTACTGCGCGAGGAGCTCGGCGTCGTCGGCGGCGGCGTCCGGGTCCTCCTTCAGCTCGTCCTTCCAGGCCGCCTGCTGCGCGGTGTCCTCGGCCCGCTCGGGCGCGGTCACGGTGACGAGGTAGAGGTCGCGGCCCGCGGTCGACTGCCCGACGACCTGGGTGGAGATCCGGTCGCTCTCGCCCATCCACTCGATCAGCTTCGGGGCCAGGTCGGGGTGCCCGAGCAGCTCCGCGGTGTGCGCGGCGTCGTCGGGGTTGTCGCGGTAGAGCCGCAGCTCCGGCTGGTACGGGTACGACGTGGGCATCTCCAGCGGGTCACCCGAGACGGGCGCGGCGGCGGCCCGTCGGGCCACCGCGGCCTTCTCCACCGGCGCGACCCGGGTCGCGGTGGCGGCACCACGGCCGGCGCTGTCGGGGTCGGGCGCGGCCGCCGTCGAGGCGGTGGCCGCGGACGGGACGGCGGCACCCGCGTCCGGTGCCGGGAGGGCCAGGGCAGAGGCGAGCAGCGCCGAGCAGCTCAAGGTCGCCAACGTGCGTTTCAACGGGGACTCCTGTGTTCTGGGAGAGCACGTCGACGGTCGGCGACGCGATCGTCAGACTGTCTGACAATGTTTCCGACTCGATGACGGCGGTGTTACGGGCGGGGGTCGGATCCTGCCGGACCGCGAGGGTGCGGGCAAGGACTCAGGCGTCGGGTGCGCGCTCGTTGTACACGCCGGCCGGCTCCTGTCCCGACAGCGCGCCGACCGCGGCCATGACCTCGTCGGTGAGCAGACGCCGGGCCCGGCCGAGCGGGACGTCGTCGAAGCGGCCGGCGACGTGGATCGGCTCACCGAAGGTGATGCTCACCGGCACCACCTTGGGCAGCCGGGCGCCGACCGGCTGGATCCTCTCGGTGCCGACCAGCCCCACGGGCACCACGGGGACGCCGGCGGTGAGCGCGAGGTGGGCCACGCCGGTACGACCGCGGTAGAGGCGACCGTCGCGCGAGCGGGTGCCCTCGGGGTAGATGCCGAAGGCGTCACCGCGGCCGAGCACCTCCAGCGCGACGTCCAGCGACGCGATGGCGGCCCGCGTGTCGTCGCGGTCGACCGGCAGCATGCCGAGTCCCTCGAACCACGCCTTCGTGAACGCCCCCTTCAACCCCGTGCCCTCGAAGTAGTCGGACTTGGCGAGGAAGACCACCGTGCGCGGCACGACGACCGGGATGACCACGGAGTCGATGAAGCTCAGGTGGTTGCTCGCGAGGATCACCCCACCCGTCGCGGGGACGTGGTGCAGGCCCGTGATCGTGGGCCGCCACACGGCCTTGGCCACGGGCGGGACGACGGAGTGGAGGACCTGGTAGAGCACCACGGCGTCAGTCTGTCGGTTACCCGCCGGTCGGCCGACTCCCGGGGCCCGGTGCCCAGGGGATGGACGGCCCGGGGCGGTCGGCCCAGCGGTCGGCTCAGGGTCGGCTCAGGGGACGGGCGGCGCCCCGGACTCGTGGGCGACGATGTCGCGGGCCAGGCCCTCCCACCTCGCGTAGGCGTCGGGGTACGCCGAGCGCTGCACCGCCTGCGCCGCCTGGGTGACCGACATCGACTCCCACCCGGGGACGTCGAGCAGGCCGGGGTTCGGCGTGTGCGACGCGACGCCGTAGAAGGCCTTGCTCGCCAGCACCGCGTCGAGGATCTGGGCCTCGGTGCCCCAGCCCTGCGAGGTGCGCTGCTGGAAGAGACCGAGCGAGTCGCGGTCGCCGTAGTCGACGTTGAGCAGCGTCGCCTCCTGCATCGCGGTCGCCAGCGCGATCACCCAGCCGCGCTCCGGGACGCCGGCGCCCCTGCCGACGCCGATGATCGTGCGGGCGTTGCTCTTCTGGGCCTGCGACAGCGAGTCGTACGACGTGCCCGGCACCGTCCCTCCGCCGCCCGTGCCGAGCAGCGTCGTCCAGGTCGCCGGCCCGGCGACGCCGTCGGGCGTGAGGCCGTGGGCCGACTGGAAGGACCGCACGGCGGCGCCGGTGGCCGGTCCGAAGCTGCCGTCGGTGTCGAGGGTGGAGCCGTGCTTGTCCAGCTGGACCTGCAGCGCCTGGACCGCGGGACCCCGGTCGCCCTCGCGCAGCGTGCGCACCAGGGCGGTGAAGGTCCGGGGTCCGGCGACGCCGTCGGAGGCCAGCCCGGCCGACGACTGGAACGCGGCGACGGCGTCCCTCGTGCCCGTGCCGAACGCCCCGTCGGCGGCGGTCGAGAAGCCGCGCGAGGTGAGGAGGTACTGCAGCGAGGTCACGTCGGCGCCGCCCGCCCCGGTCCTCAGGGTCGGGTAGGTCGCGGCGTGGGACGGCGCGGCGGTGACCGTCACGGTGGCGACCGCGACGACGAGAGCGGTCAGGAGCACGAGGAGACGACGCATGCCCCCACGTCACCAGCGCGGCGCGTGCCCCGGTAGCGGGCAATCCCTCGCCGGGCGCACGGGGACGTCAGTCCGGCCGGGTCCACTCGTACGGCGTCGTCGTGGTCACCGCGAGCAGGCCGGAACGCTCCAGGATCGGTCGCGACATCGGGCTGCAGTCGACCTGCAGCAGCCGGACGCCGCGCGCGAGCGCCGACCGCGCGCGGGCCGCGGTCAGGGCGCGGTAGAGCCCGCGACCACGGTGGTCCTCGAGCGTGGCGCCGCCCCACAGTCCCGCGAACTCGGTGCCGTCGACGAACTCGAGGCGGCCGACGGAGACGATGCGGTCGCCGTCGAGGGCGGCCCAGACCTCGCACCGACCGGCGGCGTCCGCCACCCGCTGGACCAGGTCGCCCCCGCGCCCGAAGACGAGGCGCTGGACGTCGCTGCCCTCGGCGAGCAGCACGTCGGCGTCCGGGGCGTCGTCGAGGCGGTGCACCGAGAGGCCGTCGTCGAGCCGGACGTCGACCGCCAGGGTCGTCGCCTCCCCCACCATCACCGTCTCGAGCTCGCCGGGCACGAGGCCGTGCGCGCGCAGGACGTCGTCCAGCTCGGCGGCCTGGTCGTCGTGGCCGCGGGTCTTCCACTCGAACGACACCACGTCGGTCTCGTCGCGGAACCAGGCGACCGTGGCCGCGACGAGCCGCGGCACGTCGTACCCGGCGAGACCCTCGTAGCTCACGAATCCCTGCTGCTCGCCGTCGTGGCGGTGGACCGCCCGCCACAGCGGCCCGGCCCGGTCCCAGGAGAGCGCCCCGGCGGTCTCGGCGACGCCGCGCAGCTGGGTGTCGTAGGCGTGCAGGAGCTCCTCGCGGGTGGCCATGACGCCATTGTCGCCTGCGCCCCGGTCCCGGCGGGGCCGACCGCGCGGGGACCGACCGGGCACGGGCGACCGGGCATGGACGAAGGGCCCTCGTGAGTATGAGTCACGAGGGCCCTTCCGGGTGGTCGGCGCGATGCCTCCGACCGACCGCTCCTCCACGCTGGTCCCCGGCCCGTCCCATCACCCGACGGGCAGCGGCCGCGGCTCCGGCGGACCGGTGCTGCAGCCGTGCGGACCCTCGTCTCCGAGTGGCCGGCACCCCCGTGCGGGAGTGCGTGGGGCAGTTCTACGCCCACCCGCGAGCGCCGCGCAAGAGGTCGCGGGGACATTCCGCCGGTTCCACCGGATGTCCACAGGAAGGGGTCGTCATTCCACAGGCGCGGGCCGTCGTGCACAGGTTGTCCCCAGGTTCGTCCCCAGGTTCACCCGGTGCGGACCGCGCCGCCGGATGAGCCCGCGTACTCAGCCCGGGTGAGCAGCCGCAGGGGTCACCCGAGCGCTCCGCGCTGCTGGACTGGCGCCATGCCCGTCACCGCTCCCGTCTACCTCTACGCCGACCCGCGCTCGTGCCCGTCCTGCCGCGGGTCGCTCCTCGCCCACACCGAGGACGACCGGCACTGCCGCCGGTGCGGCGTGCCGCTCGACCACGACCTCGCCGTCGACGTCTTCGCGGCGCTGCAGGGCGTCGACAGGCTCGCCGGGCAGCTCCGGCTCGCCGCCCGGGCCGTGCCCGCCCCGCAGCCGGCGGCACCGGCGGCCCCGGCCACCGCGGCCGCCCCGGCGGCACCGGTGTGGACGTCGTCCCTGCCGGAGGCGCCGGTGCGCACCGGCGTCCGGACGTCGTCGGTGCCGGCGATCCTGCTCGGCCTCGGCGCCCTGTGCCTGCTGGTCGCCGCCGTCGCGTTCCTCGCGGTCGCGTGGTCGTGGCTCGGGGTCGGCGGCCGCACCGCCGTGCTGGTCGGTCTGACCGCGGTCACCGGCGTGGGCGGCGTCCTGCTGCGGCGCCGCGACCTCCGCGTCGCGGCCGAGGCGATCGTGACGGTCGCGCTCGGTCTGCTGCTGCTCGACGTGCTCGGCGCCCGGGGCGCCGGGTGGCTCGGCGACCTCACCGGCGCGGGCCTGGCCTGCACCCTCGGTGCGGCGCTCGCCGTCGGCGGCGGCGTCCTGTGGGCCGTGGAGCGGCGCCTGGCGGTGTCGTCCCTGGCCGTCGTGACCGGGCTGTTCGTCGTGCAGGCGGCACTCCCCTCGCTCGAGCCCCTCGACGGGTCGGCGCTGCTGGTGGCCGGCCTCGCGGTCCTCGGGTTCACCGGCCTCGCGAGGCTCGGTCGCGACGTCGGTCGACCCGTCCTGGTCGCGGCGGCCGCCGTCGCGGCAGCGGCGGCGTGGTGCGACCTGCTCGGCACCGCGCTCCTCGGCGCCGCGACGACGGCCGACCGCGCCGACGCGTTGACCCTCGCCGGGCTGTGGGGCTCCCCGGACGGTGTCGCCCTGGTCGCCGCGGCCCTGCTGCTGCTCGCCCCGCTCGCCCTCGGGCGCCCCCGGTACGCCGTCCTCGGCTGCGTCGCCGCTGCCGGCACCGCACTCACCGCCGTCGCGGTGCTGCCGGTCCTCGACGACGGCGCGACCCGCACGGCCCTCGCCTCGCTCGTCGCCGGCGTGGTCTGGATCGCCGCCGCCCACGCCGCCCCGTCCCGGCTCCGGCTCGCCGCCGTCGTCGTCGCGGCACTGTCGCTGGCGCCGTCACTGGTGATCGCCCTCGGTCTCGCGTCGCAGGCACTGGACGCGGCCACCGCCCCGGACGACGCCCTGCGCCTCGATCCGACCGACCTGCTGGCCTCGCCGTGGCTCGTCGTCCCGACCGTGCTCGCGACACTGGCGCTGCTGCTGACGCTGGTGCCGCCGCGCCCGCTCGGCGCCTGGGCCCGTGGAAGCGCCGCGGCCGTCGCGGCCGGCGCCGTCGCGACCCTCGCCCTGCACCCCGTGCCGCTGTGGACGGTCGTGGGTGCGGTCTGCGCGGTCGCGGTCGCGTTCGCGGCCGACGCCCTGCTCCGCGACGACGCCGCCGCGCTCGTCCAGGTGCTCGCAGCGGGCGCGGCGCTGGCCGGCGCCGGCGGCCTCGCCCTGCCCGACCCCGGGCTGCTGCTCCTGCCGCTGGTCCTGGTGACGGCGTGCGCGGCCGTCGTCCTCCTGCTCGGCCGGTTCCCGGCGGCGACCGAGGTCGGCGCGATGGTCCTCGGTCCGGCCACGGCCGCGCTGCTCTGGACGACGGCGGACGTCGCCGGGCTCGACCCGGCGCTCGCCGCGGTGCCGGTGCTCGTCGTCCTCGGCGCGCTCGCCCTGCTGCTCCCCCGGCTCGAGCTCGAGGTGCCGGCGGCCCTCGCGGCGGTCGTCGCCGCCGCCGTCGCGGTGCCGCTGGCCGACGACGTCGCGGTGTCGCTCGCCCTGCACCTGACCCTGGCCGGGGCGCTGGTCACCGCCTCGTCGCTCGTCCACCCGTCGCGCCGGCCGCTGGCACTGGTCGGCGCGGCCCTGCTCGTGCTCGCGACGTGGGTGCGTCTGGCCGACCTCGGCGTCCAGGCGCCCGAGCCCTACACGCTGCCCACCGCGGTGGCCCTGGTGCTCGTCGGCCTGCACCGGCTGCGTGGCGACGCGCGCGCCGCCACGCGCACGACGCTGCTGCCGGGCCTCGGCCTGGCGCTGGTGCCGTCGCTGCTCCAGCTGCTCGTGAGCGACCCGGTCTCGCTGCGTGCCCTGCTGCTCGGCGCGGCCTGCCTCGCCCTGGTGCTCGCGGGGGCCCGGCTGCGGTGGAGCGCACCGCTCGTCGTCGGCGCCGTCGTCGGTGCGCTGCTGACCCTGGTCGAGCTGTCGCCGTACGCCGCCCGCACGCCGCAGTGGGTGGTGATCGGGCTGGCCGGCACGGTGCTGGTGGTGGTCGGCGTGACCTGGGAGCGCCGCGTCGTCGACCTCCGTCGGGCTGCGGCCTACGTCGGCCGGCTGCGCTGAGTGGTCCCGACGGGCGACCAGAACGCCCGGGCGATGTCGACCGCGGTGCCCGACCGCCGCAGCGGCGTGCCCTCCTCGAGGTAGAGCTGCCGGGCCTCGTCCTGGTGGCTGGGCGGTAGCGACCCGTCGGCCCGCACCACCCGCCACCACGGGACCGGGCCGCCGTGACGGGACATCACGTTGCCGATCAGCCGCGGACCGCTGCCGACGACGTCGGCGATGGCGCCGTACGTCGTCACGCGGCCACGCGGCACCGACTCGACGATCTGCAGCACCGCCTCCACGAAGTCGTCGTCGGCCCGCACGGCGACGACGTTAGTCGGGAGCGGCGCCCGGTGGGAACGCGCTCGCCGCGGCGGCGACCGCCAGCAGCACGGCGAGCAGACCGGCCGGCCAGAGCCCGGCCGGCGCGCCCTGCTCCCCCAGCGCCCGGGCGAGCAGCCACAGCACGGGGGCCGCGGCGAGCACCGCGACGCCGCGCAGCACCCACGAGCGCAGCACGCCGACGTCGACCCGGGCGTCCGGCGGCGCCGACGCCGCCACCAGTGCGGCCACGTGGGCGGCGAGGACGGCGGCGGCCGCGGCCAGCGCCGAGGCGGGCAGCCCGTCGTCCGGGACGCGCACCCACCAGCCGACCGCGAGGAGCAGCACGAGGACCCCCACCCCGGAGTCGGGGAGGACGGCGTGCCGCCCGGCCAGCATTACGACCGCGGCGACCCACCACCACGGTGCCGGCTCTCCGGCCGGCCCGGCCGCGAGCACGGCGACGACGGGACCGAGCGCGACCACGGCGCGCAGGCCGCGCTGGGAGGCCGACCAGGAGCGCACGGCGCCGAGGACGTCGGTCACGCGGCACCACCGGGACGGCGCCGGGAGAGCCGGCGCAGCACCTCGTCGACGGTGCCGGCACCGCGCCACGCCACGACCGGGCAACCGGCCGCGGCGAGGGCGTGCAGCACCTGCTCGCGCTCGAGGCGGCGCATCCGCCACGCGATGTCGACCAACCGTGGGTCGGACGCGCCGGCGTCGGGGGCCGCGTCCGGAGGGAGGGTGTCGATGACCACGACGGGCAGGCCGCGCCGGGTCAGGTCGACCGCGGCCGTGGCGACCGCGTCGACGAGCAGCGGCGAGAGCAGCACGACCGTGGTGCCCGCACCGACCCGCAGGTCGAGCCGGCCCACGTCGTCGCCGTGCGCGTCGGCGGTGCGGACCTCGGCCAGCGTGCCGAGCAGCCGCTGGAGGTGACGTCGGCCGGCCCCCATCGGGACCGGGCGGGCCCGGCCACCGATCGGGCGCAGCGCGACCCGGTCGCCGGTGCGGGCCGCGTGCTCGGCGAGGGCGCCCGCCGCGCGGACCGTGAGGTCGAGGCTGCTGGCGCGGCCGTCGACGCCGTCGGAGGCACCGTGGTCGGCGAAGAGGTCGACCACGAGCAGCAGCCCGGCGTCCTGCTCGGCCCGGGTCGTCGTGACGTGCAGGGTGTCGGTGCGCACCGAGACCCGCCAGTTGACCCGGCGCAACCGGTCGCCGGGCTGGAACGGCCGGATGCCGGACAGCTCGGTGCCCGACCCGGACCGCGTCGACCGGTGGGCACCGACGAGGCCGCGCGGGTGCGGCGACTCCGCGCGTGAGCGGTAGGACGTCGTCGGCAGCACCCGCATCCGGCGTCCGGACACCAGGACCGGCCCCCAGCGGTAGCCGCCCCAGGTGCTCGTCAGCACCACCCGCTCCTCGCCGACGACGCGCGATCCCCAGCGGCGCGGGCTCACGACCAGGGCGACCCGGTCGAGGTCGGCGGACCGGACCGTGAACCGGCCGCCGTCGGGAGCCGCGTGCTCGTGGGGCGCGGGCGTCACGACGCGGGTGACCTGCTCGACGTCGGTGTGGTCGTCGATGCGCAGCGCCACCTCGGCCGCCTGGCCCTCGTGCAGGGACGCGTGCCCGACGCCTCCGGTGAGCCCCGGCGTGCTGCGCGGACGGCGCAGGAGCGCGGGGACGGCCGTCAGCAGGACCGGCGCGGTGAGGACCAGCAGCACCGGCTCGCCCGCGACGACCGCCGCCACGAGCCCGACCAGCCCGACCACGACGCCGCGGACGAGTCCGCCAGTCGGGCGCCAGCCGGTCAGGTGGTGCGGGTCGCTGGGTCCGGCCACGGGGTCACCGGCGCTCGAGGGTGGCGGGGGTCGGCACCCGCTTCAGGACCTCGTCGACGACGCTGGAGCCCGACGCCTCCGACATCCACAGCTCCGGCTTGATCGAGATCCGGTGACCCAGGACCGGTCGGGCCACGGCCTTGACGTCCTCGGGGACGACGTAGTCGCGGCCCCGCACGACGGCGAAGGCGCGCGCCGCGAGCGCGAGACCGAGCGAGCCGCGCGGCGACGCGCCGACCTGCACGTGGGCGTGGGTGCGGGTCTCCGCCGCGAGCGCCACGCAGTAGCGCCCGACGCTCTCGTCGATCCGGACCGTCTCGACGGTGGCCTGCAGGGCGCGCAGCCCGGCTGCGTCGGTGAGCGGTTCGAGCTCCGTCTCCTCGCGGCGCCGTGCCACGCGGCGCGACACGACGTCGTACTCGTCGTCGGCGCCGGGGTAGCCGAAGCCGACCCGGAGGAGGAACCGGTCGAGCTGGGCCTCCGGGAGCGGGTAGGTGCCCTCGTACTCGACGGGGTTCGCGGTGGCCAGCACGCAGAAGGGGTCGGGCAGGGGGAAGGTCCGGCCCTCGACGGTGACCTGACGCTCCTGCATCGCCTCGAGCAGGGCCGACTGGGTCTTGGGCGGCGTCCGGTTGATCTCGTCGGCGAGCAGCAGGCCCGCGAACACCGGGCCGGGCCGGAACTCGAACTCGCTGCGGCGCTGGTCGTAGAGGAACGAGCCGGTCAGGTCCGCCGGGAGCAGGTCGGGGGTGAACTGGGCGCGCGCGAAGTCGAGGCCGAGCACCTGGGCGAAGGAGCGCGCGGAGAGGGTCTTGCCGAGGCCGGGGAGGTCCTCGATCAACACGTGGCCCTTGGCGAGGATCGCGGCCAGCACCAGCGTCAGCGGGTGGCGCTTGCCGACCACGGCCCGCTCGACCTCGTCGAGGACCCGGGTCGCGAGGTCGGCGGCCTCCCGCACCGGCAGCGGTCGGGCGTCGGGCTCCGGGTGGGTGCCAGGTCCGGGCATCACAGCTCCTCGATCATGCGCAGCACCTCGTCGATGCGGCGCGGTTTCATGCGGACGACCGGCCCGTCCAGGACGGCGCAGAGGTCGGGGCCCAGGAGCGCGCGACCCGCCTGCGAGTCGACGCGGACGTCGTGGCGTGCTCGCAGCACCCGGTCGGCGACGTCCCGCAGCCGGTCGCGCACGGCGGCGTCCGGCGTCCGCGCGGACTGGTGGTTCTCGAGGCGGCGCAGGTGCGCCTGCGTCACGGCGTCGCGGTCGCGGGGCACGGTCACCGCCTGCGGTCGGGTCGCCCAGACCAGCGTGGAGTGCGGGAAGGCGTCGAGCAGGAGCCCGGCGCCCGCTCCGAGGACGACGCCGAGCAGCGCGACCCGGAGCGGGTGCGGTTCGAACCCGAGCGCCTGCGCGGAGACCAGCACGACGGCGACGGCGCCGAGGACGAACCACGCCCGGCGGGTCCAGCGGCGCTTCACGGCTGCACTCCCCCGCCCGCCGCGCGGACGGCGGCACGGGGACCCTGGTGGATCCGGCGCAGCGCCTCGAGGGCGGCGACGCGGTGCTCCTCGCCGACCTCGTGCTCGGAGAAGCGTGCCTCCCGGTACAGCTCAGCCAGGCGCGCGACGGCGTGACCGTCGGCACCGGCGAGGTCGAGCAGGCGGAGCGTGAACTCCGACGACGTCTCCCAGGGCTCGCGCGGGATGCCGGCCCGGTCGGCCTGGACCTCGAAACGGTGCCAGCACTCGACGATGGCGTTGCGCGGCGTCGTCCCCCCGGTGGCGAGGATCTCCCGCTGGACGTCGGCGTCCCGGGTGACCGCGTCGACCACCGTCAGGTCCGGGTCGTCGTCCGGACGCCGGTCCCGGGGCGCGGGCGCGGGCGCGGGCGCGCGGAGCCTGCGCAGACCGCTCTGCGCGAGCGCGACCGCCGCCAGCACCACCAGGGCGGCCGCCAGGAAGATGACGCCGCCGAGCACGACCGCGAGCCAGCCGGCGTCGGAGTCGTCGAGGGCGCCGTCGTCGTCGGCCGCGGGGGGCGCCGGTGCCGACGTCGAGGGCGGTGCCGTCGGCGCGGACGTCGTGATCCGGTCCGGGTCGGGCCCGTCGCTGCGGAAGGCGTCGTCAGGCCCCGCAGTCGCAGCCCACACGCCCAGCAGGAGCACCAGGACGACGCCGGTGGCGCCGAGCAGGGCCACCAGCGGGGCGCCTTCCCGCTGCGGGCCCGAGGACATGCGCGGCACCGTACCCCAGCCCGTTGCGCCGAGTCGGCGCGAAGAGCGAGTGGAAAACGGCCGAGTCGGCGTTCGGACTGAGTCCGAACGCCGACTCGGCGACGTGAGCGGTCAGTAGGTGGGCTGGCTGGGGTCGACCTGGTTGACCCACGCCACGACGCCACCACCGACGTGCACGGCGTCGTCGTACCCGGCGCCCTGGACGATGGCCAGGGTCTCGGCCGAGCGGACGCCCGACTTGCAGTGCATGACCACCTGGGTGCCGGAGTCGACGCCCGGGAGCTGCTCGAGGGCCGATCCGTTGAGGAAGTCGCCCTTGGGGATGAGCACCGAGCCGGGGATCCGGTTGATCTCGAACTCGTTCGGCTCGCGGACGTCGACGAGGACGAAGTCGCGGGTGCCCTCGGCGCGCTCCTTGAGCATGTGCTCGAGCTGGACGACCGAGATCGTCGACCCGGCGGCGGCGTCGGCGGCCTCGTCGGAGATGGCACCGCAGAAGGCGTCGTAGTCGATCAGGCCGGTGACGGTCGCGTTCTCGCCGCACAGGGCGCAGCTCGGGTCCTTGCGCACCTTGAGCTTGCGCCACTCGAGCTCGAGGGCGTCGTAGATGACGAGCTTGCCGACGGCCGGGTCGCCGATGCCGGTGAGCACCTTGATGGCCTCGTTGACCTGGATCGAGCCGATGCTGGCGCACAGGACGCCGAGCACGCCGCCCTCGGCGCAGCTCGGGACCATGCCCGGCGGCGGCGGCTCGGGGTAGAGGCAGCGGTAGCAGGGCGCCTCGTCGCCGCTGGAGGGCCAGAAGACGCTCGCCTGGCCGTCGAAGCGGTAGATCGAGCCCCAGACGTAGGGGATCTTCAGGAAGTAGGCGGCGTCGTTGACCATGTAGCGGGTCGCGAAGTTGTCGGTGCCGTCGACGATCAGGTCGTAGCCCTCGAAGATCGCCATCACGTTGTCGTTGTCGAGGCGCTCGTTGTGCACGATGACCTCGACGTACGGGTTGGCCTCGTGGATCGAGTCGCGGGCCGACTCGGCCTTCGGGCGGCCGATGTCGGACTGCCCGTGGATGATCTGGCGCTGCAGGTTGGACTCGTCGACCTCGTCGAACTCCGCGATACCGAGCGTGCCGACGCCGGCCGCGGCCAGGTAGAGCAGCGCGGGGCTGCCGAGACCGCCGGCGCCGATGACCAGCACCTTGGCGTTCTTGAGCCGCTTCTGCCCGGTCATCCCCACGTCGGGGATGATCAGGTGGCGGCTGTAGCGGCGGACCTCGTCGATGGTCAGCTCGGCGGCCGGCTCGACCAGCGCGGGAAGGCTCACGGGTTCACTCCTGGGGTGTGGCGGGGTGTGGGTCGATCGTCGTGCGTCGACGGGAGGGCAACGTCGCCGTCGTCGTCCATTGTTCCCCGCCGCGGGTGAGCCTCCCGACAGCCGCCCGCTCCGTGGGAACCCCGCCCCTATAGGCTCGCGCCGTGGCACCGACACCTCCCGAGATCGACGGCGCCCGGCCCCGCGGCGGCCGGCTCCCCCGTCGGGAGCGCCGCGTGCAGCTCCTGGAGTCCGCGCTCGAGGTGTTCGTCCGGCACGGCTACCACGCCGCCGCGATGGACGACATCGCCGAGCGAGCCGGGGTCTCGAAGCCGGTGCTCTACCAGCACTTCCCGGGCAAGCTCGACCTCTACCTCGCGCTCCTCGACAGCTCCTGCGACGCGATCATCGAGAACTGCCGGCTGGCCCTCGAGTCGACGCACGACAACAAGCAGCGCGTCGCGGCCGCCATCTCGGCGTTCTACGACTACGTCGGCAGCGAGACCGGGGCGTTCCGCCTGGTCTTCGAGTCCGACCTCACCAACGAGCCCGCCGTGCGCCAGCACGTCGACCGGGTCACCACCGAGTGCGCGGCCCAGATCGCCGACGTCATCCGCGACGACACCGGCCTGCCCGACACCGCGGCCCGCCTGCTCGCCGTCTCCCTCGTGGGAATGGCGCAGGTCAGCGCTCGGTTCTGGCTCTCGGAGGCCGGCGGCCTCGACCGCGACCAGGCCACCGCCCTGGTGTCGGGCCTCGCCTGGCGCGGCATCCGGGGCTACCCCCTCACCGACTGAACACCCGCACGACCTACAGAAGGAGCCCTGACCATGGAGGTCAAGATCGGCGTCCAGCACTCGCCGCGTGAGCTCGTCGTCGAGACCGACGAGTCCGCCGAGGGTGTCGAGAAGCTCGTGAGCGACGCCGTCCAGGCGGACGGCGTCCTCGCCCTCACCGACAGCAAGGGCCGTAAGGTCATCGTCCCCGCGGGCAAGATCGCTTACATCGAGATCGGTGGCGGCGTCTCCGGCGCCGTGGGCTTCCGGAGCTGAGCTCCGGGGCCGGGGTTTCCCCGGTCGACCGGGGAAACCTGAACTTGGCGGCCGGGATCCCGGCCGACAAGTTCAGGTTTCGGCCGCCCGGTCCGACGTCGCGCGCCGGCTAGGAGTCGAGCCCGAGCTCGCTCATCCGCTCGGCGTGCCGCTCGGTGAGCCGGGTGAACATCCGGCCGAGGGCGGCGAGGTCGAGCCCGGGACGGTCGACGCCGCCGGTGAGCAGCGCGGTGAGCGAGTCGCGGTCGGCTGCGACCCGCTGGGCCTGGGTGAGGGCCTCGCCCATCAGCCGGCGGCCCCACAGCGCGAGCCGCCCACCCTGCCGCGGGTCGGTGGCGATGCCCTGGCGCACCCGCTCGACCACGAACGCGGCGTGGCCGCCGTCGTCGTCGAGCGAGGCGAGGACGAGGTCGCGGGTGCCGGGGTCGAGGAACGCGGCGATCTCGCGGTAGAAGTCGTTGGCGAGCCCGTCGCCGACGAAGGCCTTCACCAGTCCCTCGAGCCAGTCGGACGGCGCGGTGTGCTGGTGGAAGGAGTCGATGGCGACCCGGAACGGCGCCATCGCCTCGAACGGCTCCCCGCCGAGCTCGCTGATCCGCTGGTGCAGCCGGGCGACCTTGCCGAGCTCGGCGGCCGCCATCGTGGCGAGGGCCACCTTGTCCTGCATCGTCGGGGCGAGCTTGGAGTCGTCGGCGAGCCGCTCGAAGGCGGTGATCTCCCCGTAGGAGATGACACCCAGCAGGTCGACCACCGCGTCGCGGTACACCGGGTCGGCGGGTGCCGTCCCGTCGTCGGGACGCGGCGCGAGGTCGGGCGATTCGGACATGGGCGCACCCTATTCGATAGACTGGCTCCACGAGCGGGAGCGCAGACCCAGGTCCACGACCCGACGCGCCCGATTCCCGCTCCCGTATGTGCGCGGTCAGCCTCGCCCCACGGCCCGGTGCAACGCCGGTCGGTCGGCCGCACAGATTCGTCGAAACGATCGCAATCGGCTGCCTGGCTTGACCGATGGAAAGCAGAACATTGACCACCACCTTCCGTGAGCTCGGGGTCCTCCCCGAGATCTGCGACGCGCTCGAGCGCGCCGGCATCACCACCCCCTTCGCCATCCAGGAGATGACCCTCTCCGTCGCGCTGATGGGCACCGACCTCATCGGTCAGGCCCGCACCGGCACCGGCAAGACCCTCGCCTTCGGGATCCCGGTCCTGCAGCGCAGCGTCGTCTCCACCGACGCCGCCTACGCCGACCTGCCGCAGGGCAAGCCCCAGGCACTCATCGTGGCCCCGACGCGCGAGCTCGCGCTCCAGGTCTCCAACGACCTGCACCTGGCCAGCAAGGACCTCGGCCTCCGCGTCCTCACCGTGTACGGCGGCGTCGGCTACGACACCCAGCTCGACACCCTCACCAGTGGCGTCGACATCGTCGTCGGCACGCCCGGGCGCCTCATCGACCTGGCCAACCGCAAGGCCCTCGACCTGTCGCACGTGCACGCCGTCGTCCTCGACGAGGCCGACGAGATGCTCGACCTCGGGTTCCTGCCCGACGTGCAGCGGCTGCTCAGCATGACCCCCGAGACCCGCCAGACGATGCTGTTCTCGGCGACCATGCCGGCCGCCATCGTGGCGCTGGCCCGCACGCACATGCGGCACCCGATGAACATCCGCGCCGAGTCGTCGTACGACACCACGATGGTGCCGGCCACCGCGCAGTTCATCTACCAGGCCCACGACCTCGACAAGCCGGAGATCATCGGCCGGATCCTGCAGGCCGAGGACGCCGAGAAGTTCATCGTCTTCACCCGCACCAAGCGCCAGGCCCAGCGGATCGCCGACGACCTCGAGGAGCGCGGCTTCGCCACCAGCCCGCTGCACGGCGACATGGCACAGGTCGCGCGCGAGAAGGCCCTCGCGAAGTTCCGCGAGGACAAGATCCGCGTCCTGGTCGCCACCGACGTCGCCGCCCGCGGCATCGACGTGCGAGGCGTCTCGCACGTCATCAACTACACCTGCCCCGAGGACGACAAGACCTACGTCCACCGGATCGGCCGCACCGGCCGCGCCGGCGCCACCGGCACCGCGATCACGTTCGTCGACTGGGCCGACGTGCACCGCTGGAAGATGATCAACAAGATCCTCGACCTGCCCTTCGACGAGCCGCAGGAGACGTACTCGACCTCCGAGCACCTCTTCCACGACCAGGGCATCGCGCCCGGCACCAAGGGCCGGATCGTGCCCGAGAAGCCGGTGGAGCGGAAGCCGCGCGAGGACCGTGGGCGTGACGGCGGCCGTGATGGCGGCCGTGACGGCGGCCGCGACGGTGGCCGGGACCGCGAGCGTGCGCCGCGCAACCGCGACCGGTCGCGCAGCCGCACCCGCTCGGGCGAGAGCGTCACGTCCGGTGCCGGCTCGGCCGACACCGACGCACCGGTGACCGCCGGCGAGCCGCAGGAGGTCACCGCCTCCGGCGCCCCCGCCGGCACCCGGCCGCGCCGTCGTCGTCGCCGCGGTGGCTCGGGCTCCGGCTCGGGCGCCGCGTCGGCCACCAGCGAGGGCACGAACGAGGGCTGAGCCCACCCGTCCTGACGTGCAGGAGTCCCCGGTCGACCGGGGACTCCTGTCGTTTTCCCGGGTACCCGATCCGGAGGGAAGGACGTGCCCGGGGACCCTCGGCGGAGGTCAAGGTCAGGCGGTGACGACGACAGTGGTGCCGAGCGGCGCGAAGTCCCACAGCGCGAGCGCGTCAGGCGTGGCCTGGCGGATGCAGCCGTGCGACTGCGGGGTGCCGAGCTGCGCCTTGGTCTGCACCCGGGCGCCGTCGTCGACGGGGATCGTGTGGAACCCGATCGCCGCGCCGGTGTCGCCCTGGGTGAAGCGGACGAACCACTCCATCGTGCCCGAGTCGTCGATGCCGATGGCGTCCTCGGAGCGGGAGTACACCTCGTAGGTGCCGGGGTCGAGGTTGTCGGTCAGGCTGCCCGAGACCAGGTAGGTGCGCTCGATCTCGTCGTCCGCCCCGACCAGCCAGACCCGCTGCCGTCCCTCGCTGAAGACCACGCGCCGGCCCGTGCCGCTGTCGGCCGGCAGCACCGTCGCGGTCTCCTCGGCCGACGGGCCCTGCGCCCCCGAGGTGGACTCCTCGTCGGAGGCCCCCGGCTCGGACGTCGGTGCGGAGGGCTCGGACGTCGGTGCGGAGGGCTCGGACGTCGGCGCGGAGGGCTCCGACGTCGGCGCGGCGGTCGCGACGGCGTCGCGGGCGCCCCGGTCGTCGGCGTCGCCGGCGACGTCGGCGGCGGCCACGGCGGCCCGGTTCTCGCCCTGCGGCTCGTCGTCGGCGGCCGAGGGCAGGACGCCGATGCTGCCGAGCAGCGCCACCGCGGTCGTGGCGAGCGAGACCCCCAGGACCACGAGGCGACCCTGCCGCGCGCGGTAGCGCGGCGGCGGGTCCATCCGGTGCCGGCTCACGACGTCCTCCCCGCTCGGGCGACCAGGTTGGCGGCGACCGCCCGGTAGGCGGCGGCGCCCTTGCTGCTGCGGCTGGTGGCGAGGATCGACCGGCCGGCAGCGGGCGCCTCGGCGAACTTGATCGTCTTCGGGATCGGCGGCTCCACGACCTCGAGGTCGTAGGTCTCCGAGATCGTCTCCAGCACGGTGCGCGCGTGGGTCGTGCGGCCGTCGTACAGCGTCGGCAGGACGCCCCACACCACCAGGTCGCGGTTGGTGAACCGCTTGACGTCGTGGACGGTGTCGAGGAGCTGCCCGACGCCGCGGTGCGACAGCGTCTCGCACTGCAGCGGGATGAGGACGCCGTCGGCGGCGGTCAGCGCGGCGACCGTGAGCACCCCGAGCGACGGCGGGCAGTCGAGCAGGATCCAGTCGTAGTCGCTGCCCCGGGCGGCGAGGTCCTCGACCATGGAGCGCAGCACGTGCTCGCGCCCCGTGCGGGTCAGCAGGTCGGCCTCGGCCCGCGCCAGCTCGATCGTCGCGGGCATCAGCGCCACGCCGTCGTCGGTCTCGAGCACCACCTCGGTGGGGTCGAGCCCCTTGGTCAGCACGTGGTGGACCGAGAGCTCGAGGTCCTCCGGGTCGATGCCGAGGGAGAACGTCAGGCACGCCTGCGGGTCGAGGTCGACGAGCAGGACGGAGTGACCGAGCTCGGCGAGCGCGGCACCGATGGAGGCGACGCTGGTCGTCTTGGCGACGCCGCCCTTCTGGTTGGCGATCGCGAGGGTCGTGGTCATCGGCTCCCATCATGCCCGACCGCGACTCCTGAGCGGCGCAGGTCCCCCGGCGTGCTGCCCGACGACGTGACCTGTGTCGTGCGCGGCGGGTGGTGCCCCTGCGACGATGCCTGCCATGCCCACCGCACTCGTCACCGGCGCCACCGCCGGCATCGGCCACGCCTTCGCCGTCCACCTCGCCCGCCGCGGGCACGACCTCGTGCTGGTCGCGCGCGACGCCACCCGACTCGACCAGGTCGCGGCGGACCTCCGGACGGCGCACGGCGTGGAGGTGGAGGTCCTGGTCGCCGACCTCGTCGAGCCCGACCAGCTCGCCCGGGTCGAGGCCCGCGTCGCCGACCGCGAGCGGGCGGTCGACCTGCTGGTCAACAACGCCGGGTTCGGGCTGAAGAAGCGCTTCCTCGACAACCCGGTCGAGACGGAGGAGGCGATGCTCGCCGTCCTGGTCACCGCGGTGCTCCGGCTCAGCCACGCCGCCCTCGGCGCGATGACCGAGCGCGGCAGCGGCGGCATCATCAACGTGTCCAGCGTCGCGGCGTTCCTCCCCCGCGGCTCGTACTCCGCCGCCAAGGCGTGGGTCAACAGCTTCAGCGAGTGGGCCGCCCACGAGTACCGCGGCCAGGGCGTCACCGTGATGGCGCTGTGTCCGGGGTTCACCAAGACCGAGTTCCACGAGCGGATGGAGGTCAAGCGCGGCGACGGCCTCATGTGGCTCGACGTCGACTTCCTCGTCGAGAAGGCGCTCGAGGACTTCGCCAAGGGGCGGGTCCTCTCGATCCCCGGGGCGCAGTACAAGACCGTCATCGCCCTGACCCGCCTCGTCCCGAACCGGGCGCTGCAGGCCCTCCAGTCCATCGGGCGTCGGTAGCGGGTCCGGTCTAGCGGGTCCGGCGAGGAGCGAGCCGGAACCCGCTACGTCGGTCGTCGAGCGGGCGGCGCGGGCCGAGACGCCTGGCCCACCGAGGCCGGGTCGACGAGGCGGGTCGGCACGGAGGCGCCAGGGGTTTCGTCGGCGCGCTCGCCGGCTCAGGATCCGGGGGTCACCACCGCCGGCACCGGGCGACCGGAGGCGGCCGCGGCGTCGGCCGCCCGGTCGAGGAGCCGCTCGTACTCCTCGACGGCGGTGGTGTGGCAGCCGAGCTCGTGGTCGGTCTTGCCGAGACCGTGGTGGTCGCTGGAGCCGGTGGCGACCAGGTCGAGGTCGCGGGCCAGCCCCCGCAGCTCGTCGCGGACGCCGGCGTCGTGGTCCTGGTGGTCGACCTCGAGGCCGGCGAGGCCGAGCCGGGCGAGGGTGGCGAGCTCGTCGGGCGGCAGCGCGGCCCGTCGGCCGCGGCCCCACGGGTGCGCGACCACGCTCACGCCGCCCGCGGCCGTGACCGCCTCGATCATGCCGGTCAACGGCGCGGCGTAGCGGTCGACGTAGGCCGGTCGCCCTTCGTCGAGGTAGCGGGCGAACGCCTCGTCGCGGGTCGCCACGACGCCGGCGCGCACGAGCGCGTCGGCGACGTGCGGACGACCGGGGACGCCGTCCGTGGCGATGTCGTCGAGGGTGAGCTCGATGCCGAGGGCGTGGAGCGCGGCGAGCATCGCGGGCGCCCGGCTGCCGCGACCGTCGACGATCCGCTCGAGCTCCGCGCGCAGCCCGGGGTGCTCCGGGTCGGGCAGGTAGGCGAGCAGGTGGACGCCCTGGCCCCGGTGCCGGGTGCTGATCTCCATGCCGCGCACCAGGGTGGTGCCCACCGCCAGCGCGGCCTCGGCCGCCTCGTCCCACCCTGCCGCCGTGTCGTGGTCGGTGAGCGCGACGACGTCAAGCCCGGCCGCGCGCGCCGCCACGACGAGCTCGGTGGGCGTCTGGGTGCCGTCGCTGACCCGGGAGTGGGTGTGGAGGTCGATGCGCACCCGGGCAGCCTAGGGCGTCACCACGTGGGTGCCGGTCCCCCGAACGGCAGCTCGACCAGGGAGGGGCCCGACCGCGAGGCGTCGCGCAGGATCCACTCCTCGCGCAGCAGCAGCAACGCCGACGCCGGGCGCAGCACGAGCCACAACCAGCGGCCGTGCGCCTCGCCCGCCAGCACGGAGCGGTCCTGCTCACGGCCGGCGAGGTCCGGCCCCGGGTTCGTCGAGACCGCCCACAGCGGCACCACCTTGGTGTCCAGACGCACCTTGACCACCGGCGGCCCGGCCCCGATCTCGGGTCCGGGGTCCTGGTGCGCGGTGCCGGCGATCCGGGCCCCGAGCCCGGTGCCGGCCTCCTCGGTGACCACGAGGACGTCGACCGGGCCGTCGAGCGCACTCGGGCCCGAGGCGCAGGTCATCGTGGCGCGGGCCCGCTCCGGGTCGGACCCGACGACCGCGAAGTCGCTGACGCTCCAGCCCGGGCTCAGGGGCCAGGGAAGGTAGCTCGGGACCGCACGGGATCGGTGCAGGTGGTCGGCGAACGCCTCGTAGGTGACCTCAGCGGGACGCCACAGCGGCTCGATGTCGGCGTGCTCCAGGCAGACCCAACCGTTGGCGGTCTCCGTGACGGGGGCCGCACAGCGAGGACAGCCCGCCGAGAGCGACATGGCGACCACGGTCGCGGGAGGGCGGGCTCCCCGTCAAGAGTTCCAGCGGATGACGACCGGCGACTCCCGCTCGTGGCCGAGCAGGGAGATGGTGGCGGTGTCGAGCTTGAACAGCCGGCCCTCGCTCACCGGCAACCCCAGCCAGCGGGCCGTCAGCACCCGGAGCGAGTGCCCGTGCGCGAACGCGATCACCGGACCGGACGCCGCCAGCACGGTCGCCACGACGCGGTCGAGCCGCGCGCCGACCTCGTCGGGGCTCTCCCCGCCCGGGCAGCCGTCGGACCAGATGTTCCAGCCGGGTCGCTGCTCGCGGATCGCCGGGGTGGTGATGCCCTCGTACTCGCCGTAGCCCCACTCGGTCAGGTCGTCGTCGACCTGGGCGTCGGCGAAGCCCGCCAGCTCGGCGGTACGACGCGCGCGCAGTCGCGGGCTCGTGAGGACCAGCGCCGGGTCGAGGCCCGAGAGACGCTCACCCAGCGCGCGGGCGTCGTCCTCGCCGTCCTCGAGGAGGGGCAGGTCGGTGGCGGAGGTGTGCCGCCCGGACCGGCTCCACTCGGTGGGGCCGTGGCGGACGATCCAGAGCTCGTTCCCAGTCACCGCCGCAGTCTGTCACGATCGCCGGGTGCGACCTGTCCGCCTGCTGCTCGCGGTCCCCCTGGCCGCGGTCGTCGTGGCCGGGTCGGTCGCGCCGTGCGCGCCGGCCGACCCCGCGCCGGGTCCGCGGACCTGGCGGGTGGGCCCCGAGCGTGCCCTCACGACTCCGAGCGCCGCCGCGGCCGTGGCCCGCGACGGGGACACGGTGCTCATTGATGCCGGGGCCTACCCGGGCGACGTCGCCACCTGGACCCAGGACGACGTCACGCTGAGAGCCGTCGGGGGCCGGGTCCGACTCACCGCCGACGGTCGCAGCGCGCAGGGCAAGGCGATCTGGGTCGTCGCCGGCGACCGCACCCGGGTCGAGGCGATCGAGTTCAGCGGCGCCGCCGTGCCCGACCGCAACGGCGCGGGGATCCGCCAGGAGGGCACCGGCCTGACCGTCGTCCGCTCGGTCTTCCACCACAACGAGAACGGCATCCTGGCCGGCGCCGACGCGGCCAGCGACATCCGCATCCACCGGTCGCGGTTCCACGCCAACGGCGCCGGCGACGGCTACTCGCACAACGTCTACGTCGGCGAGGTGCGGTCGCTCACCGTGACCGGCAGCGTGCTGGGGGGCGCGTCGGTGGGCCACGAGCTCAAGTCGCGCGCGCTCCGCACGACCGTGACCGGCAACCGGATCGTCGACGGCGCCGGCACGGCGAGCTACTCGATCGACGTCCCGAACGGCGGCGAGACGCTGATCGCCGGCAACGTCGTGGAGCAGGGCGCCTCCTCGCAGAACCCCGTGCTCGTGGCGTACGGAGCCGAGGGCCTCACCCACCCGGGGTCGCGGCTGTGGGTCGTCAACAACACCCTCGTGAACCGCGGTGCGTCGGCCACCCACGTCGCCCTCTTCGGCACCGGCGCCGAGACGCACCTGTGGAACAACCTGCTGGTCGGCCCCGGCGACCTCACCGACGGCGCGGCCGAGCGGCGCGGCAACCGGCGCGCCGGCGCGCGCGGGTTCGTCGACGCGGCAGCCCACGACTTCCGTCTCCTCGCCCGGTCCCCCGCCCGCGACCGCGGCGTCCGACCGCCTCGCCGCTGGCGCGCCCGCTGGATCTACGTCGCTCCGCTCCGCCTCGCTCCCCGCCCCCGCGCGGGCCGGCTCGACGTCGGCGCGTACGAGTTCGTGCCGCGGCGTCGCCGGCAGCGCGCCGCGGGCGACGGTCCCGGGACCCCCGCGCGCCGTGCCGTGCCACGGGCGTGACTCCCGGGCGTGACTCCGGGGGCGTGACTCCGGGGCTGGTCGGTCGCGTGATCTCCACCCTCGCGCGGCCGGTCGGTGCGACGATCGGCGCGTGACCCCACCGACCGACGTGTCCGCCGGCCTCGCCCGGCACCGCCGGGCGACCGTGCTGGCCTTCGCGAGCCAGGGGCTGGTGTTCATCAGCCTCACCACCCGGCTGCCCGACTTCGCCGACCGGTGGGACCTCGGCGAGCTCGAGCTGTCGCTGCTCCTGCTGCTCATGGTGCTGCTCGCCGGGGTCGGCTCGGTCGTCGCCGAGCGGCTCGCCGCCCGCCACGACAGCGCGACCGTGCTGCGGGCCGGGCTGCTGCTCACCGCGGTCGCGGTCCCGACGCTCGCGCTGGCGCCGGCCTTCGCGGCGTTCGTGGTCGGGCTGGCGGCGTACGGCGTCGCGCTCGGCGTCGTCGACGCCACCGCCAACATGCAGGCCGTCGCGATCGAGCACGGCTACGGCCGGCCGATCCTGCCCTCGTTCCACGGCGCCTGGACGGCGGGCGGCGTGGTCGGCGCGGCCGTCACCCTGGCGACGTCGGGGCTGGCCAGCGGCACCGCTGCCGCCGTGGCCGCGCTGCCGCTCGCGGTCGCCCTCACCGCGGGGTTCCTCCCGCGGGCCGAGGTGCCGGGCGAGGGGGTCGCGGTCACCGTGCCGTGGCGTCCGATCGTGCTGGTCGGGTTGGGGATGGTCGTCTTCTACATGGTCGACACCGCCGCCACGACCTGGGGCGCGACCTACCTCGACGACACCGTCGTCGCGCCGTCGGGCCTGGTCGCGCTGGCGACCCTCCCCTACCTGCTGGCCAGCCTCGTGGTCCGGCTCGCCGGCGACCGGCTGGTGCAGACCCACGGCGTGGTCGCGGTGCTGCGCACCGGCGCCGTCGTCGCGTGCGTCGGACTGGCCACCGTCGTCCTCGCCCCGGACTGGCCGGTCGCCGTCCTCGGGTTCACGGTCGCCGGCGCGGGCGTCGCAGTGGTCGCCCCGCTCAGCTTCTCCGCCGCGGCGCGGATCGCGGGTGGCTCGCAGGCCCAGGTGGACGCCGTCGTGGCGCGCTTCAACCAGTTCAACTACGTCGGAGCGCTGCTCGGCGCGGTCCTCACCGGCGTCGTCGGCAGCGACTCGCTGCGGGTCGGTTTCGCCGTCCCCGCCGTCCTCGTGCTCGCGCTGGTGCCGCTGGCGCGGGCGTTCGCCGCCGACGAGCCGGGTCGTCAGTCGGCCTGAGGTCCGGGCCAGTGCCTGTCGGGCTGGGGCACCGGTCGGCCGGGCTGCTCACCGCCACGCGCCTGGAGGTAGCTGTCCTTCGGGACCATCACCTTGCGCCGGAAGATGCACACGACCTGGCCGTCCTGGTTGTAGCCGATCGTCTCGACGTGGACGACGCCGCGGTCGTCCTTGCTCCGGCTCTCGGTCTTGGCGAGCACGGTGGTCTCGCCGTACAGCGTGTCGCCGTGGAACGTCGGTGCGACGTGGCGCAGCGACTCGACCTCGAGGTTGGCGATGGCCTTGCCGGAGATGTCGGCGACCGACATGCCGAGCAGGATCGAGTAGACGTAGTTGCCCACGACGACGTTCCTGCCGAACTGCGTGGTCTCCCCGGCGTAGTGCGCGTCGAGGTGCAGCGGGTGGTGGTTCATCGTGAGCAGGCAGAAGAGGTGGTCGTCGTACTCGGTGACCGTCTTGCCCGGCCAGTGCTTGTACGTGGCCCCGACCTCGAACTCCTCGTAGCTGCGCCCGAACTGCACGATGCCTCTCCTCACTCACGGGGTCCCGCCCGGGTTACCGGTGGGTACGTCGAGGGTGAGTCTGTCAGGTCGGCGCGGCGTCAGCTGCCTCCCCCACCGGCCTTGCGACGGTGCATCTTGGGGGCGTTGTCGCTGACCTCGGACCCGTGGGCCTTCTCGTGGACGGGGCCGTCCTGGTGCACGCCCTTCTCGTGGGTGTTCTTGCGGTCGAGCGCCTCGCGCATCTTGGCCTTGAGGTCGTCGTTGGTGGAGCCCGAAGAATCCGTCATGCCCACCACCCTGGCACGGGCACCCTGACGCGTCGACCGGCTTTTCCGGGTCGCGACGCCCGGTGCCTCAGGGGCGACGTCGCAGTCGCGCCCGCACACCGGTGCGCGCCGGGGCGGACGTGCGAGCCCGGCCACCCTTGCCGCCCTGACCGCCCTGACCGCCCTGACCGCCCTGACCGCCCTTGCCGCCGCCCTTGCCGCCGCCCTTGCCACCGTTGGCGCCCTTGCCGGCACCCTGGCTGCCGTGACCGCGGGTCGGGCCGAGGTTGCGGACCGGCTTGCGCGCGATCTGGTCGAGGATCCCGGCGGCCGCGCCGACCGGGACGCCGGTGGTGGCCAGCAGGTCGCGCAGGACGTCGAACCCGCCCTCGTGGTCGTGCAGGGTCAGGGTCGTGCGCGGGTGGTCGGCGGCCGCGGCGAGCAGCCTCGCCAGGACCTCCAGGTCCTGCCGCGGCGCGGCCTGGGGCTGGTGCGAGCCCTCCTCGGGCCCGACCTCGACGAGGAAGCCGAGGTCGTGCAGCGTGTCGTAGTCCTCGAGCGTCGTGAGGGCGTAGATGCGCCTCAGGTAGCGCTCGCGCACCTCGTCGGACAGGTCCAGCCGCGACAGCGTGCGCAGCGCACGGACGACCGGGATCCGGCTGGTGCGGTAGACCGCCCGCGACCTGGACGTGGCCAGGGTCATCCACTTGCGCGAGAACTCCTCGGCCGTGGCGGAGTCGAGGTGCAGCATCCGCAGGCCCGGGTCGGTGCTGGCCTTGGCGAAGCGGCCCGCGCCGTTCTTGACGACGTGCAGGCCCATCCGCACGTCGTCGCGGACCCGGACGCCGCGCTTGCCGCGCACGTGCCCGTGGAAGTAGGCCTTGTTGTTCGGCTCGGCGATCAGGCCGAGGACCCGGAGGACGTTCAGCTCGCCGTCGCGCAGCAGCCGCTTGAAGTGGGTGACCTCGCCGCTCGGCCACGCCTCGCGGGAGACCGCCTCGAGCGGGTCGAGCTTGAAGGAGCGGGTGCTCGCGGGGAGCGCGGCGACGACGTCGCGATCGATCAGCGCGATCTCGTCGCCGTCGATGTGGACGATCCACTCCGCCCAGTCGAACGGCGCCAGCAGCACGCGGGTCAGGTTGGCGGCGGTGCGCTGCCGCACGTTGAGGTCGTCGGAGCGGTGCTCACCCCACCAGCCGCGTCCGGTGGGCACGTGCGTGACGTGGGGGTGCGCGTCGAGGAAGGCCTCGGCCGCGGACCCGGTGTCCTCGGTGAAGACGACCAGGTGGTCGATGCCGTTGGCGAGGTTGCGGGTGACGTAGCGGCGGACGTTGTCGGCCGTGTCCTTCACCGTGCTGACAGCGACGATCATCCCGGGCATGCGGCGATCCAACCACGACTCCGGCCCGTCGCGCGGCTCGGCCCGCCGGGGGTCGCTCAGGCCGGGACCGGGTCGCCGTCGCCGGCACGCTCCCAGTCGCACGGCACCCCGTGACCCCGCGAGCGGCCGAGGAACCGGCGGGCCGCACCGCTCGAAGGCCACGACTCGAGCACCACCCAGAACTCGTGGTCCTCGGCCGGGCTCCGGCGGGTCGGCTCGAGGAAGAGGTGGGCGAAGGGTCGCTCGTCGGAGGCGGCGGTGCCGAGCTCCTCGAGCCGGGAGCGGACGCGGTCCTGCTCGGCCCGGCCGAGGTACTGCCACATCACGCTGTGCCACACCACCGTGAGGGCGTCGTCGGGTCCGTCGGCGAGGTCGATCGAGTCGACGAGGTCGGCGGCCGACTGCGCCCGCACCTGTGGCGGCACCCGCGTGGCCACCGCGAGCGCGCCGCGCAGCCGCTCGTGGCGGTGCACCTGGTCGGCCCAGACGTACGCCGTGAGCGTGAGCCGTCCCTCGGTCGTCGCGACGTCGACGGGCAGGACGTCGCTCCCGGTGCGCTCGACGATGCGCGGCCACGGCGCATCGACCGGGACCGGCCCGGTCCAGGCGTCGTCGATCACGACAGGCGCGTCACGCGGCCCGACGTCGCGGCCGTCGCGGGTGCGGTAGCGGTAGTGGTCGGCGAGCAGGTTCAGCCCTCCCGACGACCCGAGCTCGAAGAGGCGGACCGGGCGGCCCGGCCAGGCGGCGCCCAGCTCCAGGAGCCCGCCCAGGAGAGCCGCGGAGCGGCCGACCTCGTTGGTCTGCGGCGGACGGTCGAGCCACTCGCGGACGGCGGCCGGCTGGTCCGCGAGGAGGTCGCGGACCGCCGCCCACCCGGCGTCGGCCGCCCAGGCGCCGCCCACGCTGGGGTAGTACGCGGCCACCGGGCCGGCGCGCCGCTCGAGCACCAGCCGGTGCACGGAGCCGGCGAGCCGCAGCGCGACGGCCGACGGACCGGGCTCGTCCTCGTAGCCGGCCAGGACGGCCGCCGTCGGGCCGCCGGCCACGATGTCGTCGGCTGCACGGGACAGCAGGTCGGCGTACATCGGGGAGCCGAGGCGCCCGCACGCCTCGGCCTGGTTCCGGAACGCGGTCTCGAGATCCACCCGCTCACCCTGGCACGCCGCCGCGGGCGGTGGTCACCGGCCGAGGAACGCCACCGTCCGCTCCCAGGCGGTCGCCGCGTGACCGGGGTGGTGCTCGGGCCGCCCGGGCTCGGCGAACCAGTGCTCGGCGTCCGGGTAGACCTCCAGGGTCGCGTCGAGGCCGGCGTCGACCATCGCCTGCTGCATCTCCTCGATGTACTCCAGCGGGTCCATCTCGTCGCGCTCCCCGAAGTGGTGCAGCACCCGGGCCCGGACCTTGGACCAGTCGGCCTCGGCCGCGCCGTAGTAGAGGACGACGGCGTCGACGTGCTCGGGATCGGCCTCGGCGAGCTCGACCGCCCAGCCCGCGCCGAGCGAGGCGCCGACGACCGCGACCGTGTCGCGCCCGGTGCGGGCCAGCAGCTCGTCGCGGGCGGCCTCGACGATCGCCCGGCCGGTCTCGTGCGGGACGGTGCGTCGCAGCGCGTCGGCGTCGTCGATCGTGGTCGCCACCCGGCCGCCGAACAGGTCGGGCGCCAGCGCGGTGAACCCGGCGGCGGCGAGGTCGTCGCACCACCGGCGGAAGTCGTCGTTGAGGCCCCACCAGGCGTGCAGCACGAGCACGGCGGGTCCGCCGCCGCCCGGGCTCGCGCCGACCGGGGTGGCGAGGTGGGCGGCGGCCGCGCCGGCCGGGGTGTCGAGGGTGAGCTCGGTCGTCTCGGTGTCCATGGCGACACTCTCCCCGACTCCGCGGACGAAGCGCGTCCGCGTACCCCCGCCGGGCTCAGCCCTTCAGCTGGTAGTCCTTGAGGAGCGCACGGCCGATGATCATCTTCTGGATGTCGCTGGTGCCCTCGCCGATGAGCATGAACGCCGCCTCGCGGTAGAGCCGCTCGATCTCGTACTCCTTGGAGTAGCCGTAGCCGCCGTGGATCCGGAAGGAGTCCTGGACGACCTCGTTGCAGTACTCCGCGGCGAGCATCTTGGCCATCCCGGCCTCGACGTCGTTGCGCTGGCCCTTGTCCTTGAGCCGGGCGGCCTTGACCATCATCGAGTGCGAGGTCTCGACCTTGGTCGCCATCTCCGCGAGCCGGAACAGGATCGCCTGGTGCTCCACGATCGGCTTGCCGAAGGTCTCGCGCTGCTGGGCGTAGGCGATGGCGAGCTCGAAGGCGCGGTTGGCGATGCCGCAGGCGCGCGCGGCGACGTTCACGCGCCCGACCTCGACGCCGTCCATCATCTGGTAGAAGCCCCTGCCGGGCTCGCCGCCCAGGACCTGCTCGGCGGAGACGCGGTGGCCCTCGAGGACCATCTCGGTGGTGTCGACGCCCTTGTAGCCCATCTTGTCGATCTTGCCCGGGATGGTCAGCCCGGGCGCGGTCTCGCCGAAGCCGGGCTCCTTCTCGAGGAGGAAGGTCGTCATCCGCTTGTAGACCGACACGTCGTCGGCGTGGCCCTCGTCGGTCTTGACCAGGGTCGCGACCAGGGTGGACGTGCCGCCGTTGGTCAGCCACATCTTCTGGCCGTCGATGACGTAGTCGTCGCCATCCCTCACGGCCTTCGTCTTGATCGCGGCCACGTCGGAGCCCAGGCCGGGCTCGGACATCGAGAACGCGCCGCGGACCTCGCCGGTCGCCATCCGCGGCAGGTACCTCTGCTTCTGCTCCTCGGTGCCGTGCTGCATCAGCATGTAGGCCACGATGAAGTGGGTGTTGATCACGCCGGAGACGCTCATCCAGCCGCGCGCGATCTCCTCCACGCACAGGGCGTAGGTCAGCAGCGACTCACCGAGGCCGTCGTACTCCTCGGGGATCATCAGCCCGAAGATCCCCAGCTCCTTGAGCCCCTCGACGATCTCGGTGGGGTACTCGTCGGCGTGCTCGAGCTCCGTGGCGACCGGCAGGATCCTCTCCTCGACGAAGACCCGCACCGCCTTGAGGATCTCGCTCTGGTCGTCGGTCAGTCCGTCGGTCTGGCACAGTCGCGGCATCGCTCGGTGTCTCCCTTACTGGTCAGTACGGGCAATCTACCGACGCCGCCGCCCTCCTGACGGGTGGCGGCCCTCGATGAGACGACGATCACAACCTCTAGGGTTCTGGCCATGCGCCGCGACCTGATCCTCCACATCGGGGCCAGCAAGACCGGGACGTCGGCGCTGCAGCGGGGGCTCTTCGACTCCGCCCCCCAGCTCGAGGCCGCCGGCATCGGCCTGCCCTACCTGAGCCGCGACGAGTCGCTGCGCGGGATCCTGCGCCCGTTCGGGTGGCGCACGGCGCGCGGCTTCGCCGAGCCGTTCGACGAGGCCAGGGTCGCCCGGATCGGACGCCGGCTGCGCCGGACCCCGGGCGATCGCCTCCTCGTCACCAACGAGGACCTCTGCGAGGCGCGGGTCGACCGCATCCAGCGGTTCGTCGACATCGCCGACGACGCCGGCCTCGACACCCGCGTGGTCCTCAGCGTCCGGGTCATCACCTCGGTGGTCCCCTCGGAGTGGCAGCAGTTCCTCAAGCACCGGATGACGCTCGACTACCCCACGTTCCTCGAGCGGCTCCACACGCGCGAGGGTCCCTGGGCCGAGCACTTCTGGCAGCGCCAGGACGTCGCCGCCACCCTGCAGCGCTGGGGCTCGGTCGTCGGCACCGACCGGCTCGACGTCGTCGTCACCCCCGACCGCGCCACCGACCCGGACGGCCTCTACCGGCACTTCGGGGCCCTGCTGGGCTTCGACCCGACGGTGATGAGCTGGCCGACCGACGACATCAACGCGTCGTGGGGCTACACCGAGGCCGAGGTCTACCGGCGCGCCAACGCCGCCCTCGGCAGCCGGCTCCCGTCGTACGAGACCGACTACGTGCCCGGGTTGCGCACCTGGCTGGTCCGGGGCGCCCTCAAGCGCGGCGCCAGTGCCCGCATCACCGTCCCGCCGGATGCCGTCGCCTGGCTGCGCGACGTCGCCCACGGCCACGTCGCGGCGGTGCGCGACGTCGGGATCCGCGCCCACGGCGACCTCGACGCCCTGGTGCCCGACGCCGACGCCGGCAGCCCGTTGCCGGAGCTGCGCGACGACGAGATCGCCGAGGCCGCGATCAGCACCATCGCCGACATGGCCGTCATGCAGCTGCGGGCCCGCCGGCGCGAGGAGTCCGGCGCCGCGCCGCGCCGCGCCGCCGACGTCCGGCGCGAGCAGCAGCAGCCGGAGCGGCCGTAGCAGCGAGGCCCGTCAGGAGCTCGTCGGGGAGCCGGTCAGGCGGTGCGCCGGGTCGCCGGAGATCGCGACGCCGAGCACGGTCGCGACCTGGGTGACGGCGTCCTCGAGATCGCCCGGGAGCGGCGCGGTGAGCTCGTCGGGCAGGACGAGCCCCTCCTCGGCGCACCACGCGAGCGCACCGGCGAACAGCGCCTCGCCCGCCCGGCGCACCTCCTCGTCACCGACCTGCACCGGCACGTCGCCGGCATCGACGGTGGCGTCGGGGGCGAGCTCGACGGGCAGGTCGCCGGCCTCCCCGACCAGGGTCGCGTGGGTCGCGATCGCGGCCAGGCTGCGGGCGTTGAGGTCGAGGGCGAACGCCGCCGTGACCGCGTCGACGCGTGGTCGGGACTCGTGCTCGCGCAGGGCGAGCAGCCGGTCGTGGGTGAGACGGCGCAGCACCCGGCGGTAGGCGCTGGGGGGCTCGGCCGCGAGACCGGCGTCGTTGACCCGCCGGAGCAGGTCGCACGAGCCGTACCCGAGCTGCGGGTTGTCGAAGGCAGCGCCGGTGTCGGTCAGGGCGGCGTCGACACCGACGACGTCGAGGAACCGCTCCCACAGCAGCGTGCGCGGCCGGTCCGCGCCGGCCGGCACGGTGACGGCGGCGAACCGCTCCGGGGTCAGGGACTCGCCCCACGTGCGGACCATCCGGGGGACGTCCTGGGTGCGCCGGAACGCCCGGGTGCCGGGGTGCGGCGGACGCTTCCCCCGGACCCGGGCCGCGGTCGCGAACTCCGGCCACGAGCTCCGGTGGGCGTTGCGGACCAGGCTCTGCCACTGCGAGGGCAGCGCCCGGACGGCGTCACGGACCGTGAGCACGACGTGCAGGTCGAGCCCGTGGGTGCTCTCGAGCACCCGCTGCACGCCCGGCCGCTTCGAGTAGCTGAGGAACTCCATCGACACGATGGCGCCGTGGCAGCCCGGCTCCGCGGTGCGCGCCCGCACGTCGTCCATCAGCGCCACCCAGCGGGGGGCGTCGGCCAGGGTGGGCGACGCGCCGGCGCGCGCGGAGCCCACCGCCGAGTCGGTCAGCGCCAGCAGCTCGCGGGTGGCGCGCACGACCGCGCGCTGCTCGGGGACGTACCACCCGAGCCCGCCCAGGGTCTCGGCGTTGGCGATCAGGAGGTCCTGGACGAAGGTCGTGCCGGTCTTCATCGCCCCGATGTGGAGGACCAGGCGCGGCGCCGACCCGGTCGCGGTGCTGCTCGCTGACATGCTGGTGCGGTTCTCCTCGACGGTGGCGGGCGCTCGCGCGAAACCTGGGCGACGATAGCAGTCCGGGGACCGCGGGCTCCCCCCGTACAGTTCTGCTTCGCGAGCCGAGGAGCAGACGACGAGAGGCAGTGCGAGGGCCGGTGGAACCGAAGAGCTGGTCGGCTGCCCCGGCGACCGTCGCCCTCGTGGTGATGCTCGTCGTCGGCGCGTTCGCCGTCCTCGTCCTCGCCCCGGACGACGACGCGCCCGACGCCGCGGCCACGAGCCCGGCCGGCTCCGTCACCTCGCCGGTGGACCCGACGACCGCCTCCACCTCGGTCCCGCCGACGACCACGCCACCGGCGGACCCCCAGGGAACCCGGACCCTGCAGCCGACGGCGCCCGGTGACCCCCAGACGGTGTGCGTGCCCCAGGAGTCGAGCGTCGACCTCCGGGTCGTCACCTACAACATCCACTCGGCCCGGCCCTACGAGGGAGGCAGCCGGCTCGCCCGGATCGGCGACGAGATCGCCCGGCTGGAGGCGGACGTCGTCCTGCTCCAGGAGGTCGACCGCGGCCGCGCCTGGACCTACGGCGTCGACATGCCGGTCGTGCTCGCGGAGCGCCTGGGCATGTCGTGGGTGTTCGGGGCCAACGTGCGCCGCTCGCCGACCAACCTCTACGGCACCGCGATCCTGTCGCGCTACCCGATCACCGACTCGGTCAACATCGCGCTCCCCCGCCCCGGCTCCACCCAGCAGCGCGGTCTGCTGCACGCGACGATCGACGTCGACGGCATCGCGACGAGCTTCTACAACACCCACCTCGAGCCGGGGGCGCCCGGCGCCCGCGAGGCGCAGATGCGCCTGGCGATGGACACCGTCCGGGCCGACCCGAACCCCGTGTTCCTCGGCGGCGACCTCAACACCTCACCGTCCTCCCCGACCCTCGCCCCGGTCCGCGCGAGGCTGACCGACACCTGGAGCGTCCTGGGATCCGGCGCCGGCTTCACCGCCTCGTCGGGCAACCCCCGGATCCGCATCGACTACCTCTTCTTCGGCAGCGGGACGCGCGGCGAGGTCACCCCCTCGACCGTCCGCGTGGTCGCGACCCGGGCCTCCGACCACCTCCCGCTGGTCGCCGACTACCGGGTGAGCGTCGACGACGGCGAGGTCTGCGTGCCGGTCTTCCCCGGCGACACGCCGTAGCGCGTGCCGGGCGCCCGTCAGGTCACGCGCGGCGCGGCGGCAGCGGCCACCGCCGGCGCTGGGCCTGCAGCTCCTCGACCGTCCCGCTGAGCTCCTCGACCCGGGCGGCCAGCTCGTCGCGCTCCCGGGTCAGCTCGCCCTTCTCGGTCTCCAGGTCCCGAGCGGCGATGCGCAGGTCGCGGACGTGCAGCAGCATCCGCGCGATCACCCGGGGCAGCCCGGCGTACATGTCCTCGACGGCGACGTCGTCGGGGTGCCGCGCGTCGGGCGCGGCGTCGCCCGGGAAGAGCTCGGCGAGATCGCCGTGCACCGGGTAGCCGACCCGTTCGACGACCTCGATCCAGTGCCGCGTGACGTCGACCAGCCGGTCGCCGACCGCGGCCGGTGCCTGCGGCTTGCCCGAGCGCGCGGTGCTGAGGACCGTCTGGGCGAACCAGCGCTTCGCGACCACGGCGTACCAGGGCTGCTCGAGACGGTCGTCCTCGGTCTCGCCGATCTCCTCGAGACCGGCCAGGACGTGCCGCATGACCGCGATCTGGGCGACGCCGAGCGACTCGTTGTGCCGCGGCGTGCTCGCGACGTCGACGAGGTCGGACGGGATCCCGATAGCCGAGCAGAACCGGCGCCAGAGCACGTCGGGGCCGGTGCCGCCGGGCGGCGTCACGACCAGGTGGATCCGCTCGGGCGGCAGGAACCGCTTCCACCGCTTGATGACCCAGAGCAGGTTCTGGCCGCGCCAGAACCCGACCATGTCGTCGTCCATCTCCTCGGGGACGCCGTCGAGGATGTCGTCGGCGAACGACGCGAAGGACTGGTCGTGGCCGTTCTTGACCCGCTCCTGCCACTGGGCGGTGAGCGTCTGCGCGAGGTTGCGGACCGTGATGACCAGGTGCACCTCGTAGTCGGGCACCCGGTCCAAGATCGCCTTGGCCTGGGTGCCGTTCGCGGCGCTGAAGATCTCGTGGCTGAGGACGACGTCGCCGCCGAGCCGCCGACCGCGCCGCACGAGGTGGTCGAACGTGCCCTCGACCCGGTCGCGGCCCACGCCCCACTGGTCGGGGTTGCCGGCCATCTCGAGGGCAGCGTGGAACATCCCCTCCTGGCGCACGTAGGGGTAGGTGAACCCGTGCTCGCGCAACAGGCCCCGGTTCTCGCCGAGCAGCGACTGCAGGAACGTCGAGCCGCTCTTGGGCAGGCCGATGTGCAGGAACAGCCGTCGGGGCGGCTCCGGGACGACCTCGACCCGGGCGGCTCCGAGCTCCTCACCGGTGACCTCGACCTCCGGCGTCGGGGAGGTCATCGCGCCGCACTCCTCGGCGGGCGGGTGACTGGCATGCGGGGACCTTCCGGACGGGAGCGACGGCGTGTCGACCCTAGTGGGGACGGGCGAACGGACGGCGTCGGGCCGGTGTCGCCGACGGGTCGGGTCACCGGCCGATCCGGCGCCGGAGCCTGCCGACCACGCCGGTCGGGTCGCCCGCGACGTCGCCCTCGGACAGGGTCTGGCGGTCCGGCACCGGATCGGCGCCGATCCGGCCGTCACGGACCCGGGCCACCTCGGCACCGCGTCGCGCCAGGATCGTCGCCAGTGCGGCGACGGACGCCGACGCCACCTCCTCCTCCAGGGCGACCACCGGCTCGTCGGTGAACGCCTCCCGCGGGCAGGCGAGGTCGTCGAGCGACCCCTCCAGGGCGTAGCCGCCGGTCTCGATCGCCGTGCGCTGCGCGGCGGTGACCTCCTCGCACCACGCCTCGAACCGTCGGGGCACCAGGATCTTGCGGGGCTGCTGCCTCACCAGGACGCCGGCGCTGAACCCGCGCTTGACCACCTCGGCGTAGATCCACCGGCGGTGCACCTCGGGGGGCAGCTCGGCGTTGACCCGGCGCAGCACCTCGGCCTGGACGAGCCCGAGGCTGGAGTTGCTCGGCCGGTCCTCCGGCTCGACGTGCGTCGGGTCGAAGCCGACGGCGCGGGCGAACCGCTCCAGGAGCTCGGTGGTCGGGGCCCCGCTCGGCGGGACGGTCACCACGTGCAGCCGCTCGGCCGGCACCACCTCGGCCCACCGCGACAGCACCAGCGCCGGGTCGAGGTGGATCCACGGGTGCCCGCCCTTGCCCGCGCGCTGGGCGCGACGCAGCTGGCGCAGGTACGCCGGGAGGTCGACCGTGCTGCCGGCCTTCAGCTCCTGCTGCCAGGACGACGACAGCTGGCGGGCCAGGTCGCGGACCGTGACGACCACGTGCACCTCGCGCTCGCCGCAGAGCTGGAGCAGCCGGGCGATCTGGCGCGGGCCGGCCCCGGCCAGCGACTCCTGGCTGTAGACGGCCCGCTCCCCCGACGCCTTGGCCAGCCGCTGCGTGAACCGCTCGAGGGTCGCCCGGTCGGTGGCCGGGTCACGGCGCCCCTCGTAGCGGTCGCGGAGCACGACCATCAGGTCGAAGCACTCGCGCTTGGTCGGCGGCACCAGGTCGGTCCCCGCAGCGGCGAGCCGGTCGCTGCTGCGGAGCATCGCGTCCTGCAGGTAGGAGGTGCCGGTCTTCTGCATGCCGACGTGCACGAACAGCTGCTGACGGGCGCGCGACATGGCCACACTCTGGCGGGTCACCGAGAAGCCCGGCAACCCGGCCGGGTTCAGCGGGCGTTCGCGACGAGGGCGAAGAGGCGTCGGCCCTCGTCGAGGGCCTCGGCGCCGGTGCTGACCCGGACCGAGGACGGCTCGGTCAGCAGCGGCGTGGAGAACTGGCGGGTCGTGTCCCAGCGCACCTCGGAGCCGCTCGCGAGGCGCACCTGGAGCAGTCCGTTGATCGTGCCGGTCGCGGCCCGGGCCTGCAGCTTCCACTCCTGGACGCACGTGGTCGTGCACTGGCGCACCCAGCTCCCGCGGACCCCGCGGCGGGCGAGGAGGGAGCCGAGGTTCTGCTCCCGCGGCGCCCACTTCCTGCCGAGCTTGACGAACTGGACCTGGACGCCGCGCTTCGCGGCCCGGCGCAGCTCCTTGACCAGGAAGTACAGGTCGAGGCGGCTGGTCACGACCCGGACGACGTCGCCGGCCTGCGCCGAGCGGATCCCGGTCGCGAGGCTGCGGAGCACGGCGCGGCGGGCGGCCTGGTCACCGCTCGGGTCGTTGGCCACCACCTGGGTGTCGGAGGGGGCGTCGCCGAGCCAGTGGAACCCCGCCGTGACGGCGTCGTGGTCGGAGTTCAGCTCGGTGCTGAAGTGCTGGTCGGGCGCCAGCGTCCCGGCTCCGCGGTTGAAGATGTAGTCGATCGTCGCGCCGTGGTGGTCACCGGTGGCGAAGAAGGAACCGAGGGTGTCGAACGTCGGCTCCAGCTGGGCCGCCGACAGGAGGTCGGAGGGGTAGCGCGAGCTGCGGTAGTGGAAGTTGAAGTCGCCGCCGACCAGGACCGGACCCGACGGCGCGAGCTTCTCGACCAGCCCGCCGAGGCGGGTCACCGAGGGACGGGCGAGGTCGGGCATGCCGCGGACGTTCGGGGCGACGTGCACCGCGACCACGGACAGGGTGCGGCCCTCGACGTCCTGGAGCGTGACCCAGTTGGCGAAGCGGCGGCCGAGCTCGGTGACCCGGCCCGGGGGCTTGCCCCGCCAGTTCGACAACCGGTACGTGCCCTCGGCGACCATCGTCCACCGGTCCGTGCGCCACGCGACCGCGGTGGCGGAGGTGTAGCGGTTGGTCGAGCTGCGGTGGATGTCGTAGCCGGTCGGCGCCATCACCGCGTCCGTGCGGAACGGGACCTCGTTGTAGGTGACGAAGTCGGGAAGCGGCGCGAGCACGGTCCGGACGTCGGCCTGGAACCGCTTGACGTTCAGACCCGTGTAGATGTTGGCGTGGGTCATCATGATCGGGCTCGGCGTCACCACGGCCGCGCGGGCGGCGGTGGTCGGCGCGGCGGCCGGGGCCGCCGAGCCGGTGGGGACCGCGGCCATCGTGAGCGCGACGGCGGCCACGGCGGCCGCCGCGACGGCGGTCCGCACCCGGGTGGCGGCGGTGGTCGGCGAGAGTCGTGCACCCATGCGTGTGGCTCCTCGGAGGGGGGGCGCGGCCCTGCGTGGGCCGGAGCATCACGAATCACACCACTCCCACCAGCCACATACAACACAAACGCGTGAACTACGCGCATGTAGTTCTTCTCGGCGTGTCGGATCCGGGTGGGACGGCGTGCCTCAGCGCAGGTCGAGCGCCCGGGCCAGCGGCGTCGCGAGCCAGCGTGCGTAGTCGGGCGTGACGTGCTCGGAGTCGCGCATCGTGATGAAGCTGCCCACCACGGCGGGGCACAGCCCCTCGGCGCAGAACCACTTCTTCGCGTTCACGCGGTCGGCGCCGACGGCCTCCGCGGCCGCGAACGACGCCTGGGCCACCTTCTCCGAGTACGGCCCGGGCGCGAACGCGCAGTCGCCGAGGTCCGGGTCACCGTCGGTCAGGCAGACGCCGGGCTCGTCGGGCAGCTTCGGGGTGTTGCCGACGACCGCCACCCGGTCGGAGGACTCGAGCAGCGTCGTGAACAGCTCGCGCCAACCCTGGTCGAGGGCCTCGAAGTAGCCGGGGTCGTCGCCGCCGACGGTCCGGCCGGTCTCGGGGTCGGTGAAGCGACCCACGTCGGTGCCGATCACGGTCAGGTCGGGCTGGAGGTCCTCGATCGTGCCGAGCGCGAAGTCCTTGAAGTCCTCGCAGCCCTCCCAGGCACGATCGGTCTCCCGGTCGATCTGGGTCAGGCTCGTGGCCGAGCAACCGCTGTAGACGAGCACGTAGACCCGGTAGCCGAGCTCGTCGCCGATCTTCTCGAAGGCCGGCGACAGGGCGCGTGCGTGGGAGTCACCGAGCACCACGATCGACCGGTCGGCGTCCGGGTCGCCGATCGCGCACAGCTCGGTCGTGCCGGTGCGGTAGTCGCAGTCGCCGAGCGACGCGGTCTGCTTGCGCAGGTCGATCAGCCCCGGGGTGAGGTCGCTCGGGACGGCGGCGCCGTCCTTGGCCGCGGCCACGGAGGCCTTCACCAGCGCGACGTGCTCGTCGTCGCCGGCCTTGTCGGGGGCGTACTCGGCCACGGTGATGGCCGGGTTGTCGTCGAACTCGCCGAGCTGGTAGCGCACCACCTGGTTGCTCACCAGGACGGTCGCGACGACGGTGGCGATGCTCACCGGGTAGATCAGCAGCGAGCGACCGGTCCGCCTCCAGGTGCCGCGACGGAAGGGGTTCTCGATCCACCGGTAGCTCGCCCAGCTGAGCAGGAAGATGAGCGCGAGCGTGGCCAGCTGCACCGGCAGCGTGCCGAACCGCTCACCGCCGAGGTTGCCGCGCAGCAGCACGATCACCGGCCAGTGCCACAGGTAGAGGGAGTAGGACCAGTCGCCGATCACGACCGCGGGGCGCAGCGAGAGCAGGCGCCCGACCACCGTCTCCTGGCCCGGCTGGCCGGACCCGCCGGCGACGACCAGGGCGACGGTGCCGAGCACCGGGAGCGCGGCGTGCCAGCTGGGGAACGCCGTGCTCTCCGAGAAGGTGAGGGCGGTGCCGGCGATCAGCAGCAGCCCGGCGCCACCGAGGAGCGTCCGCGCGAGCCGGGTCAGGATCGTGAGCCGCGGGAGCAGCGCGCAGGCCGCGCCGGCGCCGAGCTCGTAGGCACGGGTGAAGGAGGAGAAGTACGCGGTGACCGGCGACTCGTAGGTCGCCCACACCGACCAGGCGAGGGAGCCGAGGATCGCGACGCCGATGAGGACGCTCGCCGCACGCCGGAACCGGCGGTCGAGGTCGGCGTCGCCGCGGCGGCGCAGGACGACGAGCAACAGCACCAGCAGGGCGGGCCAGACGAGGTAGAACTGCTCCTCGACCGCCAGCGACCAGTAGTGGCGCAGCGGTGACGGCGGCTGGCCCTCGGCGAAGTAGTCGGTGCCGACCCGCGCCATCCGGACGTTCGCGGCGAAGAACGTCGCCCACACGGCGTCGGAGAGGATGTCCTTGACCCGCAGCAGCGGCAGCGTCAGCAGGGCGACGACCACGGTCGCCAGCGTCACGACCGCGGCCGCCGGGATGATGCGACGGGCCCGCCGGGCGTAGAAGTCGACGAGCGAGATCCGTCCCTCGCGCCGTCCCTCCTTCAGCAGCAGCGAGGTGATCAGGAAGCCGGACACGACGAAGAACACGTCGACGCCGATGAACCCGCCGGCGAGCCGGCCCGGGAAGAGGTGGTTGACGACGACCAGCAGCACCGCGAGGGCGCGGATGCCCTGGATGTCGGGCCTGAAGCCCGAGGAGCCCGAGGAACTCGGGGGCGACCCCGGTGCGGCTGCGGTGGTCCTGGTCGGTCCGGTGGCCTCAGCCGACATGGGCCATGGCGCTGATGAAGAAGTGGTCGCTGATCCGGTTGTCGGTGGCGGCGGTGTCGCGCCAGTAGCCGGTCCAGCTCACGTCGGGCGTGCTGACGACCCAGTCGACCGGGATCGGGCCCGGAGGCGGGTTGCACCCGCCGCCGTAGCTGCCCCCGCTGGAGGACACCAGGCCCCCGACGGCGACACCCTGGCAGAAGAAGGGCTCGCGGTCGTTCATGTCGCCGGTGACGAAGACCGGCAGCCCCTCGGACTTCAACCCGTTGACGACACCGATCAACGTCGCCCGCCCGCGTGCCCGCTCGGCGGCGTAGCGACCGCCCCCGGCCGAGGGGTGGGTGTTGACGACGTAGAACTCCCGGCCGGTCTCCCGGACCCGGAGCTTGAGGATCGGCTGGGGGCGGGGGCGGCCCATGAAGGTGATCGTGAAGCTGTCGCCGCTGACCATCTCGAAGCGGCCGTCGTCGTAGAGGATCGAGTTGTCGGTCTCCTTCGAGCCCCAGGCGAGGCCGGGGTAGGCAGCCATCCCGGTGCGTCCCTGGATGGCGCGCAGCTGGTCGTCCTGGAGCTCCTGCGTGCCGACGATGTCGACGCCGTGCTTGGACATCAGGTTGGCCGCGCCCACCGACCGGGTCGACGCAGCCGGGTAGGGGCGGGGGCCGCCCGGGCCGGTGTGCTGGCTGCCGAGGACGTTGAAGGAGCCCACCCTCACGTCGAACGGCTGGTTCCTCAGCGCCTCGATCCGGGCCAGGCGGGCCTCGCGGCGGGCGACCTTGTCGGCGACGTCCCGCTTCTCGTCGATCTGCGCGGCGCGGGCCTCGGCCTTCCGGGCCACCACCCGCTGGACCCGCTGCTGCTCCTCGGCGACCGCCTCCTCGGCGGCCAGGGCCTCCGCCTCGTCGTCGGCGTCGTCGGTGGCGCGGGTCGCGTCGTCGTCGGGACCGAGCGGGGTCGTGGGCGCGGGGTCCTCGGCCGTCGGCGTGCCGGGCTCCCGGTCGGCGAGGAACAGACCGGCCAGCACGAGGGCGAGGACGAGGAGTCCGACCAGGCCGAGGAGACCTCGGCGGGGGCCTCTCGCGGCGCCTTCGGGAGCGCGATGGGAGGGCTGGACCACGTGCCGGACCTTAACACGGGGGGCCTGCCGCGCCGGGGTTCGCGAGCGCGCCCGCGGGCGCGCTGACTACGGTGGCGACCATGTTCTTCACCGCCTCGACCATCAAGGACTCGGTCGACAACGTCGCCTTCTTCGTCGCGGCGAACCTGGCCTCCGGGGTCGACCACATGTTCGTGTTCCTCGACGCGCCGAAGGACGCGGGGCAGCGCGAGGTGGCCGCGGCGCTGGCCGACCACCCCCACGTGACCTGCCTCCCGACGACCCGCGGCGGCTGGTGGGACGGCGACCGGCCGCACGGGTTGAACGTGCGTCAGCGCACCAACGCGAACTGGGCGCGCGCGGTCCTCGAGCCGTTCGGGTGGGCGCAGTGGCTCTTCCACGTCGACGGCGACGAGGTGGCGCGCCTCGACCGCGACGCCCTGGACGCCGTCCCCCCGGCGCTCGACGCGGTCTGGCTGCCGCCGTGGGAGGCGGTGAGCACCTGGGACAGCACCCGCCCCACGCAGTTCAAGACGCTGCTCGACGATCCCGACCTCACGCTCCTGCACGTCCTGGGCCGGATCGAGGAGCCCACCAACCAGGCCTACTTCCACGGCCACGTGATGGGCAAGTCCGGCGTCCGCCCCGGCTCCGGCCTGGGACTGACCCTGCACGACGCGGTCTCCCCCGACGGTCACAAGCAGGAGCGGCACCACGACCCGCGGCTCAGCGTGCTGCACTACGACGCGCCGTCGGGCGAGGAGTTCGTGCGCAAGTGGACCGCGCTCGCGCACGCCGGCCCGGCGCGCTACCGCGCGTCGCGGGCGCCCTCGGCCCAGGCGCTGCGCACCCTAGTGACCCGCGACCTGCCCGACGACGTCCGCGGGCGCTACCTGCGCGAGATCTACGAGCGCACCACCCAGGACGACGTCGCCGCCCTCGCCGACCTCGGTCTCCTGGTCGAGGCCGACCCGGTGGGCCGCGGGCTGAGCCCGCGCGCCCTGGACGACGGGCAGCGCCGCGCGCTCGCCGACCGGGTCGCCGAGCTCGCGGAGCGACCGAAGGCCGACTTCCTCGTCGAGGACGCCCGAGGGAGCGACGCCGCGCGGCCGAGCCGCAAGGAGCAGCTGGGCCGGCTCAACCCTCTCGGTCGCCGCGGCTGAGACGGGCTCGCGCCCGCACCCCCGCGCGGCCGGCCAGGTCGCGCAACCGCGACAGCCGACCCGCGCCGCCGTCGCCGGCGCCGCCCTGGCGCTGCCGCAGGCTGCGGACGTCGTCGAGCATCGAGGCCACCAGGTCGACCGCGACGGCCGCGACCTCGGCGTCGGTGACCGAGGCCGGCACCCGACGCTCGTCGAGCTCGTCGGGGACCAGGAGGTCGTCGAGCTCGCCCACGACGTCGAACGGGGCGCTGCGCAGGTAGTCGACGGTCGCCCGGCCGCGCTCGCGGCAGTCGGCGACCTGGTCGGGCTCGGGCCAGAAGCGCTCGCCGCCCTGCGGCACGAGCCGCTCGTCGGCGAGGTAGGTGCGCAGGTAGACCCCGCGGTCGAACGCGCTGCCGAACCCGTCGAGGCGGGCGTTGACCCGGCGCAGCGTCTCGGCCTGCGCCACGCCCATCGAGGAGTTCGGGAAGGACTCCGACAGGTCGATGCCGGCGGTGTCGAACCCGACGATGCCGGCGAACCTGTGCCACACGTCGTCCCGCGGCGCGGTCGGGTCGAGGGCCAGCACGTGGACCCGCTCGGGCGGGACCGCCTCGGTCCACCGCCGCAGGACCAGGCCGAGGTCGAGGGTGCGCCAGTTCCAGATGTCGCTCGGCCGCCTCGACACCGTGCGGCCGTAGTCGGGCAGGGCCGTCGTCGCGCCGTTCTTGAGGCTCTCCTGCCAGCTCGCCGCGAACAGGCCGAGCGGCTCGCGGGCCGTCACGACCAGGTGCACCTCGGCCGGGGCCAGCGCAGCGACCATGGCGGCGGCCTGCCGCGCGCTGGCGGCCGCGAAGAACTCGTGGCTGATCAGTCCGGTGCCGCTCGACCCGGCCAGCTCGCGACGCACCCGGTCCCAGGCCGTCCGCTGCCGCTCGGGGGCACGCTCCTGCTTGCGCTCCTCGCGCACGGTGCGCGAGGCCCACAGGTGGTCACGGCGCTCCCGGCCGGGGACGACGACGCCCCGCTCGCGCAGCGTGTCGCGGTGCGCCCAGATGATGGTCTGGAGGTACGACGTCGCGGTCTTCGGCAGCCCGATGTGCACGAAGACGGTGTCGACCACTAGTGGTCGCCCCCGTCGCCGGTGGCCCCGTGGGTCACTAGAGCGACCTCTGGAACCGCTCGATCGCCTCCGCCACGGCGGCCTCGTCGCGCGTGGCCAGCGGCACGAGCAGCTCCTGGACGACGTCGGCGAGCTCAGCGAGGCGCACCTGGTGCCGGCGCAGCTCGGTCAGGTCGGTCTCGAGGTCGGCGACCCGCTCCTCGAGACGCTTGATCGTCGCTCGCGAGCCCCCGGGTCGGAGATCACTCACCTGCACCACGTCACCACACTCCTACGACTCGCACGACCGGACGGGCGGGACCCTTCCGGTGGATGACCCTAACGTTCCTCGCACCGGCGTCGCGCAGCAGCGCGACGAACACGTCGACGTCGGGACGACCGAGCATCCACTCCTCGCGCGTGGGGTCCGGCTCCCCGCGCTCCACGACCGCCGGGTGGAACTCGGCGAGCAGCTGACCCCCCTCGCGCAGCGCCATCGAGCACAATCGCGCCAGCGACTCGCGGCCGTGGGACGACGTCGCGTCGACGACGTGCCGGGCGAGGACCACCCGCTTGCCGGGCCGGTGGGCCAGGCGCGCGCCCTCGGCGAACAGCGAGCGCCGATCGGTGAGGTTGAGGTGGCGGACCTCCAGCGGCAGCGACTCCGCCTCCGCCTGCGCCGCCACCAGGTCGAGGCCGCGCGGCACGTAGTCGTAGGCGGTGACCGCGAGCCCCTGGCGGGCCAGCCAGATGCTGTCGCGGCCGCGGCCGGCGCCGACGTCGAGCACCTCGGTCGCGCCGATGTCGCGCGCGATGACCGAGGCGCGACGTCCCAGGGCACTCGGCTCCGCGCGGGGCGGCTTGCGCTTGGTGTGGTGCGAGCGCCGGTCCCAGTAGCGGATGCCGGGCTGGGTGCCGCGGAACCAGTCGTCGAACGCGCGGATCGTGTGGGCCGGCGTGGTGAACTTGAACGCCGGGTCGGGCACCTGCCAGCCGGGGCCGTACATCGCCTCGAGCAGCTTCTCCGGTCGCGCCGGCACGGGCATCGGTCGCCCGTCGAGCAGGGCGGTGCCAAGGGGGCTGATCCACGACGGCTCGAACGGCGTGTTGATCTCGCCCATCAGGTGCAGGCGGCCCCCGTCGAAGAAGCCGCCGAACACGTCGAGGCCGCGGGTGACGTCCTCCTCGGTGACCGAGATCTTGAACGACGCCCCGCTGTAGCGCGCGATCGCGTAGCCGCGCTCGGCGAGGTGGCGCTGGATCCGGTAGGACTCGAGCGCGACCTCGACCGGCGTCGTGAACCGGCTGACGTAGCCGAGGTCGGCGTCGGAGTCGTGACCGAGCACCCGGCCCTCCCGAACGGCGCCGAGCAGCGTCCCGTAGGCGATGAACGGCTCGACGCCGGTCTCGCGCAGCGCGGCCAGGACGGCGTCCGTGGCGTCGAGCAGCGCGTCGATGTCGCGCTCGGTGCGGGTGGCGAAGGTCGGGACCAGCCGGCCGGACTTGTCGATGCCCAGCTCGACACCGCGACGGTTCTCCACCGCGATGGTGCCCTCGCCGTCGCCGAGGGTGAGCCGCCGGTCGTGGAGGACCCGACCGGTCACCGAGTCACGCACGCTCACCCGGCTGCTGCCGTTGAGGTGCCCGCGCAGCGGCTTGGGCCACGCCGCGTGCCGCAGCGGCCACGGCCCGCGGATCCAGTCGGCCCCGACCGGGTCGCTGTCGCGCCGGCTCCAGAACGTCCAGACCCGCCGTCCGTCGAAGCAGACGTCGACGGGACGGTCGTCCCCCACGAGGAGGGAGACGCCGTCGTCGTCGACGCGCCGGATCCGGACGGCGGGACCCAGTCGTACCACCGGGTCCCTAGTTCCCGGTCATGTTGGCGTACGGGTCGACGCCGGTGGTGCTGTAGGGCGTCCCGTCCTCGTAGACGGCGTTCGCGCCGGAGCCGAAGACGAGGTGGTCGCCGGACGGCGGCGTCGTGGCGCCGCGGAAGCTCGGCACGGTCCGCGCGCTGGCGCCGCCGAAGCGGCCGTACCAGTACTGGATGTGGGACTCGTAGCGCTGGGTGTCGCGCTTGCTGCGGTAGATGCCGAGGTTCTCGTCGCTGACCGCGGACAGGCCGGACCAGTTCGCCGAGCCGTTCAGGACGGCGTACGCGGAGGCGTCGTTGCCGAGCTTGCCGACGACCGACATCGCCTTGAGGTGGAAGTAGTTGTCGAACTCGCCGTCGTCGTCGACGTCCTGGACCAGGTGACGCATGGGCACCGGACCGCGGGGGCCGGGAGCACGCAGCATCCGGCCGACGTCGATGCCGAGGACGGTGTAGCCGATCTGGATGTCACAGCCGTTGTTCCACAGGGCACGGACCTTCTTGCCCAGGCGCATGCCGCGGTCCTGCCGGATCACGTCGGGAGCGATCCGGATCCGGGTGCGGCCGGAGGCGGTGTTCTTCGCGCCCGAGCAGCGCACCTGGTTGAGCAGCTGCATGACCGGGTCCTTGGAGGTGGCCATCGGGAACTGGATCAGCCGGAAACCGCTCTCGAAGCGCTGCGTGACGTACGGCTTGGCGGCCCGCCGGTCCCTCGAGGACTCACGGAAGATCTTGGCGTAGAACTTCCACACGTTCTTGCTCCGCGTGTGGGTGTAGATGTCGTTCCACTGGTTGTTGGTCGAGGCCAGCGTCAGGTTGGCCGAGCCCTGCATGACGACGCGCGGGACCTTGCCGGCCTTGGAGAACATGAAGAACTTGGAGTGCGAGGACCCGGTGCCGCCACGGCAGGAGCCCTTGCAGACGCGGGCCCAGCTGCGGACGCCGTCCTTGCGCTTCTTGTTGTTCTTGGCGAGCTCGGCCTTCAGCCGCCGGAACGGCTGGTTGGGGACCTCGACGTTGTTGCGGTTGTCCATGAGGAGACGCACCCGGACGCCGCGGCCCTGGGCGCGCAGCAGCGCGTCGGTGCCCTCGCTGGTGAGGAAGTTCCAGGTGAAGAAGTTGATCTGCTCGCCCTTGGGCGTGGAGTCGATCGACCGGACGATCTTGCGGAAGATCGAGCGCCGCTCGGTCACGCCGCCGAGCGGGCTGTTGAACGTCGCGCCCGGGCGGGGGTTGAAGTTGTCGGGGGTGGGGGTCCGGAAGGTGTCGGGCTCGGCACTCTTGAAGGTGCCGCGCTCGCCCTTCCCGCCCGGGTCCGGGGTCGCACTCGCGGACGTCTGGGAGGCAGGTACCGAGAGCGCTGCGACGGCAACGATCAACGCGAGAAGTTTGGCCACAGCCAGGTGATCCCATCGGGTCGGGTGTCGTTCGGTGCCGGTCCGGGACGGACGGGCACTGGTGGGAGATTGTGTGTCAAGTCCTCCCGATCGGAAAATTCCGGTGTCAGCCACGGCACCGGGCCACGGCGTCGCCGTAGTCGGGGTCCTGCGCCAGCGGACCCGAGGTCTCGGTGATGTCGCTGCCGGCGACGGCGTAGAAGCGGTCGGCGTAGCGGACGATCCGCTGGCCCGAGGAGCAGCCGAGCCGGTCGGCCGCCACGAGGGTCTCGCCCTCGGCGCAGCCGGAGTAGGTGCGCGGCAGGGTCGCGCCGGCGACCCAGACGTCGGCACAGGTCGGGGTGCCCTCGGGGACCGGGACCGCCGACGTCGTCGGCTCACCGGTCTCGGTCGGCGCGGCGGTGTCGTCGGGTCCCTCGGTGGCGCTGGCGGTGTCGCTGGGCGCGTCGCCCGTCGAGGAGGACGGGGAGCCGGACGTGGGCCCGGTCGCGTCGCCGTCGTCGTCCGAGCCGCACCCGGTCAGGACCACGCCGGCGAGGAGCAGCGCGACGAGCGCGGCGCCGGCGCGCGGTGGGAGGGTCGGGGTGAGCGCCATGGATGGAGTGTAGGTCCCGTTCACGCCGATCGCCGTGACCTCGCTCGGACCGTCGCGTCGTCCGGACCGTCGTCCCCGGGTAGCGTGCGACAACGTGAGCAGTCCCGCGCGCGTCTACGTCGCCCGTCTGGTGGGTCTGCCGATCTTCGACCCCCAGGGCGACCAGGTCGGCAAGGTGCGCGACCTCGTCGTCGCGATGCGCTCCGAGGCGAGCCAGCCCCGCGTGCTGGGCCTGGTCGGCGAGGTGTTCGGGCGGCGCCGGATCTTCGTGCCGATGACCCGGGTCACCAACGTCGACGCCGGGCAGGTCTACACGACCGGCCTGCTCAACATGCGTCGCTTCGAGCAGCGCTCGACCGAGACGCTCGTCGTGGGACAGCTCTTCGACCGGCAGGTGACGATCCCGGGCGGACCGGGCGGGCCGGGCGGCGGCGGCACGATCACCGGCACCATCTACGACGTCGCGATGGAGCAGGGCCGCACGCGCGACTGGGTGCTCAGCCGCGTCGCCGTCCAGGAGCCGGCCAAGGCGCTGCGCCGCCGCGGTCAGACCCACGTCGTGGAGTGGCGCGACGTCCACGGCCTGACCCGCCCGGGCGGCGACACGCAGGGGGCGACCGCCCTGCTGCACGCGCTCAACGAGATGCGCCCGGCCGATGCGGCCACGATGATCCACGACCTGCCCCCGGAGCGTCGCGCCGCCGTGGTGGCCGCCCTCGACGACGAGCGGCTCGCCGACGTCCTCGAGGAGATGCCGGAGGAGGACCAGGTCGAGATCCTCGAGCACCTCGACTCGGAGCGGGCCGCCGACGTCCTCGAGGAGATGTCGGCCGACGACGCCGCCGACCTGATCGCCGACCTCCCGCCGGAGACCGCCGAGATCCTGCTCGACCTGATGGAGCCCGAGGAGGCCAAGGACGTCCGCCGGCTGATGTCGTACGTCGAGAACACCGCCGGCGCGATGATGACGCCGGAGCCGGTGGTGCTCGGTACCGACGCCACCGTCGCCGACGCGCTGGCCCTGGTCCGCAACCCGGACCTCACCCCGGCGCTGGCCGCGCTGGTCTACGTCTGCCGCCCGCCGCTCGAGACGCCGACCGGCCGGCTGATCGGGGTGGCCCACATCCAGCGGCTGCTGCGCGAGCCGCCGTCCACGCTGGTCGCCGGCGCGCTCGACGAGTCGATGGAGAACCTGCGCCCGGAAGCCACGATCGACCAGGTCGCCGCGCACCTCGCGACGTACAACCTCGTCTGCGCGCCCGTCGTCGACGAGAACGGCCACCTGCTCGGTGCCGTCACCGTCGACGACCTGCTCGACCACATGCTGCCGGCCAACTGGCGCGACCGCGGCCTGAGCGAGGGCGGACGCCGTGGCTGAGCGTCCCGAGCGGCCCGAGCGCCGCGAGCGGCTCGACACCCCGCGCGACAACCGCCGCCAGCTGGTGCGCCGCCCGGCCTACGACTCCGACTCGTTCGGCGTCTTCGCCGAGCAGTTCGCGCGGTTCATGGGGACCGCGACGTTCCTGGCCTACATGACGCTCTTCGTCGTCCTGTGGGTCGGCTGGAACGCCCTGGTGCCCTCGAGCGCCCAGTGGGACGGCTACCCGTTCATCTTCCTGACCCTGATGCTCAGCCTGCAGGCGTCGTACGCCGCCCCGCTGATCCTGCTCGCGCAGAACCGGCAGGAGCAGCGCGACAAGGTGATCAACGAGCAGGACCGGCAGGCCAACGCCCGGGCGCACGCCGACATGGAGTTCCTGGCCCGCGAGGTCGCCTCGCTCCGGATGGCGGTCGGTGAGGTCGCGACCCGCGACTACGTGCGCTCCGAGCTGCGCTCGCTGCTCGCCGAGCTCGACGAGCGCACTACCGAGACCGCGCGGGCGGTCGCCCGGGAGGCGGCGCGCGAGGTCGGACCCGGGCGTGGGCCGGGTCACGACGACGCCGCCGACCGTCCGGGACCACCCGGAACCTAGACTGGGACCACCATGACTTCACCCACTCGCGAGCAGGTCGACGCCGCCCTGGCGACCGTGCAGGACCCCGAGATCAAGCGGCCCATCACCGAGCTCGGGATGGTCGACACCGTCGAGATCACCGACAACGGGCTGGTGCGCCTCACGGTGCTCCTCACCGTGGCCGGCTGCCCCCTCAAGGACACCATCACCCGCGACGTCAACACCGCCCTCGGCCGGGTCGCCGGGGTCACCGACGTCGACCTGACGCTCGGCGTGATGACGGCCGAGCAGCGTGCGGGCCTCAAGGAGGTCCTGCAGGGTGGGCAGGCGCAGCGCGAGATCCCGTTCTCCCAGCCCGGCAACCTCACGAAGGTCTTCGCCGTCGCCAGCGGCAAGGGCGGCGTCGGCAAGTCGTCGGTCACCGTCAACCTCGCGATCGCGATGGCCAAGCAGGGGCTGAAGGTGGGCGTCGTGGACGCCGACATCTACGGCCACTCGGTGCCGGCCATGCTCGGTGTCGCCGACTCGCGCCCCACCCAGGTCGACGACCTCATCATGCCGGTGCCCACGTCGTCCGGGGTGTCGGTGATCTCGATCGGGATGCTCAAGCCCCGCCGCGACCAGGTGGTGGCGTGGCGTGGTCCGATGCTCGACCGCGCACTCGTGCAGATGCTGTCCGACGTCTACTGGGGCGACCTCGACGTCCTGCTCCTCGACCTGCCGCCGGGCACCGGCGACGTCGCCATCTCGCTGGGCCAGCACCTGCCGGGTGCCGAGGTCGTGGTCGTGACGACCCCCCAGGAGGCCGCGGCCGAGGTGGCCGAGCGGGCCGGCACGATGGCCTCGATGATGCACCAGCGCGTCGTCGGCGTCGTCGAGAACATGAGCCACCTCCCCTGCCCCCACTGCACCCCGGAGGGCAAGGAGCACCGCCTGGAGATCTTCGGCTCGGGCGGTGGCGACCGGGTCGCCACGACCCTCGGCCAGCGCTTCGGCTACGACGTCCCGGTGCTCGGCCGGATCCCGATCGACGTCTCGCTCCGCGAGGGTGGCGACGTCGGCAAGCCGATCGTCGACGCCGACCCGACCGCCCCGGCCGCGCTCGAGCTGACCGCGATCGCCGACCAGCTGTCGGGCCGCAGCCGCGGTCTCGCCGGCATGCAGCTCGGCCTCACCCCGAGCAACCGGTTCTGAGGGCCTGACGTGTTCGGGGTCGGCCTGCCGGAGCTGACGGTCCTCGCCCTCGTCGCGGTGTTCGTCTTCGGCCCCGACAAGCTGCCCGAGCTCGCCCGGCAGGCCGGTGCGCTGGCCCGGAAGGTCCGCACCCTGGCCAACTCCGCCCGCGACGACCTGCGCAACGAGCTGGGGCCGGAGTACGCCGACCTCGAGCTGCGCGACCTCGATCCCCGCGCGATCGTGCGCAAGCACATCATCGAGGCGATGGAGGACGCCGGCGACGAGGCCGCCCAGCCCCGCAGCAAGCGCTCTGCCCGCCCACTGCTCCAGCACGAGGCTCCCCCCTTCGACACCGACGCGACCTGACGAGGGTCGCGCGAGCGAAGCGAGTGCGAACCCTCGTCGAAGGTGGTCGAGCGAGCGGCGCGGCTGAGGGACGAAGCCGCGACCCGCGTGTCGAGACCCCCTGACCCACCGAGGCCGAGCCACCACCGCCGGTCACCGTCGCCGCTGGGGCCTGTCGGCGCGCTGAATCCCGCTTGCTCAGCCGCCCTGGCGAGGCCGGCACCCTCGGGACCGGTCAGCGGCTCTGCACGGCCGCCAGGGCGGTGAAGGCCACCAACGTCACGTGCGGCGGCTCGCCGACGACGATCTCGACGAAGTCCTGACCGACCCGGCGCAGGGCGCCGTCGTGGCGGGCGCCGTCGAGCCGGTGCAGGACGCAGCGCTCCCCCGCGTCGGCGAGCCGACGCAGGGCGGATCCCAGGCCGAGCCGGGCGAGCGGTGACCAGGCGACCTGGGGCACCGCCCGGTCGGAGGCGCCGTCGACGGCGGCCACGGCCGCGAGCGGGAGGATCCAGTCGCCGGTCGGGCCGGCGACCAGGCACCAGTCGTGGGCGACCCGGTCGAGGCGTCCGGCGAGGACACCGAGTCCGGTGACGTGGAGGGTCACCTCGCGTCCGACCGAGGACATCAGGCGGGTCGCGAGCGGCACCTGCTGGTACTCGGCCCGGGACCGGTCGGCGAGCTCCGGCGCCCGCTCGGCGTCGTACATCGCCTCGGCCTGCTGCTCGAGGTCGTCGAGCACCCCGAAGAGATCGGCTTCCCACCCCATCGCCCGACCCTAGCCCGGGCCTGTGGAGGAACCCTTGACGACCGATGACAACAAGCGTTGAGTGATGCAAACGAACGCAAACACAGAGGTTCTCGGGATGTCGCTAAGGGCGCTGCGCGGTGGGTTGGTGTGGGCGAGCATGGCGGCCCTCACGGCGGTGACCGCCGGCTGGGCCGCGGCCGGCGTCGACCTCGACGCCCGTCTCGACCTCGTCCTGGTCGACGTCGCCACGGTGGCGCTCGCGCTCTGTGCCGGCTGGGCGTGGGTGGTCACCACCGTCGTCCTGGCGCAGGTGCTCCGGGCCGGGGCGCGGCCGGGCCCGGCCCGACCGCTGCGGGGCGTCCCGGCGTGGGCGGCCCGCGCGGTCCTCGTCGCGTGCGGGCTCGCGGTGCTGACGGCGGCCCCCGGCCAGGCCTCCGACGGCGCCCACGCTCCGGCGCCGGCACCCGCGGCGCCGCCGTCCCTCGACGGGCTGCCGCTCCCCGACCGCCCCAGCGGACCCGCTCGCCCACCGGCCCCTCCTGCCGGACGGGCCGACCGGTCCGACCCGGCGCCCGCGGCCGGACGAGTCGTCGTCCGGCCGGGCGACAGCCTGTGGTCGATCGCGAGATCGCGGATCGCCCCCGCAGCAGCCGACGACGCCGCCGTCGCCCGCGCCACCGCCGCCCTGTACGCGGCCAACCGGGACGCCGTCGGACCCGACCCCGACCTGATCCATCCCGGCCTGCACCTCCGGGCGCCCGAGCGGCGTCCGGACCACTGAGAGGAGACCACCGTGGCGACGACCCGTCACCGCACCAGTCCGTTCCACGACAACGTGGTGCCCCTCCGGGTGCCGGCGCCCCTCACGGCGGTGCAGGGCACGCTGGCCCTGGACCTGCAGCCGCGGCTGGACCCGCCCGCCGTGCCCGGACCGGACCTGCGCCGACGCCGTGACGTCGACCGGTGGGCGCACCGCTTCGCCCAGGCCGCCGTCGAGATCGTCGGCGGCGACCGCCCGGCCAGCCAGCTGCTGCGGTGGACCAGCCGCGAGGTGCAGCAGGACCTCGAGCGTCGCGCGATGCTCGTGGCCCGCGCCGGCGGGCACACTCCTGGGGTCGCCCGGGTGCAACCGGTGCGGCCCCGGGTGCAGTCGGTGCACAGCTGCTTCACCGCGGTCGACGTGGCCGAGGTGGGCGTGCACGTGCGCTACGGCGAGCGCTCGCGCGCGGTCGCCGCGCGCTTCGAGCGGCGGGGCGACCGCTGGCTCTGCACCGCCCTGGAGTTCGCGTGACGACGCTGCCCGAGGCACGAGGGCAGCCTCGTCGGAGGTCGTCGAGCAAGCGGCACGACCGAGGAACGAGGTCGTGACCCGCGTGACGAGACGCTACGAGGTCGACGGCTACCCGACCTGGGGGGTCGGGTAGCCGTCGCCGCCAGGTGTCGTCGGCGCTCGCGGACGCTCGCTCGCTCGACCTCGAGGGCCGGCGTTGGCTGCCCGCGAACGTCGACGGCCACCGGACCCGGTGGGTCTGGTGGCCGTCGACGACGTACGGGTCAGCCGATGCGCGCGGTGATCCCGGTCGGACCGCCCGGGGCACCGTGGCACTGCTTGAACTTCTTGCCCGAGCCGCAGGGGCACTTGGCGTTGCGACCGATCCCGGCGTACGGGTCGTCCCCGGCGGTGACGAGGTCACCGGACTCGACGACCTCGCCGTCCTCGTCGGGCGCCGACAGCTTGAGGTTCGCCGGGAGGGCCTGCTTCTCGAGCCCCTTGGCCTTGACCAGCGGGGCCTGCTTGGTGAGCACCGGGGCCTCTGCGGGCTGGGCCTCCGACGGCAGCTCGCGGCGCAGCGGCTCCTCGACCTCGTCCTCGAAGACGACCTCGTCGTCGTCGGCGTCGTCGCCCTCCTCGACCTGGACCTCGAGGTTGTAGAGGAAGCCGACCGCCTCCTCCTTGATGCCGTCCATCATCGCGGCGAACATGTCGAAGCCCTCGCGCTGGTACTCCACGAGCGGGTCGCGCTGCGAGTAGGCGCGCAGGTAGATGCCCTCACGCAGGTAGTCCATCTCGTAGAGGTGCTCGCGCCACTTGCGGTCGAGGACCGACAGCAGGACCCGGCGCTCGAGCTCGCGCATGACCTCGGGGCCGACCTCCTCCTCGCGGGCGTTGTAGGCAGCCTGCGCGTCGACCTGGAGCTTGGCGATCAGCTCCTCCTTGTCGAGGTCGCTCTGGCTGCCGCCGGCCTCCGCGACCAGCGCCTCACGGTCGAGCGAGACCGGCCAGAACTGCCTGAGGTCGGTCCACAGCTGCTCGAGGTCCCACTCCTCGGCGAACTCCTCGAGGGAGCCGCGGACGGTGCCCTCGACGACGTCGTCGACGAAGCCGCGGATCTGCTCCTCGATGTCGGCGCCCTCGAGCACCTCGCGACGCTCGCTGTAGATGACCTTGCGCTGGCGGTCCATGACGTCGTCGTACTTGAGGACGTTCTTGCGGGACTCGAAGTTCTGCGACTCGACCTGGCCCTGGGCGTTGGCGATCGCGTTCGTGACCCGCTTGTTCTCGATCGGGACGTCGTCGGGGATCTTCAGCATCGTCAGGACGCGGTCGACCCACTCGGACTTGAACAGCCGCATCAGCTCGTCCTCGAGGGACAGGTAGAACCGGGACTCCCCCGGGTCGCCCTGACGCCCCGAGCGACCGCGCAGCTGGTTGTCGATGCGTCGCGACTCGTGCCGCTCGGTGCCGACGACGTACAGGCCGCCGAGCTCGCGGACCTCGTCGTGCTCGGTGCTGACCTGGGCCTTGATCTCGTCGAGCATCCCGGGCCAGGCGGCCTCGTACTCGTCGGCGGTCTCGCCGGTCGGCTCGAGGCCCCGCTTGCGCAGCTCGGCGTCGGCGAGGAACTCCACCGAGCCGCCGAGCATGATGTCGGTGCCGCGACCGGCCATGTTGGTGGCGACGGTGACGGCGCCCTTGTGACCGGCGAGGGCGACGATCTGCGCCTCGTCGGCGTGCACCTTCGCGTTGAGCACGCTGTGCGGGATGCCGAGGCCCTTGAGCTTGTTGGACAGGTGCTCGGACTTCTCGACCGAGACGGTGCCGACCAGGACCGGTTGGCCCTTCTCGTGCCGCTCGGCGATGTCGTCGACGACGGCGTCGTACTTGGCCTCCTCGGTGCGGTACACGAGGTCGGCCTGGTCCTGACGCACCATCGGGCGGTTCGTGGGGATCTGGACGACGCCGAGGCCGTAGATCTTGTCGAACTCCGAGGCCTCGGTCATGGCCGTGCCGGTCATGCCGGAGAGCGTCTCGTAGAGGCGGAAGTAGTTCTGGAGGGTGATCGTGGCGAGGGTCTGGTACTCCTCGCGGACGGTCACGCCCTCCTTGGCCTCGATGGCCTGGTGCAGGCCGTCGTTGTAGCGGCGACCGGCGAGCATGCGGCCGGTGTGCTCGTCGACGATGAGCACCTCGCCGTTCATGACGACGTACTCCTTGTCGTTGCGGAACAGCTCCTTGGCCTTGATCGCGTTGTTGAGGAACGAGATCAGCGGCGTGTTCACCGACTCGTAGAGGTTCTCGATGCCGAGGTGGTCCTCGACCTTGGTGATGCCGGGCTCGAGGACCGAGATGGTGCGCTTCTTCTCGTCGACCTCGTAGTCCTCGTCGATGGTGAGCTTCGCGACGATCTTGGAGAACTCGCCGTACCACTTCACCTCGTCCTGGGTCGGACCGCTGATGATCAGCGGGGTCCGGGCCTCGTCGATGAGGATCGAGTCGACCTCGTCGACGACGGCGAAGGCGTGGCCACGCTGGACGCACTCCTCGATCGAGCCCGCCATGTTGTCGCGCAGGTAGTCGAAGCCGAGCTCGTTGTTGGTGCCGTAGGTGATGTCGCAGTTGTAGGCCACGCGACGCTCGGCGGGGCGCATCGACGGCAGGATGACGCCGACGGTCAGGCCGAGGAAGTGGTGGATCCGGCCCATCTGCTCGGACTGGAACTTGGCCAGGTAGTCGTTGACGGTGACGACGTGGACGCCGTTGCCGGCCAGCGCGTTGAGGTACGACGGCAGGACGGCGACCAGGGTCTTGCCCTCACCGGTCTTCATCTCGGCGATGTTGCCGAGGTGCAGCGCCGCGCCACCCATGACCTGGACGTCGAAGGGCCGCATGCCGGTGACCCGGCGCGAGGCCTCCCGGACGGTGGCGAAGGCCTCGGGCATGATCTGGTCGAGCGTGGCGCCTCCGGCGAGCCGCTCCTTGAGCTCGCCGGTCATGCCCTGCAGCTCGGCGTCACTCATCTTCTTGAACTCGTCCTCGATGGCGTTGACCGCCTTGGCCACGGCCTCGAGCTGACGCAGGGTCTTGCCCTCGCCGATGCGGAGGAGCTTGTCGATGATCGCGGGCACGTCGGTGGACTCCTGGAGCTCGGGGGTGCGCGTGCGTCGGCACGGCCGTCGACCATCCTAACGATCGGGGCCAGCACCCCGTTCCGCGGTGCCGCGGTGCCGCGTCACAGGTGGGTGAGGAGCTCGGGAGCGAGGTCTCCCCCGCCGTCGAGGACGACGTCGCCGAGGCCCAGCCACCCGGCGATCCGGTGCAGCTCCGCGGCCAGCTCGGCGGCGGTGTCGTCGGGCGCGCCGTCCTCGGCGTGGGCGCCCTTGACCAGCAGCCGGCCGGTGGCGCGGTCGGCCTTGAGGTCGACCCGGCCGACGAGCTCGTCACGGAGCAGGAACGGCAGCACGTAGTAGCCGTAGACCCGCTTCTCGGCCGGGGTGTAGATCTCGATGCGGTAGTGGAAGTCGAAGAGCTGCTCGGTGCGCTCGCGCTCCCACACCACCGGGTCGAACGGGCTGAGCAGGGCCCGGGCGCCGATCGCCCGCGGACGACGGGCGTCCCGGTGGAGGTAGGCCGGACGCTTCCAGCCCTCGATCGTCACCGGCTCGAGCTCACCGGCCTCGACCATGACCGCCACGGCGCGCGCGGTGTCGTCGGTGCTCATCCGGTAGTAGTCGGCCAGGCAGCGCACCGTCGCGACGCCGTGGGACAGCGCGGCGCGGCGCACCAGCGCGAGGTGCTGCTCCGCGGTCGTCAGGTCGGGCGCGGCGAGGACGGCGTCGGGCAGCACCCGCTCGGGCAGGTCGTGGAGCACCTCGAACTGCTTGGTGCGCCCGGCGATCGCGACGACGCCGGCGGAGCACAGGTAGTCGAGCATCCGCCGGGTGCTCGACCAGTTCCAGCCCCAGTTGTCCTTGCTGCGCGGCAGCCCGTCGTCGAGGTCGCGCGCGGTGCACGCACCCCGCTCGGCGAGCTCGGCGAGCAGCCGGGCCTCCAGGGCGTCGTCCTCGGCGACGAAGGACCACTTGCCACGACGCTCGCGGTGGTGGTCGCGCCGGTGGGCCATCGCCGGCCACAGCTCGACGGGCATGAACGCCTGCACGTGCGCCCAGTACTCCACGAGGCGCCGCTCCCGGCGCCCGGACGACGCCCGCTCGAGCAGGGACCGGTCGTAGGGCCCCATCCGCGAGTACAGCGGCATGTAGTGCGCCCGCGCCAGCACGTTGACCGAGTCGACCTGCAGCACGCCGGTGCGGTCGAGGGTGCGCGCGAGGGTGCGCATCGTGGGCGGGTCGTGCGGCTTGTCGAGGAATCCCTGCGCCGCCAGCGCGATCCGCCGCGCCTGGGCCCGCGAGAGCGACTGCGGTCGTGGGGTCACGGCACCGTTCTACCGGACGCCGGGGACAGTCCCCCCGAGCACGGCCGCACGACCGAGCGCGAGCCCACCACCGGAGGTCGAGCGCCGTCGAAACCACCGGCCTCCAGCTACGGGAGCTCGAGGAGGTTCTCGCGGACGGCGTACATGACGGCCTCCATGCGGGAGTGGAGCTGGAGCTTCTCGAGCATGTTGCGCACGTGGTTCTTGACGGTGTTCTCGCTGATGAACAGCCGCGCCGCGATCTCCTTGTTGCTGTGGCCCTGGGCCACGAGCCGCAGGACGTCGAGCTCCCGCTCGGTCAGGCGCAGCGCCGGACCGGTCTCCCGCTCGGGGCGCGACATCTGCTTGAACTCGTCGATCAGCTTGATCGCCATCGACGGGCTGATCAGTGACTGGCCGTCGGCGACGACGCGGATCGCCTGGGCGACCTCCTCGATGGAGGAGTCCTTGAGCAGGTAGCCCGAGGCGCCGCTCTTGACGGCCTCGTAGAGGTCGGCCTCCTCGTCGGAGACGGTGAGCATGATGATCTTGGCGGTCGGGACCGACTCCTTGATCGCGCGGCACGCCTCGATGCCGGAGCGCTTCGGCATCCGCACGTCGAGCAGGACGACGTCGGGTGCGGCCGTCTCGGCGAGCTGCGTGCCCTCGACGCCGTCACCGGCCTCGCCGACGACCTCGAGGCCCGGCTCGACGGCCAGGAGCATCGTCAGCCCCCGGCGGAAGAGCTGTTGGTCGTCGACGACCAGCACCCGGATCGGCTCGCGATCGGCCGCTGCCCCTGTCCCCACGACGTCCGCCACCCCCGGATCATCGCACGGCGACGGTCAGGTCGTCAGCGCTTCCCGCCGCGCGTCGACGCCCCACCGGCGGACAGGTGTCGGGCGGCTGGGCGGACAGCAGGCGGACAGGAGAGGGACAGCAGACGGACAGCATGTGGACAGGGTCCGGCGGCCGGCGACCGGCCGGCCGCCGGACGGGCTCAGGACTCCAGGTCCAGCGAGATCACGCCGTAGTCGTAGCCGCGCCGGCGGTAGACGACGGCCGGTCGCTCGCTCTCCTTGTCGACGAAGAGGTAGAAGTCGTGGCCGACCAGCTCCATCTCGTACATGGCCTGGTCGAGCGTCATCGGGGTCGCGGGGTGGGTCTTCTCACGGACGACGAGGGGCCCGTCGCCGGTGACGTCGATCGGTCCGACCGAGCGGTCCTGGGTGTCGTCGGCGGCGCCGTCGTCGGCGGGGTCGGTGAGGTCGGGCACGACGTCGGCGAGGGCCTGCCCGACCGAGACCGGTGCCCGACGGCCGCGGTGCACGCGACGCCGGTCGGCGGCGCGGCGCATCTGCGAGGCCATCTTGTCCAGGGCCAGGTCGAGCGCACCCATCTGGTGGTCGGCGGCCGCCTCGGCGCGGACCACGGGGCCCTTGGAGAACGCGGTGAGCTCGACGTGGATGGACTTGTCGTGCTGGCGGGGGTTGGGCTCGCACTCCACCTCGACGTGGACCCGGATGATCCGGTGGTCGTGCTTCTCGAGCTTCTCGAGCTTCTCGGCGCAGTGCCCCCGAAATGCGTCGGTGATCTCGCAGTGTCGACCGGTGACGACAACATCCATGGTGAACCTCCCGCTAGCAGCTGGTTTCTCAGGGTGCGACAGCTGACGCTGTCGGTACAGCTGGAGTCCGTCCGGCCGACCTGGTCTTCGACCCCACAACCGCCTGCTGAGACGTTCGCAGCTTCTCTGCCACTACTGGCCTTCTCCCGACGCCCGCGCCGGCGGACCGGCGTGGGCTGACCGCATGTGACGGCCGGGACGGGGCAGGACTTACCTCTAAGCCGCACCGTGATCCTCGTGCCCCCGCCGGGGCGGGGGTGTGCACGGCGCCAGGGGCACCGGGCACCGAGTTACGTGGGCCGTTTCGCCTGCGACTGGCATCGGCTAGCCGTGCGGGGTGGACACCCCGGACGACGCAACCACGGACCCGGACGGACTCCATACACAGACGTTAGTGGGTGGCCACACCCGGTGGAACATCCGGTGGCTGTGAAGGCGCTGAGGACGGGGCGGCGCGCCGCGGCGTGGCGGCCACGCACGCGATCCCGGCGATGACCACCCCGACCGCCTCGAGGGCGCGCTGGGCCTCCCGCGCGGTGCTGCCGGTGGTGAGGACGTCGTCGCAGACGACCACGTGCGCCGGCGTGCCGCGCCGGGCCAGCGCGCGCAGCGGGCCGGGGCGGCAGGCCATGGACCCGGCGAGGTTGGCGCGCCGGTGCTCGAGGTCGAGGCCGGCCTGGTCGACGACGCCGACCCGCGAGCGCAGCAGCGGGACGACGTCCGCGCCGAGGTGCCGGGCGGCCCGGACGACGACGGCCCGGGTCGGGTCGTGCCCGCGGGCCCGGACGGCGCCCGCCCGCGACGGCACCGGGACCAGCACGACCGGGGCCGGGCCGAGCGTCCTGAGCCGGTCGCCGAGGAGGGCGGCCACCGCTTGCGCCAGGAGTCGTCCGAGCACCGGCGTGAGCGCGAGCAGGCGGCGCTCCTTGTGTCCTGCGACGACCTCGCGCACGACGTCCTCGTAGCGGGCGGCGGCGTACGCCGGCGCCAGGCCGGCCGGCGGGGGCGACGGCGCGCACGGCACCGCTCCGGCGGGCAGCCCCGCGAGGCACGCCGGGCACAGCACCCGGCCGGGTCGGCCGCACCCGACGCAGGTGCCGCCGAGCAGCAGGTCGAGGGTGGCGTCGCGCAGCCCGATCACCCGGTCATCGCACCAGCCCGGCCCGTCGGTCCGCCACCGGCGGGCGGGGACCTGTGGACGGGCCGGGGTGACCCGCGCGCCGCGCGCGGTTCAGCCGGCGTAGCCGATGCCGGTCGCGGGGTCGCCCACGAAGCCGTAGGTGCTGCGGTCGCTGAGGTCGATCAGCCCGCTCCGGGTGAGCCCGTAGATGGGCAGGCCCGTCACGGGGGTGCCCGCCAGCCCGAGCACCCGGTCGGTGAGGGGGCCCGCGAGCGGCTCGGAGCTGGCCGGCGACCCGTCGACGCTGACCACCCGGACGTCGTAGATGGCGCCCGGGTCGAGCGGGCTCAGCAGCGCGATCGTGGTCGGCGAGGTCCAGGCGATGTCACGGATCCGGATGCCGGAGCCCGACTCGACCGCGATCTGCTCGGTCCGGGCGACTCCGTCGAGGGCGCCGCGGTCGTCGACCTCGATCCGGCCGATCCGCAGCTCGTCGCCGGCCGGCTCGCGCACGACCGCGACGAACCGGGTGGCGTCGCGGGACACCAGGAACGACCGGACGTCGCGGTCGCTGACACCGGGCACGTCCAGGCGCCGGGCCCGGCCGTTGCTGACGACCCGGACGACGGCGCCGCGGCTCGTGCGGTCGACGGTCCAGATCCGTCCGGCGAAGTCCCAGGTCGGGCGCAGCAGGTCGGTGCCGCGCAGGGGACGACGCACCGGGACCGCCACACCCTCCTCGGGCTCGACGATCGGCGCGACGACCAGCAGGCTGCCCCCGGCGGTGACCCCGGCGGCGGCGTCGCCGGCGATGTCGACCGTGGCGCTCTCGATCGCGAGCTGGCCGGTGCCGAACGGGCCGACCACCGGGACCAGCTCGTTGCCGTCGCGCTCGGCCAGGGCCCCGTTGCGGATCCCGAAGAGCCCGTCGGTCGCCGGCGACCCGGCGGGGTCGAACCGGTCGGCGTCGCTGACGCGGTACTCCTCCTGACCACCGGGACCGGCCAGGACCAGGTCGTTGAGGGTCACCCGCACCGCGTCGATCGTCGGGTCCTGGCGCAGCGTCCAGGCGAGCTGGGCGAGCATCCGCTCGACCGACTCCCCCGTCTGGACGCCGGCCTCCCCGACGAGCGGCACCGTCGCGACGCCGTCGGCGGAGACCGGGACGGAGACCTCGACCCGTAGGCCGGGGGGCACGAAGGACCGCATCACCCGCCGCTGGTCGGGACCGGGACCGGCCAGCAGCCGCGCGATGATCGTCGAGGTCAGCTGCTCGCCCCGGGGCACGTAGATCGGCTCCGGCACCAGGATCCGGCCGCTCGGGTCGAAGTAGTACAGCGAGGCCACCTGGAAGCGCTGGGCGAACCACGAGTCGGGCACCACCAGCGCGTCCGGCGGGTCGAGGATCCGGTACTGGCCGTCCTCGATGGTCAGGTCGAGGGCCAGCTCCTGCTCCTCCGGGGGCAGCCGGCCGGCCCAGACGCCGTCGCGGCCGATCCGCTCGGCGTCGTTGAGGGTGAGGGTGAAGCGCAGGTTGTCCTCGCGCGGCAGCGGCTGCCCGACGTAGGTGATGGTCGCGGCGCCGGGGTCCCACTCCCCGGCGGCCGAGGTGGCGAGGTACTGCTGGACCACCTCGGTGTCGGTCGGCCAGGCGGTCATCGCCTTGAGGAAGCCAAGGACGATCTCGTCGGGGGTGGCGTCGGCGACGGGCGGGACGGCGTTCACCTCGTCGGGCTCGCGCTCGTTGACCTGGGACTCGGTGCCGGCCTCGACCACGGGACCCGAGTCGGGCAGGCCGGTGCACGCCGTCACGGGCAGGAGGCACACCAGCGCGAGCAGCACGGCCGGCCACCGCCTGGAGGGGCGCCGGGAGGGGCGCCGGGAGGGGCGCCGGGAGGGACGCCGGGAGGGACGCCGGGGGCTCATGCGGTCACCTCGTCGCGGTCGTCGGCGTCGTCGGGCTGCAGCGGGAGGGGGCTCCGGCGCAGGGCGTGGTCGCTGCGGCGGGGCAGGGTCAGGCGGAACTGGGCCCCGCGCCCCGGGCGGCCCCAGGCCTGGAGCCAGCCGCCGTGCAGGTGGGTGTCCTCGAGCGCGATCGAGAGGCCGAGCCCGGTGCCGCCGCTGGTGCGGGCCCGGGCCGGGTCGGCGCGCCAGAAGCGGTTGAACACCATCGCCGACTCCCCCGGCTCGAGCCCGACGCCGTAGTCGCGGACGGCGACGGCCGAGGCGTCGTCGTCGACGCCGAGCCGGATCACGATGCCGGGGTCGCGGCCGCCGACGGCGGCGTGGTCGATGGCGTTGGTGACCAGGTTGCGCACGATCCGCTCGACGCGCCGGGCGTCGGCCTCGGCGAGGCAGGCCCGGTCGGCGTCCTCGACGGCGATCCGGACCCCGCGCTGCTCGGCGAGGACCTTCGTCGAGTCGACGACGCGGCGCACCACGTCGCCGACGTTGACGTCCTCGAGGTCGAGCACGGCGGCGCCGGCGTCGAACCGGCTGATCTCGAGGAGGTCGGCGAGCAGCGTCTCGAAGCGGTCCAGCTCGGTCTGGAGGAGCTCGGCGGCGCGAGCCGTGCCCGGGTCGAAGCTCGAGCGCGCGTCGTGCAGGACGTCGCCGGCCATCCGCACGGTCGTCAGCGGCGTCCGCAGCTCGTGGGACACGTCGGAGACGAAGCGGCGCTGCACGCGGCTGAGCTCCTCGAGCTGCCGGATCTGGCGCTGCAGGTTGCTCGCCATCTGGTTGAACGACGTCGCGAGCCGCGCGAGGTCGTCCTCGCCGGTGACCCGCAGGCGCTCCTGGAGCCGGCCGGCGGCCAAGCGTTCGGCGACCTGACGCGCGAGCCGGACCGGCGTCACGACCTGGCGGGTGACCAGCCAGGTGATGCCGGCCACCAGGACCAGGAGCAGGACGGCGGCCGTCAGCAGGGCCTGGGTGACCAGGCCGAGCGTCTCCTGCTCCTCCGCGAGCGGGTAGACGACGTAGAGGGCGTAGGTGCGCCCGTCGGCGGGCAGCCGGAGCTGGGAGGCGACGACGATCCCGGGGACGGAGCCGTCCTCGGCCTCGTCGCTGATGACGTCGGTCTCGACGGTGCGGGCCGAGATGACCTCGGTGTAGGTCCACGCCGGCCCGGCGCCCACCGCCGACATCCGGTCGAGCAGCGCGGCCGGCAGGGTCGCGACGACGTCGAGGCCGGCGCTGTAGGTCGCGACCGCGTCACTGAGCGGGACGCCGGCGTCGACCGGGCCGGTGATGACGACCTGGTAGCCACGGGTGTCGGCGCGCCCGATGATCTCGCGGGCCAGGTCCTGGACCTGGCTGGCGGCGTCGGTGCCACCGGCCGGCGCGGCCTGCAGCCGACCCTGCGCGTCGCGGGTGGCCGAGGCCGACTCGGCGAGCACGGCGTCCACGCGGTTCTCGAGCAGTCCGTCGCGGGTCTGGCGCAGGAGGTACCACCCGACCGCACTGATCACCACCGCCGACAGGACGAGGGTGCTTGCGACCACCCGGGCCTGGATGGAGCGCCGCCAGAAGGTGGGCGCCCGGCGCAGACGCGACGGCACCCGCGGGGCCCACACGTCCTAGGCCTTGCCGGCCTTGTAGCCGACCCCGCGGACGGTCACCACGATCTCGGGGTGCTCGGGGTCGTGCTCGACCTTCGACCTCAGGCGCTGCACGTGCACGTTGACCAGGCGGGTGTCGGCGGCGTGCCGGTAGCCCCACACCTTCTCGAGCAGCATCTCGCGGGTGAAGACCTGCCACGGCTTGCGCGCCAGGCACAGGAGCAGGTCGAACTCGAGGGGCGTCAGCCCGATCGGCTCCCCCGCCCGGCTGACGGCGTGCCCCGCGACGTCGATCTCGAGGTCACCGATCGCCAGCGCGTCGGTCTGCTCCGGACCGGCGGTCTCCTTGCGGCGCACCCGCGCCCGGATCCGCGCGACGAGCTCCTTCGGCTTGAACGGCTTGACGACGTAGTCGTCGGCACCGGACTCGAGTCCCACCACGATGTCGACGGTGTCGCCCTTGGCGGTGAGCATCACGATAGGGACGCCGGACTCGGCGCGGATCTCCTTGCACACGTCGATGCCGTCGCGGCCGGGCAGCATCAGGTCGAGCAGCACGACGTCGGGCCGGTAGTCGCGGAAGGCCTCCATGGCCCGGTCGCCCCGGCTGACGGTGCGCGAGTCGAAGCCCTCCTGCCGCAGCACGATCGACAACATCTCGGCCAGGGCCGCGTCGTCGTCGACGACCAGCACGCGACCGTTGGTCGCGAGGTCGTTCGACGGCTCTGTCATGGACCCCATTGTGTCACCGGGCCGCTGAGCGCCAGGAACGTGCACCCCGGTGGTCGAGCGAGCGGGGCCGGAGCCGGCGACCCGAGCACCACCGGAGGTCGAGCAAGCAGGCACGAGCGGGCGCCGACGAGACCCCGGAACCGGAAAGCCGAACGCCACCACGGGTTCCGTGGTGGCGTTCGGCTTCAGGCTGACGAGGTGCTGCTGGGCGCGGCCTCGCGAGCTCGGCCGCACTCGGTCAGTACCGGTACGCCTCGGCCTTGTAAGGACCCTCGACGGCCACGCCGAGGTAGGAGGCCTGGTCGGTGCTGAGCGTGGTCAGCTTCACGCCGAGCGCGTCGAGGTGGAGGCGGGCGACCTCCTCGTCGAGGTGCTTCGGGAGCACGTAGACGCCGACCGGGTACTCCTCGGGCTTGGTAAAGATCTCGATCTGCGCGAGGACCTGGTTGGTGAACGAGTTCGACATGACGAACGACGGGTGGCCGGTGGCGTTGCCGAGGTTCATCAGGCGGCCCTCGGACAGCACGATGATCGCGTTGCCCGCGGGGAAGGTCCAGACGTCGACCTGCGGCTTGACGTTCTTGCGGACGGCGACGCCGTCGGCCTCGAGGCCGGCCATGTCGATCTCGTTGTCGAAGTGGCCGATGTTGCCGAGGATCGCGTTGTGGCGCATCCGCGACATCTGCTCGACGGTCACGACGTCCTTGTTGCCGGTCGCGGTGATGATGATGTCGGCGATGGCCAGGACGTTGTCGAGGGTGTCGACCTGGTAGCCGTCCATGGCGGCCTGCAGCGCGCAGATCGGGTCGATCTCGGTCACGATGACGCGCGCACCCTGGCCGCGCAGCGACTCCGCGCAGCCCTTGCCGACGTCGCCGTAGCCGCAGACCACGGCGACCTTGCCGCCGATGAGGACGTCGGTGGCGCGGTTGATGCCGTCGATGAGCGAGTGGCGGCAGCCGTACTTGTTGTCGAACTTCGACTTGGTGACCGAGTCGTTGACGTTGATGGCGGGGAAGAGCAGCGAGCCCTCCTTCATCATGTCGTAGAGACGCAGCACGCCGGTGGTGGTCTCCTCGGTGACGCCCTTGATCTCGGCGGCGATCGGGGTCCAGCGCGTCGGGTTCTCGGCGAGCGAGGCGTTGAGGACGTCGAAGATGACCTTCTGCTCGTGGCTCTTGGCCGAGGCCGGGTCGGGCGCGACGCCGGTCTTCTCCATGTCGAGGCCGAGGTGCACGAGCAGGGTCGCGTCACCGCCGTCGTCGAGGATCATGTTGGCGAAGGTGTCGCCGGGCCAGTCGAGGATCTGCTGGGTGCACCACCAGTACTCCTCCAGCGTCTCGCCCTTCCAGGCGAAGACCGGGACGCCGGCGGGGGCGTCGACGGTGCCGTTCGGGCCGACCGCGACGGCGGCCGCGGCGTGGTCCTGGGTCGAGAAGATGTTGCACGAGGCCCAGCGGACCTCGGCACCGAGCGCGGTGAGCGTCTCGATGAGGACGGCGGTCTGGATCGTCATGTGCAGCGAGCCTGCGATCCGCGCGCCGGCCAGCGGCTTGGAGTCGCCGTAGCGCTCGCGCATCGCCATCAAGCCGGGCATCTCGTGCTCGGCGAGCTGGATCTCGGTGCGGCCGTAGTCGGCCAGGGAGAGGTCGGCGACCTTGAAGTCCACGGGTGCTCCTGTGTGCTGTTCGATGCGGATGAAGCGCGTGGTACAAGGCTAGGACTGCGCATCGCCGTACGAAGAATCGTTGGAGCACCACACCCCTGTGATACCGGGGTGGGCGGCCGGGGCCGGGCTCAGTGAGCGGCGCCGTGCTTCTTGCCGAACGGCAGCACGTGCATGACGGCGACGACGATCGCGCCGACGACCAGGCCGACGACCGCGGAGGCCGCGGTGTTGGTGAGCCAGCCGAGGACGCCGCCGAGGGCGCCGACCGCGTCGTGGACGGCCACCTCGAGGTGGTGGACCGCGTCGTAGGGCGGGTCGACACCGAGCTCGTGCAGCTGGGCCAGCAGGATGTGCCCGCCGACCCAGAGCATCGCGGCGATGCCGACGACGGAGATCGTGGCGAGCAGCCGGGGCATCGCCTTGACGAGGCCGAGCCCGATGCGCTGGGCGGCGGCCGAGGGGCGCTGCGCGAGGCTCAGCCCGACGTCGTCCATCTTCACGATCGCCGCGACCACGCCGTAGACGAGGATCGTGATGCCGACGGCCACGACGGCCAGGATGACCGCGCGCGCCACGAACGCCTCGGCGGCGACCTCGTTGAGGGCGATCACCATGATCTCGGCGGAGAGGATGAAGTCGGTGCGCACCGCACCGGCGATCATCGTCTTCTCCTGCTCGGGGCTGATCTCGGCCGCGGGCGCGTCGTCGGCGGCGGCGCCGTGGCCGCTCACCCGCTCCCAGATCTTCTCCGCACCCTCGTAGGCCAGGAACGTGCCGCCGCAGATGAGGATGACGGGCAGCACCCAGTCGGGCGCGAACTCGCTGAGCAGCAGCGCCGCGGGGAGGATGAAGAGCAGCTTGTTGCGCAGCGAGCCGATCGCGATCTTCTTGATGATCGGCAACTCGCGCTTCGCGGCGACGCCCTGGACGTACTGCGGCGTGACGGCGGTGTCGTCGACGACGACGCCCGCTGCCTTGGCGCTGGCGCGGGCCGCCGCGGCGCCGACGTCGTCGACCGACGCGGCCGCCAGCTTGGCGAGCACGGCGATGTCGTCGAGGAGTCCGAACAGCCCAGCGCTCATGCGGCAGAGGCTATACGAGCACGCGGTGACGCCCGCGTGCCGTCCGCCCGCTGCCGGGTCCCCGGCCGGCGCCGCCGTCGCGCCCGGCCCGGTTCAGTCCTCGACGATGCCCAGCCGCAGGTACTCCGCGGCGTAGGTGCCGGTGAGCAGCAGCGAGGCGTACCGGGCGACCTCGCTGGGGGCCTCGCTGGTGACCGTCTCGACCCGGACGCCCCGCCCGTCGGCCGCGGCGCCGAGGCGGCCGCGGTGCTCGCGGACGACGGGGTCGTCGGCGCCGTCGTCGAGGACGACGAGCACGGGACGCAGGTCCCCGCCGGACCCCGGCTCGCTCGCGAAGGGGTCGACGAAGACGTCGCGGGGCCGGGTCGCCTCGAGGACCGGCAGCAGGTGCTCGGCGTCGCCGGCCAGGGCCGTCCGCCCGCTCGAGCGGCGGATGGACTCGGCGACGCGGCGGGCGGCCCGCGCCGCGAGGACCGACCCGCCCCACACCAGCGGGTTGGCGTCGGCGAGCGAGATCGCGAGCATCTTCGCCGGGTTGATCGAGATGTCGCGGTGCGGCGAGCAGGAGATCGCGACGTCGTCGAGGGCCTGGGCGACGCCGTCGGGGGCGGCGTCCGGGCCGAGGCCGACGCGGTGCAGGTAGGTGAGCATGACCACGGCCGTGGCCAGCTGGTCGTCGGCGACGGTCGGGAGCAGGGTGCTCCAGCGCCCGTCGGCGTGCTCGGCGACCATGGACGCTGGCGGGCAGGCCACCACGACCTGGCAGCCGCGGCGCACGGCCTCGGCGACCGCGGACGCCGTCCCGGTGTCGGAGCCGTTCGGGGCCAGCACGACGACCAGGTCGAGGCTCCCCGCCCAGCCCGGCAGACCCTGCCCGGGCCACGCGACGAACGGCACCGGGCACCAGGGCTCGAGCACGGCGCGCAGCAGCCGCGAGTCGGGGCCGGCGGCGATCACCGCGCGCGGGCGGGCGTCCTGGGCGCGCTCGACCGCGATCGCGGTCGCGGCAGCGGCGTTCTCGGCCTCGCGGCGCACCCGCGCGCCGGACTCGGCCAGGGTGCGCAGCCGCAGGTCGGAGGCGCCCAGGGCCATCTCGTCGTCGAGGCGGGACTCGTCGAACCAGGTCATCGCGTCGTCCTCCCGGTCAGGCCGGGCGGCGGGCTTCGTCGACGAGCAGCACCGGGATGTCGTCGCGCACCGGGTAGGCGAGACCACAGGCCTGGCACACCAGCTCGGTGGCGCCGTCCGCCGTCACGACGGCCAGGTCGCCGCGGCAGTCGGGGCACACGATGATCTCGAGCAGCGCGGGGTCGATCCCGCCCGTCCCGCCCGTGCTGCTGCCAGTGGTGTCGGTCATCGATTTCCTCCGCGGATCAGGGCGAGCGCCTCGTCGCGCGTCGCCGTCATGGTTCGGTGGTCGGCGCCCTCGACGTTGAGCCGCAGCAGCGGCTCGGTGTTGGACATCCGCAGGTTGAGCTGCCAGTCGGCGTGGCTGATGGTGAGCCCGTCGAGGTGGTCGGTGGTGGCGCCGGGCCGGCCGGCGAAGGCGCCCTCGACCGCGGCGACGGCGGCGGCCGGGTCGGCGACGGTCGAGTTGATCTCGCCCGACAGCGGGTAGCGGTCGTAGCGTGCCATCAGCGCCGACAGCGGCCGGTCGCCGCCGGCCAGCGCCGCGAGGGCGTGCAGCGCGGCGAGCATGCCGGAGTCGGCGCGCCAGAAGTCGCGGAAGTAGAAGTGACCGCTGTGCTCGCCGCCGAAGACGGCGTCGGTCTCGGCCATCGTGGCCTTGATGTAGGAGTGGCCGACCCGCGTGCGCACCGGGCGACCGCCCAGCTCGGTGACGATCTCGGGCACGGCGCGGCTGGTGATGAGGTTGTGGATGACCACCGAGCCCGGGTGCCGGGCGAGCTCGCGCTCGGCGATCAGCGCGGTCAGCGCCGACGGCGACACGGCGGCGCCGCGCTCGTCGACGAGGAAGCACCGGTCGGCGTCGCCGTCGAAGGCCAGGCCGATGTCGGCGCCGACCTCCAGGACCGTGCGCTGCAGGTCGACGAGGGTGCTCGGGTCGATCGGGTTGGCCTCGTGGTGCGGGAAGGTGCCGTCGAGCTCGAAGTAGAGCGGCACGAGCTCGACCTGCGTGCCGAGACGGGCGAAGACGGCGGGCGCGGTGTGACCGGCCATCCCGTTGCCGGCGTCCACGACGACCTTGAGCGGCCGCCCGGTGACCGGGGAGAGCGAGATCAGGTGGGCCGCGTAGGCCTCCAGGACGTCGTGCTCGGTGATCGAGCCACCGCCCGAGCCGCTCGGCGCGTGCCCGGCGGCGACGAGGTCGCGGATCGCGGTGAGCCCGGTGTCGGTGCCGACCGGCTGCGCCCCGGCCCGGCAGAGCTTGATGCCGTTGTACTGCGCCGGGTTGTGGCTGGCGGTGAACATCGCGCCCGGCAGCCCAAGGAGCCCGGAGGCGAAGTAGAGCTGGTCGGTGGAGGCCAGCCCGATCAGGGTCACGTCGGCGCCGGCCCGGTTGGCGCCGTCGGCGAAGGCACCGGCGAGACCGGGCGAGCTGGGCCGCATGTCGTACCCGACGACGACCTCGCGCGCCCCGACGACCTCCACGAACGCCGCACCGGTGGCCGCGGCGAGCTCCTCGTCGACCTGGTCGGGGACGGTGCCCCGCACGTCGTAGGCCTTGAAGACGGCGTGGACCGTACCGGGGTCGAGTGCCATGCGCAGAGCCTAGTGGGGCCGGGTGGGCCGCCGGTCAGTCGGTCAGTCGGTGGTGAGGACCCGCAGGTGGCCGCGGCGGCTGGTCTCGCGACCACCCTCCTCGGCGGGGCGGGTGCGCTCCACGGGCGCCGGCCGGCCCGCCTCGCGGACCGCGTCGGCGAGCGCGAGCAAATCGTCGGAGCTGGGTCCGGTGTCGCGGACGTCGGAGGCCAGGCGGAGCACCTCCCACCCCCGGGGGGCGGAGAGCCGCTCGCTGTGCACGGCGCACAGGTCGTAGGCGTGCGGCTCGGCGAAGGTCGCCAGCGGGCCGAGGACGGCGGTCTGGTCGGCGTAGACGTAGGTGAGGGTCTGCACGGCGGGGCGACCGCAGGGGGTGCGCGAACAGCGCCGGAGACTCACGGAGGAGACGGTACCCGTGCCGACCGCGGTTGCCGCCTAGGCTCGCGGGGTGGCACAGCACGCAGGTCCCGGGGGCACCGGTCGACGACGCAGCCGGACCAGGGACCGGCGCGACCGCGGCATGCGCGGGCCGGCGGTCCTCCCCCGTGACCCCCGCACGCCCGAGCTCCGGACCCGTCGCGACCGGTTCGACGACCTGGTGCTCGCCGTCGTCGCCGACATCGAGGACCGCTGGCAGGAGCACCTCGGCCTGGTGGAGTACGCCGTCGAGGACGCCCCCCAGGTGCCCGACGACTGGGAGTCGGGCACCGTGCCGCTCTCCTCGCTGGTGCGCGGCACCGGCACCCGACCGACCCGGCTGGTGGTCTTCCGGCGCCCGATCGAGCACCGCAGCTCCTCCCGCGGCGAGCTCGAGGCACTGGTGCACCGCGTCGTCGTCGAGCAGGTCGCCGAGCTGCTCGGCATCGACCCGGAGCAGGTCGACCCGCGCTTCGACGACACCGACGACTGAGCCGGCGGGGCGGGCGGGCGGTTCGGCGGTCGGGCAGGGTCCGGGCGCGCGGTCCGGGGGGTCAGGGCAGGCCGGGGGCGACATCGGGCACCAGACCGGTGGTGACCGGAGCCCGGACGGGGACCAGCGTCGCGCCGTCGTCGTTGGTGACCAGCACGACCGAGGTGGCCGCGACGCCGGCGACCGTCACCAGGCGGGCCTCGGCGGGCAGGTCGACGACGTTCGCCCGGTCGCTGGCGACCTCGACCCGCTGCTCGGGCAGGGTCGCGCCGTCGGCGTCCCACAGCGTGACGGTGACCGCGCCCGGGCCGGCCGCGCCGCCCAGCACCAGGCTCTTGCTGCCGGCCGGCAGGACGGCGGTGCCGGGACCGTCGGGCCGCGCGACGGGCGAGGAGCGCACCAGGTCGCCGCGGTAGAACATCTGCAGGCTGGCGGTCGTCGGGACGGTGGACTCGACGAGCACCCCCAGTGCTCGCTCCGCACCGGTGCCGACCTCGGCGAGCACGCGGGTCAGCCGCACCGGCACGACCGACCGCGGCGGGAGCACGACGTCCTCGAGCCCGGCCGGGGTGAAGGCGGAGTCGGCGGTGACCACCTTGACGGTGGCGCGCTCCTGGGTCGGGCCCGGGTTCGTGACGAACAGGATCCGCGGCCCGCTGCCCCCGGGGACGCCGAGCAGGAGGTTCTCGGTGGCGGGCGCGTCCTGCGAGCCGAGCCCGTCGTCCCCGGCCCGGCTGCCGCCGATGCCGCGCACGGCGTCACGGACGCTCGCCGCGATCCGGCCCCGCACGACGCTCACGTGGAGGGTGAGCTCGTCGCGCCGCGGCAGGGTGGCGGCGAGGCCGATGGTGCGGGACTCCCCGCCCTGCACGGCGACCCCGCGCAGGCCCGGGGCGTCCACGACGCCCTCGCTGCCCAGCACCTCGACGTCGACGACGGCGCGGCCCTCGTCGGGGTTGACCAGCTGCAGGACCGACTGGTGCCGGGCGCCGGCGCCGACCCCGGTGAACCAGTGGTCGAAGACCGGGGCTCGGCAGTCGAAGCTGGCCAGCGGTCGCGAGAAGCTCGCGGCGACCAGCCCGGGCGCCAGGTCGCCGTCGCCGACGACGACGGCGGCGCGCTCACCGGTGTCGACCTCGGTGGACCGGCCCGGTGCGACGGCGACGTCGAGGTCGTCCCCGCGGCCGCTGCGTACGGTCAGGTCGCCACGGGCGCCCGACGTCGAGGCGACCTGGATGCCGCTGCCGCCGGCGGGACACACGACGCTGGCCGTGGACAGCGCGGTCTCCTCCGGTGCGACGTCGGGACGCGGCTCGGAGCCGGTGTCGACGAGCAGGGCGGCCAGCACGGCGAGCACCGGCAGCACGACGGCGGCGAGGGTGGTCACGTCGAAGCGGGCGCGGGCGGCGCGTCCGCCGGTGGCCGCCCGGCGTCCGGTCGTGGGGGTCGGGTCGCTCACGCGGGGCCTCCGGCGCGCCGTCCGGCGCGGGAGCGCGGCGCAGGAGCCGCTTGACGGGGTGGGGTGGTCATGGTCGTCTCCTCTGTCGCAGCGTCGGGGCCGCGAGCACCAGCACCAGCACCACGCCGAGACCCTGGACGACGAGGAGGACGGCCCGCACCACGCCCCGCGCCGCGGTGCCGTCGCCGGCGACGGCGTCCGGGTCGAGCGGCCGGTCGACCTCCCAGGCGCGGGTGCCGGCGTCGGAGCCGGCCTGGACCAGGCCGGACGTCGCGTCGAGGGCCGCGGCCACCGTGCCGTCGACCGGCGAGGTGAGCAGCACGTACTCGATGCCGAGCCCGCCCAGCCGGTCGACGACGTCGCCGGTGGGGCGGGACAGGAAGTCGCGGACGGTGGCCGCGTCGGCGGCGTCGGTGTCGCTGAGGGCGAGCACCTCGTCCTCGCCGAGGGTCACCCCGTCGCCGCGGCGCACGGTGTAGGTCAGGCCGGTCGCGACGCTGCCGCTGACGACCAGGACGCCGTGCTCGGGGCCGGTGGTCGAGCGCTGCACCATGTAGGCCGGGACGACGGAGGAGTCGGCGGAGGTGAGGTCGTCGTCGCCGGTGAGCCACCAGGCGATCCCCGTGAGGGGGACGACGACCGCGGCCGCGGCCGCGACCATCCCGATCGCGCGCAGCGGGCCGGCCAGGCCGGCCCGGGTGGCCCCCTGGGCGCCCAGCACGACCGCGACCACGAGGGCCGCCTGCGCCGCCAGCAGCGGCCCGCCGAGGCCGGCGGGGGTGTCGGTCGCGGCCAGGGCGACGGTCACGGTGCCGAGGACGGCGCCGACCGCGGCGGAGACCAGCGCGACCAGCCAGCACAGGGTGACCGGGATGCGCGTCGCGCGGGGCAGCAGCGCGAGCACCGCGAGCACCACCAGCGCCAGGCCCGCCCAGGCGGGGGCGGCGAGGTCGCCGAGCCGGCCGGCGAGCAGGTCGAGCGGCGCGACGCCGTCGGAGGGCGGGCGCCCGGTGTCGAGCACGAGCGCGGCGCCCGAGCCGGTGGTCAGCGCCGGGACCCACCACGGGGCGAGGAGGACCACCGGGACGACGACGGCGGTGAGCGGGGGGAGCCACACGTCGCGGGCGGTGACCAGCCCGCGCGCGAGCAGCAGGCCGGTGCCGAGGACGACGAGGACCAGGACCGCCGCGACCAGCCAGGTCGTGGGCGCGAACGCGGTGGTGAGGGTGAGCAGCATCCCCACCCGCCAGCCGGCGCGCCGGCGGCGGTCCGGCTCCGGCTCGGCGAACCCGAGCGCCGCGTGGGCCAGCCACGGCAGCAGGGCGCCGGCGACCACGAGCCCGAGACGCCCGTGTCCCCAGGCGCCGGCGGCGACCGGGGCGACGGCGTACGCCGTGGCGCCGCCGACCAGGATCCAGCGCGGCGCGCCGCGCGGGCTCACCAGGCGTCCGGCGACCCGCAGGAAGCGCCACGCACCCCACAGCGCGAACGGCGCGGAGCCGAGCAGCAGCAGGCTGACCGCCCCGATCGGGCCGAGGACGGTGCCGAGGAGGGCGAGCGGGAGGACGTACGGCGGCGCCGGGACGTCGGTCCCGAACCCGAGCTCGTGCCAGGAGGCGAGGTGCAGCGACCACCACGCACCGGCGCCGTCGGGGGCCGGGGCGAGGGCGCCGCCGCTGACCTGGCCCAGCGCGGTGCGGGCCGCCACCAGCATCACGGCCACCACGAGCGTCATCGTGAGGGCGACCGGGTTGGTGAAGAACCGGGCGATCGCGCCGGAGTCGGCGAGCTCGTCGTCCTCGTCACGCTCGCGCTCGGCGCGGAGCCGGGTCGCCGCCTGGGACGACGGGTCGAGCTCGGCGGCCGCGACCCGGCGGCGCTCGGCGACGTCGGAGGCCTGCTGGGTGACGGCGGAGACGACGTCGCCGACGAAGTCGAGGCCGTGGCGGTACGGCAGCCACGGGGGCGGGAGCAACCGCTCGACGCGCTCCCGGTCGGGGCCACCCGCGGCAGCGCGCTCGCGCCGCTCGCGCCGCCCGGCGCGCACCTGGCCCGGCCGGAGGACGACGGCGACCAGCGCGGCGAGGTCGTCGAGGGCCTCGCCGACCGAGCGGACCAGGAGGAACCCGACCATCCGGACCAGCGTGCCGAGCGTGAGGCGCAGCACCCGCCACGGCAGCGCGGCGGCGCTGCTGTTGACGAGCAGCGTGTAGAGCGCGGCGCGCCGCTCCTGGTAGTGGGTGTGGCGGCCGGTCAGCGCGGTGCGGCGCAGCCCCCGGTGGGCGGCCTCGGCGTGGAAGACGACGGCGTCCGGGACGACCAGGGTGGCGTGGCCGGCGGCCGCGGCGCGCCAGCCGAGGTCGAGGTCGTTGCCGAACATGGGCAGTCGCGGGTCGAAGCCGCCCAGCGCCTCCAGCACGCGTCGACGCACGAGCATCCCGGCACTGTTGACGGCGAGGACCTCGCGCTCCTCGTCGTGCTGGCCCTGGTCGTACTCGCCGCGCTCGAGGCCGGTCTCGCGGCGTCCGGTGCCCGACAGGGTGACGCCGAGCTCGAGCAGGCGCCGCAGCGACGGCCACTCGCGCAGCTTGGGGCCGAGGACGTCGACGTCGCGACGCCGGGCGGCGGCCGCGAGCAGCGCGGCCAGCGCGCCGGGCGCGGGGCGGGAGTCGTCGTGCAGCAGCCAGACCCACTCGGTGTCCGGCGCCTGGGCGGCGACCCGCTCCAGCCCGATCCGGACGGCGTCCGGGTACGACGCCGACGACGTCGCCTCGACCAGGTCGTAGCCCTCGGGCAGCAGGTCGCGGCTGCCGTCGGTGCTGCCGGTGTCGACCGCGACGACGCCGGACAGGGCGGCGCCCTGCTCCGCGATCCCGTCGACGACCCCGGGCAGCCAGCGGGCGCCGTCGTGCGTCACCAGCAGGGCGACGACGCGGCCCGGCGGTGCGGACGGGACAGACGGGGCGGACACGATCTGCGAGCCTAGGCCAACCGTCCACGGGCCCCGAAGTCCTCACCGGCCGGGTCCCGTCGTCGACGCGACGCCGTCGGAGAAGTCCTCGGAGAAGTCGTCGGAAAAGCAGAGGCGCCCCGGCCGTCGTCGACCGGGGCGTCCCTCTGGATGGTGCTGCGTCAGACCACGCGCTTCTTGAGCTTGCGCCGCTCCCGCTCGGAGAGCCCGCCCCAGATCCCGAACCGCTCGTCGTTCATCAGCGCCGACTCGAGGCAGTCGTTGCGCACCTCGCACGTGAGGCACACCTTCTTGGCCTCACGCGTCGACCCACCCTTCTCCGGGAAGAACGCCTCGGGATCGGTCTGAGCGCACAGCGCGCGCTCCTGCCATCCCGCGTCGTCCGTGTCCGGAGCCAGGAGAAAGAGCTCCCTCATGGTTCCACCTCTCGACCCGCTTCTTCACACTTCGACCCGTGCGATGTCGACACCTGGCGATCGGGTGCCACGCCGTGCCGGGTGGCCCGTCAAGCTGGTGGGAGATCCCGGAACAACAATGTTGGAATTACATGCCTGTCGTGCAGGGAAGTCAAGCGGATCTCTGGTATCGCCGGCGATGCCGGGGTCCGGTCTGGTCCGGACCCGTGGGTCCGCCGCGGCGGCGGGGGGCGGCAGAGTAGGGGCCATGAAGAACATCACGGTGCTCTCCGGCGGCATGGGCGGCGCCCGGTTCCTGCAGGGGCTGCGGCACGCCGTGGCGCACGGCACCCTGCCGGGCGTCGCCGCGGACGCCGAGATCACCGTCGTCGCCAACACCGCCGACGACCTCTGGATGCACGGCCTCAAGATCTGTCCCGACCTCGACACCGTCATGTACACCCTCGGCGACGGCATCGATCTGGAGCGCGGCTGGGGCCGCCGCGACGAGTCGTGGAGCGTCAAGGACGAGCTGGCGGCGTACGGCGTCGAGCCGACCTGGTTCGGCCTCGGCGACCGCGACATCGCCACCCACCTGGTGCGCACCCAGATGCTGGACGCCGGGTACCCGCTCTCGGCGGTCACCGGCGCCCTCTGCAACCGCTGGCGTCCCGGGGTCCGCCTGCTGCCGATGACCGACGACCGGGTGGAGACCCACGTCGCGATCGCCGACCCGAGCGCCCCGAGCGGCCGCCGGGTCGTGCACTTCCAGGAGTACTGGGTGCGGCTGCGCGCCGCGGTGCCCGCCGAGGCGGTCGTCGTGGTCGGGCTCGAGGAGAGCACGCCGGCGCCCGGCGTCCTCGACGCGATCACCGGCGCCGACCTGGTGTTCCTGCCGCCGTCGAACCCGGTCGTCTCGGTCGGCACGATCCTCGGCGTGCCCGGCGTCCGTGACGCCCTGCGCGCGACCGAGGCCCCCGTGGTCGGCCTCTCCCCCATCGTCGGCGGCACCCACGTGCGCGGGATGGCCCACCAGATGCTCACCTCCATCGGGGTCGAGGTCACCGCCGGCGCCGTCGGGCTGCACTACGGCTCCCGCGCCGGCGCGGGAGCAGGCGGCGTGCTCGACGGCTGGCTCGTCGACGAGCAGGACGCCGACCAGGTCGACGCGGTCCGGGCGGCCGGGCTGGCCTGCGCCGCCGTCCCGCTGATGATGACCGACCTCGACGCCACCGCGGCGATGGCCGCGGCCGCCGTCGAGCTGGTCCGGTGACCGGGGCCGGCACCGGGGGCAGCCTCACCGCGTTCGCCCCCGACGGCGTCCCCGAGGTCCGTCCCGGCGACGACCTCGCCGCGCTCCTCCTCGCCGCCCTCGGCACCGACCGGACCGACGGGCTCCCGGGCAGGCTCCCCGGTGGGCTCGTCGACGGAGACGTGGTCGTGGTGACGAGCAAGGCGGTCAGCAAGGCCGAGGGCCGGGTCGTCGACGGGTCGCGCGAGGAGCACCTCGCCGCCGAGACCGCCCGCGTCGTCGCCCGCCGCGGGCCGACCACGATCGCCCGCACGCACCACGGCCTCACCCTGGCCGCCGCCGGCATCGACGGCTCCAACGTCGAGCGCGGCCGCGCCGTGCTGCTCCCCCTCGACCCCGACGCGTCCGCCCGGCGGCTCCGCGCCGCGCTACGCGCGCGCACCGGCCGCACCCTCGGTGTCGTCGTCACCGACACCGCCGGACGGGCCTGGCGCGAGGGCCAGACCGACATCGCGGTCGGTGCGGCCGGCGTCCTGGTGGCCGAGGACTTCGCCGGCCGCGTCGACGGGCACGGCAACGAGCTCGCGGTGACCGCACCCGCGGTGGCCGACGAGATCGCCGGGCTCGCCGAGCTGGCCCAGGGCAAGCTCGGCGGCCGGCCCTTCGCCGTCGTCCGCGGGCGGGCAGACCTGGTCCTCCCCGACGGCGACGACGGCCCCGGCGCGGTCGCCCTGGTGCGGGCCGAGGACGCCGACATGTTCGGTCTCGGCGCCCGCGAGGCGGTGGTCCGGGCGCTGCGCGGCGACCCGGCCGACCGGACGCCGTTCGGCCGCCCGGCCCCGGCCGTGGAGCTCGCCGGTGCGCTCCTCGAGGCGCTCGACGTGGCTGCCGTCCGCGTCGACGACGACACCCTGGTGGTCCCGGCCGCGGCCGCTCCCCTGGCCGCAGTGGTGGCGTTCGCGTTCGGCTGGCACCTGGCTCCCGACGGTGGTCCCGACGGGGGTCCTGACGCCCGAGACGGTGCCGCTCGACAGATCCTCAAGGGCACTCCGTAGACTCTGCGCGACTCCCGACCCGTTGAATGAGGTAAGCCGACCCGTGGCCAAGTCGTCCAAGTCCCAGAAGACCGAGCGCCAGAAGCTGATCGAGGAGACCCTGAAGAAGCAGCGGACCGCCGAGAAGAAGCGCGGAAACGCGATCGTGCTGGTCGCGGTCGCGATCGCGGTCGTCATCATCGGGGTCGCGACGTACCCGATGGCCCGCGGCGCCTTCGAGGAGTCCAAGTACGAGGACGACGCCCTCAGCGAGATCGGCGCTGCCGCCTCGACCTGCCAGGACGTCGTCGAGAAGGCCGGCAGCGACGTCGGCAGCCACGTCGACGAGCCGCAGCAGGTCACCTACGACGCCGCCCCGCCGGCGTACGGCGCGCACTGGAACGCCATCGGCGCCCCTGCGCCGTTCGAGGACAAGTTCTACGACGCCGACGACCGGCCCGAGCTCGAGCAGCTCGTGCACAACCTCGAGCACGGCTACACGATCCTCTGGTACGACGAGACGATCGCCGACGACGCCACCCAGCTGGGCCAGATCCGGGCGATCGCCAACAAGTTCAAGGAGAGCGGCGACGCGAAGAACTACCGCAACAAGTTCATCGCGGCTCCGTGGCTCGACTCCGACGAGGACGGCGCGAGGTTCCCCGACGGCCAGCACGTCGCCTTCACGCACTGGAAGGGCACCACGGAGGAGTCCACCGGCGTGTGGCAGTACTGCGGCGACGTCAGCGGCGCGGCGCTCGAGACCTTCATGGACACCTACCCCTACACCGACGCCCCCGAGGCCACGATCATCTGAGCTGGGCGGGTCTCAGCGAGGAACGAGCTGAGGCCCGGTCCCACCGAGGCCGGGCCGCCGCGGGCGGGCTGGCGGCGGAGCCCCGGACTTCTCGTCGGCGCTCAGGCAGGCCCGCCCAGCCGTGGGAGCCCCGCTACAGGAGGTCGCCGCGTCCGGCGTCACGCAGCGCCGCGACGATCGCCTTGACGTCCTGGGCGCGCTCGCGGGTGGTGACGAGGAGCGCGTCCGGGGTGTCGACGACGACGACGTCGTCGAGGCCGACGACCGCGACCACCCGTCCGGACGCCGGGACGACGAGCCCGGTGGCGTCGCGGCCGAGCACGAGGGCGTCGTCGCCGAGGACGGTCAGGCGGGCGCGGTCGGGGTCCTCGAGGAGGCCGGCGAGCGAGTCGAAGTCGCCGACGTCGTCCCAGCCGAGGGCGGCCGGCACCACGACGACCCGGCCGGCCGCGGCGGCCGGCTCGGCGACGGCGTGGTCGAGGGCGATCCGCGGGAGCGTCGGCCACACGTCGTCCAGGGTGTCGGGGTCGGCCGCGATCGAGCGCAGCGCGGCGGCGAACCCGGGGTCGCCGGCGGCGAGCAGGTCGAGCAGCACCGTGGGCCGGACGACGAACATGCCGGCGTTCCACCGGAACTCCCCGGTCGCCAGGTACTGCTCGGCGACGTCGGCCGACGGCTTCTCGACGAACGCCGCGACGTGCGCGGTGCCGGGGTGCCCGTCGAGCGGCGCGCCGAGGTGGATGTAGCCGAACGCGGTGGAGGCGAAGGTCGGCTCGATCCCGAGGGTGACCAGCCACCCGTCCTCGGCGGCCCGTACGGCGGCGCGCACGGCGGCCTCGAAGGCCTCCGGCTCGCTGATGACGTGGTCGGCGGCGAAGGACCCCAGGACGGCGTCCGGGTCGCGCCGCTCGAGGAGGGCGGCCGCCAGGCCGACCGCGGCCATCGAGTCGCGCGCCGACGGCTCCGCCAGGACGGCGTCGGCGGTCAGGCCGGGGAGCTGGTCGACGACGGCGTCGCGGTGGGCGCGACCGGTGACGACGAGGAAGCGGTCCTCCACGAGCGGGGCGAGCCGCGCCCGGGTCTCCTGGAGCAGCGAGCGGCCGGTGCCGGTGAGGTCGCGCAGGAACTTCGGCGCCGACGAGCGCGACAGGGGCCAGAGCCGGGTGCCCGCTCCCCCGGCCGGCACGACGGCCCAGAGTCGGTCGATGGCGGGTCCGGGCGTCGTCATGGGGCGGAGACTAGCCAGTCGCCGGCCTGCGCGAGACTGCAGGCGTGCCTCCCGCCACGACGTTCGCCGCCGTCCTGACCGCCCAGCTGCGCCGCGACGCCGGGCGCCCGCTCGTCACGTTCTACGACGAGGCCACCGGGGAGCGCGTCGAGCTCTCGGTGACGACGTACGCGAACTGGGTGGCCAAGGCCGCCTCCCTGCTGGTCGACGAGCTCGACCTCGGGCGCGGCGCGACGCTGCGGGTCGACCTGCCGCCGCACTGGCTCGGCACCGTCTTCCTCGGCGCGGCCTGGACCGCCGGGCTCGTGGTCACCGACGACGACGCCCCGGACGCCGTCGTGTGCGGGCCGGACTCGCTCGAGCGGTGGGCACCCCAGGCCGAGGACCGGGTGGTGCTGGCGTGCGCGCTGCTCCCGATGGGGGTGCGCTTCGCCGGGGGCGTCCCGGCCGGCGTCCACGACGTCGGCACCGAGATCTGGTCGCAGCCCGACGCGTTCACCGCGTGGGACCCTCCCGCGGGCGACGACGTCGCCCACGACCTCGGGGGCACCGCGGTGACGCAGGCCCAGCTGTGGCAAGCAGCCGCCGCCGGGACTCTCGTCACCGACGGCGGCCGCCTCCTGTCGGAGACGAACCCGGCTTCCCCACCGGGTGTCGCCTCCTTCACGGAGCCGCTGGCACGCAGCGGCTCTCTCGTCCTGGTCGTCCAGGCCGGACGGGAGCGTCTCGAGGCGACCTACGTCGCCGAGCGCGCCACCGCCCGCTTCCCTGCCTGAGCGACCGGACATCCTGGGGTGTCGGGCCTCACCCGATCCGGTCGTAGGCGTCGAAGCCGGTGCCGAGCAGGGTCGGTGCGCCGAACCCCTTGCGGTAGCCGCGGACCAGGTACATCTCGCCGGTGCCCTTCTTGCGCACCACCAGGTCGGGGTGACCGACGAGGCCGACGTCGCTGATCCCGCTGGCGATGTCGTAAGGGCTCATGTCGAAGGTCATCGTCTTGATGGAGCCGGTGAGGCCGCCGGGACCGTTGCCGTGCAGGATCTGCAACCGGTTGCCGTTCCGGAACAGGCTGTCCGGGGCCCCGTCGGCGCCCCAGAGACCGATCGGGATCTGCCGGAACGCCGAGACCGCGCTGGAGGCGACGTAGCTGGCGCCGACGCCCTTGCCGCCGGCACCGGGGTAGATCCGCATCGAGCCGTTCTTCGGCTGGCCCATCAGGTCCGGCCAGCCGTCGCCCGTCACGTCGCCGGCCGCGGCGAGCAGCCGCACGCCGGCGAAGCCCGTGGCGATGGGCATCCCGGTGCGGAAGCCGCCCTTGCCGTTGCCGCCGGCGAGGTACAGCCTGCCGTCGCCGCCGCGGACCATGATGTCGGAGAAGCCGTCCCGGTCCCAGTCACCGGCGTTGAAGAAGGCGGTGGCGCCGGCCAGGCTGACCTCGGTGACGATCGGCTTGCCAGCGACCACCGACGTCCCGCGCTTGACGAGGGGGACGACGACCGCCCGCCCGTCGGACTTGCGGCGCACCAGCACGTCGGGCTGGTCGGAGCCGGCGAGGTTCGACTCCAGCTGCCGGCCGGCGAACCCGGCCTGCGCCTGGGCGGCGAGCTTCCGGATCTCCGGCAGCTTCGCGTAGAGGTACCGCCCGGGGCAGGCCGTCGAGCCGGCGTCGCGGTGGCCGTTGATGGCCTGGAAGTTGCGTGAGGTGACGAACTGCTTCGTCGAGGCCGCCTTCACTCCGTGCAGCGAGAGCTTCCAGCCGAACAGCACGCCGTAGGCCTGGACCATGGCCTGCGAGGGCTGGGCGATGTCGTAGTTGCCGATCGCCGACATCGAGAAGGAGTCGTCGTTGTAGCCGAGGGTGTGCGCGCCGACGACGGCGCGGTCGACGCCGCCGTACCGGCCCTCCCAGATGCGACCGAACCGGTCGACCAGGTAGTTGTAGCCGACGTCGCTCCAGCCGCGCGACTGGGTGTGGTAGGCGTAGATGCCCCGCAGGATCGCCGGGACGTCCTTGGCCTTGTAGTTGTTGGCGTTCACCGTGTGGTGCACGAAGCCGGCGTGGACCTCGTAGTAGTGCAGCGAGCTCGCGTCGCGCATCCGCTCGTCGGCGCCCCACTGGGCCCGCGAGTAGATGACCGGCCTGGGGGTGTAGGTCGCGGCGGCGAGCTCGAGGTCGCCGGCCGACGACGGCAGGGCGCCGCCCCCGGTCGTTCCGACGGCCGGGGCGGCCGTGCTGCCGCCCGTGGCCGTGCCGGCGGGCGCGGTGTCGAGCGCGGGCAGCTCCTTCTTCGACTCCGCGGCCACGCCCGGGTCGATGACGGCGAGCTTGACGTCGGGCGGCGCGGCGGCGTCGCTGACGATCTTCACCTGGACGTCGTCGACCTCGCCGACGAGCAGCTCGTCGGTGCCGGGGCGGGCCTTCCTGGCCTCCGCGCTGTCGGGGTCGGGGCCGTGGTCGTCGTGGTACTCCATGTCCAGCCAGGACGACCAGCCGGCCTCGTCGCGGGTGCGGACCTGGATCGCGATCTCGTCGTCGGGGACGACGGCGCCGTGCTCCCACGTGACGCCGACCGCGCCGTAGCCGGTGACCTTCTGCGGTGTGCTGACCAGCTGGGTCGCGCCGCCCCGCGTGAGCGTGGCCCGCGCGGCGAGCATGCCGGGGGCGATCCGGGCGCCGCGGGGTGCGGTGAGCGAGACCTCGCGGACCGTCGGGTCGACGACCTTGGTCGGCACCAGCGTCGGGACCTGCTGCGCCTCGGCGTACGCGGCGAACGCGAGCGAGGGGGTGGCCGCGGCGGTGCCGGACGACGACGTGCCGGCGCCGTCGGGGGCGGGGCCGAGCTCGATCGAGATGACCCGGGCGGCCGGCGTCAGGACGGCGCAGATGACGCCGAGGACCAGCAGCTGCTGGCACGCGGTGACGAACCGCGGGTGCTTGGGGTGGGTGGACGTGGCGTTCTCAGATGACATGTTTTCAGCAGCTCCAGTGCGAGGGGAAGAGTCACACGAGACGCAACTTTCACATCAGTCACAGGGGTTGGGAAGGGAATCTGAGTAACTACATGACTGTAATTTCCACTCGACACGCCGCCGACTTCGAGATTTGTCAATTCTCGCGAGCGGTGCGGGTCGCGGCGCGGCCAGGTCACGCACGGCCGACGGACGGGGCGCCCACGGATCACGTGGGTCGGCGGACACCTCAGATGTCGGCGCCGAGCTCCTCGTCCATCTCCTCCTCGTTCTCGGGCGTGACGTCGTCGTCGTACTCGAGGAAGCGGATGCCGGCGTCGACCGGGCCGTCGTAGGCCAGCCGGCCCTCCTCGAGGACCAGGACGCGCGAGCACATCCGGCGCACCGAGCCCGCCGAGTGCGAGACGTAGAAGAGGGTGCGGCCGCTGTCGCGGATCTCCCCCATCCGGGCCAGGCACTTCTTCTTGAACGGCCGGTCCCCCACCGCGAGGACCTCGTCGGCGAGGAAGATGTCGGAGTCGACGTGGATGGCGATGGAGAAGCCCAGCCGCGCGCTCTGGCCCGACGAGTAGTGGCCGACCTGGGTCTCGAGCTTGTCCTCGAGCCCGGCGAAGTCGACGATCGCGTCGAACTTGCGGGCCAGCTCCTTCTCGGTCATGCCGAGGATGGCGGCGTTGAGCTCGAGGTTGTCGCGCCCGGTGAGCTGGGGGTGGAACCCCGCTCCGGTCGCGATCAGCCCGGCGATCCGACCGCGCGTGAGGATCGAGCCCGAGTCGGGCCGCATCACGCCGTTGATCATCTTGAGCAGGGTGCTCTTGCCGGAGCCGTTGAGGCCCATCAGGCCGATGGACTCGCCCTGCTCGACGGTGAACGACACGTCGTCGACGGCGTTGAACTCCGCGATCGTCGGGTTGCCGCGCAGCTTGGCCACCGTGATCTGCTTGAGGGTGCGCTGGTAGCGCTTGGTGAAGGTCTTGGTCGCGTGCTCGACGCGGATGGAGTCGGCCACGTCAGAGCCTCTCGGGGATCTTGTTCTCGAGCCGGCTGAACACCAGCTGGCCGATGCCCAGCACCACGAGGGCGACGAGGACCATCACGAGCCCGCGCTCGACCAGGTGGTCGGGCATGACCGTCTCCTGGTCCGTGCTGCCCGTCCAGAACGCGCGCTGGAACAGGATCACGGCGTTCGCGAGCGGGTTCAGCATGTAGTACGGAGCGAAGCTCCCGAAGCGCTGGTCGACCATCTCGTAGCTGTAGATCATCGGCACGCCGAAGCGCACCACGTTGGTCAGGATGGCGACCACGCTGCCGACGTCGCGGAAGAACACGTTGGCCGCACTGAACATCAGCGCCAACCCGGTGCCGAGCACGCTGATCAGGACCAGCGCGATGAAGAAGCACAGCACCCCGGTGGCGTCGGGGCGCCAGCCGGAGAACAGGCAGGCCACGACGAGGATGACCACCTGCGGGAGCACGTGGTAGAGCGAGACCAGCATCGAGGCGACGGGGAACATCTCCCGTGGCATCGCCATCTTCTGCACGATCTGCCGGTTGCGCACGATCGAGCGGGTGCCGGCGTTGAACGTCTCGTTGAAGAAGTGGACGATGATCAGCGCCGAGAAGATGTGGATCGCGAAGTTCGGCACGTTCTTGTGGAGGGCGAAGATCGTGCCCATGATGAAGAAGTAGATGCAGAACTGCGACAGCGGGTTGATGTAGGACCACAGCAGGCCGAGCACGGAGCCCTGGTAGCGGGCGCTGATCTCGCGCGTCACCAGCAGCTTGAGCAGGTAGCGCCGCTGGAAGACCGCCTTCAGCCCGTTGTCGGCCGTCGGTGGGGCCAGCGGCGGCAGGTCCTTCTCGGCCAGGGCCCGGGCCGCGTCGGTGGTGGTGTCGGTCATCGCATCTCGCTCAGTCGTCGGACCCGGGCTCGGAGTTGGCGTCGGTCAGCCACGGCTGGAAGGTCTTCTCCCAGGTGGCCGGCGACGTCATGTCGTCCATCGCGGCGCGGTAGCGCTCGGCGAGCTCGTCCCAGCCGCTCGCGAGCTCGCGGTGCACGGCGAGGGTCCGCTTCACCAGGTCGAGGAACTTCGCGCGGTCGCGCTTGTAGAACGCCGTCGAGGACCCGTCGGGCAGGGTGACCAGCGCGGAGTCGTAGCGGGCGATCTTGTGCCAGCGCGCGTCCTGGCCCATGATCTCGGCCTCGGGGTTGACCTGGGCGACCGCGCGCGGCTGCCGCAGCTGCCGGATGGGCTGGATCAGCGCCTGGATCGTGGCGGCCTTGCCGGAGATCACCGGGGAGGGCTCGCGTCCCTTGCGGGGCAGCCGGTGGCGGCGCACCTCCGGGAGCTGGCCCGGGTCGGTGATGTAGGTGGCGTCGTCGAAGCCCTTCACCGACGCCTTGAGCTCGGGGAGCGTGGTGAGCAGGAGGTCGTGCAGACCCTCCGGGCCGGCGAGGACGTCGAGGAGCGCGCGGTGCCGCAGCTCGACGGTGGAGTACTGCATCGACACCAGGTGCTTGATCTGGTGGTTGAGGCTCTCCTGCACCATCCGGCCGCCGCGCGGGTACTTCGAGTGGAGCAGCGCGGCGATGAACCGGTTGCGCACGTGGAAGTAGGACTGCCAGTCGAGGGCGTCGTTCTTGTCGGTCCACGGCACGTGCCACACGGCCGCGCCGGGCAGGCTCACCGTCGGGTAGCCGGCCTCCTTGGCGCGCAGGCCGTACTCGGAGTCGTCCCACTTGATGAACAGCGGCAGCGACAGCCCGATGTCGGCGAGCACCTGGACCGGGATCAGGCACATGAACCACGGGTTGTAGTCGACGTCGATCCGGGCGTGCAGCCAGCGGGTCGAGCGGATGTTGCGCTCGTTGAGGTCCCACTGCGGCACCACGCCGGGCGCCGAGCCCCACCAGAACGTGTACGGCGACACCTTCTCGCCGAAGCTGTGCAGCTGGGCCTTCTGGTAGATCGAGAACATGTGTCCGCCGACGATCGTCGGCTTGCGGCCCAGGTCGCCGAAGGTGGCGGCCCGGACGATGCCCTCGGGCTCGCACTCGGTGTCGTCGTCGAGCATCATCACGTACGTCGACCGGCCGGCCTTGAGGCCCTCGTACTGCGCCCGGGCGAACCCGCCGGAGCCGCCGATGTTGCCCTGCTCGATGATCCGCAGGGTGTCTCCCAGCGCCTCGCGCGCGGCCGGGAAGAACTCGGAGTCGACGAGCTTCTTGGTGCCCTGCTCCATCACCAGGACCTCGTCGACGAGGTCGTCGAGCTCCTCGGCGCCACCGAGCTGGGTGAGCAGCTTGGCGCAGAAGTCCTGCTGGTTCATCGTGGTGATGCCGATCGTGACCGTGCCCCTCGTGGCGCGGTCGAGCGGCACCTCCGCGGTCCACTCGGCCGAGCGCACGACGGCGTCCTCGTCGGTGGCCACGACGTCGTACCAGTACCAGCCGCCGTCGGTGAACGGCTTGAGCGTGAGGTCGAAGGAGAACTCCCCCGCGTCCCCCTCGACGGTGCCGGAGTCGACGCGCTGCGACCGGCCGTTGGCCATCGAGCGGTAGACGATGACGCTGGCGCCCTCGCCCTCGAGCCGCACCGTGAGGCGGACCTCGGAGACGACGGTGTGCCGGCGCCAGTACGACGCCGGGAAGGCGTTGAAGTAGCTGCCGAACGACATCGTCTCGCCGTGCTCGACCTTGAAGGCGGTGCGGGAGAGGATCTGGTCGGGGTGCACGACCCGCACGCCCTTGGCGGCGGTGGCCATCCGGGTGGTGATCGCGTTGGCCTCCTGGGCCGCGCGGGTGTGGCCGATGTCGAACTTGTCCGCGTCCAGGGCCAGGGGGTCGGGGTCGACGTACAGGCTGATGACGTCGGTGTCGCGGTCGGCCGGCATGATCTGCCGCATCAGCTGGACCCGGGCCATCCCGGCCGCGTGCGACGCCGCGCCCTCGGTCGTCTGGGTGTGGGTGATGCTCATGCGGGGTCCCCTCGGAACTGTTCGGTGGAGGAGCGGGGCGGGAGGGGCGCGGAGCCCCGGGGGGTGGCACTCACTGGTCGACCCCTCCGCTGGTGAGCTGGGCGCCGTCGGCGAAGTGCGGCTTGAGCTTGTTCTCGTACATCGACAGCGCCGAGCCGATCGCCATGTGCATGTCGAGGTACTTGTAGGTGCCGAGGCGCCCGCCGAAGAGCACCATCGGCTCCTGCTTGGCCAGGTCGCGGTACTTCAGCAGCTTGGCGCGGTCCTCGGCGGTGTTGATCGGGTAGTACGGCTCGTCGTCGTCCTCGGCGGCGCGGGAGTACTCGTGGACGACGATGCTCTTGCCCGGCAGGTAGGTGCGCTCGGGGTGGAGGTGCTTGAACTCCAGCACCCGGGTCCACGGCACGTCCTGGTCGTTGGCGTTGACGACGCCGGTGCCCTGGTAGTCGTCGACGTCGACGGTCTCCTGGACCAGGTCGACGGTGCGCCAGGACAACCGGCCCTCGCTGTTGGCGAAGTACTCGTCGACCGGGCCGGTGTAAACGATCGGGACCTTGCCCTTGTACTGCTCGGCGAGGCCGTTCGAGGGGTCGAGGAAGTCGGTGTCGACGCGGACCTCGATGTTGGGGTGGTCGGCCATCCGCTCGAGCCAGGCGGTGTAGCCGTCGACCGGCAGGCCCTCGTAGGTGTCGTTGAAGTAGCGGTTGTCGAAGGTGTAGCGGACCGGCAGGCGCGTGATGATGTCGGCGCTCAGCTCGGTGGGGTCGGTCTGCCACTGCTTGGCGGTGTAGCCCTTCACGAAGGCCTCGTACAGCGGCCGCCCGATGAGGCTGATCGCCTTCTCCTCGAGGTTCGCGGCGTCCTTGGTGTCGATCTCGCTCGACTGCTCCGCGATCAGTGCGCGGGCCTCGTCGGGGGTGTGGGCCTTGCCGAAGAACTGGTTGATGAGCGCGAGGTTCATCGGGAACGAGTAGACCTGTCCCTGGTACTTCGCGAAGACGCGGTGCTGGTAGCCGGTGAAGTCGGTGAACCGGTTGACGTACTCCCACACCTTCTTGTTCGAGGTGTGGAACAGGTGGGTGCCGTACTTGTGCACCTCGATGCCGGTCTCCGGGTCGATCTCGGAGTAGGCGTTGCCCCCGAGGTGGTAGCGACGCTCGATCACCAGCACCTTCAGGCCCAGGTCGGCGGCGCACCGCTCGGCGACGGTCAGGCCGAAGAAGCCCGAGCCGACGACGACCAGGTCGGGCTGGTCGGGCGGGGCGGACGGTGCGGACCGGGCGGGGTCAGTCGTTGCGGCAGACACGATCGGTCAGTCTACGGATGCTGCCACCCTCCCCCGATTCCGCAACGCCCACGACCGTGTCACAACCGCGACCGGACGCCGCACGGGTCCCGTGTGACCGGGCCCACGCCGGGTCCGCGGATGCCGTCGTGGCGGGATCGGACGCGTAAACTGCGCCCATGCAGGAGTCCGTGGGCGTGCGCGCCGTTCTCGAGCGCAACTTCGGGTACGCCTGGGCGGCCGGCATCGCCATGGCCGTCGCGACCGTCGTGTTCGCCGCCGTCGCCGAGCTGCCGATCCGCGACCCCGACAACTTCGTGCCCGGCTACATCCGGTTCCCCGCGATCGTCTTCGGCGCCATCGCGCTCGACGTCCTGCCCCGGCTGGTCTGGCGCCTGACGCACGGCTCCCACGGCGCGGTCGAGACCCTGCGCGGGATCATGCGGGAGCGCTGGACCAAGGCGCACTGGCTCTTCGCCCTGAGCGGCATCGGCGCCTGGTACCTCACCTACGCCGCGTTCCGGAACCTCAAGAGCTTCGTGCCGTTCGTCAACGGCAACAACTGGGACGCCGAGTTCCGCAAGATCGACCAGGTGCTGTGGTTCGGTCACGACCCCGCCGTCCTGATGCACGACCTGTTCGGCACCGGCATCGCCTCGCACGTCTTCTCCGGCGTCTACTTCATCTGGATCGCCCTGGTGCCGGTGAGCATCGCGATCGCCCTGGTCTGGACCCGGTCGCGGACCGCCAGCTCGTGGTACGTCACCGCGGTGGCCTTCGACTGGCTGCTCGGCGCGGCGGTGTACCTGATGCTGCCGTCGGTCGGCCCGGTCTACACCGAGGCGCAGCGCGGCCAGTTCGACGGCCTCGCCCACACCTACAACACCGACCTCGCCGACAGCATGTGGGACGACCGCGTCACGGTCGTCGGCGACGTCTTCGGCTCGGGCACCCTGCAGACGATCGCGGCCTTCCCGTCGCTGCACACCGGCATCATGGTGACGATCTGCGTCTTCGCCCAGTACGTCGGCCTGGCCCGCTGGATCCGCGTGGTGTCGTGGCTCTTCCTCGGCCTCACGATCGTGGCCACCCTCTACCTCGGCTGGCACTACTTCGTCGACGTCCTCGGCGGCGTCGCGCTCGGCTCGGTCACCGTCTGGCTCGCCGCCCTGGCCACCGGCAACCACGACGGGCTCCGTCCCCGGCTCAAGCGCGCCGAGGTCACCGACGAGGTCGCCTCCACCCCCGTCTCGTGAGCTCACGCCGACCCGTCGCCCATCGGTGACGGGTCAGCGTGTCTGGCGCGCCGACCCGTCGCCTATCGGTGACGGGTCAGCGTGTCTGGTGCGCTGACCCGTCACCTATCGGTGACGGGTCAGCGGCGGCCGGACGTCACGACGAGCGCTGAGGTCGGGCCTCGGGCGAGAGCCGCGCGAGGCGACGGGAGTCGCGGGCGGCGCGGACGACGTTGCGGGCCTCGGCGCGTCCACCGCGCACCGGGCTGAGCAGGACGACGGCCACCGCGATCAGCCACGGCTTGGCGCGCACCAGCGCGTTCTCGCCGTAGCGGCGGTGGACGACGAACAGGTTGCGGTACATGTAGTAGCCCTTCCAGCCCGCCAGGTCGTGCTGCTGGTCGAAGTCGAGCCGGCGCACCAGGACGGCGTCGCGGACCGCCCAGATGCGGTAGCCGGCGCGTCGGGCGCGCACGGCGAAGTCGACGTCGTCGTAGAAGATGAAGTAGGCCGGGTCGGGCAGGCCGATCGCGTCGATCACCTCGCGGCGCACGAGGAATCCCTCGAAGGCGACGTTCTGCACCTCGACCAGCTCGGGCATCGCCGCGCGGGTGCCGAAGTCGGTCTCGACCATCGAGGTCTTCGGCTTGATCGCCAGCGGGTTGCGCAGGTCGAACCGGGTCGCGGCCTTCTCGACCAGGGCGCCGCGGCGGTCCTCGCGCACCGACGTCAGGCACGCCTCGTCGACGGCCATCAGCGTCGCGAGACAGTCGGCTGCCGGGAGGACGTCGTCGTCCATCAGCCAGATCCGGTCGTAGCCCTGCTCGTGGGCCGTGCGGACGGCGAGGTGGAAGCCACCGGCGCCGCCGAGGTTGTCGTCGGTGCGGATGACCTGCAGGCCGGGCGTCGCGGCGCGGGCGAGGACGTCGGCCGTGTGGTCGTCGCTGTGGTTGTCGACCACGATCACGGCGTCGGGGGCCGGCTCGAGCGCGGCCAGGCCGGCGAGCATGCCCTCGAGCAGGTCGGCGCGGTTGTAGGTCACCACGACGACCGCGACCGTCTCGGCCGCGCTCACGCCAGGTACTTCCGGTGGCCGGTGAAGTCGCCGCGCAGCCCGGCGTACGCCGCCCGGGCGCTCATCGCGATGCGGCCCGGCCGGCGCCGGGTGAAGAGGTAGAACCAGACGGTCTTGACCCAGAACATGCCCACGTAGGGCCAGCCGCGGTAGGCACGCAGGTTGACGGTGTTGTTGCGGGCCATGCAGTAGTGCTTGAGGTCGCTCGGCGTGTGGTTGTACGTCGTGCGGCCGAACATCATCGGGGTGCCGAGGTCGTCGGTGGCCGGGTTGGTGAAGATCGCCTCGACGACGGTCGCGATCCGGGCGCCGGCCCGCTCGGCACGCCAGAGGTACTCGACGTCGTCGCCCCAGATGAAGAACTCCGCGCGCGGGACACCGATCCGCTCGACCAGCTCGCGGGTGACCAGGACGCCGTTGAACGGGATCACCACGCCGGGGATCAGCCCGTCGCGCGCGGCGGCCTCCACCTCGGCCATCCGGTGCACCACGCGGGTGCCACCGGGCAGCCGGATCGGGAAGCACAGCCGCGCGGGGTCCTGCTCCGCGACCACGGCCGGGCCCCAGAAGTCCAGGTCGGTCCGCTCGAGCAGCAGCGCGAGGCAGTCGGGCTCCGGGACGGCGTCGTCGTCCATCAGCCAGACGAGCTCGGCGCCGCGGTCCATCGCCCAGGTGAGCCCGGTGGCGAAGCCGCCCGCGCCGCCGGTGTTGGAGTCCAGGGTCCGGGTCCGCACCCGGTCGCGACCGTCGTGGGGGAAGCGGCGGCGCAGCCACTCCCCGGTGCCGTCGGTGGAGGCGTTGTCGACCACGAGGACCTCGGCGACCTCCGGCACCTCCAGGAGCCGGTCGAGCAGCCGTTCGAGGAGGGGGAGCCGGTTGAACGTCACCACCACCGCCACGACCTGCACGACGCAGACCCTACTGTGCGCCTCTACTGTGGTGGCGTGCAGACCGACGCCATCACCACCCTCCTGCAGGACGTCGCCGCCGAGGTCATCACGCCTCGCTTCCGCTCCCTCGACGCCGACCAGATCAGCGAGAAGAGCCCCGGCGACCTGGTGACCGTCGCCGACCACGAGGCCGAGGTGCTCATCACCGCCGCGCTGCTGGAGGCCTACCCGGACGCCGTCGTCCTGGGCGAGGAGGCGTTCGCGGCAGACCCGACGCTCGGCGACCGGTACGCGACCGCGGCCCACGCCTTCACCGTCGACCCGGTCGACGGCACCAAGAACTTCGTGAACGGCTCCCCCGACCACGCCGTGATGGCCGCCGAGCTGCGCGACGGCGTCGTCGTCCGGTCGTGGATCTGGCAGCCGCAGCACGAGGTCGCCTACGTCGCCGAGCTCGGCGGCGGCGCGTTCCGCAACGGCGAGCCGCTCAAGGCCACGCCGCCGTCCGGTCCGCCGTCGACGTGGCGCGGCGCCACGTCGCGCCGTGCCTGGGTCGGGCAGACGCTCGAGGGCCACCGCCCGCTCGTGCTGTCGTGGGTGTGCTGCGGCGTCGACTACCCCCAGCTGGTGGCCGGCGCGGCCGACTACCTGCTCTACAGCGGCACGATGCCCTGGGACCACGCCCCCGGTGGCCTCCTGCTCACCGAGGCCGGCGGCACGCTGCGGACGCCGTCCGGGGACCCCTACGACCCCCGCACCCCGCACTCCGGCGGCCTGGTGGCCGCCGTGTCGGACGACGTGCACGACGAGGTCGCCGCCCGCTGGGCCTTCTAGCCCCCTGACGCCTCGAGGATGGCGCCTCGGGGACGCTCGAGTCAGCAGGCGGCGCCCAGGTCCTCGGAGTCGTTGGCGGCGTAGCCCTCCTTGAGGGAGCCGACCGAGCCGCCGGTGACGCTGGTCGACTGCTTCTTCCTCGGCTTGGTCGCGCCGTCGTCCGGGGTCTCGGGCGCCCGCCCCTCGGCCTTGGCGATCGCCTCGGCGACCTTGGCGTGGACCAGGTCGATGTCGGGGTCGGCGGTCGCGATCATCGGTGGCACCAGCGACAGCGTCGCGAGCTTCTGGCCCTTGGCCCTCATCGCGAGGTCGAGGAACCGGTCGACCTCGGACGACGGCAGGTTCGTCGAGACCATGTCCGAGGACGCCTCCGCGATCTTCTGGAAGTTGCGCAGCGCCGACTGGGGGCTGATCTGCTCGAGCATCGCGTTCATCACGCACTTCTGGCGCGCCATCCGCGAGTAGTCGTCCGAGCCGTCGCGGGCCCGGGCGTACCAGAGCGTCTCGAAGCCGTCGAGCTTCCGCGTGCCGGGCTCGATCGTGCCGGTGACCTTGTCGCCCGGCAGCCCGATCGGGATCTCCTGCCGGACGTTGAGGGTGACGCCGCCCACGGCGTCCACGAGGTCCTTGAAGCCCTCGAGGTTGACCATCGCCCAGTAGTTGATCTCCAGGTCGGTGATGCCCTCGATCGCCATGATCGTGGCGTCCACGCCGGGGTTCTCGGCCTTGCCGAAGAGCTCGGTGTTGTCCTCGGCCCAGGTGCTGACGCCGTTGAGCATGCAGCCGTCGCAGTCGAAGCCGTCGGGGAACTGCTCGTCCATCACCGAGCCCTCGCGGAACGGGAAGTGCGACATGTTGCGCGGCAGCCCGATCAGCACGGTCTTGCCGGTCTCGGCGTCCACCGAGGCCACGGTCATCGAGTCGGGCCGCAGCCCCCAGCGGCCGGCGCCGGCGTCCCCGCCCATGATGAGGACGTTGTAGCGGCCGTGGTGCGCGCCCGACGCCTCGCCGTCGCCGAACGTCGCGTTCATGAAGTCGCGCTGGACGCCGACCAGGTGCGCCCCGACCAGCAGGGTCCCGGCCACGGAGAAGCAGAGCAGCCCGTTGACGCCCACGGCCATCCGCCGGTGCGTCATCGAGTACGACAGGGGCTCGCCGATCCGCCAGGCGTCGACGAACAGCGCCGCCCAGCCGACGGCCGCGGCGGTCAGCACCAGGTAGATCCAGAAGAGGGCCGAGGGGCTGGTGGCCACCCAGTAGGCGAAGGGGCGGTGCACGAGGGCGAGCAGACCGCCCATCAAGGAGAGGGCAAGGAGGCCGGCTGCGCTGCAGAAGGCGATGAGTCCGACGCGCCGGTTGCCGGCGATCAGCTGGGCGGAACCGGGTGCGACGAGTGTCATGGCCATCAGGGACAGCGCACGACGGAACCGCACCTGGGCGGCTCGCTCCGAAACGGGCGACATGGGAAGGATCTTTCTGCTGGGGAAGGAAGCAGAACGGAACGCCAGTATCACCAGTCACACGGGTCACAGGGCTCACGGCACGCCGACGAGGGTCGATGCACCCGGGACGGGTACCGTCTTGCCCCATGACAGACCGCCCCGGGAACGGCGGCCCCCAGGACGGGCCGGAGTTCGGCTGGCTCTACGGAGGCAACCGCGACCCCGACCGACCTGCCGAGCAGCCCGCCGACGAGCCGGCCCCCGAGGCCACCCGGATGATGCCGGTCCAGCAACGTCCCGAGCCGACCGCCGCCCGCCCGACCACGCCGCGCCCGGTCCAGCCCGCTCCCACGCCGTACGACGCCCCGCAGCAGCGCCCCCCGGCACCCGCCGGCCCGCCCGTCCCGCCGGGACCCGCCGAGCCGAGCCGTCGCGGCGGCGGTGGGGGCTTCTGGGCCCGCCGGGTGCGCCGTCCGCGCTTCTGGGTGCGCACCGTGCTCGTGCTGCTCCTGCTGTGGCTCGTCTACACCGTCGCGGTGCCCTTCGTGACCTGGCGCAGCGCCGACCAGGTCGCCTACGAGCCGAGCGGTGAGCGTCCCGCCGAGCAGGACGGGACGACGTACCTCCTGGTCGGCAGCGACTCCCGCGCCGGGCTGAGCGCCGAGGAGCGCAAGGAGCTGAGCACCGGCAACCCGAAGTCCGAGCTCACCGACACCATCATGCTGCTGCACACCGGCGACGGCCCGAGCGTGCTGCTGTCGGTGCCGCGCGACTCGATCGTCGCCATGCCGGGCTACGGCCAGGCCAAGATCAACTCCGCCTACTCCCGCGGCGGCCCCGAGCTGCTCGTGCAGACCCTCGAGAACGAGACCGGCATCCGGATCGACAAGTACGTCGAGATCGGCCTCGGCGGCGTCGCGGACGTCGTCGACGCGGTCGGCGGCATCGAGGTCTGCCCGAAGGAACGCCTCGAGGACCCGCTCGCCGGCCTGGACATCAAGAAGGGCTGCCAGGAGGTCGACGGCCGGACCGCGCTGGCCTACTCGCGCTCCCGCAAGCAGTCGGCCCTCGGCGACCTGGCCCGCGTCGAGCGCCAGCGCGAGGTCATCGGTGCGATCGGCGACAAGGTCCTCTCGCCGTGGTCGGTCGCCAACCCGGTCCGCTGGTGGAAGCTCAACCGCGCCGTGCCGACGTTCTTCGGCTTCGGCGAGGGCACCAGCTCCATCGACGCCGGCCGCTGGGCCTACGCCATGACCAAGACCGGCACCGGTGACAACCTCACCTGCACCATGCCGGTCACCGGCCCGTCGGCCGAGACCTGGGACCGCGACCGCGCCGACCCGCTCTTCCAGGCGATCATCGACGACAGCACCGGCGACATCACCAAGGCCCAGTGCACCCCGAACGGCATCCCCCGCCAGTAGTCGCCGCCGCCCGGGCGTGGTCCAGCCCACCGGGGGTGCTGGACCTCCCCGACGCCGAGTCGGCGTTCGCGTCGAGCACGAACGCCGACTCGACGCGATCCGACTTCACCGCAACGCCGACTCGACGCGATCCGACTTCACCTCCACGCCGACTCGGCGCGACGGGAGACCGGCCACCCCGCCGCGCGGCGGCGCGGGCGGGGCCGCCAGGATGACGGGCATGGCCTACGAGACTCTTCGCTGGGAGGTCGACGCGGACGGCGTCGCCCTCCTGACGTTGCACCGACCCGGCGCCCTGAACGCCTTCGACCTGACCATGGCCCGCGAGCTGCTGCAGGTCTTCACGACCGACGCGCTCGAGGACGCCGTCCGGGCCGTGGTGGTGACCGGTGAGGGTCGCGCGTTCTGTGCCGGGATGGACCTGTCCGCCGAGGGCAACGTCTTCGGGCTCGACGAGACGCAGGACCCCACGCCGGAGTCGATCCGGGAGCGCTTCGACGACCCCGTGTACGTCGACGGGGTGCGCGACACCGGCGGCAAGGTGACGCTGGCGATCCACGCGCTGCCGAAGCCGGTGATCGCGGCGATCAACGGCGCCGCCGTCGGCATCGGCGCGACCATGACGCTCGCGATGGACCTCCGCCTGGCCTCCACGAAGGCCCGGATCGGGTTCGTGTTCGGGCGACTCGGCATCGTGCCGGAGGCCGCGTCGAGCTGGTTCCTGCCGCGGATCGTCGGGGTCCAGCAGACGCTCGAGTGGGTCTACTCCGCCGAGATCCTCACCGCGGACGCCGCCCTGGCCGGCCGGCTGGTCCGCTCGGTGCACGAGCCCGAGGACCTGGTGCCGACCGCCGTCGAGCTGGCGCGCTCGTTCGTCGTCGACCGCTCCCCCACCGCGCTGGCGCTGGCCAAGCAGCTCGTCTACCGCAACTCCGCGACCGCCGACCCGCGCGAGGCGCACCTGTCCGACTCGCTGGCGATGTGGCACGCCTCGGTCGGCGACGGCAAGGAGGGCGTGGCGGCGTTCCTGGAGAAGCGGTCCCCGGAGTTCACCGGGCGCGCGACCGACCTGCCCCGGATCTTCCCCGAGGACTGACCCGGGACCGCTGGGGTCAGGCCACCAGGGTCTTCCGGAGCCGCCGCAGGATGCCGGTGAGCAGCCGGGAGACCTGCTCCTGGCTGACGCCGACCTCGATCCCGATCTGGGCCTGGGTCCGGTGCTCGAAGAAGCGCAGCTCGAGGATCCGTCGCTCGCGCTGCGAGAGGTCGGCCATGACGGGGCGCAGCGCGAGCCTGGCCTCGGCCGTGGCGAAGGCCGGGTCGACACCGCCGAGCCGGTCGAGCGGACTGGTCGTCTGCTCACCGTCCGGGCGGGGGGCGTCGAGCGACTGCGGGCTGAAGCAGCCGGTGGCCGCCAGCGCGTCGACGACGAGCTCGAGCGGGACGTCGAGGTGCTCGGCGATCTCCTGCGGCCGGGGTGCGCGGCCGAGCCTCTGGGTGAGGGCGGCGTCGGCCCGGGTGACCCGGGCCTGCACCTCCTGGACCGAGCGCGGCGGCCGGATCGTCCACCCGGCGTCGCGGAAGTAGCGCTGGATCTCCCCGCGCAGCGTCGGCACGGCGTAGCTGAGGAACTCGTGCCCGACGGCCGGGTCGAAACCGCGGACCGCCTTGACCAGGCCCAGGTAGGCCACCTGGTCGATGTCCTCCGCCGGGATCCCGCGACCGTGGTAGCGGCGGGCGACGTCGGTGGCGACGACCATGTTGAGGCGGATGACCTCGTCCTCGTAGCCGGCCCGGGCATCCCCCTGGCTGGCGCGAGCGCGCGACAGCAACCTGGCCGTCTCGAGCCGACGGGTGGCTTCGTTCAGTGTGCGACTCGACCCCATGTGCGAGCTACCTTCCGGAGGTTGTCCATCGGGCCCCCCAGTGCAATTGCATGCTGACACTGACGCCGTGTGACACACAACACCCGTGACACGAATAGTTTGACATGTGTCCAGCAGGATCGGGGCGGAATACGACATGCCGTCGCGTCGACGCCCCCGGGGAGTGAGGAGAAGCCGCCGGGCGGGGGGATCTCGGCGGCTTCTCGACAGCGCCGTACCCCGGGGTCCCGGCGTCATGCGGACCGGGACCGGGATCCGGGTGGGTACCGTGACCACGTGGTGACACCCGACTGGCAGGACCCCGACTCCGTGCGCTTCATGCTCGACGAGTGCGACACGTGGGCGGTCGTCGGGCTCACCCCCAACACCACCCGGACGGCGTACTCGATCGCCGCGCTGCTGCAGGAGCGCGGCAAGCGGGTCGTGCCGATCAACCCGGACGGCGCCGAGGTGCTCGGCGAGCAGGGGTACCCCACGCTGGCCGACGTCCCGTTCGGGATCGACGTCGTCGACGTCTTCCGCCGCTCGGAGGCGGCCGGCGAGTTCGCCGACCAGGCCGTCGCGGTCGGGGCGCGCGCGGTGTGGTTCCAGCTGGGGGTCGTCGACGAGGCGGCCTACGACCGCACGGTCGCGGCCGGCGTCCCGATGGTGATGGACACCTGCCCGGCCATCGAGTGGCGTCGGCGCGGCGACGCGCCGTGACCGCCCCGGGCACGGACCTGCGGGTCGGGCCCGACGTCACCATCCCCGCCGGCGAGCTCGTCGAGCGGTTCAGCCGGTCCTCGGGCCCCGGCGGGCAGTCGGTGAACACCACCGACAGCCGCGTCGAGCTCGAGTACGACGTCCTCGGCTCCACCGCCCTGACCGACGCCCAGCGGGCCCGGGTCGTGGGGCGGGTCGGGTCGCCGGTGCTCGTCGTCGCCTCCGAGCACCGCTCCCAGCACCGCAACCGGGTGGCGGCGCGCGAGCGGCTGGTCGACCGGCTCCGCACCGCACTGGCCGCGCCCGCGCCGACCCGGCGCCCCACCAAGCCGACCAGGGGTTCGCAGCGGCGGCGGCTGGAGGCCAAGAAGCAGCGCGGTCGGACGAAGTCGATGCGCGGACGGGTCCGCGGCGACTGAGCCGCGCGGTACCGCAGGTCGGCGCACCGGTACCTGAGGTGGAGGGCACCGACGCCGTGCGTTCCTAGCGTTCCCCTCATGACCCACCCCACGACGTCCTCCGCCGCCCCGCTGCCCTCCGCCGCGAACGACGCCGCAGGGACCCCGGCATGACGATCCTGCTCTCCGACCCCCGCGTGGCCGCCGTGCCCGTGCACGACACCGGCGAGCCGCTGGTGCGGCTGCCCGTGGGCCTCTCCCCCGTCCGGGCCCTGGTGCGGGCCGGGATCGCCGGGCGGCTCGCTGCCGCGGCGGCCGCCCTCCCGGCCGGCATCGGCCTGCGGGTCGTCGAGGGGCACCGCACCGTGGCCGACCAGCGCTCGATCATCGCGACGTACTCCGCCGCCCTCTGCGCGCGGCACCCGGGGATCTCGGCCGTCGACCTGCACGTGCTCTCCAGCCGCTTCGTGTCACCGGTCGCCGTGGCGCCGCACGTGGCCGGCGCCGCCGTCGACGTCACCCTCGTCGACGCCTGCGGCGACGAGCTCGACCTCGGGACGCCGATCGACGCGACTCCCGAGGAGAGCGGGGGCCGCTGCTACCTCGACGCCGACGGCATCGGCGCCGACGCCCGTGCCCACCGTGACCTGCTCGCCCGGGTCCTCGGAGGAGCCGGGCTGGTCAACTACCCGACCGAGTGGTGGCACTGGTCCTACGGCGACCGCTACTGGGCGTTGCTCACCGGGGCGCCGCACGCCCTCCACGGCCCGGTCGAGATCGCGGTCGCGGCATGAGCCAGCCGGCGATGGAGCACCCCGCGGTGCCGACGTCACCGGCGCCGCGGCCGGCCGTCGGGGCCGTCGGGGCCATCGGGGCCGTGGGGGCCCGGCTGCACGTCGACCTGGACGCCGTCGCGGCCAACACCGCGCTCTTCGCGGCACGGACCCCCGGCGCACTGATGGCCGTCGTCAAGGCCGACGGCTTCGGCCACGGTGCCGCCGCCGTGGCCCGGACCGCGCTCGCGCACGGCGCCTCCTGGCTCGGGGTCACCAGCCTCGACGAGGCGCTCGCCCTGCGCGCGGACGGCGTCCGGGCGCCCGTGCTGAGCTGGCTGAACCCGGTCGAGGCCGACTTCACCGCCGCGATCGGCCACCAGGTCGACGTCGCCGTCCCGAGCGCGGCCCACCTCGCGGCCCTGACCCGCGCAGGACTCGGCGCGCGGGTGCACCTGCACCTCGACACCGGGATGGCGCGCGACGGCTCCGCCCCGTCCGACTGGGCGGCCCTGTGCCGCGCCGCCCGCCGGGCCGAGCGGGCCGGGCAGGTGCGGGTGGTCGGGGTGATGGGGCACCTCGGCTGCGCCGACGTCCCCGAGGACCCGGCGAACGCCGCCGCCCGGACGGTCTTCACGTGGGGCCTGGGCGTCGCCCGCGCCGCCGGGCTGCGGCCGCCGCTGCGCCACCTCGCCGCGACCGCGGCCACCCTCACCGACCCCGCCGCCCTGCACACGATGAGCCGGGTCGGCGCCGGCCTGGTCGGCATCGACCCGAGCGGCAGCACCCGGCTCTCCCCCGCTCTCACCCTCACCGCGCCGGTGGTCGGGGTCCGGCGGGTCGCCTCCGGCACCGCGGTCGGTTACGGCCACGCGTGGTCGGCCGACCGGCCCACGACGCTGGCGCTGCTGCCCCTCGGTTACGCCGACGGGCTGCCCCGGGCGACGTCCGGGCGCGCCGAGGTGGCCCTGCGCGGTCGCCGGCACCCGGTGGTCGGGCGGATCTCGATGGACCAGGTCGTCGTCGACGTCGGCGACCAGCCCGTGCAGCCCGGCGACGTGGCGACCGTCTTCGGGCCCGGTCACGCCGGCGAGCCCACCGTCGCCGACTGGGCGGCCTGGGCCGACACCATCGAGCACGAGATCGTCACCGGCATCGGCGCCCGGGTGGCCCGGTCATGAGCACCCCCGCCGGCACCCCCGCCGGCACCCCCACCGGCACCCCCACCGGCACCACCGACCGGGTCCGCGTCGCGGTCATCGGCGGCGGGGCCAGCTGCGAGCACGACGTCTCGCTCGCCTCGGCCGCGTCGGTCGCCGACCACCTCGACCCCGCGGCGTACGACGTCGTCCGGCTGACCATCGATCCGCACGGCACCTGGCTGGACCGCGAGGGGCGCCCGGTCGGGCTCACCGGCGCCGCGTGCCTGCTGCGCCGGTGCGACGTCGTGCTGCCCGTCGTCCACGGCCCGCACGGCGAGGACGGCACCCTGGCCGCCCTGTGCGAGCTCGCCGGGGTCCCGTACGTCGGCTCCGGCGTGCGCGCCGGCGCACTCGCGATGGACAAGTGGACGACCAAGCTCGTCGCGAACGCCGTCGGGGTGGCCACGGCCCCGGGCGTGCTCCTGACCCCGGCGGGCCGCGCGGGCCACCGGTGGACCCACCCCGTCGTGGTCAAGCCGGTCGCGGCCGGGTCGAGCCACGGCGTCACGCTCGTCGAGGACCCGGCGGGCCTCGACGACGCGCTCGCAGCCGCCTTCGCCCTCGACGACCGGGTCCTCGTCGAGGACGTCGTGGTGGGCCGGGAGGTCGACGTCGCCGTGCTCGGTCGTCCCGACGGGTCGCGGGTGGTCTCGCCGGCGCTGGAGATCGTGGTCGACGGGCTGTTCGGCTTCGAGGAGAAGTACGGCGGCCACGCCGACTTCCGGTTGCCGGCCGCGATCTCCGACACCGAGCGCAAGGCCCTGGAGGACGCCGCGGTCGCCGTCTACGACGCGCTGGGCTGTGCCGGCGTGGCGCGCGTCGACTTCTTCCTCCCCGACGAGGTGTCCCGGGGGCCGATGGCCGGGCCGGTGCTCAACGAGGTCAACACGATGCCCGGCTTCACCGCCCAGTCGCAGGTGCCGCGGATGTTCGCCGCCGCCGGCCTGCCGTACGCCGACCTGCTCGACCTGCTGGTCCGCGACGCGCTGGCATGAGCCCCGGTTCGCCCGGCGTCGGCCCTGGTGGGCCCGGGTGAGCACCCGGTGGGCGCCGGCGACGTGGTTCGATGGCCCGGTCATGAGCCGGTCCACCCATCCAGTCGAGGCGGGGTCGTGGACGATCGGGTGAGGCAGTGGGCGCCGACGCTCGCCCTCAGCGTGCTCGTCCTCGCGCTGGGCCTCGCCGAGGCGGTCTCGACGACGTACGTCTACAGCACCCACGGCCGGGGCGCGCTGGCGCTCGTGGCCACAGCGACCGCGGGCGCCGTGGCGGCGAGCCGCCGGTTCCCGGGACCGGCCCTCGCGCTCGCCTGGCTGGTGCTGCTGCTGCAGCTGGCGAGCGACACCCAGCTGATGCTCGTGCAGGCGGCCTTCGTGGTGGTCTCCTTCGCCTCGGCCCGCTGGGGCCACCCGCTCACCGTGCTCGCCAGCGCCCTCTCGGTGCCGGGCGCGGCGTTCTGCCTGGTGCTCCTGGTCGCCACCCAGGACTACCTGCCGCTGCTCGACGTCGTCGGCTACCAGGCCCTGCTCGACACGGCGTACCGCTTCGGCGACTCGTGGCGGATCGGCGCCGTCGTCATCGTGGTCGGCCTGCTCGGCCTGCCCTGGCTGGCCGGCATCGCGATGCGCTTCAGCGACCGGGCCCGCGCCTCCCAGGCCTCGCAGGTCCGGGCCGAGGAGGAGGCCGCGCGCGCCGTCCGCGAGTCCGAGCAGGCCCGCGAGATCGCCCGGCTGCGCGACGAGCAGGCCCGGCTGGCCCGCGACGTGCACGACGTGGTGGGGCACTCGCTCGCGGTGATCCTGGCCCAGGCCGAGTCGGGGCAGTACCTGCCCGACGACGACCCCGCCCGCCTCAAGCAGACGATGGCGACCATCGCGACCTCGGCCCGCTCCTCGCTGCAGGAGGTGCGCGCGGTGCTCACGCCCGACGCCGCTGCCGGCGCCGCGCCGCGCCCGCTCGACACCCTGGTCGAGGGCGTGCGGGCCGGCGGCCACGAGGTCGTGTCGCGCGAGCTGGGCACGCCGCAGCCGCTGCCGCCCGAGCTGGAGGTCGTCGCCTACCGCGTGCTGCAGGAGATGCTGACCAACGCCGTCAAGCACGGCAGCCGCGACGAGCCGGTCTTCGTCGAGCGGCACTGGCCCGACGGCGCCTTCGCGGGCGAGCTGCGGATCGAGGTCCGCAACACCGCCCTCACCCGGCCCCCCGCCGGGGCCGGCGAGACCGACGACACCGGTCGCGGTCTCGACGGCATGCGCCACCGGCTCGAGGCGGTCGGCGGCCGGCTCGACGTCCGCCGCCGCGACGAGGACGCCGTCGTGTCGTTCACCGTGACCGCCTGGCTGCCCGTCAGCCGGCTCTGAGACGGTGCGGGCGACCCGGGATGATGGGGCCATGACCGACATCCGGGTGCTCCTCGTCGACGACCAGGAGCTGTTCCGCGAGGGCGTGCGGGTGATCGTCGACGCCCAGGACGGCATGGGTGTCGTCGGCACCGCCGGCGACGGGCTCGAGGCCGTCCGGCTCGTCGACGAGCTCGCCCCGGACGTCGTGCTGATGGACGTCCGGATGCCCGAGATGGACGGCGTCGAGGCGACCCGGCAGATCTTCGCGCCCGACCGGGTGGCGCGCCGCGCCGCGGGCGGGGCCCGGCCGGTGCGGGTGGTCGTGCTGACGACGTTCAACCTCGACGACCGGGCGGCGACCGCGATCCGGCACGGCGCCAGCGGCTTCCTGCTCAAGGACACCACGCCGCCGATGCTGGCCGACGCCATCCGCACCGTCCACACCGGCAACGCCGTGCTGGCCCCCGGCGACCTGACCTCGCTGCTCGCGGGCAGCTTCACGCCCCCGACGCCGACCCCGGCGGCCTACCTCGACCTCAGACCTGCGCCTCGATCTCGCCGGCGACGGTCACCGACAAGGAGCGGGAGGTCTTCGGCGCCGTCGCCCGCGGACTCTCCAACGCCGAGGTGGGCGGCCTGGTGTTCGCCTCCGAGTCGACCGTGAAGACCCACGTGGGAGCGATCCTGCGCAAGCTCGGCCTGCGCGACCGCGTCCAGATCGTCGTCTACGCCCACGAGCACGGGCTCGTCGAGCGCTGACCGACCCACCGAGGGCGCTGACCCGCCGACTCAGGCCGACTCACGCCGACTCAGGCCGACCCACGGCGCGGCGAACAGCCACCGCGCCCCGACCGCCTCCAGCAGCCGCTGCAGGGCGAGGCAGACCAGGACCACCGCGGCGGTGACGAGCACCGGGTAGAGCGCGGCGAGCGGTAGCGACCGCGCGACGCCGTCGGTCACGACGCGGCCCGAGGTGGCGTGCACCAGCGCCACGAGCGGTAGGTGCAGCACGTAGATCGGCAGGGTGCGCCGGCCGAGGGCGGCCACGGCCGGGCCGACCGGGGTGCGGGCGAGGACACCGGCCGCGGCGACGCCGGCGAGGATGCCGAGCAGCCCGAGCAGGGGCCGGACGCCGAACCAGGCGTCGGCGTCCAGCGCCTGCCACAGCCCGGCCGCCACGGCGAACGCCGCGACCACGCCGGCGACCACCCACGGACGGGCGCGCGAGAGCCGCCCCACGGCGGGCAGGCGCGCGGCGCGCGCGCCGAGCAGGAACCAGACGAGGTTGACGAGCAGGCCGGCCCGGTTGCCCGGCGTGGGCACCAGGCCGGCGCTCGCCACCGCGCTGAGCACGAGGGCGCCCGCCAGCGCCCAGTGCGGCGCGGACCGGGTCGCGCGCGCCACGGCGACGTACAGGGCCAGGGCGAGGAGGTACCAGAGGTTTCCCGGCGTCACGGTCAGCTGCACGAGCAGCGCGCGAGGACCGTCGGCGATCGCGGTGTCGAAACCGGGCGTGGCCTGCAGGACGAGGGTGTGCACCAGCGTCCAGAGCACGAAGAGGTACGCCAGCGGCGCGACCCGGCGCCGCCACACCTCCGGCCACGGCCGCTCGACCTGGCGGGCCGCGAAGAGCCCCGAGATCAGGAAGAACAGCGGCATCCGCACGGGCAGCAGGAGCTCGGAGGCCCGGCCCCAGGCGCCGGTGACCGGCACGCCCACGTCCCACGGGAGGGCGAGGTAGTCCTTGCGGGTCACGTGCCACAGCACGACGAGCACGATGCAGACGCCCTTGGCGACGTCGGCCCACTGCTGGCGGGCCGGCCGCGGGTCGGGTCGCGGGTCGGGTCGCGGGTCTGGTCGCGGGTCTGGCGGGAGGGAGCTCTCAGGCACCCGATGATCGTCGCGGCGCGGGGGCGGGCACCGGATCGTCCGCAGGTACCGCGGCACCACCCCCTGGTACGACGTCCCGCCGGGGCCTGCGCAGCCCGAGGAGCAGCAGCGCCCCCCACGAGCCCGCCCGGGGCAGCCGCCCACCAGAGGAACCGACGGCCCCGAGTCGTGCTCCGACGCCAGGACGAGCCGGGTCGCGACCACATCGGGGAAGACCCCGACCGCCCACCGGGATCGCGTCGGCGCCGTTACCTGCCCATACTAGCTCCGTGCGCAGCCAGGCCGAGCGGGACGAGAAGACGATCGAGATCGGCGTCATCCTGGCGTGCCTGGCCGTCGTCGGCCTGGCCATCACGGTCGTCGGGCAGACCGGCCACGGCTGGATCGCCCTGGGTGTCGTGGTCATGGTGCTCGGCGTCGTTCGCGACCGCCGCCGCCGCCGCTGATCCGTCGCGACGCCGTCGCGACGACCCGCTCGAGCGGTCCGGAGCGGTCGAGGGCGGCGTACAGCGCGCCGATCCACAGCAGCACCAGCACGTGCCAGACGAAGCTGTCCGGCTCCTCGGCGGGTCAGACGACGTCGGTGCGCATGACGACGTGCAGGCTGTAGAGCGTCAGCGTCATCGTCCCGGCCCCGCACAGCACCTGCACCGCCCGCTCCCCCGGCTCGGCCAGGGCCGACACGGCCGCGACCAGCAGCAGGCAGAGACCGACCACGACCACGGCGCTCCCGCCGGTCTGCAGGAGGTCGAACGGCGTCGTCGAGTGCGGCGCGACGACGAGGAGCCAACGCCAGCCGTCGTCGGTCGGGGTCTGGCCGTACATCCCGGAGGCGATCCGGTCGAGCTCGGCGGCGCCGAACCGGTCGCGGGTCAGCAGTCCCGAGACGAGGGTCGCGCCGGCCGCGACCGCGAGGCCGACCGCCACCAGCCGCGCGGCGACCCGGGTCGACCCGAGGTCGAGGCGGCCCAGGGCGAGGCCGAGCAGCAGGTAGGCCAGCCACGGCACGGCCGGGTAGTAGCCGGTGAGCAGCAGCTCGGACAGCAGGCGTCCGGGCTCGGCCAGCTGGTCGAGGGCCGGGCTCGCGGTGCCGCGGTCCGGCAGGACCGGCCGCACCAGGTGGCTGACGACGGGGACGGCGACCGCCCAGCCGGCCGCCAGGGCCAGGAGGGGCCTGGCCCGCAGCCCGAGGAAGGGCAGGGCGAGCACGAAGAGCACCGCGTAGTAGGTGAGGATCACCGCGAGGCCGGTGTCGAGCTCCCCCAGCAGCAGCCCGACCAGACCGACCAGCACCGCCCGGACGACGATCGCCAGGCTCGACCGGACCCGCCGGCGGCCCGCGAACGGCGTCCGCCGACCCGAGACGAGCGCCAGCGAGACGCCGGCGAGCACCGCGAAGAGCGCCGACGCGCGGCCGCCGGCCAGCCACTGCGACCAGGTCAGGTCACCGGCGGAGGTGCGTGCGTCGAGGACGTGCGTGGCCACCATGCCCAGCAGCGCCAGGCAGCGGGCGACGTCGATCCCGACGAGCCGCGCGGTCGGGCGCGACGAGCTAGAAGCCGAGGCGCCGGCCACCGCTCTCCCCACGCACGACCGCACCCTTCTCCTGCGCGGACCGCTTCAGGTCGGCCTGGAAGGCCACCATCCGCTCGCGCAGGGCCGGGTCGGACGCCGCCAGGATCCGGACGGCGAGCAGCCCGGCGTTGCGGGCGCCGCCGACGGCGACGGTCGCGACCGGCACGCCGGCCGGCATCTGGACGATCGAGAGCAGCGAGTCGAGGCCGTCGAGGTTGCTCAGCGGCACCGGGACGCCGATCACCGGCAGCGGGGTGACCGAGGCGAGCATGCCCGGCAGGTGGGCGGCTCCCCCGGCGCCGGCGATGATCACCGACAGCCCGCGACCGGCGGCCTCCTTGCCGTAGGCCAGCATCTCCTCCGGCATCCGGTGGGCCGAGACCACGTCGGCCTCGTGGGCGACGTCGAACTCCTCCAGCGCCAGCGCGGCGAGCTTCATCACCGGCCAGTCGGAGTCGGACCCCATCACGATCCCGACGCGGGGACCGCCGGTCGGCACGCCGGTCTGCTGGCTCATCTGCTCACTCGCTCTCGTTGCCCAGGTCGCCACGGAACCAGGCGGCGGCGTGCCGCGCCCGCTCCAGGCAGTCGTCGAGGTCGTCGCCGTAGGCGTTGACGTGGCCGACCTTGCGCCCGGGGCGCAGGTCCTTGCCGTAGAGGTGCACGCGCAGCCGCGGGTCGCGGGCCATCGCGTGCGGGTAGCCGTCGTAGAGGCGTCCCGGCTGACCGGCGCCGTCGGCGTCCTCGGGTCGGCCCAGGATGTTGACCATCACCGTCCACCGCTCGCGCGGCGCGGGCGAGCCGAGGGGCAGGTCGAGCACCGCGCGCAGGTGGTTCTCGAACTGGGAGGTCACCGCGCCGTCCTGGGTCCAGTGGCCGGTGTTGTGCGGCCGCATCGCCAGCTCGTTGACCAGGATCCGCCCGTCGGACGCCTCGAACAGCTCCACCGCGAGGACGCCGGTGACGTCGAGCTCGCCGGCCACCCGCAGCGCCACCTCCTGGGCGTAGGTCGCCAGCGCGGGGTCGAGGCCGGGCGCCGGGGCGACCACCTCGTGGCAGACGCCGTCGCGCTGCACCGACTCGACGACGGGGTACGCCGCCGCCTGGCCGCTCGGCGCGCGGACGACGAGCGCGGACAGCTCGCGACGGAAGTCGACGAGCTCCTCGGCGAGCAGCCGGACGCCGTTCGCCTCGGCCGTCGCGAGCGGACGGGCGACGTCGTCGGCCGACCGGACCACCCAGACGCCCTTGCCGTCGTAGCCGCCGCGGGTGGTCTTGAGCACGCACGGGAAGCCGAACGCCTCGACGTCGGCGACCGAGGCGACGATCGCGTGGCGCGGGCAGGGCACGCCGAGCGCGCCGAGCCGCTCGCGCATGACGCCCTTGTCCTGGGCGTGCACGAGGGCGTCGGGGCCGGGCCGGACGGCGACGCCGTCGGTCGCGAGGGCGCGGAGGTGGGCGGTGGGCACGTGCTCGTGGTCGAAGGTCACCACGGCGGCGCCGGCGGTGACCGAGCGGAGGTCGGCGAGGTCGGTGTGGTCGCCGACCTGCTGGTCGACGATCACCTGGGCCGCGGAGACACCCGGGGCCTCGGCGAGCAGGCGCAGCGGGATGCCGAGCGCGGCGGCGGGCTCGGCCATCATCCGGGCGAGCTGACCGCCACCGATGACCGCGACGAGAGGAGCGGACCCAGGCACCCCCCAACCCTAGGGGCACCGGGCCCCGGTCACTCCGCCGGGACGGGAGCCTCGGTCTCGAACCGCAGCCCCCGACCGCGCACGGTGGTGATCAGGCGCGGGTGGCGGCTGTCGTCGCCCAGCTTGCGGCGCAACCAGCCGAGGTGCACGTCGATCGTCTTGGACGACGTCCAGAACGTCGTCTGCCACACGTCGCGCATCAGCTCCTCGCGCGTGACGATCTGGCCGGCCCGCGAGATCAGGGCGAGCAGGAGGTCGAACTCCTTGCGGGAGAGCGCGAGGGGCTCGCCCTGCAGCCAGACCCCGCGCACCTCGGGATCCACGCGGACCCCTTGGTACTCGTGCACCCGACCACGGTAGGAACCCCGGGACCCCCCGACACGGGTTGCGACGGTATTTCACCAATTCATCTAGACCAGCTGCTGGCCCGGCGACCTCCCGGCCGGCGTCCGGTGCCGGACGTCGGTCAGTGCCGGCGGACGGCGACCGGCTCCACGAGCCCGAAGCCGCGCACCGGCCGGGCCGGCAGCCGCCGGGTCTCGAACTGGTCGGCCGGCAGCAGCGCGGCCATCGCGGCGTCGACGATGATCCGGTTGCGCCGGGCCACAGCGGTGAGCCGGGCGGCCATGTTGACCGGCGGGCCGAACACGTCGCCCAGCCGCATCACCACGCCCCCGGTGGCCAGGCCGAGCCGGACGTCGGGCATCCGGCTGTCGCGGCCGATCACGTTGATGATCCCCTCGGCGGTGTCGTAGGCCCGGATGGGGTCGTCGTTGACGAAGAGCACCGAGTCGCCGATGCTCTTGATCACCCGGCCGCGCTGGCCCGCGACGACGTCGGCGCACCGCGACTCGAACAGCTCGACCAGGTCGCCGATCCGCTGCCGGGACAGGTCGTTGCTCAACGCGGTGAAGCTGACGATGTCGGCGAAGCCCACGGTCAGCTCGGTGGTGTTGAGGTCGTCGTCGGGGTCGAGGGCCATGATCCGCGAGACCGCCGCAGCCAGGTGGCGGCGCCAGGCGTAGACCATCAGCGACTCGAAGCCGTCGCTGAGGTCGTCGAGCATCCGCAGGGCGGTGTCGACGCGGTCACCGGGCGCCGGCCCGGCGTGGTGCATCTCGTCGACCCGGTGGGTCAGCGCACCGACCTCCCAGTCCGCGAGCCGGGCCATCGTCTGCCCGAGCGCCCGGGTGATCGCCACCGCGAGGTCGAAGTCGAGGAGGCCGGACTCGATCGAGGTGCCCAGGGCCCGCAGCGCGCCGGCGTCCGACGCGGTGTAGACGGCGTTGCCGTCGGCCTCGGGGAAGCCGAGGGCCCGCCACAGCCGGCGGGCCTGGTCGAGCGAGATGCCCGACTCGTCGGCGACCTCGGAGGCGGAGTAGATCGGGTCCTCGCGCAGGATCGCGCGGACGATCTGGCCCGGGTCGCTCCAGGTGCGCTCGGCCGACGTCGCCGCTGCTGCGGGACGGTCGTCGTCGGGCCGGTCGGGGGTGCTGATCAGTGCCCCTCGTGCGTCCGGGTCTCGCCGCCGTGGAGGCCGTGCAGCAGGTGGTTGAGCCGCCGCTGCGTGTCCTCGACCCGCGGGATGTCGTAGATCAGCACCTGGCCGTTGGTGCTGGCGTCGCTGATGACGAGCGTGCCGCAGCCCAGCATCCGGTCGATGAGGTCGCGCTCGTAGGCGACGTCGCTGATCCGGCCCAGCGGGATGTCGTGGCCGCGGCGGGTGATCACGCCGTGGCGGGTGATCAGCCGACGGTTGGTGATCGTGTACGACGCGGTGAGCCACTCCAGGAACGGCCACAGCACGCGCCACACCACGAGCAGCGCGAGGACGACCCAGATCACCAGGGTGACGGTGTCCTGGTCGACGAGGCTCTGGGCCAGGACACCGAGGGCGAGCAGCACCACCAGGGTCAGCAGCGGCAGCAGCAGCGCCTTGGCGTGGGTGCGGGTGCTGACCACGATCTCTTCACCCGGGTTCAACAGCTTCGAGGAGATGACCACGCACGGATCATTGCACTGATCCGGCCGAGGTGGAGAGAGGCGCTGGGGCGCGTTCAGGCGGTCCGCACGTGCACGACGTCACCCGCCGCGACCGGCGTGCGCGCACCGTCGTGCTCGACGACGAGCTGCCCGGTCGGGTCGATCTCGACCGCGCGCCCCTCGAGGACGGAGCCGTCGGGGAGCTCGACGCGGACGTCGCGTCCCACCGTCACGCAGGCGGCGGCGTAGGACTCCCGCAGGCGCATGCCGTTGAGGTCGCCCCCGAGCTCCCAGGCGTCGACGGCCTCGCGGATCGCGTTGAGCACCTCGACCAGGACGTCCGTGCGGTCGACGGGGCGGCCGAGCTCGATCTCGATCGACGTCGCCGTCGGGACGGGCAGCTCGTCGGAGCGCAGGCCGACGTTGATGCCCACGCCGACGACCGCGGCCGGACCGGACGGCGTCTCGAGCCGCTCGACCAGGATGCCGGCGACCTTCTTCTCGCCCACCAGGACGTCGTTGGGCCACTTCACCCCGGCCTCGAGACCGTTGGACTTGAGGGCCTTGTCGACGGCGTAGCCGGTGAGCAGCGGCAGCCACGGCCACGACCGGGTGGGGGCGTCGGGCCGCAGCAGCACCGAGAAGGTGACCGCGGTGCCCGGGGGCGTCTCCCACGTGCGGTCGAGGCGGCCCCGACCGGCGCTCTGGTGGTCGGCGACGATCACCAGACCGTCGGGCGCCCCCTCCTGCGCGCGGGCGGCGGCGACCGCGTTCGTGGACTCCAGGACGTCGACGACCTCGACGGCGAGGTCGGGCATCAGCTCCGGGTGCTCGCTCGTCAGGCGGGCCTTGTCGAGTGGTGGGCGCTCCGTCGAGTCCGTGGTCACGGGGTCTAGCCTGTCGTACCGATCCGCCAAGTCCAAGCAGCCCGCCAGACGGGGTGAGGTGAGGAGAGCCGTGAGCGCACAGCCGGGAGAGGGCACCGACGTCCCCGACGCCGGGTCGGGAATCGACCTCCACACGACGGCGGGCAAGCTCGTCGACCTCGAGCGGCGCCTCGACGAGGCCGTGCACGCAGGCTCCGAGAAGGCGATCGAGAAGCAGCACGCCAAGGGCCGCCAGACCGCCCGCGAGCGGATCGCGATGCTCTTCGACGAGGGCTCCTTCGTCGAGCTCGACGAGCTCGCGCGGCACCGCTCCACGGCGTTCGGGCTCGAGATGAACCGCCCCTACGGCGACGGCGTGGTCACCGGCTACGGCACGATCGACGGCCGCCAGGTCTGTGTCTTCAGCCAGGACTTCACCGTCTTCGGCGGTTCGCTCGGCGAGGTCTACGGCGAGAAGATCACCAAGGTCATGGACCTGGCGATGAAGACCGGCTGCCCGATCATCGGCATCAACGAGGGTGCCGGCGCCCGCATCCAGGAGGGCGTCGTCTCCCTGGGCCTGTACGGCGAGATCTTCCGCCGCAACGTGCACGCCTCGGGCGTCATCCCCCAGATCAGCCTCATCATGGGCAACTGCGCCGGCGGCCACGTCTACTCCCCCGCGGTCACCGACTTCACGGTCATGGTCGACCAGACCTCCGCGATGTTCATCACCGGACCCGACGTCATCAAGACCGTCACCGGCGAGGACGTCACGATGGAGGACCTCGGCGGCGCCCGCACCCACAACACCAAGTCGGGCAACGCCCACTACATGGCCAGCGACGAGGAGGACGCCCTCGAGTACGTCAAGGCGCTGCTGTCCTACCTCCCGCAGAACAACCTCGACCCGGCGCCGGAGCACGACGAGGTCCCCGACATGGAGGTCACCGACGGTGACCGCGCCCTGGACACCCTGATCCCCGACGGCGCCAACCAGCCCTACGACATGCACGACGTCATCACCGCCGTGCTCGACGACGAGGACTTCCTGGAGGTCCAGGAGCTGTTCGCCCCCAACATCCTCGTCGGCTTCGGCCGCGTGGAGGGTCGCTCGGTCGGCGTCGTGGCCAACCAGCCCCTGCAGCTCGCCGGGTGCCTCGACATCGACGCCTCCGAGAAGGCCGCGCGGTTCGTGCGGTTCTGCGACGCCTTCAACGTCCCGGTGCTGACCTTCGTCGACGTGCCCGGCTTCCTGCCCGGCACCGACCAGGAGTGGAACGGCATCATCCGCCGTGGCGCGAAGCTCATCTACGCCTACGCCGAGGCCACGGTCCCGCTCATCACCGTGATCACCCGCAAGGCCTACGGCGGCGCCTACGACGTGATGGGCTCCAAGCACCTCGGCGCCGACATGAACGTCGCCTGGCCGACCGCGCAGATCGCCGTCATGGGGGCGCAGGGCGCCGCCAACATCGTGCACCGCAAGACCCTGGCCAAGATCGAGAAGGACGGCGGTGACGTCGAGGCGAAGCGCGCCGAGCTGATCGACGAGTACGAGACCACGCTCGCCAACCCCTACATCGCGGCCGAGCGCGGCTACGTCGACGCCGTCATCCACCCGCACGAGACGCGCCTGGAGGTCGTCCGCGCGCTGCGCCTGCTGCGCTCCAAGCGGGAGACGCTGCCGGCCAAGAAGCACGGGAACATCCCGTTGTGAGCGGGGTCGGCGAGACACCCCCCGAGCAGCCGGACCGCGCCGCCCAAACCGCGCCGGTGCTCCGCATCGTCAACCCCGACGCCACGCCGGAGGAGGTCGCGGCGGTCGTCGCGGTCCTCGCCGCGCTCGGTGGCGACGAGGCGCCGGCGCCGCGCCGTCGTCCCGAGTGGGGCAGCCCGCACCGCCAGGTGCGGCGCACCCTCCCCCACGGCCCCGGCGGGTGGCGCGGCAGCGCCCTGCCCTGCTGACGGCGGGAACCGTGCCGCACCTCGTCCTCGCCTCCGCCTCCCCCGCCCGCCTCGCGACCCTGCGCTCGGCGGGGATCGAGCCCACCGTCGTGGTGTCCGGCGTCGACGAGTCGCAGCTGGTCGACCTCGCCCCGGCCGACCTGGCTCTCGGGCTGGCGCGCCTGAAGTGCGACGCCGTCGCCGACCTCGACGACGTCGCGGCGACGAGCGGCGGAGCCCTGGTGCTCGGGTGCGACTCGGTCCTCGACCTCGACGGCGAGGCACTCGGCAAGCCCGGTGACGACGCCACGGCGGTGGCGCGGTGGCGCGCGATGCGCGGGCGCTCGGGCGTGCTGCGGACCGGTCACTGGCTGCGCGACACCGCGACCGGACGCTCCGTCGGCGCCACGGCCGCCACGACCGTCCACTTCGCCGACGTCACCGACGACGAGATCGCGGCGTACGTCGCGACCGGCGAGCCGCTCCACGTGGCCGGGGCGTTCACCGTCGACGGCCTCGGCGGCGCGTTCGTGACCGGCATCGAGGGCGACTTCCACAACGTCGTCGGCGTCTCGCTGCCGCTGCTGCGCACCCTCGTGCTCGACCTCGGCCACCGCTGGACCGACCTGTGGCTCAGCCGCTGAACAGGCTCGCGGCCTTCCGGAGCGTCTCGACCACGCCGTAGGCCAGCGGGACGCCGACCAGGGCCCAGGCGACCGCGATGCGGGCCCTCATGCCGTGCTCCCCTCGTGGGACTTCTCGTGGGACTTCTCGTGGAACCGCTCCGAGACCGGACGGACCAGCAGGTTGGCGACCAGGCCGACGGCGAGCAGCGCCACCATCGTGAGCAGGGCCGGGCGGTACGCGTCGGCGGTCAACGCTCCCGGCTCACCCTGGGCGTCCAGGAAGCGGTTGACGATGAACGGGCCGGCCACGCCCGCCGCCGACCAGGCCGTCAGGAGCCGGCCGTGGATGGCGCCGACCTGGAAGGTGCCGAAGAGGTCGCGCAGGTAGGCCGGGATCGTCGCGAACCCGCCGCCGTAGAACGTCAGGATGACCGCGGCCAGCAGCACGAAGAGCGCGGTCGACGACGACCCGACGGTGGCGAGCAGGATGTAGAGCACCAGTCCCACCCCGAGGTAGAGCAGGAAGATCGGCTTGCGGCCGACGACGTCGGACGTCGAGGACCAGACGAAGCGGCCCGACATGTTCGCGATCGACAGCAGGCCGACGAACCCACCGGCCGCCGCGGCGCTGACGCTCGACGTCCCGCCCTCGCGGAAGAAGTCCTGGATCATCGGCGCCGCCTGCTCGAGGATGCCGATGCCGGCGGTGACGTTGCAGAACAGCACGACCCACAGCAGCCAGAACTGCGGGGTGCGGATCGCGTTGTCGGCCGAGACGTTGCCCGTGGTGACGAGCTTCTTGGTCTGCACCTCGGAGGGGTCCCACCCCTCGGGCACCCAGTCGTCGGCGGGGACGCGCACCGTGAACGCACCGAAGGACATGAAGACGAGGTAGAGGCCCGCGAGCGTCACGAAGAGCAGCGCGACGGCGTGGCCGTCGGCGACCGAGGTGGGGTCGGAGGCGTCGTACCCGGAGTCGTAGAGGCCCATCAGGCGCCCGCTGAGGGGGCTCGCGATCAGCGCCCCGCCCCCGAAGCCCATGATCGCCATCCCGGTGGCCAGCCCGGGCCGGTCGGGGAACCACTTGATCAGCGTCGACACCGGCGAGATGTAGCCGATGCCGAGCCCGATCCCCCCGATCACGCCGTAGCCGAGGAAGACGAGCCAGAGCCACCCGAGCGTGATCCCCAGCGCGGCGACCAGGAACCCGGTGACCCAGAACGCCGCGGAGGCCGCCATGGCGGCCCGCGGCCCGTTCCGGTCGACCCACGTGCCGCCGAACCCGGCCGCCAGGCCGAGCATGACGATGGCCAGCGAGAAGATGAACCCGATCGTGGTCAGGCTGCTGTCGAAGTGGGCCACCAGCGCGTTCTTGTAGACGCTCGTGGCGTAGACCTGCCCGATGCACAGGTGGACGGCGAGGGCCGCGGGCGGGATGAGCCAGCGGCTGTAGCCGGGGCCGGCGACGGTGCGCTCGCGAGCCAGGATGGACGGGAGCACGGGGCCTCCTCGGAGTAGGACGGGCCCCACGCTCACACCCGCGGCCGCGTCCTACCTCACCCCCGGGGGTCCCCGTGGCCGCAGCGGGTCACCGGGTGGCGACGGCGTCCGGGGTCGACTCGGCCGGCAGCGGGAAGACGAACCGCTTGAACAGCAGGAACCGGGCGCCGAAGGCCAGCACCAGGCCGATGCCGTTCGCGGAGAGGTTGTCGGCCAGGGCGCTGTCGAGACCGAGGACCTCGCGGCTGAGGTAGAGGCAGCCGACCGGCAGCACCATCGCGGCCAGGTTGATCACGACGTACGCCGTCAGGCCACCGTCGGCCTGTCGCGGGGGCCGGTGCGGGAAGACCCAGCCGCGGGACCCGTGGAAGCTGATGACCATGCCGACGCAGTTGGCCAGCACGTAGGCCGGGATGGCCTGGTCCTCCAGCAGGGCGTCGCCGACGAACATCCCGTGCAGCAGCACGTTGAACAGCACGAAGGAGACCCAGGTCGCCGCCTGGGCGACCACGAAGAACCGTGCGACCTCACCGAGACGGCGTCTCCAGGGGTCGGTCACACCGACCATCGTAGGAGACGGCGACCGGGGTTCCGCGCAGGCGTCACTCGACCGGCAGGCCGAGTCCGCGGGCGATCAGCATCCGCTGCACCTCCGAGGTGCCCTCACCGATCTCGAGGACCTTCGCGTCGCGGTAGAACCGGGCGACGGGGTACTCCTCCATGAAGCCGTAGCCGCCGAAGACCTGGGTGGCGATCCGGGTGCCGGTCACGGCCGACTCGGTCGAGTAGACCTTGGCGACGGCGGCGGCCTGCTTGAACTGCCGGTACGGCGCCCCGGCGTCCTTGAGCGCGGCCGCCTTGTAGGTGAGCAGGCGGGAGGCCTGGAGCATCACCTCGAGGTCGGCGATCTGGAACGCGACACCCTGCTTGCGACCGATCGGTCCGCCGAAGGTCTGCCGCTCGCCGGCGTACTGGACGACCATGTCGAGGCAGGCCTGGAGGCAGCCGACGCTGAGCGCGGAGATCGCGACCCGGCCGTCGTCGAGGGTGGCGAGGAACTGCGCGTAGCCGCGGCCGCGCTCGCCGAGCAGCGCGTCGGCCGGGACGTGGCAGTCGTCGAAGCTGAGCGGGTGGGTGTCGGAGGCGTGCCAGCCGAGCTTGTCGTAGGCCTTCTCGGCGACGAAGCCGGGCGTGCCGCTGGGCACCGTGATGGCGCTGATCTCGGGGCGGCCGTCGTCGCGGGTGCCGGTGCGGGCGGTGACCGTAACCAGGCTGGTGATGTCGGACCCGGAGTTGGTGATGAACTGCTTCGCGCCGTTGACGACCCACTCGTCGCCGACCAGGTCGGCCCGGGTGGCCGTGGCCCCGGCGTCCGACCCGGCGCCGGGCTCGGTGAGCCCGAAGCCGGCCAGCGCGTCGCCGGCCACGAGGGCGGGCAGCCAGCGGTCCTTCTGCTCGGTGGTGCCGTAGGTGAGGATCGGGTTGATGCCGAGGCCGACGCCCGCCTGGAGCGTGATGCCCATCGACTGGTCGACCCGGCCGAGCTCCTCGATCGCGACGCAGAGGCTGGTGAAGTCGCCGTCGTCGCCGGCGCCGCCGTACTCCTCGGGGGCGGTCAGGCCGAACAGCCCGAGCCGGCCCATCTTCTGCACCACGTCGACCGGGAAGTGGTGGTCGCGGTCCCACTGCGCCGCGTGCGGCGCGATCTCGGCCTCCGCGAACTCGCGGACGCTGCGTCGGAACTCTTCGTGCTCACGGGTCAGCTCGAACGTCATGCCCGCGATCGTAGCCCGATTGGTTAGCGTTTGTTAACCGGCGCGGGCCGGGTCAGGTGCGCAGGTGCCGCACGGCGTGCCAGGCCGGGTCGGGCTGCGCCGCGACCGTGACGGCGCCCTGGTCCCAGCCGGTCACCGCGGCCTCGACGACGGCGGCGGCCGGGGCCGTCGAGTCGGCGTAGAAGTGCAGGGTCCGGGTGCCGGCGGAGGTCTCGTGCGCGACCAGCCGCGCGGAGTCGCCGAGCCGATCACCGAGGTGGTCCTCGAGCGCGCGCAGCGACTCGAGGGTGCCGGGGTCGGGCAGCCCCTGCTCGGTCGCGCGCCGGTAGGGCACGTCCACCGCGAGGTGGGTGTCGAGGTGCGGTGCCCAGCTGCCGGCGAGCGGCACCTGCGCCGCGGCCATGATCGGCGCGCCGTCGACCTCGCCGCGCAGCAGCACCCAGACCGGCGTCCCGTGCTCGTCGACGGAGTCGGCCCGGACCTCCTCGACGGCGTCGCGCAGCGCGGACAGGAGGGTGGCGCCGACCGGTGGCGCCAGCGCGACCTCGACCGCGCCCACCCAGGTCTCGCAGTCGTTCTCCCCCAGGGTGGCGTCGAGGGCGAGGAAGGCGACGGTGTTGCGGGCCTGCTCGGGCAGCGCCGCCATCGCCGGGTGGTGCACGACGACGTCGACGTGGTTGCCCACCCGCTCGGCCACGACCCGGACGGCGGCGAAGTCGACCTCCGTCTCGCCGATCTTGAGCACCATCGCGTCGACGTCGACCTCGGCCTGCCGCGCGTCGGCGTACTCCCAGGTGGCCGTCGCGGCGGGCGCGGCCCGCAGCCACCGCCGGGCGACGGCCCGGGCACCGGCGTCGCCCTCGGACGTCACGACCAGCACGTGGCGGGCCTCCCGGCCGGGGCCGAGCTCCCAGACCAGGCGCGGGTCCACGGCGTGCACCCGCGTGTTGATCTCGTCGCTGACGGCCTCGAAGGACCGGCTCTCGATGGCCGTCTCGCAGGCGTCCGCGCCCTCGTCGAGCCACCACGACCAGAAGTCGGTCGGATCGCCGGAGCCGGGATCGGGTTCGGGGACCTGCTGCTTGTCGGAGAGAGCCACGCGGAGACTCTAGGAGTGGTCAGTCGCAGTTGTCGCAAAGGCCGGTCGCCGGGATCGCCATGAAGCAGCGCGGGCAGACGTTGACCGGCCGGTCGGTGACCGCCACCCGCTTGGGCGCCACCACCTTCGGCTCGCGCGGCGCGCGCGGCGCCTTCGGCTCGCCCGGGGCGCGGGGCGTGCGCGGTGCTGCCGCGGCGCGGGGGGCGCGGGCCGCGCGCGTCGGGGTCCGGTGGACGGAGTCGGGGACGCCGCCGTCCTCGGGCGCGGAGCCGGCCCACTGGTAGCAGAGGAGCCGGGACTCCGCGGCGTGCTGCTCGCGGGCCAGGGCCTCGGTGATCGGACGCTCCTCGGCGGCCTGGAGGACGGCGTCGTAGCGCTCCCCCACCCGTCCGTTCGCGTCGACGACCAGCGCCGTCAGCGGCGGGTAGCCGTCGCGGGCGTGCAGGTGCACCAGGGGCAGCAGCACCTTGGTGAGCCAGCGGTCGTGGGAGCGGGTCGTGCGGATGCCGGAGTCGACCTGCAGCCGCTCGGCGAGCACCGTCTCCCGCACCACCGCGTGGTACGACGCGGCGGCCTCCTCCAGGATCGGGTGGGCGGCTCGCGCCCAGGTCTCGAGGGCGATGGGTTCCGAGGTGGCGATGCCGCTCGCCTCGTACCAGAACCCCTTGCGTTCCTGCTGGTACTCGGACACGTCTCGAGCATAGACAGGGGCTCCGCCGCCGCGCGGTCTGCCCCTCGGCCCACCCGCTCCGGGCCGGGCCGGGAGCGGTAACGTGCCCGGCGGCGCCCGCGACACGACCGCGGCCGCCGCCCGATCCCTCGCACCACAGGAGCCACGCGTGCCCGACGTCAAGCCGTTGCAGAAGGTCCTGATCGCCAACCGTGGCGAGATCGCCGTCCGGGTCGTCCGGGCGTGCAAGGACGCGGGGATCGGCAGCGTCGCGGTGTACGCCGACCCCGACCGCGACGCCCAGTTCGTCCGGCTCGCCGACGAGGCGCACTCCCTCGGTGGCGCGACCCCCGCCGAGTCGTACCTCGACATCGCCAAGATCATCGCCGTGGCCCAGAGGTCCGGCGCCGACTCCGTGCACCCCGGCTACGGCTTCCTCGCCGAGAACGCCGCCTTCGCCCAGGCCGTCCTCGACGCCGGGCTGGTCTGGATCGGCCCGCCGCCGGCCGCGATCGAGGCGCTCGGCGACAAGGCCAAGGCCAAGCACATCGCCGAGCGCGCGAACGCGCCGCTGGCCCCCGGCACCAAGGACGCCGTCAAGGACGCCGACGAGGTCGTCGCGTTCGCCGAGGCCAACGGCCTGCCGGTCGCGATCAAGGCGGTCTTCGGCGGCGGCGGCCGGGGGCTCAAGGTCGCCCGCACGATCGAGGAGATCCCCGACGCCTACGAGTCCGCGGTGCGCGAGGCCGTCTCGGCGTTCGGCCGCGGCGAGTGCCTGGTGGAGAAGTTCCTCGACAAGCCGCGCCACGTCGAGACCCAGTGCCTGGCCGACCAGCACGGCAACGTCGTGGTCGTCTCGACCCGCGACTGCTCGCTGCAGCGCCGCAACCAGAAGCTCGTCGAGGAGGCACCCGCGCCGTTCCTCACCGACGAGCAGGTCGCCCAGCTCTACGCCTCGTCCAAGGCGATCCTGCGCGAGGCGGCCTACGTCGGCGCCGGCACCTGCGAGTTCCTCGTCGCCGCCGACGGCACCATCTCCTTCCTCGAGGTCAACACCCGTCTCCAGGTCGAGCACTGCGTCTCCGAGGAGGTCACGGGCATCGACCTGGTGCGCGAGATGTTCCGCATCGCCGCCGGCGAGGAGCTCGGCTACGACGACCCCACGGTCACCGGCCACTCCATCGAGTACCGCATCAACGCCGAGGACGGCGGTGCCAACTTCATGCCCGCGCCCGGCACCCTGTCGGCCTGGAGCCCGCCGCAGGGCCCCGGCGTCCGGCTCGACGGCGGTTACGAGAACGGGGAGACCATCCCGGGCTCGTTCGACTCCCTGATCGCCAAGCTGGTCGTCACCGGGCGTGACCGGACCCAGGCCCTGGAGCGCTCGCGCCGTGCCCTCGACGAGTTCGTCGTCGACGGCATGCCGACGGTGATCCCGTTCCACCGCGCGGTCACCCGCGACCCCGCCTTCATCGGCGACGGCGAGGGCTTCAGCATCTACACGCAGTGGATCGAGACCGACTTCGACAACCAGATCACCCCGTACGCCGGCGCGACGGCCGAGCCCGCGGAGGCCCAGGAGCGCCAGAGCGTCGTCGTCGAGGTCGGGGGCAGGCGGCTCGAGGTCGTCCTCCCGGGCGGCCTCGGCGGCCTGGCCTCCGGCGCGGGCGCGGGCGGCCAGGGGAAGCCGAGGCGCGCGGCCGGCAGGAAGGCCGGCGCCGCGGCGTCGGGCGACGCCGTCACCAGCCCGATGCAGGGCACCATCGTCAAGGTCGTCGTCACCGACGGCCAGGAGGTCGCCGAGGGCGACACCATCGTCGTCATCGAGGCCATGAAGATGGAGCAGCCCCTCAAGGCCCACAAGGCCGGCACCGTCACCGGGTTGGTGGCCGAGGTCGGCGCGACGGTCACCAGCGGCCAGACCCTCTGCGAGCTCAAGGACTGACGCATCAAGCACCACTCCTCCCGCGACCCGCAGCTGGGCCAGGCCGTCGTCGCCGGCGTCATCACCGCCGTCGTCGGCTTCACCTCCTCCTTCGCGGTCGTCCTCGCCGGACTGGACCGGGTCGGCGCCTCCCCCGGTGACGCGGCCTCCGGGCTGCTGGTCGTCACCACGACCATGGGCCTGGGCTGCCTGCTGTTCTCCTGGCGCACCCGGATCCCGGTGACCATCGCCTGGTCCACCCCGGGCGCTGCCCTGCTGGCGGGCGCGACTGTGCCCGACGGCGGGTACGCCGACGCCGTCGGCGCCTTCGCCCTGGCCGGGTTCCTCTACCTCGCGACCGGCCTGGTCCGGCCGCTGGGCGACCTGGTGCGCCGGATCCCGACCTCGCTGGCCAACGCGATGCTCGCCGGCGTCCTGCTGACCCTGTGCGTCCAGCCGTTCCTGGCCGTGGTCGACGAGCCGGGCGCCGTGGCCCCCGTGCTCCTGGTCTGGCTCGTGCTGCTGCGCGTCGCCCGCCGCTGGGCCGTGCCCGGCGCGTTCGCCACCGCGATCGTCGTCATCGTGGCCTCCGGGTCGCTCTCGGAGGTCGCCGCCGGCGACCTCGCCCCGACCCTGACCTGGACGACGCCGGCCTTCGACCTCGCCACCATGGTGGCCCTCGGCGTCCCCCTCTACCTGGTGACGATGACGAGCCAGAACATCCCCGGCGTCGCGGTGCTCGGCTCGTTCGGCTACCGCGCCCCGCTGGCCCCGGCCCTGAGGTACACCGGTGTCACGACGGTGGCCACCGCGCCGCTCGGCGGCTTCTCCATCAACCTCGGTGCGATCACCGCGGCCATCTCGGCCGGACCGACGGCCGGGGAGGACCCGGCCCGTCGCTGGGTGGCCGGCGTCTCCACGGGGGTCACCTACATGCTGCTGGGTCCGCTGACCGCCCTGGTGACCACGGTGTCGGCCGTGGCCCCGGCCGGGGTCATCGCCACGGTCGCCGGGCTCGCCCTGATCGGCACCTTCGGCTCGGCGGCCGCCTCCGCCCTGGGCGACGAGGGCTTCCGCGAGGCGGCCGCCGTCACGTTCGTCGTCGCGGCGTCCGGGTTGACGGTCCTGGGCGTGGGAGCGGCGTTCTGGGCGCTCCTGGCCGGTGGTGTCTTCCTGGTCGTGATGCGGGTCAACGCCTCGCCGCCGACCTCGCGCTGACGACGCTCAGCCGTGGCGGCCGGCGCCCGGCACGGCTGCGCGGTGCTCGTCGAGGATCCGCCTGCCCAGTCGCCGCCCGGCCGCCACGAGCTCGTCGGTGGTCGAGGCCACCGTGACCGAGGACAGTCCGAGCGCTCGTGACCCGGTGTCGCTCAGCCGGGTCTGGCCGACCACGGCGTGGACCGGCAGGTCCCCACCGGACCGGCCGCACGCCTCGACCACGCCGGCCACCACCTTGCCCTCCCGGGTCTGGTCGTCCAGACGTCCTTCCCCGGTGACGACGGCGACACAGCCACCGGCTGCCTCGGCGAACCCGAGAGCATCGAGGACCACCTCGATGCCGGGCCGGAGCTCCGCGCCGAGCGCGGCCCACAGCCCGCCCGACAGCCCGCCGGCGCACCCGGTGCGCGGCACGCCTCTCGGGTCACGAGGCAGGCGTCGTGCCAGGGCCTCGAGTCGTTCCTCCAGCCGGGCGACGGTCGCCGCGTCGGCGCCCTTCTGCGGCGAGTAGACGGCGGCGGCCCGCTCGAACGGGCTGGTCACGTCGCAGAGGACCTCGAGGCGACGGCCCCGCAGCCCCCCGTGCTCGAGGATCGACGCGACCGCCCCGGCCCCTCCGTCCGTGGTGGCGCTCCCACCGACGCCGAGCAGGATGCGTTCGACACCGCCGGCCACGGCCGCCACGACGAGCTCGCCGGTGCCGCGGGTGCTGGCGTTCCAGGCACCCAGGGGATGCGGCTCGACGAGGGTGATGCCGCTGGCCGACGCCGTCTCGACCACCGCCGTGCGGCCGTCCGCGGACACCAGGAAGCGACCGGTGACCGGCGCCCCGAGGGGGCCGGTCACCTGCACGTCGTGCACCGTGCCGCCGTAGGCGCCACGGAGCACGTCGAGCGTGCCTTCGCCGCCGTCGGCCAACGGCATGCTCACCGGCTCGACGCCGGCGGAACGCAGCCCGGCGGCCACCGAGGCGGCCACGACGTCCGCACCGTGGGTGCCCTTGAACGAGTCAGGGGCCACCAGCACACGGACGCCGCGCTCGGCCCCGGCGGCCGCTCCCATCAGCCTGCGAACGGGCCGACGGTGATCTTCCACTCCTGCAGGGTGCGGTCCTTGGTCACGTCCAGCCGGGTGTAGGGGTCCTGGTCCACGAGCGCCTGCGCGGCCTCGAGGTCCTCGGCGGAGAAGACGATGATGCCGCCCGTGAGGTCCGCCAGCGGCCCGGCGAGGACGACGGAACCGGCCTCCTCGAGCTGGGCGAGGTGGCTCATGTGGTCGGGGCGTCGCTCGGCTCGGAGGGGGGTGTCGTGGTAGCCGTAGGTGAGGACGAAGTAGGCCATGGTCGTTCCTTTCGTAGGTGGATCACAGGGGAAACAGGGGTTCAGCCGGCGGTGACCGACTGACGCTGACGGCCCAGGCCGTCGATCGAGATCTCGACGACGTCGCCGTCGCGGAGGTAGGGGTAGCGCCCGGAGAGGGCGACCCCCTCCGGGGTCCCGGTGAAGACCACGTCGCCCGGCTCGAGGACCAGCACGTGCGAGAGCCACCACACCAGGTGGTCGACGCCGAAGATCATGTCCTTGGTGTTGGAGTCCTGACGCGGCTCGCCGTTGACCCAGGACCGGATGGCGAGGCTGCCGTGGTCGACAGGGTCGAGCACGATCGAGGGCCCGAGCGGTCCGAAGGTCGCGAAGCTCTTGCCCTGGGACCACTGGCCCCCGTCCTTGCCGAGCTGCCAGGACCGCTCGGAGACGTCGTTGCCCACGGTGTAGCCGGCGATCACGCCGGCGGCCTCCGCCGGGGAGTCGAGCCGGCTGGCGCGGGCGCCGATCACGACGACCAGCTCGGCCTCCCAGTCGCTCTGGGTGCTCGCCGGAGGCAGGACGACGTCGTCGTTCGCGCCGACCAGGCAGCTGCGGGCCTTGAAGAAGAGGATCGGCTCGCGCGGGGGCTCGCTGCCGGACTCCGCCGCGTGCGCGGCGTAGTTCTGCCCGATGCACAGCACCGCCCCCGGCCGGGCGACCGGTACGCCGACGCGCAGGCCGTCAGCCCCGTCGAGCACGTCGAGCCGGCCGGCGTCGAGGGCCTCGCGCACCCGGTCCACACCGTCCGCGGCGAAGAAGCCCGGGTCGATGTCGTCGGTGACGGTCCTCAGGTCGTAGACCTCGTCGGCCACCCGCAGGGCCGGGATCTCGGCGCCGAGGGGGCCGAGTCGCAGTAGTTCCATGTCGTCGTCTCCTGGGTTCGTGGCGGTCAGAGCCCGCTCGGGGCGTGGATGGGGTGTCTGGTCCCGGTCAGGGCGCGTCCGCTGCCACCCCACGTCGAGGCGACCATCTCGGCAGCGATCGAGACGGCCGTCTCCTCGGGGGTACGGGCGCCGAGGTCGAGGCCGATGGGTGAGCGGAGCCGTGCCAGCGCCTCCGGCGGCACGCCCTCCTCCCGCAGGCGGCGGACCCGGTCGTCGTGGGTGCGCCGGCTGCCCATCGCCCCGATGTAGGCCGCCGGCGTCCGCAGCGCCGCCACGAGCAGCGGCACGTCGAACTTCGGGTCGTGGGTCAGCACGCAGAGCGACGTCGACGCATCGACCTCGGCCCGCTCCAGGTAGCGGTGGGGCCACTCGACGACCACCTCGTCGGCGTCCGGGAACCGGGTGGTCGTCGCGAACACCGGACGGGCGTCGCACACGACGACGTGGTAGCCGAGGAACTTCCCGATCCGAGCGACCGCGGCCGCGAAGTCGATGGCCCCGAAGACGATGAGTCGCGGCGGCGGGGCGAACGACTCGACGAAGACCGAGAGCTCCTCCATGCGGCGTTGCCCGTCGGCGCCGAGGGTGATGGTGGCGCTGGCACCCCGGGCGAGCAGGCCACGGGCGTCGTCGACCACGGCCTCGGTCAGGCGGTCCGAGCCCAGGTCACCGGTGGACCCGTCCGGGGTGACCAGGACCTGACGGCCGATCGACTCCCCCGCGACCACCGTCGCCAGCGCCACCGGTCGCCGGTCCCGCACCAGGGCGCCGACCTGGTCGAGGAGAGCCGACTGCTGGGCGGTCGCCGGCTGGACGAAGACGTCGAGGATCCCGCCGCAGGTCAGACCGACGGCGAAGGCGTCGTCGTCGGACACCCCGTAGCGCAGCAGCCGCGGCACGCCGGTGTCGAGCGCGTCGCGACACTCCTCGTAGACCGCGCCCTCGACACAGCCGCCGGAGACGCTCCCGACGACCTCGCCGTCGGCGGCCACGGCCATCGAGGCGCCGGGCTGGCGAGGCGCGGAGCTCCAGGTACCGACGACGGTGCCCGTGGCGTACGGCACCTCGGCGCTCGTCCACCTCTCCAGGGAGGACAGGATGTCACGCACCAGCCGGCCCCAGCCCGTAGACGCGACGGGCGGTGCGCGAGAAGACGTCGGCCTGCTCCTCCGGCGTGCGGCGGCTCACTGCCCGCCTCCATGCCCGGGTCAGCTCCGGCATCGACGTCCACAGCTTCTCGACCGGGAAGTTGGTGCCGAACATCGCACGATCCGACCCGAAGCGGTCGAGGACCTCGTCGGCGACGAAGCGCAGGAGGTGCTCGTCGAGGCGGTGCACGAAGGTGCCCTGCCCCGTCAGCTTGACCACCACGTTCGGGAGGGTGGCGAGCCGGTCCATGCCGAGACGCCACTGGCGGAGCTCGTCGGCGTCGTCCCGGTCGACGAGCATGCCGGCGTGGACCAGGACGAAGGTGACCTGGGGGTGCGCCTGGACCAGCGCGGCGGCGTCGGACATCTGGCCGGCGAAGACCTGCAGCTCGAAGAGCCAGCCGAGGTCGGGGAGGCTCGCGAGGTTGCGGTCGAAGACCGGGTCCTTCATCTGCTCGGGGCCGTCGGCGAACCGGAACTCCGGGCGTTCGTGCCAGTGCAGCTGGAGCCGCGTCCCCACGACGAGCGGGCTCAGCGCCTGCTGGGTCCGCATCACCTCGACGGCGTCCTCGGAGAACAGGTCGGCGCACCCCACGACGGCCATCGGCCAGCCGGTCCTCTCGTGCAGCTCGGCGATCCAGCGCACCTCGTCGACGACCCGGTCCAGCGGCCAGTTGGGTTGCACGTAGACCGAGGTCCCGATGCCGGAGGCGCGGGCGTCCTCGAGGTACTCCTCGACGAGGTAGTCACGGCGGATCGGCTCGTAGGGTCCGAAGATGCGGGGCACCATGGGGCCGGAGAGCCACGGCATGTCTGCCTGGCGCCACACGTGGTGGTGCGCGTCGACGATGTCGCCGTCGTAGAGCTGCTCAGTCATGGTTCCTCCTCCTGGAGTGGTGCGCGGGGGCGTGGGAGAACGAGCTGCGCACCTGGGCCAGCGCGGTCTCCAGGTCGCGGACACCCGCGAGTGCGTCGAGGTCCCCGACCACCGCGGCCATGCCGCGGGTCAGCGGCCGGTAGGCGGGGTCGCAGGCCAGGGGTGACCACCAGGTGAGCTGGTGCGCGAGCCGGGAGAGCCGCCCGACCGCCCCGATCATGGCCGCGCAGTCTCCGCGCTCGAGGCCGTCGGAGAGGACCAGCACGAGCGCGCCCCGGGCCATGGTCACGAAGTGTGCGTTGTCCAGGAGCTCCGCCAGGCTCTCGCCGATCAGCGTCCCGCCGTCCGCGTCCAGGACCAGCGGAGCCAGCGAGTCGAGCGCGTCGTCGACGTCGCGGTGCCGCAGGGCCGAGGTCACCCGGGTCAGCCGGGTGCCGAACGTGAAGACCTCCACGCCCGAGCAGGTCGCGACCACGGTGTGCGCGAACCTCAGGTAGTCGGGGCTGTGCTGCTTCATGGAGCCGGAGACGTCGATCAGCACCAGGACACGACGCGACTGCGTCGGCCGGTGCCGCCACCGCAACCGGACGATCTCGCCCTGCGTGCGCCGCGACTCGAGGTAGACCGCACGCAGGTCCACCCGGTAGCGGCGGCGTCCTGGTCGGTAGCGGCGCGAGCGCGCCCGGGGAACCGCGCGGGGCAGCTCGGCGGCGATCTCACGCATCACCGCGCGCGCCGACGCCGAGGTGCACCCGAAGCGCCTCGGCAGCTCGGGGCTGCTCAGTCCGGCTCGGAGGCCCGAGCCGCTCGTCTCCGAGACGAGGAGGTCCTCGACCTCGTCCTCTCCTGGAGCCGAGCCCTGCTCCTCCTCCCCGTCGTCGCCGTCCTGCTCGGCAGGATCCTCCTCGGGCTCGTCGACGACGAGGACGGCGTCCTCGGGCGGGCCGAAGAAGCGGCGGAAGACCTCGTCGAAGACCGGGTGCCCGGACTCGGACGTGACGATCGTGGCGACGCCGACCCAGTAGAGCTGTCCGGTGGTGGACGGCGCCACGGCCTCGATCCCGGCGAGGAAGTCCCGCTGCTTGTTGGCCGGCACGCTGAGGCCCGCGTGGTGCAGGGCCCGCAGGAACGCGAAGAGGTGGTCCTGGGTCCGGGCGACGAGGCGGGGGTCGACCGCCGCGCGCACCCCGGGACTAGTCGTCGGCATCGGTGAACACCTCGTGGTCGTGGGCTCCGACCAGCTCGACGTCCTCCTCGTTCTTGACCAGGAGCCCGAGGGAGGCGCGTAGCGCCTCGCCCCACGCGGTGCCGTCCTCGGACAGCGCCACCGACCCCTGGGCCCACGCGATGGACTCCGCGATGCCCGGCCGCTTGACCGGGCCCAGGCTGCGGATGACGTTGACCGAGCGCACCAGCTGCTCGGCGCTGCGCGCGCTCAGTCCGGGTGCCTGCGCCTCGACGATGGCCCGCTCGCGCTCGGGCTGGGGGAACGGGATCCAGTGGTAGAGGCAGCGGCGCTTCAGCGCGTCGTGCAGCTCGCGGGTCCGGTTGGAGGTCAGGACCACGACCGGGGGCACGGTCGCGGTCACCGTGCCCATCTCGGGGATGGTGATCTGGAAGCCGTCGAGGAACTCCAGGAGGAACGCCTCGAACTCGCTGTCGGCGCGGTCGATCTCGTCGATCAGCAGGACCGCCCCCGTGGGGCTGCGCAGGGCCTTCAGCAGCGGCCGCTCCAGGATGAACGCGTCGTCGTAGAGGTCGGCGACGACGGCGCCGGCCACCTCGGCGGCGCGCAGGCTCAGCAGCTGCTTGGGGTAGTCCCACTCGTAGAGCGCCTGGGACACGTCGATCCCCTCGTAGCACTGCAGGCGGATGAGCTCGCGTCCGAGCACCTCGGCGAGCACGTGCGAGATCTCGGTCTTGCCGACCCCGGGCTCGCCCTCCAGCAGCAGCGGTCGCCCCAGCGCGACGGCCAGGCGAACCGCCGTCAGCAGGCCCTCGTCCGCGAAGTACCGGCGCTCGGACAGCTGCCGGTCCAGCGTGGCGTGGTCGATGAGCATCAGGCCGACGGCTCCGCGTCACGCAGCTCGTCGAGGCCCCGCAGGATCGACTCCGGGGTGAACGGCATCACCGTGATCCGCACGCCGCAGGCGTCGAAGATGGCGTTGGCCACCGCCGGGATCGGGGCGTTGGCCGTCATCTCGCCGATGCCCTTGGCGCCGAACGGACCGTTGGACGCCGGTCGCTCGAGGATGACGCTGGTCTGGACGGGGGTCTCGGCCGGTCCGGGCATCAGGTACTCGCAGAAGTCGACGGGACCGTGCGCCCGCGAGCTCGGGTAGTAGGGCTCGGTGGCCTCGAAGACGGCGTGCGAGACACCCATCCACGCTCCGCCCTCGACCTGCTGGGTCACCATCGCCGGGTTCAGGGCCCGCCCGATCTCGTAGGCGTTGTGCAGGCTGAGGACGGTGACGATGCCGGTCTCGTCGTCGACCTCGACCTCGGCGACCGTGCACGCGTGCGCCTGCGCCGAGTCGGGGTCCATCTCACCGGTCTCGGGGACCGGGTAGCTGCGCTCCTTGAGGAAGATGCCGCGCCCGGAGATGGTCCTGCCCTGCTTGAAGTGCGCCGCGAGCGCGATGTCCTGGACGTGGATCTTCGTCTCGGGACTGCCCTTGAGCCGCACGAAGCCCGAGCCGTCGGTCTCGAGGTCGTCCGCGTCGACCTCGAGCTCCTCGGCGGCGACCTGCAGCATGACCTCCCGGGCCTCGCGCGCCGCCATGATCACGGCGTTGCCGACCCGGTGGGTGCCCCGGCTGGCGAAGGTGCCCATGCAGTGCGGGCCGGTGTCGGTGTCGGCGGTGTCGACGATGACGTTGTCCATGGGCATGCCGAGGGTCTCGGCCGCGCACTGCGCCGCGATGGTCTTGAGCCCCTGGCCGAGGTCGACCGAGGAGAGGCTGACGACGAAGCCGCCCATGGTGGTGGCGTGGATCAGCGCCTGGGAGGGGTCGCCGCCGAGGTTCATGCCGGTGGGGTAGTTGACGGACGCGTAGCCGCGTCCACGAAGCAGGGCCATGCTCAGGCCTCTCTCGGGGTGGACGACGACATGGCCAGGTACTCCGGCGGCAGGTCGTGACCGACCAGGGCCGCAGCCCGCTGGATGACCTCGATCAGGGCGGTGCCCGAGGCGACCTTGCGGTGCGCCTTCATGTCCCCGTCGCGGTAGGCGTTGCGCAGGCGGAGCTCGAGCGGGTCGATGTCGAGCGCTCGCGCGATGCGGTCCATCTGCGACTCGATGGCGAAGTCGGCGATGGTCACCCCGAAGCCGCGCATCGCGCTGGACGGTGTCCGGTTGGTGTAGACGCAGTGACAGTCGGCGTGGACGTTGGGGATCGTGTAGGGACCGGGCAGGTGGGCTGCCGCCTTCGTGGTGCCGTACGGCGTGTGCCGCGAGTAGGCGCCGGAGTCGACGTAGAGCATGACCTTGCGCGCCACGATCCGCCCGTCGGCCATCACGCCGTCCTTGATGTAGATCCGCTCCGCGGCCCGGGGCGAGGAGACCTGCATCTCCTCCTCCCGGGAGTAGACGAACTTGACCGGTCGGTTGGTCAGGGTCGCGGCGATGCAGGCCAGTGGCTCGACGATCACGTCGACCTTGCCGCCGAAGCCGCCACCGACGGTGCCGCCCTTGACCTGGAGGTCGGTGAAGGGGCGGTCCAGGATCAGCGCGGTGTTGTCGAGGGTGAAGAAGGCCGCCTGGGTGTTGGAGTGGATGAGCAGGCGGTTGCCGCTCTGCGGGACCACGATGCACCCGGTGGTCTCGGTGGGCGCGTGCTCGATGGGTGCCGAGCTGTAGCGCCACTCGAAGACGTGGTCGGCCTGCGCGAACCCCTCCTCCACGTCACCGAAGCGGATGCGGCGGGCGTGGTGCCCCTCGTAGACGAAGTAGTTGGTGCCGTCCTTCTTGATGACGGGCGCGTCCGGGGACAGCGCCTCCTCGACGTCGAGGACGGCGGGCAGCTCGGTGTAGGACACCTTGACGCGACTGGCGCCCTCGATGGCCGCCGCCTCGGTGTCGGCCACGACGGCGACGATCGGCTCCCCCACGTAGAGCACGCGGTCCTCGGCCAGCACCGGCTCGTCGTGGGGCTCGACGCCGATCAGTCGCAGCACCAGGTACCAGTTGGCCGGGACGTCGTGGTGGGTGATGACCCGCAGGACGCCCGGGACCTTGAGCGCCTCGGAGCAGTCGACGCTGTCGATCCGAGCGTGGTGGTGGACCGAGCGGTGGATCTTGACGTGGGCCAGGTCGGGGAAGGCACGGTCCTCGAAGAACTCGGTCTTCCCGGTGACGTGGCCGAGCGCGTCGGACCGCTGCGCGGGCGTGCCGATGACGGTGAAGCTCGACGAGCGCTCGTCGGCGAAGAACTCGGTGTCGATCTCGTTGATCTTGGCCATCAGACGTCCGCCCGCATTCCCTCGGAGGACTCGTACGCCGTGGTCGGCGGTGGACCCTCGTCGGTCTCCGGGGTGGTGGCGGCGGTCGTGCCCCGACGACGGGCGGCGGCATCGAGGATGGCGGTGATGATCGGCTCGTACCCGGTGCACCGGCACACGTTGCCGCTGATCGCCTCCTGGACCTCCTCGGTCGTCGGGTCGGGGTTGCGCTCCAGGAGCGCCTCCGCGGACATGATCATGCCGGGGGTGCAGAAGCCGCACTGCGTCGCGAACCCGTCGAGGAAGGCCTGTTGCACGTCGCTGAGCACCTGACCGTCGGAGAGGCCCTCGACGGTGCCGACGGTGGACCCGTCGACCGTGACGGCGGGCACCAGGCACGACACCACCGGGCTGCCGTCGAGCAGCACCGTGCACGAGCCGCAGGCACCCTGCGCACAGCCGCGCTTGGCGCCCATCATCCCCAGCTGCTCGCGCAGGCCCAGGAGCAGGGTGGTCTCGGGTCGGGCCATGAAGGCCTTGTCGACGCCGTTGAGCTTGAGGTTGACGATCTTGACCGTCATCGCGGGACCTTCTTCGCAGTCAGCGCCCGAGCAGGGCTCGGCGCAGGTGGACGGGAAACACGCGGGCTCGGTACCAGGCCGAGGCGTAGGCGTCGTCGCTCGGGTCGAGCTGACCGAGACCGGCCTGCGCGGCGCTCGCGACGGTGGCCTCGTCGAGCGGCTGGCCGAGCAGGGCCGCCTCGACGAGGGTCGCGCGGACGACCTGCCGGCCGACTCCCCCGAGAGCGACGCGGGCGGCGGACACGACGCCGTCGGTCTGCTCGACCACTGCGGCGACCGTGACGATCGAGGCCGAGTTGTAGCGGCGTCGGGTGGCCTTGAGGTAGCGGAAGGTGGACGGGGCCGGGACCTCGAGCACCAGCTCGGTGACCAGCCCGTGGTGCTGTCCGGCCAGCGCGGCCACCGGCTCCTCGCGGCGGCCCGCAGCGTCCAGCACCGAGGCCCGGGCGTCCAGCGCGACCAGCGCGACGGTCAGGTCGCCGTAGGGCTGCTCGGCGAACAGGTTGCCCCCCACGGTCGCCAGGTTGCGCACCGGCACCGAGGCGATCGAGCGCACGACGGGTGACAGGAACGCGACCCGGTCGTCGTGCTCGAGCTCGGCCAGCGTGGTCGTCGCGCCGATGCGGACGGCGGACCCGTCCACCCGTACGCCGGCCAGGCCGACCCGGCGCAGGCTCACCAGCTCGGTGGGCGTCGACGCGTGGTCGTTGAGCCTCGGCATCAGGCTCGTGCCGCCACCCAGGACCCGGGCTCCCCCGGCAACGAGCCGGAGGGCCTCGGACAGATCGTCGGGAACGTGAACTTCGGTGAGCATCTGCCCTCCATTATCGATATCGATAATGACCGTAGTGGTTCCCCCTATGCTGGTCAATGCCGCCGCCCGGCGTCGTGCGACGGCCACACCTCCTGCACGGGAAGAAGAAACCTGACGCATGACGACCTCCGTGCCCGCGCCGCGCACCCCCGCCGGCCGGGTCGCCAAGCCCACCCTGAGCGAGCGGATCCGCGACGGCCTCGTCGAGTCGATCGTCTCCGGCGAGCTGGAGAGCGGGGAGCGGCTGGTCGAGACCAAGATCGCCGCCGACTTCGGAACCAGTCAGGCTCCGGTCCGCGAGGCGCTGCGCGAGCTCGAGGGACTCGGCCTGATCGAGAGCCGGCCCCGCCGCGGCAGGCACGTGCTCCCCTTCGTCGAGCAGACGCTTCGCGAGGCCTACGTGGTGCGCGCCGCTCTGGAGGAGGCGGCCACCCGGCTGGCGCTGACCGGGGGGCAGCTCCCGTGGGAGGCGCTGGAGGCGGATGTCGTCGACATGTACCGCAGCGCCGAGGGCGAGGACCTGCACGCCATGGGGGTCGCGAGCAGCCGGTTCCACCGGCGGATCGTCCAGGCGAGCGGCAACCTCCTGCTCGACCGCGCCTGGGAGGGGCTGCAGATCGAGGCGCGCACCGCCATCGCGCTGGTCGTCGCTGCTCCCGACCTGGACCGCGTCGCCGAGGAGCACGCCGACCTGCTCGAAGTCCTGCGGACCGGGGACGTCGACCGGGCCTGCCTGCACGCACGCGTGCACCAGTGGGCCTACGCCGACCTGCCCCACGACCTGAACGGCGTCGCCCACCCGGCCGGGCCGGCCACCTCGTCCTAGCCCCGTCCGGTCGCCAGTTAGCGAGCAACCACTCGCCAAGTTAGGGTCGGGCACGTGCCCACCCAGCTCGAGCGTCGTACGGCGACCGTGACCCGGCTGCTCGACGCGACCGAGGTCGTCGTCCACGAGCGCGGGTACGCCGACACGACGGTCGCCGCGATCTGCGCCCGGGCGGGGGTCAGCCAGGGTGGGCTGTTCCGCCACTTCCCGCACCGCCGCGCCCTGCTGGTCGCCACCGCCGCCCGGGTCGCCGAGCGGCAGACGGACCACGTGCCCGACGGCCTGAGCCTCCTCGACGCCCTGCGGCACCTGCGCGGGCTGGTGCGCTCGCGGCCCAACCAGGTCTGGCACGAGCTGGTGCGCGCCGCGCGCACCGACGCCGAGCTGCGCGCCGACCTGGCGCCGGCGCTGCGCGACTACCACCGGCGCACCGGGTCGGCGGTGGCCGCCCTCGCCCCCACCGGCCGCCCGTGGACCGCGACCCACCAGGCGGCGCTGCGGCTCGTCGTCAACTACCTCGACGGCGAGGCCGCCGTCGCGCACGTCCTGCCCGATCCCGATCGCGACGAGGCGACCCTGCGCGCCCTGGCCGACCTGCTCCGCCCACTGTTCGAGGAGAACCCGTGACCGACTCCCCCAGCGACTTCCAGCCCGACGCCATCGTGGTCGGGGCCGGCCTGGCCGGCCTCGTCGCCACCCACGAGCTGGTGCTGGCCGGCCGGAAGGTCCTGGTCCTCGACCAGGAGAACCGGGCCAACCTCGGCGGCCAGGCGTTCTGGTCGCTCGGCGGGCTGTTCCTCGTCGACTCCCCCGAGCAGCGCCGGATGGGCATCAAGGACTCGCGGGAGCTCGCCCTGCAGGACTGGTTCGGGTCCGCGGGGTTCGGCGACGGCGCCGACGACCACTGGGGCCGCCGGTGGGCCGAGGCGTACGTCGAGTTCGCGGCCGGCGAGAAGCGCGACTACCTGCACGCGCTCGGGCTCCGCTCGGTGCCGATGGTCGGCTGGGCCGAGCGCGGCGCCGCCGACCCCCAGGGCCACGGCAACTCCGTGCCGCGCTTCCACCTGACCTGGGGCACCGGCCCGGAGGTCGTCCGGATCTTCGCCGAGCCGGTGCTCGCGGCCGAGGAGCGGGGCCTGGTCTCGTTCGCCTTCCGCCACCAGGTCGACGAGGTGGTCGTCGAGGACGGACCGGCCGGACCGACGGTGGTCGGCGTCCGCGGCTCCGTGCTCGCACCGAGCGAGGAGGACCGCGGGGTGAGGTCCTCCCGCGAGGTCGTCGACACCTTCGAGCTGCGCGGCCCGGCGGTCATCGTCACCTCCGGCGGCATCGGCGGCAACCACGACCTCGTCCGCCAGACCTGGCCGACCGAGCGGATGGGCCCGGCGCCCGAGCACCTGATCTCCGGCGTCCCGGCGCACGTCGACGGCCGGATGCTCGCCATCAGCGAGGCCGCCGGCGCCCGCGTCGTGAACCGCGACCGGATGTGGCACTACACCGAGGGCGTGCACAACTGGGACCCGATCTGGCCCGACCACGCCATCCGGATCATCCCCGGACCGTCGTCGCTGTGGCTCGACGCGCACGGCAGGCGGTTCCCCGCGCCGAACTTCCCCGGCTGCGACAACCTGGGCACGATGCGTGCCATCCTCGCGACCGGCTACGACTACTCCTGGTTCGTGCTCACGCAGTCGGTGATCGAGAAGGAGTTCGCGCTCTCCGGCTCCGAGCAGAATCCCGACGTGACCGAGAAGGACCTCCGCGTCCTGCTGCGCGAGCGGCTGGCCAAGGGCGCACCGTCACCGGTGGAGGCGTTCAAGGAGCACGGCGAGGACTTCGTCGTCGCCGACTCGGTCGCCGAGCTCGTCGCCGGCATGAACGCGATCTCGCGCGGCCCGCAGCTCGACGCCGCCGAGATCGAGGCGATGGTCGTGGCCCGCGACCGCGAGCTCGACAACGGCTTCTCCAAGGACGCCCAGCTGATGCTGGTCGCCAACGCCCGCCGGTCGCGCACCGACAAGCTGGTCCGCGTCGCCAAGCCGCACAAGATCCTCGACCCGGCGCACGGCCCGCTGATCGCCGTCCGGCTCAACATCCTGACCCGCAAGACCCTCGGCGGGATCCAGACCGACCTGTCGTCGCGGGCGCTCGACGCCTCGGGCGAGCCCGTCCCCGGCCTGTACGCCGCGGGTGAGGTCGCGGGGTTCGGCGGCGGTGGGGTGCACGGTCACAACGCGCTGGAGGGCACCTTCCTGGGCGGTTGCATCTTCTCCGGCCGGGCGGCCGGGCGCGCCGTCGCGTCCACCGGCTGAGCAGTCCGCACGGGGCGCGGTCCGGCGGGTTTGTGCCGGCGGCCCACCGGACAGGCTGCGGTCCCCGAGCCAGCCCCAGGAGAACTCTCGATGTCCGGTCACGTGCCGCCCCCGCCCATGTCGCCCCCGCCCGGCGGGTACCCGCCGCAGGGTCCCCCGTCCGGTCCCCCGTCCGGTCCCCCGCCGGGTGGCCCGCCCTACGGCGGTCCGCCCTACGGCGGTCCTCCGTACGGCGGTCCCCCCTACGGGGGCCCGCCGCCGGGATGGGGCGGCCAGCCGCCGTACGGCCCGCCGTCCGGGCACGGAGGCTCGGGAGGCGGTGGGTCGCGACGCGGGCTGTGGATCGGCCTGGGCGTGGTGGCCCTGGTGCTCGTCATCGGGGTCGGCACCGCCCTCGGCTTCGCCCTCTCGGGCGACGACGACAACGACGACGACCGCAGGGCGAGCGACGACAACACCTCGGCGCCCGTCGACCCGAGCACGCCGGCCGAGACCGACTCCCCCGCCGACCCCGACCCGGAGGACCCCGAGCCGGTCGAGCCGACCGAGACCGAGCCCGCCGAGGGCACGGGGACGCCGTTCACGGCGGAGTACGGCTCCGACGTCGGCGACGTCTGCGACGGCGGCGCGATGTCCAACGCCGCCGCCTACGACCCGGCCGCGCCCAAGATCTCGCCGTTCAAGCAGCTGCCCGGCAACGACCTGTGGCTGTCGCAGTACGTGCCCTCCGACCAGCCCTACTACGTCGACTACGAGGACTTCGCCAAGGTGAGCGTGGTCGCCTGCCTGACCCCCGGCGAGCCGGCCGACCAGATCGAGTGCGAGTCGACGGACGCCGACGACAAGCCGGTGACCTACACCTTCGTGACCGTGCCGTACTCGCTGCGGTTCGTGGAGGCGGCGACCGGTCGCGACCTCGGGACGGCTCCCGACCTCGCGGCCCCGGCGGCGGACTGCCCGTTCGTCGCCTTCATCGAGGACGGCCGTGCCTACAGCAGCGTCGACGACGAGGAGCTCCAGGCCGCGATCGCGGCCCACGAGTTCGGCTGAGCCGGACCGGCCCGGTCAGCGGCGGGTGCGACCCGCGAGCAGGAACCGGTAGGCCAGGACGGCGACGATGACCAGGACGACGAGCAGCAGGATGAACTTCATCTGGACAGCGTCGTCGTGCCGTCAGCCCGTCGGTCCACCCGGGGAGGTGGACCGACGGGCTGCTCCCGCCGGGACCCGGCTCAGACGACGAAGTGGAAGAACGGGCTGCCGGGCTCGACCGGCTGGACGCTCACCGGGCTGGCCTCGAGCCGCGCGAGGAGGCCGGCGAGGTCGCCCGGGTCGGCGAGCTCGACGCCGATGAGGGCCGGGCCGGTCTCCCGGTTGTTGCGCTTGACGTACTCGAAGAGGGTGATGTCGTCGTCGGGGCCGAGCACCTCGTCGAGGAAGCGGCGCAGCGCGCCGGGCTCCTGCGGGAACGAGACCAGGAAGTAGTGCTTGAGCCCGCGATGCACCAGCGAGCGCTCGAGCACCTCGCCGTAGCGGCTGACGTCGTTGTTGCCCCCGGAGACCACGCACACGACGTCGGAGCCGGGCGGCAGGTCGAGCGCGAGCAGCGCGGCCGTGGCGAGGGCGCCGGCGGGCTCGGCGATGATCCCGTCGCTCTGGTAGAGGTCGAGCATCTCGGTGCAGACCCGGCCCTCCTCGACGGTGACCAGGTCGACGTCGCGGTCGCGGACCGCGGCGTAGGTGTGCGCGCCGGCTCGTCCCACGGCCGCACCGTCGACGAAGGTGTCGACCGACGGGAGGTCCACCGGACCGCCGGCGGCCACCGCCGCGGCCAGGCACGCGGCGCCGGCCGGCTCGACCCCGACGATCCGCGTCGCGTGACCGCGCTCGCGCAACCACGTCGCCGTACCCGCCAGCAGCCCGCCGCCACCGACCGGGACGACGACGGTGCCGGGCGCGCGGCCGAGCTGCTCGACGATCTCCGGCGCCACCGTGCCCTGGCCGTTGATCGTGCGCGGGTCGTCGAACGCCGGCACCAGGGTCGCGCCCGTGCGGGCGGCGTCGGCCGCGGCGGCCCGGCTCGCCTCCTCGTAGGTGTCGCCCAGGACGACGACCGCGACGCTGCCCTCGCCCAGCGCGGCGATCCGGTCCCGCTTCTGCCGCGGGGTCGTCTTCGGGACGTAGATCCGCCCCTCGGCACGCAACCGGCCGCAGGCCAGCGCCACGCCCTGGCCGTGGTTGCCCGCGCTGGCGCACACGACGCCGCGGGTCAGCGTCTCGGCGCTGAGCTGGGCCATGAAGTTGTAGGCGCCGCGGACCTTGTAGGACCGCACCGGCTGGAGGTCCTCCCGCTTCAGCCAGACCTCGAGCCCGGTCAGCCGGGACAGCCGGGTGCTCCGCTCCAGCGGGGTGCGGACCGCGACCCCGGCGACGCGGCGGGCGGACTCCTCGATCGAGTCCGCCGAGACGGGCGCGAGGTACGGCTGCTCGGTCACGGTGCCTCAACCTACGCGGGGCTGAACGTCGCACCGGGAGACGGTCCGGCGAGCCGGCGGGTAACTCACCGTTGTGCGTTCCTACCCGCCCGAATACGGGCGGGTAGGTGCAACGAACGGTGCGTTACCCGCCGGCGGACCCCGCGCACCCTCGCCCGCCCGGCCCGGCCGCGTCACCGCCCCCACTACGCTCGCCGACGTGGGCGCAGCTGGGGCAACGGTCGGGATCAGCCTGCGCGAGCCCGCCCACCGGGTCAGCCCGCGGGCGCGGACCATGTGGCACCTGAGCGCGGTGGTCGAGGGGGTGTTCGCGGTCGCGCTGCTCACCGGCGCCGTCCTGCTGTGGGACCGCGTGCCGGCCTGGACGATCGCCGCGCTGGCCGCCGTCCAGGTCGTGTGGGCCGTCGTCGTGCCGCGGTGGCGCTACCTGGTGCACCGCTGGGAGACCACCGAGACCGCCGTCTACACCCAGACCGGGTGGTGGGCGCGCGAGCGGCGGATCGCCCCGATGAGCAGGATCCAGACCGTCGACTACGCCGAGGGGCCGGTCGCCCGCCTGTTCGGCCTCGCCCGCGTCACCATCACCACCGCCTCGGCCGCCGGCGCGATCAGCATCGACGGCCTCGACCGCGACACCGCGCGCCGCCTCGTCGACGACCTCACCCTCAAGGCCGACGCCGTCGAGGGCGACGCCACGTGAGCGACCCGCCCGGCCCGCCCGACCCGTCCGGTCCACCCCACCCATCCGCGGCACCCGCGGCACCCGCGCCACCGGACCCGCCCGTCCCGCCCACCGCGCCGTCCGACCAGGGGTGGCAGCGTCTCGACGCCCGGATGCTCCTGGTCCACCCGGTGCGCGAGCTGGTCAGGTTCCTGCCGGTCCTCGTCGGCCTGCTCATCGCCGGGTCGGCCTCCGGCGGGCCCCCGTGGCAGCTGCTCGGCGTCGCCGTCCCGATCGTGTACGGCATCTTCCGCTACCTCACGACGCGGTTCCGGGTGGCCGACGGACGGGTCGAGCTCAGTCGCGGCCTGCTGAGCCGCCGGGTCACGTCGACGCCGGTCGCCCGGGTGCGCACCGTCGACCTGACCGCCTCCCTCATCCACCGGCTGCTGGGCCTGACCACCCTGCGCATCGGCACCGGCCTGGCCAGCAGCGACGACGGCGAGTCGCTGGACCTCGACGGGCTCCCGGTCGGGCGCGCGCACGCCCTGCGCGCGCAGCTGCTGCGCGCGGCGCCCGTCGGTCCCGCCGCGACGGCCGGCGGGGACGGCGACGCGGGCGGACCGCACGCCGCGGCGCCGACCACCCTGGCCACCTTCGACCTGCGGTGGCTGCGGTTCGCGCCGTTCACGGCCACCGGCGCCGTCGTGGTCGCGGCGACCGTGGGCGCCCTGAGCCAGGTGCTCGACTCGCTCGACCTCTGGGAGCGCCTCGACGTCGGGGACCTGGCCGTGCCGTCCTTCCTCGGCATCGCGCTGCTCGTCGTCGGCGCGCTCGTCGTGCTGGCGGCCGCCTCGGTGCTCGGCTACCTCGTCACCAACGGCGGCTACCGGCTCACCCGCGCCGCCGGCGCCTGGCACGTGCGGCGCGGGCTGCTCACCACCCGCGAGACCAGCATCGACGAGGGCCGCCTCGCCGGCGTCGCGCTCGGGGAGCCGCTCGCGCTCCGCCTCGCCGGCGGCCGGCACCTGCAGGCGATCGTCACCGGCGTCGACCGCAGCGAGAGCGGCAGCTCGACCCTGGTCCCGCCCGCCGACGCCGGCGTCGCGACCCGGGTCGCAGGCGAGCTGCTCGGCTCGGCCGTGCCCGTGGACGCCCGGCTCGTCGGCCACGGCCCACGGGCGGCCCGGCGGCGCTGGACCCGCGCCCTGCTGGGCGCGCTGCCCGTGGTCGTCGCGGCCGTCGTCCTCGCGGTCGCCACGGGCTGGTGGTGGCCGGTGGTCGTCGCCGTCACGGCCCTCGCCGCCACGGCCGCGCTCGCCGCCGACCGGGTGGCCGGGCTCGGGCACGTCCTCGCCGAGGGGTACGTCGTCGTCCGCTCCGGCAGCCTGACCCGGCGGCGCGAGGTGCTGGGTGCCGAGCACGTCATCGGCTGGAACCTGCGCGACACCTGGTTCCAGCGCCGGGCCGGGCTGACGACGCTGGTCGCGACGACCGCCGGCGGCGGTGGGTCGGTCACCGCGCCCGACGTGCCGGAGCCGACCGCCGTCGCGCTCGCGGACGACGCCGTCCCCGGTCTGGTCGAGCAGTTCCTCGAGCCCGTCGCGCCACGCCCTAGCCTCTCCGCATGACCGCGACCCCCACCACGACCATCCTCGACGGCGGCCTCTCCACGGCCCTGGAGGAGCTCGGCGCCGACCTCGGCTCCGCGTTGTGGACCGCCCGTCTGCTCCGCGACGACCCGGCGCGGATCGTCGCGGCCCATCGCGCGTACTTCGAGGCCGGCGCCGAGGTCGCCACGGCGGCCAGCTACCAGGCGAGCGTCCCGAGCCTCGTCGCCGCCGGGCTCGACGAGGCCGAGGCGACGCGGCTCGTCGTGACCGCCGTCGAGCTCGCCCGGGTCGCCCGCGACGAGGCCACCGACACGCGCGGGACCGGGTTGCGGGTGGCGGCGTCCGTGGGACCGTACGGCGCCGTGCTGGCCGACGGCTCCGAGTACCGCGGCCGCTACGGCCGCACCGCCCGCGAGCTGCGGGACTTCCACGGCCCGCGCCTCGAGCTGCTCGCCTCGGCCGGGCCCGACCTGTTCGCCGTCGAGACCGTCCCCGACCTCGACGAGGCGGCCGTGCTGGTGCCGCTGCTCGACGAGATCGGCATCCCCGCCTGGTTCGGCTACGTCGTCCGGGGCGCCGAGACGGCCGCCGGGCAACCGCTGGAGGACGCCTACGCCGTGCTGTCCGGCAGCACCTCGCTCGTGGCCGCCGGCGTCAACTGCTCGGCGCCCGGCGACGTCCTGGACGCCGTCACGACCAGCGTCACCGTCACCGGGCTGCCGGCCGTGGTCTACCCGAACCGCGGCGGCACCTGGAACAGCGAGACCCGGGCGTGGGAGGGCGTCGGCGGTCTCGACGTCGGCCTGGTCGACGCCTGGGTCGGCGCGGGCGCCCGGCTGGTCGGCGGCTGCTGCGGCACCGGACCCCGCGACATCGCCGCCCTGACCGAGCACGTCCGACGTCGCGACGCCTGAGCCCGCCGGCACCACGCCGCACCTCCCCGCCGTCGGCGACGGCGCCGTCCCTGCACCACCCGCACCATGAGACCCGTAACAGGGACGACCCCTGGCGCCACTAGGTTTGCGGCCATGTTCTCCAAGGTCCTGGTAGCGAACCGCGGCGAGATCGCGATCCGCGGTTTCCGCGCGGCGTACGAGCTCGGTGCGAAGACGGTGGCGGTCTTCCCCTACGAGGACCGCTGGTCCGAGCACCGCCTCAAGGCCGACGAGGCCTACGAGATCGGCGAGCGCGGCCACCCCGTGCGCGCCTACCTCGACGCCGACGCGATCGTGGCGGTGGCCCTCAAGTCGGGCGCGGACGCCGTCTACCCCGGCTACGGGTTCCTCTCGGAGAACCCGGCGCTGGCCGAGGCCTGCACCAACGCCGGCATCACCTTCGTCGGCCCGACCTCCGACGTCCTCGAGCTGACCGGCAACAAGGCGCGCGCGATCGCGGCGGCCAAGGCGGCCGGCGTCCCGACGCTGGCCAGCGTCGAGCCCGGCACGGACGTCGACACCCTCGTCGCCGCGGCCGCGGACCTGCCGTACCCGCTGTTCGTCAAGGCCGTCGCCGGGGGCGGCGGCCGCGGCATGCGCCGCGTCGACGACCCGAAGGACCTGCGCGAGGCGGTCGCGACCTGCATGCGCGAGGGCGAGGGCGCCTTCGGCGACCCGACGGTCTTCATCGAGCAGGCGGTCGTCGAGCCGCGGCACATCGAGGTGCAGATCCTCGCCGACGGCGTCGGCCACGTGATGCACCTCTTCGAGCGCGACTGCTCCGTGCAGCGCCGGCACCAGAAGGTCGTCGAGATCGCGCCGGCGCCCAACCTCGACCCCGAGCTGCGCGAGCGGATGTGTGCGGACGCCGTCCGCTTCGCCCGCGAGATCGGCTACCGCAACGCCGGCACCGTCGAGTTCCTCCTCGACCCCGCGGGCAACTACGTCTTCATCGAGATGAACCCGCGCATCCAGGTCGAGCACACCGTGACCGAGGAGGTCACCGACGTCGACCTCGTGCAGTCGCAGCTGCGGATCGCCGCGGGCGAGACCCTCGACGACCTCGGCCTCTCGCAGGAGACCGTGCAGCTGCGCGGGGCCGCCCTGCAGTGCCGGATCACCACCGAGGACCCCGCCAACAACTTCCGCCCCGACACCGGCATCATCACGACGTACCGCTCCCCCGGCGGCGGCGGCATCCGCCTCGACGGCGGCACGGTGTACACCGGCGCCGAGGTCTCGGCCCACTTCGACTCGATGCTGGCCAAGCTCACCTGCCGCGGCCGCACCTTCGAGAGCGCGGTCGCCAAGGCCAAGCGCGCGGTCGCCGAGTTCCGCATCCGCGGCGTCTCCACCAACATCCCGTTCCTCCAGGCGCTCCTCGACGACCCCGACTTCGCCGCCGGCCGGGTGACGACGTCGTTCATCGAGACGCACCCGCAGCTGCTGAGCGCCCGCAGCTCGGGAGACCGCGGCACCAAGCTGCTGACCTACCTCGCCGACGTCACGGTCAACCAGCCGCACGGCGCCGCGCCGGTCAGCATCGACCCGGTCAGCAAGCTGCCCGCCGTCGACCTCGACGTCCCGGCCCCCGACGGCACCCGCCAGCTGCTGCTGGACGTAGGCCCGGAGGAGTTCGCCCGCCGGCTGCGCGCCCAGGACCGCGTCGCCGTCACCGACACGACGTTCCGCGACGCCCACCAGTCGCTGCTCGCCACCCGGGTCCGCACGCGTGACCTCGACGCCGTCGCGGGTCACGTGGCCCGCACGACGCCCGAGCTGTGGTCGCTCGAGGCCTGGGGCGGGGCGACGTACGACGTCGCGCTGCGCTTCCTCGGCGAGGACCCCTGGGAGCGGCTGGCCGTGCTGCGGCAGTCGGTGCCCAACATCTGCCTCCAGATGCTGCTGCGCGGGCGCAACACCGTCGGCTACACGCCGTACCCCACCGCCGTCACGAACGCCTTCGTCGAGGAGGCCGCGGCCACCGGCATCGACGTCTTCCGGGTCTTCGACGCCCTGAACGACGTCGAGCAGATGCGGCCGGCGATCGAGGCCGTGCGCGCCACCGGCACCGCCGTCGCCGAGGTCGCCCTCTGCTACACCGGCGACCTGTCCAACCCCGACGAGGACCTCTACACCCTCGACTACTACCTGCGCCTGGCCGAGCGGATCGTCGACGCCGGCGCACACGTGCTGGCGATCAAGGACATGGCCGGCCTGTTGCGCGCGCCCGCCGCCCGCACCCTGGTCACCGCGCTCCGCGACCGCTTCGACCTCCCGGTCCACCTGCACACCCACGACACCCCGGGCGGGCAGCTCGCCACGCTCCTGGCGGCGATCGACGCGGGGGTGGACGCCGTCGACGCGGCCTGCGCGGCGGTGGCCGGCACGACGTCCCAGCCGGCCCTGTCGGCGCTGGTCTCGGCGACCGACCACTCGGCGCGGGAGACCGGCCTGTCGCTGGCCGCGGTCAACGCGCTCGAGCCCTACTGGGAGGCGACCCGCCGCGTCTACGCGCCGTTCGAGTCGGGCCTGCCCGCCCCCACCGGCCGCGTCTACCGCCACGAGATCCCCGGCGGCCAGCTCTCCAACCTGCGCCAGCAGGCGATCGCCCTCGGCCTCGGCGAGAAGTTCGAGCAGGTCGAGGACATGTACGCCGCGGCGAACGACATCCTCGGCCGGGTCCCGAAGGTGACGCCGTCCTCGAAGGTGATCGGCGACCTGGCCCTCGCGCTGGTGGGCATCGGGGCCGACCCGGCCGAGTTCGCCGAGGACCCCTCCCGGTACGACATCCCCGACTCCGTCATCGGCTTCCTCAACGGCGAGCTCGGCGACCCGCCCGGCGGCTGGCCCGAGCCGTTCCGCTCCAAGGCCCTCGAGGGCCGCACCTGGAAGGCGCCCGCCGAGGACCTCACCGACGACCAGGCCGCCGGGCTGGCCGGCGCGTCGCCGACGCGGCGGCGCACGCTCAACCAGCTCCTCTTCCCCGGCCCCACGCGCGAGTTCGACGAGTCCCGGCAGACCTACGGCGACATCTCGGTGCTGCCGACCCGCGACTACCTCTACGGCCTGCGCCAGGGCGAGGAGCACGAGGTCGAGCTCGAGCCCGGCGTCACGCTGCTGATCGGGCTGCAGGCGATCAGCGAGCCCGACGAGCGCGGCATCCGCACCGTGATGACCACGATCAACGGCCAGATGCGGCCCATCTCGGTGCGCGACCGCTCGATCGCCTCCGACGTCGCGGTCGCGGAGAAGGCCGACCCCGGCAAGCCGGGGCACGTCGCCGCGCCGTACCAGGGCGTCGTCACCCTGGCCGTCGCCGCCGGCGACGCCGTCGAGGCGGGCCAGACCGTCGCGACCATCGAGGCGATGAAGATGGAGGCCTCGATCACCGCCCCCGTCGCCGGCACGGTCGAGCGGGTCGCCCTCACCGGCACCCAGGCCGTCGACGGCGGCGACCTGGTCGTCGTCCTGTCCTGATCGCCCGCCGTCCCGACCCACGCTGACCCGTCACCTATAGGTGACGGGTCGGCCCGGTTCGAGCGCTGACCCGTCACCTATAGGTGACGGGTCGGCCCGGTTCGAGCGCTGACCCGTCAGCGATCGCTGACGGGTCAGCGCTCAGCCCAGCGTGAAGAGGGTCGAGCGCAGGGCCGCGAGGTAGCGGAAGTTCTCGCCGGTGAGCACCGTCGAGCCGGCGGTGCCGGTGATCCGGATCGAGGTGACCCGGCCGCCATACGCGCCACCACCGTCGCGGCCGAGCACGGTCATCGACCGGAACGTGCCGATGTCGGTGGGGTCGTCGGGGTTGGCCGCGGCGACCCGGCGGGCCAGGTCGGCGCTGATGGTGGCCGTCCACCCGCGGTAGGCGGTGTCGTAGGGGTCGCGCTTGGCGACGAGGTAGGGCTGGGAACCGGCGGCCAGGTAGCCGCCGTTGCTGGCCGAGAACTGGGTGAACGCCGGCAGCCCGTCGGCGGTGAGGAGCACCTGGCCGCGGGTGGCGTCGATGGCGCGGTTGGTCGCCGGGTGCTCGTCGGTGAAGCCGCCGTAGACCTGGCAGCTCGTGGTGTCGCAGATCTGGTAGTGCCGCGCGGTGCCGTCGCGACGGTCGAAGGCCGCGTAGGTGCGCGCCGCCACCGCCTGGGAGCGCAGTGCGGCCGCGCGCCAGGACGCCGGGACCTCCCGCGGCACGACGCCCTTGAGGTAGGAGTCGAGCGGGACGACGTTCACGGTGTCGCGCTGCACCGTCGTCGCGGTCGCGCCCGCCGAGCGGAGCACCCCGCGGTACGCCCGGCGCCCGGACGGCGTGACCAGGGTGATCGGCTCCCCGCCCGCGGTGAACTGCGCCTCGCCCGGCGTGGTGCGGACCTTCGTCCAGCGCCCTCGCTGGCCCTTCCAGGCCAGCGTGCTCGTGCGTCCGCCCGCCGACGGGGTGATCCGCCACAGCCGGGCGGCGCGCGGCTTCGTGAGTCGGACGGTGCGTCCGTTGCCGAGGCTGCGGTAGCGGAGGCCGCCCCGGTCGACGACCACGACGTCGGTGCTGGTGTCGGCGGTCAGCAGCACGGAGACGTTGCCGCCGGCACGACCCCAGGTCAGGCCGGGGTAGTAGAAGCCGAGGATCTCGCGGTGGCTCAGGCCCTGGCCGGCGGCACCCTGGGCGCCGTACTGCGACAGGCCGTGGCCGTGCCCGTAGCCGTTGCCGGTGACCCGCACCGACGGGGCGGCCCGCTCGGCCGCCGGCTCGGCCGCCCGCCCGGTCACCGCGTCGAGGGTGAGGTCGTCCTCGGCGCCCGCGGGCGCGGTCACCGCCAGCGCGGTGGTCAGGACGAGGGCGCTGAGCGCGACGAGCAGCTTCACCGAGGACTCCAGGGTCGAGGGGCACCGACGTCGACCGACGGCGGCCACCGCGGGGTCGCCCCGCGGTGGCCGGTCGTGGTCAGCCGTGGTCAGTCGTGCTTAGCCGTTGTAGGAGGGCTGCGACTGCGCGTTGAAGCTCGAGAGCCGCACCTTCGCCGCCCGGCGGGCCCACGGCGTGCGGATCTGGAAGACCTCGAGCCCGCGGGTGATGTCGCTGGAGTAGACGAAGCCGTTGTACCAGTACGACGACCACGACCCGCCCAGCTCCAGGCGACGGTTGGAGATCGCGCCACGGTCGAAGTGCTGCAGCTCGCGCGGGTTGCGGGAGTCGGTGAAGTCGAAGACCGACGTGCCGCCCTGGTACCAGGCCTGCACCATGATGTCGCGACCCTTGACCGGGATCAGCGAGCCGTTGTGCGCCACGCAGTTCTCGGTGTCCGACTGCACGCGCGGCATCTTGTAGTAGCTGCGGAACTTCAGCTCGCGACGGACGATGTCGTAGATGCCGTTCGCCCCCCGCTTCGGGCCGACGTCGTTGTTGCACATCGGGCCGCCGCCCCCGCCGAGCTCGTCGGTGAAGACGACCTTGGTGCCGGCGTTGTTGAAGGTCGCGGAGTGCCAGAAGGCGAAGTTGCGCCGGTCCTTGACGCGGTCGATGACCCGCGGCCGGGCGCGGTTGGTGATGTCGAGCAGGATGCCGTCGCCCATGCAGGCGCCGGCGGCGAGGTTCTTGCGCGGGTACGCGGTGATGTCGTGGCAGCCGCTGGTGTTGCTGCTGTAGTCGTCGCCCCTCGTCCCGCCGCCGGGGAAGAGCACCGGCGTGCGGACCACCCGGGCCGCCGCGCCGTCGTCGGTCGGCACCTTCACCACGCTGATCGAGTCGTGCGGGGGCTTGCACCCCTTGAGCCGGGGCGCGGGGCCGTAGGACGACACGTAGACGTAGACGTTCCGGCCGTCACGGTCGGGGGCGAGGGTGTGGGTGTGGGAGCCGCACGAGGTGGCGACCGACGTCAGCAGCTCCGGCGAGCGGGGGTCGGAGATGTCGAAGACCCGGATGCCCTCCCACGTGGTGGTCTCGTCGCCTCCCGGCTCGGCGTACTCGGCGTTGCAGGTGTCGTCGCTGAGCACGGCGTCGACGGACAGCACGAGCAGGTTGCGGTAGACCGAGACGTCGTTCTGCGCGCCCGGGCAGACGACCTGGGCGACGCGCCGCGGGCTCCGCGGCCGCGAGATGTCGTAGACGGCGAAGCCGTTGTAGTTGCCGGCGAAGGCGTAGTCGCCCTTGAACGCCAGGTCGGTGCCGAACGCACCGTCCTCGGCGAGCTCGGCGGCGAGCGGCACCCGGGCGACCTGGCGCATGGCGCGGCTGCGGTCGACCTGGCCGCTGGTGACGCGCGGCACGGCCGGGTCGGTGCGCGCGATGTCGTGCCCGGGGAGGACCGGGCGCTTCTCCAGCGCCGGCGGGTCGTCGGGGTCCGCGGACGCGGGGGCGACGGCCAGTCCGGCCGCCAGGACGAACGAGCCGAGGGCGACGATCAGCTTCACCGAGATTCTCCTACCTGGGGGGGCGCTCACCCACACCGACCTAAGGTGCTGGGCATGGACCCGAGTCGCGCACTCGCCGTGGGTACGGCGCTCTGCCTGGTGCTCGTCGCGGGCTGTGCTGGCGAGCAGCCTACGACGAACCCGCCCTCCGCTGTCCACACCCACGCCGGTGACGGGCACGCGATGGACGCCGTCCCCGAACCTCCCGCGTCGGCCGACTGGAACGCCGCCGACGCGACCTACCTCTCGATGATGGTGGCCCACCACAGCCAGGCGATCGACCTCACCGAGCTCGCCGCCGAGCGTGCCGTCGACCGGCGGGTGCGCAAGATCGCCACCGGGATCGACGCCGGGCAGGGCCGGGAGGTCCTGGTGATGGCGGCGTGGCTGGTCGACCACGACCTGCCGGAGCCGACGGTCGAGGGCGTGGCCGCCATGACCGAGCACGGCATGCCCGGCATGCTCACCACCGCCCAGGTCGACGCGCTCGCGGCGACCGACGGGACGGAGTTCGACCGCCGCTTCCTCGAGGACATGATCCAGCACCACCAGGGTGCCGTCGCCATGGCCGAGCAGCAGGTCGTCGAGGGTGAGGACGTCCGGGCCACCGAGATGGCCACCGACGTGATCGCCAGCCAGAACGCCGAGATCACCCGGATGCGTGAGCTGCTGCGACAGCTGCCGTGACCGGCTCGCGCGGCGGGTGAGCGTCGCTAGACGCGGTGCAGGCGACGCGCGGCCTCGGCGATCGAGCCGCTGTTGGACGGGTAGACGGTGAAGACCTGGGCCAGCTGGTCGGCGGTGAGCGACTCGCCGACGGCGACCGCGACCGCGTGGATCAGCTCGCTCGCCCGCGGCCCGACCACCACTCCCCCGACGACGATGCCGGTGCCCGGACGGCAGAAGAGCTTCACGAAGCCGTCGCGGACGCCCTGCATCTTGGCGCGCGGGTTGCCGGCCAGGGGGAGCATGACCGACTCGGCCTGGATCTCGCCTGCGTCGACGGCCTGCTGCGACCAGCCGACGGTGGCGATCTCGGGTGCGGTGAAGACGTTGGAGGAGACCTTCTTGAGGTCGAGCGGGTGCACGGTGTCGCCGAGCAGGTGCCACATCGCGATCCGGCCCTGCATGGCGGCGACGCTGGCGAGCATCAGGACGCCGGTGCAGTCGCCGGCGGCGTACACGCCGCGCGCCGAGGTGCGCGAGACCCGGTCGACCTTGACGAAGCCACCGTCGTCGAGGACGACGCCGGCCTCCTCGAGGCCGAGGTCGTGGGTGTTGGGGACCGACCCGAGGGCCAGGATGCAGTGGCTGCCCCGCACCTCGCGGCCGTCGGTGAGCCGGACCGTGACGACGTCGCCGTCGCGGGTGACCGACTCCATCCGGGACTTCGACAGCACCGTCATGCCGCGGCGCTTGGAGACGTCCTCGAGGACGAGGGAGGCGTCGGCGTCCTCGCCCGGGAGCACGCGGTCGCGGCTGGAGACGAGGGTGACCGGGATGCCGAGCGCGAGGTAGGCGCTGGCGAACTCGGCGCCGGTCACCCCGGAGCCGACGACGACGAGCTCGGTCGGCACCTCGGTGAGGTCGTAGACCTGCTCCCAGGTGAGGATCCGCTCGCCGTCGGGCTGGGCGCTGGGCAGGGTGCGCGGTGCGGCGCCGGTGGCGACGAGGATCGCGTCGGCGTCGTAGGTCGTCCCGCCGACGACGACCCGGCTCGGTCCGTCGAGCCGGCCGCGACCCCGGACGACGGTGACACCCTCCTTGTCGAGGCGGCGCGCGATGTCGTCGGACTGGTCGGTCGCGAGCTGCTTGACCCGCGCGTTGACCCGCGCCAGGTCGACCCGGATGGTGGTCGCGGCGTCGCCCTCGGAGTCGTGGAAGTCGATGCCGAGCTCGGCCGCGGCGGCGACCTGCGTCATCACCTCGGCGGTGGCGATGAGGGTCTTGCTGGGCACGCAGTCGGTGAGGACCGCCGAGCCGCCGATGCCGTCGGAGTCGACGACGGTGACGTCGGCGCCGAGCTGGGCGGCGACGAGGGCGGCCTCGTAGCCTCCGGGCCCGCCGCCGAGGATGACAACGCGGTCAGTACTCATGCCTGCAGGCTATCGAGCGCGCTCGGGCGCCGTCCGGGTGGCGTCGGGCCGGGGGTCGGGCCGGGTCGTGTGCCTCACACCGAGCCCCACACCGGCCGCAGGCCCACGACCCCACCTCCAGCCGGCCGCACAGGACAGGACGACCCGGTCCGCGACCGGATCAGAAGTTGATCATGTGGCCGGCGATGCCGTGGACCGCTTCCTTGACGGACTCGCCGAGGGTCGGGTGCGCGAAGATGTTGCGAGCGACCTCGTCGGCGGTGAGGTCCCACCGCTGGGCCAGGGTGAGCACGGGCAGCAGCTCGGTGACGTCGGGGCCGATGAGGTGGGCGCCGATGATCTCGTTGTGCTCGGCGTCCGCGACGATCTTGACGAAGCCGGCGGTGTCACCGAGGCCCTGGGCCTTGCCGTTGGCCGAGAAGGGGAACGTCGCGGTCTTGACGTCGTAGCCCTTGTCCTTGGCCTGCTGCTCGGAGTAGCCGAACGAGCCGATCTGCGGCTGGCAGTAGGTGGCGCGCGGGATCATGTCGAAGTCGATCTCCATGGTCTCGGCGCCGGCGATGGTCTCGGCGGCGACGATGCCCATCGCCTCGGCGGCGTGGGCGAGCATCATCTTGCCGGTGACGTCGCCGATGGCGTAGACGTGCTCGACGTTGGTGCGGCCGCGGCCGTCGATGTCGATCGCGCCGCGCTCGGTGAGCTGGACGCCGGCGGCCTCGAGGCCGTAGCCGTCCACGCGCGGTGCGAACCCGAAGGCGGCGAGGAACTTGTCGGCCTCGAGCACCTGCTCGTCGCCGCCGCCGGCGGGGGCGACGGTGACCTTGACCCCGGAGCCGGTGTCCTCGACGCCCTTGACGGCGGTCGAGGTGAGCACCTTCACGCCGAGCTTCTTGTAGTGCTTGGCGAGCTCCTTGGACACGTCGGCGTCCTCGGTGGGGACCATCCGGTCGACGAACTCGACGATGGTGACGTCGACGCCGAAGTTCTTCATGACGTAGGCGAACTCGACGCCGATCGCGCCCGAGCCGCCGATGATGATCGAGCCGGGGAGGTTCTCGTCGAGGATCTGCTCCTCGTAGGTGACCACGTTGTCGCTGAGGGTCACGCCGGGGACGAGGCGCACCTTCGCGCCCGAGGCGATGATGAGGTCGTCGCAGGTGTGGGCGGTCGTCTCGCCGTCCTTGCCCTTGACGTCGACCGACGTCGGGCCGGTGAGGGTGCCCCAGCCGTCGATCTCGGTGATCTTGTTCTTCTTCATCAGGAAGTGGACGCCCTTGACGATCCCGGCGGACACCTGACGGCTGCGCTTGTGGGTCGGGCCGTACGCCATGGTGGCGTCGCCCTCGATGCCGAACTTCGCCTTCTCGTGGGTGAGCACGTGCGACAGCTCGGCGTTCTTGAGGAGCGCCTTGGAGGGGATGCAGCCGACGTTGAGGCAGACACCGCCCCAGTACTTCTCCTCCACCACGGCAACGGACTTGCCGAGCTGGGCGGCGCGGATCGCGGCGACGTACCCACCGGGGCCGGCACCGAGGACGAGGACATCGAAGTGGCTCACGACTGCAGCCTAGTCCGGGTGGCGGGACGCCTCCGCCTCGGGCATTACTGTGCTCTCCGTGACGCCTGCCCCCCTGACGCCGCTCGCCGCGCCCGCACCGCGCCCGGCCCGCCGATGACGCTCTACGCCGCCTACGGGAGCAACCTCGACCCCGCTCGCATGAGCGAGCGCTGCCCGCACTCGCCGCTGCAGACGACCGGTTGGCTGACCGGCTGGCGGCTGACCTTCGGGGGCGAGGAGCTCGGCTGGGACGGCGCCCTCCCGACCCTGGTGCAGGACCCCTTCGAGCAGGTCTACGTCGCCGTGTACGACGTCGTCCCGACGGACGAGGACGCCCTCGACGGCTGGGAGCAGGCCGACTCCGGGCTCTACCGCAAGACCAAGGTGCGGGTCGCGACGATGGCCGGCGAGCTCGTCGTCTGGACCTACGTCCTCGACGCCTACGAGGGCGGCCTGCCCTCCGCGGTCACCCTCGGCGTCCTGGCCGACGCCGCCGAGGCGGCCGACGCCCCGGCCGACTACGTGGGTGCCCTGCGCCGGCGTCCCTGCCGGTCGACGGGGTTGTAGCGAGGTCCGTCGTGCCGGCTCCTGCCTGGCGGTGAGGTCCGGGGCCGGGCCGGGCCGACCGCGCCACGCCGCCCGACGGATGACGTGCCGCGCTGCCCTGAGTAGTGTCCGGCCGATGAGCACCCAACCGACCTACGAGCAGCTCTCGGCCCTGCCGGCGTATGCCGTGCAGCCCGTGCCGATGCCGTTCGAGGACATCAACGGCCACCTCAACGTCCGTCACTACATCGGGATCGCGAGCGAGGGCCTCGACGAGTCGCTCGTGTCCCTCGGCATCCCCCAGACGTGGCCGATCACGGCCGGCCACGCGTGCTTCTCGGCCGAGCACCACTGCACCTACCTCGCCGAGCTGCGCACCGGCGACACGATGTCGGCGCGGGTGCGGCTGCTCGGGCGGTCGGAGCGGGCGGCGCACGTCCTGGTGTACCTGCTCGACGACACCCACCAGCGGGTCAGCTACGTGATGGAGGAGGTCTTCCTCCACATCGAGATGGAGACCCGCAAGACCGCGCCCTGGCCCGAGGACGTCGCCGCCAACCTCGACCGCCAGATCGCCTCCGACGCCGACCTCCCGTTCGAGTCGCCGACGTCGGGGTGCCTCGCCCTGCGCTGAGAGCCTGCTCCCGGACCGGGCGCTGAGGTCAGACCATCCGTTCGACGATGCTCAGGGCCTGCGCGGCGGCGTCGCTGTCGGTCTCCTCGTACAACGTCCGGGCGGCGAGCAGCCCCGTCACCGAGACGTCGATCGAGTCGGCGGAGGTGAGCAGCCGGGTCGAGGTCAGGTCGAAGTAGACCGTCGCCTCGCTCGCGAGGGCGGGGGCGCCGGAGACGTCACCGAGGACGGCGCTCGGCAGGTGGAGACCCGCGATCCGACCGATCTCGTCGGAGATCCCCGCCTGGGCGGCGGAGAGCGCCTGCGCGGCCTCGGTCAGGGTCCGGGGCTCGACGTCGTAGCCGGCGCCGCCGTTGACGAGCTCGCTGAGGTGCGTCTGTCCCCACAACGCGCCGGGGTTGCCGGAGTCCGGGTCGCCGGGCCCGTACTGCGTCGCTCCGGCCTCGGTGACGTCTCCGGCGCCCCCGTCCGTCGACGATCACGAGGTTCTGGACCATGTTGCCGACGTCGATCGTCGTGGCGCCGTCGATGTCCGCCTGGCTGTTCCCGCCGTCTCCCCCGGAGTCGACGGTGACGAGCTGGCCGCGGTCGTTGCGACCCGTCTGGACCCCGAAGGTGAAGACCCCGCCGGGCTGCACCGCGACGCCGTTGACGCCGGGAGGCGTGTCCCAGGACTCGACCGTCTGGTACTCACCGTTCACGAGCGCGACCTGGTGCAGCACCCCGTTGTCGTCCTCGTCCCAGGACCCCAGGTACAGCGAGCCGTCCGGGCCGACCGTCGCGTACGACGACGCGGGCGCCTCGATCCGGTCCAGCGCGTTCACGGGCTGCCCGTCGCCCGCCTCGAACGCGGCGCGGTCGTAGACGTAGACGTAGCTCTGGTCGCCCTCCGTCGACGTCACGAGCACCTGGTCGCCCTGCACGACGATCCCGCCCACGTGGTTCGGCGGCGCCGACCCGCCCGGACCGGCCAGCGGGACCGACGGGCCGGGTGCCCCGGTGCCGGCGTCGATCGTGGTGACCTGGGCGCCGCCGTCGTCGTCGTAGGACGAGACGTAGTAGCGGTCGGTACCGGGGTCGTAGGCCAGGCCCTGCTGGGTCCACCCGCCGGGCACGCCGTTGATCCCGGAGTCGGGGATGCGCGCGCCCGGGAGGGCGTCGTTGTCGGTGTAGAACACGTAGTCGAGGACGGCGCCGCGTGCCACCCACTCCTCGATCTCCGCCTCGATCGACTGCAGCGCGGCCACCGCCTGCTGGTAGGACGCCTGGAGGTAGGCCCCGGTGACCTGGAGCGCGCCGTTCACGACGATCTCGTACAGCGGGTCGGTGATCACCGCACCAGGACCGCCCGGGCGTCCCCGCCAGATCCCGATCGCATGGTCGGCGGAGCGGCACGCCGAGCGGTAGTCGGCGGCGACCACCTCGAGCACCTCGCCGGCCCGGTAGAGCCGGAAGGCCGCCATCGAGGCCGCGAGGTAGGCCACCAGCCCCTCGGTCTCGAACGAGTCCTTCGCCGCGGCGCCCGTCCAGACCGGGCGCGAGACGGCGTCGACGATCGCGCGGGCGTCGGCGTCGACCGAGCGCGACAGGTCCTGCGCGTCGGCTCCCACCTGCTCGACGGCCCCGGCGTCGCCCGAGGTCAGCTCGGCGTACGTCGTCTCGGGGTCCACCTGCGCACCATGCCCGGGCCCGGCCGGAGGAAACGCCGGGCGCGGCACCGAGGGACCCGCGTGCCCTACAGTGCCGCCCGTGACCGAGACGAACGCCGCCACCACGCCCAGTCCCGCAGACCTCGCCCGCGACGCCGCCGCCCGTCTCGCCGAGCTGACCGGCGTCGAGAGGCACGACGTCGCGCTCGTCCTCGGGAGCGGGTGGCTGCCGGCCGTCGACGCGCTCGGCGACGCGACCGCCGAGATCGACACGACCGACCTGCCCGGCTTCTCCGCGGCGGCCGTGGTCGGGCACAGCGGCAAGATCCGGTCGGTGCGCTCCGGCGACACCAACCTGCTCGTCTTCCTCAGCCGCACCCACTACTACGAGGGCAAGGGCGTCGCCGCGGTCGTGCACGGCGTCCGGACGGCGGCCGCCGCCGGCTGCCGCGCGATCGTGCTGACCAACGGCTGCGGCGGCCTCAAGCAGTCCTGGACGCCGGGCACCCCGGTGCTCATCAGCGACCACATCAACCTGACCGGCCGCTCGCCGCTCGAGGGCGCCAACTTCGTCGACCTCACCGACCTCTACTCCCCCCGGCTGCGCGCGATGTGCCAGGACGTCGACCCCTCGCTCGACGAAGGCGTCTACGTCCAGTTCCCCGGGCCGCACTACGAGACGCCGGCCGAGGTCCGGATGGCCGGGATCATGGGCGGCCACCTGGTCGGCATGAGCACCACGCTCGAGGCGATCGCGGCCCGCGAGGCCGGCATGGAGGTGCTCGGCATCAGCCTGGTCACCAACCTGGCCGCCGGCATCAGCGGCGAGCCCCTCGACCACGCCGAGGTCCTCGAGGCGGGCCGCTCCGCCGCCTCGCGGATGGGTGACCTGCTCGGTCGCATCGTGCCCCGCATCTGACCGACCCCGCGACGACGGACCCGCCCCGGCCCTCGGCCGGGGCGGGCCTGCTTTTCCCACGATGCGGCCCAGTTAGGTAAGGCAAACCTTTTTAAGGTTACCCTTGCCTCACTTAGGTAACCCTTCCTCGAGAAACGACGTCGCGCATGCTCCGCCTCCCGATCGCCACCGCCGCCGCGACCGCCCTGCTGGCCCTGGCCGCGTGCGGCCCGGTCGTCGACCCCGCCGCCGGCGACGACGACCGGCCGACCGCGACCCGCGTCCCGAGGCTGGGCGAGGTGACCCCGCTGGCGGACCCGCGCTCGTGGGACGGTGTCGTCGAGGTCGACCTGCCCGACCCGGTCATCGACCCGGTCGACGACTCCCCCGAGCCGCGGCTGCCCGCGACGGTCACCGACGCCCAGGGCGACGAGGTCGTCGTCGACGACGTCAGCCGGATCCTCGCGCTCGACATCTACGGCACCCTGGCCCACACCGTCTTCGAGCTCGGCCTCGGTGACAACGTCGTCGGCCGCGACGTGTCCGCGCAGTTCCCCGAGATCTCCGACCGCCCGCTGGTCACCCAGAACGGCCACGAGCTCAACGCCGAGGCGATCTTGGCGCTCGACCCGACCGTCGTCCTCACCGACACCTCGCTCGGCCCGTGGGACGTCGTCCTGCAGCTCGAGGACGCCGGCATCCCGGTCGTGGTCACCGACTCCCACCGCGGCCTCGACAACATCGCCTCGCTCACCCGGCTCGTCGCCGACTCCCTCGGCGTCCCCGACGCCGGCAAGCAGCTCGGCGACCGCCTCGAGCAGGAGGCCACCGACACCGCCGCCGCGATCGCCGAGGTCGCCCCGGCAGACGTCACCGGCAAGCTGCGCACCGTCTTCCTCTACGTCCGCGGCCAGGCCGGCGTCTACTACATGTTCGGCGAGGGCTCCGGCGCCGACTCGCTCATCGAGGCCGCCGGCGGCTACGACGTCGCGAAGGAGATCGACTGGAGCGGCATGAAGCCGGTCACCGACGAGGCCCTGATCGACGCCGCGCCCGACGTGCTGCTGATAATGACGAAGGGACTCGACTCGGTCGGCGGTGCCGACGGGTTGCTCGAGCGCTTCCCCGCCCTCGCGAACACCCCGGCCGGCGAGCACGAGCGGATCATCGCGATGGACGACGACCAGGTGCTCAGCTTCGGTCCGCGCACCGCCGACGTCCTCAACGCCCTCGCGGTCGCGCTCTACGCGCCCGACGCGCTCTAGGCCGGGCGACCCGTGACCCAGACCGTCCCCGCCCAGCCGGCCCGCGCCGACGCCGTCCCCGTCGCGAAGGACCCTCGCGAGGCACCGGCCCCCCGCCGTCGGACCCGCTCGGCGATCTTCCTCGTCCTGCTCGGCGTCGGGGTCGGCGTCGCCGGGCTCGCCGCGGCCGGCTCCGGTCAGCTCGCGATCCCGTTCGACGAGGTCCTCGGCTCGTTCCTGCACCGACTCGGCCTCGACCTCGGACCGATGCCCACCCACCCGCGCGGCGACGACACGCTGTGGACCGTCCGGTTCCCCCGCGTGACGATGGCGATCGTCGTCGGCGCCGCCCTCGGGGTCGCCGGGGCCCTCATGCAGGGCGTCTTCGGCAACCCGCTGGCCGAGCCCAGCGTGGTCGGGGTCTCGGCGGGCGCCGCCGTCGCCGCCGCGGCGTCGATCGCGTTCTCGTGGACCTTCGCCGGCGACTGGACCGTCGCCGCCTGCGCCTTCGCCGGCGGCCTGGTCACCACCCTCGCCGTCTACGCCCTGTCCCGCGCCGACGGTCGTACCGAGGTCGTCACCCTGGTGCTGACCGGGATCGCGGTCAACGCCGTCGCCGGCGCCGCCCTGGCGTTCCTGCTCTTCGTCGGCGACACCCAGGCGCGCGAGCAGATCGTCTTCTGGCAGCTCGGCAGCCTCAACGGCAGCCGCTGGCCCTACGTCGCCGTGGTGGCGCCGCTCGCGCTGGCCGGCATCGTCGTCGCCTTCTTCTGCGCCCGCTCCCTCGACCTGCTCGCCCTCGGCGAGCGCCCGGCCCGGCACCTCGGCGTCGACGTCGAGCGGCTGCGGATCTTCCTCATCGTGGTCGTCGCGCTGCTCACCGCCGCCGCGGTCAGCTTCTGCGGGATCGTCGCCTTCATCGGGCTCGTCGTCCCGCACCTGGTGCGGATGGTCACCGGTCCCGGCCACCGGGTCCTGATCCCCGCCTCCATGCTCGCGGGTGCGCTGGTGCTCGTCGTGGCCGACACCACCGCCCGCTCGTTCGTGGCCAACGCCGACCTCCCGCTCGGCATGCTCACCTCGGTCGTCGGCGGCCCGTTCTTCTTCTGGCTGCTCCGCCGCACCCGCAGGACCGCCGGCGGGTGGGCATGAACACCCCACGACGTTCCTCGGCTCCGCCGCTGCGCTCCCCCACCGGGCAACGCCGCGGGGACCCCGCAACATTGGACACCCCAACCCCGAGCACCCCACGAGGCACGACCGCCCTCCAGGCCCGCGGCGTCACCGTCCGGTACGGCGCCACCACCGTGCTCGAGGCGGTCGACCTCGACGTCCGGCACGGCGAGGTGCTCGCGCTCGTCGGCCCGAACGGCGCCGGCAAGTCGACCCTGCTCGGCGTCCTCACCGGCGACGTCGACGCCACCGACGGCAAGGTCGAGGTGCTCGGCCGCCCGCTCGAGGAGTGGCGGCTGCGCGACCTGGCCCGCGAGCGCGCCGTCCTGGCGCAGGAGCACCACGTGTCGTTCCCGTTCCCCGTCGGGGACGTCGTCCGGATGGGCCGCTCCCCGTGGCGCGGCCGCCCCGAGGAGGACGACGACGACGCGGCCGTCGCCGACGCGATGGGCGTCGCCGACATCACCCACCTCGCGGCCCGTCCGTTCGGCGTGCTGTCGGGTGGCGAGAAGGGCCGGACGTCGTTCGCCCGGATCCTCGCCCAGCGCACCGGCGTGCTGCTGCTCGACGAGCCCACCGCAGCGCTCGACCTCGGTCACCAGGAGACGGTGCTGGCCCGCGCGCGGGCGCAGGCCGACGCCGGCGCCGCCGTGGTCGTCGTGCTGCACGACCTGAGCCTGGCCGCTGCGTGGTCGGACCGGATCGTGCTGCTCGACCGCGGCCGCGTCGCCGCCGAGGGCGCCCCCGCCGACGTCCTCCGGGCGCCGTTGCTGAGCGAGGTCTACCGCTACCCGGTCGACGTGCTCCCCCACCCCGTCAGCGGCGAGCTGCTCGTGCTGGCCGACCGCTCGGCGGCCCGCACCGCACCCCTGGAGGAGACCCCGTGAAGCGCCTGACCACGGCCATGACCGCGCTCGCCCTCGCCGGCCTGCTGCTCGGCGGCGTCCTGGCCCCGCCCCCGGCCCACGCCGACTCGCGCGTCACCGTGAGCAACGACCGCGGCGGGTCGCAGGCCGACGCGACGTACCAGACGAGGCTCACCCTGCGCGGCACCGGCTTCCAGGTCGTCGACGGCGGCTTCGGCGGCGTCTACGTCATGTTCGGCTGGGTCCGCGACGCCCGTGGCGGCGGCTGGCGGCCCTCGAACGGCGGTCTGACCGGCCAGGACTACCAGTACATCCCCGACGCCGAGGACGCCGCCGACAACAAGGGCTACCTCACGTTCGTCGCGTTCCCGGGCAGCTCGACGGCGTCCGAGGCGAGCGCCGTGCTGGCCGCCGACGGCTCGTTCACCGTCGACATCACCATCCCCGGGCCGGTCTTCCAGAGCGTCGACCGGGACGGGGCCGTCGCGCAGGTCGACTGCCGTCGCGTCCAGTGCGGCGTCATCACGATCGGCGCGCACGGGGTGAAGAACCCCGCCAACGAGTCGTTCACGCCCGTCGACTTCGGCGACGTGTACGACCAGGCCCCGGCCGCCGACCCGACCGACGGCCCGGCCGACGGCCCGGCCGACGGTCCGGACGCCGGCGCGGGCACCACCGGGAGCGGGCCGGGCACCACCGCCGGCACCCCCGCGGCCGGGACGGGCCGGGCCGGCCGCAGGGCGGCCACGGCACGCCCCCTCGCCGTCGTCGACCGCGCCACCGCGGTCGAGGGTCGGGCGATGGCGTTCTCCGGGCAGGGTTTCCAGCCCGGTGAGCAGGTCGTCGCCGTCCTCGACGACGGCGTCGCGGCCATCGGGCCGATGCAGGCCGGCGCCTCCGGCGAGGTCGCCGGCGTCCTCCAGCTGCCCGTCGACCTCGGCGTCGGCACCCACGAGCTCCGGCTGTCCGGCGCCGCGTCCGGCACCGAGGTCGCCCAGCTCTTCCCCGTCGCCGCGGGCACGGACGCCTCCGGGGCCGCTGCGGAGCCGGTCGCCGCCGAGGACGCGAGCACCCGCGGCGACGGCCAGCCGGCCGGGTGGGTGTTCCTCGGCGTCGCCGGCGCGGTCTTCCTCCTCGCCGTCGCCGGGCTCGCGCTCGGTCGGGTGCGGCGCCGTCCCGCGCAGGTGCCGGCGTGAGCGCCGCGCCGAGCACCCGGGTCCGGGTCCGGCACGGCCTCGTCGCCGCGGTGCTGGCGGGCGTCGTCGTCCTCGGCGTCCCGCTGGCCCTCGTCGCGGCCACCGCCGCCGCCGGCACCCCCGGCGCCCCCGCCAACGACCCCGCGAGCAGCCCCACGAGCCCGACGAGCCCGACTCCGACCGACCCTCCGACGACCCCCACGTCCTCGAGCCCGACCACCCCGGCCGCCCCCCAGACCGGTGCCTTCGAGGTCGACGACGCCCAGCTGCGCTGGGCGGTCAACGACGAGTCCAACAACCGTGCGTTCGCCCCCGGCACCATCAACTTCCTCGCGGCCGGCAAGGTCCCCGACCCCGGCCGGGGCGGCCAGACGATCGTCGACGGCGTCTGGCGCGGCACCGGCACGCGCGCGTGGCAGGCCGCCTCGGGCGACGTCCGGATCGAGAAGCAGCAGCCCGACGGCGGCTTCGCGACCGCCACCTGGTCCGGGTTGTCGACCACCGTCGCCGGCACCACGATGTCCGGCACCAACGGACCGTTCTCCGGCCACCAGGTCGTCCTCGACGGCGGCACCGGCGAGGTCGACGCCGACGCCGGCACGGCCACGATCACCTGGAAGGGCGCGTTCTCGGTCGTCTACTACTCCGGGATGACCTTCTTCACCGTCAGCGACCCGGTCCTGACCGTGACCCGCACCGGCGCCACCCTGCGCGCCACCCTCGCCGGCTACGCCTCCTCGATGGAGGACCAGAGCATCTGGCGACCGGTCCCGCCGCGGCAGGTCGACCTGGCGAACCTGCCGAAGGTCGACCTGGAGCGGCCGGGCGGCTTCGTGGCGACGCCGAGGTACCTCGGCGTCCGCCACGACGGCGGGGGCACCGACCCCGCCCAGGTCCGGACCGGCGCTGCCTGGGGCGCCTTCCCGCCGTCGTACCTCGCGTTCATGCGGGACGTCGGGTCGGCGGCGTACTGGTACTCCAGCGGCGGCTCCGCCGACGCGCACAAGGTGCCGGAGCCGATCGCGGTCAGCTACGAGGCCGGCGCGCCGGTCGAGCCGCCCACCGACCCGGTCACCGAGACGCCGGACCCCGGCCAGACGGCGTCCCCGACGACCCCGGTCAACCCGACGCCGCCGCCCACCCCGTCACCCTCCGTGCCGGCCCGGCCCCCGGCCCCCGCGCTCCCCCCGCAACCGTCGGCGAGCACCCCGCCCGCCGACCTGACCGATCCCGGCGGCAGCGCCGCCGCCGGGACTCCCGCCCTGGGACCGGCCCCCGCCGCGCCCACCGTCTACGCCCACGCCTCGTCGGACACCGCGACGGCACCGGGCCCTGGTTCCGACCTCCACTGGACGTGGTTGGCCGGAAGCGCGCTGCTGCTCGCAGCGGCCGCAGTCACCCTGCTCAGCAACCGCGTGAAAGGACCAGCATGAACCGCACGACCCATCGACCGAGGCGAGTCCTCGGCGCCGTGACCTCCCTCGGCGTCGCCGCCGCCGGCCTCGCCGTCCTCGGCGGCGTCGCCACGGCCCCGCCCGCCCGGGCCGCGGAGGTCGACGTCACGAACGCGACCTTCACGTGGGACCTCAACAACGAGGCCACCAGCGGGGCCTTCGCGCCCGGCACCTGGAACCTGATGTCGGCCGGCAGGATCGGCAACCCGGGCGCGGGCGGGGTGACCCTCAGGACCAGCGACGACGGCGCGACCTGGAGCAACGGCGCCGCCGCCGGCTGGTCGGCCCAGAGCGGCGACGTCACCGTCGAGGACCTCCAGGCCAACGGCTCGTACGCCCCGGCCACCTTCGGCGGCACCCGCACCAACACCGCGGGCGCGAACGCCAACACGGCGGGTGTCCGCGGGGAGACCCGGTTCAAGTTCACCGGGGGCACCGGCACGGTCGACCCCGCCGCCGGCACCGCGTCCGTGGCCTGGGACGGCGACGCGACGCTCCTCTTCTACTCCGGCATGACGTTCTTCCACCTCTCCGACCCCGAGCTGAGCGTCGCCGCCGACGGCACCGGCACCGTGAGGGCCACCGTGGGCGGCTACGCCACGTCCATGGACGACCCGACCCTCTGGCAGGCGCTGCCCGACGAGGAGGTCACCGTCGCCACGCTCACCGACGTCGACGTCACCACGCTCGGCGTCACCACCACCCCGGCGTACCGCGAGGTCGCCTACTCCGCGCCGGCGAGCTCGTCGGCCCAGGTCACCTCGGGCACCAGCTGGGGCTCCTTCCCCCAGGGCTTCGTCGACTTCCAGCAGGACGTCCGCCAGGGTCCGTACTGGTACTCCACCGGTGGCGCGGCCGACCCTCGCAAGATCGCCAACGAGCTCCAGGTGAGGTTCAACACCGCCCCCTCGGTCACCGTCTCCGACACCGACCTGCTGCCGAACGGCAGCTACGAGGTCACCGTCGAGGGCGAGAACTTCGACCCGGGCGCCGCCATCGGCACCCGCCCCCCGCTCGCGGGCCGGTCCGGGGGCACCTACGTGGTGTTCGGCAAGTTCGCCGACACCTGGCGCCCCTCGGCGGGCGCACCGTCCACCTCGCGCAAGAACACCAGCCAGAAGTGGGCCGTCCTCGCCGCCGACATGGGCACCGTGGGCGGTCCCGCGGCCGGTGCGGTCGAGCTCACCCCCGCTGGCACGTTCTCGACCACCGTCACCGTCGACAAGGCCGCGATCGACGCGGTGGCGACCGACCCGAGCCTGGTCAACTACGGCGTCTACACCTACCCGGGCAGCGGCGCGGCCAACGCGGCGTTCGAGACCTACACGCCGATCACCTTCACCCCGGCGACCCCGGCGGTCACCGTCTCGGCGCCGTCGGTCACCTACGGCAGGACCGCGACCGCGACCGTCACCGTCGCCAACGAGGGTGCCGCCGACGGCGACACCGTCACGCTGCGGCGCGGCACCACCACGGTCGGCACCGCCCCGCTCACCGCCGGCACGGCGACCTTCCCGCTCGGCACGCTCCCGGCCGGCGCGCACGCGCTCACCGCGTCGTTCTCGGGCAACAGCAACTCGCTCGCCGCCCGGGGCGCCGGCTCGCTGAGGGTCGCGAAGGCCACCAGCACGACCGCGGTCGCGCTGGCCAGGGCTCCGAGGAAGCAGAGGGCCGGCAAGGCGAAGGTCACCGTCACCTCCCCGACCACGAGGGCGACCGGCAAGGTCGTCGTCCAGGTCACGAAGGCCGGCAAGGTCGTCAGGCGCGCCCAGGGCACGCTGAGGCCGAACGGCGTCGTCACCGTGACGCTGCCCCAGCTCGGCAACAAGGCCAAGGGCGCCCATCAGGTCGTCGTGACCTACGCCGGCACCGCCAACGTCGCCGGTTCGACCAAGACGGTCCGCTTCACCGTCGGCTGATCCATCCTGGTCCCCGGGGCCGGGCTCGCGCCCGGCCCCAGGGACCCGTCAGCCCGCGCCGGCACCACCCCCATCACCACCCCCAGCCCCACCCCCGGCACCACCCGAGACCACCAGACAGGGCACCCACCCCCATGACCATCACCACCACGACCACGCCGTCCCTGGCCTCGGCGATGCGCGACGGCTCGAAGATCGAGCACGAGGCGGCCGAGGGCTCCTCGTTCATGGCCGAGCTGCTCGACGGCCGGCTGAACGAGCGCGGCTACGTCGACTACCTCCTGCGCCTGCGCGCCGCCTACGAGGCGATGGAGGACGCCGTCCGTGCGACCGCCGACGACCCGATGGTCGCCGCCGTGCACGACCCGGAGCTCGAACGACTTGCCGCCCTCGACGCCGACCTGGCCTACTGGACCGCCCGGACACCCGGCGGTGCCGAGGTCGGGACGCTGGACTCCCCCGCCGCCGAGGCCTACGCGGCCCGGCTGCGGACGGCGCGCGAGCAAGCCGCCGACGGCTGGGGCGGCGCGCTCGTGGCGCACCACTACACCCGGTACCTCGGCGACCTCTCGGGCGGCCAGGCGATCGGCCGGATCCTCAGCCGGTCCTTCGACCTCACCGACGGTGGCGGCGTGGCCTTCTACGCCTTCCCGGCCATCGCGAAGCCGAAGCCCTACAAGGACGCCTACCGCGCCCGGCTCGACGGCCTCGGGCTCGACGACGCCGGCGTCCGCCGCGTCGTGGAGGAGGTCAAGGTCGCCTTCAACCTCAACCAGGCGCTCTTCACCGAGCTCGGCCGGCACCTCCCCGCCTACCGGCGCTGACCGTCCCGCCCGGAGGTCGACGCACTCCACCTCCGGGCTGCACAGAACCCGCCCAGGTGGGTACCGGGCGCCATGACGGACACGCACACCGACGAAGTCGACGACACCCAGGACGTCGACGACCCGACCGACCTCACCCCCCGCACCCGGAAGTTCGTCGCACGCCAGACGCTCAGCGAGTTCCTCGACGACCAGTGCACCGACCTGGCGGCCGCGCTCACCTACTACGCCGTCCTGGCGCTGTTCCCGGCGGCGATCGCCCTGACCTCCGTGCTCGGCCTGGTCGGTCAGGGCACGAGCGCGGTCGACGAGGTGCTCGGCATCCTGCAGACCCTCGGCGCCGGCGGCGTCGTGGACTCCATCGGTCCCACCCTGCGCGAGCTCGCGACGTCGCAGGGCGCGGGCCTCGGCTTCGTGCTGGGTCTCGCCGGGGCGCTGTGGTCGGCCAGCGGGTACGTCGGTGCGTTCGGCCGGGCGATGAACCGGATCTACGAGAAGGGCGAGGGCCGCCCGATCTGGAAGCTCCGCCCGGCGATGCTCCTGCTGACCGCCGTCCTGGTCGTGCTCGTCGCCCTGGTGCTCGCCGCGCTCGTCCTCACGGGCCCGGCGGCCGAGGCGGTCGGCGACGCGATCGGTCTCGGCGGCACGGCCGTCACGGTCTGGAACATCGCCAAGTGGCCGGTGCTGCTCGCGGTCGTCGTCCTGATCGTGGCCCTGCTCTACCACTTCACGCCCAACGTCCACCCGCCCCGCTTCCGCTGGACCAGTGTCGGCGCCGTCCTGGCCATCGTGGTCTGGGTGGTCGCGAGCATCGGGTTCGGTCTCTACGTCGCGAACTTCTCCTCCTACGACAAGACCTACGGCGCGCTCGCCGGCGTCGTGGTGTTCCTGCTGTGGCTGTGGCTCACCAACCTCGCCCTCCTGCTCGGGGCCGAGCTGGACGCCGAGCTCGAGCGGGGCCGCGAGCTCCAGCGCGGCGAGCCGGCCGAGGACGACATCCTGCTGCCTCACCGCGACACCCGGAACCTCGAGAAGAAGGCGGCCAAGGAGCGCGCCGCGGCCGAGGAGGCCGGCCGGATCCGCCGGGAGCCGTGACCACTTGACCCTGGAGCCCGCTCCAGGGTCGAATGTGCGGATGGACGCCACGTCGACGGACCCCGCCCCCGCCTCCGCCTCCGCCTCCGGGATGAGCATCGCGGAGGCCGCAGCTCACCTCGGCCTGACGCCCGACACGCTGCGCTACTACGAGAAGGACGGGCTGCTCCTCCGCCCGGTCCGGCGGGCCTCCAGCGGGCACCGCCGCTACGACGGCCCCGACCTGCGCTGGGTCGAGCTCGTGACCCGCCTCCGCTCGACCGGCATGCCGATCCGCGACGTGCGTCGCTACGCCGACCTGGTGCGGGCCGGCGCCGGCAACGAGCCCGACCGGCTCGCCCTCCTGCAGGAGCACCGCCGCGCCGTGCTGGCCCAGCTCGCCGAGGTCCAGGAGCACCTCGGCGCCATCGACCACAAGATCGGCATCTACACCGACCTCCTGGAGCGTGCCGACGGCGCCGCTTGACCTGGACCGCGCTCCAGGATGTTGGCTGGGTCCATGACCCTTCAGCACCGCACCCTCGGAACCGCCTCCCCCCTGACCGTCTCGGCCCTCGGCCTGGGCTGCATGGGCATGTCGGAGTTCTACGGCACCCCCGACGAGCAGGGTGGGCTCGACACCATCCACCGCGCGCTCGACCTCGGCGTCACCTTCCTCGACACCGCCGACATGTACGGCCCCTTCACCAACGAGCGCCTGGTCGGCAAGGCCATCGCCTCGAGCGGCCAGGGCCGCGACGGCGTCGTCCTGGCCACGAAGTTCGGCAACGTCCGCAGCGAGGACGGTGGGTTCCTCGGCATCAGCGGCTCCCCCGACTACGTGCGCTCGGCGTGCGACGCCTCGCTCCAGCGCCTCGGCGTCGACCACATCGACCTCTACTACCAGCACCGCGTCGACCGGACCGTCCCGATCGAGGAGACCGTCGGGGCGATGAAGGAGCTCGTCGAGGCCGGCAAGGTCCGCCACCTGGGCCTGTCGGAGGCCGGCGCGGAGACGATCCGGCGCGCGCACGCCGTGCACCCGATCACCGCCCTGCAGTCCGAGTACTCGCTGTTCACCCGCGACCTCGAGGCCGAGGTGCTGCCGACCCTGCGCGAGCTCGGCATCGGCCTGGTGCCGTACTCCCCGCTGGGCCGCGGCCTCCTCACCGGCGCCATCTCGGCGGGCTCGCTGGAGGCGTCCGACTCCCGCAACAGCCGCTTCCCCCGCCTGCACGGCGACGCCCTCGAGTCGAACCTGCGCCTGGTCGACCGGGTCAAGGAGATCGCGGCGGAGAAGGGCTGCACGCCCGGCCAGCTCGCCCTCGCCTGGGTGCTCGCGCAGGGCGACGACGTCGCGCCGATCCCCGGCACCAAGCGGGTGCGCTACCTGGAGGAGAACGTCGGTGCCGCGGACGTCGTCCTCACCGACGACGAGCTCGCCCGGATCGCCGAGGCCGTCCCGGCCGACGCCGTCGTCGGCGACCGCTACGGCGACATGAGCTCGATCGAGGAGTGAGCGAGGTCGACCCGTCACCTATCGGTGACGGGTCGATCACGTGTCGTCGAGGTCGAGGCGGCGGCGCAGCGTCTCGAGCGCCCGGGCCGCCTGCCGTCGTACGTCGGGGTGCTCGTCCGCCAGGTGCGCCGTGACCACGGCGACGTGCTCGGTGTCGCCGGTGACGGCCAGGCAGCGCACGGCCTGCGCCCGCACCCGCGGCAGGGCGTGGTCGGCCAGCGCGGCCGCGCCGTCGCCGGTCCCGGCGACGTCGTACCGGGCGGCGACCTTGAGGCACATCTCGGCCGGCCGGTAGTGCCCGTCGGCGAGACCGCGCACGACCGCCGGGGTCGCCGCCTCGTCCCACACGTGCAGCAGGCCGCGCGCACCCCACGTGCGCACCCAGTAGTCCTTCCACCTGCTCCGGTCGAGGACGGCGTCCCCGGGCTCCCAGGTGCGCCCGGTCAGCCCGCGCAGCTCGGCGACGTACCGCTCGCGCGGCGCCCCCGCGAGCAGGTCGACGCACACCGCCGTGAACGCCGGCCGGCCGATCCGATCGGCCAGGGCGGCGATCGAGACCGCGACCGGCTCGCGGTCGGAGCCGGCGGGAGCCATGGCGCTACCTTTCCTCACATGAGTCCCGACGTCGACGTCCTCCTCGACCGCGCGCGCGCCTGGCTGTCGGAGGACCCCGACGACCGCACGCGGGCCGAGCTCGAGGCCGTCGTGGCCGCCGTCGGCAGCGGCGACGCCGACGCCCGGGCCGACCTCGCCGACCGCTTCCGCGGCACCCTCGAGTTCGGCACCGCCGGGCTGCGCGGTGCGCTCGGTGCCGGGCCGAACCGGATGAACCGCGTCGTCGTCCAGCGCGCGGCGGCCGGGCTGGCGGCCTACCTCGTCAAGCAGGACCCGGCCGCCGGCGGCCACCGCTCCGTCGTCATCGGGTACGACGCCCGCCACGACTCCGACGTGTTCGCGCGCGACACCGCCGCGGTGATGACCGGCGCCGGCTTCACCGCGTGGGTGCTGCCGCGACCGCTGCCCACCCCGATCCTGGCCTTCGCGATCCGCGAGCTCGGGTGCGCCGCCGGCGTGATGGTCACCGCGAGCCACAACCCGCCGCAGGACAACGGCTACAAGGTCTACCTCGGCGACGGCAGCCAGATCGTGCCGCCCGCCGACGCCGGCATCGCCGCCGAGATCGAGACCGTCGGCCCGCTCGCCGGCATCGCCCGCGGCGGCGCCGGCACCGTCCTCGGCGAGGACATCGTCGACCACTACCTCGACACGGTGGCCGGCCTGGCCGGCGACGGCCCGCGCGACCTCGACGTCGTCTACACGCCGTTGCACGGCGTCGGCGCCGCCACGGTGCTGCAGGTGCTCGAGACCGCGGGGTTCGCGGCGCCGCGCGTCGTCGAGCAGCAGGAGCAGCCCGACCCCGACTTCCCGACGGTCGGCTTCCCGAACCCCGAGGAGGAGGGCGCGATGGACCTCGCGCTCGCCCTCGCCGAGCGGACCGGCGCCGACCTGGTCGTCGCCAACGACCCGGACGCCGACCGGTGCGCGGCCGCCGTCCCCGGCCCCGGCGGCTGGCGGATGCTGCGCGGCGACGAGGTCGGCGCGCTCCTCGCGCACCACCTGCTCGCGCGCGGCGCCACCGGCACCTACGCGGCGTCCATCGTGTCCTCCTCGCTGCTCGGCAAGCAGGCCCGGGCCGCCGGCCAGCCCCACGAGGAGACCCTCACCGGCTTCAAGTGGATCGCCCGGGTCGAGGGCCTCGCCTTCGGCTACGAGGAGGCGCTCGGTTACTGCGTCGACCCGACCCACGTGCGCGACAAGGACGGCGTCTCGGCCCTGCTCATGCTGTGCGAGCTCGCCGCCGCCCTCAAGGCCGAGGGCCGCGGCCTGGTCGACCTCCTCGACGACATCGCCCGCGAGCACGGGCTGCACGCCACCGGCCAGGCCTCGGTGCGGGTCGACGACCTCGGCCTGATCACCGCCGCAATGGCGCGCCTGCGCGAGCAGCCGCCGACCGCCCTCGGCGGCCTCGACGTGCTGTCCGTCGACGACCTCGGCGCGGGCTCCGCCGACCTGCCGCCGACCGACGGGCTGCGCTACCACCTCGCCGACGGCGCCCGGGTGATCGTGCGGCCCAGCGGCACCGAGCCGAAGGTGAAGTGCTACCTCGAGGTCGTCGTCCCGGTCGAGGACGGCGCCGAGGACGGCGTCCAGGCCGCCCGCATCAGCGCCGCCGGCCGCCTCGACGCCCTCGGCTCCGACATCCTCGCCGCCGCCGGACTGTAGGCGTCCGGACGGAACCCGGCCGCTCCTGCGGGCATAGGCAGGTCGTGAACGACGTGCCTGTGCCTCCCCACCCCACCGACGGCGTCCTCTGGCGGCGGGCCACCGCGGGCGACCGCGAGTCCTTCGGCGTGCTGTTCGACCGGCACGCCGAGGCGGTGCGCAGCTACTGCGCGCGCCGGACGGGCTCGCTGGACGCCGCCGACGACCTCGTGTCGATCGTCTTCCTCGAGGCCTGGCGACGACGCGAGGAGGTCGAGCTCGTCGACGACCTCGCGCTCCCGTGGCTCTACGGCGTGGCCCGCCGCACCGTGCAGCGTCGCTGGCGCACGGCGGTCCGGCACCGGCAGGCGCTCTCCCGGCTCCCGGCGTCGATGGTCGAGCCCGACCCCGCCGACGGGGTCGCGGCACGCCTCGACGACGAGCGTCACCTCGAGCGGGTCCGCGTGGCCATGACCGAGCTCAACGCCATCGATCGGGACGTGATCCTGCTCTGCGTCTGGCAGGGCCTCGACTACGCCTCGGCCTCCGTGGCGCTCGGCGTCCCGATCGGCACCGTCCGTTCCCGTCTGTCGAGGGCGCGGGGCCGGCTCCGCGACGCCGTCGAACCGGACCCACCGGGTCCACCGGGTCCACCGGCAGACCCCGCCCCCCTCCCGCTGACCGTCCAGGAGCACCGATGACCACCACGCTCACCCCGATGGACCCACGCCGGCACGCCGCCGTGCGCGACCTGCTCGTCGCCGAGGCCGGCCGGGCCCACCCGCCGCGCCGGTCCCCGAGCCGCGTCGCGCTGGCCGGCGGGCTGGTCGCCGCTACCGCGGTCACGGCCGTCGTGCTCGTCGTCGCCGACCCCGGCCCCTCGCCGAGCTACGCGAGCTGGACGGCGGTGCCCGAGACCGCCCCGGGGCGGCACCCCGCGGACGGGGACCTCGCGGCGTGGAGCTCGCAGTGCAGCGACCTCGGTGTCGGCGGCGTCTCGATCGAGGGGGTGCCTCCACGGGTCGAGGAGGCCACCGCACGGACCCCCCTCGTCGACCGGCGCGGCGACTTCACCTTCTGCGTGGACGTCGCCCGGGGCAGCGGGACCGAGGACGACCCCCTCGTGGCCCTGGCCGGCATCCGGGCCGACGACGGCCCCCTGGAGGAGCTGAACACGATGTGGGCTCGGGTCGAGGACCAGCCGTTCACCCCTCCGGCGGCCGACGAGGTGCTCGTCCTGACCGGTGACGTCGACACACCGCCGCCGCCGCCCGAGGAGGACGACGTCAGGATGCTGGAGGCCTACCAGCTCGCCGGGCTCGCCGGGCCGGACGTCGACTCGGTCGTCGTGGTCCTCGCCAACGGGCTGCGCGTCGTGGCGACCGTCCAGGACGGGGTCTGGGGAGCGTGGTGGCCGGCCCAGGAGGGCGCGCCGGGCGACAGCCGCCTGGAGGTCGGCGCCGACGGCGCGGTGCACACCGTCGTGACGGCCGCGGTCGGACTCACCTGAGCCCGGGCACGACCGGTCAGACGACGACGGCGAGGACGAGCGCGAGCGCGGAGCCGGCGAGGAGGACGATTTCGGGAACGGCCGGCTCGCGGCGGACGCCGGCGGCGAGGGCGGCCTGCTCGGGTCCGTAGAGCTTGATGCCCTGCGTCGTGCGGGCCTCCTCGGCGAGCTGGCGGATCCGCTCCTCGACGAAGAGCCCGTAGGACTCCTCCGCCATCCGGCCGACGTCGGCCGAACCGCCCCGGGGGACCCGGTCGTCGCGCCGCAGCTGGCGACGCTTGCGGCCGATCGCCGCCGAGGTGTAGCGCTTCTCCCCCGCCCGGACCGCGAGGACCTGGCGGACGGCGACCTCCTCGACCGCCGCGAGCGGGATCCGCACGGTGTCGACGATGTTGCGCAGCACCAGCGTCTCGTCCCGGACCGCCACCCCGGGGCGCAGCATGGCCGCCCAGCCCAGCGCAGCGAAGTTCACGCCGAGCGCGACCACCCACCAGGTCACCGGGCCCTCGCCGGCGAGGCCGAGGACGGCACCGGTGAGCCCGAGCAGCACGGCCGCGACCCCGTAGACCCGCCCGCTGGTCGGCACGAAGGTCTCGCCTCGCGGTTTGTCGCCGGTCACGCCCGGAACTCTATGCTCACCCCATGCCCACCCTCACCACGGAGTTCGCCGACGTGACCGGGTCCGAGGCCTCGATGCGTCGTTTCCTGCACGGGCTCCCCGGGGTCGACCAGGTCGGTGCCGAGGCGCGCGCCGCCTCGCTCGGCACCCGGTCGATCAAGACCACGGCCAAGGCCCACGCCATCGACCTCGCGATCTCGATGGTCGACCTGACGACGCTCGAGGGGCAGGACACGCCGGGCAAGGTCCGCGCCCTGGCGTCCAAGGCGGTGCACCCCGACCCGGCCGACCCGACCTGCCCGCAGGTCGCCGCCGTGTGCGTCTACCCCGACATGGTCGCGATCGCGAAGGAGACCCTCGGGTCCTCCGGCATCAACGTCGCCGCCGTGGCCACCGCCTTCCCCAGCGGTCGCGCCGCGCTCGACATCAAGCTCGCCGACACCCGTGACGCCGTCGAGGCCGGGGCCGACGAGATCGACATGGTCATCGACCGCGGGGCGTTCCTGTCCGGGCGGTACCTGCAGGTCTTCGAGGAGATCGTCGCGGTCCGCGAGGCGTGCACGCGTGAGGACGGCACCGCCGCCCACCTCAAGGTCATCTTCGAGACCGGCGAGCTGCAGACCCTCGACAACGTGCGCCGCGTGAGCTGGCTGGCGATGCTGGCCGGTGCGCACTTCATCAAGACCTCCACCGGCAAGGTGCAGCCGGCCGCGACCCTGCCGGTCACGCTGGTGATGCTGCAGGCCGTGCGCGACTTCCGCGACAGCACCGCCCAGATGGTCGGCGTGAAGCCGGCCGGCGGCATCCGCACCTCGAAGGACGCCATCAAGTACCTCGTGATGGTCAACGAGGTCGCCGGACCCGACTGGCTCGACCCCGACTGGTTCCGCTTCGGCGCCTCCACGCTGCTCAACGAGCTGCTCATGCAGCGCACCAAGCTGACCACCGGCCGCTACTCCGGCCCCGACTACTTCACGCTGGACTGAGGACGACGATGACGACCGACCCGACCGGCACCGCCCCCACCGGCACCGCCCCGACCAGCACCGTGTTCGAGTACGCCCCCGCCCCCGAGTCGCGCAGCATCCTCGACCTCAAGGCGTCCTACGGACTCTTCGTCGACGGCGAGTTCGTCGACGGCCACGGATCGTCGTTCAAGACGATCAACCCCGCCACCGAGGAGGTCCTCGCCGAGGTCGCCGAGGCCGACGACGCCGACGTCGACGCCGCGGTCAGGGCCGCCCGCCGCGCCCACACCCGCGTGTGGTCGCGGATGTCGGGCAGCGAGCGCGCCAAGTACCTCTACCGGATCGCCCGGATCATCCAGGAGCGCGGCCGCGAGCTCGCCGTGCTGGAGTCGCTCGACAACGGCAAGCCGATCAAGGAGTCGCGCGACGTCGACGTCCCCATCGTCGCCGCCCACTTCTTCTACTACGCCGGCTGGGCCGACAAGCTCGAGCACTCGGGCTACGGCACCACCCCGCTCGGCGTCGCCGGCCAGATCATCCCGTGGAACTTCCCGCTGATGATGCTGGCCTGGAAGATCGCCCCGGCGCTGGCGTGCGGCAACACCGTCGTCCTCAAGCCGGCCGAGACGACGCCGCTGACCGCGCTGCTGTTCGCGGAGATCTGCCAGCAGGCCGACCTGCCGCCCGGCGTGGTCAACATCGTCACCGGCGCCGGCGGCACCGGCCAGGCGCTCGTCTCGCACCCGGACGTCGACAAGGTCGCCTTCACCGGCTCCACCGACGTCGGCAAGGCGATCGCCCGTGCGGTGGCCGGCTCGACCAAGAGGGTCACCCTCGAGCTCGGCGGCAAGGCCGCCAACATCGTCTTCGACGACGCCCCGCTCGACCAGGCCGTCGAGGGCATCGTCGACGGGATCTTCTTCAACCAGGGTCACGTCTGCTGCGCGGGCTCCCGGCTGCTGGTGCAGGAGTCGATCGCCGAGGAGCTGCTCGCCAAGCTGAAGACCCGGATGGGCACCCTGCGCGTCGGTGACCCGCTCGACAAGAACACCGACGTCGGCGCGATCAACTCCGCCGAGCAGCTGCAGCGGATCCGCGAGCTGTCGCAGGTCGGCGAGGACGAGGGCGCCGGGCGCTGGTCACCGCCGTGCGACCTGCCCGAGCGCGGGTTCTGGTTCCCGCCGACGCTGTTCACCGGCGTCACCCAGGCCCACCGGATCGCCCGGGAGGAGATCTTCGGCCCGGTGCTGTCGGTGCTGACGTTCCGCACGCCGTCCGAGGCGGTCGAGAAGGCCAACAACACGCCGTACGGCCTGTCCGCCGGCGTGTGGACCGAGAAGGGCTCGCTCATCCTCCACATGGCCGGCGCGCTCAGGGCCGGCGTGGTGTGGGCCAACACGTTCAACAAGTTCGACCCCACCAGCCCGTTCGGCGGCTACAAGGAGTCCGGCCAGGGCCGCGAGGGCGGCCGGCACGGGCTCGCCGCCTACCTCAAGGGTGGCGACCTGTGACCACTGCACGATGCTCTTCGCCTCCCCCGCTCCGCTCCTCCGTCGCACACCACCGCAGGGACCCCGCATGAGTCGAGTCGACGTCCGCAAGACCTACAAGCTCTTCATCGGCGGCGCCTTCCCGCGCTCCGAGTCCGGCTACTCGTACGCCGTCAACGACGCGAAGGGGAAGTTCGTGGCCAACGCCGCCCTCGCCTCCCGCAAGGACGCCCGCGACGCCGTCGTCGCGGCCCGCAAGGCCGCCGGCGGCTGGGCGGCACGCACCGCCTACAACCGGGCGCAGATCCTCTACCGCGTCGCCGAGCTGGTGGAGGACCGCCGCCCGCAGTTCGTCGCCGCCGTCCAGCAGTCGGAGGGACTCAGCGCCGCGAGGGCGAACGCCGCCGTCGACGCCTCCGTCGACCGGCTCGTCTGGTACGCCGGGTGGGCCGACAAGCTGACCCAGGTGGTCGGCAACGCCAACCCGGTCGCCGGACCGTTCTTCAACCTCACCACGCCCGAGCCCACCGGTGTCGTCGCCGTCCTCGGGCCCCAGCAGTCCTCGCTGCTCGGCCTGGTCAGCGTGATCGCCCCGGTCCTCACCACCGGCAACGTCGTCGTCCTGGTCTCCTCCCACGACCGTCCGCTGCCGGCCGTGACGTTCGCGGAGGTCCTGGCCACCTCCGACGTCCCGGCCGGCGTCGTCAACGTCCTCACCGGCTCCGCGGCCACCCTCGGCCCGTGGCTGGCCTCGCACATGGACGTCAACGCCATCGACCTGGTCGGCGTGGCGGGCGACCCCGCGCTCGCCACCGACCTCGAGGTCGCCGCGGCCGACAACCTCAAGCGGGTCCGGCGCGCCCCGGCGGCCGAGCCCGACTGGACCCTCACCCCGCGCCTCGACACGATGACCGACTTCCTCGAGCTGAAGACGGTCTGGCACCCGATGGGCGTCTGACACCGACCAGGTGCCGGGGGCGTGCCCGCGTGCGGCATGATCTGCGGGTGCCCCGGACGACCGCCCGCGTGATCGTGCTCGCCGGACCCTCCGGGTCGGGCAAGTCCCGGCTCGCCGGCCGGCTCGGGCTGCCGATCCTGCGGCTCGACGACTTCTACAAGTCCGGCGACGACCCGACGCTCCCCCGCGTCACCGAGGGCGCGAACGCCGGCATCGTCGACTGGGACCACCCCGACTCGTGGCTGCCCGACGACGCGATGGCCGCCCTGCGCACGCTGTGCGCCACCGGTGTCGCCGACGTGCCGGTCTACGAGATCTCCCAGAACGGCCGGTGCGGCTGGCAGACCCTCGACCTCGCCGGCGCCGACCTCGTCGTCGCGGAGGGCATCTTCGCCCCCGACGTCGTCGCGGCCTGCCGCGACGAGGGGCTGCTGGCCGCGGCCTACTGCATCCGCCGCTCGGCCGCCGTGACGTTCTGGTTGCGACTGACCCGCGACCTCAAGGAGCGCCGCAAGCCGCCGCTCGTGCTGCTGCGCCGCGGCCTCGCGCTGGCCCGCGCCCAGCGCGGCGTGGTCGAGGACGCCGTGCGCAAGGGCTGCACGCCGATGACCCCCGACGAGGCGGTCGCCGACGTCGAGCGGATCCGGTCCACCCCGGTCCGATGAGTCGCGCCGGACGACGATGAACCCCGCCGGCCTGCGCCAGCCCGACCAGCGCTCCTGCGGCGCCACGGCCGCGGTGGTGGCCCGGATGCTCGCCGACCCCTCGTACGCCGAGGGGGTGCGGCCGCGGTTCGCCGCCGAGGTGCTGGCCACCCACCGGCGGCTCACCCGGGCGCGGCTGCACGGTCGGCTCCAGCTCCCCTGGCCGCGGGCGGTCGGTACCCCGCCGTGGGCGGTGGCCCGGGAGCTGACGGCCCTCACCGGCGTCCGGCACCGCACGCGGCTGGTGCGGTGGCGGCGTCCGCCCCGCTGGGAGGACGTCGCCGCCCTCTACGTCGGCGACCGCTGGCTCCCCCGGCACGTGGTGCTCGTGGTCGGCCACGACCCGCTGCGCTGCTACGACCCCGCCCGGGGCAGGGTCGTCGAGGTCGACGCCGCGGCGCTCGCGCGGGCGCGGCCGCTCGGGCGCTGGACGACCGTCTGGTTCGCCGTCAGCCGAGCAGGTCGGCGTACCCGGGCTTGATGACGTCGTCGATGATCGCGAGCCGCTCGTCGAAGGGCAGGAACGCCGACTTCATCGCGTTGATCGTGAACCAGCGCAGGTCCGAGAACCCGTAGCCGAACGCCTCCACGAGCGCGAGCATCTCGTCGGTCATCGAGGTGCCGCTCATCAACCGGTTGTCGGTGTTGACGGTGACGCGGAAGCGCAGCTCGGTGAGGAGCCCGATGGGGTGCTCGGCGATGCTGGCGGCCGCACCGGTCTGCACGTTCGACGCCGGGGCCATCTCGAGCGGGATCCGCTGGTCGCGCACGTACGACGCCAGCCGACCCAGCTCGACGGAGCCGTCGTCGTGCACGGTGATGTCGTCGATGATCCGCACGCCGTGGCCGAGCCGGTCGGCCCCGCACCACTGGATCGCCTGCCAGATCGACGGCAGCCCGAAGGCCTCGCCCGCGTGGATCGTGAAGTGGGAGTTCTCGCGCTGGAGGTACTCGAAGGCGTCCAGGTGACGGGTGGGCGGGTAGCCGGCCTCGGCCCCGGCGATGTCGAAGCCGGCGACACCCCGGTCCCGCCAGGCGACGGCCAGCTCGGCGATCTCCATGGACCGCGCCTGGTGCCGCATCGCGGTGAGGAGCTGGCGCACGACGATCCGGCCGCCGGCGGCGGCGACGCCCTGCTCGAAGCCCTCCTGGACGGCGGCGACGACCTCGTCGAGGGTCAGCCCCTGCTCGACGTGCTGCTCGGGGGCGTAGCGGACCTCGGCGTAGACGACGCCGTCGGCGGCGAGGTCCTCGACGCACTCGCGCGCGACCCGCGTGATCGCGGGGCCGTTCTGCATCACCGCGACCGTGTGGTCGAAGGTCTCGAGGTAGCGCACCAGCGAGCCGGAGTCGGCCGCGTCGGCGAACCAGGCGCCCAGCGCCTCGGCACTCTCGTGGGTGGGCAGCCGGTGGCCGATCTCGTTGGCGAGCTCGAGGATCGTCGAGGGCCGCAGCCCCCCGTCGAGGTGGTCGTGCAGCAAGACCTTGGGAGCCGAGCGGACCTGCTCGCGTGTAGGTTCCATGGCGATCATCCAACCACCCCGTCTGCCCGCCGCCCCCGCGGCACGGAGGCCCCGCCATGCGCACCTTCACCACTCTCGAGGAGCTCGACGCCGCCGTCGGCGAGGAGCTCGGAACCGGCGACTGGCTGGAGATCGAGCAGGACCGGGTCGGGTTGTTCGCCGACGCCACCGGCGACCACCAGTGGATCCACGTCGACGTGGAGCGGGCGAACGCCGGCCCGTTCGGCGGACCGATCGCGCACGGCTACCTCACGCTCTCGCTGATCCCCTACCTCGGCACCAGCGTCTTCTCGCTGGAGACCCCCGGCGCCAAGCTGAACTACGGCCTGAACAAGGTCCGCTTCCCGCACCCGGTCAAGGTCGGCCAGCGGCTGCGCGACCACGTCACGCTGCTCGCCGTCGACGACCTGCCCGTCGGCAAGCAGCTCACCATGAAGCACGTCCTAGAGATCGACGGCGTCGACAAGCCGGCCTGCGTCGCCGAGATGGTCGTCGTCCTGCTGCCCTGACGCGGCTCAGGCGATCCGGTCGATCAGCAGGTCCTGCTTGACGACGTCGGCCGCGTCGCCGACGTCCCAGCCGCCCTCGAGGGAGGCCAGGGCCCGCTCGAAGCGGGCCGGCTCGTCGGTGAGCAGGGTGAACAGCGGCTCCCCCGCGGTGACCTCGTCGCCGGGTCGGGCGTGCCAGACGACGCCGGCGCCGGCCTGCACCGGGTCCTCCTTGCGCGCGCGCCCGGCGCCGAGGCGCCAGGCGGCCATGCCGACGGCCATCGCGTCGAGCCGGGTCAGGACGCCCGAGGACGGCGCCGTGACGACGTGCGACTCGCGGGCGGTGGGGAGCGCGGCGTCCGGGTCGCCGTCCTGGGCGCGGATCATCGCCTTCCAGGCATCCATCGCCGAGCCGTCGGCGAGCCGGTCGGCGGGGTCGACGTCGTCGCGGCCGGCCGCGGCGAGCATCTCGCGGGCCAGCGCCACGGTGAGCTCGACGACGTCGGCGGGTCCGCCGCCGGCGAGCACCTCCACCGACTCGGCGACCTCGAGGGCGTTGCCGGCGGTGAGGCCGAGCGGGGTGCCCATGTCGGTGAGCAGCGCGACGGTCGTGACGCCGGCGTCCTTGCCGAGCGCCACCATCACCTCGGCGAGCTCGCGGGCGCGGGCGACGTCCTTCATGAACGCGCCGCTGCCGACCTTGACGTCGAGCACGAGTGCCCCGGTGCCCTCGGCGATCTTCTTGCTCATGATCGAGGAGGCGATCAGCGGGATCGCCTCGACCGTGCCGGTCACGTCGCGCAGCGCGTAGAGCTTCTTGTCGGCCGGCGCCAGCCCGTCACCGGCGGCGCAGATCACGGCGCCGACCGAATCGAGCTGCGCCATCATCTCGTCGTTCGACAGCGCGGCGCGCCAGCCCGGGATCGACTCGAGCTTGTCGAGCGTGCCGCCGGTGTGGCCCAGACCCCGCCCCGAGAGCTGCGGGACGGCGACGCCGCACGCCGCCACCAGGGGCGCGAGCGGGAGGGTGATCTTGTCGCCGACGCCACCGGTCGAGTGCTTGTCGGCCGTCGGGCGGGAGAGCGCGGAGAAGTCCATCCGCTCGCCCGACGCGATCATCGCGGCGGTCCACCGGGCGATCTCGCGCCGCTCCATGCCGTTGAGCAGGATCGCCATGGCCAGGGCCGACATCTGCTCGTCGGCGACGTCACCGCGGGTGTAGGCGTCGACCACCCAGTCGATCTGGCTGTCGCTCAGCTCCCCGCGGTCGCGCTTGGCGGTGATGATCTCGACGGCGTCGTGGGCACTCATGGGCGCGACCCTACTGGCCGAGGTCCTCGGCTCCGAAGGCCTGCGGCAGGACGTCGGCCATCGTCAGCACCCCGCGCGGCGTCTCGACCAGCAGCTCGGCGCCGCCGTGCTCCCACAGCAGCTGGCGGCACCGGCCGCACGGCATGATCACGTCGTCGTCGCCGTTGACGCAGACGAAGTGGGTCAGCCGCCCGCCGCCGCCGGCGTGCAGCGACGACACCAGTCCGCACTCGGCGCACAGGGTCACGCCGTACGCGGCGTTCTCGACGTTGCAGCCCACGACCACCCGACCGTCGTCGACCAGGGCGGCCGCGCCGACCCGGAACCGGCTGTAGGGCGCATAGGCGTGGCGGGCGATCTCGACGGCGGCGGCGCGCAGGGCGCTCCAGTCGACGGACGCTCCGGGCTCGACACTCACAGCAGGCTCCTCGGGGGGCGGGGCGCGGTTCACGCCGGGCGACACACCCTGACGCACGACGGCGGCCGGCACAAGCCGTACGCGGGGCCACCCGGCACCGGTCCCGGGCCGCCCCAGCACCCCGCGGGAGGGCCCGAACATCCCAGTACGGTAAACGTTTCGATACATCGCGACTTCGGAAGACTTTCGGCCGCCGGATCGCGTAGCGTGACCGACCGCGCTGCACCCACTCCGGGGGCAGGAGATCTGGAGGCACCACGTATGAAGATCAGGAAGTCCGTCCTCGGCGGAATCTCGGCGCTCACCCTGGCCAGCGCGCTCGTCGCGTGCGGCGATGCCCCCGACGACTCGGCCGGCGACGACGAGGCGAAGACCGACTTCCTCCCGTGCATCGTCTCCGACGCCGGAGGCTTCGACGACAAGTCCTTCAACCAGCTCGGCTTCGAGGGCCTGGTCAAGGCGGCTGACGAGCTCGGCGCGGAGTACAAGGACGTGGAGTCCAACAGCGAGAACGACTACGCCCCCAACCTCACCAACCTCGTCGACCAGGGCTGCGACGCCATCGTCACGGTCGGCTTCGCCCTCTCGGCGGCCACCGTCGAGTCGGCCAAGGCCAACCCCGACATCGAGTACATCCTCATCGACGACGCGGCCGACAACGACTTCGACGGCACCAAGGACGCGGACAACATCAAGCCGCTCCTCTACGACACCGCCCAGGCCGCGTTCCTGGCCGGCTACGCCGCCGCCGACTACTCCAAGACCGGCACCGTCGGCACCTACGGCGGCCAGCCGTTCCCGACCGTGACGATCTTCATGGACGGCTACCGCCAGGGCGTGGAGTACTACAACGAGCAGAAGGGCACCGACGTCAAGGTCGCCGGCTGGGACGGCGAGAACGGCTCGTTCACCGGTGGCTTCGAGGCCAACGAGAAGGCCACCAACACGGCCACGCAGATCCTCGGCCAGGACGTCGACGTCATCCTGCCCGTCGGCGGCCCGATCTACGAGGGCGCGCTCACCGCGATCGCCGACTCGGGCTCCGACGCCGTCATGATCGGCACCGACGCCGACGTCTTCGAGAGCGACCCGAAGACGCAGGAGGTCATCCTGACCTCGATCATGAAGAACATGGACGTCTCGACCTACGACGCCATCATGGCCGCCGGCAACGACGAGTTCGACCCCGAGGCCTACGTCGGCACCCTCGAGAACGACGGCGTCGCGATCGCCCCGTTCCACAACTTCGAGACCGAGGTCAACGAGTCGCTGCAGGGCGAGCTCGACACGATCAAGGAGGGCATCATCGACGGCTCCATCCCGGTGACGTCGTACCTGACCCCCTGATCCACCGCTGACGAGAAGGAGGGAGGTCCGGCCCCGGCCGGCCTCCCTCCTGGCTTTCCCGGAGAGGTCGCCCACCGCGCCGGTGGGCCCCCAGGCGTCCGGGCTCCGCGAGCCCCGCCGGACGACCCACGACCCACGCACGCACACCACTAGGATGCGCCCCATGCAGCTCGCCCTGCGCGACATCACCAAACGCTTCGGCACCCTCGTCGCCAACGACCGGATCTCCCTGACCGTCGAGCCGGGCGAGGTCCACTGCCTGCTCGGGGAGAACGGCGCCGGCAAGTCGACCCTCATGAACGTCCTCTACGGCCTCTACCAGGCCGACGAGGGCGAGATCGTCCTCGACGGCACCGTGCAGCACTTCTCGGGTCCGGGCGACGCGATCGCCGCCGGTATCGGCATGGTCCACCAGCACTTCATGCTGGTCCCCGTCTTCACCGTGGCCGAGAACGTGATGCTCGGCGACGAGTCGACCGGCTTCGCCGGCTCGCTCGACCGGGACGCCGCCAGCCGCCGGGTCCGCGAGATCTCCGACCGCTTCGGGTTCCACGTCTCCCCCGACGCCGTCGTCGAGGACCTCCCCGTCGGCGTCCAGCAGCGGGTCGAGATCATCAAGGCGCTCTCCCGCGACGCCCGCGTCCTCGTCTTCGACGAGCCGACCGCGGTGCTGACGCCGCAGGAGACCGACGAGCTGATGCTGATCATGCGCCAGCTCAAGGAGTCGGGCGTCGCGATCGTCTTCATCACCCACAAGCTGCGCGAGGTGCGCGCGGTGGCCGACCGGATCACCGTCATCCGGCGCGGGAAGGTGGTCGGCGAGGCCGACCCCGCCGCCACCAACGCCGAGCTCGCCGCCCTCATGGTGGGCCGCCCGGTGGAGCTGACGGTGCACAAGGAGGAGCCCGAGCTCGGCAAGGAGGCCCTGGTCGTCGAGCACCTCACGGTGACCGACGTCCACGGGCTCGTGCACGTCGACGACGTCAGCTTCACCGTGCGTGCCGGCGAGGTGCTCGCCGTCGCCGGCGTCCAGGGCAACGGGCAGACCGAGCTGACCGAGGCCCTGCTCGGCCTCCAAGCCCACGTCCGCGGCTCCGTCACCCTCGACGGCAAGCGCCTGCACGGACGCTCCGTGCGCCAGATCCTGGACGCCGGCGTCGGGTTCATCCCCGAGGACCGGCAGGTCGACGGTCTGGTCGGCACGTTCTCCGTCGCCGAGAACCTCATGCTCGACCGGAGCTTCGGGGCACCGTTCGTCAAGCTGGGCTCGGTCCAGCGCGGCAGGCTCGCGACGTTCGCGCGCGAGAAGTTCGCCGAGTACGACGTCCGCGCCCCCGGGATCACCGCGAAGGCCGGCAACCTCTCCGGCGGCAACCAGCAGAAGGTCGTGGTGGCCCGCGAGCTCTCGCGCGACCTGCGCCTCCTCGTCGCCGCCCAGCCGACCCGCGGTGTCGACGTCGGCTCCATCGAGTTCATCCACAAGCAGATCGTGGCGACGCGCGACTCCGGGATCCCGGTCGTCGTGGTCTCCACCGAGCTCGACGAGGTCGTCGCGCTGGCAGACAGGATCATGGTGTTGTACCGAGGACAGATCGTCGGGATCGTGCCGGCGGACACCCCGCGCGACGTGCTGGGTCTGATGATGACCGGCGAGCGTCCCGCCGAGGTGGTCGCATGAGCGACGAGAGGCCCGACCTCGCCAAGGCCTCGACCGGGCCGGCCGACGACGACGGCTCGGCCGAGCCGCAGGCCACCCCGCCCGTCGACGTCGACGAGGTCCGACGGCCCGAGTCGCCGCCCTGGCACCTGGTGGTCCGCTCCATCACCTCCGGCAACGCCGTGGTGGCCGTGCTCTCGGTGGTCCTCGCCCTGATCGTCGGCTCGCTGATGATCATGTTCACCGACGAGAGCGTGCGCGACTCGGCGTCCTACATCACCGCTCGCCCGCAGGACTTCTTCAGCGCCTCGTGGGACGCGATCAGCGGCGCCTACACCGCGCTGTTCCGCGGCTCGATCTACAACAACCTCTCGCCGACGTCCGAGGGGCGGATCCGCCCGCTCACCGAGACCCTCAAGTTCTCCGGTCCCCTCATCATGGCCGGCCTCGGGGTCGGCCTGGCCTTCCGCGCCGGGCTGTTCAACATCGGTGGCCGCGGCCAGATGCTGCTCGGCGGCGCCGCCGCCGGCTGGGTGGCGCTGAACGTCGACGTCTCCGGACCGCTGCTGCTCGTGCTCTCCGTCCTCGCCGGCATGCTGGGCGCCGGCCTGTGGGCCGGCATCGCCGGTCTCCTCAAGGCCCGCACCGGGGCGCACGAGGTGATCGTGACGATCATGCTCAACTACGTCGGCTTCTACCTGGTCTTCTACGCCCTCTCCAAGCAGGGCATCCTCCAGCAGCCCGGCTCGGTGAACCCGAAGTCGCTGCCGATGCCCGAGGACGCCGTGCTGCCGCGCCTGCTCGGCGACCAGTTCAGCCTGCACCTCGGCTTCGTCCTGGCGCTGGTCGCCGTCGCCGTCGTCTGGTGGGTCCTGAACCGCTCCGCGCTCGGCTACCGGTTCCGCGCCGTCGGTGAGAACCCGCACGCCGCACGCACCGCCGGCATCGACGTCGGCCGGATGTACGTCGTGGTGATGCTGATGGCCGGCGGCCTCGTCGGGCTCGCCGCCTCCAACCAGGTGCTCGGCACCGTGCCCGACGGGGTGACCACCGGCCTGGACGCCGGGATCGGGTTCGACGCCATCACCGTGGCGCTGCTCGGTCGCTCCCACCCCCTCGGCATCCTCGGCGCCGGGCTGCTGTTCGGCGCCTTCAAGGCCGGCGGCTTCTCGATGCAGGCCGCCGAGGGGATCCCGGTCGACATCGTCCTGGTGATCCAGTCCCTCATCGTGCTCTTCATCGCCGCGCCGCCGCTGGTCCGGGCGCTGTTCCGTCTACCCGCCAAGGAGGCGATGTGAGCACGACCGACAACGGCCCCGCCGTCGAGATCCCCGACGAGCCGGTGACCGACGAGGCCCGGGTCGTCACCGTCGTCAGCCCCAAGGCCGCCATCGTCCTGGGCCTGCTGACCCTCGGCCTCGGCCTCGCGGTCCTCCTGGGCTCGCAGAGCGGTGACACCACCTACCGGCTCGCGTCCCGCGACGACCTGTTCGAGCTCCCCGAGGTCACGGTGCCCGTGACGGGCACCGCGATCGCCGCGCTGGTCGTGATGGCGCTGTGCACCGCGGAGGCGCTGCGCCGCTACCTCGGCCGGCTCCGGCTGCCGATGTGGCTGCCGATCGTCTTCGCCGTCGTCGCGATGACCGGGTTCCTCACCTGGGCCGCGGCCGGCGGCACCGTGCCGCTCGTCGGCCTGCTGAGCGGATCGGTGGCGCTCGCCGTCCCCCTCGTGTTCGGCGCCCTCGGCGGGGTGCTCGGCGAGCGGGCCGGCGTGGTGAACATCGCCATCGACGGCCAGCTGCTCGCCGGGGCCTTCGCCGCGGCGCTGACCGCCTCGATCGTGGGCTCCACCTGGGCCGGCATGCTGGGCGCGATGGTGGCCGGCGCCCTCGTCGCGGTGATCCTCGGGGTCTTCGCGATCAGCTACTACGTCGACCAGGTCATCGTCGGCGTCGTGCTGAACGTGCTCGTCATCGGCGTCACCAGCTTCATGTTCTCGCAGGTCCTCGCCCCCAACGCCGAGTCGCTCAACTCGCCGCCCCGCCTGAGCGCGATCACCATCCCGGTCCTCGGTGACATCCCGGTCGTGGGAGCCATCCTGTTCCGGCAGACGGTCATCGTCTACCTGCTCTACGTCGCGGTCGCGGTGGTGACCTGGGCGCTCTACAAGACGCGGTGGGGCCTGCGGGTCCGCGCCGTCGGCGAGCACCCGAAGGCCGCCGACACGGTCGGCATCAACGTGGTCGCGACCCGCTACAAGACGATCCTGCTGGCCGGCGCGATCGCCGGCCTCGGCGGCGCGTTCTACACCCTCGTCTCGGTGCAGGGCTTCAACCGGGAGATGACCGGGGGCGCCGGCTACATCGCGCTCGCCGCGGTGATCTTCGGCAAGTGGGACCCGATCCGGGCCACGCTGGCCGCCCTGCTGTTCGGCTTCGCCTCCAACCTGCAGGGCGTGCTGTCGGTGATCGGCTCACCGGTGCCGAGCCAGTTCATGCTGATGCTCCCCTACGTCGTCACGGTCTTCGCCGTCGCCGGGTTGGTGGGCCGCTCCCGGGGCCCGGCCGCGGTGGGACTGCCCTACCGCAAGTCCTAGCGCCCGCAGCACCGACCGCGACGCCCCGTCCCCCCGAGGACGGGGCGTCCGGCGTCCTGTGCCTGGTTCTAGGACGAGGAGGAGGCCGAGCCGGACGAGACGACCGAGCCGAGCGCCGTCCCGGCCAGCACCCGCGCGCCGATGCCGATCGCGCGCTCGTCGACCTGCAGGTTGCCCTGGTGGAGGTCGTACGTCGCCCCGCCGGGCGTGCGGGTGCCGAGGCGGAACATGGCGCCCGGGACGTGCTCGAGGTACCACCCGAAGTCCTCGCCGCCCAGGCTCTGCGGCACCGCGGTCTGGCCGGCCGTGCCGAGCGCGTCGCGGACGGCGGCGGCCAGGATCGCGTTGGAGCCGGCGTCGTTCACGACCGGCGGCACGCCCTGGAGGTAGTTGACGGTGGCGGTGACGCCGTAGGGGCGCACGATGTCGTGGATGGCCTCGCGGATGATCGCCTCGCAGCCGGCCCAGGCGACGGCGTCGAGGATCCGCACGGTGCCGGCGACCAGGCCGCGGTCGGGGATGACGTTGGGCGCGGAGCCGGCCCGGACGACGCCCCAGACCACGCTGACGCCGGCGCGCGGGTCCATCCGGCGGCTCAGGACGGCGGGCAGCTCGCTGGTCACCTTGGCCAGGGCGAAGGTGAGGTCGCCGGTGAGGTGGGGCCGGGACGTGTGCCCGCCGGTGCCCTCGAGGTGGACCTCGATCTTGTCGGCGGCGCTGGTCAGCGCCCCGGACCGCAGCCCGATCCGGCCGACGTCGACGTTGGGGTCGCAGTGCAGCGCGAAGATCCGGTCGATCCCGTCGAGGTGGCCGTCGGCGACGAGCTGGCGGGCGCCGCCCGGCATCACCTCCTCGGCCGGCTGGAACAGCAGCCGCACGCGGCCGGGCAGCTCGCCGCGCTCGTGGAGCTCCCCGAGGGCGAGCGCGGCACCGACGAGGCTGGTGGTGTGGACGTCGTGGCCGCAGGCGTGCGCGACACCCGGCACCGTGCTCTGCCACGGCACCCCGGAGACGTCCTGGACGGGCAGGGCGTCGATGTCGGCCCGGAGCGCGATGCCCGGCCCGCCCTCGGCGGGTCCGATCTCGGCGACCACCCCGGTCGGCGAGGGCAGCGTGACCCGCCAGCCGGCCGCCTCGACGCGCTGCGCCACCAGGTCGGTCGTCCGGGCCTCGGCCCACGACAGCTCGGGGTGGGCGTGCAGGTCTCGGCGCAGGTCGACGAGCTCGCCGGCGTACTTGGCGACGACGTCGGCGATGAGCGAGGACAGGTGATCGGGCATCCGGTCCAATCTAGCCCCCGGCGGCGAGGCCCGTCGGCCCGGATCGCGTCGAGGGACGTCGCCGCCGGCGACGGGCGCACCGCCCGGGCTCAGCGCCGGATCGCGACCAGCCGTCCCTCGCCCAGCACGTCGGCGGTCGCGAACAGGCGACCGCGGTGGAGCTCGACGTCGCCGGGCATCCCGATCGGCAGGAACGGCCGCGGTCGCCGGGCCCCGGGGGCGATCTTGGAGATCCTCGCGCCGAACAGCTCGGCGACGTACACGGCGCCCCGCGGGGTCACGGCCAGGCCGGTGGCGCTCACGAGGCCCTTCGCGACCAGGGTGACCTTCCCGGAGGACGGGTCGACCCGGAACACCCGGCCCTGGGCGCCGGTGCTGCCGTCCTCGGGACCGCCGGGCAGGGACGAGACGTAGAGCTGGCCCCGCGGTCCGACCTCGACGTCGGTGGGCACGCCCTCGAAGACGTAGACGTGGCCGGCGGTGCAGGCCGGCAGCCCGTTGGCCTCCGCGGCCCTGCGGGTGATCCTCACCGGCACGGGCGGCAGGACGGCGGTCGTGCTCACCCGGCCGCGCCGGTCGACCTCGAGGATCGCGTTCGCGGCGGCGTCGGCGACCCAGGTGCGGCCGCCGGCGGTGGTCGTGGCGTACGGGTGCGACTCCACGATGCCGCGGTAGCGGGCAGGGAACCGCTCGGGCAGCTGCGAGGCGCAGTCGGCCCCGAGCCGGCGGAACCCGTAGCGGACGTCGCCGTCGGGGTTCGTGCGGCGCTCGTGGGCGCCGAGGTCGGCGAGCTCGGTCGCCCCGCCGTCGCGCCCGAGCCGCAGCAGGTGGGTGTCACGGCGCAGGGTGGTGGCGAAGACGACGGAGCCGCGGTGGACCGAGACGGCGCCGACCTCGACGCCGCGCTCGGCCTGGTAGACCGGCCTGGCCGGTCGGTCGCCGCGCTGGCGCATCAGGGTGCCCGTGAAGTTCTGGCTGAACCACCGGGTCTGCTCGCCGCCGATCGCGACGCTGAGCGGGCTCACCAGCCCGGGGACGAGGGTGACGGCGCGGGGCGGGGCCGGAGCCTGCGCGGGGCTGTCGGCGGCGGACGACGCCGCCGGCGCCGAGGTCAGGAACGGGCCGGCCAGGACGACGGCCAGGCCGGCGACCGCAGCGCGGGTCGCGGTGGTGGTGCGCATGAGGAATGCCTCTCGTGGGGTCGGGCGGGACGCCCACCGATGTTGCTCCCCCGCCGTCCCGACGGGGCGGATCGGCGGGCCGTTACCCCGGCATTGGGGACGGCTCAGCCGTCGTAGGCCGCCAGCAGCCGGTCGGCGGCGACGGTGGCGGGCAGGTCGCCGCCCAGCACCGCGGCGCGGACGTCGTCGCGGATGGCCCGGACGCCGGGCGAGTGCCGCAACCGCTGGTCGAGCTCGTCGCGGACCAGCGCCCAGGTGAACTCGAGCTGCTGCTGGGCGCGCCTGGTCGCGAGGCCCTCGTCGCCGAGGTGGTCGCGGTGCGCGAGGACCCGCTGCCACAGGTCGTCGACGCCGACGTCGTGCAGGGCCGAGCAGGTGACCACCGGCGGCGCCCACTCCCCGTGCCCGCGCACCAGCCGCAGCGCCCCGGCCAGCTCGCGCGCGGCCACGCGCGCCTCCTGCTCGTGCTCGCCGTCGGCCTTGTTGACCGCGACGACGTCGACGATCTCGAGGATGCCCTTCTTGATGCCCTGCAGCTGGTCACCGGTGCGCGCCAGGGTGAGGAAGAGGAAGGTGTCGACCATCCCGGCGACGGTGACCTCGGACTGGCCGACGCCGACGGTCTCGACCAGCACCACGTCGTACGCCGCCGCCTCGAGCACCGTCATCGCCTGCACCGTCGCGCGCGCCACGCCCCCGAGCGTGCCCGCGCTGGGGCTCGGGCGGATGTAGGCCTGCGGGTCGGCGGAGAGCCGCGACATCCGGGTCTTGTCGCCGAGCACCGAACCACCGGTGCGCACGCTGCTCGGGTCGACGGCCAGGACGCCGACGCGGTGGCCCTCCGCGGTCAGCCGCGACCCGAGCGCCTCGATGAAGGTCGACTTGCCCACGCCCGGGACGCCGCTGATGCCGACCCGCACCGCGGGCGACCGGACGCCGGCGTCGGCGTCGGTGGTGAGCAGCGTGAGCAGCTCGCGCGCCGCCGTCCGCTTCGCGGGCAGGGCCGACTCGACGAGCGTGATCGCCTGCGCGACCGCCGCGCGCCGGCCCTCGCGGATGCCGGAGACCAGGGTGTCGACGTCAGGCATCGCCGGCCCGCTCGTCGACGGGGAGGGTCTCGACTCGGGCTCGCCGGCGCTCGCCCGGCTCGACCGACGGACGACTCCGGTGGTCGAGCCGCGGGGACGTAGTCACCGCGAGTCGAGACCTCGCGCCCACCATCAGTGCCCGAGCTGCTCGCGCAGCTTGGCGAGCAGGTCGAGCGCCGACTCGGCGATGACCGTGCCGGGCAGGAAGACCGCGGCGGCGCCCATCTCCCTCAGCGTCGGGACGTCGTCGGGCGGGATCACGCCGCCGATCACCGTCATGATGTCGGGCCGTCCCTGCTCGGCGAGCGCCTGCTTCAGCGCGGGCAGCAGCGCGAGGTGGCCCGCCGCCAGCGAGCTGACCCCGACGATGTGGACGTCGGCGTCCACCGCCTGCTGCGCGACCTCCTCCGGCGTGGAGAACAGCGGGCCGACGTCGACGTCGAAGCCCATGTCGGCGAAGGCCGACACGATGACCTTCTGGCCGCGGTCGTGGCCGTCCTGGCCCATCTTGGCGACCAGGATGCGCGGACGCCGTCCCTCGGCCTCGTCGAAGGCGGCCGTCGCGTCGAGCACCTGCTGGAGCAGGGTGCCGTCGCCCTCGCCGGCGGTGTCGCGGTACACGCCCGAGATCGTACGGATCACCGCCTGGTGCCGGCCGTAGACCTTCTCCAGCGCGTCGGAGATCTCCCCGACCGTGGCCTTGGCGCGCGCGGCGTCGACGGCCAGGGCGAGCAGGTTGCCGTCGAGGCTGCCCTTCGCGGCGCCGCGGTCGGCCGAGCTGGTGAGCGCCTCGAGGGCCGAGCGGACCGCGTCGTCGTCGCGCTCGGCGCGCAGCCGCTCCAGCTTCGCGAGCTGCTGGCGGTAGACGTCGTCGTTGTCGACCTTGAGGACGTCGAGCTTGTCCTCCGCGGCGAGCCGGAAGGTGTTGACGCCGATGACCTTCTGGGCGCCGGAGTCGATGCGCGCCTGGGTGCGGGCCGCGGCCTCCTCGATGCGCATCTTCGGGATGCCCTGCTCGATCGCCCGGGCCATCCCGCCGGCGCGCTCGGCCTCCTGGATGTGGCCCCAGGCGCGCTCGGCGAGGTCGTGGGTGAGCCGCTCGACGTAGTACGAGCCGGCCCACGGGTCGATCGTGCCGGTCGTGCCGCTCTCCTGCTGCAGCAGCAGCTGGGTGTTGCGGGCGATCCGGGCGCTGAAGTCGGTGGGCAGCGCGATGGCCTCGTCGAGGGCGTTCGTGTGCAGGCTCTGGGTGTGGCCCTGGGTGGAGGCCATCGCCTCGATGCAGGTGCGCTGGACGTTGTTGAAGACGTCCTGCGCGGTCAGGCTCCAGCCCGACGTCTGGCTGTGCGTGCGCAGCGACAGCGACTTCGGGTTCTGCGGCTCGAACTCCCGCACCAGCCGGCTCCACAGGGCGCGGGCCGCGCGCATCTTGGCGATCTCCATGAAGAAGTTCATCCCGGTCGCCCAGAAGAAGCTCAGCCGCGGGGCGAACTGGTCGATCGTCATCCCGGTCTCGAGGCCGGCGCGGATGTACTCGACGCCGTCGGCCAGGGTGTAGGCGAGCTCGAGGTCGTTGGTCGCCCCGGCCTCCTGGATGTGGTAGCCCGAGATCGAGATCGAGTTGAACCGCGGCATCCGCGCCGAGGTGTAGCTGAAGATGTCGGAGATGATCCGCATCGACGGCGCCGGCGGGTAGATGTAGGTGTTGCGGACCATGAACTCCTTGAGGATGTCGTTCTGGATCGTCCCCGCGAGCTGCTCCGGCTTCACCCCCTGCTCCTCGGCCGCGGCGATGTAGAGCGCGAGCACCGGCAGCACCGCGCCGTTCATCGTCATCGACACCGACATCTCGTCGAGCGGGATCCCGTCGAAGAGCGTGCGGGTGTCGTAGATCGAGTCGATCGCGACGCCGGCCATCCCGACGTCGCCGCGCACGCGCGGGTGGTCGGAGTCGTAGCCGCGGTGGGTCGCGAGGTCGAAGGCGACGCTCAGGCCCTTCTGGCCGGCGGCGAGGTTGCGCCGGTAGAAGGCGTTGGAGGCCTCGGCGGTCGAGAAGCCGGCGTACTGGCGCACGGTCCAGGGCTGGGTCGTGTACATCGTCGGGTAGGGACCGCGCAGGAACGGGCTCAGGCCCGGCCACGTGTCGAGGGCGTCGAGGCCGGCGAGGTGCTCGGGTCCGTAGACCGGCAGGACGTCGATGCCCTCGGGGCTGGCCCACGGCTCGCCACCGGACGTCGCGCCCGACGCGACGCCGCCCCCGTGGAGCGGCAGGCCGGCGAAGCTCTTCGGAACACTCATGACAGCGCCTCTCGCGTGCGGCTCAGGAAGTCGAGGGCGTCCACGCCCGTCGCGCAGGAGTCGTCGGCGTGGTCGACGGGCCTGCCCGCGACCACGACGCGGGTGGCGCCGGCCTCGCGGAGAGCGGCGGCTGCGGCCGCGCCCCACTCGGCGTAGGCGGCGTCGGTCCCGGCCAGGCAGACGACCGGCTGGCCGGCGTACGCCGCGAGGAGGGCCTCAACGCCGTCGGTCGCGCCGGCGGGGTCGGTGGCGACTCCCCCGGCCGCGAACAGGTTGGCCGCGAACGTGGCCCGCGCGGTGTGGGCAGAGACGGGTCCGAGGGTGGCGAGGAAGACGTGGGCCGCCGGCGGGTCGTCGCGCAGGGCCTCGAAGCTGGCGGCGTACGAGCGGACGCCGGCCGCCGCGAGCCCGGCACCGGACCGCTCGGGCAACGTCTCGGCGAGGTTCGGGAACTCGGTGACGCCGGTCAGCGGGCGCCGGCGGGTGGCGACCTGCTCCTCGCGCTCCCGGGCGACGGCCTCGATCTCGGCGGTGAGGTCGGCACCGTCGTCGAGGCGGCCGAGGATCTCCCACGCGGCGACCGCGAGGTCGTCGGTGAGCTTCTCGACGGCGTACGACCCGCCGGCGGGGTCGGCGACGCGGGCGACGTGCGCCTCGGAGATCAGCAGCGCGGAGGTGTTGCGCGCGTTGCGCCGGCCGAGGGCGTCGGGGCGACCGAGCGCGGAGTCGAACGGCAGGACGGTGACGGCGTCGGCGCCGCCGACGCCGGCGGCGAACGCGGCGACGGTGGTGCGGAGCATGTTCACCCAGGGGTCGTAGCGGGTCATCATCGGCCGGCTCGTGACGGCGTGCAGACGCATCGGGACGGGCTCGGCGTCGCAGTGCTCCTGGAGCCGCGCCCACAGACGACGTGCGGCCCGCAGCTTGGCGATGCTCGCGAACTGGTCGTCGGTGACGGCCAGGCGGAACTCGACCAGGGCGGCGGCCTCGGCGACGGCGGGGCCGGCGTCGGTGGCGGCGCGCAGGTAGCCCGCCGCGGCCGCCATCGCCGTGCCGACCTCCTGGGCGTCGGAGGCGCCGCGGTCGTGGACGGCGGTGGCGTCGAGGACGAAGCCCAGGACGCCGGCCGCGCGGGCGGCTGCCGCGACGTCGGCGTCGAAGGCGGGCACGCCGAGGTTGGTGCCGGGGTGCAGCTCGAGGTCGCCGGCCCAGGCCAGGAACGCGCGGGCGGTCGCCGCGGCGTCGTCCGGCGGGGGCTGCAGGACGACGGGGGCGAGGTCGAGGAGGACGCCCTCCAGCAGCGCCTCGAAGTCGGTGCCGGGACCGGCCTCGACCCAGGTCGAGGTCACCCCGCCCTCGAGGTCGCCGAGGATCTCCTCGTTGACCTCCTTCGCGGGCCCGGCCGCGACGTGTGCGCGGACGTCCCAGTCGCCGGCTCGGGTGGGTCGGCCCACGGTCTGCAGGTCCTCGAGCAGGTCGGGCGTGCCGAGCGGCGCGACCGGGATCCCGTCGAGCGTGGTGCGGGTCAGCTTGCTCCAGACCAGCGCGTCGTCGTCCTCGTCGGTCATCCGGCGCGCCTTGCGGAGCACCTTCGCGGTCTCGCGCTCCCAGTCGGCGCGGGTGTGCCGGTCCTCGGCCTGCGCCAGCTCGAGCGAGCCCTGCTCCGGCTCCAGCTCGGTCGGCTCGTCCAGGCCGCCCTCGACGGCGGTCCCCTCGATGCTCATGGTGGGCACCCTAGGCACCCGACGTGATCCGGGCCACTGACTGTGATGTTTGCCGTACGGTCGTTCGGCCGCCACGCCGACCCGTCACCTATGGGTGACGGGTCGACCAGGTCTCCGCTGACCCGTCACCTATAGGTGACGGGTCGGTCAGGTCTGCGCTGACCCGTCACCTATGGGTGACGGGTCGGCCTAGGGTGCCGGGGTGAAGGTCAGCGATCCCACCGGGCAGGTGTGGCGGGTGAGCCGGCGGTGGGTGCCGTGGCGGCGCCGGTTCAAGAAGTGGCTGCCGCAGGTGCTCGGCTGGCTCGGTGCCGACGACCCGCTGAGCATCCTGCTCGTCGTGCTCGTCGGGATCCCCTTCGCCGTCGCCGCCCTCGTCGAGCTCGCGGTGATGCTGCTCGTGCTGCCGTTCGCGGTCCTCCACCGGGCCGCCGTCCGCCGCCGCTGGACCGTCGAGGCCCGGAAGGGCCTCCGGATCTGGTGGGACGACGACGGCGGCGACTGGAGCGCGAGCGCCGCCCGGATCCGCGCGGTGGCCGCGGACGTCGAGCGCGGCGTGCTGCCGCCGCAGACGGTCGACGCCCCCGCACCCACCCCCTGACGACGGCGCCTCCGGGCCCGCCCCGGGAGGGACAGGGGTCAGACCTCGGTGCGGCCGTCGTAGTCCTTGGTGCGGATCCCGATCTTGGAGCCGAGCCAGACCAGCGGGTCGAACCTGCGGTCGACGACGCGCTCCTTCATCGGGATGATCGCGTTGTCGGTGATCTTGATGCCCTCGGGACAGACCTCGGTGCAGCACTTGGTGATGTTGCACATCCCGAGCCCGGCGGCGCCCTGGGCGAGCTCGCGGCGGTCGTGGGTGTCGAGCGGGTGCATGTCGAGCTCGGCGTACCGCAGGAAGAACCGCGGACCGGCGAAGGCCGGCTTGTTGTCGTCGTGGTCGCGGACGACGTGGCACACGTCCTGGCACAGGAAGCACTCGATGCACTTGCGGAACTCCTGGCCCCGCTCGACGTCGACCTGCGCCATCCGGCGCTTGCCGTCGGCGTCGCGCGGCGGCGGGGCGAACGACGGCAGCTCGCGCGCCTTCTCGTAGTTGAACGAGACGTCGGTGACGAGGTCGCGGATCACCGGGAAGGTCCGCATCGGCGTCACCGTGATCGTCTCCGCGGGGTCGAAGTCGGAGAGCCGGGTCATGCACAGCAGCCGGGGCCGGCCGTTGATCTCGGCGCTGCACGAGCCGCACTTGCCGGCCTTGCAGTTCCACCGGATCGCGAGGTCGCCGGCCTGGGTGGCCTGCAGCCGGTGCAGGGCGTCGAGCACGACCTCGCCCTCGGACACCTCGACGGCGTAGTCGCCGAGGTCGCCGCCGTCCTGGTCGCCCCGCCACACCCGCAGCTTCAGCTCGTAGCCCATGGTCGCTCCCTCACTTGCTCTCGAAGTACTTCTTGAGCTCGTCCGGCATCGCCGGCAGCGGTTGTTCCTGCAGCTCGACGCCGGTGCCCGCGGCGTCGAGGCGGACGACGAGGTTCTTGGTGCCCCACGTCGGGTCGGGGCCGGGGAAGTCGTCGCGGGTGTGACCACCGCGGGACTCCTCGCGGGCCAGCGCCGCCCGCGCGACCGACTCGCTGACGAGCAGCATGTTGCGCAGGTCGAGCGCCAGGTGCCAGCCCGGGTTGTACTGCCGGTGGCCCTCCACCTTCATCGACGCCGCCCGCACCTTGAAGGCCTCGATCGCGTCCAGCGACTCCTGCAGCTCCTGCCCGGTGCGGATGATCCCGACCAGGTCGTTCATCGACTGCTGGAGGTCGCTCTGGATCGCGTACGGGTTCTCGCCCCCCTCCACCTCGAACGGCGCGAGGGCGCTCGCCCGGGCCGCGCGGACGTCGTCCTCGTCGACCTGCGGACGCGTCGCGCCCAGCCCGGCGGCGTACGCCGAGGCCGACTCCCCGGCCCGCTTGCCGAAGACGAGGAGGTCGCCGAGTGAGTTGCCGCCGAGCCGGTTGGAGCCGTGCATCCCGCCCGAACACTCCCCCACGGCGTACAGGCCGGTGACCGCGCTCTCCTGGGTGTCGGGATCGACCTCGACCCCGCCCATCACGTAGTGGCAGGTCGGGCCGATCTCCATCGGCTCCCGGGTGATGTCGACGTCGGCGAGCTCCTTGAACTGGTGGTACATCGAGGGCAGCCGCTTGCGGATGAACTCCGGCGTCCGGCGCGAGGCGATGTCGAGGTAGATGCCACCGTGCGGCGTGCCCCGCCCCGCCTTGATCTCGGAGTTGATCGCCCGCGCGACCTCGTCGCGCGGCAGCAGCTCGGGGGGCCGGCGGTTGTTCTTCTTGTCCTCGTACCAGGCGTCGGCCTCCTCGACGGTGTCGGCCGTCTCGGCGCGGAAGAACTCCGGGATGTAGTCGAACATGAACCGCTCGCCCTCGGAGTTCTTCAGGATGCCGCCGTCGCCGCGGACCGACTCCGTGACCAGCAGCCCCTTCACCGACGGCGGCCACACCATGCCGGTCGGGTGGAACTGCACGAACTCCATGTTGATCAGCGACGCCCCCGTGCGCATCGCGAGGGCGTGGCCGTCGCCGGTGTACTCCCAGGAGTTCGAGGTGACCTTGAACGACTTGCCGATGCCGCCCGTGGCGAGCACGACCGTGGGGGTGTCGAAGAGCACGAACCGGCCGGTCTCGCGCCAGTAGGCCAGCGCCCCCGACACCACCCCGTCCTGCTTGAAGACGTCGGTGACCGTGCACTCCATGAAGACGTCGATGCCGAGCGCGACGGTGCGCTGCTGCAGCGTGCGGATCATCTCCAGGCCGGTGCGGTCGCCGACGTGGGCGAGCCGCGCGTACTTGTGGCCGCCGAAGTCGCGCTGCGAGATCAGCCCGTCGTCGGTGCGGTCGAACAGCGCACCCCAGTCCTCGAGCTCCATCACCCGCTCGGGCGCCTCCTGCGCGTGCAGCTGCGCCATCCGCCAGTGGTTGAGCATCTTCCCGCCGCGCATGGTGTCGCGGAAGTGGACCTCCCAGCTGTCCTCGGGCCACCGGTTGCCCATCGCCGCGGCGATCCCGCCCTCGGCCATGACCGTGTGGGCCTTGCCGAGCAGCGACTTGCAGACGACGGCGGTGCGTGCGCCCGCCTCGTGCGCGGCGATCGCGGCCCGCAGGCCGGCGCCGCCGGCGCCGACCACGACCACGTCGTACTGGTGGCGCTCCGTGCCGCCCTCGGCGGCACCGGACATCTCGTTGCCGGTCATCGGGTGCCGGTCGCTCGTCGTGCTCATGTCAGAAGAACCTCAGGTCCTGGATGGTGCCGGTGGCGAGCAGGAGGACGTAGAGGTCGACCAGCGCCACCGAGAACAGCGAGTACCAGGCGAACCGGCCGTGGTGGACGTTCAGCCTCGAGACCCACGTCCAGAGCCGGTAGCGGACGGGGTGCTTCGAGAAGTGCCGCAGCCGGCCGCCCACGGCGTGCCGACAGGAGTGGCACGAGAGCGTGTAGAGCCAGATGAGCACGATGTTGACGATCATCAGCAGCGTGCCGAGGCCCATGTGGACGCCGCCGGTCTCGCCGTCGCCGATCGCGTACTCGCCGGGCATCGGCCGGAACGCGAGGACCACGTCGAAGGTGAGGATCAGGCCGACCACGATCGCGGCGTACCAGAAGTAGCGGTGCGCGTTCTGCAGGACCAGCGGGAAGCGCGACTCACCGGTGTAGCTCGCGTGCGGCTCGGCGACCCCACAGGCCGGCGGCGAGAGCCAGAACGCCCGGTAGTAGGACTTGCGGTAGTAGTAGCAGGTCATCCGGAAGCCGAGCGGGAAGACCAGGATGATCAGCGCCGCCGACAGCGGGAACCAGCCGAACGGCTGACCGAAGTCGGAGGCGCCCTCGACGCAGTCGCCGAGGCACGGCGAGTAGAACGGCGACAGGTAGGGCTTCGCGTAGTAGTCGGTGCCCATGAACGCGCGCACCGTCGCGTAGACGACGAAGGCGGAGAACACGACGAACGTCGTCAACGGCGCCTGCCACCACCGGTCCGTGCGGAGCGTCCTGGCCTCGATCCGGGCCCGCGTCGGGCCTCGTACGCCGGTGCTTCCCTGGCCAGTGCTCATCCGCGCCCCTTGCTCGTGCAGTCAGCCGGTGGTGCGCCGAGTCTGCACAAACCGGGCCCGATGTGAAAGAGGCCACACCGCACGGACTGGTCCGGACCCCGCTTCTGGGGCGCTGGCGCGGCCGGGTCAGCCGCTGCGGACGACGCCCAGGGGCGCGTAGCGCAGGCCCGGGAAGACCTTCGCCGTCGAGGCCCCGAACCGCGTCGCTCCGATCTCCGCCAGCACCTGGCGGTGGTCGGTGGTGACCTTCAGGTCGGCCTCGTAGCCGGTCGACAGGCCCGGCCACCGGCCGTGGTAGCCGCCTCGGACGCCCGCCCCGGCGACGAGCATGACGTTGCCGTGGCCGTGGTCGGTGCCGCCGCTGTCGTTCTCGACGACGCGGCGTCCGAACTCGCTGATCGTCACCAGCGTGACCTTGCCGGCCTGGTCGCCGAGGTCACCGAGGAACGCCGCCATCGACGCGGCCAGGTCGCGGGCGTTGCGGGCCAGCCACCCGTCGTCGGAGCCGCCGGTGCCGACGTGCATGTCCCAGTCGCCCTGGTCGACGGTGATCACCTCGACGCCCACGTCGCCGCGGACGATCTGCGCGGCCGTCGACAGGGCGCGCCCGAGGTCGGTCGCCGGGTAGGCGTCGCTGTGGTCGGCCGCCGCGCGGATCGGGCCGCCGGCCGCGACCGCGTCGAACACCGAGCGCATGCTGCGGCCGAGCGGGCTCGTGTCGCCCTTCCAGACCGTGCGGAGCGAAGCCTTCTTGCGGCCGTCGCCGCTCGCGCCGGGGATGGTGAGCGCGTCGACGCGCCCCCCGGACATCACCGGCGAGGGTCCGTACAGCGACGTCGGGAGGACGCCGCCGCCCACGCCGAAGCCCTGCAGCGGGGAGCCGCCCGGCGTCGTGCCGACCAGGCGGTTGAGCCAGCCCACGCGGGTCGAGGAGCCCGGGTCGGCGTCCTCGACCTCCTCCATCGCGGAGAAGTGCGACCGGTTGGCGACCGGGAGCCCGGTGGCGTGCACGGCCGCGACCTTCCCCGCCTGCCAGAGCGGCGTGAGCGGGGCCAGGGCCGGGTGCAGGCCGAACATGCCGTCCTTGTGCAGCAGCCGGTCGGCGGCGACCGCGATGCCCGGGCGGGCGCGGTAGTAGACCGGGTCGGCGTGCGGGACGACGAGCGAGAGCCCGTCGGCGCCGCCGCGCAGCGACAGCACGACGAGCACGGACGACGCCGTGCGGGCCGCCGCGGGAGAGGCGGTGACGACCGCGCCGCCGACGACGGTGCTGGCGCCGGCCAGGGCGAGCGCGCCCCTCATCAGGCCGCGGCGGGAGACGGCGGCCTGCACGCCGGCGTACTCGTCGCAGCAGGAGCGGGGGTGCTGGGTGGGCTGGTGGGTCGAGGTCATGGCGGGCTACCTGCTCAGGTGGGCGGGGCTGTCGAGGAGGACGGCGAGGAAGGTCGGGAACATCCACTGCACGAGGGCGTGCTCGGCGTCGATCCGCTCGCGGCGCTTCACGCCGGTGGCGCGGCAGCACGCCTCGACCAGCCGGTCGGTCGCGGGGCGGTGCAGCACGAGGCGCGACACGTGGTCGACCAGGTCGTCGAAACGGACCTCCGGCCGTGGCAGCCACTGCCGCGGCTCGCGGTGGCCGACCGCGACGTCGGGCCACCAGCCTCCCGCCAGGTCGAGGTGGAACCGCATCGAGGCCAGCAGCCGCGAGGGCGACGACCAGGACGCGCTGTCGATCGGCTGCCCGTCCGGCGCCGGCCAGGCGTACGGCGAGGTGCCGATCGAGCTGCTCTGCCACAGGATCGCCTCGGCGGCCGACCGGCCCCGCGCCTCCCCGCTCGGCGGCCGGGAGATCGACGCACCCAGCACGCGGTAGGTGGCGACGACGTCCTCGCCGGGGTCGCGGACCTTGGTGCCGGCCGACCGCTCGAACGCCGACGAGGCGACCAGGGCGCGCAGCACCGGCTTGATGGCGGTGTCGTGCTCGAGGTAGACGCGGGCGAGCCGGTCGACCAGGGACGCCGGCGGGCGGTCGCCGACGAACTTCACCGCCAGCCGCTGCGCGACCCGCCGGGCGGTGTGCGGGTGGTGCGCGAGGTAGCGCAGGTAGCGGCGGGTGAGCGCGCGTCCGTCGTCCGACCGGTTCTTGTCGACGAAGCCCTTGACCCGCACCCGACCGACGTGGTGCTCCTCGCGGTGGTACTCCGGGCGCCAGCTCTCCCACAGGTCGACCGACCAGCCGGTGAGGATCCGCGCCGAGTCGCGGACGTCGTCCTCGGTGTAGTGCCCGACGCCGACGGTGTGCAGCTCGAGGAGCTCGCGCCCGAGGTTCTCGTTGGGGTGCTCCTTGGTGGACTCGGCGGCGTCGAGGTAGATGAGCATCGCGGGATGGGTGATCGCCGCGACGAGGAGCTCGTCGAAGCGCCCGAGGGCGTGGCGGCGGATCGTGGCTCCGTAGTCGACGCGGTGGGTGAACTGCTCGTCGCCCGAGACCGGCACGTGCAGCAGGTTCTCCCACAGCTCGGTCATCATCTCCAGCACCGGGCGACGCGTCTTGGTCCGTCGCACGAGCAGCCAGCGGGCGTAGTCCTCCATGACCTCCCAGCCACCCTCGACGTCCTGCACCTGGCGCCGCCACAGCTCGGCCGGCCCGCGCCGCAGGCTCGGGAACCAGTCGGCGACGGCGTCGGCCTGCGGGTCCCTGACCGATCCGGGCGACAGCTGCTGCTCGAACCAGCGCGCGGCCCCGCCGGCGCCGCGGACCCGCTTCGCGAGCTCGGGGGTGATGCCGTAGGAGAACCGGCTCACCAGGTGGCGCTCGGCCGCCGGCAGCAGGCGGACGACTCCCCGACCGCGTGGGTCGGGTGCCGCGTGGCCGGCGGGAGGGGCAGGGGCGTCGGGGGAGGAAGCGGTCACGGACATCGTCCGGGGACTCCTGGCGTCGAGGGGGTGGGCACACAGGAGGGAGCGCAACCACCGTAGGGCGTCGCGACGTCGGTGCCCACCCACGCGTTCACCTGGTGTGCACGGACGGGACGGGTCGCCGTGGTGGCACCGACGGGCGCGGCGGTGAGGCTCGCGACATGCGGATCGCCCTGGTCACCGAGACGTTCTACCCCGCGGTCGACGGCACCACGACGACGTTGAAGGCCGTCGCGGACCGGCTCGTCGACCTCGGCCACACGGTCCGGATCATCACTCCCGGGCCAGGGCTGACGACGTACCGGACCTCACAGGTGGTGCGGGTCCGCCCGCTGGAGCCCGCCGGCCCGCAGGTGCGCACGGCCCTCGACCAGTTCGGCCCGGACCTCGTGCACGTCACCTCCCCCGGGGTGCTCGGCCGCAAGGCCCTCAAGCTGACCCACCGCACCGGCATCCCCTCGCTGGTCGTCGAGCAGTCCCCCGTGCTCGACGTCAGCGCCGACTACTGGCGCTCCCGGGTCGCCGACCGCGCCGACCGGGTGCTGGTCACCTCGACCTGGATGGTCGACCGGATGAAGGAGTTCGGCGTCGACGCCGGGCTGTGGCGCCCGGGGGTCGACACCGCGGCGTTCACCCCGGCGCTGCGGGACGGCTGGCTGCACGACTCGTGGTCGCGCGCCCGCTCGGCCGGGCGCGCCGGCCGGCCACCGCTGGTCGTCGTCGGGTACGTCGGCGGGCTGCACAAGCGGCACGGCGTGCGCCGCCTCGCCGAGCTGGCCTCCCTCGACGGCGTCCGCCCGGTGGTGATCGGCGACGGCCCGCAGCGCGAGTGGCTGGAGTCGCGCCTGCCGCAGGGGAAGGTGACCGGCTCGATGGGCACCGGCGACCTGACCGTGGCGATGCCGACCCTCGACCTGCTCGTGCACCCCGGGGAGCACGAGACGTGCGCCCACACCCTGCGTGAGGCCGCCGCGGCCGGCGTCCCCGTCGTCGCACCGCGCTCGGGCGGGGCGCCCGACGTCGTCCGCCACCTCGAGACCGGGCTCCTCTACGACCCCTCCGACCCCCGGGCGTTCCGGCGGGCCGTCGAGGCCGTCGTCGCCGACCGGCACCGCGGCCTGCTCGGAGCCGAGGGGCGCGAGGTCGCCCGCCGGCGCAGCTGGTCCGACGCGGTCGACGAGCTGGTCGCCGAGCACCTGGCCCCGACCCGGGTCACCGCCGCCTGACCAGGCGCGACCGTCGCCCGAGGCAGCACGACACGCCGCGGGGTGGGCCGGGCGACGTATGTCACACCGGTCGGGTGAAGCCGCAGGTCGCGGTGACCGTAGAGTGACCATCGTGGTGATGACGACCCGTCCGGCCCTGGTCAAGGGCTCTCGTGCAGTGCGTTCGACCATCGCGCTGAAGATGTTGATGGCCGTGAGCGGCCTGATCTTCGTCGGCTACGTGCTTGCGCACATGTACGGCAACCTCAAGGCCTTCTCCGGGCAGGAGGCCTTCAACGACTACGCGCACCACCTGCGCGAGCTCGGCGAGCCCCTGCTGCCGCACGAGGGCTTCCTCTGGATCGCGCGCGTCGTGCTGCTCCTCTCGCTGTTCGTGCACGTCTTCTGCGCCATCGCGCTGTGGCGGCGCGCCGGCAGGGCGCGCACGACCAAGTACGTGGTGAAGAAGAACAAGCACTCCAGCTTCTCCTCGCACTGGATGCGCTGGGGCGGGATCACGCTGCTGCTCTTCATCATCTGGCACCTGCTGAACTTCACCGTCGGTCGCATCAACGTGAACACCGGCGAGACGGGCGACGCCGCGGGCGACCCCTACACGCTGATGGTCCAGAGCTTCGAGGTGCCGTGGCTGACGGTCATCTACCTCCTGGCGATGGTCGCCCTGGCGCTGCACCTGCACCACGGCACCTGGAGTGCCGCCCAGACCCTCGGCCTGACCAACAACGCCACGTCGCGCCGCAACGCCAAGGCGATCGGCACCATCCTCGCGGTGGTCGTGGCCGGCGGGTTCTCGCTGGTCCCGATCTTCGTGCTCGCCGGCGTCATCGACTGATCTGAGAGGTTCGAGCACCCCATGACCGACCTGCCCGACACCACCAACTCCTTCGACTCCTCGCGCACGCTCGACGCCGCCGCGCTCGCCGAGCGCGAGGGCGCGCAGCAGACCGACGACGCGGCCGACTACTACGTCGACGGCGACCCGATCCAGGACACGAAGGCGCCCGGCGGCCCGCTCGAGGAGCGCTGGAACACCCGTCAGTTCGAGGCCCGCATCGCCAACCCGGCCAACCGGCGCCGGCTCTCGGTGATCGTGGTCGGCACCGGCCTGGCCGGCGCCTCGGCCGCCGCGACGCTCGGCGAGGCCGGCTACGTCGTCAAGTCGTTCTGCTACCAGGACTCCCCGCGCCGGGCGCACTCGATCGCCGCCCAGGGCGGCATCAACGCGGCCAAGAACTACAAGGGCGACGGCGACTCGGTCTACCGGCTCTTCTACGACACGATCAAGGGCGGCGACTACCGCTCGCGCGAGTCGAACGTCTACCGCCTGGCCCAGGTGAGCACCAGCATCATCGACCAGTGCGTCGCCCAGGGCGTCCCGTTCGCCCGCGAGTACGGCGGCCTGCTCGACAACCGCTCCTTCGGCGGCGTCCAGGTCTCCCGCACCTTCTACGCCCGCGGCCAGACCGGCCAGCAGCTGCTCATCGGCGCCTACCAGGCCCTCGAGCGCCAGGTCGCGGCCGGCACGGTCAAGTGCTACACCCGCCACGAGATGGTCGAGCTGATCGTCGTCGACGGCCGGGCCCGCGGGATCATCGTGCGCGACATGGTCACCGGCGAGATCGAGACCTACTTCGCCGACGTCGTCGTGCTCGCCTCGGGCGGCTACGGCAACGTCTTCTTCCTCTCCACCAACGCGATGGGCTGCAACGTCACCGCCGCGTGGCGCGCGCACCGCAAGGGCGCCCTGATGGCGAACCCCTGCTACACGCAGATCCACCCCACCTGCATCCCGGTCGCCGGCGCGCACCAGTCGAAGCTGACCCTCATGTCGGAGTCGCTGCGCAACGACGGGCGGATCTGGGTCCCCAAGAACCAGGCCGACTGCGGCAAGGACCCCCGGGAGATCCCCGAGGAGGACCGCGACTACTACCTCGAGCGGATCTACCCGGCGTTCGGCAACCTCGTCCCCCGCGACATCGCCTCGCGCCAGGCGAAGAACATGTGCGACGAGGGCCGCGGCGTCGGCCCCGAGGTCGACGGCGTCCGGCGCGGCGTCTACCTCGACTTCGCCGAGGCCATCGACCGGCTCGGCCGCAAGGCCATCGAGGACAAGTACGACAACCTCTTCGACATGTACGCCCGGATCACCGGCGAGGACCCCTACACCTCGCCGATGCGGATCTACCCGGCCGTGCACTACGTCATGGGTGGGCTGTGGGTCGACTACGACCTGCAGTCGACGATCCCGGGCCTGTTCGTCACCGGCGAGGCCAACTTCTCCGACCACGGCGCCAACCGCCTCGGCGCCTCGGCGCTGATGCAGGGCCTCGCCGACGGCTACTTCGTCCTCCCCAACACCATCCGCGACTACCTCGCCGAGGGTCCGTTCGAGAAGATCGCCGAGGACGACCCCGCGGTGGTCGAGGCGCAGCAGTCGGTGAAGTCGCGCATCGAGCAGTTCATGACGACCAACGGCACCCGCAGCGTCGACTCCTACCACCGCGAGCTCGGCCACATCATGTGGGAGTACTGCGGCATGGAGCGGTCCGAGGACGGCCTGCGCAAGGCGATCGACCTCATCCGCAGCCTGAAGGAGGACTTCTGGCGCAACGTCCGGGTCCTCGGGAGCGCCGAGAGCATGAACCAGTCCCTCGAGAAGGCCGGCCGGGTCGCCGACTTCTTCGAGCTCGGCGAGCTCATGTGCATCGACGCGCTGAACCGGCGCGAGTCGTGCGGCGGCCACTTCCGGGCCGAGTCGCAGACCGAGGAGGGCGAGGCGCTGCGCCACGACGACCAGTACGCCTACGTGGCGGCCTGGGAGTGGGGCGGCGCGGACGAGAAGCCGATCCTCCACAAGGAGCACCTCACCTACGAGTTCGTCGAGATGAAGCAGCGGAGCTACAAGTGACGGCCCCCCGCGACACCCTTCGTCCCCTCCTGCTCGCACCCCTGTCGAGCACCGCTGCCCTGGAAGGACCCCGATGAAGCTCAACCTGAAGATCTGGCGCCAGGAGAACGCGACCGCGCCGGGCGGGATCCACACCTACGAGCTCGACGACGTCTCCGAGGACATGAGCTTCCTCGAGATGCTCGACGTCCTCAACGAGCAGCTGAACGCCGAGGGCGAGGAGCCGATCGCGTTCGACTCCGACTGCCGCGAGGGCATCTGCGGGCAGTGCAGCCTGATGATCGACGGCGAGGCGCACGGCCCCGAGGTGACCACCACGTGCCAGCTGCACATGCGCTCGTTCCGTGACGGCGACAGCATCACGATCGAGCCGTGGCGCGCCGACGCCTTCCCGATCGTCAAGGACCTCGTCGTCGACCGCAGCGCCTTCGACCGGATCATCCAGCAGGGCGGCTACATCTCGGTCAACACCGGTGCGGCACCCGACGCCCACGCCACGCCGGTCCCCAAGGACAAGGCCAACCGCGCCTTCGACGTCGCCACCTGCATCGGCTGCGGCGCGTGCGTCGCCGCCTGCCCGAACGGCTCGGCCTCGCTGTTCCTCGGCGCGAAGATCACCCACCTCGGCGAGCTCCCCCAGGGCCAGGCCGAGCGCGACACCCGTGTCGTCAACATGATCGGCCAGCACGACGCCGAGGGCTTCGGCGGCTGCACCAACATCGGTGAGTGCACCGCCGCGTGCCCCAAGGAGATCCCGCTCGACGTGATCTCCCGCCTCAACTGGGACCTGCACGCCGCCCTGCGCCACGGCAAGTAGCCGGGGCGCAGGACGGAGGAGCGGGACCCGTCGCTGCGCGGGTCGAGCAAGCGGCGCGTCTGGGCTTGCGAAGGCGCGTCAGCGTGTCGAGACCACCGAGCCGCCTCCGGGAGCGCACCGAGGCCGGCTCGCCGGTTTCGTCGGCGTCCGTTCGCTCCGCCTCGGGCGGGAGAAACGGCGGCGTCAGGACTCCTTGGTGGCCCGGAGCGCCTTCCAGCCCCACGACCCGAGCACGCCGGCGATCAGGACGTTGACCACGATCAGCACCGAGTGCGCCACCCAGTAGCCCAGCGCCCGGTCCTCCCCCGCGTCGTAGGCGGTGTAGAGCCGCTTCGCGAAGTTGCCGAAGGTGACGACGTTCCAGGCCGCGACGGCCAGGAGGACGAGGGCGTGCTTGCGTTCGAACCTCACGGGTTCCTCCTGCGGCGGATGACGGCCACCAGGGCGAGCATGGCGCCCGCACCGGCGGCGAACGGCGTGGTCCAGGCGCGGCCGGGCGTGGCGGCGCCGGCCGTGGCCTTGTCGGCCGGGAGGTGCGTGAGGTCGGGCGTGACCGGCCCCTGCACGGGGTCGACCGGCTCCGACTGGCGCAGCGCGCGCGCCGCGGGCGTCGTGTGGGCCCAGGCGGCGGCGTACAGGACCAGGCGCGAGAAGTAGTTGATCCAGACCAGCAGGATCAGCGCGATCCCGAACGCCTGGAAGGCCGGCTGGCCCTGCGTGCTCTTGAGCAGCAGGCTCGAGACCTGCTTGAGGACCTCGAAGCCCACGGCACCGAGCAGGGCCCCCGACCAGAGCGAGCGGCTGGGCGCACGCGGCTCGGCGAGGAGCTTGAAGAGCGTGAAGAACAGCACGGCGTTCGCGGCGAGCCCGAGGACGACCACCAGGACCTGCACGAGCCAGGCGAGCTCGGACCCGAGGCCGATCCAGCCGAGGACGTCGGCGGAGAAGCCGGAGACGAAGCCGGTCACCGCCACCGCGACGATGAGCACGAAGCCGATCGACACCAGGGCCACCAGGTCGCGCAGCTTGCCCTTGACGAACGACGGCAGCTCGCGCTGCGGGGTCTCGAAGACGACCACGAGCGCGTCCCGCAGCGCCGAGACCCAGCCGAGTCCGGCGTACAGGACACCGAGCACACCGACGACACCGGCGATGCCGGAGAACGACTGGACGTCGTCGAGGGAGATCTGGCTCTCGCCGTTGCCGATCAGGCCCGGCAGCACCGACTCGATGGCGGTGGTCAGGTTGGCGTTGGCCTCGGGGTAGACCTCGGCGACGACGCCGACCACGAAGAACGCCAGCGCCAGGATCGGGAAGAACGACAGGAACGCGAAGTAGGTGACCGCGCCGGCCTGCTGGCCGGCCTTCACGGCGCCGTAGTGCTCCTGCATCCGCAGCACGTGGTCGAGGCCGGGACGACGCTCGCGCGCGCTGGTGATGCGTTGCTTGACCGACGGCATCGGGCTCAGCCTCCTAGGGCGGCGCGGAGGGCGAAGTCGTGCGAGGTCTGCCACCCGTGCTCGTCGTCGTGGACGTACAGGTGGAAGTCGGTGACGGTGAACTCGCACTCGAACCGCGCGAGCTCGTCGAAGGCCCGGTCGAGCAGCACGTCGTCGAGGTGGTGCGCGACGGTGACGTGCGGGTGGTAGGGGAAGTCGAGGTCGACCTCGAGCGGTCCCCGGCGGACGGCGTCGGCGAGCTGCTCGCACTGCGAGATGCCCTCGACGAGCGTCACGAACACCACCGGCGAGACGGGGCGGAAGGTGCCCGTGCCGCGCAGGTGGACCTCGAAGGCCGGCACCGTCGCGGCCGCCTCGGCCAGGTGCGCCTGGATCGAGGACAGGTCACCGTCGACCTCGGTCGGCGGCACCAGCGTGATGTGCGTCGGGATCATCGTCGCCGTCGTGTCACCCACGGCGGTGCGGTAGTCCTGCAGCTCGGTGGCCCACGGCTCCGGGATCGCGACGGCCACTCCGATCGTCGGCATTCCCCGACCCTAGCGGGCGGTGGGAGCGACGAAGCCCACCCGCTGGTAGACGTCGCGCAGGGTGGCCCGGGCGACCTCGCCGGCCTGCTCGGCGCCCTGGGCGAGCACCTTCGACAGGTGGTCCTGGTCGTCGAGGAGCTCGAGCGTGCGGTCGCGGAACGGGGTCACGAACGAGATGACGGCGTCGGCGAGGTCGCCCTTGAGGGCGCCGTACCCCTGGCCGGCGTACTCCGCCTCGAGGTCGGAGATGCCGGTGCCGGTGAGGGCGGAGAAGATGGTGAGCAGGTTGCTGACGCCCGGCTTGGCCTCGACGTCGAAGCGGATCTCGGCCTCGGAGTCGGTCACCGCCGAGCGGATCTTCTTGGCGCTCACCGACGGCTGGTCGAGCATCTCGACGATGCCCCCGGGCGAGGAGGCCGACTTCGACATCTTCGACGTCGGGTCCTGCAGGTCGGCGATCTTGGCGGTGGCCTTGAGGATGTAGGGCTCGGGCAGCCGGAAGGTCTTCTTGTAGCGGTGGTTGAACCGCTGGGCGACGTCGCGGGTCAGCTCGAGGTGCTGGCGCTGGTCCTCGCCCACCGGCACGTAGTGCGGCCGGTAGAGCAGGATGTCGGCGGCCTGGAGGATCGGGTAGGTGAACAGCCCGACCGAGGCGGCCCCCTCCCCGCCCTTGGCGGACTTGTCCTTGAACTGCGTCATCCGGCGCGCCTCGCCGAAGCCGGTGAGGCACTGCAGCACCCACGACAGCTGGGCGTGCTCGGGGATCTGGCTCTGCACGAAGATCGCCGATCGCGCCGGGTCGATGCCCATGGCGAGCAGCTGCGCCGCCGCGCGCAGGGTGCGCTCGCGAAGCACCTTGGGGTCCTGCTCGACGGTGATCGCGTGCAGGTCGGCGATGAAGAAGAACGGCTGGTGGTCGCGCTGGAGGTCGACCCACTGGCGCAGCGCGCCGAGGTAGTTGCCGAAGTGGAAGGAGTCGGCGGTCGGCTGGATGCCGGACAGCACGCGTGGGCGCGCGCCGCCGGTCGCGGCCGTCGGGACGGCGGTCTCGGTCTCGGTCACCGCAGGCATGGACGTCATTCTTGCCGACGACCTGAGACCATCGGCGGGTGCCCACCCACCTCACGTTCGAGCAGCACCTCGCGGGCTTCCACACGGCGATGACCGAGCTGGCCCGGCACGCCGGTCGGGGCGGGCTGGACGTCGACGTCCCGTCGTGCCCGGAGTGGACCGTACGACGCCTGATCGGCCACCAGGGCGCCGTCCACCGCTGGGCCGCGGGCAGCTTCCGCGGCCAGGACCTGGCGTGGGAGCCGCTCGAGAAGGCCGGGCGCAGCAGCGCCGACCCCGTCGAGTGGCTCCGCGACGGCGCCATCGAGCTGGTCCGCACCCTGGTCGCGGCGCCCGCCGACGCGCAGGCGGCGACCTTCCTGCACGACGCCCCGCCGCCGCGCCGCTTCTGGGCCCGCCGTCAGTGCCACGAGACGACCGTGCACGCCGTCGACGTCCTCGCCGCCCGACTCGGCCGGCTCCCCCGCGCCGACGAGACGTGGATCGACCCCGACGTCGCGCTCGACGGCGTCGACGAGCTGCTCCTCGGGTTCGTGCCGCGCTCGAGGTCGCGGCTGCGCTCGACGACGCCGCTCACGCTCGCCGTCACGCTCACCGACGCGCAGCACGGCTACACCGTCCGGGTCACCGACGAGCCGCCCGTCGTCGTCCGGCACGAGGGGCCGGTCGCGGGCGACCGCTCGATCGAGGGCACCGCCGTCCAGGTGTACCTGGCGCTGTGGCACCGCACGGCCGAGCTCGACTCCGACATCTGGCCCCTCTGGCACGACAGCGCGGTGCTCTGACGCCGGCGACGACGCCCGTCGGGGCGTCCGGCGGGGACGCCACCGCCTTCGCGGGATAACCCGGGGCGGGGCCCGGGCGGCGCGTGACAGGGTCGACCCATGGACGCCCCGACCCTGACCGACGGCACCACGACGATCCGTGCCCTGGCCGACCGCGACGTCGCCGGCGTCCTCGAGCAGTGCCTCGACCCGGTCTCGATCGCGTGGACCCAGGTGCCGGTGCCGTTCGGCGTCCAGGACGCGGTCGCCTTCGTGCACGAGATCGCCCCCGCGGCGTGGGCCGACGGGTCGCAGTGGATCTTCGGCGTAGAGCACCCGCTCGACGACGGCACCCGCTACGCCGGCAACATCGCCCTGCGCGACGAGGGCCACGGGCGGGCCGAGATCGCCTTCGGTGCCTACCCGGCCGCCCGCGGCACCGGCGCGATGGAGGCCGGGGTCCGGCTGCTCCTGGAGTGGGGCTTCGCCACGCAGGACGTGCGGACCGTCGTCTGGCGCGCGAACGTCGGCAACTGGGCCTCCCGCAAGCTCGCCTGGCGCCTCGGCTTCCGGATCGACGGCGTCCTGCGGCACTCGCAGGTGTCGCGCGGCGCGCTCGTCGACGCCTGGGTCGGCACCCTGCTCGCCGACGAGCCGCGCACCCCCACCACGCGCTGGCTCACCTCACCGGTTGTCGACGGCGCCGGCGTCCGGCTCCGGCCCGTGAGCGAGGACGACGTCCCGCGGGTCGTCGAGGCGTGCTCCGACCCGCGCACCCAGCACTGGCTGGGCGCCATGCCCTCGCCGTACACCGCCGAGCACGCGCACGGCTGGATCGAGGGCTCCACGGAGAAGCAGGCGACCGGGAGGGGCACGACCTGGGCGGTGGCCGACCCCGACGACGACCGGCTGCTCGCCGCGATCAGCATCTTCGACGTCGACGACGACGAGTGCGAGATCGGCTACTGGGCGCACCCGGACGCCCGTGGCCGCGGCGTCGTGCGGGCTGCCGTGGAGGCGGTCACGTCGTGGTCGTTCGCCGAGCTCGGGGTCGGGCGGGTGCGGATCGTCGCGGCCGTCGCCAACGCCGCGTCGTGCCACGTCGCCGAGGCGTGCGGGTTCCGCCGCACCGGCGAGGAGCGTCTCGCGACGCGCGTCCGCACCGGCCTCGCGGACGTCGCGCTCTACGACGTCCTTGCCTCGGAGTGGTCGACCCGTCCCTGATCAGTGACGGGTCGGCGTGGACCCGGGGGTCGACCCAACAGTGATCACTGACGGGTCGGCGTGAGGGCGGGTGCGTGGTCGGTGCGGCGCTGCAGGGCGGCGGACAGGACGATCACGGCGAAGCCGGCGACCGAGAGGCCGATGCCGACGAGGGCCGGGGCGCGGTAGCCGTAGCCGGCCGCGATGATGACGCCGCCCAGCCACGCGCCGAGCGCGTTGGCGGCGTTGAGCGAGGCGTGGTTCATGGCGGCGCCCAGGGTCTGGGCGTCGCCGGCGACGTCCATCAGGCGGAGCTGGAGGTTGACGACCAGCACCGAGCTCAGGCCCGTCACCGCGAAGGCGACCGGGAGCAGGCCCCAGCCGGTGGGGGCGAGGACGTAGAACGCGACGAGCGCGGCGCCCATCCCCGCGGAGCCCAGCAGGAGCGAGCGGTACACCGACCAGTCGGCCAGCTCGCCGGCCGCCCACGTGCCGGCGACCATGCCGAGCCCGAAGACCAGCAGGAAGACCGGGACCGCACCGTCACCCAGCCCGCCGACCTCGGTGACGGTGGGTGCGATGTAGGAGAAGACGGCGAACATGCCGCCGAAGCCGATCGCGCCGGCCAGCAGGGTCAGCCACACCTGCGGCTTGGCGAAGGCGGCGAGCTCGCGGCGTCCGGTCGCCTCGGAGTCGCCGGGGCACGACGGGACGAACGCGATGATCATGGCGACGGTGACGATCGCGAGGACCGCGACCGCCCAGTACGCCGAGCGCCACCCGAGGTGCTGCCCGAGCCACGTCGCGGCCGGGACCCCGACGACGTTGGCCACCGACAGGCCGAGCATGACGCTCGCGACCGCCCGACCCTTGCGGTCGGCCGGCGCCAGGCTCGCCGCTACGAGCGAGGCCACGCCGAAGTACGCGCCGTGCGGGACGCCGCCGAGGAAGCGGGCGAGCATCAGCCACGAGTAGCTGGTGGCGAGGGCGCTGAGGGCGTTGAAGATGCCGAACGTCGCCATCAGGCCGATCAGCAGGCCGCGCCGGGGCCACCTGGCCCCGAGGAAGGCCAGCACGGGCGCACCGACGACGACGCCCACGGCGTAGGCGGAGATCACGTGGCCGGCGCTCGGGACCGAGACGGCGACACCCCCGGCGATCTCCCGGATCAGCCCCATGGTCACGAACTCGGTCGTGCCGATCGAGAACCCGCCCATCGCCAGGGCGAGCACGGCGAGCAGGTAGTGCGGGGCGCGCGTCGCGGACACGACGGGCGGGGGCGGGGCGGTGGTGGTCATCACTGCTTCCGGATCGGGGACTGTCCTCATCCTCCAACCGGGCCGCGAGGCCGGCCTATTCCGCGGCGGGGTGTGACCTGTCACCACCACGCGCCCGCCCGACGAGGGTCCTCAGCCCGAGACGGACTCCGCCAGGTTCGCGAGGGAGTCCTCGAGCTGGGCCTGCGAGACCAGGGGGAAGCTCACCTTCTGCAGGATGGCGGGGTCGGTCACGTGGCTCCAGTCGTAGACGAGCGTGACGTCGGTGGCGTCCGGCCCGTTCGCCTCGAGCTCCCAGACCCACTCCCATCCGGGCGGCTCGACGCCGGCGGGCGCGGTCTGCCACGCGAGGAGCTTGTTCTCGTCGTAGCCGGTGACGTGGTTGTCGGTCTGGTAGTCGCCGCCCATGTGGTCGCCGCTCATGTTCATCCGGAACTTCTGGCCGGTGCCGGTGATCCGGTCCGACCGGTCGTCGGAGATCACGAAACCCGAGCCGTCGAGGTCGGCGTGCCGCTGCGGGTTCGACAACACGTCGAACACCGCGGTCGTCGGCGCGTCGATGGTGCGCTGGACTGTGATCCGCTTGTCGTCGCTCATGCCTCCACCATGGTCACGTCGGCCCGCGTCGTTCACCACCCCTGGGGGTTGGACGACCGGTCAGCCGGCGAGCGGGGAACGCCGGTCGCGACGACGGGAGGGTGGCGTCAGCAGAGGTCGCGGACGTCGGCGATCGCCTGGTCGAGCTCGCCGCGCGCCCGCTCCACGAGCTGGACGTCCACGTCGGCGCCCTCGGCGGCGCTCCTCGCCTCGCCGAGCAGCTCCTCGACGGCCGCGCGCGCGTCGTCGACCTTGCTCTTGACGTCGCCGGACACGCCCTTCTGGGCGACGGTGAGGACGTCGCGCGCGGCCTCCAGCTCCTGCTGCGCGGCTCGCGGGTCGGCGCCGATCTCGTCGACGGCCGAGCTGGCCTCCGTGCCGACCTGGTCGACGGTCTCACGCGCCAGCGAGCAGGCGGCGTCCGACGAGGCGTCGCGGACGGCGGCCTCGGGGTCGGAGCACGCCGCGAGGACCAGGGCGGCCAGGACGGTCACGGTGGCGAGGACGACGGTGCGCATGCCTCCAGGGTGCCAGGGGCGTTCCAGCGAGCCGCCGACCGGGGCGACCCGCACCCGGGACGCCGCTCAGCCGGCGAGGTGGCTCCACGCCGGCGCGAGGTCGCGCCAGGGCCCGACGGCGGCGACCTCGCCCTCGACGAGGACGACGACGCGGTCGGCCTGGGCGAGCGCGGCCCGCTTGGAGGTGGCACCGATGACGGTGGCGCCGCGGGAGCGCAGCGCCGACCAGAGCTCGACCTCGGTGGTGGCGTCGAGGGCGCTGGACACGTCGTCGGCGAGGAGCAGCTCGGTGTCGGCCGCGAGGGCGCGCGCCAGGGCGACGCGCTGGACCTGGCCGCCCGACAGCCGGACGCCACGGTGACCGACGACGGCGTCGATGCCGCCCGCGTCGGCGACGTCGAGGCCGAGCCGGGCGTCGTCGACGGCGCTCGCGACGTCGCGCTCGTGACCGAGACGGATGTTGTCGTCGAAGGTGCCGGAGAGGACCCGCGGGACCTGGGAGACGTGGGCGACCTGACCGGGGCGCAGGAAGGTCTGGGCCTCGTCGACCTCGACGCCGTTCCAGCGGATCGACCCGGTGTGGTCGAGCAGTCCGGCCAGGGCGCCCAGCAGGCTCGACTTGCCCGAGCCGACCTGGCCGAGCAGGAGCACGAGCTCGCCCGCCCTCACGTCGAGGTCGACGCCGTCGACGCCACGGGTGCCGTCGTCGTGGACCGCGCCCACCCCGCGCAGCGACAGGTCCCGCAACGGCACCCGGTCGGGCACCGCGGGCTCCGGGGCGGTGCCCGCGACGAGGTCGACGCCGGGCGGGAGGTGCATGAGGTCGACCCCGCCGGCGAGTCGCCCGGTGGCCTGCTGCCAGGCCCGGGTGCCGGGTGCCTCGGTGACCACGGCGCCGGCGACCCGGCCGAACCAGTCGAAGCCGGTGACGGCCCCGGCGACCAGGATCGCCGTCGACAGGCCCCAGCCGCCGAGGAAGTAGGTGAGCCACGCCGCCACCACGCCGCACTGCACCATCACGACCGGGACGCCGTCGAGGACGGCCTGCACCCGGTGCTCGAACACCGCGGCCCGGACCCGACCGCCGTCGACGCGCCGCAGGTGGGCGTGCACGGCAGGGGTGGCGGCGGCGAGCTTGACCGTGCGGGCCGACTCGAGCGCCGAAACCAGGGAGCGGCCGAACCCGGCCCGGGCCGCGGAGGACGCCGCGGCCGAGCGGCCCGCGATCGGTCGGCCCAGCGCGGAGGCCAGCGCCGAGCCGACCATCACCGCGAGCAGCACCGCGCCGGCGAGGAGGCTGCGACCGGCGATCGCGGTGATCACGACGATCAGCGCACCGTTGAGGAAGTCGACCCACCGGTCGGCGTAGCGGACGTAGCGGTCGGCGTCCATCGACCGGGCCACGACCTCGCCGGGCGGGGTGCGCTCGAGCCGGTGCTGCTGGGTCTGGCCGACCAGCACCGACATCCGCACCCGCAGCATCACCTCGATCCACCAGCGCGGGTAGCGCCGGATGGCGGCGGCGAGCACGAGCGGCGCCGCGATCAGCGACGCCGACACCCCGAGGCACAGCAGCACCGTGGTCGGGCTCCAGCCGGCGCCGTCCTGGAGCCGCTCGACGAGGGTGCCCCAGAGGAAGCCGGTGACGACGCCGAAGGCGCCCAGGACCGAGGTGAGCAGGAACAGCATCGCCGCCCACGCTCCCCACCAGGGCTTGGTCGTCAGCGCCGAGACCATCCCCCGGGCCAGGCTCGGCCCGTCGCCGGGGTCGGCGAGGACCGGCGGCGGACCGCTGCGGCGGGTGCCTCCCACCGGACCCGCCGCGACCACCGGCGACCCGGCGGTGTCCTCGTCGTCGTCGACCGTGCCGAGGTGCTCGTCGAGCAGGTCGCCCCCGCCGGCCTCGAGCAGCGACCGGAACGGGCCGGGCTGCACGGCCAGCCGGGCCCGCGGGCCCTGCTGGACCACCCGCCCGGCGTCGAGGACGGCGACCAGGTCGGCCCGGGTGACGGTCGAGAGCCGGTGCGCGATCAGCAGACCGGTCCGGCGCCGGAGCAGCCGGTCGGAGGCGCGCACGACGAGGGCCTCGGTGAGCGGGTCCATCCGGGCGGTCGCCTCGTCGAGGATCACCACGTCGACGTCGCGCACCAGGAGCCGGGCGAAGGCGACGAGCTGCTCCTCCCCCGCGGACAGGGTGGTGCCGCCGGGGCCGAGCGGGGTGTCGAGGCCGTCGGGCAGCCCCGCGACCCACTCGTCGAGCCCGAGCTCGGTGATGGCGGCGGCGACCTGCGCGCGCGGCAGGTCGACGAAGAGGGCGACGTTCTCGGCGAGGGTGCCGACCAGGATCTCGGTGCGCTGCGTGACCACCCCGACCGCGGCGCGCAGCTGTTGGAGGTCGAGGTCGAGGACGTCGACGCCCCCGAGCAGCACGGTGCCCGGCGCGGGGTCGACGGCGCGCGAGATCAACGAGGCCAGCGTGGACTTGCCCGACCCGGTGCGCCCGACGAGCGCGCAGGTCTGCCCGGCGGGGACCAGGAGGTCGACGTCGCGCAGCGCGAAGGTGCCCTCGGCGTAGGAGAAGTGCAGGTCGCGGAGCTCGAGGTCGAGCTGGGTGCCCGGCAGCGGCAGCCCCCCGACCGGCTCGGGCTCGGTGGCGGCGAGCTGACGCAGGCGGACGACCGCGCCGAGCCCCGCCTGGAGCTCCGGCAGGTGCTGGGCCATCCGGTCGATCTGCCCGACGAAGGTGCTTGTGACCAGGAAGAGGGTCACCAGGCGCGCGACCGACAGGTCGCCCTCGATCACGACGGCGACGCCGCCGACCGCGACCCCGCCGAGCAGCGCGTGGAGCAGCAGGCCGCTGCGGCGCGTGACCCAGACCTCGAGCTGCAGCAGGGCGTCGAAGCGCCGGTGCACCGTCGCGGACAGCAGCGCGAGCCGTCGGACCACGTGGGCCTGGCCCAGGCTGGTGCGCAGGTCGTCGCGACCCGTGACGCCCTCCTCCATCGCGGCGGCGTGGTCGGTCCAGGCCATCTCCTCGACGAGGGTCTTCTCGGCGATCTCGGGCAGCTTGCGGCGCACGACCGCGAAGGCGGCGCCGGCGAAGAGGGGGAAGAGCAGCCACGCCGGCCACCAGGTCACGCCGGCGACGATCCACATCGGCACCGCGGCGAACACGGTGCGCAGCGCGTCCCAGACCTGACGCCTCAGCAGCGCGCCGACCTCGTGGGTGTCGTCGTCGATCCGGTCGAGGACCTCGCCCACGGCCTGCTCGTCGAGCGACGCGAGCGGTTGGTGCAGGGCGACGTCGAGCAGGTCGGCGCGCAGCCGGCCCTCGGCGCGGTCGACGACCCCGGCCCACACGGTGCGGCCGACGGTGTCGAGCAGCGCCGCGCCGACCACGCACGACCCCAGCAACCACACCAGGCGCGAGGTCGGCGCCTCGGCCAGGTGCCCGGCGACCACGGTGCCGAGGGTCTGGCCCACGGCGGCCACGAACGAGCAGACGAGCGCCCACGCGGTGACGGGACGACGCACCCGGCGCCAGTCGATCCGGCGGGCCGCGTCGTCGGACGGCGCGACGACGGCGGGCCGCCCCTCGGGGGTCGGCCGCGTGTCGGGCTCGGTCGTGGCTGATGTGCTCATCGCTGACCGACGCTACGCCGGAGCACCGACAGTCTCACCTGGGTTTCCTCGCTCCTCGTCCGTCCCCGCGCTGCGACGCCGAGACGGACGACGGCGGCGGACCCGGAGGGGTCCGCCGCCGTCGTCACGGCCGCCGCGAGCGGCCGGGGGTCACAGCGCCGCGAGGGCGGCGTTCAGCGTCGCGGACGGTCGCATCACGGCGTCGGCCTTGGCCGCGTCGGGGCGGAAGTAGCCACCGATGTCGGCCGGGCTGCCCTGCACGGCGTTCAGCTCGGCGACGATCTTCTCCTCGTCGGCCGCGAGCGACTCGGCGAACGGCGCGAACACCGCCGCCAGGTCGGCGTCCTCGCTCTGCGCGGCGATCTCCTGGGCCCAGTAGAGGCCGAGGTAGAAGTGCGAGCCGCGGTTGTCGATGCCGCCGAGGCGACGGGTCGGCGACTTGTCGTTCTCGAGGAACGTGCCGGTCGCCTTGTCGAGGGTGTCGGCGAGGACCTTGGCGCCCTTGTTGCCGGCGTAGTCGGAGAGGTGCTCGAGCGAGGCGGCCAGCGCGAAGAACTCGCCGAGGCTGTCCCAGCGCAGGTAGTTCTCCTCGACCAGCTGCTGGACGTGCTTGGGCGCCGAGCCGCCGGCGCCGGTCTCGAAGAGGCCACCGCCGTTCATCAGCGGGACGACCGAGAGCATCTTGGCCGACGTGCCGAGCTCGAGGATCGGGAACAGGTCGGTGTTGTAGTCGCGCAGCACGTTGCCGGTGACCGAGATCGTGTCCTCGCCCCTGCGGATCCGCTCGATGGAGTACGCGCACGCGGCGGCCGGGGCCATGATCTCGATGGTGAGGCCGTCGGTGTCGTGCTCGGCGAGGTAGGTCCGGACCAGGCCGATCAGGTTGGCGTCGTGGGCGCGGTCCTCGTCGAGCCAGAAGACGGCCGGGGTGTCGGAGGCGCGGGCCCGGGTGACGGCGAGCTTGACCCAGTCGCGGATCGGGGCGTCCTTGGTCTGGCAGGCGCGCCAGATGTCGCCGGGCTGCACGGCGTGCTCGATCAGCACCTCGCCGGCGGCGTTGACGACCTGGATGGAGCCGGCGGACGGCGCCTCGAAGGTCTTGTTGTGCGAGCCGTACTCCTCGGCCGCCTTCGCCATCAGCCCGACGTTGGGCACCGAGCCCATCGTGGCCGGGTCGTAGGCGCCGTGGGCGCGGCAGTCGTCGATGACGGTCTGGTAGACCCCGGCGTAGGACGAGTCGGGGATGACGGCCAGGGTGTCGGCCTCCTCGCCCTTCGGGTCCCACATGTGGCCCGAGGTGCGGATCATCGCCGGCATCGAGGCGTCGATGATGACGTCGGACGGCACGTGCAGGTTGGTGATGCCCTTGCGGTCGTCGACCATCGCCATGGCGGGGCCCTCGGCGAGACCCTGCGCGACGGCGGCCTTGATCGCCTCGCCCTCGGGCAGCGAGGCGACCGCGTCGAGCAGGGCGCCGAGCCCGTCGTTGGGCGAGATGCCGGCAGCGGCCAGGACCTCGCCGTACTGCTCGAACAGGGTCGGGAAGAACGCCTGCACGACGTGGCCGAAGATGATCGGGTCGGAGACCTTCATCATCGTCGCCTTGAGGTGCACCGAGAACAGGACGTCGTCGGCCTTGGCGCGGGCGATCTGCTCGGTGAGGAAGCGGCGCAGCGCGGCGACGTCCATGAACGTCGCGTCGACGACCTCGCCCTCGAGCACGGCCACGTCGTCCTTGAGCACGGTCTCGGTGCCGTCGACGCCGACGTGCTTGATGGTGAGGGTGTCGGCGGCCGGCAGGATCACCGACTTCTCGTTGGAGAAGAAGTCGTGCTCGCCCATGGTGGCGACGTTGGTCTTGGAGTCGCTGCTCCAGGCGCCCATCCGGTGGGGGTACTTCTTGGCGTAGTTCTTCACGGCCGCCGGCGCGCGGCGGTCGGAGTTGCCCTCGCGCAGGACCGGGTTGACCGCCGAGCCCTTGACCTTGTCGTAGCGGGCCGCGGTCGCCCTCTCCTCGTCGGTCGAGGGGTTCTCGGGGTAGTCGGGCAGGTCGAAGCCCTGCTCCTGCAGCTCCTTGATCGCGGCCTTGAGCTGCGGGACGGAGGCGGAGATGTTGGGCAGCTTGATGATGTTGGCCTCGGGGGTGGTGGCCAGGTCGCCCAGCTCGGCGAGCGCGTCGTCGGCGAGGCCGAACTGCGCGAGGATCCGGGCCGCGACCGAGATGTCGCGGGTCTCGACGTCGACGCCGGCCTTGGCGGCGTACGCCGCGATGATCGGCAGGAACGAGTACGTCGCCAGCAGCGGCGCCTCGTCGGTGTGCGTGTAGATGATCTTCGACTGGTCGGTCATGGGTGGTCATCAGCTCCTGCGGCGACGATGGGTTTCTTGACGTCAAGATACCTGACGTCCCTGCCTCCGCCAGACTTGCACCCCGACGGTCCCGCGGGCCAGCCGGTCGCCGGGGCGCCGACCGGTCTAGAGTGCTGCTCTCCCAGGTTTCGTCCCACCGCGAAAGGGCAGGTCCGCCCACATGGACACCACCACTCCCGCTCCACCCACCACCGTGCAGAAGCTGCTGGCCGAGGCGATCGGCACCTTCGTGCTCGTCTTCATCGGCTGCGGCTCGGTCGTCCTGGCGACGCTGAAGGCCAAGGAGGCCAGCGACTCGCTCGAGTCCTTCACCGGGCTCGCCTCGATCGTCTCGATCGGCCTGTCGTTCGGCCTGGCCGTCACCGTCATGGTCTACGCCTTCGGTCGCATCTCGGGCGGCCACTTCAACCCGGCCGTCACCGTCGGGGCCGCGCTCGGCGGCCGGATGGCCTGGACCCAGGTGCCCCTCTACGTCGGCGCCCAGCTCGCCGGAGCGATCCTGGCGGGCGCCGGCCTGCTCGTCGTGGCCATGGGCTTCGACAGCTTCGACGCCTTCACCGACACGCTCGGCTCCAACAGCTGGGGTGACGACGGCAGCGGCTACGCGCTGTGGGCCGCACTGCTCCTCGAGCTGATCCTCACCGCGATCTTCGTCTTCACGATCCTCGGCGTCACCGACGAGCGCAACGAGCACCCGGCCCTGGCCCCGCTCGCCATCGGCCTCACGCTCGCCGTGATCCACTTCGTCGCCATCCCCGCGACCGGCACGTCGGTCAACCCGGCCCGGTCGATCGGCCCGGCGCTCTTCTCCGGGTCCGACCCGCTCATCCAGGTCTGGGTGTTCATCCTGGCGCCGCTCCTCGGTGGTGCGCTCGCCGGCTTCGCCTACCCGGCGATCTTCGGCCACGCCGGTGAGCCGGTCCCCGGGTCGGGCATGAGCTTCGGCGGCAAGCCCGGCGGCGCGGTGCCCGGCTACGGCGCCCCCGACCAGTTCCAGCAGCAGTGGAACCAGCCCGGCGCCTCCCCGGCGTTCGGCTCGCACGACACGGGTCAGGGTGCCCACGGCGCCTACCAGCAGCCCGCCGCCGGTGGGTACGCCGCGCCGCAGGCCGCGCAGCAGCCGGCCCAGGAGCAGCCGATCATCCAGGACGGGTGGCAGTGGGACCCGCAGGCCCAGCAGTGGATCCCGGCCCAGCAGCAGCCGCCGGCCGCCGGCGGCAGCTGGCCCAGCCCCGGCGCCGGCGAGCAGACCCAGGTCCGCCCCTCCGACGGGCAGTGACCGGGCACCTCGCCCCGCAGTGACCGGTGCGGCCGGTCCCGAGCTCGCCCTCGGGACCGGCCGCACCTCTGTCCGCGCCCGCTGCTAGCGTCGGGAGCGACGTCCCAACCCACCTCAAATGACTCAGGAGTCGTCGTGAGCTCAGCTCCGCTCAAGGTCGCCGTCACCGGTGCCGCCGGCCAGATCGGTTACAGCCTCCTCTTCCGCCTCGCCAGCGGCTCGCTCACGGGCGGCCGTCCGATCGAGCTGCGCCTGCTCGAGATCACGCCCGCGCTGAAGGCGCTCGAGGGCGTCGTCATGGAGCTCGACGACTGCGCCTTCCCCGGCCTCGCCGGAGTCGAGATCGGCGACGACGCGGAGAAGATCTTCGACGGCGTCAACCTCGCCCTCCTCGTCGGTGCCCGCCCGCGCGGCCCCGGCATGGAGCGCGGCGACCTGCTCTCGGCCAACGGCGCGATCTTCACCGCGCAGGGCAAGGCCCTCAACGCCGCCGCCGCCGACGACGTCCGGATCGGGGTCACCGGCAACCCCGCCAACACCAACGCGCTGATCGCGCTGAAGAACGCCCCCGACATCCCGGCCGAGCGGTTCTCCGCGCTGACCCGCCTCGACCACAACCGGGCCATCTCGCAGCTCGCCGCGAAGACCGGCGCCCCGGTCACCGACATCACCAAGATGACGATCTGGGGCAACCACTCCGCCACCCAGTACCCCGACCTCTTCCACGCCGAGGTCGCCGGCCGCAACGCCGCCGAGACCGTCGGTGACCAGGACTGGCTGGAGAACACCTTCATCCCGACCGTCGCCAAGCGCGGCGCCGCCATCATCGAGGCCCGCGGCTCGTCCTCGGCCGCCTCGGCCGCCTCGGCCACCGTCGACGCCGCCCGCGACTGGCTCTTCGGCTCCGCCGAGGACGACTGGGTCTCCATGGCCGTCGTCTCCGACGGCTCCTACGGCGTCCCCGAGGGCCTGGTCTCGTCGTTCCCCGTCACCACCAAGGACGGCGACTGGCAGATCGTCCAGGGCCTCGAGATCGACGACTTCTCGCGCACCCGCATCGACGCCTCGACCGCCGAGCTCGCCGACGAGCGCGCCGCGGTCACCGAGCTCGGTCTCATCTGAGCCGAGCCCACCAGCACAGCCGGACGCCACCGCGGGGACTCCCACGGTGGCGTTCGGCTGTGTGCATGTGCTCGCGGGGCTAGCCCGGCTGGTCCGGGATGGAGCCCGCGAGCCAGTAGAGCGCGACGGCGACCCCGGCCAGGATCAGCACGTCCAGCACCCGGTGCCGGACGGCGAGCATCCCGGCGTCACGGCGCGGGAGCACCAGCCGGAGCACCGCCGCGGCCGCGAGGGCGGCGGCGAGGACCCGGACGCCGAGGCGCCAGTCGCCGCTGACGACGATGCCGATCGCCGTGCTCGCGGTGAGGAGGATGGCGAGGTAGAACCCGCCGCCGACCGTCGAGGGGTAGCGACGTGGCTGCCAGGCCTGGGACGCCCCGACGACCTCCGGGTCGCCGGCCCCCTCGGTCGGGTCGGGCTCGGTCACGGCGCTCAGGACGACGTCTCGAGCGCCTGCTCGGCGCGGCTGACGATGTTGCTCAGGAGCATCGCGCGGGTCATCGGGCCGACGCCGCCGGGGTTGGGCGAGACCCAGCCGGCGACGTCCCAGACGTCGTCGGCGAGGTCACCGGCGATCTTGTCGTCGACGCGGGAGACACCAACGTCGAGGAGCGCGGCGCCGGGCTTGACCATGTCGGCGGTGATCAGGCCGGGGACACCCGCCGCGGCGATGACGACGTCGGCGGTGCGGGTGTGCGCGGCGAGGTCGCGGGTGCCGGTGTGGCACAGCGTCGTGGTCGAGTTCTCCGAGCGGCGGGTGAGCAGCAGGCCCAGGGGGCGACCGACGGTGAGCCCGCGGCCGACGACGACCACCTCGGCGCCGTTCAGCTCGACGCCGTGGCGGCGGAGCAGCTCGATGCAGCCGATCGGCGTGCAGGGCAGGGCGCCGGGCTCGCCGAGGACGAGCTTGCCGAGGTTGACGGGGTGCAGGCCGTCGACGTCCTTGTCGGGGTCCACGCGCGAGAGCAGCCGGAACTCGTCGAGCCCGGTCGGCTGCTGCACGAGGAAACCGGTGCAGCCGGGGTCGGCGTTGAGCTCGTCGATGACGGCCTCGACCTCGGCCTGGGTGGCGGTCGCGGGCAGGTCGCGGCGGATCGACTCGATCCCGATCTCGGCGCAGTCCTTGTGCTTGGCACCGACGTACCAGCGCGACCCGGGGTCGTCACCGACCAGCACGGTCCCGAGCCCGGGGACGACGCCCCGCTCGCGGAGGAGGGCGACGCGCTCCCTCAGCTCGGCCTTGATGGTCTTGAGGGTGGCGGTGCCGTCGAGCCTCTGCGCAGTCACACGCGCCAGTCTAGGGAGCCCCCGCCGTCAGGCACCGACCGGCGCACCCACCTTGACGAGGTGACGCTCGGCGGCCCGCGCGGCGGGGTGCGAGGCGAGCGCCGCGGCGACCGCGATCACCGCGATCACCCCCCATCCCGGGGCGCCCCACTCGAGGGCGAGGAAGGTGAACAGCGCAGGGAAGACGATCGACTCGACCTGGTGGCCCATGCCCCACACGCCCTGGTAGTCCCCGAGGCGACGGTGGTCGGAGAGCTCGGAGGCGAATCCCCAGCTCGCCGCCGACTGCCACAGCTCGGCACCGGTGATCGTGATGTGCCCGGCCCAGATGAGCACGATGGAGACCCAGCCGATGGTCTCGTGGGTGACGGCCATCAGCGCGCACGACACCACGAACGCCCACCCCGACCAGCGCACGGCCCGCAGCGCGCCCGGCACGGTCTCCGAGCCGCGCGACGCGCGCACCTGCAGGGCCACGGCCAGCACGGTGTTGGTGCCGAACAGCCACGCCAGCAGCACCTGCGGGACGTCGGTGCGCTCGACGAGCCACAACGGCACCACGACGTTGAGCAGCACCTGGTTGGACCCGAGCACGCCGTTGCACATCGCGAGCGCCACGAACCCGGGGTTGCGCAGCGCCGCCGGGCCCATCAGCTCGAGGTCGCCCTTCGCCCGCGGCGGCCGCGCGACGCTCGGCAGGAAGGCGACCATCACCGCGTTGAGGACCAGCAGCCCGCCGGTGAGCAGGGGGACGGCGATGATCGCCTCGCGCGAGCCGATGCCGAGCGCGACACCGCCCGCACCGGCGCCGAGCGTGTAGCCGACGTTGCGGGCCGCGCGCATGTAGGCCATCGCCCGCACGCGCGTCTCTCGCGGGAACACCGCGATCCGGTAGACCTCGCGGGCCGACCGCGCGGCGGTCTCGACGCACGCCAGCACGGCGAGCATCGCCACGAACGTCGCGAACGTGCCGATCAGCGGCCAGACGAGGTAGAGCCCGGCCTCCAGCAGCGAGGCGACGACCCAGAGCAGCTTGGCACCCACGACGTCGGTGAGCCGGCCCAGCGGGATCGACAGCGCCAGGCTGACGCCGGCCGCCACCGACATGCCGAGGCCCACCTGGGCGCCGCTCAGCCCGACGATCTGCGTGAAGAACACCGCCGTCCCGGTAAGGAACGACCCCGTCGCGAACGCCGACAGGACGCACTGCAGCGCGAGGTCGCGCTCCAGCCTCGTCCTCGGCAGCAACCCGCTCCCCAGCCCCACCACCACTCCCCTCTCGTCCTCGCTGACCCGTCACCTATAGGTGACGGGTCAGCGCCATCCTCGTCGACCCGTCGCCGATAGGTGACGGGTCAGCGTCATCCTCGTCGACCCGTCACCTATAGGTGACGGGTCAGCGTCAGTGGGCGAAGTGGCGGGTGCCGGTGAAGTACATCGTGACGCCGGCCGCCTCGGCGGCGCGGACGGTCAGCTCGTCGCGGACGGAGCCGCCGGGCTGCACGATCGCGGTGACGCCGGCGTCGATGAGGATCTGCGGGCCGTCCTCGAACGGGAAGAACGCGTCGGACGCCGCCACGGAGCCGGCAGCGCGGTCGCCGGCGCGGGAGACGGCGAGCCGGCACGAGTCGACCCGGTTGACCTGGCCCATGCCGACGCCGACCGAGGCGCCGTCCTTGGCGAGCAGGATGGCGTTGGACTTGGCCGCGCGGCAGGCGCGCCAGGCGAAGGCGAGGTCGGCGAGCTGCTCGGGCGTGGCCGGCGTACCGGTGGCGAGGGTCCAGGTGGCCGGGTCGTCGCCCTCGGCGTGGATCTCGTCCCGCTCCTGGATGAGCAGACCGCCCGAGATGGGACGCATCTCGACGCCACCGCCGCTGACCGGCCCGCACACGAGGAGGCGGATGTTCTTCTTGGCGGCGAGCACCTCGACGGCGCCGTCCTCGTAGCCGGGGGCGACGACGACCTCGGTGAAGACCTCGGCGACCTGCCGGGCCATGGCGACCGAGACCGGCACGTTGGTGGCGATGACGCCGCCGAAGGCCGAGACGGGGTCGCACTCGTGGGCCTTGCGGTGCGCCTCCGCGACGTCGGCGCCGACCGCGATGCCGCACGGGTTGGCGTGCTTGATGATCGCGACGGCCGGCTCGCTGAAGTCGTGGGCCGCACGACGAGCGGCGTCGCTGTCGACGTAGTTGTTGTAGGACATCTCCTTGCCGTGCAGCTGGGTGGCCTGCGCGAGGCCGCCGCCGAGGTCGTTGACGTAGAGGGCGGCACCCTGGTGCGGGTTCTCGCCGTAGCGCAGCACGGTCGACTTGTCCCAGGTGCCGGCGACGAAGGCGGGCCACTGGTCGTCGGCGGGCACGTAGGTCGAGGCGAACCAGGACGACACCGCGGCGTCGTAGGCCGCGGTGTGGGCGAAGGCCCGGGCGGCGAGGTGCTTGCGCTGGGCGAGCGTGAAGCCGCCGGCGCCCACGGCGGCCAGCACGTCGTCGTACGCCGACGGCGAGACGACCACGGCGACCGACGGGTGGTTCTTGGCGGCGGCGCGCACCATCGACGGTCCGCCGATGTCGATCTGCTCGACGACGTCGTCGGGGGCGGCGCCCGAGGCGACGGTCTCGCGGAAGGGGTAGAGGTTCACCACGACGAGGTCGAAGGGCTCGACCTCGAGGTCGGCGAGCTGCTGCACGTGGCTCTCGAGGCGGCGGTCGGCGAGGATCCCGGCGTGCACGCGCGGGTGCAGCGTCTTGACCCGGCCGTCGAGGCACTCGGGGAACCCGGTGAGCTCCTCGACCTTGGTGACCGGCAGGCCGAGGCCCTCGATCAGCGCGGCCGAGCCGCCGGTCGAGACGAGCGCCACCCCGGCGTCGTGCAGGCCGCGGACGAGGCCCTCGAGGCCGGTCTTGTCGTAGACGGACACCAAGGCCCGCTTGATCGAGATCTGGTCAGCCATGTCAGAGCGCTCCTGCGTCGGGACGGAGGGGCCACCCAGGCGGACGATGACCCTCGACGTTCACTCCCCGGTGGTCACCCACCTGCGCCAGTCGTGTGCCCGCAGACTATCGGTCGTCGTCGCCCCCGCCGAACCGGACCGACCGGCCCTCGACCGTGAAGCCCTCGCGCGCCATCCGGCCCACGGCCTCCACGAGCATGGCCCGCTCGGCGACCTTGATCCGCTCGTGCAGGGACGCCTCGGTGTCGCCGTCCTCGACCGGGACGGCGCTCTGCGCGACGATCGCGCCGGTGTCGACCCCGGCGTCGACGACGAAGAGCGTGCAGCCGGTCACCTTGACGCCGTAGGCGAGCGCGTCGGCCGGACCGCGCATGCCGGGGAACGCCGGCGACAGGGCCGGGTGGGTGTTGACGGTGCGACCGCCGTGGGCGGCGAGGAAGGCGTCGCCGACCAGCTTCATGAACCCGGCCAGGACGACGACGTCGGGGCGGTGCTCGCCGACCAGTCGCGCCAGGTCGGCGTCCCACGTGGCGCGGTCCGCGGAGCCCGCGACCGTCAGCACGAACGTCGGGACGCCGGCCCGCTCGGCGCGGGCGAGCCCCTCGATGCCGTCGCGGTCGGCACCGACCGCGACCACCTCGGCGCCGTAAGCGGGGTCGGCGCAGGCGTCGAGCAGCGCCTGGAGGTTGGTGCCGCTGCCGGACACGAGGACGACCAGACGGCGGGGACGGCGAGGCACGGCGCAGACCCTACTGCTCGGACTCCTCGAGCGAGATCTCCACCGGCAGGGTCCGGCGCTGCCACCAGGTCATCGCGGCGCCGCCGACGAGGCCGCCGAGGCCGAACGACGTCAGCGCGTGCAGCAGCACGTCGAAGGTGAACGGTGCGACGTCGGCCATCCGGCCCGGGCCGACGGCACCGCCGGCCACCGAGGCGGCCAGCGCGAACAGCACGCCCGCGACGACGCCACCGGCGACGCCGCGGACGGCGCCCTCGACGTAGTACGCCGTGGGCCAGGCCCGCTGCGACCAGGCCGCGGCAGCGCAGGCGACGAGCGGCGGCAGCAGCATCAGCCAGCCGGTCCAGCCGGGCGTGGGGCCGTCGTCGGGGAGGGCGGCGAGCATCGGGAACGCCGGCAGCGGTCCGAGCACGACCAGCCCGGGGGTGACCAGGGTGCCCGTGCCGACGCTGAAGCCGGGACCGAGCAGGTAGGAGCCGGCGAAGACCACGGCGTTCGGCAGCAGGGCCAGGCCGAGGGCGACGACGAGCACGACCGCTCCCCCGCCGCCGCCGAGCTGGCTCATCACGTTGGCGGCGGTGCTGAGGTCGACGACGAGCGCGACCGCGAAGGCGAGCAGCGAGACCAGCGTCCAGGCCACGACGACCCGACGGACGACGTGGGCGCTCGCCCGCACGGTCGTCGGGAGGTACGCCGCCCAGATCGCGGCCCGGCCGGAGCCGACCGCGATGGCGGGGACCCCGACGAGCAGGCACAGCAGGACGGCCCACAGCACCACCCGCGGCAGGCTCGGCGCCGTCGCGGGGGTGGAGGCGAGGGTGAGGGTGACCACCGCGGTGGCGACGTACCCGAGGGTGAGGAGGAGCCCGGCGGCCGGGACGACGAGGTCGCGGCGGCCGTCGAGGACGCCGTCGGCGTCGGGTCCGTGCCCGGAGACCGAGGCGCCGACGCGCTGGCCGATCCGCCACAGCGCCCAGGCGCACAGCAGGGTCACGCCGAGCGGCACCGCGGTGACCGGGGTCCCCTCGATCCGGACGCCCGACCCGTGGCCCATCAGCCAGGCGAGGGCACCCGTGCGGAGTCCGTCACGCGGAGCGCCGTGCGACCCGCCGTCGGTGAGGAACCAGCCGGCGACACCCAGGGCCAGGCACACCAGCAGGGTCGACGTGGCGGCGGCGAGCCCGCCGGCGATCGCGACCAGGGTGAGCGGCCGGCGGGTGGCGAGGTCGTCGCGCACCTGCTCGGCGGTGCGGCCGCGGCGGGTCTCGGAGGGCAGCAGTGAGGTCATGACCGGTCCATCGTGACCCGGAGCCCGGTCCCGATCGTGCTCCCACGCCGACCTCCTCCCGGTCGGCACCGGGGTCGGCACCGGGTCGGCACCGGCGCCCGCACCGGCACCGGCACCGGGGTCGCGCCGAGTCGGCATCGACGTGCCCCCTCGTCTACCGTGGACGGGCGATGAGGCAGCCCGACGAGTTCGACGAGTTCTACAAGGACGCCCGCGACCGCCTGCTCGCCCAGACCTACGCGATGACCGGCGACCTCGGCGCCTCGCGCCGGGCGGTCCGCGACGCGTTCTCGGTCGCCTGGCAGCGCTGGCGCAAGCTCTCGCGCCTCGAGCAGCCCGAGGACGTCGTCCGTCCGCACGCCTGGCGGCTGGCCCAGCGCCGGCACACCGCGCGCGTGTGGCACCGCGAGCGCGACATCGACCGCGACGTCCGCGCCACCCTCGACGCGCTGGGCAAGCTGTCGACGCCGCAGCGCAAGGCGCTGGTGCTCACCCAGCTCGCCGCGGTCTCGATGCCGCAGATGGCCCGGGAGATCGGGCTGACGCTCGAGCGGGCGGAGATCGAGCTGCAGGCCGGGACGACGGCGCTCTCGCTCGAGCGCGAGGTCCAGGCCAGCGAGCTGCGGGCGGTCTTCGACGCCCTGGCGACGTCCGTGCACGACCGCGGCCGGTTCCCGCGGGCGCCCATCGTGCGCCGCACGGGCAACACGCGCCGCCGCGGCCACACCCTGCTCGGAGCGGTCGGCGCCGTCGCGGCGCTGGTCGTCACCGGCTCCCTCGTGACCGACGCCGGCGGCGTCCGCCCCACGTTGCACGCCCAGCCCGACCGGCCGACCCGCACGCCCGCGCCGGTCGACGAGGCCGAGGTCGAGTCCGGCGTCACCGTCACCCTGCCCGACTCCGCGCTCCTCGACGTCGCACCGCTCGACGCGGCCTACCCCGGTCGCACCTGGACGGAGCGGCGCACCGGCGACAACAGCGACGGCAGCGGGATGGTCCTCCCGTGCCAGGTGGCGCGGTACGCCGACCCGGCCGGCACCGCCGCCCTCGTCCGGACCTTCCGCGCCGCCGCGGGCCGGCAGCCCGCCGCCACCGCCGTCCAGCTCACGGAGGCCTCGGCCCGCCCGCGGGCCGCCGAGCGGACCTTCCGCGCCACGACCGCCTGGTTCGCCGGCTGCACCGACCAGCGCGTCCAGCTGCTCGGCACCCGCACCCCGACCGGGGTCGGCGACGAGGCGGTCCAGCTGGTGCTCCGGTCCTCCGCGGCCCCGGTCACGACCTACGTCGTCGGGGTGGCCCGCAGCGGCCTGTTCACGACGACCACCGTCGTCGAGACACCGGGTGACGACGTGCCCGACCGCGACGCCGCGGCCGCCGTCCTCGCCGCGGGTGTCGGTGAGCTGTGTGCGCTGCCCGGAGCGGGCGCCTGCGCACCGGCGCAGCCCGAGCTCGTCGACCGCGACCCGCTCCCGGCCGGTCGGCAGCCGGCCCTCGTGTCCGAGATCGACCTGCCGCCGGTCTCCGGCGTCGACGACCCGTGGGTCGGCACCGAACCACGGCGCGCGACGACCAACGCCGCGGCGACCGGCTGCGACGTCACGTCGTTCGACGGCCGGTTCGGCAGGTCGAGGTTCACCCGCAACGCCACCCGCACCTTCCTGGTGCCGGGGGCCGAGCTCCCCCGGGAGTTCGGGCTCACCGAGACCGTCGGGGCACTGCCCGCCGCCGGCGCCGCCGGCCTGGTCGAGCAGGTCCGCGACCGCCTCGCCAGCTGTCCCGAGCGCGAGCTCAACACCGAGGTGGAGCGGCTGGTCGACCGCAGCGACGGCGCCGAGGCGCTCACCGCCTGGCGGCTCGAGGTGAGGGTCACCGACGAGCGCACCGTCACCTACCTGATGGCCATCATCCGCACCGGCACCTCGGTGGCCCAGCTCACCTTCGTGCCCACCCAGGACGCGACGGTCGACACGGACGTGTTCGTCGACCTCGCCGAGCGGGCCCAGGCCCGGCTGCGGCAGCTGCCCGCGCCCGGCGCGCCCGGCCGAGGCTGAGGCGGGCCCACAACCTTCCGGGACCGGACGTCGTCCCACCTCCGCACGCTGACCCCGGCCGAGGAGGACCCGATGACGACACGCCCCCCATCGCCGCGCCGCACCCGGGCGGCCGCGCTGGCCGCGCTGGCCGCCGTCCTGGTCCCGCTCGCGCTGGCCGGCTGCGGCGGCGAGGACGACGTCCGCCCGCGCGACGACGGGCGCGCCGGGCCCGGCGCGCGAGCCACCACGGTCGTCGGGACCGAGCCCCCGGCGTCCGCGACACCCGCGGCGGCACGGATGACGGCGTCCGACGACGGACTGGGCGGGTGGGCCTTCGGCGACGCGGCCGAGCCGGCGCTCGAGGCCATGACCGGCGAGCTCGGTGCTGCCGACGTCGACACCGGCTGGGAGGAGTTCCGGCGCCTCGAGGGCCACGCCGGCTGGTACCGCGACGACGACCCGCTCAGCGACTCCTGGCGGCACCGCTACTTCCGCGCGGCCTGCTGGGCGTCGCTCTGCTCGATCTTCGGGGGCTCCTCCCCCGCCACCGCCACGTTCCTCGGGTGGGAGGTGTCGGACTTCCGGCGGTGGGACGAGGACGACGACCCGGACCCCACCGGGCCGCGGATCGCGCTCGAGGGCAGCGGGATCCGGCTCGGCGACACCTGGGCGGACTTCCGCGCGGCCTACCCCGGGGCCCGGGCCGGCGGCGGGGAGGGCGCGTCCCTGGTGATCGGCGCCCCGCCGTGGCCCGGCATCGTCGACGGCGTCGGGGCGTGGCGGATGAGCGGCAGCTGGGACGCCGACCGCCCCACGTGGGCGCCCGACCACGCCGTCGTCACCCGGATGTCCGGGGGCGTCGGCCCGGCGCCGGGCTGCTGCTGAGGCGGCCGACCGGGACGCGGCCGACAACTTCTCCGGCCGGCCGACCGTCCCACCCCTGCACGACGACCCCAGCCGAAGGAGCCCCGCATGAACGCCGGACACCGCCTGCTCACCCGAGGGACGGCCGCTGCCGTCGCCGTCCTCGTCCCGCTCTGCGTGACCGGCTGCGGCGACGCCCGCAGCGGCGACGCGGCCGGCCCGCAGGCAGCCGACGGGGGCGGGACGGCGACCACGGTCGCGGACGCCGTCCCCTCGGCCGAGCCGCCGGCCACCCGGCTCCCCGACGACTTCCCCCTGGCGGCCGCACTGCCCGCCACCAACGGCGACGACGGCACGCCGGTCCGGGTGACCGCGCGGCCCGGCACCGACGGTGTCGAGCTGTGCGAGGACGAGGCCTGGACCCGCGACGGGACGGTCGACGTCGCCGGGGTCACCTACGCCGGCGAGGCCGAGGACTTCCGCGGCCGCACCCTCGCCCTGTACGCCGACGAGGCCGCCGCGACCGCGGCCCTCGACCACGCCCGCGCGGCGTTCGCCGCCTGCCCCGACGCGACGGTGGGCGGCACCGACCAGGTCTACGAGGAGATCGATCGCGGCCCGGGGTCGTCGACCTACACCCACCGCTACCGCTACGGGGGCGCCTTCGACCCCGGCCTGGAAGTCATCGAGGTCGTCCAGGTCGGGCCGGCGCTGTACCTCGCGTCGTACTACGGCGAGGGCGGGACCAGCCCCGAGTCCATCGCGTCCTCGGTCGACGAGGCCCGGACGTCGTCCCGGCCGGTGCTGGAGGCGATGGCTGACCTCGGGACGGCCACGCCCGACCCCAGCCCGGAAACCAGCCCGGAGACCAGCCCGGACACGGGCCAAGGGACCACGCCGTCGGCCGGCGACCTCCCCCTCGCCGCCGGGTGGCCGACCGAGGTCACCGAGTCCGGCTCCGCCGGCCTCGAGCTGCCCGTCGCCGAGCTCGACGCCCCGTTCGCCGACCACGCCTGCGACAGCGCGGCGCCCGGCGGCGACCCGACCGAGGTCGTGCGCGCCCAGTTCTCCGACGTCGAGGCCTACCTCGGCCGCGAGCTGCTGAGCTTCGCCGACGCCGACGCGGCGGTCGCCTTCGTCACCGACCTCCGCGACTTCTACGCCGCCTGCCCCACGCAGAGCGAGGACGGGCTCTCCTACCCGGTGCGCACCTTCGACACCGCGGTCGGCGGGCAGTCGTTCGCCGTCGTCCGCAGCGCCGAGCACGACGGGAGGCCGGCCATCGGGGTCAGCGCGCTCCAGGTCGTCAGGGTGGGCAGCGCGGTGCTCCTCGACTCCACCTCCACCGAGGGCAGCGCCGGCGACGCGGCCGCGGCCCGGAACCTCGCCGAGGTGATGACCGACCGGTCCGGCGACGTCGTCGCCGCGATGTGCGCCTTCACCGTGGCCGGCTGCTGACCCCGCCGGTCCTGCGCCGCGACGACGGACGGCCCGCCACCTCGATCGAGGTGGCGGGCCGTCGTCGGACCGTTCCGGGTGACCGGTGCGGTCAGAGGCCCTGCAGGATCTCGCGCATCAGGGCGGCGGTCTCGGACGGCGTCTTGCCGACCTTGACGCCGACGGCCTCGAGGGCCTCCTGCTTCGCGGCCGCGGTGCCCGAGGAGCCGGACACGATGGCGCCGGCGTGGCCCATCGTCTTGCCCTCGGGGGCGGTGAAGCCCGCGACGTAGCCGACGACCGGCTTGGTCACGTTGTCCTTGATGTAGGCCGCGGCCCGCTCCTCGGCGTCCCCACCGATCTCGCCGATCATCACGATCGCCTTGGTGTCGGGGTCGGCCTCGAACGCCGCGAGGGCGTCGATGTGGGTGGTGCCCACGATCGGGTCGCCGCCGATGCCGATGGCGGTGGAGAAGCCGAAGTCCTTGAGCTCGTACATCATCTGGTAGGTCAGGGTGCCCGACTTCGACACCAGGCCGATCGGGCCGGTGCCGGCGATGGTGTGCGGCGTGATGCCGGCCAGCGACTCGCCCGGGGTGATGATGCCGGGGCAGTTCGGCCCGATCATCCGGGTCGACCTGCCCTGCAGGTAGGACCACACCTCGGCGGTGTCCTGGACCGGCACGCCCTCGGTGATGACCACGAGCAGGCCGATGCCGGCGTCGATGGCCTCGATGCAGGCGTCCTTGGTGAACGCCGGCGGCACGAAGGCCACCGACACGTCGGCGCCGGTCTCGCGCATCGCCTCCTCGACGGTGCCGTAGACCGGCAGCTCCTTGCCGTCCAGCTCGACCGTGGTGCCGGCCTTGCGGGCGTTGACGCCGCCGACGATGTTGCTGCCGGACTGGAGCATCAGGGTGGTGTGCTTGGCGCCCATCCCACCGGTGATGCCCTGGACGATGATCTTGCTGTCCTTGTTCAGGTAAATAGACACGTCGTGATCTCTCCGGTCTCAGGCGTTGTTGGCGAGCTCGGCGGCCTTGTCGGCCGCGCCGTCCATGGTCGGGACCTGCGTCACCAGCGGGTGGTTCAGCTCGTCGAGGATCGCTCGGCCCTTGTCGACGTTGTTGCCGTCGAGGCGGACGACGAGCGGCTTGGTCGCGGCGTCGCCGAGGATCTCCAGCGCACCCTTGATGCCGTTGGCGACCTCGTCGCAGGCGGTGATGCCGCCGAAGACGTTCACGAAGACGCTCCTGACCTGCTCGTCGCCGAGGATCACGTCGAGGCCGTCGGCCATGACCTGCGCGTTCGCGCCGCCGCCGATGTCGAGGAAGTTGGCCGGCTTCACGCCGCCGTGGACCTCGCCGGCGTACGCGACGACGTCGAGGGTCGACATGACCAGTCCGGCGCCGTTGCCGATGATGCCGACGGCACCGTCGAGCTTGACGTAGTTGAGGCCCTTCTCCTTGGCCTTCGCCTCGAGCGGGTCCGTCTCGTCCTTGATCTCGAACGCCTCGTGGTCGGGGTGACGCACCTCGGAGGCGTTCTCGTCGAGGGAGACCTTGCCGTCGAGCGCCTCGAGCTTGTCGCCGGCGAGCCGCGCGAGCGGGTTCACCTCGACGAGCGTGGCGTCCTCCTCGACGAAGACCCGGTAGAGCGACTCGATCATGGCGACGGCCTGCTCGAAGACGGCCTCGGGGAACTTCGCCTCGGTCGCGATCTCGCGGGCCTTGGCCTCGTCGACGCCGGTGCCGGGGTCGATCGGGATCTGCTTCACGGCGTCCGGGTTGGTCTTGGCGACCTCCTCGATCTCCACCCCACCCTCGACGCTGGCGATGCAGAGGTACTGCCGGTTGGCGCGGTCGAGCAGGAAGGAGAAGTAGTACTCCTCCTCGGGGGGCGTGGCCGGGGTGATCAGCACCCGGTTGACCGGGAGGCCCTTGATCTCCAGGGCGAGGATGTTGGTGGCGTGCTCGAACGCCTCGTCGGGGGTCTTGGCGAGCTTGACGCCGCCGGCCTTGCCTCGTCCGCCGGCCTTGACCTGGGCCTTCACGACGGTGACGCCGCCGATCTGCTCGGCGGCGGCCTTGGCGGCCTCAGCGGTCTCGACGACGACACCGAGGGTCGTCGCGACACCATGCTTGGCGAAGAGCTCCTTCGCTTGAAACTCCATCAGGTCCACTGGTTCACCACGTTCTCGAGAGGGTTGTCACGCGTCGGAGCGAGCGGCCCGGTCCGGCCTCGAGGGCGCGAGCCGCGCGCTGGCGTGCTTCCTCGTGGCACCCTAGTCCCGTCGCGGCGTGGTGCCGCGCCGAGGTCCGGATCGCCGCATCCCCGCGATCCACCCGCCCGTCCGCCCGACGTCGTCCGCACGTGCTGTGGACGATGATTTCGGACAGGTCCCCGGCTCGGTTAGAGTGACGCGTCGTTCTCGACCACCACTGTTCGGCACGTCTCCCCCACGCGTGCAGCACCAGCAACCAACGGAGTCGTCTGACCTATGGGAAACCACCGAGCGGATCGCCGCGCGCCGCGTCGACGCCCGGAGACCCGACCGGACACCCCGTACGTGGGCCGTCGCGTCGCTCGTCCCGAGCCCGTCGTCGTAGCCCCTCCGCTCGAGCAGGTCGCCCACGTCGAGCCCGCCGCGGCTCCGGTCGCGGCCCCCGCACCGGCCCGCACGGGCACCCACACGGGCACCCACTACTTCGGTGACCTCGACGTCACCGCCGAGATCCCGCTGGTCCGCGAGGCCACGCCGGGCAGGCGCAAGGCGGTCCGGCACGCCGGTGCGCGCGGCTCGCTCTTCCGCGGCCTGCCGTCCCCGCCGCTGCTGCTCGGTGTCGCGACCCTCGCCGTCGCCGTCGGCGGCGTGCTCACCTCGGGCGCGGGCACCGACCAGGAGCTCGCTCGCACCGTCGTCGTCAACGACGTCCGGCCAGCCACCGCGCTCAGCGGCTCGGGCGGCACCGGCACCGTCGACGGGCTGCGCGCCGACGTCAGCCGCTCCTCCGACCGGGGCGCGCTCGACCAGGCCAACGGCGACGAGGCGCTCGTCGCGGCCGCGGAGGCCCAGGCCGAGCAGCGCAACGCCGCCCTGGGCGAGCTCGCCGCGCAGGCCGAGAAGCAGGCGGCCAAGATCAAGGAGAACCGCTGGTTCCTCCCGCTCAACCCGTCGATCACCACCGCGACGTTCGGCCAGACCGGGCTGTGGGCCAGCTACCACACGGGCCTCGACTTCAACGGCGAGACCGGCGACTCGATCCACGCGATCGCCAACGGCACCGTGACCTTCGTCGGCTACGACGGGTCCTACGGCAACAAGACCGTCATCACGCTCGAGGACGGCACCGAGATCTGGTACTGCCACCAGACCGACCAGTACGTCTCCGTCGGCGACATCGTCAACGGCAACGACATCATCGGCACCGTCGGCACGACCGGCAACGTCACCGGCTCGCACCTGCACGTCGAGGTCCGCCCCGGCGGCGGCGACCCGGTCGACCCCTACGCCGCCTTCGTCCAGCACGGCGTGACGCCGTGAGCGGCGGGCCGGCGTAGCCCGAGCCTGCGACGGCCGGGTCCGACACGACGCGAACACCGGTGGTCGAGCAAGGGGCCATGCCACCCGCGTGCCGCACCTGTTCGGTGACCGTGGGAGCCGGCGCGCCCCGCACGCTCGGCGCTACAGCTTCTCCACCGGGGCGTAGCGCAGGAGGAGCCGCTTGACGCCCTCGGAGCCGAAGTCGATCGAGGCGACGGTCTTGTCGGCGGCGCCCTCGAGCGCGACGACGGTGCCCATGCCGAAGGAGTCGTGCAGGACCCGGTCGCCGGGGTCGAGGCTCGGGATCTGGCGCGCCGGCTTCGCCTTGGCGGCGGCGTCGGCGCGGGCGGCGGCGGCGGAGAAGTTGCGGCGGCCGGCGGCGGTCTGCTGGCCGTAGCCGCTGGCCGCCGGGGACGACGAGGCCCAGTCGGGGCGACCCCACTGCGTCTGGGCGGCCTCGGTGCGGCGCCAGTCGACGAGGTCGACGGGCAGCTCGTCGAGGAACCGGCTCGCGGGGTTGTGGGACGGCGATCCCCAGGCCGAGCGGACGACGGCCCGCGAGATGTAGAGCCGCTCGCGGGCGCGGGTGATGCCGACGTAGGCGAGCCGGCGCTCCTCCTCGAGCTCGGGGCGGTCGCCGAGCGACCGGGAGTGCGGGAACACGCCGTCCTCGAGCCCGGTGAGGAAGACCGTCGGGAACTCGAGGCCCTTCGCGGTGTGCAGGGTCATCAGCGTGACCACGCCCTGCGCCTCGGCCTCGTCGTCGGGGATCTGGTCGGTGTCGGCGACCAGCGCGACCCGCTCGAGGAAGTCGCCGAGCCCCGGCGTCACCAGGTCGGCGTCGACGTCGGCGGGGTCGGCCGACGGCCCGGCCACCGGGTCGTCGGAGAACTCGCGTGCCACGGCGACGAGCTCGCCGAGGTTCTCGACGCGGGTGGCGTCCTGCGGGTCGTCGGAGGCCTCGAGCTCGGCGAGGTAGCCGGACTTGTCGAGCACCGAGTCGAGGACGACGTCGGGCCGCTCCCCCGCGTCGACCATCGACTGGAGCTCGGTCACCAGCCCGACGAAGCCGCGGATGTTGGTGAGCGAGCGGGTGGCGAGGCCGGGCGCCTCGTCGGCGCGGCGCAGCGCCTCCCAGAACGGGATCCGCTCCCGCTCCGAGAGCGCGTTGACGCACTCCACGGCGCGGTCGCCGATCCCGCGCTTGGGCACGTTGAGGATGCGGCGCAGCGACACGGAGTCGTCGGGGTTGACCAGCATCCGCAGGTAGGCCAACGCGTCGCGGACCTCCCGGCGTTCGTAGAAGCGGACGCCGCCGACGACCTTGTAGGGCATGCCGGTGCGGATGAACACCTCCTCCAGCACGCGGGACTGGGCGTTGGTGCGGTAGAACACGGCGACGTCGCCGGGGCGCAGTCCGTCGTCGGTGAGCTTGTCGATCTCGTCGCTGACGAAGCGGGCCTCGTCGCGCTCGTCGTCGGCCACGTAGCCGACGATGTGCTCGCCGTCGCCGGCCTCGGACCACAGCCGCTTCTCCTTGCGGCCCTGGTTGCGGCTGATGACGGAGTTGGCGGCGGTGAGGATCGTCTGCGTGGAGCGGTAGTTCTGCTCGAGCAGGATCGAGGTCGCGTCGGGGAAGTCCTGCTCGAAGTCGAGGATGTTGCGGATGTTGGCGCCGCGGAAGGCGTAGATCGACTGGTCGGCGTCCCCGACGACCATCAGCTCGGCCGGCTCGATCCGCTCCCCGTCGTCGAGCGAGCCCATGTCGTCGACCCGGTCGGCGCACAGCTGGTGGATCAGCGCGTACTGCGCGTGGTTGGTGTCCTGGTACTCGTCGACCAGCACGTGCCGGAACCGCCGGCGGTAGGTCTCGCGGACGTCGGGGAACGTCTGCAGCAGGTGCACCGTGAGCATGATGAGGTCGTCGAAGTCGAGGGCGTTGGCCTCGCGCAGGCGCCGCTGGTAGAGCGTGTAGGCCTGGGCGAAGGCCTCCTCGACGCCGTTCTTGGCGTCCTTGGCGGCGTCCTCGTCGTCACGCAGCTCGTTCTTGTGGTTGCTCACCCAGTGCAGCACCGGCCCGGGCTGGAACCGCCGCGGGTCGAGGTCGAGGTCCTTGATGACCATCGTCATCAGGCGCTTCTGGTCCTGGGCGTCGTAGATGGAGAAGTTGGACCGGTAGGTCCGCCCCTCCCGCTCGAGCACGGTGATCTCCTTGCGCAGGATCCGCACGCACGCCGAGTGGAACGTGCTCACCCACATCAGCCGGGCCCGCCGTCCGACGAGCTCCTCGACCCGCTCCTTCATCTCGGCGGCCGCCTTGTTGGTGAAGGTGATCGCCAGGATCGAGCCGGGGTGTGCCTTGCGCTCGGAGATCAGCCAGGCGATCCGCCGGGTCAGCACCCGGGTCTTGCCCGACCCGGCGCCGGCGACGACCAGCAGGGGTCGCCCCGCGTGCCGGACGGCCTCGCGCTGGGGCTCGTTGAGCCCGTCCAGCAGCTCATCGGGCGTGGGACCGCGGCGGGTCGTCCGGGCCTCGGCGGGGGCGGTGCCCTCGACGCCGAGCCCCTCGAGAAATGGTTGCGCGCTCATGCTGGTCCCAGCCTACGGCGACCCTCCGACAGCGGGCGCCTCGCCGTTGCCCCCGCGGCCGCTCAGGCGTGCGCGGAGGACCAGACGACGGCGACGACGACGTTGAGGACCGACAGCACGAGGAGACCGACCCACAGTCCCTGCGGGATCCGCGGCTTGCGGGTGTTGGCCATGACGAGCACCAGGAGCACGAGACCGATGAGCGCCTTGACCGCGATCTTGGCGTGGTCGAGGTCGGCGTCGAGGCCCTCGAGGACACCCACGAGCGCGAGCCCGGCGACGAAGGCGGTGCCCACCCCGTCGCGCATCGCGGCGTTGACCGTCTTCTCCCCCGGGCCGGCCTGGGCCAGGAGCCCGCCGATGAGCGCGGAGAACCCCAGGACGTGCACGACGAGCAGGACCAGGCGCAGGGTCTCCATGCGCAGCAGGGTATCGGCGCGACGGGCCCCGTCAGCGACCGGTGGCGGTGAAGTGCTGGTAGTCCTTCAGGCTCTGGAAGTCGCCTCCCCACGACCAGCCGATCCGGGCGAACTCCCGGACCACCAGGCCGTCCCGGAGCACCATGCCCGGGCGCTCCCTGGCCCGGTCGAGGTAGCTGGACGCGAGCTCGGGGAGCACGAGGTCGCCCTTCTCGTAGGGGTTCACGAACGGGTTGACGTCGATCGCCAGCCCGTAGGCGTGCGCCGAGAACCCGGAGGACTGGCCCGTCGTGGGCCGGCACACGTACGCCGCGGTGTTGTTGCCGTCGCCGGTGGGCGGGAGGTCGAGCTCGGCCGGCTCGGGGATCCGCATCTCCTCGATCGGGAAGTCGGCGGCGTAGAGCGCGCGGAAGACCGACGCGACCGCGTCGGCCTCGGTCGCGGCGACGACGAGCTCACCGGTGTGGGCGGCGCCGTCGTAGCCACGGAAGGAGACGGTCACGTGCCGCAGGTCGGCCAGGGCGACCGGGCAGGACGACGTCCAGGTCAGCCGGCGCGCGATCGCCGGGGTGACCGGCCCGATCCTCGAGCGCCACCGCTCGCCGCGCGGGGGCGGGAGCAGGTCGGTCGTCGGGTAGCGCCGGTCGCGCAGCGTGGGCGGGGTCGGACGCACCTCGCCGAACCCGTCGGCGCGCAGCGGCAGGACCCGTCGGCCGAGCGGCCAGGTCGAGTACGCCGGCCCGGGCGGCTCGGACTCGGGCGGCTCCGACTCGGGCGGCTCGGGCTGGGGCGGCTCGGGCGCGGGGGACGACGTCACGACCGTCGACGTGGTCGGGGTGCCCGGAGCCGGCGACGCGGGCTGGTCCTCCGGTGTCGAGCACGCGACCAGCGCCAGGCAGGCGGCGACCGCGAGCAGCCGTCTCACAGCAGGCGTCGGTCGGTCGCCCACCGGGTCAGCTCGTGGCGCGACGAGAGCTGCAGCTTGCGCAGCACCGACGACATGTGGGTCTCGACGGTCTTGATCGAGATGAACAGCTCCTTGGCGACCTCCTTGTAGGCGTAGCCGCGGGCGATCAGCCGCATCACCTCCCGCTCGCGCTCGGTGAGCCGGTCGAGGTCCTCGTCGACGGCGGCCACCTGGATCGAGCCGGCGAACGCGTCGAGGACGAAGCCGGCGAGCCGCGGCGAGAAGACGGCGTCGCCCTCGGCGACGCGCCGGATCGCGGCGACCAGCTCGGGCCCGGTGATGGTCTTGGTGACGTAGCCGCGGGCTCCGCCGCGGATCGTGCCGATGACGTCCTCGGCGGCGTCGCTGACCGACAGCGCGAGGAACCTCGTCTCCGGTGACTGCGACCTCCGCATCACCTCGACCCCTCCGCCGCCGGGCAGGTGCACGTCGAGCAGGACGACGGCCGGCCGGTGCGCGGCGACGGCCCGGACCGCCTCGTCGACGTCGGCGGCCTCGGCCAGCACGTCGACGACGCCGGCGCCGGCGGCCTCCAGCTCGGCGCGGACCCCGCGGCGGAACATCGCGTGGTCGTCGACGACGACGACGCTCACGAGGGTCTCGGCGGGCGGGCCCGGCTCGGTGGACGACGTGCTCATGTCAGACATCCTTCTCCTCGTGGTGCCCGGTGCTGCTGACCGGCAGGTGCAGCCGCACCTCGGTGCCCTCGCCGGGCGTCGACCGGACCTCGCCCGAGCCGCCGTGCCGCCGCATCCGGTCGACGATGCTGTGCCGGACGCCGTGACGGTCCTCCGGCACGGCCGCGACGTCGAACCCGGCGCCGCGGTCGCGGACGAACACGTCGACCGCGCCGGGGGTGATCTCGGCGTACACGTCGACTCGGCCGACGCCCGCGTGCTTGGCGGCGTTGGTCATCGACTCGCGGGTCGCGGCCACGACGGGACGCAGCGACTCGTCGAGGTCGACGTCGCCCACGGTGACGACGTCGACGGAGATGCCGTGGGCGTCCTCGACCTCGGCGGCCGCGGCCCGCAGCGCGCTGGCGACGGTGCTGTCGTCCTGTGCCTCCCCGGCGTACAGCCAGGCGCGCAGGTCGCGCTCCTGGGCGCGGGCGAGGCGGGAGACGGTGGCGCCGTCGTCGGCGTTCTTCTGGATCAGGGCCAACGTCTGGAGCACGGAGTCGTGCAGGTGCGCGGCGACGTCGGCGCGCTCCTGGGTCCGGACCCGCTCGGCGCGCTCGTCGGACAGCTCGGCGGCCAGCCGCCAGACCCAGGGCCCGACGACGACGGCGATGCCGGCGATGCCGATCGCGCCGGCGACGACGACACCGCGGGCCTCGCGCAACGAGCCCTGGTCGAAGCCGACCACGAAGAGCGCCGAGAGGAGCAGCGCCAGGCCGGTCGCGACCCGGGCGAACGACGCCCAGCCGCCGTTGCCGAAGACGATCCGCATCGGGTTGACCCGGCTGCCGCCGTCGAACCAGCGCTCGCGCTGGACCTCGTCGGCCTGTCGCCACAGCAGGGCGACGCCGACGACCGCGATGGCCACCGGCCAGAAGACGGCGCCGCTGCCGAAGACGGCCTCGACGGTGAAGAGCGCCGCGATGCCGAGGACTCCCAGCACGACGATCGGACCGACGTCGGTGAGCCGGCGCCGCACCGTCGGACGGCGCCCGCCGCGCGACGCGCTCTCCAGGCCGGGTGCGGCCGGGACGAACTGCTGGCCCACCGGCAGGGCGATCCAGAAGACGGCGTACAGCGCCAGGCCGAGTCCGCTCAGCGCCGTGCACAGGACGAAGCCCAGGCGCACCCACAGCACCGCCACCCCCAGGTGCGCGGCCAGGCCGGACGCGACGCCGCCGACGACCGACTCCTCGAGGTCGCGGGTCGCCCGCCGCGGGGCGCGGGGCGCGGGCAGGCCGTGCGGGCCGCGGACGGCGGCGCGGCCGTCGTACGTCGGCGTGCTCATGGTGACTCCATCGTCACACAGCGCGAGCGACCTCCCCATGAGGTGAACCCCCGGCCCGACCCTGAGGGACGACGCCCGTCGGGCGTCGGCAGGATCAGGGACGTCCCCGATGGTGGGAAGCCGACTTCTCGACCACGCTGGAGACATGAACACCACACCTCCTCCGGGCCCGGCACCGGCCGACGCGGGTCAGGATCCCGGCGGTCCGGCTCCCCACGAAGCGCGGCCCGTCAACCGCGACCAGCTCCGCGACCTCGCCAACCTGCGCCGCACCCGGCACGACCGCAAGATCGCCGGTGTCGCCGGCGGTCTGGCCCGGCACTTCGACATCGACCCGATCATCCCGCGGGTCGTCCTGGCCGTGCTGATCTTCTTCGGCGGCGGCATCATCCTGTACGCCGCGCTGTGGCTGGTCGTGCCGCAGGAGGAGACCGGGGACGTCGTCGTCCGCCTCGACGACCGCAGCCGGACCGTCGCCGTGGTCATCGCCTTCGCGCTGGCCGGCCTGGCGGTCCTCGGCGAGAGCCTCGGCGGCTGGGGCTTCCCGTGGCCGCTCGCCGTCGCCGGCGCGCTCGTGCTGGCGTTCATGCTGGTGCGCGGCAACGGCCCGCGCGTGCACCCGATGCTCCGTGTCGACGGCGTCGCGCCGTCGTACCCCGCCCCGCCCGTCTCGACGGGGCCGACGGCCCCGACGGCGTCGTCGGGGCCGGTCTCGCCGGCGCCCCCCGGCTCGTGGATCCCGCCGGTGTCGTCGTACGTCGTGCCGCCGGCCCGGCCGCGGCGCCCCGGCCCGGTGCTGTTCTGGTACGCCCTCGCCCTGATCGCCGCCGGTCTCGGTGTCCTGGGCATGGTCGACCTGGCCGGCGCCCGGGTGGCCGACTCCGCCTACCCGGCCCTCGCGCTCGGGGTGAGCGCCGCGATGCTCCTGCTCGGTGCGTTCTGGGGCCGCGCCGGCGGCATCATCCTGCTCGGGCTGGTCTCGGCGCTCGCCACCGCCGGCGGGCTGGTCGTCGACGAGGTCGACGCCGGCCGGGTGGACGCGACACCGACGACGGCCGCCGCCGTCGCCGACCGCTACGACCTCACCGTCGGCGAGATCAAGCTCGACCTGACCCAGGTGAGCGACCCCGCGAACCTCGACGGTCGCAGGATCGACGTCGAGGTCGACTTCGCCGGCCGGATCGAGATCATCGTGCCCGACGGGATCGACGTCGTCGTCGACTCCCGGCTCGACGAGGGCGAGCACCGCGTCTTCGGCGACGAGCTCGACGACAGCGCCCGCACCACCTCCACCTCCACCTCCACCTCCACCTCCACCGACGGCGCCCTGGACGCGCCCGAGCTCCGGCTCGACGTCGAGATGACGTTCGGCGACATCGACATCCACCGCGAGGGAGTCCGACGATGAACGACGACACGACACCGATGGAGCAGCCGGGACGCGTCGACACCGCCGGGGAACGGCCCGGCCTCCTGGCCGAGGGCCGGCACCCGGTCAGCATCGGCCACCTCGTCATGGGGGTGGCCTTCGCCGGGATGACCCTCGTCTGGGCGCTCCTGGCCGGCGACGTCGTCGCCGGCGACGACGTCCGCTGGCTGATGCCGGTGCCGTGGGTGCTCGCCGGGATCGCCGGGCTGGTCGGGCTGGTCGTCGCCGACCGGCGCCGGGCCGTGTCCCGCCGGACCGGCTGGGTGGGCCCCTCGGGCCTTGCCGGCCCCTCCGGCACGATGGAGCCGTGACGACACCACCGACCCTGGGCCGGATCACCACCGTCCCCGCGCTCGACCGCCCCGACCTGCTCGCCCCGCCCGTGGCCTCGGCCCTGGCCGGCTGGGAGCACGCCGGGGCGGTCGGCGTGGTGGAGATCGACCCCGCCGTCGCCGACACCGCCGCGTTGGCCGAGGCCTACGACCTGACCATGGACACCGGCGCCAACTGCGTCGTCGTGGCCGGTCGCCGCGACGGCGAGGAGCGGATCGCCGCCTGCCTGGTGCGGGCCGACACCCGCGCCGACGTCAACGGCCTGGTCAAGCGGCTGCTCGACGTCCGCAAGTGCTCCTTCCTCGCGACGGACCGGGCCGTCGAGGAGTCCGGCATGGAGCACGGCGGCATCACGCCGGTCGGCCTCCCCGTCGCCGCGGGCTGGCGCATCCTCGTCGACACCCGCGTCCTCGAGATGGACGTCGCCGTCATCGGCTCCGGCGTCCGTCGTTCCAAGCTGCTCGTGCCGGGCCGGCTGCTCACCGGCCTCCCCGGCGTCGAGGTCGTCGACGGCCTTGCCTCCTGAGGCCCCCCGGGCGGCCGGGGGGTAATCGAGTGGCTCGTGCCGGGCCCGGGTCCGTAGTGTCGGCGGGTGCGCCACCTGCCTCTCGACCATCCCGGCACCGCCGACCACCGCTCGCCGATGAGGTTCCTGTGGTGGCTGGCGAAGGGGCAGTGGCAGACGCTGCTCGGGGGGATGCTCTTCGGCATCGTCTGGATGAGCAGCCAGGCGGTGATGCCGGCCGTGATCGGGCGTGCGATCGACCAGGGGGTCGCCGACCGCGACCGGTCCGCCCTGCTCACGCTGGCCGGGGTGATGTTCGCCCTCGGGCTCGTGCAGGCCGGCAGCGGCATCATGCGGCACCGCTTCGCGGTCACCAACTGGCTGACGGCGGCCTACCGCACGATCCAGCTGACCGGCCGGCACACGGTGCACCTGGGCGGCACGCTGCCGCGCAAGGTGTCGACCGGCGAGGTCGTCGCGATCGGCAACAGCGACATCTCCCACCTCGGGCAGGTCATGGACGTCACCGCGCGCTTCAGCGGCGCGGTCGTGTCGTTCGTCCTGGTCGCGGTGATCCTGCTGCAGACCTCGGTGACGCTCGGGCTCGTCGTCCTGCTCGGCGTCCCGGCCCTGATGCTGCTCGTCGGGCCGCTGCTCTCGCCGCTGCAGCGGCGCAGCGCCGAGCAGCGCGAGCTGATGGGCCGGCTCTCCAACACCGCCACCGACATCGTCAGCGGGCTGCGGGTGCTCCGTGGGATCGGCGGCGAGCAGGTCTTCCTGTCCCGCTACCGCCGCGAGTCGCAGGAGACCCGGCGCGCGGGTGTCGCGGTCGCGCGGATCCAGTCGGTGCTCGACGCGCTGCAGGTGCTGCTGCCCGGGCTGTTCGTGGTCGTCGTGGTCTGGCTCGGCGCACGGTACGCCGTCACCGGCCGGATCACCCCGGGCGAGCTGGTCGCGTTCTACGGCTACTCGGCGTTCCTGATGATCCCGCTGCGCACGGCGACGGAGTACGCCAACAAGGTCATCCGGGCCCGGGTCTCCGCCGTCCGGGTCTGCCGGCTCCTGGCGCTCGAGCCCGACGTCCACGACCCGGCCGCGCCGCTCGAGCTGCCGCCGGAGGGCAGCGTGCTCGCCGACTCCCGCAGCGGCCTGACGGTGCGCCCCGGCAGCCTGACCGCGATCGTGGGCGAGCCCGCCGAGGAGTCGGCCGCGCTGGCCGACCGGCTCGGCATGTGCGCCGCCGAGGTCGACGACGACGTCACGCTCGGCGGCCTCCCGCTGACGGCGTTCCGCCGTGCGGACGTCCGCCGCCGCGTCGTCGTCTCCGACACCGGCGCGGCGCTCTTCTCCGGCCGGCTGGGCGACCGGCTCGACGTCACCGGCAGCGGCGGCGGGGTCGACCGGCGCGTCGACGAGGCCCTGGCGACGGCGTCCGCCGACGACATCCTCGAGGCCCTGCCCGAGGGGCTCGACACCGTGGTGACCGAGCGCGGCCGGAGCTTCTCCGGTGGCCAGCGGCAGCGGCTCGTGCTGGCCCGCGCGCTCACCGTCGACCCCGACGTGCTGGTGCTGGTGGAGCCGACGTCCGCCGTCGACGCCCACACCGAGGCCCGGATCGCGGCCCGGCTGCGCGGCCACCGGGCCGGACGCACCACCGTCGTCACGACGAGCAGCCCCCTGGTGCTGGACGCCGCCGACGAGGTCGCGTTCCTGCTCGACGGCCGGGTCGTCGCGACCGGCACCCACGCCGACCTGATGCACACCGAGCCGGCCTACCGCGCCGTCGTGACCCGTGAGGAGGTGCCGGTCTCGTGACCGCCCCACGTCGCTCTCCGTCCCCCCCGCCCCGCTCCTCCGCCGGACACCGCAGGGGCCCCGCATGAGTGGCACCACGCTGCCCGTCGCCGACAGCGGCTCCCTGCGCCGGTACGCCGTCGACCTGGCCCGCCGCCACCCGCGGCTCCTGTGGACCGCGCTGGCGCTGCACGTGCTGGCCGCCGTGGCCGGCCTCGCCGCGCCGCGGCTGCTCGGCGGCCTGGTCGAGGCGGTCGAGACCGGGTCGACGACCGGTCACGTCGACCGGGTCGTCCTGGCGCTGTTCGGCTTCCTGGTGCTGCAGACGGTGCTCACCCGCTACGCCCGCTACGTCAGCCAGGTCCTGGGCGAGCAGGTGCTGGCCGAGCTGCGCGAGGACTTCGTGCAGAACTCGCTGGCCCTGCCGGTCGGCGTCGTCGAGTCGACGGGGTCCGGCGACCTGCTCACCCGCACGAGCCGCGACGTCGAGCAGCTCGGCTGGTCGGTGCGGTGGGCGCTGCCCGAGTGGACGATCGCCTGCGTCACCGCCGTCCTCACCTTCGCGGCCGCGCTCTCGGTCGGCTGGTGGGTCGCCCTCCCCTGCCTGTTCGGCGTGCCGCCCCTGGTCGTCGGCCTGCGCTGGTACCTCGCCCGCGCCAAGGACGGCTACCTGCGCGAGTCGGCGACGTACTCGCGGATCAGCGCGACCCTCACCGAGACCGTCGAGGGCTCCCGCACGGTCGAGGCGCTCGGCCTCGGTCGCGAGCGGGTCACCGCGATCGACGCCGACATCGACGACTCCTACGCCGCGGAGCGCTACACGCTGCACCTGCGCACGGTGTTCTTCCCGAGCATGGACATCAGCTACATCATCCCGACGGTGCTGACGCTGCTCTACGGCGGTTACCTCTACAGCCAGGGCAGCGTCTCGCTCGGCGACGTGACGACGGCGGTCCTCTACGTCCAGATGCTCATCGACCCCGTCGACCGGGTCGTCGCCATCCTCGACGAGCTCCAGATGGGCGCCGCGTCACTGGCCCGGCTGCTCGGCGTCGCGCAGGTGCCCGACGACCGCGAGGTGAGCGGGCGCGAGCCGGTCGGCGAGCAGCTCGCCGCGCACGACGTCCGGTTCTCCTACGTCGAGGGCCGCGACGTGCTGCACGGCGTCGACCTCGACGTCGGCGTGGGCGAGCGGATCGCGATGGTCGGGCCGTCCGGCGCCGGCAAGTCGACCCTGGGCCGGCTGCTGGCCGGCATCCACCCGCCGCGCACCGGCGAGGTCACCGTGGGCGGCGTCGGACTGGTCGAGCTGCCGCTCGGCGACCTGCGCGGCCACGTCGCCCTGGTCACCCAGGAGCACCACGTCTTCGTGGGCAGCCTGCGCGAGAACCTCGCGCTCGCCGCCCCGGAGGACGCGACCGAGGACGACATCCGGGCCGCGCTCGCCGCCGTCGACGCCCTCGACTGGGTCGACGCCCTCCCGGACGGCCTGTCCACCGAGGTCGGGTCCGGCGGCCACACGCTGCACGCGGCGCAGGCGCAGCAGGTCGCGCTGGCACGGCTGGTGCTGGCCGACCCGCACACGCTGGTCCTCGACGAGGCGACCTCGCTGATCGACCCGCGCGCCGCTCGGCACCTGGAGCGGTCGCTGGCCGCCGTCCTCGAGGGCCGGACGGTCATCGCGATCGCGCACCGCCTGTTCTCCGCGCACGACGCCGACCGGGTCGCCGTCGTCGAGGACGGCGTCATCGCCGAGCTCGGCTCGCACGACGACCTGGTCGCCGCCGACGGGTCCTACGCCGCGCTGTGGCGCAGCTGGAACGGGACCTGAGCGGCGGCGGACCCGGTCGGGTCAGAGGCCGGAGATCCGCACGCCGGCGTGGGTCTTGTACTTGCGGTTGATCGAGATCAGCACCGCGGTGAACGGCTCGAGCTGGCGGGCCAGCCGCAGCTTGCCGGCGTCGATGCCGCGGCGCCCGGTGACGGCGGCCGCGAGGTCCATGGCGACCTCCTTGGCCTCGACGACGTCGCCGACGACGAGGACGTCCTCGTCGAGGAACTCCTCGTCGCCCCAGAGCAGCACCGCGGACACGTTGTGGAACGCGCCGACGACGGTGGCCTCGGGAGCCAGCTCCTGGGCCGACTCGGCGGCCGAGCCCTCGCCGCCGTTGACGACCCGGCCGTGCGCGCCGCGCTTGTCGAAGGCCAGCGGGTTGACGCACGAGATGACGGTCTTGCCGGCCAGCGGCAGGGTCGCGACGAGCTCGTCGTGGCCGTCGTAGGGGACGGCGAGCAGGACGACGTCGGCGGCGGCGACCGCGTCGGCGTTCGTCGCGCCGGTGACCTCGCCGGCACCCTTGACCCCGCTCAGCCGCTCGGTGACCTCGGTCGCGACGGGCTGGGCCTTCTCGGCCGCGCGCGAGCCGAGGACGACGCTGTGGCCGTGCCGGGCGAAGCGGTAGCCGAGGCCCTTGCCCTGCGGGCCGGTGCCGCCGATCACGGCGATGCGGTAGGGGGTGGGCTCGCTCACAGGTGGTTCCTCTCGGTCGGTCTGGTTCGGCTATCGTGACACAACCACTGTCAGAGTCGACCGCAGGAGTGCTGGACCTCATGAAGCTGACCACGATGCTGATGTACGACGGCAACCCGCGCGCCGCGGCCGACCAGGTCGCCGCCCTCGAGAAGGCCGGCCTCGACCTGGTCTGGGTGGCCGAGGCCTACGGCTTCGACTCCCCCACGCTGATGGGCTACCTCGCCGCGAAGACCGAGACCGTGGAGATCGGCTCGGGCATCCTCAACGTCTTCTCCCGCACCCCCGGCGCCCTGCTCCAGACCGCCGCCGGCCTCGACAACGTCTCCGCCGGGCGCGCCGTGATCGGCCTCGGCGCCTCCGGCCCCCAGGTCATCGAGGGCTTCCACGGGATGCCCTACGAGCGCCCGCTCGGCCGCACCCGCGAGGTCATCGACATCCTGCGCCAGGGCCTGCGCCGTGAGCCGCTGGCCCACACCGGCCGCAACTTCACCCTGCCGCTGCCCGCCGACCAGGGCCTCGGCCTCGGCAAGCCGCTCAAGCTGCTCACCCGCCCCGAGCGCCCCCAGGTGCCGCTCTGGGTCGCCGCGCTCGGCGACAAGAACGTCGCGATGACCGCGGAGGTCGCCGACGGCTGGATGCCGCACCTGTTCTACCCGGAGAAGGCCCAGGAGGTCTGGGGCGAGTCGCTCGCCGCGGGTGCCGCCCGGCGCTCGGCCGACCTCGGCCCGCTCCAGGTCACCGCCGGCGGCATGCTCGCGATCGGCGAGGACGTCAAGGGCATGCTCGACCTCGCCCGCCCGATGTACGCGCTGTACGTCGGCGGCATGGGCGCCAAGGGGAAGAACTTCTACAACGACCTCGCCTGCCAGTACGGCTACGAGGAGGAGGCCACGAAGATCCAGGACCTCTACCTCTCCGGCAAGAAGAAGGAGGCCGAGGCACTGGTCCCCGACGAGTGGCTCGAGGCCGGCAACCTCGTCGGCCCGGAGTCCTACGTCAAGGAGCGGATCGCCGCCTTCCGCGGGGCCGGCGTCACCCACCTCCAGGTCCTGCCCGCCACCGCCGACCCCGCCGCCACCGTCGCGCAGGTCAAGGGCTGGCTCTGAGAACGAGCCGACCCGCATTCCGCGCCGAGTCGGCGTTCGCGTTGAGCGCGAACGCCGACTCGGCGATCAGGGGCGGTCGAGGGAGCGCTGGATGACGGCGTTCGCGGCCCGCTGGAAGCCGGAGACGACGGCCTCGAGCGTGAGCCGGCGCAGCTGGGCGACGGTGCGCTCCAGCCGCACGGCGTCGTCCGGGGACGTCGCACTGCGGCGGTAGGGCTCGAGCACCTGGGTGTGCAGGATGGTCGTCAGCTCGTCGGCGAGCGCGTCCATGTGCCGGCGGATCGCGGCGTCGGCGAGGCCGAGGCTCTCGTCGGGCACGTCGACGTCGAGCACCTGGACGCCGACCGCGAGGTGCGGCTGGGCCCGGTAGCCGCCGCTCGCGGGGTCCGGCTCGACCGCGCCGACCGTCACGAGCCGCCGGACGTCGGCGTCGCTCAGCACCCGACCGGCCCGCGCCTCGAGCTCCGCGCGGGTCAGGACGGCGGCGGGCTCGGGCGTCCACGACGTGAGCATCGCCCGCTGGAGGGCGAGGTCCTCGACGCCCGCCTCGGCCGGGATCGCCGCGAGCACCCGCTCGACGGCCTGCAGCGTGAAGCCGTGGTCCTGCAGGGCCCGGGCCAGCTCGAGCCGCCCCCGGTGCACCGGGCCGTAGTAGGCGATCCGCCCCCGTCGGAGCGGCGCCGGCACCAGGCCGAGGCTGGCGTAGTACCGCGTCGTGCGCACCGTCGTCCCGACCGCGGCGGCGAGCTCGTCGATGGTGAGCAGCTCGTCCGCGAGATCGGTGGTGGGTGTCGCCATGAGGATGACAGTATTACTGTCACACCAATACTGGCGAGCACCGACCCGAGGAGCACCGCATGCCCGAGACCCCGTCGATCTACGAGCAGGAGCACGAGGACTTCCGGGCCACCGTGCGCTCGTTCCTCGAGAAGGAGGTCGTGCCGCACCACGACCAGTGGGAGAAGGACGGCCAGGTCAGCCGCGAGGTCTGGGCGAGGGCCGGCGAGATGGGCCTGCTCTGCTTCGACGTCGACGAGCAGTACGGCGGCGCCGGGATCCGCGACTTCCGCTACAACGCCGTCGTGGCCGAGGAGATCAGCAAGGTCGGCGCCAGCGGGCTCGGCTTCCCCGTGCACACCGACATCATCGTCCCCTACATCAGCCAGCTCGGCACCGACGAGCAGAAGCAGCGCTGGCTGCCCGGGCTGGTCGGCGGCGAGCTCATCTCGGCCATCGCGATGACCGAGCCGGGCGCCGGCTCCGACCTGCAGGGCGTGCGCACCAGCGCGGTCGACAAGGGCGACCACTACGTCCTCAACGGTTCCAAGACCTTCATCTCCAACGGCATCATGAGCGACCTGGTCGTCGTGGTGTGCCGGACCAACCCGGACGCCGGCCACCAGGGCATCAGCCTGCTCGTCGTCGAGCGCGGCATGGAGGGCTTCGAGCGCGGCCGCAACCTCGACAAGATGGGGCTCAAGGCCCAGGACACCGCCGAGCTGTTCTTCGACAACGTCGTGGTGCCCAAGGAGAACCTGCTCGGCGAGGAGGGCAGCGGCTTCGTGAACCTGATGCTCAACCTGCCCCAGGAGCGGATCTCCATCGCCGCCATCGCCGTCGCCGCGATGGAGCACATCATGGAGCTCTGCCTGCGCTACGCCAAGGAGCGCGAGGCCTTCGGCAAGCCGATCGGCAAGTTCCAGCACAACCGGTTCATGCTGGCCGAGATGGCCACCGAGGTCTACATCGCCCGGCTCTTCGTCAACGACTGCATCCTCAAGCTGAACGCCGGCGAGGTCGACACCGCGCTCGCCTCGATGGCCAAGTGGTGGACGACCGAGCTGCAGAAGAAGTTCGCCGACCAGGGCGTCCAGCTGCACGGCGGCTACGGCTACATGACCGAGTACCCGATCTCGAAGGCCTACACCGACTCCCGGATCCAGACGATCTACGGCGGCACGACCGAGATCCAGAAGGAGATCATCGGGCGGATGCTCGGCATCTGAGCGGACCACGGGCCGGACCACGGGCCGGACCGGGCGCGCTTGTCCGCGACGCGTGGTGCCCGTCACACTGGCGCCCATGAGCGCCGACCCCGCCGTCCTGACCACCCGTGCCCGGATCGAGGAGGCGGTCGGCGAGCGCACGCTCGCCGACGTGCTCGCGGCCACCGTGGCCGAGCACGCCGACGCGCCGGCGTTCTCGGACCGGCACCACGTGCCCGAGGACGCCGGCGACGGCGGCTGGCGGACCCTCACCTGGCAGCAGACCCGCGAGCTCGGCCTCGACGTCGCGGCCGGGCTGATCTCGTTGGGCGTCGCGACCGGCGCCCGGGTCGCGATCATGGCGACCAACCGGATCGAGCACGTCGTCGCCGACATCGGCGTCGTGCACGCGGCGGCGACGCCGATGTCGATCTACAACACGCTGTCGGTCGAGCAGGTCGCGTTCATCGCCGCGCAGTCGAGGCCAGCCGTCGCGATCCTCGAGAACGCCGACCACCTGTCCCGCTGGCAGCGGGCCGTCGACGAGGCCGGCGACGCGCTGACCGTCGTCCTGCTCGACCCGACCGCGCGCAGCGAGGCGCCCGGCGCGCGGCACCTCACGTGGGACGACCTCGTCGAGCGGGGCCGTGCCCACCGCGCCGAGCACCCGGACGCCGTCGCGGCCCGCACCGCCGAGCTCTCGCCCGACGCCCCCGCGACCATCCTCTACACCTCCGGCACCACCGGGAACCCGAAGGGCGTCGTGCTGTCGCACCGCAACGTCATGTACGAGGCGGTCAGCACGCTCGAGGACGCCCGGCTCGAGGGACCGCAGCGCTCGGTGAGCTACCTGCCGCTGGCGCACATCGCCGAGCGCACGCTGGGGATCTACATCCCGCAGTTCCTGGGCAGCCACACCCACGCCATCGGCGACCCCGCCGAGCTGCTCGCGGCGCTCGGGGAGGTCCACCCCACGTCGTTCTTCGGCGTCCCCCGGGTGTGGGAGAAGATCAAGACCGGCATCTCGGCCAAGCTCGCCGCCGACCCCGACCCGGCGGGTCGGGCGATGGTCGAGCAGTCGATGGCGGCCGGGCTCGCCTGGGTCGAGGCCCAGCAGGTCGGCGGCACGATGACGCCCGAGATCGAGCAGGCCCACGCCGACGCGGACGCCGCGATCCTCGGCTTCCTGCGCCTGGTGCTCGGCCTCGACCAGGTGCAGTGGGCGGCCTCCGCCGCCGCGCCGATGCCGCTCGAGGTCGCCAGGTTCATGGCCGGCCTGGGCCTCAAGGTCTACGACGTCTACGGGATGACCGAGACCTGCGGCGCGGTCACCGCCAACGGTCCCGCCGGGTTCAAGCTCGGCACGGTCGGCCGCGCGACGCCCGGCATGGAGGTGCGGATCGCCGACGACGGCGAGGTGCTGGTGCGCGGCCCGGTGACGACGTCCGGCTACCACGAGGACGCCGAGCAGACCAGGGCGCTCATCGACGCCGACGGGTGGGTGCACACCGGCGACATCGGCACCATCGACGACGACGGGTTCGTGGCGATCGTCGACCGCAAGAAGGAGCTGATCATCACCTCCTCGGGCAAGAACATCGCCCCCTCCAACATCGAGAACCTCCTCAAGGAGTCCCCGATCATCGGCCACGCGATGGCCGTCGGCGACGGCCGTCCCTACGTCGTCGCGGTGCTCACCCTCGACGGCGAGATCGCGCCCCTCGTCGCCGCGTCGATGGGAATCGAGGTCACCGACCTCGCCGAGCTCGCCCAGCACCCGCAGGTCCGCGCGCTGGCGCAGGCCGCCGTCGACGCCGCCAACGAGCGGCTCTCCCGCCCCGAGCAGGTCAAGGCGTTCGAGCTGCTGCCGGCCGAGTGGACCGCCGAGTCCGAGGAGCTCACCCCGACCCTCAAGCTCAAGCGGCGCGTCGTCAACACCAAGTACGCCGACGTCCTCGACCGGCTGTACGGCTGATCCGGTGAGCGAGGACTACCGCCGCGTCAACCGGGCGAGCTGGGACGAGCGCGTGCCGGCGCACGCGGCCTCACCCGACTACGCGCTCCAGCGCTTCCGCGACGACCCGGCCCACCTCTCCGACGTCGTCCGCTTCGACCTGCCGCGGCTGGGCAGCGTCGACGGGCTGCGCGGCGTCCACCTGCAGTGCCACCTCGGCACGGACACGATCTCGCTGGCCCGCCTCGGCGCCCGGATGACGGGCCTCGACTTCAGCGGGGCGGCCCTCGAGCAGGCGCGCACGCTCGCCGCCGAGACCGGTGCGGACGTCGACTTCGTCGAGTCCGACGTGTACGCCGCCGCCGACGTCCTGCCCGAGGGCGGCTTCGACCTGGTGTTCACCGGGATCGGGGCGCTGTGCTGGATCCCGTCGGTGCGTCGCTGGGCCGACGTCGTCGCCCGGCTGCTGAGGCCCGGCGGCCGGCTCTTCATCCGCGAGGGCCACCCGATGCTCTGGGCGCTCGGCGACCCGCGACCCGACGGCCTCGTCACCGTCGAGCACCCCTACGTCGAGCGCGCGGAGGCGACGGTCTGGGACGAGCCGGGCACCTACGTCGAGACCGACGCGACGTTCGAGCACACCCTGACCCACGAGTGGAACCACGGCCTCGGCCAGACCCTGACCGCGGTGCTCGACGCGGGCCTGGTCGTGACGTCCTTCGAGGAGCACGACAGCGCGCCGTGGGACGCCCTGCCGGGCTACACTGAGCCGACCGCCGACGACGGCGAGCTCCGGTTGCGCGACCGGCCCTGGCGGGTGCCGTTCACCTACACCCTGCAGGCGGTCAAGCCGGCCTGACGCCCACCGGCCGAACGGCTACCGGCCGGTGCCCGCGGCGTACTCGTCCTTGAGCCTCCCCTTGACCATCTTGCCGGTGGGCGTGCGGGGCAGCTCGGCGCGGAAGTGGATCTCGCGCGGCACCTTGAAGTGCGCCATCCGCTCCCGGGCGTAGGCCGTCAGCTCGGCCGCGAGCTCGGGCGTGCCCGGCACGGCGGGCTGCACGAACGCCACCACCCGCTCCCCCATCTCCTCGTCGGGCACGCCGAAGACGCCGATGTCGGTGACCGCGGGGTGCAGGCTGAAGAGGTCCTCGATCTCCTGCGGGTAGATGTTCACCCCGCCGCTGATGATCATGAACGCCTTGCGGTCGGTGAGGTAGAGGAAGCCGTCGTCGTCGAGGTAGCCGAGGTCGCCGACGGTGGTCCAGTTCGGGTGCTGCGGGTGCTGGGTCGACGCCGTCCGCTCGGGGTCCTTGTGGTACTCGAACGGCGCGCCCTCGAACTCCTCGCGCTCGAAGTAGAGCGTGCCGACCTGACTCGCGGGCAGCTCCGCGCCGTCCTCGCCGCAGACGCGGGGGATGCCGATGAGCGGCACGCCGACCGAGCCCGGGTGCGCCAGCCACTGCTCGCTGTCGATCATGGTGCCGCCGTTGGCCTCGGTGGAGGCGTAGTACTCGTTCACGATCGGACCGAGCCACTCGATCATCCGGTGCTTGACCTCGACCGGGCAGGGCGCGGCCGCGTGCACCACGCACCGCAGCGACGAGACGTCGTAGGAGCCGCGCACGTCGTCGGGCAGCTTCAGCAGCCGCACGAACATGGTCGGCACCATCTGGGTGTGCGTCACCCGGTGCTCCTGGACGGCGGCGAGGAACCCCTCGGCGTCGAACTTCTCCATCATCACCAGCGTGCCGCCGAGGGCGTGGACGACGCCGCCGAACCGCAGGGGGGCGGCGTGGTAGACCGGTGCCGGGGACAGGTACACCGTCGACTCGTCGAAGCGGTAGAGCCCACCGAAGATCGCGACGTACTTGTAGCCGGGCTCGTCGACGGCGTAGTCGGGCAGCGGCAGCTTGATGCCCTTGGGACGCCCGGTGGTGCCGGAGGAGTAGAGCAGGTCGTCGCCGTGCGGCTGCTCGGGGAGCGGGTCGTCGCCGGCGTCCGCGAGGGCGGCCTCGTAGTCGCCGTACCCCTCGACCGGGCCGCCGTAGGCGAGGCGCTCCGCGACGTCGACGTCGAGGCGGGCGACGAGGTCGGCCTTCGCCGCGGAGACGACCAGCGCCTTCGCGTCGCAGTCGCGCACGATGTAGGACGCCTCGTCGGGGCTCAGGTTGTGGTTGACCGCGGTGACGTAGAGGCCGGAGCGCAGGACCGCCCAGTAGACCTCGTAGGTCTCGGGGGTGTTGTCGCTGAGGAGGGCGACGACGTCACCGGGGCGCAGCCCGGCCGCCCGGAAGCGGTTGGCGAGGCGCAGGCTGCGGTCGTCGAGCTCGGCGTAGGTGAGGGTGCGGCCGGAGCCGGCCATCACGAGAGCGGGCTTGTCGGGGCTGGTCCGGGCCCAGGTTCCGGGGTACATGGGCCGACTCTGGCAGGCCGGTGGTCGCCGTTCCAGCCACTGTCCGAAAAGTCCGTCTACACAAGACCGATGAAATGTCACCACCCCAGGGGTCCATAGGGGGAAATCCGGATGCCCGGCACCGCCTGATCCTGAGAGAGTCCTGAACATGCATCGTCAGATCGCGGGCCGGCTGACCGGCCGAATGTCCAAGTGGGTCGTCCTGGCCGTGGTGATCGTGGCCACCGCCGGCATGGGTGCGTTCAGCAGCAAGCTGACCGAGGTCCAGAACAACGAGGCGGCCTCGTGGCTGCCCGGCTCCGCCGAGTCGACCAAGGTCGCCGAGGAGCTCTCCGGCACCGTCGATCCCAACGAGATCCCGACCCTGGTGGTCTACGAGCGCGACTCCGGGCTCACCCCCGACGACCTGGCCGAGATCGCCGCCCAGGCCGCCGAGCTGGCCGGCGTCGACGGGGTGACCGAGGAGTCGCAGACCCTGCTCACCGGGTCGCAGCCGCCGGTGGTGGTCTCCCCCGACGGCCGGGCCGCGTTCGTCCCGTTCGTCTGGGACTTCGGTCCGGACGGGTGGACCGAGGTCCCCGACGCCGCCGAGCAGGTCCGCGACATCGCGACCCTCGACGGCGGCTCGGTGCACCTCGCCGGCTACGGCGGGCAGGCCGCCGACGCCGCCGAGGCGTTCGAGGGCATCGACGGCGCCCTGCTGCTGACGGCGCTCGGGGTCGTGGTGGTCATCCTGCTGTTCACCTACCGCAGCCCGGTGCTGTGGATGCTGCCGATCTTCAGCGCCGTGGTGGCCTACACGATCTCCGGCGGCGTGGTCTACCTGCTCGCCAAGTACGCCGACCTCACCGTCAACGGCCAGAGCCAGGCGATCCTCGGCATCCTGGTCATCGGCGCCGGCACCGACTACGCCCTGCTGCTCGTCGCCCGCTACCGCGAGGAGCTGCGCCGCCACGAGGACCGCCACGAGGCGATGGCCTTCGCGCTGCACCGGGCCGCTCCGGCGATCCTGGCGAGCGCCGCCACCGTCGTGGTCGGCCTGCTCTGCCTGGTCGTGGCCGACCTCAACTCCACCGCCGGCCTCGGCCCCGTGCTCGCCGTCGGCGTCGCGGTGACGTTCCTGGTGATGGTCACCCTGCTCCCCGCGCTGCTCGTGATCTGCGGTCGCTGGCTCTTCTGGCCCAAGCGCCCGGCGTTCGACTCGCCCGAGCCCACCGCCACCGGGTTCTGGGCCCGCGTCGGGGGCCGGATCGCCCCGCGCCCGCGCGCCGTGTGGGCGGTCACCGCCGGGCTGCTCCTCATCGCCTGCCTCGGCGTGCTGAAGCTCGACACCTCCGGGTTGTCGACCGAGGACACCTACACCAAGGAGCTCGACTCCATCCAGGGCCAGGCCGTGCTCGTCGAGCACGGTCTCCAGGACACCTCCAACACCGTGCAGGTCGTCGCGGCGACCGACGCGATGGACGACGTCGCCACCACCCTGGGCGACGTCGACGGCCTCGGCGAGGCCACCGAGCCGACCGAGATCGGCGGCGGGCGCTCCTACCTCGAGGCCACGATCGAGCACGACATCTCCTCGCCGGCGGCGTTCACGGTGGTGACCGACACCCGCGACGCCGTCCACGGGATCGACGGCGCGGGCGCCCTGGTGGGCGGTGGGTCGGCGTTCTACCTCGACACGAAGGTGGCCTCCGAGCGCGACAACAAGGTGATCATCCCGATCGTGCTCGCCGTGGTGTTCCTCATCCTCGTCGGCCTCCTGCGCTCGCTCCTCGCCCCGGTGCTGCTCATCGGCACGGTGGTGCTGTCCTTCGGCGCGGCACTCGGCATCTCGGCGATGATCTTCGACTACGTGCTCCCGCTCGTCTTCGACCAGTGGCCCGACGGCGCCAACGTCGACCCGGGATTCCCGCTGTTCGCGTTCGTGTTCCTGGTGGCGCTCGGGATCGACTACAACATCTTCCTGATGACGCGGGTGCGCGAGGAGACCCTCGCGCGGGGCACGCGACGCGGCACCCTGGTGGGCCTCGCGTCGACCGGCGGCGTCATCACCTCGGCCGGCCTGGTGCTGGCGGCGACGTTCCTGGTGCTCGGCACGATCCCGGTGGTCTTCCTCGCCGAGCTCGGCATCGCGGTCGCCCTCGGCGTCCTGCTGGACACGATGATCGTGCGCTCCGTGCTGGTCACCGCGCTCAACCTCGACCTCGGCGGGAAGATCTGGTGGCCCAGCAAGCTGGACGCCGAGGACGCCCCGCTCGAGCCCGCGCAGGAGCCCGTCAAGGAGCCGGCGACGACCGGCTCGACCGGGCGGGCGTGAGCCGGATCACGTGCCGTCGCGTGGGCAGGCCGCCCGGTCCTGCGCACGCGTGGCTACCGTGGCGTGGGTGACTGAGTCCCGTACGACGGCCGGCGCGCCGAGCGCCACCGGTCCGACGCCGCAGCAGGTCCGCCGCGCGCTGGCCCGGGTCGAGCGGGGCGCCCGCGTCGACGTCGGCGAGGCCACGGTGCTGCTGGCCGCGACCGGAGACGACCTCGACCGGCTGACCGCGGCCGCGGCCGCGGTGCGCGACGTCGGCCTGGTGGCCGCCGGCCGCAGCACCGGCGGTCGGGGGGTCGTGACGTACTCCCCGAAGGTGTTCATCCCGGTCACCAAGCTGTGCCGCGACCGGTGTCACTACTGCACGTTCGTGGAGAGCCCCGGTGCGCTGGCGCGGGCGGGGCACGCCATGTTCCTGTCCCCCGACGAGATCCTCGACATCGCCTCGCAGGGTGCCGCGCTCGGGTGTCTCGAGGCGCTCTTCACCCTCGGCGACCGTCCCGAGGACCGCTGGCCCGAGGCCCGCGCGTGGCTCGACGAGCAGGGCTACGACTCCACCCTGGCCTACGTCCGCGCGATGGCGGTGCGGGTGCTGGAGGAGACCGGGCTGCTGCCCCACCTCAACCCCGGTGTCATGTCGTGGGAGGAGATGAACCGGCTCAAGCCCGTCTCCCCGTCGATGGGGATGATGCTCGAGACCACCTCGCGGCGGCTGTACGAGACCAGGGGCGAGGCCCACTTCGGCTCCCCCGACAAGGACCCCGACGTCCGCCTCCGCGTCCTGGAGGACGCCGGTCGCCTCTCGATCCCCTTCACCACCGGTCTGCTCGTCGGGATCGGCGAGACGCTGGCCGAGCGCGCCGAGACGATCTTCGCGCTGCGGAAGGTCTCGACCCAGTTCGGCGCCGTGCAGGAGGTGATCGTCCAGAACTTCCGGGCCAAGCCCGACACCGCGATGCGCCACAGCGACGACCTCGGCCTCGACGAGTACCGCGCCAGCATCGCCGTGACCCGTCTCGTGCTGGGACCGAAGGCCCGCGTGCAGGCCCCGCCCAACCTGGTGGACCTCTCCGAGTGCCGCGCGCTCCTCGGCGCCGGCGTCGACGACTGGGGCGGTGTCTCCCCGCTCACCCCCGACCACGTCAACCCCGAGCGCCCCTGGCCCTCGATCGAGCGGCTCCGCTCGATCACCGCCGAGTGCGGCTTCGACCTCCGGGCCCGGCTCACCGTCCACCCCGAGTACGTCCGCGCCGGCGAGCCGTGGCTCGACCCGCGGGTCTCGGCGCACGTCGCGGCGCTGGCCACCGACGACGGTCTCGCCGTCCCCGACGTCCGACCGGCGGGGTTGCCGTGGCAGGAGCCCGACGGCGGCTTCGCCTCCGTCGGGCGCACCGACCTGCACGAGGCCGTCGACCGTGAGGGGCCTGGCGGGGGGCGCACCGAGGACCGGCGTACCGACTTCGCGGACGTGTACGGCGACTGGGACCAGGTCAAGGACGCCGCCGCCGGCACCTCGCTCATCGACGGCGCGCCGTCGGTGCTGCACGCCGAGGGCCGCGAGGCGCTCGCCGCGGCCGAGGCCGACCCGGGCGGGCTCTCCGACGAGCACGCCCTGACCCTGATGACCGCCGAGGGCCCGCTGCTCGACCAGGTCTGCCGGCTCGCCGACGACCTGCGGCGCGAGGCCGTCGGCGACGAGGTCACCTACGTCGTCAACCGCAACATCAACTTCACCAACGTCTGCTACGTCGGCTGCCGGTTCTGCGCCTTCGCGCAGCGCCGCACCGACGCCGACGCGTTCTCGCTGTCCCTCGACGAGGTCGCCGACCGCGCCGAGGAGGCCTGGGAGCTCGGCGCGACCGAGGTCTGCATGCAGGGCGGCATCGACCCCGAGCTCCCGGCGACGGCGTACTTCGACCTCGTCTCGGCGGTCAAGCAGCGGGTCCCCGACATGCACGTGCACGCCTTCAGCCCGATGGAGATCGTCAACGGCACCGCCCGCACCGGGCTCTCGGTCGAGGACTTCCTCATCAAGGCCCGCGAGGCCGGTCTCGGCTCGCTGCCCGGCACCGCCGCGGAGATCCTCGACGACGACGTCCGCTGGGTGCTGACCAAGGGCAAGCTCCCCGCGCGCACCTGGATCGAGATCGTCTCCACCGCGCACCGCATCGGCATCCCCACGACCTCGACGATGATGTACGGCCACGTCGACAACCCCCGGCACTGGGTCGGCCACCTCCGCGTGCTGTCGCGGATCCAGGACGAGTCCCTCGCCGCCGGGCGCACCGGCTTCACCGAGTTCGTCCCGCTGCCGTTCGTGCACACCTCCGCGCCGATCTACCTCGCCGGCGTCGCCCGACCCGGACCGACGATGCGCGACAACCTCGCCGTCCACGCCCTGGCCCGGATCCTGCTGCACGGGCGGATCGCCAACATCCAGACCAGCTGGGTCAAGCTCGGCGTCGACGGCACCCGCGCGATGCTCCGCTGCGGCGCCAACGACCTCGGCGGCACCCTCATGGAGGAGACCATCTCGCGGATGGCCGGCTCCGAGCACGGCTCGGCCAAGACCGTCGCCGAGCTCGTCGAGATCGGCGCCGGCATCGACCGACCCGTACGCGAACGCACGACGACGTACGGTTCTCACCCCTAGGGGCAGGCACCCCGGCGGGTGAATCCCCCCGACCCGTGCCACGGCAGGCTCCTAAAGGCCCGAGATCCGGGTCATGGGCTCCCGATGTCTGGGCGCCCGCTAGTAGTCAGGAGCACACCATGGGCTTCCTCTTGTGGATTCTCGCTGTCATCCTCGTCGTCTTCGGCGTCGTCCAGCTCATCCAGGGTCAGATCCTGCTCGGCGTCGTCTGCATCGTGGTCGGCCTCGCGGTCGGCCCCGGCGGCTGGAGCATCTTCAACAGCCGCAAGTCGCGCGCCTGACCTCACCGTCGTAGGCACTCCGAAGGGCACCCCGAGTTCACGGGGTGCCCTTCGTGCGTCCGGGCCGAGCTCAGGGCTCGAGGACGACCTCGACCTCGAAGCCCTCGGAGTTCTCCAGGTAGAGCGCCGTGTGGTCGTCGCCGCCGGCGTGCGGGTAGCGCGCGGCGTACAGCTCGTGCCAGCCGTGCGCCGTGGACTCCGCGCGGACCCGGTCGAGCAGCTCACGGGTGTCGACGGTCAGGGCCAGGTGGTTGACCCCGGGGCGGAGCCGGTCGTAGGGCTCGTCGACCTGGTCGGGTGACCGCTCGACGAAGAGGTAGGTGCCATCGGGGTGCACCCACGACTGGCCGGGGAGGTCGATCTCCCAGCCCACCTCCCCCAGCAACCACCCCCACTCGTCGGCCGCCAGCGCAGCGTCGTCGACCCAGAGGTCCCAGTGGTGGATCGCGCGAGCCATCCCTCACCGTACGGTGGAGGCATGAGCGAGTCGAGCAGCGGCGACGAGTACGGCACCTACAGCACCGACGACGAGGACCAGCTCCCCGGCGAGGACACTCTCGGCTCGGACGGCGCCCCGAACGACGTCGCCGACGAGCTCGACCGCGGCTACTCGCCGCCCGAGAGCTGGTCGGCCGCGCAGGGGTTCGGCAACACGCCGTACGAGGAGGCCGTCGGTGAGACCTTCGACCAGCGCCTCGCCCAGGAGGAGCCGGACCCGACGGCCGACCCGGACGCCGTCCTCGACGAAGGGCCGGACGAGCAGGCCGAGATCGACGCCGGCGAGGTCGGCTCGGTCCGCGCCGGGCGTCTGGTCGCCCCCGACCAGGGACTCGGTGAGGACGTCGACTCCGAGCTCGTCGGGCGCGACGTCGGCATCGACGGCGCGGCCGCCTCGGCCGAGGAGGCCGCGATGCACGTCGTCGACGAGGACGACGCCGACCTCGACTACTGACCGCGACGAGTACCCCGTCGGTGTCGGGTCCAACCGGCACGGCCGCGCACCGGCGGCACCACCGCCGACACCGAGCAGGACCGCGCCTCGCCCGCGACGGCGCGGCTGCCTCGCACCAACGCGCGCTACGTGTCCGACCCCGTCCAGACGTGCCGACATCCCCGCCTGGGGCGGGGCGGGGTGGTCAGGGTTCGGCTGGCTCGGCTGGTGGTTCGGCTGGTGGTTCGGCTGGTGGTGGGTGGAGTGGGGTGGTGCCGTGGTGGTCGCGTCGGTAGGTGAGGCCGGAGGGTGCGGTCCACTCGAACGTGCCGGGCTCGGTCATCGTGTAGCGCCATCGTCCGTGGGTCTTGGCGCGGTGGTGCCTACGGCACAGGGGTGCGAGGTTGTCGCTGGAGGTGGTGCCGCCGAGGTCGTGGGGGGTGATGTGGTCGAGGTCGCAGCGGGTGGCGGGGCGTCGGCAGTGGGGGAAGACGCAGGTGAGGTCACGCAGCTCGATGTGTTCACGTAGCCGGTCGGGGGCTTCGTAGGCCTCGACGTGGACGTGGCCGTTGAGGTCGATGACGGGCTTGACGACGACCTTGGTGGACGCGGCGCACCAGCTCTGGATGGTCTCGACGGTGACCGGGGTGCGGGTGGTCTCGCAGCGGGCGAGGTCGGGTGAGTCCTGGTGCAGGTGGACCACCAGCGCCCGGCCGGTCTGGCTGGTCTGGTTGGGGTGGTCGAGGGGTTGGTCGCCGCGGGCGAGGTCGCCGAGGGCGAGGGAGCGTCGGACGTCGAGGGGCGCGTGGCAGCCGGCGTCGGCGAGCCTGGCGGCTCCGGTGCGGAGGGCGTCCTCGAGGTCGAGGGCGTCGGGGACGGAGAGGAGTCCCTCGAGGTGGACGTGGCCTTCCAGGGTCGGCTGGGTGAGGTCGATCCAGGCGTGTCGCTCGTCTCCGGCGGGGGCGAGGTCCTGGGGTGCGTAGCGGGCGAGGGCTTCGTCGATGAGGCGGTCGAGCTGGGCGAAGGTGACGGTGCGCACGGCTTGGGCGAGGCGGGCGTCGACGTGGGCGGCGCCGTCGAGGGGGAGCCGCATGGTGGCCTCGGCGATCCGGCCGGCCTTCCACACCGGGAGCCGTCCGTCGAGGACCGCTGCCCAGAGTCGGGGGAGGCGGTAGCGCAGCTCCAGGGCGCGGCCCAGGTAGCCGAGCCCGGCATCGGTGCTCATGCCCATCGCGGCGGCGAGGTCGTAGGCGGCGAACTCCTCGATGACCGGGCACCCGACACCACCCAGGGGCAACGGTCGCTCCCCGAAGGTCACGGCGTCCGGGTCGTCGTCGGTGGTGTGCTCGAGGGCCCAGTCGAGCACGGCGACCAGGGTCGCGATCTCGGCCTGGCGGGCTGCGTCCTGCTTGCCGCGCACGACCATAAGCGCCGGGTCGGCGTCCTGGGTAGCAGTGGTTGCGGCCATGCCTGATTCTACCTCGACCCGTACTCAATCGCCAGTGTGTTCGAACATCCTGTGAACGCGAACGCGCAGATGACGCACGAGCTAGGTGTCATGCCCAGCCACGTTGTGCGATCGGGTACGGCGAGTCTTCGGCGCGGTAGTGCTCAGAACATGTGTCGGAGGTGCGCCAGGCGAACCTGCACGCCGCTACGAACCCGACGCCTCGGGGCGCTGCTCCACGTCGACCTCGAGAAGCGCGGCACCATCCCCGACGGCGGCGGCTGGCGCTACCGGGGCCGGCCTGCGGGAAAGGAGAACCGGCCCTACCGCCCCCAGACCAACGGCAAGATCGAGCGCTTCCACCGCACCCTGGCCGCCGGCTGGGCACACCGGCGCCTCCACGACTCCGAGAACACCCGCCGCACTGGCAGGGTGGCTCCACCGGTTCAACCACCACCGGCTCACTCAGCCCTCGCAGGCCCTCCACCAGCCGACCAGCTCGACACGGGGGCCGCTGCGGTCGAACGCGATGACCCGGTTGGACAACCTGGCTGGGCGCCACAGCCCGACCCGGCCGCCGGACCTACGGCCGGCCCACCTCGACCCAGGGAGCAGCCGAGGCGCCGCGCAGCTCGACCCCGCCCGCAGGGGTCTGCCGCGAGCGGCACCGGGTGCACTAGACAGGGTTGAATGGAACCCGCCGGCTACTTCCTCCTTGCTGGCACGTGTCTTCTCGTGGCGGTCGCGCTGCCGACGTTGCTGCACCGGTACGCCGTGTCGCCGGCGATGGTGCTGCTGCTGGTCGGCGTCGTGGTCGGGCTGACGCCGCTCAGCGACGGGCTGGTCCTCGACGTCTCCGACCACCACGACCGCGCGATCGTGGAGCACGTCACCGAGCTGACGGTGCTGGTCGCGCTGATGGGCGTCGGGCTGGCCATCGACCGGCCGCTGGACCTGCTGCGCCCGTCGACGTGGCGCACGTGGTCGCCCACGTGGCGCCTGCTGGCCCTCGCCCTCCCCGCCTGTGTCGCGGCGGTCGCCCTGCTGGGCTGGGCGGCGCTGGGCCTGGCGCCCGCGACCGCGCTCCTGCTCGGCGCGGTCCTCTCCCCCACCGACCCGGTGCTGGCCTCCGACGTCCAGGTCGGGGGCCCGGGCTCCTCGATCGCCGACGACGAGCCCGACGAGGTGCCCTACGCCGAGGACCAGACCACGTCGACGGAGTCGAGCGAGATCCGGTTCGCCCTGACGTCGGAGGCCGGGCTCAACGACGGCCTGGCGTTCCCGTTCGTGCACGCCGCCGTGCTCGTCCTCGCCGGCGGGTCCTTCCTGACCGGCGCGGCCGAGTGGGCCAGCTGGTACGTCGTCGGCAAGCTCGTCCTCGGCGTCCTGGTCGGCGTCCTCATCGGCCGCGGCCTCGGGCGACTGGCGTTCCGCGCGAAGACGTCGTCACTCCGCCTGGCCGAGCAGGGTGAGCCGCTGCTCGCGCTGGCCGCCCTCCTCACGACGTACGGCGTCGCCGAGCTGGTCCGGGGCTACGGGTTCATCGCCGTCTTCGCCTGCGCGATGGCGCTGCGGGCCGCCGAGCACCGCCACGACTACCACCGCGCGATGCACGACGTCGTCCAGCGCCTCGAGCGGCTGCTCACCCTGGTGGTCCTGCTGCTGCTCGGGATCGCGCTGTCCTCGGGTCTCCTGGACGCCCTCGACTGGCGAGGCGTCGTCGCCGGCACCGCCCTGGTGCTCCTGATCCGCCCCCTCACGGCGTGGCTGTCGCTGAGCGTCCTGCCCCGCACCGGTGACCGGGCCGGCGGTCTCGACCGGCGGGCCCGGCTGGCGGTGGCGTTCTTCGGGATCCGCGGCGTCGGCAGCCTGTACTACGTCGCCTGGGCCACCAGCCACGCGGAGTTCACCGATGCCGACTGGGTCTGGGCCACGGTCGGCTTCACCGTGGCGTTCTCGGTGCTGGTGCACGGCGTGACGGCGACGCCGGTCATGCGGCGGATCGAGTCGGAGCCGGCCTGAGCGCCGTCGCGGCGCCCGCGCCCGGACGGCGCAGCGGCCGGGACGACGGGGCCGTCACTCCCACTCGATGGTGCCCGGCGGCTTCGAGGTGATGTCGAGGGTGACCCGGTTGACCTCGGCGACCTCGTTGGTGATGCGGGTCGAGATCCGCTCCATCAGGTCGTAGGGCAGCCGGGCCCAGTCGGCGGTCATCGCGTCCTCGGAGGTGACCGGGCGCAGCACGACCGGGTGGCCGTACGTGCGGCCGTCGCCCTGGACGCCGACCGAGCGGACGTCGGCGAGCAGCACGACCGGCATCTGCCAGATGTCGCGGTCGAGGCCGGCGCGGGTGAGCTCCTCGCGCGCGATCGCGTCGGCCTGGCGCAGGATGTCGAGGCGGTCGCGGGTGACCTCGCCGATGATCCGGATGCCGAGGCCCGGGCCGGGGAACGGCTGGCGCCACACCATGGTCGACGGCAGGCCCAGCTGCTCGCCGACGGCGCGGACCTCGTCCTTGAAGAGCGTCCGCAGCGGCTCGACGAGCTCGAAGTTCAGGTCGTCGGGCAGTCCGCCGACGTTGTGGTGCGACTTGATCGTGGAGGCCCCCGCTCCCCCGCCGGACTCGACGACGTCCGGGTAGAGGGTGCCCTGGACGAGGTAGGCCGTCGTGCCGGACTGGGCATCGCCGAAGACGCGAGCCTCGGCGGTCTCGAAGGTGCGGATGAACTCCCGGCCGATGATCTTGCGCTTCTCCTCGGGGTCGCGCACGCCCGCGAGCGCGTCGAGGAACTGGTCGGCGGCGTCGACGACGTCGAGGACGTCGAAGACCTCCTCGAAGTCGTGGCGGACCTGCTCGGTCTCGCCCTGCCGCATCATCCCGTGGTCGACGTAGACGCAGGTGAGCCGGTCGCCGATCGCGCGCTGCACGATGGCGGCCGCCACCGCGGAGTCGACGCCGCCCGACAGCGCGCAGATCGCGCGACCCTCGCCGACCTGGGCGCGGATCGTCTCGACCTGCTCCTCGACGATGTTGAGCATCGTCCACGTCTGGCGACAGCCGGCGATGTCGTGCAGGAAGTGCTCCAGGACGAGCTGGCCGTGCTCGCTGTGCAGCACCTCGGGGTGCCACTGGACGCCGGCCATCCGGCGGTCGACCGACTCGAACGCCGCGACCGGCGTCCCGGCGGTGGAGGCAAGGACGTCGAACCCGGACGGCGCCGCGACGACCGAGTCGCCGTGCGACATCCACACCGTGTGCTGCTCGGGGATGTCGGCCAGCAGGGCGCCGCCGGCGCTGACGGTGACGGGCGTCCGGCCGAACTCGCGCGCGCCCGTCGCGGCGACCTCGCCACCGAGCCCCTCGGCCATCAGCTGGAAGCCGTAGCACATGCCGAAGACCGGCACGTCCGCGGTGAAGATCGACCGGTCGATCGCGGGAGCGCCCTCGGCGTACACCGACGACGGGCCGCCGGACAGGATGATCGCCTTGGGCTTGCGCGCGAGCATCTCGGCGACCGGGACGTGGTGCGGGACGATCTCGGAGTAGACCCGGGCCTCGCGCACGCGCCGCGCGATGAGCTGCGCGTACTGCGCCCCGAAGTCGACAACGAGGACCAGGTCGTGCTCGGGCGCCGTCATGGCCGCCAGCCTATCGAGGCACGGCGGTCGTCCCGGTTCCGGGCGTGCTGCAGGACCCCGCCGGGGAGGGAGGGGAGGTGGCGGGGCCCTGAGCGTCGGTGCCGGTCGAGGACGGGCAGCGACGACGAACCCGTCCCTCAGGAGGGAGCAGCATCCACACGGGTCCGCCCGGTAGAACGACGACGACGTCCCGCGGTTACGCCACCGGGCGCGACGTCTCGGTGTCCCGCGTCACGAGACGCCGACGATGGGCAGCCGCAGGGCCCCCGACGCGTGGGGCGGGACGGCGGGGGTCCGCGGCGCGACCGGCTCGATCCGGCGGTACTCCGCACCCAGCGGCGGGCGCTGGTCGGGCTCGCCCTTGTTGGGCCACAACGCCATCGCGCGCTCGGCCTGCGCGGTGATGGTGAGCGAGGGGTTGACCCCGAGGTTGGCCGAGATCGCCGATCCGTCAGCGACGTGCAGCCCGGGGTGGCCGAAGACCCGCTGGTAGGGGTCGATGACGCCGTTGGCCGGCTCGGTGCCGATCGCGCAGCCGCCGATGAAGTGGGCGGTGAGCGGCATGTTGAACGGCTCGCCGATGTTGCCGCCCGGCGTCCCGCCAAGGACGCCGGCGATCCGGCGGACGGCGTCGTTGGCGGCCGGGATCCACGTCGGGTTCGGCGCTCCGTGGCCCTGCCGCGACGTCATCCGCCAGCCGAGCAGGCCCTTCTTGCCGTACGTCGTGATCGAGTTGTCGAGGCTCTGCATCACCAGCGCGATCACGGCTCGCTCGGACCAGTGCTTGAGGTCGTAGAGCTCGAGCAGGTTCCGCTTCTGCTCCCACATCGCCCGGAGCCAGGTGCGCCAGCGCGGCTCGTCGCCGTCGCCGTCGGTGAGGACGGTCTGCAGCATCGCCATCGTGTTGAAGCCCCTGCCGTAGCGGCAGGGCTCGATGTGGGTGTGCTCGTCGGGGTGGAAGCTCGAGGTGATCGCGACGCCGTAGGAGTAGTCGGTCGGGTCCGAGGACGGCGCGATCGCGCCCAGGATCGACTCCGAGTTCGTGCGCGACAGGAAGCCGAGTCGCTCCGAGAGCCGGGGCAGGTGCCCCTCGTCCTTCATCCGGTGCAGCAGCTTCTGGGTGCCGAGGGACGCCGCCGCCATCACCACGTGCTCCGCGGTCAGGGTGCGGGTGCTGCGCGCGGTGGCGCGCCTGGCCTTCGTGTACCTGACCGCGACGTCGTACCCGCCGCCGTCACGGGGGCTGACCCGGGTGACCGTCGTGAGCGGCAGCACCGTGGCGCCGCGCTTCTCGGCGAGGTACAGGTAGTTCTTGACCAGGGTGTTCTTGGCGTTGTGACGACAGCCGGACATGCACTCGCCGCAGTTGGTGCAGGCGTTGCGCGCCGGGCCCTCGCCGCCGAAGAACGGGTCCGCGGACTCCTCGCCGGGCTGCTGGCCGGGTCCGCCGAAGAAGACGCCGACCGGCGTCGGGTGGAAGCTCTCCCCCACGCCCATGTCGGTGGCGACCTTCTCCATCACGTCGTCGGCCGGCGTCCGCACCGGGTTCTCGACGACGCCCAGCATGCGCTTGGCCTGGTCGTAGTACGGCGCCAGCTCGTCGCGCCAGTCGGTGATCCCGGCCCACTGCGGGTCGGCGTAGAACTGCTCCATCGGCTCGTAGAGCGTGTTGGCGTAGACCAGCGAGCCGCCGCCGACACCGGCCCCGGCGACGATCAGCGTGTCGCGGAGCGCGTCGATGCGCTGGATGCCGTAGCACCCGAGGGCCGGTGCCCACAGGTAGCTCCGCACGTCGAGGGTGCCGGAGGAGAACTCGTGGTCCTCGAAGCGCGGCCCCGCCTCGAGGACGCCGACGCGGTAGCCCTTCTCGGTCAGCCGCAGCGCGGCGACGGAGCCGCCGAAGCCGGAGCCGATCACCAGGACGTCGAAGTCGGGCTCACTCACGTTCTCGGCCACGTCAGGCCCGCCCGAGCTTCTTCATGAGGCGGAGGTTGGTGGTCATCACCTTCGCGTAGGTCTCGTCGGACATCCCGAGCATCGGCGCGAACCGCACCAGCCGCTGGGTGGCGACCGACTGCGGCTCGGTGTAGCGCAGGATGCCCTCGGCACCCTGCCGGCGACCCGTGCCGGACTCCCGCATCCCGCCCATCGGCGCGTCGATGCTGGCGAAGGTCGCCCCGAACGCCTCGTTCACGTTCACCGTCCCGCACCTCACGTGCCGGGCGATGGCGCGGGCCCGGGCGCCGTCCTGGCTGTAGATCGAGGCGTTGAGGCCGTACTGGCCCTCGTTGGCGCGGCTCACGGCGTCCGCCTCGTCGTGGAAGCGGTAGAGCGAGACGACCGGACCGAACGTCTCGTGGGCGAAGCAGGTCATCTCGGGCGTGACGCCCTCGAGGATGGTCGGCTCGAAGTAGTAGGGGCCGAGGTCGGGGCGGGCCCGGCCGCCGGCGAGCACCCGGGCGCCGTGGGCGACGGCGTCCTCGACATGGGCGACGACGGTGTCGAGCTGGTCCTGGCTGACCAGGGAGCCCATGTCGTTGTCCCAGTCGAGGGTGGCGCCCAGGGTCATCGCCTCGGTGCGCGCCACGAACCGCTCGACGAACCGGTCGTAGACCTGGTCGGCGACGAACATCCGCTCCGTCGAGACGCACAGCTGGCCGGCGTTCGAGAACGACGCCCGGACCGCACCCTCGGCGGCCTTCTCGAGGTCGGCGTCGCGCAGCACGAGCAGCGGGTTCTTGCCGCCGAGCTCGAGCGAGCAGCCGATCAGCCGCTCCGCGCACTGCCGGGCGATGATCCTGCCGGTCGCGGTGGAGCCGGTGAAGCAGACGTGGTCGGAGCCGGCGATGATCGCGGGCCCGAGGTCGGGGCCGGGGCCCGCGACGACCTGCCACAGGTCGGGCGGGAAGCCGGCCTCGTCGAGCAGCCGGGCACCGAGCAGCGCGCTCAGCATCGTCTGCGCGTCGGGCTTCAGCACCACGGCGTTGCCGGCGAGCAGGGCGGGGAGCCCGTCGCAGAGCGCCATCGTGAACGGGTAGTTCCAGGGCGAGATGATCCCGACCACGCCCTTCGGCACCCGGTTCACCTCGACCCGCGTCAGCCCGGGCACGACGCCGCGCTTGCGCCGGGTGTCGAGGTGCTGGTGCGCGGTGCGGGCGTAGTAGCGCGCGGTGAGGGCGATGTGCAGCGGCTCGTCGAAGGCGTGCTTGCGCGCCTTGCCCGACTCCAGCACGATCAGGTCGATGATCTCGGCCTGCCGGTCGAGGACGAGGTCGTGCAGCCGCAGCAGCATCGCCGCCCGCTCGTCGAGCGGCACCCGCGCCCACGCCGCCCGGGCCCGGCGGGCCCGCACGAACGCCTCGGCGACGTCGGCCTCGCTGGACTGCGGGACGTGCGCCAGCGGGGCGCCGTCGAGCGGGCTGTCGACCGGCGACGTCGTGCCCGAGGTGGCGAGGAGGCGGGCGGTGAGCCGGTCGACGTAGCCGCGGTCGAGGACGTACGACGCCGTCGGGTCGTGCTCGGGATCGGCTGGTCCGGCGACCAGGGGGCCGCCGGGCGTCGGGTTCGGGGAGCCACTCATATACCGACAGTATGTGACGGCGGCCATCCTTGCTACCCGTCGGTCACCTTCGTCTCGGATCCCGGTTCCCTCCGGACGTCCTCGATCCGCTCGCCCGGTCGCCACCGCCCGGACACGAAGCGCTTGCCCGGGGATGATTCACTTCCGCGGTGCCACTCGGACGCCCACCGGAGCTGCCTCCCCGCCCGGACGACGCGGCGCCGGCCCCTGCCCGCAGCCGGGGCATGCAGCTGGCCACCGTCCTGGTCGTCGTCCTGCTCGTGTGCGGTGTGCTCGTCGCCCACGTCGCGCGCGAACGCGCGGCGACCGACCAGGCGGGTCTCGACGTCGGTGCGTCCCTCGCCCCGGTGGGCACGCCGGGCGGCCCGTCCGCCGAGCCCACCCGCGGCCAGGACCCGGGGGCGGTGCGCAACGCCATCGTGTTCCTCGTCGACGACATGCACGACTTCTCCTGCGCCGAGGCCGGCGCCTACCTGCCCCGCAGCAGCCCGTGGCTGGTCGACCAGGGCACCTGCTACGAGCACGCGACGACGTCGACGCCGGTGTGCTGCCCTGCCCGCGCCCAGCTGCAGACCGGCCAGTACTCCCACAACAACAAGGTGGTCCGCCAGAAGGCCGCGCACCTGCTGACGGTCCACGACACCGTGCAGCACGACCTCGGCAGGGCAGGTCTGCGCACCTACGGGATCGGCAAGAACCTCAACGGCGTCAAGCCCCGCGAGTACTACGGCCGCACCCCCCTCAGGACCGGCTTCGACGACTTCGACTTCTGGAACTCCTACCAGGGCAGGCCGGGCAGGTTCCGTCTCTACGACGACGCCGGACGCCGCTACCTGCCCGGGAACGGGTTCAACTCGACCGAGACCAACGGCGCCTACCTCTCGGGGTTCCTCGACGACCAGCTCGCCACCGGCTCCCCGTTCTTCGTCTACGACGCCTTCTTCGCCCCGCACAAGCAGGGCGCCCGGTTCGCACCCCGCCACATGCCGCCGGTCCCCCAGGAGTTCGCCTCCGCGCCGGTGCCGCCGTTCCGCTACGCGCCGGAGCGCTTCGCCCGCGACAAGCTGCCGCTCTTCCACCGACCCGACCAGGACCGGGCCTACTACCGACAGCTCTTCACCGCGCGGGCGCGCTCGCTGCTGGGCGTCGACGAGCAGATGGCGATCGTCCTCCAGCGCCTCCAGGACGCCGGCGTCCTCGACGAGACCGCGGTCTTCTTCCTCAGCGACAACGGCTACACCGACCAGGGCGAGGTCAACTGGGAGGGCAAGTCGATCCCCTACCCGGCAGCGATGAACATCCCGATGCTCGCCTACTACCCGGGCCGGGCCCCCGCCACCGACCTGCGCGACGTCGCCCTCGTCGACGTCGCGCCCACCCTGTACGACCTCCTCGGCACCACGCCGGGCCACCTGCTCGACGGTCACTCGCTGCTCGGTGACCACGAGCGGAAGGCGGTCTACGGCGAGTTCTACGCCGAGGCCAACGGTCTGGTGCGCCAGGAGTCCGGCCCGCGGACCTCGAACCTGCGCTCCTGGCGGATGGTCCGCCGCGGCCGGGAGTCCTACGTCGAGTGGTACGACCCGCGCGGTCGCACCATCTTCCGCGAGTTCTACACCGACCGGGCGATGACCAGGAACAAGCTGTTCCACACCCGCGACGCCGACGCGCCCTCGCGCGCGAAGATCCGAGAGTTCCGCCTGCTGCTCGAGCGCCTGGGCCGCTGTCGGGGCACCGCCGAGGTCGGCGCGCCCCGCCCCTGCAGCTGACGGCCGCCCCGGTGGGCGGTCGGTGCCGGTCGGTGCCGCTCGGTGCCGGTCGGTGCCGGTCGGTGCCGTCGGGGACACTGGGCCCGTCGCCAACCCCGCCCGCGCCCGCGTCCCAGGAGGAGCCGATGCCCACCCACGAGGTCACCAACCAGGCTCCGCCCCTGGTCGGTCACGACACCGCGGAGGACCCCGCCCTGCTCGCCGCGCTCGAGCGCGAGGGCGCCGGCTGGGCGACCGACGACGTGCGCGCGCTCGGCCGGCTCGCCGGCACCGAGGAGGCGCAGGAGTGGGGTCGGCTCGCCGAGCGGGTGCCGCCGGTGCTGCGCACCCACGACCGCTACGGCCACCGCGTCGACGAGGTCGACTACGTCCCGGCCTACCACTCGCTGATGGCGACCGCCGTCGGCCACGGCCTGCACGCCGCCGCGTGGGCCGACGGGCGGCCCGGCGCCCACGTCGCGCGCGCGGCCAAGTTCCTCGTCTGGAACGTCGACGCCGGGCACGGCTGCCCGATCTCGATGACCTACGCCGTGGTGCCCGCGCTCCGGGCCGGACCACACCTGGCCGCGACCTACGAGCCGCTGCTCACCTCGACCACCTACGACCCCGGGCTGCGGACGCCGAGCAGCAAGGCCGGACTGGTCGCGGGCATGTCGATGACCGAGAAGCAGGGCGGGTCCGACGTCCGCGCCAACACGACGCGCGCGGTGCCGCAGCCCGACGGGTCCTACCGCCTGACCGGGCACAAGTGGTTCACCTCCGCGCCGATGAGCGACCTGTTCCTCTCCCTCGCCCAGGCCCCCGGCGGCCTGTCGTGCTTCCTGGTGCCGCGGGTGCTGCCCGACGGCAGCCGCAACGCGATGCAGCTGGTGCGGCTGAAGGACAAGCTCGGCAACAGGTCCAACGCCTCCGCCGAGATCGAGTACGACGGCGCGACCGCCTGGCTCGTCGGCGAGGAGGGCCGCGGCGTGCGCACCATCGTCGAGATGGTCAACCTGACCCGCCTCGACTGCACCCTCGGCACGGCGTCCGGCATGCGCAACGCCACGGTCCTCGCCGTCCACCACGCGCGGCACCGCTCGGCGTTCGGACGACGGCTGGTCGAGGCGCCCCTGATGCGCAACGTGCTCGCCGACCTCGTCGTCGAGTCGGAGGCCGCGACCACGGTCGCGATGCGGCTGGCCGGTGCCACCGACCGCGCCGTGCGCGGCGACCTCGACGAGGCGTCGTTCCGGCGGATGGGCCTGGCCGTCTCGAAGTACTGGGTCTGCAAGCGTGGCCCGGCCCACGCCGGCGAGGCGATGGAGTGCCTCGGCGGCAACGGCTACGTCGAGGAGTCGGGCCTGCCCCGGATCTACCGCGAGCTCCCGCTGCTGTCGATCTGGGAGGGCTCCGGCAACGTCGCCGCCCTCGACGCCCTGCGCGCGATGGGCCGCGAGCCCGAGTCGGTCGAGCGGTTCCTCGCCGAGGTCGAGCTCGCCGCCGGCGCCGACCACCGGCTCGACGACGCCGTCGCGGCGGTGAAGAGGGAGCTCGCCGACCCCGACGACCTCGAGGTGCGCGCCCGCCGCGTGGTCGAGCGGCTCGCGCTCGTGCTGCAGGGCTCGCTGCTGGTGCGGCACGCCCCCGCCGCCGTCGCCGACGCCTTCTGCGCCTCCCGCCTGGCCCGCGACTGGGGCGGCGCGCTCGGCACCCTCCCGACGGGCCTCGACCTCGACGCGATCATCGAGCGGGCGGTCGTCGAGCCGGCCGGGTAGCGCGGCACGGCGCGACGGATCCTCCGATCCCGGCCCGCGGGCTGCTGCGCACCTACGTCGCGTGGCAGACCGCGCTCACCCTGGCGTCCTGAGGCGTCAGAAGCGGCCGGCGGCGACGAGGGTGGGACGACGCTCCTCGGGGAGCTCCTCCTCGACGACGTAGCGGCGCGGGCCGGAGTCGGGGGCGTGCAGGAGGACGCCGGGCGCGGTGACGAAGCCGACGTGGGTGATCCGGGTGCCGGGCCCGTCCTTGGCGAAGAACCAGAGGTCGCCGGGCCGCTCGCTGCCCAGCTCGACGGGCTGGCAGGTGGCGGCCTGGTCGAAGGCGTCCCGCGGCACCGCCGTGCCGACGGCCCGGAAGGAGGCGTGCACCAGCCCCGAGCAGTCGATGCCGTCGTGGGTGAGCCCGCCCCACACGTAGGGCGTGCCGAGGTAGGTGCGGGCGATCTCGACGACGCTGTCCTCGTCGTGGGCCAGGTCGGCGGCGAGGGCCCAGCCGGGGTAGCCCATCGCGTCCTTCGAGGACCACTGGCCCGGCACGGTGACCCTGAGCCAGTCACCGTCGCGGTCGTGGACCTCGACCCGCTCGCCGGCCAGCAGCTGGGTGACCTGCTCGGCGTCGGCAGCCGGACCGGCCAGGACCCCCGTGGCGCGGATGGCTCTCATGCTCGTTCTCCCTCGTTCGGTGTTCTCCCGGGCAGCAGGCCGTCGATGCCGAGGCCGGGGGCGGCGGACAGGACCAGCCGGTCCCCGACGTAGCGCGGGCCGCCGGCGTACGGCGACGCGGTGGCCCACCACGCGGCGTCCAGGTCGGGCAGGCTGGTGGTGCCGACGGCGGCGACCAGCGACGCCGCGGCACCGAGCCCGACGTGCGACTCCATCATCGAGCCGACGAACGTGCCGAACCCGTGCAGGTCGGCGACGCGCAGCAGCTCGAGCGCCGGGGTCAGGCCGCCGCACTTGGCGAGCTTGACGTTGACCAGGTCGGCGGCGTCGAGCCGGATGATCTCGACCAGGTCCTCCAGCACGAACAGCGACTCGTCGGCCATCACCGGCGTCTCGACGTGGGCGGTGACGTGGGCGAGGCCGAGGACGTCGCGGGCCGGCACCGGCTGCTCGACGACCTCGATGTCGGTGCCGGCGTCCTCGAGCGCGGTGATGACGCGGACGGCCTCGAAGGCGTCCCAGCCCTGGTTGGCGTCGAGCCGGAGCGCGACGTGCGGACCGACGACCTCGCGGACCGCGCGGACCCGGCCGAGGTCGGTCGCGGCGTCGGTACCGACCTTGAGCTTGAGGGTGCCGAAGCCGTCGGCGACCCGGGCGATCGCGGCCCTGGCGAGCTCGTCGGCACTGCCGGCCGACAGCGTGACGTCGGTGCGCACCTGCGTGGCCGCCGGGGCCGTGACGCCGGCGTACGACGCGAGGTGCGCCGCGAGCGGCACGCCGGCACGACGGGCGGCGAGGTCGTGCAGGGCGATGTCGGCGGCCATCTTGGCCGACCGGTTGCCGACCACGCAGCGCTGGACGAGGGGTGCGGTCTCGCGCGGGTCGGTGTCGCGGCCGACGACGGCGTCCGCGATCGGGCCGTCGAGGCAGGCCTGCGAGCCGGCGAGCGAGTCGCCGGTGACCTGCCAGACCTGGGGCGCCTCGCCCCAGCCGCTGACGCCGTCGCTGTCGACGACCTCGACCAGCACGGTCTCGATCGTCGTCGTCCGGCGCAGCGCGGTGACGAACGGCGTGTGCAGCGGCACGCTCAGCCGCCGGGTGCGGACCTCGCGGATGGTCGTCATCGGCGTCGCTCCCAGGCCTCGGCGGCGATCGCGGCGATCCGCTCCTCGGCGGCCTCGTGCGGCTCGTCGGTGCGGGTCAGGACGACCAGCACGAACGGCGGGGCGTCGACCGGCCGGACGATCGCCATGTCGTGGGTGATCCCGTCGACCCAGCCGGTCTTGTTGGCGACCGCGGGTCCGTCGGGTCCGGACGGGAGGCCGGCAGGGATCGCGTCGCGGTAGGTCTGCCCGCGCATGACGTCCTCGACCGCGGGCGGCACGTGCCGGAGCAGCCGCGCCAGGTCACGGGCGGTGACGTCGTTGGCCAGCCCGGCGTCGCGGCCGGCGAGGTCGCCGATGCCGCGGGTGACGGTGGTGCGGTCGCTGCAGCCGGCGGCGGCCAGGACCCGCTGCACCGCGGGCACCCCGACCTCCTCGAGCAGCAGGTTGGTGGCGATGTTGCTGGAGTCGACGATCGCCCGTCGGCGCAGCTCGCGGAGGCTGACGCGCTCGCCGACGGCGTCCCACGTGGCGTCGTCCTGGTCGTCGTCGCGGTCGAGCACGAACCGGCCCCCGGCGACGGAGGCGAAGTCGGCGTGCACGAGGACCTCGCGGTCGAGGTCGACGTCCTCGGCGGCGACCGCCAGCGGCACCTTCACCAGGCTCGCGGCGTACGCCGGCTCGTCGGCGTCCTGCTCCCACCAGCTGTCGGTGCCACCGGTGGCGCCGTCGCCGTCGAGCGGGCCGAGCCACCACGCCACGAGATCTGCCACGTCGACCACCCTAGGGTGTCGCGCCGTGCCCCTCGGCGATGCCCAGCGCGTCGTCCCGGCGGTCACCCGGGGCGGGGCCACCGAGGTCGTTGCGGCGGCGAGTCGTGTGCCTGGGAACGGTCCAGGGCTCGTTCTCGGGCCCACGACCGTCCCCTGGCCGCGTGGCAACCGATCGGCGGCGTCCGGCGTCTCCCTCAGGTGAGCTCCCACTGGCGCCTGGCCTGCGCCACCGTCCTCGTCTGCGCGGGCGTCGCGACCGCAGGGGTGTCCGGGCCGCCGGAGAGCGCGCCCACGGCCCGTTGGACGCAGCCCCGCGCCGTCCTGGTCGACACCACGACGACCGACGGACCAGCCGACCCGCCTCCAGCGCCCGCCCCCGCGCCAGCCCCCGAGCTCCCCCGTCGAAGCGTCAGCATCGTGATGGGCGGCGACCTGCTGTGGCACGACACGGTCTGGCTCAGCGCCGCGGCCGACGCCGAGGTGACGGGCAGGGGGCGCTACGACTTCGACCCGATGTTCGCCGACCTGAAGCCGATGATCGAGGACGCCGACCTGGCGCTGTGCCACGAGGAGGTCCCCTTCGCGCGGCCGGGACAGGCTCTCCAGAGCTACCCCGTCTTCGCCGCTCCCCCGCAGGTCGCGCCGTGGCTCGCGAGCATGGGCTTCGACGGCTGCACGACGGCGTCCAACCACGCCGTCGACCAGGGCTGGGAGGGCCTCGTGCACACCGCCGACCTGCTCGAGCGGCACGGTGTCGCTCCGATCGGCACGTTCCGCAGCGCGGCCGAGCGACGTCGTCCGGTCATCCTGACGACCGAGGACGGCGTGCGGGTCGGCGTGGTCGCCGGCACCTACGGGCTGAACGGCTTCCCCCTCCCCGAGGGAAGACCGTGGTCGGTCTCGATGTGGGACGCGGGCGATCTGCTCGCCCAGGCGCGCCGGGCCCGTCGCGCGGGGGCCGACGTCGTCGTCGTGCACCTGCATGGCGGCAACGAGTACGACCACCTGCCGAGCGAGGAGCAGGTCGCGCTCGTCGAGCGGCTGACCCGTTCGGCCGACGTCGACCTGGTGCTCGGCGAGCACGCGCACGTCGTGCAGCCGATCACCAGGGTCAACGGCACCTGGGTCGTCTACGGGATGGGCAACCTGGTCGCCCAGCAGGAGCCGTGGCGCACCGACACCTACGAGGGCATCACGGTCCGGTTCGAGCTCCGCGAGCGAGCCGACGGCCGGTTCGTCGTCAGCGACGCCTCCTACGTGCCGATCGCCTGGAACGTGTACGGCGCCGGCGGACCCGTCCGCGTGCGCCGCGTGGTCGCGGCGCTCGCCGACGCGAGCACCGGCCCGGACGACCGCGCGCGGCTCCGGGCCGCCCGCGCCTCGGTCCGCGCCGCCGTCACCGGGCTGGGGCGGACGCCGGGGCTGCGGGAGCGCTAGGCCGGCCGGACCGCGACAGCGACGCGATCGCCGACAGCACCAGCGCCATCCCCACGACGCCGAGCACCCCGAGCCGCTCGTCGAGGAACGCCGCCGCCACCAGGCCCGCCGTCACCGGTTCGACCAGGGTCGCGACGACGGCCGCGCTGCTCGGCGTCGTCCGCAGGCCGGCGTACAGCAGCGCGTAGGCGAGCGCGAAGGTCAGCGTGCCCAGGTAGACCAGCGTCGCCAGCGCGACCGGGTCCGACGTGCCGGCCGGGCCACCGAGCAGCAGCGCGAGCGGCACCAGCCCGACCGCACCGACGCTCGTCGTCGCGGCGGTGAGCGCGAGGGGGTCGCTCTCGCGGGCGAGCGGCTCGCCCAGCGCGGTCGCGGCGGCGTACGCCGTCCCGGAGGCGACGGCGGCCAGGACGCCGAGCGCCGGTGACGGTCCGGTCTCGCCGAGGCCGGCCGCACCGCTGACCAGCACCAGCCCGGTCAGCGCGGCGAGCACCGGGAGGACGCCGCCCGGGCGGGACCGCGCGACGACGGCGTCGCGCGCCACGAGGAGCACCGGCGCGAGGCCGAGGCTGACGACCGTCGAGACGGTGACCCCGACGAGCACGACGGAGGCGAAGTACAGCGCCTGGTACGCCGCGGTGCACAGGCCGACGACGGCGACCCGGCCGGGTCGCGCGCGCAGCAGCCGGCGGACGTTGCCGAGCCGACCGACCGCGAGCGCCGCGGCGAGCAGGACGACGGCGGCCAGTCCGGTGCGCCAGCCGCTGATGGTCAGCGCGGAGAGCGGCGCGTGGTCGCGGACCACCTGGACGGCGAGGCCGCCGGTGCCCCACAGGACGCCGGCGAGACAGATCTGGAGCAGGCCGGCGCGGGTCCCGACCAGGGAGGAGGAGGACATGACGGTGCTTTCGGGAGTCGCGGACGATGGCGTCTCCGGAGCCGGACGGCGCCCCGGTCTCAGTCGACCGGAGGCGGAAGGACGGCGCTCCCGTGCTGCTCGTGCCGCGTCATGGGCCGATTCTGGCACGTGTCGCCCCCGCCCATCCCGTGCAATTGCCGCAGATGGCTCGGTTCTCGCGCCCCGGACCGAGCGATTCGCGGCAATTGCGCGGGTCTGACCCCGCCCGGGACCGACTGGCCGCGCGCCGCCGGCCGGACGCGCCGCGGCCCGGGACCCCAGAGGGGTCCCGGGCCGCAGCCGTGGTCGGATCAGTCCGTCAGTGCCGGGTCACAGGCCGGGTCACAGGCCGGGTCACAGGCCGGGGTAGGCCCACGCGGTCACGTTCTGGGTGTCCTCCGTCCCGGTGAAGCCCTCGGCCGGGGAGTAGGTGTCCTCGACGAACCGGACGTTCGGGTCGTCGGCGGTGCCGCCCACGCCGTCGGGCCCGACACCGAACAGGTTCTGGAAGTTGGCGCCACCCGAGTCCATCAGGTTGACCTCCTCCGAGAGGTTGTCGGTGTGGTAGCTGCCGATCATGTGGCCGACCTCGTGCGCGGTCACGTTGCCGACGCCGTTGGCCACGAACGCCTCGACGTCACTGGCGTCGGTGATGTAGGTGTTCAGCGACGCGGGGCCGGACGGGTCGCTCAGCACGTCGAGCAGCACCAGCGCGGTGTCCTCGTGGCCGTAGTTGCCCGGGTCGATGTACTGCGCGATGCCGATCGTGGAGATCCCGGACTCGTCGATGGTGCCGCCGACGACGACGCGCGACACGTTCGTCCGGCCCTGGAGCTCGGGGTGGGTGCGCGAGTTGACGACGGTGACCCGCGGGTCGTTAAGGCCACCGTGGTCGCCGACCTCCTCGAGGTTGCGGCGCACGGCGTTGGTGATCTTGGTGATCATCGCCCGCTCCCGCGCCCGGGTGATCCCCCACTTGCCGAGGAACGCCGAGAACGGCGACAGCTGGCGCACGCCGGGACCACCCCACAGGCCGGTGTTGACCCGGCCGCCCTCGAAGTCGAGGTAGACGGTCTGGTTCTTGTTCTTGTCGAGCTGGGCGCCGGGCCGGTAGCCCTCGACCTGCACCGAGTAGTCGCCGACCTGGCCGGCGACCTCGAGGACGTACCAGCCGGCCTCCTCCGCGACGTAGGCGAAGGTCGTGTTGCCGCCACCGGGCAGCGGCGACTCGGGCGCGTACAGCGACGACGCGTCGGTGCCGGGGGCGCCCACCGCCTGCTCGCCGTTCGGGCGGGTGACGGTCAGCTCGTCGGCGCCGCCGTTGGCGACGCCGCCGACGACGTCGCCGGGACGCAGCCTGACGGCGTAGAAGTCGCGGTCGACCTCGGTCTGGGTGATGGCGAGGTCGTAGGGGCCCTCGTCGGCGCCGCCGGCGCCCGACCCGCTGTCGTCCGGGTCGGCCGGGAGCGGGCCGAGGAAGGAGTACCCGCCGACCAGCAGGTAGTAGGTGCCGTCGGCCTCGGGGGTGAACTCGAGGAGGCTCGCGACCCCGACGCCCCCGTCGTCGTCGGCGGCGACGACCTCGCCGGCGGCGTCGTACAGGGCGAGGATGGTGTCCGTGGTCTGGCCGGAGGTGTCGGCGACCAGGGAGAGGCCGGCCTCGAGGTCGACGGAGTAGACGTCGAAGTCGTTGGTGCCGTCACCCTCGGAACCGTGCGGCCCGTCGCCGAGGACCCCGGTGGTGGTGACGGCCGAGACGCCGTCGATGCCGGTGTCGCCGGCGAGCGGGATGGACCCGTTGTCCTCGGGGACCGGTGCGAGCTCCTCGGCCGCCGGGACCGACAGCTCGGCCCGCTCACCGATGATCCGGACGACGTTGTTCCTCGCCTGGGCGGTGCCGAAGGCGCTGATCCGCTCGGCGTTGGCGATGGAGTCGTTGGAGCCCGACGTGCCGGCGGGCTCCTGCTCGTCGTGGACGACGACCGCTGCGGCCGCCGGCGTCACCTGGTTGGCCTGGGTGCGGGCCGACTTGTAGGCCTGGGTGGCCACCCGCTTGTCCGCGCTCGCGGCCATCCGCGTGCGCCACGCCGCGTAGTCGGCGGCGGTGGCGTCGGCGACGTTCGCGAGGTAGGGGTTGGCGCCGATCGCGCCGCGCGCGTCCGGGGAGGACTTGGGCGCGACCTGGAACCCGGCCGCGAGGGCCCGCTCCTGGTCGGCGGTCAGGTCCTGCGAGGCCGGGGCGGCCAGGGCTGCCCCCGAGACCACCAGGGTGGTCAGGGTGAGGCCGACGGTGCCGATCGTGCGAGATCGACGACGAGAACGAACCATGTGCGTTGTCCCTCCGAGTAGAGAGTGGCCAGGGAGGAACGCGCGCCACGACGACCGACGTGCACCGTCACGAGTCGAGCAGGCCCCCGATGGCCCGGATCCCGAACGTACGACTGCTGGGGCGTCGAGCGCCAGGGTTGAGCCCCGGAAATCGACGCTGCTCGACGACTTTCGGCCGGAGCGTCAGCCGAGGACGACCTCGACGCGCTGGAACTCCTTGAGGTCGGTGTAGCCGGTCGTGGCCATCGACCGACGCAGGGCGCCGATCAGGTTCATCGTGCCGTCGGCCACGCGCGAGGGGCCGAACAGGATCTCCTCGAGCGAGCCGACCTGGTCGAGCTTGACCCGGCGGCCGCGGGGCAGCGCCTCGTGGTGGGCCTCGGTGCCCCAGTGGAACCCGTGCCCGGGGGCGTCGGTGGCCCGGGCGAACGGCGAGCCGACCATGACGGCGTCCGCGCCGCAGGCGATCGCCTTGGCGAGGTCGCCGGACTTGCCGATCGAGCCGTCGGCGATGACGTGGACGTAGCGGCCCCCGGACTCGTCGAGGTAGTCGCGACGGGCGGCGGCGACGTCGGCCACGGAGCTGGCCATCGGGACAGCGACGCCGAGCACGGTGCGCGTCGTGTGCGCCGCTCCCCCACCGAACCCGACGAGGACGCCGGCGGCACCGGTGCGCATCAGGTGCAGCGCGGCCTGGTGGGTCGCGCAGCCGCCGACGATGACCGGGACGTCGAGCTCGTAGATGAACTCCTTGAGGTTCAGGGGCTCGGCCTGGCTCGAGACGTGCTCGGCGCTCACCGTCGTCCCGCGGATCACGAACATGTCGACACCGGCGTCGACGACGACCTTCGCGAACTCCTTGGTGCGCTGCGGCGACAGCGCGCCGGCGACCGTGACGCCGGCGTCGCGGACCTCCCGCAGGCGCTCGGTGATGAGCTCGTGCCGGATCGGCTCGGCGTAGATCTCCTGCATCCGCGCCGTCGCCTCGATGCCCTCGAGGCCGGCGACCTCGGCGAGCAGGTCGCGCGGGTCGTCGTAGCGGGTCCACAGGCCCTCGAGGTTGAGGACGCCGAGCCCGCCGTGCCGGCCGAGGGCGATGGCGGTCTCCGGCGACATCACCGAGTCCATCGGGGCGGCGAGCACGGGCAGCTCGAAGCGGTAGGCGTCGATCTGCCAGTCGATGTTGACCTCCTCGGGGTCGCGGGTGCGCCGCGAGGGCACGATCGCGATGTCGTCGAAGGAGTACGCACGCCGGGCGCGCTTCGCCTGGCCGATCTGGATCTCGGTCATGGCCCGAGTTTCCCACGACCGATGCTCACCACAGCCACCGAGGGAAGACGAACAGCCCGCCGACGGGGTCGCGGCCGACTCCCCGCACCTCGAGCGTGCCTCCCACGCTGGTGCTCCGTGCCAGCCAGCCGAGGCCGCCGCCGGTGCTGCCGGTGCCGCTGGAGGAGAAGGCCGACCGCCCGACCCGCCACTCCGGCACCCGGTACCCGACGACCAGCACGCCGACGACGGTCCCGGCCGGCACCCCGTGCAGGAGGAGGCGACCGGAGTCGCCCAGCTCCGAGGCACGGTCGTCGTGGAGCGCCCGGGCGCGCACGAACCGACGGCCGCCGACGGCCCGGGCCCGGGCGTCGTCGACGGGACGGACGACGCAGCCGGACCGCGACCACGGCGACACCGACCCGTCCGCCACCGGGTACCGCTGGCGCGCCCGGACGCACAGGGCCGTCCCGGGCGCGATCCGCATGGACGAGCGCATCGTGCGGTCGCTCCCGCGGACCGGGCGGACGTCGCGCCACGCCGGCCGGTCCGTGCCGAGCACGCTGCCGCGGCGGACCTGGACGTCGAAGAGGTACTCGTCGAAGACGTCCTCGCCGACGTCGTTCGAGCTGAACCAGACCGGCACCTCGGCCCGGTCGACCACGAGGCCCCCGACCGCGCCGCCGATCGCGACGAACGGCTCCGGGATGGCGGACCGGGGCGCGACGGACGACGCGGCCGCCGTTCCCGGCGCGGACGGGACGAGACCCACGAGAGACGCGACGAGCGCGACGAGCGCGACGAGCGCGACGAGCGCGAGGCGGGCGAGGCGGGCGAGGCGGGCGAGGCGGGCGAGGGACACGACGAACCTTCCGAGGACGAGACGGTGCGGAAGCGTCTCACGGCGGGACACGACGGCGGGCGGTTTCGCGTGGGTCGGCACCGCCGGACGTCGGGGACCTCGGGCCGGACCGACCGCTCAGCCCGCGGTGCCCGCAGCCGTCGCGACCGCCTCGCGCAGCCCTCGGCTGGCGAGCCGGTCGGCGCGCTCGTTGCCGTCGATGCCGGAGTGGCCCTTGACCCAGTGCCACTCGACGTCGTGCTCGGCGCACGCGGTGACGAGACGCTGCCAGAGGTCGACGTTCTTCACCGGCTGCTTGGCCGAGGTCTTCCAGCCGTTGCGCTGCCAGCCGGCGACCCACTTCGTGATGCCGCTGCGCACGTAGACGCTGTCGGTGAACAGCTCGACCTGCGAACGGCGGGTCAGCGCCTCCAACGCCATGATCGGCGCCAGCAGCTCCATCCGGTTGTTGGTGGTGGTGCCGGCCTCGCCGCCGCACAGCTCCTTCTCGTGCCCGCCGTGCCGCAGGAAGGCCCCCCACCCGCCGGGGCCGGGGTTGGGCACGCAGGCTCCGTCGGTGTAGATCACGACCTCGCTCACGGTGGCGAGCGTAGGGCCTGACCCGACGACGACCGGACCGCGGTCGATCCGATGCAACCCATCGGGGCCGGAGTGCGTCTCCCTGGTAGCACCTGACCCTGTTCTCGGACCCGGAAGGACGTCGCCGTGCGCCGTCTCCCCAGCATCGCCGCCCTCCTCGCGACCCTCGTGGTCGCCGCCACCCTGACCTCGTTGCCCGCTTCCGGGCCGGCCGCAGGCCAGCCCCCGGCCGCAGCGCCCGCCACCTCGACAGCCGCGCCCGACACCCGGCTGACGGTCGTGCGCCCCGTGACCACCGAGGGCCGGCCGGCGCCGGGCTGGACGACGTCCCGCCTGACCGGCTCGGTGACGTGCGACGGGGCCGCTCCGGGCGCCGTGAGCCCCGGCATCGCCAGCTGCTACCCGACGGCCTACGGCCTGCAGGCCTGCTGGAAGTCGTCGGGCCACACCGTCCTGTGCGTGCGCGACGCCCGCGGCAAGCAGCTGTTCCGGGTCCGCCACGAGGGGCGCTTCCCCCGCCGCCTGCAGGCTCCCACGGAGCCGACGCCGGTCACGCTGGCCCTCGACGGCGGCCGTCGTTGCCTCTCCCGCGTCGGCGGCGCGTGGGGCGCGCCGTCCCAGCACCCCGACTGGATCGGCTACTACTCGTGCACCCAGGACGCCTCGGTCTACGGGCCGCCGGACCTGGCCGACGGGATCGACCGCACCGCCGACGCCTGGCGGGTGCGGCTCCTGCTCGAGCCCCAGGACGTCCTGGTCCGGCGCCACGTGCGAGCCGCCTGGTACGTCGGCACCGCGGCCGCCTGACGCCGACCCGCGACGGCGTCCGACCGCACCTGCTCCGGAGGAGCCCTCCAGCAGCCGTCCCGGAGCCGTCCAGGAACCGTCTAGGAGCCGGTGTAGTTGGGCGCCTCGACGGTCATCTGGACGCCGTGCGGGTGGCTCTCCTTGAGCGAGGCGGAGGTGATCCGGACGAACCGGCCCTTCTCCTGCAGCTCGGGGACGGTCCGGGCGCCGACGTAGAACATCGACTGCGTGAGGCCGCCGATGAGCTGGTGGGCGACCGCGGACAGCGGGCCGCGGTAGGCGACCTGGCCCTCGATGCCCTCGGGCACGATCATGTCGTCGCTGGTGACCTCGGCCTGGAAGTAGCGGTCCTTGGAGTAGGACTTCTTGCCGCGGCTCGACATGGCACCGAGGGAGCCCATGCCGCGGTAGGACTTGAACTGCTTGCCGTTGACGAAGACCAGCTCGCCGGGCGACTCGTCGCAGCCGGCGAGCAGCGAGCCGACCATGACGCTGTCGGCGCCGGCGACGATCGCCTTGGCGATCTCGCCGGAGTGCTTCATGCCGCCGTCGGCGATGACCGGGACACCGGCCGGCCGGGCGGCCAGCGACGCCTCGTAGACGGCGGTGACCTGCGGGACGCCGACGCCGGTGACGACCCGCGTGGTGCAGATCGAGCCCGGGCCGACGCCGACCTTGATCGCGTCGGCCCCGGCGTCGACGAACGCCTGGGCGCCCTCGCGGGTGGCGACGTTGCCGCCGATGACCTGGACGTGCCTGGTCGCCGGGTCGGTCTTGAGCCGCTGGACCATGTCGAGGAGCATCCGCACGTTGCCGTGGGCGGTGTCGGCCACGAGCACGTCGACGCCGGCCTCCACGAGGGTGGTCGCGCGCAGCCACGCGTCGCCGAAGTAGCCGATGGCGGCGCCGACCATGAGGCGGCCGTGGGCGTCGTTCGAGGCCATCGGGAACTGCTCGCCCTTGACGAAGTCCTTGACGGTGATCAGCCCACCGAGGCGCCCCTGCTCGTCGACGAGGGGCAGCCGCTCGCGCTTGTGCCTGCGCAGCAGCAGCGTCGCCTCCTCGCGGGAGATCCCGACGGCGCCGGTGACGAGCGGCATCGGCGTCATCACCTCGTCGACCTTCGTGCTGGCCCACTCCGCGACCGGGGTGAACCGCAGGTCGCGGTTGGTGCAGATGCCGAGCAGGCGGTTGTCGCCGTCGACGACCGGCAGCCCGGAGACGCGGTACTCGCCGCAGATCCGGTCGAGCTCCTCGAGCGTCGCGTCGGGGCCGATCGTCACGGGGTTGGAGATGATCCCGGTCTGGGTCCGCTTCACGAGGTCGACCTGGTAGGCCTGGTCGGTGATCGACAGGTTCCGGTGCAGCACGCCGAGCCCGCCCTGGCGCGCCATCGCGATCGCCATCCGCGACTCGGTCACGGTGTCCATCGCGGCGCTGAGCATCGGCACCCGGAGGCTGATCTCGCGGGTCAACCGCGTGGTCGTGTCGATGTCGTCGGGCGCGAGGTCGGAATGACCGGGCAGCAGCAGCACGTCGTCGTAGGTCAGACCGAGTGCGGCGAACTTCTCAGGAACCTCCACGGACCCAGCCTACGGCGTGACCTGCGCCGCACCGGTCGTGGCCTTCTGGATGAACCGCTCCCGGCGGCCCACCGCCAGGCTGGTCGGGTGACCGACCAGCTCCCACCCCACGTCCTCGTGCTCTTCGGCGCCACCGGCGACCTCGCGGCACGCAAGCTCTTCCCGGGTCTCTACCGCCTCGCGGCGGCCGGCCGGATGCCCGAGGAGTACGCCGTCATCGGCTCCGGTCGGCACTCCCCCGGCACCGACGCCGAGTTCCGCGACCAGGTCCGCGAGGGCCTCGCGGAGACCGTCGACGACCTCGACGACGAGGTCGCCGACGACCTCCTGGCGCGGGTGCGCTTCCAGACCTCCGACGCCGACGACGGTGCCGACCTCGCGGCCGCCGTCCGCGACGCCGAGGACCGGCTCGGCGGCGACGACGTGCGCCGGCTCGTGTACCTCTCCGTCCCGCCGGCCGCGATGGAGCCGATGATCGGGATGCTCGGCCGCGAGGGCCTCACCGACCGGGCCCGGCTCGTCGTGGAGAAGCCGTTCGGCCTCGACCTCGAGAGCTCGCGGAGCCTCGACGCCGCCCTCAAGGGCGTCGTCGAGGAGGAGCAGGTCTTCCGCATCGACCACTTCCTCGGCAAGGAGGCGGTGCAGAACATCCTGGCGCTGCGCTTCGCCAACGGCCTGTTCGAGCCCGCGTGGGACCGCCGCAGCATCGCGTCGGTGCAGATCGACGTCCCCGAGACGCTCGCGATGGAGGGCCGCGGCAGCTTCTACGAGTCCACCGGCTGCCTGCGCGACATGGTCTCGACCCACCTGTCGCAGCTGCTCGGGTTCATCGCGCTCGAGGAGCCGGGCGAGCTGAGCGCGCAGGCCGTGCGCGACGCGAAGTCCGCGGTCTTCGAGGCGCTGCGGCCGCTGGACGCGAGCCGTGCCGTCTACGGCCAGTACGACGGCTACCGCGACGAGGACGACGTCGACGCCGACTCCGACGTCGAGACCTTCGTCGCCCTCGAGATGTACGTCGACAACGAGCGCTGGCGCGACGTCCCGTTCTACCTGCGCACCGGCAAGGCGCTCGCCGAGACCCGGCGCACGATCACGCTCCGCTTCCGCGACGCCGGGGGTTCGCTGTTCGGCGACGAGGCCGCGACCGCGCAGCCGCCCAACGACCTGGTGCTCGAGCTGACCGACGACGTCCAGATCCGGGTCGACGTCCGCGCCAAGCGCCCCGGCCCCGATCTCGCCCTCGTCGAGGGTGCCTTCCACCTGGCGCTCGCCGACGACGTCCCCGACGAGGTGTCGGACCCGCTCGAGGCCTACGAGCGGCTGCTGCTCGACGTGATGCGCGGCGACCAGACCTTCTTCACCCGTTCCGACGAGGTCGACCGGCTCTGGCAGGTGGTGCAGCCGCTGCTCGACGAGCGGCCGCCGGTCCACGCCTACGAGCAGGGCTCGTGGGGTCCGCAGGCCGCGCTCGACCTGGCCGAGGGCGGGTGGCGGCTGCGGTGAGCCGGGCCGAGCACGACGAGTCCGGGCGCACCCACGAGCACGGTGACCAGCAGGCCCAGATCGCCGACCACGGCGTCATCGGGGACCTGCGCACCTGCGCGCTGGTGTCGACGGAGGCGACCATCGACTGGTTCTGTGCCGGCCGCTTCGACGCGCCGAGCGTGTTCGGGGGCCTGCTCGACCCCGCCGCCGGCTCCTGGCGGACGTGGGTGGTCGACGGGCACACGCGGACGACCCAGTTCTACCTTCCCGACTCCGCGATCCTGGTGACCCGCTTCCTCACCGAGGACGGCGTCGCGGAGGTGCACGACCTCTTCCCGCTCGAGCGGGCGCACGACCCCGACCACCGCCAGCGGATCGTGCGCCGGGTCGTGGCCGTCCGGGGGACGGTCCGGGTCCGCACCGAGCTGCGGGCGCGGCCCGACTACGGACGCGTCGTCCCGGACGTCGAGGTCCTCGACCCCCGCCGGCTCGTTCTCCGCGCCGGCGACCTGTGCCTCGGGCTGAGCGCGAGCCACGACGTCGAGGTCGGGGACGGCGTCCTGTCGGCCGAGTGGGTGCTGCGCGCCGGCGAGGAGGCCAGGTTCTGCCTGCACGTGCTGGACGCCGGCGCGGACCTGCCCGACGACGAGGACGTGGCCGGCGCGCTCGACCGCACCGCGCGGTTCTGGCGCGGCTGGCTGGCGCAGTCGACGTACCGCGGCCGCTGGCGCGAGATGGTCGACCGCTCCGCCATCACCCTGAAGCTGCTCACCCACGAGCCGAGCGGTGCGATCGTCGCCGCCCCGACGACCAGCCTGCCGGAGGAGATCGGCGGCGAGCGCAACTGGGACTACCGCTACGTGTGGATCCGCGACGCGGCGTTCAGCCTCTACGCGCTGCTGCGGCTGGGCTTCACCGACGAGGCCGAGTCGTTCATGCGGTGGCTGTCCGAGCGGCTCGGCGACGACCAGGGCAACGACGACGTCGGCCCGCTGCGCAACCTCTACGACATCGACGGCGCCGTGCCCGCCGAGGAGCACGAGCTCGACCACCTGCGCGGCTACGCCGGCTCACGCCCGGTGCGGGTCGGCAACGCCGCCGCCGAGCAGCTCCAGCTCGACATCTACGGCGAGCTGATCGACTCGGTCTACCTGTTCAACAAGTACAGCGCCGGCATCAGCCTCGACGCGTGGGCCGACCTGACCCGGGTGGTCGAGTGGCTGATCGAGAACTGGGAGCGTCCCGACGCCGGCATGTGGGAGATCCGCGACGACCCGCGACCGCACACCGTGTCGCGCCTGATGTGCTGGGTGGCGATCGAGCGGATGATGCGAACCGCGCGGCAGCGCGGGCTGCCCGGTGACCTGGCGCGGTGGGGCGAGGCCCGCGACGCGATCCACCGCCGCATCGTCGAGGAGTGCTGGGACGACGAGGTCGGCGCGTTCATGGCCGCCGAGGGCGCCGACACCGTCGACGCCGGCGTCCTGCTGATGCCGCTGGTGAAGTTCCTCGCGCCCAACGACCCGCGCTGGCTCTCGACGCTGCAGGTGCTCGAGGAGCGGCTCGTCTCCGACAGCCTGGTCTTCCGCTACGACCTGGGCCACACGACCGACGGCCTCGACGGGCCGGAGGGCACCTTCTCGCTCTGCTCGTTCTGGTACGTCGAGGCGCTGACCCGCGCGGACCGGCTCGACGACGCCCGGTTGGCGCTGGAGAAGATGTTCACCTACGCCAACCACCTCGGGCTGTACGCCGAGCAGGTCGGGCTGACCGGCGACCAGCTCGGCAACTTCCCCCAGGCCTTCACCCACCTGTCGCTCATCAGCGCCGCGATGAACCTCGACCGCCGCCTCGTCTGACGCTGACCCGTCACCCATAGGCGACGGGTCACCGCGATCTCGACGCTGACCCGTCACCCATAGGCGACGGGTCAGCGCGACCTGGACGCCGACCCGTCACCCATAGGCGACGGGTCACCGCGACCTGGACGCCGACCCGTCACCGATAGGTGACGGGTCAGCGGTCGAGGGGACGGAGGTCGGAAACGGAGATGCGGACGGTCAGGGTCTCGCCGGCCATCCGGATCCGGCCCCGCATGCCCGCGGAGAGCACCATCGGCATCACCGCGCGGTTGTCGTGGGCGGTGGTGAGGACGATCTCGGAGGCGCCGAGGCCGCGGGCGAGGCGGGCGGAGTCGCCCAGCAGCCGGGTCCCGATGCCGCGGCGCTGCCAGGCGGCGTCGACCCGGATGTCGACGGTGAAGACGGTGGGGTCCTCGGTGCTCGCGACCACGGCGGCGCGACCGGCGGCGACGCCGTCGGCGAGCGCCGTCACCGTGCCGCCGTCGACGACGTACGTCGGCACCGCGCCGGCCCCGATCCGCCGTCCGCCGGACGGCGCGAAGGCCGGGCGGTCGCGGCCCAGCACGTCGCTGACGAGCTCGGCCATCGCCGCACCGCGGGCGTGCTCGACCGCGGTGAACGGCGCGACCCGACGGATCTGCACCTGGACGTCGCCGACCGCCATCTCCATCACGTCCTGCGGCCCCTCGCCCGGCAGGACGTCGGCGTCGAACAGGTGGGCCACGACGTCGGGGAACGACGCCGGCTGGGCCAGCACCGACCGCGCGGCCTGCACGTAGCGGGTCGGCTGGTCGAGCAGCGCCTCCTCGGTGCACGTCGCGGCCACGATGTCCCGGCCGCCGGAGCGCTCGTGCAGGACGACGAGGTCCTCGGCGGTCCACTCGTCGGGGGTCCGCAGCACGAGCTCGTCGGTCACCCGGTCGTTGTCGGGGAAGGCCTGGACGCCGACGATGTTCGCGCCGGCCTTGCCGCACTCCGCCGCCAGCTCGGCCAGGGCGCCCGGACGGTCGGGCAGGGTGACACGCACTCTCCACAGCATGCTTCCAGGGTCCTCGGCCGTCGTTGCGCCCGCAAGTCCGACCGGTTGCGACGACATTGCGTCTGCCTCGCACCCGGCTCAGAGGACGCGGATGTCGTCGACCTTCCAGACGCCGTCGGTGAGGACGACGTCGACGAGCACCCGGTTGCGCCCGAGCACCTCGCTCTCGCCGGCCGCGAGACCGCGCCCCGAGACGAGCACCTGGTCGACGTAGAGGAGGCAGACGACGTCCTCGCCCCCGCGGGTGCGGACCACGCCCGCGCCCCGCACCCGCGCCTCGGTGACGGCCTCGCGCTCGCGGGCGAAGGGGCGGACCTCGCGACCGAAGACCCGGGCGAAGCGGGCGGCGTAGGCCGGCGTCATGGTCGCCGAGGCGGCCCTCAGGCTGCCGGCGAGGTCGGCGTGGTCGTAGCCGAGGGCGAGCGGGACGGCCGCGACCGCCGCCTCGAGCCCGTCGCCGCCGGGTCCGAGGAGGTCGGCGACCTCGTAGCCGCCGCGGCTGTCGGGCGCGCTCCGGGCGACGTCGGGGCGGGTGAGCGCGAGCGCGACCGTGAGGGCCGAGCCCAGCAGGACCAGCACGAGCAGGACGACCACGGGACGCCGCAGGGGGCCCATCAGCGCACCTCCTCGAGCGCCGCGACCAGCCAGTCGCCGCCGACGAGGTCGAGCACGACGCGGGTGCGGTACGGCGCCGTGCGCCGGCCGGTCGGCGCCGTGGTCGTCACGTCGAGGGTGACCAGGACCTGGGCCCGATCGGCGAGGAGGAGCTCGGTGGCGGCGCCGTCGCGCTCGAGCGCCGCGCTGAGCCGCAGCCGCCGCTCGGCGACCCGGTCGGCGAGGGCCGCGGCGCCGGCGTCGTACGACGCGACGAAGCTGTCGGTGCCCAGGGCCCGCATCGCGTCCATGTCGCGCTCGACGTGACGGTGGTCGAGGGTGAAGTACGTCCGCGCCGCCCGACGCGCCGCGACGACCGCCCGGCCCTCGACGTCGTCCTCCCAGCCGTCCGCGCCGATGTCGGCCGGTCGCTGCGGGGAGTCGTCGGGGTCGTTGCGGCGCTCGAGGAGCAGCACCGCCGAGGTGGCGAGGACCGCGAGCAGGAGGAGCGCGAGGACGGCGGTGAGCAGGCGGGATCCTCCCGCCGTCCGCCGGGTCGGCGCGTCGTTGACCATCGCCCTCCCTCCCCAGGTCGGCACGGTGCCCGCTCACCTTGTCAGAGCGAGTGGGTCGGCGTGAGGTTCTCGGGCACCTCGACCCCGGCGCGTCGTGCAGACCCGCACTCGGACCGACGCCGGGACCGGCCCCGGGACCAGCCCCGGGACCGGCCCCGAAAAGCGGACCGACCCGCCGCGGTCACCCGCGACGGGTCGGATCAGCCGGCGGACCGGCGGGGGTGGATCAGTGACCGTGGCCGTGCCCGTGGCCGCCGGCGGCGGACTCGTCCTCGTCCTCGGGCTTCTCGACGATCAGCGTCTCGGTGGTCAGCAGCATCGCGGCGATGGACGTCGCGTTGATGAGGGCCGAGCGGGTGACCTTGACCGGGTCGAGGACGCCCTGGGCGACCAGGTCGCCGTAGGTGTCGTCGGCGGCGTTGTAGCCGTTGCCCAGGCCGAGCTCGCGGACCTTGGAGGTGACGACGTAGCCGTTGACGCCGCCGTTCTCGGCGATCCAGCGAAGCGGCTCGTCGGCGGCCTTGCGGACGACGCGGACGCCGAACGCCTCGTCGCCGGTGAGGCCGAGGTCCTTGTCGAGGACGGCGACGGCGTGGATGAGCGCCGAGCCACCGCCGGGGACGATGCCCTCCTCGATGGCCGCACGGGTCGCGGAGACGGCGTCCTCGATGCGGTGCTTCTTCTCCTTCAGCTCCACCTCGGTGGCGGCGCCGACCTTGATCACGCAGACACCGCCGGCGAGCTTGGCGAGGCGCTCCTGGAGCTTCTCGCGGTCCCAGTCGGAGTCGGTGTTCTCGATCTCGGCCTTGATCTGGTTGACCCGGCCCTCGACCTCGGCGGAGTCGCCCGCGCCGTCGACGATGGTCGTGTTGTCCTTGGTGATGACGACGCGACGGGCGGTGCCGAGCACCTCGAGGCCGACCTGGTCGAGCTTGAGGCCGACCTCGGGGGCGATGACCTGCCCACCGGTCAGCGTCGCGATGTCCTGCATCATCGCCTTGCGGCGGTCGCCGAAGGCCGGAGCCTTCACCGCGACGGCGTTGAAGGTGCCGCGGATCTTGTTGACGACCAGGGTCGAGAGCGCCTCGCCGTCGACGTCCTCGGCGAGGATGAAGAGCGGCTTGCCGGCCTGGATGACCTTCTCGAGCAGCGGGAGCAGGTCGGAGATCGCGGAGATCTTGCCCTGGTGCAGGAGGATGTAGGGGTCGTCGAGGACGGCCTCCATGCGCTCCGGGTCGGTGACGAAGTACTGGCTGATGTAGCCCTTGTCGAACTGCATGCCCTCGGTGAACTCGAGCTCGGTGCCCATGGTGTTGGACTCCTCGACCGTGATCACGCCGTCCTTGCCGACCTTGTCGAAGGCGTCGGCGAGCAGGTCGCCGATGTGGGCGTCGCGGCTCGAGATGGTGGCGACCGAGGCCATGTCGGCGCGGGTCTCGACCTCGCGGGCGGCCTCGAGCAGGGCGTCGGAGACGGCCTGGGCGGCGAGGTCCATGCCGCGCTTGAGGCCCATCGGGTTGGCGCCGGCCGCGACGGCGCGCAGGCCCTCGTGGACCATCGCCTGGGCGAGCACGGTCGCGGTGGTGGTGCCGTCACCGGCGACGTCGTTGGTCTTGGTGGCGACCTCCTTCGTCAGCTGGGCGCCGAGGTTCTCGAAGGGGTCGTCGAGCTCGATCTCACGGGCGACGGTGACACCGTCGTTGGTGATGGTCGGCGCGCCCCACTTCTTGTCGAGGACGACGTAACGGCCCTTCGGGCCGAGGGTGACCTTGACGGCGTTGGCGAGGGCGTCGACGCCACGCTCGAGCGCGCGGCGGGCGTTCTCGTCGAACTCCAGGATCTTGGGCATGCGGTGGTGCTCCTTGCCGGATGTGGTGCGGGGTGTGGTTCAGGGCCAGAACGGCGAACGGGTCGCCCGCCGACGTACGCACGAGGCGCTCGTCAGGCGGACGACCCGCGCAGCTGATCTGGAGAGATCAGGGAGTGATCAGGAGACGACGGCGAGGACGTCGCGCGCCGAGAGGATGAGGAACTCGTCCCCGGCGTACTTGACCTCGGTGCCGCCGTACTTGCTGTAGATGACCTTGTCGCCGACGGCGACGTCGAGCGGGACGCGGTTGCCGTTGTCGTCGATGCGACCGGGACCCAGGGCCACGACCTCGCCCTCCTGGGGCTTCTCCTTGGCGGTGTCCGGGATGACCAGGCCGGAAGCCGTGGTCTGCTCGGCCTCGAGGGGCTTGACGACGATCCGGTCCTCGAGAGGCTTGATGTTGACCGACACGATGTCGACCTCCACTTTCGTTGTAACTCTGCGGGCTCACGTGGTGGGCCTGCTCGGTGGTACGCCGTCGCGGGGGTCGTACCTCTTCGCAAGCGCTGGCACCCTCGGGTCGAGAGTGCCAGTTCTGAAACTAGCACTCCCCCCTGACGAGTGCCAGGGAGGGTGGGTGCGTGGTCAGATGTCGCGGCGCCAGGAGGCCACGACGACGCGCACCGGGTCGGGGTCCTCGGCGATCACGCTGCTGTAGCTGGCCGTGGTGTCGACCCGGTGCTGATCGACCGTGTTCGCCGCGACCGGGGTCACCGCGACCAGGAGGCCGTCACCGTCGGCCCACGTCGTCCGCGGCGCCTCGCCGTCGACGGTCACCCCCAGCGACGCCGCCGGCCCGGCAGCGGAGGTGTAGTAGCGGTAGGACCGGGCGCCCACCCGGCGCTCGGCCGAGAAGTAGGCGTCGACCCCGACGCTCAGCACGAGCCACTCGCGTCCCTCGCCGGCCCACCCGAGCCCGCCGACCCAGGGCCGCCGCTGGACCGTGACCGTGCAGCCCGGCTCGCCCTCGCGCACGAACGTCAGCCCTCCGGCCGCGCGCGCCCGCGGCCCGCACCGCACCGCACCCTCCTCGTCGTGGGCGTCGAGGTAGAGCTGGTCGGCACCGGCGCGGTCGACCCGGAGGCCGGTGGGGTCGACGACCTGGGTGACCCCGTCGTAGTCCACCGCCACCGTGACCTCGTCGGCGTCGGGCACCTCGTCGACGGCGACGTAGCCCCGGACCCGGCTGGTCGTCATCGTGCCCCCGTCGAAGGCCTCGTCGAGAAGCCGCAGCGGGTACTCCCGCGCTGTCTCGTCGGCGGGCGAGGACGACCCGACCACCAGCGTGAACGTCGGCGAGACCGGCTCGCTCCCCGGCTCCAGGGCCGGCGCGGGACCGACCTGGACCTGCGCCAGCTCGACGCCGACGAAGCTGCCGTCCTCGGGCGGTCTCCGGTCGGCGGGCTCGTCGGTGCAGCACGAGGCCGGCATCTCCTCGGTGGGCTCACCCACCGTGAGGCGGTAGCTGCCGGTCGGGACCCGGAGGTCGACGGTCCACCCGGGAACGGCCTGGCCGTCGGTGGCGGCCACCTGGTCACCCGCGGCCACCCTCGGCCGGTCGTCGCGCTGGAACCACACCACGGCGGCGACGGCGACGACGAGGACCAGGGCGACACCCGCGGCGACGGTGCGACGGGAGGTGGGGACGGCGGGGGGCACGAGGTTCCTCCTTCCGCGCGCCCCGGCTCCGCAAACGACGTCCTCGCGTCAGACCTCGATGCTCCAGGTCACGCGGATGTCGGGGCAGGCGGCGTCGGCGGCCTCGAAGCGCTGGACGGCGGTGACGGTGAGGACCTCCCCGTCGTCGGCCGAGGAGTCGAAGACGACGTGGTCGCGCCCGAGGGGCGCGGATCCGTCGGCGGGGTCGGCCGGGCGCGCCTCGACCGGCTCGGCGTCCCCCAGCCGGTACCGGAAGTCCGTGGTCTCGGTCGACCCGGAGCACCCGTCGCGGCCGGCGATCTCGGCGACCCCGTCGGGCCAGAGGGACGTCTCGAGCACCAGCCACCGGTCGTCCTGCGACGTCACCCACCCGTGCCCGGGCGCCCAGGGCACCCGGGCCACCTGCAGGAGACAGTGGCTCAGGTCGTTGCCCGCCGCCGCCGCGCTCGGCGTCGACCGTGGCGGCCCGCAGCGGACCTCGCTCCGGGCCAGGCTGTCGGGCGGCCCGTACAGGTCGGCGGCCGGCCCCTCGTGGACGACGGTGACGTCGCCGACCTCGACGACCTGCTCGAGGCCGTCGAAGTCGACCTTCACCGCCAGGTCGTCCGGCTCGCCCTCGACCGCGACGTAGGCGCTGCCGGAGAACTCGAACGGTGTGTCCTCGGCGTCGGCGACGGCGTCCTCGTCGTTCCTCACGAGCGTCGCCTCGTCGAGGGAGTACTCGCGTCCGTCGGCGACGAGCCACACGTGCGGCTCGACCCGCTCGCCCTGCGGCGCCCGCATCGCGGCGAAACCGCCGGTGAAGTCCCAGGTCCACGCGACGCCGACGAACGACGCGTCGTCGGCGGGCCGGTCGTAGGTCTCGTCGTGGGCCGGCAGGTCGTCGAGCGGCGCGCTGACGGTGAAGTCGATCCGCCCGTCGGGCGTCTGGACGGTGACGAGCCGCCCCGCCACCGACGACGTCGACAGGTCGACGACCGTGCCGACCGGCGCCGCCCGGCCCTCGTCGCCCCCCGGGCCCGAGCAGCCGAGCAGGGTGGCGGTCAGGACCACGGCCAGGGTGGGGACCGCGAGGGCGGGAACGGGACGACGCATGGCCCCCTGTGCCCACCGGCGCAGCCACGGCAAACCCGCCTGCGAGGATCGTGACATGGACCTCGACGCCTTCCGCTGGCTGCTGACCGACGACGGTCGAGCCCTGCTGACGGCGGCGACCGACCTCGTGGCCGGCGGCGACGACGAGCTCGCGGTCCAGACGGCGCTGCGCCGGACGGCGACGCCGGACCGGGTCGCCGCCGCGCTCACCCAGGTGACGCTGCGCCGACGCGCCGAGGCCAAGCTCGGCGCGCGGGCCGCCGTCCTGTACTTCACGCCCGACGGGCTCGAGCAGGCCACCCGCGCCGCGGTCGCGCGACACCGCGCCGGCCGGCTGACGGCGTTCGCCACCCGCACCCTCGTCGACCTCGGCTGCGGCATCGGCGGCGACCTGCTCGCCGCCGCCGAGGCGGGGATCACCTGCGTCGGCGTCGACCTCGACCCGGTCCGGGTCGCGGTGGCCGAGGCCAACCTGGCCGCACTGGGCCTCCCGGGCGCGGTGAGCGTCGCCGACGCGACCCGGATCGACACCTCGCCGTTCGACGTCGCCTTCGCCGACCCCGCCCGCCGCACCGGCGCGGGCCGCACGTGGAGCCCGGACGCCTGGACGCCGCCCTGGACGTTCGTCGAGCGGCTGCTCACCCGCGACGCCTGCGTGAAGGTCGCCCCCGGCATCCCCCACGACCTGGTGCCCGAGGGCGTCGAGGCCGAGTGGGTCAGCGACCACGGCGAGGTCAAGGAGGCAGCGCTGTGGTCGGGCAGCCTGGCCTCGACGCGGCGCCGGGCCACGGTCATCGGCGACGGCGGCCTGGCCACCCTCACCGAGGACGACGACCCGGGTCCGGCCCAGGTCGGCGTCCGCGAGGTCGGCGGCTACCTCTACGAGCCCGACGGCGCCGTCATCCGCGCGGGCCTGGTCACCGCCGTCGCGGCCGGGGTCGACGGCGGCCTGGTCGACGAGCACATCGCCTACGTCACCTCCGACGGCTCGTTCCGCACGCCGTTCGCCCGCGGCTACCGGGTGCTCGAGGAGCTCCCCTACCGCGAGAAGCAGCTGAAGGCGGCGCTGCGCGAGCGCGGGGTCGGCACGCTGACGATCAAGAAGCGCGGCGTCGACGTCGTGCCGGAGCAGCTGCGCAAGCGGCTCGCCCTCACCGGTGACGCCGAGGCCACCATCGTGATGACCCGGGTCGCCGGCCGGGGCGCGGCGTACCTGGTCGACCCGTTCTGACCGGCCCCCTCGACCAGGTGTGGACGAGGGGGCCCGGCGGCCACCGTGGGGTGGGTCGGCTCAGCCGAGACCGGCCTGCTCGGCGGCGATCGTGGTGTCGTCGCCGTGGCCGGTGTGCACCACGGTCTCGCCGGGCAGGGCGAAGAGCCGGGCGCGGATGGAGTCCTTGATGAGCTCCTCGTCGCTGAAGCTGCGCCCGGTCGCGCCGGGACCGCCGTTGAACAGGGTGTCGCCGGTGAAGACGCAGCCCAGGTCGGGGGCGAACAGGCAGACCGCGCCGGGCGCGTGGCCCGGGGTGTGCAGCACCTGCAGGGTCGTCCCGCCGACCTCGATCGTGGCGCCGTCGGCGAGGTCGAGGTCCCAGAGCGTCGCGGTCTCGTCGTCCGGACCGCCGTGGGTGAGCTCCCACAGCGGCCGGTCGGCCGGGTGCAGCATGATCGGCGCGCCGGACCCGCCGTTGGCGGCCTCGCGCAGCGCCGGCGCGACCCGGCAGTGGTCGTCGTGGGCGTGGGTCAGCACGATCGCCTTGATCGTGCGGTCCCCCACCACCGCGAGGATGTCGTCGACGGAGTGCGGGGCGTCGATGACGACGCACTCGGAGTCGTCGCCGACGACCCAGATGTTGTTGTCGACGTCGAAGGTCCCACCGTCGAGGCTGAACGTGCCGGAGGAGACCGCGTGGTCGACCCGGGCCGTCACAGGATCACGACCGACCGCAGGACGTCGCCGTCGTGCATCTTGGCGAAGGCGGCCTCGACGTCGTCGATCCCGATCTCCTCGGTGACGAACGCGTCGAGGTCGAGCCGGCCCTGGCGGTAGAGGTCGACCAGCATCGGGAAGTCGCGGCTCGGAAGGCAGTCGCCGTACCAGCTCGACTTGAGCGAGCCACCGCGACCGAACACGTCGATCAGCGGCAGGTCGGGCACCACCATGTCGGGCGTCGGGACGCCGACCAGGACCACGGTGCCGGCCAGGTCGCGGGCGTAGAACGCCTGCTTCCACGTCTCCGGGCGACCCACGGCCTCGATCACGACGTCGGCGCCGTCGGCGCCCTCGTAGGTCTCCGCGCAGATCCGCTTGATCTCCTCGACGGCGTCGACCTCGCTCGAGTCGACGGTGTGGGTCGCGCCCATCCGCGTGGCCGCCTCGAGCTTCTTCGGGTCGATGTCGACGGCGATGACCGGGCTGGCCCCGGCCAGCGCGGAGCCCGCGATCGCCGCGACGCCCACCCCGCCGCAGCCGATGACCGCGACGGACTTGCCGCGGGTCACGGCGCCGGTGTTGATCGCCGCACCGATGCCGGCCATCACGCCGCAGCCCAGCAGGCCCACGGCCGCGGGCCGCGCCTCGGGGTCGACCTTCGTGCACTGCCCGGCCGCGACCAGGGTCTTCTCGGCGAACGCGCCGATCCCCAGCGCCGGCGAGAGCTCCGTGCCCGCGTCGTCGCCGTCGGCGAGGGTCATCTTCTGGGTGGCGTTGTGGGTGGCGAAGCAGTACTGCGCCTCGCCCCGCTTGCAGGCGCGGCACTGCCCGCAGACCGCGCGCCAGTTCAGGACGACGAAGTCGCCCGGTGCGACGCCGGTGACGTCGGGTCCGACGGCCTCGACCACGCCGGCCGCCTCGTGGCCCAGCAGGAACGGGAAGTCGTCGTTGATCCCACCCTCGCGGTAGTGGAGGTCGGTGTGGCACACGCCGCAGGCCTGCACCTTCACCACGGCCTCACCCGGGCCGGGGTCCGGCACGTTGATCGTGACCAGCTCGACGGGCGCTCCCTTGGCCTTCGCGACGACGGCCTTGACCTGCTGCATGCGCTGCTCTCTTTCCGTTGACCTGACCCGATGCGTGGTGGGCACCCGCACCGGTCAACCCCGGGGGTGTCTCCGGCGTCCTACGCACATGATGCCGCGCGTCCCCACCCCCGTGCTCGCCCGCCACCTCCCGGCGGTCGCGGTGGCGGCGGTCCTCGCCCTCGGAGCCTGTTCCGCACCGTCGGACGGCGGCGGGCCGGCCGCCGCTGCCCGGCCGCCGTCCGGTGCCCCCGCGCCGACCGCACCGCCCGGCCCGGCTGCCCCGTCCGGGTCGCCGCGGCCGCTCGACGACCTCCCGCCGGGCGCCGCCCCGCGGGTGGGCTACGTCGTCGGCACGACGTACGTCGACCCGGACGGTGGCGACGTCGAGCTGCCGCGGAGCCGCTTCGTCCTCGGCGGGGCGGCCGCGTTCGACGGCGGGCTGCTCGTGGACGAGGGCCGTTACTTCGAGGGCACGACCGCCCTGAGCGTGGTCACCGCCGACGGGGTCGAGGAGCTCGACGGGTGCGCGAGCGCCGGGAGGCAGGCCGTCGTCCGGCTCGGCCTCGACGGTTCCCTGGAGCGGACGACGCCGGTCCTCCGGCCGGGACGGGGCACCGGCCACCTGCTCGTCGACTGAGGACGACGGCCCACCGGCCCACGACTGCAACCTTCCCGAGCACGTTCGCGTCTTGGTGGCATGAACGTGAGGGAGGAGCCGCGATGATGCTGCTGCACGGCCGGGACAGACCCGACACTGGAGACATGACCCGGCACGGACGCCGCGACGCCGAGTTCACGGCGTACCTGGAGGCGCGCCAGCCCAGCCTGCTGCGGACGGCGTACCTGCTGACCGGCGACCGGCACCAGGCCGAGGACGTCCTGCAGACGTCGCTGGCCAAGCTCTACCTGGCCTGGGACAAGGTCAACGACCGCGCCTCGGTCGACGCCTACGTGCGCCGGATCATGGTCAACGAGAACAACTCGCTGTGGCGCCGGGCGTGGAAGCGCAAGGAGCACGCCACCGAGGTGCTCCCCGAGAGCCCCCACGTCGACGCCTACGACGAGGGGCGCAGCGCCGCGCTCTGGGAGGTCGTGACGTCGTTGCCACCGAAGGCCCGCGCCGTGGTGGTGCTGCGCTACTACGAGCAGCTGAGCGAGGCCGAGACCGCCGACGTCCTCGGCATCTCGGTCGGCACCGTCAAGTCGCAGTGCAGCCGCGCCATCGCGGCGCTGCGTGAGCGCGTGCCCGCCGACCTGCACCCCGGACGACCGGAGGAGGACCGATGAACGAGAACCGACCCGACCAGCACCCGGACGACCAGCCTGACGACCAGTGGGAGAGCGAGATGAGCAGCGAGTTCGACCGCCGCGTCCGCGACCTCCGCGAGTCCCCGTTGACCTTCGAGCACGTGAGAGGCAGGGCCGTGAGCATCAAGCGCCGCCGCCGTACCGTCGTCGCGGCGAGCCTGGTGGCCGCCGCGGCCGTCATCACCCCCGTCGCCGTCGCCGCCGGCGGTGGCTTCGGCAGCGACCGGAGCAACGACGCCCCGGTCGCCACGCAGACCCCGACCGCCATCGACAGCGAGACGCCGGCCCCGCCCGAGCCCGCGGGGCCCGGCTTCGCCTACCTCCAGGACGGCGACCTGCACCGCGCCGACGGCACCGTCGTCACGCTCCCGGGTGACTACACCTCAGCCACCGACCTCGGTGACCGGGTCGTCGCCGTGTCGCAGGCCGACAACGGCGACACCGTCGTCGACGTCGTCGAGGACGGCGCCGTGGTCGACAGCTACTCGGCCTCCAACCCGCCGATCGTCTCGGTCACCGGCACCTACGTCGTCTTCATGACACCCGACGGCGACCTGCAGACGGTGTGGGACGACGGCCAGAAGGTGATCGCCGAGGGCTACGACCCGGAGGTGCAGTCCCCGATGGTCGCCACCGGCGACGACTGCACCGTCGACTGCCGGGTCTTCCTGTACGAGTACAAGGTCGACCCGATCGAGGTGAACCAGGACGGCCGCGAGAGCAGTCCCGCCCCCGGCACGCTCAACGTGACCAGCGCGACGTCCGAGGGCGACCTGCTGGTCGTCGCCACCCGGGTGCTCGAGGACGACCTCACGGGCTGCAACGCGCTGTGGGACCCGGCCGAGCAGCGGGCGGTCATCCCGGAGACGTGCGACTACAGGTTCCTCGAGGTCTCCCCCGACGGCCGCTACCTGCTCGCCGGCGACCCGCAGGCCGACGGCTTCGGGAACACGTGGGTCTCCGTCCTCGACACCGACCTGAACGAGGTCGGACGCCTCGAGGTCGAGGGCACTTCTTTCCCGAACGTCCGCTTCCTCGACGACGACACCATCATCGCCACCGCCTACGACGGGGCCTGGACGGTGATCACCCAGGACGTCGGCGGCGAGCCCACCACCGTGCTCGGCCCGGAGCCGGGCGAGGACCTCGACCCGCCGTTCGTGCTGGCCGACTGAGCGGCACTCAGGTCCAGCTGAAGCTCGCCAGGACGCTCGCGACGACCTCGTCGCGGGCGTCCTGCGGGATGTCCTTGCCCTGCCGGATCTTGAGCGTGACCAGGTCGCCGTCGACGAGGGCGATGAACACCTCGAGGGACGACGAACCGTCCCGGCCCGTCAGCCGGCGCATCTCGACCCCGTCGACCTCGACCGGGTCCTGCACCTCCCCGCGACCGCGGAGGTCGCCGTCGAGCACCGTCTCCTCGAGCTCGGCCGGCGTCGGGTCGGGCGTCAGCGAGGGGAACTGCGAGAGCCCGATGAAGCTCGTCGCACCGGCCCCGGGGTCGGTGCCCGTGGCCAGGAAGCTGGCCTGGCCGTCGGTCAGCTCCCACCCCTCGGGGAGCCGCACCGTGGCGACGTCCATCGTCAGCTCGGGACCGGACGCCGGGACGACGGCCGGCTCGGTCGGCTCCGCCGTCGTCGGCTCCTCGGACGGGGAGCCCGCCTCGGACGGGGTGGCGCTCGCGGACGAGGACGCCTCCGCTCCCCCGCCGCCACCGCCGTCCCCGCCGTCACCACCGTCGCAGCCGGACAGCACGAGCACGGCCACCAGGACGGCAGCGGGAAGCGCCTTGCAGCGGGACACGGATCGCACGAGCGGGACCCCTTTCCGAGATCGGGACTACGCCGACCCTAGCCAGTGCGGTGCCGCGCGGCCGGCGGGGCGCCGCAGGTTTACCGGTGTGGGCCAGGGGTAGGCGAACCGCGTCCCGGGACCCGCAGCAGACCAGCAGAGGAGAGTTGACGGATGACCATCGGTCTGGCCGCACAGGCAGGCGCAGCGCTGGGCGCGATCAACGTCGAGGAGGAGACGATCCGCGAGATCGTCAAGATCCTCACCGAGAACGCCGACGACGTCGACCGGAACTCCCGCCCGAAGGGCGTGGCCCCGGCCGTCTTCGGCGCCTCGGACCCCGGCCAGCAGTTCGGCCACCACGTGAACCTCGCCCACCAGCACGTGACCGACGCGATGCGCGACCTGGTCGCCGGGCTCGAGGGCTACGTCGTGAAGATCCACCGCTTCCACGACGACATGGTCTTCACCGACGAGACCAGCGGCGACGGCTCGCGGCGCTCGACCGACCGCGTGGCCGGCGCCCCCGTCCCGACCCTGGAGGCGGTCGAGAGCTGCACCGCCCCGCCCGACTTCAGCAACAACACCTGCGAGATCCCGGCGGAGGAGGACTGATGGCCGGACCGTCCGAGATCGAGTTCCGGCGCTACCTCGACGGCGCCGACGACGAGCAGATCGACGAGGGGTCGGCGGAGTGGTACCGGTGCGCCGAGCTCCTCAACGTGGTGGCCGCGTCCATGCGCCAGGCGGCCCAGCGCGACAAGGTCATCGGCGGCGAGACGGGTCCCGCGATGGGGCGCTCCTTCGTGGAGACCGCGCGGGGCCTCGACGAGCGCGTCGAGCTGCTGCGCGACGGCAGCCGGGCGCTCGACCGGACCGCCAAGGCGATCCGGGAGGCCAGGGAGGCGCGCCGGCAGATGGACGTCAGCAGCCCCGAGCTGGACAAGCCCGGCCCCTACCGTCGTCCGGTCGGGCCGGCGACGAAGGAGGACGTCACCGCGCAGCGCAAGCACGGTGAGTCCGTGAAGGAGTACAACGACAACCTCGAGGCCCGTGAGCGGATCTCCGGGGAGTGGACCCGCCGCCTCGACGAGGTGTTCGGGGCCGAGCTCGGCGACATCAAGCGGATCCACGGCGAGCAGGGGAGCTCCGAGCCGCCCGTGAAGGTGCCGCCGACCGGACCGACCACCCCGGGGGGCAACGCGCCCGAGGCACCGACCTCGCCGCGCCCGCCGACGTCCTCGCCCCCCACACCGCCGACGGCGCCGCCGCCGACCGCGCCGCCGCCGTCCTCGCCGCCGCCGGGCACCCCGACGCAGCCGGGCTACCCGCAGGGCCCGACCCCGGGCACGCCCCAGGGACCCGGTGCGCCGCTCCCGCCGACCGCCCCGGGGGCACCCGCACCGACCGCCCCGATCACGCCCACGACGCCGGGGTCCACCACCCCGATCGCCCCGATCTCACCCGTCTCGCCGTCGGCGATGCCGCCGAGCCCGGGGTCCGGCGGGGCACCGGGAGGCGTGTCGCCCGCCGCGGCGGCCGGGATCGGCGCCGGTGGCGCCGCGGCCGGTGCCGCGATCGGTGCCGGCGTGCGTCCCGGCGTCGTCACGCCCGGCACGCCGGCCGGGGCGCGCCCCATCGGTGCGAGCGGACGGCCGGCCGGCACGACCGGCGCCCTCGGACGCGGAGGCGCGGCGGGTGCCGTGCCGACGTCGCGGCCGGCGGGCGGCCTGGGCGGCGCGGCCGGGCGCGGCACCGCAGGCCGGGGCACGGGCCGCGGAGCGGCCGGCGCCGCCGGGGCGGCGGGCTCGCGCAACGGCAGCGCCAAGGGCACCCGCGGCACGGCCGGGGGCCGTGGCCAGGGCGGCGTGGGAGCCGCCGGCGCCGGGCGCCGCTCGGGCAGGGACCAGGACGAGCAGGGGCGCGACCGCGACCTCTTCGACGACGGTCGCGACTGGATCGACGACGACGGCGTGGCACCCGAGGTCCTCGACTGAGGACGCCCGGGCGGCCTCAGCGGTCGACCGGGAGCAGCATCACCACGGCGGTCGCGCCGTCGCGGTAGTACCTGCGTCGGCGGTCGATCTCCACGAAGCCGCGCTGGGCGTAGAAGCCCAGCGCGGCTTCGTTGTCCTCCCGCACCTCGAGCAGCACCCGGTCGGCCCCGCCGGACCGGGCCAGGCCGACGACGCCGTCGAGCAGCAGGCCCGCGACCCCTGCACGTCGGTGGCCGGGGGTGACCGCGACGCGCTGCAGCTCGGCGATGTCGGCGACGACGCTGGCGGCGGCGTACCCGACCACGAGGCCGCCGACGTCGGCGACGAGGTAGGTCACGGTCGGCGCCTCACCCGCGACACCCGCGGCGACCAGGCCGAGGGGCCACGCGTCGGCGCCGAGGTTCTCGGCCTCGAGGTCGGCGACCGCGGCGGCGTCGCCCGGGTCGGCCGGACGGATGGTCGGGGCGGTCGCCGGGCCGGCGTCGGGGGTCACGGGACGGGCTTGGCGGCGCCGGGCACGACGGCGTCGGGACGTCGCAGGTAGAGCGGCTCGGGGTCGAGCAGCTCGACCCGCTCCTCGCCGACAGCCCGTCCCAGCCAGCCCGCCGACGGACGCACCGGGCCGACCCGGTTGGGGAAGGAGTCCGGGTAGAGGACCGCGCCCTCCCCCACCACCGGGACGGTGGTGGCGACGGTCGCGGGCCGGTCGACGGCCGGGCCACCGGTGCGGACGCCGTCCTCGTCGTACGCCGCGAGGTAGACCTCCTTGCGGCGCGCGTCGGTGGCGACCACGAAGCCTCCGTGCACCGCTCCGGTGTCGATCGCCTCGACGGCCAGCGCGTCGAGGCTGCACACGCCGTAGACGGGGACGTCGAGGACGAAGGCCAGCGTGCGGGCGGTGACCAGACCGACCCGCAACCCGGTGAACGGACCCGGGCCGACACCGACGGCGACCGCCGTCACGTCGGACCGCAGCGCGTCGCACCGGCGCAGCGCCTCGTCGATCAGCGGCGCCAGCTGCTCGCCGTGCCGCATCGTCTCCTCCGAGACGAGCTCGGCCAGCACCTCGCCGTCGTCGAGGAGGGCGACGGTCACGGTGGGCGAGGCGGTGTCGAACGCGAGCAGCACGGCCCCGACGTTAGGCCATGGCAGGCGGGGCCGGTTCGAAGGCCACCTCCGCCGAGCGGGGCGGCAGGTGCACGCCGTCGCCGAGCGACCAGGCGGCCACGTGGCGCACCTGCGCGGCCGTGACCGCTGGCCCGGCCGGCCCGGGAGGCACGTCGTAGGTCGTGTGGGCGTCGCAGGGCAGCACGACGGTGTAACCGCGCAGGAGCGCGCCGCGCGCCGTGGCGGCCACGCACATCTCGCTCTGCAGCCCGGCGACGACGACCGTCCGGTGGGCGCGGAGGTGCCGGGCCAGCGCCGTGGTGGCGAACGGGTCGTCGTCCTGCTTGTCGAGGACGACGTCGGTCGGCACGACCGGCAGGACGAGGTCGCGGCCCGGGCCGACGGCCGGGAAGCGCGGGTCGGCGGTGCCGACGTCGCGCACGTGCACGACGAGCGCGCCGGCGGCCCGGGCGGCGTCGAGCAGGCCGCCCACCGCCGTCAGGAGGCCCGCGACGTCGAACGGCGGCGGGTCCGCCCTGACGTACTCACGCTGCAGGTCGACGACGACCAGCGCGGTCGCCGCCGGGGTCACGACGTCGCCCAGCGCGGTCCGAGCCGCAGGATCTCGACGGTCCGCGGGTCGAGCTCGCCGTCGACCCCCCGGTCCGTGGCGCCCGCGGATCGCGTGATGCGGATCTGGAGGCGGGAGTCGGCGAGGTCCTCGGCGACCCCCTCGCCCCACTCGACCACGGTGACGGCGTGGTCGAAGGACGTGTCGAGGTCGAGGTCGTCGAGCTCGGCGGCACCGCCGAGGCGGTAGGCGTCGACGTGCACCAGCTCGGGGCCGCCGGAGGTCGAGCGGTGCTCGCGCGCGATGACGAACGTCGGCGAGGTCACCGCGCCCTCGACGCCGAGCCCGCGGCCCAGGCCCTGGGTGAAGGTGGTCTTGCCCGCTCCGAGGTCGCCGGTGAGGACGACGAGGTCGCCGGGTCGCAGCGTCCGGGCGACACGGACGCCGAGCGCGCGCATGTCGTCGGCGGTGGGCACCTCGTGGAAGGCGGGCACCGGCCGGACCAGCTCGACGTAGGGCGAGCGGCGGTCGGTCTGGACGAACCCGCGGCGCACCCAGAAGGCGACGGTCGCCGGCAGCTCCTCGCGCGCGACCACCCGCAGCCACGGCCGGCCGACGGCGGCCTCGGACGCCGCCTGGATCAGTGCGCCCGCGACGCCGTGGCCGCGCGCGGCCGCGACCACGCCGAACCGGCGCAGGTAGACGGCGTCGCCGACGGCGTCGAGCAGCAGGGCCCCGACCGGTACGCCGTCGACCCGGGCGACCAGACCGCCGCCGAGGGCCAGCCGGGTGGCGATCGACGCCTCGGTCTCGGTGAGCGCGTCGGCCGGCGGGTCCAGCGGCGGGCGGCTGCCGAAGGCGTCGCGGACGATCGCGAGCACGGCCGCGGCGGACTCGGGGCCGACGCGACGGACGCTGACCTCGCTCACCGGCCGGCTGCTCGGGTCGTGGCCGCCGTGATGAGCTGGTCGAGCTCGGCGTTCACCTGGTCGTGGCGCTCCAGCGGCACCATGTGGCCGGCGCCGTCGCACTCGAGCAGCCGGGAGCCGGGGATCCGGACGTGCAGCTTGCGGGAGTGCCCGATCGAGGTCAGCTTGTCGGCGTTGCCGCAGATGATCGAGACCGGGACCTCGTCGAGCACCTCGACGAAGTCGAACTTGTCGAGGTCGCGGAAGCTCGGGAAGAAGTCGGCGACCACCTCGAACGGCGTCTGCGACAGCATGTCGTCGACGAACGAGACGTAGGAGCGCGGGACGTCGCCGCCGAAGGCGAACTGCCGCGTCGCGACGTTGGCGACCGCCCGGCCGACGCGGCGGGCCGAGTCGATGGCGCCGTGGCCGCGGTGCAGCGTCGCCATCGCGCGGTGCGTCAGCCGACCGGTCAGGCGCGCGGGGAGCATCGGGAGCAGGATCCGGCTGGGGTCGAACCCGCCGGCGGTGGTCGAGATCAGCGCGACCCCGATCACCTTCGTGCCGATCAGCTCGGGGAGCTGCTCGGCGAGGGCCACGACGGTCATGCCGCCCATCGAGTGTCCGACCAGCACCACCGGGCCGTCGGGCACGACCACGTCGATGACCTGCGCGAGGTCGCGGCCGAGCTGGTCGATCGTGGCGTGCTCGCGGTCGGAGCGACCGGAGCGCCCGTGGGAGCGCTGGTCGTAGTAGACGCTGCGGACCAGGCCCCGGTAGGCGGCGCGCTGGAAGTGCCAGCAGTCCAGGTTGAGGCAGTAGCCGTGCACGAAGACGACGGTGACCGGCGGGGTGGCGCCGGCGCGTCGGCCGCGACGGCCCTCGGCGGTGCCGGGGTCGACGTCGTCGATCTCGACGTGCAGCGGGACGCCGTCCTCGGCGACCACGGTGACCGCCGGTGAGCGCAGCGAGCCGAACGGGACGTCGGCGCCCGCGACCCGGCTGATCGCGCGGTGCTGGCGCAGGATGCCGACGGCGGTGCCGGCCGCCGCGACGCCGAGGGCGCCGCCGATGGATCCGATCACCCTGCCCTTCGTGCTCATCGCCGGTCCCGGTCGTGGTCGTGGTCGTGATCGTGGTCGACGTGGCGGCGCGGCATCCGGCCGCCGACCCGGGTGACGATCTCGTAGCTGATGGTGCCGCACGCCTCGGCCCAGTCCTGGGCGGTCGCGCGACCGTCGCCGGGCGGGCCGAACAGGACGACGTCGGTGCCGGCGGGCGGCTCCTCACCGCCGAGGTCGACCAGCACCTGGTCCATGCAGACCCGGCCACGCAGCGGACGCCGCGTGCCGGCGACGGCGACCTCGAGCCGGCCGCTGCCCGCGACGGGCACGCCCTCGGCGTACCCGGCGGGGACCAGGCCGATGGTCGTCGGGGCGTCGGCGGTCCAGGTGTGACCGTAGGAGACGGAGTCGCCGGCAGCGAGGTGCTTGACCAGCGCGAGGTCGGCGCGCACGGTCATCGCCGGGCGCAGGTCGGTGCCGTGGTCGACGGTCGGGGCGGGGTCGAGGCCGTAGCTGGCGAGGCCGACCCGGACGGCGTCGTAGCGTGCGCCGGGGCGCAGGATCGCGGCGGCCGAGTTGGCGAGGTGGCGCAGCGCGGGCCGCAGCCCGGCCGCGTCGGCCAGCACGAGGGCGTCGTCGAAGGCGGCCTGCTGGGCGTCGTTGGCGGGGTGGTCGGGCTCGTCGGCGCAGGCGAGGTGCGACCAGATCCCGGTGACCGTCCAGGCACCGGCCTCCTCCCCGGCCCGGGCGCAGGCGAAGAACCGCTCCCAGTCGGCGCGGGTCGCTCCCCCCCGTCCCAGCCCGGTGTCGACCTTGAGCTGCACGCGGGCCGGGACACCGGCGTCGGCGGCGGCGATCTCGTCGAGCTCGGCGACGGAGTACGCCGTGAGGTCGATCCCGGCGCGGACCACGTCGTCGTAGCGCTCGCCGGGGACCGTCAGCCAGGTGAGCACGGGGCCGGTGTCGCCGCCGGCGCGGAGCGCGCGGGCCTCGTCGAGGGTGGCGACGGCGAGCCACTCGGCGCCAGCGTCGCGGGCGGCGCGGGCGACCTCGACCATCCCGTGGCCGTAGCCGTCGGCCTTGACCACGGTGATCATCGTGCCGCCGACCAGCTCGCGCAGCAGCCGGACGTTGTGACGGATGGCCGCGAGGTCGACGACGATCTCGGCTCGGGTCATGTCGTCGATTCTCGCAGCAGCGACCCGAGCACGCGTGGCAGGCCACGCGCGACGTCACCGGCGGTGATCGGACCGTCGGCGGAGGCGGCCGTCGCCGCGGCGCCGTGCAGCCAGGAGCCGACCGACGCGGCGTCGTAGGGGGCGAGGCCGGCGGCCAGCAGCGCGCCGACCACGCCGCCGAGGACGTCGCCGGCGCCCGCCGTGGCCAGCCACGGCGTGCCCGTGGTGGTGACCCGCACCCGGCCGTCGGGGTGCACGACGAGGGTGTGGCGGCCCTTGAGCAGCACCACGGCACCGTAGGTCTCGACGGCGCGGCGGGCGTGCTCGAGGGGACGTGCCTCGACGTCGTCGCGGTCGACGTCGAGCATCCGGGCCAGCTCGCCGGCGTGCGGGGTGAGGACCAGCGACTCGTGCCCGCCGCCGCGGGGTGCGTGCGCCAGCGCGTCGGCGTCCACGAGGGTCGGGACGGCGTCGGCGAGCGCCTCGGCCAGGGTCCCGGCGGCGCCGTCGCCGCTGCCGCTGCCGACCACCCACGCCTGCACACGGCCGGCGCCGACGACCTCGGGGTGCTGGGCGTGGACCAGGTCGAGGACGCCGCGGTCGCCGACGTAGCGGACCATCCCGGCGAGGCCGCAGCTCGCCCCGGCGACGGAGAGCAGCCCGGCGCCCGGGTAGGCGTCGGACCCGGCGCGGACGCCGACGACGCCGCGGGAGTACTTCTGGGCGTCCGGGCCGGGGCGCGGCAGGAGGGCGGCGACGTCGGCGCGCTGCAGGGCCTCCGCGGCCGGCGCGGGCAGGTCGAGGCCGAGGTCGACGAGGTGCACGGTGCCGGCGGCACGCGCCGCGGGGTCGACGAGGTGGGCGAGCTTGTGGGTGCCGAAGGTGACCGTGAGCACCGCCTCGACGTGCGGGCCGTCGACCTCGCCGGTGTCGACGTCGACCCCGCTCGGCACGTCGACCGCGACGACCGGCACGCCGGCGACGGCGTCCAGCGCCCGCTGGGCCTCGGGCCTCAGCCCGGGCCGGCCCCCGATCCCGACGATCCCGTCGACGACGAGGTCGGGCCGGGCGCGCGGCGCGGCCGTGACCGGGCGACCCCCCGCCCGCCTCAGGGCCGCGAGTCCGGCCTCGTGGGCGTGGTCGGACAGCAGCCACGCCTCGACGGCGACCCCGCGCCGCGCGAGCACCGCGCCGGCGTACAGGGCGTCACCCCCGTTGTCGCCGGAGCCGACCAGGAGCAGCACCCGGCGTCCGTGGACCGTCCCGGCCGTCCCGAGCAGGTCGAGCACCGCGTGCGCCAGTCCGTGCGCGGCCCGCTGCATCAGCGCGCCGTCCGGCAGCCGCGCCATCAGCGCCCGCTCGGCCTCCCGCACCTGCTCGACCGTGTGTGCCTGCCTCATCCGACCACCGTAGCCAGTGGCCCGGGGTTTCCCCGGTCGACCGGGGATCCCTGAACTTGTCGGCCGGGATCCCGGCCCCCCAGTTCAGACTTCCCCGGTCGACCGGGGAAATCCCGCCCGGGCGGCCGGCTACGACTCCAGGACGACGACGGCCGAGGCGATGCCGGCGTCGTGGGAGAGCGAGACGTGCACGTGGCCGACGCCGAGCTCGTCGGCGCGGGCCAGGACGGTGCCCCGCAGCTCGAACCGGGGCCGACCTGACTCCTCGGAGAACACCTCGGCGTCGTGCCACGCGAGGCCGGCCGGTGCGCCGAGCGCCTTGGCGAGGGCCTCCTTGGCGGCGAACCTGGCCGCGAGCGAGGCCAGCGGGCGCACGGCCTCGGCCGGGGTGAACAGCCGGTCGCGCAGGCCCGGCGTCCGCTCCATCGACGCCGCGAACCGGTCGAGGTCGCACACGTCGATGCCCACGCCGATGATCACCGGGGGGCTCCCGGGGTGGCCGATTCGCGCAATTGCCGCGATCGGCTCGGGTTTTCCGGACCGAGCTGCCCCATTCGATGCAATTGCGCGCCAGGGGCGCACGACGAGGACCTGCGCGCGGACGACGGGACCATCACTCGACCGTGACGGACTTGGCCAGGTTGCGGGGCTGGTCGACGTCGTGGCCGAGCGCGGTGGCGAGCTCGCAGGCGAACAGCTGGAGCGGGACGACGGCGACGAGCGGCTGCAGCAGCACCGGCACCTTCGGCAGCCGGATCAGGACGTCGGCGTACGGCTCGATCCGGGTGTCGCCCTCCTCGGCCAGGCAGATGGTCTGCGCGCCCCGGGCGCGGACCTCCTGGATGCCGGAGATCATCTTCTCGTGCAGCTGGTCGCGCCCACGGGGCGGGACGATGCACAGAACCGGCAGACCCTCCTCGACCAGGGCGATCGGGCCGTGCTTGAGCTCGCCGGCCGCGAAGCCCTCGGCGTGCAGGTAGGCGATCTCCTTGAGCTTCAGCGCGCCCTCGAGCGCGACGGGGTAGCCGGCGTGCCGGCCGAGGAAGAGCACCGAGCGGGTGCCGGTGTGGGCGCGCGCGAGGTCGTAGACCTGGTCGGCGCCGGCGAGGACCGTCGCGATGTGCCCGGGCATCGCCTCGAGCTGGCTCATGACCTCCTCGATCTCGTCGCCGAAGCGGGTGCCCTTCACCTGCGCGACGTACAGCGCCAGCAGGTAGCAGGCGACCAGCTGGGTCAGGAAGCCCTTGGTCGAGGCGACGCCGATCTCGGGTCCGGCGTGGGTGTAGATGACCGCGTCGGACTCGCGGGGGATGGTCGAGCCGTTGGTGTTGCAGATCGCGAGGACCTTCGAGCGCTGCGAGCGGGCGTGCCGGATCGCCTGCAGCGTGTCGGCGGTCTCGCCGGACTGGCTGATCGCGACGACGAGGGTCGAGTGGTCGAGGATCGGGTCGCGGTAGCGGAACTCCGAGCTGAGCTCGACCTCGACGGGGATCCGCGTCCAGTGCTCGATGGCGTACTTCGCGACCATGCCGGCGTAGAACGAGGTGCCGGCGGCGATGATGATGATCTTGTCGACGTCGCGGATCTCGTCGTCGGAGAGCCGCATCTCGTCGAGCTGGAGCAGGCCGGACGGCGTGCGACGGCCCAGCAGCGAGTCGGCGACGGCGTGGGGCTGCTCGAAGATCTCCTTGCGCATGAACCAGTCGTGACCGTCCTTCTCGGCGGCCGACAGGTCCCAGTCGACGTGGTAGGCCCGCCCCTGGCCCGGGCGGCCGTCGAAGTCGGTGATCGCGACGGCGTCACGGGTGATCGTGACGACCTGGTCCTGGCCGAGCTCGACCGCCTCGCGCGTGTGCTCGATGAACGCCGCGACGTCGGACCCGAGGAAGTGCTCGCCCTCCCCCACCCCGACGACCAGCGGCGAGTTGCGGCGCGCTGCCACCACCCGGTCGGGGTCGTGGGCGTCGACGGCCACCAGGGTGAAGGCGCCCTCGAGGCGGCGGCAGACCTGCTGCATCGCGGTCGTCAGGTCGGCGCCGGCGGTCACCGCGAGCTCGAGCAGGTGGGCCGCGACCTCGGTGTCGGTCTCCGAGAGCAGCACGTGGCCGTCGTCCTCGAGGCGGGTGCGCAGCTCGGCGAAGTTCTCGATGATGCCGTTGTGCACCAGCGCGACCCGGCGCTCGCGCCCGAGGTGCGGGTGGGCGTTGGCGTCGGTCGGCGCGCCGTGCGTCGCCCAGCGGGTGTGCCCGATCCCGGTGTGGGACGGCGGCAGCGTGCTGTCGGCGATCACCTTCTCGAGGTTGGCCAGCTTGCCGGCCTTCTTGGCGTCGGCGATCACGCCCGACGCACCGCCGGGGACGACGAGCGCGACCCCGGCCGAGTCGTAGCCGCGGTACTCGAGGCGCCGCAACCCCTCGACCACGACGTCCTGGGCCTGCTTCGGTCCGACGTAACCCACGATTCCGCACATAGCGCGCCAGCCTACGAGAGACGGACTGCCGCCTCCCACGGGCGCGGCTGCTGCAAGAATCGCGGCCATGTCCCACGCGGGTGCCGGTCGGCGCCATGACACCGACCCGCTGGGCCGGGAGGCGGCGCGGGAGTCCTCGCCCTACATCGAGCTCGACCGCAGCGCCTGGGCCGCCCTGGCGCACGAGACCGAGAGCCCCCTGACGGAGGACGAGGTCCGCACGCTGCGCGGGTTGGGCGACTCCCTCGACCTGCGCGAGGTCGAGGAGGTCTACCTCCCCCTGTCGCGGCTGCTCAGCCTGTACGTCGGCTCGGCCGGGCAGCTGCACCGCGACCAGGAGCGGTTCCTCCACCAGAGGACGCCGCCGCGCACGCCGTTCGTGATCGGGCTCGCGGGCTCGGTGGCAGTGGGCAAGTCGACCACCGCGCGGGTGCTGCAGCAGATGCTCGCCCACTGGCCCGAGCACCCCAACGTCGCCCTCGTCACGACCGACGGCTTCCTCTACCCGAACGCCGAGCTCGAGCGGCGCGGGATCATGCAGCGCAAGGGCTTCCCGGAGTCCTACGACCGGCGCGCGCTGCTGCGGTTCGTCGTCGACATCAAGTCCGGCCGCGACGAGGTGGAGGCGCCGACGTACTCCCACCTGGTCTACGACGTCGTGCCGGACGAACGGATCACCATCAAGCGACCCGACATCGTCATCATCGAGGGCCTCAACGTGCTCCAGCCCGCGCGGGTGCGCGACGACGGCAGCGCCGGGCTGACGCTGAGCGACTTCTTCGACTTCTCCATCTACGTCGACGCCGGGCGCGACAAGATCCGCGACTGGTACGTCTCGCGGTTCCTGCGGCTGCGCGAGACGGCGTTCCGCGACCCGGAGTCGTACTTCTCGAAGTACGCCGAGCTCACCCACGACGAGGCCGTCGCCGAGGCCGAGCGCATCTGGGCCACGATCAACGGCCCCAACCTGGTCCAGAACATCCTGCCGACCCGGTCGCGAGCCACGCTGGTGATGCGCAAGGACCGCGACCACTCGGTCCGCTACGTCCGGCTCCGCAAGCTCTGAGTCGCCGAACGCCGTCCCTCAGGCGACGTCGCGGCGCAACGTCGTCAGCCGGCCGACGGTGGCGAAGGTGCCGATGTAGGCCAGCAGGACCAGCGCCCCTGCCCAGCGAGGGAGCAGGTCGGCCGACCCCAGCTCGCCGAAGAAGCTGGCTCCGATCAGGGCGTCGGCGGCCGCGCCCGGCAGGAACGCCCCGACGCCGGCGAGCGCGTCCACCGCACCGAGCGCGAGCCGCGCGACCGGCTCGACGAACTGGGTGAACGCCAGGATGACCACGATCGCGGCCACCTGCTGGGTCACGAGCAGGCCGAACGCCGCGCCGAGCAGTGCCCAGAGGACGGTGACCAGGACGTCGAGGAGGAGGACCTGCACGACGTCGCCGTCCGTCAGGAACGCCCCGTCGCCCGCGATCGCGAGCGCCGGCGCGCCGCCGAGCACGATCGCGAGGGCCCCCACGACGCCGTACGCCAGGCCGACGGGCACGGTCGCCAGCAGCTTCGCCGCCAGGAGGACGCCGCGGCGCGGCTCGGCCAGCAGGGTCTGGGTGATCGTGTGGTGCCGGAACTCGGTGGTGACGGCGAGGCTGCCGACGACCAGCGGGAAGACGTACCCGATCGCGCTGACCAGGCTGTAGACGGTGGTGGCCGCGTCGACACCGCCGAGGACCGGCGCGCCGCCCGACTCCTCGACGTCGCCACCGAGGGCGAGCGCGAGCCCGAGGGTGGCGCCGATGAAGGCGAGGTAGCCGGCCATCGCCAGCAGCAGCACCCACCACAGCCGGGTGCTCAGGAGCTTGCGGACCTCCGACCGGAGCGCGGCCCTCACCGGGCTCCTCCCGGCGTCCCGGCGAGGTCGTGACCGGTCGCGGTCAGCCGGAGGAAGACGTCCTCGAGGTCGGTGCCGCGCGGCGTGAGCTCGTGCAGCTCGACCCCGTCGCGGTGCGCCGCCGTGCCGACCACGTCGGCGGTCACGCCGTCGACCACGAGCCCGCGCTCGTGCGCCCGGACCGGCCAGCCCTGGCGCCGGGCCAGGTCGGCGACGGCGCCGGCGGTCGGCGAGACGACGTACGCCCCGGGCTCGGCCAGCGCGGCCAGGTCGGCCAGCGACGAGGCGTGCACGAGTCGGCCGCGGACGATGACGACGACGTCGTCGACGGTGTTCTGGACCTCGCCGAGGAGGTGGCTGGAGACCAGCACGGTGCGGCCCTCGGCGGCGAAGCCGCGCAGCAGGGTCCGCAGCCACCGGATGCCCTCGGGGTCGAGCCCGTTGGTCGGCTCGTCCAGCACGAGGCACGGCGGGTCCCCGAGCAGCGCGGTCGCGAGCCCGAGGCGCTGCCGCATGCCCATCGAGTACTGGCCGACCCGGCGGCCGGCCGCCGCCGAGAGCCCCACGGTGTCGAGGAGCTCGTGGCACCGGTCGAGGTCCGCCCCGACCTGCGGCGCGTAGACCTGCAGGTGCCCGAGGCCGGTGCGACCGGGGTGGAACCCGGTGGCCTCGAGGGCGGCGCCGACGACCCGCGCCGGCTGCGGGTGCGCGGCGTACGGGCGGTCGCCGACCCGGGTGCTGCCGGACGTCGGTGTCGCCAGCCCCAGCAGCATCCGCAGCGTCGTGGTCTTGCCGGCACCGTTCGGGCCGAGAAACCCGGTCACCGCGCCTGGGCGCACCTCGAACGTCAGGTCGTCGACGGCTCGAAGGGGCCCGAAGGTCTTCGTGAGCCCGTCGACCCCGAGCGAGGGTGCGGCGATCACCGGGGCGGCCTCGCCGTCACGCGGCGCTGATGATGTCCAGCACGAAGTACAGCGTCGAGCCCCCGGGGATGCCCGGCTGGTCCTGGTCGCCGTAGCCGAGGTCCGGCGGGATGGAGAGCAGCACCCGGCTGCCCACCGGGACGCCCACCAGGGCCTGGTCCCAGCCCGGGATCAGCTGGCCGACGCCGATCTGCGCCGTGAACGGCTCCCCGCTGTAGCTCTCGTCGAAGGGCTCCTCGGTGCCGTAGCTCTGGCCCCAGTAGTCGGCCTGGATCGTCTGGCCGGCGGTGACCTCCGCGCCGTCGCCCTCCTCGACGATCCGCACCTCGAGCTCGTCGCCGGGCTCGGTGGTGTCGGCGAAGTCGAGACCGGTGACGTCACCCTCCTCGTTCGTCTCGATCGCGGGGGCCCAGTCGGTCGGGGTCTCGCCGGAGGTGTCGGACGCCGTCTCGTCGCCGTCGTCCCCGCCGCAGGCGGCGAGGGACAGGGCGAGGGTCAGCGCGAGGGCCGGAGCGGCGACGACTCGGAGGGCGCGGCGGGACCGGGCAGCGGTGTGGGACATGGCGCCGAGGGTATTCGCCGCCCCGCGCGGGTCAGCCGGACGGGGGTGGCGGAAGCACCTTCTGGAGCTGGTGCCCGTCCTCGACGGCGACGTACCCGAGACGGTCGTTGACGGCGTTCATGGCGGCGTTGCTGCCGGCGTTCCCGGTCAGCACCGTGGCGCAGTCGGGCCACTGCGCGCGGACGAGCCGGTGCAGGCGCACCTTGAGGGCCAGGCCGAGGGCGTGCCCCCGGTGCTCGGGCACGACCAGGGTGCCGGAGATGCCGCAGCGGTGCGGGACGGCGTTCGCGCGGACGGCCTCGCTGTAGCCGACCAGGCTCCCGTCGGGGGCGCGCGCGGCCACGAGCAGGCGGTGCCGACCGACGGCGGCCTGGTGGGCCTCGGTCTCGCGGAGCCGGTCGGCGTCCCAGGACTCCGGCCGGAGGTCGACCTCGCCGAGCGGGACCTCGCCGAGGAAGCGCGTGTAGAGGGCACAGACCCGGTCGACCTGGTCGTCGGGCGTGGTGTCGCCCCACCAGAGGACGTCGTAACCGGCCGAGCGCTCGGCGACCTCGGCGTCGACGTCGTCCCACCGGTGCTCGGTGGCGGCCAGGTCGACGCTCTTCCGCTCCTCCAGGCCGGCCCGCCGGTAGCCGTGCGCGGCGGCAAAGACCAGCCCCGGGCTCTCCTGTCCCGGCGGCGCGATCGTCTCGGCCAGGAGGGTGCGGCGTCCCAGACCGAGGGCCAGGTGCTCGGCCTCGCGCAGGAGGGCCGTGCCGACTCCCAGGCGACGGCTGCCGGGCAGGCAGTAGACCTCCACGAACGCCAGGTGCGGGTTGTCGCGCCCGACCGTGCGCACCACGGCGGCACCGACCGGGTCGCCGTCGCGCCGGGCGAGCAGGTGGTGCTGCTCGCGATCGGGGTGCGGCGTCGTCCAGTGCCGCTGCGCGTCCGGCCAGGCCGGGAACGTGTCGAGGAGGACGTGCTCGCGCGACCACAGCGCGACGTACCACCAGGCGTGCAGGAACGGGGTGCTGGTCACCGGGAAGCCGAGGACCTGGATCCCGTCGCCGCTCATGGGCGCCCACCCTACGACCGGACCGACGGCCGGACCGACGGCCGGACCCACGGCTGGGCCCGCGACCGGCCTAGGACAGGCTGAGCCGCTCCCGGACGACGTCGGCGAGGCGGTGCGCGACGCCGTCGGCGCGCTCCTGGGTGGCGGCCTCGACCATCACCCGCACCAGCGGCTCGGTGCCCGACGGGCGCAGCAGCACGCGACCCTCGTCGCCGAGCGCGGCCTCCTCGGCCGCCACCGCGGCGGCGAGGACCTCGTCGGTGCTGCACCGTGCCTTGTCGACGCCGGGCACGTTGACCAGCACCTGCGGGAACCGGGTGACGACGGCGGCGAGGTCGCGCAGCGAGCGGCCGGTGGTGACCATCCGCTGCAGCACGTGCAGGGCGGTCAGGACGCCGTCGCCGGTGGTGGCGTGGTCGCGCATGATGACGTGGCCGGACTGCTCGCCGCCGAGGTTGTAGCCGCCGGCGTTCATGTCCTCGAGCACGTAGCGGTCGCCGACCCCGGTCTGGCGCACGACGATCCCGGCGGCGGTCATCGCCCGGACGAAGCCGAGGTTGCTCATCACGGTCGCGACCACCGTGTCGTCGACCAGGCGGCCCCCGTCGCGCAGGGCCAGCGCCAGGATCGCGAGGATCTGGTCGCCGTCCACGACGGCGCCGGTGGCGTCGACGGCGAGGCACCGGTCGGCGTCCCCGTCGACGGCGAAGCCGGCGTGCGCGCCGTGGTCCACCACCGCACGCTGCAGCCGGTCGAGGTGGGTGGAGCCGTAGCCGTCGTTGATGTTGAGCCCGTCGGGCTCGGCGCCGATGGTGACGACGTCGATGCCGGCGTCGGCGAAGGCGCGCGGCCCGACCTCGCTGGCCGCCCCGTGGGCGCAGTCGAGGACGACGCGCAGCGGGCCGATGGTCCCGTCGAGGGTGCGGGCCAGGTGGGCGGCGTACTCCTCCACCGTGGGCGCGTAGGGCCGCACCCGGCCGACGTCGCCGCCGGTGGGGCGGTCCCACTCCTGGCCGAGGTGCGCCTCGATCTCGCGCTCGAGGGCGTCGTCGAGCTTGACGCCGCCGCGGGCGAGGAACTTGATGCCGTTGTCGGGCATCGCGTTGTGGGAGGCGCTGATGACGACGCCGACGTCGGCGCCGAGGGCGTCGGTGAAGTAGGCGACGCCGGGCGTCGGCAGCACCCGCAGGCGCAGGACGTCGACGCCGGCCGAGGCCAGCCCGGCCACGACGGCGTGCTCGAGGAACTGCCCGGAGATCCGGGTGTCACGACCGACGACCGCCAGGGGACGCTGCCCGGAGTAGCCGCCGCGGTCGACCAGGACGCGCGCGGCGGCGACACCGAGGTCGAGGGCGAGCTCGGCGGTCAGCAAGCCGTTGGCCAGGCCGCGGACGCCGTCGGTTCCGAAGATGCGGGGCATGAGGATCCTTCTCCCATCGCGGGCAACGGTCCAGAAGCACGCCGGTCGGCGGCCCGGGACGGGCCGCCGACCGATGTGGGTGCCGCCGCGGTGCTGGGGACAAGCACCGCGGCAGGCGATCAGCGCTTGCTGAACTGGGGCGCCTTGCGGGCCTTCTTGAGACCGGCCTTCTTGCGCTCGATGACGCGCGAGTCGCGGGTCAGCAGCCCGGCCTTCTTGAGCGTGGCGCGGTTGGTCTCGAGGTCGATCTCGTTGAGGCAGCGCGCGATGCCGAGGCGCAGCGCACCGGCCTGGCCGGTGATGCCGCCGCCGTGGATGCGGGCGATGACGTCGAAGCGACCCTCGAGCTGCAGGGCGGCGAACGGCTCGTTCACGACCTGCTGGTGCAGCTTGTTGGGGAAGTAGGAGTCCATCGTGCGGCCGTTGATGCGGAAGTTGCCGGTGCCGGGGACGATGCGCACGCGGGCGACGGCCTCCTTGCGGCGGCCGGTCGCGGCGGCGGGGGCGATCGTCGCCGGGCGGGCCGGGGTGTCGGCGCCGGCGGCGCTCTCGGACGTGTAGGCCACGCCGGACTCGTCGGTCTCGAAGGTCTCCTCGACCTCGGTGACCTCGGTGGTGTTCTCAGACATCTGTTCTCTACCTGCTCTGCTCGTCGTGGAAGGTCGTGTTACTGGGAGATCTGGACGATCTCGTGGGGCACGGCCTTCTGAGCGGCGTGCGGGTGGTCGGGGCCGGCGTACACCTTCAGCTTGGTGAGCTGCTGACGGCTGAGCTTGTTCTTGGGGAGCATGCCCCACACGGCCCGCTCGATGACCTTGCGGGCGTCCTTGGCGAGGACGTCGCCGATCGCGGTCTCGGTGAGGCCGCCCGGGAAGCCGGAGTGGCGGTAGACCTTCTTGGTGGTGGCCTTGTTGCCGGCCAGCGCGACCTTCTCGGCGTTCACGACGATGACGAAGTCGCCGCCGTCGACGTTCGGGGCGTAGGTCGGCTTGTGCTTGCCACGCAGCAGGGTGGCGCACACGACCGCGAGGCGGCCCAGGACGATGTCCTGGGCGTCGATGACGTGCCAGGTGCGCTCGATGTCACCGGGCTTGGGAGCGTACGTACGCATGTAGGTGCTCATTCTCGTTCGTGGGATCCGGCAGGGGGTGCCCTGGCGGGGGTGCGCCCGAGGATCCGGGTGCGTGGGTCTTCTGACGAACTCTGTCCGGCTCCTCTTCGTCCGGATCTGCATCTCGACCGTGGGTACGGCGGTCGGGACGCGGCAGGAGACTCGACCCACCAAGATACGGTCACCGCGCGGAGTACGGCAATTCGGGACGTCGGCCCCGCCTCCGGCGTCCGTCAGGTGATGCCGGGTTCGCGGGCCCTCGCCCCGCCGACTACGTTGGGAGGGTGACCGACTCTCTCACCGTCCGCGACAACCGCACCGGCTCGGAGTACGACGTCCCGATCACCGACGGCACCATCAAGGCCGCCGACCTCGGGAAGATCCGCACCGACGACGAGACCCCCGGCCTCGCGGTCTACGACCCGGGCTTCGTCAACACCGCCTCCTGCCGCTCCGCCGTCACCTACATCGACGGCGACAAGGGCATCCTCGAGTACCGCGGGTACCCCATCGAGCAGCTGGCCGAGGGGTCCAGCTTCCTCGAGGTGGCCTACCTCCTGGTGCACGGAGCGCTCCCCACCAAGGCCGAGTACGACGCCTGGGTGCACGAGATCACCTACCACACGTTCGTCCACGAGAACGTCAAGACGTTCATGGAGGGCTTCCGCTACGACGCGCACCCGATGGGGATGCTGATGGCGTCGGTCGGGGCCCTCTCGACGTTCTACCCCGAGGCCGCCGACATCAAGGACGCCGACAACCGGCACATGCAGATCGTCCGGATGATCGCGAAGATGCCGACCCTCGGCGCCTGGTCCTTCCGCAACGCCCAGGGCAAGCCGTTCGTCTACCCCGACAACGAGCTCAGCTACACCGCGAACTTCCTCTCGATGCTGTTCAAGATGAGCGAGCAGCGCTACGAGCCCGACGAGCGACTCGTCAAGGCCCTCGACGTGCTCTTCATCCTGCACGCCGACCACGAGCAGAACTGCTCGACGAACGCCGTCCGCTCGGTCGGCTCGTCGCAGGTCGACCCGTACTCCGCGGTCGCGGCCGGCGTCGGCGCCCTCTACGGCCCGCTCCACGGCGGCGCCAACGAGGCCGTGCTGCGCTCCCTCAAGCGGATCGGGTCGAAGGAGAACATCCCCGCCTTCATCCAGGGCGTCAAGGACGGCAACGAGCGGCTGATGGGCTTCGGCCACCGGGTCTACAAGAACTACGACCCGCGCGCGCGGATCATCAAGAAGGCCGCCGAGGACGTCTTCGACGTCACCGGCACCAACCCGCTCCTCGACATCGCCCTCGAGCTCGAGAAGATCGCGCTCGAGGACGAGTACTTCGTGAGCCGCAAGCTCTACCCGAACGTCGACTTCTACTCCGGCCTGATCTACGAGGCCTTCCAGTTCCCGCCCGAGATGTTCACGGTCCTCTTCGCCATCGGCCGCACCCCCGGCTGGCTGGCGCAGTGGCTCGAGCTCGTCCAGGACAAGGAGCAGAAGATCGCCCGGCCGAAGCAGATCTACACCGGCGACCGCCAGCTCACCTTCACCCCCGCCTCCGAGCGCTGGGCGTGACCTGACCGGGCCGACCCGCCTGAGCTCCACACCCCGCTGACCCGTCACCCATAGGTGACGGGTCAGTGCTGTCTCCGCCGACCCGTCACCCATAGGTGACGGGTCAGCGCTGTCTCCGCCGATCCGTCGCCGATAGGTAACGGGTCAGTGCTGTCTCCGCCGACCCGTCACCCATAGGTGACGGGTCAGCGTCACGGGAGGTCGGGCAGCTCGGTGCGGTGCAGCCAGCTCTCGAAGAGGGCGTCGAGGTCGTGGCCGGTGCGTTCGGCGGCCTCGCGCTCGAAGTCGGCGGTGGTGACGTTGCCGCCGGCGTGGTCGGCGACCCAGCCGCGCAGCAGGTCGAAGAACGCGTCGTCGCCGACGGTGCGGCGCAGGGCGTGCAGGGCGAGGGCGCCGCGCTTGTAGACGCGGTCGTCGAACATCAGCTCCGGGCCGGGGTCGGAGAGCAGCAGGTCCTCGTCGAGGCGCGAGAGCCGCTCGTGGTGGTGGGCGGCCCACTCGTCGGCGCTGTCGCCGCCGGAGGCCTCCGACCACAGCCACTCGCTGTAGCAGGCGAAACCCTCGTGCAGCCAGATGTCCTGCCAGCGGCGCAGCGTCACGGCGTTGCCGAACCACTGGTGCGCGAGCTCGTGGGCGACCAGCCGCACGGAGTCCCAGTCGCCGGTCATGAAGTTGCGGCCGAACGTCGACAGGCTCTGCGACTCCAGCGGGATCTCCAGGTCGTCGTCGGTGACGACGACGGCGTACGCCGGGAACGGGTAGGGCCCGAACAGCTCGGCGAAGGTGGCCAGCATCTCGGCGTTGCGGCCGAAGGCGGCCTCGAACCCCTCCCCCGCGTCCGCGGGCACCGCGGCCCTCAGCGGCGGGTCGGTGCCGAGCTCGCGGACGTCGTACCGGCCGATCTGCACGGTCGCGAGGTACGTCGACATCGGCTCGACCTGCTCGTGGACCCACGTCGTGGTGCTCGCGCCACGCTGGCGCCCGGTCTGCGTGCCGTTGGAGACGACGGTGTAGCCGTGCGGTGCGGCGACGGCGATCCGGTAGGAGGCCTTGTCGTCGGGCCGGTCGTTGCAGGGGTACCAGGTCGGCGCGCCGTGCGGCTGGGCGGCGACGATGACGCCGTCGGTGAGCTCCTCCCACCCGGCTTCGCCGAGGTGCTTGGCGACCAGGGGCTGGGGGTTGCCGGCGTAGGCGATGCGGAGCGTGAAGGTCGTCCCGGCGGCGAGCGGCGTCCGCGGGGTGACGACGAGGCGGTGGCCGCGCTGGGTGAAGCGCGGCGCCGCGCCGTCGAGGGTGACCTTGGTGGCGGTGAGGTGGGCCAGGTCGAGCACGACCCGGTCCGCGTCGGCGCTCGCGCGCGCCCGGATCTCGGCCTGGCCGCGCAGGTGGTTGCGCACCAGGTCGTAGGAGAGGTCGAGGTCGTAGTGCTCGGCGCTCCAGCTCGGGTCGCCGTGGTCGGGGAGGTACGGGTCGGCGGTGGGCAGGTTCCTCATCGCGGCTGGTGCCCGCCGTCCCACGGTCCGATCGGGTTCCCGATCCACGTGGTCCGGTCCGGCACCGACTCGCCCCTCATCACCAACGACACGGGGCCGACCGTAGCGTGCCGCCCGAGGGTCGCCGCGGGCAGGATGACGCTGTTGGGACCAAGGGTCGCACCGCGCTCCAGGGTGACCACGTCGGTGGAGAAGCGCCGGTCGTGGAACAGGTGGGTCTGCACCACGCTGCCCTGGTTGACCGTCGCGCCGTCACCGAGCTCGACCAGGTCGGTCTCGGGCATCCAGTAGGTCTCGCACCAGACGCCGCGGCCGATCTTCGCGCCGAGCAGGCGGAACCACGCGTTGAGGATCGGGGTGCCGCTCACCGCGCGGGCGAACCACGGCGCGGCGACCACCTCGACGAAGGTGTCGGAGAGCTCGTTGCGCCACACGAAGCCGCTCCAGAGCGGGTGGCTGCCGGGCCGGAGGCGCCCGATCAGCACCCACTTCGCGGCGACCGCGACGAGCGCGGCGGCGAGCCCCGCCGCCACCAGGAGCGGGCCGGTGAGCAGCACGGCGGCGACGACGCCGGGACCGTCGAGCAGCGCGACGACGCCGGTCGTGACCAGGCCCGCGAGCCCGAACCCGACCATCGCCGGCACCAGTCGGCACACCTCGACGAGCGCACGGTAGACCCGCAGCCGCGTCGGAGGGTCGAACGTGCGGTCGTCGGCGGTCGCGGGCGCCGTACGACGCAGCGGGGCCGGCGGGCTGCCGAGCCAGGACTCGCCCTTGGACGCCGTGCGGCGCTGCGGCGCTGCCGACAGCACCGCGACGAGGGACGCCTTCGGCACCCGACGCCCCGGCGCGGCCATGCCGGAGTTGCCGACGAAGGCGCGCTTGCCGATCTTGACCCGCTCGGCGCGCAGCCAGCCGCCGCCGAGCTCGTAGCCGCCGATCAGCGTGTCGTCGGCGAGGAACGACTCGTCGTTGACCTGGGTGAGCGAGGGGATCATCAGCACCGTGGACGCCTCGACGTCCTTGCCGATCCGGGCGCCGAGGGCGCGCAGCCAGTACGGCGTCAGCGTCGAGGAGTAGAGCGGGAAGAGCCAGGTGCGGGCCTCGTCGAGCACCCGCATCGTCGTCCAGACGGCCAGGGCCGGTCGGCTCCGCACCGGGTGGACGCCGGTCACGACGGCCTTCCCCGCCACACGGACGACGGCCAGCACGAGGAGCGCGAGCGCGACCAGGCCGACGACGGTCGAGAGCGGCAGCCAGGCCGCCAGGGCGAGCAGCCCGGCGGCGTCGTCGGGCCGGTCGGCGAGGAACAGCGGTGGCAGCGCCCCCACCAGCACGGCCACGACCGGGAGGGCGGCGAGGAGCAGCGCGACCGTGCCGTAGGCGGCCACCCACCACCGGCTGTTGCTGGGCCGCTCGGACCACGGACCGCGGGCGTCGTCGGAGATCCGCTCGGCGGGCGAGCCCGACCAGAACCCGCCGTCGGGCACGTGCCCGAAGACCGACGAGCCCGGCCCGACCTCGGCGTCCGCGCCGACGTGGGCGCCGGGGCAGAGCATCGAGCGTGCACCGACGCGCGCGCGGGCGCCCACCCGCACCGCGCCGAGGTGCAGGACGTCGCCGTCGACCCAGTAGCCGGAGAGGTCGACCTCGGGCTCGATCGAGCACCCCCGGCCGAGGGTGAGCAGGCCGGTGATCGGCGGCACCGAGTGCAGGTCGACGTCGCGTCCGACCTGGGCGCCGAGCAGCCGGGCGTACCAGGTCATGAACGGCGCCGCGGCCAGGCCGACCGCGCCGAGCTCGTCGGCGACGTGCCCGGCGAGCCAGAGCCGCAGGTGCGCCTTGCCGCCGCGGGGGTGGTCGCCCGGCTCGACCGGGCGCAGCAGGATCCGCGCGGCGCCGGCGGCGAGCAGCATCCGGCCCGGCGGGGCGACGAAGGCCGCGCCGAGCACGACGAGCAGCCAGGCCGGGACGTCGGGCAGCCAGCCCAGCCCGTCGAGGGTGCCGAGCAGCAGGCAGGCGAGACCGACCCAGAACAGCCAGCGCGGAACGGCCAGGCAGCGGACCAGCGCGGTCGCCACGACCTGGCCGGCCTGCGTCTTGAGCGGCGTCGGACGCACGCTGCGGTCGGAGGCGGGCCCCGCGGCGGCCATCCCCTCGAGGTGGGCGCCGAGGTCGCCGAGGGTGGGGTGCTCGTAGAGGTCGCCCACCACGACCTCGGGGAAGCGCGCCCGGAGCCGCGAGACGAGCTGGGCGGCGGACAGGCTACCGCCGCCGAGGTCGAAGAAGTCGGCCGTGCGCGTCTCGGCGCCGGAGCCGAGGATGTCGAGCCAGAGGTCCGCGACCCAGGCCTCGGTGGCGCTGAACCCGGACGCCGTCGGGTCGGTGGAGCGGGGCAGCGGCCACGGGAGGGCGTCGCGGTCGACCTTGCCCGACGTCCGGGTGGGCAGGGTGTCGACGACGGCGAGACGCGGCACGAGGGCGGCCGGCATGTCGCGGCGCAGGAGCGCGAGGGCCGCGGTCTGGTCGAAGTCGTCGTCGACCGACACGTAGCCGACGAGCAGGCTGTTGCCGGCCGCCGACCTCCGCACGGCCGCGGCGGCGCCGTGGACGCCGGGCAGCGCGAGCAGCGCGCTGTCGATCTCGCCGAGCTCGATCCGGCGGCCGCCGAGCTTGACCTGGTCGTCGGCGCGGCCGCCGAACAGCAGTCCGGCGGGGTCGTGGACCACGAGGTCGCCGCTGCGGTAGGCACGGTCCCAGCCGAGTGTCGGCATCGCGGCGTACTTCTCGGCGTCCTTGGCGGGGTCGAGGTAGCGGGCCAGCCCGACGCCGCCGATGATCAGCTCGCCGGTCGCGCCCTCCGGCACGCGGTGGCCCTCCGCGTCGACGACGGCGAGGTCCCAGCCGTCGAGCGGCAGGCCGATCCGCACGGGCCCCTCCCCCGTCAGCTCGGTGCCGCAGGCGACCACCGTCGCCTCGGTGGGTCCGTAGGTGTTCCAGACCTCGCGGCCGGGGGCGACCAGGCGTGCAGCGAGCTCGGGCGGGCAGGCCTCCCCGCCCATGATCAGGAGCCGGACGTCGGTGAGCGCGGCGGCCGGCCAGAGGGCGACCAGGGTGGGCACGGTCGAGACGACGGTGACCCGGTTGGCGACGAGCCACGGCCCGACGTCGATGCCGCTGCGTACGAGGGCGCGCGGGGCCGGGACCAGGCACCCGCCGTAGCGCCACGCGAGCCACATCTCCTCGCAGCTGGCGTCGAAGGCGACCGAGAGGCCGGCCATCACCCGGTCCCCGACGCCGAGGGGGCGGTCCTGGCAGAACATCCGCGACTCGGCGTCCACGAACGCCGCTGCCGAGCGGTGGGTGACCGCGACCCCCTTGGGCCGCCCCGTCGAGCCGGAGGTGAAGATCACCCAGGCGTCGTCGTCGAGACCGGGGTCGCTCGGCCGGCGCTGGTCGGGGGCCGCGGCCGGGCGACGCGGGACGACGACCAGGTCGTTGCCGACCACCGCGGCGACGTCCGCCTCGCCGAAGACGAGCCGGGCGCGCTCCTCGGGGTCGTCGGCGTCGACGGGCACGTAGGCGGCGCCGGCGAGCAGGATGCCGATGATGGCGACGTACAGGTCGGTGGTGCCCGAGGAGACCCGGACGCCGACCTTGTCGCCGGGGCCGACGCCGAGAGCGGCGAGCTCGGCGGCCAGCTCGTCGGCCGACTCCTCGAGCTCGGCGTAGGTGAGGACGCCGGTGCCGGCGTCGACCGCCGGCTCGTCGGCGGCCTGCGCGACGGTCTCCCGGAAGATCTCGACGAGGGTGCGCGGGGGCGGTGCGTGCGCGCCTCGGAGCAGCGGGTCGCCGGGGTGGTCGTTCACTGGACACACCCTCCCTCATGAGGGTGAACGGGAGGTGACGGCGTCCAGGCCGCGGCCGCGGCCGCGGTTGCCGGGCGCGCGGCTCCGGAGGCTCCTCGCCGTTCCGCCTGGTGCGGGTGCGCAGCCGGCGTGCTACCGACCGGGTCGGGCGGGGCCCGCGGTGTGGGCGTGGATCGCGGGGACCACGTCGCTCCACGTGGACCGGGGCGGCACCTGGTGGCCCATGCCCTCGACGACGAGCAGCCGCGCACCGGGGACGGCGACCGCCAGCGCCTCGCCGTGGGCGAGCGGGAAGAGCGGGTCCTGGCTGCCGTGGACGACGAGGGTCGGGACGGCGAGGTGGTGGACGTCGGGCGGCGGGCGGTCGTCCTCACCGTCCTCACCGCCGTCCTCACCGCCGTCCTCGCCGCCGACGACGAGCCAGTGGTTGCCGGCGGCCGCGACGTCGTGGCTGCGGTCGAACGTCGCCCCGGCGGCCGCCCGGGCGTCGTCGACGTCGACGCCCAGGGCTCCCGAGAAGGCGCGCTCGCCGGCCAGGGACCACGCGACCACCGCGTCGCGGTCGCTCCAGTCGGGATCGGGCGGCGGGTCCTCGAACCAGGCCGCGGCCGCCGGGGCCGGACCGGGCAGCGGCGCGTCGATCCCGCCGATCGCGCTGGTGGCGACGAGGGTCAGCGACGCGACCAGGTCGGGTCGGCGCAGGGCGACCGACTGCGCGATGCCGCCGCCCATCGAGACCCCGACGAGGTGGGCCGGGCCCAGGTCGAGCGCCTCCAGGAGACCCTCGGCGTCGCGGTCGAGCGCGTCGCCGTCGTACGCCGGGGCGCCGGGCGGGCCCGTGGTCGAGCGGCCGGTGTCGCGGTGGTCGTAGCGGACGACGTGGCGGCCGCCGGCGGCGAGCGCTGCGCACCAGTCGGGCGACCACCCGTCCATGGAGGCGGCCGCTCCGGACAGCAGGACGACGAGCGGGTCGCCCGGGTCGCCGAAGGCCTCGACGCACAGCTCGACGTCGCCGACCGGGACCTGCGTGCTGGTGCTCACGGCGGTGGTGACCCGATCACCCGAGCGGACTCATCGCCCGCCCACGCGGCGTCGCGCATCGCGCCCGCCACGGCGGCGAAGTCCCCGGCCGGCACCTCGAACAGCCCGCGCCGGAACGGCAGCCCCCAGTGCTCCTCGTCGTCGACGAAGCCGAGCACCGGCAGCAGCGGCCGGACCGGGACCGCCACGACCCGCTCGAACTCGACGCGGCGCCGCCACGGGCGGAGGCCGGGACCCACCTCGACGCGGTAGGGCTCGTCGTCGGCGACCACACCGAGCGCGGTGAACCGCTGCAGCGGCCTGCCGGCCCCGATGGTCTCCCGCGGCGAGTAGAAGGCGATCCCGTCGCCGCGTGCCAGCCGCTTCAACCGGGTGTCGGTGCCGTGGCCGGCCTGGGTGAACCCGCCCTCCACCCCGAGCAAGACGTGGTCGTGGCTGATCGTGTTGATCCAGTGGCGCGGCACGTCGTCCAGCCAAGCAGGGGGCGGAGACGGTTCTGCGCCCATCCCGACGTAGCCCGGGCGGACTGGGCGGCCGATACCTGAACTTGTCGGCCGGGATCCCGGCCCCCAAGTTCAGATTTCCCCGGCCGACCGGGGAAACCCCGGCCACCGGGCCCACCCGCGATGATGGGCCCCATGCGGATCGGGATCGTGGGGCTCGGGACCGGCGGGACGACGCTCGCCTGCCTGCTCACCGACGCCGGGCACGACGTCACCGTCGTCGAGCAGGCCACCGACCCGCGGCCGGTCGGGGCGGGCATCTGGCTGCAGGCGATGGGGCAGGAGGTGCTGGGCCGGCTCGGCCTCCTGGAGCAGCTGCGCGCGGTCTCGCGCCCGGTGGAGCGGGTCACCATCATGACGGCGTCCGGACGCCGCCTCGTCGACCTCGGGTACGACGCCCTACCGGGCGCCGTGCCGGCCCTCGGCGTTCACCGCGGGGCGCTGTTCACGGTGCTGCACGACGCGGTGCTGGCGCGCGGCGTCGACGTCCGGCTGGGGGTGCCGGTCACCGGCGTCCGGCCGACGGCGTCCGGGATGACCGTCGAGACGGACGGCGGTGACCTCGGCTCGTTCGACCTCGTGGTCGGCTGTGACGGCGCCCGCTCGCGGGTGCGGTGGAGCATGCGCGTCACCGCCCGCGACCAGCCCTACGGGTACGGCGCGCTCTGGTCGGTCGTCGACGACCCCGACGAGACCGCCACCGACACCCTCTTCCAGTGCCTGGGCGGCACCTCGGCCTACCTCGGCGTGCTGCCGACCGGTCGCGGCCGGACGTCGATGTTCTGGTCGGTCCGCACCCGCGACACCGCCCGGGTCCTCGCCGCCGGCCTCCCGGCCTGGCGGGCCGCGGCGGCGCCGTACGCCGGACCGCACGCCGCGCTCCTCGACCGGGTCACCGAGCTGCTGCCGGCGACCTACCGCGACGTCGTGGTGCGGACGCCGGTGCGGGTCGAGGGCCGGTACGGCGCCGCGCTGGTCGGCGACAGCGCACACGCGATGAGCCCGCAGCTCGGCACCGGCACCTCGTTGGCGCTGGCCGACGCCTGGTCGCTGGCCCACGCCCTCGGCACCCGGCCCGCGCTCGCCGACGCCCTCGGCGCCTACGCCCGCGACCGCGCGGCGCACCTGCGCTGGTACCAGTGGGCGACCCGGCTGATGATGCCCGTCTTCCAGAGCGACCTCGCCCCGCTGGCCTGGCCGCGCGACGGGCTCGCGCCGCTGCTCACCCGGGTCCCGGGCGTCGCGCCGCTGCTGGTCGGCACGCTGTGCGGGGACCGGACGTCGCCCTGGACGACCTGGACGCTGCCCGGCTGAGCGACTCGCGGGTCGCGCGACGTCGGTCCCCGACCGCGGTCCGCCGGGCACGCTCAGCCCTCGACGACCCTCTCGTGCGGCCGGCCGGGGTCGGGGTCGGCCGGATCGGGCTGGTGGGCCCGCAGGGCCTCGAGCTGGGCGCAGACCGCGACACCGAGGAACAACGAGATCGCCGACATCAGGCTCCAGAGCAGCAGCGCCACGATGCCGGCGAGCGGCCCGTAGGTGCTGCCGAAGGAGCCGCTCACGTTGACGTACAGCGCGAGGCCGGCGGCCGCGGCCATGCTGAGGACGACGGCGACGCCCGACCCCAGCGCCAGCCACGACAATGCCGGCTGCCGGCGCCGCGGTGCGTGGTCGAGCAGGACGGCGATCGTGGTGACCAGCAGGGCCAGGCCGGCCGGCCACCGCAGGACCTGCCAGGTGGTGTGGGCGGTGCCGGACCACCCGTACTCCGAGACCATCGCGTCGCCGAAGGCCCCGCCCGCGACGAGCAGGAAGAACCCGAGGCCGACCGGCAGCACCAGCACGGCCGTCAGCACCGCGGCGCGGCCGTACTTGGCCAGGGCGGGCCGGTCGCGGCGGATGCCGTAGATGCGGTTGCTGCCGCGCTCGACCTGGGCCATCGCGGTCGTCATCGAGACCAGTGCCAGCAGCAGGCCGAGCACGAGGGCCACCTCGCCGGCCCGCTCGGAGCCGCCCGAGACGGCCCCGGCGAGTGCGTCCTTGCCGTCACCGCCGGGCGAGACCGCCTCCACGGTCCGGGCGATCACCCGGGCCCAGCGCTCGTCGTCGACGTCGGCGGCCAGGCCGGTGACCGCGAGCAGGAACGGGACGACGCCCAGGCAGGTCTGCAGCGCCAGCGCCCGACTGTTGGTGAACCCGTCGCCGTAGCGGAACCGGACGAACGCGCCGCGCAGCACCGCGCCCAGGCCGTGCTGCCGGGCGAGGTGCCAGGCGTCCTCGGCGTCGAGCTCCTCGCCGTCCATCTCGGTCGTGACGGGCACGAGCCGGGCGGTGGTCATGGGAGAAGCATGGCGTCCCCCCGACGGCGACCCTCAGTTGACCTGGCGCTCGCGGTCGGCCCAGTAGGGCTTGCGCAGGTCGCGCTTGAGGATCTTGCCGGTGGGGTTGCGCGGCAGCGGGCCGGTGATGTCGACCGAGCGGGGACACTTGAACGCTGCCAGGTGCTCGCGGCAGAAGGCCACCAGCTCGGCCTCGGTGGCGCTCGCACCCTCGTGGAACGAGACGACGGCCTTGACCGACTCGCCCCAGGTGTCGTCGGGGATCCCGATGATGGCGACCTCCATCACGGCGGGGTGCTCGGCCAGGACGCGCTCCACCTCGGGCGAGTAGATGTTCTCCCCGCCGCTGATGATCATGTCCTTGAGCCGGTCCTGCACGAAGACGTAGCCGTCGGCGTCGACCTTGCCGAGGTCGCCGGTACGGAACCAGCCGTCGTCGGTGATGACCTGGGCGGTCTCCTCGGGCTTGCCGAGGTAGCCCTGGAAGACCTGCGGCGTGCGCAGCCACAGCTCGCCGTGCTCGCCGACGGCGACGTCCTCGAGCGTGCCGGGGTCGACGACCTTCACCTCGACGCCGGGGATCGGCTTGCCGGCCGAGACCAGCCGCTCCGGGTGCCCGTCGGCGACGGCGGTGCGGTGGTCCTCGGCCGAGAGCTGGGTCGCGACGCCGCCGACCTCGGTCAGGCCGTAGACCTGGAGGAAGTCGGTGTCGGGCCAGGCCTCCATCGCGGCCCGCAGCAGCGGCGGCGGCATCGGGGCGGCTCCGTAGGTGTAGGTCTTGAGCGCGCCGAAGAGCCTCACGGCGTCCGGCCCGGTCTGGAGCACCTGCGCGAGCACGGCCGGCACGAGGAACGTCCGGTTGGCGCCGGCGAGGATCGCGCCGGCCAGCGACGCGCCGTCGGGGTCGCGGGTCATCACGCTCGGGACGCCGTCGTTGATCGGGAACAGGACGTAGGAGGACCCGCCGACGTGGAAGAGCGGCATCGCCACCATGCACTTGTCGCCCGGTTCGAAGCTCCAGCCGTCGTGGGCGCTGCGGGTGTGGCTGACCATGTTGCGGTGGCTGAGCATGACGCCCTTGGGCCGGCCCGTCGTGCCCGAGGAGTACATGACCAGGCAGGTGTCCTCCGGGGTGACGTCGGGCTGGCGCGACACCGGGGTCGCCGCGGCCAGCCAGGCCTCGTACTCGTCGTCGACGCCGTCCGGGGTCACCTCGATGACCCGCTCCACGCTCGTCAGCCGGTCGCGGATCTTCTCGATCGTGGGCATCAGCTCGGAGCCGACGAAGAGCACCCGGGCACCGCAGTCGTTGAGCGCGTAGTCGACCTCGTCGCCGGCCGAGCGCCAGTTGACGATCGCGTTGGCCGCGCCGAGGGACGCCGCGCCGAGCGAGGTCTCGACGCAGGCCGGGTGGTTCCGGTCGAGGAACGCGACCACGTCGCCGCGGCCGATCCCGTGGGCCAGCAGGCCGCCGGCGTTGCGGCGGACGCGGTCGTCCCACTCGCTCCAGGTGAAGGTGCGGGACAGGTAGGTCATCGCCTCGGCGTCCGGGGTCTCGGTCGCCCAGTGGGCGATGCGGTCGTCGACGAACTGCGGCTCGGGAGCGCTCATGCCGCGATCATGACGGGGCGGTGTGAGCCGCGCCACAGCCCGGCCGCCGATTCGAGACAGCTTCTTCCCTCTCCCCCAGCAGGGTCTCAGCGCCGTCACAGGAGCGCGGAGGAACCTCGAACCATGAACGACACGCCCTCCCGCCCCGAGCACCCGGGATTCGACGACTACCGCGACGCCCCGCCCCCGCCGCCGCCGCCCTACCGCCCGGAGGCCGCGCCCAGCCCCTTCGGCACCCAGGCGCTCCCGGCGCAGGCGCCGGCCCACACCGGAGGCCATGCAGGACCCCCGGCGGCTCCGCCCGGACGGGGACGCAAGGGCTTCGCGGCCGCCGTCGTGGCGGCCGCCCTCGTCGTGGGCGGTGGCGCCGGGCTCGGTGGCGCGGCGGCGTACGACGCGATCGACGGCGACAGCGACGCCGGTGGCGGCAGCGCCTCGACGGTCGGCACCAGCCAGGTCGTCAGCACCCCGGACGAGCCGGCCGCCGAGGGCACCGTCGAGCAGGTGGCCGCCGCGGTGCTGCCGTCGGTGGTCAAGCTCGACGTCTCCGGGGCGAGCGAGTCCGGCTCGGGGTCGGGGATCATCCTCAGCTCCGACGGGCTGATCCTCACCAACGACCACGTCGCCTCGGTGGCCGGCGACGGCGGCAGCATCTCCGTGTCGTTCTCCGACGGCAGCCACGCCAGCGCCACGATCGTCGGCACCGACCCGCTGACCGACACCGCCCTCGTGCAGGCCGAGGACGTCGAGGGGCTCACCCCCGCGACCATCGGCGAGTCGGGCCAGGTCGACGTCGGCGAGCAGGTCGTCGCGATCGGCTCGCCGTACGGCCTCGACGCCACGGTCACCTCGGGCATCGTCAGCGCGCTCGACCGACCGGTCGACGTCGGCTCCGACGAGCAGGGCAACGCCACGGTCTACCCGGCGATCCAGACCGACGCCGCGATCAACCCCGGCAACAGCGGCGGGCCGCTGGTCGACCTGGAGGGTCACGTCATCGGCATCAACTCCTCGATCAAGTCGACGGCGTCCGCCGGCGGCGAGGCGGGCTCGATCGGCCTCGGCTTCGCGATCCCGATCGACGAGGTGCTCCCGGTCATCGACCAGATGAAGGCGGGCGAGACGCCCACCCACGCCCGGATCGGCGTGTCGGTGCAGGACGCCGGCGCGACGCCGGGATCGCAGCCCGGTGCCGCTGTCGTCGACGGCGCGCAGATCTCCCAGGTCAGCGACGACTCGGCCGCCGGCCAGGCCGGCCTGCAGGACGGCGACGTCATCACCAAGGTCGACGACACCCTCGTCACCGGCTCCGACTCGCTCATCGCGACCGTGCGGTCCTACCGCCCCGGCGACGACGTGACGATCACCTACCTGCGCGGTGGCGAGGAGCAGACGGTCGACCTCACCCTCGACTCCGACGCCGGCACGTCCTGAGGCGGCCCATCCCGTGCAATTGCCGCGATCGGCTCGGTTTCTCGCTCGAGAGCTGGCCGATTCGCGGCAATTGCACGGATGCGTCCAGCCAGCGCGACGTCACGACGCCGCGCCGACCCGGCGCTCAGGTCAGGCGCTTCTGGAACTCGCCCATGCGGGAGACGGGGTAGAAGCCCATCCGCCGGTTGACGCCGATCATGTGGTCGTTGACCTCGGCGTTCCAGGTGGAGACGCGGACGACGTCGGGCCGCTCGGCCTCCAGCAGGCGGTGGTTGGCGACCTTCACGGCCATGCCCAGCCGGTGGCCGCGGTGGTCGCGGTGCACGAGGGTGCCCCACTGGAAAGCGGTGGTGGTGCGGCCGTGGACGATCATCGAGTACGCGACCACGGTGCCGTCCGCGTCGAGGGCGACGGTGTGGAACGGCGTCCGGCCCTGCTTGGCGACGTTGGCCTCGACCTGGCGCAGCAGCGCGACGTCGACGTCGAGCGGCTCGACCTCGATGTCGCCGGTGGGCGCCTCGGTCGTCAGGGACGCGTCGAGGGCGAGCCAGCCCTCGGCGAGCTCGTCGGGGACGTCGCCGACCCACGACCGGATCTCGTAGCCGGCGTGGTGCTGCGCCGCCTCGGCGGCGAGCGCGTCGAGCAGGACGGCGTCGACCGGCACGTCGAGCCAGCGCTGCACGTCGCTCAGCCCGAGCGCGAAGCCCGCCGCCCGGGCGAAGGCGACGTCGCGGGACCCCGTGCCGTCGGTGCCGTGCTCGTAGCGCCAGGACACCTCGGCGTCGAGCAGCGACCGGCCGGCCGCGGCCGCGGTCGTCTCGAGGTGCTCGAGCATCGCGCGCCCGTGTCCCCGGCGCTGGTGGGTGGGTGCGACGGCGACCTCGACGAAGGCCTTGGTCAGGTTGTCGCGCTGCGGCAGCACCAGGGCCCCGGCGACGACGACCTCGCCCCCGGCTCGCCCCAGGTAGCCGATCCGCTCCTTGCCGTCGGACGGCTCCTGCCACTGCACGCGGGTCTCGTCGAGGTCGTAGACCTGGGCGGCGTCCGCGCCCACGGCGTCCTCGAGGGCGGCGGCGCGGACGGCGTGCCACGGCGCGAACGTCGCGTCGTCGAACGGGTCGAGCAGCGCGACCTCGAGCCCGCTCACCGGGCCCGCTCCACGCGGCCCTCGTCCCACACCGGGCCGTCGGACTCGTAGACCTCGCCGTCGGAGCCGTAGACCAGGAACCGGTCGAAGCCGCGCGCGAACCACCGGTCGTGGGTGACGGCGAGGACGGTGCCGTCGAAGGCGTCGAGGCCCTCCTCCAGTGCCTCGGCGGACTGGACGTCGAGGTTGTCGGTCGGCTCGTCGAGCAGCAGCAGGGTGGCCCCGGACAGCTCGAGCAGCAGGATCTGGAACCGGGCCTGCTGGCCGCCGCTGAGGGTCTCGAACCGCTGCTCGGCCTGGGCGCTGAGCTCGTAGCGGTCGAGCACCCGGCTGGCCTGCTCGCGGCCCATCCCGATCCGGCCGGCCATCCGGCCGTCGGCGTCGACGCGACCACCCTCGCCGCGGTGCAGGATCTCGACGAGGGTCCGTCCGACCAGCTCGGGGTGCTCGTGGGTCTGCACGAACCAGCCCGGGCGCACCCGGGCGCCGAGCTTGGCACTCCCGCGGTGCGGCACCGGCTTGATGTCGACGTCGCCGACCGGCTGGTGCTCGACGTCGGGGTCGCTGCCGCCGATCGCGAGCAGGCGCAGGAAGTGCGACTTGCCGGACCCGTTGGAGCCGAGGACGGCGACCCGCTCGCCGTACCAGACCTCGAGGTCGAAGGGCCGCATCAGGCCGGTGAGCTCGAGGTCGGTGCAGACGACGGCCCGCTTGCCGGTGCGGCCGCCCTTGAGCCGCATCGAGACCTGCTGCTCGCGCGGCTGCTCCATCGGCGGGCCGGCCTCCTCGAACTTGCGCAGCCGGGTCTGCGCCGCCTTGTACTGGCTCGCCATGCCGTCGTTGTACTCGGCCTTGATCTTCATGCGCAGCACCAGCGCCTTGAGCTTCGCGTGCTCCTCGTCCCACCGCTTGCGCATCTCCTCGAAGCGCGCGAAGCGGTCCTTGCGCGCCGCGTGGTAGCTCGCGAAGCCGCCGACGTGGGTCCACACCAGGTTCCCGGCGTGACCGAGCTCCACGGTGACGACGCGGGTCGCGGTGTTGTCGAGCAGCTCGCGGTCGTGGCTGATGAACAGGATGGTCTTGTCGGAGCTGCGGATCCTCGCCTCGAGCCAGACCTTGCCGGGGACGTCGAGGTAGTTGTCCGGCTCGTCGAGCAGGAGCACCTCGTCGGGCCCGGCCAGCAGGTACTCCAGCACCAGGCGCTTCTGCTCGCCGCCCGACAGGGTGCGCAGCTCGCGGTACTTCGCGCGGTCGTAGGGGACGCCGAGCGCCTTGGTCGTGCAGACGTCCCAGGTGACCTCGAGGTCGTAGCCGCCGGCGTCGGCGTACTCGTGGAGCGCCTCGGCGTAGCGCATCTGGGTCTTCTCGTCGTCGGTCTCCATCAGCGCGAGCTCGCACCGGTCGACGTGCCCGGCGGCGGTCCGGATCCGCGGCGGGCTCACGCTCAGCAGCAGCTCGGCGACGGTCGGCTCGGCCGACAGCCCCTGCTTGACGTCCTGGCGCATGACGCCGAGGCCGCCGGTGCGGGTGACCGCGCCGGCGTGCGGCTGCAGGTCGCCGGTGATGATCTTGAGCAGGGTCGTCTTCCCGGCGCCGTTGGCCCCGACCAGCGCGACCTTGGCACCCTCGCCCACCCGGAACGAGACGTCCTCGAGCAGCACCCGCCCGTCGGGCAGCTCGAACCGGACTCCACTGACGTCGACGTGTCCCACGAAGGAGCATTGTCCGCCACCCGGCGCCGCTCGCGCACCCGGGTTTCGGTCGGGGTCAGGCGGGACGCAGGCTGGCGGCCACCAGGTCGGCCAGCGCCTGGGTCGGCGCCCGGACCTCGTAGGCGTCACCGCCGCAGGCCGTGGCCAGCCACCCGTCGCCGTCGCGCGTCGCGGCCGTCCGCGCCCCGGCTTCCTGCCCGTCGTCGCAGTCGTCGGCGACGGAGTCGACCCGGACGTCAGCGCGCTGCGGCTGCTCGACGTGGTCGTTGGGGCTCCCGACCTCGGTCGCCGCCCACCCGAGCGGCGAGCCGGGGAACGGGTCGTCGGTCGCGCGAACCGATCCGAGCACTTGCTGGGCCACCTCGTGCGGCAGTCCGACGGCGCTGACGACGACGTCGCCGGAGCGGACGAGACCCTCGCCGCCGTCGAGGCCGGCGGGTGTGCTCGCGTCGACCGAGTCGCCGGAGCGGACCTCGATCCCGGGTCCGTCGCAGCCGCGCGTGCCAGACGCACCGAACCGGACCGCACCGTCGCCGCAGCCGCCGGCGACCCGCGCCCAGGCCGGGGGAAGGTCGACCACCACGCCGGGGGCGGCCTCGACCGTCGACCACGCAGTGGTCACCTTCCGCGCCGACCCGGCGACGAGCTCGGCGAGCGCCCGGGTGGGAGCCACCGCCACGACGTTCGAGCGGCCTACCGTGGCGACGGCGTGCCACCGACCCGGCCCGGCCTGCTCCCCCTCGGCGGAGCGGCGCGGCCCGGACCGGTCCTTCACGTCGACGTGGAGGCCCTCGGGCACGGTGGTCGGCACGGGGTAGGAGATCGCGTCGACCTCGACGTCGGTCCACGCCCCGGTGAGGTCGGGGATCTCGTCGCCCGCGAGCCGGGCCGAGCCGAGCACCCGGAGCGCCAGGTCGCGGTCGTCGCTGCTCACGCTCACGTCGATCCCGCCGACGGAGACGTGCCCGATCCAGTCGGACTCGATCGGGGTGTCGTAGTCCTCGGCGGGCCTCAGCCCCGAACCGAAGTGGTAGTCGGAGACCAGGTTGCCGTACACCGCGACGACCTCGTTCTCGCCGCAGTCGTCCGGGTCCGCCCCGTAGGAGTAGTAGCCGCAGACCGAGTCCGGGTCGGCGTCGATCGGCGCCCACTCCCCCGGCACGTCGACGAGCACCCGCACCGTCTCGTCCCGCCGGTTGCCGGGCAGCTCCGCCTCGAGCGTCTGCCAGCCGTCGGTGGCCGCCCCGACGACGCGGACGACGGGGTCGTCCGCCGCCTCGCCCGGCCCCGATGGTCCGAGCCGGACCGCGACGACCACCGCCGCGACGGCGACGAGGGCCACCACGCCTGCGACCCACCATCGCGTGTGTCGCTTGGTCATGGCTCTCCCGGACGTCGGTCGTCAGTGTCACCCCCGTCCTGGTCGGCTGGCAACCGGCAACCCTCCCGCCTCAGGTGGGGGTGGCCGAGTCGAGCACCCGCCGCGCGGTCGCCTCGTCGACTTCCCTGACGACGATCACCGCATCACCGACGACCTGGTAGCCGCAATAGGCGCCCTCACACTCCTGCACGCCGGGGTCGAACGCCGGGTCGAAGGTGGCGGCGGCGTAGCGAAAGACACCGGGCGTGGCTCGGCAATCGTCGGCGCCGTCCGCGGGACCCCACAGCGGCGCGTCTGCCCCGAGCCCGCCGCACGCAGGAGGCGTCGTCCAGTCGCTGGGCAGCTCGACGAGGACGTCGCGGACGACCGCGACCTGCCATGCCCCCGCGGGCAGGTCGGACCGTCGGATCGAGCCGACGACGAGGTTGGCGAGCACCTCGGTCGGCGCCGTGACCGTGACCAGCCGGTCCGCGCACGACCCGGCCTGCCACCGGCCGTCCGCGGTGGGTTCGGCCGCCGACCCCCGCGGGTCGCAGCGCGCAATGCCCGGCCGTACGGCGACGTCGACGCCGGCCCCCACGGGTACGTCGACGACGAACGTCGCGTCGAGGTGGACGGTCCGCCACTCGGCCACGGCTGGCGTCGGCTCCCCCACCGGTCGCGCCGACGCGGCGATGCGGCGCGTCGTCCCGAAGTCGACGGTTTGCACGCCGACAAGCCGGTCGCCGACGACGACGTCGGCGCTCGCTCCGAAGAGCCCGTCCGAACCATCGGCGGCACCCTCGGAGGTGACCGACACCAACGTGTCGCACGTCCTGTCGCGCCCCTTGGCTCGTGGCCCCCGTGCCACCGCGTCCGGTCCACACCCCGCTGTCTCGGTGGTCCAGTTGGCGGGTACGTCGACCGCGACGCCGGCGTGCTCGACGGTCTGCCACGGCTCCTCGACCCGGTCCTCGACCACCGGCAGCGGCGTCTGCGGCCAGGTGCCGCCGTCGACGATCTCCCGGTCGCCGAGGGGCTCGTCGAGGTCGAGCGTGACCGGGACGCTCGGGTTGTCCACGCAGGTGTAGTTGCCGTCGCCGTGGGAGGTGATCGTCACGACGACCCGGTCGTCGGTCTCGACGACCACCGGGTCCGACAGGTACGGCCGCGGGTCGCGCCCACTGGCGCACTCTCGTTCGGTGGCCAGCACCACCGGCCGGTCGGTGGTGGGGTCGACGCCCGCACCCGGTGCCGACAGCTCCACCTGCCACCGCCCCGGCGGCCGCACCACCGACAGCTGACAGCCGCCCAGGCCCGCGTAGTCGAGCGTGCCGTCGTCGGCACGGTCGAACTCCACCGTCTCCGCGCGACGCGCGGGCCCGGCCGCCGACGACCAGGTGCCGGTCCCGATCGTGACGCCGTCGTCGTCGGCGGCGAGGACGATCCACCGCGACACGTCCGGGCTGTCGATCCCGAGCTGCGCGGGCAGCGCCTCGACCGCCGCCCGGACCTCGACGTCGGCGGCGACCTCGGTCAGGCCGCCGTCCATCGCCGAGACCGGCCAGGACGCACCCCCGCAGGTCACCAGGGTCTCCGCCGTCCGGTCCGCGGGCGGCTCGTCGGGCGAGGGGTCGTCGTCGAGCGACGCCACGACGGCCACCGGCACCAGGACGGCGACCACGGCCGCCGCCGCGCCGACGGCCACCCGGCGGCGACGCCGCCCGCCGGCCCGGGTGCGGGCCGCTGCCGCCAGGCCGCCGGCGTCCGGCGCGTCCTCGGCGCCCTCGGCGAGGGCGTCGGACAGCCGGTCCTCGAAGTCACTCATGGTCCCTCTCCTCCTCGGGCGCCGGACCCAGCTCCACGCGCAGGACGGCGAGACCGCGGGACACCCGCGACCGGACCGACCCCTCGCGCACGCCGGTGAGCGCGGCGATCTCGGCGTACTCGAGCTGTTCGTAGTAGCGCAGGACGACAGCGGTGCGTTGGTCCTCCGGCAGGGCGCGGCACGCGAGCCAGATCCGGCGCCGCTCGTCGTGCTCGACGCCGGGGTCGTCGATGACCGCCCGGTCGGCGACCTCCGCGACCCGCTCCACCGGCGAGACCCGCCGCCGCCAGGCCCGCCAGCGCGAGGTGTGGGCGTTGACGACCATCCGGCGCACGTAGGCGTCGACGTCCTCGACCCGGCGGATCCGCTCCCAGCGCGGGAGCGCCCGCGACAGCGCCTCCTGGACGACGTCCTCCGCGTCGGCCGCGTCGCCGGTCAGCGTGTAGGCCAGCCGGAGCAGCGCCGGCCCGCGCGCGGCGACCCACGCGTCGAAGTCCGGCACCACCACTGCCGCCTCCTCGCGCACCCTGTCGACCGTCGTCACGCATCTTCAACGCTCGGGGCCCGGTTCGTGTTGCGACGCTCGTAGCCGGACGGACACGTCTGCGGTCGCGGGCGGTCTCCGCGTGTCTTCCAGCGGAGACCGGGACGAGCAGCGCCTCCCCGCACGTCCGACCACGTCAACCCGGTTGCGCACCGCGCGACCGACGGTCCAGGGTGACCGCTCGTGAGCGAGATGCCCTGGACCGACCCCGCCTGGCTGGCGACGGCGCACGGGTGGATCGACGAGCAGGTGACCGACCTGGGGTTGCGCCGCACCGACGCGGTCGAGCAGCCGCACGTGCGCCCGTGGGGCACCGTGCTGCGGGTGCCGACCGACGGCGGCACGCTGTGGTTCAAGGCCACCGAGCCCGCGCTCCGGCACGAGGCGGCGGTGCACTCGATCGTCGCGGCGCGCTCTCCGGAGCGGGTGCCGCCCCTGCTCGCCGCCGACCTCGACCGCGGCTGGCTGCTCGCCGCGGACGCCGGGCGCCGGCTGCGCGAGGTCGTCGAGGAGGAGCGCAGCCTGGCCCGCTGGCACGACGCGCTCGACGGCTACGCCCGGGTGCAGCTCGCCTCCCGGGCCGACGTGCCCGCGCTGCTCGCCACCGGGATGCCGCACCTGCGGCTCGCCGACCTCGCCGCGGGGTACGCCGACCTGGTCGGCCGGCTCGGGGACGACGTGGTCGAGCCCCGCCTGCGCGACGCCGCGGACCGGGTCGGGCCGATGGCCGACCGGCTGGCGTCGTACGGGATCGAGGAGACCGTCCAGCACGACGACCTCCACGACGGCCAGGTCTTCGTCACCCCGGACGACGCGCCGGGTGGTCGGCACCGGGTGCTCGACTGGGGTGACGCCTGCGTCTCGCACCCCTTCCTCACCCTCGCCGTCACCCTGCTCGGCGTGATCGCGTGGGGCGTCGACGACGTGGCCGGCTCCGAGGACGTCGCGCCCTACCGCGACACCTACCTGGCGCCGTTCGCCGAGGCCTGCGGGACCTCGGTGGCCGTCCTCGCCGACGCCGCCGACCTCGGCGCCCGGCTGGGCTGGGCGTGCCGCGCGGTCCACGGTCACGTCGACGACGACCCCGCCAGCACGGTGACCCGACTGAGGATGTTCGTCGACGGCCGGCCCTGAGCTGACTGCCCGAGCTCGCGAGGGCGAGTCAGCTCGATGGTCGTCGAGCAAGCGGCGCGACCGAGACGCCCGGTGCGGGCGCTCGCTCGGTCGACGGCCGGTGCCGGCGCTCGCTCGGTGAACCTCCGGAAGGACCCCCGGTCCGTTGCCCGGACCCGCTGGCGCGGCTTTGCTACTGGCGAGTTAGATGGGTGTGACCGCGCGCACCACCCGTCGATGTCGCAGGAGGCACCCCGCATGCAGCTCGCACTGACCGAGGACGACCAGGCGTTCCGGGAGGAGATGCGCACGTTCTTCACCACGGAGTTCCCGGAGGAGATCCGGCGCACCGTCGAGGAGGGGCGCGAGCTCACCAGGGAGCAGATCGTCGAGAGCCAGCAGGCGCTCAACGCGGCCGGCCTCGCCGTCCCGCACTGGCCCGAGGAGTGGGGCGGCCGCGGCTGGAGCGAGCTCAAGCGACACATCTGGCACGAGGAGATGCAGGCGGCGTCCGTGCCGGTCCCGCTCGCGTTCAACGCCAGCATGATCGGCCCGGTCATCGCCCAGTTCGGCACCCAGGAGCAGAAGGAGAAGTTCCTGCCGAGGACCGCGAACCTCGACATCTGGTGGAGCCAGGGCTTCTCCGAGCCCGACGCCGGCTCCGACCTCGCCTCGCTGCGCACCACCGCCGTCCTCGACGGCGACGACTGGATCGTCAACGGCCAGAAGACCTGGACGACGCTCGGGCAGTACGGCGACTGGATCTTCACCCTGGTGCGCACCGACCCCGAGGTGAAGAAGCAGGCCGGCATCTCGATGCTGCTCATCGACATGACGACCCCGGGCGTCGAGGTCCGGCCGATCGAGCTCATCGACGGCGGCCACGAGGTCAACGAGGTCTGGTTCACCGACGTGCGCGTCCCCGGCGAGAACCTCGTCGGCGAGGTCAACAGCGGCTGGACGCAGGCCAAGTTCCTGCTCGGCAACGAGCGGGTCGGCGTCGCGCCGGTCGGGGCCACCAAGCGCGTCCTGGCCCGCGCCAAGGAGCTCGGCGCGGCCACCCTCGCCGACGACCCGCTGCTGCGGGCCCGCGTCGTCGAGCTCGAGAACGAGCTGCTCGCCCTCGAGCTCACCGCCCTCCGCGTCGCCGCGCACTCCGCCGGCGCCGAGCCGCACCCGGCGTCCTCGGTGCTCAAGCTCAAGGGCACCGAGCTGCAGCAGGCCGTCAGCGAGCTCGTGGTCGACCTCGGCGGCCCGGCCACCCTCGCCAGCGGCGAGGGCGACGCGACGCTCGACTGGTACCGGCGCTCGACGCCGACGTACCTCAACCTCCGCAAGGCGTCGATCTACGGCGGGTCCAACGAGATCCAGCGCCAGATCATCAGCCGCAACATCCTGGGTCTCTGAGAGGGCTGACATGGACTTCACCTACGACGACGAGCAGACCGCCCTCCGCGACGCCGTGCGCGGCCTGGTCGGCAAGGCCTACGCCGACTACGAGCAGCGCCGTCGCGCCACCAGGGAGGACCCGGGCTTCGACGAGAAGCTGTGGACCCAGATGGCCGAGATGGGCCTGCTGGGCCTGCCCTTCAGCGAGGACGACGGCGGTGTCGGCGCCGGACCGGTCGAGATCGGCATCGTGTGCCGCGAGCTCGGCCGGGTGCTCGCGCCCGAGCCGTACCTCTCCTCGGTGGTGCTCGCCGGCGGCCTCGTGTCCGCGGTCGGCACGCCCGAGCAGCGCCAGGAGCTCCTCGGCGCGCTGTCCGGCGGCGAGAGCGTGCTGGCCTTCGCCCACGACGAGCCCGGGCACCGCTGGGGCGCCGAGGCCCACGACGTCACCGCCGACGGCTCCGGCGCCCTGACCGGCACCAAGGACGGCGTCCTGCACGGCGCCCGCGCCGACGTGCTGGTCGTGAGCGCGGTCCTCCCCGAGGGCGGCACCGGCCTGTTCCTCGTCGCCGGGGACGCGCTGGCCTCGGTCGAGCGCTCCGGCTACCCGACGTACGACGGCGGGCGCGCGGCCCGGATCACCTTCGACGCCACGCCGGCGACGCCGCTCGGCGCGTCCGCCGCCGACGTCACCGCGAGCATCGCCACGGTCCAGGACATCACCCGGATCATGGCCGCCAACGAGGCGCTCGGCGCGATGCAGACCCAGCTGGGGGCGACCACGGAGTACCTCAAGAGCCGCAAGCAGTTCGGCGTCACGCTCAACACCTTCCAGGCGCTCACCTTCCGCGCGGCCGACATGTACACCAGCCTCGAGCTGACCCACAGCATGGTCGACTGGGCCACGATGGTCGTCGCGGCCGGTGGCCCGGCGCAGGTCGCGGACGCCGCCGCCCGCGCGGGCCTGCAGGTCAGCCGGGCCGGGCGACACGTCGGCCAGGAGGCGATCCAGCTGCACGGCGGCATCGCGATGACCGCGGAGTACAACGTCGGCACGTTCACCGCCCACCTGACCGCGCTCGACCACCTGCTCGGCGACGCCGGCCACCACCTGCGCACGCTCGACGCGACGCTCGGCGACCACGGCGTCATCGACCCGCTCGACCGGACGGCGACGCAGTGAGGCACCGGTCGTGAGGGGGTTGGCCGGCAAGACCGCGATCGTCACCGGCGCCAGCCGCGGCATCGGCCTCGGCGTCGCGCAGCGGCTGGTCGACGAGGGCGCGAGGGTCGTGGTCACGGCCCGCAAGCCCGAGGCCCTGGCCGCGGCCGTGGAGTCGCTCGGCGGGCCCGAGCACGCGCTCGGCGTCCCCGGCAACGCCGCCGACGCCGACCACCGGCGCGACACGGTCGCGGCCGCGATCGCGACGTACGGCAGCGTCGACCTGCTGGTCAACAACACCGGCATCAACCCGGCGTTCGGCCTGCTGATGGACCTCGACCTCGACGCCGCCCGCAAGATCATGGACGTCAACGTCGTCGCGGCCCTCGGCTGGACCCAGGAGGTCCACCGCGGGTGGATGAAGGAGCACGGCGGCGCCGTCGTCAACGTGTCGTCGCTGTCGGGCGTGCGGCCCGCGCCGTTCATCGCGATGTACGGCGCCAGCAAGGCCGCGCTCGTCAGCCTCACCGAGACCCTCGCCCAGGAGCTCGGCCCCGGCATCCGGGTCAACGCGGTCGCCCCGGCGGTGGTGAAGACGCGGTTCGCCGAGGCGCTCTACGTCGGCCGCGAGGAGGAGGCGTCGGCGGCGTACCCGCTGAAGCGGCTCGGCGAGCCCGACGACATCGGCTCGCTGGTGGCGTTCCTCCTCTCCGACGAGGCGTCCTGGCTGACCGGCCAGACGGTCGTCGCCGACGGCGGCATCGCACTGCAGGGCCAGCACTGACCGACCGGCCGAGACAGGCAGAGACCGGCCGGCACTGATCGAGGGAGAGCACTGATGGGCCACGAGAAGCTCGAGGGGCGCGGCGTCGTCGTCACCGGCGCCGCGGGCGGCATCGGCCGCGCGCTGGCCGCCCGCCTGGTCACCGAGGGCGCCCGCGTGGTGGTCAACGACGTCGACGCCGACCAGCTGGCCGTCACCGCGGCGGAGATCGGCGCGACCGCCGTCCCGGGCGACGCCGCCTCCACCGACGGGGTCGAGGCCCTGGTCGCCGCCGCGACCCACGCGCTCGGCCGGATCGACGTCTACTGCGCCAACGCCGGCATCGACCGCACCATGGCCGACTCCCTGCAGCTCCCGGACGCCGAGTGGGCCCGGATGCTCGAGGTCAACGTGATGGGCCACGTGCGGGCCGCCCGCGCGATCGTCCCGTCGTGGCTCGACGACGGGCGCGGCGGCCGGTTCGTGGTCACCGCGTCGGCGGCCGGCCTGCTCACGATGATCGGCGCGGCGGCGTACTCGACGACCAAGCACGCCGCCGTCGGCTTCGCCGAGTGGCTCTCGGTCACCTACGGCGACCGCGGCGTCACCGTGCAGGCGATCTGCCCGCAGGGCGTGCAGACCGCGATGCTCGACCAGGCGGGCCCGCTCAAGGACCTGCTGTCGCACGACGAGGCGCTGGCCCCCGAGGCCGTCGCCGCGGCGTGGGTCGACTCGCTCGACGACGACCGGTTCCTCGTGCTCCCCCACCCCGAGGTCGCCGGCTACTACGCCGCCCGCGCCGCCGACACCGGCCGCTGGCTGGCGGGCATGCGCCGGCTGCAGACCAAGGTCGACGGGCTCGGCTGAACGGCACGGAGCCCGGGCACCGAGGCCGCCGACCCGGCACCCGTGTCACGACGGTGGGTGGACGTCGGCGACGGCGGCGGCTGTGAGTAGGCGCCCCGTGGAACAGTGACGGCATGGATCTCTCGCTGAGCGACGAGCAGCAGGCCTTCCGCGACCTGGCCCGCGACTTCCTCGACCGGGAGGCGGTGCCGCACCGCACGCAGTGGGACCGGGACGAGTCCGTCGACCTCGCGATCGTGCCGAAGATGGCCGAGATCGGGTTCTTCGGCCTGACCATCCCCGAGGAGCACGGCGGGGTCGGCGGCGACTACGTGACCTACGCGCTGGCCATGGAGGAGCTCGGGCGGGCCGACTCCGCACTGCGCGGGATCGTCTCGGTGAGCAGCGGGCTGGTGGGCAAGTCGATCCTCTTCTTCGGCTCCGAGGAGCAGAAGCGGGAGTGGCTGCCGCAGCTCGCGGCGGCGACCCGGCTGGGGTGCTTCGGCCTGACCGAGCCCGGCACCGGGTCGGACGCCGGCAACCTCACCTCCCGCGCCGAGCGCGACGGCGACGACTACCTGATCACCGGCCAGAAGCTGTTCATCACCAACGGCACCTGGGCCGACGTCGCCCTGGTCTTCGCGCGCACCGGGGAGCCGGGCAGCGGTCCGCGCGGGATCTCGGCGTTCCTCGTGCCCACCGACGCCGCGGGGTTCGAGGCGCGCGAGATCCAGGGCAAGCTCGGGCTGCGCGGCCAGGCCACCGCCGAGCTGTTCCTCGACCGGGTGCGGGTGCCGTCGTCCGCGCTGCTCGGCGAGGAGGGCCAGGGCTTCAAGATCGCCATGTCGAGCCTCGACAAGGGCCGGCTCGCCGTCGCCGCGGGCTGCGTCGGGATCGTGCAGGGCTGCCTGGAGACCTCCGTGGAGTACGCGCGGAGCCGCACCCAGTTCGGGCGGCCGATCGCCGGCTTCCAGCTGGTGCAGGACATGATCGCCGACATCTCCCTCGACGCCGACGCCGCACGCCTGCTGGTGTGGCGCTGCGCCGACCTCGTCGACCGCCACGAGCCGTTCGGCGTCGCGGCGTCCAAGGCCAAGCTGTTCGCCTCCGAGGCCGCCGTCCGCGCCGCCAACCTCGCCATCCAGATCCACGGCGGCGCCGGGTACGTCGATGAGTACCCCGCCGCGAAGTACCTCCGCGACGCCCGCGTGATGACCCTCTACGAAGGCACCAGCCAGGTCCAGAAGCTGCTGATCGGCCGGGACGAGACCGGCATCAGCGCCTTCGTCTGATCACTCCTCGTGCCCGTGGGCGGCCAGCGCGAGGCCGAGCAGCATCTTGTCGCGCGGGTCGCCCAGCGAGCGACCGGTGAGGGCCTCGATCTGCTTGAGCCGGTAGATGACGGTGTTGCGGTGGCAGAACAGGTCGGCCGCGGCGTGCGTCGGTGACCCGTCGTGGCGCAGCAGCGCGGCGAGGGTCAGCAGCAGCGAGTCGCGCTGGGACTCGGGCTGCGCGAGGAGGCCGCCGAGGGCCTGGTCGACGAGCAGCTGGCCGACCTGCGGGCTGCCGACGAGCAGCACCTCCGGGAGCCGGTCGGTGACGGCCACGGCGCGGCGGTCGTGCCGGTCGAGGGTCTGCGCCGCCCGGGTCGCGAGCAGGTACGCCGTCGCGAAGCCCGCCAGGCCGTCGCCCGACAGGGCCACGCCGATCCGGGCCGGCGCCCGCGGGCTGAGCAGCTCGACGAGGCCGGCCTCGTCGGGCAGGTCGCCGCAGACCAGCCCGAACGAGATGCCGTCGCGCACGTGCCAGTGGGTGCGCAGCCCGGCGCGGTCCAGGCGGTCCTCGACCGCGCCGAGCCGGTCGGTGTGGTCGAGGTCGGCACCGTGGTCCTGTCCGCCGGGCAGCACGGTGACGCAGGCCAGGCCGTCGTCCGGGCCGACGTCGAGGGCGGCCCGCGCCTCCTCGACGTAGGCGGGATCGGCGCCGCGACCCTCGAGCAGCGCGTCGAGGGCCGCGTGCTGGCGCTGGAGGTCCTGGCGGTGCAGGCGCCGGCTCTCGCGGCGGTAGGCGTCGATGAGGAGGGCACTCTGGACGTCGAGGTTGGCCCACACGGTCCGCGCCGCCGAGAGCAGCATGCCCTCGTCGACGGCCGCCCCCTCCGCACGCGAGCCGTGGGTGATCAGGGCCTCCCACAGCACGCGGGCGCCGAGCGTGTAGGCGTTGAGCACGAGCTCGAGCGGGACGCCCTGGCGGGCCCGGCGCCGTCCGGTCTCGCGCCACAGCTCCTTCGCCGACCCGCTCGCGCTCTGCCCGGAGAGGATCTCCAGGCCCCGGCGGATGTGCTGGCGGCAGCTCGCCCGGACGTCGGCCCGCAGCTCGGGCCCGATCCGCTCGTAGAGCTCGACGTCGCGCTCGAAGAGGGTCAGCGTGATGCTGTCGGCGATGGCGTCCGAGCCGTCGACGAGCTGGGACCAGGCGTGCGCCAGCCGCGCCGAGCGGGTGGCGTCGGTCTCGGAGACCATGCGGCACGGTCGCACTCCGAGCACAACTCTGACCAGCCCCTGCGCCGATTCCGGACGCATCCACCAACGACTTCTGTGCTCGTCGCCCAATGCGGCGACTGGTCTCCGCGCACCAAGGTGGTGGACGTCACACCGCCGAGAGTCCTGGGAGAGCCGCTCGTGGATGCGCCGGACCCGACCTCGCCCGAGCTCGTGCTGCGCGGTGCCACCGTGCGGTTCGGTGGGCTGACGGCCCTGTCCGACGTCGGGCTCGCGGTCGCCCCCCGCACGGTGCACGGCGTGATCGGACCCAACGGCGCCGGCAAGACCACCCTGTTCAACGTGGTGTGCGGCTTCGTCGCGCTCGACGAGGGCACGCTCGAGATCCGGGGCCGCGAGCGGCAGCGCCACCGGCCCCACCACCTGGCCGGGCTCGGCGTGGCCCGCACCCTCCAGGGTCTCGGTCTCTTCGACCGGCTCACCGTCCTCGACAACGTCGTCGTCGGTGCCGACCGGCACGCCCGGACCGGCTTCCTCGGGTCGCTGGCCGGGTTGCCGCCCTCCTCGCGGGAGGAGCGGCGGCTGCGCGAGAGGGCGCGCGAGGCCCTCGCCGGGCTGCACGTGCTCGAGCACGCGGACCGCTACCCGCCGAGCCTCCCCTACCCCGTCCGCAAGCGGGTCGCGCTGGCCCGGGCGCTGGTCGCCGAGCCCGACCTGCTGCTGCTCGACGAGCCCGCCAGCGGGTTGTCGTCCGACGAGATCAGCGACCTCGGCGACCTGGTCCGGGGGCTCACCGACCGGATGGCGGTGATGCTCGTCGAGCACCACATGGACCTGGTGATGCGGGTGTGCGACGAGATCACGGTGCTCGACTTCGGCCGGGTGATCGCGCACGGCACACCGGAGGTCGTCCGCAACGACCCGGCCGTGCTCGCGGCCTACCTCGGCGAGGCGGTGGACTGATGCTCACCGTCTCCGGGCTCACCGCCGGCTACGGGCCGATCACCGCGCTGCACGACGTCACGCTCGGCGCGGAGGAGGGCCGGATCACCGCCGTCCTCGGCGCCAACGGCGCGGGGAAGACGACGCTGCTGCGCACCGTCTCCGGCCTGCACCGTGCCCGGGCCGGCACCGTCGGGCTGGCCGGGCGCGACATCACCCGCACCGCCGCCGAGCGGATGCCGGCGCTCGGCATGTCCCACGTGCCCGAGGGGCGCGGCGTCATCGTCGAGCTCACCGTCGAGGAGAACCTGCGGCTCGGCGGGCTGGCCCGCGGGCGGGTCCGTCCCGACGACCTCGACCGGGTCTACGGGCTCTTCGGACCGCTCGGCGAGCGGCGCGCCAAGCCGGCCGGCACGTTGTCCGGCGGCGAGCGGCAGATGCTCGTGATCGGCCGGGCCCTGATGGCTCGACCGACCGTGCTGCTGCTCGACGAGCCGTCGCTCGGCCTCGCCCCGCGCATCGTCACGCAGATCTTCGGGCTGCTCCGCGACCTGGTCCGCGAGGAGGGGCTGACGGTCCTGCTGGTCGAGCAGAACGCGCGCAGCGCCCTGTCGGTGGCCGACCGCGGCGTCGTCCTCGACCTCGGCCGCGTGGTGGCCGACGACGTCGCCGACCGGCTGGCCGGCGACGAGAAGCTCCGACACGCCTATCTGGGATTCTGAGGAGGAGCACCGGTGCAACAGCTCGTGAACACCGCTCTCGGGGGGCTCACCCTCGGGATGGTCTACGCCGCGTTCGCCCTGGCGCTGGTGCTGATCTGGCGCTCGACGCGGGTGGTGAACTTCGCGCAGGCGCCGATGGCGATGGTGACCACGCTCCTCGCGCTCGAGCTGATCGAGGGCGGGGCGTCGTTCTGGCTCGCGTTCGCCGTCGCCCTCGTCAGCGGCCTGGTGCTCGGCGCCGTCATCGAGCGCGTCGTCGTCCGGCCCGTCGAGGGCAAGAGCGAGATCAACGCGGTGATCCTCACGCTCGGGCTGTTCATCGTGCTGCACGCCGCCGCCGCGCTGCTCTTCGGCAACGGCGTCCGGTCCTTCCCGGCGCCGTTCGGCGTCCGCGGCACCGAGATCGGGGGGACGACGTACGCGATCACCGGGTTCGGGATGTTCACGATCGCGGCGGTGCTCGTCACGATGGCCCTGCTGGTGCTGCTCTTCCGCTTCACCGACCTCGGCCTGCGGATGCGTGCGGCCGCCCACGAGCCCGAGGTCGCGCGGCTGCTCGGCGTCAGGGTCGGCGGCATGCTGACGCTGGGCTGGGCGCTGGCTTCGGTGGTCGGCTCGCTGTCCGGGATCCTCATCGCCGGCGGCGACCTCGTGAACCCCAACTACATGGACTCCGTCGTCGTCTTCGGCTTCGTCGCCGCGGTGCTCGGCGGTCTCGACAGCCCGGTCGGCGCGGTCGTCGGGGGGCTGCTGCTCGGGGTGGCCCTCAGCTTCGTCAGCGGGTACGTCGGGTCGCAGCTGGTGGCGCTGACGGCCCTGGTGATCCTGATCGCGGTCCTCACCCTGCGACCCGGTGGCCTCTTCTCCACGACCCCGGCGAGGAGGGTCTGATGCGGGCGCTCCTCGCACGGGTGCGCGAGCAGACGCTGGTCCGGCACCTCGTCGTCGCGGCCGTCGCCGTCGTCCTCGTCGTGGCGGTGCTGACCGCGGTCAGCGACTACCGCAGCACCCAGCTCACCCAGATGGCCTACCTCGCGACCGCGGCGGGCGGGCTGACCGTCCTCACCGGGCTCAACGGCCAGATCTCCCTCGGGCACGGCGCCCTGATGGCCTTCGGCGCCTACACGACGGCGCTGCTGCTCCCCGACCAGGACGCCGGGACGCCGCTGCCGCTGGTGATCCTGGCGGCCACCGCGCTGACCGTCGTCGTCGGCGTCGTGGTCGGCTTCGCCGCGGCCCGGCTGCACGGCCCGTACCTCGCCGGCGCCACCCTGGCGCTGGCGATCGCGGTGCCCGGCATCGCGCTGCACTTCGACGGCCGGCTCGGCGGTGACCAGGGACTCCGCGTGAGCGTGCCGGAGATCCCGCGCTGGGCCACCGACACCGCCTACTACCTCACCGGCAGCGACCCGACGCGCAGCAAGTACGTCTCGTTCGTCGCGTGGATGGTGCTCATCGTCGTCTTCGTGCTGCTCGCCAACCTGGCCCGCAGCCGGGTCGGACGGCGGTGGGCGGCCGTCCGCGACGACGAGGTCGCCGCCGAGCTCGCGGGGATCGACCTCGGCCGGGCCAGGATCAGCGCGTTCACCGTGAGCGCGGCCACCGCGGGCGCCGCCGGGGCGCTGCTCGCGCTGTGGAACCGCGGCGTCAGCCCCGGCGCGTTCTCCCTGACCCTGAGCCTGACGCTGCTCGCGATCGTCGTCCTCGGCGGCCTCGGCAGCCTCACCGGCGCCCTGGTGGGGGCCGCGCTGCTCACGTTCCTGCCCAAGGTGGTCACCGACGCCGGCAGCGACCTCGGCCTCAGCGACATCCGGGCCGCCGAGCTGTCGCCCCTGGTCTACGGCCTGGTGATGGTGCTGGTCATCCTGCTGGCCCCCCGCGGCCTGGTCGGCTCGCTCGCTGCTCCGGCGCACCGCCTGCGCCGCCGCTTCTCCCCCGGCCCGCCCCCGCCGGCCGCCACCCCGTCGTCCGCCACCCCGTCGTCCGCCACCCCGTCGTCCGCCACCCCCACCCGCACCACCACCGATGAAGGAGCACCATGAAGAGACACACCTGGGTCCCAGCCGTCGGCACCCTCCTGGCCGCGCTCGTCCTCGCCGGGTGCGGGGCGGGCGGGCGCGACGAGGGCGACGAGCCCGGCGAGGAGGTCGACACCGTCGGCGTCACCGACACCTCCGTCAAGATCGGTGCCCACTTCCCCCTGACCGGCGTCGCGGCGCCCGGCTACTCCGAGATCCCCACCGGCGCGCAGGCGTACTTCGACTACGTCAACGCCGCGGGCGGCATCAACGGCCGCACCATCGAGTACGTCGTCAAGGACGACGGCTACGACCCGTCGAAGACCGGCGCGGTCACCAACGAGCTGGTGCTCGACGAGGAGATCTTCGCGATGGTCGGCGGGTTGGGCACGCCCACCCACCGCACCGTCGTCGACTTCCTCAACGAGGAGAAGGTGCCCGACCTCTTCGTCTCCTCCGGCTCGCTGCAGTGGGGCGACGACGTCGAGGCGAAGCCGTACACCTTCGGCTGGCAGACCGACTACGAGAGCGAGGGGAAGATCATCGGCCAGTACGTCGCCGAGAACCTCCCCGACGCCAAGGTCGGCCTCTTCCTCCAGGACGACGACTTCGGGACCGACGGCGAGAAGGGCCTGCGGCAGTTCCTCGACGACCAGATCGTCTCGGTGCAGCGCTACACCTCCGGCAACACCGAGGTGGCCCCCCAGGTGACGGCCCTCCAGGCCGACGGGGCCGACGTGGTGATCGGGTTCAACACCCCGTCGTACACGGCGCTCACGCAGCTGACGGCACTCGGCCTGGGCTACCAGCCGCAGTGGGTCTACAGCAACGTCGGCTCCGACCCGACCCTCGTGGGCGGGCTGCTGGCCCAGTTCTCCGAGGGAGCGGTCGAGGGCGGCTCCAGCGCGCTCGACGGCGTGATGACCACCGAGTACATCGCCGGGGTCGACGCCGCGGACGACCCGTGGGTGCAGCTGTGGCAGAAGGTCTGGGACGAGCACGGCGCCGACGGCGAGCTCACCAACTACCGGATCTACGGCATGTCCCAGGCCTACGCGTTCGTCCAGGCCCTGGCCGCCGCCGGCGAGGACCTCACGCGCGACGGCCTGGTCGAGGCCGTCGAGGGACTCGGTGACGCCGAGGGCCCGCAGCTCGCGCCGTTCCGCTACGGCGCCGACAGCCACCTCGGGATCTCGGGCATGCGGGTGGTGGCGCTCCGCGGCGGGGTCGGTGAGCCGAAGACCCCCGTGCTCGTCACCGACATCGGGGACGCCCCGATCGAGGAGGACTCCTCCGCCCAGGCCGAGGACGCCCCGCCCGAGAGCGGCGTCCCGGAGTAGCCGGCCCCGGCGCACGTCCCGCCGGCGGCGGGCCGCTAGGGGGCGCGACGTCCGAGCCGGTCGACGACCGGCCGGACGTCGCGCAACCGCAGGCCGTGGGCGCGGAAGGTGCCGCTGACGAGGCGGTCGCGACTGGCGAGGAGCCCGAGCAGCAGGTGCCCGCTGGTCACCGGCCTGGCCCCGCCGGCCCGCCGCATCGCCAGCGACCGCACGAGGACGTCGCGGGTGGCGTCGGTGACGCGTCGTCCGCCCCAGTCGGGCTCGCCCTCGAACGGTGGGTTGACCACGGCGAGCACGGTGGCGACGTCGATCCCGCGCGCCTGCACCTCCTCGACGTCGATCGTGTCGGACGCCGCCAGCCAGAGACCGTCGAGCGTGAGCAGCACGTCGTCGGCCGCGACCCCGACCGCGGCGAGGACCTCGCGCGCCGGCCGGTCGGCGAGCACCGCGCGCAACAGGTGGTGCGGGTGCACGTCCCGGCGGTCGGTCACCCCGCCACGGTACGGCGCCCGGGTGACGGGGACGAGCGGGTCAGTCGCCGGCCCGTCGCGACTCCAGGACCCGGAAGCCCTTGGCGCTGGCCAGCCGCGTGGTCGGGAAGCCCTGCTCGCCGAGCCAGCGCTGCAGGGAGTCGGCGCCGAGGTTCTTGCCGACCACCAGCACCGCCCGGCCGCCGGGGGCCAGCCGCGGCAGCCAGGTCAGCAGCAGCGCGTGCAGTGCCTCCTTGCCGATCCGGATCGGCGGGTTCGACCAGATCTCGTCGTACGTCGCCCCCGGGTCGCCCGCGTCGACGGCGTCCGGGGTGGCGGCCGTGACCCGGTCGGCCAGGCCGAGGGCGGCGGCGTTCTCGCGGGTCAGGAGCAGGGCCCGCTCGTTGACGTCGACCGCGGTGACGAGCGCGCCCGGCACGCACGCGGCGAGCGCGAGCCCGATGACGCCGTACCCGCAGCCCAGGTCGAGCACCCGGCTGCCCGCTGCCAGCGCCGGCGGCCCGGTCTCGCGGAAGAGGATCGCGGTGCCGACGTCGAGGCGCCCGCGGGCGAAGACCCCCGAGCCCGACGCGAGCTCGAGGCGCGTCCCCCACACCTCGGCCACCACGGCCGCTCGCTTGAACGGCACCGTCGGGTCGGCGGTGAAGTAGTGCTCGCCCCCGTCGGCCTGCTCGTCGGTCTCCTCAACCACGCTTCGCCCTCGTCTGCTCGGCCCGGGCGACGAGGTCCTCGTCGGCCGGGTAGGCCACTTCCTCCAGGGTCAGCCCGTGCGCGTGGACGACGGCCGCCGCCCCCTCGCGCGCGGTCGCGGCCAGGACCTCACCGACCCACGCCACCGGACGTCGTCCCTCGCCGACGGCCAGCAGGCAGCCGACCAGCGCGCGCACCATGCTGTGGCAGAACGCGTCGGCCCGCACGGTGGCGACCGCGAGACCCGCGTCGTCGCGCACCCAGGACAGGTCGAGCAGCGTGCGGATCGTGGTCGCGCCCTCGCGCTGCTTGCAGAACGACGCGAAGTCGTGCTGCCCGACGAGCAGCGCACAGGCCCGGTTCATCGCGTCGAGGTCGAGCCGGCGCGGCCACGCGAGGACGTGGCGACGGGTCAGCGGGTCGAGCAGCTCGGTGGCGTCGGCGACGCGGTAGGCGTAGCGCCGCCACAGCGCCCCGAACCGGGCGTCGAACCCAGGGGCGGCCTCGCGCGCGCGACGGACCCGGACGTCGTGGGGCAGGACGCCGTTGAGCCGGCGGGCGAGCCGGTCGAGCTCGTCGGCCGGCAGCGGGTCGACGCCGGCAGGGAGGTCGGTGTGCACGACCTGGCCGCGCGCGTGGACGCCGGCGTCGGTGCGACCGGCGCACACGACGGCGACGCGGGCGTCGTCCGGGACCCGCAGCACGGTCGTCAGCGCGGTGGTGAGCTCGCCCTGCACGGTCCGCAGCCCGGGCTGGGCCGCCCAGCCACGGAAGTCGGTCCCGTCGTAGGCGAGATCGATCCGCAGGCGCACCCGGTGATTGTCGCAGGCGCCAGCGTTGTGACCGGACGCTGATCCCACGCTGAGGCCTCCGCGGTCCTCTGGCCTCCCGCACCACCCACCCGGCCGGCACCCTGCCGGCCCCAGCCAGAGGACCACCACCATGAAGATCCCGACCACCCTCGCCGCCCTCGTCGGCGCCGGGTTTCTCGTCACCTCGCTCGGACCCGCGCTCGCCTCCTCCTCCGCCACGGCGGCGCAGGCGTCGGCACCGGGCTGCGTCACCAACGGCGCGTTCATCCCCGGCGGCAACGGCGACGACGTCCTCGTCGGCACCCCGTTCAACGACCTGATCGTCGCGGGACCCGGGGACGACGTCATCGACGGCGGCGGCGGCGCCGACACCATCCTCGCCGGCGACGGCGACGACGAGGTCACCGCCGGCGCCTGCGACGACCTCGTGAACGGCGGCGACGGGGCCGACCGGCTGCTCGGCGAGAGCGGCGACGACCGGGTCGACGGCGGCAACGGCGACGACGCGGTCTTCGGCCAGTCCGGCGTCGACCGCCTCGACGGCCAGTCCGGTGTCGACCGGGTCGACGGCGGGTTCGACGACGACCGGCTGTTCGGCGGGGGCGGTGTCGACCGCGTGCTCGGGTTCACGGGCGCCGACGTCCTCGACGGCGGGGCCGGCGACGACGTGCTCGACGGCGGCTCCGACGACGACCGGCTCTTCGGCGGCGACGGTGACGACGACCTGTTCGGCGCCGACGGCCGCGACCTGCTCGACGGCCAGGCCGGACCGGACTTCGCCCACGGCGGCGCCGGTCCCGACGCGTGCGTGCGCGTCGCGATCGCCGTCAGCTGCTGAGCCCTCGGCAGCGGGCCCGGGTCGACCTCGACGTCGTCCCGGGCCCGTCGGCGCGCCGTCGGTTCGTAGCCGGATGTATCAGGGGCCCTCCGCTGCCGGTCCTCCGAGGACCATGACCCCACGGACCGACCGACCCAGCGCCCGTGCCTGCGCGCCGACCCTCGTCGTCGCCGCGGCCGGCTACGGCCGGACGACGTGGGCGGAGACCCGGCCGGTCCCGGGCGGGGAGCACGTCGTCGTCGAGGACCTCCACCGCCGGTCCGTGCCGCAGCAGCTGGCCGAGCTCGCCGGGCTCGCCGACCTGCCACGCACCACCGCGCTCACCGTCACCTCCCGCGCCCCGCTCCACCCCGAGGTCCGCGCCGCGCTGCCCGCCCCGCTCGTCGAGGTCGGACCTGCCGACCTCCGCCTGACCACCGCCGCCGTCGCCGCCCTCCTCGCCGACGAGCACGGTCTGACCGACCCGGAGCTGCCCGCGCGGGTCCACGCGGCGACCGCGGGCTGGCCGGTCCTGGTGCACCTCGCGGCCGAGGCGCTCGCCGGTCACCCGGAGGCGGACCCGGTCGCCCGGCTGGCCGCCCCCGGCGCCCCCGCCGAGGCCTGGCTGCGCACCGAGGTGCTCGCCGCGGTGCCGGACGACGTCGCGGCGCTGCTCGACGACCTGGCCGGGCTCGACCTGGTGACCTGCGGCCTCGTCGAGCACCTCGGTGCGCCCGGCGCACCCGGCGCGCCCGGCCTCGCCCTCGCGCACCTCGTCGCCCTCGGGCTGCTCGTCCCGCACCCCCGCGCGGAGCTGCTCGGGCACGAGGGCCACCGCCTCGTGCCGGTGGTCCGGTCCCTGCTCCCGCCGACGTCCGAGCGCACCCTGCACCGCGCGGCCGCGTGGTACGAGCAGCACGGTCACCCCTACGCCGCCGCCGAGGCCCGGCTGCGCTGCGGCGACCGCACCGGGGCCGAGCGGCTGGTCGCCGGCCATGCCTCGCGGATGCTCGCCCAGGGCGACGCCGCGGGGGTCGTGGCGATCCTCGCCCCGCCGTCACCCACACCGGCCACGCCGTCCGGGCCGGCCACGCCGTCGGGGCGACGTCCGGCCCACCTGAGCCGCATCCTCGCCGAGGCGCTCGCCCACACCGGCGACGGCGTCGCAGCCCGCGGCGTCTTCGCGTCGCTGCTCCCGCCCGAGGACCGGGCCGGCGGCGAGGGCTGGGACGCCGGCCTCGCCGTCGCGGTCGCGGCGGTCCACTTCAGCCAGGGTGAGCTCACGGTCGCCCGCGACGTGCTCGACCGCGTCGCCCGGGACCGGCTGACCGACGACCACGACGCGGTCGCCTGGCGGGCCGCGAGGGCCACCGTCGCCTCGGTGCTGGGCGAGGCGACCGCCGGGGAGCTGGCCACGGAGGCCCTCCTCCTCGCCACCCGCTCCGGCGACCCGACCGACCTCACCGCCGCCCACCAGGCGGTGGCCCGGACCAGCACCGGGTCGCGCAAGGAGGCCCACCTGGCACTGGCGGTCCAGGCGGCCCGCCGAGCCGGCGACGCGGTCTCCCTCGCACGGGTGCTGGGCAACCAGTCCTACGTGCTGCTGGCCGGCGCCCGCTACACCGAGGCGGTCGGGGTCTCCCGGCAGGCCGTCCACGCGGCCGAGCTGGTGCGTCCGCGCGGCGCTCTCGTGGCCGCCCTGCACAACCTCGCCGAGGCGCTCAGCCGCACCGGTGAGCACGACGAGGCGCGCTGGCACCTGCGGCGCGCGGTCGCGCTGAGCCGGCGGGTCGGGCCGCACCGGGCGGCGTCGAGCCTGGCGGGCCTCGGCGACGTCCACCGAGCGCTCGGGCACCGCGAGCAGGGTCGGGCGTCGTACGAGGAGGCGGTCCGGCTGGCCCGTGCCTCCCAGGAGCTGCAGGTGCTGGTGCCCGCCCTCGCCGGGCTGGCCCGCCTCGTCGTCGAGACCGAGCCCGAGGTGGCGCGGGGGCTCGCCGAGGAGGCCGGCACGCTGGCGACCCGCTCGCTGGCGCCGTACGCGCTGCTCGGGCTCGGCTGGGTCGAGGAGACCACGGGCCACCGGGAGCAGGCCGCGGCCCTCGCCGAGGAGGCCGCCGCCCAGGCGCGCGCCGACCAGTCCCTGGACCTGCTCGCCGAGTCCCTGGAGCTCGCCGCCGCGGTCGCCGCCGTCCCGGACCGGGCGCGGGCGGCGCTCGAGGAGGCGCTGTCGATCTGGCGCGAGGGCGGCGCCGAGCCCGACGCGTGCCGGGTCGAGGTCCTCCTCGGTCGCCTCGACGGCGCCGACCGGGCCACCCGGTCACGGGGGCGCGAGGCGGCCACCCGCCTGCGGCGCACCGGCGTGACCGCCGTCCACGGGCGGCCCTTCGGCGACGACCCGGCGGGCAGGGAGGTCGACGTCGTCGTGCTCGGCCGGTTCGAGGTGCTGGTCTCCGGCCGCCCGGTGCCGCTGACCGCGTGGCGCTCCCGGCAGGCCCGGACGCTGGTCAAGATCCTCGCCGCCCGACGAGGCGTCCCGACCAGCCGAGCGCTCGTCTGCGAGCTGCTCTGGCCCGACGACGACCCGCTCCGGACGTCCCACCGGCTGTCGGTCCTGCTCGCCACCGTCCGCACCGTGCTCGACCCCGACCGGGCCTGGCCCTCGGACCGCTACGTCGCCTCGGACACCTGGGGCGTCTGGCTGGACCTGCGTCGCGTCGGGATCGACGCGGTCGACCTGCTGGCCGACGCCGACCAGGGTGCCGAGCTCCTCTCGTCCGGCGACCCGGAGGCCGCCGTCCCGCTCCTGGCCGCCGTCGACGCCCGCTACCGGGGGGAGGCGCTCGCCGACGAGGCGGGCGAGCTGTGGGCGGGCGACGTGCGCGAGGAGACCCGGGCCGCCTGGCTCCGCTCGCTGCGGCACCTGGCCACCATCGCCGCCCAGCAGGGCCGCAGCACCGACGCGACCACCCTGCTGACCCGGCTGCTCTCGGTGGACCCGTACGACGAGCGGGTGCACCGCGGCCTGGTGCGCACCCTCGTCCGGTCCGGGCGGCACGGCGAGGCCCGGCGCGCGTTCGGCCGGTGGGCCAAGGCGATGCACGAGGTCGACGTCCCGGCACCGGCGACCGACGTTCTGACGCCACGATGACGCCGCGATGGCACCGTCGCGGCGACCGCTCCACCCACCCCGTACCGACCTCGTGAGGACACCACCATGACCCACCGCCCGACCCACCGCCCGACCCACCGCCCGGCCCGTCGCCGCACCTCGTTGGTCGCCGCGTCGCTGCTGACCACCGCCCTCGCCGCCGTCGGCCCGGCCGCCGTCGCCGACCGGCAGATGAACCCGTGCGCCACCGACGGACAGCTCGTGCGCGGGACCCCCGGCCCCGACGTGCTCCTCGGCACACCCGGGCGCGACGTGATCCTCGGCCTGGGTGGCGACGACGTCATCCGCGGTCGCGGCGGCGACGACGTCCTCCTGGGCGGCGCCGGCCACGACGGCCTGTTCGGCGGCACCGGCGACGACTGCCTGGACGGCGGGACCGGCAACGACCGCCTCGAGGGCGACCAGGGCAGGGACGCGCTGCGCGGGGACGAGGACAGCGACGTGCTCTACGGAGGGATCGGGCCCGACGACGTCGACGGCGGTCCCGGCTGGGACGCCTACATCGCTCCCGAGGAGCACGACACGGCTCAGCGCGTGGAGTACTGAGCGGACGCGCACGCCCGGTCACCCCGCCGCGTCATACTTCCCTCGTGCCCGACCCCGCGATCCTGATCGTCTCGGCCCGTCATGCCGACTTCCTCCTCGACGAGTTCGGGCGCTACGCCCGCGACTACGACCTCCGCACCGCCGGCTCCAGCGCCGAGGCGATGGCGGAGATCCACGCCGTCCGCGACGAGGGCGGATCGGTCGCCCTCATCGTCCAGGACGGCGACCTGCCCGACGCCCACCCGCTGGTCGCGTTCGGCGAGTGGCGCGCGAAGGTCCCGACCGCGCGGCGCGTCGTCGCGGCGCCGTACGAGCGGTTCCTGGTGCAGGCCGCAGAGCTCCGCCCGGGCCTCGCCAAGGGCAAGTACGACGCCTACCTGCTGATGCCGCGCGGCGTGCGCGACGAGGAGTTCCACGGCGCCATCACCGAGCTGCTCTCCGACTGGGGCTCCACGGTGGCCGCCCCCGAGGTCGAGACGGTGCGCATCGTGGCGCCGCCCGGGCTGCCGCTGACCGCCTCGATCCGGGAGTACACCGAGCGGATGGGCATGCCCACCCGGGTCTTCGCGCCCGAAACCGACGAGGGCCGCGAGACCATCGCCGAGCACGAGGCGGCCGGCCTGACGACGTCGTTCCCGCTGCTGCGCGTGATGACGCGCGGCACCCACACACCCGCCACCGTCCGCGACGTCGCGCTGCACCTGTTCGCCACGCCGGAGACGACCGGGGTCGACGAGGTCGTCGACCTCGCCATCGTCGGCGCCGGTCCCGCCGGGCTCGCCGCGGCCGTGTACGGCGCCAGCGAGGGCCTCACGACGGTGGTGCTGGAGGCCGAGGCCGTCGGCGGCCAGGCCGGCACGTCCTCGATGATCCGCAACTACCTCGGCTTCCCGCGCGGGATCTCCGGGATGCGGCTGTCCCAACGGGCCCGCAACCAGGCGATCCGGTTCGGCGCCCGGTTCCTCACCGGCTGGGAGGTCACCGCGCTCGAGCCGGCCGCCGAGCACGGCGGCACCCACCTGCTCCACACCGACGGCGGCCTCGTGCAGGCCCGCTCGGTCGTGGTCGCCACCGGGGTCGCCTACCGCAAGCTCGGCGTCCCCGGCGTCGAGGACCTGGTCGGGCTGGGCGTCCACTACGGCTCGGCGATGACGGCGGCCCGCGAGACCGAGGGGTACGACGTCGTCGTGGTCGGCGGCGGCAACTCGGCCGGCCAGGCGGCGATCCACCTCGCGAAGTTCGCGCGCACGGTGACGATCATGGTGCGCCGGGCGTCGCTCGAGGCGACCATGTCGTCCTACCTCGTCGGCGAGATCGCCTACAACCCGAGGATCACCGTGCAGACGTGCGTCGAGGTCGCCGACGGCGGCGGCGAGGGCCGCCTCGAGTGGCTCGACGTCCGCGACGTCGAGACCGGCCGGGTCACCCGCCGCGACGCCCAGGCGCTGTTCCTGCTGCTGGGGGCCGCGCCGCACTGCGACTGGCTCCCCGACGACCTGGCCCGCGACGACCACGGCTTCGTGCTCACCGGGCGCGACGTCCCGCGCGACGTCTGGGCGGGCGACCGGCCGCCGGCCAACCTGGCCACCACCGTGCCGGGGGTGTTCGCGGTCGGCGACATCCGGGCCGGGTCGATGAAGCGGGTCGCCTCCGCCTCCGGCGAGGGCGCGAGCGTCGTCCCGCTGGTGCACACCTGGCTCGCGCCCTGACGACGGCCTCTCCCGCCGGGCCGCCCGGCCGACCCCGGGGCGCTCGGTAGCCGGGGACCGTCGATCCCCGGTTGAGCGCGACCTTCATCGGACGCCGGCGGCGCGGCAGGCTCGAGGCATGACCACGCAGACACCCGACCAGAACCCCTCCAGCCGGATCGCCCTCGTGACGGGCGGCAACCGCGGCCTCGGCCGCAGCTCGGTGCTCGCCCTCGCGGCGAGCGGCACCGACGTCGTCCTCACCTACCGCGCGGGCGAGGAGCAGGCCGCCGCCGTCGTCGCCGAGGTCGCGGCGCTCGGTCGCCGCGCGGTCGCGCTGCAGCTCGACACGACCGAGCCCGACACGTTCGTCGGGTTCGTCGCGACGCTGCGCGCGACCCTGGGCACCACGTGGGGGCGCGAGACGTTCGACGTCCTCGTCAACAACGCCGGCTTCGCCCGGGCGACGCCGCTCGGCGGCACCGACGCGGCGACGATCGCCGAGCTCGTCGCGGTGCACCTGACCGGCGTCGTCCTGCTCACCCAGGAGCTCGTGCCGCTGCTCGTCGACGGCGGCCGGATCATCAACACCTCCACCGGACTGGCGCGCTTCACCGGCGACTTCGGCTACTCGGTCTACGCCTCGGTCAAGGGCGCGGTCGAGGTCTACACCCGCTACCTGGCCCAGGAGCTCGGCCCGCGCCGGATCGCGGTCAACACCATCGCGCCCGGCGCCACCGGCACCGACTTCGGCGGCGGCTCGCTGCGCGACGACGAGGCCGTCCGGGCCCACCTCGGCGCGGTCACCGCGATGGGCCACGTGGGTGAGCCGGACGACGTCGGCGCCGCCGTCGCCGCCCTGGCCGGACCCGGGATGGGCTGGGTGACCGGGCAGCGCGTCGAGGTCTCCGGCGGGATGAACCTCTGACGGGACCGGCACACCAGGAGAGGATGGTCGGCATGGACCGGGCCCAGCTCGCCGACTTCCTCCGCACCCGCCGCGAGGCCCTGCAACCGGAGGACGTCGGCCTCCCCCGCGGCTCGCGCCGCCGCACCGGCGGGCTGCGCCGCGAGGAGGTCGCCGTGCTCGCCGACATGTCGGCCGACTACTACGGCCGGATCGAGCAGCAGCGCGGCCCGAACCCGTCGGAGCAGATGCTCGCCTCCCTCGCCCGCGGGCTGCGCCTGTCGACAGCCGAGCGCGACCACCTGTTCCGGCTCGGCGGGTACGCCGCCCCGGGCCGGGTCCGCCGCGGCGACCACGTCGAGGCGGGGCTGATGCGGATCGTCGACCGCCTGGTCGACGTCCCGGCCATGGTGGTCGGCAGCACCGGCGAGACGCTCGTGCAGACGCCGCCGTGCGTGGCGCTCCTGGGCGACGAGACGTCCTACGAGGGCCTCGCCCGCTGCGTCACGCACCGCTGGTGGACGCTGCCGCAGAGCCGGCTCCGCTACCCCGAGGAGGACCAGGACGGCATCGGGCGCGCCTTCACCGCCGAGCTCCGCGCCGCCTTCACCCGCGACGGCGCCGGCTCCCTGGCCGCCGAGGTCGTGGCCGACCTGGAGGCCCGCAGCCCGGAGTTCCGCGCCGTGTGGGCCGAGCACGAGGTCGCCCGGCCACACTCCAGGCACAAGCGGATCGTGCACCCCGAGGTCGGCGTCGTCGAGGTCTTCTGCCAGACCCTCTACGACGTCGACCAGGACCAGGGCCTGCTGGTCTTCACCGCGACCCCGGGCACCGAGAGCTTCGAGAGGCTGAAGCTCCTCGGGGTGATCGGCGCGCAGTCGCTGTGACTCAGCCGAGCTCGGCGCGGGTCGGTGGGTCCGCACCGGGGCGCGACACGGTGACGGCGGCGGCCCGCGCGGCGTGGGCGAGCGTGGCGGCGGGGTCGAGCCCGTCCCAGAGCGCGTCGACGATGCCCGCGGAGAAGGTGTCGCCGGCGCCGATGGTGTCGACGACCGTGACCGGCGTGGCGGCGACCGAGAGCGGCTCGCCGTCGCCGTACCAGGTCGCCCCGCCCTCGCCGCGGGTCACCACGACGGCGCGGGGCCCGAGCGAGCGCAGGTGGCCGGCGGCCTCCGCGAGCCCGAGCGTCGGGTAGAGGACGGCGAGGTCCTCGTCGCTGGCCTTGACGACGTCGGCGCGGCGGGCGACGGCCTCGACCCGGCCGACGACCTCGGGGCCCGTGCCGGTGATCGCCGCGCGGGCGTTGACGTCGTAGGTGACGGTCGGACGGTCGGCGTGGACGCCGCGACCACCGGCCCCGACCAGGCGGTCGAGCAGCGCGAGCACGTCGTCGGCGCCGGGCTCGAGGACGGCGCCGATCGAGCAGACGTGCACGAACCGCGGCGTCTCCTCGCCCACCGGCCCGAAGCGCCAGTCCAGGTCGAAGACGTAGGTCGCCGAGCCGTCGGGCCCGATCGTGGCGGCCGCGCTCGACGTGCGCTCGAGGACGTGCGGGTCGGTGGCCAGCTCGACGCCCGAGCCGGCCAGGTGCTCCGCGATCGAGCGGCCGCGCTCGTCGTCGGCGTACGACGTCACGAACCGCGAGCGCCGTCCCAGCCGGGCGAGGGCGACGGCGACGTTGGCCGCGCTCCCGCCGGGCCGCTCCACGGTCGTCCCGCCCGCGTCGGTCACCACGTCGACGAGGGACTCACCGACCACCAGCACGTAGGTCATGCCCCACTTCCTACCAGCCCGTCGAGCCGGTGCGGCTGTCCGTGGTCCTGCGTACGGTGGCACCGTGAGCATCCAGCCCCCCGACCCGCAGTCCTCCTCACCGATCTACGAGCAGCTGCGGGCCCAGGTCGCCGGGCGAGCCGCCTCGGGCGACCTCCCCGCGGGCACCCGGCTCCCCACGGTCCGCGGGCTCGCCGAGGAGCTCGGCGTCGGCGTCCGCACGGTGCAGCGGGTCTACACCGAGCTGGAGGCCGACGGCGTCGTGGTCACCGAGGGCCGCCGCGGCACCTTCGTCGCGGCTCCCGCGGCCCCGGCCGACGCCGCCGACGCGGCCGACGAGTTCGCCGCCACCGCCCGCAGGCTCGGGCTCACGCTCGCCGAGGCGGTACGGCTGCTGGAGTCGCGGTGGGCCGGCGGCGCTGTCGGGAGGCACCAGTAGCCTCCCGGGCATGGCCCTGGACACCTCACCCGAGCAGCCGGCCCCCGTCCGGCAGGTCGCGAACGCGATCTCGGGCTGGATCGACCGGCTCGGCGCCGTGTGGGTCGAGGGCCAGATCGCGCAGCTGAGCAGGCGGCCCGGCCTGCAGACGGTGTTCCTGACCCTGCGTGACTCCGTCGCCGACATCTCGGTGCCGGTCACCTGCTCACGCACGCTGCTCGACTCGATGAACCCGCCGCTCGTGGAGGGCGCGAGCGTGCTGGTGCACGCCAAGCCGTCCTACTACGCCAACCGGGGCACCCTGTCGCTGCACGCCCGCGAGATCCGGATGGTCGGGCTCGGCGAGCTGCTGGCCCAGATCGAGCGACGCCGCCAGCTGCTGGCCGCGGAGGGACTCTTCGACCCGGCGCTCAAGCGCACCCTGCCGTTCCTGCCCGCCAGGGTCGGGCTGGTCACCGCCCCGCGGTCGGCCGCGGAGCGCGACGTCCTCGACCTCGCCAGACGGCGCTGGCCGGCCGTCGGGTTCAGCGTCGCCCACGCGACGATGCAGGGTCCGCGGGCCGCCGGCGAGGTGATGGAGGCGCTGGCCCGGCTCGACCGCGACGACGCCGTCGACGTCATCGTCATCGCCCGGGGCGGCGGCTCGGTCGAGGACCTCCTCCCCTTCTCCGACGAGGGCCTGCTCCGTGCGGTGGCGAAGGCCCGCACCCCGGTCGTCTCGGCGATCGGCCACGAGCAGGACAACCCGCTGCTCGACCTCGTCGCCGACGTCCGGGCCGCGACCCCCACCGACGCCGCCAAGCTCGTCGTGCCCGACGTCGCGGCGGAGGCCCACGCCGTCGCCTCGGCCCGCGAGCGGCTGCGATCGCTCGTGCTCGGCGCCGTGGCCCGCGAGCAGGCCGGGCTCGACGCGCTGCGCTCACGACCGGCGCTCGCCGACCCCCGCACGCTCGTCGACCGCCGCACCGAGGAGCTGGCGACCCTGCGCGAGCGGGCCCGCCGCACCCTGCGGCACGCGCTCGACCGGGCCTCCGACGACATCGGCCACCAACGGGCCCGGGCCCGGGCGCTGTCGCCGCTGGCCACGCTCGAACGTGGCTACGCCGTCCTCCAGGACGCCGACGGGCACGTCGTCACCTCGGTCGCCGGCCTGCACGGCGGCGACGCCGTCAGCGTCCGCGTCGTCGACGGCCGGGTGCACGCCGACGTCACCTCCACCACCACCAGCACCCCGGCGGCCGCGGCCGCAGCACCGAGCGAGGAGCCCACCCCATGAGCGCCACCGACCAGACCCCCAGCTACGAGGAGGCGCGCGAGGAGCTCGTCGACGTCGTCCGCCGCCTCGAGACCGGGGGCACGACGCTCGAGGAGTCGCTGGCGCTGTGGGAGCGCGGTGAGGCGCTCGCCACCGTGTGCCAGGACTGGCTCGACGGGGCGCGTCAGCGCCTCGAGGCCGTCATGGCGAAGGGGCAGCCTGAGGGGTGACCCCCGGCAGGGTGGCGTCGGTGAGCCGCCCGACCAGGTCGGCGAGCTCGTCGGCCGGCACCGCGCCGAGCACCAGCACGGTCCGGTCCTCGCCGTAGGTCGCGGTGAAGGCGCGGTCGCCGCCGTCGTCCTCCCAGCCCGCCCAGTCGGTGGTCAGGCCGGGCCCGCCGGCACCGGTCAGCGGGTCGGCCTCGGCGGGGTCCTCGTCGACGTACTCCTCGAGCAGGTCATCGGCCGACTCCTGCTCGACCTTGATGCCGACGTACTTGTCGTCGTCGGTGAGCAGGTCGAAGCCGATCGCGGGCAGTGCTCCGGGGCGCTCGATGTCGGCGACGTCGACGGCGGTCACGCTCCACCCGCTCGGCAGGCTGGCGGGGTAGACGACCCCGATGTCGCTGCGCTGCAGCTGCTCGACGTTCTCGAGGTAGTCGACGGCCGGCCGGTCGGTGTTGTCGACGTCGCTGCTGAGCAGGCCGCGCGCCACCACCAGGACCAGGACGATGATGACCGCCACGACCATCGCCCCGATGAGCCCACCGAAGGAACGTTCGTAGCGACCGCCCCGTTCACTCATCGACGTTCACCACGCGACCATCGTCCCAGGCGACAACCCGACTAGATTGCCGGGGTGCCACTGGTCGACCTGCCCGCCGTGGCCGCGCTCCTCGCCCTGCTCGTGGTGGCCTACCGGCACCCGCGGCGCCGCGTCGAGGCGCTGGTGTCGCTGGCCGCGATCGCGACCGTCCTGGCGTGCGGGCTGATCACCCTCGACGAGGCCCGCGACACCGTCGTGGACCTGCTGCCCGTCGTGCTGTTCCTGGTGGCGATCCTGGTGACCGCGCACGTGTGCGACCGCGCGGGCCTGTTCGCCGCGTCCGGGCGCCTGCTGCGGCACGGCGGCCCGACCCGGCTGCTGACCGTCGCGTTCCTGGTCGCGGCCGCGGTGACCGCCGTGCTCAGCCTGGACGCGACCGTCGTGCTGCTGACCCCGGTGGTCGTCGCCGCCGCGCGGGCCGACGGCGTCCTGCCCCGGCCGGGCGCCTACGCCTGCCTGCGGATGGCGAACTCGGCGTCCCTGCTGCTCCCGGTCTCCAACCTGACCAACCTGCTCGCGCTCCCCTCCCTCGACCTGACCTTCGCGGGGTTCGCGGCCCGGATGGCGCCGGTCCTGGTCGTCGTCCTCGCGGTCGAGTACGTCGGCCTGCGGCTGCTGTTCCGCCGCGACCTGGCCGCCCCTGCGACCGGGGGCGACGCTCCCGACGTCCCGTTCCCGGCGGTGCCGGCGCTCGTCGTCGTCGCCATGCTGGTCGGCTTCGCCGCGACCTCGCCGTACGGCGTCGACCCGGCCTGGGTCGCCGGTGCGGCCGCGGCGGTGCTGGTGGCGTGGGGCGCCGGGCGGGGCCTGCTCGCGGCCGGGGACGTCGCCCGGTCGGCCCACACCGAGTTCGCCCTGCTGGTCCTCGCGCTGGGCGTCGTCGTCGCCGCGATCGCGGAGGGGTTCCTGGGCGAGGCGGTGGCCGGCGTCGTCCCGGACACGACGTCGTTCGTGGGCCTGCTCGTCGTCGCGCTCCTCGCCACCGCCCTGGCCAACGTGCTGACCAACCTGTCGGCGACGCTGCTCCTGGTGCCGCTGGTCGCCCCGCTCGGGGACGTCGCGGTGCTGGCCGCGCTGGTCGGGCTCAACGTCGGCTCCGGGCTCACCTTGTCCGGCTCGCTCGCCAACCTGCTGTGGCGGCGCACCCTGCACGCCTCCGGGGAGCACGCGTCGCTGGCGGAGTTCCACCGCGTCGCCCTGCTGCTGACCCCCGTGTCGCTGCTGGCCGCGGTGAGCACGCTTCACCTGTTCGCCTGACGATCGCGACCTCGGCGGGCCGATACGATCCGGCCATGAGTCACGCCGCCGTCCCCCAGCCCTTCGAGGTCCATCCGTCGCAGCCCGACCGCAACCTCGCGCTCGAGCTGGTGCGCGTCACCGAGGCGGCCGCGATGGCCGCCGGCCGCTGGGTGGGCCGCGGCGACAAGGACGGCGCCGACGAGGTCGCGGTGAACGCGATGCGCGTGATGATCTCGACGATCGGGATGCGCGGCACCGTCGTGATCGGCGAGGGCGAGAAGGACAACGCCCCCATGCTCTACAACGGCGAGGAGGTCGGCGACGGCACCGGACCGGAGTGCGACGTCGCCGTCGACCCGATCGACGGCACCACGCTCACCGCCAAGGGCATGACGAACGCCGTCGCCGTGCTGGCGGTCTCGCCGCGCGGCTCGATGTACGACCCGTCCGCGGTCTTCTACATGGAGAAGCTGGTCACCGGCCCCGAGGCGGCCGACGTCGTGGACCTGCGACACCCCGTCGCCGAGAACATCCACCAGGTCGCGAAGGCCAAGCGCAAGCGGCCCTCCGACGTCACCGTCGTGCTGCTCGACCGGCCGCGCCACAGCCAGCTCGTCGACGACATCCGCGCCACCGGCGCGATGATCAAGTTCATCTCCGACGGCGACGTCGCGGGCGCGATCATGGCGGCGCGGCCCGAGACCGGCATCGACCTGCTGCTCGGCATCGGCGGCACCCCCGAGGGGATCATCGCGGCCTGCGCGCTGAAGTGCATGGACGGCGTCATCCAGGGCCGGTTGTGGCCCAAGGACGACGAGGAGCGCCAGCGCGCCCTCGACGCCGGCCACGACCTGAGCCCCGAGACGGTCCTCACGACCGACGAGCTGGTCTCGGGCGACGACTGCTTCTTCGTCGCCACCGGCATCACCGACGGTGAGCTGCTCAAGGGCGTCCGCTACACCTCCGGCGGCGTCAGCACCCACTCCCTCGTCATGCGCTCGCGCAGCGGCACCATCCGCTCCATCCACTCCGACCACGCCCTCGAGAAGCTCCGCCACTTCTCCGCCATCGACTTCGGCGGCGCGTAGAGGGAGCCGGGTCGAGACCGGCACGGTCGGCGGGTAGGCCTCCCGCGGACCTCGACGGCGTGGTGGCGGAAGACCCGTCAGGCGATCTGCAGGCCGCGGACGCCGACGCCGTCGGCACCGCGGCGCAGGGCCGCGCCGACGTGGTCGATGACGGTGGGGTCGAGGGCCATCCCGAGGTGGGAGGCGTCGACCTCCACGGCGACGGCGGTCGGGTCGATGCAGGCACGCCAGTCGACGACGCCGTCGCGGCGGGAGTAGATCGCGGTGAAGGTCACGTCGGGCGAGAGCGCGGTGCGGCACTCGTCGAAGCTCTGGCGGGCGCAGACGCCGGCGACGCACTCCTCCGACATCAGCCCCGGCACCCCGGCCCGGCTGAGCCGCACCAGCGTCTCGACCCCCCACGACAGTGCCACGTGGTGGGCGGCGGGGGCGAGCATCGGGCTGCCCAGGGTGACGATGCCGGAGACCAGGTCGGGACGCCGGACCGCGATCCCGCGGGCGATCATCCCGCCGAGGCTGTGCCCCACGACCTGCACCCGCGTGCCGCGGCGCAGCGCGATCGCCTCGAGCCGCGACTCGAGCTGGGCGGCGGCGTTGAGCGTGCAGCCGACGTTGGCGTGGATGTGCGAGCGGTAGGTGCGGTAGCCGCGCCCGCGCAGGGTGCGGGCCATCAGCCGCAGCGAGCCGTCGCCGGCCATGAAGCCCGGCACCAGGATGACCGGCTCGACGGCGCGCGCGGCCGAGCGGCCGGTGTAGGGCCGCGACCGGCGCTCGCGACGCTCCTGCCGGGCCCGGACGACGTACCGGCCGGCCTCGGCGACCACGGTGCGCTCCTGCAGCACCGCGGCCAGCGACGGCCGGGCGTAGCCCTCGGGCAGCAGGAAGGAGGCGAGCGGACTGTCGGTCACGCGGCGCATGCTACGGGGAGGTTTCGCGACCGGGAGGGGGAACACCCTGGCCAACGCTCGTTTGGTTTGATGGGGGGATGACCTCCAGCGCGACGCCCGTGACCGTCTCCGAGGAGCTCTTCGCCCCCATCTCGCCGGAGATCGAGCTCTGCTACCAGACCTACGGCGACCCCGCCGACGAGCCGCTGCTGCTCGTGATGGGCCTCGGCGGACCGATGACCTGGTGGGACCCCGAGCTCTGCGAGCTGCTCGCGCGTGCCGGCTTCCACGTCGTCCGCTTCGACAACCGGGACGCCGGCCGCTCGAGCCGGGGCACGGGCCGGGTCACCCGCTCCATGCTGGTCCGCGCCTTCGCCGGGCTGCCGGTGCGGGCGCCGTACACCCTCGACGACATGGCCGGGGACGTCGTCGGTCTGCTCGACCACCTCGGCCTGGAGTCGGCGCACGTCGCGGGCGTGTCGATGGGCGGGATGATCGCCCAGGCGATGGCGATCGCCCACCCCGGGCGGGTGCGCTCGCTGACCAGCATCATGTCGACCACCGGACGCCGCACGGTCGGCTGGCAGCACCCGGTGCTGTTCAAGAACCTGCTGGCCCGCGGCAGCGGCCGCGCCGGCTACATCCAGTCCACCGTCGCGACCTGGAGGCTCATCGGCTCCCCCGGCTACCCGACCACGCGGGAGGCCACCGAGAAGCGGGCGGGCGAGACCTACGACCGCGGCGTGACGCTGGCCGGGATGACCCGCCAGATGGCCGCCATCGTCACCCAGGCCGACCGGACGCCGGGCCTGCGCGCGCTGCCCGTGCCGACCGCCGTCATCCACGGCCTGGCCGACAAGATGGTGCACGTGTCGGGTGGCCGGGCGACCGCGGCTGCCGTCCCGGGCGCCGAGCTGCTGCTCGTCGACGGCATGGGCCACGACATGCCGCCGGCCCTGTTCGAGACCTTCGCGCAGACGATCCGCCGCAACGCCGACCGCGCCACGGCCGGCGAGCGCGGCTGAGGCCCGCCCGCCGGTCCCCGCCCCCCGATCGGCCCGCGGAACCCACCCGCCGGGACCGCGGTCCGGTGGGCTAGCGTCCCCAGCGCCACCCGCGTGGATCGGGGTCAACGGCAGGGCGGAGCGCGACGCGCAGCCGTTCATCCGTGAAGTGGACACCACCCCGTCATGGACTAGACACGTCCCGGCAATCCGGCCAAGGTGTGGGACAGACCACAACGGGAGGGTGTCCAGACATGCAGAAGGTCGGAGGGGGCGCGAGAGTGCGTCCACGCAGTCGGCTCAGGAGAGCCGCGGCCGCAGGGTCGGTGACCGTGTTGACGGCGACCCTGCTGAGCGCGTGCGGCAGCAGCGGGAAGCCGACGCTCAACTGGTACGTGAACCCGGACGGCGTCGAGGTGCTGACGCAGTACGCCGCCGAGTGCAGCACCGACGACTACGACATCGAGATCCAGCTGCTGCCCTCCGGCGCGACGGACCAGCGCACCCAGCTGGCCCGGCGCCTGGCCGCCGAGGACTCCTCGACCGACCTGATGAGCCTCGACCCGGTCTTCGTGCCGGAGTTCGCGAACGCGGGCTGGCTGCTGGAGTTCGAGGGAGAGGCCGGTGACGCGGTGACCGAGGGCGTCCTGGACGGCCCGCTCGACACCGTGATGTGGGAGGACAAGGTCTACGCCGCACCGCAGTGGGCCAACACCCAGGTCCTCTGGTACCGCAAGTCGCTCGCCAAGGCCGCCGGCCTCGACATGACCCAGCCGGTCACCTTCGACCAGGTCATCGACGCGGCTGCCGACAACGGCGGCACCCTCGGCGTCCAGGCGAACCGCTACGAGGCCTACGTCGTGTGGATCAACGCGATGATCCTCGGCGCCGGCGGCGACATCGTCTCCGACACCGAGGCCGGCAAGGACGCCAAGGTCGACATCGACTCCGACGCCGGCAAGGCCGCTGCCGCCGTCATCCAGAAGCTCGCCGACTCCGACGCCGCGCAGAGCGACCTCACGGTCTCGAACGAGGGCACCAGCCTCGGGCTGATGTTCCCCGCCGACGGTCCGGGTGAGTTCATGCTCAACTGGACCTTCGCCTACAAGAACTACGAGGGGCTCGTCGACACCGGCGACATCACCCAGGAGCAGTTCGACGACCTCGGCTTCGCGCGCTACCCGCAGACCGTCGAGGGCGAGCCGTCGGCCCCGCCGGTCGGCGGCATCGACATCGGCGTCGGCGCGTTCACCGAGTACCCGGAGTACGCCCTCGAGGCCGCCCAGTGCGTCGCCTCCGACGAGGCGCAGGTCGCCCTGGCCCGCGACGCCGGCCTGATGCCCGCCCGCGGCGCCAACTACGACTCGCCCGAGCTCCAGGAGGCCTACCCGCCCGAGCTGCTCGAGCTCTGGCAGACCAGCCTCGACGAGGGCGGTGCCCGGCCCAAGAGCGCCTACTACGCGCTGATCTCGCAGGCCGTGCAGAGCCGTTGGCACTCCCCGACGTCGGTCGACCCGGACTCGACCCCGGCCGAGTCGGCGAAGTTCCTGCAGGACGTCCTCGACGGGAAGGCCCTCCTGTGACGACACAGACCGAGACCCCCGTGAAGGACCGCCGCGCCGCCAAGCCGGTCGAGAGCGACCGGTCGAAGGCCGAGGCCCGGCTGGGTCAGAAGCTGGTCGCGCCGGCCATCATCCTGATGCTGGTGGTGACCGCGTTCCCGATGCTGCGGGCGCTGTACCTGTCGCTGTTCAACTACTCGCTGACCGCGCCCGACGACCGCGAGTTCATCTGGTTCGGCAACTACGCCGTCGCCCTGACCGACCCGCTGCTGTGGAAGACCACCGGCATCACCGTGCTCTACATGGTGGTCACCGTCGCCTTCGAGCTGGTCATCGGCTTCGCCTTCGCGATGGTGATGCACCGGGTGATCTTCGCCCGGGGCATCATCCGGACCTCGATCCTGGTGCCCTACGGCATCATCACCGTGGTCTCCGGCTTCGCGTGGCAGTTCGCGTTCAGCTACCAGAACGGCTTCGTGAACAGCTGGATCCCCGGCCTCGCCGCGGACTTCAACTGGTTCGGCGAGACCACGCCGGCCGTGATCGCGATCATGGTCTCGGAGATCTGGAAGACGACGCCGTTCATGTCGCTGCTCCTGCTCGCCGGCCTGGCCCAGGTGTCGGAGGACATGATCGAGGCCGCCAAGGTCGACGGCGCCACGTGGACGCAGCGCCTGACGCGCGTCATCCTCCCCAACATGCGGGCCGCGATCATGGTCGCGGTGCTCTTCCGTGCCCTCGACGCCTACCGCATCTTCGACAACATCTTCGTGATGACGGCGGGAGCGCAGAACACCGAGTCGATCAGCTTCCTGACCTACCGGCAGACGATCGAGCAGTTCCAGATCGGCATCGGCTCGGCGCTGTCGGTGCTGCTGTTCCTGTCGGTGCTGGTGATCGCGTTCCTCATCGTGAAGATCTTCCGCGTCGACCTCGCCGACGCACGGCAGGAGAAGTGATGAAGCAGAAGATCGGAATGGTGGTCGGGGTCGCACTGATCCTGGCCTGGTGCCTGCTGCCCGTCGCGTGGATCATCTCGCTGTCCTTCAAGTCCCAGACCGCGATCACCAACGGCAGCCCGGGATTCTTCCCCGCCGACGGCGCGGGTGCCGGCTGGCAGAACTACCAGGACGTGTGGGACAACGAGCAGTTCCGTCGGGCGATCTTCAACTCGATCGGCATCAGCCTGATCGCCACGGCGCTCTCGGTGATCATCGCGACGCTGGCGGCCTACGCCATCGCGCGCCTGGAGTTCCGGGGCAAGAAGCTGGTCCTCACGATGGCGCTGGTCATCGCGATGTTCCCGGTGGTCTCGCTGGTGGGCCCGCTGTTCGACATGTGGCGCGCCATCGGCCTGTACGACACCTGGCCCGGCCTCATCATCCCCTACATGTCCTTCACGCTGCCGCTGGCGATCTGGACGCTGTCGGCCTTCTTCCGCGAGATCCCGTGGGAGATGGAGCAGGCGGCCCAGGTCGACGGCGCCACCTCCTGGCAGGCGTTCCGGCGGGTGATCGTGCCGCTCGCGGCTCCCGGTGTGTTCACCGCGGCGATCCTGACGTTCTTCTTCGCCTGGAACGACTTCGTCTTCGGGATCTCCCTGACCTCGACCGAGGCAGCCCGGCCGATCCCGGCGTCGCTCTCGTTCTTCGTCGGTGCCGACCCGTTCAACCGGCCGGCCTCGCTGCTCGCGGCGGGCGCCGTCATCTCGACGATCCCGATCATCGTCATCATCCTGATTTTCCAGCGCAAGATCGTCGCCGGCCTGACCTCCGGCGCAGTGAAGGGTTGAGCCATGGCTGCTATCGACATGAAGAACATCGTCAAGAAGTACGGCGACGGTTTCCCGGCGGTGAACGACGTCAGCATCGACGTCCAGGACGGCGAGTTCATGATCCTCGTCGGCCCGTCGGGGTGCGGGAAGTCGACGCTGCTGCGGATGATCGTGGGCCTCGAGGACATCACCTCGGGCGACATGATGATCGGCGAGAAGCGGGTCAACGACCTCGCGCCGCGTGACCGCAACCTCTCGATGGTCTTCCAGAACTACGCGCTCTACCCGCACCTGACGGTCTACGAGAACATCGCCTTCCCGCTGCGCCTGGCCAAGACGCCCGACGCCGAGGTCGACGAGAAGGTCCGGGCGGCGTCGAAGACGCTGGAGCTCGACGAGCACCTGGAGCGCAAGCCCGGCAACCTGTCGGGTGGTCAGCGCCAGCGGGTCGCGATGGGTCGCGCGATCGTCCGCGACGCCGACGCGTTCCTGTTCGACGAGCCGCTGTCGAACCTCGACGCCAAGCTCCGCGGCCAGATGCGCAGCGAGATCGCGCGGCTCCAGAAGCGCCTGGGCATCACGACGGTCTACGTCACCCACGACCAGACCGAGGCGATGACGCTGGGCGACCGGGTCGCCGTCCTCAAGCGTGGCGTCCTGCAGCAGCTCGCCACGCCGCGCGAGCTCTACGAGAACCCCGGCAACCTGTTCGTCGCGGGCTTCATCGGGTCTCCCCCGATGAACTTCCTGCCGGCGACGGTCGAGGGCACCTCGGTGAAGCTGCCGTTCGGCTCGGTGGACATCCCCGCCGACAAGGCCGAGAAGGTCCAGGACAAGGGCCTGCTCATCGCAGGCATCCGTCCCGGCGACTTCGAGGACGCCTCGGTGGTCGACGCCGACCGCACCGGCTCGACGTTCCGCGCCAAGGTCGACGTGGTCGAGTGGCTCGGCAACGAGGCCTACGCCTACCTGCCGTTCGAGGCCCCGCCGGAGGTGCAGGCGCAGCTCCAGCAGCTCGAGCGCGACCTCGACGGCGAGTCGCTGCGCACCCAGCTGGTCGTCGGCCTCGACGGCACGAGCCGCGTCGCCGCCGGCGACGACGCCGAGATCTGGGTCAACACGAAGAAGATCCACCTCTTCGACCCGCAGACAGGTGAGAACCTCACCGTCGACAAGGAGCGCGCCGGCCGGCTCGAGTCGCGGGCCCTGAACTCGGTCTGAGCCACCCGCACGGCACCGACGCGCCGTACCTGCTCCTCGGAGCGGGTACGGCGCGTGCTGCGTCTCAGTGCAGGCGGTGCGGCTTGCGGTCCGGCGGCAGGTCGTCACGGTGGGGCCTGCGGACGACGTTGACGCCGCCCCAGAAGGCGAAACCCCTGATCCGCAGCACGGGCGAGGCGGCGGTGAGCTCGGCCTCGACCTTGTCCGACGGCCCGACGAAAGCGCCCATGATCCCGATCCCGTCCACGACCACCTCGACCTCGGGGCCGACGACGATCTCGGCGCCGCCCATCACCACGCTGATCGTCAGGACGCTCTCCTGCGCGGCGAACCGCGCCTCGCGGAAGTCGAGCGTGGCGCCACCCATCACGCAGACGACCGTCATCGACCCGGGCGCGGTCCACACACCCTTGCGCTCGAACCCGCTCATCACGGCGATCCCCCGGAGCTTCCCGGGGTCGCTCACCGGGGTGACGGACGACGTCCGCCGCGCCGGGGTGGACGTCGACGGCAGGTCGCGGGTGAGCGGCACCAGGTCGGCGTACGTGCGGGCGGCGTAGGCGGCGGCGAGCCGCTCGTCGAGCTCCTCGAGGTCGAGCCTGCCCTCCCCCGCCGCCTCGCGCAGCTGCTCGGCGACGGCGTGCCGCTCGTCGTCGGAGATGCGCAGCTCGGGGCTGCGGTCGGCGTCGTCCACCCGGCCAGCCTACGGCGCACGGGTCTCGACGATCGAGCCCGCAGGGCGGCGCCTACGATGACTGCTCGTGAGCACCGACGCCGAGTTCCGCTACTCCGACCTGCTGCCGACGGGCGCCGACGACACGCCGTACCGGCTCGTGTCGACCGAGGGTGTCTCGACCGTCGAGGTCGACGGGCAGAGGTTCCTCAAGGTCGCGCCGGAGGCGCTGCGGCTGCTGACGTCGGAGGCGATGCACGACATCAGCCACTACCTGCGCCCGGCGCACCTCGCCCAGCTGCGGCGGATCATCGACGACCCCGAGTCGTCGGGCAACGACCGGTTCGTGGCGCTCGACCTGCTCAAGAACGTCAACATCTCCGCCGGCGGCGTGCTGCCGATGTGCCAGGACACCGGCACCGCGATCGTGATGGGCAAGAAGTCCGAGGGCGTGCTCACCGGCGCCGACGACGCGGAGGCGATCTCGCACGGCGTCTACGACGCCTACACGAAGCTCAACCTGCGCTACTCGCAGCTGGCGCCGCTCACGACGTACGAGGAGAAGAACACCGGGACGAACCTGCCGGCCCAGATCGAGCTGTACTCGACGCCCGGCGGACCGGGACACGACCCCGAGTACAAGTTCCTCTTCATGGCCAAGGGCGGGGGTTCGGCCAACAAGTCCTTCCTGTTCCAGGAGACCAAGGCGATCCTCAACCCGAAGCGGATGCTGAGCTTCCTCGACGAGAAGATCCGCTCGCTCGGCACGGCCGCCTGCCCGCCGTACCACCTGGCCGTCGTCATCGGTGGCACGTCGGCGGAGTTCGCCCTCAAGACCGCGAAGTACGCCTCCGCGCACTACCTCGACAACCTCCCGACCGAGGGCTCGGCGAGCGCGCACGGCTTCCGCGACCTCGAGCTGGAGGAGCAGGTCTTCCAGCTGACCCAGTCGTTCGGGATCGGAGCGCAGTTCGGCGGCAAGTACTTCTGCCACGACGTCCGCGTCGTCCGGCTGCCGCGCCACGGCGCCTCCTGCCCCGTCGCGATCGCGGTGTCGTGCTCGGCCGACCGGCAGGCGCTCGGCAAGATCACCGCCGAGGGCGTCTTCCTCGAGCAGCTCGAGACCGACCCGGCGCAGTACATGCCGGACGCCGGCGTCGCCGACACGATCTCGTCGGGGGGCGCCGGCGGCGAGGTCGTGGCCATCGACCTCAACCAGCCGATGGCCGACATCCTGGCCGAGCTGCGCAAGCACCCCGTCAAGACCCGGCTCTCCCTCACCGGTCCGCTCGTCGTGGCACGCGACATCGCCCACGCCAAGATCCAGGAGCGGCTCGACGCCGGCGAGGAGATGCCCGGCTACCTCAAGGACCACCCCGTCTACTACGCCGGCCCCGCGAAGACGCCCGCGGGCATGGCCTCCGGCTCGTTCGGGCCGACCACCGCGGGCCGGATGGACTCCTACGTCGAGTCCTTCCAGGCCGCCGGTGGCTCGATGGTGATGCTGGCCAAGGGCAACCGCTCGAAGGTCGTCACCGAGGCCTGCGCCACCCACGGCGGCTTCTACCTCGGCTCGATCGGCGGCCCCGCTGCTCGGCTGGCCCAGGACTGCATCCGCAGCCAGGAGGTCCTGGAGTACGCCGAGCTCGGCATGGAGGCGGTCTGGAAGATCGAGGTCGAGGACTTCCCCGCCTTCATCGTCGTCGACGACAAGGGCAACGACTTCTTCACCGACCCCGCCGGCACGGTCACGGTCCCGCTGAGCTCGCTGGGTGGGTCAGGACTGCGGGTCCGCAGCGCGGAGTGAACGTCACGATGCCGGGTCGGCGCGACGTCGCGCCGACCCGGCATCGAGGTGGTGGCTAGTGGGTGTCCTCGCCGGCGTGCGGGTTGGCGTTCGGACCGGCTTCCTTGAGCTCCTCCGGCGGCGGTGCGTCCGGGTTGCCGGCCACGCCCTGGCTGTCGTCGATCGGGGTGTCGGCGTCGTCGGGGTCCATCTTGGCGACCTGCGAGACCTGGCCGCCCTCGTCCCCGGGCTTCTGGCTGTTCATCCCTCCACCGTGGCAGACCGGGGTGCGCCCCCGGTCCACCCCGACGGTGCTCAGAGCAGGGCGCGCAGCCCCTCGACGAGCGGCGTGGTCGGACGACCGATGAGGCGCGACAGCGTGCCGTCCACGTCGCCCAGGACGCCGTCGCGGATGCCGGTGTCGATGCCGGCGACGAAGCCCGCGGTGCCGGCGTCGAGGCCGACACCCTCGAGCAGGGCGACGTGCTCGTCGGTGCTCAGCTGCTGGAGCTCGACCTCACGGCCGAGCACCTCGCCGAGGGCCGCCGCGAGGGTCGGCTGGTCCCAGGCGACGTCGCCGCCGAGCTCGTAGACCCGGCCCGCGTGGCCGTCGGTGGACAGCACGACGGCGGCAGCCTCGGCGAAGTCGGCCCGCGCGGCGCTGGCCACCAGCCCGTCCCCGGCGCTGGTCGTCAGCACGCCGGTCGAGCGGGCGGTGTCGAGGGCCTGGGCGTAGTTCTCGTGGTACCAGTTGTTGCGCAGGATCGCCGCCGGGACGCCGGCCGCCTCGATCGCCTCCTCGGTGGCCCGGTGATCGGGCGCGAGGACGAAGTCGGCCTCGCGGGCGTGCGGTGCGCTGGTGTAGACGAGCAGGTCCACGCCGGCCGCCCGCGCGGCGTCGACGACGGCGGTGTGCTGCGACACCCGCTGGCCGACGTCGGTGCCGGAGACGAGCAGCACGCGGTCGACGCCCTCCAGGGCGGCACCGACCGTGGCCGGGTCGGAGTAGTCGAGGGCGACCACGTCGACGCCGCGCTCGGCGTAGGCGGCGAGGCGGTCGGGGGTGCGGGCGCCGGCCCGGACGTCGGCCGGGGCGACGCCGCGGTCGAGGAGCGCGTCGAGGACGAGACGGCTGAGCTGGCCGGAGGCGGCGGTGACGAGGAGGGTCATGATGGTTCCTTTCGTGGACGGTTCACGAGGGGAACGGTCGCCCCGGCTTGGTACTTCCCAGATGCAGGTACCCACCTTTTGGTAAGGTGGGTGGATGCTGAGCCTGCGTGAGATCCGGGGCGACGCGCCCACCGCGTTCACCGACGGCTGCCCGACCCGGGTGGTGCTCGACCACGTCACGAGCAAGTGGGGTGTGCTCGTGCTGGCCGCGCTCGCCGAGGGCACCCTGAGGTGGGGCGAGCTGCGCCGCACCGTCGACGGCATCAGCGAGAAGATGCTCGCGGCGACCCTGCGGACGTTCGTGGCCGACGGCCTCGTCGTCCGCGACGCGCAGGCGACCATCCCGCCCCGCGTCGACTACAGCCTGACGCCGCTCGGCGGCGACCTGGTCGAGGCGATGTCGCCGCTCCTCGCCTGGATCGCCGCGCACGCCGACGCCATCGTCGGCGACGGCTGAGACCCCCGGGGTGGACGCCCCCCGCGGGCGGGGTGGAACCCTGGGACCGACCCCGACCGGTGGAGGTACCCGTGGAGCACGTCGAGATCGCCCGCGCCGAGTCCGAGCGCGGGGAGCTGGTGCTGCGCGAGCGCCGTCCCGGTCCCGACGACGCCGGCGCTCCCACCGCGCTCGAGCTGCGCGCCAACGGCGTCTTCGTGATGGACACCCGCGAGGTCGCGACCGAGCAGGCGCTGGCCACCGCGGCACTGACGGTGGTCGCCGACCCGCGCGCGGTGGCCGTGGGCGGCCTCGGCCTCGGGTTCACCATGCACCAGGTGCTGGCCGACTCGCGCGTGGAGACGTGCGCCGTGGTCGAGGTCGAGCAGGCGCTCGTCGACTGGATGCGCGACGGCACCATCGCCCACGGCCCGGCCCTGCTGGCCGACGAGCGGGTGAGCGTGGTGGTGGCCGACATCGCGGTCGCGGTGGCGGAGGCCCGGCCGGCGTCGTACGACCTGCTGCTGCTCGACGTCGACAACGGCCCCGGCTACCTCGTGCACGACGCGAACGCCGTGCTCTACGAGCCGCCGTTCCTGCGGAGCGTGCGCGCGATGCTGCGACCGGGCGGCGCGGTGGCGGTGTGGTCGGCCGCCGAGGCGCCGGACCTCGAGCGCTCGCTGGCGGCGGTCTTCTCGACCACGCGCGCCGAGCGGCACGACGTCCGGCTCCAGGAGCGCGACGAGCACTACTGGCTCTACGTCGGCACGGTCTGAGCCTCGACGACGGCCAGGCGGGACCGCGGTCGGGACGCACCGTCAGGGCCGCCGTCAGGGCCCCGGGCGGGGTCGCGGACGGGGAGCGGACGCCGGGACCGGGTCGGCCGGCACCACGACGACGTCCTCGTGCGCGCGCTCGCGGACGGCGCTCTTGATCTGGTCGAGGTTGTTGCGGAGCAGGTCGGCGACGAGCTCGTCCATCCGCGGGTCGCTGAGCATGTCGATGAGCACCCGCATCACCGTCTCGGACACCTCGGAGACGATGGTGTCGTAGCCCGGGAGTCTGCTCACGATGCGCGCGTTCGGGTCGGAGCGGACCTTCTCGGCCACCATCGCCTTGATCTCGTCATGGTTCTCGAGCAGGGCGTCGGAGATGTTCTTGGTGTAGTGCCCGGTCTGGATCACCGCGGCGACCTCGTCGAGCACCACGATCGTCAGCGGGCGCTTGATGAGCCCGAGCGCCCGCATCGAGAGCCGGCTGGAGCGGTCGACGACCCACGGACGCCGCATCCCGAGCCGCACCAGCACCCCGCCGACGATGGCCGCGAGCACGGAGCCGCCGAGCAGGACGCCGAGCACGAGGAGCAGCACCTGGAGGGTGCTCAGGTCTTCCAGCCACCGCGACATGCGGCGAGCCTAGTGTCGCGGGTCAGGCGCGGAACATCTCCCGGTAGTGCTCCTCCAGCGCCGGGTGGTGGTCGCCGAGGTCGAGGCCCGCGACGTCGCCGCCGGTCTCGGCGGCGGCCAACCGGTCGAGGTACCACTCCCGGCGGGCCAGGCGGTCGGACTCCGTGATCGCCGCCCACACCGACTCGACGGGGGCGCGGAGGGTGCGCTCGAGCACGACGCTGTCGTGCCCGTGCCGGGTCTCCCGGCGTCCGGTGGGGGTGGCGGTCATGCGGTCTCCTCGGGTGCGTCGGGTCGGGCGCGGGGTGGGTCGGCGAGCTCGGCCCGGTGGTCGCGGACCGTGCGGCGGACCTCGAGGTCGAGCGCGTCGAGCACGCCCTCGTCGAGGCGGACCCGTGGACGCAGGTCGTCGATCAGGCCCTGGAGCGGGGCCAGGCCGTCCGGGGCCAGCGCGTAGTGACGCTCCCGACCCCGGTCCTCGACGGTCGCGAGGCCCGCCTCGACGAGCAGACGCAGGTGCCTGCTGACGGCGGGCCGGCTGATCGAGCGGGACGCCGCGAGGTCGACCACCCGAGCCGGCCCGGCGAGGAGCGAGCGCAGCAGCTCGCGACGGACCGGGTCGGAGACGGCGGAGAACGGGTCCACCCGCTATTGGTAACGGATGTGTTACTGATGCGTCAAGGGTGAGAGGTTAGGTTGGCCTGATGAACCAGCAGCCCCCCACCGACGCCGTCCGGATCGAGCACGACTCCATGGGCGAGGTCGAGGTTCCCGCCTCCGCCCTGTGGCGCGCCCAGACGCAGCGCGCCGTCCAGAACTTCCCGATCAGCGGGACCCCGATCGAGCCGGCCCTGGTCCACGCCCTCGGTCACGTGAAGGCCGCGGCCGCCGTCGTGAACGGCGAGCTCGGCGTCGTCGACGCTGCGGTCGCCGACGCGATCGCCACCGCCGCCCGTGCCGTGGCGGCCGGCGAGCACGACGCCGAGTTCCCGATCGACGTCTTCCAGACCGGGTCGGGCACGAGCAGCAACATGAACGCCAACGAGGTGATCGCCTCCCTGGCCGCGCAGGCCGGGGTCCAGGCGCACCCCAACGACCACGTCAACGCGAGCCAGTCGAGCAACGACACGTTCCCGACCGCGATCCACGTCGCCGTCACCCTCGCCGTCGTCGAGAGCCTGGTCCCGGCGCTGCGCACGCTGGCCGGCTCGTTCGAGGCGAAGGCCGACGAGTTCGGCGGCCTGGTGAAGTCCGGACGGACGCACCTGATGGACGCGACACCGGTGATGCTCGGCCAGGAGCTCGGCGGGTACGCCGCCACGCTCCGGTTCGCCGTCGAACGGCTCGAGTCGGTGCTGCCCCGCGTCCGCGAGCTCCCGCTGGGCGGCACCGCGGTCGGCACGGGGATCAACACCCCGCCCGGCTTCGCGGCCCGCGTGATCGAGGTGCTCTCGCAGGCCACCGGCCAGGACTTCACTGAGGCCCGCAACCACTTCGAGGCACAGGGCACCCGCGACTCGCTGGTCGAGCTGAGCGGGGTGCTCCGCACGGTCGCCGTCGGTCTGACCAAGATCTGCAACGACCTGCGTTGGATGTCGTCGGGGCCGACCACCGGGCTCGCCGAGATCCACCTCCCCGACCTGCAGCCGGGCTCGAGCATCATGCCCGGCAAGGTCAACCCGGTCCTGCCCGAGGCCACCCTCATGGTCTGCTTCCAGGTCGTGGGCAACGACGCCGCCGTGACCGTGGCCGGTGCCAGCGGCAGCTTCGAGCTGAACGTCGCGATGCCGGTGATGGCCCGCAACGTGCTCGAGTCGGTGCGGTTGCTCTCGACGTCGACGACCCTGCTCGCACACCGGTGCGTCGACGGCATCACCGCGGACGCCGAGCGGATGCGCCGCTACGCCGAGTCGTCGCCGTCGGTGGTCACGCCGCTCAACAAGCACCTCGGCTACGAGGCCGCCGCCGCGATCGCCAAGCAGGCGCTCGCCGAGGGCCGCACCATCCGCGAGACCGTGCTCGCACTCGGGTACGTCGAGCGCGGCGAGCTCACCGAGGCCGAGCTCGACGCCGCCCTCGACCTTGAGGGGATGACGCACCCGTGAGCATGACCGACCGCGACCACGTGCACGAGCAGTACCGCACCGAGGTGCACCTCGAGATCCGGCAGTCCGTCTGGCACCCGACGCGCGAGGGGCGCGACCCGGCCACCGAGGCCCTGGCCGCCATCGTCGCGACCGCGCCGCGGCGGGTGCTGGAGGTCGGCTGCGGCACCGGCGCCTTCGCCGGCCGGCTCGCGAACGCGCTGCCCGACGCCGAGGTCGTGGCGGTCGACCAGTCGGCCCGCCTGGTCGAGCTGACGGCGTCGCGCGGCGTCGAGGCACGGGTCGCCGACGCCCTCGACCTGCCGTTCGCCGACGACGCGTTCGACGCGGTCGCCGCGATGTGGATGCTCTACCACCTGCCCGACCTGCACCGCGGGCTCGCCGAGGCGCGGCGCGTGCTGCGACCCGACGGCATCCTGGTCGCGGTCACCAACGGCGACGACCACCTCGGCGACCTGCGCCGCGACGCGGGCGGCACCCCGCTCCGCACCCAGTTCTCCAGCGAGAACGGCGAGGCCGCCCTGCGCGAGCACTTCGACGAGGTCACCCGCGACGACCTCAGCACCCGCGCGTTCTTCGCCGACCACACCGCGGCCGTGGCCTACCTGGCGTCCTGGCCCGACGACGTCACCTGGTCGCTCCCGCCGTTCGAGGGTCCGCGCGAGTACGCCGGTCACGTGACCGTCTTCGTGGCGCGGTGAGCGAGCCCGACGCCCAGCGGACCTACTGGGACGGCGAGGCCGAGCACTTCGACGACGAGCCCGACCACGGGCTCGGCGACCCGGCCACCCGGGAGGCCTGGCGCCAGCTGCTCGCCGCCCACCTGCCCGCCGCCCCGGCCGACGTCGTCGACGTCGGCTGCGGCACCGGCACGCTGGCGCTGCTCCTGGCCGACGCGGGCCACCGCGTCCGTGGGGTCGACCTCGCGCCGCGGATGGTCGAGCGCGCCCGGGCCAAGGCGACGGCCGCCGGGCTCGACGTGCCGTTCGCGATCGGTGACGCCGGCGACCCGCCGTACGAGCCGGGTTCGACCGACGTCGTGCTGTGCCGGCACGTGCTCTGGGCCCTGCCCGACCCGGCGTCCGCGCTCGCGCGCTGGACGGCGCTGCTGCGGCCGGGTGGACGGCTGGTGCTGGTCGAGGGACGGTGGCACACCGGCGGGGGCCTGACCGCGGCGGAGTCCGAGCGCCTGGTCGGCGCCCACGTGGCCGACGTGCGCGTCGTCCCGATGCCGGACGAGGTGTTCTGGGGCGGGCCGATCACCGACGAGCGCTACCTGCTGGTCGCCCGCACCTGAGCGGTTGGCCCGGCCGGGGCGTGGGTAGGTGCCGGTCGTGACCCCCCGCCACCCCGTCTTCGGCCAGCTCTACCTCATCGGCGCGGCGCTCGCCTTCGTCGGCTCGTTCGTCCAGCTCTACGAACCGGACGCCGACCGCCCCGACAGCGTCTACCGCACGATGAACCTCTGGTCGGCGGTCGAGACGGACGGGCCCGGCGCGGCGCTCCTCGGGCTGCTGCTCGTCGGCGCCCTGGTGCTCACCGCGCTGATGGGAGCGACCGGACCAGCGGGCTACGCCGTCCCGCTCGCGACGATCGCGATCGGGGTGGTCGCGATCGCGATGCTGGTCCTCCAGCCGGAGAGCGGGAGCAACCCGCCGTCGTTCGGGCCCGGCGCGCAGATCCTGCTCGGCACCTCGATCCTTCTGGTCGTCGCCGCCCTCGTGGACGTCCTGACGACGACGCAGGCCGGCGGTCCGCGCGAGCAGCCGATCTCGCGGACCAACCTGCGGCCCTGACGGCGCGTCGGGCCGGGTCCGGCGACACGCGAGCCGAGGGGCTCGCGCAGGCGGGTCAGTACCAGCCGTGGGACTCGCTGTGGGCCCAGGCGCCGCAGGGGCTGCCGTAGCGGTCCTCGATGTAGCCCAGGCCCCAGCGGATCTGGGTGACCGGGTTCGTCGCCCAGTCGGCGCCGGCGGAGGCCATCTTGGAGCCGGGCAGCGACTGCGGGATGCCGTAGGCCGAGGACGACGGGTTGTCGGCGTAGACGTTCCAGCCGGACTCGCGGGTGTACAGCGAGTCGAGGCAGCCGAACTGGTCGGCGGAGAAGCCGAACTCGGCGAGCAGCGCCCGCGCGATGTCGCGCGGGTCGGCGTCGGAGAGGTCCTGGCTGCCGGCCTCGGCGGGCCCGGCGGCCTCGGCGGCCAGTGCGGCCTCCTTGAGCGGGTCGGTGGCCTGGCGGCGGTCGGCCGAGCGCGACAGGACCGGCGTGCGCGTGGCCGGCTCGACGGCGGCGGCCAGCTCGGCGACGTCGGCCGCGGTCTGCTCCGCACTGTCGACGGGGCTGTCGGTGGAGCTGTCGACGGGGCTGCCGGGGTCGGTCGTGGCGTCGTCGGCCGCGGTGTCGGCACCGACCGGGTTGGCCTGGTCGACCGCTGCGGCAGTGCTGCCCGGCGACGTGGCGACGAGGCCGCCGGTGATCGTGACGCCGGTCGCGGCGACGGCCAGCGACGACAGGATCACGGTGGTGCCCACGATCTTGCGGGGCGCCTCGGCCACCGCGCCGGCGACGGCGGTGGTGACGGCAGGACGCGCCGGCGCGCCGCGGTGCTTCGGGACGTGCTTCACGTGCTTCGACAAGAGCTCAGACCCAGGGGATAGACGACAGTCGGTTGCCACTCGGGGCGGGCGATCGGCTGGGTCCGGTGCTGGACCACGAGAGATCTCGGCCCACCATGCCTCCTGGGATGGCTGCGTGCAAACCCGGCGGGGCTGTCCGTGGACCGATCCCGGTCGACGGGGCCGGGGCGGGCAGTCCCGTGCGTCACAGGGGAACCACCCGCCCCGACGGCGGCCGGGACCCTCAGTGGGTGACGTTCTCCAGCATCTCGGTCACCAGCGCCGCGATCGGCGAGCGCTCGGAGCGGGTGAGCGTGACGTGGGCGAAGAGCGGGTGGCCCTTGAGCTTCTCGATCACTGCGACGACGCCGTCGTGCCGCCCGACCCGCAGGTTGTCGCGCTGGGCGACGTCGTGGGTGAGCACGACCTTGGAGTTCGCGCCGATGCGGGACAGCACCGTGAGCAGCACGTTGCGCTCCAGCGACTGGGCCTCGTCGACGATCACGAACGAGTCGTGCAGCGAGCGGCCGCGAATGTGGGTCAGCGGCAGCACCTCGAGCATGCCGCGGGCGAGGATCTCCTCGACGACCTCCTTCGAGGCCATCGACCCCAGGGTGTCGAAGACCGCCTGGCCCCAGGGCGACATCTTCTCGGTCTCCGAGCCGGGCAGGTAGCCGAGCTCCTGCCCGCCGACGGCGAACAGCGGCCGGAACACGACGACCTTCTGGTGCTGGCCGCGCTCGAGGACGGCCTCCAGGCCGGCGCACAGCGCCATCGCGGACTTGCCGGTGCCGGCGCGACCCCCGAGGGAGACGATCCCGACCTCCGGGTCGAGGAGCAGCTCGAGCGCGACCCGCTGCTCGGCGCTGCGACCGTGGATCCCGAACGCCTCGCGGTCGCCGCGCACCAGGTGGACCTGCTTGTCGGGACCGACCCGGCCCAGCGCCGTCCCGCGGTCCGACAGCAGCACGAGGCCCTGGTGGCAGGGCAGGTCGCGCGCCGCGGCGAGGTCGAGGACGCCGTCGTCGTACAGCTCGTCGAGGGCCGCCGCCTCGACGTCGAGCTCGGTCATGCCGGAGTAGCCGGTGTCGGAGTCGGAGATCGCCTCGGCGCGGTACTCCTGGGCGTCCAGTCCGACCGCCGAGGCCTTGATCCGCATCGGCAGGTCCTTGGAGACCAGCGTCACGTCGCGGCCCTCGCCGGCCAGGTTGCAGGCGACGGCGAGGATGCGGGTGTCGTTGTCACCCAGCCGGAACCCGGACGGCAGGGCCGCCGGGTCGGTGTGGTTGAGCTCGACACGCAGGGTGCCGCCGTAATCGCCGACCGGGACGGGCTCGTCGAGCCGGCCGTGGACGACCCGCAGGTCGTCGAGCGCCCGGAGGGCCGAGCGGGCGAAGAAGCCGAGCTCGGGGTGGTGCCGCTTCCCCTCCAGCTCGGTGATCACCACGACGGGCAGGACGACCTCGTGCTCGTCGAAGCGGCGGATGGCACCGGGGTCGGCGAGCAGGACGCTCGTGTCGAGCACGTAGGTGCGGGTGTGCCCGTCGAGGGGCCCCTCGGTGGATCCGTCGATCGGTCCGGCGGTGCGAGCTGCGGCAGTGGCCACGGTGATCCCCTGTATCCGGACCGCGCGCGCACTCCTCGCCCGGTCCCTACCTCGAGCAGATGGACCGGAGAGATGCCCCAGCGCCGGAGTGCCGGCGTCCTCGCACGGCGGTGCGAGCACCGTCGCTGTGATGGTCGTGATCGCTCACGCTGGGGCCTCCCGATGCAGCGGGCTTCCCCACCCGCTGTTGCCGACGACGCTACGACCGCCGAGGGACGGTTGCGGGCAGACACGCCCGGCCGCGGGTGAACGGCGTGTTAAGTCCTCGGGAACCGTCCGTCGAGACGCTCGCTCCGCTGGCTCCTCAGGAACCGAAGCGGCGCTCGCGCTGGGCGTAGGCGCGGATGGCCCGCAGGAAGTCGACGCGACGGAAGTCGGGCCAGTAGGCCTCGCAGAAGTAGAACTCCGACTTGGCGCTCTGCCACAGCAGGAACCCACCGAGCCGCTGCTCCCCCGAGGTGCGGATCACCAGGTCGGGGTCGGGCTGGCCCTTGGTGTAGAGGTGGTCGGCGATGTGCTCGACGTCGAGGATCTGGGCGAGCTCCTCGAGCGAGGTCCCCATCGCGGCGTGCTCGTGGAGCAGCGAGCGGACGGCGTCGGCGATCTCGCGCCGGCCGCCGTACCCGACCGCGACGTTGACGAGCATGCCGTCGACGTCGGCGGTGGCCTCGGCGGCGGCCTTGAGGCGCCGGGCGACGTCGTCGGGCAGCAGGTCGAGCGCGCCGACGGGGTGCAGCCGCCAGCGACGCTGGTCGGCGAGGGAGTCGACGGCGTCCGCGATGATCGCGAGCAGCGGCTCGAGCTCGGCGGCCGGGCGGTTGAGGTTGTCGGTGCTCAGCAGCCACAGGGTGACGACCTCGATGCCGACCTCGTCGCACCAGCCGAGCAGCGGCTCGATGTTGGCGGCGCCGGCCTGGTGGCCCTGCGAGGTGTCGCGGCCGACCGCCTTGGCCCAGCGACGGTTGCCGTCGAGCATCACCCCGACGTGCTGGGGCAGGCTGCCGGGCAGTCGCCGCAGCACCCGGGCCTCGTAGGCCGGGTACAGCACACTCCTGATCCCCCGCTTCCAGTCGGCCACGCCCCGATCGTAGGTCACCCCGTGCCGGTCCGCTGGTCGTCAGGTCGGCTCGGCGGTGTCACGATGTCCCCGGTCGACGCATCCACGACAGGAGACACGAACGATGAACGCTGACTGGCATCCGGACCCGACCGGTCGACACGAGCTGCGCTACTGGGACGGCTCCCAGTGGACCGAGCACGTGGTCGACAACGGCGTGCAGTCCACGGCGCCGCTCGACGCCGCCCCCTCCGAGCAGGCCAAGCCCGAGCAGGCGGGCCAGCCGGCCCAGCAGCACGGCGGCCAGCCGGCCCAGCAGCACGGCAGCCAGCAGGGTGCGCAGCAGGGTGCGCAGCAGGGTGGACAGCAGGGCGTGCCCGGGCAGGCGTTCAACGGGATCTCCGGCGACCTCATCGACGGCCGCTTCTCCGAGGTGACCGGCTCCGGCCCGCAGCTGCAGAACAACAAGCTGCTCCGGGTGCGGGTCACCGAGCCGTTCATGGCGCGGCAGGGCTCGATGGTCGCCTACCAGGGCAACGTCACCTTCGCCTTCCAGGGCGGCGGCGCCGGCCGGGTCATCAAGAAGGCGCTGACCGGCGAGGGCCTGCCCCTCATGCGGGTCGAGGGCCAGGGTGACGTGTTCATCGCCGACACCGCCAAGCACGTGCACCTGCTGCACCTCACGAACACCGGGATCTCGGCCAACGGCAAGAACGTGCTGGCGTTCTCGGCGTCGCTGCAGTGGAACATCGAGCGGGTCAAGGGCGCGAGCATGATGGCCGGCGGCCTGTTCAACACCACGCTGCGCGGCACCGGGTGGGTCGCGATCGTGACCGACGGCGAGCCCGTGGTCCTCAACGCCGGCGAGGCGCCGACGTTCGCCGACACCGACGCGATCGTCGCCTGGTCGGCCCACCTCGACACCTCGCTGAAGTCGACGATGAGCGCCGGCGCACTCATCGGCCGCGGCTCGGGCGAGGCAGTGCAGGTGTCGTTCCAGGGTCAGGGTTTCGTCATCGTGCAGCCCTCCGAGGGTCCGCAGGTCCCCGGCCAGTAGTCGACCCCGTCGTCGCCGGGTCGCGGGGCCGTCGGCTCGTTCGGCCCCGCGACCGCCCCTCCCGCTCTAGGCTCGACCCCATGGCGGACGACGGCGCGCGCACCGCCCGCGCCGCCGTCGTCCCGCTCGACGTCGTCGCGAGGGCCGCCCTGACCGACCTCGCCGCCACGCCGGGCGTGCACCGCGCCGCCCTGGCCCTGACCGAGGGCGGCGGCCGGCGGTTGCGGTTCACCGCGTCCGACCGCACCGGCGTCGCCGTCGAGTGGTGCCACATCGACGCCTACGACGACCTGCCGCTGACCATGACGGTCCGCACCGGCGAGCGGGTCGCGGGCACCCTCGAGGACCTCGCCCCGCTGTTCCCCGGCTGGATCGCCCGCCAGGTCGGAGGTCCGACCGCGGGCGTCGTCGCGGCCCCGATGGTGGTGCACGGCCAGGTGCTCGGCGGCGTCCTGCTGCAGCTCGAGAGCACCGAGGACCTCGAGCCGCCGCGCCGCGACGCGCTCACCGCCGGCGTCACGGCGCTCGGCGAGCGGCTGCGGCGCGCCCAGCTCCGCTCGCCGCGCCAGGGCGCGGCGCTGAGCGACGAGCCCGTGCCGGACGGCGTCCTGGTCGCCGACCTCGATGTCGACGGCGACCCGCGCGCGGTCGGCGCGGCCCGCCGGTTCGTCCGCCGGCGGCTGACCGAGTGGGGCGTCGACGACGACACGGTCGACACCGTCGTGCTGTGTCTCTCCGAGATCGTCACCAACGCCGTCATCCACACCGGGGCGGCCTCCGAGCTGCGGGTGACCCTCGAGGACGGCGTCCTCACCACGACGGTGCGCGACGCCGGCAACCACCACGGCCACCGGCCGGCGAGCGACCGCGACGGGGCCGACGGGACCGTCCCGGACGAGCCGCTGCGGGTGCACGGGCGCGGCCTCCAGCTGGTCGAGGCCCTGGCGGCTCGGTGGGGCTCGGAGGTCGACGTCGTCGGCACGACCGTCTGGTTCGTCGCCGAGACGTGAGGGCCGTCCGGCCCGGCCGCGTCGGTGACCGATCCCATCCGCCGCCGACGCCCTCCCGTTCGTCGTCCCCGGCTACGATTCGGGCATGAACCGGGCCTTCCACGACGCCAACGACGCGATGCGCGCCGGGCTGGAGACCCTCGGCGACAAGGCCGCCGTGAAGTTCGCGGCCGTCAAGCCGCGGCTGCGCGGCTGGCTCCACCTGGGCCTGACGCCGTTGGCGCTCGCCGGTGGCATCGTGCTGGTCGTCCTCTCCCCCACCACGACCACCCGCGTGGGGTCGGCGGTCTTCGCGCTCAGCGCCCTGCTGCTGTTCGGGGTGTCGGCGATCTACCACACCGGCACCTGGTCGCCGCGGGTCTGGGCCTTCCTGCGGCGCTTCGACCACGCCAACATCTTCGTGCTCATCGCCGGCACCTACACGCCGTTGACGCTGATGCTCCTGGAGGGCACCCAACGGGTCGTGCTGCTCACGACGGTCTGGTCGTGCGCCGTCCTCGGGGTGCTGTTCCGCGTCTTCTGGACCGACGCACCGCGGTGGCTCTACACGCCGCTCTACATCGGTCTGGGCTGGGCGGCGGTGTTCTTCGTCCCCGGCTTCATCGACGGGGCGAACGCCGTCCTGAGCACCGGCGTGGGGATCACGGTCCTGGTGCTGATCGCGGCGGGCGGCCTGCTCTACACGATCGGCGCCGTCGTCTACGGCTTCAAGAAGCCCGACCCGTGGCCGGAGTGGTTCGGGTTCCACGAGATCTTCCACACCTTCACGATCCTGGCCTTCGTCAGCCACTACGTCGGCGTCTCGATCGCGACCTACTCCCTGCGCTGAGCCCGGCGTCCCTGCCCGGGTCCGTCAGGTGCCGTGGGTGCCGACCAGCGCGTCCAGCACGAAGGCCCACCCCGACGCGTAGTCGGCGCGCGAGTCGGCGTCCATCCCCGGCCCTACGTGGACGACGTCCACCCGGGTCCCGGCCCCCTCGGCAGTCAGGGTCACCTCGATCCGGTCGGTGACGCCCGGGACGCCGTCGTCGAGCCACTCCCAGGTCTGCACCAGGCGACGGGGAGCGTCGAGCTCGACGTACTCCCCCGTGACCCCGACACCGGCCTCGGGCGCCTCGATGCGGTAGCGGCCGCCTGTCCGCGCGTCGACGTCGTAGGTCGTGCCGGGCCAGTGGCTCCACCACCAGCCCGCGAGCCCCTCGGACGTCGTCCAGGCGGCCCAGACGGTCGCGGGCGAGGCGTCGACGGTGCGGTCCAGGTGCAGGGCGTGCTCGCTCATGGCCGCAGTCTCTCCCGCTCCTCAGCCCTCCGGCTACCGTGCAGGCATGGCCACCATCGAGCTGACCAGTGACAACTTCGCCTCGCACGTCGAGGGCGACGACATCCTCCTCGTCGACTTCTGGGCCAGCTGGTGCGGTCCGTGCCAGCAGTTCGCGCCGACCTACGAGGCGGCCAGCGAGGCGCACCCGGACATCACCTTCGGCTCCATCAACACCGAGGAGCAGCAGCAGCTCGCGGCATCCGCCGGCATCCGCTCGATCCCGACGCTCATGGCGTTCCGCCAGGGCATCCTGGTCTTCTCCCAGCCCGGTGCCCTCCCGCCGGCCGCCCTCGACCAGGTGATCGCCGGCGTCCAGGGACTCGACATGGACGACGTGCGGCGCCAGGTCGCCGCGGCGGCGGCGAGCTCGGAGTCGGCCGGGCAGGCCTGACGCCGCCGCTCCGCCCGGGCCGCCCCGCCCACCCCTACCTCGCGCGCTTCACCTTCCGGCCGAGCTTCGGCAGCGTCGTGCCGCGCCCGTGCAGCATCGTCATCAGCTGGACCAGCTGCTGCTCGTGCTTCTCGGTGCGGGTGAACGACGTCAGCGGCAGGGCGGCCTTGAAACGCTGGCGGGCGATCGCCTTGGCGTAGGTGAACTCGCGCAGGCCGTCGGGACCGTGGATGCGGCCGAAGCCGGAGTCGCCCACGCCGCCGAAGGGCAGGGACGGCACGGCGGCGAAGGTGATGACGCCGTTGACCGCGGTCATGCCGGAGCGGATCTGCCCGGCGATCTCCATGCCGCGGGCCTTCGAGAACACCGTCGAGCCGAGCCCGTACGACGTCGCGTTGGTGCGTCGGATCGCCTCCTCGACCGTGCCGACCCGGGCCACGGTGACGGTGGGTCCGAAGGTCTCCTCGCAAACGGCGCGCGAGTCCTCGGGCACGTCGACCAGGATCGTCGGCTGCACGTAGCGGTCGCCGACGGCGTCCGCGCCGCCGACGAGGGCTCGGCCGCCGCGGGCGAGGGCGTCGGCGATGTGGGCGCGGATGACGTCGAGCTGCTTCGGCATCGTGATCGGCCCGAGGGGCGAGTCCAGCGAGTCGTCGGCGCGCAGCCCCTCGGCCTTGGCGACCAGCAGGGCGAGGAACTCGTCGTAGACCTTCTCGTGGACGTAGACGCGCTCGACGCCGGTGCAGGTCTGCCCGGCGTTGCTGCACGCGCCCCACAGGGTGGCGTCGGCGGCGGCGTCGAGGTCGGCGTCGTGGTCGACGATGACGGCGTCCTTGCCGCCGGCCTCGATGACGACGGGGGTGAGCGTCTCGGCGCAGGCCGCCATCACCCGCTTGCCGGTGGCGGTGGAGCCGGTGAAGGCGACCTTGTCGACGCCGGCGCGGCAGAGCGCGGCGCCGGTGTCGCCGTACCCGGTGACCACGGAGAGGACCGGGCGACCGACGGCCTCGCGGAAGGTGCGGGCCAGCCACTCCCCGACGCCGGGGGTGAACTCCGAGGGCTTGAAGACGACCGCGTTGCCCGCGGCGAGGGCGTAGCCGATCGAGCCCATCGGCGTGAAGACCGGGTAGTTCCACGGGCCGATGACGCCGACGACGCCGAGCGGCTTGTACTCGACCGTCGCGGCCTGGTTGGCCATCAGCAGCCCGGACGACACCTTGCGCCGGCCGAGGTGCTTCGCGGCGTGGGTGGCGGCCCAGCCGAGGTGGTCGATGCCGAGGGAGGCCTCGAGCAGCGCGTCGCCGTGCGGCTTGCCCGTCTCCTGGTGCACGAGGTCGGCGAGCTGGGCCAGGCGGCGGGTGATGACGCCCTTCCAGGCCACCAGCCGCTCGGCCCGCTCGTCGAAGGTGAGGGCGCCCCACCAGGCGGCCTCCTCGCGAGCGGCCAGGACGGCGGCCGCGACGTCCTCCTCGCCGTGCACGGGGTGGCTGGCGACGACGTCGCCGGTGATCGGGCTGAGCGAGTCGAAGCTCTGCCGGGCGCCCTCCTCGTGGGTGGGCTGCCGGTCGTCGTGGATCGTCATCGTGCGCTCCTGATGAGGTCGGCCGCCTTCTCGGCGACCATGATGGTCGGGGCGTTGGTGTTGCCGCGGGGCACCGAGGGCATCACCGAGGCGTCGACGACGCGCAGGCCCTCGACGCCGCGGACCCGCAGGTGCTCGTCGACGACGGCGTCCTCGCCGCTGCCCATCGCGCACGTCGAGGTCGGGTGGAACGTGGTCTGCGTGTAGGTGCGGATGTGCTCGACCAGCTCCTCGTCGGACGGCGCCGCGTCGAGGCCGAACGGACGGTCGACCAGCGCCGCCATCGGGCCCTGCTGGGTGATCTCCATGACCCGGCGGCAGCCGGCCAGCATGGCGTCGAGGTCGGTCTGGTCGTCGAAGTACGCCGCGTCGATGGCCGGGTGCCAGCCCGGGTCGGCCGAGCGGAGCCGGACGCTGCCCCGGCTGGCGGTGCCGACGAGGGTGGCCAGCACCGTGACCATCCGGCTGGTCGGCTCGACCATGCCGTCGCCGTACAGCCCGGTGGGCAGCACGTGGGCCTGCAGGTCGGGCGCGGGAAGTCCGTCGCGGGAGCGCCAGAACCCGCCGGTCTCGGCGATGTTGGAGGTCAGCGGCCCCTGCTTGCGGGTCTTCCACCGCAGGAAGTTGCGCAGCGTGTTCAGCTCGGCCAGGTCGGTGGTGTCGCGGGTGTGCCACACCATCGGCGTGTAGGGGTGGTCCTGCATCCCGCTGCCGACGCCGCCGAGCTCGACCCTGGCGGTGATGCCGACCTCGGCCAGGTGGGCGGCCGGGCCGATGCCCGAGAGCATCAGCAGCTGCGGGGAGTTGATCGCCCCGCCGCTGAGCAGCACCTCGCGACGGGCGCGCGCGGAGTGCTCGCGGCCGCCCTGGCGGAACGTCACGCCCGACGCGACGGGCGTCGACCCGTGCGCGGGTGTCGTCAGGTCGAGGCCGGTCGCGAACGCGCCGGTGGCGATGGTCAGGTTGGGCCGCGCCAGGACAGGCTTCAGGTAGGCCTCGTACGTCGACCAACGGCGACCCCCGTTGCAGGTGACCTGGTAGGGGCCGGCGCCCTCCTGCTCGGCGCCGTTGAAGTCGTCGTTGCGCTTCAGCCCGGCCGCGACCGCGCTCTCGACCCACGTCGAGGTCAGCTCGTGGGTGTAGCGACGGTCCTCGACCACGAGCGGCCCGTCGGTGCCGTGGAACGGTCCGCCGAGGCGGGTGTTGGCCTCGGCCCGCACGAAGTACGGCAGGACGTCGTCGTAGCCCCAGCCGGTCGCGCCGTGCTCGTCGCGCCAGGCGTCGTAGTCGACCCGGTTGCCGCGGATGTAGATCATCGCGTTGATCGAGGAGCACCCGCCGAGCGCCTTCATCCGCGGCCAGGCCGCCCGGCGGCCGTGCAGCTGCTTCTGCTCGGTGGTCTGGTAGTTCCAGTCCCACTTCGTCTTGGCGAGGGCGGCGAAGGCCGCCGGGATGGCGACCTCGTCGACGTCCGGGGTGCCGCCCGCCTCGAGCAGGAGCACCGTGGTGGCGGGGTCCGCGGTCAGGCGGTTCGCCAGGACGGCACCGGCGCTGCCGGCGCCGACGATGACGTAGTCGTACGTGTCGTAGGTCACGACGCGAACGTACTCCTCAGTAGGGCGCACGTCAGGGGGTCGGCGCTGTTCGCGGACCCTGGTCCGGCGGGTCGATCGACCCCCGGGCCCCGGGCCGCGACCCCGGGGGTCGCCCGCCTGGCGGCCTAGCGTCCTGACTCGGGGTCGGCGTCCTTGCCGAGGCGGGGGGCGCCACCGCCGGCGCCGTCACCGGCCTCGTCGGCGGCGGCCTGCTCGCGCACCTGTCGCGCCGCCGCCAGCCCGCGGAGCGGGACGCCGGGGCGCGGCTTCTTGTCGGTGGGGTCGTAGAGCCCGGCCTCCTCGGCCCGGTCGACGTTCTTGAGCCGCTTGGTGAGGCTGAAGCCGAGGATCACGACCGCGGCGATGAGCAGGCCGAAGATGAGGAACGCCGTCCAGCCGGCGACGACGTCCTCGTCCTCGGGGACCGCCATCACGGCGACCTGGGCGAGCTGCGTGAGGGTGGCGGCCATGTCAGACCTTCTCGGTGTCGGTGTCGGGTACGGGTGCGGGGATGCCGGCGAACAGGTCGTCCTCCGGCAGCGTGCTCGGCACGTGACTGGTCACGAGCTCGAAGTCCTCGGTGGGCCAGACCTCGACCTGCAGCTCGCGCGGGATCGCGAACCACATGCCGTCGGGGTCGATCTGGGTGGCGTGGGCGAGCAGCGCCTGGTCGCGGACGCCGAAGTACTCCCCGCACGGGACCCGCGTGGTGATCCGGTCGTCCCAGTCGGGCTCGCGCTTCCACTCGCGCAGCCGCTCGGTGTAGGGCGACTCGAGGTCGTGGTCGAGCATCGCCTGGTGCAGGCGGTTGGTCTTCTCCCAGCTCCAGCCGTGGTGGTAGTAGAGCTTGAGCACCTGCCACGGCTCCCCGGCCTCGGGGTAGCGCTCCGGGTCGGCGGCGGCCTCGAAGGCCGCGACGCTCACCTCGTGGCAGCGGATGTGGTCGGGGTGCGGGTAGCCGCCGCGCTCGTCGTACGTCGTCATCACGTGCGGCCGGAAGCTGCGGATGAAGCGGACCAGCCGCTCGGTCGACTCCTCCAGCGGCACCAGCGCGAAGCACCCGTCGGGCAGCGGCGGCTTGGGGTCGCCCTCGGGCCAGCCGGAGTCGACGAAGCCGAGCCAGTCCTGCCGGACGCCGAGGATGTCGCGGGCCCGCTCCATCTCCTGGCGGCGGATCTCGGTGATGTTGGCCAGCACGTCGGGCCGGTCCATCTTCGGGTTGAGGATCGAGCCGCGCTCGCCGCCGGTGCAGGTGACGACGTGGACGTCGACGCCCTGCTTCACGTACATCGCCGTGGACGCCGCTCCCTTGCTCGACTCGTCGTCGGGGTGCGCGTGCACGTGCATCAGGCGGAACCCGGCGTACGTCGCCGGGTCACCGGGCTGGTGGGACGGCTGCTGGTCGGGCTGGTCCTGCGGGTCCTGCGGCATGGGGCCAATCGTAGAGTGGCACGGTGAGCGACACCGACCTGGCCGACCGCTACGGCACCCGCGCCACCTGGCGGCGTCCCGCACTCCTGACCGCGGTCGTGGTCGTGGTCGTGGCCGCGGCGGCCGTCCTGGGATGGATCATCAAGGGCCAGGCCGACCCCGACGTCGCCTCGGGCCAGCTCACCTTCGACGTCGTCGACGACCGGACGGCGTCCGCCCGGTTCACCGTCGACAAGGACGACGACGTCGAGGCGACCTGCACGCTCCGGGCCTACGCCGAGGACCACAACCTGGTCGGCACGGTGTCGTTCGTGGTCGGGGCCGGCACCAGCGGCACGGTCGAGCGGGACGTGTCGACCGACCGCCGGGCGACGTCCGTCGAGCTGGTCGGGTGCACCGCCCCGGGGCAGAGCCGACCGCGCTGACCGTGCTGGCGCACCCCCGGGTGACCGTCCTGTTGGTAGTGTCGATCATTCGGCCGTCCGCGCTGGGCCCCTTCCGTGGCCCGCGGCGGCCCTTTCGACGTACGAACCCACGCACCCCCGAGCAGCACAGGAGTACCCCCATGACCCAGTCGACCGAGCCCGGCACCACCTGGCTCACCCGCCGCGCCCACGACCAGCTGAAGGCCGAGCTGGAGAACCTCAAGGGCCCGGTGCGCGAGGAGATCGTGACCCGGATCAGCGAGGCTCGCGACGAGGGCGACCTCAAGGAGAACGGCGGCTACCACGCCGCCCGCGAGGAGCAGGGCAAGAACGAGGGCAACATCCGCCTGCTCGAGGAGCTCCTGCTCAAGGCGGTCTCCGACGACCCCGACGACGACGGCGTCGTCGGCGTCGGCAAGGTCATCACCTACAAGTTCGAGGGCGACGACGACGACGAGGCCGAGCGCTTCCTCCTCGGTGCCCGCGAGAACGAGGACTACGTAGACGTCGACGTCTACTCACCGCAGGCCCCCCTCGGCGAGGCCCTCCTCGGCGCCAGCAAGGGCGACAGCGTCGCCTTCGAGGCCCCGACCGGCAAGACGCTGCAGGTCGTCGTCCTCGACGTCGCGCCGTACACCGACTGACCCTCCCCTCGCTCGACCCGGTCGATCCCCTCGGACCCGAACCCGCTGGCCGGGCCGAGACCACCCCGCACCCCCGCTGGTCGAGCCGCGACCACCCCGCACGCCCGCTGGTCGAGCCGGCGAGCGCCAGCGAGCCGAGTCGAGACCACCCCGCACCTCCGCTGGCCGAGCCGGCGACCGCCAGCGAGCCGAGTCGAGACCACCCACACCCGAACCCGCTGGTCGAGCCGGCGAGCGCCAGCGAGCCGAGTCGAGACCCCCACACCGAGGTCTCGACTCGCGGTGACTCCGTCCCCGCGGCTCGACCGGCAACCGCTGGTCGAGCCGGCGAGCGCCAGCGAGCCGAGTCGAGACCACCCGCACCCGAGGTCTCGACTCGCGGTGACTCCGTCCCCGCGGCTCGACCACCGGCAACCGCTGGTCGAGCCGGCGAGCGCCAGCGAGCCGAGTCGAGACCCCCACACCCCAACCCGCTGGTCGAGCCGGCGAGCGCTGGCGAGCGCTGGCGAGCGCTGGCGAGCCGAGTCGAGACCACCCACACGGAGGGTCTCGACTCGCGGTGACTCCGTCCCCCGCGGCTCGACCACCGGGGGTCGCGGCCAGCTCGACCACCGGGAAGCGGCCCGGCTCGACCGCCGGGGGCGGGGTTACTCCAGGACGCGGTAGCCGCGGGCGCGCAGGCGCCCGGTGACGAGCTCGGCGTGCGGCAGCCCGCGCGTCTCGAGCTGGAGGTGGACGTCGACCTCGTCGAGGTGCAGCGAGGGCGAGATGCGCTCGTGGGCGACCTCGAGCACGTTGGCACCGGTCTCGCCGACCTCGGCGAGCAGCCGCGCCAGCCCACCCGGGACGTCGGGGATGTTGACGTGCAGGTTGAGGTAGCGGCCGGCCGCGGCCATGCCGTGCTGGATCACCTTGCCGAGCAGGATGGGGTCGATGTTGCCACCGGAGAGGACGGCCACGGCGGGCGTCCGGTACGCCGTGGGGTCGGCCAGCAGCGCGGCCACGGCCGCGGCGCCGGCCGGCTCGACGACCATCTTGGCGCGCTCCATCAGGGCGAGGAGGGCGCGTGACATCTCCTCCTCGGTGACGGTGACGATCTCGTCGACGAAGTCACGGACCGCGGCGAAGGTGAGGTCGCCCGGCATGCCGACCGCGATGCCGTCGGCCATCGTCTTCATCGAGGTCAGCGGCACCGGGGCGCCCTGCCGCAGCGACCCCGGGTAGGCGGCGGCGCCCTTGGCCTGGACGCCGATGACCGAGACCTCGGGCCGCAGCGCCTTGACCGCGATCGCGATGCCGGCGAGCAGCCCGCCGCCCCCGGTCGGGACGACGACCGTCTCGACGTCGGGCACCTGCTCGAGGATCTCCAGACCGACGGTGCCCTGACCGGCCATCACGTCGGCGTGGTCGAAGGGGTGGATCAGCACGGCGCCGGTCTCGGCGGCGAAGCGGCGGGCCCCGACGAGCGCGTCCTCCAGGTAGCGGCCCTCGAAGACCACCTCGGCGCCGTAGCCGCGGGTCGCCTTCTCCTTCGGGATCGGCGCCCCCTCGGGCATGAAGACCGTGGCCCGGATCCCGAGCCGCTGGGCAGCCAGGGCGACGCCCTGCGCGTGGTTGCCGGCCGACGCCGCGACCACGCCGCGGGTCCGCTCCTCGGCCGAGAGCCGGGAGATCCGCACGTAGGCGCCGCGGGCCTTGAACGACCCGGTGCGCTGGAGGTTCTCGCACTTCAGCGACACCGGCCCGCCGACGAGCGCGGAGAGCCAGCGCGACTCCTCCATCGCCGTCTCGATCGCGACACCGCGCAGCACCTCGCGGGCGGCACGGACGTCGTCGATCCCGATGCCCTCGCCGGGAGCGCTCACGCCCGTCCCTCGAGCTCGGACGTCGCCCGTGACTCCTCGTAGTCCTCGGCGAGCTCCTCCTCGGGATCCGAGCCGGGCTCGGTGTAGGACGCCAGGTGCTGGACGACGGCGTTGACCGCCGCGGCGAGCGGGACCGCGACGAGGGCGCCGGCGATGCCGGCCACCAGGACGCCGCCCGCGATCGCGAGGATGACGCCGAGCGGGTGCACCGACACCCACCGGCCCATCAGGAACGGCTGCAGGATGTGGCCCTCGATCTGCTGCACGCCGATGACGACGGCCAGCATGATCAGCGCCGTGATCGGACCCTGGTCGACGAGCGCGACGAGGACGGCGACCGTGCCGGCGATGGTGGCACCGATCATGGGCACGAACGCGCCGAGGAAGACCAGCACGCCGATGGCGAGCACGAAGGGCACGTCGAGCACCGCGGCGCCGATCACGATGCCGATCGCGTCGACCGCCGCGACGATGACCGTGGCCCGCACGAACTGGGTCAGCGAGATCCAGGCGACCCGGCCCGAGGCGTCGACCCGCTCGCGCGCCGCGCGCGGGGAGAGCCGCACCAGCCAGGACCAGATGCGGTCGCCGTCGGCGAGGAAGAAGTAGGTCGAGAACAAGATGATGAAGAACCCGGCGAGGACGTGGCCGAGCGCGCTGCCGACCTCGGTGGCCTGCGCGAACCAGTCGTTGTCACGGGTCCGGTCGGTGATCGTGGCCTGGGCCTGCTCGATGTAGGAGTTGATCTGGGTGTCGCTGGCGTGCAGCGGACCGTCCTTGAGCCAGTCGCGGATCTCGTCGAGCCCCTTGACGGTCGAGTCGGCGAGGTCGTTGGCGCCGCTGGCCACCTGCTGACCGGCGAAGGTGAGCAGCATCGCGATGAAGCCGAGCAGCCCGACCACGACGACGATCGCCGCGAGCCCGCGCGGGAGACCGAGACGGCGCAGCCCGGACACGACAGGGCTGGACAGCGCGGTGATGAGCAGCGCGATCGCCAGGGGCAGCGTCACCACCGCGAAGAACGCCGTGAGCCACAAGATGACGTAGCCCGCCGCGCAGATGACCAGGAAGCGCCAGCCCCAGGCCGCGGCGAGGTCGAGGCCCCACGGCACCTGCGCCTGGCTGAAGTTCGAGGCCCCGCCCGCGACGGCCGGCGTCGAGGCGGCGTCGTGGCGGCGCTCCTCGCGCATCTGCGCCCACTGGGCGGCGATCCGGGCGACCACACGCTCCTCGCGCTCGCGCTCCCGTGCCTCCGCGGTGTGCTCGGCGCCGCGCTGCCAGCGGCGGCGGCGGCTGCTCTCCTCCTCGGCCCGCCCCGCGGGGTGCGCGGGCTGGTCGACGGGCCGGTCGACGGGCCGGTCGACGGGCCGGTCGACGGGCCGGTCGACGGGCCGGTCGACGGGCCGGTCGACGGGCTGCTCAGCGGGGCGGTCGGCGGGCGCACCGCTGGGGGTCTTCTCGAGGTCGCGCACCTCGGGATCGTCGGGGGTCACCGGGCCACCCTAGGCGCGCCGAGCAGGCTGCCGGCCAGCAGCCGGGCGGTCCCGGGGTGCTCGGCGGCGAGCAGCCCGACCGCGGCGAGCACGTGGTCGGCGTCCAGGACGACGCGGGCCCGCTCGGGGAGCTGCCAACCGCCCTCGACGGCGGGGCCGGTGCTGCCGGCCAGGACCCGGTCGACCACGCCGGGGCGGCCGTGCCGCAGCGCTCCCCCGGAGGCCACCACGAGGTCGACCTCGCGCAGGTCGGTGCCGGTGCGCTCCACGACGCGGCCCTCGGGCCCGACCACGACGCGCGACCGGCCGGCGTGCCGGCGCAGGGCCAGCCCGGCAGCGGCCCGGGCGATCGCCTCGTCGTCGTCGCGGTCGGCGTCGCTCTCGGGGAGGTACGCCGGGTCGGCGGTGCGGCGGGCGGCGGCCGCCGCGAGCGTGTCGTCGCCGGCGGCCTCGGCGGTGGTGACGGCCGACCAGCGCATCCCGAGGTCGCCCTCGACGGTGCGGGTGACGGCGGTCGGCGCGACGACGTCGCGGGCCAGGGCCCCGTCCTCCGGGTCGAGGTCGACCACCGAGTGGACGTCGGTGGTCGCGCCCCCGACGTCGACGACGACGACGTCGCCGGCGGACGCCGCGAGCACCTCGACCCCGGTGAGGACGACGTCCGGTGTGGCGCCCCGGACCATCGCGACGAACTCCTCGCCGTCCCCGCGGGCGCTGAGCTCCTTGCCGCCGATGACGTGGGACAGGAACATCTCGCGGACCGCCGCCCGTGCGCCGTCCGGGTGCAGGACCCCGATCTGTGGGACGACGTTGGCCGCGACGACGTGCGGGACGTCGCCGAGCAGGGCCGAGACCTCCTCGACGGCGTCGGCGTTGCCGGCCACGACGACCGGGCCCCGCCAGCCGGACCCGACCAGCGAGCGGGTCGCGGCGATGATCACCTCGGCGTTGCCGCCGTCGGTGCCGCCGGTGAGCAGGACGACGTCGGGGTCGGCCAGCGCGCCGAGCTCGACGGGGCCGGCCGCGGCGGCCACGACGGCGACCACCTTGCCGCCGCTGGACAGCGCGACCCGGCGCCCGGCCTCGGCCGTGACGAGCTCCTCGTTGCCGACGACGGCGATCCGCAGCCCGCCCCCGGCGCTCGAGCAGGCCAGCACCGGCACCTCACCGCGGCCGACGGCGTCCGCGAGGCCGAGCGTCGCCAGGCAGGCGTCGAGCCCGTCGAGGACGTCGGTGTCGATCGTGGTGCGGTGCTCGGTGCGGCCGACGACCACGCCGGTGGCGAGGTCGACGAGTGTCGCCTTGGTGTAGGTGGAGCCGAAGTCGACGCAGAGGACCTCCGGGTCCCGAGACCCCGAGGACGTCCCCTCCGCGGGCCCGGCCGGCACTACCTCGGACCGAGGGCGCGGTCGAGGTCGGCCAGCAGGTCGTCGGCGGTCTCGATGCCGACCGACAGCCGCACCAGGTCGTCGGGCACCTCGAGCTCGGTGCCGGCGACGCTCGCGTGGGTCATCCGGCCGGGGTGCTCGATCAGCGACTCGACGCCGCCCAGCGACTCGCCGAGGGTGAACACGCTCGCGCGCTCGCACACGGCGAGGGCCTGCTCGACGCCGCCGGCGACGCGGAAGGACACCATGCCGCCGTACCGCTTCATCTGGCGGCTCGCGACGACGTGGCCGGGGTGCTCGGGCAGGCCCGGGTAGATGACCTGGGTCACGGCCGGGTGGCCGGTGAGGAACTCCACGACCCGCTCGGCGTTGTCGCAGTGCCGGTCCATCCGGACCCCGAGCGTCTTGAGGCCGCGGTGGGTCAGGAAGCAGTCGAACGGGCCGGGGACGGCGCCGATGGCGTTCTGGTGGAAGGCGACCTGCTCGGCGAGCTCGTGGTCGCGCACGACGAGCGCGCCGCCGACGACGTCGGAGTGGCCGCCGACGTACTTGGTGGTGGAGTGGACGACGACGTCGGCGCCGAGGGTCAGCGGCTGCTGGAGGTACGGCGAGGCGAAGGTGTTGTCGACGACGAGCAGCGCGCCGGCGTCGTGGGCGACGGCGGCGAGCGCCTCGATGTCGCCGATGTTGAGCAGCGGGTTGGTGGGAGTCTCGAGCCAGACCAGCTTGGTGCGCCCGGGCCGGATCGCCGCGCGCACGGCGTCCACGTCGGAGACCGCCGCCGGGGTGTGCTCGACGCCCCAGGCCTGCTCGACCTTGTCGAAGAGGCGGTAGGTGCCGCCGTAGGCGTCGTCGGGCAGGACGACGTGGTCGCCCGGCCGGCAGGTCGAGCGCACCAGGGTGTCCTCGCCGGCGAGACCGGAGGCGAAGACGAACCCGCGCTCCCCCTCCTCGACCGAGGCGAGCGCACCCTCGAGCGCGGTGCGGGTCGGGTTCGCCGAGCGGCTGTACTCGTAGCCGCCGCGCAGTCCGCCGACGCCGTCCTGCTTGTAGGTCGAGGTGGCGTAGATCGGCGGGATCACCGCGCCGGTGGTCGGGTCGGGGTCGTAGCCGGCGTGGATCGCACGCGTCTCGAACCCGGCCTTGGAGATCTCGTTCTGGGTCACCTGGACGAGGCTACCCAGCCCCGGGGGAGCGCGACCTGCTCGGTCGCGGTCGAGTCGGCCGACGGCCCGCGCCACGGCGGTGGACCACCCCGCGGGGACTTGCCCGGCCTGGGATGATGGAGACATGTTCTCCCGCGCCAAGACCACCCTCGTCGACGCCGACCACGCCCTGCCCGGGCGCGACTCCGACCCGTTCCAGCGCAGCGACGAGCACGTCGTCCTGGGCACCCCCGTGGTCACCGACGAGGTGCCCGACGGCCACGAGGTCGCGATCTTCGGGCTCGGGTGCTTCTGGGGCGCCGAGGAGATCTACTGGCAGAAGAAGGGCGTCTGGTCGACCTCGGTCGGCTACGCGGGCGGGCACACCGGCCACCCGTCGTACGAGGAGGTCTGCAGCGGCCGCACCGGTCACACCGAGGCCGTGCGGATCGTCTTCGACCCGGCCGTCGTCTCGTTCGCCGACCTGGTGAAGGTGTTCTTCGAGGTCCACGACCCGACGCAGGGCATGCGCCAGGGCAACGACGTCGGCACCCAGTACCGCTCGGCGATCTACTACACCTCCCCCGAGCAGGAGCAGGTCGCCCGCGACCTCACCAAGGTCTACGGCGACGAGCTCGCCCGGCGCCGCCTCGGCGACATCACCACCGAGATCCGCCCGGCCGCCGAGACGCCGTACTACTACGCCGAGGAGGCCCACCAGCAGTACCTGGCCAAGAACCCGTTCGGCTACCGCTGCCACGCCAACACCGGCGTGAGGTTCCCGGCGACGCACTGACCGCCCGGCCCCTCCGCGACCGGGGTTCCGGCTCAGGGCGCCGCTGAGGCCGAGGTGGGCACCGCCCACCGGAGCCGGGTCCCGCCGCCGGGCTCGGAACGGAGCAGGAACGTCCCGCCGTGACCCTCCGCGCGGCTGCGCATGTTGGCGACCCCGCTCTCGCGCCACTCCTCGGGGAGCCCGCGCCCGTTGTCGCCGACCGTGAGGGCGACCTCGGCACCCGTGACCGCGACGACCACGTCGACGGCCGAGGCAGCGGCGTGCCTGCTCGCGTTCGACAGCGCCTCGGCCAGGACGGCGAGCAGGTCGGGCGCCACGTCCTCGCCGACCATCGTGCGGACCGGGCCCTCGAAGCGGAGCGACGGGCGGAACTTGAGCGTCGCGGCCGCGCGCTCGACGAGACGGGTCACCTCGGCCTGGAGGTCGGCCGAGGACTCCAGGGCACCGAGGCCGAAGATCGAGCGGCGGATGTCCTTGATCGTGGCGTCGAGGTCGTCGACCGCCTGGTCGAGCCGGTCGGCGACCTCGGGGCGGTCCGTCAGCCGCGAGGTGCTCTGCAGGCCCAGCCCGACCGCGAACAGGCGCTGGATCACCAGGTCGTGGAGGTCGCGCCCGATCCGGTCGCGGTCCTGGAGGACGGCCAGGCGCTGCTGGTCGCGACGGGCCCGCGCCACCTGCAGGGCGAGGGCCGCCTGCTCGGCGAAGCTGGCCGGCAGCGACGAGTCGACGTCGTGGAACCGGTCGCGGTGCTGGTGGGTCCACGCCAGCGCGAGGACCCCCTCCGACCCCGTCGCCGACCCGAGAGGGACGACGATGGCCGGTCCGAGCCGTGGCCACCCCAGGAGCCCGGACGGATCGAGCGCCCGGGTGTCGGCGGCGAGGTCGTCGACCGAGACGGCCTCGCCGGTCCGCACGACGCTGCTGGCCAGCGACTCCTCGAGCGCCAGCGACCGCATCGCCACCGGGTCGGCCTCCAGGCCCGAGACCACCCGCAGGACCAGCTCGTCGCTGCCCGCGCCCACGACGATCCACGACACGTCCGCACCGGACACCTCGCGGGCGAGGTCGGCCACGGTCTGGAGCGGGTCGACCTCCAGGTTGGCGCTCGCGAGCAGGCGGGTGATCTCGGCGGTCGCAGCCAGCCAGTGCTCCCGCTGGGCGGCCCGCTCGTAGAGCCGGGCGTTCTCGATGACGACGCCCGCGGCGGCCGCCAGGGCGACCACCACGTTCTCGTCCTGCTCGGTGAAGTCGATCCCCCCGCTCTTCTCCGTGAGGTACAGGTTGCCGAAGACCTGGTCCCGGATGCGCACGGGGACACCGAGGAAGGAGCTCATCGGCGGGTGGTGCGGGGGGAACCCGAACGACTCCGGGTGTGCGGCGATGTCGTGCAGCCGCAGCGGCTCGGGCCGCTCGATGATCAGCCCGAGGAGACCGTGGCCCGCCGGGAGCTCGCCGATCTCGGCCACCTGGCCGGGGGTCACCCCGTGGTGGATGAAGGTCCGCAGGGGTCGCTCCACCCCGCCGCTGAGGATCCCCAGCGCGGCGTACCTCGCGTCGACGAGGGCGCTCGCGATCGACACGATCCGCGCCAGCACCCCGTCGAGGGTCAGGTCGGCCGCCATGGTCACGACGGCGTCGAGGAGCAGGCGCAGCCGCGCCTGCTCGTCGAGGACTCCCTCGACCCGCGCCAGGACCTCGCGCAGCAGCTCGTCGAAGTCGGCCCCCGACAGCGGCGTCGTCACGGCCGCCGCTCCTCCGGCGCGCATCCGCTCGACCAGGTCATCTGTCCTCCCGCGCGCCACGGTGGTGGCGACTGGTGCGCACGCTAGCAACATCGGGGATCCCGTGACGTTCGTCCCGTGGTCCCGGGACCGCGGCACCTGCGACCGCCGGCACCGCAGGCGCACGCTGGGTGGAGGACCGAGAGGACGAGGACATGACCCCAGGACAGCAGGACGCCCGGGCACGACACCTGATCGACCTCACCGAGGAGGAGTGCTGGGAGCTGGTCGCCACGCGCGACGTGGGCCGGCTCGCGTGGCAGGGCTCGGCGGGACTGACCGTCGTCCCGGTCAACTACCGGGCCGGAGGGGGTGAGGTCCTCCTGCGGACGGCCGCGTACTCCGCAGCCGCGCGTGAGTGCGACGACAGCCCGGTGGCCTTCCAGGTCGACGCCGTCGAGCCGACGACCCGCAGCGGGTGGAGCGTCCTCCTGCGAGGTCGGGCGCACCTCGACCACGTCGGCCCCGACGACGACGTCGACACCTGGCCGGCCGGTTCCCGTCCGCTGGTCGTGCGGATCGAGGCGACCGAGGTCACCGGACGCCGGCTGCCGCCGGCTGCGGGCGACCCGGCCCGCTGAGCGGGAGGCCGTCGCGACGACCGGGACGGCTACTGCTGGTGCTTGGTCGTGAAGATCGCGGCCTGGGTCCGGCTGGTCAGGTTGAGCTTCGCGAGCAGCGACGAGACGTAGTTCTTCACCGTCTTCTCCGCCAGGTACATCGTCTCGGCGATCTGGCGGTTCGTCATCCCCTCCCCGATCAGCTCGAGGATGCGCTGCTCCTGCCCGGTGAGGTGCTCGAGCTCCTTGTCGACGGGCGGGCCGTTGCGCACGCGCTCCAGCACCTGGGCGGTGACCTGCGGGTCGAGCATCGACTGGCCGGCCGCCACCCGACGTACGGTGTCGATGAAGTCGGTGCCCCGCACCTGCTTGAGGATGTAGCCGGCCGCTCCCGCCATGATCGCCGCGAACAGCGCGTCGTCGTCGTCGTACGACGTGAGGATGAGCGCCTTGATCCGGGGGTCGCGCGATCGCACCTCGCGGCAGACGTCGACACCGGACCCGTCGGGCAACCGGCCGTCGAGGATGGCGACGTCCGGACGCAGCGCCGGGATCCGGCGGGCCGCCTCCTCGGCCAGGCCGGACTCCCCCACCACGACGATGTCGCCCTCGCTCTCCAGCAGCTCCTTGATGCCTCGCCGGACCAGCTCGTGGTCGTCGAGGAGGAAGACCCGGATCGGGTCGGGTGCGGCAGGAGCTTCAGGCATGCCCTCAACCTAGACCGCGGTCCGCGGGCGAGGACCCGACTCCCGCCCTGCGCCGACGGGACCTTCGTCCCTGCCCCAGCGCGACCGCGGGGCGCACTGTGGAGGGCCCCACCCAAGGAGACCCGATGCTCGTCGAGGACGTCATGACGACCGACCCCGTCACCGTGACCCGGGCGGCGGGCGTCCCCGGCGTCGTCGCCGTCCAGGCGCCCTGACCGCGAGCCCGTGCCTCCCGTGCCCGCTGCCGCCCGCCGTCCGGTCGACGCCCCCTCCGCTCGCGCGGTCGTCGAGGCGGCGTGCCGCGCGCCCAGCATCCACAACACCCAGCCGTGGAGGTGGCGGGTGGACGACGCCGTCGTCGAGCTCCTCGCCGACCCCGGACGCCGCCTGCCCCACACCGACCCCCGGGGCCGGAGCCTCGCCATCAGCTGCGGCGCCGCGCTGCACCACGCGCAGGTCGCGGCGCGGGGACTCGGCTACCGTCCGGCGGTCCAGCGGTGGCCGGACGGGCCGGAGTCCGACCTCCTCGCCCGGGTCTCGCTCTCTCCCGCCGCCCGGTCGGCCGACGACGTCGCTCTCCTGCGGGCCCTCCGCGAGAGACGCACCGACCGCCGTCGCTTCACCTCCTGGCCGGTCCAGGGTGCGCGCCTCGAACGACTGGTCGAGGTGGCGAGGGAGTCCCGGGGCGACGCGATCGCGCTGCACGACGTCATCGACCGGTTCCGTCTCGAGCACCTGGTGGGTCGGGCGCGACTCGCGCAGGCCGCCGATCCCGCGCTGCTCGAGGAGCACCGGCGGTGGACCGACCACGGCCCGTACGACGGCGTGCCGGCTGTCGTGGTCCCGCCGGCGACGGACGAGGTCCCCAGCCGGCGCACCCGCTTCCCGGACGGGAGCCTCGAGGACCGCGACCACGAGATCGAGACCACCGACGGCGTCGTCGTCCTGTGCGGCGCGGCGGACGACCGCGCGTCCTGGGTGGCGACCGGTGAGGCCCTCGGGGCCGTCTGGCTCCACGCCGTCCAGGACGGGCTGGCGATCGTCCCGCTGAGCCAGGTGGTCGAGGTCGACGAGACCCGGTCGTCGTTGCAGCACCAGGTGCTCCTCGGTGTCGCCGCTCCCCACCTGGTCCTGCGCGTGGGCTGGCAGGCGATCAGCCGCCGCCACCTTCCTCGCACTCCTCGCCGGCCGGTGACGGACGTGCTGGTCCCGTGAGGTCACGGCGTCCGGCGTCGTGCCGGTTGCTCCCGGACGGGACGAAAGGCCCCCGTCGTCGAGGCGATCGCCCCTGCCGGCCGTGGCCGGCCGCCACCAGGCTGGGACCGACAGCCAGCAGGCCCCCGAGAAGGAGAAGACGATGAGCATCCTCCACCCGCACAGCCCCCCTGATGCGGCAGCCGTTGCGGCAGCGCGGCAGGACGGGTCGACCGACCTCAGCACGTTCGCGCGCCGCGCCCTGGCCGTGCTCCGCATCGGCTTCGGGCTGACCTTCCTCTGGGCCTTCCTCGACAAGGTGCTGGCGCTCGGGTTCCACACCGGCTACGACCAGGCCGGCACCCTCGACCGGTTCGGCGACGCCGCCTGGATCAACGGCGGAAGCCCGACGGAGGGCTTCCTCGCCTTCGGGGCCGACGGCCCGTTCGCCGAGCTCTACCGCTCGATCGCCGGTGCCGCGTGGGCGGACTGGCTCTTCATGCTCGGCCTCCTCGGGATCGGGACCGCCCTGGTGCTCGGCATCGGCATGCGGGCCGCGGCCGCGGCGGGCGCGTTGCTCTACGTCCTGATGTGGTCGGTCGTCCTGCCGCCGGAGAACAACCCCGTGCTGGACGACCACCTGCTCGGCGCCGTCACGCTCGTCGTCCTGGCCGCCACCCACGCCGGCACCACCTGGGGGCTCGGCCGCTGGTGGGCACGCACGTCGATCGCGTCGTCGGTCCCGATCCTCCGCTAGCCCCTCCCACCGCCGAGGTCCGGCCCCGAGGACGAACGCCGTCACCGGGGCCGCCCTGCGTCCGCCCGCGGCGGCGAGGACGGAAGGCCGGACAAGGCGTTGGACCCACGGCGAGCGACTCCGACAGGCATCGGTGGTGACCCGGACCTACGCCTCGCGTCCAGCCACGTCACCGCTCGGCCGCCCCCTCGACGGGCGTGCCTCCGCCGTCCTGCCGCGCAGGCGGTCGACCACGGCGGCGGCGGTGTCGCGTGCCGGGCGGTTGACACCGATCAGGGTGGCCGAGCCGGGTGCACACCAGTCGCCGTACCCGAGGAACCAGAGACGCGGGTCGTCGGTCGAGACCGCGGCGGTCGAGTCGTGGGTAGGTGCCGTGGTCGTGGGGTGCCCCCGCTCGTGGGACAGGCGGAGGGGGTGCAGGTGTCGCAGGGCGGGTCGGAAGCCGGTGCACCACACGATCACGTCCAGCTCCCGGGTGGTCCCGTCGTCCCAGACCGCCGCACTCTCGGTCAGTCGGCGCGGCATGTCGACGGCGCGCAGGCCGTGGTGGTCGCGCGCCTGCCGCACGGCGGGCACGGCCACGACGTCTCCCAGACCGCCGACGCCGGGGTTGGACCGCCCGGCCGCACGGTCGCGGACGGCCTGGCTGGCCACCTCGAAGAGGACCCGCCCGTCGACGTCGTCGGGCAGGAACCGCGGCCGCCCCCGGGTCGCCCACGTCACGTGCCCCGCGACGCCGGCGTGCAGGAGGAGGTCCGCTGCGACCTGGGCGCCGGAGTTCCCGCCCCCGACGACCAGGACGTTCGCTCCGGCCAGGTCGGAGGCGGCGCGGTAGTCGGCGGCGTGCAGCTGCCGCCCGCCGAACACCTCGGCACCGGGGACGGCCGGCCAGAACGGCCGGCTCCAGCTGCCGGTGGCGTTGACCACGACGCGGGCGTGCCACGACGCGCCGCTGTCGGCGGTGACCGCCAACCTACCGTCGGCCCAGTCGGCCCCGTCGGCCACGTCGGCCCCGTCGACCCCACGGACGTCGACGACCCGGTGCGGGCGACGCACCGGCAGGTCGTACCGGGCCTCGTAGTCGGCCAGGTAGCGGGCGACATGACCCGCCGACGGGGTGCCCTCGCGGTTCCAGGCCGGCATCGGCCACCCGGCCAGCGAGCTGTGGGAGGCCGGCGAGAACAGGGTGAGCGAGTCCCACGTGCCGACCCACGCCCCGCCCGGTCCCGGCTGCGCGTCGAGCAGCACGAACGAGAACCCGTGGCCGCCCTCACGGAGGTGACGCTGGTGGAGTCGTCGCAGGTGGTAGCCCATCGCGAGACCGGACTGCCCCGCTCCGACCACGGCCACGTCGACCTGCTCGACGTCGGCGACCCCGCCCCGGGGCGTCGCGCTCACGCCGCCGCGTCGTCGCGACGGCGTTCGAGCAGCACCGTCTCACGCCAGGCGCCGGCGGGCTCGGCCACCCGGCGGTGCCCGGGCAGCCACGTCGCGAGCTCCGCCGTCATGGGTCCAGCTTACATCGATCACCGTCGATGTTGACACCGTCGAGCGACGTCGACAGCACCGCCGGGGCGGCACGCGAGGACGACGTCGGGACGACGGTGGGGTGAGACGCGCGGTTGGTGCGGTGCGCGAGGATGGGGACATGGCCGATCTCCCTCGCAAGGCCGTCCGCCGCACCGCCCGGCTGGCCGCGCTGCCGCTGGGCTACGCGGGTCGCAAGACGGTCGGGCTCGGACGCCGGATGGGCGGCGCCCCGGCCGATGCGGTGATGACCGAGATCCAGCAGCGCACCGCCGAGCAGCTCTTCCGCACCCTGGGCGAGCTCAAGGGCGGTGCGATGAAGTTCGGGCAGGCGCTGTCGGTCTTCGAGGCCGCCCTGCCCGAGGAGGTCGCCGGTCCCTACCGCGAGCAGCTCACCAAGCTGCAGGACTCCGCTCCGCCCATGCCGACCCAGACCGTGCGCGACATCCTCGCCGCCGAGCTCGGTGCCGACTGGAAGGAGCGCCTGGTCTGGCTCGACGGTGGCCCGACGGCGTCCGCCTCGATCGGGCAGGTGCACCGCGGCCGCTGGCACGACGGCCGCGACGTCGCGGTCAAGGTCCAGTACCCCGGGGCGGGTGACGCGCTCCGCTCCGACCTGCGCCAGCTCGCCCGGCTCGGCCGCACGATCGGCCCGCTCTTCCCCGGCATCGACGTGAAGCCGCTGATCGACGAGATGCAGGCCCGCGCCGAGGACGAGCTCGACTACGCCCTCGAGGCCGAGGCCCAGCGCGCGTTCGCCGCGGCGTACGCCGACGACCGGGAGATCGTCGTCCCGCCGGTCGTCGAGGTCGGGCCGACCGTGCTGGTCACCGAGTGGCTCGACTCCACCTCGTCGCTGGCGAAGGTGATCGCCGAGGGGACCCCGGAGGAGCGCGACCACTACGGCGAGCTGTTCGCGCGCTTCCTCTTCTCCGGCCCGTCCCGCACCGGCATGCTGCACGCCGACCCGCACCCCGGGAACTTCCGCATCATCCCGGCCGACGACGGCGGCCTCGGCCGGCTCGGCGTCCTCGACTACGGCGCGGTGGCGCGGCTGCCCGACGAGCGGCTCCCCGAGTCCATCGGCATCCTGATGCGCCTGTGCGCGACCGGCGACGCCGACCGGGTGCTCGAGGGGCTGCGCGCGGAGGGCTTCGTCCGCGAGAAGATCAAGCTCGACGCCCAGCTGCTGATGGACTACCTCGCCCCGTTCGTCGAGCCGACCCTGGTCGAGCGGTTCCGGTTCAGCCGGGAGTGGATGCGCGCGCAGTTCCAGCGCATCAACAACCCGCGCGAGCCCGCCTACACGATCGCGATCAAGCTCAACCTGCCGCCGTCGTACCTGCTGATCCACCGCACCTGGGTGGGCGGCATCGGGGTGCTGAGCCAGCTCGACGCCGAGGCCCCGTTCCGCGACATCCTCATCGACTACCTGCCGGGCTTCGCCGACCCGTCCTGAGCCTCACAGCCCGAGGTGCATGACGTGCAGGCCGACCCGGCCGTGCGCGCGGGAGTCGAACGCCTCGGGGACGGTGCCGAGGATGCGGAACCCGAGGCTCTCCCACAGGCGGACGGCGGCCGTGTTGGTCTCCACGACCGCGTTGAACTGGATCGCCGCGAAGCCCTGCTCGCGGTGCCACGCGACCACGTGCTCCCCGAGGCGGCGGCCGACGCCGCGCCCGCGCGCGTCCGCGGCGACCATGAACGACGCCGTGCCGACGTGCGCGCCACGACCGGGCCGGTTCGGCCCCATGGTCGCGCTGCCGAGCACCCGGCCCGGTTCGTCGGCGTCCTCGAGCACGACCGTGACGCCGGGCGGACGCATCGTCCAGAGGTCGCGGGCCTGCTCGCTGGTCAGGTCGAGCGGGTAGGCGTAGGTCTCCCCCGCCTCGACGACGTCGCGGAAGAACGGCCACACCCGCGGCCAGTCGCCGGGGGTCATGGGTCGGATCGTGCCGCTCACTCGCCCACCGCGCCGTCGACGGCCTCCCGGATCAGGTCGGCGTGGCCGTTGTGGCGGGCGTACTCCTCGATCAGGTGCAGCAGGATCCAGCGCAGGCTGAGGCCCTCGCCGGTCTCCGGGTGGCGTCGGACGGCGATGGTGTCGACACCGTCGGCGGCCGCCGAGATCTCGGCGTCGCTCGTCGCGACGAGCCGCTCCCAGAGCCCGAACAGCTCCTCGGGGGCGTCGTCCGTGGCCGACTCGAGCTCCCAGTCGTCGGAGAGCTCCCACACCGCGTCGTCGTCGAACGGCGGGGACGGCGGCCGGCCCGCCAGGTTGACGCCGCACCACCAGTCCTCGACGTAGGCCAGGTGCTTGACCAGGCCGGCGAGCGTGAGGTCGGACGGCGGGTGCGGGGTGGCGAGCTGCTCCCGGGTGAGGCCCGCCGTCTTCCGGCGCAGCGTCGCGCGGTGGTAGTCGAGGTAGGACCGCAGCATCGTCAGCTCGTCGGCGACGTGGGGCGGGGTGGTGCGGACGTGCTCCGAGGTCGTCATCCGCGCGACGCTAGCCCGCGGGGGCGCGCTCGTCACCCGTGTTCCGGCGCCGTCCCGGCGTTTCGCCCGCCGGACCCGGGGGAGGTTCTCCGGCGTGGCCGCGCCGCGGCCCTCGGAGAGGACAGCGATGGGCGAGCTCAGGATCGACCCGCAGCAGCTGCGCACGCGCGGCACGGTCAACGTGCCGGACCAGGCCGAGCGCATGGCGAGGGTGGCACAGGACCTCTTCGACGGTCTCGGCTCGCTGAACTCGATGAGCGCCCTCGCCGGGGACCCGACCGCCCTGCGCAACCTGCTGCAGGTGGGCAGCGACGTCTACGACGAGCTGCGCAAGACGGTCGGCTCCCTCAACAACATCGGGGTCGCGCTGGTGATGACCGCCGACGACTTCCACGGCACCGACGAGCAGGCCGAGAAGAAGTACGAGCACCTGACCCCCGCGCCCCTCCCGCCCGACTACCGCGACCTCGAGACACCCGGCGCGAACAGCGAGGACGGCGGACACGTGCCCTCCACACCCGACGCCGTCGACCCCGACGGCTACCACCCGGGCCGATGACGAGCGGCTTCGACCAGGGCGCCTTCGACGACGCGCTCGACAGGATCGAGACCTGCCTGGGCTACCTCAAGGGCAACGAGCTCGCCTGGCAGACCTTCCACGAGTACGGTCTCGGCACCATCGAGATGCCCCCGGCCCTGGGCGAGTTCAGCTACTCGACGCCGTGTCCGGACGGTCGGTTCAAGGTCGAGTACTGGAAGTACCCGAGCATCGACACCCAGGCCGGTTGGGACAGCAGCCCCGAGAACATCAAGGCCCAGGTCGACGGGCTGAAGCAGGCCATGGACACCGCCTGGCGCTTCGGGCCCTCGTGGGCGAACGGGGTGGCCGGGCAGATGCGCGATGTCTGCGCCCAGTTCACCGAGCCCTTCGTCCCGACCATGACCGGGGCCATCGAGATGATGCAGGCGCGCGTGGTCAGCCAGCTCGAGCTCAGCGTCAACGACGACTGGCTCGAGCTCGGCGGCGCCGCGGCCGACTGGGACGGCCGGTTCGCCAACAACTTCCGGATCTTCTACGACAACTACAACGACGTGGTGTCCCGGTTCGGCGTGTTCACCGGCTGGATCAACCTCGGCTTCTCCCTCGCGGCCCGCCTCATCGCCGGCGCCCAGCAGGGGGCCGGCAAGACCGCCGACAGCCTGCGGAAGAACCTCGAGAGCCAGCTGGACCACTGGGTCCACGACGGCGGCGACCAGCCCAACGAGCCCGGGGAGTGGCCGCCGTGGGTCGGCGACATGGCCAGCCTCGTCGGCAGCACGCTCGACCTCGCCGGGAAGATCCCGATCGTCGGGGAGGTCAACGAGCTCCGCGGCCTGTACTCCCAGACGACCGCGGTGATGCAGGACATCGACGACCTCACCGGATCCAACCTGATGCCGGACAAGAAGGCCTTCGCCCAGGTGCAGCGGGCCGACGAGATCTACGAGTGCCTGCAGACGTCGATGTACGACGAGTACTACCTCAACTACCGCGCCGGCATGGACCAGATCGACGCCGGCGGCGCCGGGGAGGGCTACGTCGAGAACAGCTTCAGCGCCCAGGGGCTGCTCGGGCTGATGGACGACGTCGGCAGCCAGTTCGGGTTGCGCCCCGTCCCAGCAACCAACCTGAACTAGCGCTCGGCTCAGCCGCCGAAGCCGGCGACCCCGAAGGCGAGGTGGCACGGCACCACCAGCGCGCCGGCGCACAGCGCGGCCCGGCCCAGCAGCACCGGACGGCGCACGGCGCTCGCGAGGACCAGCAGCCCCGCCGTCCCGGTGAGGACGGCGGTGCCGGGGGTGCCGAGCCGCAGCCACGCCTCGGCGACCAGGACCGCCGAGGCCAGCCCGAGACCTGCCGCCGCCGACCAGGTGTCGCCCGCGCGCGACCACACGCCGGCGAGCCCGAACCCGAGGCCCGCGACCACGCCGAAGAGCACCCAGGCCATCGACGACGCCGCGACGAGCGAGGACGGCGAGGCCAGGTCGACCGCGATCGCCGCCACGTAGTACGCCTCGACGGCGACGACGAGGAGGACCGCCCCGGCGATCGCGCCGACCGTCCCCGTGGGCGCCACCACCCGGGCCAGCGCGAACGCCGCCACCGCCCACCCGGCCGAGGAGTTGGCCAGGTCGGCCCACGGGTACGGCAACGTGGTCTGCAGGAGGAGGTCGACCACGCCCAGCACGATGCCCAGCGCGACCGCGAGCGACAGCGCGGAGGCGGCGGACCGGTCGGCGGGGACCGCCGAGGAGGAGGCGCCGGGACGGGGCTGGAGGAGGGTCATGCCGCGAACCTACGAGTCCGCGACGGCCCCGACCTCCACCTCAGGTGCCGCTGCCGGCACCCCAGGTGCCGGGCGTCCGGTCGGTGATGCAGTACGACGACCCGGCCGGGTCGACCAGCACGGTGAAGCCGCGGTCGGGCCCTGCCGGCGCCGGGGCCGGGACGGCGCCGAGGGCCAGGTGCCGCGCGACCTCGGCCGCGCGGTCGTCGGCGGCCAGGTCGAGGTGGATGCCGGGCGCGCGCTCCTCGTCGAGCCGCTGCAGCAGGAGCCGCAGCGGCATCCCGGCGCCGTCGAGCCGCCGGAACTCGGGCTCGTCGACGGGGGTGGGGTCGAAGCCGGTGAGCTCCTGCCAGAAGGCGCACTCGACGTCGTACGCCGCCGGGCCGACGTCGAGGCAGACCTGGTCGACCTGCGAGCGGCCGCCGGGCCACGACGCCGGCGCCGACCGCACCAGCCGGGCGGGGGCGGGCTCGGGGACGAGGCAGAACGTCAGCCCGGCCGGGCTCTCCAGGACGACGTGGCCCCGGTCGGCCACGACGCTCGCCCCGAGCCGGACCGCGCGCTGGGCCGCGGTCCACGGGTCCGTGACGTGCAGGTCGAGGTGCACCCCCGACCGGCCGGCCCGCAGGCACTGGACCCGCAGGTGGTCGTCGCCGTCGGCGGCCACGAGGGTGGCGAACTCGTCGTGGAGCCCCCGGCTGGGCGACACCTCGTGACCGGTGACGCCCGCCCAGAACACGACGCCCCGCTCGAAGTCGTCCGCGGCGAGGTCGAGGAAGGCGGTGAGCCAGGTCGGGCTCGACCCGGTGGTCGGCTCGGTGGTCGGCTCGGAGGTCGTCATGGCCTCACCGTAGGTCGACCCACCGCTCGCCCACCACGACCGCCTCGGCCGCGCCGCCGGAGAGCTCGGCGACGAGCGCGCGGACGGCGTCCTCCTCCGCGGGCGGCACGCCGAGCCGCAGCGTCACCGCGGCGCCGTACGCCGTGTCGAGGACGACGACCCCCCGGCCCCGCAGGTCGCTCTCGACCCGTCCGGCGACGTCGTGCCCGACCTCGAGCGCGAGCTCGCGGAGCAGCCCCCGACGCAGGGTGCCGGCGCCGTCGGCGGCGGCGCGGACGGCGTCGCCGTAGGCGCGTACCAGCCCTCCCGCGCCCAGCAGGGTGCCGCCGAACCACCGGGTGACCACCGCCACGACATCGGCCAGGCCGTGCCCGCGCAGCACCTCCAGCATCGGGGCGCCCGCCGTGCCGGACGGCTCGCCGTCGTCGCTGGACCGCACGACCTGTCCCCCGCCCGGCGGCCCCAGCACGAACGCCGAGCAGTGGTGCCGGGCGTCGTGGTGCGCGCGACGCAGGCGGTCGACGACGGCGCGGGCGGCGTCCTCGGTCTCGACGCGCTCGAGGGTGCAGAGGAACCGCGACCGCCTGACCTCGGTCTCGGCCTCGGTGTCGCGCGCGATCGTGAGGTAGGACCCGGCGCTCACCACAGCCCGACGACCCCGCCGCCGATCCGGACGACGAAGCCCGCGACGACGACGATGAAGAACCCCCGCACGAAGCCGGCGCCCTTCGCGATGGCGGTCCGGGCCCCCAGGTAGCCGCCGACGAGGTTGGCCGCGCCGAGGGTCAGCCCGACGTGCCACAGCACGGCGCCCTGCGGCACGAAGACGCACAGCGCGGCCAGGTTGGTCGCCCAGTTCGCCAGCCGTGCCTTGGCGCTGGCCTCGAGGAAGTTGTAGCCGAGCAGCCCGACGAGCAGGAAGACGAAGAAGCTCCCGGTGCCCGGGCCGAGCGCGCCGTCGTAGAACCCGACCCCCAGGCCGGTGAGCACCGCCATCAGCGTGTGCCGGTGGCCGCCGAACCGCAGCGTGGTCTCGTCGCCGAGGTCGGGCTTGACGACGACGTAGGTGCCGACCAGCACCAGCACCACCAGGACGATCGGGTCGAACGCGCTGCGGGGGATGTGGCTGGCGACGAACGCACCGAGCACCGACCCGGTGAAGGCGAAGCCCATCAGCGGCAGGAACGTGCGGGGGTCGGGGCGCACCCGCCGGTAGTAGGTGATCGAGCTGACCGACGTCCCGCAGATCGAGCCGAGCTTGTTGGTGGCCAGGATCTCGACGGGTGCCGCCCCGGGGAGGCCGAGCAGCAGCGCCGGCAGCTGGATCAACCCGCCGCCGCCGACCACCGCGTCGACGTACCCCGCGACCAGGCCGGCCAGGGCCAGGAGCGCGAGCACGGTCAGGGTCGGCTCGCTCACCGGCTCACCGTAGTGGTGGGCCGTAGCGTGGCCGGGTGCGCATCGTCTCCCTGCTCCCCTCGACCACCGAGATCCTGTTCGCCGTCGGCGCCGGCGACGACGTCGTCGGGGTCACCTTCGAGTGCGACCACCCGCCGGAGGCCCGGCGGCGCCGCATCGTCTCGACCTCGTCGATGCCCGAGGGCCTCACGCCCGCCGCCATCGACGCCCACGTGGCCGCCGCGGTCGCCCGGGGCGAGGACCTCTACCGCCTCGACGCGGGTGCCCTGGCCGACCTGGACGCCGACCTCGTCGTCACCCAGGACCTCTGCGCCGTCTGCGCGATCGACGTCACCCTCGTCGACGACGCGCTGGCGCACCTCGGCTGCACCGCCGACGTGCTCACGCTCGACCCGCACACCCTGGACGACGTCCTCGCCTCGATCGTCCGGCTCGGGGAGGCCACCGGCCGGCTCGCCGCGGCGCAGGCCCTCGTGGCCGACCTCCGGGCCCGCCTGGACGCCGTCTCGACGCAGGTCGCGCACGTCGCGCACCGGCCGCGGGTCGTCGTCCTGGAGTGGACCGACCCGCCGTACGCCCCGGGCCACTGGATCCCGGAGATGGTCGCCCTGGCCGGCGGCGAGTGCGTGCTGGGCGCCGCGGGTGAGAAGTCGACGCGGGTGCCGTGGTCGGCCGTGCACGACGCGCGACCGGACGTCGTCGTGGTGGCGCCGTGCGGCTACGACCGCGCGGGGGCGCAGGCCCAGGCCGACGCGCTGGTGGCGGCGGGGATGCTCCCGGACGGCGTCCTCGTGCACGCCGTGGACGCCGACGCGATGTGGGCGCGGCCGGGGCCGCGTCTCGTCGACGGGATCGAGGAGCTGGCCGAGGTGCTGCGGCGGCCCCGGGACGGAACTCGTGGGACCCAGGAGGTTTAGGACGGGCCCGCGGAGCCTAAGGTGTCCGCGACCCCATTCACTCGTTCTAAGGGATTCCGCATGCGCATGTTCCGCACGATCGCTGCCGTGGCCGCCCTGGTCATGGCCGCCACGATGACCTCGCTGGTCGCGTCGCCCACCCACGCCGCCGCCCCCGCCAAGCCCAAGCACAACCTGAGCAGCGTCACCGCCGGCAACACGCCGAAGGCGAACGTCTTCTACGCCAAGGGCAAGATCAAGACGCTCAAGAAGAAGAACGTCATCCTCCAGCGCGCCAACGGCCGCAAGGGCAACTACTCGAAGTTCAAGGTCCAGAAGACCAACGCCCAGGGCGGCTTCAAGTTCCTGTTCTCCGGCCGCCCCGGCCAGTGCTTCAAGGTCGTCGCCCCGCCGACGCCCCGCAACCGGAGCGCCTCGAAGTTCGTCGGCTGCATCACCCGCGGCTGACGTCCCGCGGTCCCCGACCGCACCCGCACAGCACCGAGGCCCGTGCCTTCGTCGACCGACGGAGCCACGGGCCTCGTGCCGTGCCGGGACCGGCTCAGTCGTCGCCGACCCAGGAGCCGCGGCCACCCATCCAGTCGCCGTAGTGCGACCGGAGGCCCGACATGATGCCGCCGGAGCCACCGGGACGACCCGCGTCGCGCGAGCCGAGGTAGGAGCCGACGACGGCGGCGCCCAGGTCGTCGAGCTCGGGACTGACCATCCGCCCGTCGACGCGCTGCGCCATCTGCTCGATGAACCGCGCCAGGCCGGGGTCGTCGCCGAGCCGGAAGAACGTCGTCTGGGCACCCATCCGGCGCGAGTTGTCGAGCTCACGGACGGCGTGGGCGATCGTCATCGGGTGCGGCGGGTAGGAGAAGTAGACCTCGCCGCTGGCCTCGAGGTGCGACGTCGGCTCGCCGTCGGTGACGATGAGCAGCACCGGCTGGGCGTTGGGGTGCTTGCGGAAGTGCCGGTTGGCCAGCAGCAGGGCGTGGTGCAGGTTGGTGCCCTTGTCCCACATCGCGTCGAGCGCGGTGAGCTGCTCGATGTCCATCACCTCCGCCTGCCGCCCGAAGCCGATCAGCTGGAGGTGGTCGCCGCGGAACCGGGTGCGGATCAGCGTGTGCAGGGCCAGCGCCGTCCGTTTCATCGGCACCCACCGGCCGTCCATCGCCATCGAGAACGACGTGTCGACCAGCAGCGCGACGGCGGCCTGTGTGCGCGCCTCGGTCTCCTGGACCTCGACGTCGTCGATGGCGAGCACCCGCCGGTCGGTCGGGTCGGTCGCGCGACGGCGGACGCCGTTGAGCACCGAGCGGGGGATGTCCCACGGCTCGGTGTCGCCGAACTGCCACTCCCGGGTCGCTCCCGAGCGCTCCCCCGCCGCCCCGGCCTTGTCGAGGTCGCGCTGTCCCTGACGACCGCTGAGCTTCTGCGCGACGTCGCGCAGCAGCGCCTTGCCGAGCTGGCGCATCGCCTTCGGCGTCAGGCTGAGCTGGCCGTCCGAGCCCCGGCGCAGGGTGCCGCCGTCGCGCAGCGCCTTCTCCAGCTGCTGGAGCGTGCGGGCGTCGACGGCCGCGCCGTCACCGAGCTGGCGGGCGAGTGCGTCGAGGTCGAGGTCGTCGAGCCGCGCGCCGCCGTAGGACTGCGAGAGCTGCTCGGAGAGCTGGTCGAGGTCGGCGAGGTCCTGGAAGACACCGGTGCCGTCGCCGAGCCCGACGCCCTCGCCGCCCTCGCCCATCTGCTCCGAGCCGCCCCAGTCCTCGCCGGGACGCAGCGACTGCAGGTTGGCGTCGAGCTGGGCCAGCTGGTCCATCAGCTCGGGCGAGCCGAACGCCTGGGCGCTGAGCTCCATCAGCTCCTGCCGCTGCTCGGGTGACATCGAGTTCAGCATCCGCTGGGCGGCTGCGGCTCGCTGGGCCATCGTGTCGAGCAGCTCCTCGAGGTTCTCCGGACCCTCGGGGAAGTACTCCCCGTGCTCGGCCATGAAGTCGTCGAAGTCCTGCTGCGTGTCCTCGCCGCGGCGGTGCTTGTCGAGCAGCTCGTTGAGGTCGCCGAGCATCTCCTGGACGGCGGCGCGGTCGGCGTCCGAGGCGTTCGCGAGCGCCTCCTTCATGCCGGCGAAGCGCTGGTCGAGCAGCTCGCGGCCGAGGAGGTCCTTGATCTTCTCGAAGTCCTCGCGGGCCCGGCTGCTCTGCCAGTCGTACTCGCCGAGCTCGCTGACCGCGGCGGCGGTGCTGGGCGGCAGGTTGTCCATCTGCATCTCGCGCAGGGCACGGTCGCCGTCGTCCATCATCGCGTCGCGGGCCAGCTGCTTGCGCTCCTCGAGGACCGCGTTGTCGAGCAGCTCGCGGACCTCCTGCAACGTGCCGTCGAGGTCGTGCTGCTCGAGCAGCTCGCGCCGCCGCTCGGCCACCCGGCGGGCGAGGTCGTCGAGCCCGCGCTGGTCCTGGCCACCGCGACGCAGGAACTCCCGCATCGCGCGCTCGGGGCTGTAGCCGGCCATCACGTCCTCGCCGATGGCGTCCAGCGCCTCGGCCAGGTCCACCGGCGGGGCGAGCGGGTCGCCGCCGTCGTAGCTCTTGAAGCGGTTCGAGCGCGTCCTAGCCATAGACCGTCTCGGATCCGTCGGAGTCCTTGCCGATCTTGCGGGCCAGGTAGAGCCCCTCGAGCGCGAGCTCGATGGCGCCGGCGCGGGTGCCGTCGTCGGTGGCGTCGAGGCGGTCGCAGACGTCGTCGTACAGCTCGGACTCGCCGAGCACCGGCAGGCCGGTGAGGAAGTCGCGGGCGGTGACCTGCTCACCGGTGGTGACCATGGCGCCGTTCTCGATAGCGGCCACGAGGACGCCGAAGTCGAGGCCGCGGAAGTGCGCCCGGACGGTCTCGGCGGTCGCGGTGCGGAGCAGGTGCGTGAGGACCTCGTCCTCGCGCCCCTCCTCGCCGGTCTCGAACTCGATCTTGCCGCCGAGGACGTCGACGGCGGTCTCGAGGTCGACCACGCGAGCCACCGCCTCGTCCTCGTGCTGCACGGTCGCGCGGTGAAGCGCGGCGGCGGCGATCGTCTCGGCGCCGGCGATCGCGAACCTGGCCGAGACGCCGGAGCGCTGGTCGACCGACGACGACTCCCGCAGCTGGCGGGTGAAGCGGGCCAGGATCTCGACGAGGTAGTCGGGGACGTCGGCGACCAGGTCGGCCTCCTGGCGGATGACGGCGATCTCGGCGTCCAGCTCGGTCGGGTAGTGGGTGCGGATCTCGGCGCCGAAGCGGTCCTTGAGCGGCGTGATGATCCGGCCGCGGTTGGTGTAGTCCTCGGGGTTGGCGCTGGCCACGACGAGGACGTCGAGCGGGAGCCGCACGACGTACCCGCGGATCTGGATGTCGCGCTCCTCCATGACGTTGAGCATCGCGACCTGGATCCGCTCGGCCAGGTCGGGCAGCTCGTTGATCGCCACGATGCCGCGGTGGCTGCGCGGGATGAGGCCGAAGTGGATGGTCTCGGGATCACCGAGCGAGCGGCCCTCGGCGACCTTCATCGGGTCCACGTCGCCGATCAGGTCGGCGACGCTGGTGTCGGGGGTGGCGAGCTTCTCGGCGTACCGCTCGTCGCGGTGGCGCCACTCGACCGGCAGCCGGTCGCCCTCCTCGGTCGCGCGGCGCCGCGACTCGTGGGTGATCGGCTCGAACGGGTGCTCGCCGAGGTCGGAGCCGCCGATGACCGGCGTCCACTCGTCGAGCAGGCCGACCATGGTGCGCAGCAGCCGGGTCTTGCCCTGGCCGCGCTCGCCGAGCAGGACGATGTCGTGGCCGGCGATGAGGGCCCGCTCGAGCTGCGGGACGACGGTGTTCTCGAAGCCGTGCAGGCCGGGCCAGGGATCCTCGCCGGCGGCCAGCTTGGCCAGCAGGTTGTCACGGATCTCGGTGCGGAGGGACTTCTGGACGTGCCCGGCGGCGCGGAGCTCGCCGAGGGTGGAAAGGGTGGGTCGAGTCACCATTTTACGCTACTCCCGGGGTCCGAACGCGGGTGTCGCGCGCGTCGAGGTCGGGGGTCAGCCGTAGCGGCCCGAGCTGCGGTAGTCCCGGCCGTTTGGGTCCTGAGATCGTCGATCTGGGGGCCCAAACGGCCGGGACTATCGCCGCTGTGGGGCCGGACGACGTCGCCGTCCGGCCCTGGCCCGATGATGGACCCCGTGAGCCTGCGACCCGACTGCCCCTGCGGCACCGGCGTGACCTACGACGCCTGCTGCGGCCGTCTGCACCGCGGCGCCGCCCAGGCGGCGACGCCGGAGGAGCTGATGCGCTCCCGGTACGCCGCCTACGCCGTCGGCGACGGCGGCTACGTCTGGCGCACCTGGCACCCCCGCACCCGCCCCCTCGACGTCAACCCCGACCCGGCCCTGCGCTGGACCGGCCTGGTCGTCGAGGACGCCGCCGGCGACGAGGTCGAGTTCACCGCGTCGTTCGAGCAGGGCGGCCGGCCCGGCCGCCTGCACGAGCGCAGCCGCTTCGAGCACCGCGCCGGGCGCTGGTTCTACCTCGACGCCCTCCCCACCGAGGGCTGAGCAAGCAAGCACCAACACCTCCCGTCGGCAGCGACACCGACCCCGCCACCCGCCCCTGTCCACAGGCCCACGTGCCGGCTGTTTCGCCACCGGCCACCGGCGGGGACCGGTGGTCCATGGCCTGGACCTACCTCCTCGAGTGCGCCGACGGTTCCTACTACGCCGGCAGCACGAACCAGCCGCTGGACACCCGCGAGTCCCAGCACAACCTCGGCCTCCGCCGGCGAGGTCGCCCCAGCTCCCCTCGGAGGCCGGCACCGACGGGCGTGACGACGGTGGTCGAGTCGGCACACGGCTCCGGTGTCTCGTCGGCGCTCGCCAGGGCTCGCTTGCTCAACCTCCGGAGGGAGCGACGACGTCGAGCACGGGAGCGTAGAGGTCGCGGTCGTGGACGTCGGCGGCGAGCGCGCGGAAGAGGACCGCGCGGAGCATGGCCTGGCGCTCCCGTGCCGTCGTCCACCGCTGCAGCGCCGACGCCGGGGCACCCGCGCGGAGGACGGTGTCGAGCACCGCGACCGCCTCGGCCCAGACGGTCGGGCGCCACGCGGGGACGACGTCGAGGACGACCGGGGCGCCGGCGGCGTCGAGGAGCACGTTGCCGGCGAGGTCGGCGTGGACGAGCTGGTCGGGGCCCAGCGGGGTGTCGTCCAGCAGCGGTGCGAGGCGACCGGCCACCGGGCCGGACAGCTCCCCCGCCTCCCCGAACGCCACCCGCTCGGCGACCGCCGCACGGTCGGTGCGGGCGTCGAGCGCGGCCGGGCGCCGTCCGACCACCGAGGCGAGCTCGGCGTGCAGCAGGCGTCCCGCGGCCAGGGTGACGTCGAGGTCGTCGCAGCCGGTCGTGCCCGGCTCGTAGCGGCTGGCTCCCCACCCCGCGACCACCCACGCGCCGTCGCGCGCCGGCACCGGCATCGCGATGCGCAGGTCGCGCGGACGCCGGGTCGGGCTCTCGTCGAGCCGCACGGCGAGCCGGGCCAGCACCGGGTTCAGCCAGGACGCCGTCGTCTCGTCGCGCCCGGGCGAGAGCACGAGGTCGCCGGCGCGGACGCTGCTGCCCGAGCCGCCGGGGAGCGGCTCGACGACGTGGGGCACGGCGAAGAGGTCGAGGACCTCGGTGGGGGGCGAGCTCACACCCACGACCGTAACCGGGTTGCCGCCCGACCTGCGCCGCACCGGCCGCCGATCACGGGTCGCTGACGAAGCCCTCCGACTTCAGCCAGTCGAAGGCGACGTCCTCCGGCTCACGGCCGTCGACGTCGATCTCGGCGTTGAGCTGCTTCATCACGTCGTCGGTGAGCTTCTCGGTGACCGGCGCCATCAGGTCCTCGATCTCGGGGTGGTCCTTGAGGAGGCCCGAGCGGACGACGAGCGAGACGTTGTAGTTGGGGAAGTAGGCCTTGTCGTCCTCGAGCACCTGCAGGTCGAGGGCCAGGATCCGGCCGTCGGTCGTGAACACCTCACCGAACAGGCACTGCCCCGACGCGGTCGCGTCGTAGATGGCGCCGGTCTGGTAGGTCTGCAGGTTGCCGCTCGGGACCTCGTTGCCGAGCGGGACGTCGTAGGCCTTGAGCATGCCCTCGAGACCGTCGGCGCGGTTGCGGAACTCCGACTCGACGCAGAACGTGCGCTCGGCCTTCGGCACCTTCTCCTTGATCTCCGACAGCTTGGTGATGCCGTACTTCTCCTGGCTCTCCTTGGTGACCGCGAAGGCGTAGGTGTTGTTCATCGGCGCCGGCGGGAGCCAGTCGAGGCCGTTGACCTCGAGGTCCTCGTCGCGGACGGCGGCGTACTGCTCGTCCTTGCCCTGCACCGGTTCGGGGTGACCGAGGTAGACCAGCCACCCGGTGCCGGTGTACTCCCACATCGCGTCGATGTCGCCCTCGACGTGGGCCTGTCGGGCCGGCGCGCTGCCGGGGATGTTGGTGAGGTCCTCGGTGTCGGCGCCGGCCGCCTTGAACAGGATCAGCGCCATCTTGCCGAGCAGGATGTTCTCGGAGAAGTTCTTCGACCCGACGGTGATCGGGACGCCGTCGAGGCGGGGGGCGTCGGCGAGCGGGCCCGCGAGCTTCGCGTCCGGGACGAAACCGCCCGCCGTGCCGAGCCCGCAGCCCGCGGTCGTGGTGACGACGGCCGCAGCGGCCGCCCCGGCCAGGACGTTCCTCAGGCGGGTCTTCATCAGACTCCCTTCGGCCGGGCCAGGAACTCCAGGACCCGGCCGAGCCACTCGACGAACAGGGCGAGGAGCGCGACCAGCAGGGCGCCGGCGACGATCAGCTTGGGCAGGAACAGCGAGATCCCGGTCTGGATGATCGCGCCGAGCCCACCGCCGTTGATGAACGTCGCCAGGGTGGCGGTGCCGACCACCAGCACGAGCGAGGTGCGGACGCCGGCCATGATGACCGAGAGCGCCAGCGGCAGCTCGACGCGCAGCAGCACCAGGCCGGCCGACATGCCGAGCCCGCGGCCGGCCTCGACGAGGGTCGGGTCGACGCCGTCCAGGCCGACGATGGTGTTGCGCAGCACGGGCAGCAGGCCGTACAGGGTGAGGGCGAGGACGGAGGTCCAGAAGCCGTAGCCGAGCCAGATCGCGAGCAGCACGATGAGACCGATCGACGGTGCCCCCTGGCCGATGTTGGCGAAGCCGACCACGAACGGGGAGAACTTGCGCAGGCCGCTGCGGGTCAGGGCGATGCCGAGCGGGACCGCGATCAGGACGACGAGCACGGACGACGTCACGGTGAGCTTGACGTGCTGCCACAGCAGGCTGCGGATCTCGGTCCAGGCGAGCTGGCGCAGCTCGGTCTCGTTGAACTCGGCGCTCTGGCGCCACACGACGAAGGCGGCGAAGGCGATGAGGACCAGGGCGGGCGGCACCGTGAGCATGAGCACGGTCTCGCGGTCGATCCGGCGACCCTGCTTCGCGCCGGTCTCCGGCTCGGCCTCCATCACGATGCCGGCGTGCGGGTCGCGCGCCGCGGTCCGGGTGTCAGCCACGGGCCTGCTCCTCCAGGGAGCGGATGTGGTCGGTCACGGCGTCGAACACGACCACGCCGAGGTACTGGTCGCGGTCACCGGTGACGACGGCGCCGCCGTGGCTCGAGCTGAGCATGGTGTCGAGCGCGTCGTTGAGCGTGGCGCGTTGGTCGAGGTTGACGAGGTCCTCGGTGGGCTCGAGGACGACGTCGCCCTTGAGCTGGCGCAACCACGGCCAGCCCACCGGGCGGTTGCGGCTGTCGAGCACGATGACCGAGCGGTCGCCGTTGGCCTCGGCGCGACGCTTCACCTCCGCGACCTGCTCCCCCACCGTCGCCGTGGTCGGCCTGCGCAGCTCGACCTCGCTCACCCGGGTCAGGCTGAGCTGCTTCAGCGACGAGCCGGAGCCGACGAAGTCCTCGACGAACTCGTTGGCCGGCGCGCCCAGGATCACCTCGGGGGTGTCGTACTGCGCGATCTGGGCGCCCTCCTGGAGGATGAGGATCCGGTCGCCGAGCTTGATCGCCTCGTCGATGTCGTGGGTGACGCAGACGATCGTCTTGCGCAGCTCGCGCTGGATGCTGAGCAGCTCGTCCTGCAGCCGCTGCCGCGTGATCGGGTCGACGGCACCGAACGGCTCGTCCATCAAGATGACCGGCGGGTCGGCAGCGAGGCCGCGGGCGACGCCGACGCGCTGCTGCTGACCGCCCGAGAGCTCGCGCGGGTAGCGGTCGCGGTAGCGGCTGGGGTCGAGCCCGACCAGGTCGAGCAGCTCCTCGACCCGGGTGCTGATCCGCTTGGCGTCCCAGCCGAGGAGCTTGGGCACGAGCGCGATGTTCTTGGCCACGGTCATGTGCGGGAAGAGGCTGCCGCCCTGGATGACGTAGCCGATGTTGCGGCGCAGCTCGTTCTCGCTCTGCCCGCGGATGTCCTCGCCGCCGATGCGGATGGTGCCCGAGGTCGGCTCGATGAGCCGGTTGATCATCTTCAGCGACGTCGTCTTGCCGCAGCCCGACGGGCCGATGAACATCACGATCTCGCCGGCCGGGATCGTCAGCGACAACGACTCGACGGCCGCGGCCTTCTGCCCCGGGTACTTCTTGACGACGCCCTCCAGGACGATCTCGGCACCGCTGATCTCCGCGGCGCCCTCCTGGGCGGCCGGGGTGCGCTCCGGCTCCTTGGTCAGGTCGGTGGTCATACCCGGATTCCCTTCGAGATGGTCGCCCGGCCCACGAGCAGCAGGACGAGGTCGGCGAGCAGCGCCACCACGACGACGCCGATCGTGCCGACGAGGGCGTAGTTGATGGCGTTGGCCCCACCGATCTGGGTGAGGCCCTTGAGGATGTAGGTCCCGAGACCGGGGCCGCCGACGTAGGCCGCGATGGCCGCGACGCCCATCGACATCTGCATGGAGACCCGGACGCCGGCCAGGATCACCGGCCAGGCGAGCGGCAGCCGGACCCGGACCAGGGTCGTCACCTCGCTCATGCCCATGCCGCGCGCCGACTCCAGCAGCGTCGCGTCGACCCCCTGGAGGCCGACGACGGCGTTGCGGAGCACCGGCAGCACGGCGTAGAACGCCACCGCGATGAACGCCGGCAACGAGCCGAAGGAGAAGAAGGTGAGGAGCAGGCTGACGAGCGCGAACGACGGGATGGTCAGCCCGATCGCGCTGATGGCGTTGGCCGGACCCTCGAGCCGGGGCACGCGGGTGATGAGCACGGCCAGCAGGACGGCGATGACGGTCGCGACGAGCACCGCCTGGACGACGAGGTTGGCGTGCTGGAAGGTGTTGTACAGCAGCGCTTCACGGCGCTCGACGATGAAGTCCCACACGCTCTCGGTGCACCTCTCGAAACCCTCGGCTGAACGGAACCACCGACACCATCACGAAGCGGGACCGTCTAGACCACCCCTAGGGGTGGGGCGGAGGTGGTCCGTCGGTGGGGTCAGGCGCGGACGAGGTGCGCGAGGAGGTCCTGACGGGTCAGGACGCCGACCGGCTTGCCGTCCTCGTGCACCAGGACGGCGTCGGCCGCCTCGAGCAGCGCGACGGCCGCGTCGGCGTCCTCGCCGGAGCCGATCGTCGGGAGCGGGGGCGACATGTGCTGCTCGACCGGGTCGGTCAGGCGGGCGTGCCCGGCGAACAGCGCGTCGAGCAGGGTGCGGTCGGAGACGGAGCCGGCCACCTCGGCGGCCACGATCGGCGGCTCGGCACGGACCACGGGCATCTGCGAGACGCCGTACTCCTGCAGGATCGCGACGGCCTCGGCGACGGTCTCGCTCGGGTGGGTGTGCACGAGCTCGGGCATCCGGCCCGACTTGCCGCGCAGCACCTCGCCGACCGTCTGCGACGGCGCCTGGTTGCCGCTGGAGAAGCCGTACTGCGCCAGCCACTCGTCGTTGAAGATCTTGGTGAGGTAGCCGCGGCCGGAGTCGGGGAGGATCACGACGATGACGGCGTCCTCGCCCTCCGGGGTGCCGGCCAGCTCGTGGGCGAGCGTGCGGGCGGCGTGGGCGGCCATGCCGCAGGAGCCGCCGACGAGCAGCGCCTCCTCGCGGGCCAGGCGCCGGGTGAAGGCGAAGGAGTCGGCGTCGCTGACCTCGATGACCCGGTCGGCCACGGTGGGGTCGTACGTCTCGGGCCAGAAGTCCTCGCCGACGCCCTCGACGAGGTAGGGGCGACCCGTGCCACCGGAGTAGACCGAACCGGCGGGGTCGGCTCCGATGACCTTCACACCCGGGTTCTGCTCCTTGAGGTAGCGGCCGACCCCGCTGATCGTGCCGCCGGTGCCCATCCCGGCCACGAAGTGCGTGATCCGGCCCTCGGTCTGCGCCCAGATCTCGGGGCCGGTCGTCTCGTAGTGCGAGCGCGGGTTGTGCGGGTTGGAGTACTGGTCGGGCTTCCAGGCGCCGGGCTGGGAGGCGAGCCGGTCGGAGACGTTGTAGTAGGAGTCGGGGTGCTCGGGGGCGACGGCGGTCGGGCAGACCACGACCTCGGCGCCGTAGGCGCGCAGCACGTTGCGCTTGTCCTCGCTGACCTTGTCGGGGCACACGAAGACGCAGCTGTAGCCCCGCTGCTGGGCCACCATCGCCAGGCCCACGCCGGTGTTGCCGGACGTCGGCTCGACGATCGTCCCGCCGGGCTGCAGCGCACCGGAGGCCTCGGCGGCGTCGATCATCCGGGTGGCGATGCGGTCCTTCACGGACCCGCCGGGGTTGAGGTACTCGATCTTGGCCAGCACGAGCGGGCCCGCCGCGGACCCGTCGCCCGCGCCGGGCAGGTCGAGGGTCCGGGACAGCCGGACGAGCGGGGTGTTGCCGATGAGGTCCAGGACTGAGTTCGCGTACTCCACCCCCTCAAACTAGAGCCAATCCGTCGGGTTCGTAGGATCGGCACGTGGGGAAAGCAGGAGCGGCGCGCAAACTGGCGTCCGCGGCGGCATTCGGCGGCGGTGGCCTCTCCCTGCTCGGTGCCGGTCTGTACGGCGTCCTGACGGCCGAGGCGAAGCTCGCCCGCAAGACGATCGGCGAGGCGTCGTCCGACCCCACCCCTGACGCCACGGGCTGGTACGGCCGCGGCCGGCCGGGCCCGGCGCTCAAGATCGCGCTCTTCGGCGACTCCAGCGCCGCCGGGTACGGCGTCCACCGGGTCGAGGAGGTCCCGGGCGCGCTGCTGGGCAGCGGCGTCGCCGAGCAGGGCGACCGCCGGGTCTACCTGCGCGAGTTCTGCAAGGTCGGGGCCGTCTCGGCCGACCTCGCGGGCCAGATCGACCGGGCCCTGCCGATCGAGCCGCACCTCGCCGTCATCCTGATCGGCGCCAACGACGTCACCCACGTCACGATGCCGTCGCAGTCGGTCCGCCACCTCTCCGAGGGCGTGCGGCGGCTGCGGGAGGCCGGCGTCCACGTCGTGGTCGGCACCTGCCCCGACCTCGGGACCATCAAGCCGATCGCCCCGCCGCTCAAGCAGGTCGCTCGCGCGTGGTCGCGCCGCCTCGCCGCGGCCCAGACCATCGCGGTGATCAAGGAGGGCGGCCGGACGGTCTCGCTCGGCTCGATCCTCGGACCCGAGTTCCTGGCCGCACCCGCCCTGCTGTTCGGACCCGACCAGTTCCACCCCTCCGCCGAGGGCTACCGCGCCCTGGCGCGGATCCTGCTCCCGTCGGTGCTGGCCGGGCTCGGCCTGGCCCCCGACGAGGAGGCCCGTCCCGAGATCCACCGCGGCGAGGGCGTCATGCCGGTCGCCCGGGCGGCGATCCAGGCGGTCAACGAGCCCGGCACCGAGCTCGACGGCACCGAGGTCGGCGGCAACCGCGCCGGGGTCCGGGGCCTGTGGGTCGAGCTGCGGCACCGCCGCCGTCGTCCGCAGACACGGGGCGAGGCGCCCGAGGACGCCGAGCACACCGCACCGGCCTCCGACCGCTGAGCTCACCGCCGCCCCCTACCGCTTGCCGCTACCGCCGGCCGCCGTCCTGGCCGCAGACGCACGCAGGGCCCCGGACGACGTCCGGGGCCCTGCGGTGGCGCTGGGTGCTGCGGGAGCTCAGTCCTGGCTGAAGAACGCCAGGATGCGCAGGAGGTTGGTGTAGATCCAGACCAGGCTCACGGTCATCGCGAACGCCGCGCGCCACGACTCCCGCTCGGGGAGCTGGTTGCGGATGCCCTGCTCGACGAAGTCGAAGTCCATGATCAGCATGAACACACCGAGGATCAGGCCCGCGAACGCGGTGACCATGCCGAGGCCGCTGACGCCGAACAGGCCGATCTGGGCACCGAACAGGCCGAGGACGAGCTCCATCAGGCTGAGCCCGATCATGCCGAACACGGCGGCCATCACGAACATCTTGAACTTCGCGCCGACCTGGATGTTGAACACCTTGTAGGCGGTCAGCGTGCCGGCGAAGGCGGCGAAGGTGCCGATGACGGCGCCGGACACGACACCGTCGCCGAACTGGGCGTCGAAGGCCTTGCTGATCGCGCCGAGCGCGACGCCCTCGAGGGCGGCGAAGGCGAGGACCAGGGCGGGGCTGACGACCCGCTTGAACGAGTTGACCATCGACAGCGCGAAGGCACCGAGCGCGCCGAACATCGCGGCGCCGTAGATGGTGCCCATCTCGGAGGAGGTGGTGAAGCCGTCGATGTCGGGCGTGAGGACCCACGTCGCGAGGGCGGTCAGGATCACGACCCCGAGGGTGATCGCGGTCTTCTGGACCACCGAGTCGATCGACATGGCGCCGCCGCGGTCCGCGGGGGTCTGCCGGACGTCGTCGTAGCCGTAGGCGCCGCCGGCGGGGCCGGTCTGCCAGGTGGAGGGCGCCTGCTGGCCGTACTGGGCGTAGGTCTGCTGCTGAGTCTGTCCGCCAGCCCGGTTGAACTCCTCCGAGCGACGGAAAACCGGGTTGTTGCTTCGCATGGTCTCTCCTTGGAGGCCGGTGGTGACCGTCCCTGTGACGGTTCACCCTCTGATCTGCCGTCAGTCTAGACGGCTGGTCACCTGGTTGAACGCGCGAGGACGCGGAGAAAGTTCCGTTCTCAGGAGGTGTTCAGCCAGGCCGCCGGGGCGGGGGTCAGGCGCGCCGCACGGCCCGGACGACGGTGTCGGTGACGTCGATGTCGCGGCCCTCGTGGGTGATCGGGCGGGTCGGGGTCTCGGCGGCCACGACCTCCCACACCGCGGGGTCGAGCAGCGAGGTGACGGCGTCGGGGCCGAAGAGCAGGTGCGAGAGCTCGGTGTTGCGCAGGCCGGTGTGGACGTCGTCGGGGTGGTGGGCCAGCACGACGAGCGAGCCGCCGGGGGCGACGGAGCCCGCCAGCGCGGTGTAGACGGCCTCGAAGTCCTCCGGCGGGACGTGCACGTACGCCGCCGACACGAGGTCGAACCCACCCGGCAGCGGGTCGCCGGCGAACACGTCGGCGCGCAGCCACGACGTCCGCTCCCCCACGCCCGCCTCGTGGGCGTGCTCAGCGGCCCGCTCGAGCGCGACGCCCGAGACGTCGACGCCGGTCACGGTCCAGCCGCGGCCGGCCAGCCAGACGGCGTCGGCCCCCTCGCCGCAGCCGACGTCGAGGGCGGTGCCGGGCGCCAGCGCCTCGACCTGGTCGACGAGGCGCAGGTTCGGCTTGCCGGACCAGATGCGGTGGGAGGACGAGTAGCGCTCGTCCCAGAACTCACGGGTGAACATGTCGCGGAGATCGGTCATGGGACCACCGTGACACTTCAGGTCGACCTGAAGGCAAGTCCGCCCGGGCGAACCGGTCGGACGATGTGCCCCCGGTGGGACTCGAACCCACACCTCGTCGCTTTTAAGGCGACTTCCTCTACCGATTGGGATACGGGGGCCGACTGCCTACAGGTAGGTCTGGCGAGCGTAGACGGCGTGCGCGCCGGCGACGCGGTCCAGGAAGAGCAGACCGGCGCAGTGGTCGATCTCGTGCTGGAGGGCGCGGGCCTCGAAGGCGGTGGCGGCCACCTCGACCACCTCGCCGGTGCCCGGCAGCGCCCCCCGGACGACGACGCGGGAGGCCCGCTTCACGTCGCCGGTGAGGTCGGGGACGCTCATGCACCCCTCGCGGCCCTTGTCGTTGCGCGAGGACTCCACGACCTCGGCGTTGCAGAGCACGAAGGTGCCGTGGTGCTCGCGGGTCTTGGGGTGGGCGGAGACGTCGACGCAGAACACCGTGACCGCGAGACCCACCTGCGGGGCGGCCAGACCGACGCAGCCGGGACTGACCCGCATGGTCGCGACGAGGTCGGCGGCCAGCTGGACGACGGCGGCGTCGGTCGGGTCGACGGCGCCGCCGGGCGTCGAGAGCACCGGGTCGGGCGCGCGGACGACGTCCAGGACGCGACCCTCGACCCCCAGCTCGGCCTCGGTCCAGGCCCGCAGGCGCTCGGAGGTCCGCGCCGTGGCCGGGGTGCTCACAGCTCGTCGGCGTCGGCGGGACGCAGCGTGGCGCCCACGCCGAGCGCGGTCGCCGCGGTCTTGATAGCCGCCTCGAGGGCGGCCTCGTCGGCCTCGACGGGCAGGTCGATCTCCGCGACGAGCAGGTACAGGTCGCCGGCCAGGCGGGTCGTGAGGTCGGTGATGTTGCCGCCGACACGGGCCACCTCGGCCACGACGGCCGACACGATGCCGGGGCGGTCGCCGCCGTGCACGGTCAGCACCCAGGGAGCGCCGGGGCCCCCGGCGGCATCCTCGGCCGGCACCTCGCGCACCGTGACGCCCAGGGTCCCGTCGACGGTGAGGGGGGCGAGCGCGGCGCGGATCTCGTCGTCGGAGGCCTCTCCCGCACAGACCAGCATCATCGCGAAGTGTCCGCGGAGCAGGGTCATCGTCGAGTCCTCGAGGTTGAGGCCCAGGCCGGCGATCCGGTCGGTGGTCTCGGCGATGATGCCGGGCCGGTCGTGGCCCAGGACGGTGATGGCGTAGGAGGTCACGGGCTGGCTCACCGGGGAATCATCGCAGCCGCCCGACCGAGGACGTCGTCCAGCATCGGCTCGGTCAGCCGACCGGTGAAGGTGTTCTGCTGGCTCGGGTGGTAGCTGCCGAGCAGCAGGACGTCGCCGTGCGGTCCGCCCAGCACCGCCTCGGCGCCGTGGCCGAAGCGCGGCTTCGGCGTCGGGACGGTCCAGCCCGCCCCGCGGACGGCGCGCAGCGCGGCGTCCCAGCCGATCGACCCGAGCGCCACCACCACCCGGACCGACGGCGCGACCAGGCGCAGCTCGGCGTCCAGCCACGGTGCGCACCGCTGCTTCTCCGTGGTGGTCGGCTTGTTGTCCGGCGGTGCGCACCGGACGGTCGCGGTCACCCGGGTCCCGACCAGCCGCAGCCCGTCGTCGAGGTGGGTGCTGGTCGGCTGGTTGGCCAGCCCGACCCGGTGCATCGAGGCGAAGAGCCAGTCGCCGGAGCGGTCACCGGTGAACATCCGTCCGGTGCGGTTGGCGCCGTGCGCGGCGGGGGCGAGCCCGACGACCAGGACGACGGGGGCGGCCACCCCGAACCCCGGCACCGGGCGCCCCCAGTACTCCTCGTCGGCGTACGCGGCGCGCTTCTCGGCCGCCACCTTCTCGCGCCAGCGCACCAGCCGCGGGCACCGACGGCAGTCGACGACCCGGGCGTCGAGCGCCTCGACGGTGGGCAGCGACCTCAGGCGAGCGACCACGCGATGCCGTCCAGGATGTCGGACTCCGACACGACCAGGTGGTCGGCGCCGGTACGGGCCAGCACCCGCTCGAGGATCAGCGCACCGACGCCGATGACGTCGGCCCGCCCGGGGTGCATCCACGGCAGCGCGCGCCGGTCGGCGACGGTCATCGCGACCAGGCGCGCGACGTGGGCGGCGACGTCGGGGGCCGACAGCACCGCCTGGTCGATCGCCGCCCGGTCGTACGCCGGCAGCCCGAGGACGCCGGCGGCGACCGTGGTGACCGTCCCGGCGACGCCCACCACGGTCGCCGCGGCGCTCGCGTCGACGGGGCACCCGGCGAGGGCGGCGTCGACGTCGGCGAGGACCGCCGCCACCTCCGCGGGCGTCGGGGGGTCGTGGCGCACGTGCCGCTCGTGGAGACGGACCGACCCGATGTCCATGGAGTGCGCGGCGTCCGGCGGCGCACCGACGGACCGGCTGAGGACGAGCTCGGTCGAGCCGCCCCCGACGTCGACCACGAGCACCGGGGTCGCGGGGGCCGAGGCGAGGTTGCGGACCGCGCCGTCGAAGGCGAGCGCGGCCTCCTCGGCGCCTGACAGCACCTCCGGCTCCACCCCGAGCCGCTCGCGGACGCCGGCGCGGAAGGCGTCGGCGTTCGCGGCGTCCCGGGTGGCCGACGTCGCGCAGAACCGGGTCCGCCCGACCCCGTGCTCGCGCAGCAGGCCGGCGTACTCCTCGACGGCGGCGAAGGTCCGCGCCAGCGCCTCGTCGGCCAGGCGGCCGGTGCGGTCGACGTCCTGACCGAGGCGGACCATCCGGGCGACGCGGACGAGGTCCTGGTCGCCGCGGCGGACCAGCAGCTTGATCGTGTTGGTGCCGCAGTCGATCGCGGCCACGGGCTCCGGGACTCGCGGCGCCCGCGCCTCAGTCATCGACCGCGGTCGGGACGCACGGGCCCGCGGCCCACCAGTCGCCGAGCCGCTCGAGCACCTCGTCGCCGAGCGGGTTGACGCCGGGTCCGGCGGCGAGAGCGTGGCCGGCGAGGACGTGCAGGCACTTGACGCGGTCGGGCATGCCGCCGGCGGAGACGCCGTCGATCTCGGGGACGTCGCCGAGGGTGGCCCGGAAGGCGAGGTAGGACTCGTGGGCCGCGCGGTAGGCCGCGGCGAGCTCCTCGTCGTCGCCGAGCCGGGCCTGCATCTCCTTCATCACCCCGCCGCCCTCGAGGGTCCCGATCAGGGACGCCGCGCGCGGGCAGGTGAGGTAGAAGGTGGTCGGGAACGGGTCGCCGTTCGGCAGCCGCGGCTCGGTCGTGACGACGTCGGGGTTGCCGCAGGGGCACCGGTGCCCGACGCCCGCGATGGCCCGCGGCGGTCGTCCGAGCTGGGCGCGGATCGCCTTCTCGTCGGCCTCGTCGATCACTGCTCGATCACGGGGAGCTCTCCTGGTCTGGCGCGCCGTCGGGCTCGTCGACGAGGGTCAGCGGCGGCGGGTCGGTCTTGCGGGGCGGGTCCCCGGCGATCTCCATGGTGGTCCAGGCGTCGTCCCACCACGGCGGCGGCTCGCTCGGATCGATGCTGTCGGGATCGCTCAGCGAGCCCTCGACGTCGATCGGCTCGCCGCCGCGCAGCACGACGAACGGCTTCTCGCCGGGCATCACGTAGCCGAAGCGTGCCCGCGCCTGCTGCTCGATGTAGGCAGGGTCCTCGAACCTCTGCTTCTCCTTCTCGAGGTCGGCGATCGTCGCCTCGCTCGCGGCGATCCGCTCCTGGGCGTCCTGGATGTGGTCGCGCTGCTGCAGGTAGGCCTTGAGCGAGGAGGCGTAGGAGACCGCCAGCACCGCCACGATCACGACGAGGACGGCGGCGCGGCTGGTGATCCGCGGACGCGGGCGCGCCGGGGCGGCGACGGGCCTGTCGGGCACGGCCGACGCGCGACCGCCCGACCCACGCGGGGCGGGCCGGGCGGTGGCGCGTGGCTTGCGGCTGCCGGGCGTCGTCCGGGGTCCGCGCGCGGGCGTGCGACGACCACCGGACTGCGACATGCCCATCATCCTCCCCCGAGGAAGGCCGCGATCAGCGCGCGAAACGCGGGAAAGCCGAAGCTCCTGCGTACCGCGCGGCGTCGCCGAGCTCCTCCTCGATGCGGAGCAGCTGGTTGTACTTGGCGACCCGCTCGGAGCGGGCCGGGGCGCCGGTCTTGATCTGGCCGCAGTTGGTGGCGACGGCGAGGTCGGCGATCGTGGTGTCCTCGGTCTCGCCCGAGCGGTGGCTCATCATGCACCGGAAGCCGTTGCGGTGGGCGAGGTCGACGGAGTCGAGGGTCTCGGTGAGCGAACCGATCTGGTTGACCTTCACGAGCAGGGCGTTGGCGTTGCCGCCGGTGATGCCGCGCTGGAGCCGCTCGACGTTGGTGACGAACAGGTCGTCGCCGACGATCTGGATCCTCGAGCCGAGCTGGTCGGTCATCGTCTTCCAGCCGTCCCAGTCGTCCTCGTCGAGGGGGTCCTCGATCGAGACGATCGGGAACGCCTCGCACAGCTCGGCGTAGTAGGCGGTCATCTCGGCGCTGTTCTTCGAGCCACCCTCGAAGGCGTAGGTCCCGTCGTCGTGGAACTCGCTCGCGGCGACGTCCATGGCGAGCGCGATGTCGGTGCCGAGCGACAGCCCGGCGGCCTCGACGGCCTCGGCGATCAGGTCGAGGGCGGCGCGGTTCGACTCGAGGTTCGGCGCGAAACCGCCCTCGTCGCCGAGACCGGTGGCCAGGCCCTTCTTCTTCAGCACCGACTTGAGCGCGTGGTAGACCTCCGCGCCCTGGCGCAGCGCCTCGCGGAAGGTCGGCGCGCCGATCGGGGCGATCATGAACTCCTGGACGTCGACGTTGGAGTCGGCGTGCGAGCCCCCGTTGAGGATGTTCATCATGGGGACGGGCAGCACGTGGGCGTTGGGGCCGCCGATGTAGCGGTAGAGCGGGAGGCCGGAGGAGTCGGCCGCCGCGCGGGCCACGGCCAGCGAGACGCCGAGGATGGCGTTGGCACCGAGCTCGGCCTTGTTGGGCGTGCCGTCGAGGTCGAGCATGGTCTGGTCGATGAGGCGCTGGTCGTCGACCGTCATGCCCTCGACGGCCGGGGCGATCTTCGAGATCACCGCGTCGACGGCCTGCAGGACGCCCTTGCCGAGGTAGCGGTCGCCGCCGTCGCGCAGCTCGACCGCCTCGAAGGCTCCGGTGGACGCGCCGCTGGGCACGGCGGCCCGGGCGAACGCGCCGTCGTCGAGGGCGACCTCGACCTCGACGGTGGGGTTGCCGCGCGAGTCGAGGATCTCGCGTGCTCCGACGGCTTCGATGGCTGCCACGTGTGCTCCTGTGCTGGTGGGTCTGATGACGAGTGGGGGCCGCGGGGACCGGTGAGCTCACCGTATCCGTCCGAGCCGACATCCGCTCTCCCGGTCCGGCGTCCGACCGCCGCACCCGGCCCGTCACCGGGACCGCCACCCGGCGAGCCGCTCGGCAGCCGTAGGGAGGTCGCAAGGGTTAGCCCGGTTACCGGACCCCCACCCCGACCGACACGGTGGGGCGACCTCGTCCGGAGCACTGGACGAGTGACGACATGGACGAACCCACCAGGAGACAACCATGCAGCACTCCCGTCGCCCCTTCCAGATCACGCTGGCTGCCGCCGCGGTCGTCGCCGCCGGCCTGGGCGGTGGCGTGCTGCCGACGGCGTCCGGCGCCGAGGGCGGAGCCGAAGGGTCCGGTGGCACGGTGAAGCAGGAGAACCCCCCGTCGTTCGAGGAGTTCGCCGCCACGACCCACCGCGACGACAAGGGCCTCTACATCGTCAACGGCGACGAGGCACTGTCGGACCGCGCCGAGCTGCGGCGCTACTACGACCGGATGATCGCCGACGGCGGTCCGGCCCAGGACGGCTCCACGAGCCTCGTCGTCAACCAGGGTCCGTCGGGGGACGACCTCTGGACCGCGGCCGAGGCCGGCAACCTGAGCTACTGCGTCAGCGACGCCTTCGGCGCCGACAAGGCCACCGTGGTCGACGCGATGGCCTCCGGGGCCGGGATCTGGGAGGCCGAGGCGAGCACGATCGACTTCGTCCACGACCCCTCGGCCGACGCCGACTGCACCACCGGCAACGACGACGTGCTGTTCTCCGTCGAGCCGACGTCCGACACCTCGTTCATCGCCCGCGCGTTCTTCCCGAGCTCCTCGGACTACGAGATGAACGTGCTCGTGAACCCCGACTCGCTCGTCAGCTCCGGCTGGGACCCGGTCAACATCATGGCCCACGAGCTCGGCCACACCCTGGGCTTCCGCCACGAGCACACCCGTCCGGAGTCCGGCACCTGCTTCGAGGACTCCAACTGGCGCCCGCTCACCCCGTACGACTCGGCCTCGATCATGCACTACCCCCAGTGCAACGGCAGCTCCGACGACCTCACCTTCTCCGCGCTCGACGCCGAGGGTGTGAAGGAGGTCTACTGACCTCCCTGCCGTCCTGGCACGGACCACCCGGACCCCGGCGAGCGGCGCTCGCCGGGGTCCGGTGCGTCCGGGGCGGGTCACCACCGGCCCGTTCCTCCCCCGGCGACCGAGGGGTCGCCGGGCCGTCGTGCGGGTGACGAGGCGCCGGTGAGGATGATGGCCCGGTGACCGACCAGCCCACCCTCGCCCGCCGCCTCGGCACGGGGGACGCCGTCGTCGTCGGGCTGACGGCGATGATCGGGGCCGGGGTGTTCTCGGTCTTCGCCCCGGCGGCCGAGGCCGCCGGGTCGCTGCTCCTCGCCGGGCTGGCGCTGGCCGCCGTCGTCGCCGCCTGCAACGCGGTGGCGTCGGCCCAGCTGGCGTCGGCGTACCCGGCCTCGGGCGGCACCTACCTGTTCGGCCGCGAGGTGCTCGGACCGTGGTGGGGCTTCGTCGCGGGCTGGGGGTTCGTCGTCGGCAAGACCGCGTCGTGCGCGGCGATGGCGATGACCTTCGCCGCGTACGCCGTCCCGGGCGAGGAGTGGGTGCGCCGCCTCGCCGCCGTGGCCGCCGTGGTCGTGCTGACGGTCGCCACCGTGCGCGGCATCACTCGGACCGCCCTCGTCGCCCGGGTCCTGCTCGGCCTGACCGCTGCCACCCTCGTGGTCGCCCTCGTCGTGATGGCCGGCGGCGACGCGGCCCCGTCGGCCGGACGGTGGACGGCGACCGGCGGCGTCCTCGGGGTGCTGCAGGCGGCCGGCCTGCTCTTCTTCGCCTTCGCCGGCTACGCCCGGATCGCCACGCTCGCCGAGGAGGTCCGCACGCCGGCGACGCTCGGCCGGGCGGTGCTCGTGGCGCTGGGGATCGTCGTCACCCTCTACGCCGTGGTCGGGGTCGCCCTGCTGCACGTCCTCGGCGAGGGACTCGCCGGGTCCGGTGAGCCGGTGGCGGCGGCCGTGACCGCGGCCGGCGCGCCCTGGGCCGGACCGGTGGTCCGGGTCGGTGCCGCCGCCGCCTCGCTCGGCGCGCTGCTGGCCCTCCTCGCCGGCATCGGACGCACGACGCTGGCGATGGCCCGCGAGCGCGACCTCCCGTCGCGGCTCGCCGTCGTCCACCCCCGGCACCGGGTCCCCCACCACGCCCAGCTCGTCGTCGGCGCCGCGGTCGTCGTCCTCGTGCTGGTCGCCGACCTCCGCGGCGCGATCGGCTTCTCCTCCTTCGGCGTCCTCGTCTACTACGCCGTCGCCAACCTCGCCGCCCTGCGCCAGCCCCTCGCCGCACGTCGCTGGCCACGCGCCCTCAACGTCACGGGTCTCCTCGGCTGCCTGGTCCTCGCCGCCGCGCTCCCGGTGCCGGCCGTCGTCGCCGGACTGGCCGTCATCGCCGTCGGGGTCGCCGGCCGCCTCGTCCGCCTGCGTCTGGACCGGCGGGCGCCGTGACCCCGAGGCCGGACCCGCGACCTCAGCGACCCAGCAACCGCCGCACGGCGTCGCGCAGCGCCTGCTCGGGGTCCACGCCGCCGGCGTGGCCGTCGCGCACCACGTCGAGCAGCCGCTCGCCCGTGCGAGAGCCGAGCAGGTCGTCGAGCAGCCCGGAGACCGCGGCACCGACGCCGGCCGGGTCGTGCAGGGCGTGCAGGTGGGTGCCGTCGAGGGTGCGGACGGGCCAGCCGGAGGCGCGCGCGAGGCTCCGCTCGTCGGCGTAGGTGTCGCCGAGGGAGAGGTAGGCGGACGGCGCCCGGGCCCAGTCGGCCGGGACCGGGACGTGCTCGTGGAAGTAGGCCAGCGGCACGCGCACCTGCTCGGCCTCGACCGCGGCGCGCGACGCCACGTCCGGGAACAGCCGGTCGACGTCACCCCACCACTGCGTCCAGACCGGCACGACACCGTCGTCCGCGAGCGAGGTGAGCATCGCGAGCAGGGCCGGCGGCGCGAGCGGCGCCGTCGGGCCCGACGTCGGCAGGGCGGCGTCGACGTAGACCGTCGCGCGGACGTCGAGCAGCGTCGCGAGGTGCGGGGCGTACAGGCCGGCGTTGCTGTGCGGCACCAGGACGACGGGCCGCCCGGCCGCCGCCGACACCACCGCTGCCACCACGGCGGACGGCGTCCGCGGTGCGTCGCCGAGGTCGACCACCTCGACGTCGTGGCCGGCGCCCCGCAGCCACCAGGCCACCGGCGCCCAGGTCGCCGGTCCGAGGAGCGGGCTCGGCACGAGCAGCAGGACCGGGGCCGCGAGGGCGGTCGGCGCGTCGGTCCGGCCGAGCCGGTCGATCACCTTGTCGGCGTACAGCAGCGCGGGCAGGGTGGGCGCGAGACCGTCGGTGACGGAGTCTCGTCGCTTCTCGGCCGCCTTGACCGACTCCCACAGCTCGTTGACCGCGGCCGCGTCGGCCGGCACCTCGACGTCGTCCGGTGCGAACACGTGCGGGTTGCGCCGGCGCATCTTCTCCACGATGCCGGCGGCGACGTCGTCGAGGGTGAAGTCGCCGTTCTCCTCCGCGACGACCGCGTGGAAGTAGACCTGGAGCAGCAGGTCGCCGAGCTCCTCACGCAGGTCGTCGGGCGTGCCCGACTCGATGGCGTCGACGGTCTCGTGCAGCTCCTCGACGAGGTAGCGCACCAGCGAGCGGTGGGTCTGCCGGGCCTTCCAGGGGCACTCGGCCCGCAGCCGTCGCATCACCTCGAGGAGCTCGAGCAGCGCTCCGGTGTCCGGCACGGTCAGGCGCCGCACACCTGCTCGGCGGGCAGCGTGGCCACGAGTCCCGCGATCTTCTCGGTGACGGCGGGGTCCTCGAGGTCGAGGACGCCGGCCACGGCCCGGTCGCTCGCAGCGACCGACACGTCGTCGTCGGTGGGCACGGGGCCCGACTCGGTGAGGGCCAGGCCCAGCACCGGGTTGACGACGGCGTCGTGGTCCTCCAGCCAGGCGGCGGCGGCGGTCAGGCCGCGCTGCTGGACGATGTCGGCGGAGCCGGGGGCGGAGTCCTCCGCCTCGAACGCGGCGAGGCCGACCGCGGAGGCCGCGGCGCCGACGTAGGTGTTGGTGGTGGCGTAGTCGACGACCTCGTCGCGGACGTCGTCGTCGAGGTCGGCGAACTGGGCCTGGAGGTCGGAGAGGGTCTGCCCGTAGTCGTCGGGGAGCGCGAGGTCCTGCTCGCTCATGAGCGCGCGCAGCGCGACCTCCTGGAGCAGCACGGTGGCCGTGGTCTGGCGCTGGATGGCGCGCGGGAACGGCGTGAACTGCTCGACCTCGCCGGAGCCGAGGTAGGAGCACACGGCCTCGGTGGCCTCGTCGACGTCGGTGAGCGAGACGTCGGTGCCGTCGGCGGAGACGGCGACGCCCGGACGGAGGTCGCCGTCGGAGACGCCGCACCCGGAGAGCAGGGCGGCGGCGGTCAGGCTCGCCGCGAGGGCGAGCAACGACGGGCGGACGCCGGTACGGCGCGTCGGGCGACTCACGATGACGACTCCTGCGTGGGCTTCGGGTCCAGGACGCTGTCGATGACGCCCCTCGCCCATTCAAGCAGGGCGATCCCCTCGAGCGGGCGCCCGGTGGCGCCCGGCGTGCCCGGTCGCGGCACGAGCACGGTGTCGACGGCGTGCTTGACGATCGACTTCGGGTAGAGGCGGCCGAGCCGCACGGTGCGCGACTCCGGCAGCACGACCGGCGCGAACCGCACGTTGCGCCCGGCGATGGTGACCTCGCCGATGCCGGCCTGCCGGGCCCGCGCACGGAACCGGGCGACCAGCTGCAGCGACAGCACCTCGACCGGCGGCTCCCCGTAGCGGTCGACCATCTCCTCCGCCAGCACGTCTACGTCGTCGTCGCTGCGCACCTCGGCGAGGCGGCGGTACATCTCCAGGCGCAGCCGCTCGCTCTCGATGTAGTCGTGCGGGAGGTGCGCGTCGACGGGCAGCTCGATGCGGACCTCGTTGAGTCCCTGGTCGGCGTCCGGGGTGCCCTTGAACTCGTTGACCGCCTCGCCGACCAGGCGGACGTAGAGGTCGAACCCGACGTCGGCGATGTGCCCCGACTGCTCGCCACCGAGCAGGTTGCCGGCGCCGCGGATCTCGAGGTCCTTCATCGCGATCGCCATGCCCCCGCCGAGGTCGGAGTGCTGGGCCAGCGTCGCGAGCCGCTCGTGCGCGGTCTCGGTGAGCGGCTTCTCGGGCGGGTAGAGGAAGTAGGCGTAGGCCCGCTCGCGCGAGCGCCCGACCCGGCCGCGCAGCTGGTGCAGCTGCGACAGGCCGAGGGTGTCGGCCCGCTCGATGATCATCGTGTTGGCGTTCGACACGTCGAGGCCCGACTCGACCAGGGTCGTGCACACCAGGACGTCGAAGGTCTTCTCCCAGAAGTCGAGCATCACCTGCTCGAGCAGCTTCTCGTTCATCTGCCCGTGCGCCACCGCGACCCGCGCCTCGGGCACCAGCTCGCGGATCCGGGCGGCGGCCTTCTCGATCGAGCTGACCCGGTTGTGGATGTAGAAGACCTGGCCGTCGCGCAGCAGCTCGCGCCGGACGGCGGCGGTGACCTGCCGGTCCTCGTAGCCGCCGACGTAGGTGAGCACCGGGTGCCGCTCCTCGGGCGGCGTGGTGATCGTCGACATCTCGCGGATGCCGGTGATGGACATCTCGAGCGTCCGCGGGATCGGCGTCGCGCTCATGCTGAGCACGTCGACCGACGTGCGCAGCCGCTTCATCTGCTCCTTGTGCTCGACACCGAAGCGCTGCTCCTCGTCGACGATGATCAGCCCGAGGTCCTTCATCCGGATGTCGGGGTTGAGCAGCCGGTGGGTGCCGACGACGATGTCGATGCTGCCCTCGGCCAGGCCGGCGGAGACCTCCCTGGCCTCCTTGTCGGTCTGGAACCGGCTCAGCCCCTTGATGACGACCGGGAAGCCGCTCATCCGCTCGGTGAACGTGCTCAGGTGCTGGGTCACGAGCAGCGTGGTCGGCACCAGGACGGCGACCTGCTTGCCGTCCTGGACCGCCTTGAAGGCCGCGCGCACCGCGATCTCGGTCTTGCCGTAGCCGACGTCGCCGCAGATGAGCCGGTCCATCGGCACGACCTGGCGCATGTCGGACTTGACCTCCTCGACGGTGCTCAGCTGGTCGGGGGTCTCGGTGAACGGGAAGGCGTCCTCGAGCTCGCGCTGCCACGGGGTGTCGGGCCCGAAGGCGTAGCCCTTGGTGGCCTGGCGCGCGGCGTACAGCTTGATGAGCTCGGCCGCGATCTCGCGGACCGCCTTGCGGGCGCGGTTCTTGCGCTTGGTCCAGTCGGCGCCACCGAGCCGGTCGAGGCTGGGCTGCTCGCCGCCGACGTAGCGGGTGACCTGGTCGAGGGCGTCGGCCGGCACGTAGAGCCGGTCGGGCGGGGCGCCGCGCTTGCTGGCGCCGTACTCGAGGACGAGGTACTCGCGGGTGGCGCCCTGCACCGCGCGCTGCTTCATCTCCACGAAGCGCCCGACGCCGTGCTGCTCGTGGACGACGTGGTCGCCGGCCTCCAGCTCGAGCGGGTCGATCTGCTTCTTGCGTCGCGCCGGCATCTTGCGCATGTCGCGCGTGGAGGCCTTCTGGCCCGAGACGTCCTCGCTGGTGACGACGGCGATCCGCGCCTGGTCGTCGACGAACCCGTGGGTCAGGGACCCGCAGGTGACCGAGACGACGGCGGCGTCGACCGCGTCGGTCGGCTCGACGAGCCGGGCCGGGACGTCGCGCTCGCCCAGCACCTCGACCATCCGCTGGGCCGGTCCGTGGCCGGGGTGGACGGCGACGACGTGGTAGCCCTCGCCGCTCCAGCGGGCCAGGTCGTCCATCGCCCGCTCGACGTCACCGTGGTAGGGCGGGACCGGCGACGCCGTCAGGGTGACGTCGCTGTCGAGACGCCCGATCGCGGTGTCGGCGCCGGCGTCGTCCCCGCCGGCGCCGCCGAGCCCGAACGGGCTCAGCGTCCACCAGGCACGACCGGCGGCCAGGGTCAGCTCGCGCACGTCGCCGATCGAGCGGTACGAGGCCGCGCCCAGGTCGATCGGGGCGGTGCCACCGCTCGCGGCGGCCGCCCAGCTCGCGCCGAGGAACTCCTCGCTGGTCGCGACGAGGTCGTGGGCGCGGCTGCGGACCCGCTCGGGGTCGACGACCAGGACGTGGGTGGTCGCCGGCAGGAGGTCGACGAGCAGCTCCATGTCGTCGACCAGCACCGGGGCCAGCGACTCCATGCCCTCGGTGGCGATGCCGGCGGCGATCTTGTCGGTGAGCTCGAGGAGCTGGGGGTGGGCACGCCCCAGGTCGGCCGCGCGGGCCCGCACCTGCTCGGTCAGCAGCAGCTCGCGGCACGGCGGCGCCCAGAGGCGGTCGACCTTGTCGAGCGTGCGCTGGTCGGCCACCGAGAACGAGCGGATCTCCTCGACGTCGTCGCCCCACAGCTCGACGCGCAGCGGGTGCTCCTCGGTCGGCGGGAACACGTCGACGATGCCGCCACGGACGGCGAACTCGCCGCGCCGCTCGACCAGGTCGACACGGGAGTAGGCGGCGTCGGCGAGACGCCGGACCAGCGCGTCGTGCCCGACGGTGTCGCCGACGGAGAGCTCGACCGGCTCGAGGTCGGCCAGCCCCTTCACCTGCGGCTGGAGGACCGACCGGACCGGCGCCACGACGACCCGGAGCGGACCGTTGCTGACGTCGTCGCCGGGGTGCACCAGCCGGCGCAGCACCGCCAGGCGCTTGCCGACGGTGTCGCTGCGGGGGCTGAGCCGCTCGTGCGGCAGCGTCTCCCAGCTGGGGTAGTGCGCGACGACCTCGGGTCCGACGAGGTCGCCGAGCTCGGCGGTGAGCTCCTCGGCCTCGCGGGTGGTCGCGGTGACGACCAGCACCGTCCGGTCGGCCGCGACCAGCGCCGACGTCACGAAGGGGCGGAGCGCGGCCGGGCCGGTGAGGTCGAGGGTCGCGTCGCCCGCCGCGGCGTCGCGCGCCCGGTGCGACAGGGCGGCGTACGGCGGCGTCGCCAGGACGAGGCGGGCCAGGGCGGGCAGCGACACGGGTGGTCTCCGAGGATCGATGAGCAGCACGAACGCCCCCGCCCGGACTCGAGAGGGGGACCTCTCTGAAGGATAGGCCGTGGCACCGACGAGTCCGCCGCGCGCCGGCCCGGGGGCAGACCCGCGGCGTCAGGCGACGTGGCGTCGCGAGAGCGCCGCCGCGTAGATCCGGTCGAGGGCGGCGACGTGGCCGGCGAGCGCGAAGCGCTCCTCGGCCCGGCGGCGGGCCTCGCGACCCTGTTGGAAGGCCACCGCCGGGTCCATCGTGAGGATCCGCAGCGCCTCGGCCAGCGCGTGGGGGTCGTCGGGCTCGACGAGGGCACCGGTGACGCCGTCGTCGACCAGCTCGGACAGGCCGCTGGTCCGGGTGGCGACCACGGGTCGAGCGGCGCTGAACGCCTCGAGGAGCACCCTGGGACGGAACTCGTCGGCCCGCGCGGGCACCACGACGACCGCGGCGTCGCGCATCCGCTGGTGCCGCTCGGCCTCGTCGAGGCGGGCCCGGAAGGTGACGCGGCCGGGCACCACCTCGGCGGCCTGGCGCTCGAGCCCCGCGCGCGCGGGGCCGTCGCCGGCGATCGTCACCGGCAGGCCCCGGGGCAGGTGGCGCACGGCGTCGACCAGTACGTCGAGTCCGTCGTCGTGACCGATCCGGCCCGCGTACAGGACCCCGTGCCCCGGCCGGCGCGCAGGCGCGACGGCGTCGACGTCGATGGCGGTGTCGAGGGGCACGAGCCGGACCGGGTCGAGACCGCGCTGCGCCAGGGCGCGGCGCTGGGCCTCGCTCGCGCAGACCAGCACGTCGACCTGCCCGAGCCCCGCAGTCCAGCCGGGCCGGACGGGCGCCGCGAGCGGCCGAGGGGTCCCGGCCGGGCTGCGGAGCGGGACCCGGTGGTCGGGGGTCGCGGCGACCCCGGCCGGGTCGGGCGGCGCGAGGTCGTGGTCGAGGGTCAGGACGGTCGGCACTCCTGCCGCCGACGCCGCCGCCGCAGCGGCCAGGAGCGACGGCACCGGCGCGTGGTGCAGGTGCACGACGTCGGGCCTCGTGCGGTGGAGCACCCCCACCACGGCGGCGGTGGGGTCGGCGAGGTCGTCGACGTCGTGACCGGCCGTGCGTTGCGCGAGGACCAGGTCGAGGAGGTACCGGTCGCGAAGCCCCCGTCGGTGGTCGATGCCGCCGACGTGGAGGACGCGCATCAGAAAGCGCCCCTCCGGGAGGCCACCGCGGTCACGGTGCGCAGCAGGATCGAGATGTCCGCGACGGCCCGGCCGTTGTCGACGTAGCCGGTGTCGAGTCGCATCGAGCGCTCCCGGCTCAGCAGCGACCGGCCGCTCACCTGCCACAGTCCGGTGATCCCGGGCTTGACCGCGAGCCGGCGCCGCTCGCCCTCGGTGAAGCAGGCGACCTCCTGGGGCAGCGCGGGCCGCGGGCCGACCAGCGACATCTCGCCCAGGACGACGTTGAGCAGCTGCGGCAGCTCGTCGAGCGAGGAGCTCCGGAGCAGGCGGCCGACCCGGGTGACGCGCGGGTCGCGGTGCAGCTTGAACAGGACGCCGTTGCCGTCGTCCTGCCCCTCGAGCTCGGCGCGGAGGTGCTCGGCCTCGGTCGTCATGGTGCGCAGCTTGTACATCGTGAACGGGACGCCGTCTCGCCCGACCCGGACCTGGCGGAACAGGGCCGGTCCGGCCGAGTCGAGTCGGATGGCGAGCGCGGCGACGAGCAGCACGGGCGAGACCGCGACCACCAGGGCGGCGGCGAGCACGCGGTCGGCGACGGTCTTCGCGAGGGCGTAGGTGGTGCTGCCGCCCGGGGCGGCGACGAGCTCGACGGTCGAGCCGCCGACGGCCGTGACCACGATGCGGTGCGGGGCGACGTCGTCGGTGGCGCTGACCACGGCGAGCCGGGTCTCGGTGGCCTGCAGGTTCCACGAGAGGCGCCGCAGGTCGTCGGGGGTCACGACGACCCCGGGCGCGACGACGACGAGGTCGGTGGGGTGGCGGCGCACGTGCTCGACGACGTCGTCGAGCGTGCCGATCGCGGCGATCCCGAGGTCGCCCAGGCCGGCGGCCGCGCACTCCGGGGTGGTGCCGAGGGCGAGCCCGCCGACCACGCGCACGCTGCCGTCGTCGATCCAGCGGGCGATCATGCCGCGCACCTGCGGGAGGTCGCCGACGACGAGGACCCGCGGCGGGTGCGCCCGACGGGCACCCAGGGCGGCCGCACCGGTGGCGACCACGAGGGACGCCCCTCCGAGGACCAGGGTGTCGTCGAGGACGGCCGAGGCTCCGGCGAGCAGGTGGAGCGCCACGACCAGGACGGCCGTGCCGAGCGCGAGGTGACGCGCCGTGGCCGCCGACACGGCGGCCGGCGCGGGACCGGAGCGGTGCTGGGCCGCGGGCACCTGCACCCAGGTCAGCGCGAGCACGCCGAGGGCGGCCCGCACGTCCGCGCCGACCGCGACGGCGGTCAGGAGGACGGCGAGCGAGCTGACCAGGAGCGTGACCCACGGCAGCCGCAGCACGGAGCGGGTGATGCGGGCTCCGAGCCGCGGCGCGGGTGCGGGTGCGAACCGTGGTGCCGCTGCGAGCCGTGGTGCGGCTGCGAGCTCGAGCGGGACGTCCGGCCCGTGGGCCGTCCGGGCCCGCTGGGCCACGAAGTGAGCATGGTGCTCCGACACGTCGAACATCTGCGCCATCTGATGATCCCCCCCAGGACCTGCCGGCTACATCCCCCGATGAACCCCGATGAACGGAGCCCGTCCGGCGAGCCGACGCCGGACGTGTGAATCATGAACTGAGAACCGCACTGGACACATCATCCAAATACGGGTTACACAGAACATTAACGGACGACCCCACATCAGGTCACGTGTGATCCACAGCACCGTGACCTGCGGCACTATCGCGGTGACTCGGAGGCCGCGAGCCGCGACTTCCACTCGCGGAACCCCTCCTCGGTGCGACCGGCCCGCCAGTAGCCCGAGACGGAGGCGTCCGCGCGGGGCACGCCCCGCTCCTGGAGCAGGTAGGGCCGCACGCCGTGCATCACGGACCGGGCCTCGCCGTGCACGAACGCGTGCACCCGACCGGGACGCCAGGGCACCGCCCGGACGGCGGCCTCGAGCCCGCCGCGCACCCACGTGACCCGCACCCCACCCGGACCGTCGAGCGGCTGCTCGTGCTCGGGTCCCGGGACGTCGAGGACGACGTCGCCGACGGCGTGGGACGGCAGCGCGGCGAGCGCCGCGCGGATCGCCGGCAGCGCCGAGGAGTCGCCGGCCAGCAGGTGCCAGTCGGCGGCCGGGTCGGGCGCGTAGGCGCCGCCCGGCCCCCGGACCTCGACGCGGTCACCGGGCTGCGCCGCCACGGCCCACGGCCCGGCGACACCTTCGTCGCCGTGGACGACGAAGTCGATCGCGAGCGTCCGGTTGGCGACGTCGGGCTCGACGACGGTGTAGGTGCGCACCACGGGCGCGTCGTCGGTGCCGAGCACGAGCTTGACGTAGCGGTCGGTGAACACGCTGTCGGCGAACGCCGAGAGGTCGGCGCTGCGGAACCGGACCCGGACCATGCCCGGGGTCAGTCGTTGCGTCGCGGTCACGTCGAGCGTCGTCGTCCCTGGCACCCCGCGAACCTACGTCGCCGCTCCACACGGCCGTCCGGGCGACGAGGTCCCCACGAGGTGCGGGATCAGCCGAACCGGCCGTTGACGTAGTCGCTGGTGCGCTGGTCGCGGGGGCTCCCGAACATGGCCTGGGTCTCGCCGTGCTCGACGATCACCCCGGGCGTGCCGTGGGAGGCCAGGAAGAACGCGCACTGGTCGGAGACGCGCGCCGCTTGCTGCATGTTGTGGGTGACGATGACGATCGTGACCTCGCGGGCCAGGTCGAGCATCGTCTCCTCGATGACCCGGGTCGAGGTCGGGTCGAGCGCGGAGCAGGGCTCGTCCATCAGCAGCACGCGCGGCTTGATCGCCAGCGACCTCGCGATGCACAGCCGCTGCTGCTGGCCGCCCGACAGGCCACCTCCGGGGGCGTCGAGACGGTCCTTGACCTCGTTCCACAGCCCGCCCTTGACCAGGCAGGACTCGACGAGGTCGTCCTTCTCGCTGCGCGAGGCCCGGGCGCCGGTGAGCTTCAGCCCGGCCAGCACGTTCTCCCGGATCGACATCGCCGGGAACGGGTTGGGCTTCTGGAAGACCATGCCGATCGACCGGCGGGCGTCGATGAGCCGCTTGCCGGGGTCGTAGATGTCCTCGCCGTCGAGCAGCACCTCGCCCGCGAGCGCGGCCGACGGGACGAGCTCGTGCATCCGGTTGAGGATCCGCAGGAAGGTCGACTTCCCGCAGCCGGAGGGGCCGATGAGCGCGGTGACGCCGCCGGCCGGCATGACCAGCGAGACCCGGTCGAGCACCTTGCGGTCGCCGAACCACGCGCTGATCTCGCGGCCCTCGATCTCGGCGAGGGCCGGGCTCGCGGGAGCGGGAGCGGGGTCGGCGGGCGCGGTCTGCGCGGGCATCAGGCTGGTCATCGGGGTCCGATCTCGTGGCTGTCTCGTGTCCGGTCCGGTGCCGGGCGGCCGCGGGGTGCGACCGCCCGGCCCGAAGGGGTGCTGCTACTTCTTGAAGGTGACGGTGAAGCTCTTCGAGGAGCCGAAGCCGTTGGCGTCGCCGCCGTAGACGACCTTCAGCGTGCTCCGGCCGGCGCCGACCTTGGCCCGCTTCAGGGTGATGGTCACGGTGCCGCCGCGCAGCACGCCGGTCCCGACGGTCTTGGCGCCCTCCTTGATCGTGACCTTGCCGCTGGGCTTGGTCGAGGTCGCGGCGAACGTGACGGTGACGGCGCCCTTGGCGACCTTCGCCTTCTTCGCCACCGAAGCCGGGAAGGTCTCCTTGATCGACGAGGCGGCCTTGACCGTGACCCTGCCGGCGGCCTGCGAGGCGACGTAGGCCGACCCGCTGGCAGGCACGAAGCGGGCGGTGACGGCGTACGTGCCGGGCGCGACGCCGGTCCGGCTCAGGACGGCGGTGCCGCCGCTGAGGCCGACGGAGCCGAGGACGGTGCCGTTGGCGAGGAACTGCACGGTGCCGGCCGGCGTGGAGGACCCGGCGACGCGGGCGGTGAGACGCAGCGTGCGGGCCGCCGTGCTGACGCCGGCGACCGTCGTCCGGGTCGTGACCGCGGCGACCGGCTCGTTGGTGGTGAAGTCGGTCGTCTTGGCCTGGGTGGCCTCACCGCACACGCCGTCGTTCTCGGCGGTGGCGAGCTGCTTGAAGCCGGCCGCCTCGATGAGCGGGAGGGCGGCGTCCGAGCAGACGAAGCCGGCCGGACCGAAGACCTTCGTGATCTCGGGCTTGCTGGCGTCGGTGCCGCGGACGACGTTGTAGAGCGCCCGGTCGGCCTTGAAGCCGGTCGGGATGCGCAGCTGGGTGCCGAGCAGGCCCGCGCGGCCGATGGAGAACGGGCCGACGGCGTTCGCGTCGTTCCTGATCGGGGCCGGGTCGTTCTCCTGCACGACGGCGACGTTCACGCCGAGGGTCACGGTGGTGCCGCCGTTGAGGGCCTTGAGCTCGTTGAGGAAGAACGACCGGGTGCCCGAGCCGTCCTGCGGGATGAGCGGCTTGATGGTGGCGTTGCTCGTGCCGCCGACCTGGTTCCAGGTCGTGAAGTCGCCCTTGTAGATCCCGAGGATCTGCGCGCCGGTCAGGCCGGTCGGGGCGTTCGAGGCCGTGGAGCCGGACACCGCGACGCCGAGGGAGTCCAGGGCGAAGGGGAAGGCCTGGAGGCCGGCGTTGGCCTCCGCCGCGTTGAGCTCGGAGGAGGAGCGGGCGAAGTCGAGCTCGGCGGTGTCGTTCGCGCCGTACAGCCGGCCCTTGCCGGCACCGGAGCCGTTCGGTCGCGCGATGGTGACGCCGGCGCGGAGGGTGACGTCGCCCCCGCCGGTGGCGGCGAAGGTCGCGAGCCGGTTGGCCGGGGTCGGCGTGGTGGCGTTGTAGGCGTTCGCCAGCCGGAACAGCGCGTTCTGGGTGGTGTCGGAGCCGGCGCCGACGAGGTCGGCGGCAACGGGGGTGAAGGCGGTGTCGTCGGGGTCGACGGCTGCGTGGGCAGCGCCGCTGGAGACGAGCACGAGGGCCGAGCCGACCACGGTGGCCGACAGGACGCCGGCGAGAGACCTGCGTACGAACATGACGAGTGAGCTCCTCAGAGATGGTGCTGCGTTGGGGTGGTTCAGGAGTGGTGCGGGTGCTGCGGTGGTGCGGGTGCTGCGGTGCTGCGGGTGGTGCGGATCGTGCGGATGGAGCGACGCGGGCCGGCTAGACCAGGTTCGGCAGGAGACGCACGAGCGTGTCCGTGGTCCACCAGGCCAGGGCGAGCGCGAGCGGACTCGCGAGCACCCAGACCAGGGCGGCCGACCAGCGTTGTCGGGCGGCGACGACCCCGAGCGTCAGCGCCAGCAGGAGGGCAAGACAGAGGGCGAGCAGGGGAAGCGCGGCGCCGTCGGTGGCCATCGCCCGCTCCGACTCCGGGAGGACGACGGGCCGCCCGCCCGGCGCGGGCGCGCCGTCGGTCGTCTCGGCGTCGACGTAGACCGTGGTGTCGGGTGTCAGCGCCGACAGCCGGCCGTCGCCGACCGCGGAGACGAGGGTCAGCCGCGCGACGCCGTCGACCGGCGGCTGCGGGAGCGGGTCGCCGTCGTACCGGACGCCGATGACCCGCAGGGTGCGCTCGCCCTGGGCGGTGACGACGCCGACCTCGTCGCCGACCTGCAGGGACGTCAGCCGCTGGAACGGGGCGCCGTAGGTGCCGGCCCGGCCGTAGACCTGCGAGACGCCGACCTGGCCCGGGAGCACCGTGTCGCGGCGGTGGCCCGGCCCGGCCCGGAGGTCGCCGGACGCGGTGCCCTCGACGACCACCTCCTCGAGCCCGATGGCCGGGACGCTGAGCAGCGCGACCGGGTCGCCCGCGGGCACGACGGGGCCGATCGGCGCGGTGAGGTCGGCCAGCTGGGTGCGGAACCGGTCGTGGAGCAGGCTCTGCTCGCGGTCCTGGGAGATCCCGCTGAGCACGAGCACCTGCGCGCAGGTCCAGAGGCAGACGATCGCCACCATCACCAGGGTGGTCTGGACGACGGCGTGCGCGCCCTCGGCGGGCGGCCTGGGTGGCCGGGGCGCGCGCGGCGCACGGCCCGGGGCGGTCGCCCCCGGGGCTGTCGCCGGCGCCTCGGCGGGCGCATCGACGGGCACCGGGCCGGCGGGCGGGTCGCTGGTGAGCGTCACGAGAGGCTCCGCGGCGGTCGCACGAAGAACCGCGACCCGACGGTGCCGGCCAGCGCGAGCAGACCCACCCCGAGCAGGGCCGGGAAGAGCGCGCCGGCCAGCCCGGACGACTCCGAGGCCGTGGCCGCGGTCGGCGCCACCTCGGCGTCCACCTCGGCCACCACCTCGGTCGGGGCGGCGGCCGTCGGTGCCGCGCTCGGCACGGGGTCCGCCGGTGGCGTCAGGTCCTCCTCGGCGGGGGCCTGCCCCGGCGGCGGGGTCCCGCCGTCGACGTCCGGCTCCTCGGTCGGCTCCGCCGGCTTCGGCGTCTGCGCCTCGATGGCGGCGGCGACCTCGCGGGCCGAGGTGAGCAGCTTGGCGGTCGGCCCGGTGGCCCGGATCGGCACGAAGCCGCCCGGCAGCCGTCCGTTGGCGCTCCCCTGGCGCTGCCCCTCGGTCGTCGCGATCCGGATGAAGGAGGCGACGTCGGCGGCGAGGTCCTTCTCGAGGCCGCGGGTCTTGGCGGCGGTGTAGACGACCATGGTGCCGGGGTAGGCCTGGCGGTTCCGGACGACGTCGGCCTGGTCGAGCGCGAACGGACGACGCGGCCCGGCCTGCTCGGAGATCCCGATCGCGGCGCCGAGCGACCGCTCGGTCGGCGCGACGAAGGTGCCCGGTCCGGTCTGGAGCCGCGCGACGCGCAGACCGTAGCGGGCGGCGTCGCCGAGGCTGACGATGCCGAGCATGAACCGGGAGCCGTAGGACTGCTGGTCGACGCGACCGGTCTTGTCGCGGCCGGTCGCGGGGTCGCGCTCGCAGCGGGTCTGCACGTTCGGCCACCCGTCGAGGACGGCCTCGGCGACCTGCCGCAGCCGGGTCACGGGAGCGGCGAGCTGGTTGAAGTAGACCGCCGGGTTGGCGGTGCGGCACACGTCCTGCGTCTCCGGGACGTAGGTGTCGAGCAGCGGCCACTCGGCGCGCGGGAGCTCGATGCCCCGGTAGCTCGGGTTGACGACCATGCCCGACTCGTCGGGCTTGCCCTTGACGAACGCCATCGCGGCGCGGTCCTGGGCGATGTACTCGGTCAGCTGCTGGATCACGTCGGAGTCGTCGGACAGGGCGAGCAGGGTGGCCGCCGCCTCCTGGGCGTTGGTGCTGAGGCCGCGGTTGAGCGCCTGGAACTCGGGGTCCTCGACGATCGCGAGCGGGTTGTCGGCCATGCCGGGGTGCCCGCGCCCGAGGTCGGAGCCGAGGTAGCTCTGGGTGAGCAGCTTGGCGATCAGGCGTGGCGTCAGCCGGAGGTCGGTGAACTCGCCGGCGTTGTCGGGCCGGTCGACGACGTAGCCGATGCCGAAGCCGGTGAGCGCGGTCGGTGCGTAGCCGACCGGTCCCCCGGTCCGCTCGTGCTCGGAGGAGACCACCGCCGCCGGCGCCCGACCCTCCTGCATCAGGGTGAACCCGGCGACGTCGGACATCTGGTTGAGCTCGAACTTGAACCGCTTCTCGTCCAGGCAGTACGCCGGGGCCCACTGCAACGCGGCCTGGGCGAGCAGCTCGGAGCCGTAGAAGCCCACCGGCGAGCGGGAGTCGAGCACGTCGCACACGCTGGGCGGCAGGCCGAAGGTGATCGGGATGGTGAACCGGTGGCGCCAGTTCGACGCCGCCCACCACAGGGACGGGCTGACGGCCTGCGCGGCCCCGAGGTTGGTGAAGTTGCTGGACCCGGCCCCGAAGACGCCGGACGAGCGGCACTCGCGGTCCAGGCGGGTGGGCTCCGCGGCCTCCTGGTCGCAGCTGAGGCCGACGATCGGGAGGACGACGATCGAGCAGTCGACCTCGTGGGAGCAGCCCAGCGACTCGTTCTCGACGTTGCTGCGGACCTCGAACTGCACCGACCCGTTGCCGTCGAGGTCGGTGAAGGCCGCGACCTCGGCGGGCGGGAACGCGCCGCCGACGGCGGCCTCCGGGGGCATCTGCTCGGCGTCGCACGCCGGGAAGACCTTCCCCGCGGCCGTCACGAACTCGGTCAGGTGGGTGGCGAAGCCCTCGGTGTCGGCGGTCGGGCAGAGGGTCGCGTCGGGCAGCGGCTCCATGCCGGACACGCGCTGCTTGTCGGTCGGGTCGGCGTACAGGTCCTTGGTCCAGGTCGACTCGACGGCGATCGACTTCTGCACCTGCGAGCGCTGGGCGTACGCCGAGGTCCAGCACGTCTCGGGACGCAGCTGCTGGTCGAGGGGCAGGGTCGCGTCGTCGCGCCCGCGGCACTGCAGGACGACGACCGGGTACTCCTGCTGGAGCCCGCCCACGCCGTAGGGGTTGCTGGCGCGGCCCGCGCTCGGCCGGGCGCCGCTCCACGACACCTCCACGCGCTGCCGGCCGCGGAGGTCGGTGGTCTGGTCGGCGCTCACGGTGACGTCGTAGGTCGAGTCGACGACCGGCTGGCCCTGCGCGTCGACGAAGGTCCGGGTGAGGGTGCGGGTCTTCTCGTAGCCGCCGGCGGGCGCTCCGGGTGCGCCCGGATCGGCGGCGGCCCGGCCCTCGGCGCCGTTGGGCACGGCGAGGAGCAGGGCGGCCAGGAGGAGCGCGCCGAGCAGGGCGAGGGGCCGTCGGCGGGAGCGGGGCGTCCGGGGGGTCATCGCGCGACCTGCCCCTCGCGGCGTCGGCGGCGCAGGACCGAGACCACGATGCCCGGCACCAGCACCAGGGCGAGCAGCTCGACCACGGCCACCCAGCCGAAGGTCCGGGCGTCCATGGGACGGTCGTCGACGAGCGTCGAGGTCGCGTAGATCTCGTCGACCGACGTCGCGCCGCCGGCGTCCGCGGTGCCGACGACGGCGCCGGTCTCGGGGTCGACCTGCTCCGGTGCGGCTCCGCCTCCCGGTGCGTCCTGGCCGGCGCCGCCCGGACCCGTGCCGGGTGCTCCGGTGCCGCCGCCGTCCTGGCCGGTGCCGGTGCCGGGTCCGGCGCCGTCGGTGGACGGAGCCGCGGGGTCGTCGGTGCTGGGCTCGCCGGTCCCGGTCTCGGTGCCGCACGGCCCGGCCCCCTGCTTGTCGCAGGACGCGGGCATCGGGGCCTTCTCCGCGAGGACGTTCTTGTTGGGGTTCGTGCCGTCGAAGGTCGGGTTGGCGCAGGTGGTGACGTCGCGGTTGTCGAGCACGACGGCCGGGTCGGCCTTCTTCAGCTTGGCGAGCTGCTCGAAGCCGGCCTGCACCAGGTTGAGCGGCAGCGGCGAGTAGCCGTAGTCGCCGGCCTTGTCCTGCCCGCCGCACAGCGAGTAGTACATGAAGTCGGCCAGGGTCTGCCGCTTCGCCGTCGAGTCGAGTCGCCGGTCCCCCGCACCGGTCGGGATGATCATGTAGGAGTAGGAGGAGATGGGGTACGCGCGCGGGTCGGCGTTCGTGTAGACGCCGTCGAGGATCTGGGTGAGGTAGGTGCTCGGGTTGTTCTTGTCGGTGGTGTTGATCCGCGCCTTCGTCAGCGCGACGGCGGTGTTGTACTCCGTCGGCTCGACGTAGTAGCCGGCCTTGTTGAGCACCTTCACCACGGGGTAGCCGGCCTCGCGCGGGTAGGAGTACTCGACGTAGCCGATGGTGCCGTTGCCGGTCGCCGCCTTGATCGTCGACATGACCTGGTCCGAGCCCGACTGGCCGATCATCCGGCCCTTGCGCGGGTAGTACGACGTGAGGCCGGACTTGCCGAAGTACGGACGCCAGTGCGAGGGGTAGGCCTTGTCGAGCCAGGTCGTGAGCTGGGCCGTCGTCCCGGAGCCGTCGGAGCGGACGACCGGGGTGATCGGGATCGCCGGGAAGCCGCGGCCGTTGTTGTCGGCCTGGATCGCGGGGTCGTTCCACATGGTGATCTGGTTGGTGAAGATCTTGGCGATCGTCTCGCCCGAGAGCCTCAGGTTCTTGACCTGCTCGTTGCCGACCTTGAGCTGGTAGGTGAAGGCGGTGCCGCCGGCCACGATGGGCAGGTAGGCGAACTCGCGTCCGTTGCTCGTGTCGGCGTTGCCGTCCTCGTCGGTGCCCTGGAACGGGATCTCGGAGATGGCGAAGTCGTTGGTGTTGAGGGCGAAGTCGCGCCGGCCCTTCGTCGAGCCTCCGCCGGAGTAGACGACCCGGATGCCGCTGGAGTCGACGTCGGCGATCCACTGGTCGACCATGATCTTCGACCACGTCGAGCCGGTGCCCTCGATGGTCGCGTACGCCGCGCGCCCGGCCGCCGGGACCGCCGGGGTCGACGGGCCGGTCGGGACGGGCGCGGCCGTCCGGGCCGTCGGGGCCGATCCGCGCGGAGCCGGGTCCCGAGCGTCGTCGGCGACCGACGGGACGGCGGCGGTGAGCAGCGCGACCGCGGCCAGCACGAGCGTGGCGGCCCGCCGGCGGAGGAGGTGGGCGTTCATGAGGCCTTCCGGGTGCGCGAGGAGGAGGACCGGCGCAGGCGGCTGCGCAGGGTCGGGCGGTTGCCGCGGGGCCGCGCGAGGAGACGCGCCACGACGAAGAGGACGAGGACGAGGAGCAGCAGCGCGAGGGCGGCGCCGTAGCCGCGCTGCATCAGCGCGTTGTCGCCGCTGCGGACGCTGTCGAAGATGAACAGCGGGAGCGAGGTCATCGAGCCGTGCGCCGGGTCGGAGTTGTAGAAGGCCGCCGAGCCCGAGGTGAGCAGCACCGGGCTGGTCTCGCCGATCCCGCGGGCGACACCGAGGATCAGCGCCGTGGCCAGGCCGGGGCGTGCGGTCGGGAGGACCACGTGCCACACCGTGCGCCACCGGCTGGCGCCGAGCGCGAGGCTCGCCTCCCGCAGACCGCCGGGCACGACCCGGAGCACGACGTCGGCGGCCCGGGCGATGATCGGCAGCATCATCACCGAGATCGCCAGGCCCGCGGCCAGGCCCGAGCGCTCCTGGCCGAGCGCGATGATCCAGACCGTGTAGATGAACAGTCCCGCCACGATCGAGGGGAGCGCGGTCATCGCCTCCACGACGGTCCGGACGATGCGCGCGAAGCGCCCGCCGACCTCGGTCATGAAGACGGCGGTGCCGATGCCGAGCGGTAGCGTGATCGCGACGGCGATCCCCACCTGGACGAGCGAGCCCGCGATCGCGTGGCCGACGCCGCCCTTGTCGAAGGAGTCGCGCGGCCCCACCCCGCTCATGTCGTCGACGAAGAAGTTGGCGTTGGTCAGCGGGCGCCAGCCCTGCAGGACGATGAACACGACCACGCTCACCAGCGCTCCGAGCACGACCACCATCGCGCCGTGCACGACGACCGCGGCGACCCGGTCCTTGACGTCGACGGACGTCCCGGTCATCGCGGTCGCGACCCCGGTGACGACGACACCCGCGACGAACCAGACGACGACGAACCAGGGGATCCCCTCCAGGGGCAGCAGCCGCTGGGTGATCAGCCACGCCAGGCCCAGGGCCGAGAACCACGCGCCGACCCGGACGAACAGCTCGTCGGGCGACCGCCGCCCCAGGCCGGCCCGCGGTGCGCGGGGCGGCGCGTCGGCGTCGTACGACGGGAGGTGGGTGCGCGGCGCCGGGTCGTCGCCGGTGCCGGTGGTCCCGGTGGTGGTGTCCGGGGTGTCCGCGGTGAGCGTCATCAGGCGTCGACCCCCGCACCGGAACGGCTCCGGTTCACGATCAGCGCGGCGACCGTGTTCACGGCGAGGGTGAGCAGGAAGAGCGCGAACCCGGCGGCGAGGAGCGCCGACAGCTGGGCGTCGGAGGCGTCGCTGAACCGGCCGGCGATGAGCGCGCTGACGCTGCTCGACCCGATCTCGGTGAGGCTCCACTTGATGTCGTAGACCGGCGAGATGATCAGCAGCACCGCGATCGTCTCGCCGAGCGCCCGGCCCAGGCCGAGCATCGTCCCGCCGATCATGCCGCCGCGGCCGAACGGCAGGACGACGTTGGTGACGACGCCCCACTTCGTGGCGCCGAGGGCCAGGGCCGCCTCCTTCTCGCCCTGCGGGGTCTGCGAGAAGACCTGCCGCATCACCGCGCAGGCCATCGGCATCACCATCATCGCGACCGCGATCGAGGCGCAGAACGACGAGGAGATGTAGCGCGTGGAGTCGGGGATCGCGGCGTTCGGGTCGGTGCCGGGCACGTCGAAGAGCGGGATCCAGCCGAGGTTCTGGTGCAGCCAGCGGGCGAACGCCGACGAGTGCGGCATGATCAGGTCCTTGGCCCACAGCCCGTAGACGATCGACGGCACGGCGGCCATCAGGTCGATCACCGAGACCAGCGTGCTGCGGAGCCGGGCCGGCGCGTACTCGCTGACGTAGAGCGCCATCAGCACCGCGAGCGGGAAGGCCATGGCCATCGCGGTCAGGCCGATGGCGATCGACCCGAGCATCACCGCGGCGATGCCGACGACGTCGGTGTCGGGCGACCACTCCTGGGTGGTGAAGAAGGCGAGGCCGTAGCGGTCCAGCGTCGGCTTCAGCTGGGCGCCGAGGAAGATCGCGACGCCGCCGGTGATGACGAGCACCGAGGCGCCGACGACGCGGACGCTCCAGACGAACACGGCGTCCGCGCCGGTGCTGCGCTTCGAGAGCCGGCGCGGCTGGTCGTCGGCCTCGGACCGCTCGGTGCGGTCGAGGTCGGGCAGTGTGGTCGTCACCTGTGTTGCTGTCCCCGCTCGGGTGAAGAAAGGTCCGTTGACTGGTCCGCGCGGGGTCCACCCGGCGAGCCGCGAGCAGTCTCGGGAGGCCGACGTAACGCCGAGGGCGTCGGCCGTGAACGACGGACGAACAGGACGGCGGCGTTCGACCAACAAGGCCGGACCCTGGGGAGGAGCCTGGCCCGGAGTGACTATCCCGCCTGGTCCGACCGGGCCAGGGGGACCGCCCGGACGGTCAGGGAGCGGTCTCGACCTGCTGCACGATCGCGCGCCGCGAGGCCCGCCGCAGCGTCGTGAGCACCGCCGGGCCGAGGACGACGACGGCCACCGCGGTGGTGATCGCCCGACCGGTGTCGAAGCTGCCGGTGGAAGTGATGAGCGTGTAGACGCCGAAGGTCCGCAGGTTCTCGCCGACGCCGGCGGCGGGGTCGAAGGAGAGGTTGCCGTCGTGGCCGGGCACGGCGACACCGAGCAGGAACGGCCAGCTCGAGAGGTTCATCAGGGCGCCGAACAGGTAGGCGGCGACGACGCCGTACGCGGCGAGCACCGCGATCTCCCAGCGCCCCCGGACCTCCCGCCCGAGCACCCGGCGCGGCAGCAGCCCCGCCCCCATCCCGACCCAGGCGGCGCAGAGCATCTGGAAGGGCAGCCACGGACCCACGCCGGCGGTCATCAGCGCGGACGCGAACAACGACGTCACGCCGAGCACGAAGCCGAACCCGGCACCGAAGACCCGCCCGGACAGGATCAGCAGGAAGAAGACCAGCTCGACGCCGGCGGTGCCCGCCGAGAGCACCCGCATCAGCGCGTTGATCGCGGCGAGCACCCCCAGGACGGCGAGCACCCGCGAGTCCATCCCGCCCTCGCTCATCTCCGCGAGCACGACGGCGATCACCACCGGGAGCAGCACGAGGAAGAGGAACGGCGGGTCGATCCGCGCCTCCGAGCCCGGCGCGACGCGCACCAGGAGCGGCCAGCAGAGCATCATCAGCCCGACGAGGGAGGCGAGCGCCAGGGTGAGCCGGGTGCGCCCGCCGAGCGGGAGGGCGCGAGGGTCGAGGGTGGTCCTGTCGGCGGCGCTCACGGTCGCGCCACCATCCGGGCCACGACCTCGTCGACGCGGAGCCACGGGCTGCCGAGAACCTTCATCACCTGGGGCGCGAACGCCGGCGACTCGGCCACCACGCGCCGGGTCGGTCCGGCCGAGACGACCTCGCCCTCGGCCAGGACGACGACGTCGTCGGCCGCGATCGCGGTGAACTCGACGTCGTGCGTGGCCACCAGGACGGCGTGCCCGCGGCCGGCGAGGTCGCGCAGGATCCGGGCGAGCTCGCCCTTGGCGGCGTAGTCGAGGCCGCGGGTCGGCTCGTCGAGCAGGACGACGCTCGGCTCGGGCGCGAGCACCAGCGCGAGGGCGAGGGCGAGGCGCTGGCCCTCGGACAGGTCGCGCGGGTGGTGCTCGTCGTCGATGCCGGGCGCGAGCCGGTCGAGGATCGCCCGGGCGCCCGCTCCCCCGGCGGCGCACTCGTCGGCGACGGTCTCGAGGTAGAGCAGGTCGGACGCCGTCTGCGGCAGCAGCCCGACCAGGCCGCGGCGTCCGGCGGCGTCGAGCGTGGCGGGGTCGGCCGCGGCGTCCGCGCGACCCACCCGGACCCGGCCGGCCTGCCGCTTGCGGGTGCCCTGGAGGGTCCAGAGCAGGGTGGACTTGCCGGCGCCGTTGCGCCCCATCAGGGCGGTCACGCGACCGGCGTCCAGGGCGAGGTCGACGCCGCGCAGGGCGACCGTGCCCCCGACGCTCACGCCGACGCCGCTCGCGGTGAGCAGCGGGTCGGGCGTCGCCGGGGGCTCGTCGGCGGGCGGGGTGAGCACCAGCGCGCGGGCCGGGCGGCGGGCCTCGCGGACGCTCAGCGGCAGCGGCGACCACCCGGCCGCGCGGCCCAGCGCGACGATCGGGGGCACGACGGGTGAGGTGGCCAGCAGCTCGGCCGGCGCACCGACGTCGACCCGCCCGCCCCCGGTGAGCAGGACCATCCGGTCGGCGAACGGCACGACCCGCTCGAGCCGGTGCTCGGCGAGCAGCACCGAGACGCCCAGGTCGTGGACCAGGCGGGTGATGGTGGCCAGCACCTCCTCGGCGGCGGTGGGGTCGAGCGCCGACGTCGGCTCGTCGAGCACCAGCAGCCGGGGGTGCATGGTGAGCACCGAGCCGATCGCGACGCGCTGCTGCTCGCCACCGGACAGGGTGTGCAGGTCGCGGCGGCGCAGGTGCGCGATGCCGAGGAGGTCGAGGGTCTCCTCGACGCGGCGGCGCATCGTCTCCGGCGGGAGGCCGAGCTGCTCCATCCCGTAGGCGAGCTCCTCCTCGGCGCTGTCGGTGACGAACCCGGCGACGGGGTCCTGGCCGACGTAGCCGATGGCGTGGGCGCGCTCGCGCGGCGGGGTGTCGATGATGCTGGTGCCGTCGAGCAGCAGGTCTCCGCGCAGCACTCCCCCGCTGAAGCGCGGGACGAGACCGGTGACGACGCCGAGCAGCGTCGACTTGCCGACGCCGGTCGGCCCGGAGACGAGCAGCAGCTCGCCCTCGTCGACGTCGAGGTGCACGTCGTCGAGGATCGGTGCGCCGGCCTCGTAGCCGAAGGTGATCGCGCGCAGCGAGAGGAGGTCGGTCACCGGGTCACCGCCGGGGGCGGGGTGACGGCGACGGCGGCCAGGCCCAGGAGCGCGGCGGCGAGCGCGGTGAGGCTGACCTCGGGCGCGCTGCCGAGGGCCGGGTAGGCGACGAGCAGCTGGTGGTGGCTCACCCACCAGCCGAGGACGGCGACGGCCGCGCCGACGGCGACCACGGCGAGCTCGGGGCCCTGCCAGCGGTCGGGGCGGTAGCGGGTGCGCTCGACCCGGCGCCCTGCGCTGACCAGCCCGGCGATCGCGACCGCGGCCCCGAGCGCCAGCATCGGCCCGGCCAACAGGCGCGGAGCGGTCTGGTCGAGCAGCGCGTAGACGCCGACCGCGACGCCGCAGAGCCCGCCGAGCAGTAGCGCACCGGTGGTGCGCCGCTCCCCCGGCGAGGCCGTGCCGGAGCGGCCGTAGCCACGGGTGTCCATGCCGGCGGCGAGCGCGAGGGACCGGTCGAAGGTGTCCTCGAGGACCGGCACCAGGAACCGGCGCAGGCGCCGGACCCGGCCGGTGTCACCCGCGCGCAGCGCCTGGGCGGCCCGCACCCGCTGGATGCTCTGGGTGAACTGCGGCAGCACCGTCACCGCGACCACGAGCGCGGTCCCGATCTCGTAGAGCGCCGGCGGCAGGCTGCGCAGCAGCCGCTTGGGGTTGGCGAGCGAGTTGGCGGCGCCGACGCAGATCACCAGCGTCGCGAGCCGCAAGCCCTCGTAGAGACCGGCCAGCAGCGCCTCCCCGGTGACCGGGCCGAGCAGGGTGATGCCGAGCACGAAGTCGGGCAGCGGCACCTCGGGCAGGTCGAGCACCACCTCGCCCGGGTAGCCGCCGCCCAGGACGACGCGCCACAGCACGCGCAGCACGACCGCAGCCACCCCGAGCCACACGTAGAACCGGAACGACCGCGCCCACGGGTGGTCGGTCCGGCGCAGGGTCACCACCACCGCGACGACGCCGACGATCATGAGCAGCACCCACGGGTTGGTGGTCAGGGACGCCGCCGTCGCGAGACCGATCGCCCACAGCCACCAGGCCACGGGGTGCAGGTCGCGCGGCAGCGCCCTCACGGCGCCGTCACCGGCCGGTCACGGGGCCGGTCGCGGGGCCGGTCACGGGGCCGTCATGGTGTCGGTGTGCCCCGCCGCCGCACCACCAGCGCGACGCCGGCGCCCGCGAAGAGCAGCACGATGACGCCGGGCGCGACCCAGCCGGGCAGCCCCCCGTCGTCGGACGGTGCGGCGACGGGCTCCAGCGGCTCCGCGACCGTCGAGGCCGGGGGCAGGGTGTCGGAGGTCGTGGGACCGGGGGTGGTGGCGGCGTCCGTCGGCGTCTGGGACGGCGACGCGCCCGGGGTCGTCGTGCCGGGCGTCGTCGGCGCCGTCGTGCCGGGTGGGGTCGTCCCGCCCGGCGCCGTCGAGGGGTCGGCCGACGGATCGTCGCCGCCGCCGTTCCCGCCGCCGCCCGGCGCCTGCGTGGAGGGCTGGTTCGACGGCTGGTTCGACGGCTGGTTCGACGGCTGGCCGGACGGCTGGCTCGGCTGGCCCGACGGCTGCGTCGAGGACTGGGTGGGCGTGGGGGCCGGCGGCGCCGGCGTCCGCGGGGAGACCCCGGGCGCGTCGGCCGAGCCGGTGCCCTGCTTCCACGACAGGCCGACCCAGGCGCCGTCCGGCACCTTGAGACCGTTGACGCCGTAGTTCGAGTACGTCCACCGCCCGCTCGTGCCGTCGGACCACCACAGACCCCAGTACGCCGTGTCGGGCGGGGTCTCGTTGCAGCCCTCCTCGGAGCCCTGGGGAAGTCCGGAGACCCGGCACACGAAGAACCCGGTGCCGCCGCTCACCGGGGTGAGCGCGAAACCGGCACTCGGGAAGAGCGAGGACGCGGCCTTGCCGGCACCGCCGGCGACGCAGCTTCCCTGGACCCCTCCCCCGAGCTCGTTGAAGTCGACGACGACGGTGACGCCGCCGCTGCTCGAGCAGGTCGCGGCCGCGGCGGGGGCGACCGGGCCGGCCAGGGGCAGCGCCAGGCCCGCCGCCGCGGTCGTGACGACCGCGGCGACGAGCCTCGTGAGCGAGCGGAGCACCACGGTCAGCGCTTGACGACGATCGCCGTCGAGCCCTTGCGGTCGGCGACCTGCCCGACGGCCCGGACCCGGACCTTGCCGGGCTTGCCCTTGGCGACGATCTTGGTCCGGAAGACGCCACGCGCGTTCGCGGTGCCGCGGACGACGACCTTGCCACGGAAGGAGACCTTCACCTTCTCGCCGGCGGCGAGCCTGGTGACCTTGACGGTGGCCCTGGCGCCGCGCTTGACGCTCTTCGGGGCGCTCACCTCGAGCTTGGAGGCACCGAGCGCGGTGTAGGTCGTGGTGGCGGTGCGGCCCGCGGCGTCCACGGAGGAGACGACGGTCCTCCTGGTGCCCTTCGGCAGGGTCACCGCGACCGACGCGCGGCCGTCGGCCCCGAGCACGACTCGCTGGCCGGCCTTGGCCCCGGCCTTGACGCACAGGGTGTTGCCGGGCGCGCCCTGGACCTTGACGGCCTGCTTGGTCTGGTCGGCGACGTACGACGTCGTGCCGGTCAGCGTGGTGGCGCCGGCGCGGGGGCCGCCCGCGGCCCACAGCAGGGCCGGGAGTGCCTGGGTCGTGGCGCGGGTCGCGACGCTGTTGTCGACCTGGTCCAGCGGGCCGGAGGCCGCGTTGAGGAGACCCAGGTCGTCGAGGACGACCGCGCCGTTGCTCGCGGCGGCGTACGGCTTGCACGAGCCGGCGTTGACGAGCTGGTGGGCGCGCACCCAGCCGGCCGCCTCCCGCGCCGGCGCCGTGCGACCCGAGACCCCGAGCGCCCAGCCGGCGAGGCCGGTGGCGTTCGCGTTGCCGCTGGAGAACGACCCGTCGGCGGCCTGGTGGTCCTCCAGCCAGTCCAGCGCCTCGGTGATGCTCGCCTGGACCGACGGCGCGGCCTTCTGGTCCTGGAGCATCAGGACGGTCAGCGCGGTGGTGTCGACGCTGCCGGACGCGTCCGGGTCGGCGTCGCAGGCCTGGTCGGGCGCGGTCTTCGCCGCGAACGAGGACCGGAAGAACCCTTCGTCGCACTGCTGGTCGAGCGCGAAGTCGAGCGCGGGGGCCGCCAGCGAGGAGCCGGCGTCGTGGAGCGCCGAGACGGCGTAGGCCTGGGTGAGCGGCGTGTTGTAGTCGTTCGGGTCGGGGTCGACCAGGCGCCCGGCGTTCGGGGCGGACGTGGCGATGTTGCCCTCGAGGTCGTCGACGAGGGCGTCCACGGCCGCGCCGGTCCGCCCCTGGGACAGGAGGAAAGAGGAGAGCTTGGCCCGGGCGCCGCCGCTGGTGGCGTAGTCGTCGATGCTGGCCGCGAGGGCGTCGGTGAGCGCGGTGAGGGCGGGGCCCTGGCCGCCGACGGCGTCCAGCGCGTAACCGGCGTCGACGGTGAGCCCGTAGTCGACGTAGCTGTCGAACGTGCCCGGCGGGTACTCGTAGAAGGTCTTGATGATGCCGTCCGGGCCGGGCTGGGCGGCCAGGAACGCCGCGGCCCCCGCCGCCGGGCCGGGGTCTGCGCCGGCCGGGGCCGGCACGACGGCCGCCTGGGCACTCGGCACCGACAGGCTCAGGGAGAGAGCCAGGGCGGAGCCCGTGAGCACGGCGGCGCCGCGCACGATCTTGCTGGACATGGGTTCCTTCCCGCTGCAGCTCAGCGGGACCGTCCGGTGGGACGCACCCCGCTGCGTTCCACGACAGCGAATGGTGAGGACGTCCCGGGACAGGTACTCCGGCTCGCGGACCCGATCGCTCGGGACCACCTACGGTTGCGGGACAGCGCCGGAATCAGACCGGCTTCCCCCGCCACGGGCGTGTTTGGTGTGTCCGCGCACCCTATCGCCCGGGCGCCGAGGGGCCGGTATCGCGATCGTCACACCGCCCGCGGGACGCCCGGCCGGTCGTGTGCCCGAGGACGGTCCTGGGACCGTGCTGGAGCACACGACTCCCGGCTCCCGACGACCTGGGGGTGGCCTGGGGGCGGGTCGGGCTCAGGCCAGCTTCTCCAGCACCAGCTCGCGCACCCGGGCGGCGTCGGCCTGCCCCCGCATCTCCTTCATCACCGCGCCGATGAGGGCACCCGCCGCGGCGTGCTTGCCGTCGCGGATCTTGGCGGCCACGTCGGGGTTCGCGGCGATCGCGGCGTCGACGGCGGCACCGAGGGCGCCGTCGTCGGACACGACGGCCAGGCCGCGCGTCGCGACGATCTCCTCGGGCGTGCCCTCGCCGGCGATCAGGCCGTCGAAGACCTGGCGGGCGAGCTTGTCGTTGATGGTCCTGGCGTCGACGAGGGCCTGGACGGCGGCCACCTGGGCCGGCGTGACCCCGACCTCGGTCAGCTCGACGCCGGCGTCGTTGGCCCGGCGGCCGAGCTCGGCGAGCCACCACTTGCGGGCCGCCTGGGCCGAGGCACCCGCCGCGATGGTCTCCTCGATGACGACGAGCGCCCCGGAGGCGACGACGTCGCGCATCTCGAGGTCGGTGTAGCCCCAGTCGGCCTGCAGCCGGGCCCTGCGGGCCACCGGGTTCTCGGGCAGGGTGCCGCGCAGCTCGTCGACCCACTCCCGCGACGGGGCGACCGGCACGAGGTCGGGCTCCGGGAAGTAGCGGTAGTCCTCGGCGTCCGACTTCTCGCGGCCCGACGTGGTGACGCCGGTGTCCTCGTGCCAGTGCCGGGTCTCCTGCAGGATCGAGCCCCCGCCGTCGAGGACGGCGGCGTGGCGCTGCATCTCGTAGCGGACGGCGCGCTCGACCGACCGGAACGAGTTGACGTTCTTGGTCTCGGTGCGGGTGCCGAGGGTGCCGGTGCCCCTCGGCGCCAGCGACAGGTTGACGTCGGCGCGCAGGTTGCCCTGGTCCATCCGGGCCTCGGAGACGCCGAGCGCCACGATCAGGTCGCGCAGCTGCGAGACGTAGGCGCGGGCGATCTCCGGAGCCCGCGCACCGGCACCCATGATCGGGCGGGTGACGATCTCGATGAGCGGGATGCCGGCGCGGTTGTAGTCGACGAGGGAGTAGTCGGCGCCGTGGATCCGGCCGGTCGCGCCGCCCATGTGCAGCGACTTGCCGGTGTCCTCCTCCATGTGGGCGCGCTCGATCTCGACGCGGAAGGTCTCCCCGTCCAGGTCGACGTCCATCCAGCCGTCGAAGGCGATCGGCTCGTCGTACTGGGAGGTCTGGAAGTTCTTCGGCATGTCGGGGTAGAAGTAGTTCTTGCGCGCGAACCGGCACCACTCGGCGATGTCGCAGTTCAGCGCGAGGCCGATCCGGATCGCCGACTCGACGGCCTTGCCGTTGACGGCGGGCATCGCGCCGGGCAGGCCCAGGCAGGTCGGGCAGACCTGCGTGTTGGGCTCGCCGCCGAAGACCGCCGGGCAGCCGCAGAACATCTTGGTGGCCGTGTTGAGCTCCACGTGGACCTCGAGCCCGATGGCGGGGTCGTAGGCCGCCAGGACGTCGTCGTAGCCGACCAGGGTCGCGCTCATCAGCTCTCTCCGCTCAGGTCGGGGGCCTGGGCCAGCAGCGGCCCGCCCCACTTCTCGGTCAGTCCGGCCTCGAGCGCCGCGCCGACCCGGTAGAGCCGGTCGTCGGCGAGCGCGGGCGCCAGCACCTGGAACCCGGCCGGCAGGCCGTCCTCGTCGGCGAGGCCGCTCGGCACCGAGATGCCGGGGACGCCGGCGAGGTTGGCCGGGATGGTGGCGAGGTCGTTGAGGTACATCGCGAGCGGGTCGTCGAGCTTCTCGCCCAGCCTGAACGCCGTCGTCGGCGCCGTGGGCGAGACCAGGACGTCGACCTTCCCGAACGCGGCGTCGAAGTCGCGCTGGATGAGCGTGCGCACCTTCTGGGCCTTGCCGTAGTAGGCGTCGTAGTAGCCGCTCGAGAGGGCGTAGGTGCCCAGGATGATGCGCCGCTTGACCTCGTCGCCGAAGCCGGCGTCGCGGGTGGCCCGCATGACGTCCTCGGCCGAGGGCGAGTCGACGCCCTCGGGCAGCACCCGCAGGCCGTAGCGCATGGCGTCGAACTTGGCGAGGTTGCTGGAGGCCTCGCACGGCATGATCAGGTAGTAGGTCGCCAGGGCGTGCACGAAGCTCGGGCACGACACCTCGACGACCTCGGCGCCGGCCGCGACCAGCAGGTCGAGGGACTCCTGGAAGCGCGCCATCACGCCGGGCTGCCAGCCGTCGCCGCCGAGCTCGGTGATGACGCCGATCCGGACGCCGGACATGTCGCCCTCGGCGCCGCGGCGGGCGGCGCCGACGAGGTCGGGCAGCGGCGCGTCGACCGAGGTGGAGTCGCGCGGGTCGTGCCCGCCGATGAGCTCGTGCAGCAGCGCGGAGTCGAGCACGGTGCGGGTGACCGGGCCGACCTGGTCGAGGGAGTTGGCCATCGCGACGAGGCCGTAGCGCGAGACGCCGCCGTAGGTCGGCTTCACCCCGACCGTGCCGGTGACGGCCCCGGGCTGGCGGATCGAGCCGCCGGTGTCGGTGCCGAGGGCCAGCGGGGCCTCGAAGGCGGCCACGGCCGCGGCCGAGCCGCCGCCGGAGCCGCCGGGGATCCGGTCGAGGTCCCACGGGTTGTGGGTCGGGCCGTAGGCCGAGTGCTCGGTGGAGGAGCCCATCGCGAACTCGTCCATGTTGGTCTTGCCGAGGATCGGCAGGCCGGCCGCGCGGAGCCGGGTGACCACCGTGGCGTCGTACGGCGGGATCCAGCCCTCGAGGATCCGCGACCCGCAGGTGGTCGGCAGGCCCTCGGTGGCCAGGACGTCCTTGACGGCGATCGGGACGCCGTCGAGCGGCGAGGCCACCGCGCCCTCGGCGCGACGCTCGTCGGAGCGTGCGGCCGCGGCGAGCGCGCCCTCGGCGTCGACGTGCAGGAACGCGTGGACGGCGCCGTCGACCGCGGCGATCCGGTCGAGGTGGGCCTGGGTGAGCGCGACCGAGGTGGTCGTGCCGTCGGCGAGGGCGGCCGCCATCGCGGCGGCGGTCTCGCGGGTCACTGCCCCTCCGGGGGTGCTCACTGCTCGTCCCCCAGGATCCGCGGGACGGCGAAGCGCTGCTGCTCCTGCGCCGGGGCACCCGACAGCGCCTGCTCGGCGGTCAGGCCGGGGACGACGACGTCGTCGCGGAAGACGTTGGTCAGCGGCAGCGGGTGCGACGTGGCGGGGACGTCGTCGCCGGCGGCACCGGCGATCGAGGCCACCGACTCGAGGATGACCGACAGCTGGGGCGCGAGGTGGTCGAGCTCCGCGTCGTCCAGGTCGATCCGGGCGAGCGTCGCCAGGTGGGCGACCTCGTCACGAGTGATCTCAGGCATGGGGTCAGCCTAGTGCCGGGGTCGGAGGCAGAATGGGCCGCATGCCTGTCACCCGTGGCTTCACCGGCAAGCGCCGCGGCGCCGCCGCCGACCAGCAGCGCGCGGAGCGGCTGCCCCCCGGTCAGTACGACACCGGCAGCGACTGGCCGTCGCTGACCGCCGAGGCGACGCCGCGCGTCGACGTGGAGCGCTGGTCGATGCGCGTCGACGGGCTGGTCGAGACCCCGCGGTCGTGGTCGTGGCGCGAGATCCACGCGCTCCCGGGGTCGTCGTACTTCGGTGACATCCACTGCGTGACCACGTGGAGCAAATTCGACACGACCTTCACCGGTGTCAGCGTCGACACCCTGCTCGAGGCGGCCGGGCCGCTGCCCGAGGCGGCGTACGTGATGGCGCACTCGACCACCGGCTACACGACCAACCTGCCGATCGCCGACGTCACGGGCGGCAGGGCGTGGGTGGTGTGGGACTTCGACGGGGAGCCGCTCAGCATCGACCACGGCGGCCCCGTGCGCCTGCTCGTGCCGCACCTGTACTTCTGGAAGTCGGCCAAGTGGGTCACCCGGCTCGAGCTGATGGCGAGCGACCGGCCGGGCTTCTGGGAGCAGAACGGCTACCACGACCGCGGCGACCCGTGGCTCGAGCAGCGCTACCAGGGCGACCCGTAGTGGCCCTGGTGGAGACCCGCTGGACGTCGGCGACGATCGCCGGGATCGAGCGCGACGGCACCCGCCTGGTCCGGCTGCGCCTCGACGTCGACGGGCGCCAGGAGCACCTGCCGGGTCAGCACTACGTCGTGCGGCTGCGTGCGGCCGACGGCTACACCGCGCAACGGTCGTACTCGATCGCGTCCGACCCCGCCGACCCGCTCGTCGAGCTGATGGTCGAGTGCCTGCCGGACGGCGAGGTGTCCGGCCACCTGCACGACGTCGCCGAGGTCGGCGACGTGCTGGAGGTGCGCGGCCCGATCGGCGGCTGGTTCACCTGGACCGGCGACGTCACCGCGGTGGCGATCGGCGGCGGCACCGGCGTCGTCCCCCTCGTCTCGATGCTGCGGCACGCGCGCCGGCTCGGGATCGCCGACCGGCTGCGGCTCGTCGCGGTCGGCCGGACGCTCGACGAGCTCCCCTACGCCGAGGAGCTCATCGCGGGCGGCGCCTTCGTCGCGCTCACCCGGGAGAACCTGGGCAGCCGGGTCGCCGCGCCGCCGTACCCCGAGGAGGTGCGCACCCTCGTCGACCTCCCGACGCCGGCCGAGCGGGCCTACGTGTGCGGGTCGGTGGGGTTCGCGTCGTTCGCCCAGCGGGTGCTCGGGGAGGCCGGGATGCGCGCCTCCGAGGTGCGGGTCGAGCAGTTCGGCGCGACCGGCTGAGCGCCACGCCGACACCCGGCAGCGGGCTCCGACCGACCCCGGCGGGGTGAGACGGGCGCCGGACCGACCTGCCTACAGTGAGTGGTTGAACTGTCAACCGACAGCCCCGACGATGGAGGTTCCCCCAGCATGACGAAGCTCGCGATCATCTACTACTCGAGCATGGGCACCGCCCACGCGATGGCCAACCGACTCGCGGCGACCGCCGAGGCGCAGGGCGCGGAGGTCCGGAAGCGGCACGTGCGGGAGACCGCCCCCGACGAGGCGGTGCAGAGCCAGGAGGCCTGGGCCGCCCACGTCGCGGAGATGCAGGGGGAGCCGGTCGCCTCGCCCGACGACCTCGACTGGGCCGACGCCGCGATCTTCGGCTCCGGCACCCGCTACGGCCACATCACCAGCCAGCTGCAGTCGTTCATCGACACCCTGGGCCCGCTGTGGGGCCAGGGTCGGCTCGCCGACAAGGTCTACGCCGGCTTCACGTCCAGCCAGACGCTGCACGGCGGGCAGGAGACGACCCTCGAGGCCCTCAACACGACGTTCGCCCACTTCGGCGGCATCATCGTGCCGCCCGGCTACACCGACCCGGTGAAGTTCGCCGACGGCAACCCGTACGGCGTCGGCAAGGTCACCGGCAACGGCTCCGACCTCGACGACACCGACAACGCCGCCCTCGACCACCTGGTCACCCGGGTGCTCACGGTGGCGGGCAAGCTCTCCGCCTGACGCAACAGGGGGCGTCGTCGCATCAGCCGGGCGGCGTCCCCTCGAGCGCGGCGGCGACCCGCGCGGCGACCTCGTCGGCCGGGAGGTCGCTGCGCACCACCACCACGGCGCTCCCGGTCGGCCGCGACGGCCCTGGACCGCCGCCCGGCCCGACGAGCACGGTGTCCATCGCGTCCTCGAACTCGCGCCACGGCTCGGCGGTCTCGCCCCGCAGCCAGCGGCGGAGCACCACGTTGTGGGCCGTCACCACGGACGCCGCGAGCAGCTCGGCGTGCAGCTCGACGTCGGGCCCGCCGAGCTCGGTGAGCCAGCGGCGGGCGTGCTCGCGGAAGAGTCGCTGGTAGCCGAGGGTGCTGGCGATCTCGCGGTCGCGCAGGGCCGGCACCGACCGGGTCAGCCGGTAGCGGCTCAGCGCGACGTGGCCCTCCGCGAGGTACTGCTCGAGCACCAGCGCGGCACCCTCGCGGATCGCGTGCAGGTAGGTCTGCGGCGTCCCGGTCGCCAGCCGCGCCCCGATCCGGGCCAGCAGGTCGTCGTGGCGCGGGAAGATCACGTCCTCCTTGGTGCCGAACGCCCGGAAGAACGTCGAGCGGCTCACCCCCGCCCGCTCGACGACCTGCTCGACGGTGGTGGCGTCGTACCCCTGCTCGTCGAACAGCGCGAACGCCGCGTCGGCCAGTCGCTCACGCGTGCTCGCAGCCATGGTGGGCCCTTCCTCTCCCCGTGTGTGACACTGAGTTCCATCAGGACGATACCGAGTTTCAGGGGCAGCACATGACCGGCACGCAGTTCGACCTCTTCCGCACCTCCGACGACCACGAGGAGCTGCGCGCCGCCGTCCGCGACCTCGTCGACAACAAGGTCGCACCGTACGCCGCCGAGGTCGACGAGACCGCGTCGTACCCGCAGGCCGCGCACGACGCCCTGGTCGCCTCCGACTTCCACGCCCCGCACGTCCCCGAGGAGTACGACGGCGTCGGCGCCGACGCGCTCGCCACCTGCATCGTCATCGAGGAGGTCGCCCGCGGCTGCGCGTCCTCGTCGCTGATCCCGGCGGTCAACAAGCTCGGCTCGCTGCCGCTCGTCCTGGGCGGCTCGCCCGAGCTCAAGCAGCGCTACCTCCCCCGTCTCGCCGCCGGCGAGGGCTTCTCCTACGGGCTGTCGGAGCGCGACGCGGGCTCCGACACCGCCTCGATGAGGACCCGCGCGGTCCGCGACGGTGACCACTACGTGCTCAACGGCCAGAAGTCGTGGATCACCAACGCCGGCGTCTCGGAGTTCTACACCGTCCTGGCCGTCACCGACCCCGACGCCCCGCGCGGCAAGGGCATCAGCGCCTTCGTCGTGGAGAAGTCCGACGCGGGCTTCACCTTCGGCGAGAAGGAGCGCAAGCTCGGCATCAAGGGCTCCCCCACCCGCGAGCTGCTCCTCGACGACGTCCGGATCCCCGCCGACCGGATGATCGGCGAGCCCGGCACGGGCCTGCCGCTCGCGCTGCGCACCCTCGACCACACCCGCGTCACGATCGGCGCCCAGGCCGTCGGCATCGCCCAGGGCGCGCTGGACTTCGCCGTCGGCTACGTCAAGGAGCGCCAGCAGTTCGGCAAGCGGATCGCCGACTTCCAGGGCATCCAGTTCATGCTCGCCGACATGGCGATGAAGCTCGAGTCGGCCCGCCAGATGGTCTACGTCGCCGCGGCGAAGTCGGAGCGCGACGACGCCGACCTCGGCTTCTTCGGCGCTGCCGCCAAGTGCCTGGCCTCCGACGCGGCGATGGACATCACCGTCGACGCCGTCCAGCTCCTCGGCGGCTACGGCTACACCCAGGACTTCCCCGTCGAGCGGATGATGCGCGACGCCAAGATCACCCAGATCTACGAGGGCACCAACCAGGTCCAGCGCGTCGTCGTGGCGCGCAAGCTCCTGGACTGACCCCTCGGCCGGGGTCGGCCGGGCTCGGCCAGTGGCAGCCGCGATCGGCCCGGGTCAGCCGGCGAAGTCGCCCCGGCCGGCGCGGAACCGGCCCAGGACGTCGACCAGGGTCGCGATGTCGTCGGCGGAGAGCCCGACGTCCTGGAAAACCTCGGCGTTGAGCGCCTCGGTGGCCTCCTCGACCAGCGCCAGCCCCGCCGGGGTCAGCTCGAGGATCGCCGAGCGGCCGTCGTCGGGGTTCGAGACCCGGTCGACGAGTCCGTCGTCGCGCAGCCGGCGGGCCAGGCTGGTCAGCGACGTCGGGTGCACCTGGAGCCGGTGGCCGGCGCGGAGCATGGTCATCCGCTGCTCGGAGGCGAAGCTGAGCAGGCGCAGCAGCTCGAAGCGGGCGAAGGTGAGCCCGAAGGGCCGCAGCGACGCGTCGATCTGGGTGAGCATCAGCTGCTGGGCCCGCATCACCGACGTCACCGCGGCCATGCCGTCGGCGGCGTCGTCCCAGCCGTGCGCGAACCACTGACGCCGGGCCTCGGCGATCGGGTCGCGCCCGGTGGGGCTGCTCCGGCGGATGGTCATCGGCGTGAATGCTACTGATCGACCAACCGATCGGCGCGCGGCCGCATCTCTCAGGGTGACCCGCCACCCGCCCGCAGGAGAACGCAGATGACCCGACCACCCTCGGACGAGGACTTCACCGAGCTGGTGCACGCGGCCTGGCCGTCGCTGTACCGCACCGCCTACCTGCTGCTCGGCGACCGCGCCGAGGCCGAGGACCTCGTCCAGAGCGCGCTGGCCAAGACCTACGCGTCCTGGGGCAGGGTGCGCTCGCTGGAGGCGGGGCCGGGCTACGCCCGCACCACGCTGGTCAACACCGCGACCTCGTGGTTCCGGCGCCGGTCGTGGCGCAACGAGCGGCCGACCGCGACGCTGCCCGACCACGGGACGGTCGGGTCGGACCCCAGCGACCGGCCGGCCCTGGTCGCCGCACTGGCCCAGCTGCCGCCGCGGCAGCGGGCCGTCGTCGTCCTGCGGTACTACGACGACCTCAGCGTCGCCGAGACCGCCTCCGCCCTCGCGATCACCGAGGGCACCGTCAAGAGCCAGACCTCCGACGCCCTGACCAAGCTGCGCGCGCTGCTCGGCGACGACGTCCTCCCCCAGACCAACGGAGCCACCCGATGAGCGACGACCTGCACGACCTCCTGGCCCGCGAGGCCGACCGGCTCGACGTGCCCCGGGCGCCCGCGGCGGGCATCCTCGCCGACGGACGGCGGCTGCGCGGGCGTCGCCGGGCCACCACCGGCGTCGCGGCCCTGGCCGCCGTCGTCGCCCTCGGAGGCGGCTACGCGCTGCTCGACCCCGGCCCGTCCGACCAGGACGCCGTCGAGCCGGCCGGCCCGCCCACGACCGACCTCGGCGCGGCCTTCGCGATCGGCAGCACCGTCCACCTGCGCGACGGCGCGGTGAGCGCCACGCTCCCGGTCCCGCGCGTGGGCAACCTGAGCTACACCTCGGTCGGCGTCGTCGTGCAGGCCTACGACGCCGATCAGGAACCGCTCGGCACGCACCTGGTGGCGGCCGACGGCACCGTGAGCGACCTCGACGTGCCCTCGAGCGCCACGTCGGATCCCGGGTCGCCGCTGCTCGTGTGGACGACCGAGGTCGACGGCGTGGTGACCGTCGTGGCCCAGGACGTGTGGACCGACGAGCGCGTCGCCGAGATCCCGCTGCCGGACCACCCGGGTGGCTTCGCCCCCGCCCGCCTCGACGGCGAGCACGTCTACGTCGGCGGCAGCGACACCGGCGTCCTCGACGTCGACCTCCGGACCGAGGAGGTGAGGGTCGCCCCCGCCCTCGAGGTCGTCGACGAGGTCGCCGGCGGCCGGAGCAACCTGGGCTACGGCGGCCACGTCGCCGTCATCGACGTCGCTACGGGCGAGGAGATCGTCTCGCGCGACGTGACCGAGAGATCGGCCGGATACTTCCAGCTCTCCCCCGGCGGGCGCTACGCGCGCTACGTCGACCAGTCGCGCCAGCAGCGCCAGTTCGACCTCTACGACCTCACGACGGGCACGCCGACCACCCTGCCGGGCAGCCCGGGCCGCTGGGGCTGGACCGCCGACGGCCGGCCGTTCACCGTCTCCGACCTCGGCGAGCTCGTGGTCTGCGGGTCCAGGCCGTGCACGACCACCCGGCTCGACCTCGACGTCCTCCCGAACCAGTACCCCGACGACGTCGGGGAGGAGGTGTGCCACGAGTTCGCCGACGGCAGCTCGGAGTGCTCGATGGAGGGCACCGAGAACCACGACGACGACCTCGCCCTCGGCGGCAGCACCGGGTGGAGCTGAGCACCGCGCCACCCGTCCGGACCGGGTGAGGCAAGGCTCACCGGTCTGGACGGGGCGGGCCGGTAGGTCCACGGTGGAGCCATGACCACCATGAACCTGCCGCTCGTCAGCACCTGCAGCGTCGACGGGTGCTCCTACAACCACGACCACGACTGCCACGCGGCAGCCATCACCGTGCTCGGTGCGAGCAGCGCCTGCGGCACCTACGTCGACGTGGCGGCCGAGGCCGGCACCGACACGACCGCGCAGGTCGGCGCCTGCCACCGGTCGGACTGCGTCCACAACGACCGGCTGGAGTGCTCGGCGTCCAGCGTCGAGATCGGCCCGGCCGCCGACGTGGCCGACTGCCTCACCTTCCAGGCACGCTGAGGCCTCACGCGCCCCCGGCGTCGGCGGCCGGCTCGCTGGTCGGCTCGGCCGGCTCGGCCGGCTCGGTGGTCGGCTCGGCCGGCGGCGGGCCGTCGGCGAGCAGCGCCTTGAACCCGTCCTCGTCGAGCACGGGGACGCCGAGCTGCTCGGCCTTCTCGGCCTTGGACCCGGCGTTGTCGCCGACGACGACGTAGTCGGTCTTCTTCGACACCGATCCGGACGCCTTGCCGCCGCGGACCAGGATCGCCTCCTTGGCGGAGTCGCGGCTGAAGTCGACGAGCGAGCCCGTGACCACGACGGTGAGCCCCTCGAGGGTGCGCGGCACCGACTCGTCGCGCTCGTCGGCGAGCGCGAGGTGCCGGGCCCACTTCTGCACGATCTCGAGGTGCCAGGGCACCTCGCGCCACTCGACCACGGCGGCGGCGATCGTCGGACCGACCCCCTCCGCCCCGGCGAGCTGCTCCTCGGAGGCGTCGCGGATCGCCTCCCAGGAGCCGAACTCCTGGGCGAGCGCCCGCGCCGCCGTCGGCCCGACGTGGCGGATCGAGAGGCCGACCAGAGCACGCCACAGCGGGGCGTCGGTGGCCCGGCCGAGGTTGTCGAGCAGCCGCTGCCCGTTGGCCGAGAGCTGCGGACCCTCCTCGCCCTTCCTCGGCGCCCTGGTGAACAGGGGCGCCTTCAGCACCAGGTCGGCGTCGAGGTCGAACACGTCGCCCTCGTTGCCGATCGCTCCGGCGTCGAGCAGCGCGACCGCCGCCTCGTAGCCGAGCCCCTCGATGTCGAAGGCGCCGCGGCCGGCCACGTGGAAGACACGCTCGCGGACCTGGGCGGGGCAGCGTTCGTGGTTGGGGCAGCGCAGGTCCTTGTCACCCTCCTTCTGCTGGGCCAGCGGCGTGCGGCAGGCCGGGCACCTGGTCGGCATCCGCCACGGCCGCAGCCCCTTCGGGCGCAGCGGCAGCACCGGGCCGACGATCTCCGGGATCACGTCGCCGGCCTTGCGCAGGACCACGGTGTCGCCGGGACGGACGTCCTTGCGCTTGACCTCGTGGGCGTTGTGCAGGGTGGCGTTCTCGACGGTGGAGCCGGCGACGCGGGTCGGCTCCATCACGCCGTACGGCGTGACGCGGCCGGTGCGGCCGACGTTGACCCGGATCTCGAGGAGCCTGGCGTTGACCTCCTCCGGTGGGTACTTGAAGGCGATCGCCCAGCGCGGGGCCCGGCTCGTCGAGCCGAGCCGGCGCTGCAGGGTGACGTCGTCGACCTTGACCACGACGCCGTCGATCTCGTAGGGGACGATCGTGTGCCGGTGCGCGCCGGCGTGCTCGACGTAGGCCTCGACGTCGGCGAGCGCCGGCACGACCCGGACCTGGTCGGAGGTCGGGAGGCCCCAGGCGGCGAGGGCCTCGTAGGACTGCGACTGCGCCTTCGGCTCGAAGCCGCGGCGGGCGCCGATGCCGTGGCAGACCATGCCGAGCGCCCGCGTGGCGGTGACCCGCGGGTCCTTCTGGCGCAGCGACCCGGCGGCGGCGTTGCGGGGGTTGGCGAACGGCGGCTTGCCGGCCTCGGTCATCGCCTCGTTGAGACGCTCGAAGGCCACCACCGGCAGGAACACCTCGCCACGCACCTCGAGGAGGTCGGGGACCGGGTAGTCCTCCGACGCCCTCAGCCGGTGCGGGACGCTGTCGATGGTCTTGACGTTGTGGGTGACGTCCTCGCCGGTGCGGCCGTCGCCGCGCGTCAGGGCGCGGACGAGGCGGCCCTGCTCGTAGAGCAGGTTGATGGCCAGCCCGTCGACCTTGAGCTCGCACAGCAGGTCGGCCGCCTCGACGCCGTCGCGGGCCAGCCGCGCGTGCCAGGAGGCGAGCTCGTCGTAGGAGAAGGCGTTGTCGAGGCTCTCCATGCGCTGCAGGTGGTCGACCTTGTCGAAGTCGGTCGAGACCGCGCCCCCGACCTTCTGGGTCGGCGAGTCGGGCGTGCGGAGCTCGGGGAACTCCTCCTCGATCGCCTCCAGCCGGCGCATCCGCCGGTCGAAGTCGGCGTCGTCGAGCGTCGGCGAGTCGAGCATGTAGTAGCGGTAGCGGGCGTCGTCGATCTCCTCCGCCAGCACGCGGTGCTCCTCGCGCGCGGCGTCGGTGACCGGCGTCGGGCCAGCCGGCTCGTTCGGCTTCGTCTCCTCGGGCACGGGCCCATCTTGCCGCGCGCCACCGACAACCGCCGCCACCCATCCGCGTCGGCGTGCTGCTCCGAACTCCGGACGTGACGACCGAGACCGCGCTGCCGCACGCCCTCACGCGGCTCGAGCCCGAGGCGACCCGTGCCGTCGTCCTGCTGCTGCACGGCGGGAAGCAGGCCAGTCGCGCCCCGGTCGACGCCCGGAGCGCGTCGTGGCGCCGGATGGCGGCGCTGCAGCGCGCGATCACACCGACCCTGCACCAGGCCGGCGTCGCCACCTGGCTGCTGCGCTACCGCGTCCGGGGCTGGAACGGCGGCGCTCCCGTCGCCGATGCCCGGTGGGCGCTCGAGGAGGTGCGCCGCACGCACGGCGAGGTGCCCGTCGTCCTGCTCGGCCACTCGATGGGCGGCCGCACGGCGGCCCACGTCGCCGACGACGCGTCGGTGGTCGGCGTCGTCGCGCTCGCGCCGTGGTGGCAGCCCGACGACCCGGTCGACGCGCTGCGCGGCAAGGCGGTCATCGCCGCCCACGGGCGCAGCGACAAGATCACCTCCGCCCGGATGACGCGGCGGTTCCTGGCCCGCGCCGAGCCGTGGGCCGCCGAGGCTCGCTTCCACGACATGGGGCGGGTCGGGCACTACCTGTTCCGCCGGGTCGCGGCGTGGAACGACGTCGCTGCCTCGGAGTGCCTGCGGCTCCTCGGCTGACCTCGGCAGGTCCCCCGCGAGAAAATCTTCTCGAACTTATTTGGGTTGTCGGGAATGGAACGGATCCGTACTCTCTTGGGCAGTACGAAACCGTACCGTTCCATCGAGTGACCAAGGACACACGTGACACCGACCGACCCGACCACCGAGGTCGTCGCCCGGCCCCGCGTCGAGGGCGACCGCGAGCAGGAGATCCACGAGGCGACGCTCACCGTCCTCGCGGACGTCGGCTACGACCGACTGACGATGGACGCGGTCGCCGCAGGCGCCCGTGCCTCGAAGGCCACGCTCTACCGCCGCTGGAACAGCAAGGCGGCCCTGGTCATCGACTCCCTCTGCTCGATGAAGGAGCCGCACGCGATGCCGGACACCGGCACCCTGCGCGGCGACCTGGTCTCCATGTTCTGCGGCATGGGCGGGCTCACCGACGCGCGGCAGATCGCCATCCTCGCCAGCGTGATCACCGCCATCGGCCGCGACCAGGACTTCGCCGAGGCCTTCCGTGAGCAGTTCATCGGCCCCAAGGCGGCCATGAACCACCAGGTCTTCGTCCGCGCCCGCGAGCGGGGCGAGATCCGTGACGACGTCGACCTCGACCTCATCGTCCCCGCCCTTCCCGGGCTGCTGCTCCACCGGCAGTTCCTGATGGGCGAGGCCATCGACGCCTCCGCCGTCGAGCGCGTCATCGACCAGATCATCCTGCCTGCCGTCGCTGTCGCCGGCCGGCCCCACGACACCAGCTCCACCTCCTCACCCGAGACGAAAGAAGACCGATGACCGACCAGACCCTGACGGAGCCCGTGGCTCCCGAGCCGGCCCGAGAGAAGAAGGAGCTCCACCTCGGGTGGGCGCTCGTCCTCATCTCGATCGCCCAGCTGATGGTGGTGCTCGACGCCTCCATCGCCAACATCGCCCTGCCGTTCATCGGCGAGGACCTCAACATCAACGACGCCAACCTCACGTGGATCGTCACCGGCTACGCGCTCGCCTTCGGTGGGCTGCTGCTGCTCGGTGGCCGCCTGGGTGACCTCTACGGTCGCCGCCGCGTGTTCATGATCGGCCTGGCGGTCTTCGCGATCGCCTCGCTCATCGGCGGCTTCGCGCAGAACGAGGCCATGCTGCTCGGCTCGCGTGGCCTCCAGGGCCTCGGCGCCGCGCTCGCCTCCCCCGCCGCGCTGGCGCTGATCACCACGACGTTCCCGGCCGGTCCGGCACGCAACCGCGCCTTCGCGGTGTACGCCGCCATGTCCGGCGCGGGTGCGGCCGTCGGCCTCATCCTCGGTGGCTGGCTCACCGGCCTCGACCCGGTCATCGGCCTCGAGGGCTGGCGCCTGACCTTCCTCATCAACGTCCCGATCGGCCTGGTCGCCGCGTCGCTGGCGCCCCGCTTCCTCCACGAGTCCGAGTCGCACCCCGGCGAGCTCGACGTGCCCGGTGCCATCACCGGCACCCTCGGTCTGCTCGGCCTGGTCTACGGCTTCAGCCGGGCCGGCGAGGCCGCACACGGCTGGGGCGACCCGTGGACCCTCGCGTCGCTGGCTGCCGGCGTCGCGCTGCTGGTGGTGTTCGCCGTCGTCGAGTCCCGCGTGAAGCACCCGCTGCTGCCGGTCCGCGTCTTCGCGAACCGCACCCGCGCCACCAGCTTCCTGGTGATGATGCTCGTGCCGGCCGCGATGTTCGCGATGTTCTACTTCCTGAGCCTCTTCATCCAGCTGGTCGTGGGCTACAGCCCGCTGAACACCGGGTTCGCGTTCCTGCCGTTCTCGTTCGGCATCGTGGTCGGCGCGGCGCTCTCGTCGAACCTCGTCAACCGGATCGACCCGCGCTTCATCGCCGGCGTCGGCACGCTCATGGCCACGGTCGCCCTGTTCGGGTTCTCGCGGCTCGAGGTCCCCACCGGTACGGCCGACCTGCTCGCCGTTGCGAACGGCGACGGCTTCCTCGGCGCCGACGTGAACTACTGGACGTCGATCTTCCCCTTCATCGTCCTGATGTCGATCGGCATGGGCGCGACGTTCGTGCCCCTCACCCTCACCGCGGTGCACCACCTCCGCTCCGAGGACTCCGGCATCGGCTCCGGTGTGCTCAACACGATGCAGCAGGTCGGTGGCGCCCTCGGCCTCGCCATCCTGGCCACCGTGTCGCTGCACTTCGCCGACGGCACCAAGACCGACCTGGCCCGTGACCTCACGGCACAGGGCATCCCGTCCGAGAACGCGACCCAGCTCGCGTTCATCGGCTCCTTCACCGAGGGCGCCACGGCCGCCTTCCTGGTCGGCGCGATCCTGATCGCGATCGGCTCGGCCGCCATCTGGACGTTCCTCAACGTCAAGCACGAGGAGCTCGCCACCGACGGCCCCGAGGGCATCCACGTCGGCTGATCCCCACCCGCTCCACCACCGGCCCCGCACCGACTCGACGTCGCTGCGGGGCCGGTCCCGTTCCGGGCGGCGCGCCGTCGTCCGGCGCGGGCGCACCGGGCCGCGGAGGCGCACCGGGCGGCCCCGACCCACTGGGCGGCCGAAACCTGAACCTGGGGGCCGGGATCCCGGCCCCCAGGTTCAGGTTTCCCCGGTCGACCGGGGAAATCCCCCACCCCCGGTCGACTCAGCCAGGCAGGTGCCCGGCCGTGGCGGCGGCGAGGGTCAGGGCCCGCCGGGCCCACGCGCCGGAGGCGCCGGCCAGCCCGCAGGACGGGGTGACGACGACCTGCGCGCCGACGACCTCGGGGTCGAGTCCCAGCATGTCGAGCCAGCGCAGCACCTGCTCGACGAGCACGGTGTCGGTGGCGTCGTCGCCGGGCCCGGGGTCGGTCGCGGCGACGATGCCGAGCGCGACGGCCTCCCCGGCCTCGAGCGCCGTGGCCAGGACGTCGTGGCCGGCGGCGTCGAGGGTGGCGAGGTCGACGGCGAGGCCGAGCGCCCCCGCGCCGCGGAGGAGGTCGAGGGGGGTGCCCGGCGCGCACGAGTGCACCCACGGCTCCGCCCCCTCCTCCGCGATCGCCGCCAGCACCCAGCCCAGTGCCTCCGAGGCCTCGGGCGGGTGCACGGTGCGGTGCCGCCCGAAGCCGGACGCCGTGGAGATCTGCCCGGCCATCACGGCCGCCAGCGACGGCTCGTCGACCTGGACGACGAGCCGGTCGGCCCCGGTCACCCGCCGGCGCACGTCGCGCACGTGCGTGCGGACGCCCTCGGCGAGCGCCTGGGCGAGGTCGCGTCGCGCGCCGGGGTCGCTGAGGACCTTGTCGCCGCGCGGCTTCTCGACCGTCGCGGCCAGCGTCCACGGTCCGGCGACCTGCAGCTTGAACGCGCCGGTGTAGCCCTGGGTGAGCTCCTCGACGCCGTCGAGGTCCTGCGCGAGCAGGCTGCGGGCGCGGCGGTGGTCGACGCCCGAGGACCCGGAGTCGCCGAGCAGCCGCCAGCCGGCGGGTTGGAGGTCGATGCCGAGGTCGGTGACCAGGCCGAGCGCGCGCCCGAGCATGCCGGCGGTGATGCCACGACCGGGCACCTCGACGAGGTGCGGGACGCCGCTGCCGGCCTCCCCGAGGACGCCGAGGACCGCGCGCTGCGCCTCGTCGAAGGACTCCCCCGGCATCGAACCGACGCCGCTCCCGGTCGCCATCAGCGCCTCACGCCGTCGCCGCGATCGTCGCGGAGCCGACCACGCGGGTGCCGTCGTAGACGACGGCGGCCTGGCCGGGCGCGATCCCGTACGCCGGCTCGTGGAGCTCGATCCGGACGTCGTCGGCGACGACCACGGTCGCCGGCAGCTCGGCGCCGTGGGCGCGCAGCTGCACCGTGCCGTCGACCTGCGAGGGGACGGTGCCGCACCAGCGCGGCTTGATCGCGGTGAGGCGACGCACCGCCAGGCGCTCGTGGGGCCCGACGGTCACGGTGCCGGAGACCGGCTCGATGTCGAGCACGAAGCGCGGCTTGCCGTCGGGGGCCGGCCGGCCGATCCGCAGCCCCTTGCGCTGGCCGATGGTGAAGCCGTAGGTGCCGTCGTGGCGGCCGAGCTCCTCGCCGGTGGCGTCGTCGATGATCGGGCCGCCGTGGTTGGGCGCCCGGTCGCCGAGCCTGTCGCGCAGCCAGCCGGCGTTGTCGCCGTCGGCGACGAAGCAGATGTCGTGGCTGTCGGGCTTGTCGGCGACCAGCAGCCCGCGCGCGGCGGCCTCGGCACGCACCTCGGGCTTGGTCGAGTCGCCGAGCGGGAACAGGGAGTGGGCCAGCTGGTGCTGGTCGAGGACGCCGAGCACGTAGGACTGGTCCTTGCCGTGGTCGACGGCGCGGTGCATCTCGATGGCGCCCCCGCGGCTCGCCGGCCCCGGGCGCAGCTGGGCGTAGTGCCCGGTCGCGACGGCGTCGTAGCCCAGCGCGAGCGCCCGCTCCAGGACGGCGGCGAACTTGATCTTCTCGTTGCACCGCAGGCACGGGTTGGGCGTGCGGCCGGCGGCGTACTCGTCCATGAAGTCCTCGACGACGTCGTCGTGGAACCGCTCGGAGAGGTCCCAGACGTAGAACGGGATGCCGATCACGTCGGCGGCCCGGCGGGCGTCGTTGGCGTCCTCGATGGTGCAGCAGCCGCGCGCGCCGGTGCGGTAGGACTTCGGGTTGCGCGAGAGCGCCAGGTGGATGCCGGTGACGTCGTGGCCGGCCTCGACCGCGCGCGCGGCCGCGACGGCCGAGTCGACCCCACCGGACATGGCGGCAACCACCCGGCGGGGCTCCTGTGCCTGCTGCTCAGGGACTGCCCGCACGTCAGACCCTCCGCGCGGCCCGGGCGCGCTCCACGACCGCTCCGATCGCCTCGACGACGGCGTCGACGTCGGCCTCGGTGGAGGTGTGGCCGAAGGAGAACCGGAGCGAGTGCCGCGCGGCGTCGTCGGTGCAGCCCATGGCGAGCAGCACGTGGGAGGGCTGTGCGACGCCGGCCGAGCAGGCCGAGCCCGTGGAGCACTCGATGCCCCGGGCGTCGAGCAGCATCAGCAGCGAGTCGCCCTCGCAGCCGGGGAAGCCGAGGTGCGCGTTGCCCGGCAGCCGGGCGCTGCGGGGCTCGAGCGGCGCCCCGTGCAGGTGCGCGTCGGGGACGACCTCGACGACCCGGCGGACCAGCTCGTCGCGCAGCGCGCCGACGTGGGCGGAGTGCTCGGCCTGGTGCTTGACGGCGAGCTCGACGGCCGCGGCCAGTCCGGCGATCGCCGGGGTGTCGATCGTGCCGCTGCGGATGTCGCGCTCCTGGCCGCCGCCGTGCGCGAGGGCGACCAGGTCGAGCTCGCGCCGCACGACGAGCGCGCCGGCGCCGAAGGGACCGCCGACCTTGTGCCCGGTGATCGTCATCGCGTCGACGCCCGAGGCGGCGAAGTCGAGCGGCACCGACCCGAGGGCCTGCACGGCGTCGGTGTGGACCGGGATGCCGTGCGGGCGGGCCAGGGCGACGACCTCGTCGACCGGTTGCAGGGTGCCGACCTCGTTGTTGGCCCACATCACCGAGACCAGCGCCACCGAGGCGGGGTCGCGCTCGAGCGTGGCGCGGAACGCCGCGACGTCGAGTCGGCCCGAGCGGTCGACCGGCAGCAGCTCGACCTCGGCGCCCTCGCTCTCGGCGAGCCAGTCGAGGGGGTCGAGGACGGCGTGGTGCTCGATCGCGGTGGTCAGGATCCGGCGTCGCCCCGGGTCGCCGGCCCGGCGCGACCAGTACAGGCCCTTGAGGGCCAGGTTGTTGGACTCGGTGCCGCCGGAGGTGAAGACGACCTCGCCGGGACGGCAGTCCAGCGCCTGCGCGATCGTCTCGCGCGACTCCTCCACGACCCGCCGCGCCTGCCGCCCGGAGGCGTGCAGCGAGCTCGGGTTGCCGGCGTTCGCGAGGTGCGCCGTCATCGCCTCGAGCGCCGCGGGCACCATCGGCGTGGTCGCGGCGTGGTCGAGGTAGTGGACGGGCGGGTTCATCGCATCCTCCAGACTACGGCTCGGGTCACCCGGAGCCACGGGTGACCAGCATGTGCTCCTCGCCACGGCCGCGCAGCACCCCGTGCGGTGGACCTGCGCGCGCTCAGAGCAGCACGAGGTCGTCGCGGTGGACGACCTCACGCTCGTAGCCGGCACCGAGCTCGCGCTTGAGGTCGTGGGTGGAGCGCCCGATCAGGGCCGGCACCTCGTCGGCGTCGAAGTTGACCAGGCCGCGGGCCACGGGGACGCCGTCCGGGCCGGTGAGGTCGACCGGGTCGCCGGCGACGAAGGCGCCGGTGACGCCGGTGATGCCGGCGGGCAGCAGCGAGGCCCGCCGGTCGACGACGGCGCGCACCGCGCCGGCGTCCAGCTGCAGGGTGCCGTGGGCCTCGGTGGCGTGGGCCAGCCAGAGCAGCCGGGTCGGCTGCCTGCGGCCGGTCGGCCGGAACAGCGTGCCGACGTTCTCGCCGGCCAGCGCGGGACCGGCGAGCGGCGCGGAGGTCAGCACGACCGGGATGCCGGCGCCGGTCGCGATCCGGGCCGCCTCGACCTTCGTCTGCATGCCGCCGGTGCCGAGGCCCGCCGCACCGGTGCGCCCGATGCGGACGCCGTCGAGGTCGGCGTCGCCGACCACCACCTCGAGCAGCGTGCTGCCCGGCTCGGCCGGGTTGCCGTCGTAGAGGCCGTCGACGTCGGAGAGCAGCACCAGCAGGTCGGCGTGCACGAGGTGGGCGACCAGGGCCGCGAGCCGGTCGTTGTCGCCGAACCGGATCTCCGTCGTGGCGACGGTGTCGTTCTCGTTGACGATCGGCAGCACCCCGAGCTCGAGGAGCTTGGCGAAGGTCTGGTGGGCGTTGCGGTAGTGGCTGCGGCGGGTGACGTCGTCGGCGGTGAGCAGCACCTGCCCGGCGACCAGCTCGTGCCGGGCGAGCTCCTCGGTGTAGCGGTGCACCAGCAGGCCCTGCCCGACCGACGCGGCGGCCTGCTGGGCGGCGAGCCCGGCCGGTCGGCGCTTCATCCCCAGCGGCGCGAGGCCGGCCGCGATCGCACCGGAGGAGACCAGCACCACCTCGACGCCACGGGACCGGGCGGCCGCCAGGACGTCGACGAGCGCGCGCAGCCGCTCCGGGTCGATCCCGCCGTGGGCGGTCGTCAGCGAGGAGGAGCCGACCTTGACGACGACGCGCCGGGCGGTCGCCACCTCGGGCCGGGTCTCAGACCTGGTCACCGGGATCGCTCTCGGCCCAGTCGGGGTCCTCGGCCGAACCGATCTCGTAGGACGACGGGCCGTACACCTCCGGCTTGTCGATGCGGCGGGCGACGTCGGCGCGGGTCTCGTTCTCCCCGCGCTCGGGCAGCGCCTCCTGGATCGCCTTGCGACGGCCGTGCGCCGGGCGCTCCTCCTTGAGCCGGTCGTCCTCACCGCGGCGGGCGAGGTTCTCGGCGCCCGCGTCGAGGCTCGGCCGGAAGTCGAAGACGACGGAGTCGTCGGGGTGCCCGATGAGGACGGTGTCGCCCTCCTCCGCGCCGACCTCGATGAGCTTCTTCTCGACGCCGAGGCGGTTGAGCCGGTCGGCGAGGAAGCCGACGGCCTCGTCGTTGCTGAAGTCGGTCTGGCGGACCCAGCGCTCGGGCTTGGTGCCGCGGACCCGCCAGCCGTCGTCGGTCCGGGTGACGGTGAAGTCGGCGCCGTCGACGCTCGGCGGGCGCAGGATGATCCGCTCGGCGACCTCGACGGCCTTCTCCTCGCGCGCGGCCAGCACGATCTCGGCCATCGCGAAGACGAGCTCGCGGGTGCCCTCCCCCGACGCCGCGGAGACCGGGAAGACCCGCAGCCCGCGCTCGCGGAGGTCGTCGATCACGATGTCGGAGAGGTCGCGGCCGTCGGGCACGTCGATCTTGTTGAGCGCGACCAGCCGCGGCCGGTCCTCGAGGCCGCCGTAGCGGGCGAGCTCGTTCTCGATGATGTCGAGGTCGTCGGCGGGGTTGCGGCCGGGCTCGAAGGTGGCGGTGTCGAGGACGTGCACGATCGCAGCGCACCGCTCGACGTGGCGCAGGAAGTCGTGGCCGAGGCCGCGCCCGTCGCTGGCACCCTCGATCAGGCCGGGGACGTCGGCGACGGTGAAGGTGGTGTCGCCGCCGGTGACGACGCCGAGGTTGGGCACCAGGGTCGTGAACGGGTAGTCGGCGATCTTGGGCCGGGCGCGCGAGATCGAGGCGATCAGGCTCGACTTGCCGGCGCTCGGGAAGCCGACCAGACCGATGTCGGCGACGACCTTGAGCTCGAGGACGACCTCGACCTCCTCGCCGGGCTCGCCGAGCAGCGCGAAGCCGGGGGCCTTGCGCTTGGCGCTGGCCAGCGCGGCGTTGCCGAGCCCGCCGCGGCCGCCCTGGGCGACGACGAGCTCGGTGCCCGGACCGACCAGGTCGGCGACGACCTCGCCGGTGCTCCTGATGCTGACGACGGTGCCGTCGGGGACCGACAGCACCATGTCGGCACCGTGCGCGCCGTTGCGGTGCGAGCCGGCGCCCTGGCCGCCGTGCTCGGCCTTGCGGTGCGGGCTGTGGTGGTAGTCGACGAGCGTGGTGACGTCGGGGTCGACCCGCAGGATGATCGAGCCGCCCGGGCCACCGTTGCCGCCGTCGGGGCCACCGAGCGGCTTGAACTTCTCGCGGTGCACGGAGGCGACACCGTGACCGCCGCGCCCGGCCGTGACGTGCAGCGTGACGCGATCGACGAAGGTGGGGACGGCCATGGTGGTGCTCCTGAGCAGCTAGGTAAAACACGAAGGGCGCCCCGGCACGGGACGCCCTCTCGTGGTGAAGCCTGGGATGGTGCTGGGTGAGTGACGGATCACTCGCCCGGGTGTCGCACGCTCAGTCGACGGGCGTGATGTTGACGACCTTGCGGCCGCGCTTGCGGCCGAACTCGACGGCGCCGGGGATCAGCGCGAAGAGGGTGTCGTCACCGCCGCGGCCGACGCCGCTGCCCGGGTGGAAGTGCGTGCCCCGCTGGCGGACGATGATCTCGCCGGCGTTGACGGCCTGGCCGCCGAAGCGCTTGACGCCGAGGCGCTGGGAGTTGGAGTCGCGACCGTTCTTGGTGGACGCGGCGCCCTTCTTGTGAGCCATCTCAGTTCCTTCTCGGGTGGGTGAGTCGAGAGACTCAGAGCGTGATGTCGGTGACCTTGACCTGGGTGTACTTCTGGCGGTGACCCTGGCGCTTCTTGTAGCCGGTCTTGTTCTTGTACTTCTGGATGACGATCTTCGGGCCCTTGGTGGCGCCGAGGACCTCGACGGTCACGGCGGCCTTGTCGAGGCCGGTGGCGGTGACGGTCTCGCCGTCGACGGCCATCACGACCGGCAGGGCCAGCGTGTCACCGACCGGCGTCGAGACCTTGTCGATCTCGATGACGTCGCCGACAGCGACCTTCTGCTGCTTGGCGCCTGCGCGCACGATCGCGTACACCGCGGTCTCCTTCGTCGTCTTCACTGCTAGCGGGTCCTGCGGCACGGCCGACCGCTCTCGGGAACGAGGGGGGTGCCGGGCAGGAGTGGTGCGTCCGGCGAGGACGCACGAGGGTCAATCGTACGGATCAGGGCGCGGAGGAGCAAAACGGGCCTCCCCCGCACCCTGGCGGCCGGTTCAGCGCTTGCGGCCCTTGCGCTTGACCGGGACGTGCAGCCCCGTGTCCTCGGCCTGCTCGGTGGTGTCGTCGTCGGCCGTCCCGGGAGCCTGCGCGGACGCCGTCTCGTCGGTCGGCGTGCCGGCGACCCGGCTCGCGGACCGGCCGCGGGTCCGGGTGACCACCTGGGGCGGCTCGGGCGCGACCGGGGCCTCCTCGGCCGCCACGGGCTGCTCCGTCGGCTGCGCGGTGGTGACGGCGGTGACCGCCGTGGTGCTCGCCACCGTGCGCGTCACGCCGCGTCGGGACCGGGTGACCACCTGGGGGGCGGCCGGCTCGGCCGGCGCCCCCACGGGCGCCTCGGCCGCCGCTGCGGGCTCGACGGGCTCGGGAACGGGCGCCGCGGTCACCGCGGTGGGCTCGGCGGCCTCGGGGGCCGGCGTCACGGTGCGGCTCACGCCGCGACGCGACCGGGTGACGACCTTCGGGGCGGCCGGCTCGGCCGGGGCCTCCGCGGACGCCGCGGGCTGCTCGACGGCGGGGCTCGGCGCCTCGACGGCGACCTGCGCCTCGGTCTCGGTGGTCGGCGCCACGGTGCGGCTCACGCCGCGACGGGTCCGGGTGACGACCTTCGGGGCGGCCGGCTCGACCGGTGCCTCCGCGGACGCCTCGGGCTGCTCGACGACGGGGCTCGGTGCCTCGACGGCGACCTCCGCCCCGGTCTCGGTCTCGGTGGTCGCCGCCACGGTGCGGCTCACGCCGCGACGGGTCCGGGTGACGACCTTCGGGGCAGCCGGCTCGGACGCCGGGGCCTCGGACACCGGGGCCTCGGCCGCCGGTGTCTCGACCTCGGGGGACTCGGAGGCGGGCGTCACGGGCTCGACGCCGTCCTTGAGCAGCTCTGCGCTCGCCATCGCGGCGAACTCGGCCGGGGTCGGCTTGTGCGCGGCGGGGGCCGTGGCCGGAGCCGCCTGGGCGTCGTCGCCGGTGCGGCCGCGGCCGCCACGACGACGTCCGGTGCGTCGTTCGCCTTCGGCACCGCCGGCACTGCCACCGCCGCCGTTGCCGCCGCCGCCACCGCCGTTGCCGCCGCCGTTGCCGCCGCCGTTGCCGCCGCCGGTGTTGCCGCCCCGCTCGTCCTGGCCCCGCCGGGGCTCGATCGGCGCGTCGTGGATGACGACGCCGCGGCCCTGGCAGTGCTCGCAGTTCTCGCTGAACGACTCCAGCAGGCCGGTGCCGATCCGCTTGCGCGTCATCTGCACCAGGCCGAGCGAGGTCACCTCGGCGACCTGGTGGCGGGTCCGGTCACGACCGAGGCACTCGACCATCCGGCGCAGGACCAGGTCCCGGTTGGCCTCGAGGACCATGTCGATGAAGTCGACGACGATGATGCCGCCGATGTCGCGCAGCCTGAGCTGGCGCACGACCTCCTCGGCCGCCTCGAGGTTGTTCTTGGTGACCGTCTCCTCGAGGTTGCCGCCGGAGCCGGTGAACTTGCCGGTGTTGACGTCGACGACGGTCATCGCCTCGGTGCGGTCGATGACCAGCGAGCCGCCGGAGGGCAGGAACACCTTGCGGTCGAGGGCCTTGGCGATCTGCTCGTCGATCCGGTAGGCGGAGAACAGGTCGACGTCGTTGTGCTCGCGCGCGTCGTACTTCTCGAGGCGGTCCTCGAGGTCGGGCGCGACGTCGCGGACGTAGCCGAGGACGAGGTCCCAGGCGTCGTCGCCCTGGATGACCAGCTTGGCGAAGTCCTCGGTGAAGAGGTCGCGGACGACCTTGAGGGTCAGGTCGGGCTCACCGTGCAGGAGCTGCGGGTTGCCGCCCTTGCCCTTGGCCTTGCCCTCGATCTCCTCCCAGCGGGACTTGAGTCGCTCGACGTCCTGCGTCAGCTCCTCCTCGCTCGCGCCCTCCGCGGCCGTGCGCACGATGACGCCGGCCGTCGACGGGACGACCTCCTTGAGGAGGGTCTTGAGCCGGTTGCGCTCGGTGTCGGGCAGCTTGCGGGAGATCCCGGACGTCGTGCCGTCCGGCACGTAGACCAGGAACCGCCCGGCCAGGCTGATCTGGCTGGTGAGCCGGGCGCCCTTGTTGCCGATGGGGTCCTTGCTGACCTGCACGAGGATGGTCTGGCCCGAGGAGAGGACCGACTCGATCTTGCGCGGGTTGCCGTCCTTGTGGCCGAGCTGCGACCAGTTGACCTCGCCGGCGTACAGGACCGCGTTGCGTCCCTTGCCGATGTCGATGAACGCCGCCTCCATGGAGGGGAGCACGTTCTGGACCCGCCCGAGGTAGACGTTGCCGATGAGGGAGGTCTGCGACTCGCGGGCGACGTAGTGCTCGACGAGGACCTTGTCCTCGACGACGCCGATCTGGGTCAGCTCGTCGCGCTGGCGCACGACCATGACCCGCTCGACCGACTCGCGGCGGGCGAGGAACTCGGCCTCGCTGACGATCGGGGCACGTCGGCGACCGGCCTCGCGGCCGTCGCGGCGGCGCTGCTTCTTGGCCTCGAGACGGGTGGAGCCGGCGATCGAGGTGATCTCGTCCTCGGGAGAGCGCGTGCGGCGCACCCGGGTCGTGGTGTGGCTCGGGTCGTCGCCGCCCCCGTCACCGGAGTCGCCCTCGCGGCGGCGCTTGCGGCGTCGGCGGGTGCCGGTGCCGCCCTCGGCGGCGTCGGTGCCGTCGGACTTCTCGTCGCCGTTCCTGTCGGCGCCACCGTCGCTGCTCGGGTCGGCGTCGTGGTCGGAGGAGTCACCGGCGCTCTCGCCCTGGGCGGCGGGCGTCTCGGCCTTGGCCGCGCCGCGGCCACCGCGGCCACCGCGCCCGCCCCGGTCGGCGGGGGCGTCGGCCTCGGCGACGTCGTTGCCGGCGTCTCCCCCGGCATCGGCACCGTCGCCACCGTCGCCACTGCGACGGCGGCGTCGTCCGCCACGGCGACGACGGCGGCGCGGACCGGAGTCGTCACCCTCGTCCCCGGCACCGTCGTCGGAGCCCTCGTCGGACTCGTCGGCCTCGTCGGCCTGATCGGTCGGGTCGGCCTCATCGGTCGGGTCGATCACGTCGGTCGGGTCCTGCTCGGCGGCCTCGGTCGCCTCGACGCTCTCGACGGCCACCTCGGGGGCGGCGTCCACCGCGGTCGTGTCGATCGGCTCCTCGAGCTCCTCGGGGGCGGTCTCCGCGGCGAGCGCCTCGGCAGCGGCGGCCTCGGCGGCACGGGAACGCACGGTGGAGCGCTTGGCAGGGGCCTTCTTCGCGGCGGCGCGCTTGCGGGTCGGCTTCTCACCGGTCTCCGGGACCTGGAACAGCGGCATCGTGCCGGACGGCGCCGGCTCGGCGGCCGGGGTCGTGGTCTCGTCGGCGGCGGGCTCGTCGGGCACCGACTCCGGCTCGGCCGCCCTCTTCGCGGCGGCCTTCTTGGTGGTGGTCTTCTTCGCGGCGGCCTTCTTGGCCGTCGTCTTCTTGGCGGCGGCCTTCCTGGCCGGCTTCGCCTCGGGCTCACCGGCGGCCTCCACGGGCGCCTCCGGGGCAACCTCGGCTGCGGGCTCGGCTGCGGGCTCGGCGGCCGCGGCCTTCTTGCTCGCCCGCTTGGCGGGCGCCCTCTTGGCGGCGCCGGCCTTCTTGGCGGCGGTCTTGCGCGCGGCGGCCTTCTTGGCCGGCGCGTCGGCGGCGGGGCCGTCGGTGCCGGAGACCTGGTCGTCGGTGCTCTGCAGTTCGTCGTCAGCCATGAGAGTGCTGCTCCTCCACCCGGCGGAGCCGGGGTCTGGTGCTGCCGCGCCGGGGTGGACAGGATCGGCAGCACGAAGTCTGGTCGGCGGCGACGTCCTCCGCGGCGCGGCGCTGGACCTGACCCGTCACCTGCCGCGGTCGCTGTGCCCGGATCGCTGTCACCGATCCCGGACCGCGTCGCGGTCTGGCGACGACCTGCTCCACCGTGTCGACCCCTGTGCTGGGCCGACAAGTTCGTCGTCGAGTGGCCTCACGAGGCTGGGGAGCACCGTTCGGCCACCACCGGGAGTATCGCACACCACGATCCGCCGGGAGATTCGCGAGTCAGCCGGCGAACGGGTCGCCGACCTCGCCGGTGGCCTCGTCGAGGGGGCCCTGCTGGGTCCGGGTGAGCAGCGGCGCCGGGCCCGGATCGAGGTCCGTCAGCCGGCTGATGCCGGTCAGGACGTCGTCGGGCCGGACGGCGGGGACCGTGTGGCGCAGCACCAGGTCGAGGCGGACGTCGGGCGTGTCGCCGGCGTCCGACACCGCGGCGAGCCGCAGGACGGCGGCGCGGCAGTCGAACTCGCGCAGCCCCTTCTTCGTCATCCGCTCGACCACGACCGAGTCCTCACCGAGGAACGCCGCGACGGAGTCCTGGGCCACGGTCGCGGGGACGGCGAGCGGGCCGATGACCCACCGGCTGGCCTGGAGCAGGTCGGCGAGGCCGACGCTGGGGGTGCCGAGCGGGACCGTCGCGTCGACCACCCGGAGGACGTCGAGGCCGTCGGGGAGCGCCTCCTCGAGCTGGGCGTGGACGTCGGCCGGGTCGACGACCTGCGCGAGCCCGATCTCGAGGTACTCGGCCTCGCTGGCCGACCCGGTCGGCGCCGCGCCGGCGTACGAGATCCGGGGGTGCGGGTTGAAGCCCGACGAGTAGGCCATCGGCACCCGGGCACGGAAGACGGCGCGCTCGAAGGCACGGCTGAAGTCGCGGTGGCTGGTGAAGCGGAGCCGTCCCCGCTTGGCGTAGCGGATCCGCAGCCGCTGGACCGGCGGCGCCTGCTGCTCGGGCTGCTGGCGGCTCACGACGACATCACGGCACTCACGGCACTCACGGCACCAGGGTTTCACGCGGGAGCTTCATCAGCGCGGACGGGTAGACGGTGCCGACCCGCTGCCCGTCGAGCCACCCGGTCAGCCGGACGGCCTCCGCGTCGAGGGCCGCCCGGGCGGCCGACGTCACCGGCTCGAGGAGCCGGACGGCGACGGTGCCGGCGTCGTCCTGGACCCAGCAGCCGACGATCCGGCCGTCGACCCACGCCGTCGTGCCCGCGTTGCCGTTGCGGTCGAAGAGGTGCGGGCCGTGCTCGCCGAGGTAGAAGCCACGCTCCTTCCAGCCCATGACCGTGGGGTCGAGGACCGGCAGCAGCGCGGCCCAGTGGTCCTCCGCGGCCGGCTCCTCGTCGACGTCGTCGGGGAGCACCCAGCCGGTCCGGCCCCCGTCGAGCGCGACCTCGACGGCGCCGACGCGGGCGAACGCCGTCCGCACGGCACCCTTCGTGCCGCCGAGCCACCACACGACGTCGTCGGTCGTGCCCGGGCCGAAGGTGCGCAGCCAGCGCCCGACGATCTCGGCGTACCCGTCGTCGACCGACGCCGGTGCCGCGGGCGCCTCGCCGAGCCAGTCGGCCATCCGCGTCCACCGCGGCCGCGAGAGCCGCCAGTGCTGGGTGTTGGTGCCGCGCACGACGTCGGCGGTCAGCCCGAGGTGGGTCAGGACGCGGCCGTGGTTCCACACCGACCCGGCCGTCACCTCGAACTTCACCGCGACCTCGGGCAGCAGCTCGCGCACCTCGACCGCGGTCAGCCCGTCGGGGCGCTCGGCGAGCGCGCCGAGGACGGCGGCCCGGGCGTCCAGCACCCAGGCCGTGCCGTCGGCGGCGATGCCGGCCTTCTCGACGTCCTTGGCCATCCGTCTCAGCTCGGCCTCGGCGACCCGCGCCGACGCGCTCCCCCACGCGGCCGGAAGCAGGTCGCGCGGGAGGACGAACAGGGTGCGCCGCATCGCCAGCTGCTTGACGAGCGAGCGGTCGTCGTACAGCGCGCGGTCGACGTCGGCGACCGTGAGGCCGGGGACGCGGGCGGCCAGGGAGAGGTAGACGGTCGCGGGCTCGGTGGCGTGCAGCACCGTCATCGCCCGGGTCGCGGCCTCGGCCGTCGCGACCCGCGACCACGGGGCCAGCGCGTGCCGGCGGGCCAGGCGGCGACGTCGTTCGTCGTCGGTGATGTGGCGCACCCCGACATCCTGCCCGCCCGCCCCGCGGTGCTGCGACACTGTGCGCCAGACCTGCCGACCGCGCCGGGCCGCACCGGGCCGACCGCCGGACCCCGAGGAACCACGATGAGCAACCCCTACGACCCCTACAACCCGAGCCAGCCGAACCAGGGCCAGCCGAACCAGGGCCAGCCCTACGGCTCCGAGCCCGGCAGCGGTCAGGGCTACGGCGGCTACGGCGGCGGGTACGCCGGTGGCGGGTACGACAACCCGTACGGCGGCGGCGCCCCGAACCCCTACGGCGAGGCCCCGAAGAAGACCGACGCCGTCTCGATCACCGGCTTCGTGCTCAGCCTGACCTGCTGCCTCTCCGTCGTGGGCGCGGTCCTCGGCTTCATCGGCCTCGGTCGCACCAAGGGCGGCAAGCGCAAGGGCCGCTGGGCGGCGATCTCCGCCGCGATCATCGGCGTCCTCGGCACGTTGGCCTTCGCCGGCATCATCGTCGCCGTCGTGATCGCCGCGAAGACCGTCGTCACGCCCGACAACGCCGAGGCCGGCCAGTGCGTGAACGTCGACACCGACGACGACGACAACGTCAGCATGTCGAAGAAGGACTGCGACGAGAAGCACGAGGCCGAGATCGTCTACGTCGGCAAGGCCGGCGAGGACGCCAGCGCGCTCGAGTCGGAGGCCGGCAACGTCTGCGTCGACCGGTTGGACCCGGAGGACGCGGCGACCCTGACCGACGGCGGCTACCGGATCAACGCCGTCATCGACGACCCCGCCGACATCTCCACCGGTGACAAGTTCATCTGCTACGCCGAGGACGGCGGCGGCGCCGACCTCACCGAGCCGATCCTCTGACCCACCCCCGGCCGGCTCCACGCGGCCGCCAGGTTTCACCCGCCCCCGCGTGGAGAAGAAGTCCTGGGACCGGACCGGGCTGGCACGAGGAGACACGACGACATGGCACCTTCGTCGATGCGTCGACTCGTCGTCGTCCCGCTCCTCGTGGCCGGGCTGGCCGCCGGGTGCGGGGACGAGTCGCCGGAGCCCTCGGGTGACAGTGGCTCCACCGTCCTCCTCGGCACGGACACCACCACGGTCGAGGGCGTCGAGTTCGACGTCGTCGTGCCCAGCGGCGCCTTCACCTTCACCGTCGGGGAGCCCGTCACGGACCTGCCCGACGACGTCGACGCGCCGGCCGACGACGACACGCAGTACGTCGGGCTCGCCTGGGAGCCGGCCGGCCCCGCTCCGGAGTTCGGCCCGGTCCTGCACGGGACCGATCCCGAGGTCGCGACCGTCACCGTCGACCGGGGCGGGTCGGACCTCGACGTCACGCTGCTCGGCCCCCCGGAGCTCGACGGCACCGCCAACGGTGTCGCCTGGGTCCCGGTCGACGGCGACGCGGGACGGCTCGCGGTCGACTACGACGGGCTGACCCAGACCTTCGACCTCACCACGGGCGAGCGGGCGCCCGGGCCCGCCGACGGGTTCTACACCGACACGCCCACCCTGCGCGGCGACTGCCCGGCGCAGGGGCCCGGACGAGCCGGGGACGGCCTCCAGTTCACCGTCACGTGCGCGGTGCCGGCGGTCGCCTCGGTGCCCTACGTCGCCGGCCGGGGCTGGGTCGCCGACGCCGGCACGACCTTCCTGGTGGCCGACGTGACCCTGACGCCCTCCACGTTCCACCGACCCGCGGGCGGGGCCGTGGCGTCGTACCGCGTCACCGGGACCGACACCGAGGTCAGCCTGGACCGCACCGCGGCCGTCGTCCTCGGGGAGGCGGCGCAGACACCCCAGGGCGGGTGGAGCGCGACCGTGACCGCCGAGGTCCCCCGCGCCGAGACCGCCACCCTCGAGATCACCCAGAGCGTCGCGCTCGCCCGCGACTCGGGTCCGGGGAGCGCCCCCGCCACCGACGAACTCGCCCTCACCTTCACCGTCGAGCTCAGCTGAGCCTGCAGCCGCCGTCACAGAAAGGCACCACCCATGGCCGACCTTGTCGTTGACCTGCACGACCTCTGGTTCGCCGAGCAGTCGTGCACCGAGATGGCCCAGGCGCACACCCAGGCGGCCTCGACCGTCGGCGGGTGCGACGCGGCCGACGCCCTGGACCGGCCCGCCGGCATCGGGCTCGGGAGCTCCGGCTTCTACAGCGACTGGTCCTACCTGCGCGACCAGATCGTCGGCATGCTCACGACCAACGCGAGCAGCCTCGACGACAGCGCGGCGGCCATGCGGATCTGCATCGACACCTTCACCTCCACCGACGCCGACGTCGCCCAGGACTTCAAGGAGCGGCAGGCGGCGATCCCCTATGAGTGACAACTACGGAGACGTCCGCGGCGAGGCGACCACGCTCGTCGACCGCTTCGCCGAGCTGGAGACCCGCCACCAGGCGATGCTCGCGTTCGAGACCGCGGCCGAGGACGGGTCGCTCGACGACGCGCACGCCTGGACCAACGAACGCCGCGCACGCGAGCTCCAGGTCTACAGCGACCAGTGGTACGGCGAGATCCGTTCCTGGTTCGAGGACATCGAGGAGCTCTTCGACGAGCTGGCCGACCTGCCCGACCCGGGCACGCTGCTCTCCACCGCCCAGTCCCTCAACCCCGCGCTGAGCATCATGTCCGGCCCCAGCGGCCACACCGACATCTCCGGCGGCACCGAGTACGCACCGTCCGCCTCCTTCGACAAGCTCCAGAGCGTCCCCACCTACCTGGCCGACTGGAACGGGATCGCCGCCGACGCCTTCAAGTCGAACTTCATCCCGCCGCTGGAGCGGGTGGCGCACAACGAGTTCGAGGCGATCGTCAGCCTGCGCTCCCCCCTCCTCGCGGCCGGGGAGATGTGGAAGCAGGCGCGCAAGGACGTCTCGGACCTCATCGACGAGACCAACTCGGCGCTCGACGACTACGAGGGCGGCAAGGGCGCCGCCGACGCCGTGCTGGCCTTGAGCATCATCGGTGCCGTCGTCGCGGTCGCCGCCGTCCCCTTCACCGGCGGCACGTCGGCCGCGCTGTACTGGGCCATCGCGGGCTCGGCGATCGGCGTGACCGGGGCGGTCGTTGGCTACCCGGCCGAGCCGAAGAAGGAGCTCGACATCAGCGGTGACACCCCCGCCGACATCGCCGTGTCGCTGCGCCAGGCGGTCGCCGACATGAAGCTGCAGTGGATCGAGAACGAGATCTTCATCCGCGACAAGATCCGCAGCCTGACCGACCTCATCAGCGGCTACACCGCCCCCTCCGAGGACTCGCCGCCGCTGCCGCGGTATCCCAACGTGGGCGCGCCCACGAGCGGTCACACGTACTCGCAGGCCACCGTGCACGAGTTCTCCCTGCCGCGCCCGGCGCTCGCCGACACGACCCCGGGGAACGCCCAGGACGACGACCACTTCGGCAAGCCCGACTGAGAGCGAGGCCCGTGATGAGCGAGATGGGTCGCCACCTCGACACCCTGGTGGTCTCCGCGACCACGCCCGACGAGACGGCCTCGGCGACGTTGCACGGCCGCACCCGCGTGACGGTGAGCCTGGCCTCCGGCTACTACGCCTACACCACCGACGACCGGCTGGCCGACAAGCTCGCGCAGCTCGGCCGGCTGCTCTGGGTGGCGCGCATGCAGGAGTACTACCGGTTCAAGAGCGAGCAGCTGGGCCGCCAGGTCCGGGGTGAGGGCGCCCCCCGGACCCCCGCGCAGAGCGAGCGGCGCGAGGCACGCGACAACATCGTCGCGCGGGGAGTGTCGCACGACGGCGCGGTCGGGCTGGCCGCGGTCGGGTTGTTCACCTGGACCGCGTCGGTCGCCCCGGGCACGGCGAGGCGGTCCAGCGAGGAGGAGTTCTGCTCGGCCGCCGGGCAGGCGGCCGAGCAGCTCATCGAGGACCACCTCTGGAACCTGGCCCTGGTCTGGGCCAACGGCGCCCGTTGAGGCTGTCCCTCAGACGACGGCGAGCGGCAGCAGCCGGCGTCCGGTGGGGCCGATCTGGATCTCGGTGTTCATCTCGGGGCACACGCCGCAGTCGTAGCACGGCGTCCAGCGGCAGTCCTCGACCTCCACGTCGGAGGTGCCGTCGGCGACCGCGAGGGCGTCCTCCCAGTCGGCCCAGAGCCAGTCCTTGTCGAGGCCGGAGTCGAGGTGGTCCCAGGGCAGGGTCTCGTCGTAGCCGCGCTCGCGGGTGGTGAACCAGGCGAGGTCGACGCCGGTGCCGGCCAGCCCGGTCTCGGTCGCGGCGATCCAGCGGTCGTAGGAGAAGTGCTCGCTCCAGCCGTCGAAGCGGCCGCCGTCGCGCCACACGGCCTCGATCACGCGGCCGACGCGGCGGTCGCCGCGCGAGAGCAGGCCCTCGATGATGCCGGGCTTGCCGTCGTGGTAGCGGAAGCCGATGGCGCGGCCGAACCGCTTGTCGTCGCGGACGATGTCGCGCAGCTGCTTGAGGCGGTCGTCGGTGGTCTCGACGTCGAGCTGGGCGGCCCACTGGAACGGCGTGTGCGGCTTGGGGACGAAACCGCCGATCGAGACCGTGCAGCGGATGTCGTTGCGGCCGGTCACCTCGCGCCCCTTGGCGATGACGGCCTTGGCGAGCGTGGCGACCTGGAGGACGTCCTCGAGCTCCTCGGTGGGCAGCCCGACCATGAAGTAGAGCTTCACCTGCCGCCAGCCGTGGGAGTAGGCCGTCGCGACGGTCCGGATCAGGTCCTCCTCGGTCACCATCTTGTTGATGACCTTGCGCATCCGCTCGCTGCCGCCCTCGGGCGCGAACGTCAGTCCGGAGCGGCGTCCGTTGCGGGAGAACTCGTTGGCCAGGGTGATGTTGAAGGCGTCCACCCGGGTCGAGGGCAGCGACAGCGAGACGTTGGTGCCCTCGTAGCGGTCGGCCAGGTCGGCGGCGACCTCGCCGATCTCGGTGTGGTCGGCACTCGACAGCGAGAGCAGGCCGACCTCCTCGAAGCCGGTCTGGCGGATGCCGTTCTCCACCATCGCGCCGATCGTCTCGATCGACCGCTCGCGGACGGGCCGGGTGATCATCCCGGCCTGGCAGAACCGGCAGCCGCGGGTGCAGCCGCGGAAGATCTCGACGCTGAACCGCTCGTGCACGGTCTCGGCGAGCGGCACCAGCGGCTTGGCGGGGTAGGGCCAGGCGTCGAGGTCCATCAGCGTGTGCTTGGTGACGCGGTGCGGGATGCCCGGCCGGTTCGGGACGACGGCGGTGATGGCGCCGTCGTCGGCGTAGGAGACGTCGTAGAAGCGCGGCACGTAGATGTTGCCGGTGACGGCGAGCCGGCGCAGCAGCTCTTCGCGCCCGGACGCCATCTCCCCCGCGGGCCGGCCCTGGAGCTTCCACTCGCGCACGACCTCGGAGATCGCGAGGACGACCTCCTCGCCGTCACCGAGGACGGCGGCGTCGACGAAGTCGGCGATCGGCTCGGGGTTGAACGCCGCGTGACCGCCCGCGAGGACGACGGGGTCGGCGTCGGTGCGGTCGGCGGCGTGCAGCGCGATGCCGGCGAGGTCGAGGGCGTTGAGCATGTTGGTGTAGCCCAGCTCGGTGGAGAAGCTGAGGCCGAACACGTCGAAGTCGCGCACCGGGCGGTGGGCGTCGACGGTGAACTGCGGGATCGGTCCGAGCGCGTCGCCGGTCCGCATCACCGCCTCCATGTCGGGCCAGACCGCGTACGTGCGCTCGGCGAGGATCCAGTCGCGCTCGTTGAGCACCTCGTAGAGGATCTGGACGCCCTGGTTGGGCAGGCCCACCTCGTAGGCGTCCGGGTACATCAGCGCCCAGCGCACGGTCTCGCCCGGCTCGGTGTCCGCGCCGCAGTCCCACTCCTTGACCGTGGAGTTGAGCTCGCCGCCGACGTACTGGATCGGCTTGGAGACCGAGGGCAGGTGCGGCTCGAGACGGGGGAAGACGCTGGCGGACATGGGTTCCAGTCTACGAGCGCCTCCCCGACTGCTCCGATTCCTCACCACGGCGCCGACCCGTCCCCGATAGCTGACGGGTCGGCGCGGGCGGCGCGGGCGGGAGGGTCGGGCGCGGGCGGGTCGGTCAGCGCGGGGGGTCGACCTCGGGCCAGCCGGCACCCGGACGACGGCCCAGGTCCGGGTCGATCTCGCCGGTGAGCTCGTCGACGACGAGGAGGTCGTCGCGCACCTGTCCGGCCCGGTACGACGCCCGGCCCACCATGTGCGCCGCGACGGGGGCGGTCACCATCTGCGCGAGGACGACGACGACGCCGAGCGCCGCGGCCGACGGCGAGCGCAGCACCAGCGAGAGCCCGAGCACCACGAGCACCAGGCCCAGCACCTGCGGCTTGGTGGCCGCGTGCATGCGGGTGAGCAGGTCCGGCAGCCGCAGGACGCCGATCGCAGCGACCAGGCTGAGCAGCGAGCCGAGCAGCAGGCAGACCGCGCCGACGACGTCGAGCACGTCGTTCATCGCGCCTCCTCGGCGGTCGGGTCGTCGGAGTCGTCGTCGGACTCCTCGACGTCGTCGCTGCCGGGGCTGAACCGGGCGAGGCTGACGGAGCCGACGAAGCCGAGCAGGGTGGCCACGAGGAGCAGCGGCAGGTTCTCGGCCGTGCGGCGGTGGGCCGCGTCGATCGAGACGGCGGCGATCGAGATCGCGATGATCACGTCGAAGGCGATCGCGCGGTCGAGCATGGTCGGGCCGATCGCCATCCGGACGACGACGAGCACGGCCGCGATCCCGAGGACGACGGCGGCGACGACGAGCACGGCGGTCACGGCGCCTCCTCCGCCCCACCCGCGGGCTCGGCGACGGGCTCGGCCGGACGCGGCGAGAGCGCCGCGAGCACCCGCGCCTCCTGGGCCCAGACCCGCTCGCGGACCGGCTCCACGTCCGCCGCCGACCGGACGTCGAGCACGTGCAGGTAGAGCGTGAACGAGGAGCGGTGCACCTCGACCACGACGGTGCCGGGCACCAGTGACACGAGCTCGGCCACCATCACGAGCACCAGGTCGGACTCGCTGCGCAGCGGGACCCGGACGAGCGCGTTGCGCAGGTCGCGCGGGGGCCGCAGGACCGTCCAGGCGACCTGCAGGCTCGCCACGACGACGTCCGCGAGGAAGCGTCCGACGAGCACCAGCGTGCCGACCGGCCTGACCCGCACGTCGAGGTCGAGCGGCGGCAGCGGGAAGAGCAGCAGCGCGGCGGTGGCGACCAGGGCGCCCCCGACGAGCGACATCGCCGACCACGTGCCCCACAGCACCCACCACACGAGCGTCAGCCACAGCACCATCGGCCACTGCACGTGCCGGCGGGCGCGCTGGGACACCCGGCGCCGGCGCGCGGCGTTCACCGGGCGGCCTCGTCGACCGCGGTGGTGTAGCGGCCGCGGTCCATCAGGTCGAGCGAGGCCCGCTCGGTGTAGGCGTAGAGGGGGCCGGCGACCACCGTGATGCCGACGCTGACGGCGACCAGGGCGGCCGCGGGGGCGGTCATCAGGACCGGCAGCCGGGTCGGCATGCCGTCGTCCTCGAGGCGCTGGTGCAGGTCGCGGTCGGGCCGGTCGCCGTCGACGATCGCGCCGGCCTCGCGCACCTCGCCCGCGTCGTACGACGTCGTGTCGAGGCGCACCTGGCCGCGTCGCCCGACGGTGGGCGAGCCGGCGGTCTGGACGCCGTCGGCGACCGCCAGCTCCTCGGCCATCGCGTGCGCCTCCTGCGGGGAGCGCCAGAACGCCAGCGACCAGCTCTTCGCGACGGCGTACAGCGTGAGCAGGCTGGTCACGGTGCCCGCGACGACGAGGGTCCAGGCCATCGCGCCGCCGTCGGCGATGCCCGCCTCGAGCAGGCCGACCTTGCCGATGAAGCCGGACAGCGGCGGGATGCCGGCCAGGTTCATCCCGGCGACGAAGAACAGCACGCCGAGCAGCGGGAAGAGCCGCGCCAGGCCGCCGAGCCGGAGCAGGGCGGTGCTGCCGGCCTGCCGCTCGATGAGGCCGACGACGAGGAACAGGGCCGTCTGGATGGTGATGTGGTGCGCGACGTAGAACACCGCGCCCGCCATGCCGGCACCGCTGGCCAGGCCGATGCCGAAGATCATGTAGCCGATGTGGCTGACCAGGGTGAAGGACAGCAGTCGCTTCATGTCCGACTGGGCGATCGCGCCGAGGATGCCGATCAGCATCGAGGCCATCGCGAAGACCATCAGCAGGGTGCGCAGCTCACCGCCGGGGAAGAGGAGCGTCTCGGTACGGATGATCGCGTAGACGCCGACCTTGGTGAGCAGGCCGGCGAAGACCGCGGTGACCGGCGCGGGCGCGGTGGGGTAGCTGTCGGGCAGCCACAGCGACAGCGGGAAGACCGCCGCCTTGATCGAGAAGGTCACCAGCAGCAGCAGGTGCAGCATGAGCTGCGTGGAGTCGGGGAGGTCGTCGAGGCGGACGGCGATCTGGGCGAGGTTGAGCGTGCCCACCGCGGCGTAGATCGCGGCGATCGTGATGAGGAACAGCATCGAGGAGAGCGCGTTGACGACGACGTAGATCGTGCCCGCGCGGATGCGGCCGCCGGTGCCGCCGAGGGTGAGCAGGACGTAGCTGGCGAAGAGCAGGATCTCGAAGCTGACGAAGAGGTTGAACAGGTCGCCGGCGAGGAACGCGTTGCTGACGCCGGCGACCAGGGTCAGGAACGTCGGGTGGTAGATCGAGACGGGCGCCGAGCGGTTGCTGTCGGAGATGCCCTGCCCGAGCGAGTACAGCAGGACGGCGAGCGTCACGATCGCCGAGACCAGCAGCATCAGCGCGGCCAGGCGGTCGGCGACCAGCGCGACCCCGAGCTCGTTCCAGCCACCGAGCCAGACGACCTGGGGGCCTTCGCGGTCGACCACGACGAGCAGGACCGCGGCGACGACCACCACCGCCGCGAGGACGACGACGCTGACCAGCCGCTGCGCCTTCGGGTAGCGGAACAGCATCAGCGCGGCGCCCGACCCCAGCAGGGGCAGCAGCACCGGGAGCGGCACGAGGGAGGTGATCGTCATCGGGGTCCCCGGACGGTTGTCGGTCGGACGGGCACGGCGCAGGAGGTCGGGACCCGGGTGGGGTGGTCCATCAGGAGCCCTCCTGCCGGGGGTCGTCGTCGTCCTGGCCGTCGGCGGTCAGTCCGTAGCTGTCGGACGTCGCGTCGTCGACGGCGAGCCGGCGGATGCGAGCGTCCTCGGTGTCGTCCTGGACGTCGTCGTGGCCGGTGAGCTGCCAGCTGCGGTGGGCCATGGCCAGCAGGAACGCGAGCGTGGCGAGGGTGATGACGATGGCGGTGAGGATCATCGCCTGGGGCAGCGGGTCGGACATGTCGTCGACCGCGGTGGAGCCGTAGAACGGGGCGTCGCCGGCCCGGCCGCCGGTGGAGAGCAGGGCGATGTTGACGCCGTTGCTGAGGAGCACGAGCCCGACGAGGACCCGGGTCAGGCTGCGCTCGAGCAGCAGGTAGGCACCGCAGCCGACGAGGGCGCCGGCGACGAGGACGAGGGTCAGGTTGACCTCCATCAGGCGTCCACCTCCTGGCTCTCCGCCTCGCGCTGGGCCCGCAGGATCTGACGGTCGAGGTTGGCGCCGAAGGTGCGCAGCAGGTCGAGCACCAGCCCCATGACGACGAGGTAGACGCCGATGTCGAAGCCGACCGACGAGACCAGGTGCAGCTCACCGAGCAGCGGCAGGCTCACGTAGACGTCGGCGGTCTGCAGCACCTCGCCCCCGAAGGCGACCGGGCCGAGGCCCGAGACGGCGGCGACGAAGAGGCCCGTGCCGATGATGACCCCGGCGTCGACGGGCAGCGCCTCGGCGAGCTCGTAGCGACCGCCCGCGAGGTAGCGCACCATCAGCGCGAGGCCGGCGACCATGCCGGCCGCGAACCCGCCGCCGGGCAGGTTGTGCCCGGCGACGAGCAGGTAGACGGAGAAGACCATGATGCTGTGGAAGACCAGCCGCGTCACGACCTCGAAGACGATCGAGCGACGGTCCGGGCTCAGCGTGCCGGGCGCCGGCAGCCAGATCCGGCGCACCCGGGTCGCGCCGGGCGCACCCGTCGTCTCGACGGCCTGCGGGTCGGCCTCCGCCAGCCGTCGTACGCCGCCGCTGCGGGTGTCGAGGAAGATCAGGCTCGCGACGCCGGTGGCGGCGACGACGAGCACCGAGATCTCGCCGAAGGTGTCCCACGCCCGGATGTCGACCAGGGTCACGTTGACGACGTTGCGGCCGTAGCCGAACTCGTAGGCGGCCTTGGCGAACCCCGTCGAGACGGCCTCGGTGGTGCGCGAGCTCCCGGCGACGACGAGGATCCCCGACACGACGGCGCCGATGACCGCGGCCAGGGCCATCCGCGCGTAGCGGATCGGGCGCAGCGGCCGGTCGGTGAAGTAGTCGGGCAGCCGCCGCAGCACGAGGACGACGACGACCAGCGCGACCGTCTCGACCAGGACCTGGGTCAGCGCGATGTCGGGTGCGCCGTTCAGCACGAAGAGCAGCGCGCAGCCGTAGCCGGTCACGCCGGCGAGGATGAACGCGCGCAGCCGCCGGCGCGAGCGCACCGTCATGACCGCCGCCACGATCATCACCAGGCCCACGACGGGCTGGCCCCAGCCGTCCCAGGCGACGACGCGGAGGTCGGGTCCGTCGAGGAGGGCCAGCACGAGCGCGGTCCCGGGGCCCGCGACGAGCACCAGCAGGATGATCGCGAGGTACGCCGCCGCCGAGCCGCGCTGCACCGTGCCGGTGACCTCGACGGCCAGCCGGTCGATGTCGCGCAGGATCGCGCGGTAGACGCGGCCGCCCGAGATCGGCAGCTCGACGCGTTGCTGGAACGCGCAGAGCCGGTCACGCACCGCGAAGAGCCCGAGTCCGGCGGCCAGGGTGGTGGCGGTCAGGAGCAGGGGCAGCTCGAGGCCGTGCCAGAGGGCGAGGTACTCGTCGTGGTCGCCCGCGGCGAGCTGCACGACGTAGGGGTCGAACGCCGAGGTGAGCGCGGCGCCGGCGAGGCCGAGACCGAGACCGAGCGCCGAGAGCAGCACCGGTCCCGCCGCGAACGGCACGGCGAGGGGGGCGAGCGGCGTGGGCGCGACGTCGGGCTTGGTCGCGAAGGCGCCCCACAGGAAGCGGGCGGTGTAGGCGACGGTGAAGCTCGACCCGACCAGGACGCCGACGACGAGCAGCCAGCCGGCCCACGGCGCGACGCCGACCGGGTTGCCCGCGTGGGTGAGCTCCACGAGCGCGGCCCACATCGTCTCCTTGCCGAGGAAGCCGACGAGCGGCGGCAGCCCGGCCATCGAGGCGCCGGCCAGCGCGGCGGCGACGGCGAGGACCGGCATCCGACGTCCGACGCCGCTGAGGACGTGCAGGTCGCGGGTGCCGGCGAGCTTGTCGACGATGCCGACGGTGAGGAAGAGGGTGGACTTGAACAGCGCGTGCGCCAGCACCAGAGCCGTGCCGGCCAGGGCGGCGGTGCGGCTGCCGATGGCCAGCAGGACGAGCAGGAAGCCCAGCTGGCTGACGGTGCCGTGCGCCAGCAGCAGCTTGACGTCGATCTGGCGCAGGGCGCGCCAGCCGCCGGAGATCATCGTCGCGACGCCGAGGGTCAGCAGCACCGGACGCCAGCCGGGGACGTCGGCGAACGCCGGGGCGAGCAGCGCCACGAGGAGCAGCCCGGCCTTCACCATCGACGCCGCGTGCAGGTAGGCGCTCACCGGGGTGGGCGCCGCCATCGCGCCGGGCAGCCAGAACTGGAACGGGACGATCGCGGACTTGCTCAGCGCGCCCACCAGGACCAGCCAGACGGCCACCGTGGTCGCGGTGCCGGACGGCGGGTCGGCCACGATCTCGGCGAGGGAGAACGAGCCGGCCTCGTGGCCCAGCAGCAGCATCCCGACCAGCATCGCCAGCCCGCCGAGCGTGGTGACGAGCAGCGCCTGGATGGCGGCCCGCCGGCTCGCCCGGTTGGTCGGGTCGAACCCGATCAGCAGGAACGAGGAGATGGTGGTGAGCTCCCAGAACACGAACAGCAGGAGCAGGTTGTCGGACAGGACGAGCCCGAGCATGGCGCCGACGAACGCCGAGAAGCTGCTGGCGAAGCCGACCAGCCCGGGGGCGCCGTCCTCGAAGTACCAGGCGCAGTAGGCCAGCACGACCACCCCGACGCCGGCGACGACGAGGACCATCAGCCAGCGCAGCGCGTCGAGGGTCAGGTCGACCCCGAACCCGAGCGAGGGGATCCACCGCGTCGTCTCGGTCAGGACGCCGCCGTCGAGCACCTCGGTGCTCTGCGTGACGGCCCAGGCCACCGCGACGAGCGGGACGAGGGCGAGCACCAGGAAGGCGCGACGACCCAGCCACCGCACCAACCCGGGCGCGACAGCCGCAGCAACGCCGTGGGCCAGGACGAGAGCGAGCAGGGGTCGGCCTTCCAGAGGTCGAACGGACGCGCGGCCCAGGACGGTGGGCGAGCGCGCGAGGAGGTCGCCGGCGCTCCCGGCGACCCGGGGATGAGTTTACAAGGACGGCGGGTGTGCCCGGACGTCGCCCACCGCGCCGCCTCGCGGACGGATTCCGTCCGCGTGGCGCCGTAGCGTCGCGCCATGACGACCCCTCCCCCGTGGGAGCCGCCCCTGGCCGGCACCGAGGCAGAGCACCTGGTCGGCGCGATCGACCGCATGCGGGCGACGTTCCGCTGGAAGGCCGACGGCCTCGACGCGGCCGGCCTGGCCACGACGGTCGGCGCCTCGTCGCTCACGCTGGGCGGGCTGCTCAAGCACCTCGCCGCCGCCGAGGACTTCCACTCCACGGTGAAGCTGCGCGGGGAGCCGCTCGGCGAGCCGTGGGCGAGCACCGGGTGGGACGGGAGCAACGACTGGGAGCTCACCAGCGCGGCCGACGACACCCCCGCCGTCCTCCACGCGCTGTACGACGGCGCGGTCGCCCGCTCGCGGGAGCGGTTCGCGGCGGCGCTGCGGGACGGCGGCCCCGACCAGCTCGTGCACGCGAGCGACGGCGAGGGCCACCACGCGTCGCTGCGGCGGCTGCTGTGCGACCTCCTCGAGGAGTACGGGCGCCACACCGGCCACGCCGACCTGCTCCGCGAGGCCGTCGACGGCCGCACCGGTGAGGACCCCGACCCCGGCTGGGTCCCACCGGGCCGCTGACGTATCCCGCGGCGATCTCGGCGCTCCTCCTCCCGAAGGGGCGAGACACGTCCCCGGGAAGGCATCCGTGAAGTCATCGATCATCACCCAGGCCGTCGCCGCCGCACTCGTGACCGGCGGGGTCGCGCTCGCCGCGGCAGGCGCCGGCACCTCCGCCCAGGCAGCACCGGCGCAGGCGGCACCGGCGCGCGCCGCCGTCACCGTGACCATCACCGCGGAGGGCACCGACATGTCGGGCGTGGTCAAGAGCGCGCGCCCGGCGCTCTGCGCGGCCGACCGCACCGTGAAGGTCTTCAAGCTCGTCGACGGCGAGCCGCACCTGTGGGCCTCCGACACCACCGGCCTCGAGGGCTCGAGCTGGGTCTGGTCGACCGGCAACACCGGCACGGAGGGCCGCTTCTTCGCCAAGGTCGGCCCGAAGCCCGGCTGCAAGGCCGACGTGAGCCCGACGATCCGGGTCCGCCGCAACCCCTGAGGCCCACCTGCGCGTTCCGAGGACGCCGTCCGTCCGGGTTCGGTCCTAGCCTGCGGCCATGGCCATCGCACGCTTCCCGACCACCGTCCTCGACTGCCCGGACGCCGGTCTCCTCGCCCGGTTCTACGGCGCCCTGCTCGACTGGGAGGTGCGCGACGAGGGCGAGTGGTTCGAGGTCCGGGCCGACTACGGCGCGTGCCTGTGCTTCCAGCAGGTCGAGGACTACCGCCGCCCGACCTGGCCGACCCAGGAGGTGCCGCAGCAGAGCCACCTCGACGTCGTGGTCGACGACCTCGACGTGGCCGAGCAGGCCGTCGTCGAGCTCGGCGCGACGAGGCACGAGCACCAGCCCGGCACGACCTTCCGGGTCTTCCTCGACCCGGCCGGGCACCCGTTCTGCCTCTGCCTGGGCTGATCGGCGGCTCAGGCGACCGTCGTGGTCAGCGGCACCGTGTGCACGAACCCGTCGACCCGCACCTGCACGAAGAGCCGGTAGGTGCCGGCGACGTCGAACGAGGTGTGGAAGGTCAGGTCGCTGCCGGCGTCGGTGGTCGTCGGTGCCCCGATCGGGTGGGCGTGCACGAAGGCGCCGGTCTCGACGTCGAAGCCGGTGAGGTGGGCGTAGGAGCCGAGGTAGGTCCCGAGGTTCAGCACCCCGGACGCGCCGTCGCTGACGGTCATCTCGAACTGCGAGTCCACCCCCGCCGCCAGCGTCTCCGGACCGGCGATGGTCACCACCCCGTCCGAGGCGGTGCTGCCCGGAGCCTCGCCGGTCGGCGGGGACGTGCCCTCGACGAGGGCCCGCACCCCGAGGACGACGTGGCTGCCGTCCTCCTGCGCCGCCGGCAGGAACTCCGCCACCACCCGGTACTCCCCGGGGTCGGCGACGTCGACCCGCGCGCGCCACGTGCCGTCGTCCTCGAGCACGGGGTGCAGGTGCCGGAAGTCGGTCAGGTCGTCGCGCACGACGTAGAGGTGCAGGAGCTTGGTCTGCTCCTCGACGTAGTCGGTGACCGCCCCGCCCCGGGAGTCGAGGATCCGGAAGGTCAGGTCGCCGGGTTCGCGGGACACGTCGGGGAACTGCAGGTCGGCGAGGCGGTACCCGCCGGCGTCGGCCGTGGTGCCGTCCCCGAGGAGCGTCGTGTGGGTGTGCTGCTGGCCGTCCCCGGCCGGGGAGAGCACCTGGCGGCCCTCCTCGACCTCCGGGTCGTCGGAGCAGCCGGCCACCGCCAGCAGCAGCACCAGCGCCGCGAGGGCGCGTCCTGGCCATGTCTTCCTCATCAGCCCACCTCGAACGTGACAGTCGTGACCGGGTTCTCGAACTCGCTGGCGCGCAGGCTGACCTGCACCTCCCACGTGCCGGCCGACGGGACCACCGTCTCCACGACGTAGGTGCCCGCGGCGACCGGCAGCACCGGCTGCTCGCCGAGGTCGACGCTGCCGTCGGCCGAGCGGATGGCGACCGAGGGCTCCGCGAACCCGTCGACCGGGTCGCCGGCCTGGTCCTGCACCTGCACGGTGACCGTGTTGGGCCCGCGGGTGCCCGGGACCATCGTGGCGAGCACCTTCGCGTCGGCGAGCACGCCGACCTCGACGCGCGAGGCCACCGGTGCGCGGGTCGGCGCGTCCTCGCGGGGCGACTGGTTCGTGAGGAACCCGGTCACCCCCAGCAGGACGACGATCAGCGCCGTCTCGACGCGGACGGCGCCGCCCACCCGCAGCACGGCCCCGCGGCGGGCGGAGTGGCCGATGCCGCCCGTCGCCGCCGGGAGGAGCCGGAAGCGGTTGTAGCCGGCGACGAGGCCGACGACGGCGGCGATGGCCACCTTGACGAGCAGGAGCCGCCCGTACGTCGTCTCGAACAGCGGGCCCCACCCGCCGAGGATCCGCCAGCCCATCAGCGCGCCGGTCACCGCGAGCAGGCCCAGCGACCCCGCGGCCACGGTGGAGAACCGGCTCAGCACGAGGGCGGCGTCGCGCTCGCGCCCGCTGAGCGAGCGCAGCGTGAGGGCCAGGCCCGCCAGGCCCCCCAGCCAGGCGGAGCCGGCCGCGAGGTGCAGCAGGTCGGTCGTGGTGACCAGCCACACCGGCTCGATGGCGCGCGAGTGCCCGACCAGCGCGGGCGACAGGGCCGCGACCGCGGCGGCGAGGACAGCGACCCGCCGCCGGGTCCGGGTGGTCCCGAGGCAGGTGATGGCGACCAGCAGCCCCACGGCCTGGAGGGCCAGGACCAGGAGGTCGTCGCCGACGAACTCGAGGTCGACGGCCGTGGACTCCCCGAGCTGGTTCAGCGCGAGCCCCTGCTGGTAGGCGCCGGCGAGCGGGACGGCCGCGGTGCCGGCGAGGACGGCGACGCCGGCGGCGGACCAGAGCACCGTCTCGAGCCGCCGGCGGACGGCGTCGTCGACCCGGACGCCGCCGAGGGCCCACGCCAGGAACAGCACGAGGCCCGCGGCGGTCAGCAGGCCGACGTACCCGAGGCCCTGGACGACGCTCAGCGCCGTGCGGACCTGGCCGGGGTCGGCCTCCGGCACCTTCGGCGCCGCGACCTCGGCGCTGGCCGCTCCGATCGAGAACGTCAGCGACCCCGCGATCGGGTGGCCGTCGGCCGAGATCGCCCGCCACACCACGACGTACGTGCCGTCGTCGAGGGTGTCGGGCAGGTCGGCGACGATCTCCTTGTCGCTGCTCGAGGCGTCGGCGGCGACGGGGTCACCGGCGGCGTCGAAGACCAGGACGCCGTCGGCCGGCAGCGACACCGCCTCGTCGAAGGTGAACGTGACGACGTCGGGCGTGCTCGCCAGCACCTCACCCTCGGTGGGGTCGCTGCTGACGAGCGTGGCGTGGGCGGAGGCCGGTGCCGCCGCCCCCACGACCAGCAGGAGGACGGCGAGCACCAGCCCCGCGGCTCCGAGGAGCCGCGGGACCGGTCCTCGACTCACGCGGAGGTGGTGCGACCGCGCAGGAGCGCGAAGCCACCGACGAGGATGCCGGCGATGCCGGCGACCAGGCCGGCGATCGCGAGCCCGTTGCCGGAGTCGTCGTCCGACGCCTCGGACGCCGGCTCGGCGGACGCCTCGGTGTCGCTCGAGGTCTCCGCGGCGGTCTCCTCGGCCGGCTCGGCCGTCTCCTCGCCCGCACCGTGCGCGTCGGCGCCGGCGGCGGTCACCTCGAACGCCGGGGCCGGGCTCTCGAGGTCGTCCTCGGACTGGCCCTCGGCGGCGATCTCGGTCCAGGGCGTCTCGCCCTTCTCGCACGTCTGGATCGTCGGGAACGCCAGGGCCTGGCCCTCGGCGTCCTCGGGCAGCTGCACCTGCACCTCGAAGGTGTCGCGGTAGCCGTCGGGCAGCGGCGTCCTCGCCGTGTAGGTCACCGTCGAGACCCGCTCGGTGAGCTCGTTGCCGTGCGAGTCGGTCACCGGCGGGTCGAGCTTCTCGACGGTCTTCTCGACGTCGTAGTAGTCGTTGCGGGTCGGGGTCGCGGCGTTGATCCCCTCGGGGATCTGGATCGCGATCGACGTCGTCGGGGAGCCCTCGCAGCCGTGGCCGACGCTGAAGGTCAGCACGGTGTAGGCGCCGGCGGCGGTGTCGGACGGCGTCACGGTGACGTGGGCGGAGGCCGGGGCCACGAGGCCCAGGGCGAGAACGGAGGTGCCGGCGGCGGTGGCGCCGAGGCGCGCGAGCATGCGTCGGGTGGTCATGGTGGTTCCTTCGTCGAGGGGTGCAGCGATCGCTGCGGAGGATGGTCGGGCGTACTCACCGGACCGTCCGTCGACGAGTCGGCGGAGGTCAGGCGGGGGCGGGGACCACCGGTGGGCCGCGCCGGGGCGCGGCCGAGACGACGAAGCGGGTGAGCAGCGCGACCGGGGCCGGCACCGGCGCGGGCGCCAGGCGCAGCGACGGGAGCGGCGGCAGCTGCTGACGGGTCCAGCTGACCACGACCTCGACCGCGCGCGCCCGCAGCTCCCAGGCCAGGGCGGTGACGAGACCCCCGGCGGCGTGCACGGCGAGCATCCGCGGGTCGAGCACGGCGTGGACGTGGTGGTGCAGGGGGTCGCCCCCCGACATCGCGGTCGGGGTGAGCGCCGTGATCCAGGCGTGCAGCAGCAGTTGCGCGGCGACCAGCACCGGGACGGCGACCAGCGGGCGGATGCGCCCGCGCAGCACCAGGAGCCCGGCGCCGAGGACGACGACGGACATCGCGACGACCCAGGCGGCCGAGGGCAGCGTGCCGCCGGCCCACAGGTGGCCCAGGGCCAGGACGCCGGTCACCTCGACGGTCGTCGCCGCGGCGCGGAGGGTGACACCCTCGCGCGGCAGGACTCGGACCGTCAGCACCCGCTCATTCTGCCCGTTCGGACGCGGCGGCGCTGCGCCGGGCCGAAACCTGCGACGCTCCGGGACGCGCGGGCGCGGGTCACCGGGCAGGGACGAGCGCCCGCGAGGTCGGCTGGAGCCGGGCCGCGGGTGCCTCGGCGGTCCGCCGGGAGATGTTGAGGAGCAGGCCGACGGCGAGCATCGAGGCGAACATCGAGCTGCCGCCGTACGAGACGAAGGGCAGCGGGACGCCGGTGACGGGCATGATCCCGAGGCACATGCCGATGTTCTGGAAGGCCTGGAACCCGAACCAGCAGGCGATCCCGGCGGCGGCGACCCGGCCGAAGACGTCGTCGGTGCGCTGGGCGATCCGCAGCGCGCGCCACAGCACGATGCCGAGCAGCGCGATGAGCAGGCCGGCCCCGACCAGGCCGAGCTCCTCGCCGGCCACGGTGAAGACGAAGTCGGTGTGCTGCTCGGGGACGAACCCGGACCGGGTCTGCGAGCCGTTGAAGAGGCCCTGGCCGAACATCCCTCCGTTGCCGACGGCGATCCGGGCCTGCTCGACGTTGTAGCCGGCTCCGCGCGGGTCGAGGTCGGGGTCGATGAAGGCGAGGAAGCGGTCGACCTGGTAGTCCTCGAGGACCCCGGCCGTGACCGCGGCGACGACGCCGGCGACCCCGCCGGCACCGAGCAGCGCGAGCCAGCGCCGCGGCGTGCCCATCGCGGCGAGCACGCCGAAGACGGTCGCCGAGAGCACCAGCATGGTGCCGAGGTCGGGCTGGAGCAGGATCAGCACGGCCGGCACCCCGGCGATGAGCAGCAGCAGGACGACGTCGCCCAGGCCGATCCGCCCGCGCCGGCGTCCCTCCGAGCGCTCGGCCACGACGAGGGCCATGCCGATGACGACGGCGAGCTTGGCGAACTCCGACGGCTGGATCGACATCCCGCCGACCATCAACCAGGACTTCGACCCGTTGACGACCGACCCCATCGTCAGCACCAGCACCAGGCCGCCGATCGAGGCGAGGTAGACCAGCGGCGCGACGATCCGCACCCACCGGTGGTCGGTCATCAGGACGACGACCAGCAGGCCGAGCCCGATGGCGACGTTGATGATCTGCTTCTGCAGGTAGGCGCGCGGGTCGCCGCCGGTGAGGTCGGCACGCGCGCTGGTCGCCGACCAGACCAGGACGCAGCCGATCACGCTGAGCGCGACGACGGCGAGGAGCAGCAGCCGGTCGAGGCCGGGCACGGTCTTCACAGGTGGCCCCTCACTGGTCGTCGTCGGTGCGGATGGCGGGCGGCAGGATCGAGCCGTCGTCCTGGAAGACCGGCAGGTCGCGCGGCAGCGTCGTGCCGGGCACGGCGGCCTTGTCGGGCACGACCCGGTCCTCCCGGACGCCGTACAGCGCCTCCCAGATCTTGCGGACCGCCGGGCCCGAGGTGCCCGAGCCGGTGCCGCCCTGGCTGACCATCATCACCACGACGTAGTCGTCGGAGTACGACGCGACCCACGAGGTCGACTGCTTGCCGTAGACCTCCGCGGAGCCGGTCTTCGAGCGGATCTCGACCTCGTCGAGCGGGAAGCCGGTCATCCGCCACGCCATCGTGCCCTGGCGGGTGACCCCCTTGAGGGCGTCGTCGATGTAGCCGATCACGTGGTCGGGGAGGTCGACGGTGCCGGCCACGCGCGGCTTGACGTCGCGCACCACGGTGCCGTCGGCGGCGACGACGGCCCGCGCGACCCGCGGCTCGTAGAGCGTCCCGCCGTTGGCGATCGCACCGTAGGCCCGCGCGAGCTGGAGCGGGGTGACGATGGTGTCGCCCTGCCCGATCGCGAAGTTCACCGCGTCGCCGGCGCGGTAGGCGAAGCCCTCGATGCAGAACTCACGGGCGAAGGTGTAGACGAAGTCGGAGGTGTCGTCGTCCTGGGGCTCGTCGGCGATCCCGCAGTAGTACTCCTTCATCGACTGGTAGTAGGAGCGCTTCCAGCGGCGGTCCGCGATCCGGCCGGACGCCTCGCCGGGGAGGTCGATGCCGGTCTCCTGGCCGAAGCCGAACTTCTTCGCCTCCTCGACCAGCGGGTCCTGCGCGTCGACGTCGTCGACGTCGGAGCCGTAGCGCTGCCAGTAGTCGAGGCCGACCCGGTAGAAGAACGTGTTGCACGAGACCTCGAGGGCCTCGGCGAAGGAGATGTAGCCGTAGGCGCCGGACTCGTAGTTCTTGAAGTCGCGGTTGCCGACGGCCAGCGACGAGGAGCAGTTGAGCCGGGTGTCCTCGTCGTAGCCGTGCGTGAGCGCGCCGGCGGTCATGAACGGCTTCCACGTCGAGCCCGGGGCGTACTGGCCCTGCGTGGCCCGGCTGAGCAGCGGGGTGCCGGCCTCCTCGGAGTAGAGCTCCGCGAGCTGCTTCTTGGTGATGCCGCCGACCCAGACCGACGGGTCGTACGTCGGCTGGCTGGCCGCGGCGACGACCCGGCCGGTGTCGGCCTCGAGCACGATCGCGGCGCCCGCGTCGGCGACGTAGTTGCGACCGGTGACGGTGTCGCGGGTGGCGCGGGCGGTGGTGATCGTCTCGTGCAGCTGCTGCTCGACGATGCTCTGGACCTTCGCGTCGATCGAGGTGACCAGGGTGTCGCCCGGCTGGGCCTCGACCCGCTCCTCGTCGCCCATCACGCGACCCATCGAGTCGACCTCGACCTGGTCGTAGCCGGGCATGCCCCGCAGCCACTGGTCGTACTGCTGCTCGATGCCCGCGCGGCCGACGACCGACGCCCCGTTGACCGACCGGTCGCCGTTGCCCTCGGCGGTGTCGAGCTCCTCCTCGGTGATCGGGCTGAGGTAGCCGAGCAGGTGGGCGGCGTTGATCCCGAAGGGCTTCGGGTAGGCGCGCACGGTCTGCTGGTCGACGACCACGCCCGGGTAGTCCTCGGGCTGCTCGCGCAGCTGCTGGGCCTTGCGCTGGGCGAGGTCCTCGGCGACGGGCACCGGCTGGTACGGCGAGCCGTTCCAGCACACACCCGGCTCGGAGCCCTCGGCGCCGCAGGTGACCAGCTTCTTCTCGATCCGGCCCGGCCTGACGTCGATCACCTTGCCCACCCGCCTCACCAGGGTCCGGCGGTCCTTCTCGTCGAGCTTGTCGAGCACGGTGCGGTCGAGCGAGACGACCCACGTCAGGCGGTTGGTGACCAGGGGTCGGCCCTGGTCGTCGACGATCAGGCCGCGCGTCGGCTGGACGACGATCTCGCGCACCGACTGGGCGGCGGCGCGGCCCTGGTACTCGGCGCCGCTGACGACCTGCAGGTAGTAGAGCCGCACCAGCAGCGTCGCGAACAGCGAGAAGACCAGCGCCTGGATGACGATCAGCCGCAGCCGGCTGCGGGTCGCGGAGGACGTGGCGGCGCTCATGTGGCGAGCGCCGCGGGGTCGAGCCGGGTCAGGCCGCGCATCACGACCGGGACCACGAAGGCCGCGAGGACCAGGTCCCACACGACCCCGGCCAGCACGACCTCGAGCAGGTCCGGCACCCCGGCGCCCGGGTCCAGCAGCAGCCCGGTCAGCGTGAACAGCGAGGAGCCGAGGAACGAGCAGGCGGCGACGGCGGCGAGCGCACCGCCCACCCCGGCAGGCGCGTCCTGGCGGACCCGGCCCGCGACGTGCCCGACCACGAGCAGGGCCAGCGCCCAGCGACCGGCGGCGTGGTCGGCGGGCGGCGCGAGGTCGAGCAGCAGACCGGCGCCGAAGCCGAGGACCATCCCGAAGTGCGCGCCGCGGGCGAGCCCCGCCGCGACGACGACGAGCAGGACGACGTTCGGCCCGACGCCGTGCCAGGCCAGGTGCGGGAAGACGGTGGTCTGCAGCACGAGGGCGACGGCCGCCGCGAGCGCGACGAAGGCGACGCGCACCGAGGAGAGGCCGGTCATCGCAGGCTCCCGTCCGCCTCGACGACGGCGCGGTCGCTGCGGGTGCCCGACGGCACCGCGACCCCGACGAGGTCGAGCGCGGCGAAGTCCACGAACGGGTCGATCACCGCGCGCTGGCTGGTCTCGCGGACGCTGTTGTAGACCGAGACGACCTCGCCGACCGGGATCCCGGCGAGGTAGGGGCTGTCGCCGTTGCGGCTCCCCCACGTCACCACGACGTCCCTCTCGCGCGGGACGACGGTCTGGTCGACGAGCTCCAGGTCGAGCCGGGCCTCGTCGCCGAGGTCGCCGCGGCCGGTGAGGAAGCCCAGCTCCATGTCGGCCGCGACCCGGGCGCCGACGGCGGAGTCGGGGTCGACGACGAGCAGGACGGTCGCGGTGGTGCTGGTGACGCGCAGGACGCGGCCCACCAGGCCGTCGTTGTTGAGGACGGTGAGGTCGGGGGTGATGCCCGAGCTGGAGCCGGCGTCGATGGTGACGGTGGCCGAGAAGGACTGGGAGGCGCCGATGCCGATGACGCGGGCCGGCACCAGCGCGGTGCCGAGGTCGGTGGCAGCGGCGGTGAGGCCCTCGAACTCGGCGAGCCGGTTGCGGTCGAGGTCGGTGGTGCGGACCTGCGAGCGCAGCTGGTCGTTCTCGGCCTCGAGCGAGGCGAGCTCGCCGCGCATCTGGTCCTTGTCCTCGAACCACTCGGGCAGCTCGACGAACGGGCGGACGGCGCCGGCGGTGAAGGACTGCGCGGGTCCGACGACCTCGCCGACGGCGCGGCGGGCCGGGTCGAGCACCGAGCCGCTCTGGTCGAGGACCATCAGGCTCGCGCAGGCCAGGACGAGCGCGAGGACGAGGGAGCGCGGCGGCGTCCCCTTGCCGGGCTCGCCGCCCTCGTTGCGGGCCAGGCCGTAGCGGCGCTGGGGGAAGGGCTTCATCGGTGCCGCCGGTTGTCGGCCACGAGCACCTGCTGCAGCGCCTCGAACTCCTCGACGCAGCGACCGGCACCGAGCGCGACCGAGAGCAGCGGCTTCTCCGCGACGTGGACCGGCATCCCGGTCTCGTGGCGCAGCCGCTCGTCGAGGCCGCGGAGCATCGCGCCGCCACCGGTGAGCACGATGCCGCGGTCCATGATGTCGCCGGCCAGCTCGGGCGGGGTCTGGTCGAGGGTCACGCGGACGGCGTCGACGATCGCGTGCAGCGGCTCCTCGATCGCGTGCCGGATCTGGGTCGCACTGACCTCGATGGTGCGGGGCAGGCCGCTGACCAGGTCGCGTCCGCGGACCTCGGCGACCGGCTCGTCGGTCGCGGGGAACGCCGACCCGAGGGTCATCTTGACCTCCTCGGCGGTGCGCTCCCCCAGCATCAGGGAGTGCTCCTTCTTCATCCAGCTCACGATCGCCTGGTCGATCTCGTCGCCGGCGGTTCGGATGGAGAGGCTGGTGACGATCCCGCCGAGCGAGATCACCGCGACCTCGGTGGTGCCGCCGCCGACGTCGACGACCATGTTGCCGGTCGGCTGGTGCACGGGCAGGCCGGCGCCGATCGCGGCGGCCATCGGCTCCTCGACGATGTAGACCCGGCGGGCGCCGGCCTGGTAACCGGCCTCCTTGACGGCACGCTGCTCGACGGCGGTGATGCCGGACGGCACGCAGATGACCATGCGGGGCTTGGCGAAGTAGCGGCGGCGGTGCACCTGCTGGATAAAGTGGCGCAGCATCTGCTCGGTCGCGTCGAAGTCGGCGATGACGCCGTCCTTGAGCGGCCGCAGCGCGGTGATGTTGTCGGGCGTGCGCCCGACCATCCGCTTGGCCTCGTGGCCCACCGCCAGCACCTCGCCGGTCGTGTCGTTGAGGGCGACCACGCTCGGCTCGTCGAGGACCACGCCCTTGCGCCGGACGTAGACCAGCGTGTTGGCGGTGCCGAGATCGACGGCCATGTCGCGGCCGATGATGCTGTTCGCCATGCGCGCACGCCTCACTGCTCGTGCGCGATCCGGGGAAGGAGGCATGACGCGCGCACGGACGCCGTACCCGGTAGCGAGCGTAAGCAGTGGGACGGGTGTGACGCCGGAGGCGCGTGGGGTGTGTCGCGAACCGGTCGACCGTCGGCGGGACCGGTCAGGTCGTCGGGTGGCGCGTCCGGGCGGTCGCCGCGCTCCTCGTCGGGACGCCGCGGCCCGGGTCGCCGGCCGTCACGGCAGCACCCCTCAGCCCAGGGCGGGGAACCAGAGCGCGATCTCGCGCTCGGCCGACTCGGGTGAGTCGGAGGCGTGCACGAGGTTCTCGCGGTTCGAGAGCGACAGGTCGCCGCGGATCGTGCCGGGCGCGGCCTTGCGGCCGTCGGTGGCGCCGTTGATCGCACGGACGACGTCGATCGCCTCGTCGCCCTCGAGCACGAGCGAGACGAGCGGGCCACTGGTCGCGAAGGTGCGCAGCGGCGGGTAGAAGTCACGCTCGACGTGCTCGGCGTAGTGCTGGTCGGCTATCTCGCCGTCGATGGCACGGTGCTCCATCGCGACGATCGTCAGCCCCTTGGCCTCGAACCGCGACAGGACCTCCCCGACCAGTCCGCGGCGGACGGTGTCGGGCTTGAGGAGGACGAGGGTGCGCTGCGTCATACCGGGCAGCGTAGTGCTCCGTCGTGGGGCGCGATGACGCGGTGATCCGGATCCCGGTCGAACCGGATCCCGGTCGAACCGGATCCCCGTCGGACCGGATCCCCGTCGAACCGGATCCCGTCGAACCGGGCTCGCTAGGCGAACGAGGCGGCGCGGGCGACGACGTCGGCCGGGACGTCGTCGTGGGAGTCGTCGCCGGAGACCGGGCCGGAGGAGACCCGGCGCAGCGGGATGACGCCGCCCCAGACGCCGGCCTCGACGTCCTCGGGGTCGTCGACGGGACCCTCAGCGCGCTTCTTCATCGAGGCCTCGCGGAGCGGGACCGCGAGCACCGAGGTGGCGGCCAGCTCCTTGCGGGTGTTCGCCCGCAGCGTGGCGGAGCGGCCCGGCACCATGTGGTCGACCGTGAGGGCGAGGGCGTGCGCCTTCTCGTCGGGGTCCCGGACGATCCGGGCCGGCCCGATGACGACGACCGAGCGGTAGTTCATCGAGTGGTGGAACCCCGACCGGGCGGCGACCAGCCCGTCGAGCTCGGTCACGGTCACGCAGATCGTCGTCGAGCCGGCCCCGGTCAGCCACCGGGCCGCGACCGAGCCGTGGATGTAGAGCGTGCCGTCGTCGTCCGGGCCGTCCGGGTCGACCGCGAACGCGACCGGCAGCACCACGGGGTGGTCGCCGACGTTGACGCCGACGTGCGCGACGAGGGCGTCGTCCAGCAGGGCGAACATCTCGGCGCGGTCGGCCAGCGCGCGGTTGCTGCCGCGGCGGACGGTCGTGCGCTCGGTCGGGGACAGCGGCGATGACGGGGACGATGACGGGGACGATGACGGGGGCGTGCTCACGGCTCTAGGGTGACACCGAAGTGGCCTGCACGAACGGGCCACTTCCCGACCAGTCGAACAGGACACTCGCGTGCCGAACCTCCCCGTCGTCCTCGACCGCACGGCCGCCGACCCGCTGCACCGCCAGCTCTCCGCCGGGGTGCGGGACCTGGTCGTCGACGGCGTCCTGCCCCGCGGCGCCCGGCTGCCGAGCTCCCGGGCCCTCGCCGCCGACCTCGGCGTCTCGCGATCGGTCGCCGAGCAGGCCTACGACCAGCTGCTCGCCGAGGGCTGGCTGGACACCCGCCGAGGGTCGGGCACGTACGTCGCCACGGCCGGCCACGCGACCGCGACGGCTCCCCCGCGACGCCTCACCCCGGCCGAGCCGCCCCTGGTCCGCCTCGACGCCGGCACGCCCTGGATCGACCCGCGGCACGGCGCCGGCTGGCGGCGGGCGTGGCGCGAGGTGTCCGCGGCCACCCCACCGCGCGGGTACGACGACGCCCGCGGCCTGACCGAGCTGCGTGCCGCCCTCGCCGAGCGGATCGGTCGCACCCGCGGCCTGCGCGTCGACCCCGAGGAGGTGCTGGTCACCGGCGGCACCACCGACGGGCTGCGCCACCTGCTCGACGTCCTGCCGCCCGGCTCGGTCGCGCTCGAGGACCCCGGCTACCGCGCGGCGGTCGAGACGGTGCGCTCCGCGGGTCGCGACGTCGTCGACCTCCCGGCCGGGCGCCCGGTCACCGACCTGGGCGGCAGCGCCGCCGCCTACGTGACGCCCGCCCACCAGCACCCGCTCGGCCTGGTGATGCCGGCTCCCGACCGGCTCACCCTGCTCGCCTCGGCGCGCGCCGCCGGCACGGTCGTCGTGGAGGACGACTACGACTCCGAGTTCCGCTACGACGTCGCCCCGGTGCCGGCCCTGGCCGCGCTCGACCGGCGCCGCGTCGCCTACGTCGGGACGGCGTCCAAGTCGGTCGCGCCGAGCCTCCGCCTGGGCTGGATGGTCCCGCCGCCCGACCTGCTCGACGCCGTCTGCCGCCGGCGCAGCGCTCGGCACGACGGCGTGTCCTGGCCGGTCCAGCGGGCGTTCGTCGCCCTGCTGCGCGACGGGTAGGTCGACAAGGTGGTCCGCTCCGCCCGGCGGGTCTACGCCGAGCGCGCCCCCCGGGTGGCCGAGGTGCTCGCGCCGTGCGCGACGCCGGCGGGACCGAGCGCCGGCATGTACTCGACCTGGCTGATCGACCAGGACCGCGCGCTGTCCGCCCGGGACGCGGCGCGGCGGGCCGGCTTCGACGTCCCGCTGCTCACCGACTACACCCGAGGCTCGGGGCTGACCGGCCTGGTCGTCGGCTTCGGCGGTGTCACCGACGCCGAGCTCGACCGGGCGCTGGCGGCGCTGCGCCGCGGCCTCGACGGCGGCTGAGGGTCAGGTGCCCTGCTGGGCGTCGAACGCGGCGTACGCCGCCGCGCGCTCGCGCTCGATCTTCACACCCAGGAAGTACGCCGTCGCCCAGAGCAGGCCGAACAGCCCGCCCAGGAAGAACATCGTCGTGACCAGGAACCCGAGGCCGACGGCGGCCACCTGGATCGCCCACCCCAGCGCGTAGCCCCACTCCTGGCGGAGCATCCCGGCCACGAGCAGGGAGGCGACGGTCAGGCCGATCCCGATCGGCAGCGCGGTGCCGGGCGCGACGCCGGCGACGGTGATCATCACCGGCGTGCTCAGCCCGAGGGTGATCGCCTCGAGCGACAGGACGGCGGCACACATGCCGCGCCGCGGCGAGCGGGTGCGCTCGCTCACGCCGTCCGTCCCTTCAGGAGCGCGCGGGCCTCCCCGACGGTGATGACCGACCCCGTGACCAGGACGGCGCCGGAGCTCAGCGAGCTGCTCAGCACCTCACCGGCCTCGGCGAGCGTCGCGGCCTGCTCGATGGCCTCGGCCAGCCGCGGCTCGACGGTGACCCGGTCCTCGCCGAACACCTCGATCGCGACCTTGCCGAGGTCGGCGGCCGCGAGCGCCCGCTCGGTCGAGCTCTGCGTGCAGACGACGTGGGCCAGGTGCGGCTCGAACGCGGCGAGCAGCGCCTCGGCGTCCTTGTCGTTCATCACGCCGATGACGCCGATGATCGGGTCGAGCTGGAAGGAGTCCTCGAGCGCCGCGGCGGTGGCCTCGGCGCCGTGCGGGTTGTGGGCGGCGTCGAGGATCACGGTCGGGCTGCGGCGGATGACCTCGAGCCGGCCGGGCGAGCTGACCTCGGCGAAGGCGGCACGCACGATGTCGTCGTCGAGGGCCTGGTCGCCCCCGAACGCCTCCACGGCGGCGAGCGCCACGGCGGCGTTCTGGGCCTGGTGCGCCCCGAACAGCGGGATGAAGACGTCGTCGTAGCGGGCCCGGATCCCCTGGAGGGAGACGACCTGCCCGCCGACGGCCGCGGAGCGCGCGGCGACCCCGAAGTCGATGCCCTCGCGCAGCACGCTCGCGCCCACCTCGGCGGCCCGCTCGGCGATCACGGCGGCGACGTCCGGCTCCTGCGCGGCCGAGACCACCACGGAGCCCGGCTTGATGATGCCGACCTTCTCCTGCGCGATCGAGGCCGGCGTGTCACCGAGGTAGCGCGCGTGGTCGACGGCGATCGGCAGCAGCACCGCGACGTCGGCGTCGATCACGTTGGTGGCGTCCCACGCCCCACCCATGCCGACCTCGACCACCGCGACGTCGACCGGGGCGTCGGCGAAGGCGGCGTAGGCCATCGCCACGACGGTCTCGAAGAAGCTCAGCGGGTGCGGCTGGTCGGCGTCGACGAGGTGCGTGTACGGCGCGACGTCGTTGAACGCCCGCACGAACGCCTCGTCGTCGAGGTGCTCGCCGTCGATGCTGATCCGCTCGGTCATCCGCTCCACGTGCGGGGAGGTGAACCGGCCGGTGCGCAGGTCGAGCGCCCGCAGCAGGGTGTCGATCATCCGCGCGGTGGACGTCTTGCCGTTGGTGCCGGTCAGGTGCACCGAGCGGTACGACGTCTGGGGGTCGCCCAGGATCTCGGTGAAGGCCCGGATCCGGTCGAGCGAGGGCTCCAGCTTCGACTCGGGCCAGCGCGACAGCAGCGCGTCCTCGACCTCCTCGAAGCTCTGGGCCAGGCGGGGTGCGTCAGGTACGTCCGGGGTCTCACTCATGTCACGCCGAGTCTAGGCCGTCGCCCCGCGCCCGGTCCCAACGCCGAGTCGGCCCGCCGTCGCGCCGACCAGCGCAGAAACCTCGGGCGCGGTGACAACCCTCGCGCCGGGCCGCCTCGTCGTGGAGGGTGAAGGGGTGAGACATGGACACCGGAGTGAGTGAGACCGCCACGAGCCCGCAGCACGGGACCGGGGCCTCGTTCGAGGACTTCGTCGCCGCCCGGTCCACGGCGCTGTGGCGCAGCGCGTTCCTGCTGACCGGCGACGCCCAGAAGGCCGAGGACCTGCTGCAGACCGCGCTGGTGAAGACCTGGCGCAAGTGGGACACCATCACGCGGCACCAGGGCGCCGAGGCCTACGTGCGCCGCGCGCTCGTCTCGACCTACACCGACTGGTGGCGCCGTCGTTGGAACGGCGAGCGACCGACCGGGCAGCTCCCCGACCGCCCCGACCGTCCCGACCAGCCGGACGTCGCCGCCCGGGCCGCGACCCGGCACGACGTCCTCACCGCCCTCGCCGACCTGCCCCGCGGGCAGCGCGCGGTGCTGGTGCTGCGCTACTTCGACGACCTCACCGAGCAGCAGACCGCCGATGCGCTCGGCGTGTCCGTCGGCACCGTCAAGAGCCAGGCCTCCCGCGCGACGTCCGGCCTGCGCTCCTCCCCCGCCCTGCGCGGCCACCTGTCCGAACCGCTCGAAGGAGACCCGTCATGACCGACCGTCATCTCAAGGACCTGCTCGACAGCACCGCCCCCGACCAGCCCGACCTCGCGGCCGCGGCCCGCACCACCGCCGTCACCGAGCGCGCCCGCGCCGTGACCCGGCGCAACCGCGCCCTGGTCGCCCTCGCCGCCGTCGCGGTGGTGGGCGTCGGCGTCGCCGTCCCGCTCGCCCTCGACGGCGGTGACGCCCCGGGGCGCCAGCAGGTGGCCGACGACCCCGCGCCCGAGGAGCCGGCCGTCCCGGCCCCGCAGCCGTGCCCCGACGCGCCGGTGGTCGTCGACGCGCTCCGGCCCGGCGACCTCCCGGACGACGCGGCCTGGGCGCGCCTGTGCCCCGCCACGTCGAGCGTCGGTGGGGGCGCGGACCTCGGCGAGAAGGCGATGGGCGCGGTGGTCGTCGGCGAGGAGGCCACCGCGCTGGTCGCCGACATCGAGGCGCTCCCGCGCCTGGAGCAGCTGGCGCCCGAGTGCGCCACCATGCTGGTCCAGCCCTCGGCCTGGGCCCTCGTCGTGGGTGACGGGAACGGCGGGACGGCGACGATCGGCGCCAGCGTCACCGCCTGCGGGGCCGTCCCGGTCGCCGGGGCGGACCGTCAGGTCGAGGCCATCCTCGCCCTGGCCACCGAGGCGCTCGGCTCGCACTCCTGAGCCTCCCACCTGCGCCGATGCGTCGGCGGCCACGCACCCGCCCTAGAATTTCGGTCATGACCGAGATCATCGAGCAGGCCACGGACACGACGAGCGCGCCCGAGCGTGCGCTCGTCGTACCCGACAAGCCCGCTCTCGAGGGCCTCGAGACGAAGTGGGCCGACCAGTGGAAGGCCGACGACACCTACGCCTTCGACCGCACCCAGCCGCGCGAGAACGTCTACTCGATCGACACCCCGCCGCCGACGGTGAGCGGCAGCCTGCACGTCGGGCACGTCTTCTCCTACACCCACACCGACCTGGTCGCGCGCTACCAGCGGATGCGCGGCAAGTCCGTCTTCTACCCGATGGGCTGGGACGACAACGGTCTGCCGACCGAGCGCCGCGTGCAGAACTACTACGGCGTCCGCTGCGACCCCACGCTGCCCTTCGACGCCGACTTCACGCCGCCGGAGAAGCCGGACCCGAAGAAGCAGGTGCCGATCAGCCGGCCCAACTTCATCGCGCTCTGCTCCGAGCTCGTCGAGCAGGACGAGCAGGTCTTCGAGTCGCTGTGGCGCACGCTCGGCCTGTCCGTCGACTGGAAGCAGCACTACACGACCATCGGGCGGAAGGCCCAGGTGGCCAGCCAGCGCGCGTTCCTGCGCAACTTCGCCCGCGGTGAGGCCTACCTCCAGGAGGCGCCGACCCTCTGGGACGTCACCTTCCAGACCGCCGTCGCACAGGCCGAGCTCGAGTCGCGCGAGTACGCCGGCGCCTACCACCGGGTCGCCTTCCACCGGCCCGACGGCCAGCCGCTCCACGTCGAGACGACCCGCCCCGAGCTGATCCCGTCCGTCGTCGCGCTGATCGCGCACCCCGACGACGAGCGCTACCAACCGCTGTTCGGCACCACGGTCACCTCGCCGGTCTTCGGCGTCGAGGTCCCGGTGCTCGCGCACCCGGCCGCCGAGATCGACAAGGGCGCCGGCATCGCGATGTGCTGCACGTTCGGCGACCTCACCGACGTCACGTGGTGGCGCGAGCTGCAGCTGCCGGTGCGCACCGTCATCGGTCGCGACGGCCGCTTCCTGCGCGAGACGCCGGAGTGGCTCGCGAGCGAGACCGCCGCGGCGGCGTACGCCGAGCTGCAGGGCAAGACCGTGTTCTCGGCCCGCGAGGCCGTCGTCGCCGCCCTGCGCGCGAGCGGCGACCTCGACGGCGAGCCCCGGCCGACCCAGCGGATGACGAACTTCTTCGAGAAGGGCGACAAGCCGCTCGAGATCGTCGCCACCCGCCAGTGGTACATCACCAACGGCGGCCGCGACACCGCGCTGCGCACCGAGATGATCGACCGCGGCACCGAGATCCAGTGGCTGCCGCCGCACATGCAGAGCCGCTTCGACAACTGGGTCGGCGGCCTCAACGGCGACTGGCTCATCTCGCGGCAGCGGTTCTTCGGCATCCCGTTCCCCGTCTGGTACCCCCTCGACGACCAGGGCGAGCCCGACTACGCGCACCCGCTGGTCCCGAGCGAGGCCGAGCTGCCGGTCGACCCGTCCACCGACGCCCCCCGCGGCTACGACGAGGCACAGCGCGGCCAGGCGGGCGGGTTCCTCGGCGACCCCGACGTCATGGACACCTGGGCGACCTCGTCGCTGACCCCGCAGATCGCCGGCGGCTGGGAGGAGGACCCCGACCTGTTCGAGCGGGTCTTCCCGATGGACCTCTGCACGCAGGCCCACGACATCATCCGCACCTGGCTCTTCGCCCGGGTCGTGCGCGCCCACTTCGAGAACCACGCCGCCCCGTGGTCGCACGCCATGGTCTCGGGCTTCATCCTCGATCCCGACCGCAAGAAGATGTCGAAGTCCAAGGGCAACGTCGTCGTCCCGACCGAGGTGCTCGACAAGTTCGGCGCGGACGCCGTCCGCTGGCGTGCCGCGATGGCCCGCCCGGGCCTCGACTCGCCGTTCGACGAGACGCAGATGAAGGTCGGCCGCCGGTTGGCCATGAAGGTCCTCAACGCCTCCAAGTTCGTGCTCGGCAACGTCGGCGCGAGCTCGCTCGACCCCGTGCGGGTCGTCGAGCCGATCGACTGCGCGCTGCTCGGGCGGCTCGCCCGGGTCATCGACCGGGCCACCGACGCGTTCGACGCCTACGACTACACCACGGCCCTCGAGGTCAGCGAGCGCTTCTTCTGGGAGTTCTGCGACGACTACCTCGAGCTGGTCAAGGAGCGTGCGTACGCCGAGGAGGAGTCGACCGCCCGCGAGTCGGCCCGCGCCACGCTCTCCCTCGCGCTGCAGGTGCAGCTGCGGCTGCTGGCGCCGTTCCTGCCCTACGTGACCGAGGAGGTCTGGTCGTGGTGGCAGGAGGGCTCGATCCACCGCGCCGCCTGGCCGGTCGCGACCGAGCTCGGCTCCGCTGCCGCGTCCGACCCCGCCATGGTCGACGCCGTCGCCGCCGCCCTGGGCGGCATCCGCGGCGCGAAGTCGCAGGCCAAGGTCGGCATGAAGGCGCCCCTGTCGCGGGTCGAGGTCACCGGCCCCGCCGACGCCGTCGACGCCGTCCGCAGGGCCGAGGCCGACCTGCGCGCCGTCGGCCGGATCACCGGCGACCTGGTCCTCACCACCGACGAGTCCGCCACCGAGATCGCGGTCTCCGCGGAGCTCGCCCCCGCCCCCACCCCCACCGAGTCCTGACCAACGCTGACCCGTCACCTATAGGTGACGGGTCAGCGTGATGTCTGGGCCGACCCGTCACCCATAGGTGACGGGTCAGCGCGGTGTCTAGGTCGACCCGTCACCCATAGGTGACGGGTCGATCTATGTCGTGCGGGTGTGTGCTGACGATGGCCTCGGTGGGCCGGGGGTATCGGCCCGCGGGTCGCGGCCTCGTTCCTCGGCTGCCGCTCGCTCGAGCACCGACGACGCCAGCACCCCGTCGCCGCGCTCCTGGGGCCTGGCGTCAGGCCGACTTCTTCTTCTTGGGCTCCGCCTCGCGCAGGACGAGGGTCGGGGCCTCCTCGCCCAGCACGACCTGCTGGGTGATGATCACCTTCGTGACGTCGCCGCGGGAGGGGACGTCGTACATCACGTGGAGGAGGACCTCCTCGATGATGGCGCGCAGCCCGCGGGCACCGGTGCCCCGCTCGAGGGCCTTGTCGGCGATCGAGGCGATGGCGTCGTCGGTGAACTCGAGCTCGACGTTGTCGAGCTCGAAGAGCTTGCGGTACTGCTTGGTGAGCGCGTTGCGCGGCTCGACGAGGATCTGGACCAGCGCCTCCTGGTCGAGCTTGTTGACGCTCGCGATCAGGGGCAGCCGGCCGATGAACTCGGGGATGAGGCCGAACTTGGTGAGGTCCTCGGGGCGGACCATGGCGAGCAGGTCCTCCTGGGCGCGCTCCTCGGCACCGCGGACGTCGGCGGTGAAACCGAGCGTCTTCTTGCCGACGCGCTGCTCGATGATGTGTTCGAGGCCGGCGAAGGCACCGCCCACCACGAACAGGATGTTGGTGGTGTCGATCTGGATGAACTCCTGGTGCGGGTGCTTGCGACCGCCCTGGGGCGGCACCGAGGCGGTGGTGCCCTCGATGATCTTCAGCAGCGCCTGCTGCACGCCCTCGCCGGAGACGTCGCGCGTGATCGAGGGGTTCTCCGACTTGCGGGCCACCTTGTCGATCTCGTCGATGTAGATGATGCCCGTCTCGGCCTTCTTGACGTCGTAGTCGGCGGCCTGGATCAGCTTGAGCAGGATGTTCTCGACGTCCTCGCCGACGTAGCCGGCCTCGGTGAGCGCCGTGGCGTCCGCGATCGCGAAGGGCACGTTCAGCATCCGGGCCAGGGTCTGGGCGAGGTAGGTCTTGCCGCAGCCGGTGGGTCCGATCACGAGGATGTTGGACTTGGCGACCTCGACGACCTCGTCCTTGGTGTGCTTGCCGCTCTTGCCACCCTGGCCCGAGTTCGGCTGGAGACCGGCCTGGACCCGCTTGTAGTGGTTGTAGACCGCCACGGCGAGCGACTTCTTGGCCTGCTCCTGGCCGATCACGTAGGAGTTGAGGAAGTCGAAGATCTCCTTCGGCTTGGGCAGCTCGTCGAGGCTGACCTCGGTGCCCTCGCTGAGCTCCTCCTCGATGATCTCGTTGCAGAGGTCGATGCACTCGTCGCAGATGTAGACGCCGGGTCCGGCGATGAGCTTCTTCACCTGCTTCTGGCTCTTTCCGCAGAAGGAGCACTTGAGCAGGTCGCCTCCGTCACCGATGCGTGCCACGGGTGGATCCTCCAGATGTGCGACGAGTCGAGCCGGGGGTGGTGCGGGGACAGCGGGCGCCGGCCGGGGCCGGAACCCTCCGACGGTACCCCGCGCCGTCCCCGGGCGGGGACGGACACGGCGGACCGACGGCGGTCAAGCAGGACTCAGGCCAGGGCCGGGGTCTTGAGCGACTCGAGCACCGAGTCGATCAGGCCGTACTCGACGGCCTGCTCGGCGGTGAGGATCTTGTCGCGCTCGATGTCGCGGCTGACCTCCTCGATCGGTCGGCCGCTGTGGTCGCTGATCATCTTCTCGAGCAGGTCGCGCATCCGGAGGATCTCGTTGGCCTGGATCTCGATGTCGGAGGTCTGGCCGAACGTGCCCTCGGTGTAGGGCTGGTGGATCAGGATCCGGCTGTTGGGCAGCGCCAGCCGCTTGCCGGGAGAACCGGCCGCGAGCAGGATCGCGGCCGCCGAGGCGGCCTGGCCCAGGCACACGGTCTGCACGTCGGGCTTGATGAACCGCATCGTGTCGTAGATCGCGGTCAGCGCGGTGAAGGAGCCACCGGGGCTGTTGATGTAGATGCTGATGTCCTGGTCGGGGTTCATCGACTGCAGGCACAGCAGCTGGGCGATGACGGCGTTCGCGACGTCGTCGGAGATCGGCGTGCCGAGGTAGATGATGCGCTCCTCGAACAGCTTTCCGTAGGGGTCGATGCGTCGGAAGCCGTAGGACGTGCGCTCTTCCCACTGGGGGATGTAGTAGTTCACAGCTGCTACCTCAGTCCTTCACTCGGGCCGGGCGCCCGTCGTCGGCGGCCTCGCGGGCGCTCTTGATGACCTGGTCGACGAGGCCGTACTCCTGGGCCTGGTCGGCGGTGAACCAGCGGTCGCGGTCGGCGTCGGCGATGACCTGCTCGACCGGCTGGCCGGTGTGCTCGGCGATGAGGTCGAGCAGCACCTTCTTGATGTGCAGCGACTGCTGGGCCTGGATCTTGATGTCGGAGGCCGAGCCACCCATGCCGGAGGACGGCTGGTGCATCATGATGCGCGCGTGCGGCAGGGCGTAGCGCTTGCCCTTGGTGCCGGCGCAGAGCAGGAACTGGCCCATCGAGGCGGCCAGGCCCATGCCGACGGTCGCGACGTCGTTGGGGATGTAGTTCATGGTGTCGTAGATCGCCATGCCGGCGTCGACGGAGCCACCGGGCGAGTTGATGTGCAGGAAGATGTCGGCCTCGGGGTCCTCCGCCGACAGCAGCAGGAGCTGGGCGCAGATCGCGTTGGCGTTCTGGTCGCGGACCTCGGAGCCGAGGAAGACGATGCGCTCGCGCAGGAGTCGCTGGTAGATGTGGTCGTCGAGCACGTTAAGCCCGCCGCCGCCACCCATCATCGGGGCCGGGTGAGTGGAGTTCTGGTTCACGTCGTCGACCCTAGCCCGTGACACCGACACTTCCACGGGAGATCGGGTGGTGTTCGCGGACAGCAGAAGGCACGTCCGGGGCGGCGTGTCAGGCGCTCGCGGCGCCGTCCTCGACGGCGGCCCGCAGCCGCTCGACGCTCGCCGCCATCCCGGCCTCGAGCTCGTCGGCGTGACCCGCGGTCCCGCCGAGGAGCACGGTCGCGAAGACACCGCTGAGCGCGGTGAGCCGCCGCGGCACCGGGCGGCGGTGCACCACGCGGGTGTGCCCGTCGGCGGTGGGCTCGAGCTCCCAGACCCAGCGCGCCCCGCTCGACCGGGTGTCCCACGCGACGGCGCGGCCGACGTCCAGCGCGGTCACCACGGAGCGGGTCGGCCAGACGACGAGCCCGCGCCGGTTGATGCCGACGTACTGCTGACCGAGCCGCAACCCGCCGCGCAGCAGCGGCCTCATCGCGACCAGCTCGGGGCTCCACTCGGGCATCCGGTCGAGGTCGCTCAGGACCGCCCACACCTGCGGCGGGCGCGCCGCGACGACCGTCTCGGCACGGAGCTCGCGGTCGGCGGCGGGGGCGCTCATCGTCGCATCGTCGCACCGGGCCGTCAGGCGAGCCAGGTCCGCAGCGACGCCAGGACGTCGGGGTGGTTGAGCAGGCCCCAGTGGTCGGTGCCGCCGACGTGCAGGACGTCGGCGCCGGGGAAGAGCTCGCCGCCCCACCGGTCCCTCCCGTACGCCGACTCCGGACGCACGAGCAGGTCGCCGACGACGTGGCCCACCGGGTGGCGCTCGGACGACGTGAGGGTGGCGCAGACGAGGTGGTAGCGCGCGTGCGGCAGCGGCGCGACGTCGTCGGTCAGCCCGGCGACGAGGTCGTGGACACCGGCCGAGCGCCAGTCGAGGATCCGCCCGAACGCCGCCGTCTCGGGCAGCCGGGACAGCCCGCGGCTGCCGTGCCCGACGCCGCGCGCGACCGGCGCGCCGAGGTGCGGCGTCCCGAGGGTGACCACGTCGGTGACGAGCGCGTTCCAGTCGCCGGACGCCGGCCCGGAGCCGTCCGACGCCGCGCCGTCGGACGCCCCGCCGGCCGCCACGGCGCCGGCCGCGCGCACGACCAGCCCGCCCATCGAGTGCCCGACCAGCACGATCCGCTCGACCGGCACCGGCCACTGCTCGACCAGCCGTTGCGCCAGCGCGGCCAGCGCGACGCCGTTCTCGCGCAGCGGCAGGCCGGTGTTGAGGCGGAGGAACACCGGCGTCCAGCCGTCGGCGGCCAGCGCCTCGCCGTAGGTCGTGCCGGTGCGGTCGCGGTGTCGCGACCAGTGGGTCTCGTCCTCGCAGAGCCCGTGGACGAAGAGGACCAGGCGGCCGCCGGCGTCCGGGAACGCGGCGGCCAGGGCGGAGCGCTCGGGGTCGACGTCGACCTCGTCGCGGCGGACCGCCATCGCGATGGCGAGCTGGGGGCGCTCCTCGAGCAGCCGGTCGCCGATCAGCCCGTTGACCGCGGCCGCCAGGAAGCGACCGGGGCGGGTCTCCTCGAGCCCCGGACCGAGCCCGGCCGCGGCGGCGCGGTCGAGGCCGGACGCCACCGCGCGCAGCCCGAGCCCGAGCCCGCCGTACACGGCGCCGGCGGTGCCGCGGTGCAGCGTGCCCGGCACGCTCCCGGCGCCACCGGCCAGCCCGTCGGTCAGTCCGTGGGCGCGGTCGGCCCACGCGAGGTGGGTGTCGCGCACGCTGCGCAGGACCAGCTCGTCGGCGACGACGCCCAGCAGCGAGAGTGCGTCGAGCAGGCGGGGGCCGGACGACGGGGGCATGCGCCGATCATACCCGCCCAGTGAACGCATGTTCACCGAACGGCCCACACCCCCCGGGGTAGCCGGTGACCGGCAGATGACGCTCGTCTGAACAGCGCATCGGCGCGCGGAGGCTGTGGTTGGATGCCACGCATGGGGACTCGTGGGGCCAACGACGCGTCGGGGGTTCGATGCTCCGGGTGACGTTGCGCGGGTCCGGACTCCCCACGGTGACCCTCGGGTCCGGCGAGTCGCTGCTCTTCGGTCGATCCCCGCACCACGCCCTGCCCGACGACGACCCCGGCGACGCCCTGCGGGTCACCGCGATCGACCTCCCGCGCTGCGCCCCTCACGTCAGCCGCCTCCTCGGTGAGCTCGTGGTCGGCGACGAGATCGCCCGGCTGCGCTGGCACGGCTCCGGCGAGACCCAGGTCTCCAGCCTGTTCGACGCCCCCGGCGGCGCGCGGCGGGTCACCCTCGCCGAGGGGATGTCGCTGCTGCTCGACGAGGGCGAGAACATGCTCGTCGTGATGCGCGGACGCCAGACCGGGCCCGACACCTACGACGACCTCTCGATCGTCGTCGACGTCGCCACCTCCACGCCCGCGGTCCCGCCCCGACCCCGTTCGGCCGACGAGACCGGCGAGCTGGACGCGGCGGCGACCGCGCCGGCACCCCAGCTGCCCCCGAGGTCGCGGGAGTGGTACGTCGCCCTCGCCCTCGCCGAGCCGTGGCTCAGCGGCACCGACGACTACCCGCGTCCGCCGTCGAACCGGGAGATCTACGAGCGGGTCCTGCACTGGCACGGCTACGCCTGGAACCTCGAGCGGGCCCAGCGGGTCGACGACGCCATCCGGGTCATCTCCGCGCTGGCCTTCGGTCCGCGCGAGGACCCCTTCAACGCCGGGCGGGGTCGCGCCCAGAACGTCCGCTTCGCGATCGGCCGGCGCACCGCGGAGGTCCGCCTGGTGACCGTCGAGGACCTCGACACCGTCGAACGGGCCGCCGCCGCCCGGAAGGTTCCACCGGCGGTCTCCTAGCGGTCGTCACGGCGGCGACCTACGGTCGCAGGACCAGACCAGCCGCTTCGCGAGGAGACACACCCATGAGCGCCAACATGCAGGGCATGGACACCGAGGAGGCCCGCTCGGTGGCCCAGAACATGGACTCCAACGCCGCCGTCGTCGGCGACGTCTGTGCCAGGCTCCTGGCCCGCATCCAGGGCACCAGCTGGGTCGGCCAGGACAAGGACCGCATCGCCGACGACATCGGCAACTCCTTCATCCCCAACGCCAACGCCGCCTGCGAGGACATCAAGCAGCAGGCGAGCTACCTCATCGCCAAGGCCGACCAGCAGGACGCCGTCAGCTCCTGACCCCTCGCACCTCCACGAGCCACCGGTGACCCCGGTGGCTCGTGGCGCGTCCGGAGGTCGCTCGTCGACCGGCCGGCCGCACCGCAGGACCCGCGGCCGGGGGGCCCGACGGGGCGGAAGTTTCCACCCGGCGGCCTCTGTACCGCCGCCGCGCGGCCCGCCTAGTTTCCTCGACAGCGGGCCAGAACGGCAGGCACTCGGATCTCGGACAGGAGCAGGACCATGGCGTTTCTCGGAGCAGACACCGAAGAGCTGCGGGAGGTCGGTCAGGAGTTCCAGGAGGGCAAGGAGACCACCGACCAGGTCATCACGTTCCTCAAGGCCCTGATCGCGATCCTCAAGGCGGCGTCGTTCTTCAGCGGCGGGGCCAGCCTCGCCTACGCCACCTACCTCGAGACCACGGTCGTCCCGTGGCTGGAGAAGATCTCGATGGCCCTCGGCATGTTCGCCAAGGTCCTCGGCGCCCAGGCCGACGCGCAGGACGAGGCGTCGAACGGCGGCACCGTCGACTACGGCTCGCTCCCCTCCTACCAGTCGCCGGCCCTGCCGGAGCCGATCCAGCCCTACCAGGGCGAGCCGCTCGCCGGCGGCGCCAACGCCCCGATCGCCTCGGGCACCGACAGCGGCTCCGGCGCCTCCCCGTCGGGCACGTCGCCGTCGTCCGGGGCACCGTCGGTCGGCGCCCCGCTCGGCGGCAGCGCGACGACGTCCGGTCCCAGCCTCTCGATCGGCGAGAACGGTCACCTGATGATCGACACCGGCATCGACCTCGACGGCGAGGGCGTGAAGGCCCCCGAGGCGGGCGCCGGAGCAGGCGCGCCCACCCAGATCGGGTCCTCGACGGTCGGCCCCGAGCTGAAGGGCAGCGACCTGTCCCCGGCCGGCACGGGCCCGGCCGCCGGCCCCGCCGGCGGTGACCACGGCCTCGGTTCCGCGGGTGGCATCGGCGGCGGCGGCCTCGGTGCCGACGCCGGCGGCTCCTCCGGCTCGGCCGGCGGTTCGTCCGGCGGGGGCGGCGGCGGTCCGGTGGGCGGCGCGGGCAGCCCCGCGGGCGGCGGCGAGACCCAGCTGGGCGGCAGCAGCATCGGCAGCCCGAGCGGCCACACCGGCCCCGTGGCCGACGGCGGTCTCGGCGGCGCCGCACCCGGCGCCGAGTCGCTCGGCTCCTCGAGCATGGGCTCGGCCACCCCGACCGGCGAGGCGGCCGACGGCGGCGCGTCGTACGGCGCGGCGGCCGGCATCGCCGGTGGTGCCGCGGCCCTCGGCCTCGGCGGCGCGGCCCTCGCGAGCCGGGCGGGCGGCGGCTCCTCCAACGACCCGGCCATCGACAAGCTGGCCAGCACCAACGGCCGCGGCTCGCGGGGCGAGGACGTCAAGCTGCTGCAGGACAAGCTCACCGCCGCCGGCTACGACACGAAGGGCGCGGACGGGGTCTGGGGCGGCAACACCCAGGCCGCCTACGACGCCTACCGCGCCGACAACCCGCTGCCCGTCCAGCACGGCTCCGGCTACACCTCGCCCAGCGGCTACGACTACAACCAGATCAGCGGGGTCAACGGCAACCCGAACGTGACGCCGGAGTTCCTCCGCAAGGTCGAGGGCATCTCCCAGCGCATCGGCGCCCAGCCGGAGCACCTGATGGCTGCGATGAGCTTCGAGACCGGCGGCGAGTTCGCCAGCGACACCCGCAACCCGCGCAGCAGCGCCACCGGCCTCATCCAGTTCATGAGCGACACCGCCCGGGGCCTGGGGACGACGACCGCGGACCTGGCCCAGATGTCGCCGATCGACCAGCTCGACTACGTCGAGCGGTACTTCGAGCCGCACCGCGGTCGCCTCGGTGACCTGGAGAGCGTCTACACCTCGATCCTCGCGGGCAGCCCGCACTCCGGTGACGAGGCCCTGTTCACCCAGGGCGACCGGAGCTACGGCCCCAACCGCGAGCTCGACGCCAACCGCAACGGCGTCATCACGGCCGCAGAGGCCACCGCACACGTCCGGGCCCGCATGGGCGCCGGCGGCAATTGATCACATCCGCTGACAGCAGCAACCACCACAGAGAAGGAGCAGTTCCATGGCCATGAAGGGTATGGATGTCGAGGCCGGCCGCCAGGCTTCCCAGCAGATCAACCAGGGCTCGCAGGAGCTCGAGACGCTCACCGGGCGGATGACGCAGGTCATCGACGGTTTCGACTGGATCGGCCCCGACGCCGACCGCACCCGTGAGACCTGGAAGGGCGACTACGTGACCATGCTCCAGCGGGTCACCCAGTCCCTGCAGGAGTTCTCGACGCTGATCAACACGCAGGCCCAGGAGCAGGAGCAGGTCTCCAACTGAGTCGGGCTGCGGGCGTTCCACGCCTGCGGCTCCTCGCCGGCCGCCGGGGCTCCTGCCCCGGCGGCCGTCGCCGTCCCACCCCGTTCGCCCTCCGCACGTCCTGAGACGAGGCACCCGTGCAGACCTGGATGTTGTCCCTGCGCACCCCGGCCGAGACCGGGCTGCCGTCGGTCGACGTGGCCGTCCTGGCCCGCAACGAGGCGACGGTGGCCGACCTGGCCCGCGCGATCGGGCGCCACGTCGCGCCCGACCAGGCCCACCTGCTGCTGGTGCCGGTCGACGGCACCCACCCGTGGCCGGCCGACCGGCTGGTCTCGGAGTGCGGGCTGCGCACCGGCGACCTGCTGGACGTCGTCACCGCGCCGGCGTCGTGGCTGAGCCGGGTGTCGTCCTCGGCCCGTCCGCGCGCGGTGCTGCGGGTGACCGACGGTCCCGACCGCGGCCAGCGCCTGCACGTGCGCGGCAGCTCCCTCACCCTCGGACGCGGCCCGTCGTGCACGATGCGGCTCACCGACCCGCTGGTCTCGCAGCGGCACGCGCGCATCGTCCTGGGCACCCGCCCCACCGTGTACGACGAGGGGTCGGCCAACGGCACCATCGTCGGCGGCGAGCGGGTCGTCGCCGGACGCGAGATCGACTGGGGCACCCCGATCCGGCTGGGCCGCAGCACCCTGGTCATCGACCCCGGCGAGGTGCCCACCGAGGCCCCGGCCGTGGCGGTGTTCCGCCCGCCCCGGTTCGGCGACCCGCTGACCGAGTCCGTCCTGGAGATCCCGTCGCCGCCGACGAAGAACCGGCCGACCCCGATGCCGTGGGCGATGCTGATGCTGCCGATGGTGATGGGTGTCGCGCTGTTCATGCGGGCCCGCAGCTCCTACGCGATCATCTACATGCTGGCCTGGCCGCTCCTGGGGTTCCTGGGGTGGCGCCAGCAGAAGCGGGCGGCCGAGAAGCAGTTCCAGGAGGACCTCGCCGACTGGCGCCAGGACGTCGACGACTTCATCACCGCCATCGACGAGCACGCCGTCCGCCAGCGCAAGCAGATGCACGACGACTACCCGGACGCCGAGACGCTGCGGACCCGCGCCGCCAACCGCGACCCCTACCTGTGGGCGCGTTCCGAGACCCGGCAGGCGTTCCTCGTCACCCGGCTCGGCATCGGCACGGTCCCGGCCATGCTGCGCGGCGCCATCGCCGACGGCGGCGACCGCGTGACCCGGCGCGAGGTGTCGCAGGAGTTCACCCAGCGCGACGAGATGACCGACATGCCGGTGCTGGCCGACCTCACCGAGCACCCGCTGGTCGCGATCACGGGAGACCCGCACCAGGTCGACGGCCTGGTCCGGTCGCTGATGCTGCGCCTGGCCTTCGACCACTCCCCCACCGACCTGTCGGTCGCCGGCTGCTTCGGGCGCGGTCGCGCCGGCCACGAGGCCTGGCTGCGCTGGCTGCCCCACGCGACGGCCCGGCTCGGGGGCGAGCCGCCGGTGGCGGTCGGGGCGCGCGCCGCGACCGCCCTGCTCGACGTCCTGGTCAGCGAGGACACCGGCCGCGGGCACACGATCTGCTTCGTCGACGAGGAGGCCGGGATCGCCCGTCGTACCGTCGAGGCGGTCGCCGCCGTCGCCGGTGAGCGCGGCCTGCGCCTGGTCTGGCTGGGCCGCGACGCGAGCGCGGTGCCCGCGGCGACGTCGCTGCTGATCGACCTCGAGTCCGGTCGCGTCGGCAAGGCCGACCGGATGGGGATCACCCGTGTCGAGCACCCCGACCACGTCACGCTCGACCAGGCCTGGCGCTCGGCCCGTCTGATGACCGGCTACGTCGACGAGGCGGCCGTGCTGCCGCCGAGCACCGCCATCCCGTCGGTCGTACGGCTGCCCGAGGTGGCCAGCGACTTCGAGGACCTCGACGACGTCACCGCCGTCACCCGACGCTGGGGCCAGTCCAACGGCCTGCGGGCCCAGATCGGGTCGGGCATCGACGGCGTCACCACGATCGACCTGCGCGAGGACGGCCCGCACGGCCTGGTCGCCGGCACCACCGGCTCCGGCAAGAGCGAGCTGCTGCAGTCGCTGCTCTGCTCGCTGGCGCTGAACAACCCGGCGAGCCGGATGAACTTCCTGCTGGTCGACTACAAGGGCGGTGCGGCGTTCCGCGAGTGCGCCGACCTGCCCCACACCGTCGGCTACATCACCGACCTCACCCCCGCCCTGGTGCAGCGCGCCCTCACCTCCATCGGCGCCGAGATCAACTACCGCGAGCACCTGCTCGGCGAGTACGGCGTCAAGGACCTGGTCCAGCTCGAGCGCGAGCGTCCCGACGTCGCCCCGCCGAGCCTGCTCATCTGCGTCGACGAGTTCGCGGCGCTGACCTCGGAGGTGCCGGAGTTCGTCGACGGCATGGTCAACATCGCCCAGCGGGGCCGCTCGCTCGGCATGCACGTGCTGCTGGCGACCCAGCGGCCCGCGGGTGTCGTCACCGGCAACATCAAGGCGAACGCCGACCTGCGGATCTCGCTGCGCGTCTCCTCCCCCGACGACTCGCGCGACGTCATCGACTCCCCCGAGGCCGCCCGCATCTCCCGGCGCACGCCCGGGCGGGCGTGGATCCGGCGCACCGGGCACGGCACGGCCGAGCTCGTGCAGTCGGCGTGGACCGGCGCCCGTGAGCCGATGGCGGGCTCCGAGGTCCCGGTGCTCGTCAACCCGTTCAGCGCGGTCACGTCGTCGGCGTCCGGCGGGGGCGGTCCCGACCAGCGGCTCAACCCGCGCACCGACCTGGAGCGGTGTGTCCACACGATCAACGAGGCGTTCCTGGTCTCCGGGGCGAACCCGCCCAAGCGCCCGTGGCTGCCGGCGCTGCCCGCCGAGCTGCTGCTGGACCCCGACGCCCTGGTCGCCGGCGCCGAGGGCCGCACCAGCGGCCAGGTCACCCTGGGGCGGATCGACGAGCCGGAGGCGCAGCGCCAGCCGGAGCTCACCGTCGACTTCGCCGCCGTCGGGCACCTCCTGGTGCACGGCGCGTCCGGCTCGGGCAAGACCGAGCTGCTGCGCTCCGCGGCGCTGAGCGCGTCGCTGGCCGACACGTTCGGCCGCTACGGCGTCGCCCCGTACGTCTACGGCATCGACTTCGCCGGTGGCGGTCTCGCCGCGATCAGCGGCGTCCCCACCGTGGAGGCGATCGTCGGCGAGGCCCAGCTGGGCCGGGTGATGCGGCTGATCCGGCTGCTGCGCCGGACCATGGACGAGCGGGCCCAGGCGCTGGCCGCGCGGGGGTGCGCCGACCTCGACGACCTGGCCCGCCAGGGGGCCGCGCTGCCCCGCGTCTACGTGCTCGTCGACAACCTCCCGAGCCTCGTCGAAACTTTGGAGACCAGCGGAGGTGTAGCCCCCAAACATGTGGAGAGGCTCCAGACCGTGCTCCAGAACGGTCGGCGCGTCGGCATCCACGTGATCGCGACCGCGCCCGGGCGCACCGGCGTGCCGACGTCCCTCGGCTCCTCGTTCGGCCGCCGCGTCGTGCTGCGGATGACGACCGCCGACGACTACCTGATGCTCGGCGTCCCCGGCAACGTGCTCGACTCCGACAGCGTGCCGGGCTCGGGCCTCCTCGGGAAGCGCAGCGTCCAGGTCCACACCACGGGGGGCGCGGGCACGCCGCTGCAGGCCGAGCGGATCGAGGCCGTCAACCGGCTGCTGCTGCCGCGGGTGGAGGGTCGCTCCCGCGCCGCGGTGCCGCCGATGCCGGCCCGCCTCGACCAGTCGTCGCTGCCCGCTCCGCGGGGCTCGCGGGTCGCGATCGCCGTGGACGCCGACGCGGTCGCCGTCCTGGAGGTCGACCTGCTCGCCGGACCGATCCTCCTCGCCGGCCGCAGCCGGACCGGTCGCACCGGTGCGCTCGACGGTCTCCAGGACCTGGTGGCCCGGGGCGACACCCCGCCGCACGTCATCCGCGAGGACTCCTACGAGGCGACCGCGGACGCCGTCCGGGCCTGGCTGGCCGATCCCGCCGCCGCGGCTGGACCGGAACGTTCCCCTGCTGGATGGGCGCTGGTCATGGTGGACGACGCCCATCTCTGGGATGGTGGAGTCGGAGTCGACGAAGCACGACGTTCCGCTCGGGACCGTCTCCTGGGTGACCTCGGCACCCATGGCCGCCGCATCGGTGTGGTGGTCACTGCCGACAGCGCCCAGGCGAAGGCACGCAGTGGTCCGGAGGGCCTGGTCGAGACCGCCCGCCGCACCCGGCGTGGGTTCCTCCTCAGCCCGGAGTGGACCGACGGCGACGCGCTCGGGGTGTCGGTCCCGACCAAGACCACCGAACCACTCACCGGTCCCGGCCGCGGGGTGTGGTGCGACAACGGCACCGCTTGGGTGGCACAGCTCATCAACGCCCGACGAGACGGCACCGCAGGTGACGTCCGGGCCGGACAGGAGATGTCGTGACGGATCAGGGCTCGGCTGGTCGCGGATGGCGGGGACGGCTGCGTACCGTCGCGGGCGGGCTCTCGCCCTCCCGGTTGCGCTCGTCGGCGGCGTCCAAGCGACGATCCCGCGGTGCCGCCGAGCTCTCCGTCCTGGTGGTCACCGGCTCGCTCGTCGCGGGCGTCTTCTTCGGCACCGGGCTGAGCCGCACGGCGGTCGACGTGGCCGACGGCCTGACCTGGCTCAGCGACGACGAGAACGGCCAGGTCATCCAGGTGAACCCGGCCACCGGCAAGCTCGAGCTCAAGCAGGTCGTCGGCAACCCCGGCGACGACATCGACGTGCTCGAGGAGCACAACGGCCAGCTGTACGTCACCGACCGCACCACCGGTCAGCTGCTCGCCTTCGACCTCACCAGCATCCTGGTCTCGGGGCAGCGCCGGGTGAGCGCGGGCGGCGCGATCGACACGCTCGCCACCGAGGACGGCATGTTCCTGGTCGACTCGGAGCAGTCCACGATCTCCGCGATGGACCCGCAGACCACCGACGTGATCGGCAGCGTCTGGATCGCCCCCGCCGGCCTCGCCGACGCCGCGGTCGACGCGGACGGCACCATCTGGGCCATCGAGGACAACGGCGTCCTGCACCGCCTGGAGTGGGACGCCGAGCAGCTCGCCCTCGACGACGAGGACCCCCAGGAGGTCGGCGGGAGCGGACCGGGCTCCGTGCTCGTCGCCCACGACCGGGGCGTGACGGTCTTCTCGCCCGACGAGGGCCGCGCCGAGCAGGTCGGCACCGACCGCGAGGTCAGCGCGGACGCCCCGAAGGTGAGCGGCAGGGTCTTCGCCCCCGAGAGCGCCCCGTCCGGCCTGGTCCCGGTCGCCACCGACAACGGCTTCGTCATCCTGCTGACGCCGGAGGGCATCATCGAGGTCGACATGACCCCGGTCGCGTGCAGCGAGCCCGGCACGCCCGAGGTGTTCCGCAACGAGGTCTTCGTCCCGTGCCGCGGCGAGGGCCGCGTCGTCCGCCTCGGCCCAGACGGCGTGCGCTCCAACGACGACATCCTCACCCCCGGCAGCCGCGACCCCGAGCTCGTCGTCGACGACGACAACCTGATCGTCAACGCCCCCGGCGCCGCCCAGGGCGTCGTCGTGCACGCCGACGGGCACACCTCGGCCGTGGTGCGCGAGGACGACGCCGTCGAGCCGGTCGGCCTCGGCTCGTCCTCGGCGCCCCCGCCCCCGCCCTCGCCCGACCTGCTCGACGACCTCCTCGAGGGTCTCGGCAACCAGCCCTCGCCCCCGAGCAACCCGAGCAACCCGAGCCCGCCGCCCGCCCCGCCGGCGCCGAGCGACCCGCCGACGCTCGACCCCGACGGTCCGAGCCCCACGTCGCCGGGCGGTCCGGCCACCTCCGGCGGCAACCCGGGCGGCGGCCAGACCGGCGGCCCGCGCTGCGACGACACCGGCGGCCCGGGCGGCGGCCAGGGCGGCGGCCAGGGCGGCGGCTGCACCGGCATCAGCACCGACGGCCCCGGGCCCGGCGCCACCAGCACGGGGGGCACCGCCGAGGGTCAGGCGGTCGACGCCCCCTACTCCGTCGTCGCGACCCCGATGCCGGAGGGCCAGGTGCAGGTCACCTGGCGGCACTCCGGGTTCCCGAAGGCCGACTCCTTCGTGATCCGCTCGGCCACGGGCAAGGTGGTCGGCTCCTACAAGGGCTGGGTGCGCCAGGCGTTCGTCGACGTCGTCCCGGGTCAGTCCAACACCTTCACCGTCACCGCGATCCTCGAGGACGGGGAGGCGGTGTCCCTGCCCAGCAACGCGGTCACCTCGACCGCCCGTCCGGGTGCCCCGGTCGTGGCCGGCACCGCGGCCTACGAGATCGACGACGAGGAGCTCCGGTTCTCCGTCGTGATCACCTGGAAGGAGGCCGCGGCCAACGGCGAGCCCGTCACGGCCTACGACGTCTCGGTCCGCACCCCGGACGGCACCGAGAGCCAGCGCACCACGGGCGAGGGCCGCAGCGTCTCGTTCGAGTGGACCTGCGACCGCCGCGCCGACGCGGGGTGCACCGTGGGCGGCGCCTTCACCGCCAGCGTGACCGCGAGCAGCGTCCTCGGCACCGGCGCGATCGGCACCACCAGCGGGCCCGCGCCCACCCGGCCGCCGAACCCGCTGCCCGACGCCGGCAAGCAGGTCGTCGACCCGACGAGCGTGAAGAAGACCACCGCCGACGCCAACGGAGCCGGCCGGATCACGCTCAAGCTGAAGCCCGCCGACGACTGGCGCCGCTTCCCCGATCTCTGCGCCTACGAGTACGCCGGCACCGCCACCCCGATCGCGTGCGACGCGCGCACGGTGACGATCACCTTCACCAACGGCGCGATCTTCGAGCCCGCCTCCGGCGTCGTCGAGCACGTCGTGACGTTCGCGGCGACCAACGACGGTGGCGTCGCCCGCAGCGCGGCCTTCAAGTTCACCAGCGAGCAGCCGGTGCAGCCGCAGCCGACGCCGGAGGAGCCCCCGTGCCCCAACCCGGACCCGACCGCGCCGGCCCCGACGTGCCCGTAGTCGTGAGCCCAGCAGCCGGCACGACCCATGCCGCGCGACCCCGTCGTGCGCCCCGACCGGAAGGCCACCGATGACCGCCCTGATCAACCCCGCTGCTCCCGGTGAGCAGGAGATCGCGGGCTTCGGCCGGCTGCACCAGATGCTGGGTGACGCCGTCGAGACGGCCGTCCACGGCAAGCGCGCCGTCGTGGACCTCGCCCTGGTGGCGACGTTCGCCGGCGGGCACATCCTCCTCGAGGACGTGCCCGGCACCGGGAAGACCACGCTGGCCCGGGCGATCTCCCGGGCCATGGGCGGCCAGGACGGGCGCATCCAGTTCACCCCCGACCTGCTGCCGAGCGACGTCACCGGCACCACGGTGTTCGACCCGCGCGACGGGCAGATCCGGTTCCGGCAGGGTCCGGTGTTCGCGAACGTCGTCCTCGCCGACGAGATCAACCGGGCCGCCGCCAAGACCCAGTCCGCCCTGCTCGAGGTGATGCAGGAGCGCACCGTCACCGTCGACGGGGTGGCCCACCCGGTGCCGCGGCCGTTCGTGGTCATCGCCACGCAGAACCCGATCGACCTCGACGGCACCTACCGCCTGCCCGAGGCCCAGCTCGACCGGTTCCTGATCCGGACCTCGCTGGGCTACCCCGACGCCGAGCACGAGATCGAGGTCCTCCGGCCGGGCAGCACGGCCGGTCGCGTCGACGACGTGCCGACCGTGACCACCCCCGACGAGATCGCCGCGGTCAGCGCCCAGCTCACCCGGCTGCACGTCGCCGACCCGATCCTGCGCTACGTGCGCGAGCTCGGTGTCGGCATCCGGCGCGACCCGCGGGTGCGGATCGGGGTCAGCACGCGCGGGCTGAAGGCCCTGGTCGGCTGCCTCCAGGTGTACGCCGCGGCCCGCGGGCGCCACTACGTCGTCCCGAGCGACGTGCAGCGGCTCGCCGAGCCGGTGCTCGCCCACCGCACGGTCCTGGGCCGCGACGCCATCCTCGCCGGCCACACCAGCCAGGACGTCGTCCACGAGGTGCTCGACATCGTCAACCCGCCCCAGCCCGACGCCGGCTGAGCGCGGGCAGGAGGGGACGCCGATGCTCCCGATCTGGTCGAGCACCACGGGGCGCGGGCGCGCGATGCTCGCGCTCGGCCTCGTCCTGCTCGCGGCCGGCATCGCCTGGGGCTACCTGCTGGTCGCCGGCCTCGGTGGCTGCCTGGTGCTCCTCGTGCTCGTGGAGGTCACCGCCGTGCTGTCGGCCCGCCGGGTCTCGGTCGAGCGGAGCATCGAGCCGGCGGTCGTCGTCCGGCAGGGTCGCTGCGAGGGCACGATCGCGGTGCGCGGACGACGGCGCCGCGGCCTGGTGCGCCTCGACGTCGCCGACCGGGTGCAGGGCACCCTCGTGCCGGTGGTCCTGCCGGACCGGGTCGACGAGGTCGAGGAGGCCGACCGGGTGGCCGGTCAGCCCACCGTCCGGGTCCGCTACCAGGTCCCCACCCCGCGGCGCGGTCTGGTCGACGTCGGTCCGGTGCAGGTGCGGATGGCCGGGCTGACCGGCATGGCCGCCCGGTCCGCCGAGCACGGTCGGGTCGACCAGGTGCGCGTGCTCCCCCGCCGGATCCCGCTGGGCGGCATGATGGCCGGCACCCGCCGGTCGCTCTCCGGCGGCGACGACGCCCACGAGCTGGGCGGCACCGACCTGGTCGGGCTGCACGAGTACGCCATGGGCGACGACCTCCGCCGGCTGCACTGGGCCACCAGTGCCCGCACCGGCACCCTCATGGTCCGCGAGGACGCCGAGCCCTCCGAGGCGCACGTGACCGTGCTCCTCGACGACCGCGCGTCGAGCTACCTCGGCGACGAGGACCTGTTCGAGGAGGCCGTCGAGCTCGCCGCCGCGCTGTGCCGCAGCGGCATCGAGACAGGTTCGCCGGTGCGGCTGCACACCACCAGCGACCGCCACGAGGTGCGCGTGCCCGGGTCGGTCGGCGGCCGCCCGCGGCGCGAGCACCAGGAGCTCGACTGGGTGCTCGCCGAGATCGACCTGACCGGCCCGAGCTCGCAGGTCGAGCTGCACGGCCGCGACCTCGACGTCGCGGTCGGCGTGACCGGCCCCGGCTCCGACCTGCACGCGCTCGGCCTCGCGCTCGGCACCGCGCCGACCCGGGTGCTCGCCGTCGTCGACCCGGCGCCGCTGGTCGGTGCCCACCAGGAGGCGGGGCTCCTCGTGCTGCGCGGGGCCACCTCGGTGACGCTCGCGCTGGGCTGGGACGAGGCGGTGGAGCGGTGAGGGACGGGACCCCGAGCCCGGCCACCCGCGCCTTCCAGCTCGCGTGGCCGGTCGCCCTGGTCGTCCTCGGGGCGATGGTCCTCGCCACGGCGTGGCACCGCTGGACGATCTCGCTGCTGTTCGCTGCCGTCGCCGCCGTCCCCCTGCTCGCGCTGCGCGGCCTGCTCCGTGCGGGCCTGTCGCGGTGGTTCGCGACCTCGATGCTGCTGCTCCTCGCCGTGATGGGCGCCTACCTCGCGACCACCGGTGCCGACCTCACGCTCGAGCAGACCGTCCAGGACGTCGTCCCGCGGCTGCTCACGTCGCCCCAGCCGTACGCCGTCCAGGCCGACCTGCTGGTCGGGCCGCTGCTGCTGACCGCCCTGGTCTCGCTGCTCGTGGGGCTGCGGGTCGACAGCCGGCTCCGGGTGGAGGCGGTACTCGGCGCCGCCGTCCTCTACGTCGCCGGGGCGCTCCTCACCGCCGGCTCCGCCGACCCGTGGGGCCTCGTCGCGGTGCTTACGCTCGTCGTGGCGGTGCTCGGCTGGGTGTTCCTCGACGAGCACTCCGAGCCGGTGCGCCAGCGGCTCTCCATGGCCGGCCCGGTCGCGGTCGTCGGGGTCGGCGCGCTGGCCGCCCTCGCCACCCTCCCGGTGGGTCAGGCCTTCGAGCCCCGCGACCTGGTGGCCCCCCCGACCTACCAGGTCGTCGCCAGCAACCCGCTCACCCAGCTCGGCGCCTGGGCCAACAACCCGACCGACGAGCTGCTCGAGGTCCGCGGCGACGAGGGGCCGCTGCGGCTGGTGGTGCTCGACGACTACGACGGGCTGCAGTGGACCGCGGCCACCCGGTACGAGGCGTTGCCCACCGACGGGCGCACCGGCCTGCAGCCGGGCATCTACCCGCGCTCGAGCACCGTGCAGGTGTCGTTCTCGCGGCTGGGTGGGAACTGGCTGCCGAGCCCCGGGCTGCCGTCGTCGATCGCGATGGCCGACGCGCTGGTCGACCCCGGCACCGGCACCCTCTACTCGGGCATCGACACCGCCGGCCTCGTCTACGAGGTGACCGGCGCCTTCGACGACCCGCCGCAGGCAGCGCTCGACGCCGCCGAGCTCCCCGAGGACGGGCTCGAGTCGATGACCGCCCTGCCACCGCTCTCCAACGCGCTCTCCGACCTCGCCGCCCGGGTCGGCGAGGGCGCCGACACCGCCTACCGGCGCGCCGCCCGGATCGAGGAGTTCGTGCGCACGTCCTACGAGCTCTCGACGACGTCGATCTCCGGCTCCGCGCTGTGGCGCATCGAGCGGTTCCTCCTGAGCGACCGCACCCAGGCCGGCGGCGGCGTCGGCACGTCCGAGCAGTTCGCCACCGCCTTCGCGGTCCTGGCCCGGGCCAACGGCTTGCCGACGCGGGTCGTGGTCGGGTTCCGGCCCGGCGAGGTCCAGGAGGACGGCACCCGGGTCATCCGGGGCGAGGACGCCTTCGCGTGGGCGGAGGTCTACTTCCGCGACCTGGGCTGGGTCCCCTTCTCCCCCACCCCCGACGACGACACCTTCCAGCGCCCGCGCCCGGTGGAGGCCGAGGAGCCACGGTTGCCGGAGCCGGCCGACACCGGTTCCCCGGCCCCGACGCCGTCGGGCGCCGAGCCGACCACCGACGCCCCCGAGGAGGCCGACGACGAGGCGACGTCCGCGCCGTCGTCCACCTCGGGCACCACGCCCGACCCGTACGTCGTCGCGGCGGCCGCCCTCGCTGCGCTGCTCCTCGGGCTCGTCGCGCTGCGGGGCGGACGGCGACTGCGGCACGCCCGGCAGGGACCGACGGGTGCGTGGGCCGAGGTGGTCGACGCGCTGCGGCTGGCCGGCATCCGTCCCGCCCCGCACCAGCCCGCGGACGTCGTCGCCGCCGACGCCGACACCCGGCTGGGCACCACCGCCGCGGTCCCGCTCGCGGCGCGCGCCGAGGCCGTCGCGTTCGGTCCCGCCGCCGGGTCGGGCACCGGGTCGGACGCCGTGTCCGCGGACGACACGCGGGGCCGGCTGGGCGAGGTGCGCCGGGCGGCCCGGCGCACGGTCCCGGCCTGGCGGCGCTGGTGGTGGTACCTCGACCCGCGGGTCCTGGGTCAGCGCCGCTGACCGCCGGACCGGCCGGCGTCAGGAGGCGAAGCCGCCGCCCATGACGACCTCCTCGCACCGGCTCTGCCGGTTGTTGAGGCCGTAGGTGCCGTCGACGAGGAAGACGCCCATGAAGAAGCAGGTGCGCCCCGGCGGGAGACCGCGGACCTCGGCCTCGCCACTGGTCTGACCGGCCGGGAACGTCGCGATCACCCGGCCGTTCGGGAAGCTCGGGTCGGTCGCCAACAGGGCGAAGGACCCCTCGCCCTCGGCGGGGTCGGTCCACGTCGCCCGGAGGGTGACGCCGTCGTACTCCAGGGACTGGAGGACGACCGCGAGGTCGGTGTCGGGACGGGAGGTGACGGTGCCGCCCACGCTCGGTGGCGCGATCGCGTTGCCGGTGGGCGTGACCACCGCCCGGGGCGGCGTCTCGTCGTCGCGGCCGCGCAGGACCGCGCCGAGCAGACCGAGCAGCAACCCGATGACGAGGGCCGAGACGCCGAGGACGATCGGGAGCCGCCGGCGCGCGGCCCTCTCCTCCTCGGGTGCGTCCGGCGCGGCCGCGGAGGCGCCCGCGGCCTCGCCGGTGGTGTCGGGGAACCCGGTGCCGGTCGGTGCGGCGTCGGCGACCCGGACGACGTGCGAGACCGCCGAGATCGCCACCGGCGACGGCTCGGCCGGCTCCGCGCCGCGGGCCGGAGCGGACGAGATCGGCGCGGGCGAGATCGGCGCGGGCGAGATCGGCGCCGACGCGTGCAGGGTGGGGGTAGGCGTGGGGGTCGGCGACTCCGCCGCGCCGCCGGCGCTCCGCCCCGGTGCTGCCTTGACGAGCAGGGGCGGCGTCGACGGCGCCGCCGGCTCCCAGGCCGAGCCGCGCAGGGCGTGCAGGGCGTCGTGCAGCTCGGCGGCCGAGCCCCAGCGGCCGGCGACGTCCTTACTCAGGCACCGGTCGATGATCGGTGCGAGCCGCTCCGCGCCCGGGACCTGCAACGGCCGGTGCGGTTCGGTGCGGGCCCGCCGCAGGTAGGCCAGTGCCGAGTCCTCGTCGGGGTCGTCGCTGGCGAACGGCGGTCGCCCGTCGAGCAGGGTGTAGAGCGTCGACCCGAGCGACCAGACGTCGTCGAGCGGCGTCGGCGGGTGGCCGTCGAGGATCTGCGGGGCGGCGTGGCGGTAGGTGAAGGTCTCGGCCGACGAGGTGTGCTCGGAGTCGACCAGCCGGGCGATCCCGAAGTCGGCGAGGACCCAGGAGGTCGGCAGCACCAGGACGTTCTGCGGCTTCACGTCACGGTGCAGGACGCCGCGCTCGTGGGCGAAGGAGAGGGCGTCGGCGAGCACCTCCCCGACCCGCCCGACCTCTTCGGGCGGCAGCGGCCCGTGGGCCTTGAGCCGGTCGTGGAGGGTGCCGCCCTCGAAGAAGTCCATGACGACCGCCGGCTTCCCCGACGCGGTCGTGCCGACCGCGAGCACGGTGACGATGTTGGGGTGCTGCCGGCCGAGCTGCACGGTGATGTCGATCTCGCGCTTGAAGCGCACCGACCGCGCGGGGTCGGACGTCGTGTCGATGCTGAGGACCTTGATCGCGACGTCGCGACCGACGGACTCCTGCCGCGCACGGTAGACGACCGAGTCGCCGCCGCGACCGACCTCGGTGAGGTCGGTGTAGCCGTCGAGCTCCTCGACGGCGGCTGGTCCCGCGGTGGGCGGGCGCCACGCGGCGTCCGAGCCGTCCGTCGTCCCCATGCCTGCAGACCCCATGCGTCAACCCTAGTAGGACGCCGCCCACGACGACGCCGACCCGTCAGAACATTCTCTGACGGGTCGGCGTCGGTGTCGTGCGGGACGGGTCAGTCGTCCTTGGCGGCGTCGTCCTCGGGCTCGGCGTCGCCCTCGGCGTCGGTCTCCTCAGCCTCGGCGGCCTCGGCCTCGGGGTCACCGATGGTGCCGTCGGGGCGCAGGTTCTTCAGCTCGACCGTGTTGCCCGAGGCGTCGGTGACGACGGCGGCGTCGACGATCGTCTGGAGCGCCTTCCCGCGCAGGATCTCCTGCACGAGGTCGGGGATGTGGTTGTGCTCGAACATGTGGTTCGCGAACTCCTGCGGGTCCTGGCCGGACTGCTGGGCGCGCCGGACCAGGTGCTGGGAGAGCTCGGCCTGGTCGATGCCGAACTCCTCCTTCTTCGCGATCTCGTCGAGGAGGAACTGGGCGGCGACGGCGTCGCGGACCCGGCGGTCGAGGTCGGCCTCGAACTCCTCGACGGTCTGGCTCTCGTCCTCGAGGTACTTGTCCATCGTGATCCCGGCCATCGAGAGCTGCTGCTCGATGCTCTGGCGACGCGAGTTCAGCTCGTCGGTGACGATGCTCTCGGGCAGCGGGATCTCGACCTGCTCCAGCAGGGCCTCGAGGACGGCGTCGCGGGCCGCGGCGGCCTGCTCGAGGCGCTTGCCCCGGCCGAGTCGCTCGCGGACGTCGGCGGTGAGCTCCTCGACGGTGTCGAACTCGGAGGCGAGCTGCGCGAACTCGTCGTCGTACTCGGGGAGCTCCTGCTCCTGGACCTGGCTGATCGAGACGGCCACCTGGACCTGCTCGCCCAGCAGGTCGCCGCCGACGAGCTCGCTGTCGAAGATCTTGTCCTCGCCGGGGGTCAGGCCGACGAGCGCCTCGTCGAGTCCCTCGATCATGCCGCCGCGGCCGACCTGGTAGGACATGCCGGTCACCTCGGCGCCCTCGACGACCTCGCCGTCCTGGGTGGCCTTGAGGTCGAGCACCACGAAGTCGCCGTCTGCAGCGGGCCGCTCGACGTCGGTGAGCGTCGCGAACCGCTCGCGCAGCGCGTCGACCTGCTCGTCGACGTCGGAGTCGGTGACCTCGACGTCGTCGACGGAGGCCGTGATGCCGGTGTAGTCGGGCACGGTGATGGTCGGCTTGACGTCGACCTCGGCGGTGAAGCCGAAGCCCTCGTCGTCGGCGATCTCGAGGCCCTCGATCTCGGGCTGCGCCAGGGGCGTCAGCTCGTTGGCCTCCAGGGCCTCGACGTACTTCTGGGGCAGGGTGTCGTTGATCGCCTGCTCGAGGACGGCGCCGCGTCCGACCTGACGGTCGATGACCATCGGCGGCACCTTGCCGCGGCGGAAGCCAGGGACGTTGATCTGCTTGGCGATCTGCTGGTAGGCCTTGTCGAGGTTCGGCTTGAGCTCCTCGAAGGGCACCTCGACGGTGAGCTTGACCCTCGTGGGGCTCAAGGTCTCGACGGCGCTCTTCACAGGTGGTCTCCTTCGTCTGGGTCTGTGGCTGGTTGCTGTCGGGGCGACAGGACTCGAACCTGCGATCTCCTGCTCCCAAAGCAGGCGCGCTAGCCACTACGCTACGCCCCGCCAAGACGGCTCCTGGCGGCGTCACAGGGGACGCCGGGAGACCGCTTGGAGCGGATGACGGGAATCGAACCCGCGTAATCAGTTTGGAAGACTGGAGCTCTACCATTGAGCTACATCCGCGCACGCTGAGACAGGCCCAGCACCACTGAATCGTGCCACAGCGGCGGGCACCGCACCCAAACGGGACCGGGCGCCGACTCAGGTGCGGCGCACCACGACCATCGCCCGGTCGTCGTCGCGCGACCCGAGCGTCGTCGTGAGCCGCTCGGCGGCGCCGACGAAGGAGTCACGGAGCACCGACTCGGCCTCCCCCATCATCTTGTCGATGCCGAGGTCCAGGTCGCGGCACGGCTCCTCGATGATGCCGTCGGTGTAGAGCAGGACGGCGTCGCCGTGGTCGAGCCGACCGCGCCGGACGGTGAGCTCGACGTCGTCGATGAGCCCGAGCACCGGTCCCTCGGTGTGCAGCACCGCCCACCGTCCGGTGCCGCTGGCCCGGTGGACCGCGGGCGGGTGGCCGGCCGTGCGCACCTCGAAGGCGCCGGTGGTGAGGTCGAGACAGAGGTGGATCGCGGTGGCGAACCCCTCGTCCCACGCCTGACGCAGGAGGTAGGCGTTGGCGGCGGGCAGGAACCCCTCGGGCGGGAGGGCGCCGAGGAGGCCGCCGAACGCACCCGCCAGGAGCAGCGCCCGGGTGCCGGCCGCCTCCCCCTTGCCCGAGACGTCGACGACGACGACCTGCAGCGAGGTCCCGTCGGCGCTGCGGGCCGCGACGACGAAGTCACCCGCGAACGCCGTCCCGCCGGCCGAGTGCAGCGCGGACTCGACGTGCCAGCCGTCCGGCAGGTCGGGGATGTGGGCCTGGTCGAGGATCCGGTCGCGCAGGTCGACGAACATCGACTCCCCCCGCATCCCGGCGACCCCGAGCCGGGCCCGCTGCAGGTTGGCCATCAGGACGACGCCCGCCACCGCGAGCTGGACGGCCGCGGCGCCGAGCACGCGGCCGGTGAGGTCCTCCTGCTGAGAGACGCAGATCGTCAGCATCACCATGTCGAACCCGACGAACCACGGGAGCAGGCGCGGCCCGAGCAGGATGCTGCCGAGCACGACCGGGAGCACCAGGCTGCTGAACGGCGTCCGCGACGGGAACAGCATGACCAGCACCGTCACGGTGACCGAGAAGAGGCACAGGGCGGCGCCGATGCGCAGCTCGGCGGTCGCCGTGCGGCGCCGTACCCGGTTCCAGCGTCGCCGCAGCGCCGGACCGGACGCGGCCCGGGACGAGACGGTGCTGCTGGACACGGTGGACCTCGCTGCAGGCCTGGCTAGGACCTCGGTGGGGGGAACGCCGGGGTCACCCTACGGCGCGGGACCGGAACACGGGCTGACAACGCGAACACCAGAAGAGGTTGCGTCCCTCGAGGACGGCGGTGCTGACGCGGCGGCCGCACACGAGGCAGGGCTGACCGGTGCGCCGGTAGACGTAGACCTCGCCGCCGTGGTCGTCGCGCCGCGGCGGGCGGCCCATCGCCTCGGGCGTGTGCTCCGGGCGGACCGTGTCGATCCGGCCGCTGACGACCCCCTCGGCCATCAGCACCGTCAGGTCCGACCAGAGCGCCTGCCACTGCCCGACCCGCAGCGTGTTGCCGGGACGCAGCGGGTGGAGCCGGTTGCGGAACAGCACCTCGGCCCGGTAGACGTTGCCGACGCCGGCGAGGACGCCCTGGTCCATCAGCAGCGCGCCGATGGTCCGGTGGCTGCGGCGGATCCGCTGCCACGCACGGTCGGGGTCGGCGTCCGGGCGGATCGGGTCGGGCCCGGACCGCGCCAGCGTCGCGGCGCGCTGCTCGGCCGTCACCAGCGCGCAGATGATCGCGCCCCGGAGGTCGGCGTAGGCGAGGGGTCCGCCGCCCGGCCCGTCGGTGGTCGCGAGCCGGAGCCGGACCTGTCCGACCGGGAGCGGCAGGCCGACGGCGAGGTCGACGTCCGGGTGGACGTCGAGGCTGCCGATCAGCCCAAGGTGGATGTGGATGAAGCGCTCGCCGGCGAACTCGACGAACAGGTGCTTGCCCCAGGCCTGGGCGTCCTCGACGTCGTGGCCGTCGAGGAGCGCGGCCGCGTCGGCGAAGCGGCCCTGGGGACTGCTCACCGCGACCCTGCGGCCGCCGAAGGCCCGGGTGAGCTCGCCGGCGAGGCGGTGGAGGGTGTGCCCCTCAGGCATCGCCGCGCCGAGCCGAGGCGGGGAGCGGCGGGAGCACGTGCGTCTCCTCGTAGGAGGAGAGCATCCCGATCCGGCGCACGTGCCGCTCGTCGCCGCTGAACGGCGTCTCCAGGAACACCTGCACGAACCGGGTCATGTCGTCGAGGGAGTGCATCCGGCCGCCGACGGCGACCACGTTGGCGTCGTTGTGCTCGCGCCCGAGCGAGGCCGTCTCCTCCGACCAGGCCAGCGCCGCGCGGCACCCGACGACCTTGTTGGCGGCGATCTGCTCGCCGTTGCCGGAGCCGCCGATCACGACGCCGAGGCTGTCGCGGCCCTCGGCGCGGTCCGCGACGACCCCCTCGGCCGCCCGGAGGCAGAAGACCGGGTAGTCGTCGACGGCGTCGTAGACGAAGGGACCGTGGTCGACGGGCTCGTACCCGTGGTCGGTGAGCCAGGTCGCGAGGTGGGCCTTGAGCTCGAGGCCGGCGTGGTCGCTGCCGAGGTGGACGCGCATGGCGTCGAGTGTTCCAGAACCCCGTCCGGACCGATCCGGCGCCGCTTCCGTGCGCCCGGGACGACCGGGACGACCGGACGGACCGGTCAGTGGTCGCGGAGGAAGGCCGCGGCCTGGCGCAGCAGCGGCTCGGCCGCCGGGAACACGTCGGGGTGCCGCCAGAACCCGTGCACCTGTCCGAGGTAGCGGACGCCGAGGACCTCGACGCCGGCCTCGGCGAGCCGGGCCACGAGCACCTCGCCCTCGTCGCGCAGCGGGTCGTGCTCGGAGGTCATCACGAACGTCGGCGGCAGCGTGTCGAGCCGGTCGGAGAGCAGGGGGGCCAGGTCGGGGTCGTCGTGGTGGCGGGCGTCCCCGCCGGCGTACTGCTCCCAGTACCAGGCGACCTCGCGCGGGTCGAAGCCCTCGGTCTCCTCGCGGTGCGAGGCTCCCGCCGCCGACGGGTCGAGGAACGGGTAGATCAGTGCGAGCGCCCGGAACCGGTCGGGGTGGCGCAGGGCCGCGACGAGCACCAGGTTCGCGCCGGCGCTGTCGCCGTGTCCGTAGGTCGGCCCGGCGAGCCCGTGGCCGTCGCCGTGCTCGTCGAGCCAGGCCACGACCGCGTCGAGGTCCTCGACCGCGGCCGGGAACGGGTCCTCGGGCGCCAGCCGGTAGTCGACGCTGAGCACGGCGGTCCCGGCCCGGTTCGCGAGCCGCCGGCACGAGGCGTCGTGCACGTCGACGTCGTTGAGGACGAAGCCACCGCCGTGCGCGTGGACGACGACGCCGGGCGCGGCGTCCGCCGGGACGTAGAGGCGGCACGGCACGCCGCCGGCGTCGAGGTCCAGCGCGCGCTCGACGTCCTCGCGCGGCTGGCGGGCAGCGGCCTCGCGGGCCGCGACCCGGGCACCCGCGACGTCGTAGCCCTCGGTGAAGACCGGGGTCTCGGCCGCGGCCCGCTCGACCGCGACGCGGGCCCGCGGGTGGAGCGTCACCGCTGCATGAGGGCGTCGAGCCCGACGGCGACGGCGGCGGCGACGCGGAAGTCGAGCTCGGGGTCGCCGACCGTGACCGTGTAGCGGTCGCGCACCGTGCTCTGCCGCTGCACCGAGAGGATGGTGCGCCCCTCGGGGGTGGTGAAGTCGAAGTGGATCGGCAGGAACGGGATGTCGGCGAAGCGTCGCACCAGCGCCACCGCCTGGCTGCGCTCCTGGCCGACGGCCTGGTAGCCGGGTCCCTCGAGGTGGAAGGTCGAGCGGAGCAGGCTCTTGCCGAAGTCCTTGCGGAAGAAGCCGAGCTGCTGGCCCTGCGCGTCGAAGACGTCGTAGCCGGCGTTGAGGTCGACCTTCCTGCGGGCCTTGAAGCTGAAGACGGGCTGGCTCCGGGACTCGTCGGTGTAGAAGGTGACCTCCTCCTTGAACGCCATCCGCTTCTGCTGCGCCACGCCGAGCGACTGCCCCTCGGCGCCGCCCGCGCCGGCCCCGACGAGCTCGTAGCGGTTGGTGGTCATCGCGAACTTCTGCTTCACGTAGAAGAGGGGGACGTGGCTGGGTGCGGTCATGACCCGGAACCTACCCAGCGACCGGGCTCCCAGTCGCGGTGACCGGGATCCGCGTCGCGACGAACGGGATCCGCGTCGTCACGAACGGGATCCGGGTCGTCACGAACGGGATCCGCGTCGTCACGAACGGGATCCGGGTCGTCACGAACGGGATCCGGATCAGCGTGACTCGACGGCCAGGCGGGCACCGAGCACGGCGAACGTCGCCGCGAAGGCCTTCCGCACCCGGTTCACCAGGCGCGGACGGGCGAGCACCCGGTCGCGGACGGCGGCCGCGCCGATCCCGTACGCGGCGAAGACGACGAAGGTCACGGCCATGAAGATCCCGCTCAGCACGAGCATGTGCGGGACCGCGTCCGGCGAGCCGGCCGGCACGAACTGGGGCAGGAAGGCGAAGAAGAAGATGGTCAGCTTGGGGTTGAGCAGGTTGAGCGTGACGCCCTCCCCGATGACGCGGCGACGGCTGACCGGACGACGGTCCTCCTCCACGGCGAGCGCCCCGGTGTCGTGCCAGGTCGACCACGCCATCCACAGCAGGTAGGCGACGCCGGCGTACTTGAGCGTCGCGAAGGCGACACCGCTCGCGTGCAGCACCGCCGCCAGACCGGTGGTCGCCGCCACCAGGTGGGGCACCGTGCCGAGCGTGCAGGCGAAGGCCGCGAGCACCGCTGCCCGGCCGCCGCGGGTCAGCCCGGCGGCGAGCGTGTACAGCGCCCCGGTCCCGGGCGTCGCGACGATCACCAGGGTGGTGAGCAGGAAGGCGAGGCTCATGGCTCGCGACGCTACTCCGATGAGTCGGGCGCCGACCAGCGGTCGTACTCTCGTGATCATCGTCGCCGGACATCTCCTCGTCGAGGCCATGGACCGCCCCGACTACCTGCGTGGCTGCGAGCAGGTGGTCCGGCTGGCCCGCACCGCGGACGGCTGCCTCGACTTCGCGATCTCCCCCGACCTGCTCGACCCGGAGCGGATCAACATCCACGAGCGGTGGGCGAGCCGGCCGCAGCTGGAGGCGTTCCGCGGATCCGGTCCCGACGAGGGACAGACCGCGGCGATGAAGAGCGCCACGGTCGAGGAGTACGACGTCAGCGGCTGAGCCGACCGAACCGGGCGAGCAGGTGCCAGACCTGCTTGACGGTCCGGGGGTGGTGGCGACCCGACCGGGCGGCGTCGCCGACGACGGCGGGCACGAGCTCGGTCCCCAGCGCCCGGGCCAGTGCCGGCGGTTCCGGGCCCCGGTAGACCTCGTCGAGGCCGGCGGTCAGCACCCGGTAGCCCGGGTGCCACTCGACGGTGCAGCCCAGCCGCTCCGCCGCGTCCTCGACCGGCCCGCCCCGGAAGCACGGGTCGAGGACGACGGCCTCGACGTCGTCGCGCAGGCTCACGCCGCCGTGCACCTGCGCCTCGACGTAGTCGTCGAGCAGGTCGTGACCGCTCGCCTCGGCCAGCGCGACCAGCTCCGCGGCCCGCTCGGGGCCGACCACGGCGTCCGGCTCGAGGCAGGAGTCGGGGAAGCAGAACGTCGTCCGGGCGGCCACCTCGGGACGCAGCCGCAGGTGGGCGGACCCGAACCGGGTCGCCGGACCGTACGGGTCGCCCCGGTCGAGCGCACCGTAGACCGGACGCGCCGCGGCCGGGCCGGCGTCGTACCGCGCGGCGAAGAGCCGACTCTCCCAGCGCCACCGGTCGCCGCCCACGTGCGCCGTCAGTCCGCCGTTCGACGTCCCGGTCTCGAACTGCGACCGGTAGACGCCGTCGCGGGCCAGCGCCTCGACCACCCGTCCGCCCGCGAAGGGCCAGTCGGGCTGGAAGTGCAGGCAGACCCGCTCGCCCGCACCCACCGGCCCGTCACCCACCGGCCAGGCGGGCGAGCTCCTCGTCCACGATCGCGACGTCGAGCTTGGTGAAGATCGGGGTCGGCTTCTCGACGGGGGCGCCCACGACGACCGGGTGCCGCTGCCACGCGGGTGCGGTCGTGTAGTCGCCGGTGATGATCGGGTAGCCCGCGCCACCGTCGAGGTCGTCGACCTCCTCGATCCGCGGCATCGGCGCGACGTCGCCGGCGCCGCCGAAGACGGCGTCGACGGCGTTCGCCGAGAACGGCAGGAACGGCGCCAGCACCAGGTTGAGGTCGGCCACGCACTGCGCGACGACGTGCAGGACGGTGCCGAGCCGCTCGCGCTGGTCCTCGCCCTTCAGCTTCCACGGCTCGGTGTCGGAGACGTACTTGTTGACCTCGCCGACGGCGCGCATGGCCTCGCCGATCGCCTGCTTCTGGCGGTGCCGGCCGATCAGGTCGCCGACGACGGCGAAGGCCTGCTCGGCCACGGCGAGCACCCGCTCGTCGTCCTCGGTGAGGACGCCGGCCGGCGGGATCTCGCCGAAGTTCTTCGCGATCAGCGTGGCGGTCCGGTTGACCAGGTTGCCCCAGCCCGCCACGAGCTCGTCGTTGGTGCGGCGCACGAACTCCGCCCACGTGAAGTCGGAGTCCTGGTTCTCGGGGCCGGCCGCCGCGACGAAGTACCGGAAGGCGTCGGGCTGGTAGCGGCTGAGCAGGTCGCGGACGTAGATGACCACCTTCTTCGAGGAGGAGAACTTGCGTCCCTCCATCGTGAGGAACTCCGACGACACCACCTCGGTGGGCAGGTTGAGGTCGCCGTACTCGCGCGGCTCGCCGCCCTTCGCGCCCTTCCCGGAGTAGGCCAGCAGCTCGGCGGGCCAGATCTGGCTGTGGAAGGTGATGTTGTCCTTGCCCATGAAGTAGTAGGACAGCGCCTCGGCCCCGCCCTCGGGCGCCGGGTTCCACCACTGCCGCCAGGCGTCCGGGTCGCCCGAGCGGCGCGCCCACTCCACCGAGGCGGACAGGTAGCCGACGACGGCGTCGAACCAGACGTAGAGCTTCTTGGTGGGGTTCTCGCGCCAGCCGTCGAGCGGGACCGCGATGCCCCAGTCGATGTCGCGGGTCATCGCCCGCGGCCGGATCTCCTTGAGGATGTTCTGGCTGAAGCGGATCACGTTGGGCCGCCACAGCCCGGTCGCCTCGCGTCCGTCGAGCCACTCCCCCAGCGCGTCGGCGAGCGCCGGCAGGTCGAGGAAGAAGTGCTGGGTCTCGATGAACTCCGGCGTCTCGCCGTTGATCTTCGAGACCGGGTCGATGAGGTCGGCCGGGTCGAGCTGGTTGCCGCACGTGTCGCACTGGTCGCCCCGGGCCCCGGCGGCGCCGCAGATCGGGCAGGTGCCCTCGATGTAGCGGTCGGGCAGCGTGCGCCCGGTCGACGGCGAGATGGCACCGTAGGTCGTCTGCTCGACGAAGTAGCCGTTCTCGTAGACCCCGAGGAACAGCTCCTGGACGACGGCGTGGTGGTTGCGCGTCGTGGTGCGGGTGTAGAGGTCGTAGGTGCAGCCGAGCGAGACCAGGTCCTCGGCGATGACCCGGTGGTTCCGGTCGGCGAGCGCCTGCGGCGACACCCCGGCCTCGTCGGCGGCGATCAGGATCGGCGTGCCGTGCTCGTCGGAGCCGGAGACCATGAGCACCTCGTGTCCGGCCATCCGCGAGTACCGGCTGAAGACGTCGGAGGGCACGCCGAAACCGGCGACGTGGCCGATGTGGCGCGGGCCGTTGGCGTAGGGCCAGGCGACGGCGGACAGGACATGGGTCATGCCCCCAGGCTAGTGAGCCTCCGCCACCGCGTTTCGCGTGGGCACCCGCAGCGGACCCGCACCCGGCTCGACCGCGTCGAGCACCTCGACCTCGTCGCCGACCCGGAGCCGGACGCCGCCGGCCCCGACCGGGAGGTCGGGCACCAGGTTGGTGCCGAACCAGGTCTTGTTGTCGAAGCGCCGAATCCTGGCCATCGCGGCGACCGGCTGCTTCTCGCGGACGGCGGTGTCGGGGTCGATCGTCGTGATCACGCAGCGCGCGCACCCCTTGACCGCGCGGAGGACGACGTCGCCGATGCGGATCCGCCGCCAGTCGTCCTCGCGCCACGCCGCCGCGCCCGCGACGACGACGTTCGGCCGGAACCGCGTCATCGGCAGGGGCTCGCGACCGTGCGGGGCCGAGGCGAGGACCTGGTCGTTGACCGCGGCCAGCGACTCCTCGGTCGTCAGCAGCAGGGGGTAGCCGTCGGCGAGCGAGACCACGTCGCCCTCGTCGCCGTAGTTGGGCGTCGTGGGGCGCCGCGTCGGGTCGTCGAGGTGCACCAGACGCGCACCGGTGCCGAGCACCTCGCTGAACCAGGCGTCCGCCTCGGCCCCGGCCGGGGCCGCGGTGAACCGCGACGACCACAGGGAGACCGGGACCTGGCGCCCCGGGTCGGGCGTGGCGACCTCGAGCGGCGCCGGAGCGACCCCGCCGGCACCACCGCCGGGAGCCTCGACCCGCAGGCCGGTCCCGGTGAGCTGCGGGTGCACCAGGAGCAGCCGGTTCACCTCGCGGGCGGTGATCGCGGCGCCGGTGTCGTCGACCAGCATCCAGCGCCGGTCACCGTCGAGTCCCCACGGCCGGACGGTGGCGGTGGGCAGCTCCTCGCCCCGGCACGACTTGACCGGGTAGCGGCGCAGGGACGTCACGCTGATCGGCACGGCCTCAGGGTACGGCCCCGGGCGCGTCACCAGCGGGCGATGCGCGCGGCGGCCCGTCGACGGATCGTGGGCAGCTCGGCGTACAGCATCGCGCCGGGGCACGCGGTCTGGTTGGTGTCGCGGTGCCCGTCGATGGTGGGCAGTCGCGGGCGCGCCCCCTCGGGGTAGCGGTCCGAGCCGTAGGAGGTGACGCTCACGCGACCGCGGGGCTTGCGGTCGTAGCGGTGCAGCTTCCACGCCGACAGCCGCACCAGTGCCGAGACGACGTTGCGGCGCGGCCGGGCGTCCTCGAAGCTCCCGATGACGGCGACGCCGGTCGAGGTGCTGTTGAAGCCGAGGGTGTGCGCCCCGAGCACCGGCTTGCGGGGTCCCCCGGCCCGGCCGACCCAGGTGCGTCCGAACCGGTCGACGAGGAAGTTGTAGCCGATGTCGGACCAGCCCAGGTTCTGCGTGTGGTAGCGGTAGATGCCGCGCAGCAGGCCGGGGACGTCGTCGCGCGCGTAGGTGTTGCTGTTGACCGTGTGGTGCACGTGCACCTGCTGGATCGTGCTGTTGTAGCGCGCCGCCCCGGAGCGCAGCGCGGGGTCGGCCCCCCACTGCTCGCGCCCGCGCATCGTCGGCTTGGGCGACCACGGGTTGCGGGTGTCGCGGGCCAGGGCGCGGGGCGCGGTCGCGACCTGCGCGCCGTCCGGTGCGATCAGGACGAGCGTGAGGTCCTCCGGGCGCGTCCCGGCCACGTCGACGCGGACGGCGTCCGCCGTGCCGACCCACGCCAGGTCGGTGGCGGCCACCCGCGCGGATCGCTCGCGGGTCCGGCGGTCGGGTCCGTCGCCGATCCGCTCCAGGTCACGCCACGGCGACCAGCCGTCGTCGGCGCGGGTCCGGACCCGGACCGCGCGCTCGGTGCCGTCGTCGGCCCAGGTCACGCCCACCATGGCGAACGGCGTCGCTGTCTCGACGGTCCGGCGGCCGGCCGGCAGCGGGACGTCGGCGGCCCGCAGCCCGGCCCCCGCCGGGTCCAGCCGCTGCACCGGGGGCTCCGCCCGCACCGGGGCGGCGGACGCCGGCGGCGCGGTCGTCACCGCCAGCGTCGGTGCGGCGAGCGCGGCGGCGGTGACGACCGCGCCCAGCGCGGCCGAACGGCGTCCCCACGACGTGATCAGAGAAGGCATCACCGTGATCATGCGTCACGTGCGTCACAGAGACAACAACGCCACCGCGCCTCGTCGTGGTGACGGGGCGCGGTGGCGTCGTCTCAGCTGAAGTCGAGGTCGCCGGTGCGCGAGCGCTTGAGCTCGTAGAAGTAGGGCACCTTGGCGACGGCGACGCACCCGTCCCAGAGCAGGCCGGCGTCCTCGCCCCGCGGGATCTTGGAGAGGACCGGACCGAAGAACGCGGCGCCCTCGATGGCGATCGTCGGCGTGCCGACGTCGTCGCCGACCTGGTCCATGCCCTCGTGGTGGCTCGCCGCCACCGCGGCGTCGAGTCCGGAGTCGTCCATCGCCTCGACCAGCTCGGGCTCCAGCCCGGCCTCGGCGAGCGACTCGACGATGATCGAGCGACCGGCGTCCTCCTGCTCGTGGAGGGTGCGGCCGTCGACGTGGATGCGGGTGCCGAGCGCGGTGTAGAGCGGCAGCAGGACCTCGCGGCCGTGCTTCTGCTCGGCCGCGATGCAGACGCGCACGGGGCCCCAGGCCGGCGCCAGCAGCTCGCGGTAGCTGTCGGGGATGTCCTTGTCCTGGTTGAGGTAGGCCAGGCTCATGACGTGCCAGGTGACCTGGACGTCGCGGACCTGCTCGACCTCCAGGATCCAGCGCGAGGTGATCCACGCGAAGGGGCACAGCGGGTCGAACCAGAAGTCGGCGGTGGTGGGAGTGCTCATCCTCCGGATTCAACCACCAGGCCGGTGGTCACGGCTTGACGGTCGCCCACGCACCGGCGGCCGAGCCCGTGACGAGGCCGTCGCCGGAGTAGGACACCTTGACCCAGCGCCGGCCGGCGGGCAGCCGGTCCACCCGGATCGTGGCGACCCCGTCGCGCAGCGGGAGGGTCGTCGAGCGCTTCCGCACCTTCACCACGACGCTCCCGGTCGGGACGGCGCCCGCGGCGCGGACCCGGACCGTCACCTTGACCGCGCGCTTGCGCCCACCGGCCCGCACCGTGATCGCGGCCGCGGTCGTGACCCGGCCGAACGTCGCGGCCTGGACGACGGGCCGGAAGTTCGGCTTCGCCACCGTGGCGCGGGCCTGGATCGTGCGACCGACGTCCGCGGTGCCGAGCAGGTACGTCGGAGCGACCGCGCCGGGCACGACCACGCCGTCGCGCAACCACTGGTAGGTCGCGACCGCGTCGCTCGGCGTCCACGAGGCGCCCGCGAAGCTCAGGGTCGAGCCGTGACGGGGGGTGCCGGCGGCCGCGAAGGGCTGGGCGAGCGCGACGTTGCCGCTGACGACCGGCCCGACCCGGTTGGAGTAGCCGAACGCCTTGGGCATGCCCGGACCCCGGGCGACCTCGACGGCCGAGATGGTCTTGCCGACCAGGCCGCGGGTCAGCTCGAGCGTCTGGCCGTTGCGGCCGGACAGGTAGACGCCGTCGGCCGACCAACGGACGCTGACCGAGGCCGGCGTCGGCGACCAGGCGCCCGGGACGACGCTCAGGGTCCCGCCGACGGTCGGGTCGCCGGTGACGGTCGGCGAGGTCCGGCGCAGGAACGCGCCGCCGGCCACCGGCGCCGACGGTGCCGACGTCGCGACCGCGGCGGTGTAGCCCTCGCGGCTGCCGGTGTCACGGAAGGTCAGGACCGCACCGGCGTCCTCCCTGGTGGGCGTGTAGGTGCTGGTGGTGGCGCCGGGGATCGCCGTGCCGTTGCGGAGCCACTGCACGGTGTGGGTCACCTTCGGCGTGAACGCCGCCCAGGTGGCGCTCACCGGGACGCCGACCTGCGGGGCGGCGCTGATGGCCGGGGCCGTGCGGACCGCGACGGCCGGTGCCGGCGCCTCGTCGACGAAGTGGATGAAGCCGGTCGGCCAGCCGCTGCCGTCCTTGTAGATCGTGCGCCAGTGGAAGTCGCCGTTCCACGAGTCCTCGGAGATCACGATCTCCGTCGGGGAGACGACCTTCTCGACGTAGGCGACGTGGCCGCTCGAGCCGGCCCCGGAGACGCCGCGGTTCCACCAGGCCACCGAGCCCACGGTGGGCTTGGTGTCGGTGATGTCGCGGCGGGCGAAGCCCCAGTTGTAGGCCATGCCCGTCCCGCTCCAGGGGCGCTCGGTCGACATCCCGGCCCGGATCATCCGGTAGGCGACGTAGTTGGTGCAGTTGTGGCCGGAGTACATCCGCCAGTACATCTTGTCGTTGACCCGGCCGTAGCCGGCGTCGCTGTACCCGGCGTTCGCGCACCCGGTGTAGCCGGTGCAGTGGTACTTCGACGACGCCTGCGCGGGCGACGGCGACGCGACCGGCAGGACCACCGCGAGGGATCCGAGGAGGACCAGCGCCAGGAGCCGGGCCACGAGACCGCTCGGACGACGGGTCGGGCGACGGGTCGGACGGTGGGTCATCGGGCTGCGACGGAGGGGCACGGGGACCACTGTCAAGCACATCCGGTGCGTTTCGCAACAGCAACCACATAATTCACAAGGGCCACTTTGGTGTGCATTTCGAATCACAGGCGTGTCGTTTCAACGGGGGCGCGGGCAGGGCCGGGATCGGGGCGCCGATCCGGCCACCTGCATCATCGGCACCGAGCAGTGCCAGGATGAGGGGCATGCCTGGAACCAACCTGACCCGGGACGAGGCCGCTACCCGCGCCTCACTCCTCGACGTGACGTCGTACTCCATCGACCTGGACCTGACGACGGCCCCCGACAGAACGACCGACACCTTCGGCTCGACGACCTCGATCGCGTTCACCTGCCGCGAGCCCGGCGCGTCGACGTTCGCCGACCTGGTCGGCGCCACCGTCCACGAGCTCACCCTCAACGGCGTCGCGCTCGACCCCGCGACGTACGTCGACAGCCGGATCCCGCTGCCCGACCTGCAGGCCGACAACCTGCTCGTCGTCCGCGCCGACTGCACGTACTCGACCAGCGGTGAGGGCCTGCACCGGTTCGTCGACCCCGTCGACGACCGCGTCTACCTGTACTCGCAGTTCGAGGTGCCCGACGCGCGCCGCGTCTTCACCACCTTCGAGCAGCCCGACCTCAAGAGCGTCTTCACCTTCCGCGTCACCGCTCCCGACCACTGGAAGGTGGTCTCCAACGCCCCCACGCCCGAGCCGGAGCCCGTCGGGGCCGGTGCGGCCGTGTGGGCCTTCCCGCCCACGAAGCGGATGTCTACCTACATCACCGCCGTCGTCGCCGGCGAGTACCACGCCGTCTTCGACACCTACGAGGGCCAGTTCGGCGAGATCCCGCTCGGTCACTACTGCCGCCAGTCCCTGGTCGACCACCTCGACCGCGACGAGCTGGTGAAGATCACCAAGCAGAGCTTCGAGTTCTTCGAGCGTGAGTTCGGCTACCCGTACCCGTTCGAGAAGTACGACCAGCTCTACGTGCCGGAGTACAACATGGGCGCGATGGAGAACGCCGGCTGCGTGACCCTGCGCGACGAGTACCTCCCCCGCTCGCGCCAGCCGCGCTCGTTCTACGAGTTCCGGTGCTCGGTGATCACCCACGAGATGGCCCACATGTGGTTCGGCGACCTGGTGACCATGAAGTGGTGGGACGACCTCTGGCTCAACGAGTCGTTCGCCGAGTGGGCCTGCTACTGGTGCGAGGCCGAGGCCACCGAGTTCACCGACGCGTGGACCGGCTTCGCGAACGCCCGCAAGCAGACCGGCTACCGCGCCGACCAGCTCCCCAGCACCCACCCGATCGCCGCCGACAACCACGACCTCGAGGCGGTGGAGGTCAACTTCGACATGATCACCTACGCCAAGGGCGCGTCGGTGCTCAAGCAGCTCGTCGCGTGGGTCGGGCTCGAGCCGTTCATCGCCGGCCTGCGCCAGTACTTCCAGGACCACGCGTTCGGCAACACCGAGTTCGGCGACCTCCTCGTCGCGCTCGAGCGGTCCTCCGGCCGCGAGCTCGGCAGCTGGGCCGAGGAGTGGCTGCAGACCGCCGGCGTCAACACGCTCACGCCGGACTTCGAGCTCGACGCCGACGGCGCCTACACGCGCCTCGCCGTCCGCCAGACGGCCTCGGCCGACCAGCCGACGCTGCGCCGGCACCGCCTCGGGATCGGCCTGTACGACGAGGTCGCCAACGAGCGCGGCGAGCTCCGCCTCGTGCGGCGCGACTACATCGAGGTCGACGTCGAGGGCGAGTCCACCGACATCAAGGAGGCCGTCGGGCAGAAGCAACCCGCGCTGCTCCTCCTCAACGACGGTGACCTGGCCTACGCCAAGATCCGTCTCGACGAGCGCTCCCTCGCGACCGTGGTCGGCGGGCTCTCCCGCCTCGACGACTCGCTCGCCCGGGCCCTCGTCTGGGGCGCCACCTGGGACATGACGCGCGACGCCGAGCTCTCGGCCACCGACTTCGTGACCCTCGTGCTCGGCAACATCGGCAGCGAGACCGACGCCTGGGGCGTCACCCGCATCCCGGCCTACGCCGCGCTCGCCGTGAACTCCTACTCCGCGCCGGCCCACCGGGCCGACCTCCGGCTCCAGTGGGAGCGCGGCCTGCGCGGCCTGCTCGACGCGGCCGAGCCGGGGAGCGACTCCCAGCTCACCTTCGCCCGCTCCTACGCCGGCGCCGCCCACACCGACGAGGCGCTCGACGCCCTCGAGGCGTTGCTCGACGGTTCGCTCGTGGTCGAGGGGCTCGCGGTCGACGACGACCTGCGGTGGAGCCTGATCACCGCCCTGGCCGCACGCGGTCGGGCCGACGACGCGCGGGTCGACGAGGCGCTGGCCGCCGACAACACGATCTCCGGGCAGGAGCACGCCGCCGCCGCTCGTGCGGCGATGCCGACCGCCGAGGCCAAGGAGACCGCCTGGCGGCTCGGCATGCTCGAGGCCGGCACACCGAACGAGACCGCGCGCAGCATCGTGCTGTCGTTCATGCGCTCGGGCCAGGAGGAGGTGCTCGCGCCGTACGTCGAGAAGTACCTCGACCTCGTCGACAGCACCTGGGAGCGGATCGGCGCCCACCGCGGCTCGGTCGCCCTCGAGCACTTCTTCCCGAAGCCGCTGGCCTCCGCCGAGCTGCTCGAGAAGGTCGACGCCTACCTGGCCACCTCGACCGCCAACCCCGGAGCGGTGCGCTACGTCCGGGAGGGGCGCGCCGAGGTCGCCCGCGCCCTGGCCGCGCAGGCGAAGGACGCCGGCTGACCGACCCGCTCACGACGGGGACCCTGGACGACCGGGGACCCTGGACGACCGGGGTCCCCGTCGTCCCGGGCGCCGGTCGTGGCGGATCCCGGACGTGGCGGATCCCGGACGTAGCGGATCCCGGACGTAGCGGATCCCCGACGTGGCGGATCCCGGACGTGGCGGATCCCCGACGTAGCGGATCCCCGACGTGGCGGATCCCCGACTGGCGGGACCGGCGCGGCTAGGCCTTGCGCGGGCGCGCGGTGCGGGCGTGCTCGCCCAGCTGGCGGATGCCGTGCCGCAGTCCGCCGACGAGGTCGCCGTCGGCGAAGGCCTCCGCCATGGTCGCGGTGGCCAGCTCGACCTGCGCGTCGGTGAGGGTCTCGCGGACGAAGCCACCGGTGACGACCTCGACGCTGCGGGCATCGGGGTCGACCATGATCAGGATGCTGCGCGCCGGCGCGACCATCGAGTTGTGCAGGCTGGTCGCGAACGCACGGGGGTCGCCCTGGGCGCGACCGACGAAGATCGAGAACTCCGCCCGACAGGTCTGCTCGGCCTTGCGCATCACCAGGTCGAGCGAGGACCGGTCGGCCTCGCTCAGGTACTCACCAGCGGGCACTGGATCCTCCGGCCCGGGACTCGGCCGTGTCGGGCGCGGCGAGCTCGCCGGGGCTCTTGCGCGGGCCCCCGAGCCACTGGTCCTCGGGCACCTGGCCACCGGGCGCGAGCCGCTCGCCGCGGATCATCGCCGGCAGGTAGGTCAGCAGGGCGATCAGCAGGAACAGGCCGACCGGGATCCCGACCAGGATGGCGAGGGCGAAGCCCGTGTCGATCGACGGCGGTGTGTCCCAGCCCTCGGGGACGTCGGCGGAGGCAGCGCCCGCGGACCACGCCACCAGCACGCCGGCGCCGCCGGCCACGGTGAGGAGGCGGCGCGTCCGGTGGTGCCGACCGCGGGGGTCGCCGGTGTGGTTCGTCACGGTCCCAGTCACGGGGCCCAGTCTATCGCCGTCCGGTGAAGTCGAACGACGCGGGCGTACCTGTTATGCATGCACCCATGCCCGTACTCGACATCGTCGCGCTCGGTGCGCTCCCCGACAGCTTCGGCCGGGCCCTCGTGGCCAATCCGTGCGCCGAGGGCGAGAGCGTCTGCAACACCGTCTTCGACCAGACCGACAACGACACCCTCGCGCGCTACTCCGACGTCCTGATCGGCAAGCCGCTCGCCCTCACGGGTCTGCTGCTGCTGGCCCTCGCCATCCGCTGGCTCGTCCACAAGGTGATCGACCGGATCGTGCGGCGCGCCGCCCACGGCGTCCTGCCCGACCGGGTCGCCCTCGGCGCCAGCCAGCGCCGCAGCCAGCGCGCCGAGGCCATGGGGAGCCTGCTCAAGAGCATCGTCACCGGGCTCCTGGTCGCCGTCTTCGGCACCATGATGCTGAGCGAGATCGGCGTCGACATCGCCCCGATCATCGCCAGCGCCGGCATCGTCGGCCTCGCCCTGGGCTTCGGCGCCCAGTCGCTCGTGAAGGACTTCCTCTCCGGCGTCTTCATGATCATCGAGGACCAGTTCGGCGTCGGCGACGACGTCGACCTCGGCGAGGCGATCGGCACGGTCGAGGCCGTCACCCTGCGGATGACGCGGCTGCGCGACGTCAACGGCACCGTCTGGTACGTCCCGAACGGCCAGATCGTGCGCGTCGGCAACCAGAGCCAGAACTGGGCCCGCACCGTGCTCGACGTCAGCGTGGCCTACCACGAGGACCTGGCCCGGGTCCGTCGCGTGCTCGGCGAGGTCGCCCACGACCTCTGGGAGGACGACGACTTCAAGGGCCAGGTGATCGAGGAGCCCTCCGTCTGGGGCGTCCAGGACCTCGGCGTCGACGGCGTCACGGTGCGCGTCGTGCTGAAGACCACGCCGGGTGAGCAGTGGGCGGTGGCCCGCGAGATGCGTCAGCGGATCAAGAACCGCTTCGACTACGAGGGCATCGAGAAGCCGTTCCAGCAGCGTGTCGTGTGGCAGCGCGAGGAGCCCGCGCGCCGTCGACCCGACGACGTCGAGGACGGCGCCTGATGCCCCCGACGCAGGACGTCACCATCGAGCCGGACAATGGAGGGGTGACGTTCTACGAGGAGATCGGCGGGTTCGAGACGGTCCGCACCGTCGTGCACCGCTTCTACGAGGGCGTCGCCACCGACGAGCTCCTGCGGCCGATGTACCCCGAGGAAGACCTCGGCCCGGCCGAGGAGCGGTTCCTGCTCTTCCTCGTGCAGTACTGGGGCGGCCCGACCACCTACTCCGAGGCCCGCGGCCATCCCCGGCTGCGGATGCGGCACGCGCCGTTCGCGGTCACCCCGGACGCCAAGGAGCGCTGGCTGCACCACTTCCGCGCCGGGCTCGACGCCGCCGACCTGACGCCCGAGCAGGACGCGAAGTTCTGGGACTACGTCACCCACGCCGCCCAGTTCATGGTCAACTCGTTCGAGTAGCCCCCGCCAGCACGTCCCGCATCGCCGCGGTCGGTTCGGTCGATCGACCCGTGTCGGGGTCGTAGAAGACCAGCGTCACCCGGGAGCGGGCGAGCAGGGTCTCGCCGTCGGCGATCTCCGACTCGAGGGTCATCGAGCGGGTGCCGACCCGGGCGATCTCGGCCCACACGTCGTACGGCTCCGGGCGCAGCAGGATCGGGCGCCGGTAGTCGACGTCGGTCTGGACGACGACGAACCCCGGTCCCGACTCGGCGGCGGCGGTGCCGCGGGTCAGGTCGTCCATCAGGCGGACCCGGGACTCCTGGAAGTACTCGAAGTACTTCACGTTGTTGACGTGGCGGTAGACGTCGACGTCGGAGAACCGGACGTGCAGCGGGTAGCGGTGCCCCACCGTCCGGTCGACCGACGGGAGCGGCGCGGCGGGGATCCCGATGGCCGGCTCGACGTACGGCTCGAGCGTGGCGCGCTCGTCCGGGCGCAGGCGGCGCGGCCGCTCGGTCTCGAACACGTACGGCGTCAGGAGGGTGGTCGCCCGGAGGTAGACGTGCCGCCCGCCGTCGCTGCCGGGATCGTCGTGGAAGACCTCGTAGGCCATCGTGAACGACGCGGCCCGCACCTCGGTGACCCAGCACTCGATGCTCACCGGACGCAGCGTGAGGGTCAGCGGCGCGAGGTAGGTCACCTCGTGCCGGACGACGACGACGCCGTCGGCGAGGTCGTCCTGGACCCCGGCCGGGGCCGGGAACAGCGAGCGCATCAGGTCGACCCGCGCCTCCTGGAGGTAGTCGACGTACACGACGTTGTTGACGTGGCCCAGCAGGTCGAGGTCGGCCCACCGCATCGGGCACTGGTACAGGTGGCGCACGTCCTCAGTCTGCCCCTCCGCGACCGCGGGCGGTCGGGGCGGTGTCCTATCGTGCAGGGAGATCGCCCCTCGCCCCTCGAGAACCGGAGCTCCGCATGCCCGAAGCCGTCATCGTCTCAGCCACCCGGTCCCCGATCGGGCGTGCCAACAAGGGGTCCCTGAAGGACCTGCGTCCCGACGACCTGACCGCGACCATCGTGCGCGCCGCGCTCGACAAGATCCCGGCGCTCGACCCGCACACCGTCGACGACCTGTACCTCGGCTGCGGCCTGCCCGGCGGGGAGTCCGGCAACAACATGGGCCGGATCGTCAACGTCCTCAACGGCATGGACGACGTCCCCGGCGCCACGATCACCCGCTACTGCGCGTCCTCGGTCCAGACGACCCGGATGGCGTTCCACGCGATCAAGGCCGGCGAGGGCGACGTCTTCATCTCCGCCGGCGTCGAGATGGTCTCCCGCTTCGCCAAGGGCACCTCCGACCACTGGCCCGACACGCAGAACCCCGTCTTCGCGGAGGCCCAGGCCCGCACCGTGAAGACCGCCGAGGGCGGTGTCGACTGGCACGACCCGCGCGAGGACGGCGCCCTGCCCGACGCCTACGTCGCGATGGGCCAGACCGCGGAGAACGTCGCCCGGATGCGCGGGCTCTCGCGCCAGGAGCTCGACGAGTTCGGCGTCCGCTCCCAGAACCTCGCCGAGAAGGCCATTAACGACGGCTTCTGGGCCCGCGAGATCACCCCCGTGACCGCGCCCGACGGCACGGTCGTCACCGCCGACGACGGCCCCCGCGCCGGCGTCACCTACGAGGCCGCGTCCCAGCTGCAGCCGGTCTTCCGGCCCGACGGCGTCGTCACCGCCGGCAACTGCTGCCCGCTCAACGACGGCGCCGCCGCCGTCGTCGTCATGTCCGACACCCGGGCGGCCGAGCTCGGACTCACCCCGCTGGCCCGGATCGTCTCCACCGGCGTGTCCGGCCTGTCGCCGGAGATCATGGGGCTCGGCCCGGTCGAGGCGACCAGGAACGCCCTCAGGTACGCCGGCATGAGCATCGGCGACATCGACCTCGTCGAGATCAACGAGGCGTTCGCCGCCCAGGTCGTGCCGTCCTACCAGGACCTCGGCATCGACCTCGACCGGCTCAACGTCAACGGCGGCGCCATCGCCGTCGGCCACCCCTTCGGCATGACCGGCGCGCGTCTGCAGAACACAATGCTGAACAGCCTCGACTGGCACGACAAGACCACCGGCCTGATCACCATGTGCGTCGGCGGCGGGCAGGGCATGGCACTGATCCTCGAGCGGATGTAGTCGGCGCTGCGCGGCCCCGCCGCCGCGTGGCGCGATGCCGTCCACCGCGGCTCGCGCCCCATCGGACGACCGGTGTCCTGCTGGCCAGGGCGCCCGGGTCACCCGGCCGTAGGGGTCGCGAGAACCCGGAAGCCTAGACTCAGCGGGTGGCCGCCCAGTTCCCGATCCGTCCCGAACCGCGCTGGCTCGACGCGGACCAGCAGGTCGCGTGGCGCGCCCTCGTCCTCGGCACGACGCTGCTCTTCGACCGACTCGACGACGACCTGCGCCGCCACCACGGCGTCTCGCTGGTCGAGTACGAGATCCTGGTGCGGCTCTCCGAGCGGGACGGGCAGATGAGGATGGCACAGCTGGCGCAGTCGCTCGCCCACAGCCGGAGCCGGGTCACCCACACCATCAAGCGGATGGAGACGGCCGAGCTCGTCACCCGCACCAGCTCCGCCGACGACGGGCGCGGCGTGGTCGCGGTGATGACCGAGCGCGGCCGACTGCTGCTCGAGAACGTCGCCCCCACCCACGTGAACGGGGTCCGCGACCACATCGTCGACCTCGCCGACCCCGACGACTTCGACGCGCTCGGCCGGGTGATGAACACCGTCGCCGACCACCTCATCACCGCCCACCCGGACATGGAGATCCGCTAGCGGGTCGCGCGGGCACGACGACGGGCGAGCGCCCCCGGGAAGGTAGCCGAGGACGCGCGCCCGCGTCGCGACGAGCAGGTGGGTGTCAGTCGCGGGTGAGCCGGCGGTGGGTGACCCGGTGCGGACGGGCCGCCTCGATGCCGAGGCGCTCGATCTTGTTCTCCTCGTAGGAGGCGTAGTTGCCCTCGAACCAGTACCAGCTGGCGGGGTTCTCGGCGTCGCCCTCCCACGCGAGGATGTGCGTCACGACGCGGTCGAGGAACCACCGGTCGTGCGAGGTGACCACGGCGCAGCCGGGGAAGTCGAGCAGCGCGTCCTCGAGCGAGGACAGCGTCTCGACGTCGAGGTCGTTGGTGGGCTCGTCGAGCAGCAGCAGGTTGCCGCCCATCTTCAGCGTGAGGGCCAGGTTCAGGCGGTTGCGCTCACCACCGGACAGGACGCCGGCCTTCTTCTGCTGGTCGGGGCCCTTGAAGCCGAACGAGGCGACGTAGGCGCGCGAGTTCATCTCGAAGTTGGCGACCTTGATGAAGTCGAGCCCGTCGGAGACGACCTCCCAGACGTTCTTGTTCGGGTCGATGCCACCCCGGCTCTGGTCGACGTAGGACAGCTTCACGGTCTGGCCGACGTTCAGCGAGCCCTTGTCGGGCTCCTCGGAGCCGGTGATCATCCGGAACAGGGTGGTCTTGCCGACGCCGTTCGGCCCGATGACGCCGACGATGCCGGCGCGCGGCAGCGAGAACGACAGGTCGTCGATGAGGGTGCGACCCTCGAAGCCCTTGCCGAGGTGGTCGGCCTCGAGGACGACGTCACCGAGACGCGGACCGGCCGGGATGTTGATCTCGGAGGTGTCGATCTTGCGCATCCGGTCGGCCTCGGCGGCCATCTCCTCGTAGCGCGCGAGCCGCGAGCGGCTCTTGGTCTGGCGGGCCTTGGCGTTGGAGCGGACCCACTCGAGCTCCTTCTCCAGCATCTTGGCGCGCTTGACGTCCTTCTGCCCCTCGATCTTGAGCCGGTCCTTCTTGGTCTCGAGGTAGGTGGAGTAGTTGCCCTCGTAGGGGTGCGTCTTGCCGCGGTCGAGCTCGAGGATCCACTCCGCCACGTTGTCGAGGAAGTAGCGGTCGTGGGTGATCGCCAGGACGGCGCCCGGGTAGCTGGCCAGGTGACCTTCGAGCCACTGGACCGACTCAGCGTCGAGGTGGTTGGTGGGCTCGTCGAGCAGCAGCAGGCTCGGCTGCTGGAGCAGCAGCTTGCACAGCGCCACGCGGCGTCGCTCACCACCGGAGAGGTGGTCGACGATCGCGTCGGGCGGCGGGCAGCGCAGCGCGTCCATGGCCTGGTCGAGCCGACTGTCGAGGTCCCAGACGTTGGCGGCGTCGAGCTCCTCCTGCAGCTCGCCCATCTCGGCGAGGAGGGTGTCGAAGTCGGCGTCGGGGTCGCCCATCAGCTCGGAGATCTCGTCGTAGCGCTTCTTCTTCGCCAAGACGTCGCCGACGGCCTCCTCGACGTTCTCGAGCACCGTCCTGCCCTCGGTCAGCGGCGGCTCCTGCTGGAGCATCCCCACCGTGGCACCGGGGTCGAGGATCGCGTCGCCGTTGTTGGCGTGGTCGAGGCCGGCCATGATCCGCAGCAGCGACGACTTGCCGGTGCCGTTGGGTCCGACGACGCCGATCTTGGCGCCGTGGAGGAAGGAGAGCGTGACGTTGTCGAGAACGACCTTGTCACCGTGGGCCTTGCGCACATTGCGCAGCGTGAAGACATAGTCCGCCATAATCGACGAGCCTAGTGCCGCACGACCGACGTCGCCCGTCCGGGTCGGGCCGGCCGCGCGGACGCGCCCGACCCGACCGGGCCCTCACGCGGCCGGCGCCTCCTGCTCGCCCGCACCGCCCGCCGGGGCACCCACCGGCGCACCCACCGGAGCACCCGCCGGCGCACCGGCGTCGGGCCGGGCGGCACGGGTGAACGACGACGTGCCGCGGGTCAGGTCGTGCCCGACGGCCAGCGCGTCGACCTCGACCTCGATCGTCTCGGTGCCGGACCTGCCGACGTAGGGGCGCATGTTGATCCGCCCGGTGACCACGACCGGGTCGCCCCGGCGCAGCGACGCCGCACAGTGCTCGGCGAGCGCCCGCCACACGTTCACCGTGTACCACTGGGTGGGCGCGTCGACCCACTCCCCCGTGCGCCGCGACAGCCGTCGTGGGGTACACGCCACCCGGAAGCTCGTGACCGGGACGTCACCAGCCCGCCGCAGCACCACGTCGCCGCCCACCCAGCCCTGCAGGGTCACCGTCGTCTCGTTGGACATCTCCACGCTCCTCGCCTCGTCGGTCGTGCCCCTGTCGGGCACGGGACGAGCCAAGGCGCGACCACCGACAGGTCCGGCCGCGATCGACCGGGCCTGTGGACAACCCCGGTCGGGAGGTGCCTGTGGACGCTAGGTGGTCTTCTCGGGGTGGTCGAGCACGGCGGTGAGGTGCGTGCGCACCTGCGAGTACGCCGTGAGCTCGGTCGCGACCGGGGTGACGACGAGCTCGTCGACCGCGGCGTGGACCGCGTCGCGGAGCCGTTCGTCGGCGTCGCCGGCGCGGTCGCGGGCCAGCGTGGCGACCCGGAACCGGCAGAGGACGGCGAGCAGCACCCCGAGCACGAGCCCGCCGACCAGCAGGAGCACCGGCAGCGGGACGCCGGCGACCAGGTCGGCCTCGTCGGTGAGCGTGCCGCCCACGGCGAGGACACCGGTCCACACGGCTCCGGCGACGGCGGCGAGCAGGAGCAGCCACTGCAGCACCCGCACCGCGGCGACCCATCCGGGCAGTCGTCCGACGCCCAGGTCGGCGGCCCCGAGGTCGCGGTCGAGCCGGTCGCCCAGCTCGGGCAGACGGGCCGTCGACGCACGGTGCACGGCGGCGACCCACGGCGCACCCAGCCCGTCGGAGGCGTCGTCGGCCAGCGCGCGCACCTCGGCGTCGAGGCGGGCCCGCTGCACCGCGGCGGCCCGCGGCGTCGCCCGGGCGGTGCCGCTGAGCTCGGCGGCGGAGTCGCCGAGGTCGAGCCCGAGCTTGGCGAGGGGGTCGGGGCCGAGCCGCGAGAACGGCGCGAGCACCGGCCACGTCGTCGCGCGGCCGGCCCGGTGCCGGGTGGACCGCTCGACGGCGTCGACCACGACCGGCACACCGGCGGCGTCGGCGATCGCGGCGTCGAGCTCGGCGACGCGCGCGGCCGGGAGCTCGCGCGGGGCTGCGGAGCCGGTGGCGACGTCCATCGCCTCGGCGGCCGCACGGAGGTCGGCCTCGATCCGTCCGACGGTCAGCTTCTTGGCCGCGACCCGCGAGGCGATCTCGGCGCGCAGCTCGTCGATCCCGATGTCGTGGCGCGCGCTGACGGCGTAGATCGGCACCGACTGGAGGCCGTCGAGGTCGAGCAGCCGCCGGACGTCGTCGACCATCGACTGCCGGCGGTCGGCGGGGATGGTGTCGATGTGGTTGAGCACCACGACCATGACGCCGGCGTGGCTGCGCAGCGGCGCGAGGTAGCGGTCGTGGATCGCCGCGTCGGCGTACTTCTGGGGGTCGAGCACCCACACCAGCAGGTCGGCGAGCAGCACCAGGCGGTCGACCTCGAGGTGGTGGCTCACCTCGGTGGAGTCGTGGTCGGGCAGGTCCATCAGGACCACGCCCTCGAGGTCGCGGTCGGCCTTGCCGACGTCGAGCATCGAGTCGCGCATGGTCTGGTGCCGCGGCGGGATCCCGAGCCACTCGAGCAGGTCGGCGGCGCCGGCGCTTCCCCACACGCACGCGGTGGCCCAGGACGTCGTCGGGCGGCGCACGCCGGTGGAGGAGAGCTCGAGCCCCGTGAGGGCGTTGAACGTCGAGGACTTGCCCGAGCCGGTGGCCCCGGCGATCGCGACGACCGTGTGCTGCGCCGAGAGACGCAGCCGACCGGCGGCGCGCGCGGACGTGGTCGACGCGACGTCGACGACGTCGTCGTCGAGGCGGCCGCGAGCGGACGCCGCGGCCTGCTCCAGGCCCTCGATGCGCGCCCCGATGTCGGTGCCCCGCGTCACGAGCTGGCGGGCGCCTTCGAGCAGCGATGTCACGACGTCATTCCAGGGGGGTTCTCTCCGGTGACGGCGTCCTCCTGGGACGCCTGGTAGCGCAGGTCGTCGACCCGGCGGGCCGCCCCGCGGAGCTTCTCGGCAGCGGCCGGCTCGAGCACCACGGCATCGACGAGCGAAAGATAGCGCGTCCGCTCGGTCTGCATCAGCCCACCGACGAGCCGGTCGAGCGCCCGGCGGGCGCGCTCGACGAGGGCACGCACGTCGTCGTCGCCGAAGACGGCGTCGAGCAGCCGTCGCGACGCGGACGCCGGACCGGACGTCTCCGACGCGGCCGTGTCGGCGTCGGGCGTGAAGACCTCGACCATCAGCGCGACCGAGAGGCCGCTGACGCCGAAGGCGAGGAACCGTGCCGACGTCCGCTTGTCGGCGCCCTCGCGGCGGACCAGGTCGTTGACGTCGTCCTGCCACTCGCGCACCGCCCGCTCGGCGCGACGGCGCAGGTCGCGGGAGGTGCGGGTGAGGTCGCCGGGTGCCCCGGCGAGCAGGGCGGCACCGTGCGGCTGGGCACTCCACGCCTCGTGGGCGCGCGCGGCCGCGGACTCCGCGTGCTCCAGCACCAGCGTCTGGAGCGCGGCGTCGATCGCGACGGTGACCCGCTCGGCCTGCTGCGGCTTGCCCTTGATGGTGTTGACCAGGCGCTCGCGCAGCCCACCGACCCGGGTGTCGAGGGAGCGCAGCAGGTCGCCGCTGCCGACGAACTCCTCCCAGCGGGCCTGCAGGTCACCGCGGACCAGGCCGCCGTCGCCGAGGGCCGCGGCGAGCGTCGCGGTCGCGTCGTCGTAGACCGCGTCGACGTCGTCCTTGAGGGCGAGCGCGACGCCACCCTGCGCCGCGCAGGCGTCGGCGACGGCGTGGATGCGGTGGGTGATCGCGCGGACGGCGCCGCCGAGCGTGCGGCGCACGACCTCGGTCCGGGCGTCGATGTCGTCGGCGAGGGACTCCAGCCACGACCGGACGTCGGCGACGTGGTGCGCGGGCAGCAACCCGTCGTCGTCGACGGTGCCCTCGGCGACGACGAACAGCGGCGAGTCCTTCAGCCCGCGACTCGCCAGCATCCGGGCGAGGTGGGTCGAGACGGTCTGGACCGCCTCGTCGGGGGTGCGGTCGAGGATGATCGCGACCGCGGTCGAACGCTCCGCGGCGCGCCGCAGGAACTCCCACGGCACCTGGTCGGCGTAGCGCGCGGCGGAGGTGACGAACAGCCAGAGGTCGGCCGCCGCCATCAGCTCGGCGGCGAGCAGCCGGTTGCGCTCCTCGACGGAGTCGACGTCGGGGGCGTCGAGGATCGCCAGGCCCGGCGGCACCGACGCCGAGGCCACCAGCTGGAGCGAGTCGGGGTCGTCGGTGGTGTGGTCGACCCGGACGAGACCGGGCAGCAACCGGTCCTGGCCGAACCAGTGCGCGTCGTCGGGGTGGTGCACCAGGACGGGCGACCGGGTCGTCGGGCGGAGCACCCCGGACGTCGTCACCCGCTCGCCGACGAGCGAGTTGACCAGCGTCGACTTGCCGGCGCCGGTCGAGCCGCCGACGACCGCGAGCAGCGGGGCCTCGAGGGTCATCAGGCGCGGGATCAGGTAGTCCTCGAGCTGGTCGATCATCTCGCCGCGGCTGGTCCGTGCCTCGGCGACGCCGGGGAGGTCGAGCGGCAGGGCCGCCGCGACCAGCGACTGGCGCAGCCGGACCAGCGCGGTCACCATCGCGGCGTCGCGCTTGTCCTGGAGCCTGGTCGAGGCCGCGTCGGGCCCGCCCGACCTGCTCGACGTGTCGGGCCCGCCGTGCCGGCCGGACTTGCCGGCGGCTGGGTCGGTGCTGGGGGGTGTCATGCCGTGGGAACCACCTGTCCGGGGAACGCGACGTGGGGGCGGACGGCGCGGATCCGGTCGACGTGCTCGGCGCCGCGCACCTGCCAGTCGTGGGGAGCGGTGCCGCGCAGCAGCCGGTGGTGGAGGAAGCCGAGCTCGATGAGCGCCTGCTGGTAGTCGGCCACGGACTGCTCGGCCTCGCGCCCACCGGTGCGCCGGGCGTGCTGCCGGGCCGCGCGCCGGGCACGGAGGTCGACGACCCAGCCGATGTCGGTGGCCGGGATCAGCCCGCGGCGGGCGGCGTCCTGGAGGGCGGCGGTGAGGATGGTGGCCTCCGAGCGGCGGGCCCAGAGTGCGAGGGCCGCGATGCCGAGCAGCGCGGGCACCATCAGGACGGCGTAGACCAGGGCGTTGCCGGCCGGGCCGAAGATCGTCGAGGCGTTCCAGAGGCCGTGGGCGAGGACGGCGAGCAGGAACCCGCCGACCGGCGCCAGCGTCCGGACCGACCGGCTGCGCGAGGCCACCGCGATCCCGATGCCGATGCCGGTGAAGGCGGTGAAGAGGGGGTGCGCGAACGGGCTGACGACGCAGCGCAGCAGGAACGTCGTGGTCACGCCGGCGACCCCGCCGGGACCCACCCCGTCGGTGCCGTCGTAGGCGGCGGAGAGGTAGAGGACGTTCTCGGTGAAGGCGAACCCGACGCCGACCAGGCCGGCGTAGACGATGCCGTCGAGGACGCCGTCGATCTCGTGCCGGCGCCACCACAGCAGCAGGAAGAGGAACAGGCCCTTGCCGGCCTCCTCGGTCACCGGCGCGACGACGGCCAGGGACACGTGGTCGGTGACCGGTCCGAACAGGCCGCCGATGCCACCCACGACGACCGCGATCGCCGTCGCGGCGCAGGCGCCCCACAGGAGCGCGTTGACCAGCAGCCGGACCGGCTCGGGCTCGTAGCGGTCGAGCCACACGAAGCACGCCACGAGCGGGACGACGGGCAGCGCGGCGAGCAGCGTCGCGACGAGCACCACCGACGGCGCGCCGGACAGGGCGAGCATGGCCAGCATCGTGAGGGCACCGAGCACCACCGTCACGCTCACGACCAGCGTGAACGCGAGGCTGTCGTGACGGCGGCCGGGCATGGGGCAAGCCTATCGGCAGGGGCCGGTCGACCCACGTTCGGCGGACGCCGGGCGACCCGCCCGGCGTAGAGTCGGCGGGGTGAGCGACCAGACCACACCAGACGACCAGGACGCGTTCCACACCGAGTCGCACGACCCGGCGGTGCCGGAGGCCTACTCCGCCTTCATGCGGCAGGGATGGGGCGACCAGGACAGCGACGTCCCGCGCCGCTCCGGCGCCGACCGGGCCGCCGAACGGCGGGCCCGCCTGGCCGCGCTGTTCCCGGGCGAGCGGCTGGTGCTGCCCGGCGGCGGCTACAAGGTGCGTTCCTACGACACCGACTACCGGTTCCGGGTCGACACCGCCCACGTCTACCTCACCGGCAACCAGACCTCCGACGCCGTCCTGGTCCTCGACGACGGCGAGGCCGTGCTCTACGCCCGGCCGCGCTCGGGGCGCGACACCGACGAGTTCTTCCGCGACCGCCAGTACGGCCAGCTGTGGGTGGGCAAGCGGCCCTCGCTGAGCGAGCTCTCGGCGTCCCTCGGGCTGCCGGTCCGCCACATCGACCACCTCCAGGACGCCCTCTCGGGCTCGGGCAAGACCCGGGTCCACCGCGGTGTCTCGCTCGCGGTCGACCGCTCGGTGCCCGTCGACCGCACCCGCGACGACGAGCTCGCCCGGGTAGTCTCCGAGATGCGCCTGGTCAAGGACGACTGGGAGGTCGCCCAGCTGCAGGAGGCGTGCGACATCACCGCGCTCGGCTTCGGCGACTCCGTCGCCGAGTGGGACCGGGTCCTCGAGTTCGGCGAGCGCTGGATCGAGGGCACCTTCTTCCGTCGTGCCCGGGCGATGGGCAACGACATCGGCTACGACTCGATCGTCGGCGGAGGCTCGCACGCCACGACGCTGCACTGGATCGACAACGACGGCCCGATCACGCCGGGCAGCCTCGTGCTGCTCGACATGGGGGTGGAGGCGCGCAGCCTCTACACCGCCGACGTCACCCGCACCCTGCCGGTCGACGGCCGCTACACCTCGCTCCAGCGCGACCTGTACGACCTCGTGCTGGCGGCCCAGGACGCCGGCATCGAGGCCTGCCGTCCGGGACTGCCCTTCGCCGGCACCCACGAGGCCGCGATGACCGTGCTGGCCCACGGGCTCGACGCGATGGGCCTGCTGCCGGTCTCCGCCGAGGAGGCCCTCGACCCGGAGTCGAAGGTCTACAGCCGGTGGACGCTGCACGGCACCAGCCACATGCTCGGCCTCGACGTCCACGACTGCGGCCAGGCCGCGCCCGAGTCCTACAAGGGCGCGCTCCTCGAGCCGGGCATGGTGCTCACCGTCGAGCCCGGCCTGTACTTCCAGGACGACGACCTGCTGGTGCCCGAGGAGCTGCGCGGGATCGGCATCCGGATCGAGGACGACCTGCTCGTCACCGCCGACGGTGCGACCAACCTCTCCGCCTCGCTGCCCCGCACGGCGGTCGACGTCGAGGCGTGGATGGACGCGCACCGGCGCTGAGGTCCCCGCCTGCCGCACCCTCTGGCGCGGCGCCTCGACGGGTCAGCACGACGGCTCGGCGCGGCGGCTCAGCGCGGCGGCTCGGTGCCGAGGTCGAGGGCGGCGAGCAGCCGGCGCGCGCCCGACGTACCGACCAGACCCGTCATGACGGCGCACATCGACCGGTCGTCGAAGTAGAGCTCGACCCGCCCGCGCCCGGTGAGGCGCGCCCGGCGTCGCGCGGCCACCACGGCCCCGCGAGGGCACGTCCACGCTGACCGGTAGGGACGGCTGGACACCCGGCGACCCGGTCGTGCCGGGTCGTCGACCGTCGTGGGCGAGCCGCCGACCACGACCACCAGGTGGGCGTCGGTGACGAGGATCCCGTCGGCGTCCGCCAGGGCGGCGTGCAGGCCTGCGGCGCGTGACCCGGGCAGCCCCCACCGGGCGACACCGCCGAGGAGCCGGTCGATCCGGTCACCGCGGGCCCACCGCGGCAGCCACGACCCGGTGACCAGGTCGAGCAGGCCGTGCGACTCGGCGACCTCCCGGGTCACTCCGTACGGCGTGACCCGCTCGGCTCCCGGCGAGACCTGACCGGCCGGCGACCAGGCGCGCGGCACCTCGCCGTCGGGTACGGCGCCGCGCAGGCCCGGGTCGGTCAGCACCGAGCGCTCGATCCACGACATCTGCGGCCCCTGCCCGCGGTGACGCCTGCCAAACCCGGCGGCGCCGTCGGGGGTCGGCTCAGCCGGGCGTCGGGTGCCGGCGGGCGCGCGCGGCCGTGGCGACCAGGCCCACCACGAACGAGGCGAGCGCCATCGCGAACAGCACCATGACGACGCCGACCATGGCCAGCCCGGTGTCGTCCTCGGGCAGCGCGGTCGAGGCGAACGAGACCGTGAAGCCGAGCGTCATCGCCAGCCCGGCGACGGCGGGGTGGAGCACCCGGAACGCCACGGCGGCCACCGCGAGCAGCGTGAGCACGCAGGCGGCGACCTGCCACGGGCGGTAGGGGCCGGCGGGGTACCCGGTGGCCGGGTCGGTGTAGTACTCGTGGTCCCACCCCATCCACCCCCACCAGCAGGCGGCCGCGGCTGCCGCGGTCGCCGCGGCGAGGAGGAGGGAACGGGCGATGGTCCGGCTCGACGTGGTCATGGGGCCAGCCTCGCGGGCGTGCGCGGTCGGCACATGAGTACGCCCACTCGACCTCCCGGCCCGAGGACATAGACTCGCCCGCGGGTCGGCGTCCTCGGACGCGGCCCTCCGCCTCCGTAGCTCAGCTGGATAGAGCAGCGGCCTTCTAATCCGCCGGTCGCAGGTTCGAGTCCTGCCGGGGGCGCCCGGACCGGTTCCTCGGGTGCCGGCGTCAGAGGACGCCGGTGTGGTCGAGCAGGATGCGCAGGCCGATCCCGATGAGGATCAGCCCACCGACGACCTCGGCCGGGCCGCGGAAGCGGGTGCCGGCCCGGTGGCCGAGCGCCACGCCGCCCAGCGAGATCACGAACGTCGTCACGCCGATGAGGATCGCCGCGCCGACGATCGAGACGTCGAGGAACGCGAACCCGACGCCGACCGCGAGGGCGTCGATGCTGGTGGCCAGGCCGAGGACCAGCATCTCCCGCACCGGGATCCGGCCGTCGTCGGCGTCCGCGTCGGCGTCGGCGTGGAACGCCTCCCAGATCATCTTGGCGCCGATGGCGGCCAGGAGCCCGAACGCGATCCAGTGGTCGATCGCGGTGACGCGGTCGGCGAACCCGGTCCCGAGGAGCCAGCCGATCGCCGGCATCGCGGCCTGGAAGACGCCGAAGGTCAGGGCGAGCAGGACCGCGTCGGTGACGCGGAGCCGGCGCATCTGCAGGCCCTTGCCGATGGCCACGGCGAAGGCGTCGGCGGAGACACCGAGCGCGACGAGCAGGAGGGTGAGGAACGACATGGTGCGGGTGCCTCTCGTGTGGACGCCGGAGGCCCTTCGGGGGTCGCTTCGGCACGGATCGTGCCGAAGGTCTCGCTCACTCGGGCCCGCCTGGTGGGCCGGGCCGAGCGGTACGCCGGGTGGGCGGGCCCACCGGTATGTCGACGTACCTCCGCTCCTCACCAGGTGAGGCGCGGGAACTACTCCCCTTCGTTGCGGAGCCATCATTCCAGGACGGGCTCGGTCCCGCGAATCCGTCCGCCACCGGGCGCGGCGCGCCTCCGACGGGCGGCCGACGTCCGGCGACATGCTGGGACCGGCCCCGCGGTGTATGAGACCGCGGGGCCCTGCACGTCCCGGGTCAGGACCCGACGTGGTCGGCGATCTCCGCGAGCAGGCGGGTCTTGACGTCGTCGGGCGCGAACGACGACGTCACGCCCGCCCGGGCCAGGTCGGCGAGACCGTGCTGGTCGAGCCCGAGCAGGTCGGCGGCGATCTCGTACTCGCGGTTCAGGGTGGTGCCGAACATCGGCGGGTCGTCGGAGTTGACGGTGACCACGACGCCGGCGTCCACGAACGTCTTGAGCGGGTGGTCGGCGAGGGTGGCGACGGCGCGGGTGGCGACGTTGGACGACGGGCAGACCTCGAGCGGGATCGCCCGGTCGGCGAGGTGGGTGAGGAGGGCGGGATCGGCGGCGGCCGACGTGCCGTGGCCGATGCGCTCGGCGCCCAGCAGCCGGAGCGAGTCCCAGATCGTCTCGGGACCGGTGGTCTCCCCCGCGTGCGGCACCGAGTGGAGGCCGGCGGCGCGGGCGGCCTCGAAGTGCGGCGCGAACTGGGCGCGCGGGACGCCGATCTCCGGGCCGCCGAGCCCGAAGCCGACCAACGCGTCGGGCCGGTGGTCGAGGGCGTAGCCGAGGGTCGCGTCGGCGGCGGGGAGGCCGGACTCGCCGGGGATGTCGTAGATCCAGCGCAGCACCAGCCCGAAGTCGCGCTCGGCCGCGACCCGGGCGTCCTCGATCGCCTCGGTGTAGCCCTCGATGGCGATCCCTCGGAGCACCGAGGTGTACGGCGTGCAGGTGAGCTCGGCGTACCGCACGGCCTGGCCGGTCGCGAGCTCACGGGCCACCTCGTAGGTGAGGTAGCGCACGTCGTCCGGGGTGCGGATGAGGTCGACGACCGCGAGGTAGACCTCGATGAAGTGGGCGAAGTCGCGGAACTCGTAGAACGCCCGCAGGGCCTCGGGGTCCGCCGGCACCGTGCCGGGGTGCCGCTCGGCCAGCTCGGCGACGATCCGCATCGAGGCGGACCCGACGTGGTGGACGTGCAGCTCGGCCTTGGGGAGGCCGGCCACGAAGGCGGCGTGGGGCGACTGGCTCATCCGGCGATGCTGCCAGTCGCGCCGCCCTGCCTGCTAGTTCTCGATCTTCTCGAACAGCTCCTCGTAGCTGCCGGTGAAGGTCTCGCCGTCGAGGATCACCGTCGGGGTGCCCTGGACGCCGGCGTCGACGGCCTCCTGGGTCGCCTCCTTGGCGAAGTCGTTCTCGCCCTCCTCGATGCCCGTGCGGACGGCGTCCTCGTCGGCACCCGCCTCGACGGCCTTGTCGACCAGCCAGGCGGCGTCCGGGTACGGCTCGGCGCCCTCCTCGGGCTGCTCGGCGTAGAGCAGGTCGTGGAACTTCTTGGCGACCTCGGGTCCGGACTCCTCCAGAACGACGCCGAAGGCACCGGCCGACCGTGCGGAGTACGTGCCGAGGCGGTCGAGCAGGGTGAACGGGCGGTAGTCGACGAACACCTCGCCCTCGTCGGCGAGCTCGGCCAACCGATCGCCGGTCGCCTCCTCGAGCGCACCGCACGCCGGGCAGAGGAAGTCCTCGTAGATCACCAGCGTGTGCGGTGCGTCCTCGGGGCCGATCGTGACGCCGTAGTCGCTGGACCCGGGGGCCGCGGCCTCCACGTCGTTCGAACGGCTGAAGAAGTAGATGACGACCGCGAGGAGCACCAGCACGAGGGCGACGACGCCGCCGACCATGAGGTTGCGTCGGCGCGCAGCCGCCTGCTCGGCCTTCTTGATCTCGGCCAGGCGCGCGGCGCGCTGCTCGGCCCTCGCCTCGGTCTTGGACTTGCCGGCCATCTAGACACCTTCCAGGTCGTGCTCGCGATCGTCGCGAGTGGTCGTACGGAACAGGAGCGAGTCGAGGGACCACCGTCGAGAACCCGCCCACACCAGGAAGCCCGAGGCCGCCAGGAGGGCGACGTCGCGCGCGATCTCGTAGGGGTACTTCGAGGAGGCGTCGGGGTCGTAGCCGCCGCCGCCGAAGCAGCCGCAGTCGATCTCCATCCCGCGCGCCCACACCGACGCGATGCCGATGATGAAGCCGACGAACAGGACCGCGGAGATCACCGCGGCGCCGCGAGTCATCAGGCCGAGGACGAGCGCGAGGCCGATGACGACCTCGACGGCCGGCAGGGCGTACCCGACGGGCTCCTCGAGCGCGCGCGGGAGGAGCTCGTAGGCCTGGACGGCGGTCACGCTGCCGAGCGGGTCGGTCAGCTTCGCCAGTCCGGCGTACAACCACACCCCGCCCACCACGAGGCGTGCAAGAACCGCGACCCACTGCTTCACAGGGCCAGACGGTAGTCGCTGGGACTGAGCCGTCGCTGAGAAAGGCCGGCGGGCACGTAGGGTGGCCGATCGTGAACGAACGCCTGGTGTGGATCGACTGCGAGATGACCGGCCTCGACCTCGGCGCCGACGCGCTGGTGGAGGTCGCGGCCCTGGTCACCGACTTCGACCTCAACGTCCTCGGCGACGGGGTCGACATCATCATCAAGCCGCCCGCCGAGGCCCTGGAGCAGATGATCGAGTTCGTCCGCTCTATGCACACCTCCTCCGGGCTCCTCGAGGAGCTCGAGCACGGCGTGAGCCTGGCCGAGGCCGAGGAGCAGGTGATGGCCTACCTGCGGGAGCACTGCGCCGAGGACAGCCGTCCCCCGCTCGCGGGCAACACCGTCGCCACCGACCGCTCGTTCCTGGCGCGCGACATGTCCGAGCTCGACGCGTTCCTGCACTACCGGATCGTCGACGTCTCCTCGATCAAGGAGCTGTCGCGGCGGTGGTTCCCGCGGGCCTACTTCGCGGCCCCGACCAAGCGCGGCAACCACCGGGCGCTGGCCGACATCCAGGAGAGCATCGAGGAGCTGCGCTACTACCGCGACACCGTCTTCGTCGCTCCGCCCGGCCCCGACTCGGCGTCCGCGAAGGAGGTCGCCCGCCGTCACGGCGGCGCCCTCACCGGCCTCGGACCGACCGCGGACGCAACCGATTCTGAACCCGGCGCCTGATACGTCTACACTTCAACCGGTCCCGACCACGTCGGGACGATGGTGGGTATAGCTCAGCTGGTAGAGCGCCGCCTTGTGGTGGCGGATGTCGCGGGTTCAAGTCCCGTTACTCACCCCAACGTGATCGATCGAGCCCCCGGCCCTCTCCCTCGGCCGGGGGCTCGGTCGTCGTCCGGGGCGCCAGCGACCTCGTCGAACGGGTCCGTCCGCACCGGGCGCGCGCACCACGGACCGCCGCCGCCGCCCCGACGCGGCGAGGCCCACCATTGCCTGACTAAGGTCAGACAGGTGAGCACAGGCCTGGCGACAGACACGCTGCGACGCTTCAACCGGACCTACACCCAGCGCATCGGGGTCCTGGAGGAGTCGTTCCTCGGGCTCGGCCTGCCGCTCGGCGCGGCCCGGCTCGTCTTCGAGATCGGCGCCTCCGGCGCTGCGGTGCGCGACCTGCGCGACCGCCTCGGTCTCGACTCCGGCTACCTGAGCCGGCTGCTCCGCGACCTGGAGTCCCGGGCACTGGCGAGCACGGCACCCGACCCGGCGGACCGCCGCCGCCGCCACGCCACCCTGACCGACGCCGGCCGGGCGCTGCTGGAGCGCCTGGAGACGAGGTCCGACGAGCTGGCGCTGCGCCTGGTCGCGCCGCTGACCGAGCGTCAGCTCGACCGGTTGACCGAGGCCCTCGCGACGGCCGACCTGCTGGTGCGCGCGGCCACCGTGGTCCTGCGCGCGGTCGACCCGACCGGCCCCGCGGCGACTGAGAGCATGGACCGGTACTTCGCCGAGCTCGCCGACCGGTTCCCGGACGGCTTCGACCCGGGCACCCCCTCGCCCCTCGACTGCTTCACGGTCGCGACGAGCGACGGCACCCCGGTCGCCTGCGGGGGGTTGCAACGCATCGCCGACGACGCCACGGCGACCGTCGACGAGATCAAGAGGATGTGGGTCGACCCGTCGTGGCGCGGAGCCGGGCTCGGGTCACGGTTGCTGCGGCACCTCGAGGACGTCGCCCGCAGCCGGAGGGCGACGGCGATCCGCCTCGACACCAACGGGACCCTCTCCGAGGCGATCGCGATGTACGAGCGAAGCGGGTACCGGAGGATCGGGCGCTACAACGACAACCCGTACGCCGAGCTCTTCTTCGAGAAGACCTTGGCCTGACGGATCCGCGTCGTGCTCGACCGGGATCCCCGTCGAGCGCGACACGGGTCCCGCACGGTCGGGGTCGCTCACGACGGGGATCCGGGTCGCTCCGGACCGCGTGACTCCTCGAGGAGGTCCCAGTCGGTGACGATCGGCGCGAGGGTTCCCTCCGCCCACAGCGGCAGCTGGTCCAGGTGGTGCTCGGACCGGGGTGACCCGGACGCGCCCATCGGCACGACCCAACCGCCGGCCGTCCGGTCGGCGAGGTCCCACACGTATCGCGCGACCGCGCCGCGGTAGCCCGCGTCGTCGATCCCGGGCAACGAGCCGACGCACCGCACGCAGTCCTGGTCGCCGCTGAGCGGGACCCGCGGCACGGCGGGGGCCTCGAGGTCCGCGCTCAGGTCGAACGGGTGGATCGGTTCGAACACGTGCCCGCTCCCCCACGCCGGCGTCGCCCCGGTCTCGCCACCGGCGAGCTCGGCGTGGCGGACCAGGTCGATCCCGAACGGCGTCCCAGCGGCCACGAGCGTCGTCAGTGCCAGGCCGATCGCGACCGTGACGTCGAAGTACGGCGCGAACAGCGGGTCGGGCGCGGGCGCGCGGAGCCCGTCGAGGACGGGCTCGGCCGCGATGCTCCGCACGAACGCCGCCCGCCACGCCGCGAAGTCACCGGCACGCTGGGAGTCGGCCTCCATCCGCCCGTCCCAGTCGCGCAGCCGCTCGGGCAGCAGCGGACGCAGGATCTCGATCCCGCCCAGCACGGTGTCGTTGTGGATCGCCGCGAAGTCGGCAGCGACGAGTCCCGCACGGTCGCCCAGGAGCTCTGCGATGCGCTGGGCGCGGTACGGCGGAGCGAACCTCTCGCCGATCTCGGCGCTCTCCGGTCCACGCCGCTCGTTGGCCGTCACGACCTGGCCGTCGTCGGCGACGTCGACGCGGTGCCGATCGGTGCGCCACCCGGTCCACCGCCCCGCGTCGTCGCGGACGGGGACGCGCCCGGCCCAGCGGTAGCGCACGGTACCGGCGCGGTCGGCGATGACGACGTTGTTGACCGGCTCGACCCAGTGGTCGAGGGCCGCGTCGACGTCATCGACGGTACGGGCCCGCAACAGCGGCAGGAGGGCCTCGAACCCGAGGTCACCGAGCTCCGTCGACGGACCGCGGAACCCGACCCCGGGCAGCACGGTCGGCCCGTCGAAGGACTCCTCGACGTCGTCGAGGTCCTGGTAGGTCGCCATCGCGTTCGTGATCGCCCACGCGACGTCGCCGGCATGGGCGAAGTGCTGCACGCCCGGCGTGCCGGCGAAGCTGAAGCCCGCGACGTCGAAGAGGTCCTCGGGATCCTCGGAGCACAGTCGGACCTGGTGGTAGACCCCGGGCGACTCGAAGGTGCGGTGCGGGTCGCCGCCGACCAGCGGCGCTCCCGACGTCGTCCTCGCCCCACCCACGGCCCACGCGTTGCTGCCCGCCGCCCGCGGTCCCTCCCGGGCCAGGAGCGCACCGTCCGCGCCGAGCACCTCGGTGACACGCCGACCCCACAGGTGCGCCCCGATGTCGGCGAACAGCACCTGCTGGGCGTGGAAGGTCGCCAGCGGCATCCAGGCCGGCCACGGGGCGGCGCCGATGCCGGCGGCCTCCAGCTCGGGCACGTCGTCGCGCAGCCCGGCGTTCACCCCGTCGACGTAGGCCGCCACGAAGTCCTGCGCCGCCGCGGACAGTGCGTCGAACCCGCGTCGTGCCGTGTCGACGAGGCGGACCCGGCGCGCGAACCCGTCCCACGGCACCCCGGCGACACCCAGCACCTCGGCGGTCGTGCCGGTCGCGCGCCGCCGCAACCACTCGAGCTGCCACGCCCGGTCGGTCGCGGCCGCCCATCCCTGGCCGTGGGCCACGTCGAGCACGTCGGAACCTCGGACGTGCGGGATGCCGTAGGCGTCACGGTAGATCCGAGCCATGTGCGGTGACCCTAGGCCATCCCTGACCACCGACACCGGTGCGCCAGGTCGCTACGGTGACGGGATGACGGATCACGCCGGACAGACCGCCAGCCGCTACGACGTCGTCGTCGTCGGAGGTGGCCACAACGGCCTCGTCGCCGCCGCCTACCTGGCGCGCGCCGGCGTCTCGGTCCTGGTCCTCGAACGACTCGACCACACCGGCGGCGCGGCCGTCTCCGCCCCCGCCTTCGCGGGTTGGCCCACCCGCTTGTCGCGCTACTCCTACCTGGTCTCGGTGATGCCCGAGGCGTTGATGGCGGACCTCGACCTCGACATCACGCTGAAGTCGCGCACGACGGCCTCGTACACCCCGACGCTCCGCGACGGTCATCCGGCCGGGCTCCACGTCGAACGCATCGAGCGAGACGCGACCCGTCGGTCGTTCGCCGCACTCACGGGGTCCGACGAGGAGTACGAGGCGTGGCGCGCCTTCTACACCGAGGTCGCCGGTGCCGCCCGGGTGATCGCGCCGACGCTCCTCCAGCCGCTCCCCTCCGAGCGTGACCTGCGCGCCCAGGTGGCGCCGAGCACCTGGCGCGACCTGGTGACCGAGCCGCTCGGCGTGGCGGTCGAGCGGCGCTTCACCGACGACACCGTGCGCGGCATCGTCGCCACCGACGCCCTCATCGGCACCTTCGCCTCGCTCCACGACCCGTCGCTCATCCAGAACCGGTGCTTCCTCTACCACCTGATCGGCAACGGCTCCGGCGAGTGGCGGGTTCCCGTCGGCGGCATGGGCGCGGTCACCGACGCGCTCCTGAGGGCCGCGGTCGGCGCCGGCGCGACGATCCGGACCGGCGCCGGCGTGAGCGGCATCCGGACCGACCGGTCGGCCGGCGGCGGGGCGGAGGTCACCTGGCACGAGGACGGCGCCGTCCGCACCGTCGAGGCCGGGTTCGTGCTCGCCAACGTCGCGCCGTGGGTGCTGCGGATCCTGCTCGGCGAGACCGAGGAACCGGAGAGCAAGCCGGAGGGCGCCCAGCTCAAGATCAACCTGCTCCTCGACCGCCTCCCGCGGCTGCGGTCCGGGGTGGACCCCGCTGTGGCGTTCTCCGGCACCCTCCACCTGGGGGAGGACTACAGCCAGCTGGAGGCGGCCTACGCCGACGCGGCCGCGGGACGCATCCCGACCACCATGCCGGGTGAGGTGTACTGCCACTCGCTCACCGACCCGACGATCCTGGGCGACGTCCCGGACGGCACCCAGACCCTCACCTACTTCGGGTTGCACACACCGGCGTCCCTCTTCGAGAGCGATCCCGAGGGAGCCAAGGCCCTCGCGGTGGAGCGTGCGATCGCCTCCCTCGACCAGCACCTCGTCGAACCGCTGTCGACCTGCATCGCGCGCGACGCGGCCGGGAACCCGTGCATCGAGGCCAAGATCCCCCAGGACGTCGAGCGCGACCTGGCCATGCCGGGCGGTCACATCTTCCACGGCGACCTCGACTGGCCGTGGGCGCCGTCGCGCGCCCGGCTCGACACCCCGGCCCAGCAGTGGGGCGTGCAGGCCGACCGGGACGCGGTCCTGCTCTGCGGGTCCGGCGCACGCCGGGGTGGCGCCGTGTCGGGGATCGGCGGACACAACGCCGCCCAGGCCGTGCTCGCCTCGATCTGACGACCGGGATCGGGTCCGATTTCACCGGGCAGCCCCGCGCTGGTAACGTTTCGTCACGCGTTCGACGCATGCGCCATTAGCTCAATTGGTAGAGCAGCTGACTCTTAATCAGCGGGTTGTAGGTTCAAGTCCTACATGGCGTACAGCACCAAGACGAAGGCCCGGTCCCTTGCGGACCGGGCCTTCGTCGTCGGGCACGACGACGCGCTACGGCGTCGAGTCCTCGTCTGAGGCGTGCTTGCCGACCTTGTCCTTCGCGGTCTCCGCGACGGTGGAGGCGACCTCGCCGGCCTTGACCTTCGCGGTGTCGGCGACCGTGGCGGCAACCTCGCCGGCCTTCTCCTTGGCCGTGTCGGCGGCCGCCTGGACCCGCGGGTCCTCGGCGACCTTCTGCGCCTTGGCACGGATCTGCTCGTAGCGGCCTCTCCCGGCCCGAGCGCCGAGGACGTACCCGGCGCCGAAGGCGACCGCAAGCGTGAGCTTCGACATGTGGAACCTCCTGTTGGTGTGCCACGTGTCTAGCACCGGGCCGCTGCGGAGCGGCTCACGCGCGAGGGTGAGCGAGGCGACCGCGTCCTCGCCCACTGTCCTCGTGCGGACAGGTCTCGGCCAGGTGGACGTGCCAGCCGAAGGCGCCGTGCGCCGCGCGCGCCAGGCCGCCGATCGCCGGTCGGACGGGGGCCGCGGTGGCTCGGCTCCGGCGATGGGCGCCCTGTCGACCGCCCCACCACCACCGCTGCACACGGTGCCGGAGGGACGGTCGTGGCGCCGCACGCACGGCGACGTGATCGGTCTCTCCCCGCCCTGCGCCGGTCGGCGTGGCCGGCGGTGGAGCCGACCGCGCCGCTGCTGACGCGCCCGGCCGCGCGAGCGGTGCCTGGGGCACCGACGCTGCGTCGGGCGGCGAACCGTCGCGAGCGGCACCCGGTCGGGTGGCCGGAGCGACGAGGACCAACGGACTCTCGTCACGTCGGACCGCGACGGCCGTCCGGACGACCTCACGGGCACGCACCCGGAGCTCGGAGGCGTCGTGGCCCGCAGCCCGCTCGACCAGGTCGCGGACGACGTCGTCGCGGCCACGGTCCAGGCCCACGGTCTCCTCGAGGATGGCCCGAGCATGCGCCGGCAGGATCTCGCCCGCGGCAAGCGCCGTCCGCACGCGCGGGCTCCCGGTGGCGACCGCTCTGGCGAGGCGCGCCCTGGCGTGGGTCGCCTTCGTGCTCTGGCCGGTCTCCAGGGCGAGCCAGGTCGCGGTGGAGCTCGCGCCGGCCTGCTGCCCGGCGCGGACCTGGTCGGCCCGGGCGAGCACCCGGAGCTCGAGCTCGGCGACCTGGCTGGACAGGGCGGTCAGCTCGACCAGGAGCCCACGGCACTCCTCGTCGCCGAGCGTCTCGGCCGTCGCGTGGGCAGCAGCGGCGACGGTGGTGCGAGCGGAGGCCACCGCGTCGTGGATCGGGCAGGAGGGGCGCCCGATGCGGGCGACTGGTCGAGCGGAGGGTGTCGAGGTCATGTCCCACCTCAACACCGCTCGGCGACTCGTGCGGCCGCTCAGCGGTCTTCTGTGGACAACCCCGTCTGAGCCGAGGCCTGTGGACGGTTCGTGGTCATCTCGACGTCGCTCGGGCCACCCGGCACGCGGCGGTGGGCGAGCCCGTCAGAGGTACAGGCCGGCGGAGGCGTCCGCCAGCCGGTCGGCTGCGACCGCGTGGACGTCGCGCTCGCGCATCACGACGTAGGTGTCGCCGTGGACCTCGACCTCGGCCTTGTCCTCCGGGTCGAAGAGGACCCGGTCACCGACCTCGACCGCGCGGGCGTGGGGACCGACGGCGGCGACGACGGCCCAGGCCAGACGGCGGGCACCCATCGCTGCCGTCGCCGGGATGACGATGCCGCCCGAGGACCGTCGTTCGCCGACCTCCGGGTCGAGCTCGCAGAGCACCCGGTCGTGCAGCATCTTGATCGGATGCTTGTCGGTCGTCGTCGGATCCATCGGATCAGCGGGTGACCCGGCGGAGCACGGCGAAGACCACGATCGTCCCGACGACGATGCCGACGGTCCTGAGGATGTTGTCAGTGCGCGGCTCACCGGTGCCGGCGTCGACGTAGTGACCCTTGATGCTGGTGACCTCGCGGCCCACGATCGTCTTCGGGTGCGAGCGGTACAGCAGCTGGTCGATGGTGGTGGCGAGACGCTCGCGCGTCTCCTGGATCTCGTGCTCCAGCTCGGAGAGTTCGTCGCTCACGTGGGAAGGCTATCAATGCGCCGCGGGTCGAACCCGAACGGCAGCTCCAGGCGGTTCGCGCGCATCAGCTCGTCGTCGGTGAGGACGTCGTAGGTGCGGCCGTCCGCGACGACGTGACCGTCGCTGAGCACCACCGCCCGGGGGCACAGCTCCAACGCGTACGGGAGGTCGTGGGTGACCATCAGGACCGTCACGTCCAGGGACCTGAGGATGTCGGCGAGCTCGCGCCGCGACGCCGGGTCGAGGTTCGAGGACGGCTCGTCGAGCACCAGGATCTCGGGCTCCATCGCCAGCACGGTCGCGACGGCGACGCGTCGGCGCTGCCCGAACGACAGGTGGTGCGGTGGTCTCGACGCGAACTCGGCCATGCCGACCTGCTCGAGCGCTGCCATCACGCGGGTCTCGAGCGCAGCTCCCTTGAGGCCGAGGTTCGCCGGTCCGAACCCCACGTCGGCACGGACCGTGCCCATGAACAGCTGGTCGTCGGGATCCTGGAAGACGATCCCGACCCGGCGTCGGATCTCCTGGAGGTGCTCCTTGGCGACCGGGAGCCCGCTCACCTCGACCGTGCCGGCGCCCGCGTTCAGGATCCCGTTCAGGTGCAGGACGAGCGTGGTCTTGCCGGCGCCGTTCGGGCCGAGCAGGGCGACTCGTTCCCCCGCATGGACGTGCAGGTCGACACCGAACAGCGCCTGGTGCCCGTCGGGGTAGGCGTAGGCGAGTCCGCGGACGTCGAGGACGGGGTCGCTCATGTGGGCATCTTGCCGGTGTACCCGCGCGACAGCATCGCCAGGTGCACCCGCTCGCCGCGCTCGAAGCTGCGGATGAACAGCGCCCCGAACGACCGGGCCAGGATCGGCCAGTGTCGGGGGTTGCGCGCCGTGAAGCCCCGCGACTCCCGTGCGATCCGCATCCGGCGCAGCTCGTCGGTGACCACCTCGAGGTAGCGGACCATGAACCCCATGATCTGGACCAGGAGGGCCGGCATCCGCAACCGCGCCAGTCCGGCGAGCAGGTCCTGGGGCTCCGTGGTCGCGGCCAGGGCGAGGCTCGCCAGCACCCCGAGGGTCGCCTTCGCCAGCAGCGCCGCACCGGCGTGCAGTCCCGACTCGCTCACCGTGAGACCGAGGAACTCGGTACGTGGCCCGGTCGCGACGAACGGGAGCAGGATCGCGAAGAAGACGAACGGGATCTCGACCACCATCCGCTTGACCAGGTACGCCGGAGGCACCCGACTGAGCACGATCACGGCGAGCAGCACCGCCAGGTGGACCCCGTACAACGGGTACCAACCGCGCGGGGTCGCCACGACCACGAGCATGAACGCGAGGAGCGCGAGGACCTTCAGGTGCGCCGGCGCCCGATGGACCGGGGAGTGACCGTGGAAGTGCAGCTGGTGGCCGTGCGGCCCGCCCATCAGGACGACGTCGACTCGGCGGTGTGACCTGACCCGTGACCGGACTCGGGGCTGCGCCGGCGCAGGACCAGCGTCAGCCCTCCGGCCAGCGCGAGGACGACGACCACCCCGACGACGCCGGCGACCCCGCCGCTGAGCCTCTCGTCGTCGATGAAGCTGCTCCCGTACCCGGCGAACGGGCCGTCGCCGGTGCCGTGCTCGGTCTCGGTGTCGGCGAAGCCCTCGTCCTCGGAGACCTTCGTCAGGCCGTCCGGGGTGCTGGCGGCGTAGAAGCTCACGACTCCGGCGAGGATCACCGTGACGACGAAGATGCCGACGGCGACGGCGCGGGTGGAGATCCTGGTGCGGGCCGAGGTGCGGGCCGGTGTCGCGCTCATGCCGCTGCTCGTGTCGTGCGGACCTCGAGCTCACGGGCCTCGAGCACGCGGCGCGCGCCGTGGACGAGGTCGGGCCGGACCGCGATCACGCTGCCGACCGCGAGGAACGTGATGATCCCCTCGCCGACGCCGATGAGCAGGTGGACGCCGACCATCGCGGTGGTCAGGTTGTCGAGCGGGATGTCGGCAGTGCCGCCGACGGCATAGAGACCGACGAAGGCCACCGAGGCGACCGGGACACTCGCGAACGCACCGATGCCGGCCGCGATCGGCACCATGGCGGTGGTCTTGGGCAGGACGGTCTGGACGGCACGGAATACGCCCCAGCCGACGGCGACGGTCACCGCACCCATCAGGAGGACGTTCGTGCCGAGCGCGGTGATGCCCCCGTCCGCGAAGAGCAGGGACTGGACCAGGAAGACGACCGCCGTCGCCAGCAGCCCGGTCCAGGGGCCGACGAGGACAGCGGCGATCGCACCACCCATCAGGTGCCCGCTGGTGCCGCCCGCGACCGGGAAGTTGAGCATCTGGGTGGCGAAGATGAACGCCGCCACCAGGCCCGCCAGCGGCGCCGTGCGGTCGTCGAGCTCGGCGCGGGCCTTGCGCAGGGAGGTCGCGACCACGCCCGCCGCGACGACACCGGTCGCGACCGATGTCGGTGCATCGAGGAATCCGTCGGGCACGTGCATGGGGCTCTCCTTGGCCTGGGTGGCTGCTGAGTAGGTTGGATCCACCTGCTCTCGACCTCAGTGCGTTGCTGCAAACATATTGCAACAACCATCCGGTCGGACCACAGGGACCACCCAGTCGGAGCGGATCACCGCTACCACCCGGACAGGAGCCATCCGTTGAGCAACCCCCAGCGCCTCGCGCCCGGCGACGACGCACCGCCGTTCACGCTCACCGACGACGCCGGCCACCAGGTCGCGCTCGGCGACCTCCTCGGCAGCAAGGTCGTCGTCTACTTCTACCCGGCCGCGATGACCCCGGGATGCACCAAGCAGGCCTGCGACTTCACCGAGTCCCTGGGCTCGTTGCGCGGCGCCGGGTACGAGGTCGTCGGGATCTCGCCCGACAAGCCCGAGAAGCTGGCCAAGTTCCGTGACAAGGAGGACCTCGGCATCCGCCTGCTGTCCGACCCGGACAGGGCGACGATGCAGGCCTGGGGGGCGTTCGGCGAGAAGACCATGTACGGGAAGACCGTGCAGGGCGTGATCCGCTCGACGTTCGTCGTGGGCGAGGACGGCAAGATCGAGCTCGCCCAGTACAACGTCAAGGCGACCGGTCACGTCGCGAAGCTGCGGCGCGACCTCGGCCTCGCCTGACAGACTGCTGGGCGCTCCGGCCGGAGTGGTGGAATGGCAGACACGCAGGTTTTAGGTACCTGTGCCCTAGGGCGTGGGGGTTCGAGTCCCCCCTCCGGCACCCGCGGACCGGTCACGCGGCACCCTCCATACTGGCGACGTGAGTGACCAGAGCCCGAGGGGATCGCCGTCGGCGCCGGAGCCGTCGGGCTCCCCCACCCCGTCCCGCGGCCACCGGGCCGGGCCGCCGCGCAGGCGCGGGCGGACCGCGGTGGTGCTCGGCGTGGCCACGGTCGCGCTCGTGGTGGTCGCGGCGCTCGTCGTGGTCCTGGTCGTGGTCGGCGGCGGCGACGAGCCCGGGGCGGGTCCGGCGGGCACCTCGACGACGGGGACCTCGAGCCCGACGACCGCCACCGCCACCACGACCGCCGTCGAACCGGCCGACGGCGTCGTCGTCGCCGGCACCGGGTACGCCTTCCACCTCCCCGACGCGTGGAAGGACGCCACGGCGGACGCCGCCGGCCTCGAGGGCGGGGACGGGATCGACGTGCTGGTCGTCCTCGGCCCGTCGGTCGAGGCGGCGCAGAGCAACGTGATCGTCGAGGCCATCCCGGCAGGGTCTGCGACCGACCCCGACGACCTCGAGAGCCTGTGGAGGAGCAACCTCGTCGGCAGTGACGGCGCCGAGGTCGAGGACGTCGACGACATCGAGATCGACGGGCAGCGGGCGATCGGCGTCCGCATCCCGCAGCGGACCAACGGCGAGGGTCTCGAGTTCACCCAGGTGGCCTACCTGGCCCTGCACGGCGGCACCCAGTACTCGATCGCCCTGACCTTCCCGCTCCGGGGGGACGCCGTCTCCGAGCCGGACTTCGAGCGGCTGCTCGCGAGCTGGTCCTGGACCGACTGACCCTCAGCCGGTCCCGGTGGCGCCGAGCAGCCCGGGGAGCTGCGGCGCGAGCTCGCGCAACGCCCTGCCGCGGTGGGAGATCGCGTCCTTGCCCGCGACGTCGAGCTCGGCGGTGGTGAGCCCGGGCCGGTCGTCGGCGACGAAGAGGACGTCGTAGCCGAACCCTCCGGCACCGCGCACCTCGCGGACGACCCGTCCGTCCATCCGGCCCTCGACGACGACGTCGGGTCCGCCGGGGACCACGACGGCCACCGCACAGCGGAAGTGGGCGCCGCGACGCTCGTCCGGGACGTCGGCCAGCTGGTCGAGCAGCAGCCGGTTGTTGCGGGCGTCGTCCTTCGGCGGGCCGGACCACCGCGCGGACAGGACGCCGGGCATCCCGTTGAGCGCGTCGACGCAGAGCCCGCTGTCGTCGGCGACGGTCGGGAGACCGGTCGCGGCGGCGCCGGCGCGGGCCTTGATGAGGGCGTTGCCGGCGAACGTCGGGGCGTCCTCGACCGGCTCGGCGTAGGCGGGCACGTCGTCGAGACCGAGCACCGTCACGTCGGGGACGTGCTCGGCGAGGATCCGCTCCATCTCGGCGATCTTCTTGGCGTTGCGGGACGCCAGGTGGATCCGGTTCGGCTCAGCCACCGGCGAGCGCCTCCCGCTGGCGGCGGGTGAGGTCCGCGCACCCCTTCTCCGCCAGGGTGAGGAGCGCGTCGAGCTCGCTGCGGTCGAAGGCTGCCCCCTCGGCGGTGCCCTGCACCTCGACGTAGCTGCCGGCGCCGGTCATCACGACGTTCATGTCGGTCTCGGCCCGGACGTCCTCGACGTAGGGGAGGTCGAGTCGCGGGACGCCGTCGATGATCCCGACCGAGACCGCCGCCACCGATCCGGTGAGCGTCTCCATCACGCCGAGCGAGGCGCAGGCGTCGGCCAGGGCGACGTAGGCGCCGGTGATCGCGGCCGTCCGGGTCCCGCCGTCGGCCTGGAGGACGTCGCAGTCGAGCTGGATCGTGTTCTCCCCCATCGCCTGGTAGTCGATGACGGCGCGCAGCGAGCGCCCGACGAGCCGGCTGATCTCGTGGGTGCGTCCGCCGATGCGGCCCTTGACCGACTCGCGGTCGGAGCGGGTGTGGGTCGAGCCGGGGAGCATCGCGTACTCGGCGGTGACCCAGCCCAGGCCGGACCCCTTGCGCCAGCGCGGCACCCCCTCCGACGCCGATGCCACGCACAGCACGCGGGTCCTGCCGAACTCGACGAGCACGGACCCGGCGGCGTGGTCGAGCCAGTTGCGGGTGATCTTGACCGGGCGCAGCTCGTCGTCGGCGCGGCCGTCCTCGCGGGGGGTGATCGTCATGACCTCGACCCTAGAGGGCCCCCGACGTGAACGGGATCCCGGTCGCGATGACCGGGATCCCGTTGGTGGGTCGTGCGGGTGGGGCTACTTCGGCTCGGAGCTCAGCACGCGACGCGATCCGAGGACGAGTGGCACCACCACCCAGATCGTGCACGCCACGGCCATCTGCGCGATGTTGGTGGCCGAGACCGAGTCGTTCGGGTCGAGCAGCGGCGCCGTGGCGAACTGGAGGTCGATCCACGGGATGAAGTCCTGCGCCCAGTCGAAGAGGGCGTAGAGGGTGCCGTAGACCATGAACGGCAGCAGCAGGGCCACCACGTAGAAGATCGCGATCGCGGCGGGCGTGCTCAGCAGGACCATCCCGATGCCGAAGGCCATGAGGAAGTAGACGAGCTGGACGAAGACCGTCGCGGCCAGCGTCGAGACCTCGAGGTTCCACCTGGCGTCGTACCCGCCCATCTGGGCTCCGACGACGTTCGCGACCGCTCCGAGCGCGATGGCGACGACGATCGTCGCCAGCACCAGCAGGATGACGGCGGACACCTTCGCCAGGAGGACCCGGATCCGGTGCGGCTCCAGGGAGAAGGTGACCAGACCCGTGCGCTGGCTCCACTCGCTCGTCACGCTCTGGATCGCGAAGACCGGGAGCAGCAGCGACAGCGGGATGGTGAGGATGGTGGACCAGTCGAGGGCGCTGACCCGCACGTCCTCGTCGAGCCCGATGACGAGCAGGACGATCGCGACGGCGAAGACCAGCAGCACACCGGTGATGGCGAGCAGCCAGAACCCGCCGCGGGTGTCGAGCATCTTGCGCCACTCGACCTTGACCAGACGGCTGAACGGGATCCCTTCGGTGCGCGAGATGTCGATCGTGCGGCGCTCGGGGGCGTGGGTGGTCATCGGTGGGCTCCTTCCGGGGCGGCGGGGGCGGCGGGAACGCCGGGGGCGACCTCGCGCTGGGTGTCGGCGGTCAGCTCGAGGAAGAGGTCCTCGAGCCCCGCAGCCCCGTCGCGGAGGTCGGTGAGCACGATCAGGTGCTCGAGCGCGGCCCGGCCGACGTCGGCGGTGCTGGCGTTGACGCGGAAGCCCTCGCCCTCGGGCACGACCTGGAAGCCCTCGGCCTCGAGGCCTCGGACCAGCGCGGCCGGGTCGAGGGCGGTGACCAGCGAGCTCACCTGGGCGTCCAGGGCACCGAGGCTCTTCTTGTCGCCCTGGGCGACGATCTTGCCGCGGCCGATGAGGATCAGCTCGTCGGCGACCAGCTCGACCTCGTTGAGCAGGTGGCTCGAGAGCAGCACGGTCCCGCCGCGGTGCGCGTAGCCCTTGAGCAGGTCGCGCATCCAACGGATGCCGGCAGGGTCGAGTCCGTTGGCGGGCTCGTCGAGGATCAGCACCTCGGGGTCCCCGAGCAGGGCGTGGGCGATGCCGAGGCGCTGCTTCATGCCGAGCGAGTAGTTGCGCAACCGGCGGCTGGCCTCCTCGTCGCTGAGCGAGACCATGGCGAGCATCTCGTCGACACGGCTGTCGGGCAGGCCCATCGTCCGGGCGCCGATGGTGAGGATCTCGCGGCCCGAGCGGCCGGCGTGCTGGGCCCCGGCGTCCAGCAGGACGCCGACGTGACGGCCGGGGTTCGGGATGTCGCGGTACAGGTGTCCGCCGATGGTGACGCGGCCGCTGCTGGGCGGCGTCAGGCCGACCATGATCCGCATCGTGGTGGTCTTGCCAGCCCCGTTCGGCCCGAGGAAGCCGGTGACCCGGCCGGGCTCGCACGTGAAGCTGACGTCGTCGACGGCGGTGAACCCGCCGTAGGTGCGGGTGAGTCCGCTTACTTCGATCATGACGCCATCATGCTCCCGGCGGTGGCGCGGCACATCGGACGCGCGGCTCGAGCCCCGCGACCAAAGTAGGGGCCACCGGGTGCCGAGGAACGATGCCGCGCAGGTCCGACGTCCCTAGGCTGGGCCGGTGCCAGACGTGCGACGGCCGCGGCCGGAGGAGTACCAACCGCCGCTGACGTGGTGGAGCCACGCCTGGCGGATCGGCGTCGCCCTCGTGATCAGCGGCATCGTGTGGTTCAGCATCGCCGACCTGCAGACCGAGACCCGGTTCGTCATCGACGTCGTGTGCGGCGTACCTGCCCTCGTGCTGGTCTTCTTCCGGCGCCGGTGGCCGGTTCCGGTCGCCTTCGCGACCGCGCTGCTCGGCACGGTCTCCTCGCTGGCCGCCGGGCCCGCGACGCTGGCCGCGGTCTCCCTGGCGACCCGCCGGCGCTGGGTCCAGGTCCTCGGCATCGGCGTCCTCTCCGTCGTCTCGGCCTACGCCTTCACCGAGGTCAACCCCCCGACCCAGACCGAGGCCTGGTGGGTCACCCTGCTCTCGAACATCGCCTTCCTGTCGGCGGTCCTCGGGTGGGGCATGTACATCGGCTCGCGGCGCGAGCTGTTGTGGACGCTGCGCGCCCGGGCCGAGCGCGCCGAGGCCGAGCAGGAGCTGATGGCGAACCAGTCGCGGCTCGAGGAGCGGGGCCGGATCGCCCGCGAGATGCACGACGTGCTGGCGCACCGGATCTCGCAGATCTCGATGCGCGCCGGCGCGCTCAGCTACCGCGAGGACCTCAGCGCCGAGGAGCTGCGCGACGGCGTCGGGGTGATCCGGGAGGCGGCGCACCAGGCCCTCACCGACCTGCGCGGCGTGCTCGGCGTCCTCCGGGACGGCGAGGGCGGACCGCTGCACACGCCCCAGCCCACCTACGCCGACCTCGACGACCTCGTCGAGGAGGCCCGTCGCTCCGGGATGCGGATCGACTTCACCGACGCGCTGAGCGCCGACTCCCCCGTCCCGGACGTCGCCGGACGGACGCTCTACCGGATCGTGCAGGAGGGCATCACCAACGCCCGCAAGCACGCCCCGAGCGCGTCGCTGAGCATCGCGGTCTCAGGCACCCCCGACGACGGGATCGGCGTGAGCATGCGCAACCCGCTGGGGTTCGGACCCACGGCCACGCCCGGGTCCGGGCTCGGGCTGATCGGACTGGCCGAGCGCGCCACCCTGCGCGGCGGTCACGTGGTGCACGGCACCGAGGGCGAGGAGTTCGTCCTGCGGGGATGGATACCGTGGGCGGCATGAGCACCAAGGTTCTCGTGGTCGACGACGACCCGCTGGTCCGGTCCGCGCTGCGTCTGATGCTCGGCGGGCAGGACGACCTCGAGGTGGTCGGCGAGGCGGTCGACGGCCACGACGGACTGCTGCGGGCCGCGGAGCTCTCCCCGGACGTCGTGCTGATGGACATCCGGATGCCGAGGCTGAACGGGATCGAGGCCACCCGGATCCTGCTGGAGCGTCCCCTTCCGCCACGGGTGATCGTGCTGACGACGTTCGACGCCGACGACCACGTGCTGGAGGCGCTCGCGGTCGGCGCGGACGGCTTCCTGCTGAAAGACACACCGCCCGGCGAGATCGTCGCGGCGATCCACAAGGTGGCCGACGGGGACCCGATGCTGTCGCCCTCGGTCACCCGGACCCTCATCGACCGGGTCCGCCACGACGGTGGCGACGACCGGAGCCAGGCCGCCGAACGCCGCCTCGCCGCCCTCACCGAGCGCGAGCGGGACGTGGCCCTGGCGATCGGCCGCGGGCTGGCGAACGCCGAGATCGCGGCGTCCCTCTACCTGTCGGTGCCGACGGTGAAGGCCCACGTGTCGCGGGTCTTCGACAAGCTGGGTGTCACCAACCGGGTCCAGATCGCCATCTGCGTCCACGACGCAGGGCTGGTCGACTGATCGGGATCCCGGTCGCACCGTGCGGGATCCCGGTCGCCGACCGGTCGGGCGTCACTTCACCTCGGCGCGCTGGACCCGGACCTGGCCGAGCACGAGCGGGACCGCCGCCCAGACCAGCAGCACGACGACGAGCCGGCCCCAGTCCTGGCCGGAGTCGACCGACCAGGTGAGCACCGGGTTGGTCGAACTCTGCAGGTTCAGGAAGCGGCCGACGGTCCCGAAGTCCTCCCAGAACAGCCCGACCAGGCCGAGTCCGGACGGGATCGCGTACGCGATGACCGGGAAGGCCCCGATCGCGCCGGGGGTGTTGAGGATCGACGTCGCGAGCCCGAAGCCGATCAGGACCGCGATCGCCTCGAACAGGACCAGGCCGACGACGTCACCGGGACCCAGGTCCCACTCGAAGCCGTTGCCGCTGACTGCCTCCAGCAGCGCGGAGCAGACCGTGGCGACCACGAAGAGGATCAGGATCAGCGCGAGGGTCAGCGTGAACGCCGCGACGAGCTTCGCGAGCAGCACCCGGGTCCGCCGTGGTTCGAGCGCGAAGGTGACCATCGCGGTGCGCTGACCCCACTCGCTGGTCACCAGCATGATCGTGAGGGTCGCGACCAGCGGCTGCAGCACGTAGGCCATCGGCTGGGTGAAGATCGTGAACGAGAGCCCGGCGTCGTCGGAAGTCAGTCCGACGAGCAGGAAGAACCCCTCGATCATGATGAGGAGGACCGCGATGACCACGAGCAGCCAGAACCCGGCGAGCGTGTCGACCGACTTGCGCAGCTCGAGGTGGACCCACCGGGTGAACGGCACGCCCGCCGACCCGGACGGCGGCTTCGGGGGCTGGGGCGGCGGACCGGGGTGCCGGCCGAGGTCGGTCATCGGGGAGCTCCTGGCTGTTGCGGCCCGTACCCGGGCGGCGGACCTGGCGGGGGTGGGTAGCCCTGCGGGGGTCGTCCGTGGGCCGGCTGCCCCGGCCCCCGGGGCGGCCGGCCGTCGCGCTGGGTGGCCGACGTGAGCTCGAGGAAGAGGTCCTCGAGCCCGCTCTCCACCGACCGGAGGTCGGTGAGCACGACCTGGTGCTCGGCAGCGGCACGACCCACGTCGACCGCCTCGGCCGCGACGGTCAGCGCGGCCGGGCCCGGGGTGACGGCGAGACCCCGCTCGCGGAGGATCTCGGCGAGCCGCGTGTTGTCGAGGGAGACGACCGTCGTCGTCGCGGTCCGCGCGCCGCGGTTCGACTCGAGGAGGGACTTCTTGTCGCCGCGCGCCACGATCCGGCCGTGGCCGATCAGGATCATCTCGTCGGCGATCTGCTCCACCTCGTGCAGCAGGTGGCTCGAGAGCAGCACGGTGCCGCCGCGGTCGGCGTACCCCTTCAGCAGCCCGCGCATCCAGCGGATACCGGCCGGGTCGAGGCCGTTGGCCGGCTCGTCGAGGATGAGGACCTGGGGGTCGCCGAGGAGCGCGTGCGCGATGCCGAGCCGCTGCTTCATCCCGAGCGAGTAGTGCCGCAGCCGCCTCGCGGCCTCGTCGGGGGTGAGCGAGACCAGGCGCAGCATCTCCTCGACGCGGGACGTCGGCAGCCCCATGGCGAGCGCGCCGAGGGTGAGGATCTCGCGCCCGGTGCGTCCGCCGTGCTGCGCGCCGGCGTCGAGCAGGACACCGACGTGGCGACCGGGGTTCTGGATGTCGCGGTACTCCAGGCCGCCGATCGTCGCCCGGCCGCGCGACGGCGGGGTCAGGCCGACGAGGACCCGCATCGTGGTGGTCTTGCCGGCACCGTTCGGACCGAGGAAGCCGGTCACCCGACCCGGGCGGCAGGCGAAGGTGACGTCGTCGACGGCGACGAAGCTCCCGTAGGTGCGGGTCAGTCCCTCGACGCTGATCATGGCCGCCACTCTGCCCGATGGTCGCCGGCGATCAGCGGCGCGACCCACCCACCGCGGACGACGACCGGACCGGAGCGGCGTCCTACAGCTCGTGGACCGCGCCCACCGACGCCAGCTCGACCGGGCCGGCGTACGTCGTGCGGGCCTCGACCAGCATCGCCTCGCGGTCGAACCAGGGCGGGACGTGGGTGAGCAGCAGCCGCTGCGCCCCGGCGCGCGAGGCGACCGACCCGGCGTCGACGCCGGTGAGGTGGATGCCAGGGGGGTTGTCGTCGCCGGCGCGGAACGACGCCTCGCACAGGAAGAGCGCGGTGTCGGCGGCGACCCGGTCGACGCCGTCGCACAGGGCCGTGTCGCCGCTGTAGCCGAGCGTGGTCCCGTTCGCGGTGATCCGGATCCCGTACGCCTCGACCGGGTGCTCGACCGGCACCGGCTCGACGGAGAACGGCCCGACCGAGAAGGCCCCGTCGTACTCGACGAAGTCGAACTCCTCGGTCATCCCGGGGTCGGCGGGCAGGTCGTAGGCCTGCGCCATCCGCACGGCGATCCCGCTCGGGCCGTAGACGGGGATCCGGGGCGGGGCGCCGTCGGGGTGGTACTTGCGCATCACGTAGTAGCCGCAGAGGTCCAGGCAGTGGTCGGCGTGCAGGTGGCTGACCAGCACCGCGTCGATGGCGAGGGCGTCGGCGTAGCGCTGCAGCGCACCGAGCGAGCCGTTGCCCAGGTCGAGGAGGATCCGCCACGTGCGGGGTCCCTGTCCGTCGCCCTCGTCGACGCCGTCGGCCTCCACGAGGTAGCAGCTCGCCGTCGACTCCGGTCCCGGGTAGGAGCCGGAGCAGCCGACCACCGTCAGCCTCACCGGGCCAGCCCGCCGGCGAACTGGCTGGCCCCGACCATCTCGGGTCCGAGGAACCGTCGCCCGATGCTCTCGAACTCCTCGGGCGAGCCCGTGGTGACGAAGCGGTAGGCCGGCTCCCCGGTCTCGCGCATCAGGCCGGTGTCGGCCAGCATCCGGTACACGTCCTTCGCACACTCCTCGGCGCTGCTGACGAGGGTCACGTCGTCGCCCATCACGTAGGAGATCACACCGGTCAGCAGCGGGTAGTGCGTGCAGCCGAGGATGAGGGTGTCGACACCGGCGGCGCTGAGCGGGTCGAGGTACTCGTGGGCGGCGGCGATCAGGTCGTCGCCGGCGGTCACCCCGGCCTCGACGAAGTCGACGAAGCGCGGGCAGGAGCGCGTGCTGAGCTCGACCTGCGGTGCGGCCGCGAACGCGTCGTCGTAGGCCATCGACTCCGCGGTCGCCGAGGTGCAGATGACCCCGATCCGGCCGGAGCGCGTCGCGGCGACCGCACGGCGGGTCGCGGGGTAGATCACCTCGACGACCGGGACGTCGTAGCGCTCGCGCGCGTCGCGCAGCATCGCGGCGCTGGCGGAGTTGCAGGCGATGACGAGGGCCTTCACACCCTGGTGCACCAGGTGGTCGAGGCACTCCAGCGCGTACTCGCGCACCTCGCTGATCGGCTTGGGGCCGTAGGGCTGACGCGCGGTGTCGCCGACGTAGAGGATCGACTCGTGCGGCAGCTGGTCGATGACCGACCGCGCGACCGTCAGTCCCCCGAAGCCGGAGTCGAAGATGCCGATCGGGGCCTCGCGCAGCGCGGGGCTGCTGGGCCACCGGGGCGCGGTCGGGGCGGGCACAAGACGTAACGGTACGGCGTCCGGTCGCGCGCACGCAGGCGGAGCCGCCGTGATCTGCCGCTCAGTCGAAGAGTCGCGGCTGCGGCGTGCCGAGGGTGGGGTCGACGTCGTCGAACAGGCTGGCGACCGACTCCCCCGCGTGCACCCGTGCCACCGCCTCGGCGAGGAGCCCGGCGACCGACAGCACGCGCAGCTCCGGCCAGTCGGCGGCGACGGACGGCGGCGGCACGGTGTCGGTGGTGACGACCTCGCTGATCATGGGGTGTCCGCGCAGCCGCTCGACGGCCTTGCCGACGAAGAGCCCGTGCGTGCACGCCACGGCGGCCTCGACGCAGCCCTGGTCGCCCAGGCGGTCGAGCAGCTCGAGGATCGACCCGCCGGTGGCGATCTCGTCGTCGAGCACGATCGCACGCCGGCCCGCGACGTCGCCGACGATCGCGTCGATGACGACCCGGTCGTCGGCCAGGCGCTTCTTGCTCCCGGCAGCGACGGGCAGGCCGAGGAGCCGGGCGAACTGGGTGGCGGTCTTGGCGTTGCCGAAGTCGGGTGAGACGACGACGGCGTTGGTGAGGTCCTGGCCGAGGAAGTGGTCGGCCAGGACACCGAGGGCGGTCAGGTGGTCGACCGGCACCGAGAAGAACGCGTGCACCTGCGGCGCGTGCAGCGTCATGGTGATGACCCGGTCGACGCCGGCGGTCGCGAGCATGTCGGCGACCAGGCGGCCGCCGATCGAGAGCCGCGAGGCGTCCTTCTTGTCCGAGCGCGCGTAGGCGTAGTACGGGATGACGGCGGTGATCTTGTCGGCCGACGCCCCGCGTGCGGCGTCCACCATCAGCAGCAGCTCCATCAGGTGCTCCTGGGTCGGCGGCACCAGCGGCTGCACGAGGTAGACGTCGCGCTGGCGGCAGTTGGCCTGGAGCTGCGCCTGCAGGCAGTCGTTGCTGAACCGGGTCAGCTCGACCGGTGACAGCGGCACCCCGAGGCGCTCGCAGATGCCGGTGGCGAGCGCACGGTGCGCGCTGCCGCTGAAGACCACGATCTCGCGCACGCCGTCACCCTACGGCGTCCGGCACGTCGTGCGAACCAGCCCGACGGCCTCAGCGCAGCTCGGACGTCGTCGGCCACGGGTTGAAGCGGCAGCCGTCGGTGCCCTTCGACTGCTGCATCATCACCGGCGCCAGCGCCCCGGGCCGCGGGCACGAGGCGTGGCCCTTGCCGAGCCAGTGCCCGGTCTCGTGGTTAACCACCATGTGCCGGTAGTCGCGGCGCGAGAGCCGGGACCGGTTCCACGCCGGCGAGGCGGTCTTCCAGCGGGTCTGGTTGATGATCACGTAGCGCCCGACCCGACAGCTCCACTCGACGCTGCACGCGCTCGAGAACGACGGCACGGTGCTCGCCTCGGCCAGCACGAGCGTGAAGGAGCCGCCGTCCGCGACCGGCCGGAACCGGACGCCCTTGCCACGCCAGCCGCGCGGGTCGGTGAAGGTCTCCTGCGCCTGGCGCCGGAACTCGGCGAGGCTCGTGGTGATCCGGCCGCGGGTCCGCACGGTGTAGGTCACCGTGCGTCGGACGTCGACGCGGTGCTGCACCGGCACCCGGTCCGACAGGGCCGTGCTCGGGAGGTACCCCGGCGCGGACGCCGTCACCCGGACCCGGATCGCGCGCCCGACGTCGTCGGGGGCGATCTCGTGCCGTTCGCCGGTCGCGCCCGGGACCGGCGCCCGGCCGCGCAGCCACTCGTAGGCGACCCGGGTCGGCGTCGCCGACCAGCGTCCGGCGCGGGCCGTGAGCGTGCGACCGAACCGCGCGGTCCCCGACACCGAGGGCGGCCGCCGGTTCACCAGCTCCGCCCGGCGGACCCGGGTGGTGCGGGCGGACTCCGCGCTCCCCCGGCTGCCGTCGGCGCTCGTCGCGACCACCTGCACGCTCAGCCGGTGTCCGAGGTCGCCCAGCTGCGGCCGGTAGGTCCGCTCGCGCGCGCCCCGGACGGGCTCGCCGTCGCGCAGCCAGCGGTAGGCCAGCGTGACGTCGGCCGGGTCCCACGTGCCGGGGTCCGCCCGCAGGGGCTTCCCGAACACGGGGTCGCCCGTGATCGAGGGCGGGCTGGTGCTGACGACGGCCGCCGGTCCGGCCGCACCGGCCGCGCCGGCCGGGACCGCGGTGGGGAGGACCAGCGACGCGGCGGTCACCAGGACGACGAGGAGGAGGCGCACGGCGTTCAGGGTAGGCGGGGCGGGCGGGTCAGGCCCAGAGCTGGCCCTCGAGCCGCTCCTCGGCCTCCTCGACCGTGCCCTCGTAGGCACCGGTCGAGAGGTACTTCCAGCCGCCGTCGCAGACCACGAACGCGATGTCGGCGCTCTCGCCGGCCTTGACGGCCTTGGCCGCCTGGCCCAGTGCGGCGTGCAGGATCGCCCCGGTGGAGATGCCCGCGAAGATGCCCTCGAGCTCGAGCAGCTCGCGCACGCGCCGGACGGCGTCGCGCGGTCCGACGGAGAACCGGGCGTCGATCAGGTCGGCGTCGTAGAGCTCGGGGACGAAACCCTCGTCGAGGTTGCGCAACCCGTAGACGAGCTCGCCGTAGCGCGGCTCGGCGGCCACGATGCGCACGTCGGGCTTGGCCTGGCGGAAGAACCGGGAGACGCCCATGAGCGTCCCGGTGGTGCCGAGGCCGGCGACGAAGTGGGTGACCGAGGGCAGGTCGGCGAGCACCTCCGGGCCGGTGCCGCGCTCGTGCGCGAGCGCGTTGGCGGCGTTGCCGTACTGGTAGAGCATGACCCAGTCGGGGTGCTCGACGGCGACCTGCTTGGCGACGCGGACCGCTTCGTTGGAGCCGCCGGCAGCCGGGCTGGAGATGATCTCGGCGCCCCACATCAGCAGCAGCTGGCGACGCTCGGCCGAGGTGTTCTCGGGCATCACGCAGACGATCCGGTAGCCCTTGAGCTTGGCTGCCATCGCCAGCGAGATGCCGGTGTTGCCGGACGTCGGCTCGAGGATCGTGCAGCCGGGACGGAGCCGGCCGTCCTTCTCCGCCTCCTCGATCATCATCAGGGCCGGGCGGTCCTTGATCGAGCCGGTCGGGTTGCGGTCCTCGAGCTTGGCCCACAGCCGGACGTCGGGGCTCGGTGAGAGCCGGGGCAGCCCGACGAGCGGGGTGTTGCCCACGGAGGCCAGGAGGTTGTCATACCGCACCCGTCCAGCATGACATCCACCGATCGGTTGTCCCTGATCCCCGTCAGCGGCACCGATCCCGACGCCGATCCCGACGCCGATCCCGACGCCGATCCCGCACGACGGGGATCCCCGACGTGCGGGATCCCCTAGGACCGGGACGCCACGAGGCGGGCGGCGGCCTCGGTTCGGTTGTGGACGCCGAGCTTGGCCAGGATGTTGCTGACGTGGTGCCCGGCGGTCTTCTCCGTGATCACCAGGGTGTGCGCGATCCGGGCGTTGGTCAGTCCGCGAGCGACGAGGTCGAGCACCTCCAGCTCGCGGTCGGTGAGCGCCCCCAGCCCGCGCGGGGCGCGGCCCGCACCGAGGGACCCCAGCAGCCGGTCGGCGTCGTCGCGGGCCGAGGTCGCCCCGAGCCCGTCGAAGACCGACCGCGCCACCCGGGCCTCGTCGGCCGCCGCCTCCCGCGCGGAGGGCGCGAGGGCCCGGGCCAGCTCCAGGCGCGCCGACGCGGCGTCCAGGGGCATCGCGAGGACGAGGAACTCGGCCAGCGAGCGTCGCGCGGGCTCGGCGGCGTCGTCGGGGCGACCGGCGGCGTGGGCGACCCGGGCCGAGGCGAGACCGGACAGGGCCGCGGTCAGCCGGAGCCCGTCGGCGGCTGCCTCGCCGAGGCGTCGTGCGGCGTCGTCCGCCGCGGCGAGCGCGCCCGAGGCGAGCTGGGCGTCGACGAGGGTCGCCAGCAGACGGCTGGTGCGGAGGGTGTCACCGGCGCTGCCGCGCAGACCGCGCTCCAGCAGGACGACGGCCTCGGCCGGCCGGCCCTGGGCGAGGCGCAGGAGGGCGAGGGTGCGCAGGGCGGACGGGGTCTCGGCGCGGTGGGCGAGCAGGTCGGCGGCCTCGGCGAGGCGACCCTGCCGGACCCGGAGCTCGGCCAGCAGCGCGGCTGCCGGGTCCCCGAGCTCGGGGACGGCGTGGGCGTGGATGTCGAGCGCGGACTCGAGGGCCGCCTCGGCCTCCGGCCAGTGCCCGGTGGTGAGCAGGACGTCGGCGTGGACGGCCCGGCAGGCGCCCACCAGCGGGGCTGCGCCGGCGGTGCGGGCGAAGGCGTCGACGTGCTCGCACCACTCGGTGGCCCTCTCCCAGTCACCTGCGTCGGCGCAGGCCATGACGAGGTTGCAGTAGGCCTCGCCGAGCGTGTGGGCGTTGCGGACGCGCCCTGACGTCGCGGCGACCATCGCCTCCTCCAGCAGCGCCATGCCACGGACGGCGTGGCCCGCCGCCACCTCGGCGCGCCCCAGCAGGCTGGTGGCGAAGACCTCGAGATCGGCGTCGCGCGTCCGGCGCGCGATCGCCACCGCCTCCTGCGCGCACCGGGCCTGCTCCAGCCCGAGGGGGGCGTGCCGGGCGCGCTCGACGGCGACCCACCCGGACCCGGCGCACTCGGGGACGCCGTCCAGCACCGACTCGGCTCGCGCCAGCCATCCGCTCGAGGCCGAGCGCCGTCCTCGGAGGGAGTGCTGGTGGGAGATCCAGACCGCGCACGTCGCCGCGCCGCCCGGGTCGCCGTCGTCGAGGTGGACGTCGAAGGCCCGCTCACGCGCAGCGATCGCACCGGGTCCGTCACCGAGGAACCACAGCGCCAGGGCGAGTCCGTCGAGCCCCGCCGCCACCGGCGCCCCCTCGACGAGCGCGGCCTCGAGCCGCTCGCGGGCCTCGGCCCAGCGGGCTTCCTGCAGGGCGCGCAACCCCTCGGCGAGAGCGACGCCACGGGCGTCCATGCCCCGATCCTAGAGCCGTGACCGCCCCCGGAGAGGGGGACGTGATGGGGATTTCGCCCGATGCGGGGAACAGGCGTCCCACGTCAGGCTCGTCGGACCAACCGGACGAACCCCTTGGAGGACCCATGACGATCCAGGTCACCGACCCCGAGCTCAAGGCGCGACACCGCGCCATGTGGGCCTCGGGCGACTACCCGCACATGGTCGAGACGTTCCTGCTCCCGCTCGGCCCGCGCCTCGTGGAGGCCTGCGGTGTCACCGCCGGGCAGCGGGTGCTCGACGTCGGCGCCGGCACCGGCAACAGCTCGATCCCGGCCGCCCAGCGCGGCGCCGCCGTGACGGCCAGCGACCTGACCCCCGAGCTCCTCGACGCGGGCGCGCGTCGTCCCGAGGCCGCGGGCCTCGACCTGGCGTGGGTGCCGGCGGACGCCGAGGACCTGCCGTTCGCGGACGGCGAGTTCGACGTCGTGATGTCGTCGATCGGCGTCATGTTCGCGCCGCACCACCAGGCAGCCGCCGACGAGCTGGTGCGGGTGTGCCGCCCCGGCGGGACGATCGGCGTCCTGAGCTGGACGCCGGAGGGCATGATCGGGTCGCTGTTCGCGATGATGAAGGCCTTCGTGCCGCCCCCGCCCCCGGGCGTCTCGTCGCCGCCGCTCTGGGGCAGCGAGGAGCACCTGGCCGGCCTGTTCGGCGGCCGGGTCGAGCTCGGCACGAGCCGGCGCGCGACGCTGGAGGTGACCGCCTTCCCTCGGGCGCGCGACTTCGGCGAGCACTTCAAGTCCCACTACGGCCCGACCATCGCGGCGCGCGCCAACGCCGAGCGGAACGGGGTCGCCGCCGACCTCGACGCCGCCCTGGACGAGTTCTGCGACCACTGGGACCTGGGCGCACCGGGCGCGGCCCGGTTCGAGATGGAGTACCTGCTCAGCGTGGGGACGCGTGCCTGAACACCCTCGCGAACGGGATCCCCGACGTGGCGGATCCCGTTCGTGACGGATCCCGCACGTGACGGATCCCGTTCGCGGCGGGCCCCGTTCGCGACGGATCCCGGACGTGACCGATCCCGGACGTGACCGATCCCGGACGTGACCGATCCCGGACACACCTGGTCCCGGACACACCCGCTCCCGGACGAGCGGGACCCGCCTCAGACGTGGCCGGACAGCTGCGCCATCCGCGCCTCGAGCGCGGCCAGGTAGGCGTCGCGACGCTCGGTCGAGACGGCGTCGCCGTCGAGGTGGCTGCACGCCGGGAGGACGTCGATCGACAGCTTGGCCGCGCCGGCCAGGGCGCGCAGCTCGTCGAGCCGGTCCCCGAACGGCGTGCCGCTCAGCGGCGAGTAGGACCGCACGACCGCGTCGACGTCGTCGGCGTAGAGGTCGACCTTCGTGACGACGATGACCAACCAGGTCGGGTGCGGGCGGCGCACGGCCATCGAGGCGATCCGGTGCGCGGTGACGGTCCAGTCCTCGAGCTCGCGGGCCAGCTGCTCCTCGCGGTCGACGAGCGCGAGCCCGGTGGTGCCGGCCGGACGACGTCCGGTGGCGAGGCCGTTGGCGACCACGTGCAGGACGCCGTCGACGGGCTCGTCGTGGAAGACCTCGTCGAGGGCACCGAGCCGGGTGGCGGCGTTCTCCCCAGGCACCACCCGGAACCGGAAGCCGCGCAGCCGGCGGTCACGACGCACGCGCCGCTCCATCACCGCCGAGCCGGACTCCGAGGTGCCCTCGGGGTCGGCCCTGCCGCACAGGTGGTCGACGAGCTCGGTCTTGCCGACGCCGGTCATGCCGGTGACGGCGACCGTCGGGTAGCGGTGCTGGAAGACACCGGTCACCCGCTCGCGGCCGCGGGCGAGCGCACCAGGGACGGCGCGGACGCCGCGTCGCGGGCTCGGGACGGGGCGCGCCATCAACGCAGGAAGTAGGTCGGGTCGAACTCCTCGAGCGGGATGATGCGGACCCGCGGGAGCTCGGCGTTGAACGCACGGACGTCGTACTCGAGGTCGAAGTGCGTGATGCCGTCGACGGCCAGCTGGGTGCTGGTGAACTCGCGGAACCCGAGGACGCCGACCTTCCGGTCGCCCCCGAGGAGCCCGGTGAGGTGCCCGGCGAAGTCGGCGTCGTGGCTGCCGAGGACGACGTCGGCGTCCTCGCGCTCGAGCAGTGCCTCGAGCGTGCGGAGGATGCCGATGTCGACGACCTTCTCGTCGGAGCGACCCGACAGCGGCACCGGCCGGTACTCCATGGCCAGCAGCGCCTGCACGAAGCTCGACGGCAGGCTGCCGTTGCTGGCGTTGAGGAAGAACAGCCCGGTGACCGGCTGGCCCCACTGCTCCTCGACGTAGGCGGTCACCCGCTCCCAGCGCGGCCGCTCCTCGGGCAGCGGACGACGTCCGAGCACCGAGTTGCCGAGGGTGGCGTCGATGTTCTCGCCGTCGACGAGGACGAAGGTGCGGCGGCCGGTCATGCGGGTGAGTCTGTCACCCTCCGGCGACGGCGGGGAGGACGACGACCTGGTCGCCGTCGTTCAGCGTGGCCTCGAGGCTCCCGATGAAGCGGACGTCCTCGTCGTTGACGTAGATGTTGACGAACCGGCGCAGCTCGAGCTTGTCGTTCTTGGTCTCGACCAGCCGCTCCTTGATGCCGGGGTGGTTGGCCTCGAGGTCGTCGATGAGCGCGGTGAGCGTGGCGCCCGTGCCGTCGACGGCCTTCTCGCCTCCGGTGTAGGTGCGCAGGATGGTCGGGATCCGGACCTCGATGGCCATGTGGGTGGTGCTCCTCAGCTGCTGTCGGACGGTGCGTCGATCGGGGGAAGCTCGGGGACGACGGCGACCTCTTCCTCGGTCACCACGCCGTCGATGATGCTGTACGACCTGAACTCCACGGGGCCGTCGTTATTCCCGTGCTCGCGCGTGCTGACGAGCACGTAGTGCGCCGCGGGCTCGCCGGCGAGGCCGATGTCGGTGACGCTCGGGTAGGCCTCGGTGGCGGTGTGGGAGTGGTAGACGACGACGGGTTCCTCGTCGGCGTCCCACATCCGCCGGTAGAGCGCGAGCAGCTCGGTGGAGTCGAACTCGTAGAAGGTCGGGCTGCCGGCGGCGTTGACCATCTCGACCAGCCGCTCGGGCCGGTCGCTGCCCTCGGGGCCGGCGACGACGCCGCACGCCTCGACGGGATGGTCACGCCTGGCGTGGGCCACGATGGCGTCGTACGTCGCCTGGTCGATGGTCAGCACGGCCCCAGCCTAGAGCGGCGTGACCGCGTCAGCGCGCGCGGTACCGGCGCGCGGGACGCCCCGCGGTCCCGTACTGGAGCCGCACCTCCGCCGCCGCGGTGTCGACGAAGTGCTCGAGGTAGCGACGGGCGGTGACCCGGGACAGCCCGACGAGCTCGCCGGCCTCGGACGCCGAGATCTCGGTCCGCTCGCGCATCGCGCTCAGCACCAGCTCGGCGGTCTCGCGGCTCAGGCCCTTCGGCAGCGCGGTCGCCGCGGCGCGCCCCGGGACGGCGCCGAACGCCTGGTCGATCACCGCCTGGTCGGCCTGGCCCTCCTCGAGCCCGCCGAGCGCGCCGAGCACCCCGAGCGCGGCGGCCACGTGGTGCAGCCGGTCGGCGAGGTCGGCCTGCTCGAAGGGCTTCACGAGGTACTGCATCGCGCCGCCGTGCAGGGCCGAGCGGACGGCGTCCGCACCCCGCTCGGCGGTCACCATGACCACCGCGACCCGGTGGCCGGCGGCGCGGAGCCGGGACAGGACGTCGAGCCCGCTCTCGTCGGGCAGGTGCACGTCGAGGAGCAGGAGGTCGGGGGCGAGCTCCGAGACCAGGCGCAGCGCGTCCGCGCCGGTGTGGGCGGTGCCGACGACCTCGAAGCCGTCGGTCTGCTCCACGAAGCGGGTGTGGATGCGCGCGACCATGAAGTCGTCGTCGACCACCAGCACGCGGATCACGAGACCTCACCCTGCCGCACGGCGAGGGGCAGCACGACCCGGAACTCCGCGCCGCCCTCCTCCGCGGCCCGGTCGGCCTCGACCCGCCCGCCGCGGCGGGCGCAGATGAGCTGCACGAGCGGCAGCCCGATCCCCCGGCCGCCGAGGACGGCGGGCTTGGTGCTGAACCCGCGGACGAAGATGGCCTCGCGCAGCTCGGCGGGCACGCCGGGGCCGTTGTCGCGGACCCGCACGTGGACGACGTCGCCGACCATCGTCAGCCACAGCTCGACCGTGGGCGCGTCCCGGCCGGAGCAGGCGTCGACGGCGTTGTCGACCAGGTTGCCGACGACGGTGGTCAGGTCGGCGGAGACGTCGGCCGGCAGCTCCGGCAGCCGAGACCCGGGGTCGAGCACCAGCTCGACGCCGCGCTCGTCGGCGACGGCGTCCTTCGCCAGCAGCAGCGCCGCGACCGCGGGGTCGTCGATCCGCGACGACACGTAGGCCGCGACCTCGGACCGGCGGCGGGTGAGCGTGCCGACGAGGGTGCGCACCTCGTCGTACTCGCCGAGCTGGACCAGCCCCGAGATCGTGTGCAGCCGGTTGTCGAACTCGTGGGTCTGGGCCCGCAGCGTGTCGGTGATCGACAGGTTCGAGCTGAGCTGGCTCTGCAGCGAGAGCAGCTCGGTGCGGTCGCGCAGCGTCGTCACGCTCCCGATCCCGCGCCCCTGGGACGACGCCTCGCGCCGGTTGAACACCACGACGCGGTCGCCGACCAGCGCGACGGCGTCCTGGACGTCGGAGGCGTCCCGCCCGGCCAGCAGCGCGACGACGTGCGGGTCGAGACCCAGCTCGTCGACCCCGCGCCCGACGGCCTCGCCGGTGACCCCGAGGGTGAGCCGCGCGGCGTCGTTGATCATCGTGACCCGGTCGTCGGTGCCGACCGCGACCACGCCCTCGCGGATGCTGTGCAGCAACGCCTCGCGGTGGTCGGCGAGCGTGTCGATCTCGCGGGCACCGAGACCACGGGTGCGTCGCCGCAGGAGCACCGAGACGGCGTACGAGCCGCCGACGCCGAGCAGCGCCCCGAGCCCGAGGTACAGCGCGAGGTCGGACGTCGCGCCGGTGAGCCGGTCGCCGAGCGTGGGGTAGGTCTGCTCGGCGACGACGATGCCGAGGAACCGGGCGTCCTCGGCGTAGATCGGTGCGTGCGCGGCGACGGTACGACGACCGTCGACCTCGACGTCACCGAGCCAGCCGCGTCCCTCGAGGGCGTCGCTGGCGCCGAGCGCGGCCCGCTCCCCGACGCGGGAGGGGTCGGCGGCCCCGAGCACCGTGCCGTCGAGGCCCACGACCAGGACGTCGGTGGCGCCGGAGAACGCGCGCCCCCGGGCCGCCGACGGCGCGAGCCGCCGCGCCAGCTCCTCCGCGCCGACCGGGGCGTCGACCGGGCCGTCCACCGAGCCGCCGCCCAGCGCCGAGCGGACCGGGTCGAGACCGGCGACGTCCTCGGCCATCGAGCGCATCGCCGGGCCGCGCTCGGCCTGGAACTGGGCGTCGGACTGCCGGACGCCGAACACCCCGACCGCCGTGAGCAGCACCGCCACCACGACGAGCTGGAGCACGAGGAACTGCCCGGCGAGCGTGGGCCCACGACTCCCCGGGTCACCCCGCGGGCCGAAGCCCCTCGGGCGCGTGACCACAACGACCACAACCTCCTTTGCCACCGCAAGGGTGACGAGCGCCACACCGCGGCTCCATGCTCGTCCACGTGTCGTCCACATCACACCACCACCCGCCCCCGCGCCGGGCCCGCCCGCGCCGGGCGCGGCCGCTCGTCGCCGTCGTCGCCGCGCTCTGCGCCGTGACCGCCCTCGCCGGCTGCGGGGTCACCCGCGGCTCCGACGATCCCTCGAACCGCCGCCTCCAGATGATGATCCCGAACAGCCCCGGCGGCGGCTACGACCTGACCGGTCGGGCCGCCGCGAAGGCGCTCGAGGACAACGACCTCACCGGCCGGTTCGAGATCACCAACGTCCTCGGCGCCAGCGGCACCGTCGCGATGCAGCGGCTGGCCAACTCGGCCGGGGCCGACGACCTGGTCATGACGATGGGCCTCGGTGTCGTCGGCGCGGTCTACACCAACAAGTCCGACGCGCGGGTCTCCGACATGACGCCGATCGCGCGCGTCGTCGAGGAGCAGGAGGGCATCCTGGTGCCGGCCGACTCGCCGTTCCAGGACGTCGGCGACCTGGTCGAGGCGTGGCGGGCCGACCCCGGGAGCGTCGTCGTCGGCGGCGGCTCCTCACCCGGCGGGCCCGACCACCTCTTCCCCCACCAGCTCGCGGCCGAGCTCGGGATCGACCCGCGCGAGGTCACCTACGTCCCGTACGACGGCGGCGGCCCGCTCACCACCGCGCTGCTCGGGGAGAAGATCGACGTCGGCACCTCCGGCCTCGGCGAGTTCGAGGGCCAGATCGCCGACGGCTCGCTGCGGGTGCTGGCGGTGTCGGGCGCCGAGCGTCTCGAGACCGTGGACGCGCCCACCCTCACCGAGGAGGGGATCGACATGGTCTTCACCAACTGGCGCGGCGTGCTGGCGCCCCCGGACATCTCCGAGGAGCAGCGCGCCTACCTCACCGACCTCTTCACCGAGCTGCACGCCACCGACGAGTGGCAGGACGCGCTCGCCCGCAACGGCTGGTCCGACAACTTCGCGACCGGCGACGAGTTCGCCGCGTTCCTGGAGGAGCAGGACGCCCGCGTCGAGGACACCCTCAAGGAGCTGGGAATCGCATGACCACCACCGTACCCACCGCGGTCGGGACCCCGACCCGCGTCGTCGACAAGGCGCAGTACGGCCTCGCGGCGTTCCTGGTCGTCGTCGGGGCCTCCGTGCTCGTCGACGCCGCCACGCTCGAGGACGGCTTCGCCGACCAGCCCGTGCAGCCCTACGCCGTCCCGTACGTCGTCGGCGCGGTGCTGACCCTGCTCGGGGTGCTGCTCGCCGTCGCCACCGCGCGCGGCGACGTCCCGGAGGCCGAGGACGGCGAGGACGTCGACCTCACCGGGGGCGCCGACTGGCGCACCGTGGCCCTGCTCGTCGTGGTCTTCGTGCTCAACATCCTGCTCATCGACTGGCTCGGCTGGGCGATCACCGGGGCGCTGCTCTTCGCCGGCGGGGCCGGGGTCCTCGGCAGCCGCACCCACGTGCGGGACCTCGCGATCGGCACCGCCCTCTCGGTCGGCACCTGGTACGGCTTCTACTCCGGACTCGGCATCCCGATCCCCGCCGGCATCCTGGACGGGGTGCTCTGATGGAGCTGCTGCTCGAAGGCTTCCAGTCGGCGCTGACGCCGACCAACCTCCTGTTCGCCGTGATCGGCGTGCTGCTCGGCACGTCGGTCGGCGTGCTCCCCGGGATCGGGCCCGCGATGACCGTCGCGATGCTCCTGCCGGTGACCTACAGCGTCGGCGTCGACAGCGCGATCATCATGTTCGCCGGCATCTACTACGGCGGCATGTACGGCGGCTCGACGACCTCGATCCTGCTCAACACACCAGGTGAGTCCTCCTCGGTCGTCACCGCCATCGAGGGCAACAAGATGGCCAAGCGGGGGCGGGCGGCGCAGGCCCTCGCCACCGCGGCGATCGGCTCCTTCGTGGCCGGGACGATCGGCACCGCGCTGCTCGCCCTCCTGGCCCCCACCGTCGCCGACGTCGTCGTCAAGCTCGGCGCCCCGTCGTACTTCGCGATCATGCTGCTGGCCCTCTTCATGGTCACCGCCGTGCTCGGCGCCTCCAAGCTGCGCGGCTTCATCTCGCTCTTCCTAGGCCTGACGATCGCGATCGTCGGCACGGCGACCGGCCAGGCGCGCCTGACCTTCGGCCAGCCGCTGCTCGCCGACGGGATCGACGTCGTCGTCGTCGCGGTCGCGATCTTCGCGATCGGCGAGGCCCTGTGGGTCGCGGCCCACCTGCGGCGCAAGCCGCTCGAGGTCATCCCGGTCGGCCGGCCCTGGATGAGCAAGGCCGACTGGGGCCGGTCGTGGAAGCCCTGGCTGCGCGGCACCGCCCTCGGCTACCCGCTCGGCGCGGTCCCGGCGGGCGGCGCGGAGACGCCGACGTTCCTCTCCTACATCACCGAGCGGAAGCTCTCGAAGCACCCGGAGGAGTTCGGCAAGGGCGCGATCGAGGGGGTCGCCGGTCCGGAGGCCGCCAACAACGCCTCGGCCGCCGGCACCCTGACCGCCCTGCTCGCGATCGGGCTGCCGACGACGGCGACCGCCGCGGTGATGCTGCTGGCACTGCGGGGCTACGGGCTCCAGCCCGGTCCCCAGCTGTTCGACGCGGAGCCCGAGCTGGTGTGGACCCTGATCGCGAGCCTGTTCGTGGCGAACGCGCTGCTGCTGGTGATCAACCTGCCGATGGCGCCGATCTGGGCCAAGCTGCTCCAGATCCCGCGTCCCTACCTGTACGCCGGCATCCTGTTCTTCGCCTCGCTCGGCGCCTACAGCGTCAACTTCGAGGCCTTCGACCTCGGGCTGCTGCTGGCCTTCGGGCTGCTCGGCCTGACGATGCGCCGCTTCGCCCTGCCCGTGCTGCCGCTCATCATCGGGGTGATCCTCGGCCCGGAGCTGGAGGAGCAGGTCACCACCGCCCTGACCATCTCGCAGGGTGACGTGAGCACCCTGTGGAGCGAGCCGGTGGCCATCGTGGTCTACGCCCTGATGGTCGTGCTGCTGCTCCTGATGGTCCTCACCGGCCTCCGCAAGCCGCCGGCCACCGCCGCCCCGACCGGGTCCGAGCCCTCGGACCCCTCCGAACCGTCCGACATCGAGAAGCAGGAGGTGCCCCGATGACCGTCGTCGTGGGTTACAGCGCCGACCAGTTCGGCCATGCGGCCGTCGAGCACGGCGCCCGCGAGGCCCTCGCGAGGGGTGAGCGGCTCGTCGTGGTCAACGCCTCGACCGGCCAGAAGCTCGTCGACTCCCGGTTCGCCCCGGACGAGGAGATCCGCACCCTCACCGCCGGGCTCGAGGCGCAGGGCCTCGAGGTGGAGATCCGGCACGACGTCGTCGCCGACGTCGCGGACGCCGTCCTGGACGCCGCGCGCGAGACCGGCGCCCGGCTGATCGTCGTCGGGATCCGGAAGCGGACCCCGGTCGGCAAGCTCATCATGGGCAGCGTCGCGCAGCGGGTCATCCTCGACGCCGACTGCCCGGTGCTCGCCGTCAAGCCCTGACACCCGGCCCGGGCGGGGCGGTCAGCAGCTGAACGAGGCGGTGACGTGCACCGTCTCGGTGTCGTCGACCAGGGTCACCACGTCGGTGTCGACGTCGGCGCCGGCGCCCCCGGGGTCGACGTCGAGACCGGCGGCACCGCCGAGGGTGCCGAACCGCTCGGCGCCGTCGGCCAGGACGACGCTCGCCTCCTCGAAGCCGCTGCCCGCGGCGTACACGGTGACGACGCGCCGGCCGTCGGCCGACTCGTACGTCGTCGGCGCGACCTTCCCGCCGAGGGCCACGGCGCCCTCCGACTCCCACGACGCCTCGACGGCGCCGGTGAGGGTGACCTCGGCCCGGCACGGTTCGCCCTCGAGGAGCGGGAACGGCGGCTCGTCGGAGCCGGTGCCCGGCTCGGCCGGCTCGACCGGCGGGTCGTCGCTGGAGGCGGCCGCCGGGGCCGGCTCGTCGGCGTCGTCGGCGTCGTCGGGCTCCTCGGAGCCACCGCAGGCGGCGAGCGCGGCCAGGACCAGGGCGAGCGCGGCCAGGACGGCGGGACGGAGCGTCTTCACGCGCCAGATCGTCGCACCGGCGTCCGCCGTCGTCGAGACCTCAGCGGGGTCCCGACCGGTGGGTGAGCGCCTGCACGAGGGTCTCCTGCAGGTAGCCGACCCACTCGTAGATGTCGTGCGCCTGGGCGCGGGGGTCCTCGTCGGGGAGGTCGTACCAGTACTCCTCGTCGCCGTCCTCGATGCCGAGCCGAGTCGCGAGGGCGAGGCGGACGTCGGTGAAGGAGCGCAACCACGTCTCGGCGGCGGGCGGGTCGAGCTCGACGTCGATCATCAGCCCGTCCTCCTCGAGCATCGGCGGCAGGCCGGCCTCCTCGAGGGTGTCGATCACCAGGGACGCCGCGCGCGCCTTGCCGTCGCGCAGGCCGCCCTCGGTGAAGCGGCGGAACTCCGAGGCCGCCTCGTCGTCGTCGGCGTAGGCCGTCGGGAAGAGCCGCAGCAGGACCGGGTCCTCGGGCTCCGACGTCGGGCCGGAGAAGTCCATCAGCGCCTCGAACGGGTCGCGCTCGTCGTCGACGACGGCGGACTCGTTGCGCAGCAGCTCGACGAGCTGGCCGGTGAGGGAGCGCAGCAGGTCGGCCTCGAAGCCGGTGAAGGCCGCGATCACCCGGCCGCTGCGGCGGTGACGTGTGAAGCCCGTGCTCATCGGCTGCTCACTCGGCCTTCGAGAGCGTGGCCCACAGGCCGTACTCGTGCATGGCCTGGACGTCGCGCTCCATCTCCTCGCGGGTGCCCGTGCTGACCACGGACCGGCCGTCCTCGTGGACCTCCATCATCAGCTTCTCGGCCTTCTTCTTGCCGTAGCCGAAGTGCTTCTGGAAGACGTAGGTGACGTAGGACATCAGGTTGACCGGGTCGTTCCACACGATGGTCACCCACGGGGTGGCCAGGACGGTGATGTCGTCGTGTTCCGGAGTGGTCTCGAGCCCCGGGTCGACCTCGACAGGACTAGCGGCGGACACGAGTTCATGGTGGCACACTCGCCGCCATGCCCGACCTCGACGTCGACCTGACCGACTCCGTCCTGCGCCTGACGCTGAACCGTCCCGACGTCCTCAACGCCCTCACCGGCGAGATGTCGCTCGCCCTCGCCGAGGCGCTCGAGGGCGTGAACGCGCGCGACGACGTCCGGGTCGTCGTCCTGACCGGCGCCGGTGACGCGTTCTCGACCGGCGCCGACATCGGCGGCGAGCAGGCGCACGAGCGCTTCGGCGCCGACGCGATGGACGTGGCAGCCCGGATGGTGCGCGGCATCGTGGCCAGCGACACCCCCGTGCTCGCCGCGGTGAACGGGATCGCTGCCGGCGTCTCGTGCTCGCTGGCGCTGGCGTGCGACGTGATCGTGGCCCGCGACAGCGCGGCGTTCCTGCTGCCGTTCGCGCGGATCGGCTTCATGGTCGACGGCGGCGCGTCGGCGACGGTGGCCGCGGCGGTCGGGCGGGCCCGCGCGATGCGGATGGGCCTGCTGGGCGAGCCGCTCTCCGCGCAGGAGGCCCACGACGCCGGCCTGATCACCCACGTCGCGTCGTCGGCGGAGTACGACGACGTGGTCGCCACGCTCGTGCGTCGCCTGGCCGCGGGCGCACCGCTCGCGCAGGCCGCCACGAAGCGCGCGATCAACGCCGCCACCCTGGCCCACCTCGACGCCGCCCTCGACCGCGAGCGCAGCGGCCAGACCCTCCTCATGCGCACCGCCGACGTCGCCGAGGGGATGCGGGCGTTCTCCGAGCGGCGGCGGCCGGCGTTCCGCGGCGAGTAGGCGGGGTCCGGGCACCGTCGCCCCCGGTCAGGCGCCGTCCTTGAAGAAGTCCTCGTGGACCGTGAGGCGGTCGTAGCCCTGCGGTAGCCCGCCGCGGGTGACGGCGCAGGTCGGGGCGGCACTGTCGCCCGGCGCCAGGCTGTCGGGCACCGTGCACCCGATCTCCGCCACGACCTCGCCGTCGTCCTCGAGCGTGAGGAGGATGTTGGGGGTGGTGACGACACCGGAGCCGCTGACGCCCCCGGTGTTGGAGACCCTGAGACCACGGACCGCCCGCCGGTCCGGGGTGTCGGCGGAGACCGTCCGGCCGGAGAGTGCCCACCCCTCGTCGAACTCGAACTCCTCGAACGCGAACGCGTCGCCCTCCTGGACCACGAGGGCGGTCGCGGGCCGGTCCGGCTGCAGCCCCTCGTCGATGGCCGTGCCGAAGTCGATGACGCCCCGCACCACGATGACGGCCAGGCCGCCGCAGACCAGGACGACCCCGACGACCACCGCGACGACGACCTTGACGGCGCCCTCCGGACGACGTGACCGCGGGACTGCCGGGACCTCGGGCGTGCGTGGTGGCTGCGACACGGTCGAGACCCTCCCCCCGTCCGGGTCGGCCCAACCCGGGCTCGGCGGTGTCCCGCGTCGGTGACGTGCAGCGCAGCCGCCCACCGACCCCCCAAGAACCCCTTGACAGTCACCGCGAGCCTTCGGCACGATGACTCTCCAACGATCATTGGGGAGTGAGATGGGCGAGGACGACGGCCGGGCCGACGTGAGTGCGCTGCGGGCGGTGGCGCACCCGGTGCGGCTGCGGATCCTGTCGCTGCTGACCGGCACCCCGATGAGCGCGGCCGAGGTGGCGCGCGAGCTCGGCCTCACCCACGCGAACGCGTCGTACCACCTGCGCCAGCTGGTGGACGCCGACGAGCTGGTCGTCGCCGGCGAGGAGAAGATCCGCGGCGGCGTGGCCAAGCGTTACCGCTACCCGCACGAGCGGCGCGGCAAGCACCCTCGGCCCGGTGATCCCCGACCCGAGGACCGCGTCCTGTACGTCCGGGCCGTCGGCCAGGAGATCGAGCGGCGGGTGCTCGAGCGGCGCTCGCAGCGTCCGCAGCAGATGAACGACCTGGAGGGCTGGGTCGACGAGGCCACCTGGACCAGGGCGCTCGCCCTGGTCGAGGAGGCCTCGATGCTCCTGCACGACGCCAACCGCCCCCCGCGCACCGCCGGCACGCTGCACGTCAGCCTCACCGCGATGGCCTTCGAGATGACCCGGTCCCCGGGCGACGACGGGCCGGGCGACGACGAGCGGGACGACGAGGTGTCGTCGTGACCTGGGCCGACTCGATGGCGCCGCTGCGGGGACGCAACTTCCGCTTCTACTTCGCCTCCCGGTTCGCCAACACCCTGGGCAGCTCGATGGCCTCGGTGGCGCTCGCGTTCGCCGTCCTCGAGGTCACCGACGACGACCCGGCCGCGCTCGGCCTGGTCCTGGCGGCGCACACGGTGCCGATGGTCGTGCTGCTGCTCTGGGGCGGCGTGCTCGCCGACCGGCTGCCGCGCACGCTGGTGCTGCAGGTCTCCAACCTGACGTCCGCCGCGAGCCAGGGCGCGATCGCGTTCCTCGTCATCACCGGCACCGCCGAGCTCTGGATGCTGATCGCGCTGAGCGCCGTGCACGGCGTCGTCTCCGCCGCCGGCCTGCCCGCGATGGCCGGCATCATGCCGTCGTTGGTGCCGCGCGCGGAGCTGCAGCAGGCCAACGCGCTGATGTCGCTGGTCCGCTCCGGCCTGGTCATCGTCGGACCGACCGTCAGCGCGCTGCTCGTGGTCGGGGTGGGGGCCGGCTGGGGACTGGCGCTCGACGCGGTCACGTGGCTGGTGAGCGCGGTCCTGCTCGGCTTCGTCGACCTGCCGGCCCGCGAGCGCAGGGAGACCGGCGCCAGCACCTGGAGCGAGCTGCGCGAGGGCTGGACCTACGTCCGCTCCACGCAGTGGCTGTGGGTCGTCGTCCTGGCCTTCGGCGTCCTCAACGCGATCCACGCCGGTCCCTGGTTCACCCTCGGCCCGCTGCACGCGAAGGAGACGATCGGCGAGGAGGGCTGGGGCCTGGTGCTCTCGGCGGAGGCGGTCGGCCTGCTGGCGATGACCCTGGTGATGCTGCGGGTGCCGCTGCAGCGACCGCTGCTGTGGGGGACGCTCGGCGTCTCCCTGCTCGGCGTCCCGATCTTCGTCTTCGGCGCCCACCCGACGCTGCTCCTGCTGGTCGTCGTCGCCTTCGTGGCCGGGGCCGGCACCGAGGTGTTCAGCATGGGGTGGAACCTCGCCATGCAGGAGAACGTGCCCGACGAGATGCTCTCGCGGGTCTACTCCTACGACATGCTCGGCTCGTTCATCGCGATGCCGATCGGCCAGGTCGCCGTCGGTCCGCTCGCGATCGCGTTCGGCTCCGACCACGTGCTGATGGTCAGCGGCGCCGTGTACGTCGTCACCTGCCTGCTGATGCTGCTCTCCCCCGCCGTGCGCCGCCTGCCGCGGGTCAGCACCACTTCCGCACCAGAGCCCGCAGCACCGTGACGTTGCGGTTGGTCGCGACACCGATCGACTTCTCGATCGGCCGGAGGAGCCGGGCGTCGAGGTAGCCGCCCGCGAGCATCAGGTGCACCGCCCGCTCGGACAGCCCGACCCGCTCGTCGGCGGTCGACAGGGCCTCGAGCCGCTCCCGGAGCGCGGCGGTCGGCGCCTCCTTGAGCAGCCAGACGTAGTGCTTGGCGTCGTGGCCGAATCCGTCGGCGTCGGTCACGACGTCCCGCAGCTCGTCGGTCCGGTAGACGACCGTCGGGACCTCGAACCCGCGGTCGGCCAGGTAGGCCCGTTCGAGGGCGTCCTCGATCCTGGCCCGGGACCGCATCCTGGTCGAGAACCGGACGTTGCCGGTGTTGATGTGCGTCGCGACGTCGTCGAAGCCGGCCGTCCCGGTGGCGGCGACGATGGCCTCCTTCGGGAACTTCCGGGTCGCGCCCAGGTTGATCGCCCGCAGGAAGGCGACGTGCGTCGTCATGGCTGCATCCTCACACCACCCGGGCCGTGACCGGGGCCGAACCGGCCCCATGCTGGCCCGGCCCCGGTCGGGAGTGGTTCGCCGCCGCCGCTCGATCGGATGGGTGAGGCTCCTCAGGCGCGCGAACGGGCCAGCAGGTAGACGAAGTACGGCGCACCGAGGAGGGCGACGACCAGGCCGGCCGGGACCTGCGCCGGGGCGATCACGGTGCGCCCGAGCGCGTCGGCCAGCCCCAGCAGGACCGCGCCCAGCATCACCGCGACCGGCAGCACCCGCGCGTGCCGGCCCCCCACCAGCGCCCGGGCGGCGTGCGGCGCTACCAGTCCCACGAACCCGACGACGCCGACGGCCGAGACGCAGGCCGCCGAGAGCAGGGCCGAGACGCCGAGGACGACGAGGCGCGTGCGCTCCAGCGACAGCCCGGCCAGGCGCGGGGTGTCCTCGTCGAGGGCGAGCAGGTCGAGCTCGCGCCGCAGCAGCCAGGCCAGCGGCAGCACGACCAGCAGGACGACGAGCACCGGCACGACCTGCGACCAGCTGCGGCCGTACGTCGTCCCGCTCAGCCAGGTGAACACGCGCGGGGTGTCGAAGGGGCTGGAGCGCACCAGCAGGTAGGTGGTCAGCGCGGTGGCGCCCGCGGAGACGCCGATGCCGACGAGGACGAGGCGGTCGGAGTCGAGCCCGTGCCGCCACGCCAGGGCGTAGACGAGCCCGAAGGTGACCAGGGCACCCGCCGTCGCGGCGAGGAGCATCGCGGTGTTGCTGTTGTGGTCGGAGGTCACGACCAGGACGGCGCCGACGCCGGCGCCGCCGGTGATGCCGAGGATGCCGGGCTCGGCGAGCGGGTTGCGGCACGTCGCCTGGACCAGGGTGCCGGCGAGCGCGAGCCCACCCCCGGCGAGGACGGCGGCCGCGACCCGGGGAGCACGCTCGTCGAGGGCGAAGCTGACGAACGCGGGCGCGTCCCCGCCGAACCACAGCGCCAGGTCGCCGACCTTCAGCCAGGTGTAGCCCGCGAGCAGGCCGAGGACGACGACGCCGAGCGTCGCGGCGCCCGTCACCGTCACCGTGACCAGGAAGCGACGGCGGGTGCGGCTGCCCATCCCGGTGCCGGCCGGCTGCCGGGTGGGGCCGGAGTCGCGCAGTCGGCGCGCGAGGAGGACCAGCACCACGGCGCCGAGGAGCGTCGTGGCGACGCCCGTCGGGACCGCGAGCGCCTTCTCCGGACCGATCACCGCCCGGACCGTCGCGTCGGCCCCGACGACCACGACGGCACCCATGAGTCCTGCCGCCGGGAGCAGCACGACGTGCCGGAGCAGCCCGGGCACGAGGACGCCGAGGAGCCGGACGATGGCGGGGGCCGCGAGCCCGACGAACCCGATCGGTCCGGCGAGGGTCACGGCGGAGGCGGTCAGCAGGACGGCGACCACGACCCCGACGAAGCGGGTGCTGCGCACCGGCACGCCGAGCACCGAGGCGGCCTCGTCGCCGAGACCGAGCAGGTCGAGCCGGCGCGCGAGCAGGACGGCGCCCACGGTGGCCAGCGCGATGAGCGGCCCGGCCTGCTGGAAGGCGCGGAGGCCGAGCTGGTTCAGCGACCCGCTCCCCCACGCGAACAGCCCGGTCGTCTCCTCGTCGAAGAGGATGAGGAGCATGGCGGTCGCCGCGCTCAGGGCGAGCGCGACCGCCGAGCCGGCCAGCACGAGGCGCGTGGTCGACGTGCCGAGCCCGCCGGCGAGCCCCATCACGAGGGCGGCGGCCGCGAGCCCGCCGACGAAGGCCGTGGCGCCGGAGGCCCAGAGCGGGAGGCTGAGCCCGAACGCCGAGACCACGGTGACGGCGAGGTAGGCGCCCGCGGTGACGGCGAGCGTGTCGGGCGAGGCGAGCGCGTTGCGCGCGACCGACTGGAACAGCGCCCCGGCGACCCCGAGCGCGAAGCCGACGGCCAGACCCGCCGCCAGCCGTGGCAGCCGGGATCCGACCAGCACGTCGCGCGCGGCGTCCTGTCCCTCGCGACCGGGCAGCAGGTCGAGGAGGTCCCCGATGCCGACCCGTGACGTGCCCTGGGTGAGGTGCCACCCCGCGAGCACGACCAGCGTCGCGGTCAGCCCGACCAGCACCGCCGTCGCCCCGACCGCCCGGCGGGTGCCGAGCGGTCCGGGTGCGGCGGGGTCGTCCGTCGTGCGGGTCGAGGCGGCGGTGTCGACCATCGTGGTCCGTTTCGTCGGGGATGCGGGTCGTCGGGGATCCGGGTCGTGGCAGATCCGGGTCGTCAGGGATCCGGGTCGTCAGGGATCCGGGTCGTCAGGGATCCGGGTCGTCGGGGATCCGGGTCAGTCGGTGACCAGGTCGACGTAGGCGTCGACGACCTGCATGCCCGACCGCGGGCCGCCGAAGGTCCAGATCCCCTCGGGGAACGCACTCACCCGGCCGTCCTCGACGGCGGGCAGGGTCGCCCAGACGGGGTTCTTCTCGAGCTCGGCGAACACGTCGCCCGCGGGGTCGACGGTGCCGGTGTAGAACAGGGACGCGTCGCCGGCGGCGGTCATCCCCTCGATGTCGGTCTGACCGAGCCCGTAGGCGGGGTCGACCTCGCCGGTCCAGGCGTTGGTGAGGCCGAGCTCCTCGCCGAGCTCGCCGACGTAGGAGCCCTGGCCGAAGGGGCGCAGGGTCACGTTGCCGCCGTCGACGTAGCCGTCGAAGTAGACGAAGTCGGTGGTGGTGACGCCGGCGTCGGCCACGGTCGCCTTGGCCTCCTCGAGGTGGGCGTCGAACTCGTCGAGCACCTCGCCGGCGCGCTCCTCGCGGCCGGTGGCCTCGGCGATCAGGTTGAAGGTGGCCTTCATCTGGGCGATCGGGTCGGCGCCGTCGGCGCCCTTGGTGGCGAGCACCGGGACGTCGTACTTCTCGAGCTGCTTGATGATCGCGTCGTCCGCCGTGTAGGCCTCGATGATCACCAGGTCGGGGTCGGTGCGGAAGAGGGCGTCGAGGTTCGGCTCGCCGCGGACGCCGACGTCCTCGACGCCGTCCGGGAGCTCCTCGGCGGTGTCCCAGGTGCCGTAGCCCTCGGCGTCGGCCACCGCGACCGGGGTCAGGCACAGCGAGAGCACGTCCTCGATCTGCTGCCACTCGAGGACCGCGACACGGGCGGCCGGCTGGTCGAGCTCGACGGTCCTGTCGAAGGAGTCGGTGAGGCTCACCGGGCCGGTGGAGGTGGCGACGTCGTCGCCGCACTCCTCCGTCTCGACGGCGGCCGGCTCGGCGGCGTCCTCGGCGGGCTCCTCGGTGGTGCCGCAGGCGGCGAGGGTGCCGGCCAGGACGAGGGCCACGGTGGCTCCGAGGAGGGGGCCGCGGGAGCGGGCGGTCGGGCGGGGCGTCGCCTGGGTCATGGCCTGGGTCATCTTCTGGGCTTCCTTCGGGTGAGTGGTTCGACGCGGACGAGCCCGGTGTCGGGGTCGCGACGCGTCCTGAGAGGCAGCCCGTAGACGTCGGAGAGGACCTCGGCGTCGAGCACCTCCTCGGGGGTGCCGGAGGAACGGACGCGGCCGTCCTGCAGCAGCACGACCCGGTCGGCCACCGAGGCCGCCTGGTCGAGGTCGTGGAGGACGACGCCGAGCGCCGTCCCGTGCTCGTCGGCGAGGTCGCGGACGAGGTCGAGGATCTCGACCTGGTAGCGCAGGTCGAGGTGGTTGGTCGGCTCGTCGAGGAGCAGGACTCCGGTCTCCTGCGCCAGGCAGGACGCCAGCCAGACCCGCTGCAGCTCGCCGCCCGAGAGGGCGTCGACCGGACGCCCGGCCATGACGGCGGTGCCGGTGATGTCCAGCGCCCGGTCGATCGCGGCCCGGTCGGCCGCGCCCAGCGGAGCGAGCCGCCCGCGGTGCGGGTGCCGCCCGAAGGCGACGACGTCGCGGACGTCGAGGCCCGACGGCTGGGGCCGCGACTGCGACAGCAGGGTGACGCGGCGGGCGAACGCCTTGGCGTTCAGCGGGGCGGCGTCCTCCCCGTCGAGGGTGACGTTCCCGGAGGTGACGCCGTGCAGCCGGGCCAGCGCGCGCAGCAGGGTCGACTTGCCGCTGCCGTTGGGCCCGAGCAGGACGGTGACCTGCCCGGGAGCCAGCTCGACCGAGACCCCGTGGACGACCACGTGACGCTGGTAGCCGAGGACGAGGTCGTCGCCGCGCAGGGCCGGTCCGGTGGTCACGGACGCAGACTCTAACGCAGGCAAGCCTTACCTAAGAGGTGAGGCCCCTCACGTGCCGGTCGAACCACTCGACCACGCGCCGCTGCAGGTCCACCTGGTGGGCCCGCTCCTGGACGGCGTGCGGCTCGCGGGGATAGCCGACCAGGGCGAGCGGCGCCGGCTGGTCGACGAGTGCCCGGTGCAGGGCGACCGCCTGGCTGTAGGGCACCCGCAGGTCCTCCTTGCCGTGCAGGATCAACAACGGCGTCGTGCGACGGGCGGCGTACGAGAGCGGCGAGCCGAGGGCCGCGCGGTGTGGTCCGGGTCCGTCCCAGGGGCGGCTCCCGCCCAGCACCGCCTCGAAGTCGGGCAGGTCGCTGGTCGCGGCCATCCAGCCCCAGTCGCTCACGCCTGCGCCCATGACGCCGACCCTGAACCGGTCGGTCGCGGTGACCGCCCAGGCGGTGAGGAACCCGCCCTGGCTCCACCCGCCGATGCCGAGCCGGTCGGGGTCGGCGATCCCCGCCGCGACGGCGGCATCGACCGTCGTCAGCACGTCGTCCCACTCGACGCTGCCCATCGTGCCGCGGGCCGCCGTCGCGAAGGCGTTGCCGCGGCCGAGGCTGCCGCGGTAGTTGGGCATCACCACGGCGTAGCCCCGGGTGGCGAGGAGCTGGGCCCAGTCGAGCGGATGGGCGTGCGCCCAGCGCCCCGACCGGCCGTAGGGCCCGCCGTGCACGAGGACGGCGGTCGGCCACGGGCCACCGCCACCGCTATCGCCACCGGGTGGGCGGATCACGACGGCGTCGAGGCGGGTGCCGTCGGACGCGGTGCAGACCAGGGCCTCCGCGACGCCCAGCACGACACCGTCACCGCCGTCCTGGAGGTGGTGGTCGGAGACGGTGCGCAGGTCGCCGGGCCGACCGGCCAGGACGCGGCCCGCGAGCCCTCCGTCGAGCGCCGCGACCGCGACGACCGGGCCGGCGGACGTCGAGACGACCGCGACGCCCCTCACCTCGCCGCCGACGGTCTCGGCGACCCGCCGCACCCCGGTCGCGGGGTCCAGCCACTCGAGACGGGTGTCGAGGCCGTCGGCGATCGTCGCCAGGGTGCCGGTCCCGTCGGGCGCGTGGTGGACGCCGATCGTGCAGCACTCCTCGTCGACCTCCGTGCCGACGACCCGGGGAGCGCCGCCGTCGGCCGCGGCCGCCCAGGCGGTCCCGCTGCACTGCGGCACCGGCTCGTGGTCGCCGGCCCACACGACGGTGTCGTCGCCCGACCAGCCGATGCTGCTCCCAGAGTGGGCCGCGGCGAGCCGCACGCCGTCGCCCGCCCCGACGACGTAGACCCACACGTCGGTGCCCAGCCGGTGCTCGGTCAGCGGGCTGCGCTGGACCAGGAGCGCGATCCGGCGGCCGTCCGGCGACCAGGCGAGGTCGACCAGGTGCCGCTCGGGTGCCCACGACCGCACCGGGTCGCCGCCGTCGGCCGGCACCACCCAGAGCCGGTGGTGGCGCCATCCCGCGCCGTGCTCGTCGGCGTCGTCACGCTCCTCGTCGCGGCGCTCGTCGTCCGGGGTCGGCTCGTCGGGCGCGAGGAACGCGAGCCGGGCACCGTCCGGCGACCACGCGAACCCCGCGATGCTGCGCTTGCGGACCGCGACGGGCCGGGACTCCCCGCCGGTGGCGTCGAGCACGTGCAGCCCGGCCGTGCCCCGTTCGGCGCGGTCGGACAGGAACGCGATCCGGGTGCCGTCGGGCGACCACTGCGGGCAGGAGTCCTCGGACCCGCGGGTCCAGCGGCGTCCGGCCTCGCCTCCGCCGACGTCGGCGACCCAGAGGCTGCTCTCGGCGTGCTCGCCCTCGCGACCGAGGGGCGCCGCCGTCCACACGACCCGTCGGCCGTCCGGCGAGAGCCGCGGCTCGTCCGGCCACCAGATCGACGAGATCGTCTCGGGTTCGAGTGCGTGGCTCATCTCAGCACCCTAGAGAGCACCGGCGGCCGAACGGGGTCCCCGACGTCGCGAGTCCATCACGACGCAGGTCCCGCACGACGCGGATCCCGCACGACGCAGGTCCCGCACGACGCAGGTCCCGCACGACGCAGGTCGTGCCACGGCGAGGCCGCGGGACGACCCAGGTCCCGGACAGCACGGGGGTGTGACACCGGACCGGCCGGCGTCACACCCACGCGTCGGGTCGCTCAGAGGTTGCCGCGCCGGTCCTGCTCGCGCTCGATGGCCTCGAAGAGCGCCTTGAAGTTGCCCTTGCCGAAGCCGAGGGAGCCGTGCCGCTCGATGAACTCGTAGAAGACCGTCGGCCGGTCGCCCATCGGCTTGGTGAAGATCTGGAGCAGGTAGCCGTCCTCGTCGCGGTCGACGAGGATCTTGCGCTTCTTCAGCTCCTCGATCGGCACCCGCACCTCGCCGATCCGGGCGCGCAGCTCGGGGTCGTCGTAGTAGGAGTCGGGCGTGTCGAGGAACTCGATGCCGTTGGCGCGCAGGATGTCGACGCTGCGCAGGATGTCGTTGGTCGCCAGCGCGATGTGCTGGCAGCCGGCGCCGTCGTAGAACTCGAGGTACTCGTCGATCTGCGACTTCTTCTTCGCCACCGCGGGCTCGTTGAGCGGGAACTTCACCCGGTGGTTGCCGCTCGCGACGACCTTGCTCATCAGGGCCGAGTAGTCGGTGGCAATGTCGTCGCCGATGAACTCGGCCATGTTCGTGAAGCCCATGACCTTGTTGTAGAACGTCACCCACTCGTCCATCCGGCCGAGCTCGACGTTGCCGACACAGTGGTCGACGGCCTGGAACAGCCGCTTGGGGTGGCCCTGCTGGCGCGTCACGGTCGTGGCGCGCGACTCGTAGCCGGGCAGGTAGGGCCCGGAGTAGCGGCTGCGGTCGACCAGGGTGTGCCGGGTCTCGCCGTACGTCGCGATGGCGGCGATCCGCACCGTGCCGTGCTCGTCGGTGACGTCGTGCGGCTCGACGAGGACGTTCGCCCCGACCGCGCGAGCGTGGTCGATGCACTTGTCGACGTCGGGCACCTCGAGCGCGAGGTCGACGACGCCGTCGCCGTGCTTGCGGTGGTGGTCGTGGAGCGGGCTGTCGGGCAGCACGCCGCCGGTGAAGACGAACCGGGCGCTGCCGCTGCGCAGCACGTAGGACTTCGAGTCACGCGCGCCGGTCTCGGGACCGCGGTAGGCCTCGAGCTCCATCCCGAGCGCGAGCTGGTAGAAGGTCGCGGTCTGGGTGGCGTTGCCGACGACGAAGCAGACGGCGTCCATCGCGGTCACCGGGAAGGGGTCGCGGCTCGCGTCGTACTCCACGAGCCCCACGAGCTCCTTGAGCTGGTCGAGGGTGAGGTCTGCCTTGAGCTCGTCCGGGGTCAACGTCATGCGCTCCAGGGTCACGGGTTTCGACAATCTGTGCAACAGTGCGCCAGCACGTTGGACAACCTGACCAGCCGGAGGCCCGCCCGTGGACGATCTCGACCGCACCCTGATCAACCTGTTCGCCGCCGAGCCGCGGGTCGGCGTCCTCGAGGCGTCGCGCCGTCTCGGCGTGGCGCGCGGCACCGTGCAGGCCCGCCTCGACCGGCTCGTCGCCTCGGGGGTCGTCACGGGCTGGGGCCCGGACCTCTCGCCGGAGGCACTCGGCTTCCCGGTGACGGCCTTCCTCACCCTCGAGATCAGCCAGTCGGCCGGCCACGAGGCGGTCGCGCGGCACCTCGCCTCCATCCCCGAGGTGCTGGAGGCCTACACGATCACCGGCGTCGGCGACCTCTGGTGCCGCGTGGTCTCGCGGTCGAACTCCGACCTCCAACGGGTCATCGACCGGGTGGTCGCCGTGGACGGCGTCCAGCGCGCCTCGACGGTGATGGCGCTCGCGACCCAGGTGCCCTACCGCGTCCTGCCCCTCCTCACCGAGGCCTGACCGGACGCCCGCCACACTGGCCGGATGGAGATCTGGGACCGCGCGTCGGCCGTGCAACCGGTGCCCGACCCCGGCCTCGTGCTCCTGACCGGTGTCGTGGCGCTGGCCCTGGTGCTGCTGCCCGCGACCTGGCCGCACGTGCGGCTCGGGGTCACGGTGGTCCACGAGGCCGGTCACGCGGTCGTCGCCGTCCTGGTCGGCCGCCGGCTCCAGGGCATCCGGCTGCACGCCGACACCTCCGGCGTCACGGTCTCGCGCGGTCGCCCGACCGGGCCCGGGATGGTCGCGACCGTGGCGGCGGGCTACCTCGCGCCCGCCGCGGTGGGGGTCGGCGCGGCGCTGCTGCTGGCCGCGGGCCGGGGCGTCGCGATGCTGTGGCTCCTCCTGCTGCTCCTGCTGGGCCTGCTCGTCTGGGTCCGCAACGCCTACGGCGTGGCCGTCCTCGTCGTCGCGGGCGTCGGCGTCGGCCTGCTCACCTGGTACGCCGGACCGGAGACCCAGTCGGTGGCCGCGTACCTGGTCGCCTGGCTCCTGCTCCTCGCCGCGCCGCGGCCGGTCCTCGAGCTGATCACCGCCGGACGCCGCCGCAGCCGCACCTCCGACCCCGACCAGCTCGCCCGGCTGACGCGCATCCCCGCGCTCGTGTGGTGCCTGCTGCTGCTGGCCGTGAGCCTGGCCGGACTGGCGGTCGGCGCCCTGACGCTGGCCCCCGACGTCCTCGACCGGACCTGACGTCGGCGATGTGCGCCGCGCGGGTGTGCACCCGCACGCGGCGCGCGCCGTAGCGTCGCGTCTCGTGCCCGAAGGCCACTCGATCCACCGTCTCGCCCGCCGCCACCGCACGTTGCTCGTCGGTCGCACCGTGTCGGCCTCGAGCCCGCAGGGCCGCTTCGCCGGAGGAGCCGCGCGCCTGGACGGTCGGCGGCTGGTCGAGACCGACGCGTGGGGCAAGCACCTCTTCCACCGCTACGCCGATCGCCACGACGGCGACCCGTCCGGCGACGCCGAGCCGTGGTTGCACGTCCACCTCGGGCTGTTCGGCCGCTGTCGAGACGGGTACGGCGACCCGCCCGACCCCCGGGGCGCCCTGCGGCTGCGGCTGGTCGGCGACGGGGCGAGGCCCGCGTGGGTGGACCTGCGCGGACCGACCGCCTGCGAGCTGCTGGCCGACGCCGAGCGCGACCTCCTGCTCGCCTGCCTGGGACCCGACCCCCTGCGACCCGACGCCGACCCGTCGCTCGCCATCGCCCGGATCGCCCGGTCCCGGCGGGCCGTCGGAGCGCTGCTGATGGACCAGTCGGTGGTCTCCGGGATCGGCAACGTCTACCGCGCCGAGGTGCTGTACCGCCACGGCGTCGACCCGCGTCGTCCCGGCCGCGACCTCGACGTCGCCGAGTGGACGACGATGTGGGACGACCTCGTGGTGCTGATGGGTGCCGGCGTCCGGGCCGGACGCATCGTCACGACCGATCCCGACGACCGCGCTCGACCGCACGGGCGCCCGCGACGCACCGACGCGCACTACGTCTACGGCCGGGCGGGGCTGCCGTGCCGGCGGTGCGGCACCCCCGTGCAGCGCGAGGAGATGGCGGCGCGCACGGTGTACTGGTGCGAGGTGTGCCAGGGCTGACCCGGCGTGGGAGCGGGTGCGCCGGGGCGGCGGGTCAGGCGAAGATCATGCAGGACGACGTCGCGTGCGCGACCAGCTTGCCGGCGCCGTCGAAGAGCTGCGCCTCGGCGAGCGCTGTGCGTCGTCCGCGCTGGATCACCCGACCGGTGCAGCGCAGCCGGCCGGACGCCCCGGTGACCGGACGCAGGAACTTCACCGTCAGGTCGAGCGAGGTGTAGGCCTCCCCCACCGCGAGCGTCGAGTGCACCGAGCAGCCCGCGGCCGTGTCGAGCAGGGTCGAGAGGACGCCGCCGTGGACCGTGCCGATGGGGTTGTAGTGCCGCGCCGGGTCGACGTCGAGGTGGACGGCGACCGCACCCCGCTCGAGCTCGAAGCCGCTCATGCCCACCGTCTCGCTGATCGGCGGGGGCGGCAGCTCGGAGTCGAAGATCGCCTGGAGCTGCTGGTAGCCGTCCATCGTCGCGAGGTCGGGCACACCCTGGGTCTCGGTCATGGACCGAGCCTGCGGCAGGCTGGCTGAGTCTGTCAAGAAGACCTAGAGTGTCGGCATGGACACCGTCGCACCTCCGGCCCTGGCGTGGTCGACCGCGAACTGCCAGGTCGCCCGGGCCATGGCGGTGCTCGGTGAGAAGTCCACGGTGGTCGTGCTGCGCGAGGTCTTCAACGGGGTCCGGCGCTTCGACGACGTCCAGCGGCACTCCGGGGTGCCCCGCCAGGTACTGAGCAACCGCCTCGCACTGCTCGTCGAGCACGACGTGCTGCGGCGGGTGCCGTACCGCCCCGAGCACGGCCGCGAGCGCCACGAGTACCGGCTCACGCAGAAGGGTCTGGACCTCTACCCCGTCCTCGCCGCCCTCGCCGACTGGGGGGCGCGCTACTACGCCGACGCCGACGGGCCGCCGGTCGAGATCGCCCACCGCGACTGCGGTGCCGCCGTCCACGCCACCCTCACCTGCGAGGCCGGGCACCGCCTCGACGACCCCCGCGCGGCGGCCCCGAGGCCGGGTCCGGGCGCGCGACCCCGCGACACCTGAGCGGGCTCAGCCGGACTTCTTGACCGCCCACTCGCGCACCCGGTCGATCCGGGCTCGCAGCTGCTCGGCGTTGGCGACGGCGGCGGCCGGACCGCCGCACTCCTTGCGCAGCGCGGCGTGCGTGATGCCGTGGGCCTGGCCGGTGCGGTGGTGCCAGGCGCCGACGAGCCCGTTCAGCTCGCGGCGCAGGACGGCGAGCTGCTCGTGGGTGCTCACCTCGGCGACGGTGTCGGGCTCCCCCCCAGCCGCGCCGCGGCGGGCCTGGGCCAGGGCCTCGCGAGCCTTCTGCGCCCGCGCGCCGTCGGCCTGGCGCTGCTGCAGGAGCTCGCGCATCTGCTGCGGCTCGAGGAGGCCCGGGATGCCGAGGAAGTCCATCTCCTCCTCCGAGCCGTACTGATCGCCGTCGAAGAGCACGTGGTCGAACGTCGCCTCCGAGCCGAGCGCCTCGAACGACGCCCCGTCGAGCTCGTCGGAGGCGCCCTCGCCGGCCTCCGCCTGCGCGAGCAGGTCGTTCTCGGCGGCGAAGATGTCGTCCTCGTCGGTGATCCGGCGACCGAGCACGTGGTCGCGCTCCACCTCCATCTCGGAGGCGTGGCCGAGGAGCACCGGCACCGAGGGCAGGAAGATCGACGCCGTCTCGCCACGGTTGCGGGCCCGGACGAACCGGCCGATCGCCTGGGCGAAGAACAGCGGGGTGGCGATGGTGGTGGCGAAGACCCCGACCGCGAGCCGCGGGACGTCGACGCCCTCGGACACCATCCGCACCGCGACCATCCACCGCGTGTCGCTGGAGGTGAACGCGGTGATCTTCTTCGAGGCCGCCTTCTCGTCGGACAGCACGACGGTCGGGGCCTCGCCGGTGATCGCCCGCAGCGTCTTGGCGTAGGCCCGCGCCGACTCCTGGTCGGTCGCGATCACCAGCCCGCCGGCGTCCGGCACGTGCCGGCGCACCTCGGTGAGCCGCTTGTCGGCGGCGGCCAGCACCGAGGGGATCCACGAGCCCGCCGGGTCGAGCGCGGTGCGCAGCGCCTGGTTGGTCATGTCCTTCGTGAGCGGCTCGCCGAGCCGGGCGGCGATCTCGTCACCGGCGCGGGTGCGCCACGACATCTCGCCGGAGTAGGCGAGGAAGAGCACCGGACGCACGACGTGGTCGGCCAGCGCGTGGCCGTAGCCGTAGGTGTAGTCGGCGACCGAGCGCGGGATCCCGTCGTCGCCGGGCGCGTAGGTCACGAACGGGATCGGGTTCACGTCGGAGCGGAACGGCGTCCCGGTGAGCGCGAGCCGCTTCGCGGCGGGCTCGAAGGCCTCGCGGACGCCCTCGCCCCACGACAGGGCGTCGCCGGCGTGGTGCACCTCGTCGAGGATGACCAGGGTCCGGAACCGCTCGGTGCGGATCCGCAGCGCGAGCGGGTTCACCGCGACGCCGGCGTAGGTGACCGCGATCCCGAGGAAGTCGCTGGAGATCTTGCCCTTGCCCGCGGAGTACGTCGGGTCGATCGGGATGCCCGCCTTGGCGGCCGCCTCGGCCCACTGCAGCTTGAGGTGCTCGGTCGGCGCGACGACCGTGACGCGGTCGATGACCCGGCGCCCGATCAGCTCGGCCGCGACCGAGAGCGCGAACGTCGTCTTGCCGGCCCCCGGGGTCGCGACCGCGAGGAAGTCGCGCGGGGACCGCTCGAGGTAGTCCTTCATCGCGGCGGTCTGCCACGCGCGCAGGGACGGCGCCGTGCCCCACGCCGCGCGCTCCGGCCAGGCCGGGGTGAGTGCGGTGGTGAGGTGGGCGTCGTCGTGAGGTCGGGGCGCGCCCGTCACTCGCCGGAGCCCGAGTCGCCGCCGCCCTTGAGGCTCTCCCACGTCTCCTTGCACTCCGGGCAGACCGGGAACTTCTCCGGTGCCCGGCTGGGGACCCAGACCTTGCCGCACAGGGCGACCACCGGGGTGCCCATCACCATCGCCTCGGTGAGCTTGTCCTTGTCGACGTAGTGCGAGAACCGCTCGTGGTCGCCCTCGTCGGTCGGGACCGTGCGCTCGTCCTCGCGCTCCTTGGTGGCGGTCGAGGTTCCGAAGCCGAACGGGGAGGAGGTCACGCCTCCAGGGTAGTACGCGCAGGGGTCGGCCGAAGAACCGCTGGGATCAGTTGAGCCCCGGGTCGGCCGGCCGGGTCGAGTGCATCGCGAGATCGCCCGGCTGGCGCCGCAGGACGTCGCGCCACAGCGTCGTGGTGTCGCTGCGGAACACGTCGGGGGCGAGTCCCGGGACGACGTACCAGCTGCCCTCCTCGATCTCCCGCTCGAGCTGGCCGGCGCCCCAGCCGGAGTACCCGGCGAAGATCCGCAGCCCGTCGAGCTCGTCGTCGACCAGCTCGACGGGGGTGTCGAGGTCGAGCAGGGCGAGCCGGTCGACGACCTCGCGCAGCCCGAGGACGCCGGTGTCGTCGCCGCGGCGCAGCGCGACCGCCAACGCGCCGTCGGTCTCCACCGGGCCGCCCTGGAACAGCACCTCGGGCTCGGCCACGACCTCGCCCCAGGCACCGAGCACCTCGGCGACCGCGAGCCCGGTGGGCCGGTTGAGGACGACGCCGACCGAGCCGTCGTCGTTCACGTCGAGCATCAGCACGACGGTCTCGGCGAAGTTCGGGTCGGCCAGCGCAGGCGTGGCCACCAGCAGCATCCCCGGTCGCACGTCGCTCACCCGACCATCATGACGGGTCAGGCCGCGAGTGCCGCCCGGATCCTTCCGAGCAACGACCGGGCGGGCACGTCGCGCCGCTCCTCGACCGCCGCCACGGCGGCGCGGGCGCGCTCCTCCAGCGCGGCGCCGATCGGCGCCGCGGCCGCGTCGTCCCCGAGCCCGGCGAGGCCCGACGTCACGGCGAGCAGGGCGTGCTCCTTGACCGCGGCCCGGGCCGTCGCCAGCGCGGTGGCGTCGTCGGCGGGGCGCTCGCGACCGGCGTCGAGGACGGCGCGGACGCCGGGCAGGTCGCGGTACGCCGCTCCCCAGGCCGCCACGACGGCGGCCGGGAGGTCGAGCGGCTCCTCGGCGAGGCGACGGTCGAGGTGGCCCCCGAGACGGGTGTGCCAGGCGAGCTGCAGGGCGCCGAGCAGGTCGAGGTCGTCGGCGAAGGTCTCGGCGACGCCGTCGACGTCGGTCGGGAGAACGCCGTCGCGTCGGCTGTTCGCGGTGGCGACCACCCTCCGCAGCGTCTCGGCCCGGCGGTGGAAGGACGTCCAGGTCATGGTGCGCTCCTCGGATCGATTCACATACCGTTGGTACGTACTCTCAGTATGGAGCAGCACGGTGGTCCGGCCAACGAATCGACGGCGTGATCCCGCGCACGCCCTAGGCTGGCGCGATGTCGAAGCCGAAGGTCTCCCAGCTCGCGCCGCAGGTCCCGGGCAACCGCCGGGCGGCGTACTCGGCCTCGACGAAGCGGACCCTGGTCGACGTGGCGGAGCGCCTGTTCACCGAGCACGGCTACGCGAACGCCTCCCTCGACAGCATCGTGGCCGGCGCCGAGGTCACCAAGGGGGCGCTGTACCACCACTTCTCCGGCAAGCAGGCCCTCTTCGAGGCGGTCTTCGTGCGCGTCGAGGCGGACGCCGCCCGCACGATCGGCCTGGCGCTGGAGGGCCGGACCGACCCGTGGGACAAGGCACGCACGGGGCTGCGCGCCTTCCTCGCCGTCGTCCAGGAGCCGCGGTACCGCCGCATCGTCGTGCAGGACGGTCCGGCCGTGCTGGGCTACGAGCGCTTCCGCGAGCAGGAGGAGCGCTCGACCTACGCCAACGTCGTCGACATCGTGCGCTCCGTGCAGGTCGCCGCCGACTGGGAGCTCGACGAGGAGATGGTGCAGACGTTCGCGCGGATCTTCTTCGGCGCCATGGCCTCGGCGGGCGAGTCGGTCGCCGGCGCCGAGGACGGCGTCGCGGCCGCCGACCGGGTGGAGGTCGCGATGACCTTCATCATCGCCGGCTTCCAGGCGCTGTCGGAGGCCGGCGTCGCGCTGCCCGGGTCGACGGCCGGGTCGACGGCCGGGGCGACGGCCGGGTCGACGGCCGGGTCGACGGCCGGGTCGACTACTCGAAGGTGACGTCGCCGCCGTCGTCCGGCACCAGCTCGACCCAGGTGTGGCCGACGGGCACGGTGAGCGGTCCCGCCTTCGTCGCCAGCTCGAGCGGCGCTTCGAGCGAGTCCTTGGACCAGGTGCCGCGGACCAGGCGGCCGCCGTGGAACAGCAGCGCCTCGCCCTTGCCCTCGAGCTTCGTCTCCGGGACCGGGTTGCCGGCCGGGTCGAGGTAGCCGGCGTCGCCGACCTTCACCTTGAGCACGAGCACGGTGTCGGCCGGGAACTCGTCACCGTCGGCGGCGAAGGTGTTCTCGTTGACGTAGGCGTCCTTGGCGAAGGTCCACTCGGTGGTGTGCCCCGCGGAGAACGACGCCGCGATCGAGGTCGCCTCCTGCCCCGCCGGCAGGTCCTCGGCCGGGCCGAACGGCAGGTAGTCCACCGGCCGTGCGGGCTTGGTCGTGGCGTCCTTGGCGACGTCCTGGAGGTTGGTGAAGAGGTTGTACGGCGCGCTGCGGGAGTCCTCGCGGTAGAAGCCGCTGGCGCCCTCGGCGAAGAACTCGATGCCGGCCTTCTTGATCCGCGAGATCGTCACCCCTGCCGCGCCGCTGGTGACCATGGCGCCGTCGACCGGCGCGACGATCCCGATGTCGGAGGCGCGCATCGAGCGCACCGGCCCGACGTCCCCGGGGATCTTCGAGTAGTAGAACGCCGCCAGGCGGGTCACGCCGCCCTCGACGAGCTCCTCGACGACCAGGTCGGCCGACCCGAGGCCCTCCTGGGGCGCGCTGGAGGGGGTGTTGTCCATCTTGAGGACCAGCACGGGGTGCTTCTGGATCGACTCCTTGCCGTCGGCGACCGGCAACCCGGTCAGCGGCCAGGTGTCGGGGTCGCCGGAGACCTCCGCGGTCGGCGTCGGCGTGGACGCCGCCTTCTCCGGCGAGTCCTCGTCGCCCCCGCAGGCGCTCAGCGCGAGGCAGAGGGACAGCGCGGTGGCGGTGGCGAGAGCGGTGCGGGTGCGACGCACGTGGGACGTCCCTTCGAGGAGTTCAATGGTGTAGTCGATCGGTTGACTATCGGCTCAAGTGTGCGCGCCGCGGCACACGCCGCCCGGGAGGCGGGCGGGCGTGTCGGGCGACGTCCGACCGGACGTCGGTCGGAGGGCGGTCGGTCAGACGAGCGTGGCGCCGCCGTCGACGTACAGCGTCTGGCCGGTGATGTACGACGCCTCGTCGCTGCACAGGAACGCGGCCGTCGCGGCGATGTCCTCGGGGAACCCGACCCGCTTGACCGGGTTGGCCTCGCCGCTGAGGCGGCGGAACTCCTCGACGTCCATCTTCAGGCGGGCGGCGGTGGCGTCGGTCATCTCGGTGGCGATGAAGCCGGGCGCGATCGCGTTGGCGTTGACGCCGTACGGGCCGAGCTCGATGCCGAGGGTGCGGGTGAAGCCCTGCACGCCCATCTTGGCGGCGGAGTAGTTCGCCTGGCCGCGGTTGCCGAGGGCGGAGACGCTCGAGAGGTTAAGGATCTTCCCGTACTTCTGGGCCACGAAGTGCGTCTGCGCGGCCTTGGTCATCAGGAAGGCGCCCTTGAGGTGCACCCCCATGACCAGGTCCCAGTCGTCCTCGGTCATCTTGAAGAGCAGGTTGTCGCGGGTGATGCCGGCGTTGTTGACGAGCACGTGGATGCCGCCGAGCTCCTCGACGGTGCGCGCGATCGCGGCGTCGACGTCCGCGCTCCTGCTGACGTCGGCGCCGATGCCGACGGCCCTCGCGCCCTCGGTCAGGGGCAGCCGGCCGGCGGCCTCGACGGCCGCGCCCTCGTCGAGGTCGACGACGGCGACCGACGCACCCTCCTCGGCCAGGCGGGTGGCGATGGCGAACCCGATGCCGCGCGCCGACCCGGTGATGACGGCGACCCGTCCGTCGTAGCGACCCATCCCGGTGACTCCTCTGTGGTTGGTGGCCAAACTAGTTGGCGGACCTCCCCACCGTAGAGGAACGCTCAACGCCCCCCGAGCGGGGTCTGCAGCGCGAACGCGACGAGGGTCATCGCGAGGATCCCGACGGTGCCGAGCACCGTCTTGCCGAGGCCGTCCAGCTTCATGTCCTGGTAGACGCGGTGGGACGCCGTTCGGTTGCCTCCGGCCGGGCCCCGGTCGCCCGGCGCGCGCGGCCGGTCAGGACCCGATCGCCGCCCGCAGCGAGGCGGCGACCCGGTCGGCCTCCCCGTCGGCGTACGTCGTGCGCGGCCAGAAGAAGCCGCGCAGGCCGTCGCCCCTGGTGCGGGGGACGACGTGCAGGTGCAGGTGCGGCACCGACTGGCTGACGGTGTTGTTCATCGCCACGAAGCTGCCCTGGGCGCCCAGCGCGTCCTTGACGGCGACCGCGATCCGCTGAGCGGCCTCGAGGAACCCGTCGCGGAGCCCGGCCGGCAGGTCGGGCAGCGTCTCGACGTGCTCGCGCGGCACCAGGAGCACGTGGCCGTGGAAGAGGGGGCGGACATCGAGGAGGGCCAGGAAGTCCGGCTCGTCGAGGACGACGGACGCCTGCGCCTCCCCCGCGACGATGGCGCAGAAGACGCAGGCGGGCACGCCGTCGAGGTTAGCCCGTCAGCCGACCCACTCGTCGCGGGCGAAGACCCCCGAGTCCGGGAAGTCGCAGAAGAGCCCGTCGACGCCGGCGTCGAGCAGCGCGGTGATCTCGCCGAAGACGTCGCCCTTGGCGTTCGGGTCGGTGCCGATCCGGAAGTTCGCGGGCAGGAACTGGTTCTCGTCGCGCACGGTGAAGACGACCACGCGCAGGCCGACGCGGTGGGCGTTGCCGACCAGGGCGCTCGGCGCCCCCGGGGCGCCGGCGGTGTCGCGCGGCAGCACCAGGCTCTTCTCCGGACCGACCCAGTCGGCGTACCGCGCGACCTTCCGCAGGCCGCCGCGGCTGGTCAGCTCGGCGTAGGTGACGCCCTCGTCGGCGAGGTCGTAGGGGCCGCCCCGAGCGTCGGCGAGCTGCACCAGCGGGACGTCGGTGGCGTGGTCGAGCTCGCGCAGGTTGCCCACCTCGAAGGACTGGATGACGACCTTGCTCCGCGCCTTGTTCTTGCCGGCCTGCTTGAGGGCCCGCAGCAGCGGCTCCTCGAGGGACAGCCCGATCGAGTCGAAGTACGTCGGGTGCTTGGTCTCCGGGGCGATGCCGATCTTGTGGCCGAGCCGCTTCTCCCACTTCTGCACCAGGGCGAGCACCTCGGTGAGCGTCGGGACCTGGAACCGGCCGTCGTAGCGGGTGTTGCCGGGCCGCACCAGCGGCAGCCGCTCCTTGGCTCGCAGCGTCCTCAGCTCGCGCAGCGTGAAGTCCTCGGTGAACCAGCCGGTGACCGCGACGCCGTCGATGGTCTTGGTGGTGCGCCGCGACGCGAACTCCGGGTGGTCGGCGACGTCGGTCGTCGTGCCGATCTCGTTCTCGTGGCGGGTGACCAGGACGCCGTCCTTGGTGGAGACCAGGTCGGGCTCGATGTAGTCGGCGCCGAGCCGGATCGCGAGCTCGTAGGACGCCAGGGTGTGCTCGGGCCGGTAGCCCGAGGCGCCGCGGTGGCCGAACACGAGGGGCTCGTCGAGCTGCTGGACGCGCGCGCTCGACGGCGCGGCGGAGCGCTCCTGCTCGACCGTCGTGCGGTCGGCGGTGGCCGGCGCGAGCGGGGCCAGGAGCGTCATGGTGAGGGCGGCGAGGGCGGGCGCGACGATGCGTCCGCCGGGGATGGTCCGAGATCTCCGAGATGTCATGGGTCGACTGAACCACTCATCGGTGACGAGCGCACCAACACCCGCGGTCGACCCGGTGACGTCGCGGTCAGTGGCAGGTCAGTGGCAGGCGTGGCCACCGCAGGCGCGCGGCGCCGGCCCGGCGACCCGTCCGGAGGCTCCCGGGACGTCGAAGTGCTGGCTGTCGCCGGTGCCGTAGGTCCACCGGAACCCGTGCCGCAGCATGATCCGGACGACGGCGTGGTCGCGCGAGCGCCACGCGACGCGCGGGTGGCTGTGCGCCTGCCACCAGCTGTTGGGCACCAGGCCGGTGGCGGAGCGGTAGGGGTTCTCCCAGGTGTTCACGTCGAGGGAGCGACCGTACGAGTGCGGCGAGCGGACCCCGGGGCGGTTGACCACCCAGCGGCAGTTGAACGCCGAGGTGTTGCCGGCCGCCATCGAGCGGTGGTCGTCGGCGCCCTGGACGCGCTCGGACCAGCCGAACCGGTCGACGCGGACCATCGCGCGGATCGGGTAGCGCCCGGCGTACATCGCGGTGAGGGCGCGGGCCATGTTGTCGATCGCGCCGGCGGCGGCGACCAGCTCGCCCCGGTAGCGGTAGCCGTCGTAGCCCCAGTAGTTGATGCGGAGCAGCCGCAGGCCGGAGCGGCCGACGGGGCAGCCCTCGTGCCAGCTGCGTCCGGTCATGTCGCTCCAGATGCCGTCGGGGATCGCGGTGATGACGGCGTCCGCGCCCCTCGAGGTCGCGCGCGGCTGCCGGGGCAGGTCGACGCGCGGCTCGGGTGCCGCGGCCGGCAGGCGCACCGGGACGCCGGGCGGCAGGTTGTCGACGGCGTGGACCGGGCTGCGGTCGCCCCGCACCCAGTCGAGGGCGGGGGCGACGACCCGCCACCGGGTGTCGACCCGCGGCCAGACCTCCAGCGTGGCGCGGCCGCGGCCGTCGGTGCGCAGCGTGCGGAGGGTCTCCCAGCGCTCGCCGGGCAGCCGGCGCTCGAGCCGCACCGTTCCCGGCACCCCCGCACCGGCGGCCGTGCTCCACCGCACGCGGAGGGTCACGGCCCGCTCGTCGACGACGCGGTCGCGGCCGCCGACGGTGACCACGCCCGGCTGGCGCACCAGGCGGCTGGACACCGGGGCGGTGCGGGCCGGGTCGTGCACCCCGTCGCCGTCGTAGCGGGCGCGGAAGACGTTGTCGCCGGCGTCCCGTGCCCGCCGGACGACGGCCGTGCCACGACCGGCGGCGTCGGTGACGACCGTCGCCACCGCCGCCCACGCGCCGCTACGACGCCGTTCGACGACGACGGTCGCGCCGACCAGCGGAGCGCCGTCGGTCGCGGTGAGCGTGACCGTCAGCGGTGCGTCCGCGTCCGCGGGACCCGCGGTCGCGGTCAGGGCGAGCGACGCCGGCTCGGCGGCGGCCGCCGGGAGCGTCGTGCCGAGCAGGAGGAGGGAGACGATGACCAGGAGCCGTCCGAACGCCATGACCGGATGATGACGGAGGGGCGCCACGAACGGCGTCACCCGCCCGGCGGGTCGCGTCACCGTCCCACCGGCCTCGCCTCGACCCGCGCGCGCCCGGGCTCAGCCGCGCGCGCTGCCGTAGCCGAGGACGGCGGCGAGGCCGAGCGCGCTGCGGGGCTCGTACGCCGCGCGCCACAGCCCACCGTGGACGGCGGCCGCGGCCTCGTCCTGCCACGGGTGGGCCCGCGGCGTCGGCGGCCGGGCGAGGTCGCGGACGAGCAGGGCCGCCATCAGCGTGTTGGCGGTGGCCGGCTCGAAGACCTCGACCCCGAAGCGGTGCGCGCCCGCGAAGGCGGCGGCGAGCGCGCGGTTCTTGAGGACCGAGCGGGTGCGGGTCGAGGGCGCGACGTGGAAGGACACCAGTCCCCCGTCGGCGAGCGCGGTGGTGGCGCGCCAGCGCTGGATCCGCTTGGCGAGGGCGTAGCTGGGGCCCTGGACCGGCACCAGGCTGTCGCCGATGCCGGGGTCGGCGGCCGGCGGGTAGGCCCGGTGCAGGAGCCGGCCGCGGGAGACCCAGCGCAGCGGACGGCCCACGACCTTGGCGATGCGGCCGCGCTCGACGTAGGCGTCGGTCGAGGCCACGACGGCGGCACGCGGGACGGCGAACACGTCGGTCGGCGTGGCGAGGAAGGCCAGCGCGGTGTCGGGCCTGGTCCGCAGCAGCCGCGCCCCCAGGACGTCGGCCGCCACCGTCACCCGCACGTGGGTGGCCCCGTCGGCGTACAGGTAGTTGCCGAGGACGAGCCGGCCGTCGAGTCCCTCGGCCCAGGTCGCGACCTCCGGCACCTCGGCGAGCAGGTCGGCACCGGTGGCGCCGGCGTCGTCGACGGGCACCAGGAGCCGACCGGCCGCCCGGGTCGCGGTCGCGCGCACCCGCTCCCAGACCGCCTCGCGGGGCAGGTCGACGGCGGCGACGGTGGCGCCCCAGCGCAGCAGCGGGGCGAGGGGACCCATCTCGGCCCCCGCGCCGAGGACGACGACCGTGTGCCCCTCGGCACGCAGCCACTCGGGGTGCGCCGCGACGTCGGCGACGGCCTCGGCGGCCGACGGCTCCATCACGCCGCGGACCACCCAGTCGGCCAGCTGGTCGCGCAGCGCGTCGCCGCGCAGGTCGCGTCCGCGGTAGGGCACGACGAGCTCGGTGATCGCGGCACCGTCCCCGCGGACCTCCTCGGTGTGCAGGACCCGGGTGGGCGCCGCGTCGAGCAGCCAGCCGAGCGGACGATCGGCAGCCGCGGTGTCACGCCCGGCGCCCCCGTCGCCGTCGTCGGCGACCACCATCCGCCGGTGGACGGCGTCCAGCCCGTCGCGGGCGATCTGCACCCACGCCTCGGGCGTCGTCAGGCCGGCCTCGACCAGGCGGCGGAAGTGCACGACGTACCCGCTGCGCCACGCGGTCTCCTGCTCGACGCCGAGCGCGCCGGCCGGGTCGACGGCGCGCAGCGCGTCGGCCACGACCTCGCGTCCCACCTCGGTGGTGCTGCGACGGCCGTCGGGTCGGGCGGGGAAGGAGATGCCGTGGGTCACGACACCATCATGGCGGGCGATGACATTTGTCATCGGCGACCGGTGAGGAACGCGACTGAGGAAACCGCCCGGCCGCCGCGAGGGTTGAGACATGAACACGAACCCCACCACCCGGTCCCCGGGGCAGCCTGCGGTCCGCGTCCGCGGCCTGCGGCGCACCTTCGGACACGGCGCGACCGCGTTCGAGGCCGTCCGCGGCATCGACCTCGACGTGGCCGCCGGCTCCATCACCGCCCTCCTCGGCACCAACGGCGCCGGCAAGACCTCGACGCTGGAGGTGATCGAGGGGCTGGCCGCCGCGACCGCGGGCGAGATCCGCGTGCTCGGGCTCGACCCGATCGCCGACCGCGCCGCCGTCCGACGTAGGACCGGGGTGCTGCTGCAGCGCAGCGGCTTCTCCGGCGACCTGACCGTGCGCGAGACCCTGCGGCTGTGGAGCGGGACGCTCACCGCGCCGCGCCCGGTCGACGACATGCTCGACCTGCTCTCGCTGGGCAGCCGGGCCGACACCAGGATGCTGTCGCTCTCGGGCGGCGAGACCCGACGCGTCGACCTCGCCTGCACGCTGATGGGCGACCCCGAGCTGGTCATCCTCGACGAGCCGACCACGGGCCTGGACCCCGAGAGCCGACGCCAGGTGTGGAACCTCGTCGCCGGGCTCCGCGACGCGGGCTCGACGGTCCTCGTCACCACGCACTACCTCGAGGAGGCCGAGACCCTCGCCGACCGGCTCGAGATCATGCACCGCGGCGAGATCGTCCGGTCCGGGACGCCGACCGAGATCGCCGCCGGACACCCCTCGATGATCACCTTCGACCGGCTCGACACCCTCCCGGACCCGCTCACCGGCGTCACCGGCGTCCGGCACGAGCGCAGCCGGACGACGCTCGAGACCACCGACCTGCAGACCTCGCTCGGCGACCTCCTCGACTGGGCGGATCACCACGGCGTCCGGCTCGGCGGGCTCGACGCCCGCAGCCCCAGCCTGGAGACCGTCTTCCTCGCGATCGCCGACGGCCGCGACCCGGACGCCGTCACGCCCGCCCGGTCCGCCGACCCGACCACCGCCGTCCCCCTGGAAGGAAGCCTCCGATGAGCGCCGCCACCGCCACCCCGAGCACGACCGCCGCCCCCGCCGCGGCCGACCGCTTCTCCGTCCGTCGACTGGTCCACCTGACCCGGTGGAACCTCGTCCTGCTCGCCCGCAACCGGCTCGCGCTCGTCTACGGCACGGTGCTGCCGCTCGCCGGCCTGCTCCTGCTGCTCCCCGGGGAGCGCGGTGACATCGCCCTCGGCGCCTCCGGCATCGGCGGTGTCGTGCTCACCGCCGGACTGTTCCCGGTGTTCTACAACGTGCTGTCGCAGTTCGTGAACCGGCGCGACGAGCTCGTGCTGAAGCGGATGCGCACCGGTGAGGTCCGTGACTCCGAGCTGCTGGTCGGCATCGCGCTCCCCGGCGTCCTGTGCGCCCTCGCGGTGTGCGCCGTCACCGTCCCGGCGGCGTCCGCGCTGGGTCAGCCGCTCCCCCTCAACGCCGCCCTGTTCGCCGTCGGTGCACTCGTCTCCGCGGCCATGTTCGCCGGCCTCGCGTACTGGACGGCGGCCTGGACCCGCAGCGCCGAGGCGGCGCAGCTGACCAGCATGCCGGTGATCATCCTGGCCATCGCCGGGCCGATCCTGGCCTCGCTCACCAGCCTGTCCGAGACCGTGCAGGACCTCGTCTCCTACACCCCCGGTGCCGCCATCAGCGAGCTGGTCCGGGTCGGCTGGTTCGGGCTCGACGGCACCGGGGCGACGGAGTCCACCCTGTCGTTCTCCGAGACGTGGAGCCAGGCGGCCGGCCCGCTCGCCGTGATGGTCGCCTGGACGGTCCTGGCCCTCGCCCTCGCCTCACGCTCGATGCGGTGGGAGCCGCGCTCCTGATGCCTCGCACCGCCGCCCCGGCCCCACCCCTCCCTAGGGTGGGGCCCGTGGCCGTGACCCTGCGCAGACCCCGACGCTGGTCGGACCTGGGCCGGGTCGAGCGCGTCGACCTCTACACCCGCGCCTCGCTGTACGTGATGCTCGCCGGCTTCGCCGTCTCGCTCCTGGTCGCCGCGGCCACCGACGTCGAGGACGCCGGCGAGCGGAGCGTCCTGGTCGGCGGCGGGGTCGTCGTGGCCGTCGCCGCCGCGGTCGTCCTGCGCGCGGTGATGGCCAGCCACCCGGCTCGCGGCCCGCTGCCCCGGGTGTGGTCGGCGGTGCTGCTGCTGGGCAGCGCGGCGTACCTGCTCGTGCCCGGCACGTCCTCGGTCGAGGCCGTGCACGGCACGGTCACCGCGATGGTGATCGGCAACGTCGCCGCTGCCCTCGGCGGCATCCCGGACAACCGGGTCTCAGCCGCGGTCGTGGCCGGGGCCGCCGTCCTCGGCGGGCTGCGGGGCGAGGCCTCGGGCGCCGTGTACGGGATGGTCCTGGCCGCCTTCCTCGTGTTCGCGGTGCGCGCGTCGCTCTGGGTGCTCGACGTCGTGACCGAGCTGGACGACGCCCGGCACGCCGTCGCCCAGCTCGCCGTCGCCGAGGAGCGGCTGCGGTTCTCCCGCGACGTCCACGACGTCCTCGGGCGCCGGCTCTCGACGATCGCCGTCCAGGCCGAGCTCGCCGCGACCCTCGCCGCCCGGGGCGACCGGTCGGCGGAGAAGATGCTGGAGGTGCGCGCCGTCGCGCACGAGGCGCTCGCCGAGGCCCGCGAGCTGGCCCGCGGCTACCGCCCGACCGACCTGACGACCGAGCTCGAGGGCGCCCGCTCCCTGCTCCGCTCGGCCGGGATCGACGTCGACCTCGACGTGGACGTCGTCCCGCGGGCCTGGCACGAGGCGGCCGGCTGGGTGGTCCGCGAGAGCGTCACCAACGTGCTGCGCCACTCGTCGGCCACGCTCGTGCGCATCGAGTTCGCGGACGACGAGCTGCGTGTCTCCAACGACGGCGTCCGGGCCGACGCCGCGTCCGGTGGCGGCGCCGGCCTCGACGGCCTGCGTGAACGACTCACCCCGCTCGGCGCCACCCTGACCACCACCGCGACGCCCGGGTCCTGGACCGTCGCCGTCCACCTGCCCGGGTCCGGGCCGCTGAGCGCCACCACGACCGGGAGCCCCGCATGACCGCCACCGGCCCGAACGGCCCGACCGGCCCGACCGGCACCATCCGGGTCCTGCTCGCCGACGACGAGCACCTCATCCGCACCGCGCTCGTGCAGATGCTCGACCTCGAGGACGACGTCGACGTGGTCGCCGAGGCCGCCACCGGTGACGAGGCGGTCGCGATGGCCGTCAAGCACGCGGTCGACGTGGCCGTGCTCGACCTGCAGATGCCCGGCCTCGACGGCACCGCCGTGGCGGAGCGGCTGGCCACGCAGCTGCCCGGGTGCCGCTGCATCATCGTCACCAGCCACGGCCGGCCCGGGCACCTCAAGCGCGCGCTCGCGGCCGGCGTCCGCGGGTTCCTGCCGAAGACGACGTCGGCGGCGACCCTCGCGGACGTCGTCCGGACCGTGCACGCCGGCGGCCGCCACGTCGACCCCCAGCTCGCCGCCGAGGCGATCACCGCCGGCGACAGCCCGCTCACCCCGCGCGAGTCCGACGTCCTCGAGCTCGCCGCGACCGGCGCCCCGATCGACGAGATCGCGCAGCGCGCGTCCCTCTCGCCCGGCACGGTGCGCAACTACCTCTCCAACGCGATGGCCAAGCTCGACGCCGCCAACCGGCACGACGCCGTCGCGATCGCGCGACGGATGGGCTGGATCTGAGCGGCTCCCGACCCCGCCCCGGCCCCGGTCGTGTGCCTGGGCACGACCTGTGGGCCGGCCTCAGGCACACGACCTCGCACCGGCCGGCGGCGGAGACCCCACGGCCCGCTCGCTGACGTAGAGCCGGAACAGGCACCACGCGCTCACCGCGCACAGCAGGTGCCAGACGCCGTGGCCCTGGTAGAGCGAGGTGGGGAAGCAGAGCGCGCCGCCGGTCGTGGCGGTGTTCCAGATCGCGAACGCCACCGCCAACGACCCGGCCGCCGCCCAGGCCCATCGCGTGTCGAGCACCAGCCCGCCACGTGCGAGGCGGCTCTCCCAGACGAGCGCCAGGACCAGCGAGACCCCGAAGGCCAGGTTGCCGGCGTACGCCACGACGGGCAGCTCGGCGGGCCAGAGTCCCACGAGCTCGCTCACGGCGACCACGCCGACGAGCACCACGGCCAGGAAGCCGGGCCCGCGCCGCCACCGGCGCATCGCCGCGTAGGCGACGGCGAAGCCGGCGACGAGGTACATGCTGGCCTGGTCGAGGTGCCCGCCGACGTCGCTCTCGGTGGCGTGCATCGCCATGCTGGCCGGCCCGAGCAGCACCACCAGGCAGGCGTACGCCGTCGCGAGGGCCGGGAGCCGCGCCAGGGTGCCCACGCCGAGTCCGTCCGGCCGGCCGGCGCGGGCGGCGACCAGCAGCCCCGCGACCACGAACCCCAGGTTGCTCAGCGTGTTGACGGGCTGCCGGACCGTGCCGGCGTGCGCCTCGCAGAAGCGCGCGCCGCGGTCCACGTCGTCGCCCAGCCAGCCGCCGGCGACAGCCGCCGCGAGCAGCCCGAGCGAGGCGACGGCGACGGCGACGGTGACCACCAGCGGTCGGTGGGACGGCAGCTGCTCGACCATCACCCTCCTCGGACGTCCGGCACGCGCGCCGCTCGCGACGGGTGCGCGCCGGGTGCGCGCCCGGCCGGTGTGCCTCCCGATCAAACACCCACGGCCACGGCCGGCGCAGCCCGTTCGGGGTGCGGGCGGGCGCGCACGACCAGAGCCGCCCCGACCGAGGTCGTGGCGGCTCTGGATCAAGAGGGCTGGAGCCGGTGCTGGGCACCGGCCCGGCTGGTGTGGGGTGTTCGCGGATTCAGGAACCCACAGGTCAGCGAGCCAGTTCTGCGAAGTCGCTGGAGCGTTCGCACCCATGGCCGCCGAAATCAGCACCTACCCAAGTCGGACATCAGGCTTAGAGACCGCCGAGCTGGGGTTTGCGTGCTCATCTGGCCGACCGCTGGCGCGGTTGCAGGGACCGCTACACGAGGCCTCAAGCCTCCGGGCGGAGGCGGTCGTACTGATGCAGCTACTCGACCGTAAGGCCTTCAAGGGCTGGGAGTAGTGCCCGAGGGAACCAATCCGCGTCCTTCCTCGCAACGTCAAGGAGGGCCGTCGTCCGGCGCGGGCCCTCCGGGGCGCCAAGCGGTATCGGTTCGACTCGACGCCAGCCACGGGCAGAGATGCCCTTCATTGCGGTTGTGTACGCGGACGGCGACATCACACCTAGCGTCTTGGCCCGCATGAGCAGCGCCGCCAAGGACACGTGCCATCGTTGCTTCAGTTCGAAGAGTCTGGCCCAGTCTGCGGTCGAGGGGAGTTCGTGTCGGATGTCTGCCTCGGGCATCAAGAACTCGGCGGCGAACCTGTGCGCTTGGGCCTCGACCTCCTTGACGCCCCAGACCGAGGTGCCATGCATGACTAGGTGACCGAGCTCGTGGGCCGCATCAAAACGCGAGCGGCCTCGATCGCTCTTGTTGTTGCTCAACACGACCACGGGCCGTTCGCCGAAAGGAAGAGAGAACGCGTCGACGTCGGCAGACCCCATAGGCATCCGGACGACCAGAATTCCGTGCTCCTCCAGCAACGCGACGACGTCGTCGATGGGGCCTGCCGGGACGTTCCACGAACGTCGGACCAACCTCGCGGCTTCAACAACTTGTTCAGCATCGGGGTCGAACGTCTCAACCCGAGACAGCGGCAAGTCGAGGGGCGCTAGGTCGCTAGCACCGCCGGGCTGCGTCGCGAGGTCATGAACCAAGTGAGCCATCGACCTCGCCCACCGTCTTTCAACAACTGTGCTCTTTCGCAACGACCGGAAGAATCCTTCGTGCATGTCGACCATTGGCAGGTAGAGAAAGGAGGTCGGAACGTCCAGGGCGTCCGCCATCGCCGCGACCTTGTCCTCCGACGGGTTGGTCTCACCCGATTCGAACTGCGAGATCGCCGCAGGCGTGACCCCGATGGCCCCTGCGAGCGCGGTCTGACTGACCTTCTCAACATCACGGGCTAGGCGGAGACGCTCAGGTTGGAACAAGACAGTGCTCACCTCAAGAGGGTACAAGCGGGTGCGCGCTCGTGCGGCGGAACCCGGGCGGCCTCGTGGGCACCGGCCCACGCCACATCGCGTCCCAATGCTGGTGCTTTTCAATGTGCGGATTGTTAGTTAGAGTGGGCGCGTGGCTCATTAGGGCCGCGTCACTCACCCAAGGAGAACCCGATGAGCAGCAACAACCGGCACGTCGTCCCCAACCCGACCGGCGGATGGGACGTCGTCAAGCCCGACGCCGAGCGCGCGAGCAGTCACCACGACACCCAGCAGCAGGCAATCGACCGCGGCCGGGAGATCGTGCACAACCTCGGCGGTGGCGAGCTCCGGATTCACGGCCGCGACGGCCAGATTCGCGACTCCGACACCGTCGCCCCCGGCAACGACCCCTACCCGCCCCGCGACCGGGCCTGACACCAAACCCTTCGGAGCATGTCGTGAACTACCTCCACTTCGATGTCGGCAACCAGCAGGCCGGAACCGTCGTCCAGGCGTCGCTCCGCGGCTCCGAGTCCGACGTGTTTCTGGTCGACAGAACGAACTTCTCGAAGTTCAAGCGCGGCCAGTCGTTCAAGTACACGGGCGGCCACTACAACCGGTCGCCGATCACCCTGCAGGTGCCACAAACGGGCCACTGGACCGCGATCGTTATCCCGAGCGGCCGGGTCGAGGCGTCCGTCGACGTCCTCGGGTAAGCCCAACAACCATCAGCGACCGCGACGAACTCGAGGGACTCATGAGCGCCAGTACGTACCGCAGCCAGTTGGACCGCAAGCGCAAGCAGCGCATCGACGCGGAGAAGAAGGCGAGCAACTATCGCATCAAGGAGTCCATCAAGCGCACCGAGGCCACTAAGGCACGCGGGGCCGCGATGAGGGCTAGCAACGCATCTACCGCACGAAGCAAGGCGAACGAAGCTGAGCGGAAGGAACGTGATGCCGCCAGCGCCGGCAAGGAGGCAAACAGCTGGTCGACCCGAGCCACTGGGTACCTCCGCGACGAGGTGAGCCTCCAGACCAAGGTCGCGAAAGCCGAACAGACCGAGGCGGCCGCCGCCGACCGCAAACGTGCCCAAGACCTGAAGAAGGCTGAGCGCAAGACCCTTGCGGACCGTTCCGCGCTAGATTCGCGAATCTCGCAGACCGAGTTCCACGTCGACCAGATTGCGCGCCAGATCCCCTCCCCGAAGCCCGAGAAACTGCGCGTTCTCATCCTCGGGGCCTCCGCTGACGGCGGACTTCGGGTCGGTCGGGAGCAGAAGCGCATTCGTGCAGCGGTTGAGTCCGCTCTGCACCGCGACCAGATCGAACTCGACGTGCGCCCAGCGGCAACCCCCCAGGACCTCCTGGACGGTGTTACCAAGTTCCGGCCCCACGTCGTTCACTTCTCCGGACACAGCAACGAGAACCTCATCGAGTTCGAGGACGAGGTCGACGAGCCCCACGACGGCGTCGTAGTCACCGCGAGGGCCTTTGCAAATGCCGTCCGAGCGACAGATACCCCGCCCCTCCTGATCATGCTGAACTCGTGCAGCTCAGCGGGCCAGATCGACGACCTCGTCGCCGATGTGTCGCCGTTCGCAATCGGCATGGCCGACACCATCGACGACGGAGACGCGATCTCCTACGCGGCGCAGTTCTACGCCGCCGTCGCCAACGGGCAGTCGGTGCTCTCTGCACACCATTCCGGCCGCGCAGCCCTCGAACTCGCCGGCCTCGACGGCGCGGAACTCCCCGCGCTTGCCTGCACAGACGGTGTCGACCCGGCGCAAGCAGTGCTTGTCACGCCCTCCTGACGACGGCGCGCAGCGTGCAGCTCACGTGTCGAAGCAGGATCAAACGGCGCGTCTGTGAGTGAGCACTACGCATGGGTGGCCTGTATCTGCTGGCGTGACGGCAAGGCGACAGCACCGCCGACCGAGGTCGCGTTCGACCTCGACGCGTCCGGCAACCTCCGGTCGTCTGATGGTGAGACGGCGGAATTCTTGCTTTCCGATGCCCGGTGCGACACGACCGAGAAGAATGCTGGGATGGCTACCCTCCCTACCCTCACGCTTCAGCAGGCGGCTGACCAGTACCGGCTCGGCATCGGCCACGCGCACAACCTGGTTGCCGTCCATCGCGCGTCAGGAGGTCCGGGGCGAGGGCGCCGGAGCGCGGAGGTTTCACTGAACCGCGCCATCGTTCTGATGGCAGTTGCCAGCTGGCAGGCCGCGGTCGAGGACATGACCATTGCCGCGTTCGCCGGCCTACGTTCCGCACCTACGGCCTCCCAGATCAACAAGGTTGTATCTGAGGTCGAACTTTTCGCGACCCCCAACTCCGCGAAGTCTCGAGGACTGATGACGCGCAACTTGCTCGTGGACCCGGCGAGCGCTTGGACCTGGAAGACCTGGGGCGGGAAGGGCGTGGGCAGTGTGCGGGTAAACCCCTGCGATGCGATGGCCCGTTTGGACTCGTGGCTGCGGATTCGCCACGCCGTCGCCCACGGACAGGGCGATCTGTACGAGAGGTTCCCAGTGCTGGTCGATGTTGTTGACGAGCACGACGTCGTCATGCGTACCGAGGACCCTCGGCTTCACACCTCGGGCGGAGCTCGGGCAGGCCGAAGCCCGTCGCTTACGCTTACCGATGCCCGGCAATGCTTGACCTTCGTCAACAGCTTGACCCAGGCGACGGGGGACTTCCTTGCCGGAAAGCTTGGTGCCCCAAAGATCAGATGGAAGCAGACCGGTGGCTTGGACGGCGTCTTCTGAGGTCGGTGTGGGTCGCCGGTCGCACGGCAACAGCCGCGTCACTGACGAGAGATGACCCACGTCGCGGGTGCCTGCTGAGCGCCACGACGCTCCTTGCCACGAATAGGGGTCGGCAAGGGCAACGGCCGTCGGGCGGGACGGCCGCACGAGAAACAAGTGGCGCCGATAACGGCTAGAAATGTCAGGTGCGGCGGCACCCAGCTGCTGCGCACTGCTCTGGGTCCTCGCGCCGTGGAAGGGCCAGGCAGTGAGCCCCATCGGTGCCGGTCTCAGTTGATGTCGGGCAGCTCCTCGAGCCAGTTCGGCGGATAGTACTCGCCGAGATCGCCGAGGTCGGTCTCAATCTCTAAGGAGAGCACCCAGTAGGCAACGGGCTGTCCGAGGTGGTCTCGGGGGTGGCAGCTGTCGCCCACGGCGTGCGGGGAGCCGTCACCGCGGGAGCTGGACGCGCCACAGCTGATGAGTTGGAGACCGTCTTCGGCGATCACGGCGCAGATGCCCATCTCATGCAGGGCTCGCGCCGTGCCGCGGCTGTCGGGGCGGACGGGGAAGAGGATGTCGAGGGGGTCCATGGCAGCGGTCCTTTGTCTTGGTCGGCGAGCTGTTGCTCGCCGTTTCGAGACCGACCGTGAGACGACGACTCCGCTGCGCAACCGCCACACACAACGAGGTTCGTGATGCCCGCAAGGTAGCCATGGTGAGACACGAGCATCCCCTTGTTTGGTCTGCCCGAGCACGCGCCGACGGTGCCCGGTGAGCGTCAAGGCGCTCCGTGCCACGGCCCGGCGTAGGGCCGGACCGAGCACCAACCGCCCTGGAGGGCGAGATGTCCACAAACAAGCAGAGCCGAGTTCAGAGCCGTCGCGTGAGCGACCTCCCGGAGGTCAAGCGCCGTCGGCGTCTGGAGAACCTGCTGTACACCGGTAAGCGGGTCTCGCAGCTGGCTACCGAGTACCGCTCGCACGGCCTCGAGGAGCACATCGAGCTCTACCTCCTGCAGCTCGAGGTCGAGCAGGTCCTGGCCGACGAGTTCCCCGATGCCTTCGAGGAGCACATCGGCTCCTGGGCCGAGGATGAGGCGGCCGCCGAGCACCGCCCGCTGGTGACGGCGGAAACCTGCAGCCTGTGTCACGCCATCAGCGCGCACCGCGCCGACGGCGCTGAGGCACCGCTCGCGGCCTGAGGGCCGGACATCACCACGTGGGGTGGGCCGTTCTCGGCCCACCCCACGCTTGCGCACTCAGCGTCCTGCCTGACCACGCACGCGGGGTTTGCGCGATCGAGACCGCGCCGGACGGTCGCCTCACATGTCCAACACCCATGACGCCGAAGACACCGTCCCTGCCACTGCTACCGCACTGAACGACCCCGAGGAGCTCGAGCGCTTCCTTGCGGCCTACCGCCCCAAGGACGTCGAGGCCGCCACCTGGGGTCGCGTCGGCCCGTCGGCGGCCGCGCTCGTGATGCGCGCGGGCGAGCCGACCCGGCTGCGCGTCGAGAAGGACATCCAGCTCCTCGATGCAGTCGTTGCTCACCTGGTCGAGCGCGGTCGCGAGATCACCCTGGACGAAGCGCTGGCTGACCGCACGTTGCTCTCCTTCGACACCGCGTTGACCGCCAGCGCCAAGACCCGAGAGAACAAGCGCGGTATCGCGCGTCGCCTCCAGGCGACACACCGCGGGCTTCCCTGGCGCGAGGGCCGCCGTAAGGACGGCGAGCGGGCGCAGGCGCTGGTCTCGCACAAGGCGCTCAACGACCTCCGACAGCTCGTGGAGGCCGCCGAGCTCGTCGCCGGAGACGACGAGGACGCCGCCGCCTTCATCGCGGCCGTCGACTCCACCCGCACGAGGCGTTGCGCTGGCTCTGAGGTGCCTGCCGTCGCTGAGGCGACCTGGCAGCGCGCCAGGCGCTTCGCCGAAGCGCAGGGACGCCCGATCACCCGCCGATGGCTGCACGGGGTCCTCACCCACGAGGTGCTGACCCACGACGCGCCCGTGGCCGTCCTGATCGCCCCACTATGGGCTCAGCCGGCGTGATCTCGACCTCGGCCTGACCCGCGCAGCCGCCCTTCCCACCGCACCGACCAGCGCCCACCACGACCTGCTCCGCGGGGCGCACTGACCCCCTGAGGGCCGGTGCCGACGCGTTCCCAGGACGTCCCGTGCAGGGATTGCCCGCCGCAGACGCGTCGGCACCGTGCTCGTCCAGATCGCCCGCCACAGACGGGCGACCGGACGAAAGGACCGGCCTGATGGCCACCACTCCCAACCGCAGGAAGCGCCCCAGCAAGGCGTCCGTCGCCCGCCTCAGGGCCGAGATCGAGGCACGCCCGCACCACCGCGAACTCTCGGAGACTCTGGCCGCCGTGATCGACGACTACCGCTCGGCACGCGTCAGCGACGCAACCATGGAGAAGATCAAGCCGTTCCTCCGCGCCGCGGTCACGGCATCGACGCTCTCACGCGCCGAGAGCGTGCGCAAGCACTGCAACCACCTCTCTCAGCTCGCCGTGTTCGCGATCAAGCGCGGACGCCCCCTGAGCATCGAAATCCTGCTGACCACCACCTTCATCGACGAGTACGTCCGGGTCGGCATGGCCGAGGCGGACGACCACCAGCGCGCGGAGCGCCGACGCCGGCTCTTGTCGGTAGCCCGCACCGCGAACCCCGGCCCCGACGTGCCCGCCAAGCTCACCCCGATCGGGCACAGCTCCATCAAGCCCTGCTACACCCCCGCCGAGCTCGCCGTCATCGTCCGCGCCAGCCAGGTCCAGCCCACCGCCACACGCCAGCGCGACCTCGCCATCGTTGTCGCCCTCGCGGCCGGGGCTGGACTCGACAGCGTCGACATGAGGGACCAGCGGAAGAACCACATCGAAGACCTCGCCGAGGACGGCATCCGGATCCACGTGCAGGGACCCCGTCCTCGCATCGTCATCCTCCGCGCTGGGTTCGAACCGCTGCTGCGCACTGCCATCGCGGACATCCCTGACGGGGAGCTCGTGCTCGGTCGCAAGCAGGACCGCCGCAACACCGCCGCCCGGGCCGTCGAGAGGGCCGCCCTGCACAACGTGCCGCACATCGAGCCCGCCCGGCTGCGCGCGACCTGGTTGGCAGACCTGATGACCGACCCCATCCCGCTGGCGGTGATCCTGCAGGCGGCCGGGCTCAAGTCCGCACGCACGCTCAGCGAGCTGCACCCGCACCTGGGTCCCTGGCTGGCGCACAAGAACCTCACCCAGGTCGAGGCCACCACCACCGGCCTGCTGCGGGGCGAGACCCGATGAGCGCCAAGCGCCTGACCCGCCCCATGGTCGCGCGCACCGTCCACATGATCGACAACAGCGGCGTGCTCGACATCCTCGCCCCGCCGACACCCAAGGGCCAGCGCGGACGCAAGGGCCAGATCCGCGCCAACACCAGGCTGTGGGCCATCGGCGTCATCCTGTGCACCCGCCTCGGACACGAGACCACCGTCGCCGGTGTCCACGGCGTCCTGACCGAGACACTCCCCCGCGACCTTCAGTGGCAGCTCGGCGTACTGCGTCCGCTCACCACGAAGGCCACCAAGCCCCGCAGCTTCGACCCCGAGCAGGCCCGACTGACCAAGAACGGCAAGCCGCGCAAGGAGATCTGGACCGACGAGGGCTACGAGCGGATCGGATACGACGACCTCGTCAACGTCGCCGCCAAGATCAAGGACCGGCTGGACTACGGCCACGGCACCGCACCCGACCTGAGCGACGAAGAACGCGACTGGCGCCGGACACAGGTTGAAGACGTCATCGACCGACTTATCACCATCTCCGTCATCCCGCGCAGCTGCACCACCTGTGCGATCGACGGCACCGGGCAGTGGTCCTGGAACATCGGCCCTCGTAAGGAGCGGACTGACGCCCAGAAGCGCCTGGACACCGGCGCTGCCCACGCTCCCAGCGAGGACGTGTCGACCTCGCTCCAGGTCACCCCCATCTCCGCCGAGGACGCACCTGCACCCCAGGGGCGGGTCACTGGTGCGTTGCGCCACTGTCTCGACGCCGCCTGGGGTTACAAGACTGGCAAGGCAGGACAGAAGGAGGTCGGCTACGGCTTCCACCAGCACACGGTCGTGCGGACCGCAGATCCGAACTCCACCGGTCGGCCGGAGCCCTTGCTCGTCGAGGGGCTGGTCGTGGTGCCCGCGAACGAGGACGTCGTCGAGGCCTCCCTGCGACTTCTGGACCGCATCCAGCTCCGCTCCAAGATCACCCGGCTTGCCGGGGACCTGCTCTACACCAACCTCAAGGCCGCCCGGTGGGCCGTTCCCCTGGCCCAGCGTGGCATCGAGCAGATCCTCGCCATGCGCGAGGACGGAGGTGGCTGCGTCGACATCAACGGTGCCGTCATGCAGTACGGGTGGATGCACTGCCCCGCCGCCCCGATGGACCAGCGTCCACTCCCTGCGACGTTCGCCCGGGATGAGGACGACGAGCACTACAACGCGGTCGAGGAGTTCAAGGCCAACTGGGCTTTCGACCGCAAGGAGTCCGGCCTTGGGGCGAACCCCTCCTCGAAGTGGATCTGCCCCGCGATGGCTGGCAGAGGCGGCTGCTGGGCGCGCGGCACGGACAACGTCACCGTCGCCCGGGAGGCCGGCCTGCCCATCATCACCCCGCCCCAGGACTGGGAATCACGCCCCTGCTGCACCAACAAGACCATGGACTTCACTCCTGACCCAAAGAACCCGCACCACCAGCGCAAGCTCATGCAGCGGGAATACGTCGGCACCCGCCGGTGGCGGCGCGCCATGAACGTCCGCACGCTCGTGGAGGGTGCCTTCGGGATCCTGAAGAACCCCAGCCTCAGCGGATGCGCCGCGGACAGAACCGCCTCCCGGGGCTGGCCATGGCCAACCTCATCAACGGCCTCAAGGTCGCGGTCTTCAATGAGGAGCAGCTCCGTAGCTGGCACGAGGACACCGGTCTCGGACCGGCCGACCATCCGCTGCTCCAGCCCGACCAGCACGACTGGGGCTTCGTCGACCTGACCAAGGCACAGGCCAAGGAGATCGACGACGAGTACCTCCGCGCCTCGCGCAAGGAGACGTTGAAGGCCGTGCCCGACGCAGCCTGACGCACACGGCAACCCGATGTCGGCTCAGGTACGCAGAGCACTAACTCTGATCTTTGAAAACTCAACAGCGGAAGGTTCCATCCGGGCTGGGCGCGGTCTCAGGCCACCGTTACGTCGGGTAGGGCGTGCGTTCTGACGTCGTCGAGAATGGCCACGATGTCGTCAACCTGGTCGTCGGTGAAGAGCGTGTCCGGGCCGTGCGGGGCGTGGTCAGTGAACGGCGACTCGTAGAGCCGGGCAACCTCCATCACCCCGTTGGCGGTCAGGTGCTCCACGATCAGCTGAACGAAGCGGAGCTGGTTGGTCGAGAACGAGGTGTCGGAGAGGTAGCGGTCGAACGCGGCGGTCGCGGCTTCACGGTCCAGCCCCACCAGGGACCGGACGAAAAGGCCGAGACCGTGGGCCTCCTCGCGGGCCTTGGCGATGTCGGTCTCGGTGCCGGCGCCGGACTCCAGCAGCATCGTCTCCAGCGAGGTGAGGTCATCGGCGGTGAGCTGGAGGTTGCGGCGCAGACGCTGCAACGCGAGGTGGTCCTCGTGATCGCGCAGGTAGGACCGTGCCTTGGCGCGGAAACGTTCCCAGTTGGTGCCGGGCAGAACACCGGGGAGATCGACGATGCTGGCGTCGCCGAGCTCGTCCTGGAAGTCGGAGTAGACGATGGCGCGCTTGGTCGAGTCGACGAACCGCACGAGGCCCCGGACCCGTCGACGGGCCAGCTCGAGCATCGGCAGGGTCGCGTCGACCCACCACTCGTCACCGGCCAGCTGATCGAGCAGCTGCTCTTGGGCCCTGACCGACGGGATGGTGGTCTGACCGAGCAGGGCCGAGCTGATGTCCTGGACCTGCTTGCGCAGTCGTTCGTAGGTGAGGGCGTCGCTCTCAAGGCGGGCGAGTTGGAGACGCAGCAGGATCAGGTCGAAGCGTTTGGCGTCCTCGTCCTCGTCACGGTGCGCGGAGGGCAGCCCGGCGAGGTGGCGGGCGATGTCGCCGGCCTTGTCGGTGTCGAGACGCTTCCACGAGGGCCACTCCGCGTAGGTCTCGACCCACTCCCGAGCGGGGCGGACCAGGAAGTTGTCGACGTTCATGCCGGCGACCACTTCGTGGAGCGACCAGGCGATGTCGACGCGTAGCCCGCGCTCGGACGTCTCGCCCTCCCCTATCTCCGGATCGTCCTTGGTGTCACCGGAGGTGTGGTCGAGGGCCGCGACCAGTCCGAGGCGGGCCTCGAAGAGGCGCTCGGCGAGGGACTTCTGCACCGAGCCGCCGACTTCGGGGAGGTCTTGGCTGAAGTACTCGAGGTTGCCGCAGACGTCGAAGACGTAGAAGTTCTTCTTGTCCTCGCCAGGCCCGTACAGGTCGGGGCACAGGCGGGTGCCGCGCCCGATCATCTGCCAGAACTTGCTCTTGGACCGGACGGCCTTGAAGAAAACGAGGTTGACGACCTCAGGGACGTCGATGCCGGTGTCGAGCATGTCGACGGAGATCGCGATGTGCGGCGCCTTGTCTCTGATCGAGAAGTCGTCGATCAGCGACTGGGCGTAGGTGACGGAGTGGGTAATCACCCGGGCGAAGTCACCGGCGTAGTGGGGGTAGGCGAGGTTGAAGCGCTGCTCGATGAACTCGGCGTGCTTCTGGTTCTTGGCGAAGATGATGGTCTTGCCCAGGCGGTCGCCGCCGGCGACCTTGTGGCCGTCCTTCATCACGGCCGCCAGGACCTTGTCGACGGTGTCGGCGTTGAACAGGAACCGGTTCAGCTCTTCGGCGGTGATGGCGTCGGGGATCTCGCCGTCCTCGCTCCACTCATAGGAGTCCCAGTCGTCCTTCTCCTCCTCGGAGAGCTCGTCGTAGCGGATCCCCTGGCGCAGGAACTTGGTGGACATGGACACCCCCACCGGGGGCACGAGGTAGCCCTCGGCCACGGCCTCGTCGAGGCTGTAGGCGTCGGTGGGGACGCCGTCCTCGAGGTTGAACAGGCCGTAAGTGTTGCGGTCGACCTCGTCCTTTGGCGTCGCGGTCAGGCCCACCAGGAGCGAGTCGAACCAGGAGAAGATCGCGCCGTACTTCTGGTAGACCGACCGATGGGCCTCATCGATCACGACCAGGTCGAAATAGCCGGGTCCGAACAGACGGCGACCGCTGCCGATGTCGTTGATGAGGTTCAGCATCGTCGGGTAGGTCGAGACGTAGACCCGGCCGTCGCTGTTCTTCTCGGTGACGGCGTTGACGGTCGTGACGTTGGGCAGGTGGGTCTTGAACGCATTCGCTGCCTGGCGGACCAACGCGGTGCGGTCGGCGAGGAACAGCACTCGCTTCACCCAGCCGGCTCGCATGAGCTGGTCGACCAGCGCGATGGTGACGCGGGTCTTTCCCGACCCGGTGGCCATCACGAGCAGGGCATCGCGCTGCTTGGCGGTCAAGGCGTCCCCGACGGCGCGGATGGCGCGCTGCTGGTAGTGCCGCCCGACGATCTCCTTCGTGATGGTCGCGGTAGCCAGTGGGAGACGACCGGTGCGGCGACCCACCATGAGCTCGAGCTCGGTGGCGGTGAAGAAGCCCTCGACCTTGCGGGGCGGGTAGCCAGCGGCGTCGTCCCAGAGCCAGGTCTGGTAGCCGTTGGTGTAGAAGATCACCGGGCGTCGCCCGGTCATCTGCTCGAGGCAGTCAGCGTAGAGCTTGGCCTGCTGCTGGCCGACCGCCGGCTCAACCGTCGTGCGCTTCGCCTCCACCACCGCCAGCGGCAGACCGTCTGCACCCCAGAGCACGTAGTCGACGTAGCCGGTGTTCTTGTCGTTGGGCATGCCGGTGACCTCGAACTCGCGGTCCCGGTCCTCGGTGAGTAGCCACCCCGCCTCGAGGAGCAGCTCGTCGATGATCAGCTCGCGGGTCTTGGCCTCGGAGTAGTCCCGGGTGTCCGGCAGGACGTTCGCAGCCTGCACCGCCTTGATCTGCGCGCGCAGCTTCTCGATCTCGACGTCCTTGGCCGCGGCCAGGTCATCGCGCTCGGCCAACGCCTTGGCGTGAGCCCCGTCCTGGGCCTTGAACCGCTCCGCGAGCTTGACGACGTCAGCGCGGCTCAGAGGCGCGTTCTTGCCCGCGAGCGCGGGGTCGAACATCGCACCGTTGGGCACCGAGGCCGGGTCGGTGGAGTAACGGAACGCGGTCCACACCACGACGTGGTGGAGCTCGCGGAGCACATCGACGGCAGCCTGGGCCGGGATCGGCTGGGTGTCGTGGACGGCCCGATTGCCCAGCTTGCGGATCAGGTTGAGCTTCTGCCCGATCCCGACGCCGACAGTGTTGCGGAACTCGGCCTGATTGACCCGAGCTGAAAGGTCGTCCTTGTAGGGCAGTGGCAGCTGGTCGACGTCGTAGATCAGACCGACAAGCTGTTCGACCGCGCGGCGCGCGTAGATGCAGGCGGTGCGCGGGTCCGACGCTAAGTATCCCTCGGACCGCACGCAGTCGGCATGGGTCTGCGGCCACTCGGTCTTGATGAAGTCGAAGTTGCTCGTCACCGGCTATCTCCCCACTGCGTCGCCGGTCATCATGCCGGTCAGAGATCGGTCAGGCGGGGACTTCTGGCAGTTCGGACATCCGGATTCGCGCACCGGTCGCCTCGCCCTCGCCCCCGTGGCGCTTAGTCGCGATGAGGCGGTCGACTCGCACGTCGTCGGCCTCGACTCGGGCCCCCGTCGCAGGCCGTCGACCGAGTACGCCGTCCAGCGCGTCGAGCGTGGACTTGATCAGGTTGTCGAGATCAGGCTCGAGACGTCCGCGTTGCTGGGTGGTGAGGACGAAGTCGACCTCCAGTTGGACGCGGGAAGGGCCTGGGAGTGTGGCGCCGGCGAAGGCATCCCTGACGGCCTTCTTCCATCGCTGCTCGTTTTGGCCGCCCGCGTAGCCGGTCGGTCGCCCAACCACTTCACGTTCCACCGCAGCCTGCTCGCTCACTCGAAGAAGTCCTCGTCCATCTCGACGATCTGGACGGTCCGCTTCACCTGCACACCGACGCCGTAGCGGATCATCAGTCTGGTCAGCTTCTCGCCGTCGATGAGCACGATGCGCGTCGGCACCTGGTCGGCGTAGGCCTGTGCCTCACCACTGAACCGGCTGGTGGTGATGAAGACCCCCTGGTTGGCCTGGTTGCCGGCCAGAGCGCCAACGAAGGCTTGGATCGCGGGCCGTCCGATGGCGTTGTCCTCGGCGTACCGCTTCGCTTGGACGTAGATCCGGCTCAACCCGAGCGCGTCCTGGTCGACGATTCCGTCGATGCCGCCGTCGCTGGACAGCTGGGTGCGGGTCGCGGACCCTTCCGCACCGCCGTAGCCCATGGCGATCAGCAGATCGAGCACCGCCTGCTCGAAGAAGACCGGCTCTTGCGCCAGGATGCGGGTCAGCAGCTGGTCGGCGACATCAGCGTTGATACGGGCAACACCGGACGCGATCTGCTCCTCGGGATCGAGCTTGGAAGCTTCCTCCACCGCGGCGGGCGCCGAGGCCTGCGCAGGAGAGGGGAACGCCTTGAAGGTGTGCGGTGCGTTCTCGTCCCCGGAGAGCGCGCGCAGGTGTTTCTCGGTGATGCCGTCCGGGTGCTCCGTCAGAAGCTTCCGACCGATGTTGGTGATCCGGTAGCGACCCCGGCTCGGCCGCTCGGCGGCACCCGCTCGGGCCAGGTAGGACAGCGCCCAGTTGCCCCGGTTCACCCACTGCTCCTGCCCCGAGGGGATCAGGATCTCTCGCTGCTCCTGCGTCACCCCCAGGAGGTCGGCAGCCGCCTCCACGATCGGGCGGGTGCGGTGCACTTCCCCGTCACACAGGACACGTAGACACGGCACCATGTACTGATCCCACGTGGGCACAGCAGCCATCAGAGCTCACCTCGAAACGCGCGGGAATGGAGGGATGTGCAGAACTCGGCATCGACCATTACGGCCTCTAGCGTCGTTGCTCGCGTCCGGGCTACCGCAGTCAGATGCTCCTCAAAGGCTCGCTGTAGTTCTACGCTTGGGTTTGGCACTGGCGAACACTTCACGATCCCAGCATTCAGGTTCGGCAACGTGGCCCCCAGTGAGTGCCGCTCGAGATACCTCTTCATCCTTGTGGAGGTGACCACGGCGTGAAGGAATGTCGAACGGCTTTGCTTGGGCCGCAGAATCAAGGAGCCTGTTCCACAGAGCATCCCGACTTGCTCCGGTCGGACGATCCCGGCTCGCCCCATCTCCCCTCGCCGACCCAGGACTATGTCGCCCTCGCAGAGGCGATAGCGGGCGAGACCAACCGCCTTTTCCTCGCTCACCGAGAACTCGGGGTCCGGCTGAAGCACACCCCCTTGTATGTGCATAGGGTTCAGCACTGCTACTGCCCCCCTCACATAGTCGCTTTGATGTAGCAACGATCCGAACGGACCGATCTGCACGTCGGCGATGTCGGCCAGCGTCGCTGACCACGGATGGCTTCCGAACATGTCGTCGAACACCGAGTGGGTGATCTCGTCCAGGTGGGCAAGTAACTGGCTGCGCTTGGCGCGGAGGGCGCCGGCCTGGTCCAGGATCGCGGCAATACGGCGCTGCTCGTCGAGGGGTGGGAGGGGGATCCGGATACTTTCCAGGACTCTCGCGTCGAGCTTTTTCGTACCGTGAGCCGCCGTGCTGACCTGCGCCAAGATCACGTCGTGCTGAGCCCGCAACATCGCAGCAAGAAATCTTGGGTCGATCTCGCGACGTGGGATGAGCGCTTTGAGGTCCTGATTTATCGCAGATTCAACATCGAGGATCGCGATAGGAACGGTATGGGCGAGGATCATGCCGCGCACGACCATCGTGACCGTGCCTGCCGGAATCTTCCGTATCGAAGTCGAGTCGAATACGGATCGAGAGATGTGGTCAGCGGAATCCGTTAGCCGAGACTGTTTGATGTCTTTAGCACTGAACCAAGGCACGTCCCCACTCCAGAAGTCGGGGTTGGCCTTCGACGGTGTCCCGCCGCTGTAGAAGTCGACGACATCGCCTAGCGCAACGGTGGTCAAGAGAGCATCGCCCTCAGGTCGATCAAGCCCTGTTGAATCTCGGTCTCGAGGCGCTCGAGGTCGGCGATGATGTCGAGCGGGGCGCGGTGCTCGACCTCGTCGTGGACGACTTCCTTATAGCGGTTCAGGGAAAGGTCGTAACCCTGTGCCGCGATGTCAGCCTTGGGCACGCAGAAACTCTGCTCGGTGCGGGCACGGTTCTGCTCGTCACCGTCACGCTTCTCCCAGCGCGCTAGTACATCGAGGAGATCGTTCGACTCGATGGGGTTGCGCTTGTCGTCGAGGCTGAAGCCGTCGGCCTGCACGTCGTAGAACCAGACGTGGTCGGTGCCGCCCGAGTTGGTCTTGGTGAAGAACATGATCGCTGTGGAGACCCCGGCATAGGGCTTGAAGACGCCGGAAGGCAGCTTCACGACGGCGTCGAGCTCCTGGTCCTCCACGAGAATGCGGCGGAGCGCCTTGTGTGCCGTGGAGGACCCGAAGAGCACTCCGTCCGGGACGATGACGGCAGCACGGCCGCCGGGCTTCAGCAGCCGAAGAAAGAGGGCGAGAAACAGCAGCTCGGTCTTCTTGGTCTTGACGACGCGCTGGAGATCCTTGGAGGTGGACTCGTAGTCGAGGCTCCCAGCGAAGGGCGGGTTCGCGAGGACCAGCGAGTATGACCCCTCCTCCCCCGCGGCGCCCTCTGACAGGGAGTCGCGGTAGCGGATGTCCGGCTGTTCGACGCCGTGGAGCAGCATGTTCATGCTGCCGATGCGAAGCATGGTGGAGTCGAAGTCGTAGCCGTGGAACATGCTGTGGTGGAAGTGCCGACGCTGGCCGACATCGGTCATCACGGACGGGTGGTGCTCGCGGACGTACTGAGCTGCCGAGACCAAGAACCCCGACGTACCCGAGGCTGGGTCGCAGATCTCGTCCGAGGGTTGCGGCGCCGTCATCGCGACCATGAGGTCGATGATGTGGCGCGGTGTCCGGAACTGCCCGTTCTGTCCGGCCGACGCGATCTTGCTGAGCATGTACTCGTACAGGTCACCGCTGGTGTCGCGGTCGTTCAACGGGATCTCGTCGAGCAGGTCGACGACCTTTGACAGCAGGGCCGGCGTCGGGATGGCGTAGCGCGCATCCTTCATGTGGGCCGAGTAGGTGGAGCCGTCACCGCCGAGCTTGCGCAGGAACGGGAAGACGCCTTCGCCCACGACCTGGTGCATGACCCCCGGCTCGAAGTCCTTGAACTTCGACCACCGCAGGTCGGCCTGCCCCGGCTGGAACAGCGGGTCCTCGATCGGCTGGCCGGTGCGGTTGGCCTTCTTCTCGGCCAGCGTCTGCAGGTCGTCGAGGCGACGGATGAATAGCAGGTAGGTGATCTGCTCGATGACCTCGAGCGGGTTGGCGATTCCGCCGGACCAGAAGGCGTTCCAGATAGTGTCGATCTTGCTTTTGAGCTCGCCGGTGATCACGTCCGGAACCCTAACCGCGAACGCCCACGCTGTCCGGGGAGGGCGTGTGTGCACGCTGGCGGGGTTTCGAGACGGTTGCTGCGCAACCTCCTCAACCACCGTGCGGAGACAGCACGAGAGCCGCTCCGACGTGGTGTCGGAGCGGCTCTCGTTCAAGAGGGCTGAGTCTCGGCGGCGTGACCCGCCGGGACCGGCAATTCTGCGAAGACTTCGCGTTCATTCTGCGAAGACCCCGGTGTGGAGCTGGCGGGAATCGAACCCGCGTCCTCGAGCGTCGAACCAGGTCTTCTCCGGGTGCAGTCTGCGATGACGGTTTCTCGGCCCCGGCGCTCGCGCAGACGCGTCGCCGACAGGCCCAGTCAGGTTTGAGTCCCGGTCACCCCTCCTGACGAGAGGTGAGCAGCAAGTCTCCTAGATGACGCCAGGGTCCGGGACGGAGACGGATGCCCGGTCTGACGCTTCGATCACCGCTCAGGCGGCGAGAGCGAAGGAACTGCGCTTAGCGTTGGCAGTTATTGGTTTCCAGCGATCGTTTACGAGATGACGCTGGCTCCTCGACCCGCTTCTCCTGGAACTAACGTCCCAAGTCGAAACCGATCAGCCCCTCTTGAGTTGTCGTGCTCGACCATCGTAGCGGGCGGGGCACACCCGGAGCACCTCAGTTGCCGGTGCGACCGGCTCGACGACGCGCTGAGCGACCCGGTCAGCCCGCCGGGGCGTCGAACAACCGGACGCCGTTGTGCCAGCACACGTCGCGCATCCAGTCGTCACCCAGGTCGAGCGCGGCCAGCCCGGTCAGCTGCTCCACGTAGGGGTACGGGATGGTCGGGAAGTCGGAGCCCAGCAGCACCTTCGGTTGCAGGTCGCGCAGCCGCGGCAGCAGGTCGGCGGGGTAGTCGACGCCGAAGAAGTCGGTGAAGACCATGGTGGTGTCGAGGTGCACGCGGTCGTAGCGCTCGGCCAGGGCCAGGAAGGCCTCGCACTCGGGCGCACCCAGGTGGGCCACGATGATCGCGAGCCGCGGGAAGCGGCGCAGCAACCGCTCCATCGACGCGGGCCCGGTGAAGTCGTTGCCGACCGGCCCCGAGCCGGCGTGCACGACGACCGGGGTGCCGGCGTCCTCGAGCACGCCCCAGACGCCGTCGAGCAGCGGGTCGTCGAGGTGGAACTCCCCCACCTGCAGGTGGATCTTGAAGACGGCGGCGCCGCCCGCGACCTCGGCGGCGACGTACGCCGCGGCGTCCGGCTCGGGGTAGAACGTCGCCGACCGGAGCACCTGCGGTCGGGCGGCGGCGAACTCCGCCGACCAGTTGTTGAGGTACGTCGCGACGCCCGGCTTGTGGGCGTACGGCAACGTCGAGAACCGGCGCACCCCGAGCTCCTCCAGCGTCGCCAGTCGCTCCTCGTGCGAGGTCCGGTAGCGGATCGGCCATGCACGGCCGATCTTCGGACCGGCGGCGTCGAAGACCGCCCACACCGCGCGCTGGATGTTGGGCGGCAGGAAGTGCACGTGGACGTCGAACAACCCGGGCAGCCCCAGCCCCGTCCAGAACTCCCGGACCGCGGGGGCGTCGCGATGGAGGTCAGTCACGCATGCCCTTGAGGCGGCGCCCGACCTCCTGCTGGATCTCGTTCTGCGCGTCGCGCTTGGCCAGCGACTGGCGCTTGTCCCACGACTTCTTGCCCTTGCCGATGCCGATCTCGATCTTGGCGCGGCCGTCGAGGAAGTACAGCGACAGCGGGACGACGCTCAGCCCCTTCTCGGTGACCCGGCGCTCGATCTTGTCGATCTCCACCCGGTTCAGCAGCAGCTTGCGCTTGCGGCGGGCGGCGTGGTTGGTCCAGGTCCCCTGGGAGTACTCCGGGATGTGGACGCCGTGCAGCCACGCCTCGCCCCGGTCGATGTCGACGAACCCGTCGACCAGCGAGGCCCGGCCCTGGCGCAGCGACTTCACCTCGGTGCCCTGCAGCACGAGGCCGGCCTCGAAGACGTCGTCGATGGCGTAGTCGTGCCGCGCCTTCTTGTTCTGCGCGATCAGCTTGCGCCCCTGCTCCCTGGCCATGGACCCATTCTCGCAGCGTCGGCAAGCCGGTTCGACCTCGCCCGGAGCACCGTCGACGGCGGACCCGCGCCGCGCCCGGTCAGTCCGGCAGCCGCAGCGCGATGGCCGCCGCCGCGGAAGCACCCTCCAGGACCGCCTCCACGGCACGGCGGTGCACCGCCAGGGCCCGGTTCGCCTCGAGGACGGCGTCCTCGAGCAGCACGCCCAGGAGGTGCGCCGCGACGTCGTCGAGCCGGTCGGTGCGCACCGCCGCGCGGGCCGACAGCCCGCCGGTGTCGAGGTCGAGCTCCAGGGCGGAGGTGGTGAGCGTCGCGTTGGCGCGGGCCACGAGCATCGACGTCTCCGTCCGCAGCCCCTCGGGCACCAGCACCGGCCAGACGGCGTAGCAGCAGACGGTCTCGGAGCCGGCCATCACCACCACGACCGTCGGGACCGCCGGGTCGTCTCCGGCACGCAGGGTGAAGGTGTGCAGTTCGTCGTCCGGCGCGACGTCGAGCCCGACGGCGGCGAACGCCGCGCGCGTGCGCTCGAAGAGTCGGGCAGAGGCGCTCACGAGTGGGCTCACGAGTGGGCTCACGGTGTCGCTGCCCCCGCGGCCGTGGGTAGCGGCGGCGGGAGGACCCGCACGGAGGCTGCGCCGATCCCGCCCCGGGCCGGCGCCACCGCGTCGTCGTCCTTGCTGAGGTAGGCGCTGATCTTGTCGCCGAGGGCCTCGATCTTCTGCACGAGGGTCAGCGGGTCGCCGCTCTCGTTGAAGGTCTTGAGGATCTGGGTCTCGAGGTCGCGGACCGTCATCGACTGCAGGTGCTGGGCCGAGATGCCGCAGCTCTTCAGGACCGCCCGCGCCTGGTCGTTGCCGGACCGGGCGTTCTGGACCAGGCTCCTGGCCGCCGTCTTCGGGTCCTTGCGCAGCTTCTCGCGCGCCGCACCCTCGAGGGCGAGGGCGCTGTCGTTGTTGGCGGTCTGGGCGGCACGCGCCCGGATCTCGTCGGCGATCAGGTGGGCGATCTTGGCCGCGATGCTGGCCACCGAGTTGCCGGCCTCGAGGATGGCGGCGACCGGGAGCGCCACGACGGAGCCGATGCTGGAGATCACGCTGAGCACCGCGCCGGCGGCGTCGGCGACCGCACGGGACAGGCGCAGGTCCACGGCGTCGACGACGTGGACCAGGGTGCCCACCATCGAGCTCACCTCCTTGCCGGCCGAGTCCGCGCGAGCCTGCAGGAGGGCCTCGGTCGCGGTGCTGCGCGAGCCGATGGTCTCCTTCAGCTCGAACCCGGCCGCGATGAGGGACTCGACGGCGATCGCGATGTTGAACCCCGGGACGACCTTGCCCACGGCCTTGGCCAGGGAGGGGGTGATCGCCGCCGCGACGCTCGCGGACGTCTTGGCGACGCTGGTGGCGGTCTGGACGGCGGCCCCGGACGCCTTGGCGAACTCGAGCCGGGCGCCCGGCTCCCCGGAGTCGGCGTTCTTGTGGGCGTAGTAGACCCGGCGGCCGGCGTCGATGATCTCGTAGACGGCGGCGACGGCGTCCTTGACCAGCCCCATGGCCTCGGCGACCTCGGTCTCCTTCGAGACGTAGTCCTCCTCCTCGGGCCCGTCCTTGCCGGTCTCCTTGCCGGTCTCCTTGGCGGCGTCCTTGCCAGTCTCCTTGGCCGCGTCCGTGCCGACGTCCGTCCCGAGGACCGCCCCGGGCTCCTTGGCGACGTCCGGACCCGTGCCCGAGGCCCCGCCCGCGTCCGGGACGAGGTCCGGGCTGCTCTCCGGCGCGGAGACCGGGGCCGCGCCTGACCCGGCGGCCTTGGCAGGTGCTGCGGGCGCCGCGGGAGCGTTGTTGACGCGGTAGTCCTTGACCGCGCCGGCCAGACCGAGGCCGGCGGTCGCCGGCTCGATCCCGGCCTCGTGCACGGCGCCGGACGTCTCGACGACGACGTCCTCGGTCTCGCCCGGGTCCGGCGCCACCGCTCCCGCTCGCCGCCGGGTCGGCGGCGCGATGGCGTGGGCGGCGTGGTCGTCGAGTCGGAGCTGGTCGACGTCGATGTCCTCGAGCGCGACGGGCGCGGTGCCGTCGGTGGGCTTGTTGAGCTTGACGACCGCGGCCTGGACCCGGCGGTGCGACTCGGCGTGCTCCCCGAGGGCGTCGCCCTCCTCCTGGACCATCATCTGGTTGTTGGCGCGCAGCTGTCGTTCGTCGGCCGTCGTGCGGGTCGGCTTGCCCGAGACGACCGGGGCGTACCTGGGGGTCTGCCAGACCTCGTCGAAGATCCGCATGCGGTCCTCGGCGGTCAGCACGATCCCGGCGGCGACCGCCTCGGCGATCCGTCGCTTCTCGTCGGCGAGCGCCTCGGCCAGCAGGTGGTAGCGATCCCTCTCCTCCTTGCCCGCCACCTTGGCGCCGTCCCCGGTCGTGGTCCGCACGACGGCGCCGGTCTCGGTGTTCGTGACCTCGACGGGCCTGTCCTTCGGTCCGCGCGCGGTCGCGTCGCCCTTGACCGCCTCGACGGCGGCGGCCCGCCCGGCGACCCCCGCGACGCGCTCGGCGGCCAGCGCGGGCACCTGCGCGTCCTCGGCCACCTTGGTCGTGGCGGCATCGGCCTTCAGCTTCTTGGCGGCGGCAGCCTTGGCCAGCTTCTGCTGCTTGACCTCCTGGGCCTTGCGCTGCTTCTCCACCGCCATCCGACGCTCGTGCTCCTTGAGCGCGACGGCGTTCTGCTCCTCGATCAGCTTGTCGTGCTCCTTCTGCACCCGCCGCTGCTCGGCCGCCGCCTCCTTCCGACGTCTCTCCTGGTCGGCCTCGGCCTCCCAGGTGCTGCGCTCCTGGTCGCTGCCCAGACCGGTCGCCAGCTTGGCCCGTTCCAAGAAGCCCAGCCGGTGGACACCACTGCCGCCCTGCAGCGTGTGCGCGAGCTCGTGCGCCAGGGTCCGCTGCCCCTCACGCGAGTCCGGCTGGAACTCGCCCTCGCCGAAGAAGACGTCCCGCCCGGTGGTGAAGGCTCGCGCCGAGACCAGCCGATTGAGCCTCGATGCCTCCGGGCCGGTGTGGATGCGGACGCCGGAGAACGACGCACCGAAAGCGCCCTCCATCTGGGAGCGGGTGGTGGCGGGCAACGCCTGCCCGGAGCCACGCAGCCGTTCGATCCGGTCGGCGGCGTCGGTCGGCACCGCGCCTCCCTCGTGGCCGACGGCCGCGCCTGCCGGCGGCAGGGACGCCGAGCGGCGCACGTGGTCGCAGCCCGGCCCGTGCTGGTGGGTGTCGACCTCGGTGGCGCCGTCGGCGCCCACGGCGCTGCGGGTCAGCCGGGCCAGCGCCTGGTCGGCTCGACGGTCCGCGTCGGCCTCGGCGTGGTCCTCGGCGTGCCCGACCACGAGAGCCGGCGCCGCCGGGCCCTCCACGACGGGCGCGGGGGCGGGCGCCGGGACGTCGACGTCGTCGGTGCGGCGGGCGTGTGCCAGCTCATCCGTCATGGTGGGGGGGCTCCTCGGTCGAGACCGTCGGAGGCCTCCCGCAGGATTCTGCCGCCTGCGGCTCAGCGGATCCCGGGAACAGCCGATTTGGTCCGCCCGGTCGGGGGACGTCGCCCGAGCTTGAGGTGCTCGCGCCGCACGGCGTCGTCGACGTGGCGCATGCCGAGCGGCACGGACTCGCCGACGGCCGAGTACACCGCGGCCAGCACCATGTTGCGGATGTCGCGCCCGGCCATCTCCACGGTCGCGCACAGCCAGTCGACGTCGATGGGGTCGGCGGGGTCCAGGTCGAGTCCGGCCAGGTGGTGCTCCCACAGGCGACGGCGCGTGTCCACGTCCGGGTCGGGGAACGCGACCATGAAGTGCAACCGCCGGGCGAACGCCGGGTCGAGGTTGCCGCGCAGGTTGCTCGCGAGCACCGTGATCCCGTCGAACTGCTCCATCCGCTGCAGCAGGTAGGCGATCTCCTGGTTGGCGTAGCGGTCCTTGGCGTCGTTGACCGCCGAGCGGGACCCGAACAGCGCGTCGGCCTCGTCGAAGAAGAGGACCGCGTTGGTCGCCTCGGCCTCGACGAAGGCCTTCTCCAGGTTCTTCTCGGTCTCCCCGATGTACTTGTCGACGATGCTCGACAGGTCGACCTGGTAGAGGTCCATTCCGAGCGAGTCGGCGATGACGTGCGCCGCGAGGGTCTTGCCGGTGCCGGGAGGACCGGAGAACAGCGCGCAGATGCCGATGCCCTTGCCGCCCTTGCCGTGCAGCGGGCCCAGCGCGACGACCTCGTCGCGGTAGCGGGCCCAGTCGAGCAGCCGGCGCACCTCGCCCAGGGCCGCAGGCGGGAGCACCAGGTCGTCGAGGGTCGCGGCCGACGAGGCGTTGGCCCGCACGGACCGCCCGCGGCTCAGGGTGCGTGCCGAGTGCCGCACCCGCTCCGCCGAGACGCGCCCCTCGCCGTTGACGGCCGCGGTGGCCGTCGCGTGCCGACCGACCGCCACGATCTGCTCGGGCGACAACGGCATCGTCGTGATCTCGCGGCTCGTGGACGCCTCGCCCAGCAGCGGGCGCCAGAGCTCCTGGCGCTGCGCGACCGACAGTCGCGGCGCGAGCACGGTGACGGGCAGGTCGCCGGACCAGCCGGGGTCCCACGGGTCGCTGCTCACCGCGCAGACCGGCACGGCGGCGTGGCCCCACTGCTCGGGCCGGGCCCGCTCCGCCCCGAGGACGATGAGCACGCTTCCGGCCAGGCCGGCCTCCAGGACGAGTCCGGCGACGCCGTCCTCGACCGACACCGAAGGGTCGAGCCGCCCGAGGTCGGCGACCAGGCACGGCACGTCCAGGCGGGCACAGGCGGCTGCGGCCATCGCCGCGCCGGCGCCCCCGCCGGGGGCGTGCACCCACACCAGCCCGTGGTCGGCCCGCAGCGCGGCGACCACCTCGTCGGTGCCCTCGAGCTCGACCGGGACGGCGTCCAGCAGCATCGACAGCGTGGTCCTCGACGGCACGTCGTCCTCGGCGAGGTAGGCCGCCACCCGGTCGTCCAGCACCAGACGGCGGCTCAGCAGGACGTCGGCGCCGACGGCCCGCACGAGGCCGTAGCGCACCAGTGCCGCGCGCGGTCCCAGGCGCCGGTGCGCCGATCGCGCGTCGACTCCGACACCTGCGAGCTCGAGCGCGAGCGCCACGGTCGGGCGTCCCGGCCGGTCGTCACCCGAGAGCAACCCGAGCAGCAGGTGGCCGGCGACGCTCTGCTCGGCCGCCGCGGCCACCTCGAGCAGCGCGGTCTCGACGGCGGTGAGACCGAAGCGCTGGTGGAGCGCGTCCAGGCGCGTCGCGCCACGCGCCTGCGTCCGGTCGGCCCCGTCCGCTCCACCCGCCGTGCCCCGCTCGCCGTGCCCGAGGACGGCGAGCGCGGCGTCCGCGGCGTCCGCGAGCGCCCAGCCAGTCTCGCCACGCCGTGCTGTCGCGGTGGCGCAGGCCCCGAGGAAGTCCATGACGACCAGGCTCGCAGGTCGAGGCGTCCCGGGGGCGCGAACGCCTCGACTGCGTCAGAGGTAGGGCATCGGGTCGACGGCGGTGCCGTCGGCCATCACCGTGAAGTGCAGGTGGCACCCGGTCGACCAGCCGGTGGTGCCCATCGTCCCGACGGCCTCGCCGCGGGCGACCTGGTCACCCTCGGAGGCCCGGTACGACGTCATGTGGTTGTAGATGAGCACCAGGTTCTTGCCGTTGACGTTGCCGACGGAGAGGAACAGCCGGTTGCCGTAGACCGAGTCGTAGTAGGTGTCGATGACCCGACCGCCGGCCGCGGCCACCAGCGGGGTGCCGCAGCCGCCCGAGGCACCGAAGTCGGTGCCGTTGTGCAGGCTGTAGTAGCCGTAGATCGGGTGGGTGCGGTAGCCGAACGGCGAGGTCACGTAGCCCCCGGCGACCGGGTAGTCGAGGAAGCCGCCGGCGTCGCCGGTGTAGCCGGTCCGACCCTCCTGGCGGCGGGCGAGCGCCTCGAGCTGCTCCTGGATGCGGGCCTCGCGCTGCTTCAGCGCCTGGAGGGTTGCCCGGTCGCGGGACCGTGCGGCGAGGGCCTGCTGGCGGGCGGTGCGCGCCTCGCCGAGGTAGCCCTGGACGGCGACCTTGGCGGCGTCGGTCTCCTCGACCAGATCCTGCATCGCGACGAGGTGGTCGGCGGCCTCCTCACGCTTGGTCTCGACGGCCCGCTTGGTCCGCTCGACGGCGGCGGCCTCGTCGGCCAGCTCGGCCTCGACCTCCTCGAGCCGGTCGAAGGCGTAGGTCTGGGCGCCGGTGATCACCTGGTCGGCCAGCCGGCGGTCGTTGATGTCGCTCAGCGAGGTGCTGTCGAGCAGGCTGCTCAGCGCCTGCAGCCGCGGGTCGCCGTCGGTGTAGATGCCGATGACGTTGTCGCGGACGACGCCGCGCTGCTCCTCGACCTCCGCGACACCGCTGGCGTACGCCGCGTCCGCCGCCACCAGCTCGGCCTCGGCCGCGTCGAGCTCGGACTGCAGCTGGGCGTCGCGCTCGCGGGCGTCCGCCAGCCGTGTGCGCGCGGCCGCCAGGTCGGCGCGGGCGGCCGTGAGCCGGTCGCGGGCCGAGACGAGCGCCGCGTTCGCGCGCGACGCCTGTCGGCTGGCCTCGTGGAGGTCGTCGGCCGCGTCGTCGATCTGGCCCTGGACGTCGCGCTTGCGGTTCTTGAGGTCGTCCTCGTCGGCGTGGGCCAGGGGGACGGCCAGGGGAAGGGTGAGAGCCGCAAGCGAGGTGAGCGCGACTGCTGTCGCGGCCACTCGCTGTCGCGCGGCGCCGGGGAAGGAGCGCACAGGGACTGCCGTTCGTTCGGGGAAGTGAACGTCTCGACCGTAGGTGACGCGGATCAGAATCTGAGGTATTTGCGGGTCAGCAGGAGTGTCGGGAGCACGGTGAGCACCGGACCGGCGATCGCGAGCACGACCACGGTGAAGCCGTACTCCGGCCAGCCGACGAACGGGAACCCGTCGAACTTCGGGTCGATGCCCTTGATGATCCCCCAGCGCGTGAACGCCGCGAGCGCGCCGGCGGACAGCGCCACGCCCATCACCGCGTTGAACAGCGCCTCGAGCACGAAGGGCAGCGAGATGAAGATCCGCGAGGCGCCGACCAGGCGCATGATCTCGATCTCCTTGCGCCGGGCGAGCGCGGCGAGCCGGATCGTGTTGGCGACGAGCATCACGGCGGCCAGCACCAGGATCGCCGCGGCGCCCCAGGCGGCCCACTTGATCGCGTCGATGGTCGCGAAGACCGGTCCGACGAGCTCGCGGGCGGTGGTGATGTCGCGGACGCCGTCGAGGTTCTGCAGGGCGCTGACGAGGCCGTCGTACTCCTCGGGGTCGTTCAGGGTGACCCGGATCGTCTTCGGCACGTCGGCCTCGGTGAAGATCGGGTTGTCGCCCTCGAGCTGCTTCTCGTCGATGACGCCGAGGTCCTTGATCTTCTGCAGACCCTCGGCCTTCGAGATCTCCTCGTAGCTGCGTGCCTCGGGGTTCTCGTCGATCGCGGCCTTGATCGCGGTCTCCTGCTCGGGCGTCACCTCGGCGACGCACTGCGGGAAGTCGGACTCGTTCGGCACGCAGAGGGTGACCGAGATCTGCAGCTCGTTGCCGATCGCCTCGGCGGTGAGGTCGGCCTGCTTGCTGAGCATGACGCCGATGCCGGCGAGGCTCAGCGACACGAAGAGCGTGAGGATGACGGCGGCGTGCATCGACAGGTTGCGACGCAGGCCCTGGCGGAGGTTGGTGCTGACGTGGCGCAGCTGCATGAAGCCGGGTACTCCTGTGGTGTGCGGGGCGGTGAGGTGCGGTGTGCCCCGTGGGGAAGTCGGGTGCTGGCTGGGTCAGCCGGTCAGTGCTCGAACCCGTAGCCGCCGTCGGCCTCGTCGCGGATGACGCTTCCGTGCTCGAGCTCGACCACCCGCTTGCGCATCCGGTCGACGACGCCGTGGTCGTGGGTGGCCATGAGCACCGTGGTGCCGGTCTCGTTGATCTGGTCGAAGAGCGTGAGGATGCCGGCCGACGTGGTGGGGTCGAGGTTGCCGGTGGGCTCGTCGGCGATGAGGATCATCGGCTTGTTGACCATGGCCCGGGCGATGGCGACGCGCTGCTGCTCGCCGCCGGAGAGCTCGTCGGGCATCCGGTTGCCCTTGTCGGACAGGCCGACCAGCTCGAGGGTCTCGGGGACGGTCTTGCGGATCTCGCGACCCGGGCGTCCGATCACCTGCATGGCGAAGGCGACGTTCTCCGAGACGGTCTTGCCCTGGAGGAGCCGGAAGTCCTGGAACACGGTGCCGATCTGGCGACGCAGGCGCGGGACCTTCCACGCGGCGAGGCGGTTGATCTCCTTGCCGGCGACGTAGACCCGACCGGACGTCGGCCGCATCTCGCGCAGGACGAGCTTGAGCGCGGTCGACTTGCCCGACCCGGACGCGCCGACCAGGAAGACGAACTCGCCCTTGTCGACGTTGATGGACGCCTGGTTGAGGGCTGGTTTCCCGGGTCCCGGATAGGACACCGTGGTCTTCTCGAAGCGAATCACTGACCCGACGGTACGCGACCGGCCCAGGCACCCAGCGGACCTCCTCCGTATCGTGGCGGGGTGTCGTCCGCCGTCCGCGTCCTCCTCCTGGCCCTCCTGGCGACGGCCGTGGTGGTCGCGGTGGGCGTCTCCCTCACCCTCGGCGGCGACGACGACACCGCCGCTCCCCCGGCACCGAGCACCCCGACGACGGTGCCGCCGACACCGCTGGCCGACTACGACACGCTGACCGTCGCGGTCCCGCGGGCCGAGTTCTGCGGTGCGCTGCCGTCCGAGGCCGTCGAGCGCGCGCTCGGCGCGCCGGCGACCGACGAGGTGTCCTACCGCGACGGCCAGCCCGCCCCCGTCGTGCCTGGGGTCCGCGACGTGGCGCACGAGTTCGCGTGCACCTGGACCAGCGGCGGGGCGACCGCGCGGGCCTGGGTCTTCGCACCCGCGGTGACCGTCGCCGAGGGGCGCCGCCTCGTCGAGGCGGCCCGCGCCGAGGACGGCTGCACGCCGGTCCGGGGCGCCGCCGCGTTCGGGAGGCCGAGCGTCGCGCTCACCTGCGAGCGGGGCGGGCGCACCGTGACGACGTTCCGGGGGCTCTTCGGCGACGCGTGGCTGTCGTGCTCGCTCGAGGCGCGCACCGCCGCGCTCCCCGGCTCCGAGGCGCTCGACCGCACCGGCGAGTGGTGCGTCGCGGTCGCGCAGGGCGCCGCGAGCGTCGTCCCCGACCCCGAGGACTAGCTAGCCCTCGACGACCCACCACGCGGCGTACGGCGGCAGCCAGACCACGCCGTCGGCTCCGGCGGTGACGGCGTGCCCGCCGAGCGCGTCGAGCGGCCGGGCCAGCCCGAGGTCGTGCAGCCGGCCGAGCGGGAACGGCCGGGGCGTCGTGGTGACGTTGTAGAGCCCGACCAGGACGCCGCTCGGGTGCCGGCGCACCACGGCGAGCACGCCGGGGTCGGTGTCGGTGAGCACCTCGACCGGAGCGCCGGCGTGCAGCTGCGGGAGCGTGCGGCGGGTGCGCAGCAGGTGCGCGATCCCGGAGTGCACCCGGCCCTCGTCGGTGCCGGGGTCGTGGCGGCGCGCGACGGCGGCGTCGGTCACCCGCGGCCGGTGCGCCCAGCGGTTGTCGTCGGCGTGGCCGGGCTCGGCGGCCCAGTCGGGGTCGTTGGGCAGGCCGAGCTCGTCGCCGCTCCAGATCACCGGGACGCCGCCCCAGCCGGCGATGACCGCGTGGCCGAGGTAGAGCCGGGCGAAGGCGCCGTCGGGGTCGCGGCGGTGCGCGCCGAGGCCGGCCAGCGACGCCGCGGTACCGCTGATCCGGCGGTCACCGGTGTCGGGGTTGTGCTGGAAGACCAGGCCCTCGGCCCAGGACCCGGGGTGGTCCCCGGCGTAGAAGTCGGCCAGGAAGTGCCGGTGGCCCGGGCCGGTGAGGCCGACCGCGCCGGCGTCCGCGTCGTCGATCGCCCAGCCGATGTCGTCGTGGCAGCGCAGGTAGGTGATCCACGTGCCGCTCGGCGGCGTCGGGGGCAGGCCGGCGAGGGCCTGGCGGGCCAGCACGGTGTCGCCGGTCGCGAGCATCGACCAGACCTGCACCATGAGGCTGTTGTGGTAGGCGAGGTCGCTGACCCGGCCGGTGTGCTCGCCGACGCCGAGGTAGGGCACGAGGTCGCGCGGCCCCACGATCGCCTCGGCCTTGAACAGCAGCGCGGGTGCCGCCATCCGGGCGGTGGCGCGCAGCGCCTGGGTCAGCGCGTGCACCTCGGGCTGGTTCTGGCAGCTGGTGCCGAGGCGCTTCCACAGGAACGCGATGGCGTCGAGGCGGAGCACCTCGACGCCGAGGTTGGCCAGGTCGACGACGATGTCGGCGTACTCGACGAGGACGGCGGGGTTGGCCCAGTTCAGGTCCCACTGGAAGGAGTTGAAGGTCGTCCAGACCCACGCGTCGAGGTCCGGGTCGTCGGTGAAGCTGCCGGGCGCGAAGTCGGGGAAGACCTCGGGCAGCGTGCGCTCGAGCTCGTCGGGGCCACCCGCGGCGGCGCGATCGGCGAAGACGTGGAAGTAGTCGCGGTACGTCGCGTCGCCGGCCCGGGCGGCGCGGGCCCACGCGTGCTCGCGGGCGACGTGGTTGAGGACCAGGTCGACGACGAGGCTGATCCCGTGCGCGCGCAGCACCGTGGCGAGGTCGCGCAGGTCGTCGACGGTGCCGAGGTCGGGCCGGACGGCGCGGTAGTCGGCCACGGCGTACCCGCCGTCGTTGTCGCCCTCGCGCGGCATCAGCAGCGGCATCAGGTGCAGGTAGGTGACCCCGAGGTCGCGCAGGTGGTCGAGCCGCTCGGCCAGCCCGGCGAGGGTGCCGTCCTCGGCGAACCGCTCGGTGTAGCAGGCGTAGCCCACGGCGTCCGGCTGCTGGATCCAGTCGGGGCGGAGCAACCGACGCTCGTCGAGGCGGTGCAGGTCGTCGGGCCGGTCGGCGTACCCCCGCGCGGCGACCTCGACCAGCCGGGTGGCGACCCGCTCGGCGTCGCCGTGGACGGCGGCGACCCCGGCCAGCAGGTCGGGCCACCACCGGTCGAGCCGCAGCAGGAAGGTGGCGCGGCGGTGGTCGTCGAGACCCGTCAGGAGCGCCTCGGCGGCGGACCGGACGGCGTCGGGAGTGCTCACGCGGCCACCGTAGTGGCGCGGCCCGGGGGCCGGGCTAGCTGGACTCGGCCTTCTCGGACCCACGCCGCCAGCGGATGCCGGCCTCGAGGAACCCGTCGAGGTCGCCGTCGAACACGGTGGAGGGGTTGCCCTCCTCGTAGCCCGTGCGGAGGTCCTTGACGATCTGGTACGGGTTCAGCACGTAGTTGCGCATCTGGTCGCCCCAGCTGGCCTGCACGTCGCCGCGCATCGAGTCGAGGTGCGCCTTCTCCTCGGCCTTCTTGCGCGCGAGCAGCTTGGCCTTGAGCACGACCATCGCGCTCGCCTTGTTCTGCAGCTGGCTCTTCTCGTTCTGGCAGGAGACGACGGTGCCGGTGGGGAGGTGGGTGAGCCGGACGGCGGAGTCGGTGGTGTTGACGCTCTGGCCGCCGGGCCCGCCCGAGCGGTAGACGTCGACGCGGATCTCCTCGTCGGGGATGTCGATCTCGTCGGTCTGCTCGAGCACCGGCACGACCTCGACCGCGGCGAAGCTGGTCTGGCGGCGGCCCTGGTTGTCGAACGGGCTGATCCGCACGAGGCGGTGGGTGCCGGCCTCGACGCTGAGCGTGCCGTAGGTGTACGGCGCGTGGATGGCGAAGGTGGCGGACTTGAGCCCGGCCTCCTCGGCGTAGGAGGTCTCGAAGACCTCCACCTTGTAGTCGTGCTGCTCGGCCCAGCGGACGTACATCCGCATCAGCATCTCGGCGAAGTCGGCGGCGTCGACGCCACCGGCGCCGGAGCGGATCGAGACGAGGGCCTCGCGGGCGTCGTACTCGCCGTTGAGCAGGGTGCGGACCTCGAGGCTCTCGACGGCCTTGCGGACCTTCTCGAGCTCGCGCAGGGCCTCTGCGAGGGTGTCGGCGTCGCCCTCCTCCTGGCCCATCTCGTGCATCAGCCCGGCGTCCTCGACGCGGGTCTCGAGCTCGTGGAAGCGGTCGAGCGTGCCCTGCAGCGCGGAGAGCCGGCCGGTGATGCCGGTGGCGCGGTCGACGTCGTCCCACAGGTCGGGCGCTGCGACCTGCTCACCGAGGTCGTCGATCTCGACGCGCATGCCGTCGAGGTCGAGGACCTGGCCGATCGTGTGCATCGTCGCCTGGAGCTGCTTGATCTCGGTCTCGAAGTCGGTGCCTGCCACAAGGAGCAAGGCTACTCGCCGGTCCGCACATCGGCCCTGTCGGCGGCGGCAGCGGGCCCCGGGGACGACGAAGGAAGGGAGACCCGCTCCTCTCCACTTCCAAGGTATAGCCGCCCCCGGGGCTTGTGGCAAGGCCCCCGGCCGGGCCCAGAATCACCGGCCGTGACCTCCTCCCCCACGCCCGCCGCCCCGTCCTCGTTCGCCCTGCCCGGCCGGCTCGCGGCCAAGGCCGACCCGTCCCTGATCGCCGCCGACGAGGCCCACCTCGCCGCCATCGGCGCCTCGTTGGCGCAGTCGGTGGCCGACTTCACCGAGCGCATCGACGCCGCCCGCCGGCAGGCCGGGGGCATCGGCCAGGCCGCCATGGACCGAGACCTGGAGGTGCACCGGCTCACCGCCCGGCTCCGGACGCTCCAGCGCTTCGGGCTCGACCTGTGCCTGGGCCACATGGTCCTCGACACCGGTGGCGGCGACGGCGGCGGCGGCGGCGGCGGCGAGCACGTGTACGTCGGGCGCCTCGGCCTCACCGACCGGGCGGGCGACCGGCTGCTGCTCGACTGGCGCTCCCCGGCCGCCGAGCCGTTCTTCGGCGCGACCCACGCCCGGCCGATGGGGCTGACCAGCCGGCGCCGCTACCGCTGGACCGCAGGCCGGATCAGCGACTACTGGGACGAGGTCTTCACCGACGCCGGGCTGGCCGGCCACGCCGCGGCGCTCGACGACCAGTCGGCGTTCATCGCCAGCCTCGGCAGCAACCGGTCGGCGCGGATGCGCGACGTGCTCGGCACCATCCAGGCCGACCAGGACGCGATCATCCGGGCGGGCTCGCGCGGCGCGCTGGTCGTCGACGGCGGTCCGGGCACCGGCAAGACCGTCGTGGCGCTGCACCGCACGGCGTACCTCCTGTACGCCGACCCGCGGCTCGGGCACCGGCGCGGCGGCGTCCTGTTCGTGGGACCGCACCAGCCCTACCTGGCCTACGTCGGCGACGTGCTGCCGAGCCTGGGCGAGGAGGGGGTGCGGACCTGCACGCTGCGCGACCTCGTCCCCGAGGGCGCGACGGCGACGGTCGAGGCCGACCCGGAGGTCGCTCAGTTGAAGGCGACGGCCGCGATGGTCGGCGCGGTCGAGCCGGCGATCGCTCTCTACGAGGAGCCGCCGTCCGAGGGGCTGGCCGTCGACACCCCGTGGGCCGACCTGTGGGTCAGCACCGCCGACTGGGCGGAGGCGTTCGCGGCGCCGGAGCCCGGGACGCCGCACAACGAGGGCCGCGACCAGGTCTGGGAGGCGCTCGTCGAGATCCTGACCGACAAGGTCGACGACGCCGACGTCCCACCGGAGCAGCTGGGCCGCGCGCTGCGGGGCGACGCCGACCTGGTCGGGACCCTCACCCGGGCCTGGCCGCTGCTCGAGGCGGCCGACGTCGTCGGCGACCTGTGGTCGGTGCCGGCCTACCTGCGCCGGTGCGCGCCGTGGCTCGACCCGGACGAGGTCCGGGCGCTGCAGCGTGCCGACCCGCAGGCGTTCACGACGGCCGACCTGCCGCTCCTGGACGCCGCCCGCCAGCGCCTCGGCGACCCGGAGGCCTCGCGCCGCCGGCGCCGCCAGGAGGCCTCGGCCGCGACGCAGCGGCAGCAGATCGGCGAGGCCGTCGACCGGATCCTCGAGGCCGGCGACGACGTCGACGCGCTGTCGATGCTGCACCAGGAGGACCTGCACGAGCGCCTGGTCGACGTCGACGCCGTCCCCTCCGCGGACCCCGACGCGCTCGCGGGTCCGTTCGCGCACGTCGTCGTCGACGAGGCCCAGGAGCTGACCGACGCGGAGTGGCGGATGCTGCTGAGCCGCTGCCCCTCGCGCAGCCTGACCATCGTGGGCGACCGCGCGCAGGCCCGGCGCGGGTTCGCCGAGTCGTGGCAGGAGCGGCTGGGGCGGATCGGCCTCGACCACGTCACGCTGGCGTCGCTGAGCATCAACTACCGCACGCCGGCGGAGGTGATGGCCGAGGCCGAGCCGGTGATCCGGGCCGCCCTCCCCGACGCCAACGTGCCGACGTCGGTCCGCGCCGGCGGCGTGCCCGTCGAGCATCGTCCGCACACCGACCTCGACGTCGTCCTCGACGAGTGGCTGTCCGCGCACGCGGAGGGCACGGCCTGCGTGATCACGGCGTCCGGCTCCGTCGACGGCGTCAGGGGCAGCGCGGTCGTGGCGGCGTCCTCGCGGGTGCGGGTGCTGACGCCGGAGCTGTCGAAGGGCCTCGAGTTCGACCTGGCCGTGGTCCTCGACCCCGACGCCTTCGGCGACGGCACCGACGGCATCGCGGGGGCGGTCGACCGCTACGTCGCGATGACGCGCGCGACCCAGCGGCTCGTCGTCCTCACGACCGGGTGAGGGTCACTCGGGGTCGGCGATCGCCGCTCCGGAACCGGTGACGCTGGCGTGCCCGTCGGTGCCGGGGAAGGTGAGCGGCAGCTCGACGCGGGCGGTCAGGCTGACCTCGACGCGGTCGCCGGTGACGCGGACGTCGTAGCGGAGGCCGGGGTGCTCGCCGTACGCACCGACGTCGGCGAGGTAGTCGCGGACGGCGGCGCGGGCCCGGCCCGGCGTCAGGGCGAGCGGGTCGTCGCCGAGCCCGCCGGTGTAGACCTCGCGGCCCTCGGCGCCCAGGTCGGCGGCCCGCAGCGCCGCACCCTCGGCGAGGGTGGCCAGCGACTGGCGCTGGAGGAACGCCTGGCTGGCGTCGACGACGACCGCGACCACCATGAGCAGGACCACGGCGAAGCCGACGATCAGCGGGCTGACCGAGCCCCGCTGGCTATTCCTGCGCCGCACCGGTGATCTCCTGGTACTGCCCGATCGGGACGGTGTGGGTGGCGTCGAGCGCGAACCGCGGGCGCCCGCTGCCGAGGACGTCGGGCAGGAGCGGCAGGGTCACGGCGGTCTCGACGCGGACCGTGATGACCGAGGTCCCGCTGTGGCACTGGTCGGGGTACGGCGTGCACGAGACGTGCACGGTGACCGGGACGCCGTCGAGGCCCTGGTCGTCGAGGGCCTGGCGGGCGGCCTGCCGCGCGGCGACCTCCCCCTGCGCGTCGGTCGGGGCGAGCGCGAAGGCCCGGCCCGCCGAGCGGGCAGCCGTGGTCACGGCGAACGCGCCGCTCTGCACCTGGAAGAGCGTGATCACCACCCACACCATCGGGACCAGCAGGAGGACGCCGAGCCAGACCAGCTCGACGATCGCGCTGCCGCGCTCGTCGCGGGGTGCCCGGCCGAGGAGCGGTCTCACGGCGGTTCCTCCACCGCGTGACCCTCGACCTCGATCTGCACGGCCGGGCCGCCGATCCCGAGCGCCGGCACGCTCGCCCGGACGACGACCTCGATCGTCGGCACGCCGCCCACGCTCACCCGGCGCACGGTGACGTCGTCGGCGAACCGGCCCGAGACGGCGCCCTCGACCTGGTCGCGGGTGCGGGCCTCCCCGGCGCCGGGACCGCGGTCCTGGGTGGCGGCGTACCGCGCGCCCTCGGCGGCCGCCGAGGCGAGCGTGTTGCGCACGTGCAGCACGAGCGCGAGCTGGATGATCCCGAGCACGAGCGGGACCAGCACGACGAGCACCAGCACGAAGTCGACGACCGCGGCCCCCCGCTCGCCCCGCGCGCGCCGGCCAGGTCGGGCCACTACTTCACCTTGTTGAGCGCGGCCTGCAGCATCTGCTCCAGCTGCGGCTTCGCGATGCCCCAGATGCCCATCACGATGGCCGCGCTCATCACCGTGACGAGCACCCAGCCCGGGACGTCGCCACGGTCGTCACGTCGCCGCCGGTCGGTGCGAGGGACCAGTCGCGGCACGAGGTGGACCAGGAGCACGACCTGGAGGCGGAGCAGGTGGTCGAGGAGCTTTCCCATGGTGGTTCCTTTCCGAGAGGCCAGGGATTCAGGAGGATTCAGGAGATCGTGAGGGACAGTCCGATCAGGCCGGGCCAGAACGCGAACACGACGGTCACCGGGAGCACGAGGAACACCACCGGCACCATCATCAGCACCTCGCGGCGAGCGGCGACCTCGATCAGCTCGCGGCGGCCGGCCTCGCGGACGTCGCCGGCCTGGGCGTGCAGGACGTCGGCGAGCGGCGTCCCGCGCTCGATGGCGATCGCGATGCCCTGGGCGAATCGCGAGACCAGCGGCAACCCGGTCGCCGCGGCCATCGCGTCGAACGCCGAACCGACCGGCTCGCCGGTGCGGACCGCGGCCAGCACCCGGCCGAGGTCGTGGGAGAGCTCGCCGCCGCTGCGGCGGACGACCCGGTCGAGGGCCGCGACGGGGCCCTCCCCCGCTGCCACCGCGAGGGCGAGCAGCTCGGCCAGGGTGGGGAACTCCGCGAGGATCCGGCGCTCGCGGGCCTTGACCTGGCTCGTGAGCCAGCTGTCGCGAGCGAGCACCCCGGCGGCGAACGCGGTTCCGCACAGCAGGAGCGGGCCGAGCGACGGGGTCGGGCCGGCCAGCGCGCGCAGGACGGAGTAGGCCGCGACGACGGCGAACGCGACGAGACCCCAGAGGACCTGCTCGACGCGGAGCTCGTGCACGCTCTTGTCGATGCCGGCCCGGCGCAGCCGGCGTTCGACCGAGGCCGCGCCGCCGAGGACCCGTTCGACGCCGTCGGCGGCGGCCCGCAGCGGTGGCCCGAAGACCCCTACCGCGGCCGACGTCGGCGGTCGAACGGTGCGCGTCAGGCCCCCGGTCTGCGGGAGGTCGCGCACGTAGGGCAGCACCCGGATCGCGAGCTGCGGGCGACGGATCACCAGCACCCGGCGCACGACGAGGAGCAACCCGAGTGCGCCCGTGCCGCCGAGGAGCGCGCCGCAGGTCGCGGGGGTCACGAGAGGATCCGTCGTTCGGCGGGCAACCGCCCGATGCGCATCATCACGCGGTAGGCGAGCAGGCAGGTGCCGGCCCCGATGCCCAGGACGACGGCGCCGGCCGGCGAGCGGTACCGCTCGATCACCTCGGACTGGGTCGACATGAACAGCAGCACGGCCCACGGCGCGGCGACTGCCAGGCGGGCCCCGTTGACGGCCCACGCCTGGCGGGACTCCAGCTCGGAGCGGGTGCGCTGGTCGTCGCGCAGGTAGCCCGACAGGTTGCGCAGCAGCCGGCCGAGCTCGCCGCCGCCGACCTCGCGGGCGATGCGAAGGCCCTCGACGACACGGTCGCCGACGGGGTCGGCGAGCCGGTCCTTGAGCCGGTCGAGGCAGTCACCGAACCGGCCGCTGACCTGGTAGTCGAGCGCGAAGGCGTCGAACGCCGACCGCAGCGGCTCCGGCCCGCGGACCGCCAGCCCGGCGAGGGCGTCGGGCAGGGAGAGCCCGGCCCGGACGGCGGAGGCGAGGTTGTCGATCGCCTCCGGCCAGACCTCGGCGAGCTCGCGCTGCCGCCGCCGGGCGCGGCCGGTGACGACGGCGACCGGCAGGTAGGCGCCGATCGCGCCGAACGCGGCGGCGACCGGCGGGGTCGAGGACACGGCCTGGACCAGGACCGTGACGACGGCACCGCAGCCCAGGCACAGCGCGACGAAGCCGGTCGCCGACACCTCGCTCATCCCCGCGGCGGCGAGGAGCCGGGTGGTGCGGCCGGGCGCACGCGCGGGCCGCTCGGGGCGGCGCGGCAGGGCGAACGCCGACCAGACCAGCAGCAGCCCGACCCCGACGCCCAGGCCCACCACGGCGCCCACGCTCAGCGCCCGTCGTTCAGGAGCCGGTGGACGTCGACGCCGACGCGTTCGTAGAGCTCGAGCCGCGACGGCATCCCGTGCGTGCGGCGCAGCTCCTGCTCGTGCCGCACGAAGAGCGGCTCGGCCTCGATGACGTCGTTCTCCACGCGGCCGGGCACGGCGACGATCTCGTTCACCCGGCGCACGCCGCGGTGGTCGATCCCGAGGTGGACGACGAGGTCGACCGACGACGCGACCGTGGGCACGACGAAACGGCTGCGTTCCTGAAGACACGTCCATCAAACGTGCCGATAGGAACCCCATGAGCACTCCCCTGCAAGACGTTCAGAAACCCCACTTTCAAGGCCCACTCCGTCTCGTTGCGTACACGAGATGCCCGCTGCGCGGCGCCGCTGCAGGTGATGAGTTGCGGGCGCTGCAAGCGCGTGTTGCCTGCTCGGGCCACTCGCTCAAGTTCAATCCCGGCGGTCAAGATGTCGTGTTCGTAACTGGTGACTCGAGGCTGTCGACGGCTGTGGGTTTGGTGGCGGCTGGTGCCGCTGACGGTGTTGTTGTCACTCGGGTGTCGCGGCTGGGCCGTACAGCCCAGGTGTTGACCGACAGCGTGAGCCGCATCGTGCGGGTTGGTGGTGTGGTCGCGACGTGCGGTGACGGCTGGTCGGTCGTGGCTGGTGACACGAAACGGGGACAGTCGCGGACAGCGCGGACCGACGGTCTGTCGGGGCGGTGCTCTTGATGGCGCGGCGCAAGAAGAGTAAGCAGCCGTCGCAACTGCGTCTTGTGGCGTACGCGCGAGTTTCGCGTGCTCGTGAGGCGATGGAATCGCCTGAGATCCAACTCCGTTCTGTCCGCGAGTGGTGCGCCCAGCATGGGCACACGATCGTGACGGAGATCGTCGACCCGGACGCGACCGGTCGGAACTTCAACCGGAAGGTCCAGGCCGGCATCGGCATGGTCGAAGATGGGCGAGCTGACGGCATCGTCGTCTATAAGTTCAGCCGATTCGGACGACACAACGCGGGTGTTCAACTGAACTTGGGTCGAATCTTGGGTGCTGGCGGTGAGTTGTATTCGTCGACTGAGGTGGTCGATGCTACGACGGCGGCGGGGGCGTTCTCTCGGGACATGCTCATCGCGGTTGCCTCGTTTGAGTCGAACCGTTTCAGCGAGCAGTGGAGCGATAGCCAGGAGTACAGGATTGCGCGCGGCCTACCCCATACCGGTGACCCTCGCTTCGGGTACGTGCACCACAAGTGCCGGTCGCAGCCCATTACGGCGGCTGGTTGGTTGTTGAAGAACGAGAAAGATCCTGATTGTCATCCGGGTGGCGATTGTCGGGAGGAGTATCGGATTGATCCGGTGACGGGTCCGGTCTTGGCTGAGATGTATCGTCAGTATGTTGACGGGTCTTCACTTGCGTCTATCGCGTCGCGGCTGATCGCTCTGGGGGTGCCGACGACGAGGAATGGTCAGTGGAGGTCTTCGTTGGTCGGTGACCTGATGGATAGCGGGTTTGCTGCGGGGTTTCTTCGCGTGGGTGGTCGAGGTTTGCCGTCGGAGGCGAACGACACCGAGCTTGTTGCGGGGGCGCAGGACCGGCTGATCTCTGAGGAGGAGTGGTCGGCGTACAAGGCCCGTCGGGCGCGGATGCGAGGCAATGCGTCGTCTGTCCGGTATCGGTGGCCGTTGAGTGGCATCACTAGGTGTGGGCTTTGTGGTGGCCCGATGACTTGTACTACCGGGAGCCCTGGCGGCAAGAAACTCGTGCGCGGCTACATCATGAGGTGTGTGACGGCGCAGGACAACAGGGCGTGTCGTGGGGTTTGGCGTGTAACTGCGGATGTTGAGACGGCGTTGTTTGATCGGCTTGATGTCTTGGCGTCACTGTTGGAGGAGGCTGGGCGCGCGGCTTCGCGGGTCGCGCCCGCGGTCCGTTCGGAGCAGGAGAATCAGAGGCGGCGCATCGAGAAGAAGTTGGCGAAGGTCCGGGCGGATCGGGGTCGGCTGGTGGACCTGGCAACGTCTGGGGCGCTACCGATCATTGAGGTAGCAGCGAAGCGGATCAGGCTCGACGCTGAGATTGTGGCGTTGGAAGATGCGGCGACTGTGGCGGGCGCGCCCGCGAAGGCCTGGACCGCTCCTCAGGTTAGGACGCTCCGCAAGGACTGGCCGACGCTCGGGATGGATGTCCGCCGCGAGATGATCCGGACGCTCGTTGAGTCGATTACTGTTCATCGCGATAAGTCGATTCTGGTTCGTCTGGTCGAGCCTCTTGAAGGAGTCGCGTCCTATAGTTGAGGATCCGGTTCGGGCTGATCGTTCAAGAGTCAGGTTCGGTGGCGCCTGATCCATTCCTGAATGTCGTTCGCGCCGGCGGCTTTGGCTGCGCTGACTGGGTCTCGCTGCTCCTGTTCCGCGATCCCCCGTGCCCAGAGGTAGCCGAATCGCTCCACGAGCTCACTGGCGGACTTGTTGTTGGTTGGTTCATCCATGCAGGCGATATCGGCCTGTTTTGCACGAGAAACGTCCGCGGGGATGTGTGGTTTCCGAGCACTCACGGTTTGGCGGGGGTCGCAACTCGGCCGTGTTTCGCGTGGCAGGCACTGCTGCTGGGTCGCGACGCCCGGGTGAGAGCCGTTTCTGCGTGGCAACATCGCCGTGGTGGCATAGTGGCGGTCGAGTGTTGCGTCGCGTCAAACCAGCCGACGCGGCCCTGTCTCGTCGCTTTCTTAACCCGTGGGTGATCGGGGTCCACGGGACCGAGGGAAATCCCGCAGACATCGCGCCGTCGTGTGATCCTGGCCGTGTGCTTCGTTGCAGCGGGGTCAGGCGTCTTGGGTGTGTAGAGCGACAGGTGGCTTGGAACCGTTATGAACGATAACCCTAAACCGCACATTGTCTCGAACGGCAGAAGCCAGGGGGCGAGACCGCCGAAGTTTGATCACGCGATTCTTTTCATCCATGGCGTCGGCGGACAGCGACCTGGCGAGACGCTCAACGCAGGAATGCGTTGCCTAGCGTTGGCCGGTGCTGTCGATCGTGGTGCCGGCGCGTCCACTACAACAGTGCCTGACGCTACCGTTATGTCGGTGCCGCGGACCGACGGGTCGGTCGCTGATGTATTGTGCGCCGAAGGGTACTGGGACGCCATTGTGGTTAAACATAAAGCTGCTCCGTCGCCACGGCAGGTGTGGGGCTGGGCAGTCTTGACGTTGCCCTACATGGTTTTGCATGGTGGTGCGATCAGCGGATATGGCGCATGGATGCGTCACAGCGATCCGGATGCCACCTCGATGAAGTTCTCGCGTCTGGCCCGCGTTACAGCGGGATTGCTCCAATCCGCGTATCTCAGGATCGCCGTTGTGCTGCCTGTCGTACTACTTCTCACGATTGTTCTGGCACCCTTCGCCATCGCTTTTGAGGCTTGGCGAAGGAAGGGTAGCGGTCGTGTCGGTCCTGTGACCTATCTACTTACCGTCGTCGTTGGTGACGCTTGGGCTTATCGAACGCCAGACATTCTGGAGTCAGTGTTGGGTCATTTATCTGACCGCGTCACTGACTTGCAGCAGGTCGCTAGATCAGTCACGGTCGTTGGCCATTCACAAGGAGCGTCGCTTGGACGGATGTTGTCTGCGCGTGTGCGTGTGGACTCGTTGGTGACTGTGGGCTCGGGCGCCCACTACCTTGGAGCAGCACGAAGTGCTCGTTGGGGACGCGTGATGTACGGCTGGGTCGTCGCTCTTACTTATGGGGTCGGGGTGGCATGGCTCTTCGGAGAGGCACTCAGGTCGATCAGGTTGCTCGTTGCTGCGCTGATCGAGTCGCTCAGGACCACCTTTGATGGATTGACGGCGGGCGTCGGCGGGGATCCGTCGGGGCGGAGCACAGCCGGTCTGGACGTGCTGCTCGACGCGATGGAGACCGTAGCGGCGGGCCCGACAATGTGGTTCGCGGCCGCATTGGCGCTGGCGGGCATCCTCGTCTTTCGTTATTGGGAGCCGGATCAGCCTTCCGCGGACTGGGGTGGGCCGATACAAGCGGAATGGGTCGATATCGCATCCATCTACGATCCGGTGAGCGTCGGAGGGGCAGGCACGGAGGAGGACGCGATCAGTATTGCTGTCGTGAACTCTCAACGATTCTCCGACTTGCCTAAGGAACACGTCTCGTACTTCAACAATCGCAGGGTCGGCGAAACCATTATTGCCGTCGTGTCTAATGGACCGATTGAGCCAGCACTTCGAGATGATTCGGATCCTCACACAGTCCTGAAACGGGCTTGGCTGTGGGGCCTGCCATTCACCTTGGTTATCGCCTACTGGATGCCTACGTGGGTCAGTTCCGTAGTTTCCTGGCTCCTCTTCTGAGTGGCCGGAACTGCAGGCGGGGGCGAGCAGGCGTGTGAGTCTAGGCGAGGAGGTCGCGAAGTAGGCCGTCGAACTCTTCACTAAAGTTTGACTATTGCGCCTTCGATTCGAACCAGGTGAGAAATCGAGTCGGCCGCCGATATGTCTATTTGTTCGCGAGCCGTCGAGTCTGTCTAAGCACACACCTGGTAACTTCACGCATGAGCAGAGCCTTCAACCTCATGGCTTGCCGCCCCTTGACGACAGCCATCTCTGCGAGATTTACCGCAAACCGTTCGGGGTGGGGCGGCCCTGCCTCAAGTTGTCTACGACCCATCCCCCACCGACATGACCCATCAAAGTGGCTCATGGCAGAACACTCTTGCCGACGTTGTTCGGGCCGATGAGAGCCGTGACCGGACCGAGCGACAACGATCCACCGTCTGCGATGGGGCGGTAGACGCGGACCCGACCAGACTCAATGAGCACGTCCCATGACAGAAGCCGTCCGACCCTGCTCCCGCGCGAACCCAGTCCCCAGCAACGCACGAACCCTGGACGTCGCCCTCAACTCGATGAACAGGCAGCCAGCCGACGACCAGCCTCGCCTGTAAGCCGACAGGGTCAGGGTGGGTGGGAGGGCAAGCACCAAGTCCATTGAGGCGACCGACGTGGTCGGCCGGATCTACATCACGGCTCCGCTCTCCGCGCGATGACGCGGGTACAGCTCACCACCTGTCCACCGCGGACCAATCAGCGACCACGCCCTGGCCGCCGGCTAATGACCTGCCCAGCCAGGCAGAACCGTCAGGTCGTGTACTTCGTGATGAACGCTTTCACGTTCTGGTCGCGGTAGCCCTCCCAGCCCCAGAAGTCCTTCGACTCCTCAGAAGCTGCGGCCTCGACAAGGGCCAAAACGCGAGCCAGGACTTGGTCCGGTGCGGCCTCGAGAAGTGCTTGGCGCATGGCTGGGTCAGTGAGGAGCTGCGAGACCATGATGTCGTAGCGCCCCTCGAACCGGGTGAAGTTGGGATAGCTGACGGCAAAGAGACTGCGAGTGCTTGCTGCGTCGACGTTTGTGCCAGCCACGATGGCGAGTAGGAGATCGAACGCGCAGATGCTGGACAGCAGCGGGTCCTCGGCGCCCCTGGCTGTTGGCTCGGGGAGGTCGGGGTGGAGTGGGGCGCTACCTGCGGCGACACCACGAGCGAACATCAGAAGGGAACCTTCGTAGCGGCTACCGTCCGGTTTCGTCACTCGGAACAGATCGGCCCGGCTGGACTGAGTCAGTGCGTCACGGTGCCACGTGCGTTCACCGGGACCGCCGAGTCCGGGGACGTCAAGAAGGGCAAGCTCGCGCACGGCGCTCCACCGTCGGAGCCGGACAGCCAGACCACCCACCGCATAGAGCCGCTCCGCAATCCTCAGCCATAGGATTGGGACAAGCCCGTGCGCTGAGGTCCGCACAGCCCCATCCTGGAGACTCCAACCGTATAGCTCGGCGAGAGCCTGGCAGGCCATAGAGAAGTACTTCGGCCGTTCGAGTTCCAGCGCCAATGCAGCGACTGTCGTAATCCGCCCCAGGGCTGAGGCCAGCTCGTCGGACGCGACGGTGGCCTCAGCAGAACGATCGGACCCGGCAACGTCGCGAAGACGGCCAAGCGGGGTGCCGACCAGGCGTCGGACTTCGGCCTGCACAGACCGGAACATCGTGCGGACCGGGACGTCGTCGTCGCGCCGGAGCAGTTCGGTAGTGGCCGCCTCAAACGCTGACTCGTCGAGGTTCCGGGTGTAGGCGGCGGCCGGCTTCGCGGTGACAGCCGCGGCTGAGGTAGCAGCGTGGAGCGCCTTCTGGAACTCCTCAGCCATCTCCGCGCGCCAAGCATCACGTGCCCGCGCGTCGCGGTTCCGGTTGGATTCGGTGACGTCGGCCTGCGTCCATGGCTCGCTCTTGCTGCCGTGGCGTGCGTACACCTCGCCGACCCGGAACGCGGCCTGCTGCTTGCCATTCTTGTCGGTGTAGTCACCGTTGATCTTGAAGACGTTGTGTCCCTCCGGGTGAGGAGCGATCCAGACGATCGCGACCTTCCTCGGCCCGTTGCCAACGTCGACGGCGTGCACGGCAGAACGAACGTCGTAACCATGACCGAGGTACTTATCGAGTTTGCCTCGAAGGTTTGCCTCGTCAAACTGCGCCGCTGCACCCGTTGTGAGGCCGACTACGGCGCCGCCATTGTCAACACCGACCAGTCGGTATCCGCCGGCAATGCACATGGCACCCGAATCCTTGGCGAACTCGACGCGATCGTAGGTGTTATTGAGGTCGCATTCGCTCTTGTAGTCGAGCCACTTGAGCTCGGTCTGCACGTCAATGAGCTCCCTGACCTTCGCGGCGGTGACGGCGCCGTCCAGGGCGAACGGCGGCTCGTTGGCAAGAGTAGAATTCACGCGCCTATCGTCTCGCGACGGTCAAGAGGTTTCGCTAGTGCCTACTGCCGCTTTCCCAGCGGCCGCGCCTCGTCGAGCCAGGGACGTTGACGTCTCGATTGAGACACGCAGCGACTCGGAACGGCTCGACACACCCGCACCTGGGTCGCCAATGCCGGCTCGGACAGGCCGCCATCGCGCGGTCGCGGTCCCCGACCTGGGAGTGACTGAAATTTGGAGCACTCGACTGCGGTCCTCCCTGCAACGGGCGACGTCGAATTTTCGGCCTTGCCAGTTCATCGAGCAGCGGATCGGCACAGGCCCCGGTTGGCTTGGCTCGTCGCGATGTCACTCCTCGCCTGCTCCGACAAGACCCCAGTCAACGATCCTTCGAGCCCACCGCCGACTTGAAGGTGGCAGCGCTCGGCGGCATGCGAACTCGCTGCCCCCTTCCCTACTCAAGTCACGTCGACTTCCCTCTCCTGAACCACGTGCGGGCCACATGTCGGCAGTGGCCGATACCGTTACCACGGGCCCCACCGACGTGGACCGCATCCATCAACAATCGCAGCACAACTGGAGGAGGACTCACATGAAACTACGACTTGCCGGTGAGTTTCGAGAGTTCGAACTAGAAGAGCAAGAAGGGCGTGTCTCCCGGGCCACAGGAAGCAAATTGCGTTCTATCTCAATCGACTTCTTTACACCCTTAGCACTACAAGAAGCCGTCGAGAACGACCTGAACGCTCGATCAATCAAGGCCGACGACGGGTCCACGTGGAATGTCGGAAATTGGAGTTCGACTCACAATGGCAACTCGGACCGCAAACGATACGAAGTAGATCTCCACGAGTCGGACGATATTACCGTCGAACAGATTTCATTTCAGGACCTCGAGCTCACAGTGTCGCACTACGCCCACGATGACGGCGGCGGGACCGGCCCCGCCGTCATCCGCGCTGTTGTCGAGGTCACCGAAGAGCATGCAAAACACATTCGGTCTCTCCATGAGGTATCCAGCTACTTCGACCTCACTCGGTCGGGCGTGACCCGCGATCCCATCCGCGTACGACTCGGCCGACCCACCTGGCAGTGGATCGAATCTCGAGATCCGGATCAGGACCCAACAGGGTTCACGACAGACACACACTCAACGCCACCGAGAAACGCGTCAGGCGGTCAGAACACCCGCCGCTTCGAACTGGTCTTCGTCACTGAGGACGGTGACTCCGAAGACGTTCAAACCCCATCCGACTGGCAGGACGTCTGGGTTGCAAGATGGGCTCGAGAGAACCGGGCACAGATGTCTGCACTCCTGTCCGAACTCGTGCAGACAGGATGCCTCGACACCGAAGCCGCTGAGCGGGTTGTACAGGCCGGGAAGAACTCCGATCCTCTCGACCTCCGTCGAATCCCGTCCTCGGCGCCAATCTGGCAGGACTAGTTGCGAAACAAGCTCCGTGGTTTGGTCGCGGCAATCTTCTAGTGTCTGTTAGCGGTGTCGGGGCTTACTTGGTGCGCACCGCCATGTCGTGGGTGCTGGGACCCGATGCCCGTCGATCGTCGCCCCCACCATGACGGCGCTCAAAAAGGTGCGCCGCAGCTCACCTCGAAGGACGTGAACGTGTTGGCCACAACTGAACGGCATCTGCCAGGTATTGATTGACTTGAGGGGCGCTGCGGTCAGGGCCGCATGGTCGGCGCAATCTCGTTCGAACGCGTTACGCACGTTAATGCCGTATACGCGGCGGACCCTCCAGTCCTTATCGGCTGTCTGCGCGAGAAACACGGCAGCGACGCCTAGGCGCAGGCCACGCGCTCGAATCAGGGCTGCCGAGATTGAGACGCCGGCTCGCATCGACACACGACGCAGGTTCGCGATGGTCGGATCGTGGTCGATCTGCGAAAGGAACCAGTCAGTTGGCATCAGGAGTTCAGCGGCAACAGCGTCGCATGCGCGTTCCAGGGCCGCACGGTCTAGACGAGACGGAGCATCGGAATGAGCCGCCAGCCGATGGACTAGAACATGCCCGATCTCATGAGCCAAAGTGAAGCGAGTGCGAGCGTCGTACTGATGGGGTTGCAGGTCGGCGAGCCGGACGCCCGGTTCCCAGGGCAACACGGAACGACTCCGCGAGGCTGGGACCCACCCGAGCTCGACGACTGGGCGAGGCCCGCTGAGGTCTGTGGCCCCGTTGAATCCGGCCCGGGATTTGATGTAACGCAGTTCGATACCGAGGTCTGCGACGATGGAGTCGAGGTCGGGAGGATGGGTGGGCGCACCTGACGGCAGTTCGCGCAGTACGCGTTTACAGGGGATCACAGGGACCCACGAACAGCAGACCAAACTTGATCCCAGCTACTTGGGTCTGTCCAATCGGTTGGCCGGTGGGAGCGAGCGTCGCCAGCCGAGATCAGCATCTCGTTCTGTGCGGCTCGCAGCACCATCCCCTGATCGTGGGTTGAGGTAAGTCCGATGATGTCAACGAACTGGTCGAACCCGCCGCGAGTCGTCTCTGGCATTCGGGACCAGATTGCGAAGTCTTCCCGAGAGAGGCGAGCGAGGACCGATGCGGCCCTGGCGACCTCGACCTGGCTCATCGCCGCGAACCGCAATGGTTCGGAGAGTTGACGGACGAGTTGCGGTGACGCATCAGCGATGGTCGGACTGCTGAGGAGGTGCGTGCGGTAGGAGTGCGATGCGCCTACGGTGCGGAGTCGTGAACGTTGACGATCGCGAATGGTGCGCGCGTGGTCGCGCAGCGTTGCCACTGCGTCCAGTGCGACCCGCGGGGTGTCGTCGTCGGCGATCCCGGCCGCCGGTTGTTGTTCGCGCACGGTGGCCTGGATGACATCACCGTCCGCTTCAAGGCGACATGGCGTGGGCGCGACTCTCCATCGTCCAGGGTCATCAAGGTAATCGGGGTGGGGTTCGATGAGCTCGACAACAACGACGGGGACGCTCAGACTACGAGCGACTTCGACAGACTCGCCCAGTCCGGTCGACGCGCCGGCGATGACGATGAGCGCATCATGCGTGACGAGCGAGTCGCAGTCCTGGCGCAGGTGCCCTTTCCATTGACTGGCAGTGGAGTGTTCTTGGTCGCCCCGTGCGTGCTCTCGGGGTCCGATCGGGTGCGCACCTTCTTGCTCGAGGCCGCGGTGAATTGATCCGATGACTTTGTCATGGCGTTGCAGGAGGTTGACGTTCCTACGCGAGCGCGGCGCTCCGATGGCGACAACAAAACCAGCGAGCGGCAGAAGCTCAGTGAGTTTGGTCAAGACGTCAGCGGCGAGTTCCTCGGCGTCGTTGCGGACGATGCCCATGGATTCTGCGGCGCTCACGAGCATGGCCTGCACGAACGGCATCAAACGGCAGTTGACGGGAGGGTGGTTGAGCATCGACAAGGCGAACGAACTGAGCTGCTGAACGTGGGAGCCGCCTGAGAGGTGCGACATCGAGCGCCCGAAGGCACCACGGTCAAGAACCATGTCGGGGAAGCATCCTACGAACCCGGCTGCACTGCGTCTTAGGTCGCGCACCGTTCTCCCCCTTCTCCATTCGAGAGCATAGAATGTGAATCGTTGGAGTGCAACAGGCGGGCTTAGAACACTTTGCGTATGCGTTCGTGGCGTGTCCCGTATGGACAGAAGGAGCAGGATGCCTTACGATCCGAATGTCGGCGCCCTGCAGAGAGCGCCGTGCAGCAAGCGGTCGGGACGGCTCGAAACGAGCAGGGCACCGTCGCGACACCAGACCAGCACTCCTGAGAGTTGACGTCAGACCTCCGGTCACCGACATCACCCCACCCGTTACCCCCACACATTCCGCCGGGCTGGAGCATCGAAATCGCACTGCACACCCGACGCAGACCAGCCGGTTACTCCTGTCGAGGACTCGCCGGCTCAACAAGACGAAAGGCACCAACCATGGCAATCGTGAAGATCTCCGCAAACCTTGCCGAGGAGATCGTCGAGGACATGAAGCGGCGCGCGGAGGAGCAGGGCATCAGCATGACAGAACTGCTGCGACAAGCACTCGCCACGCAGAAGTTTCTCCAGGAAGAGCAGGATCGCGGCACCAAGCTGATCCTTCAGCGCGCCGGCGAGAACGACCGCGAACTAGTTGGGACCCCAAACCACTATCGCACCGGCCGTTCCCGTGGCCGCTGACCAGCCAGACCCCGAGAATCCAATCGACCCCGCCTCCATCGATAACGCCGCCGGGTCGACAGGCCCCGGTCGCACCAGCAACGGCTATCGAGTCGTTGAGCTCACAGGCGACCCCATCACCGACCTCGACACCCCCACCACTGTAGGCATCGAGGCAGCGCGCGACCGCGTCCGCGCGATATTGGCGATCGGGCTGCTCGCGCTGCTGTCAGCGATAGTCCTGCTCGGGTTCTTGCTCATCGCTAAATCCCCGGGGGCACCGACAACCCCATCGACACCTCACGCCATACCTGCATCAAATGAGCGCAATCCCGGAGGCTCGGACACCGTCGGGCCGTCGCAAACTCCCTCGACTGCCCCCACCAGCACCCCTGCCGTCATCGCATCCACCCAGACCGTTGTGACAACGCCGGCCACTCACGGAACAACCTTCGAGGCACGCACGATGTTCGTTCAGTCGATGCTCTCAGTCGTTGCCGGGCTCTTTGGTGCAGCGACCGGTTTCTACTTCGGCTCGAGCCAACACCAAACCAAACAGCGCCCCTAGCCCTGACCCGAGTCGGAGGTCTTCTCGCCGCCGGTGGCGGTGGCGGCTACATCACCACGGGCTCATCACACTGGGCGGTTCCATAACCCCGAGGAGACTCGCAGTGTGGAGGAGTTACCGGACACCGCGCCCGGGTGGGCGCCCATCCCGAGGGATGTGATCGGCGGCAGAGCATCCCTGACTTCAACAGGCGAGGGATGCGGCCTGATCCGATGCCCAGGCCGTCCACGCACGAACACGTCTCGCCGAGGCCGCAACTGCGTTGTTGCCCTGACCGACGCCGGAGCAGCATCTAGACCCTCGACCCCGGACCTCAACGGCTGAGCGCGGCTGCGCACGAGGGTGGTCAGCCAAGGGCACACCGACTCCAACGGTGCTCTGGCTGCGCCCAAGACAGACGCCCGGCGGTGCGTCCATCCGCCTCTTGCTGATGCACAAGTCATTCCGTGCGCCGCTCTGGTGGACTGGTTGACGACGGACTACCCGACCAGTGCCGGTGCCCCGGGTGACGTACGGCGCGCATGAAGCCCGGGCCTGGCGGTCAAGCCTTGACCAGTGAGCACAGCGGGCTTTCGGTGCCAGCAGCGGCCCTTGTGTGCTGTTCGCGATCCCGTCCACGGATCCCACGGTCGAAGGCAAACTGACGGAGCCATCTTGGGTTGCACACGCCGCAGGCAGGGCTCAATCGCTCGATACATGGGTCGTCAGACGCGGCACGGTGCGATAGAGGCCCATCTGGCGAATCAACTGGAAGCCGACGGCAGCAGCGGCTGGATCACTCGTAACTGTTCGTGTTGTGATCTCGACCTGATTGATCTCGGGCTCGTCGAAGATCTGGCTCAGGGCCGAGGCGAGGAGATCCGTCTTGAGCTGTGTGCGAGCTCCCTCGGCTAGGGAGGGCGCCGTCGACATGTGCTCGATACGTGCGATCGACTCCCCGGCCGACCGACGAATGGTGATGTAACCGCGCACCTCACCATCGTAAAAACCAAGCCAGAGAGGAACGCCCTCGGTAACGATGCGCTCTGCCGTCAGGTGGGTGTCGGGATGAGCGTTGTAGTGCAGTTTCTCGAACGCGGCGAAGTGAGCTTCGTCGTAGCGCGTAACGGTGTTTACCGGCGTCGGCAACTGGCCGCCACGCGCCACCTGCAAAATGTCGAAAGCGCCGTCGGGGAGCAAACCGTGACGTTCGGCGAAGCCGGTTACCATCCGGTTGCTCCGGTCGCAGAACACCTCCCACTCGTTCTTCGCCGCGGGCAGGTAAGGCTCGAGAGCGGCGAACACAGCGTCGGCGACCTCATCGGCCGCAGCCCAAGGGCCGTGAAGCCAGGCGCGGCTCGATTCAGGGTCCCACTCTCCGATCATCATCGCCATCCGATGCCCGCCATAGTGGAGTTGCGCCACCACTGCACCGGGCGACAGAGCGTCGAGCTCGGCCCTAACCTGCGGCGCGTAGGTGCCCAAGTAGCCAACATACGTCTGTCGCGGGCCGTTCCTCGGTGCAACCCAAGCGGCCACGTCGTCGAGCTCCGCCCCGGACAACTCGGCGACCGGGGTTACTGAGATCGAGACCGCGGACTCGACCTGCGGTTCAACGGAGCGCACAAACCGGGTCCAGCTCAGCGTCATCTCGAACCCAAGGCTCGCGCAGACCGCCAGATCTTGCTCGGCCGTCGCGTCGATCATGAACCCCATTCCCGCTGAGGTCAGGCCGTCCTCGCAGAGCCCGACAAGCGCCGAAACGATAAGTTGCGCAGTCACGTCACGGCCGCGCTCGCTGCGGCGCACACCGATTGCGTCGACCCAACCCTGGGTGTCCCCTGGGGCGTGAACCACAAGCAAGTAGCCAATCACTGCGCCAGAGTCGGGGTCGAGGGCGACCCGCGATAGCTCTGGGCGAAAGGTCTGCTTGGCCAGGACCGTCAAGAATTCACTGTCGGCCCCTTCACCGCGTGCGCTCCGGTGGACGTCGAGGGCCGCGGCCTCGTGCTCCTCCGCCCTGAATGGCACGACCACCAAGCCTCGCGTAGCGGTTGGGATCGTGTCGGCGGATACGGTGCGGCTCATCTCGGCGAAGGTTGAGGCTTCGCGGAAGGACAGCTGTTCCAGGATTGCCCGCAAGTCCTCCTCAGCGGCTGCCGCGTCGACGATAACGTCGATCGGCCCGAGCACGCGGGTCCACTTGTACACGGTGCCCATCGACCATCGCAGGAGTCTGGTCCCGATTCCTTGGCGTCGCACAGCGGGATCGACGGTGCCAGCGAGCCGTAGCAGGCGCGACTCGGCGCCGCCGTCCTGGCGCACCCGGGCGTATCCGATTAGCGCACCGTCGAGCCAGGCCCCGGCCAGGCTAGATGGGCCATCGACCCCGAAGTCGTTCGAAAACCGCGTGTGGAGCACCTCGGGTGCCCAGGCGACGACGCGAGGGTCGGTGGCGTTGACCCGACGCAGCAGGTCGGCCCACTCTTCAACGTCTGCCTGGGTAAGTTCGCGGATTTCAAGGGCCGGGGCACCTGGGGCGGAGACCGGGCCGGACATAGAGCTGGACACAGTGATTGCTTCCTCCTCGAGAAACGTCATGCGGACAGATTGCTTCTGGCGATGCGATCCATCAGGCGCAGCAGTAGCGCCGAGATCGTGATGGCGGGGGCTTCATCGGGGCCCGGCAAGAGCTCGACGACGTCAACTCCTACGATCGGAAGGAGATCGGCGAGGCCCCCGAGCAGGTCGACCGTCTCGTTGTACGTCCACCCGCCGGGCAGAACGGTGCCGGTACTGGGCATCACGGTCGGGTCGAGGACGTCAACGTCAAGACTTATGTGCCAAACCAAGTCGGGCGGCAGGGCCGCAACGATCTCAGCCGGTGGGATGCTGAGGGCGGAGCGGCCCGGCCAGCGCAGCACGGTCGCGCTGGCCTCGGGCGGGTCAGGCACCAGCTGACGGATGCCGAACTGCGCGAGGCATGCGACTCGCGGGTTGCCCACCACCCAGTCGAGAAAGTTGCCGTGGTGCACCGCGTCGCGCGGACCTGTGCGGACCGCCCCGTGGTCGTAATGAGCGTCGAGGTGCAGGACGCCAACTTGTTCGTGGTGGCGGGTTAGCCCGTCGACGACCCGGAGGGTGATCGAGTGGTCACCGCCCAGCACCATTGGGGTGGCGCCAGCGGCGGCGAGCGCCGCGACGGTGTCCTCAAGGGCGTCGAGCACGTCTCGGCCCAGGTCGCCCAAGGTGCCTAAGAGATCGCCGATATCGAGGACACCGACATTCTCCATCAGGCGTCGGCCCTGCTCGATGTCGTAACTGCCACGCAGGTCGTCGTCGAGCCGGTGAACCGTCGTACTGACGCGGCGCAGCGCCTCAGGACCGAACCGCGATCCGGGCCGGTAGGACGCACCGTGGTCGTAGGGCGCCCCGACGACTACGAAGTCAGCGCCACTGCGGAGTGCCGATGCCAGGTCGGTGACCGGAGCCCCGAACATCCCGGTCCGCTGGCTCACCGCCGGAGGCTGCACTGGCGCGGCCTCGCAGAGCACCCCCGACTCGACTAGGGCGGCGATCGCATGGCGCAAGGTCTTGCCTGCGCCTGGGTCCTGACCAGCGACGCGACGTACGACGGCCTCGACAGAATCAGGGACAGCGAACTGGGCGAGAACTCGCATCATTGCGGCTCCTACGGTGATCCGCCGACCCTCGGTGGGCCAATAGAGATCGTCACCACCGGCGCCATTCTCGACCCGGACCACGCCGGGTGCGACGGCGAGCATAGGTTGCCGTGCGGTCCTCACCGCATACGTCCCAGATGCTCGTCAGCGGCGCGCCATGCGCGGTGGAGTGCTGAGTATGGGCCAGCTTGCGCGAGCAGCGCCCGGTGTGTGCCTGACTCGACGAGACGCCCCTCGTCGATAACAACGACCGTGTCGGCCAACTCGGCGGCCCACAGATCGTGGGCGACCTGGATGACTGTGCTCCCGGGTAGCGCCACGGCGAGGGCGGTCTCGAACTGTTTGGTCTCCGCCTCAGTCAAACCCGCGGTGGCCTCGTCGAGCAGCAACACCTCGGGCTCATGCAGGAAAAGCCGCGCGAGGGCGAGTTGACGAGCCTGGGCGGGGGTCGGGTCATGTGCGTCACCGCCGAGCGCGATATTTAGACCGCCGTCGAGGTTGCGCACCCACCCATCGGCGCCGGCGTGCTCAAGAGCGCGCCACAGTGCGCCGTCGTCAGCCTCGGGTCGGGCCAGGGTCAGGTTGTCCCGAAGGCTGCCGTGGAAAATGTGGTCCTCCTGCGCCACCAGGACTACCCGTCCACTGACGCGCACCGCCCCGGCGCGTGGCGAAAGCACACCTGCCAGCAACATCGACAACGTCGTCTTACCAGCTCCCGAGGCGCCTACAACACAGACCCTTTCTCCCCGGCGAACGGTTAGGTCGAGGTCTGTCAGTGCGTCGCCGGACGTCCCGTAGGCGAACGAGACATGGTCGAGCTCCACGGCGTGTGCGGGATCCAGCGTCTTCGCTGCGCGAACGTCGTCGCCACCGGCTTCGGTGACTCCCAGGATCCGTCCCATCGCGGCGGTCGCGGACTGGGACTCGCCAAACCAGTAGATAAGGTCATCGAGCGGGGTGAGGACAGAACGCATATAGAGAGCGATGGCTGCGACGGCCCCAATGGTGGTTTGGTCTGAGCGAACCAGGTAGGCACCCCAGGCCAAGACCACCAGCACTGGCAAGTTGTAGCCAAGCTGAACGACAGGGAACCACCGCTGCTCAAGCCAGATGGGAACGCCAGCCTTGTCGAGCGCCCGGGCGATGCTTCGACGTACGACCTCCTCGCGCGCAGCACCCAGGTCATGTGATTCAACGACCTCGTGGCCACGAACCGTCTCGGAGATTGCTCCGGCCGCGGCAGCTCGGCTCGAGAGCTGGCCGGCGTATGCCGTCGTGGCCCGACGCACGTACCAGCGCGTCGAGATCACGATGAAGGGCGTCCCGACTAAGCACCCGAGAGCGACGAGAGGGTCAAGGACAAACGCGAACGCGACCGTCATGGTGACTGACACAGTGCCGACCAGGGTCTCGGGGACCCCGGTGCGCACTATCTCTGAGATGGCATCCATGTCAGAGGTGGAACGGGACAAAACGTCTCCGGGGTCGACAGCCTCGACCTGCCGCACGGGCAGGTCGAGAAGTGCAGCGGAGAAGTCCATCCGAAGGATGGCGAAGACCCGTTCGCCGAGGGCGAAGGCCCAGGTTGTCGCGGTGAACGCGAGACCGGCGCTAAGCACCAGCGCAGCGGCGATCAACGCGACCACGACCGGCAACTCGACCCCGCGGCCGGCAGAAATCCTGTCAACGATGAGTCCTAGGAGCGCTGGCGGCAGGAGACCGCAGAGCACCGCTACCGCGTGCACCGCGACGACGGCAACCAGCCGACCGCGGAACTGTCGGACCAGGGCTGCCGCGCGACGTCGGACGGCGTCGGGTCCGGCGATGGGCAGCAGGTGGTGGGGCTCACTCATTGCGGCCTCCTGCAACGACCTGGTCGGCGGCCGCATCGTCGTCGACATTGATCTGATGGTCGGCAACTGCCCGGAAAGCTCCCCCGCGGGCGAAGACAACGGTTGTGCGGCCCTTCCGATACTCCGCAACCCGGGCGGCGACCTTGACTTCGGTCGCCGCGTCCAAGGCAGTGGTGGGTTCGACTAGGACCAGGTACGACGGACCACCCAACAGCGCACGAGCCAGGGCGAGGCGCTGCCTCTGACCGCCTGACACGCTGCGTCCGTCGGCGTAGACCTGAGCGTCGAGCCCGCCGTCGAGTCGCGCCACGACGTCATCAGCCCCTGCAACCCGGAGCACGTCTTCAAGTTCAGCGTCGGCGTGAGAGCCCCGCGGATCAAGCAGCTCACGCACGGTCCCGGAGAACATCGTTGAGCGGGCTCCCTGGTAGCGCAGAGAAGCACGCAGGGCTGCAAGATCGAAGTCGCGCAACGCCGTATCGTCCAGGCGTCCGGACTCTAACGACAACGCCGTCAGGCGGCGGGCAAGTGATTCCGGCTCACCTGAAACGACCACGCTGAGTCCTCCCGGTTGTATGCGGATTCCGGTGACCGTGTCGGTCAGGACGGCTGCGGACGGAATCGGTGCTAATGAGCCAGCCCACCCCGAGACGGGCGCGTCGAGCACCTGCACCGTACGTCGGGCGGCTACTCGCGCGCCGCTGCGAGTGCCGAGGAAGTCGACCGCCGCCGAGATCGGTAGAAAGAGGTAGCCAGACGCCGCGTAGACGGTCACCAGGCTGGCAGCTGACAGCTGGCCGCTGGCCGCGAGATGGCTGCTTACCCAGATCAAGAGCGTGAGGAAGAGCCCCGGTAGGAGCTGGCCCGAGACAAGGAGCAGGGCCTCGATACGCGCGACCCGGACGCCGGCGACCTCGGTCGCCCGGGAAGCAATATCAAGTCGGGCTCGGGCGACGCCCTCAGCTCGAAGACCTCGCAGGATACGCAAACCCTGGCTGATGTCGGCGCTCAGCGCGGTCACAGTACCGAGAGAATCTCGGTGCTTATCCTGACGCTCCTCTAAGGGCTCTGCAATCCGAGCGGTCAACCAGATGAATGCCGGGACACCGACCACCACCAGGACCGCTAGTAGGGGTGAGATCGTCATCATGTAGGCGACCACTACTGCCATCCCAAGCACAGATGACAGCAGCCGGATTCGGGCGACGGGATAGCTCGAGACCCTCTCAACGTCGGAGGACGCGACGGTAGCGACGTGCGCGGGCGAGGTGTGTCCGGCGACATCGCTCGCCGCGCGCGCTGCCTTCGCTCCGACGCGGACCCGCAGGTCAGCAGCCAGGCGCAGCTTCACCCTTTCGGCCACGACATGCCGCGAAACATTGCATGCGATGCCGACGCCGATGACCACAGCCATGGCCGAGACCAGCCAGGTTAGTCGCGCGGTGCCGGACTCGAGCGCCGCCTCCAGAATCTGGCCGATCAACCATGGCTGGCTAGCGGCACCAATTGCGCTGATGGACGACAGCAGTGCGTATAGGACGAGTGAACGCTTCTCTGTGCGGCTGTGACCCGCCATGAGGCGGCGGAGTGCCTCCCCAGCGTCGACGTCGCTCACGGCAGCCGCACCGGAGTCACGCCGTCGTACGCCGAGCGCAGCAGGCGCATCGACCCGAAGGCGGCGAGCTCAACGAGGAGGTCCTCGAGTCCCGCCAGTGAGGGCCCGCCGCGCGATCCTGCTGCCACCTTGAACAATCCGTTGCCTTCCGAGAGTCGGGGAATAATGGTCTCGAACCGCGGCCCCCGGAAACCGAAGCTCGAACCGTGGGTGGCCAACAAACCGCGTTGCACGACCTCGTGGCGGACCACGCCCAGCAGGAAGCCGTGGTTGTCGAGGTCGTCTTCGGCCAGACCTAGAACGACGAAGGGTGCGTGCCCGGAGCCGCTCAGTGCGGGGTGAGCAATGGTGTCGAAGAGTGCGCCGGATGCAGAGCTGAGCCGGTCGGCGAGGCGCGCGTTGTGGTGGTAGACCGCCCCGGCGTGCCTCCGAGTCCAGCGCTCGTCGAGAAGGAACGGAGCGTCCAGGCTGGCGAGCGCCGAGGCACTCAGGCATGCTCCGGCGGTACCACGAGCCAGCTCCAGGGCCTTTACGAACGTGTGCGCCGTCAGGTTCGGCGCCGCAGATGTCTCGTGGCTGAAAATGTCGACGACACCGAGGTTGGCGACCTCGAGACCCTGCTGGTCTAACTTGAGCCCGGACCGCACCTCGATCACCAGAGGCGCGGCACCTGAGGCTGCGAGGGCCGCGAGGACCCCGGCGGTGGGCCACGCAGGTGAGGTCAACGTGGTGTCAAGGACGATGACGGGCGGACGGTTGGGCCCCCTTAGCCACTGCGTGACGAGGTTGCGGGGGTCCACCGCATCGAGGGTCCAGCTGTAGCGGACGGGCTCGACGAGCACGACGTCGACCGCCTCGTCGCCAGCGACCGGCCCAGTCCCGGCGACCAGTTTGCGCGGCACCATGCCAGGCCCGGAGAGGTACTCAAGCATGATGTCGGTCTCGAAGTAGTCGCCCCAGAAGTCGAGCCGGAGCGGTCGGTCGGCGCGGCCGAGCAGGTAGCTCAACGTCTGCACGACGTGGACGAGCCCAGCCATGCCACTGCTCATGGCGAGGGTGCGTCGCGTCCAACCGCTCGGAAGGTCACCGCGGTGGGCGAGCCGTTCCTCGAGCTGCACTGAGGGAAGGTTGCGCTCGTAGCTGTGCTGGAGGACGGACCCTCCGGGCAGAACGCGGGGGCGGGTCAGGTCGGGCGAACGCAGAAAATCATCCTCGATCCGATGCCCACGGCGAAGAAGGAGTCGGCGCATCTGGTCGGCGGCCCGATCAAGTTCACGCTCTGAATCGTTGTGGTCGGCGACGACGGCGTGAGTCTCGTCAGCGAGCCGGAGCCAATCGGCGTGATCGTCAGAGTCCTGGCCCGCGGCCGCAAGAGCCATCTCCACCAAGAGATCGCGCTCAAGCCCAAGACCGCGCGTCGGCGCTGTGATGAGGGACATCGCCGCGATCAAGAGATCCGCTCGACCGCGCCAGCTCGCGCAACGTATTGATCGGGCAATGGAAGACGGTTGAAAACCCGCGCATTAGTAATCGTGTAAGCCCCAGCGTTAGTCAACAGAAGACGGTCACCTGCCGCCATCTCGGGCAACGCAAAGGTCGAACGACGACCGAGGACATCGGTTCCGAAGAAGTCGTTCTCGTAGAGGGTGTTGCCCGCGATCAAGGTCGCCCGCAACCTCTCCTCAGGCGCCTCCGGAGTCAACGGAACCACCTGGGGCTTGTGCCACGGTGCGAGGTTCCAGGCGGAGCAGTCGACCGTGACCACGTCGGCGTCAAAGTGACCGTGACCTATCTCGACCGAACGAACCGTGGTGACGAGGTAGCCGTGGGCGGCCAAGACCGCACCTCCGGGCTCGAGCTGAATCCGGATAACCCGACCAGTGCGCTCAGTGAAGGCGTCGAGCGCAGCAGCGACTTCGGTCCAGGCATCGAGAGCCTGCTTTCGGTCTGCGTACAGGCTAAAGAAGCCACCGCCCAGGTCAATGTCGGTGACGTCGAGATAGACCTCGGCGACGGCAAGCAGGTAACGCAACTTGTAGCGCAGATGCAGCGGGGTCATCTGCCCGGTGTGGGTGTGCAAACGGGTGAGCCGACACCCATTCGCAGTTAGGACGGCGCCGATGCGCGGGTCGGTGGCGAGGGCACCGAATCGGCTGCCGTGACCGAACGTTGTCCGGCCGTCCTCGATGCTGGCGGGAAGAGGCACCCGCAGACGCAGGCCCACATTGGATCCCGGACGCGCCGCGCAGATCTCGCTCAACTGGTCGGGCGAAGATGCGTCAAGCACGATTCCGCTGTCTGCGAGCTCGTCGAGGTCGTCCCCGGTGAAGGACGGCCCCGTAGCGGTGAATCGCCCGAAACCGGCCTCGCGTGCGAGCCGCAGCTCACCGGTTGATGCGACATCCGCGCCGACACCGAGATCGGCCAGGAATCGGAGCACGGCCGGCGTGTGGCACGCCTTGAGCGCCAGATTGAGCTCGGCGCCCTCCACCGTGCTGACGTCGGTCAGAAGTAGCTCGACCGACCGGCGGAGCCCGTCGAGGTCGTATACGAGCGCAGGTGATGGGACATCGGCGAGTTGAGCGAGAAGGTCGGCGCCGGGGCCGGTGACCAGTGGGGACACGGTCGTGGTGGTGGGCATCGTGCCCTCTCGTGGTTAGGGAAGGGCCCGACCCCAGGACGACTGTGGTCGGGCCCCACCGATCAGTTGCCGGACGGGCGGGACGCGGCAAGTACCGTGAGATCCGTGCGGATCTCACGAACCTCACCGTCGACCAGGTCCAGGTCGGCGTTGTGGTCGATGTCGGACATGTCGAATGTTTCGAACAGGTCCTGCAGCGACGCCTCAAGCTCAGCGATGTTGCTCATGGAAATACCTCCTCTCGGCAACTAAACCCCTGCGGCGCGGGGGACGATCAAGGGGGCAACCCGCGTGCTAGACGCCCGCGAATTCCTCGCGGTGGTCACGTAGCCGCGTGCCGTCGGGCAGCCCAAACTCGCCCATGTCGTCGACTGCACGGGTCAACCAGCCAGCGAGGCGCCGACCATCGGGCCCGAACTCGACCTGGATGTCACCGCGGACCGCCCGCGCAAAGTGAGCGGCTCGAGCCCACGAGAGCACGACGTTGCGGAGTGCGAGGTCTGCCTCCTCCGTGGTGCCAGCCGTAGCGGCCATGCCGATGTAGAGCAGGGCCTGGTGGCTGTAGACGTGAAAGGCAGCAAACGTGCGGTCGGCCGCGAAGTGACGGGTGCGGGCTCGACCGAATGACCACGGCACTGTGACCGTCACGCTCTTCGCGTCGTCGTAACCAGGACGGAAGAGCGATCGGACCACGCTGATGTCATTGAGCTTCTGGTGAAGACTCTCGTGCAGGAGCAACTCGGCCGCGAAGTGCTCACGCTCGAAGGTCGCGGCACCAAGGAAGATGAACAACGGCGCAGCGTTGGTGTAACCGCTGTAGGGCTGATCGGCCCGGTAAAGGACGACGTGACGGACCCCGCCAAAGACATCGGCCGCCAGGCGTGGAACCGAACGACGAGCCAGGTTCAACGACCGCGACCGCGCCCCTTCGAGCTCGGGGGTCAACTCAACCGGGGTCACGCCGACGCGGGCCCCGTCGATAGTGGTCGTTTCGTCGAACCGGCGTACGAGGAGGTCGTTGAGCCAGGGCGCCTCGTCGCGCGACAGGAAGCCGGGCACTCCGGCACGACCGCTCCCCGACTCGATCAGGCTTTCGCCCAACACGCGGTCGCGCAGTGCCAGGTAGGACGTCAGCGCGGCCCCGCCGGCGGCGTCACGGCCGCCCATGCAGTCTCGCAATGCCTCGTCCACGTAAGCCCGACGCAGACTCTCGAGAACCGGGTGATCGACCTCCTCCACTAAGGCGGGGTCAAGGTCGACAGTAAGGGCACATGCGCGAGCAGCACCACGGTAATAGGCGGCTGCGTTGCCCGCGACGCTCGAATTATCGCCGAAGAGACCACTGGTCAGGTAGGTCTCGACACTCGCAACCAGGTCGAGCGCAGCGTCGGAGTAAGCGGCCCTCACGCGGCACTCGCCAACAGCCCGCGAGCACGGAGCGTCGCCAGCCGATCAGCGACAATCGCGCGCCCCTCCGTGCCAGCGCCTGCGCCACGGGCGCCCGCGCGCAGGGCCATGACGCGCTCGGCGATCTCTTCCTCGGACCGTCCGTCACATAATTCGAGCACGAACCAAGTGAGCCGGTCGAGGACAACCAGCCGAACCGGAGAGTGAAAGAAGACGAACGCCGCAGACATGTCCGCAAACGGTTCGAGCTCCCAGCCAGACGTATGCAGGGGGAAAAGCACCAGCGACTCCCGAGAATCATCGTTGACGCGTACGTCTCGCAGTGCAGCGCGACGAGGAATCCAGACCGTAACCTTCGGTCGATGCGATGGCAAGGACCGCAGCCGCTGCGGGCTTTCCTTCCCATGGCATCGGAAGCGCCCAGCACTGACCCAAGCGTGATGCTTCGCAGCGCTTAGTCGGTCGGTCCATGCGAGCCCGGATCCGGGTTCACACGATAAGTTTCAGTCGGTCTACGCGCAGCCCTCCCCGGTTCCGGAAGCAACCACTGACCGAGGGAGATGACGTGCAGCGTAGGCGATGACACCGCGCACGCCGACCCAGCTCGGGACGCGCTCAGATCAGGCCTGCCTGAGGCGCTACGTGCCCGGCGACCTGAGGCGGCGCTCGTCTTCTGCGGGACCAATATCACGAGCCGTGTTGTCTACCTACTGCGAGCGGCAACGACGACGACTCACCGAGTTCGTGGCAGCGCGCTAGGCATCGCTCGTACGGGCAGCGATGCTGCTCGGTTGTTCATACTCGGACGCAGAGGGTGTCACTCAGTCGTCACTGGTCAAGACACGGAGACACTGGGGACGGGTGCGTTCGGCCGCGATCCAGACACGTTCGTCCGCCAGTCCACACCCCGTATTCCATAGGTCGACTGCGCGGACTGACAATAGACCTATGCGTCTTAGATGCCCGAGCTAATCCAGAGCGGCGCAACTTCCGCGCTCCCGCGCTCGACCTTGCATCTATCCACAGAGATCGCAACTTTGTTCAGCCGTCCAAAGCAGTGCAACTCCGTTCGTGCGGAGGACTCGATCCGCAGAACCCGTCGCAACTACGCGATAGGAACGACGATACGTTCGAGGTCGTCGTGCCGATTCGACGCGACTCGCAACTCTCTACGCACGGCGCGGAGAACGCTGCGCGGCACCCCGGCCCACGGCCCACGACCAGACATAGCAAAAGCAACGAAGAAAAAACCACCGATGGTTGCTGGGACCACGGTGACCGCAAGAACCAGAACAGCGTCGGAAGCGCTTTCCGAGCCAGTCCCGTAGATTAACGACCAGATAATCGGTCCCAAGGGCACTGCCCACCACCGTAGCCACGCGGAACGACGGGATTCCAATCTTGCTCGAGTCCACCGATATAGCCCGTAATACCAAGGGTAGATGCAAGATATTGAGATTATCCATACGATTGCTGCAACTAACAACAACTGCAACCACTCTGAGGTGCTGGCCACATTCCAGCCTCCATCCAATGCGATCTTCAGCATCACTCCAGACATGCACACCGCATACACGCCTCCCATCGATAGGACCACTCGCAAGATATCGCCCGTCTCGTCTGAACGACGCCGTCCCGAATGAAACACGGCTCGCGAATGACGCGACCTCAGCTCTGAGGCGATCGAACGCAGTTCCGCCATCTCCGCCGCGCCCATGCCACCGTGGTACCTGTCATACCTTCGCTGAACTGAAATTGCCGCGATCGCACTCGCAGAGGATGCCATCAGCAGCATCACAATCCCGCCAGCACGATCGCTCGACGCAAGTTGCGTTGTTGCAACCCCTATTGCCGCGCCTGCAACAATCGCATTAATGACGGTCGTGAAACCGCCCCACTGCACCAACGCAACGCGATCGACCAAAGACCGCTCTTGCGTGACCCTCGGTGCAACCATCAGCGTTACCGAGAGTGCACCAACTAGTGCGACTAGGCCGGTGACCGCTGTCATTGCGGACCCCTCCTCCAATCGGCCTGACCAGTCGATGTGTCTAAGAGCTACTTCCGGCGAATTCGTAGTCAGAGCCACTTTGTCGGGCCCCGCAACGAGAACGATAGTCACACAGGTAATCAAAGCAGCAAAGACAACTATCTTTAGTTGACGAACCACAGACCGCCGCCATTCGGCCCGTGCTGACCGGATGGCTTCCAAACTGGGTCCGACGCCCACGCGCTGGTTGCTCATGAGTTCAGTTTGTACTGGCTCAGCCAGTCGCGGGGCACAGTTTTACGGACTCAAAGCGCAAGCCGACCTGCGATCGCCCTCGGCGCGCCGGATTCCGACGAAGTCTGCACTGCCTCGGGCATCTCCCTCTAGCGAACCGCCCGACCCTGCCGCGTCCAGTACGCGCTCGAGGCGCGTCGCCCCGTGTGCCAGCGTCCGACCACCGGCGGAGACGGTGGGCCAGTCTGGGGCCAACTCCAGCGCTGCAGTACTGAATCGCCAAGTGACGGACTGGTGCTCCGATCCGGTTCGGGAGTTGTGGGGCCCAATGCCGACCGACCTGGCTGGACCAGAAGTAGCCATGCTGCAAGTCCATGAAGACGAGGTCCGGACTAGGTCGTTCGAGGTGTAGCGTCCCGGTGAAGGCATCTTCGCCGGGGGCCGCTTTGGTGAGGAAGAACTGGCGGTAGGCCCATTCGACTTGCAGGGTCCGGCTGAACGTCTCGACCTCGCCGTTCTGCCAGGGGCAGTCGGGCTCGATGAGCCTGTGCTTGCGCCGAACATAGCGAGGGCCTCGCCGACGTCGTGGGACTTGCCGTAGGAGAAGCGGTGTCGGTCATGACCTGCTCGATAGGGCTGATGCCGTGGCGGGCACAGTATTCCGCGGCACGCAGGATGCACCCCGCACAGATCGGCCCTCTCTCGGCGGGGAGAATCTTGGAGTAGGCGAGTCGGGAGAGGTCATCAACCATCGAGTGCACGTAGTCGTAGCCGATCCGGGCCTTCTTCTTCGCGCTCGTTGATCCCATCTGGCGACCGTGGGCCTCCAGCCACCGCCGTCAGGGATCTTGCACACCTACTTCACATCGACGTGGGTCAGCTCGCCCGGACGGTCACGTTCGTAGCGCACCGCGATGGTCTTCGAGGTTCGAATCACCTCACCGGTCGGCGCGTCGCACTCGGGAAGGTACGGCACGCCGTGACGGCGCGGAACCCGTGAGACCGTCCGGGCCGCAACACCGAGCTCGGGACCGATCCAGTCCTGGCCCCGGCGTTGCTGACGACGCGTAGTCGCGGTCGCTTCTTCGACCTCAATCGGGGTGTGGTTGGGGCAGTGATGAGGACGCGACGAGCGGTCCTGGAGGCCGGCTTCGCCCTCGTCCAGGAACCGTTCGGCCCCAGCGGTGGGCGAATGGCGCGAGATCCCCTGCGCCTTGGAGTCGTGGGCGACAGCCCAGCCCTGCTGGCAGACGCGTTCGACGAGCAGTTGCCGGCCGCGAACGTTCAGCCGGGCACTACTCTGGGACACGAAGACCTCGGGACGGTAGGTACCTAGACAGCACCCACCGCACCCGGAGATCTTTGCTACGTCAACAACCGGCCCGGAGTGTCACCAACCTCCTGGCCGAGATACCTAGGGCGCGAGGCGCGCGAGCCCAGTCTTGGCCCGGTCAAGGACGTTGTCAGCTCCGATCCACTCCCTCTGGGCGGTGTCATTCGTCTTGCCGTCACTGAAGTCGCAGGCGTACTCATCGATGCAGTCACCCAAGAGACCGAGGACATCAAGGTGGATATTGATGGCCAACTCGAGCGGCACCGCCACCTTCAGCAGGCAGGAACGATCCAAGTCTGGCCCGTCGAACACACCGTCGTAGGCGACCTGCGCGTCCCCGAGGTAGTCGCCGTACTCGGAGTAGTGCATTCCGATGTTGAGTCGCGACGAGATCTGCTGAAGCGCGTCGATTTGGGGTTGGGTAAACGAGGAACACGACTTGTAGGTCGCCTCTGCCCGGGCGAGCGTCTCTTCTCCGCGTCTGCCTCGATCTTTGCCTGCTTGGCGGCCTCAGCCTCTTCCTCGGCCTCGAGTGCAGCCGCCTCGCTCACTGAAACCTCGTCGGGAGATGGCCCCTTGGACTCGCTGGAGTCTCCGCAACCACTAAATGTCAGTGTGAGGGCAGAACGGCTACCGAGATGAGCGTGCGCATGAGACGGCATCCCGCCCCAGCGGACGGTGTCGCGCTGGGCGTTCAGCCGAAGGACGGTGCACGCGCGGCGGGCCCCCCACCACCGCGCGATCGCCCCAACCAGACCGGGCTCATCGCGCTCGGCCGCGCCCACCTGGGACGACTGACTGCACCAAGAGAATGACCGCTCGTGGGTAGTCGCGCAGTCTCGCGACAGCTGGCCCCGGCGTGCTTGCATCCCGATACCCTGGGCTGGTGGACGTCGAGGGGGCCGCACATCAGCTATTGAGCCTGTGCGACGACATCTGGCGGTCGTGGACGAGACACGAACTCAACGACGGGCTACGCGACGAGCTTGTTGAGCGCGCTGATGCGCTCCCCCGCAGCAAAGCCCTCGACTATGCCTGTGACGTCGCTGTGTTCCGCACGGTCTTTCTGGCGACCTACGACACCGCAGTCGAGGACTCGTTGCGTGAGGCTGCCGATCTCGACGAAGCCGTCCCGGGTGTTGGCGCTCTGTACTTGGAGGCGAGCATCGACGGCAGTGCCGCGGTCAACGCTTGGGAGGACCTCGTGGACTACGGGGTCAGCGATTCAGAGGACGTGGTTCGCCGAACCTTTCGTCAACGCTGGGTCGCCGCCGCCGAGACCCGACCGGAGTGGCCGTCATACACGGCGGCGGCCGTTGCCCTGTTGGCTTCGCCGCAGTGCGACGCCCTCCTCCACGGCATCGAACCGCCTGAAACGATCATCCAATTTTGGCTTCGCGGAGGGGCCATCGCTGCGGCGGGCTCACCCGACCCTGGCTGGCGTTTGACCCATCCACCGTCTTCCGAATAGACCGGCGAGCACCTCGACCGTCGTAGAGAGTCAGGGACAAGATCCTGGGTCTTTACCGGCGGACTTTCGACCCACCGAGAGCCCTGGAAGGTCGCCGACTCAGAGATTAGTCCCCGCTGGACTTCGGTTTTGTGCTCGGAGCCGAGGTAGCGAAGAACTCTCGATGTATGTCTGCTACGTGGCTCATCGAGCCTGCCGCTGAGCCACACAGCGCACGAGACTGGTTCCTGATCTTGGCGCTCCGACACGTGATGTGTCCGCGGCAGGCGGCGCCGTCAGGGGAAAGGCACGGGGGTTGTTCCTGAGCGAGTTGGGCGCCTGCTTCGCGGAGCGTTTCGCTGAACTCGCCTAGGTAGTAGCCGACCAGGAACAGTTGGTCGAGTGTACGAGTAGAGATCGCGGCTTCGGCCTCCTCGTAGCTCATCTCGTACGCGTCTAGAACCCGTGCGTCCTCGTCCGCGCCGACATTGTGCGCCCACACGTCGTTGTTGGCGATCAGTTCCGCCAGCCGGAACGCAGGGCCTGAATCGATGGTCGCAGGATGGGACGGGAGCCCTCCTACAACATGAAGGCGCCCACGCCCGTGACGGACCAGCTCAAGGAGCTTGTCGTCATCGACATCGTTGTCAGCCAACGTCAAGACGAGCTCACAAGCAATGTCGACCACCGCACCCAACGTGCGCCGGAGGTCGGACGCGTCCATCTCGTCGCACACCAGCTCGAGGGCCGTCAGGTAGCCGGTGTGTTCGCGTTCGCTCATGTTGCCGACGATGTTGTCGGCGTGGGCTTCCATGATCCATTGCGCGGCTTGGTGCGGTGTCGTCTGGGTTGGTCTCATGACGGGCCTCCGGGGTCAGGTGACGGATGTGTCACTCGTATGCCATCGGCAGAGTTCGGGGCGGGACGCCCATCTGGGCTCTGCTGGTTCGTGACCCAGGCGACGTAGTCCGGGCTGCCGACGCCTCAGATGTCGAAAGCGCGACGGCGAACTTCGCCCGGCGGTTGAGGCCGACTGGCCGACTGTCGAGCGTGCGTCCTACCTGGCCGTGCGCCCGAAGTAACGACTTGAGAGTCGAGTCGGCGCGTAGTCCGTCCAAGACATCGTCTGATAGCACCGCTCGACTCGGAACCAAGTAGGCCGACACTCCGCCGGCTAACAAATCGCTGCTTCGCCCACCCTATTAGCCTCGCGTAGATCGCTACACCAGACGAGGAGCGACTCGTCGTCGCTGACTAGCAGCACGCATCGCGGCTGAGGGTGCAGTGTGGAACTGTCGGGGGGGGTTGAAGTCATGCCGAAGGTATCGGCAGGCCAGACCGGTGACGTGCGGCGCGCGCGACCCGACAGCGACGTCGCCCACGAGATGACATAACTGGCCGATGCCGCGTTCACATCACGGACTTCACGTCGTGTGGTAACCAGGGTTCTTTCGCTTGGCACGATCATCTTCAGTGTTAGAGGCGGCGGGCAGGAAGACATGTGTTACCCAGTGAAGGTCGCCGAGCCTGTAGTAGGAATGCTAGATGTCTTCGACTCGGAACTGCCGCGCATCAATCCCGGGGTCGGAGCCGACGTCACGTCAGGTTCGCCACTTGCCCCGGTGCTTGCGTGCGACGCGTTGGCGGTCCGGGCGCGGGGCCGGTTCGCGCCGCGGCGACCGCTCATGGCTTAAGGCGACGCGGAACGGCAGGACCAAGACGATTCGCTGACAGAACGGGGTCGGCTGATGTTGACTTCTGGCATACGTATGCAGCAGGTCGGTTGCCGCTCCGTCGACGGAGAGCACCCTCGATACGTGGTCGCACGCACGAACTGATGTGACCCATTCAGACCTGACCTGAGGCGCCATCAAGCGAGGGTTCATGAAGCTGTTCATCGTGCGCGCAGTCGTACCACTTATCGTCCTTGGCACAATCACCTTCTACGTGTTTTTCGCGCACGCCATGTTCGCGCCCTCGTCCGGCACAACCGAGCACCGGCCTGATCCGACTGTGTCCGCCTGGCCAGACGTCACCGCGTCCTACGACAACGCCATCGCGACCCAGATGTTCGTCACCGTTGAGAAAGACGACGAAGCAGCGACTGGACCGCTGCGGGATACTCAACTCTACATATCGATCCACTTCAGCTTTCTTATACCGTCCGGGGAGACCAAACAGAATCTCGGGTGGTCAGTGAGAATCCCTCCACAAGCAACTGCGATACGAACCCTGGATGAAGAGACCGTAGGACGGGTTGCGACCGGCGGCGGTGCCGAGCTCAAAGCCAACGGACCTTGGCGTGATGTCGAGGGAGCCTCTACCGTCTCCATCGACCCCACCGTGCTCTCTGCGGCGACGACAGAAACCGGGGACAAACTTCCTCATGCTGTAGGACTGTTCTTCCTAGAGGTCCGAGTGAGTTCATTGTCCGTAGCCGAGATATAAGCATCCGGCACCGAAGCTCTCCTCAACCACTTGCGTTGGGCGAAACCCGAGAGACCCTGGGGCGATCTCCGCACGTTCGTCGACGAACCAGCAAACATCTTCGACGCTGAGCTCCTGCGCGACCCGCAAGCGAGTGGGCCCGCCATCGAGGGCGGTTTCTACCAGTTGTCGGTCTGCTCTTCGTGTGGCGTCATCGACACCTACGGGGTCGACGAATACGACCCCGGATCTTCCGCCCAAGTCGCAGCGGTCACCGAGACCAAGATGACGAGCTGGACGTCGGCCAACCGGCCGTGGACCTGGATCTTCAGTCAAACCGCAAACGTCACAGCATGGACCGTCGGGCTCGTAGCAGCCGGACTTGTAGCGTTCTCTGCACGATGGTTTAGGGAGTTCGGACGCCCACAATCCACAGGTCGGCGAGCTGCTAGACGGTCCAACTGACAACCAAGTACCAACTCGCGGCCCGTCGTTGCGTCACAGACTAGGCTCCTCCAGCACGGTGTCTTGTCCTGCGAGCCTGAAACAGCACCCGGTTCAGCATCACGCGGTCGCAGCGACAGCCATGGCAGTCCGGGAGACATGAACGTTCGTCGAGGCAAGGATGCCACCCGCGACCACCTGACGAACGACCCAGCAAGGCACCGAACCCCCAACCCGGCGACGCAACAGGCGACGCCCCGAGTACCCGCGGGCGGGTTTGATCTCAGCGCGGACGACGCAGCAGACCGGAAGCCAGACACCCCGCGACACAGACATCGGTGACGCCATGCGGGACAATCAGGTGCATATTCTCACCCCCCAGGACGTGACGTGGCTGCGAACGACAGTGAATCCGCGGAGCCATCGGCGCCCCTCACGGAGGCGTTCTTAAGGCATGCAGAAACCCTCGTCCGCGCCCTAGCCGAGAGGGTGGACGGACGCGACGAACGAGCCATTCTCAGCCCAGAGGTTGACGCCGCCCTCCGAAGCCTGGAAACCCATCTGGACGGCCGCGAGTCCGCAGCCTCAGAAGACCTGTCGGCGCTCCTCGCGCGAACGCATCTCGAACGACTACGCCTGCTACCCGAAGGGCGCAACCACGCTGAAGTCGAGCCATGCCTCAAGTGGTTCGCGCGCGTCCGTCGCACGAACCCATCCCGCGTGCCCGACTCCATCCGCGCGACGCTCGACGACTCCCCCTTCCACGAAGGGTGGGAGGAGTTCGGCGACCCAGAATGGCTCAGCAGCGACGAACTCGACGACCGCACCAACCGCCTCGAGGTCTTGTTCCATCAAGCCAGCACAGACCCCAACCCTGAGGGCCCCGAGATTGACCCGGCGACGGCCAGGACAAGCCAACCAGACCCGGTTCGCGCCGTCCGGTACGCATCGAATCTCGCCGCCCACCTCACAACCCGCTACGAGCAACGCGAACACAGGCCCGACCTCGACCGGGCTATCGGTTTGGGCCGCTGGATCGTGGCCTCACCCGAAACGACAGGCCTCGTGCGTGAAGCCGCCACTACCAATCTGGCCAACGCGTTGATCAACCTTGCCGAGGCGACATCTGACGTTGCAGCCCTCGACGAGGCTGTCGACCTGTTCGCCACCCTCTCAAGCGAACGCGGCAACGCAGCCGACTTCGCGAACTTGGCGGTCGCGTACCTGGCCAGGTTCGAAGCAGGTGCTCGCGGCGCCGATCTCGACCACGCAGTCGATTCTGCTCGTGCAGCAGTCAGGCGGACGCCTCCTGAGGACCCGTCGTCCGCTGCGCGCCTGTCGAACCTGGGGGCAGCCCTTCGTGCTGCATTCGATTGGTACGCAGACGAGGACCTCCTCGACGAGGCGGTCGAGGTCGGCCGGGAGGCAGTTCGACAAACCAGACCCGAAGACCTGGACGTGGCCCGGCGACTCACCAACCTTGCCACCTCTCTGACCACACGTTTCGAACGTCGACGCCGCCGCGAAGACATCGACGAGTCGATCGACCTGGGGCGGCGCGCTGCCACCGCGGGGCCGGCCACAGGGCACGCTGCCCGAGTCGCCAACCTCGCCTCAGCACTGCACCTCCGAGGAAGCGTCTACGGCAGGATCGAAGACCTCCAGGAGGCCCTCGCTTTGGCGCGCGCAACGGCACAATCGTTGCCGAACCAGCACGCGGATCGCGTAGACCTACTAGTCAACGCCGCCGGCACGGCCATGTCGTGGTTCGACTGGACCGGCGATCGTGCCGCAGTGCTCGCATCGGTCGAACTCGGTGAGGCCGCGGCCGCGGCGGCGCCAGACAACCCGCGCGGCGCCACAGTGCATTCCAACTTGTCCATGCACCTGTTGACCGCGTTCGAAGCAACCGAAGAGATCGACCAGTTGCACAACGCCTACAAGCACGCTCAGCTCGGTGTTGAACGAGCAGGCGAACAGGTCGGGCCGATTGCCCTGTCGAACCTCTCGCTTGCTGCGCGGATGCTGTTCGAACAGCTCGGCTCCGCGGTCCATCTCCAGGTTGCACTGCAGGCTGCCGAAGAAGCAATCGCGTTGTGTCCGCACGACCATCCCGACCGCAGCGCCTACCTGAGCAACCTCGGTCTGTGCCAGTTCCGCGCAGGCCTCTTCGACGAAGCCGTAGACAGCACGGTGCAGGCCTACGAGATCACCGACCCATGCAACGCGACCCACGCCGCATACGCTGCCAACGCAGCGCGAATGCTCAGCGAGCACCCCGAGAACGACCGAGCCGGGCGAGCGCACACGCTGTGGCGGGAGGTCGCAGCCAGCCTCGCTGCGCCCACGCCGCTTCGAATCGAAGGTCTTGTCGAGACAGCACGCGCGTCGGTTAAGACACCGCTCGAGGCCGCTCAGCTGTACCGTCAAGCCCTCGCGCTGCTTCCTGCTGCCGCTTGGCACGGTATCGACCCTCAAAGTCGCACCCGCCGCCTCTCCCCCTGGCAAGGGCTGGCCCGAGACGCAGCGGCAGTCGTCCTCGAAGTCGACGGGCCGCGCGCTGCTCTTCCGCTGCTCGACGGAAGCCTGTCCCAGCTGTGGTCTCGAGATGTGCCGGCAGCCACCGAGATCGACGCTCTGCGGCACGCCCACCCCGACCTCGCGGACCGCTTCGACCTGCTGCGTCATGCCCGCACAGCACCAACGTCACACCACCGCCCGGCGAGATCGAACCCTCCCCCGGACTAGAGGTAGCCGACCGTCATAACGGCAACAGTTAGTCGGGACAGGAGTCGACGGCTTCGATCCGGTCGACGTCGCTCAGGTCAATGTTGACCGGTTGTCCGTCGACCTTGAGCTTCAGCACGCCGCTGCTGGTGGTCTGAGGGACGCCACACCAATCAATGTCCTTGCCGGTCACTTTGATCCGCGGGCCGTCAGCATCTGGGCCGTACCAAGTAGCCCCGACGGCAACCAGGAGGAGAACAAACGCGGCGACGGCGAACCCGAGCCCAGTCTTGAGTGCCGTCATGGTTGAGACGGCTTCGGCGTGGTCGGTGACGTCTTTCAAGGGTTCCAACGGGCCGTAGGAAGCACGAAAGAGGCTGTAGGCCGCAACCGTTGCCAGCGCTGCGGCCAGCACGAGCGCCACACCGACCGCTCCTGCCCACTTCGGGTCTACTTCAGTGAGGTCGTCACGTCCCTTGATCAGGCTGAACGCAAGAGCCGCAACCAAGAGCGCCCCGATTCCCTTCGACCAGTTGGCGGCCCGCTCGCGGGTCACAATCAACTCGTGGGACTGCCGGTCGGCGCGAGCCCGCGCCGCTTCTTGAATCTCAATCGCCGTAGGAGGCGTTTCCGCGGTCACCGTGGCACCAACCAGGTAGCGCCGCACCCCGTTGTCCCCTCGGGGCTCTTCGGATGCATCGATCCGCACCCGCAGGCCATCGGCACGACGGCCTTGAAACGGTCCGGCACCTCATCTTCGGACGCCACGGTGATCATGGTGTCTCGGTCGCCGAGTGGGTCGTCTACCGCGATCGCACGGTACGTTCCGCCTGGGTACTCGACCGCGGCGACCGCCTCGCGGCACACAGGGCACTTGACTCGGTAGATGACTTCGTCTTTTCTTCGGTCTACGACGAGGGTGCGCGTGGCCTCAGCGTTGATTTCGCTGCTCGTCTGCAACAGGTACCGAGCGTCTAGGTCGTGATCCGGCATGTCGTCATTCTCGCTCTCGGATGCTTCTTGGGTGTCGGGTTGTTGTTTAAGGCCCAATATGGATGAGAGACGCCCACGAGTGCAGGTCTGCTCCCTGCGCGCGCAGACGGTCAACGGCGTCGGCGAGCGCACGTGCTGCCTCGGAGGGGTCGAAGCGCCCGTCGTCGCCGACGAGTCGGTTGTACAAGTCGACGAACGCGTCTTGAGCGACCGATTCCGACAAGTTCCACAGGGTCCCTATGACGTGACGGAAACCAGCGTCATGCAACGCCGCGGAAAGTGTGATGGCCTCGTCGAGAAGTTCGGTCCCACCTACTGCGGTCTTGCAGGCCGCCAGCCCGGCGAATTCGCCGGCCACCCGCATCGTCGACACGTCGAACACGCGCAGGACGCCGTCACTCATTTGGACGCCACCCTGCGCGGGGTCGGTTAGGGACTGATCGCCGTGGCAGTCGAAGTGCACGAAGTCGCAGGCCGGGAGCAGCTGACGCAGTTCTGCGAGTTCGGAGCACGTGACGACGTCAGTTTCCGCGAGACCTCTGAGAGGTCCGTCGAGAAGCTTCTTGGACGAGAGGAAGGTGGAGGCCACGAGGAACCGCAGACGTTGGGCAACATCGGCGTCGCTGTCAGGCTGCGTACCCGATCCGTGCTTCAAGCCCTCATTCCTCGCCCGCGCTGCAAGTAGGGAACGGACAGTGGGAGTCACTGAGGACACGACCCGATCGTGCAACCAGTGCTGTCCGCGACCCGCAGCATGAAGCGGCAAGAACGCGAGCGGGCCGGTCGGACACCACCAGACTCTCGGCCGCTGGTCCTTCGGTCCCGGTGATGGCGTCGGCAGGTGCGCCTCGAGGGGCTCGACCACTACGTCCCACAACCACCCGACGAGCTCACTTAACTGCGCGTCAAGGCGCGTCTTGGCGTCGCGACGCGCCTGACCGAGTTCCTGGCGACGCACCAGGTAGGGAGCGTCGAGGCGGCCGTCGGAGAGCCCGGTCGAGTGTTGGTCGAACTCTGCAACGGCTTCGTCGAACGTGGCGAGCGAAGCCAGGTGCACACGCAGCCGCCCGTCTGCCTCCGCAAGGTTCAAGCCGCGCAGCGGGACCGCCTGGACGCCGTCACTGGTGACGACCATGGCATCGCAGCGCCAGCGGCTGACGTTCACGACGATGACAGGCCCATCCACTGCAGCTTCGAGAAGCTCGTCGATGGATGGGGGGCGCATGAAGTTCTCGAAACCAGGCTTGGTGCGGATCTGGTCGAGCAGTCCGTCCCATTCGCGGGCGAGAGCCAGGAGCCGGTCAGCCGGGTCCATGTCGATTTCGGCAAACCAGCGGGTTCCACCGCCGTCGTGTTGCTGCTCGAGGGGCGACGTACCGGCGGGGTCCGGTGCAGGTGCACCCGACCGGTTCCCATCGCCTGCCACGCGGGAATCTTTGCAGTCGCAGCAACTGGTGCCCAGACCTGACGAGACAACGCCAGCCCCATCAAGCTGTGTTCCTCGGCCCGCTGTCCGGCGAACCAGGAGTTCTGGATCATTGCGCGATGCCGCGAAGCCGCCGACTCGTTAGACGCGACGCTGTAGATCTTGGGCCTGGCGGGGTGTCACACAACCCGTGCCTGGCCCCCTGACAGGGGTACGCCCCGCACCGCGCCGAGCAGCCGCCACGATCACCGCCGAAGTCCAACGCCACTCAACTACATTCGACGCCAATGACACCGAACAGCGGCGAGCCCAGCAACCCTCGCAACGGCGCCCCAACGGGTCTCACTCAGACCCCGAATTTCGTGGCCCGCTGGGTTGCGCCAGCCGGTGCGACAATCCCTCGCACCACCCGCGGGTTCCTCGACCTCGACGCCACCCGCACCTCCCGCTACACCGACGCTCAACCCATCTCCGTCGACGACCTGGTCAACCTTCCCGCCTCCTTCGCAGTTCTCGCCCCTGCAGGGCTGGGCAAGAGCACCTTGCTGCGCGACCTAGCTCACCGCGAGACTGCGGCGGGCGCGAACGGTTCAGACAATCCGTCTGACCCGCGCAGCCGCATCATCGACTTGAGCCTCGAAGACCGCACCACGGTGCGGGCCATCGTCGGCGAGAAACTTCGTTCGGCCCCCGAAGGAGTCCTCTACCTCGACACCCTCGACCAGGCTGTGCAGCGCGACCGCACCTTCGGGCGCGCTCTTGTTGCAGCGCTCAGTACGCCGGAAGCACATGCACGACGCTGGCGAATCGTGTGCCGCCCCGGCGCTTGGAACAACGCCTTGAGCAGCAGCCTGCGTGAGGCACTCACCGACTTCACCGTCTACGAACTCTTGCCGCTTGACCCGTCCGCCTACCTGTCTCTCGCTGCTGCCGCCGCCAACGCCAACAGGTTCGTAGCAGCGACACACGAGGCGGGCCTTGACCGGCTCTGCGCAAACCCGATGCGTGCCGGGCAGCTCATCGACCAGTGGAACGCCGACCAAACGCTCCCAGTCGACCGGGCGGACGCGATGGGTTACACGGTTCGCCGACTCATCTCAGAGCACGACCAGTACCGCGAAGTGTCGGCCCTCGGCACCGAACAACTCATTGTGCTTGCTCAACGGCTCGCCGCAACCACAGTGTTCTGTGGCCTCAGCGGGTACTTCCCCGGCCCGGACCGCACACTTGATGCCCCGAACCGGCCGCCAACCGGCGAGGCCACCCATTCCGGCGCGGCCGTCAGCATCACTGCCCTTCCGTTCGACCCCGAACCCGACCTCGGCCCGGCCCCGGTATCGCCCACCGACCTGGCCGCCGTCATCCACACCGGGCTCTACTCGACCAGCAGCGGCGGCGCACTGGGGGCAGTGCACCAGTCCTACGACGAGTACCTCACCGCTGAGTACCTGAAGCGGCGAGGCGTCACCGGGGAACGACTGGTTGCCCTGTTGGGTGCGGAGGCGAACGGGATGGTCGCCGGTTCAATGGTCGAAGTACTTGGGTGGCTCCTTGCGGTCGACGCAGACGTCCCTCCCCAACTGATCCACGACAACGCTAAGCAACTGCTTCGCACAGAATCGCTCGAGGCAGCCAGCAACACTGCCCGCGGTCAACTCGTTACCGGTCTGTTGGAGGCTGCGGCGTCGGGATGGGTCCTTGAGGGCTGGGGCGTCAACGCTTCCGCCCTGACCCACCCTGGCCTCGCCAACCAGTTGAACGCTGCAGCCCGGTCACCTGCAAACAGGTGGGTCGTGTCGTGGATCTGCCGGATCGCACGTGACTGCCGCGTCGCGGGCACCGCACAGGTACTGCTGCGCTTCGCGTTCGACCCGAAGCTCGACGACAACGTTCGCGCCGAAGCAGTCGATGCTCTGTCGGCAGTCACAGAGCCATCGGAACCAGGCGCCCCAGTCTTCGACCTCCTGCCGTTGCTCGAACTGGAGGCCACCGACGACCCGCACGACGAGATTCACGCCGCCGCGCTGCGAGCACTGGTCGTGCACGGGATGGCTGTCTCCGACATCGTCACCCATCTACGGCCACGCCGCGATACCAACTTCATAGGCAACTACGCAGTCCTCCTTGGCGACCTCGCCTCGCTCATCACGCCAGCCAATGCCCTCGACATGCTCGAAACGATGCTGCCGACACTCGACCTCGACCTCCGTAGCGGCGCGCGCACGTACGCGCGTTTGACCGAAGGACTGGTCAGGCGTGCGTTCCAACCCGACGACGACGTGAGCCTCCGGCGCCTCGGCCGCATCTTCGACGGCAAGTCCGTCGCTGTCGAGGACGTCGCCAACACCACAGAACCCCTGCCGTGGTTGGAGCCAGAACAGGTCGTCGCTCGACGCAAGACGGCGGCTGCTGCGCTGCTGTCAGCGAACGAGGCACCAATTGCGGCCAGACGCGTCGCCCTGGTCAACCCCGGCGACATCGGTTGGCTCCTGGGCTGGCTCCCGACGGTGCCGGAACCCGACCGTGCCGGCGGGCTGTGGATCCTAGGCAATCTTCTCAACAGCACGCCTGATGCTGCGACAGCGGACCTTGTGCTGGCGGTGACCCCTGACCACGTCGCCTACGGCGTCGTGGCCGCGTTTCACGGTTCCCAGCCGTTGAGCTCGCGGCCCGACTGGCACTCGTTCCGGATCGCGACTCCCACGGTGGAGCAGATCGATACAGCACGTGTGCGCATCCATGTAGCCGCGGACGACCCTGCCTCATGGTTCGACGCTTTCATGGCCGTGAGTTGCGACTGGGTCTACGTGCATCAGTTCGAGTGGCGAGACTTCGACCTCACCCGACGGCCAGTGTGGCGGTTCCTAGATGACGAGGACCAAAACCTCTTCCTCACTTCTGGGATGGCGTTCCTCGCCACCCAGGGCCCGTCAGGTGAGAGCCCGCGACGACGAGCTCCGGTGAACCAGACAGCGCTTCACCACGACTGGGCAGTAATCCATTTGCTCGGCACCCTGGTCGAACACCGGCCAGGACGGTTCGGCCAGCTCGCCGACCAGACACTGACGCGCTGGGCCCCAGCGATCGTCGCCTTCCCCAGCACCGACCCCCACAGGGACTTGTGGCTTAAGGATGTCTACGGGCTTGCGCCGTCTGGCGCCAAGGCTGCGATGGAGTCGGCGCTGGCTGACCTAGTCGCCGACACCGACCCTTCATGGCTCACCAGCCACTGGCTGGCCGACCTCAAGTTCGAACCAGTTCTAGCGGCACTGCGAAACGTCGCATCTGATTCGGGCGTCCACATGCCTCGGCGGGACCAGAGCCTGCGACTCATGCGCCGGTACTGGCCGCACGAGGCACTAGCGGTTGCCCGCGACCTCGAATCCCGCGGCCAGGCAGTGCCGAGCGCCCAAGCAATCATCGCGGCAGCCGACCCCGAAGGTACCTACGCCAAGTGGGTTGCCTCGAACACGGTCGGCCCCCTGGAACACCTCCTCGACCTCAACCCAACTGACCTTTCCAACACTGTGCTGACCGGCCTCACACGCCTGCTGTACCAGGCTGACCTCGGCTCCCAGTCCGACATCGACGAGTCCGAATGGTTCTCACGCACCACCCCAGCGACCAACGCCATCCGTCTACGCCAAGACATGCTGCGAGAGATGGCAGGGCGCGGCCTCGTCGCCGAAATCCGAGGACTCAACCAACTGTTAGACCGGGCCGACCGGAACCATGCCAGCTTCCTTCTCCAGAACGCCCGCGCCGTCGAGGCAGTCGAGCGCTGGGCGCCACTCACACCAGACACGCTCATGGGACTCGCCGGACAAACCGATGCGCGGCTCATCCGGGACGCCGCTGGCCTCTCCGTGGTGCTGCTCGAGCAACTGGGCCACCTCCAACACGACCTGCGAACCGGCCAACACCGGTTCCTCTGGAACGGAACCCCCGGCCAACCCGACGCACAACCAAAGAGCGAAGACGACATCTCCGACTGGGTAAGCGACCGCCTCAACGAACGCCTGCGATCTCACGTCGTGGTCGATCGCGAGGTACAAGTCGCGCGACGCAAGCAGACAGGTGTCGGCACTCGCATCGACCTGACCGCAACCTCGGGCGGAACCGCCATTGGTCGCGTGCTCTTCGAAGCGAAGCTCGTCACGAATGACACGTTGCGCACCGCAATCGACGACCAACTCATCAACAGATACCTTGAGCCACTCAAATTGACCGAGGGGATCTACCTTGTCTATTGGATGGATGGGTCGCTGCGAACGAAGCACCGCACAAGAGACCTGGACGCACAGGAACTTCGCACGACACTTCAAGAACTCGCCAACAGGTACGCGCCCGAGCGACACATCGTCGTATTCGTACTAGACATCAGCCCGCCCGAGGCGGCCAAGTAGGCCTCGTCAGGCCCACTTCTTCGCACCGCTGCCTCCGCCCTCGATGACACGCCCAGGTCCTGCGGCGCTGTGCGGGCAGTGCGTCTGCGACGGACTCACCGGCCGCAAGAGACGCTTGCTGGTCTTCAGATTTTGCATGCGAATGCCAACAAACCTTGAGGACATTTCGGGACTCTCCTGCCGAATGCCTCAATTGTGGAGCCCAGCGGATATCTCGCTTGGTCGGTTCAAAACGGGGTCAACAACTACCAGGGACTTCTCGACGAGGTCGGCCTCTACACCACCGCCCTGTCCCCCAGCGCGGTCGCCGCCCGACGGTTGCGACTTATCGGTGGAGTTGTGTTGGTCCGTCGAAGATGGGTTCCAGGGATGTCGATTCCGTCGCCGTAAACATGGAATGACTATCGGTCGGACTCCCTGTCGACCGTCCCACGAACGCGAACCTGGCGTGCGGGCGTGCCGGCAGCCTGACGAATGCGCCTGCCGTCGGGCTTAGAGGACTCCGACCACCGCCCCGACTTTCCGGTAAGCCCAGGCTCCTCAACAGCGTGTACGAGGGACCGGCCTTACACGAGGCGTCCGGGTTGGCTGGGGCTCCTCGTGATGGTTCGGATGTCAATACCTTGCCGGCCTCGCGGGTCCGGCCGCGAGTGACTCAACGTCAGAGCGGAGGTACTCGACTCGTCCGTCCGTGATCAACACACGGCTTCTCACACGTGGGGCGACCGAGACCATCACTTCGCGCTGGCTGATCCGCAACAGCGCGGCGGCGTCACTCAACGACAGGTACAAGGCGGCCTCTTGACGTTCGCGAGCACGGGCCTCGGCGACAGCGTCCACTGATGTGCGGTCGAATGACCAACGCTGATCATTGACCTTCTCTGCCTTGAGGTCGCCGCGCGCACGCAAGCGCCTGACGTAGTGCTCCCCGACACCAAGCTCGGCAGCTACGTCTTTCTCGGTGAGTGCGTCGTGGAACCGAGCCCGCCGTTCTCGTTCCTCAACGACGCTCGGCCCTGAAATCATCAGCCGATCGTCGCAGCGGTAGATCCCCGCCTGTCGGCGCCACTGAGAGACTTCGTCATCGGGTGCGTACCGGAGCCGACCACGGCCCACCAGCCACCCGACCTGTACCTCGTGGACACCCAGCTCGCGTGCCGCCTCCGCCATCGTCAAGTGCGGCATCGACCACCACGTGTCTTTAATCTGGAGGTCGCCGACCGATGCGACCAAGTATCGCTGCCAATACTCGGCGATCACCCTGAGCTCTTCGTCGGGCAAGTCGAAATAGTGTTGGATTGTCACCAGTGACCCACCGAACTCTGCCGGGATTGCGTGACCGAGGTACGCGCTCCACAGCTTGCCGCGGATGTTGCCGACGCCGATGACAGTTGACCCCAGTCGCCGCAAATAGTGCCGGTTAACCGAGAACCCCAGCGTCTCCGCATCCAGACCGGTTCTCTTGAGAGCTTGGTCCCAACGGTCCGCCAGGACGGTGTTCCTCGGCTTCTCGATACTCGCGGTCCGAATCAGCCTGCGTGTGCCCCACTCTGCGGCCGGTGCCGAGTCGGCCGGGCATGAACCGTGGAACACGGCAATGTGTTCGTCCAACATTTCGGCGAGCACGGGCGGTAGCGGGATAGTCCGATAGCTCGAGTTAGTCTTCAACTGGCCGTCTGCCTCGTCGGGTCGCCGTGGGTCGCGCTTTCCTTCGTTCTTTTTCAGTCCACCCTGACGGCGGATCGCCAGCATCTGTGTGGCCGGATCCCAGTCTCGCAATTCGAGCCCGAACACTTCGCTCAACCGCAGACAGCCGACGTACATGAGGAGGATCGCAATCCGCAGCCAAGGGTCGAACTGTGCAGCAAACGACTTCACCTCGAGGGGAGTCAATGGCCGTGGTTTGCGGCGCGGTCTCGGCCTCAATGGGTTTGCCTGATGCATCCCTGTGATGCCTTTAGCGACGTTGGACGTGATGACGCCATCCGAGATGGCTTGGTCACAGCCCATCCGGACCAACCGGAGAACCATGTTGACGGTCTTTTTCGATAGCCGTTTGTCGTCGTGGAGATGACGCACGAGACCTCGCACGTCTTCAGCGGTCAAGTCACGAACGTCTGGGTTCTTGAACCATCCACCATGGCAACGCCATCGCGCGGTCATGTGTGCTGGAACACCGTCCGCGTCTAGGTGCCTGTTAGCCATGTGCTCCTTGATCGCGAGGGCAACCATCGAGTCCAGGTCGGTTGGCCCGGATCGATGATTACGTTCGACTTCACTAGGAAGGTGGGACACCACCTCCGATTTCGTAGGGGCGCTGCGGCCCGCCGCCCACGCAGCCGTCACGGCGTGGGAGTACGCGTTGGCTTCTGCGAGGGTCTTGAACGATGTCGCGATCTTTCCGTTCTCGTTCTGCCGCTGCACCCGCCACGTAGCGCCTGTCGGCGTGACGCCCTTCGCCCTGGCGCTCATCGCACACCACCGTCGACGACGTGCCCTAGTGCGGTGCGCCAGTCATGCACCCAACCCGCATCCAGAAGGCCGACCTCACCGCTCGCTGCCAGCGCTTTGCACCGGGCGTGCTGCACCGATGCGCCCCAGAGCACGTTTGCAAACTTGCAAGATCCCCAGTCAGCGGCGCTCGCCGTCAACCACTGCGGAGTACCCGGACACAGACGTGAATAGTGCCTCTGACCTGCACTGATGCCGGTCGTGAAGGTCTTTTCGGGACCTGACACTGCCGCAGGCTGAAGACCCGATTTCTTTCCCTCATAGATGTAGGCGCCTCGCGGAATTCGCCTAAAGCCCCAGGTCAGAGGCCCTTTCACAGTTTGCACTAGTGCATGGTCAGAATTTCTTGCAAGATTTATTGCAAGATTGGTGCGGTTGGCTGTGGAGTCGACGGCGGCGGCCGTCTCGGGATGGAGGGTCGTCGGCCACGTGGGCAGGAGGGTGCGCATCCTTTCGCTATCGGCGTGTTGCCTAACGGACGTACGGGTCCGACGAAGTTTCTCCGAAGTCGCCGGACACGCGATGAGTCGCCCGACTGCCCGACTGCCCGACTGCAGTAGAGGTGGTTGGGTGCGCGTCCGGGCCAATGGGTCAGTTGGGTGTCATGGCGCGGACTGCCGTGAACAAGCAACTTCTGTTGCACCGGGTGTGGCGAATCCCAGGTGGGGGCTGCCAATGGAGCCAAGCCGCCCGTTTAGCGACTGCGTCTTGGGTGGCGATGTCGCCTCGCGGTCCATCTGTCCCCTTGGTTGCATCCATCCCTAGGGCGACCCAGACGGGCATCTGCCTGACGTGGTGCGATGCGCGGCTGCGGCGGCGCCGCGGAGTTGCGGGCACCGCGCGCTGGGTTGCTGGTCGCGGATGGCGAGGTGGGCCTTGCGGGAGGCGGACTTCGACAAGCGCGATCGCTAGTTGGGTTGCGGTGTCGGTTGATAGGTCGCCTGGTTGTGCGGCGACATCACCAGCCCGGGATCCAGGTCGACGTGGACCTCACTCACGCTTTGGGCCGACCCGCGTCACGACCTGTTCCGTCACGGTTTCTAGGATCTCGTCGGTCAGCTCCGCCGACGCGAGCGCCTCGATGCCCTCCGCAGGTTCGTTCGACTCTTCCAGCTGAGATTCCCCGCTGGGTTTGAACTGAACACGCGCTCAGGTTTCGAGCCCGCCCAGACAAGTTGTTCATCTGGGTTGGGCTTCGCCCGCGAGCGCGCATCGCTGGCCTGTCAACGATCCGGAGCCGGCTCTCGTGAGGTCACGCTCACGGGCGCGTCGCACCATGGGCCGAGCGACGGTGTGCCGACAGAGGACCGGGGCTGGCCGTCGATTCGGAGAGCGGTAGCGCGAAGATTCTGCTGATGTAGTGATGACCGGGGCGGCGCGTAGGGACTGGTGGTGGGTGCACGAATCACCATCCGTTTCTGTCTGTCGGGTGCGGGATCTCAACCTCTGACGGCTGGGTTCATCACCGGTGGAGCCACGCATCAGGGTCTACCGAATCGCGCTGCGGGACCGCGATCCCGAGCAGCCAGCCCCCGCTGGTTGCCGGGAGCGTCCGGCGTGACGCGATACATGTGGTTTAAAGGCCACAATCTGTGGGGAGGAATTTAGTCGTCGTGGATGGTTGGGGCGCGGCTTCTCCTGCTTGCACTCTACGTTCGACGATTTCGCCGACAACACGGCCACGATCCCCATTCACCGTTGCTTCGCAAACCTGCTCGCCGACATAATCAGGTGGCCCGAATCGCGGCAGAGACCGTCAGGCACCAGAGCGGTGCCTGCTTCCAGATGGAGGTTGAAATGAGCACACCCCCGGGATTCGCGTGACCCCTCGAGATGACGGGCGGTGGAACATCATCCGGGACAACGCGGACCGTGCCTCGTCGATCCACGACACCCAGTCCTCGGCCGAGCAGTCCGGCCGCGGCACCGCGGAGCGCGAAGGGGCGGAGCCTTCTTCACGGTCGCGACGGGCAGATCCGGGAGCGCGACTGCTACGGGAACAACCCGTTCCCTCACCGCGTCTGAGCTGACGGTGGCATCCGAGCCGGTCCCCGAGGCCCCGGTCTCCCCCGGGGCCGGCTCGGTCCAGGTTCGGGCTCAGGCGAGATCGACCCACTCGAGCAGGTCAGACTCGACCTTCTCCCCAGTGCCGAGGCGAACGGCGGCACGGATCCCGAGCACGGTGAAGCCGGCGGCGCGGGCGGCCTTCACGATGTCGGTGATGGTCTCCATCTTGGTCAGCCATCTCACCGCGTTCCCGTCCTCGAGCCGATACGGCAGGCGTGGGTTCGAGGCACCGAAGTCGTTCCGGCCCATCAACGTGAACCCTGAGCTGTTCTCCAGCTCACCGAGCACGACCCGCAGGTCGATGCCTTCGACGCTGGCCGCGAGCGTGCCGGTGTTCCGAATGTTCGCGATCAGGACCTTTGGCTGATCTTTCATGTGGGGGTTGATGTCCAAGATCGTGGTCATGCCGGCCATGGTGCCCATCGCGCCAACCTCGGTCGGCGACATCACCAGCCCGGGATCCAGCTCGACGTCGACCTCGCGCTTTGGGCCGACCCGCGTCACGACCTGCTCCATCACGGTTTCAAGGATCTCGTCGGTCAGCCCCGCCGACGCGAGCGCCTCGATGCCCTCCGCGGGTTCGTTCGACCTCTTCCAGCCCTGGAGCATCTCGGGCGTAAACTCGTCACGTCGTCGTCCATCGACCAGCTTGTGATGCGGCACGCAGAGCAGAATGAGGTTCTCGAAGGCGCGACGCTCCGCGTCAGTCATCGACTCCTCGTAACGAGCTGACCCCGGGTTCGCGCCGCAGATGTGGGCGATGTCGACCGCGACCATCGGCTCGCCCTCGACGACCTCCATGATCCGGCGCGGACAGTTAGGGAAGTAGCAGGTGCCCCTGGACAGGCGGTACAGCGCTTTCTCCACACCGGACCCGTAAGCCCGTGGTCCTCCAGTCATCCCGGTCACCTCCTTTCCAGCCCGGCGCCCACCAGGCGCTGCCTCCTGAACCGTCCGCAGGCGCAGGCGCGGGCGCCCCAGCCCCGCCCATGCCTTGCCTCGGTACCCCGGCCAGTGACTGTGACCTATTCCGACGGCGTGCGGAGGAACGCGAACTTCGCCTCCAACTTAGGCCGCCCCTCTCGAACCACTCGCGGTAGCGCTTCCCAGCCTCGGCCCGACGCGGACGCGGGCGTGGTGAGGCCTAGGACGGCGAGGATGAGCGCCGTGACAACAAGAGCGGCCCGGCGGGCCGCTTGTCTGTTGAGTGGTCCTGACGGAACCTTACTGGAGTTGAGATGGGCCCCATGATCCGCGTTGCCGCAGTTGACGATCACCCGTTGATCCGCCGAGGCTTCCGGGGCTGGATTGAGGAAGTGCCCGACTTCAGCTTCGCGGGAGGGTTCACCACCGTTGCGGAGTGTCTGAATCAGAATCCGCTCCCGGACGCCGTCGTACTCGAGCACTCACGCCTCGGGCTCGAAGCCGGGCACTTCCTCAATCCAGCCCCGAAAGCCTGGACGCTCAACACCTTCCGGCCCTTAGGGGCCGACTGCTCCGCGAGGGCCACAGCCGCGTCCAGAATTGGCGCGTTCAATGAACCATTCGAACGGCTCCATCGCGTCGTTGCCCTGGCCAGGGGGACGTGGGACCTTCGGCGCCGATCGCGCCAGATATTTCACGCTCCAACGATGGCACACGTGAACCCGAGCAGACGAGGTCGTTCCTGTTCCTGGGTCTGACTGCCCCGCTAACGCCGTGGGGTCACTGTGTGCGGACGAGCATCCGTCTTAGGTCTGCGAGGTGCGCACGTAGTGCCCGGTTTTCGGCAAGGGCGACAGCAAGCTGGGTGTTGGTGTCGCCGACGGTGGTTGTCCCTGGTTGTGGGCCGGAAGTAAGGCCCGCGTCGGCGAGGTCGTCGAATGGGATGCGCCATGTGCCGCCAGGCCCGCCGCCTGCGCCTCGGGTGGCACCGGGAAAGGTCCCCTCCGCGAGACGACGTTTGATGGTGTCACGCGAGACGCTGGTTGCTGCCGCAGCCTCGGTGATGGTGAGCATGGTTTGGTCTGGCATAGCCGGGTCTCTCCTTCGTCACTTGGTCGATATGTCAGTTATAGATGACATGTCGGACAGGTCGAACTGACCAAACGCGCACAGCCGATCCAATAAAGAGCAACGTCAAATGGGGCTTCAACGTCCTCTCGAGGCACACACCTAGGACCAGGGCCGAATCTGTGGAGTACGTCGACGGGCCAGTCACCATGATGGACTTGCGTGTGCGGGGCGATGTGCCGCCTGCTCGGGGCGTAGGCAGCCCGGTCCCTGGTGGGCCTTCTGTCGTTGATGCCGACGCGACGGTATCGGCCTTCTTCCCCTCTGGCTCTACGACGGTGGCTTCATCAACTGCTTGCAGTACGGATGGGTGACGGATGAGATGCCCACCGAACTCCCCCCACCGAGTCAGGTGCGCCCCTTCGTCCGCTAGCGCCGCGCGCCCGACTCTCGGCAGAGTCGGGCGTTGAACTGCCCGGTCTACGTGCCGGAGGCCATGTAGGCGGCCAGGATGTAGTTGGGGTGTCGGTCGAGGTTGTTGCGGGCTCGGTCGTAGCGCATCGTGGTGCGTGGGTCGACGTGGCGGGCGGCGATCTGGACGTCTCGTAGGTCGACACCGGCGTCGAGCATCGTGGTCACGAAGGTGTGGCGGAGCATGTGCGGGTGCATTCGTGGTGTCATGACCCGGCCCTGTTTCGCGAGGGCGTGGAGCCTGCGGGTGGCGCAGTGTCGGTCCATCCGGTGCCCGGTCCGGCTCCGCAGAATGGGACCGCTGTCGCGATTGCCGACGGCACGGTCCAGAGCTCGCGCGACCGCGGGTGGAAGCGGGACAAGGACGACTTTGGCGCCCTTTCCGCAGACTTTGAGCACTCGGTGTCCATGACTCTCGCCCAGGTTCATGATGTCGGCCCCGGTGGCTTCGAAGATCCGCAGGCCGAGCAGTCCGAGCAACGTGACCAGGGCGAAGTCGTTCGGGTTGGCGGAGTCGCGGGCGGTGCTGAGTATCGCCTCGAACTGCAGGTGAGTCAGGCCCACAGTGGGTGACTCCGGTGGCACGTGGGGTAGTCGGACATAGTCGGCTGGTGAGTGTTCGAGCACTCCGTCAACGACGCAGGTGCGGTAGAAGCCGATGACCACCGAGAGTCGCCGTGAGACGGTCGAGGCCTTGTAACGGGCTTGCTCCTGCATCCAGCGGACGAAGAGCTCGATGTGGGGCCGCTGGGCCTGCAGCGGTTGGAGTCCGCGTTCTTGACACCAAAAGATGAAGGCACGCAGATCGGTGGCGGCGTGCTTGCGGGAGAGGTCCTTATAGCGGGCGAGGCAGGCAGCGACCGCGACGTGCAAACGGTCTTCGACGGGTAGCGAGGCGCCAGGGCGAGAACTATGGATTCCATCGCCCAATCGCGTCACCGCAGCTCGGTTAGGTCAAGAGTCTCGACCTGGAAGGACCGACCCTGCCGAGAACCGGGCGTCGCAACTCACGAGTGAGAGGCTTCGTCCCATGGTTGCCGCTGTCCACTTCTACGCCACCGAGGGCGACCAGCAACGCCTGCTCGACTATCTCGGAGAGCCTGAGGACGTGACCCTATTGGCCTGGCCGCTTATGCAGTCGCCCGCTGCGGCGCTCAGCCGGACCGACGCACTGTCGAGTCGTCACGTGACGGTCGCAAACCGTCGTCTCAACGGCCCGGTAGGTATGCGCGAGGACGACGCTGCCATGAACGAAGCGACGCGTGCGGGAGTGTTCAACAGGCTCAACTGGGAACGGCTGAAGCCCAAGCCGCACGAGACATTGACGGACCCGAACAAGTCGCCGGTGCTGTTCTGGACCCCCGCGACGCTTGGACGTGACGGATTGGCATCGGGGTCCATCGGGTCGCAAGCCGACTCCATGAAGGCCGTCTCCGACGACTACGAACGATGGGTCAACCGCGTCACACTTTGGGTCCGCAGTCGCGGAACCAAAGTGTGGGGGCTGGACACGTCGCGAACACGGCCAAACCTAGACGTTCGCCGACCTAACGTCACGACAGTCTTCGCTCTGCCCGAGGCGCTCAAACTTCTGGAGACCGGCACTACGGGACTCTGACGACGCCCGACCATGGCGCGCTGAGTGCGCGGTCGTGCCGAGAGTCGGGCACGCGCAGACGCCAATCCGAACGAGCGGGACCTCGACAACGTTGGTGGTGTCGAGCGTTCAGGTGGTCACTGCGCTCGGGCGGCGTCCTGACCATCACATCCGGTCTGCACCGGCGCCTACCTGTGGCCCGGCGTCCTCGCATGTCGCGCCGACGCCCAGTGCTGCCGGTCACGACCCGCAGCCGCTCGCCCAGGTACACGAAACGACTAGCTCACCACTGCGACATTCGATCTTTCCGGCTCAGGCTTAGCGGACCCAGGGAGACCCGCACCGTCGTAATTTCGCCGCCGTAGACCCATGCCGGAGAGAATCCCGGCTACAGCCTTGAGCGAAACGACAACGGCGACGGTTGTAGCCCGTGAGTAGCGCCTGATGATGGGGGCCGCCTGAGCGACCGCGCTGCAGCTGCCCTATTGAGCGACACATCGACGGGAAAGCAAACAACCATTGTCAACACTTGTCAAGTGTCGGTCTATACAGGACACCTTTCCGCTTTAGGACCCGTGACCTCTGGTCTCCAGAGACATATCCTTCGTGCATGAACATACTAGGAGGCACCGCAACTGCCGGGGTCGCATTCGTAGTGACTCTATTGACGGGTTGCGGGGAGACGACCGTTGCTGATTCGGAGGAGGGTCGGATGGAGCTGTCCCCTGCGAACGCGGCCTTGGACGTCAACGACCCATTCGATGCGTTTGTTCGACAATGCCCGGGCGGGCGGGCGGCTGGCGGCACCGTCGACTTGCCCCCTGTTACTAGTGCGGCGCAATCTCGTCGGTTGGCCGATACGCCAGCGGCTGCGGCGCAGCGCGTCCTACGGGCCGAGGTCTTTTCAAGTCTCTCTCACCTCAATCCAGATCTCTCCCAACTTGCTGATTCGGAAACACTTACTCGCGCCGAGGCTCCTGAGGACACGGTGTCCTTCGAGGTTGTAACGGGCGCCGGCGACGTTGTCGGATTCATCACCGTAGGAGACCTTGGCATGAACTCTTGGGGTCCCACCTACCTCGGGCAGTGTGCAAAGTGAAGCGCTCTATCGTCCTGGCCATTGTTCTCGCGGCCGGGTCGTTGATGATGACGCTCGTCGCGGTTCTGCCTGCGTCAGCACACCCTGACGGCACATTCTATTCAATCGGGCGAAAGTGGCCGCCCAATGCGAACGAGACCTGGTACATCGACAACAACGTCCCTGCGGGCGCATTCCGAGATCGAATCGTCAACGGAGTTTCCGCATGGGACAACGGCGCGGGCGGCGCCGGTCCCAACTTCGTTTACGGCGGCGTTACGACATCCTCCGTCACGGACATCCTCGATTTCTGTGAACGCGGCTACAGTGCGGTCTTTGTCCGCGAGAACCTGGGTTCTGCTCTCGGCGGCGGACCGAACTCTGCGCTTGGATTTACCCCAAGTTGCTACAACGCATCGGTCGGCGGCACCTTCGCGGTCTCCTTCACAATGAACCTGGAGAGAACCGCCGAATTCGGCACTGGAACGGGCTGGTACACCGGCACAGGGAACCCGCCCGAGAACCGATGGGATCTCTGGTCGATCGTCGCGCACGAGACCGGTCACGCAACGGGGTTCATCGGGCACTTCGCGAACGCCACGCTCTGCCCCGGAACTCCGCAACCAGCAACGACCGAGACTATGTGCGGCGGAAATCCGGCGTTGGTCGACACCATAATGCTCCGAACGCTTGAAGCACACGATCTTCATACCTACGCGAACGCTTACTGACCGCGCGGTCGCCGGAACGGAAGACCTGCAGAGGTTTGCCCGTCGAGCTGCTTCTTGTCAAGCGGTACCGGCGGAAGTCACTCGGAGGTGCGCGGGGCGGCGTTCCGTCGCGCACACCTCCGAGTTTCCGCCACCCGAAACATTAACGCTCAAGTCCAACCGGGGTGACGCCTCGGAACGCACCTACGGAGAGCACGCAACAATGTAGGTCGAAACAAACACCCCGTATGGGTCAAGACGGCTGACGGTGATCTGCCCGACGGTCGAGCTGTCCAGGACCACGTCAAACACAGGTGACACCTCGCTATCCCCTTCCGAACGCACGACCTCAGCGCCTGCGAACACGGCCCGGAACGCCGGCGCACGCAGGGTCCGCTCAGCGGCCTCTGCAGGGGTCCTCGCATAAGTAGCAGCCTCGGTCGCCGACTGGGGAGGCATGGACTCTAACGTCCCGCCCGAGGACACCCCCGACTCGCATCCCGCAGTGAAGTCTCGTGGTCCCGCTGAACTTTCCGCACCGTTCGCAAACTCCGGATCTGGACTGGCGCCACCGCTGTCTTGAAGGTGAACGCCTACTCCTACGCCTGCCAAAACCACGGTAGTTACAACGACCGCGCCGCCGTACGCGCGCCGACGTCGTCGAGCAGCCCGGCCCGAATCGACAATGTCTGCGATCGGGGGCGGATCCACTCTTAGACGATCAATGTCGTTCAGAACGTTCGATCGGATGTCATTCACCACTCGGCCCTTCGACTAGATGGTCGCTATCTGAAAGCTGTGACAGCGCGCGAGAAAGACGAGACTTCACTGTTCCCAATGGAATGTTCAGAACATTGGCTGTCTGAGCTTCACTCAGGTTCGCGAAGTAACGAAGCACCACAACCTGTCGGCCCGTCAAACTCAGCTCATCGATGGCCCGACGAACCGAATCACGAAGGGCAACAAGCTGCGTCTCATCATCGACTTTGCGATCAGGAAGTAATTCGGTCGGGACTTCCCCCGACCATCGACGTCGTCTTCCGTCTCGATGACAGTTGATAAGAATGCGATACACATATGCGTCCGGCTCCGCGGCAGCCGCCACCTTCCGCCAAGACTTGTAGCAACGCAACAGCGTGGTCTGAGCCAGATCGTGAGCCTCGTCCAAAGTGCATCCCAGCATGACCCCCGAACGAACCAGCGCTTCCCACCTCGCGCTGACGTAGTCCGCGAAGTCCGCGTCCTGCTCCATTCACCCTCCGGTTGTTCGAGCCCTCACTAGTACGACGGGTTGTCCAGCCACGAAGGTTCCGGATCGTGGCAACCTGTGTTGTTCACCGTCGACCACTGTCGTCCCCCCAACGAGAAGACGTCGTGCCTTGCGATGCAGAAGTGCCGCCCAGCTTCCCCCCGCACGTTAGATCTGCCTTACGGACTGGGGGAGATCCAGTCGGACCAATGGCGGGTCCTGTCAGGCCGACGGTGAGGAAGCACGTGCCAGGCCCGACTCAGGTCAGTTCTACGACGAACGACGCTGACACGGTCCCCGCCGGGATGACGACGGCCTTTGACACGTCGAGACCGCTCGGCCGGCCTGTAAGCAACCGGGACTATGCAACGCCCTCACACCGCCGCCCCGACGGCGCCCTCGCCGACTGCCACCGCAACGACGAGATTGCTCGCGCGTACAGGCACCTTGAACCGAGCATCGTGACCTAGCCGGGGTTGATCCGACCATGTCGGTCCTCTGAGATGCTCGCCCATGCCGCGCACAGTGCGCGCACGTGCCGAGAGTTGGGCGTCGCGCCCTTCGGATGGAAACAGGGGACCTATGGCCCAGCCGTTCATCACGACCAAGCGAGCTGCCCGACTGTCGTTGGTGGGTTGCGTGCTCGCGCAGGTCGTCTTCGTCTTGCTGCCCATGTTCGTTGACGGAGGTCGACGGCTCTGGGCGTGGGGCGGACTGTTGTCACCGGTGTTGGCGACGTTCTCGACAGTCACGGCGGTCCGAGCGCCGGACTAGCCGCCCGGTCATGCAGCCGCCTCCTTGTCCATAGCCGCACCCAGCGTCCTGCCCTAGTTGCTCACTCGACTGACGCAGCGCGGGCCCAATTGCCGCAGCGCTGATCGAGAAGGTCTACCGACCCGCCGCACGTCCTGTTAGTCGGGCGGGTCAGTTCGTCGACGGACTGAACCACACCTGGGCGCGTAGAGAGGCCACGCTCGTACTAGGTATGACGTCGGTGCGAGCGGCACTGATGCGGGGCGCAACGGTCGAGTAATGCACCAGCGCCGTACACGCACACACCGCCGAACATCGACACTGCGCCAGCCTTATGCCAAACGCTGTACATGCCATCAGAGCTGAAGGCTGCATACAGGATGGGGCCGAGGCTCAATGCCACTGTAAAGAAACCCAGCCCCATCAGTCGTCGCGCGCCAGTGGACATGCCGCCAGGGTAGTAGCGGAAGTTGGCCCGTCGTGCTCGATGCGGCAAACCGTCCCCGATGTGCTCACGTCCTCGGGGCGCCTAGAATCGAAGACCCGGCCCGGGCGTCTAGCGACGGGTCCGGGCCGGTCGATGTGGCGTGCTCGATCAGCCGCGCTTTACTCGGAAGGTCGGGCTGACGTCACCGCGGGGTTGGTGTCGCCGAGGACGGTAAAGCGGAACGGGATGCGCGCGCCGGGCTTGCCACAGAACTTTCGGTGTTCCAGCCGGCCTTGGGATTGAGTGCGAAGGCCGCCTGCCCGCGCGAGTTCGTGCGCTTGGTGAACATCTCTTGCCAGCCGCCGCAGAGGTTGGCCTGCATGACGACCTCCTTGCCGGCCCACGCACGGTTGGCGCGTGTCGCGCGGACGTTCCACTTCCACCCGTGGGCGCGGAACTTCTGCTTGGTGTACGTAACCTTGGACGCGCTAGTACCGGGACGCGGCTGGATTGGTCCATCGTGTCGAAGGCGGGCGAAACACGAGTGACCCACGTTGCGCGCCACGAAGCGGAGGACGCGCCCCCACATGTGCCTTCGCACCCATTCGTTGTCGTGGCGACCGTGAACGCGCACCGTGCCAGCGCCCAGGTCCACGATGAGCACGTCGTGACGCCCAACCGGGAAGCCGTCACGGACCAGCGCCATCAACGGTCCGTCTAGCGCTCGCTCCAAGCCTTCGACCGTCGCTACTGCGATGCTGACTTCTTCACCTCTGGCGTCCTCCACTCGGTCAACGATGTAAAACGGGCAACCGTCGCCCAGGTCGATGACAGACCTTCGCAACACGAACTTCGTCATGATCGGCGAATGTGTCTCGCGCAGCCGCGACGACTCCCTGTTGGCAGACGGTTTTTAAGGCCGAGGAGTCGAGCCGTAGGGGTCCGCGCCGGTCCTGCGGCAGCCCTCGCGAGCTTGCGACGTTTCCGCTGGTCATCTTGGATTTCTGCAACCCTCGACGCGACGACCTGCCGAGAGGCCGATGCGGAAGCTTGCCCGGGATGCCGTAGCGCCGACGTAGCGCCGACTGTCGGCGGCCGCGCATATGGTCACCGCATGACCTCGCTCATCTGCCCGCATTGCAAGGGCTACAGCACCTTCTCGGTCGTCTGGGCCGACACAACCACCTATGCCAAGAGCGGCGGGGAGTCGCTGTACGACAGCGCGAGCCGTTGCAACAACCCGGAGTGCAAGAGGGTCATCGGGAGTTGGGTCAAGCCCGATAAGGAACAGATCGTCGACTACTGGCCGAGAAAGGTTGGCGGCAAGGAGTTCCTCGACGTACCCGAGCACATCGCTTCGACGGCCGACGAGGCCCACCTCTGCATGAGCGTCGGCGCTCACCGAGGCGCCATCGCGCTCGCTCGTGCCGTAGTTGAGGCGACGGCGAAGCACCACGGCATCGAGAAGGGCATGCTCGACAAGAAGATTGTCGAAATGGCGAAGCAAGGCGTCATCTCAGACGCAATGAAAGACGCGGCAGATGAGATTCGGTTCGCAGGCAACGAGGTCGCCCACGCTGATCTGGCCGAAGAGCCGATCACTGCTGCCGACGCCGAGGACGTCCTAGAACTCATGGACGCGGTCTTGACTCGCGTCTACCAGGAGCCCGCTCAGGTGGCGCGTGTCCGTGCTCGTCGGCAAGAGCGCAAGGGTGAACAGAGCTGACCTGGCACAGCCGACCTGGGCAGTCGTCATCGGTGTGTTGCAGACCGTACGGTTCGGCCCGTTAGTTGCAGAGGGCAACTAATCGACCAAGGAGGCTCCCATGCCCGCGAAGACCGTTACCCCGACCGCGACCGTCAAAACCCCACGCGTCCGTCACGCCGTCAGCCGCTCGACCGGCGCGACGACCTGGACCCGCAAGGACGGCGACGACTGGCGCACGACCTGCCTCAACCACGGGGCCGAGACGACCGCCTCTGCGCGCGGTGCGGCCTGGAAGAACGGCTCGACCCCGGCCAACTTCTGCGCCAAGTGCAAGGCCATCGTCGCCGGCAAGGCCGACAAGATCACCGGCGACCGGCTCGACCTATCGACCACCCCGGCGAAGAAGGTTGCGGCGAAGAAGCCCGCCGCGAAGCCGACCGCCGCGACGACCGCGAAGTGATCAAGCCTGACGACGCCTGCAAACGCTGGCCCGAGTGCCGGTGCGAGGCGTCCTGCGAGTACTGGTCGGGCGACGGACTGCAACTCGCCGACGACTGATCGTTTCCGACCCGACCCCGGTAGCCGAACCCGCGCCGGGGTCGGATCACACCGGCTGGGCTGCGAGCGTCCGTTTCATGGGCCTGCCGCTGGGCGAGGGGCCGAGGGCTGGGGTCGGGGGACGTCGAGCGGCCCCGACCCCGCATCGGCTGGGTTGCCGCGCTCCCGGTTACTCCGTCGGTTCGCCTCGGAGCGCCGGGTCGGCGAGACGAACGATGAGCGCACCGACGACGTGGACCATGAGCCAGGCGTCGGCGAGCGATGCGTCGGGGTGCTTGTGCGCGTCGGAGTTCTTGTTGCGCTCTGACGCGGCCCACTTGGTCACGAGGATCATCGCCTCGTGCAACTGGGCATCGTGCGACTTGAACAGCCCCTTGACCTTCGCGTCCCCTATCAACGCGCTCAGCACGTCGCCCTCGCACCCAAGGGCGGTCAGTGCCTCCTGCAGCGCCGTCCCTGCGTCAGTGATCGCATCGCCTGGTTCGCCGTTGCTGATCTCCCTGAGCGCATTGAGATAGGCGTCATGGGCCGACTTGAACTGCGGACCGGCCATGAGTCGCAGCGCAGGCTCGATGGCGGCCTGCAGAAGCTCGTCGGACTCGAACGGGATGAGTTCGCCGTCTACGAACTTGTAGGCGATTCGGTGCTCTCGCATCACGTTGTTCACGGCTGTGTCGAAGAGCCCACCCAAGTCCCGATCCGGGAAGGGTGACCCGTGCATGAGTGCAGATGCCGCCGCGAGCGCGTCCAAAATGACTTCATCCGATGATGAGACCAGCGAGTCGGCGCCGAACTGGTGGAACTCCCATCCCCCGTTCAGGCGCAATATCGTGGCCACACGCTCACTGAAGCCCACCGACGCGTAGACATCGACGTCGCGGGCAATCCGCCGCCACACTTCGCCAATGCGCACGAGTGCGCGTCGTTCGAAGGCCGTTGTCCAGAGTGATTCGCCATCAGCCTCCCGTCGGGCGATCTCGTCCTGCCGTCGTCGTTCGGACGGGAGCATCCCCACTGACTCACTGCCTCTCCAAACAGCCAGCGGCGTCCAACCCCCAACCCTGGGGTGACGGCTACTGGGAGCAAACGATTAGATAGAGGAGAGGCCCCACCCGTACCGAAGTGTCGTTACCACGTCGGTCCGTGTGGGGCTTCCTCGTTGACGCCGCAAGCTTCCCCTCGTGCGGACTTACGACGACCTGGTGTTGCTCACGGTCAGGCCTCGATGATCAGAGGCGGGCGCACTCGGTGCACAGGGGCTTGCCGCCCGTGCCGGAACGCCGGTTCTCGGACTCGATGTTGTTGCCGGTGTTGCACGACGTGTTGTCGTGGTGCCGGTCCTGCTTGATCGAGTGCCAGGGGTTGGTCTTCATTGGCGATCTTCCTCCTCCCTCAGCCGTCAGCGCGGCATCTGAACGCAGGAGAACCATCGCGGTCCCCCCAGACCAGCCGAACGTCTGCACCGATTCCATGTGATCAACACGCCTGAAGATGCGCGTGACTTGGAACTACATCAGTGTGATTATGCCCGGCTACAAGTCAGTGTGCATGAGCCAGCGTGTCGCCGCAACCTGCTCGGACGGCAACTTGCCTAGACTTGTCGCGAACTTGAGGTTCGGCGAAACCTACGCCTGGCGTAGTCGGACGTTCGACGGCTCACCCCAAATGGCGGCAGTGGCGTTTCGCTTGTCTCGGTTGGGCGCGGCGTGGGCGTAGCGGTCGAGCGTCATCTTGGTCGAGGCGTGGCCGAGCCGCTTGGAGACCTCGACGATGGTCAGCGCTCCGGGCTTGCCGATCTGCTCGACCAGCCATGAGGCGTGGAAGTGACGTAGGTCGTAGAACCGCACCGTGTCAGGCAGGCCCGTTTCCTCGCGGATCGCTGACCAGTAGCGCATCGTGAACCACGCGTGATTGAGGGGGCTTGGCTCGCCGTTTGCATCGACCCACTCCAACCAATCGCGGTCGCTACCAGTCTGACGCTGTCGCTGACCTCGCTTGAACTCGCCCACCCCAGGGAACAGCGGAAGTCGGTCGCCCGGGTGGTGACGGTCGGGGTGTTCGGTGAACCACCGCGTTGTAAGCTCGTGCTGGTCGCGGAGGTAAACCGTGAGGTGGTCGGCGGTGTAGTCGTCCAGGTCGACGTCGCGGCGGCTCCGCCTCGTCTTCGGGACGTCCTCAAAGGTCCAGGCGCCGTCCTTCGCCTTCACGCGAACCCGGCGCACCGTGAGCGTCGTGTTCTCGTTCGACAGATCGCGCAGTTGCAGCGCGGTCAGTTCCTCCGGCCGCATGCCGGTTGCAGCAGCGAGACGCACGTACATCGCCCACGGCTCAGCGGTCGCGGAGATCAAGGCGCGTACCTGCGCCGGCGCCGGGATCACCCGCTCGGCCTGCTGAGTGTTGAAGTCCTGCTGCTCGGGCATCTCCACCCCCACGGTTGGGTCGCGGAGGATCAGTCCATTGGCGACCGCGAACCGCACCACGCGACGAAACGTGTAGAAGTTGTGGCGCAGGGTGCTCGCGCTGCGCTTGCTCCCGAGGTCGGCGACCCAAGCGATGACGTCACCGTGAGTGATGTCGCCGATGCGACGCGATCCCCACGTCGTGCGGACAGACGACCGCGCGCCGTTGATGATCTGCGCGTGCTGTCGGTGGCCGCTCGCCTTGCCGCTCTTGGTCCGATAACCACCAGACAGTCATCCGACTGAGACTTAAGTACGTGGGGTGTGATCCGGAATGTCGGTCCCGGCCTTCCGCGTACCCGCTGCCGTCCCAGTGAGTGGCGCCTTCGCCCTCAGCCTACCGCGATTCGCCGCGGTCCGACCTCGCAGCAGCAGCAATCGTGGGGCCATCGGACCGCCGTGGGACCGACGCCGGTCCGAGGCGCGGAACGTCGAATGCCGTAGCGCCGGAGTAGCGCCGAACCTGTGCATCCACTGGGGCCTAACGACCGCCCCAGAAGCGTTTCCCCAGGTAGGTCGGTGTTTCTCGTTGTGCCCCCGGTGGGACTCGAACCCACACTTTGTCGCTTCTAAGTGTTGAGAGATCGCGGCTCGCGCTTCGTCTAGCTCGTAGAGGGTCGCGCCGTTGAGTTGCGATCCGCTGAGCAGAGCCATCGGTGTCCTCCTAGTCATGACCGAGGCACGGCCGGCCGGCCTCCGGTCAGGTGCGGTACGCGTACGGGTTCACACAGTGCATCGGCAGGTCTTGACGGTGACCGGATCACCAATAGACCTGCAGGAGGCCGCGGGCCGGCGCGTCTCCTGCCGGGCACGCACTCGGTTAGTGACCACCTCCTGCGCCGACGTTGGGCCCTTGGCAGAACCCAGTACGACGCGAGCCGGCGCGACATGAGGCCCAAGGAAGTACGGGTGCGGCTGCTCCCTGCGGAGTCGACTTGAACCAACATCGCACCCACGGCAACGTCACCTAGTTCGGGCCTTCTGCCGATACCGCGACAACAACACCACGTAACCCACCCCTGCCTTCATTAGGACGCCCCCGTGACCGATCCACACCAAGCAGACCCCCATCTCTCCTACAGCGAGGTCTTCGAAATTCTTCTGCCCCGCCGCGGACAGATCCGGATCGTCATAGCCGACGGCCGACCCAGCATGGAGTTCGTCACCGTTGAAGGCACCACCCAAAGTTTCGTCAGTCTCGAGGACGCCGACGTGCACTGCGGGCACAGCAGAACTCGAGAGACAATCGGTGCCGCCTGGGACGACGGGCACGACGAAGCCACCGCCAAGTACGCCCCCGCACTCCACGCAGTCGAACGCTGGCACAACGACAACCATCCCGGTCCCGCCCGGTTCTGCAACCTGAACCCGTGCGACGACATTCGAGTCGCGACAGACCGCTAACCCAGGGGTGACAAGCCCGAGGCACCGACTCCTCGTACCGGAACCACCCCCGGCCCTGTGCTTCGCCACATGGCGCGCCGAACCGCAGGGCCGGAGGTAGTTCCGGGAAGGAAGCACCGGGTCCCCCGCTCTGCTTCTCGGTTTGACTAGATGGCGCTGGGCGCTGCCGCGCCGCCAGGCGCCCGAAGGCATAGACAGACGGCTCAGTCGCCGCCGAGAGCAGCGGCATCCATCACCGGGGTCCTCGCCTGTCAGTGTCCGACCAACTAGTCAAGCGGTGTTGCTCGACTCCTGCGTGCCGTCGACCACGCCGGATGAAACGTCCGACGTCGACTTGTCCGCGACCTGTGACAGATTCAAGGCATGACCCCATCGGAACGAGCACAACTCCAGCTGCCAACGAACCTCCCCGTCATGGCCGGAGACACCTACCGCGACCACAACGGCGAGCTCCACGCCGTCGCCGCCACCACCCTGGTCATAAATCTCGCGGACGGAACGCAAGAGAGCATCGCCCTCGAGCAACGAGCGGACAAACACTGGTGGATCCCGACCGCGTGACGGCACTGCCGGTGCAGGTCCGGCAGAACTGGCTCAGTGGTCTCACCTGTTCGCTAGTCACCCGGCTAGACGGATGTTGCTCCACCCGTGCTCGACAAGCCTCCGCCGATGCTCGCATCGGCGGAGCGAAGCATCCATGTGGAATCTGAAGAGATCGCGCGGCGGCTTCAACCAGCGGTACCGCGAGGTCGCGCTACCCAAGTCTCGGCCGGAACTGAACTGCTCGGCGAGCACACCCCCCATGGGACCGCATCTAACTTCGAACTCCTGAACCGGACGATGCAATCGCTCGACCTACGAAATCGGACGGGGGCAAACGATCTGCTGACATCTACTGCGGGCTCGTGCCGGCCGCCGAGGGATTCGCAGGCAGCAAGACGAACAGCGCCAGCGCTTGATCACGGGACAAGGCGATTGCGATCTCACCCATCTTCACTCCGGCCGTCGAGTTTCGCGAAGCAGATCGCGAACCCTTGACCTGAGAGCTCGAGCTTCGTCCGGCGACCCGCCGAGCCTTGGGCCGAACTCCCAGTCGTTGACGGCCTGTAGGGCCTCGTTGAGAGCGTTGGCGAGCAACAGCAGCTCTTCTCGAGTCGCGGCGATCACGACCTCGCCCTCAAGAACTTCGTCGTCGCCGACCCATGAGGATTCCGGATGTAGGAGCTTCATTCCAATGCCACCTCAGTCCAGCCCGAGGAAGTAGCCGTAGCCGTCCTCCGGACGGAAGGCAGTACCCCCGTCGACGTTCCTCGGATCTCGGATCTCGGATCACCAAGGTACCGTCCCGCCAGTACCGGTGCGCCCGCGCTCCAGTGGCCGCATCACCCCGTTGGAGACGACGTCCTCGATGTGCTGAGCGAACTGCGATCGCGTCGTGATCCCTGCGAACTCGGCCTTATCGATCACGTGCTTCTGGAACGCGTGGCCGGGTCACAACGACTCGCCCTCCCGGCGGCGATAGATCCACTCCTCGTCTGCTTCGAGTTCGCGCTGTAAGCCGGGCGGGACCTCGACTGCTGCGAATCGGACGTCGATCGGCGGCAGGAAGTCGGCGATTACGTACGACTCGGCTTCAGCTGCGAGCTGGCGCTCCTCGTCTCCCACGGCCTCGTACACCAATCGGGCCTCGATCAGCGGATACAAGGGCCGGACGGCAACAGCCCGCAGTGCGGGCGTAACCAGGTCCCAGAGCGCTCTCTGAAGCGAGAGGAGCACCTCCGTGCGGAAGGTCGCGGGATCGGTCGTCACTGAGGCCTCCCAAGGATGATGTCAACGCTTCCACGGCACGTAACGAGAGATTCCCCTCGAGTCGGAATACTCGTACCGTCGCGAGACAAACGTGCCGATGCCGTCGCCGAGGTCAACGCGCTCCTTGGACCCAGCTTGGCCTCTACGCCATTACGCCCGCCAAGCCTTCAGCGGCCAAGTCGGCTGACTACGGCTGGTAGTCCTCGAACTCCCAATAGCCCAACCGAGCCAGTTGCACGGCCACGTCGCGCCAAGTTGGGCCATGGCATGCCCGGACGCGCCGCTCGACAAACACACGAAGCGTCGACCAGTCGTACCTCTCGACGACCAAGTGGTGACGCCCGTCGTATACGCCGTCGCGCCGAACGCGCTCGGCCAGCCAAGCCAAATTGCAGACGGTGAGCTCGAACGACTCCTCGCCTGGACCGTCGTCCGGGCCAGCAAGAATCTGTAGTCCGAGAGCCCAGGACTCGCTCTCAGGGGCCCAGCCGTCAAGGTCGTCGACGTCGAGGCTCATGATCGAGCGGATTGCTGCCCTCATGGAACCATGCCCGTCACGTCGAGGTGTCCATTACCGACTGGTTTGCCGGCTCTCTCCCCGATCCAATACGAGAAGTTGGCCAGATACTTGCCGAGATCGGGCTTCCATGACGGCGGCCGGAAAGTTCTCAGGCCATCGCGACTAACGAGCGTCTTGCCATCGCTCGCAATCCGATAACCATCACCCACCCACGATTCGCCCGCTCTCGAGGCCTGTGAAGCCGTACCAGAGCCTACACCGAAGATGCCCTTACCCTTGGCCGGCGTCGCGGACGATTCCGCTGAGGATCGGCCAGTCGTCTGCTGTCTTCGCACCGTCGACTGTGTTGTCGGCAGCCCGGCCGCCGTCGGCGATGTCGTCAATGAGGCCGGGGAGTTGCCGGCCTTGCCGATCTTGGCGAAGGGGACCACCATGGCGATCTCGGCGATGCAGCTCCAGCTGAATGTGTCGCATGCGGAGCCGTCGAAGACGAGCGTGCCGGCAGCCACGACGAGTGGTGAGACTTCGGTGCTGTTGCATCGGGTTGTCATGGCACAGGGGTCGTAGCTTGCGGCGTACTCCTGGTCTACGTAGCCCTGCCCGGTGATGTAGACCTTGCCTGCGCTGCCATAGGTGGGAGCGGACTGAGTACTGGTCAAGGACGGTGCTCGTCGTGCCGGTTGGTGCGCTCGATTCTACGATCCGAACCAATCCGATTGGGCCCGATGACGATGTCCGGCATTCGGCTCATAGCGTTGGGCTAGTCAGTCCGTGCCGAGCGGACTACCTACTCGTTATTCCCATCCAGGAATCGCTCCAGTTGCACAACCGGGTCCCACCCCTCGGGACTCGGATGCCGTGGCTCGCTATCCCAAGGCATACCACGCTCGATCCAACGCTGGCGCCAGTGATCGTAGTCATACCCCAGGTCTTCGTCCGTGACACCGAATTCGAATCCGCAGCTCCAGCAGATCTCGTAGGAGCCTCCGCTTCGAGTTCTGGGCGCCTCGGACAATTCGGTATACCCACAAGCGGGGCAGGTGTCGCCTGTTGCCACTGGAACGCTCCCAGTTATCGAAGCCAATAAGTGGACCGGCTTAGAGATATCGCCGCCATCACACCCTTCAGGCGGCCGAACTCAATCTCGACCGGTTAAGCCGAACTAACATCCTTCGCGCACATCAGAACCGCCACCTGACCGGCAGTCTACGGTGAGATGATCGACGCCAAGCACGGTCGGTCCCACCTCTAGCGCCGCTTATACGACTCAAGTTCATCACGCACTGGTCCGCGCTTTGGCACGCGGTGCCACCACCATGAATCGCTGGTTGCTTCGGCTGAGAGCAACTCGTTCAATAACCCACCGACATCTGGCTCAGTTCGCGTTTGAAGGTACTGATCTGAGTCCGCTACCTCGCGCTTTGCATCCGCTCGATCCTGGGCCTGAAGTAGTGCGAGGCCGCGCTCGAACGCCTCGCGGATGTGAAGTGCAGCTGCGTAGTCGTGAGCTCCCCACGTGGCGCGGTCGGAGGTTTCGGCGTCCAGTTCCACCGAAAGTCTGCGAACGTGAGATCTCCAGCCGTCGAGGAGTTCGCCCATACTCAACGATACGTATGGGTTGAGCGCGACTGAAACCGTCTGCCATTGTTTCTTCGAAGCCATCGTCATCCACCGCCTGGGAAGTAAGCCGTGCTCTTCCACGGGCTATCCTCGTTGATGATTACCCGAACACCCCGGTAGTTGATGACCTGAGCGATGCCCCCGTCACCCTGCCCAAGCGCCTTGGGGACCCCTCGAGTCAGTGCCTCATGAATCTGCGTCAAATTTGGGCGACCCGGTACGTCACCGGCACCCACGTGCTGATAGACAGATTGCGCCACTTCGTCGAGATCCGAGTCCGCGAATCCACCTGAGGGCCTATAACCGCAGTCGTTGTGGACGAGGATGGACGCCTCTCCGACGTGGTACGTGTGGACGCCAGCGATGGAGAGGTTGTACGCCTTTTCGGACCGCTCGGTTCCGGAACGGAAACCGAGCACTATGGACCCGCGACCGAGGTCTCCGAGTACGACCTCGCCAGCGGCGAGCTGGTCGGCGCGTTCAAATCGTTGATCGGTGACTGACCAGAAGAGGTGGTCAGCAGTAGTGGTGATGGTCTCGCCTTCGATCGCGAGATCAAGCACGTGGTCGTCATGGACCCACACGCGGGTGACACGACGGACTACTCGTTCCCCGGTCTCAGGATCTGTGGCGACCACCCGGTCACCGACCTTGATGCTCCCGATGGGTCTCTTCGACCCGTCGGCCATCAACACGAGCGTTTCGCCGACGAATGACTTTAAGCAAGAGCGCGCACCAGTGGTAGCTGAAGACCCGCTGTCTGCCGCGTCGGCCACTTCGTCTGCGGCGCGGCCGCCGTCGACTGTGTTGTCGGTGGCCCGGCTGCCGTCGGCGAGGTCGTCGATAAGGCCAGGGAGTTTACCGGCCTTGCCGATCTTGGCGAAGGGGATCACCATGGCGATTTCGGCGATGCAGCCCCAGCTGAATGTGTCGCATGCGGAGCCGTCGAAGACGAGCTTGCCGGCAGCCACTACGAGTGGGGAGACCTCGGTGCTGTTGCATCGGGTTGTCATGGCACAGGGGTCGTAGCTTGCCGCGTACTCCTGGTCTACGTAGCCCTGTCCCGTGATGTAGACCTTGCCGGCGCTGCCATACGTGGGAGCGGACTGAGTACTGGTCGAGGACGGGGTGCTCGTCGTGCCGGTTGGTGCGCTCGAGGTGGTGCTTGCGGGGGCAGAGGGGCCGGCGCTGGTGTTGGCGGCGACCTCGACGTCGTCGTTGTCGAAGACCATGCCGGTGGGGTCGGAAAGGTTGAGCGGGTTGTTGTTGCTGTAGGAGTACCCGTTCAGTGATTGGGGGTCGCCAACGTCAAGGATTGGGTCGACGGAGAGGAACTGTCCGAGGGCGGGGTCGTATTCGCGGGCTGCGACGTGGGTGATTCCGGTGGTGTCGTCGTGTGACTTGCCGAGGAATCGTTTGTCGTCGACCCACCCTGTGGGCGCGGTGCCGCGGGTGGCGCCGAAGGGGTCGGTGTAGCGCTTGGTGCGCGTAGTGGCCGGGTTCGTTGCCTCCCATTGAGCGGAGGTGGTGGCGTGGTGGTCGGCGGCTTGGAAGTAGAGCTTGCTGGCCACTCCGGGTACGCCGAGGCGGTAGCCGACGGTCCCGGCGGCATGGGTGTAGTAGCGGAAGCTCTTGGCCGTGTAGACCGGGGTCGCGGCCGTGGACTTGGTGACTCGGATCTCTGTGGCTCCGAGGTACAGGGTGGTGATGCCAGCGGTGTTGCCGGTGGGCCGCTTGATGAGGAGGTTGCCGTCGGCGTCGTAGATGTGGGTGTACTTGGTGGTGCCTTGGGTGAGGGTCGCGAGCTTTCCTTCGGCGTCCCAGGTCGCGGTGCGGGTGGCGTCGTTGGGTGCAACCGAGGTGGCGTGGTCGCCGACCCTATTCGGGCAGAAGAGATCGACGTCGGCAGTGGCGGTACCGACGCGGGTCTCAGTCTTGGTCAGGGTGTGGGCGCCAGCGGTGGTCGCGGTAGTGCCATTGGTGCAGGCACCGCCGTAGGCGTAGTTGGTGGCTGTGGCGACACCGGTACTGGTGACGGGCTGTTTGGTGCTAGTGGCGCGGGTGCCGTTGGCGTTGTAGGTGTAGCTGTTCCAGTAGGGCGCTTTGCCGCCGATGTTGGTCTTGACGCGGCCGGTCGCAGCGCAGTTCCTGGTCTTGGGAGTCCAGGCGTTTTCGAGTCGCTGGTAGGTGCCATAGGTGAAGCACTGGTAGTCGGGGTCGGCTACCGCGAGGTCGTCGATTGCGGTCACCTGGTTGACGTCGTTGTAGGTGTACTTGGCGTCGATCAGGTGGTTCGCGGCACCGTTCTCGGTGGTGTAGAAGTATTCGAGCCGTCGGCGGGAGTCGTAGCTGTAGGTGAGCCAGACCTTGTTGTTGTTGCTGGCCGAGAGCCCAAGGGTCGACTGGGTGAGGTCACCGAAGGCCGAGTACGAGCTGTTCTGCACGAGGCTCGAGACACCGGACAGGGTGGTGGGTAGACCCAGCCCGGTGGCGTCGTAGCCATAGCTGGCGACCTCAGCAGCCAGGCCGGGTACAGCAGGTTCGGTGGTGGTCTTGACCGTGCCGTCCCGGTTGAACGAAGTCGAGAACTCCATCGTCGCGGCGACGCGTGCACCGTTCCCGGCCGGCGGGCCGGTGACGAGTGGCTCGTTCGCGGGCAGGTTGAGTGTGGTGCGAATGGGTCGGGCCATGGAGTCGTAGGCGGCGACCGCCTTCGTGTAGGCCGAACCGGTGGCCTTGCCTCCGACGTAACGGATCGATGCTGCCGGGAGCCCCTTTCCGTTGGTGAGGGTGTCGTAGGTCCACTCGGCGAGCTGATTTGCCGGGGTCTGTGTGTTGGTCGAGAAGAGCCCGGTCTTGCGATCGAGATCGTCGTAGCTATAGGAGAGGGTGCGGTTCTCGGCGTCGGTGGTCGAGCGGACCCGGTCCAGGGCGTCGTAGGTGGTGGTGGTGGCGCCGCGGTCGGGGTCGGTCGCGCGGACCTGTCGACCGAAGAGGTCGTAGGTGTAGGTCCACTGGGTGTTGTCGACAGCGGTGAGGGTCTTGAGCCGCTGCTGCTTGTCGTAGCTGAACCTGTTCCACAGGTAGGTCGCGCCCGTGGCGGCAGCCGTGGGGTAGGTGCGCCGCTCGGTGACGCGACCGAGCGCGTCGGTGATGACCCGGGTGCCGAGGGCACCGGCCGGCGGCTCGATGGCGGTGGTGTCACCGCTGTAGCTGGTGGTGGTGGTCTGGTTTCCGCGGGTTGAGCCAGAGGGGCTCACTTGTGTAAGACCCCAGCTGGACTTCACCGCGATCGGGCGGTTGGCGCCGTCGTAGGTGGTGTCGTCTTGGAGAAAACCACCTGCGGAGACGACCCAGCGGGTTCCGTTGGGGCCGGTTTCGTCGTCCCAGACGTCGGTGAAGCTCTGGTCAACCAGGCCGCGGTCGTTGTAGTTGGTGTCGGTGATCAGGCGTCCGCCGGATACTGACGGGGTCTGGGTCTGGCGTGGCCGCAGGAGTGCGTCGAAGATCTCGTAGTCGGTCACGTAGCCGCTGGTGTCGCCCTTGGGACGAGAGGTTGAGATCCAGGAGCCGGTGACGTAGCCGAACTCGTCGCGATCACCGCCGATGCGGTACCCGAACTTGACCGTCGGCGGCGCGCCGACTGCACGGTTGACGTTCGGTGTCCACACTTCGGTCAGACGGCCGGCGGCGTCGTAGGCCTTCTCGATGCGTCGTCCGTTGGCGTCGATCGCCAGGGTGTCAACAGCAAAGGCCGGGTCGTAGGTGGTGGTGACGGCGTGGCCCTTGGCGTTGGTTTGGGTCGAGGAGACCGGGACACCGGCGCCGGAGGGCTGGTAGTCGGTAGTCGCTGTGGCCTCACCACGGGTGGTCGAGGTCGACCGCCCGAGGCTGTCGTAGGTGGTGGTTACCGTGGCCTGGAACGAGGGGGTCCGGTCTGCGGCGTATCCGGCAGCGCGGCCGGTCCAGGTCAGGTTGGAGCGGGTGGGTTGCTGCCCCGCCCACGCGGAGGCGCCGTCGTAGCGGAAAGCGGTGTCGCTGATGACATCACCAGGTGTCGCCGCGTCCGTTGGGAGGACAGCTGAGTCGGCGTTGGTGCACGCGGTGGCCAAGACCTGGGTGCGTGCGGGCGCGGCGAGGATCCCCGCGTCGGTGTTACGGGCGTACCAGCGCGTGGTGCAGGTCCGATCCGTGGTTGCTGCCAGGCTGTCGTCGGGTTTGGCGTAGTTCTCGACCTGCTTGGGATAGCCGAGAGCATCGAACTCGACGACGTTGTTGACCTTCGAGCGGAAGTACGGGGTCGAGCCGCTGGTGACTCGGACCCGGTCGGTGGTGGTCTTGGTGCGCACGATCGTGGAGCGGATGGTGACGGCGTCGGCGGCTTTGCCGTCGATGTTGCCGGCCGCGAAGGTGTGGGAGGCGCGGGAGTCGAGCACGACCGGGGTGGTGATTGTGCCGCTGAGTTGCGCGCCGTTGCTGCCGTCACGGTTCCGGCCGTCGTACAGGACGGTCTCGCGGACGCTCCCGGCGAGGGCTTCCTTGTCGTCGAGCGGGTCGGCGTTGATGCCGGCGACCTGGACGTTTCGGGTCCCGCCATCGGCGGAGCGGTCGCCGTCCATGCCACGCATGAACACCGTCGTGCTCAGGGTCCGCTTGGCCGAGTCGGGGTTGCCGACAAGGGTGTTCACGCGTTCGTATCCGCGCCACTGCGACCAGGTTCGGTAGGTGTTGGCGGTGAAGGGGTCGTCGTTGTAATGCCACCCCGGGGCGCCCTGGTACTCGTAGGAGGTGACGACAGCTTCGCCGGTGGTGGTGTCGGTTTCGGTGACGGAGTTGACGACGTACTTGTGGAACCAGTCCTTGTCGCGGTCGCCGCCGTTGGGTGCCCACCAAACGGGGAAGCAGCGCCGCTGGTTGTTGGCTACCGAGACGGGAAGGTTGCCGGTGGTGCAGTCGCGTGCCGAGTACTCGACTCTGGTGACGGCGCCGGTATCACTGACCACCCGGGACAGACGGGGTCGGATGAGCGGTGAGATGTCGTCGCCGGTTCGGTCGACGCGGTTGCTCATGGCCTCGTCGAGGGTTGGCATCAGTCTGACGGGCCGCGAGGCGATGTGGGGGGTTGAGGCGACTGCGGTGTGGTTGATGCGAGTGGGCCACAAGATGTGGTCGCTGGAGTCTCCGGTGTCGCCGGGGTTGATGAAGATGTGGTCGAGGGACCATTCGTCGATGTTTCGGTAACCGCCAGCGATCGAGACCGCTGAGGTGACGTTTGTGAGCATCTTGCGAGAGAAGAAGGTGGGGGCGTAGTCGTCCTTGCAGGTGTCTCCGGGCTCGCACACCGAATCGAACGGGACATCGGGCCACTTCGACTTGGTGGCCTTAGTGAGGTTCTCGCAGGCCCCGACCACGCATCGTTCGGCGTAGTCGAGCTTGAGCCGGTAGGGCGCCTTGGTGAGATCAAAGCCCGAGAAGAGGCTGTCGCGACGTAGGCCGTAGTCGACGCGGTTGAGGTAGCCGCCGCGCACGTACTCGGTCTTGTTGTCGGTGTTGGCGTTGCGGGCGTACCTGTTGGTCTCGGCGGTATACCAGTAGCTCGCTGCATTGTTGTTGGTGTCAGTGACCAGGTCCAGGTTCCAGCGCCACCCCTGGTCACACCACGAGGTGGCTAGCGGGTAGCCGTCCTCTTTGCAGACCTGTGCCTGGGCGGGGTCGTTGGCGTCATTGGTGACGACCGGGACCGTCCATGCCGATTTCGTTTCGGGGTCACCTGCGTTCCAGCCGGGCAGCTGGTTGCGCCCGAAGAGGTACTCGGTGCCGTCGGGGGTGACGAGCTGCCAGTGTTCGCCGTTGCGGATCCCGTTCTCGGCGCCGCGGAGTCGCTGCACGGTGGACCCGTCGTCCTGCTTGAGCCGAAACACGTCGGTGTCGCCGACTTGGACGAGCTCGTTGGCAGCGCCGTTGAGAACCAGGCTTAGGTGCTCGCCTCGCCAGCACAGGTCGAACTTGGCCGGGTGTCCGTCGTCGCTGCACGAGATGTAGCGGCGTTCGATGTAGGAACTGGTCAGGTCGAAGCCCTCACCGATGACGGAGGGCTGGTTGTTGGTGGTGAAGGTGCGCCCGTCGACCGAACCGGAGTCGTAGTTGACCCCTAGGGCGGGACGTGGGCCAGCAGCCGCGGCGGGGGCGTCGAAGGGGTAGCTCCAGCCGAACGAGCCGGCCGAGCCCCCCGCCGACCAGGATGCAGACGGCGCCAATGGTGTCGCTGAGTAGTCGCCGTTACCGGTCTTGCCCTGGGTGACTGAGCCGGTCTCGGCCATTGTTGAGGACGTGGCCAACGAAGTCGGTCCGGCCTTGCGTGCCAAAGCCTGTCGGGTCGCGGTCTCTTCGTCGACCTGTTCCGCGGCGGTGTCCTCGGCCTCGGCGAGGAGGGCATCAAACTCCTCTTCTGCTGCGTTGGCTGCTGCCCGACCGGTCGCCGACTGCAGGTCCGCGCCCTCGCTGGGAGCCGACGGGGTAGCAGCAGGCGGGTCGAGCGCTACCAAGGCACGCGCGGGCCCCGGGACCACGGTCAGTGCCGCGCAAGCGAGGGCGACCGTGGTCGTCACGGTGACCGCGATCGAGCGTCGACGGTTCATGGAAGTCATCAGTTGCACCCTGCGAGCGTCTTGAGTCCGGTGGGAGTGGCGGCGCCGGCGTAGAGATGCAGGCACGCCATCCGTCCGACAAGGAAGTCAGTCCGACCGAGCCCTGGGCCGGCAGGTGACATCCCGACTGTCATCTCCCCGGCGCCCTGGACGGGTGCGTCGTAGTCGGCGCACCCGATCTCGTCCGGGTTGATGCCGCCGTAGATGCAGATCTGGTTGGCGGTGAGGTTGGCGCTGTAGACCACGTTGATGCGGGTCTGCGTTCCGAGGATCACGTGCTCCTGATCTTCGGGGTCGGTCTGGGCCGTGCGTAGCTGGCCTGGGGCCGACCAGCGGCCGAAGGTCCACATACCGATTGCGCGGCCGTTCTGAACGCCGGTTTTGACGAACCACAGTGCCCAGCTCGGGTTGCCACCGGCGGCCTGCTGCCCGACGATTCGGGCGCGGTCACGCCCGGCCATGGCCTGGTCATCAACAGTGATGTCTGCCGAGACCGTGAACGATCCTGTCTCATCGAGCATGGGACCAGTGGCGGCGAGACCGCCGTTGCCACTGAAGAGCACCTGTCCAGCCGCAGTGTCCTTGACCGCGTCACCTTCGAGTCTCAACACGCTCGCGGTGTGGCCGAACACCGAGCTGTCTTGGATGGTCGTCGCGGTGTTTGTGCCGGCTGCCACGCTTGCGCGCCAGCTCCGCACCAACGTCACGACTTGGTTGCCTTCGTCGTCCTGAGTGCCGGATTGGGACAATTCCGCGGGCTCAACGGTGTTCTTCCACGCCTGAATCTCGTCGATGAGTCCGTGGAACGGCGCTGTCGTCGTGATCGCGGTCCCGCCCCTTCCTACGATCAGCGGCCCGTTGGTCGCCGAAGGGGTGGCAGCACCGCTTACGTCCAACGGCGCACCTGAAGGACGGCCGTTCAGGAACAACTGGATCGTCTTTGTAGCGTCGTCGTAGACCGCTGAGACCTGGGTCCATGCGTCCTTTACCGCCGGGACCGGCGCCGTGCTGCGGCGGACGTGGGTACCCGTCGCGTCCCTATAGGTCCATCCAGCTGTCCAGGCGTTGGCGGCCTTGGAATAGCGAAGGTCGAATCCCTCGGTGCCCGCCTCGTTGAACTGAGAGACAAGGACCCGATCCTGATCGGTGTTGGTGAGCATCGCCCACGCCGAAAGGGTGAAGGACGTGCTGGTGTCGAGAACGTAGGTCTGGGACCTGGCCTGGCCACCGGTTCCGTTGAACCGGAGAGCGTAGTCGGGCACGTCGGTGTCTGCGCCCACAGTCAGTTTCCCGCGCCGCCCGAAACCTGCGCCAGCCAGTAACGACAGTGAACTCAAAGTGAGCGGGCGCGCCTCCGGTCCAGTTGCGGAGTCCGCGATAGTGGTCGTATCGCCAGCCCGCACATGCCAGTACCCGACGGGCGGCCGATTCTCTTGCACGTTGAACCGGTAGACCTTGGAGGCTCCCGCTCGCTGGTTTCGGTCGTACGCCTTGACCGAGAGGTAGTAGGGACCAGCGCTGGAAGGCGTCACGCGCGCGGTCGCCGAGCCGTCATTGCCTACGGCGCCATCGACGGCGGTGCCGACGCCGGTGAGTTCGGTCTTGTACCGAACAATGTTCGGCGAGGGATCGGTCGGGTCCGGGCGATACAGGAAGTCCCCGAATTGCCCCGGCTTGCCGCCCCACCTGATGACGCCGGCGATCTCCTCGGGATACCTGCCGTCCTTGCTGGTCACCAGCGGCGGCAAGGGCTGGCCCTCGTCAATACCGAAGTGGCACCAGTCGCTCGACCCACCCTGCAACCAGCCACTGCCGGCCTGCTCGATGTCGTAGAAGGACTCGGTCCACACCTTGAACCGGTAGGCGTCGTTGGGAAGCCTGCGTGGGAGGTCTGCAAAGTCGAGGACTTGGGGGCTGCCATCCGCGTCGCCGCCGGTTGCCGGGCGCTTGTGAGTCACAACATCGATCCATGTGCCGTTACGGCGCACCTGCAGCTGAAATGCGGCACGCAGTTTTCCGGGCGGAGCATTTAGACCCGGTCGGACCGCAGTCTGGACGGTCGCCTTGAGCCGAGGATAGTTGCTGTCGATCATCTCGCGGTCATCGAAGTTCTCGCCGCAGAGAGGCACCCCATTGACCGCGACCCCCACACCGGTCGGCACGCCCGGCTTCCGGACGTACCAGACCCTGAGGACGGCGTCGTCGGAGAAGCGCTTCCAGCCCAGCTGGTCCGACTCGTTTCCAGCCCGCAACGAAAGTGTGAGCCGGCCGAGGTCGCCGTCGGCGAGATTGCGAGCCGAGACCAGGAGAGCGTCGCTCCCAAATTCGACGTTGGCTGCCGGGCACCCCGCCCGGCCATAGGCGACCGTCCTGGAATCGATCTGCTTGATGACACCGGGTCCGGGCCAGTCCCATGCGGGCGAAATTTCGCCGGTCTGGACTAGGTCAACCGGGGTCTTGGTGCACGAAGCTGCATGGGTTTCTTTTACGACGAACTCGGCTCGCATTACCTGGTCGCCGGCGTTCAGGTCACCACGGCCGAACTCATAAAACAGGCGCTTGCGGTAGGGGCCCTTGCAGGAGGAATCGTAGGAGGTCGGGCATCGGCCGACGCCCTCACCGTCAGGGTCGTTGAACTGCCAGCTCTTCTCTCCGTCTGAACGGAGCATCGTCCTCTCGCCGCGGCCGAGCACATGGTCCGGGTCGATGAACACGGGATACACGGTCTCGGGGTCGGCAAGGAACTCAGCGTCCGGCGTCACGCGCAGACCAGCATCGGTGACCTTTACCGCCATCTCCTCGCGCTGGTCATACGGCGAGGGAGCCGCGTAGTCCTCCTGTGCGACCTCGGCAGGGTCAGTCTCGGGGACCGACTCCGGAGTGAGTTCATCGCTGGAGGAGTCCCACATCAGCGCCGGCCCCGACGCAAAGGCCACCTCACCGAAGCTGTCGATGAACATCGACCCGCCTCCGGTTCGCGGGACTAGGTCGCCATTCTCTGCCTCGACAGGGAAGACCAGCTGCTCCAGCGGCGCCGCGGCTGCCGCCTCCGGCGTTCTCACCTCATACACCTGCGAGACCCCGTCCGGCGTCGCGGTCAGCAGCAAGTCCACACCAGGAAAGACGTCCGCGTACCGCGCGGTCGCCCCATCAAGGGTCGGCGCCGACAGCGTGCCGGGCAGACCGAGCTCGAGTCCGCTGCCCTCGTACGACAAGTCGAGGGTCTCACCCGGACCAGCTGGGAGCACGAGCCCCAACGCGGTTGCGACGGGGCGAATCGCCCCATCGACCAGCTCCAGAGTTGTGTCAATCTCAGCCAGCTCACCCTCAGCGTTGCGTCCGAACACAGGAGAGCTACTCGACTCCTGCATCAGCGACTGACCGTCCGTCTCGGCGAACACCTGCGTGTACTCATCGCGCAACGACAGCACCTCCACCGGGTCCCCGGTATCGGCTGCCTTCGCCAGCGCCGCCGTCGCCTCATCAGGCACAACCACCGCCGAGACTGGAGCAGCGTAGGAAACCACCCCGTCAACCAACAACGGGCCAACCAACATCAATACGGACGATGCAATAACGGCGCGACTCAGCTGCACTTGCCAGCTCCCAAGAAACAGGCCCAAACGATGGGCTAACAATGAAATATGACCACTCAGGCCAGCCCGCATGCGGAAGCCACCAAGCAGGCCGAACCGTAACCCTGAAAGTCGATTTGACGCTGGGATCTGTCAACAGATGGCAGAAGATGGCCCGATCGGGCTGTGTCAATAGCCCAGTCGGACCATCTTCAAATCAGGGCCGGGTGTGTCGATGCGAATCACTGATCAGACGTTGACAGAGGGAGGAGCGGCGGGCGACGGACCCTCGTGCCGCCACCTCGCTCCCGCCTCGGATAAATTGGACTAGTCATCAAGCTGCAACGATCGGGCAAGCGCGCTCAACTGTTCGAAGTGACAATGCTCGACAAGAGGCCTGCTGCTACCTTTAGCGCTCAGACCGGCTTGACTGAAACTCTGGGATTTCCATTGCCCGAACTTTCACTCGGCGGGCGCGATACAGCCAAGACGATCCCGCGACGCGATCGTTTCGCGCGTGAACGTCGTCCCGGACATGTATCCCGTCGCAGCTCCCGCGAGACTGACTCATGGCGTGCCGAGCCTTGAGAAGCACGGCGATCGGGGGAAACAAGATGACGGAGAACGATCCGCTGACAAACTCGCCGCTCGGCGCTCAATTTCGAGCGGCACACCAAGCGCTACTAGCTCTCGCCCCACCCGGCACACTGGCGGCTGGGGATGACAACTATCTACCTATCATCGTGAACGAACTGCAAGACCTAGTCGACCTCGCTCGCGATACCGCCGCCGCGAACTTCGGACCCACACTGGGGTGGAGGCGACCAGACCCCGTCGACGACGCGTGGGCACCCACGGTCCTGCAACTGGACTTCGACAGCTACGCCGACGACGATCCCCCTGGCGTCTCGGAGATATGGAACTGGGAGCAGTCCGCCCTTGCATTGGCGGCTCGCGCCTACCGACGAGAGTGCCGCTGGGACCACTCTCCCGGCGAGGCGGGTATATGGCTCTTGTACATCATGCCCTTCGCGTCAATCGACACGAGCTGGAGCGGAAGTCTCGCGGGCTTCGCAATCATTCACGACAGGGACACCGACGGGGAGCACGAGTCGCTGGCTCACCTCTGGACAGCACGGGCCTGGCGGCGACGAGGCGTAGGGGCGACCTTGGTCGAAGAAGCACGAGCTCGGTTCCCGCTTCGGGACGTCGAAGGGCCAATCACCGACGCGGGGCGTCGACTGCTTGCAGTCCACGCACCCGATCTGCTTGTTTGATTCACGACTGGCCGTCGGCAACTTTGGCGGCTTAATAGTGACCATTTCTAGAACAGAGCGGGACGTTGACGCAAGCGAAGTCAACTCGGTGGCTCGGGGCGATGGGGCGCACGACGTCGATCGGCCCAGTGGGTACCCCGGATCGTCGTCGAGGCACGGCAACGCCAACGCTCCGATGCGTGAGCCGGAGCCGGGTCAACCACCATGAGCGCGCTCATTTGTCAGCGTCGATCTGGCACCATCTGGCCCGTCGATCATCCTCCGGGCGCCACTCCCCCGGACCCAGCGGGCAGCAGCTCGCGGACGTCGACGCCAAGCACCTCGGCCAACGCGACGAGCATGCGCAACCTCGGGTTCGCCCGCGTACCCGGATTGGGTGTCGTTGGGGCCAGGAAGACGCCTTGTCAACAAGACCTACCCACAGCAACAGTCAGCAGCGGAGAACGACCTCGGCGGTGCAGTGGTCAAACCCTGTTCCGCCATCTGCTCGGTCCCGGCCGGCGGACCCATCCAGAGTATCCGCACCCGACCTGCCAACTAGATGATCGTTCCCTCTGCCGCCGATCAGTGTTTCGGAACGTATCGAGCCCCGCAAACGGTCCGCCAGGTTGGATCCGCGGATCCACTCGATCCCCCGGACGGTCGCACGGACGGTCCGACCGCTCCGCACCCAGCCAGATGCCAAGTCGACTATCGCGGCGCGCCTGCGATCCAGCATCAGGATGTCCAGTGCAGACCCACCGTGCACGCTTGAACTGACGTCGCCCTTAAAGTGGATAAGGTCGCCGCCGGGTCCCGTGTTCACCGTTGAGCGACCGCTCCGGAGGGACACATGGTCGGCACCGCGGCCGGTGTTGACGATGGCGCCGTCGCCGATCAGGACGTAGTCGCCACCAGCGCCAGTCTCGATGCGATCGCCGGGTCCTGCGAATCCCACTTCGTCGTCACCGGCCCCGGCGAGGACGACTGAGCCGCCGTAGATGGTGTCGTCGCCCGCGCCGCCCTCGACTGTGCCTTCCTCGACGGTCAACACGTCGTTGCCGCTGCCGCCGCTCACAGTGTCGGCGCCGCCCTCGCCCAGGAAGTTGTCATCGCCGGGCCCGCCGATGAACGTGTCGTCCCCGTGAGAGCCAGACAGGTTCTCCACACTGGTCCAACGGTCTGTCCCGTCCTGGACTGCTGTTTGGGTGGTGACGTCGATGATCACTGGCTGGAGGGTGTCGTCCCATGCGAGCTCGTCGCGCCCGGGTCCTCCGTGGACAGTGTCATCCCCGGCACTGTGCGCCTCGAGTCGGTCATCACCAGCATCGCCGTGCAGGACGTCGTCGCCGTCGCCTCCATCGATGTAGTCCCGGGCACCTCCGCCGTACAGGACGTCGTTCCCGAGGCCACCGTAGACAAAGTCGATACCGTCTCCTCCGCACACGACGTCGTCGCCGTCGGTGCCGATGATGTGGTCGCTGCCAGACCCCGCGACGATTACGTCGTCGCCTTCGGTGCCCAATATCTCGTTATTGCCACTGGTCCCGACGATGGTTGCTGACAGTCCCCCGCACGTTTCCGCAGCAGCTGCCGGGACAGCGACGGCGGCGGTCGCCAAAACTGAGACGAGCGATATCAGCAGTGTGCAGGGTGAACTCCGAAACGGCACTGCGAGATCGTACTGCCCAAACGAGACGCGCGTCGTCAGATCACATTGAACTTTCGGACCACCAGTGCTCGGCGCGACGAAGCAGGTCACGGCCTGCCCAAGACCCCGTCGGTCAGCGAGCCGTCCGGTTGCTCGGTCGGTATCTCCGTATACCTCGAGGGACGTCCTCGCCGCTCGGTCTTCCCGTCCTTGCCCTTGGACTAGTCACCGCCACCTGTGCCCTCCTCGGGTTCCTGCTCGGCCGACGGGTCCTCGGCGGGCGGCGTGTCGCTGTCGGTGGTGTTGTCCTCGTGCCGCTCGTGCTCGGCAGGGTCTGACGGCGTCTCGCGACGTCCTTCGGCACGTCGCCAAGCTCCCACCCGGGCGGTCAGGGGCCGGGGGCTCGACGGATCCGAATAGCGACCACGGGCTACACCAAGGGGTACTCGGGTCGCCATCGCTCCACCTCAGGATCAGCACTGAAAGCATTGATGCCCAGATTCGGAAGTTGAGGTGTCGCGTGCGGCTCGTTGTCCGCCTGCGACACCGTCACGTCTCCTTCGGCGGTTCTGCCCCGGCCAACGACCCGCGCTCACCATCCACGCGGTCGGCCGGAACCCACCGCCACGGCCAGGCCGGCTCTATCGCCCGGCCCGGCGCTCTCCCAGGTCATGTGGTACGCCCTGCGTCGCTACGCGGTGGCACCCCTGGCAACACCACGTGACGGATACCCACCACCCCTTGGGTCGGACACATCAACTCCTCCGTCCGCCCTTGGGGCGCCCCCATCTGGATGTGCTTGGCAGATTGACGCCTACGCATATCGCAGCGAAGCGGTTCAGCTCAGAAGGAGTCGGTCGTTCAGCCATCAGCCAACAACCGACCCTGATGCAAGGCGCCACCTTCGGCCTGTCAGTCCGCCCCACCGTTCCCAGAACTGTGCAGTGTGCCGACGTTCAGGTGAGAGGCTTCGGCGCATGCCACTGTCCCCTTCCACGCAACCGGGCGACCCGATGCTGCTCGGCTATGCGCTGACCGGCTTCGGCGGCGTCCGGGGCGAGCATCTGGCCTACGTCGGACCGCTGGGAAGGATGAACTTCCTCGTGGGCCGCAACAACCACGGCAAGTCGACCGTCATGCGTGCCGCGAAGGCCTGGGTCGTGTCCGAGCGCCGAAACACTGAGTCGCAGATCGGGCGGGAACCTGGCCAGGTGCGCGCCACCCTCGTCCCGTTCCAGCGTGCTGATATCAGCGACTTTGTGCGTCATGCCAGCTATGCAACTCCAGCCGATCGACGCACGTTGGTCGACCAGATAGTCGTGCCGCTCGACGACGATCAGGAGCGAGTCGGGATCTGGCTGAAGACGACCGGAGGCGACCTCAACAACGCAAGGAATGTCGCGCTCGCCGTCTTGACGGAAGCGATCGGTGATCCTCACAGGCGAGCGTCCACGAGCATGCTCACCCCTGGCCCTCATGTGCCGAACAACGCCATCATCATTCCGGCCTTTCGAGAGATGCGGGTTTCGGGTGAGTCCGTCGGCACGTCAGACCTCGCAAGCGGCGAGAACCTCGTGCGGCAGCTCGATGCCTGGCAACACCCGCAGAACCCGTCGACGCCTGCGTACGTCGAGGCAAAGGCCCGCTGGTCACGACTGCGAGACTTCCTACGCGACGTCCTGGAAGACCCCAACGCCGAGCTCGAGGTCGCTGGCGGGCGGGACCTGCACGTTCACCTCGCACAGGCCAACACCATGCTGAGGATTCAGGATCTCGGCGACGGCATCAAGCAGGTCCTCATGATCGCTGCCGCGTGCATCCATTACGAGGGATGCCTCATCTTGCTCGAAGAGCCCGAGATCCATCTGCACGCAGGTCTGCAGCGCAAGCTCATGGGCTTCCTGCACGAGCAAACCACGAGCCAATACATCGTTGCGACTCACTCGGCCCACGTACTTGACCTGCCCGGCGCACGCATATTCCACATCACACACGATGGCACCAGTACGCTGGTGTCGTCAGCGGTGCGTGCCAGCCAGGTACGCAAGGTGTGTCAGGACCTCGGCTACATGGCCTCTGATTTGCTGCAGGCCAACTACACGGTGTGGGTCGAGGGACCCTCAGACCGGATCTACTGGCGACGTTGGCTTCAACTCCTTGATCCTGATCTGCAGGAGGGCGTGCATTTTGCCGTGATGACGTACGGCGGATATCTCGTCGACGGCATGGACATCCGTGGTGACGAGGAGGACCGCGACATCGACTTGGACCTCATCGCTCTACTGCGGCTGGGGCGGTCGTGCACTCTAATCGCGGACAGCGACAAGAAGACCGCGGACGAGGCTCCACGGGCCACGCTGGCCCGCCTGGCCCGAGAATCCGCCGTTGAAGGCAGCGGCACCCTTGTGGTCTGCGAATGGGTAAGCACAGTCGAAAACCTCATTCCGCGGCCGGTCTTTCGAGCGGCCGTCAATACGTTGCATCCGGTCGCGGGAAAGAAGCTAAAGACGCCAGCAACGCACGGCCCGTTCGACAACCCTTTCAAGGGCATGAAGTCCTACTCCAAGGTGAAGGTCGCCAGGGCCGTCGCCGACGAGCTGACCCTCGGTCATATCGACGAGAAGCTGCGCGAGCAGGTCCTCGCCCTGGCTGACCGAATCCGTGCCGCCAACGGGCTAGTGGCGGGTTCGGCCGCGACGGGGGCCAGCACGTAGAGATGAGTTCGGCGTTGATGAATGCAGGGGGAAGCAGGGGATCAAGTACCAGCACAGCATCTCGCCCCGCGATGCCAAGCGCGATCAGAAGTCTGTCCGCCCCAGATCGGACCTGAGTAGTGGTGCTGATCGGCAACGATCCTGACACCCCGGTTGGCCCCGCCGGAGGAAGCGAATGTAGACAGAACGCATCGATGCAGCAGATCGGACCGCGTGTTCCGGGTTCATCCCCTAGTCGGACATGGAGCCCACGTGCGTGTCGGCGACGCCAGCGCTGTGATGGTCGGTCGGCAGCACGGTCGGTAGATGGTCGGCCGGCGGGTTAGTCGGATCGGGTCGGACCTTCGGCGACGCCTGCCTCTATCTCGCGGCAGATGCTGCTCGAGGTAGCCAGGCGCTGACACCTTCGCGGTCGGTCGTCCGCTACCTCGTCAGGCCGAGGATCCTGATCGGTTCTCTACACGCTGGGCCAGTACCCGGGTGCCGAAGTTGGCGAGACGATGGTGCAGCGCGTCGACACGTGGGAAGCAGACGGCCGCGCAGTCATCTGCCGACGCCTTCAGGCTTATACGAACTTCAATCGCGACACCATCACATTCGACGTACCCCGATCTTGTCTCGGCCGGCCGTCTGCTGTCCGCTGGTCCGGATACGTCGGGACCGTCACGCGCAGCGACGAAGACACTCTCTACGGAAAATGGGACGACTTCCCTGCGCTCAATACCTTCCCGGACCGCTGGGTTGCCTAACCGCAGCCGGGCCGATCGAGGTTGAAGCACTAGCGCAGAAGCGAGCAACCACGAGATCGCGGTGTGCCGAGTCAGCTAGTTCTACCGGGCTGCTAGACGTACCCCAGGTCAGAAATCCCTGCAACGCGGTGCGCCAGCTCGACCTCGGAGCAACCTCGTAGAGGTCGGCGGGCGACGATGTCCGACACGTTCCTTGCTCCCGTCCTTGGCGGCCCGTCCTCTCCGTCGAGCCGTCTCAGCGCTTCTTGCGGAGTTGAACCACGGGTGGTCCTCCAACAATTCCAGCCCAACCGCCGGGTGCCGCCTTGTACGCGGCGTGCAGCTTCTCGATGAAGGCACCGAGCTCATTGTCTTGGCCGGTCGAGAGCGTCACCTGGCGATCTCTGAAGTGGCCGGTCAGGCCACGTAGTCCGAGCACCTGCAGCGAGTGCAGTTCGGATTCAGTAGTCGTAGCGAGCACATAGTGGACGGCTTCTTTGTCGGTCGGTTTGACGTTCGTGGCTGGTCTTCGGTTGGTGGGCAGGTCGAACTCGCCATCGGCGGACCTCGGACACCTCGGAACCTCCAGCGAGAGCAGGGACGTCGTCGCGCCGGGTCGCAGCGCCCCTAGGAGCACACGCTCTCCGCCCATCGTCCGCGGCCCATCCAGGCCGCCGGTGAACTGACCGATGAGTAGACCCTTCTGAGCTTGTTGTGACGGCTGGTGCCGTGTATGTCCTCTCGGTATCGCCTGAACGACGTGGCTTTGTCGGTGTTGATCGGCACGGTGGCAGCGACCGTGGTGAAGTCCGAGCTTGGGTCGCACATGTCGGGGTCCAAGGGTGGCCATCTTTCGACAAAGCACGCCGATAACGCTGAGTGACCATCCATTCGCCCCTCACCACCCCGAAGGACCACTGTCTCGTGAACCCTGCAACCCCCACCCCTGAAGACTTCGACAATCCCGCAACCGCGACTCTCCTCGGCGGAATCGCCGTGATTCGTGACCTAGAGTTGTACGCGCTCGGCGAGCTTTATGTGTCGTTGGTGTTCTATTCCGTCCAGCAACGCGCCGCAGACCCGACTGTCGCGTCTCTGGTCGAAGGCGCCATCGAGACCTTCTTCGAGCTCATCAACGCCGCAGACGAAGTCGGTTTGCACGACGTCATCCTGGGTTTCAACGACGCCGTCCACGACGCTGCAGAGGGCCGTAGGGTCCCGATCGGCAGATTGGTCCAGTAGAGGCATGAGTAAGGCCACCAGGCCGATCAGCGACGGTGCGGCGCCTGCGGCTTCGGTGCCGTTGGCGTAGTAGACGTCGACAGGCTGCTGCTCGTCTTGAGCGTCCAGGGCTCGGTGCTCTGGCGCTGAATTGTGCGTGCCTGACGGGCTTCTTCGCGTGCCTAGGCCCGCCGTTCGAGGCGTCTTCGGCGGCGGACTTGCGACGGCCGGCTGCTTCGTTGTCGGCCACCCGCCGATTCGGCGTCTCCGCCAGGCAGCGTCGTCGAGACCCACAGCGCGACCTGCGTCGCGGACGCGTCGCTTCATCCCTTGGGAATGGACGGCCTGGAGCTTCTGTGCGCACCATCGGATGGACGGTCCGCCGCGCACGCCGCTGTCTGCCACGAACCTCAGATTGAACGTGCGCCTCCAGCCTGATGTCCAGGTAGAGGTCCACCGACGGAACCTCGTGAACTGAACCTGGCTGCGACGCTGGCTCAACAGTCGGCCGCCGCCGACTGTTGAACGGGTAGTCCTGGCTCACAGGCCGCATTGAGGACTGCCTGAGCCCCCCGTCCCCCGCCCCGTTCAGTGCTCTTTCGGGTTCTGCTGACAGGAGCTAGTTGGGGACCTAGGTTCGCCCGGTGACTTCCCACCAAACGACCTCGACAACTATTCGTGCCGTGACGGTGGCCGCCATCGTCGGCTTCCTCGCGCTCGCCGGTCTCAGTCTCGCTTCGCCGTCGTCGGCTGCTCCTGTTCAGGGCGCTCGACAGGCCACTACCCAGATGGCTGACCGTGACTGCGGCGACTTCGCTACCCAGGCCGCTGCCCAACGGTTCTACGTCTCCCAGGGCGGGCCGCAGTCGGACCCGCACCGCCTCGATGACGACGGCGATGGCGTCGCGTGTGAGTCGAACCCGTGCCCCTGTTCGACGTCCACCGACGGTGGCGACGGAGGCGGTGACGGCGGGGATGGTGGTTCCGGTGGCGGCGGTGGCCGCCCGGACCGTGTCGTCGAGAAGGCGACCGTCATTCGGGTCATCGACGGCGACACCGTCAAGGTTCGCCTCGCACGTGGTGCGGTCGAGGACGTCCGGCTCATCGGCATTGATACTCCCGAGGTTCACGGTGGTACCGAGTGCTGGGGTCCGCAGGCGTCGCGGTTCACCAAGCGGGTCCTGCCGCGCGGCACGAAGGTGGTCTTGACCTCGGACCGGACCCAGGACCGCAAAGACCGTTACGGGCGTCTCCTGCGCTACGTGAAGAAGGTCAACGGCGGGGTGGAGGTCAACCGGCTCCTCGTCGGGCGCGGCCACGCAACGGTCTACGTCTACGACGGGAAGCCGTTCGAGAGGGTCCGTCCCTTCAAGGCTGCCCAGGCAGTCGCGAAACGTGCCGACCGTGGCCTGTGGAGCGCCTGCCGCTAACCCCCCCCCGGTCCACTGAGGCCCTGCACCTGTTCGCTGGTGCGGGGCCTCAGTGCGTCCGCCCACGTCAATGATCCGACGCCCACCTGTGATGACAACCCGCTGCCGCAAGCCCCGCACCTCGCGCGACGCATGATGGAAGCGCGACGTCGGTCCGGTCCCCGAGTGTGCCGCCGCTTCCGCATCACCCGGTCTTCGCCACGACATTGCCCAAGCCGGGGGCCGAATGGGCACAGGTCGCTGGAATCGCGGACTAGCTGTGATGCCCAGGCACGATGTGCGATTGGGTACGGCGCGTCCGTAGATAGGTGAGGGCCTCCCGCGGTGGAGTGGAGCTGTCTGGGAACCGCTTAACCTCATAGCGCTTTCATGGAAACTAGTCATGTCGATGCCGCACTGACCCCTCGACGCCGTCTTCGGTTGGCTAAGTTGATCGTCGAGGACGGCTGGCCTGCCCCGCGGCGCGCGGAGGCCGTCGCGCGGCAAGCCGAGAATCGACCGAGCCGCCCGAACTGCACGTGAACCGGCCGATACACCTGGCATGCCCCAACTCCCCCGCGATGTCTCTGACTCTGCCGACTCCGACGCCGACGCTCGACGCGTCAACGCTCGTGCGAGCGAGAGCGCAACGTCCCGGGAGCCTCGGTTCTATTGGGAGGAGACAGACCCCGCGGCGCTCCCCGCTCAATTAGTCGTCGTTCACCAGGATGAGGAATTCCTCGCTTGCGAGCTGAACTTTGGCGCCGAACTGTTGGCTGTGCGACCCGTCCTTGCAGCACGTCCGCCTCTCAAGGTTCTTCCTGCATCTGATACCCCAGAGGAGGCGTACTCAGACCGGATTGCAGCAATCTTGCAAATTGCTGCTTGGCATGGACTCGACACAGACGAGATCGTCCGACGCGGTCTTGGAGCGCAGGCCCGATTGTTAGACGACGCGAGTCAGGCGGCCGCGCATCGCAACCAACCGGCCCGTGCCAGTAAGTGACGTGTTCGTGACCTGTCCGTCTGCCAGAGCAGACTCGGCCCTCACGCCATCGCCTTGTAAGTACCAGAACACCATGGATTAGCGTCGGTTCAGTTGAACATCGGCAACACGATCCCTTGACAACCACGTATCTGCGCTACCCGTTACGACCCCTCCGGCGGCTGGAGTGCCGCACGAGCTACTTGCAGATGGACGGGTCACTGGCGTGGCGGGCACCGTTCTTCGTCCGCACCCAGTACGGGCGGGCCGGGAGTGTCCGTTCGAGGTAGCCGGCGGCGCTGTCGAAGAGTCCCGGTCCGGCTATCGGGTTGGGTAGCCGCACCTTTCGGATCCGAAGAGTGTTGGTGATTGCTCTCTGGTGAGTGCCTGACCAGCAGCCGGACACGAGCCGGCTCCTAAGCGGGTAGGACGGTGCGATATGCGAATCAGGGCGACGGCCCTTGAAACCGGTGACCACGACCATCGGGTACCCGCCCTGGGCAATCTCGTCGAACGGCGCATACACCAAGAAGGCCATGCTCTTGGTCCTATTTGTCGGCACGACCCAACGGACCTCTCCGGCGTCGACCTGGACCTGATCGGTGGCGTAGGTGAGGTCGCCGCGTCGGTTCTGCACTGCTTGGACCAGGCATCGGTCGCAGCCTCGCACCCTCAACGTGATGGTGGTTCGTGCCACTGACCTGATGGGCTTCCGGAGCACCGGCCTTGGATGGAATGCGCGCACCACCTGGGTAGAGGTCATTCCCTGTCGCACGGCGCGGAACTCTGTGCGGGTCACCGTGCCGGCGGCTTCGATGCGGGGTGCCACAGCATCAGGGCCTTGCCGAGTGGGGTCGCTTCCATGCGCACCGGCTGGGGACGCTAACGAAACTGACAGCAACAGGAGGCACAGCGGCAGGACCGAGACTAGGGAACGCATGCGCCCAGTGTGCGTCCGCGCTCAGGCCCCCGTCCCGGGAACGGTCGCGGTGAACCCGACATAGATCGCACCATCCAGACATGTCCTGGGCCGAGGTCGTCTAACTCCCATAGGTGGAGCCGGCCCCCGACCCGATCAGCCAAACCCGAGACGCTGGCAGGTTCTAGAACCATAGGGACGGGCCCGGAGCGTTTCGGTTCCGGCTGAAGGCTGGCAACGGCGAGGTTGCGCCGCCGATGAGTCCTATTCCGCGCTCGCCGGGGCGAAAGGGAATCGAGGCCGTGCAGCGTGCCGCGGATGGCGCCAAGGTGGTCGAGCTCGGCTAGAAGCCGAGACACTCGACTGGGCTTTCTACTGGCCGTCTCGCGACCGCCTGCCCGCGAGTTCGTGGACCACGGCGGCGATCGGCTGGTCGTGGCACCGGCAACGGGCCGGATAGAAGCGAGTATCGAGGTCGCTGTATACGCCCTGCAGACGCTACGGTCGCATGATGGTCGAGGAGGCCATCGACATCTACTGCGAGCCACCGAAATCGGCGTGCTCAACGTCCTCTCGGATATCAGCGGAGCCGTCTACAGCGCCGCATGGGCCGATGGGTCCGGCTTGGCGAACTGGCCCAATAGGCCTTGAGCGCGGGCAGCCAGCCGTCCCGCCGGACCAGCCCGTATCCACTACCGTTGTACGGCCACATGGACCGCTGGTCACCCGTGGGGCCACCCGACGGCCCCGGAAACCCCGGTCCGGACCGTCCTGGGGCCCGTGGGAGGGCCCGAACATCCCAGTACGGTAAACGTTTCGATACATCGCGACTTCGGAAGACTTTCGGCCGCCGGATCGCGTAGCGTGACCGACCGCGCTGCACCCACTCCGGGGGCAGGAGATCTGGAGGCACCACGTATGAAGATCAGGAAGTCCGTCCTCGGCGGAATCTCGGCGCTCACCCTGGCCAGCGCGCTCGTCGCGTGCGGCGATGCCCCCGACGACTCGGCCGGCGACGACGAGGCGAAGACCGACTTCCTCCCGTGCATCGTCTCCGACGCCGGAGGCTTCGACGACAAGTCCTTCAACCAGCTCGGCTTCGAGGGCCTGGTCAAGGCGGCTGACGAGCTCGGCGCGGAGTACAAGGACGTGGAGTCCAACAGCGAGAACGACTACGCCCCCAACCTCACCAACCTCGTCGACCAGGGCTGCGACGCCATCGTCACGGTCGGCTTCGCCCTCTCGGCGGCCACCGTCGAGTCGGCCAAGGCCAACCCCGACATCGAGTACATCCTCATCGACGACGCGGCCGACAACGACTTCGACGGCACCAAGGACGCGGACAACATCAAGCCGCTCCTCTACGACACCGCCCAGGCCGCGTTCCTGGCCGGCTACGCCGCCGCCGACTACTCCAAGACCGGCACCGTCGGCACCTACGGCGGCCAGCCGTTCCCGACCGTGACGATCTTCATGGACGGCTACCGCCAGGGCGTGGAGTACTACAACGAGCAGAAGGGCACCGACGTCAAGGTCGCCGGCTGGGACGGCGAGAACGGCTCGTTCACCGGTGGCTTCGAGGCCAACGAGAAGGCCACCAACACGGCCACGCAGATCCTCGGCCAGGACGTCGACGTCATCCTGCCCGTCGGCGGCCCGATCTACGAGGGCGCGCTCACCGCGATCGCCGACTCGGGCTCCGACGCCGTCATGATCGGCACCGACGCCGACGTCTTCGAGAGCGACCCGAAGACGCAGGAGGTCATCCTGACCTCGATCATGAAGAACATGGACGTCTCGACCTACGACGCCATCATGGCCGCCGGCAACGACGAGTTCGACCCCGAGGCCTACGTCGGCACCCTCGAGAACGACGGCGTCGCGATCGCCCCGTTCCACAACTTCGAGACCGAGGTCAACGAGTCGCTGCAGGGCGAGCTCGACACGATCAAGGAGGGCATCATCGACGGCTCCATCCCGGTGACGTCGTACCTGACCCCCTGATCCACCGCTGACGAGAAGGAGGGAGGTCCGGCCCCGGCCGGCCTCCCTCCTGGCTTTCCCGGAGAGGTCGCCCACCGCGCCGGTGGGCCCCCAGGCGTCCTTGTGCCCCCTCGAGGCCAACTGCCTGCTCGGGGAGAACGGCGCCGGCAAGTTAACCCTGATGAGCGTCCTCTAAAGCCTCTACCAGGCCGACGAAAGCCGGCCGGAGCTCGTCTGATCTGACGGCGTTGCGGCGAAGACGCTGTTGACGGCTGGGACCACCACATCTGGCAGGACATCGCCTAAGAATGACTCAGAGGTCATTTGCGTCACTCATGACAGCAACTGCCGACCTTGAACTTAGCCCGAACGCGAACTGTGGCATTTCCACCGACTCGGGTTCGCTGACTCCCGACCAGGTGCTGGGCAAGTCGAAGCCCCCGCGTGCTACTGCTCGCAGACCACGCACGGCTGGCACACAAGCGTCGCCCGACACCTGTGCTCAGGCGAGTTCGTGACGTCTCGCCCACTCCACGAGACGCTCAAGTCGGGGGTCGCAATGCTCGACCCGTACGAACCCATCCCCGGTTATGATCGGGTACGTCGGCACTCTCCCGAACTCGACGACAACTTCGGTGATGACTTGTGCGGCGACCGACGCTAATTCTTGCGCGTCGCTCGCAATCAGCGGGCTGACCGACATCGTCACCGGCGTCAAGTGCTTGCGTGAGACGCTGCCGGCGACAACTTGGTCGTTCCGCGATCCAGGCGCGCCCTGCGGTGTCTGATCACAAATGACGTGGTCACGATCGGCCGGGCTTCCGTCTTGGGAGAAGTACTTGGGCGATGTCGACGTGATGACCCCGCACTGCAGTTCGACGTTGCCTGCCGCCCCGGTGTCTGCGAGGTGCCCGGCGACGGTGCCAATCAGGGTGAGCGCCCAGTGGGTCAGACTGCCGATCCGGAGTCCGACGGCGTCGTCTTCGAGTTCAGGGTGGCGAGAGAGGTGGGGCAAGGACTCGACTAGGTCGAGCGTCACCGCAGCGAACGCACGACCGTTCGTGTAGCAATGCAGTAGGTGATCTGAGACCGATCGGTCCGGCGGACTGTCACGTAACACGACACGTCCACGGCCATATGAGGCGTGGTGGCCAAGGTGTGGCCCTGGAAGGCCGTCTTGGCGAGCCCGGGTGCATTGGACGACCTCGTCGAGCAGATTGGAATCGAGCATACGAGGGATCGCAGACCGCGCAGGAACCGCGGCGACTGCGAGCCAGGCGCGTCCGAGTGTGTCCAGTTCACCGACTCCGGTATCGAAGACGTCTGCGACTGCCTTGTTGATGTCGGTGCGACCACTAAACCGGTCGCGATACGCAATGGCGATCTGCGGTTGCGTAAGAGACCGGGTGTGGCTTCCGTCGCGGACAGCAAATCGGTATCGGTGCTGATTGGGTGCCGACTCAGCATGTGGGCCATCGACGCTAGCTGGTACGTAGATCAGCACGAACCCCTGCCCTGCCTCGGTTGGTGACGGTACGTGTCCTACCTCAATGCCAGAAATGTAGGGCGTCGTTCGTTCGCGGATCGTGTCGAGGATCCTTGACTTGTGGGTGTCGTTGAGTGGTACTCCTGGGCCATGGTGTGCGCGACCGTTGGAGTCGACGACGCCTAGGACGATGAGTCCTCCTCCCGCGTTTGCGAAGGCGATGACGTCCTTGGCCAATTCTGCTCGCTGATTCTCGACTCGAGCGTTGACCTCGTCGCTGTCGATCTCAGACCTTGCGTCCTCCTTTGCACTGCCACCCAAGCTGGCCTCGCGGTTGCTCTTCGCCTTGGGACTGCTGTTGATCTGCTCTCGAGCGATGTGCCGCTCGATTCCGTATCGGGTCCGCTTGAAGTCGATGGCGACGTCTTCAACGACACGACGCGTGATCAGGTCAGAGATGACGTCGAAGGTGACGTCGCTGAGACGTACGCCGAGAGTGGACTCCAGCAAGGGATGCCGCTCCCAGGACGGAACATTCCAGTCAACCCGCGCGAGCCTGGAGTCCGTTGCGCTCTCCCCGACGTCGTCCGGCGCGGACCCCGAGAATGCTGACGACTCAAACGGAGCGGGTCTTGCTGATGGTCGGTCGTGATTTTCGGCGTACACCCTCACATTCCACAGGCCCGGCTACCGCCGCACAACCTCACCCGAGTCGGGGCTCCGCCGCTCACGACGCTGCGGCCTGCTCAGTCACAATCCCGAACCAGCCAAAAGACCAGGCGGCCAGGCGAGGGACAGGGCCTCATCCAGGACCGCCTGGGCTGTAGAGTAATCCGCCGACGCTAAGCCGTTTCAAGTGGCGCCGTAGCGAATCCACCCAATCGGCCTACGCTCGACGCATGGATCCGTTCCTCGTCTTCACACACCTGCTCGCCCCAGCTGGCGGCGGCGGCACCGTCTGAGCGAGAATGCGGGCACGTCGACCTGGCGGCCGGGCCTGGCGACGGGCGGATGCCTAGAAGCCAAGACCGTGCCGGGCTTAGCGTGAGCCCATGACGCCGTTATCGTTCGAGCACACCGAGGCGGCCGAACAGTTCGCCCACCAGGCAGCGGAGTTCGTGTCGACGGCCAGGTCGCTCTCCGACATGGAGCTGCTCGCCCCGTCCTTGTGCCACGGCTGGAGCGCGCTCGATCTTGTCGTTCACGTCCGGACGGGCCTGGAGGAGATGGTCATCGGTGCTGCCCGCACCCTCAGCGAGCCCGACCACGATGCCGCGTCCTATTGGTCGAAGGACCCCGGCGACGAAGACACCGATCCCGTGCCACATCCTCTGGCTCCGCCGGGTCGCAGCCGCCTACGGACGACCCTCGGGGGCCGTGAGACATCTTGAGGAAGTGAGCCGGTCGGCGACGTCTGCGGCAGCTTCGATGCCCGAAGGGGTCATCGAGTTCCAGAGCAAGCGCATGCGTAGCGGCGACTTCGTCGCTACCTGGGTCGTCGAGCTTGCCATTCACCAGCTCGACCTCGGCATCGCCCAAGACCAACCACGTGGGCTCGGATGGACCCGGCCTCCTCTGGAGGCCATCGCGGAGGCTGAGCTCCCGCCCGGGTTAGACGCCAGGTCCGCTGCACTTGTCGGTCTCGGACGCATCCCAGCACCGGACGGCGTGCCGCTTGCTACGTCGCACCCCGTGTCCCTCTAGCCGTCCGCGATCTGCAGGCGGAGTCCTCGACCGGAAGGAAGGGTTCACCTTGCGCTCGGTCGAGGCCTGACCCTCAACGACCAGGCACCGGAGACGTCGTCTGCGAAGCCTCTGCGTCCGGGGATCGGGCCTTGGGTCCCGAAAACTCGAGCTTGCGGGGCCACCCATCACGAGTGAAGTCACCCGGTGTGGTGGATCCGCGCGACAAGTGTTCCGCGCGCGGCGCACGGTGACTATGGTCTGATCGGCCGGTCTTGCCGTACCCCGTAGGGACTAGACGGAGTAACCGATAGGGCGCCGTTGACCTGCGGCGACTCGACGTCCTCGCTCGGCACCAAGACGTACCCGTGGACAAGCCCGTAATGGGCGCCTGAGCAAGTTCACCGACTTTCTCGCTATCGCTCAACGGCTGCGCCGAACTAGCCGCGGGTAGCAGTCGTAAGAACCTCCCTGTTGGGCTGGCGGGAAGTCCTCACCTCGGCGGGTCTGACATTCGCGGATCCTTCTCGACAGGCTGACCACATTCAGGGACAGCTCGGGTCGCGCGGGCGCGGTGGGAGCCGGAATGTGCTGCGGTTCGTGCCGCTGTGCGGCGAGTAAGCGGGCTTCAGGGTCTTACTGTTTGGTCTCGGTTGACCGTCTTGTTCGACTGCGTATCGCGTGCAGGGTTCGCAGCGTCTTCAAGCCCGATGCGGGTGAGCGTCCACGTCCTGTCTTGTGTCATCTATAGATTACACATTGCGGGAACAAGCTCGCACCCTGACCGGAGGCACACCCCATGAACAAGACCCCCAGGAACATCAACCAGAACTGGTTCCACCTGACCTATTCCAGGTCCGCCCCCATCGGCCTCCCGCAGATCTTCCAGGCCGAACGCGTCATGCGCTACTGCGACGAGACCGGCACCTGGATCATTGCGCTCTGGGAACGCGCCGACGCAGCCGCCGACTCAGCCGCCGGCGCGATCGCAAACTGCATCCTGCGACTCCCCGCCGAACAAGTCACCGACGTGACCCAGCACCGCAGCCTCAGCGAGGCCGGGAAGGCGTTCCGGAGCGTGACCGAGACAACGTCGTGACTCGACACAGCTCGGCCACCACAGCGACACACCCAACCACCGCGCACCCTCACCCGTCCCTCAACGACAGGAACACCACCATGACCGAGTCAAACACCCAGCACCTATATGGAGCACCGCAGTCGCGACGATTCGTCCATCTCAACCGCGACAAGATCGACATCACCCGAATGGCCCCTCCCCCGGCCCTCGAAACAGTGACGACGAGCACCGAGACCGAGTACATCGCGGCGCTCACGCACGCGTTCTCCACAGGCCTCTTGCCGCAACTGCTCCCCGACAGTTTCGGACGAGCCCTCGCCCGCACCAGCGTCGCCGAACCGGCTCTGACAATCACCCGCATCCGCACCGGCATCGTCACGGATGTGACTGACACCGCCGACATTGCTGTTGTTCGCATGAGGTTCTCACCCATGACGATCCTGCCCGGCGAACAGCCACGGGGCGGAGCCGCAGGCGGGCGACCAACCCAGGTACGTGAACCCACCGCCGGAAACGAGCCCGTCGCCGATCGCCTCGGCCTGCGAGTGCTGAAGTTCAACGACACCGACCACCTGCGCGCCTGGTGCGCAGATGCTCTCAGCCGCTCCTTAGACAGGGCCATGAAACGCGGCCGCCCCCAAGAAATCGCCGCGACCGGAGTAAGGCGACCCGTCTCCGCAGCGATGGTGCTGTTGCAATTCGAAGACGGGACCAGTTCGCAATGGGCACCCATGCTGAGCGACGGCATCAGCCGGCTCGCAGTATGCGGTGCCGCCCTACTCGGACAACTCGACGTCGACCCAGTAAGCGCAGCCGAAGTCATCGCCAGCCACCTCGTTCCCGCCAGCGTGCTGACACCGTCAAGTCCAGCCCACGAACTCACCCGCCGAATGCGCCGCAACCACCAGTCGTTCATCGAGCAGTACAAACGGCATGTCGACGAACACGGAGCTGACGAAGACGGCGTCAGGCTGCGCCAGTTCCTCACCATGCCCGCTGACCTCCACCTCCTCGCGACTGACCCCGAGACAGGAAACCCGCATGCGATGGAACCAGTCATGGAAGCAGTGGTGTCGGACTCTCACACTGGAGTCGATGCCTGGGACGCCGAGGACGAGTCACGCCATACCGCATTCCGCGCGCTCAAGAAACTTGCCGCAAACGCCGCGATCAGCACCGAGCTCTATGACCTCTGCGCGAACCGCAGCGACCCACGGGACACCGGCATCCTCAGGACCAGGCTGGCCGAATCGCACCGCCTCCCGCACGACGAAAACCCACAAGTCGTCGACCGAGACCTAGACGTCGACCACGACCAACTTTTGCTGCGTCGCGCAGTCACCCTCATGGCAACGCTGCTAGGACCCTCCACCTACAGCCAATTCAAGACCGCACTTCGAGACGTCAGCGGACGCCAACGGCTCACCCTGAACCAAGTCATTGACTACCTATCGCCACTTGTGTGCGAACCCTGGGGCACGCTCAAACCCATCACGCGTGCCTGGGCCTACGGTGGCCCCGTCCCCCCATCCATCGGCGAGACCACCCTCGTTCCCCTGCACCCGCCTGACTACCTCGCGCTCGTCGCCATAGCCCTCAACCCGGCAGAACCCGCCACGGCGATCACCCACGCACGACTCGAGCTCGCGCTCGCCGGCGGCACCGCCCTCATCGCCGACGGAGTCCTCACCACCACCATCGTCGGGGGATCCGGCAGCGCCCTCAGCCCCCTGCCGTTCCGAGGTCCGGTCAACGCTGCGGTGGACGCTCTCACCCACACCGAGGAAGGCCTCACCGCCCTCGCTGTTGCTGCGAATCACTTCAAACCCGGCCGCAGCCTCCGCACAGCACGACTACCGGCCATCGACATGCGCCAACCGGACCGCGTCGCCCGAGACGGGGTCGGCATCCCTATCAGAACCACCGAGACTGTCCTCGCCAACTACGCGGCCCAAGCCACCAATGTCGGCACAGAGACGCGAGGAGCGCCGCCCTCGTCGGCCCCGTCAACAACTCCGGAACCCACACCCCTCGCGAACCTGCAAGCCCGAGCCCGCCACCTCCCAACCGACACCAAAGCGCTGCTGCAAGATGTCGAACTCACCAAGAGCCTCCACGACGAAACCGGAGGGCCCACCGGGCTCAACGAACACGAACTGGACGCAGTTCACGACTCCCTGAGCAGCGCCCTCAAGCTCGTCGGACGACTCACGTGACGTCCCAAGACCCGTACACCGTCAGTCGCGACCTCTCGCCCGCGAGGGCCCAGCCACCAGGTCTGAGGACGACCCGAGTTGCGCCGGCCGAGGCACCGCCAATATCAGGCATGCATCCGGAGCTGGCAATCGGCCCGCTACACCCGCCTTCACCCTCCACGCAGAGTCACGGCGAACCGGCACCCCACGCTTACCGGCAAGACCGACGACTAGATGACTGGGAGACCTGGCTAAATCTCAGCACCACAAACCCTGTCATCTCCCGCCGCGAAGCCATGGCCGTGCGGTACGTGCACGGTGGTCGCGTCCTGGACCCTGACAGTTGGCCCACCGAAGCAGTCACCCGAATCTATGTAGCCTTCGACGAAGTCAGCGCCGTCTACGTCGGACAGACGTCGCGGTCATTGCTTTCGCGAACCAAGAGACACTTCGCGAATCAGCGCACTGCAGTCCAACAACACAAAGCAGGAACGTGGCAGTTCATCGTCAACGCCGCATTCAACGACCTCGCCTCCGGCGACCTTGACCGCCTTGAACTCTCTGCCGCCCGGTGGCTCTTACCGCTCCACCATCGCACCGATCGCCGCCACCCACGCGCCGAATGAACCCACCCCTGCGACGGCCGTCGTCGGCACCGCCGGACGTCCACAGCCAAGACAAGGCTCAGCAGACTCAGCCGATCACTCCGACTCAGCGCCGACCTGTTAGCGAATCACAAACAGCGCCACCGCGCCCCAAACAATGACGACTTCATCTCAGCCAGAATGAGCAGGTGGCCCGCCACGATGGCGCTGAACCCTGGCTGCGCAGCCGTCCCTGAGGTCAGTCAACCGTCGAGCCGCCGACCTAAGACTGCGCGGCGTCGTACTGGTCAATGACACCCTGCGAGATACGGCCCCGCTCAGCGACCTCAATGCCGGAAGCCTTCGCCCATTCCCGGATAGCGGTCAGATCGCGACCCGAACCGGACGCCCGTGAACTACGACGCCGCGCCGGCGCCCCTGCCCGCCGGGGTGCCTTCGTCGCCGCCTCCAGGTACGGCTTCAGCGCCTTCTCCAAGCTCGCCAGATTCTTTTTGCCGAGGTCGATTGTGTAATCGACGCCCTGGAACGAGAACGACACCTCCTGGGCATCCTTCGAACCGTCGAGGTCATCCGTAACGTGAGTGATCGTTTCCTTTGCCATGGGGTCCATCATGGTCAGCGTCACTGGTTAAGTCCAGTTGAACTCTCACACCTCAATCTCGCCCCGCTCAGTCGCACGACGAAATTGCCTCACCAACGTCGCCGCCGCTCCTAAATGACAGCACCCCACAACACGCCGACAGTCCGTCCTGCGGCCCTGGTCAGACTCGACGAACGAAGCATTCATACGCGCAGAGAGAACTACAGATCACGCCGACTATGACCAACCCGCGAAGAGCCCGGGGTCTCCACCGCCTCCGAGGACCGCCCTTACCGGGTCGACCTGTCTCGCGATCCGTTGCTGAATCAACGGCAAGTAAGCAGCCTCACGTTCGACAGCAATCACCGCGAAACCCTCCAAAATTGAAGCCTCCACAGTCGTCCCGGAACCCGCGAACGGATCAAGCACCACTCCGCCAGGCGGAGTGACGAGTCGGACAAGTTCACGCATCAGACCAAGCGGTTTGACAGTCGGATGCGCAACCCCGTTCACGACTACCCGTTCGCTCTGCCCCGGCTTCGGATGCCAGAAGAACTCCGCCACCGGGCGACCCCCAGCCTTCTCCTCGAGCACCCCCGCAGCGGTATGGCTGAGAAACACGTCCGAGGGCCATCGCCCGACCGACCCGTCCATCCCAGAGCCATCAGAGGCACGCACCCGACAGCCATCAATGTTCAGGGCACCAGTGCCGTGACGCAGCACGTTGCTTGCCACAGTGCCCTCTAAGCTCTTGCGTGCCAAGACGATTGGTTCGTGTGCCGGCTTGAGTGTCGTTCCCCACCCCGCCCACAACGCGCCCGGCAAACCGCTCCGCTCCCCAGCACCCTGCCTCGCAGAACCCCCAATACTCTTCGACCCGTTGATAGCCGCCTCGACATTGACCCCCTTGGGAAATCCCGTCGCATAAAGCCAAGCCATCGACCCGCGAATCGTGAACTCGGCAAGTTCAATACCTCGGGCCAGCCGATGCCAAGTCGGTGTTCCACCAAACGCGACGAGGTGCCCACCCGGCTTGAGCACACGATGACACTCCGTTGCCCACAGAACACACCACGCCTCAAACACGTCCGGATCGTTGTCCACGTACCCGCGGGAGTGGGTAGCCTTCTCATCCCAGTTCTGGGACTGCATGCCAAGCATGTTCGCCTGCATCACGCCGCTTTCCGCCTCAGCGAGACAGTCGCTGCAGGTTCGGTAACCTTCCGCAGGATTGTCGTTCCCGCACTCCTGGCAGGCGCCGTCCGCCGCATCATCGCCAGAGGTCGAGGTTCGAGCAGCCGCTGAACCGATCGCGTAGGGAGGGTCCGTCACGACCGAGTCAACGGATGCGTCCGGCAATCCTCGAAGCACTTCAAGACAATCGCCGTTGAATACTTGGGTCCTGGGCACTTCGCTTGTCTTGTTCACCCAAGACCCATCGGCCCGATCGACGGCGTCGTGACCGACTTCGAGGATGCGCCCGCAACATCTGGGTCGGACACGGGGCTCGACACCCGTGGCCTCACGCAGGAAGAAGGTGCGTCTGGGCTCCGCGACCTTGACCAGCAACCAACTGCGACCCGTGGGCGCGCACCGGCGACCCGGCCTACAACGGCGCAACGCTCGGCCCCGCTTCACTGGCGATCGCAACTTGCTTGGGCAACCCTCTTGCTCAGCAAGAGGTAGCTCGGACGCCCCGAACGCGCCGCCCCGGACCTAGCAGTCCCCCGCACGTCCTGAGGCGGGCGAGTACGAATACCTGAGGAAGACAACAAGCTAGGCACGCTAGAGCAGACCTCATGGTGAACCAGCGTCAACTGGGTCTGTCGGGCCTCCGAGGCGCTGGCCGTACGGCAGCGGACTCAGCTGAGTCGTCTACGAGCGGGGGGTACGGCTGCAACGTGACGAGAAGGTCGCTGACCGTCGTCTCAAGCGCCCAAGCCAGGTGAGACAATGTGCTCATTCGAGGATTGGCAGTTCGCCCGTTCGAACCACTGCCAGCCTCGAGGGCCGCGTAGTGAGCCCGCGTGATACCAGAGCATCGGGCCACCTCGGCTTGCGTCAGCGACCGGTCCGTTCTGAGACGCTGGAGATTCATGCCGAGGCTGATCGCGTTCTCGCTACCTGCGCTGTTCGCACTCACTCGGCAATTGTCACTCACTCGGACGTGGCGCAACGACCTCCCCCGCGATCGCGCCGCCTTCGACCTTGACCCCGAGTTTGAGAAGCAGAAGTCGTCGCAACCGTTGCTCCACTCACGACGTGGGCGGCTGGGGTGCCGAGCCCCTACAGACACCGGCGAGGGTCCAGTCGTGACACAGACGTACCGCACACCCCTCAGCCCCGCTCGTCCGTCAGACCGAGCCCAACAACCAACGCGCCGGGATCAACCTCCAACGCGGCGGCAAGCCGCAGCAGACTACGAAGTGTCACGTTTCCCTGCCCACGCTCCACACGCGACACGAAGGACCAGTGCAGCGCACTGCCCTCCGCCAGGCTCTCTAACGACTTGCCTTGGGCTTGGCGAGCAGCCCGGACACGGTCACCGAACTCTGCTCTTGCTATCTCGAACTGCGCATCGTCGGGTCGCTGTTGCGTGGACATAGTAAGACCACACTTGGCTCAGCCGCATCCGACCAGAGCCTAAACCGCATAGCCCGGACACACTTAGCGTTATACGTCTAATCTGTGGTTGTGCGTCAGGTCCAGATCACCCTTCGTGGCCTCCGCGGCGCCGCCAACCGAAGGCTGGACTCTCATGCACTCCTCCCCCACCCATTACGACTCCGCAGTGCCCACGCACAACACGGACGTCACCGCCGCCCCCGACCTCATGGTCGACAGGCCAACCCGAAGTACTCGCCCCAACCTGTTGGTGACCTGCGCGGCGACCTGCGTGGCACTGATGACTCTCAGCGCCTGCGGCGGCTCCGCCCCCAACGACACCGAGCCCGCCTTCATCAACTCAGCCGCCCGCATCGCAAGAGCCAACGACAGCGAACACACCCAACGACGACCTGGCCTCGGACATCGAACGAATCACCGGCGGCCGAACTTACGACCTCAACATCGACACACTTCCCGCACCTCCACCCGGATTCACCAGCACAGACGTCGAAGCATTCGCTGACCGCGCTATCGACATCATCCGGCGGGGCATGTCGCCCGAAGCAAGCACCATGGCTCCACTCGACGCGTTCAACTACACCTTCTCGAACCAGTACCGCGCCTCAACTCGCGCCGCGCGTATCGCCACCACGGCCGCCGTCGGTGACTTCGATTGGGAATGGGCGTGGGTGTCACTGCTCGAGCCGGTGCCAACCAAGCAACCTGAGATCCTGGCTCTCCGCTGGCAAGTGCAAAGCACCCCCGGCGAGCTCGCCGACGGCGAACCTGCACCCCAAATCGGGGTCAGCCTCTCCGTCGCCATCAAACACGAAGCGAGAGACGATGCGCCCGACGCGACGAGCGGGACAGCTGACTCAGCATCGCGACCCATTGTCGTAGAACGCACCGTCGTCGTCCGAGGCTTCAAGCCCCAAGGTGGGCCCCAGTGGTGGCCGGCCATCGGCGTCCAGACGTCGATGTACTTCGGAGGCAAGTGCGCTCCCGTCAACGGGTCGATCCTGACCCCCAGCGCCGATCCCAAGATCGTGGCCGCCGACCTCCGGGCGTTCCGCAACTTCGTCAAGAGTCCCGAGGTGATCGATCCGTCCGCCAGAAGCAACGCCGAAGACGTCGCCGACTACGTCGACAAGTACTGCGACAACTAAGCTGCGGAGCAGAGAGCCGGCATGCACGTTGGCCGGCGCTCAACAGATCCAGCAGTTCGCTCGCAGCCTGTCGTACAGCAAGACCCGACACGAACCGGGAGCACTCGAACACGCAGCCTGCCGAACTCGCATCGGCGAACAAAGTTGGTCAACTATGCCCAGGGGTGACCGGCAGACAGAGCACGCCACCCCTGCGCCGCAACTCCTCACTACTGTCGGTGGGCGGTGCGAACGTAGCGGCCATGAAGTTGCCGAGCAGCGCAGTCTCAACGAGTCGGCAGCCGCACGCGCATAAAAGGACGTGTCACGCCAACGTCATCGGGGCGACTGCGCCACGCGCGCCAACGCATCGTCAGGCAGCTCGAGCGCCGCCCAGATGGCGCGGACAGTGAAAAGCCCAGGATTCGCCGTACGCCCATCCTCGATCTTGCGTAGCGCGCTCTGCGACAGATCCGTAAGCCTGACGAGCGCGTCGAGCGAGACACCACGTTCGTGGCGCATCCGGCGAACGTAGGCCCCGAGGGGTTCACCAGCATCAGCGTCGAAGACCGAGCCCATGACGTGCGCCACCACCTCTCGTACGTCCACAGCGGACATGTTGTCACTTTTGTGACAGTACTATTAGCACACAGAGTTCGTGCCGATACCTTTGGCATGGCCTCATCACGACGGCCCGAACCCGAGGAGGACCGATGACGTACGACGCAGACACGCGGTTGCGCCTCGAGCCTTGGCGACCCGTCCAGTTCCTGGGCAGCAAACTCCGAAGCCTCGACCGAATCGCAGCCGCCATCACGACCACGACCGGCACCGAACCGCAAACCGTCTGGGAACCGTTCACCGGCTCAAGCGTGGTCGCACAACGTCTCGCCGGCGACGGGCACACCATGTGGTCGTGCGACGCGATGGCCTCAAGCGTGCAATTCGCGAGCGCGCTCCTCGGGTGCGGGCGCAACGCCGGCACCGCATCCGTGACGCAAGTCGTCAAAGACGTACGGCAGGCAGCTCACCTGGATGCGCCCTCTCCGTGGGATCCATGGCTTGCGGGGGAACAGTCCGCTCTCGCCAACCGGGACGGCTTCAGCCTCCTGAGAGAGAACACCCAGCTCCCCCAGCGATGGAAGAGCATCGAGGCAGACAGCCCGCTCGCGGGCCTCTTCGCCACGGTGGACACCGCCGCGACCGACGGGCAAGTCCTCGCCGAAGGACTCCTCAGTTCTACCTACGCAGGAACCTACTTCGGGCTCACCCAAGCCGTTCACCTCGAACGGTTGCGCGGCGCAATCGACATCGTCACGCCGGCAAGTTCTCGAGCATCTGCATGGCAGAGGTCAGTCCTACTAACTGCTCTGTGTCACGCCGCGTCAGCGGCCGTCTTCTCCGCAGGCAAACACTTCGCGCAACCCCACCGGATCCGTGAAGGCAAGGACCTTGCCTTCCACGCGCGTCGCGCTCTCAGTGACCGTTCAGTAGACGTCGTCTCGACATTCGACGCAGCCGTCAAATCCATCGACCGCGTCGCAGCGTCCATGACTGAACACCATGACGCCACCCAGACACGCGTCGAGAATGTCACCGCAGAAACCCTGAAGGACCGACACGTGACAGCCGTGTACGCCGATCCTCCGTACACCTCGCAGCAGTACAGCCGGTTCTACCACGTTCCCGAGGTCATGGTCGCCGGAGTACCCGCAGACCTGCAACACGCTCGCGGTTCAGTAACACGCGGCCTGTACCCGACAGATCGTTACCGATCGCCATTCTCGTCGCGGACTCAAGCCCCCGGCGCATTCGCACACTTGGCAAATACCTGCGCAAGCGCTGGGGCCCAACTCTATGTCTCATATTCGGGCACCCGATCCGCCGAGACCGGAAATGCGAGGGTCGTGTCGATGCCCGACCTTGTCTCCATCATCGGAGATGCTTACGGACAGCCGAACGTGACCATCCACGAGCTCGACCTCCGCTACCGCCAGTTCAACCACACCACATCGGGCATGTCCGGGCGTGACGACCCGGAGTACCTCATCATCGGGAGAGACCATGCTCGCTAGATATTTGGGCAACAAGACGGCGATCCTGACACCGCTCATGGACACCATCGCTAAGTACGCCGACCCCGGCGATCACGTGGTCGACGCGTTCTCAGGATCCCTTGCGGTATCGCTCGGCCTCAAGAACAGCGGATACCGTGTCACCGCCAACGACATTAACCTTTTCTCGGCCATCTTCGGTGACGCATACCTGATCCCCGACGAACCGCCAATCACGCCGCTAGCCGACCTCATCCCTGACCGGACCGCAACAAGTACCCGCCCCGACCTTCGCCGCGAAGCCGAGGCCATCGTCGCTAACTTGGTAGGCGCACCCGGTTTCACATTCCTCAACAAACCAGTCTGGCGCGACCGGTATGTGGACTACGTCGCCGTCCTCACCCACCTACAAACCATGACTGCAGATGACCTCGCCCCCGAACATCGTCGCAGCCACTTCTTCGACACCTACTGCGAAGAAGGAGCCAACGCAGCGTTCGTGAGCTCGCGCGGGACCTCCGGACGACGACGCTTCCTCATCCCACTCAACGCCGAACGCCTCGACCTCGCTATCAACCAGGTCCGAGCATGGTTCCGCGACGACCTACTCGACACACACCTCTACTCACTCCTCCTGGCTGGCCTCGTGCGCTCGATAGAAACGGTCTCAAACACCCAGGGCACATTTCATGACTTCATCCGCACAGGCTGGGATTCACGCTCACTTCGCCCCATCCAGTTCAAGCCACTTCCCCTAGACGACACGCTGGGCGGGCCCGGCGGCCACCGGGTAGGACGCGAACAGGACACGATCGAGTTCATCAGCGACGTCGACCACCACGCTGTCCTCTACCTAGATCCCCCTTACAACTTCCGCCAGTACACCGCCTACTACTTTCTCGCGAACGTCATCTGCAGGTACCCCACCATGCCTGACCCGGACGCCTACTTCGCCGACGTCCGGTACGTCCGGGGCCAAAACCCCGCCGACGACTTCACCTCGACTCTTTGCAAGCCGCGCCGCTTCATCGACGACATGACCACACTCATCGGCAGGTCGCGCAGCGACACCGTCGTCGTCAGCTACTACACGGGGCCCAACCACTGGGGTTCCTTCGACACCGACCCCACCAACGTGGGGCGCCAGCACCTGACAGACATGCTCACCGGGGACCTGTTCGAGTCAGGGACCCTAGAGGTCGTCGAGGTACCCCGCCGCAACTACGCCTCGTACGGCGGATTCAAGGCCCGTGATGTCACCGAACTACTCATGATCGCCCGAAGACGCGACACTGGACCCCATGGCTCCCACCCCACCGAACCAGGCCCTCACTAGCGGCTTCCTCCCATGGCTCGGCGCCCGCACAAAGGGGCCTGACGCTCCCCTCGATCCGTGGGGGACGTCGCTACGTAACACGAAGCGAACCGTCGCGTGGATGACTGCCATCCGCGACGGCCAGCCAATCCCCTTGGACGCCGACCGCTCGAAAGAGCAAGCAGTCATCGACATGAAAGCCCTAGCAGGGCTCGTGTCCGGCTACCACAACAACAACCTCGCCCTCACGCCCGTGGGCACCGTAGTCCTGCAAACCTGGCAAGACGAAGGCCTGGTCGGAGAATCGGACGGCGAAGAGGTAGCTCGATGCATTCACCTCATCCGCCACGTGTTCCTCCACGGAGTCGAGGCGACCGCAGCCCTCGGCTGCAACGTCGACTACCGCGGCATGTACGCCCGTTGGATTCGTCTACGTCAACTACAACCACCCCACTACTGGTGGCAGAGCGTCGAACACGCCCAACTACCCAGTTACCTCGACTGGACTGACCTCAACGGCTACAACCCGTGGTCCGAGCTCGTTGAAAAGACAAGCGGCGACGTCGGGACTGTCGCACAGTGGCAGAGCTGGGCCGGCAGCGTAGTACCCGAGGCTGCCGGGGTCACAGATCTGCTCGCTCGCATCCGCGGCAACCACCGACTCGGCGGCAGCAGAGACTTCCGCCAAGCCCTCGAGTGCATCTACCTCGCGGAGTTCGACCCCGCCTCACTTTCAGACACGCTGACCCGATGGGGAGTCCCTACATGAGCTACACCAATCCCAACGCCCACCAGCTCATCATCCGTGCAGCAGGCGGCGAAACGACCTACGCGTGGACCCGCGACCTCACCGACGATGTGCTGCCCAACATCGACGTAGATGACCTGCTACTTCGTGTAAACACTGAACTTGCTTCGCACCACATCGTTTACCCGAACCAGGACGCGCTCGTACGGCGATGCTTGACGGGCCTACTGGTCGGACACGTCATTCTGCAAGGTCCGCCCGGCACCGGGAAAACCACGTTGGCACGTGCTTTGGCGAACGCGTTCGAGGTCCACCTGCACCCATCCACCGCGACAAGCGAATGGTCGCCTTTCCACGTCGTCGGCGGCCTCCGCCCCACGAACGACGGCGGACTCTCACCAGCACTCGGAGTTGTTCCGTACGCCGTCTTGAACTGCGCTGAACTGACCCGAGCCCACCTTGAAGGCACCACCGGATCAGCACCCGTCGGCACCTGGCTCCTCATCGACGAGTTCAATCGAGCCGACATCGACAAGGCCATCGGATCGCTGTACACGCTGCTGTCTTCGTGTGAACCCGCTCACCTCCGAGACACCCCGATCGATCTCTGGTTCGAGGACAACGACCCAAACCGCCAGCTCTGGGTTCCTGCGAGGTTCCGCATCATTGGCACCATGAACGACCTGGACACCGGATACGTGTCGGGGATGTCGCAGGGTCTACGACGCCGGTTCCAGTTCATAACCGTGGGAGTCTCCGATGAGGGTGCAACCGATGCCGACCCCACTACCCAGGAGCTGCAGAGCGCGCTAGCTGGTGCTCGCGCAAGCCTCGAGAACACATACGCGATGACCATCGCTGACTCCGCCGACCTCACCCAAGCACTCCAACGGCTGCAACGCGTGGTCGACGGACTCCGGCGCCCCAAGAGCGGTGTAGCCGGGTGGCCGGTGGGAACCGCCCAAATAGTCGACGTGCTTAAGTCGTACCTGCTCAGCGGGCCAGAAAACACCCATTCCCTGGACGAAGCCGTCACTCAACGACTAGTCGGCCAAATGACCATGATCAGCCAGGGCCAGTTCGAGACATTCCAGACGCTCCTGACAAGTGAGTCACTGACTCTCGCAGCGCAAGAATTAGCTCACCTCTTTCGGCCCTACGTGGTCACGTGACCACCACAGACGCCGGCGCCCCCGACAGCATCACTGACATCGCAGACGAAGACACCTCAAACTCGTTCGCTCCGGGCGGAGCTCTCAGCCCGGCCGGGCGAGAACATGCCATCCGACAAGCGCTGCCAATCCTCGGCCGCTACTTCCAGAAGGTCGGGTCCGCCGAACGCCTTGTCGCCCGCAATGCCCTCGACGTCGCACCCTTGCCACAAACCGACATCGACCAGCGTCTGCTCGGCGGGCTGCGCCTGCGAGCAGCCCTTGCCTCCGCCGAACCGGTCTTGGACGCCATTCGCAGTATTTGCCGCCAACCTTCGTTTCGGTACTCCCTAACCAAGAGTGAGAGCGTCGGCCACCTCGGCGGGACCCTCGACGTACCGGCATACGTGTCGCGCATGTACTTCGACGGCGGACCTACGATCTACCCCATCTCAGAAGTCGAACGATCGGTTCGAACACCCGAGAACCAGATGACGGCCTACGCAGCCATGTGGATGATCGAGGAACTCCGAGGCAGCATCCAAGCAGCGAAAGCGCCAGCTCAATCCCCTGAAGCTCGACTCGCAACTGACCTCGAGAATCAGTTCCGAGCAGCAATCTCAGGACCAACACTCGCGCCCTGCCGCGAAGACGCCGCCCTCGCGCTTACACGCGGTAACTACAGTGACCTTATGTCTCGAGTGGAGGCAAGGCTGAGGCGCGGCGAGATCGGCCACGGTCACCATTACCAGACTCTCCACGCTCTGCTAACGCGGTTACAGACCACTGGCCCTACCGGTCATGAAGGTCACAACACGTGGTCGTTCTACGACGATGCATTCGACCCCCGCCTCTTTGAACTATGGTGCCTCGTCGTCGTTGCTAAGGCCTTATCGGAAGCACTCGCTGACGACCTCCCCACCCTTGACCCCGAATGGACCGGAAGCGGCCTTGCGTTTTGCTGGGAACGTCCCGCCGGAACACTCGAAATGTATACACAGAAGTCCCTGCCTCTGATAGATCCCAAACTACCGGCGCGGTGGGTGAAGAAAGGGACCGCCCAACCCATGCGCGGCATCCCTGACATCGTCGTTCGAGGCCTTAACAGGTACTCGGGGAAAGTTCGCGTGGCGCTGCTAGACGCAAAGCTTAAGCAGCGCTCCTCGCCGCCGACCGAGGAGCTGTATAAGCTACTCGGCTACTTCGACAACTTCGGCCTGACGAACGACCCACAAGGTGCAATCCTCTTCCACGATCCCGCCACAACCGAAACACACACCACCATCTTCACCCCAGTCGCGATTGGAACAGTCGCTGACGAAGGACGGGGCTGCCTGATCGCCACCCCACTGAATCCTTCTGACTCGACCCAGACCACCGCATCGCTCATCGACGTAGTCGACATGATGCTGTCGCTGCTCGATCTGCCTGCGGCGCACCGGAACTCGATCAGCACAAGCCCTGACACCGGCGACAGCGCAGGCCCGGACAGCGAGGTGACGCACGAAGCGCACGTCCACCGGATCCGAGATGAACTTCGTGCGCTACGAGTGCAAATCCACCCAAGCGACCTAGACGCGTCAAAACGACGAATGAAGACGGCACTAGGCCAAGCCACCTGGTCTCGACTGACCGAAGACGCCCAGGACATGCTCGCCACCGCCGAGAACGTCGGATTCACCATGTCCGAACAAGCCGACTTCTCAGGTCCCGTCCTAGGGGCAGTTTGCCCCCTGGAACTGGTACTCGACAGCGAGCTCGTCGCGCCCGCCAAACTTCGCCTCAACAACAGCGATGCCAAAAAGATCGGCTTCATGTTAGGACAACAGATCGAAACGATCGCTCAGGCGCTAGGCAATGGCACCGCGGCCCACCACCTAGCGATCCAGGCTGAGGCAACCGCACGAGGAATGAACCTTCTGAAACTACGGAACTGCCTTGCCCTCCTCGCCGACCTAAACCGCGATCATCGCAGGCGAGCTGCACACAAAGAGAAGCTGTCATCAAGTGACTGGGCAGCGGTTTACCAGCGCGTCGTCACCGGCGACCGATTGCTTGTTGAACTCGTAGCTGCCCTCAATGTTCAACCCGTACTGCCCCCTTCTCCACCACTGCCCTAAATGACACGTGGCTCAAATTTCCAGGGCGGGCGAACTTAAACTGGTAAAGCCTGGATCTCAATAACGGCAAGACCTTTCGCGCACACCGCCAGGATCGTTCGTCAACCGCACCCTCCACGAACCGGACGAGCTAGTGACACAGAGCCGAACTAGCACCTCAAGCCCCCACCAGCCAACGCGGCGCGACATCAACACGCTCTACGAACCGGCTTCCACCGCTGGCGCCACCGAGCAGCGCAGAACCGATGTCAGCCCAACCAAGCAGCACAGAACCGTCGTCAGCCCAACTGAGCAGCCCTATCGAACACCAACCCCTGCCAGAGTGTCGGACGTGAGAGTTAACGTTCAGGACGTTGCCAAATCAGGCGAAGACACCACGTAGCGGCCACCTGACGAAACGAGATTCCCGTGCGCACCTCCCGACCTTGGACCCCGCCGGACAAGCCACGGCCTTCAACGGCGTCGTCGCGGCAGTAGGACGGTCACGTGCGCGTTGAGTTTCGCGACGTCGACGTCACCCCAGACGAGTACGCCCGGATGCTGATTTCGGCTGTTGAAACTCGAGTCGTAGCCGCCCTCAGTCGGTTGCCACCCGAGACCGTGCTGCGTCCGCCGGAAGCGGTCGCCGAACTAGTGGTTGCCGTGTTTGAGCGAGAGCGCGAGCGCCTCATTCGCGACGGGCGGTCCAACCACTGAACTCAATAGATGGTTTCATTCTCGTCTTGAGTGACGTGTTGCGTTGGCAGAGGCTCTCTTTCTGCCAAGTCGGCGGCGTCACGAATGAGTCCCCCAAGGCAGACGAACACCCCCACCGTCGGCTCCAGCGGGGGTCATGTGAGTCTCGGCCAGCGTTCGGGCGGCATCCCAACTACTCAGGTGTGTTAGCGGCGGAGCGCGACGAGAGTGCTTCACATCTAGTGGCACGTCGCTTCTCAGCAAGCGCGCTCGACAGTTCCCCCTCGTTCCAAGGAAGAGGGTCTGGGCAGCCTGGCGAAGCTCTGTTCGGCAGAGCGGTAGTAGGCGTACATTTCGACGAGCGCTCCGATCGCAGCCTTAGTTGGCGGGGCGAGAGTTGCCAGGTGATCGCGGCCGCGTGGGGAAGCGGCGGTTGCTGCGACGGAAACTGTCGCGGCGGCAAGCAGCGCACCACTCGAGCCCGCACTCGCGAGAACAGTGCGGATCCCGGAACCTGCTGCGGTGGCAACTGCGTGAGGGAGACGGAGAGTGAAGAGGGCCGCCCAGCCGACCTCACTCATGATGAGCGCTCTGCCGGCCCCGAAGAACGCATCGGTGTAGGCGCGGCTCGCAGTCGCGTCGAAGTCAGGCCCGTAGACGGCGCGAGCCACGAGAATGTCGTTGGTGAGTACAGGCGCTTGCAAGATCAATGCCGCGACCGCCGTCGGAACGTCATCTGGGTCCCCGAGGGGCGCGGGCCGTGCAAGCGCGTCGACGCGCGCCTGCTCATGTTGGGTCAACAACTCGAGTGTGAATTCGACCTTGACCAGCAACGGCTCAAGGACCGAGCGCCAAGACACCAAATACTTCTCCACGGGAACCGACATTTCCTGCGCCACCGTTCAGCATGCTCGTCAACCTCGGCGAATACGTGACCAGCGGCGTAAGGGGTCAACAATCCGATCCTGGAGAGCGTCACGAGCGAGGTGTCATGCCCTCGACGAGCCACTGCGCCGATCTCGCCGCGGAGCACGTTTGCGTCCGACACAACTGCTCGTGTCGACCGCTCAAGAGCCGCCATCACCCGCTGCCGGCCCGCGATATCAGCGACTGGTCGCGCACCCACTTGTCTAGGCGTGCATGCAGTAGCTCGTCACGACTATGCGGCTGCCTGCTCAACTTGTGGCCCTTCTCCTCATGGTCACCGCCTTCCCATCGATGACTGGCGGTTCGACACATCCGAAACGATTTAGGAAGGGACGTTGTCGGTGCCGTTCCTACTGTCTTGCTTATGACCGAGTCCGCAGTCTGGCCGTCGATGGATGGTGCCGCCTAGCAGCGGTGAATCGGCGGAGCCGGCCCTGTCGGACAACGCTGGGCTAGGGAGATGGCACAGCGGCAGATGATGAGCAGACTCAACGCTGGCTCGGGTCGATTGACACGACTGCTTACGTGGGGGTCGCGTCACACACCGTGCCGCGTTTCGTCCTCGAGAGGTGGGCAGTCGACACGATAAGGTGCGGATCTACGATCGCATCGAAGAGCGGCACGGCATCGAAATCATCTCGAACCTTGCGGTTCGAGACTTCTACACCGTCGTAGCCGACGACGGAACTAGAGGCTCGGTGTTCGTTCCCTCGCGGGTCATATAGTGACCCAACGCGAAGACTTACATTGATCGGCTCAGTAATCCTTGACCCGGTCGGCGGCGCCTCAAACTGCGGTAGGCACGCTTTCACGACCGAACTAGTGGGCCGGAAACGCCAGTGGCATCGCAACCCTAGATGTCATCTACGCCCAGGCCAGCGCACACGCACCCGAACACGTCGGCATGTGGCAGGTTGCCGCAGTGCGCGGCGCCGCCGGCGGCATCGAACTCCCAAGAGCGGTAGGCATGCTCGCCTGGCTGGCGGTACGAGGGCACTCCGAAGAGCCGACTGACCAGGAACGTGCTCACGGCCTCCAACGTGCCCGCAAGCCGCGGCCGCGCTCTCCCTCCCAGACCCCGCCCCAGCAGTGCCGGCATGGTGGCTGCGATGCAGAACTTCGGTGTGCTCCCTACTGACGACGATCTCGCTCATCGGGTGGTAGCCCTCGCAGGTTAGGTTGCTTCAGACCCACAGGCTCCGCACCCAACAACAGGAGCCATCGCCGCCAATACAAGCTCACCGATCCCCGCCAACGGCAAGGAGCAATACACGGCACTCGTTCCACTACAGACGACATCGCCAATCCACCAACGGCGACAAGCACAACCTAGAACCCTTGCTGGATCACACCAGGAGTTGTCATACGCTCGCCAGGTGAATCAGAGCGCCATCTGCGGACGCGAGCCACATAGCGGGCGAACCGATCCAGTCTCAGTAGCGCCTCCGAAAGTCCGCGATGACCCAGCCTCCTAGAGGCGACAAACTCGGACGCCGGGGTCTACCGCGTCGTTCTCGCCCAACAAGCCGAGGAACAAGCGGTCCAACCGCTTTGGTCTCTCATCGGTTGTGACTGCGCCGGTCATCATGAGACGAACTCGCCGGCGTTGCTCTGTTCATGCCATCGATCGACAGCCTCGCGGAGGTCGCCTACTGCGACTGTTCCGACCCGTAGTTATTCGCTGCTAGGAGTACCGGTTCGGTGAAGGACGCATAGCGCAGACGCATGGGTCTCGGTGCTGGCGCGAGTTCGACAACGTTAAGGACAAACTTCCACCCCGGCACTCGCGATAGTGTGACCGGCTCGTCGCAGGATTGATCGTGCTCGTGCACGGACTGGCTCGTCGATCATGTGACCGTCGTGCACTTGCACGCCGTCTCCAGCGGATCGGAGCACCCCGATAGCCCAGTCGACTTCATCCGTCGTTGTGCGGAAAACGTTGGCCACTACCGGCACTTGGTTCGGGTGAATGGTGAGCTTGGCAGTAAATCCTAGGTCTCGTGCATGCTGGGCGTCGTCGGCGAGCAATATTTTGTCACCGATATCGGTGGTCACGCCATCGATCGGGGGCGCAAGCCTCGCCGCTCGTGACGCCAAGACCAATTGGGAGCGGGCACCCGATAGGGCGAGGCGCGATGCCGGGTCGACGCCAAGATCTGCGGCTAAGTCAACGTTACCGAGAGCGACGCGCACGACATTGGGGGCAGCGCAGGTTTCCTGAACTGACATGACTCCCCCGGCCGTCTCGATAAGCGGAATCGCGGGCAATCCGGTTGGACCAAACTCTGTTACCTGATTGAGGTCGTCGGCACCTTCCACCTTTGGTACCACCACGGCCATTGCGTTGTTCATCGCGGCCATGTCCGCGTGGAACCATGGGGTCCTTGCAGCGTTCACTCGTACCGCTGCGCGGCCACCGGCGGCGAGCCAGGCCGAGACGTGCTCGCGGGCGGCGTCCTTTTCGTCGGGCGCGACGGAGTCTTCGAGGTCAATAATCACGACGTCAGCGCCTGAAGCGCTGGCTTTGTCGAAGCGATCGGGTCGGTTGGCTGGGACGAACAGGAAGGTCTGTGCGTCCTGCAACTGCAGGCGGTTGCTCATGTGGTTGCCTCAGTAGGCGGCGCAAACTCGGTTCGGATTGACGAGTTGTGATCGCCTAGATCTGGAACCGCGCCCATGGCCGCTTCACGCCCGTGGACCGCAACCGGCGGCAAGAGCGCCCGGACTCGTCCGCCGGGTGTGTCAATGGTGCGCCATTTGTCGCGGGCTTCGAGTTGTGGGTGACCATAGAACTCGGCAGGTGTACGGAGCCGTGCGCAAGCAATCCCGCGGGAATCCAGCAGCTCGACGACGGCATCGGCAGACAGGAGCGCGAAGGCCTGCTCTATGAGTGGAGTGACTTCGTCGTTGTGTTCCACCCGCTCGGGGTTGCGAGCGAAACGGGGGTCGTCGATGAGGTCGGGTCGGTGCAGTACGTCGCGGCACACGATTGCCCATTCGCGGTCGCTCTGGACGCCGAGGAAGACCGACGATCCGTCACCCGTGCGGTAAGGGCCGTAAGGGGCGATGGAAGCATGGCGTGCTCCAGTGCGTCGTGCCTCGCGCTCTCCGTATACCGAGTAGTAGGTCGGTTGCATCATCCACTCCCCTAGCGCGTCGAGCATGGCGACTGTCAGGGTTGTTCCTTGGCTTGTTCGCTCCCGCTCGTAGAGCGCGGTGAGGATTCCCGTATAGGCGTACATTCCGGTTGCAACGTCGGCAATTGACACTCCTACCTTCGCTTGCTCCTCGGCCGTGCCGGTCACTGAGACGAGTCCGGTTTCGCACTGCACCAACAGGTCGTAGGCCTTCTTTGACCGATAAGGGCCGATGGACCCGTATCCGGAGATTGAGCAGTGGATGAGTTCTGGACGCGTCGCACGCAACGTGTCGGCGTCTAAACCCAGGCGCTCGGCGGCGCCGGGGATGAGGTTCTGAATGAGCACGTCGGCTTCAGCGATGATCGCGTCCAGCACCTTGCGGTCAGTCGCGTTCTTGATGTCGAGCTCAACGCTTTCCTTGCCACGGTTGAGCCATACGAAGTAGCTCGCTTGACCGAGGACTGTGCGGTCGTAGGCTCTGGCGAAGTCGCCGACGCCGGGGCGCTCCACCTTGATGACTCGCGCTCCCAGGTCCGCGAGCTGTCGGGTCGCGAAGGGGGCTGCTACCGCCTGCTCAAGGGCAACGACAGTGATCCCCTCGAGGGGAAGCCTGGTCGCGTCACTCATCTGGTGGCACTTTCGACTACTTGGCGGGCGATGACGCCCTTGAGGATCTCGTTGGTGCCCTCGCCGACGATCATCAGCGGAGCGTCGCGGAAGTAGCGTTCGACGTCGAACTCAGTGGAGTAGCCATAGCCGCCGTGGATGCGCATAGCAGTGAGGGCAATTCTCATCGCTGCTTCGGAAGCGAACAGTTTGGCCATACTTGCCTCTTTGTCTGCTCGGCCGGAGTCGTCGTAGCGACGTGCCGCGTGCAAGGTGAGCTGGCGTGCCGCTTCGAGGTCGGTGGCCATCTCGGCCAAGTAGTTTCCGATGGCTTGGTGCTTCCAGATTGGCTTGCCGAAGCTCTGTCGGTCCTGGGCGTACCGGACGGCGTCGTCAAGGGCAGCCTGGCCCACGCCGAGCGCACGGGATGCGACCTGGATACGGCCGATCTCCAGGCCGCGCATCATCTGCGCAAAGCCCCTGCCCTCCTCGGTTCCAAGCAGCGAACCGGCTGGAGTACGGAAATTGTCGAAGGTCAGTTCGCACGCCTCCACGCCTTTGTAGCCGAGCTTGGGCAGGTCACGAGATACCTCGAAGCCTTCTCCCTTCTCCACCAGGAGAATGCTGATGCCGCGGTGGGCCGGTTCCGCGGCGGGGTTCGTCCGGCACAACAGAGCAGTCAGTTGGGAGCGCCTGGCGTTGGAGATCCACGTCTTCGAACCGTTCACGACGTAGGAATCGCAGTCGCGGACCGCAGTCGTGCGCATCGCCTGTAAGTCTGAACCGCCGCCGGGCTCGGTGAGCGCCATCGTGGCTCGAATTTCGCCCGTTGCCATACGGGGCAGGTAAGTGTCCTTCTGCTCCTGGGTGCCGAAAGCCAGGATCAATTTTGCCACGACCGTGTGCCCGCCCATCGCGCCGGCCAGGCTCATCCAGCCCCGGGCCAGTTCGGCGGTAACGGCGGAGTAGCAGGACGCGCTAACTGAAGCCTCGCCCCAGGGCTCCGGGATGCCGAGTCCGTAGATTCCCATTTCCTTCATCTGCTCGATGAGGTCCTCGGGATAGGTATTTGCATGCTCCAGCTCTTGGACCACGGGCTTGACCTCTTGGTTGACCCAGGTGCGAACTAGGGCGACGATGGCCGCCTCGTCTTCGTTGATTTCGAACATCAAGATGTCTCCTGGTAGGTAGCAGTGGCGTCCATGACGAGCCGGCCGTCGGTGGAGGTCGCCCACAGCGCGGATGAGCCGCTGTCGCGACGGACGTTGGTGGCGAGTTCTGCGGGTGCGAACAGCGGCGATCGGGCCCGGTAGGAGAAGGCGGCGAGGGCGCCTCCGTGCACTTGGGCAAGGTCCATCAGCAGGGTCGCCAAGAGCGGACCATGGACAACCAGGCCGCGGTAGCCCTCGACGTCGCGCGCGTAGTCGACGTCGTAGTGGATCCGGTGACCGTTGAAGGTGAGTGCCGAGTAGCGGAACAGTGCCGTGCTGTCCAGCACCCATCGCTGGGAGCTGTCGGCGTCGGTCCGGGCCTGGGGGGCTGCCTCGCTCGACGATCCGAGCTCGGCCTCTCGGTAGACGATGGTCTGCTGCTCGCGGATGCTGGACCGACCTTTCGCCTGCAGGTGGTGCTCGACGGTGACGAAGAAGAGGGGACCCGTACGACCTCGCTTTGCAACGACCGAGGCGATGGTGCTGAAGCGGGTGAGCGTGTCGCCCAGGCACGGGGGGTGATCGAACGTGAGCGACCCGGCCGCCCACATCCGACGCTCAAGCGGCACGGGCGGCATGGTGACCCCCGGCGCGGGGTGCCCGTCCGGCCCCAGGGCGGACGCGGCGACGAGGTCGTGAAAGTAGAGCCAGTGCCAGCCGGGGGGCAGCGGATCACCTGCGTCGAAGTCGGGAGAGCGGTCTAGGGTCACCGCCATCCGATTCGCCTGATCGGGGTCCAGCACTACGGAGGACGTTGTCGTCCGCCCCGTCCAGTTCTCCCAACCGTTTGAGGTCGCGCTGTCGTCATCGGTCATCAGCCCATCATGAACCGGCATCAGATTCGCCGTCGAATGCCGATCCGTTATAGAGTCATCACGGGGCGACATCGCAGGCCCGGCCGATTGAGCACCCCCCGGAGGAGGCGACGGTGGACTTCAAGCAGCTGCGTGCAGTCGTTACTGTCGCCGAAACCGGAAGCGTCACCCGCGCTGCGGAGTTGCTGCACACGGTGCAGCCGGCCGTGTCTCGCCAGATCGCGGGACTCGAGGCTGAGCTGGGCACCGCCCTGTTCAACCGCATCAGCCAGGGCATGCAACCGACGCCGGCCGGTGCGGCTTTCGTGGTGCGAGCCCGTCGGATCCTCTCCGAGGCCGAGCGCGCCCGCGCCGAGGCGCGGCCCAGCCTCGACGGCGTCACGGGCATCGCCGCGGTCGGCCTGCTGGGCTCGGTCGAGCGGCTGCTGGCCGGCCCCCTCGTCGAGGTCATGGGTCGCAAGCACCCCCACATCGAGCTGCACCTCATCACGGCCTACTCCGGCCATCTGCAGCAGTGGCTCGACGAGGGCGATCTCGACGTGTCGCTGCTCTACAATTTGACCACAACGCAGTCGGTGCGGGTCTTGCCGCTGCTGCGCGACCAGCTCTGGGCGGTGGCGCCGGCACAGGCCGGATTGCGGGTAGACCGTCCGATCGAGCTCGCCTCGCTCCTGCGCCAGCCATTCATCATGCCCGCCGCGGGCCAACACGGCATCCGACTGCTGCTCGACGAGGCGCGGGTGGGCCTCGACGTGACACCTCACGTGGTGGCCCAGGCGAACTCCATGACGCTGCAGACCGTCCTCGTCGAGTCAGGCCTCGGGTGGACCCTCCTGCCGGCCGCGGGCGTCGCGTCCCTGGTCCGCTCGGCCAGGGTCAGTGCCGCGCCACTGTGTGCGCCCGAAATCGTGCGCACCGTCGGGCTCGGCCTGCCGCGTACGGGGAGCACCTCACCCGCAGTTGAGGTGGTCGCGACCGAGCTGCTCGCCCTGGTCCGATCAACGGTGAGGTCGGGCTCGTGGACCTCGGCGCAGCTCAATCCCGACCTCGCCGCTAGCTCCGCGGACGACTAACCCTCGCGCCGCTCGTCACCCACTCATTGACCGTCCGTCGCGTCGATGTCGGCGCTGCGGGTCTCAGGCATGGTGAGGTAGACCGCCAGCGCGACGAGTGCGGCGCCGGTGCAGTAGATCCACACCCAGTCCTCCCGGCCCGAGCTGCTGAGCCACGTCGTGAGGTAGGGCGCCGTGCCACCGAAGATCGCGACGGCGAGCGCGTAGGGCACTCCGATCCCGGTGGCGCGAACCTCGGGCGGGAACTGCTCGGCCATGACGGCTGCCACGTTGGCGCAGTAGCCGACGAGCAGCACGATCCCCACGATCTGTACGAGGTAGAACGAGGCCAGCGAGCCGTCGAGGATCTGGAATGCCGGCCACGAGAAGAGCACGAAACCACCCGCGAAGGCAGACATCGTCGGCTTGCGGCCGATGCGGTCCGACAGCATGCCTCCCAGTGGGAGAAGAACGATGAACAGGACCAGGGCAACCACGTTGGCGACGAGCGCGTGACTGAGCGTGAGGTCGGTGGTGATGGAGGCGTAGGTCGGGAGATAGATAATCCAGATGTTGTAGAGCACGACACCGCCGATGTTGAGGCCGATCACTCGCGCGACGGCTCGGGGGTGGTGACACACCATGCTCCACAGCGCGTTGCCGCGCCGATCCTGACGCTTAGTGCGTTCTTGTCCTGCGCGGAATGACTCGGTCTCCTCGAGATTGCGGCGCAGCCACAGGCCGACCAGGCCCAAGGAGGCGGCGACCACGAAGGCGAGGCGCCAGCCCCATGCGTCGAGAGCGTCCGCGGGGAGTACCGCGGTCAGGATGGCCCCCATGCCGGCGGCGACGAGAATTCCGACGCTCACCGACACCTGTTGCCAGGAGCCGGCGAACGCGCGGCCGCGGGCGTGGCCAGACTCTACGAGGAAGGCCGAAGCGGACCCGAACTCGCCGCCCGCGGCAAACCCTTGAACCAGGCGCGCCAGGACCAGCACGATCGGGGCAACCACGCCGACCTGCTCGTAGGTTGGGGCCACGCCAATGGCGAACGTGGCGGCGGCCATCATGGTGATAGTGACGATCAGGACCCTGCGCCGCCCGACCCGGTCGGCGTAGACACCCATCACAGCGGCGCCAACCGGCCGGATGACGAACCCAACGGCGAAGATAGCCAGGGTCCCCAGGAGCGCGGCCACGTCGTTCCCCGGCGGGAAGAAGTGGTGGGCGAAGACCGACGAGAACGTTGAGTAAACGGCCCAGTCGACGAACTCAACCGCGTTGCCGACGCTGCCGGCGAGGATCGCCTTGCGACGGGTGCGACTGGCCGGGTCGGCGTCGACCGCGGTGGCGGCGGAACTCGGGCTCGCGGTCCCGGTCATCGCGGACTCCTCTCGTGGGCGGAACGACCTGCGGACCTGAGGCGCTGCTCGCGTTCTTGTTGGAGCCGCTGCCGTACCGAGGTCGTCTGGGCGACGTCGACGAGGGTGAGTGCCATCCCGAGCGCACCGTCGGCGACGAACCGGTCGCCTTCGGGGCCAGCAGCAGCGGCGGCGAAGGCCGCAGTGTGGGTACCGTCGCCGGACGGCAACGCGAGGGACAGCATCGGGTGGAGAGCCGGCACGACCTGTGAGACGTTGCCCATGTCGGTGGACCCGAAGAGGTTGTCGTCGTAGTTCGGGAACGTGCGACCGATCTGCTCGGCCCGGACGCGGAACAGCTCGGCAAGGTGATGATCGTGGTCGAACTCGCGGTAGAGGGAGGGCAACTGCTGCACCTCCATGGTGGTTCCGGAGGCCACTGCCCCGGCCTCAAAGCACGCCTGAACCCGGGTCCAGACCTCGTCGACCTGGTCGATCGTGTCGGCCCGGATCATGCACTCCACGGCCGTGCGGTCGGCTATGACGTTGACCGCCCCGCCAGGTGCGGACACCACGTGGTGCACGCGGATGCGGTCCTCGAGCTGCTGGCGCAGCAGGCCGATTCCCACCTGTGCCACGACGGTCGCGTCGGCAGCGTTGCGAGCATTCCACGGCCGTGATGCGTGCCCGCCCACTCCGGTGTAGCCCACCCGCCACGAGCGCGAGGCACGGAACTCCGGTGTGACCACGTCCTTGAGTGAGGGGTGCACCATGATCGCGGCGCTGACGTCGTCGAAGAGCCCGTGGTTGACCATGATCTCCTTGCCGGTCCCGCTCTCCTCGGCTGGCGTCCCGTAAAGACGCAAGGTGATGTCGAGGTCGTTGACGAAGGGGGCAAGGGCCAGCACGGCACCGACCCCGGCCCCCGCGATGGCGTTGTGCCCGCACCCGTGTCCGATCTCGGGGAGTGCGTCCATCTCAGCGCAAACGGCGAGGACGAGGTCGCCGGAACCGATTGAGGCAATGAAGGCAGTGGGCAGGTCGGCCACGCCGGCCTCGATGGCAAAGCCGCGCTCTTCGAGCAGTTGGCGGATGCGGGCCGAGGCGCGGTGCTCGTCGAAGGCGAGCTCGGGGTCCTCGCTCATGCGGTGTGAAAGATCGAGAACGGAGTCCAGCCGGAGACGAAGCTCCTCCCCCACGCGGGTGTCGATGCTCATCTCCAGACCTCCCCGAGCAGACGCAGGATGTTGCCGCCGAGCACGGCGGTGATTTCGGCGTCGCTGTAGCCGTGCGTGACCAGCCATTCGGCGATGTGCGCGAAGTTCTCGGTCGGGTTCTCTAAGCCGTCGACGTGATCGACGGGATCGACGTCCAACCCGCCGGGATCAAAGATGGTGGAAGAACCTATGACGTCCTTGATCGCAACCTGGAACGAGGCGTGATCGCCGTAAAGCGTGTCCGGACCGAAGGCGACGTGGTCGATACCCATGAGCTCGACCGCGTAGGTGAAGTGGTCCATTACCGATTCGATCGATTGGGCCCGGTGGTCGTGCGACAAGGTGGTGTGGGGCGCGGCTTCGATGCCGAGCACGCCCCCACGCTCGGCGAGGGCGCTCAGTACGTTGTCGGGCTTCATTCGACGGATCGGCCACACCGACCGTGCCCCTGCGTGAGTGATGGCAACTGGCACCGAGGACTCCTCGATCGCATCTAGCGACGTCTGGTCGCTGGCGTGCGAGACGTCGATGAGGATGCCAAGTGCGTTCATTCGCCTGACAGCGCCGCGGCCCAGTTCGGTTAGCCCTGCGTCGCGCTGCTCGCGCTGCCCGGTGCCGAGGGAGTTCGAGGCCGAGTAGACGAGGCCCATTTGGCGAATTCCGAAGCCGTAGAGGACGTCGAGGCGGTCGAGGTCGTTGTCGATCATGCCCGCTGACTCGGTTCCTAGGACGAACGCGAGGTTGTCATCTCGCTTGGCGTCGAGGATGTCGGATACGTGGCGGGCTACTACGACTCCGTCCTGGTGGGCGATGTCGGCCAGCCGTAGGCCGAGGGTGGTGACCAGGTCTTCCCACCGCCACCCTGAGCGCCGTGTCGATCCGATCACCCCGAACCAGTTGTCGAATACTGCGGTCAGGCGAGAGCGGCGCAGCTCGTCGTAAGCGGTGAACTCCCGGCGGGAGCGTAGATAGGTGTCGACGTCCGCCATGTCGGCTGGGAGGAGTTGCGGGTGGTCGTGGAAGCTGATCATGACGTTCTCCGTAAGGAGGCGTTCGACCCGCGAGCGTTGACACTCGTCGAGGTCGGATGCGAACTCGCTACGCCGTCGCGCGGGGTCCACTAGTTCGATCGGCGAAACGTCGATCCCTGGGTCGAGGTAGGCGAACGATGCCGAGCCCGGATGGTGCCTTGTCATGACCACTCCGTTTCTGTGCCGCTTCGCGGCACGCTGTGCTGTATTGCGGGTCACACTAGTCGGCGACCAACGTGCCGTGTCAAGGGCGAAGTTCGCTGTTGCGACCCTGGGTGACTACTCCGTCGTCGCCGATCGAGACCGTCGGGTCGATCTCGCGCGACACTCGTTGAAGGCCTCGCAGGATTGACCTCCCGACAGTGGGGTCAGGGCGAACGGGCTGACTGTCGGCGTCGAGTTCGATCGGCTCGACCCTCAGCGAAGGCGCAAGCCCATGGCGAAGCCCGACCCGGAACACTGCGCTCTCAAACCACTGCCCGCGCACTAGAACGGGGCGGTAGGGGGCGTAGGGGTGGGCGTCGACTGCGGCGACCATGGACTCTGGACTCCAACCGTCGCACCAGTCGAAGACGAAGTTGCCGGTTGAGTAGAGGATGAGACCGCGGCCATAAAATTCGACCGGGTGCAGGCAGTGCGGATGGTGTCCGACGATCAGGTCAGCTCCGGCGTCGATGAGCCGATGCGCGAGCGGACGCTGATATTCCGCGAGTGGCCCCTGAGCCTCTGGGAGATACGGGAACGGCACGCCCCAGTGAATTGCGACGGCAACGGCATCGTGGTCTTTGCGGGCCCGGCGGATTGCTTCCTCCACGGCCACGACGTCGGGCTCATGAGCCTCGGAGTGGACGTATGGCGGGGTGCCGGGCGTCTCCTCTAGGAAGCCGGTGTCGAACTCGAACTGTTGCCGAACACGAATCGCTCCGATGCCAGCGCGGGTGGCGGTGGCATTGAACCCGAGCGGCAACGCAGAGCAGACGCTGAAGTAGGCGAGGGTCTTGCCATCCACTTCGACCACGGCCGGGCTTAGTGCCTCGGTGCGGGTTTCGCCGAATCCAGCATGTGCGATCCCGGCGGCGTCGAGGGCGCGTACGGTGTCGCGCATCCCGTCGGCGCCGTAGTCCAGCGCGTGATTCGTCGCCAGTGACACGAGGTCGAACCCCATATCGGCCAACTCGTTGGCTCCTTCGACGGGGGTGCGCAGGGCCACGAGTTTCTCCGCTCGTTCTCCGCCTGAGGTGAGCGGCGCCTCGAGGTTGCCGATGACGAGGCCCTTACCTGCCAGCATTCCGATAGCTGAGTCACCGGGAGCCGCGCCCTCTGGCCGCCGTGGCCAGCGACTTACGACGACGTCGCCTACTAGGGTCAGATCCATTACTTCTCTCCTAATCGTGTGCTGCTCGGTTGGCGCCGGCTGGCGTCACCCGTTCCACCTCAACCGCGCGCGTGCCGCCGAGTGGTACGGAGCGAGGCGCGGCGGTACTGTCCGGCCGGTGACAACGAAGCCCCCCAGCACCCCTGATACGCCCGCGTCGGGGCCGGACGGCCGCGCACGGTCGATGAATAGCGTCCTGACTACGCTGCGCGTGTTTGAGCAGGTGTCGATCCACCAGCCGGTCGGGGTGTCAGAGTTGTCTCGCCTTACTCAGATCCCGAAGAGTTCGGTTCAGCGATGTCTTGTCACGCTGCAACAGGCTGGGTGGCTCCGAGTAGTTGATCCACGCCACGCGCAGTGGGGCGTCACACTCAAGGTGCTGGCGCTGGGCCTGCGCGGCGCCGGAGAGCAGGATCTACGCGATGTCGCATCCCCGGTGATCAAAGAGTTGGCCGGCGCCACGAGTGAGACTGTCTTCCTCGGCCTGCGCGATGCCGACAGGTTCGTCATCGTGGCGCGTGAGGAAAGTTCGCAGATGGTGCGGGTGCACCTCGACATCGGTCAAGAGCTTCCGCTCCGCGCGACCTCAGGGGGCGTTGCCGTGATGGCGCTCCTCCCGCTGGCGGAGGTAGAAGCCCTGTTGTCGACGGAGCTCGGCGACTTCACCGAGTCTCCCGTGCTGACTGCGGATGAGTTGCGCACCGAACTGACTCTCACGGCGCAACGCGGTTACTCCATGAGCATGTCAGCGTGGTACCGGCCGCATGTTCGTTCCGTGGGCGCCGCCATCGTTGACGCGACGGGGGCACCGGTAGGGGCCATTGTTCTGTCGGTCCCCGAGCAGCGATGGGACTCTGGTCACGAGACCGAACTAGCCAATCTGACGGTCCGGGCTGCGGCTCGGGTCAGCGATCTCCTCTCGACCGGCACCTCATCGTCCTGACGGACCACTCCTCTAGGCCAGGGCAGCCAGGAGGCTGGCCGTGCCCGCAGGGTTCTCGACTCCGAAGTGGTGGCTTCCGAGGTCGACCCCGACGACCTCGACGCCTCGTTCGCGCAGGTAGGCGGCGTTCTCTTCAGTGAGTAGGGCCTCGACGGCGTAGACCGTCACTGGTTGGTCCACTTCGACGAGAGCGGACTCCATGTCCCAATCGACGAGCCCTTCGAAGGCTCGTGTGCCGGCTGGCTGTCGAACCGACACCATTTTGGCGAAGTGCGCGTCTTTGAGCGCCTCGTCTGTGCCCTCGGGCGAGCCAGCTTCGACCATCGACCTGACGAGGCCCGCGAAGTCGTCGCGCAGGGGTGTGAGCAGCCCTTCGGCGTCTGGCTGGCTCAGCTTGCCGAACAGGAACGTGTAGTGCAGTGCGTCGAGGGCGACGACCTGGCTCACCAGGGTGGGGGCTTGCCGTGCAACCTCGACCGCGACGGCACCACCTAGCGAATGGCCCACTACAACGACGCCTGATACGTCCTCTGTTTCGCACACTGCAAGGACGTCGCGTGCCAGTTCGGCGATGCTGAAATCTTCGCGCGTGGATCGTGAGTCACCGTGCTCGGCTAGATCGACCGCGAGGGCGCGGACCGATTCGGGGAGCAGCTTCGTGACCTCATCGAAGTCCGAGCGGAGACAGGCCCAGCCGTGGATCAGGACAACTGTCGTAAGCGCGTGGCCCGAGCCGCTGGACGTGTAGTGGATTTCCGTACCGTCCGGTCGTTTCGTTACCCGAGGTTCGAGCGTTCGGGTGGACTCTTCCATCATTACTCCTCGTGCTACATTGCGGAACGCCATATCGTTTGGCAGTACGAAATTAGAAGTCGTCGGTCAACATGTCAATGGCCGCCGGCCCGCAGGAGGACACGGAAGTGAGACCGCATGCACCTGTTCAGTCCCTTCGAGGTCCGCGGAGTCCGCGCTCGCAATCGCGTCGTGGTCTCCCCCATGTGGCAATACGCCGGTGTGAACGGCATGCCGACCACGACCCACCTGGTTCACCTAGGCAAGCTCGCCGAAGGCGGCGCAGGCATCGTGTTCCAAGAGGGAACGACAGTGGATCGCAGCGGGCGGGGAACAACCGGTGACGTAGGACTGTGGAACGACGACGTCATCCCTCATTACGAACGCATCGTGCAGGTCATCCGAGGCGCCGGTGCCGTTGCCGGGGTGCAACTGATCCACGCCGGGCCGAAGGCCCGACGCCAGCCACCGTGGGAAGACTCCTCAACCCGCCCACCACATGCCGAGGATTGGCCGGTCTTAGCGCCGAGTGACCTGCCACCCTCCGGCGCCGACTGGGCGTCACCCCGAGCCATGACGCTCGAGGAGATCCGCTCAACCGTCGACGCTTGGACCCAGGCTGCCCGCCGGGCTGACGCCGCGGGCTACGAGGTCATCGACGTTCAAGCCGCGCACGGGTACCTTCTCCACGCATTTCTTTCGGACGTCACCAACCTCCGCACCGACCGGTACGGCGGCTCCGAGGAAAATCGCGAGCGCCTGTTGATGGAAGTCATCGACGGCATCCGATCGGTGTGGCCGGACCACAAGGCGCTGTTCGTTCGGCTCTCGTGTGTTGATGTGGGCTGGGACATCGAACGCACGGTGTCGCTTGTCGAGCGGCTTCACGCGCGCGGGGTAGACGTCATCGACTGCAGCACCGGCGGCCTCACCGGGAGACCTGCACCGAGCGCGCTACCGACGTCCTATGGATACCAGGTCAAGTATGCGGGTGAAGTGCGACGCCGGACTGGTGTCCCCACCATGGCCGTCGGCCTCGTCGTCCATCCGCGACTGGCCGCAGAGATCGTCGCGGGTGGGGACGCGGACCTCGTCGCTCTCGGTCGCGAATTCCTCCGCAATCCGAACTGGACCATCGATGCCGCCCTTGAGCTCGGCGTCGACGATCCGTACATCTACGCACCGTTGCGCACCGGCCACTGGCTCCGCGCCCGGGACCGGGCTACCGCCCATTTTTCTCCTTCCACGACCGGGAGCCCCGACCTCCGAGACGGAGAATCATGATGCGCGCCGCATGGTACGACGAGCCAGGTCCAGCCCGAGACGTGCTCCACGTAGGTGACCTACCGAAGCCGGGCGTTGGACCGGGCGAGTTGCTGATCCGTATTCACGCCTCTGGGGTGAACCCGTCAGACTTCAAGCGTCGAGGATTGACAAATCCTGGCCACCTACCTACGACTCGCACCATCCCTCACAGCGACGGCGCGGGAGTGGTCGAGGCGGTCGCGCCTGGCGTTGACCCCGCATGGGTCGGGCGGCGCGTCTGGTTGTGGAACGCAGTGAACCGTAATGGTTACGGGTCGCCCGCCGACGGTGAGACGGGAACAGCGGCCGAGTACGTCGCCATCCCACCGGAGTTCGTTGCACCCTTGCCCGACGACACCAGCTTCGAGATTGGTGCCTGCTTGGGCGTTCCGGCGTTCACGGCATACGCGGCCGTCCTGGGCGACGGGCAAGTTGCAGACAGATGGGTACTCGTACAAGGCGGAGCCGGAGCCGTTGGCGAGCTCGCAGTACAGATCGCCGTCGATGCCGGCGCGAAGGTGATCGCCACCGTTAGCTCGCCAACCAAGGGCAAAAGGGCTCGTGCTGCAGGTGCACACCACGTGGTCGACTACCGCACTGAGGACGTAACGGCCGCAGTGCACAACCTCACCGCCAGCGGCGTCGACCAAATTGTCGAGGTGGACTTCGCAGCCAACATTCAGCGCGACGCCGACATGATCGCAAACTACGGGACCATCACGAGCTACTCGTCCACATCCGACCCTCGGCCGGTACTCCCCTACTACGACCTCCAGTTCAAGGCCGTCACCGTGCGCACCATTCAAGTGTTCACGATGCCCTCGGCGGACCGCCGCCGGGCGGCAGCTGCAATTGTGGACCTACTGGCGGCAGACCGTCTTCGCCCCACCATCGCTGCGACCTACACGCTCGGGGAGATCAGCGCGGCGCACGAACATGCCGAGCGTGGGGCCGACGGTCAGGTTGTACTGACCATCGGCCCCGAAGGGGCGCAAAGTTGATCTGCAGCTCGCCGCCACCCGGTGCCGATCAGGCCACAATGGTCTCTAGCTCAACGGACTCGATGCCGACTGCCTTGCTGACTGGGGCATTCGTGAGATGACCCGCGTGGGTATTGAGGCCAGAGGCGAGGCTGTGGTCGTCGCGCACGGCCTGCTGCCAGCCCTTGTTCGCCAGAGCCACGAGGTAGGGCAGCGTGGCGTTGGTGAGGGCGTAGGTCGAGGTGTTCGGCACTGCGCCAGGCATGTTGGCCACGCAGTAGAAGACCGAGTCGTGCACCTCGAAGGTCGGGTCGTCATGCGTCGTAGCGTGCGAATCTTCGAAGCACCCGCCCTGGTCGATAGCGATGTCGACGAGCACCGAGCCAGGCTTCATCCGCGAGACCAACGCGTTGCTGACAAGCTTCGGTGCAGCAGCGCCAGGGATCAGGACGGCGCCGATCACCAAGTCGGCCTCCATCACCTGTTGTTCGATAGCGAGCCTGGACGAGGCCAACCCGCGAACGCGGTTGTTGTAACGCCAGTACGACATGCGCAGCTTGTCGAGGTCGGTGTCGAGCAGCGTTACGTCGGCACCCATGCCGAGGGCGATGTTGGCGGCGTTCTGTCCCGAGGCGCCGGCGCCGATGACGACGACCTTGGCGTTTGCTACACCACCTACTCCCCCCATGAGTACGCCGCGACCGCCATTTGCCTTGAGCAGGGCGTGCGCACCAACTTGCGGGGCGAGGCAGCCTGCGACCTCCGACATCGGGTACAGCAGCGGCAGCCCGCCCGAGGGCAGTTGAACTGTCTCGTAGGCGATCGCGGTGATCTTACGTCTGATCAGTTCCTGAGTCAGGGGCCGGTTGGCAGCGAGGTGAAGGTAAGTGAAGAGGGTCTGCCCTTCACGCATCCGCGCGTACTCATCTTCAACCGGCTCCTTGACCTTCAAGATCATCTCGGCGGTTCCCCACACGTCGTCGGCAGTGTCGAGCAACTTGGCACCCGCCGAAACGAATTGCTCATCGAGGATCTGCGAGCCCTCGCCTGCTGTCTTCTCTACGAAGACCTCATGGCCGTGCTGGACAAGTTCGTGCACACCGATCGGCGTCAATGCCACGCGGTACTCGCGATTCTTGATTTCCTTGGGTACGCCAACTCGCATCTCGAATTCCTCCAGCGCTCAGTAGTTGTGTCCACCTTGTTGCTGAGAGCCTCGGTGTCGGTAGCAGGTCTGCACGTCATACGTGATCGGCCGGATTTGTCGCATCTTCTGCAGTGTCGGTCGCCCCGAGGAGCTCGGGGATGAAGGATGAGCGACTCAGTTACCACGGAGCACAGCTCGATGTCGTCGACCAGCAAATCCTTAGCGAGCTTTCGGCCGATGCTCGGATCCCGAATAAGTTGCTCGCCGAGCGTGTCGGTGTAGCGCCATCCACGTGCTCGATGCGTTTGCGCCGGCTGGTGCGCATCGGTGCCATTCGCGGGCACCACGCCGATGTGGATCCGGTGGCTTTGGGCAGGCCGTTGCAGGCCATCATTGCTGTACGGGTTCAGCCGGCGGCGCGGCCTCGCATCGGTGCACTGAGTGCACGGTTGGCACGCCTTCCCGGTGTCCTCAACGTCTTCTTCGTTGCCGGGGCCGAGGACTTCCTCATCCAGGTAGCAGCAGGTTCGACGGAGGAACTCCGTCACTTCGTTGCCGATAACTTGAGTGGTTCGCGGGAGTTCACATCCACTCAGACCAGCCTGGTCTTCGAGCACGTGCGTGGGCAAGACCGCTGACAGTTGAGGACACCTGCAGATTGCATGAAGCTCGGCAGGTCGACCTAATCGTCGAAGCCGGGCACGCGCGTGGTCACCCAAGAACCCGTGGCCGTAATGCGCCACCGACCTACCCGTTGCCACGACCCACTGGTCAGATGTACGGAGCCAACGGCCGGCGCGGTCGATGTGCTCATTGACAGCCGACGGGACGCCGGCTTGGGGTCGGCGGCGCAGCTCTGAACTCATTAGCTGAGCCAGGTGGGCGTGATTGAATCACCCTGGGTTTTCCGGAGGCTCTGGTGTGTCCTGGGTTCCACGGCGTCTGAGTTTCTGGATTCTGGTGCCTGACGCCAGGAAAAACTTGATGGGACGACAGGGCTACTCGGTCGAGTTCCGACGCAAGGTCTTGACCTGCTCGCTGCAGGACGCAGCGTCGCGCACGACCTCGATATTAGCGACCAGACGATCTACAACTGGCGACGCCAAGACCGCATCGACCGCGGCCTTCAAACGGGACTGAGCACCGCCAGGACGGGCGACACGGCGGCGCTCCCCCTGCCCCCCGGCGCGCGGGTCATCGCTGGTCAGGGCGAAGAAACGGATCCGCGAGCTCGAGACCGAGCTCGCAGTCAGCCAGCGTGCCGTCGAGCTGCTCAAGGAGGACGCCAGCCCAAAAGGCGGTACGCGGCCGTCAGGGTGATGGCCGCGGAGAAACTCCCAGTTCAGGTCGCCTGCCGCACCACAGCGAGCCCCGCGACCTCGACCGTTCCCGACGCCACTCCCACAGGAGACCTGATGACCGACATGCTCGCTGCCCGACTCCACGAGATCGGCGGGGAGATGAAACTCGAGCGCGTGCCGCGCCCCGAGCCCCGTTCCACCGACGTCGTCGTGTAGGTCAAGGCCTGCAACATCGTCCCCAACCTCAAGAACGTCCTCGCGACCTACGCCGAGTGGTTCCCCTACCTCCCGCTGCCTCAGTTCCCCGCGATCTTCGGCCTGGACAGCGCAGGCGTCGCACCCAGGTCGGCGAGCACGTCACCGACGTGGCAGTCGGCGACCGCGTCTACGTCAACCCGGGCCTGTCGTGCGACAGTGCCGGGGCTCTCCAGAGGACGCATCCAGTGGTGCGGTGCCGGTCCATGAGGCCAAGCGGTTGCGGTCAGCGAATCGGGTGACGTCGCCGACGTCGGCCAGGATCCGGGCGGCGCCGTCCGGGCCGACGCCGTAGCGGCTCATCAACGACGACCCGCGGTCCCGTACCGCGGTGGCTTGTTCTGCCTTGATCGCCTTGAGCCGTCGGACGGTGCTCACGAGGTCCTCGATCAGCTCGGCCACCATGCGGCGGCGGGTCTTGCCGGCGATGTCGCCGGGTCGCACGGTGGCGAGGACCTCCTTACACATGACGGGGCCTGTTGGGCGGACAGGTCCTTCTTCTTCGCCCGGGCACCAACTCGGCTAGGGAGCCGGTGGATCCGGTTCACGGTCCGTATCCGCAGACGCGAAAGCTCGTCGCGTCGGTCGCAAAGCATCCGGATCGCCTCCAGATCAGCGACTTCAGCCAGGGTGAGTAGTCCGTCACGGTGCTCGGAGCTGACCGCGACTATGCAGCTAGAGCCGCGTCCAGTCGACTAGCACCTGCCGCCTTGGTGACCCATCTCAACCCGTCATATCTGTCCGACATGTCCACATCGAGGTTGGCACAGATCAGCGTGGCGAGACCCGGTCGCCTGGCGTTCCTTTCAGGTCAGGTCAGCGGTGCTACCGATCACGACATGACTGGCTAAGGACGTTGCGAAGCACGAGGTCGTAGCCTCGACAACCCGTTCTTGCAGGAGCTGCTCGAGCGAGTCGCGGCGGGCCGTTGCCGCCCCTCGCGCAGCTCGGCCGCCAGGCGCCCACGGGCGACCGGCTACCGGATGTGACCCAGACCGACACCGGGCGCGGCGGCGGCTTCCCGCGCCGCCGCCCCGGTGCCACCCCACACTGACGCGGGCGAAGCGCTCGTTCAGGCGTCACGCATGATGAGGTCGCGGGTGATTGGTAGATCGCGGAACCGTCGTCCGGTGGCGTGTGCAACGGCATTAGCGATTGCGGCGGTCATGCCGGTCATGGGCGTTTCCCCGAACCCCCTTGCTCCTAGCGCAGTACTGGTTGGGTCGGGCTTGTCCAAGAACTCGATTTGCATGTTGGGGACGTCGGCGTTGACGGGCATGAGGTAGTCGGACAGGTTTGTGTTCATCATTTGTCCCAGGTTGCGGTCTACGACTGTGTGTTCCATGAGTGCGTAGCCGATTGCGAAGATGATGCCGCCGATGGCTTGGCTCCGGGCCGTCATGTGGTTGAGCACGGTCCCGGTGTCGTAGACGCCGACCACTCTGCGTACGCGAATGCTGCCGAGGTGGGGCTCGATGCCGACTTCGACGAAGGATGCACCCACCGAGAAGCCCTCTCTCGTGGCGACAGGCTCACCGGTGATCTCGATCGGTCGTCCGAGGGCACGCATTGCATCACGGATGGGCCATCGGCGACGGGGGTTGTCACGCGAGACGAGGGATCCCTCGACGGCCATGACACCGTCGGGTTCGAGTCCTGCGAGCGGTCCACCCGGGTAGCCCACAGCGAAGGAGATGAGCTCGTCGCGCGCTTGTCGGCAGACACGAGCCACCACACTGCCGACGCTTGGCACGGTCGCTGACTGCCCCGAGTTACCAGCCGGTGGCAATGTGGTGTCCCCGAGCTCGAAGGAGACCGATTGCATCGTGAGACCGAGCTCCTGGGCGGCGATCTGAGTCATCACCGTGTAGGTGCCGGTGCCGAGGTCCTGCGTGCCGGAGCGCACGACTGCTGTGCCGTTCCTAGAGAGCAGCACCGAGGCAGTTGACCCCGGTCGTGCGCCCGAGGTGTGGGCAGATGTAGCCATCCCCCAGCCAAGGATCTCCGACCCGTCGCGCATCGACCCCGGGACGGGGTTACGTCGAGACCAGCCGAACAGCCGCGATCCGCGCTCGTAGCACTCGAGCAGGTAGCGACTCCCCCAGGGTTCGCCAGTCATCGGGTTGACAGCGGTCTCGTTTCGCCGGCGCAGCTCGATTGGGTCCAGGCCGAGTTCGTCGCTGAGCTCGTCCAGCGCGCACTCCAGTCCGTGGCTGGCCACGACCTCCGGCGAACGCATGAAGCACTGCGCGGGAAGGTCAAGGTCGACGACACGCTGCTGCGAAACAAGGTTCGGGATGGCGTAAGTCATCCGGGTGGCCTCGCTGCTGCTGAAAACGGCGCGAATCGGTCGGGTGGTCTGCTGCGTCGTCACGTGTTCCACCGCCACTAGTTGCCCGTCGCGCCGAGCCCCCAGCTTGATGCGCTGGGTGCTCACCGCACGGTGTCCACTCGAGGTGTACATCTGGGCGCGGGACAGAGTCAGCTTGACCGGTCGGCCAACCTGCCGGGCGACCGCCGCCGTGAGGATCGTGTGGGGCCACACCGGCCCCTTGCTTCCAAAGCCACCCCCGAGAAACGGGCTGCGTACCCGGACGTCGTCGAGGGAGACCGATAACGCAGCAGCCAGCGCCGCCCGCGTCTGACTTATGCTCTGCGTCGAGTCGTACACCGTGAGCCGACGACCTTCCCAAACGGCAACGGTTGACGACGGCTCCATCGGATTGTGGTGGTGCATTGGATTCGTGTACTCGGCCTCGAGGCGGACCGCAGCCTGCGCCATCCCTGCGTCCACGTCACCGCGTCGATAGTCGTTGGGGCCGTCGAGGCCATCGGGGGGTACGACCGATCTGTCCAGCCCTGCGAAGAAGTCGACGTCGTGTGGAAGCGGGTCGTAAGTGACCTCGACCAGGCTCGCGGCGTCCTGCGCCTGCGCGAGGGTACGAGCGACTACCAGAGCTACCGGTTGGCCGTGGTGATGAATCTGATCGTTCTGCAATGGCAGGAAGCCCTTGATGAACAAGGTCTGCGGCGGCGGAATAGCCACTCGGGGCATGTTCAGATGGGTGAAGACGGCGATCACGCCTTCTGCGGACTCTGCAGCTGTCGTGTTCATTGCGGCGATCCGGCCACGCGGGATCGTACTCATGGTCAGAAAGCCATGCACGACACCGTTGACACGCGCATCCGCGGCGTACGTCGCCTCCCCTGTCACCTTCGCGCGACCGTCAGTCCTAGGGACGGGCTGGCCGACAATCGAGTGCCCTCGGCGGCGTAGACGGCGTCTCGCCAGAGCCTCCACGGCTCCGCTACTTTTCCCGACAACGCTCTTACCGCTCACGGCCTACCTCCCAGGTTCAGCAGCGCATCGGTCAGCGCTCTTTGTACGAGTTCAACCTTGAAAGCGTTGTGCTCACGCGGCACCGCCCCCCGCACCAACTCCCGGCCGGCAGCGGCGCAACTAGCACGGGTCAAGCGCTGTCCGATGAGCTCGCGCTCGGCTGATCGCGATCGCCATGGCCGCGTGCCGACGCCGCCGAACGCCAGGCGCACGGCCTGGACCCGGTCGCCGTTCATCTGCAAGGCAACAGCAACCGAGACAGTGGCGAACTCGAATGACGCCCTCTCGCGCAACTTCAGGTACGACGAACGAGCGGCCAGGCGGTCGGCCGGGATCTCAACCGACGTGATCAAGTCGCCAGATCGCATCACCGTTTCGCGGTTGGGAGTGTTGCCGGGCAGAAGGTAGAAGTCTTCGATTGGAACGACTCGACGCCCGTCCTTCCCCGTCACCACGACGCTTGCGTCCACGGCGAGTAGCGCGACGGCCAGGTCGGAGGGCTGAACAGCGATGCACTGGCTGCTGCCCCCGAGGACGGCGTGCATCCGGTTTTCGCCCTCGATTGCAGAACAGCCAGAACCAGGGTCGCGCTTGTTGCAGGGCGAACCGGGGTCTCGGAAGTACCAACATCTCGTTCGCTGCAGCAAGTTGCCACCAATCGTGGCCATGTGCCGGATCTGCGGCGAGGCGCTCGCTTCGAGCGCCTGGGAGACAACCGGTGCGCTGCGGCGGACCATCGTGTTGGCGGCAACATCGCTCATGCGCGCCAGCGCGCCTACCTCTAGCCGTCCTGCGCGTTGCTTGATTTCTGAGATGGGGAGTTGGCTGATATCGACGAGGCGGTCGGCACTCTCCATGCCGTCCTTGAGCAGATTCAAGATATCGGTGCCGCCAGCGATGTAGTTCCCTGCGGGCGCATCAGAGACCAAGGTCCGCGCCTCATTGACACTGCGAGCTCGCACGTACTCGAACGGCCTCATGACATCTGCTCCGCTGCCTCGCGGATCGCGGCAACAATGTTCGGGTAGCAGCTGCAACGGCACAGGTTGCCGCTCATCCACTCGCGGATCTCCGCGTCGGAGCCTGCGTGGCCCTCCTTGATGAGACCCACTGCACTCATCACCTGGCCGGAGGTGCAGAAACCACACTGGAGACCATCGTTTTGCACGAACGCCTCTTGTACCGGGTGCAGGCGATCGCCGGTGGCTAGACCCTCCACGGTGGTGATCTCGGCCCCGTCCTGCATTGCCGCGAGGGTCATACAGCTCTTGATGCGGCGACCGTCCGAGATGACGGTGCACGCACCGCAAGCGCCTCGGTCGCACCCCTTCTTGGTCCCGGTCAAGTTGAGATCCTCACGCAACGCGTCGAGCAGGGTGACACGCGCCTCAAGCTTTTTCCGGTGTCGCACACCATTCACCTTCAGGACGACGTCCAAGGTCGATCGTGGACGGGAGAACACCGCGGCACTTGCTTCACCAACTGCCCGGGTCATCCCAGCACCTACGCTGCCAACTGCAGCGACCGCGCCGCCCAACTGCAGGACGGTCCGGCGCGTGAGCCGGGACCAGCGCCTCGTAGATTGACTGTCTGCGGCCATCGGTTCGTCATGCATGGTGGGCTCCTCATCTGTCACGCGCAGCGATTGCGCGAGCGAAGTGGTGATCGTGATGCAGGGAACGAGATAGGGCTCTGCCTCGAAGGGATCAAGAGACTGGATCGGACCTCGACTAGTAAGGTCTCGTAGCGTCGACCATGCCTGCTGCCAGCGACCGGAAAAAGGGGACTCTGGAGGGAGGGACCAGCAGTCCCTGCCTGCGGTCGCCTTGGCCTCTGCCGCGTACGACGGCGGAGCAATGGTGTTCACCGCGTCGCCGGGCACGTCGCCCGGCCGCGGTCAGAAGCCGATGTGGTCGGGCGCGGGCAGCAGTGCCTTGCCGCATGTCGCACAGGGCGGTGTCGAGTGTTGTGAGTGCCTGGGATTCGGGTTCGGTCACCTCGCTACGCCGGTGGTGACGTCGACGGCCGTTGCGCGTTCGGGGACGTCGAGTCCGAGGTAGCGCCGGCCCTCTGACCACTCGTCGTGCTGCTCGGCAAGGGCTACGCCGCCCCCGGCGATTCTCGGATCCCGTACTTAGGGGCCGTTCGTGTCCCACACGAGCCGTGGAGCGTGCAACGACAAAGTCACGACCAGTCGGACTTTCGATCCCGTGACTGTCGTGCGGCGATGCCGGCCAGGACGATGTCGACACCGGCAAGGGATTGCTCGCGGTCGTCATGTGCAGACATCGATGCAGCAGTCTCTTGCACCACAGCATCGGGGTCGCTGCCAACCAGGTCTGCAGCGAGACCAGCAAGGTAGTCCCGGCGGTCCGCTCCCTGGGGACGTCGACTCGCTGCTGTTGCGTGCGGCGATGCTGCTCCCAGCACGTAGTTGACCAGCGCCGCCCCCGCGTTCGACAGGCCGGCGCCGCGCACTCTGAGGCGCCGTAACTGCGTGCCGACGCGCTTCCAGATTAGCAAGACTGCGGGTTGCAGTGGCTCTCTGGCGAGTTGTCGCCCTACCCAGGGATGGGCGTCGATGGCATCGAAGATGCTCAGCGACAGAGCTCGCAGCATCAGCGCAGGGTCCTGCACTGTTCCGGTGGCGCTGAGGGAGTGACCGATGACGCTTTCCGTTGCCCCAGTGAGGAGTTCTCCCCTGCCTGCGACGTGGTGGTAGATCGCGCCGCGGCCGGTATCGAGGCTGGCTGTCAGCGCGCGGACAGTTGGTGCTCCTTCACCGGCAGCGTCCAGCAGCTCGATTGTCGCTGCGGTGATGCGCTCTCGCGACAGGCCTCGGACCGGCGCGAGGCGGGTTCGGTCGGTGAGACCACTTGCCCATCTTGACACGAGTGGACCGATGGTCCAACACTGGTTGGACCATCGGTCCAATGTCCGTGGAAGGACACCTCATGACACCCCACATCAGCGTTGTAGGCGCCGGCCTCGGCGGCCTCACCCTCGCCCGTGTCCTGCACCTGAACGACATCGGCGTGACGGTCTACGACGCAGATCCGGCACCCCATTCACGAAGCCAGGGCGGACAGCTCGACCTGCACGAGCACAACGGCCAGCTGGCGCTCCAGAAGGCGAACCTGATGGAGGAGTTCCGGGCCATCATCCACCGAGGCGGCGGCGCTCAACGGGTACTCGCCCGCGACGGCTCAGTGCTTGCCGAGCTTCCCGACGATGGCTCGATGTCTAGCCCCGAGGCCCTCCGAGGAGACATCCGACGAATCCTGCTGGAGTCGCTACCAGAGGGAACTGTCCAGTGGGGAAAGAAGCTGGACCACGCCGCCACACTGGGCGACGGTCGGCATGAACTGACGTTCGCCGACGGCTCCACCGTCGAGTCCGACGTGCTCGTAGGGGCCGACGGGACTTGGTCCAAAGTGCGTGATCTGCTCTCCAACGAGAAGCCCACCTACGCTGGCGTCAGCTACGTCGACACGTTCCTGCACGATGTCGAGGTACGCCACCCAGCCGCCGCCGCGGCCGTCGGACCGGGTGCCATGTATGCGCTGACCCCCGGCAAGGGTTTCCTGGCGCACCGCGAGGCTGGCGATGTCATCCACACCTATGTGGTGCTGAGCCGGCCCGAGGACTGGTTCACCGACATCGACTTCTCCGAGCCGGTCGCCACCAGAGCACGCATTGCGGCCGAGTTCGACGGGTGGGCAACTGAACTGACCGCGCTTATCGCCGATGCTGACACAGCACCGGTTCTGCGAAGCATCCATCAGCTTCCCGACAGCCACCGGTGGAGCCGTACCGAGGGCGTGACGCTGCTGGGTGACGCGGCGCATGTCACTCTCCCGGGCGGAGAGGGCGCGAACATCGCCATGCTGGACGGTGCCGAGCTCGGAGAGGCGATCGCCGAGCACACGGACGACATCGAGGGCGCCCTCGCCGCATACGAGGAGGTCATGTTCGACCGAGCTGAGAACGAGGCCAAGGCGGCCCGCGAGACCATCGACCTGATCTTCGGTGACCGCGCGCCCATGGGACTCGCAAATCTCTTCAACGGCTTGGACGAGGTGGAGGAATGAGCAGCTACCCGCTCGCGCCCAGTTGTCGTGCTGGGCAGACATCTGTTGCCGGTCAGGAAGCCCATCACACCGTCTCGGGCATCTTCGACGAGGGACTCGACCTCGAAGCAACCGTGCCCAGGGGCGAGAAGGCCGAGGTGTGTCTCGGACAAGGACAGACGAGCGACCCCAACGTCGGCCAAACGCCTTCACGAACCCCTCGCCAATCGGACCGTACGCGGCGTCGTGCACACGAGAAGGTCGTTTCTCGTGGCTGACATCAAGTCCGCTGCCGACAGCGACGAGTCTCAGACGCTTTACCCACGTAAGACCTTGTGGCTCACCCTCGTCGTCGTGCTCATCGCCGACGCTTTGGACCTCATCGACGCCACCATCACCAACATCGCAGCGCCGACCGTGGCCGCCGATATCGGTGGCGGCGAATCACTGGTCAAGTGGCTCGGTGCTGCCTACGCCTTGGCCTTGGGTTCGCTCCTCGTCGTGGGTGGCCGCCTGGGCGACAAGTACGGCCAACGGCAGATGCTGCTCACAGGCATCGCAGGGTTCACGCTGGCAAGCGTCCTGGCCGGCCTCGCCTTCGACCCGGTCACCCTCATCGTTGCTCGAGCAGTCCAGGGGGCGTTCGGTGCGCTCCTGCTGCCTCAAGGCATCGCGCTGCTGACTCGGATCTTTCCCCGCGAGACCGTCCAGAAGGCGTTCGGTGCTTTCGGTCCAGCACTCGGGGTCTTTGCCGTGGCAGGCCCCATCCTGGCTGGGTTCCTCATCGACGCCGACCTGTTCGGGCTGGGCTGGCGACCGATGTTCCTAGTCAACATCGTGCTCGGCGGGGCGGCGTTCGTGATGGCATGGAACGTTGTCCCCAACGTGTCGCGCAATCCCGACGCTCGGATCGACGTGTTGGGCTCGATCTATCTCGCAGGGACGGTATTTACGCTCCTCTACGGCCTGATCGAGGGGTCCAGTGAGGGCTGGACGGCTCTGCCGATTGCCATGTTCGTGGTCGCAGCGGCGCTCGGCGCTGCATTCGTCCGTCGGCAACTCAGCACCACGCAGCCGCTACTCGATCGGAGACTGTTCCGCAGCCGGGGCTTCGTCTCTGGGCTAGGCATGGGATTGCTGCTATTCGCTGCTTTCAACGGCGTCACCTACATGATCTCGCTCTTCCTGCAGCTCGGGCTCGGCTACTCGCCAACGAAAGCCGCAGTGGGCTTGATCCCGCTGGCAGTCGGAATCATCGTTGGCGCAGGCGCATCGATCGCGCTCATCTCAGTGCTCGGCCGTCGACTTGTAGCTATCGGACTGGTCGTCTCATTGGCCGGAGCAGCAGCGATGTTCTACGTCGTGCGCCACTCAGGCCTCGATGTTTCGGGGTGGTCGCTCGCACTCGTCGTAGGCCTAATTGGCCTTGGCGCCGGACTGTGCTTTAGCTCGGTCTTCGATGCTGCACTCGGTGACATCGAGCCCGACCTAGCTGGTTCGGCTAGCGGGTCGCTCAGTGCGGTTCAGCAGATAGCCAACGGAATCGGATCCGCCGCGGTCACGTCGGTCTACTTCGCGGCCCTGTCAACGTCCCAGGTTCACGCCGTGAGTTTGAGTCTCGTAGTCGTGTTCTGCATGTCTGCTGTATCGCTGGCGGCTGTCCCGCTGTTGCCCCGTAGAGCGGCGTCACTCGTCCACTGACTGCGACCACTGGCTCCGCGTCAAACCGTAGACAGATTTCAGGTAGGAGGAATGACTGTGTCGATCGCTACCACTCAGGTAGAGAACTTTGTTGACTCGTTGCTGGGAGCACTGGATACCGGCGACGTGGGCGCCGCCGCTGACCACTTCACACAGAATGCACACCTCGTCCTCAATAGAGGGGAAGCAATCTTCGGCGTGGACGAGATACGCGGATTCTTCGAAACACATTTCGAGAGGGCTCGCGCAATCTCGTCCCGGGAGGTTCTACGCTCGAGGCGGCACGCTCCAGCCACGACAGTTGCACTCATCGCACTCATGTCCCGGCTGCCGACGGGCATTCAAGGCTTCCTGGTGCCCGTCACCCTCATCGACGCTGATGGTCACACCCGCTGCGCGTCGGCCTCTGCGCGGGCGATGAGCCAACGATGGACGACCGCGTACGGTGTCGCGCGCAACCCCACCTCACGCTAAGGAGGGGTCGAGCCGCACGGTCCCAGCCTCCACTGATTCGAACTATTCGGCCAGTGCACCCTCCGTCGAGTCGTGGCTGAGGGGCGTCGGCGTCGGCGTCGGCGTCGGCACTGCGTCCCTTCCGGATTGCTTCGTCAGCCAACTGCCGAAGGTTCGTGTCATTAGAGGCATGATGAGGAAGGTCATCAGCCCAACGAGGGTCAGGGACGCGACGAGAGTGGTGACGTAGAGGGGCACGTGCCGGGTAAGCGGTCGTCCCGCCCAGAGGATCAAGGTGATCAGCGGGTATATTGAGACCCAGTTGAGTAGTGCAAGTTTGTAGCGCGGGATGCGCATAGAGGTTCCTCTCAAACGGAGCTGATTGCGGTTTTCGATGTGTGACTAGGGGTTAGGTGGGGGCCACGTGCAGCGCAATGTCGCGCTTAGAGAATTCCTGCGCGCTCGAAGGGCTGCGATTCAACCGTCGCAGGTTGGCCTAGACCAACAAGGAATTCGCCGCGTTTCCGGTCTACGCCGCGAGGAGGTAGCAATGCTCGCCGGTGTCAGCGTCGACTACTACGCGCGTCTTGAGCAGGGACGAGACATTCAGCCATCACGCTCTGTCCTTGAGTCCATCGCAAGAGCGCTTCGTCTCACCGACGCACAGCGCTCACAGCTCTACGCGTTAATCAATCGGGATCTCCGAGTTGCGCCATCGCCACCATGTGAGATCACCCGAACAGAGGCGGGCCTCTTAGGCGCGCTAAACATTCCAGCACTCGTCGTCGGGCGCGGCACCGCCATCGTTGCGTCTAACCAACTACACCGCGCCCTCACGACGAACTTCGAGGACAAGCCACCCGAACAGCGCTACTACATTCATTGGCTGTTCAACACACCAGCCGCCCAGCTGATCCTGGTGGACTGGGCACGATCGGCACGTGAAACGGTAGGTGTCCTACGAGCCGCAATCACCCAGTTTCCCGACGACTCCGGTCTCCAGGACCTAGCGAACGACTTGCTCTCGTCGAGTGCTCAGTTCAAAGAACTGTGGGACGAACATGACGTCGAAGCCCCCTCGTCAGGCCCGAAAGGTTACCGGCACCCAGAACTCGGAGTGTTGTCATTACAGCACCAAGTTGCGCGATTGTCAGAGGAACACTGGCTTCATCTGTACTGGGCTGAGCCTGGTTCATCGACCGAGCGAGTCCTCGAGCATTTACAGTCCGAGACCTAGCCCAGAGTCGGATACGAGGGATCGTGGGTTAAGCGGGTGACGTGAGCTCGATGATCGTCCCGGCAATGTCAGTGATGAAGGCGATCCGCTGGTTGATCTGGTCGACCTGGAAGGGTCCTGCAAACGGGACGATGCCTCTCGACTCCAATTCGGCCAAAGTCTCGTCCATGTTCGGGACGGTCAGGCAGAAATGGTGGAGACGCTCGACATCGTGGCTGGCGATGAGGCTGTCCGGGACGCCGTTGCGGTTCTCTGCACCCGCAGAAATGAGCTCGATCTTCGTGTCTCCGTTCGTGATGAAAACAAAGGTCGATCCGTGAGCTTCGAAGCGCTGGGCGATTACGAAGTCAAGTTTGTCGGAGTACCAGTCGACCGCCTCTTCGAACTTGGTTGATGCCAGGGTGATGCCGACGTGGTCGTGCTTGACGCCGATTCTCAAGAGAGTTCCTATTCGCGTGGGATGGTTCGAGTTCGATGGTTATTCAACTGGCACCCGCCTAAATTAGTAAGAGGTCAGGCAGTCCTAGGTGGCAGGGACCTAGGACGCTGAGTCCTACCAGCGGTCGGTTTCACATGAGTTGCGTCCTGCGGCGTTGCTCCGGGCGGCGGCCTGAGAGTCCTGCGGTCCGCCGGGTGTCTACCCTCGCGTCGTCCGACTGCGACGGATCCTTCGTTGCAACCTGCACCTGCACCTGCACCTGCACCTGCACCTGCAGGGCTGTAGTCGCAACTCGCACGAGCAGTCGCGATCGGCCCGTCGCGTGTCAGGACTGTCTCAATTTCGTCCAGTCCGCGCCTTAGGGAGAACCAAGGCAGTCAGCACGGCGCCGGCGTAGAAGAGTGCGGCGGTCCAGCCGAAAGCGGTTGTGTAGCTTGCCACCGTCGCCAGCGCTTCGAGGTTCGAGCCGGTGTGGTTCGCGGTGTAGGACGCGGTGGCCGCGGCAGCAACGGTGCTGAGTACTGCGATGCCGATGGATCCGCCGATCTGTTGTGCGGCATTCACGCTGGCTGCGGCAGCGCCGGCGTCGTCGTCGTGGACACGGGCCGTGGCTGTCCCGGTGGCGGTGGCGACAACAAGACCGATCCCTGCTCCGATCAGTACGAGGCTAGGGAGCAGATGCGTCAGGTAGCTGCTGTCCACCTCGAGGCGAGTCAGCAGGAGCGGCCCCATGCCTGCAATGGCAAGCCCCAAAGGGATCACGACTCTGACGCCGAGCGCGCGGGAGAGTGCCGGACCCAGGATCGCGGCTGCCAAGACGAGCACTACGGGAACGGGCAAGAACGCAACGCCCGTCCGGATCTGGCTGAACTGCAGAGTGCTTTGAAGGTAGTAGGGCAGGAAGAGGAAGGTGGCGAACAATCCGGCCGAGGACAACAGGAGCGCGATGAGGGCCCCGCCACGGCTGCGGTCGAGGATCACGTGCAGAGGAAGTAGCGGCACAGGCACTCTGGCCTGAAGGAAGACGAACAGGGCCAGGAGAACCACAGCCGCAACGAGGGTGACGATCGTGACGGCGGAGGTCCATCCCTTTGTTTCTGCGTTTGACGTTCCGAGAACAAGCGCAAAGAGTCCCGACGTCACAGCGGTGGCGCCTCTGAGGTCCAGTTGGGTGGCAAGTCTGCGACTGGAAGGGGCTAGCAGTACGGCACCAACGACGGCGGGCGCGGCGATGAGGACGTTGATGTACATAGTCCAGCGCCAGGAGAGAGTTTCGGTCAGGAAGCCGCCGAGGAGAAGTCCGACTGTCGTTCCGACCATCGATACCGATCCGAAGAGCCCGAAAGCCTTCGCGCGCTCACTGGGGTTGGAGAATGTGGTCGACACGATTGCCAGCGCGGCGGGGGCAAGGAGCGCCGCGAACACCCCTTGACCGATGCGGGCGCCTACCAGGAATTCGAGTGAGGGGGCGGCACCACCGATGGCTGATGCCACTGCGAACCCAGCGAGCCCGGTTATCAGGGTTTGTTTACGTCCCAGTCGGTCGGCCAGGCGCCCGCTCAGTAGTAGGAGACTCCCGAACGCAAGGGCGTAGCCAGTGACGACCCATTGGCGTGAGTCGTTGCCGAAGCCCAGGTCGGCCTGCGCTGACGGCAACGCAATCGTGACGATCGTGGTGTCGAGGGCGATCATCAGTTGCGACAGAGCCAGAGCTGCCAGCAGCCACCAGCGGCGCGGCGATGGCGTCCCATCCAGCACGATCGACTCGTCGAGAGCGGACGTGGAATGTGGGGGCGTTCCAGCCGAGGGTTCTGGTGTTGTCATGGGTAGGACCACTCCTCAGTGGTGTGGCGTGGCACGGCCTCGTGAGTGGCGACGCCGCGGGGGTGGGTGGGGATGACGTGTGCTGTGCGTGATGTACCGAGGTGGGATCACGCCCGACGGGCTGACCAAGCTGTCCGTGAGCCGCGAACACGTAGGCGGCCTTCGAGTTGCTCCAGACTCGTTGGACCGTCGGGCTGAAGGAGGGCGTCCAGCGCTTCAAGGTCGGCCGCGACGAGCAGGTCAGAGACGTACGGCCGGACGCGTTCGAGATAGCGACGCGCAAACTCGGCTGTCGAGCGTTGGTCGTCTGGCACTTGATCTACGACGAAGGTGCGGCGTTCGGTGATCGCGAACCCTGTCCGCTCTAGATGTTCGGTCCAGTCGGGGTGCGCCGCTTGGCCGGAGGGTAGTCGGCGCAAGAAAGCATGGATGCGCTTCTCCAGGGTCGGGTCGGGGAGAAAGGTAGGAGGTGTGTCCATCTCAACGACAATGAGGACGCCTTCATCTTCGAGCGCCAGGGCGAGGCGCCCCAGAACGGCGTCGGCATCAACCTCGTGAAGCACGGACGACGCCCAAATGACGTCGAACAGGCCCAGATCTGGCCACGGCTGCTCAATGTCAACCTGGACGGCGGCAACTCGCTTGTCGAGCCCGTGTCTAGCGGCTCGTTCACGCACCTTGGCAAGCATCTCGACAGATACATCGATCGCTACCACCGACGACTCCGGAAAGGTCTCAGCCAAGGCAACGGTAGAAGCGCCGATCCCGCTGCCCACATCCGCAACCCGTCGTGCGTCGGTGATGCTCCCGACCCATTCGGTCGCTTCCGCCAGGAAAGACTGCATGACGATTGCGTCCAGCTCGAGCAAGCGCACGAGGCCGGCGCCGTGTCCGTGATCGTGTCCGTGGGCATGTCCGGGGTGCGAGGTAGTGCGACGGTCGGCAGAGTTCATACCTTCACCGTAGTGCTGTCTTGCCAGAATGGGATACACTCTTGCTCATGGAGCAAGAAGTGGACCTGGACTCCCTCATTCGTCGTCGCATCCGTGCGCTGCGGACCAGCCGAGGTTGGACCCTGGACGCGATGTCAACTCGCAGCTCCATCAGTCCGTCCAACCTCAGCCGGATAGAGACGGGCAATCGCCGCATCGCCGTGGATCAGCTGATCCCCATCGCGCGGGCTCTCGGAGTCACCGTTGACGACCTCGTAGCCGGCGACGACGACGAGGACGTAATCATTCGACCCGAGAAGGACCAGCAGTCGGGGCGCACCATCTGGGCTCTAGCCAGGGGCCAAGGGCCCCAAGAGATGTCGGTAGCGAAGATGCGGATCGAAGGTCCCGTGAAGTCAACCGACGACATGGGAGTCCACCCCGGCAGAGACTGGCTGCTCGTCCTCTCCGGAACCGCACTCCTACATCTGGGAGGCAGACGAATTCCCATCGAAGCAGGGAACGCAGCCGAGTTCTCCACCATGACCCCCCATGCCATCGGCGCCCTTGATGGCCCTGTTGAAATACTCGCCATCTGGTCTAAGGACAGTCACAAGGCGCACGCTGTTCCAACGGACTCGCGGCGGCGATAGTCACTCGTTGTGCCATTCCAGGATCGACTCAAGGTCGATTTGCGGTCGCGAAACGTGCCCCTTGGCTCCCATCGGAAGGGGCCTGCGGTGCCTGACAAATCCGACTGGCTGCAACTAGGCGATCGACCGGTACCCACTGGCATGTCCCCACATGACCTCGTTGTACGTAGTGGGGCGATTCGTTGCTTGGCAACGATCGCGCGCGGGGTCATCGTGACGTCGAGGCAACACCGAACCACTTCGCTGGATGGCTAGACCCGAGACGAAGTCGAGAAGGGTAGGACTCTGAGTCCCTGGTAGAGGACGGCCTGGCTGCCTCGGAACGCACGAGTGACACTGGTAGCGGTTACCAGGCAGGCGGACGAGAGGACGTGCGGTGATGCAGGAACGAAACGCGCTAGGCGAATTCTTGCGCTCTCGCCGCGAGCGCCTGCGCCCCCAAGACGTGGGCATGCCTGCGCACGGCCGCCGTCGCACGCCAGGTCTGCGACGCGAGGAGGTCGCAACTCTGGCCATGCTGTCCCCCGACTACTACTCGCGACTCGAGCAGGGCCGCGTCCGTACACCGTCGGAGTCTGCGCTGAATAGCCTGGCCCGCGCCCTGCGACTCACCGGCGACGAGGTCGAGCACTTGTTCCGCTTGTCCGGCCAGCGTCCCCCAGAGCCGCACACGCCACGGTCATATGTCGACCCCGCCATGAGTTACCTCCTCGATGTCCTCGACGGTGCCGCAGCCGGTACGCCAGCCCAGGTGGCAGACGACCTCCTCACCGTTGTCGCGCAAAACAGGACTGCGCAGGCCCTGCTCGGCACTTGGGTCGGGCTTCCTCGTTTCGAGTCCAACGTGACGTGGCGTTGGTTTGCCGACCCGTCCTCCCGAGCGCTCAACGACCCCACCGAGCACGAGGAGATTGGGCGAACCTACGCCGCCGACCTTCGCGCTGGGCTCGGTCAACGTTCGGCGCGAGACGTCCACGCTCAGGCTCTAGTCGATGACCTACTCAAGCGCAGCGAGGAGTTTCGTCGCGTGTGGGAGGAGCAGGCGGTCGCGGCGCTCAGTTCGACGCCCAAGCTAATCCACCACCCTGTCGTCGGCGACCTGGACCTACAGTGCGACGTCGTCCTGAGCCCAGCAACGGGTCATCGATTGATCATCTTCAGGTCGCGCGTCGGTTCCGATGCCATCGACAAGCTCGGCTTGCTGTCCGTGCTCGGACAGCAGACCTTCGACTGAGCCGCCTGACTTCCTGACCAGCAACACCTCCTGAACGCCGGCGGGCGCCCCTAACGGGCGCCCCGGACGGCCGCGCGCGCCCGCGCACGGCATGACATCACAGCCACACCCTTAACCGAAGAGAAGAGAGAATCATGGAAATCAACAGCAGCACCGTCTTCATCGCTGGCGGGACCTCGGGGATCGGCCTCGGCCTGGCACTGCGCCTTCAGGCCGCAGGCGCCGAGGTCATCGTCGGTGGCCGCCGCGCCGCATTGCTCGAGCAGATCGCAGCGAAGTACCCCGGCATCGGCACGGTCGAGGTCGACACCACCAATTCGGCCTCGATCGACGCCGCGCAGACAGACCTTGCCGAGCGTTATCCCGCCCTCGATGCCATCGTGACGATGGCCGGAATCATGGAACCGGAGGACCTGCTGGACCCTGCGTCCCTCGATGTTGCCGAGCGTACGATCGAGGTGAACCTGCTCGGCACGATCCGCCTCGTTCATGCGTTCCTGCCGGGCCTGCTGAAGCAGCCCCGCGCCACCGTGGTGACGGTGAGCTCGGGGCTCGCATTCGTCCCCCTGGCTGCGACGCCCACCTACAACGCGACCAAGGCTGCCGTCCACTCCTTCACCGAGTCGCTGCGCATCCAGCTGACCAAGACCGACGTCCAGGTAGTCGAGCTCGTCCCGCCCGCCACTCAGACGACGCTCATGGGTCAGGAGAACAGCCCCGTCGCCATGCCGCTGGAGGAGTTCCTCGATGAGGTGATGACTCTACTGAAGAAGGATCCGGAGGCAGACGAGGTGCTTGTCGAGCGAGTCAAGTGGCAGCGGAACGCCGCAGCCGAGGGCCGGTACGCCGACGTGCTCGCCGCTCTCAGCGGCCGTTACCGCGACTGACGGGCCACGCAGGCCAACGGACCGCACAGCACCTCGAACGATCGTGCGCCGAGACGGCCCAGGACCAGCGCCGTCGCACGGTCATGCACCGATGCGCAACGCTCCAGAGGTGCCAGCCAACGATTGCAGCGGTCCGATCCCGGCCTGCTGTTCTGGTCCAGCCCCGACCCTCATGGACGCGCTGCTACATCAGGATTCACGTATCGTCCCAGGACGTCACGGTCGCGGAAGCTTCAGACATCTCCCGAGACGCTGGCGCTAGGCAGATTTGCCTAGACGGCCCCTGGCTTGCATCTATGCAGGCCAGGGGCTCTCGGACGGGTCGCTCGTCAGAGGCGAACTGCTCGAGCGTTTCTGATGGAGCCCCAATTGAAGGTCGGTACTGACACCACCGCACCTTTGCCGGCTCGATGGTCATGGCATGTAGGGCTCTCGTGGTTCCGGAAGCGAACTGAGGGTCCCCACGCGGGCAATCATCAGAACGCTGAGAGCGGCGCGCTCCCTGTTCGAACGACTGGGTTCCCCGAGGTGCCACGCGCCGCGGCCGCTGCCCGGATCGGCGGTCACGATGAAGATGACGCAACTCGGGCGAGCGTCCATTGACACCCGACGAACGCGGGCCTATCGTCAACGCCGCACTATTCTCCGTATACGGACGATAGTCGTTACTAGACCTGTAGCTAACGCGAACTCTTGGAGACTGAGATGGATAGGACACAACTCGGCGCGGCCGGGCCGGACGTTTCGGTGCTGGGTCTCGGAGCGATGGGCATGTCCGACTTGTACGGACCAGCCGACCACGACGAGGGGCTGCTCACCATCCGCGCCTCCCTGGACGCCGGGATCAACCTCATCGACACTGGCGACTTCTATGGTCTTGGCGCCAACGAAATGCTGATCGCCCGAGCCCTCGACGGCGTAAACCGCGAGGACGTCGTCCTGAGCGTGAAGTTCGGGGCGCAGCGCAGCCCAGACGGCTCCTGGTTGGGACACGACAACAGCCCCAATGCAGTCAAGAACTCGCTCGCCTACTCCCTCAAGCGACTGAACGTCGACTACATCGACATCTACCGGCCGGCCCGCCTCGACCCGAGCGTGCCAATCGAAGAAACCGTAGGGGCGATCGCCGAGATGGTCCACGCCGGATACGTCCGACACATCGGGCTTTCCGAAGTCGGAGTAGAAACCATCCGCCGAGCCCACGCAGTGCATCCCATCTGTGACCTCCAGATCGAGTACTCGCTGCTGTCCCGAGACATCGAGGAGGATGTCCTCCCTGCTACTCGTGAACTCGGAATCGACATCACCGCCTACGGCGTTCTCGCACGCGGGCTCCTCAGCGGCCACTGGAATGCCAACCGCCAGCTCGCCGCCAACGACTACCGAGCGATCATCGACCGATTCAGCCAGGACAACGTCGAAAAGAATCTGGCCCTGGTCGCCGCTCTGACAGAGATCGGACAGTCGGTCGGCGCGACCCCCGCTCAGGTCGCCATCGCCTGGGCCACGGCGCAGGGTCCCGACATCGTCCCGGTCATCGGCGCACGTCGACGAGACCGGCTTAGCGAGGCAGTTGCCGCCGCAAGCCTGAAGTTGAGTCCCAGCGACCTCGAGCGGATCGAACACGCAGTGCCAATGGGCGCCGCCGCCGGCGCACGAGACGTGGCACAGAGCCTCGACCCTGCCCTCCACGGGTCGTAGGAGTACAGCCGGGCAACGCCGAAGGCCCGGTCGCCGGGTCCCGCGCGGTCCGAGGCAGGGCTGGAGAAGCTCCGCCCTGACCACCTAGACAGAAAACTCGGTTTGCCCAGGTCAACGGATAGGTCATGAGCCGCTCAGCAACGCGACGGTCACTGCTCGCGTTGGCGGACACCACGCCAGCCAGCCTGACGGAGGACGACTACGAGGACCGTCGAGCCGAACTGGAAGCGGTCAGCAACGACCTGACGCGACAAGTGTTCGACTAATGGAAGCAGAACCCGAATCTCCGCGTTCGCTTCGACATCGACCGCCACGTCGAGAACGACCCGCAGGGCCGTCCCCGTGTCACCAAGAACTACCTCGACATCCGCGTCGAGGACACCAGGCACTACTTCACCAACAACTTCTCTCAGCGATCCAGCGGCCTCCGCTGGTTCTTTTCATTCCTAGCCGCCTTCACCGAGTTCGAGTCTCGCAACGACGACTTCGTGATCCTTCTCGACGAGCCCGCGTTGACACTCCACGGGCGAGCTCAAGCCGACTTCCTACGCTTCATCAACGAGCGTTTGGCGACTGTCGGGTCCGTCATCTACACGACCCACTCGCCATTCATGGTCGAGACCGGCAAGCTGGAGCGCACCCGAATCGCCGAGGACCAAGGGCCCGATAAGGGGGCGGTCGTCAACCAGGAACCCATGACGGTCGCGTCCGACAGCCTGTTCCCCCTGCAGGCCGCACTCAGGTATGACATTGCCCAGCACCTGTTCATTGGAGACACCAACCTCCTGGTCGAAGGACCGAGTGACCTTCTCTACCTCGACTTGATCGGTCGCCGCCTCAGTGCCGAGGGTCGGAGCGCGCTCGACGAGCGCTGGCGCATCCTGCCCGCAGGTGGCTCGTCCAACATTCCAGCGTTTGTCTCGCTCATAGGTCGAGAACTCGACGTCACGGTCCTCGTGGACTCGGGAACCGAAGGTGCCGGACGTCTGGATGCCGCCATGGCTGCTGGGCGACTCAAGAAGAGCCGGCTGGTTCGCGTCGGCGAGGTGACTAAGACGACCTACAGCGACGTCGAGGACCTCTTCACCGTCCCCGACTCCCTCGCCCTCTACAACCATGCGTTCGCATCGAACGTGAAGGAGAAGGACCTCCTGGGGGTGACCGCATCGTCCAGAGGCTCACGACGCTCAACGGGAAATACGACCACTACAAGCCCGCAGACGCACTGCTTCGCGACCCCACGAAGATCGATGCTCTGAACTGATCCACCTTGGATTCTTTCGAGGCGCTCATCGAGCTCATCAACGCCACAGTCGACTAATTGGCGGCGGCCACACGTGCACGATATCGACACCGAGATCGCCATTGGCTGAATGCGTCACGTGTCAACAGCCTCGAGCAGCAATCGCCTCAGGCAAAGGTCCCGCCCGTGCCGGCGCCCAGTACCTGGCGTGAGGTGTCGACCTCGCGGGTCCAGGGTTGGTCGTGGCGGGACCTTCGACCGGGCCAGCGCGGCACCCCATGCTTTGGACTGGCGCAGCTGTCTGGTCTTAATTCTACCCCGGTGGTCGCGGTGAGCTCGCTATCTATATGAGGTTGGGGCGGCGGCTCTGGCCGCGAAACTGGTTGCAGTGCCTGAGTCGCCGCTGGCACCTCCCGGAACCTGGGCTCTGCTGTCATCCAGGGGGCACCAGTGCACAAATTCTGGACTCGTCAGTTGCCACGTACGACGCGGCGTTGTAACTCGCTGTGAACTATTCCGTCTGCAACCGCCCGGCAGGACGAGCGCCGCGGCTCGCGTGACGGCGCGACTCGGCAATACAACGGCGTCCCTGACTCCCCCACGGCCAACGTAAGCAGTCGAAGCTGGTCGCCGCACCGGTCTGCAGAGTCGATGTCGACCGATGCCACGAACTCAGGTCCGCTCGGGCGACCATCAGTGCCTCAGACCAACTCAACAGTGCCCGTGTTGATAGCCATGAGGAGGCGATGTTCGGATAGGTCCTCACCAGCCAGTTCACCGCAAGCGTGCCCCTGAAAGAACACGATGACACGATCGCAGATCTCGGCTGTCTCTTTGAGATCGCTAGACGTAAAGAGGACGATTCGGCCCTCCGCGGCCAGCTGGGAGATGTGGGCGAAGATCTCTCGTTTGGCTCCCACGTCGACGCCTCGCAACGGGTCGTCGAGCAACACGACACTCGGATCGGTGTCGAGCCACTTGGCGAATACAACTTTTTGTTGGTTGCCGCCGGAAAGGTGCCCCACTGGGGCCGTTGCGGAGTCCATTTTGATGTCTAGTCGTCGTGCCCAGCGATCGGCCTGTTCGATCATTTTGCGTCGGCGGAGGAACAGGCCTCGACGTCGAAGTGGCCCGCCACTGACCGTCGAGACGTTCTCAGACACTGACTTCGCCAACATCACACCCAGACGCTTGCGATCCGCCGGAACGTAGGCGACGCCGGCCCTTACGGCTTTGTTGATGCTACGGGGTGCTCCTTGTCCTCCCGGCAGTGAAATGGATCCACCGTTGATTCGACGTTGTCCAAACAGGATCTCGAAGATGGTGTGGACCCCTGATCCGTCAAGTCCTGCCAGCCCGACGACTTCACCCGGTTCGGCCACCATTGAAAAGGGGTGCACGCTGCGACTGACGTGGACGTCTCGAAGAGTCAGCGGTTGTGCGCTCGGCAGATCCGCTCGGGTTGATGCACGCGCTCTCCGCGTGCCCATGCTGGTGCCGTCAAGGTCGCCAAGCATTTCACTGACCACCGTCGTAATGGACAGCTGCTGGCGAGCTTCTCGGTCTACGACCGTCTTGCCGTTTCGCAGAACCGTGATGACGTCGGCGATAGCGAACACGTCCTCGAGGAAGTGGGAGACGTAGACCACGCCAACGCCCCGCTCCCGCAAGTTGCGGACAACCTGCAAGAGGCGCTGGGCCTCTGCGGCCTGCAGCGCCGATGTGGGCTCGTCGAGGATCAGCACCTTGGGATCGTCGATCAGGGCACGGGCAATCTCGACCAGCTGCTGTTCTCCCAGGCGGAGAGTTCCGAGCCTCCGGTCGAGATCGACTTTGAGGCCAACGGCGTCGACGGCTGCTTGGGCCCGCCGACGCATCGCCCGCCGGTCATTGATCACACCGGCGTGTGCAGGAATCCGCGGAAGGAAGAGGTTGTGTAGGACATCGAGGTCCGGGAACAGATTCAATTCCTGAGACACGATGGCAATACCTCGGTCGGCTGCCTCACGTACCGACTTGAACACGGCGGGCTCGCCGTCCAGCGTGAGGCTCCCTGTAGTCGGAGTTTCGGCACCGACGAGGATCTTGACGAGTGTGGACTTGCCTGCCCCGTTGGCTCCAAGCAATGCATGAACCTCTCCAGACTCGATCCGCAGATCGACGCCGTCCAGAGCCTGCACGCCGCCGTAGTGCTTAGAAATCTCCGAGGCGATCAACATGCCCAGTTACCAGGCCTCTTCGAGTGGATAGGTGTTTGCATCGAGATCAGCGAAGAGCTCCTCGATCTTCGGCGCGTACCAAGCCGCCGTCTCCTCAGGCGACGAGTCACGCTTGATGATCTCCGCGACGTTGTCGCTCGTGATGAGAGTGGCGCCGATGTCGACGAATCCCTCGGGGAGCGCGTCCCCGCGAGCTCCCTCGGTCAGGAGCCTGGCAACGGTGTAACCCTGCAGGTACCAGTTCACGGCGCTCGTTGCGAGGAGGGTGCCGTCCTCGACGCCAGTCAGAGTTTCGGGAGAAGTCTCGAGCGCGCCAGCGGCAAAGTCGTAGCCCTGCTCCTTCTTGACCTTGTAGATACTGGGGCCGTCCTGGTCACAGGCACCGATCGCCAAGACTGTGTCAGGGTGGGCCCGAAGCTGCTGATCCCATGCGGCGGTGTTGGCCTGCGGCTCTACCTTCGAGTCGAACACCTCGACGTTCGTGTTGGGCAGCAGTTCGGATGCGACGTCCCTCCAAGCGTCCACTCGCTCGGCCAAGACACCGGTGTCCCCGGGGACGCACTGTCCGAGAATGACGTCCCCCGTGGTGTCAGTGTCCAGGCCCCCGAGTTCGATGACCGTGGTCATGGCTTCGCGAGCGTGGGCGGCGTCATTGATGCCCACGAAGGTCTTGAGCAGCGACGATGCGGCTTCGTCCTGGGTCTCTACAGGCTTGATTGCGTAAGCGAGGGAGTTCGGAACCCGCTGCGTGAGGTCCTGCAAGGTGCGGGTCCACAGGGAGGGTGGGAACGGAGATACGCCGAACCCGTCTGGGTTGCGCGTGAGCAGGTTGTTCGTCTGCTGCTGAGCGAGGGCCGGGTCGATCGACGGAGGTCCCTGGACATCGAGGTTCACATTGCCGTCTTCGTCTGCGAAAGCCTCCATTCCCGCTCGCGTGTCCTGTGCGAACTTGACTCCGGTCAGGGTGAGTTCCATCGCAAGGTTCACCTCATCGCCGTCACCACCGGAGCCCGACTCGCCGGCGCAACTGGAGAGCGACACGACCGCGACGGTCGCAAGGGCGACGCCGATCGTCCGCTGGGCTGTGTGATTCCAGGCCTGGTTTCGAGTAATCATCATTGAATTCCTGCTTTCAGTGGGTCTTGACGGGACTCTGGTTCTGAAGGGATCGATTGGACGGACGGCGAAGGTCACGCGAAGGCCCGGCGCGCCCGCCTGTTTCGAACTAGGGCGTCCGTACCGACCGCCACCAGGATCACTGCGCCTGTAACGAAGTTGGTCCAGTTGGTGCTGACGGCGAAGAAGACAAGGCCGGTATTGATGACGGCCACAATGAGCGCTCCGAGTAGAGCACCAGGGACTGTGCCGGACCCTCCACTGACCGCGGTGCCGCCGATGATTGCTGCGGCAATGACCTGAAGTTCGAAGCCGACACCGACGGTGGGATCCGCGCCCTGGAAGTAGGCCAAGCTGAGCACACCAGACAGTCCAGCCAGGCCTCCCACTAGCCCGAGCGCCCACAGACGAACGCGACCAACCGGGATACCTGAGAACCGGGCGGCTTCACGGTTCGAGCCGACGGCGCGCACTGCGGCACCGAACCGCGTCCTATTGAATACGACCGTCATGACGCATCCGGTGAGGAAGACCACCCACACGACCACAGGGACCCCGAGCAGGTCGCCACCAAACCTGACGAAGAAGCTGCTCTCGACGGGGATGTCCGCGATAGGCATCCCATCAGAAATGATGGTGACCAGACCGCGGTATAGGGACAGCGTTCCGAGGGTGACGATGATGACTGGAATCCTGAACAGTTGAGCCAGGACCCCGTTCATCAGGCCCATCGCTGCGGCCAATCCAATAGCGAGCAGCGCTGCGATGTACGGGTTGACGCTGGACATCAGTTGAGCTGCGGCGACGATACTCACGGCGTAGATGCCGCCGACTGAAAGGTCGATCTCTGTCATCGCCAGGAGGAACACCATCCCGTAGGCGACGATCGCCACGTAGGCCGCCGTGCGGAGCGTGTTGAGAAGTGCGTCGACTTGGAGGAAGTCGGGACGCAACAGTCCGATTCCCACGACGAGGAAAATTAGGGCCAGGGCCGTTCCGAGTTCGTCGAATTTCAGGAATCGGTACGGCGCGGAGCCGCTTTCAGCCTTGAGCGAGCTCGCGTCTTCTGAACCTGGGGTGCCCGGCCCTGGTACGTCCCGACCGTGGGCCAACGCCCCAGTCTGAGCGGATCCGACTTCACGATCCGGTTCGGTCCGGCGCCTCACAGTCGCCCCTCGGCCGCACTGTGCCCGCGGACGTCGTTCGCGTAGCCGTGCAGCGTCCTAGTCGACGGTGTCGCTGGATGAATACCTGACGCCACGACCACTCCTTGCGTGTGATGAGCCTCACTCTTGTGCGGCCGGCTCAAATTAGTCCGTATACGTTTGGAGTGTCAACGTTTACAGTCGCCCTCTGTCCGTCGTCTCGCCGCCCTCTCTGCAAGACAGACTCTCCGAGTTGCTCCGCATGCTGACCACGTGTCCGGACGATCGGACGTCAGCACGTTTCGGCACGGAGTCGAGGGGGGCGGCTTCGGACGAACGGTCGGCGGTCGACTCGGCGCCCCGACAGCACCGACCTGGAATCGGCTTGCGGCAGCCACCAAGGTTGGGTGAGTTGCGCGACCCGAGGGGCCCACAACCTCTCCAAGCGTCATGCCGAGGCACCGGGAACGCGGGTCCATCCAAGCCGACAGGGAGGGCTGGCCTCGTTCAGACAGCGAACGGCCTAGCGAACGCGTTCCCAGGCCTGATGCAAGGCGCGACGTCCTTAATCGTTGCCTCGACTAGGGGACGGCCGCGCGCGCGGTCACATGCGCACCAAGACGGGCAACCGGTCAACAGAACATTGTTCGGCCCGTGCCGGGTCAGCGTCGCGACGTCCCGCGAATGCGAATGTAGCGAGACGATGACCACCTGTTCATCGGAATCTGTCGCGACTCTCATTGCTAGGTCACCTCATCGGCACGCTCACCAAATGCGGAAACTCTGAGGGGTAAGGACGAGCGACCCTCGGGGCAGCGAAGACAGCACGCCGACCCGCCGGCCGAGCTCAAAGACGGAACACCCAGTTCTTGGACTGAAAGTCGTCATGGCCGCAACGGGCGAACGTGCAGGTGGTCACCCTGCTTTCGCAATCGAGTTGCTGCACGCGCACCCGCTGCGTCGGCGCTGTGACGCCTTATTGGTCCAGGCGATCCCGAGCGGGCTAGCGGTGACCATGCCGCATACTCGGCTCATTGACGATGGGTCGTAGCGGCTCCGGTATCACCCTGCAGACCAAGCGCGACGAGGTACCGCGATCCATTCGCCGCCGTGCCTTCTAGGCACGCTGACATCGGACCACGACCGAAGGCAACAACGTACTTCCAGTCTAAGCTGGCATCAGAGCGGCTACCGGAACTTTCGGCCACAGAGGGTCCTCGCAACTGATTGAGGGACATCGTTGATCAGATTCCCTGACAGGGCCATGCGCCTCGGATCATCTGCGGCAACAAGAAGGCGTAGACAGAGGGGGGCGTATCCGGCCAGCGCAGCCCACCTGCTCTGCGTCCGAAATCTAATTAGGTACGTACGAGTCCACCATCAATGACGAGCGTCTGACCCGTCATGAAGGCAGCGTCGTCGGACACGAGGAACGACAGCGCTCCAACGACATCACTCGGCTGTTGCGTCCGATGAATCGCCTGCAGACTCTTGGTGATCGTGAAGTCATCCTCGGCGCTGATACGCCGCGTGCTCTCGGTTTCGACAATGCTGGGAGCCACGGCGTTCACGGTGATACCAGACTCAGCGAGCTCTGTTGCCAGGGCGTGCATGAGCCCGATGAGTGCGCCTTTGGTGGAGACGTAGTGCGGAAAACCTGGAGAGCCGGCTTGGAAGCTCACAGACGAGGTGAAGACGATGCGGCCCCATCGGCGGTCGGTCATCGTCGGCAGAATGGCACGCGTAACGAGGAAGGCACCTTCGACGTTGACTGCGAAGACCTTACGCCAGTCAGCCAGTTCAAGGGTGGCCAAGTCTCCCTTGGGATAGATACCCGCGTTATTGACGAGGACGTCGACGCCGTCGAACTCCGACAAGACGGTCTCGTTCATTCGAGTTACTGCATCTTCGTCGGTGATGTCGCACTCGATGGCGAGGCACCGTCGGCCGGCAGCCTCCACCTGCGCCACTGTCTCGGAGGAGCCGCGGAGATCTACGGCAACGATGTCGTGGCCGTCCACGGCGAGGCGCTGTGCGAACGCCTGACCTAGTCCGGCGGCTGCACCGGTAACGAGTGCAACACGGCGACGGTTCGTAGTCATTGGTACCTCCAGTTGGTGCGGCCGGGCCGCTTCTTGGGCTGGCCGGCCGCTGGTGGGACTTTGTCTCTGATGCGGCCAACCACATCTGTTGCCGTGCACCGCTCATCGCCGGTTGTCCGTCGCGAGTCTGCTACTCGACGAGCTTGCACTCATCCGATGGTGCGTATACGGAAGATTAGGGGCGTCGAGGACGGCAGGTCAAGAAGATCCGCATACGTTACGATCAGTTCATGGCTAACGCCCGCACCGCGTCAGTCAAGGTAGGCAACGAGATGAGCTTGCCTCTCGACAGCACGCTCGGCCACCTTCTGCGCCGTTCGCAACAACGCCACACGGCTATGTGGACGAATCAGTTCAACGGTGACCTCACAGGTCCCCAGTACGCGGTTCTGTGCGTCGTCTATTCATCCGCAGACTTAGACCAGCGGGCCATCGGCGAGATGGCGTCTCTTGACAAATCGACTACCGCCGACGTTGTAGCTCGACTAGAACGGCGTGGCTGGCTGCACCGCAGTCCGGCCCCAGAGGACGCCCGCAGGAACATTGTCAGGCTCAGCTCCCCTGCACGCGTCGCCCTCCGTGGGATCACAGACACTGCAAGACAGGTGCAAGGTGACCTGCTCGATTCGTTACCCGCAACCCAGCGCCAACGGTTCATTGAACTGCTGGGACGCGTGGCCTACGCCGGGGACGTTCCGACGGCAGAGCGATCAGACGGCCAACCCGTCGAACCGGTACTTCCGCTTCCCACGGCACCGGGACATCTCCTTCGTCGAGCTGAGCAGCTTCACGGTTCGGCCTGGTCACGACTGGTAGGTGCGGACATCACGCCCTCTCAATATGCGGTGCTTACTGCGTTGTCCGGCAAGCCCCAAGCATCGCAAGTAGAAGTCAGCGAACTCGCATCTCTCGACAAGTCCAGCGGAGCCGACATAATCGGGAGGCTTGCCTCTCGCGGACACATCGTCTTGAACCGTGACCCCGAGGACCGACGCCGGAAGGTCCTGGAACTCGCTCCGCAGGGCACTGCCCTGCTGAGGGATGTGACGCCGACTGTGCAGTCAGTTCAAGACTCGTTGACTCAGCCCCTGATGCGGCCGCGAGACAAGACCGACCTCATCCGCCACCTGAAAGGCGTCGCCTACGGCACCACGTGACGACGCCTTCCGGCGGCAATGGCTGAATCGGCTTACGTCCGAATCGATACTGGCGACCTCAATGTTCACGCTAGTCGCGGGAAGAGGGACTTCGCAGCCTCCGACGAAATCGACTTCGCCGCGTGGTCATCGAGTCCCGCCGAGTCGAGCTGATTCGTGAAGTACTCGGGCTGTCCATCGCCGGCATACGGGTAGTCGCTCCCGTAGGTGATGCGACCAGGCTGCGCGAACGCCATCAGGCTGGGCAGACTTGAAGGACTAGCCGTGAGCGCTGTGTCGAAGTAGAACTCTCGGCAGTCCGCCAGGAACTCTTCGCGGTTAGGCGGGCCATCGGCTGTAGTGGGCGTCAGTGACGCGATGCGATGGGCGGCGTAGGGGAGGAAGCCGCCGCCATGGGACAGCAGGAACTTGATGCGTGGGTACCTCCGAACGCACCCATGCCGAACGAGATTGAGTGCCGCTCGAGTCGTGTCGAGCAAGAAGTCGGCAATGAAGACTGGAACGTCCTGCAACGGTGGCGCCTCTGGAAGCGCGTTGGGGTGCACGAATAGCACAGCGGATCTGCGATCCAACTCCTCAAGCAACGGATCCAGGGATGGGTCGCCCAAGTAGGTTCCTTCTTGGCTAGCCAACATCACGACACCGTCGCAACCGAGTACGTCGAACGAATGAACGATCTCTTCCAGCGCGTCGTCGACGTTCGGCAGAGGAAGGCCGGCTAGGAGTCCGAATTCCTTCGGTCGTCGGGTTACCAGGTCGGCGGCGTACTCGTTGACCTCGCGAGCGATCGCGCGTGCCTCCGATCGGTTTCCGAAGTAGAAACCTGGTCGTGCAGTCGAGAGAACGCTCGCACCGATTCCGAGTCGTCCCATGAGGTCCAGTGAGGCCTCGGGCGACCACGCTGGAATAGCCTGTCCCCCAAAGTAACCTTTCCCTTCGAGGTAGCGCCGATATTCTGGGGCCACGAAGTGATGGTGAGTATCAATCCGCGGAGCACTGTCTACCATCAGCTAGCCTCCGAACTGTTGCGCACGGGCGTGAGCTCGCTGGGCGGGAGTGGACCACGGCGAGCGCCGGATGTGGGGCACGCGACAGCGTCCTGGGCGGAAACCAGGACCGTCAGTGTTCCCACACGCCCAACCTCGACTGAGATCTCGTCTCCATCGTGAATCTGGCCGACGCCAGCGGGGGTACCGGTCGCAATGACGTCTCCCGGTTCCAGCACCATGACGGAGGACACGTAAGAGATGAGCTTGGGCACGTCCCAGATGAGATCCGCGATGTCCGCATCCTGTCGTCGGTCCCCGTTAACTCGAGTGATCAGTCGGAGTTGGTCCAGGGGGCCGACTTCGTCGGGTGTGACAAGGAGTGGGCCCATGGGTGTGAACGTGTCGAAGGACTTCCGTGTGGATCGGTCCTCGCCTCCCCTCATAGTCATGTCCAGAAGACAGGTATATCCGACGACGTGCTCGAGGGCGTTCGCTTCGTCGACATGACTGGCCCTGCGGCCAATCACCACCGCCAGTTCTCCTTCTTGATCGAACCTCCGGTCGTGGTACGGGAGTCGGACCACCCCACCGTCGGCGATCAGCGATGTAGGCGCCTTGAGAAACACTCCGAGACTGCCGATATGAACAACCTCGCTCATCTCCGTCTGGTGATCGGTGTAGTTGACCGGGGCTGCAACAATCTTGCCCGGATCGGGCACCGGCGGCAGAACAGTCACCTGAGATAGCGGAATCACGTCTGACTCCGGTTCAGTGCTTGCGAGCTCACCTGCCATCAAGAGTCGACGCATCGGACTGTGATCACCAGGGACTCCGCGCGCGAGGACGCGGATCCCTCCGTCCTCGTCGAGGATGCCAGCTGCGGCAGTCCCGTCGCTGAGGCTGACACTGAGATAGCGGGTCATGCTGTGGTCCTTTCGGAGGGTGCGTAGAGCCAGTCGAGTTCGCTGAAGTCGTCTGGGCGGCGTTGCCCCAGGACCCGATCCCGCAGGGCAAGGGTCAGTGGGTCAGCGGAGTGCCAGAGCTCGCCCCACGGGCGAGCGGACCGCTGGCATCGCGAGGCTCGTGGAATTCGATCGCTCTCGTAGGCGGTGAGTGCGTTGGACAATGTCGTCTCAGTCGCAAGATGTCGGGCCAGACTGATCGCGTCCTCGAGGGCTTGGCAGGCGCCCTGACCCAAGTACTGGAGCATCGGGTGGGCCGCGTCACCGATAAGAGCCACACCGTCGGTGGTCCAGCGGGCGATCGGGTCGCGATCGTATAGCGGCCATTCCTTAGTGGAATCGATCAGCGGGATGCACCGTCGAACTGCTGGGCAGGCGGCTGCGAAGGCATCGTTTAGGGCGCTTGGTGACATTGGTGTGTCGAGCGATGGGTCCGGACGGCGGATGACCGCGACCTGGTTATAGACCTGGCCTCCTCGTACCGGGTATTGCATGAGGTGCACGCCCGGGCCGACCCACAGGACCACGTCATCGAGTGACATGTCGTCCGACACAGCCGATGTTGGGACGGTCCCACGGAACGCCACGTACTCGCTGAAGACAGGCTTGTCGTCGGAGACCAGGCCGCGAACCAGCGACCAAAGACCATCGGCCCCGATCACGAGTTGAGCATGGATCCTTCGCCCGTTCTTGAAGGTGACCTCGTGGCCGTGATCCGCACGGTCCAGACCTACTACCTGCATGTCCGTGAGGAGGGTGACAAGCGGGCTTTGCCGACAAGCGTCGAGGAGGACTTCGAGAACGTCGTTTCTGTGGACGACGAAGTATGGGTAGCCGAAACGGGACTGGAAGGCTGGGCCCAAATCGAGGGTTGTGATGGTGCCGCCGGTGATGGCGTCCCTCATGACTCCCGCGCGCGGCAGCACGGCACGGCTGACCACCTTGTCGTAGAGACCGAGGTGGTCGAGCGCGGCGCTGGCGTTCGGGCCCATCTGCAGGCCGGCGCCGATTTCGGTGAACTCGGGAGCCTGTTCCACCACATGTACGGCGCGGCCCGTGCGCGCCATCGCGTAGGCAGCGGCCAGGCCCCCGATTCCGCCGCCGATGATCAGAGTCTCTACAGGTTCAGTCTGTGACTTGTTCACGGCTCTACTCCGCGGTCTCTCGATACAGGCCCAACGACTCTAGAACGGGCGCGTCGGACACGGAGAACAGATCAAGCTCGGCGTCAGCGCGGATTTGCCACGTGTGCCAGGAGGGGATCACGACAATGTCCCCGCTCTCCACTGGGAACGACGTATTGCCGACGTGGATGACACCGTTGCCGTGGAGGACGGCGCAAACCTGTGACCCTGTCTGTCGACGCGGGGCGGACTGGTTTCCCGCAAGGACTCGTTGCATCTGGCAGCGCATCGTGGGCATGACATCGCCGCCGCTGAAGGGGTTGGTGAACCTGAGTGTCGTTTCGCTGGCGCTCGAATCGGAATCGAGAAGACGGCTCAAGGCACGGTCGGTGTCGGCCCAGCGGTAGGCCAGCAGCGGAGAGTGCGGTGCGGCAGCGTTCTTGCCGAGGTGCCGGACCGGCGATAGTCCAGGTCCGCCACCCCAGTGCTGCTCGGAGCTCGAGAGGGGGTCCGTGCGGGTGTCCACCTGCTCGGTGGGCCCCTCTTCGAAAAAGACTGCATCGAGTGCAGCGACCATTGGGAGGTCCAGCACATCCATCCACATCATTGGTTGGGCGCCAGGGTTGTGGTGCTCGTGAAAGGTCATGCTGGGTGTCAGCACCAAGTCACCCGTGGCCATGTGCAGTGGGTCACCGTCAACGAGCGTCCAAGCCCCCTCCCCTTCCAGTACGAATCTGAGAGCCGCCGGCGTGTGCCGGTGCGGCGGTGCGCCTTCGGACGGATTGAGGAACTGGACTGCGGCCCACATTGTCGAGGTAGCGAAGGGCGCGCCCTGAAGCCCCGGGTTGGCGCAAGCGAGTACACGACGGTCACCACCCCTGTCGATGGGGATCAGTTCTCCTGACCGGGCGGCCAGCTTCTTCAGGGTGCGGCCGCTCCAGCGAAACGGTTGAGTACTGACGGCCGGTTCGTGCGTGAGGAGGCCAGTCAGCTCCCATAGGGGCTGGAGGTGTTCGTCCGCTAGATCGTTGTAGAGGGTCTGGACGTCGTCCTCTTCGCTGGTAAACCGTTCGGTGCCCACGGCACTCCTCCTAGTTAGTACGTATACGGACGATTATATGGCCGGGGCCGCGCGCGTCAACACGGCAGCCACCGCTGAAAGGCTTGCCGTCGCTTAAGCCCTCGGGGCTCTCGGCCGGGACCGTCCTGAGTCTCGGGCGTGCAGCCGTCCGGGTGGTCCCCCCGGCCTCGGCCGCGGCGACGATGTCGCGCACGGCCGCGGGCCCCTGTACGCGCGAGCTCGTCAGACGCTGTCGAACACCAGCACCGGCTTCACGGTCCTACCGGCCGCGGCGTCCGCAGCGGCAATGTTGATGTCTTCGAACGCGTAGTGCTGTTGCATGGTCTGCACTGGCAAGCTTCCGTCCAGAACGCGGTCGACGAGGTACGGGAGGAATGTCTGGGGCTCGGAGTCCCCCGCCGCGATCCCGCGGATGCTCCGTCCCATGACTAGAGGCATCACATCGAACGCGGCGTGCTGGCCGGCTGGGGGAACGCCAACGATTCCGCACTGGCCGCGAATAGCCAACGAAGCGACGAGTCCCTCAATGACCTGAACGTGCCCTGTGGTGTCGATGGCGACGTCGACACCGACGCCGTGAGTGAGTTCAGAAAGAACCTGGACCAGGTCTTCGCCTGAAGTGTCTACGGTGATGTCTGCTCCCATAGTCTTCGCAAGCGCTAGGCGTTCCGGAACGCGGTCCACCACAATCACCCGACTCGGGCGCAGCAACTTCGTCGCCATGACGGCGGCCAGCCCCACTCCACCTGCGCCGGCAATGACTACAACGTCGGTCGGGACAGGGCGCAGGACGTTCAGAACGGCACCTGCGCCTGCTTGCACTCCACATGCCAGAGACGCGAGGGCCGGGAGAGATGCGTCTGGTACGTGAGAACCCAGGATTACGAGGCTGTCCTCGTGGACCAGAGCGTGCTCAGCGAAGGATGACTGGCCGAAGAAGTGCCCGCCGAGCTCCACAGCTCCTGCTCGGATGGTAACCGACCCGTCGGCTCGGCGCCCGCCGGTTAGGTTCAGCGGTACCTTCACTTCGCAGTAGGCCGGGTGTCCTCCTCGGCACCATCGGCAAGTGCCGCATTGAGCGAAACTCAGAAGTACACGGTCGCCAGGGGCAGTCTTGGTGACGCGGCTACCGATGCTCTCTACGACACCGACGCCTTCGTGACCTAACACGCCGGGAAGTGGGAAGGGGAAGTGACCGTGCGCGGCTCCCATGTCGGACTGGCAGAGACCGGCTGCGACCATTCGGACGACGACCTCGTCTGGCCTGGTCTCGTCCAACTCGACCTGTTGAATCTCGAATGGCGCTCCGGCCTCGGGTACCACAGCTGCGCGAGTCACTGTCATTTTCCTTCACTGTCGGGAAGCGTCGGGGTGTAGCCGCCTGATTGGAGCTGATGTTTACGGGAAGGTGACCATTCCTCGGATTGTGTGGCCGGCCTCGAGGTCGGTGAACGCCGACGGGAGGGCGTCGAGCCCGTATCGGGTCGTAATGAGGCCTTCTGCGTCGAGCCGTCCGGCTTCGATGAGGTCCACGAACCGCTGGAAGTCCGAGCGAACTTGCGTCGACCCGTAGTACGACCCGATTAGGTGCTTTTCTGCGCGAAAGAAGTCAGAAGCCGGAAGGTCGAGGCGAGCGGTGGGTGCAGGGATTCCCACTGTTGTGACGACCCCGCCGCGTCGAGCGCACTCGTATGCCACCGTCACCGTCGCCGGGGATCCGACGACCTCGAAGGCGAAGTCGACGCCTCGCCCTCCGGTCAGTTCTCGTACCTGTTCGGCCGTATCCGCCAGCGTCGGGTCAACTGTGTCGGTGGCGCCCAGCCCAAGACTCACGGTCCGCTTCAACGCGATTGGGTCTACCGCGATGATGCGTGCCGCACCACGGAGCCGAGCCCCCTGGATCACGCTCTGTCCGACTCCCCCGCACCCGATAACGGCAACGGATGATCCAGCACTGACTTTGGCGGTGAACATTGCTGCTCCGGCGCCGGTTGCGATGCCGCAACCGATGAGGGCGAGTTGTTCGGAGGGGAGTTCGGACTCGATCTTCACGGCTAACCGCCGGTCGATCGTCATGTACTCAGCGAAGGCACCGAGCCCGAGCATTGTTGTCACCGGTCGGCCGTCGGCGAGTTCGGCTCGGACAGTGCCTCGCACCGCATCTGTCTCGGCGCAAAGGTGCGTTTGACCGTTGACGCACCAATAGCAGTTGCCACAGACGGGAACCAGGCTGGCGACAATTCGGTCACCTTTGACGATTCCTTGGACGTTGCTACCGATATCTTCGACCACGCCGGCTGCTTCGTGTCCGAGAACAGCAGGCGGCGCGATTCTCAAGAACCCGCGTGTGGCGGAGATGTCGCTGTGGCATACCCCGGTTGCCTCGAGGCGCACGACGACATCGTCGGGTCCGGGATCGCGGGGCTGAATGTTCTCGATGGTGAATGATTGGTTCGTGTCGTGCATTACCGCGGCGCGCATGGCTGCTCCATTGATCGGGATATGTGAGGGGGCTGTTTTGCTGGCTGGCGCGTCGCTACCGGCAGGTGAGCCGTCACTCGTCCTTAACTTCGTGTCGGCGGACCCCTCGGGCAGCTCGGGCTTGGCGCGCCCGTCGTTGGGTTCGTGCCATGCCCACCGCGAGGAGCAACGCCATGCCGTTGAAGAGATCGGGGATCCACACCGGGGCGCCGCCGAGCTGGAGGCCCTTCACTCCAACCGCCAGCACGAAGACGGCTACGAGGGTGCCTGCCACGTTGTATCGGCCACTTCGGAACTGGGTAGATCCCAGGAAGGCTGCCGCGTACGCGGGTAGGAGGTAGGCGGGGCCGATGGTTGGGTCACCTGTTGCCAGTCGCGAGCTCGCGAGCGCCCCTGCGAATCCGGCTATAGCCCCGCAAGCTGCGAGTGCTCCAACCAGGATCAGAGAAGTGCGAACTCCTGCGAGGCGTGCTGCGTTCAGGTTGCCACCCGTGGCATAGATCCGCCGTCCGACCGGGGTGCGCTCGAGGACGTACCAAACGATCAGGCCGACGACCAGCGCAAGCCATACCGGGTGGGTAAAGCCGAAGAGTTGCCCTGTAGCAAAGTCCTGGAACCCTTCGCCCAGGTTGAGGATCTGCTGCGAGTCCGAGAGCCAGGCGATGGCAGCAAGGACAACAGAACTCATGCCGAGGCTGGCGATGAAGGAGTCGATGTTTGCGACTGTGATGAGGATTCCGGTGAATGCGCCGACTGCGGCGCCAGCGACCAGTGTGAGAACGACTGCCTGAGCCGGACCCAAGCCTTGCTCTGTCAGGAGCCAGGCCACGACAATCGCGCCCAGGCCAACCTCGGCTCCGACGGCGAGGTCGAAAGCTCCAGCGGCCAGAGGAAGGACGAGCCCCACCGCGACGATGGCTACGAGGGCGCTGTTGTCGAGCATCGATCGCCAGACCGATGCTGTCAGGAACGTGTCTGGAACCCACAGCGAGTAGATTGCGACGAGCGCGATCAGGATGTAGATGGCACTGATGTTGCGGAAAGACAGGGTCCGCAGAAGCACGCGCGCACGGCTCACCGAAGGTGGGTCAGTAGGCGTGGCGAGGCGGGCGCCATCGAGTCGATCGTTTGCGGCGTCAATGGACATAGGGGGCCTCTTCTGCGTCTTCGGCGGGCTGGGTCGTGGGGTGAGAGATCTCGGCTTCGAGGCTTTCAGTGACGAGTCGCGCTTCGCTCAACTCGTTGCGCTGCACCTCAGCCGCAATTCGTCCGCCGCGTAGGACCACGACCCGGTCGCAGAGCTCGGCCAACTCAGCTGAGTCAGAGGAGGAAACAACTACGGCGCTCCCGGCAGCCGCCGCATCGATGACGAGTTGATAGATGGCTGCTTTGGCGCCTACGTCTACGCCTTGGGTCGGTTCGTCGAGTAGCAGGACAACGGGCTGGTTGCGCAGCCATTTGGCGAGTACGACTTTCTGCTGGTTCCCGCCACTGAACAGCTCGAGGGTCCGTTCGGGATCGGGCGGATCGAGTTCGACCCGGTTCGCCCACAGAGTTGCCTCGCGCCTCTCCGCGTTGGCCCGGAGATTTCCCAGCCTGCCTCGCAGTTGACGTAAGGACGGCAGGGTCAGATTTTCTCGGGCCGGCATGGTCATGATCGCCCCGTCGGCGTGCCGATCCGAAGGGACGAACCCAACACCACGGCTGACGGCGCGTCGCGGCGAGGCCGGAAGGTTCTTGCCCTGGACAAGCACGCTGCCAGCGGATCTCGGCGTCGATCCAAATAGAAGACCGCAGAGGTGCTCTCGGCCAGACCCAAGGATTCCTGCGACGCCGACGATCTCGCCGGCGTGGACAGTCAGGCTGACTCCGTCTACCTCGCCCCCGCGAATTGCGCGTGCTTCCAACGTAGGAGCGCCCAGGTTCCGGTTCCCTGTGTCGAGAGACGCCAGGCTCTTGCCCGCGATCAGCTCGATGAGCTTGCCTCGATTCAGTTCTGAGGTGGGCACGTCGGCGACTACGCGGCCACCGCGCAGTGCGACGACGCGGTGCGCGAGGTCGAGGACCTCGTCTAGGCGGTGGCTGATGAAGATGACACCGGCGCCTTGTTCGGCTACGCGTGTAATTGCTTCGAACAGCCTGGCCGCCTCATCACCGTGGAGGGCGGCCGTGGGTTCATCGAGTAGCAGAACCTGATCGGGTCGAGGCCAGTTGCTGAGAGCCCTCGCGATGGCGACGATGGAACGCTCGCCGGGCGTGAGTTTCTCGATGGGCGCGTTGACGTCGAAGTCACCGGAGAAGCGTCTGATGAGTGACTTGGCAGCTTGTCGTTCGCGCCTGGGGGAAGTGGGGAGCCAGCCGCGGCTCCCCACCGCCCGTGCCAAGTTGAGGTTTTCGACCGTGTTCAGCATCGGGATGAGGCCGAGATCCTGGTGGATCACATGAATCTCAGCACGTGTAGCTGCTCCGTGGAGCCAATCGCCGCTTGCTGAGCGCACCTCGATCCGGCTTCCCGGATCAGGGTCGTGAATGCCTGTGAGCGCCTTCACGAGCGTGGACTTCCCTGAACCGTTCTGGCCTACCACCGCCACGATCTCCCCCGAATGCAGGTCGAGGTCGACATCGATGAGGGCGCGTTGGCCCGGGAACGACTTCCCCAGACCACGGGTTCGGAGCAACTGATTCGAGTTCATGGGCAGGTCAGCCCACGTTCCACAATGTGGAGAAGCGCTCTGCGTAGTCTGGGTAGCCGGTCCATCCCAGGGACAGGTCGCCACTGAGCGAGTCAGCGTCCAGCCACTGGATCGGGACGAACTGCTCTTGTTCGACCGCAGTCAGCGGGTCGCCGATTGCCAGACGTGCTGCTTCGTCGACCATCGTCCAGGCCAGTACCGGGTAGTCGAGTCCGAGGCCCGCAGCCTGGTCTCCGTTCTCGATGTCCTGAAGGTTGGACGGTGTGGGACCGAACCCGATGTATGGGATGTCGATGCTGCCGGCCCGGAGTGCTGCCGGAAGGCCGGTTGTCGGCTCATTCGCACCGAAGACCGCGATGTCGGTGTCTGGGTTTGCCTGCAGGTCGCTGACGACAAGTGACGGTGCGGTGGAGCCGTAGCTGGTGATGGGAAGGTCGACGACGCGCAGGTCGCACGCCGGGCACACCTCGGCCAACTGCTTCTCGAACGCGTCGCCTTCGGGGCCGAAGAAGTCGAGTTCGGGTGTGGTGTAGAAGACGACCTTGGAGTCCTGGTCATGGTTTGCCGCTACCCAGTCGGCCTGCAGACGGCCGACGGCCTCAGCGAGTGGCTGACCGAAGGAGGCCGCATCGATGCCGTACTTCTCGATTCCCATGATGCCGGTGCTGACGACGGGGATGTTGGCGGCCTCTGCCTCTTCGAGCTGTGAGGCAATGGCGTCGGGCTCGATAGCAGGCACGATGATCACGTCCGGGGACTGCTCGAGGATGGACGAGAAGGCACTCTGGACGTCCGCGGTTGACGCGCCCGCCTTAACGATTGTGAGGTTGACGCCGAGAGCATCGACGCCGTCCTGAAGCAGTTCTGAGAGCTGGGCACACACGGCTGCTGCACACTGCAGGTAAGCCAAGTTCGTGTCGGCGGGGATGGGCGCGGAGAGGGGTACGTCGGCCGGGAAGTCGCTCGGCGCGTCCGTGTAGGTCTTCGTCCGCTCCTTCGCGTCGTCGATCACCTGTTTGGTCGCTGCCTCGCGGCCCGAATTGTCGGACGTGTCATCCGAGCCACATGCGGCCAACGCCAGCAATGCGGCGGTCGTAACGAGTGCCAGGCTGGCTCGACGACGCCTTGCGTGGAACACCATTGGTTGTCTCCTTCGCGATGTTTGTTCTCAGGGTGGGCGCGCCGGTCACCCGGATGACCGTCATGAGGGCATGGCCCTCTAGCCGCCGACCTGTCGGCCGGACGGACGTAGTGAGGCGGTGGGGCCGCTAGCTGATGCGCCTGCTTCGGAGCCCTATGTCCTTCTCAGGCAGGACCTCGGTCTGCAGAACGGTGTAGCACCCCGGGCAGAACGCCTGCCTATGCACGATTGCCTCGTCGACGTAAGTCGCGGAATGTGTTGGCAGACGTGTCCCGACGGTGGGCCACGGGGACTGCCGGACGCGCGCATTCGCGAGCCACTTGTCAGCACTTCCGACTGTCGCTCCGCAGTGTCGGCAGCGAACAGCGCCATCAACTAGGTCGAGGTTGTCGTCGAGTCTGCGGGTCGTCGCGCTCATGGACGCACCTCACTCTCGGAGACACGTACTTGTCGAAGTTCCTCTCGCCGCGTGACCGTGGCAGCAGCATCAATGAGGAAGCCGGTGTCGTCGTCGCTCACAACAACGCCATAGATGTCGTGCGCAGCGACCTCACCGATCTTGGCGTCCGTGAGGTCTCGGGCAACCAAGCTCGGGTCACGACGCAAAGGATCGCCGTACCCGCCGCCACCCTGCCACTCGAAGTAGTACACGTCGTCCCAGTCGAGAACTGTCTCGAGTGCGGGAGGAACGATCTCTGCGGACCCCCCGATGTCCACCAACGCGATCGGCATCCCGCTCTCGCGTAGCTGGTTACGAATGTCACTGTCGCGGACGATGACCTCATACGAGGCACTGCCCGGGTATCCGCCGCTCAGGCCGGCAGCCTGCGGCAGTGCCTTGCCTGAAGAGCAACTAACCAAGTGGATCGCCCGGGCGGCAGTGTCATGAGGGATGAGGCAGCTGGACCCCCCGAGCCCACCTCGGAATCGTCCGGGCCCACCGCTGTCTGGTTCTTCTCGTCGCCACAGGTACAGAACCGGATATGCAAACTCGTTCATCTCGACGTCGGCGATCCTGCCCCCGAGGTTTGGCGACTCACCAGCGGTGTCGACGCCGTCGCGGTCGGGGCGTGCCCCGAATCCGCCGGCCATGCAGTCGGACAGCATGGTGACGAATGGGTTGGAACGCTGGTCGACCCCGGCGAGCAAGGAGAGGCCGAAGGTGCCCTTACAGACGCTCATGAACTCTGGTGTCGAGGTCTCTTCGGCGTCGAGCATGTTCGCCAGGCATTCGTGTACCGCGTTGCCAGTGGCCCAGGCGCTGGCAACTGACGCCTTGCTGATCCCGGAGGGGAAGGTGCAGTTGTTGATGGTTCCTGGCTCGGAGATGATTTCTACGCATCGCATAAGTCCGCCGGGGGCCCACGGGATCCGCCCGCAGATCAGGGTCAGGATCCCGGTAACTACACCACCGCGGAGTCCGGCGAATGTGCAGTTGATGAGACCCTCGACCTGTTCGTCTGTGCCAGTGAAGTCGAACGTGATGCGGTCGCCGTGTTTCGTCATCGACAAGGCGATCTTGTACAGGCCACGGTCTCCCACTCGGGCCTGGTCTTGGTAGGCGACGGAGGACCACTCACCGTCGGGGAGCTCGGTGAGCCGCTGCCGCAGTCTTCCCTCGGCGTCGTCCATGATGCGCCGCATGACCGTTTTGACGACGTCAGCGCCGTAGCGCTCGACCAAGCGAGTCAACTGCTGCTGGGCCACATTGTTGGCACCGATCTTCGCGCGAAGGTCAAGGCCCACGAGCGCCGGCATTCGCGATCGCCGCAGATACGAGTCCTCCACGTCTGCCAGAACAACTCCACCAGACACGATCTTGAGTGGGGGAATAGGAAGGGACTCCCAGAACACGTCCTTCGAGTGGACGGACCAGCTTCCCGGTGAGACGCCACCGAGATCGATCTGGTGAGCTACGGCGCAAGTCCAAGCGAAGAGCTCATCGCCGACGAACAGCGGAGCAAACAGCGAAACATCGTTCTGGTGGACGCCGCCACCGACCCAAGGGTCGTTGCAGAGGAACATGTCGCCGGCCTGGATTCCAGGGTTGTCCGACCTGTTCTGCAAGGTCCAGCGCACCGCCATGTCCATGGTGGCGCACAGTTGGGCGTTGTACATGCCTACCTGGACGGCGTCGCCTACCTCATCGGTGATACAGACCCCGAAGTCCACGGCATCGGTGACCACAACCGATCCGGACATGCGCTTGATTGCTGCGCCCATCTCCTCGGTGATGGCTGCGAGCCGGTGCCTGACGATCTCGTAGGTCAGGGCATCTACTGACAATGCGTCGTCGGGGTGGTGCAGCCGCAGCCGGGGGTCGAGCCGCTCGGGGTCAACGCCTCGGTCTTCCGATCCACTGGCGAATTTCTCGGAGCCCTGCACATGGAACACAGCCATTTCACTGGCCTCCTGTCGTGTTGCCGCTCAGCACGGACGCATTCGATTGCCCGACAGTCTCGAAGGTCAGCCGGAGGTTGCCGTACCGGTCGACCGTCCCCAGCACGCCTTCGGGGATCGAAACGGTGGTGGTCGACGCCTCGATGACGGCAGGGCCGTTGATCTGGTCCTCGGCGTAGAGGTCGGCGTAGTGGTAGATCGCTGCTTCCTGCCAACCGAGCCTGGCGATCTGCCAGACCCGTCGGTGGCTGCGCGGCCGCAGTTCCTCACTCGCACGGGTCGGGGCCTCGGGGAGCTGAGGACGCAGAGGGAGTTCTCCGGTGACGAACGCCCGGTAGCTGATGGCTTGCAACCCCGCGTCGCGGTACCCGGCTTCAGCACCGAACAGGCGTGCGTACTGGGCCTCGAACTCCCCGGCGATGTCGGCGACGGTTCGCTCATCGATCACACCTGCCCCGACCGGCGTGGCGAGCTCTGCCAGTTGCATCGAGTAGCGGACGTCTACTTCACGCCTGGTGGTGACTGAGGCGAACTCGATGTTCTGCCGGCTCAGGTTGTCAGCAAGGGTGGTCTCGAGTGCCGCGAACTCGGCAGCCACCTGGTCAACATCGAGAGGGAAGGTGCTCGGTCGCGACGACTCAGCCGCTAGGACGACGTCAGTCGCCGCCAGCCCGTAAGCCGAGAATGCGGAGGCAGTCGTGCCCAGGGGCACGACAACTTCACGGACCCCGAGGTCAGCGGCATAGCTCGCGCAGTGAACCGGCCCGGATCCGCCGTAGGCGTAGACCACGAAGTCGCGTGGGTCGTGCCCGGCGCCGACCACTACGCGCCTCACAAGGTCAGCTGTCTGTGAGTTGGCGATCGCGTAAACCGCCGCCGCCGCTTCTTCAGCGTTCAGGCCGAGTGGGCCTCCGACATCGCGAAGGAGGGCTTCGCGTGCCAGGTCCAGGTGGAGCTGCTTGCGGCCGCCGAGGAACTGGTTCGCGTCGAGAAGCCCGAGAACCAGGTTCGCATCTGTGATCGTGGGGCGGGTGCCTCCCTCACCGAAGCATGCTGGGCCGGGACTGGCGCCGGCGCTATCGGGTCCCACACGCAGGTTCCCGTGGTCCAGCCATGCGATGGCGCCGCCGCCGCTGCCGATCGCGGTGACGTCGACCATGGGTGTGTTCACCCGATACTGGCCGAGCAGCATGGTCGGGCTCACCACTGGTGCCCCATCAACCACGAGGCCGGTCAGGAAGGTTGTGCCACCCATGTCGGTTGAGATGACGTTCGGGTGATCTAGAAGTGCACCCAACCGGACGCAGCCTGCGATGCCTCCGGTGAGGACGGAGCCGACGGTAGTAATCGCCTGGTTCGGTGCCTCGGCTGCAGTAACTGCGCCACCGGACCCTTGCATCAGGAGCAGGGAGCCGCTGAACCCCAGGCTTGTGAGACGGTCGGTCAACGGATCTAGGTAGGCCCGAAGCCGCGGCGCTACCTGGGTGCTCATGATCGTCGTCACGCTGCGGGAGTACTCGCGGATTCTTGGGCTGAGCTGCGAGGACAAACCGACGTGCATGTCCGGCGCCAATTCACCGATGATGCGTTCCACCGTCTGCTCATGCTGGGGGTTGATGAACGACCAGAGGAGACTTACGGCGATTGCCTCGACTCCGGCATCGATGAGCTCCTGGACGACCTTCCTCGTGTGGTCCTCGTCCAAGGCAATGATGACCGAGCCTGAGTGGTCTACCCGCTCGTGAAGCTCACGAACGAGACTGTGGTGCACAAGTGGCTGGGGTTTGTCGGTTTGGGAGAGATTCTGCTTTTCCTCAGCGGACAACCCGGTGTGTCGTCCTTCGGCGTTCTGGATGCGGATGGAGTCAGCGTGCCCCTGAGTGCACAGATATCCGATGCGTGCGACGTTGCCGGTGACTAGGGCATTGAGGGTTGATGTGGTGCCGTGACAGATGTAGGCGGTCTCGCTGAGAAGCTCGCTGATGGGGCGGCCGATCGTGTTGGCCAGTTCGGTCAGCGAATCGATCATTCCCGTTGCGAAGTCGCCGGGCGTGGAGGGTGCCTTGGCCGAGAAGGCTCGCCCTTCGTCGTCGCACCCGAACGCGTCAGTGAACGTGCCGCCGATGTCGACTCCCAGGACGTAGGTCATCGCGGACCTTCGGTCTCGAAGTTGACGTGGACGTTCTTGATCTGGGTGAACGACTCCACTTCGGACATGTCCTCCTCGCGACCCAGGCCGCTGTCCTTCCATCCGCCGAAGGGGGTGGCCGGAACGTGACGGGAAACGTCGTTGACCCATACGTAGCCAGCTTCGATGTCGCGCGCGAAGCGGTGCGCGAGTCCGAGGTCACTGGTGAAGACGCTGGCGGTCAGCCCGTACTGCACGCTGTTGGCGATGCCCATGGCGTGGTCGTAGTCGTTGAAGGGCATGACGGCGAGAACTGGTCCGAAGATCTCTTCCTGAGCGAGGCGTGAGTTCGGGTCGACGTCTGCGAATACCGTCGGCCTGACGAACAGTCCCCGGTTGAAATCCCCGTCGGTGAGCCGGCTTCCGCCAGCGATTAGGCGTGCGCCCTCGTTGTGCGCGATGCCGATGAATTCGGTGACCTTGTCCATCTGAGACTGGTTCACGATCGCGCCGGTCTCGGTGTCGTCATCGGACGGGGACCCGGACCGGATGGCATCGACCTTCGATGCGACGGCGTCCACGAAGTCGGTGTAAATGTCCCTGTGGACGATCAGCCGTGAAGTTGACCCGCACGACTGTCCCTGCCAGGTGAAGTTCATGCCGCGCACCGCCGCAGCGATCGCTGCGTCGATGTCGCTGTCAGGAAAGACTACGAGCGGGTTCTTGCCTCCGAGCTCCAGGGTCACAGTCTTCAGGTTCACCTGCGCAGCTCGCGCGACGATGCGCCGTCCAGTTTCGGCCGAACCGGTGAACGAAATCCGTCGAATATCAGGGTGTGTGACCAAGGCGTCGCCCGCAGTGGCGCCGAGGCCGGTTACGCAGCTGACGACGCCGGGGGGCAGGACTTTCTGGGCCAGCTGTGCCACGCGAACCGCGGACAGACTGGTGTGCTCGCTCGGCTTGATGATGACGGTGTTCCCGGCGGCCAACGGGGCCCCGATTCGGGAAGCTGCGAAGAGTAAGGGGTGATTGAAGGGAATGATGCGGGCCACAACACCAAACGGCTGCCGGAGCGTGTAGTTCAAGCGGCTGCTGGATGTCGGCACGGTGCGCCCGGCAACTTGCATGGTCAGAGACGCGTAGTAGCGCAGGCACTCCACCGCGAAGCGGACGTCGTTGCGCATCTCCCGGATCGGGCTGCCGTTGTCCTGGACGTCGAGCAGGGCGAGCTCGTCGCCGTTCTCGTGGATCAGGTCTGCGATCGCCAGCAGGGCATCGCGCCATACCTGTGGGTCCTGACGCTTCCACTCAGAAGCCGCTGTCAGGGCGGCCGTGACCGCGTCGTTCACATCGTCTGCCGTGGCAGACGGGACCCGGGCCAGGAGTTCGCCGGTGGCTGGGTTGATGGCGTCGAGCGTTTCGCCATCGCTGGCGCTGCGCTCGCGTCCCCCGATGACCATTGGGAACAGCTCTACCTGGGTGGGCATCCATCCACCTTTCTCGTGCGCTTCGCGCACATCTCACGTATACGGAGTATTCGGACTGCGATGTGCGCCACCAAGGGAGAGATGGTGGCGCGCATCACATCTGCTGCACTCCATCATGGCTCTTCTCGAACCAAAGTCAAGATGATCCGGAGCACGAAATTCGGGTCTGCTATGCCGCGGACGGGTTCTGTGGCCTATCGTCGCCCTGATCGGCCGAAGCGGCGTCGGACGTCGTGGTACGTCATCGCTGGATAGGACCTATACGGACCTTCACCAATAGACCTCGACGGCTCTCGCCAGGATGGAGCAGCACGTTGCCTCGCAACCGCAGGCACATACCCCGGGATGAGCGCGCAGCCGAACTCCTCGATGCGGCCACCCAAGAGTTCGTTGCCCACGGTTACGCCAACACGACGATCGCGAGCATCAGCGCTGCAGCCCACGTCGCTCGGGCCAACGTCTACTGGTACTACGAGTCGAAGGATGATGTCTTCGCCGCCGTGATGGACGGTCTCCTGGACCGTGAGATCGAGCAACTCAACGTGCAGCACGCGTCCCTGGATGCCGCCAGCCGGCTCAAGCGCGGCTTGGTCGAGCTCTATCCATACAGACACCTGCACCGTGAGATGCACGAGAGGCTCCCGTACTCAGCGACCGTCGAGGCGGCACATACCAAATTCATGGGGTGGCTGACCGGGTTGGTGAGGGAAGCGCTGACAGAGTCCGGTACCGAACTCGACACCAACATGGCGACGGACATGGTCATCGCCATCTTCGAGGGCGCCCGGTCCCCGACCGAAACTAGACCCGCCTATGAACTGATTCCGTTCGCTATGGAACTACTTGCCCGCAAGACCTAAAGACTCGTAGCGAAACCCGGCAAATCAATGTGCCCCCACTGTCGCCAAGAGTGTTCGTAGGTCGTCGTCGGTCGCCAGTTTCAAGTTGTTGTGCCGAGCCGGATGGCTGGCCGCCGCCTCGATCATCATTTCAGCTGCACCATCGGGGATAGTTCCGTGACGGAATTCTGGTCGGAACCCGATCTGTTCGTACATCGGCGTAATGTCCGCGGCCAGTGCGGCGACCTCGGGTCGAACCTCCGCAGCATTGAAGCGAGCCACCGCAGGTAGCAGGATGCCGTTCTGGTGTCCGTGCTCGACATGGATGCCGATTGCGCTCGAGAGAGAGTGGACCAATGTGAGACCGCTGTTACCGCAGGCCAAGTTCGCCGCACAACTCGCCTCCAGGAGGTCTTGGAGTACTTCGTCGTTGTCACCTGAACCGTTCAAATCTCCCACGCCGGCCAGAGCGGCCGGGAGTTTGGCGACGATTGTCCGCGCTGCGCTCATTGCCAATGCTTCCGTAGCGAACGACGAGTTGCGTGACCACAGGGACTCCATCGCATGCGACAGGGCGTCCAAGGCTGCATAGGTAAGCGGTCGGACAGGCAGGGAGCGCAGCAAGCGGCCATCGAGGAAGGCCAAATTGGGCGCCAAGCGCTCGTCCGTAACGATGAGCTCGCGAGATCGGCCCGGCTCGTGAAGGACGAGTGTGCGCGAGACCTCGCTTCCGCTGCCAGCGGTCGTGGGGATGGCGATACTCGGCACCGGTGCATGACTGATCGGATCGGCGCCGACCTCGTAGGCGTCGATCGTCTTCTCGTTACGCAGTCGCAGTGCGACCGCCTTGGCGACGCCGAGGGCACTCCCGCCCCCAACTCCGACAACTAGTTCGATCCCCGCCTCGCGTGCGGTCCGACACGACTGTTCGGTGGCAGCAACCCCCGGGTCCGGGTCGATGTGCATGGTGGTCACCGCGATCCCGTCCGGAAGGACGTCGGTGACTTGGTCCAGCACGCCAGCTTCGGCTACTCCGCGGTCGGCCACTACGCCCACCGTGGTGACGCCGAAAGACAGAATCGCGTCGGATAGTGCGTCCAAGGACCCGATCCCGGCTACGACACGAGTCGGGACGTGGAACGTCGAGTTGCGCTTAGTCATGCGGAGACGAACACCGCCTGAGGTTCAGTGAAGAACTCGCGACTGAACGCGCCGCCTTCGCGACCGATACCGGAGTCGCCTGGTCCGCCGATCGGGGCACGCAGGTCTCGAACTTGGTAGCAGTTGACCCAGACCGTGCCACTGCGCAATCGCGGGATCATGTGCCGTACCCGCGACAAGGACTGCGTGTGCAGCACGCTGGTCAGTCCGTAGCGAGTGTCGTTTGCGAGGGCGACTGCCTGTTCGTCCGATGTGTACCCGATGACAGTCGCTAGGGGCCCGAACACTTCTTCCTGTGCGACGCTCCCTCGTGGATCAAGGTCAACGGCAACGGTGGGCGCGAACAAGTTCCCGTCTCGTGGACCGCCGCACAGGACGGTTCCCTTCTCACCGGGGATCCGGTCGAAGTAGTTGGTCACTCGCTCGCGCTGTGCCTCGGAGGCAAGTGGGCCGAGGTCAGTCTGGGCGTCGAATGGGTCCCCGACAGTCAGCTTGTCGGCCTGCGCGACGAGGCGTTCGGTGAAGTCGTCCTTGATGCTTTCGTGAGCCAACACTCGGGTGCCTGCGAGGCACACCTGGCCGGTGTTGTTGAAGACGGCGCGGGCGGTGAGCTCTGCTGCATGGTCGAGGTCGGCATCTGGGGCGATGATCGAGGCACCCTTCCCGCCGAGTTCGAGGGTCGTGGGGACCAGGTTCGCCGCGGCTGCCTGGGCCACTGTCCGCCCGGTAGCAGTTGAGCCGGTGAAGGTGATCCGATCGACGGCTGTCGAGCTGGTGAGAGCAGCACCAACTTCGGCTCCGTAGCCTTGAACAACGTTGAGGACGCCGGGAGGGATGCCTGCCTCTAGCGCCAATGAGGCGACCATGTACGCCGACGTTGGGCTCGACTCTGCCGGCTTCATGACGACCGTGTTGCCCCAGGCAAGCGGGGCGGCGATCTTCCAAGTTCCGAGCATGAGCGGGTGATTCCAAGGGGTGATTGCTGCTACGACGCCGGCGGGCCGGAATGCCGAGTACGCGTGGTAGTCGTTGCCATGCGGGTAGGTTTCGCCGGTTGCCATGGATACGTGGTCAGCGAAGAAGCGGAACATTGCGGCTGCGCGAGGTACGTCCACTGCCAGCGCAGCGGCATAGGGGCGGCCCATGTCACGAGCCTCCGCAGCCGCGAGCTCTTCTGCGTTTTCCACCATGAGGTCGGCAAGGCGGTCGAGGTGGGAAGCGCGTTCGTCCTCGGACATACGCGGCCAAGGCCCCTCGTCGAATGCGGTCCTCGCAGCGATGACCGCGCGTTCGACGTCGGCGGAGGAGCCGCGCGCAACAGCGCTCTGCGCGGCGTCACTCCACGGATTGGTGTTGTCGAACGTTCGCCCGTCCTGTGACTCCTCGTCTTGCCCGCCGATGTGATGAGGGATGTATGTGGTCATTGGTCCTGCTCCGATTCTGGTGTCCGGGATCGTGCCACCGGGGTTTGTCTGGCTGGGCCGAGATTGAGGGCTTTCGAGTGAGCGCCGCGGTCAGTCGTCGAGAAGCTCGGCGCACCCTGCTCGTGTCGCCCAGTAGTCCCAGCTGCGTCGAACGGCTGGCGAGTCGGGATCGAAGTTCGAGCCCGGCGTGCGTTTGCGGCCCTCAGCTTCGCCCGCCGAGAGGGGCTTGAAGGCGCCGATGTTTCGGGCTGCCAGGAGTACACGAGCGTTCCTGGCCAGGTAGACCGTCATGCCGACTGTAGTGAGGATGGATTGGTCGGCTGCGGCAAACCCATGTCCGCGCATCAGCACGACCGAGTGGCTTCCGAGTCGATCCGCGAGGTCGTTGCCCATGTCCATGTTCGACACGAGGAGGTCGGTGCTATCGCCGAACGCGTCGCTGATGTCCCACTTGGGAACAACGGTGCCCATCTCGCTTCCGGAGTGGATGACTGGCACCAACGGGACGTCGGTAATGGTGAAGGGCAGCAGAGCCTCGGTGTGGGCGTGAACCACGCTGTGGACCTCAGGCCTGTGGGCGTAGATGGCGGCGTGGATGAACCGCTCGATGTAGGGCGGTCGCGGGTCGTCGCTCGTGCATCGGCCTTCGAGGTCGAACTCCATGATGTCGTCGAGTTGCACATGCTGAGGGCTGCGGGACCTGGAGAGTAGGAACTGGTCCGGCCGGTCGGGATTTCGTGCGCTGATGTGACCGTAGGCGTCTACGACGTCTTCGCGAGCAAGGATCCGGTTGGCGATAACCAGTTGGGTTGCCAAGTCAGGCACGGGAGAACTCCTAAATAGAACGTATACGTACTAATTGCGAGAGTATCCACGCCGCCAACGGGCCGTCAACCACCGCGAGCGGATCTACAGGGATCGGAGACGCCCGGGGTCGGTCAAGAGGGGCGGTCAGAACCGCTGGTGCCCGACCACCGCGAGCAGGTCCAGCAACTCTTGGCCAGCTGACCGCGGTTCTGCAGTCAAGACAAGCAAGGCCTGCGACTGGTCTTCGGTGAACAACGCCTGACAGTTGAGCTCAATTTGGCCAACCTCCGGGTGGATCAGGGTCTTGCGGTCCGCGAACCGACGCGCCACCTCATGCCGTTCCCACATCGACACAAACTCATCGCTCTGCTTCATGAGCACCCGGACCAACTCCTCCGCGCGGGAGCCAGGACCCATCTGCCCGAACGCGACCCTCAGATTGGCCACCGCGGCCCTCCCCTGACGTTCGTGGTCCTCAGGTGGGTAAACCAACCGCGACTCAGGATTCGTGAACCACCGATAGACGTCGTACCGATCCATCCCCGTGCGGGTGGTGTGGTCTCCGAACAACAGGACGGCCATCTTGTTCGCAACCAATGTCTCAAGCATCGAGCTCAAGATCAGCGCCGGGCTGTGGTCCAGTCGATCAAGGATCCTCATGAGACCCGGCGCCACGTGAGGACTGGTGAAGGTACGGTCCGGAGGCGCGTGCCCCGCAACTCTGAAGAGGTAATCACGCTCATCTGTAGATAGCCGAAACGCTCGAGCGATCGCGGTGAGCATGCTGGTGCTCGGCTGAGGACCGCGCCCTTGCTCGAGCCGGGCGTAGTAGTTCACCGACATCCCGGCCTGTGCTGCTACCTCCTCGCGTCGCATGCCCGCCACACGTCGACGGGCTCCCGAAGTAAGACCCAGGTCTTCGGGTCGCAGGGCCTCTCGTCGTCGGCGCAGGAAGTCAGCCAGTTCGATGGAGCGCATGACAACATGATGCGCGCGAACGCGGACGGGCAACAGGTGACTGCCAATCCCCCCATAGGCAGGGCCATTCTGCTGCCGGCTGGATGCAGGCACCGTTCACGTCATGCACCTCACCGACAACACGATCTTCATCCCCGGCGGCACTAGCGGAATCGGGTTGGCCCTGGCAACGCGTCTCCAGGCCAAGGGAAACACCGTCATCATCGGCGGTCGACGCACCCACCTGCTCGACGAGCTCGCTGCCGAACACGGCCTTGGCACCGTCGAGATCGACACCTCCTCCCCGGAGAGCGTCCGCACCGCGGTCCAGACCCTCCTTGCGGGGTTCCCGTCCACGAACATGGTGATCACGAGCGCGGGCATCATGGAGCTCGAGGACTGGCACACGTCCGAGGGCTTCCTCGATGTTGCCGAGCGCACCGTCACCACGAACCTTCTCGGCACGATTCGCGTGATCGCGGCCCTAGTTGAGCATCTTCAGACGCAGCCACGCGCGGCCATCGCGACGGTCTCCTCTGGTCTTGCGTTCATCCCGCTGACGGTGACTCCTACGTACAACGCCACCAAGGCGGCGATCCACATGTTGACCGAGGGGATCCGGCTCCAGCTCGCCGACACCAACGTCGAGGTCATCGAGATCGTGCCGCCCGCCGTCCGGACAACTCTCCTGGGCCAGGAGAACAGCGAGCGCGCCATGCCTCTCGACGAGTACGCAGACGAGACTATCGAGCTTCTGGCGGTCGAGCCGTCTACACGTGAGGTGCTCGTCGAGCGGGTCAAGTTCCTGCGCCACGCCGCGGAGCGCGGCGATTACGACCAGGTGGTTTCGATGGTCAACGGACCGCACTGATCTGACCAGGTCCGCTCGACCGCGCGTAGATCTGGGGGGTCTCCGCGCGGCCAGGCGACCATCGGCTCCGGCACCCAAACCTCGCTCACGCATCTCGTGGTCCTTCTAGTGGGCCACGACGTCACAAAGGAGACTTCGTTGCGACCCCAGAACTGCGATCGCCGTCTAATTGCTGCGCCTGTATTGATGTTGGTGATGGCAACCGTCACGGCATGCAGCGACGCAAGTTCGGACCCGAGCGAGTCAGCACGATCGGTTCAACCTTCAGCGACGACGTCGAACTCGAGAGAACCCGCTCCTTCGTCTGCGCCCTCTCCACCGTCGTCCACGACACCCGCACAGCTGACCTTAGGACGTCACAGCGAACTGGCGACAGGGCTCGACGCCCCGTGGGGTCTCACGTTCCTGCCCGACGGCAGCGCCCTCGTTTCGGAACGACTGACGGGCCGCATCATGCGGGTGCCCCGGACAGGTGGGGACCCCGAACTCGTCGGGCTTGTCCCTGACGTGGCGCAGAGCGCTGAAGGTGGACTCTTGGGTCTCGCAACATCTCCGACCTTCGAGTCCGACCGCACCGTCTTCGCGTACGTCTCAGCGCTCCCGACGAACCGTGTCGTGGCCCTTGAGATCGCCGAAGACTTTGATGCGGTGACCCAGACCGACGTGTTGCTCGACGGTATTGCAACGTCCGACCGGCACCATGGTGGCCGTCTACGGATCGGCCCGGACGGTCATCTCTGGATCACGACAGGCGACGCCTTCGAGCCCTCCAACGCTGCCGATCGGGACACCTTGAACGGCAAGATCCTGCGGATCGCTCTGGACGGCTCCGTCCCAGAGGACAACCCATCATCGTCGGCCATCTATTCAGTCGGACACCGCAACGTCCAAGGGATCACCTTCGGGCCGGACGGCACTGCGTTCGCATCCGAGCTCGGGGACAGCCAATGGGACGAAGTCAACGTGATCACGGGCGACGCCGACTACGGCTGGCCGACAAGCGAAGGATCCGAAGGCGACTTCGGACAGGACCCCATCTTTGAGTTTCCAACCGAAGACGCATCGCCGTCCGGAATCGCATATGCGGGCGGGTCGGTATGGATGGCTGCGCTGCGGGGTCAACGACTCTGGCAGCTGCCGGTCGCCGGTGACCAGCCGGCTGGGTCCCCGGTTCCACACATGATCGAGCGTTATGGGCGTATCCGGACCGTTGAAGTCGCGCCAGATGGGTCGCTCTGGCTCATCACGTCAAACACCGACGGCGTCTCGGCGGCCTTCGGTGGGCTTCCCCCACGCTCTGGTGACGACCGCATCCTGCGAGTCGAACTCGTCCCGGCCGAGTAGCCATAGAGCACGCCTACTGATCGCGGCAGCGGGCAGCTTCGCTGTTCCGCCACCACGCCTGAACCGAGGTGGACGCTCGAGTGCAGGATTGCGGTGGCACGGGAGACCCGGCCACTACGAGGATCGGATCGCTTTGGTGCCGCATGTCGCGGGTACACCGATCGGTCTCGCAGACAACGTCGTCACGCGCGCGGATTGCCTCGTGTCGGCCCTCGCCCGGACTGCAACGACGAGCTGGCGACGATCTCGCTCTATAGGTCCGCGGGAAATGAACCCCATCGTCCGCGTCCTTCGGTCGTCGAGAACGACGTTGATGCAAGTCTGCGCCTGGAGTCGCGAGCGGAGCCAGGCCCACGGCGCCTCCTGTAGTCGGCGTGTCCCTTCGCGCTCGCGACGTACCTATGCCGGTCAAGCCACCCACGATCTCGAACTAACTCGGCCTGGTCAGGCAACGGTGCAGCGCCAGGGCCGTAGCCCGACGTTCGGCCATCCGGGCGACCGCGCGACAGCTACGGGTGCGAGCGCCTCGTCGCTACCTGTTGCTCTATGCCGCGGAGAAAGATGTCCACACCCGCGAGGAACTGGCCGCGGTCGTCATGGCTGACCAGTTGGTCTGCGATCTGCTGCATGATGGGGTCGGTGTCGTCTTGAACGAGTTCGCCCATTCGCAGTTTTAAGTAAGACTCTCGGTCGACATCGTCAGGTAAGTGTCGAGCCCCCTCCACGTACTGAGCGGCCGCTCCGAGCACGTAACTCATCAGGGCCGATCCGGCGTCAGATAGGGCACCTGCCGGAACCCCAAACTGCTGCAGGTGGAGGCCTAGAACCTTCCAGATTCGCACCACTGCCGGTTGGAGCGGCTCCGCGACGAGTTGGCGCCCCACCCACGGGTGCGAATCGATCGCGTCGAAGATTCCGACTGCCAGCGAACGGATCGACTCCACCGGATCTCCGCTTTTCAGGCTCGAGTCATCACTGACGGTTCCGGCGATCACTCCAACGACGACGCTATCGAGGGCAACCCGCAGGAGTTCGGCCTTTCCGGACACGTGGTGATAGATCGCGCCACGTCCGGTGGCCAGACGGTCCGTGAGGGCGCGCACGGTGAGTTCGTGTTCACCTGCTTCGTCAAGCAACTCGATGGCCGCCTGAACGATGCGATCTCGGGACAGAGGTTCAGTGCGTCTGGGGTTACGCGTTACCGCTTCCACATGCTCATCTTGACATAAATGGACCGCTGGTCCAACACTCGGCCCCGGCGGTCGATGATCCCAACGAGAACTCGCAGTCAGCCGTCACATCAACTTCTTCGAGCCAGTCTCTCAGTGATCCGGGTCTGGCGGCCTCGGACCCGACAGCTTCCCTAGCATGCGCGCCCACCGCACGTGAACGACACGACCGCGTCCCGCCTCTTGTGCAAGACATCCATCACTACGGCGCGGGCTCGGTGCCGACGCCACTCAGGGTCATTGAGGGAGAGGGGCAGCTCCGTGAACAGTGGTCTAACCTGTACGACATGGCGAAGTCGACCCAATTGCGCGGCCTACGAGCCCGCGAAGCCATTCTGGACACGGCGCGTAAACAATTCATGGACCAGGGATTTCGCAACACCTCGATAGAGTCGATTGCAACTAAGACCGGCGTGGCACGGCCAACGGTCTACGCGCACTTTAGTTCGAAGGACGACATTTTCCGAACGATTGTCGGTGAATTGCACGACGAGCGGCTCGCCGCCATGCAAGCCGCAGCGAGATCCTCGGCGAGCCTCTCCGAACGACTGTATGCAGCCCTTTCAGCGAGGTTCGTTCCGTTCGTCGAGATCACCGCAGCGTCCGCCTTTGGCAGCGAGCTCCTGGATGAGAACAGTCGAGTCTGCTCGGACATCTTGCAGGCTGCCCGGAGGCAGTCGTTGGATCTTCTGGAGAACGTTCTTGCCGAGGCAGACGCGGCCGGCGAGATCTCGCTAGCCGACGCCGACTTAGACGAAGCCGACGCCGCCTCCATCCTCTACGACGCGGCCAGGGGACCGAAAGAGGAAGCCACAATCACCCCTGAAGCATACGAGAAGCAGTTGAGGCGGCTCGTGCGAGTGCTGTCACGCGGATTGGGCGCACACCTACCAGCGCCTCACAGCTGAGCCGCGTTCCCACCGCGCAGCGCTGGATCATCCATATGCGGGGCGGACGTTCCGAAAAACACGAACACCTTTCTCGCCACCGCGCTGTTCTTGCCAGCGGGGCAGCGGTCGGGTCGAACGCAGCACCCGGTCGTCCAGCACAGCGCCAGACACCTCGCGTCTACGGCAGCCGGGATCATGTGGCACCGACGGCGCAGCACGGGAGTACGCAAACAGCCGTCTTCTCGGACAGATCGGCGGTGCAGCGAAGCGAGACGCCAGCACACTCTTCGCCAACCGCGGACCGGAAGTCAGAGTCGGCGGTCGAATCAGCGGCCAGACCAGTCGTCGCCGTTAACAGTGACCTGGAATCTAGGGTTAATCGAGCCACATTCCGGTGGCAACAGGCACCTCCAGGAGACGAGGGCCCATTAGTCCCGTCGTCTCGTCGCGTAGGGCTGCTTCGAGTTCCTCTGCCGTCGTGACTTGGCGCGACGGCACGCCGTAAGCAGTAGCGATCGCGACCATGTCTATCCCTGGTACCGCCAAGCCAGGTACGCCGTGCGCCCGTTCCAGTTCGGCGAACCATTTGAGGATCATGTATTCGTCGTTGCGTAGAACGAGAAACGTGACTGGGATCTTGTAAGTAGCCGCCGTCCACAGGGCTGTGATGCCGTACTGAGCGGAGCCCTCTCCAAGGACACACACGACTGGCCGACCGGGTTGGGCCATCTGTACCCCCACTGCGGATGCGATACCGAAACCCAGGCCGCCACCAGCGCCGAAGTAGTAACTACCCGGCCGGTCGAGCCGCAGCCTGTTGCGCAACGCAAGAGCGCTTGAGGGAGCCTCCAGCACCGCAATTCCATCGGTAGGCCATGCAGCCGAGAGTGCAGCCATTGCGGCGCTCCCGCTAATCGGACTACTCGTCGCAGGCACAGCCGGGTCCGGCCGCGGGTCTGGTTCTTCGCGCGTGCTCGTGCCTACCAGCTCCAAAAGTGTGGCAATCGCCGCAGCTACGTCGCCGACGATGGCGTCACCCATAGGCGCGCGGGCTGCTTCGTCTGGGTCACTCGTGATCTGGACCAGGCGCGCTCCCTCCGGAAGAAGTTCACCCGGCACGTAGGGGTAGTACGGGAAGACGGAGGAGCCGATTACCAAGATGAGGTCGTGTCCCTCGAGCACATTCGATACTGCTGCGATCGCTGGGGGAAGTACGCCTTGGAAGAGGTGATGGTTCTCGGGGAACCCGAGTCGTCCTCCGCCGGTCGCTGGGGTGGCCCAGACGGCGAGGTGTTGTTTCTCTGCCAGCTCTACGGCTGCGTTCCAGCCGCCGCTGGGATCGATGTCTGGTCCCGCTATGAGTACCGGTCGCCGGGCCTGTTCAAGTAGGGCTGCGACTTCCGAGAGCGCCGCGCGAGAGGGGCCGGGTCGACCATGGACGACCCTGAGTCGTGCATGTCGCGCAAGGGAGTCTTCGACTTCGATGTTCCAGTCATCCATTGGAATGGACACGAAGGCCGGACCTTTTGGCGGTGTCGATGCGTGATGGATGGCTCGAGCGATCGCTTGTGGAACGTCTTCGGCGCGGGGAGGTTCGTTGGACCACTTGGTGTGAGAGGCCGGCAGTACTGGTGCGTCGCGATTGGTCAGGTTCGCTTCCATCGTCATCTGCGCTCTGACCTGTTGGCCGGCCGTGACCAGCAGTGGTGTCTTGTTGGCGCGCGCGTTGAAGATCCCCCCCATAGCGTTTCCGACACCAGGGGCCGTGTGAAGGTTGGCGTGGCCGACCGTCCCACTTGCTTGCGCGAACCCGTCGGCCATGCCGATGACTACGAGCTCTTGGAGCCCAAGCACGTACTCGAAGTCGTCGGGGAAGTCCTTCAGCATCGGTAGTTCCGTGGAGCCAGGGTTGCCGAAGATTGTCGTCATGCGGTGGCGTCGGAGGAGATCGAAAGTAGCGTCACGGGCAGTCGTCATCTCGGCGGGTCACGTTCCGTTTCGTGGTTCAGGTGGGAGAGCGGTTGCTGGCTATGTCGACTGCGAGGGGATGGTCTTGCCGGCGCTATTGGGAGGCTTCGCCGCGGGCCATGGACGCCGTCCGCTTTCTGCGAGCTTGATTAGGTTGTGAACCCAGGTTTCGTGAGCTGCAAGGGCCCGCGGCCCGAGAATCCGTCGCCGGGCGAATGGCTTCTCCTCTCCGGTCGAGAGTCGCGAGTTGACTTGATGTCCAATTGCCAGATGCCCTATCTCCCAGGTTGGGTGGCGGTTGCCGCCCATTCCTCTGCTGCTCCAGGAAGGGCACTCGTTTGGGACTAACTCAGTCACCGTGGTCGTCGTCGTGGGCATGTGAGGCGCACTCCAGGAAAAGGTCGACTCAAGTTCGATGGTCGGCCAGGCTCCGCCCCTATGCCGGACGTGTTGAGCATGCAAGAAGCAGTAGTGGCTCCAGCAGTCCGGTCGGACAAGCCAAGCCCAGACATCCTCAGGGTCGGCGGTTGTACTCCACCTGCGCGCTACTACAACGGTCCGAGTCACGGTTTCACATGTGGCGATCACAGGTCGTCACACCTGTTGCTGCCGACCCGGCCCGAACCAAATCTCCTACCTGCGGCGAAGGCCATGGAGAGGATGGCTTCATTCCGTCTTCCTGCGACGCCCTCGCCACGTAGGCACAAACGGTATGCTCGGTCGTGATCGGCGTAGCAACGGAAACACTTGCACTCCGGAACGCAGTGTGGTCTCGCGTTTCCAGGGATTGCGCCGGTCTGCCGCTGCCGCACGTGTCACCTATCCGAAGAGTGGGCGGGCAGAGTCGACCTGGTAACGGACGAAGTCGGCCGGGCCGTCGGCAGATTGCACTAGTACCTCCGCAAAGGTCGCGAAGTGCGTTGACGAGAAATGAAATTCGAGGGCCTCGTCCGATTCCCAGTGCTCGAAGAGGCGGAGAACGGCGGGCTCGTTCATGTCGAATGAGAACTGGTACTCCAAGCAGCCACTCTCGGCCAGAGTGTCAACCATCATGGTTTTTGCGGCGGTGCGGAGAGCTCCGATCTCTCCGATCTTCAACTGGATGCGTCCGGTTACTACGACCATGGGTATCTCCTTCGACTTCAGTTATGCGGACTTCGCTGCCGCTAAGTCTTTGGTTGCGGTGTCGTGTTCAAGCTCTTCGATGCAGTCCATGGCCGGCGACTGGCACATCTACGGGGTGCGGCTGCTCTCTGCAATATTGGCCAAGCTGTCCACCCAGAGTTGGTGAGCCTCAAGCATTCGAGGTTCATGAAACCTGCGCACCAGGGAAATCAGCTTTCCGCGCTGGGTCTCTTCGGTGAGGATTCTCGTTCCACCCGACTCGGTCGCATCGAGAACCCAGGCATGGTGCCCGATCGCGCCCAAACCCGATCCAGTCCAGGCGAGTCGCCGGTGTGGCTCAAACTCCGTTACGACCGTCTTGACCCGTGTGCCGAAAGTGACCCAGTCGAAGACCGACCCGAGTTCTATTGCCGGCCAGGCGCCATCCTGGTGCCGCATTTTCCGAGCGTTGCTGTAGTACTCGCTCCATCTGTCTGGCCTGATAAGCCAACCCCAGACAACCTCTGGCGGCGCCGTGCTGATACCGGTGTTCACTGCATGGATCGCAGCCCCGTCCGGCTCGTGTCCTGCGGGCCATCGAACTGTGGTCAGCATGGTTCTCCTAGTCGGTTGGTGAGGCGACCGATTTGCTCGACCTCGAGTACTACTTCTGCCCCGAGTGGCGGCAGGCGGTCGATCTCGATTCCGCTGCATCCGGCCAGAGTCCCGGTGGACAGGAGCTCACCGGCCCGTACGGTCTCGCCTTGACTGAGACGGGACAGGCAGGCGGGCAGGCTGTGAACGAAGTCGTCGGCGCGACCTGACGCCCACAACTCGCCATCCACGTGAACCGTGCCGCTGACGGACGACATGTCGTCCAAGTAGTCGTCGGCGGTCACGACCTCGCTGGACATTGCCGTCGCGAATGATTTGCACTTGTTGACTGGTCCCAGTGGGCTTCCAGTGACTTCCTCGAACTGGGTGTCGCGCAACGAGATGTCGTTGAGGATGACGAGTCCGCCGATGGCGTTGCGGCACTCGGCTGGCGATTCGTCGCGGACGTCGCGAATGACCAGGAACCCGATCTCCAGTTCGTAGTCGAGGTCGCTCCCGTACGACGGTCGCGCAACCGTCGTGCCGTCAGCAACGATGGCGTTGTGGTTGCCTTGGTAAGCCAGAGGCACGGTCCGCATCAGCGGTCGTTCGTGTCTGGCATCCCCTCCCCCGGCCTCTTCTTGGTCACCGGCCGGGTTCGGTACGTAGCGGGCCACCATTCCACGGACGACCCCTCGCGAGTGTCCAGGTGACAGCAGGAACGGTCGCAACGACTTCGCCGCGAAAGGCAGTCGAGGCGTTGAGCCGACTTCGAACGTGGCGGCGCTCAGGAGTCCGGACGCGGCCCGCACCAGTTCCTGCGCAGATGAACCGAGTGCAAGGAACGCCACGATGTCGTCGCATACCTCAAGTACCTTGTGGCGTTCGGCTGAGTCGATCGAACTGGTGACCAGTGGGTCGGTGAGAGCGTCGCTGAGTGGCATCCACCGCGGAGGCAGGTCCGTCCAGACTGCAATGGAGATGCCTGTCGGGGTTTGTACTAGTCGGAGCCTCACAGCTTGCGCGCCTGTCGGTGACCCTCATAAACCGCTTCGTACGTACCGCGGGGAGCGACCGCATCGCCGATGACTTCGAACGAGTAGCCGCTGGCTTCCAGCGGTTCCACTAGGGCGGACTCTGATCGGCGTGCGGTGGCCATGACGACCCAGTCTGCGGGCAAGGTGCGCGTCGTTTGGCCTGAATGGTCGTGCACCAGAGTGACAGTGACCGCGTCCGGGTTGATCGACGTCGCCCAGTAGTCGCTAATCATTTCGACGCCGCTGGCGTAGAGCTGCGGATAGATCCATTCAAGATAGACGTCCAGGATTGTCTCCATCCCGATCATGGGCCAGCGCGTCACGAGCGAGACCTGTGCGCCGCGTTCAGCAAGCATGACCGCGGTAAGAGGAGCGACGACGTCGGACTGATCGTCGATGACGACGACTCGCCCGCTCGGCGCCACGAGGCCCTCCGCCACGTCGTCCCACGCAGCGGTGTTTGTGCTCTCCCAGCCCGGGATGGGTTGACCTGTCCACCCTTGGAAGCCATCGCGGACCGCGCGGGACCCTGTTGCTAGGACTACGTGATCGGGGGCGGTTTCGGTGAGAAGTCCTGTCAACGAGCTGGCGTCCACCCGTTCGCCAGTGCGGATTACTGCCCCGTTCGCGAGCGCTTGCTCACCGAGCCACGAACCGATACGCCCGTATTCCTGACGCGTGGGCAATCGAGACTGAATTCGGGAGTGCCCGCCGACCTCGGCGGTGGCTTCCAGGACGGTGACCTGGTTCCCTCTCGCCGCAGCGACCCGGGCGTACTCGAGTCCGGCTGGGCCAGCGCCGATGACGAGGACACGCTTCGGGGCTGGCCCGATGGTCAGGGTGCCGCTTCCCCATACCGCTTCGCGTCCCATTGCCGGGTTGTAGACACATTGGACTCGACGGCCTTGCATGGCGGTCTTCCAGCAAAGGTTGGCTGCGACGCACCGGCGGATGTCGTCTGGTCGTCGCTCGATGGCTTTGAGTACCCAGTCTGGGTCGGCGAAGAGCTGCCGTCCTAGACAGACGGCGTCCCCGTAGCCCTCGACGATCATTCGTTCCGCGACCTCGGGTTCGCTGATTCTGCCCACCATGAGCACCGGTTTGGTTGATACGGCCTTGATGGGAGAAACAAGTTCGCGTTCCCATCCTTGCTCGAAGTGCATCGGGGTGTGGATGAAGGCGTGATGGACTCCGGCAGATACCGACACGTAGTCGATGTCGCAGCGCTGCTCGATCTGTTGCACGATCTGTACGACGTCGTCGGTTTCGAGATCACCGGGCCAGAACGAGGTCGAGTTGATCCGGTACCCGAGGAACATGGCGTCCCCGACTGCCCGCCGGATCTCGTCGAGGCACCGGACTGGGAATTTGAGGCGCCGTTCAGCATCTCCGCCCCACTCGTCGTCGCGATGGTTGTAAAGGGGAGACAGGAACTGCCACGGGAGGTATCCGTGCGAGAGGTGGTATTCGACTCCGTCGAGCCCTGCCGCTCGGACGCGAGCTGCGGCTGTGCCGAAGGCTTCGATCACCTCTTCGATTTCGCCGACTGACATGGGCTTCGGGGTCAGCGCTCCCGGTGTCTCGCCGAGCGGAATTTGCGAGGGGGCACGTGAGTGCCACTCAGCGTCCAGGTCGTATCGGGTGTCCTGCTTGAAGGCGAGAGCTGACCGGACACCGGTGTGTAGCAACTGGATCGAGAGCTTTGCTCCCTCAGCGTGGACCGCCTCGGCGACGCGAGCTAGTGGCTCGATAGCTCGATCGTCATAGATCGATCCGATCGTAAGTGGCGCCGCCAGTGACGACGGGTGTACGTGGGTAGCCCCGATGATGACCATCCCTACACCGCCGGCTGCCCGCTCCCTGTAGTAGGCGACAGCCTGGTCGGTGAACTTGCCCGACCACGGGTTGTCGACCCACGTCGGGCATGTGGGCGGGAACACGACTCTGTTGCGAATCTCTGTCCGACGGATGTGCCAGGGCGAGAGCAGCTCAGGGAAATCCGGGTGCCTTACAGTCACGTCCTGAACGTTAACACCATGGTGCGATTCGTCAAGATACGAAACCCGCCGCGACCCGCTTTGAGAGCGAGACTGACGTGACCAACGTTCTAATCACCGGATGTAGCAGCGGCTTCGGCCGGCTGACGGCCTTGGCGCTTGCCAACCGCGGCGACCGCGTCTTCGCCACCGTGCGCACCGAAGAAGCTGCACACACCCTCAAGGCGGACGCCGCAGACCTGCCCCTCTCCACCCATATCCTCGACGTCACCGATGCCGCGTCAGTAGACACAGCGGTGGCAGAAGTGGCCGCACTCGGCCGGATCGATGTCTTGGTCAACAACGCGGGATACGCCCTACGAGGACCCGTGGAGTCACTCGAAGACGCAGAACTGTTCCGGCAGTTCGACACCAACGTCTTGGGGGTCGTGCGAATGATCCGTGCCGTCGTTCCAATCATGAAGGCCCAAGGCACGGGCACCGTCATCAACATGTCGTCGGCTGTCGGCCTGCTGGGACTCCCATTCGAAGGCGCCTACTCGGCCAGCAAGCACGCCGTGGAAGGACTGTCTGAGTCACTGCGACTCGAGTTGACTGACACCGGTGTCGTAGTAGTGCTGATCGAACCCGGGGCGTTCGAGACAGGCTTCGTCGGCAACACGACCGAGTCAGCAGCATTTACGGCAGACCACCCGATGCGCCCTGCCCTCGGCCGGTTCGTGGAGTTGATTGAGGGCGTCACTGAAGGCGTCGGTCGGGCACACCCGCAGGCCGTCGTGGACGCCGTAGTCGGCGCGATTGACGACCCCACCGGCCCCTTCCGGCGTCTAGTAGGCGGCGACGCAGAGTACGCGGACGCGATCGTTCGACGTGGCAGATTCGAGCAGTACGAAACGGGCGTCCAGGCTGTGCTCCGGGCCGGCGCCAACTGAGGACCGCCAACCGCTCACGGTCGACGCGCCGGATCCACGAAATTCAGTGACTCCCGGTTGCCTCGACGAGCGGAGTGGTTGGACGCGGGGGCGGTGTACCCATCCTCCTATGCGCACACCGCCGCACCGTCCGTCCTCGGCCCGCCAAATTAGGGGCCCGTGCCGCGACAACGACGAGCCACATCGGTCAACGTAGTCACCCTCCGAGCAAGGGCTTCACGCGTTGTTCTGCCCGCCCACGGCGCGTACGGGTCAGCAACGTGCTGACCTCCGCGCGCGAGAACCACTAACAACTGTTGCAGCCGCTGAGTCCGTCTCTCATCTGTAGTCTCGTCGACCAGTTAGAACAGTGACGGCACGCCGATCAGGAGACCTACAGTCAGCAGGGGCGCAACGACGATCATGCTGAGTCCCCACACCATCAATCCGTTCAGCAACTTCGGTCGAGACCCCTCCGGCGCGCCTGCCACCGCCAATGCACCTGTTGCCGAGAATGGACTTGCGTCGACGATGACCGACGAGAGCGCTATCGCCGCCGTCAAACCCAAGACAGGCAACCCGGCATCCGTCATCAGGGGAATCGAGAGCGGTACAGTAGCACCGATCGTTGCTGGGCTGGACGCAAAAGCTGAGATCAGTGCCGCAGCTACACAAAGCAAAAGAGCCGCCAAAATGGGCTCGTCGAAGTTAGCGAGCGCGTCTCCCACACGGCCGATAGTGCCAGCCCGCTGCAGGACCCCGATGTAGGTAACCAGTCCACAAATCATCAGGATGATGTCCCAACTGATGTCGCTGGTTGCTCCGTCACGCGGGAACAGCAGATGGAGAATCAGCGCTACGCCAAGCGCAAGCAGACCCAAATCAGCGTCCAGGATGACCGCACCGGCCAACACCAGCCCAATCCCCACCAACGTGGCAAGGACTGCACGGTCAAAGGGTGCCGCATGGTCCTGCTCTGCGGCCGACTCGTCGATCTCGGCGCCACCGTCAGAAACGGACCCGTCGAGGCCGGACGCTCCAACATGGACCGCGCCTGCGTGCACCGGGATAGCCTGCGACCCAGCACGGGCGCGCACCAGTTCGGCCACCATTGTCACAACCAGAGCCAGCAGTGCGAACACAGTCACGCACACCACATAGAAGACGACGGGCTGGACCTCGAGATCCGCATTCCTCACCGACTCGAGGGACGTAATGCTGATCAAGCTGATCGGTGAAAAGGTTCCAGCACAAGCTCCCAAAATGACGACTAAGGCACTCACGAAAATGGGTTGCCCGTACTGCAGTCCAAGTCGGATGCCGACTGTGCCCAGCATGGCTACAGCCGCAGGCGCCGGAACGCCGATCGACGACATGGCTGCACTCGCCACGAACAGCCCCGCTGGGAGGAGAGCAGCACGACCGTAGATCAATTGCGTGGCGCGAGAAACGATCCAGTTCATCGTCCCGTTTGCGGCGGCAACCGAGAATAGATACGTGACGCCCAGGAACAGAACGAAGAGCGTGATGGGAAACCCCGCCAGCAGCTCTTCGGGCGTCTCCCCCAAAAGTAGCCCGCCCACGACGTAACTAGCGATTAGACCGAGGGCTCCTAAGTTCAGCCTGGTGACACTCCCAAGCAAGAACACGAGACCTAGCACCACGCCGCCAACCACGTCAGTCCACACGTCTGTCCGCCTCCTCTGCGCCGGCGTCCAAGCCACCGCTATTAGTACGTATAAGGACAGTCTAGGTGTGGCGTACGTCTCACGTCTAGCGCTCGCGAATCTGCGAAGCACTTCGAGGGGACTGCCTAGGACGCATCACCGTCCTCCCAACCACTCCCAAGCGGCAAAGCGTCCCTCCACACAACCGTGATTCAGTCGGCCCCTGTCGCTCTGCCTGCGAACGCCAACCCCGCCCATGCAGGCCATCTGCACGAATCCGTGTAACTGCGCAACCAGCGATCTAGGCGGCTAGCGACAGATCCTCGAAGGGCGCAACCGAATGGACCTCGGTCAGAGACACCCACGCGGGCTATAACGCTCCGCCGGGCAGGAGGGTCATAGCAACCGACCTCGACGAGTCAAGGGACCACGTCTCACACCTCATCTGAGCCAGATCATCCGTATAGGGACGATTTAGTTCGTACCCTCTGTTGGCTACACGCAGCCGGCTTGCACCGCCAACCGGCCTCCATGTTGCAGAACTCGCGAACTCGTCCCACGAACACGTCGCGGCCAGCCCCGGAGCGCCCAGGCCTGGCGAACGGACAATCATCGCCACGTCACCGCAGGTGGAACAACCAAGTCACTCGTCACGCCGGCCTTGTTGGAAGGTCTCCCAGCTGAACGTCATGGGCTCAGTTCAACTGATGCGGCGCTTTCGCGCGTAGTGGTTGCGGGCCTTGGTCCGGTTTCCGCAGGTAGTCATCGAACACCATTTGCGAGCCCCCGACTTCGAGACGTCGTAGAAGTGCAGCGTGCACGCAGTGCTGGCGCACTTACGGATCCGCTCTGGCTTCTGCGCTAGGAGTTGAAGGAACTCTTCCGCCACCCGCCACCCCGCAGCCCACCCGGGCGTGTCGGTCTCAACGACGCTTACCGGGCCGTCGGCGCCAAGCACCCGTCGTATGCGGCCGTGACTGAGAGCCTCGTTGAGGAGGTCTCGCGCTGGAGCCGGGCCGTAGCCACCAGCCTGCACGATCGCGAGCAACGCCGCTCGCGTGGTGAGGAGCCGTGCGAGCGTTTCGTCGGTCTCTGGCACTTCGCCCAAAAGTCCGACAGAGGTCAGCCAGATGCCCAAACCGTCCGGTCGGTCGAGCAGATCGTGGGCACTGTCGTCCTCGTTCCACCGAGTGTTCAGCAGGTCCAGCGGCAGTGGTTCACCGACCAGCGGCCGGGGATCGACAGAACTCATGGGGGCAGTGTAACCAGTCATGCGTGTTTCACTGGTTGACTCTTGACGGACTAACCACTAAATTTCAAATCACTGGTTACTCCCGGTCACCGCCCATCGAAAGGCAACACGAATGAGCACCAAGTTCGCCACCGGCCACGTCGGCATCAACGTCACCGACCTAGACCGATCCGTTCCCTTCTACTCCCGCATCTTCGGCTTCGAGACCCTCGCCGAGGGCACCGCCAAAGACCGCCGCTGGACGTTCCTCGGCCAGGGCAGCGACCTCGTCCTGACCCTGTGGCAGCAGAGCAACGCCACGTTCTCCGCGACCACCGCCGGCCTACACCACTTGTCCTTCCAGGTGGACTCACTCGCGGACGTCACCGCAGCCGAGTCAGCACTCAAGGAACTTGGCGCGGAGTTCGCGCACGAAGGCGTCGTCGCCCACTCCGAAGGTGCATCCTCTGGCGGCATCTTCTTCAACGACCCCGACGGCATACGGCTCGAAATCTTCACGGCCAGCGGTGCCGAGGACACGCCAGCACCAGACGGTCAGACCCCGACCTGCGGGTTCTTCTAAGCCGAGCAGCAAGCACGCCGATTTCACGTCTCTGGGCGCCCCGCCATGAACAGCGGGCACCCAGGCCGATAGGAGCTGCAATGAAAAGGCCCTACCACCACGGAGAGCTCATCGCTCAGCGCAAGGCCGGCGTGCTCGAACAGGCAGCGCACGTCGCCGCGGTCATCAAAGACGAGGTCCCGCCGGCTGCGATCACCTTCCTAGCTGCCCAACCAATGCTGGTGATCGGCGCAGCCGACACCAACGGCGACCTCTGGGCCACGATGCTGACCGGCAACCGCGGCTTCATCACAGTCACCGGCCCGTCGACACTGCAGGTATCAGCGACACCGGCGGTGGGCGATCCCCTTCACGTCGCCCTCGGGTGCCCGCAGCTCGTCGGCCTCATTGCTATCGAGCCGGGCACGCGCCGGCGGGTCCGGATGAACGGGACGGCGTACCCGGCGCCCGGCGGCCTGCGGGTCGAGCTCGCCCAGGTCTACGCCAACTGCCCCAAGTACATCCAGAAACGGGTGCCGACACCGGCCCACACGACAGCCTCCCCAAGTGCAGCACTAGTCAGCTCCGGCCTGACCACAGCTGACCTCGAGACGATCCAGAAAACCGACACATTCTTCGTCGCCACCGCAGACCTCGACGGTCACGCAGATGCCTCCCACCGCGGCGGCAACCCCGGCTTCCTCCGCGCCAAAGGCACCCACCACCTGCAGTGGCCCGACTACGCCGGCAACTCCATGTTCAACACCCTCGGCAACCTCGAGACCAATCCGCACGCAGGCCTGCTCCTACCCGACTGGGCATCCGGCACACTGCTGCACCTCACCGGCACCGCCCGCGTCGACTGGGACACAGCCCACGCCGCGCCCGTCCCCGGCGCCCAACGCCTCGTGAACTTCACCGTCGAGAGATCGGTCCGCATCGAAGGCGCCTCCCCGCTGCGGTGGACCGACCCTGAGTATTCGCGCTTCAACCCATCACCTCTTTAGCGAACGCCAAATATGGGACCAAATGCCGATGCCAGCGGGTCTTTGCGAGACGGCTGACGCGTAATTCGACGCGAAACATCGACGTTACGGCTCGCACGGTTCGTTCCGTCCGTGCTCCACGCCTCAATAAGGACGAGCGCTCCCCGGCAGACCCCGTCCGAGCTCATGCCGCCGCCAACACCGACACTGAAGAACTAATCACGAAGATGCCAAGCGCAGCCACTATCTTCTCTCGCACCTGGTCGCAGCCTGCGGGCTCGCCGGTCGCGAGAAGCTCACAAACTCCTCCACTCCGGCCACAATGACTATCGACACTGACCCAAGAGAGGATCACCCGACTCGCGGTCCCGATGAGCCAACGCCCGATGCGATCCGCACGCTCGACGCCTTCGATGACACAGCTGCCGACCTATACAAGAAAAGTTTTGATGCCTGCGAAGATGGCTGCGGTGGACCATCGATTGCGCAACGCATTGCCGCCCCTACCCAGGTTTGCTGGCTTGGACTCTTCGAGAGACCCTCGAACCTGGCAAAGGTGGATGCGGACGAAGTCGATCACCACATGGAGTGCGACATCGAAGCTTGTCCCGTCTGCAACGACTACGACCTGGCTTCAGTGGAAGCCTTGAGCACCCGGCACGCAGCGAGAGGAACCCCGTCAGAGGCCAGCTCGCGGACGGGCGGGTACATCATCTTCCCGTTCCCGGCAGGTTCGCCTGGGACAGATAAGCGGCTGCGCGGCCTAGGACCTCGTTCTCCTGCTCGAGCGACTCGGTCCACTTGTGGGCCTCACGCAGCGCCTCGGACTCGGTACCGGAGCTGAGTGAGCCTGAAGACCGGGTCGAAAATTTCGGGTCGGTCGCGAGCCAGCGCTTCAGGCACGACGGCGAGATACCGACAGCTTTCGCGACCGGGGCCATCGAGGCATCGGAGTCCTTATAGATCCGGATCGCGTCCTCGCGGAACTCCCCATTGGGAACGCCTTCGGCATGGTGCATATCCTTCCAGCGCCGACACATCGACGCAGATCAGATGTCGCCTATCCGTGCAGCTGCGCCAAACGCCGACGCCCCAACCATCACTAACAATACCGATGGTCATACTCCGGCAGAGGACCCGGCACGAGACCTCTCTACACCCAGCGCCACCACGCCAATTAGCCTGGAACGACTAGTACGCGACCAGAACAGGTCCCAGCAGGCGATGCTGAACACCCCATCAGACTGCTCACAAGGACCACCCGCAAAGCGCCTCGCAGCTGGTAACCACAGGCAGCGCACTGCCCGAATGTGACGGATACCAAGGACTCAGCCGACTGAGACTACTTTCAAGTCGAGACTTGACGTTACCTGCCGCCCGTGATGGCGCGGCACCAAGTCTTGGAACTCGTGTTCGGACTTGACCTGGGGGGACGGCCGACCGCGAGTTCCGAACGCCCAGTGTCAGCCTGTCCACGCCAAGCGGCCGGCACATCGGGCCAACAAACAACCAAGTTTCTCAGCAGCACCCCGAAGGCCGCCAACTATCGTTGGCACCGTCCCAGTCGAGTGCACTCACCTCGCGCAGTCCTGGGCCTGGCTGAACAGTACGAGTGTAGCGACCTAGCCGCTGCCGCCGGAGGCAAGCAAGTACGAAACCACGTCAGCGACCGGGACGACCATCTCTCCGTACGCGTCGTAGGCCAGGCCTAGGTAGGCCTGGGCCGGATCCGTGTCGGGCGCGCCGACCGTCACGCCCTTCGACGTAGTCATCTGGCCGCACAAAGTGATGGGACGACACGGCCCGCATCGACGGATAGGTCGCAGTGCCACCTGCCTTTAGCAAGTAATCAGTGGATCCGCTAGGGGTAACGTCAACAGCCGCGGTGTCACCTGCTGCCAGGAGATCCTCAAGCGTGATACCGAGCTTCACGTTCCCGTAGCCGACCCGCTCGGTCCCGCCGTAACCTGCCAAGAACTCCGGCGGTTTGACTCTGCTGGTCGGGCCGGTTTGACCTGGGCTAGCCGGCCGCTCCCCCGACTCTGGCGCGCTGCTGGCCGCGGGCGGGCCGGGCGCGGTCATGGTCTGCCCCGAACTCGTGGCGCGGCCGGAAGTTCTCGTGACGGACGGCGATGCCTGCCCTTGCTCCCCGGCGAGGGCACTAAGTGCAGTGGCGGCTGCGCCAACTGCGGCGGCAACGACAACAACTGCAGCAACGATCAGCGGGACACAGCGTCGCCGACCGGTGCCGTGTGCGATGTCCGCCGGGACGATCGCAATTCCGACGTCGCTGTGCTGGGCCACAGCAGCAGCAATCGGCATCTCATGACTGCCCCCCTCAGCGCCGTGTGCTGCAAGCATTGAGCTAGATCTCAGCTAAGGTCCGTGGACCTCGGCCGCCCGACACGCCCTCACCGTCAGCGGCCAAGACGTGCGCCAGTTCGACGGCCCTCGGCCAATCGGCTGGTGTCGCAACAAGCGCACACGCAACGAGCGGGACGAGCATTGGATCGAGCTCGGCCGGCATAGAGGAGGACCCGGTCCAACCCCGCAAGGTCGCGAGACAGTCCTCGATGCTGTCGCCGCCAAACGGCGAAGACCCGGCTGCGGCGTACCAGCACAAGCAACCCCACGAGAAGACGTCGACGGCTGGGGTCGGCGTCGAGAACGGACGAGCCGCTCCGGAGACATCCACCCCGGCGAGCCCGGCGCAAGCAATCCGGTCCGAGTCAAGTTCGAAGCGACCCAAAGAAGGCGACGCCGAAGTCGATGAGGCGCGGCCCAGCGCTGGTCGAGATGACGTTCGACGGCTTGAGGTCGCGATGAATCGGCCCATGACGACGCAGGTCGGTCCATCCGGCCGCCAGCGCTGCCCCCAACGCCCGCTGCTGGTGCCGGTCCAGCGACCCGCACGTCCGGATGAGTTGCTCAAGGGTGGCCCCTTCGATGTACTCCATCGCGACCCACTGCCGCACAGCCGACACGTCCGATGCGAGCACCTCCGGAACGAATGGCGTCTCAACCGCTGAGGCCGCCGGCACTTCACGGCGAACCCGCCTACCGGCGTCCGGATCGTCTGCGAAGTCCAGCTGGATCATCATGACCACCGCTGCCTTGCCGACAGACCGAGCAAAGAACGCCACACCCATCCCGCCGACACCAAGCCGGCCAAGGATCTCGCATCTCCTAAGCGACGTAGGGTCACCGGCCTTCAAGGGGATAAGCCAGTCAGGGTCGACCACAGCTCCCGCTCCCCGCAACATCGGCAACCAACGCCCAACGGTAGAGCGCGAACGCCGACGAGGACCCCGGAACGCCGACCTCGCCCTCACCTAGCCCCGCGGGGCTCACTTCGCTCGCCGCCCATGAAGCAGACCCAGAGTGTCACCCCTACGTCGATGGATCGCCACGACCTTCGAACGCAGGAGCTCGGCGGCACCCAACGCCCAGGAGGCGAGTAGACGCTGACAGCACGCGTGGTGCTCTGACGGCGCCATCGGACGACGCTCGTACGCCATCCCACGCGTCGAACCGGCTTGACCGAGTTGAAACGCAGCGGTGGGCATGCCGGCGGCGGAGACCTCGGCCCGAGCATCCAGTTCTACTGCTCAGGGCACCGTCAGGATGGGACATGGACAGTCACGGTCAACTGCTGCGCGCCACGCCATCTCACTTTCCACCTCGTAGGTGACGTTTCCGGCGGGGATTTGCATTTGTGGTCGAGCTCGCGCGGACGTCTCGAACTTCACCATCGGCCACGATTGCCCGACGCATCCCGCGAGAGGTGATGAGGAAGGAACCAACGCCTGCGAGTGCCAAAGAGGTTGCCAGCGTCCCACCTACGCCGGCCAGAATTTCGCCGCCGTCTACAGTCTTCCGTCTTTCTGCGAGTAGCAGCCACAAGGAACGACCCCGAACACTAATCGGGCGATCCAGCCGCGCGTGTTGTAGCTCAACCGCTCATTTTCGTTAGCACACGACGGCGACGGAGTTGAGCCATTCGTGTGCCTGACATTTCCCGACCCAACTCCGCCGCGATATCCGTGTGGGTCGCCGCGCTTCGGTGACCTGACTTTGCGCAGCCCTCTGGATGTTTGGGAGCAGCAGGTTTCTACTTGCCCGGCTGAACATCGAACGGGGCGGGGAGGCGCTTCAATCATCGGTTTGCGCAGGCGCAGGGTCGACACTGGCACGCGCGCACGGAAATCGGGGTGCATAAGGATGACGCCGCTGAACTCGCCCTACTTACCAGTTGAGACGAGGCCCCGCATGAGGTCGATGTGGGTGGGGTCGGGGTGCGGGCCGTAGCGGCGCCAGAAGGCGTAGGCGACTAGGTCGGCTGCTTGCACAAGCCGGCTGGGCGGCTGTCCGTGAAGAGTGGCACTTGGATGAGGCTGTCCAGTCGAGCGCCGGACCGTTGCCACTGTGCGGCCATGCTCTGGATTTCGCGTTCGTATCACGAGGCATTCTCCAGCACCACAGCGAGGGCTTGGCCGACGCCAATGCAGACCGCGGCCACGCCCCAACGCTCGCCACTCTCGGCCAGACGGTGAGCCAAGGTCCCGAGGATCCGCGTGCCGCTGGCGCCGAGCGGATGACCGACGGCAATCGCGCCGCCCTTCGCATTGACAATCTCAGGATCGACCTTCCACGCGTCCATGCAGGCGAGCGACTGGACGGCGAACGCCTCGTTGAGCTCGACCGCGCCGACGTCGGCCCACACAATCCCCGCCCGGGCCAACGCCTTGTTGGCAGCTTCGACGGGCGCGTAACCGAAGTCCTGCGGGTCAAGGGCATGGGCGCCGCGACCAGCGACTCTCGCTAAAGGATCTACGCCTACCTCGGCGCCCTCCACAGCGAGCAGCACCGCAGAAGCACCGTCATTGAGCGGGGACGCGTTGGCCGCAGTGATTGTCCCGTCCCTACGGAACGACGGCGTGAGCCCGGCGAGCTTCTCAACCGTCGAGCCCGGACGGATCCCCTCGTCGCGGGCCAGTTCGACGCCAGGCACCGGCACAACTAAGTCGTCGTAGAACCCCGCCTCCCAAGCAGCGTCGGCCAGATTGTGCGAGCGAGCCGCAAACTCATCCTGGCGCTCACGCGAGATGGAAAACCGGTCAGCAAGCACCTCGTTGGCCTCTCCCAGCGAGACCGTCCACTCCGCCGGCATCCGCGCATTGACCAGGCGCCAGCCGAGGGTCGTCGACACTGCGGCGACATCGCCGGCCGGGAACGGGCGCGACGGCTTAGGCAGCACCCACGGTGCACGGGTCATCGACTCGACGCCCCCCGCAACCGCAACCTTCGCATCACCCGACTCGATCGTGCGCGAGGCCATCATCGCGGCGTCAAGCGAAGACCCGCAGAGCCGGTTGACCGTGGTCGCCGACACCGATGTCGGCAACCCGGCAAGTAGGACCGCCATTCGTCCAACGTTGCGGTTGTCCTCGCCCGCACCGTTGGCATTTCCCCACACCACGTCACCGATTCGCGCAGGGTCAAGCGCAGGCACCTTCGCCAGCAATTCGGAGAGCGCGACAGCGGCAAGGTCATCGGCACGGACGCCGCTCAGGGCGCCTCCGAAGCGGCCGAAGGGCGTACGGGCGGCGGCGTACAACATGGCATCCAGCACGTCCCGAACCTAGACACGGACACCGATCTCGTCCAACACTAGTTTGTGAACAATTAATCGCCTGGGCCGATAAGATCAACCCGTGGAGATCCGCGTCCTGCGTCACGTGCTCGTTCTCGCCGAGGAGCAGCACTTCGGTCGCGCGGCAGCCCGGGCACACCTCGCACAGTCAGCCCTCTCGGAGCAGCTGAAACGGCTCGAAACCGAGCTTGGCGTCCGCCTGTTCGACCGCTCGACCCGACGAGTAACCATCACCGAGGCCGGCGAGCGCTTCGTACGGCACGCCCGCTCCATCGTGGCTTCGGCCGACCACGCCACGACCGACATGCGCGCCGTCGCTGACGGGCGCACAGGCGCTGTCTCAGTCGGCTTCGTCGGGACCGCGACATACGACGTGCTGCCGCGCGTCGCCCACTACGTGCGCACCGACATGCCAGGAATCGACCTGACGCTGCGCGGCGAGCTCCTCAATCCGACCCTGTTGGAGCGGCTCTCGACGAACGAGCTCCATCTAGCACTGATCCGCCCCACCTGCACTCCGCCCGCCGGACTCCTCGTCGAACACCTGCGCAGCGAGCGACTGGTAGCCGTCCTGCCGGACACCCACCCCCTCGCCGATCGAAGGCAGATCCGCCTGGAACTCCTCGCCGACGAAGACTTCGTCATCCATCCCTCAAGCGAGCAATCCTCAATTCACCAGGTCGTCCTGTCGGCCTGCGCCCGCGCCGGCTTCATCCCACGCTCGACTCTCGAAGTCCGCGAGACCGCAACCCTTGCGGTCTTCGTCGCAGCAGGCCTCGGCGTCGCGCTTGTCCCCGCACCGGCCCGTAGCCTGCAGCTCGACGGCGTCGCGTACGTGGACCTAGCAACAAGGGTTCCTATCGATCTCGCCCTAGCCCGACGGAACTCAGACCACTCGCCCGCCACCGCATTCGTTGCCAGAGCGATCAGGCGATGCGTCGCGGTCGCAGAGAGCTAGATCGGACCGGAGCGACCAACCGGCCCGGCACACCATCGGCGCCAGATCTGAGTTTGCCATGAAGACGACCTAGCAACGCCCCGGGCTTTGGGCGGTCCATCCTGGCCCAGACGGCTCGCCAGATGGTGCCGCCAATCTCGGTGCTTGCCATTGACCCGGACCAGGCCAGGGAAATCCGGCGGGTTTCAGTCTGTAGCGACGGTCAGACCTTCGCTCGCGCGTACGCCCACCAAGCACTGCCCGCACGCTGCTGACAACTCACATCGGAACGGTAGGTCCCACAGTTTCTCCCATGACGTGGCCGATGCGCCACACACTGCCCGGGTAGTGCCCATCTCCTTGGCGTGCACAGGTCCGGCCAGTCCCTCCCCACCGCGCAGTATTGGGGACTGACTGACGAACGGGCCGGTGACGAAAAACCGGGAGCGCGCCGCCGGGGACGCCGGGGTCTCAGCCGACCCCAGGTACGGGAAGGGACGCCCCGCGGACCCTCCGCCGCGTGAACCGGTCCTTGACCTATTAGTTTCTATAACAAGACCCCATCCACCTTGACCTCGATACACGTTGGCGCCCCAGGCGGTCAACGGCCCGGCTCACACCGCTTCGGGGCGTGGTTGCCCGTCCCCCGCATCTCGGTCCTCGGCCGGCCGGGAACCCTCATCGGCCGACGTGGAGGGCTCGGTCCACGAGATCAGTCCATCCAGAGCTTCGATGGTCGTGCCATGGGCTCGCAGGGGGTTGACTTCGAGCGATTCGAGGGCGTCACCCAGGGACTGCCCCAATTCGGCTACCTTCAGAATGGTCCGCGCCAGGGCTTTGCGGTCCACCGGCGCAAGACCATGCCCGCCATCCAGGATCGAACTTCCCCGGAGCTTGTTTAGGGCGTCCTCGACACTCTGCTCCGTGGTGGGGAGAACGACGAGCGAGACGTCCTGCAACACTTCGGTCCAGACGCCACCCAGACCAATTGCAAGCACGAGCCCCCAGGTCTCGTCACGCTTCAGTCCCACGATGAGATCGATCCCTGCGTCCCGTTGGGGAGTGATGAGCGCCCCCTCGATGCGGGCGTCCGCGACGTGGGCAAGCGGGCGGCTGCGCACCTGATCGAACGCCGCAATCGCTGCGTCTTCGTCGGCGATGCCAAGCACCACGCCACCTACCCGGCTCTTGTGCGCGATGTCCGGAGAGGACACCTTCGCAACCAACGGGAATCCGAACTGTCGAGCAGTCTCGAGGACTTCATCCCTGGTGACGCACACCCGCCAGGGCATCACCGGAACGCCCGCGCTCTCTAAGAGATCGAGACTGCGTGCCTCGGTCCAGACGAGACCCCGGCCTCGGTCGGGAACTTCGCGTGCTTCGGGCTTTCTGCTCGGGTCGTTGAGGGCCCGTGCTCCCCCGCGCGCGAGGAAGCGCTCACGGGTCTCGCGCCACCAGCAGGACTTCTCGATGGCAAACACACCGTGTGCGGCGCCGCCGATCTCGTAGCCCTTACCGGACTGCTCCACGATGTCGCGGTACGCGGCCGGCGGATCGGAGTAGACAAGTGAGGCAGGAAGTAGCGGCTTCGTGGACCGACGTACGACCGCCCCGTACGGTTCACTGGCCGCGACTGCGGCTGCCAGATCCGGTACGCCGTCCGGGCCGGGGAGGAAGTCGTTAAACACCACGATGTCGAGATTCGGATCCTTGGTCAACACCTCGAGTGCTTTCGGGATGATCGTCACGTCGGTCTGCGCGACTCCCGTGACATCCAACGGATTCTTGGGTGTGCTGATGGCCGGCAGGATCTCGGTCAGCCTGGTCACCGTCTCCGGCTGAAGCTTGGGCATGTTCAGCCCCGCCTCGATCGCGAGGTCTGCGAACATCTCGCAAACTCCGCCCGACACGCTGAGGTAAGCCAGGCGACGACCCGGCATGACGCCATGGTTGGCGAGCAGGGCGAGCGTCGCCAGGTACTCCTCGAGCGAGCGCACTGAGATCACTCCGAGCTCCTCCAGTGCGGCTTCTTTGACCTTCTGGTCACCTACGATGGCGCCGGTGTGGGACACCGCCATGTCGACGGTCACCTCGGTCCGACCGGCCGTGAGGGCGACAATCGGCTTCCCGGCCTCCAGCGCTCGTGAGGCGGCGCGACGGAACGCCTCGGGGTCGCGCGTGGTCTCCATGTAGATGCCGATGACCTGGGTGGCGGGGTCCTCCACGAAGTAGTCGATCATGTGGTCGAGGGAGATGACGGCTTCGTTGGCGACGCCAGCCAGCGTGCTGAACCCCACACCGCGCGGGGTGAGGCCCGAGACCGTTGCCGCCAGCAGGACACCGCTTTGTGCGGCCAGACCGACAGAGCCCTGAGGCACGCCCCCGCCAGGGGAGCCGTAGGCGACCACGTGGTCCGTCGCGTTGATGAACCCGATGGTGTTCGGTCCCAGGAGCGCCACCTCGTGCTTGTGAGCCACCTCGATGAGCCGCCTCTGACGAGCCGCACCCTCGACCGTTTCCCCAAAACCGCCCGAGAGCACGACGACGTTGCGTGTACCCCGCTTAGCGGCCTGCTCGACAGCGTCAACCACCCGGTCGCCGCCATAGAGGACGTACAGCATGTCGATCGGCCCATCGACCGCATCGAGGGAGGGGACGGTGCGCTCCCCATGCACGACCGGGCTGTTGGGATTGACGTAATGCACCGTGCCGGCGAACGAGTTGCGGCGAAGGCCCTCGTGCACCTGTCGTGACATGTCGTTCCGGTCGCTTGCGCCGAGCAGGGCGATCGACCTCGGGTTGAAAAACTCGCGCAGACGGGCAGGCGAGACGAATGGGGCTGAAACCACGGGTGGATCTCCTGGTCGTGTGCAGACGAAATGGTGTCGAGATAGTGCAGCCCGGCCGGTGCCCGGCTGCACCTCCTCAAGCGTGCTAGAGGTTGCAGTCGCCGAGCGGCGGTTCGATGTCGCCCGCTTCGATCACCTCGACGGGGTTCAGCACCCACGAGCCGTCGATCTCCTCGGGCTTGCTGACGAGTCCCTTAGTCAGGAGCTGGTGGTCATCGGCGCGCATCGACACCTCGCCCGCCGGTGTCTCGAAGGTCCCGCTGGCTAGTGCTTCGCTCACGGCCTTAACGTCGTCGGTCCCGGCGTCAGCGACTGCCTGTGCGATGATCGAGACGGACTGGTAAGCGGAGTAAACGGGGGCACTGCCGCCCAGAGACGCCTCTGAACCCGTGTGCGCGGCCTTGTACGCCTCCACGTATTCCTTGGCCTCAGGTGTGTCGAGCCGGTCGTTGAACAGACCCGCGATTTCCACCGCCTGAGGCATCTGCGGAGCGTAGGTCGGGAGGTCCTCAGGTAGCAGAGTGGCCCAGAAGCCATCACCGATTACCGACTCGTACTTGTCGAATACCTCGAACTGAAGACCTTGCTTGATGAATGTTGACGCGTCCGATCCGGCGAGGCCGACGATAATGCCCGTGGCGTCGTCGTCGCGCAGCTGTGAGATGTAGCTGCCGTAGTCGGCCGACCCCAGGGGGACGAAGACCGACTCGGTGATCTCGCTGCCGGACTCAGCAAGGCTGTCCTGCAGGCCAGCCTCGAGGTCGCGGCCGAATCCGTAATCGGAGCCGATGAACGCCCACTTCTTGACCTCGGTCCCCTTGGCGACCGTGGCCGCTAGCCGCGCGAAGGCGGCAGCGTTGCTGGTCACACGGAAGTAGCCGGCCTGGCAGCCCTTGCCTGTCAGATCGTTGCCTTGGGCTGTGAAGTCGACGTAGACACCACCCAATCGCGTCACGACCGGGCCGAGGGCGAGGCCCTGGTCGGTGGTGTTGGATCCGGTGATGATCTTGATGCCCTCTTGCTGGATGAGCCGGGTCGCGGCAGTCACCGCGCCCTGAGCAGTTCCGTCCTGCTCGATGGGCACGAGTTCAATCTCGCGACCGTACTTCTCGGAGGCTTGGTCAGCGGCGAACTTGAGGCCGATGTTGGCCTGTTCGGACGACGTGACGAGCGCGCCAGCCGTGTTGACCAGGACGCCGATCTTGAGGGGCCCCGACGCCCCCCCGGATCCGTCCTCGTCCGGGGACGAACAGGCGGCCAGCAGAACGGCCGCTGCGCCGAGCGCGACCATCTTTTTCACGTTGTACATCATGATGAAGCCTTCCAGGGTGATTGCGTCGACGGACGAGCGGGAGCGCGACCGTGTGGTGTGTGGTCCCGGACGTGGCCGGGGCCGTCTCAGAGGGCCAGGGCTGCCTTGGTGGCCTCTGAGTCAAAGGTGTCGACGCTGCCCTGATGGAGGATCTCTCCCTTGGACAGCACGACGAATCGTTCTGCGACCCGTCGCACCAGGTTGAGGTGCTGCTCGACAACAATCAGCCCGATGCCCTGAGTGCGGATCACGCCTAGCGCGTCGACGATGTCGTCGATGACTGCGGGAGCGAGTCCCTCGGTCGGCTCGTCCAGCAGCAATATCTGCGGGTTGGCCATGAGCGCTCGCCCGATGGCCAGCATTTGCTGTTGACCACCGCTCAGCGCCACGCCTGGCTTGTTGTGCCTTTCGCCGAGGATCGGGAACAGGTCGCAGACGGAGTTCACGTCCCAGACGCCGTTCCGGCCCGAGGCGCCGCCGAGAAGCAGATTCTCCTTCACGGTGAGGTTTGGCAGGATGAGCTTGCCCTGAGGGGACACGGCTAGCCCCTTGGCCGTGGCGTCGAAGCCAGCCGCCATGTTGAGTTGTCTGTCGTCGACAGACACGTCTCCGGCGAACACGGTCGCTTTGCCGAAGAGCGCCATCAGCAGCGTGGACTTCCCTGCACCGTTGCGACCGACGATGGCGATCGCCTCGTCCTTCGCCATGTCGAGGTCGAGGTCGCGAATGACGACTGCCTTGCCATAGCCAGCTGACAGATTGTTGATCTTGAGGTAACTCATGCCGCCGTCCCGAGGTAGGCCTTGATCACCGCGGGATTGGTGCGGACCTCGCTGGGTGCGCCGCTCGCCAGGACCCGACCCAGATCCAGCACTGTGACGGTGTCGCAGAAAGAGAACACTGCATCGACATCGTGCTCGACGACGACCGCTGTGATGCCGCGGTCGCGCACGAGGTCGGTGAGGTGCGTGAACACTGCATGCGTCTCGGCCACCGAGAGTCCGGCTGCGGGCTCGTCGAGCAACAACAGGCGAGGACGTCCCAGGAGGGCGAGTGCCAGGTCGACTCGACGCTGGTCGCCGTACGCGATCGTGTTGGCAACCTCATCGAGAAGGCTGGAGATGCCGAGTGCCTCGATGATCTCGTCTAGTCCGTGGTCAGCGAACCGCGAGGCGGCGAGCTCGAGTTGCTCGCCGACCTCCAGCTCAGGGAAGATGCTCGTCCTTTGGAAGCACCGAGAGATGCCCAAGCGCCGTCGCGTCCGGACCGAAAGCTTGGTGATCGCCTTGTCCTCGAAGGAAACCTCGCCGGCGGCAAGCTTCTTGCCGCCGCAGACGACGTCCATGAGTGTGGACTTCCCTGCCCCGTTAGGACCGATGATGCCGTGGATGGCACCGAGCTCGATGTCCATGCTCACCCCGTCAAGGGCGATCAGGCTGTGGTACTTGACGGTCACTTCGTCAATTCGAAGCATCGCTACCTCCTCGTTTGATTCGCCCGAGTGCCTTCTTGCTCACTTCACTGATGAGACCCGCGAGTCCTCGCGGAAGGAAAAGGACTACAAGCGCCGTAATGGCACCCTGATAAAGCATGAGGTTGCCCGAGGTGCCAAGCCAGGACTGAGCTTGCGTGAAGAGGACGCCTCCGATGATCGCGCCGTACACCGATCCGATGCCGCCGACGAGCGCGGCCACGATGCCGTTGCCGGTGAAGCCGAAGCTGAATAGGCCTGGCGTGGCAAATCCGTGGAATAAGATCTGCATCAGTCCGGCCACGGCAGCCAGACCGGCGGAGATAGTGAATGCCGCCAGCTTTGGCCAGTAGGTGTTGAAGCCGCAGTAACGCATGCGCTCGTCGTTCTCACGGATCCCTCGCAGCGTGCGGCCGAAGCGCGACCGACCAAGCAGGAACATGGCTGCGACACACACCACGACCACCGACCACACCAGCGGCCAGATGCCGTCGGGAGTCAACAAGTCCTCCTGCGAGACCCCGAGGAAACCACCCTGCGGCATGGCGAGGAGACCTGAGTCACCGCCCAACTTGTCCCGGAAGGCGCTCTGGTGCACGAACTGCATCATCATGACTGAAAAGGCGAGCGTGACCATAGCGAACGGCAGCGCCTTGACCCTGACGAAAACCGCTCCCACCATCGCGGCGACGGCGAGCGATGCACCCACCCCGAACAGCGCGGACGCCGTAGTCGACCACTCCCACTCGATCGAGGCGAACGCAAAGCCGTAGGCAGTCACCCCGAAGAAGGCTCCCGCTCCGAAGCTGAACAGCCCGAGCTGCGTGACGAGGAAGCCCAGCGAGAGTGCGAGGAGGCCTAAGGTCAGTCCATCGACCAGGAGTGTGAGCCGGTAGGGGTTGGTCACTAGGGACGGGACCGCGAAGCCGGCGACGATCACGGCGAGGATGGCGAGGAGGCGAAGCACGTGGGCGGGCCGCTGCCGAAGTGTCGACTCACGGCGGGATCCGACGACCGACGGCTTCGTCGGTCCTGAGGTGATCTGCTTGGCACTCAATGGTCAACCCTCCCTCGGCCCAAGCCCTGCGGACGCCAGAGCAGGACGATGATCAGCAAGACGTACGGAGCGATGGTCGTTACGGCGGGCGCGGTCACCGAGCCGAGTGTCTGGAGGCCGCCGACGATGAGCGCCGAGACGATCGCGCCCCCGATGCTGCCAATGCCACCCAGTACGACGATCACCAACGAGATGATGAGAATGGCGTCCCCCATGCCGGTGTCGATTGACAGGTAGGGCGCGGCGAGCACGCCGGCCAAGCCGGCGAACCCGGTGCTCAGGCACACGATGATCACCCCGAGGCGCTTGGTGTTCACGCCGGCCATGCGGGCCGTATCGGGTTGGGCACTCACCGCTCGGACATGGAGGCCCGAGCGTGTGAACTTGAGCCACGCGACGAGCAGGGCGACCGAGCCGAGCCCGACCGTGATCAGGAACAGCCGGTACACGGGGTAGGGGTCTCCAAGGATGTCCAACGTGCCGTCGAGCGGAGCCGGTGCCGAAACCACCCGTGGCTGCGTCCCGAAAAGCGAGTGCGTTGCGCTGCTCAGCACCAACGCGAGGCCGAAGGTGACGAGCGCGATCGTGATAACGCTCCTGTCCGCGAACGGGCGCAGGAGCCCGAACTCCAGCACCAGACCCAGTACTGCGCAGGTCAGGGGGACGACGACGAACGCCACCCAATAGTTGGTGTGCTCGACGAGCCGGGCCGTCATGAACGCCGCGAACATGTAGATCGCCCCGTGGGCGAAGTTCATCACGTTACGGAGCCCGTAGATCAGGGCGAGACCGCTGGCAAGCAGGGTCAGCAACGAACCTGCGGCTAGCGCGTTCAATACCTGGATGGAGTTCAAGCTCTTGTCTCCCAACGTCCGGCGTGCTGGCTCTCGTATGTCGCTCCCGCCACTTCGGGCGGGGCTGCGCTGGTCGTTTCTGCACCTTCCGCCGCGCCCGAGCAAGGCGTCGCGGTGTAAGTTGTTGGACCGGGGTGTGATGCGCATCATAAGACCATGTAGCGGATAGTTATGCCACACATTTGAAGCGTTACGCAAGCACTTCGTTACATGTCTGCTGATTTGCTGCGCGGCCGATGGACAAATTTCGACCACCAGTCGCGGACGCGCCAAGCTGGGCGACAGTCACGCGCGGCACAGTGAAGGGCACCCTTACCTACGCAGGAGACGCTGCCCGCCTGATCGAGAGGGCGAGCATCGACCGCAAGCGGGGCGCTTGTGTCAGCGCGCTTCGGCCAGGCGATGCGTGACAATACGCGAGCTGTGCGTTAGGAATACGTCATGAAACTCTCCCAGTCGCAGGAAGCGATCTGAACATGCCCCTGTTCGCTTACGGAGGCCATACCCCTCGCATCCACCCGTCAGCGTGGATCGCCCCAACTGCGAGCGTCGTCGGCGACGTCACTGTCGAGGAAGGGGCCTCGGTCTGGTTCGCCACCGTCCTCCGAGCCGACTTCGGCCCCATAGTGGTGCGGGCAGGCGCCAACGTTCAGGACGGATCAGTGGTGCACGGCGGTCCCGACGCCACCGTCATCGGCGCAGGGGCGACGATCGGCCACGGCTGCGTCGTGCATGGCGCCGTCATTGGGGACGAGGCGCTCATAGGAAACGGCGCCGTGGTCCTAGACGGAGCGCGCATCGGAGCGCAGGCCCTTGTGGCAGCGGGCTCGACGGTCGTTCCGCGCACTGAGATACCCGATCGAATGCTGGCGCTGGGTAGCCCGGCCTTCGTCAAGGGTCCGGTCGCTGGCCACTCCAAGACATGGGTCGAAATGAATCAACAGACCTACCGAGACCTCGGCGCGTCCTACGCACGCTCCAACCTGAAGCTCGTTGCAGCGAACTGGCCGGACGTCACGGACGAGGCAGCGACGCAGGTGGTCGTCGTTACCAGGCTGAGGCCACACCCCCACAAACTCCAGGAAACGCTCGGCGTCGTCCGCTCGCTAGTCGCCACGGTTCGGGTCGAAGACCGGGGATGCCTGCGCTATGAAGCACACCACGACGACGACCAGATCGTCATCCACCAGACGTGGTCCGACAACGAGGCCCTCGCCGAACACACCGAGGCCAACACTCGACGGCGAGTCGACGCCCTCCTTGCCGACCTACTCACTGAGGCACCGTCGGTAAAACGGTTCCGCCCGGTGGGTCCTGGGGACGATTCCCTCGCCTCGGCGTAGCGAGCCGCAGCACCGGAACGCGCGGTCGGGGGGGAAGCCGACGCATCGTTGTGGGCGCGTTCGTCCTGCTCCTGGGGTCGATGGCCGTCGGCTTCTACTGCCCGCCCGTTTACCTGGCCGAGTTGCCAGCCAGCTCGAACGTGTCAGCGACCGAGGCCGCACTCGGCACAACGATCTTCCTCCTCCTCACCAGCGCCCTGAGTCCGGCCGTCGCGGCGGGACTACGGCGGTGGGGATTACTGCCGATCCTCCTGGTGGGAGGCGGCACCGGCGCCGCCTCCCTTGCATCGCTCGGCCTGGCCCAGGACTCCACTACGGCGTTCCTCGCCTACGCCGGCCTGGCGCTGGGCACCGCGTGTGCCGGATTAGTGCCTGCGACGGCCGCCATCGTCGAAGCGCCCAGCGTGAAGCGTGCCCTCGTGGTCGGGACCCTCGGGATGCCGATCGGGGGACTGGTGATCGCGCCGGTGGCCGGGGCAGCCGTGGACAGCATCGGGTTCGCAGCCGTCTGCGACATGCTAGCCGCATTCTCCGGCATCACCGTTCTCATCGCCGCCGCTCTCCTCACGCCTCACGGTCGCGCGCGACCGGGGATGACGAGGAGCGCGGAGGCGGCGACTGCCACATCTCCCGAGTCGGTCCTGACGTCCGGCGTGTTCTGGAGGACGTTCGCCGTCGTAAGCCTGATCCTGCTCACCCAGAACTCTGCACTTACCACGATCGTCGCAGTAGGTGTCGACCGCGAAATCCCCGCTGCGACGCTCGCAATCACAGTCGTGGCCGGCATTAGCATCGCCGGACGTCTCGCGGCGCTCCCGTTCGTGTCCGCTATTTCGCCAGTCGCTTTCGGAGCGGGCATCGCCCTCGTCCACGGCACACGCCGCCCACTAGACTCCACCGACTCCACCGGCCATCCGGTGCGGAGGACTTGGAAGGGGGGACCGTGCCGCAGGACCGTCCAACCACGCACACGAGCAGCGCGCGCGCCATGGTGCTCTCGGTGCTGAGTGTGTACGCCTACCCGGACTCAGCTCCCGTGCCGACCTCGGCGCTCGTCGCGGCCCTCGACCTCTTCGACTTCAACCACCGGGCCACCCGCCAAGCGGTGCATCGCCTCGCCAGCGACGGTTGGATCGCCTCATTTAAGGACGGACGACGCTCGCTCTGGGGTTTCACGAGCGCGGGGACCCGCCTCATGGACGAAGGGTCCTCGCGCCTTGAGCGCCTGGCGGACAGCGACCGCGAGTGGGACGGCAGTCTCGTCGTCGTGTTCGCGTCAGTGCCGGAGTCCGAGCGAGCGCGTCGGCACACACTCCGCACCCGCATGAAGTGGAGCGGATTCGGCTCCATCGGACCCGGGATCTGGATCAGCACCGAAATCGGCGCCGAACGCGCAGCCGCGGCAGTGGTCGCCGACCTAGGCATCCGTAGCCACTCGATCGTCGGCCGCGGCGGCGGCATCGGACACGTCGACGAGCTCATCGCGAGTGCGTGGGACCTGGCCGAACTGGAAAAGAGCTACCGTGACTTCGTCGACGAGTTCGAGGGACGCGAAGTCACATCCGACCGTGACGCGTTCGTGGCACTCACGCAGCTGGTCCATCGCTACCGACGCTTCCCGTTCGAGGACCCGTCACTCCCGGGGGTGCTGCTCCCCCGCAACTGGGCCGGACAAGAGGCCGTTCGGCTGGAACGCTCCCTGCGCGAGCGATGGTGGCCGCGAGCGAAGCTGCACTGGGCCGCACTGGTGGGTGGATAGCAACGCAAGGGGCGCGGTCCATCGGACCGCGCCCCCCTCACGTCGCATCGTGGACTACCAGAGCTTGCCTACCGGCTCGTACCCCTTGAGCAGGTTGCGCGAGATCGTCTGCAGGTTCATCTCGTCCGATCCCTCGTAGATGCGCGCCACGCGCAGGTCGCGGTACCACCGCTCGATCGGCATCTCCTTGGAATAGCCGATACCGCCGTGGATCTGCAGGACACGGTCTACGACGCGGTTCGCGACGTTGGCACCGTAGAACTTGGTGAAGCATGCCGAGTGGCGGATATCGACCGACTGGTCCGCCTGCCACGCGGCGTGGAGCACCATCAGCTTGAGCGCGCGGAGCTCGATCTCCGACTCGGCGATCATGAACTTGATGTTCTCGCGTTCGGCGAGCGGCTTCCCAAACGTGACACGGTTCTTGGAGTGCTCGATCGCCATTTCGAGCATCCGCTCGCATGCGCCCACCATCAGACCCGGCAGCAGGAGTGCCCGATTGGTGTGGATGAAGGACATGGCCGTGGTGAAGCCCTCGCCCACCTCACCGAAGCGGTTAGCGTCAGGCACCCGGACGTCCTGAAAGGAGATGGACGCCGCGTGGTGGGTGCCCATCATCTTGATCTCGGAGGACTTCCATCCCATGTCGCGGTCCACAAGGAAGGCAGTGATGCCTTTCTCCGTCCCGCCGTCCACAGTGCGGCAGAACACCACTCCGTAGTCCGCCTCGTTACCGTTGCTGATCCAGATCTTCTCGCCGCTGATGACCCAGTCGTCGCCCTCCCGGGTGGCCGTCGTGCGCACGTTCCGGGCGTCCGACCCGACCCCCGGCTCGCTCAGCATGAAGCAGAACTCGCGGTCGCCCTTGAGCGTCGGAAGGAGGTAACGCTCCTTCTGCTCGTCATTGAGCAGGTAGAGGATGTCGGGAACGAATCCTCCAAAGAAGAACTCGATGGGGGTGCGGCCGAGCTCGAAGGCGACCATGGCCTGCGCGACGTAGCCGAGCCCAGGGCCGCCGTACTCCTCGGGCACACTGATACCCCACAACCCAGAGGCCTCGGCCTTAGCGCGAAGACCGTCACGCTCCTCCATCGTGAGGCCGGGGGGCCCGCCGGCAATGTCGCGCTCGAGCAGGAAAGACTCGAGTGGCTTTAGTTCTCGGTCGACGAACGCACGAACCGTCGCGGCGATCGCGAGGTCCTCCTCTGTGGGCTTGAAATCGAGCACGAGCTCTCCTCGGAGACGTCGGGCGGGTGACGGACGCACCCTGCTAGGCCCCCATTTATGACACACTGCGCACACGTTGCGCAATATTTTTGTTACATTGATTGAAGATCCGTCAACTCTGCGGACGCTGAGGACTCGATCCGAGGAAACCACCATGAACCTTGTTGTGTGTGTGAAGTACGTGCCGGACGCCACGGCCGACCGCAAATTCGAGGACGACTTCACCGTCGACCGCTTGGGCGTCGATGGTCTGCTGTCCGAGCTCGACGAGTACGCCGTTGAGCAGGCCCTGCAGTTCCGGGAGAAGCGCCAGGGCGAGGAAAACACGGTCACCGCGCTGACCATGGGTCCGGAGAAGGCGGTCGACGCCGTGCGCAAGGCGCTGCAGATGGGGGCCGACGCTGGCGTCCATGTCCTGGACGACGCCATCGCGGGCTCCGACTACATCGCCACCTCGCTGGTCCTCGCCAAGGCGATCGAGAAGATCGCCCAGGAGAAGGGCGCGGCCGACCTCGTCGTCTGCGGCATGGCCTCCACGGACGCGTCCGGCAGCGTCGTCCCGGCGATGCTCGCCGAGCGGCTGAACCTGCCACAGGTCACCTTCGCCTCGGTCATCGAGACCCAGGGCGACCAGGTGCGGATCAAGCGCGTCGGCGACACCGCCACCGAGGTCATCGGCGGCACCATGCCGCTGGTCCTCTCGGTGACCGACCAGACCGGCGAGGCGCGCTACCCCTCCTTCAAGGGGATCATGGCCGCCAAGAAGAAGCCGCTCGACACCTGGTCGCTGAGCGACATCGGCGTCGACGCCGGCGAGGTCGGCCTGTCGGTCGCCTGGTCGGCGGTCGAGGACACCACCGAGCGCCCGCCGCGCACGGCCGGCGAGATCGTCAAGGACGAGGACGGGTCGGGCGCCGCTGCGCTGACCGGGTTCCTCGCCTCCAAGAAGTTCATCTGAGGACGGGGAACGAACATGTCTGAGGTCCTGGTTGTCGTCGACCACGTCGACGGTGCGATCCGCAAGCCCACGCTGGAGCTGCTGGCCATCGCCAAGCGCCTCGGCGAGCCCGCCGCGGTGTTCTTCGGCGGGTCCGACAAGGCCGGCGAGGTCGCCGAAAGGCTCAAGGCGTTCGGCGCCGAGAAGATCTACGTCATCGACGACGCGGAGATTAAGGGCTACCTCGTGGCCCCCAAGGCCGAGGCCCTGCAGCAGCTGGTCGAGAAGTCGTCGCCCGCCGCGGTGCTCTTCGTGTCCGGCTACGAGGGCAAGGAGGTCGCGGCGCGTCTCGCGATCAAGATCGAGTCCGGCCTGATCACCGACGCCGTGGACGTCAAGGAGGGCCCGGTCACGACCCAGTCCGTCTTCGCCGGCAACTACACGGTCATGGCCAAGGTCACCAAGGGCACCCCGATCATCACGGTCAAGCCCAACTCGACCGCTCCGGTCGAGGAGTCCGGCGCCGGCGTGGTCGAGGAGTTCGCCGCGACCATCTCGGATGCCGCCAAGAGAGCCCAGATCGTGGCCCAGCAGCCGCGTAAAGCGTCGGGCCGTCCCGATCTCACCGAGGCCGCGATCGTGGTCTCGGGTGGTCGTGGCACCGGCGGCAACTTCGGGCCGATCGAGGGCCTCGCCGACGCGCTCGGCGCGGCGGTCGGCGCCTCGCGTGCCGCCGTCGACTCCGGCTGGATGCCCCACACGTTCCAGGTGGGACAGACCGGCAAGACGGTCTCGCCGCAGCTCTACGTCGCCAACGGCATCTCCGGCGCCATCCAGCACCGCGCCGGCATGCAGACTTCCAAAACAATCGTGGCCGTCAACAAGGATGACGAAGCCCCGATCTTCGAACTGGTCGACTTCGGCGTCGTCGGCGACCTGCACACAGTCCTGCCCGCCGCCACCGAACAGATCAACGAGCGCAAGAACTGACGATCAAGGGTTCGGTCGGCTGGCGTCGTCCGCGAGGTTCTGCAAGCGAACCTGCCCCCGAGACACCAGCCGGCCGTCCGCGTCGTGGGTCTCGACCATCCACACCTGCTGGAGCCGCCCGCGGTGCAGCGGAGTGGCCGTCGACACGAGCTCACCCTCGGACACCGCCCGGTAGAAGTCCGTGTTGTTATTGACGCCCACGACCTTCCCGGACCCCCCGAGCCACGTCGCCGCCCCAACGCTCGCGAGCGTCTCCACGACCGCGCAGTGCGCGCCACCGTGGACGATGCCGTACGGCTGGTGAAGTTCGGGCCGGGCCGTCCACGAAGCAACGACCGCGTCCTTTTCGACACGGGTGAACCCCAGGCCTAGGTAAGAGACGAATTGACCTGCGTCGTTCGCCGACAAGGCGGTGGTCCTGGGCGGCGGCAAAGGCTGTTCAAAATTGCTCACACTGCCATCATGCCGCCGGTCCGTGTCGACCACCACGGAACCCCCGCATGGCTCCTACTCGTCCGTACCGTCGTTCCAGTCGAGGAATCGGGGCCCGGCACCTCGCGCCATCACCACCTCGGCAATCTGAAGCATCAGATCGTCGAGGGCACGACGTGCCGCGCGCAGCGACTCGAGCGTCACGCCGAGTTGGATGAGTTGCGATTCAGGATCGTCGGTACCGGCAACAGAACTGGCGACGGCCTCCATGTCGCGCGCTTGCGCGATCACGAGCGCCGATGCTCGACTCAAGGCCTCAAGGTCGGCTCCCGGCTCGGGCATGGTCACCCCTCCTGCTCCGTCATCGGAGCCCGCCGTAACCCCCGCGTAAGGGTCCACCTTACGGACGGCGACTCAGTAGAGACCACCGCTCGCGTCGACGACCGCACCGGTCACCCAGCCCGCGTCCAGTGACAGCAATAGCATCACCGCACCGGCCACGTCATCAGGCGTGCCGAGACGACGCATCGCGTTGGCTTTGGACATTGCATCGACGGCGCGAGGATCGGTGCCGCTGCGCAGGGCAGCGGTGTCGGTGGCACCCGGCCGCACGACGTTGACAGTCACTCCTCGACGGGCCAGCTCCTTGCCGGCCACTCGGGCTGCCGCTTCCAACCCTGCTTTGGCCGCTGCATAGACGGCCTGACGGGGAGGGGCGACGTACGCGGCCGCACTCGACAGCAGCACGATGCGGCCCCCGTCGGCCACGCGCCGCGCCCCGGCGCCCAGAACGAGCAGGGCGGACACTAGGTTCAGGTCGATCTCGGCCCGAATAGCGGCCGGGTCGAGGTCCTGCAACTTCGGGTAGGACCAACCGCCCACGCAGAACACCAGCCGAGTCACGGACCCGAGGCCGCGAGCACTAGCGAAGGCCTGCTCCACGTCCGCGGCGACGGTCGCGTCGCACGAGACGGACACACAGGGCCATTCGCCGCCGGCCAGCTCATCGACGAGCGCACGCGCCCGTGAAGGATTGTGGTGGTGGGTGAAGACCACCGGACCTATTGGAGCCAACCTCCGGGTGACGGCGGCGCCGATGCCTCCGGCTCCACCTAGGACCAGGGACACGTCATGAACGTTGGGCACGTCTGCCTCCTTCGTTTGCGCGTCCCGTCGGATCGGGTCGCACACCGCACTCTATTGTTCTACTGCTACGTGTCGTATCGTCGATTCATTGTCGCACTAATTCACATGACCGCATGACCACAGGAGCTCACATGCCCGACGTCCTTCCCAGCTATCTCCAGGATCGCTGGACCATCGGAGACGGAGAAGGAGTCGCGGTCCGCGATGCCGTCACCGGCGCAGAGGTGGCCCGCGTCAACGCCGACAGCCTCGACCTCAGCGCCGCAGTGACCCACGCGCGTGCCGTCGGAGGAGCGGCATTGAGGGCGATGGATTTCACGACGCGGGCAGACATGGTGAAGCAGCTCGCATTAGCCCTGTCCGAGCGCAAGGAGGAGTTGTACGAACTGTCGGCCCGCGCCGGCTCCACCCGGGCCGACTCGGCGGTGGACGTTGACGGTGCATTCGGGACTGCTCTGGTGTTTTCGAGCCTCGCGCGCAAGGGGCTGCCCGCCAGCAACATCATACTTGAGGACGAACTGATCCCGCTGAGCCGGTCGGGCGGCTTCACCGGACGCCACATCTTGACCTCGCGGCGCGGTGTTGCGATCCAGATTAACGCGTTCAACTTCCCGGTCTGGGGGATGCTTGAGAAGTTGGCGCCTGCATTGATCGCCGGCGTGCCGAGCATCGTCAAGCCGGCCACACAGACGGCGTACATTACCGAGCACGCCGTACGCATCATGCTCGAGCGGGGCGTGCTCCCCGAGGGCGCGCTGTCACTGGTGAGCGGCTCGGCACGTGGACTCATGGACAACCTCGGCGGGCAGGACACGGTGGGCTTCACCGGCTCGGCGGCCACGGCGGCACTGCTCCGGCAGCACCCGTGCGTTACCCAGCGTTCAGTCCGCTTCAACGCTGAGGCCGATTCCCTCAACTCGTCGATCCTCGGGCCGGACGCCGGTCCCGGCACCGCCGAGTTCGACCTCTACGTCGAGCAGTTGGCGCACGAAATGACCGTCAAAGCAGGCCAGAAGTGCACGGCGATCAGGCGGGCGTTCGTCCCGAGGCACGCGGTGTCGGCTGTTGCGGAGGCGGTCGCCGACCGCCTCGCGAGGGAGGTGGTTGGAGCGCCCGGAGCGGAGGGCGTGACTATGGGAGCCCTGGTCAGCCTGGACCAGCGCGACGACGTGCGAGCTCGCATCCAGCAGCTCACCCGCGAGGCCGATCTCGTCTACGGAGACCCCGATCATGTGGATGTGGTCGGTGCGGACGACCGCAATGGCGCTTTCCTCTCCCCCGTCCTTCTCCTCGCGCGCGACGGCGCGTCGACGCCACACTCGGTCGAGGCCTTCGGCCCCGTGAGCACCCTGCTGCCGTACGACGACGGCGCGCACCTTCGCGACCTGGTGGAGCGTGGAGAGGGGTCGTTGGCGGCGTCCATAGTGAGCGCCGACGACAGGTTCGTCAGCGACACACTTATCGACATCGCCCCGTTCCACGGACGCGTGTTGATCATCGACCGTGCGAACGCGCACGAATCGACCGGACACGGCATACCGATGCCGCAGCTGGTCCACGGCGGCCCCGGTCGGGCCGGAGGTGGCGAGGAGGAGGGCGGCCTGCGAGCGGTTCACAACCACCTGCAGCGCACCGCCATCCAGGGCGCGCCCCGGGTCACGAACTCGCTCGCCACCTAAATTATTTGACACTGCCTATGCAGCATCGCAAGTGTTGTGTAGAACTTATGAGGACACACCAAAATCAAGGAGCACTGACATGACCGTCACGGAACGCACCGGTGCCGCTCCCCGGCCCACCGGCCCCCTCAGCAAGATCGACTACAGCGAGCGCATCCCCAACAACGTGAACCTAGCCGCCGACCGGCGCCTGCAACGGGCACTCGAGAGCTGGCAGCCGCAGTTCATCGACTGGTGGAAGACACTCGGCCCGTCCCTGCCGACGAAGGATGTGTACCTCCGCACCGCGGTCGCGGTGGGCCGTGATGGCTGGGCCCACTTCGAGCACGTGCCGATGGAGGAGTACCGCTGGGGCATCTTCCTCGCCGAGCAGGACCCTGATCGCACGGTGCAGTTCGGCAAGCACAAGGGCAAGGAAGCCTGGCAGGAGGTCCCGGGCGAGCACCGCGCGGACCTCATGCGCCTGATCGTGGTGCAGGGCGACACCGAGCCCGCCTCGGTCGAGCAGCAACGCGTCCTGGGCAACACCGCCCCGAGCATTTACGACCTCCGCAACCTCTTCCAGGTCAACGTCGAGGAGGGCCGTCACCTGTGGGCGATGGTCTACCTGCTGCACGCCTACTTCGGCCGCGAGGGTCGCGAGGAGGCCGAGCAGCTGCTCAAGCGCAACTCCGGTGACCTCGACTCCCCGCGCATCCTGGGGGCATTCAACGAGGAGACGACCGACTGGCTCCAGTTCTTCATGTTCACCTACTTCACTGACCGCGACGGCAAGTTCCAGCTCGGCACACTCAAGGAGTCGGCGTTCGACCCGCTGGCGCGCACGTGCGAGTTCATGCTGAAGGAGGAGGCGCACCACATGTTCGTGGGCACCACGGGCGTGCAGCGCACCGTCGAGCGCACGGCTGAGGTGATGAAGGAGGCGGGTCGACCGGCCACCTTCGAAGACGGCGTCATCCCGCTGGACGTGATCCAGAAGTACCTGAACTTCCAGTTCTCCGTATCGATGGACCTCTTCGGGTCCGAGCAGTCCACCAACGCCGGCAACTACTATACGTCCGGCCTGAAGGGTCGTTGGCAAGAGACGCGGCGCAAGGACGACCACGTCCTGCTGGAGGGCAGCCGGTCAATGAACTACGTCGAAGACGGCCAGATCAAGCAGAAGATCGTACCGATGCTGTCCGCGCTCAACCTCGACCTGCGCGACGAATACGTCGCCGACTGCGCCAACGGCGTGGCACGTTGGAACCAAGAACTCGAGGAAGCCGGCCTCAACGACCGACTCTTCCTGCCGCACGAGGGCTTCAACCGGAAGGTCGGTGGGTACGCAGGTCACTTCGTCTCGCCTGCGGGCGAGGTGCTCGATGAGGCGGCCTACGACGGGCTGGTCAGTCAGTGGCTGCCCACGTCCGAGGACCGCGAGGCCGTGGCAGCCTTGATGATTCCCGAGTACGAGTACGGCAAGTTCGCCCGCTGGATCGCCCCACCGAAGAGCGGCATCAACGACCAGCCTGTCGAGTTCGACTACGTCCACCTCGCTGAAGAGGGCGTGGCCTAATGGTCGAGCGCGCGGCCCCCCAGCTCGTCTGGACACGGGAAGAGAACCCGGTCTGGAATGCCGACAAACAGCGCGTGATCGGAGGCGCACCGGAGGGGACCTTCACCCTCTCCTTCGCCGACGGTGACGCACTCCCCGGCGACTGGTGGGCTGCGCGCACCTCCGACGGCACGGTCGTCGGCTTCGGCCGGATCGACCTCACCTGGGGAGGCGACGCCGAGATCCTGCTCGCCGTGGACCCCGAGCGGCAGGGCGAGGGCATCGGCAGCAGCATCCTGCAACACCTCGAGGACGAAGTCGTCTCTCAGGGCGTCAACTACGTCCACAATCGCATCTCGGACCACCCCCGGCGCGACTTCGTCCATGACTGGCTCGTCGTCCGTGGATTCCGCGGTCCCGTCGACTCGGACCTGCGTAAGCGCGTGGGCTCAAATTGGGCAGCGCGCGCGGATTCGAAGCCCGCGCACGCGGAGGAGCCCTACGATGTCGACTCGGACCCGGGAGGACAGGGGCCTGGACGAGAGGACAAGGGCGGCTACGTCAACGTCGACCAGCATAACTACTGAGGACCGTTCACGTTTTCGTGGCGGCCTCGGCCTGGAGGCGGTCCCATTCCTGCTGGGCGTGCCGGTGCCACTGGGCATGACGCTCGTGAAAGACGGACGCCGCCCGGGGGCCCGGCCAGCTGTGATCGAGGAGCTCCCGGGGGAGGTCCGGGTCGAGGAACGGGAAGCGCCGCCACTCGTGCACGAGCTCGATCTGCGCGAGGAAGGTCTCCGCCGGCGAGTCAGCCCGACGCTCCTCAAACTGTCCAAGGAAGTCGAGGTAACGCGTCTCGACATCCTCCAGATCCCACGCCGCCCGCACCAGACGCGACTCGTCCCCAATGCCGGATGTGGGGCCCACCCAGGCGAAAGACTGCGCCCTAAGGCCAAGCCCGGCCACGACCTTGTCGACCTCTTTGGTCAGGTCCGCATCCGGGCTGACCCACAGACCCGAGGTCGGCGAGCCGAGACCGAGCCAGGTCAGCTGGGTGCGGAGCTGGTGACGCAGTCGCCTCTGGCTCTCGGGGATTGACAGGGTCAGCACGAACCAGCGCCCGTCCCAGGCGCGCGGCTGCCGCATGAACGCGTAGATGCGGGTGCTGCCATCGGCCAGCAACTCCGAACCCCGCGGCGTCAGCGACCACGCGGTGCGCCTGCCGTGCCGCTCCGAAACTAGCAGTCCCTCCGCGCTCGCCCGTGCGAGTGCCTGGCGCGCCGCACGCTCCTCGACGTCGAGCGTGCCGAGGGCTTCGACAACGGATGCAGTCCACACTCCTTCGTCTCGCGGGAGGGCGAACTCGCCGAGAACCGTGAGGAGGAGCGACCTGGCGCTTGCGGAGCCGACTTCTCGGCGACGGTTTAGCGGCCGGGGCACACCTGGGCTCACTTACTCCTCCTTCAACGGACTACAACGGACCACATCTGGGTGGCCGACCGGTCACACCTTGCCATACGACGGCGGTCCAGTTCGCGTGACCAAGCCTGTAGATCTTGAGCCACTCGCGGTCTTATTCGACAAACACTTGACGATACACAGGTTTTTCGTAGACAGTTCGTAGTGCGCAGCTACTGACCTGAACCCCAGCGCAGACCGAGCCCGCGAGAGGCGCACACCAGATGACTTCAGTGCAAGACGCCCATAACGACACGACTTCGACCGAGCGAGCCGCCGGTCCGTCCGACACCGGGGAGTCCCCGTCCGTGCCGGTGGTCACCTTCGACACGCACCCGGACTCCTACCGCCACTGGCAGCTCTCGATTGACGGAGAGGTCGCCACGATCACCCTCAAGGTGGACGAGGACGGCGGGCTCGTCCCGGGATACGCCTTGAAAATGAACTCTTACGACCTCGGCGTAGACATCGAACTCTACGACGCGGTCCAGCGTCTGCGCTTCGAGCACCCCGAGGTCCGCGCAGTGGTGATGACGGGCGGGTTGGAGCGGATGTTCTGTGCCGGCGCCAACATCCGCATGCTCGCGCAGTCGACCCACGCGTGGAAGGTCAACTTCTGCAAGTTCACCAACGAGACCCGCAACGGGATCGAGGACGCGACGGAGGCGTCGGGTCAGACGTGGATCGCGGCTCTCAACGGCACCGCGGCCGGTGGCGGATACGAGCTTGCTTTGGCGTGCGAGAGCATCGTGCTTATCGACGACGGGTCCTCCACCGTGTCGCTCCCCGAGGTTCCGCTGCTCGGCGTGCTCCCCGGCACCGGCGGGTTGACACGTGTGGTCGACAAGCGCCATGTCCGCAAGGACCGTGCCGACCAGTTCGCCACCAAGTCGGAGGGATATCGCGGGGAGACGGCCGTGCAGTGGGGCCTCATCGACGCCACCTACCCGAAGCGGGTGTGGAGCGAGAAGATCGCGGAGCACGCCACGGCGGCGGCGGCTCGTTCCACCCGAGCCGGCGGGCAGGGTGTCTCCCTGACCCCACTTGAGCGCACCATCGAGGATCACGCGATCAGCTACCCGTTCGTGACCGCGCAGCTCGACCACGAGGCTCGCCGGGTGGACGTCACCGTCCACGGCCCGGACTCGGCACCGCCTTCCGACGCTGAAGGGGTTCTTGCGCAGGGCATCGACTACTGGCCACTCGCCGTCACCCGCGCCCTGGACGACTTGGTCCTGCGCCTGCGTACGAACGAACAGCAGTTGGGCACGTGGGTCTTTCGCACCCAGGGCGACGCCGATGCAGTGCTGGCCTACGACCAGCAGCTTCGCGAGCTGTCGGACGACTGGTTCGTCAACGAGGTGAACCACTTCTACAAGAGGTTTCTCAAGCGACTCGACGTCACGAGCCGAAGCTTGATGGCCGTCATCGAGCCCGGGAGCTGCTTCGCGGGCTTGCTGGCAGAGCTCGCACTGGCCTGCGACCGCCAGTACATGCTCCAGGGGGTATACGAAGACGTCGACGCGGACGCCGCACCGGCGGCAGTCGTGATGACCGAGTCCAACGACGGGCCCTTCCCGATGGGCAACGGTTTGACCCGACTGGCGAGCCGTTTCTGGGGCCACGACCAGGCCCTTTCCGGGGTGCGCGAGCTCTTCGGCAGGCGTTTGGAGGCCGACGCGGCCGACGCGGCCGGACTCGTCACGGTGGCACTGGACGACATCGACTTCGAGGAAGAGCTCCGAATTGGCCTGGAGGAGCGTGCGTCTCTATCTCCGGACTCGCTCACCGGGATGGAGGCCAACCATCGCTTTGTCGGTCCCGAGACGATGGAGACGAAGATCTTCGGCCGCCTTAGCGCGTGGCAGAACTGGATCTTCTACCGGCCCAATGCCTCCGGTCCCGATGGCGCTCTGCGCCGATACGGCTCGGGCCAGCGCGGCAGCTACGGCTACGAGCGGATCTGACGGTCGTCGTGGCCCGGTTCAACATCGCGAACTACCTCGTGCATCGTCACGACGTGCTTGGTGGCGGTGCTGAGGTGGCGGTGCGGAGCGGCACGCAAACACTCACGTACTCGGAACTCAGCACCCTGGTGCGCGAGGTCGCGGCCGGCCTGCGTCTACTGGGCGCACGACCGGACGACCGCGTTCTCCTCGTCGCCTCCGACGGTGTGCCCGCGATGGCCACCATCTTGGGAGCCTTCCACGCGGGCATGGTTGCCGTGCCGATCTCAACGATGCTGACCAGTCGCGAGCTCGGAGGGATCATCCGCGACTCTGGAGCGCGCACGGTGTTGTGCACGCCGGAGCACGCGGACACCGTGGCCGAGAGCCTCACCATCGCCGGTGCGATCGACCAGGTGGTGCACGTGGGCTCGCCCGGAGCACTGGGCGAAGGCTCCGCCGCGCTTGTGGACTGGGACCAACTGCTCGCGAGCGGCCGCGAGGCCATTGCCGCCGACGACATCGCCCTGAATGCCCACGACACGGACGAGGACAACTGGGCACTCTGGCTCTACACCTCGGGGACGACCGGGCAGCCCAAGGCGGCGATGCATCGCCACGCCAACATCCGCCACGTCTGCGAGTCCTACGGATCCCGAGTCCTCGGCATCACGTCCGAGGACGTCACCCTGTCGGTGGCCAAGCTCTTCTTCGCCTATGGCATCGGCAACTCCGTCTTCTTCCCCTTGTCCGCCGGCGCGACGTCCGTACTAGAGGCGAAGCGACCGACGCCCGACGTCGCACTCGACAGACTCCGGGCTGATCGGCCCACCCTGTTCTTCGGCGTCCCGACGTTCTACGCATCCTTGCTCGGTAGCGACCTACCGGACGACGCGTTCGCCTCAGTCCGTTGGTGCATTAGCGCCGGCGAGCCACTACCGGCGCCCCTGCAACGGCGCTTTACCGAGCGCTTCGGCGTCGAGATCCTCGACGGCATCGGGTCCACGGAAGCCCTGCACATCTTCCTGTCCAATCGCCCTGGTGACATCCGCCCCGGGACGACCGGTCGCCCAGTGCCTGGCTATGACGTTGAGGTCCGCGACGAGGACGGCCACGTCACCCCGCCTGGACGACCCGGCGCCCTGTTCGTCCGGGGCGACTCAATCGGCTTAGGCTACTGGCGACGCGTCGAAGCCAGCCGGGAAGTTTTTAGGGGCGCATGGCTGAGCACGGGCGACACGTACGTCACCGACGACGACGGCTACTTCCGATGTCTAGGTCGCAGCACGGACATGCTCAAGGCCGGTGGAATCTGGGTCTCCCCCACCGAGGTCGAGTCCCGCCTCCTTGAGCATGCCTCGGTGCAACAGGCCGCTGTCGTAGGCGCGACGGACGACGACGGTCTGGACAAGCCGGTCGCCGTCGTCGTCGCGGACGGCGTCACCGAGGACGAGCTCATTACCTGGTGCCGGGACGGACTGGCGCACTTTAAGGCTCCGCGGCACGTGGTTTTCACCAAGGACCTCCCGAGGACCCCGACCGGCAAGTTACAGCGCTTCCGCGTGCGCGAGCTTCTCGTCCCAGCACACCCCGACGCCCCCAAGGGCATCACCTCAGGAGGAGCCCCGTGACCAGCAATCGCGACGAAGTCGACGTACTTATCATCGGAGCGGGACCCGTCGGACTCTACGCCGCCTACTACGCCGGTGTCCGCGGCCTGAGGACGGCGATCGTCGACTCGCTCAGCCAGGTGGGCGGCCAGGTTAGCGCGATGTATCCAGAGAAAAACATCTACGACATCGCGGCTCTTCCGAGCGTCACAGGTCGCGAGCTGATCAGCGGCCTCCGGGCCCAAGCCGATCAGTACCACCCGACCTATCTGCTGGGCCAGGAGGCCCGAGATCTCGCGCACATGATCGACGACGGCGGTCGTGCCCGCAAGCTGGTGCGCACCAGTGCGGGCCTGGAGGTCAGCTGCGCGGCCATCGTCATCACCGGCGGAATCGGCACCTTCACACCTCGCCCGTTACCGGCCGGCGAGGAGTTCCTCGGTCGCGGACTGGACTACTTCGTCCCATCCAAGGACGACTACGCAGGCCGCGACGTGATTGTGGTGGGAGGTGGCGACAGTGCCTTGGACTGGTGCTTGATGCTGGAGCCGATCGCGGCTTCGGTGACGCTCGTGCACCGGCGTTCGGCGTTCCGGGCGCACGCCGCGAGCGTCGCGCAGGTCGAGGCGTCGAGTATCGAGGTCATCACAGACGCACAGATCGTGGCGCTCGAGGGTGGCCGGTTCGTCGAGAAGGCGAGCATCGAGGTGAAAGGTGAGGACGCCCCACGCGTCCTGCCCTGCCAGGCAGTGGTGGCCGCACTCGGCTTCACGGCCAACCTGGGTCCGCTCCGGGACTGGGGGCTCGAGTTGCACGACAACCGGCACGTGGTCGTAGGCACCTCGATGGAGACGAACGTCGCAGGCGTCTTCGCCGCCGGGGACATCACCGACTATCGCGGCAAGGTGCGGCTGATCTCGGTGGGCTTCGGCGAGGCCGCTACCGCCGTCAACAACGCCGCAGTGCACGTCAACCCCGAAGCACAACTCTTCCCGGGGCACTCCACCGACGACCCGCACCCGGGCGGCGCGTCCTGACCCACCCGTCCGGCCCTTGGCCGCACCTGATCAGTCACCGGCCGCTACAAAATCCCGAGGAGCCCGAATGCCGTACGTGATTGCCAGCCCCTGCATCGACGTCAACGACAAGGCATGCGTCGAGGAATGTCCGGTCGACTGCATCTACGAAGGAAACCGCAAGAGCTACATCAACCCCAAGGAGTGCATCGACTGCGGCGCATGCGAACCGGTGTGCCCCGTCGAGGCAATCAGCCAGGACCGTCGAGTCTCGGATAACGACAAGGCATTCATCGCCGACAACCGTGCCTTCTTCATCGAAATCCTCCCCGGGCGCGCCGAGCCCCTCGGGGCACCCGGCGGCGCTTCCAAGATCGGTGAGCTCGATACCGACACGCCGCTCGTGCTCGACTGGTGATCGTGCTCGACCAACACGTGCTGGTGGACGCGCACATCCACGTGCCTGTGCTCGGCTCGCTCCGACCTTCATGGCTGAGCTGGGCCGAGGAGTTCGGGCCGCCGGGCGTACTCGACCAAATATGGGACGCAGAGGGTCGGCCGCGTCCCGCAGTTCTGGACGACCTCTTCGCCAGACAGGGCGTCGACTGCGCGCTGCTGTTCTGCGAGTACAGCCCCAAAGCGACGGGCTACCAGACCTTTGATGACCTGCTACCGCTGGTCGAGCACAACCCTTCGCGGTTCCGTCCCGTCGCCAACGTCAATCCCCACCTGCACTACCCCATCGACGTCGAGCTCCGGCGACAGTTGAACCTGGGAGCTGCCGCGCTGAAGCTGCACCCCGTGCACGGCGGCTTCCGCTGCGACGACCCCGCTCTCTTCCCTGCCTACCAGCTCCTCGTCGAACGTGAGGTACCCCTCGTGGTGCACTGCGGCACCAGTTCGTTCCCGGGGTCGATGAACGAACTCGCCGATCCAGCGTTCCTGCTCCCGGTGACGCGCCTGTTCCCGAACCTCAACATTGTCCTGGCGCACGGGGGGCGCGGATGGTGGTACAACGCCGCCGCGTTCATGGCGCTCAGCAACCCAAGCGTCTGGATTGAGCTCTCGGGCCTACCCCCGACGAAGCTCCCGCACTACTACCAGGACTTTGACCTTGATCGGCTGGCACGTAAGTGGATCTTCGCGACCGACTGGCCGGGTGTCCCCAGCATCTCGGCGAATGCCCGTGCGGTCCTGGAGCTGGTGCACGACCCATCGACCGCCGCAGACGTCCTCGGCGCCAATGCACGCCGCGTCTACCGCGGACTCGACCACCTCGACGCCGCGAAGGAGTGACTCGTGCCCATCTACGCACTCGGAACGTCCGAGCCAGATATCCACCCCACCGCCTACGTCCACCCAGAAGCGACCGTCATCGGCCGTGTCTCCATTGGGGCCGCGAGCACGATCTGGCCGGGCGCCGTCCTGCGCGGCGACTTCGGGGAGATCTGGATCGGTACCCGTACCAGCATTCAGGACGGCTCAGTGCTGCACACCACCAAGGACTGGCCGACAGTCGTAGGTGACGAGTGCGTGGTCGGCCACGTCGCCCACATGGAGGGGTGCACCGTAGAGGATCGGTGCCTCATCGGTTCCGGGACCGTGATTCTCAACCGCGCCGTCATCGGCACCGGAAGCGTCGTGGGCGCGCAGGCGCTCGTCCCTGAGGACTGCCGTATCCCCTCCGGCAGCCTCGCACTGGGCGTGCCCGTGCGGACTAGACCCGTCGACCCGGACAAGCAGAGCACCTGGATCGACTTCGCGGTGCGGGAGTACATCGGGAACGGTGCGACCTACCACCGCGACCTACGACTCCTTCGCCACGACCACACACCTCGATCTCACCCGGGAGTGCACCCATGACCGCGACATCAGCCGTCGACCAGCTCGGGCGTCCCGCCCACGAACTGACCGACCTTGAGCTCGAACAGCAAGGTACGCAAGCGCACGCAACACGCAACTGGGTGTTCCTGCATGGATCGGCCGAGCAGTTCGCGACGCATACTGCACGCATGCTCGAGCTTGAGCAGGAGTATCTGCAGCGCTACCCGAAGCGGACCTGGCAAGGGTCCGGAGGTGCCGTGTCAGAGGAGACCCAGCTGCAGGTTGTGCAGCAAGCGCTGCGGAACATCATGCAGCAGTTGCAAGCCCTACTTGAGCACCCACCTCGAGCTGAATCCGCCAGCGAGGAGGACGATCCGCAGCGAAGCTTGCTCGGTCGCGTTGCGGCGACCCCCGGCGGCCGAATGAACAAGCTCGAACTCCACCAGGTGGCACGCGAGGTGGGCCTCGACCGGACCGCCTTGGCACGTCTCTACAGCGCGGAACCGCCGTTGTTGCGCACGGACCTGCAGGACCGTGTCATCACTCGTGCGGGACGGGACCAGTTGCTATGAGCGAGACCCCAAAGACCTGTGGAGTGGTGGGTGGTGGACAGATGGGAGCAGGCATCGCTCACGCGCTGCTCCTAGCCGGCTCGACGGTGCGGCTCCTTGAGCGGGACGAGTCCGCCGCGTCGGCGGCACACGACAGGGTCAAAACCCTGGTGCGACGCACCGTCGAGCGAGGCTTGCTCGACGAAGCACAGTCCGTGCTCACCAGACTAGGTGTCACGACTGACCCGGCCGAGTTGTCCGATGCGGGACTCGTCGTCGAGGCAGTTCCTGAAGACCTCGACCTCAAGCTGTCCACCCTGAGCACCTTGGCGTCGTACGTTTCTCCCGACGCTGTGCTGGCTACCAACACGAGCAGCCTGTCCGTCGATCTACTCTCCCAGGCGGTCCCGAACCCGGAGCGCGTGATCGGACTGCACTTCTTCAACCCGGTGCCCTCGAGCCGCCTCGTCGAGGTCGTGCTGTCTTCACGAACCTCCCCTGAGCTCCGCCGGAGGGCCGAGGAATGGGTGCTGTCATGGGGCAAGACACCGGTAACAGTTCGTGACGCACCGGGGTTCGCCAGCAGCCGGCTCGGATTGGCCATCGGCCTCGAGGCGATCCGCATGCTTGAGGAAGGAGTGGCGTCGGCCGAAGACATTGACGCCGCCATGACATTGGGCTACGGCTTCCCTGTCGGTCCCCTCAAGCTGACGGACCTCGTTGGACTCGATGTCCGTCTGGGAATCTCCCGCTACCTGAGCTCCGAGCTCGGCCCACGGTTCGCCCCCCCGGCCCTGATGGTTCAGATGGTTCAGCAAGGCAAGTTGGGCCGCAAGAGCGGCCAAGGCTTCTATTCGTGGGACGAGGTGGCCCGTTGAGTGGCTGGACTGTGGAGGCGTTGCCGGGGATCAGGGTGGACTGGGCGACCCCGGATCGTCTGGTCGTGACGCTCGATCGGCCGGAGGTGCGCAACGCAATCAACGCAGAGATGGTCGAAAGCCTGCACTCGGTGTGCGGACAGCTTGAGCGCCGACCACGGACGCTGATCCTCACAGGCGGCACCCGGACCTTTGCTGCCGGCGCCGACATCGGCCAGTTGCGCGAGCGTCGCAGGGAGGACGCACTCGCAGGCATCAACAGCGGGCTCTTTGATCGCATCGCTCGACTGCCCATGCCGACCATCGCAGCGATCTCTGGGTCGGCGATCGGAGGCGGCGCAGAGCTCGCGTACGCATGCGACTTCCGCATCGGGACCCCGACCACAATTTTCGGGAACCCCGAGGGCCAGTTGGGTATCCTTGCGGCCGCCGGTGCCTCCTGGAGACTCGCCGAACTGGTCGGAGAGTCACTTGCCAAGGAAGTCCTTCTCGCCGGCCGAATGCTCGACGCTGCCGACGCCCTCGCTGCGCGTCTACTGAACGAGCTGGTGGCGCCGGAACTGTTGATCGAGACGTCAAATGCTTGGGTGGACCGGATCAACAAACAGGCTCCGCTGGCGCTGCGTATGACCAAGCTGGCTATGAGCGCCCCTCGAGATGCCCATCCTGTGATCGACAACGTGGCCCAAGCCGTTCTGTTCGAGACCGAGGAGAAGTCAGAACGCATGGACGCCTTCCTCAACCGAAAGAGCAGGAAAAATGATGACTGAGCGCGTCCATCCGGTCGATCCGTCCCGACACCGTTCGGACGAATCGCCGGGGCACTGGCAGGGTGCCAGACGACCTTGCCGCCCTCGTGGTCGGCGGGTTGCTTCTTCAAGGGTCTGACCTCAACCCGTCGCTCGCGGACGAGATGATTCTCGGAATGGCTCATGGAGCCGGTCAAGGGCAACCGTAACGTCGCACGTGCGGCCGTTCGCCTGCCGGACTGCCGGCGTCCGGCCCTCCCTATACGGTGAACCGCTTGCGGATCGTCACTAGCGCAACCATTGCGGGGGCAGGACCTTATCGCTCGCGGTGAGTCGGATGAAGTGGTGGTCGGTGGCGCTGAATCCATGACGCGAGCCCCCGCTGTTCCTGCCGAGCCCGAACGGGCGTTCCCTGCTGACGTCTCTCCCGGGTCTATGGGGTCCGTCCGGACACTCGGGCACACCTCACCGCCGCTGGTCAGAAGCATCTGGCAATGCATCGATGAATCTGGTCGATGGCGACTAGACCAGCACGTCGGCGGGCGGGATCGGATGATTGTGGGTCCGCTACTGAGGCATGATGATCGGGACAACACGGCACCTCAAGCCTAGGAAAGCCATGACATCGAGAAGTGGTCCAGCCACTCGACCCCACACCAGAGCGGCGCCTCTCGCGCCCGCATCGCTCTGGGTACCGGGTGCACTTATGTCGTTGCTCGGCGCCCTCATCCTCGCTGACGGGAACGGTCCGACGGCGCTCGCTGCGGTGTTCCTCGTGGTCGGTCAGGCGTTGTTCCTGCCGGCCGCCGTTGCGCAGGGCATCATGTGGGCAGGATCCGTTCAAGACCGCTAGCCGCTCTGACTCATTCTAAGAGGGAGTGGCCATCGCGGCCTATGGAACCGTGAACCCGCGGTAGCCGGATGGAACCAGATCGACTGGTCAGGTCATCTAGTGGGCGTGAATCTGGAACAATCGACGAACCGTCCCCTTCAGCCGCCATCGTTTGAGGAGTTCCGCCGGGGACGGCGTCCCCGCGCAGGTCGCCGTCCGGTCTATGAGACCGCCGACGCCATCACGGCCTCCCTCGAGTGGGTGCCGACGACCCGATCCGAGACCTGAAAGGTCGCGTCCTCGACGGCATCACCGCCGACTCAACTGACGAGGAGATCGCTCTCGTCGTGGCCCGCCTCGACCTGGCCCGCCTCGACCTGGCCGAGGCCGAGAACCTGGCGTACCTGAAGCGGGTCGGCCATCTAGGAAACCCCTGGCACTCCCCGGGTACTAGCGCGAGTTCAACTCTCCGGCGTACTGGACAGCGGCTCGCACAAGTTCCGACTCGGTCACGAACGAGTCCTGAGGCAACAGGTACGGCCGGATCTCGTCAGTTCCGTTGCTGCACAGAACATCGTCATGCCAGTCATAGTTCATCGTCGGCGCGAGACCGCAAGTCCAGAACCCACCGCCGCCAGTCGCCTGGCCTCGGGCCTCATCTAGGGCGAACTCTCGGTGACGACCCCGATCGCGCTCCCTCACGTAACGCTGCGAGGACTCGATAGACGACTCCTGCTCCTCGAAGTTTGGGCCGGTTTCCCGCGAAACTGCCTCATCCACCAACGGCTTCCACGCGAGGTAGAAGACTCCCAGGGCAAGTGCGACAGCGCCCAAGCCGCAAATCAGCACACCCAGGCCCCCAACAAGGGCTTTGACCAGAGACTTCACGACGCGAACGGTATGACACCGGATCGTCGTGCGGGGGGCGATTCGCCACGCACCACCCAGGGGGTGGGGCCTCGTCGTGCCGATCCTCCATCGAGTTTTCGTGGCCGTCTGCCACGCCACGCCTCGCAAACGACGGGACGCGCGACGCACAGTGAGGGTGGGATGCGCCATTACAAGCGCGACGCCCCGCGACGTTCTGCCGTCCAGAGCCGGCGTCCTCCAGCTGTCTGGGTGACCTGCCAAGATGGGAGTGTCTTTGGGAAGGCACGACGAAGCGCGCCGAGATGTTCTCCCCGGCGAGCAGGGGCAGGGTGCACATCTTCACCAGCGCCTCCCGCGCGCTGTTGGCGTGCAGGGTGCACATGCCCGGGAGGCCGGCGTTCAGCGCGAGCAGCAGGTCCAGGCACTCCTCGGCCCGCACCTCCCCGACGACGATCCGGCTCGGGCGCATCCGCAGGGCCTCCTTCACGAGGTGGCGCAACCGGATCTCGCCGGTGCCCTCGAGACCGGACTGCCGGGTCTGCAGCGGCACCCAGTCGGGGTGCGGGAAGCGCAGCTCGAAGACCTCCTCGGCCGAGACCACCCGCTCGCCACCGGGCACGGCGGCGGCCAGGCAGTTCAGCAGCGTGGTCTTCCCGGCTTGGGTCCCGCCGGCGACCAGGATGTTGAGCCCGGCCCGCACGCTCGCCTCCAGGAACGCCGCCGCCCGCTGGCTCAGGCTGCCCAGCTCGACCAGGTCGTCGAGCTGTCCTGCCCGCAGCACGAACTTGCGGATGTTGACCGCCGTGAACCCGCGGCTGATCCCCTCCAGGACCACGTGCAACCGGTGGCCCTGCGGCAGCATCGCGTCCACGAACGGCGTGGAGACGTCGAGACGACGTCCGCTGCTCTTCAGCATCCGCTCCACCAGCTCGGTCACCTGCGCCTGCGTCAGCACCAGGTTGGTCAGCTCGTGCCGACCGTTGCGCGCCACGAACACCCGCGACGGGTCGTTGATCCAGACCTCCTCCACCGTCGGGTCGTCCAGGAACGGCTGCAACGGCCCGAACCCCGACACCCGCGCCACCAGCTCACCCACCAGCGCACCGACGTCACCGACCGGGGCGACCCGACCGGTCAGGCTCCGCTCGTCGTGCGCACGCACCACCGACTCCGCGATCCGACGCACCACCGCGGCGTCCCGCTGCGGATCGACCCCCTCGCGCCGCACCAGCTCACGCACGTGGAGATCGAGCTGCTCGACGACCGACCCGAGGTCGTCAGGGGTCTGCACCACCGACATCAGGCATCCCCTTCCCGAGTGAGAAAGCCTGCGATCGAACGAATGTAAGCCTCGAAACCCGCCACGAACAGAGGCAACCTCCTCCCTGTGGAGAACAGCCGGCATACGGCGCACCACGAGGTCTCCCCAGTCCCACCCACCTCACCAGGGGCCCTGCGCAGGCCCCGACCGGGCCACCGGCGCACCACCATCCCGATGTTCGTCGAGTCACATGCGGGCCGTTCTTGGAACGATCCAAGAGCCTTCGTTGCTGACATGGACATGACCACCACAACCGAGATCGTCCTCGCCGAGGAGCTCCAGTCCCTGCACACCTCCTACGTGCGTGCCATCAACTCCGCCATCGACTCCGGCAACGACGAGTCGGCCCAGAGCCTGGGTGTCGCCCACGACCGGGAGAAGGCCGCACTGGTCGCCGCGTACCGGGGCAAGACCGGCTCGCGCCCCAGGTTGTTCCGCCGCCGCTGATCCTGCGGTCGAGCGGCGCGCCACACGGCCAGGGGCCGGGCAGTTCTCCGTGCCGAGACGAGTCTCATCTCGGGCGAGGCCATCAGCCAGACGACGGAGACCGGCAACGAGACCCTGGCCGTGCTCGGCCTCGCGGTCGGAGTCGCGGGCCACGTCGCGCTGATGGTCGCCGCGATCTCCTTCGGCGTGCGACTCGGCCGCGAGTCCGCACCGAGCGCCATCGAGGGAGGACGCAGCTCGTCGACCCCGCGGAGCGTCAGGGGCGCGCGGGACGCAGCCCGAGGACGCCGTTCAGCCCGGCGTCCCACCCGAGCGCCCGGTCGGCGGCCAGGCGCGCGTCGATGACGGCGACCTCGTCGTCGGTGAGGTCGACCGGGCGGCGGGTGTCGAGGTCGACCATGAGCGTGATGACCTCGAGGGTGCTGGCGACGGTGTCCGTGGTGTCGTTGACCAGGTAGGAGACGAGGTGCAGCGCCTTGCTGGTGCGTGCGACCAGCCGGTGGTGCACCGACAGCCGCTCGCCCAGGTGCGCCTCGGCCAGGTAGCGCACGTGGTGCTCGAGGTCGAAGAAGTTGTGCCGGCCCTCCTCGATCCGCTCCGATGTGAAGCCGAGCGCGGCGAAGAACGCCCAGCCGCCCTCGTCGTGCAGCGCCATGTGGTGGCGCACGTTGAGGTGGCCGTTGGCGTCGACGAGGTCGGCGGTGACCTCGGTCGTGTACGCGGGGGCCAGGGCCCGGAGGTCGGTGACGGACGGCGCTCGGCTCATGGCCGTGATCGTCGCACCGTGACCGGCGCCGTGTCGTGCGCGGCCACCGCGGCGACGTACCCCGCGCCCAGGTCGAGGTCGGTGACGTGGAACGTCGGGTCGTCGAGCCGGACGCCGGTCATCGGCTCGGTCAGGCCGACGCCGCGCAGCTTCAGCACCGCCTCCTTCCGAGCCCAGGTGCGCAACAGGTCCTCGCTCCGCTCCCCCGGCGCGAGGACCTGGTCGACGACGTCCTCGACGTGCCGGCCGGGGCGCCGCTCCTCGACGTCGACACCGACCGCGCCGCGCTCGCGCCACGCCAGCACCACGCGGTCACCGGAGTGCGCGATCGAGGCCTCGAGCCCGTCGACCGCCGGCTTGCCGTGCGGCCCGCCGCAGCGCGCGCACCGCACCCGGACGACGACCGCGCGCGGCTCCCCGCCCAGGACCGTGGCCGCCGCGGTCCGCAGCAGCGCCCGGCCCGTCACGAAGCGGGCCCGGTCCTCGGGGCGGACCAGCCGCTCCACCCGGGCCGCCTCGTCGGCGTCCAGCAGGTCGCGCAGCGCCGGCCCGTCGACCGGCTCGCACCACTCGACCGTGATCACCGACCTATCGTCGCGGACCCGGCCGCCGGTCGCCCAGCGACCCCACCGGCACCGTCGGCTCGTCGGTCGGCTCCTCGGTGGGCTCGTCCGTCGGCTCGTCGGTCGGTTCGCCGGGCTCGTCCTCGACGACCGGCTCGTGCACCACGACGACGGGCAGGTCGGCCGTCGGCGCCGCGTCCTGCTCCCGGACGTCGGCGGCGTAGGCCCTGGCCACGCGGAGCACCTGCCGCACGTAGGCGCGGGAGGGACGGTGCGCGGTCAACGCCGCCTGGAGCGCGGGGTGCGCGTCGAGGTCGAGCGCCGTCCCGCAGAGCCGGACGGCGAGCGCGAGCGCGGCGTCGTCGACGTCCTGGACGTCGCGGCGACCGTCGTCGTCGGCGTCGACGCCGTAGACCGCCCACTCGGTGGGCAGGAAGCCGGCCGGGCCCGACGTCCGGTCCCAGCGGCCCAGCCCGTCGACCTTGCCGCGGTCGGTGTCGCGGGGCCGGTCCCGCCCGTCCTCGCCGTCGAGCGCGACGCCGTGCACGGCCGGCGCCGCGCGGCCCTCCTCGTCGAGGTCCGCCCCGCCGCGACGGCCGTGGTCGGACTCGACCCGCGCCACGGCGGCGAGCGTCGTCCACCTCACGTGGCAGCCGACCCGGGGGTCGGCCACCACCGAGGCGGCCCGCTCGTAGGCGGCGACCGCCACCGGGGGCACGTCGCGGACGTGCTCCTCGCCCAGGCGGGGCAGCGCCGAGGCGACCGGGACCGGCGCGTCCTCGTCGTCCAGGACGACGGGCGGGTCGAGCGCCTCGGCCACCGGCGAGGACGTGGGCGTGGGCGGCGCCACCCGCGCCGGCAGCGAGACCGGCTCGACGTCGACGCGGAGGGCGGACTCGCCGGGTCCGACGGTGGCCGTGGCGACCATCCCGGCCGCGATGCCGGTGGCGGTGAGCAGGCTGCTGGTGCCGAGGAGGAGTACCCGGCGCAGCGGCACGACGGGTCGGTCGCGCAGCGCGTACCGCCGTGGCGTCGGCGCTCGGTGGCTCGTCATCGCTCGGTCCTCGGTCGCGGGGAGGCAGCGGCGGGTGCCGCTACCTCCCTCATCGACCGCCGCCGGGCGCCACTGAAGCGCGGTGCCCGGATCCGCACCGAACCGTGACCTGGCGCGAGGTCTGGCCACGGCGCGGCCGAGGGGTCAGACGACCAGGCCCAGCAGCAGCACCACGATCAGGCCGCTCACCGACAGGATCGTCTCCATCAGCGACCAGGTGCGGATCGTGTCGCGCACGCTGAGGTTGAAGTACCCCTTCACCAGCCAGAACCCGGCGTCGTTGACGTGGGAGAAGAACACCGAGCCGGCGCCGATGGCCAGGACGAGCAGCGAGATCTCCGGCGAGGACAGGTCCCCGATCGCCGACTGCATGAGCGTCGCGGCGGTGATCGTGGCGATCGTCGCCGAGCCGGTCGCGAGCCGGATCAGCACGGCCAGCACCCAGCCGAGGAGCAGGATCGAGACGTTCGCGTCGAGCGCCCACTCCGCCAGCAGGGTGCCGACGCCGGTGTCGACGAGCACCTGCTTGAACCCGCCGCCGGCGGCGACGATGAGCAGGATGCCGGCGATCGGCGGGAGCGACTCCCCGAGCACGTCGGAGACCTTCTGCAGGTTCATGCCGACGGCGTAGCCGAAGGTGACCATGGCGACGATCGTGCCGATCAGCAGCGCGACGAAGGGGCTGCCGAGCACGTCGAGCACCTGGCGCAGCGTGTTGTCCTCGTCGTCGATGACGATGTCGGCGAGCGACTTGCCGAGCATCAGCACGACGGGCAGCAGGACGGTCGCGATGGTGACGGCGAACGACGGCCGGTCGTCGACCTCGGTGCGCTCGTCGGCGTCGTACGTCGACGGCGCCTCGACGACGACCCAGCGGCCGGCGAGGGCGCCGAACAGCGGGCCGGACACGATGATCGTCGGGATCGCGACGACGAGGCCGAGGCCGAGGGTCAGGCCGAGGTCGGCGCCGAGGAAGCCGATCGCGGCGACCGGGCCGGGGTGCGGCGGCACGAAGCCGTGCATCGCCGAGAGACCGGCCAGCGCCGGGATGCCGAGGGTGATCAGCGACAGGCCGGTACGGCGGGCGACGAGGTAGATGACCGGCATCAGGAGGACCAGGCCGATCTCGAAGAACATCGGCAGGCCGATGATCGCGCCGACCGCGGCCATCGCCCACGGCAGCATCCGCTCCGAGGAGCGCCCGACGATGGTGTCGACGATCTGGTCGGCGCCGCCGGAGTCGGCGAGGAGCTTGGCGAACATCGCGCCGAGCGCGATGAGGACGCCGACGCCCGCGGCCGTCGTGCCGAAGCCGCCGGTGAAGGAGGCCAGGACGTCGTTGACGTTGACACCGGCCAGGATGCCGACGGTGAGCCCGCCGAGGATCAGCGCGATGAACGGGTGGATCTTCACCACCGTGATGAGGACGACGAGCAGCGCGATCGCGGCCAGCGCGGCGAAGACCAGCTGTCCGCCGGACGCCACCGGCTCGATCAGGTCGCCGCCGGCCATCGGCAGCAGCGCGGTCAGGGTGCTCATCGGGTCTCCTCGGTGGGGGTGCCTGCGGGGGCGGTGGGCTCGAGCAGCCGGGCCGACTGCTCGACGATCTCGTCGACGGACTGGCCGACGTCGACCACGACGCCGTCCTCGTCGGGCTGGAGCGGCTCGAGGGTCGCGAACTGCGACGACAGCAGGGACGCCGGCATGAAGTGCCCCGGCCGGCTGGCCTGGCGGGCCGCGATCACGTCGTGGGAGCCCTCGAGGTGCACGAACCGCACCTGGGGCGCGTGCCGGCGGAGCTGGTCGCGGTAGCTGCGCTTGAGCGCCGAGCAGCTCATCACGCCACCCTGCGCCGTGCCGTGCTCGGCGAGCCAGCCGCCGATGATCTCCAGCCACGGGAACCGGTCGGCGTCGTCGAGGGACTCCCCCGAGCTCATCTTGGCGATGTTGGCCGGCGGGTGCAGGTCGTCGGCGTCGGCGAAGGGGACGCGGAGACGCTGGGCGAGGGCGGCGCCGACGGTGGACTTGCCGGAGCCGGACACCCCCATGACGACGAGCAGGTGGGGCCTGCGGGTGGATCCGGGCATCGGGGCTCCCTGGTGGACGACGAGTGACGGTGCCCACATCCTGACCCGAAAGGTATGACCATTGCAACCCCTATCGAGATATTGACCGGATCTTTTCATTCGATTGGTCGAGATGAGACGATGAGTTGGTGACCAACGACCCCGTCCTCGGCCAGCACGCCGGCGTCCTCGACGCGCTCGGGGCACGGATCGCGTCCGGCACCGGCGCCCAGGCGGCGGGGTCCGTGCTCACCCTCGACGGCATCTGCACGACGTACGGCGTCTCGCGCAGCGTCGCCCGCGAGGCGATCCGGGTCCTGGAGTCGATGGGCCTGGTCGCGTCGCGGCGCCGGGTCGGCATCACCATCCAGCCGCAGTCGCGCTGGAACGTCCTCGACCCCCAGGTCATCCGCTGGCGCCTGGCCGGCGACGAGCGCGACGCCCAGCTCGCCTCGTTGTCGGAGCTGCGACGCGGCATCGAACCCACCGCCGCCGCGCTCGCCGCGGGCGGGCGGGCCAGCGCGCACCACTGCCGGATCCTGGCCGCGGCCGTCTCCGACATGGTCGTGCACGGCCGCGACGGCGACCTCGGCTCCTACCTGCTGGCCGACTCGGTCTTCCACCGCACCCTGCTCGAGGCCAGCGGCAACGAGATGCTCCGCTCCCTCGGCGGCGTGGTCACGCAGGTCCTGGTCGGCCGCACGCAGTACGGCATGATGCCGAGCCGGCCGAAGCCCGAGGCGATCGCGCTGCACGACGAGGTGGCGCGCGCGGTGCGGCTCGGTGATCCCGTGACCGCCGAGCGGGCCATGCGCGACATCATCGCCGAGGCCGCCGAGGCGCTCGCCGACGAGCAGTCCGGCGACGCCTGACCAGGTGCCGGGTCAGGTCCTGACTACCCCGATACCCCCCGATCGGCACCCGGTCAAGGCCCGGTCGGGGCATACGCACGGCGCTCCGACGCGCCTACCGTCGAAGGTGCCGGGGGGCGCCAGCTCCGCGAGCACCAGGCTCGACGAGGAGGAGCAGCCGTGACCACGTTCGACCTCACCCTCGCCGGCCCGCTCGGGTCGGCCTTCACCGGCGGCCTCGGCGGGCCCGGCACCCGCAGCCGCACCGACCTCGACTGGCGCGAGAGCGCCGCGATGGGGCTCGGCGCCGCCCCCGGGAGCGCGGTCCGCGCCACGCTCGGGGGCCACGTCACCGAGCGCCTCGACGGCACCGACACGGGCGTCCGGCTGACCCTCGCCGACCCCAGCGGCCGGGTCTCGGCCTTCCACACCTTCCTCACCGACGTCCCCGCCCGCCTCGAGGTCGGCACGACGGTGGCGCAGGGCGACCTGCTCGGCACCGTGCTGTCCGTCGACGGCGTCCCCTCGCACCTGCACCTGGCCCTGGGCGAGCTGGTCGCGGGTCGCCCGACCGGGATCGACCTGTACTCGTCGTACCTCGAGCTGAGCATGACCCAGACGACGATCACGGTGACCTTCTTCCAGCAGGACGACGTGCCGCCGGTCCCGGTCGGGAGCCTGCTCGGCTCCGCCGACCTGCGCGACACGTGGGCGATCGACGTCGGCAGCCTGGTCGGCGTGCAGCGCGCGCTGGTGTCGCTCGGCTTCGACCCCGGCCTCCCGGGCGGGGTCGACGGCCCGCGCACCCGGCACGCCGTCCGGCGGTTCCAGGCCGACCACGGCCTGCGGCCCGACGGCGTCCTCGGGGCGTCGACCCGCGCGACGCTCGCGTCCGTGCTGACCGCGGCCGGCCTGGTCACCACGGTCGCCTGAAGGATCAGCCCGGGTCAACGCCGGGGCAGGTGGAGCCGCAGCACGGAGCCGTCGGCAGGCCGCTCGAGCCGCCCGCCGAGGGAGCCGAGGACGAGCTGGAGGCGCTCCTCGGCCGATCGGGCCGGGGCGCGCCGCGTGCCACCGCCGTCGTCGCAGCTGACGTCGATCCGCAGCCGGCTGGCGGCACCCTCGAACACCAGGCGGACCGCGCCGGTGTCGTGCTCGAGGATGTCCTCGAGCAGCAGGTCGAGCACCTGCTCGACGGGGCCGGGGGTGAAGCGCAGCTCGATGTCGCCCTCGACGGCCGCGCTGAGCCCCCGGTGGTCGAGGTCGAGGACGTCGGCCCAGCGCTGCGCCACCTGCGTGGCGAGGTCGCGCAGCGGCAGCGCCGCGCCGGCCAGCAGGACGCCGCGGCCGCCGAGCTCGACGAGCTCGCCGGCCACCTGGTCGAGCCGGCCGACGGCCTTGAGGCAGCCGATCGTCGCGTCCCGGGCCTCACCCGACAGCGAGGGGTCCTCGATGAGCTCCTCGAGCCGGAACCGCAGGCTGGTCAGCGGCGTCCGCAGCACGTGGGAGGCGTGCAGCCCGAACGCGCGCTCGCGCTCCATCCGTTCCCGCATCTGGGTGGCGCTACTCGCCAGGGCGAGGGCGATCGCCCGCGCCTCGGGCACGCCCCCGCGAGGCAGGTCGAGGTCGAACCGGCCGCGCCCCAGCGCGGCGGCAGCCACGGCGAGCTGCCGGAACGGCGCGGACAGGGACCGCGCGACGAGGTACCCGGTGACGCCGGCGAGGATCGCGAGCAGCCCGAACACGGCGAGCATCTCGAGCCGGTCGCCCCACACGCCCTCGAGCGACTCGTCGTGGACGCTGGTCAGCTCGACCTCGTCGCCGTCACCGAGGATCACCGCGGACGCGAGCTGGTCGGCCGGAGCCTCGGTGTCGAAGCCCGAGCCGGTCAGCACCACCGGGTCGCCGACCTCGCGGGTGAGCTCGATCCGGCTGCGCGGCGTCAGGAAGGGCTCGAGCAGCTCCTGGTCGAGGACGCCGCCGCGGGCGACCTCGTCGGAGATGACCGCCCCCAGCGCCTCGGCCGTCGCGGTGAGGTCCGCGGCCTCGTGGGCGCGGACCCGGCTGTCGCTGGCGTAGCTGCGGATCAGCCCCGCGCCGACGAGGAGGAGGAGCGTGATCGCGATGAACGCGAAGGTGAGTCGCTCACGCATCGGGGGCGGGAGCCTCGAGGCGGAACCCCACACCCCTCACCGCCACGACCCGTTCGGTGACTCCCACGCTCTCGAGCTTCTGTCGGAGCCGCCCGATCGTCACGTCGAGGGTCTTGGTGGAGCCGTACCAGTTCTCGTCCCAGACGTCGGCCATCAGCCGGCCGCGGGAGACGACCTTGTCCTTGTTGGCGGCCAGGATCGACAGCACGTCGAACTCCTTGCCGGTCAGCGGCACCTCGACGTCGCCCGCGTACACGCGGCGGGCGTCCACGTCGATCCGCAGCCCGCCGTCGGGCTCGTCGTGGGCGGACCCGGCACCGGTACGTCGGAGCAGCGCGCGGACCCGGGCCTGCAGCTCGGCGAGGCCGAAGGGCTTGGCGAGGTAGTCGTCGGCGCCGTAGTCGAGGCCGACGACGCGGTCGAGCTCGCCGGCGCGCGCGGTGACGATCATGATCGCGCCCTCGAACCCGGCGGCGCGGGCGTCCTTGCACACCTCGAGGCCGTCCATGTCGGGCAGCCCGAGGTCGAGGATCACCACGTCGGCGGAGCGCCCCGCGAGCTCGTCGAGAGCCTTCTGACCACTGTCGACCCAGCCGACGTCGTAGCCCTCGCGCTCCAGCGTCCGGACAAGGGGGAACGCGATGTCCTCCTCGTCCTCGACGACGAGCACTCTGTGGCCCATGGGGGGAGCATAGGGGGTGCGACACGCTGTCCGGAGCCAAGTGCGAGATGTGGGCCACTCCGAGGAGCCGCACCCTCCCCACGACGTGCGGCTGGCCCACCTGTCGACAACGCTAGGCGGACCGGAGCCACGGTGTCTCCACCGCGTGCCCACGCCGGCCCCATAGTTCGGTAACAGGTCCTGGCCGGTCAGCCGGCGAAGAGGTCGCCGAGGTCGGCGACCCGGGCGAGCACCTCGTCGTGACGCAGCTGCTCGAGGCCGAGCGGGTCGTCGGCGCCCGCCTCGACCTCGCCCCACGAGACCGGCGCGGCCACGTAGGGGCGCTCACGGCCGCGCAGCGAGTACGGCGCCACGGTGGTCTTCGAGCCGGCGTTCTGCGACCAGTCGAGGAAGACCTTGCCGCCCCGCCTGGCCTTGGTCATGGTGGCGGTGACCAGCTTCGGGTGCTCGCCCTGGAGCTCCTCGGCGATCTCCTTGGCGAGCGCCGTCGACTCCTCCGGCGGGAGGCGTCGGGGCAGGTCGGCGTACAGGTGCAGGCCCTTGCTGCCGCTGAGGACCGGCTTGGCGACGAGGTCGCGCTCGGCCAGCTTGTCGCGCGCGAGCAGCGCGACCTGGCAGCACTCGTGGAGCCCGGCGGGCTCGCCGGGATCGAGGTCGACGACGACCCGGTCGGCGTTGCGGGGTCGGCCGTTGCGTCCGACCCGCCACTGGTGCACGTGCAGCTCGAGCGCGGCGAGGTTGGCCAGCCAGGTCAGCGTCGCGAGGTCGTCGACGACCGGGAACACCAGGGTGTCGCCGTGCCGGCTGGAGCCGCGGGACCCGGTGGTCGGCACGGTGACCGTGCGCACCCACGACGGCGTCCCGGGCGGGGCGTTCTTCTCGAAGAAGCTCCCGTCCTGGACGCCGTGCGGCCACCGGATCCGGGTGACGGCGCGGTCGCGCAGGTGCGGCAGCATCGTCGGGGAGATCCGCGCGTAGTAGTCGAGGACCTCACCCTTCGTGGTGCCGGTGCGCGGGTAGAGCACCTTGGCGAGGTTGCTGATCTTGAGCGTCCGGCCGTCGACGTCGACGTGGAGCTCCTCCTTCTCGACCCGCGGGTCGGGCCTCTCGCGCGGGCTCACAGGTCGGCTGCTCCCAGGTCGGTGCGCAGGCCGCGGAAGGACGGCTGCCGCAGCCGGTCGTAGCCCCGACCGTGGGAGTCGACGTCGACGACGAGCACGGGCTCGCACCACCGGGTGCCGGTGGCGTCGACGCGCGGCACCTCGTCGTCGAACGGGCTGTCGGCGCGGCCGAGCCCGGCCACCGCGTCGGCCAGCAACCGGCTCTGCCGGGCGGCGATGCCGCTGCCGACCCGGCCCCGGTAGAGCAGGCCGTCGGGGGTGACCTCGCCGACGAGCAGGGCGGCGAGGCGGTCGGTGGTGCCCTCCTGCGGTCGCCACCCGCCGACGACGTACGACACCCGGTGGCGGTGGGCGAACTTCAGCCAGTGCGGCGAGCGCTCGCCGGGGCGGTACGGCGCGGACAGCCGCTTGCTGACGATGCCCTCCAGGCCCTGCTCGCGGGTCGCGTCGAGCAGCATCGGGCCGTCGTCGTAGGACGGGGGCACCTGCCAGGCCGTGCCCTCGAACGTCTCGGCGAGCAGCGCGCGTCGGGCGGCGAGCGGCTCGGCGACGAGGTCGCGGCCGTCGAGGCGGAGCAGGTCGAAGACCATGAACGTGACCGGCACCTGGTGCACCAGCCGGGCCACCGAGGTCGCCCGCCGCACGTGCATCCGCTCCTGGAGGACCCGGAAGTCGGGCAGGCCGCGCTCGTTGAGGGCGATCACCTCGCCGTCGACGAGGTGATCGCGGCCGGCCAGCGGTGCGTCGGCGACGTCGGGCCAGGCAGCGGTGACGTCGTTGTCGTTGCGGCTGGTGAGCCGGGTGCTGCTCCCCGCCGTCCGGCCGGCGGAGCGGGTGTCGGCGAGGATGCGCATGCCGTCCCACTTCACCTCGTGGGCCCACTCCTCGCCCGCGGGCACGTGGTCACCCTTGGTGGCGAGCATGGGACGCATGGGGCCATCCTGCCTGCGGGCGATGACTTTCGCCCGTCCCACCCGTCAGACTGGTGCGACTCGTACGAGCAGACGACCTCGGAAGGCCTCAGCATGCGCGCGATCTGGAAGGGTGCGGTGTCCTTCGGGCTCGTCAGCGTGCCCGTGAAGCTCTACTCGGCGACCGAGAGCCACGACGTGTCGTTCCGTCAGGTGCACGCCAGCGACGGCGGGCGGATCAAGTACCAGCGGGTCTGCGCGATCGACGGCGAGGAGATCGCGTACGCCGACATCGCCAAGGGCTACGAGACCGAGGACGGCGAGATGGTCATCCTCTCCGACGACGACATGGCGCAGCTGCCGTCGACGTCCTCGCGCGAGATCGCGGTGGAGAAGTTCGTCCCGACCGAGCAGATCGACCCGATGCTCTTCGAGAAGTCCTACTACCTCGAGCCCGAGAAGAGCGGCGCCAAGCCCTACGCGCTGCTGCGCCAGGCGCTGATCGACGCCGACCGGATGGCGGTCGTCACGGTCGCGCTGCGCCAGCGCACGACGGTCGCCGTGCTGCGCGTGCGCGACGACGTGATCGTGCTGCAGACGATGATGTGGCCCGACGAGATCCGCCAGCCCGACTTCACCATCGACACCGGCGAGATCAAGGACTCCGAGGTGCGGATGGCCAACATGCTCGTCGAGACCCTCGCCGGCGACTTCGACGCCGCCGACTTCGAGGACGACTACGCCGGCGCCGTCCAGGAGCTGGTGCGGACCAAGATCGAGGGCGGCGAGATCAAGCGGACCCCCACCTCGACGAAGTCCTCCGGCGAGGTCGTCGACCTCCTGGCCGCCCTCCAGCGCTCGGTGCAGAACGCGAAGACCGCGCGCGGCGAGGCCGCCGACGACGACCCTGCGGACGACCCCGACGAGAAGCCGGCCAAGAAGGCCACGACGAGGAAGGCCGCCGCCAAGAAGGCTCCGGCCAAGAAGACGGCCGCCAAGAAGGCTCCCGCGAAGAAGACCGCCGCCAAGAAGAGCACGACGAGGAAGACGGCTGCCAAGAAGGCGAGCTGACGGCCGTGGCAAGACCCCCAGCCGCACCGCCCCGCGAACCTCTCCGACGAGGCCAGCCGCGTGGTCCCGGCCCACAGGGCCGACGAGCGGCTCAGTCGCCCTCGACGCCGGGGCCGCGGCGCCACCAGGTGGCGAGCTTGTCGGCGTCGCCCTTCGTGAGCGTGGCCTCGGCGTAGCAGAAGCAGCCGGGCAGGTCCCAGTAGCGGACCGGGAGGCGGGCGGCGGTCGTGTACTCGTAGAGGGCGCCGTCGTCCTTGCCCCGCTTGGCCTCCCAGGTGCGGAGCGGGCGCTCGCTGTCCTTCGCGACGGCGAGGGTGAGGTCGCGGTAGGCCTCGAGGGCCTTCTCGGACTCGAAGCGGCCGACGAAGACCTCGATCGGGCCGGCGGGGTCGCAGAAGCTCTCCTCGAGCTCGAGGTCGACGGCGGTCTCGATCCGGTGACAGCTCTCCACGTCGAGCCAGCCGCCGAGGAAGTCGACGAGACCGGGGTCGGACGGACCGGTCGGGTAGGCGATCGAGGGCACCGTCGCCCGGACCGCGGCGACGAGGTCGTCGAGGTCGGTGCCGCGGGGTCCGGTGAGCCTCGCGGACTGCTGGGCGACGTCGTCGTCCCAGTACACGGCGGCCTTGACGGGAGCGCCGGTGTCGTCCTCGCGCTCGAAGGCCGCCAGCGTGCCGAAAGTCGTGACCTCGTGGACCGTGCCGACGCCGTGGTCGACCTGCTCCTCGCGGGCGGCCTCCAGCTTGGCGGCCGAGGCGTAGGTGACGAGCTCGAGGGTGCCGGTCGGCAGCTCGCAGGTCAGCTTCTCGCTGCGGGGACGAGCGGGGCCGGCCGCCCTGCAGGTCACGTCGTCGGGGACGACGGCCTCGGCGAGCCCGCTGTACCTGGCGTTCACCGCGACTGCGTCCGTCCCGTCGGGATCGATCGTCTCGGTCTCGCTCGGGCGCGGGGACGACGTCGCGGCCCCTCCCCCGGCGGGGGCCGGCTCCTCGTCGCCGCCGAGCACGACCGCGGCGACGACGCCGACGATCAGCGCGAGGACCAGCACGGCGGCCGCCACGACCGGCCAGCGCCGGCGGGCGGCACCACGATCGGCCCGCGACCCCCGGCGCGACACGACGTCCGGCTCGAGGCCCGGCGCCGGCGTGGGCAGCGGCACCGGGATCGACGTCGGCGCCAGGGCCGGCACCGCCGGCATCCGCTCGCGGGTGTCGTCCGGCTCGAGGCCGAGGTCGAGGTCGACGCCGGGAGCGGGTCGCGGGTGACGTCGGACGTCGGCGTCGTCGACCCGGCCGACCGCGAAGGCCAGCGCGGCGCACGCCCAGCGGGCGGCCGCCGGGTCGCCGCCGGGCACCCGGGCGAGCCGGTCGCCGGCGTCCTCGACGGCCTCGTCGACGGCGGTGCCCGCGGCGAGGCGGCCGAGGAGGAAGCCGAAGACCCCGGACCGGACCGCGTCGACGAGCAGGCCGCGCTCGGCCGCGGTCGAGACGTCGGCGAAGGAGCCCTCCAGGGCACCGCGCAGCAGGTCCGCGTCGGTGAGGACGGCGTCGCCGCGACGCACGCCGAGGTCGTACAGGTGTTCGTGGAGCTCCATCGGTTCCCTTCAGCCGGTCCGGTGCCGGATCCGGCTCACGCCGTCTCCCACCGGAACAGTCTGGCGGCAACCAGGGAGACCACGAGCGCGAACCCCGCCAGGATCGCGACCGGCAGCAGCGCCGAGCCCGGTCCCTGACCTCGCACCATGACGTCCAGCATGCCCTCGTTGAGGTGCTTGAGCGGGAGCACGTTCGACACGGTGCGCAGCCAGGCCGGCGCCGCGTCGAGCGGGAAGAACGAGCCGCTGAGGAACGCCATCGGCAGCACCATGAAGTTGGCGGCGTTCACCGCGCCCTCGGTGGTCGTGGTGATCGCTCCGGCGAGCAGGCCGACCGCCATGAAGCAGAGCGTGCCGACGACGAGGAGCGGGATCGACATCCACCACGACCCGGAGAGCTGCAGCCCGAAGGCGCCGGCGCCGAGCCCGAGGAAGATCGCCATCTGCACGAACGCGATCCCGATCGCGACGGTGACGCGGGCGCCGACGACGGTCCGCGTCGAGACGGGAGCGAGCTGGAGCCGGCGCAACAGCTTCGACTGCCGCCAGCCCTGGATGGTCGCGGCCGCGCCGAACGCCGCGCTCATCGCCACCGCCCAACCGAGCAGGCCGGGGGTCACGAACTGGATCGTCGTCAACGAGTCGTCCTCGACCGGCTCGGTCTCCAGCGTGTACGTCGGCGGCGACCCCGTCATCGCGATGTTCGCGCCGTCGACGAACGCGCGCAGCGTGCCCTGGGTGATCGCGGCACCGACCTGGTCGGTCTGGGTGTAGTGCGCCACGAGGGTGTCGCCCTGCATCTCGATCGCGACGTCGGCGTCGCCCTTGCGGACGTCCTCGAGCGCCGCGTCGAGGTCGTCGCTCCGCGTGACGTCGAAGGTGTCGTCGAAGGCCTCGCGCGAATCCTCAGGCAGGTCGTCGACCAGGGACACGTCGCCGACCTGCACCAGGTCGACCTTCGACCGGGCCTGGTCGTCGAAGATGCCGCCGAACAGGACCAGGAACATCAGCGGGAAGATCAGCGCGAAGAAGACCGCTGCCCGGTCGCGCAGGAAGCCCTTGATGATCGCCAGGGAGAGCGCCTCGAAGGTCGTGGTGGTCGCCGGCATCAGGCTCGGTACTCCCGTCCGGTGAGGTCGAGGAAGACGTCCTCGAGGGTGGCGGTCCTGATCTGGACGCCGTCGAGGCGGTCCTGCTCGGCGAGCCGGGTCAGCACCGCGGCCGGTGACCGGGTGGTGAGCACGACGCCGTCGACCGACTCGGCGGCGTCGTCGACGCCGTCGATCGCACGGGCCTCGTCGAGACTGACCTGGCCGGGGCCCACCGTGACGCGGGCCGGTGCGTCGAGCCCGCGCACGAGCGCCGCGGGGCTGTCCACCTCCAGGATGCGACCGGCGTCCATGATCGCCACGCGGTCGCAGAGCACCTCGGCCTCGTCCATGTAGTGCGTGGTGAGGACGACGGTGCGGCCCGAGTCGTTGAGCCCGGCGAGCAGGTCCCAGAGGTTGCGGCGGGCCTGCGGGTCGAGCGCCGCGGTCGGCTCGTCGAGGAAGACGACCTCGGGGTCGTGCACGAGCGCGCAGGCGATCGAGAGCCGCTGGGCCTGACCACCGGAGAGGTCCTCGACGCGGGTGTCGGCCTTCTCGACCAGCCCGACCCGCTCCAGCCACTCGTCGGCCGCCGCCAGCGGCACGGAGTACAGCGAGGCGAAGGTCCGGATCTGCTCACGCGCCGTCAGCCGCTCGAAGAACGCCGAGGCCTGCAGCTGCACCCCCATCCGCGGCAGCAGCCTCGGGTTGCGCGGCCACACCGCCTCGCCGAGGACCCGGACGCTGCCCTCGTCGGGCTCCCGGAGACCCTCGATCATCTCCAGGGTCGTCGTCTTGCCCGCCCCGTTGGGTCCGAGGATGCCGACGAACTCGCCCTCCGCGACCTCGAGGCTCACCCCGTCGACCGCGCGCAGGTCGCCGTACCGCTTGACCAGGCCGTCCACCTCGATAGCCGCCATGCCGGGACCCTAGGTCCGCTCCCGGGACGGGGCCAACCCGGGTCCCGTGCTCGGAGACGACGCACGGCCCGCCGCAGGCGTGCGACGGGCCGTGCGGGGTGGGGAGGGTCAGGCGACCTTGGCCGTCCTGGCGCTCCGACCGGTCACGGTGAGGTAGCCGGGCTTGGTGGCGGTGACGACCACGACGACCCGCTGGCCGCGGGCGGCCCTGGTGACCGCGAACGTGCGACCGGCGCCGCGCGCACCGGCCACGGCCTTGCCGCCGACGTACCAGCGGTAGGTCAGCGTCACGCCGGCGTCACGGCCACCCGGGACGGCGCGCAGCGTGCGACCGACGACCGCCCGGCCGGCCACCGTCGGCGTCGGCCGCCGCACCTGCCGGCCGAGCGCCACCGGCACGGTGCCCGCGCTGGTGACCTCGGTCGGCGCGAAGCCCGGCTTGGTGCCGGTGACGACGACCGCGAGCCGCCGGCCCGCGTCGGCCGCCACGGCGGTGTACGTCGCGGCGGTGGCGCCGGTGATCGGCGTGCCGTCGCGCGTCCACCGGTAGGCCAGCGTGACACCGTCGTCCCAGGTGCCGGGGACGGCGGTCAGCGGGACGCCGACGCGGGCGGTGCCGGTGACCGTCGGGGCCGGTGCCTCGGTCAGGTCGCCCGGGGCGACCGCAGCGGTGGCGGCACTGGTGCGGGTGACGTCGCCGAAGCCGGCCCTCGAGCCGGTGACGGCCACGCGGACCACCTTGCCGGCGTCGTCGGGGCCCAGGAGCAGGGTCGGCCCGGTGGCGTCCAGGACGTCCTCGCCACCGACGGTCCACCCGAAGGAGAACGTGGTGCCGGCCGCCCAGCCGCTGGTGTCGGCGGTGAGCTCGGCGCCGACCTTCGGGGTGCCCGTGATCGTCGGCGGCGGCGCCGGGGAGACCGCCTGCTCGGCGACGTCGGCGCGGGTCGTGCAGGGAGCACCGGGGGCGCAGAAGCCGCCGAGGGTCTGCGACGCGAGGCTCGCGCGGAGCGAGGCGGCGCTGACGTCGTCGTCGACGACCACGTCGAAGGACACCGTCTGGCGGCCGTGGCGCGGCGTGGTCGGCAGCGCCCAGGCGAGGGTGTCGCCGACGCGGGTCAGCCCGGCGGGGAGCGCACCGAGGGTGGCGTCGTCGAGGACGTCGGACAGGTCGACCTCCGCGACGCTGGACGTCAGCGGGACGTAGCCCTCGTTGGTCGCGGTGACGGTGTAGGTCACGGTGTCACCGGGCTCCAGAGCACCGTCGGCGGTGTCCTGGCCGAGGACCAGGTCGTAGCGCTGCGGCCAGGCCGGCTTGTCGGCGTCGTGGACCCAGTCCTGGAAGAACGCGTCGAGCTCGGCACCCGAGACCTCCTCGGCGAGGGCGAGCAGCGCGGCGGTGCCGCGGCTCCCACCGGCGTGGCGGACCTGCCACTCCCGGACCAGCGCGAAGAAGTCGTCGTCACCGATCGAGAGCCGCAGCGCCTCCCAGAACTGCGCGCTGCGGGTGTAGGTCTGGTAGCCGTACAGGCCGGCTGCGTCGGTGATGCCGGCCGGCGGGGTCAGCCAGCTCGCGCTCTCGGGGGCGGTGGCCGACCAGCTGGTGAAGTAGGTGTACTCCGTGGTCGCACCGCTCGTCGCGGGCTCGGCGAGCTGGTTGGCGAAGTACGTCGGCATCCAGGTCGCCATGCCCTCGTTGATGTAGAGGTCGTTCCAGACCGTGGGGGCGACGTTGTTGCCGTACCACTGGTGGGCCAGCTCGTGCACGAAGGTGCCGGCGCTGATGCTGGTCGGGAAGAAGGAGCGGTCCTGGGTCTCGAGCGCGTAGCTGATCGCGCTCGGGACGATGTCGACGACCACACCGATGCTGTTGCCCGGGTAGGGGCCGTAGCGCGACTCGAGCCCGTCGAGGACGCTCTTGAAGCGGGCGCGCTGCACGTTGACGCTGTTCTTGTTCGACGTCGTGCTCGCCGAGTCGACGAAGCTCCACTCGTGCAGGGTCCGGCCGCTGGCCAGGGTGACGTCGGACTCGAGGACGTCGTACTTGCCGATCGAGATGATCGCGAGCTCGGAGGCCATCGGTTCCTGCTGCACCCACCTCCACGTGGTGCGCTCGCCCTCGACGACCTTCCCGACCAGCTCACCGTTGCTCGCGGCGGCGGCGTTGCCGGTGCCGGCGGCGTTGGTGATCGTGTTGGGGACGTCGACGTCGATCGTGTACGTCGCCTTGTCGGCGGGCGTGTTGTTGTTGGGGAAGCCGGTCATCGAGCCGATCGGCTGGTTGACGAACGTCGCCCCGTCGGCCGTCACGTTCCAGCCCTCGTAGGAGCCGTCGGCGTCGGTGTGGCGGGTCGGGATGCCGCTGTAGGTGACCACGGTCGTGAAGCTGCCGCTGACCGGGGCCGCCGGGGTGACGACCAGCTTGTGCTTGATGTCGGCCGGCACCTCGTCGTGCGCGAACGCCGCGGGCGCACCGTCGACGGTCACCGACGACACCGTGAGACCGCCGCGCTCGAAGTCGAACGAGAACGAGGAGAGCGGCGCGCCCGTCGTGCTCGCCTCGATCGTGGTCGTCGCGGCGATCGTGCTCAGCGCCAGCGTCGCGCCCGGGGTCCAGGCGAGGTCCAGGTCGTAGTGCTGCACGTCGTAGCCGCCGTTGCCGACGTTCGGGAACAGCGAGTCCCCGGACGTCTGCGCCCCGGCGACCGGGTCCTCGGCGTGGGCCGGTGCCGCGGCCTGCGGCAGCGCGACGGCCGCGACGGCGACCAGCGGGGCGAGGAGTCGGGCCGAGATCCTCGTGGAGCGGGGGCGGGGCTTGGTCATCCTCGTCCTTCGGTCGAGTGGGTGAACCGGCTCAACCTAGGGCTCCGCACCAACCACCCGCCGGGAAACCGGGCCGCCGAAACAGCGATGTAACCGGGCCCGGTCAGGCCAGCGAGTCGAGCCAGGCCCGGTGCAGGTCGGAGAAGTGTCCGGCTCCCCCGGCGACCAGGTCGGCCGGGGCGCCGTCCTCGACGATGTCGCCGTGCGCCATCACCAGCACCCGGTCGGCGATCTCGACGGTCGAGAGCCGGTGGGCGATGATCACGGCCGTCCGGCCGGCGAGCACGGTGCGCAGCGCATGCTGGACCAGGCGCTCCGACGGGACGTCGAGGGACGACGTCGCCTCGTCGAGGATGAGCACCTCGGGGTCGGCGAGGAAGGCGCGGGCGAACGCGACGAGCTGGCGCTGGCCGGCGCTGAGCCGGCCCCCGCGGTTGGCGACCTGGGTGTCGTAGCCGTCGGGCAGCGCCATGATCAGGTCGTGCGCACCGAGGGCGCGGGCCGCCGCCTCGACGTCGGCGTCGGAGGCGCCCGGCCGGCCGAAGCGGATGTTGTCGGCGATCGAGCCGGTGAACAGGAAGTTCTCCTGGGTCACCATCACCACCGAGGAGCGCAGGTCGTCGGAGGCCAGGTCGCGCAGGTCGACGCCGTCGAGGAGCACCCGGCCGGAGGTGGGGTCGTAGAAGCGGGTCGCGAGCTTGGCCAGCGTCGTCTTGCCGGCGCCGGTCGTGCCGACCAGGGCGACCGTCTGCCCGCCCGGGACGTCGAGGTCGAGGCCGGGCAGCACGTCACGGCCGTCGACGTAGGAGAACCGGACCTGCTCGAAGGTGAGCCCGCCGCGACGGTGCGCGAGCGGGACCGGGGTCACCGGCTCGGGAACCGACGGCTCCACGCGCAGCACCCCGGCGAGCTTCTCCAGGGCCGCCGAGGCGGACTGGAAGGTGTTGAAGAACTGCGAGATCTCCATCATCGGCTCGAAGAACCGCCGCAGGTAGAGCAGGAACGCCGCGAGCACGCCCACGGTGACCTCGCCGTGGTAGGCGAGGTAGCCGCCGTAGACGAGGACCGCGGCGATCGTGATGTTGCCGATCAGCCGGACGCCCGGCATGAACCAGGCGACCAGCCGGAACGCGACCAGGTTGGCCCGGCGGTTGTCGTCGTTGAGGACGTCGAAGATCTCCAGGTCGCGCGGCTCGCGGCGGAACGCCTGCACCGCGCGGACGCCGCCCATCGACTCGACGAAGTGGACGATCAGCAGCGCGACCCGCTCGCGGGCGACGCGGTAGCTCTTCGCCGACTCGCGCCGGAACCACGCGGTGATCCAGAACAGGAACGGACCGCAGAGCAGCGCCAGCAGGCCGAGCTTCACGTCGAGGAACATCAAGATGACGGCCGTGCCGACGAGGGTCAGGAACGCCGTGACCAGGCCGTCGAAGCCGGTCTCCAGCATCTCGTAGATCGCGTCGATGTCGGAGGTCTGCCGGGAGATGATCCGGCCCGAGGTGTAGTCGTCGTGGAAGGCCGGGCTGAGCCGCTGGAAGTGCCGGAACACGCGGCGTCGCAGCTGGTAGAGGAGGTCCTGGCCGATCCGGCCGGAGCGCACCAGGAAGATCTGCCGGGTGATGGCCTGCACGATCGTCGCGCCGAGCACGAGGGCGACGACGACGCCCAGCGGGCCGAGGTCGTCGTTCTCGCGGATCGGCGGGATGCCGCTGTCGATGCCGACCTTGACGAGGTAGGGGATGGCCAGGCGGGCGGCGTTCTCGACGACCACGACGGCGACGAGGATCCAGATCGCCCGCCGGTAGGGGCGCAGCAGCTCGCGGAGCAGCTGGCCCGACCCGCCGGTGAAGCGGATCCGGTCGGCGCTGTCGATGGTGTCGGCCTCGCCCGCGGCGATGCCGCGCCAGGACTGGTCGGTGTCGGTGCCGGTGCCGGACTTGGTGCCGGCGTCGGCGCTCATGCCGGCACCCGGTCGCCGGCGTCGGCGCTGAGCAGCTCGCGGTAGGCCGGGACCTCGGCGAGGAGGGTGCGGTGCTGGCCGACGTGGGTGAGGGTGCCGTCCTGGAGCAGCGCGACCCGGTCGGCGAGCAGCACGGTCGAGGCGCGGTGGGCGACCACGATGCCGGTGGTGGCGCCGAGCACGGTCCGCAGGGCGTCCTCGACGAGCTTCTCGGTGTGGACGTCGAGCGCGGACAGCGTGTCGTCGAGCACCAGGACGCGGGGGCGGGCGACGACCGCGCGGGCCAGCGCGAGCCGCTGCCGCTGGCCGCCGGAGAGCGCCATGCCCTGCTCCCCGATGCGGGTGTCGAGCCCCCAGGGCAGGTCGCGCACGAACCCGGCCTGGGCGACGTCGATCGCCTCCTGGACGTCGGCGTCGGTGGCGTCGGCGCGCCCCAGGGTGAGGTTCTCGCGGGCGCTCATCGAGAACAGGGTGGGCTCCTCGAACGCCGTCGCGACGAGCGAGCGCAGGTGACCGAGCTCGAGGTCGCGGACGTCGACGCCGTCGATCGTGATGCGCCCACCCGTCACGTCGTGCAGCCGCGGCACCAGGGCGGTGAGGGCGGTCTTGCCCGAGCCGGTGCCACCGACGATCGCGACCGTCTCGCCGGGCGCCACGTCGAGGCAGACGTCGCGCAGGACGATCTCGTCGGGCGCGTCGGGGAAGGCGAAGTCGACGTGCTCGAAGCGCAGGTGGCCGCGCGGCTCGGCGATCGTGCGGTCGCCGCCGACGATCGCGGGCTCGGTGTCGAGCACCTCGAGGATGCGGGCGGCCGCCGACATCGCCTCCTGGGCCATGGCGAGGATGACGCCGAGCGAGGAGACCGGCCAGACCAGCGAGAGCAGCAGCGTGATGAACGCGACCAGCTCACCGGTGGTCAGCGCGCCCTGGCCGGCGCCGATGGCGCCGAGGAGCAGGACGACGCAGACGGCGAGGTTGGGGATCACCTCCAGGAAGGTCCAGAACCGGGCCGAGAGGTGCACCTTGTCCATGCTGGAGGCGTGCAGCGAACGGGCCTGCCGCTCGTACTCGGAGGCGACGTGCTCGCTGCGGCCGAACGCCTTGATGACCCGGAAGCCCAGTGCGCCCTCCTCGGCGAGGGTGGCGAGGTCGCCCTGCTGGTCCTGCACGCGGCGCGACATCACGACGTACTTCTTCTCGAAGGTCATCGAGAGCCACACGATGGGTGCGGCGGTAGCGGCGACGACCAGGCCGAGCGGCCAGTACATGCCGAGCAGGACGATGGTCACGGCGACGACCTGCACGATGTTGACGACCAGGAAGATCAGCCCGAAGCCGCTGAACCGGCGGATCGAGCTGAGGTCCTGGATCGCGCGTGACAGCAGCTGGCCCGCCGGCCACTTGCTGTGGAACGACATCGGCAGCTCCTGGAGCCGCGTGTAGAGGTCGTGGCGCATCGAGGTCTCCATGGCGAGCACCGCGGTGCTCTGGACCCACCGCCGCACGAAGATCAGCACCGCCTCGACGACGCCGAGGCCCAGCGCGAGCAGGCCGAGCGGCAGCACCGGTCCCAGCTCGTGGTCGGCGATCGGACCGTCGATCACCGCACGGGTGACCAGCGGGATCCCGATCGAGGTGCCCACCACCGCCAGCGAGGTGAGCAGCATGATCGCCACCGAGCCGAGGTGCGGGCACAGGTAGCCGCGCAGCCGCCACAGGGAGCGGACGCTGGCCGCAGGCGGCTGGTCAGGGTCGGGGTCGAGACCGACGTCGCGAGAAGTCGTTGCCATCGGCAACGACCCTAGGTCGGCCCACCGACAACCGACGAACCTCTGAGGTACCTCAGACCGCGTCCGCTCCGTGCGCGCCCGCAGTTGGCCCCACACGTGCAATTGCTGCGATCGGCTCGATCCTTGGCGCCGGAACTGGCCAATCCGCGGCAATTGCGCGGATAATGCCGGTCGGTGCAGCGCCCGCTGGCCCCACGCGTGCAATTGCTGCGATCGGCTCGATCTCGGGCGCCGAAGCTGGCCGATCCGCGGCAATTGCACGGCTCGGGCCGGTCGCGCCCGCCGCGCCCGACGACCCTCGTCAGGCCAGCAGGCTCCGGACCACGCGCAGGCCGACCGACATCCGGGCCAGGTCGACCTCGCCGTCGGCGCAGATCTGGGCCACGGTCTCCGCGGCGCGGGTGACGCGGACGTCCTCGCCGTGCTCCCAGGCCGCGATCCGGTCGGCGGCCGGGTCGTCGGCTGAGCTGTCGGCGAGCACCTGGGCGGTGAGCTGGGCGTGCACGGAGTGCAGGTCGTCGCGCAGGGTCGCGCGCGCCATGGTCTGCCACTGGTCGTCACGCGGGAGGGCGAGGATCTGCTGCACCAGCAGCGGCAGCCCGAGCCGCTCGGCGAGCGCGAAGTGCACCCGCGCGACGCCGGCCGGCTCGAGGTCCTCGCGGCTGGCGATCTCGATCACGTTGAGCAGCTGGTAGGCCGTCGGCAGCATCGCCACGCGGGAGGCGAGGTCCTCGGGCACCTGCCGCTCGACGAGCGCCGCGCGCCGCCCCTCGTACGCCGCCAGCTCGCCGCCGACCAGCAGGTCGGGGAGCTCGGTCATCGCGGCCTGCATCGGGCCGGAGAAGACGTCGACCAGCGCCTGGCTGTCGAGCGGGGGGCGCCGGTTCGTGATCAACCAGCGGGACCCGCGCTCGACCAGCGTGCGCATCTCGATGCGCATGTGGGTCTGCACGGCGGCGTCGAGGTCGTTGTCGTAGGTCGCGATCTCCTGACGCAGCGCCAGGGACCCGAAGATCTCCCGGGCCACGAAGTTGGCGCGGGTGAGCTCGGCGGCGCTGGCCCCGGTCTCGCCGGCCAGCCGCGGCCAGTAGGTCATGCCGGCACCGTTGACGAGGTCGTTGACGACCTGGGTCACGATGATCTCGCGCCGCAGCGGGTGGTCGACGATGCGGTCGGCGAACCGTTCGCGGACCGGCGTCGGGAAGTAGCTGCGCAGGTCGAGGTCGAGGTACGGGTCGTCGGGCAGGTCGGAGTCGATCAGCTCGGTGGCGAGCACGATCTTGGTCCAGGCGAGCAGCACCGACAGCTCGGGGACGCTGAGCCCCTCGCCGCGCTCGATGCGGCGGCGCACCTGACGGCTGGTCGGGAGCGCCTCGAGGTCGCGGTTGAGGACGCCGTCCCGCTCGAGCTGCTTCATCCACGACTCGTGGACGTGCAGCAGCGGGGCGGCGTTCGAGTCGGCGTTCGCGAGGGCGAGGTTCTGCTCGTAGTTGTCGCGCAGGACCAGCCCGGCGACCTCGTCGGTCATCTCCGCGAGCACGGCGTTGCGGTGCTTCTCGGTCAGGTCACCGGAGGCGACGACCCGGTCGAGGAGGATCTTCAGGTTCACCTCGTGGTCGGAGGTGTCGACGCCGGCGGAGTTGTCGATGAAGTCGGTGTTGACGCGGCCCCCGTTGCGGGCGTACTCGATCCGGCCGAGCTGGGTGAGGCCGAGGTTGCCGCCCTCCCCCACGCACCTGGCCCGGAGCTCGCCGCCGTCGACGCGGATGGCGTCGTTGGCCTTGTCACCGGCGTCGGCGTGGGTCTCGTCCGCGGACTTCACGTAGGTGCCGATGCCGCCGTTCCACAGCAGGTCGACGGGCGCGAGCAGGACCGCGCGCATCAGCTCGGCCGGCGTCACCTTCTCCACGCCGTCGTCGATGCCCAGCGCCGCGCGGATCTCGGGCGTGAGCCGGATCGACTTCGCCGAGCGGGGGAAGACGCCGCCGCCGGCGGAGATCAGCGACGCGTCGTAGTCCTGCCAGCTCGAGCGGGGCAGCTCGAAGAGGCGACGGCGCTCGGCGAAGGACGTCGCGGGGTCGGGGTCGGGGTCGATGAAGATGTCGCGGTGGTCGAACGCCGCGACCAGCCGGATGTGCTCGGAGCAGAGCATCCCGTTGCCGAAGACGTCCCCGGACATGTCGCCGACGCCGGCACAGGTGAAGTCCTCGGTCTGGCAGTCGACGCCCATCTCGCGGAAGTGCCGCTGGACCGACACCCACGCGCCACGGGCGGTGATCCCCATCGCCTTGTGGTCGTAGCCGACCGAGCCGCCGCTGGCGAACGCGTCGCCGAGCCAGTACCCGTAGGACTTCGCGACACCGTTGGCGATGTCGCTGAACGTCGCGGTGCCCTTGTCGGCGGCCACGACGAGGTAGGAGTCGTCGCCGTCGTGGCGCACGACGCGCTCCGGCGGCACCGTCTCGCCGTCGACGAGGTTGTCGGTGACGTCGAGCAGCCCCGAGATGAAGGTCTTGTAGCAGGCGATGCCCTCGGCGAGCCACGCGTCACGGTCGACCGACGGGTCGGGCAGGTGCTTGGCGAAGAAGCCGCCCTTCGCGCCGACCGGCACGATCACGGTGTTCTTGACCATCTGCGCCTTGACCAGGCCGAGCACCTCGGTGCGGAAGTCGTCGCGGCGGTCGCTCCAGCGCAGCCCGCCGCGCGCGACGGCGCCGAAGCGCAGGTGCACGCCCTCGACCCGGGGCGAGTACACGAAGATCTCGTACGCCGGGCGCGGCTCCGGCAGGTCGGGGATCGCCGACGGCTCCAGCTTGAGCGAGATGAAGGTGTGCGGCGCCCCGGCGGAGGTGAGCTGGAAGTAGTTGGTGCGCAGCGTCGCCTGCACGTGGGTGAGGTAGGACCGCAGGATCCGGTCGTGGTCGAGGCTCGCGACGTCGTCGAGGGCGACGAGGATCCGCTGCTCGACGTCGGCCTCCTCGGACCGGTCGCGGTCGGGGTCGAAGCGCGCCTCGAACAGGTCGACGAGCATCCGGGTGATGTCGACGTTGGAGGACAGGGCGTCCTCGATGTAGTCGAGGGCGAACGGCGTCCCGCCCTGCTTCATGTACTTCGCGTACGCGCGCAGCAGCGCTGCCTGGCGCCAGGTGAGCCGGGCGCCGAGGACGAGCGCGTTGAAGCCGTCGATCTCGGTGTAGCCGTCCCAGACGGCGCGGATCGCGTCCTGGAAGAGGATCCGGCCCTCCTCGGGGAGGGTGCCGGGGTAGCGCAGCCCGAACTCGTAGATGTGCGAGGGCCGCTCGACCCCGACGAGCGTGTAGGGCCGCTCGTCGACGACCTCGACGCCCATCGAGCTCAGCATCGGCAGGATCTGGCTCAACGACAGCGGCGAGCCGATCCGGTACAGCTTGAGGCGCGCCTCGCCGCGGCCGGCGTCGACGTCCTGGTACAGCGAGTGGTCGATGCCCTCGTCGCCGTCGATGCCCTCGAGCCGGCCCAGGTCGACCGAGGCCACCCGCGGCGGGAAGTCCTCCTTGTAGGCCTCGGGGAACGAGTCGAGGTAGCGGCGGCCAAGGATGGCGCCGACCTCCTCGCCGTACTCGGCGATGACGGCGGAGGTGAAGTCGTCGCGCCACGACCGGGAGGCCTCGGCGAGCCGACGCTCGAGGTCGGTGGTGTCGATGTCGGGGATCGACTCCCCCGCCGGCTGGTGGACGACGAAGTGGACCCGCGCGGTCGTGGACTCATTGATCCGGACGTTGAACTCGACGTCGTCGGCGCCGAGCCGGTCCTTGAGGATCTGCACGAACCTCTCGCGGACGCCGGTGTTGTAGCGGTCGCGCGGGAGGTAGACGAGCACCGACACGTAGCGGCCGTAGGTGTCCTTGCGGATGAACATCCGCACCGCGCGGCGCTCGCGCGCCTGCATCGCGGCCTCGGCGAGCGGGCCGAGCTCCTCGATGGGGGTGTGGAACAGGTCGTCGCGCGGATAGGTCTCGAGCGTGTCGAGCAGGGCCTTGCCGGCGTGGCTCTGCGGGTCGAACCCGCTGCGCTGCAGCACCGACTGCACCTTCTCGCGCACCAGCGGGATGCGCAGCAACGACTCGGTGTAGGCGGCGCTCGAGAAGAGGCCGAGGAACCGGCGCTCGCCGTTGACCTCGCCGTCGTCGCCGAAGGTCTTCACACCGACGTAGTCGAGGTAGGCCCGGCGGTGCACTGTGGCGCGCGAGTTGGCCTTGGCCAGCACCAGCAGGGTCTTCTCGCGGGCCTTCGCCTTGACCGGGTCGGGCAACCGACCGAACGACTCCGACAGGTGCTGGTCGGAGCGCAGGATGCCGAGCCCGCTGCCGGGGACGGCGCGCAGGACGTCGTCCTCGACGCCGTCGACCTCGGCCCGGTCGAGGGTGTACTCGCGGTAGCCGAGGAAGGTGAAGTGGCCCTCGGCCAGCCAGGTGAGCAGCTCGCCGGACTGGCGCAGCTCCTCGGGGTCGAGCGGCGGCGGGTCGTCGCGCAGCTCGGCGGTGATGGCGGCGACCCGCTCGTTCATCTTCGCCCAGTCCTCGACGGCCTCGCGGACGTCGCGCAGCACCCGCTGGACGTCCTCGACGATCGTCGCCGGGTCGTCCTCCTCGCGGAGGCGGTCGATCTCGACGTGCATCCACGACTCGCGGATGCGGGCATCGTCGGGCTCCGAGGCACCGTCGGCCACCGGCGTCACCGACACGAGCTCGCCGGTGAGGGTGCGCTCGACGTCGAAGTTCGGGTGGACGACGAGGTGGACGTCGCGCAGCTGGCGGCTCAGCTCCATCGTCAACGAGTCGACGAGGAACGGCATGTCGTCGACGACGACCTCGACCACCGAGTGACCGCCCGCGCTCCAGCCGTGCTCGGCCGAGACCGGCGTGACGACGCGGACCTGCGCGGTGCCCTGCGCCCGGACGTCGGCCAGCTTGAAGTGCGAGGCGAGGGCGCCGTACACGTCGGCGTCGGAGCGGTCGAGGAGGTCCTCGGGCGCGACGTGGCGGAAGTAGGCCTGCAGGAGACCGTCCACCGCGTCGTGCGGCGGCCCCCCGCTCCCCTTGCCGTGCTTCGCCAGGTCGGCGGCCTTCGCCAGGAGCTCGGCCTTGTCTGCATCGTGCGTCGTCGTTGACACGCAGCCCAACCTAGGGCCCGCCGTCGAGGGCCACAACCGCCGGGGTGGGTGTCGCGCCGGGCGCTCCTAGAGCATGCTGCGGACGTCCCAGAGGACCGGGTAGTACTGCAGCGGGAGCCGTCCGCGCAGGTAGGCCGAGCCGCTCGAGCCGCCGGTCCCGGACTTCGCGCCGATCATCCGCTCGACCATCACCACGTGCCGGGCGCGCCAGCTCGCGGCGAGCTCGTCGTGCTGCAGCAGGGCCTCGGCCAGGGCCCAGACGGCGGCGTGCCGGTCGCGGTCGTGGGCGGCGGTGCGCACCGAGTCGGCGACCTGCTCGTCGTCGTCGGCGGGCAGCCCCCGGGCGCGCAGCACGGCGACGAACGCGTCCCACAACGTCGGCTCGTCGAGCCGCGCCCGGAGCCGGGCCTGCTCCTCCTCGGTGAGCCCGCGGAAGCGGCGCAGGTAGGCCGGGTCCTTGGCGCCGGAGAGGAACTCCAGCTCGCGGAACTGGACGCTCTGGAACCCGCTGGCCGGCGCGAGCCGCTGCCGGAACTCGAGGAAGTCCTGCGGCGTCATCGTCTCCAGGACGTCGACCTGGTGCACCAGCACCCGCTCGATGACGTGGACCCGCGCCAGCAGGTGCTGGGCGCGCCAGAGACCCGCGGCGGGGTCTCCCCCGGCCGCCGCGGCGAGCATCGTGTCGCGGGCCGCGACCACCTCGTGGAGGAGCTGCTTGAACCACAGCTCGTAGACCTGGTGGATGGTGATGAACAGCAGCTCGTCGTGCGCCGGCGGGTCGGACTCGAGGTGCTGGGCATCGAGCAGGACGGGCAGCCGCAGGTAGCTGCCGTAGGTCAGCTGGGCGCCCTGCTCGCCGAAGGAGACGAACTGCTCGCGGTTCTCGTCACTCATCCGAGCAGCCAACCACGTCCGGTCGGGTGTTCGTCTCCGGACCGGTCCGCAGGTCGTGGGATGCTCCGGAGGCCATGAACCGCACCCGCTCGCACTCCCGTCCCCGGCGTCCGGCCGTCGCCGTCGTCGTCGTCCCGCTCCTCGCGACCCTCCTGGCCGCCTGCAGCTCCGAGGCCGACGACGAGCCCACCCCCACGCCGCCCGCCGACGCGAGCAGCAGCGACGGGGCCACCACCGACGGGGCCACCACGGACGGGCCCGCCGCGGGCGGGCCCGCCGCGGGCGGGGCCGCCGACCAGGCCGACCTGAGCGCGGCGGCCGAGGCCCTCGAGACCGCGGACACCGGCCGGTTCCAGCTCTCGCTCGACAACGCCGGCGAGACGCTGCAGACCAAGGACGGCATCTACCGGCTCACCGACGGCGCGTCGTACAGCACCACCGTGGTCAACCGCACCGACCAGACCGTCACCACCCGCACCCTCGCCGTCGACGGCGTCGTCTACACCCAGGTCGACCAGCCCGGTGGCGTCGAGTTCGACCAGTGCTGGATCCGCTACGACCAGGAGACGCTGACAGAGCTCAGCCCGGGCTACGAGGGCGGCGCACCGCCCAACGAGGTCACCACGGTCCTCGGGGCGAGGTTCGACGGCGACCGGGTGACGGCGTCGCTCGACGAGGTCGTCGGATCGCTCGGCAACCACTTCCTGCAGATCCTCGGCCTCGGGGCCGGCGGGTCCGAGCAGACCCCGATCGAGGTCGCGATCCAGGACGGCGTCCCGGTCGGGTGGCGCACCACCTTCGCCGACCTGGTCGCGAGCTCCACCGCCGCCGGCAACACGCCCGTCGAGGGCGTCGACTCGGTCGGGTCCGCCCAGCTGGTCGTCACCCTGAGCGAGCTCGGCTCCCCCGTCGACCTCACCGCCCCGCCCGGCCGGCTGCAGGTGCCCTTCGACGGCGACGTCCCCACGCTGGAGGACGCCGTGCGGACCTGCGAGTCGCGCACCTGAGGCGTGTCCCGGGTCGCGGCGCCGCCGCCCCGGCATGATGGGGGCATGGCCAAGTCGATCCGTCACGAGATGCCCTACGACGCCCCCGTCGAGACGGTGGCAGCGATGCTCGCCGACCCGGCCTTCCGCGAGGAGGTGTGCCGGGCCCAGGGCGCGGTGCGCCACCACGTGAGCGTCGAGGGCAGCACGGTCACCATCGACCAGTGGCTGCCGACCGCCGGCGTCCCCTCGTTCGCGCGCAAGATCGTCGGCGACGAGACCAACATCGTGCAGGTCGAGCGGTGGGGCACGCCGTCGCACGGTGACGTCGAGGTGTCCATCCCGGGCAAGCCCGGCGAGATGAAGGGCTCCGCGGTGCTGGTGCCGTCCGGCGCCGGCACCCTCGAGACCGTCGAGCTGACCGTGAAGGTCTCGATCCCCCTCGTCGGCGGCAAGCTCGAGGGCCTGATCGCCGACCTGCTGCTCAAGGCCCTCAAGGCCGAGCACAGGACCGGGATCGCCTACCTGTCGCGCTGAGCCTGCTCCGTCCGCGGGTCCGTCCGCGGCTCCACCTCGGTCGGGTCCACCTCGGTCGGGTCCACCTCGGTCGGGTCCGTCCGGGCGTCCGAGCGCCGGCGCAGCCAGACCACGATCGCGAGGACGACGAACGGCCCGAACGCCAGGACCAGCGTCAGGGCCTGCTCGACGGGGTGCAGGGCCCCCAGGTGCAGCGGTGTCATCACCGACGATTGTGCCGCACCCGGGGCCGGGCGCCGGTCCTCGGGCTCAGTCCTCGCTGCCCATGTGCGGGTAGAGGTGGTCGGTCGGCGGCACGAACGTCTCCTTGATCGAGCGCGGGGAGGTCCAGCGCAGCAGGTTGCTCGCCGCGCCGGCCTTGTCGTTGGTGCCCGACGCCCGGCCGCCACCGAAGGGCTGCTGGCCGACGACGGCACCGGTCGGCTTGTCGTTGATGTAGAAGTTCCCGGCCGCGAAGCGCAGGTCGCGGCGGGCGTCGGCGATGGCCTGGCGGTCCTGGGCGATGATCGCGCCGGTGAGGGCGTACGGCGCGATGCCCTCGAGCTGGGTGAGGACCCGGTCGTAGGAGCGGTCCTCGAAGACGTGCACGGCGAGGATCGGGCCGAAGTACTCGGTCGAGAACATCTGGTCGGTCGGGTCGGTCGAGGCCACGACGGTCGGGCGCACGAAGTACCCCACGGAGTCGTCGGTCTGGCCGCCGGCCAGCGTCGTCAGGTGCTTGGTGCGGGAGACCCGCGCGATGGCCGCCCGGTGCTTGGCGAAGGCGCGGTCGTCGATGACGGCACCCATGAAGTTCGACAGGTCGGTGACGTCGCCCATCGTGAGGTTCTCGACGTCCTGGAGGAACTGGTCCTTCATCTTGTCCCACACCGAGCGGGCGACGTAGGCGCGCGAGGCGGCCGAGCACTTCTGGCCCTGGAACTCGAACGCGCCGCGGATCATCGCCACGCGCAGGACGTCGGGGTCGGCGCTGGGGTGGGCGAGGATGAAGTCCTTGCCGCCGGTCTCGCCGACGATCCGCGGGTAGGACCGGTAGGAGGCGATGTTCTCGCCGACGGTGCGCCAGAGGTGCTGGAACGTCGGCGTCGAGCCGGTGAAGTGGATGCCGGCGAGGTCGGGGTGGGTGAGCGCGACCTTCGAGACGTCGAGGCCGTCGCCGGGCAGCATGTTGATGACGCCGGGCGGCATCCCGGCCTCCTCGAGGAGCTCCATCGTCAGCGACGCCGCCAGCTGCTGGGTCGGGCTCGGCTTCCACACGACGGTGTTGCCCATCAGCGCCGGGGCGGTGGGCAGGTTGCCGGCGATCGCGGTGAAGTTGAACGGCGTGATCGCGTAGACGAAGCCCTCGAGCGGGCGGTGGTCGGTGCGGTTCCAGATCCCGGGCGAGTTGGCGATCGGCTGCTCCGCGAGGATCTGCTTGGCGTAGTGGACGTTGAAGCGCCAGAAGTCGATGAGCTCGCACGCGGCGTCGATCTCGGCCTGGAACGCCGTCTTCGACTGCCCCAGCATCGTGGCGGCGTTGATCCGCTGGCGCCACGGCCCCGCGAGGAGGTCGGCGGCCTTGAGGATGATCGCGCAGCGCTCGTCGAACGGCATCCGCTGCCACGGCAGCGCGGCGTCCTTGGCGGCCTTGACCGCCGCCTCGGCGTCCTTGGTCGTGGCGTTCTTGAGCGTGCCGAGCACGTGCTGGTGGTCGTGCGGCTGCACGACCTTGACCTCCGCGCCGCCGCCGTTGCGCCGGCGACCGTTGATGTGGGCCCGGAACGTGTGCTGGCGACGCTCGAGCTTCTCGATCTCGACGACCAGGGCGGCCCGTTCGGGGCTGCCCGGCGCGTAGGTCAGGTTGGGCTCGTTGGTGGGAGCCGGCGGGGTGGTGATCGCGTCCATCCCGCGACTGTACTGAGAGCGCGCCGCCGAGCCGAGTCGCCGACGCTCGAGCAGTCGGGGTCCCCGGACCGGCCCGTCCCGACCCGCGGGTCACGACCACCGACGGCGCTGGTCCTCGTCCTCGGACAGCCCCGTCACGCCAGCAGGTCGGGGACCTCCTGGGTCGCGTACCAGGCCAGGTCGTCGTCGGGGTCGGCGCCGGCGGGGCGGTCAGCCGTGTCGGCGTGGACGGCGACGACGCGCTTCAGCGGCACGGGGTGCCCGGCCGTGGCGTCGGCCACCTCGGCGACGACGACGACGCGGCGGCCGGGTCCGGCGAGCAGGTCGGCCGAGACGTCCGCGGCGGTCATCAGGGCGGCGTACTCGGACTCCTCGTCGTCGCCCTCGGCAAGGACGACGACGTCGGGGTCCGGCACCGTGATCGCACCGGCCGACCAGGCGTCGCGCAACCGGTCGAGGGTGGTCGGGAGGTAGACCCGGGTCACGTCGCGCCACCCCGCGGCGGCCGGCGGGACGACGTGCGCTTGTGACCGCGCGGCGCCCGGGTGGCGGTCGTGGTGGAGAGCAGCTCGTCGAGCGCCTCGCGCAGGCAGGTGCCGAGCAGGTCGGCGTCCGGCAGCTGGTCGCGGTCGGCGTTCAGGCCGTAGAACACGCGGCCGTCGTAGGAGGTGACGCCGATCGCGAGCGGGTGGTCCTCGAGCAGCGGCGGCACCGGGTAGGTCGCGACCATCCGCGCGCCGGCGAGGTACAGCGGGGTCTGCGGGCCGGGCACGTTGGTCACGCTGAGCTGGTAGCCGCGGCGGACCTCGGTCGCCGCGACCCGCGCGGCGATCGCGTGGAACGTCGTCGGCGCGAAGCCGGCGATCCCTGCGATCCGGTCGGCCGCGACGCTGCGTCCGGTGTCGGCGTGGGCCTGGAAGGAGTACGACACCTGGTGCAGCCGGACCAGCGGGCTGGCCTCGCCGACGGGGAGGTTGACGTAGTGCGGGGCGATCTGGCCGAGCGACGTCGCCTCGAGCTCCTCGTCGACCACCGAGACCGGTACCAGGGCGCGCATGTGCCGGGTGCCGCCGAGCGCCTCCCCGCGCGTCATCAGCCACGCGCGCAACCCGCCGGCGACGGTGGCCAGCACCACGTCGTTGACCGTCCCGCCGTGCGCTTCGCGGATCCGGCGGTAGTCGTCCAGCTCGGTCTCGACGGTGACGACGCGGCGCTGCTGCGAGAGCGGGCCCGCCATCGCGCGCCGCTTCGGACGACGTCCGGTGAGCGCGTCGGCGACGACCTTGGCGCGCGACGACGCGCGCTCGGCCGTCCGCAGCGCCGAGCCCGTGGTCACCGAGACGGTGTCGACGAACGTCGCCGGCGCGGTGACGGAGTCGCGGACGGCGCCCGCCACCAGCCGCAGCGCCGACGGGATCGACCGCGGCGTCCAGTCGTCGGGCTCCAGCGGCCTCGGCTCGGCCACGCTGTCGAGCAGCAGCTGTCCGAGGTCGACGGTGTGGACGCCGTCGACGAGCGCCTGGTGCGACTTCGACAGCAGCGCGAACCGGCCCTCGGCGAGTCCCTCGACGACGTAGATCTCCCACAGCGGGCGGCTGCGGTCGAGCCGGCGCGACACGATCCGCGCGACGAGCTCGCGCAGCTGGTCGTCGGTGCCGGGACGCGGCAGGGCCGAGCGGCGTACGTGGTAGCCGAGGTCGAAGTGCTCGTCGTCGACCCAGACCGGCGTCGCCAGGCGGCCGGGCACCTCCACCAGGCGCTGGCGGTAGCGCGGCACGAACGAGATGCGGTCGCTGACGAGCTCGAGCAGCCGGGCGTGGTCGAAGCCCGCACCGCCCGGCTCGAAGACCTCCACCGTGGCGTTGTGCCGCGGCGCGACGACCGTCTCGGCGGTGAGGAACGCCAGGTCCCTGGCCCGCAGGCGTTCGACCATGACACGTCCTCTCGCGAGCTGCCCCCCGGCGGCCCGGCGGTTCCCGGGCTTGTCCCTCGTGGGATTCTGGCAGAGAGGCCCCCACCGCGGGGCAGCAGACCGTGCCGTCCATCGCTCGAAGGTGTTCTCTTGACCGGCTCCACCATCCGCCGAGGCGCTGCCGCGACCGCCGCCCTCGCCCTGCTCCTGACCACCTCCGCCTGCGGCGGTGACGACGAGGGCGGCAGCACCGAGGTGAAGGTCATCGAGGTGAGCCTCGAGGGCGGCACCATCACCCCGGACGGCGACCGGATCGACGTCGACGTGAACCAGCCGATCGACCTCGTCGTGACCGCCGACGAGCCCGGCACCCTGCACCTGCACTCCTCGCCCGAGCAGACCTTCGAGTTCGACGCGGGCGAGAACGCTCCCATCGAGCTGCAGTTCGACCGACCGGGACTGGTCGAGCTCGAGCTGCACGAGCCGGCCTCCCTGCCCGTGCTCGAGCTGCAGATCAAGTGATCCCGCCCACCGGTCGGTTCGGGGGCGACCTGTCGGCGCACGGCATCGGTGGTCAGCAGGACCTCCCCATCTCGCTGGGCCTGGCCATCGCGGGCGCGGTCGCCGCGCTCGTCGTCTCCTTCACCGTCCTGGCCGTGGCGTGGCGCAAGCCTCGCTACGACGCCGCGACGAGCGGCCGCCCCGCACCCGAGGCCGTCCAGCGGCTGGTGGCGCACCCGGCGTTCACGATCGCGCTGCGCGTGGTCGGCATGGTGCTGTTCGGCTACACCGTCTTCGTCGCGCTCTTCGGCGTCGACAAGGTGATCAACCCGATCTTCGGCATCTTCTTCGTGTGGCTCTGGGTCGGCATCGTGCCGCTGTCGCTGCTCTTCGGACCGTTCTGGAAGGCGATCAGCCCGGTCCGCACGATCAACCTGCTCCTCGCCAAGGTGGTCGGCAGCGACCCCGACGACGGGCTGCACCACTACCCCGACCGGCTCGGCTACTGGCCGGCCGCCGTCGGCCTGTACGCGTTCGTGTGGTTCGAGCTGGTCTACCCCTACATGGCCGAGCTCAGCCCGGTGCGCTTCTGGTGCGCCGTCTACGTCGCCGCGATGCTGCTGGGTGGCGCGCTGTTCGGCAACCGCTTCTACGAGAACGCCGACCCGTTCGAGGTCTACTCCACCCTCGTCGGCAAGCTGTCGATCTGGGGCGAGCGCGACGGCGTCCTCCTGGTGCGCAGCCCGCTCGCGAACGTCGACAGCGTCCGCGTCGCGCCCGGGCTCGTCGCCGTCGTCGGCGTCCTGGTCGGTAGCACCGGGTTCGACTCGTTCGGCGAGTCGCCGACGTGGGTCCGCTTCCTCCAGGGCACCCAGGTCAGCGGCTACCTGCTCGACAACCTGGCGCTGCTCGGCTTCTGCCTGGCCGCGACGGGCATCGTCGCGGGGGCGTCGATGCTGACCGGCGTCCACACCGACCAGCGGCGCAGCGACCTGCCCAACCTCTTCGCGCACTCGATCGTCCCGATCGTCGTCGGGTACGTCGTCGCGCACTACCTCAGCTACTTCGTCGAGGTCGGCTCGCGCTACCTCGTGCTGGCCAGCGACCCGCTCAGCAACGGCGCCGACATCCTCGGCACCGGCAGCTGGACCGGCATCGTCTGGCTGGGCTACCACCCGACCCTGCTGGCCAACCTCAAGGTCGGCGCCGTCGTCGTCGGCCACGTGGTCGCCGCGGTCGTCGCGCACGACCGGGCGCTGCGCCTGCTCCCCGCGCGCCACCAGCTCACCGGCCAGCTGCCGATGCTGTTCGCGATGGTCGGCATCACCAGCGGCGGGCTCTTCCTCCTCTTCTCCAGCTGACCGCCCGCGCCGACCCGTCAGCGATCGGTGACGGGTCAGCGCGAGCAACCACCGACCCGTCAGCGATCGGTGACGGGTCAGCGCGGGAGCGGCAGGAGGGAGTCGACGAGGACAGCGACAGCCCGGGTCAGCGCGGACTCGCCGGACTCGAGCAGCGTGCGGCCGGCGACCAGGGCCCGGTCGACCGCGACCCGGTCGTCGGGCAGGAAGTGCAGCCCGGCGAGGCGCCCGAAGCCCGCGACCATGCCGGCGATGTCCTTCTCCGACCAGCCGAGCGAGGGGCGCATCCGGTTGACGACGACCCGCACCGGCCGCGGCGGGCCGGAGTCGACCACGGCGCGCAGGTCGACCAGGGCGCGCGCCAGTCGGGAGAGGCCGACCGGGTCGGCGCCCCCGACGACCAGCACCTCGTCGGCGACGTCCAGCGCGCCGAGGGTCAGCTGGTTGCGGGCCGGTCGGGCGCCCAGGTCGACCGCGGCGTCGCCCTCGAGGCTGAACCCGGTGTCGACGACGACCTCGCCCTGCCCGCGACCCAGCTCGAGCAGGTGCTCGACGGTGCCGGGGCGGACCTCGCTCCACCGGTCGGGACGCGGCAGTCCGGTGACCACCGTCAACCGGGGGTCGAGCGCGCGCTGCACGGTCGTGAACCGCTCCTCCAGGTCGCCGGCGGTGGCCAGCCGCGCGGCCGAGAGCAGCCCGGAGACCTCGTCCATGATGCCCAGCTGCTGACCGACCGTGCCGCCGTACGGGTCGGCGTCGACGAGCATCGTGCGCCGCCCGCGGCGGGCCAGCTCGGCGGCCACGGCGGCGGCGACCGTGCTGCGCCCCGGTGCGCCCGCGGGTCCCCACACCACGACCACCCGGCCGCCGGGGCCGCCGGGATGGCCAGGAACGCCGGGGCTGCCGGGCGCGAGGTCCGCGTCGGGGAGCGACGACGACCGCGCAGCCACGGACCCGGCGGGGGGCCCGGCCGGCGGCGGGCCGAGCGTCGCGGCGGCGTCGGCGGCCAGGACGGCGTCCGGCAGGGTGGTGATGGCCGAGACGGTCACGACGGTCGCGATGCCGATCCTGGACGCCCGCACGCGCCCGGCGTCGAGCTGGTCGTCGGCGACGACGGCGACCGCCCGGACGCCGTGGTCGTGCAGCCGCGCCACCGCGGCGGCGTCGAGGCCGCGGGACTCCAGGCCGAGGACGGCGACCTGCGCCTGCCCCGCGGACGCCGCCGCCAGCAGGTCGTCGACGTCGACGCACCGCTTGAGCACCACGGTGCCCGGGTGCTCCCCGAGCGCCGTCAGTGCCGGCGACTCCCACGCGGCCCCGGCGGCGACCACCAGGACGACGATCATCAGGCGACCTGGGCCAGCGAGACGACCGGCGTGCTGATCGAGCCGAGCAGGCCGTAGAACTCGCCCACCTCCGCGTCCGGGACCGCCAGCTCGACCTGGCGCTCACCGCCCGGCGCGAACCCGTCCTCGGTGGGCGGGGCGGCGACCACGGTCACGCCCTCGAGCGCCGGCTCGCCGGCGTCGCGGGACGCCCGCCCGTCGAGCGCGGCGTCACCGGTGACGTAGACGTCGACGACGGCGCCCGGTCCGACCCCGCTCGGCACCAGCAGCGGCGTGACCGCGAGCGACACCGTGACGGTGCCCGCGTCGTCGGTCGTGCCGATCGCCGAGCGCGGCAGCAGCTCGCCGCCGCCGATGCCGCGGAGCACGGTGAGGTCGTCGGGCAGCTCGTCGTCGACGGTGAAGTAGCGGGTCTGGTCGTCGCCGTCGGCGAACCGCACCCGCCGGGCCACGAGCCCGTCGGGGTCGAGCCGCTCCCCGACCCCGGCGTCGTCGGCCACGGCCCACACCTGGACGGTGTCGTCGGCGTCGGCGAGCACGCGCGCCCCGACCACGACCGAGGCCGCGACGATCGCGACGCCGACCCACAGCCGTGGGTCGCGCCAGCCTGGTGAGGACGACCGGACCGCGGGCGGCACCGGGCCGCGGCCGTCGAGGTCGTCAGGACTCCCGAGTTTCCTGGACACGCCGACATTGTGAGCCTGCGCGGCCGGATCGACCAGCCCTTCGTCCACAGCCCTGCCGGGAGGGTGACGGCGAGCACCGGGGAGGTGCGACGATGGACGCATGGCCGGCACCCCGCGCTTCCTCACCCTCGCCGACGTCGCCGAGGTGCTCAGCACCTCCAGCGCCCAGGTCTACGCGATGGTGCGCCGCGGTGAGCTCGAGGCCATCAAGATCGGCGGCCGCGGCCAGTGGCGGGTCGAGGCCTCGAAGCTCGAGGAGTACATCGCCCGCGCCTACACCGACACCGCGACGTTCGTCGCCGAGCACCCGTTCGTCGAGGCCGAGGAGGACGCCTCGCGCCTCGGCGGCTGAGCCGTCCGCAGGAGGTCGAGCAGGCGAGGGCCGCTGGGGATCCTCGCGAGCCCTCCCGAGGTCGAGCACGAGGTCTCGACGCGTCGGTCCCGCGCTTCGCAGGCTCAGCGCGGGACTCCTTGCTCGACCACCGTTGGTGACCCGGACCTCGTCCCTGGTCCGGGTCAACCCACCTCGGAGTCGAGGGTGATCGACGTCGTGCGCTCCCTGCCGTCGCGCAGGTAGACGAAGTCGACGGTGTCGCCGGGCTGGTGGGTGCGGATGTTGACGATCAGCGAGATCCCGTCGACCACCCGCATGCCGTCGACCTCGACGACGACGTCGCCGTCCTCGAGCCCTGCCTCGTCGGCCGGCGTCCCGGACGTCACCTTCGAGAGGAAGGCCCCGGAGACGCCGGTGCCGCTGCCGCCGACCTGGGCGCCGATGACCGGGTAGCGCGCCTCACCGGTCTGGAGGATCTGGTCGGCGGTGATCCGGACCTGCTCGACCGGGATCGCGAAGCCGACACCGATGTTGCCGGCCTCGCCGTTGGTGGCCCCGCCCGACGTCGCGATGGCGGAGTTCACGCCGACGACCTGGCCCCGCAGGTTGACCAGCGGGCCCCCGGAGTTGCCGGGGTTGATCGCCGCGTCGGTCTGGACGGCGTTGATGTACGACGAGTCGTCGCCCGGCGTCCCGGTGGTGACGGGGCGGTTGAGCGCGCTGACGATGCCGGCCGTGACGGTGGCGCTGAGCCCGAGGGGCGACCCGATCGCGACGACCCCGTCGCCGACGCGGAGCCCCTCGGTGGTGCCGAGCGCGGCGGGCTCGAGGTCGGCGTCGTCGGGGACCTGGAGCACCGCGAGGTCGTAGACCGGGCTCCGTCCGACGATCCGGGCGTCGTAGGTGTCGCCCTGCTGGTCGACGACCTGGACCGGGCCGTCGTTCTCGGCGGCCGACTCGACGACGTGGTTGTTGGTCACGATGTGGCCGTCGACGTCGATCACGAAGCCGGAGCCCGTGGCTCCCTGGGGGTTGCCGTCGAGCTCCGCGACGATCTGCACCGTGCTGGGCAGCACCGCCTCGGCGACCGCGGTGACGCCCCCGGTCTCGACGGGGGGCAGCTCGACGATCGCGTCGTCGTCGAGGCCGGCGTAGCGCTCGGGAGCGTCGTCGCCGGCGGCCTGGTCGTAGACGACCGCGCCGGCGACGCCGCCGAGGAGCCCGACGACGAGGGCGATCACCGCGACGACCGGCCAGATCCACCCGCTGGGCCGCGACGACCGAGCGGGGATCGGGCCCGGGCCGAGCGGCATCGGGTACGTCGTGCCGGCGTAGTCGTGCCACGGCCGGTCGGGTGCGGACGGCAGCGGCCCGGACGGCGGCGTCCACTGCGGCACGGGACCCGGCGCGGCCAGGGCGTCGGTCGCCGGCGCGGCGTCCACGGCGGGGTCGGCGACGTGACGGCCCGCGTCGAGCGAGAGCGGCAGGGTCGCCTCGGTGCCGGGGTCGGTGCCGGGGTCGGTGCCGGGGTCGGTGCCGGGGTCGGTGCCGGGGTCGGTGCCGGGGTCGGTGTCGGCGTCGAGGCCGTCGTCGGCGCCCGTCGGGCCCGGCTCGTGGTCGTTCACCGGACCATCATCCCCTGTGCCTGGTGAGCGGTCTCCACTCGGAGGGAGGGCGCTCAGCCCGGCAGCCGCGACGGCAGGCGCACCGGCAGGCGCGCGGGGCTCGGGTTGGGCGAGCTGACCGGGCTGGCCGGCACCGGCTGGTAGCGCCGGTCGAACGACGGCGCGTCGGCCGGCGCCGTCCCGAGGGCGAGGACGCCCAGCACGGCCGCCCCGACGGCGCCGCCGCCGAGCGCGGCCATCCCGGCGGTGCGGCGGGCGCGCGGACGGTGGGCGCCCGTGTGGTCGCCGTTGGACAGGCCGTCGTGGTGGGCGAACATCCCGGGGCCGGAGGGACGCAGGTAGCAGTCGCCCGGCGGCATCCCGAGCAGCGCACCCTTCAACCGGTCGGGGGCGCAGCGGCTGTCGTCGACGTCGAGGGCGAGCGTGGAGAGTCGCGTCTTGACCCAGCCCTCGCGCTCGACGTCGTCGCGGCACTGGTGGCAGGTGTGCACGTGCGACCAGGCGGCCTCGGTCTCGGTGGCCGAGAGCTGGCCGTCGAGCAGGTCGCTGACCCGGCGTCCGAGGTGGGCGCTCACGAGGCGTCGCCGATCGCGACCGGTGCGACCGCCGCCGCGGCCGGACCGGAGTAGCGGGCGCGCCCGGCCGCCGGGGCGCGGTGCGCGAGGGCCTTGCGCAGCATCGCGCGCCCGCGGTGGATGCGGGAGCGGACAGTGCCGAGCTTGGCGCCGAGGATGGAGGCGATCTCCTCGTAGGTGAGGCCCTCGACGTCGCACAGGACGACGGCGACGCGGAAGTCGGGCGGCAGCGTGGCGAGGGCCTGCTCGACGTCGTCGTCGAAGGTGCGGTCGGCGTAGGCCGTGTCGGGAGCCGGGGACGCGCTGGTGAGGCGGTCGACCCGCTCGTCGGACAGCGCGTCGAACCGGATCCGCTGCTTGCGGCGGGCCTGGTCGAGGAAGAGGTTGGTGGTGATGCGGTGCAGCCAGCCCTCGAAGGTGCCCGGCGTGTAGGTCGACAGGGACCTGAAGACCCGCACGAAGACCTCCTGCGTGAGGTCCTCGGCGTCGGGACGGTTGCCGGTGAGGCGGTAGGCCAGCCGGTAGACCCGGTCGGAGTGGCGCTCGACGATCTCGTCCCAGGTGGGAACCTCTGTGTCGACGACCTCGCTCATGGTCGCGCCCCGATCCTTGGTCTTCCGTGGTGCCCTGCGGCTGGTCGCCATCTGCCCTCACACGCTAGACGTCCCTGCTGAACGTTCCCTGTGAGCAACCAACGAGCGACCGGCGGCCGGTGTTCCCGACTCCGGGCCCACGGTGGCGATAGCGTTCGTCCATGCCGAGCACCGCGCCCCTCGCGACCACCAGCTGGACCTTTGCCGAGAACTACGTCGCCGAGGACGCCGTGCTCGCCGCCGCCCGCGACCGGGCCACCGAGGTCGGCGTCACGCCGATCGGCACCGGTGGCGGCGCCGCGCTGCGCTTCCTCGCCTCGGTGCTGGAGGCCCGCGCCGTGGTCGAGATCGGCACCGGCACCGGCGTCTCGGGGCTGTGGCTGCTGCGCGGCATGCGCCCGGACGGCGTCCTGACCACGGTCGACCTCGAGGCCGAGCACCAGCGCCTGGCCCGCGAGGCGTTCACCGCGGCCGGGTTCGTGAGCCAGCGGGTCCGCACGATCCCGGGTGCCGCGCTCGACGTCCTCCCCCGGCTCACCGACGGCCACTACGACATCGTCTTCGCCGACGGCGACAAGACCGAGTACGGCAGCTACCTCACCGAGGCGCTGCGCCTGCTGCGCCCCGGCGGCGTCGTCGTCTTCGACAACGCGCTGTGGCACGACCGCGTCGCCGACCCGTCGCAGCGCGACGAGGAGACCATCGCCGTCCGCGACCTGACCCGCCTGGTCGCCGAGCACGAGAGCCTGGTGCCGGTCCTGCTGCCCGTGGGCGACGGCCTGCTGCTCGCGAAGAAGGAGTGGGTGGCGGAGGCGGACTGAGCGAGGAACGAGCTCAGACCGCCTCATCGGTGGTCGAGCAAGGTGTCACGCGCTGAGCCTGCGAAGCGCGTGAACCGACGCGTCGAGACCTCTGGCCCACCGAGGCCAGGCCTCCGTGGGCCTCCGTGGGCCTCCGGGGGCCTCCGGTCCTCAGGCGCGGGCCGCGGGCAGGAAGCCGTCCCACCCCTCGGCGACGGCGACGACCTCGGACTCCTCGACGGTGACCGGGAGGCTGCCGATCATCCGGGTGCCGGGCGCCTCGGCCATCGTGTCGACGAAGGCCCGCTGGAACTCGGCCCGGTCGGCGTCGGTGGTGAAGACGTAGAACCCCTCGAACCACTCGCCGGGGCGGACCCGCCAGACCTTGTAGCGCAGGCCGGGCATGCCGGTGAAGCGCGCGTGGGAGGTGCCCGCGACGAACGCGGCCAGCTCGTCCTCGACGCCGTCGGGCGCGTCGGCGAGCGACCAGCGGATCGTCAGGGAGCGCATCAGGCGCCGACGCCGGCGAGCGGGTCGGGGCTCCCGAGCCAGGTGAGCAGCGCGCGGGCGCCGAAGCCGGAGGGGCCCTCGGTCCACTCGTAGCGGTCGTCGGGCACGTCGCCGACCGAGGCGATGTCGAGGTGCGCCCACGGGAGGCCGCCGACGAAGTGCTGCAGGAACAGCGCCGCCATGATGGCGCCCGGCCCGCTCGGGCCGTTGTCGGCGTCGGCAACCTTGGAGGCGAGCTTCTCCTCGTAGCCGGCGAACAGCGGGAGTCGCCAGAACGGCTCCCCCGCCGTCGTGCCGGCGTCGAGGAGGAGGTCGGCGAGGGCGTCGTCGTTGGCGAAGAGCGCGCCGACCTGCTGGCCGAGCGCGACCTTGGCGCCGCCGGTGAGGGTGGCGACGTCGACGACGACGGTGGGGTCGAGCTCGGCCACGGCGTAGGCGAGGGCGTCGCCGAGTACCAGTCGGCCCTCGGCGTCGGTGTTGGTGACCTCGGAGGTGCGACCGCCGTAGTGCCGCAGGACGTCGCCGGGGCGGGTGGCGCTGCCGGAGACGGCGTTCTCGGCGGCCGGCACCAGCCCGACCACCCGGACCGGGCAGCCGACCGCGCCGAGCGCGGCCATGGCGGACAGGACGACGGCGCCGCCGGTCATGTCGCGCTTCATCGCGACCATGCCCTGGGCGGGCTTGATGGAGATGCCGCCGGTGTCGAAGGTGATGCCCTTGCCGACCAGGACGACGGTGGGGGTCTTCCTCGTGGCGCCGGGCGGGCTGTAGTCGAGCCGGATCAGCCGCGGCGGCGTCGCCGAGCCCTGGCCGACGCCGATGATGCCGCCGAAGCCGTCGGCGCGCAGCTGCTCGTCGTCCCAGACCCGGCAGGTGAGCCCGGCCTCCTCGGCGATCTCCTCGGCCCGCGCGGCGAGCCAGGCGGGGTTCTTGAGGTTGGAGGGCACCGTCGCGAGCGTGCGGGCGCGCCAGGCGGCGCCGCCGAGGGCGAGGGCCCGGTCGAGGGCGGCGGTGTCGAGGTCGGCGGTGCGCTCGGGCAGGCCGGCCAGGACGACGCTGCGCACCGGCACGTGCTCGGGCGGGCGCGAGCGCCAGGTGAAGGCGAAGGAGCCGAGCATCAGCCCGACGACGACGGCCTCGATGCCGTGCTCGGGGTCGAGGCTGGCGATCGTGGTCGCGACGGCGTCGCGGTCGCGGACGACGCGCGCCAGCGTGGCCGCGGCGCGCCGCAGGTCGGTCGGGGTCTGCGCCCCGACACCGAGCAGGACGACGGCCCGCAGGTCGGCGTTCTCGGGCGCGCCGAGCGGCACCGGGACGACGAGGGACTCGCCGACGGCGCCGGTGAGGCCGCCGGCCTCGGCGATCGCCACCAGGTCGAGGTCGAGGACCTCGGCCAGCGCGGCCGCACCGGGTCCGAGCAGCGGCGCGTCGGCCCCGTCGGCCCCGTCGGCCCCGTCAACACCGTCGCCCGGCAACACCGGCAGCGCGACGACGTCGACGCCGACCAGCGCGTGCAGCGGCACGCGGGTGAGCGCGACCTGGGGTGGCGAGACCTGGCTGGGCAGGCTCGGAGCGGACGGGACCCGAGACGCCCGACTCACCCGACGACGTTCTTGAGGGCGTCCCCGAGGGCGCCGGCCTCCTCGGCGTTGAGCTCGACGACGAGCCGGCCACCGCCTTCGAGGGGGACGCGCATCACGATGCCGCGCCCCTCCTTGGTGACCTCGAGTGGACCGTCACCGGTGCGGGGCTTCATGGCCGCCATGCGGCACCTCTTCCTGTCGAACGAGGAGCGCAGTCCGACACTGCCGCTCACGTGCTCCGCCATTATCCCCCATGAGTGGCACCGGCCGCAGCCCCGACCTGCAGGTTGGCGGTGGCAGACTCCCCTGCATGCCCGCCGACACCGCCGACGCACCCGTGCTCCTCGACCTCACCGACGGGGTCGCCACCATCACGATCAACCGTCCCGGGGCGATGAACAGCCTCGACGTGGCGACCAAGGAGCTGCTGCTCGAGACGGTCCGCCGGGTCGCGGCCGACCCAGCAGCCCGGTGCGTGGTGCTCACCGGCACCGGCCGCGCGTTCTGCACCGGCCAGGACCTCAAGGAGCACATCCGGATCCTGCAGTCCGGCGACAGCGCGCAGCTCTTCGACACCGTCGAGGTCCACTACAACCCGATCGTCACGGCGCTCGCGGGGATGGAGAAGCCCGTCATCGCCGCCGTGAACGGTGTCGCGGCGGGTGCTGGCGCGTCCCTCGCCTTCGCCTGCGACCTGCGCGTGGTCGCCGACACGGCCGGCTTCAACCTGGCCTTCGCCGGGGTCGCGCTCTCGTGCGACACCGGGGCGTCGTACCACCTGCCGCTGCTCGTCGGGCGGGCCAGGGCGATGGAGCTCCTGTACTTCCCGCGCACGGTCGGCGCCGAGGAGTCGCTGGCCCTGGGGCTCGCGACGTCCGTCGTCCCGGCCGACCGGCTCGACGCCGAGGTCGCCTCGCTGGCCGCCCGGCTCGCCACCGGCCCGACGGTCGCCCTCGGCGCGATGCGTGCCGCGGTCGCGTACGCCGCCGGGCACTCGTTCGAGGAGGCGCTCGCCTTCGAGGGCACGATGATGAACCGCACCGGCGCCACCGCCGACCACCAGGCCGCCGTCGCGTCCTTCGTCGCCAAGGAGAAGCCGGTCTTCGAGGGCCGTTGAGCCCGCCCTCGACGGCGGGGTCAGGGCCGGGTCGGCTCGCCCACGGCGGTGCCGCGGGCGGCGTCGAAGATCGCGAGCACCTGGTCGGGGACGTCGCGGCGGAGCCGGGCGCGCGAGGGTGAGGCGCCGTACTCGACGGTGAGGGCGGCACCGTCGAAGTGGTGGTTGAACCAGCCGGTCATGGTGCCGTGGCAGACGCCGCCGCAGTCGAGCGTGCGGGTCGGGAGACCGAGGTGATGCGCCACCCGCCGGGCGAACGCCGGCCGCTTGGTGTCGGTGTCGACGCCGTTCAGCGGCTGGTGGAAGCTGAGGACCCAGTCGGGGTCGACCCGGCGCAGGAACGCCATCGCCGCCCGGGTCTCCGGCTCGGACGCCGGCCGCGGCCCCCACTCGTAGCTGCCGTCGAGATCGGCCCACCGGTAGGGGAAGTTGCGGTTGAGGTCGACGCCGTGGGCGTTCCTGCGGGTGCCGCGGGCCAGCCCGTCGGGGTTGTAGACCGGCACCACCCAGAGGTCGACCCCGGCCACCCACGACCCGTCGACGAGCCCGCGCAGCGCGTGCCGGGTGTCCGGCTCGTTGCCGTGCATGGTCGAGAAGAGGACGACGGTGTCGAGCCCGGGCGAGGTCGGGTCGCCGAGGTGGTACGCCGTGATCGGGCGCCCGCCCACGGTGCGGCCGAGGGTGCGGGAGCCGATGACCGCGTCGGCGGGGCGGGCGGTCGCTGCGGCCGTGCCGGCGTCCGGTGCGGCACCGGCGCCGGCGCCGGGGACGGCGACGAACGGCCCGAGGAGCCCGAGGAGGGCGGCGAGCAGGCCGGCCGCCGTCCGGGGGCGCACGTCAGACCGCCTTGACCAGGTAGGCGTAGGTGAAGACGCCGACGGTGACCACCATGCCGACGTGGGCGAGCACCGACAGCCCTGGCCCGCTCGACCAGGAGTCCTCGAGGCCGCCCGCCGCGTGCCTGCCCCGGGCCGGGAGCCAGCGCGCGAGGATCAGCAGCCCGGCGAGCGCGACGATCCACCACAGCACGAGGGCGACCAGGCCGAGCAGGGTGGTGGCGTCCTCGCCGAGTGCGTCGGCGCCCGCGAGGAACGTCACCCAGGCCACCAGCGCGAGGGCACCGACCACCGTGTGGACGCCGAGCGGTGCGCGGGCGACGTCGACGCGGCCCGCGCCGCCGCGCGAGCGCCCCAGCCTCAGCCGGGTGAGCACCACTGCGACGGCGGCGAGGCCGGTGAGCAGGTAGACGACGAGCGGGGACACGGGTCGCAGTGTCTCACCCGGCCGGCGGGGCGTCCTCCCGGCGCTCCGGCGCGAATCCAAGCTCGTCGGCCGGCTCCGCGGCCGGCTGGTGCGAGGGGTCGGGCGAGCCGTCGACGGGAGCGTGCGCCTCCAGCTGCGAGGCCAGCCGCGACAGCAGCTCGTCGACCTCGGCCATCCGGTAGCCGCGCAGCACCACCGGGAACCGCGCCCGGCGCAGGTCGCGGCCGGTGAGGTCGCCGTGCGCCGGCACGAAGAGGTCGGGGCTGTCGTCGTGCTCGACGCTCATCGGCGCCCCGCGCCCGGCCGCGACCAGGGCGATCCCGCCCATCGCGACGACGACCACGACGACGAAGACCCAGGTCACGACGCGTCCCGGGCGGCGACCATGAGGGCGACCGCCTCGTCGAGGTCGTCGGTGACGACGAGCCGGTCGAGGTCGGACGGGGAGATCTTGCCGTCGGCCAGGACGGTGTCGCGCAGCCAGCTGATCAGTCCCGACCAGTACGCCGTGCCGAGCAGCACCACGGGGAAGGCGGTGACCTTCTGGGTCTGCGCGAGGGTGAGCGCCTCGAACATCTCGTCGAGCGTGCCGAGCCCGCCCGGGAGGACGACGAAGCCCTGGCTGTACTTGACGAACATGGTCTTGCGCACGAAGAAGTAGCGGAAGTTGATGCCCAGGTCGACCCACTCGTTGAGGCCGGACTCGAAGGGCAGCTCGATGCCGAGCCCGACGCTGACGCCGCCGGCCTCGGTGGCGCCCTTGTTGGCGGCCTCCATCGCTCCGGGACCGCCGCCGGTGACGACGGCGAAGCCCTCCTCGACGAGGCGGCGGGCGACCTCCTCGCCCTGGGCGTACGCCGGGTCGCTGGCGGCGGTGCGGGCCGAGCCGAACACGCACACGGCGGGTCCGAGGTCGGCCAGGGCGCCGAAGCCCTCGACGAACTCGGCCTGGATGCGCAGCACGCGCCAGTAGTCGGTGCTGGTGTCGAGCCGGGCGCGGTGGTCGAGGAGCCGCTGGTCGGCGGTGGTGCCGTCGCGCTGCGCGCGTCGCTCGACGATCGGGCCCTTGATCCTCGCCTTGACCATCAGAGGCCGCCCAGCCAGCGGCGCAGCTGCTGCTCGCAGCGCTCGACGTGCTCGATCGGCACGAACTCCTCCTGCTTGTGGGCGAGCATCGGGTCGCCGGGACCGAAGTTCACCGCCGGGACGCCGAGGACGGTGAAGCGGGCGACGTCGGTCCAGCCGAACTTGGGGTTCACGACCCCGCCGACGGCGGCGATGAACTCGCGGGCGGCCGGCCGGTCGAGGCCGGGGAGGGCGCCGGGTGCGGTGTCGGTGAGGCGGACGTCGTAGCCGTCGAAGAACTCGCGGACGAACGCCTCGGCCTCGGCCTCGCTGCGGTCGGGCGCGAAGCGGAAGTTGACCTCGACGACGCACTCGTCGGGCAGCACGTTGCCGGCGACGCCGCCGCGGATGGACACGGCGTTCAGGCCCTCGTGATACTCAAGCCCGTCGATCACCGGCCGCCGCGCCTCGTAGGCGTTGAGCCGGGCCAGCACGTCGGCCGCGCCGTGGATCGCGTTGACGCCCTTCCACGACCGGGCCGAGTGCGCCCGCTCGCCGGTCGTGCGGACCTCGATGCGCAGGGTGCCCTGGCAGCCGGCCTCGACGACGGCGTCCGAGGGCTCCATCAGGATCGCGAAGTCGGCCTGCATCAGGTCGGGGTCGGACTGGGAGAGCTTGTTGAGGCCGTTGAACTCGGAGTCGATCTCCTCGGCCTCGTAGAGGATGTAGGTGACGTCGCGCACCGGCTCCGGCACGGTCGCGGCCAGGCGCAGGATGACGGCGTCGCCGCCCTTCATGTCGCAGGTGCCGAGGCCGTGCAGCAGGCCGGTCTCCTCGTCGAGCCGGCTCGGCAGGTTGTCGTTGAGCGGCACGGTGTCGAGGTGGCCGGCGATGACCACCCTCTCGTCGCGGCCGAGGTCGGTGCGGGCCACCACGGTGTTGCCGCGCCGGACGACGGTGAGGTGCGGCAGCGTCGTCAGCGCGCCCTCGACGGCGTCGGCGATGGCCTGCTCGTTCTTGCTCACCGACTCGATGTCGACGAGGGCGCGGGTGAGGGTGACGGCGTCCAGGGTGAGGTCCAGTTCCACAGCCCCAGTCAATCAGCCTCCCGGAACCGTCCGGTCAACGCGGAGCGAACACGCAGAACTCGTTGCCCTCGGGGTCGGCGAGCACGGTCCAGCGCGGCTGGTCCCAGAGTCGGGTGGCGCCGGCGGCGAGGAAGTCGTCGACGTCGCCCTCGAGGTCCCAGTGGACGCGGTTCTTGACGGTCTTCGGCTCGGGCACCGGCTGGAAGACCAGCGAGTCGAACGGCATGCCCGGCACGTCCTGGACCCACCACCACGGCTCGCCGTCGTTCTGGACGCCGACGTCGAACCGGTCAGCCCACCAGCGGGTGATCCGCTCGGGATCCACGGCGTCGACGACGACCTCGTGGACCCGGTAGTCGGGCAGGTCCTGGTCGGGTGCGCGCACGAACGCGCAGAGCTCGCCGCCCTCGGGGTCGGCCAGCACGGTCCAGTGCGGCAGCTCCTGGAGGACGGTGGCGCCGGCGGCGACGAGGTCGTCGACCGCGCGGACGTGCACGTCGAGGTGCACGCGGTGCTTGACGGTCCTCGGCTCGGGCACGGGGCACAGCGAGATACCGCACCCCGCTCCGCCGACCAGGTCGTCGGGCTCGTCGCCCGCGCCCGGCCACGGCTCGCGGCGCAGCCCGGCGGCGGTGGACCAGAACGACGCCATCGCGTCGAACTTCCCGGGGTCGTGGACGTCGAGGCAGAGCTCGAGCCAGGAGGCAGCGGTCATGCTCCCGACCCTCTCAGGTGCGCCGGCCCTCGTCGACCCGTCACCGATGGGTGACGGGTCGGCGTGGATTCCCGGCTGACCCGTCACCTATAGGTGACGGGTCAGCGTGGAGTCAGGCCCTGGTGAGGGTGATCGCGACCTTCTCGCCGTCACCGACGAGGGTGGCGGCGCCCGCGCCGTCGCCGAGCACCACCTCGTACGACGTCGCGAGGGTCTCGCCGACGACCAGCGCCTCGTGGGTGCGGGCCGCCGCGACCACCGCCTCGCTACCGGCGAGGGTGAGCGCGATCCGGTCGGAGACGTCGAGGCCGGCGTCGCGGCGGGCCTGCTGGACGGCGCGGACCAGGTCGCGGGCCAGGCCCTCGGCGGCCAGCTCGGGCGTGACCGCGGTGTCGAGGACGACGAAGCCGCCGCCCGGCAGCACCCCGGTCGCGGTGTCGGCGTCGGCCGAGCCGGCGACCGTCTCGAGGGCGTACTCGCCCTCGACCAGCGCCAGCCCGCCCGCGGTGACGGTGCCGTCGTCGGCCACCGACCAGTCACCGGACTTGGAGCCCTTGATGGCCAGCTGGACGTCGCGGCCCAGGCGCGGGCCGGCGGCGCGGGCGTTGACGGTGAGCTTCTGCTCGACGCCGTACGCCGCCGCCTCCGGGCTGTCGACGGCGAGCAGCCGGACCTCCTTGACGTTGACCTCGTCGGCGACCAGGCCCTCGAGGCCCTCGGCCGCGAGCGCGTCGGGGTCGGCCACGACGACGGTCAGGCGGGCCAGCGGCAGCCGGTTGCGGAGCGAGGCGGCCTTGCGCAGCGCCGACGCCGCCGAGCAGATCTCGCGCACCTGGTCCATCGCGACGACCAGGGCGACGTCGGCGGGCAGCTCCTCGACCAGCGGCCAGTCGGTGAGGTGCACCGACCGCTCACCGGTCAGTCCGCGCCAGATCTCCTCGGTGGTGAGCGGCAGCAGCGGCGCGGTCGCCCGGCACACGGTCTCGAGCACGGTGCCGAGCGTGTCGAAGGCGGCCGGCTCCTCGTCGAAGAACCGGTCGCGCGAACGCCGGATGTACCAGTTGGTGAGGACGTCGAGGAACGAGCGCGTCGCGTCGCAGGCCTCGGCGACGGCGTACTCGTCGAGCGCGGAGGTCATCTCCTCGACGTACTCTCGGCACTTGGCCAGCAGGTAGCGGTCGAGCGGGACCGAGGAGCGCACCGACGCGTCGGAGGTCGCCTCGTAGCCGGCGCCGCCGTTCGCGGCGTTGGCGTAGAGCTGGAAGAAGTACCAGCTGTTCCAGAGCGGGATCAGCACCTGGCGCACCGAGTCGCGGATGCCCTGCTCGGTGACGACGAGGTTGCCGCCGCGCAGGATCGGGCTCGACATGAGGAACCAGCGCATCGCGTCGGCGCCGTCGCGGTCGAAGACCTCGCGGACGTCGGGGTAGTTGCGCAGCGACTTCGACATCTTGTTGCCGTCGGAGCCGAGCACGATGCCGTGGCTGATGCAGTTCTCGAACGCCGGCTTGTCGAAGATCGCCGTCGCCAGGATGTGCAGCGTGTAGAACCAGCCGCGGGTCTGGCCGATGTACTCGACGATGAAGTCGGCCGGGAAGTGGCCCTTCTTCTCGGCGCTGCCGTCGAACCACTCCTTGTTCTCGAACGGGTAGTGCACCTGGGCGTAGCTCATCGAGCCCGAGTCGAACCACACGTCGAGGACGTCGGGGACGCGGCGCATCGTCGAACGCTCCCCCTCGGGGCGGGGGTCGTCGGGGTTGGGCCGGGTGAGGTCGTCCACGAACGGCCGGTGCAGGTCGCGCTCGCCGGCGGCGTTCGTCGGCACCCGGCCGAAGTCACGCTCGATCTCGGCGAACGAGCCGTAGACGTCGACACGCGGGTAGGCCGCGTCGTCGCTCACCCACACCGGCACCGGGCTGCCCCAGAAGCGGTTGCGGGTGATCGACCAGTCGCGGGCGTTCTCGAGCCACCGGCCGAACTGGCCGTCCTGGATGTGGTCGGGCACCCAGTTGATCTGCTGGTTGAGCTCGAGCATCCGCTCCTTGAACGCCGTCACCTGCACGAACCACGACGAGACGCCCTTGTAGATGAGGGGCTCGCGGCAGCGCCAGCAGTGCGGGTAGGAGTGGTCGTAGGTCTCGCGACGCAGCAGCACCGTGCCGGCGGTGACCGCGCCGGCCGGCTCGCCGGCCGTGACGGACTTGAGGTCGTCGATGATGTGCGGGTTCGCGTCGAAGACGAGCATGCCGGTGTACTCGGTGACCGGTGCGGTGAAGCGGCCGTCCTTGCCGACCGGCATCACGGCCTCGATGCCCTCGCGGTCGGTAACCTCCTTGTCGACCTCACCGAACGCACCGGCGCTGTGCACCAGCCCGGTGCCGTCGGTGGTCGTGACGGCCTCGTCGGCGGCGACCACCCGGAAGGCGTTCTCGTGACCCTCGTAGTAGCCGAACGGCGGGCGGTAGACCAGGCCGAGCAGGTCCGCGCCGGTGTGGCGGGAGACCACGGTCGGCTCGTCCCCGAGCTCGCGCGCGTACGCCGCCAGCCGGGCCTCCGCGAGGACCAGCCGGTCGCCGTCCCTCTCGACGACGACGTAGTCGATGTCGGAGCCGACCATCACGGCGAGGTTGCTCGGCAGGGTCCACGGGGTCGTCGTCCAGATGAGCAGCTTGGCGCCCTGCAGCGGGCCGTCGGTCGTGATCTCGAAGCCGACGGTGACGGCGGGGTCCTGCCGCATCTGGTAGACGTCGTCGTCCATCCGGAGCTCGTGGTTGGACAGCGGCGTCTCGTCGTTCCAGCAGTAGGGCAGCACGCGGAAGCCCTCGTAGACGTAGCCCTTGTCGTGGAGCTGCTTGAACGCCCACATGACCGACTCCATGTAGTCGGGGTTCATGGTGCGGTAGTCGTTGTCGAAGTCGACCCAGCGGGCCTGGCGGGTGACGTAGTCGCGCCACTCCCCGGTGTACTTCATCACCGACTCGCGGCAGGCGTCGTTGAACTTCTCGATGCCGAGCTCGAGGATCTCGTCGGTCGTCTTGATGCCGTTGAGGCGCATCGCCTCCAGCTCGGCCGGCAGCCCGTGGGTGTCCCAGCCGAAGCGGCGCTCGACGCGGCGCCCGCGCATCGTCTGGAACCGCGGGATCAGGTCCTTGACGTAGCCGGTGAGCAGGTGGCCGTAGTGGGGCAGGCCGTTGGCGAACGGCGGGCCGTCGTAGAAGACGAACTCGTTGGCGCCGTCGGCGCCGGCGTCGCGCTGGTCGATGCTCGCCTGGAAGGTGCCGTCGGCCTGCCAGAACGCGAGGATCCGCTCCTCGATCTCCGGGAACCGCGGGCTCGACGGGACACCCTGCTCGGGTGCGTTCTTGGGGTACGGCATCGGGGGCTCCTGGCGCTTCGTCGGACGTCACGTGCATGTCACGACGAGGACGACGGGCTGCCGCGGTACCACCTCGATTGCCCCGCCCACCTGCTGCGGGACCACTTCGTTGTCGGCTGTGACGGGCCACCCGTCCGGCTCTACTGGGCCCCGCCCTCCCGGGAGGGGCTGTTCTTCCGGAGGCTCGCCGCTGATGACGGCTCGAACGCCTGTGCTCCCAGGGTAGGGCGGCGCCGGCGACGATGACGAATTGGTTGGGCCCGCGCGGCACCGACCGGGCCTTAGCGTGCCCTTGACCTCCGGTTCGCGCCCCCTTGACGGCCGCGGCGGGAAGGTCGGGGGGTACCGGTCGCACACCCTGTCGAGGAGATCACCATGAACCGCCCGTCCTTCCTGTCCCCGCTGTCCGGCCGCCGGCTCGCCGTCCTCGCCGTCGCGCCGCTGGCGTTCACGCTCGTCGCCTGCGGCGGCGACGACGGGGACGCCGCCGCCGACGACACCGCGCCGGCCTCGTCCGCCTCGTCCTCCTCGCCGTCGTCCTCCGGCGACAGCCCGGCCGCGACCGACTCGTCGTCGGCACCCGCCGACGCCCCGAGCGACCCCAGCGACCCGGCCGCGCCGGCCGGCGACGTCCTCGCCGCCGCCCGGACCGCGCTCGGCGCGCTCGACGGCGCCGTCGTCTTCTCCGTCGCCCTGGACCGCGACGGGTGGGACGCGACGGTGGTGACCGCCGACGGCACCGAGCACGACCTCACCGTCGGCCCCGACGGCTCCACCGTCACCCGCGGGCCGGTCGAGGACCGCGACGACGACGGGGACGACGACGGGGACGACGCCGGCGGGGACGACGACCTCGCCGAGCGTCAGCGGCTGCTCCAGGACGCGACCGTCGACCTGCCCGCCGCCGTGCAGGCCGCCCTGGGCGAGGTGCCCGGTGGCACCGTCACCTCGATCGACCTGGACCTCGACGACGACAACGGCAGCCGCGCGACCTGGGACGTCCAGCTCGACGAGGACACCGCCGACGAGCAGACCGTGACCATCGACGCCGTCAGCGGCGCCGTGCTCCGGGTCGAGCGCGACGACTGACCCCGCTCGTCGTACGGTGACGCGTGCCCGGACGCCGCTCGTGGACCCGTCGGGTCCGCTGGACCGTCTGGGTGCTCGCCGTCGTCGCGGCGGGCGCCGGCCTGGGGTGGATGGCCTCCGACGCCGACCGGATCGGCGGTCCGATCGCCGTCGTGGCCGCCGCGGACGTCGTCCTCGGCCTGGCCTTCCTGGTCTCCCGCGACTCGCTCGACCCGCGCTCCATCGGCCGGGCGATGTCGGCGACGGTCGCGCCCGTCGTCAGCGCGCTGGTCCTGGAGACCGTGATCGGCTTCCTGCTCTTCCCGGTGACCCTGGAGGACGGCGTCGACCCCGACCCCAGCTGGTTCGGGGTCGTCCCGCTCGTCGTCTGGCTGATCGGGGGCGGCGCGCTGCTGCTCGCGATGCTGGTGCACCTGATGGTGCTGGCGCCCACGATCCGGATCGCGCTCGACTCCCCCGCCGCCGTCCGCGGCGACGTGGAGGCGCGCGCCTCGGTGCTGCTGAGCCTGCTGCTGGTCGACACGGTGGCGATGTCGACCGCGCTCGGGTTCGTCGTCGACTCCGGGTCCCGGCGACGCGCCGGCGTGCTGGACCTGCTGCTCACCGTCCTCGGGGTGCAGGAGCCGGCGGCCGGCTCGAGCGGCCTGCAGCTGTGGGTGGCGCGGCTGCTGGTGGCCGTCTTCGCCGCGCTCGTGGTCTCGCTCGTCGTCCTGCACCGGCGTCATCCCGAGGTCGACCGTGTCTGGCAGGCCCGGCGCTGAGCCGGGTGGCGAGCCGGCCCCACCCTCACGATTCCCGCACGTTCCCGGAAGGTTGCCGCGCAGGATCAGCGCATGCCTACCTCGATCACCGTGCGCTACAGCGCGGTCGCCAGCACCCTCGCCCTCCTCGTCGCCCTCGGCGGCACGTCGTACGCCGCCGTCAAGATCGGCACCGAGGACCTCAAGAAGGACGCCGTCACCGGTGCCAAGATCAAGAACGACGCGGTCACCGGGGCCGACGTGAAGGAGAACACCCTGGCCGAGGTCCGCAACGCCGACACCGCCAGGTACGCCTCGGACGCCGGCACGGTCGGCGGCCTCACGGTCAGGGCGGTCAACGAGCTCCTGGGCACGGGTCCCGGCCGACCCCGCTTCCTCTACAGCAGCACCGGGCTCGACGTCGAGCTCCGCTGCACCGTCACCGGCGGCGGGACCCGCGTCGGGCTCCTCGCGACCTCGTCCCGCGCGGGTTCGAGGATCACCTCGGTGGTGCTCAGCGACACCCCCGGCGCGACCCCGCTCGAGAGCGACGTCGAGAACGGCAGCTTCGGGCCCCTCGCCGGCGAGTTCGACCTCCTCGTCGGTGACGACGGTGATCTCGCCCAGCTGACCTTCACCTACGGCGACCCGTCGGGTGCCGTCGTCCAGGGCACCCTGATGACCGACGTCACGGGCTCCGCGATCGACCCGTGCAGCGTGTCCGGGTTCATCACCGCCCGGTGAGGAGCCTCACGGTTGCCCTTGAGCAGGTGGAGCAGCCAGTCGCGCCCGGTGTCGACCAGGGCGTAGCGCCGCACGCCCCCGAGTCCGCACAGGTCGAAGACGAACCGCCGGTCGTTGCGGTCGACGAGCGTCCAGGTGCCGTGGTCGGCGATGGCCTTGTGCTCGTCGGTGTAGGTCGCGTGCGCCAGGTCGTGGTCGTCGACGGCCACCGCGAGCCGGTCGTGCCGGGGGTCGGTGGGCAGCCCCTTCGGCACCGCCCACGACCGCAGGACGCCGTCCTCCTCGAGCCGCAGGTCGAAGTGCGGACGGGGCTTGCGGTGGTCGTGGAGCACGAAGATCGGAGGTGGCACGGCAGCGACCTCAGCCTCCGACGCGGCGGGCCGTGAACGACTCGCTGGCCCGGCACCAGCTCGGCCCGAAGTACTGGAACCGCGCCTGGGTGACGGTGCCCCTCGCGATCCGCAGCCGGAGGTAGGCGCTGAACAGCCGGCCCTTCTGCCGGGCGTCGACGATGCCGTTGCGGGCGATCCTCACCGTCGGGAAGTCGTAGGTGACGACCGTGGTCGTCGGGACGTCGGGGAAGGCCCCGCAGGTGGTCACGGTGCGGATCCGGAAGCCGGTCACCCGTCCCTTCACGACGTCGAACTTCACGTCGCCGCCCGCTCCGGCGTACCGCCCGGGCGTCGGCCCGGCCGGCGGCGCGACCTTGCGGACCCGGACGGTGCGCGTGGCGCGGTCGCCGCCGCCGCTGGCGGTGACCCGGACTCTCGTCGCCCTCGTGCCGACGAGCTTGACCTGCACCCGTGCGGTGCCGGTGTCGTCGTCGCGGATCGTGCCGAGGCCGGCCCTGCGGACCTTCACGCCTTTCCCGGCGCCGGTGACGACGGTGCCGGTGCTGTCGCCGGTGCCGCGGTTGCCGACGGTGACCTCGAGCGTCGTCCACACCCCGCGCACCAGGCCGATCCGCCCCTTCCCGAGGAGCTGGACCTTCGTGACGGCCAGGTCCGGGCGGGTGGCGACGTCGCGCAGCGAGCCGCCCAGGACCGAGTGGATCGACGACTGCTCGCCGTCGAGGTCGGCGTCGAGGAGGGCGAAGGCGCAGTCCCAGTCCATGTAGCCCGCGCGACTGTCGGTCCTGGCGAGGGTGAGGGTCCGCCCGCTGCGGGTGAAACCGTCGGCCGGGGAGAGGGTGTCGGTGTAGTACTGCTGGTCGCCGACGCAGGTGCCCGCGTCGTCGGTGTGCCCGAACCCGACCCGCAGGTACGAGGTCGTGCTCGGCCCGGTCGGCGCCGCGTCGAGCACGAACGTGCCGGTGACCCGGTCGGCGTACAGGTCCTGCCGCACCGTCGCCGACGTCAGCCGCCTGGCCCCGGTGCCGGGCGTCCCCGCGGTCCTCGTGGTCAGGTCGCCGACCCGGGCCTCGACCGCTCCGCGCGCGGTCCCCGGGCCCGGCCGAGCCGAGGCCGCGGCCTGGGGCACGACGACGGACAACGGCATGACGACGGCGGCAGCCACAGCACCGACCAGGAGTGATCTCATGTCTGGTGGACGATCGAGCGTCCCGCGAGGTTCCGCCCGTCTCCGGAGCGGCCGCGCCCGGTGGGGCGGACGGCTCACCTGCTCCTCCGCCCACGTGGGAGGGTCACCGTCGTGACCGACATGCTGCGCGGCGAGCGCGCCATGGTGCTCGACTACCTGCGCCACTACCGGGCGACGTTCGAACGCACCTGCGAGGGACTGGACGCCGACCAGCTGGCCCGGCGGTCCGTGCCGCCGTCGTCGCTGTCGTTGCTGGGGCTGCTGCGGCACCTGGTCGCCGTCGAGTACTCGTGGTGCCGCCGGGTCATGGAGCGCCGCCTCGACCGCCCGAAGATGTACGGCAAGGACGAGCACCGCGACGCCGACTTCGACGGCGCGGTCGCCGACCCCGCGGTGGTCGCCGAGGCGTGGACGGCGTGGCGCACCGAGGTCGCCCACGCCGAGCGGTGGTACGACGCCGCGTTGTCCTTCGACGTGCTCGGCACCCACGACGACGGCGAGGTCGAGCTGCGCGACGTCCTGGTGCACCTCGTCGAGGAGTACGCGCGGCACTGCGGCCACGCCGATCTCCTGCGCGAGTGCATCGACGGTCGCACCGGGCTCTGACCCGGGACGCCGTGGGTCAGCGCCGGCGGGCGGTGAAGCTCTCGGTCGCGTGGCGCAGCCCGGGTCCGGCGTAGCCGGACCCGCCGTGGGTGGCCTTCCTCGTCGACATGAGCGGTGGGACGGCACCCGGCGCGCGGCGGTTCCCCTCACTAGGCTTGCCACCATGAGTGAAACCGCCGCCGCTGTCACCGCCTCGGGCTGGGCCCTGGTCACCCTCGACGCGGACGGCGGCGTGCTCGACGCCTGGTTCCCCGCCCCCGTGCTGGGTGCGACCGACGGCGACGCGCCCGCGGAGCTCACCGCCCTCGCCGTCCCGGACGAAGCCCGGCGGGTCAGCCGTGAGGTCCGGCTGGTGGAGGCCGAGCTGGCGGCGGCGCCGGCGTCCACCGAGGACGTCTGGCTGCGCCTGCACCTGCTCTCGCACCGGCTGGTCCGCCCGCACGGCTGCTCGATGGAGGGTGTCTTCGGGCTGCTCGCGAACGTCGTCTGGACCTCCGCCGGGCCGTGCGCCGTGGCCGGGTTCGAGCTGACCCGCGCCCGGGTGCGGGCCGCCCTCGGGCACGTGAGCGTGTACGGCGTCGACAAGTTCCCGCGGATGACCGACTACGTCGTCCCGAGCGGCGTGCGGATCGCGGACGCCGACCGGGTGCGCCTCGGCGCGCACCTCGCCGAGGGCACCACCGTGATGCACGAGGGCTTCGTCAACTTCAACGCCGGCACGCTCGGTGCCTCGATGGTCGAGGGCCGGATCTCGGCCGGCGTCGTCGTCGGCGACGGCTCGGACGTCGGCGGCGGCGCCTCGATCATGGGCACCCTGTCGGGCGGTGGCCAGCAGGTCATCTCGCTCGGCGAGCGCTGCCTGCTCGGCGCCAACTCCGGCATCGGCATCTCCCTCGGCGACGACTGCGTCGTCGAGGCCGGCTGCTACGTCACCGCCGGCACCAAGCTCACCGTCCTCGACCGCGACGGCAAGCCCGCGCACCTCAAGGCGGTCGAGCTCTCCGGCCACGACAACGTGCTGTTCCGCCGCAACTCGCTCACCGGCGCCGTCGAGGCGATCCCGTGGAAGGGCACCGGCATCGCCCTCAACGAGGCGCTGCACGCGAACTGACGCTCAGCCTCCTCTCAACCGGGCGTCGTCCACACTTGCCGCCATGAGGAGGGCGCGATGAGGAGGGGAGCCGCACCGGCGCTGGTCGCCGTCGCCGCGCTGGTCGTGGCGACCGCGGTGACGGTCGGCGTGCTGCGCAACGTGCGCGTCCCGTTCCTCCAGGGCGCCGAGGGGTGCACCGCGACGGTCGACGGCCGCAGCGTCGACGTCAGCGTCGAGCAGGGCGAGAACGCCGCCCTCATCGCCGCCATCTCGGTGCGCCGCGGGCTGCCGGCCCGGGCGGCGTCGATCGCGCTGGCGACGGCGTACCAGGAGTCGGACCTGGTCAACATCGACTTCGGCGACCGCGACTCCGTCGGGCTCTTCCAGCAGCGCCCGTCCCAGGGCTGGGGCTCGGTCGAGGAGATCCTCGACCCCGTCTACTCCACCAACGCCTTCTACGACGCGCTCGAGGACGTCGACGACTACCGCACCCTCGAGATCACCGTCGCGGCGCAGGCCGTGCAGCGCTCGGCGTTCCCCGGCGCCTACGCCGACCACGAGGACGACGCCCGGGTGCTCGCCTCCGCGCTCACCGGCCAGAGCGGGTCGTCGTTCGCCTGCGACGTCGACGGCGACGTCGACGAGGGCAGCGCCGAGCTCAACCGCCGCGGGCTGACGGCGCGTGCCGACGCGGTCCGCAGCGACGTGCAGCAGGTCTTCGGCGAGCTCGAGACCGGCGGCTTCGCCCCGGGCGGCGTCAGCACCGGGCACATGGAGGGCTCGGCGCACTACGACGGCCGCGCCGTCGACCTCTTCTTCCGGCCGGTGGACGCGTCCAACCAGCAGCGCGGCTGGGCGGTCGCGCAGTACCTCGTCGCGCACGCCGAGCGGCTCGACGTGCGCACGGTCATCTTCGACGACAGGATCTGGGTCGCCGGGCGCGACCAGGCCTGGCGCGACTACGACGCCCCCTCGAACGACGACCCGGCCACCCAGGCGATCCTCGAGCACCGCGACCACGTGCACGTGGACGTGTTCGCCTAGCCCGCGCAGCCGGGGCCTCCCCGGAGGCGTCGTGCGCGGGCGCCGGGCGACGTCACGCCCGGGCCCGCAGCCAGGTGCCGAGGACGCCGACGGCGTCCGGCATGATACGGACGGCCCCGTCGTCGATCATGGCGACCACCTCGGCGGGCGTCATCCAGCGTCCCTCGGCGACCTCCTCCGGCTGCAGCCGGACCGGGCCGTCCCAGACGGTCTCGTAGCGGAAGGCGCGGTACGTCGTCCGGTCGTCGGCGTAGTCGGCCGCCCCGAGCGACACCAGCGGCGAGGTGACACCCAGCTCCTCCTCGGCCTCGCGGCGCGCGGCGTCGTCCGGGTCCTCGCCGGCCAGCAGGACGCCGCCGGCGGTGAAGTCCCAGTAGCCGGGGTAGACGTCCTTGGTGTCGGTGCGCCGGTGCACGAAGATCCGCCCGGCGGGGTCGCGGACGACGACGTTGGTCGCCGCGTGCCGCAGGTTCTCGGCGCGGACCCGGGACCGCGGCGCCGATCCGCACGGCCGGCCCGCGTCGTCGTACAGGGCGACGACCTCGTCGGCGCTCACGGGTGGGCCGGCGCCCACTCGAGCCCGCCCGCGCCCGCGCGGACCAGCACCGGGCCGGGAGCGGCCAGCACGACGCCGAGGTCGGGGCAGGCCCGCCAGTCGGCGTCGGGACGCCGCACCGGGGCGGAGCCGTCGACGACGGACTGCAGCCGCGCGCCGAGGGCGTCGGGGTCGGCGAGCTCGCGGCGGTAGTGGGCGAGCAGGATCACCAGGTCGTCGAGGACGCCGGCGAGCGCGTCGGCGTTGTCGGCGAGCATGTTGCGGGTGCGCTCGGCATTGCGGCCGGCGACGCGGGTGCCGTCGCGGAAGCTGCCGGCGGCCAGGTGCGCGGCCGTCGGCTCGTCGGCGCGCTCGGCGAGCTCGAGCAGCGCGTTGGCGAGCACGTGGGGCGCGTGGCTGACCAGTCCGACGGCGCGGTCGTGCTCGGCGGCGTCCAGCACCACGGCGGTCGCGCCGAAGACCTCGACGACGAACCGGACGACGTCCGCGACCGGACCGTCGCCGCGGGCGACGGCCCACCGCACGCCGACGAGCAGGTCGGGGTAGGAGTGCTCGAACCCGGACTGCTCGGTGCCGGCCATCGGGTGCGCCCCGACGTAGCGACCGGCGAGGCCGGCGGCGGCGGCCGCCCGCGCGGCGGCGACCTTCACGCTGCCGACGTCGACGACGACGGCGTCCGGGGCGGCGACCGCCGCGTCGGCGAGCACCACCGCCAGCGCGTCGAGCGGGGTGGCGAGGACGACCAGGTCGCGGTCGGCGGGCAGCACGTCGGCCACCGCGAGCCCGGCCGCGGACGCCGCGGCGCGGGTGCCGGGGTCCGGGTCGACGACGACGACGTCGACACCGCGGGCGTGCAGCCGGCGCGCCACGGACCCGCCGATCAGCCCGGCCCCGACGACGGCGACCCGCTCGAACCCGGTCACGGCCGTGCGGCCATCCGGGCCAGCGGCGCGATCCGGCCCAGGGCCCGGGCCGAGGCCCCGAGGTGGGCCCACTCGGCCCGCATCTCCTCGACGTCGTCGGCGCTGAACGACCCGGACAGGAAGAGCAGGAAGACGAAGATGCCGGGGGTCGCCGGCACCGGCCGGGTCACCAGGTTGGTCATGTTGACACCGCGGTCCTCCAGGACGCCGAGCAGGCGGCGCAGCAGACCGGGCACGTTGGCGTCGGGGAACAGCCCGACCAGCAACCCGTCGTCGCCGGCGCCGGGCTCGGGGCCGTCGTCCGGCACGGGGCCCGACGAGACCAGCGCGAACTGGGTGTAGGCGGCGGCGTTGTCCTCGACGGCCTCGGCGACCGCGTGCAGGTCGTAGAGGCTGCCGCAGATGCGCGGGCCGATGCCGATCTCGCCGGGACCGAGGTCGCGGCAGGCCGCGGCCGTCGAGGAGGCCTCGCGCGTGGGGAGACCCCGGGCCTCGATCCAGGTGCGGCACTGGGCGAGCCCGTGCGGGTGGCTCACGACGACGTGGGGCGCGATCGTCGGGTCGCGGGTGTAGGCGTCGAACGAGATCGGCAGCACCACGCTGTCGACGATCGAGAGCGCCGGTCGCAGCAGCAGGCCGTCGAGGGTCGGCACGACCACGCCGTTGACCGAGTTGTCGATCGGCAGCACGGCGTACGCCGCCGCCCCCGACTCGACGGCGGCCAGGGCGTCCGCCGCGGACGTCGCGGGCACCAGGTCGCCGGCGTCGGCGCGGAGGTCGGGACGCAGCGCCACGGCCGCCTGGTGGGTGAAGGTGCCCGACGGGCCCAGGTAGGTGACGCTCACGGCCGCGAGCCTAGACCCGCACGGCCCTCGCCGGGTGCTGGGCCGGACGGGGAGTCAGAGGGCGAAGGCGGCGAGGACGCGGCTGGTGAGCCCGCCCTCGCGCAGGGAGGCCTGCAGCTCCTCGACGCGGGCCGGGTCGGTGCGGAAGCCGAGGTAGAAGCTGTGGACGTCGGGGCCCAGCGGGTCGCTGTGCAGGAAGTCGAGGTTGAGGCCCAGGTCGCTGAAGCGCTGCAGCGCCGCCATCAGCGTGCCGGGCGACTCCCGCTCGGGCCGCATCGAGAGCCAGACGACGACGTCCTCGGCGAACTCCGACGCGCGGCGGGTGAGCAGTCCGTAGGTGAGCGGCGGCTGGTCGTCGAGGTAGCCGGGCACCAGGACGGCGTCCGCGGGCACCTCGTCGACGTCGAGGACGGCGGAGCCGAGCGTCCGGCCGACGTCGAGCAGCGCCTCGGTGGTGGTGTCGTCGGGCAGCACCCGGAACGAGACGCCGGCGCGACCCAGGGCGCCGACGACGTCGGCGTAGGCCTGCTGGCGCAGTGCGACGCCGGTGATCTCGGCGGTGCCCTCGCCGATCCGGGCCCACCGCCACGGCGCGTCGAGCGTGGCGACGCGGCCGACGCTGAGGCCGGCGCCGGAGGCGTTGAGCGCGCGGAGCAGCCGGACCGGCGGGGACGTCGGGTCGCCGATGCGGGCCAGGCCCTCGACGTCGGAGGCGACCTCGAGGGTCTCCATCAGCTCGTCGTAGCCCCGCAGGCCGACGAGGAACTCGCTGCCCGACCAGCCCAGCGCCTGCCGGGTGCGGTCGATCAGCGTCGGCGGGTCGACGCTGGGGTGCGCGAGGGAGAGGGCGGTGGGCATCACGGACGGAACTCCTGGATCAGGCGGTCGGCCGCGAGGGCGACCGCGTCGTCGGGGGCGGTGAGGGCGAGGCGGACGTGGGCGTGGCCGGCGGCGCCGTACTCGGCACCGGCCACGGCGACCAGGCCGAGGTCGGCGAGCCGGCCCACCAGCTCGACGCCCCGGTGGTCGGCGGCGCCCGGCTCGTCGCGGGTGGCCCACAGGTAGAGGCCGGCCTCGCTGTGGTCGACGCGGAAGCCGGCGGCCTCGAGCGCGGGGCGCAGGACGGCGCGACGCCGGGCGTACCGGGCCCGCTGGACCGTGACGTGCTCGTCGTCGTCGAGCGCCGCGACAGCGGCGCCCTGCTGCGGGTCCGGGAGGCCGAGGCCGAGGTTGCGGCGCACCGAGACGAGCTCCGCGACGACGGCGGGGTCACCGGAGAGGAAGCCGATCCGGTAGCCGGCGAGGTTGGAGCGCTTGCTCAGCGAGTGCAGCGCGACGACGCCGTCGTGGCTGCCCCCGCAGACGTCGGGGTGCAGGACGCTGACCGGGTCGACGTCCCAGCCGAGGTCGAGGTAGCACTCGTCGGAGGCCAGCAGCGCCCCGTGGTCGCGGCACCAGGCCAGGATCGAGCGCAGCACCTCGGGCGCCAGCACCCGGCCGGTCGGGTTGGCCGGCGAGTTGACCCACACCAGCCGCGGCACGACCTGCTCGGCCGCGAGCGCGTCGAGGTCGGCGACCGAGTCGGCGTACGCCGTGGTGGCACCGACCAGCGCGGCGCCCACGGCGTACGTCGGGTAGGCCGGCGTCGGCTGGGCGACGACGTCACCGGCGCCGAGGCCGAGGTGCAGCGGCAGGGAGCCGATCAGCTCCTTCGTGCCGACCGCGGGCAGCACGTGCGCCGGGTCGAGGCCGCTCACGCCGTGCACGCGCCCCAGCCAGCGGACGACCGCCTCGCGCAGGGCGGGGCGGCCGGCCGTCAGCGGGTAGCCGGGGGCGTCGGCGTGCGCGGCCAGGGCCGCGCGGACGACGTCCGGGGTGGGGTCGGTCGGGGCGCCGATCGAGAGGTCGACGACCGGGCCGGGGTAGGCCTCGGCGCGCCGGCGCACGGCCACCAGACCGGTCTGGACGGCGGCGGGCAGCCGCGCCGAGACGGGACCGCTCAGTGGTCGTGCTCCTGCGGCTCGAGCGCCGCGACGAACGGGTGGTCGTGGTCGATCTCGCCCATCTTCGCGGCACCGCCCGGGGAGCCGAGCTCCTCGAAGAAGCCCACGTTGGCGGTGTAGTACTCCTTCCACTCCTCCGGGGTGTCGTCCTCGTAGAAGATGGCCTCCACCGGGCAGACGGGCTCGCACGCACCGCAGTCGACGCACTCGTCGGGGTGGATGTAGAGCATCCGCTTGCCCTCGTAGATGCAGTCGACCGGGCACTCGTCGACGCAGGCACGGTCCTTCAGGTCGACGCAGGGCTGCGCGATGACGTAGGTCATCAGTTCCTCCAATTGATGCTGCGGCGTCCGGACCAGGGTCCGGGCGGTGCGAGAGCCTTCTGCAGCCTAGTATCCCGACAGTGCCGGTGAACGACGAACCCCGACCCCTGGACACCGGCGTGGGCGGGCCCGCCCCGGGCCGGCACACCCTCGGCCCCCACGTCGTCGGCTCCCGCGTCGTCGTCCGCCGACTGGTGCCCGGGGAGACCGGCCCGAGCGGCGGGCCGGCGATGACCGACCTGCTCGGCGTCTGCGAGGCGTGGGGCGACGGCGTCTGCGTCGTCCGGCCCGCGGACGGCGTCCCGGTCACGATCGCGCTGCGCGACGTCGTCTCCGGCAAGCCGGTGCCGCCGCGCCCGTCGGTGCGCGACCGGGTGCCCGCGCGGGTGGCCCAGGAGCACGGGTTCGCGCTCTTCCCCGACCTCGTCACCGAGGCGCTCGGCGGCTGGGTGCTGCGCGACTCCGCCACCGCGACCGCGCGTCGCGCCAACTCCGTGCTCGCCTTCGGCGCGTCCGGCCTCGACGGCGACACCGACGTCGACCGGGTGCTCGCGCACTACGACCGTCCGATCGCGGCCGTGCTGACCGGTTCTCCGGAGCACGCCCGGCTCACCGCGCTCGGGTGGGTGCCGGAGAGCAACGAGTCCGACACCCTGTTCCAGGTCGCCGCGCTCGCGCAGGTGAGCCGGGCGCTGCGCGGCGCGGCCCACCCCGACGCCGAGGTGCACGAGGCCGGACCCGGCGAGCGGGCCGGCGACCGGTCCGGCGAGCGGGCCGGCGACTGGGCGCGGGTCACGATCGGCGACCACGCCACGGCGTACGCCGCGCTCGACCCCGCACCCGACGGCGACTGGCTCGGCTTCGGCGGGCTCGCCGTCGACCCGGCGCAGCGCCGCCGGGGCCTCGGGCTCGCCGTGGTCGCCGCCTGCGTCGGGTGGGGCGCCGAGCGCGGCGCGTCGACCGTCTTCCTGCAGGTGCTCGGCGACAACGCACCCGCGCTCGCGCTGTACGAGCGGCTCGGGTTCCGCACCCACCACCGCTACCGGTACCTCACGCCGCGCTAGCGCCGGGGCCGGGACGCGGCGCTCCTGCTTGATAGCCTCGCGCGGTCATGGACTCCCCCGGCACCCCCCGCACCACGGGCTTCCGCGACGACGTCCAGGGGATGCGGGCCCTCGCGGTGCTCACCGTCATCGCCGCGCACGCCGGGGTCTCCTTCCTCCCGGGCGGCTACGTCGGCGTCGACGTCTTCTTCGTCATCTCGGGCTTCCTCATCACCCAGCTCCTGGTGCGGGAGGCGGCCCGGTCGGGGCGGCTGTCGCTGGCCGGCTTCTACGCCCGGCGGGCCCGGCGCATCCTGCCGGCGGCGGGCGTGGTGCTGGTGGCCACGCTGGTCGCCTCGCTGGTGTGGCTGAGCGTGCTCGAGGCGATCGACCTCGCGAAGGACGCGTGGTGGTCGGCGGTCTTCGCCGCCAACGTCCGCTTCGCCCAGGAGGGCGTCGACTACTTCTCCGCCGAGGAGGCTCCGTCGCCGGTCCAGCACTACTGGTCGCTGGCCGTGGAGGAGCAGTTCTACCTGGTGTGGCCGCTGCTGGTCGCGCTGTGCTTCTGGTGGGCGGCCCGCCGGTCCCTCGACCGGGCGGTCGCGGTCCGCGCGCTGGTCGCGCTGATCGTCGTCCTGGGTGCGCTCAGCCTGGTCTGGTCGGTGGCCCGCACCGGCAGCGAGCCGGAGTCGGCGTACTTCTCCAGCCTGACCCGCGCCTGGGAGCTCGCCGTCGGGGCCGGGGTCGCGCTGGCGGTGCACGCCGGTCGGACGCTGCGCGGTCGCGTCGCCGCCGACGTGGTGGCCTGGGCCGGCCTCGCGGCGATCGTGGTCGCGTGCGTCGCCTACGACGAGGCGACGCCGTTCCCGGGGTCGGCCGCGCTGCTGCCGGTGCTCGGGGCCGGTGCGGTGCTGTGGGCCGGGGCCGCGACGACGGCCGGGGAGCGCGGCTCGGCCGCCCGGCTGCTCTCGGTCGCGCCCCTGCGTCACGTCGGCGACTGGTCCTACTCGTTGTACCTGTGGCACTGGCCGCTCCTGGTGGTGCCCGCGACGGCCCTGGGACGCGACCTGACCGCGGGCGAGACCCTGCTGGTGGTGGCCGCGACGTTCGGCCTGGCCCTGCTGACCTTCCGGCTGGTCGAGACGCCGTTCCGCACCGGCGCGACGTGGAACCGGCCGCGCCGCACGCTGCTCCTCTACCCGGCCTTCCTGGCCGTCGTCGCGATGACCGCCACGGCGACCTGGGCCTGGTCGGAGTACCGGGTCGGCGAGCGCGGCGGTGACCCGGCGATCACGGCCGAGCAGTACGGCATCGGTGGTGACGGACCGGCCGCCCTGGTGCGGGCCTCCGTGCTCGCCGCCCGCGACGACCGGCCGCTGCCGAGCGACCTCACCCCCGACCTCGTCGACCTCGAGGACGACGTCGCGCAGGTCGACTGCCTCTACGAGGACGGCGCCCCCCTCGAGCTGTGCCCGCAGGGCAGCGACGAGGGCACCCGCACGCTCGTCGTGGTCGGCGACTCCCACGCGCTCGCCTGGACGCCGGCGTTCGAGGAGGTCGCGGAGCGCGCCGGCTACCGCGCCTACTACCTGGTCAAGCCGCAGTGCGCGGCCGCGCTGGTCGAGATCGCCGCGTCGTTCACCCAGGAGCCGTGGCCGGCCTGCCAGGACTTCCACGCCTGGACCGAGGAGCAGCTGGGCGGGCTCGACCCCGACCTCCTCGTGGTCACCTCCGCGCCGGTCAACGCCTACTTCGCGGACGGCGTCCTGGTGCGCGACGCCGCCGCCGTCGAGGCCGAGACCGCGGCCGGGCTGGAGCGGATGTTCGAGGCCTACCGGCCGCTGGCCGCGCGTACCGTGCTGCTCGCCGACGTGCCGCGCCTGACGATCGACCCCGCCGTGTGCCTCTCGACGCCCGGCGCACGCATGGCCGACTGCACCGTGCCCGCCGACGACGTCAGCCTCGACACCCGCGCCATGTCGACCGCGGTCGCCGCCGCGAACGGCGTCGAGGTCGTCGACCCCGCCCCGTGGCTGTGCGCCGAGGGGCTGTGCCCCGCCGTGGTCGGCTCGACCATCGCCTACCGCGACAAGGGGCACCTCAGCGTGGCGCGCTCCCGCGAGCTGGCCGAGCCGCTCGGCCGGGCGCTGGGGATCTGGCCGGGCTGACCCGGCCGGTCGGTCAGCTGCCGTCGCGCTCCGGCGTCAGGGCCGCCTCGTCGGGCGGGGCGAGGGTGAGGACGGCGTCCTCGATGAACGGCTCCTGCTCGATCTCGGCCTCCACCCGGCGGAAGCGCAGCGCGAGGTGGTCCTCGGTGTCGTCGCCGACCAGGTCGACGGCGGCGACGACGAAGACCCGCTGCGGTCCGACGTACTCGAGGTGGAGGTAGGTGATCCGGTCGATCTCGGGGTGCGCGAGCAGCCGCGCCAGGACCTGGCGGCGGGTGGCGGGGTCGACGCCCTGGCCGAGCAGGTAGTCCATGTTGCGGCGCATCAGGAAGACCGCGACCGCGGCGAGCAGGACACCGACGCCGATCGAGCCCAGGGCGTCCCAGACGGCGTTCCCGGTGGCCTGGTGCAGCGCGATGCCGGTCACCGCGATCAGGATGCCGAGCAGCGCGGAGGCGTCCTCGAAGAAGACCGCGCGCAGGGTCGGGTTCGACGTCCGGGTGACGTAGCGCCACGGCCGCAGCCCGAACCGGACCGCTCCCCCGCGCACCTGGCGGGTCGCCTGCAGGAACGACGTCCCCTCCAGCACGAAGGCGATCGCCAGCACGACGTAGTTGATCGTGAAGCTGGCCTCGCCCTCGTCGACGCCGAGCTGGGTGACGCCGTGCCAGATCGACACGACCGCGCCGGCCGAGAAGAGCCCGAACGCGGCGACCAGCGACCAGATGTAGGTCGACCGGCCGTAGCCGCGCGGGTGCTCCGCGTCGCGCGGACGCCGTCCGCGACGCTCGGCGACGAGCAGGAAGATCTCGTTGCCGGTGTCGGACCACGAGTGCGCCGCCTCGGCGACCATGGACGCCGACCCGGTGACCACGGCCGCGACCGACTTGGCGACGGCGATCAGCGCGTTGGCCGCGAGCGCGACCAGCACGGTCAGCAGCGAGTCGCCCTGCCCCTCCTCGGGCTCGACGTCGCTCACGTCACGACCCCGAAGATCCGGTCGGACCGGGCGGCCAGCCACGGCCACGCCGTCCGCACCAGGAGGAGGACGACGACGCCGGAGACGACCATGCCGGCCACATTGAGGCCGAGCTGCGCGAGGGAGCCGAGCACCTCGTCACGCTCCCACACCGCGACACCGAGGGCGAGGTTGCCCAGCGCGGGCACGGTGGTGACCGAGATGAAGACCCCGACCATCGTCGAGGCCCGCTGGAGGGCCACGGCCAGCGCGCCGGCGGCACCAGCGAGGACGCCGACGACGAACGACCAGTGGTCGGGGGCGAAGATGAAGCCGGTGTTGGGCCGGGGGCGGGTGACGAGCTCCTCGTCGACCCAGCCGACCGCGGTGCCGGCGAGCGACAGCGCGGTGACGACGAGCACCGCGAGGACGAACGAGAACACGACCAGCCGCAGGCTCCGCAGGAGCAGCCCCGGCCGCCCGAGCACGATGCCCGCGCTGATCGCGGTGATCGGGCCGAACTCCGGACCCACGACCATCGCGCCCACCACGAGCACGGCCGAGTCGGTGAGCACGGCGATCGCCGCCAGCGCGACGGCGATGACGAGGAACAGGTGGTAGGACAGCGTCGGCACCGCCCCCGCCTCGGCGTTGTCCTCCACGGCGTCCCAGATGACCGCGTCGTCCGGGTGGCCCGGCGCGAGGTCCTCGAGGGCGTCGGCGGCCGCGAAGGGCGTCCCGGTGGGGCTGGTGATGACGATCCCGCCGGTCTCGTGCAACCCGAGACGCCGCAGGTCGTCCATCAGCGCGCCGGAGGACTCCCGGGCCACGTCGGCCTCGACCAGGTCGCCGGCCGGCCGGACGACGGCGCCCGGCTGCACGGTCACGTTGGTGACGTGGTCGTGACCGAGGAGGAGGTCGCGGACGTCGACGGCGAGCGACGTCGGCACGGTCAGCCGGAAATGGGCGAGCACGCAGGCAGGCTACGACCTAGGCTGGGACGGCCCGGGTGGGGAGTGACGATCCCGCACACGCCCGGGCCGCGCGTCCGGCGTCACCGACGAGAGGCCGGCCCTCCCACCCGTGGTGCGGAGTCACCGGCGAAGGTGTGGTGGCACCGCGACCTGACCCCCGCCCACACCTCCAGGGTTTTCCTGCTGGAGGTGACCATGAGACGTACGCACACATCCGACCTGACCCACGCCGTCCCCGGCGAGCCCGTGCGGCTGCAGGGGTGGGTCCACCGCCGCCGCGAGCTCGCGGCGCTGACCTTCCTGGTCCTGCGCGACCGCACCGGCCTCGCCCAGGTCGTCGTCCGCGAGGACGACGCCGCGTGGGGTGCCGTGCCGCCGGAGGAGACGCCGGTCGAGGTGGTCGGCACCGCGACCGCCAACGCCCGGGCCCCCGGCGGCGTGGAGGTCACCGCGGCCACGGTGACCGCGCTCGGCGAGCACGCCGACACCCCCGTCGTCGAGCTCTGGCGCCCGACGCTGAACGTCGCGCTGCCGACCCTGCTCGACCACGCGGCGACCACCTGGCGACACCCGCACCAGCGGGCCCGCTGGGAGATCGCCGCCGCCAGCCTGCACGGCTTCCGGGCGACCCTCGACGCCGGCGGGTTCACCGAGGTGCACTCGCCCAAGCTGGTGGAGGCCGCCACCGAGTCGGGGGCGAACGTCTTCGAGGTCGACTACTTCGGCCGCCCGGCCTACCTGGCGCAGAGCCCGCAGCTCTACAAGCAGGTGCTGGTCGGGGTCTTCGAGCGGGTCTACGAGGTCGGGCCGGTCTTCCGTGCCGAGCCGCACGACACGGTGCGGCACCTGGCGCAGTACGTCTCGCTCGACGTCGAGCTGGGCTTCGTCGAGTCGCACCGCGACGTCGTCGCGTGCCTGCGCGACGTCGTCGCGGGGATGGTCGCGGCCGTGCGCGAGCGGGCCTCGGCGGCCGTGGAGCGGCTCGGTGTCGACGTCCCGGTCGTGCCGGACGACGTCCCGGTGCTGCACTTCCGCGACGCGCTGCGGCTCGTCGGGGCCCCGGACGACGAGCCCGACCTCGCCCCGGCCCACGAGCGGGCCCTGGGCGCCTGGGCGCGCGAGACCCACGGCTCGGACCTCCTCGTCGTCGAGGGCTACCCGACGGCGTCCCGGGCCTTCTACAGCCACCCCGACCCCGAGGACCCGCGCTGGTCGCGCTCCTTCGACCTGCTCTTCCGCGGCGTCGAGCTGGTCAGCGGGGCGCAGCGGCTGCACCGGCACGCCGACTACGTGCGGGTGCTCGCCGAGCGCGGGTACCCGGCCGAGCCGTTCGCGTCGTACGTCGAGGCGTTCCGCCACGGCATCCCGCCGCACGGCGGCTTCGCGATCGGCCTGGAGCGCTGGGTGTCGCGGCTGGTCGGTGCCGCCAACGTCCGCGAGGTCACGCTCTTCCCGCGCGACCTGCACCGGCTCGCGCCGTAGGCGCCACCCTCACGCCGGTCGGGGGCGCTCGACGAGCGGTCCCCGGACGGGCCCACGGGCCCTCCTCGGCCGGCGTGGGTGCTGGGTCGCCCGGTCAGGGGTTCCTGACCGACCCGGGCGGCCGGCAGACCACGGTGTCGCTGGGCGTGTAGTCGGTGTGGAACTTCTCGGTCCGCACGACCTCGTCGGAGCCCGGCCGCTTGAAGATCCTCGTGACGTCGATCTGGAAGCCCGAGTAGCCGGCGTTCGGCTCGCAGTCGGGGGTGTCGAGGACGCGGGTGGCGGGGCCGACGTAGGCGTAGCGGTCGCCGGTGGTGGTCTCGATGTCCCAGACCTTCGTCGAGTACATCCGCACCGTGGCCTCACCCTGGGTGGACGGCGTGCTCGGCTTCACCTCGGCGCTGACCAGGACGCCGTGCTCGGTGTCGTTGCGGAAGCGCAGGTCGACCGAGCCCCAGGCGACGGTGGCCTCGCGACCGACCGGGTAGCGGTCGATGTAGAACGAGTGCGGCTTGTGCTCGACGTCCTCGAGGCCGGCGAAGAACATCCCGTTGAAGAGCGTCGTCGCCATCTGCGAGACGCCGCCGCCGAGGTCGAGCTTGAGGATGCCGTCGCTGATGACGTAGCCCTCGGTGAAGCCGTTCTCGCGGGTGCGCTCGCCGACGATGTCGTTGAGCGAGAAGGTCTCGCCGGGCTTGAGCAGGGTGCCGTCGACGAGCTCGGCGGCCCGGCCGATGTTGGTGTTGCGGTACTCGGCGTACGGGAAGTACGTCGTGAACTCGGAGACCTCGCGCTTCACGCCGAGGGCGCGGGCGTCGGCGGTCGTGAAGGCCGGCTGCTCGACGGTGCCCTCGACGTCGACGCTGCGCTCGCCCTTCGGCCGGGTGACGACCTCGAGGAAGGCCGCGGTCACGTCGGCGGGCTCGAAGGAGATGCCCGGCCTGGCCTTGACCACCTGCGGCTTGCCGTCGACCAGCCGGATGCTGGCGTCGACGGGGGCGCCGTCGCCCGCGGTGGCGTCCTCGACCAGCGGGACGAGCTGGTCGGCGTCGACCGCCGGCACCAGGGTGCCGTCGTCGCCCGGCTCGAGCGAGAGGGCGTCGGCGAAGTCGGCCGGCGCGAGGCGCACCCCGGCCGAGCCGAAGCGCAGCGTGACCGGGCCGGACAGGGCCGGCTCGGCGAAGCTCGCGACGGCCTCGGCGGCCTCGGCGTCGGTGACGTCGGGCTCGAGCGGGGTGATCTCGAGGTCGACCGGGTCGCCGGAGAGGTACGCCGCGGCGAGGGCCGCGCGCGTCGAGTCGGGCTCCAGGCCGCGACCGGGCTCGGCCGGCGTCGTCGAGACCTCGCCGCCCGCGAAGACGACGCGGGCGTCGACGGGATCCTCGCCCAGCCCGGCCTCGAGGTCGGTGAGGGCGGCGTCCAGGGCCTGCTCGTCGACCACGACGACGGCGTCGACGTCGTCACCGCCGGTGAAGTAGTCCCACAGCCGGCCCGGCTTCCAGGAGCGCTCGGCCCCGGCGGCCGCCACGGAGGCGTCGTAGTCGACGGAGAGACCCGCCTCGGCGGGGTCGATCTCGTCGCTGCGGTCGCCGAGCGACACCTGCAAGGGCGTGGTCTGCCGGTCGGCGAGGCCCTCAGCCAGCGCCTCCCGGGCGGCGGCCGGCGTCATCCCGCCGATGTCGACCCCGGAGACGACGGTGCCGCGGGGGGTCTTGTCGCCGGCGACGGCGTACGCCGCGGCGTACCCACCGCCGACCAGGAGGGCGAGCACCAGGACGACGACGACCGTCGTCCTGCCGCCGGCGCGGCCGCGCTCGTCAGGTCTCTTCACGCCGCCATCCTAAGGATCGGCCGGGCGGAGCGGACGCACGGTCACGATCCCGAGCAGCAGCAGGACCAGGCCGAGGCCCAGCAGCACGTAGCCCTCGGCGTTCGCGGCGACGAGGTAGCCCCCGCCGGAGCGCGGGACGAGCGCGGCGCCGAGGACCGCGACCCAGCCCGCGACGAACGCGAACCGCGTGCTCCAGCCGCCGGGCAGCGCCCACGCCGCGGACGCCGACGCCACGACGGCGAGCGTCAGCCCGACCGGCCGGCCGTGCACCAGGACCGAGGCCCCGCCGACGACCGCGCCGAGCAGGACCAGCCCCGCGGCCCGGAGCGCGCTCAGCGTCAGATCCCCGCGAACAGGTCGGCCTCGAGGCCGTCGTCGCCGACCGGACCGCGCTCGCCCTTGGCGATGCGGTAGAACTCGATGCCCCAGGCGGTCGCGCCGACGTTGTTGGACAGCGCGAAGAACGGACCGTCGGTGGTGATCTGGGTGGCGTGGGCGGCGAGCGCCTTCATCTTCGCCTCGACGAAGTCCTGGGCGTCGACGGCCGCGGCGAGGTTCTCGTCGGGCGTGACGAAGTGCGGCAGCGGGCCGTCGGGGTCCATGCCCTCGAACGTCGTGGTGTCGCCGGCCTCACGGAGCAGGCGGAGGCTCTGCCGCATCCGGCTCTCCGACATGGCGCCCCAGTAGATCTTCGCGATCTCCCACGGCTCGCCGAGACCGCCGTCGCCGATCCGGTACGACGGCACGGCGGCCAGCGCGGCGGCGTACGTCGCGACCCGGTGGGCCTGCACGTGGTCGGGGTGGCCGTAGCCGCCGAACTCGTCGTAGGTCACCAGCACCTGCGGGCGCACCTCGCGGATGACCTCGACGAGGTGGTTGGCGGCCTCGGTGAGGTCGGCGCGGGAGAACGCGTTGTCGTGGCCGCCCTCGTCCGGCGGCAGGTCGGCGGCGATCGCGTAGCCGTCCGGGTGCCAGGCCATCCCGGAGTCGCGGTAGCGGCCGAAGCCGCCGAGGAAGCGGTGGTCGGTGACACCGAGGGCGGTCATCGCCTCGGCGAGCTCGCCACGGCGGTGCTCGCCGAGGCTGTCGTCGCGGTCGGCGGCGAGGTGCTCGAGCTCGGGGACGAGGACCTCGCCCATCTCGCCGGCGGTGCAGGTGACGAGCGTGACGCCGCGGCCCTGGGCGACGTAGCTGGCCATCGTGGCTCCCTGGCCGATGGACTCGTCGTCGGGGTGTGCGTGCACCAGCAGCAGGCGGTGCTCAGGGGTCTCGCTCATGGGGAGAGCGTAGTGAGCGCGGCGAGCCCGGGCCTCGCCGAGGGCGGCCTCGGGCCGGATCGGGCCGGATCAGGCCGTCGGTGGCCGCTTGATCCGCTTCGGCGCGGCCGGGAGGTCGAGCGGCGGCAGGCTCGGCGGGGCCGGCTCCTCGACGTCGAACCATCCGTCGTGCTGGTCGACCAGCAGCTCGAGGACGACGTCCGGGGCGTCGGTCACGACCGCCCACGGGTGGTCCTCGTCGTCGTCCTCCCCGGCGAACCGCTCCCGCGCGAGGGAGGCGTGGTAGCCGTCGGTCGCGAGGCGGGCCACGACCGCGCGGGCGTCGTCCTCGTCGAAGAAGATGCCGCGGGCGCTCACGGGGCGAGCACCCCGCGCAGCTCGGTGAGGAACGGACGGTCGGGCTCGAGCCAGTCGACGTCGTCGAGCTCGCCGGCCCGCAACCACCGGAGCCGGTCGTGCTCGAGCGGGTACGGCGTCCAGACGGCGACCGTCGCGAGCGCCACGGTCAGCTCGTGGGTGTCGGCGATCTCGGCGGACCCGGCGAGCCAGCCGGTGACGGTGACGTCGACCCCCAGCTCCTCGCGGACCTCGCGGACCAGGGCCGCCTCGGGCGTCTCGCCGGGCTCGACCTTGCCGCCCGGGAGCTCCCACCGGCCGGCCGCGGCCGGCGGCGCCGTACGACGGCACGCGAGCAGGCGTCCGTCCCGGACCACGGCCGCCCCGACCACCGGCTTCCTCATCGCGACCACACGGGGGCGAGACTAGTCGGGTGACGACCAGCGGACTGCGCCTCGACCGGGTCGACGACCGCACCGACGCCGTCGAGGCGGTCGTCGCGCGGTCCGGCGGCCGGGTGCCGCTCGACGCCCTCCTCGACGACCTCCCCCGGCGGTTGCGCACCACCCGCGCGCCGGGCCGCGCGGTGCACGAGGCGTTCCGGTACGACGCCCGCGACCAGCTCGACCTGCGCTGGTGGCCGCAGGGGGTGACCACGAACGCCGACGCGGGCACCCACCGCGGCCGACGGCTGGCGATGACCACCTGGTACGCCAAGAAGCTCCCCCACGAGGACGCCGGCCAGGGCTCGCGGCTGACCGTGATGGACCTCGACCGCGGCCGCTACCGGCACGTGCTCCTCGTGCGCCCCCGGGACGACGGCACGGTGGAGCCGCTGCACGTGCACGCCGGCGGCGTGGTGTGGCAGGGCTCGCGGATCCACGTCGCAGGCACCGGCCGCGGCCTGTTCACCTGCCTGCTCGACGACCTCGTGCGGGTGCCGGACCGTGCGGCGGCGCACGGCTACCGCTACGTGCTGCCGGTGCGCTGGCAGTACCGCGCCCACGCCGACGAGGGCGTCGAGAAGTTCCGCTTCTCGTTCCTCTCCCTGGACCAAACCGGACGCGGTGGTCCGGCCGGCCCCGACCTGCTCGCCGGCGAGTACACCGACGACCCCGCCCGCACCCGCCGTCTCGCTCGCCTCTGCCTCGGCGACGGCGCCGTCGACCGGGCGGCGATCGAGCCGTTCGGCAGCGGTCCCCGCCGGATGCAGGGCGTCGCGGCGGGCCGCGACCACGTCTACGTCACGGTCTCCCAGGGCCGGTTCGTCCGCGGATCGGTCTTCAGCGGTCCCGCCGGGGACCCGTCCCTGCTGCGCGAGCACCGCCACGCCACGCCGATGGGCAACGAGGACGTCGCTTACTCCCCCGACGAGGACCTGCTCTACTCCGTCTCCGAGCACCCCTCGGTCCGGTGGCTGTTCACGATGAGGCGGTCCTGGTTCGACTGACGCCCGCGCGGCCAACCGGACGTGCGGACCGCACCGGCCCTCACCGCGGCAGGCGCGCCAGCTGCCGTGACTGGGCGACGAGCCGCCCGGCCGAGTCCCAGACCTCGCAGTCCTCCTCGAACATCCCGCCGGCGATGTTGCGGGTGGCGTGGGTGACGCGGAGCCAGCCGGGGGCGGGCCGGGCGCGGACGTGGGCGGTGAGCTCGAGGGTCGGGGCCCAGCCCATCAGGCCGTGGGTGAACGTCACCGGTGGCAGCGCGTCGACGACGAGCAGCAGCGAGAGCGGGTCGGGCTCGCGGCCGTCCTCGAGGCGGAACCAGGCGGTCAGGACGCCGCTGCCGTCCGGCCTCCCGCGGGCCCAGCCGACGTGGTCGGGGTGGAAGCGCATCTCGAAGCGGCCGAGCAGCGACACCGCGTCGCCCAGCGCGGGCGGCGGCTCGTTGAGCACGCAGTCCTCCGGGGGCGGGAGGGTCGGCGCGGTGGCGGTGGTGCGGACGTCGTCGCGTGCGCGGTCGAGGTCGCCGTACGTCGCGAGCACGGCGATCCGCGCCGCGTCACCCTGGCGCAGCTCGGCGCGGGCGGTCCCCACGCTGCCGCCGTCGCGCAGGACGGCGACGTCGATCTCGGCCGGGCCGGGACGGGTGGCCGACAGGTAGTGCGCGCTGACCACGAGCGGGTCCGGCTTCGCGGGCAGGGCCGCGGCGACCGCGCGGGCGACCGTGGCCAGCAGGTAGCCGCCGTTCAGGCTGCCGCCGATCGCCCATCCGTCGCTCAGGTCGGCGGTCCAGCGACCCTCGCCGGCGGCGGTCACGGCGGTCGCGGTGTCGAAGACGCTCACGATCGGACCGTACCGAGCCGGGCCCGGCACTGGCCCGCCGGCGTCGCGTCGTGGACGATGGGCCCGGCCCGTCCCCCCGACAGGAAGCAACGGCATGCTGAGGTACGTCTTCACGACCCTGACCGTGGCGGTGACCACCGCCGCGGCGACCTCCGCGCTCGTCGTTCCCGCCGGACCCGCCCCCGCCGCAGGAGCCGCCCGCGCCGGTGCACCCGGAGCCGGTGCAGCCGCCGTGGCGCAGCCGGGGGCGAGCGCGCCGTACCGGATCACCCCGTTCCGTCCGAGCGCCGACGACGACCCGCGGCTGGTCCGGGCGTGGCGCACCTGGCAGTCGCGCGAGGACCACCGGCGCTACACCACCGTCCTCCGCACCTCGTGCTTCTGCGGACCCGAGCCGATCAAGGACGTCGAGACCGTCGTCCGGGGGCGGCGCGTCACCTCGGTGACCCACGTCGGCCGCAGCCGCGAGCTCACCCGCCACGGCTACGAGATGGACGCCGTCTACGAGCTGCTCCGCGAGCACCACGCCACCGCCGACGAGGTCGTGGTGCGCTACCGCAACGGCGTGCCGCGCCGGATCGCGGTCGACCGGATCGCCGGTGCCGTCGACGACGAGGTCTACTACGCAGTCGGGGTCCGGCTCCAGCCCTGACCCGGGAAAGGCAGCACATGCTCAGGCACCCGGTGCCACGGGTGCTCTGGGCAGCATCCGGCCTCCTGCTCGTCGCGGTGGCGACGACGCTGCTGCACGGCGTGCTCCCGTCCGACCTGACCAACGCGCTGTACATCGGGGTGAACGGCGGCGCGGCCGGGCTGGCGCTCGTCGGCGCCCGGCGCCACCAGGGCGCCCAGCGCCGGGTCGGGCTGCTCGTCGCCGCGGGACTGACGGTCTACGCCGCCGGCGACGTCGCGTACGCGATCGACGACGCGCACCGCGAGGTGCCGAACCCCGCCCCGGCCGACGCGCTCTACCTCGGCGCGATCGCGCTGCTCATCTGTGCCCTCCTCGTCGCCATCGCCTGGGGTGGCCGCGGCCGGCGGGTCGAGGTGGACGCCCTCATCGACGCCCTCACGATCGTCGTGGTGTCGGTGCTCGTGCTGTGGGACGTGCGCACCCGGCTCGTCGAGGTCGACGACGACCGGTCGGCCCTCGCCCTCGCCGTCCTGACCGCCTACCCCGTCTCCGACGCGGTCCTGTTCGGGCTGCTGGTGCGGGTCGCGCTGGGCCGGCACCGTCGCGCGTGGGGCGGCGCCTGGCTGATCGCCGGGATCGGCTGCTGGCTCTGCTCCGACATCCTGATGCTGCTGGAGCGGCTCCCCGACCCCGACAACCCGCTGCTCAACCTCGGTTGGATGCTCGGCGGCCTCGCGATGTCGATCGCGCCCTGGGCGCCGAGCCGGGTGGAGACCACCGACGTCGCCCCGCCGCCGGCCGGCCGGGTCCTCGTCGCCATCCTGCCGCTCAGCGTCCCCACGGCGGTGCTGCTTCTGCCCCGCGACGACGTCGGCGCCTCCCCGACGGCGCTGTTCCTCGCGACGATCGCCCTGGTCGTGCTGGCGGTGGTGCGCACCGCCCGGCTGCTCCGCTCCGAGGCCCAGGCCCGGGCCGACCTCGAGGTCGCGCGCGACCAGGCCCTGGCGGCGTCCCGCGCGAAGTCGGAGTTCCTCGCCACCATGAGCCACGAGATCCGGACGCCGATGAACGGCGTCCTCGGGCTGACCGACCTCCTGCTCGCCGGAGACCTGGACGAGCGTCAGCGCCGGTACGCCGACGGCGTCGCCGGCGCCGGCCGGGCCCTGATGACGATCATCAACGACCTCCTCGACTTCTCGAAGATCGAGGCCGGCCGGGTCGTCGTCGAGGAGGTCGGCTTCGACGCACGCCGCCTCCTCGACGAGGTCGCCGACCTCGCGATCGACCCGGTGCGCGCCGACGACCTCCGCCTGCTGGTCGAGTGCGACGTCCCGCGGCTGGTCGGCGACCCGTCGCGGCTGCGCCAGGTGCTGCTCAACCTCGCCGCGAACGCGGTGAAGTTCACGCCCAGCGGCGAGGTCCGGATCCGTGCCGAGATCACCGGGCGACGCGAGGACCGGGTCGAGGTCTGCTTCGAGGTCACCGACACCGGCATCGGCGTCGCCGCGGGCGACCTGCAGCGGATCTTCGAGCCGTTCGCGCAGGCCGACGCCTCGACGACCCGGGAGTTCGGCGGCACCGGCCTCGGCCTGAGCATCAGCCTGCGCCTGGTCGAGGCGATGGGCGGTGACCTGCGGGCCGAGAGCACGCCGGGGCGCGGCAGCCGGTTCTGGTTCACCCTGCCGATGCGGGTCGCGCCGCCGCACCGCCGGGTCCTGCTCCTCGAGGACGGCGAGGTCAACCGGCTCGTCGCCGAGGGGATCCTCGCCCACCTCGACCACGACGTGGTCACTGGCGGCGACCCCGCCGACGTCGACGTCGTGGTCGCCGACCTCGGCCGGCTGGGCGACCTCGACCTGGGCGGCACCCCGACGATCGGCATCGCGACCGGCGTCGACGACGCCGTCCGGGAGCGGGCCCGGGCCGCGGGCCTGGTGACCGTCGTCGACAAGCCGATCCAGCCCGACGCGCTGGCCGCCGCGCTCGCGCTCGCGGCCGGGGTGCCGCGCTGACGCCTTGGGGGTAGTCCCGGACGATCGGCCCCACTTCCTGCTCGAGACAGGGGCCGATCGTCCGGGACTACCCCGACGGCCCCGGGCCGACGGGTCAGCCCGCCTCGAGCACCCGCCCCAGGAACTGGCGGGTCCGCTCGTGCTGCGGGTCGGTGAGCACCTCGGCGCCGCCGCTCTCGGCGACCACGCCCTCGTCGAGGAAGAGCACCTGGTCGGCGACGTCGCGGGCGAAGCGCACCTCGTGGGTCACGATGACCATCGTCCAGCCCTGCTCGGCCAGGTCGCGGATGACGGCGAGCACCTCGCCGACGAGCTCGGGGTCGAGCGCCGACGTCGGCTCGTCGAGCAGCACGACCTCCGGCTGCAGGGCCAGCGCCCGGGCGATCCCGACGCGCTGCTGCTGACCGCCGGAGAGCTGCGCGGGGTAGGTGTCCTCACGCCCGGCGAGCCCCACCTGCTCGAGCAGCGCCCGGGCGGCGTCCACGGCCTCGTCGCGCGAGCGGCCCTGCACCTGCACCGGGCCCTCGATGATGTTGCCGAGCACGGTCTTGTGCGGGAACAGGTGGTGGGACTGGAACACCATCCCGCTGCGGGCGCGCAGCTCGCGGATCTCGCGGCGCCGTGCGGCCCGGTCGGCGGGCAGCAGGTCGAAGTCGACCGCGGCGTCGCTGATCCGGACCAGGCCGGCGTCCGGGGTCTCGAGGACGTTGAGCGACCGCAGCACCGTCGTCTTGCCCGATCCCGACGGACCGAGCAGCACGGTGCTGGTGCCGGCGCCGGCGGTGAACCCGACGTCGCGCAGCACCTCGCGGTCGCCGAAGGACTTGCGCAGGCCCTGGACCTCGACGAGGCATCGGTCATCCTGGTCGTCGGCGTTCATACGACGTACCTCCCCAGCTTCTTCTCGAGGCGTTCCTGACCCAGCGACATGAGGAAGCAGACCACCCAGAAGTAGAGCGCCGCGACCACGTACAGCAACAGGAACTCGTTGCTCACGGACGCGGCGTTCTGGGCGACGCGGAACATGTCGGTGACCAGCACGACGGAGACCAGCGAGGTGTCCTTGACCAGCGACAGCAGGGTGTTCGACAGCGGCGGGACGGCGATCCGGGAGGCCTGGGGCAGCACGATGCGGCGCATCAGCTGGGCGTAGCCCATGCCGATGGTGGTCGCGGCCTCGAACTGGCCCCGCGGGACCGAGAGGATCGAGCCGCGGATGATCTCGGCCGCGTACCCGCCGACGTTGAGGCTCAGCGCGAGGCAGGCCGCGACGAACCCGGGGAGCTTGACGCCGACCTGGGGCAGTCCGTAGAAGACGATGAAGAGCTGCACCAGCAGCGGCGTCCCGCGGATGATCGAGATGTAGATCCGCGCCGGCACGCTGAGGACGAGCAGCGACGAGATCCGGGCCAGCGCCACGGCGAGCGCGATCACCAGGCCGATCGCGAAGCTGATGATGGTGAGCGGGATGTTGGTGCGCACCAGCTCGAGCAGCATCGGGCCGACCGCGTCGCCGATGACCTCCGCCTTGGTCCGACCGCTGTTCGAGCCCTCGACCGAGACCTCGCCGTCCTGCTCCTCGACGGAGACGTCGGTGGTGAAGTAGCCCTCGGAGATCTCGGCGAGCGTCCCGTCCGCGGCGAGCGCGGCCAGCGCCTCGTCGGCCTCGCGCTGGAGGTCGGGGTCGGACTGGCGGAAGACGAAGGCCTGGCGGCTGACCTCGTCGTCGGTCTCGCCGACGATCTTGACGTCGTCAGACCCCGTGGAGGCGAGGTAGTCCAGGACGGCGATGTTGTCGTTGACGATCACGTCGACGCGGCCCTGCACGAGCAGCTCGGCGGCCTGGGCGAACCCCTCGACCGACTGCACCTCGGCACCGGCGTCGCGCGCCACCTGGGCCCAGTTGCTGGTCTCGGACTGCGCGGCGACCTTGCCGTCGAGGTCGTCGAGCGAGGTGATGTCGTCGGTGCCCGCGGCGGTGACGATGACGCCGCGCGAGTAGGTGTAGGGGACCGAGAAGAGGTAGCGCGCCTCGCGCTCGGGGTTGATGGTCACCTGGTTGGCGATCACGTCGATGCGCTCGGAGTCGAGGGCCGGGAAGAGCGCGTCGAAGGTGCCCTCCTCGAACCGGAGGTCCCAGCCGGCCTCCTCGGCGACCGCCTCGATGACGTCGATGTCGTAGCCGGTCAGGTCGCCCGACCCCGTCGGCTTGTAGGAGAACGGCGGGTAGGTGCCCTCGGTGCCGACCCGGACCACCGGCCGGTCGGCCTCGCCGTCGGCGTGGGCCGGCGTCCCTGCGACCACCGCCAGGGCGGTGAGGAGCAGCACGAACGACACGGCCAGCAGGCGGGTCGTGCGGTCTCGTGCGCGCACCGGCGGATCCTCTCGACGCACTCCGGGACAGGTCGCGGCCCTCGATCAGGACCGAGTCTCTCAAGTTACACCAGTGCCCGGGGGTTGGCGCCGGGGTGGACGCCCGGCGGGTGGTGGAGATAATCGGTCCGGCAACTCGGGTTGGTGCAGCGTCTCCTCCGGCGCTCTCAAGTCGCTCCCCCGAGGCGCCGAGAACCGATCTGAGACCGGTTGCGGGCCATGGGGCCGCCCCCGGCCCACCGTCCCCCGAGCGCCCCCCGGCCGCATCCCCAGGAGCTTCCCGTGCCCCTCCGCACCCGCACCTCCCGCCCCACCCGCCGCCTCGCCGGCGTCGTCACCGCGGTCGTCGCGGCCGCTGCGTCGTCCCTCGTGCTCACGGCGCCCTCCGGCCAGGCGACGGCGCCGACCCAGCGAGCCGTGACGCACTGGTCCGACCTCGCGATCGCGAACCCGGCGACGTTCCCGGTGACCGAGCTGGTCGGTCAGTTCCCGCTGCCCAAGCTCAAGGCGACCGAGGTGCACCTGAGCCTGTCGACGTGGGGCTACCGCTACCAGGCGGGGATGGCCGACAACCGGCTCACGATCACCGAGGTCGACGGCGGGCTGCGCTTCGTCGACACCGCGGCCCGCTCGTGGGCCAAGCTGCCCCGCACGTGCACCCGGCTGGAGATCGGGCGCTCCGCCGCCGCGCAGTGCCCGATCCCGTCGGCGTTCGCGGGCGGCATGTTCATCGAGACGTGGCCGAAGCTCGGCAACGACACCATCGACGCCAGCGCGCTCTCCTCCCGCTTCCGCCTGTGGGCCCTGACCGACGACGGCCGCGACACCGTGCGCGGCGGCGCGGGCAACGACTTCATCAACACCGCCTTCATGGCCGACCGCGCCTGGGGCGGCGCGGGTGAGGACTGGATCCGGGTCGGCACCGGCGCCAACGAGATCTACGGCGACGCCGGCAACGACCGGCTCGTCGGCGGCGACGACGGCGACCGCATCCACGGTGGCGACGGTGACGACCGCCTCGGCGGGCTCCTCGGGAACGACACCCTGTGGGGCGACGCGGGCGCCGACGTCCTGGTCGGCGGACCCGGCTCCGACATCGCCTACCTCGACGCCACCGACCGGGCGCGCGAGGTCGAGTCGATGCGGCGCTGAGCCACCCCGGACCCGGGAGTCGCCGGTGGGTGAGGCTGGGGCCGTGGCCTACTTCCGTCGGACCGGTCCCGCGACGTTCCTCGCCACCCAGCACGTGGGTGGGGCCTGGGACCCGCGCGCCCAGCACGTCGCGCCGGCGCTCGGGCTGCTGGCGCACGCCGTCGAGGTCGACCGCGACCGGCGCCGCGACGACGGGCTGGTGCTCGGGCGGCTGGCCTACGACATCCTCGGCACCGTCGCGGTGGCCGAGGTGGAGGTCGCGGTCGACGTCGTCCGGGCCGGTCGGACGATCGAGCTCGTCGAGGCGACCCTGACCCACGGCGGGCGCGTCGTCGTCCGGCTGCGGGCCTGGTCGCTGCAGCCCGGCGACACCCGCGACGTCGCGGCGACGTCGCTCGCCACGATCGCGCCGCCCGACGCGCATCCCGCCTGGGACGCCTCCACGGTGTGGCCGGGCGGCTTCATCGGGTCGGTCGAGGTCCGGCGCCTCGAGACCGCGCCGGGCCGGGCGACGTCCTGGGTGCGCAGCGACGTCCCGCTGCTGGCCGACGAGCCGGTCAGCGACCTCGCCTCGGCGGCGCGGCTCCTCGACATCGCCAACGGGTTGACCGTCCGGGCCGATCCGGCCCGGGTCGCCTTCCCCAACGTCGACCTCACCGCCCACCTGACGAGGTCGCCGCGCGGCGAGTGGGTCGGCCTCGACACCTCCGTCACCTTCGGCCCCGGGGGCCTCGGCGTCACGAGCAGCGTGCTGCACGACGTGCACGGTCCGGTCGGCACGCTCGCCCAGCTCCTCACCGTGCGGCCGACGGGGTAACCTCGTCGACGTCGGCCCACGAGCGGCCGCCGGACGAGGGAGCCGTACCCGGCACGCGACAAGACGGCCACGAGGAGTGGTCGGTCATGGCGTGGATCGTGCTGGTGGTCTCCGGAGTCTTGGAGGCCGTGTGGGCGCTCGCCCTCGGCCGGAGCGAGGGCTTCACCCGGGTCGGGCCCACCGTCGTCTTCGGCGTCGCGCTCGCCGCGAGCATGGCCGGGCTCGCCGTGGCCATGCGCACGCTCCCGATCGGTACGGCCTACGCCGTCTGGGTCGGCATCGGCGCCACCTTGACGGTGGCGGTCAGCATGGCGACCGGCGACGAGCCGGTGTCGGTGCTGCGCGTGCTGCTCCTGGTCGGGCTGGTGGGCCTGCATCGTCGGGCTCAAGCTCGCCCACTGAGCCCGGTGTGCTGCGCGGATCGCCCCGGGCTCAGTCCTCGACCTTGATGCCCCACGCCCGGGCGAGCAGCGGCGCGAGCAGGCTCAGCTGCGTGGGGTTGACGGTCGCCCCGCGCAGGCCCTCGAGCCCGCGGACCTCCCCCAGGTCGGCACCGCGGAGGTCGAGGTGCTGCAGCGTCGCGCCCTGCAGGTCGAGGGTGGCGACCCGGGTGCCGTCGAGCCGGACGCGGCGCACGTCGGCCTGGCCGAGGTCGAGCTCCTCGACGACGCAGTCGGTGAGGGCGACGTCGAGGAGCTCGGCCCCGCGAAGGTTGAGGTAGCCGAGCTTGCAGCCGACGAGGTGCACCGAGCGCCACGACGTCTCGTAGGCCTCGACCGAACCGAGCCGCGAGCCCTCGACACGCACGTCGCGCCACTGGCTGCGCGGCACGCGCACCACGGGGACGTCGAGCCGCTCGAACGTGGTGTCGTGCAGGCGCGCCGACCTCCCGTCGGCCTCGCGCGCCACGACGCCCCGGAAGCGGCACTCCCGGACGACGGCCGAGGAGAGCACGAGGCTCGGCACCTGCACGTCGTCGAAGGCGAGACCGTCGAGGTCGGCGCCCGCGACGAGCTCGTCGGCCGAGGCGTCGGTCAGGTCGGTGTGGACGACGGCGGCGATCCGCGGGGGCTCGGTGGTGACGCGGCGACGGGGAGGCACGGTGCCGGACGTTACCGACCGGCACCGACACCGGCCCACCCGGCGGCGGGCGCGTCGTGCCCCGCCGGACCGGCCCGCGCCGTACTCTCGCGCCGTGCCGTCCCGCAGCCGATCCGCGACCCGTGCCCGGCGCCGCCAGCGGCGGATGTCGAAGGTGGAGCACGACCTCACCGACACCCAGTGGGCCGCGCTCCAGGCGGCCTGGGGCGGGTGCGGGTACTGCGGCGCGACCGACCGGGCGCTCCAGAAGGACTGCCTGCTGCCGATCTCTCGCGGCGGCCGCTACACGCTCGCGAACGTCGTCCCGGCCTGCGGCTCGTGCAACGCGAGCAAGTGCAACCTCGAGGTCACCACGTGGATGCGCCGCAAGAAGCTCGACGAGGGCGTCTTCCTGGTGCGCCAGGTCGAGGTGGCGCGCACGGTCGCGGCGACCCCCTGAGCCGTGCGTCGGGGAACGGTCCTGTCGTCGCTGCCGGTGGCGACGACCGCGACGTCGTGCGGGACGTGCTCGCCTCGGCCGCCGACGACTCGGTCGACGGCGGGTTCCAGCCGATCCCCTGAGGCGCCCTAGCCTGGCCTGCGTGAACACCTTCGTCGCCGGCGAGCGGGCCACGCTCGAGGAACGGCTGGACCTCCAGCGCACCGAGATCGCCGGCCTGCTGGCCGACGTCGACGAGGACGGCGCCCGTGCGCGGCTCGTCCCCTCCCTCACCACCGTCCTGGGGCTGGTCAAGCACGCCACGTTCGTCGAGCTGGTGTGGTTCCACGCGCGCCTCGCGGGCCGCACGCGCGCCGAGGTCGGGCTTCCCGACACCGTCGAGGAGAGCTTCACGCTGGAGGCAGACGACACCGTGGGGTCGGTGCGGGCGGCGTACGTCGCGGCCTGCGAGCACTCGCGGGCGGTGGCGGTCGGCCACGACCTCGACACGACGGTCGAGTGGCACCAGGGTCCGGTCAGCCTGCGGTGGATCTACGGGCACATGATCGCGGAGCTCGCCCGGCACGCCGGCCACGGCGACATCCTGCTCGAGCAGCTGGCCGCCCGGGAGGTCGCGACGACCTCCCACTCCTCGACCGACGAGGTCAGCCGGCTTCCTTCTTGATCCTGCGGCGCTCACGCTCGGAGTAGCCGCCCCAGATCCCGAACCGCTCGTCGTTCTCGAGGGCGGCCTCGAGGCACTCGGTGCGCACCTCGCACGTCTGGCAGACCTTCTTGGCCTCCCGCGTCGATCCGCCCTTCTCGGGGAAGAACGCCTCGGGGTCGGTCTGCGCGCACAGCGCACGCTCCTGCCAACCCGCCGGGTCGGCGTCGTCGAGGAGCAGGAAGAGCTCTCGCACGTCACGACCTCCGACCTGGTTGCTGGTGGGTCGACGGACCGGCCGACCACCACGGAGATTACACGGGTGTGGTTCGCCCCGCAGCCGGACGGGTAACCCGACGCCGGGTGGACGGCGGCCGGGCGCCGTCCCGGTCGGGCACGGGCCGGCGCGGCAGCCGCACCCCACCGATGACGTCGCCCCGTCGGCGGAGTCGGTACCCGGTGACGACCACCGCGAGGAGGGAGCAGCACGACATGACCGACGACGAGACGCAGATCCGCACCCTGGTCGAGGGCTGGGCACGCGCTGTCCACCACGGCGACCTAGCCGGGGTGCTGGCCGACCACGCCGACGACATCGTGATGTACGACGTCCCGCCACCGCACGAGGGCGTCCGTGGCATCGACGCCTACCGCGACACCTGGCCCGACTTCTTCCGGTGGCAGGCCTCGGGCGCGTGCTTCGACATCACGTCGTTGGAGGTGACGGCAGGTCCGGACGTGGCGTGGGCGCACGCCCTGCTGCGTTGCGGCACCACGGACGAGCTCGACACGAACCCGGCCCGCCGCCTGCGACTCACCCTCGGACTGCGTCGCGAGCGGGGCCGCTGGGTCGTCGCGCACGAACACCACTCGTTCCCGGTCGAGGTGTGACCGGCCACGGCCTCCGGGCCGGCAGGCGCCCTGGTCACGCCGCCGGCACCGTGGCCGGCGTCCCCGTCACGTTGCTAGCCTGCGCGACGTGTCGGTGACGATCACCGGTCGGACGGGAGAACCGGTGATGCGCGGCCGCAGCCCAGCACGACGTCCTGCCCGTCGTCGGGCCGCCGCGGTGCTCGCCGCCGTCGCCGTCGCCGCCCTCACCCCGGGCTCGGTCCGGGCCACCGCCACCTCGCCCGCGGCCCCGGAGGTCCGGGACGGCGTCGGCACCCCGGCCGTGCCCTTCTGGTCCGACGAGTTCACCGGGCGCGCCGGCGCCCGGCCGGACGCGAGCGTCTGGACCAGCGAGGTCGGCAACCGCCGCCAGGAGGGCTGGTGGAACAACGAGCTGCAGTACTACACCGCTCGTCCGGCGAACTCCGCACTGAACGGGTCGGGCGCGCTGGTGATCCGGGCCCGGCGCGCAGACCGTCGCTCCCACCTGCCCTGCTGGCCGCGCGGACGGTGCGACTACACCTCGGCCCGGCTCACGACCGAGGGGACCGCGTCGCTGACGCACGGACGCATCGACGTCCGTGCCACGATCCCCACCGGCAAGGGCCTGCTCCCCGCCATCTGGATGCTGGGCAACAACGGCCGGGTCTGGCCCCGGCAGGGCGAGATCGACATCGTCGAGGTCGTCGGCGGTGAGCCGCGCACCGCCTACGGCACCGCCCACGGGCCGGGCTACTCCAACGAGGACGGCCTCGGCGGCACCGCGGACCTGGGCGCCCGGGCCAGCAGGTCGTTCCACGTGTACTCCGTCGTTAAGGAGCGCCACCGGATCACCTGGCTGGTCGACGACGAGCCCTACTTCACCCTGACGCCCCAGGATCTCCCGTCGCCGCAGCGCTGGGTCTTCGAGCAGGACATGCACGTGCTGCTCAACGTGGCGGTCGGCGGCGACTGGCCGGGCCGGCCGGGTCCCTCGACCCGGTTCCCGGCCACGATGCGGATCGACTACGTCCGCATGTACGGCACCGGCGTCGTCGACGGGGTCGCGGTCTCCAGCCCCCGGTCGCCCCTCGCCGGCTAGGCCACCGACTCCGTCGTCGGTCACGGTCCCCGGGCGACCAGGCCCGGCGCGATGCTGAGGACGGCCCCCCGGTCCTCGATCTCCATCACGGCGCGTAGGCGGGCGGTCTCCGGGTCCCACGCGGCCAGGCCGCCACCGGGACCCGACGGCACGGCGAGCAGGATCCAGCTGTCGCCGACCGCCCCCGGTGAGGAGACCCACCGGATGTGCGGCTCGGCGAGCTCGAGGACGCCGATCGGTTCCCCGGACCGCGGATCGAGGGCGATGACCCCCTGCGCCCGTGGGCCGGCGCGGGGTGCGCGATGTTGGACGACCGGCAGGAGCGATGACCAGTGCTCGCCGGGGCGGGCGTCCTGCGGCACGGCGACCGGCATCGGGACGGCGCTCACCAGGCGCCCCGCCTCCCAGCGGCGCAGCTCGGCGAAGGACGTCCGTCCCGCTCGGCCGGGCTCGGCGGTGTGGGGCGCCAGCTCGACGACCGCGCCGTCAGGTCCGACGGAGGAGAACCAGGGGTGGGCCGCACGCAGCGGCGCCGCGCCCCGGTCGGGCCCCACCACCCACGTGACCGGGTTGGCACCGCGGGGTGTCACGACCACGCCCGCCGAGTCGGGTGTCCACCAGTGCAGCACCGGGTCCCGGGTGGGTACCGGGACGCGCACCGAGCCTGCGGTCGCGAGGTCGACGAACACGACCCCCCGTTCGTCGCCCAGGGCCAGGGTCCGGCCGTCGGGGCTCAGCTCGAACTGCTGCTCCTCGAGGTCGGGGTCGCGCATGCCGAGGCCGTCGCGCTCGACGCGGCGCCACCTGCCCGCCGGGCTCATCACGACGACCTCGCCCCAGCCGTAGGCCTCGGGTTCTCGTCCGACCGCCAGCACCGCGCGAGGGATCGGCGCGTCGGACAGCGGTGTTGCGGTCTGCACGACGTCGAAGTCCAGCCTCGGGGGGAGGGCCGTGTCCATCCGACGCAGCTCGGCGAGCGGGCGCCACAGTCGCTGGACGAGTGGCGAGTCGGGGCGGACGTACGCGGGCCGTCGCGGCGTGGGATCGACGAGCGGCCTCGCCGTCGTCGAGGGCTCCGCCGGCCGCGCCGCCGGCGTCACGTCCGCGTCCGGGCCGGCGCAACCTGCCACCAGCACGGTGGTCAGCAGGGCGAGTGCCGCGAGGCGTCCGGGGGTGGTCACACCGCTCCAACGCGCGACCCGCCCCCGACGGTGGGGGCGATCTCGGCCCCACCGTGGCCGGACCCCGATCGGGCCGCACAGCCTCGGGAGCCTCGTCGCCACCACCGACAAGATCGCCGTCGACGAGCTCTTCCACGTCGACCACTGGCTCGACCCCGAGACCCTCCTCATCGCTCGACACCCTCCTTCGTCGCGTGGCGCCCGCCACCGGTGAGCTCCTCCGCGTCACCGATGCCCGGACCCTCGACGAGGGCTGCTGGGAGGTCGACGCCGCGCCGCACGCCGTCGGCACGACGCGGCGGCCACCCCCGTGACGCCTCCGACGCAAACCCGCCCCCTCCGAACCCATCCGTGTGAGCGTTGTCCCTGGGACGGAGGTGTGATGAGGGACGACGACAGCGACGGTTTCACCGCGTGGGCGGCAGGCGCCGAGCGCCAGCTGCTGCGCTCGGCCGTGCTGCTCACCGGCGACCTCCACCGCGCCCAGGACCTGGTGCAGGAGGCGATGGTGAAGGTCGCGATGCGGTGGCCGCGGCTGCGCGACGAGCAGCCGACGGCGTACGCCCGCACGATCGTCGCGCGCGACAACATCTCCTGGTGGCGCCGCCGACGGCACGAGGTCGTCGTCGATCCGGGCACGCCGGCCGGGCAGGGCGTCCCGGCCGTCGCGACCGACGCCGAGGCCGGCCTCGTCGTCCGCCGCGCGCTCGCCCGGCTCACCCCGCGACAGCGGGCCGTCGTGGTGCTCCGGTACTTCGACGACCTCACCGAGCGCGAGACCGCCGAGATCCTCGGCATCGCCGTCGGCACCGTCAAGAGCCAGAACCGCGTCGCGCTCGCCCGGCTCCGCGACGGCGCACCCGAGCTGCTCGACCTGATCGGAGGACCACGATGAGTCTCGACCCCGACGACCTGCACGACCTCCTCGACCGCGCCACGGACGCCGTCCAGCCGGTCGGGATGGCCGTCCGGGCGCGCGCCGTCGCCCACCGGAGGCGGGTCCGACGCCGCGGCGTCGCGGCCGGCCTCGCCTCGGCCGTCGCCGTGGCCGGGGTCGTGGTCGCCGTCCAGGGGGCGGGCGGTCCGGCGGCCGACGCGCCGACGACGCCCGCGCCCGCCACCACGAGCACCGCCCCGACACCGGCCGAGCCCCTCGTCGCTCCTGACATCCCCCTCGACCGCATCCAGGACCGTTGGGACCCCCGGGGGGTCGAGGACCTGCCGGTGCTCGACCTCGGCGTCCCGCGGGTGCTCCCGGTCGCCGACGGCGGCGAGGTGACGACCGCGGTCGCGCTGCTCGACGGCGACGACGCCACCCTGCTCATCGGGGCCGACGGCGCTCAGACGAGCCTCACCCTGCCCGACGGGCTCGGCACCTCCCGCTCGGTGCGGCTCTCCCCCGACGGACGCCGGGTCGCCGCGGTCGGGTCGACCGGGTTCTTCTGGCGCGACCTCGACGGCGGCGCCTGGCAGCGTGTCGACGTGCCCGGCCACGCCCGCGAGGGCTCCGTGGGCTGGCTCCCCGGCAGCGACGTCGTGGTGCTCCAGGGCTACGGCCCCGGCGTCCGGGTCGACCTCGCCACCGGCGGTACCCGGCTCCTGCCGCACCTGGCCGAGTACGTCTCCTGGGCCGCGGACCCCGACGGCCGGTTGACCTACCAGCTCCCCGCCGACGGACCGAGCATCGACGGCCCCGCGCTCGTCCGCGAGGACGGCGACGGCGGCACGACGGAGGTCTTCCCGGGCCCGCTCGAGAGCATCCAGCGCTACGCCCTCTCGGACTCCTCGATGGCCGCGGCCCGCGCCGACGGCGCCATCTACGGCGGCGAGCCGGCGGCGCACGACGTCGACGGGCTGATCGCCCTCGACCGGGTCACCCTCGCCACGCGGGCGCTCCTGCCCGTCGAGGACCGCGCCGGCTACTACGCCGACGGCGGCAACCTCGTCCCGACGTCCTGGCTCGACGACGACACGGTGCTGTTCACCGTGCTCCCGAGGGACGCCGCCAAGGAGTACCTCGTCGCCTGGGACGTCGGGACCGGCGACCTGTCCCGCGTGGCCTGCTGGCCCACGGCCTACGACGCCTCCTTCGCCTCGGACCTGGCGGCCAGGCGGTGAGGAGGGTGGCGCTCGCGCTGCTGCTCGTCCTCGGCGCGTGCAGCGTCGGCGGGGCCGAGCCGGAGGCGGGCCGCGGGTCGGTGGCACCCACGGCCACCGCCGCGGCGGCGGCGGACCCGGGCGACCGGCCCGCCGACGTCCGACGGCTGCCGCGCGACCTCGCCGACCTCCCGCGGCTGCGCACCCGACTCCCGCGCACCGTGCCCCGCGACCCCGCCGCGCTCCCCTCGCTGTCCGCCGACCCGCCGGGCCGGGCGCTGTTCGCCTACCACCCGCCCGAGGGCTTCGACGACGCCCCGGGCTGGTCGGGCGAGACCGTGCTCCTCCTCGGCGCCGACCGCCGCTGGCGGCGGCTCGACCTGGGCGACCTCGGGCTCCCGGGGGCGGCGCACCCCGGGCAGGACACCTACGGCGCGGGCAGCCTGTCGCCGGACGGCCGGTGGTGGGCCGGGCGGTCGCGCGCCGGCGTCGTGCTGCTGGACCTCCGCTCCGGCACGCACCGCGTCGTCGACACGGGCACCGACTGGGTCTCCGAGGTCCGCTGGCTCGCCGACAGCAGCGGGTACGACGTCGTCAACGGCCATGCCGGCGACAGCCAGCGCGTCACGGTGCCCGGGTTCGAGGTCACCGACCTCCCCTACCGGCTGTGGCAGGTCGGGACCGAGCCCGACGGCACCGTGCTGTCGTTGCGCCGCGTCGAGGTCGGCACCGCCGAGCTCGTCGAGCACGTCGACGGCGACCTGGTCCCACGGGGTCGGCTGTCGATCCCGGGGCTGGGTCGCGGGGTGACCCGGGTCTGGCCGGTCTCCCCCACCGACGGACGGTTCGCGGTCGGCCACCAGCCGAGGCCCCTCGACCTCCGGCGCGTCGAGGTCGTCGTCGTCGACACCGAGACCCTGGAGGTCGAGCACGTGCTGCGGTTCGACAACCGCGGCTACACCGTCCGCGAGTGGTCCTGGCTCGACCCACGGACCCTGCTCGTCGGCACCGACGACGGCGTCCTGGCCTGGCGGCCGGACGTGGGCCGGCTGCTCCGCGTGGTCGACGTCCCGGTCGCACCGACCGACCGCTACTGGACGTGGTCCGCCTCCCGTGCCGGTGCGGGAGGCAGCTCCACCGGCTCCTGATCCGCAGGCGGGCCTCGGTCGCACGGTGAGGGCTTCCGCGCGTCCCGGTGCGAACGGAGCGGCGTGCTGTTCCACCTGCTCCCGGAACCTAGGGTGGCGCGATGAACGCGGCGCGGACGTGGCACGCCGCCACCGCCGCGCTGGCGGTCGGCGGACTGACGCTGCAGCTCGTCCTGGTGGTGATCGGCAACCCCGTCCTGGCCGAGGTGGAGCCGCCCGGGCTCGGCATGCGGCTGTACCGGTTCGCCGCCTACTTCACGGTCGAGAGCAATGCCCTCGTCGCCTTCGCGGCCCTCACCCTGGTCAGGAACCCGCAGCGCGACGGTCGTGCGTGGCGGGTGCTGCGGCTGGCGGGCGTCGTCGCCATCACGGTCACCGCGCTGGTCCACTTCGTCCTGCTGCGGCCGCTGCTCGACCTCGAGGGCTGGGACTACGTCGCGGACAAGGTGCTGCACATGGGGGTCCCTGCCCTCGCGATCCTCGGGTGGGTCTGCTTCGGACCGCGCCCCCGGGTGTCGTCGGCGACCGTGTGGGTGGCCCTGGCGCTGCCCCTGGGCTGGACGGTCTGGACCCTCGCGTTCGGGCAGGTCGACGGCTGGTACCCCTACCCCTTCCTCGACCCCGACGCCGAGGGGTGGCCCCACGTCGCCGTCGCGCTGGCGGGGGTCACCACGCTCTTCGTCGCCCTGTCCCTCGCTGCTCGGTGGTGGGACCGGCGACCGGCCGGGGTCGCCGACCCGCCCACCTGACCCGTCCCGCACACCGTCGGTCTCGTGCGACGGCGGGTCTCACGGTCAGTGCAGCCTCCGGGTCCGCCCGGACAGCACCAGCAGCACGGCACCACTGACGAGCAGGGCACCGGCCAGGGCCAGCAGGAGCACCGGAGGACCTCCCGTGTCCGGGAGACCGCCACCGGCGCCGGACTCATCGCCCCCGTCCGAGGGGGAGGTCGACGGCGTCGCCGTGGGGTCGGTCACGGGGACGTCGTGGGCGACGCGGTGGGCGAGGCGGTGGTCGTGGGCGACGGGGTGGGCGTGGGCGTGGGCTCGACCGCCGCCGCCTGCAGGCTGAAGTCCAGGCCCCCGCGGATCTCCCCGGCCGCGGTGATCGTGAAGGGCAGGGTCCCGGCTCCCAGCACGTCGTAGCCGTCAGGGGCGGTCACCGTGGCGGTGTAGGCGCCGGCGTCCAGGTCGTCGAGGAAGTAGCCGCCGGCGGCGTCGGTGTCGACGGCGACGGGAGCGCCCGGTCCGTCGAGGGTCACCGTGACGTCCGCGACCGGACCGTCCTCGTCGCTCACCTCTCCCGACGCGGCGCCGGGACGGGCCAGGGCGAAGTCCTGGCCGGTGACGTCGACCGCGCCGACCACGGTGTCCCGACTCGTGGTGCCGGTGTACCCCTCGGGCGGGTCGATGCTGATCGTGTAGGTGTCGGCGTCGACGCGCGGGAACGTGTAGCCGCCGTCGCCGTCGGTCACGGTGCTCACCACGGGCCCCCCACCTGTCGGCGTGAGCCGCACCGGGACGCCTCCGAGCCCTCCGCCACCGCCGGTGACCCGGCCCGAGACGTCCGGGAGCGCCCGGACGGTGAAGTCCTGGCCCGTGATCGGAGTCGCGTCGACGTCCAGGCCGCCGATGACGGTGCCGTCCGGGCCTGGCGCGTACCCGTCGGGCACGGTGACGGCGACCGAGTAACCGTCGGCGACGGGGTTGTCGTCGAAGAGGTAGCTGCCGTCCGGACCGGTCGTCTGCGTCACGGTGGAGCTGTCGGGTCGAGCGAGCGTGACACTCACGCCCGGCAGGGGTGTCCCCTCGTCGTCCGTGACGGTCCCGCTGATGGGTTGCGGGATGACCTCGCGCACGGTGAAGGCGGCGCGGGCGGCGGCGTCCCCGTCGTCGCCGCGGTTGTCGACGCCCGCAGCGGCGCTCCCGACCACGGCGCACCCGGGCGGCGCGGTCACCCGCACGGTGTAGCCGCTCTGCGTGGCGAACTCCCCGAGGTCGTAGTCGCCGGCGGCGTCCGGACGCACGGTCGCCAGGGTGTCGCCCCACGGCGAGACCAGGGTGAGCACGGTCTCCTCGACCGCACAGGTCCCGGACGCCACGTTGACGGCGCCGCCGATCGGGCGCGCGCGACTCACGAACCAGGTCTGGTAGATCGGGAAGCCGGCGCGGCGCGTGAAGACCAGGGTGAGGCTGCGCAGCCGCACGTCAGGCTCGAACCAGCCGGTCGCCCCGTCGGTGTCGGCGGCGGTCGGGTTGCCGACGAGCGTCGAGGTGCCGCCGTTCCAGGTGGGCTGGTCGGCGTCGCCGACGGAGTTGAACCCACCCTTGAACCACGAGTCGACCTCCGCGGCCGGCACCGGGTCACCGGCGGCGTCCAGCGCGGTGACACGCACCTGGTCGGCGTCGACGTCGCCGAGGACGAAGGCCCAGCCGGTCTCGGGCGTGGGCCTGTCGAAGGTGTAGGTGGTGGTCGAGGGGGCGGTGGCGTTGTCGGCCTTGGGGCGCAGCGCGAGATACGGCGAGCCGACGCTGCTGCCGTACTTCTGGCCCGGCGGGGTGCCCACGCCCAGGAACGTCGAGGCCCCGGAGGGCAGCTGGACGTTGGCGCGGGAGTCGGTCGCCACGACTGCGGCGGGGAAGCCCGCGGCGCGTTGCCGCACCACGGTCGCGTAGTCGTTGGAGGTGCCGGTGATCGGCGACCACGACGCCCATCGGTCGGTCACGGCGTGCGCGGCCCCGGACGTGAGCAACGGGAGGCCCACCGCCAGGAGGGCGATGGCACAGGTCGCCACCAGGGTCTTGCCGAGCCGAGTCATCGGGTCCTGCCTCTCCCCGGACGGCACCGGGCCTGCGAGGACGGTAGACCGGATCCGGCTCGCGGCGCCAGGGCGGACCTCGTCCGGGTCCCGGGTCGTCGAGCGCCAGGTCCCGCAGGGGCTCACCGAGGCTCACCCCTCCCGCGCCCCGCGCCGGACACGAGGACGACGACGTCCGAGATGCGATTGACTCGTGCCGGTGTGCCACGCGGGGAGGACCGCGCGGGGCGAGGAAGAAACCTCGGGGGTCGATGTCGAAGAACCCGGCAGCCGTTCGACGTACGTGGGAGAAGCACGTCCCGGCCATCAAGTAGGAGTGATCAGCATGCCGCGTTTCATGGGATTCGTCAGGATGGAAGAGGGCGTGGGCACGCCGCCGCAGTCGCTGTTCGACGCGATGGACGTCTACATCGGCGAGCAGGCCGCCAAGGGTGCTTTCCTCGACGGCGGTGGCCTGTACGGCACGGAGGACGCCGTCAACTTCGTGGTCCGCCAGGGCGAGGTCAGCCGGGTCGACGGCCCCTACGCCGAGGCCAAGGAGGTCGTCGGCGGCTGGGCGATCATGCAGTACGACACCCTCGAGGAGGCCGTGGCCGACCAGCGGGTCTTCGCGGAGCTGCACGCGAAGCACTGGCCCGAGGTCACCGTGATCTCGACCCTGCGCCAGATCTCGACGGGCCCCGACGAGCCCGGCGACTGATCGACACCGCGTGCCGAGCGGGCGGTCACTACGCTGGCACGGTGCCGGCCGAGACCAGGACGGACGACCCGACCGAGGCCGTCGTCGCCGCGTGGCGGGCCGAGTCGGCCCGCCTCGTCGGTGCCCTCGCCCGGATGACCCGCGACGTCCAGCTCGCCGAGGACCTGGCCCAGGACGCACTCGTCGCTGCGCTCGAGCAGTGGCCCACGGCCGGGGTGCCGGAGAACCCGGGCGCCTGGTTGATGACCATCGCGAAGCGGCGCGGCATCGACCACGTCCGGCGCGCCGACGTCCTCCGGCGCAAGGTCGCGGAGCTCGGACGTGCCGGCGCGGGAGAGGAGACGGGGATGGCGGACCTCGACGCACAGGTCGACCACATCGAGGACGACGTCCTGCGGCTCATCTTCCTGACCTGCCACCCGTCCCTGACCGCCGAGTCCCGCGCAGCCCTGACGCTGCGTCTGGTGGGAGGGCTCACCACCACCGAGATCGCCCGCGGGTTCCTGGCCACCGAGGCCGCCGTGGGCCAGCGCATCTCGCGGGCCAAGAGGACCCTGTCCGAGGCCCGGGCCGAGCTCGAGCTGCCCACGGGGGCGGAGCGGACCAGGCGCCTGGACGACGTCATGGCCGTGATCTCCCTGATCTTCAACGAGGGCTACAGCGCCACTGCCGGCACGGACTGGATGCGCCCCGACCTCGCGGACGAGGCGATGCGGCTCGCGCGCATGCTGGCAGCACTCGCTCCTGACGAGCCCGAGGTGCTCGGACTGCAGGCACTGCTGGAGCTGCAGGGCTCGAGGACGGCCGCTCGCCTCGACGAGTCCGGCGCAGCGGTCCTGCTGGAGGCGCAGGACCGGACCCGCTGGGACCAGCTGCTGATCCGACGCGGCCTGGCCGCCCTGCGGCGGGCCGAGCAGCTCGCCGCGGGCGGCAAGCCCGTGGGGAGGTACTTCCTGCAGGCCTCGATCGCCGCGCAGCACGCCCGCGCGGAGCGTGCCGAGGACACGAGCTGGCGCCGCATCGCAGCGCTGTACGACGTCCTGGCCCGCGCCGCACCGGGACCGGTCGTCGAGGTGAACCGGGCGGTCGCGCACGGGCGGGCGTTCGGGCCGGACGCGGGGCTGGCCGTGCTCGAGGAGCTGGGCGCCGACGGGCTCGGCGACTCCCCGCTCGTCCCCAGCGTGCGCGGCGACCTGCTCGAGCACGCCGGGTTGCACGGGGAGGCCGCCGAGCAGTTCACCGAGGCGGCCAGGCGCACCAGGAACGAGAGCGAGCGGGCGCTCCTGCGCCGACGGGCCGACCTGAACCTGGCGCGAGTCCCGGAAGCCGACTGAGGCCGTCCGCCGCGGCGTGCCCCGGACCGCGCACCGGGACGAGCGTCGCTCGGACGTGCCGGTGGGTCGCCAGCGAGCGCGCCGACTCCCTCACCTCGTCGGCGTCGGCGTCGGCGTCGGCATCGGCATCGGCATCGGCAGGCGTGCTTAGCAACGGCCGGTTCGCCCCCACCTGTCGGCCCTCCCGCGCTCGCCGCCGATAGCCAACGAGCGTGGAGCCGGGGCCAGAGCGCTCCGCCCACACCCGCGCCGCACCCCGTTGACCAAGAGGCTCCCCGCCGCTGTCGGTGCCTGCCTGCCCCGCCCCGGTCACTGATCGGTGGGGGTCCGACGGTCGTCGACGCGGGTGGGGACGGCCGGGCGCGGTGACTCGTCCGCGAGCTGGCCGGCGAGGTGTCCGGCGAGGTGTCCGGCGTCGTTGAACCTCACCAGGGTCCAGCTCGACTCGCCGCGCGGGCCGCGACGGTGCCGCCACTGCGTGAGGCTCGTGTTGAGCGGGTCGAAGGCCACGTCGCGGGCCGAGGGCCCCCGTCCGAAGGCGAGGTTGAAGGACGCCTCCAGGACGCCGCCGTGGCAGACAGCGACGACCGTCTGACCCTGGTGTGCGTCGACGAGTCCGAGCAAGGTCGTCTCGGCGCGGAGGAGGAACGTCGCCCAGCTCTCCCCGCCGGGCGAGAACGGCTGGAAGGGGTCGTCCGGTGGGACCTCGTGCTCGGCCCGCGCCCTCCACTCGTCGACGGTGAGCCCGTCGGCGTCACCCGGGCGGAGCTCGTGCAGGTCGTCGCTCACCTGCGCCGGCAGCCCCAGGGCGCGTGCGACGTACTCGCCCGTCTCGAGCGCGCGGCGCAGGGAGCTCACGTACAGCACGTCGGCTCGTAGGGGCTCGGCCCGCAACCGCTTCTCGAGGAGCGCGGACTGGCGTCGTCCGCGCTCGGTCAGTCCCTGGTCGCTGCGGACGCCGGCGATCACGGGCTCCACGTTGGAGACCGCCTCGCCGTGGCGGATCAGGTACAGCTCGGTGACCATCGCCTCCCCCTCACGTGCCCTTGCGGCGAGCGAACACCAGGCCGGCGACCTCCACGGCGCCGGCCTCGCGCAACGCCCGCGCCATCTCGCGCATGGTGAAGCCCTCGGAGTAGGCGTCATCGAGGACCAGGACCCGTCGGCCCTCCACCCGACCCGGTTCGGGCACCCGGAGCGCCGCGCGCAGCTCGCCCTCGGCGATCTCGCGGCGCTCCTCGACCCCGATGCCTAGGAACCGCCCCGTCGGTCGCACCTTGGTGATGACGCCGACCTCGAACGACCGGTCCGGGTCGATCTGCTCCGCTGCGTCCACGACCACCCGCAGGTAGTCCCACAGGCGGCGGGCCTCGGGACCGATGTAGAGGGCCGTCGTGGTGCGGACGTCGAAACGCTCCAGCTCGGCGTGGTGCTCGCGCAGGAAGCTCACCAGCATCCTGGCCAGGTCGTCGGCCAGGTGCCTCTCGTCTCCGTACTTGAAGCGGTAGACGACGTCCCAGGTGGCGTCGGCGTCCTCCGAGACCGTGTAGAGGCGCGAGAAGGCCCGATCAGGCAGCCCACACGCCGTGTTCGGGCAGGCCCGGTCAGCCAGTTCTCCCCCGCAGACAGCACAGCTGTCCTCGGCGGGCACGGCCGTCGAACCGGGAGCGGTCACCCGTGTCACGCTACAGCCGCGGTACCCCGGATCACCGAGGTCGGTGCGCCGTCAGACGTTGAAGCGGAACTCCACCACGTCGCCGTCGGCCATCACGTAGTCCTTGCCCTCCATGCGGACCTTGCCGGCCTCCTTGGCCTTCTGCATGGAGCCGAGCTCCATCAGGTCGTCGAAGGAGACGATCTCGGCCTTGATGAAGCCGCGCTGGAAGTCGGTGTGGATGACGCCGGCGGCCTCGGGGGCGGTGGCGCCCTTCCTGACCGTCCAGGCGCGCGACTCCTTGGGGCCGGCGGTGAGGTAGGTCTGCAGGCCGAGCGTGTCGAAACCGACGCGGGCCAGCCCGTCGAGGCCGGGCTCGGTGATGCCCATCTCGGCGAGCATCTCGCGGGCCTCGTCGTCGTCGCCTAGATCGACGAGCTCGGCCTCGAACTTGGCGTCGAGGAAGATCGCCTCGGCGGGGGCGACGAGGGCGCGCATCTGGTCCTTGAGGGCCTCGTCGCCGAGCTCGTCGGCGTCGCAGTTGAAGACGAAGATGAACGGCTTGGCGGTCAGCAGGGACAGCTCGCGGATCAGCTCGCGCTCGATCGAGGTGTCGATGATCGGGGTGCCCGCCTCGAGCGCGGCCAGCGCCTCCTTCGCGGCGGCGAGGTTGGCGGCGAGCTCCTTGCGGCCGCGCGCCTCCTTCTCCAGCCGCGGGATCGCCTTCTCGACCGTCTGCAGGTCGGCGAGGATCAGCTCGGTCTGGATGGTCGAGATGTCGCTGGAGGGGTTCACCTCGCCGTCGACGTGGGTGACGTCCTCGTCACGGAAGACCCGGGTCACCTGGCAGATCGCGGCCGACTCGCGGATGTGGGCGAGGAACTTGTTGCCCAGGCCCTCGCCCTCCGAGGCGCCCTTGACGATGCCCGCGATGTCGACGAACTCGACGGTCGCCGGGAGGATCTTGGCGCTGCCGAAGACCTCGGCGAGCTTCGGCAGCCGCTCGTCGGGGACGCCGACGACGCCGACGTTCGGCTCGATGGTCGCGAACGGGTAGTTCGCCGCGAGGACGTCGTTCTTGGTGAGCGCGTTGAAGAGGGTCGACTTGCCGGCGTTGGGAAGGCCGACGATCCCGATGGTGAGTGCCACGGGCGGCGAGTCTACGGGCGTCGTCGCGCATCGCAGGATCGGCACGGACAACTCGACGGCGATCCGGGCGCCAGCGCCTATCCTGAGGGCTGCGGACCTGCACGCACGAGGGGTCCCAGGGACGGGGACATGACGGCAGACGCTCTCGAGCGCGCGATCGGCGCCCAGGACCGCGCGGCGATCCTGGCCGCTGTGGGCAGCCCGTCGCACGACACGCTGCTCCTCGCCGGCGTCCCGCTGCTCGAGCGCGCCGTCGCCGTCGTCGCGCCCGACGGCGGCGTCCTGCCCACCGCGCTCGCCTGGCGCTACGGCTACGCGCTGCACCAGGCCGGCCGGTTCGCCGAGGCGCTCGTCGTCTACGCCCGCGCCGACCCGGTCGACCCGGTCGACCCGGTCGACGTCGCGTTCCTGCACGCCAGCAACGCCTCCACGCTGTGGGCCACCGGTGACGCCGTCGCGAGCCGGCAGCTCTCCGACCGGGCGCTGGCGGAGGCGCTCGCCACCGACGACGACTCCGCGATCGCCGCCGCGTGGATCAGCCAGGCGCTCGTCTACGTGCTCGAGGGCGACCTCGACGCCAACCTCGTGGCCTACGAGAAGGGCCTCACGGCCGCCGAGCGCGCGGGCGACGTCCTCACCCAGGCACGCATCCACAACAACCTCGGCTCGCGCTGCAACGCCGAGGGCCGCTACACCGAGGCGCTGACCCACCTCGACCGGGCGATCGCCCTCGCCGAGTCGGTGGCCGCCCCCGGCCCGGTCCGCGCGCTCAGCCTCATCACCCGCTCCGACTCGCTGCTCGGCCTCGGGCGGCTCGAGGAGTGCCTGGCCGAGCTGCACCTGGCCCGCACGATCACCCGGACGTCGGAGTCGCCGCTGCTCGGCCTGGCCGTCGTCGGCATCGGCGACGCCAACCGGCTCTGCGGCAACGCCACGCAGGCCGCGCTGGCCTACCGCGAGGCCCTGGCGATCGCCGAGCGCACCAACAACGCCCAGATCATCGTGCCGGCGACCTCCGGGCTGGCGCGCGTCCTCGTCGTCGACGACGTCGACGAGGCGCAGGGCCTGGTGAAGCGGGCGCTCGACCAGCCGGCCGCCGTCGGCCAGGTCGAGCCGCTGCTCGCCGCCGGGTGGGTCTGCCTCGCGACCGGCGACAAGGCCGCCGCCGGGGAGTTCTCCCGCCTCGCCGTCCGCGAGGCCGGACGACGCCACGACTCCCGCGGCCTGGCCGAGTCCCTCGAGCTGCAGTCGCTGCTGATGTCCGGGCCGCGCGCCGTCGACCTCCTCGACGAGGCCGGCACGCTGTGGCGCAGCACCGCCAACTCCATCGGCCTGGCGACCAACCACGCGCTGCGGGCCCGGGCGACCAACGACCACGTCGAGGAGCAGGCCGCCCGGCGGCGGCTGCGCGCACTCGGCGTCCGCGACGACGCCACCCGGATCGCCGGTCCGCTCCAGGCCCTCGGGGGCGCCGACCGCGCCCGGGTCGCGATCCGCACGCTCGGCGCGTTCGCCGTGCTGTGCGACGGCGAGCCGGTGCCGGCCTCGGCCTGGCAGTCGCGCAAGTCCCGCGACGCCCTCAAGATCCTCGCCGGACGTCGCGGTCGGCCGATCACCCGCGAGGCGCTGTCGGAGCACCTGTGGCCCGACTCCCCCGGCAGCGGCAACCGCCTCTCCGTGGTCCTGTCGACGCTGCGCGGGGTGCTCGACCCCGAGAAGAAGCACCCCTCCGACCACTACCTGCGCGCCGACCGCGAGGCGGTCCGCCTCGACACCGAGCACGTCGAGATCGACGCGGTGGTGTTCACCCAGACCGCCGCCGGCGCCCTCCGCGCGCTCCGCTCCGGCGAGCGCACCGACCTCGCCGTCGTCGAGGAGCTCGAGCGGGCGGCCGCGATGTACACCGGCCACTACCTCGAGGACGACCCCTACAGCGACTGGACCGTCGACGTCCGCGACGAGCTGCTGTCGAGCGCCCTGGAGGTCAAGCGCGAGCTCGCCCTGGCGCTGCTCGGACGTGGCGAGCAGCAGCGCGCCATCCCGTGGCTGGTCGGCCTGATCGCCGACGACCCGTACGACGAGCCGTCGCACCACCACCTCATCACGACCCTGCACCAGGCGCGCCGGCACGGCGAGGCCCGGCGGGCCTACCGCGGCTACAGCACCCGGATGAAGCAGATCGGCGCCCCGGTCACGCCGCTCGCCGACCTGCTGACGCCCTACACCTAGGCTGGGGGCGTGCGCCTGGCCACCTGGAACGTCAACTCCCTGCGCTCGCGCATCGGCCGGGTCGAGGCGTTCCTCGAGCGCCACGACGTCGACGTCCTGGCGCTGCAGGAGACGAAGGCCCGCGACGACCAGCTGCCGCTGATGGGCCTGCAGTCGATGGGCTACGAGGTCGCCTCCGCCGGCGTCAACCAGTGGAACGGCGTCGCGGTGGTCAGCCGCGTCGGTCTCGACGACGTCGAGGTCGGCTTCCCCGGCATGCCCGGCTGGGGCGACCCCGTCGCGGCCGAGGCCCGCGCGATCGGCGCCACCTGCGGCGGCGTCCGGGTGTGGTCGCTGTACGTGCCCAACGGGCGCAAGGTCGACGACCCGCACTACGTCTACAAGCTCGACTGGCTGGCCCGGCTCCGCGCCGCCGCCCAGCCGTGGCTCGACGGCCCGACGGCGCTGGTCGGCGACTGGAACATCGCCCCGCTCGACGAGGACGTCTACGACATCGCCGCGTTCGCCAAGGACACCCACGTCACGGCGCCCGAGCGGGCGGCGTTCCAGGCCTTCCTCGACGACGGGTACGCCGACGTGGTGCGACCGCACACCCCCGGACCCGGCGCCTACACGTACTGGGACTACTACCGGCAGCGCTTCGAGCGCAACCGCGGCATGCGCATCGACTTCGTGCTCGGCTCGCCGGCGTTCGCCTCCGCCGTGACCGGCGCGTTCGTCGACCGCGACGAGCGGGCCGGCACCGGCGCCAGCGACCACGCCCCGGTCGTCGTCGACCTGGCCGACTGACCGACGCGCCGGCTCGCCCGGAACACGGGTGAAACAGAGGGTCCCTACCCTCGCCCCGTGACCCCGTTGCAGCCCGGCACCGGCCCGATCCGGTCCACGAGGTACCTCCCGGCGAGCGCGGACGACGTGCTCTGGGGCCGGCTGCCGTGCGCGGCCGACGCACCCGCGCTGAGCATCGAGGCGGGCACCGAGGTCACCATCGACACCGTCAGCCACGAGGGGATCCTCGAGGACCAGGGCCGCGACCCGCGCCGCTTCTTCGCCCCGTACGACGTCGCCGTGCTCGACGACGCCGTCGCGCTGGCGGCGAGCGGCTACGAGCGGACGTTCGGGGTCGACGGGCCGCACGTGGTCAACCGCCCGATCGAGGTGCGCGGCGCCGAGGTGGGCGACCTGCTCGCGATGACCGTCGTCGAGACGCTGCCGCGGGTGCCCTACGGCGTCATCTCCAACCGGCACGGGCGTGGCGCCCTGCCCGGTGAGTACCCGCTCGAGGGCGGGGTCCACAGCGTCTTCGCCGCGGTCTCGGACGACGGCACCCACGGCCTGCTGCCCCTCGTCGACGGCGGGCCGCCCGGCGTCCGGTTCCCGCTGGCGCCGTTCCTCGGGATCATGGGGGTCGCGGTGGCCGGCGAGCGCCGGCCGCACTCGGTGCCGCCGGGGCGGCACGGCGGCAACCTCGACATCAACCTCCTGACCGTCGGCGCCACGCTCTACGTCCCGGTGCAGGTCGCGGGCGCGCTCGCCTACGTCGGCGACCCGCACTTCGCCCAGGGCGACGGCGAGGTCTCGCTCACCGCGATGGAGGCCAGCCTGCGCGCGACGGTCCGGTTCGACGTCGTCGCCCGCGAGGACGCCGTCCGCCGCTTCGGCGACCTCGTCGGACCGCTCGCCGAGACCACCGAGCACCTGGTGCCGACCGGGATGGACGAGGACCTCGACGTCGCCGTGCAGGACTGCGTGCGCGCCGCGATCGCCCTGCTGCAGGCCCGGTTCGGGATGGAGCCGGCGCTGGCCTACGCCTACCTCTCGGCGGCCACCGACTTCCGGATCTCGCAGGTGGTCGACGTCGTCAAGGGCGTGCACGCGACGATCCGCACGTCGGACTTCGTGGCATGAGCACCCCCGACAGCGCAGCACCCGACGGCCTGCTGGCGGCGTTCGAGGAGTACGAGCGCGCGCTGATGACCAACGACCTGGACGCGCTCGACCGGCTCTTCGCCCCCGGCGCCGACACGCTGCGCGGCGACGCCGACGGTCTGCTGGTCGGCCACGACCGGATCAGCGCGTTCCGCGGCGGGCGGGGTGGCGCGCCGTCGCGGACCCTCGTCGAGGTGCACGTGCGGACGGTCGACGAGGACCACGCCCTCGTCGTCGCCGTCACCGAGCCGGTGCGGGGCGGCCGGAGCCAGCAGACCCAGCTCTGGGAGCGACGCGCCGGGGCGTGGGTGGTCACCGCCGCCCACGTCGCCGTGCCCGCGCCGGCACTCGACACGCGGGTCTGGCGCGTGGTGGGTGCCCCCCTCGTCCCGGCCACCGGCCGCGGCGTGCTCGACGGCGAGACGGTCGCCGTGAAGGACCTGTACGCCGTCGCCGGACAGCGGGTCGGCGCCGGCAACCCGACCTGGCTCGCGGAGGCCTCCGTCGAACCGAGCCACGCGGCCGCCGTCGCCGCCCTGCTCGGTGCCGGCGCCGCCGTCGCCGGGATCGCCCGCACCGACGAGCTCGCCTACTCGCTGGCCGGCACCAACGCCCACACCGGGACGCCGCCCAACCCGCGTGCCCCGCGCCGGGTCCCGGGCGGCTCGTCGTCCGGGTCGGCCAGCGCGGTCGGCCTCGGCCACGCCACGATCGGGCTCGGCACCGACACCGGCGGCTCCATCCGGGTGCCGGCCGCCTACCAGGGTCTCTTCGGCATCCGCACCACGCACGACGCCGTCGACCGCACCGGGCTCGTCCCGCTCGCCCCGTCGTTCGACACGGTCGGGTGGCTGACCCGCGACGCCGACCTGCTGCGCCGGGTCGGCGACGTGCTGCTGCCGGCCCCCGCGGCCGGGAGACCGCGCGCCGCCGACCTGGTCGTCGTCCCGGCCCTGCTCGACCTCGCCGACCCGGACGTCGGCACGGCGATCCACGCGTGGACGGCCGCCCTGCCCGTCACCGAGGAGCAGTGGGACCTGGGCGCGCTCACCTCCTGGCGGGCGGCGTTCCAGGCGCTCCAGGCCCGGGAGGCCTGGCTCGCCCACGGGGCCTGGCTCGAGGGCCGGCTCGACGTGCTCGGTGCCGACGTCCGCGGGCGGTTCGCGAACGCCGCCACGGTCAGCGCCGACCGGGCCGACGACGCCCGGGCGACGGTCGCCGCCGCCCGGGCGCAGCTCCACGACCTGGTCGGCGAGCGCGTCCTGGTGCTGCCGAGCGCGCCGTCCGTGGCGCCGTACCCCGGCGACGGCGCGGGCGCCGTCCGCGACGCCACCCTCGCCCTGACCTGCCTGGCCGGCGTCGGCGGCCTGCCCGCGGTCAGCCTCCCGCTCAGCACCGCTGACGGGCTGCCCTGCGGTGTCTGCCTGGTCGCCGCGCCGGGCCGCGACCGCGACCTGCTCGACCTCGCCGCGCGGCTGACCGGCTGAGTCCGAGCTCTCCCCCGGGGACCACCACCGGCGCTGCGATAGTCCCGGGGGTTTGGGCCCCGACTCGGCGGCCGGAGGGGCCCGAACCCCCGGGACTATCGACGGCCACCACCGACCACCCAGACCGCGCAGATCACGCAGATCACCCAGATCACGAGAAGCGTTACCTGCCCGAAACGCTGGTTTCGCAGTCCTTCACACGGCGCTCCTAGATTCGCCCCGACGAGAGGGGTGGCGGGTGCGCATCGAGGAGCTCAACCGGTGGGACGACGTCGCGGCGGCGGCCGCCGTCCGGCCCTGCGTCGACATCGACTCCTGGGTCGACGCCGTCGTCGCCGGCCGTCCCTACGCCGACGCGGACGCCGCGGTCGCCGTGGCCCGGGCGCAGGCGACGACGTGGACCGACGCCGAGGTCGAGGCCGCGCTGGCCGACCACCCGCGCATCGGCGAGCGCCACCAGGGCTCCGGCACTAGCGCCGGGATGAGCCGGGCCGAGCAGGCCGGCGTCCCCGACGACGCCGACGTGCGGACCCGGCTCGCCGACGGCAACCGCCGCTACGAGGAGACGTTCGGGCGGATCTACCTGGTGCGCGCGGCGGGCCGCTCGGCCGAGGAGCTGCTCGACCTGCTCGAGACGCGGCTGGCCAACGACCCGGCCAGCGAGCTCGACGTCACCCGTGGCCAGCTCGCCGAGATCGCCGTCCTCCGCCTGCGCGGCCTGCTCTCCAGCCAGGATGACGCATGAGCACCCTCTCGACCCACGTCCTGGACGCCGCCCTCGGCGACCCCGCCGCCGACCTCGGCGTCACCCTGCACCGCGTCGGCGACCCGACCGGGGACCGGCTGGCCGAGGCCGTGACCGACGACGACGGGCGGGTGGGCTTCGACGTCGACCTCGCGGGCGGCGTCCACGAGCTCCGCTTCGCGACCGGCCCGTGGTTCGCCGCGGCGCACCGCGACACGTTCTTCCCCGAGGTCACCGTGGCCTTCGAGGTCGAGGCCGGACGAGCACACCACCACGTGGCGCTGCTGCTCAGCCCCTACTCCTACACGACCTACCGAGGCAGCTGACATGAGCGACGCCGAGCCCGCCCGGATCGTCCTGGGCGCCAACCAGTACGGCAAGGCCGAGTGCCGCCTGGTCCGCATCACGCGCGACACCGCCGTGCACGAGATCGAGGACCTCAACGTCACCTCGCAGCTGCGTGGCGACTTCGGGGCCTGCCACACCGACGGCGACAACTCCCAGGTGGTCGCGACCGACACCCAGAAGAACACCGTCTACGCCTTCGCGAAGGAGCACGGCGTCGGCTCGCCGGAGGCGTTCCTGCTGACCCTCGGCCGGCACTTCGTCGACGGTTTCGCGTGGGTGGACGGCGGTCGCTGGGAGGCCGAGCAGTACACGTGGCAGCGGATCCTCGCCGACGGCCAGCCGCACGACCACGCCTTCGTCCGCCAGGGCCAGGAGACACGGACGACGGTGGTGCAGCTGGCCGACGGCGCGACGCACGTCGTGTCGGGACTGAAGGACTGCGTCGTCCTGAAGTCGACCGGCTCGGAGTTCCACGGGTTCCCGCGCGACCGCTTCACGACCCTGCAGGAGACCGACGACCGGATCCTCGCGACCAGCGTCACCGCGTGGTGGCGCTACTCCGACCCGACGCCGGACACCGACTACAACGGCCTGTACACCGCCATCAGGGACACCCTGCTCTCGACGTTCGCGACCGTGCACTCCCTCGCCCTGCAGCAGACGATCTTCGAGGTCGGCAAGGCGATCCTCGAGACCCACCCCGAGGTGGCCGAGGTGCGGATGTCGTGCCCGAACAAGCACCACTTCCTGGTCGACCTGACCCCCTTCGGCATGGAGAACCCGAACGAGGTCTTCTTCGCCGCCGACCGGCCCTACGGGCTGATCCAGGCGACCATCCAGCGCGAGGGCGACCCCGGGGTGCCCGCCGCCTGGGCGAGCGTCCCCGGTTTCTGCTGATGCGCATCGACGCCGTCCAGGGCCGCCAGGTCCTCGTCGACGGGGAGTTCCGGCCGGCGACCCTCGTCGTGCACCACGGACGGATCGCCTCGATCGAGCCCCTCGACCAGGACGCGGAGGGCGTCGTCGTGCGGGTGCCCGACTCGGCGTACGTCGTCCCGGGCGTCGTGGACACCCACGTGCACGTCAACGAGCCCGGTCGCACCGAGTGGGAGGGCTTCGTGTCCGCCACTGAGGCGGCCGCGCTCGGGGGCGCGACCACCCTCGTCGACATGCCGCTCAACTCGGTCCCGCCCACGACCACGATCGCGGGACTGCGTGCCAAGCAGGCCGCGGCCGAGGGTGAGCTGATGGTCGACGTCGGCTTCTGGGGCGGTGCGGTGCCGGGCAACGTGCCCGACCTCGCGCCGCTCTGGGAGGCCGGGGTCTTCGGCTTCAAGTGCTTCCTCGCGCCGTCGGGCGTCGACGAGTTCCCGCCGCTGGACCCGACGCAGTTCACGGCGGCCTTGCGCGAGATCGCCTCGTTCGACGGCCTGATGATCGTGCACGCCGAGGACGCCGCCGTGCTGGAGTCGGCGCCGAGCCCCCCGAGCCGGGCCTACGCCGACTTCGTGGTCTCCCGCCCGGACCGGGCGGAGGTGGCGGCGATCCAGCAGGTGCTCGACGGGGCGCGGGAGACCGGCGCGCGCGTGCACGTGCTGCACCTCTCCAGCGCCCGTGCGCTGGGCATCATCGCCGACGCCCGGGCCGAGGGCCTGCCCGTGACCGTCGAGACCTGCCCGCACTACCTGTGCTTCGCGGCCGAGACCATCCCGGACGCCGCCCCGCAGTTCAAGTGCTGCCCGCCGATCCGCGACGCCGCCAACCGCGAGGAGCTCTGGCAGGCGCTGCGCGCCGGGATCATCGACACGATCGTCAGCGACCACTCCCCCGCGACCGCGGAGGAGAAGCAGCGCGGCGGCGGCGACCTCCAGCAGGCGTGGGGCGGCGTGTCCGGCCTCCAGGTCGGCTTCAGCGCCGTCGCCCAGGAGGCGCGACGGCGCGGGATCCCGCTCAGCGACGTCAGCCGCTGGATGTCGCGCAACACCGCCGACCTCGTCGGGCTCGCGCGCAAGGGCCGGATCGAGGTGGGCGCGGACGCCGACCTCGCCGTCTACGACACCGGCGTCGACTTCCGCATCGAGGCCACCCGCCTCGCCCACCGCAACCCGATCTCCGCCTACGACGGCCTCCGCCACGGCGGCCGCATCACGCGCTCCGTCGTCCGCGGCAACGCCATCGACGTCGAGCGCCCCGACCACGGCTGGGGTCGTCAGCTCCTGCGCCCCTGAGCACGGCCCGGAGGGTCGTCGGCGCTGTCAGGCCTGCGCGTCGAGGACGACGACGACCTTGCCCGTGAGGGTTCCCTCGGCCGCACGTGCGTGCACCGACGCGAGGTCGGCCAGCGCCACCCGCTCGGCGACGTCGACGACGAGGTCGCCGCGGTCGACCCGGGCCACGAGCTCGCCGAGCTGCGCCGCGTCGCTGCGGACGTAGAGGTCGATGCCGCGCACGCCGCGCGCCTCGTCGCTCGGGGCGGGCATCCAGACGGTGGTGTTGACCACGACGCCGCCGTCGCCGACCAGGGTGGCCAGCGCCGCGAGCTGCTCGGGCGAGACCGGGGCGAGGTTGAGCAGGACGTCGACCGGCTCGGTCACCGCCGCACCGACCTCGGAGGCGGTGTGGTCGACGACCTCGTGGGCGCCGCGGGCGAGCAGGGTCTCCCGGCTCCGGGCGCTGCCCGTGGCGATGACGTGGGCGCCGGCGGACCTCGCGAGCTGGACGGCGTGGAGGCCCACCGCCCCGCTCGCGCCGTTGACCAGGATCCGTTGGCCGGTCCTGAGGTCGGCGTGCTCGAAGAGGGCCTGCCACGCGGTGAGGCCGACGAGGGGGAGCGCTGCCGCGTCGGCGAGCGCGATCGAGGTCGGGGCGGCCGCCAGCGCGTCGGCCGGCGCCAGGACGTGGTCCGCCGAGGCTCCGTCGACGACGAAGGGCAGGAAGCCCACGACCCGGTCGCCGACCTGCAGGTCGTCGACGCCGTCCCCGAGCGCGTCCACGGTCCCCGCGACGTCCAGGCCCGGGGTGTGGGGCAGCGTGAGCGGCATCGGTCCCTGCATGGAGCCCGCACGGATGGTGGCGTCGACGCCGTTGAACGTCGTGCCGGCGACACGGACGCGCACCTGGCCGGTGCCGGGCACCGGCAGGTCGACCTCCTCGAGGCGCAGGACGTCGGAGTCGCCGTACTGGTGGAAACGGATGGCCTTCATGGCGTACCTCTCTGGTCAAGGTGCTTCGAAGTGGAAGCACATCGCCGACGCTACATCTAGTTTGAGTTCGAAGCAACCATTTCGAAGATGAAGTAGTTGTAACCTGGGTCCATGCCTGACCCGTCCACGCCCCTCGACTCCGTCCAGCTCGGCGCCTACTTCGCCCTGATGGACGTGGCGGGCCTGCTGCGCCACGCGGTCGAGCAGCAGCTGCGTGACGACGGCGACCTGAGCTACGTGCAGTTCCAGCTGCTGGCGCGCCTGACCCTCGACTCGCCGGGCGGGAGCGAGCGGATGACCGACCTCGCCGACGGCGTCGTCTACAGCCGCAGCGGCCTGACCTACCAGGCCGGCCTGCTCGAGAAGGCGGGCCTCGTCGTGCGCGCGCCGTCGGTCGCCGACGAGCGGAGCGTCACCGTGACCGTCACCGACGCCGGTCGCTCGAGGATCGCGCAGGTCCTGCCCGGCCACGTCGAGGTCCTGCGCGAGCAGCTCTTCGCGGCCCTGTCGGACGCCGGGGCCGCGACCCTGGGCGACCTGCTGACGCCGGTGCGCGACCACATGCGGGCGGCTCCCCCGCGCTCGGCCGGCCCCCGCCGGCGGCGCTGAGACGCGCGCCCGGAAATCGCAACCCAGGAGCACCCCAGGCGAAACAGTCGAGAAACAGTCGTTTCTTAGCGTCCGGGCATGAGCACCCCTCCCGGCCAGGTCGACCCGCCGCCGCGGCTGCTCATGGGGCCGGGGCCGATCAACGCCGACCCGCGGGTGCTGCGGGCGATGTCGGCGCAGCTCGTGGGCCAGTACGACCCGTGGATGCGCGCGGCGATGGCCGAGACCAGCGCGCTCTACCGCGACGTCTTCCGCACCGCGAACGAGCAGACCCTGCTGGTCGACGGCACCTCTCGCGCCGGGATCGAGGCGGCGCTGGTCAGCCTGGTCGAGCCGGGGGACGTCGTCCTGGTGCCGGTGTTCGGCCGGTTCGGTCACCTGCTGGTCGAGATCGCCACCCGCTGCGGCGCGGAGGTGCACACGATCGAGGTGCCGTGGGGCCAGGTGTTCACCCCCGAGCAGGTCGAGGAGGCCGTGCTCGCGACCCGCCCGAAGGTGCTCGCCGTCGTCCAGGGCGACACGTCGACCACGATGTGCCAGCCGCTGGCCGACCTCGGCGAGATCTGTCGCCGCCACGACGTGCTCCTCTACTGCGACGCCACCGCCTCCCTCGGCGGCAACACGTTCGAGACCGACGCGTGGGGCCTGGACGTCGTCACGGCCGGCCTCCAGAAGTGCCTCGGCGGACCCTCCGGATCGGCACCGACCACGATCTCGCCCCGGGCGGCCGACGTGATCGGCGCCCGCACGCACGTCGAGGAGGGCATCCGGGAGCCGGGTGACGTCGACCTCGGGACGCCGATCGCCTCCAACTACCTCGATCTCGCCATGATCATGGACTACTGGGGCCCGCGCGCGCTCAACCACCACACCGAGGCCACGACCATGCTCTACGGCGCCCGCGAGTGCGCCCGGCTCCTCGTCGAGGAGGGCCTCGACGAGGCCGTGGCGCGACACGCCCGGCACGGCGCCGCGATGCTCGAGGGCCTCCGGGCCTGCGGGCTCACCGTCTTCGGCGACGTCGCGCACAAGATGCACAACGTCGTCGCCGTCCACGTCCCCGACGGCGTGCCCGGCGACACCGCCCGCGCCGCGCTGCTGACCGACTTCGGCATCGAGATCGGGACGTCGTTCGGACCGCTGCACGGGAAGGTCTGGCGGGTCGGGACGATGGGCCACAACGCCCGCACCGACGCCGTCCTCACCACCCTGGCCTGCCTCGAGCAGGTCCTCCGCGCGTACGGCGCCCCCGTCACCCCCGGCGCCGGTGTCGGCGCCGCGCGTGAGGTCTATGCGGGGGCGACCGCGTGAGGGCGGCCGAGGTCCTGGCCCGCTGCGCGACGCTCGACCGGTTCACCTCGCTGCCGCGCGGACTCGAACGGGTCCACCTCTCCAAGGAGCACGCCTCCGCCAACGCCCAGGCGGGCCGCTGGATGGAGCAGGCCGGCCTGCGCACCTGGCAGGACGCCGCCGGCAACCAGTGGGGCCGCCGCGAGGGCCGCGAGCCCGGCCTGCCGGCGCTGGTGCTCGGCAGCCACCTCGACACCGTCACCGACGCCGGCAGCTTCGACGGGATGCTCGGCGTGGTGATGGCGATCGCCGTCGCCGAGCGGCTCGGGGCGCGGGTGGGGCGGCTGCCGTTCGCGCTCGAGGTGGTCGGGTTCAGCGACGAGGAGGGCACCCGCTTCGGCAAGGCCCTGCTCGGCAGCCAGGCCGTCGCCGGCACGTGGGACGACGACTGGTTCGAGCTGCGCGACAAGGACGCGACCACCCTGCGCCAGGCGTTCGAGGAGTTCGGGCTCGACCCGCGCCGCGTCGGCGACGCGGCCCGCTCCCCCGCGTCGATGGTCGGCTACCTCGAGGCCCACATCGAGCAGGGCCCCTACCTCGAGGAGGCCGACGCCTCGCTCGGCTACGTCACGCTGATCGCCGGGGCCCGACGGTTCCGGCTGTCGGTGCTGGGCGAGGCGCGGCACGCCGGTGGCACGCCGTACGAGCGCCGGCGCGACGCCCTCGTCGGCGCCAGCGAGGCGATCGTCCTGGTCGAGGAGATGGCCAAGGAGCGCGGCTGCATCGCCACCGTCGGCCGGATCGCGGTCACCCCCGGCGGCATCAACGTGATCCCGGGTCGCGCCGACCTCAGCCTCGACCTGCGTGCCCCCACCGACGAGGACCGCGACGCGATGTGGGTCGACCTCCTCGCCCGGATCCGCGAGCTGTGCCGGCGGCGCGGGCTGCGGCTCGACGTCGTCGAGAGCCACCACGCCCCGGCCGTGCACTGCGCACCGTGGCTGCAGGACGCGGTCGTCGCCGGCATCGCCACCACCGGCGACACCGCCCCGATGGGGTTGTGGAGCCGCGCCGGCCACGACGCGATGGCGATCGGCGCCGTCGCCGACGTCGGGATGCTCTTCGTGCGGTGCGGCGACGGCGTCAGCCACCACGCCGACGAGTCGGTCCGCGAGGTCGACGTCGAGGCCGGGCTCGACGCGTTCGAGGCGACCGTGCTGCAGGTCGCCGCCGTGGTCGAGGCGCGGGGCTGAGGATGCTGCCCGTCGAGCCGGTCGAGCGGATCGAGGCCAGGATCGCGCGACACCACCACACCCTCTCCCCGCAGGAGAGCCGCGCCGCGATGACGCTCCTCGAGCACCTCGACGACCTCGCGACCTACCGGGCCGCCGAGCTCGCCGTGCTCGCCGGCGTCTCCAAGGCGACGATGAGCCGGCTGTTCCGGAGCCTGGGGTACGCCGACTTCGACGAGGTGCGTGCCCACCTGCGCGCGCTGCGGGCGGCCGGCGAGCCCGGCCGCGGCGACGACGTCCCCGACCTCGCCGCGCACGCCGAGGCCGAGTCCGCGGCCATCCTGCGCGCGACCACCCAGCCGGGCGTCGCGGACGCCGCCGCGCTGCTCGCCCGCGCCGGCCGGGTGCTGGTCGTCGGGTGGCGCAACAGCCACCCCGTGGCCCTGCACCTGCGCCAGCAGCTCGTGCACGCGCGCGGCGACGTGCGGCTGGCCCCGCTGCCCGGCCAGGTGCTCGGCGAGGAGCTCGCCGACGTCGGTGCGGGCGACGTCGTCGTGGCCGTCGGCTTCCGGCGCCGGCCGAGCGGTTTCGCGACGCTCCTCACCGAGGCCGCCGGCACCGGCGCCGACGTCGTCCTCCTCGCCGACCCCACCGCGGCGCCGCTGTCGCCGCGGGCCACCACGTGGCTCGAGTGCCCCGTGCAGACCGGCCTCGCCTACGACAGCTACGCCGCCGCGATGGCGCTCGTCGGGGTGCTCGCCGACGGTGTCCTGTCGGCCTGCGGGCGCAGCGGCCGCGACCGGATCTCGGCGATCAGCCGCACCTACGAACGACTCCTCGAAGTCGAGTGAGCGAGACCTGATGGACCTGCCCGGCGTCACCTCCTTCCGTGCGGCACGCCACCGCGACGACCTGGCCCTGCGGCCCGGCGAGCGCTACGTCGCCGGCGGCACCTGGCTGTTCTCCCAGCCGCAGCCCGGGGTCACCGGCCTGGTCGACCTCACCCCGCTCGGGTGGATGCCGTGGGAGACCGTCCCGGGCCGGCTGCGGATCGCCGCGACGTGCACGGTCGCCGAGGCACTGGCCGCGCCGTGGGGCGCCGCGACCGCCGTGGCGCGCCAGTGCGCGGAGTCGCTGCTGATGTCGTTCAAGATCCAGGGCCTGGCCACCGTCGGCGGCAACCTCTGCCTCGCCCTGCCGGCCGGCGCGATGACGTCGCTGACCGCGAGCCTGGGCGGCGAGGTCGTCGTCTGGACGCCCGACGGGGGCGAGCGGCGCGAGCCGGTGACGTCGTTCGTGCGCGGCCCGGGCGAGACGTCGCTGGCGCCCGGCGAGGTGCTGCGCGCCGTCGACGTCCGCCTCCCGGCGGCGCCGCCGGTCTTCCGCCGCACGTCGCTGGCACCCCTGGGGCGCTCCTCGGCCGTCGTCATCGGCGCCGGCGACCGGATCACCCTCACCGCCTCGACGGCGCGCCCGGTGGTGATCGACGCCGCCGACCCCGACGCCGGGCTGGCCGCCGTCGACTGCTGGTACGACGACCCGCACGGCCCGCCGGACTGGCGCGCCGCGGTCACGGCCCGGCTCGCCCGCGAGGTCGCCGCCGAGCTCGGGCGGGCCGCATGAGCACCAGCACCGGCACCCGCACGAGCACCCGGGGCCCGGCATGAGGGTCAACGGCGAGGAGGTCACCGGTGCCCCGGCCCCCGGGCAGTGCCTGCGCACCTGGCTGCGCGAGCACGGCCGGTTCGAGGTGAAGAAGGGCTGCGACGCCGGCGACTGCGGCGCCTGCACGGTGCTCCTCGACGGCGACGCGGTGCACTCGTGCGTCTACCCGGCGGTGCGGGCGCAGGGCCACGACGTCACGACCGTGGCCGGGCTCGGGACGCCCGACGCGCTGCACCCCGTGCAGCGCAACTTCGTCGCCGCGCAGGGCTTCCAGTGCGGCTTCTGCACCGCCGGCTTCGTGACCACGGCCGCCGCCCTGGCCGACGCCGACGGCGTCGTCACCGGTCTCGACGGGGCCGACATCGAGCGCACCTTCAAGGGCAACCTGTGCCGTTGCACCGGCTACCGCGCGATCCGCGACGCGCTCGCGGGCCGCACCAACGTGCAGCCCGGGGCCGGCTTCGGCGGCTGCACGCCGGCACCCGCAGGCCCGCGCCTGGTCACCGGGACCGAGCCGTTCACGCTCGACGCGACCGAGCACGGCGTCCTGCACCTGCAGGTGCTCCAGTCACCCCACGCCCACGCGCGGATCCGCGACATCGACACGACCGCGGCCTCCGCGCTGCCCGGCGTCCACCTGGTGCTCACCCACCGCGACGTGCCCGACGTCCTCTACTCGACCGGGCGGCACGACAGCCGGCTCGACGACCCCGACGACACCCGGATGCTCGACGACGTCGTCCGGTTCCACGGGCAGCGGGTCGCGGCCGTCGTCGCCGACACCGTGGCGATCGCCCAGCGGGCCGCCGCGATGGTCCAGGTCGACTACGAGGTGCTGCCCGCCGTCCACGACCCGCAGGCGGCCCGCGAGGCCGGCGCTCCGCTCGTGCACGGCGAGAAGGACGCCGTCCGCTCGCGCATCGCCGACCCGGGCCGCAACGTCGTCGCCGCGACCCACGGCGAGGTCGGCGACGTCGCCGCCGGGCTGGCCGCCGCGGCGGCCACGGTGCGCGGCACGTGGCAGACCGGACGGGTCAACCACGCGCAGCTGGAGACCCACGGCGCCCGGTCGTGGCTCGACGAGCGGGGCGCGCTCGTCGTCCGCACGAGCAGCCAGGTGCCGTTCCTCGTGCGCGACGAGCTGGCCCACGTCTTCGGCATCCCGCCGGACCGCGTGCGGGTCTTCACCACCCGCGTCGGCGGCGGCTTCGGCGGCAAGCAGGAGCTGCTCGTCGAGGACCTCGTCTGCCTGGCCACCCTGCTCCTGGCCCGCCCCGTGCAGTGGGAGCTCACTCGCGAGCAGCAGTTCACGCTGGTGCCGGGCCGGCACCCGATGCGGGTGCAGGTCGAGGCCGGCGCCGACGCCGACGGCCGGCTGACCGCGTTGCGCGTCGACGTGCTCAGCGACACCGGCGCCCACGGCAACCACGCCGTCGGCGTGCTCCTCCACGGCGTGCACGAGTCGGTCGCGCTCTACCGGTGCGCCAACAAGAGGGTCGACGCCGAGTCGGTCTACACGCACAACCCGCCGTCCGGCGCGTTCCGCGGCTACGGGCTCGGGCAGGTCGGCTTCGCCGTCGAGGGTGCGCTCGACGAGCTGGCGCGCGAGCTCGGGCTCGACCCGGTCGAGCTGCGCCGCCGCAACGTCGTCGTGCCCGGCGACGAGTTCGTCGTCAACGGCGCCCCCGACACCGACCTCCTCTACGGCAGCTACGGGCTCGACCAGTGCCTCGACCTGGTCGGGAGCGCGCTCGCCGACGGCTCCGGCGACCCGGCGCCCGACGGCTGGCTCGTCGGGGAGGGCACGGCGGCCGCGATGATCGCCACCATCCCGCCGCGCGGTCACCACGCCGACGTCGTCCTGACCATGGAGGTCGACGGCACCGTGACGCTCGACGTCGGCACGGCGGAGTTCGGCAACGGCACGGCGACCGTGCACACCCAGATCGTCGCCGCCGAGCTCGGCGTGCCGGTCGAGCGCGTCGTGCTCCGCGGCTCCGACACCGCACTCGTCGGCCACGACACCGGCGCGTACGGCTCGGCCGGCTCCGTCGTCGCCGGACGCGCGGTCGCGGCGGCGTGCCGGGCGCTGCGCGAGCGGCTCGACACCATCACCCCGCCGCTGGTCGCGCCGGTCACCGCGAGCGGCGAGCACCACGGGACGCCGCGCTCGGTCGCCTTCAACGTGCACGGCGTCCGGGTGGCCGTCGACCCGGGCACCGGCGAGCTCCGCGTGCTCCGATCGGTGCACGCCGCGGACGCCGGCGTCGCGATCAACCCCGAGCAGCTGCGCGGCCAGGTCGAGGGCGGCGTCGCGCAGGCGATCGGCTCCGCGCTCTACGAGGAGGTCGTGCTGCGCGACGGCGAGGTGCTCACCCGCAGCCTCCGCGACTACCGGGTGCCGCAGATGGGCGACGTGCCGGAGACCGAGGTGCTGTTCGCCGACACCTACGACGACCTCGGCGTCCGCGGCGCGAAGTCGATGAGCGAGGCGCCCTACAACCCGGTCGCCCCGGCCCTGGCCAACGCGGTCCGCGACGCCCTCGGCGTCCGGCCCTTCGAGCTCCCGCTCAGTCGCGACCGGCTGTGGCGCCTCGCCGGCTCGGCCGGCACCACGCCTGCGACCCGCGTCTCCGCCCACGCCCCCGAGGAGTCCCCGTGACCACGCCCGCACCCGACCCCGCCTCCGACCAGACGTGGCTCGCCCGCGCCGTCGAGCTCGCCGTGGCCAACGTCGCCGACGGCGGCGGCCCGTTCGGCGCGGTCGTCGTGCGCGACGGCGTCCTGCTGTCCACCGGCCAGAACCGCGTCACCCGCGACCTCGACCCGACCGCGCACGCCGAGGTGCTCGCGATCCGCGCGGCGTGCGCCGAGGTCGGCGACTTCTCGCTGGCCGGCTGCGTGCTCTACGCCTCGTGCGAGCCGTGCCCGCTGTGCGTCTCGGCGTCGCTCTGGTCGCGGGTCGACCGGGTGGTCTACGCCGCCGACCGCGACGACGCCGCCCGCGGCGGCTTCGACGACCGCGCGTTCTACGAGCTGTTCGCCCAGGAGCGCTCGAGCTGGCCGATGCCGGTCGACGCCGCCGCGACCGACGGCTCGTTCGCGCCGTTCGACGCCTGGCTGACGAACGTGGCCCGCACGCACTACTGAGGGCGGGGGGCCGCCCGGGCCGCGATACTGGTCGCATGACGTCGCGGGGACAGGTGCGGATCTGGCACGACGGGGCCGGATGGGGAGTCATCGACTCCGACGCCACACCCGGCGGCTGCTGGGCGCACTTCTCCGTCGTCCTCGTCGGTGGCTACCGCCAGCTCACGCCCGGGCAGGCCGTGACGTTCACGTTCGAGACCGCCGAGCAGGACGGTTTCGCGTTCCAGGCCCTCGAGGCCTGGCCGGCCGACCAGGACCCGGTGCGCACCGAGGCTACCGACGCCGGAGGCTCCGGGGCCATGCGCTCCACGCTGACGCTCACCTTCGACGACGGACGTCAGGACGAGACCGACACCCGCTGACCTTGCCACCGGGGAGAGTGACGCGTTCGTTCCACGAGCCCGACCGACCGCGGGCCTGACGCGGGTCCGCCGTTGTCCGCGCCGGGGGGGACAGACCCGTCCGTGCTGAAACGCGAGTTGTAACCAGGCGGAAACCGCGCGCGCGGCAGCCCGAAATCCGCCGTTCCTAACGTCCGTGCACGTACCCGTGAGACCCACGGTCGGACCAGGCGCCGGGGCCGGTCGTCGAGCACAGACCTCTGAGGAGACACACCATGAAGCCGTTCCAGCGCCCCCGCCGGACCCGGGCCCTCCGGTTCCCCGCCGTCCTGGCGGCCTGCGTCCTCGTCGTGACCGCGTGCGGGTCCGACGACGGCGACGACGCGTCCGGCTCCGGCGACGGCGACGGCCTCGGCGACCTGACCGTCCAGCTGTCGTGGATCAAGAACGCCGAGTTCTCGGGCGAGTTCATGGCGGACAGCAAGGGCTACTACACCGAGGAGGGCTTCGGGAAGGTCACGATGGACCCGGGTCCGGGCCCGATCGAGACGCTGGTCGCGACCGGTGACGCCGACTTCGGCCTGTCGAACGCCGTGGCCACGGCCCAGGTGATCGCGGAGGAGGACGCGCCGCTCAAGATCGTCGGCACCAAGTTCCAGAAGAACCCGTTCACCATCCTCTCCCTGGCCGACGGCGGCGACATCGCGACGCCCGAGGACCTGGTCGGCAAGAAGATCGGCGTCCAGGCCGGCGGCAACGAGACCCTCTTCGACGCCCTGCTCGAGGTGAACGGCATCGACCCGGGCGACGTCACCAAGGTGCCGGTCGAGTACGACCCGGCGCCGCTCATCGACGGCGAGGTCGACGGGTTCCTGGCCTACCTCACCAACGAGTCGATCACCGTGCAGAGCCAGGGCGTCGAGGTCACCAACCTGCCCTTCGCCGACAACGGCCTGCCGTTCGTCGCCGAGAGCGTCATCACCACCGACCAGATGATCGCCGAGGAGCCGGAGACGGTGAAGGCCTTCCTCGCCGCCGAGATCCGCGGCTGGCAGGACGCCGTCGCCGACCCCGAGGCGGGCGCGAAGCTGGCCGTCGAGGAGTACGGCGCCGACCTGGAGCTCGACCTGGACAAGGAGGTCGAGCAGGCGAACGTGCAGGACGGCCTGATCGTCACCCCGGACGTCGAGGCCAACGGCCTGTTCACCATCACCGAGGACCTCATCGACCAGAACATGGGGACCCTGGAGGCCGCCGGCATCGACGTCGACGCCGAGGACCTCTTCGACCTCTCCCTGCTCACCGAGCTGCTCGAGGAGCGCCCCGAGCTCACCGAGCTGCCCTGATCGTGACCGACTCGCTCACCGACGTCGCCGGTGCCGGCGGGGCCCTCGGCTCCACCGGCACCGGGCTGCGCATCCAGGACCTCTCCAAGACCTTCCGGGTCGGCCGCCGCAGCGTGACCGCCCTCGACGACGCCACGCTGTTCACCGACAAGGGCAGCTTCCTGTCCCTGCTCGGTCCGTCGGGCTGCGGCAAGTCGACGATCCTGCGGATCCTGGCCGGCCTCGAGCAGCCGACCTCGGGCGAGGCGCTCGTCGACGGCAGGACGCCGCGCGAGCTGCGCCGCGACCACGAGCTCGGCATCGCCTTCCAGGACGCCGCGCTGCTCCCGTGGCGCACCGTCGCCTCCAACATCCGGCTGCCGTTCGAGGTGTCGGGCGTGAAGCCCGACGAGGCGCTCGTGACCGAGCTGATCCGGCTCGTGGGCCTCGAGGGGTTCGAGAAGGCCAAGCCCGCCCAGCTCTCGGGCGGGATGCGCCAGCGCGTCTCGATCGCGCGGTCGCTGGTGGTCAAGCCGTCCGTGCTGCTGCTCGACGAGCCGTTCGGCGCGCTCGACGACATGACCCGGCAGCGGTTGAACGTCGAGCTGCTGCGCATCTGGACCGAGAAGCCCGCGACCACGCTGATGGTCACCCACGGCATCTCGGAGGCGATCTTCCTGTCCGACCGCGTCGCGGTGATGAGCCCGCGGCCAGGTCGGGTCAAGGAGGTCATCGAGGTCGACCTGCCCCGCCCGCGCACCCCCGACATGATGCGGACCCCGGAGTTCCACGCGCTGCACGACCAGGCCTCCGAGCTGCTCTTCGGCGACGCCGGCGCCGCGGTGGGCCCCGATGCCGACGAGTGAGTCGCGCCGCTCGCTGGTCGCGAGCGGCGCGGGCCTGGTCGGCCTGACCCTCTTCTGGTGGCTGGTCGCGACGGTCACCGACCTGCGGATCCCGACCCCCGTCGGCGTCGTACGGCGCATCGGCGAGTCCGGGTGGGACTTCTACTCCCACCACTTCGGCATGACCCTGCAGGAGGCGGCGCTCGGCTTCGCCTACGGCACCGTGGCTGCCGTCGTGCTCGCCTCGCTGGTGCTGCTGCTGCCGGTGCTGGAACCGGTGATCATGCAGATCGCCGTCATCAGCTACTGCATCCCGCTGGTCGCGCTGGCCCCCGTGCTCTTCATCGTCATCGGCAACCCCGAGGAGGGGCAGCGGTCCGGCACCGCGACCGCGCTCGCCGCGCTGTCGGTCTTCTTCACCACCGTCGTCGGCACCGTGCTCGGCCTGCGCTCCTCCGACCGCGCCAGCCTCGACGTCGTCACCGTCTTCGGCGGTGGCCGCTGGCAGCAGCTGCGTCGCGTCCAGCTCGTCTCGGCGGTGCCGCAGATCCTGGCCGCGCTCCAGATCGGCGCGCCCGCGGCGTTCCTCGGCGCGATCCTCGGCGAGTACGTCGGCGGCACCCAGCAGGGCGTCGCGGTCACCCTGAAGATTGCCCAGCAGAACATCGACGTCGCCCAGGCGTGGGCGATCGGCCTCGGCTGCGCGCTCGTCGCCGGCTTCTTCTACGCCGTCCTCGGCGGCATCGCCCGGGTCGTCACCCCCTGGTCCCAGGGAGCGACGACGTGACCACCATGATCACCGCTCCCGCGGCCGGCGGGGCCGCACCCGGCTCCCGGGGCGCGCTGCTGCGCGCCATCCTGCGTCCGATCGCGACCATGGCCCTGGTGCTCGTGCTGGTGACGCTGCTGTGGATCCTCGCGCTGCGCCTCTTCGACGTCTCCGACTACGTCGGCAAGGGGCCCACCGACGTCTGGACCACGCTCTTCGGCGACGAGGACTCCGCGGAGCTGCGCAGCGAGATCAGGACCCTGCTCCTCGAGACGCTCGGCGACGCGGCGATCGGCTTCGTCAGCGGCATGGCCGCCGCCGTCCTGCTGGCCGCGGTCGTGGTGCGCTACCGGGTGATGGAGAGCACCGTCATGCCGGTGGCGCTCGTCCTCCAGACCGTGCCGCTCATCGCCCTCGCCCCGATCCTGATCCTGGTCGTCGGCCGCGGCTACGCGATCGTCGCGATCATGAGCGCGATCGTCGTGCTCTTCCCGGCGCTGGTGAACATCACCGTCGGGCTGCGGTCGGTGAGCCCGCAGATGCGCGACCTGGTCACCGTCTACGGCGGCTCGCCCACGACGGTGCTGCGCAAGGTGGCCTTCCCCACCGCGCTGCCCGCGCTCTTCGCGTCGGTCCGCATCGCCGTCCCGGGCGCCATGACCGGGGCCCTGCTCGCCGAGTGGCTCGCCACCGGTCGCGGCATCGGCTACGCGGTCGTCTCGGCCGCCAGCCGCTCCCAGATCAACCGCGTCTGGGCGCTCGTGGTCGTCATCACCCTGGTCTCGCTCCTGCTCTACCTCCTCGCCCAGCTCGTCGAGGCCGCCGTCCTGAACCGGTTCGGCAAGCCGGCCCGGTCGTGACCCTCCCGTGACCTTCCCGTGACCTCGCCGCGACCGATAGCTCGAAACCGCCACGTAACACCGGATCGCTACCGTCGACCCACCGTCCCAGCTCGGACGGGAACGAGGGCGCCGGCCGGCGCCGGGACACGGACACCTCCGACGGTCGTCGAGGTCACCCACCGTCCCGAGGAGCTCCCATGACCACCCCACCCAGCACGCCGTCCGCCCCGTTCGTCGTCCCCGCCGCCGGCAGCGAGCGGGACCGGGTGCTGCGGGCGGCCGCCGGATGAGCGCCGACGCGACCGGCACGACGTACTCGACCCCGGTCCCCCACGACCCGGCGATCGACGCCCTCGTCGCCGCGTTGCCGAAGATCAGCCTGCACTGCCACCTGATCGGCAGCGTGGCGGCGGCCACCGTCGTCGACCTCGCCGCCAAGCACGGCGTCCCGCTCGAGCGCGGCGCCGACGACCTCTACGACCACGCGAGCTACGAGGACCTCGGCGAGTTCCTCCGGGTGCTCGACGTCGTCGGCTCGGTGATCCGCGACCCCGACGACTTCCACCGGGTCACCTACGAGTCGCTGACCGACGGCGGCGCGGCGCACGGCGTCCTCTACCGCGAGATCCACCTGAGCCCGCCCGGCCACCCCGGCATCTCGTACCGCCGGGTGGTCGAGGGCGTGCGCGCCGGGATGGCCGACGCCCGCACCGACACCGGCATCGAGTCCGGGCTGGTGATCGGGATCTGCCGCGAGCAGAGCGGCGCCGCGGCGGTCGAGCTGGTCGAGCAGGTCGTCGAGCACCGCTACGACGAGGTGCTCGGCGTCGGGCTCGACTACGAGGAGGTCAAGGGCCCGCCCGGGCTGTTCGTGGAGGCGTTCCGGCTGGCCGGTCGCGCCGGGCTGCGTCGTACGGCGCACTCGGAGTCCGGTCCGCCGCACCACGTCGAGGTGCTGCTCGACGACCTGGGCTGCGACCGCGTCGACCACGGCTACCACGTGGTCGACTCCCCCGAGATCACCGCGCGGTGCGTCGAGGAGCGGGTGCCCTTCACCTGCACGCCGGTCAGCTCCGACATCGGCCGCTACTCCGGCAGCGGCGACGGGTCCCACCACCGGATCCGCGAGATGGTCGACGCCGGCCTGCTCGTCACGATCGACTCCGACGACCCGCCGATGTTCGGCACCGACCCGACCCACGACTACCGGGTGCTCGCCCACGCGCTCGGCTACGGGCGCGACCAGCTCGCGGCGCTCACCCGCAACGGCGTCGAGGCCACCTGGCTCGACGCCTCCGACAAGACCGCCCTGCTCGCCCGGGTCGACGCCCTGGTCCCGCAGGTCCCCGCCACCCCCTCGCCCACCTCGGAGGACCCGTCATGACCTTCACCGTCCCTGCCGTCGACCTCGCGCCGTACGTCGGCGACGGCACGCCCGATCAGCGCGCGGCCGCCGCCGCGGCGTTCGACGATGCCGCCCGCACCGTCGGCTTCGTGCAGATCGTCGGGCACGGCATCCCGGCCGAGGTCACCGACGCCTTCGCCGAGGCGATGAACGGCTTCTTCGACCTGCCGCTGGAGGTCAAGAAGACCTACCGGACCCCGCCCGAGGTCAACCGCGGCTACGCCCCGCCGAAGACCGAGTCGCTCAGCCTCAGCCTCGGGCTGGCGCCGTCCAACCGGATGCACGACTTCTTCGAGGCCTTCAACGTCGGCGCCGCCCGTTCCGACCACCCCGGCCTCGACCTGCCGCTGCCCGACTACGCCGAGAACGTCTGGCCCGCGGAGGCGCCCGCGTTCCCGGCCGCGGTGACGGCGTACTTCGACGAGGCCGCGCGGGTGGCGCGCACGATGACGCGGATGTTCGCCGATGCCCTCGGCCTGCCCGCCGACTTCTTCGCGGCCTTCACCGACCACAGCCTCGACGTGCTGCGGATGAACAACTACGCCCTGCCGCCGGGCGAGATCGACCTCGACGGCGACCTCACCGGCATGGGCGAGCACACCGACTACGGCATCGTCACGGTCCTCTGGGCCGACCGGGTGCGCGGCCTGCAGGTGCTCGACCGCGACGGCGCCTGGCACGACGTGATGCCGGCCGACGGGGCGCTGCTCATCAACCTCGGCGACCTGATGGCGCGCTGGACCAACGACCGGTGGATGTCCACCCTGCACCGCGTCAAGCCGCCGATCGTCGACGGCTCCGTCCAGCGCCGGCGCAGCGCGGCGTTCTTCCACGACGGCAACGTCGACGCGGTGATCGAGACCATGCCCCCGTGCGTCGGCGACGGGTCGCCGTACCCTCCCATCACCGTCGGCGAGCACATCGCCGCCAAGCTCGCCGGCTCCCGCGCCGGCGTCGCCAACGCCGCCGCCGGCTCCGAGCAGCAGCGGGTCATCGCCGCCGGCGGGGCCTGAGCGGGCCGGGTCGACGTGCAGGGGTCGCGGCGCCGCTCGCCGTTCACGGCGCACCTGGTCAACAGCGTCACCGACGGCGGGGCGCCGCACGTCGTCGACGACATGCGGCGCGCGATCCTCGCCGGCGACGAGCCGCCCGGCACCCTCATCCCGATCGACGCGGTCGCGCAGTTCTTCGGGTGCAGCCAGATCCCGGTGCGCGAGGCCCTCAAGGTGCTCATCGGCGAGGGCCTGGTCGACCACGTGCCCCGGGTCGGCTACAGCGTCGCGCAGCTGACCTTCGCCGAGTTCAGCGAGCTGTACGACGTCCGGCAGGCCCTCGAGTCCTCCGCGCTGCGCGCGGCCGCACCCCGGGCGACCCCGGCCGACCACGACGTCGTCCGCCGCACCCACGAGGCGATGGCTGACGCCGTCGCCAGCGGTGACGAGCGGGCCTACCACCGGGCCTCCCGGCTCTTCCACCTCGCGCTCATCGAGCCGGCCGGGATGGCCCGACTGACGCACATGTACACCGCCGCCTGGAACATGACCGAGCCCGCCCGTCCGATGGCGCGCGTCGACGACCACGGCCGCGCGGCCTTCCACCACGAGCACGACCGGATGCTCGGGGCCTTCGTGGCCGGCGACCCCGAGACCCTCGTCGCCGAGTCCGACGCGCACTACGCCCACCTCAAGGCCGAGATCGCCCGGCTGCGCGACGACCCGGCCCTGTTCCGGTCGGCGCCGGCTATATCTCTCCCGTGACGTCGGGTTCATGCGAGGACGACGGCACCGAAACACCGTCTTCCTAGCGTCCTGGCTACCGCGGCGCGGCTCGGAGGAACGCCGCACCCGACCCAGGGAGAACCCATGACCACCATCGAGCCCGGCCACGAGCCGGACGTCGTCGAGGCCGCCGGCTACCCGCCGGGACGCGGCGTCACGAAGCCGGACTACGACCCGCGGCTGTCGAACGAGGACCTCGACCCGCTCGAGGACCAGTCGTGGAGCACCTACAACATCTTCGCGTTCTGGATGTCCGACGTGCACAGCGTCGGCGGCTACGTCACCGCCGGGACGCTGTTCGCGCTCGGCCTGACGAGCTGGCAGGTCTTCGTCGCCCTCATCGTCGGCATCGTCATCGTGCAGTTCTTCTGCAACCTGGTGGCCAAGCCCAGCCAGGTCGCCGCGGTCCCCTACCCCGTGGTCAGCCGGGCGTCGTTCGGCGTGCTCGGCGCCAACATCCCGGCCATCATCCGCGGCCTCATCGCCGTCGCCTGGTACGGCGTGCAGACGTTCCTGGCTGCCGGCTCGCTCACCATCGTGATCCTCAAGCTGTTCCCCGGGCTGACCGACTACGCGACCGGCGACTACAGCTTCCTCGGCCTCAGCCTGCTCGGCTACGTCTCCTTCACGATCCTCTGGGTCGCGCAGGCGCTGGTGTTCTGGCGTGGGATGGAGGCGATCCGCAGGTTCATCGACTTCTGCGGACCCGCCGTCTACGTCGCCATGATCGTGCTGTGCGGCTACATGCTGGTGCGCGCCGACTGGGACATCTCGTTCCGGCTCTCCGACCAGCGCCTCAGCGGCACCGAGCAGGTCACCGCGATGCTCGGCGCGATCGCGCTCGTCGTCTCCTACTTCTCCGGCCCGATGCTCAACTTCGGTGACTTCGCCCGCTACGGCAGGTCGTTCGACGCGGTCAAGAAGGGCAACTTCTGGGGCCTCCCGGTCAACTTCATCGTCTTCTCGCTGCTCGTCGTGCTCACCGCGAGCGCCACGGTGCCGGTCTTCGGCCAGCTGATCACCGACCCGGTGCACACCGTCGAGGCGATCGACACCTACACCGCGGTGCTGCTCGGCGGCCTGACCTTCGTGATCGCCACCATCGGGATCAACATCGTCGCGAACTTCATCAGCCCGGCGTTCGACTTCTCGAACGTCTCGCCGCAGAGGATCTCGTGGCGGATGGGCGGCATGATCGCCGCCGTCGGATCGGTGCTGCTGACCCCGTGGAACTGGTACTCCGACCCGGACGCCATCTTCTGGACCCTCGGCATCCTGGGCGCCCTCATCGGGCCGCTGTTCGGGATCCTGATCGCCGACTACTACCTGGTGCGCAAGCAGGTCATCGTTGTCGACGACCTCTACACCCTCGACGAGGACGGCGCCTACTACTACACCAAGGGCTACAACCCGGCCGCGGTCAAGGCCGTCCTCGCTGCCGGCGTCGTCTCCGTGCTCTCGGTCGTGGTCCCCAAGCTCGCGGGCGTCGTCACCTGGCTCCCGGACTACAGCTGGTTCCTCGGCTGCGGCCTCGGTCTCGGGCTCTACTTCCTGCTCGCCCGGGCCCAGGGGCTGGTCGCACCGGAGTCCGTCGAGGCCGAGGCCGGGGCCCGCTGAACCGATGCGGACCCCGTCGACACCGGGCCGTCCCGGCCGGCCGATCCGGATCAAGGTGGTCAACCCGAACACCACGGCGTCGATGACCACGCTGGTCGAGCAGTGCGCCCGGGCCGTCGCCGGCCCGGGCGTCACGGTCGACGCGGTCAACCCGGTGACGGGCCCGGAGTCGATCGAGAGCCACTACGACGAGGCCCTCGCGACGCCCGGCCTCCTGGCCGAGATCGCGGCCGGTGAGGTCGAGGGGTACGACGGCTACGTGATCGCCTGCTTCGGCGACCCCGGCCTGCTCGCCGCGCGCGAGCTGGCCCGGGGGCCCGTGGTCGGCATCGCCGAGGCCGCGATGCGCAGCGCCGGCTACCTCGGGCGCTCGTTCAGCGTGGTCACCACGCTCGCGCGCACGATCGGGCACGCGCAGGACATCGCCCACGCCTACGGCGTCGCCTCCCTGTGCGCCGGCATCCACGCCTGCGAGATCCCCGTCGTCGAGCTCGAGAGGGACCCCGCGGCGCGCGCCACGATCCTGGCCGCCTGCCACTCGGCGCTGGTCGACGACGGCTCCGACGTCCTGGTGCTCGGCTGCGCGGGGATGGCCGACCTGTGCTCCTGGCTCGCCGACGAGCTCGGCGTCCCCGTCGTCGACGGCGTCGCCGCGGCCGTGACCGTCGTCGAGGGACTGGTGCGGGCGGGGCTGCGGACCAGCAAGCGCGGCGAGCTCGCCCCACCACCGGTCAAGCGCCGCAGCACCGCCTACGCCTGAGCCGGCCCCGTCGCGACCCGCGCGTGCACCGCGCCCACGACGGTCGCCACCGCGACGACCACGCCCGACAGCACCAGGCCGGCACCCAGGTGCCACCGCAGGAGGGCGGCGCCCGCGGCGGCGCCGGCGAGGATGAGCACGACGGCGAGCAGGCGGCGTCCGGAGCCACCACCCTTGCCGGAGCCGAGCGTGGAGTCGGCGGCCAGGCCGGTGATGGTCGAGGTGACGACGACGGTGGTGACGTCCTTGACGGCGATGAAGCGGGCGGTCGCGGCCTGCACGCCCATCGCGGCGCCGAGCACCGTGGTCACCGTGATCTCGACCCAGCGGCCGGGGTGGTCACCCACCGCGAACAGGACCACCGCGAGGGCGAGGACCAGCACGGCCACCGTCGCGAACAGCGCCGTCGTCAGGCCGGTCCACGCGCCGGCGGCGCGCCTCAGCACCCGGCCACCGAGGGCCGCGCCGGCCATGAACCCACCCAGCGCGAGCAGCGGACCGAGCACCGGGAGGTCGTCGGCCCCGACCAGCGCCATGCCGAGGATGACGACGTTGCCGGTCATGTTCCCGGTGAACACCCGGTCGAGGCCGAGGTAGCCCACGGCGTCGACGACACCCGTGCCGAAGGTCAGCAGCAGCATCAGCCACAGGTGCACGCGGTCGGACGGCAGTGCGGCCAGGTGGTTCCTCACCCGGTGATCCTTCCAGCCGCCGGCGCCGCGCGCCGACGGCTGCGCCGGCGCGAGACGCGGAGTGCCCCGGGTCGTCTCGCCCGTCGGGCAGCAATCCCGCGATCTCCCCCGGAGACGCCCGGGCATCTCTACGCTCCTCCCCATGGTGCGGGCATGAGCGGGGACGATCGCGTCCTCATCGACGTCCTCGCGGAGGCGGCCACCGAGATGCCGTGGCCGGAGGAGCGGATCGAGGAGTGGCTCCTCGGCTGGTCGCGACGGGCGGTGCCGGGCGACGTCCGGGTCCAGGGCTTCGCCACGCCGCCCCCCGACATCAGCCTGGACCTCGGCGAGCAGCACTTCCTCGTCGCCCGACGGCCGCCCGACGGCGTCCCGTTCTCCGAGCTCGACCGTCGGCTGCTCCACGCGCTGGTCACGATGGCGACCGCGTCGCGGAACGCCGCCCGCCGCGACGCCCGGCTGCGCCGGCAGGCGCTGACCGACGAGCTCACCGGGCTGTGGCAGCAGGGCCACTTCCGCGAGCTGCTCGACCAGACGATGAGCTCGCGCACCGACGAGACGCTGGCCGTGCTGTTCCTCGACATCGACGGCATGAAGGGGCTCAACGAGACCCTCGGGCACCTCGACGCCGACGTGGTGCTGCAGGAGGTCGGTGCCCGGCTGCGCAGCGAGGTCCTGCCGCCCGGGTCCTTCGCCGCACGGATGGGGGGCGACGAGTTCGCCGCCGTCGTCCGGCACCTCCAGGACGCCGCCGACCTCGAGCGCCTGGTCGCCGACCTCCACGAGACGTTGCGCGGGCCGATCCTCGTCGGCGACGCCGTCCTGCAGGTCGAGGTGAGCATCGGCGAGGCGCTGTCGCTGTCGGGCACCGACGACCCCGACGCGCTGCTGCGCCGCGCCGAGCGGCAGATGCGCCAGCGCAAGCGGGCGCGCACCCCGGCGACGCTCCCGCCCCGGTGGTACGACGACCGCACCGTGCTCCGCGACATGATCGACCAGGGGCGGGTCGAGGTCGCCTACCAGCCCGTCGTCGACCTGGTCGCCGAGGAGATCGTCGGCTACGAGGCGCTGGTGCGCGCCCGCCAGCTCGAGTTCGGGCCGGTCTCGCCGATGATGCTGATCGGCGCCGCCGCCCAGCTCCGCATGCTCGACGAGCTGACCGCCGTCGTCCTCGACCACGGGATCGAGACGATGCGCTCGATCGCCGCGCGGGCCGGACGGCCGCTGACGCTCGGCGTCAACATCGAGTTCGAGCAGCTCCACGAGGACAGCCGCCTGCTCCGCTCGCTGCCCGGTCGGATGGCCGGCCTCGACGTCCACCTCGTGCTGGAGATCTCCGAGCGGCACGTCACCCGCTGGACGCCGTCGCAGCGCGCGATGGCGGCCGAGCTGGCCGCCGGCGGCATCGGTCTCGCCGTCGACGACTTCGGCGCCGGGTACTCCGCCCTCGGGCTGCTCACCAGCTGGGAGTGGGAGTGGGTCAAGATCGACCGCGCACTCATCGCCGACACCGGGGGGAGCGGCGGACGCACGGTGCTCGGCAACGTCGGGCGGATGATCGGCGAGCTCGACCAGGTCGCCGTCGCCGAGGGGATCGAGACCGCCGCCGAGGCCGCCGCCGCCCAGGCGCTCGGCATCACCCTGGCCCAGGGCACCTACTTCGCCCCGCCCGCGCCCGCCGAGGCCGCGCTGGCCTCGGTCTCCTCGCTGGGGCTGCGGATGCCGGTCGGGAGGAGCCCCGAGTAGCCGGCCGGTCCGCGGCCGGTCGGCCTGCGGGGCTGCCCGATCCACGCAATTGCCGACGCTGGCTCACTTCTCACCGCGAGAACTGAGCCAGCGTCGGCAATTGCACGCGTGGGGGCCGACCTGTCGGTGGTCGCGGCAACACTGGCGCCATGGACACCGGGACCGCCGTCACCCTCGCCCTCGGCCTGCTGCTCGGTCTGGTGGCTGGTGGCGCGCTGGGGTACGCCGCCGGCCTCCTGCGCCCGCGACCGGACCCTGCCGCGGCGCCGGTCGACGCCGCTGCGGAGCGCCGGCTCGACGCGGCGCTCGACCAGCAGGCCGTCGTCCGCGAGAGTCTCGAGCGGCTGCACGACCAGATGCGCGACCTCGAGCACAACCGGATCTCGTGGCAGAGCCAGCTGCACCAGCAGGTCAACGACATGCGCTCCTCCACCGACTCGCTGCGCCGCGAGACCCAGACGCTGTCCACGGCGCTGCGCAAGCCGCAGGTGCGGGGGCAGTGGGGCGAGCTGCACCTGCGTCGCGCCGTCGAGCTCGCCGGCATGGTCGACCGGTGCGACTTCTCCGAGCAGGTGCGCCTCGACGACGGCGCCCGGCGTCCCGACCTCGTGGTGCACCTGGCCGGTGGCCGGTCGGTCGTCGTCGACTCCAAGGTCCCGCTCGATGCCTTCCTCGACGCCACCGGGTCCGACGACGACGACGTCCGCGCGCACCACCTGGCCCGGCACGCGCGCCAGCTGCGCACCCACGTCGACCAGCTCGGCTCGAAGGGCTACTGGCGATCGTTGCCGGAGTCCCCGGAGTTCGTCGTGCTCTTCGTGCCGGCGGAGTCGTTCCTGTCCGCGGCGCTGGAGGAGGACGGCTCGCTCCTCGAGCACGCCGCCGGGCGCGGCGTCGTGCTCGCCACGCCGACCACGCTGATCGCCCTGCTGCGCACGGTCGCGCACGGCTGGACCCACGAGGCACTCACCACGCAGGCCGGGGAGATCCACCGGCTCGGGCGCGAGCTGCACGGTCGGCTGGGCACGTTCGGCGCACACCTCGACCGGGTGGGGCGCTCCCTCAACGGCGCCGTCGAGCACTACAACAGCGCCGTCGGCTCCCTCGACGCGCGCGTCCTGGTGCAGGCGCGCCGCTTCGAGGACCTCGGCGTGACCTCCGATGAGCTGCCCACGCCCCGCGCCGTCCCGCTCAGAGCGGTGCGCCCCGCCCGGCGCGCCGACACCGAGGACGACCCGCCGCGCCGTAGTTTGGAGCTGTGAACCTGCCCGGGTCCCGCACGGTGTGGGAGGAAGGTCACGAGCCCGGCCGCGAGATGGCCGCGCTCGGGGTCGCGCTCGCCCTCACCGCGGCCGCCGTCGACCTGTTGCTCACCGCCGAGGTCGGACTGCTCTTCGACATCGGCTTCGTCGCCCTGTGCGTCGGGCTCGCCCTCGCGGTCCGGCTGCCGGACTTCTTCACCGTCGGCGTGCTGCCGCCGTTGCTGATGCTGTCGACGTTCCTGCTGCTCGCGATGTCGCGCTCCGAGGCGATCGCCCGCGCCGACGACGGCGTCGTCCAGGCCGTCATCTCCGGGTTGTCGCACCACGCCGTGGCACTGGCCCTCGGCTACGGGCTGGCGCTCGTCGTCCTCGTCGTCCGGCAGCGGGTCGCCGCAGCCCGTGGCGAGCTCGGTGCCGACGCCCCCGACGCCCGTGAGGTCGCCGAGGTCCCGCTCAGGCGAAGCGGTCCGGGTCCCCGGCTCCCCGCCTGATCACCTCGGGCTCACCGCTCGACCAGTCGACCACGGTCGTCGACTCCGCCGGGGTCTCACCGGCCTCCACGACGACGTCGACCTCGTGGTCGAGGTCCTCCTTGATCTCCCAGCCCATGGTGCGCGGCTCGGTCTCACCCGGCAGGATCAGGGAGCTGCTCAGCAGCGGCTCCCCCAACGCCTCCAGCAGCTGCTGCACGAAGCGGTGGTCGGGGATCCGCACCCCCACGGTCTTCTTCTTCGGGTGCAGCAGCCGCTTGGGCACCTCGGGCATCGCGGGCAGGATGAACGTGTACGGACCCGGTGTCGCCGACCGGATCGCCCGGAACGCCGCGTTGTCGACGTGCACCAGCTGACCGAGCTGCGAGAAGTCCTTGCACACGAGCGTGAAGTGGTGCCGGTCGTCGAGGCCCCGGATCCGGAGGATCCGGTCGCGCCCGGCGCGGTTGCCGATCCGCGACCCGAGCGCGTACCCCGAGTCGGTCGGGTAGGCGATCAGCTGGTCGTCGAGCAGCGCGTCCACCACCTGCTGCACCAGCCGCGGCTGCGGGTTGTCCGGGTGGATGTCGACGAAGCGGGCCATGGCCCCATTCTCCACCTCCGCCACGCCGATCCCCCACCTCGAGGTGCCGGGTCGGCGCGGACCCGTCGCCGACCCGTCGCCGATCACTGACGGGTCGGCGTGGCGGGAGGCGGATTTCATGGCGGGCACCTGGTTCAGGCACAGTGTTCGTGGCGTTCGGCCCGGTAGACAGAGGATCCGAGCCAGCTCCGACGAAGGACCGACCACGATGCCCCTGCCCGAGCCCGACGAGCAGCCCGCCGCCCCGGGTGCCGACGCCGGTCGCCGTCGCGTCGCCTACGTCCTGCCGGTGTTCAACGAGTCCGAGAACGTCGCGGTCTTCCACGCCGCGCTCGTCGAGGCGACGACCGCGCGCGCCGACCTCGACTTCGAGTTCGTCTACGTCGACGACGGCAGCCGCGACGACTCCCTCGACCGGCTGCTCGAGCTGCGCGCCGCCGACGACCGGGTCGCCGTCCTGAGCCTCTCGCGGAACTTCGGCCACCAGGTGGCGGTGACCGCCGGCATCGACGCCTGCGCGGACGCCGACGCGGTGATCATCATGGACACCGACCTGCAGGACCCGCCGGCGGTCAGCATCGAGATGCTCGGGCTGTGGGAGGGCGGCGTCGACGTGGTCTTCGCGCAGCGCCGCAGCCGCCAGGACTCGCCGTTCAAGCGGGCGACGGCGTACGGCTTCTACTGGGTGCTCGACCGGATGGCCGACATCGAGATCCCGCGCAACGTCGGCGACTTCCGGCTGATGGACCGCAAGGTCGTCGCCGAGGTCTCGCGCTACCGCGAGCAGGACCGCTTCCTGCGCGGCATCGTGGCGCACGTGGGATTCCGGCAGGAGGCGCTGCTCTTCGACCGCGACCCGCGCTACGCCGGCGAGACCGGCTACCCGCTGCGCAAGATGATCCGGTTCGCCGCGAGCGGCCTGGTCGGCTTCTCGACGGCGCCGCTGCGCTGGATCTCCCGGCTCGGGTTCGCGATCTCGGCGTTCTCGGTGCTGCTGGCCATCTACGTGGCCGGGGTCCGGATCCTCGTGCCGGAGGAGTCGGTGCCCGGCTGGGCGTTCCTCGGTGTCGGCATGTTCCTGCTCAGCGGGCTGCAGCTGATCATGATGGGCGTCATCGGCACCTACCTGGGCCGCGTCTACACCGAGGCCCAGGACCGCCCGCTGTACTCCCTGGCCCTGACCGCCCGCGGCTCCCGGCCCGGTGCCTCCTGAAGCCCGCCCTCTCGCCGACCCTCGTCCGGTTCGCCGGCGTCGGCGTCGTCAACACCGCGCTCGACCTCGGGCTGTTCCTGCTGCTGCACGACCGGCTCGGCATCGTGCTGGCCAACTTCGTCTCGACGAGCGCCGGGATGACGTTCAGCTTCGTGGTCAACGGGCTGTTCACCTTCTCCGCCGGCCGTCTCACCCTGCGCCACGCGCTGCTGTTCCTCGCCTCCACCGGCACGGTGATGTGGCTCTTCCAACCCGTCGTCATCCACGTGCTCGCCGACGTCGTCGAACCGCTGCTCGTGGTGAAGGTGCTCTCGATCGGCGTCTCGTTCGTCGCGAACTTCGTGGCCTACCGCTACGTCGTGTGGCCGACGACGAGGGCCGCCACGGAGTCGTGAGCGGTCCGGTCAGGACCGCCCGGCGGCCTTCAGGTCGCGGCGCAGCTCCTTGGGGAGGGAGAAGATGAGCGACTCCTCGGCGGAGTGCACGGCGCGGGCGTCGGGGTAGCCACGCTCGGAGAGGAGGGCGAGGACGCCGTCGACCAGGGCCTCGGGCACCGAGGCGCCCGAGGTGACCGAGACCGTGCGGACGCCGTCCAGCCAGGCCTCGTCGAGCTCGGAGACGTCGTCGATGCGGTACGACGCCCGCGCCCCGGCCTCGAGGGCGACCTCGACCAGGCGCACGGAGTTCGAGGAGTTCGCCGAGCCGACGACGATGACGAGGTCGGCGTCCGGGGAGATGTCCTTGACCGCGAGCTGGCGGTTCTGGGTGGCGTAGCAGATGTCGTCGCTGGGCGGGTCGAGCAGCAGCGGGAACCGCTCGCGGATCGCGGCGACGGTCTCCAGCGTCTCGTCGACCGACAGCGTGGTCTGCGAGAGCCAGGCGACGCGAGCGGGGTCGCGCACGACGATGCCGGGCACGTCGGCCGGGCTCTGCACGAGCTGGATGTGGTCGGGCGCCTCGCCGGCGGTGCCCTCGACCTCCTCGTGCCCCTCGTGGCCGATGAGCAGGATGTCGTAGTCGTCGGCGGCGAAGCGCTTGGCCTCGTGGTGGACCTTCGTCACCAGCGGGCAGGTCGCGTCGATCGTCTTGAGGTCGCGCTCCTCGGCCTGGCGGTGCACCTCGGGCGAGACGCCGTGGGCGGAGAAGACGACGGTCGCGCCGGCCGGCACCTCCTGCAGCTCCTCGACGAACACCGCGCCGCGGGCCTCGAGGTCGGCGACCACGTGCTTGTTGTGCACGATCTGCTTGCGCACGTAGACCGGCGACCCGTACAGGTCGAGGGCCTTCTCGACGGTCACGACGGCGCGGTCGACGCCGGCGCAGTAGCCGCGTGGCGCGGCCAGCAGCACGGCGCGCTCGGCCTCGTCCGGGCTGAGGACGGACGGCATCCCGACGTCGGTGGTCATGCAGGCAGTCTACGAGCGGGCTCCTGGTAGACAGACATCCGTGAGCTATCTCGTGGTCGGGGCCGGAGCCATCGGCGGTGGCGTGGGCGGGCTGCTCCACGCCGCCGGGATCGACGTCACCCTCGTGGCGCGGGGCGACCACCTCGCCGCGCTCCGTGACGATGGCCTCCGGCTGCAGGTGGGGCACGAGCCCGAGCGGGTGCTCGCCGTCCCCGTCGTCGGCACCCCGGCCGAGGCGACGATCACCGCCGACACCGTCGTGCTGCTCGCGGTGAAGTCGCAGCAGACCGCTGCCGCGCTCGCCGACCTCGTCCCCCACCTGCACCCCGCCACCGCGGTGGTCTCCCTGCAGAACGGCGTCTCCAACGAGCGCACCCTGCTGCGCCACGTCGAGCGCGTCCAGGCGGTGACGGTGATGATGCCGTCGAGCCATCTCGAGCCCGGTCGGGTGCGGCTGCACTCCGCCGGCCGCCCCGGGCTGCTCGACATCGGCCGCTACCCCACCGGCTTCGACGACGGCACGACGGCGGTCGCCGCCGACCTGGCCGCCGCCGGGTTCGAGAGCGTCCCGCGCCCCGACATCATGGCGTGGAAGCACCGCAAGCTCGTCACGAACCTCGGCAACGCCGTCAACGCGGCCTGCCCGCCCGGTGACGACGCCGACGCGCTGGTCGGTCTCCTGCACGCCGAGGCGGACGCCGTCCTGGCCGCGGCCGGCGTCGACGTCGTGAGCGAGGCGACCGACTCCGAGCGACGCGGCCAGCTGCTCCGCCCGCTCGTCGGTCGCGACGGGGTCGGGTCCTCGACCTGGCAGAGCGTGCGTCGCGGCACCGGCGACGTCGAGGTCGACCACCTCAACGGCGAGGTCGTCCTGCTCGGCCGCCTGCACGACGTCCCGACGCCGGCCAACGAGCTGGTCCGCCGCACCCTGCACGACGTCGTACGACGAGGAGCCCCGCCGCAGACCGTTCCTGCGGCGGGGCTCCTCGACGCGCTGGGCGCTCAGTCGGCCCGGACGTAGAAGCCGAACCCGGCAGCGGCGTCGTCGGGGACGGGGGCGCCGCCGAGCCGCACGAGGGCGATCTCCTTCGCGCCGGCCGGCAGGTCGGCGGTGAAGGTCCCGGCACCGACGTAGGACACGCTGCTGCTGTCGTCGCCGTCGACCTCGTAGGTGATCCGCGACTCGTCGGCGCGCGTGTAGGCGATGAGGGCCAGGGTCCGCCCGCCGAGGTCGGGCACCGCCACGACGGCCCCGCCGGGTCCGAGGTCGGGCGACGCGGTCTCGACCAGCTCGAAGGCGTGGCCGTCGTGCTCGACGCGCTCGGGCAGCTCGATGCCGGCGCCCAGGTCACGAGGCTCCGGCTCGGCGTAGAGGCCGAGGCCGATCCGGAGGTCGTCGTCCTCGACGAGCGGGCCGTCCTCGCCCTCGGTGACGTAGAACCGCGTGGTGAGGTCCTGGCGCGGGCCGGCGACCTGGCTCGCCCCACCCTGGGCTGCCGGGTCGAGCGGGACGGAGGCGTCGTTGCAGCCCCCGGACAACAGCTCACCGGTGTCGAGGGCGACGTGCAGCCACGCGTTCGCAGGACCGCCGGTGCAGTAGTAGGTGTAGAAGACCTCCGCCGCCCGGCCGCTCGGCTCGACGACGACCTCCGCCTGACCCGGCTCGCCGATGGCGGCTCCGAGGAGCGGCGCCCCGGCGCGCGTGTCGCGGAACGTCACGCCGCCCGCGGTCACGCCCTCGGGGCGTCCGTCGCCCAGGGTGAAGGCGGCCAGTGCGACGTCTCCGGTGCCGACCCGCGCCGTGACCCGCAGCGCGTCACCCGGCGCGACGTAGGTCCAGTCGGTGAAGTCGGCGCCGTCGACGACCCGCTTCTCGCCGCCGGCACCGACCACGATCGTCACGCGGTCGTCGTCGGTCGAGGTGCCCCACGACACCAGGCGCGGCTCGTCGGACGCCTCGAGCTCGAGCGCGGCCCGCTCCTCGCCGCGGACGTGGTCGGCGTAGTCGTAGGTGAAGCCCAGCGAGTCGATCTCGGCGGGGATGTCGATGCCGAAGACGGTGGGGCCGGCGGCGTCGGGGCCGGTGTCCCCGGGGAGGAACGCGGCGAGGGCGGTCCCGGCGACCACGGCAGCGGTGGCTCCGGCGACCGCGGTACGACGACGTCGGGTCGTCCGGATCCGGCGCTGAATGCCGGTCCCCCGGTCGATCGCGGCCACGTCGAGGACGTCGTCCGCGTGCGTCTCCAGCGTCCTGCGCAGGTCGTCGATGCCGTTCATGCCCGCTCCTCCGTCGTCTCGTGGGTGTCCTCGGCGAGCGCGGGGTCGATCCGCAGCTTCGCGAGGGCCTTGCTGGTCTGGCTCTTGACCGTGCCGACGCTGCACCCCAGGAGGTCGGCGGTCTGGGCCTCGGTGAGGTCCTCGAAGTAGCGCAGGACGACGACGGCGCGCTGCCGGCGCGGCAGCCTGCCCATCGCGTCCCACAGGTCGTTGCCCGCGTCGACGGCGTCGGTGCCGTCGGGGACGCCCGACTCCGGGAGCTCGCCGGTGGCGTGCTCGCCGTTCCACTTGCGCCGCCACCACGAGTTGTAGGTGTTGAGGAGGATCTTGCGGACGTAGGGCTCGGGGTGGCCGGTGACCCGGCTCCAGGAGAACCACGCCTTCGCGAGCGCGGTCTGGAGCAGGTCCTCGGCGAGGGCGTGGTCGCGGGTCAGGAGGTAGGCGGTGCGCAGCAGCGCCGTCGAGCGGGCGGCGACGAACTGGTCGAAGTCGACCCGGTCGGGCGCCATCTGCTGCCTCTCGCTCCGGGACGCCTCCGAGAGCGTCTGGTCGGTGGTCATGTCAGGAGGGACCATCCTGCCCGCCCGGATGGTTGCCTGCCGCCGCGGCCGAAAACGACGAGGGCCCCGTCACCATCGGTGACGGGGCCCTCGTGCGGGGTCTGCTGCGGATCAGGCCTTCTCGTCCGCGGCGGGCGCCTCGACGTCGGCGCCCTCGACGTCGGAGCCCTCCACGGCCTCGTCCTTCGTGGCCTTCAGCTCGGTGACCTCGGACTCGGTGGACTCGGACTCGGTCGACTCGACCTGGGTGTCCTCGGCGGTCTCCTCGGCCGGGGTCTCCTCGGTCTTGTCGAGCACCGGGGCGGCGGCCGGCTCGGCCTTGGCCCTCGAGGTCTTCGCCTTCGGCTGGTAGGCCTCGGTGACGAGCTCGATCACGGCCATGGGGGCGTTGTCGCCCTTGCGGGGGCCGATCTTGGTGATCCGGGTGTAGCCACCGGGACGCTCGGCGAAGGTCGGCGCGATCTCGGTGAACAGCAGGTGCACGACGCCCTTGTCGCGGATGGTCTTGAGGACCTCCCGACGCTGGTGCAGCGGGTTCTGGCCGTTGTGGGCCTTGACCGCCTTCGTGATCAGCTTCTCGGCGTGCGGACGCAGCGTGCGCGCCTTCGCCTCGGTCGTGGTGATCCGGCCGTGCTCGAAGAGCTGCGTCGACAGGTTCGCCAGGATCAGGCGCTGGTGGGCCGGGCTACCGCCGAGGCGGGCACCCTTCTTCGGTGCGGGCATGGTGCTTCTCGATTCTCCCGGGCCGTGTCAGGTACCCGGGTTAGAGGTGGTGAGGGGTGGGACGTTGCTGCGGAGGAACCTCGACGCCAGCGGGTCGGCGACCGCTCAAGGCCGCCGACACGCTTGCGCCATCGGGCTCAGTACTGCTCGTCCTCGACGAACGCGTCGTCGTCGTCGTCGCCGTACGCGGCCAGGGCGGCGTGCGGGTCGAAGCCGGGCGCGCTGTCCTTGAGGGACAGGCCCATCTCGACCAGCTTGGCCTTGACCTCGTCGATCGACTTCGCGCCGAAGTTGCGGATGTCGAGCAGGTCCTGCTCCGAGCGGCTGATGAGCTCACCCACGGTGTGGATGCCCTCGCGCTTGAGGCAGTTGTAGGACCGGACCGTCAGCTGCAGGTCCTCGACCGGGAGGGCGAGGTCGGCGGCGAGCTGCTCGTCGACGGGCGACGGGCCGATGTCGATGCCCTCGGCCTCGACGTTGAGCTCACGGGCCAGGCCGAAGAGCTCGACCAGCGTCTTGCCGGCCGACGCGATGGCGTCGCGGGGCAGGATGGACGGCTTGGTCTCGACGTCGATGACGAGCTTGTCGAAGTCGGTGCGCTGCTCGACACGGGTGGCCTCGACCTTGTAGGTCACCTTGAGGACCGGGCTGTAGATCGAGTCGACCGGCATCCGGCCGATCTCGTTGTCGTTGCCCTTGTTCTGGACGGCGGACACGTAGCCGCGGCCGCGCTCGACGACGAGCTCCATCTCCAGCTTGCCCTTGTCGGACAGGGTGGCGATCTTCAGGTCGGGGTTGTGGACCTCGACGCCGGCCGGCGGCGCGATGTCGGCGCCGGTGACGTCGCCGGCACCGGACTTGCGCAGGTACATCGTGACGGGCTCGTCGTGCTCGGAGGAGACGACCAGACCCTTCAGGTTCAGGATGATCTCGGTGACGTCCTCCTTGACGCCCTCGATCGTCGAGAACTCGTGGAGCACGGTGTCGACCTTGATGCTGGTGACGGAGGCACCGGGGATCGACGAGAGCAGGGTGCGACGCAGCGAGTTGCCGAGCGTGTAGCCGAAGCCGGGCTCGAGGGGCTCGATGACGAAGCGGCTACGGAAGTCGCCGACGGTCTCTTCCGAGAGGGTGGGGCGCTGTGCGATGAGCACTGGTGTTTTCCTTTCCGGGCCCACCCGCTATTTGACGGACCCGAACTGCAGAGGTGAAAAGGAAGATGGAGCGGTGGTCGGGGGACGGACGTCCCCCGACCACATGAGGATCACTTCTTGGAGTAGTACTCCACGATCAGCTGCTCCTGGATCGGCATGTCGATCTGCGCGCGCACCGGCACCGAGTGCACCAGGGCCCGCATGCGGCCGGGGACGACCTGCAGCCAGGCCGGGACGATCCGCTCGCCCTGGGTCTCGCGGGCGATGATGAACGGCGTCATCTCGAGCGACTTCTCGCGCACGTCGATGATGTCGTACTGGGTCACCTGGAACGACGGGATGTCGACCTTGCGGCCGTTGACCAGGAAGTGGCCGTGGACGACCAGCTGCCGGGCGTGACGACGCGAGCGCGCGAAGCCGGCGCGGTAGACGACGTTGTCGAGGCGGCACTCCAGGAGCTGGAGGATGTTCTCACCGGTCTTGCCGGTGCGACGCGAGGCCTCGACGTAGTAGTTGTGGAACTGGCGCTCCATCACGCCGTAGGTGAAGCGGGCCTTCTGCTTCTCCTGCAGCTGAGTGCGGTACTCGCTCTCCTTGATGCGCGCACGGCCGTGCTGGCCGGGAGGGTAGGGACGCTTCTCGAAAGCAGCGTCTCCACCGACGAGGTCGACACCGAGACGGCGCGACTTCCGGGTCATGGGTCCGGTGTAACGGGCCATGGGTCAGTCTCCTGTTCTGTCTCGGGTCAGACGCGCCGGCGCTTGGGCGGGCGGCATCCGTTGTGCGGGGCGGGGGTGACGTCCTGGATGGTGCCGACCTCGAGGCCGATCGCACCCAGCGAACGGATCGCGGTCTCGCGCCCGGAGCCGGGGCCCTTGACGAAGACGTCGATCTTCTTCATGCCGTGCTCCATCGCCCGACGTCCGGCGGCCTCGGCGGCCATCTGCGCGGCGTACGGGGTGGACTTGCGCGAACCCTTGAAGCCGACGGTGCCGGCGGAGGCCCACGAGATCACGGCCCCGGTGGGGTCGGTGATCGTCACGATCGTGTTGTTGAACGTGCTCTTGATGTGGGCTTCGCCCTGAGCGACGTTCTTCTTCTCCTTGCGGCGCACCTTCTTGGCTGCCGCGCGAGCCTTGGGAGGCATCGGTTATCTCCTTGTGAGCTGGTCTGTGGTCGAAGGCTGGGTGCGCGCCGTCTGCGTGAGCAGGCAGCGAGCGGTCACTTGGCCTTCTTCTTGCCGGCAACCGTGCGCTTGGGACCCTTGCGGGTACGCGCGTTGGTCTTGGTGCGCTGACCGCGGACCGGGAGGCCCTGGCGGTGGCGGCGTCCCTGGTAGCTGCCGATCTCGATCTTGCGACGGATGTCGGCCTGGACTTCACGACGGAGGTCGCCCTCGATCTTGAACTCCTGGGTCTCGATCTCGTCACGGAGCTTGACCAGCTCGTCGTCGCCCAGCTGGTGCACCCGCATGTTGGGGTCGACACCGGTGAGCTCGAGGAGCTTCTGGGAACGGGTACGGCCGATGCCGTAGATGTAGGTGAGCGCGATCTCGACGCGCTTGTCGCGCGGGAGGTCGACGCCGACGAGGCGTGCCATGTGATGGCCTTTCGATTCCTGCAGAGGTTTCGTACGCGATGCGTCCGGGACGTCCCTCGAGGGATCCGGCTCCGGCCTTCTGCTCCGGAGGTGCTTCAGCCTCCCGGGAGAGGCCTAGCGATCGCGTTGGTTGGTGTGTTCAGTTGTGGTGCACCGCAGGAGCGGGGGCTGGATCAGCCCTGACGCTGCTTGTGACGCGGGTTCTCGCAGATGACCATGACGACGCCGTGACGACGGATCGTCTTGCACTTGTCACAGATCTTCTTGACGCTGGGGTTGACCTTCATGTGTCAGGACCTTCTGATCTCGGCTGTTGGCTACTTGTAGCGGTAGACGATGCGACCTCGCGTGAGGTCGTACGGCGAGAGCTCCACCACGACGCGGTCCTCGGGGAGGATCCGGATGTAGTGCTGACGCATCTTGCCGCTGATGTGTGCGAGGACCTTGTGGCCGTTGCTGAGCTCGACCCGGAACATCGCGTTGGGGAGGGCCTCCGTGATGGAGCCCTCCATTTCGATCACGCCTTCTTTCTTCGGCATGTCCTCACTATCCGATCGCTTCGTGGTGTCTACCGTTCGACCCGGGAACCTCGACTCCGGCGGAGCCGTGGACCTCATGCAGCCGTCTCGGGACGCCACTCCCGGGCGCAGCGCTGATCAGCTCTGCCAAGGTTCTGGCTGGAGTGGTCACCACTGGCTCGAGCAGCCGCGAGGCGTCACGAAACAGACCCATGTTGGGCCGACACACCAGTTTAGGCTCTGGCGGTCCCGAAACACGAATCTGCTAGGGCTCTCACCCCACCAGGAGGCGCAGGGTCTCCTCGCGGGCCGGCGAGGCGACCGGGTCGGTGCCGAGGTAGGCGCCGCCCACGGCGTTCACCATGACCTCGTCGACGCCGTAGGTCGTGGCGAGCTCCTCGATCCGGGCGCGCCCGGTGGCGGCGTCGCCGATGACCCAGCGCTCGGCCATCGAGTCGACCAGCTGCTGCTCGTCGACCCGCAGCTCGCGCTTCTCGGCCTCCTCGACCAGCACCTGCGCCTCGAGCGGCTGACCGGTGCGCAGCGCGAGCATCATGTGGAGCTGGGGCTGCGCCAGGCGCAGCGCCTCCTCGGCGGTGGCGGCGACGGAGGCGTTGACGGTGAGGAAGGTCCGCGGCTCGGCCAGCTCGGGCGAGGGCTGGAAGCGGCTGCGGTACAGCCGCAGCGCCTCGGCGGTGCCCTGACCGGAGAAGTGGTGCGCGAAGACGTACGGGAGGCCCTTCTCCGCGGCGAGGGCCGCCGAGTAGTCGCTGCTGCCCAGCAACCAGAGGGTCGGGACGCCGACCGCGCGGGGCGTGGCACGCAGCAGGTGGGTACGGCCGCGCAGGCTGAGACCGACGCCCTCGGCGTCCATCATGGCGACGATGTCGTCGACGTATTGCGGGAACTGGGTGACCGCGTCGTCACTCACGCCCCCGGCGCCGTGGCGCAGCGCCCAGCTGGTGACCGGGTCGGTGCCGGGCGCACGCCCGATGCCGAGGTCGATCCGGCCCGGGTAGGCCGCCTCGAGCAGCGCGAACTGCTCGGCGACCACCAGCGGCGCGTGGTTGGGCAGCATGACGCCGCCGCTCCCGACCCGGATCCGGGTGGTGGCGGCGGCGATCATCGCGATCAGCACCGGCGGGTTGGTCGCGGCCACGGCCGGCATGTTGTGGTGCTCGGCGACCCAGAACCGCTCGTAGCCGAGACCGTCGGCCGCGCGGGCCAGCGCCAGTCCGGCGCGCACGGCGTCCGCGGAGGTCTGGTCGGAGCGGACGGGGACGAGGTCGAGCACAGACAGGGTGGTCATCACCGTGACCAACCCCGGGACCGACCTACGCATTCCTGGTGAGGCGAGCGGGTGCCGGGCCGGCGTCTACTCCTGGGCCACCCGTGGCTCGGCACCCCGCCCGGATCAGGGAAGCGCGACCGCGGGGATCGCCGGGGTGGGCTCGACGTAGTCCGAGGAGTCGCCGGTGACGGTCACGTAGAACCGCTTGTGGGTGTTCGGGCCCGTGCTGCCCGCGACGTCCGCGCCGGAGCTCGTCAGCGTGCCGTCGCTCAGCCGGGGGCTGACGACGAAGGTCTTCCGGTTGTCGGCTCCGTTGGGGGCGCAGGCCACGATGTCGGCGATGCCGCACACCGTGGCGGTGATCTCGCCGGAGAACTCGGGGTTGGCGTCCGCGAGCGGCGCTCGGCCGTTGACCGTCGTGTCGCCGTTCTGGTCGTACTTGTTCTGCAGGGCGACCGACACGGTGATCGCGTTGTCGGAGAGGTCCTCGTTGGCGTCGATGTAGACGTTGCCGAACGCACCGGCCGGCACCGTGGCATCCGAGTTGTTGACCAGGTCGTACGCCGTGCGGACCGCGAAGCCGCCGGACTGCGCGACGATCGCACCGGAACGGTCCACGAGCAGCCAGCGACCGTCCTCGCCGTCCTGACCGTCGGCGCCGGCCGGCCCCTGGGTGCCCCGTCGCACGCCGGGTGCGAGGTCGACCATGCGGATGGCGCCGTCGCGGATCTTCGGCGAGGTGACGGCCCCGTCCTTGATGTCCTTGGTGCCGATCGAGACGGCCGCGTAGGAGGTGCCACCGAGGGCCACCATCAGTGCCGCCACCGAGACCACCATCGAACCACTCGGGCGCTTGCCGGCCAGGAGCTTGTTCATGTGTCGAACCCTTCGTCGCGTGCCGGCCGGTGCCGGTCCTGTGGTCAGGCATCCGGTGCCGCGGGGCCGGCGGATTGGCCGATCGCGAAGGTTTCGAAGAAAGTTTCGAGGATCCGGGAACAAGACAACGAAGGGCCCGGACGTGGAGTCCGGGCCCTCGGCTGTGGCAGGTGCTGGATTCGAACCAGCGTAGGCTGTGCCGGCTGATTTACAGTCAGCTCCCTTTGGCCGCTCGGGCAACCTGCCGGGAAATGTCACCTCCGGCTTGGCCGGTCGGCGACGAGGGAAGAGAATAGCGCAGCGCGATCCCGATGACGGAATCGCACCGGACTGCACGACCGACACACGAACCCACAGCTGGGAGCACACGACCACCATGGCCGACTCGTCGTTCGACATCGTCAGCAAGATCGACCGTCAGGAGGTCGACAACGCGCTCGGGCAGACCGCCCGGGAGATCGCCACGCGCTTCGACTTCAAGGGCACCGGAGCCACCATCGAGTGGCAGGGCGAGGCGGCCATCGAGATCACCGCCTCGGCCGACGACCGGGCCAGCGCCGTCCTCGACGTCTTCAAGGACAAGCTCATCAAGCGTCAGCAGAGCCTGAAGATCCTCGACGCCTCCGAGCCTCGCGCGTCGGGCCAGCAGAGCAAGATCGGCGTCGCCCTCAAGGAGGGCATCACCTCCGAGGACGCCAAGAAGATCTCGAAGCTGATCCGCGACGAGGGCCCCAAGGGCGTCAAGGCCCAGATCCAGGGCGACGAGCTCCGCGTCTCCTCGAAGAAGCGCGACGACCTCCAGGCCGTCCAGCAGCTCGTCAAGGGCCAGGACTACGAGTTCGCGGTGCAGTTCACCAACTACCGCTGACCGCTCGGTCGAGTCGGGGGGGGGGGGGGGGGGGGCCCCCCCCCCCCCCGCGCTGGACATTCACCCCGCGCCGCCACGGGGCGCCCCGGGG
>NZ_SPUJ01000002.1 GCF_004522105.1 Nocardioides sp. 1609
CATTCGTTGGCGGGTCGCTCCACACCCCCCCCCCCGCCCGGCTGGGTGGGGGGGGGGGGCCCCCCCCCCCCCCCCCCCGACTCGACGTATTTCTACTTCACCTCCGCGCCGACTCGGCGCGACCTGGTGACCGGCGTCAGACCTTGGCGAGCCGCCCGGACTCCACGGTGACCGCGCCGGAGGCGGCGGTGAGCCACACCGTGGCCCCCTCGGCGAGATCCAGCGAACGGGCGTGCGTCCGGGTCAGGACGACGAGCACGTCGGTGCCCTCGTCGGTCGTGACCGTGACCCGCACCTCGAAGCCCACCCTCAGCAGTCGGGTGATCCGGCCGCCGACGGCGTCGCCGTGCGGATCGAGGGAGATCTCGATGTCGTGCGGGCGCAGCGCGCGGCCGCCGAGCAGCGTGACCTCGCCCAGGAAGCCCATGACGAACGGGTTCGCCGGTGCGTCGTAGAGCTGGTCGGGCGTGCCGATCTGCTCGACCCGACCCTCGTTGATCACCACGATCTCGTCGGCGACCTCGAGGGCCTCCTCCTGGTCGTGGGTCACGAACACGGTCGTCACGTGCACCTCGTCGTGCAGGCGACGCAGCCACTCGCGCAGCTCCTTGCGCACCTTCGCGTCGAGCGCGCCGAACGGCTCGTCGAGCAGCAGCACCTTCGGCTCGACGGCGAGCGCCCGGGCGAGCGCCATCCGCTGGCGCTGCCCACCCGAGAGCTGCGACGGCAGCCGGTGGGCGAACTGGTCGAGGTGCACGAGCTTGAGGAGCTCCTGGACCCGGTCTGCCACCTCGCTCTTGGGCCGCTTGCGGATCTCGAGCCCGAAGGCGACGTTCTTGGCCACGGTCATGTGCTTGAAGACCGCGTAGTGCTGGAACACGAAGCCGACGTTGCGCTTCTGCGGCGGCAGGTGGGTGGCCTCGGTCCCCTCGATGTTGACCGAGCCCTCGTCGGCGGAGTCGAGGCCCGCGATGATGCGCAGCAGCGTCGACTTCCCTCCGCCCGAGGGACCCAGCAGGGCGGTGAGCTGACCGGTCGGCAGCGACACGGTGACGTCGTCGAGGGCGACGAAGTCCCCGAAGCGCTTGCTGAGGTTCCTGACTTCGATACTCACTTCTTCTCCTTGGCAAGCTGTCGGTGCGACTCGGGCTTTGGGCGCAGCAGGGCGACGACGACGAGGCAGAGCACGGCGGCGACCACCAGGAGGAACGACACCGAGTAGGCGACGTCCTGGTGGAAGTTCTGGTACTCGCGCTGGACCAGGAGGGTCGCGGTCTCCTTGTCGCCGATCGACTTCCCGGCGACGATCTTCACCGCGCCGAACTCGCCGAGCGAGCGCGCCAGGCTCAGCACGACGCCGTACACGATCGCCCACTTGATGCCCGGCAGGGTGATCCGTCGGAAGGTCTGCAGGCTGTTGGCGCCCAGGCTGCGGGCCGCCTGCTCCTGCTCGTCGCCCATCTCCTCGAGGACCGGGACGACCTCGCGGATGATCAGGGGCAGCGCCACGAAGCAGGTGGCCATCACGATGCCGGGGGTGGCGAAGACGACGTCGATGCCGTTGTCGGACAGCGTCTCGCCGAACCACCCGTAGCGCGGGTTGTAGACCAGCACCAGCGCCAGGCCCACCACGATCGGCGACACCGACAACGGCAGGTCGATCAGCGCCGACAGCGCCCGCTTGCCCGGGAAGTCGAAGCGGACGAGGAGCAACGACATGCCGACGCCGAAGACCAGGTTGATGGCGACGGCGATGATCGCGACCTGCACGGTGAGTCGCAGCGAGTGCGTCACGTCGGGGTCGCTGAGTGCGGTCCGCATGCCCTCCAGGCCGTTGCTGAAGGTGTTCTGGGCCACCAGACCGGTCGGCCAGGCCACCAGCATGAAGAGGTAGACCACGACGAGGATGCGGAGGAACCAGGTCAGGCCCGCGGAACGGGTGCCGACGGCCGAGCTCGCGTTAGCCACGGCGGGCCAGCCTTCGCTGGGTCACGTCGAGCGCGACGATCGCCACCAGGGCGACGGCGAGCATCACCGTGGCGAGGGCGGCGGCCGCCGGACGGTTGCCCCCCTCGAGGATCGAGGCGACCCGGAACGACGTCACCTCGGTCTTGTTCGGGAGGTTGCCCGAGAGCAGCACCAGCGAGCCGTACTCGCTGATGCCCCGGGCGAAGGAGAGGGCCGCGCCGGCGAAGATCGCGGGGATCAGGGTCGGCAGCACGATCCGGCGGAAGGTGGTGAACCGGGTCGCGCCGAGCGACGCGGCGGCGTCCTCGACGTCGGTCTCCATCTCCTCGAGCACCGGCTGCACCGTGCGCACGATGAACGGCAGGGTGACGAAGGCGATGGCGAGCACCACGGCCTTCTGGGTGTTCTCGAAGGACGTGCCGAGCGGGCCCTGGCTGCCGTAGAGCGCCAGCAGCACCAGACCGGCCACGATCGTCGGCATCGCGAACGGGATGTCGATGATCAGGTCGAGGATCGCCTTGCCGCGGAACCGGTCACGGACCAGCACCCAGGCGATGATCGTGCCCATCACCATGTTGACCAGCGTCACCACGAAGGAGACGCCGACGGTCAGCTTCAGCGCATTGAAGGTCTGGGGGTTGGAGAGCGTCTCCTTGTAGGTGTCGAGACCTCCACCGGAGGCCTCGACGACGATCGCCGCGAGCGGGATCATCACGAGGAGGCTGAACCACAGCAGACCGATGCCGAGACCTAGGGATGACCCTGGCGTCATGGCACCCGGCCGGGTCGACCGGCGCTTGCGCGCCGGTCGACCGGGCCTCATGACGGTGGAGGTCATGGGTCAGCTACCTGCCCCGGAGGACTGCTGGATGTCGGTGAGGATGCCGAGCGGGTTGCCGTCCTGGCCGTCGCCGAAGTACAGCGAGTTGGCGCTGCCCCAGCCGTCGAAGTCGCCGTCGATGGTCAGCATCGTGGTCGGCACGGGGAACGGGTCGGCCGGGTCGTTGGCACCCTCGACCTCGATCTCGCCCTCGTCGACGAGCGGACGGAAGCCGGTCTCGGCGTAGAGCTTCTGGCCCTCGGCGCTCTTCTGGAAGTCGAGGAACGCCGAGGCGGCCTCGGGTGCGTCCTCGGTGGCGGCGCACGGGTTCTCGATGAGCAGCGTGGTCGGCGGGATCACGTAGTCGAAGTCCTCGCCGTTCTGCCGGGCCAGGATCGCCTCGTTCTCGTAGGACAGCAGGACGTCGCCGGTGCCGGAGGTGAACGCCGTCGTGGCGTCGCGACCGGAGTCGGGCAGCGCGGCGACGTGGTCGAACAGCTGCGTCATGTAGGCCGCGGCGTCCTCCTCGGAGCCGCCCCCGGCGATCACGTCACCGTAGGCAGCGAGCAGGTTCCACTTCGCCGAGCCCGACGACGCCGGGTTGGGCGTGACGACGGAGACGTCGTCGCGGACGAGGTCGCTCCAGTCCTGGATGCCCTTCGGGTTGCCCTTCTGGACCACCATCACCACGACCGACTGCGTGCAGATGCCCTTGGTGTCGTTGTCCTTCCAGTCCTCGGCCACGATGCCGGCGTCGACCAGCCGGGTCATGTCGGGCTCGAGGGAGAAGTGCACCAGGTCGGCGTCCTGGCCGTCGGCCACGCCGCGGCTCTGCTCGCCCGACGCGCCGTACGACGGCCCGTCGAAGGTGACTCCCTCGCCGGCGTCGGTGTCCTCGAATGCCTTGAACAGGTTCTCGTTCGCACTCTCCAGCACGGAGTAGCCGACCACGGTCACGTTGTCCTTGCTGTCCGAATCGCCCGAGCATCCGGCCAAGGTCAGCACCCCGGCAGTCGCGACTGCCGCAACCTTGAACGTCTTCTTCATCTGTGTCCTGCTCTCTCAGAGGCGCCGGTCCGGCGCAGTCCATGTAACTCGACAAGACTAAGCGAGATATGAAACTCGCGCGAATCAGACGCGCTGGTGGTGGACCACTTGTCTGGACCACGCCCGGGTCCGGTCGCGGCGCCGCACGGACGCCGCCGACCGCGGACGTGTCGAGGGTCACGTCTCACGGACTCGCGCCGGCTGGGCTGGCCGCCGCGGCGGACTATCGTGGGGCGAGGTGTCGAGGTCGACGAAAGTGGGACAGGTGTCGAAGCAGGTCAAGCAGCTCGACCGGGTGGTCATCCGGTTCGCGGGCGACTCCGGTGACGGCATGCAGCTGACCGGGGACCGGTTCACCCAGGAGTCGGCCGTCTTCGGCAACGACCTGGTGACCCTGCCGAACTTCCCGGCCGAGATCCGGGCGCCCCAGGGCACGCTGCCCGGCGTCTCGTCGTTCCAGGTGCACTTCGCCGACCACGACATCCTGACCGCCGGCGATGCGCCCGACGTGCTCGTCGCGATGAACCCGGCCGCGCTCAAGGCCAACCTCGGCGACCTGCCGGCGGGCGCGACGATCATCGTCGACACCCACGACTTCACCAAGCGCAACCTCGACAAGGCCGGCTACGCCAGCAACCCGCTCGACGCGCTGGGCGATGCCAACGACCCGCTCGGCGCCTTCGCCGTCCACACCGTCGACCTCACCGGGATGACCGTCGAGGCGGTCAAGGAGCACGGGCTGTCGCGCAAGGACGCCTCGCGCGCCAAGAACATGTTCGCCCTCGGGCTGCTGTCGTGGATGTACGGGCGACCGACCGAGTCGACGATCGAGTTCCTCTCCCGCCGCTTCGCCAAGGTCCCCGACATCCGCGACGCCAACATCACGGCGTTCAGGACCGGCTGGAACTTCGGCGAGACGACCGAGACCTTCGTCGTCCAGTACGAGATCAAGCCGGCCACCATGCCCGCCGGCACCTACCGCAACATCACCGGCAACCTCGCCCTCTCCTACGGCCTGGTCGCCGGCGGCGTCCGGTCCGGACTGCCGGTGCTGCTCGGCTCCTACCCGATCACCCCGGCCTCCGACATCCTCCACGAGCTGTCGAAGCACAAGGCGTTCGGCGTCACCACGCTGCAGGCCGAGGACGAGATCGCCGGCATCGGCATGGCGATCGGGGCGTCGTTCGGCGGCGCGCTCGGCGTCACCACCACCTCGGGCCCCGGCGTCGCGCTGAAGTCGGAGGCGATCGGCCTCGCGGTGATGACCGAGCTGCCGCTCGTCGTCGTCGACGTCCAGCGCGGCGGCCCGTCGACGGGGCTGCCGACCAAGACCGAGCAGGCCGACCTGCTGCAGGCGATGTTCGGGCGCAACGGCGAGGCTCCGGTCCCGATCGTCGCGCCGCAGTCGCCCGGCGACTGCTTCTCCGCCGCCGTCGAGGCGGTCCGGATCGCCGTCACCTACCGGACGCCGGTGATGCTGCTCTCCGACGGCTACCTCGCCAACGGCTCGGAGCCGTGGCGGATCCCCGACGTCGACGACCTCCCGCTGATCGACCCGGCCTTCGCCACCGAGCCCAACCACGTGGTGGAGCCCGAGAAGATCGCCGACGACGGCTCGGTCACGCCGGCGGTCCAGGACTTCTGGCCCTACCTGCGCGACGAGGAGACCCTCGCGCGCCCGTGGGCCGTGCCCGGCACCCCCGGCCTCGAGCACCGCATCGGCGGCCTCGAGAAGGGCGAGGGGCACGGCAACATCTCCTACGACCCGGCCAACCACGACCTCATGGTCCGCACCCGCCAGGCGAAGATCGACCGGATCGCCGACTCGCTGCCGCCGCTCGAGGTCGACGACCCCTCCGGCCCTCCGGGCGAGGGCAGGGCGAAGGTCCTGGTGATCGGGTGGGGCTCGACGTACGGCCCGATCGGCGCCGGCTGCCGCCGCGTCCGCAAGGCCGGGTACGCCGTCGCGCAGGTCCACCTGCGCCACCTGAACCCGTTCCCGAAGGACCTCGGCGACATCCTGCGGCGCTACGACAAGGTCCTGGTGCCCGAGATGAACCTGGGACAGCTCTCGCTGCTGCTGCGCGGCAGGTACCTCGTCGACGCGATCGGCTACAACCACGTGCGCGGCCTGCCGCTGAAGGCCGCCGAGCTCGCCGAGGCGATCGGCAACCTGGTCGGCGAGGCCGAGGGCATCACCGTCGACCTGTCCGGCAACCTGTCCGGCGGCTCCACCCCCGTCACGTCGATCGACCAGGAGGTCTGAGATGACGACCACCGACCTGCCCACGCCCGACCTGCGCACCGGCACCGAGTCGGTCCCCCGGTTCGTGCCGGGCGAGGGCGACCAGCCGCAGACGGGCAAGGACTTCTCCTCCGACCAGGAGGTGCGCTGGTGCCCGGGCTGCGGTGACTACGCCGTCCTCAAGGCCGTGCAGTCGTTCCTGCCCGACCTCGGGCTGCGCCGCGAGAACATCGTGTTCATCTCCGGCATCGGCTGCTCCTCGCGGTTCCCCTACTACCTCGACACCTACGGGATGCACTCGATCCACGGTCGCGCCCCTTCGATCGCCACCGGGCTCGCGACCGCGCGCGAGGACCTCTCGGTGTGGGTCGTCACCGGCGACGGCGACGCGCTGTCGATCGGCGGCAACCACCTCATCCACGCCCTGCGCCGCAACGTCAACATGACGATCCTGCTGTTCAACAACCGCATCTACGGGCTCACCAAGGGCCAGTACTCCCCCACCTCCGAGGCCGGCAAGGTCACCAAGTCGACCCCGATGGGCTCGGTCGACCACCCGTTCAACCCGGTCTCGCTCGCGCTCGGTGCCGAGGCGACGTTCGTCGCACGCACCATCGACTCCGACCGCAAGCACCTCACCGCCGTGCTGTCCGCGGCCGCCGCGCACCGGGGCACGTCGCTGGTCGAGATCTACCAGAACTGCCCCATCTTCAACGACGGCGCCTTCGACGCGATCAAGGACCGCGACACCAAGCAGGACGCGATTATCCCGCTCGTCCACGGCGAGCAGATCCGCTTCGGTGCGACCCTCGAGGACGGCCGCGGCTCCCGGGGGCTGGTCCGCGACCTCGAGACCGGCGGGGTCAAGATCGTGGCGGTGACCGACGTCGACGACGCCGCGCTCCTCGTGCACGACGCCCACCAGGCCGACCCGTCGACGGCGTTCGCGATCTCGCGGCTGACCGAGATGGGCTACCTCAACCAGACGCCCATCGGCATCTTCCGCCAGGTCGCCCGCCCGACGTACGACGACCAGTCCCGCGCGCAGATCACCTCGGCGCAGCACGTCGCCCTCGGCGAGGGCACCGACCAGACGAGCCGACTGACCGGCCTCATCAACGGCGGCGACACCTGGACGGTCGTCTGAGAGCGGCGCCGGCGACGCGCACGCCCTGCTCTCCCGGCACGGCGTGCGGGCGAGGGCTAGAAGGGGATCTTGCAGTTCTTCCCGGCCTCGGCCTGGCGGGGGGTCTTGGTGCAGGTGACCCACGTGTCGCTGTAGCTCGTGCCGACCCGGGCGCGCCACATCCACCCGCGCCGCGTCGGCGGGGCGGCGATCTTCGCCTCGTAGCGCCCCTGCTCGAGGTACTTCATCCGATACAGCCGGAAGTTGCAGCTGTTGGTCTCGCGGCTGCACCTGGTGGCGCGCTGGATGTAGACCGGCCCCTCGCTCGGCGTGACCTTGCCGACGAGGAAGAGGCCCTTCTTCTTGCGGCTGTTGCGCGAGACCACCTTCGAGGTGATCGTGATCGGGTCGTCCGCGGCGCCGGCCCGCGCGGCGGCGGGCTCGCCGGCGGGCGTGGCGCCGGCCGACGGGACGGCGGGCACGAGCGCCGCGAGGACGAGGGCGAGCAACACCGTGACGAGACGGGAAGAGCGCATGGTCGAGTACTCCCTCGGAGACAGTTGATCCTTCGTCCCGTGCCCTGGCGGCACCGGACCCAAACCCCCGGGCCCACCCTAGGGTGGCTCCGTGAGTGACCAACGGCGCGGGCTGGCGTTCGGCGTCGCGGCGTACGTGCTCTGGGGGACGTTCCCGCTCTACTGGCCGCTCCTCGAGCCGGCCGGGGCGGTCGAGATCCTCGCCCACCGCATCGTCTGGTCGGCGCTGGTGATGGGCGTCCTCGTCGTGGTGCTGCAGAAGCGGGCGGCGTTCCGGGCGCTGCTGACCGATCGCCGCGTGAGCCTGCTGCTGGTCGTCGCCGCGGTGACGATCACCTCCAACTGGGCGACCTACATCTACGGCGTCACCAACGGGCGCGTCGTCGAGACGTCGCTGGGCTACTTCATCAACCCGCTCGTGACGGTCCTGATGGGGGTGCTGATCCTGCGCGAGCGGTTGCGCCCGCTGCAGTGGTGCGCGCTCGGCGTCGGCTTCGCCGCGGTCTGCGTGCTCGCCTGGGACTACGGCCGGCCGCCGTGGATCGCCCTGATCCTGGCGTTCTCGTTCGGCACCTACGGCCTGGCCAAGAAGTCGGCGGACGTCGGCGCCGTCGAGAGCCTCACCTTCGAGACGGTCGTGCTGGCGCCGTTCGCGCTCGGCTACCTGCTCCTGCTCGCGGCCCAGGGCACCGCCCACTTCGGTGCCGAGGGCACCGGTCACGCGCTGCTGCTCACGACGACCGGGGTGGTCACGGCCATCCCGCTCATCTGCTTCGGCGCCGCCGCGACGCGGGTCTCGATGGTCTCCCTCGGCCTGCTGCAGTACCTCGCGCCGACGATCCAGTTCGTCCTCGGCCTCGTCGTCTTCGACGAGTCGATGACCGGCGTCCGCTGGGTCGGGTTCGCGCTCGTCTGGAGCGCGCTGGTGGTCTTCACCGTCGAGGCGCTCCGGCACCGTCGCCGCCAGCTCGCCCTCGCCGCCCGTGCCTCGAGCGGAGGGTGATCGCGCGACCCTTGTTCGAGACCTCCGGCCCACCGAGGCCGACGCACGGCCCGTGGCTTCTCCGGCGCTCGCTGGGGCTCGCCTGCTCAGCCTCCGGGCGGCGCCGTCGCGGCTAGGCCGAGCGGACGGCGACGACGTCGGCGAAGGCCTCGAGGGCCGAGCGGACCGAACCCACCGGCAGGACGTCGAGCAGGGCCTTGGCCTCCTGGGCACGGGCGACGACGTAGGCCCGGGCCTCGTCGATGGCCGGGTGCCGGCGGAGCAGGTCGAGCGCCTCGGCGTGCAGGGCGTCGTCGTGGGCCAGGTCGGCGCGCAGCAGGTCGTGCAGGCGGGCGTCGGCGGGGTCGGTGGAGGCGAGGGCCATCAGCACCGGGAGCGTCGGGACGCCCTCGCGCAGGTCGGTGCCGGGGGTCTTGCCGGACTCCGAGGACTCGGACATGACGTCGATGATGTCGTCGGAGAGCTGGAAGGCCGAGCCGACGATCTCGCCGTAGGCCCTCAGCGCCTCCTCGACCTCGGCCGAGGCGCCGCCGAAGCGGGCGCCGTAACGCGCCGAGGTCGCGATGAGCGAGCCGGTCTTGCCGGCCACGACGTCGAGGTAGTGCTGCAGGGCGTCGTCGTGGGGACCGGGCGGGACGGTCTCCATGATCTGGCCCTCGACGAGGCGGGTGAAGGTCTTGGCCTGGATCCGGACGGCGTCCGCGCCGAGCAGCGAGGTCAGCTCGGACGACTTCGCGAACAGGAAGTCACCGGTGAGGATGGCGACGAGGTTGTCCCAGCGCGAGTTGGCCGAGTCGGCGCCGCGGCGCAGCTCGGCCTCGTCCATGACGTCGTCGTGGTAGAGCGAGCCCAGGTGGGTGATCTCGACGACGCAGGCGGCCGTGAGCACCTCCGGCGCCTCGGGCCGCTCCCCCGCCTCGGCGGCGAGCAGCACCAGCAGCGGGCGGAACCGCTTGCCGCCGGCGAGCATCAGGTGCTGCGCTGCCTCGGTGACGTACGGCGCGATGCTGCTGGTGGTGTGCTCGAACAGGGCGGCCTCGACGTCGGCCAGCCGTTCGCGCAGGCGTGCGGCGAGGGCCTCGTCGCCGATGGGCAGGGCGAGCTCGGCCGGACTGGCGCCGGGCTGGGTGGGACTCACCTGATGAAGTCTCCCGCATGCGCGACGAGGTCGAGCACCGGGCCCGGCACCAGGCCGAGGCCGATCGTCACGAGGGCGCACACGCCGATGGTGACGCTGGTCAGCGGCGACGGCACGGACACCTCGGCCACGTCGCCCTCGGCGTCGACGAAGAACATCAGCCGGACGAATTTGATGTAGAAGAAGATCGCGATGATGCTCGACGCGATCGCCACCAGCACGACCGGCCAGGCACCCGCCGACATGGCGACGGTGAAGACCGCCCACTTGCCGACGAACCCGGCCGTGAGCGGGATGCCGGCCATCGACAGCAGGAACAGCGCGAAGACCCCGGCCACCAGCGGCGAGCGCCTGCCGAGCCCGGCCCACTTCGCCGACGCGGTCGCCTCGCCGTTGGCGTCGCGCACGAGGGTGACCAGCGCGAACGCACCGACCGTCGCGAAGCCGTAGGTGGTCAGGTAGAAGAGCACGGCCTGCAGCGAGGTGACCTCGCCCTCGCCCAGCGCGCCGGTCGCCTGGAGGCCGAGGACGCCGGTGAGGATGAACCCGGTGTGCGCGACCGAGGAGTAGGCGAGCATCCGCTTGACGTCGCTCTGGACGACGGCCAGGACCGCGCCCACCAGCATGGTGATGATCGCGACGACCCACAGCATCGGCTGCCAGTCCCAGCGGTTGGCACCGAAGCCGACGTAGTACAGCCGCAGGATCGCACCGAAGGCCGCCACCTTGGTGGCCGCCGACATGAACGCGGTCACCGCGGTGGGCGCGCCCTGGTAGACGTCGGGCGTCCAGGCGTGGAACGGCACCGCGCCGACCTTGAAGAGCAGCCCGACCGAGAGCATCGCGATGCCGAGCAGCAGCAGGGTGCGGTCGTCGGTGCGGTTGAGGACGGCGGAGTGGATGACGTCGAGGTCCATCGAGCCGGCGTAGCCGTAGACGAGCGCGACGCCGTACAGGAAGAAGCCGGAGGAGAACGCGCCGAGCAGGAAGTACTTGAGCGCGGCCTCCTGGCTGAGCAGCCGGCGGCGACGCGCCAGGCCGCAGAGCAGGTACAGCGGGAGCGAGAGCACCTCGAGCGCCACGAACATGGTGAGCAGGTCGCCGGCCGCGGGGAACAGCATCATGCCGGCGACCGCGAACATGACGAGCGGGTAGACCTCGGTGTGCGCGAGCCCGGAGGAACGGCGCTCGGCCTCGGTTCCGGGGAGGGCGGCGGCCTGGCCGGCGAAGACCGAGACCCCGGCCTCGAGCCTGCGCTCGGCGAACAGCGCGACGCCACCGAGGGCGAAGACGAGCACGAGGCCCCACAGGTAGACGGTCGGGCCGTCGACGACGACCGACCCCTCGGCCCCGACGAGACCCTGCCCGGGTCCGACGTCGGCGAGGTCGAGGCCGACGAGCACGGTCGCGGCCAGCGCCGCGAGGACGCCGACGAAGGCGAGCGAGACCTGGACGACGTGGCGGCGCTCGCGGGCGACGAAGGCCTCGACGACCACGCCGAGCGCGGCGACGCCGAAGACGATCAGCAGCGGGGAGAGCTCCGCGTACTCGATGGTGGGCTTGACGAAGTCCACGTCACTCACCGCCTTCCTGGTCGAACACATGGGCTCCGAGTCGCGACACCGTGGGTGGGTCGTCCTGGACGCCGACGTGCGACAGCAGGTCCTCGGTGTACGGGTTGCTGATGTCGAGCAGCGGCTGCGGGAAGAACCCGAAGGCCACCAGCGCGACCATCAGCGGGGCGACGGCGAGGATCTCGCGCGGGAGGGCGTCGGGGGTGTCCTCGACCGTCGGGGGCGTGGGGCCGGTCATCACGCGCTGGTACATCCACAGCACGTAGATCGCGGCCAGCACGATGCCGAGGACGGCGACCGCCCCCACCCACCAGGCGTAGTCGAACGCCGCCAGCAGGACGAGGAACTCCGAGATGAACGGGCTCAGGCCGGGCAGCCCGAGCGTCGCGAGGCCGGCGACCAGCAGCAGTCCGGCCAGGATCGGCGTCGCCTTCTCGAGGCCGCCCATCTCGCTGATCAGGGCCGTGCCGCGGCGGCGGATGATGTAGCCCGCGACGAGGAACAGCGCGGCGGTGCCGATGCCGTGGTTGACCATGTAGAGGATCGCGCCGGAGCCGCCCTGGGTGCTGAAGACGAAGATGCCGAGCGTGATGAAGCCGAAGTGGCTCAACGACGTCAGGCCGATCAGCCGCAGGAGGTCGTCCTGGGCGATGGCGAGCAGCGCGCCGTAGACGATCGAGATCAGCGCGAGGGTGACGACGACCGGCGTCGCCCACTGCGACGCCTCCGGGAACAGCCCGAGGCAGAACCGGAGCATCCCGAAGGTGCCGATCTTGTCGAGCACGCAGACCAGCAGCACGCTGGTGCCGGGGGTCGCCTTCTCGGCGGTGTCGGCCAGCCAGGTGTGCACCGGGAACAGCGGCGCCTTGATCGCGAAGGCGATGAAGAACCCGAGGAACAGCCAGCGGCCGGCCTCGGTGGAGATGTCGAGCTGCTCGAGGTCCGAGAGCAGGTACGACGCCCGGCCCTGCTCGGCGGAGACGACGTACAAGCCGATCACCGAGGCCAGCAGGACCAGCCCGCCGGCGAGCTGGAACATCAGGAACTTCACCGCGGCGGCGCTACGGCCCTCGCGGCCGAAGCCGCCGATGAGGAAGTAGGCCGGGATGAGGGTGGCCTCGAAGACGACGTAGAAGAGGAAGACGTCGGTGGCGAGGAAGACCGCGAGCGAGAGCGCCTCCATCGCCAGGACCCAGGCGTAGTAGGAGCGCGGGGCCTCGTCGCCCTCGTGCCAGCCGGCCACGAGCACGACCGGGACGATGACCGCGGTGAGCAGCACCATCAGCAGGCCGAGGCCGTCGACGCCGACGGCGTAGTGCACGCCGAAGGCACCGATCCAGTCGACCTGCTCGGTCATCTGCATGCCCTCGTCGGTCTCGAAGAGGACGGCGACGGCGACGGCCAGGCCGAGGGTGCCGGCGGCGGTGCCGATGGCAATCGACTTGGCGCTGGCGGCCGGGAGGAACGGGATCGCGAGGGCGCCGACGAGCGGCACCAGGATGAGGATCGTCAGCATCAGAGGTTAACCGCCAGCATTGCGAGGGCGACGATGATGACGCCGAGGAGGACCGAGAGGGCGTAGGAGCGCACGTAGCCGGTCTGCACCTTGCGCAGCTGGCCGCCGATCGCCTTGACCGCCGCACCACCGCCGGTGAAGGTGCCGTCGACGCCGCTGCGGTCGAGGACGAAGAGGCCGGCGACGAGACGACGTCCGGGGTTGACGACGAGGCCCTCGTTGATGGCGTCGCCGTACAGGTCGTTGCGCGCGGCCGTGGTGACGAAGGAGACGTCGGACGGCGCGGTGCGGGGGACGTCGCGCTTCTGGAACAGCAGGAACGCGATCGCGACGCCCACGGCGACCACGGCGACGGTGAGGCCGGTGATGGCGAGCACCGGGATCGGGAGGTCGTGGTGCTCCTCGGGGCCGGTGACCGGCTCGAGCCAGTGCACGATCCAGCCGCCGAGCAGGAGCACGCCGCCGAGCACGGACAGTGCGGCGAGCACGATCAGCGGGAAGGTCATCACGGCGGGAGACTCGTGCGGGTGCACGTCCTTCTCCCAGCGCTTGGAGGAGAAGAACGTCATCAGCATCAGGCGGGTCATGTAGAACGCCGTGATGCCGGCGCCGAGCAACGCGCAGAGGCCGATGATCCAGCTCTCGCCGATCGCGACCTCGATGATCTTGTCCTTCGACCAGAAGCCGGAGAAGCCCGGGAAGCCGATGATCGCGAGGTAGCCCATCGCGAAGGTGATGAAGGTGACCGGCATCGCCTTGTTGAGCGCCCCGTAGTGACGCATGTCGACGTCGTCGTTCATGCCGTGCATCACCGAGCCGGCACCGAGGAACATGTTGGCCTTGAAGAAGCCGTGGGTCAGCAGGTGCAGGATCGCGAACGCGTAGCCGGCCGTGCCGAGCCCGGCGGCCAGCATCATGTAGCCGATCTGGCTCATCGTGGAGCCGGCCAGCGCCTTCTTGATGTCGTCCTTGGCGCACCCGATGATCGCGCCCCACAGGATGGTCACGACGGCGACCACGATGACGGCCGTCTGCGCGTCGGGGGCGTTCTCGAAGACGAAGTTGGAGCGGACGACGAGGTAGACGCCGGCGGTGACCATGGTCGCGGCGTGGATGAGCGCGGAGACCGGCGTCGGGCCCTCCATCGCGTCCAGCAGCCAGGCCTGGAGCGGCACCTGCGCGGACTTGCCGCACGCACCGACGAGCAGCAGGATCCCGAGGGCGGTCATCGTGCCCTCGCCGGCCTCCCCGGCGACGCGGCTGATCTCGGTGAACGACGTGGAGCCGAACGTGACGAACGCCAGGAAGATCGCGGTGGCCATGCCCATGTCGCCGACCCGGTTGAGGACGAACGCCTTCTTGGCGGCCTTGGCCGCCGAGGGCTTGTGCTGCCAGAAGCCGATCAGCAGGTACGACGCCAGCCCGACGCCCTCCCAGCCGAGGAACAGCCCGACGTAGTTCTCGGCCAGGATCAGCATCAGCATCGCGGCGACGAAGAGGTTCAGGTAGCCGAAGAACCGGCGGCGCCGGGGGTCGTGGGCCATGTAGCCGATGGAGTAGACGTGGATCAGCGAGCCCACACCGGTGATGAGCAGCAGGAACAGCGAGGCCAGCGGGTCGTAGAGCAGGTCCATGCCGACGTGCAGGCCGCCGACCTGGATCCAGTCGTAGAGGTGCTGGACGACCTGGCGCTCCTCCTCGTCACGTCCCATCAGCGACAGGAACATCACCAGGCTGACCACGAACGACCCGATCGGCATCGCGGTGCCGAGCAGGTGACCCCACCGGTCGGTGCGTCGACCGCCCAGCAGCAGGATCGCGGCACCGAGCAGCGGCAGCGCGATGACCAGCCAGACCAGGCCGAGGACGCCGTCGGCGCTCCCCGGGTCCACGACCGGGATCTCGTGACCCGTCTCGGCGGCCAGTGACGTGGCCAGTGTTGTGACGAACATCTGCGTGTGCCCGAACCTTTCAGAACTTCAGCAGGCTCGCGTCGTCGACCGAGGCCGAACGACGAGTGCGGAAGATGGTCATGATGATGGCCAGACCGACCACGACCTCGGCGGCCGCGACGACCATCACGAAGAAGGCCGCCACCTGCCCCTCGAGGTTGCCGTGCTGCTTGGCGAAGGCCACCAGCGCCAGGTTGCAGGCGTTGAGCATCAGCTCGACGCACATGAACACGACGATGGCGTTGCGCCGGACCAGGACGCCGACCGCGCCGATGGTGAAGAGGATCGCCGACAGGATGACGTACTCGTTCATCGAACGACCAACTCTCGTGCACGGCCGGGGTCCCCGGTGCGTTGTTCGGCGGAGGAGCGAGACGGAGGAGCCGAGGAACCCGCCGGGGTGGCGATGACGTGCTCAGTCATCGTGACCGTCCTCGTTCGTGGGGGTGGCGACGTCTTCCTCGCTCGAGGCCGTGGCCCCGGACCGGCCCGACGTGCCCGGGCGGGTGGTGGGGTCGATGCCGAGCTGCCGCTTCAGGTCCTCGATGTCGTCGGCCATCGCCGGCGCCGAGCGCACGGTGCCGCGAGCGGCGAGCACGCGCGAGACCGACGACTCCGCGGCGGTGCCGTCGGGCAGCAGCGCCGGGGTGTCGACCGCGTTGTGCCGGGCGTAGACGCCGGGGGCGGGCAGCGGACCGAGGTGCGTGCCCTTGTCGGCGTAGTCGCGCATCCGCTGCGCGGCGAGCTCGGCCTGGCCCGGCTTCGGCGTCAGCCGCTCGCGGTGGGCCAGGACCATCGCGCCCACGGCGGCGGTGATGAGCAGCGAGCTGGTCACCTCGAAGGCGAAGACGTAGCGCGAGAAGATCAGGTTGGCCAGGGCCGGGACGTTGCCGCCGTCGTTGGCCGACTCGAGCCCGATCGCGGAGCCGAGGGTGACCTGGGCCAGGCCGATCACCAGGATCGAGCCGAGCAGGAGCCCGGCGACGATGGCGAGGACCCGCTGGCCCTTGATCGTCTCGACCACCGAGTCGGAGGAGTCGACGCCGACCAGCATCAGCACGAACAGGAAGAGCATCAAGATGGCGCCGGTGTAGACGATGATCTGCACCGCGAAGAGGAACGGCGCCTCGAGGGCGGCGTACAGGACGGCGAGGCTGATCATCACCACGGCCAGCAGCAGCGCGGCGTGCACGGCCTTGCGCACGAACAGCAGGCCGAGCGCGGCCACCACCATCAGCGGGGCGAGGACCCAGAACGCGATCACGCCGACTCCCCTCCGGTGCCGGCGGGCGTCGTGTTGCCCGCGAAGATCCCCCGGTAGTAGTCGCCCTCGTCGAGGCCGTCGGCCATCGGGTGCGGCGGCTGCTCCATGCCGGGCAGGAGCGGCGCCAGCAGGTCGGACTTCTCGTAGATCAGGTCGGTGCGGTTGTCGTCGGCCAGCTCGTACTCGTTGGTCATCGTCAGCGCCCGCGTCGGGCAGGCCTCGATGCACAGCCCGCACAGGATGCAGCGCAGGTAGTTGATCTGGTAGACGCGGCCGTAGCGCTCGCCGGGGCTGAAGCGCTCGCCGCCGTTGGCCACGTCGTCGCTGTTGGACGCACCCTCGACGTAGATCGCGTCGGCCGGGCAGGCCCAGGCGCACAGCTCGCAGCCGATGCACTTCTCGAGGCCGTCGGGCCAGCGGTTCAGCTGGTGGCGGCCGTGGAAGCGGGGCGCGGTGGGCAGCTTCTCGAAGGGGTACTGCTCCGTGACGACCTTGCGGAACATCGTGCGGAACGTGACGCCGAACCCGGCGACCGGGTCGATGAACTGCTCCTTGAAGGACTTCGATTCCGAGCTCTTGTCGGCCATCAGACCTCCTCCCCTGCCACGGTGCTGGTCCGGGCGGGACTGTCGAAGACGAGCGGCGCGGCGGCGCCGCGGACGGCACCTCCGGCCGGCATGGGCGGGGTCGGGAAGCCGCCGACGACGGTCTTCTCGTCGGGCTCGACCGTGGTCGTGTCGTCGTCGTCCTTGCCGCCGACGAAGAGCAGCGCGAGGAACGCGACGAGGGCGATGCCCAGGATGATCGGCAGCCGGTCGCTGTCGAGCCACCCCTCGAGCTTGGCGACCCGGAGCGTCGCGACGGCGACGATCCAGACCAGCGCGCCGGGGATCAGGATCTTCCAGCCGAGCGCCATGAACTGGTCGTAGCGCATCCGGGGCAGCGAGCCGCGCAGCCAGATGAACATGAAGATGAAGACGAACATCTTGCCGAAGAACCACAGCACGGGCCAGTAGCCCTCGTTGAAGCCGGCGTACAGCTCGTCGATCCAGAACGGCGCGTGCCAGCCACCGAGGAACAGCGTCGTCGCGAGCGCCGAGACCGTCGCCATATTGATGTACTCGGCCAGGAAGAACAGCGCGAACTTGATCGAGGAGTACTCGGTGTGGAACCCGCCGACGAGCTCGCCCTCGGCCTCGGGGAGGTCGAAGGGTGCCCGGTTGGTCTCACCGACCATCGAGATCGTGTAGATGACGAACGACGGGACCAGGATCAGCCCGAACCACAGGTCGTCCTGGGCGGCGACGATCTCCGAGGTGGACATGGAGCCGGCGTAGAGGAACACCGCGACGAGCGCGAGGCCCATCGCGACCTCGTAGGAGATCATCTGGGCGCTCGAGCGCAGCCCGCCGAGCAGCGAGTACGTGGACCCGCTGGACCAGCCGCCGAGCACGATGCCGTAGATCCCGATCGAGGCGATGGCCATCACGAAGAGCACCGCGACCGGCATGTCGGTGAGCTGGAGCGGGGTCCGCTGCCCGAAGAAGTTCACCTCGGGGCCGAACGGGATGACGCTGAACGTCACGAAGGCCGGGATGACGGCCAGGATCGGCGCCAGGACGAAGACGACCTTGTCGGCGGCCGTGGGGAGGATGTCCTCCTTGAACATCAGCTTCACGCCGTCGGCGAGCGACTGCAGGAGGCCGAAGGGACCGTGCACGTTCGGCCCGATGCGGTGCTGCATCCGGGCCACGACGCGGCGCTCGAGCCAGATGTTGAAGAGGGTGAGCAGCACCAGGACGACGAAGATCAGGACGACCTTGAGCAGGATCACCCACCACGTGTCGCGGCCGAAGGCCTGCAGCCCCGCGTCGACGACGAGCGGGAGGCCGCCGGTCACGGAGCCGATCATGCTGGTCAGGCCGGTCATGGGGTGCCTCCGGTGACGGTGACGCGGGTGCCGGGCGAGGCCACGTCTGCGAGCAGGCCGCGTCCGGTGGAGCCGGCGGGGAGCCAGACGACGCCGTCGACGATGTCGGGGGCGACCTCGGCCGGCAGGGTGATCGAGCCACGGTCGCCGGTGACGGTGACGGTCGGCCCGCAGGCGTCGTGGACGGCGCGGCCCACGCGGGCGACGGCCGGGCGTGCGGTGGCGGCCAGGTGCTTGTCGCCGTCCTGCATGGAGCCGTGGTCGAGCATCAGCTTCCAGCTCGACAGGACCAGGCCCTGGGCGCCCTGGGCGCCGGACGTCGCCAAGGCGACCGGCTCGAAGGCGGCGCGGGCGCCGTCCCAGGGGCCGATCTGCGCCATCTCCGACCAGACCTCCTCGACGGTGCGGAAGCCGAGCGGGGCACCGTGGCCGAGCGCGGCGAGCTCCTCGGCGATGCCCGCGAGGACGCGGAGGTCGGGCAGCGAGGCCGGGTTGGACAGGACGGCGTCGAAACCGCGGACCCGGCCCTCCCAGTTGACGAAGGTGCCGGCCTTGTCGGTCACCGGGGCGACCGGGAGGACGACGTCGGCGGCTCGCGTCACGTCGTTGGCCCGCAGCCCCAGGGCGACGACGAACGACGCCGCGGCGAGGGCGGCCGTGGTGGCGGCCGGGTCGGTGGTGTCGGCGGGCTCGACACCGGCGACGACCAGTCCCCCGAGGTCGCCGGCGAGCAGCGCGGCGACGATCGCGTCGCCGTCGCGGCCGGGCGCCTCGGGCAGCGAGTCGACGCCCCAGGCGGTGGCCGCGTCGACGCGGGCGGCGGCGTCGGCGACCGGTCGGCCGCCGGGCAGCAGGTTCGGCAGGCAGCCGGCCTCGACGGCGCCCCGGTCGCCGGCGCGGCGCGGCACCCAGGCGAGACGAGCCCCGCTCCTGGCAGCCAGGTCGACGGCGGCGCTGAGGGCACCCGGGACGGTCGCGAGCCGCTCGCCCACCAGGATCACCGCGGTGCTGTCGATCCCGTGGTCGGCGTGACCGAGCAGCGAGGCCAGGGTGGCCGGCTCGTCGCCGGGCGCGGTCGGGAGCAGGGTGCCGTTCATCTTGCTCAGGCCGCGCGTGGTGAACGGCGCGACGGCGAGCACGCGGGTGCGGTGGTGGACCGCCGACTTGCGCAGGCGCAGGAAGATCGCGCCGGCCTCGTCCTCGGGCTCGAAGCCCACCAGGACGACGGTCGCGGCGGTCTCGAGGTCACCGAAGGTGACCGCACCGCCGTCGGGCCCGGTCGCCACGACGTGCGCGGCCAGGAACGACGCCTCCTCGGCCGAGTGCGGTCGGGCGCGGAAGTCGACGTCGTTGGTGCCGAGCGCGACGCGGGCGAACTTGCTGTAGGCGTAGGCGTCCTCGCCGGTGAGGCGGCCGCCGGTCAGGACGCCGACTCCACCCTGCTGGCGGGCCGCCGCGAGACCCCGGGCCGCGACCGCGAAGGCCTCGGGCCACGACGCCGGACGCAGCGACCCGTCGGTGTCGCGCACCTGCGGGTAGGTCAGCCGGTCGTCCTGGGTGGCGTAGGTGAAGGCGAAGCGGTCCTTGTCGGTGATCCACTCCTCGTTGACCTCGGGGTCGTTGCCGGCGAGGCGGCGCACCACCTTGCCGCGGCGGTGGTCGACGCGGATCGCGGAGCCGCACGCGTCGTGCTCGGCGACCGAGGGGCTGGAGACGAGGTCGAAGGGGCGCGACCGGAACCGGTAGGACTCCGACGTCAGCGCGCCGACGGGACAGATCTGGATCGTGTTGCCGGCGAAGTAGGACAGGAACGGGGCGTTCTCGGCGATGCCGATCTGCTGCATGGCGCCGCGCTCGACCAGCGCGATGAACGGGTCGCCGGGGATCTCCTCGGCGAAGCGGGTGCAGCGCTGGCACACGATGCAGCGCTCTCGGTCGAGCAGCACCTGGGGTGAGAGGTTGATCGGCTTCGGGAAGGTGCGCTTGACCCCGCCCGAGCCCGACGCGACGAAGCGCGACTCCCCCTGGCCGTTGCTCATCGCCTGGTTCTGCAGGGGGCACTCGCCGCCCTTGTCGCACACCGGGCAGTCGAGCGGGTGGTTGATGAGGAGGAACTCCATGACGCCCTGCTGCGCCTTGTCGGCCACCTCGCTGGTGATCTGCGTGCTCACGACCATGCCGGGGGCGACCGGGAGGGTGCAGGCGGCCTGGGGCTTGGGGAACCCGCGCCCGTTGCCGGCGTCCGGGACCTCGACGAGGCACTGGCGGCAGGCGCCAACCGGCGCGAGGAGCGGGTGGTCGCAGAACCGCGGGATCTGGACGCCGACCTGCTCGGCGGCGCGGATCACCAGGGTGTCCTTGGGGACGTCGACCTGGATGCCGTCGATGGTCACCGAGACCAGGTCGGTCGCGGTCTTGTCGGGGGTCGTCGTCATGCGTCTGCTCCCGTCAGGGATCCGGCCCACACGGTGGAGGCGGCGGCGTCGAACGGGCAGCCGCCGTGGGTGAGGTGGGCGAGGTACTCGTCGCGGAAGAACTTGATCGAGCTCGAGATCGGGCTGGTCGCGCCGTCGCCGAGCGCGCAGAACGAGCGGCCGAGGATGTTCTCGCACTGGTCGAGCAGCAGGTCGAGGTCGCTCTCGCTGCCCTCGCCGCGCTCGAGTGCGGCCAGGGTCTGCACCAGCCACCACGTGCCCTCGCGGCACGGGGTGCACTTGCCGCAGGACTCGTGCTTGTAGAACTCGGTCCAGCGCAGCACGGCCCGGACGACGCACGTGGTCTCGTCGAAGAGCTGCAGCGCCCGGGTGCCGAGCATGGTGCCGGCCCCGGCCATGCCCTCGAAGTCGAGGGGCAGGTCGAGGTGCTGGTCGGTCAGGAGCGGGGTGCTCGAGCCGCCCGGCGTCCAGAACTTCAGCTGGTGGCCCTCGCGGATCCCGCCGGCGAGGTCGATCAGCTCGCGCAGCGTGATGCCGAGGGGTGCCTCGTACTGACCGGGGTTCGTGACGTGGCCCGAGAGGGAGAAGATGCCGAAGCCCTTCGACTTCTCGGTGCCCATCGAGGCGAACCAGGCCGGGCCGTTGCCGATGATGCTGGGCACCGAGGCGATCGACTCGACGTTGTTGATGACCGTCGGGCTCGCGTAGAGACCGGCGACGGCCGGGAACGGCGGGCGCAGGCGGGGCTGGCCGCGGCGACCCTCGAGGCCCTCGAGGAGGGCGGTCTCCTCGCCGCAGATGTAGGCGCCGGCGCCGGCGTGGACGACGATGTCGAGGTCGTAGCCGCTGCCGTGGATGTCCTTGCCGAGGTGGCCGGCGGCATAGGCCTCCGCGACCGCGGCCTGGACCCGGCGGATCACGTGCAGGACCTCGCCGCGGATGTAGATGAAGGCGTGGTTGGCCCGGATCGCGAACGAGCTGATGATGACGCCCTCGACCAGCGTGTGGGGCGTGGCCATCATGAGCGGGATGTCCTTGCAGGTGCCCGGCTCCGACTCGTCGGCGTTGACCACGAGGTACTTCGGCTTCGGGTTGTCCTGCGGGATGAAGGACCACTTCATGCCGGTCGGGAAGCCGGCCCCACCCCGGCCGCGGAGCCCGGAGTCCTTGACGGCGGTGATGATGTCGTCCTGCGGCATCGCCAGCGCCTTCGTCAGCGCGCCGTAGCCACCGCGCGACTCGTAGGTCGCCAGCGTCCAGCTGCGCTCGGCGTCCCAGTCGTCGGTGAGGACGGGGGTCAGTACGTCAGCCACGAAGTGTCCTTCCACCGGTTGTTGCTGAGGAGCGGGCGAGGCGAGCGTCTCGAGGCACGGTCATGATCAGTCGGCCTCCTTCTTCTCGGCTGCCGTCTCGTCGGTCGGGCTCTGCTCCTCGACGGTGGCGGCCTCGTTGACCGTCGCACCCTGGTCGCCGGCCTCGGCGGCGGCCTCTTCCCTCTCCGCCGGCTCCGACGGGACGGCGGGTGCCTCGTCGCCGCCGGTGAGCTGCTTGTCGGACTCGTCGGAGGACGGCGCCGTCCAGCCGCGGTCGCGGGCGATGCCCAGGCCGACCAGCGACGCCGGCCCGGCCGAGGGGCCCTCGTCGGCGCGGCCGTCGGGGAACCCGGCGAGCACCCGCTCGGCCTCGCGCCAGGTGCACAGCCGCGGACCTCGGGTGGAGGTGACCTCGGTGCCCGCGCGCAGGTCGTCGACCAGGTCGGTGGCCTTCTGCGGGGTCATGTTGTCCATGAACTCCCAGTTGACCATCATCACCGGGGCGTAGTCGCAGGCCGCGTTGCACTCGACGTGCTCGAGGGTGATCTTGCCGTCGTCGGTGGTCTCGTCGTTGCCGACGTCGAGGTGGTCCTTGAGCCGGGCGAAGATCTCGTCGCCGCCCATCACCGCGCACAGCGTGTTGGTGCACACGCCGACGTGGTAGTCGCCCACGGGCCGGCGCTTGTACATCGTGTAGAACGTCGCCACGCCGCTGACCTCGGCCGCGGAGATCCCCAGGATCTCGGCGCAGACCTCGATGCCCTCGGGCGTGATCCGGCCCTGGGCCGACTGCACGAGGTGCAGCATCGGCAGCAGGCCCGAGCGCTTCTCGGGGTAGCGCGCGGCGATCGCCTCGAGCTCGCCGTACGTCGTCTGTTCGATCGTCATCGCGGGGTCCCCTCGGAGCTGTTCGACGAAGGAGCGAGGCCGAGGTGGAGAGGAGTTCCGTGGGGTGTCATCAGCGGTCGACACCTCCCATGACGGGGTCGATCGAGGCGATGGCGACGATGACGTCGGCGACCTGGCCGCCCTCGCTCATCACGCTCGTGGCCTGCAGGTTGGTGAAGGACGGGTCGCGGAAGTGCGCGCGGAACGGACGCGTGCCGCCGTCGGAGACGACGTGGGCGCCGAGCTCGCCCCGAGGCGACTCGATCGGCACGTAGGCCTGGCCGGGCGGCACCCGGAAGCCCTCGGTGACGAGCTTGAAGTGGTGGATCAGGGCCTCCATCGACTCACCCATGATGTGGCGGATGTGGTCGAGGGAGTTGCCCATGCCGTCGCTGCCGATCGCGAGCTGGCTGGGCCAGGCGATCTTCTTGTCGCCGACCATGACGGGCGCACCCTCGAGGCCCGCGAGCCGGTCGGCGGCCTGCTCGATGATCTTGAGCGACTCCCACATCTCGTTGAGGCGCACCCGGAAGCGGCCGTAGGCGTCGGCGGTGTCCCAGGTCTGGACGTCGAACTCGTAGTCCTCGTAGCCGCAGTACGGCTCGGTCTTGCGCAGGTCCCAGGCGTAGCCGGCCGCGCGGATCGGCGGGCCACTGAGGCCCAGGGCCAGGCAGCCGTCGAGCTCGAGGTGGCCGACGCCCTCGAGGCGAGCCTTGAAGATCGGGTTGGCGTTGCAGAGGGCGGCGTACTCGGGCAGCCGCTTCTTCATCAGCGCGACGAACCCGCGGATCTCCTCGAGCGCACCCGGCGGGAGGTCCTGGGCGACGCCGCCGGGACGGATGAAGGCGTGGTTCATCCGCAGGCCGGTGATCAGCTCGAACAGGTCGAGGACGAGCTCCCGCTCGCGGAACCCGATCGTCATGACGGTCAGCGCGCCGATCTCCATGCCGCCGGTGGCGATGCAGACCAGGTGCGAGGAGAGCCGGTTCAGCTCCATCATCAGGACCCGCATGACGCTGGCCTTCTCGGGGATCTGGTCCTCGATGTCGAGCAGCCGCTCCACGCCCAGGCAGTACGTCGCCTCGTTGTAGAACGGGGAGAGGTAGTCCATCCGGGTGCAGAAGGTCGTGCCCTGCACCCAGGAGCGGAACTCCATGTTCTTCTCGATGCCGGTGTGGAGGTAGCCGATGCCGCAGCGGGCCTCGGTGACCGTCTCGCCGTCGATCTCGAGGATCAGGCGGAGGACGCCGTGGGTGGAGGGGTGCTGCGGGCCCATGTTGACCACGACGCGCTCCTCGACGCCCTCGTTGTCGGCCAGCCCGGCCACGATGTCGTCCCAGTCACGGCCGCTGACCGTGAAGACCTTGCCCTCCGTCGTCTCCGTGGAGCCGGCGTAGATGTCGTCCTGAGTAGTCATTAGCTGTACGACCTCCGCTGGTCGGGCGGCGGGATGGTGCCGCCCTTGTACTCGACGGGGATGCCGCCGAGGGGGTAGTCCTTGCGCTGGGGGTGGCCCGGCCAGTCGTCGGGCATGAGGATCCGGGTGAGTGCGGGGTGGCCGTCGAACACGATGCCGAACATGTCCCAGGTCTCGCGCTCGTGCCAGTCGTTGGTCGGGTAGACGCTCACGATCGACGGGAGGTGCGGGTCGCTGTCGGGGACGCTGACCTCGAGCCGGATCCGGCGGTTGAACGACATCGACAGCAGGTGGTAGACCGCGTGCAGCTCGGCGCCGGTGTCGTCGGGGTAGTGCACCCCGCTGACGCCGGAGCAGAACTCGAAGCGCAGCCGCGGGTCGTCGCGCAGGTGCTGCGCGGTCGCGAGGAGGTCCTCGCGACGGACGTGGAAGGTGATCTCGCCGCGGTGGACGACGACGCGGCCCAGGCTCGTGGTCGACTCGAGCGCGTCGGCCACCTCGTCGAACCAGCCGCCGAAGGGCCGCTGCGCGGCCCCCGGGAAGACGATCGGGGCCACCAGGCCGCCGTACCCGCTGGTGTCGCCGGTGCCGCGGACGCCGAACATGCCGGTGCGCTGACCGACGGCCCGGACCTCGTCGCCGGTCGTGGCCGGGGTCTTGCCCTCGCCGGCCGACGACTGGTCGGGACCGGTGGTCTTGTCCTCGGCGGCCATCAGCGCAGCAGCCCCTTCATCTCCGAGGTGGGCAGCGCCGTGAGGGCCACGGACTCGCGCTCCTCGATCTGGGCGATCCGGTTGGCGCCGAGCTTGGCGTGCTGCACCTGGTCGTGCAGCTTGAGGATGGCGTCGATGAGCATCTCCGGACGCGGCGGGCAGCCCGGGAGGTACATGTCGACGGGGACGACGTGGTCGACGCCCTGGACGATCGCGTAGTTGTTGAACATGCCGCCGCTGCTGGCGCAGACGCCCATCGCGAGCACGTACTTGGGCTCGGCCATCTGGTCGTAGATCTGGCGCAGGACCGGGGCCATCTTCTGGCTCACCCGGCCGGCCACGATCATCAGGTCGGCCTGGCGCGGGCTGGCCCGGAAGACCTCCATGCCGAAGCGCGCCAGGTCGTACTTCGGGCCGCCGGACGTCATCATCTCGATGGCGCAGCAGGCCAGCCCGAACGTCGCCGGCCAGAAGCTGGCCTTGCGCATGTAGCCGGAGAGACCCTCGATCGTGCTGAGCAGCACGCCGCTCGGGAGCTTGTCCTCGATACCCACGGTGTCAGTGCCTTCCCGAAGCCAGTGCCGTTAGCGGTGCCATGAGCGGTGCCGGTGCCGTGCTCGTCCTCATCGCGGTCCTCAGTCCCACTCGAGGCCGCCGCGGCGCCAGACGTAGGCGTAGGCGACGAAGACGGTGCCGATGAAGATGACCATCTCGACCAGCCCGAAGAGCGCCATCGCGTCGAACTGCACGGCCCACGGGTAGAGGAAGATGATCTCGATGTCGAAGACGATGAAGAGCATCGCGATGATGTAGTACTTCACCGGGAACCGGCCGCCGCCGACGGCCTGCGGAGTGGGCTCGATGCCGCACTCGTAGCTGTCGAGCTTGGCACGGTTGTAGCGGCGAGGGCCCACGACGAACGCGCTGGTGACGATGGAGCCGACCGCGAAGATCGCGGCCAGCGCCGCGAGGACGAGGACGGGTGTGTAGAAGTCCATCCGGCCTTCCCTTCCACGACGACAAGGTTCCTCGCGCACGGTGCCACTTGTGACTTTGTGAACTGAATCACGAGGAGCGATCGCAGTCATACTGCCACCCCGAGTCGCCCACGTCACACCCGGGAGGGGTTCGGCAAAACCGGCCCTGACCTGCGAATTTAACGCACGGAAGCGTTGCGTAATTGACGACGCCGTCGCCCCCGGCGACACCCCCGGCGACACCCCCGGCGACACGGGTCTCCCGCGACGGCCGGATCGCTCGTTAGGGTGCCTCCAGATCCGGCGGTTCGACCGCTCCCCCCTGCACCGGAGGCCCGATGGCGACCCTGACCGCCGACAAGAAAGTGCTCCACGCCGACCTCACCGGCGACAGCGTCCGAGCCGCCCAGGGCGCGATGGTCGCCTACACCGGCAACATGACCTTCAAGCACGCGGGCATGGGCGGCGGCGGCGGGCTCCGCGCCGCGGTGCGCCAGCGGGTGGCCGGCGAGAGCATCACGCTGATGGAGTGCCAGGGCCACGGCCGGGCCTACCTCGCCAAGGACGCCCTCGACGTGACCGTCGTGGTGCTCGACAACGACCGGCTCACGGTCGAGTCCGAGCACATCCTCGCCGTCACCGACGGCCTCAAGCTCGACGTCCAGTTCGCCGGGCTGCGGGGGATGACCAGCGGCCAGGGCCTCGCGACGACCACCGTCACCGGGTCGGGCCAGTGCGCGATCACCTCCGACGGGCCGATGATCCCGCTGGCCGTCGCGCCCGGGATGCCGCTCGTGGTCGACCCCGACGCCTACGTCGCCGGCACCGGCCAGATCCAGATGAGCCTGGTCTCCGGGGTGACCTGGCGCAGCCTCGTCGGCGAGGGCGGCGGCGAGCCGTTCAGCCTGCGCTTCGAGGGCCAGGGCACCGTCTACATCCAGCCCGCGGAGAGGTGATCTGACGATGGCGTTCGAGCAGCTGAACAAGAAGGTCATCCGGACCGACGTCTCCCCCGGCGGCGAGGTCATCGCCCGCCGCGGCGCGATGCTCGGGTACTCCGGCGCCGTCACCTTCCGCCCGATCAGCGGTGGGGGCGGCGTCGGCGGCATGGTCGGGCGCGCGATGGCCGGCGAGTCGGTCCCGATGATGGTCGCCGAGGGGCAGGGCAACGCGCTCTACGGCTTCCGCGGGCACTACGTGACGCTCGTCGAGCTCAACAACGAGACCCTGACCGTCGAGGCGGACCGGCTGCTGGCGCACCACGCCAACCTGTCGACGTCGGTGGAAATGATCGGGCAGGGCGGCATCCGCCAGGCGGTCCGCGGCGCCGTGTCGGGCCAGGGGCTCTTCACGACGAAGGTCAGCGGGTCCGGGTCGGTCGCCCTGCTGTCGCACGGCGGCACCTTCGAGATCCCGGTGAACGGCGAGATGGTCGGCGTCGACCCGCAGGCCTACGTCGGGCACGTCGGGGCGATGCAGATCGACTTCAAGGTCAGCGGCGGCATCCGCGACGTCGTCGGCCGCGGCTCGGGCGAGGCGACCCAGCTGCACTGCACCGGACACGGACGTGTCTACATCCAGGCCTCCGAGGAGAAGTTCCAGTGATCCAGATGACCGGCGGCTCGACCGTCTACGACGCCCAGTCGCTCCCCTCGAACGACAACATCAACTCCTACTCGTTCTGCATCGACCTGAACGGCGAGTGGTTCACGTCCAAGGGCGCGATGATCGCCTACTACGGCAACATCGACTTCTCCGGCGTGGCGGCCTTCGCCTCCCGTGCCGCGTGGGTGGCGTCCCGGTTCTCCTCGCCGATCTACACGCAGGACTGGGTGATCGCCGCGGGCCAGGGCAAGCTCGTGATCGGCGACCGCGGCTTCGACATCAACTCCTACGACCTCGAGGTCGGCAACCTGACGATCAAGGCCTCGAACCTGCTCGCCTTCGAGACCGGCCTGGAGCTCAAGCAGTCGATCGTGCCCGGCTTCCTGACCCTGATCGGCACCGGCAAGTTCCTCGCGTCGTCGTCCGGCCCGGTGATCTTCGTCGAGCCGCCGTTCCGCGCCGACCCCGACGCCCTGCTCGGCTGGGCCGACTGCCCGTCGCCCTCGGTGCACTACGACCACAACTGGATGGCGCAGTCGTTCATGGCCGGCATCCAGGGCATGTTCGGCCGCGAGTCCGGCGAGGAGCGTCAGTACGACTTCACCGGCGCCGGCACGATCCTCATGCAGTCGTCGGAGCAGATGCGCGCCGACGGCGCGCTGATGCGGCTGGTCGAGTCGCAGACGAACCTGCTCGACGCGCAGTCGGCCGGCTCGCTCGGGCAGCGGCTGGTCGCGAGGTCGCAGCAGCAGTAGGACCGCCGACCCCGCGCTGACCCGTCACCTATAGGTGACGGGTCGGCGTGCAGTTGTGCGCTGACCCGTCGCCCATAGGTGACGGGTCAGCGTGCAGCGGCGGGGGTGGCTCGTCCCTCGCGGTGGGCTACGCGCGGGCGCGGTGCAGCGCGACGATGCCGCCGGAGAGGTTGCGCCACTCGGGTGCCTGCCAGCCGGCGTCCGCGAGGAGGGCGGCGAGGGCGGGCTGGTCGGGCCAGGCGCGGATCGACTCGGCGAGGTAGACGTAGGCGTCGGGGGACGAGGAGACGGCGCGCGCGACCGGCGGGAGCGCCTTCATCAGGTACTCGACGTACACGGTGCGGAACGGCGCCCAGGTGGGGTGGCTGAACTCGCAGACGACGAGGCGGCCGCCGGGGCGGGTGACGCGACGCAGCTCGTGCAGGCCGGCGACCGGGTCGACGATGTTGCGCAGCCCGAACGAGATGGTGACCGCGTCGAAGGTCGCGTCGGCGAACGGCAGCCGGGTGCCGTCGCCCGCGGTGAACGGCAGGTGCGGGCGGGCGGCCTTGCCGACCCGGAGCATCCCGAGGCTGAAGTCGCACGGGACGACCCGCGCGCCACGGTCGGCGAACGGCTGGCTCGAGGTGCCGGTGCCGGCGGCGAGGTCGAGGACCCGCTCGCCGCGCTGCGGGTCGACGGCCCGGATGACCTCGTGCCGCCAGCGCCGGTCCTGCCCGAGCGAGAGGACGTCGTTCGTGACGTCGTACCGCTTCGCGACGGCGTCGAACATCCGACGGACGTCGGTGGGCTGCTTGTCGAGATCGGCGCGGGTCACGGACGAAGCCTAGGGACGACGCGCCGCCTGCAACCAAACGGCGCTGCGATGCGTCTCCCAAGCAGCACCACACCGCATAATCACATCCGTCACTCCTGTCACAGAGAGCACCCTCCATGAAGATCGCCCGCCGCCTCGTCCTGACCGCCCTGGTCTGCGCCCTCGTGGCGCTGGCCGCCCACGGCGCGGGCTGGACCCCGCAGCTCGGCTCGGACGACGACGCAGCCGCGTCGACGTCGCCGCGCGACCCGTCGCGCACCCCGACGACCTCTGAGGACGCCGGCCCGGGCACCTCCCCCACGGCTCCGGGCGGCGACCCCGCCGACCCGACGGCTCCCGCGAGCCCGGGCGACCCGGTCGACCCGGTCGACCCGAGCGAGGAGCCCAGCACGCCGGGCACCGACGAGGGCGACGCACCCTCCCCGAGCGAGTCCCCGAGCGACGAGCCGAGCGCGGAGCCGCCGGCCCCCGAGCTGCAGCCCGGTCCGGCCCTGATGGGGCCCGGGGACGACAGCGACGAGGTGCGCGAGCTGCAGGCACGGCTGCGCCAGATCGACTGGTTCCAGCAGGACGTCACGGGCACCTACGGCGACGTCACCCGGGCCGCCGTCGAGGGGTTCCAGGCCAAGCGCGAGATCCCGGTGACCGGTGAGGTCGACCAGCGCACGATGGACCGGCTGCTCGCGATGACCAGCGAGCCGACCGCGGCCGAGCTGGCCAACCAGCTGGGTGCCAACGTGCCCGGCGCCCTCGACCCCCGGTGCACCACCGGTCGTGCGCTGTGCGTCGACAAGTCCAGCCGCACGCTGCGGTGGGTCGTCGACGGCCAGGTGCTCAAGACGGTCGACGTGCGGTTCGGCTCCGACGAGCTGCCGACCCGCGAGGGCGCCTTCTCGGTGGACTACAAGAACCGTGACCACGTGTCGTCGCTCTACGACACCCCGATGCCGTTCGCGATGTTCTTCTCCGGCGGCCAGGCCGTCCACTACTCGCCCGACTTCGTCGCGACCGGCTACGACGGTGCCTCCCACGGCTGCGTCAACGTGCGCGACCTCGGCGCGATCACCTGGCTCTTCGACCAGGTGCAGGTCGGCGACAAGGTCATCGTCTACTGGTCCTGACCACCCGTCGAGCCGCCGCTGAGACCGACTAAGAACGGTCTCATCGGCGGCTCACGCTCGCATCACGCAGCGCCGTCAGTCTTCTTCTCGTGGCCCCGGACCGGGGCACGACACCCACGAGAAGGAGGCAGCACCATGGCACGTTCGGGCATCTTCAGCGCCCTGCGACCGGCCACCGTCGCCCGCGGCGGCGGCAGCGACAGCAGCGACGACCGGAGGCGCCGCCGGCGTCGTCGGCGCCGTCGTCGCAACCGCAGCCGCTCGCGTTCGCGCAGCAGCTGACGCCGACCCACGGACGGAACGGGCGGGCGCCTGATCACAGCAGGCGCCCGCCCGTCCGGTCCCCAGGATCCTGACATGCGCAGACTCTGGCAACGCCTCGCCGCGTCGCTCCGCCCCGCACCCGACGCCGCCCCCGTCGTCGCCGCCGCCGCCCACCTGAGCATCGCGGACGTCGTCCGTCGGTTCTGGCCACGCCTGCGCCCGCTGCGCTGGTGGCTGGCCCTCGGGCTGGTGCTGCTCGCCGCGGCCCCGGCGATCTCGGTCGTCGAGATCCTCCTCTTCCAGCGCCTCGTGGACGACGTCCTGGTGCCGGCGACCTTCGAGCCGCTGGTCTGGATCGCAGCCCTCTACGTGGGCCTCAACCTCCTCAGCGCCGTCGTCACGGGCGCCGACGACTACCTGTCGACCTGGATCTCCCAACGCTTCCTCGTCGGCCTGCGCCGTGACGCCTTCGAGCACGTCCTCGCCCAGCCCGCCGTCGTCCAGGACCGCCGGCGCCTCGGCGACACCCTCACCCGGCTGACCTCCGACGTCTCGGCGGTCGAGAGCTTCATGATCGGCCAGCTCACGCAGGGCGCCGGCGCGCTGCTGCGGCTGGTCTTCTTCGTGGGCGCCCTGTTCTTCCTGCAGTGGGAGCTCGCGGCCGCCTCGCTGGTCGTCGTCCCGGCGTTCTGGTGGGTCTCGACCCGTTTCGCCCGGCTGACCCGCGACGTCTCCCGCGAGCGGCGCCGGCGCGGCGGCTCGCTCGGCTCCCTCACCGAGGAGAGCCTCGGCAACGCCGCCCTCGTGCAGACCTACGGCCGCGAGGAGGCCGCGGTCGAGGCCTACCACGAGCAGAACCGCGGCATCGCCGACGCCGAGCTCGCCGGCAGCCGCGTCCGCGCGGTGTTCCTGCCGCTGGTGGACCTGGCCGAGCTGGTCGGTGTCCTGATCGTCGTCACGCTCGGCGTCTGGGCGCTCTCGACCGACCGGTTGAGCCTCGGCGGCCTGCTCGCGTTCCTCACCCTGCTGCTGCAGTGCTACGGGCCGGTGCGCGACCTCAGCAACCTGGTCCCCGCGCTGTACTCCGCCACCGCCGGCGTCGAGCGCATCGTCGAGCTGCTCGACGAGCCGGCCGCGCAGGACCGCCCCGACGCGCAGCCGCTGCCCCCGGGCCCCGGCGCGATCGCGCTGCGCGACGTCCGGGTCACCTACCCCGGCGCCGTCGTCCCGGCCCTCGACGGCTTCACCCTGGACGTCGCCGCGGGCGAGCGGGTCGCCGTCGTCGGCGACAGCGGCTCCGGCAAGTCGACCCTGGCCCGCCTACTCACCCGCCAGCTGGACGCCGACGCCGGTGTGGTCGCCATCGACGGCCACGACGTCGCCACCCACACCGCCCGCTCGGTGCGGGCCGGCGTCACCGCGGTGCTGCAGGAGCAGCTGCTGCTCGACGCCAGCGTCCACGACAACATCGCCTTCGCCCGACCCGACGCCACCCGCGCCGAGGTCGAGGAGGCGGCCCGGACAGCCGACGCCCACGCCTTCGTCAGCCGGCTGCCCGACGGCTACGACACCCGCATCGGGCAGCGCGGCCGCAGCCTGTCCGGCGGGCAGCGCCAGCGGCTCGCGCTGGCCCGGGCGCTGCTGCGCGACAGCCGGGTCCTGGTCCTCGACGAGCCGACCACGGGTCTCGACCACGACTCCAGTCGGCGCCTTCTCGACGCCGTCGCCGCAGCCAGCCGCGGCCGCACGCTGGTCCTGCTCACCCACGACCCCGTCGTCCTCGAGTACGCCGACCGGGTGGTCCGGCTCGACCCCCGGACCGTGGCGGTGACGTCGTGACCGGTCCGGCGCTCGACGCCACCGTCCGGCTGCTGCCCGGCTACGTCGGGCTGACCCGCCTCGCCCACGGCCGCCGGCTCGACACCTGGGACGCCTGGGACGAGGAGCGCCGGACCCGCTGCGTGGTCAAGGTCCTGCGCGCGGACCGCCGCGACGACGAGCGCGTGCGGGCCGCCACCCGCCAGGAGGGGCTGATCGTCACCAGCCTCGTGCACCCTCACCTGGTGCGGGGCCTCGCGGCCTTCGACGAGCCGCCGGCGCTGGTCATGGAGACGCTGCGCGGCGCGACCCTGGCCGCCGTCGTCGACGAGGGACCGCTCGGCGTCCCCGACGTCGCCGAGCTGGGTCTGCAGCTGGCCTCGGTGCTCGGCTACCTCCACCGCCACGACTGGCTGCACCTCGACGTCAAGCCGGCCAACGTCGTCGTCGAGCACGGCAAGGCGGTGCTCATCGACCTGAGCCTGGCCGGCCGGCCCGGGAGCGCGCGGCCCGGCGCCGGGACCCGTGGCTACCTCGCGCCGGAACAGGCCCGCGGGCACGGCCTGACGGCGGCGACCGACGTCTGGGGACTCGGCATCACGTTGCTCGAGTGCCTCAGCGGCGAGCTCCCGTACGGCGACGAGGCGACCTGGGACACCCGGCGTCGCTGGCCGGTGGTGCACCGGCGGATGCCGGCGGCCCCCGAGGTGCCGGACGGGCTCCCACCGGACCTGCGCGACCTCCTGGTCGCGTGCGTGGCCGTCGACCCGGCCGCCCGGCCACGGCTGGACGACGTCCGGGCCGGGCTCGCGCCGCTGGCCGCCGAGCCGCCGCACGACCTCGGGGGCGGGCTCAGGTCGTGACGAGCGCGGCCAGCGCCTCGACGGCGGCGTCGACGCTCATGCCCTGGCCGAAGATCTCGTAGGTGCGCTCGCCCACGCCCTGCTGGCAGCGCAGCGACTGCGGGGCCGCCGCATCGTCGACCTGCTGGCCGGCGGGCACCGCCTCGCCCCAGGTCACGACGCACAGGGCGTCGCCGGCGTCGACCAGCTCGACGGCCGGGCGGGCGAGGTCGATCAGCTCGGGGTCGATCGGCGGGAAGTCGGGCAGGAAGACCCCCGGCGCCTTGTCGACCGCGGTGACCTGCGCGACCGCGGACTGGTCGACGGCGGCGTAGATGCGGAACGCCGCGGGGACGCCGTAGACCTCGGTGAGCCGGGCGCCCGCGGAGTCCTCCTGGCCCCGGAGCTGGTCGAGGTCGGTCAGCTGCGCGGACAGCTCCTCGGGGAGGTCGTCACCGTCGAGCGCCAGCAGGCCGCCGGGCAGCTCGTCGGGCAGGTCGATCGGCCCGGCGGCGGCCTCCGGCTCGGACGGCGCCGCGTCCCCCTCGGGCAGCGAGGTCGCGAAGGCGACCAGTCCGCCGAGCAGCAGGAGCCCGACGACGGCGGCGGCGAGCGTGGACCGGGACGAGGCAGACATGGGTCCGATCATGGCAGCCACCTCCCCAGGGGTTGTCGGCCGGTGAGTACCCTCTCGGGGTGACTCAAGGTGCTCCGGCGGGCGGTGCTGCGCCCCACGCCTTGCCGCTGGTCGTCCGGACCGCGGCCCTCGACGCCGACGCCGTCGCCTCCCTCGTCGACCTCCTCCCGGCCGGCGATCCGGTCGCCTGGCTGCGCCGCGGCGACGGGGTCGTGGGGTGGGGTGTCGCCGCGTCGGTCCGCACCAGCGGTCCGCGCCGCTTCGAGGACGCCGACGCCTGGTGGGGCGAGCAAGCCGCGCACGCCGTCGTCCGCGACGACGTCGACCTGCCCGGCACCGGGCTCCTCTGCTTCGGCTCGTTCGCCTTCACCGACGGGGCCGCCGAGGAGTCCGTGCTCGTCGTCCCGGAGGTCATCGTCGGCCGCCGCGACGACGTCACCTGGGTCACCACCATCGCCCGCGGCGAGCTCCGGCTCCACGACGTCCCGCTCGAGCCGCAGCCGGCACCGCCCGAGCCGGTCAACCTCCGGTTCGCCGACGGCGCGCGCAGCGGCGAGGAGTGGATGGGCGTCGTCGCCGACGCCGTCGCCCGGATCGGCGCCGGCGACCTGGAGAAGGTCGTCCTCGCGCGCGACCTGATCGCCACCGCCGACGAGCCGGTCGACGTCCGCTACCCGGTGCGCCGGCTGGCCGAGGCCTACCCCACGTGCTGGACCTTCCACGTCGACGGCCTGTTCGGCGCCACGCCCGAGCTGCTCGTGCGCCGCGAGCGCGGCCTGGTCACCTCCCGCGTGCTGGCCGGCACCATCCGCCGGACCGGCGACGACGAGCGCGACCTGGCCCTGGCCGCCACCCTCGCCCGCTCGTCGAAGGACCTCGAAGAGCACGAGTACGCCGTCCGCTCGGTCGCCGACGCGCTCGGCCCGCACTGCTCGTCGATGAACGTGCCCGAGGCGCCGTTCGTGCTGCACCTGCCCAACGTGATGCACCTGGCCACCGACGTGGCCGGCGTCGTCGGCGTCGTCGGCGACGCCGTCGCCGTCTCGTCGCTGGCCCTGGCCTCCGCCCTGCACCCCTCGGCCGCCGTCGGCGGCACCCCGACCCGGGTCGCGGTCGACCTGATCGCCGAGATCGAGGGCATGCGGCGCGGCCGGTACGCCGGCCCGGTCGGCTGGATGGACGCCACCGGTGACGGCGAGTGGGGCATCGCGCTGCGCTCGGCCGAGATCGACAGCCCCGCCCGCACCACGATCCGCCTCTTCGCCGGCTGCGGCATCGTCGCCGACTCCGACCCCGCCGCCGAGCTGGTCGAGTCGCAGGCCAAGCTCGTCCCGGTCCGCGACGCGTTGGGCTGACCGCGCGGGCGGGGCGGTCCGGGAGGCGCAGGACCAGCCGCCCCCCGCGTGCAATTGCCGCTCCTGGCTCGGTTCCGGGCCCGCGAATCGAGCCAGCGTCGGCAATTGCACGCTGCGGGCAGGCTCAGCCCAGGTCCGTCCCGTCGGCCAGCCGCACGAACGTGCGGCCGCTGTCCGGCCCGCCGACGGCGAGGTTGTTCATGTGCATCTCGACCATGCCGAGACCGACGTCGCTGTAGACGCGGTCGTGGATGGCGAGGGTGCGCGGGGCGGCGACGTCGCGCACGAAGTCGATCGCCTCGCCGACCTTGAGCCACGGCGCGGAGACCGGGGCGAGCAGGACGTCGACCGGCTCGCCGGGGCCGGTGAGCGAGTCGCCGGGGTGGTAGACCCGCTCGTCGCCGACGGTCAGCAGGAAGCCGGAGTTGTCGATGCGCGGGTAGTCGGCGTGGATGACGGCGTGCTTCTCGCCGACCACGCGCACCGGCAGCCCGACGTCGAGGACGTCGCCCGGCGCGACCACGGTGACCCGCTCGGCGACGTCCGGCGCCTGCGCGCGGATCTCGTCGGCGACGGCCCCGATCGTGTGGATCGCCGCGCTCCCCGAGCCGGCCGCGCGCAGGTGCTCGACGTCGAGGTGGTCGGGGTGCTGGTGGGTGATGAGGACGATGTCCGCGCCGTCCACCGCCTCGCGCTGCGTGAACGAGCCGGGGTCGATGACGACGACGACGCCATCGTGCTCGATCCGGACGCAGGCGTGGCCGAACTTGGTGAGCCTCATGGGTCCAACCTAGCCCGCGGACGACGCCCGCCAGGGCCGCTCACGCCCGCTCACCCGCCCCGCCCACGCCCCGCTCACCCGCCCCGCCCACGCCCCGCTCCCCCGCCCCGCCCACGCCCCGCTCACCCGCCCCGCCCACGCCCGCTCACACGCCCCGCTCACCGCGCGCCGCGGCGTCCGCGAACCGTGCGATCCGGGCCGCCCGGGTCTCCGGCTTCCTGGCGGTCACGACCTGGGTGAGCATCTGCTTGCGGGTCGACGGAGGGAACGAGTCCCAGTGCGCGCGGGCGCCCGGACGCTCGGCGAGGGCCGCCTCGAGGTCGGGCGGGACGACGAGGTCCTCGACGTCGTCGAGCAGCGTCCACGACCCGTTGACGTGGGCGAGGTCGAGGACGGCCCGGCCGGCCGGCTGCATCCGCCCCTCGGCGTACAGGCGCTCGACCCGCTGCTTGTTGGGCCGCGACCACCCGCTGGTCGGCCGGCGCGGGGCGAACCACATCCGCGCGCGCTGCTCGTCGACCGTGCCCGCGGTGCTGTCGATCCAGCCCCACGCGAGCGCCTCGACGACCTGCTCCTCGTAGCCGACCGCCGGCCGCCCGGTGGCCCGGCGCCACTGGTAGACCCAGACGCCGGAGCCGCGGGCGTGGTGCGCGGCGAGCCAGGCCCGCCACTGCTCGAGCGTCTCGGGGTGCACGTAGGGCCGCCCGTCGTGGGCCTCCCCCTCGTCGGGCGCGGGTGCCGGCGCGGTCATCCGTCGATGGTGCCAGCCGTCCTAGGCTTGCGCCATGGACACGGTGCGGGTCGCCGTCCCGGACGACGCCGAGGCGCTCGTCGTCCTTCACGAGGCCTGCTGGCGCGAGGCGTACGCCGACCTGCTGTCCGCCGCGACCATCGACGGCGTCTTCGCCGACCGGACCGCGCACCTCGCGAGCCGCCGGGAGCGGCTGGCCGACCCGGCGCGACCGACGTACGTGGTCGAGCGGGACGGCGAGCCGGTCGGCTTCGCCACGGCCGGCCCGGCCCGGCACGACGACGCCCCGGTGCCGGTCGAGCTGTACGGGATCTACGCCCGCGCCGCGGTCTGGGGCGAGGGCGTCGGACACGCCCTGCTCGCCGCGGCGCTCGGCGGCCGGCCGGCGTACCTCTGGGTGCTGGACGGCAACGACCGCGCCACCGCCTTCTACCGCCGGCACGGCTTCGAGCTCGACGGCGCGGCGGAGGAGCACCCGGAGGGCCGGCACCTGCGGATGGTCCGCCGCACCTCCTGGGACGCCGGCTCGGCAGGTGACAGGATCGGGCGCATGCTCGCCCTCACCGGCTCCACCGGGGCGCTCGGCGGCCCCGTCGCCCACGCGCTCGCCGACCTCCGCCCCCGGCTGCTCGTCCGCGACCCGGCCCGGGCCCCGCAGCTCGGCGGGCAGTCGGGCGGCGTCCACGTCACGCCCTACGACGACGCGGCGGCCGCGACGGCCGCGCTCGAGGGCGTCGACCTGCTGTTCATGGTCTCGGCCGCCGAGTCGGAGCACCGGCGCCGCGAGCACCGCACGTTCGTGGAGGCCGCGGCCCGGGCCGGGGTGCGGCACGTCGTCTACACGTCGTTCTCCGGCGCGGCCCCCGACGCGACGTTCACGCTCGGCCGCGACCACCACGACACCGAGGTCGCGATCCGCGACAGCGGGATGGACTTCACCATCCTGCGGGACGCCTTCTACGCCGACGTGCTGCCGCTCTTCGCGGACGCCTCCGGTGCGATCCGCGGCCCGGCCGGGCACGGCAGCGTGGCCGCGGTGGCGCGGGCCGACGTCGCGGACGCCGCCGTCGCGGTGCTCCGCGACCCGCAGGCGCACCTCGGGGCGACGTACACGCTGACCGGGCCGGAGGCGCTGACCCTCGACGAGGTCGCCACCCGCGCCGGCGCCGTCCTGGGACGCGAGCTGCGCTACGAGCCGGAGTCGCTCGAGGCGGCCTACGCCGCCCGCCGGGCGGCCTACCCGGACGCCGGCGAGTGGCAGCTCGACGCCTGGGTGAGCACCTACGTCGCCATCGCCGACGGGTCCTGCGCCGCCGTCACCGGCGACGTCCGGCGGCTCACCGGGCGAGCGGCCCGCACGCTCGAGCAGGCCCTCGGCGGCTGACCCGGTCTCAGGCGGTCACGTGGTGCACGTAGCACCAGCGCCACTCCTCGCCCTCCTCGGCGGACTGCATCACCGGGTGGCCGGTCTCCTGGAAGTGCGTGGTCGCGTGGCGGTCGGGTGAGGAGTCGCAGCACCCGACGTGGCCGCACTCGAGGCACTGGCGCAGCGCGACCCACCGGTTGCCCTTCGCGACGCAGGCCGGGCAGGTGCCGTCGGTGACGGTCTCGACGACGGGGTGCTCGGCGAGGTGCTCGCACTCCTCCCCCGGTCGACGCACGGCGGAGGTCCGCAGCTCGGCCCGCTCCTGGGTGGCGAGGTCGAGCATCGACTCCTCGACGTCGAGCATCGCCAGCACCTCGGCCACCACCACGGACGGCGTCGTGCCCTCCGAGCGGATCGCGAGCACCCGGCGGCGCTCGGCCTCGATCATCGTCAGCCGCAGCCGGCCGTAGAGCTCGCTCGGGGTCTCCTCGTCGGCGGTGGTGCCGAGCCGCTCCCAGGCCGCGAAGTTGCGCTGCTCGATGCGCTGCTTGATGAGGCTGACGACACCGTGGAGGTCGTCCTCGTCGAGGGACTTGAGCTTCTTGAAGCCGGCCTTCGAGGCCTGCTGGAGCAGGGTGGCGCGGGCCAGGGCGTCGTCCATCGGGTCCGGCGAGGGGACGTTCAGCCGCCGCGCCAGCACGGGCAGGCTCAGTCCCTGGAGGAGCAGGGTGCCGGCCACCACGGTGAACGCGACGAGCAGCAGCACGTCGCGGTACTCCGCCTCCGCCGGGATCACGAAGGCAGCGGCCAGGGTGACGACGCCGCGCATGCCGGCCCACCCGAGCAGGAAGGTGTACGTCGGCGGTGGGACCGCCCGGGTCTCGCGGTCGCCGACGTTGCGGGCGAGCAGGTAGCGCGCCGGGAAGACCCAGGCGAGCCGCAGCACGATGACCCCGACGAGCGAGAGCCCGCACGCCAGCACGACACGGGTGCCCGACACGTCGCTGTCGCCGACGGCCTCGACGAGGCTGGCCGCCTGCAGCCCGATGAGCAGGAAGACGACGTTCTCGAGGACGAAGGCGATGGTGCGCCAGTTGGTGCGCTCGGCGATGCGGGACTGGGCGGTCTGCAGGATCGGCGCCCGGTGGCCCAGCAGCAGGCCGGCGACCACGACGGCGATGACGCCGGAGGCGCTGATCTCCTCGGCCCCGACGTAGGCGGCGTAGGGGACGATCAGCGAGAGCGCGGTGTCCATGAGCGGGTCGGTGAGCTTGCGGCGCAGGAAGGCCACGACGAGGAAGCCCACCAGGCCGACCAGCACGCCGCCGCCGGCGGCGACCACGAAGTCGAGGGCGACGCCGGCGGCGGTGACGTCCTCGACGTGGCCGCCCCCGTGGCCGTGCGCGGCCAGCCCGCCGGCGGCGAGCGCCGTGCGCAGCGCGACGAGCGCGGTGGCGTCGTTGAGCAGCGACTCGCCCTCGAGGATGGTGGTGATCCGGCGGGGCAGCCCGATCCGGCGTCCGACGGCGGTGGCGGCGACGGCGTCCGGTGGCGCCACGACGGCGCCGATAGCGAAGGCCAGGCCCCACCCGAGGCCGGGCAGCAGCGCGTGCAGCAGGACGGCGATCCCGGCCGCGGTGAAGATGACCAGGCCGACCGAGAGCAGCAGGATGGTGCGCAGGTTGGCGCGGAAGTCGACGAGGGAGGTCTGGATCGCGGTGGCGTACAGCAGGGGTGGCAGCAGCCCGAAGAGCACGACGTCCGCCTCGAGCCGGACCTCCAGGACCCCGGGCACGTAGGACACCGCGACGCCGGCGACGATCAGGACGAGCGGGGCAGGGATCTCGATCCGGTTGGCGACCGCGGTGACCGCGAGGACGCTGACGGCGAGCGAGACGAGAAGCAGGGCGATCTCCACCGCACCATTCTCCCCGCTCGCGGGGTCGGTGCCTGCATCGTGTCCAGGCTCAGCGGCGGCTCTTGTCGATCTCGTCGGCCACGGCCTGGAACGCCTCGGTGTACTCGATCGTCGGCAGCCCCAGGAACCCCAGGTTGACGTCGAGCGAGGAGGTCGCCGACGACGCGGTCTCGTCGAAGCCGGTGATCATCTCGCCGCTGACGCCCAGGAACTCGTTGACGGTCGGCTGGATCGGGGTCAGGTCGAGGCCGCGCACCGCCAGGTCGAGGTCGTAGACCGCCGCCCGCATGCCGGCCGACCCGGCGAGCGCCCCCGCCAGGTCGTCGTCGGTGGTGGCCCTGCTGAGGTCGTCGCTGGCCTTGCCGAAGTCGGTGGAGAACGTCTGCAGCGCGAGGGTGTAGCCGGCGGCCGCCTCGTCGCTGACCCGCCCCGACGGGGCCGCACTGGTCGTCTGGCTCGTCGGGTCGCTGGTGGGGTCGCTGGTGGGGTCGCTGGTCGGGTCGGACGTGGCGTCGCTGGTCGCCGCGCTGGACGAGCCCGAGTCGTCGGCGACGGGGTCCTCGTCGTCGCCGCCGGCGAGCACCAGGGCGAGCACCACGGCGACGACGACCGCGGCCGCGGTCACCCCGAGCCCGACGTAGAGCCCGGTCCGGGAGCGACGGCTCGGCGTCGGCGTCCACGACGCCGGCCCGCCGGGGTAGCCCTGCTGGTAGGACTGCTGGTAGGGCTGGGTCGGGTGGGGCCGGCCCGGGTAGCCCGGGGCGTGCGTCGGCGCGCCCGGCCCGCCGTACGTCCCGGTGCTCGACTGCACCAGGGTGCGGAACCGGACGACGTCCGACTCGCTGACCCGGCCGACCGCGAAGCCGAGGACGGCGCAGGCCCACTGGCCGCGCGCGACGTCGGACGGTCCGGGCGGGGTCTTGCTCCGGCGCCCGCCGGCGACGCGGGCACCGGCCTCGCCGGCGGCGGGCAGTGCGTCGGTGCCGGCGTCCATCGCCGCGAGCATCGCGCCGAAGGCTCCGGAGCGGATCGCCTCGGCGAGGAGGTCGACGTCGTCGCGCGAGACCTCGCCGCGACGGACGGCGTCGTCGAGGACCCCGCGGAACGCAGCCGGGTCGTCGAAGACCTGCCGACCGCTCTGCAGGCCGAGCGCGTACAGACGGTCGTGGAGCTCCATGGACGAATCGTAGGTCGAGTCCGACCCGGACGCGTCAGCGCGGCGACGAGGTCCCGGACGTCGGGGACGCGGGGGCCGTCAGCGACCGGATCGCGAGGTCCAGCTCACGGCGGTCGTCGCGGCGGACCCGCACCTCGACGACCTCGATGCCGCCGTTGGGCGAGGCCAGGGCCTGCTCGAGCTCGGGGAGGCTGCCGACCTCGAGGTGCGGCGTCCGGGTGGCGGCGCAGAGCGCGGCCAGGTCGACGCCGTGCGGGGTGCCGAACAGCGCCTCGAACCGGTCGGCGTGCTCGGGTGCGCCCTGCTCGAGCGTCGTGAAGATCGCACCGCCGTCGTCGTTGACCACGACGATCACGAGGTCGGGTCGCGGCTCGGTCGGCCCGAGCACCAGGCCGTTGCTGTCGTGGAGGAAGGTGACGTCGCCCATCAGCGCGATCGTCGATCCGTGCCGGCGGCCCAGCGCGGCGCCGACGGCGGTCGAGATCGTGCCGTCGATGCCGGCGAGACCGCGGTTGGCGACCACCTTGCGACGCTCGCCCACCCCGGTCGGCCGGGCCATGATGTCGAGGTCGCGGATCGGGCTCGACGCCCCGACGACCAGCTGCATGCCGGCCCCGACGGCGCGGTGCACCGCCCCCGCCACCTCGTACGGCGTCAGGTCGGGCCGCCCGGCGAGCAGCGCGTCGAGCCGGCGGGCGACGTCACGGTCGGCGGCCCGCCACTCCTCGAGCCAGGCCGGGTCGTCGGCGCCGGCGACGGCGTACGCGGCGGCGGTGCCGGCGACCGGGTAGGGGCGCTCGGCCCAGGCGCCGCGGCCGGGGACCGACAGCACCTCGACGTCGGCCCGGGCGAGCAGCCGCTGCACCGGACGCGACAGCGTCGGGCTCCCGTGGACGACGGCCCGTTCGACCCGGCCGGCCAGGCCGCCGCCCCCGCCGAGCAGCAGGCGGTAGCAGCGCAGCGCGTTCCCACCGGTCCTCGACCCCGACGACGGCTCGGCGAGCAGCGGCCACCCGGCCGCCTCGGCGAGCCGGCGGGCAGGCGGGCCGGCGTCGTCCCCGGCGACGACGACGGTGCGCGGGCCGAGCGGCAGCTCGACCGGCTCCGGCGGGTCGGGCCACGACATCGACCACTCGCCCCCGCCGGCGTCCCACCGGGAGTCGGGGAGCAGCGGGTCGTCGAGCTGCACGTTGAGGTGGACCGGGCCGTCGCCGTCGAGCTCGAGGGGCTGCGGCGACGCGAGGTCGACGGTCGGCACCAGCGGGCCGAAGACCCCGACCTGGTCGGTGGTCTGGTTGGCGTCGGTGCCGCGCATCCTCGCCGGACGGTCGGCGGTGACGACGACGATCGGGACGCCGGCGTGCACGGCCTCGAGCACGGCCGGGTGCAGGTTGGCGACGGCGGTGCCGGAGGTGCAGACGACGGCGGCGCGGGCGTGGCTGCGGGTCAGCCCGAGGGCCAGGAAGCCGGCCGTCCGCTCGTCGACGCGGGTGTGCAGCCGCACGTGGTCGTCGCGGGCGGCGTCGAAGAACGCGAACGACAGCGGGGCGTTGCGGCTGCCCGGGGCGATGACGACCTCCGAGATCCCGGCGGCGAGCAGCTGCCGGACGACGTCGCGCGCCAGCTCGGTGGCACTGACGGGGGCGCGGTCGGCGGTCATGGACCCTCTCCTCGGGTGACGGCGGCGAGCCGGGCCGTCCAGTGCGCGACCCGGTCGGGCGGGGCGGCGAGCCGGTCGAACGCGGCGAGGTCGACGACGGGCGCCCCGGCGGGCGGGACGGGCAGGACGCCGTCGACGGGCAGCAGCGGCGTCACCGCCACGTCATCGGTGAGGAGCTGGACGGTGGCCAGCCCGCACGCGTGGGGCAGCTCGGGCAGGGCGGCCGCGAGCGCCAGGCCGGCCGCGATCCCGACCGAGGTCTCCAGCGCCGAGGACACGACGACCGGCAGCCCGATGTCCTCGGCGATCCGCAGGCAGGCCCGCACCCCGCCCAGCGGCTGCACCTTGAGGACGGCGATGTCGGCGGCCTCCAGGTCGCGGACCCGGTAGGGGTCGACCGCGCGGCGGATCGACTCGTCGGCGGCGATCGGGACGTCGACGCGGCGGCGCACGAGCGCGAGGTCCTCCACGGTCGCGACCGGCTGCTCGACGTACTCGATGCCGCCGGCGGCGGCGTCCAGGCGCCGGATCGCCGTGACGGCGTCGTCGACCGACCAGCCGCCGTTGGCATCGACCCGGACGGCGCCGCCGGGCCCGAGCGCGGCGCGGACGGCGGCGACCCGCTCCTCGTCGTCGGCGAGGGACTGGCCGGGCTCGGCCACCTTGACCTTCGCGGTGCGGCAGCCGCCGGCGAGCACGATCCGGTGGGCGCGGTCGGGGTCGACGGCCGGCACGGTGACGTTGACCGCGACCTCGGTCCGCAGCGGCGCGGGCCAGTCGCCGGCGGCCGCCTCGCGGGCGCACGCGAGCCAGGGCCGGGCCGTCGGGGCGTCGTACTCGAGGAACGGGCTCCACTCGCCCCAGCCGGCGGCTCCCTCGACGAGCGCGACCTCGCGCACGGTGATGCCGCGGAACCGGGTCGTCATCGGGATGGAGAGGACCCGCAGCCCGCTCATCGGGCCAGCTCCCGCAACCGCACCCGGTCGGGCTTGCCGTTGGCCAGCAGCGGGATCGCGTCGAGGACGACGACCTGGCGCGGCGCCCAGGCGCGGGGGTGCACGGCGGTGACCCAGGCGCGCAGCGCGGTCGCGTCGAGGTCGGCGCCGCCGACGCCGGCGGGGGCGACGAACGCGACGAGCCGGTTGCCCCACTCCTCGTCGGGGACGCCGAGCACCTCGGCCTCGGCCACGCCCGGGTGGGCGCGCAGCCGGGCGGCGACCGCCGGGCCGGGCACGTTCACGCCGCCGCTGACGACGACGTCGTCGATCCGGCCGAGCACCTGCAGCCGGCCGTCGTCGGCGACCCGGCCGGCGTCGGCGGTGACGAACCAGCCGTCCACGAGCGTGCGCGCGGTGAGGTCGGGGTCGCCGTCGTACCGGTCGAACAGGGTGGGTCCGCCCAGCCGGATCCGGCCGGTGTCGTCGACGTCGACCTCGACGCCGTCGAGCGGGACGCCGTCGTAGACGCAGCCGCCGGCGGTCTCGGCCGCGCCGTACGTCGCCACGACGCGGACGCCGGCCGCCGTGGCGCGGGCCCGGAGCGCGGGGTCGACCGGGCCGCCGCCCAGGAGCACCGTGTGGGCGCGGGCCAGGGCGGAGCGGTCGGCCGGGTCGGCGTCCTCGAGGATCCGGTGCAGCTGCGTGGGCACCAGGCTGGTGAACCACCCGTCGCCGTCCGGCCAGCGGGCGGGGTCCGTCAGCGGCTCGTGACCGGCGACCAGCGAGCGGCACACCACCTGGAGGCCGGCGACGTAGCCGAGGGGCAGCCGGAGGGCCCACGGCCCGGTGCCGCCCAGCCGGTCGGCGCTGGCGGCCACCGAGGCGAGCACGGCCCGGCGCGACAGCACCACGCGCTTGGGGGTGCCGGAGGACCCGGACGTCTCGACCACCAGCGGCTCCGGCTCGCCGGGGGCGGCGAGCCACGCACGCAGCCGGGGGACGTCCATCCCCCGAATGTAGTGGCGCGGCCACCGGGCCCCCGCCCGGCCCGTCGTCCGCACCCCCGGTCCTCCGGCGAGCCACCTGGCGACGGGCGTCGCGCCCCGTCCTGCTTGAATCCCTGGGTGGCGACGGCGGCTGAGTGGGTGCAGGGCGCACGTCCGCGCACCCTGCCGGCCGCCGTGGCCCCGGTCCTCGCCGGCACCGGCGTCGCGGCGCACGACGGCGACGCCGTCTGGTGGAAGGCCCTCCTCGCGCTGCTGGTCAGCCTGGCCCTCCAGGTCGCCGTCAACTACGCCAACGACTACTCCGACGGCATCCGCGGCACCGACGACGTCCGGGTCGGGCCGATGCGCCTCGTGGGCTCCCGCGTCGCGACGCCGAGCGCGGTGAAGCGGGCGGCGTTCCTCGCCTTCGGCGTCGCCGGCGCCGCCGGGCTCGTCCTCGCCGCGACGACCGCCTGGTGGCTGGTCGCCGTCGGGCTGGTGAGCGTGGTGGCCGCCTGGTACTACACGGGCGGCTCGACGCCGTACGGCTACCTCGGGCTCGGCGAGGTGATGGTCTTCGTCTTCTTCGGCCTGGTGGCGGTCGTCGGCACGACGTACGTGCAGACCGAGGCGTGGTCGTGGGCTGCGCTCGCCGCCGCCTGCGGGATCGGCGCGCTGGCCTGCGCGATCCTGGTCGTCAACAACCTCCGCGACATCCCGACCGACACCGACGCCGGCAAGCGGACCCTCGCGGTCCGGCTCGGCGACCCCGCCACCCGGCGCTTCTACGTCGTCCTCGTCGCGGTCGCCGCCGCCGCCGTCGTCGCGGTCGCGGCCCTCACCTCGTGGTGGGCGCTGCTCGGCCTCGGCTTCCTCGTCGTCGCCGGACGCGGCGTCCGGACGGTGCTCGGCGGCGCGACCGGCCCGCGCCTGATCCCGGTGCTGCAGTCGACCGGGATCGGCGAGCTGGCGTGGGCCGTGCTCGTCGCCGTCCCGCTGCTCCTCACCGGAGCGGCGTAGGGTCGGACCCATGTTCTGGATCCTGCTGCTCGTGGTCGTCCTCGGCGTCGCCGCCTACCGGTTCCGCGTGCCGCTGCTCGCCAAGATCCTGGGGCAGCCGCAGAGCCGCATCGAACGCCGGCTCGAGCAGCGCAAGCGCCGCTGAGCGGCCCCGCCGGCGCGCTCAGTCGGGCACGTCCTCCTTGGCCGCCCGCTCGTCCATCTTGTCGCTGATCCGGCCGGCCCGCTGCTCGACGTGGCGGGCGAGGCGGTCGCGCGGCCCGCTGAGCACGAAGTAGGACCCGATGCCGCTGAGCACGAACGCGATGAGGAAGGTCAGCCCGAGGGCCGCCTCGCCCGCCACCAACAACCAGGCGCCGGTCACGGCGGCCCAGGTCAGCAGGAACAGTCCGATCCGCAGCGCGGTGTAGACGACGAAGTCCTTCACACCTCCAGGGTAGGCGGTCGGGGCGTGCTCACCAGCATCGATCTACTCTGGAGGCGTGCTCCGGTTCGTGTTCCTGCTGATCCTGTTCGCGGTGGCGATCTACCTGCTGGTCCGCGTGTTCCAGGAGCGCGGCATGATCCCCGACCGACCCGCCCGGCCGCGACGTCCCGGTCCGCGCAGGATCGTCGCGCCCGACGACGACGAGGACTTCCTCCGCGACCTCGACCGCAAGCGCCGCGAGCCCGAGGATCCCGACGCCTGACGCGACGAAGTCGCGGCAGGCGTCATCGGTGGTCGAGCAAGGAGTCAAGATGAGGCCTGACGCGACGAAGTCGCGGCAGGCGTCATCGGTGGTCGAGCAAGGAGTCACGGGCTGAGCCCGCGAGGCGCGTGAACCGACGCGTCGAGACCTCTGGCCCACCGAGGCCAAGCCAGTGCGACGAGCCAGTCGAAAGCAACCGCTGAGGGACGAGGCCGCGACCAGCGCGCCGAGACCTCCGGTACAGCGTCGCTCAACCTCCGGACGGGAGGTCTCCAGGCACCGCCGGCGCCACCGCGACCGGGCGGGCGTCGGGCTCACCGCCGGCGTAGGAGTGCTGGGAGCTCGTCGAGAAGTAGTTGATCCCGATGAAGTTGAACCACAGGGTGGCCAGGCCCACGCAGGCCAGGACGGCGGCGTTGCGGCCCTTCCAGCCGGCCGTGGCGCGCGCGTGCAGGTAGGCGGCGTAGACGACCCAGGTGATGAACGCCCAGACCTCCTTGGGGTCCCAGTTCCAGTAGCGCGACCAGGCCTCGTGCGCCCAGATCGGGCCGGTGATGAGGACCGCGAAGGTCCAGACGGGGAACGCGAAGGCGTGGATCCGGTACGCCGTGCGGTCGAGGACCGCGAGCGAGGGGATCCGTGCCATCGGGCCGGAGGTGGCCTCGCCCGTGCGCAGCTTGACGAGGTAGACGATCGAGAGGATGCCGCCGATGGTGAACGCACCGGTGGCGATCACCGCGGACACGACGTGGATCACCAGCCAGTAGGAGTTCAGCGCCTCGGTGAGCGGCGCGACCTCGTCGTGCAGCCAGATCACCGCGACCATCAGCGTCGCGGTCACGAAGCCGAGCACGATCGGTGCCATCCACTGCAGGGAGTACCTGCGCAGCAGCACGAGGTACATCAGCGCGACGACGAAGGTGCCGGAGACGGTGAACTCGTACATGTTGCCCCACGGCACCCGGTTGGGGTCCGCGGCCATGCCACGCCCCAGCAGGGCCACGAAGTGCCCGGCGACCGCGACGACGGTCAGGAGCACGCCGAGCCGGCCGAGGAACTCCGTGCGCTGCGACGGCTCCCCGCCTCCGGTCTCGACCTCGACCAGGACGTCGCCGGCAGCCTGGCTCTCCACCCCGGTGCGCGCGACGCGGGGCTGGCGCAGCGACGCCCACTCGGCGAGGTGCACGAGCAGCGCGAGGAAGTAGACGACCCCCGCGGCCCCGATCGCCTGGTTGCTCAGGGTCTCCCACCCGGCGTTGGTCATGCCTTCTCCTCCTCGGCCCGGCCCTGCAGGGCGGCCACGATCTCGTCGAGCACGTCGGTCAGGTCGGCGCCGCCGGAGCGGTCGAGCAGACCCACCTCCACCATGGTCGCACCACCACCGTGACCGGACTCCTCACCCTCCCAGTCACTGTCTGCGCGACGTGCCGTGACCCACACCCGGCGCGGCCGGATGAACAGCGACCCGAGCAGGCCCAGCAGGGCCAGGACGACGCCGCCGAGCGCGACCTCCTTGCCGGGGCTCTGGCTGATCTGCACCCGCACCCACGGCTGGACGTCGTCGAAGCTGACCGAGCCCAGGCCGTCGGGCAGCTGCACGGTCTCGCCGAGCTGCAGGTCGAGGCGCAGCTGCGTGCCGTCGGCGTCGTCGACCGGTGTCGCGTCGGAGGTGTCGAGCACGTAGACCGACTGGGGCACGCCGTCGTCGAGACCGAGGTCGCCGGTCCAGACGTTCATCGAGATCAGCGGGTTCGCGAGCGCCGGGAAGACGGTGACCGGGTTGCCGTCGATGAACTCGAACGACGGGTAGAGCACCCCCTCGAGCCCGATCTGGCCGGCCCGCGACGGTGCCTTGACCACGCCGAACGAGAGGAACGACGGGTCCTGCGGGAGGAACACCGTGGGTCCGCTGTAGGCGACGTCGCCGTTGCCGTCGCGCACCGTGATCACCGGGGCGTAGCCGTGCCCGATGAGGAACACGTCGGTGTCGCCGATCGAGAGCGGGTGGTTGACCCGCAGGTCGTAGGTCTCCTCCTCGCCGTCGAGGCCCTCGCGGTAGGTGATCGGCGCCCGGAACTCACGCGCGGTCCCGGCGGCGGACCCCTCGGTGAGCCAGGTGATGTCGAAGTCGTCGACGGTGAAGGTGAACGGGTCGAAGTCGTCGGCGCCGAACAGGCTGCCCGGGTCGAGGTCGTCGTAGGACGCCGCGGTGTTGGAGAAGGTGCCGCCCGCGAGCCCCGACGACGGGTTCCCGGCGAGCACGATGACGCCGCCCTGGTAGCCCCGGAGGCTGCCGACGGCGAAGCCGACCAGCACCACGATGACCGAGACGTGGAAGACCAGGTTGCCGAACTCGCGCAGGTAGCCCTTCTCCGCGCTCACGCCGGCGGCGGGGTCCTCGCCCTCGACCCGGAGGCGGTAGCGCTTGCCCCGCAGCGCCGCGCGCGCCCGTGCGAGCACGACCTCGGGGTCGTCGTCGGTCTCGTACGCCGCGTGGTCGGGCAGCCGCGAGAGGTTGCGCGGGACCCCGGGCGGCTGGGCGCGGAGCGCCCGGGCGTAGACGAGCGTGCGCGGGATGATGCAGCCGACGAGGGAGATCATCAGCAGCAGGTAGATCGCGGAGAACCACGCCGAGTCGTAGACCGAGAACAGTCCGAGCCGCTCGTAGACCGGCGTCAGGTTCGGGTGGGCCTCCTTCCACTGCGAGACCTCGAGCGCGTCCACCCCGGACTGCGGGATGACCGAGCCCGGCACCGCGGCCAGCGCGAGGAGCAGCAGCAGGACCAGGGCGGTGCGCATCGACGTCAGCTGACGCCAGGCCCAGCGGGCCAGCTCACGGGTCCCCAGCTCGCCGGGACGGCGGGTGGGCAGGTCGGAGTGCTGGCGCAGGTCGGACATCAGACCGGCACCTGGAAGCCGCCGACGAGACGCACCTGCACCCACTGCACGGCCCACTCCCACCAGCCGGTGAGGAAGAGCACGCCGATCACCACCAGCATCGCCCCCCCGATCTGCATGACGGCCCGCTGGTGCTTGCGCACCCACGACAGCGCCCGCAACGAGCGGGCGTAGAACAGGCCGACGACGATGAACGGGATGCCGAGGCCCAGGGCGTACGCCGCCGAGAGCACGCCCCCGCGCGCGGCCGTGGCGCCGTCGGTGCTGTAGGTCAGGGTGAGGATCACCCCGAACGTCGGGCCGATGCACGGCGCCCACCCGAACGCGAAGAGCGCGCCGAGGAGCGGAGCGGCCCCGAGCCCGACCGCCGGCACCCGGTGGATGCGCCACTCGCGCTGCAGCCACGGGACGGCCCCGGCGAAGACGAGGCCGAGCACGATCAGCACGATGCCCATGCCGACCCTGATCTGGTCGTCGTAGCGTCGGACCGAGACGCCGATCCCGCCGAGCGCCGTCCCGATGAGGACGAAGACGACGGTGAAGCCCAGCACGAAGAGCACCGACCCGAGCAGCATCCGGCCGCGCCGGTTCGAGGCCTCGCCGGCGGCGAGGTCGGCGCCGGAGATGCCGGTGGCGTAGGACAGGTAGCCCGGCAGCAGCGGGATCACGCACGGGCTGAAGAACGAGACCAACCCGGCGATCAACGCCACGGGGAGGGCGAGCGCGAGCGAACCGGCGGCGGCCTGCTCCTTGAACCAGTCACCCATCGGCGTTCGCGACGTCCTCGACGAGGTCCTCGAGCGTGGTGGCCGAGGTGACCGCCCCCGTGATGAGGGCGGCGACCCGGCCCTGCTCGTCGAGCACGTACGTCGTCGGCGGGGACGTCGGGGCCCAGCGGCCCAGCTGCAGGACGCCGGTCCCGGTGTCGGCGATCGTCGGGTACTCGATCCCGAACTCGCGCTCGAAGGAGCGGGCGTTCTCGAAGGAGTTCTCGCGGAAGCTCAGGCCGACGAAGGCGGCGTCGATCTCCTCGGAGGCAGTCTTGAGCACCGGTGCCTCGTCGCGGCACGGGTTGCACCACGAGCCCCACACGTTGAGGACGACGACCTGCCCGCGCAGGTCGGCCAGGTCGAGCCGCTCGCCGTCGAGGGTCTCCCCCGCGATGTCGACGGTGGCGCCGCGGTCGTCGAGCGGGACCAGGGTGATCGCGCCGTCGCCGTAGACGAAGTTGGCGTCGCCGGTGCCGTCGAGCCCACCGCTGCACCCGGCCGCGAGCGCGAGGGCGGGCGTGAGGAGGGCTGCTGCGACGAACCGGCGGGCGCGCATCAGGGTCGCTTCTCCTCCGGCGCGTTGCCGGCCGAGAAGGGCGCGCCCTTGTCGCCGACCGGGATGAGGTCGCCCGCGGGCTCGCTGTAGGCGACCCGGGTGAGCCGGTCGCCGACGAAGTGCAGCGACGTCAGCGAGCACAGCGTGCACTGCCGGTTCTTGGGGTGGTGCAGGTAGGACCGCTTCTCGGCGGCCAGCCGGGTGATCCAGATCGGCAGCTGGTGGGAGACCACGACGGCCTCGTGGCCGGCAGCCGCCTCGCGCGCGTCGTGGACCGCGGCCATCATCCGTGCCACGACCTTGTCGTAGGGCTCACCCCACGACGGCCTGAAGGGGTTCCACAGGTGCCGCCAGGTGGCGGGGTTCCTGAGCGAGTTGCGGCCCTTGCCGAACGTCATTCCCTCGAACTTGTTGGTCGACTCGAGCACCCGCTCGTCGAGGACCGGCGTGAGGCCGCGGACCAGCGCCAGCGGCGCGGCCGTCTCCTGGGCCCGCTCCAGCGGGGAGGACACCAGGTGCACGATGTCGCGGTCCTTGATGGTGTCGGCGACCTTCTCCGCCATCCGGTTGCCGAGGTCGGAGAGGTGGAAGCCGTCGCGACGGCCGTAGAGGACGCCCGCGGGGTTGTGGACCTCCCCGTGGCGGAGGAGGTGGACGATGGTGTCGGAGGTGCTCACGCGTTGCTCATCTCTGGGGGCGCTCACTTCTGGGTCCGGGCGGCGGCTCGGGCGGCGCCCGGGAGGGCGTCGAGGATCGTCTGGACGGCGGCGTCGTCGTGCGCCGAGGACAGGAACCACGCCTCGTAGGCCGACGGCGGCAGGTAGACACCGGCGTCCAGCATGGCGTGGAAGAAGGCGGCGTACGCCGCGACGTCGGTGCGGGAGGCCTCGGTGAAGTCGCGCACCGGGCCCTCGCACAGGAAGACCGAGAACATCGTGCCGGCCGACTGGATCGTGTGGGCCACGCCGGCCGCGGCCAGGGCCTCCGCGGTGGCGGCCTTGACGGTGTCGCCGGTGGCGGTGAGGTGGGCGTAGACGTCGTCGGTGGCCAGCCGGAGCGTGGCCAGCCCGGCGGTGGTCGCGACGGGGTTCCCCGAGAGCGTCCCGGCCTGGTAGACGGGGCCCTCGGGCGCGAGCATCGACATCACGTCGGCCCGGCCGCCGAACGCCGCGGCCGGGAAGCCGCCGCCCATCACCTTGCCGAAGGTCATCAGGTCGGGAACCCAGCCCTCGACGGCACCGTCGAGACCCCACTGACCCTGGCGCGAGGCGCGGAAGCCGGTCATCACCTCGTCGCTGACGAACAGCGCGCCGTGCCGGGTGCAGGTCTCGGAGAGGAACCGGTTGAACCCGGGCTCGGGCGGGACGACACCCATGTTGCCGGGGGCGGCCTCGGTGATCACGCAGGCGATCCGGTCTCCGTGCTCGGCGAACGCGGCGGTGACGGCGGCGCGGTCGTTGTAGGGCAGGACGAGGGTCAGCTCGGTGGAGGACACCGGCACGCCGGGGGTGCCCGGCACCGCGAACGTGATGAGGCCGGAGCCCGCCGAGGCCAGCAGCGCGTCGACGTGGCCGTGGTAGCAGCCGGCGAACTTCACCACGACCTCGCGGCCGGTGAAGCCGCGGGCCAGCCGGATCGCCGACATCGTGGCCTCGGTGCCGGAGGAGACGAAGCGCACCCGCTCGACCGGCGTCCGGGCCAGGATCTCCTCGCCCAGCTCGACCTCGGGCTCGGTCGGCGCGCCGTACGACGTGCCGCGGGCGACGGCGGCCAGCACCGCCTCCTGGACCTCGGGGTGGGCGTGCCCGACGAGCATCGGCCCCCAGGAGCAGACCAGGTCGACGTAGGTGTTGCCGTCGACGTCGGTGAGCCGGGCGCCGGCGGCGGAACGGATGAAGCGCGGGGTGCCGCCGACGGCGTTGAACGCCCGGACCGGCGAGGACACGCCGCCGGGGATCACGGCGCGAGCCCGCTCGAACATCGCGCGCGAGGCGGCGTCGACGAGCGCGTCGGGGGCGACGGGCGCGGTGTCGTCCGGGGTGCTGGTGGAGGTCACCCCGCCATTGTCTCCGAGGGTGGGTACGAGACCACGATCGGGACCTGCTCCACGGCGGGGGTTGCCGCGACATCGTGTCCGTGATCACATGGGCCCGGCCCCCGCGTTGCTCCTGCGTAACCGGACGCCGTCCGGCTCGTTGTGGTTTCCGTCACGGTGACATGGGGTACAGGGAGCACCGCGCTCAGGCCCGGCACAGGAGAAGAACAATGCCCGTCTCACGGTTCGGCACTCTGCAGAAGGCGTCAGCGATCGTGCCGCTGGCCCTGTTGTCCGTCGCGTGGACGGCCAGCCTGACCACCACCGGGTCCGCCTCGGGTCGCGCGGCGTCGGCCGATCGCGAGGGCCTGCTCCCCGACGGGTCCCGGGTCCCGGCCCAGGCGATCGAGGCCCCGGCCTCGGTCTCCGCACCGAACCGCACCTCCGGCTCCGTCGGCGGCGTCGAGGGCGACGCCCGGCAGATCGTGGCGGGCTCGTCGACCAGCGGCATCCCGGCTCCGGCGCTCGCTGCCTACCAGCGCGCCGAGACGGTGATCAACGCCGCCGACAAGTCCTGCAACCTGTCCTGGCAGCTGGTCGCGGCGATCGGCCGGGTCGAGTCCGACCACGGCCGGTTCGGCGGGAGCGAGCTCGACGTCGACGGCGTCGCCTCCCCCGCCATCCGGGGCATCCCGCTCGACGGCCGCAACAACACCGCGGTCATCCGCGACACCGACGCCGGGCAGTACGACGGCGACCCGACCTTCGACCGCGCCGTCGGACCGATGCAGTTCATCCCCTCCACCTGGGCCGTGGTCGGGGTGGACGCCGACAACGACGGCATCCGCGACCCGCAGGACATCGACGACGCCGCGCTGGCGACCGCGGTCTACCTCTGCTCCGGCAAGGACGACCTCGCGACGCTCGCCGGCCAGCGCGCCAGCGTCTTCCGCTACAACCACTCCGAGGCCTACGTCGACCTCGTCCTCTCGATCATGGACGCCTACCTCGACGGCGACTTCTCCTCCGTCCCGGAGGGCACCTCGGCGGCCGGCAACGCCGACCCCACCCCGCTCCCGGGCGGCAACGGCGGCACCGGGCGCGGTGACGGCGACCGTGACCGGGGCGGACCCCGCGACCAGCCCGCCCCCAGCGCCGAGGAGGTGCCCGGACCCGACCCGACCGGCACCAGTGAGCCCGACGACGGCGGGTCCGACGACGGCGGCAGCGGTGCCGGTGACGGTTCCGGCGGTGGCTCCGGTGACGGTGGCACCGGCGGTGGCTCCGGCGGCTCGGGTGGCTCCGGTGGTGGCGGCGGCGCCCCTGACGTCCCCGACGTCCCCGAGGTCATCCCCACGGAGCTGCCCACCACCGGCGTCGAACCCGTCGACGACCTCCTGTCGATGACACAAGCGATCGTCAGGTGTACCGCCGAGGGATACATCAACAACCTGCTCAGAAACGACGACCCCTTCGACCTGTGCGTCAAGAGGTACACGACCTGAGCCAGCGCGGTCAGCCTCCGAGCAAACCTGCCGCCTCGGCCGCCCAGTAGGTGAGCACGATGTCGGCCCCGGCGCGCCGGATCGACATCAGCGTCTCCAGGATCGCGGCCTCGCGGTCGATCCACCCGTGCGCGGCGGCGGCCTCGACCATCGAGTACTCGCCGGAGATGTTGTACGCCGCCACCGGCACGTCGACGGCGTCGCGGACCCGACGCAGCACGTCGAGGTAGGCCAGGGCGGGCTTGACCATGACGATGTCGGCGCCCTCGGCGATGTCGAGGAGCGCCTCGCGGACGCCCTCGCGCCCGTTGGCGGGGTCCTGCTGGTAGGTCCGGCGGTCGCCCTGCAGCGAGGAGTCGACGGCCTCGCGGAACGGACCGAAGAAGGCGGAGGCGTACTTGGCCGAGTAGGCCAGGACGGCGACGTCGGTGTGGCCGGCGCCGTCGAGGGCGTCGCGGACCACCGCGACCTGGCCGTCCATCATGCCGCTGGGACCGACCAGGTCGACGCCGGCCGCGGCCTGGGCGCGCGCCATCTCGGCGTACACCTCGAGGGTGGCGTCGTTGTCGACCCGGCCGTCGGCGGTCAGCACCCCGCAGTGGCCGTGGTCGGTGAACTCGTCGAGGCACAGGTCGGCCATCACCGGCAGCGCGTCACCGACCTCGGCGACGACGTCGACGATGGCCCGGTTCAGGACGCCGTCAGGGTCGACGGCGCCGGACCCCACGGCGTCCTTGTGCTCGGGAATGCCGAACAGCATGATCCCGGCGAGCCCGAGCCCGGCCGCCTCCGCGGCCGCCCTCCGCAGGCTGTCGGGCGAGTGCTGGACGACGCCCGGCATCGACGAGATCGGCCGCGGCTCGGTGAGCCCCTCCCGCACGAAGACCGGCAGCACCAGCTGGCGCGCCTCCAACGACGTCTCCGCCACCGCGCGGCGCAGCGCCGGCGTCGTCCGCAGTCGGCGGGGGCGGATCGTGGGGCGGCGGACGTGGGGTGCGGCGTCGGTCATGACTGGATCCTGCTCCCTCGGGCTGTTCGCGGTCACACCGGCCGTCCGGGCGGACTGGGCGGCCTGTCCCTGAACCTGGGGGCCGGGATCCCGGCCCCCAGGTTCAGATTTCCCCGGTCGACCGGGGAAACCCCGCCGCGCCGAACCTCACGCCTTCGCGCGGCTCGACCGTCGCGCGGACGGCTTCCGGTCGGAGGGCTTGGTGACCGGCTCGCCGGCCTCGACCATGGCGGAGCGGCGGGCCCCGCCGAAGTCGGCGAGGGCGCGGACCAGCTCGTCGACGTCCGGCTTGGGGGCCAGGACGTCGACCCGGAGGCCGTGCTCCTCGGCGGTCTTGGCCGTCGCGGGGCCGATGACGGCGATGACGGTGGACGGGTGCGGCTTGCCGGCGATGCCGACCAGGTTGCGCACGGTCGAGGACGACGTGAACACGACCGCGTCGAAGCGACCGGACTTGATCGCGTCGCGCACCGGCGCCGGGGGCGGGGTGGCCCGCACGGTGCGGTAGGCGGTGACGTCGTCGCACTCCCAGCCGAGGTCGACCAGGCCGGCCACGAGGGTCTCGGTGGCGATGTCGGCGCGGGGCAGGAAGACCCGGTTGATGGGGTCAAGCACCTCGTCGTACTCGGGCCAGTCGGCGAGCAGGCCGGCGGCCGACTGCTCGCCCGAGGGCACCAGGTCGGCGCGCAGGCCCCACGCGGCGATCGCGGCGGCGGTCTTGTCGCCGACGGCGGCGATCTTGAGGCCCGAGAAGGCACGGGCGTCGAGGCCGTACTCCTCGAACTTCTCGCGGACCGCGCGGACGGCGTTGACCGAGGTGAACGCGATCCACTCGTAGCGGCCCTCGACGAGACCGCGCACGGCCTTGTCCATCTGCAGCGGGTTGCGCGGCGGCTCGACCGAGATCGTCGGCACCTCCTCGGGCACGGCGCCGTAGCCGCGCAGGCCGATGGAGAGCGAGGCGGCCTGGTCCTTGGTGCGCGGCACCAGCACGCGCCAGCCGAACAGCGGCTTGGTCTCGAACCACGACAGCGTGTCGCGCAGGTCGACGACGTCGCCGACGACGGTGATCGCCGGCGGGGACATCCGGGCGGCGCGGGCGTCGGCCGCGATGTGCTCGAGCGTCGAGGCGACGGTCTGCTGCTCGGTGGTGGTGCCGACCCGGGTCATCGCGACGGGGGTCTGCGGCGAGCGGCCGGCGGCGACGAGCGCCTTGGCGACGTCGGCGATCTGGCCGACGGCCGAGAGCAGCACGAGGGTGCGGTTGTCGCCGTAGCGGCTCCAGTCGACCTTGTCGCCGCAGGTGACGACGGCGAGCTCGCGGTGGTCCTTGGTGGTCAGCGGGATGCCGGCGTACGCCGGGACCGCCGAGACCGACGAGACGCCGGGGACGATCTCGAAGCCGATGCCGGCCTTGGCACAGGCCTGGGCCTCCTCCGGCCCGGAGGCGTACAGGAACGGCTCGCCGGACAGCAGGCGGACGACCCGCAGGCCGCGCTTGGCCTGCTTGACGACGAGCTTGGCGCGGTTGGCGTGGGTGAGGGGCTGGCCGTCCTCACCGAAACCGCCGTCGACCAGCTCGGGCCCGACGGGCTCAGCCGGCTCGACCGGCGCGACGTCGGTGCCGTCGACCGCGTCGGCCGGCTCGACCGGCGTCGGCAGGCCGAGCAGCGTGCGGACGAGCCCGGCGTGCTCGGGCGTCTCGGTGACGACGACGTCGGCCTGACGGATCAGGTCGACGGCGCGGACCGTCAGCAGGTCGGGATCACCGGGGCCGCTGCCGACGAACGACACCCACGAGCGGGCGATCAGGTCGGCAACGGAGGGGGACTTGGCTCGCGTCATGGGTTCTGCACCTCTGCAACTGGGTTTTCCTGGGACGACGGCGGCTGCTGCGCCGCAGCCCTGCCGTCCGCTGTGGCTGGTCTCGCAGCTGATGGGTTCAGCTGTCCTGCTCCGTCGGCGAGCATCTCGCTCGCCAGCCGGTTTCCGACGCCCGCGGCGTCGGCCGGGTCACCCGCTGCGGACTTCCGCACCGAGAGCGACCCGTCGGGTGAGAGCGCCACGGCCCTCACCCAGAGCTCATCTCCGTCGTCACCCTCGACGACCAGGGCCAGCGCCCCGATGGGCGCCGAGCAGCCGCCCTCGAGGGTGGCCAGCAACGCCCGCTCGGCCTCGACCGCCGCCCGCGAGGCCGCGTCGTCGAGACGGGCCAGCTCCAGCGCCAGGGGGTCGCCGTCGCGGCACTCCACCGCGAGCGCACCCTGGCCGGGGGCGGGAAGCATCTGCAAGGGGTCCAGCACCTCCGTGACGTCGGCCAGCCGGTCGATCCGGGCCAGACCGGCGCGGGCGAGGACGACGCCGTCGAGCTCACCGTCGAGCACCTTGCCGATCCTGGTGTCGACGTTCCCACGGACGCCGACGACGTCCAAACCGAGACCGAGGGCGTGCAGCTGTGCGGCGCGGCGCGGCGAGCCGGTGCCGACCCGACTGCCGGCGGGGAGCTCGCCGAGGGTCAGCCCGTCGCGGGCGACGACGGCGTCACGCGGGTCCTCGCGCACCGGGATCGCGGCCAGCGTGATGCCGGGCGCCGGCTGCGTGGGGAGGTCCTTGAGGGAGTGGACGGCGACGTCGACCCGGCCGTCGACCAGCGCCTCGCGCAGCGCGCCGACGAAGACGCCGGTGACCGAGGAGCCGACCAGCGGGGTGCCCGCGGCCTGGCTGCGGTCGCCGTCGGTGGTGATCTCGACCAGCTCGACCTCGTGGCCGAGGTGCTCGCGGATCAGGTCGGCGACGTGCCCGGCCTGGGTGGTGGCCAGGAGGCTGCGACGGGTGCCGACGCGGACCGCGGTGGCGGACGTCATGGCGTGCCCCCCTCGGCGTCGGAGTCCCCGCGGCGCTGCTCGTCGGCGGAGCGGGACGAGGTGGACGAGGAAGGGCGGGGGGTGGCGTTGACGTCGGGACGGGTGACGGCGTCGACCGCCTCCGGGTCGAGCGCGAACAGCTCGGCGAGCGCGCGCTCGTAGGACACCGCGCCCTGCTCGTTGGCGAGCTCGCGGACCCGGACGGTCGGCTCGTGCAGCAGCTTGTCGGCGACGCGGCGCACCGTGTGGCGGATCTCGGCGCGCGAGGCGTCGTCGAGCCGGGGCAGGCGCGCCTCGAGCCGGGTCATCTCGGCGTCGACGACCGCGGTGGCCATCGAGCGGAGCGCGACGACGGTCGGGGTGACGCTGGACTGGCGCCGTGCGGTGAGGAAGGCGTCGACCTCCTCGCCGACGACGCGGCGGACCTCGACGACCTCGCGTCCGGCGTCGGTGTCGGCGAGGGTCTCGGCCAGCTCGGCCAGCCCGATGAGGGTCACCCCGGGCAGGTCGGCGACGCTCGGCTCGACGTCGTGGGGCAGTGCGAGGTCGATGACGGCCACGGGGGCCGAGTCGGCGTCGCGCACCCGGTCGACCATGTCGCGGGTGACGAGGATGCCGGTGGCGCCGGTGCAGGTGATGACGACGTCGGCGCCGGCCAGCGCGGCCGGCAGGTCGGCCAGGGCGACCGGGACGGCGGCGTACTCGAGGGCCAGGCGCGAGGCCCGGTCGGCGGAGCGGTTGACGACGCTGACGCGGGTGGCGCCGAGGCGGGTCACGGTCGCGGTGGCGAGGCCGGCCATCGCACCGGCGCCGACGACGACGACCGTGCGGCCCGCGACCGGGCCGACGGCGAGCTCGGCCCGGTCGAGCGCGGCGCTGACCAACGAGGGGGCGACGCGGTCGATGCCGGTCTCGGCGCGGGTGCGCTTGCCGACGCGCAGCGCCTGCTGGAACAGCGAGTTGAGGGCGGGTCCGACGGTGCCGACCTCCTGGCCGAGCCGGAGCGCGGCCCGGGTCTGACCCAGGATCTGGCCCTCGCCGACGGCCATCGAGTCAAGGCCGGCCGCGACCTGGAACAGGTGGGCCACCGCGCCGTCGTCGTAGTGCACGTAGAGGTGCTGGAGCATCGCCTCGGCGGTCTCGCCGGCGCGCTCGACGAGGAGCCGGGAGAGCGACTCGACGCTGCCGTGGAAGCGGTCGACGTCGGCGTAGATCTCGACCCGGTTGCACGTGGAGACGACCGTGGCCTCGGTGACGTGTGCGCAGGACGCGACGTCGGTGACGAGCTTGTGGACGCCGTCGGTGTCGAGCGCGACCCGCTCGAGGACCGAGACGGGTGCGCTGTTGTGGGAGATGCCGACGACCAGGACGCTCACAGGACACTCCTCATGACAGCTGGGCCTTCCGCTGCTCGTGGTAGGCGAGAATCTGCAGCTCGATCGACAGGTCGACCTTGCGGACGTCGACGCCGTCGGGCACCGAGATCACCGACGGGGCGAAGTTCAGGATGCTGGTGATGCCGCAGGCGACCATCCGGTCGGCGACGTCCTGGGCGGCGGCGGCAGGCGCGGCGATCACGCCGATCGCGACGCCGTGGGTGCTGACGATCTCCTCGAGGTCGTCGAAGGCACGGACGTCGACGCCGGCGACGACCTCACCGTGGCGGGAGTGGTCGGCGTCGAGCAGCGCGACGACGCGGAAGCCGCGGCTGCGGAAGCCGGAGTAGTTGGCCAGCGCGTGACCGAGGTTGCCGATCCCGACGATCACCACGGGCCAGTCCTGGGTCACGCCGATCTCGCGCGCGATCTGGTAGCGCAGGTAGTCGACGTCGTAGCCGACGCCGCGGGTGCCGTAGCTGCCGAGGTAGGAGAGGTCCTTGCGGAGCTTGGCGGAGTTGACCCCCGCGGCGGTCGCGAGCTCCTCGCTGGAGCAGGTGCGGGTGCCGGCCTCGGCGAGGGTGTTGAGGGCTCGCAGGTAGACGGGCAGGCGGGCGACGGTCGCCTCCGGGATGTCCCGGACGCTCTCGCCCAACGTTCTGCTGGGTGTCCGTGCGGTCACTGCTCTTCTCTCCAGCCGACACCCGGGGAGGGACCTCTGAGAGGGGGTCGACGCGTTCACTGTAAGAGTTTGTGAACGGGGGCACAAAACGAGCGGGACCCGCCACTAGCACAGGTGAGAAGTCGCACACCGACAGGGGGTGGACAGCCACCGCGCCGGCCGCTGCGTCACCGCAGCGCGGCGCGCAGCCTGGCCTCGTCGACCCGCCAGAAGTCGTGCTGGCGACCGTCGACGAACGTCACCGGGACCTCGTCGGTGAAGCGGCGCTGCATCTCGGGGTCGTCGTCGACGAGGACGACGTCGTACCGCTCGCCGAGGTCGGCGCACACCCGGGCGACGACCTCCTCGGCGACCTCGCACAGGTGGCACCCGGCGCGGGAGTAGAAGGTGACGCGGGCCGGTCGGCTCGTCGGGTCCACGGCCGGCGCCTAATCGATCAGCCCGGCGGCACGCCGGCGCTCGTAGCCGCGCAGGCGGCCCTTCTGGACCTTGCCGGTCACCCCGACCGGCAGCTCGTCGACGACCTCGACCCGGCTGGGCACCTTGAACCGGGCCAGGCCGCTCTCGCACGCCGCCCGGACGGCGTCCTCGACCGCGCCGCGGTCGGCGGGATCGGTGCCGCGGGCGACGACGTAGGCGACGACCGCCTCGCCGGTGACGTCGTCGGCGACGCCGATCACGGCCACCTCGGTGACGCCCTCGACGGCCGAGACGACCCGCTCGACCTCGACCGGGTAGACGTTGAACCCGGAGACGATCACCAGCTCCTTGACGCGGTCGACCAGGAAGACGTCACCGTGCGGGTCGACGAAGCCGACGTCGCCGGTGGACCACCAGCCGTCGGCGTCGGGCCCGTCCGCGCCGTCGGGCCAGTAGCCGCTGAACAGGTTGTCGCCGCGGAGCCGGATCTCGCCCGGGTCCTCGCCCTCGACCGGGCGCCCGTCCTCGTCGACGAGGCGCAGGTCGATGCCGCCGAGCGGGGCGCCGACCGAGCCGGCGGGCGGGTCCTGGGAGACGAGGGTGCTGGTGACCACGGGCGCGGCCTCGGTGAGGCCGTAGCCCTGGTGCACCGCGATCCCGGTGCGGGCAGCGAACTCCGCGACCACCTCGGGGGCGACCGGCGCGGACCCGGACAGGACGAGCCGGACGGGACCGAGGCGGCCGGCCAGGTCGACGTCCTTCCAGTAGGCGAAGACCGGCGGCGCGACCGGGACGACGCTGCACGCCTCGTCGTCGATCAGGTCGAGGGTGCCCTGGGGGTCGAAGCGCTCGGCCAGCACGAGCTTGGCCCGCTGGCGCAGCACCGATCCGAGGACGGCGTTCAGGCCGTAGACGTGGAACAGCGGCAGCACGCCCAGCACGACGTCGTCGCCGTGGATCATCGGCGGCTCGACCGCGGCCACCTGGTCGATGTTGGCGCTCAGCGCCCGGTGGCTGAGCATCGCACCGCGGGGCAGCCCGGTCGTGCCGCTGGTGTAGAGGAGCGCCGCGATCCGCTCGGGGTCCAGGAGCGGCAGCGCCGGGCGGGCCTCGGCGGCACGGAGGTCGTCGTACGACGTCTCGCCGGCCTCCGGCGCGGCACCGGCGAGGACGACGCGGGGTCGGACGAGGCGCTCGCGGACCGCCGCCGGGACGTCGCCGTCGAGCGGGGTGGGCCGCCCGGCCAGGGCGTCGTCGAGCATCGCGACGGCCGCGCGCACCGTGCCGGCGGTGTCGGCGTCCGCCACGATCATCCGCGCACCGCAGTCGGCGACGACCCGGGCGACCTCGCGCGCCGTCGAGCCCGGGTTGAGGGGGACCGCGACCGTCTGCGCACGGAGGACGCCGAGGTAGGTCGTGACGAACTCGATCCGGTTGCCGGTCATCACGACGATCCGGTAGCCGGCCAGGACGCCGGCGGCGGCCAGCCCGGTCGCGACCCGGCCCACCTCGTCGTCCAGCGCCGACCAGGTGAGGCTGCGCCCGCCGGCCTCCACGATCGCCAGCTTGTCGGGGTTCTCGGCCGCCGCGACGGAGACCAGCGCCGCCGGGCCCGCGTGCGTGCTGGCGGTCGGGGCGGGGATCGGCATGCGAGGCAGTGTAGGCATGAACGGCGTCGTCCGACGGGCCATCGGGGAAGGGTTCCTGGTTCTACAGTGTGCCCATGCCTCCCTCGGACAAGCAGCGCCGGCCGCCGAACCTGCGGCAGCGCTCCACGCTGGCCGGCGAGGCGGCAGCGGCGTCCGCCGAGGTGGAGACGGCGCTCGACCACCCCGTCGACCCGACGGCGGCGGCGTTCTTCGACGTCGACAACACCGTGATGCAGGGCGCCAGCATCTTCCACCTCGCGCGGGGGCTGCACCGGCGCGAGTTCTTCACGACGCGCGACATCCTCTCGGCGGCCTGGAAGCAGGCCTACTTCCGGGTGGTCGGCGTCGAGGACCCCGACCACATCGCCGAGACCCGCAACTCCGCGCTCAGCTTCATCGCCGGGCACACCGTCACCGAGCTCGAGGAGCTGAGCGAGGAGATCTTCGACGAGGCGATGGCGCACCGGATCTGGCCCGGCACCCGCGCCCTGGCCCAGCTCCACCTCGACCAGGGCCAGCGGGTCTGGCTGGTGACGGCGGCGCCGATCGAGATCGCCCGGATCATCGCCCGCCGGCTGGGTCTCACCGGCGCGATGGGCACCGTGGCCGAGCACGTCGACGGCGTCTACACCGGGCGGCTGGTCGGCGACATGCTGCACGGACCGGGCAAGGCGGAGGCGATCAAGGCCCTGGCGGTCCGGGAGGGCCTCGACCTGGCTCGCTGCTCGGCGTACTCCGACTCGGCCAACGACCTGCCGATGCTCGGCCTCGTCGGCAACCCCGTCGCCATCAACCCCGACGCCCGGCTGCGCGCCCACGCCAAGGAGGAGGGCTGGCGGGTCCGTGACTACCGCACCGGGCGCAAGGCCGCCCGCGCCGGCCTGGTGGTCGGGGTCGCGGCCGGCGCGGTGTCGGGCACGGTCGCGGCCGGGGTGGCCCTGCGGAAGCGTCGCTGACCAACCTACTGGTCAGTAACCAACACCTGTTCACCGCCACGAACCTGATCTACCATCACCGGAGGGCTCGGGGAGGGCCCGGTACGGGAGGGCGCACGAGATGCCTCTGGAGGAGCGGGATGTCGCGCACGGCCTGGAGGCCCTGCGCCGGGCGGTCGCGCGCCTGCTCCCTGCATCGGACGCCGTCCTGGTGCCCCTGGGTCCCGCCGGCCCGGCACCGCGGACCCGCACCGGCGACCGCGCCGGCGTCCTGCTGGCGGAGGCGCTCGTCCCGGCCGGCGGGGCCGGCGGCTTCGGTGACGCCGACCGCGCGTCGTCCTCGGAGGAGTCGGAGGCCGACCGCACCCGCCTGATCGCCCTCGTCGAGCTCGCCCGCACCGGCGACGCCGACGCGTTCGGGCAGCTCTTCGACCACTACCAGCCCTCGGTCTACCGCTTCCTCTTCTACCGCACCCGCTCGGTGCCGCTGGCCGAGGACCTCACCTCGGAGACCTTCTTCCGCGCGCTGCGCAACATGACGAGCTTCCGCTGGCAGGGCAAGGACTTCGGCGCGTGGCTGATGACCATCGCCCGCAACCTCGCCCACGACCACTTCAAGGCCGGCCGGACCCGCCTCGAGCTGAGCACCGAGGACATGGGCGCCCACGACGACGCCACCGACGACAGCCCCGAGGACCAGGTGCTCGCGGGGCTGACCAACGACCTGCTGCTCGAGGCGCTCACGAAGCTGCCCGACGAGCAGCGCGACTGCCTGGTGATGCGGTTCCTGCAGGGCATGAGCATCGCCGAGACCGCGACGGTGCTCGGCAGGAGCGACGGGGCGGTCAAGCAGCTGCAGCTGCGCGGCGTGCGCAACCTGGCCAAGCTGATGCCCGAGGGGATGCGGGACTGATGCGCCGGCCGACCCGAGGCACGCCCACCCCACCCGTAACCTCGCGCGTCCGGTCGTCGTTGATCACCTCGACGGGCCAGGTCGGCCCCCAGGAACGAGCAGGACGGATGCGATGAGCCCCGTGTTCACGTCCCGGAGACGGGCCGAGGAGTTCCACTCCTCGGTCGAGGACCCCTCGACCGGCACGCTCGACGACGCGCCCTACGCCGACCTGCTCGCGGCGGTCGCCTCGCTGCGCTCGATCCCCGCGCCGGTGGCGCGGGCGGAGTTCGTCGACGACCTCCGCACCCGGCTGGTAGCCGCCGCCGAGACCGCCCTCGTCGCCGACACCCACGACAAGCTCGCGCTGCGGCGCGCCCCCGCCGCCGACCGCCGGACCCGCTCCGAACGCCGGCTCGCCGTCGCCGTCGGCGGCTTCGCCATGATCGCTGCCTCCGGGTCGATGGCCGTGGCCGCCCAGTCCGCCCTCCCCGGCGACACGCTCTACCCGCTCAAGCGGGCCATGGAGAACGTCCACGAGAGCCTGGTGCGCGACGCCGACGCCAAGGGCGCCACCATGCTCGACAACGCGACCGACCGGCTCGACGAGGTCGGCGCCCTCAGCCGCGACCAGCGCGACCCCGAGGTGATCACCGAGACCCTCGAGGACTTCACCCGACAGGCCGACCAGGCCTCCCAGGTGCTGCTCGACGACTACGCCGAGACCGGCGACGAGGCCGCCATCGAGGAGCTGCGCGGTTTCACCACGACCAGCATGGAGACCCTCGACGGACTCCAGGCCGCGGTGCCCTCCGACGCCCAGGGCGCCCTGTCCGACGCCGCGGCCGCGATCGCCCAGCTCGACCGGCTCGCCGTCCAGGCCTGCCCGTCGTGCGGGTTGCTGCCGCTCGTCGAGGACACGATCCAGGCGGTCGGCGCCCTCGCGCCGATGCTCGACGAGCTGCTCGCCGACCCGGTCGAGGCGGTCGTCCCGGACGCGGCCACCCCGCCGCCGGCGGACCCCGGCGGCGGCCGGCAGCCCGGCCAGCAGGGTGGGCCCGTCGATCCCGTCCGGCCCGGTCCGGGTGCGGGTGCGGGCCCGAGCGCACCTGCTCCGTCCCAGCCGCCCGGCGTCCCCGGCCCGTCGTCGGCACCCGAGGTCCCCGGGTCGGGCAGCGGCGGCAGCGCCCCGGGCCCGCTCGACCCGCTCACCGACCCTCTCGACGACCTGATCGAGGGTCTCGGCGGTGGGTCCGGCGGTGGGTCAGGTGGCTCCGGATCGGGCGGCTCCGGATCGGGCGGCTCCGGATCGGGCGGCCCCGGATCGGGCGGCACGGGCGGAGGCTCGGGCGGTGGCACGGGCGGTGGCACGGGCGGCGACGGCCTGATCGGCGACCTGCTCACCGGCACGACCGACGCCCTCGACGGGCTGCTCGGCGGCGGCCAGCCCTGACGCCGCCGGCCCCCGGGGTCAGCGGAAGACGGACTGGCGCTGCATCAGCAGCGAGTACAGCGTCTGCTGGATCGTCTCGCGCACCTGGTCGGTGACGTCGAAGACGAGCATCGGGTCCTCGGCCGCGCCCGCGTCGTACTCGTCGGTGCGGATCGGCTCCCCGAACTCCAGGAGCCACTTCGACGGCAGCGGGATCAGGCCGAGCGGTCCGAGCAGCGGGAAGAACGGCGTGACCGGGATGTAGGGCACGCCGATGAGGCGGGCCAGCGCCGGGATGTTGCCGACGAGCGGGTAGATCTCCTCGGCGCCGACGACGGCCAGCGGGATGATCGGGACGCCGGTGCGCAGCGCCGCCGAGACGAAGCCGCCGCGGCCGAAGCGCTGCAGCTTGTAGCGCTCGGAGTAGTTCTTGCCGATGCCCTTGAACCCCTCGGGCCACACGCCGACGAGCTCACCGCCGCGCAGCATCCGCTCGGCGTCCTCGTTGCAGGCCAGGGTCGCACCGCTGCGGCGCGCCATGCTGGAGACGACCGGCATCTTGAAGACCAGGTCGGCGCCGAGCGGACGCAGGTGGCGACCGGTGCGGTCGTGGATCGAGACCATCGTCATCAGCCCGTCGACCGGGACGGTGCCGGAGTGGTTGGACACCACCAGCGCGCCGCCCTCGGCGGGGATGTTGTCGATGCCGCGCACCTCGATGCGGAACCACTGCTCCGCGATGGGTCGCAGCACCGCCATGAGGAAGCGCTCGGTGACCTCGGCGTCGAAGCCGTACTCGTCGACGACGTAGTCACCGGTGATCCGCCGGCGCAGGAAGGCGAGGAACTGCGCGAGGCGCGGCTCCCACTGCTCGCCGAAGATCTCGGCTGCCGCCTGCTGGAACGCCGAGAGCCACGCTGCGGTCGGGATGCCCCGCAACGGGTGCCGCTCACGCGTGCTGGCCGCGGCGAGCCGGGTGGCGGGGGCGGCGACCGTGACCGGCTCAGCCGGCTCGGCCGGCTCGACCGGCTCGGAGGCAGCCGGCTCGGGCGCGGCCGGCTCGTCGGGCGTCGGGTCGATGTCGTGGGCGTCGTCGTGGACGTCCTCCGGTGGTGGGGTGGGCGGCCGGCCCGGTCCCGTGCGGGGCTGGGGGGCCAGGCTCCGGGCCGCCGACGACGGCTGCTTGCCGGTGCCGCGGCCGGGTCGGCCGCGGGTGCCGATCGGGATGATCTCGGCGTCACCCACGGGGGCCACCCCTCCCGGAGCCGACCGGGGCCGGCGCGCTGGGCAACCGGTCGGCGAGGCCGGCGAGCGCGCGGTCGACGTAGCCGCCGGTGGGGGCCAGGCCGGCGGAGAAGTCGGCGAAGGCCTCGGCGGTGGAGTGGCGCGGCTCGAAGCCGAGCACCTCGCGCATCTGCGTGGTGTCGACGCCGCGGCCGTAGGTGAGGAACGCCTGCTGCTCGGGCGAGAAGTCGGCGAGCCGGGCCGAGCGCAGCGCGGACCCGAGGCTCCCGACGGCGAAGGCCGGCATCGGGACGGTCGGGCGCTGCAGGCGGCGCACGGCCTGCGACAGCATCAGGACACCGCTGCCGGCGACGTTGAAGGTGCCGGGGACCGGCGTGCTCACGCAGTGCTGGAGCACCGCGCGCAGGTCGTCCTCGTGCAGCAGCTGCATCCGGGCGTCGAAGCCGAGCACGGTCGGGATGACCGGGAGCCGGAAGTACGACGTGAGCGGGCTGACGACGTGGGGCCCGATGACGTTCGCGCAGCGCAGCATCGTGACACGGCAGTCGCTGCGTCGCCGGGCGAACCCGCGCACGTAGCCCTCGATCTCGGCGACGTCCTTGGCGTAGCCCGCACGCGGGGCGCGCCGGGGCTCCATGTCCTCGGTGAACATCGCCGGGTCGCGGTTGCTCGCGCCGTACACCGTCGTCGTCGACTTCACGATGAGGTCGCGCACGCTCGGCGCCTTCTGGCACGCAGCGAGCAGCTGCATCGTGCCGATGACGTTGAGCTCCTTCATCGTGTTGCGGCCCCCGGCGCTGCCGGGGGTCGCGATCACGCTCATGTGGACGACGGTGTCGACGTCCTCCTTGGCGATGACCTTCGCGATGACGGGGTTGCGGATGTCGGCGCGCACGAACGAGACGTCGCCGACGTCACCGCGGGGCGGGACGACGTCGACGCCGATGACCCGGCGCACCGAGGGGTGCTCGGCGAGGGCACGCGCACAGCGGCGGCCGAGGTCACGAGAGACCCCGGTGACGAGGACGACCTTGTCGCCGCCGGCCATGGACGCGTGCCCGGTCCGGGTGCTCGGGCTACTTGCCGAGCTTGCGGCGCTGGACGCGCGTCTTCTTGAGAAGCTTGCGGTGCTTCTTCTTCGCCATGCGCTTGCGCCGCTTCTTGATGACAGAACCCACGAAACAACCTCTTCTGATCGAGCACACCAGGAAACCCGGGTGAGACCGCCCACCTTAACGGGCACCGCGTGAGGGCGCGGAATCGGTCCGCACCCTCCCCGCGGACGCCGGCTCGATCAACCTGCGTTGTAGAAGCTCTTGCGGAGATACTCGTCGACGTCCTCCTCGGAGACACGGAACGAGCGACCGACGCGGACGGCGGGCAGATCGCCGCCGTGGACGAGTCGGTAGACGGTCATCTTGGAGACCCGCATCAGGGACGCGACCTCGGCAATGGTCAGGAACTTCGGGTCGGAGAGTCCTCCGGTCGAGTTCGACACCTGGCACCAGCTTTCTAGGTGCTCGCCACCGGCTTCCCCACCGGTGATCGCACGAGCACGACGTGAGCAGACTGTAGGGCTCCTGTGACGCGTGGGGAAGACGTTGCGGAGATTTACTTGTGAGTCCCGGGCGTGTCTGTCAGAGCACGGGGTCGAGCCCGTGGTACGGAAAGGCGGCGGTGCGCGTCGCCTGGATGGTCCGGTCGAGCCACGAGTCGGGGTCGTAGCCGTCCTCCCAGGCACGCCAGGTGGGCTTGAGGCCGTCCGTCATCGCCTCGGGAGCGGTGACGCCGAGCTGGGTCTCGACGTGCTGGCGCCAGGCCTCCGGCGTCGCCGTGGCCGGGTCGAGCGGGGCGCCGGCGACGATCGCGAGCAGGTGGGTCCAGGCCCGCGGGACGACGTCGACGATCGCGTAGCCGCCGCCCCCGGTGGCGACCCAGCGCCCGCCCGCGGTCTCGTGCGCGAGGTCGTGGAGGGCGAGGTAGGCCTCCCGCTGCCCGTCGACGCTGAGCTCGAGGTCGGCGAGCGGGTCGGAGCGGTGCGAGTCGCAGCCGTGCTGGGTCACCAGGACGTCGGGGGCGAACTCCCGCAGCACCGGCGGGACGACCGCGTGGAAGGCCCGCAGCCAGCCCGAGTCGGTGGTGCCGGGCGGCAGCGGGACGTTGACAGCGGAGCCGAGCGCGTCCGGCCCGCCCAGCGCCTCGGAGGCGCCGGTGCCGGGGAAGAGGAACTGTCCCGACTCGTGCAGCGAGATCGTCAGCACGCGCGGGTCGTCCCAGAAGATCCGCTCGACGCCGTCGCCGTGGTGGACGTCGACGTCGACGTAGGCGACCCGCTCCGCGCCCTGGTCGAGCAGCCACCGGATGCCGACCGCGATGTCGTTGTAGATGCAGAAGCCGCTCGCCCGGTCGGCCATCGCGTGGTGCAGCCCGCCGGCGATGTTGGCGGCGTGCAGCGACTCCCCCGACCACACCTGGCGACAGGCCTCGACGGTGGCGCCGACCACGTGCGAGGCCGCCTCGTGCATGCCGGCGAAGACGGGGTTGTCCTCGGAGCCGAGGCCGACGTCCTCCGCGTCCGGGCCGTGCGGGTCGCGCCCCATCCGCTGGACCCCCTCGATCAGGCCACGGTCGTGCACCGAGGCGATCTGCGCGTCGGTCGCGTACGGCGCCGGCACGGCCGTCAGCCGCGGCCCGAGCACGCCCAGCTCCTCGGCCAGCCTGATCGCGAGGTCGACCCGCAACGGCGACATCGGGTGGCTCGGGCCGAAGTCGTAGGCGGTGAGCGTGGGGTCGAAGACCACGACGGCCGGACCCGAACAGGAATCCACCCCTGCGACACTAGTCACCATGCCTGCACCCGTCGCCGACCGACTGCAGGGCGGCCGACCGGTCGGCTGGGTGCGCGGGCTCGACGACGTGCCGCTGTGGGCCAAGGTCGTCGCGGTCTACCTGGGGCTGCGGCTCGTCACGTGGTTGCTGATGGCGCAGGCTGCGGAGCAGCAGGAGTGGTTCCCCGGCGTCACGGGCCCGCGCGAGGGCGAGATCGACCTGGCGCTCTCGTGGGACGCGCAGTGGTACCAACGCATCGTCGACGGCGGCTACCCCGACACCCTGCCGGTCGGCGAGGACGGCCGGGTCCAGCAGAACCCGTGGGCGTTCTACCCCGTCTTCCCCTACGCCATCCGGGTCGTCTCCGCGCTGACCGGCGGCGACTTCGCCACCGTCGCACCGCTGCTCGCGCTGCTCGCGGGGCTCGGCGCCGCCGTCCTGATGGCGCGGCTGCTCGTCGAGACCCTGCCGGCGCGGTCGGAGCACGTGGCCCTCGCCGCCGTCGCCGTGTGGGCGGCCTGCCCGGTCGCGCCCGTGCTGCAGATGGCCTACACCGAGTCGTTCTCGATGCTGCTGCTGATGGCGTTCCTGCTGCTGCTCGTGCGCGAGCGGTGGTGGGGCGCCGCGGCGGCCGCGCTGCTCCTCGGGCTGACCCGGCCGATCGCCCTGCCGCTCGTCGTCGTGGTCGTGGCCGCGATCTGGATGCGCTGGCGCGTGCGGTCGGAGCGGCCGGTCGAGACCCCTGAGCGGGTCGCGATCCTCGGCACCTTCGTGGCCACCGGCCTGTCCGGGATCCTCTGGACGACGATCGCCGCGCTCGGGACCGGGCGTCGCGACGCCTACCCGAGCACCATGACCGCGTGGCGGGGCGAGGCGTCGATCAACGTCCTCGAGCCGTGGCAGCAGACGATCTCGTGGGCGCTGGAGTACCGCCAGTCCGTCTTCGTGCTGCCCGCCCTCGGGATCGTGGTCCCGGTCGTGCTGTCGCTGCTGATGCTGGTGCCACGGTTGGCCGGCGGCGTCGACCTGCGGCTGCGGGTCTGGTCGGCGGCGTACGCGCTCTACCTGCTCGCCGTCGTGGACGGCCACACCAGCATCTTCCGCTACCTCCTCCCCCTCTTCCCGCTGGCCGTGCTCCTCGTCGGGGGGCACCGCGAACGGCCGCGGCTGCTCGGCCTGCGCACGACGTTCTGGGTGGTGGTCGGCGTGGTCGGTCAGGTCGGGTGGATCTGGTGGCTGGTGATCTTCGTGCCGCCCAGCGACTATCCCCCGTGACCGACGCCGCGACGGTGTCCTGGGGCCGTCGTAGGGTCGGCGCATGACGAACGCCGACCTCCAGCAGCTCGCCCGGGCCTTCTGGGACTTCCACCTCGAGACCAACCCGACCGAGGCCCACCTGCTCGGTGACTACCGCTACGCCGCCTTCTACGAGGACGAGACCCGGGCGGCCGAGGACCGGCGGATCGAGGCGCTGCGCACGTTCGTCGACGACGCGGAGGCGATCGCCCCGGGTGAGCTCGACGCCCAGGAGCAGATCACGCGCGCGGTGCTGATCTCGACGGCCACGACGACCGCGGACCGGCTCGAGACGCGCCTCGCGGAGCTCGCCGCCGACCCGATCTTCGGCGTCCAGGTCGGCGTCCCGATCGTCACCGGGATGCTCGCCCTGCCCGACGCCGGCGTCGCCGAGGCGTTCGTCGACAAGCTGCGCGGCGTGGCCCGCAGCTACGGCGAGCTCGCCGACCGGCTCCGCGAGGGCGTCGCGGCCGCACGGACGCCGGCGCGCTTCGCCGTCGCCGACACCGTCGCGCAGCTCGACACGATGCTGGCCGCGCCGCTCGCCGAGGACGCCGTGCTCACCCAGGTGCCGGCTCCTCCGGCCGGGGTCGACGCGGACGCCTGGCGCGGGCGCGTCGCCGGGGTGGTCGCCGACGAGCTGCGGCCGGCCATGGCCGGCTACCGCGACGTCCTGCGCGACGAGGTCCTGCCGCACGCCCGCCCCGACGAGCAGTGCGGACTGGTGCACCTGCCCGACGGGGAGGCGACGTACGCCGCCCTGCTGCGGTACTTCACCACCACCACCAAGAGCGCGCAGGAAATCCACGACCTCGGTCTCGCCCAGGTCGCCAAGCTCGCCGACGAGTACCGCGCCCTCGGGCCCGAGGTGGTCGGCACCGACGACCTCGCCCAGATCTTCGAGGCGATGCGCACCGACCCCGCGCTGCACTTCGAGCGCGGTGAGCAGCTCGTCGAGGCCGCGCGGGTCGCGATGGCGCGGGCCTGGGACGCCATGCCCGACTGGTTCGAGGTCCTCCCCCAGGCGCCGTGCGCGGTGGAGGGCACCACGAGCGGTGCCAAGGCGTTCTACTTCCCGCCCGCCGGTGACGGCAGCCGCGGCGGCACGTTCTTCATCAACGTCGACGACCCGGCCTCGTGGGGCACCTTCGAGCTGGAGGCGATGGCCTTCCACGAGGGCATCCCCGGGCACCACCTGCAGCTGGCGATCGCCGCCGAGCTCGAGGGGGTCCCGGAGTTCCGCAAGCACATCCACAACTCCGCCTACGCCGAGGGGTGGGGGCTCTACACCGAGCGTCTCTCCGACGAGATGGGGCTCTACTCCACGGCCGTCGACCGGATGGGGATGTACGCCGCCGACTCCATGCGAGCCTGCCGCCTCGTCGTCGACACGGGCATCCACGCGCTCGGGTGGACCCGCGAGCAGGCCGTGGCCTACATGGTCGACAACTCCCCGCTGGCCGACGCGATGGTCCGACCCGAGATCGACCGCTACATCGTCACCCCGGGCCAGGCCTGCTCCTACATGGTCGGCCGGGTCGAGGTCGAGCGGATCCGACGCGAGGCCGAGGCGCGCCAGGGGGCGTCGTTCGACGTCAAGGCCTTCCACTCCGCCGTGCTCGACTCGGGCTCGCTGCCGCTCGACGTGCTCGACGAGGTGGTCACCGCACGGCTCCCGTGACACGATGAGCCGGTGCTGACGAACCACCCGACCCACCTGTCGCAGTGGTGGCCCGCCTGACCGGCGGACCACGTTCTGACGCACCACCCAGAAACGGCCGCCCACGGGCGGCCGTTCTGCACGTCCCGACCTGTCCCCGGACCGGTCCTGGCACGGGGCACCGCCCGTGGGCCCACCCCACCAGGAGCCCACCATGGACCGATCCCGACGCCTCTCCCTGCTCACCCCCAGCGGTCGCCCGACCCTCGGCAACTACCTGGGCGCGCTGCGCCCGATGGCCGAGCAGCAGGCGCAGGCCGACTGCTTCTACGGCATCTCGGACCTGCACGCCCTCACCGTCACCCACGACCCCGCCACCCTGCGGGCCACGGTCGCCGAGCAGGCTGCCGTCATGCTCGCCGTCGGGCTCGACGCGAGCACGCTGTTCGTGCAGAGCCGGGTACCAACCCACGCGCAGCTCGCCTACCTCCTCGAGTGCGTCGCGACGACCGGCGAGCTGGGCCGGATGATCCAGTTCAGGACGAAGGGTCGCGGCGTCGCGTCGACCCGGACGTCGCTGCTCACCTACCCCGTCCTGATGGCCGCCGACATCCTGCTCTACCGGCCGGAGCAGGTGCCGGTCGGCGACGACCAGCGTTAGCACGTCGAGCTGACCCGCGACCTCGCCGTGCGGTTCAACGCGACCTACGGGCCGGTCTTCACGGTGCCGGAGGTGACCACCCCGCGGGTCGGTGCCCGCGTCATGGACCTCGCCGACCCCACCTCGAAGATGAGCAAGTCGAGCACCGCCGGCAGCATCGGGATCCTCGACGACGCCGACACCATCCGGCGCAAGATCGCCCGGGCCGTGACCGACGGCGACGTCGGGCCGGACGCCGTCCGCTCCGACCGCGACGCGAAGCCGGGCATCACGAACCTGCTCGACGTCCTCGTCGCGTGCGGAGGGTCGGCCGACGCGATCACGACGTACGGGGCGCTCAAGGCGGCCGTGACGGACGCGGTCGTGGCCGAGCTGGCTCCCGTCCGCCGACGCTGCGCCGAGCTCACCGCGGACCGGACCCACGTCACGGACGTCTTCGACCGAGGCACCGCACGAGCGCGCGCCGTCACGGAGCCGGTGCTGGCGGCGGCGACGGCCGCCATCGGGCTTTGAGTCGACCGGATCCCCGACGCCCGGGGTCGGGATCCCGGTCGAGCGGGATCCCGGACGTCCGAGCACTGTTTGAACGCGTTCAATTCGTGCTAGGTTCTGAACGCGTTCAAAACAACCCGAAGGAGCTCCACATGGACTGGACCGTCGCGACCTACCTCGCCTACCTGCTCATCGCCATCCCGCTCACCGTGTGGGTGGCGACCACGTTGTCGCGTCACGGCGGGGTCTTCCTCGAGGACGTCTTCGGCGAGCACGAGGACGTCGCCGAGGCCGTGAACCGGCTCCTCGTCGTCGGCTTCTACCTCCTGAACCTCGGCTTCGTGAGCCTCTACCTCCGCAACGGCGGCGAGGTCGCCGACCTGCGCGGCCTGGTCGAGCAGCTCAGCGTCAAGATCGGCGTGGTGACCCTGGTGCTCGGCGTCCTGCACTTCCTCAACGTCTGGGTGTTCAGCTCGATGCGCCGCCGCCAGCGGATGGAGGCCTTCCGCGCCGCGCCGGTCGCACCCCAGAGCTACGTCCCGCCGATGGCCGCCTTCCCGGCTCCGTGACCCGTGCAGCTCACCGTCCTGTACGACGCCGCGTGCCCGCTCTGCTCGCGGTTCCGGGCGTGGCTGGCAGGGCAGCGCCTGCTCGTCCCGGTGCGGCTCGTGCCGGCCGGGTCGGCCGAGGCGCGGACCCTCTTCCCGACGCTCGACCACGCCCGCACGCTCGCCGAGATCACGGTGGTCGGCGACGACGGGTCCGTCTGGACCCACGAGCGGGCCTGGGTGATGTGCCTCTGGGCGACCCGGGCGCACCGAGGGCTCGCCGAGCGGCTGGCCCGCCCGGCCTGGCTCCCGCTCGCGCGCGGTGCCGCCGGCACCGCGGCCGGGCTGCGCCACCTGATGGCACCGAGCAGCGGCGCGGGGGGTGACTACCCTGACGACTGTGCCGGATCCTGCTCCCCGCGCGTCGCTCACCAGCAAGGCTGAGCAGACCCGCGCCACCATCGCGGACGCCGCGCTGCGGCTGTTCCGTCGCGAGGGCTACGACCGCACCACCATGCGCGCGATCGCCGCCGAGGCCGGGGTCGCGGTGGGCAACGCCTACTACTACTTCGGTTCCAAGGAACACCTGATCCAGGCGTTCTACGACAGCATCCAGGTCGAGCACGCCGAGGCGGCGGGCGTCGTCCTCCGCCGCGACAGGGCGTTCGACGTCCGCCTGCGCGGGGTCCTCGACGCCTGGCTCGACGTCGCGGCACCGCACCACGGGTTCGCGGCCCAGTTCTTCAAGAACGCCGCCGACCCCGACAGCCCGTTGTCGCCGTTCAGCCCCGAGTCCACCGCTGCCCGTGCGGCCAGCACGGAGCTCTACCGGCGCGTCGTGGAGGGGTCCGACCTCAAGCTCGCCCCGGCCGTGCGGTCCGAGCTGCCCGACCTGCTGTGGCTGCTGCAGATGGGCTACGTGCTGTTCTGGGTGCACGACCGGTCCCCCGAGCAGGCGCGGACCCGGTCGCTGGTCGCCCGGTCGGTGCCGATCGTGGACCGGCTGCTGCGGCTCTCCCGCCTGCCCGTCGTCCGGGGCGTCGTCGACGACGTCGTCGCCCTGGTCGCCGACCTGCGCACCGGCTGACGCCGGGCGGGGCTCACGCCATGAACGCCGCGACCACCCGACCGAGCTCGTTGCCGGCGTCCTCCTGGAGGAAGTGACCGGCGTCGAGGATCGTCGGGTGGTCGAGGAGGGCGGCACCGGGCACGTGCTCGCGGAGTACCGGCGCCATCGCCGCGGTGATCGGGTCGGAGTCGGAGAAGGCGACGAGGAACGGCCGGTCCCACTCACCGAGGGTCCGCCACGCGGCGCGGTTGGCCCGGGTGGCCGGGTCGTCGGGCCGGGTCGGCACCAGGAGGGGCATCGCCCGCGGGCCGGCCTTGCTCGCCTCGTCGGGGAACGGCGCGTCGTACGCCGCCCGGTCGGCGTCCGCGAGCCCGTGCCGGCAGCCCGACGCGACCAGCCGGCCCACGTCGAGCGCGGGCGCCGACTCCACCGCGTGCCGGAACCGCCACCAGACCTCGGGCATGTCGACGTCACCGGTCGGCAGCCCCGTGTTCGCGGCGACGACGCGGGCGAAGTGGTCGGGGTGCTCGGCGACGAGCCGGAGCCCGATCAACCCGCCCCAGTCCTGGCCGACCAGGGTGACGTCGGTGAGCGCCAGGTGGTCGAGCACCAGGCTGCGGACCCACTCGACGTGCCGCGCGTAGGAGTGGTCACCGATCGCCAGCGGCTTGTCGGAGCGCCCGAAGCCGATCAGGTCGGGCACGACGCACCGCACGCCGGCGGCGTCGAGCTCCGCGACGACGTGCCGGTACAGGTAGCCCCACGTCGGCTCCCCGTGCAGCAGCAGCGCCACCGGTGCCGCGAGTTCGCCCGGGCTGCCCGTGTCGACGTAGGCCATCCGCAGCCCGTCGCCGACCTCGGCGTACGCCGGCTCGGGCCAGTCGAGGTCGGCGAAGCGGTCCTCGGGCGTGCGGAAGGCCTCCATCCGCCGAGTCTGGCACCCCGGCCACCCCTGGTGAGGGTCCGCGACCGCGGCCGCCCCCGTAGCGTCGTGGGCATGAGCTACGCGCTGAGTCGTCTGATGAGCACCGCCACCGCCTCCTACGCCGGGTTCTGCTGCGTCCGTCCCGAGCACCTCGGTGCGGCACTGGACGCCGACAAGGACGAGCAGGCCGGCTACGACCTGCTGGCCGAGGTGTTCGGCGTCCGTGACCTCGCGATCAGCACGTTCGGCGTCCTCGGCCGCTCGGACCGCACGGTCCGCACCGCGATGTGGATCCGCATCCTGTGCGACGTCGGCGACGGCGTCGTGCTGGCCGCCCGTGCCGACGACGACGCGGTGCGGGCCAAGGTCCTCGCGACCACCCTGTCGTGGGGCGCGCTCAACCTCGCCGCCCTCCAGCTCGACAAGCGACGGGCGCGGCGGGTCGCCGCGGCCCGCCAGGTCGCCACGGCCACCGGGACGGCCGTCGCCGCCGCGGTCGACAGGGTCACCTGAGCCGGCGCCGCCCCGGCGCCGGTCCTCACGGGAACTGGCGCGTCGTCACCACCGAGCTCCGCTCGAGCCCGTGCTCGTCGCGCCAGGTGACCCGCGCCTCGAGCCGGGGCAGCACCGCGTCGGTCCCGACCCGGTCCAGTCGCCGGCGGTCGTGCCGGTCGAGGTCACCGAGGCGGCGTTCGGGCTGGTAGCCCTCCGGCGGGTCGAGCCACCGCAGCTGCACCGCCCGGGCGTGCCCGCGACGCGTGTAGGCCAGCACCCAGCGCGACTCGGGGTGGCCGAGCGGGTGGGTGACGCTCAACGAGAAGTCGGCCTTCGCTCGCACCGGCCCCCCGCCGATCCCCTGGAAGACTGCCGCGAGCCCGGCCACGAGGTCGTCAAACATCGCCGGCCCTCACGACGACCCCTCGGCCAGCTCGCGCGACCGGTTGCGGGCCGCCTCCATGGCGGCGAGGAACGCCGCGCGCACCTTGTGGATCTCCAGCTCCCGCAGCGCCGAGGCGGTGGTGCCGCCGGGCGAGGTGACCTGCTCGCGGAGGACGGTGGGGTGCGTGCCGGTCTCGCGGAGCATCTTCGCCGAGCCGACCAGGGTCTGGATCACGAGCTCGCTCGCGGTCGCGCGCGGCAGCCCGAGGTGGACGCCGGCCTCGATCATCGACTCGACGACGAAGAAGATGTAGGCCGGTCCGGACCCGGAGATCGCCGTGACGGCGTCCTGCTGGCGCTCGGGGATCCGCAGCACCCGGCCGACCGAGTCGAGCAGCGCCTCCGCCTCGGCGAGCTGCGCCTCGGAGCAGTGCGAGCCGGGCGAGATGGCCGACATGCCCTCGTCGACCAGCGCGGGCGTGTTGGGCATGACCCGGACGACGGCGACGCCGTCGGGCACCCGCGACTCGATGAACGCGGTCGTGATCCCCGCCGCCAGCGACACGAGCAGCTGCCCGGCGCGCAGCGACGGTGCGATCTCGGCGAGCACGTCGGCCATGTCCTGCGGCTTGACGACGAGGGCGACGGTGTCGGCACGGGCCGCGGCCTCGAGGTTCGAGACGACGGCCACGCCGTAGCGCTCCTCCAGCTCACGGGCGCGCTCTTGCCGCTTCTCCCCCACCATCAGGCGGTCGACGCGCCGCCCGGCGCGGACCAGTCCGGACAGGAGGGTCTCGCCCATGACGCCGGCGCCGATGATGGCCGTCGCGTTGCTCTCGCTCATGGGGAGAACCTAGTGGACCACCGCCGCCCGGCCCCGGGGTCTCGCGACGCCCGGGCGCGTGCCCGGACGGACCCGGGCCGGCGGGGTGGGCGCGACGGACCTGCTCACTTCTTGGAGATCAACGACCGGAGGAAGAAGGTCAGGTTCTGCGGGCGCTCGGCGAGGCGGCGCACGAGGTAGCCGTACCACTCCCCGCCGTAGGGGACGTAGACGCGCACCCGCTCCCCCGAGGTCGCGAGCCGGCGCTGCTCGTCGGGGCGGATGCCGTAGAGCATCTGGAACTCGTAGCTGCCCTGCGACCGGCCGTAGCGGCTCGCGAGCGACCCGGCGATCGCGATCATCCGGGGGTCGTGGGTGGCGATCATCGGGTAGCCCTCGCCCGCGAGCAGGACCTTGAGGCACCGCACGTAGGACTTGTCGACGTCGATCCGGTCGGTGAAGGCGACCTCGTCGGGCTCGTTGTAGGCGCCCTTGCACAGCCGCACCCGCGACCCCTCGTGCGCCAGGGCGCGACAGTCGGCTTCGGTGCGGTGCAGGTAGGCCTGCAGGACCGCACCGGTCTCGGGGAAGTCCTTGCGCAGGTCGCGCAGGACGGCGAGGGTCCGGTCGGTCGTGGTGTGGTCCTCCATGTCGAGGGTGACCGTCGTGCCTGCGTTGCGCGCGGCCCGGCAGATGACGCGCGCGTTCTCCAGCGCCACCCGGTCGCCGACGTCGGGCAGCGCCTGGCCGATCGCGGAGAGCTTCACCGACACCTCGGCGTGGCGGGCCAGCCCGCGCCGGCCGAGCGCCTTCAGCAGCTCGACGTACGCCGCCACGGTGGCATCGGCCCGGGCGACGTCGAGGGTGTCCTCGCCCAGGAAGTCCAGGGTCACCGCCAGGCCGTCGTCGACGAGCGCCGCGGTGGCCCCGACCGCGGCGTCGGTCGTCTCGCCCGGGACGTAGCCCGTGACGATCCCGGAGGTCACCGGGAGCGTGCTGACCACCTTCTTGACCCCGCTGCTGCGGGAGAGGAGCAGGATCGGCTGGCGGAGCAGGGACATGGCCCCAGGCTATGCCGGACCCGTCCACCGGAGTACCGGACCCGGGACGTACCTCCTACGCTGCACCGCATGTCGCGACTGCACGACGCCCTGCCCCCGCACCCCGTCGCCGTCCCCGACGAGCTCGAGGCGGCCTGGACGTGGATGGAGGCCCGCGGCCACGGCGGCGGGCCCGACGAGCGCCCCCACCTGACCGCCTACCCCGGCACCCGCGTCCTCGGTCCCGTGTTCACGCCCGGGACGCTCGAGGGCTGGTTCACGCCCGACAGCGCCGCGGCCCGCCGGCTGCGCCCCATCGCCGACGCCGCCGGTGACGGCTCGCTGCTCGCGCTCTGGGAGGACGACGGCGGGCACACCCGCGCGGTCGTGCTGGGCTCCGAGGGCGCCGCGCACCAGGTCGCGGACTCCGCACGCGACCTGCTCGCGCTCCTCGCCGTCGGCTACGACGAGGTCACCGAGTACTCCCTCGGCCTGCCACCGGACGACGAGGACGCGGTCGAGGCCGTCGGCGCGTTCCGCGCCTGGGTCCGCGACACCTTCGACCTCGAGGTGCCCGAGGAGTGGCCGGGCGTCGAGGACGACGCCTTCTCGGCCTGGGTGCGCCGCGAGCTCGGCGAGCCCGAGCCCGAGCCGACGCCGGTCCCGTCGTCCGACACCGAGATCGGCGGCGACATCGAGGTCGTCCTCGCCGCCCTCGGCACGCCCGACGGGTCACCGGAGGTCCGGGCGCTCGCCGCGCTCCTCGACGTCGCGCTGGTCGACGACGGGCTCCGCAGGGCCGGTCGGTCGCTGCGGGGTCGTGGGGTCGAGGTCCGCTTCGAGCGCGGCGTGCTGACGACGGTCTTCCTCGACGAGACCCCGCTCGACCGTCTGGTCGCCGGGCTGCCCGCGCCCGCCCGGGCCGACGACGTCCTCGCCCTGCTCGGGGAGCCCGAGCGGCGCTCGGAGGGGTGGCTCCGCTTCGTCGTCCGCGAACGGTTCCTGCACCTGAGCACCGACGGCGACGGCGAGATCGGCCGGGTCACGGTCATGCTGGACGCACCGCGGTAGCCCCCGCGGGCGTACACCGGGAGGAGTACCTCTCCTCCCGGGCAGAGGCGGAGTCACTCCCCCAGCACGACGCGCCGGACCCACCGCGACGGCGAGGGTCGGGGCATGGACACCACCACCACCCCACCCCACCCCGGCACACCGCCCGGTCCCACCCGCTCGCGCCTGACGCGGGCCCTGCACGCCCACCCACGACGCGCCCTCCTGGCCGTCTTCCTCTTCGTGCTCGTCGCCGGCGCGTTCGGCGGCCCGGTCGCCGGGGCGCTGGACTCCGAGGGCGGCTTCGCCCCCGCCGACTCCGACTCCGCACTCGCGGTCGAGCGGCTTGAGGAGGCCTCCGGGCGGACGCCGTCCGCCGGGATCGTCGCGCTCGTCGACACCGGCACCGGCGCCGGCGCCGGCACGGCGGACGACGTGGACGCCGCCGCCCGCACCCTCGCCGGCCTGGACGGCGTCGCCGAGGTGCTGCCAGCCGGCGCCGCCCGCGACGGCTCGTCGGCGCTCGTCGTCGCCGTGCTCGACGCGGCCGCCGACGAGGAGGCCGTCGCCGAGGCCGCCCTGACGGCGTTCGAGGACGACGACGCGGTCACCCTGGGCGGACCCGCGGTGACCGGTCTCCAGATCGGCGAGCGGGTCGGTGAGGACCTCGGCCGCGCCGAGATGCTGGCCTTCCCGGTCCTGGTGCTGCTGTCGCTGCTGTTCTTCGGCGGCCGGGCCGCCGTGCTGCCCCTGGTGGTCGGGGCGACCACCGTGCTCGGCACCTTCCTCGCGCTGGCCGGCATCAACCAGGTGTACGGGCTCAGCGTCTTCGCCCTCAACCTCGTCATCGGTCTCGGGCTCGGCCTGGCCATCGACTACACGCTCTTCCTGCTCAGCCGCTACCGCGAGGAGCTGGAGCGGCAGGGCGCCGGCGTCGGCGCCGTCCTGACGACGATGCGTACCGCCGGCCGCACCGTCGTCTTCTCCGCCGCCACGGTGGCGGTCGCGCTGGCGACCCTCACCGTCTTCCCGATGGGCTTCCTGAAGTCGATGGGCCTCGCCGGTGCCGTCGTCGCCGTGGTCGCCGCCGCGGCCGCCCTGGTGATCTCCCCGGCCGTCTTCGGCCTGTGGGGCGCGAAGCTGGCCCGGCGCCGCACGAGGGGCGCCGCGGGCTCGTCGTCGGAGGGCCGCTGGTACCGCCTCTCGCACGCCGTGATGGCGCGACCGGGCGCGGTCGCAGCGGTCACCGCCGCCGTCATGCTCGTCCTCGCGGCGCCCGCGCTGCGGGCCGAGTGGACGCCGGTCGACAGCAGCGCCGTGCCGACCGACCTGAGCGCCCGCACGGTCGCCGACACCCTCGCTTCCGAGTACGACGGCGCCGGCACCACGCCCGTGCTGGCCGCCGTCCGGGCCGGCGGGACCGACGGGGCCGCCGAGGCCGCGTCGTTCGCCGGCGCCGCGTCGCTGCTGCCCGGCGTCCTCACCCCGGCCGAGGCCGTCGAGGTCGGACCGGGCACCTGGCAGGTCGACCTCACCGTCGACGGCGACCCCGAGGGCGAGGCCGCCCAACGTGTCGTCGCCGAGGTGCGCGAGCTGGCGGACGACCGGGGCACCGACGTCCTGGTCGGCGGTCCGGCCGCGGAGTTCGTCGACCAGCAGGCGGCGATCGGCGACGCCCTGCCGCTGGCCGCGGGGCTGCTCGTGCTGCTCACCGTCCTGGTGCTCTGGCTGATGACCGGCTCGGTCGTGCTGCCGCTCAAGGCCGTCGTGATGAACACCCTCACCGCCGGGGTCGCCCTCGGCGCGCTCACCTTCGTCTACCAGGACGGCCGTCTCACGGGACTCCTCGGCTACACGCCGAACGGCGGCGTCGAGCCCACCAACTTCCTGGTGGCCGCCGCCGTGGTCTTCGCCCTGTCGACCGACTACGGCGTCTTCCTCCTCGGCCGGATCAAGGAGGCCCGCGAGTCGGGGCTCACCGAGCGCGAGGCGGTCGCGACCGGGCTGGGCCGCACCGGGAGCGTCGTCACCGCCGCCGCGATCCTGCTCGCGGTCGCGATCGGGGCGTTCAGCACCAGCTCGATCTCCTTCATCCAGCAGATCGGGATCGCGACCGCGGTCGGCGTGCTGGTCGACGCCTTCGTCGTCCGCTCGTTCCTGGTTCCGGCCCTGATGGGCCTGCTCGGCAAGTGGAACTGGTGGGCCCCGATGCCGCTGCGCCGGCTGCACGACCGGATCGGCCTCTCCGAGGGTGAGCCCGCCCCCGCGGCGCCGGTCAGGGTCCTGGAACGTACTCCCTGAGGACGACGACCGACCCGGTCCGCCACCGCTACCGTCGGGACGTGACCCGCCTGCCGCCGCTGCCCCCACGCGTCCTGGACGTCGTGGGGGCCGCGGCGTGCGCGGCCGCGATGATCATCGAGCTCGCGCGCAGCACGAAGTCGGACCCGAGCGTCCCCGCCGTCGTCGCGATCGTGGTCGCCAGCCTCCCCGTGCTGCTGCGCCGCGACCGCCCGGTGCTCGCCATGGCGGTCGCGATGGTCACCCTCGTCGGGGTGGTCAGCACCTCCGACATCTATCAGGCGATCCCGGCCCCGGCCGTCGTCTGCGCCTACACCCTCGCCGACCGCCTCGGTCGTCGCGCCGCGCTCGCGGCCGGGGCCGCGTCCGCGCCGGTGGTGCTGGCGATCCTGCTCACCTACAGCCCGCACTCGGTCTTCGACTGGGACACCGCTCGCAACCTCGGCCTGGTCGCCCTCCCGCTCGTCCTCGGCGTCGCCGCCCACGACCGCCGCTGCTACACCGCCGCCCTGGTCGACCGCGCCGAGTCCGCGGAGCGGAGCCGCGAGGAGGAGGCGCTGCGCCGCGTCGGCGAGGAACGGCTGCGGATCGCGCGCGACGTCCACGACGTCGTGGCCCACGCGATGGTGGCGATCAACGTGCAGGCCGGCGTGGGGGCGCACCTCCTGGAGCGCGACCCCGAGCGGGCCCACGCCGCCCTGCGCGACATCAAGCGGGTCAGCGGCGAGGCGCTCGGCGACCTGCGCTCGATGCTCGGGCTGCTCCGCGACGACGACCACGACACCCCGGTCCGTCCGGTGCAGGGCCTCGCCGAGATCGACGACCTGCGCGACGGGCTCGGCTCGGCCGGGGTCGACCTCGACGTCCGGATCGACCCCGAGGTCGCCGCGCTCCCGGCGAGCGTGGGGGCGACCGGCTACCGGATCGTGCAGGAGGCGCTGACCAACGTGATGCGGCACGCCGGCCCGACGGCCGCGCGGGTCCACGTCAGCCGCGCCGACGACGTCGTCCTCATCGAGGTCGAGGACGACGGCGGCGCGGCCCCGGCCGCCCTCGACGGCACCGGCTCCGGCAACGGGCTGCGCGGCATGCACGAGCGGGCGGCCGCGGTCGGCGGGACGCTCGAGGCGGGCCCGCGGGCCGAGGGCGGCTGGCGGGTCCGCGCGTCGCTGCCGGTGGGGGCGCCGTGACCGGCACCGGCAGCATCCGGGTGCTGCTCGTCGACGACCAGACGCTGGTGCGCGCCGGGTTCCGCGCCCTGCTCGAGTCCGAGCCCGACATCGAGGTCGTCGGCGAGGCCGTCGACGGCGAGCAGGCCGTGGCGCGCGCCGTCGCGACGACGCCGGACGTCGTGCTGATGGACATCCGGATGCCGCGGGTCGACGGCCTCGAGGCCACCGCCCGGATCACCGGCGACGCGCGGCTGCGAGGCACCCGGGTCGTCGTCCTGACGACGTTCGAGCTCGACGAGTACGTCTTCGGGGCGCTGCGGGCCGGCGCCTCGGGGTTCCTGCTGAAGGACATCGAGCCGGTGGCGCTGATCGACGCCGTCCGGCTGGTGCACGACGGTCAGGCGCTGCTCGCGCCGCAGGTCACGCGGCGCCTGATCGAGGCCTACGTGGCGGCCGGCGCCCCGGAGCCGGTGCCCGCACCGGCCCCGGACGCCGCTCGGCTCGCCGACCTCACCCCCCGTGAACGGGAGGTCCTCGCCCTGGTCGGGCGGGGCCTCTCGAACCACGAGATCGCCGCGCACCTGGTGCTGTCGCCGTTGACGGCGAAGACCCACGTGTCGCGGCTGTTCCTCAAGCTGGGCGCGCGCGACCGCGCCCAGCTCGTGGTGACCGCCTACGAGACGGGGATCGTCAGCGCGTGACGCCGAAGGACCGGGCGCCGGGACGGACCTCGGTCGGGGCCTCGCCGGGGGTGCCGGTGCCGCTGACCTGGAACGGGATCGCGCCGACGGAGGAGTAGAGGTACCCGGACGAGGCGTGCTCGCCGACGGTGAGCGGCGCGTAGCGCACCGTGACCGTGCAGGACTCACCGGGCGCGAGCCCGACCGCGCTCTCCATCTCGGCACAGGTGAACGGGCTGGTGCCGAAGACGTCGTAGGTGAAGTTGGTGAAGTCGAGGTTCCCGCCGAGGATCTGGATGCTCTGGTCGCTGTCGTTGACGGCCTCGAAGGTGTGCAGCACGGACTCGGAGACCGCGACCTCACCGAAGTCGTGGCTCGACGGGTCGATGAAGACCGGGGAGGCCAGGTCGACCACGGTCGAGGCCCCGCGAGCACCGGTGAGGACGAGACGGCCGGAGGCGAGCTGGTTGCTGCCCTCCGTGCGCCGGACGTCGACGGTGCAGCTGCGGCCGGGTGCGAGGGAGACCTTGCAGGTGGTCGCCACGACCTCGAAGCCCGCCGGCGGTGCGGCACGCTTGCGCGCCTCGGTCGGGAAGTCGCTCTCGTCGGTCTCGATCGCCAGCCGGAGCGCACCGGTGCGGGCCTGGCCGGTGTTCGTCAGCACGACCCGGACCGAGTCCGAGGGAGCCGGGGCGCGCAGCCCGGCGCCAGTGCGCTCGTCGGGGAGCTCGGACGTCGCGAGGAGCGGGACGACGACCCGGGCGTCGTCCGCGGTGAGCCGGGCGGGGGCGATGGTGACGGCCGCGCGCGGGGTCACCGCGGTCGAGGTGCAGACGGCCTGGGGACGGCGCGAGTAGCAGACCCGCACGCGGTAGTCGCCCTCGACGAAGCGCTGGCCGACGCGGCGGGTGGCCTTCGCGCTGAGCGAGTCACCGGCAGGCAGCCGCCGCACCGCCGCACGGCCGAACAGGGCGCGCTTGCCGCCGTCCTGCGGGAGCAGGTAGAAGCGGACGAACTGCGCCGAGCGCGGGAAGGCGGTGACGTTCTTGAGCGTGTAGCCCACGGTGACCTCGGTGCCGAGGGTGGTCGGCTCGTAGGACGTCGTGAGGTTGGTGACCTGGACGCGCTTCGGGGCAGCGGCCCCGGCGCTCTCGGCGTGGGCCGAGGACGGGAGCCCGGTGAGGGTCGCCGCGGCGACCGCGGCGAGCAGGGACAGGGAGAGGAACGGGGTTTTCAGCACGGGCGACATCGTGGCCGCGTTGCCTCCCGCTGTCCGAGGAACCCGCGAAGTCCACCCGATCGGCCACCCCCGACGTCCGCCCGGGCTACGCCGTACGCCGGCGCAGGTCGCGGGCGTTCCTCGAGCTGGGCGCGCGCGACCGCGCCCAGCTCGTGGTGACCGCCTACGAGACGGGGATCGTCAGCGCGTGACGCCGAAGGACCGGGCGCCGGGACGGACCTCGGTCGGGGCCTCGCCGGGGGTGCCGGTGCCCGTCATGGACGCCAGCGCGGGTCCGCCGGTCGTCAGCAGGGCCACGAAGGCCGTGCGGTCACCCTCCGACTGCGGCTCGAAGACCACGGTCACCGTGCAGGAACCGCCCGCGGGGACCGGGAGCGGCTCGAGCGTCACGGGGTCGTAGTCGTCGCAGGTGAAGGAGGCGTCGTCCTCGAAGCTGAAGTAGAAGCTGTCGGTGTCGCTCAGCAGGCCGTTGTACACCGACACGTCCTCGTCGCTGTCGTTGTGCAGGACGTAGGTCCTCGTCGCCGACTCCGAGACCTGGACGTCGCCGAAGTCGTGGGTGCTCGGCGTGAAGCGCACCGGCGGGACCAGGTCGACACCGGCCACGGCGCCGCGGGCACCGGTGACGACGAGCCGGTCGGAGGCGAACGGGTTGCTGCCCTCGGTGCGGGTCACGTCGACGGTGCAGCTACGACCGGGTGCGAGCGAGACCTTGCAGGTCGTGGCCGCGACCTCGAAGTTGGTCGACGGCTCGGCGGCACGGCCCTCGAGCAGGGGCGGCAGGCCCGTGTCCCCGGCCTCGATCGCCAGCTTGAGCGCACCGGTGCGGGCCTGGCCGGTGTTGGTGAGCACGACCCGGGCCGACTCCTCGGGAGCCTCGGCGCGCAGCCGGGAGATGGCGCGGACCGACTGCCTCACGGGGAGGAACATCTCGGGCACCGGGACGGCGACCGTGCCGTCGTCCGCGGTGAGCCGGGCGGGGGCGATGGTGACGGCCGCGCGCGGGGTCACCGCGGTCGAGGTGCAGACGGCCTGGGGACGGCGCGAGTAGCAGACCCGCACGCGGTAGTCGCCCTCGACGAAGCGCTGGCCGACACGGCGGGTGGCCTTCGCGCTGAGCGAGTCACCGGCAGGCAGCCGCCGCACCGCCGCGCGGCCGAACAGGGCGCGCTTGCCGCCGTCCTGCGGGAGCAGGTAGAAGCGGACGAACTGCGCCGAGCGCGGGAAGGCGGTGACGTTCTTGAGCGTGTAGCCCACGGTGACCTCGGTACCGAGGGTGGTCGGCTCGTAGGACGTCGTGAGGTTGGTGACCTGGACGCGCTTCGGGGCAGCGGCCCCGGCGCTCTCGGCGTGGGCCGAGGACGGGAGCCCGGTGAGGGTCGCCGCGGCGACCGCGGCGAGCAGGGACAGGGAGAGGAACGGGGTTTTCAGCACGGGCGACATCGTGGCCGCGTTGCCTCCCGCTGTCCGAGGAACCCGCGAAGTCCACCCGATCGGCCACCCCCGGCATCCGGCCGGGCTACGCCGTGCGCCGGCGCAGGGTCGCGGCCCCGAGCGCCAGGCACGCCGCGCCGAACCCGACGACCACCGCGAGGTCGGCCAGGACCGCGCCGGTCGCGGTGGAGCGCGACAGGGTCTGCATGGCGTCGGTGGCGTAGGACAGCGGCAGCACCGAGCTGACCTCCTCCAGCCCCGACGGCAGCACCTCGCGCGGCAGGAGGAGCCCGCACAGCAGGATCTGGGGGATCACGAACGCCGGCAGGAACTGCACGGCCTGGAACTCGGTGCGGGCGAAGGCGCTGACGAAGAGGCCCAGGGCGGTGCCCAGGACGGCGTCGGCCACCGCCACGACCACGAGCAGCCAGACCGGGCCGGCGACGTCCAGCCCGAGCGGGCCGACGCTCACCGCGACGGCGAGGGTGGACTGGACCGCCGCGACCACCCCGAAGGCGAGGGCGTAGCCCAGGATCAGGTCGAGCCGCCCGGCCGGCAGGGTCAGGAGGCGCTCCAGCGTGCCGCTCGACCGCTCGCGCAGCATCGTCACGCTGGTCACGAGGAACATGACGACGAACGGGAAGAGCGCGAGCAGCCCCGGCCCGAGCCGGTCGAACGACGACCCCGGTGCGTCCTCGAACATCCACCACAGCAGCACGACCAGCAGGCACGGCAGGGCCAGCAGCATGACCAGCGTGCGGCGGTCGCGCCGCAGCTGGGTGAGCACCCGCAGCGCGACCGCCCCGGCCACCCGGCCCGGGGTCCTCATGCGAGGTCCTCGACCAGGCGGAGGAAGGCCGTCTCGACGTCGCCGGCACCGGTGCGCCGCTTGACGCCGTCCGGGGTGTCGTCGGTGAGGACCGCGCCGTCGCGCATCAGCAGCAACCGGTCGCAGCGTTCGGCCTCGTCCATCACGTGGCTCGAGACCAGCACCGTGGCGCCACCGTCGGCGATGCGGTGGAACACCGCCCAGAGGTCGCGCCGGAGCACGGGGTCGAGGCCGACGGTCGGCTCGTCGAGGACGAGCAGGTCCGGCTCCCCGAGCATCGCGACGGCGAGGCTGGCCCGCGACCGCTGACCGCCGGAGAGCCGGCCGACGACCTGGTCGCGGTGCTCGCCGAGGTCGACGGACTCGACGGCCCGCTCGACGTCGTGCCGCGTCACCCCGAGCACCCGGGCGAAGAAGCGGAGGTTCTCGGCGACGGTGAGGTCGTCGTACACGCTCGCGGCCTGGGTGACGTAGCCGACCCGTCGTCGCAGGGCCGCGGCGCCCGCGTCCTGCCCGAGGACCCGCACGGCCCCCCCGGCGACCCGCTGGACGCCGACCACCGAGCGCAGCAGCGTCGACTTCCCGCAGCCGGACGGCCCGAGCAGCCCGGTCACACCCGGGGCGACGTCCAGGTCGAGGCCGTCGAGCACGCGGTGCCGGCCGCGGACCACGACGAGGCCGCGCACCTCCACGGTGTTATTCATCATGTGATGAATAATGCTCCTGCGGCGGCGCTAGGGCAAGGGGCCGGTCAGGTAGTGCTGCAACGTCGGGGCGTACGTCGCCGCGAGCCGGTCGCCCGGCATCGATGCGACGGGCTCGACCTCCAGCACGTAGCGCGCCAGGACCAGCCCGAGCAGCTGCGAGGCGACCAGGGCCATCCGCCGCTCGGGGTCGTCGACGCCGAGGCCGGCACCGACCGGGGTCAGGACCAGGCGGAGGAACCCGTCGCGCACCAGCCGGGCGCCGTCGGGATCGACCACCCCGCGCACCAGGGCGAGCAGCGGCGCGCGGAGCTCGGGGTCGTCCCAGACCGACACGAAGAGCGTCATGAGCCGGGTCCCGGCACCGTCGGGGCCGCCCTCGATCACCGGGAGCACCGCCTCCCGCGGGTCGATCCGCACCTCGAGCGCGGCCAGGAACAGGTCGTCCTTGGTGCCGAAGTAGTGGTGCACGAGCGCGGGGTCGACCCCTGCGTCGGCGGCCACCCGGCGGACCGAGGTGCCGGCGAACCCCTGCTGCGCGAAGCGCTCGCGGGCCGCGCCGAGGATGGCGGCACGGGTGTCCGGCGAGCCGGGACGACGACCACGGGGCATGCCGGTGAGGCTACGGGCCGGCGTCCGGCGTCGGGACGACGAAGTGCTCGCGGGCGAACTCCAACGACTCCCGCAGGTCGGCCTCGCGCTCCTCGCGGGTGCCGCAGCGGCGGGTGTTGATCTCGACGACCACGTCGCCCTCGAACCCGGCGGAGGCGACGTGGCGCAGGAAGCGGGCCGCGCCCATCGTGCCGCGACCCGGCACGAGGTGCTCGTCCTTGGCCGAGCCGCTGCCGTCGGTGAGGTGCACGTGCCGCAGGCGGTCGCCGAGGCGCCCCGCCATCTCGACGACGTCCGAACCTGCGATCGCCGCGTGCGACAGGTCGATCGTGGTGTTCGCGTAGGGCTCCTCGGAAGGGTCCCAGCCGGGCAGGTACATCTCGGCGCCGCGCTTGCGCGTGGCCCGCCAGGGATACATGTTCTCGACGGCGAAGCGGATGCCGGTGGAGTTCTCGAGGGCGGCGATGCCGTCGACGAAGTCGCGGGCGTACTCCTTCTGCCACCGGAACGGCGGGTGCACGACCACCACCTCGGCCCCGACCGCGGCCGCCATCTCCGCCGAGCGCTGCAGCTTGCCCCACGGCTCGGTGCCCCAGACCCGCTGGGTGAACAGCAGGCACGGCGCGTGCACGGCACAGACCGGGATCCCGTGGTGGTCGGCGAGCTGCAGGACCGCCGAGGTCTGCTGGCTGAGCGCGTCGATGCCCACCATCACCTCGACCGCGTCGTACCCGATCGAGGCGGCGTAGGTGAAGGCGTGCGCGGTCGACTCGGGGTAGACCGAGGACGACGACAGGCCGATGCGGGTCACGGGCTCAGACGACGCTGAAGCGGTCGATGCGCTCCAGGATGACGCCCTCGCGCAGCGCCCACGGGCAGACCTCGAGCTCGGCGAGGTCGAAGATGTCCATGCACGCCTCGGCGACGAGCGCACCGGCGACGATCTGGTGGGTGCGGCTCGGCGAGACGCCGGGCAGGTCGGCGAGCTCCTGGGGTGTCATCGCCACGAGCTTGGGGATCCAGGTGCGCAGGGCGGCGAGAGGCAGGGTCCGCGGCACCAGGCTGCCCTCCGCCGACGGGGCGGCGCCGCAGATGCGGCCCAGGGAACGGAACGTCTTGGACGTCGCCGCCGCCTTGTGCGGACGACCGGTGCGCAGCAGGTTCCCGGCGTCGCGGGCGATCTCTGCCCGGATCGTCTTGCGGATCGCCTTGAGGGCCTCCTCGTCGGGCCGCTCGGCGAAGTGGGTGCGGGCCAGCCGGGCCGCGCCGAGCGGGAGCGACCAGGCGACGTCCGGGCGCTCGTCGCCGCCGGAGGCGATCTCGAGGGACCCGCCGCCGATGTCGAAGACCGCGAGCCGCCCGGCCGACCACCCGAACCACCGGCGCACGGCGAGGAAGGTCAGCCGCGCCTCGTCCTCACCGGAGAGCACCTGGATGTCGACGCCGGTCTGGTCGCGCACGTGGGCCAGGACGTCGTCGCTGTTGACGCTGTCGCGCACCGCGGAGGTCGCGAAGGACACCATGTCCTCGCAGCCCTTGTCGTCGGCCACCCCGATGGACTCGGCCGTGAACGTCGTGAGCAGGTCGATCCCGGTCCGGGTCACCGCGCCGTCGCCGTCGAGGTGCTCGGCGAGCCGCAGCGGCTGCTTGTAGGAGTACGCCGGCAGCGGGGCCGCCCCACCGTGGGCGTCGACCACCAGGAGGTGGCCGGTGTTGGAGCCGATGTCGAGGACGCCCAGACGCATGCCGCCAACGCTACTCCCGGAGGCCCCGGTCCCCGGGTCGGTGTCGGGTCCCGGGCGGGCGGCGCCCGCGACCGGTTGACGACGACCGACCAAAGTCGGGCCCGGTCGAGACTCCTGCACGATCCCGTGGACCCGGCGCCCGCCGTAGCGTCGATGACGTGGCCGTGCAGCGGTGGGACCTCGTGACGCCCGAGGCGCGGCACCGCGTCGAGGCCGACACCGGCGGGTGGCGCAAGCACCTGTGCTGGTGGGTCGACGACGAGCTCGTCGCCGACGTGCGCACGGCCGACGACAAGGTCGAGCTGAAGCCCGACGACGCCGACCGGGCCGACACCCTCGGCCTGGTCACCCTCAGGTTCACCTCGCTCGGTCGGCCGCGCCGGGCGACCTGGCACCCGCCGGGCCGGGCCGGCGAGGCGGCGCTCGGGCTGGGCGGCACCGACCTCGAGCCCGAGCCGGGCTCCCCCGCGGCGACGTACGAGGAGCGGGTCCGGCTGCACCCGAACCGCTACGCCGCGCAGCGCACGCTCGTCGCGGTGGCCGGGATCGTGCTGCCGATCCTGCTCACGCTGCTCGCCGTCCGGTTCGCCGTGCGGATCCCGTGGCCCGACCTGCCCTCGGTCCCCTGGCCGGACCTGCCCTCGCTCCCCTGGCCCGACCTGCCCTCGGTCCCCTGGCCCGACTGGTCGCTCCCCGGCTGGCTCGGGTGGCTGCTCGACAAGGCGAAGTACGTCTGGCCGGTCGTGCTGGCCTACGTGCTGGCCCGGGGTGAGATCCGGCGCCGGAGGGTGCAGGACGAGAAGCGCGGCCTGGCCGCCCGGCCCGACGGGCCCGAGGACGGCGCGGGCCGCGAGGGCGGGCGCCGCGACGAGGAGGGGCGCGACGAGGACGAGCCGCGGGACCGGCCGTAGGCTCGGCCGCATGCCCGAGGTCGACCTGGTCTTTCCGCGCGCCTACGTGGAGTTCGCCAACCCGGCCGACGACACCGAGGTGATGCGCTGCGACCTGACCTGGCTGACCAGCAGCTACACGTGCATCTTCGGCCAGGGCTGCCAGGGCATCTACGCCGACGCCCCCGACACCGGGTGCTGCACCCTCGGCGCACACTTCGCCGACGCCGACGACGAGAAGCGGGTCGCGGCCTTCGTGGGGCAGCTCGACGAGACGCAGTGGCAGTTCCACCCCGGCCGGCCGGTGCGGAAGAAGGACTGGGTCGAGACCGACGCCGAGGGCGACCGCAAGACGCTCGTCGTCGTCGTCGACGGTCAGCAGGCCTGCGTGTTCCACAACCGCGCGGACTTCGCGCCCGCCGGCGGCGCCCCGGGCTCCGGCGGCGCGGGCTGCGCGCTGCACGGCCTGGCGCTGCAGCAGGGACGCAACCCCCTCGAGACCAAGCCGGACGTCTGCTGGCAGCTGCCGATCCGGCGCACCTTCCGCGAGGTCGAGCGCACCGACCAGACGTCGTACACGGAGGTCTCGATCGGCGAGTACGACCGTCGCGGCTGGGGTCCCGGGGGCCACGACCTCGACTGGTACTGCTCGGGCAACACCGAGGCCCACGTCGCCCCCGAGCCCGTCTACCTCACCCACGAGCCCGAGCTCACCGAGCTGATGGGCGCGGCGGCGTACGCCGAGCTGGTCCGGCACTGCGAGGCCCACCTCCGCTCCCGCTCCGCGCTCGCCCTGCACCCGGCCGATCCCCGCTGAACCGCCGACGCACCCACCGGCCCGGCGAACTCGGTTCGACGGACCGACGGCGCGGCGAGCACGGCGCGACGCCCGTGCCACCGCGCGGCGGGCGCCCCGGTGCCGTATCTCGATGTCAAGACACCCCGACCCCGGCGTCCGGTTGGCGCGAGGGTTTGCCCACACTGGTGGACATGCGCCTCGACCATCTCTCGTTCGCCGCCGGTCCCGATGGCCTCGCTGCCACCGCCGCAAACCTGGGTGGCCTCCTCGGGCGAGAGTTCGACGACGGCGGGATCCACCCACGCTTCGGCACCCGCAACATGATCCTGCCGATGGCTGGCAACACCTACCTCGAGGTGGTCGAGGCACTCGACCACCCGGCCTCCGACAAGGCCCCGTTCGGCCAGGCCGTCAAGGCCCGGTCCAACGCCGGCGGCGGCTGGCTCGGCTGGGTCGTCTCGGTCGACGACATCGCGGTGGTCGAGGAGCGGCTCGGCCGCGCCGCGGTGGCCGGCAACCGGCACCGCCCCGACGGCACCGAGCTGCTGTGGAAGCAGATCGGCGTCCACGGCCTGCTCTCCGACCCGCAGCTGCCGTTCTTCGTGCAGTGGGACAGCCCGGCCGCGCTGCACCCGTCGGCCGGCGCCGACGCCGGCTGGTCGCTGGCCTGTCTCGAGATCGCCGGTGACCCCCAGCGCGTCAGTGAGTGGCTCGGCGAGACCGTCGAGGCTCCGCTCGAGGACGTCAAGGTCGAGTGGGTCGCCCCGCACGGCACGCCCGGCATCCTCGCGGTGCAGGTGCAGACGCCGTCCGGCCTGGTCCGCATCTGACGGGGTCGCCCGGGCGGGCCCGCCCGCTCCCGGGCGCCGTGCCCAGCCCCAACATCTGGAAGCACACGGCGACCTACGAGACCGAGAACCGCGCCGTCGACCCCGACGGCGTCCTCTGGTCGACCCTGCGGTCGCTCGCGCCCTGGACCGGCCGCACCGTGCTCGACCTCGGCTGCGGGACCGGCTTCCACCTGCCGGCGTTCGCCGCGGACGCCGGCCGCGTCGTCGGCGTCGAGCCGCACCCCGACCTGCTCGCGCTGGCGCGACGACGCACGGCGCGGCTCGACCACGTGACCCTGCTGGCCGGCACCGCACAGGCGGTGCCGCTGCCGCCGTCCTCGGTCGACGTCGTCCACGCGCGCTGGGCCTACTTCTTCGGACCCGGCTGCGAGCCCGGCCTCGCCGAGCTCGAGCGCGTCGTCCGCCCGGGAGGTGCGGCGGTGGTCGTCGACAACGACGGCTCCCGATCGACGTTCGGGGCCTGGTTCCGCCGCGGCTACCCGCACCTGCCCCCGCCCGCGGAGGTCGAGCGGTTCTGGTCGACCCGCGGCTGGACCCGCACCCCGGTCGACATGGGCTGGCGCTTCACCTCGCGCGCCGACCTGGAGGCCGTCGTGCGGATCGAGCTGCCCCCGGCCGCCGCCGAGGAGGCGCTGCGCCACCACGACGGCCTCGAGGTCGACTACGCCGTCAACGTGTGGTCCAGGTCGTTCTGACCCTTCGGCGCGCCGCGACCCGCACCGCGCGACCGCGCGGCGTGGTCAGCCGGTGGACGGGCGGACCGTCAGGGACGGCGTCAGCAGCAGCCCCTCGCCGACGTACGACGGGGTGGCCAGCAGGTCCTCGAGCGAGCGGACGACGGCGACCGCGACCTCCTCGAGCGGCTGGCGCACGGAGGTGAGGCCGGGGTGCACGACCTGGGCGACCTGGGAGTCGTCGAACCCGGCGACGGCGATGTCGCGGCCCGGCTGCAGGCCGCGCTCGGCGAGGGTGTGCAGGACGCCCATCGCGAGGGTGTCGGAGGCGCAGACGAAGGCCGAGGGGCGGGCCTCGTCGAGGAGCACGGCGCTGGCCTCGCGGCCGCTGCTGACGGTGTCCTCGACCCGCGAGGCCATCCCGGTGGTCGACAGCCCACGCTCGCGCAGGGCCCGGCTCCAGCCGGAGCGACGGTCCTCGCCGATGAAGGAGTCCTTGCGCCAGCCGATCCAGGCGACGCGCGTGTGGCCCTTGTCGAGCAGGTGGCGGGTGGCCATCTCGGTGCCGGCGGCACCGTCGACGTCGACCCACGGGTGGCGCGCGTCGGGATCGTCCCAGGGGCGACCGAAGGCGACGAAGGGCGCGCGGCGCTCGCGCAGCCAGGTCGCCTGCGGGTTGCCGAGGTAGGTGTCGGTGACGACGAAGGCGTCGACGGCGGTCGAGCGCAGCAGGTCCTCGTAGCCGTCGATCGCGGCCGGGCCCTCGCCCGAGAACAGCAGCACGTGGTAGCCGGCCTCGCGCGAGGTCCACACCAGGGAGTGCACGAACCGGTCGCCGACGGCGGTGGCGTTGCCCTCCAGGACCGGGCTGAGCCGCAGCCCGACCAGGTGCGAGGCGCGGGTGCGCAGGTTGCGGGCGGCCCGGTTGGGCACGTAGCCGAGCTCGGCGATCGCCTCCTGCACCCGCACCAGCGTGTCGGGTCGCAGCAGGTCGGGGTTGTTGACGGCGTTCGAGACGGTCTGGCGCGACACCCCGGCGCTCTCGGCGACGTCGGCGAGGGTGGGTGCGGCCACGGAGATCCGCGTCGTGGTCCTGCTGCCCCTCATCATCGCTCCCGTCCGAGCTCTTGAACGATCCAAGCGGAGTGTAACCGCGGCGCGCCGCGGCGTGCGTCGTCCCGCCGGGTGATGGCCGCGCGGAGACCCGGTGCGGCGACGGTGCGGCGACGATCCGGCGACGGAGGGCTGTCGGTGGGCTCGTCTAGCGTTCTCGCCATGCCCCGGTCCACCACGAAGCCACCCCGTCCGCAGTACCGCTGTGCCGAGTGCGGGTGGGAGACCGGCAAGTGGGTCGGTCGCTGCGGGGAGTGCCAGGCGTGGGGCTCGGTCGCCGAGGCCGGCACGCCCACGGTGCGGGCGGCCTCCGGCCCGGTCACCACCCCCGCCGTCCCGATCGGTCAGGTCCGGGTCTCGGAGTCGGCGTTCCGCGGCACCGGCGTCCCCGAGCTCGACCGGGTGCTCGGCGGCGGCCTGGTCCCGGGAGCCGCCATCCTGCTCGCCGGCGAGCCGGGCGTCGGCAAGAGCACCCTGCTGCTCGAGGTGGCCGCCCAGACCGCCCGGGAGGGTCGTCGGGTGCTCTACGTGACCGGGGAGGAGTCGGCCGGCCAGGTCCGGATGCGTGCCGACCGCACCGGCGGCGTGCACGACCAGCTCTACCTCGCCGCCGAGACCGACCTCGGCGCCGTCCTCACCCACATCGAGCAGGTGCGTCCCGACCTGGTGGTCGTCGACTCGGTGCAGACGATCGGGGCGGCCGGCATCGAGGGCGTGCCCGGGGGCGTCACCCAGGTCAAGGAGGTCTCGGCCGCGCTGGTGCGCGTCGCCAAGACCCGCGACATCGCCACCGTGCTCGTCGGCCACGTCACCAAGGACGGCGGCATCGCCGGCCCGCGCGTCCTGGAGCACCTGGTCGACGTGGTGCTGCACTTCGAGGGCGACCGCAACAGCCGGTTCCGGATGGTGCGGGCGGTGAAGAACCGGTTCGGCCCGGTCGACGAGGTCGGCTGCTTCGACCTCGGCGCCGACGGCATCACCGCCGTCGCCGACCCGACCGGGCTCTTCGTCGAGCACCTGCACGGGCGGGTCGCCGGCACCTGCGTCGCGGTCACCATGGAAGGACGCCGGCCGCTGCTCGCCGAGGTCCAGGCCCTGGTGACGCCGTCCCCGCTCGAGCGGCCGCGGCGCACGACGTCCGGCCTCGACGGGTCGCGCATCGCGATGGTCCTGGCGGTGCTGCAGCAGCACTGCGGCATCCGGCTGCACGGGCACGACGTCTTCGCCTCCACCGTCGGCGGCGCGCGGCTCTCCGAGCCGGCCAGCGACCTCGCCGTCGCCGTGGCCCTCGCCTCGGCCACCCACCTGACCCCGCCGCCGGTCGGCGTGGTCGCGATGGGCGAGATCGGGCTGTCGGGCGAGCTGCGCCGGGTCCGCGACCTGCCGCAGCGGCTCGCCGAGGCCTCCCGGCTGGGCTTCAAGATGGCCGTCGTCCCGGCCGAGCTGCACCTGCCCGACGCCCCCAGGTCGCACCGCACCGACCGCATGGTCGAGGGCATGCGGGTCGTCGAGGTCCGCGACGTCCTCTCGGCGCTGCTGCTGCTCAACCTCACCACGCGGTCAAAGCAGTCGTTGAGCGTGGTCGACGACGGTTAGGATTCGCGCGAGGCGTCGCTCGCGACGCCAGGACGGGTGAAGGGGTGCCGATGACCGACGCACGCAGCGACGAGCAGCTGCGGCTACGGGCGACCCTCGCCCAGACCGCCCCGGGCACGGCGCTGCGCGACGGGTTGGAGCGGATCCTGCGCGGACGCACCGGAGCGCTCATCGTCATCGGGCACGACCGCACGGTCGAGTCGATCGCCACCGGCGGCTTCGCCCTCGACGTCCCGTTCACCGCCACCGGCCTGCGCGAGCTGGCCAAGATGGACGGCGGGATCATCGTCGACAAGGACATCACCCGGATCATCCGGGCCGCGGTCCACCTGATGCCCGACCACACCATCCCCTCCGAGGAGACCGGCACCCGGCACCGCACGGCCGACCGCGTCGCCAAGCAGACCGGCTTCCCGGTGATCTCGGTGTCGCAGTCGATGCAGATCATCGCCGCCTACGTCGGCGCCACGCGCCACGTCCTCGAGGACTCCGGTCAGATCCTCTCCCGCGCCAACCAGGCGCTGGCCACCCTCGAGCGCTACAAGCTGCGACTCGACGAGGTCTCGAGCACCCTGTCCGCCCTGGAGATCGAGGACCTCGTCACCGTCCGCGACGTCGCCGTCGTGGCCCAGCGGCTCGAGATGGTGACCCGCATCGCCCGCGAGATCGAGGACTACGTCCTCGAGCTCGGCAGCGACGGGCGGCTGCTCTCGCTCCAGCTCGAGGAGCTGATCACGGGCGTCGACGCCGAGCGCGAGCTGGTCATCCGCGACTACGTCCCGGCCGGGCGCCGCAGCAAGAGCCCCGAGGTCCTCCTCGGCCGGCTCGAGGCGCTCTCGGCCACCGAGCTCGTCGACCCGGCCGCCGCGGCCCGCGTCCTGGGGCTCGGCACCGCTGAGCACCTCGACGGCGCCGTCGCGCCGCGCGGCTACCGCCTGCTCGCCAAGGTGCCGCGCCTGCCCGCTCCCGTCGTCGACCGTCTGGTCGACCACTTCGGCACCCTGCAGAAGCTGCTCTCCGCCGGCATCGACGACCTCCAGACCGTCGACGGCGTCGGCGAGCTCCGGGCCCGCAGCGTCCGCGAGGGTCTCTCGCGCCTCGCCGAGTCGACGATCCTCGAGCGGTACGTGTAGCGGCAGGGTCGCGCTTGCTCGGCCCGACCCGCTGCACGGACCGCTGACGGTGGTCGAGCAGACCGTCGTGGAAGGGATGTCGAGACCTCGTGGGGTCACGGCGACGGGGACAGGCGACGATCAGCCGCGGTCCTTAGGCACGCGCTGCGGTCGGGCTCCGTCGGCGCTCGCCGGGGCTCGCTTGCTCAGCCTCGGGAGCGGTCGCGGTCCTTGCCCTTGCCCTTGCCGCCCTTGTTCTTGCCGCCCTTGTCCTTCTTCTTCTCGCCCTTGCCCGGCTCGTCGACCCCCGGCACCGCGGGCCCGACCGGCCCGTCCGCGACCGCCACGTCGGCCGGGTCGGTCAGCGCGAAGGTGACGGGATCGGCGGGCTCGGCACCGTAGGCGGCCACCTGGACGTCGTACTCGGCCGGCTCGGCCCAGGGCTGGCCCGAGGGACACTCGGGCGTCGACATCCGGCCGTTCCAGGTCAGGTCGAAGGTGGCGGTGGAGTCGCGGCGCACGACGACCTCGGCCGTCGGCACCATCCGCGGGCACTCACGACTCGACCACACCTCGTCGCCGCCGTCGTCGAGGATCGTGACGGCCAGGCTGTCGCTGCTCAGGCGCCAGGTGCACGCCTCGGCCACGAGCGTCTCCAGGCTCAGCCGGATGGTCGTGGAGCGTCGGGCGACCGCGCCCGGGACCGACGGCGTGACCTGGACGTCGGCGTCGACGCAGTCACCGTCGGGCTCGGGCGGCGCCGGCTCGGCCGCGGGCTCGGTCGCGGGCGTGTACCCGCTGTCGGGCACGGGCGTCGTCGTCGGCTGCGGGGCGCCGGACCGGTTCTTGCGGCCCTTGCCCTTCCTGCCGGTGGGCGCGTCGGTCGGCTGGCCGCTCGCCTGCACCGCGGCGTCCCGGGCCGGTGGCGGCGAGTCGTCACCGCGCACCAGGTTGACGACGACCAGCACCAGCGCGAGGACGGTCCCGAGGACGAGCGCGCGGCGTCGCCAGTACACCGCAGGGGGCAACGGTCCGCGCGTCGTGGGCATGGCCACGAACGCTAGCCACCTCGGCGGCCCGATCGACGACGCCACACCGACCTCACCCGCCCCAACCGCATCGGGCCGCCGCCGGACGGGCACCGCCGGCCGCCACAATGGTCGGGTGCCCGAGTCCGACCTCCACCCGCCGGTCCTGAGGTGGTACGCCGAGCACGCCCGCGACCTGCCGTGGCGGCGCCCGGAGGCCTCGCCGTGGTCGGTGATGGTCTCCGAGCTGATGCTGCAGCAGACGCCGGTGAACCGGGTGCTGCCGGTGCACGAGGCCTGGATGGAGCGGTGGCCCACCCCGGCCGACCTCGCCGCGTCGAGCACCGGCGACGCGGTCCGGGCCTGGGGCCGGCTCGGCTACCCGCGCCGCGCCCTGCGGCTGCACGCGGCGGCCGCCGCGATCACCGAGCGGCACGACGGCGTCGTCCCGGCCGAGTACGCCGACCTGGTCGCGCTGCCGGGCGTCGGCGACTACACCGCGTCGGCCATCGCGAGCTTCGCCCACGGCCGGCGCCACGTCGTCCTCGACACCAACGTGCGGCGCGTGCTGGCCCGCGCGGTCGGCGGGGTCGAGTTCCCCGGCGCCTCGGTGACTCGCGCGGAGCGGGACGTCGCGACCGGGCTGCTCCCGGACGACGAGGCGACCGCGGCGACCTGGGCGGTGGCGACGATGGAGCTGGGCGCGCTGGTCTGCACCGCGGCGAACCCGCGGTGCGCGGCCTGCCCGGTCGCCGACCGGTGCGCGTGGCTCGCGGCCGGCCGCCCGGCGTACGACGGCCCGCCCCGCAAGGTGCAGGCCTGGGCCGGCACCGACCGGCAGTGCCGGGGGCGCCTGCTCGCCGTGCTCCGGGACGCCGACGGGTCGGTGCACCGCAGCGCGCTCGAGGCCACCTGGCCCGACGTGGCCCAGCGTGAGCGCTGCCTGGCCTCCCTGCTCGACGACGCCCTCGTCGCCCGTACCGGTCCGGACACCTACGCCCTGCCCTGAGACGACGCCGACCCGTCACTGATCAGTGACGGGTCGGCGGTGGGGCTGGGATCAGAGGGCGCCGGCTGCGCCGCCCTCGGTCTCGGCCGGAGGGGACTTCTTGATGTCGACGGGGCCGTCCTCGCTGACGGGGGTCTCCCCCGCGCCGACCTCGACGGTCTCGAACGGCGGCAGGTCGGGCATCTCGCCCATCTTCTGCCCGGCGAAGGTGAACTTCGCCGTCGGGCCCTCGCCCTCCACGTCGACCAGCACGATCTGACCGGGGCCGACCTCGCCGAAGAGCATCTTCTCGGCCATCGTGTCCTCGATCTCGCGCTGGACCGTGCGCCGCAGCGGACGGGCACCGAGCACGGGGTCGAAGCCCCGCTCGGCCAGCAGGTCCTTGGCGGCCTGCGTGAGCTCGATCCGCATGTCGCGGTCGCGCATCCGCAGCTCGACGGAGGCGATCATGTTGTCGACCATCTGGACGATCTGCTCGCGGCTGAGCGGCGGGAAGACGACGATCTCGTCGACACGGTTGAGGAACTCGGGCCGGAAGTGCTGCTTGAGCTCGTCCTGGACCTTCGCCTTCATCCGCTCGTAGGAGCCGGCCGCGTCACCGGCCTGGTTGAACCCGAGGTGGACCGACTTGTTGATGTCGCGGGTACCGAGGTTGGTGGTCATGATGATGACGGTGTTCTTGAAGTCGACCACCCGGCCCTGCGAGTCGGTCAGGCGACCTTCCTCGAGGATCTGCAACAGGCTGTTGAAGATGTCGGGGTGGGCCTTCTCGACCTCGTCGAAGAGGACCACGGAGAACGGCTTGCGCCGCACCTTCTCGGTGAGCTGCCCGCCCTCCTCGTAGCCGACGTAGCCCGGAGGCGAGCCGAAGAGCCGCGAGACGGTGTGCTTCTCGGAGAACTCCGACATGTCGAGCTGGATGAGCGAGTCCTCGTCGCCGAACAGGAAGTCGGCGAGCGTCTTGGACAGCCACGTCTTGCCGACACCCGAGGGTCCGGCGAAGATGAACGAGCCGCCGGGGCGCTTCGGGTCCTTGAGCCCGGCACGGGTGCGCCGGATCGCCCGCGAGATCGCCTTGACGGCCTCGTCCTGGCCGATGACGCGCTTGTGCAGCTCGTCCTCCATGTTGAGCAGCCGGGTCGACTCCTCCTCGGAGAGCTTCACGATCGGGATGCCGGTGGCGACGGCGAGGACCTCGGCGATGAGCTCCTCGTCGACCTCGGCCACCTCGTCCATGTCGCCGGCACGCCACTGCTTCTCGCGCTCGGACTTGCGCAGCATGAGCTGCTTCTCCTCGTCGCGGAGCCGGGCGGCGGCCTCGAAGTCCTGGCCGTCGATGGCGCCCTCCTTGCGGGAGCGGACGTCGGCGATCTTGTCGTCGTACTCGCGCAGGTCGGCGGGCGCCGTCATCCGGCGGATCCGCAGCCGCGAGCCGGCCTCGTCGATGAGGTCGATGGCCTTGTCGGGCAGGAACCGGTCGGAGATGTAGCGGTCGGCCAGCGTCGCGGCGCTGACGAGCGCCTGGTCGGTGATCGTCACCCGGTGGTGCGCCTCGTAGCGGTCGCGCAGGCCCTTGAGCATCTCGATCGTGTGGGCGATCGACGGCTCGGCGACCTGGATCGGCTGGAAGCGGCGCTCGAGCGCGGCGTCCTTCTCGAGGTACTTGCGGTACTCGTCGAGGGTGGTCGCGCCGATCGTCTGCAGCTCGCCGCGGGCCAGCATCGGCTTGAGGATGCTGGCGGCGTCGATCGCACCCTCGGCCGCACCGGCGCCGACGAGGGTGTGGATCTCGTCGATGAACAGCACGATGTCACCGCGGGTGCGGATCTCCTTGAGCACCTTCTTCAGGCGCTCCTCGAAGTCACCGCGGTAGCGGCTGCCGGCCACGAGCGCGCCGAGGTCGAGGGTGTAGATCTGCTTGTCCTTGAGCGTCTCGGGCACGTTGCCGCGGACGATGTCCTGGGCGAGACCCTCGACGATGGTCGTCTTGCCGACGCCGGGCTCACCGATCAGGACGGGGTTGTTCTTCGTGCGCCGCGACAGGATCTGCATGACGCGCTCGATCTCGGTCTCGCGACCGATGACCGGGTCGAGCTTGCTCTCGCGGGCGTCCTGGGTCAGGTTGCGCCCGAACTGGTCGAGCACCAGGGACGACGACGGCGCGTCGCCGCCACCGGACTGGGCGGCCGCCGCGGCGGTCGACTCCTTGCCCTGGAAGCCGGAGAGCAGCTGGATGACCTGCTGGCGGACGCGGTTGAGGTCGGCGCCGAGCTTCTGGAGCACCTGGGCGGCGACACCCTCGCCCTCGCGGATCAGGCCGAGCAGGATGTGCTCGGTGCCGATGTAGGAGTGGCCGAGCTGCAGCGCCTCGCGCAGGGACAGCTCGAGCACCTTCTTGGCGCGCGGGGTGAAGGGGATGTGGCCGCTGGGCGCCTGCTGGCCCTGGCCGATGATCTCCTCGACCTGCGCACGCACTGCCTCCAGGGAGATGTCGAGGCTCTCGAGGGCCTTGGCCGCGACACCCTCGCCCTCGTGGATCAGCCCGAGCAGGATGTGCTCCGTGCCGATGTAGTTGTGGGAGAGCATGCGGGCCTCTTCCTGGGCCAGCACGACCACCCGGCGAGCTCGGTCTGTGAACCGCTCGAACATGCGCATCGCTCCTCAAGTACGTGGGTCCCGCCCGCTCCTGGGTGGAGGGAGAGGTACGGGTGTTCTAACCCCACTCCCAGCCTACGCGTTCCCTCTCACCCCGAAAGCCCGTCCGCTCTCAGCGAACAACCGACAGCGGTCGAGGGAGGAGCACCCGGCGCGGGCCGCTCGGCTCCGCGGACGGGGCCGGCGCCTGCGCCGCCCGTGCAGCTGCTCGTCGGGCCGCCGTCAGTTGGCGGCGTCGAAGGCCTCGCGCACGGCGCCGGGGATGCGGCCCCGCTCGGGGACGTCGAAGCCGTTCGAGCGGGCCCAGTCGCGGACCTCGGCGGCGCTGGCGCCCCCGGTCTCGGCCGGGGCCGAGGACCTGCGTGCGCCACGCCGGGAGCCGGCGACCTTGCGGGCGTTGCCGACGTAGCCCGCGAGCGCCTCGCGCAGCTCCTGGGCGTGGTCGTCGTTGAGGTCGATCTCGTAGCTCGCACCGTCGAGCCCGAACGTCACCGTCTCGGTGGCCTCGGAACCGTCGATGTCGTCGACGAGAATGATGTTGACCTTCTGTGCCATTTCGAATTCCTTGTCGGACGGCCCGAGAATGCGGAGACCTATTCGGTCGGGATAATCACTATGGCACAGCCGGGGAGTTCCGCCGAAATACCATCTCCAAGCCGATGTGGGTCAGCCACGGGTCGTGGTGGGTGAAACAACTACATTCATCGCGCACCAGGTCGGCGAGATAACCGGTCGAGATGACGGCGACGTCCTCGGCGGCGGTATCGAGGTCGGCGAGCATGCGCTCGACGATCCCCTCGACCTGCGCGGCGGTGCCGAACACCACCCCCGACTGCAGCGCCTCGACGGTGTTGCGGGCGATCACGGAGCGCGGCCGCACGATCTCGACCTGCCGCAGCTGCGCGCCCCGACGCCCGAGCGCCTCGAGCGAGAGCTCGATCCCGGGCGTGATCGCGCCGCCGACGTACTGGCCGTGCGCGTTCACCACGTCGAAGGTGGTGGCGGTGCCGCCGAAGTCGACCACGATCGCCGGGGAGCCGTACAACGTGAGCGCCGCGAGGGAATTCACGATGCGGTCGGTACCGACCTCGCGCGGATTGTCGGTGAGCACGGGAAGACCGGTCCGGACACCCGGTTCGACGACGACCTGGGTGACGTCGGAGAAATGCCGCGCCAGCATCTCGCGCGCCGATTGCGTCACCGCCGGGACGGTCGAGCACACGGCCACGCCGTCGACCTCGGGGAGGTGGCGCCCGACCAGGCCCCGCAGCAGCACCGCCCACTCGTCGGCGGTGCGGTGCAGGTCGGTGGAGACGCGCCAGTCGTGCGACACGACGCCGTCCTGCACCAGCGCGAGCGCCGTGTGGGCGTTGCCGACGTCGATCGCGAGCAGGGGCATCACACGTCCTGGAGGTCGAGCCCGAGGTCGAAGACGACGACGGAGTGCGTGAGGGCGCCCACGGAGATGAAGTCGACGCCGGTGGCGGCCACCTCGGCGGCCCGGGCGAGGGTGAGCCCGCCGGAGGCCTCGAGCGTGGCGCGGGCCTCGCCGCGCTCGTCGTTGACGCGGACGGCCTCGGCCATCGTCGCGGTGCTCATGTTGTCGAGCAGGATCTCGGTGCAGCCCACGTCGAGCAGCTCGCGGAGCTGGTCGAGGTCGGTGACCTCGACCTCGACCGGCAGGTCCGGGTACGCCGCCCGCACCGCCCGGTAGGCCGGCACCGCGCCGCCGGCGGCGATCACGTGGTTGTCCTTGACCATCGCCTTGTCGGACAACCCGAACCGGTGGTTGACGCCGCCGCCGCAGCGCACGGCGTACTTCTGCAGGGCGCGCCAGCCCGGCAGCGTCTTGCGGGTGTCGAGCACCCGGGCGCGGGTGCCCTCGAGGGAGGTGACCCAGCGGGAGGTGGCGGTCGCGACGCCGGAGAGGTGGCTGGCGAAGTTGAGGGCGGTGCGCTCGGCGGTCAGCAGGCCGCGCGTGGGGCCGGCGACCCGCATCACGACGTCGCCGGCGACGACCCGGGTGCCGTCGGGGAGCCGGTCGGTGACCTCGACGTCGTCGCCCAGCACGATCCGGAAGACGAGCTCCGCGACGCCGAGGCCGGCCACGACGCCGTCCTCACGGGCGGCGAAGACCCCCTCGGCGCGGGCGTCGGCGGCGATCGTGGACTCGGACGTCACGTCGACGGCGCCGTCGGGGAGGTCCTCGCGGAGGGCGAGGAGCACGTGGTCGACCAGACCCGCGTCGATCTCGGCGGCGCGGAGCTCGTCGAGGAGCTCGCGCGGCGGTGGCAGGTGGTGCTTCATGCGGGTCCTCCGTCGGTGGCGGGCGCGGGGCGGAAGACGACCTCGGCGACGCCGTCGGTCATCGCGGTGTCGACGTGGCCGGCCCAGGCGGCGTCGTCGCGCTCGGGGAAGTCGTCGCGCCAGTGCGACCCGCGCGTCTCCTGGCGCAGCGCGGCGGCCTCGGCCAGGGCCGTGGAGATGGTGAGCAGGTTCGTGGTCTCCCAGGCGTCCAGGTCGGCGGTCTCCGAGGACCGGCCGCCCAGCTTGTCGAGGACGGCGGTGGCCTCGCCCAGCCCGGGCGCGTTGCGCAGCACGCCGACCTTCGAGGTCATCACCTCCTGCAGCTCGCCCCGGACGTCGCCGCTGACCAGCCCGGCGGTCCGGGAGTCGAGCGCCGGCTCGCTCCAGTCACGCAGCTCGCCGGGCAGCACGTGCGCGATCCGGCGCGAGAAGACCAGGCCCTCGAGCAGCGAGTTGGAGGCGAGCCGGTTGGCGCCGTGGACGCCGGAGCACGCGACCTCGCCGGTCGCGTAGAGACCCGGGACGTCGGTGCGGCCCTGGAGGTCGGTCCGGACGCCGCCGGAGGCGTAGTGGCAGGCGGGTGCGACGGGGATCAGCTCGGTGACCGGGTCGACGCCGTGGGAGCGCGCGGTGGCCAGGATGGTCGGGAACCGGCGCTCCCAGAACGCCGCGCCCAGGTGCCGGGCGTCGAGCCACATGTGGGCCTTCCCGGTGTCGAGCATCCGGCGCATGATCGCCTTCGCGACGACGTCGCGCGGGGCGAGGTCGGCGAGCGGGTGGACGCCCTGCATGATGCGCCGGCCGCCCTCCTCGGGAGGAGCGTCGACGAGGAACGCACCCTCGCCGCGCACCGCCTCGGAGATCAGCGGCTGCTGGCCGTGCGAGTCGGGGCCGAGGTACATCACCGTCGGGTGGAACTGCACGAACTCCAGGTCGCGCAGGGTCGCGCCGGCCCGCAGCGCCAGCGCCATCCCGTCGCCGGTCGAGACCGCCGGGTTGGTCGTCTGGCTGAAGACCTGGCCGAGCCCGCCGCTGGCGAGCACCACGGCACGGCAGTGGACGGCGCCCACGCCGTCGCGCTGGCCCTCGCCCATCACGTGGAGCGTGATGCCGGCGACGCCGGGCCGGCCGTGGGGGCCGTCGGGGCCGGTGAGCAGCAGGTCGACGGCCAGCGCGTGCTGCACCACCTCGATCTCGGGGGCCGCCTCGACGGCCGCGACGAGGGCGCGCTGGATCTCCGCACCGGTGGCGTCGCCGCCGGCGTGGGCGATCCGGTCGCGGTGGTGGCCACCCTCGCGGGTCAGCGAGAGGACGCCGTCCGGGTCGTGATCGAACATCGCCCCGAGCGCGATGAGCTCGCGCACGGCCTCCGGGCCCTCGTCGACGAGCACCCGGACGGCGTCCGCGTCGCAGACGCCGGCCCCGGCGACCAACGTGTCGACGGCGTGCTCCTCCGGGGTGTCGCCCGGCCCGAGCGCGGCGGCGATGCCGCCCTGCGCCCACTGGGTCGAGCCGGCGGCGATCTGGTCCTTGGTGACGACGAGGAGCTTGTCGATCCCGTTGTCGGCGTCCTTGAGGCGGAGCGCGGCGGTCAGGCCGGCGATGCCGGAGCCGATGATGACGACGTCGGCCCGGGTGGTCCACCCGGGCTCGGGAGCGGTCAGCCGACCGGGCACGCGGCGTACGGCGTTGGGCATCGGGCCAGGCTAGTGGTCGGGGCCGGGCGGGCGCGCGTCGTCCACCGCACCGAGCGTGAGCGGGAGGTTGTCGATCAGCCGGGTCGCGCCGACCCGCGCGGCGACCAGGAGGCGCGCCTCGGTGCCCGCGGCGACGTCGGCCGGCAGCGGCGACAGGTCCGGCAGCGCCAGCTCGAGGTAGTCGAGGTCGACGCCGCCGGCGGCGTCCAGCACGGCCCGCGCGGCGTCCAGCGCGGCCGGGACGCCGAGGGCGCCCGCCTCCCGCGCGGCGTGCAGCGCGCGGTTGAGCGCCACGGCGTCGCGGCGCTGGGCGGGGTCGAGGTAGACGTTGCGGCTGGAGAGGGCCAGGCCGTCGTCCTCGCGGCGGGTCTCGGCGCCGACCACCTCGACGCCGAGGCAGAGGTCGGCCGCCATCCGGCGGATCAGCACGAGCTGCTGGTAGTCCTTCTGCCCGAAGACCCCGACGTCCGGACGGACCAGGCCGAACAGCTTCGCGACGACGGTCAGCACGCCGGCGAAGTGACCGGGACGGGTCCGGCCCTCCAGGACCTCGCCGAGGGGTCCCGGGTGCACCGTCACCTGCGGCGGCCCGCCCGGGTAGACCTCGTCGACGCTCGGGGCGAACACGACGTCGACGCCGGCGTGCGCGCACACCTCGAGGTCGGCGTCGAAGGTGCGGGGGTAGCGGTCCAGGTCCTCACCGGGCCCGAACTGGAGCGGGTTGACGAAGATCGAGACCACGAGCGGCCCGCCCGCGGGGCCGCCCGCGGGGCCGGCCGCGGCCACCGCGTCGCGCGCCACCGTCATCAGGCTGGCGTGGCCGGCGTGCAGGGCGCCCATCGTCGGGACGAGCGCCACGCGCTCGCCGGCCGCACGGCGTCCGGAGAGCAGGTCCGCGAGCTCGGCGCGGGTCCGGGCGACGGCGGGGGTCACGTGGTCCAGCGGACCGACCGGTCCTCGACCGCGGCGGCGTGGTCGAGGACGTCGTTGATCGCCAGCGCCCGCAGCGCGGTGAGCCGGCCGTCGGTCACGGCCCGGCTCAGGGTGGCCCGGGCGAGCGCGAGGTAGCTCGGCATCGTGGTCGGGGCCTCGACGCGGATGCTGTCGAGGTGGGCGCGCACGGTGTTGACGTCGCCACGCACGATCGGGCCCGTGAGGGCGGCGTCGCCGTGCTCGAGGGCGTTGTCGAGCGCGGCGGTGAGCAGCGGTCGCAGGGTCGCGGCCGGGTCGTCGGCGCCGGCGGCGGCGAGCAGCTCCATCGCCTCGGTGACGAGGGTGACGAGGTGGTTGGCGCCGTGCGCCAGCCCTGCGTGGTAGAGAGCGCGGCGCGACTCGGGCACCCACATCGGGCGGCCGCCGAGGTCGTCGACCAGCGACGCGGCGAGCTCGCGCTCACCGTCGGCGGCGGTGAGGCCGAAGACGCAGCCGGCGAGCCGGTCCAGGTCGACCTCGGTGCCGGTGAACGTCATCGCCGGGTGCAGCGCGATCGCACGCGCGCCGAGCGCGACGGCCGGCGCCAGCACCTCGAGCCCGTGCCGCCCGGAGGTGTGCACGACGACCTGCCCCTCGCGCAGGGCGCCGCTGTGGGCGAGCACCGAGACGACGTTGCCGAGCATGTCGTCGGGGACGGTGAGCAGCAGCAGGTCGCACGCCCGGGCGACGGCGCTCGGCTTGTCGACGGCGACGCCCGGCAGCAGCGCGTCGATGCGCCCGCGCGAGGCGTCGGACTCTCCGGCGGCGGCGACGACCTCGTGACCGGCGGCCCGCAGGGCTGCGGCGAGGACGGCTCCGACCCGGCCGGCGCCGACGACGCCGATGCGCAGACGCGGCGGCGGTGCGGGCAGGGACGACTCGTGTGACATTGGGGAACCTTTCGTTCCAGTCCCTCCGACCACCCGCTCGCGCGGGCCGGGGTGGGTACCAGACGTGGTGCTCGTGTGCTGTCAGCAGTGCAACGCCGAATGTACGCGGGTTGCTTCCGCCGGGGGAACGGCCGGGAGCGTGACGCACGCCACCTCCCGGGCCTGCCACCAGCGTGCAATTGCCGACGCTGGCTCGATCCGGCCGCCGAGAACTGGCCACACGTCGGCAATTGCATCGATCGCGCGACCCCGAGGGGCTGCAGGACCGGCGCGACGCTCAGCCGGGCCGGCGAGCCCGCTCGGCGTCGTCGGAGCTCACGACCGTGCCGACCTCGAGCGGCCGCGGCGCGTGCGGCAGCCAGGTGCGGGTGACGTGGTCGACGACGTGGACGCCGTCCGGGGCGTGGATCTCGTGCACGCCCTCGGGCACCTCGCCGGCGTTGAGCGCGTTGAAGACCGCCCACTCGCGACGCTTGCGCTTGTTGCGGTGGCTCGTGGCGAACGACGCCGGGTCGGTCCAGTGCGCGAACTCGTCGCCGTCGAGGTACTTCAGCTCGACGCACAGTCCGTGCGGCAGCCCGATCGAGCGGACCGGCTTCGGGGTGGTGCGGACCTCCCACTCGAAGGCCTTGGCGAACACGAAGTCGGGCCCGACGGGGAAGCCCCACTCCTCGGCGTTGCGGAGGCCGAGGTCGAGGTAGGCGTGCGAGGGACCGTCGAGGTAGAGCCCGTGGCGCGGGACCCGGATGATCGACTGGACGTCGCCGACCTGCCAGGCGAGGTCGGCCAGCGACGCCTCGCCCTCGGCGGTGAGCACCATGTCGCCGTCCCACTTGAAGGAGTAGCGGGTCCCGACCTGGGCGAAGCACCAGTTGTAGAAGTAGGCGAGCGAGTGCACCGACCGCTCGTGGACGGCGCGGTGCTCGGCGCCGGCCCGGGCGACCGCGAACGGGTACGACGCCTGGGTCAGCCGGTGCGCGAGGCCGGCCCGCTCGGCCGTCTCGACGACGACGTCCGGGCTGCCGTCGGTCGAGCCGTTGTCGACGACCAGGACGTGGTCCATCGCGCGCAGCAGCGGCGGCAGCACGAACGGCAGCGACGGGGCCTCGTCCTTGACGCGCAGCACGGCGGTGCTGCCGCTGCGCAGGCCGCCGGGCCGGGCCCAGGGCCAGGTGATGTCGAAGTCGGCGTGGCCCTCGAGGTTGGTGAGTCCGGCTGCCTCGGGGAGCGCCATCAGGAGCGCTCGCGCCCGGCCAGCTTGCGCAGGCCGCGCCGCACCGGGGCGGGGACGGCGGCGCGCAGCCCGTGCGGGAGCCGGTCGGCGCCGAGCGGGGTGTCGGCCGGCCGGGCCGGGCCGGCCGCGGGCCGCGGCGGCGGACCCTGACGCCGGGTGCGCTGCTCGGCGTGGACCACCGAGGAGCGCGAGATGGCCTCCGCCTCGGCGTACAGGTCGGTGTAGGCCTCGCGGAGCTCGTCGAGGGTGGCGTGCACCTGGGGGGTGTCGCCGCCGGGGTCGGCGAGCTTGTTGAGCTCCTCCCAGGTCTGTCCGACGAGGTCGTGCAGCCGTGGCGGGAGGCCGAGGTCGGCGAGGGTCTGCTGCATCCGGCGCAGCGAGGGGTCGACGAAGCGGTGGCCGTCCCGGATCTGCTCGCTGTTGGCGTGCAGGACGTGCTGCAGCCCGAGCGTCTCGCCGACGTGCATCGTGGTGCGCGTCCAGTCGTCGAGGAGGTCGCCGTACCGGACGAAGACGCGGGCGCCGGCGCCGGTGCCGGTGCCGACGCGGGTGCCGCGCTCGGTGTGGAGCAGCATGTTCAGCCAGGACGCCGCGAGGTGCGCCGAGCCGAGCTTGTTGGCGTAGTAGGTCTGCTTGCTGCCGACCACCTCGGCGGGCGGGCGCAGCATGGTCGCGAAGACCGGCTCGGCGCCGGTGCGGATCGCCGCGACGCGCCACAGCCCGAGGAACCACGCGAGCCGCGGGTCCTTGACGACGAGCTCGCTGTGCCCCTGGTCGGCGGTGAAGTGCCCCTCCAGCCAGTCGGCGGTGGCGATCCGCTCCGGCTCGCGGGTGCTCACCCGACCGGTCTCGAACCACGCCTCGGGCCGGGAGTCGGAGACCTGGACCAGCGCCTCCTTCAGCAGCCGGTCGTGGTGGTCGACGACCCACTGCGGCTCCCCGAAGCCCTTCGGGTTCGACTCGTCGGCGGCGACCTCCGGCTGGGGCACGTGCAGGCCCAGGATCTTCATCAGCCCGGCCATCGTGCTGGTGCCGCTCCGGCCGGCGCCGGCGACGAGGATGACCTTGCGCGGGTAGTCGGCAGGGTCGACGCTGCTGGGGTCACTCACGAGGCGAGAGCCTATCGGGCACTACCGTTGCGTCATGAGGATCGGCCGCCGACCCCCGCGGCGGATCAGCGTCGTCGTCCCGGTCTTCGACGTCGAGGCCTACCTCGCCGAGTGCCTCGACAGCCTGCTGGCCAGCACCTACCCGGACGTCGAGGTGGTGGTGGTCGACGACGGGTCGACCGACGGGTCGGGCGCGATCGCCGACGAGCGCGCCGCCCGCGACGCCCGGGTGCGCGTCGTCCACATCGCCAACCGCGGGCTCGGCGCGGCCCGCAACGAGGGGCTGCGGCACACCACCGGCGACCTGGTGACCTTCGCCGACTCCGACGACGTCGTCCCGCCCACCGCGTACGCCGCCCTGCAGCGGCAGCTGAGCGGCTCGGGCTGCGACTTCGTCACCGGGTCGATCGCGTGGTGGCGCCCGGACGCCGACGACCCGGCACAGGTGCTCGTGCAGCCGCCGTGGATGCGGCGCCTGCACCGGACCCGCGCCGCGCTGGTCGTCGAGCAGCAGCCGGAGATCCTCGGCGACGTGTTCGCGTGGAACAAGCTCTTCACCCGCGCCTTCTGGGACGGCGCCGGCCTGTCGTGGCTCGAGGGTCACCGCTACGAGGACCAGCCGACGACCACCCGGGCGTTCCTCCGCGCCCGGCGGTTCGGGATCGTGCCGGAGGTCGTCTACCACTGGCGGATCCGGTCGGACGGCTCCTCGATCACCCAGCAGCGCGGCTCGCTCGTCGACCTCGAGGACCGCTGGCTCACCAAGCGCCTGACCGCACGCAGCGTCGCCGACCACGGGTCGCCGAAGGTGTCGAGGGTGTTCCGCGACAAGGTGCTGCCCGGTGACCTCCACCGCTACTTCGTGCAGATCCCCACCGCGGACGACGCGTGGTACGCGCTGCTCGAGGCGGGGGTCCGCGACCTCTTCGCCGAGCGGTCGCTGGTGCACAGCGGGCTGCCGCCGGTGCACCGGCTCACCGGGTGGCTGGTCGAGCAGGGCCGGCGCGCCGACGCCGCGCACGTCATGACCTACCTCGCCGGGCTCGGCCCGGGCGAGCGCGTGCCGCGGGTCGACGACCCGCGCGGCTGGCGGATCGACGTCCCGGGGCTGGACGCCGCGACGGTCGACCTCGCGGCCCTGCGACTGCAGGACCACGAGACCTGACGGAACCGGACGCTGACCGAACAGAGACCGGACAGTGACCGGAAGGGTGGTCCCCGCCCGGCCGTGGACTGGTGAAATCCGATCGATCAACTACGACTGTGGCACTGTTGTCCCGCCTCGACAGTCTCCTCCAGCAGATTGAGCGGTGCCCATGATCGAGTTCGAGTCGGTGACCAAGCAGTTCCCGGACGGCACCGTCGCCGTGGAGGACTTCAGCTTCACGCTGCCCTCGCGGAAGACGACCGTGTTCGTCGGGTCCTCCGGCTGCGGCAAGACCACGCTGCTGCGGATGATCAACCGGATGATCGAGCCGACCTCCGGGCGGATCACGATCGACGGCGACGACATCGCGGGACGCAACAAGGTCGAGCTGCGCCGCAGCATCGGCTACGTGCTCCAGTCCTCGGGTCTCCTGCCGCACCGCAGGGTCGTCGACAACGTCGCGACCGTGCCGCTCCTGCACGGCGTGAAGAAGTCGCAGGCGCGGGCCGAGGCGATGGACCTGCTCGACAAGGTCGGGCTCGACCGCGGGCTGGCCCGCCGATACCCGCGCCAGCTCTCGGGCGGCCAGCAGCAGCGGGTCGGCGTGGCCCGCGCCCTGGCCAGCGACCCCAACGTCCTGCTGATGGACGAGCCGTTCGGCGCCGTCGACCCCATCGTGCGCGCCGACCTCCAGTCCGAGCTCAACCGGCTGCAGCGCGAGCTCGGCAAGACGATCGTGTTCGTCACCCACGACATCGACGAGGCGTTCCTCCTCGCCGACCAGGTGGTGATCTTCCGCAAGGGCGGGGTGATCGCCCAGGCCGGCACGCCCGCGGAGATCCTGGCCGCGCCGGCCGACGACTTCGTCGCGAGCTTCGTCGGGGCCGACAAGGGCAAGCGGACCCTGCACCTCCAGCAGCGGCCCGACGACGACGGGCTGACGCTCGTCGTCGACGGCGACGGCCGGCCGATCGGCGTCCTGCGTCCGGACGGGGCTCTCGAGAAGCAGGCGCCGCGGCCGTGACCTGGACCCGCGACAACCTGCCCCTCATCTGGGAGCTGACGCTCGCGCACGTGCAGCTCGCAATCCTGCCGATCGTGCTGAGCTTCGTGCTCTCCATCCCGCTGGGCTGGCTGGCCAACCGCAACCGCGTGCTGCGCACGGTCGTGATCACCGCCGGCAGCCTGCTGTACACGATCCCCTCGCTGCCCCTGTTCGTGATCCTGCCGCCCCTGATCGGCACCCAGGTCCTCGACTCCACCAACCTGGTCGTGGCCCTCTCCATCTACGGCGTCGCGATCATGGCCCGATCCGCGGCCGACGCGCTCGCCTCGGTCGACCGCACCGTGCTCGACGCCTCGAGCGCGGTCGGGTACGGCGCCGCCGCGCGCTTCTTCCGCGTCGAGCTGCCGCTCTCGGGGCCGGTGCTGCTCGCCGGCATCCGGGTGGTGTCGGTCAGCACGATCGCACTCACCTCGGTCGGCGTGATCATCGGCTCGCGCAACCTCGGCTACCTGTTCAACAACGGCAAGCAGCGCGACATCCTCGAGGAGGTTGCCGTCGGCATCGTGATGAGCCTGCTGATCGCGCTCGTCCTCGACGTCGTCATCGTCACCCTCGGGCGGATCCTGATGCCGTGGAACCGCCCCGACCGGGCCGGCAGCCGGTCCCGCACGGTGGCGCTCGTCGAGCCCGGGGGCCCGGGTGCCGCGGGCACCCCGAGCGCCGCCGCCGACCAGGACCCGGTCGCCGTCACGAGCGGAGGCGACGGCTGATGGACCTCTTCGAGAGCGCACTGCGCTGGCTCCTCGACTCCGAGAACTACCGGGCCGGCAGCCGCAGCCCGCTGCCCATCCAGGACCGGCTCGTCGAGCACCTGACCTACACCGGGATCTCGGTGCTGGCCGCGGCGCTCATCGCGCTGCCGCTCGGCTTCTTCATCGGCCACACCGGCCGGGGCCGCCAGCTGGTGATCTCCTTCACCGGAGCGATGCGGGCCCTGCCCACGCTCGGGCTGCTGTTCTTCCTGCTGATGGTGCTCGACGACCACGTGAGCTTCGACCGCGCGCCCCTGATCGGGTCGGTGATCGCCCTGGTGATCCTGGCCATCCCCTCGATGCTGGCCGGCTGCTACGCCGGCCTGGAGTCGGTCGACCGGACCACGATCGACGCCGCCCGCGCGAACGGGATGACGGAGTGGCAGATCCTGCGCCTCGTCGAGATCCCCCTGGCCCTGCCCCTGATCGTCGGCGGGATCCGCTCCGCGGTGCTGCAGGTGATCGCCACGGCGACCATCGCGTCGTACGTCGGCCTCGGTGGCCTCGGGCGGATCATCACCAGCGGGATCGGCCTCTACGACTACGATCGGATCCTCGGCGGCGCCCTGCTCGTGACCGCGCTGGCACTGTCCGTCGACGCCCTCTTCGCCCTCCTCCAACGAGCCACCGCAACCCGCGGCCTCGCCGAGCACCGCCCAGCACGACGCCGCACCTCCAAGTCGGCCGACACGGCCGCGCGCGCCTGAGAACGCGTGACACGAAGGGACACCCTTGATGACCAGCTACCCCCGCCTCCGCCTGGTCGGAGCCGTCGCCGCCACGGCCTGCCTGATGACCGGCCTGACCGCCTGCGGAGGTGACGACGACGGCGGTGCCGTCGTCGTCGGCTCCTTCAACTTCCCCGAGAGCGAGATCCTCGCGGAGATCTACTACCAGGCCCTCGACGCCGACGGGGTCGAGGTGGAGAAGCAGTTCAACATCGGTCCGCGCCAGCAGACGCTGCCGGCCCTCAAGGACGGCTCGATCGACCTCATCCCCGAGTACAACGGCAACCTGCTCGCCGCCTACAACCCCGAGTACACCGAGCGGACGACCGAGGAGGTCGACGGCGCGCTGGTCGACGCCGTCGCCGAGGACGACCTCCAGGTGCTGGACTCGGCCGCGGCCGAGGACAAGGACGCCTACGTCGTGACGCGCGAGACCGCCGAGGCCAACGACCTCACCAGCATCGGCGACCTGGCGGCCCTCGCGCCGTTCAAGCTCGGCGCCAACCCGCAGTTCGGTGAGCTGGGCTACGGCATCCCCGGCCTCGAGGACGTCTACGGCGTCACCGGCGCCGAGTTCGTCCCGATCGAGGACTACGGCGGCCCGGACACGGTCAAGGCCCTGGTCGACGACTCGGTCCAGGTGGCCGACATCTACACCACCTCGCCGGCGTTGGTCGCCGAGGACCTGGTCGTGCTCGAGGACCCCGAGAACATGATCTCGTCGCAGAACATCATCCCGCTGATCTCCGACGACGCCTTCTCCGACGACATCGCCGACACGCTCAACGCGATCTCGGCCGAGCTCACCACCGAGGACCTGATCGCGCTGCGCGAGCGGGTCGAGGGTGACGAGCAGGCCTCGGCCGCGACGGCGGCCACCGACTGGCTGAAGGAGAAGGGCCTGCTCTGAGCCCCGATCCGCGGCTGGGCCGACCGAGGCCGAGCCGCCCCACCACCCGGGGGTCCTGCGTCGTGCGACGTGGGGCCCCCGGTGTGCGTCCCGGCCCGGCTCGCGTCGTCGGTCAGTCGGCGACGGCGACGGCGACGTCGCGGTGCCAGGACTCGGTGACGTACGACGTCGTCCAGCCCATCGAGGTGTAGAGGCCGTCGGCGCCGGTGGAGGAGTCGGCGTCGACCTCGAGGCCGACGCGGTCGCGGCCGCGGCCGGCGGCGTCCGCGATGATCGTGCGGAGCAGGCCCTTGGCGACGCCACGGCCGCGGGCGGCCTCACGGACGCCGATGTAGGACACGTACGAGCCGTCCGGGCCGGAGGCGCTCTCCGAGACGGTGCCGACGAGGGCACCGACCGGCTCGGGTCCCTCGCCGTCGGAGCCGCTGCCCGCGTCGGACCCGTCGCCGCGGTCGACCAGCTCGGCGAGCCACCAGTGGTCCCAGCGGTGGCCGGGGTCCTCGCGCAGGCGGTGCAGGAACTCCTCGAAGGTCTCCTCCCACGAGTTGAAGTGGTCGCGGAAGGCCTCCTCGAGCACGTCGTGGACCTCGCGCAGGTCGCCCTCGTCGGGCATGCCGTCGCCCGCCCGGCGCACCAGCCGGAACCGGACGCCGCGGGCCTCCCAGTCGTCGGCCGACGGCACCAGGTCGCGCTCGTCGGGGGTCACCGGCCGGCTCATCTGCCACCAGGTACGCACCTTGGTGAAGCCGGACGCCGCGAGCCACGCCGTCTGCCGCTCGTCGCCGGAGTAGGTGCCGGTATCGATCTGCTGGACCTCGAGCCCGCGGGCGGCCCCGACCGCGCGGGCCTGGCCGACGGCCCACTCGACGAGCAGGTCCGAGCAGGCCCGGGCGACGCCGTCGGCGAGGCCGCGCTCGACGACGTGCAGCAGCAGCATCCGTCCCCCGGCCCGGTCGTGCACGCTCCCCCACGCGCGGATCAGGCCGGCGTCGTCGCGCACCACGACGTTCTCCCGCGTGCGCAGCCCGGCCTCGGACACCTCGACGAGGACGTCGTCGACGCTCGAGCCCGCCCACCCCCGCCCGTCCCGCTCGTGGGCGCGCAGCAGCTGGGTCAGGCGCGCGAGGTCGGACCGGTCCGACGGGTCGGGCTGCCCGACCTCCCACCCCCCGGGCAGCGCCGGCAGCTCGTCGACGAGCTCACCGACCAGGGCGTCGGGGTCGGTCTCGAACCGGGAGTCCTCGGGGATCACGACAGCCCATTGTGCCGGAGCACCCCGCCGCCCATGACGGGAGGAGGCCGCGGCGACGACCGGGTTCGGGCGGGCGGGTGCCCGGTGGGGTCGGGCCGGGTCGGGATTTCCCCGGTCGGCCGGGGAAATCTGAACTTGGGGGCCGGGATCCCGGTTGACAAGTTCAGGGATCGGCCGCCCAGTCCGGCTCGGCCGGTCCGGGGCGAGCCGGCGAGGCGTCCGTGCGCCGGACGGGGCTGGGCGAGCGGCGCGTGGGCCGTCCGCGGGCGTCAGGCGTGCTTGCGGTCCTCGCCGTGCCCGGTGGTCTCCCAGGCGACGAGCTCGGCGCGGACGACGTCGAGCTCCTGCTCGAGCTCGGCGACGCGGACGATCGCCATGGCGGCGCGCTCCTCCGCCTCGGCGAGGCGGGAGGAGAGCCGGGCGACCTGCTCGGCGGAGGCCTTCTCGACGGCGAGGACCTTGGCCTGCTCGGCGGCGAGCTCGTCGCGGGTGGCGGTGACCTCGGCGGCGGCGTCGGCCAGGCGCGTCTCGAGCCGGGTGATGGTGGCCTCGTGGCGGGTGATCCGGCCGTGGGTGTCGGCGACGTACAGGGCCTGCTCGGCCGTACGGGTCTCGGTGAGGGCGGCGTAGCCGCGGGCCTGCTCGGCACGGTCGCGGGCCCACGCCCGGCGGGTGTCGGCGAGCTCGGAGTGGGTGATGCGGGTGGCGACGGCGCCGAGGACGGCGGCGACGCCGGCACCCACGGCGGCGACGGCCCACGTGCCGCTGGCGATCGCGGCGACGGCGCACGCCAGCGCGGCGGCGACCAGGACGACGGCCACGAGGAGCCGGGTCGAGCGCTGCCGGCGCCGGGACGGCGCGGCAGAGGCAGCCGTCGATCCAGCCGTCGAACCGGCCGTCGGGGTCGGTCCGGGACGAGCAGCCGGGGAGGTCATGGTTCGCAGGCTAGTTGTCGTCGGCCCCGGATCGGACGCGACACGCGCGCTCGAGCAGCAGGGACGTGACGACCACCAGGACGCCGGCGAGGCCGGCCAGGCCCGATCGGAGGATCCGCTCGTCGGCGAGCTCGGAGGGATCGCCGACCCAGCTGGCGGCGTACCCGAGGTAGCCGCCGCCGACGAGACCGCCGACGAGGGCGCACGCGCGCGCCAGCACGAGCCGGTTCACGGCTCGGTGGGGCGCGAGCCGCTCCTGCCGCACGTGCACGGCGCGGTGGGTCGACCACGCGGTCCCGGCGAGGATCGCGGCGACGAGGACGAGCGCGAGCGGCTGGGCCCACGAGACGAGGGGCGGCGTGCCCCAGCGCTCGGTCACGGAGTGGACCAGCCACCCGAGGGCGAACCCGACGACCCCCCAGGTCGCGGGCACGTGCGGTGGGGTCGGACCCAGGGCGCGGTCCTCGCCCGGGTCGCCGCCCGGGCGGCCGGGGCGGCCGGAGCGGTCCGGGTCCCGGTCGGGCTCGTGGGGGCCGTCGTACAAGGCGACCCGCTACTCGACGTCGAGCGTGAGGTCCTCGCGCAGCGTGAGTCCCTCGACCCCGGTCTTGGCGAGCAGCTCGGCGATCGGCCCGTGTCCGGGCAGCTCGGCGTCGGGCTCGAGGTCGTACCACGGCTTGAGGACGAAGGCCCGCTCGTGGGCGCGCGGGTGCGGCAGGCGCAGGGCGTCGGTGTCGCTGCGTCGGTCGCCGACGACGATGAGGTCGACGTCGAGGGTCCGCGGGGCGTTGTGGACGTCGCTGCGCTCGCGGTCGTAGGCGTCCTCGACGGCGAGCGCGCGGTCCATCAGCCGGTTGGCGGCCAGCGTGGTGTCGGCCAGCAGGACCGCGTTCAGGTAGTTCTGCGCGCCGGGCGGGGAGTCGACCGGCTCGGTCTCGTAGACCGGCGAGACGCCGGTGACCCAGACGTCGGGGGTGTCGGCGATCGCATCGACGGCGCCTTGGAGACTGGCCAGCGACTCACCCAGGTTGGACCCCAGCGCGATGACGACCCGACGGATCGGACGCATCTCCCCGGTGAGGGTGTCGGCGTCGATGATGTGCGGGTTGGGGGTCTCAGTCACGGTGGACCTCGCGCTCTCGGGTGATCGTCAACGTGACGTCGGCGAACGTCGCGTCGAGGGGGGCATCCGGCTTGTGTACGGTCACTCGCGCCCATTGAACACGGTCGTCCAAGAGGCAGACGTCCGCTATCCGCTGGGCGAGGGTCTCGATCAGGTCGACCGGATCTTTCTCCACGGCGGCTTGCACCGAGGCCCCGAGACTTCCGTAGTCGACGGTGTCACGCAAGTCGTCCGAGGCCGCCGCAGCACGGGTGTCGACACCGAGCACGAGGTCGATCACGAAGGACTGTCCGGCGCGTCGCTCGAAGTCGAAGACGCCGTGGTGCCCCCAGCACTCGAGCCCGAGGACGGCGATCTCGTCGAGCGGTCGCGTCGGGGCGCTCATCCGGTCCGTTCCCACACGCTCAGCACATCACGGGTCCCCCGGACGTCGTGCACCCGGATCCCCCAGACCCCCTTGCGGGCCAGCACGAGCGTGAGCGCGTGGCTCGCGACGTCGCGCTGGTCGACCGGTCGTGGCGTGCCGTCCGGAGCGGCGAGGAGGGCGCCGAGGAACGACTTGCGGCTGGCGCCGACGAGCAGCGGCAGTCCGAGCGCGGCCGGCCCGTCGGACCGGTCGAGACCGTCGACGAGCTCCCAGTTGTGGTCGCCGCGCTTGGCGAACCCGAGGCCGGGGTCGAGCACGATCCGGTCGGTGGGGATGCCGGCGGCGCGGATCTCGGCGACCCGCTGGGCGAGCTCGCGGGCCACAGCGGCGACGACACCGCCGGGCTCGTCGTAGACCGCGAGGTCCTGCATCCGGTCGCTGTGGGCGCGCCAGTGCATCGCGACGTACGTCGCGGTGGAGTCCGCCACGACGTCGAGGATCCGCGGGTCGGCGAGACCGCCCGAGACGTCGTTCACGATCCGGGCGCCCGCCGCGAGCGCGGCCTCGGCGACCTCGGAGCGCATCGTGTCGACCGACACCGTCGCGCCGTCGCCGGCGAGCGCCTCGATCACCGGGACGACCCGGTCGAGCTCCTCGGACACCAGGGGGCGGGTGGCGCCGGGTCGGGTCGACTCCCCCCCGATGTCGAGGACGTCGGCGCCGTCGGCCAGCAGCCGGCGCCCGTGGGCGACCGCGGCCGGCCCGTCGGCGAAGCGACCGCCGTCGGAGAACGAGTCGGGCGTGACGTTGACGACTCCCATCACGACCGGACGCATGCCGTGACGATACCGACGGGCCGGCCAGCCGCCGTCAGCCGCCGTCAGCCGTCGTCAGCCGTCGACCGCCTCGACGATCCGGCCCAGGACGTCGGCGCGGCCGGTCCGGAGCAGACCCGACTTGTCGAGGCCGGCCGCCCCCCGCACCAGGGCGCGGAACCGGTCGAGGTCGGCGGCGGGGACCTCCCGCGGCCGGTACCTCGGCGTGTCGAGCTCGACCCGGACCAGCAGGCCGAGGTCGCGCAGGTCGGGGAAGGGGTCGCGGATCGTCTCGTCGTAGACCTGGGCGAGCGTCGCCTCGACCTCGTCCGGAGGGGCGCCGCGGTCGAGCAGCGCGCGCACCTCGGCGGCGACGTGGCGGCGTCCGGGCCGGATCGCCATCGTGTCGAGTCCCGCCTCGGCGAGGTTGACCCACTTGCGCGCGAACTCCTCCGCCGAGGGCGACTCGAGGTGCAGCAGGCGCAGCCACCCGGCCTCGAGGCCGTCGATCGCCGCGCCGTCCGCCCCGAGCGGCTTGTGGACGGCGGCCCGGAGGTCGAGCGAGGGCCGCCAGCCGGACTTGCCGGTGAGGTGACCGCGGAAGTAGAGCGAGTTGGTCCGGGCCCGCGCGTGACCACGCTCGACGAGCAGCGTCCGCTCGCTCGGTCCGAGCCGGCGCTTGAACCAACCCCCCTCGGCCTCGGCGTCCTCGTGGCTCACCGACTCGAGCACGCGCAGCAGCACGACCTCGCACGACGGGTCGAGCCGCTCGAGCTTGCGCCGGTTGACGTGCACGACCTCGTCGGCGTCGACGTGGAACAGCCAGGTCGCCCACGGGAACAGAGTGCAGACGACGTTCACCACGCCGGCGTTGCGGTTCTGTCGTCCGTTCAGCCCGGGCCGCGCCTCGGGTCCCCACCACCCGTCGTCCCACGCCGACACGCACGTCACGTGCGGGTCGGCGGCGAACCGCTCGACGACCTCGGGCTGCTCGCCGTCGACGAAGACGACGAGGTGGTCGATGCCGGCGAAGAGGTTGCGGCGCACGAAGCGCTCGAGGTTGGCGAGCGTGTCCTTCGCCGTCGTCACGGCCACCAGCATCGGTCGACCTCAGCCCCGGTCCACGACTCAGCCCCGGTGGATCAGGGCCATCGCCTCGGCCCGGGTGGCCGGGTCGGAGCGCATCGAGCCGCGGACCGCCGAGGTGATCGTGCGGGCGCCGGCCTTGCGGACGCCGCGCATCGTCATGCAGAGGTGCTCGGCCTCGATCACCACGATGACCCCGCGCGCGTCGAGGATGTCCATCAGCGCGTCGGAGATCTGGGTGGTCAGCCGCTCCTGGACCTGCGGTCGCTTCGCGTAGACGTCGACGAGGCGGGCGAGCTTCGACAGGCCGGTGATCTTGCCGGTCGTGGCCGGGATGTAGCCGACGTGGGCGACCCCGGTGAACGGCACCAGGTGGTGCTCGCACATCGACCACAGCTCGATGTCGCGGACCAGCACCATCTCGTCGTGCCCCAGGTCGAAGGTCGTGCTGAGCACGTCCTCCGCGCGCTGCCGCAGCCCGGCGGTGAGCTCGGCGTAGGCGCGGGCGACCCGCGCCGGGGTGTCGTGCAGGCCCTCCCGGTCGGGGTCCTCGCCGATCGCGTGGAGGAGCTCGCGGACGGCGGCCTCGGCCCGGGCGTGGTCGAAGTCGGGCACGTCCGCGGGGTCGCGCACGGCGCGGTCAATCGGGTCGGTCACGGCCGCGAACCTACCAGCGGCCCCCGCTAGGGTCGGGCCTCGTGACCGTCCGCCCGACCTTCCTGCTCGGCCTCGGCGCGATGAAGGCGGGCACCACCTGGCTGCACGACCAGCTCGCCGCCTCCGACCAGGTCGTGACGGGCTACCGCAAGGAGCTCCACGTCCTCGACGTGGTCGACCTGCCCTCCGAGTCCTGGATGCGCGCCCGGATCGCCCAACGTGCCCAGCGCGCCGGTCGGTCCCTCGGCGAGAGCGGCCGGGCGGACGCGGCGGCGCTGCACCAGGCGGCGATGGTGGCCGACGTGTCGCTGTACCCGGGCTACTTCGCCGGCCTGCTCGCCGGCGGGGCCGCGCTCACCCTCGACATCACCCCGTCCTACGCCCTGCTCGACCGCACGCGCCTGGCCTGGGTGCGCTCGTCGTTCGCCGAGCTCGGCGTGCGGGCCGTGGCGGCCTTCCTCATGCGGGACCCGGTCGAGCGCATCTGGTCCCACGTGCGGATGGTGCAGGGCCGGGCGCCCGAGAAGTACCCGCTCTCCAGCGAGGCGCACCTCCTCGAGCTGTTCGACCACCCGACCTACGAGGGCCGCACCCGCTACGAGAACACGCTCGCCGAGCTGAGCGCCGCCTTCCCCGGCACCGAGCGGCACGTCGGCTTCTACGAGTCGTTGTTCACCGACCGGTCGGTGGCATCGATCAGCGCCCTCTGCGGCATCGAGGCGACCCCGGGGGCCTTCGACGTCCGGGCCAACGTCTCCCCCCGGTCCGGCGTGCTGTCGGAGAGCACGGTGCGGCGGGTCGCGCGGCACTACTCCGCGACGTACGACGCCGTCGCGCGAGCATGCCCCGAGGTCGACCTGCTCGACCTGTGGCCGAGCACCCGCCTGCTCTGAGGTGCGGCGGCGCCCCGAGCGTCAGCCGACGCCGTTGCTCCCGGGGAGCGGCGGCGTGGGGGGCTCGCCGCCACCGAGGGAGGGGTCGTGGACGTCGCCGCCGGGTCCGGGCGGCGTGACGACCACGCCGCTCTCCGGCTGCTTGGCGAGCAGTCCGTTGGCGGCGACCCGGTCGCGGATCGCCTGCGGGATCTCCACGGGCGGCAGCGCGGACGGGTTGCGCGTCGGGGAGCCGGTCCAGGCCGGGCGCTCGGGACGGCGTCGCAGCGCGGTGAAGATCTCCGCGACCTGCGCCTTGTCGAGGGTCTCCTTGTCGAGCAGCGCGAGCACCAGCGCGTCGAGGACGTCGCGGTTCTCCTCGAGCGCGTCGAAGGCCTCCTGGTGGGCGGTCGTCAGCAGCTTGGTGACCTCGTCGTCGACGATCGCGGCGACGTCCTCGCTGTAGTCGCGGGAGTGGCCGAGGTCGCGGCCCAGGAACGGCTGGCTGTTGTCGCTGCCCAGCTTGATCGCGCCGAGCCGCTCGGTCATGCCGTACTGGGTGACCATCGCGCGGGCCAGGCTGGTGGCCTTCTCGATGTCGTTGCCGGCGCCGGTGGTCGGGTCGTGGAAGATCATCTCCTCCGCCGCCCGCCCGCCGAGCATGTAGGCGAGCTTGTCGAGCAGCTCGGAGCGGGTCTGGGAGTACTTGTCCTCGTCGGGCAGCACCATCGTGTAGCCGAGGGCGCGCCCGCGCGGCAGGATCGTGATCTTGTGCACCGGGTCGGTGCCGGGCATCGCCGCGGCGACGAGGGCGTGTCCGCCCTCGTGGTAGGCCGTGACGAGCTTCTCCTTCTCGCTCATCAGCCGGGTGCGACGCTGCGGGCCGGCGATGACGCGGTCGATCGCCTCGTCGAGCGCGGCGGCGTCGATCATCTTGGCCGAGTTGCGGGCGGTCAGCAGCGCGGCCTCGTTGAGCACGTTGGCGAGGTCGGCGCCGCTGAAGCCGGGCGTGCGGCGCGCGACGTTCTGCAGGTCGATGTCGGGCGCGAGCGGCTTGCCGCGGGAGTGGACCTGGAGGATCTTGGTGCGGCCGGCGAGGTCGGGGGCGTCGACCTGGATCTGCCGGTCGAAGCGGCCCGGGCGCAGCAGCGCCGGGTCGAGGACGTCGGGGCGGTTGGTGGCCGCGATCAGGATGACGCCGCCGCGGACGTCGAAGCCGTCCATCTCGACGAGGAGCTGGTTGAGGGTCTGCTCGCGCTCGTCGTGGCCGCCGCCCATGCCGGTGCCGCGGTGCCGGCCGACGGCGTCGATCTCGTCGATGAAGACGATCGCCGGGGCGTTCTCCTTCGCCTGCTCGAACAGGTCACGGACCCGGCTCGCGCCGACACCCACGAACATCTCGACGAAGTCGGAGCCCGAGATCGAGTAGAACGGGACGCCGGCCTCGCCGGCGACGGCGCGGGCCAGCAGCGTCTTGCCCGTGCCGGGCTGGCCGTAGAGCAGGACGCCCTTGGGGATCTTGGCGCCGACCGCCTGGAACTTGGCCGGCTCCTGGAGGAACTCCTTGATCTCGCCGAGCTCCTCGATCGCCTCGTCGCAGCCCGCGACGTCGGCGAAGGTCGTCTTCGGCATGTCCTTGGAGATGAGCTTGGCCTTGGACTTGCCGAACTGCATGACGCCGCGGCCGCCGCCGCCCTGCACGCTGTTCATCAGCCACAGGAACAAGATGATGATCAGGACGAACGGGATCAGCGTGGCGAAGATGCTGGTGAGCAGGCTGGGCTGCGGGTTCTCCGAGGAGGACTTCTCCAGCTTGCCGCCGGCGCTCTCGAGCTTGGAGTCGGCGAGCGCGATGATGCCCTGCTGCTGGCCGAGCACGTAGTAGGACTCGACCTTGGCGCCGGAGTCGCGCACGCCGCTCTGCAGGGTGGCCTGGATCTTCTGCTCGCCGTCGATGAAGGAGATCTCCTTCACCTCGTCGTCGGCGAGGTACTTCTGCATCTGGGACGTCGGGACCTCGTCGTACCCGCCCCCGGGCGCCAGGAACTGCAGGGCGAGGATGACGCCGAGGACGGCGACCGCGATCCAGACCCACGGGCCCTTGAAAATCCGCTTCACGACAACTCTTTCGCAGCTAGCACGCCGAACACACGATCGAACGCCTCGACGGTACAGGGGCCGCCGAGTCGAGTTCATCCTCTCAGGTGCCTGGTCGCCACCCGAGCCAGAGGGTGCGTGGCGTGCGTGGCGTGCGTGGCGTGCGGGTCAGGAGTAGACGTGCGGCGCCAGCGTGCCGATGTCGCGCAGGTTGCGGTAGCGCTCCTTGTAGTCGAGCCCGTAGCCGACGACGAACTCGTTGGGGATGTCCCAGCCGACGTACTTGACGTCGACGGGCATCTGGAGGGCCTCGGGCTTGCGCAGCAGCGTGCAGATCTCGACGCTCGCCGGGTTGCGCGAGGTGAGGTTGGAGGTCAGCCAGCTCAGCGTCAGGCCGGTGTCGATGATCTCGTCGACGATGACGACGTGGCGACCGGAGATGTCGGTGTCGAGGTCCTTGAGGATCCGGACGACGCCGCTGGACTTGGTGCCCGACCCGTAGGACGACACCGCCATCCAGTCCATCTCGACGTGGCGGGTGAAGGCGCGCGCCATGTCGGCCATCACCATCACCGCACCGCGGAGGATGCCGACGATGAGGAGCTCCTCGCCCTCGTAGTCGCGCTCGATGGCCGCGGCCAGCTCGCCCACCTTCTCGTGGATCTCGGCCTCGGTGAAGAGGACGTTGACGAGTTCGTCGTCGACGTGGGCTGCGTCCATGCTCCGACCCTAGGGGGTCAGGTGGGCCGGAAGCCGAGGTGGGTGCGGTCGCGGAACGCGGTGACGTGCCCCGGCAGCTGGACCTGCCCGCGGACGTCGCCGGCGACGAGCGCGAGCAGCGCGGTGACGTGCACGTGGAACAGCTCGGACGCCGGGCTGCCGGCCGCGAGCGCGGCCAGCCGGACCACGCGGGAGCGGATCGCGGCGGGCTGCTCGGCGAGGGTCGACACGTCGAGGCCGTCGTCGACCCGGGCCTCGAGGAACGCGAGGTCGGCGAGGTCGTCGAGCGCCTCCATGTCGGGCCGCAGCTGCTCCGCGGTGCGGGCGAGCGTCTCGGCGACGCCGGGACCGAGCTCGCGCTCCAGCAGCGGCAGCACCGTGTGCCGCACCCGGGCCCGGGTGAAGCGGGGGTCGAGGTTGTGCGGGTCACGCCAGAACTCGATGTCCTCGGCGGCACAGGCCCGCTCGGTCTGGGCGCGGGTGACACCGAGCAGCGGGCGCCGGAAGATGTCGAAGGCCGCGCGCATGCCGGCCATCGAGCGTCCGCCGCTGCCGCGGGCGAGCCCGAGCAGCACGGTCTCGGCCTGGTCGTCCAGGGTGTGGCCGAGCAGCACGGTGCGGCTGCCGACCCGCTCCGCGACCTGCTCGAGGACGGCGTAGCGCGCCTCGCGCGCGGCCGCCTCGACGCCGCGGCCGGCCCCCTCGACCCGCACGCGGGCGCTGAGCGTCTCGTCGGCGCCGAGCGCGGCCATCTGGGCGACCACCCGGTCGGTGTGGTCGGCGGAGCCGTCCTGGAGCCCGTGGTCGACGACGGCGCCGACCACGCGCCGTCCGAGCCGGGGGCACTCGAAGACGGCCGCGGCGAGCAGGGCGAGGCTGTCGGCGCCGCCGGAGCAGGCGACCACGACGACGTCGCCGTCGGCCTGTCCGAGGCTCCGCCGCACGGCGAGGCGGACCGCCGCGACGGCGGGGTCCAGGCTCACCGCGCACCGCCCTCGGGGTGGCTCACAGGACGCGGCTCACCCAGGCCTCCGGGTCGGAGAGCTCGGCCTTGGACGGGAGGTTCTCGGCGCGGTCCCAGACGGCGTTGAACTCGGCCATCCCGACCTTGTCGACGACCGCGCGGACGAACTCGGCGCCGTCGCGGTACTGCGCCATCTTCGCGTCGAGGCCGAGCACCCGGCGCAGCAGCCGGTCGAGGCTGCCGGCGCCCTTGCGGCGCTGGTTGAAGCGGCGCCGGATGACGGCGACCGACGGGATCACGGTGGGACCGACGCCGTCCATGACGACGTCGGCGTGGCCCTCGAGCAGCGACATCATCCCGGTGACCCGGTCGAGGATCTCCCGCTGCTCGGGGGTGCTCATCAGGTCGACGATGCTCGCGCTGCCGAGCCGCTGCGGGCCGCCCTTGATGGTCTCGGCGACCCGCTTGACCGTCTCGTCGACGCCGCCGGGGCTCACGGTGGCGGCCAGCGCCTGCACCTCGGAGAACAGGTGCTCGCGCATCCACGGGACGGCGGTGAACTGCACCCGGTGGGTCTCCTCGTGCAGGCAGACCCACAGCCGGAAGTCGTGCGGGTCGACGTCGAGCTCGCGCTCGACGTGGACGATGTTGGGCGCGACGAGGAGCAGCCGGCCGTCGGGGGCGTGGAACGGGTCGAACTGGCCCAGGACCTTGCCGGCCAGGAAGCCGAGCAGCCCGCCGACCTCGACGCCGGTGACGCGCGAGCCGACGGCGACCGCGAGCCCCGACGGCGCCTTGCGCTCGGTGAGCCTGTCGACGAGCGGGCCGAGGAGGTGGCTGAACGCGTCGGCGTTCGCCTGGATCCAGCCGGGCCGGTCGACGACGAGGACCGGGGCGCCCCGCTCGGGGTCGTCGTGGACCGGGGTCGCGAGACCGGTGAAGTCGCGGACGTAGGCGGTCGAGGCGTTCGCGCCGTCGCGGAGCTCGACGACGGCGTCCTCGGCCTCGGCGCGACCGACCTCGGGGCCGTCGCCGGCGATCCGGCTCGCGACGCGGACGGCGAGGTCCCAGTCGACCATGGCGCGCGGGTCCGGGCCGCCGGGTTTCGTCATGCGCCGAACCTACCGGGGCGTCCGTGGGCCGGCGGACGGCGCGATCCGGGGGGCGATCCCGCGGGGCGGATCCGCGGGGCAAAAAAGCGGAAGGACCCGCTGGCGGCCTGATCTCCCCCCAGAGACAGCCGAGCGGGTCCTTCACGTACCTGGCGCGTGCCGCGATCCCCCCAGGTGCGCGGCACTACCACCGCCCACGACACTACGAAGTGCACGCCTCACATCGTTCCCAAGGAGTTAACAAGATCTCCACCGTTCAGTAACAAGGTCGGATTTGCCTGGACAGTTGCCGGGACTTGCCGCTAAGCGAGGTCGGGGTGGTCTGGACCAGGGCCTCGGCCGCTGGTCCGGACTGCCCGCGGACGGTGGTCAGGAAGCGCAGGCGCAGGCGCCCAGAGCAGCGGCCGCGGCGTCCATCACGACCCGGGCGTCGAGGCCCTTCTCCAGCGACACCCGGTCGGCCATCAGCGCGAACACGAGCACCGTGCCGTCCACGTCGGTCGCCAGGCCCGCCAGCGACGTCACCGCGCTCAGGGTGCCGGTCTTGGCCCGGACCCGGCCGAGGCCCGCGAACGGCCCCTCCGTCATCCGGTCGGTGAGCGAGCCGGTGAACCCGGCGACCGGGAGCCCGGTGACGACCGGCCGGAGGCCGGGGTGGTCGCCCGAGGCCGCGAGCCGCAGGACGTCGACGAGCACCGAGGGGTCGAGCCGGTTCTGCCGGGACAGGCCGCTGCCGTCGTACAGCTCGGAGGCGCCGAGGTCGATGCCCGCACGCCGCAGGACGGTGCGGACGCCGGCCCGCCCGGCCTCGATCGAGCCCTCCCCGCCGACCGCGATCCCGACCTGACGCAGCAGCACCTCGCTGGCGTCGTTGTCGCTGACCTCGAGCGCCCGCTCGACGATCTGGCGCAGCGGTGGGCTGTCGACCGAGGCGAGCACGGGCGCACCGGCGAGGACGCCGCGCGTCGGTGCCCCGACGACGGTGATGCCGGCGGCGGCCAGGGCCTCGGCGAACGACGTCCCGGCCTCGACCGCCGGGTCCGGGACCCGGCCCAGCCCCGTGCGCACGCGCCCCTGGTCGACCCAGAGCGCCGACGTCGGGGCCGCCTCGCCGGAGGAGACGTAGTCGTCCTCCCAGGTCGGGTTCTCGGCGGGACCGGTGAACGCCGAGTCGTCGACCACCAGCCGCACCCGCCGGCGTCCGTCGGCCCTCAGCGCCTCGGCGGTCGCCTGCGCGAGCGTCTCGAGGTCGGCGCGCGCCGGGTAGGGCCAGGGGGCGCCGTCGAGCCCGACCGGGCCGCGCTCCAGGTAGGGGTCGCCGCCGCCGACGAGCGCGATCCGGTTGCCGGAGGCGCGGACCTCGGTGGTGAACACGTGGTCCGGTCCCAGCGCGAGCAGCGCCGCCGTCGTGGTGACGACCTTCGTGGTGGAGGCCGGCATCGCCGTCCCGCGGCCGGAGGTGAACGCCGCGCGGGCGCCGGTCAGGGGTGCGACCTCGACCAGCAGGTGTCGACCGAGGTCGCGGTCGCCGAGGTACGGCGCGAGCGCGGCGCGCACGGCCGCGGCGTCGACGCCGCGGCGCGGGGACGGCGCGGCGACCGGGTCGGGCGCGGTGACCTCGGGCGCCTCGACGCCCGTCGGCGGTGCGACGGTCGTGGGGTCGGCCGGGCCGGCGGCCGCGTCGTCGGCGCCACGGAACCGGTCGATCACGTCGTAGTGCCAGGCGGCGAGACCGCCGGCCACCAGGGCGAGGACCAGGACGAGGGCGAGGGTCCCGCGGACGGCGCCCCGGTCGGCGCGGGCGGCTCCCGGGGCGGCTCCGTGGGCCGGTCGGTGGGCCGGTCGCGGGGTCGCCGGTCGACCGTGTCGTACGTCACTCCCGACCATCGAGGCCCCCTCCGCTGCGCGAACGGGGCCATTGTGCGCGAGACTGACCCGGCGGCGGCCATCGACGGGCCGATCACGACTGGACCGGAGGATGCACGTGCTGGAGTTCGACGTACTGGTGGAGATCCCCAAGGGCGAGCGCAACAAGTACGAGGTGGACCACGAGTCCGGCCGCATGCGGCTCGACCGGATGCTGTTCACCTCGACGCAGTACCCGACCGACTACGGGTACATCGAGCACACCCTCGGCCTTGACGGCGACCCCCTCGACGCGATGGTGCTGCTCCAGGCGCCGACGTTCCCGGGCTGCCTCATCAAGTGCCGCGCGATCGGCATGTTCCGCATGACCGACGAGGCCGGCGGCGACGACAAGGTGCTGTGCGTGCCGGCGTCCGACCCCCGCCAGGAGCACATCCGCGACATCAACCACGTGCCGAAGTTCGACCGGCTCGAGATCCAGCACTTCTTCGAGGTCTACAAGGACCTCGAGCCCGGCAAGTCTGTCGAGGGGGCCGACTGGGTCGGCCGCACCGAGGCCGAGGCCGAGGTCCTGGCGTCGTTCGAGCGGCTGAAGGCAAACCCCCTCCCCCACTGAGTCCTGGGCGGGGGCGGGCTGCCCGTGGGTGGCCAGGCCGGCGCCATTCCGGCCCGGGCTGCGTCAGGCCTTGACGCCCCGGAAGTAGCCGATCGCCCCCGACAGCTCGAGCACCGGGTCCCGGACGCCCTCGGCACGGAGCCACCCGAGCAGCTCGGGGCCGGTGCAGGACGGGCCAATCAGGCCGGCCAGCCGCCCGACCCGCCGCAGCGGCTCGTGCACGATCCCGGTGTCGTTGAGGACCGCGCTGCCGGCGATGACGCCCCCCGGGCGCAGCACCCGGACCATCTCGACGACGGCGCGGGCCGGGTCGGGGAAGCAGTGCAGGCCGGTGAAGGAGACGACCCGGTCGAACGACGCGTCGTCGAAGGGCAGGTCGCCGACGTCGGCGAGCCGGGGCTCCACCTGGTCCTCCAGGCCGCGACGGCGGGCGGCGTCCACGGTGCGCTCGAGCATCGCCGGCGCGATGTCGGCGGCGACGTAGTCGAGGCCCTGCCCGACCGTGACACCACGCAGCGCGACCCCGCCCCCGCACGGGACGTCGAGGACGCGGGTGCCGGCCGGCAGCAGGCTGAGCTCGCCGGCGGCGTCGTGCAGCCGGCGCAGGTCGCTGTGGATGCCGACCCGCCACAGCGCACCGCCCGCGAGGGGGTGCTCGACCGACCAGTCGTAGACGCTCGCCCAGAGCGGGTCGTCGCTCCACGGACGCAGACCTGGCAGCTTCACGGCAGCCTCGCGGGGCGGGGCTCCAGCGGGGTGCCCCAGGCGTGCAATTGCCCACGCTGGCTCGATTTTCCGTGCCGAACCCGAGCCAACGTCGGCAATTGCATCGCCGGGGCCCTCGACGGCCGCGTCACGGCGCGGCCGCGAGACGGCCGAGGAAGTGGTCGAGGGCCCGCTCGACGTCGGCGAGGACGTCGAGCGGCGGGACGTCACCGCCGCGGCTCAGGGCGTGGTCGGCGCCGTCGACCTCGAGCACCGTGACGCTCGCCGGCAGGTCGGCGGCGACGTCGGCGTCGTGGAGGTCGTCGGCCAGGCCCGCGACGACGAGCTGCGGGGCCGGGTTGGCCCGGATGCCCGCGGCGCACGCGTCGTCGCGCAGGAGCGGGGTGAACCAGACGGCGGGCCAACCCTGCCGGGCGACGTACGACGCGGCGCGGGTGCCGAGCGACTTGGCCAGGACCAGGTCGGGCACGTCCCCGTCGAGCGCCTCCACCAGCCGGGCCTCGACCCACGCGTCGGCGTCGTCGGGGACGCCGTCGGGGAGCGACCACGAGACCGCCCGGACGCCGTACCCGTTCCGCTCCAGCACGGTCCCGGCCAGCGCCAGCAGCGGAGCGGTCGCGGTGTAGGCACGCCCGGGCAGGACGACCGCCGGCATCAGGCGCCGCCCACCAGCGCCGGCGCCCGCAGCATCTCCGGCGGGACACCCAACCCGTCGACCAGGTCGCCGGCGAGCGGGCGGATCTTGCGGCACAGCGACGAGATCTCGCGGGTGATCGCCTTGCTGCGCTGGGCGGAGAGGCGTCCGTGCTCGAGGAACCACGCACGGTCGGCCTCGATGCCGGTGAGCGCGTGCAGGTCGCAGAGCAGGTTGAGGGCGACCTTGAGGTCGCCGTCGGGCAGGGAGCGCATCTTCTCGACGTACGCCTCCAGCACCAGCCGCTCCATGTGGGCGCGGGCGGCGGCGATCACGTGGTCCTGGACCTGCGAGAACACCTCGCCGGGGCTCATCCCGCGGTCGATGCCGCGCTTGAGCCGCCGGGCGGCGCCGGCGAGGGTGTGCTCCTCGCGGTAGCGGTACATGGCGAGCTGGTAGTCGGGGTCGAGCAGCCCGGCCTCCTGGTCCCAGTCGTCGCCACCGGGCAGGACGTCCTTGATCCGCTCCAGCCAGGCGTGCACCCCGGTCCTCTCGATCACGGTCTCGACCGACAGCGCGGCGACGAAGCGGACCATCCCGAACTGGTCCATCTCCTCGAACTCGCTCGCGTAGTCGGTGAGCAGGCCCTTGGCGACCAGCTGCAGGAGGACGTGGTTGTCGCCCTCGAACGTCGTGAACACGTCGGTGTCGGCCTTGAGGGCCGCGAACCGGTTCACCGCCAGGTAGCCGGCCCCGCCGCACGCCTCCCGGCACTCCTGGATCGTGCGGGTGGCGTGCCAGGTGCCGAGCGCCTTGGTGCCGGCGGCGCGCGACTCGAGCCGGCGTCGCGCCAGGTCGACCTCGCCCGGACCGGCGTCGGCGTCCAGGACGCCGGAGAAGACGTCGTGCACCTGGCCGGCCACGACCTCCTGCGCGAAGTGCAGCGCGTAGGTGCGGGCCAGGAGCGGGAGGAGACGGCGCTGGTGCAGGCCGTAGTCGAGGAGCAGCTCCTCCTCGGTCTCGCTGGTCGCCTCGAACTGGCGACGCCGGAGGGCGTACTTCGTGGCGATCGCGATCGCCACCTTGGCGGCGTTGATCCCGGCGCCGCCGACGCACACCCGCCCCTGGACGAGGGTGCCGAGCATGGTGAAGAAGCGCTTGTTGGGGTTCTCGATCTCGCTCACGTACTCGCCGGCCGCGGTGACGTCGGCGAAGCGGTTGAGCAGCGCCTCGCGCGGCACCCGGACCTCGGAGAACCAGAGCCGGCCGTTGTCGACCCCGTTGAGGCCCATCTTGAGGCCGTCGTCCTCGATCCGGACGCCGGGCGCCGGCCGGCCGTCGACCCGGATCGGGACGACGAACGCGTGCACCCCGCGCGACTCGCCCCCGACCACGAGCTGCGCGAACACCGCGGCGACCTCGCCGTGGACGGCGGCGTTGCCGATGTAGTCCTTGGCGGCGTCGTCGCGGGTCGTGGTGATCACGAACTCCTCGGTGCCGGCGTCGTAGGTCGCCACCGTCCCGAGCGCCTGGACGTTGGACCCGTGCCCGGTCTCGGTCATCGCGAAGCAGCCCATCAGCCGGCCCGACACGATGTCGGCGAGGTAGCGCTCGTGGTGCCGGGCGGTGCCGAGCTGCAGCACCGCGCCGCCGAAGAGGCCGAACTGCACCCCGACCTTGACCAGCACCGACAGGTCGCCGAGCGCGAGGGTCTCGAACGCCGCCAGCGACGCGCCGATGTCGCCCCCGCCGCCGTACTCGGTCGGGAAGCCCATCGCGGTCTGGCCGGTCGCGGCCATCTCGACCACGACGTCACGGACCCGGTCGCGGAACGCCTCGGTCGTCATCTCCTCGGCGTCGACGAGCACCTGCGCGTGCTCGGCCAGCTGGGTGCGCACCAGGGTGCGGACGTCGGCGTAGCGACCGTCGAGGAGCTCGGTGAGCGCGGGGACGTCGACGTCCGGCTGCCGGTAACCCGGCCGGCCGTGGTGCGTGCGAGGGGCAGGATCGGTCGCCATGACGCCAGGCTACCGACCGGTAGGGAACGCCGTCAGCCTCCGGAGGGGCGGGTCGGGAACCGGTCAGGGCAGGTCACGGGCGGGTCACGGGCGGGCGCGGAAGTTCGGGGTGATCCAGTAGTACATCGACTCCTCGACCACCGGACGCCCGGTGCGCGGGGCGTGGATCATCATGCCGTCGCCGACGTACAGCGCGACGTGGTAGATCGACGACGGGTTGCTGGAGGAGCCCCAGAACAACAGGTCACCCGCCCGCAGGTCGGACGACGCCACCGGGGTCGCCTGCTCGTACTGCGCGACGGAGTAGTGCGGCAGCGACACGCCGCCGGCCGCCCACGCCTGCATCGTCAGACCGGAGCAGTCCCAGGCGTCGGGTCCGGCGGCGGCCCACACGTACGGCTCGCCGAGCTGTGCTCGGGCGAACGCGATGGCCGCCTGCGCGCCGCCGTTCGGTGCGGGCGCGGGGTCGGGCGCGGGAGCCGGTGCGGGCTCGGGCTCCGGGTCGGCGGCGGGCTCGGGGTCGGGGTCGGCGGCCGGCTCGGGGTCGGCAGCCGGCTCGGGGTCGGCCGCGGGCTCCGGGTTGGGGGACGCGGGCGGGGCCGGCTCGGCCGCGGCCGCTGCGGCCGCAGCCTGCTGGGCCCGTCGCTCCTCGCGGCGCTTCCTCGCCGCCTCCGCCGCGGCCGCCTCGGCGGCCCGCTGCTCGAGGCCGGCCTGACGGCGTTCGGCGATGGCGACGCTGACGCCCTGGAGCCGGGCGAGCTCGTCGATCAGGGCGGTCTTGCGGACGGCGACCGCCTGCGCCTGCGCGGCGGCGTCGTCCTGGGCGGCCTGCGCCTCGGCCTGGGCCTCGCGGGACCTGGTCAGCGCGTCCTCGGCGTCTTGCTCGGCCTGCTCGGCGTCGTCGGCGGCGACCGCGGCGTCGTCCTGGGCGTCCAGCAGCCCGTCCTGCTGCGCCTGGAGGGCCTGCGCGCCGAGCCGGGCGGTGCTGAGCCGGTCGAGGAGGCTCTCGACGCCCTCGGCCTCGGTGACGGCCGAGAGCGTGGCGAGGTCCGACCCGTTCGTGTACCGCGAGACGACGGCGCGGCCGTAGACCACCCGCAGCCGCTCGACCTCGGCCTCAGCGGCGACCTGGTCGGCCCGGGCCGCGTCCGCGGCGTCACGGGCCAGGCCGGCCTCGTACCGGGCCCCGTTGAAGGCCTCGGCGGCCTGCGCGGCCCGGATCGAGGCCTGCTCGACCTCGGCGTTCGCGGCGGCCAGGTCGGCCTGCACCGCGGCGACGTCGCGCGCTCCCGCGGCGGCCGCGTCCTGCGCCTCCTGCACCTGCTGCCGCGTCGGGACCGGCACGTCGTCGTCCGCGGTGGACGGCCCGGCCAGCCCCCCGCCGAGGAGGACGCCGACGACGGCACAGGCAGCAACAGAACGGGCTCGGGGGAGCAACTCGAGTCTCACGAGTCACAACTTCAACAGAAGTCGGCAAAAGTCACAAGCGTTACGGCGTGTCGGCTTGACAAACTACATGCTTGTAATTCGTGCGGCGGTCGTCGGGGCGCGGTTTCCCCGGTCGACCGGGGAAACCTGAACTGGGCGGCCCGTGCCCCGGTCGACAAGTTCAGAGATCCCCGGTCGACCGGGGAAATCCCGACGGCCGGCACCACGGCACGGCTAGAGCGCGGCGTCCTCGGGACGGGCGGCGGACGACGCGACGGGGGCCGCGGACTCGTCGTCGCGGCGGCGCAGGTGCCGGTCGAAGCGCTGGCCGGTGGCCAGGCCGCCGAGGTAGAAGGAGACCATCGCGAGCGTGATCCCGGCGATGTCGTCGGCGATGTAGTGCCAACCGAAGTACATGGTGGCGATCACGGTGAGGCCGAAGTTGACCCAGAAGATGCGCTTGATGATGACGCTGCGCACCGTGTACTGGACCATCAGCGCCCACAGCAGGGTGATGCCGCAGTGCAGGCTGGCGAACCCGGCGACCGAGTTCACGATCCCCTCGACCCCCTGCCCGTCGTACCCGCCGTAGAGGAAGAGGTCGCGGGACCGGTCGAGCGAGCGGATCAGGTCGGTCGTGCCGGTGTGGGCCAGGTCGGTGTAGCCCGGCACGTAGTGGAAGACCGGGCCGAGGGTCGGCAGCGCGTAGTAGGTCGCGGTGCCGATCGACCACGCGAAGCACTGGGAGGTCACGAACCAGTAGCCGAAGGAGAGGTTGCGCGACCAGACGATCCACGCCATCACCGCCAGCGGCACCAGCGGCACGAAGAGCAGGTAGATCGTGGACAGGACGTGCGCGGTGACGGAGGTGCCGAGGACGTCGTGCAGGACCGGCCCGGGCTGGTGGCCGAAGAACAGCGCACGGTCGACGGCGTTCAGCTCGCGGTCGAACATGTCGTCGGGGTTGTCGAAGGAGCGGACGAACGGCAGCGCCGACTTGAGGTTGCGGTAGCTGACGTAGGTCACGTAGAAGCACACGACGCCGAGCCCCACGAGCAGACCGCGCTCGCGGGTCCAGTGCGTGCGCCACCGCTCCCGGACCACCGGCAGCATCGCCGAGCGCCGCAGGCGGGAGTGCCACAGCATCCGCGGCACGATGTCGAGGACGACGGTGAAGCTCAGCAGCAGCGGGAGCCGGATCCACGAGGGCCCCAGGAACGCGCCCTCCGGGTCGAGCAGCGGCTGGTCGTAGCGCAGCGACACGACCAGCGCCAGCGTCCCCATGGTCGCGGCGATCCCGACCAGGACGACGTAGGCGCGGCGATACACCCGGGCATTCTAGGGAGCCGGACGGCTCAGCCGCCGATCGGCGCCAGCCGGGCGGGCTCGACCGCCAGGGCCACCCGCTCCCCCGGCGCCGTCGGGGCGCCCGGCGTCGCGACCGCGTCGACCTCGCCGACCCCGTCGACGTCGACGACGAGCCGCACCTGGTCGGGCGTGGCCCGGGTGGAGCGGACGACGCCCACGAGACCCGCACCGACCCCGGACGCGCCGCCGTCGGTCACGGAGGGTTCGGCCACGGTGAGCGCCGAACGACGGACCGCGACCGACGACGACGCGGGCAGCCCGGCGGCCCGCAGCACGGTCGCCGCGGCGGCGCCGTCGAGCACCCGGGCGTAGCCGAGGAACAGCGCGGTGGCGGCGTCGGCCGGCGCGGCCCAGACGTCGGCGATGGCGCCCTGCTGGACGATGACGCCGTCGCGCATCACCACGAGGCGGTCGGCCAGCGCGAAGGCCTCCTCCTGGTCGTGGGTGACGACGAGCGTCGTGGTGCCGGCCGCGCGCAGGATCCGGTCGAGGTCGCCGGCCAGCCGCTCGCGCATCCCGGCGTCGAGGGCCGAGAGCGGCTCGTCGAGCAGCAGCAGCCTCGGGTCGGCGGCCAGCGAGCGGGCCAGCGCGACCCGCTGCCGCTCGCCGCCGGAGAGGGTGCCGGGCAGCCGGTCGGCGTACCCGTCGAGCCCGACGAGGCCGAGGAGGTCGGCGACGCGCGCGGCGGCGTCCGGGGTCCGGCGCAACCGCAGTGCGTAGCCGACGTTGCGCGCCACGGTGAGGTGGCCGAAGAGCTGGCCGTCCTGGAACATCATCGCGAAGCGCCGCCGGTGGGTCGGGACGCCGGCGAGGTCGGCGCCGTCCCAGGAGATGGTGCCGGACGTCGGCGGCTCGAGCCCGGCGACGGCGCGCAGGAGCGTCGACTTGCCACAGCCGGACGGCCCGAGCACGGCGACGACGCTCCCGTCGGGGACGACGAGGCTCGCGTCGCGGACGGCGTCCGTGCCGTCGTAGGCGACGGTGAGGTGGTCGAGGGTCAGCACGGGCTCTCCTACCAGGCTCCGAGTGCGGGGACGCGGAGCCGCTCGACGGCGAGCAGCACCAGCGCCGTGGTGGCGGCGAGCACGACGCTGGCGGCCAGCGCCATGCCGTAGCTGAGCTCGCCGGGCCGGCCGATGAGCCGGAAGATCACGATGGGCAACGTCGGGTGGTCCTCGCGGGCGAGGAACGACGTCGCGCCGAACTCGCCGAGCGAGACCGCGAACGCGAACCCCGCCGCCGCCAGCAACGGCTTCCAGACCACCGGCAGGTCGACCGTGGCGAGGGTCCGCAGCGCCCCGGCGCCGAGCGAGGCGGCGGCCTGCCGCTGCCGGTCGTCGATGCCCGCGAGCACCGGCACCAGCGTGCGGACGACGAGCGGCAGCGCGACCAGGGCCTGGGCGATCGGCACCAGCAGGGCCGAGTCGCGCAGGTCGAGCGGCGGCTCGTCGAGGGTGATGAGGAACCCGAAGCCGAGCGTGACCGCCGAGACCCCGAGCGGCAGCATGAAGAACCCGTCGAGGACGCCGCGCAGCCGTCGTTCGGCCCGGCTCCGCGAGCGGCGGGTGACGACCACGGCGACGAGCATCCCGAGCAGCAGCGACATCCAGGTGGCGTCCACGGCGACGCGCAGCGAGTTGACCAGGGCCTCGGTCACCGGGACGACCAGCCGCGGCGCGCCGCCGTCGGTGCCCGTGGCGCCGTCGCCGGCGAGCGCGCGGTAGAAGCGCAGCGTCCAGCCGCGGTCGTCGCGCAGGCTGCCGAGCACGAGGGTGAGGATCGGCGTCGCGACGGCCACCAGGAGCAGGACCGTCGCCGCGAGGGCCGGGACGTCGCCGCGGCGGACCCCGCGCGGCCGGGCCGTGGTGGCGTGGCGGGCCACCGTCGGGTCCGGCACCCGCCGTGCCCGGCCGGCGACGAGCAGCAGGCCGACCACCACCACCAGCTGCACGATCGAGAGCGCCGCCGCGGCCGGCAGGTCGAGCAGGTCGGTCGTGAGCAGGTAGATCTCGGTCTCCACCGAGGCGTAGCGGGTGCCGCCCAGGGTGAGGACGACGCCGAACGCCGTCGCGCAGAACAGGAACACCACGCTCGCCGCCGACACCACCGCCGGGCGCAGCGCCGGCAGCGTGACGGTGCGGAACACGGTCACCGGGCTCGCGCCCAGCGCCGCTGCCGCCTCGGCGGGACGCCGGTCGAGGCCCTCCCACGCCGACCCGACGGTGCGGATGACCACGGCGACGTTGAAGAACACCAGGGCGGTGACGATGCCGGCCGGCGTCCCGTCGAGGCCCAGGAACCCGAGCGGCCCGCCGTCGCGGAGCAGCTGGCGGAACGCGACGCCGACGACGACGGTCGGCAGCACGAACGGCACCAGCAGCAGCCCGCGGACCAGTCCGCGCAACGGGTACGTCGGCCGGTACAGCGCGTACGCGGCCGGCAGCCCCAGCACCACGGCGAGCGCCGTCGCGGTGGTCGAGGACCAGAGCGTGAACCACAGCACCCGGTGCACCCGCGGCCGGGCCAGCACGTCGAGCACCGCCCCGGGGTCGAAGCCGCCCTCGGGCCAGAGGCCGCGCTCGAGCATGCCGGCGACCGGCAGCACGAAGAAGACCGCCAGGACGCCGACGGGCAGCGCCGCCAGCCCGAGCAGGGCGGCGGTGCGGCCGGTCGACGTGCGGGTCATGGTCGTCCTCAGCGGGTGGTGATCTCGGTCCACTCCTCGAGCCAGGCGTCGCGCTCCGCGGCCACCTCGGCCGGGTCGACCTCCGCGGGGTCGGCCGGGCGCTCGGCGAGCGTCGCCCAGGCCTCGGGCAGCGCGACGCCGTCGGCGACCGGGAACACGTACATGTTGTCGGGGAGCGCGGCCTGCACCTCGGGGCTGACCAGCCACTCGACGACCTGGGCCGCGCCGTCGGGGTTGGCCGCGCCGGCCAGCACGCCCGCGTACTCGACCTGGAGGAAGCAGGTGTCGAGCAGAGCGCGGGTGGTGCTCGCGGTGCCGCCCTCGGGCACGGTGAACGCGGGGCTCGAGTCGTACGACGTCACGATCGGCCGGTCGCCGTCGCCGCCGCCCTGCGTGAAGGCGACCTGGTAGGCGTCGGTCCAGCCGCTGGCGATCTCGGTGCCGTTGGCCATCAGCCGCTCCCAGTACGCCGGCCACTCGTCGCCGTACTCGGCGACGGTGGCGAGCAGGAAGGCCAGGCCGGGGCTGCTGGTGGCGGCCGACGGCGTGACGAACAGGTCGCGGTACGCCGGCTCGGTGAGGTCCTCGAGGGTCTCGGGCTCGGCGAGCCCCTTCTCGGCGAAGTACGCCGTGTCGATGTTGACGCACACGTTGCCGTTGTCGACCGGCGTGAGCAGGCGGTCGTCGTCGCCGGGCAGCGCGAACTGCTCGGCCCCGTCGGGCCACGCCACGTCGGCCCGCGCGAGCACGCCCTCGTCGAGGGCGCGGCTCCCGAACGCGTTGTCGATGCCGAAGACGACGTCGCCGGCGGGGTCGTCCTTGGTGAGCACCAGGCGATTGGTCACCTCCCCGGCGTCGCCGCCGCTGCGGATGTCGAGGTCGAGGCCGGACTCCTCCTCGAACGCCGCGACCACCTCGTCGGGCAGGCTGAACGAGCCGTGGGTCAGCAGCACGACCGTGGTCGGGTTGCCGTCCGCGTCGGTGCCGCCGCCGTCGTCCTCACCCCCGACCAGGCTGCAGGACGCCGTCGCCAGCACCGCTGCCGCCAGCACCGCCGTCGTACGGACACGCTTGATGGCACACCTCATCGTGACTCCCTTCGCCGGTCCTAACCGGTGCAGGTTCCTAAGGGTCTGCGGATCGTCCGCACTCTCAGCACGCGCTCGTGCTCCCCTGTCTGTGCCCCCACCGTAGCCCCACCGCGTGCGGGGCCGCCGCGCGCCCCGGACCCGCGACGACGTCCGCCCCGGCGCTGCGGTCGGCGGTCGACCCCGGCGCCCGACCGGCCCTCCTCGACCCGGCCGCACCTGGCAGGCTGCACCCGTGCCCAGCCTGCGCCACGAGCTCCTCGCGTACGCCGTCCCGCGGTTGCGGGGTGCCGCGGACCCGGGCGAGGACCTCGACCTCGACACCGAGCGCGAGCGGCTCGCCCGTCGCAACGCCGCGCTCGACCCCGGGCTGCCGACCCGGTCCGTGCCGGGCTTCGCGCGTCGCTACGAGGTCGCCACGCGGACGACGTCCGGGCCGACGCCGTTCCCGATCCACACGATCCGGCGCCGCGGCTCACGGCCGCGGACGACGCTCTACTACCTGCACGGCGGCGGGTACGTCGCGCCGATCGACGCCGCGCACGTCCGGTACGCGCTGCGGCTGGCCGACCACCTCGACGCCGAAGTCGTGCTGCCCGACTACCCGCTGGCGCCCGCGCACACGTGGCGCGACAGCCACCGGACCCTGGTCGACGACCTCGCGGTCCGCACGGCCCGGCAGGAGCGGGTGGTCGTGGCCGGCGACTCCGCCGGCGGCGGCCTGGCGCTCGCCCTGACGGCGTCGCTGCGCGACCTGCGCGGGCACCTGCCGAGCCACCTGGTGCTGCACGCGCCGTGGGTCGACCTCACCTCCAGCACGCCCGACACCTACGCCCTGGACGCGACCGACCCGTGGCTGTCGATCCGCACGCTCGACGCGTACGCCGGGTGGTGGGCCGGTGACCCGGCCGACCTCGGCCGGCCCGAGGTCTCCCCCGCGCTCGGCGACCTGCGTGGGCTGCCGCCGACGATGGTGGTCGCCGGCACCCGCGACCTCCTCGTGGCCGGGTGCCGGCTGCTCGCCGACCGCGCCGCGCACGACGGCTGGCCCTTGACCTACCTCGAGGCACCCGACCTCATCCACGTCTTCCCGATCCTGCCGGGCCTGCCGGAGGCCGCTCGCGCCTGGCACCTCACGCAGGAGTTCCTCCGATGACCGGTCCCACCACCCGCTGCGTCGCGGTCCCGTTCGCGCTGCTCGACCTGCGCACGCTCTACGCCGTCGCCCGGCTGCGGCAGGACGTCTTCGTCGTCGAGCAGGCCTGTCCCTACCCCGACCTCGACGGCCGCGACCTCGAGGACGGCACCCGCCACGTCCTGCTCCAGGACGCCCGCGACGACCCTCGGGGGCTCCTCGGCGTCGCCCGCGTCCTCGACGACGGCGACGTCTGGCGGGTCGGGCGCGTCGTGCTCGCCCGCGAGGCCCGCGGCCGGGGGCTGGCCGACCACCTCGTGCGCACCGCGCTGGCGGTCTGCCCCGGACGGGACGTCGTCCTCGACGCCCAGTCACCCCTCGCCGGCTGGTACGCCGGGTTCGGCTTCGAGGTCTCCGGACCCGAGTTCCTCGAGGACGGCATCGCGCACCTCCCGATGCGCCGGCCGGCCTGACCGTCGCGGTCCCGGGCTAGGACGGGGCTCAGACCGGTCGCAGGTAGCGGACGCCGTCGGGGTCGTCGGTCGCCGTCGCGTCGCCGCGGGCGACGAGCAGGTCGAGGTGGGCCTTGGTCTCCATCACGGCCATGCCGCGGTTGAACCAGTCGAGGCTCTCGAAGCTGCGCAGGTGCCGGGTCCAGCCCAGGGTGCGGGCGACGTCGTACGCCGTCACGCCCGCGGTCGGGCCGTCGGCCGCGGACGCCGGCACCGCGGCCAGGCTGTCGCTCAGCCGCTCCTCGTGGTGCTGGAGCAGCTCGCCGACCCGCGCGTGGGACGACGGTGCCACCGGTCCGTGCGCGGGCAGCACCGTCAGGTCCGGCAGGGCGCGCACCTTGGTGAGGGAGGCCATGAAGTCGCCGAGCGGGAGCTCGGCCGCCGGCACCGTGAAGCCGATCGACGGCGTGATCGTCGGCAGCACGTGGTCGCCGGCGAAGAGCAGGCCGGCCGCCCGGTCGGCGAAGACGTAGTGGCCGGGGGTGTGGCCGGGGGTGTGCACGGCGTCGAGGGTGCGGTCGCCGACCGCGATCTCCTGGTCGCCGTCGATCCACGTCGTCGGCAGCTGCCAGCCGGTGAGGTCGCCGTCCCCCATCCCCTGCCACTGCTCGGCGACCTCGAGCGCGCCGCCGGTGCGCAGGATCGCGCGGAACGGGCTCTCGTCGAAGGTGCCGCCGGTGATGAGCTCGAGCGCCGGCCGCTCCTCGCGGCCGAGCGCGACGTCGACCCCGAGCTCGCCGCCCAGCACCCGCGCCATCGTGTAGTGGTCGCGGTGGGCGTGGGTGACCAGGAACCGCCGGATGTCGCCGAACCCGGCGCCCATCGACCGCAGGCTCCGGTCGAGGAGGTCGCGCGCGACGTCGATGTGCCAGCCGCCGTCGATCAGGGTCAGGCCTCCCCCGCCGGCACCCCCGCCGGCACCCCCGCCGGCATCCACGTCCGGGGTCTCGATGACGTAGACGTTGATCGCCCGCAGCCCGTCCATCGGCAGCGGCAGCGGGATCCGGTGGATGCCGGGCGCGACGGGCCACGCCCCCTCCGCCGTCCAGTGCTCGCCGGAGTCCGGGGAGACGGCGTGCGCGGTGGAGGTTCCGGGGTCGTGGGCCACCCGTCGGAACCTACGCGGTGCGGTGCGCGACGATGACGGCGTGTCCGACCCCGACCCCCTGGTCGCCCGCCTCCGCGCCGCCGGGTGCGTCTTCGCCGAGGAGGAGGCCGCGCTCCTCGTCGAGGCCGCCGACGACCAGGACGCCCTCGAGCGGATGGTCCGCGACCGCGTCGCCGGCCGACCGCTCGAGCACCTGCTCGGCTGGGCCGAGCTCGACGGCCGGCGTGTCGTCGTCACCGACGGCGTCTTCGTGCCGCGCCAACGCACCCGGCTCCTCGTCGACCAGGCCGCCGCCCGCGCGCCCCGGGGCGGGACGGTGGTCGACCTGTGCTGCGGCACCGGCGCGCTCCTCGTGGCGGTGCTCGCCCGCCGTCCCGACCTCGACGGCCACGCCGCCGACCTCGACCCGGCGGCCGTGGCCTGCGCGCGGACCAACCTGTCGGGCCTCGCCCCCGACCGGGTCCACGAGGGCGACCTGTACGACGCCCTGCCGACGACGTTGCGCGGCCGGGTCGACGTCCTCGTCGTCAACGCGCCGTACGTGCCGACCGCCGAGATCGCGCGGATGCCGCCCGAGGCACGCGACCACGAGCACCGGGTGGCCCTCGACGGGGGCCACGACGGCCTCGACGTCCACCGGCGCGTCGCCGCCGGGGCACCCGACTGGCTCGCGCCGGCCGGCGTGCTGGTGATCGAGGTCGCGCCCGGGCAGGTCGCCACCGCCACCGGCCTGCTCGTCGCCGCCGGCCTGGTGCCGCAGACCGTCACCGACGACGAGCGCGGCGCCACCGCCCTGGTCGCGACCATGGTCAGGGCGCCGTAACCAGGTTTATGGTCGGCGGATGACGCCGGTCCGCAGGCCCCTCCCGCGGGATCACTGGAGGCGGGCCAACGACGCCCTCGACCCGGAGACCGACTTCGTCGAGATCTACCGCCGCGTGACGACCCACGAGTTCCCGTGGGACATGAACCAGGCACTGAGCTTCGCGCTCTTCCGCACCTACGCCGTCCCGAGCATCGGCCGGCTGCTGGACGGGACCGGGCAGTTCACCACCGCCTGCCAGAAGCGGTACGACGACACCGCGCTGCTGCTGGAGGCGCCGCTCGTGCACGGCTTCGACAGTCCCGAGGGCCGCGCCGGCGTCCGCCGGATCAACCAGATGCACGCGATGTACGACATCTCCGACGACGACCTGCGCTACGTGCTGTCGACGTTCGTGGTGGTCCCGAAGCGCTGGCTCGACGACCACGGCTGGCGCACCCTGAGCGACGTCGAGCTGCGCGCCTCGGTGGCCTACTACCGCGCCCTCGGCCGGCGGATGGCGATCACGGACGTCCCGGAGACCTACGAGGCGTTCGCCGACCTGATGGACGCCTACGAGCGCGAGCACTTCGCCTTCGACGACGGCGCCCGCCGGGTCGCCGACGCGACGATGCACCTGATGACGACGTTCTACCCGCACGCGGCCGCCCCGGGCGTCCGGCTCTTCAGCCGGGCGCTGATGGACGAGCCGCTGCTGCGTGCGTTCGGGTACGCCGAGCCCGGGCCGACGCTGCGCCGGGTCTCGGCCGGGGCGCTGCGGGCCCGGGCGCGGCTGGTGCGCCGGTTCCCGCCGCGCCGTCGTCCGCAGCTGGTGCTCGACTCGCCCCGGATCCGCAGCTACCCCGCCGACCGGGGAGCGCCCGACCTGGCGTCGATGGGCACCTTCGCGCCCGGCTGCCCGGTGACGCCCACCTGACCCGCCTGAGCCCGACCGGCCCGACCGCTCAGGCCGGCGGCGAGCGCCGCAGCACGAGCAGCGTCGTGTCGTCGTCGGTGCTGTCGAGCGCGCCGAGGACCCGGTCGGCCCAGCCGTCCATGCCCTCACCGGCCGGACGACGCGCGGCCAGCTCGAGCAGCCGCTCCGTGCGCTCGCCGAGGTCGGCGCCGCGGCGCTCGACGAGGCCGTCGGTGAACATCGCCAGCATCACGTCGGCCCCGAGCACCACGCGGGTCGTCGGCGCCGTGCCGGACCCGACGCCGAGGAGCGGACGGCGCTCGACGTCGAGCTCGTGGGCGGAGTCGGCCCCGACCAGCAGCGGCGCCGGGTGCCCGGCGCTGGCGATCTCGACCTCCCCGGTCCCGAGGTCGAGGACGGCGACCAGCGCGGTGGCGATGCCGAGGCCGAGCAGGCCGTCCATCAGCCGGTCGAGCCGGTCGAGGCACTGCGCCGGCGAGTGCCCCTCGTAGAGGTAGGCGCGCAGGGCCGTGCGGAGCTGCGTCATCGCGGTGGCGGCGGCCACCCCGTGGCCGGCGACGTCGCCGACGACGAACACCAGCCGGCGTCCGGGCAGCTCGAAGGCGTCCCACCAGTCGCCGCCCAGCTGGTACGACGACGCCGGCCGGTAGCGCGCGACCAGCTCGACGCCCTCGAACGTCGGCGCCCGGTCGAGGACGACCGAGCGCTGCATCGACTCGGCCATCGTGATCTGCTCGCGCGACCGGAGCAGCAGCAGCGAGTTGGTGTGGCGGCCGAGCTCGTCGGCGGCGTCCAGGTGCCAGGGCCGGAACGGCTCGCTCCGGCCGTGGGTGACCTCGCGCCACTTCTCGAACGAGCGCCGCGGGCTGAGCCGCACGTGCGCGCCCTCCTGCGCCGCCAGCCGCTTGTTGGACGGGTCGCCGCCCCAGTCGACGACCTGCGGCTGCTCGGGCCGGAACCACATCAGCCACCGGTCGGCCTGGCTGCCGATCCGCAGGACGCCGGAGCAGGTCGCGGCGAGCCCGGCGAGCTCGGGGTCGAGGCCGGCGAGGTGGCGGGTCGAGCTGACGTAGTGGTCGGGGTCGTCGGTGAGGTCGGCGATCCGCTGCAGGACCTCGGGCGGCGGCACCGAGCCGACCGTGCGGATCGCCCCGTCGAAGTTGAGCGCGAGCCCGGTGGCGTCGACGAGGGCGAGCAGGGACGGGTCGGCGATCATCGCGTCGAGCGGCGGCTGGTCGCTGGCCGACATCCGCGACGTCAGGGCGGCGACGAGCGTCTGCGTCGCGACCGCTGCCTCGCGCGCGTCGGCCCGCTCCCGGTGCGCGACGAGGTGCGAGGCCACCTCGGTGACGAACTCGGCGGCGGCGCGCGCGTCCTGGCTGGGCCGGTGGGCGCCGGAGTAGTGGTGACAGGCGATCAGGCCCCAGAGCTCGTCGTCGATGACGATCGAGATCGACATCGAGGCGGTGACGCCCATGTGGGAGAGGTACTCGACGTGGATCGGCGAGACGCTGCGCAGCGACGCGAACGACAGGTCCAGCGGCCGGTCGGTGCCGGGGTCGAAGACCGGGTGCAGCGGCACCGGGACGTAGCCGATGTCGGCGATCAGCCGGATCGGGTTGAGCGTGTAGAGCCGGCGGGCCTGGGCCGGGATGTCGGTCGCGGGGTAGTGCAGCCCGAGGAACGGGTTGAGGTCGTCGCGCTTGGTCTCGGCGATCACCTCGCCGTTCCACTCCTCGTCGAAGCGGTAGACCATCACCCGGTCGAACCCCGACAGGTTGCGGACCTCGCGGGCCAGCAGGTCGGTGAGCTGCTCCAGGGAGGTGGTCTGCGCCAGCCGGGTCATCGCGCTGCGCGCCGAGCGGTAGCTGCCCGCCCCGCCCTCGTCGCGGACCAGCGGCTCGAGCTCGACGACGGTCCGGTCGCCGGAGGCGTGCACCCGGACGTCGACCTCCCGGCCACCGTGGACGACGACCAGCGGCTCGGTCGGGTAGCCGTCGGCGACCCGCAGCTCGACGAGCGCTGCCAGGTCCACGCCGACCAGCTCGACCAGGGAGCGACCGACGGCGGCCTCGGCCGGCACCCCGAGGAGCTCGACGGTGTTCGCGGACACCATCACCGCGACGTACGACGTGTCGAGGGCGAGCAGGACGCCGTGCGGCTGGATGGCCCCGGGCACGTGGATCGGCTCGGTGTCGCACGTCGTGAGGGTGGCGACGCCGTAGGCCGGGGTGTGCGCGGCAGCGGCCGGCGTGGTCACGTGGTCTCGGTTTCGGTCGGTGGAGGGTCCGCAGACGGTAACCCGCGGGTGGCCGGTCCGGGCGGGAACCCGGCCGCACTCACCCTTCGGCGCGGGCGGCGATAGCGCGGTCCCAGGCGTCGTTGAAGGCCCGGAGGTCGGCGATCAGCCCCGCCGACCGCTCGGGACCGATCTCGTCGAGCGCGGTCTGGATGAGGCTCGCGCGGATCCGGCCGTCGTGCTCGTAGGCCTCCCGGCCCCGCGCCGAGGGCCGCACCAGCCTGCTCGCGGCGCCGGGCACCTCGAAGCGCTCGAGGTAGCCGGCGGTGATCGCCGCGTTGACCTGCCGGTTGACCGTGGACTGCTCGAGGTCGAGGTCGCCCGCGAGCATCCGCAGGCTGCGCGGCTCGCCGTCGGCGAGCACCCGCAGGATCCGCCAGGCCGACGCCTCGAGCACCGTGCCCTCGTACACCGTCGTCCGGCGGTGCTGGAGGCGGACCAGCTCGTCACCGAGAGCGGCGAGGTCGTCGGTCCGCAGGGGTGGGCCGGCGGCCGGTTCGGTGGTCATGGTCACGAATGGTGGCAGAGCGACCATGAATGTGTACGGTACACATCGTGGAATCCAAGCCTTCGCGTGCGCTCCTCACCGTCATCGTCCTGTGTTTCGGCGGCATGAGCGTCTCCCTCACCCAGACCCTCGTCATCCCGATCCAGGGCGAGCTGCCCTCGCTGCTCGGCACCTCCGTGGCCAACGCCGGCTGGGTCGTCACCATCACCCTGCTCGCCGCCGCGGTCGTGATGCCGATCAGCGGGCGCCTCGGCGACATGTTCGGCAAGCCGCGGGTGATCATCACCAGCGCCGGGGTCCTGGTCGTCGGCTCCGTCATCTGCGCGATGTCCGACTCGCTCGCGCCGATGCTCGCCGGTCGGGCCCTGCAGGGCCTGGCGATGGGCTTCATCCCGGTGAGCATCGCGCTGGTGCGCGAGGTCGTCCCGGCCGAGATGGCCAACACCGCGATCGCCGCCATCAGCGCCACCCTCGGTGTCGGCGGCGCGATCGGCCTGCCGCTCTCGGCCTGGGTCGCGCAGACCTTCGACTGGCACGCGCTCTTCTGGATGTCGGCGATCCTGGCCGCCGTCCTGCTCGTCCTGGTGCTCACGCTCGTCCCGAAGGTCGAGAACGCCGTCGGCGGACGGCTCGACCTGGGCGGCGCGCTCGGCCTCGCGGTCGGCCTGGTCGCCGTCCTGGTCGGCGTCTCGAAGGGCAACGAGTGGGGCTGGACCAGCGGCCGCACCCTGGGCGCCCTGGTCGGCGGCGTCGCCGTCCTGCTCGTCTGGGGTGCCTTCGAGCTGCGCCAGGCCGCGCCCCTCGTCGACCTGCGCGTGAGCGCGCGGCGTCCGGTGCTGCTCACCAACCTGGCCGCCGTGGCGATCGGGTTCGGCATGATGGCGCAGTCGATCGTCGTCCCGCAGCTGCTCCAGCTGCCCGAGTCGACCGGCCACGGCATGGGCCAGACGATGCTGCAGGCCGGCCTCTGGATGGCTCCCGGCGGGCTGGTCATGATGGCGTTCGCGCCGGTCTCGAGCCGGCTGATGACCGTCTTCGGCGCCAAGCGCACCCTCATGGTCGGCGCCGCCGTCCTCGGCGCGGGCTACCTGGTCGCCTTCTTCCTGATGAACGCCCCCTGGCAGCTGCTGATCGCCTCGATGGTGGCCTGCGCCGGCGTCGGCATCGGGTACGCCGCCATGCCGACCCTCATCATGGTCTCGGTCCCCCGCAACGAGGCCGGCTCCGCCGTCGGCGTCAACGGGCTGATGCGCTCGGTCGGCACCACCACGGCGGCCGCCGTGATGACCACCGTGCTGTCCGGCTCGGTCGGCGCCACGGGCGTCCCGACCCGCGACGCCTACGAGCTCTGCTTCCTCATCGGCGCGATCGCCGCCTTCGTCGGCGTCGCCATCACCGCGTTCGTCCCGCACCTGCACGCGCGGGTGGCGCGCGCGGAGGACGGCCGCGAGGCGGTCGCGGTCGAGACCGCCGTCTGACCCTGCCGTCCGGCGCCGCCGGGCCTGCGCCGCCGGGCCGGCGCCGGCCGTCCGGCACCGGCCCGGAACGTTACGGCTCCCGCGGCGCCGCCGCGGCGCCTACCGTCGGCCCATGACGGTCACGCACGGGATGGACACCGCGGCCGGGCTGCAGGCCGGGTCGCAGCTCGAGAGCGGGTCGCAGGAGATCCTGCGGATCGCCACCACCGTCGGTCAGGCGCTGACCGCGTTCGACTGGTTCGGCGCGGACGCCGACGACACCCGCGCCACCTGGGACGGCACCCACCGCCCCAGCCTCGACGCGGTCGCCACGGCCGTCGCCGAGATCGCGCGACTGGTCCTGGCCGAGGCTCGGGCCCAGGACGACGTCTCCGGCGAGGGCGCGTCGGCCACCGGGGCCGGGGCGCTCGGGTTCGCCGGTGGACCGGGCGGCTCGGGTGGACCGGGTGGTTCGGGTGGGCCGGGCGCCGGTGACCCCCGGACCCAGGCCCTCCTCGACCGGGCGGCGGCGGCCGGGCTGCGGGGCGAGGCGCTCCAGCGCTACGAAGAGCGACTGGCCGCGATGACGCCGGAGCAGCGCGCGGCGCTCGACCCGTCGACGTTCCGCGGTGCGCAGGCCGTGCAGCCCGACGGCACCACCTGCGGCTCGTCGAGCCTGGTCATGGCGCGGATGATCAACAACCCGGCGTACGCGATGCAGGTCGTCGACGGCTTCGACCCCGCCACCGGCCGGAGCGTCGGCGGCACCGCGCAGGAGCGGTTCGCCGCCGAGGCGCTGGCGATGCACGAGCGCACCAACGGCTGGTTCGACCGCGACGGCGACCTGCAGTCGGCCTGGCCGATGGCCCTCGGCACCGCACCCGGGCCGCTCGCCCAGGAGATGTCGTCGACCGGCGGGTCCGGTGTCCCCGGCACGACGTACGGCGTCGACTACGTGCGCTGGGAGGACGCCGGCTCGAGCTACGACAAGCTCGTCGCGGCCAGCCAGGCCGGTCACGCCGTCCCGGTCTTCGTCGGCGACGGCACCGTCCCGCGCCACGTCGTCCTGGTGACCGGCGCCGAGGGTGGCGACCTCAGCTTCTACGAGCCGGGCGCCGGCCAGAGCGTCACCGTCACCCGCGAGCAGTGGGAGTCGGGCCAGGTCTCCCTCGGGGGCTGGGACCGGCCCTGGGCGATCGTCACGCCCCGCGACTGACCCCCTGTGCTGCCGCCGGCCGGGGGTAGTCCCGGACGATCGGCCCCATCTCCCGCGGGAGGGTGGGGCCGATCGTCCGGGACTACCGCGAGGTGCGGGCCGGGTCGAGCAGCTGGGCCAGGTGGACGGCGGGCCGGTCGCGGAGGTCGGCGACCTGGGTGCGGCAGGAGAACCCGTCGGCGAGCACGAGGGCGTCGGGGGCGGCGTCCAGGGCCGGGAGGAGCTGCTGCCCGGCGACCGCGACCGAGACGTCGTAGTGCCCGATCTCGACGCCGAAGTTGCCCGCGAGGCCGCAGCACCCGGAGATCCGGTCGACGGTGGCGCCGGTCGCGGCGAGCAGGGCGGCGTCGGCCTGCCACCCCATCACCGCGTGGTGGTGGCAGTGCGGCTGGGCGACCAGGGTCGTGCCGGTCAGGTCGGGCGCGGTCCAGCCCGGGGTCGAGGTGAGCAGCTCGGCGAGCGTCCGCACCGACGCGGCCACCGCCTCGGCGTCCGGGCCGGGCACCAGCTCGAGGGCGTCGCTGCGCAGCACGCCGGTGCACGACGGCTCCAGCCCCACGATCGGGACGCCGGCGCGGGCGGCCTCCGCGAGCGAGGCGACGGTGCGCCCCAGGATCTTCCTCGCCGCGTCGAGCTGGCCGGTGGTGATCCAGGTCAGCCCGCAGCAGAGCCGGTCCTCGGGCAGCCGCGGCGCGTAACCGGCCGCCTCGAGCACGCGCACGGTCGCGGCGGCGACCTCGGGGTCGAAGGAGTCGCTGAAGGAGTCCACCCAGAGGATGACCGGCGTCCCGTCCTGCGCCGCGGCCGACGGGCCGGCGTACGAGCGCCGGAACGGACGACGCGCGAACGCCGGCACCGAGCGCCGCCGGTCGACCCCGGCCAGCCACAGCGCGAGCGCCCCGACCAGCGGGAGCCGCACCGCCAGGTTGGCCAGCCGCGGCGCCACCCCGGCGATCCGCGCCCAGAACGGCAGCCGCCCGAGCGTGTAGTGCGAGCGGGGACGCAGCCGGCGCCGGTAGGTCTGGTGCAGCACCTCCGACTTGTAGGTCGCCATGTCGATGCCGGTGGGGCAGTCGGAGGCGCAGCCCTTGCACGACAGGCACAGGTCCATCGCGTCGTGCACCTCGGGCGCGCTCCACGCGAGCTCGCCGCGCACCACCTCCTGCAGGACGCGCGCGCGGCCGCGGGTGGAGTCCTTCTCCTCCCGCGTCGCCAGGTACGACGGGCACATGACTCCCCCGGCGGCCGCGTTGTCGGCCCGGCACTTGCCGACGCCGGTGCAGCGGTGCACGGCCTGGGCCAGGTCGCCGTCGTCGTGGGGGTAGGCCATCGCGAGGCGCGTGCGACCGAGCGGGAAGGTGCCTGCCACCCGCACGTCGGCGTCGACCGGGTCGGGGTCGACCAGCACGCCGGGGTTGAGGAGGTTGGTCGGGTCGAAGGCGTGCTTGAGCCCGCCGAACATCGCGATCGCGTCGGCGGAGTACATGTGCGGGAGCAGCTCGCTGCGCGCCCGGCCGTCGCCGTGCTCACCCGACAGCGACCCGCCGTACTCCCCCACCAGCCTGGCCGCGTCGGTGAGGAACGCGCGCAGCACCGCGGTGCCGTCGGGCCGGTCGAGCGGGTAGTCGAGCCGCACGTGCATGCAGCCGTCGCCGAAGTGGCCGAACGGCGCCGACGTCATGCCGTAGGACGTCACGAGCTCGTCGAAGCGGGCCAGGTAGGAGCCGAGCATGTGCGGCGGGACGGCGGCGTCCTCCCAGCCGGGCCAGGCCGGACGGTCGGCCGGCGAGCGGCCGGCCATGCCGGCGCCGTCCTCGCGGATCCGCCAGAGCCGGGCCTGGGTGAGGGGGTCGGTGACGACGAGGCTGTCGACGCCGAGACCCGCGGCGGCGAGCCGCTCGGCGCGGTCGACGACCTCGGCCCGGTCGTCGCCGGCGAGCTCGACGAAGAGCCAGGCGTTCCCTCGCGGCAGCGGCGGGACGGCGCCCTCGCCGCGGCGGGCGCGGAGCACCGACAGCAGCCGCGAGTCGAGGCCCTCGCACGACGTCGGGCCGTGCTCGACGACGGACGGCGCCGCCTCGCCCGCGGCGACGATGTCGTCGAAGCCGAGGACGACGACCACCCGGACCGGGGCGTCGACGACCAGCTTCACGGTGGCCTCGGTGATCACGCCCCACGTGCCCTCGGACCCGACGAGCGCCTGGGTGAGGTCGAACCGCTCGGGCAGCAGGTGCTGCGCGGCGTACCCCGAGACCTGCCGGCCGAAGCGGTCGAGCTCGGTGCGGGCGGTGGCGAGGTGCGCACCCATCACCGACCGGACGCCGGCCAGCACGTCGTCCCCCCCGCGCGCGAACGGGATCCCGGACGCGTCGTAGCCGGTCTCGATCGTGTCGCCGGCGGCGGTGAGCAGCCGGAGCCCGGCGACGTTGTCGGAGGTGCGGCCGTAGGCCAGCGACCGCGAGCCGCAGGCGTTGTTGCCGATCATCCCGCCGATCGTGCAGCGCGGGTGGGTCGACGGGTCGGGCCCGAACCGGACGCCGTGCGGTGCGACCGCCCGCTGCAGGACGGCGTGCACGGTGCCGGGCTCGACGACGGCGGTGCGGGCGTCGGGGTCGACCGAGAGCACCCGCCCGAGGTGGCGGGAGAAGTCGAGGACGATGCCGCGCCCGACGGCGTTGCCGGCGACCGAGGTGCCGGCGCCGCGCGACGTGACCGGGATCCCGGTCGCGCGGGCCACGGCGAGCGCGGCCGCGACCTCGTCGACGTCGCGGGGGCGGACCACCGCGAGCGGCGGGATCCGGTAGAGCGAGGCGTCGGAGGAGTACATCGCGCGGGTGCCGGCGTCGTCGCGGACCTCCAGGCCGGCGCGGCGCAGCTGCGCACCGACGTCTGCTCCGAGAGCCGTGTCGAGCACCTCGCCGGTCGTCATGGGTAACATGTTACTCGTGCCGACCCTCTCCCTGCCAGCGGAGGCGCCCTCGCTGACCGACGCCGTGATCACCGCGGTGCGCGACGGCGTCCAGGACGGCGAGCTCGTGCCGGGGGCGACGTACTCGGTCTACCAGCTGGCCGCGCTGCTCGGCGTCTCCCGCAGCCCGGTGCGGGAGGCGATGCTGCGCCTGGCCGAGGCCGGGCTCGTCGAGATCGCCCGCAACCGGGGCTTCCGGGTGGTCCTGCCCCGAGCCCGCGACGTCGAGGAGATCTTCGAGATCCGCCTCGCCCTCGAGCCGGCCGCCGCCGGCCGGGCGGCCACCCTCGGCTGCCCGGAGGCCGCCGACTGCCTCGCCGTGATGGCCGCGGCCGTCGACGACGACGACGCGCCGGCGTTCTGGGCCGCCGACCACGCCCTGCACCGCGCCCTCCTCACCCGCGCCGGCAACACCCGTGCCGCCGCGATCGTGGAGCAGCTGCGCTCGACCACCGCCCTGCTCGGGCCACCGACGACCGCCACCGGCCGGACGCTGCGCGAGATCCACGCCGAGCACGCGCCGATCGTGGCCGCCGTCCGCGCCGGCGACCCGCTCGCCGCCGAGACCGCCATGCGCGACCACCTCGAGCAGACCTGCCGCCTGCTGACCGGCCGGCCAGCCCTCCGGGTGGTCCCGGGCGTCGACCCACCGGCCTAGCGTCGAGCCATGTCCGACATGAAGTTCCGCCAGCTCGGCAGCTCCGACCTCGAGGTCTCCGTGATCTCCCTCGGCAGCTGGCTCACCTACTCCGGCGGCGTCGAGGCCGACCGCACCCGGGCCTGCACCGAGGCCGCGTTCGACGCCGGGATCAACTTCTTCGACACCGCCAACGTCTACGGGCGCGGCGCGGCGGAGGAGGCGTGGGGCGAGATCCTGTCGGAGCACCCGCGCGACTCCTACGTGCTGGCGACCAAGGTGTTCGGGCAGATGTCGGACGACGAGGCCGACCGGGGGCTCGCACCCGACCAGGTCGCGAAGCAGATCGATGCGTCGCTGCGCCGGCTCCGCGTCGACCACGTCGACCTGTACCAGGCGCACCGCTTCGACGCCGACGTCCCGCTCGAGGACACCGTCGAGGCCCTGCAGAAGGTCGTCACCGACGGCAAGGCGCGCTACCTCGGGTTCAGCGAGTGGACGCCGGAGCAGGTCAAGGCCGCGATCGAGATCGGCGGCGAGGACCTGTTCGTCTCCTCGCAGCCGCAGTACTCGATGCTCTGGCGCGCCCCCGAGGACCAGATCTTCCCGCTCTGCATGGAGCACGGCATCTCGCAGGTCGTCTGGTCCCCGCTCGCGCAGGGACTGCTGACCGGCAAGTACAAGCCCGGCGAGGACTTCCCGGCCGAGTCCCGCTTCGTGCAGTCCTCGATGAACGCCGCCCAGGACATCGTCTACAGCGAGGAGGCCGTCGAGGCGGTCCAGCGCCTGGTGCCGATCGCCGAGGGCATCGGCCACACGCTCCCCGAGCTCGCCCTGGCCTGGACCCTGCGCGGACCGGAGCTCGCCTCGGCGATCACCGGCGCCTCCCGGCCGGAGCAGGTGCACGCGAACGCCGCCGCCGCCGGCATCTCCCTCGACGACGACGTCGTCGCGGCCTGCGACGAGGCGCTGGGCAGCGTCCCGGTCACCGGCCAGACCCTGGCCGTCAACGCCACGCCGTACATCACGCGACGCTGACCCCCGTCGGGACGGCGCCCGGGCGCGCCCGGCCCGGGGCCGCCCGACCCCGGGCGGCTGGCTGGACGTCGCACGGATCACACGCAGCCGTTTTGCACTCGTAACCTCCAGAGTGCAGAATGCACTCTTGTGACCAGGAGTGCAACGAGAGACCGGGCCGCCACGTCGTGGCGGATCACCCGCAGCGCGCTGCTCCTGACCGACCGGCACGGGCTCGACGGCTTCACCATGGACGACCTCGCCGACGCGGCCGAGGTGTCGCGCCGCACCCTGTTCAACTACTTCCCCGGCAAGCTCGACGCCATCCTGGGCGACTGGCCGGTCTTCGACGCCGACGCGCTGGCGACCTTCCGCGCCGGCGGCCCGCACCACGACCTGGTGCTCGACCTGCGCACGCTCGTGACGCCGCTCTTCGACGAGAAGATCTCCGACCGCGAGCTGCTCTCGTGCTCGCGGCGCGTCCTGCTGTCCGCACCGCGCCTGCACAGCCTCGCGCACGAGCGGTACGAGGCGCTCAGCGCGGAGATCGTCGAGCACGTCGTCGTCCGCGAGGGCGCCGCGTTCGGCGCCGCCGGCGCCAAGGTCGCGATCAAGCTGCTCGTCGCGCTCTTCGACGCCGCGCTCGACGGGTTCATCCACGACGCCGACGAACAACCGTTCAGCCACCACTTCGACCAGAGCCTGCGCACCGCCCGGTCGCTGCTGGGCGCGTCCTCGTAGCCACCGTCCCGTCCCCGACCCGGTTCACCGCCCGGGTCCCCGACCTCAGCACCACCCGCTCGCACCCCGTCCGGCCACAACCCTCAGGAGAACCTCGATGGCCACCTATCTCTACCGGCTCGGCAAGACGGCCTACCGCCGCTGGCCGATCTTCCTCGCCGGCTGGCTGACCCTCCTCGTCGTGGTCGTCGGCGCGGCGGCCGGCTTCTCGAAGCCGTTCAACGACGCCTTCACCATCCCGGGCATCCCCTCGGAGAAGGCCGCCGACCTCCAGGCCGAGCTCTTCCCTGACTCCCAGGACGCCTTCGCGCAGACCAACATCAACGTCGTCGTCGCCGCACCCGAGGGCGCCAGGCTCGACGAGCCGACGTACCAGGCGGCGCTCACCACGCTGGTCGACGACCTCGCCGCACTCCCGCAGGTCTCCCAGGACGCGGCCGACAACCCGCAGCTCGGCAACCCAATCGACCTCGCGGCGACCCAGCGCGACACGATCGTCGAGCAGGCCCGCACCGCCGGCACCGACCTCGACGCGGCCCGGGCGAACGCCCAGGCGCTCTCGCCCCTCTCGGAGGACGGGCGCGCCGGGATCATCGCCTTCGACCTCGACGTCGACTCCCCGACCGACCTCGAGCAGGGCACGCTCGACGCCCTCGACGAGGCGATGGGGTCCGCCCGCGACGCCGGCCTCACGGTCGAGGCCAACGGGTCCGGCTCGCAGATCCAGTCGTTCGGCGGCGGCACCGCCGAGCTGATCGGCATCGGGATCGCCCTGGTCATCCTGCTGCTCACCTTCGGCTCCCTCGTGGCGGCCGGCATGCCGATCGTGAGCGCCGTCTTCGGCGTCATCATCGGACTGACCGGCGTCACCGCCATGACGGCGTTCATGGACCTCAACTCGAGCACGACGGCGCTGTCGTCGATGATCGGGCTCGCGGTCGGGATCGACTACACGCTCTTCATCCTGGCCCGCTACCGCTCCGAGCTGCGTCACACCGAGGACCGGCAGCAGGCCGTCGGCATCGCGGTGGGCACCGCCGGTTCCGCGGTCGTCTTCGCCGGCCTCACCGTGCTCATCGCGCTCTCGGCCCTCGCGGTGGTCGGCATCCCGTTCCTCACCTCGATGGGCCTGGCCGCCGCGGGCACCGTGCTGATCGCCGTCCTCGTCGCGCTCACGCTGCTCCCGGCCGTCCTCGGCATGATGAAGTCGAAGGCGTTCGGCGGCCAGGTGCGCCAGTACCGCCCGGCCCACGACGCCGACGGCCAGATCCTCAACAACGGCGTCCGGTGGGCGCGCCTGATCGGCAAGCAGCCGCTGGCCGCCGCGCTGCTCGTCGTCGTCGCGCTGGGTGTCCTCGCGATCCCGCTGAAGGGCCTGCACCTCGCGTTCCCGAGCGACTCGACCGCCGCGTCCGACACCACGCAGCGCAAGGCCTCCGACCTGATGAGCGAGGAGTTCGGCCCCGGCCGCGAGGGTCCGCTGCTCATCGTCGTCGACGGGCGCGAGAGCGACGACCCCGCCGCCTCGTTCGGCGACATCGCCGCCTGGGCCGGCGAGCAGGACGGCGTCGCCAACGCCCAGGTCGTCGGCACCAACGCGGACCCGAGCGACCCCGACGCCGTCCCGACCGGTGCGCTGATCCAGGTCCAGCCCAGCGCCGGACCCGACGACGAGGCCACCCAGGACCTGCTCAACGCGCTGCGTGACGGCCAGGCCGGGATCGAGGAGGACACCGGCACGACCATCGGCGTCACCGGCCTGACCGCGATCACCACCGACGTCTCCGACCGTCTCGCCGACGCGCTGGTGCCGTACCTCACGATCGTCGTCGGCCTGGCGTTCATCCTGCTGATGATCGTCTTCCGGTCGCTGCTGGTCCCGCTCACCGCGACGCTCGGCTTCCTGCTCTCGGTGCTGGCGACCCTCGGCGCGACGGTCGCGATCTTCCAGGAGGGCATGTTCGGCCTCTTCGAGCCGCAGCCGATCGTCAGCTTCATCCCGATCTTCCTGATCGGGGTGGTCTTCGGACTCGCGATGGACTACCAGGTCTTCCTGGTGACCCGCATCCGCGAGGCCCACGTGCACGGCATGAGCACGCGGGAGGCCGTCGTCGACGGGTTCCGCAACAGCGCACGGGTCGTGGCCGCGGCCGCGGCGATCATGACCGCGGTCTTCTCGGGCTTCATCCTCGAGGACGACGCGATCATCAAGTCGATGGGCTTCGCCCTCGCCGTGGCCGTCGTCCTCGACGCGTTCATCGTGCGGATGGTGCTCATCCCGGCTCTGATGTACCTGATGGGCGAGAAGGCCTGGTACCTGCCGGCGTGGCTCGACAAGATCCTCCCCGACGTCGACGTCGAGGGCGAGAAGCTCGAGCGGCCGCAGCCGGCCGACGTCGCCGTGGAGCGGGAGCCCGACCTGGCCCGCTGACCCTTCCGACCTCGTCGACCCGTCACCCATGGGTGACGGGTCGACGGGGTTTTCTCGCTGACCCGTCCCCCATAGGTGACGGGTCAGCGTGGTTGCGGGGCCGGATCAGGTGCCGCGGACCGTCCTGGCGGGCGAGGACGCCGCCGCCACGGTCGTGGAGCCGAGGTAGCGGACGACGATCTTGTGCTTGCCCTTCCTGACCACGACCTGGGTCGAGGCCCGGCCGCGGGTCAGCGCCAGGGTCCTGACGACCCTGCCGTCGACGAGCACCTGCACCCTGCCGGTCGCGGTCGCGCCGGCGGCCCTCACCACCGCGGTGACCTTGACCTTCCTGCCCGCCTCGACCTTGGTCCTGCTCACCCTGGCCAGCGCCGACGCAGCGATCCGGGCGACCGGCGAGGTGGCGCTCGAGGTGGCGACGCCGGGGGCGAGCCCGGCCTTCGAGGCGGTCACCCGCACCGAGAGCCGGGTACCGATGTCGGCGACCGCGACCTTGTACGACGCACCGGTGGCGCCGGCGACCGGCGTCCCGTTGCGCAGCCACTGCCGGGCGAACAAGAGGCCCTTGGTGTTCCACGACCCCGTCGAGGCCGTCAGGGTCGCCCCCGGCCTCGCGGTGCCGGTGACCTGCGGCGCGACCACCGCGGCGACCGTGGTCACGTCGGCCAGGGTCACTGCCTCACGGCGCACCGGCTCGGCGTTGCCGGCGACGTCGGTGGAGGCGTACTCGACGACGTGCTCACCGAACCCGTCGACCCGGACCGGGCCGGTGCCCACGGCGGCCCAGGGGCCACCGTCGACCCGGTACGCCGTCGCGGCCACGCCGCTCGTGGCGTCGGTCGCGGCGAAGGCGAGGGTGGCGGTGTCCGCGCCCTCCACCCCGGCACCGCGGGTGGCGGTCAGCACCGTCGTGGGCGCCGTCGCGTCGATCCACACCGGGAGCGAGCCGATGGCCGAGACGTTCCCGGCCGCGTCGCCGGCGCGGTGGCGCAGCTCCTTCCGGCCGTCGCCGCTGACCGGGACCGGACCGGTGTAGGCCACCCAGGCGGCGCCGACCTGCGTCTCGACGACCGGCGACTCGTCCCGGTCGTCGACGGCCGCCACGGTCACCTCGACGTCGGAGCGGTACCAGCCGTTGGCGCCGGCCGTGCCCGACGAGACGATGCCCGAGACGTCCGGGGCCCGGGTGTCGGCCGCGACGGGCAGCACCCAGAGGTCCGCGATCGAGGGGTCGAAGAACCCGTCGGACGCCCGCGTGCCCAGCCGGTACTCGTAGCGCACCCGCACCGTGCCCGTGTTGTCGAGCGCCGCCGGGTCGTCGACGAGGAGGTCGTAGGTCTTGAAGCCCTCACCGCCCTCGGCGCGCGGCAGCAGGTGCTCGCGGACCAGCACGTCGTCGACGTACACGTCGTACTTCTTGGTGTAGGGGCCGGAGTAGGTCTCGACGTTGCGGAGCACGAACGGCTTGCCCGCCGGCACCTGCACCTGGGCCGAGAACCACGACCCGGGCGTGCCCGAGTTGGCGTAGCGGCGGGTCAGGCCGGCCTCGGTGTTGACGCCGCTGCTCGGCGAGGCCTGGGGGGCGTGCGCGTTCTCCGAGGCGGTGACGCCGAAGTCGACGTGGTCGACCGGTGCGGCCGGGGGCCGGGGCAGGGCGAGGGTCAGCTCGACGCTGCGCTCCGCCAGGGTCACACCGGCCCGGCGCACGACGACGTCGACGGGGAAGGCGTCGCTCGAGCGGTCCAGCGGCACGACCACCGGCACCTCCACCTCCACCTGGCCGCCGGCCGGGACCAGCACGTCGGACGACGCGATCGTCCGCCAGCCCGCGGGCACGGTCAGCGCGACGTGCGCCCGGACGTCGGCGGCGCCGGTGTTGGAGACCGGGACGGTGACGACCGCGTGGTCGGCCGGGTCGGTGACGTCGGCAGCGACGGCGATCGTGCCGGTGGTGAGTCCGGAGGTCACCGACACCCAGTCGCGGGTGGTCGCGGTGACCGTCGAGACGTCGCCGTCGCGGGTGTAGGTGAGGGCCAGCTCCGCGTCGTGGACGCCGGGGTCGGCGGACGCCGGCACCGCGAAGGTGACCGGTAGCTGCACCGACGTGCCGGGCGCGACGGCCGGCGCCGACACGGACGCCGTCCCGAGGCCGGCCACGCTCACCGTGCCCGCGAGCGCGGTGAGCGGCTCGGTGCCGTCGTTGCGCACCTCCACCGTGCCGACGACGTCGTCGCCGGGCAGGAAGGCGCCGGTGACCGGCGGCAGCGTGACCGAGACGCCGAGGGTGCTCGAGAGCGCGTTGCCGACGAGGTCCTCGACCAGCGCCATCCGGGAGTCGAGGCTCGCCCGGGCAGCGGCGCCGATGTCGGAGCCGGCCACCGAGGTGCGCAGCGCCCGGACGGCCTCGAGCGCGTCCTCCAGCGACCCGACGACGTCCGCGGCGTCGCCGGGGGCGTCGGAACGGGTGGCGGTGAGCGCGGCCACGAGGTCGGCCCGGACGGCGTCCGCCCCGGTCTCGACCAGCTCGCGCTGCGGCGCGGTCAGGGCGCCGGCGAGGTCGTCGACGTGGGCGTCGAGGGCGTCCAGCGCGACGAGGGCGTCGCCGATCGAGGAGGAGCCGGCGGTGACGTCGAACTCGTAGGCGCCGGAGCCGACCGTGACGGTGACCGTGTCGCCGTCGTCGACGACCGACTGCACGCCGTCGACCAGGCCGAGCAGGAGCCCGCCCTCGGTGACGTCGTAGGCGTTGGCCGCCTCCAGCACGACCTCGGCCGTGGTGTTGACCGGGACCTCGACGTCGAGCGACAGGCCGTCACCCTCGACGGTCCAGTCGGTGCTGATCGGCCCGTGGACGGAGTCGAAGTCGCCGGCCCCGTGGGTCAGGCCGCCGCCGACGACCGGCGCGATCCGGGACTTCCGGTAGCCGGGCTCGAGGGCGGTGATGCCGCCGATGTTCTGGTACATCCACTCGCCGACCGCGCCGTAGGCGTAGTGGTTGAACGAGTTCATGTCGACCGGGCCGAACGAGCCGTCGGGCATGATCGAGTTCCAGCGCTCCCACATCGTGGTGGCGCCGTTCTCGATCTCGTAGCCCCAGGACGGGTAGTCCTCGTGCATCAGCATCGTGTAGGCGAGGTCGTCGCGGCCGATGCCGCTCAGCGCCGGCAGCAACCACGGCGTGCCGAGGAAGCCGGTCGTCAGGTGGTTGTCGCTCGCGGCCAGCTTGGCGACGAACTTCGCCGCGACCTTCTCGCGCAGCGCCGGGTCGGCGATCATGTCCATGCCGAGCGCCATCGCGTAGCCGGCCTGGCTGTTGCCCTGCACCGTCCCGTTGGCCTGCACGAACTCGTCGACGAAGGCTTCGCGCACCGCGGTCGAGAGCGCTGCGTACTCCGCGGCGTCGGCGTCCTCGCCGATCGCGGCCGCCATCTCCGAGAGCATCCGCGCGTCCTCGGCGTAGTACATGGTGCCGAGCACGCCGACGCCCGTCGGGTCGTCGAGGTTCAGCCAGTCCTCCCAGTGGCCGCGGCCGGAGTCGATCAGGTCGGCGCCGGCGCTGGTGCGCACGAAGCCGAGGAACTTCTCCATCGCCCCGTAGTTCTCGCGCACGATCCGGCCGTCGTCCCAGGCCCTCCACGTCGCGTACGGCACCGTGACGACCGCGTCGGACCAGCCGAGACCCGATCCGAAGTCGCCGGCGTTGGGCACGACCGGGGCGATGCCGGGCACGTTGCCGTCGGTGTAGGCGGCGTCGCGCAGGTCGGTCATCCACTTGCTGAGGAAGCCGCGGGTGTCGCGCAGGTAGCTCGCCGTGGGGGCGAACACGTTGATGTCACCGGTCCAGCCGAGCCGCTCGTCGCGGGCCGGGGTGTCGGTCGGGACCGACAGGAAGTTGCCGCGCTGGCCCCAGGAGATGTTGCTCTGGAGCTGGTTGAGCATCGGGTCGGACGTCGTGAGGTCGCCGGTCGCGGCCAGGTCGGAGCCCCACACGACGCCGGTCACGTCCGCGAGGGCCGGCGCGGTCGTCGTCCCCCTGATCTCGACGTAGCGGAACCCGTGCTGGGTGAACGTCGGGGTGTAGGTCGCGACCCCGGTCTCGTCGAAGGTGTAGTGGTCGGTGGCCTTCGCGCTGCGCAGGTTGGCGGTGTAGAGGGAGCCGTCGGGGTTGAGCTCCTCGCCGTAGCGGATGGTCACGGTGCGGCCGGGCAGCCCCTGCAGCCGCATCCGGGCGACGCCGACCAGGTTCTGGCCGAGGTCGTAGACCTCCACGCCGGGGGCCGGCGTGGTGTGCTCCTTCGCGGGGACCTCCTCGGTGACCCGGACCGGCTCGTCGGGCTGCGGCACCAGGAGCGCCGAGGTGTCGGTCGCGATCGTGACGGGGTTCCAGCCCGCGTCGTCGAAGCCCGGGCCGTCCCAGCCGGGCTGCTCGGCGTTGGCGTCGTAGGTCTCGCCCTCGACGTTGTCGGCCTGCACGAAGGGCCCGAAGTGGCTCCTCCACGTGCTGTCGGTCTTGACGACCTGCGACGAGCCGTCGGTGTAGTCGATGCGCAGCTGGGCGATCAGGCCGACGTCCGGGCCGTAGTTGTCGAAGCCGAAGGAGGCGATCTTCCCCGACCACCAGCCGGCGCCGACCTCGGCGCCGAACGCGTTCTCGCCGGCCCGCACCTGGTCGGTCACGTCGTAGGTCTGGTGCTGGATGCGCTTGCGGTACTCGGTCCAGCCGGGCGCGAGGAACTGGTCGCCGACCTGCTCGCCGTTCAGCTGCAGCTCGTAGACCCCCTGGGCGGAGGCGTAGACCCGCGCCGACTCGACGGTCTTGCCGGGCGCGGTCGTGAACGCGGTGCGCAGCAGCGGCTTGTTGGTGTCGTTGGTGCGGTAGAGGACGTCCTGGCGCTCGGCGACCCGGAGGCCCTGGGGGGTCAGCCGGCCGCCGGTGAAGGGGTTGCCGGCCGAGAAGTCGGTGTCGAGCAGCACGGCACCGTCCTCGGCGGTCACCGTCACGGCCTTGACGTCGGCCGACTCGTCGACGTTGCCCGCGGCGACGAAGTCCTGGCGGAAGCCGACGAAGCCCCGGCTGAAGGAGGTGTCGGTGCGCTGGTCGATCTGGACGCCGTCGAGGCTGGTCGTGACGAGGCTGCCGTCGACGGTGATCGACAGGCGGTGCGTGCCCTCGAGCAGCTGGGCCGCGGTGATGCCCGGGATCACCTTGTTGTCGAGCAGGACGTAGTTGTTGTCGACCCGCTTGTGCGGCCGGAACCTCGGGGTGCCGTCGGCCACCGAGATCTGCCACATCAGGGCGTTGCGGGTGTCCGCGGCGCGGACGAACACGCCGAGGGCCATGTCGGCGATGTCGAAGTCGATGTCGGCGGTGTAGTCGGTCCACGCGTCGACCTCGCCGGCCTCGGACTCGCCGATCCAGTCGGCCTGCCACTCGCCCGCGGTGAGGATGCCCGTCTCGAACGACGCCGGCTCGCTCCACGCGGAGGCCGCGCCGTCGCCGTCCCAGGTGCGGACCTGCCACACGTAGCGGGTCTGCGAGGCCAGCGCCGGGCCGCCGTAGACGACGTCGGACTGGCGGGCCGAGGCGACCTCGCCGGAGTCCCAGACGTCGGGAGAGGCGAGCGCGCCCTCGGCGGAGGCCACCCGGACCTGGTAGGCCGTCTGCACGACGCCGCGCCCGGTCGACGTCGCCTTCCACCCCAGGCTCGGGGCGTCACCCGGGATGCCGAGCGGGTCGGTGCGACCGTTCGTGGTGAGCCCGACGACGCTGACGTCGTCCGGGGCCGCCGTGGCCGCTGCCGCGGCGGTTGCCGCGGCGGGCGCGGCGGCGGTCGCGGCGGGTGCGGCCGTCGCCGGGGCGACCACCAGGCCGGCGGTGGTGGTGCCGGCCAGGGCGGCCACCGCCAGCGCGGCGGTGAGCCGGCGGCCGGTGTGGCTGGTGCGGACGGGACGTCGAGTCACGGGGACCCCCATCGATCGAGGTGAGTCGCCGACGTCCCTAGCGCCGGCACGTGACGTTCGTCACGTTGTGATTGAACCGTTTCACAGCAGTCCGCCCGGCGCCAGAGGATGTCCTACATGTGGACACCGTTCACGCACGCGAACATCCACGCTGACCCGTCACCTATAGGTGACGGGTCAGCGGGGTCAGGAGCCGCGGACGGTCGTCGCGGGGGACGACGCCGGAGCCACGGTCGCGGAGCTGCGTCAGGTGACCGTCGTCACCACCGTTCGGGCCGGCGTGATGCGGCCGATCGGCGCCCGGCTCAGATCAGTCCGAGCCGGACGGCGTGGACGACCGTCTCGATCGTCGAGTCGACGCCGAGGTCGTCGGCGAGGGCCCGCAGGCGCCGCCGCACGGTGCGCTCCGACAGACCCGAGCGCCGAGAGACCGACCCGACGGTCTGTCCCTCGGCGAGCAGGGCCAGGATCCGGAGGTCGTCGGCCCCGGGCTCCCACGCTGGATCGCCGCTCCCGCTCATCTCAGGAGCGAGGCGCCAGTCGCTGCAGCGCGGTGACGTGCTCGGGCTGCAGCTCGTCGAGGGTCCGGACGCCGAGCAGGCGCATGGTGCGCTCGATCTGGCCCTGGAGGATCTCGATCGTGCGGTCGACGCCCTCGCGGCCACCGGCCATCAGCCCGTAGAGGTAGGCGCGTCCGATGAGGGTGAAGTCGGCGCCGTGCGCGAGCGCGGCGACGATGTCCTGGCCCGACATGATCCCGGTGTCGAGGTGCACCTCGACCCCGCCACCACTGACGCCGGAGCCGATCTCCTTGACGACCTGCGGCAGCAGGTGGAACGGGACCGGTGCGCGGTCGAGCTGGCGACCGCCGTGGTTGGAGAGCAGGACGGCGTCGACACCCGTCTCGGCGAGCCGGGCCGCGTCGGAGACCGACTGCACCCCCTTCACCACGACCTTGCCCGGCCACTGCGAGCGGATCCACGCGAGGTCGTCGTAGGTGACGGTCGGGTCGAACATGGTGTCCAGCAGGTCGGCGACGGTGCCCGACCACGCGTCGAGCGAGGCGAAGGCCAACGGCTCGGTGGTCAGGAAGTTGATCCACCAGGCCGGCCGCGGGATCGCGTTGAGGACGGTGCCCGGCGTCAGGGTCGGCGGGATCGTCATGCCGTTGCGGACGTCGCGCAGCCGCGCCCCCGCCACCGGCACGTCGACGGTGACCAGCAGCGTGTCGTAGCCGGCCTTCGCGGCCCGGTCGACCAGCGCCATCGACCGGTCGCGGTCCTTCCACATGTAGAGCTGGAACCAGTTGCGGGCCCCCTCGGACGCCGGCGCCGCGGCGGCGACGTCCTCGATGGAGCTGGTGCCCATCGTCGAGAGCGAGAACGGGATGCCGGCGGCGGCCGCCGCGGTCGCGCCGGCGATCTCGCCCTCGGCCTGCATCATCCGGGTGAACCCGGTGGGCGCGATGCCGAACGGCAGCGCGACCCGCTGGCCGAGCACCTCGCGCGAGGTGTCGACGGTGGAGACGTCACGCAGGATCGCCGGGTGGAACTCGACGTCGGCGAACGCCTCGCGGGCGCGGGCCAGCGAGACCTCGCCGTCGGCGGCGCCGTCGGTGTAGTCGAACGCCGGCTTGGGCGTGCGCCGCTTGGCGACCGTGCGGAGGTCGTCGATGGTCAGCGCCTTCTCGAGCCGGCGCTTCTTCGGCGACACCTCGGGCTTCTTGAACTTCATCAGCGGGGCGAGGTCGCGCCGCTTGGGCATCTGCCGCTTCATGGAGCCACTCTCTCGTCTGTTCGGAAGGTCGGGGGGTCGGTCAGGAGGCACTGCCGAGACGGCGCTCGGCGGCGTCCCAGCCGGTGGCCGAGGTGGTGCCCGGGCCGGTGCCGGTGCGCGGCTCGAACCGGCGCACCTCGTGGGTGCGGCGCACGAGGGAGCGCATCGCGGCCAGGTCGGGCAGGTCGGCGCCGAGGGTGCGGGCCTGCACGAGGACGTTGCCCAGGGCCGCCGCCTCGGCCGGACCGGCCAGCACCGGGAGCCCGGTCGCGTCGGCGGTGAGCTGGCACAGCAGCGCGTTCTGCGACCCGCCGCCGACCACGTGCACGACCGAGACGTCGCGCCCGGCCAGCGTCGCCGCCGTCCGGAGGTGACGACGGTAGGCCAGCGCCAGGCTGTCGAGGATCGTGCGGGTGATCGCCTGCGGGGTGCGCGGCACCGGCTCGCCGGCGTCCTCGGCCAGCCGCTGGACGCGGGCCGGCATGTCGCCGGGCGGGAGCAGGCTGGGGTGGTTGACGTCGACGACGGTGCGCAGCGGCGGCGCGTCGGCGGCCGCCCGCAGGAGCGTGGCGAGGTCGGTGCCGGCGATCCGGCGGTCGGCCCACGTGCGCACCGACTCCGAGAGCACCCACAGCCCCATCACGTTCTTGAGGAACCGCACGGTGCCGTCGACGCCGCCCTCGTTGGTGAAGTCGGCCAGGCGCGCCTCCTCGGTCAGCACCGGCTTCTCGAGCTCGAGGCCGACCAGCGACCAGGTGCCCGAGGAGATGTAGGCGAACGACTCGTCGCCGGCCGGGACGCCGACCACCGCCGACGCCGTGTCGTGCGACCCCACGCCCACCACCGGCACGTCGGCGCTCACGCCCAGGTGCTCGGCCACCTCCGGCAGCAGCGGACCGACGACGTCGCCGGCGTCGCGCAGCGGCGGCAGGATGCTCCACGGCAGCCCGCACTGACGGGCTAGGTCGGTGGCCCACTCCCCCGACCGGACGTCGTACAGCCCGGTCGTGGAGGCGTTGGTGCGCTCGGCGCCACCGTGCCCGGTGAGCCAGTAGGACAGCAGGTCGGGCAGGAGCAGCAGCGTCTCCGCGGACTCCAGCGCCGCCGTCCCGAGGGAGGCGACGAGCTGGTAGACCGTGGTGAACGGCAGCTGCTGCAGGCCGGTGGTCGCATACATCTCGGCGGCGTCGACCGTGCCGAGCACGCGCTCCGCGACCCCGTCGGTGCGCGAGTCGCGGTGGCTGTAGGGGTTGCCCAGCAGCCGGCCGTCGCGGTCGAGCAGCCCGTAGTCGATCGCCCAGGAGTCGATGCCGATCCCGTCGAGCGGCCCGGTGCGGGCGATCTCGCGGACGCCGGCGAGCACCTCGCGGTGGATGCCGAGGACGTCCCAGTAGAGCGAGCCGTGGGCGCGCACGCCGCCGTTCGGGAAGCGGTGCAGCTCGTCGAGCGACAGCGAGTCCGGACCCACCCGCCCCGCCATCACCCGGCCGCTGGTGGCGCCCAGGTCGACGGCGGCGACGCGCAGGTGCCGGCTCATCGCAGGAAGGCTGCTGCCACGCCGGCGTCGACGGGCACGTGCAGACCCGTGGTGTGGGTCATGTCGGGCCCGCAGAGCACGAAGACCGCGTTGGCGATGTGCTCGGGGAGCACCTCGCGCTTGAGGATCGTGCGCTGGGCGTAGAACTTGCCGAGGTCCTTCTCCTCCACGCCGTAGACGGCGGCACGGTTGGCGCCCCAGCCCGAGGCGAAGATGCCGGAGCCCGCGACGACGCCGTCGGGGTTGACGCCGTTGACCTTGACGCCGTGCTCGCCGAGCTCGGCGGCCAGCAGCCGCACCTGGTGGGCCTGGTCGGCCTTGGTGGCGGAGTAGGCGATGTTGTTGGGGCCGGCGAAGACGGAGTTCTTGGAGGAGATGTAGACGACGTCGCCGCCCATCCCCTGGTCGATGAGCACCCGCGCCGCGGCCTTGGAGACCAGGAACGAGCCCTTGGCCATGACGTTGTGCTGCAGGTCCCAGTCGGCCTCGGTGGTGTCGAGCAGGCTCTTGCTCAGCGACAGGCCGGCGTTGTTGACGACGAGGTCGAGCCCGCCGAAGGCCAGCACGGCGGCGTCGACCATGGCCTGGACGGCACCCTCCTTCGACACGTCGGCCGCGACACCGACGGCGACGTCGGAGCCGCCGATCTCGGCGGCCGCGGCCTCGGCCCTGGCCAGGTCGAGGTCGGCGACGACGACGCAGGCGCCCTCGGCGGCGAGCTTCTTGGCGGTGGCCTTGCCGATGCCGCCGGCCGCGCCGGTGACGAGGGCGATCCGGCCGGCGAGCGGCTTGGGCTTCGGCATCCGCTGCAGCTTGGCCTCCTCGAGCGCCCAGTACTCGATGCGGAACTTCTCCGCCTCGTCGATCGGGGCGTAGGTCGAGAGACCCTCGGCGCCGCGCATCACGTTGATCGCGTTGACGTAGAACTCCCCGGCGACCCGGGCGGTCTGCTTGTCCTTGCCGTAGCTGAACATGCCGACACCCGGCACCAGGACGACGAGGGGGTCGGCGCCGCGGATGGCGGGCGAGTCCGCGACGGCGTTGCGGTCGTAGTAGGCCTGGTAGTCCTCGCGGTAGGCGACGTGCAGCTCCTTGAGCCGCGCGATGCTCTCCTCCACGGTGGCCGAGGCCGGGAGGTCGAGCACGAGGGGCTTGACCTTGGTGCGCAGGAAGTGGTCGGGGCAGCTGGTGCCGAGCTCGGCCAGCCGCGGGTGCTCGCTCGCGGCGAGGAAGTCGAGGACGACGTCGGCGTCGGTGAAGTGGCCGACCATCGTCCGGTCCTGCGAGGCGAGGCCGCGGATGGTCGCACCGAGGGCGGCAGCCCTGGCGCGGCGCTCGTCGGCCGGCAGCGCGGCGTACCCCTCGAGCGGCGGGCCGAAGGGCTCGGCCTTGGTGTGCTCGGCGATGTAGGCGGCGGCGGTGTCGATGATCCACAGGGAGGCCTCCTCGGCCTCGGCCGAGGTGTCGCCCCACGCGGTGATCCCGTGGCCGCCGAGGATGCAGCCGCGGGCCTGGGGGTTCTTCTCCTTGATCTCGGCGATGTCGAGACCGAGCTGGAAGCCCGGACGCCGCCACGGGACCCAGACCACCTGGTCGCCGAAGATCGTCGCGGTCAGCTCCTGGCCGTCCTTCGCGGTGGCGATGGCGATGCCGGAGTCGGGGTGCAGGTGGTCGACGTGCGCGGCGTCCACGAGGCCGTGCATCGCGGTGTCGATCGACGGCGCGGCACCGCCCTTGCCGTGCAGGCAGTAGTCGAACGCCGCGACCATCTCGTCCTCGCGCTCGAGGCCCGGGTAGACCTCGACGAGCGCGCGCATCCGGTCCAGGCGCAGGACCGCCAGGCCGGACTCCTGGAGGGTGCCGAGGTCGCCGCCGGAGCCCTTGACCCAGAGGAGCTCGACCGGCTCGCCGGTGACCGGGTCGGTCTCGGTGCCCTTGGCCGAGGTGTTGCCACCCGCGTAGTTGGTGTTCTTCGGGTCGCTGCCGAGACGGTTGGACCGGGCGATCAGCTCGGCCGCCGCACTGGTGCTCTGAGGGGAGGTCATGGTTCCTGTCCGTGGTGTGGTGAGAGAGGTCGGGAGGTCGGGAGGGAGGAGCGTCAGTTCCAGCTGAGCTGGGTGCCGCCGACGCGGGCGGCCTCGATCTGCTGCTGGTAGCCCGACGCGGCGTAGGCCTTCATCGGGTGCGCCGGCAGGCCGTGCTCCTCGCGCCACGCGGCCAGGTCGGCGCGGACGTCGGTCTGGAAGGCGTCCATGAAGACCTCGTTGGCGCCGAGGACGTCGCCGGCCTCCTGGGCGGCGGCCAGGGCGTCACGGTCGACGAGCAGGGCCCGCGCCGTCATCTCCTGGACGTTGAGGACCGAGCGGATCTGGCCGGGGATCTTGTCCTCGACGTTGTGGCACTGGTCGAGCATGAACGCGACCTCCGACTCCGGGTTGGCCGGGCCGTAGCCGCCGCCGCGGATCACCTCGAAGAGGATCCGGAAGAGCTGGAACGGGTCGGCCGCCCCGACGATCAGGTCGTCGTCGGCGTAGAAGCGCGAGTTGAAGTCGAACGAGCCGAGCTTGCCCAGGCGCAGCAGCTGCATCGTGATGAACTCGATGTTGGTGCCGGGGGCGTGGTGGCCGGTGTCGAGGCAGACCAGGGCCCGCTCGCCGAGCGCGCTCACCTGGGCGTACGACGTGCCCCAGTCCGGGACGTCGGTGTGGTAGAACGCCGGCTCGAAGAACTTGTACTCGAGCACCAGGCGCTGCTCCTCGCCGATCCGGTCGTAGATCGTCGCGAGCGACTCGGCCAGCCGGTCCTGGCGGCCGCGGAGGTCGGCCTGGCCCGGGTAGTTGCTGCCCTCGGCGAGCCAGATCTTGAGGTCGCGCGACCCGGTCGCGTTCATGACGTCGATGCACTCGAAGTGGTGGTCGATCGCCTTCTGGCGGATCTTGGGGTCGACGTGGGTCAGGGCGCCGAACTTGTAGTCGTCGTCCTGGAAGGTGTTGGAGTTGATGGTGCCGAGCTCGACCCCGTGGTCGGTGGCGAAGGTGCGCAGCGCGCCGAAGTCCTCGACCAGGTCCCACGGGATGTGCAGGGCGACGGTGGGCGCCAGGCCGGTGAAGCGGTGGACGGTGGCGGCGTCGGCGATCTTCTCCTCGACGCTCCGCGGGGTGCCGGGAGTGCCGAAGACCTTGAAGCGGGTGCCGGAGTTGCCGAAGGCCCACGAGGGGAGCTCGATCGCCTGGCCCTCGAGGAGCGGCGCGACCTTCGCGAAGGCGGCCTGGGTGTCGGTCATGATCAGCTTTCGGTGGTGGTGAGCTGGTCCTCGAGGTGGAACACCTCGCGGAGCTGGACGAACCCCTCGTCGGGGGCGGTGTCGAGGTCGCTGAAGAACGGGGCCATCTCGGCCTGCCACCGGGCGTTGACCTCGGTGCGGGCCATCGCCGCCTGCGCGGCGGCGAGGTCGTCGGACTCGACGAACCCGACGAGGAGGCCGTCCTCACGCAGGAACAGGGAGTAGTTGCGCCAGCCGGTCGCCGCGAGCGCGGCGAGCATGTCCGGCCAGACGGCAGCGTGACGCTCGGCGTACTCCTGCTGGCGCTCCGGGCGGACCTGGAGGGTGAAGCAGTAGCGCGTCACGAGATGGCTCCCTGTTCCTGCGTGGGTGGGTCGATCAGGGGTGATCGGGGTGGATCAGAAGTCGAACTCGTCGATGTTCGAGGAGTCGAAGACGTACGGGTCCCCGAGGACGACGACGCCGTCGGCGCCGACGGTGTAGTCGCCGAGGTCACCGGCGGTGAAGGTGTCGCCCTCCTCGCCGGAGATGTCGCCCTTGACGAGTGCGTCGGCGGCGAACGCGGCGAGGTAGCCGAGGTCGTCCGGGTTCCACAGCGCGAACGCGGTGACGGTGCCGTCGTCGATGAAGGTCTTCATCTGGCTCGGGGCGCCGAGGCCGGTCAGCGCGACCTTGCCCTTGAACTCCGAGGTCGACAGGTAGCGCGCCGCGGCGGCGATGCCGACGGTGGTCGGCGAGACGATGCCCTTGAGGTCCGGGTTGGCGCGCAGCAGCGCGGCGGTCTCGTCGAACGACTTCTGGTCGTCGTCGTCACCGTAGACGGTGTCGACGAGGTTGATGTCGGGGTAGTTGGCCTCGAGGTCCTCCTCCATCAGCCCGATCCACTCGTTCTGGTTGGTGGCGTTGGCCGCCGCGGAGAGGATCGCGATGTCACCCGCGCCGCCGATCTGGTCGGCGATGAGCTCGATCTGCTTGGTGGCGATGCCCTGCGCGTCGGCCTGGCTCACGAACAGGTCGCGGCACTCGGTGTCGGAGTCGAAGGTGACGACCTTGATGTCGACGTCCTGGGCCTGCTCGATCGAGTCGCACAGCGCGGTCGGGTCGTTGGCCGACACGACGAGGGCGCCGACGCCCTGCTGGGTGGCGGTCTGGATGAACGGGACCTGCGAGTCGGGGCCGGCGTCACCGGTCGGGCCGACCTCGTCGACCTGGCCGCCGAACTCCTCGGCCGCGCGCTGCGAGCCCGCGGTGCTGGCCTCGAAGTAGGGGTTGCCGAGCGACTTGGGGATCATCGTGATGGAGCTGCTGCCGCCACCGCCGCCACCGCCGCTGCCGCCGTCGTCACCGTCGTCGCCGCCGTCGTCGCTGCCACACGCCGTGAGGGCCACGGAGGCCGTCAGGGCGAGCACGGCCAGGGCGGAGAGCCGCCTCTTCTTGATCTTCATGAGCGTCATTGCCTTTCGAGGTGGTGGTTACGACTTGAGCGACGATCCGCCGGAGGCGGGAGGCTCGGGGGTGGTGCCGACCGACGGCGGGGCCGCCGGCCGTGGAACCCGACCCGGGACGAGCCCGGAGATCCAGGTCAGGAGCGTGGGGGCGATCACCGAGGCGACCAGGAGGCAGCCGATGACGATCTCGGTCACCTCGCCGCGGACGCCGTCGAGACGCATCGCGGAGTTGATGACCGCGATGAGGAGCACGCCGGCGAGGACGCCGGGCAGGCTGCCGCGGCCGCCGAAGATCGACACGCCGCCGAGCAGCACGGCCGCGATCACCTGCAGCTCCAGGTTCACCGCCGAGTCGCCGCGGGCGACGGTGTAGAGCGACTGGTAGATGCCGGCGAGCGCGGCCACGCCGCCGGCCAGCATGAAGAGGATCAGCTTGGTGCGGGCGATGTCGACCCCGGTGAACCGGGCCGCCTCGTCGTTCAGCCCGATCTCGTAGACGCCGCGGCCGAAGGTCGTGAAGTGCAGGAGCACGCCGAAGGCGATCGCGAGGACGGCCAGGGGGATCACGAACAACGGGTAGCTGGAGTCGCCGCCGATCCGGTCCTTGAGCAGGTCGGTCCACCGCTCGGGGAACCCGCTGATCGACTCGGTGCCGAGGAAGCCCTCGGCGAGACCACGGAACAGCGCGAGCGTGCCGACCGTGACGGCCAGGGAGGGCAGCTTGAGGTAGGCGACCAGGAAGCCGTTGACCAGCCCGCACAGCAGGCCGACCACGATCGCGACGCCGACCGCGGCGAGGAACGGCAGGTCCCACTTCGTGTAGGCGATGCCGAGCATGGCCCCGGTGAGCGCCATCGTGCTGGCCACCGACAGGTCGATCTCGCCGGTGATGATGATGAGGGTCATCGGCAGGGCCAGCAGCATGATCGGCGCCGACTCGAGGAACAGGAAGTAGATCGTCAGCGGACCGTCGAAGCCGACGATCGAGCCGCGGGCGTAGACGTAGACGATGGCGAGGAGCGCGAACACCGCGAACTCGCGGGTGGCGACCAGGCGCCACAGCAGCGGGCGGGCGTAGGAGGCGTAGGTGCGCTCGTCGACCGCACGGTCGATGGTTGGCGTGCTCATGCGGGGTCCCCTCGGTGTTGTTCGGCGGAGGAGCGAAGCGGGGGAGGCGAAGAACATCGAGGGGTGTTCATGGTGCGACCTCACGTTCCACGGCGAGCCGGCGTTCGGCCCGGGAGGCGAGGACCCGGTCGAGCACGATCGCCCCGATGATCAGGGCGCCGACGACGGCCTGCTGGTAGAAGTCCGGGACGCCGAGGATCGGCAGCACCCGGTCGATGGTGACGAGGAGGAAGGCGCCGATCGCGGCACCCCACACCGATCCGCTGCCACCGAAGATCGCCACGCCGCCGATGACGGCGGCCGCGACGGCCTGCAGCTCGATGCCCTCGCCGGCGTTGGAGGACACCCCGCCGTAGCGGGTGGCCCAGAAGACGCCGGCCAGCCCGGCCAGCGCGCCCGAGGCGATGAAGGCGCCCAGGACCCGGCGCCGGATCGGCAGCCCGAAGAGCGCGGCGGCGTCGGGGTCGGACCCGATGGCGTAGAGCTCACGGCCGCCGCGCGAGGTCCGCAGGTAGTAGCCGACGGCGACCACGACGACGAGCGAGATGATCGTCAGGACGGGGATGGTGAGCACCTGCGCGGTGCCGAGGTCGAGGAACCCGGGGTCCATCTCGCCCGCGTTGACCCGGTCGCTGCCGGCCCAGTGCAGCAGGATCCCGCGGAAGGCGAGCATCGTGCCGAGCGTGATGACCAGCGCCGGGACCCGGCCGAAGGCGATGATGACCCCGTTGACCGCACCGAGCAGCGCACCCAGCGCGACCGCGCCGAGCGCGGCGACCCAGGGCGAGCTCCCCGACGACATCAGGTCGCCGGCGGCGTAGGCGGTGATCCCGAGCGTGGAGCCGACCGAGAGGTCGACGTTGCGGGTGATGATCACCAGCATCTGGCCGGCCGCGAGCAGGAGCAGGATGCTCGGCGTCAGCAGCAGGTCGCGCCAGCTGTCGCCGCTCAGGAACCCGTCGCTCTTGACCGTCGCCACGACGACGAGGAGCAGCAGGACCACGAGGACGGCGAGCTCGCGCGAGCGGAGCAGGTCGCCGGTCACCTTGGCCAGGTCGGGGCCCCGGCGGGGCGCCGACCCCGGTCCGGCCGACGGGGTCTTCTCGAGGGTGCTCATGCAGTCACTTCCTGGACCATCTCGGTGTCGTGCTCGAGGTGGATCCGGTCGGGCGTCGTGCCGGTGGCCGCGGCCATCACGGTCTCGGGGGTCGCCTCGGAGCGGTCGAGCTCGGCGGTGATCCGCCCCTCGCAGACCACGAGGACGCGGTCGGCCATGCCGAGCACCTCGGGCAGCTCGCTGGAGATCATCAGGACGGCGAGGCCCTGGCCGGCGAGCTCGGAGAGCAGCCGGTGCACCTCGGACTTGGTGCCGACGTCGATGCCTCGGGTCGGCTCGTCGATGATCAGCAGCCGCGGCTCGGTGGCCAGCCACTTGGCGATGACGACCTTCTGCTGGTTGCCGCCGCTCATGGTGGTGGCGGGCATGTCGAGCGCGTTGGTCTTGACCTCCAGGCGCGAGGCCCACGGTCGCACGGCCTTGTTCTCGGCGGCGGTGCTGATCAGGCCGAGCCTCGAGAGCCGGGTGCGGATGACGCCGGCGACGTTGTGGGCCACGGAGGAGTCGACGACCAGGCCCTGCTGGCGGCGGTCCTCGGGGACGAACGCCATGCCGGCCCTGATCGCGACGGTGGGACGACCGGGACGGACGTTCGCGCCGTCGAGCCGGACGGTCCCGCGGTCGTAGCGGTCGATGCCGAAGACGGCCCGGGCGATCTCGCTGCGTCCGGCACCGACCAGGCCGGCCAGCGCGACGATCTCGCCGGCGCGGACGTCGAAGGACACGTCGCGGAAGACGCCGGCGGAGGTGAGGCCCTCGACCGACAGCACGACGTCGCCGATCGCGGCCTCGGTCTTCGGGAAGAGGTCGGCGACCTCGCGACCGACCATCTCCGCGACCAGGGCCGGGACGGTGGTCTCGGCGATCTGGTGGGTGCCGATGTAGGCGCCGTCACGCATCACGGTGACGGTGTCGCAGAGGTCGAAGACCTCGTCGAAGCGGTGGGAGATGAAGACCAGGGCGCGGCCCTCGTCGCGCAGCGAGCGGGCCACGGCGAAGAGCCGGTCGACCTCCACCCCGCTCAGGGCGGCGGTCGGCTCGTCCATGACGAGGAGCGCGGCGTCGAGCGAGATGGCCTTGGCGATCTCGATGATCTGCTGGTCGGCGATCGAGAGCCCGCGCGCCGGGCGCCGCGGGTCGATGTGGACGCCGAGCCGCTGGAAGAGGCCCTCGACCTCGGTGTGCATGGCGGCGCGGTCGACGCGGCGGCCGGCGCCGAGCGGCATCCGGCCCATGAAGACGTTCTCGGTGACCGACAGGTCCGGGAAGAGGGTGGGCTCCTGGTAGATCACCGCGATGCCGGACCCCTTGGAGTCGGCGGTCGAGCCGAAGTCGACGTCGTCGCCGCGGAACCGGAACGTGCCGCCGTCGCGGCGGTGCACGCCCGCGACGATCTTGACGAGCGTCGACTTGCCCGCGCCGTTCTCACCGATCAGCGCGTGGATCGAGCCGGCCTCGACGCGCAGGCTGCCGGAGCGCAGCGCCTGGACCGCACCGAACGACTTGCGGACGTCGGCGAGCTCCAGCACCACCGCCGGCGATTGAAAGGTTTCATTCACGAAGGGAACGGTAGGTGACTGCCATCACAGAACGCAAGCGTTTGCGCAATGTTTTTCGTTGCGCGGCGTTGACACCTCCGACACCGCACCGACACGTAGGGTGAGTCGTACGTTTCACTTACTCGGCGGACAGGGCATCACATGGCGGTCAACGGCGTAGCGCGCTCGGCGTCGGTCAAGGACGTCGCCGCCACGGCCGGAGTGTCGCTCGGCACGGTCTCCAACGTCCTCAACCGACCCGACCGGGTCAGTGCGCCCACCCGTGCCAAGGTCGAGCAGGCGATGGCCGCGCTCGGGTTCGTGCGCAACGAGTCCGCGCGCCAGCTCCGTGCCGGCACGTCCCGCACGCTCGCCTACGTCGTCCTCGACGCCGGCAACCCGTTCTTCACCGACGTCGCCCAGGGCATGGAGACCGCGGCCGAGGACGAGGGGCTCTCGCTGGTGCTGTGCAACAGCGCCCAGCGCGCCGACCGCGAGGCGGCGCACCTCGACCTGTTCCAGCAGCAGCGGGTCCAGGGCCTGCTCGTCACGCCGGTCGACCCCGACTCCCCCACCCTCGACGCCGTGCGCGACCGGGGCACGCCGGTGGTGATCGTCGACCGCACGCGCGACGACGCGACCTTCTGCTCGGTCGCCGTCGACGACGTCCTCGGCGGGCGGCTCGCCCTCGAGCACCTCATCGACCGCGGGCACACCCGGGTCGCCTTCGTCGGCGGGCCGACGAGCCTGGGCCAGGTGCGCGACCGCCTCGAGGGCGCCCGGGCGGCCTGGGCCGACGCGGGACTCCCCGACGACGCCCTGCTCGCCGTCATCACCCCCACGCTCGACGTCGAGGCGGGCCGGCAGGCCGGCGAGCGGCTGGCCGGCCTGCCGGCGTCGCGCCGCCCCACGGCGGCGTTCTGCGCGAACGACATGACCGCCCTCGGCCTGCTCCAGCACGCGATCGGGAGCGGGGTCCGCGTGCCGGAGCACCTGGCGATCGTGGGCTACGACGACATCCAGTTCGCGGCCGCGGCCGCGGTGCCCCTCACCTCGGTGCGCCAGCCCCGCACCGAGCTCGGCCGCGCCGCGGCCGGCCTGGCGATCGCCGAGGCGACCGACCCCGACCACCGGCACCAGCAGGTGGTGTTCACCCCCGAGCTGGTCGCCCGCGAGTCCACCCGCGCCTGAGCCCGGTCAGCGGGCCCGACGCGGGGCGAGCAGCGCCGCGACCGCGGCGATGCCGACGGCGGCGGCACCGGTGAGCAGGGCGGGGCCGACCGCGCCGTCGTACCCGGTGGGGCTGATCTGGCCGCCGTTGCCGAGGAAGACCGCGGTCAGCAGCGCGATCCCGAGCGCGACCCCGAACTCGCGGATCGTGGAGTTCGCCGAGCTGGCCATCGCGAAGTCGTCGTCGGGCAGTCCGTCCAGCACCATGGTTGCGCTCGGGGCGAAGGTCAGGCCCATCCCGACCCCGGCCAGGGCGAGCGGGACGAGGAACGCGCCGTAGTCGGCGCCGCTCTCGGTGACCACCGCGAACCACACCAGCGCCGTGGTCTGCAGGATAAGCCCCACCAGCAGCAGCGACCGCAGCCCGGTGCGGGCGGCCAGGGCGCCGGCGATCGGCGCGACCACCATCGGGGCGGCGGTCCACGGGAGCGTGCGCAGGCCGGCCTCGAGCGGGCTGTAGCCCTGCACGACCTGGAGGTACTGCGAGAGCAGGAAGACCGCGCCGAACATCCCCATCGTGAACGTCAGGCCGATCACGTTGGCCACCGAGAAGCCACGGGAGGCGAAGAGCCGCAGCGGGAGCACGGCGTACGAGCGACCGCGGGCCCAGACGACGTACGCCGGGACCAGGATGACGGCCAGCAGCAACGGACCCAGCACGCCGACCGAGCCCCAGCCGTCGTCGTTGCCGTGCACGGTGCCCCACACACCGGCGAGGACCGCGGAGCCGATCAGCAGGGTGCCGACCGGGTCGAGGCGCTGCCAGGCGCCGCGCGAGTCGCGGACGGCCAGCACGAGCAGCGGGACCGCGACCAGGGCGACCGGCACGTTGAGCCAGAAGATCGCCTGCCAGCTGATCCCCTCGACGACGGCGCCGCCGACGACCGGGCCGAGGGCGACACCGAGCCCCGAGACCCCGCCCCACACCCCGATCGCGACCGGACGCATGGCCGCCGACACCGAGGAGGCGAGCAGGGTCAGCGACAGCGGCATGATCGCCGCGGCACCGAGGCCCTGGACGGCACGGGCAGCGATCAGCGCCTCCGCCGAGCCGCTCAGCGCGGCCGCGATCGAGGCCAGCGTGAACACCGCGATGCCGACGAGCATCACCCGGCGCCGACCGAGGCGGTCACCGAGGGTCGCGGCCGGGAGCATGAAGGTCGCGAAGGTCAGGGTGTAGGCGTTGAGGAACCACGACAGCTGCCCGACGCTCGCGTCGAGGTCGGCCCGGACGACCGGGAGTGCGCTGGTCATCACCAGGTTGTCCAGGGTGGCCATGAACATCGGCAGCGAGGCCGCCACGATCGCGAGCCACACCGGGACCCGGGAGTGGCGATCCGGCGGGCCGGCAGCGGGGTCCCGCTGCTCCGAGGTGGTGTCGAGGGCGGTCATGTCGGACTCCGCATCCGTAGAAGGCATTGAATGATTACTTACGACCGGACGTTAGGTAATCAACTGATAACCTGTCAAGCGTGACGACGAGATCCAGCGCCCCCGTCCCCCGGATGAGCGCCGAGGACCGCCGCGAGCTGGTCCTCGACGCCGCCACCCGCTCGTTCGCGCTCGGCGGCTACCACGGCACCAGCACCGACGCCGTCGCCAAGCAGGCCGGGGTGTCGCAGCCCTACGTCGTCCGCATCTTCGGGACCAAGCTCGAGCTCTTCCTCGAGGTCTTCGAGCGCTCGATGGAGCGGATCGGCCGCGCCTTCTCCGACGTCCTCACCGCCGCGCCCTTCGACCCCGACAGCGACGACGACTGGGGGCGGCTCGGACTGGCCTACACCGACCTAATGGCCGACCGCGACCTGCTCATGGTGATGATGCACGGGTTCGCGGCCGGGGGGATCGACCAGATCGCCGAGAGCAGCCGCGCGTGCATGGGCGCGGTCGTGGCGATGCTGCGCGACGCCGGCGGCAGCGAGGAGCGGATCCGCGACTTCGTCGCCCAGGGGATGCTGATGAACGTGCTGCTCTCGATGCGCGCGCCGGAGCACGTCGACGAGGAGGGGCCCGGACGCGCGGTCGCCCCGTTCACAGTCTGCGCCTTCGGTGAGGCGCTGCCGTTCGTGACCGGCACCGCCCCGGCGTAGGAGGACCGGGGGCGCACGGGGTCGTCCGGTCCCGGTCGACGTCTGGTAACTGGTAGGACTTCCTAGTAATCTGGTGTGGCGTCCTACCAGTTCGCCCCGCCGCGCCGCCTCCTGGGAGCCACCGTGCCCGACCGCCCCGCTCTTCACGTGCCGCAGAACCCCGTCCGGCTCGTCACCGCCAGCAGCCTCTTCGACGGCCACGACGCCTCGATCAACATCATGCGGCGGATCTTCCAGAGCCAGGGGTGCGAGGTGATCCACCTCGGCCACAACCGCTCCGTGCAGGAGGTCGTCGACGCCGCGCTCGAGGAGGACGTCCAGGGCGTCGCGGTCTCGTCGTACCAGGGCGGGCACATCGAGTACTTCGAGTACCTCGTGGAGTCGCTGCGCGCCCAGGGCGCCGACCACGTGAAGGTCGTCGGTGGCGGCGGCGGCGTCATCGTCCACGACGAGATCCAGCGGCTGCGCGCCTCGGGCGTGACCATCTTCTCCCCCGAGGACGGCCAGCGGATGGGCCTGGTCGGGATGATCAACTCCGTCGTCGCCGACTGCGACAGCGACCTCTGGGAGACCAAGCAGGTCACCGCCGAGCAGGTGCTCAGCGGCGACCGGTTCGCCGTGGCCCGGGCGATCACCGGCGCCGAGCTCGGCCGCCTCGACGGCGAGGTGCTGGACGCCGTCCGCGCCGCCGCGGCCCGACACCCCGCGCCCGTGCTCGGCATCACCGGCACCGGCGGCTCGGGCAAGTCGTCGCTCACCGACGAGCTCGTGCGCCGCTTCCGCGTCGACCAGCAGGACAAGCTGCGGGTGGCCGTCGTCGCCATCGACCCGACCCGGCGCAAGGGCGGCGGAGCACTGCTCGGCGACCGGATCCGGATGAACTCCCTCGACGGCGACCGCGTCTACTTCCGCTCCCTCGCCACCCGGGGCGCGCACGAGCTGCCCGACCACCTGCCCGACGTCATCGACGTCCTCAAGGCCGCCGGCTTCGACCTCGTCGTCGTCGAGACCCCCGGCATCGGTCAGGGCGACGCCGCCATCGTGCCGTTCGTCGACACCTCGATGTACGTCATGACGCCGGAGTTCGGCGCCGCCTCGCAGCTGGAGAAGATCGACATGCTCGACTTCGCCGACGTCGTGGCGATCAACAAGTTCGAGCGCCGCGGCGCCGCCGACGCCCTGCGCGACGTCGGCCGCCAGCTGGTCCGCAACCGCGAGGCCTTCGGCCAGCAGCCCGCCGACATGCCGGTCTACGGCACCTCGGCCGCGCGGTTCAACGACGACGGCGTCACCTCGCTCTACCAGCACCTGCGCGGTCTCCTGGCCGAGCAGGGCCTGCCGGTCGCCGACGGCACCCTCGCGGTCGTCGACACCAAGACGTCGTCCGCGATCAAGCAGGTCATCCCGGGCGAGAGGATCCGGTACCTCTCCGAGATCACCGAGACCGTGCGCGGCTACCACCGGCGCACCGACGAGCTGGCCGAGGCGGCCCGCCGGGTGCAGCGCCTGGCCGCGGTGGCCGAGGAGCTGAGCGACCGCGAGGAGGTCGACCGGCTGCTCGAGTCGGCGCGCGAGGCCCTGCCCCGCGAGGTGCGCGACCAGATCGACGGCTGGTCCTCGGTGGTCGAGGCCTACTCCGGCGACGAGCAGGTCGTCGTCGTCCGCGACAAGGAGATCCACACCCAGCTGGTGCGGGAGTCGCTCTCGGGCAACAAGATCCGCCGGGTCGCGCTGCCGACGTACACCGACCACGGCGAGCTGGTGCGGTTCTGGCGCCGGGAGAACCTGCCGGGCCTGTTCCCCTACACGGCCGGCGTGTTCCAGTTCAAGCGCGACGGCGAGGACCCCGCCCGGATGTTCGCCGGCGAGGGCGACCCCGCGCGCACCAACCGCCGCTTCAAGATCCTCAGCGCCGACGGCGACGCGAAGCGACTCTCGACGGCGTTCGACTCGGTGACGCTCTACGGGCGCGACCCCGACGAGCGGCCCGACATCTACGGCAAGGTCGGCACGTCCGGCGTCAGCGTCGCGACGCTCGACGACATGAAGGTGCTCTACGGCGGCTTCGACCTGGTGGCGCCGTCCACGAGCGTCTCGATGACGATCAACGGCCCGGCCCCGACCGTGCTGGCGTTCTTCCTCAACACCGTGATCGACCAGCAGGTCGACGCGTTCCGGGAGCGCGAGAGCCGCGAGCCGTCCGAGGAGGAGCGCGCGATGCTCGCCGCGCACGCCGTCGCGAACGTCCGCGGCACCGTGCAGGCCGACATCCTCAAGGAGGACCAGGGCCAGAACACCTGCCTGTTCTCCACCGAGTTCTCGTTGCGGATGATGGCCGACATCCAGGAGTGGTTCATCCAGAACAAGGTGCGCAACTTCTACTCGGTCTCGATCTCCGGCTACCACATCGCCGAGGCCGGGGCGAACCCCATCAGCCAGCTCGCCTTCACCCTGGCCAACGGCTTCACCTACGTCGAGTCCTACCTCGCTCGCGGCCTCGACATCGACGACTTCGCGCCCAACCTGTCGTTCTTCTTCTCCAACGGCATGGACCCGGAGTACTCCGTGATCGGCCGCGTCGCGCGCCGCATCTGGGCCGTCGCGATGCGTGACAAGTACGGCGCCAACGACCGCTCGCAGAAGCTGAAGTACCACGTGCAGACCTCGGGCCGCTCGCTGCACGCGCAGGAGATGGACTTCAACGACATCCGCACCACGCTGCAGGCGCTGATCGCGATCTACGACAACGCCAACTCGCTGCACACCAACGCCTACGACGAGGCCGTGACGACGCCGTCGGAGGAGTCGGTGCGCCGCGCGCTCGCGATCCAGCTGATCATCAACCGCGAGTGGGGGATGGCCATGAACGAGAACCCGCTGCAGGGCTCGTTCATCATCGAGGAGCTCACCGACCTCGTGGAGGCCGCGGTGCTGAAGGAGTTCGACGCGATCAACGAGCGCGGCGGCGTGCTCGGCGCGATGGAGACCGGCTACCAGCGCGGCCGGATCCAGGACGAGTCGATGCTCTACGAGCACCGCAAGCACGACGGCTCGCTCCCAATCGTCGGCGTCAACACCTTCCGCAAGCCGGCCGGCGACGGCGGCACCCCGACCCACGTCGAGCTGGCCCGCGCCACCGACACCGAGAAGCAGTCGCAGCTCGACGGCGTCCGCTCCTTCCAGGAGGCCCACACCCAGGAGGCCGCCGCCGCGCTGGCCCGCCTCAAGGAGGCCGCGACCACCGACGAGAACGTGTTCGCCGTCCTGATGGACGCCGCCCGCGTCTGCACCCTCGGCCAGGTCACCGACGCCTTCTTCGAGGTCGGCGGCCAGTACCGGCGCAACGTCTGAGCGCGGAGCGGCCGGAGCGCAGCGACGGACGAGCGACGCGTCGCGAAACCCGGGTGGGCCGGTGAACCGGACCGGACCGGACGGGACCGCCCCGACACGCGACGCCTTCACGAGTAGGCGCACGGACGGCCACCACGGGCCCTACGGTGGGCGCATGACCTCCGCCCGGCGTCACCGTGCCCTGCTGCGTCCGTCCCTCCTCGTGGGGGCGGCCGCCCTCGTCCTCGCGGGCTGCTCGGGCGAGGTGTCGGTCGGCTCCGGCACGCCGAGCGTCGACCAGGCCGACGTCGAGGCCAAGATCAGCGAGGAGCTCGAGGCGCAGGTCGGCCAGGCGCCGGACGCCGTCGACTGCCCGGGTGACCTGAAGGGCGAGGTCGACGAGACGATGGAGTGCGTGCTCACCGCCGGCGCGGACGAGGTCGGGGTGACGGTCACGGTCACCGAGGTCGACGGCACCGACGTCGGCTTCGACATCCAGGTCGACGACGAGGTGATGTGAGCGTCGACGACCTCGGCGCCGTCGTCCCGCTGACCGGGATCGCCCGCCGCGTCGTCTCCCTGGTGCCGTCGCTGACCGAGGCCCTGGTCTCGGTCGAGCCGGACGCCGTGGTCGGCGCGACCGACTGGTGCACCCATCCCGGGGACCTCGACGTCACGCGGGTCCGCGGCACCAAGAACCCGGACCTGGCGGCGATCCGCGCGCTGGCGCCCGACGTCGTGGTCACCAACAAGGAGGAGAACCGCGAGCTCGACGTACGACGCCTGCGGGAGTCCGGGGTCGTCGTCTGGGTGACCGACATCGAGACGGTCCCGCAGGCGGTCGCGTCGATGGAGCGGCTGCTCGCCGCCCTCGGCTGGACGACGCCTTCCTGGCTCGCCGAGTCGCGCGAGCTGTGGTGCGGCCCGCTGCCCCCGGTCACCCGCACCGTCGCCGTCCCCATCTGGCGGGACCCGTGGATGGTGGTCGGCGCCCCGACGTTCACCACCGACCTGCTCCGCCGGCTCGGCTGGGCGAACGTGTACGCCGACCCCGCGTCGTCCCGCGCGGCGACCGGCCGCTACCCCGCCGTCGACCTCGCCGACCTCGACGCCGCCGGCGCCGACGTCGTCCTGCTGCCCGACGAGCCCTACGTGTTCACCGCCGACGACGGCCCGGAGGCCTTCACCCGGACGCCGACCGAGCTCGTCTCCGGTCGGCTGATCACCTGGTACGGCCCCTCCCTCGTCGAGGCCGCGGCCCTCCGCGCCTGACGCCGCCGTCGCCAGCCCGGCGGGGGCGGACGCCCGTCTCGAGGTAGTCCCGGACGATCGGCCCCATTTTTCGCGCTGACGTGGGGCCGATCGTCCGGGACTACCCCCGCTCCGGGCCGATCTCATCCCCGCCGGTGCCGGAGCAGGCGAAGGCGCTGGTCCTCGCTGAGCGCGCGGCGCCGGGCCACGGTGTCGGTCGGGGTCCACCACCCGGGTTGCTCGACCGTCCAGGTCCGATCCGCCACGGAGTGGCGCGCAGCCCGGCGGTAGGCGTCGTCCAGCCGAGCGATGAAGGCGTCCGGAGCCCGGGTGTCCGGAGCCGTCATGACGACTCCCTCGAGGTCGTGGTGCCGCAGGAGGCCCTCGCGACGCAGGTCCGTGTCACGCTGGGCGCGGCCGAGGTGGAGCTCGCCGTCGTAGTCGCCGAAGACACCGTGGACCGGGTCGAGGAGGTCCGGGGTCGCGATGTGGTGCCCCTCGAGGTCGAAGAGCGGCCGGTTGCACGTCGGACGCGGTTTCTCGGCCTGGACGACCCAGATGTCGCGCATCGCGCCCTCCTGCGGTGACCAGCTGTTCTCGTCGGAGCCGGCGAGGGCGTCGCGGGCCTGCTGGATCCCGGTCCATCCCCGCTGCCCGGCAAGGAAGACAGCCATCTCCTCCCGCGAGACCAGGTCGTGGAACATCGCCTTCTCGAGATCGACCATGGCACGGCGGCGGGTCGCCTGGTACCTCATGACGAAGGACGAGGCGAAGCGCGGATCGGTGACCGGGACGCCGTCGACCCACCGGACCAGCCGCGGGTCCAGGCCCTCGCCGCTGACGGCGATCCCGGACTGGGGGCGGATGTCGTGGGTCGACACACACAGGTCGACGGGCAGCCGGGTGCCGCTCGCGTCGTCGCCGTCGAACCAGAGCGCACCGCACCACCGGAGGGCGGCCCACCCCGTGACCGCACCACACCACGGGACGACGGCCGAGGCCTCGACGATCCGCTGGTCGACGTCGTTGCCGTCGACGTGGCTCGGCACGTAGTACCCGTGGCTGGTCCGCCGCCACTTCCTCCCCCGAGCCTGCTGTCGTGTCGGTCCCCCACCACCTCGCGACACCGGGAGCACGAGACCGGCCCGCAGCGGGGTCCGCGCGGACAACCTGATGAGGCGCAGCGACCTGTCGATCTCGACCATGACGACGAGGGTGCACCTCGACCCCGCCGTCCGGGTCTCGTTCTCCACAGGCGCGACGGGCCGGGGACCCGGGACCCGGGGTAGTCCCGGACGATCGGCCCCATTTCTCGCGCGAAAGTGGGGCCGATCGTCCGGGACTACCCCGGATTGGTCAGGCGGACGCGGCCGAGAAGAGGGCGGCGACCGACGAGCAGGCGGCACGGAGCTCGGGGGGCGAGTCGACGGTGAACGGGACGGCGAGCCGGGCCAGGACCATGACGGGCCACTCGAGCGCGTCCACGTTCATCTCCAGGAGGCAGGCGTCGTCGCCGTCGGCGGTCACGGTGCCCCACTGCCCGACGGCGTCGGCCACCTGCGGGGCCGGGGCGGCCACCCGCACGCGGACGTCGTGGCGGTGCGGGATGCGGCGGAAGCCGGACTGGACGAAGGCCAGGGCGCTCTCGGCGGGCAGGTCGCGGGGGCGGAAGCGCTGGCCGGTCGCGGTGGCGTCGGTGATCCGGTCGACGCGGAAGGAGCGCCAGTCCTGGCGGTCGCGGTCGTAGGCGACGAGGTACCAGCGGCGGCCCAGGGAGACCAGCCGGTGCGGCTCGACCCGCCGTCGGGTGAGGTCGGCGCCGCGGGCCTGGTAGGCGAAGGCCAGCGGCTCGTCGTCGCGGCAGGCCTGGGCCAGCGTCGTCAGCAGCGCGGCGTCCACGCTCGGACCCTCGCGCCACGGACCGGGCGTGTCGGTCTGCGTCGCCAGCGCGTCCATCCGCCGGCGCAGCGCCGGGGGCATCAGGGCGACCACCTTGGTGAGGGCTTGGACCGAGGTCTCCTCGAGGCCGCCGACCGAGCCGGCGGCCGCCGACCGCAGACCGGCGGCGATGGCGACCGCCTCGTCGTCCTCGAGCAGCAACGGCGGCAGCTGGCCGCCGGCTCGCAGCTGGTAGCCACCGGCCACCCCGCGCGAGGCGTCGACGGAGTAGCCGAGGTCGCGCAGCCGCTCGATGTCACGGCGCAGGGTGCGGCCGCTCACCTCCAGCCGGCTCGCCAGCTCCTCCCCGGGCCAGTACCGGTGGGTCTGGAGCAGGGAGAGCAGCGAGAGCATCCGGGCGCTGGTGGACATGGTCCCAGCATAGTTCTCATTGAGGTCAGTACCTGACCTGAATGGCTCCTAGCGTGCTCGACATGACCACACCACCGCACCCCCACCAGGCAGGTCCGGTCATCCGGACGCAGGCCCTGACCAAGACCTTCACCCGTCACAAGCAGACCGTGGAGGCCGTGCGCGGCCTCGACCTGGAGGTCGCCGACGGCGAGCTCGTCGCGTTCCTCGGCCCGAACGGCGCCGGCAAGTCGACGACGCTGCGCATGCTCACCACGCTCGTCGCACCGACGTCGGGCACCGCCCGGGTTGCCGGGTACGACGTCGTCACCGAGCAGCGCGCCGTGCGCCGCTCCATCGGCTACGTCGGGCAGGGCAACGCCGCCGGGCACCAGCAGCGCGGTCGCGACGAGGTCGTCAGCCAGGCCCGGGCCCACGGCCTGGGCCGGGCCGCGGCCGACGCCCGCGCCGACGAGCTGCTGGCGGCCTTCGACCTCGCCGACCACGCCGGTCGTCCGGTCTCGACGCTGTCGGGCGGCCAGCGCCGACGGCTGGACGTCGCCATCGGGCTCGTGCACCGGCCGCGGCTGATGTTCCTCGACGAGCCGTCGACCGGACTCGACCCGCAGAACCGGGTCAACCTCCAGGAGCAGGTGCAGCGGCTCAACCGCGAGCTCGGCACCACGATCGTGCTCACGACCCACTACCTCGAGGAGGCCGACGCGATCGCCGACCGCGTCATCGTCATCGACCACGGCGTCGTCATCGCCGACGACAGCGCGCAGCGGCTGAAGGCCGGGCTCGGCGACCTCGTCTCGCTCGGCTTCGCGACCCCGGACGACGCCGCCGCGGCCGCCGCCCGCGCGGCGCGGATCGACGGCAGCACCGTCGACCTCGTCGGCGCCCACGGCACGGACGTCGCCGTCCGGGTGGCCCACGGCCGCGACCTCGCCGCCGACCTGGTCACCGAGCTGGCGTCGTCCGGCACGCCGGTCCGGCGGATCGAGGTCGCCAGCGCCACCCTCGACGACGTGTTCCTGAACCTGACCGGACGCAGCCTGCGCGAGACCCAGGGCGGCACCACCGGCGCCGCCGACCACACCGAAGGAGCAGCAGCATGAGCACCCTGACCGGAAGCACCGCCGGAACCGGCGACCCGGCGATCGCGACAGCGAGCCTCCAGCAGGACGCCGCCGTGGCCCCCGGCTTCCTGGCCGACACGTGGAACGTCATGGTGCGCGAGCTCAAGCCGATGCTGCGCGAGCCCGCGTCCGTGCTGTTCGCGATGGTGCAGCCGCTCGTCTTCCTCGCGCTGTTCGCGCCTCTGCTCCCGGACGAGGGCCTCGGCGGCTCGGCGCTGCAGTGGTTCGTGCCCGGCATCATCGCGATGACCGCGCTGATGGGCGCCTCGATGACCGGCTCCAACCTCAGCCTCGAGATCAACACCGGCTCGCACGAGCGACTCCTCGTCTCCCCGCTGCGGCGCTCGTCGCTGCTGGTCGGGCGGGCCCTCAAGGAAGTCGTCCCGATGCTCGCGCAGGCGGTGCTGATCGTCGCGGTCGTGACGCCGTTCAGCTTCGACCTGCACCCGGGCGGGGTGCTGCTCGGGCTCGCGATCCTGGCGCTCTTCAGCGTCGGCATCGGCGCCCTCTCGTTCGCCCTCGCACTCGTGTCCGCGGGCCAGGACTGGCTGTTCTGGACCGTCCAGCAGACGCTGATCTTCCCGCTCCTGCTGCTCGCCGGCGTCCTGCTCCCGATCGACGACAGCGCCCCGGGCTGGCTGCGGTTCCTCGCCGACCTCAACCCGCTCGGCTACATCATCGAGGCCGAGCGTGCCCTGTTCGCCGGCACCGTCCCCGCCGACACGGTCGCGTACGGCGCGCTCGCGGCCGCAGGGGTCGCCGTCCTCGGCCTGGTCGTCGGTCTCCGGACCATGAGGCGCTCGAGCTGACGAGGGGTCGCGCGAGCGCAGCGAGCGCGAGCCCTCGTCGATGGTGGTCGAGCGGGCCGTCACCCCGGGCGCGAGGCGACCGGGGTGAACGGCGGGTCGAGGTCTCCGGGCCCACCGGTCTCGTCGGCGCTCGCTTGCTCAACCTCCGGAGGTGTCGGGGTCGGCGCTCGACGCTCGGCCTCCGGCGTGTCTCGCCCTCTACGCTGCGGGCATGACCGACCTCGACCGGCTCGACGCGACCCGGGTCCGCGAGACGGTGGTGCGGCTCGAGCAGCGGGTGGCGGCGCGGTTCACGGGCCGGGGGATCGTGCGGGTGGTGGGCCGTCTCGGCGAGCTGGTCGCCGAGCTCGAGGGGACGACGCCCGGCATCAACCGCCAGCTGCGGCGGACCCGGGTCGTGTCGCGGGTGCTGGCCGGCGCCGTCCTGCTCGCGACCGTGGTCGGCCTGGCGATCGCGCTCCGCGACGCGGGCGGCTGGGGCGGCGGGGACGGGATCGAGCGCAGCACCGACTGGCTGCCGCTCATCGAGACCACCATCAACGACGTCGTCTTCGCCGCCATCGCCCTGTGGTTCCTGTACTCGATCCCAGACCGGCTCCAGCGGGGCCGCTCCCTCGCGCTGCTGCACCGGCTGCGCTCGCTCGCGCACGTCGTCGACATGCACCAGCTGACGAAGGATCCCGATCGGTTCCGCGCCGACTACGTCGTCACGCCGAGCAGCGTCGACCCGGGCCTGACCGCGACCCAGATGCTGCACTACCTGGAGTACTGCTCGGAGATCCTCAGCCTCCTCGGCAAGGCCGCGGCCCTGGTCGCGGAGGAGTCCCGCGACGCGCTCGTCCTCGACGCCGTCGGCGACGTCGAGACCCTCACGACCTCGCTGAGCCGCAAGATCTGGCAGAAGATCTCGATGCTCGGCCGGGCGTGAGCCGGACGTCGGCTACGCGATCGTGTCGAGGACCTCGAGCGTCCGCGCCCACGCCGCGGACCCCGGGTCGATGACGACGAAGTGGTCGCCCTCCACCTCGACCAGCTCGGCGGTCGCCCCCGCCGCGGTGGCCGCGGCGACGTAGTCGGCCGACTGCGAGAGCGGCACGATCGTGTCGTCGACGCCGTGCACGCACCAGAGCGGGACGTCGAGCGGCAGCTGCTGCGCCGGGTCGTACCGCGCGTCGTCGGTGGTCGGCTCGTGGCCCAGCAGCGCCGTGGCCGCCCCGTCGCCGAGACCCGCGGAGGCCGCGGCCCGCAGGTCGAGCACGCCGGCCTGGGACACCACGTGGGTGACCGGGACGCGCGAGGGCCAGTCGTGGCCCTGCCGCGCCGCGGACCAGGCGGCGAGGTGGCCGCCGGCCGAGTGCCCGAGCGTGACGACGACCGAGGTGTCGACGCCGAGGTCGGCGAGCGCGTCGACGCCCGCGGCGACGTCGTCGAACGTCGCCGGCGCGCCGCCGCCCCCGCCGGTCCCGTCGCCCACGCGGCGGTACTCGAGGTTCCACGCCGCCCAGCCCTCCGCGGCGAGCGACGCTGCGAGCGGCGTCCCGAGGGTGTGGTCGTAGGCCGCCCTCCAGAACCCTCCGTGGATGACGACGACGACCCCGCGTGGTGTCCCCGCGGGGAGGTGGAGTTCGCCGAACTGGCTCGGGTCCGCGCCGTACGCCGTCCGGGCGGCGTCGGGCAGGCCGGGCGGGCGGGCGTCGTTCTCGGCCACGGGCGGGTCCTCTCCACAGGCGGTCAGGGTCGCGCCGGCGGCCGCGAGCGCGCCGAGGGCGGGCAGGCGCAGCAGGGTCCGACGGTGCATCCCTCGATCCTGCCGCACGGGCGTCCGAGCCGGCCGCGCGGCCGCAGCCGGTCGGCGGCCCTGGCCCGGACGGGTCAGTCGGAGGCGGTCGACCGGGGCGCGCGGTAGTCGAGGTCGGCGTACTCGGGGTGCCGCTGGAGGTAGGCCTGGACGAACGGGCAGACCGGCAGCGCCCGCAGCTCGCGGGTCCGGACGTCGTCGAGCGCACCGCCGACGAGGTGCCCGCCCACGCCCTTGCCCTCGGAGCCGGGGAACACCTCGGTGTGGGTGAAGACCACCAGCTCGGGAGTCTCCTGGTAGGCGGCGAACCCCAAGAGGGTGTCACCGTCCCGGATCTCGTAGCGGGACTCGTCGTCGTTGCGGACGACGTCGAGGGCGGCGGGCGGGGTCGCGGTCACCCCACCATCCTGCCCGCTGCGCCCGGCACCGCGCGACCGGCCCGCGCGCGACCGGTCACGCCATCGCGAGGGGCAGCGTCGCCATCCACCTCGAGCGCAGCTCGAGGAGGTTGACGTCGAACAGGCCGGCGCCGGAGTGGCCGACCGAGAGCAGGTCGCCGCCGGTGCGCCCCAGGTCGGTCAGCGGGACGCCGTGCCGGCCGGCCAGCTCGGTGAGCCGGTCGACGTCGTCGGCGGCGACGCTGACGAGCACCCGGGCGGTCGACTCGGAGAAGAGCGCGACGAACGGGTCGGGGTGGACGCCGTCGAGGGCCACCTCGACGCCGCACATGTTGCTGATCGAGGCCTCGACCAGCGCCTGGGCGAGGCCGCCGTCGGAGAGGTCGTGCGCGCCGGTGAGCAGCTGCAGCCGCTGGCCGGCCTCGTGCAGCAGCTCGGCGAGCCGCTTCTCGGCGGCGAGGTCGACGGCCGGCGGCAGCCCGCCGAGGTGCCCGTGGACGACGTGCGCCCACTCGGAGCCGTCCAGCTCCTCGCGGGTCTCGCCGAGCAGGAAGACGCGGTGGCCGGGCTGCTCACCCTCGACCGACGGCCAGGCGGACGGCGTCCGCCGGGTGACGTCGTCGACGACGCCGAGCACCGCGACGACCGGCGTCGGGAGGATGGCGTTCTCGGCGGTCTGGTTGTAGAGGCTGACGTTGCCGCCGGTGACCGGGATGCCGAGCTCGAGGCAGGCGTCCTTGAGGCCGCGGCAGGCCTCGGCGAACTGCCACATGACGGCCGGGTCCTCGGGCGAGCCGAAGTTGAGGCAGTCGCTGATCGCGAGCGGCACCGCGCCACTGGTGGCGACGTTGCGGTAGCTCTCGGCCAGCGCGAGCTGCGCGCCGGCGTACGGGTCGAGCTTGGCGAAACGACCGTTGCAGTCGGTGGAGACGGCGACGCCGAGGTTGGTCGTCTCGTCGATGCGGATCATGCCGCTGTCGCTCGGCTGGGCGAGCACGGTGTTGCCGCGCACGTAGCGGTCGTACTGGTCGGTGACCCACGACTTGTCACAGAGGTTGGGGCTCTCCGCGAGCCGCACCAGGGTCGAGCGGAGCTCGTCGCCGGACGCCGGCCGGGCGAGCGACCCGGCGTCGTCGGCCTGGAGCGCGTCCTGCCAGTCGGGGCGGGCGAGGGGACGTCGGTAGACCGGCCCGTCGTGCGCGACGGTGCGGGGGTCGACGTCGACGACGGTCTCGCCGTGCCAGTCGATGACCAGCCGGCCGTTGCCGGTGACCTCGCCGACGACGGTCGCCTCGACGTCCCACCTCGCGCAGATCTCCAGGAACGTCGCGACGTCGCCGGGCTCGACGACCGCCATCATCCGCTCCTGGCTCTCGCTCATCAGGATCTCCTCCGGCGAGAGCCGGGGGTCGCGCAGCAGCACCTTGTCGAGCTCGACGTGCATGCCGCCGTCGCCGGCCGCGGCCAGCTCGGACGTCGCACACGAGATGCCGGCCGCGCCGAAGTCCTGGATGCCGGCCACGACGCCGGCCTGGAACAGCTCGAGGGTGCACTCGATGAGCAGCTTCTCCATGAACGGGTCACCGACCTGGACGCTCGGACGCTTGGCCGGGCCGTCCTCGTCGAAGGTCACCGACGCCAGGATCGAGGCGCCGCCGATGCCGTCGCCCCCGGTGCGGGCGCCGTAGAGGATCACCTGGTTGCCGGCGCCGCTGGCCTTGGCCAGGTGCAGGTCCTCGTGGCGCAGGACGCCGACGCAGAGCGCGTTGACGAGCGGGTTGCCGAGGTAGCTCTCGTCGAAGACGACCTCGCCGCCGATGTTGGGCAGGCCGAGGCAGTTGCCGTAGCCGCCGACGCCGGCGACGACGCCGGGCAGCACCCGCCGGGTGTCGGGGGCGTCCAGCGGGCCGAAGCGGAGCGGGTCCATCACGGCGATCGGGCGGGCGCCCATCGCGAGGATGTCGCGCACGATGCCGCCCACACCGGTCGCCGCGCCCTGGTGGGGCTCGACGTAGGACGGGTGGTTGTGGCTCTCGACCTTGAAGGTGACGGCGTAGCCCTGACCGATGTCGAGGACGCCGGCGTTCTCGCCGATGCCCGCGAGCATCGCGCCGACCGGCGTGACCTGGGGGATCTCAGAGAACTGCTTGAGGTGCACCTTGGAGGACTTGTAGGAGCAGTGCTCGCTCCACATCACCGAGTACATCGCGAGCTCGGCGCCGGTGGGCCGGCGGCCGAGGATCTCGCGGATCCTCTGGTACTCGTCTGCCTTGAGACCGAGGTCGGCCCAGGGCTGCTCGCGCCCGGGGTCCTCGGCGGCGACGGAGACGGTGTCGAGGGCGACGATCCGGGGCTCGGGCACGGACGCCAATCTATCGGTCCCCGCGCGGGCCCCACGCCCCGCGTCGGCGTTCGGACGAACTCGAGGGCGCCGCGACGTATCAGGCGGCCCCGTCGCCCCTCTGAGTCCCTGAAGGCTGGGAGGCCCGCCCCTGGGACTGGGGGGTCGAGGGTCGGGCTCCCTGCCGCCGCGGCCGCGCCGACGTCGGGACCGCGCCACCCCCGCCGTCACTCCCGCCCACCTGTCCGCCCACCTGTCCGCCCACCTGTCCGCCCACCTGTCCGCCCACCTGTCCGCGCGTCCGACCACGCGACGCCGGCACCGGATAGGTTGCCGTGTCGTGGGAGAGACGACGGGCCGCGCGACGGCCGAGGAAGGCTGACGACATGGCGAGCTTCTGCGCTCACTGCGGCGCCCCCCACCAGGGCGGCGCCTTCTGCGGATCGTGCGGACGCCCCCTCGGGACGGCCGCGCAGCCAGGACCGACCCCGGACGCAGGACCGGCGCCGGAGCAGCCGACGATCGTCCCGGGCGGCGCGCCCGCCCCCGACCCGACCACCCGGTTCCCGTCGGTCCCGCCGCAGGCACCGCCCCCGCCGTACGCCGCCGCGCCGCCGCCGGGCCACCAGCCCCCACCGGCGCACCAGCCGCCGCCGGGCTACCCGCCCCAGCCCGGCCCTCCGCAGGGCCAGCCCCTCCAGGGCTACCCGCAGCAGGGCTACCCGCAGCAGGGCTACCCGCAGCAGGGCTACCCGCAGCAGCCGCCCGCGCCCCGCGTGAACCCGTTCCAGGGGTGGCCGGTCGCCGACTACCTGCGCGACGCCGCCTCGGCGGTCGCGCTGTTCTCGGCGCTGGGCATGCCGTGGGACCTCGGCAGCATCGAGGGCTACCACCACGGGGGCGAGCGCTGGTGGGTCGTCATCGCGGTCCTGCTCGGCGTCGCCTCGCTCGCGGTGCCCTACCTCGCGAAGGCGCGGGTCGTCCCGGGCTGGGGCCCGACGCACTACACGCTGACCAAGCTCGCCCTCAACGCCCCGCTCGGCCTCTGCGTGCTCGCCGCGCTGCTCGTCGAGCTGATCGAGATCAACGACGACGGGCGTGGCGGCCTCGGCAGCGCCGTCGCGATGGCGCTGACCGGTGTCGCGCTCGCCGTCCAGCCGCGGGCGGCCGAGGAGTCGCCGCAGTCCGGCAGCGACCGCCTCTGGACGCGGATCGCGTCCGGCACCGCCGTCGGCGCCGTCGTGCTGACGGTGGTGCTCTTCACCACGTGGTTCCTGCACGGGGTCGTCACCGACGACTTCGACCTCTTCGACCCGTTCCTGCCGGTGGTGGCGGTCGTCGTCCTGTTCCTCCTGACCCCGCTGGCCCTGCTCGGCTACCCGGTGTTCCAGTCGGTCCTCGGCGCCCGCTCCGACGCCTGGCGCCGGGTGCTCGCGACCACCGGCTTCACGGTCGTGGTCGTCGCCCTGCTCTCGCGCGCCTCCGACGGCGACGGGCTCTTCACGTGGTTCACGCCGGAGAAGTGGAACGGCGTCGCCGGGGGTCTCCTGCCCGGGGGCGGTGGCCTCCTCGCCGGGGCGGCCGCCGCGCTCGCCGTCTCGCGCGCCCAGCAGCGCGCCACGGCGACCCCTGACGCGCTCGCGTCCTGGCGCGACACCGTGTCGGCCGCCCTGCAGCTGTCGGCGGCGGGATCGGCGCTCACCGCGGTCGCGCTGCTGCTCGACTCGATCGAGACCGGCTTCGAGGCCGGGCCCGTGGTCGTCGTCGTGCTGCTGCTCGCCGCCGCGGGCGCCGCCGGTTTCGCGCTGACCCTGCTGGGCGACCTGCGCGCCCACCGGATCGTGCTGCTCGGCGTCCTGGCCGGCATCGTGGTCATCGGGTTCGTCGCGCTCGGCATCCTCAACGGCGAGGACCTGACCGAGGCGAGCAACGGCTGGACCGTGGCCGCCTGGCTCTCCCTGCCGTGCCTGGCCGCCTACGCCCTCACGGTGCCGCCGACCGTCCGCTCCGCGCTCGGCCCGCTGGTGCCGCAGTCCGGGAGCCCGGCGCCGCACGGCCAGCCCCAGGGCTACCCCCAGCAGCCGTACCCACCGCAGGGCCACCCCCAGCAGGGCCACCCCCAGCAGGGCCACCCGCAGCAGGGCCCGCCGCAGCCCTACCCGCCGCAGCAGGGCCGGCCCCCGCAGCCGCCGCCCGGCTACCAGCAGGGCCCACCGCCGGCCGGGTGGACGCCGCCGCCGGGCCCCTGACCCCGGCGCCGGAGAACTACAGGAATGTAGTTCAATCCGATCGCTGTTACTGGTGTGACTCCTGTGATTAGAGTGCGGTTCGGCACGACGGATCGCCCCCTCTTCCCCCCTGGAGTCCCGCCATGAGTTCCGCCCTGCGCGTCCGCCGCCCCCGGACGGTGCTGCGCACCGCGACCACCGTCCTCGGCGTCCTCGGCGCCCTTGTCCTGGCCGCGACGACGGCGACCGTCGTCCCCGCGGCGACCGCCGCCGCGCCGACCACGAGCGTGTCGAGCGTGTCGAGCGCGCCTCGTGGCGCCGCGCCCGCCGCCGTCCCGAGCGGCGCCCGCGCCGACACCCCGCTCCCCGTCACCCCCGGCGACTTCACCGGCTACGGCTTCGACCAGTGCCTCACCCCGACCCAGGCGACGATGAACACCTGGCTGCAGAAGTCGCCGTTCCTCGCGGTCGGGATCTACATCTCCGGTGACTCCCGCGCCTGTCGCTCGCAGCCGAACCTGACGCCGACGTGGGTCCGCAACCAGCTCCTGAAGGGCTGGCGGCTGCTCCCGATCACGCTCGGTCCGCAGGCGTCGTGCCAGCCGCGCTTCCCGCGCTACTCCGACGACTTCAAGATCAGCCCCGACCCCGGTCCCCGCAACCGCTACCCGAAGGCCCGCGCCATGGCCCGCGACTCGGCCGCCTCCACGGTGGTCGACGCGCAGCGGCTCGGCATCCCGGCCGGCAGCACGCTCTGGTACGACCTCGAGGGCTTCGACCACACCAACACCCACTGCCGGGAGTCGGCGCTGGCGTTCGTCAGCACCTGGGTGATCAACGTCCGCCGCCTCGGCTACGTCACCGGCGTGTACTCCAGCGCCGGGTCCGGGATCAAGGTCCTCGACGACGCCCGCGTCAACCGGCCCGGCGCCTTCGCCCTCCCCGACCGGATCTGGGTGGCGCGCTGGGACGGCGTCGCCAACACCTCCACCTCCTACCTGCGCAGCGACGGCTGGGTGCCCGGCGGTCGGGTCAAGCAGTACCGCGGCGGCCACGACGAGGTGTGGGGCGGCGTCCGGATCAACATCGACAGCAACTTCCTCGACATCGGCCGCGGGTCGGTCGCCCCGGGCGAGAGCCACTGCGGCGGCGTCACCGTGAGCTTCCGCCGGTACGGCACCCTGCGCGTGCCCAGCGGCACCCGCACCCCCGCTCCCGGGAAGGTCAGGGCGCTCCAGTGCCTGCTGACCGAGCACGGCTACTACCGCGGCGCCGTCGACGGCCGCTACTCCCCCGCGGTCATCGACTCGGTCCGCCGGTGGAAGACCGACCGGGCGCAGCCGGCCAGCGACCACTGGTTCCCGCGGGACTGGATGACCCTGCTCTCGTGGGGCACGGGTCCGGTGCTCAAGATCGGCTCGGCCAGCGCCTACGTCCGACGCGTGCAGCGCGCCCTCAACAGCGCCAACATCGGCACGAAGCTCGCGGTCTCCGGCACCTTCGACAGCGGCACCGCCGAGGCCGTCAGGACCTACCAGCGCCGGGTCGGGCTCTCGGCCTCCGGCATCGTGGACACCCCGACCTGGACCAGGCTGCGCGCCGGCATCCGCTGACCCGGACGGCGCCGCTCAGGCCCCGGTGACCGAGCGGGCCAGGACCGTGGCCAGGGCGAGGTCGCGGTAGCGCGCGGCCATCTCCTCGGGGGTCACCGGGCCGCCGGCGCGGTACCAGGACGCGATCGAGTAGCCCATGTTGATGATCGCGCGGGCGGCCTCGAGCGGGTGCGTGGTCGCGAACTCGCCCTCGGCGACACCGGCCTCGACGACGGCGCGGAAGACCGCCTCCTGCTCGTCGCGCAGGGCGACGACGTCGGCGCGGCCCTGCTCGTCGAGGCTGCGCAGCTCGGACGCGCCGATCAGCGCCTCGGCCTGGCGGCCGGTGTGGAAGAGCACCCAGGCCTCGACGAGGGCCCCGAGCCGCTCGGTGGGCGTCGGGCCGGCCTGGTCGAGCGCGGCCCCGGTCAGCGCGAGGACGTCGGTCATGGTGCCGACCATGATCTGCTGCAGGATCTCCTGCTTCGAGCTGAAGTGATGGTAGATGCTGGCCACCGTGACCCCGGCCGTGCGCGCGAGGTCGCGCATCGACGTCCCGTGGTAGCCGAGCTCGGTGAAGTTCTGCACCGCCGACTCGACCAGGACGACGCGTCCGCCGCGCACCTGAGCCCGAGGTCGTGCCACCGTCTCCTCCTCCACCGACCGCCTGACTGAGCGGTCAGTGTGGCACCCTCACGGCGTCGTGCCCTCGACCGCCCGCTCCTCCTGGCTCGCGAGCACCTCGGCCGCCCACGGCCGCAGCTCGCGCTTGAGGAGCTTCGCGTTGGCGTTGCGCGGCAGCGGCTCGCTGCGCACGAGCGTCCGGCGGGGACGCTTGTACGACGCGAGCTGCTCGCCGCACGCGCGGGCGACGTCCTCGGCGTCGAACGCCGGGTCGTCGGTCACGACGATCGCGACCGCGGTCTCGCCGAACCGCTCGTGCGGCACGCCCACGACCGCGGTCTCGACGACACCGGGGAGCCGGCTGATGACGTCCTCGATCTCCTTCGGGTACACGTTGAGCCCGCCGGAGATGATCATGTCCTTGGTGCGGCCGACGATGGTGATGAAGCCGTCGTCGTCGAGCTCGACCAGGTCTCCGGTGTGCAGCCAGCCGTCGCGGAACGCCTCGGCCGTCTGCTCCGGGCGCTCGTGGTAGCCGACCATCGTGGCGAGCGAGCGCACCAGGAGCTCACCGGTCCCCGAGCGCCGGATCTCGCCGTCGCCGTCGCGGACGGCGAGGTCGGTGTGGGGCAGCGCGCGGCCGGCGGAGCCCTCGTGGTCGAAGACCTCGTCGGCCATCAGCACGGTGGTGATGGTCGGGAACTCCGAGAGCCCGTAGCCCTGGCAGACGTCGACGCCGGGGATGCCGCGACACACGGCCTCGATCACCGAGCGCGGCACCGGCTCGGCGCCGGTGACGATCCAGGTGAGGGCGCTATCGGAGAGCCGCTGCATGAGGTCGGGCCGGGTGACGAGCTCGCGCAGCAGGCTGGGCACGAGCATCACGTGGGTCGTGCGGTGCTCCTCCAGCTCGGCGACGATGCCGTCCATCGTGGCGCCGCCGGTGGGCCGGATCTGCGAGAACCCGCCGATCCAGCAGAGCGCGAGCACGAGGTTGTGGAAGCCGGCCGCCCAGGACAGCGACGGGATGACGGTGTAGCGGTGCTCGGGCCTGAGACCGAGGCCCTGCACCTGCCCCATCGCGTTCCACAGGACGCCGTTGTGGGTGTGGACCGCCGCCTTCGGCAGGCCGGTCGTGCCGGAGCTGTAGTAGAGGATGAAGCGGTCCTCGAGGGCCGGACCGGCCCAGCGGTCCGCGCCCGACAGCGGCTCGCCGGCGACCAGGTCGCCCCAGGACACCGCCCGCACGCCGTCCGGTGCGACGGCCGCGCCGACGGTGACGAAGGCGTCGAAGTCGACGTCGAGGCGCGCGGTGCTGCGACTGCCGATCTCGTCGACGACGATCACCCGGGCGCCGCTGTCGCGACAGACGTGCTCGATCTCGGGTCCGGTCAGCAGCACGTTGACCGGCACGCAGACCGCGCCCAGCGCCGCGAGCCCGAAGAAGGTCTCCACCCACTCGAGGCGGTTGGCCATCATCACCGCGACGGTGTCGCCCCTGCCGACGCCGGCGCGGGCCAGTCCGCCCGCCACCTGCAGCGCGCGGTCGCGCATCTCGACGAAGGTGACCGTCTCGTCGGCGAAGCCGAACGCGGGCCGGGCGCCGTACCTGCTCTCGGCGGAGCGGTCGAGCAGACCGAAGACGTTGCGGGCGAGCGTCATGGGACTCTCCTGGGGACGGACCTGGGACGGTGCACGACACCGGTTGCGGAGGGTGTCGAAGGTCACTAGCCTAGCGATCGTTCGGTTTAATGCAACCGTCTGATTCTGTGGATCTTGAGAGAGGGGTACGCCGATGTCCGCGACCACCCGGTGGGGCATGACGATCCCGCTGGACGGCGTCCCGCTCGCCGAGCAGGGCGACGTCTGCCGCGAGCTCGAGGACCTCGGCTACACCGACCTGTGGAGCGCCGAGGGCATGGGCACCGACGGCTTCACCCCGCTCGCCGTCGCCGCCGCGGTGACCAGCGACGTCCACCTCGGCGTCGCCATCGCCTCCGCGTTCACCCGGGGCCCGGCGCTGCTCGCCCAGACCGCGGCGACCCTCGCGGCCACCGCGCCCGGACGGTTCACGCTGGGCGTCGGGGCGTCGTCCAGCGTGCTGGTGCAGGACTGGAACGACATCGCCTTCGACCGGCCGCTGTCGCGCTGTCGCGACCTGGTCCGCTACCTGCGGGTCGCGCTGACCGGGGAGCGGGTCGAGCAGGAGTACGACACCTTCGCCGTGCGCGGCGCACGGGTGGGCGTCGCCGTGGACCAGCCGCCGGCGATCCTGCTGGCCGGGTTGCGCGGCAAGATGCTCGAGCTGGCCGGCGCCGAGGCCGACGGCGCCATCCTCAACTGGCTCTCGGCCACCGACGTGGCCCGGGTCGCACCGATCGTGACCGGCGCTGCCGGCGACGACCGCGCCCGCGAGGTCGTGGCGCGCATCCTCGTCGTGCCCACCGACGACACCGAGGTCGCCCGCGCGATCGGACGCCGGATGATCACCGCCTACCTGAACGTGCCGGTCTACCGCGCCTTCCACGAGTGGCTCGGTCGCTCCGACGAGCTCGGACCGATGTGGACGCTCTGGGCCGCCGGCGAGCGCCGCGAGGCCCTGGCCGCCGTCCCCGACCACGTCGTCGACGCGCTGGTGCTGCACGGGCCGCCGGAGCAGGTCCGCGAGGGCATGCTCGCCCACGTCGAGCACGGCGTCACCGTGCCCGTCGCCGCCCTGCTGCCCGTGCCCGGCGTCGACCCGCGGCAGGCCTGCCGCGACCTCGCGCCCCGCTGACCCCTCCCCCACCGCCCCCTCACCCTCAGGAGCCCGTCCATGGAGCAGACCTTCGCCGGCCAGGTCGTCGTCGTCACCGGCGGCAGCCGCGGGATGGGCCGCGAGATGGTGCACGCATTCGCCGCCCGCGGCGCGCACGTCGTCATCGCGAGCCGCAAGCTCGAGAACTGCGAGGCGGTCGCCGCCGAGGTGACCGCGCAGCACGACGTCCGCGCCCTGCCGCTCGCCTTCAACGTGTCGTCGTGGGACGAGTGCGACGCGCTGGTCGAGACGGTCTACGGCGAGCTCGGCCGGGTCGACGTGCTGGTCAACAACGCCGGGCTGTCGCCGCTGTACCCGAGCCTGAGCGAGGTGTCGGAGGCACTGTTCGACAAGGTGATCGCGGTCAACCTGCGCGGCCCGTTCCGGCTCACCGCCGTGATCGGCGAGCGGATGGCAGCCGGCGACGGCGGCTCCATCATCAACATCGGCTCGATCGAGGCGATCCGCCCGCAGCCGCTCGCCCTGCCGTACGCCGCCGCCAAGGCCGGCCTGCACACCCTCACCGAGGGATTCGCCCGCGCCTTCGGCCCGTCGGTGCGGGTCAACACGATCCAGGCCGGCGCGTTCCTGACCGACATCTCCCAGAACTGGCCCGACGGGCTCCGCGAGGAGATGGAGCCCAAGATCGCGCTCGGCCGGTGCGCCGAGCCGCACGAGGTCGTCGGCACGGTCCTCCACCTCGCCGGGCCGGCGTCGTCGTACACGACCGGGGCGTGCCTACGGGTCGACGGGGGCTGGCAGTAGCTCGCCGCCGCCTCAGGCGAGCAGGGCGGTGACCGCGGCCGAGGCGTAGAACGGCGCCAGCTCGGCGCGCAGCGCGCGCTCGAGGTCGCCGGACTCGCGCAGGACGTCGACGATGCCCGGGACCAGCCGCACGACGTCCTCGACGAGGTCGGCGCGGTCGAGGTCGAGCTCGTCGAGCAGCTCGGCCGGCGCGTAGCCGCCGAACCGGTCGAAGACCGCGTGCACGACCACCTCGGTCAGCCGGCCGACGTGCTCGGTCGCCAGCGCGCCGACGACGAGCGCGTGCACGCCGTCGACGAGGTCGGTGACCTCGTCGCGCTCGACGTGCCGCCCGAGGCCGTCGACGTGGGCGGCCGCGAGCTCGTCCCAGGCCTCGAGGAGGGCCGCGCGGGTGGTGGGGTCGCGCAGGGTCTCGACGACGATGCGGTTGAGGCCCTGGACGGCGTACGTGCCGCCCCGGCCGGCGGCGTCGCCGAGCAGGCCCTCGAGCTGCTTGTCGGCCGCGCCCACCACCCGCGACGCCGCGCTCGTGCCGAACGACATCAGCGCGCCGAGGCCCGGCACCCTGTCGGCGACCGCCCGGTTGGCCTGGAGCACCTCGGCGACGATCCGCGCGGTGAACCGCGACGCCAGCGCGCCGGCGAGCGGGTTGTCGGTGAGCCGGTCCAGCGCCCGCTCGACGACCGGCGTCAGCGCCAGCGCCGCGTCGAGCACGGCCTCGACCTGCGCGCGCTCGGCCAGGTCGCCGACCGGGAACGGCTCGGCCGGTCCGGCCAGGACGACCTCGGTCGCCAGCTCGACGATCCCGCCGACGGCAGCGCTCCCGGGCACCGTGCCCAGCGCCCGGCGAACGACGTCCGCGACGACGTCGCGGTCGACGAGCTCCTCCAGCGGCGTCCGCCCGGCGGCGTCCAGCAGCGCCTCGGCCGCACGGCGTGCGGTCGCCGCGAGCTCGTCCCCGCCCAGCCGGTCGAGGTGGAACGCGACCTGCGCGTCGAGCAGCCGCTGGGCGAGGTCCGGGTCGGGGGGCACGTGGCGACGGTACTGGCGGGCCCCAGCGGTCGCTCCCGGCGTGTCACCGCCGAGCGCCTGTCCGCGCCGGCTCCGTCCCGCGAGTGCCGTAGGCCGGTGTCACCCCGTCGCCTCTGGGTACGGCACTGCGCCGGCAACCGTTGCCGCTCACGTCCCGCCCCACGTCGTCGGCTCCCGAGGTCCCGCGACGAGGTCGCGGCGGGCGGGGCTACACCGCCTGCTCGTCCGCGATCCGCCACGGCTCGCCGGGGCCGGAGCGGACCAGGTGGTAGCCGCGGACGGTGCTGCCCTCCGGGGGGTCGGCGTCGTCCTGGAAGGCCCGCCAGTCCAGGTCGTAGGACGCGAGGACGACGACCTCCCCGGCTCCGGCGGCCGCCCCGGACGCCGCTCCGGACGCCGACCCGGAGGCGCCCGTCCCGCGCACCTCGAACTCGCCGAGGTCCTCGACCGCGCCGCACCGCCGGGCGACGTCGTCGCGCTGCTCGGGCACCCACAGGGCGCGGGCCGTCGCGCAGTCGTGGCCGTCGGTCGCGTCCAGGTAGGCCTGGACGACGTCCTCGGCGCTGGCGTCGGCGGCCGGCATCGCGACGTCGCGGCCGGGGGCCAGCGGCCCGAGCACGGCCCACGAGCCGGCGGCCACGGCCGCGACGGCGAGGGTCCCGGCGACCCGTCTCGCCCGCACCCCGTTCACCGTCCCGCCACCCGGTCGGCCACCCGCGCCCAGGGCGAGGTGGTGGTGCGCCCGCGGCGCTCGGCGCGGTCGGCGGTCCGGTAGGCGGCGTAGATCGAGGAGACGCCGAGCCAGCGCAGCGGCTCGGGCTCCCAGCGACGTGCGCGGTGGCCCACCCACGGCAAGGTCGTGAGGTCGGTCGTCCGGTCGAGCACGAGGTCGGCGAGGGTGCGACCCGCGAGGTTCGTCGAGGTCACGCCGGTGCCGACGTAGCCGCCGGCGTACCCGATGCCGGTGGACCGGTCGAGGCGCACGGTGGCCGACCAGTCGCGCGGGACCCCGAGCACGCCCGACCAGGCGTGGGCGACCGGGACGTCGCGGGCGGCCGGGAAGAAGTCGTGCAGCACGGCGGTCAGGGCCTCGACCGTGGAGCGCGGCGTGCGGCCGTCGGTGTCGAGGCGCGACCCGAACCGGTACGGCACGCCGCGCCCCCCGAGGGCGATCCGGCCGTCCGCCGTCCGCTGGGCGTACATGTAGACGTGCGCGAGGTCGCCGAGCGTCTCGGCGCCGTCCCAGCCGATCGCGGCCCAGACGTCGTCCGGCAGCGGCTCGGTGACGACGAGGGAGGAGTTCATCGGCAGCCAGGTGCGCCGCTCGCCAGGCAGCCGGGCGGTGAAGCCCTCGGTGGCGCGGACGACGCGACCGGCGCTCACCCGGCCGTGCCGGGTCTCGACGACGCCGGGCCGGATCTCCTCGACGTGGGTGTCCTCGTGGACGACCACCCCCAGCCGCTCGACCACCTCGGCCAGCCCGCGGACCAGCTTCGCCGGGTGGATCCGCGCACAGTGCGGGTGCCACATCCCGCCGAGGACGCCGGCGACGTCGACCCGCGCGGCCGCCTCCCCGGCCGTCAGCACCTCCCAGTCGGTGCCCGGCCAGCGCGCCTCCGAGGCCGCCGTCGAGCGGAGCCGGGCGAGCTGGGCGGGGGTGCGGGCGACGTTCAGCTCGCCGCCGAGCCGGATGTCGGCGTCGATGCCCTCGGCGCGGGCGGTGGCGACGACCTCGGCCACGGCGTCGTTCATCGCCAGCTGCTGCCGGACGGCGGCGTCGCGGCCGTGCGAGGCGACGTACTGCTCCACTCCCCCGGTCACCGAGTTCGTCAGCCACCCGCCGTTGCGCCCGGACGCCCCGAACCCTGCGAAGCGCGACTCCAGCACCACGACGCGCAGCGCCGGGTCGGCCCGCTTCAGGTAGTACGCAGTCCAGAGGCCGGTGAAGCCGGCCCCGACGACACACACGTCGGCGTCGGTGTCGCCCGGCAGGCTCGGGCGCGCCGGTGGCCGGCCGAGGTCGGACCACCAGAACGACACCTCGCCGTTGGCGTGGCCGCTCGTCGGGCTCGTCGGGGACACCATCGGATCATCGTGCCGGATCGTCGACCAGGCCGACGAGGTGCCGCGCCTGGTCCTCGGTGGAACCGACCGGGTTGCGGGCGAATCCGCCGTTGCCGGGCAGCAGCATCACGAACCAGAACGCGGCGAGCAGTCGGCGGAAGTGCGCGAGTCGGGCCCGCCGGGCCTCGTCCAGGTCGAGGGCCAGGAGCAGCGCCGGCACGTCGAGCAGCCCGCCCAGTCGCGAGGACGCGTGCTCGACGACGTCGGCGACCTCGAAGGCGAGGTCGGAGACGCCGAACTCCTCGAAGTCGACCAGCCGGCAGGCCGCGCCGTCCCACAGCACGTTGTCGAGGTTGCCGTCGCCCCGGGCGGCGACGGGCTCGTGCACGCGGTCCCAGGCGTGCCCGACCGCGAGCCACGTCCGGGTCCGGTCGAGCACCGCGCCGACGAGGGCCGGGTCCTGGCAGGCCGCCACGTCGTAGGGGCCGGCCGCCCAGTCCCGGACGGCCGCCCGCATCGTCGTGGGCCCGTAGACCCGCTCGCGCCCGGCCACCGGCACCGCGAACAGCCGCCGCAGCGCCACCGCCAGCCCGGCCACGGCCTGCGCCGGCACCGGTGCGCCACCGAGCGGCTCCCCCGGGAGCCGTGACATCACCACGACCGGGGCGCCGTCCTCGACCTCGCGGGCGATCGGCACCGGAGCCAGTCCCGGCGCGTGCTCGGCGAGCGCCGTCAGCCCGGTCCACTCGCGGTCGGCCTCGTCGTCGTCCCACGACACGTAGCGCTTGCGGACGACGTCGACGCCGATCCTCAACGCGTGGGTGTGCACCCCGTCATGGTGCCCGAACCTCGAACTCGAGCGTGGCGACCGGGTTCTCGAACTCGGTCAGCCGGAGCGAGACCTGGAGGGTCCACGTGCCCGGCGTCGGGACGACGGCGTCGGCGGAGAAGTTGCCGGGCGAGTAGTAGATGAGGGGCAGCGCCCCGAGGTCGACGTCGTCGGAGGCCAGGCTGACGACCGGCGGCTCGACGCCCTCGCCCGGCCGGCCGTCGGCGTCGAGCAGCTCGATGGTGACCGTGTTGGGTCCGGTCAGCTGGGGCGACATCGTGGCGCGCACGGTGAGGTCGCCGAGCTCGGCGGTCTGCACCTCGAGCGGGCCGACCTGGGCGCTGGTCGGGACGACGGGGGCGTCGGACTCCGGGCTCCGGTCGACGAGGAAGCCGGTGAGGAGGAGGACGACGACCAGCACGCCGGCCTCGGACGCGGTCGCGCGCGCCACGACGCGGGCGCCGGCGCGCCGCTCCTTGCGGCGGGCGGTCTGCTGCATCGCGGGGAGCAGCTTCCAGCGGTTCCAGGCGGCGATGGCGACCGCCGTCAGGGCCGCGAGGACCTTGACGAGCAGCAGCTGGCCGTAGCCGGTGTCGAAGAGCGCGCCGACCGAGCCGACGACCCGCCAGGCCAGGAACGACCCGGTGACGACGAGGGCCGCCAGGACGCCGGCCGCGACGCCGGAGAACCGGGCGAGCACCTCGGCGCCGAGCGTGCCGCGCTCGGCGAGGTCGACCAGGGTCAGGGCGAGGGCCAGCAGGCCGCCGAGCCAGACGCTGCCGGCGAGCAGGTGCAGCATGTCGGCCCCCACGACCAGCCACTCCGGGCTCTCGGCCCGGGTGTGGCCGACCAGGGCGGGCGCGCACGCGGCGACCACGACCGCGCCGACCGCGACCCGGCCGCGGACGGCGTCGGGGAGCCCGCCGCCCAGCAGCAGGGCGCCCAGGCCGACGCCGAGGACGACGACCGCGGTGACGGCGTACTCGGTGGTCGAGAGGATCGCCCAGGTGCCGCTCCGGGTGAGCGAGCCGGTGTCGCCGCCGAGGAGGTACATCGCGGTGAGCGGCAGTCCGACGAGCCAGGTGACGGCGGTCGCGACGGCTCCGACCCGCGCCGTCCGGACGAGCCACCCGCGGGAGCGGTCGGCGAGGTTGGTCCTGGGGAGCAGGAGGGCGACGAAGCCGATGACGCCCACCGCGACGAACAGCGCGACGTAGCCCAGCCAGCGGAACAGGCTGAGCACCCACGGCGGGTTCGAGCCGTCGGACCCCACGCCGCCGGGCGGCGCCTCCACGATGGCGCTCGGCGCGCCGACGGAGAAGCTCAGGGAGCCGCTGATCGGGTGGCCGTCCTCGGACACGACGCGCCACACGACGACGAGGGTCCCGTCGCCGACCGCGTCGTCGAGCGTCACGGTCAGCCCGGTGCCGCTCGCCGAGGACGACGACGCGACCGGGCCGCCCTGCGCGTCGAAGACCTGGACGCCGTCGGGGACGCCGCCGATCGCCTCGCTGAAGGTGAAGGTGATCGCCTCGGGCGCGGTCTCGAGGACCGCACCCTCGGCCGGGTCGGTGGCGACGAGCGTGGCGTGGGCACTCGCCGGCGCCGCCGTGCCGAGCACGAGAGCGGCCACCAGGACGACGAGGAGCAGGAGGGCACCGCGGACACCGGCCCGGGCACGTCCGACCGCGCCAGAGCGGCTCCGGTTCACGGTCACTTCCTCGGACTCGACGGATCGGCCACCGCGGCGAGGGTTCGGCGACGTGAACGTCGTCCACGATGGTGACCGTCGTCACGGTGCCAGCCCGCCGAACCATTGTCAAGGATGTGAACCATCGTCTCGTCGACGGTGCATGCGGTTGTAGCGGTCGTCACCGTGGCCGTAGAGTGTGGTTCACACTATCGAACCCAGGTCGCTCTTGTGGACAAGCCTGTCCGTGGGCGATCGCCCACGACAAGGACAACCCATGCCCAACATCACCGTCGAGCTGCTCAAGGGCCGCACCGTCGAGCAGCGCCGCGACTTCGCGAAGGCCGTCGCCGAGAGCGCCGTGGAGATCCTCGGCGCCCGTCGCCAGGACGTCCGCATGGTCTTCAGCGAGATCACCCCCGACATCGTCGCCAACGGCGGCGTGCTGGCCAGCGAGGACGAGAGCCGCGCCGGCGTCGTCGCCGGCCTGGCCGACAAGGCCTGAGCGACCCGCAGCACCACGAGAGGCCGGACGGCGACCCACGGGTCGCCGTCCGGCCTCTTGCTCGTCCCGGCCGTTGCGGGGTCGGCACAGCAAGGTGCGGGCCCGGAGGAAGATCCTCCGGGCCCGCACCTTCACTACTTGCTGCTGGTCATTGCTGGGTGCTGCTGGTCACCTCTTCGGCTTGACCTTGATCGTCACGGTCTTGCTCGCGCTGGTCAGCACGTCGCTGCCGAGGTAGGTCACCTTGGCCTTGATCGTGCCCTTCCTGGGAGCCTTGGCCAGCGTGATGACGACCCTGCCGTTCCTCACGACACCGGAGTACGTCTTCTTGCCGACCTTGACCTGCACCCTGCCGGTGACCGGGACACCGCTGGGGGCGGTGACGGTCACGGTGACCTTGGCGCGGGCGCCGGCCTTGACCTGCCGGGGCGCCTTGACCTTGACGGCCGCCTTGGCCTTGGTGACCCGGTAGGTCACCGAGCCCGTGGCCGCGGTGTGACCCGCGTCCCCGGCGTAGCGCAGCGTCACCCGGTAGGTGCCCGGCTTCAGCGACCTCGCCCCGACGGCGAGCGAGGCCTTGCCCGCCGACAGGGTGCCGGAGGCCAGCACGGTGGTGCCGTTGAGCACCTGCACCCGACCAGTGGCCGTGGCCGGGTCGGTCGACACCGTGACGGTGCCGGCCCTGCCGTAGACCACCGTGAGGGCGGTGCCCGTGACCGAGGTCGTCACCGGGACCTCGGGCTCCTCCACCTCGGCCACCGTGATGGTCACCGTGGCGGGCTCGGAGTCGAGCTCCCCGTCGCCCGCCAGGTAGGTGAAGGTGTCGGTGCCGACGAAGCCGGCGTCCGGGGTGTAGGTGAACGCACCGTCGGCGGCGAGGGCGACCGCGCCGTTCTCCGGCTGGGTCCCCACCGTCGCGGTCAGGTCGTCGCCCTCGGCGTCGGTGTCGTTCCCGAGGACGCCGGGAGCCGGGACCTCGAGGACGACGCCCTCGTCGGTGGTGTGGGTGTCGTCCGTGGCCACGGGGGCGGTGTTGTCCGGAGCGACCGGACCACCCTCGTAGAGCTCGGTGACCAGGTCGGCGTCGAGCTCGTAGTCGAAGAGCTGGAAGTCGTCGACCAGGCCGTCGAACCTCGGGTCGGGCCAGCTGGTCCCACCGATGAAGTTCGCCACCGTGTTGCCGCCGACCCCGATGTCGCTGAGGTCGAGGCTGTAGTCGGTGCGCGTCGCCTGGAGCTCGCCGTCGAAGTAGATCCTGCCGACGGAGCCCTCCAGGGTGAACACCACGTGCGTCCACTCGTCGAGCGGCAGGTCGTTGCCCGCTCCGAGGGTCAGCCGCTCCTGCGCCGGGTTCCCGGCCGCCTTGAACGTCGCCGCGAAGCCGGTGGGCCCGTCGGCCTGCGTCGAGGACTGCAGCAGGAAGAAGGTGTCCGTGCTGCTGCCGATCTGCAGCAGGGTCACCCAGTTCGGCAGGGCGTCGGGCTTGGCCCACAGCGACACGGTGAACTCGTCGGAGAGCCCCTCGTCGATGTTGTCGGGCAGCTCGACGTGGTTGTTCGTCGTCGACGCACCGCCCGGGAGCGAGAGCCCGGCGCCGTACTGGCCGTCCGGCGTCCACCCGGTGGTGCCGACGAGCGACGCGTCGCCGACGGGCTTGGTGCCGGTGTTGGCGGCCGTCGTCCCGGTGCCCTCGTCGAAGGCGTAGTGGACCGGGACGTCGGAGCCGTCGTAGGGCCTGCTGACGACCTGGGTGACGGTGTCGGACGACAGGCGGAAGCCCGCGGCCGGCACGTACCGCACCTGGATCTCGTGCGTGCCCGGGTCGATGCCCGAGAGCGCCGGGAACGTCGCCGTGCCGGCGGCGAGGGTGAGCGCGTCTCCGACGCGCTCACCGTCGACCAGCAGCTCGACCGTGCCGGTGGCCGTGGCACCGCCGGCGGCGGTCACCGTGGCCTTGACCGTAGGGTCCTCACCGAACGCCGAGGGCGAGCCGGGGGTGACCGTGACGACCGTGGTCGTGTCGGTCAGCTCGGCCTCGTCCACCGTGATCGTCACCGTGGCCGGGGCGGACGTCTTGGAGGCGTCCTTCGCGGTGTAGGTGAAGGTGTCGGTGCCGAAGAACGCGGCGTCCGGCGTGTAGGTGAAGGAGCCGTCGGCGTCGAGGGTGACGTCGCCGTGGGCCGGCTGGGTGCCGATCGCCGCGGTGAGGGTGGCGCCCTCGGTGTCGGTGTCGTTGGCCAGGACGCCGGGAGCGGCGACCTCGAGGACCGTGCCCTCGTCGGTGGAGTAGGCGTCGTCGACGGCGACCGGGGCAACGTTCGCCCCGCCCTCGAAGACCTCCAGCACCTGGTCGGCCGACAGCTCGTAGCCGAACATCTGGAAGTCGTCGACCAGGCCGTCGAAGCGCGGGTCGCCCCAGCTGGTGCCGCCGATGTAGTTGGCCGTGGTGGCGCCGTTGACCCCGATGTCACCGATGGTGATGGAGTAGTCGGTGCGCGTGGCCATCAGGACGCCGTCGAAGTAGATCTTGCCGACGTTGTCGTCCATCGTGAAGACGACGTGCGTCCACGCGTTCAGCGGCAGGTCCGTCTCGCCCGGCAGGAACAGGCGCTCCTGGTTGGGGTTGCCGGCCGCCTTGAACGTGGCACCGAAGCCGCGGGTGCCGTTCTCCATCGACGACTGGAGCAGGAAGAACGTGTCGGTGCTGCTGCCGATCTGCAGCAGCGGCACCCAGTTCGGGAGGGCGTCGGGACGGGCCCAGAGGGAGACGGTGAAGTCCTCCGTCATGCCGTCCTCGATGTTGTTCGGGAGGTTGACCTGGTTGCCCGTGCCCGAACCACCGCCGGGGAGGTTCACCCCGGCGCCGTACTTGCCGTTCGGGGTGAAGGTGGCCGTGCCACCGAGGGTGGCGCTGCCGATCGACGGGTCGCTGCCGGTGTTGGCGGCGACGGTGCCCGTGCCCTCGTCGAAGGTGTAGTGCGCCGGGACGCCCTCACCGACCGGGGGACGGTCCACGGTGTGGGTGACCGTCGCGGTCGAGCTGCGCCAGCCCTCGGCCGGGGTGAACCGGACCTCGATCTGGTGCGCACCCGGGCTCAGGTTGGCCGGCAGGGCCGGGAACGACGCCGCACCGGCGGTGACGGCGACCGGGTCGCCGACGGCGGTGCCGTCGACGACGAGCTGCACCGTGCCCTGGACGGGCTCGGCGTTCTCGCCGGTGACCGTGGCCGCGACCGTGAGCGCCTCACCGAAGGCCGACGGCGACGCGGGGGTCACGGTGACGGCGGTGGTGGTGCGCACCGAGGTGCCCTCGGCGTACAGGGCGGCGATGTCGCCCGCGCTGAGCGCCGACTCGTAGAGCCGGACGTCGTCCATCAGGCCGTCGTAGGCCGGGTCGGGGTACCCGTTGCGACCGAGCCAGTTGTTGGTGGTCGGGCCGACGTCGGTCATGGTCAGCGTGAAGTTCGTCTTGCGAGCGATCTCGACGCCGTTCAGGTAGAGGATGCCGGTCGTGCCCTCACGGGTGAAGGTCACGTGGTTCCACTGGTTGGCGACGACGTCCTTGGTCGGGGTCGCGTAGACGCGCTCCTGGACGTTGCTGCCCTTCTTCTTGAAGGTGACGGCCAGGCCGGTGTTGCCCTGCGCCTGGGTCTGCATCTGGACCTGGAAGAAGCTACCGGCGTCGCCGTCGCCGTCGCCGATGTGGAACATGCCGATCCAGTTGGCCTTGGTGTCGGGCCGCACCCAGAACGACGTGGTGAAGTTGGCCGCGTTCTGGAGCAGGTTGTCCGGCAGGTCGACCGCGTTGGCGTTGGTGCCGCCGGGCAGGTTGACCGCGCCACCGAGGACGCCGGTCGGGCCCCACCCGGTGGTGCCGGTCAGCGTGGCCGCACCGACGGAGACGTCGGTGCCGCTGTTGGCGGCCGTCGTCCCGGTGCCCTCGTCGAGGGCGTAGTGCACGGCCGGCTCGGACAGGCCCGGCTCGGCGGCCGCGACGACGAGGTCGTCGATCATCACGCCGGCCGCACCGCCCGGTGCGGACAGGGTCAGCGTCTCCGACCGCGCCGACGCCGTGAAGGTGTCGACGAAGGTCAGGTAGGTGAGCGCGCCGCTGCTCTGCGACGGGTTGGCCGTCGTGGCGGTGATCGTCTCGTCGAGGTCGGCGACGTCGACGACGGCCTTGCCGTCGGCAGCTCCGGCGGACCGGCTGTCGCGGGCGTACTTGAAGGACACCCGGTACTCACGGCCCGGGTCGAGGCCCGTGAGGGTGCGCTCGAGGCTGCCGGTGGCACCGAGGCCCAGGGCGTAGCCGACGCGGCCGAAGCCACCCTGGCTGGCCGTGGTGCTGCGGACCAGCTGCACGGCGTCGGTGACCGTCCACGGCGCCATCCGGCCGTTGCCGGCGGGGACGTCGATCAGGTTGGCCGGGTTGGCCGCGATCCAGTTGTCCGGACGGGCCGGGAACTCGAACTGGTCGACGAGCTTCGGGGTGCGGCTGTCGAGCTTGACCGCCGGGTTGATGTCGAGCATCGAGGCGACCGAGGGCGTGCCCGCGGCGTTCCAGGCGACCAGCATGTAGGCGCCGGGCACCGCGTAGTTCGCGTTCTGCGGGGCCGTGATCGTCAGGTTGTTGCCCGACTGCGTGAACGACAGGTCCTGGAAGCTCTGGTCGTTGTTGAACCCGTGGGTCACCGAGCCGTTGCGCATCAGGGTGACGCGCGTGATCTGCTCGGACGCCGACGCGGCGAAGGTGCCGTTGTAGCCGATCTTCTTCGGGGCGCTCAGCGTCGGCCGCACGGCCGGCTCGTCACCGTCGAAGAGGTAGGCCGGCGAGTAGTACTCGACGTCGGTGTAGTTGCGCGGGCCCGGGGCGCCGCCGCCGCCGACCATGACGCGGCCGTCGGGCAGCAGCAGGGCGGTCGAGTGGTAGAGACGGGCGTGGGCGTACGGGTTCTTCACCGTGCGCCACTGGCCGGTCGTCGGGTTCCAGATCTCGGCGTTGGTGACGTAGCCACCGTTGCCGTTGTTGTCGCGGCTGCCGCCGGTGACCAGGACCTCGCCGTTGGGCAGCGTGGTGGCGGTCGGCCAGTGCCGGGCGTACTGCATCGGCGCGATCGGGGTGACGACCGGGTTCTCCGTGCCGCCGGTGATGTCGACGGTGAACGCCGCGCGGGCGCCGGCGGGGCCGCCGCCGTTGGACCACGTGCCGCCGCCGACCTGGAGGATCTTGCCGGGGGCGTACATGGCGGCGGTCGACGTGGCGCCGACCGGGTTGCCGAGGGCGCCCTGGTTGGCCGCCGCGGCGGGAATGCGGCCGCGGTCGGTGACCGCGCCGAGGCCGCCGTTGGCCGCCGGGTCCAGCTCGTACATCTGGGTGCCGGTGATGTTGAACAGCGTGCCGGTGGTCGGCGCGACGAAGGCCCGCGGGTACCACCAGCGGTTCTCGTCGGGGCCGGCGACCTGGCCGTCGCCGTAGGCGAGCGCGCTGGTGGCGCCGGTCAGGAGCTTCCAGCCGGTGCCGGCGTCGGGGGTGTAGATCTCGGGGGTGAGCACACCGGCGCCGCCGGGGCCACCGCTGATGCTGCCGCCCTGCACGACGATGTCACCGTTGGGCATCGTGGTGCCGGTCGGGTACCAGCGCGGGTAGTTCATCGGGGCCTCGTTGACCATCCCCTTGCCCTTGCGGTAGCTCGTGACGCCGATCGCGGCGTCGTTCGGCGCGTTGCCGCCGAGCTGGTCGTCGCCGCCGACGGTCATGACCGAGCGACGGTTCGGGTCCTGCACCTGCATCGAGCAGAAGAGGTCGGTGTAGGTGTTGTTGGCCGACACGCCGTCGCGGACGTTCGCGAGCGTCCTCGGGACGGCGGGGTCCCAGATGTCGAACTCGGTCTGGCCACCCTGCACGACGCAGTTGTTGCCGGTGAAGTCGTACGGCGTGGCGTCGGTGCAGCCGCTCGACACGCTGCCGAAGGTCTGCACGGTGCCGTCGGCGGTCAGGGACGCGTTGATCGGCACGTTGGGCCACGGGGTGACGGCGCTGAAGGCGCCCTCCTCGTCCTTGGCCGGCGGCGAGCAGTCGGCCTCGAGGAGGCCCGAGGTGTAGGCGAGGCCGTTCTTCATCAGGGTGCGGATGAAGGGCTCGGAGTAGGCGGTGCCCTCGTGGCCCATGCCGGTGTACCAGGAGCGACCCTCGTCGATCGTCTGGCACCAGGTGGACGGGTGCGTGGTGCCCTGCCGGCCTTCGCTGCCGTTGGACATCTCGTCGTTCGAGGTGATGGTGTGCACGTTCTGCGCGGGGTTGACCACCCAGTCGTACCACTCGTCGCTGCGGTTGATGTCGGCCGGCAGGCCGGCGGCCAGCGGGTCCGAGGCGTCGTTGACGTAGACGCGACCGGGGCGCACGTTCGGGTTCTCCGGGTGGCCCTCGGACATCGCGCCGACGAGCTGCAGGTAGAACGGGTTCTCGTCGTGCTCGCTGTTGCCGACCGACCAACCGGTGTAGTGCTGGCCCATGAAGCCACCACCGCCGCGGATGTAGTCCTCGAGCGCGGTGCGCTGCGCGGCGTTGAAGAGCACGCCGCCGGTCTGCGCGAACGCGAGGGTGTCGACGGTGCTCAGGTTGGTGGCGTTGAAGGCCGCCGGGTCCTGGGTCTCCTGGATCTCCAGGGTCAGTCCGGCCGTCGCGGCGAGCTCGCCGGCGAGGTCGCGGACCGCCTGGCGGGCCTGCACGTGCGAGGCGTGGAAGTTGTCCTTGTAGAACAGCAGGACCTTGAGCTTGCCGTCGTCGTCGACGGCGGACGGGGCGGCCGGAGCGGCCGCCTGGGCGGGCGCGGACACGACGCCGAGCACGGAGGCCGTGACGGCGAGCGCGGCGACCGCGGCGACGAGGTGGGCACCGGAGCGGCGAAGCCGGACTCCTGGGCGCCCACGATGAGACCTGCGAAGCAGTTTCATGGTGGGGATTCCTTGACATCGGTCGTGCATGACTCGAGTGCCGGTATCCCTAGTTCCCGACACTCCCTGAGGCGACCGTATGAGCACCGTCACACAGAGTCAAGAACTTCGTCCAGATTCGTGAACCAAGTTCCGAGAATGTCCACGTGTGTGAATTTTTGCCCAGCCGACTGTACCGACGAGGTCGCCGTCGCGCAGCAGAACGCGGTCCGGTCACCCGAGCGACGGGCCGGGAAAACGCAGCCGACCGGGCCGCACCCTAGGGAGGCGCGACCCGGCCGGGTCTGGGGGCCGCAGCCAGGCGTGAGGGCGCCTGGCTGCGGGGTTCGCGTCGTCCCCGCGTGCCGGGACGACGAGCGGTCGTCAGCGACGCACGCGCGCACTGCCTCCGCCGGCGAGCGAGCGGACCTCGGCCTCGGTCACCATCGAGGTGTCACCGGGCGTCGTCATGGCCAGCGCGCCGTGCGCGGCCCCGAGCTCGAGGCTCGGCTGGAGCTCCTCGCCCGACAGCAGCCCGAAGACCAGGCCGGAGGCGAAGCCGTCCCCGCCGCCGACGCGGTCGAAGATGTCGAGGTGGTCGCGCGCCCTCGAGGCCAGCACGCCCGTCTCGGGCGACCACGCGATGGCCTGCCAGTCGTTGTCGCTGGCGGTGTGGACCGTGCGCAGGGTCGTGGCGATGACCTTGAACCACGGCATCTTCTCCGCGACGGTCGCGACCATCGCCTCGAAGCTGTCCATCGGCAGGCTGCTGAGGTTCTCGTCGACGTGCTCGACCTCGAAGCCGAGCGCGGCGGTGAAGTCCTCCTCGTTGCCGATCATCACGTCGACGTGCCCGGCGAGCCGGGTGTTGACGTCACGGGCGAACTCCGGGCCGCCGATCCCGGCCCACAGGCTGGGTCGGTAGTTGAGGTCGAAAGACACCACGGTGCCGTGCTTCTGCGCGGCCGCCATCGCCTCCTCGGCGACCGCCGCGGCGTTCTCCGACAGGGCGGCGTAGATCCCGCCCGTGTGGAGCCAGCGCACGCCGCGGCGTCCGAAGAGGTCGTCCCAGTCGACGGTGCCCGGCGCCAGGTGCGCGATCGCGGTGTTGGCCCGGTCGGAGACCCCGAGGGCCCCCCGGACGCCGAAGCCGCGCTCGGTGAAGTTGAGCCCGTTGCGCACGGTGCGTCCGATGCCGTCGTAGGCGTCCCAGCGGATCAACGAGGTGTCGACGCCGCCCTGCATGACGAGGTTCTCGACCAGGTGGCCGATCTCGTTGTCGGCCAGGGCGGTGACGACGCCGGCGCGCAGGCCGAACACCTTGCGCATGCCGCGGGCGACGTTGTACTCACCGCCGCCCTCCCACGCCTCGAACCGGCGTGCGGTGCGGATCCGGGTGTCGCCCGGGTCGAGGCGCAACATGACCTCGCCGAGGGCGACGATGTCGAACTCGCACTCGGAGGCGGGACGGGTCTCGATCACGAGGGGGCTCCTTGCAGCTCGGCGCTCGCGGACGGCGCGTAGAGACGGACGGCGGCGGCGCACCGCGCGGCGACCTCGTCCCACCGGCCGGCGGCGAGCAGGTCGGGCGCGACCATCCAGCTGCCGCCGACCGCGGCGATCGCGCGGTGGGCGAGGTAGGACGGTGCGCTGTCGGCGGTGATGCCACCGGTGGGGACGAACCGCACCTGCGGGAACGCCGCCGACAGGGCCTTGATCGTCGCCAGCCCGCCGTAGGCCTCGGCCGGGAAGAACTTGACGGTGTCGAGGCCGAGGTCGAGCGCGGCGATGATCTCGGAGGCAGTGCAGACACCGGGCAGCACCGCGAGGCCCAGCTCCTGGCAGCGGCGGACGACCGCGGCGCTCAGGCCGGGCGACACCACGAAGGTGGCGCCGGCCCGGTGCGCGAGGTCGACCTGCTCGGCGGTGATCACGGTGCCCGCGCCGACGACCAGGTCGCCGCGCGAGGCCAGCGCGCCCAGCACGGCGCCGGCCTCGGGGGTGCGGAAGGTGACCTCGGCCACCGGCAGTCCGCCGGCGACCAGGGCCGCACCGAGATCGTCTGCTCGCGCAGGGTCGTCGAAGACGACGACGGGGACGATGCGGTGCGGACCCAGGACGTCGGTCGCGGTCATCGGAGCTCGGCGATGACGGTCTTGAGCTCGGTGTAGTCGTCGAGACCGAACGAGCCGAGCTCGCGGCCCCAGCCGGACTGCTTGAAGCCGCCCCGCGGCAGCGTCACGTCGTCGGCGTGCCAGGTGTTGAGCCACACCGTGCCGGCGCGGAGCTTGGAGCCGACGCGGTGGGCGGTGCCGAGGTCGCGCGACCAGACGCCCGCGGCGAGGCCGTAGACGGTGTTGTTGGCGGCGGCGACGACCTCGTCCTCGGTGTCGAACGGGATCGCGGTGACGACCGGGCCGAAGATCTCGTCGGTCTGGATCGCCATCTGCTCGGTGACACCGGTGATCAGGGTCGGAGCGAAGAAGTAGCCCTTGTCGGCGGCGGGGTCGGCGCTGCCGGCAGCCAGGGTCGCACCGTCGGCGACGGCACCCCGCACGTAGCCGATGACCTTCTCGTGCTGCTCCTGGGAGACGAGCGGGCCCATCGTCGTGGAGGCGTCGAACCCGTCACCGACGGTGATCGCGCGGGCAGCGGCGGCGACCCCCTCGATGACCTGGTCGAAGACCTCGCGCTGCACGTAGAGGCGCGAGCCGTTGACGCAGCACTGGCCCTCGTTGAAGAAGCCGGCCAGCGCGGCACCGGCGATCGCGGCGTCGAGGTCGGCGTCGGCGAAGATGATGTTGGGCGCCTTGCCGCCGAGCTCGAGGGAGACCTTCTTGAGGTTCTTCGAGGCGCCGGCCGCGATCTTCTTGCCGACCTCGGTGCTCCCGGTGAAGGCGACCTTGTCGACGTCCGCGTGGTCGACGAGCGCGGCACCCGCGTCGCCGAAGCCGGGCAGCACGTTGACGACACCGGCGGGCAGGCCGGCGTCGAGCAGCAGCTGGCCGAGGCGCAGCGCGGTGAGCGGGGTCTGCTCGGCCGGCTTCAGGACGACGGTGTTGCCGGCCGTGATGGCCGGGACGATCTTGAACGCCGCCATGGTGAGCGGGAAGTTCCACGGCACGATGCCGGCGACGACGCCGATGGCCTCGCGGCGGGTGTAGGCGTGGAACTCGCGCCCGGGCACCGACATCGGGATGGTGGTGCCCTCCATCTTGGTGGCCCAGCCGGCGAAGTAGCGGAACAGCTCGGCGGCCACGCCGGCGTCGCCGCGGGCGGACGCGAGGCTCTTGCCGTTGTCGAGCGACTCGAGCTGGGCGAACTCCTCGATGTGCTCCTCGATCAGGTCGCCGATGCGCCACAGCAGGTGCGAGCGCTCGCGCGGGGTGAACCTCGACCACGGCGAGGGCGACTCGAACGCCGCGCGGGCCGCCTGGACGGCGCGTCCGGCGTCGACCGCGGAGGCCTGGGCGACCTCGACCAGCACCTCCTCGGTGGCGGGGTTGACGGTGGCGAAGGTCTTGCCGTCGGCGGCGTCGACCCACTCACCGCCGATGAGCAGCTGCTTCGGGGCGGAGAGGAACTCGCGGACGGCGGGCAGGAGGTCGGTGCGGTCAGAGGTGACAGTCATGTCGGGCCTTCCAGATGACGTGAACGGGTGCGTGGGCTCGTTGCCCACGGACGAGGGCTCGGGTGCGGGGTACGGGGGGTGGACGTCGATCGCTACTTGATGATCAGCACCTTCGAGCGGTCGAGGGTGAGCGCCACGGCGACGACGATGATCGTGCCGTAGAGGATCTGCTCGTAGGCCGAGGGAACGCCGACGATCGGCAGGCCCACGCGCAGCAGGGTGATCACCAGCGCGCCGGCCAGCGAGCGCCAGATGCTGCCGTGCCCGCCGGTGATCGCGGTGCCGCCCACGACGATCGCCGCGACGGCCGGCAGGAGCAGGTTGTCGGCCATCGTCGGGCTGCCGCTGAAGTTCCGCGACACCAGCATGACCGCCGCCAGGCCGGCGCAGGCCCCCGAGACCGTGAAGGCGCCGACCTTGACCAGGTCGACCGGGGTGCCGGCGAGGCGAGCGGCCGACTCGGAGTAGCCGGTCGCGTTCAGGTAGCTCTGGAGGGGCGTGAGCTTCAGGACCAACGCGATCGCGGCGACCACGATGACGGCGACCGCGGAGGCCATCGGCACGTAGCCGGCGACGTAGGTCGTGAGCCAGTTGGTCGCCTCACGGTCGACGACCCGGATCGGGCCGGCGTCGGAGATGACGAGTGCGACGGCCGAGAAGATGCTCATCCCGCCCAGGGTGACGATGAACGAGGGGATGCGCAGGAAGACGTGGGCGAGGCCCTGCACGGCTCCGATGGCGCCCGCGACGGCGATCACCGCGAGGGTCGTGAGTCCGCCCAGGTCGGGCAGCCACATGGCGAAGAAGACCGTCGACAGCGAGGCGAGCGCCGCGATCGACAGGTCGATGCCGCCGCACAGCACCACGAGGGTCGCGCCGGCCGCCAGCACCACCAGGGGGGCGGAGGTCCGGACCGCCGCGGTCAGGCTCTTCTGCGTGAGGAAGTCGGGGTCGGCGATGCTCAGGGCCGCGAGCAGCGCGACGAGCGCGATGACCGGCATGAACGACGTCAGCCGCTGCGCGGGCGTCGGGCCACCGCTGACGACCACGTCGGCCGCCGGCTGGGCGAGGACGGGCGTGGACACCTAGACCATCTCCTTCACGAGGTCGAGCGGGGTCGGCTTGCCGCCGGAGGGGCAGCTGACTTCCTTGGTCGCCTTGCCGTCGCTCATCACGACGATGCGGTCGGACATGCCGATCGCCTCCTCCAGGCTGTCGGCGAGCAGCACGGTGGCGACGCCGCTGTTGGCGAGCTCGCGCATCAGCCGGTAGACCTCCGAACGGGCTCCGATGTCGAGACCGCGGGTCGGGTGGTCGAGCAGCAGCAGCTTGATGTCGCCGGCCACGAGCCAGCGGGCCAGGACGACCTTCTGCTGGTTGCCGCCGGAGAGCCGCTGGATCGCGGTCCCCCGGTTCGGGGTGCGGATGGAGAGCCGCTCGATCCAGCCGTCGACCAGCGTCGCCTGCTTCCTGGGCACCACCAGGGGGCCCGAGCAGCGGGACTTCTGCTTGGTCAGGGTCATGTTGTCGGCGACCGACATCGGACCGACCATGCCCTCGATCTTGCGCTCGGCCGGGACGTAGCCGATCCCGGCCGCGACGGCGGTGCGGGTGCTGGTCAGCGCGAGCTTGACGCCGTCGAGGGTGACCTCGCCGCCGGAGACCGGCTCGGCGCCGAACAGGGCGCGGCAGACGTCCTCGCGGCCGGAGCCGTGGACGCCGACGATCCCGACGATCTCGCCGGCGTGGACGTCGAGGTCGACGCCGTTGAAGGTGGCGCCCGAGAGGCCACGGATGGTGAGCATCGGCTCGAGCGCCTTGTCGCCGCGCTCGGACGCGCCGTCGTGGTAGTGGTCGTCGGACCCGGTCGAGCCGATCATCATCCGGTGCAGGTCGCCGGGGACGGCACCGGCGGTGGCCACGTCGCCCACCGACTGGCCGCCACGCAGCACGGTGACGCGGTCGCAGACGTCGAGCACCTCGTCGAGGCGGTGCGAGACGAACACGACCGACGCGAACTCCTTGAGCCGGCGGATCTGCGCGAAGAGGGTGTCGATCTCCTTCGACTCGAGCACCGAGGTGGGCTCGTCGAGGATGATCACCGGCGCGTGCTGGCTGCGCTGCTCGATCCGCAGCACCTTCGCGATCTCGACCATCTGCCGCTCGGCGAAGGTGAGCGTGTCGGTGCGCGCGAGCGGGTTGATGTCGGAGCCGATCTTGTCGAGCTGCTCCTGGGCCAGCGCACGCATCGTCTTCCAGCGGTAGACGCCCCTGCGCACCCCGGCGGCCTCGGAGCCGAGGACGATGTTCTCGGCCGCGGTCAGGTTGGGGACGAGCGACTGCTCCTGGAACACCATGCCGATGCCGTGGCCGGCGGCCTCGACGACGCTGCGCAGCCGCACCTTCTCGCCGCGCACGTAGATGTCGCCGCCGTCGGGCTTGACCAACCCGACCAGCGCCTTGAGGAGGGTCGACTTGCCGGCGCCGTTCTCGCCGGCCAGGCCGAGGACCTCGTGCTGGTTGACGTGGAAGTCCACGCCGTCGAGGGCCTTGACGCCCGGGTAGTGCTTGACGAGGCCACGCACCTCGAGGGCGTAGGCCGGGGAGGCGCCGGTGGTGTCGGGGCCCTTCTGGAGATCGGTGCTCACTTCGTTACCTGGTTCCTTCGACGCTGGGGGAACACCGCGGCTGCCACCGCGGCGACGACGATCAGGCCCTGCACCCCGCCCTGCCAGTAGGGGCTCACCCCGACCTGGACGAGACCGTTGTTCAGCACGGTGACCAGCAGGACGCCGACGGCGGAGTGCAGCACGCCGCCCCGGCCCCCGGTCAGGAGGGTGCCGCCGACGACGGCCGCGGTGATGGCGGCGAAGTCGTAGCCCTTGCCGGCCTGGACGAGGCCGGCGCTCAGCTGGCTGGTCACCATCACGCCGGCCAGCCCGTAGAACGCGCCGGCGAGGGTGAAGACGGCGACCTTGTAGGGAGCGACCTTCACGCCGGAGAGCGCCAGCACCTCCTCGGCACCGCCGATCGCGAACGCGTAGCGCCCGAGCCGGGAGTAGCGCTGGATCAGCCAGCCGACGAACACGCACCCGACCGCGATCCAGGTCAGGTAGGAGAAGCCGAGGAACCGGTCCACCGCCCAGCTGGCCAGGGTCTCGTCGGAGATGTTGGGCTGGACCCCGTTGAAGAGGAGCGTCGCGACGCCGAGCCCGATGGCCGAGACCCCGAGCGTCGTCATGAACGACGGCACCTTGAGGATCACCAGGGCCAGGCCGCTCACGCAGCCCAGGCCGGCGGCCAGGAGCACGGCGAGCAGGACGCCGACCAGGCCGAGGTCGTTGTCGTTGCGGTTGTTCAGGACGAGCAGCGAGACCGCGATCGCGGCCGCGCCCATCACGCCCGGTGCGGAGAGGTCGATCGACCCCATCATCAGCACGAACGTGATGCCGCAGGTGACGACCGCGAGGACCGCGGCCGTGTCCATGATGTTCTGCACGTTGCCGAACGTCCGGAAGTCAGAGCTGATGGCCGCGAAGACCACGAAGATGACGACCAGGGCGATCGGAGGACCGGCGTCCCGGAACGACACCCCCCGCCGAGGCTGGGGGCGCGCCGCGACAACGTCGACGTCCTCGGCGGGGGATGTCATGGTCACGAGATCGCGCCCTGCGACCGGTTGAAGAGGTTGTCGCAGGCGAACTCGGAGTCGTCGACGGTCGGCGAGGTGAAGTCGGCGACGTTCTCGTCGGTGATGAGGAACTGCTCGGCGAACCAGGCGCGCTCGTCATCGGTGATGTCGGCGGCGTCGAGCTCACCGGTCGCGACGCAGTAGCCGATGGCCAGGCCGATGCCGCCCTGCCACGGGCCGTCGCTCGAGACCGTGGCGGTCATGGCGCCGGACTCGATGGCGGTCAGCGCGTCCGGGACGGCGTCGATGCCGACGACGGCGACCTCGCCCTCCTTGCCCGCGGCCTTGAGGGCCTCGAGCGCGCCGAGCGCCATGTCGTCGTTGGCGGTCCAGATGCCCTTGATGTCGTCGCCGTGCTTGGCGAGCAGCGTCTTGGTGACCTCGAGCGCCTCGGCGCGGGAGAAGTTGGCCGTCTGCTGGTCGAGCAGCTCGACGTCGGGGTTGGCCGCGAGCGACTCCTCGAGTCCGGCGTAGCGGTCCTTGGCCGCACCGGTGTCGAGGATGCCCTGGAGCGCGATGATGCCGCCCGAGCCGCCGATGGCCTCGGCGAGCGCGTCACCGATCTGCTTGCCGGAGTCGACACCGTTGTAGGTGATGTGGCTCAGCCACTGGTCGTAGTCGGTGACGTTCACGTCGGCCGGCTTGTTCCACTGGGTGACCAGGTAGGCACCCGCCTCCTGGGCTCCCTCGACGATCGGGAGCGTGTCGGAGTCGCCGTTCGGCAGGATGTTCATGACCAGGCAGTTGGTGTCGCCGGCGAGGAGCTGGCTGATCTGCTCCTGCTGCTTGGTCGAGTCCGCGTCGTAGGTGAGGCGCTGCTGCTCGAGGTCGACGGACTCGGCGAACGCGTCGCCACCGTCGAGCCACGAGGCCTCGTACGGGTTGGACTCGTTGCGCACCTGGCCGACCAGCTGCACGTCCTCCGGGGCGCAGGCGGCGGAGTCGCCACCGTCGCTGCCGTTGTCGTCGCCGCCGGCGGCTTCCTCGCTACAGCCCGCCAGCGCGATCGCAGCCATGGACAGGCTGAGAAGGGCGATTGCGGGGCGTGACTTCAACTTCATCGTCGATCCTCGTTCTCTATGTGCCAGAAGGTCCGGCGGTGGTGGTCCGAGATGGGTCAGGACGTGCGCCGCAGGTGCGGCCGCTCGGGTGGGGCTGGTCGTGCGGTGGTGCCGGGGGTACGTGGGGTGGAGCGGGTCGAGCAGGGGTGGTCCGGCTAGCGGGCCATCCATCCGCCGTCGACGACGAGGACGTGACCGTTCACGTAGTCGGCGGCGGAGGAGCTGAGGAACACCGCGGCACCGGCGATGTCGGCGGGGGTGCCCCACCGGCCGGCCGGGATGCGCTCGAGGATCGAGCGCGAGCGCTCGGCGTCCGCGCGCAGCGCCGTGGTGTTGTCGGTGGCCATGTAGCCGGGGGCGATCGCGTTGACCTGGACGCCGTGCTGGCCCCACTCGTTGGCGAGCGCCTTGGTGATGCCGGCGACGCCGTGCTTGCTGGCGGCGTAGGAGATCACCCGGATGCCGCCCTGGAAGGCGAGCAGGCTGGCGATGCTGACGATCTTGCCGTGGCCGCGCTCGACCATCGGCCGGCCGATGGCCTGGCTGAGGAAGAACAGGCCCGACAGGTTGATGTCGACGACCCGGTTCCACGACTCGGGAGTCAGGTCGACGGTGTCCTCGCGCTCGATGATCCCGGCGTTGTTGACCAGGATGTCGATCTGCTGGCTGCCGGCGACCTCGGTGCCGACGCGCTGGACGGCGTCGTGGTCGGAGACGTCGAGGTCGACGACCCGGACCTGGCGGCCGAGGTCGGCGATCATCTTCTCGGTCTCGTCCTGGCTGCCGGGCAGGCCGACGAGGACCAGGTCGGCGCCGGCCTGCGCGAGGCCGAGGGCCACGCCCTGGCCGAGGCCGCGGCCGGCTCCGGTGACGACGGCGTTCTTGCCGTGCAGGTCGAAGGGACCCGTCGAGGTGCTCACAGGTCCTCCAGGGCGACCGGGGTGAGGTCGGTGTAGGCGTTGTTCTCGCCGGTCATCGCCCAGATGAAGGCGTAGGACCCGGTGCCGGAACCGCTGTGGATCGACCACGGCGGGGAGATGACGGCCTGCTTGTCGGCGACGACCAGGTGGCGGGTGGCGCCGGGCTGGCCCATGAAGTGGAACACACGGTCGGTCTCGGCGAGGTCGACGTAGAGGTAGACCTCGGTACGACGGTCGTGCAGGTGCGGCGGGAACGTGTTCCACACCGAGCCGCCCGCGATGACGGTCATGCCGAACTGGAGGGCGGCGGACTGGACGTCCTGGCCCCACACGTAGCGGTAGAGGCTGCGCTCGTTGGCACCCTCCGGCGAGCCGAGCTCGACCGGCTCGACCGTGCTGCGCTCGAGCACCGTGGTGGTGTAGGTCGCGTGGGCCGGCGCGGAGACGAAGTAGAACGCCGCCTCGGCACCGGCGAAGACGACCTCGCTGCCGCGGGCGACGTACAGGCCGTCGAGGTGACCGAGCTCGAACTTCTCGCCGTCGACCAGGACGTGCCCGGCCTCGGCGACGTTGATGATGCCCAGCTCGCGGCGCTCGAGGTGCGACTCGACGCCGAGGACCTCCGTCCAGGCCGGCAGCTCCAGCTCGGCGTCGCCGGGGACGGCGCCGCCCACGACCAGTCGGTCGTCGTGCGTGTAGACGCCGTGCACCTCGCCCTTGCTGAACAGGTCCTCGATGAGGAAGTTGTCCTTCAGGTCCGCGGTGCGTGCTGTCTCCACGCTCGACGGCGATGTGGAATATCGCACCTCGATCAACGGAAAACTCCCTCGCTCTTATGAACTACGTTCGGCTATGTGAACCCGGACGCTACATGTGACGGCGGCCACTGGTCAAGAGTTCGAAACTAGTCCACGTATGCGAACTGGGGTAGAGTTCGGTCAAATGTCAGGATTGGTCCCGACAGATCACGACTCAGGAGGCGTCTCGGATGCAGCTGCACGACACGATCAACGGCACGTCGACTGCGGTCGCGACCTCCGTCGCGGGACCCGTGAAGTCCGCCGCCCGCGCCCTCGACCTCCTCGACGAGATCGCCGCCCACGGCCCCGGGACCCAGCTGCAGCTGTCGACCCGGCTGAACATCCCCAAGAGCAGCCTGCACGCGCTGCTGCGCACGATGACCGACCGCGGCTGGCTCGACACCGACCCCACCGGCAGCGTCTACCAGCTCGGGATCCACTCCCTGGTCGTCAGCTCGGCCTACCTCGACGGTGACCCGGTCCTGGCCCGCGCGGCCTCGGTGCTCGACGAGGTCGCCACCGCGACCGGGGAGACCGTCCACCTCGGCCGGCTCGACGGCGACCACGTCATCTACACCGCCAAGCGCGAGTCGGTCCACCCCCTGCGGATGCACTCCGCGGTCGGACGCCGGCTCCCGGCGTACTCGACCTCCCTGGGCCGTGCCGTGCTCGCCCAGCTCCCCCTCGAGGAGAGGGCGGCGATGATCCCCGACCAGATCAACGCCATCACCGTCAACACCACCACCGACAAGGACGCCGTCCTCGCGATCATCGCCGAGGCCGCGGTCCAGGGCTACGCCCGCGAGAGCGAGGAGTCCTGCCTGGGCGTGCGCTGCTTCGGCGTGGCCCTGCCCTTCTCCCGCAACGCCGTCGACGCCCTCAGCGTCGCGGTCCCCATCAGCCGCCTCGACAACGGCCGCGAGGACTTCATCATCGAGACCCTCCTCAGCATCAAGGCCCGCCTCGCCTCCGTCCACGACAACAGCCTGGTGCGCTGACTCGCCCCGACGCCGCCTCCCAGGGTCTCGACCCGCGGATCCTGCTCACCGAGCCCGGTCCGAGGGTCTCGACTCGCGGTGACTACGTCCCCGTGGCTCGACCAACGGAACCTGCCGGCCCGTTGGTCGAGCCGACGAGCGTCAGCGAGCCGAGTCGAGACCCCGCGGATCGACCAACGAATGGTGCCGGTCCGTTGGTCGAGCCGGCGAGCGTCAGCGAGCCGAGTCGAGACCCCTGCAGCGTCCTGCCTCGCCGAGCGCTCGGACGCACGACCAACGGATGGTGTCGACCGAGCCCGGTCCGAGGGTCTCGACTCGCGGTGACTCCGTCCCCGCGGCTCGACCAACGGAACCTGCCGGCCCGTTGGTCGAGCCCGGTCCGCTGGTCGAGCCGGCGAGCGTCAGCGAGCCGAGTCGAGACCCCGCGGCTCGACCAACGAATGGTGCCGGTCCGCGAGCCGAGTCGAGACCCCGGCAGCGCGTCAGATGCGCGGCAGGTGCGCGAGGTGGGCGGCGACGCCGTGCGGGGCGGGGGTGGTGGCGGCGTCGAAGCGGGCGAGCTCGGTGCGGGCGACGCCGCGGCGGTGCACCTCGTCCGGACCGTCGGCCATCCGGACGATGCGGGTCTCGGCGTAGATGCGCGCGAGCGGGTAGTCCTGGCTGAGGCCACCGCCGCCGAAGGTCTGGATGGCGCGGTCGACGACGCGGGAGGCCATGTTGGGGACGGCGACCTTGATGCCGGAGATCTCGCTCGCGGCCGCCCGGTTGCCGACGGTGTCCATCAGGTGCGCGGTGTAGAGGGTGTAGAGGCGGGCCTGGTCGATCTCGATGCGGGAGTCGGCGATCCACTCGCGGACGACGCCCTGGTCGACCAGCGTGGTGCCGAACGTCGTGCGCGAGCGCGCCCGGGCGATCATCAGCTCCACGGCCCGCTCGGCGGCACCGATCATCCGCATGCAGTGGTGGATGCGACCCGGGCCGAGCCGGGCCTGCGACATCGCGAAGCCGCGACCGGGCTCGCCGAGGATGTTGCCGGCGGGGACGCGCACGTCGTCGAAGGTCATCTCGACGTGGCTCTCGAAGGGGTTGTAGCCGAGCACCTGCAGGTCGCGCTCGACGGTCACGCCCGGGGTGTCGCGCGGGATCAGGACCATGCTGTGCCGGCCGTGCCGGGGCGCGTCGCCGTCGGGGTCCGTGACGCCCATCAGGATGAGCAGCTCGCAGCTGGCCCGGTTGACCCCGGAGATCCACCACTTGCGACCGTTGACCACCCACTCGTCACCGTCGCGCTCGACGGTGGTCTCGATGTTGCTGGCGTCGCTCGAGGCGACGAGCGGCTCGGTCATGACGTACGCCGAGCGGATGACGCCGTCGAGCAGCGGCCGCAGCCACCGCTGCTTCTGCTCGGGCGTGCCGAACATCGAGAGCAGCTCCATGTTGCCGGTGTCCGGCGCCGAGCAGTTCATCGCCTCGGGAGCCAGGTGCAGGCTGCGCCCGCTCAGCTCGGCGATGCGCGCGTAGTCGAGGTTGCTCAACGGCTCGTGGCCGGGCTCGGCGTGCGGGAGGAAGAGGTTCCACAGCCCGAGGTCGCGGGCGGTCTTCTTCAGCTCCTCCATCACCGCGGGCTGGGGACGGCGGTGCTGCTCGGCGGGCGTCGCCCCCGCCGAGGTCTGCTCCTCGTAGAGCGACTCGGCCGGGTACACGTGGTCGGCGAGGAACCCGGTCATCGTCTCGACGAGGTCGGCGGCACGGGGGGTGAGGTCGAACATGGGGCCCTCCTCGGGCGGTGGGGGTGGGCGGACGGCGCGGGTCAGGAGACGCCGAGGTAGGCGCGGCGCACCTCGTCGGAGGAGCGCAGCTTCGCCGCGTCGCCCTCCATGACGATCCGGCCGTGCTCGAGCACGTAGGCGCGGTCCGCGGCGGCCAGGGCCTGGTCGGCCATCTGCTCGACGAGCAGGATGCCGGCGCCGGTGCGCTCGCGGATCAGCTCGATCAGCCGGAACACGTCGAGCGTCTTGAGCGGGCTGAGTCCCAGCGAGGGCTCGTCGAGGAGCAGGTAGCGCGGCCGCGCGGCGACCGCCCGGGTCAGCGCCACCATCTGCTGCTCGCCGCCGGAGAGCAGGTTGGCCTGCTGGCCCCAGCGCTCGCGGACGATCGGGAAGGCGTCGAGGAGTGCGTCGACCGGGTCCTCGCCGCCGGCGCGCTTGCCGGCGGCGCGGCGGCCGAGGGCGATGTTCTCGCCGACGGTGAGCCGCGGGAACAGCTTGCGCCCCTCGGGCACCATCACGACGCCGCGCTTGGCCCGGCGGTGCGACGACAGCTTCGCGAAGGAGCCGTCGTCGTCGGCCAGGTCGCCGGCGCGGAGCGCGAGCTGTCCGACGATGGTCTTGACCAGGGTGGTCTTGCCGGCGCCGTTGGAGCCGACCACGGCCACCAGCTCGCCCGGCTCGACGCGCAGGCTGACGCCGGACAGGATGGGGGCCCGGTCGTAGCCGGACTCGGCGTTGTCGACGACGAGGCTCATGACGGGTCTCCTCCGTTGCTGAGACTGGGGCTGGGACTGGTGCTGCCGGGGCCGGCGGGCGTGGTGGTGGTGCCGTCGTCGGTCTCGACCGCGTGGCCGTGCTCGTCGAGCGGCTTGCCGAGGTAGGCGGCGATGACGCGCTCGTCGGAGAGGACCTCCTGCGGGGTGCCCCGGGCCAGGAGCCGGCCCTGGTCCATGCAGGTCACCTGGTCGGCGATCCGGGAGACCAGGTCCATGTGGTGCTCGACGACGACGAGCGCGTAGCCCTGGTCGCGCAGCGACATCAGCAGGTCGCCGAGACCGCTGGTCTCGGTGGCGAGCAGGCCCGCGGCCGGCTCGTCGAGCACGATCAGCTCGGGACCACCGGCGAGGGCCCGGGCGATCTCCAGGGCGCGCTGCTTGCCGTAGGGCAGCTCGCTGGCCCGGACGTCGGGCACGTCCTCGAGGCCGACGAGGGCGAGCAGCCGGTCGCTCTCGACCCGCATCTCGGCGTCGCGCCGGTAGCGGGACGGCGGCTTGAGCGCCGCCGCCCACAGCGGCGTCCTCCCGGTGTCGGCGAACCCGGCGAGCACGTTGTCGCGCACGGTCGCGTCGTGGAAGAGCTGCGGTGTCTGGAAGGTCCGCGCGATCCCGGCCCTCGAGACGCTGTGCGGGGCCTGGCCGGTGAGGTCGTTGCCGGCGAAGGTCACCTGGCCCGACGACGGCTTGTAGACGCCGGTGACCAGGTTGGCCAGGGTCGACTTGCCGGCGCCGTTCGGGCCGATGACCGCGTGGATCTGGCCGCGGTCGACGGAGAGGTCGAGCCCGGCGACCGCCTGGAGCCCGCCGAAGCGCTTGCCCATGTCGGTCAGCGTGAGCAGCGAGCCCGGCGCCGGCTTCTCGTGGACGACGTGGGTCAGGTCCTCGACGAGCTCCTCGCTGGTCTCGTCGAGACCACCGGCGCCGTCGGCCTCGGCCGCGTCGCGGCGGTGCAGCCGGGCGGCGACCACGGCACCGGCGGTGCCGACGATGCCGCGCGGCATCAGGAAGAGCGTGAGCAGGAAGAGCACCCCGACCAGGCCCGAGGTGGAGAGGAACCAGGACTCGGAGATGGTGTCCTGCTGCCACTGGCTGGCCTCGACGAGGATGTCGGACTGCTCGAGCCACACGATCGCGACCGCGCCGACCACCGGGCCGAGCACGGTGCCGCTGCCGCCGAACACGACGGCCAGCACGATGGTGATCGTCAGGAAGATGTCGAAGGTCTCCGGCTGCAGGTGCGAGAAGGCCTGGGTGGCCATCACGCCACCGAGCCCGCCGAGCACCGACGCGAGCACGAAGACCGCGACCTTGCGGCGGAAGACGTGCACGCCGAGGTGCGAGGCGAGCATCTCGCTCTCGCCGATCGCGCTCAACGAGGCGCCCCACGGCGACCGGGCGATGTTGCGGGACAGGATGACGACGAGTGCGGTGATGACGACGATCGGCACCATCACGGTGGCGACCTCGCCGGCGATCATCGGCGGGGTGAAGGTGGTGCCGAGGAACGTGATCGGCTCGGTCACCGTCGTCCCGTGCTGCGCGAAGTTCGGGTAGCCGGCGAGCCGGCCGAACGCGTTCCCCTCGTTGAGGATCCGCTCGACGAGGACCGCCATCACCAGCGTGATGACCGAGAACTGCGGGCCGCGCAGTCGCATCGAGGCCATCGCGGTGACCGCGCCGACGATGCCGCAGAGCGCGAGCGCCCCGAGGATCGCCAGCACCGGGTGCCAGCCCTTGTCGAGCGCGAGGTAGGCGCTGCCGTAGGCGCCGATGGCGTAGAAGCCGCCCTGGCCGAGCGAGACGAGCTTGGTGTAGCCGACCAGCAGGTTGAGGCCGACGGCGGCGACCGTCATCGCGGCCATGCTGGCGACGAGCTGCATCGTCGAGATCGACGTGCCCTCGCCGTTGCGGCCGGGCAGGATCACGATGATCGCGATGGCGAGCGCGGCCACCGCGAACAGGACGTCGCGGCGCAGCGCCGAGCGGACGTGGGTGCCCCGGTCGGCGGCGCCCGGGCCGGCCCGGCGGCGGCCGGCGCGGGTCGGGTCCTTCTCGACGGTGCTCACAGCTTGACCTCCATGCGACGGCCGAGGAGCCCCTCGGGCTTGGCGACCAGGACGACGATGACGAGCAGCAGCCCGGCGGTCTCACCCCAGATGGCGCCCCACTGGTAGCTGGCGACCTGGCTGAGGACGCCGTACAGCGCGCCGCCGAGCAGCGGGCCCCACAGCGAGCCCAGGCCACCGACGATGGCGACCGCGATCGAGGCGACGAGCAGGGTCTCGCCCATGACGGGCGAGGCGCCGACGGTGGCGGCGTACAGGACGCCGGCCAGGCCGGCCAGGCCCATCGCGACGAAGTACGACGCGGCGCCGACCGCGCGGGGCGAGACGCCCATCAGCGAGGCTGTGTCGGGGTCCTGCGAGACCGCTCGCATCATCAGCCCGACGCTGGTGCGCTGGGTGACGACGATGAGGAGCAGCGAGATGACCACCGCCAGCCCGGCCAGCACCAGCTGCTGCTTGCCGACCCCCGCGCCGAGGATGTCGACGGTGCCGCTGATCCGCGCGGTGTCGGAGCGCTGCGGGGAGGGCCCCTCGACGTTGGTGATCAGGTTGAGCATCACGAAGGACACGGCCACCGTCGACAGCAGCCAGCGGACGTCGTGCTCGCCCTGCGTGGTGAACGGCAGGACGAGGAAGCGGTAGACGAGCGCACCGACGACGGCGGCGGCCAGGAAGCCGACGGCGACCTTGCCCGGGGTGGGCAGCCACGACCACGACGACACCGCGATGGCGGCGAAGGCGCCGAGGGCGACGAACTCGCCGACCGCGAAGTTGAGGGTGCGGGTCGTGATGAACGTCAGGACGAAGGACTGCGCCAGCAGGGCGTAGAGCCCTCCGAGCACGAGTCCGATGACCACGGCTTCCATGGCGGTCCTCCCAGGTGGGGACGGGTCGGGCGGGCGGGTGGATCGGGCGGGTCGGGGTGGGTGCTGCGGCCCGCCGGCCGGACGGCCGGGTGGCGACGTCCGGCCGGCGGAGCCGAGGGGATCAGCAGCCGGACTCGAGGCACTCGGCGGCGGTGCCGAGGTTGACGAGGTTGAAGTCCTCGTCGAAGCCGTAGGTGAACCAGGTGGCCGGGTCGTCGGTGTAGAGCTTGTGGTCGTCGGCGGAGAAGGGCGACTCGATGGTCAGGTCGGGACCGATGTGCACGGTCTTGATGTCCTCGATGGCCTGGCGCACCGCTTCCTTGTCGCTCGCGTCGCCGACCTCCTTGACCGCCTGGGCGTAGATGTCGAGCATCGCGTAGGTGCTGATGTTGTTGGTCGGGATCGCCGGCGCGTCACCGGTGGCCTCCTGCACCTGGTCGAGCACCCACTTGTCGCCGCCCTCGAGGAAGTTGCGCGGGTCGACGATCTGGATGTTCTCCCACTGGGACGGCTCGGCGACGTCCTTGTAGTTGGTGAGGATCGTGCCCGTGGTCATCACCGTCGCCGGCGCGTAGCCGGCCTGCTCCATCGAGCGGGTCACCGTCGCGGTGTCGGCGCCCTGGGTGATCCCCATGAACACCGACTCGACACCGGCGTCCTCGAGGCGCTTGACGATGGCGTTCGCGTCGGCCGCGCCGGGCTGGATCGTCTCCTCGACGGTGAGCTCGTGGCCGTTGGCCTCGGCCCACAGCTTGAGCTGGTCGAGGTTGGACTGTCCGAAGCCGTCGCCGGAGAACACGATGCCGACCTTGGCGTCGTCGGCCCAGAGCCGCTCACCCAGGATCGACATGATCTGCTGGTTGGTGAAATTGGTCTGGAAGGCCCAGTTGGGCTGGGTCTCGTAGTTGATGATCTCGTCGGCGTTCGGCCCGGCGAGCAGCCACGGGACGCCGCTGCGCTGCACGGTGTCGGCGACCTGGAGCGCGTTGCCGGAGAGCGGCGGGCCGAGGATCGCGTGCACGCCCTCCTCGTTGATCAGCTTGCTGACCGCGCGGGCCGTCTCCTCCGGGGAGGCCTGGTCGTCCTCGGAGACGACGTCGAACTTGACGCCGTACTGCTCCTCGAAGTCGTCCGAGAACGCCTCGAAGTCCTGCGCCATGTACTCGTAGTAGAGCGAGGCGGGGCCGGTCTTGGGGCCGACCACGCCGAGCTTGACGGTGATGATGCCGTCGGCGTCGGCCTTGCCGCTCGCCTCGTCGTCGCTCCCGCCGCCGCAGGCGGCGAGGACGAGACTGGCGGTCGTGGCCAGGGCCGCGAGCTTGATCGCGGACCGGGACGGGGATGACCAGATCTTCATGGGGGTCTCTTCTCTCTGAGAGGACTCGCGGGTCGCTGTGACGCAGGTCGCACCGAGGACGTCGTGGGTGACCTTAACCACTTTGAGTCACTTGCCACAAGAGGTGAATCAACTAGTCCAAAACTTTGCTCGCCTGTCTTCGAGATTGATGCCTAGACTGCGGCCATGCCCCGCACCGCCGAACCCGCTGCCGCCGGCGATCCCGCCCCGGCCCCCCGCAGCCGTGCCGCGGACCGTCGCGAGGGCTCGGGAGCGCCGTCCGAGCTGATCGCCGCCGCCGAGCGCCTGTTCTCGGCCCGGGGCATCGACGGCGTCTCGCTGCGGGAGATCACCCGGGAGGCGAACCAGCGCAACACCACGGCGCTGCAGTACCACTTCGGCGGGCGCGACGGGCTGCTCCGCGCCCTCGTCGAGAAGCACATGGACACCGTCGCCGTGCGCCGGGCCGCACTCCTCGACCACGTCGAGGGACGCACCGACCTGACCGCTCGCGACGGCGCGTCGATGCTCGTGCAACCGCTCATCGCCAAGCTCACCAGCGACGACGGCGGACCGGCGTTCCTGCAGGTCGCCGCCGAGATGCTCAACCGCACGCACCGGCTGATCGACCCCGACGAGCCGGTCGGCCCGGTCATCTACGACGCGCTCGGCTCGCTCGACCGATGGTCGGCGACGTTCGAGGACGTGATGCCCGCCGGCTCCACCGGGGCCCCGCTGCACCGCCGCTTCGCGGTGATCCGCTTCGCCCACATCGAGATCGGCCGGCGTGCCCGGGTCGGCCCGCCGATCAACGTCCCGCTCTTCACCAGCCAGCTGATCGACATGGTGGCCGGCCTGCTCACCGCCGAGCTCTCCGAGGAGACCCAGCGCCTGCTCGCCGAGCGCGAGACCAGCGGCGGCACCGGCTCGTAGCCGGCCGGCGTCAGGCGGGGGCGCCGGCCCAGGCCGTGGCGACGTCGTCGAGGGTGCTGGCGCGGCCGGGGGACGCCGGCACGGGGTCGCCGGCCGAGAGCCGCGGGGCGGCGCCGCCGACGGCGTACCCGTCGGCGGTGGCGACCAGCGAGGAGCGAGCGGCGACGTGCGGGTGGGACGGCGCCTCGGCGAAGGTCAGCACCGGGGTGACGCACGCGTCGGTGCCGCCGAAGACCTGCTCCCAGTGCGCGCGCGGCCGGCTCGCGAAGACCTCGGCGAACCTCGTGCGCAGGGGCTCCCATGTCGAGCGGTCGTCGCGGTCGGGCAGGGCGGCGACGTCCAGGCCCAGGCCCTGCAGGAGCAGCGCGTAGAACTGCGGCTCGATGGACCCGACGGCCATGAAGCCGCCGTCGGCGCAGCGGTAGGTGCCGTAGTACGGCGCGGCGCCGTCGAGGAGGTTGTCGGACCGCTCGTCGCGCCAGTCGCCCGTCGTCCGGAGCTCGAGGATGCCGGCGAGCAGCAACCCCGCGCCGTCGACCATCGCGGCGTCGACGACCTGCCCCTCCCCCGTCGTCGCGCGCTGCACCAGCGCCGCGAGGACGCCGTTGACGAGCAGCATCGAGCCGCCTCCGTAGTCGCCGACGAGGTTGAGCGGCGGCAGCGGCTGGCCGGCGGTGCCGATCGCGTGCAGGGCGCCCGTGAGCGAGATGTAGTTGATGTCGTGCCCGGCCGTGGTCGCGAACGGGCCGGTCTGGCCCCACCCGGTCATCCGCGCGTAGACCGTGCGCGGGTTGCGGGCGCGCACCTCGGCGGGACCGAGACCGAGCCGCTCCATCACGCCGGGACGGAAGCCCTCGACCAGCACGTCGGCGCCGGCCACGAGGTCGAGCACCCGGTCGCGCTCGTGCGGGTCCTTGAGGTCGGCGGCGACGGTCGTCCGGCCGCGGAGGGTGTGCTCGCTCGGCGGCTCCACGACGCCGGGCCGGACGACGCGCACGACGTCCGCGCCGAGGTCGGCCAGCATCATGCAGGCGTGGGGGCCGGGCCCGATGCCCGCCATCTCGACGACGCGGACACCGGTGAGGGGCTGGTTCATGCGGGGGACTCGCTTCCATCGGGACGACGTGGGGACGACGTCGGGCGGGTGGGTCAGACTCCGGCGACCTCGCGGGCGCGGCGGAGCAGGACGAGGGTGGCGGCGTGCAGGCGGTCGCCCACGTCGCGCGGCGCCAGGCCGGCGCGGGAGCGGGCGTAGGTGCCCTCGAGCACGATGCCGAGCTTGAAGCAGGCCATCGCGACGTACCAGTCGACGGCGCCCAGGTCGCGCGTCGAGTGCTCGCCGTAGTGGCGCACGAGCTCCTCGCGGGTCGGCAGCCCGCCGGCCCGCCCGATCGCGGCGTCGACCACCTCGACGTCGTCGCCGCGCGGCCAGGTGGCCAGCAGGGCGCCGAGGTCGAGCAGGGGGTCACCGACGGTGGCCATCTCGAGGTCGACGATCGCCGCGACGTCGCCCGACGTGGGCGTGAGCATGACGTTGGCGAGGTGGTAGTCGCCGTGGATCAGGCCCGGGGTCCAGTCGACCGGACGGTGGGCGTCGAGCCAGTCGCCGAGCGCGTCGACCCCGGGGAGGTCCGGGCCGGCGTACCCCGCGAGCGAGGAGTACGACGCGAGCTCGCCGCGCCAGCGCTCGACCTGCCGCTCGAGGAACCCGACCGGCTTGCCGAGGTCGCCGAGCCCGACGGCCTCGTGGTCGACGGCGCCGTACGCCGCCAGCGCGCGGGCGACCGCGAGACCGGCCCGGTGTCGCAGGGCCGGGTCGCCGGCGTAGGGCTCGGGGAGCTCGAGCGCCGGGTTGAACCCGTCGACCGGCTCCATCAGGTAGAAGACCGCGCCGTCGAGGACGTCGGTGTCGAGGCAGGCCGCGACCAGCCGCGGGTGCGGCACGTCGGTGCCGGCGAGCCCGGCGAGGACCCGGATCTCGCGGCGCAGGGCGTCGTTCGAGCGCGGCCGCAGGTGTCGGGGTCCGCGCCGGAGCACCAGGTCGCGGTCGCCGCGGCGCAGCCGCAGCATGATGTTCTGCGTGCCGCCGCCCAGCGGGCGGACGTCGGTGACGGGGCCGGCGCCGAGCCCCTCGGCGTCGAGCCAGCCGAGCAGCACGTCGAGGTCGACCCCGTGGTCGACGCCGGGCCCGCTCACCCGGTCAGGCCTCGACGCCGTAGAGCGCGCGGGCGTGCCGCTCCTGCTCGTGCCGGACGTAGGAGGGGAACTGGGCGTCGTCGGCCTTGTAGTCCTTGAGCACCTCGCGGGCCACGACCATCTTGTGCACCTCGGTCGGGCCGTCGGCGAGACCGACGTGGAAGGAGTTGATGACCCACTCGGCGAACGGCATCTCGTGACTCAGCCCGAGCGAGCCGTGCAGGTGCAGGGCGCGCGAGGAGATGTCGTGGAGGACCTGCGGCATGATCGCCTTGACCGCGGAGACGTTCTTGCGGATCGCCTTCCAGTCCTGCCCCTGGTCGGCCATCCAGGCGGTCTCGAGCACCAGCAGGCGGAACTGCCGCAGCTGCACCCACGAGTCGGCGATCTTCTCCTGCACCATCTGCTTGCGGGCGAGCACCTCGCCCTTGGTGCTGCGCGACAGCACCCGCTCGCAGGTCATGTCGAAGGCACGGGTGGCCTGCGCGAGGGTGCGCATGGCGTGGTGCATCCGGCCGCCGCCGAGGCGGGTCTGGGCGATCGCGAAGGCCTGGCCGGGCTCGCCGAGGATGGCGGAGTGCGGCACCCGGACGTCGGTGAGACGCAGGTGGGCGTGCGTGTCCTCGCGCTCGCCGTAGAAGCCGTAGTTGCGCACGATCTCGATGCCGGGGGTGTCGGTGTCGATGATGAACATCGAGGCCCGCTGGTACGGGCTCTCGGCGTCGGGGTCGGTGACGACCATCATGATGTAGAAGGCGGCGGTCTCGGCCTCGGAGGCGAACCACTTCTCACCGTTGATGACCCACTCGTCGCCGTCGCGGACGCCGGCGGTCTGGAACAGCAGCGGGTCGGCCCCACCCTGGGGCTCGGTCATCGAGAAGCAGGAGACGACCTCGTTGGCGAGCAGCGGCTCGAGGTACGTCCGCTTCTGCTCCGGGGTGCCGAAGTGCGCCAGGATCTCGGAGTTGCCGGTGTCGGGCGCCTGGGCGCCGAAGACGATCGGCCCGAAGCGCGACATGCCGAACTTCTCGTTCATCAGCGCGAGCTTGAGCTGGCCGTAGCCGGGGCCGCCGAGCTCGGGGCCGAGGTGGCAGGCCCACAGGCCCCGCGCCTGGACCTCGGCCTGGAGCGGGCGCACGAGCCGGACGAACTCGGGGTCGTGGATGTTCCACTGGCTGCCGAGGAGGTAGTCGAGGGGCTGCACCTTCTCGCGGACGAAGGTGTCGATCCAGTCCAGCTCGGGCTGGAACTCGGGGTCGTTCTCGAAGCTCCACATGGCGGTTCGACCGTCCTCTCGCGCCCGCCGGGTCGTTCCCGCGGCGTCGCCACCTTGCAGTACGGACGCCCGACAAGTCAATGCGTCCTACTCATTAAGTCATACAGTTGCATTATCGAGGAGGGTGAGACCGCGCTCGAACAGCACCGGCACGCCGCCGCCCATCAGGGCACTGACCTCGTCGACGCGCCGACCGGTGACGTGGAGGTGCAGGTTGAACGCGGCGATCGCGCCGTAGCGGAAGCACGCGAGGGCGCGGTACCAGTCGTAGTCGGGCAGCGGCGCGCCGCCGGCGTCCTCGTACCAGCGGAGCAGCTCGGCGGGGTCGGCCTCGGTCGCCAGGACGGCGCGACGCTCGGCGTGCCAGCACGCGGGATCGGTCATCATCGACAGCCAGCCGAGGTCCAGCCCGACCGGACCGACGCCGGCGATCTCCCAGTCGATGACGGCCACGAGCCCGCCGGCCGCGTCGTAGAGCACGTTGTGGGTCTGGAAGTCGCCGTGGAACACCCCGACGCGGTGCCGCCCGGGGTCGTGCGCGACGAGGGCCGCGCCGAGCCGGTGCCCGGCCCCGACCCAGGCCGGCTCGGGAGAGCGCTCGAGCAGCCGGCCCCAGAAGGCGACCTCGGACGCCGCCGTCCGCGGCTCGTCCCAGCCGGGCAGGGCGGCCTCGGCGTCGACGGCGTGCAGCGGCACCAGCGCCGCGACCGCCTGCCGGAGGTACGGCGCGACGGCGTCCGGGTCGACCCGCGCGGCGCCGGCCCGGCCGTGCATCGGCAGCGGAAGGGCGTCGAGGTAGGGCTGGACGACGGCGTCGGTGCCGAACCAGGCGGGGTCGTCGGTCGACCAGAGCACCGGGGCGACCGCGACCCCGTGCCGCTCGAGCGCGCCGATCAGCGGCACCTGGCGCAGCACGTCGGTGTTGCCGCTTCGTCGCACCCCCGGCGGGGAGAGCCGGACGACGAGACGCTCGGCGCCGCCGTCGTGCCCCACGCGGAAGCCGAAGCTCAGCCCGGCGTTGCCGGGCATCGGGGCGACGTCGCTCACGACGGCCGTCGGGCCGTGGCGCTCGCGCGCCCACGGGGCGAGCAGGCCGGTCATCCGGGCCACGTCGAGGGGGGCGGCGGGTGACGGCGGCATGCCGTCGAGACTAGCGTGGAATCCGAACGAGCGTTCGGGTATGAATGGGGCCATGCCGCAGCCGACGTACGACGACCTCACCGCCCGGACCGACCTCCTGCCGGCCTACCAGCGGCTCGTCGTGCCGCCCGAGTACGAGGACCACAACGGGCACATGAACATCGCGCACTACCTGACCACGACGTCGTGGGGGGTCCAGCACGCCTTCCACGCCTGGGGCGTCCCGGAGAGCTGGATGGGCGAGGCCCGGGTCGGCACGTTCAGCGCCGAGCACCACCTCGCCTACCTCGGCGAGGTGCACGTCGGCTCCGAGGTGTCGGTCCGGGTGCGCTGCGTGGCGCGGTCCCCGCGCGGCCTGCACGTCGTCGGCTACCTGCTCGACGACACCCACCGCACGCTCGCCTACGTGATGGAGCTCCTGACCCTCCACGTCGACCTGACCACCCGGCGCACCCGCACCTGGCCCGACGACGTCGCCGCCGGGCTCGACCGCGCGGTCGCCGCGCACGCCGTCCTCGACTGGCCGGTCACGGGCTGCCTCGCGGTCCGCTGAGACGACCCGCCCGCACCGGTGGGTCGCGGCGGACCGGTCAGCGGGCGCCGCGGACCATCGCGCCGCCGATGATGTGCTTCATGATCTCGTTGGTCCCGCCGTAGATCTTCTGCACGCGGGCGTCCTGGTAGGCCCGGGCCACGGGGTACTCGACCATGTAGCCGTAGCCGCCGTGCAGCTGCAGCGCCCGGTCGACCACCCGCGTCTGGACGTCGGTGGCCCACCACTTCGCCTTGGCCGCGTCGACCTCACCCAGGTCACCGGCGTTCCAGGCACGCACGCAGTCATCGACGTAGGAACGGGTCACGTCGGCCTCGGTGGCCAGCTCGGCGAGCTCGAAACGGGTGTTCTGGAAGTCCGCCACGGCCCGACCGAACGCCTGGCGGCCCACGGTGTACTCGAGCGTCGTGGCGACCACCGCGTCGGTGACCGCGACCGCCTGCGCCGCGATCGAGAGCCGCTCCAGCGGCAGCATCCGCTTCAGCTGTGCCAAGCCCCCACCCTGGACGCCGAGCAGGTTGTCCTCGGGCACGAACACCTCGGTGAAGGCCAGCTCCGCGGTGTCCTGGGCGTGCAGCCCGATCTTCCTCAGCTGCCGACCCCGGCTGAACCCGGGCATGCCCCGCTCGACCACCAGCAGGCTGAACGCGTCACGCCCGGCGTCCGGGTCGGTACGGGCCACCACCACGACCACGTCGCACTGGATGCCCGAGGTGATGAACGTCTTCGCCCCGTCCAGGACCCACCCGCCCTCCACCCTGCGAGCCGAGGTCCGGATCCCCTGCAGGTCACTGCCGGTCCCCGGCTCGGTCATCGCGACCGCAGCGATCAGCTCACCGCTGCACAACCCCGGCAGCCAGCGCGCCTGCTGCTCGGGGGTGCCCAGCTCGGTGAAGTACGGCACCAGGATGTCGTCCTGGAGCGAGAACGACGACGCGAGGCTCCCGGCGTACACCCGGGCGAGCTCCTCCAGCACCACCATCCGGTAGCGGTAGTCGCGCGCCACCGCACCACCACCGTGCTCCTCGGGCCCACTCAGCCCCACCACGCCCTGCCGGCCCGCAGCCACCCAGGTCTCGCGGTCCACGTGACGCTGCTCGTCCCACCGCTCCACGTTCGGCTCGACCTCACGCGCGACGAACTCCCGCACGCTCGCGCGGAACTGCTCGTGCTCGGCCTCGTACAGGTGTCGCTTCATCGGGTGCCCTCCAGGGTGCCGGGATCGGAGCTGCTCGGGTCGAGGTCGCTCGGGTCGAAGACGGGGGCGGGGAACGCCGCGAGGACGTCGGGGACGTCGTCGGGCACGCGGTCGACGAAGACCGGAGCCCGCTTCTCCAGGAACGCCGCGATGCCGTCGTGCGCGTCGGCGCTGACGCCGCGCAGGTTGATGCCGAGGGTCTCGGCGGTGTGGGCGACCACCGGGTGCTCGGCGCCGAGCATCCGCCACATCATCCGCCGCGTGAGCGCGGTCGAGACGGCGGCGGTGCTGTCGGCGATCTCTCGGGCCAGCGCGTACGCCGCGGGCAGCAGGTCCTCGGGCGCGTGCAGGCTGCGGACCAGCCCGCGCTCGTGCGCCTCGGCGGCCTCGACGACGCGCCCGGTGTAGACCCACTCGAGGGCGGTCTGCATCGGGACCACCCGCGGCAGGAACCAGGTCGAGCAGGACTCCGGCACGAACCCGCGCCTGTTGAAGACGAAGCCGAACCGGGCCGTCTCCGACGCCATCCGGACGTCGCACGGCAGGGTGATCGTCGCGCCGACCCCCACGGCGGCCCCGTTGACCGCGGCGATGATCGGCTTGTCGAGGTCGAACATCCGCAGCACCACCCGGCCGCCGCCGTCGCGCCGCACGGGCAGGTCCTGGCCCGGGACGTCGTACGTCGTCCCGGGCGGTGCGGTGTCCGAGGCGCGCCAGCGCGCGAACGCCTCGGCGGACTCCGACAGGTCCATGCCGGCGCAGAAGGCCCGGCCGGTGCCGGTGAGGACGACGACCCGGACGTCGGGATCGGCGTCGACGGCGTCCCAGACCGCCATCAGCTCGGCCTCCATGACGTCGGTGAAGGCGTTGAGCCGGTCCGGGCGGTCGAACCGCACGGTGGCGATCCCGTCGGCGACCTCGAGGGTGATCTCCTGCATGCTCCCACGCCCTTCTAAACGTTCGTTCGGTTTTCTGAGCCTAGCCGAGGACCACCCCCGGGACGCGCGGAACGACGGGGGGTGGTCCGAGCCGCACGGGTCCATGACACGGTGGGGGTCCGGCGCCGCGTGCGTGCCGGCTCCCCAGCCGGTCGGCGTCGATCCCCCCATCTACCCGACGCGCACGTATGGAGGCACCCCCATGCCTGTCAACCTGAAGATCCACACCCGCCTCGCCGGACTCGCGGCCACCGCCGCGGCGACGGCGCTCGTCGTCGTCGGACCGGTGCCGACCAGCACGGCGTCCGCCCCCGCACCCGCGGCCGGCCCGACGTCCAGGGCAGCATCCGGGCCGCCGCCCGGCCACCCGATCACCGAGCTCGTCGGGCAGTTCCCACTGCCCAAGCTCACCGAGACCGAGGCCCACCTCAGCCTGTCGAAGTGGGGCTACCGGTTCCAGGCCGGCATGGCCGACAACCAGGTGAGGATCACCGAGGTCGGCAACCGGCTCCGCTTCGCCGACGCCGCCGCGCGCCGCTGGGCGCACCTGCCGAAGACCTGCCAGCGCCGCCCGGCCGACGTCGGCATCGCCGCGTCGTGCCGGATCCCGGCGAGCTTCAGGAGCAGCCGGATGTTCCTCGAGGTCTGGCCGCGCCTGGGCGACGACACCGTCGACGGCTCGACCCTGTCGGCGAAGTACCGCATGTGGGTGCTGGTCGACGAGGGCGACGACACGATCCACCTCGGCGCCGGTGCCGACTTCGCGAACGGCGCGTTCGACGACGACACCGTCACCGGCGGCCGGGGCAACGACTGGATCCGCGTCGGCACCGGGTCGAACGCCGTCGACGGCGGTCCCGGCCGGGACCGCCTGATGGGCGGCGACGACCGCGACCTCATCCGCGGCGGACCGGGCGTCGACCGGCTCGGCGGCCACGGCGGGCAGGACGTCCTGTGGGGCGAGGGAGCCGACGACATCGTCGTCGGCGGCTCGGGCAGCGACGTCGGCTACCGCGAGGGCGAGGACCGGTTCCGCGAGGTCGAGTCGGTGCGCTGAGCAGGCACCACGCGCCTCCGGGACGTGTGACGCCCCCCGCACCGTGGTCGACGGTGCGGGGGGCGTGCTCGTGGTGCAGCGGGCCGGGTCAGGCCGGCTGCAGGGCGCCGAGGATCGCGCGGACCTCGGCCTCGGTGCCGGCCGCCTGGAGGCGGGCGACCTGGTCGGCGTCGACGAAGATCTCGGCGATCTTGGCGAGCAGCTTGAGGTGCTCGTTGCCGGCGGAGGCGATGCCGATGACGAACCTGACCTCCTTGCCCTTCCAGTCGACGGGCTCGGCGTAGCGCACGAACGTGATCGCGGTCCGGCTGACGCCGCTCTTGGCGTCGTTGGTGCCGTGCGGGATCGCCAGCAGGTTGCCCATGTAGGTCGACACGGAGCCCTCGCGGGTGTGCATCGCGTCGGCGTAGGCCTGGTCGGCCGCCCCCGAGGCGACGAGCAGGGCACCGGCGCGGGTGATCGCCTCGTCCCGCGACTCCGAGGGCGCGTCGAGCACGAGCGAGCCCTCGGGGAGCAGCGAGTCGGCCGAGGCCAGGGACTCCGTGGTCGCCGGCTCGGCCGCGGTGGCCGAGGCTGCGCCGCCGGCACCGTTGCGCTGCTCGACCAGCTCGACGATCTCGTCGTAGCGCGGGCTGTTCATGAAGTTCTCGACCGACACGTGCGCCGCGGACGGCGTCCGCTGCTGGGCCCGGGCGGTGAGGTCCTGGTGGGTGACCACGAGGTCGATGTCGTCGTTCAGGTTCGAGATGGCCTTGTTGACGACCGAGACGTCGGCGAACCCGGCCGCGCGGATCTTCTTGCGCAGCACCGAGGCGCCCATGGCGGAGGAGCCCATGCCGGCGTCGCAGGCGAAGACGATGCTGTTGATCGGGCCGCTGGCGGCACCGGTCAGCATCGAGGAGACCGAGGACTTCTTGCCCTTCGTGGCCTCCATCTGCGCCGTGGCGGCGGCGAGGTCGCCGTCGTCCTCGGACCGGTCGGTCTTGAGCAGCAGCGAGGCGATCGCGAAGGTCACGGCGGCCGAGGCGGCCACCGACAGGGCGACGCCGAAGTAGGAGCCCTTCGCGGTCTGGGCGAACACCGCGATGATCGAGCCGGGCGAGGCCGGGGCACGCAGGCCGGTGTCGAAGGCGACGTTGACCGCGACGCCGGTGGCGCCACCGGCGATGACGGCGAGGAGCAGCTTGGGCTTCATCAGGACGTAGGGGAAGTAGATCTCGTGGATGCCGCCGAAGAAGTGGATGATCGCCGCGCCGGGGGCCGAGGCCTTGGCCAGGCCCTTGCCGAAGAACGTGAACGCCAGCAGGATGCCGAGCCCCGGGCCGGGGTTGGCCTCGAGGAGGAAGAGCACCGACTTGCCGTTCTCCGCGGCCTCCTGGAGGCCGAGCGGGGTGAGCGCGCCGTGGTTGATCGCGTTGTTGAGGAAGAACACCTTGGCCGGCTCGATGAACACCGAGGTCAGCGGCAGCAGGTTGTTGTCGACGAGGGTCTCGACGATGTTGCTCGCGATGTTGGTGATCTCGTTGACCAGGCGGGCCACGGCGAAGAAGCCGAAGATCGCCATCGCCAGGCCGGTGATGCCGGCCGAGAACTGGTTGACCAGCATCTCGAAGCCGGACTTGACCTTGCCGTCCCAGAGCGAGTCGAGCTGCTTCATCACCCAGGCCGACAGCGGCCCGAGGATCATCGCGCCCAGGAACATGTGGATCTGGCCGAGCTCGGTGAACTCCGCCTGGGGCTTGCCGGCGGCGAGCCAGTCGGTGAGCGCGTCGGCGTTGGTGTTGGCGATCAGCAGGTCCGAGCCGGCGATCGCACCGATCACCGCGAACGCGCCGACGACGGCACCGCGGTCGCCGTAGATCATCCGGCCGCCGGTCGCGGCGATGATGATCGGGAGCAGGTAGTGGATCGCCGGGCCCACGATGGTGGCCAGGTCCGCGTTGGGCAGCCAGCCGTCCGGGATGAAGAGCGCGGTGAGGAAGCCCCACGCGATGAGTGCCGGGATGTTCGGCATGATCATGTTCGACATCGCGGTGCCGAACTTCTGGATGCGTACGCGGAGCCCGTCCGAGCTCGTCGCGTGCGTTGTGCTGGTCGCCATCAGCGCCTTCTCCCTACACGGGGGCTCTCGGCCCCGACCTGGGCACGGACCGCCGGACACCCGCCGGAGCGGCTGTGACGGCAGTCACGCGAATCTGTGAATGCCTTTATATCTTCGACCTGAACCCCCGTCAAGCAAAACGAACCAACATGTTCGGGTCCAATCCCACATTTGTGCGTTAGGGTCCCTTCATCCCGGACAACGACGTTGAGGAGAGACACCATGAAGGCCCTGAGGTTCTACGCACCCGAGGACGTCCGACTGGTCGACGTCCCCGAGCCCGAGTGCGGCCCGGACGAGGTCAAGATCAAGGTCAAGAACTGCTCGACGTGCGGCACCGACGTCAAGATCAAGAAGAACGGCCACGTCAACATCACCGGTGAGACCACGCTCGGCCACGAGGTCGCCGGCGAGGTCGTCGAGGTCGGCGCGGACGCGCTCGGCGGGTTCCAGGTCGGCGAGCGCGTGCAGTGCATCGCCGCCGTCCCCTGCGGCGAGTGCCACGAGTGCCGCAAGGGCTGGATGGAGGTCTGCCAGAACCAGACGTCCGTCGGCTACCAGTACGACGGCGGCTTCGCCGAGTACATGATCGTCCCGCAGCAGGTCCTCAAGGTCGACGGCCTCAACCGGATCCCCGACAACGTCGGCTACGACGAGGCCTCCGCCGCCGAGCCGTTCGCCTGCGCGATCAACGCCCAGGAGCAGCTCGGCATCGAGGAGGGCGACTTCGTCGTCGTCTTCGGCGCCGGCCCGATCGGCTGCATGCACATCCGCATCGCCCGCGGCGTCCACCAGGTCGGCACCGTCGTCCTGGTCGACATCAACGACGAGCGGCTGAAGATGTCGGCCGACGCCGTCCAGCCCGACCACGTCATCAACGCCGCCGACGTCGACGTCGTCGCGAAGGTCATGGAGCTCACCGGCGGCCGCGGCGCGGACGTCGTCATCACCGCCACCCCCGCGAACGTGACCCAGGAGCAGGCGATCGCGATGGCCGCGCGCCAGGGCCGGATCTCCTTCTTCGGCGGCCTGCCCAAGAACGACCCGTTCATCAAGGCCGACTCGAACCTGATCCACTACCGCCAGCTGCACGTGCACGGCGCCAACGGCTCCTCGCCCGAGCACAACAAGCGGGCCCTCGAGTACATCTCGACCGGCCAGGTCCCGGTCAAGGACCTCATCACCCGCCACGTCCCGCTCGACGACGTCATGTCGGTCTTCGACATCGTCGCGAAGGGCGAGGCGATCAAGGTCACCGTCGAGCCGTAGGTCCGTGGCGCGCTGACCCGTCACCCATTGGTGACGGGTCAGCGTGATCTCGACGCTGACCCGTCACCTATCGGTGACGGGTCAGCGGGAACGGGGGGCGAAGGGAGCGCCGGGGGCGAAGGCGCGGCCGGCGAACCGCTCCCCCACCAGCTGGTGCGTGGCGGCGTCGGGGTGCAGCCCGTCAGGGAGCGGGTGCTCGGCCTCGTCGGGCTCGCCGTACAGGTCGGGACCGTCGAGCAGGTGCAGGCGGGGGTCGGACGCCGTCCGCTCGGCGACGACCCGCGCGAGCTCCTCGCGGACCACCCGGAGCGTGAGCCGGCCGGCCGGGACGTCGGCGGGGTCGCCGGTGGCGACGAAGCCGAGCCGGCCCTCGGCCAGCGCCGCGAGGTCGGGGGCGAGCGGGCCCGGGGTGTCCTCGTGGAGGGGGCAGCGGAGCGGGGTGACGAGGAGGAGCGGCACGTCCGGGTGTCCCTCACGGATCGTGTCGAGGAACCCGTGCACCGCCGGGCCGAACGCGCGACGCCGCATCAGGTCGGTGTTGACCACGTTGATGCCGACCTTGATGCTGACCAGGTCGGCGGGGGTGTCGCGCAGCGCGCGCGCCGTGAACGGGTCGAGCAGTGCACCGCCGCCGAAGCCGAGGTTGACCAGCTCGACGCCCGCGAGCCGGGCCGCGACGACCGGCCAGGTGCCGGTCGGGGTGGCGGCGTTCGAGCCGTGGCTGATCGAGCTGCCGTGGTGGAGCCAGGTACGTCGTCCGGTGCGGTCGAGCGGCCCGACCGGGGCGTCGGCGCGCAACGCGACCAGCACGGTCGTCTCGTCGTGCGGCAACCAGATCTCGACGTCCTTGGTCCCGGCGGCGAGGCCGTCGAAGCGCACCGTCGCCGGCGCGCCCGCCTCGTGGCCGAACGTGCCGGTCGTCATGTCGACGGTCAGGACGTCGCCGCCCACCGCGCTCCCCCGGGCGACGACGGCTCCGTCGACCACGAGGTCGTAGCTGCCGTCGGGCCGGCTCGGGGCGCCGACGTAGACCCGCTTGGTCGGGATCGTGTCGAGCTCGAGCACCGTCGCCGCGGTGCGGAACGCCAGCCGGACGCCGGCGGGCTGCGACTCGGCCATCGCCAGCTGCGGGTCGGCGTTCTGCGCGCGGGCACGGGCCGGGAGCCGGTGCGGGACGAGCCCGCGGTCGGTCCGCTCGAGCTCGATCGCGCCGCGCACCAGGTGGTCGAGCGGGATGTCGGTCAGGGTGGGCACGTCAGGTCCTCGGGTCGTCGTCGGTGGTCGGCCACGAGCGCAGGAGCGCGTCGAGGCTGTCGATCACGCGCACCCAGGACTCCTGGGAGTCGGGCGCGCTGTGGCTGAAGGCGCCGCGGAGCTCGAGGCTCACGTAGCCGTGGAACACGCTCCCGAGCAGCCGGACGGCGTGGGTCCGGTCGGGCTCGGCGAGGTGGTAGTCGCGCAGCACGGCGCGGGTCATCGCCGCGTGCCGGGGGCCGGCGCTGGCCAGCGCGGTCTCGTGGTCGAGGGGGTGCTGCGCGGCGGCGTACCTCCCGGGGTGCTCGCGGGCGTAGTCGCGGAACACCCCGCCCAGCGCGGCGAGCGCGTCGCGGCCGGCCCGACCGGCGAGCTCCCCGGCGGCCAGGTCGGCGAGCTCGGCGAGCGCGAGCAGCGCGATCCGGGTCTGGAGGTCGCCCAGGCCCGCGACGTGGGAGTAGAGGCTGGCCACCTTCACGCCGAGGCGCTCGGCGAGCGCCGACAGCGTCACCTCCCCGAAGCCCACCTCGTCGGCGAGGTCCGCTCCGGCGACGGTGACCCGTTCCGCGTTCAGTCCTGCTCGCACCATGTCTCCATCGTAATTCACCTACAGGCATTAGGTAAATTCCGATTTTCTTCAGTCTCGGCAGGGCGTGGATGGGTGGTGCGGCCGACGGCGTGGTGGGATGCACGCATGACGAGCACGAGCAGCAGCCACAGCCCCGTCGGCATCGACTTCGGCGGCTCCGGGATCAAGGGGGCCCTGGTCGACCTGGAGCGGGGTGACTTCGACGGGGAGCGCAGCCGGATCCCGACACCGGAGCCCTCGACCCCGGACGCGGTCGCCGCGGTGCTGGTCGAGCTGCTGGAGGCGCTCGGCGGCGACGGGCCCGTGGGGGTCACGGTGCCCGGGGTGGTGCGTGAGGGCGTCGTGCGCAGTGCCGCGAACATCGACCCCTCCTGGATCGGTGCCGACGCCGCCGCCGTCTTCGGCACCGCCACCGGACGCCGGGTGCTCGCGCTCAACGACGCCGACGCGGCCGGCCTGGCGGAGGCGACGTACGGCGCCGCGCGGGGCCAGCGCGGCCTGGTCATCGTCACCACCCTCGGCACCGGCATCGGCTCGGCGCTCCTGCAGGACGGCGTCCTGGTGCCGAACTCCGAGCTCGGCCACCTCGAGGTCGAGGGCCGCAACGCCGAGTCGCACGCCGCCAACAGTGCCCGCGAGAAGGAGGACCTCTCCTGGGAGGAGTGGGCCGAGCGGCTCACGACCTACTACGGGACGGTCGAGCGGCTGCTCTCGCCCGACCTGTTCGTCGTCGGCGGCGGGGTCAGCAAGCACGCCGACCAGTTCCTGCCGATGGTCCGCATCGACACCCCGATCATCCCCGCGGTGCTGCGCAACAAGGCCGGGATCATCGGCGCCGCGCTGCACGCGAGCCGGGCCTGAGAGCCGGGCCTGAGAGCGGGCCTGGGACGACGATGAGCGGCGACAACGAGGGGCAGCGCTCCGACTGGACCGACGCCGGGCGCGGCTGGGTCGCGCAGGAGGCCGTCTTCGACGCCGCCTTCGCGCCCGTGACCGAGGCCATCCTGACGGCCGCCCGGCTCACGACGGGTGATCGCGTCCTGGACGTCGGCTGCGGCTCCGGCACCCTGCTCGCCGCCGCGACCGCGGCCGGTGCCGAGGCGGTCGGGGTCGACATCTCCCCCACGATGGTCGAGGCGGCCCGCCGCCGGGTGCCGGCCGCGACGGTCGCGCTCGCCGACGTCCAGGAGAGCGACCTGCTCGACGTCGCCCCGGGACGCCCGTTCGACCGGGTGGTCTCGCGCTTCGGCGTGATGTTCTTCGCCGACCCCGTCGCCGCGTTCTCCCGGGTCCGGGCGGCCGTCGCCGACGACGCCACCCTCGTCTTCGCGTGCTGGCGCACCCGCGAGGAGAACCCGGTCTTCACCCGCGGCACCGACGTCCTCACCCGGCGGCTGCCGGCCGCCGAGCCCGAGGCGGACGACGCCCCCGGCCCCACGACGTTCGCCGACCCCGCGCGGCTCCGCGCCGTGCTGTCCGCGGCCGGCTGGGCGCCCACGGTCGCGCCGTTCGACTTCGTGTGCGACTACGCCGCGGCCGACCCCACCGGGCGCAGCGACGGGGTCGAGGAGCGCCTGGCCGTGGTGCTGGCGACCTCCACCGGCGCCCGGGCCCGCGCCGTCCTCGAGCCCGGGCTCGGCCCGGACGGATGGGCCGCTCTCGTCGAGGAGGTCCGCGCCGACCTGCGCTCGCACCTCGACGACGACGGTGCGCTGCGGATGCCCGGTGCCGTCTGGCTCGTCACCGCGACCCCGGCCTGACCGCACGGCGCGTCTCCGCGGTCAGGACTGGACCGCCACCTCCCCGCCGGCACGACTACGCTGGTCGTCCAAGGGTGCGAGCCGGGGTCCTCCACCGAGATGGCAGCGGGGAAAGGGGCCGGACGTGCCGCACGGCGACCTCTACCGCCAGATCGTCCGGTCCTTCACGGACGGGATCGTCGCCCTCGAGCTCGACGGCACGATCCGCTTCGCGAACCCGAGCGCCGAGGCGCTGCTCGGCGTGGCGCCGCTCCAGGGGCTGCACATGGAGCAGTTCCTCGACGACGCGGGCCGAGGTCACGGCGCCGACTACCTGCAGCGTGCCGCCGGCGGCGAGATCGTCGGCGTCGAGCTCGACACGATGCTGCTGCGCCACGACGGCTCCCCGCTGTGGGTCAAGCTGCGCCAGACGGGACTCATGGACGGCGACCGCGTCGTCGGCGTCATCCTGCGGCTGACCGACAACCACGAGACCAAGCAGCTCCTCGAGGACGTCAGCGCCAGCCGGGAGCGCCTCGTCCGGGCCGAGCGGATCGCGCGCAGCGGCAGCTGGACCTGGGACGTCGCGGCCGAGGTCGCGTCGTACTCCGACGGCCTGGTCGAGCTCTACGGCGAGCACACCGAGGCCCTGATGGGACGCCGGCGCGAGGCCCTCATGGCCATCACCCACCCCGAGGACCACCAGCGCCTGGACGCCGCGATCGACGCCCTCGCCTCCGGCGCGGAGCCGGTCGTCGACCTCGAGGTCCGCCAGCGCGGCCGCAAGGGGTGGATGTGGGCCCGGCTGCGGGCCATCGGCACCTACGACGAGGACGGTGGCCTGGTCGAGGCGGTCGGCACCTACCAGGACGTCACCCGCGCGCGGGACACCGAGGACCAGCTCCAGGACCTGGTGGCGCAGAACTCGCTGATGCAGGCCGTCGCCACCGCCGCGAACGAGGCCGCGTCGCTGCACGAGGTCCTCCTCGAGGCCCGCCTGCTGGTGCTGGTGCACGACGACTGGACCCGCGCCCGCGCCTTCGTCCCCTCCCCCGGGGCGACCTCCTTGGTGCCCCTCGTCGTCGACCCCGACAGCAGGTTCACCCCGGTCGAGGACCCCGACGACCCGGACGACCCGGACGCCGCCGCACGTGAGCTCGCGACCGCCGAGGAGGCCTACCGGCGCGGCGAGCCGGTGTGGGACACCGACCGCCGACTCACGATCGCGTTCCCGGTGATCCTCGACGACGAGATCCTGGCCGTCCTCACGATGACGTCGCGCCCGCCGCTCTACCGGCACGAGATGATCCGGGCCATGGCCGAGCAGGCCGCGGTCCAGCTCGCCCGCGTCGCCGAGCGGGAGCGCTCGGCGCGCCAGCTCGCGGCCGCCCGCGACCGGGCGGTGCGGGCCTCCGAGCACAAGTCGGACTTCCTGGCGACGATGAGCCACGAGATCCGCACCCCGCTCAACGGCATCATCGGGCTCAACGAGCTGCTCCAGTCCACCGACCTCTCCGACCGCCAGCAGCACCTGGTCTCGGGCATCGCGGTGTCGAGCCGGTCGCTCATCGAGCTCACCAACGACATCCTCGACTTCGCCAAGATCGAGGCCGGCCTGCTCGAGGTCGAGGCCGTCGACTTCGAGGTCCGCGAGGTCCTCGCCGAGGTCGCGAACGTGCTGGCCGAGAGCGCCCGCGCGCGCGACATCGAGCTCCTCGTCTCGTGCAGCCCCGACGTCCCGGGCGTCGTCGCCGGCGACCCGGTCCGGCTCAAGCAGGTGCTGCTCAACCTGGGGTCCAACGCCGTCAAGTTCACCGCGTCCGGCTCGGTCGAGATCCGCGCCACCACCGAGCCGACCCCCGCGCCCGCCGAGCCGACCACCGAGCCGCCCGCCGAGCCGACCGACGCCGGCGCCGTGCTGCGCGTCGAGGTCCGCGACACCGGGATGGGCATCACGCCCGCGCAGCTGCGCCACATCTTCTCGCCGTTCGCCCAGGGCGACACCTCCACGACCCGGCGCTTCGGCGGCACGGGGCTCGGGCTGGCGATCTCCTCCGAGATCGTGGCCGCGTTCGGCGGCGAGATCGGGGTCGAGAGCCGGCCGGGGGTCGGCAGCACGTTCTGGTTCACCGCCCGGTTCGGGGCCGCACACGGCGGCCCCGTCACCGCGACCCTCGCCCGGGCCCGCCGCGCCCTCGAGGGCAGACAGGTGCTCGTGGTCGGCGACGAGGCCCCCAACCGCACGATCCTGCGCGAGCAGCTCGGCTGGTGGGGCGTGGTCTCCACCGAGACCGGGAGCTCCCCGGAGGAGCTCGCCGCCCTGACCGGCACGACCCCCGACGGCCGCCCGTACGACGCCGTCCTGCTCGACCTGGCGGTGCCCGACGCCGACCGGCTCGCGCTGGCCACGACGGCGCCGCGGGCCGCCCACCCCGGTGACCCGGCGATCATCCTGCTCACGTCCGCGGCGGCACCGCCCGACGACACCCTCGCCGCGCTCGGCATCACCGGCTGCCTGACGAAGCCGGTGCCGTCGGTCACCCTCCGCGAGGTCCTCCTCGCCGCCCTGGTGCCGCACGCCGACCGCGACGCCGCAGCACCGCCGGAGAGGGCCCCGAGCGGGCGGGGCGTGGTGCTGGTCGTCGAGGACAACGCGATCAACCAGCTTGTCGCCCGCGGCCTCCTCGAGGCCATGGGGTACGCCGTGGAGACCGCCGACGACGGCGAGGAGGCCCTCGTCCGCATCGAGGGCGGCGCCTTCGACGCCGTCCTGATGGACGTCCAGATGCCCCGTCTCGACGGCTACGACACGACGCGGGCGCTGCGTCGCGCCGATGCTCGCGACCGGCGCGGACGCCGGCTGCCGATCCTCGCCATGACGGCGGCCGCCGTCTCCGGCGAGCGGGAGCGGTGCCTGGCCGCCGGCATGGACGACTTCATCACCAAGCCGGTCTCACCGACCGGGCTCGGCGCCGCGCTGGCCCGCTGGGTCGGCGAGGACCACGACCCTGCCGACGTCCCCGCCGACGTCCCCGCCGACGGTCCCGTCGAGGGCGTCGAGGGCGACGGGGACGCCGCCGAGGTCGACGGCCGGCGCGAGCCCACCGGCGAGCACCTCGACCGCGAGCGGCTGGGCATGCTGCTCGAGCTGCGCCCCGACGACACGTCGTACCTCGACCGCGCGATCGGCAACTTCCTGGGCCGGCGCCACGAGGTCGTCGCCACGTTGACCCGGGCCGTCGAGGACGCCGACGCGACGGCCCTCGTCGCCGCGGCCCACTCGCTGCGCGGCAGCGCCGGCAACCTCGGGCTCCCCGTCGTCGCCAGCCTCTCCGCCGCCCTCGAGGAGCTCGGCCGGCTCGGCGGCACCGCCGGCTCCGCGGCGCTGCTCGACGACCTCCTCCTCGAGCTCGACGAGTCCTGCGTGGCCCTGGAGCGCTACCGGTCCTGGTACCAGTCGCGGGCCGCCACCCCGTGACCACGGCGCGCGCCACCCGTGCGTCCGGCGCGTCGTCCTCCCCGGCTTCCCGCTGACCCGTCAGCGATCGCTGACGGGTCGGCGTCGAACGCGCGGTGACCCGTCAGCGATCGCTGACGGGTCGGCGAGGCGGCGAGGGCTGGCGACCCGGACCCGGCGCCGGACGCCGTCGACGACGGCGGCCAGGACGTCGTCCCAGCGGTCGTCGTGGGTGCCGTGCTCGACCGCGCGGGCCAGGTCGGCGTCGTCGTGGCACCCGAGGCCGGCGAGCAGCCGTGCGTGCGCGCGCTCGTCGTCGACCGCGACGAGCTCGCGGACGACGGTGTCGAGGACCCCACGCGCGACCCGGGCCTCGAACCCGGCCGCGCCGGGCTGGCGCATCGGGCCGCCCTCCAGGTAGTCGCGGACCCCGCCGAGCAGGTCGACCGCCGTCGGCCGGCCGTGCACACCGGTGGCGCCGACGGCCGGGCCGGTGGCGCCGGTGGATGCCGCAGGGACGCCGTCGCCCGGCAGCGCGTGCCCCAGCTCGAGCAGCACGTCGTGCTCCTGCTCGCACGCGCGTCGACCGATCGCGACCAGCTCCACCGAGCGCTCGACGCCGCTCAGGTGCCGCTCGGCCATCACGCCGCACATCAGCCCCCACCGGACCGTCCCCCAGAGCTCCCACCAGCGCAGCTCGTCGAGGCCGGGACGCCAACCCGCGACGGCGGCGTAGCCGTCGAGCAGGTCCTCGCGCGACCCGAGCCCGCCGACCGGCGGCTCCGCCCCGAAGCGCCAGACCTTCGCGCACAGCCACCCGAGGTCCTCCAGCGGGTCGCCGAGGTGCACGAGCTCCCAGTCAAGCAGCGCGGCCAGGCCGTCGGGGTCGACCACCACGTTGCCGAGGCGCAGGTCGCCGTGCACCAGCACCGGGTCCCGCCGCGCCGGGGCGTGCTCCCGCAGCCAGCGCAGCCCGAGCGCGATCCCGGACGGCGGCGGCGCCGGCCCACCGAGGTCGGCCAGGAGCAGGTCCACCGGGTCGCCCGCGGTGGCGGTCACGACCGCCGGCGGCGCGGCGGCGTGCACCCGGGCGGCGGCCTCGCCGAGCGCGCGGGCCAGGCCGGCCCGCGCCCCGGCGTACTGCTCGTCACGCAGGATCCGCCGGGCGATCGTCTCCCCCGGCACCCGCCGCATCACCATCAGCGTCCCGCCCAGGTCGGGCGCCGCCTCGACCCCGAGGACGTCGGGCACCGGGGTGCCGGTCGCGGCGGCGGCGGTGATCGCGGCCGCCTCGGTCGCGAGCGGGACGCCGCGCGCGTCGTCGAGCGCGATCCGCGCCACCGCCGCGACCGCCTCGCCGCCGACCAGGAGGTCGACGCTCCACGTCTCGCGGCTGGCGCCGCCGGTCAGCCGCACCACCGAGGAGGCCGCCGTCGCGCCGGCGACCCGGGCGGCGGCGGCGCCGACCAGCGCGGCCCGGTCGGCCGGCTCCGGCGCGGCACTCACAGGAACCCGAAGAGGTGCCCGGCGACGCGACGGATCTGGATCTCCTCGCTGCCCTCGGTGATCCGGTAGCGCCGGTGGTGGCGGTAGATGTGCTCGAACGGCTCGTGGCGGGTGTAGCCCAGCCCGCCGTGCACCTGCATGGCCCGGTCGGCGGCCTCGCAGACCAGCCGGTTGGCGCGGTAGTTGCACATCGACACCAGGTGGCCGACCTCGACCGGCGACCGGCCGGCGGCCCGGACGTCGTCCAGCGCGACGGCGGCACGGTGCACCAGCGCGCGCAGCATGGTGGCCTCGGTGTGCAGCTCGACGAGCGGCCACTGGATCGCCTGGCGGGTCGCGAGCGGCCGCCCGAACGTCGTCCGGTCGCGGGCCCGCTCGACGGACCGGTCGATGCAGTACTGCGCGGCGCCGAGGCTGCCGGCGGCCTGGCGGATCCGGTTCTCGTGCACGAAGGCCTGGGCGACGTCGAGGCCGGCGCCCTCCTCACCGAGGATCGCGGTCCCCGGCACCCGGACGTCGCGCAGCTCGACCTCGGCGTGGTCGGTGGGCATGTTGAGCGTCCACCAGTAGAACGGGACGTCGACGCCCGGCGTGTCGAGCGGGACGACGAACGCGGTGATCCCGCGGGCGGCGCCGTCGTCGCCGGAGGTGCGGGCGAACACGACGTCGTGCGTGGTGTCGTGGCCCAGGGTGTTGAACCGCTTGGTGCCGTTGATGACCCAGTCGTCGCCGTCGGCGACCGCGGTCGTGGTCATCCAGGTCGCGTCGCTGCCGTGCTCGGGCTCGGTGAGCGCGAAGGCCAGCCCCTTCTCGCCGACGATCGAGGCCTCGACCAGCTCGGCGCGCTGCTCGTCGGTGCCGAAGCGGGTGAGCAGCTCGACGAAGACCAGGTTGCCGACGATCGAGTGCTCGGTCTGGAGGTCGTTGTGCAGGCCGAGCCCGCGGTGGGCGAGGTGCTCGCGGACGACGGCCATGTCGAGGTTGGTGGCCCCGCCGCCACCGAGGTCGCTCGGCAGGCCCCAGCGGAAGTGCCCGGCCGCGTCGGCGCGCCGGCGGGCCTCGTCGAGCAGGGCGACCCACTCGGCCCGCGGCACGCCCCCGCGCTCGACGTCGGTGCGCGCGAACTCGCGGCGGTGGTCGAAGAACCGGGCGTTGTCGTCCTGCTCCTCGAGCGGGCGGATCTCGGCGTCGATGAAGGCGTCCAGGTCGGTCAGGACGGCGCGGGTGCGCTCGGGGATCTCGAAGTCCACGGGTTCTCCTCAGGTGAGTCGGTCTCGGGCGAGCTCCACCAGCCGGGCGGGCCGGCGGCGCAGGGCCTCCAGCGGCTGGGGCGGGTCACCCATCTGGCCGCCGGCGTAGCGCAGGTGGACGCCGTGCGCGATGCACGCCAGGCGCCACAGGGCGAAGGCCTCGTAGTAGGCCAGGCCCGCGACGTCGCGACCGGTGAGCTCGGCGTACCGGGTCGCGACGGCGTCGGCGTCGACGAAGCCGGGCAGTCCCTCGGGCGCCCACGCGTCGAAGTCGCGGCCGCGCCACCAGGCGACCAGCCAGCCGACGTCGACGAGGACGTCGCCGCCGGTGCAGAGCTCCCAGTCGACGACGGCCGCGACCTCGCCGCCGGGCGCGACGATGAGGTTGCCCGGCCGGTAGTCGCCGTGCACCAGTCCGGTCGCCGTCTCCTCCGGCGCCCGCGCGGCGAGCAGGTCGTGCACATCGAGCAGGCCCTCGGGCACGGGTCCGGCGTCCAGCACCTGCGCGCGCCAGCGACGCAGCTGGCGCACCAGGTACGACGCCCGGGGGCCGGACCCGGTCCGGGGGCCGACCCCGGCGACCTCGGGCGGCACGTCGTGCACGGCCACGAGGGTCCGCACGCACGACTCCACGAAGGCGGCCCGGGCCGGCAGGTCGAGCTCGTCGGCGGCGCGGTCACCGTCGAGCACCACGCCGCCGACGAAGTCCATCAGGTAGAACGGCGCCCCGGTGACCCCCGGGTCGCGGCACACGCCGGCCGCGGGCGCGACCGGCACCGGTGTGCCGGCGAGCCCGGTGATGATCTGCCACTCCCGGACGACGTCGTGCGCCGTCGGCCGCAGCTCGCCGACGGGCGGTCGGCGCAGCGCCCAGCAGCGGCGCTCGCCGTCCTGCTCGTCGACCCGGTAGGTGAGGTTCGACTGGCCGCCGCCGACCGAGGTGTAGGTGAGCGGCCCCCTGACGTCGAGCTCGGCGGCGAACCACGCGTGCAGGCCGTCGGGGTCGATGCCGGGGAGGCCGCCCGCCGTCACGCGCCCACGGGCTCGAGCATCGTGGCGAGCCGCCCGGTGATCAGCGCGTGCGCCTCGGCCATGATCCGCTCGACCAGCTCGCCGGCGGTCGGGATGTCGTGGATCAGGCCCTGGACCTGCCCGACCGACCAGACGCCGGCCTCGACATCGCCGGACTCGTAGACCGAGCGACCGCGCTGCCCGTCGACGAGGTGGCGGACGTCCTCGAACGCCTTCCCCGAGGCGAGCAGCTCGACGGTCTCGCGGCTGACGGCGTTGCTGGAGACCCGCGAGGTGTTGCGCAGCGGCCGGAAGATCAGCTCGGTGTCGCGCTCGTCGGAGGCGACGATCCGCTCCTTGACGGAGTGGTGGATCGGCGCCTCGGCGGTGCACATGAACCGGGTGCCCATGTTGATGCCGTCGGCGCCGAGGGCGAGCGCCGCGACCAGGCCGCGGCCGTCGGCGAACCCGCCCGAGGCGACCATCGGGATCGTGACGTGCCGGCGGGCGGCCGCGATGAGGATCAGGCCCGGGACGTCGTCCTCGCCGGGGTGGCCGGCGCACTCGAACCCGTCGATGCTGATGGCGTCGACGCCGACCGACTGCGCCTTGACGGCGTGCCGCACGCTCGTGCACTTGTGGATGACGCGGACGCCGTGCTCGCGGAAGAACTCCATGTGCGGTGCCGGGTTGGCGCCCGCGGTCTCGACGATAGTGACGCCGGCGTCGACGATCGCGTGCCGGTACTCGTCGTAGGGCACCGGCTTGATGGTCGGCAGGATGGTGAGGTTGACCCCGAACGGCTTGTCGGTGAGGTCCCGGGTGCGGCCGATCTCACGCACCAGCGCCTCCGGCGTCGGCTGGGTGAGGGCGGTGACCAGGCCGAGCCCGCCGGCCGCGGAGACGGCGCCGGCGAGCGGCGCGGTGCCGACCCACTGCATGCCGCCCTGCACGACCGGGTGCTCGACGCCGAAGGCCTCGGTGAACGCGGTGCGCATCAGATGCCCCGGCTCGGGCCGGCGTCGGTGGTCGAGGCGCCGGCGAGGCCCGCGGTCTGCAGCGCGGCCTGCTTGGCGCCGTCGAGGTCGTAGTGCTTGCGGGTGACGATCCGCTGGGCGTAGAGCCCGCCGCCGGCCTGGATGTTGGTGACCAGCTTCCAGCCGCCGTAGGCGTCGGCGGTCAGGTCGCGGATGGCGTGGAAGAGGCGGGTGCGGTACTCGCCGTCGATCTCCGGCTTCGTCGACATGTACTTGCGGACCAGCGGGCCCACCTCGGGGTTCTCGAGGTCGGCCATGGACGGCGCGGTGACGATCGCGGCACCGGCGATGTCGTGCAGGTGGCGGACGAGCTTGTGGTACTCCGTGGCGCCGGTGTACTTGCCGGCGTTGGTGTAGAGCTCGTTGGGGAACACGGCGCCGAAGACCCCGGTCTCGGCGTGGCTCAGCGCCGCCTCCAGGCACGCGCGGACGACCGTCGCGTGGATGATCATCTCCGAGATCTTCTCCCGGACGTGGCTGATCCTCTCCAGCCCGTTGGCCTCCGCGACGAGCTGCGCGAACCCGACCAGGACGTCGGCGCCGTCGGCCATCGCGCTGAGGCCGCCGAGCCGCTCCCACAGGCCGAGCGAGTGCGCGAAGACGGCCGCGCTGCCGGTCTCACCGTCGAGGAAGACCCGCTCGTGCGGCACGAAGACGTCGTCGAAGATGACGAAGCCCTCGGGGAAGTGCTCCTGGCCCGACATCGGGAAGATGCGGAGGTCGTCGTGCCGCGGCGCGTAGGTGGTGTTGACGATCTTCACGCCCGGGGCGTTGACCGGGATCAGCGCGGCGACCGCGTAGTCCTCCTCGCCGGGCTTCATCGCCTTGGTCGGGATCGTCATCAGCTCGTGGCCGAACGACGCCGCGGTGATGTGCAGCTTGGCTCCGCGGATCACGATGCCGTCGGCCTGGCGGTCGACGACCCGCACGTAGGCGTCCGGGTCGCTCTGCTTGACCGGCGAGAGCGACCGGTCGCCCTTGGCGTCGGTGATGCACTGGGTGATCCGGATGTCGCGCTCCTGCGCGTCGGTGACGAACGCCTGGATCCGCTCCGCGTACTCGGCGCCCTGGCCGGCCAGCCGGCTCGCGGCCGTGGTCAGCGTCATCAGGGAGGTGTAGTTGACGTGCGCCATCATCCCGGCGGTGTGGACGAGCTCGACCTTCTCGCGCAGCTCCTCCGGGGTGGTCGGGACGCCGCTGACCGGGCTGACGCCGTCGACGGCCTTGAGGGCGAGCCAGTCGTAGCCGTCCGCGACGTTGTCGACCACGGTGCCGAGCACCGGGTGGCCCGGCAGGTCGGTGACCCGCTCGCCCTCGAAGAAGGTGGCGCGGCCGTCGTCGAGGCTGGCCCGGTACTGGTCTCCGGTGAGCATGCGGTTCTCCTGGGGTGGGTCGGTGGTCGGGCGGTGGTCTGGTGCTGTCTGGGCGGGTCAGGCGGTGGTCTGGGCGCGGCCGCGGTCGCGGATCGCCGCGCGGCGCTCCTCGACCCGGGCCGGGTCGAAGCCGCGGGCGAGCCAGTCGCGCGAGGTCGCGGCCTCGATCGCGAAGCCCTCGCCGACCTGGGCCTCCTCGATCCGGCGGTACGACGCCAGCAGCTCGCGCACGGCGTCCTGCTGGTTGCCGGCGATGGTCGCCGCGATGGCGTGGACGGTGGGCAGCAGCTCCTCGTGCGGCACGACCTGGGTGACCAGGCCGACGGCGGCGGCCTGGTGGGCGTCGAGGAAGTCGCCGGTCAGGCTCATCCGGCGGGCGGTGCCGCGACCGACCGCGAGCGGCAGCAGGACCGACAGGCCCCAGCCCGGCAGCACGCCGACCCGGGCGTGGGTGTCGGCGAACCGGGCCCGCTCGGAGGCGACCAGGAGGTCGCAGTTCAGGGCGAGCTCGAGGCCGCCGGTCACGGCGACGCCGTTGACCGCCCCGATCAGCGGCTTGGTGAGCGTCGGCCACGGCAGGTGCGCCGGGCCACCGCCGCCGTCGGCGCTGGTCGCGCCGAGCGAGAGGTTCTCCCCGGAGCTGCCGAGCTGCTTGAGGTCCAGCCCGGCGCAGAACGCCGGGTCGGCGCCGGTCAGCACGACGACCCGGACGGCGTCGTCGGCCCCGACCTCGGCCATCGCGGTGCGCAGGGCGGCGATCAGCTCGGCGCTGAGGGCGTTGCGGGACGCCGGGCGGTTGAGCGTGAGGGTGGCGACGCCGTCGCTCCGCTCGACGAGCAGCACGTCGCTCACCGGCCGGTCCAGACGGGCGGGCGCTTCTCGGCGAAGGCGATCGCGCCCTCGCGGGCGTCGTCGGACTGCCCGACCGGGCGCGCGATCCGGTCCTGCTCGGCCCAGCGCCGCTCCTCGCTCCAGTCGGCCGACTCCACGATGATCCGCTTGCTCGCGGCGACGGCGAGGGGGCCGTTGGCGGCGATCTCGCGGGCCAGGGCCAGCGCGGCGTCGAGCGCGCCACCGTCGTCGACGAGGCGGTTGACCAGGCCGAGGGCGGCCATCCGCTCGGCGCCGACGTGGTTGCCGAGCAGGGCGAGCTCCATCGCGACGTGGTACGGGATCCGCTCGGGCAGCCGCAGCAGCCCGCCGCCGGCGGCGACCAGGCTGCGCTTGGCCTCGGGGATGCCGAACGCGGCCCCGCGGGCCGCCACCACCAGGTCGCAGGCCAGCACGATCTCGAAACCGCCGGCCAGCGCGTACCCCTCGACGGCGGCGATCAGCGGCTTGCGGGGCGGCCCCTGCACCAGGCCCGCGAAGCCGCGGCCCTCGACGACGGGGTTCTCGCCGCGCACGAACGCCTTGAGGTCCATGCCGGCGCAGAAGTGCCCGCCGGCGCCGGTGATGACGCCGACCTGGAGCGCCGGGTCGTCGTCGAGGCGGGTCATCGCCGCGGCGATCGAGCGGGCGACGTTCTCGTTGACGGCGTTGCGGGCGCGGGGGCGGTCCAGGGTGACGACGAGGACGCCGTCGACCACCTCGACGTGCACCTCCTCGGCGCTCTCGTCGTTCGGGTCCGTGGTGTGGCTGGGCATGGCTGACCTCCCGATCAGGACGCGGCGTCGAGGACCGACGCGGCGAGTCGCTCGACGGCCGCGGCGCGGCCCCCGAGCAGGGCCGCGTCGCCGACGGCGCGCTTGTAGTAGAGGTGGGTGGGGTGCTCCCAGGTGAAGCCGATGCCGCCGTGCACCTGCACGGTGTTCTTGGCGAGCGCCGGGAAGGCGGCGGCGGTCACCACGGTGGCGAGGTCGACGGCGGTGCGGGGGTCGTCGTCGGTGGCGCCGTCGAGGGTCCACGCCGCGTGGTAGGTCACCGAGCGGGACTGCTCGACCGCCACGAGCATGTCGGCACAGCGGTGCTTGACACCCTGGAACGACCCGATCGGCCGGCCGAACTGGAGCCGGCCCTTGGCGTGCTCGACGGAGGTCTCGAGCAGCCGGGCCCCGGCGCCGACGGCGCCGGCGGCCAGCACCAGCGCCCCGACGTCGCGGGCCGCGGCGACGGCGGCGACCGCCGCGGCCCCGGCGGTGCCGATCGGCGTGGCGGGGGTGGCGTCGAACCGGACGAGCGCGAGCCGCCGGGTCTGGTCGAGGGTCGTCTGCGGCGTCGTCCGCAGGCCCTCGGCACCGGCCCGGACGACGTGCAGGCGCGGACCGTCGGGTGTCCGGGCGAGGACGAGCAGGGTGTCGGCCGCCGCGGCGTCGAGCACGTGGGAGGCGGTGCCGGTGAGCCGGACCTCGGTGCCGCCGTCGGTGCCGCCGTCGGTGCCGCCGTCGGTGCCGCCGTCGGTGGTGACGTCGGTGGTGTCCGGCGACCAGCGGCCGCGGGCGTCGGTGGCGACCAGGGCGAGCACGGTGCCGCCGTCCACGACGCCGCCGACGAGCTCGGCGGCGAGGCCGCCCGGGTCGTCGCCGACGTGGGACAGCGCGGTGCCGGCGAGCGCGACGGTGCCGAGCAGCGGGACGCCGGCCAGGGTGCGGCCGAGCTCCTCGGCGAGCAGCGCGAGCTCGACGTGGCCGGGGGCGCCCGGCTCGCTGTCGCCGCCGAGCGCGGCGGGCAGGGTGAGCCCGAGGACGCCGAGGTCGGTCCCGAGGGCGCGCCAGGCGTCGCGGTCGAAGCCGTGCTCGGTGTCGAGCTGGGCCCGCACGGCGGTCTCGTCGAAGGTCCGGGTCGCGAACGAGCGCGCCAGGTCGCGCAGCGAGCGCTGCTCGTCGGTGAGGTCGAACTCCATCGGGGCTCCTACGGGGGGTCGGGGGTCGGTGTCAGCCACGGGGCACCTCCCGCCACGGCTTGCCGGTGTCGACGCGGACGTCGCCGGGCAGCCCGAGGAGTCGCTCGCCGAGGATGTTGCGCAGCACCTCCGAGGTGCCGCCCTCGATCGTGTTGGCGCGCGAGCGGAGGAAGAGCCGGCCGTAGTCCTCTACCGGCTCGCCGCCGGGCCCGCCGGGCCCGCCGGTCTCGTCGGTCTCGTCGGTCTCGTCGGGCGGGCCGTACCCGCTGTAGAGGGCGGCGTCCGGGCCGAGGACGTCGAGGCAGAACTCGTAGACCTCCTGGTTCAGCTCGGCACCGGTGAGCTTGCCGATCGAGCCCTCGGCGCCGGCGGGCCTGTCGCCCTGCTCGATGCGGAACCGGTCACCGGTGAGGCGGGCGGCGTCCGCGCGGGCGAACAGCTCGACCAGACGGGCCCGCAGCTCCGGGGTGTGCAGGTCGGGTCGCGAGCGCCACAGCCGCAGGGCCGAGCCGATCGACCCGCTGCCGCGGACGCTCGAGCCGCCTCCGATGGCGCTGCGCTCGTTCATCAACGTCGTCATGGCGACCCGCCAGCCCTCGCCGACCTCGCCGAGCCGGTGGCTGTCGGGGATCCGCGCCTCGGTGAGGTGGACCTCGTTGAACTCCGCCTCGCCGGTCATCTGGCGCAGCGGGCGCACCTCGACGCCCGGCCCGTGCATGTCGAGGACGAAGTAGGTCAGCCCCCGGTGCTTGGGCTGGTCGGGGTCGGTTCGGGCCAGGAGCAGGGCCCACCGGGCGAGGTGCGCGCTGCTCGTCCACACCTTCTGGCCGCTCACCACCCACTCGTCGCCGACCTTCTCGGCGCGGGTCGCGAGCCCGGCGAGGTCGGAGCCGGCGCCGGGCTCGCTGAACAGCTGGCACCAGAGCTCGTCGCAGACGTACAGCGGGCGCAGCAGCCGCTCCGACAGCTCGGCGCTGCCGTGGTCCAGCACCGTCGGTGCGGCCATGCCGTAGCCCATCGGGTTGAGCCAGAACGGGATCGGGCCGCCGGCGCCCTGCAGGATCTCGTCGACCGCGGCCTGGACGCCGGGCTCGGCCCCGAGCCCGCCGAGGCCCTCGGGGAAGTGCACCCACGCGAGGCCGGCGTCGAAGCACGCCTCGAGGAACGCGCGGCGCGGCGTGCTGGTGGGCGGGTGGGACGCGACGACGGCGCGGGCGGCGTCGAGCGCCCGGGCCCGTCGGGCCCCCGGGTCGCTGCCGGTGCCGGTGCCCGTGCTGCTGGTGGTGGTAGCGGTGCTCACTGGTCTCCTCGGGTGGTCATCGGTCCTCGAACGCCGGCGCGCGGCGTTCGCGGAAGGCCGCGGCCGCCTCGTCGTGGTCGCGGGTGAAGGACGTGAGGGTCTGGGTGCGGTTCTCCAGGTCGATGCCGGCCTGGAGGCTGCCGACCTCCAGCTGGCTCCACATGACCTCCTTGGTCATCCTGACCCCCATCGGGCTGTTGGCACAGATGGCTCTCGCAGTGAGCAGGACGCTGTCGAGCAGCTCGTCGTCGGGCACGACCCGCGTCACGAGGCCCATCCGGTCGGCCTCGTCGGCGTCCACGAGCCGTCCGGTGAGCAGCATCTCGAAGGCCCGCGAGGCCCCGACGAGCCGCGGCAGCAGCCAGCTGACGCCGATGTCGCAGCCGGACAGCCCGATCCGCACGAAGGCCACGTTGAAGCGGGCGGTGCGCGCCGCGATCCGGACGTCGGCGGCCAGCGCCAGCGCCAGCCCGCCTCCGGCGGCCGGACCGTTGACCGCCGCGATGACCGGCACCGGCAGCGCGCGGAGCCGGGGCACGAGCGAGGCGATGTGCTGCTGGAGCCACATCCGCTGCTGCGGGGAGAGGACGTCGGCGTCCTGGTTGCCCAGGTCGTACTCGGTGAGGTCGAGACCGGCGCAGAACCCCCGCCCGCGCCCGGTGAGCACCAGTACCCGGACGGTCGGGTCGACGGCGACCTCGTCGAGGACGGCGTGCAGCTCGGCCAGCAGGTCGGGCGAGAGCGCGTTGAGCCGGTGGGGCCGGTCGAGGGTGAGCAGCGCGATGCCGGGCTCGGGCCGGCTCAGCTCCAGGGTCCGGTACGTCGTGGCCATCAGGTGGTCCGGGCGCGCTGGTTGAAGGGCAGGTCCTTCTCGGGGTCCGGGTCCTTGGGGAGCCCTAGGAGCCGCTCGGCGATGATGTTGCGCTGGATCTCCGAGGTGCCGCCGGCGATGCTGGTGGTCTTCATCGCCAGGAAGTCGTGCGCGGCGGACGGCGTCGGCTCGCCCGCCGGCCACGCGAGGACGCCGAGGGGGTCGACCTCGGCGGCGAGCGCGCCGGTCTCCTCCTCGATCTGGGCGTTGACGAGCTTGCGGACCGATCCCTCGGCGCCGACGGCGGTGCGACCGGCCTCGGCGTAGGAGCGGACGGTGGTCATCTGCAGCGCGCGCTCCTCGACGAGCAGGAGCAGCAGCCGGTCACGCAGCACCGGGTCGGCGAGCGCGCCCGTCTCCGCGGCGCGGCGCAGCAGGTCGTCGGAGCGGCCCTCGCCCACGGCGGGCCGGCCGGTGAGGCCGTTGCGCTCCTGCATCAGGGTGGTGATCGCGACCGCCCAGCCGCCGTTCACCTCGCCGAGGAGGGCCTCGGGCGGCAGGTGCACGTCGGTCAGGAAGACCTCGTTGAACTCGGCGTCGCCCGTCATCTGCCGCAGGGGGCGGGCCAGGACGCCGGGCGTCGTCATGTCGACGAGGAAGTAGCTGATCCCGCGGTGCTTGGGCAGGTCGGGGTCGGTGCGGGCCATGAGGAGGCCGAAGTCGGACAGGTGCGCGAACGAGCTCCAGACCTTCTGCCCGTTGACGACCCAGGTGCCGTCGCCCTGGCGCTCGGCGCGGGTGCTGAGCCCGGCGAGGTCGGAGCCCGCGCCGGGCTCGCTGAAGAGCTGGCACCAGCGGTGCTCGCCGCGGGCCAGCGGCCCGAGGAAGCGCTCCTTCTGGGCGTCGGTGCCGTGCTCGATGATGGTCGGCCCGCCCAGGGCCAGCCCGACGAAGTCGGTCATCGAGCGACCCACCCGGTACTGCAGCACCGCCTCGGCGACGCCGCCGGCCGCCGCGGCCGACAGGCCGAGGCCGCCGAGCTCGCGGGGCCAGGTGGGGGTCGAGAGGCCGGCGGCGCCGAGCGCGGCGTACCACGCGGCGCCACGCTCCTCGTCGTCCAGGAACGCGGTCACCGCGTCCCACTCGGCGCCCAGCGCGGCCGCGAGGACGTCGTCGGGCAGGTGCTCGCGCAACCAGGCGTCGGCGGCCGCGAAGGCCTCCGACTCGGTCGCGTCGGCGGAGAGGTCGAGCAGCATCAGGAGACCCCCTGGAGGTCGGGGTGGGTGTGGGCCAGCAGCCGCTCCCGGGCGTGCCGGGTGTCGCCGAGCAGCGTCGCGTCGAGCCGGGCGCGGCGCAGGAACAGGTGCGCGTCGTGCTCCCAGGTGAAGCCGATGCCGCCGTGCAGCTGGATGCAGTCCTTGGCGGTCTGCAGCAGCGCGTCGGAGCAGTAGGACCGGGCGACGAGCGCGCCGAGTTCGAGGTCGGCCGAGCCGCGCTCCTGGAACGCCGCCCAGTACGCCGCCGAGCGGGCCATCTCGACACGGACGGCCATGTCGGCGAGCCGGTGCTTGACGCCCTGGAAGCTGCCGACGGGACGGCCGAACTGGCGCCGGGTGGTGGCGTGCTCGGCGGTGCGACGGACGACCTCGGCCGCGGCGCCGACCTGCTCGGCGGCGAGCAGCACCGAGGCGACGCTGCGGACCCGGTCGGCGACCGCGACGCCGTCCAGGTCGCCGAGCACCTGGCCGGGGGCGTCCGCGAGCCGCACGGTGGCGCTGGGCCGGGTGAGGTCGAGGCCCTCCTGGCGCTCGCGGGTGACGCCGTCGGCGGTGCCGTCGACCAGGCACCAGCGGGCGCCGGCGTCGGTGCGGGCGAGGACGAGCAGGAGGTCGGCGTCCGCGCCGTCGAGCACCAGCTGCTTGGTGCCGGTGAGCCGGACGGCGCCGTCGGACGTCGGCCCCGTGGCCGTCGTCCGCACGGTGCCCGGGCTCCAGGCCCGGCCGTCCTCGGCGAGGGCGACGGCGACCGTGGCGCCCCCCTCGGCGATCCGGCCCAGCAGGTCGCCGGCGGCGTCGGCGACCGGCGCGAGCTCGCGCAGCACCTCGACGGCGAGGACCGCGGTCGACAGGAACGGGCCACCGTGCAGCACCGCGCCCATCTCCTCCAGGACGACGGCGACGTCGACGAGCGAGCCGCCCACCCCGCCGTGCTCCTCGGGCACGTCGAGCGCCTGGAGCCCGAGCTGCTCGGCCATCGTCGCCCACAGCTCGGTGTCGTGCCGGACGCCGTCGGCGGCGAGCGCGCGGGCCCGGTCGACGGGGGCCCGGGTGGTCATCAGACGGCGCACCGCGACCCTCAGGTCGCGGTGCTCGGACGTCCAGGTGAACTCCATCGTTCTCCTCCAGCGTCGTTGGGTCGAGCGGGTCGAGCGGGTCGAGCGGCAGCTCAGCGGGGGCTCATCCGGATGGCGCCGTCGAGCCGGATCGTCTCGCCGTTGAGCATCGGGTTCTCGACGACGTGCTGCACCAGGGCGGCGTACTCCTCGGGCCGGCCGAGCCGCGACGGGTGCGGCACCTGCTGGCCGAGGGACTCCCGGACCGGCTCGGACAGGCCGCCGAGCATCGGGGTGTCGAAGATGCCGGGCGCGATGGTGACCATGCGGACCAGCTGCGGTGCGAGGTCGCGGGCGATGGGCAGCGTCATCCCGACCACGCCGCCCTTGGACGCCGAGTAGGCGGCCTGCCCGACCTGGCCCTCGAACGCCGCGACGGACGCGGTGCCGAGCAGCACCCCGCGCTCGCCCTCGATCGGCTCGGTCCGCACGATCGCGGCGGCGGCGAGCCGGAGCACGTTGAAGGTGCCGACCAGGTTGACCTGCACGGTCCAGGCGAAGCCGTCGAGCGGGGCCGGGCCCTGCTTGCCGACGATCTTGCCGGCGACGCCGGTGCCGGCGCAGCTGACCGCGATCCGGAGGTCGCCGAGCGCGGTCGCGGCCGCGACGGCGGCCGCGACGTCGTCCTCGGAGCGGACGTCGCCGCCGACGAAGGTGCAGCGCTCGCCGAGCTCGTCGCTGACGAGCCCGCCGTCCGAGGTGGGTAGGTCGAGCAGCACGACCGAGGCGCCGGCCGCGTGCAGCCGGCGGGCGGCGGCCAGGCCGAGCCCGGAGGCGCCGCCGGAGACCAGGGCCACGGAACCGTCGATGCGCATGTCACTCCTGAGGGATGGGGCGGTGGGGGTGGGGTTCGGGTGCGGCTCAGTGCCCGCGGAACTGCGGCTCGCGCTTCTCGAAGAAGGCGGCGCCGGCCTCGGCCGCGTCGTCGGTGGCGAGGTTGACCGCCTGGGCGCGCGCCTCGTCCTCGAGGGCCCGCTCGAGGCCGACCTCGAAGGCGTCGTGGAGGAGCCGCTTCGACTGGGCCATCGCGATGGGCGGGCCCGCGACGAGGCGCTGGGCGAGCGCGTCGACGGCGGCGTCGAGCTCGGCGGGCGCCACCACCTCGCGCACGACGCCGAGCTCGTGGAGGGTGGCGGCCTCCAGCATCTCGCCGAGCAGCACCATCTCCTTGGCCCGGTGCAGCCCGACGAGCCGCGGCAGGAGCCAGGAGCCGCCGAAGTCGACCGAGAGGCCGCGGCGCACGAAGATCTCGGAGAACTTCGCGCGGTGCGTGGCCACGACGAAGTCGCAGCCGAGCGCCAGGTTCATGCCGGCGCCGACGGCGTAGCCGTCGACCCGCGCGATCGTCGGGACCGAGAGCCGGTGCAGGGCCAGGCACGCCTCGTTGACGACGTGCATGTTGGCCAGCGGGTGCCGCGAACCGCCCTCGGACAGGTCGGCGCCGGTGCAGAAGTCCTCTCCCTGACCGGTGACCACCAGCACCCGAGCACCGCTGGCCTCGACCTCGGCGAGCGCGGCGCGCAGCTGGGGCCAGCCGGAGTCGCCGATCGAGTTGCGGCGTCGCGGGTTGGCGATGGTCAGGGTCGCGACCGGGCCGTCGAAGGTCACCTCGACGGACACCCGGAGCGCACCGTTCTCAGACACGAGGGTCATGTGCCCGAGTATCGGCCGAACCCGATACTGATGTCAATGTCATGTTTGGGTCGTCCGCCCGGACGCGCAGCTCGCGCTTGAGGATCTTGCCGCTGGCGTTGAGGGGCATCGCGTCGAGGACGACGACGTCCCGCGGGACCTTGTAGCGCGCGAGCCGGGTCGCGCAGTGCGCGCGGAGCACGCCCGCGTCCACGACCTGTCCGGCGGCGGGGACGACGAAGGCCCGCACCACCTCGCCCCAGTGCTCGTCCTCGACCCCGACGACGGCGACCTGGGCGATGCTCGGGTGCTCGGCGAGCACGGTCTCGATCTCGATCGGGTAGATGTTCTCGCCGCCGCGGATGATCATGTCCTTGGCGCGGCCGTGCAGGTAGAGGTAGCCCTGCTCGTCGCGGTAGCCCATGTCGCCGGCACGGAACCAGCCGCCGGCGAAGGCGCGGGCGGTCTCCTCGGGCATCTCGAGGTAGCCGTCCATCACCTGGTCGCTGCGGGTGGCCACCTCCCCCACCTCGCCGACGCCGACCTCGCGCAGGTCGGCGTCCACGACCCGCATGGCGACGCCGAACGACGGCCGCCCGCACGAGCGCAGCAGCTCCGGCCGGCCGGCGAGGGCGAGGCGGTGGTCCTCGGGGGTCAGGACCGACTGGAGGCCCGCCTCGGTTCCGGCACCGAACGCCTGCAGGAACTCGCACCCGAAGACCTCCATCGCACGGCGCAGCAGCGTCGGGGAGATCGGGGAGGCGCCGTAGATCATCAGCCGGAGCCGGTCGTAGGACCGCTCGGCCGCGCCCGGCTGCTGGAGGACGCTGCTGATCATCGTCGGCACCAGGAACGCCGCACTCACCTCGCCGCCGGAGAGCAGGTCGAGGACCGTCGACGGCTCGAACTGGGGCAGCAGGTAGGACGAGTAGCCGGTCGCGATGCCGAGGAAGAGCCCGCACACGCCGCTGATGTGGAACGTCGGCGCGGCGGTGTAGCGGACGTCGTCGGGTCGCGCCTGGTACTCGGCCAGGCCGGCGTAGGTGATGTTCTTCAGCATCCGCTGCGACTGCATCACGCCCTTGGGCAGCCCGGTGGTGCCGGAGGTGAAGGCGAGCGCGATCTGGTCGCGGTCGTCGCACACGACGTCCGGCTCGACGTCCCGCCCGGCGGCCAGCAGCGGCTCGTACCCGGTCGCGTCGCCCTCGTCGTCGAGGCGGACGACGAGCCGCAGCGTCGGGTGCGCCGCGGCGACGCCGGCCAGCAGGTCGTCGTAGCGCGCGTCGTGGAAGAGCGCCACCGGCGCCGCGCGGGCCAGGAGCGTGTCGACCTCGTCGCGCTGGAGCCGGTAGTTCAGCGGCACGTAGACCGCACCGAGCTTCATGCAGGCCAGCACGACCTCCATGTAGCGGTGCGAGTCGAGGGCCAGGACGGCGACGCGGTCGCCGCGGCCGAACCCCTCGGACCGCAGGGCGTCCACGAGCCGGTTCACCCGGGCGTTGGTCTCGGCGAAGGTGAACCGCCGCCCGTCGGCGAGGGCGAAGCACGTGCGGTCGGGGTGCCGGGCCGCGCTGAGTGGCAGGAACTCCCCGAGGGTCACTCCGGGCGGGGACTCGTGCACCGCGGCCTCCAAAACTGATGATGATGTCAAGATCGAAGTATTGCCCGAGACACCGTGCCTGTGTCAACGGTCACAGATCTGCACTACGCTCGCCGGAGCGACCTGACGACCGCGTCAGGTCTGCGCGACGGCCAGGACGGCTTCCCGCGACCAGGAGGAGAACCATGCGACCCCGGACCCGGGTGGGCGACTACCTGCGACTCAGCGCCCAGCGCTCGCCCGACGTGCCCTGCTTCGTCTTCCCCGACGGCTCCGAGCAGACCTTCGCGGAGACCAACGAGCGGGTGAACCGGCTCGCCGACGCCATGCGTCGCCGCGGCGTCGAGCAGGGCGACCGGGTGGCCGTCGTGGCCACCGACTGCGGCGGCTACGTCGAGGTGCTGCTGGCGTGCATGAAGCTCGGCGCCGTCTACGTGCCGCTGAACAACCGCCTCGTCGACAGTGAGCTGCTCACCCTGCTCCGCCGGGCCGAGCCGCGACTGCTGTTCGTCAGCGGCCGCTACCTCGCGACCTGCCGGGCCCTGCTCCCCCAGGTCGCCTCGCTGACGGGGCTCGTCGACTTCGACCAGTCCGAGGGAGCCGAGGCCTACGAGGCGCTGCTCGCCTCCGGCGACGACGTCGAGCCGGACGTCGACGTGGCCGACGACGACGTCATCGGCCTGGCCTTCACGTCCGGCACGACGGGCCTGCCGAAGGGCGTGCTCCAGTCGCAGCGGATGATCAAGTCGCTCATCATCACGATGTCGATCGACTACGAGATCCAGCCCGGCGAGTTCCGGTACACCGCGTCGCCGACGTTCCACATCGCCGGCCAGGGCATGATCCTGATGCACATCTTCCGCGGGTTCCCGACGCTGCTGCTGCCGCAGTTCGAGCCCGGCGAGGTGCTGCGCTGGATGCGGGGTGGCCGGCTCACCGGGGCGTTCCTGGTGCCGACCATGATCAGCACGCTGCTCGACCACCCCGACGCCGCCGCGGGCGGCTACGACGCGATGCGCTCGATCATCTACGGCGGCGCCCCGATGTCGCCGACCCTGCTCCGCCGGGCGATGGAGACCTTCGGCTGTGGGCTGATCAACGCCTTCGGCGCGGCCACCGAGGGCGGCCTGCAGACCGTGCTCGGGACGGCCGACCACCGCCGGGCCCTCGCAGGGGAGACCCACCTGCTCGGGTCGCTCGGCAAGCCGGCGTTCGGCGTCGAGCTCCGCATCGTCGACGAGCTCGGTCGCGACGTCCCGCGGGGCGAGACCGGCGAGGTCGTGACCCGCTCGGACGCCGTGATGAACGGCTACCTCGAGATGCCCGAGGAGACCGCGCTGGCGATCCGGGACGGCTGGTTCTGGGGCGGCGACCTGGCGCGGATGGACGAGGAGGGCTACCTCTACCTGGCCGGCCGGAGCAAGGACATGATCATCCGCGGCGGCGAGAACATCTACCCGATCGAGATCGAGACCGTCATCGCCGGCCACCCCGGCGTCGCGCAGGTCGCCGTCGTCGGTCGTCCGCACGACCACTGGGGCGAGGAGGTCGTCGCGTTCGTGACAGCGGCCCCCGACGCGGTGGTCGACGTCGACGCGCTGCGGGCGCGCTGCCGCGCGCAGCTCGCGGCGTTCAAGGTGCCGGCCGACGTCGTCGTCGTCCCCGAGATGCCGCTGAACGCGAGCGGGAAGATCCTCAAGCGGCGGCTGCGCGAGCGCTTCCCGGCGCCCGTCGGCGCCGAGGCCTGAGCGCCCGGCGATGACCTTCGACCCGCCGTTCACCGCCGCCGACGCGGAGCCCGACGGACACGCGCTCCTCGACGCGCTCCACCTCGAGACCGTCGACCGCGACCTCTACCGCGCGACCTTCGTGGTGCCCGACGACCGGTCCCTGTACGGCGGCCAGGTCGCCGCCCAGGCGCTGCGGGCGGCCGGGCTCACCGTCGAGCCCGACCGGCTGCCGCACTCGCTGCACGGCTACTTCCTCAGGGCCGGCGACTCCGACCACCCGACGCTCTTCCGCGTGCACCGCGACCGCGACGGCCGGTCGTTCTCGTCCCGCCGGGTCGAGGCGGTCCAGCACGGGAAGGTCATCTTCAGCATGGCGGCGTCGTTCCACGTCCGCGAGGACGGCCCGGAGGTGCAGGTGCGCGCGGCCCCCGAGGTGGCCGCACCCGAGGCCTCCCCCGCCGTCGGGCTGCCGCGGCTGCTGTCGTTCGAGGGCCGCGCGGTCGACCAGCCCCACCCCGACACCCCGTGGCCGACCCAGTTCTGGGCCCGGACGACGGCACCGCTCGACGACGACCCGCTGCTGCACGCCGCCGTCCTGACCTACCTCAGCGACATCTCCAGCGGCATCGCCCCGCTGAGCCGCGACGGCGCGCTGCCGGGCGCCAGCCTCGACCACGCCCTGTGGTTCCACCGCCCGGCCCGCGCGGACGCCTGGGTCCTCACCGACCTCGAGCCGCACGTCGCCGGTCGCGGACGCGGCTGGTACACCGGCACCCTCTACGACCGCGCCGGCCGTGCCGTGGCGAGCACCACCCAGGAGTGCCTCTTCCGGCCCGCCCGGTGAGTCGGGCGACCGGGCGACGACTCAGCCGGACCGGGGCGGGACGACGATCTCCTTCATGCCCGCCCCGCGCAGCCACAGCACGGTCAGGGCGTGCACGAGCTCGGCCTCGTCGAACTCGTGGCCGAGGTTCAGCCAGACGTGACAGACCTGGTCGACCATCGAGCCGACGAGCTCGGCGGTGAGGGCCGGGTCGAGGGAGTCGTCGGCCAGCCCGATCTCCTGCTGGTGCGCGATCGCCTGGGCCAGCCGGTCGACGTGCGCCTCGCGGACCTGGAGCCGGATCCGCTTCATCTCGGGGGTGAAGGTGCCGACCTGCTCGATCAGGGCCAGGATCTTGGCGTTGCGACGGTAGGAGTCGACGAAGCGCTGGGTGGCGGCGTAGGTGCGCTCGTAGGTGGCCGCGGCGAGCGGGCGGTTCGAGCCGAGCTCGACGATCATGTCGCCGGCGACCCGGGCGGCGACGGCCTGGAAAATCGCGTCCTTGGAGTCGAAGTAGGTGTAGAAGGTGCCCTGGGCGACCTTCGCCTCGGCCGCGATGTCGGCGACCCGGGTCTCGAGGAACCCCCGCTCCTCGAAGACGCGGCGAGCGGCGTCCAGGAGGGCCGCGCGGCGGGCGTGCCCGCGACCGGTCAGCGGCCCGGTCTCCCGCCGCTCCTGCTGCTCGGCGCTGACCGCCACGCCCATCCGGTTGCTCTTCGTCTTCGGCATCCCGTTGCCTCCCGCCTCGTGTGCCGGGGAGTCTCCCACTGTCCTGAACCCGACATCAAGTCAGCGCCCCGGAGCGGCGGTGCCTCGACCCCTGGCGCCCGGTGCCCGACGCGGATAACATCGCCCACATGCAATTTGACAATGACGTCACAAAGCAGTTGGGCGTGGAGGTCCCGCTCTTCTCCGCGCCGATGGGCATGGTGGCCGGTCCGGCGCTCGTCACCGCGATGGCCGAGGCCGGCGGGATGGGGCTCGTGCCGGGCTCGCTCCCGGTGCCGCAGGTCCGCGACGACATCCGCCGGGTGCGCGAGCGCACCGACCGGCCCTTCGGCGTCAACATCCCCCTCGCGTTCGCCAAGGACCCCGCCGTCGTCGACATGATCGTCGAGGAGGGCATCGGGTTCGTGACCACCTCGGCCGGCTCCCCCGCGCGGCTGACGCCGATCCTCAAGGACGCCGGGCTGGTCGTCTACCACGTCGTCCCGACGCTCGAGGCCGCCCTCAAGGCGGTCGACGCCGGCGTCGACGGACTGGTCGTCGAGGGCAGCGAGGGCGCCGGGTTCAAGAGCCCGCACGAGGTGTCGACGATGGTGCTGCTGCCCCTGGTGGTCTCGCGCGTCGACGTCCCGGTCGTGGCCGCCGGCGGGATCGTCGACGGCGCCTCGCTGCTGGCGGCGTTCGCCCTCGGCGCCCAGGGCGCCCAGATGGGCACCCGGATGCTCGCCTCGCTCGAGTCGGGCGTGCACGCCGACGTCAAGCGGGCCGTCGTGACCGCCCGCGAGGTCGACACGATGATGTACAACCGCAGCATCGGGCGGCCGATGCGGGTGCTGCGCACCGAGACCACCACCCGCACCGACGGCACCGACCCGCGGCCGCTGCTCGCCGAGATCCGGCGCACCTACGACGACGGCGACCTCGAGGCGTCGCTGGCCCAGATGGGACAGGTCGCCGGCCGGGTCGACGACGTCCTGGCCGTCGAGGAGATCGTCCGGGCCACGATCGCCGACTTCACCGCGCGGCTGAGCGCGCTCGCCGGCTCCTACGGGGTGGTGGCCGGCGCCCGTGGCTGATCCCGGCACCCGTCGGACCGGACCGCCGGCGACCGTGGACCGCTTCGACGGGTGGCGCGTCGTCGCCCTCCTCGCGGCGATCCTCACCATCGGCGTCGGCATCACGTTCTACGGGCTGTCGGTCTACCTGAGCGCGCTGACCCGCGACGACGACGGCTTCACGCTCACCACCGTCTCCGTCGCCACCGGCGCGTTCCTCGTCGTCGCCGGCGTGGCCGGCATCCCGGTCGGGCGGCTGCTCGAGCGGTACGACGCGCGCGCCGTCCTCGTCGGCGGGCTGGTCGCGTCCGCGGTCGCCGTCCTCGCGGTCGGCCAGGTGCGCGACCCCGCCCAGCTCGTCGCGGCCTACGCCGTCCTCGGCGTCGGCTTCGCCGCGATCTCGGTCATCCCGGTGAGCCGGGTGCTGGCGGCGTGGTTCGTGCGTCGGCGGGCGCGGGCGATGTCGGTCGCGTTCCTCGGGCTGCCCGTCGGCGGCGCCGTGGTCACCCCGGTCGTCGCCGCGCTGGTCGAGCGGCACGGGGTCGCCGGCGCGAGCCCGTTCCTGGCGGCCGCGCTGCTCCTGGTCGCCGTCCCCCTGTGCCTGCTGGTGCAGCCCGACCCCGCCCGGGTCGGTCAGCGGGCCGACGGCGCCGCGCCGGCGTCCGACCCCGGCGCGGGCGCCGGGCCCGCGACCGGCGTCCCCCTGGCCGAGGCGGTCCGGACGCCGTGGTTCGTCACGGTCACCGTCGCCCTCACTCTCGGCATGCTGTCGCAGCTCGGCGCGCTCTCGCACCTCTACAACGCGGTCGCCGAGACCTCCGGGGTGTCGACCGCGGCGGCGGTCGTCTCGCTCCTCGCCGCCGCCAGCCTCGGCGGCCGGATCGCCGGCACCTGGGTCTTCGAGCGGGTCGCGCTGGCCCACGCGACCGTCGCGCTGCTGCTGCTGCAGTCGGGCGCGCTGGTCTGCTTCGCCGTGGCCCCGGGCCGCGCGGCCGTCCTGGCCGCCACCGTCGCCTTCGGCGTCTCGATGGGCAACATGCAGGTCCTCCAGCCGCTGCTGATCGCCGAGCGGTTCGGCACCCGTGACTTCTCCCGGATCCTGGCCCGCGGCAACCTCGCGGTGATGCTCGGCATGGCCGCCGGACCGGTGCTCGTCGGCGTCCTGCACGACGCCACCGGCGGCTACCCCACGGCGTACGTCGCCGCCGCGCTGCCGGCGCTGCTGGGCGCCGCGCTGATGGCCTGGGCCGCGCGCTCGCCCGCCCGCACCGACCTGGCCTGACCTGACCTGACCCGACCCGACCCGCCCGTCCGTCCACCCCATCCGAGGAGTCCCCGTGCACGTCCTGCCCCACCCCACCGCCCTGCTCGAGCTCGCGCCGTCCGACCTGGGCCACACGCCCTGGCGCACGCTCGGCCAGGACGACATCGACACCTTCGCCGACCTCACCGACGACCACCAGTGGATCCACGTCGACCGCGACCGCGCGGCCGAGGGGCCCTACGGGACGACGATCGCGCACGGCATGCTCACCCTGGCCCTGGTGCCGGTGCTGGTCGGCGAGGTGCTCCGCGTCGACGGCAGCTCGTTCGGCCTCAACTACGGCTTCGAGAAGGTCCGCTTCACCAACCCCGTCCCCGCCGGCGCCCGCATCCGGGGTGCGGTGCGGCTGGCCGCCGCCGAGCTCCAGGGCGACTGGGTCCGTGGCTCGTTCGCAGTCACCGTCGAGGTCGAGGACGTCGAGCGCCCCGCCCTCGTCGCCGAGAACGTCATCCTCTGGCGCGTCTGAGCCCGGGGCGCGCCCCCCCATCAGCGCAAAACTGCGCCGAGTCGGCGAGGGGTGGGGGCCGGCCGGCTAGCCGACCTGGGCCTTCTCGGGCTCGAGGGCGACGTAGCCGTTCTCGTCGACGGGGGCGAGGGTGCCGTCGTCCTGGACCTCGAAGAAGATGCCCTCCGAGCTGCAGGCGCCGGGACGGCCGGGCCACTGCTCGCCGTCGCAGGTCACCTTCGGGCCGAGGTAGGTCTGGAAGTCCTTGAGGGACTTCATGGCCTCGTCGACGGAGGTGTTGGTGATGTCGCCGTCGATGTCGTTGAGGATGGTGGCGAGGTTGATGATGCCGGCGAAGGAGTACAGCGACCGGGCCGAGAGCTCGTCCTCGTAGCCGACCGCCTCCATCGCCTCGGAGAACTCGTCGAGCTGCGTCTGGATCTCCTCGGGCGCGTTGTCGTAGGACTTCGGCACCCACAGCCGCGGCTGGACGATCGCGCCGGCGGCGTCCTCGCCGAGGTCGTCGATGAACTGCGAGCACGAGCCGGCGAAGATGGTGCCGTCGAAGCCGCCCTGGCGCAGGGCCTGGATCAGGCCGGTGCAGGCGTCCTCGGGCAGGGCGATGACGCCGGCGACGTCCGGGTCCTCCGAGAGCTCGGTGGCGGCGACGACCTGGAAGTTGATGTTGTCGACCTCGGCGTAGACGGCCGAGACGTCGATGCCGACCTGCTCGCCGAGCGGCTTGACGAGCTCGTCGACGTAGCCGTGGGACGACGGCGCGTCGGTGACGGCGAGCGAGGCCTTCTTGTGGCCGAGGTCGCTGAGGATCTTGACCATGCCGAGCGCGCTGGTCTCCAGCGGGCCGGAGAAGTAGAACGCGGTGCCGAAGGTCTCGGCCTCGGCGACGCCCTGACCGGCGAGGGTGCCGACGATCGGGATCTCCGCGGACTTCAGGATCGGGGTCATCGCGCCGACGCTGGTGCCGTCGTAGGCGTCGAAGACGACCGGGACGTCGTCGGCGACGAAGTCGTTCGCGCACTTGACGCCGGTCTCGGGTGTGCCGTCGCCGGAGCAGATGTCGAGCTCGAGCGGACGCCCGCCCACGCCGTCCATCTTGTTGTTGACGTACCACTCGGCGGCCTCGGCCCCGTAGGTGTTCTGCGGGTACGCGACCGGGCCGGTGTCGAGCGACTGGACGCCGATCACCAGCGCTTCGCCCTCCAGACCCCCCGAGGTGTCGACGTCGTCGCCGCCGCCACAGGCGGCGAGTGCAGTGGCCAGGAGCAGTGAGCTCGAGGCGGCCAACAGTTTCCTCATCGATGAACCAGCCTTCTTGCGAGTGCGACGCCGAGCTGTCGCGGTGAGATGGGGTGTGATCGAGATCATAGAGACATTGACGTCAGTGTCAAGAACTTGGGAGCCGATCACCGCGGGCGAACCGCAGCATCCGGTCGAGCGCGGCGGGTGAGTCGTCGAAGGGGCGGCCGTCGTCGAGCGACGCCAGCTCGTCGAGGAGCCGTCCCATGCCCGCCACGTCGTCGGCACGCGGCACCTCGCGGGTGCTCGAGGTGGTCACGCGCACGGCGGCCGCGAGCCCCGCGGCGAGCTCCAGCACCAGCCCGCTGTGGCGGCACTCCTCCCGGCACAGGTGGGCCACCACGCCGGCCACGTGCACCGGGTCGAGCCCTGTCAGCACGTCGGAGGGCAGCAGCGGCTCGGTCATCCGCGTCGTCGCCACCGGGGCGATGACGTTGACCCCGATGCCGTGCCGCTCCCCCTCGAGCCTCAGCACGTTCGCCAGCCCGAGGAGACCGGCCTTCGCGGCCCCGTAGCCGGCCTGCCCGAACTGCCCGAACAGCCCGCCCGCCGACGACGTCAGGACGACGCGACCCGACCCGGACTCCCGCAGGTGCGGCCACGCCGCTCGGGTCGTGTGGGCGGTGCCGCCGAGGTGCACGCGCACGACGGCGTCGAAGTCCGCGGGGGTCAGCTTGGCGAAGGACCGGTCACGCAGGATCCCCGCGCTGTGGACGACGGCGTCGAGGCCGCCGTACTCCTCGACCGCGCGGCGGACGGCCCGCTCGCCGCCGTCGGGATCGGCGACGTCGGAGTCGTCGGCCACCGCGGTGCCGCCGCGCCCACGGACCTCGGCGACGACCTGCTCGGCCACGGAGGCCACGTCCGGCCCGGGGTCCTCGACGGGCGTGCCGTCCAGGGCGGCGCCGGTGTCGTTGACGACGACGGCGAAGCTCGCGTCGGCCAGCGCGAGCGCGTGCGCCCGGCCGAGCCCACGGCCGCCGCCGGTCACGAGGGCGACCCTCGCGCGACCGCTCACGGGGTGGCGACCAGCTCGAGCAGGTCGGCCTTGCGGACCTTGCCGGTCGGGTTGCGGGGCAGCTCGCGCAGCACGTGGTACTCGACGGGCACCTTGTAGCCGGCCAGCCGGTCACGGCACATCGCCTCGAGCGCGGCGGCGGTCGGCGCCTCCTGCCGGTACTCCACGAAGGCGACGACGACCTCGCCCCACTTCTCGTCGGGCCGGCCGACGACGGCGGCGTCGGCCACCTCGGGGACGTCGGTGAGGACCAGCTCGATCTCCGAGACGTAAATGTTCTCGCCGCCCCGGATGATCATGTCGCGGCTGCGGCCGCCGAGGAACAGGAAGCCCTCGGCGTCGACGTAGCCGCGGTCGCCACCCCAGAACCAGCCGTCGTGCAGCGCCTCGCGGGTCTGCTCGGGCATGTCGAGGTAGCCGGCCATCACGCAGTCGGTGCGCGCGGCGATGTTGCCCACGACGCCGGGTGGGCACTCGCGGCCCTCGTCGTCGAGGATCCGCATGTCGACGAAGAGAACCGGCTGCCCGACGGAGGCGAGCAGGTGCTCCTCGCCCGCGAGCGCGCGGCGGTGGTCGTCGGGCCGCAGCAGCGTCTGGACGCCGGACTCCGTGCCCGCCCCGAACAGGTTCCAGAACCCGCACTCCGGGTAGCGCTCGAGCCCCCGGCGCAGCAGGCTCGGCGGCATCGGGGCCGATCCGTAGAGCATCGTGGTCAGCCGCTCCCGGCCGGTGGGGCCGTCGTCGGCGTCGAGCACCGCCTGGAGCATCGTCGGCACCAGGAAGACGCCGGTGAGCAGGCCCTCACGGATCGCGTCGGCGGTCACCCTCGCGTCGAACTGCTTCTCGATGAGCGAGGTGCAGCCGGTGGCGACCTGCTCGAAGACCAGCGCCCACCCGGCGATGTGGAACAGCGGCGACGCGGTGTATCGCACCTCGCCGGGCCGGGCCAGGACCTCCCACCCGAGCGCGAGCATCCGCTTGAGCATCCCGTGGGTCTGCATCACGCCCTTGGGCAGCCCGGTCGTGCCGGAGGTGAACATGACGCCGAGCAGGTCGTCGTCCTCGAGCACCACCTCGGGCTCGACGTCGCGGCCCTCGGCCACGAGCACCGCCAGGTCGTCGTCGAGGGAGCCGTCGAGCGACCACAGCGCGCACGGACCCAGCGCCGGCAGCACGGAGCGCGCCATGGCGACGTAGCGGTCGCCGACGAAGAACCAGGTCGGCTGCGCGCGGCCCAGGATGTTCTCGATCTCGCCCTGGGCGAGGCGGAAGTTGACCGGCACGTACGTCGCGCCGAGCTTGAAGCAGGCCAGCATCAGCTCGGCGTACTCGAACGAGTCGGTGTCGAGCAGCGCGATCCGGGTGCCCTTGCCGACGCCCCGCGCGGTCAGGGCGTCGCAGATCCGGTTCACCCGCTCGTTGACCTCGGCGAAGCTGCGGGCCTCGCCGGCCGCGGTTCGGAAGCAGGCCACGTCGGGCGACCGGCGGGCCGACTGGGTCAGGCCTCGGCCGATGGGCCAGGACACGTTCATGGGGACTCCTCGTCGAGCGGCGGGTCGGGCGGTGGGTCGGGCGGGGCCGGGGTGAGGTCGTCGAGGACGCGACGCAGGATGCGTCCGAACGCCGGGCCCTGGTCGACCATCACGTGGTGGTAGGCGTCCGGGACGTCGTGCTGGACGACGTCCGCGCCGAGCAGCCGCCCCAGCGTGCGGCCGGCGTCGGGCGGCACCAGGGTGCTCAGCTCGCCGCGGATCAGGACGGTCGGGCAGCCGATGCCGGCGAGCGCGCCGGTGAGCGACGCGGCGTCGAGGGCCGCGAAGATGGCGGGGTCGACCTTCCAGGCCCAGCCGCCGTCGTCGTGGCGCAGCGAGTGCCGGGCCACGTAGGCGAGGGTGCGGTCGTCGGGCACCGGTTGCGGCGGCATCAGCCGGTAGCGCGCGAGGCCCTCGCGCTCGCTGGCGAACCGCGCGGCCGGTCGCAGCACGGGCCGGGTGCGGGCCGCGCCGACCGGCTCGTCGACGATCGAGTCGACCAGCACCAGGCCGTGGACGACGTCCGGCCGGGTCGCGGCGACGCCGGCCGCCACGAGCCCGCCGATGCTGTGCCCCACGAGCAGGGCCGGCCCGGCGCACTCCTCGACGACCACCGCGGCCACCTCGGCCGACCAGGCCTCGAGCGAGTAGCGCTCGCGCCGTCCGCTCTCGCCGTGGCCGGAGAGGTCGACGGCGACGACGTCGAAGGCGCCCCCGAGCCCCTCGACGGTGTGGTGCCACCAGGCGGTGTGCGCCGACGTCCCGTGCACGAGGACGACGCACGGCCGGTCGCCGGAGGCGCGCGCGGCGTCCCACCGCTCCCAGGCGACGGTGGTGCCGTCGACCGTCGTGGTGCCGGCGCGCCCGGCCAGCGGCGGCGCGGGCGCCGGCACCTCGAGCGACGTCATCGTGCCTCGGCCTAGGACGGGAGGACTTCGGCGTCGACCTCGACGCGGTCCTCGACGCCGAAGTACGCCGCCTCGACCTGCTCGCGACGCGCCAGCAGGTCCGACGCCGCGCCGTCGAGCACGACCTCGCCGTGGTTGAGGATCAGGCCCCGGTCGGCGACCGAGAGGGCGAGCTCGATGTGCTGCTCGACCAGGACCAGGCCGATGCCCTCCTCCTTGGCGAGGTCGCGGATCGAGGGCAGCATCTCCTGGACGATCTTGGGCGCCAGGCCCAGGCTCATCTCGTCGATCATCAACACCTTGGGGCGGGCCAGGATCGCCTTGGCGATGGTGAGCATCTGCTGCTCGCCACCGGAGAGCAGCCCGACCTTGCGGGCGGTCAGCCGGCGCAGCGCCGGGAACCGCTCGAGGACCTGCTCCTGGCGCACGGGGTCGGCCTTGCGGCGGGCCAGCCGGAAGTGCTCGCCGACGCTGAGGCCGAAGAAGATGCCGCGGTCGTCGGGCACGAGCATCACGCCGCGACGGGCGAGCTGGTGCGGCCGTCTGGTGTCGACCCGCTCCCCCAGCGCGTGCACCTCGCCGCCGATGAGCGGGAGCAGCCCGACCATCGCCAGGAGGGACGTCGTCTTGCCGGCGCCGTTGGGGCCGAGCAGCGCCACGACCTCGCCGGGCCCGACCTCGAAGGACAGGTTGCGGATCGCCTGGACGCCGTTGTAGCCGGCGGTCAGGTTCGACACGCGGAGCAGGGGCTCAGACATCTGCGACCTCCATCGGGACTCCCAGGTAGGCCGCGACCACGGCCGGGTCGGTCCGCGCCCGGTCCGGCGTGCCGGAGAAGATGATCTTGCCGAACTCCATGACGTAGACGACGTCGGAGACCGCCATCACCAACGACATGTCGTGGTCGATGAGCAGCACCCCGGGGCCGCCGGCCGCGATCTCGCGGACCCGGTCGCCGAAGCGCAGGCTCTCGTTGCTGTCGAGGCCGGCCGCGGGCTCGTCGAGCAGCACCGTCCGGCAGCCGCCGGCCAGGGCCCGCGCGACGCCGACCAGCTTCTGCTGCCCGAGGGTGAGGTCGCGGGCCAGGGTCTCGGCCACGTCGTGCAGCCCGACCCGCGCCAGCGCCTCGTCGACCCGCTTGTCGGCCTGCTTGACGGGGCTGAAGATGTCGCGGAACAGCGACCCGAAGCCGACCGTGCGGGCCGAGACGAGCAGGTTCTCGCGCACGGTGAGGTTGAGGAACAGCTCGCCGGACTGCCAGGTGCGGCTGAGGCCGGCGGCCTTGCGGCGGTGCGGGGCGAGGGCGTCGATCCGCTCGCCGTCGAGGGAGATGGTGCCCTCGGCGACGGTGAACCCCGTGACGGCGTCGACGAACGTCGTCTTGCCGGCGCCGTTGGGACCGATCAGACCGACGACCTGGCCGGGGCGCACCTCGATGGTGACGCCGCTGTTGGCCACGACGCCGCCGTAGCGGACGGTGAGGTCGCGAGCGACCAGCCCGTCGTCCTCGGAGCCGGGGGCGCGGGTGGCGGCGGTGGTGGGCTCAGGCACGGCCGGCCACCTCCTTGCGCTCGGAGCCGGCGCCGGGATCGACCGCGCGTCCGTCGTCCGGTGGTGGCTTCGGTGCTCGCCGCGCCCCGCCGCCGGTGTGGTCGCGGATCCACCCGATCTGCATGCGGGTCTGGCCGGCGATGCCGGACGGGTTGAGGATCGCGGTCACGATCAGGCCGATGCCGGTGATCAGGGCGTAGTAGTTGCCCATCTCGAACCACTGGTGCAGCGCGGTGTAGACGAGGCCCAGCGGGCCGAGCATGCCGGCGACGATGGCCCCGCCGAACGACGTGATGCCACCGAGGTAGGCCATCGCGAGCACCTGCAGGCCGACGACGACCGAGAACGACTCCGCCGACAGCTGGCCGTGGCTGTAGCCGAGCAGGCAGCCGGCGACACCGGCGATGAAGGCCGAGAGCCCGAAGCCCATCAGCTTCGTGCGGCGCACGTCGATGCCGGCCGAGGCGGCGGCGCGCTCGTTGGCGCGCACCGCCAGGAAGGCGCGGCCGGTGTCGCCCTTGGCGACCCGGACGAACATCAGGATCATCAGCGTCACGACGGCCAGCACCATCAGCGAGAACTCGATGCGAGCCAGGTCGCGGCCCTCGCGGATCGCGAAGCTCGCGCCGAAGAGCTCGGGGTCGGCGATCGGGTTCCCGGTCGGCGGCGTGAGGCTGTAGTTGCCGAAGACGAACCGCTCGATGGCCAGGGCCGCGGCGATGGTGACGATGGCGAGCTGGACGCCGCGGATGCGGAACGCCGGCAGCGAGACCGCCATGCCGAGGAGGGAGGCGACCACCGCGCAGAGCACGATCGCCAGCGGGAACGGCATGTTCCACTGCTCGGTGAGCTTGGCGAGCGCGAACCCGGCCGCGCCGGCGAACGCCGACTGCGCGAGCGAGATCTGGCCCAGGTAGCCGGTGATCACGACGTACGACAGCGCCAGCAGGGTCACGATCAGCGAGCTGGTCAGGCCGAAGCGGTAGGTGTCGTTGGAGACGAATAGCGCGACCACCGCGACCCCGACCAGGACGAGCGTCGGCACCAGCCGGAACCGGGGCACGGCCACGTCGGGCAACCGCACCGAATGCAGGGAGCCGCGCGAGGGCAGCCGCTTCCCGAGCACGAACAGGATGATCATGATGACGACGAAGGGGACCACCTGGTCGAGCCCCGACTTCGCCCACACCGGCCACCACGACTTGGTGGCGATGAGGCTGAGCTCGGACTGGAAGATGCCGAGGGCGATCGAGGCGACCGCGGCGACCGCGACCGACTCGAGCCGGGCGACGAGCAGCACCGCGAGGGCCGGGACCACCATGAGCGTGTAGTTGGCCGGGCTGAGACCGGTGAGGGTGCTGCCGAGCATCACGCCGATCGTGCTGACCACGGCACCCATCACCATCGCGACGAGCGCGAGCCGGTCGGGGGCGAAACCCATCAGGACCGCGCCGCGCTCGTTCTCGGACGCCGCCCGGGTGGCGGCGCCGGAGTAGGTGAAGCGCAGGTAGGCCCAGACCAGGGCGGCGACGACCAGCATCGTGGCCGCCATCAGCAGCTCGCGCTTGGCGAGGTCGGCGCCCAGGAAGGTGATCTCGCCGCGCGGGATGATCGACTCGACGGGCACGTTGTTGGGTCCGAACCGGATCACGGCCAGCGCCTGCAGGGTGACCATGAGGCCGATCGAGACGACGACCTGGGCCAGGTCGGGCGCGTGCCGCACCGGCCGGAACACCACGTAGTGCGCGACGACCCCGAGCGCGGCGGCGTTGAGCAGCCCGATCAGGATGGCCGGCCACAGCGCCATCTCGTCACCGAGCTGCACCGACCCGACCGGCAGCACGAGCAGCCCGTCGTCGTACAGCGTGGCGAAGACGTAGACGCCCCACATGGCCATCGCGCCCTGCGCGAAGTTGATGATGCCGGTCGACCGGTACACGAGCAGCAGCCCGGTCGAGAGCCCGATGTAGACCGAGGCCAGGCCGAGGCCCAGCACGGCGAACTCCAGGTAGGTCGTCACGTCGGTCTCCTTGGATCAGCGGGGCGGGCTAGGACGACGGCAGGCCGGCCGCGCGGAACGCGAGCCGCTTGGCGCGGTCCATGTCGTAGTGGCGCCGGGTGACCAGGCGCTGGGCGAAGAGACCGCCGCCGGACTGGATGTTGGTCACGAGGTGCCAGCCGCCGTAGGCGTCGGCGGTCGTGTCGCGGATGGCGTGGAAGATCTTCGTGCGGTACTCACCGGAGACCTCGTCGCCGGTCGACATGTACTTCTCGAGGAACGGGCGCAGCGTCTCGTTGTCGAAGTCGCTCATCGACGGGGCGGTGAGCACCGCACCGCCGGCGATGTCGTGCAGGTGCCGGACCATCGTGCCGAACTGCACGGCACCCTGGTACTTGGTGACGTTGGTGTACATGTCGTCGGGGTAGTAGAAGCCCTCGGGTGTGGCGTGCGCGTGCATGATCGCGGCCTCGAGGCCCGCCCGCAGCAGCGTGGCGTGGATGATCATCTCGTCGATCTTCTCCCGCACGTGCGAGATCTTCTGGGTGCCGTTGGCCTCGGCGATCAGCTGGGCGAGACCGACCAGCTCGTCGGCCTGCTCGACCATGAACGCGGTGCCACCGAGGCGCTCCCACAGCCCGAGCGAGTGCGCGAAGACGGCGGCGTGCTCGACCTGGCCGTCGAGGAAGATGTGCTCGTTCGGGATGAAGACGTCGTCGAAGATGCACATGCTGTCCGGCACGCTCTTCTCCGAGGAGACCGGGAAGTCGCGCGGGTCGCGGTCGGTCGGGTGGTACGTCGTGTTGGTGATGTGCACGCCGGGGGCGTTGACGGGGACCGCGCAGGCGATGGCGTAGTCCTCCTCGCCCGGCTTCATCGTCTTGGTCGGCATCACCATCATGTGGTGGCCGAGGGCGGCGGCGCTGATGTGCAGCTTGGCGCCGCGGATGACGACGCCGTCCTCGCGCCGCTCGACGACGCGCACGTAGGCGTCGGGGTCGTCCTGCTGCGACGGGGACTTGCTGCGGTTGCCCTTGGCGTCGGTGATGCACTCGGTGATCCGGATGTCGTCGCGACGGGCCTTCTCGATGTAGGCCTCGATCCGCGGGATGAACTGCGGCGCCGACGTCGCGATCCGCGAGGCGGCCACGATCAGCGTCATGATCGACTGGTAGGTCACGTTGAGGAGCAGGTCCATCTCGAGCAGCTCGGGGATCTTCTCCCGCAGGTCCTCGGCGCTGCGCGGCGCGGTGATGACCGGGTTCAGCGCACCCGGCTCGGCGGAGAAGTACTTGTCGTACCCCTCGGCCGCGACGTTCATCGGCACGGCGAGACCGGGCTCGGTGCTGAAGTCCTCGATCAGCCGGCCCTCGAAGTAGACCTTCCGGCCGTCTTGGAGCGAGTCCTTGTACTGCTGTCCCGTCAGCATGCTGCGGGCCTCCTCTGGCTTGACGTGAATGTGACGTCGTCGTCATGTCCGAGACTGACATGGGGTCCGGAGCGTGTCAAGGGTCACACCGAACGATCGCTCGGGTGGTCGGAAGCCCCGGTCCGCGCCTCAGGTCCAGTCCCTCAGCTCGCGCTTGAGGATCTTCCCGCTGGCGTTGATCGGCAGTGCCGGGACGAGGCGGAACTCCGCCGGCACCTTGTACTTGGCCAGGCGCTCGGCGCAGTGCGCGGCGAGCTCCTCGGGGGTGACCTCGACGCCGTCCGCGACCTGGATCCAGGCCCGCACGACCTCGCTCCAGTGCTCGTCCTCGACGCCGACCACGGCGCACTGGACGACCGCCGGGTGCTCGGCGAGGACCGACTCGATCTCGACGGGGTAGATGTTCTCCCCACCCCGCACGATCATGTCCTTCTTGCGGCCGTGCAGGTACAGGTAGCCGTTCTCGTCGAGGTAGCCCATGTCGCCGGCGCGGAACCAGCCGCCGCGGGTCGCCTCCGCGGTCTCCTCGGGCATCTCGAGGTAGCCGTCGAAGAGCATGTCGCTGCGGGTCGCGATCTCCCCGACCTCGCCGACCGCGACCTCGCGGAGGTCGTCGTCGACGATGCGCAGCGCGACGCCGAACGCGGGCTTGCCGATCGAGCCGAGCAGCTCGGGCCGGCCGGCGAGCGCGCGCCGGTGGTCCTCGGGCCCGAGCAGGGCCTGCAGGCCGGCCTCGGTGCCGGCGCCGAAGGCGTTGAGGAAGTCGCAGCGGAAGGTGTCCATCGCCCGGCGCAGCAGGTTCGGCGACATCGGCGCGGCGCCGTAGTACATCAGCTCGAGGCGCTCGTAGTCGTGGTCGTGGACGCCGTCGAGCCGGAGCAGCGTGCTGATCATCGTCGGCACCATGAAGATGCCCGTGAGCCGGTCGGCGGCCAGGTGGTCCAGGGTGACCTGCGGGTCGAACTGGGGGACGACGAGCGAGGTGAAGCCGTAGGAGACGCCGGCGAGCAGCTGGCAGACGCCGGTGATGTGGAACGTGGGGGCCGCGGTGTAGCGGACCTCCTCGGGCAGCATCCGGAACTCGATGACCTGCTCGGCGACGATCGCCTTCATCATCCGCTGCGACTGCAGCACGCCCTTGGGCAGCCCGGTCGTGCCGGAGGTGAAGGCCAGCCCGACGACGTCGCGGTCGCCCGCGACCACCGGCGGCTCGGCCTCGGAGCCGGTCGCGAGGAGGTCCTCGTACCCGGAGGTCGACTCCCCGGGCCGCTCGTCGAGGGCGAGCACCAGCGGGATGCCGTGCTGCTCGCCGATGCCCTCGAGCATCTCGGCGTAGCGCAGCTCGTGGAAGAACGCCGTGGGCCGGGCCCGGGCGGTGAGCACGTCGACCTCGCCGCGGCGCAGGCGGTAGTTGAGCGGCACGTAGACCGCCCCGAGCTTGCAGGCGGCCAGCACGATCTCGACGTAGCGGTGCGAGTCGAGGGCGAAGACCGCGAGCCGGTCGCCGCGGCCGACACCCTGGGCCCGCAGCGCCGAGACGAGCCGGTTCACCCGGGCGTTCGTCTGGGCGAAGGTGTGGTGGCTGCCGTCGGGGAACAGGAAGCTGGCGCGGTCGGGCTGGGCGCGCGCCGTCATCGTGATGCTCTCGCCGAGGCTGACCTGCATGGTCTCGCCCAGGCCGGTGGCGAAGGTGGTCACGGGACGCTCACGTCCTCTCGCTGGTGGTCGGTCAGGACCGCCGCGGCCGCGGGCGACAGACCCCACGCCTGCAGGCGGTCGACGGTCGCGGCGGTGCGGGCGCCGGGCAGCGAGCTCGGCGTCCGGTCGAAGCGGGGCGCGGGGGCCGGCTGGCGGCCGCCCGGGCCGTCGACGAAGGTCTGCCGGGCCCGCACGTGCGGGGCGTCGGCGACCTCGGACGGCGCGTGGACCGGGTGCACGCAGGCGTCGCTCGCGCCGAAGACGGCGTCCCACTCCGTGCGGGTGCGACCGGCGAAGACCTCGGCGAAGCGCTGGGCGAGCACCGGCCAGCCGGCCCGGTCGAGCTGGTCCGGGAGGTCGGCGTCCGCGAGACCGAGCCCGTCGAGCAGGGCGGCGTAGAAGGGCGCCTCGATCGACCCGACGCTCATGTGGCCGCCGTCCGCGGTGGCGTAGCAGCGGTAGAACGGCGCGGCGCCGTCGAGCAGGTTGGTGCCGCGCTCGTCGTTCCACACCCCCTGGGCCCGCATCGAGTGCAGGTGGGTGGTCAGCAGCGCGGCGCCGTCGACCATGGCGGCGTCGACGACCTGGCCGCGCCCGGACGTCGCGCGCTCGACCAGGGCGGCCAGCACCCCGAAGGCGAGGAGCAGGCCGCCCCCGCCGAAGTCGCCGACCAGGTTGAGCGGCGGCACCGGCGGGCCGCCGGCGGGACCGATCGCCCCGAGCGCGCCCGAGAGCGCGACGTAGTTGATGTCGTGGCCGGCGGCCCGGGCGAGGGGGCCGTCCTGGCCCCAGCCGGTCATCCGTCCGTAGACCAGCCGCGGGTTGCGCGCCAGGCACTCGTCGGGCCCGAGGCCGAGCCGCTCCATGACGCCGGGGCGGAAGCCCTCCACGAGGACGTCGGCGCCGTCGACCAGCGCGGCGACGGCGTCGCGGACGACGGGGTCCTTGAGGTCGGCGGCGACCGTCGTCCGGCCGCGGCCGAGCAGGTCGGGCTCGGCCACCGTCGGCACCGGCCGGTCGATGCGGACGACGTCCGCGCCGTGGTCGGCCAGCATCATCGTCGCGAACGGCGCGGGCGCGAGGCCGGCGAGCTCGACCACCCGCAGGCCGGCGAGCGGTCCGGTCACAGGCGCTCGATGATCGTCGCGTTGGCCAGGCCGGCGCCCTCGCACATCGTCTGGAGGCCGTAGCGACCGCCGCTGCGCTCGAGCTCGCACAACAGGGTCGACATCAGCTTGCTGCCCGAGGAGCCGAGCGGGTGGCCCAGCGCGATGGCGCCGCCGTTGACGTTGACCTTGGCGAGGTCGAAGCCGGTCTCCTTCTGCCACGCCAGGACGACGGAGGCGAAGGCCTCGTTGATCTCGACGACGTCGATGTCGTCGACGCCCAGCCCGGAGCGCTCGAGGACCTTCTGCGTCGCCGGGATCGGGGCGGTGAGCATCGCGATCGGGTCGGCGCCGGCCACCGCGAACGTGTGGAAGCGGGCCCGGGGGGTCAGACCGAGCTGGAGGGCGCGCTCCTCGGACATGATGAGCACCGCCGAGGCGCCGTCGGTGATCTGGGAGCTGTTGGCCGCCGTCACCCGGCCGTCGGGCAGGAAGGCCGGCTTGAGGTTCGCCAGCTTCTCCGCGGTGCTCGCGCGGATGCCCTCGTCGGCGGTGAGGTCGCGGCCGTGGTGGGTCGCGGCGCGGGCCTCGGGGTCCCAGGTGCGCACCTCCACCGGGAGGAGCTCCCGGTCGAAGCGACCTCCGTCGCGGGCGGCCGCGGCGCGCTGCTGGCTCTGCAGCCCGAAGGCGTCGAGGTCCTCGCGGGTGAGGTCCCACCGCTCGGCGATCAGCTCGGCGCTGAGCCCCTGGTGGACCAGCCCCTTCGTGCCGAACGTCTCGACGTCGGCGTAGCGCTCGTGGACGAGCGGGCCGAACGGCTCGCCGCCGCCTCGGGTCGAGCCCATCGGCGTCCTGGTCATCACCTCGACACCGGCGGCGACCACCACGTCGTAGGCCCCGGCGATGACGCCCTGGGCGGCGAAGTGGGCGGCCTGCTGGCTCGACCCGCACTGCCGGTCGATGGTCGTGGCGGGCACCGTGTCCGGCCAGCCCGCGGCCAGCACGGCCGAGCGGCCGACGTTCACCCCCTGGTCGCCCACCTGGGAGACGCAGCCCATGATCACGTCGTCGACGAGGGCGGGGTCGAGGTCGTTGCGCTCTCCCAGGGCGCGCAGGACGGTGCCGGCCAGGTCGGCGGCGTGCCACCCGCCGAGCGAGCCGTTGCGCTTGCCGCCGGGGGTGCGGATCGCGTCGACGATCACCGCGTTTCGTGACATGGGAGAGCTCCTCGATCGGTTGCTGCCGGGACGTACGACGTTTGATATTGACGTCGCTGTCACATTAGGGTCGGGCCCGAGACGTGTCAACGGTCACGTCCAGGTGCCAGGTCAGCCAGGTGAGGTGGAGGTCGTCGTGCGGGTCGGGATGTCGTTGGCGTACGCAGGGGGGTTCTGGGAGACCGTCGAGGACCTCGTGGCCTACGAGCGGGCGGGCCTGCAGATGGTCTTCGTGCCCGAGGCCTACAGCTTCGACGCGGTCAGCCAGCTCGGGTTCATCGCCGCCCGCACCGAGCACCTCGAGATCGCCTCGGGGATCCTCCAGATCTACAGCCGGACGCCGACGCTGACCGCGATGACGGCGGCCGGTCTCGACCACGTGTCGAACGGCCGCTTCACCCTCGGCCTCGGCGCGTCCGGGCCCCAGGTCGTCGAGGGGTTCCACGGGGTGGCCTACCACCAGCCCCTGGTCCGCACCCGCGAGGTGGTCGAGGTCTGCCGCAAGGTCTGGCGCCGCGAGGTGCTGCGGCACGAGGGTCGCCACTTCACGATCCCGCTCCCCGAGGGCGAGGGCACCGGGCTGGGCAAGCCGCTGCGCCTGATCAACCACCCCGTCCGCGACCGGATCCCGATCATGCTGGCCGCGCTCGGCCCCAGGAACGTCGCCCAGGCGGCCGAGATCGCCGACGGGTGGGAGCCGCTCTTCTACTACCCCGAGCGCGCCGACGACGTCTGGGGCGACCCGCTGCGCGAGGGCGCCGGCCGGCGCGACCCCGACCTCGGCCCGCTCGACGTCGTCGTCGGCGCCCACCTCGCGATCGGTGACGACGTCGAGGACCTCAAGGCCCAGGCGCGCGCCCAGGTCGCGCTCTACGTCGGCGGGATGGGCGCGCGCGGCCGCAACTTCTACAACACCCTCGCCCAGCGCTACGGCTTCGAGCGCGAGGCCGCCCTCGTCCAGGACCACTACCTCGCCGGCCGCAAGGACGACGCCGCGGCCGCCGTCCCCGACGAGCTCGTGGACCTGACGTCGCTGATCGGTCCCGAGGGCTTCGTGCGCGACCGGCTCGCCGCGCTCCGCGCCAGCGGTGCGACGACCCTCAACCTCACCCCCGTCGGCCGCACCCTCGGCGACCGGCTCCGTGACGTCGAGACGCTCCGCACGCTGCTCGCCTGAGCGGGCTCGGCCTCTCCCCCAGGTCCACCCGCCAAGCACCCGCCCCCCGTGGGCCCCCCGGGTCCTACCGAAATGCACTTCTGCTCCACAGAGTGCCCACAGCATGGCAAAATCCGGGCTCACGAGCAGCGGGGCGGTCACGCTCTGTTGACATCACACTGATCCTTGGTATGGGGGCACCCGCTTTGTCGCACCATCTCTTGCGCCGCTCTGCACGTCGGGCCGGGCGCGGCTTCGTCGTGCTCCTGGTCGGCATCGCCGGGACCCTCGCCCTGGTGCCGCTGGCCCCGAGCGCCGAGGCGGCGGTCATCCGGTCGTTCACGAAGCTCTACTCGGCCCAGATCAACGGGAGCATCCAGGTCACCGGCAACACGCTGATGACCTGCGCCGCGAGCACGACCTGCACCAGCGCACGCAACGGGACCTCGACGACGAACGGCAACAACCAGTTCACGATGGTCCGGCTCGACACCGACTCCGACACCTCGACCACCTCGAGCTCGACGGCCAACGTGACCCTGCCCGCCGGGGCCACCGTCGCCAAGGCCTATCTGTTCTGGGGTGCCAGCACGACTGCGAGCGGCGCCAGCAGCACCATCAGGTTCCGGACGCCGGCAGCCGGCTACCAGACCCTCACCTCTGACGGACGGGACACCCAGGCCGGTCACTACAGCGCCTACCGGGACGTCACCGACCTCGTCCGAGCCGGTGGCGCGGGCACCTACGGCGGCGCCGACATCCCGCTCGCCTTCGGGTCCGCCGACCAGTACGCCGGCTGGAGCCTGGTGGTCGCGGTCGCCGACCCCGCGGCCCCCCTTCGCGACCTCTCCATCTTCTCCGGCTACGCCTCGGTGTCCAACGGAAACCCCGCCACGGCCTCGATCGCGGGCTTCCTCACCCCGCCGAGCGGCGCCGTCGTGTCCAAGGTCGGAATGGTCGTCTACGAAGGAGACATCCAGCTCACCGGTGACCAGTTCCAGATCAACGGGGTCGCCCAGTCCGACGGCAGCGCCGGGTCGACGACCAACTTCTTCAACAGCCGCATCTCCGACAACAGCGCGGTCCTGACGAACCGCAACCCGGCCGACGTGAACTCGCTCGGCACCGAGGCCAAGTCGTTCTCCACCACGGCCATCCCCAACAACGCGACCTCGGCCAACCTCGCGTTCAGCAGCACCGGCGACGTGTACTTCCCGGCTGCGCTGACCAGCCAGATCGACCTGTACGCCCCCACGATCGCCGGCAACAAGACCGTCACCAACCTCACCCGCAACACCACCGCGCAGGTCGGCGACCTGCTCGAGTACCAGATGACGTTCACCAACACCGGCGACGACAACGCCACCAACAGCGTGCTGCGCGACCCGCTGCCGACGCACGTGGCCTACGTGCCCGGTTCGATCCAGGTGACCGCCGGTCCCAACACCGGCGTCAAGACCGACGGCGCCGGCGACGACGTGGGCGAGTACGTCGCGGCCGAGCGCACGGTGCGGGTCCGGATCGGCAGCGGCGCGACCGCCACGACCGGCGGCACCCTGGCCAAGAACGTCGCCACCACCGTGAAGTTCCGCGCCGTCCTGACCGACCCGTCGGCGGGCACGGTCGTCGACAACGCGGTGCTCCTCGAGTACCGCGCGCCCCAGATCGGACGCGACTACACCTACACCTCGGCGGTGGTGTCGACCCCGGTCACCGCGCGAGCCGACCTCGCCCTCACCAAGACCGCCTCGCCCGCGAGCGTCGTGGCCGGCGCGCCGCTCACCTACACCCTGGGCGTCACCAACAACGGGGAGAACACCGCGACGAACACCGTCGTCTCCGACACCCTCCCCGCGGACGTCGTCCTCACCTCCGCGACCACGGCGGGCGGGACCTGCACCGACGCGTCCGGCACCGTGACCTGCCTGCTCGGCGACGTGCCCAACGGCGCCACCCGCACCATCGAGATCGTGACCCGGGTGCGGCCGGCGTTCGCCGGCTCCTCGATCACCAACGTCGCCACGGTGTCCTCCGACCTCTCCGACCCGGTCGCGGCCAACAACACCGCCTCTGTGAGCACGACGGTCACCCGTGCCGCCGACGTCCGCGTCACCAAGACCGTCTCACCGACCAGCCCGGTGGCCGGTCGGGACGTCACCTACACGATCGCCGTCCAGAACGCCGGCCCGTCGACGGCGAACGCCGTCAACCTCGCCGACACGCTGCCCACGGCCTTCCTCACCAACCCGGGGGTGACCGCCTCGACGACGACCGGCACCTGCGCCATCGGGGGACGCACCGTGGCGTGCGAGCTCGGCAACGTCGCCCCCGGCGCCACCGTGACGGTCACCGTCGTCGGGCGGCTCGACCCGTCCTACACCGGCGGCGCCGTGGCCAACACCGCGAGCGCCACCACGACGACGCCCGACCCCACCCCTGGCAACAACACCTCGACGGCGACGTTCACCCCCGCCACCGCGCAGGCCGACCTCGTGGTCGACAAGACGACCGTCACGAACCCGGTGGTACCGGGCCGCCCGGTCGAGTACCGGGTCACCGTCACCAACAACGGCCCGTCGGACGCCGTGGGCGTCGTGCTGGCAGACGCCGTGCCGAGCACCATCACCGGGGTGGCTGCGACGCCGTCCCAGGGCACCTGCACGACCACCGTCTCGTGCGCGCTCGGCACCGTGCCGGCTGGCAGCACGGCCACGGTCACCGTGACCGGCGTGGTGGTCGCCGGTGCCGTCGGAACCGTCACCAACAGCGCCACCGTCTCGAGCGGCACTGCCGACCCCACCCCCGGCAACAACACCGGCTCCACCAGCGACACCGTCCAGCCGCGCGCCGACGTCGCGATCAGCAAGACCGCCGGTCCCGCCGTCGCCGGGAGCAACGTGACCTACACCGTCACGGTCACCAACAACGGCCCGTCCGTCGCTCGCGACGTCGTGGTCACCGACCCCGTCCCCGCTCCGCTGACCCTCGTCTCGGCCACCGGCAGCCAGGGCACCTGCACGACTCCGGGCAACACGGCGCGCTGCGCCCTCGGCGTCCTGCCCCCCGGCGCCGCGGCGACGATGACCATCGTCGTGGGCACCCCCGCGGACGACAGCGCGAACGGCGTCGTCAACACCGCCACCGTGGCGACGTCCACGACCGACCCGACCCCGGGCAACGACACCGCCAGCCACACGCTGACCGCGGGCGCGCAGGCCGACATCAGCCTCACCAAGACTGCGGCACCGTCACCGGTCGTCGCCGGTGGTCCGGTCACCTTCACCCTGACGGCCCGCAACAACGGGCCGTCGAACGCCGCGGGCGTCAGCATCGTCGACACGCTCCCCGCCGAGGTCGTCATCGGCGCCCTGCCGGCTGGGTGCTCGCGGTCCGGCCAGACCGTGACCTGCACGACCGCGACCCTCGCCGCGGGCAACACGTTCGTCGTCCAGGTCCCGGGCACCGTCTCGGCGGCGGTGACCCCAGGGACCCTGACCAACACCGCCACCGCGAGCAGCACGTCGCCGACCGACCCGTCGCCCGCCAACAACACCGCGTCCAGCACCACCTCGGCGATCACCCGCGCCGACCTCGTGCTCACCAAGAGCGGCCCGGCCCGCGCGGTCGCCGGTGACGTCGTCGAGTACACCGTGACGGCCACCAACAACGGGCCCTCCTCCGCCCGCGACGTGGTCGTCACCGACGACCTGCCGGACGGCACCGTCCTCGTGTCCAGCCCCGACTGTGCGCTGCAGCCCGGCAGCACCGCCACCGCGGCCTGTGCGTTCGGCACCGTCCCCGTCGGTGGGGTCGTGACGACGACGCTGCGGGTCCGCGTGGCCGCCTCCCAGGCCGACGGGTCCACCGTCACCAACCGCGCCCAGGTGTCGTCGACCACCATCGACCCGACCCCTGGCAACAACGCCGCGGCCGCCGCCACCGTCGTCGACACCCGCACCGACCTCGCCGTCACCAAGACCGCGACCCCGGACACCCTGGTGGCCGGCCAGGAGGCCGTCTACACGGTCGCCGTCACCAACAACGGGCCCTCCGACGCACGCACCCTCTCCCTCGTCGACACGTTGCCCCCCGGCGTCACGCTCGTGAGCGCCACGACCCCGGCGGGCACCTGCACCGGCACCGCGACCGTCACCTGCGAGCGCGGCGTGCTCGCGGCCGACGCCACCTGGACAGTCACGGTCCGCGTCCTGGTCGGCGCTGGCACCACCGCGACCCAGGTCAACGCCGTCACGGTCTCCAGCGCGACCCCCGAGACCACGCCGGCCGACAACAGCTTCCAGCTGCCGAGCGCGGTCACCGTCGCCGGGGACGTCAGCGTCGTCAAGACCGTGCAGCCGACGCCCGTCGTGCCCGGCCGTCAGGTCGTCTTCGGGCTCACGGCCGTCAACAACGGTCCGTCGACGACGCCCGGCACCGTCCTGACCGACCCGCTGCCCGCCGGGCTCAGCGGCGCCACCGTCACCGTGCGGCCCTCCTCCGCGGGCGCCTGCGACGTCGTCGGCGGCACCGTCACCTGCGCCCTGGGAGCGCTCACGCCGGGCCAGCCGGTGACCGCCACGGTCACCGCCATCCTCGCGCCCGGCTACGCCGCGGCGTCGCTGTCGAACACCGCCACGATCACCAGCGCCGTCGCCGACCCGACGCCCGGCAACGACACCTCGACGGTCACGACGCCGGTCACGCCCGAGGCCGACCTGACCGTGACCAAGCGGGCCGACACCGCGACGATCGTCGCCGGCGAACCCTTCGAGTACACCGTCGAGGTCGGCAACGCCGGCCCGTCGGTCGCCCGTGACGTCGTCGTCACCGACCAGGTGCCGACCGACCTGACGATCACCTCCGCGACCGTCGGCGTGGGGGGGCCCGCGTGCACGGTCGCCGGGCAGCAGGTCACCTGCTCGCTCGACTCCGTGAGCCCCGGCGTCCCGGCCGTCGTCGTGATCCGGGTCCGCCCCCAGAGCGACCTCTCCGTCGCCCAGGTCCGCAACACCGCCTCGGCGACGTCGAGCACCGCCGACGCAACGCCCGACGACAACACCAGCACCCTCGTCCTCCCGGTGGCCACGCAGGCCGACGTCCGCGTCGTCAAGACGCGCACCGTGCCCGCCAGCGGTCCCGTCATCGCGGGCAGCCGGGTCACCTGGACCGTCACGGTCACCAACCCGACCGGACCCAGCACGGCCCGCGGGGTCGTCGTCGACGACGCCGTCAACCCGGCCCTCGCCGGTGTCACCGCCACCGGGGCCGGGGGCGGCTGCTCGGTCGCGGCCGACAACCGGGTCTCCTGCACCGTCGGACGTCTCGGCGTCGGCGACTCGGCGACCGTGACCATCTCCGGCATCGTCCCTGCGAGCTACAGCGGCGGCGCCGGAGGCACGCTGGTGAACACGGCGACGGCGTCCTCGACGACGGGTGACCCGGCGCCGGGCAACAACACGAGCACCGTCACCGACACCGTCCGGGCCGACGCCGGTGTCTCGGTCACCAAGACCCGCACAGCCCCGGCCAGCGGGCCGATCGTCCCGGGTCGGCCCGTGTCGTGGCTGGTCACGATCACCAACACCGGCCCGTCGGTCGCGCGAGAGGTGACGGTGAGCGACGACGTCGCAGACACCCTCACCGGCGTCACGACCACCGTCGTCGGTGCACCGGCCGGCACGGCCTGCCAGGTCGGCGCCGCCAACCTCGTCACCTGCGCCCTTGGCGACCTGCCGGTCGGCTCGGCCACCGTGCGGATCAGCGCCGACGTCCCCGCCGCCTACGCGGGCAGGCTCGACAACACCGTCCAGGTCACGGCGCCGAGTGACACGACGCCGGGCGACAACAGCGCCACCAGCAGCGGCACCACGGAAGCGAGCGCGGACGTCGCCGTCACCAAGACCCGCACCCTGCCGACGGCCGGCCCGGTCGTCCCGGGCCAGCCCGTCGCCTGGGAGGTCTCCGTCGACAACCTCGGCCCCTCGGTCGCCGCCGGCGTGACCATCACCGACGACGTGATCAACGCCCTCACCGGGGTGACCGCCAGCGCCACCGGCGGCGGCACCTGCACCGTCGCTCCCGGCGGTGCCAGCCCCAACCTGGTGACCTGCTCGCTCGGAAGCATCGCCCCGTCGGCCGACCCGGTCGTGGTCACCATCCGGGGCGACGTGCCGCCGTCGTACACCGGCACGGCCGGCAACACCGTCGAGGTCGACACCACCACCCCCGACCCGGTCGCAGGCAACGACACCGCGACCGTGGACGGCTCGGCTCAGCCCGCCGCCGACGTGTCGATCACCAAGACCCGCACCGCGCCCACCAGCGGCCCGGTCGTCCCGGGCTCGGAGGTCGAGTGGACGGTCACCGTCACCAACGCCGGGCCCTCGTCGGCCACCGGCGTCACCCTCACCGACGACGTCGTCGACGCCCTCGACGACGTCACCGCGACCGGGGCCGGCGCCACCTGCAGCGTCGGCGCCGGCAACCGGATCGCCTGCGACCTCCCGGACCTCGCTCCGCGGCAGTCGGTCTCCGTCGTGGTCCGGGGCGGCGTGCCTGCCGGCTACACCGGCGACGTCGACAACACCGCAGTCGTCGCGTCGCCGACCGACACCACGCCGGGCAACAACACCGCGACCTCCACCGCGACCGCGCAGCCCCAGGCCGACGTCTCGATCACCAAGACCCGCACCAGCGGCCCCGTCATCCCCGGCCGACCCGTCACCTGGAACATCCGGGTCACCAACACCGGCCCCTCGACCGCCCGCCAGGTCACCGTCGGCGACGACGTCCTCGACACGCTCACCGGCGTGCAGGCCGAGGTCGTCGGGTCGCCCGCCGGGCTCAGCTGCTCCGTCTCGACCAGCCCGGTCACGCTCAACGTCGTGTCCTGTGACCTCGGCGCGCTCGCCGTCGGCGGCACTGCGACCATCAGGATCACCGGTGACGTCTCGGCCGGCTACACCGGCGCGGTCGACAACACCGCCACCGTCGCATCACCGACCGACACCACCCCGGGCAACAACACCGCGACCTCCACCGGCACCGCCGCGCCGACCGCCGACGTCTCGGTCACCAAGACCCGCACCAGCGGCCCCGTCATCCCCGGCCGACCCGTCACCTGGAACATCCGGGTCACCAGCGCCGGCCCCTCGGTCGCCCGCGACGTCACCCTCACCGACGACGCCCTCGACGACCTCACCGACCTCGAGGTCACCGGCGCACCCGCCGACGCGTGCGCCGTCACCACCGCCAACACCGTCAGCTGCGACCTCGGCGACCTCCAGCCCGGCGCCACCGCGACGGCCATCGTCACCGCCACCGTTCCCCCGGGCTACACCGGCGCGGTCGACAACACCGCCACCGTCGCCTCACCGACCGACACCACCCCCGACAACAACCAGTCGACCTCCACCGGCACCGCCGCGCCGACCGCCGACGTCTCGGTCACCAAGACCCGCACCAGCGGCCCGGTCATCCCCGGCCGACCCGTCACCTGGAACATCCGGGTCAGCAACGCCGGCCCCTCGGTCGCCCGCGACGTCACCCTCACCGACGACGCCCTCGACGCCCTCACCGACCTCACCGCGACCGGCAACAGCGCCACCTGCGACACCGGCACCGGCAACGCAGTCACCTGCGACCTCGACAACCTCCAGCCCGGCGCCACCACCACCATCACCATCACCGGCGCCCTCCCGGCCGGCTACACCGGCGCGGTCGACAACACCGCCACCGTCACCTCACCGACCGACACCACCCCCGACAACAACACCGCGACCTCCACCGGCACCGCCCAGCCCCAGGCCGACGTCACGGTCACCAAGACCCGCACCAGCGGCCCCGCCATCCCCGGCCGACCCGTCACCTGGAACATCCGGGTCACCAACGCCGGCCCCTCGGTCGCCCGCGACGTCGTCCTCACCGACGACGCCCTCGACGACCTCACCGACCTCGAGGTCACCGGCGCACCCGCCGACGCGTGCGCCGTCACCACCGCCAACACCGTCAGCTGCGACCTCGGTGACCTCACGGCGTCCGGTCCCACCAGCAGCATCACGATCACCATCACCGGTGCCCTCCCGGCCGGCTACACCGGCGCGGTCGACAACACCGCCACCGTCACCTCACCGACCGACACCACCCCCGACAACAACACCGCGACCTCCACCGGCACCGCCCAGCCCCAGGCCGACATCACGGTCACCAAGACCCGCACCAGCGGCCCGGTCATCCCCGGCCGACCCGTCACCTGGAACATCCGGGTCACCAACGCCGGCCCCTCGGTCGCCCGCGACGTCACCCTCACCGACGACGCCCTCGACGCCCTCACCGACCTCACCGCGGCCGGCAACAACGCCACCTGCGACACCGGCACCGGCAACGCCGTCACCTGCGACCTCGACAACCTCCAGCCCGGCGCCACCACCACCATCACCATCACCGGCGCCCTCCCGGCCGGCTACACCGGCGCGGTCGACAACACCGCCACCGTCACCTCACCGACCGACACCACCCCCGACAACAACACCGCGACCTCCACCGGCACCGCCCAGCCCCAGGCCGACGTCACGGTCACCAAGACCCGCACCAGCGGCGCGATCGTGCCCGGCCGACCCGTCACCTGGAACATCCGGGTCACCAACGCCGGCCCCTCGGTCGCCCGCGACGTCACCCTCACCGACGACGCCCTCGACGCCCTCACCGACCTCGAGGTCACCGGCGCACCCGCCGACGCGTGCACCGTCACCACCGCCAACACCGTCAGCTGCGACCTCGGCGACCTCCAGTCCGGCGCCACCGCGACGGCCATCGTCACCGCCACCGTTCCCCCGGGCTACACCGGCGCGGTCGACAACACCGCCACCGTCGCATCACCGACCGACACCACCCCCGACAACAACACCGCGACCTCCACCGGCACCGCGGCCCCGCAGGCCGACATCGCCATCACCAAGACCCGCACCAGCGGCCCCGTGATCCCCGGCCAGCCGCTGGCCTGGCGGATCGCGGTCACGAACGGCGGTCCGTCGACCGCTCGTGACGTCGTCGTCACCGACGACGTGCTCGACGCCCTGACCGGCATCGACGTCCAGGTGACCGGTGCGGCTGCCGACGTGACGTGCACCGTCGCCACGGGCAACGTCGTCACCTGTCCGATCGGGG
>NZ_SPUJ01000003.1 GCF_004522105.1 Nocardioides sp. 1609
TCAAACTCCAGCCTGACCAGTTTCAAGCCGAGCACCCACCGCTCACATGCCCGACCACGCCGCCCCGCTCGCGCGGCCACGGCGCTGATAGCTCGCTTCCTGGGCGCTTCTTTCCGCCGCCTCTGGGCAGGTCAATCCGCACAGTCATGCCGATGGTCGGGCACAAGCGCTGCCAGTCACACGACAAGGAGACCGCTCCCGAGCAGCGGGTGTCAGGCTTCGCGAGGTCGAAACAAGGGAGGTTCTAATCCCGCGAAACGCCCGTCGAATTAGCGCCTGCAAAACTTGACTGCGCCCGCCACCCACCCGTCGTCATGCATTTTCGCGAATACAAGCCGTGTGGCACGACCAGAGGCTGCATGGAACAGCACTCGCGCTGACCCGTCGCCCTCGCGGGCGACTTGAAAGCGGCGGTCGCCGTTCAAGGCCCAGGCTTGTGCGAACCGTTTCAGACCCATGACACCTGGCCCGCCGTGATCGAGGTAGCCAGTCGCGCCCCAGCAGTCTGTGGTCTGCGCCGTAGATGGTGACCTTTCACCAGCGGCTGAGGCCGTGGCTGGGGCCGTGGCCGTGGCGACTCCGGCTCCCGTCGTGATCGTGGCCGCTGTGGCTTCGCTGGGCTGACCTTCGGCAGCGCCCGCAGCCAATCCGCAACCGGCAACAACCGCGCTCGTCACCCAGGCCGCTAGGACTCTGCATCGCATGCTCACATTGTGCTAGACGCGGTGGCCAAGGCCTGCCGTTCCAGCCGACTTTCGCCTCCACCAGCAGCGACAGCGCGAAGCAGAGCGCCTGGCGGCGTCCTGGCGTCGCGCCCAGGACCAGGCGACCCGTACCAAGGCGCGCAGGCGCTTCGGTCGCTGGGAATCACGATCAGGTGGCGTCTCCAACGAATCGGCGGCACGGCCTAATCTCGTCGGGCAGGATTCCGTCTCATGCGCACGCTGATCTCGGTAGCCGTCCTTACTCTCACCCTCACCGCCTGCGGTGGAGGCGACGAGCCGCAAACCGGCCCGACAGAGACGGTCACGGTCACTTCGACGCCGACGTTCCTCGGCGACCCGACCGAAGCCGTGACCGAAACGCCTACCGAGGAGGCGGACCCCTTCGCACCGAACATCGGAGACCGGTCGTTGAAGGTGGGGCAGCCCCGAATTGGGACGGGCATCACGACCGTGCTGCTTGAGACCGACCTCGGGGTCACAGAGCAGTACCGCGATCCCGAGCAGGGCAACCAGTACTACGGTCTCCGAGTCAGCACCTGCGTGCGGAAGGACTTCGACACGGCCGCCGATGGCGACGTCTACTCGACCTACCCGGGTGAGTGGTACGCCGTGACGAAGTCAGGCGACGAGTACACGTCGAGCTCGTCGTACAGCGACTTCCCATCCCCGAAGTACCCCGAGAACGTGACGGTCGCACCGGGCACGTGCGTGAAGGGGTGGATCGCTATCGAGGTGCCTGAGGACGTATCCAAGTACGAGAAGCTCGTCTACCGGCCGGGCGGCGAGACTATCGCCGAGTGGATCCTCTAACGCGCTGTGCCTGGCGGGCGGTCCTGAGCCGCTGCAGCCGGTGCACAAGGACCATTGAGTCCGTTGGCTGAGCGTGACGCGACCCTGCGCAGGGTCTGCCACGAAGCCTGGCGGTGTCGCTCCTGCCCGCCGCACGCATCGAGGCATGTTCTCGGTTGAGCCTCGGCGCGCGGCATGGTCGGGCGTCAGGCCAAGTCCTCGAACGACTCTTCGCGGGTCGCCAACACATCCAGGCGCAGTCCTCGACACCCGTCAGGAGCGCGATCTCCGGGCCCGTTAGGGCCTCGCGATCCGGGTGAAGCGCGACAGCTCCATCCAGAAACTGGATACGGAGTCCCAATCCCGGTCCCCTCCTGCGTGCGCTGAACGCGCTTGGGAACCAGACCGCGTAGTGCATCCGCGTAGCCCACCTCGCCATCGGACAGGGTGCGCCCACCTGCCTCCACCATCGGCATCTTGCTCGATGGGAGGAGTTCGGCCTTCAGCGAGACCAGATCGACTTATGGTTCGCGAGTGCAGAAGATCCCCTCCACCGCGGTCGCAATGTTCGCGGCCGGCCTGACCGGCGTCATGCTGACCATCACCGCGGCCCCCGCCGTTGCCGATTCGACCACTTTCCGCGACCCACGCGGCGATGCGCCCGCGAGGTACGACCTCACAACGGTCTCCGTGGACAACACTCCCGACCGATTCACCGTGCGGGTCCGACTGCGCGACCTACGCGCCCGTGGCACCCAGATCTTCGGTGTCGGCATCTCATCCCTCGACTCCTCGACGTACTACTCGGTCCACACCGTGCGGCGGCCCTCCAGCGCAGTCACGACTGAGCTCACCCGCTACGACGACGGATCGGCAACCGTCCCCTGTCGGATCGGCAGCACCTGGCGGCCCAAGGCTGACATCATCCGTGTCTCGCTGCCGCGGGGGTGCCTGAGTACTCGCGGAGCACTGCGTGTGTCGGTCTTCATCGGTGTCGGTGACGGGTCTGCTGGCGACCCCACCGACTTCACCAAGACCGTCCGCGTCGGTCAGAGCTGAGGAGGGACTGCGTCTCACCCCGCTTTAGGTCGAAGGAACCAACTTGTACGACCCGCGGGCTGCCGCGCCGCAAGAGTGCAGACTCGGGCGTCCCCATGAGTAGTTGCTGCCCACGCGGCCCGAGACGCACGCTCGGCCTTCGTCCGGTGCGCGCAGGTCGGGCTGGTGTCGAGACTCTCGGTGGCTTCCATGCAGAGCGATATCGGCAGATTCGCTCGATGCTGTACGGGCCCATGCACCCCCGACGACAGCCCGAGCGCCAGGAGTAGTTGGCCCCCAGCAGGCTCCCAGCATCCAAGAGCCCGGGCTCAGCCGCCCCAGTCGTGCACAGCCCCGCGTCCAGAAGCAGCGGAACCGCAGGTCAGCGGGCTGACCTGCGGTTCCGTGTGCTGCGCGCCTGTAGGGATTCGAACCCCAAACCTTCTGATCCGTAGTCAGATGCTCTATCCGTTGAGCTACAGGCGCCCGTCACTCGTGGTGCAGCGACCCCGCGAGGTTACTAGACCGCCGCGGGCTGGTCCTAATCAGTGCCGGACGACGTCGCGTCGGCCTCCGCCTCGAGGGCGGCGACGACGCGGCGGTGCGCCTCCCAGATCTCCTCGGGCAGGCCGTCGAACTGGCGCAGGTGCTCCTCGCGGAACCCCATCTCCTGCCGCCACCGGTCGACGTCGATGGTGAGGAGGCGGTCGAGGTCGGCCGCGGGCAGGTCCAGCCCGACGAGCTCCAGCTCCTCGGCGGTCGGGATGACACCGACCGGGGTCTGGCGGCCGGTGACCTCGCCGGCCTGGTAGCGGACCAGCCAGAGCAGCGGGCGGAGGTTCTCGCGGTAGCCGGGCCACAGGAAGTGGCCGTCGCCGTCGTCGCCCAGGTCCTTCTGGAACCAGTTGACGTGGGCGAAGATCGGCTGCTGGGTGGCCGCGCCGATGATCTTCAGCCAGTGCGCGGCGTAGTCGGCCTCGGCGTAGGCCAGGAACGGGCGCATCGACATCGGGTCGTAGCGCAGCTGGCCGTCGAGCCCGTCGGCGGCGAACGTCGCCTCCGCGCCGAGGGTGAGCCCGTCGTACACGCCCTCGGCGAGGTCGGTGATCGCGCGCACCAGTGGCTCGCGGTCGCTGGTCCGGCCGCCGAAGATGATCGCGTCGACCGGGACGCCGGCGGGCGTCTCGAAGTCGGGGGCGACGTTCGGCACGTTGGCCAGCGTCGTGGTGAACCGGCTGTTGGGGTGCGCCCACGGGGCGGCGTCGCCGTCCTCGCGGTCGGCGATCCGCTCGCCCTTCCAGTCCTCCCAGCCGTCGTCGGTCGGCTTCGGTCCCTTGCCCTCCCACCAGACCTCCCGCGTGGTCGGGTTGTAGGCGACGTTGGTGAAGATGGCGCCGGTGCCGGGCTCGATCGAGCGCAGCGCGGTCGGGTTGGTGTGCTCGTTGGTGTCCTTGGCGACGCCGAAGACGCCGTTCTCGGGGTTCATCGCGTAGATCCGGCCGTCGTCGCCGACCCACAGCCAGGCGATGTCGTCGCCGTAGAAGTCGACGGTGTAGCGATCGCCCATCGCGTCGGGCGCCAGCGTCATCGCCAGGTTGGTCTTGCCCGACGCGCTCGGGAACCCGCCGCAGACGTGGTAGCGCTTGCCGGTCTCGTGGTCGGTGATCCCGAGGAGCATGAACTGCTCGGCCAGGAACCGGCCGGACGCGCGGCCGTCGTAGCAGGCCTGGCGCAGGCCGTGGGCGATCTTGCCGAGCAGCGCGTTGCCGCCGTACGACGAGCCGAAGTGCAGGATCGTCCGCTTGTCGGCGACGGTCACGAAGTAGCGCTGGTCCTCGGGCGTGCCCTGGCCCAGGCGGGGCAGGTCGCCGGTCACGTGGACGGCGCGCACGAAGCTGGCCGGGTCCTCGAGCGAGTCGAGGTGGGCGATGCCGACCCGCGCCATCCGGATCATGTGCAGCACGACCGGCCGGTTGTCGGTGAGCTCGACGCCGGCGGCGTACGCCTCGAGCGGGGAGCCGGGCGGCGCCATCAGGTAGGGGACGACGTACATCGTCCTGCCGCGGGACTGCCCGCGCATCCGCTCGAGCTGAGCCGCGCCCAGCTCGTCGCCGTCGTGCCAGTTGTTGTAGACACCCCGGTCGGCCGGGTTGCTCGTGGCGACGATCGTGCGCTCCTCCGAGCGCGCGGTGTCCTTCACGTAGCTGCGCGAGTAGTAGAGGCCCTCCCCGGCCGGCTGGAGCTCGCCGGCCTCCAGCGCCTCGGCGACCAGCCGGGCGTCGTCGGCCGCGTCGACGACCTCGATCCGGTCGGGCTCGGTCACCCCGGCCCAGAAGCTGACGTACTCACGGACGTGGGGGTTCTGCAACCCCGCCTGGTCCAGGACCCGCTCGACATCGACCATCTCGTCGCCCCTTCCGGACCCCGTCCGGGGCCCGTCTGGCGCGCCACGCTACCCAGGCCGGAGGGGTCCGCGGCACCGGGTTCGGTTGGATCGATCCAGAACGTTTTGCCTGGTCAGAAGGCAAAAGCGAGGGGTGTGACACACGCCACGACGCGTTGAACGATCCAATATGACGCCCTCCCGAGCCGGGATACCTTCGCCGCACTCGCCAGCAACGGTGCCAGCGATCAGTACCCGTTCGACGGCCTCCAGAGGACTCCCATGACCGCCACGCAGGACCGCACCACCAGCCCCGACCCGAGCACCTTCCCCACCACCCACCAGGGCGTCGTCGACTTCGTCGCCGAGGTGGCCGCGCTGACCCAGCCGGACGCGATCCACTGGTGCACCGGCTCCGACGAGGAGTGGACCGAGCTCACCGAGGCACTCATGTCGACCGGCACGTTCACCCAGCTCGACCCGGCGATCAAGCCCAACTCCTTCTACGCCGCCTCCGACCCGATCGACGTGGCGCGCGTCGAGGACCGCACCTACATCTGCTCGGTCGACGAGAAGGACTGCGGGCCCACGAACAACTGGATGGACCCCGAGGCGATGAAGGACCTCATGCGCGGGCTGTACGCCGGCTGCATGAAGGGCCGCACGATGTACGTCATCCCGTTCGTGATGGGTCACCTCGAGGCCGAGAAGCCGATGTTCGGCATCGAGCTCACCGACTCCGCCTACGTCACCGCCTCGATGCGCGTGATGGCGCGGATGGGCAGCAACGTCCTCGAGCGGTTGACCGAGCTCGACGCGCCGTTCGTGCAGGCCGTGCACTCGGTCGGCCACCCCCTCGCCGCCGGCGAGGCCGACGTGCGGTGGCCGTGCAACGACACCAAGTACATCGTGCAGTTCCCCGAGGAGCGCACGATCTGGTCCTACGGCTCCGGCTACGGCGGCAACGCCCTGCTCGGCAAGAAGTGCTACGCGCTCCGCATCGCCAGCGTGATGGCCCGCGACGAGGGCTGGCTCGCCGAGCACATGCTGATCCTCAAGCTCACCAGCCCGCAGGGCGTGCGCAAGTACGTCGCGGCGGCGTTCCCCAGCGCCTGCGGCAAGACCAACCTGGCCATGCTCGAGCCGACCATCCCCGGCTGGAAGGTCGAGACCCTCGGCGACGACATCGCCTGGATGCGGATCGGCGAGGACGGCCGGCTCTGGGCGGTCAACCCCGAGTACGGCTTCTTCGGCGTCGCGCCCGGCACCAACGAGCACACCAACCCGAACGCGATGTCGACCATCAACAAGGGCAACTCGGTCTTCACCAACGTCGCGCTCACCGAGGACGGCGACGTGTGGTGGGAGGGCCTCGAGAACCCGCCGGCCCGGGCGACGTCCTGGAAGGGCGAGCCCTGGACGCCCGACTCCGAGGAGCTGTCCAGCCACCCCAACAGCCGCTACTGCACCCCCATCAAGCAGTGCGACATCCTCGCCGCCGAGTACGACGACCCGCGCGGCGTCCCGATCGACGCCATCCTCTTCGGCGGCCGGCGCAAGACCACCGTCCCGCTCGTCTTCGAGGCCCGCGACTGGACCCACGGCACCTTCCTGGGCGCGACCCTGTCGTCGGAGACCACCGCGGCCGCCGTCGGCGCGGTCGGCGTCGTGCGCCGCGACCCGATGGCGATGCTGCCCTTCATCGGCTACAACGCCGGCGACTACTTCAGCCACTGGATCAACGTCGGCAAGGACAACGACGCCGCCAAGCTGCCCCGGATCTTCTACGTCAACTGGTTCCGCCGCGACGACGAGGGCGGCTTCCTCTGGCCCGGCTTCGGTGAGAACAGCCGGGTGCTGAAGTGGGTCGTGGAGCGGATCGACGGCCAGGCCGCCGCGGTGGAGACCCCGATCGGCCACGTGCCCGCGCCGGGCTCCCTCGACACCGACGGCCTCGACCTCACCGACGAGGCGCTCGAGGCAGCGCTCGCCGTCGACGTCGACGAGTGGCGCGCCGAGGTCCCGCAGATCCAGGAGTGGTTCGAGAAGTTCGGCGACGACCTCCCGGCCGTGCTCTGGACCGAGCTCGACGGCCTCAAGGCGCGCCTCGACGGCTGACCCCTCCCCCGACCGGCGCCACGACGTCCCGCGGCGCAGGGACCCGACCGAGCCCCGCTCCCGCGTGCGGGGGCGGGGCGTGGTCGTCTCAGTAGGATCACCCCACGCGCGGGACCAGCGCACCCACGGAGGTGAGGGCAGCACCATGACGTACGGTCCCGACGAGCGCGCGCTGTTCCAGGACGGCGCCGCCACCCTCTACGAGGCGATCGTGTCGTCCGGCGGCATCGACGAGGGCGATCCCCGGATCGGCGAGACCGGCCCGGAGCGCGCGGCGTTCGACCTGCTGGTCGAGCTCGGGCTGGTCCAGCTCGACAAGGACAGCGAGCGCTGGACCCCCGAGGACCCCGCCACCGTGCAGTCCCGCGTCGTCTCGCCGCTCAGCCAGCAGGCCTCGACCCTGATGGCGGAGTCGTCGGAGTGGGCGCGGGCGTTCGGGGCGCTGAGCCAGTCGTGGCGACGCTCGCCGCTGTCGACGGCGCGCGGCCCGTTCACCTACCTCCACCTCGACGCGATCGGCCCGTTCCTGGCCGGCCTGGTCTCCGAGGCCGAGGAGGAGATGCTCACCGCCCAGCCGCAGACCGGGCGCGACGCGGCCTCCCTCGCCGCGGCCGCGCTGCGGGACACCGCGATGCTCGAGCGTGGCACCAAGATGCGCACGCTCTACCAGCACAGCGCCCGCCGCAGCGCGTTCACGGCCAAGTACGTCGCCGCGGTGACCGACCGCGGCGCCGAGGTGCGCACCCTCGACGAGTTCTTCAACCGGATGATCGTCGTGGACCGCCGGGTCGCGGTCATCCCGGCCAGCGACGACCTCCAGAGCGCGATCGCGGTCCGCGAGCCGTCGGTCGTGGCCTACCTCGTCGACATCTTCGAGCGCACCTGGGAACGGGCCCGGCCCTTCACCAACCGCGAGACCACCACGCTCAAGGACATCGCCGCCGAGCAGCGCGCCATGACGATCCGGATGCTGATCGAGGGCCACTCCGACCCCGTCAGCGCGAAGCGGCTGGGCGTGAGCCCCCGCACGTACGCCGGGTACGTGGCCGACCTCAAGGGCGAGTACGAGTCGGAGACCCGCTTCCAGCTCGGCTACGCCATGGGGCGGGCCGGCGTCTCCGGCCACGAGGCCGTCGAGGAGCGCGACGAGGCCTGAGACGCCGCCGGCGCCTCAGGCCTCGAGGATGGTGAGCTGCTGGGGACTCAGGGTCCCGGGCGGCACAGGCCGCCACACCCCCAGCTCGAGTCGCTGGCGTCGGCAGCGGGTGCGGTGATGCCGACCAGGGAGACCCCCAGGACGGCGGCCGCTGCGGTCAGGCAGAGCTTGCGCGCGAACCTCATGTGATGAACACCTTCTCGTCTCGGACCGCGGAGGGTCCGTTCACCGATTCTGTGTCGTGCCGGCCCTCGACGTGGGGTCGAACGCCGTTCATCTTCCTGCAGTGCAGAGTGATGCAGCCCCGGGATCCGCATCGTGCCCGGGCCTCACGTACCCATGATCGGGGATGGCAAACCTCGTCAACACCGGAAAATTCCGGGGCCGCGCGGAGACCCCGGCGCGGCACACGGGTGCCGCCGCCAGCGGGGCTGGCGGCGGACACGGTGCGGAGGCGGCGAGATTTGAACTCGCGAGAGGGTTGTAGCCCTCAACCCGCTTAGCAGGCGGGCGCCATAGACCGGACTAGGCGACGCCTCCATGCTGCCCGAACTCGGGACAACGGGGCTCAGGCTACAAGGCGCACACGATCCTGGGCCAATCGGTTCAACGACGGCGCCCGGCCGCGCGGTCGAGCCGCTCCCGGACGTCGTCGGCGAACCGGTCGCTGCCGATCGCGAGCATCTCGACCGGGATGGACGTCGCGGTGCCGTCGCGCCGCTGGAGCACCACGCACGGGACGCCGCGGGGATGGGCCGCCACGGCCTCCTCGACGTCCTCCCACCGGCCGGTCGCGACGCCGACCCCGCGGACGAGGCGGACGTCGTAGCCGAGGTCGTCGACGCGGACGACGTAGGCCCGGCTCCGCAGCCAGGCGGCCCCGCCGAAGACCGCGGCCAGGCCGAGCCCGACGAGGACGACGAGGACGTCGGCCGGCCACGACCAGGCGAACGCGGCGAGCGCGTAGAGGAAGCTCAGCACGGCGACGGCCAGGAAGCCGAGTCCCACGAGACGGGCAGCGAAGCTCGGCGCCATGCGGTAGAAGTGGACGTCTCCGGTGTTGCTCACGACCCCATCCTCCCCGACCCGGTCGGGCGGTGCCCTTGCCCTCCCCGGAACGCACGGTCATGCTCGTGACGAGGGTCACAGCACAGCGCTGAACCAGGAGGTGTGGTGAGCACAGCAGGTCCGTCGGGCTCCCCGGGCTCCGTCATCGCCGCCGCGCTGCGGGCGCTCGCCATCGCCAACGAGGCGCCCCGCGGTGCCGGCCCCGGCCTGGCCACCTGGCGCTGGACGATGCGCCAGCGGGTGGCCGCGGTCCGCGACGCGCTGTGCGCGGAGCCCGGCCGCTCCGACGTCGCCGACGACGGCTGGCTGGCCGCCCGCGGCGGCACCGCCTTCCGCGAGCGCAACGCGCTGCTCATGCGGCTCGGCGAGCTCGGCAGCCGGGTCATCGAGGACGCCGACGTGGGCGCCGTCCGGGCCGAGGTCGCCCGCCTCGTCGCCGACGTCGGCCACCACGTGCAGCGCGTGCACGATCTGGCCTACGACCGGGTCGAGATGGAGCTCGGCGGGTCGGAGTAGCGGGCGACACGGCTGGAGCCCCACCCCGGTCCAGGTGGCGCCGTGCGGTGGCTCGACCACGCGTCCGGGCGCGTCACCTCGCTCTACCGCTGTCCTGCAGAGGGGGCGGGATTCGAACCCGCGGCTGACATCTCTGCCAGCGACCGCTTTCAAGGCGGTTCCGATCGGCCACTCCGGCACCCCTCCGTGCCCGCGCCGGGCGCGGACCGGACGAGTCTAGGGCGTGGCCGTCGGGCGACCTCAGGAGAGGACGAGGAGCGGGTCGCCCTCCTGGACGACGTCGCCGGGGGCCACCCGGATCGCGAGCACCGTGCCGCCGGTCTCGGCGATCACCGGGATCTCCATCTTCATCGACTCCAGCAGCACGACCTCGTCACCGACCGCCACGGTCGCGCCCTGCTCCACGAGCACCTCGAGCACGTTGGCGACCATCTCGGCCAGGATCTCGGTGGAGTCGTCACGGGCCATGCGGGCGACGCTATCCCTTACCGCCGGGTACCCGCGAACGAGCGGCCCCTGGACGTCGTCCGCGGCTGTCGGTCCCGACCACGCGGAGCGCGCGCAGGCGCCCTGGCCTGTCGCGGGCTCACATCACCGCAACCCGCCGGGCGCCGCCGGGAGGTCAGAGCAGCGGCTTGCCGCGGGCGGGCTCGGGGCGGAGGGCGGAGGCCTCCTCGGCCACCCGGCTGCGGCGGCCGCCGGCGGGGGTGGTGGTGCGGCTCCGGCGGGAGGAGCCGCCGGTGAGGAACAGGTCGAGCCGGATCAGGACGAACCCGATCAGCAGGCCCACGACCAGGCCGTAGCAGACCGAGAGCACGCTCTCGGTGCGCGTGATGGCGGGGTTGGCGAGCGAGTTCGCCACGGCCGACGTGGCGGCGGCGCCGAAGGCGCACACCCACCAACCCTGGCGACGACGCGCCCGCATGTGGCAGCCGTAGGCCAGCGCCGGGATGCCCAGCACCGACTCGATCGGGCGCGGGAAGGCGCCGAGGTTGTCGCGGCTCCAGCGGACGGCGTCCAGGAGCGACGTGACGAGCTCGGTGGTGCCGTAGCGGCGCAGCAGCTCGGCGTACAGCAGCGTGACGGCGAGCAGGACGCCGCCGACGACGACGATCAGCAGCCCCCGGCGACCGAGCCCGTGCAGGCCGGCACCGAGGCGGTGGACGACGGCGAACGCGCCGACCAGCGCCAGGCCGAAGGTGGCGTACTCGAAGCGCGTCACCGTGATCGTCGGCTCGAAGCCGATGGTGGCGAGGGCGCCGACCGCCGCGACCAGGACGGCGATCACGCACTCCCGCGCCGCCCGCAGGAAGGTCACGGCCGGCACCGTCGTCATCACGCCGAGCACGGCGGCGACCGCGCACGTCATCACGGCGGCGCCCGTGCGCAGGGCGTCCTGGTCGGTCACGACGACGACGACCCCGAGCACCGCGGCGAGGGTGCCGAACACGACGGGTCGGCCCCCGGTGCGCGCGGCGAGCGCCCACGAGTACGCCGAGGCGACCACCACCGCCCCGGCGTCGCCGAGCCGGTCGGGGCCGACCGGCACCATCGCGCAGACGAGCGCGGCGAGGCCGGCCGCGACCAGCACGAACCAGGCCACGACCGGCACGCGCGAGGCGCCGAGGGCGGCGATCCGGTCGTCCCAGCGCGGGCCGGACGACTTCTGGACCTTCGCCCGCGGGCGCCGTCCGGGGTCGCCGTCCTCGGTGGAGGCACGGCGGCGGGAGGCTCGGGACACAACCCTTGAGGTTACAGACGCCGGTTCGCCAGCGACGGGTTGGTGCGGCGGGCCTCCTCGAGCGTGGCCCGGGTCACCTCGCCCCGGAGCACCTCGGCGCCGTCGCCGGCCTCGGCGAGCACGTCGCCCATCGGGTCGACCAGCAGCGAGTGGCCCGTGTAGCGCGGCGCGGGCTGCCCGACGGCCGCCACGAACACGGTGTTCTCGATCGCCCGGGCCCGCACGAGGGTCCGCCAGTGGTCGACCTTCCGCGGCCCGGCCACCCACGCCGCCGGGACGACGACGACCTCGGCCCCGGCGTCGACCAGCAGCCGTGTCATCTCCGGGAAGCGCAGGTCGTAGCAGGTCATCAGGCCCACCGCCCACCCGCCGACGGTGACGACGACCGGCGCGGGCGCCCCGGCGAGGAGGCGGTCGGACTCGCGGTAGCCGAAGGAGTCGTAGAGGTGCACCTTGCGGTACGACGCCGTCTCGGCGCCCCGCACCAGCAGCGTGTTGAACGGACGCGCGGCGTCGTGGCTGGTCTCGAACATCCCCGCCACCAGCGTGCTGCCGCGCTCCTCGGCGACCCGGGCGAGCTCGGTGCCGAACGGCCCGGTGACCTGTTCGGCGTACGCGCTGACGTCGGAGCCCGACTCCCCGAAGTCGCGCGCCCAGGCCTCCGGCCACACGACGAGGTCGGCGTCGGGTGGCGTCAGCTCGGCGAGGCGAGCACGGTTGGCGGCGGGGTCGAGGCCCGAGGCCTCCTGGACCAGGGCGAGGCGGAGCACGTCGGAGGGCGGCACGGGTCCAGGGTGCCACCCGCGCGGTGCGACGATGGGCCGGTGGACCTCGAGAGCTTCTGCGCCGTCGTCCTCGCGGGCGGGCGGGGCAGCCGGCTGGGCGGTGTCGACAAGGCCTCGGTCGAGGTCGACGGCCGCACCCTCCTGGTGCACGCGGTGGACGCCGTCCTCGACGCCGCCGAGGTCGTCGTCGTCGGCGAGCAGGTGCCCATGGCGTCGCTGGGCCGGCCGGTGACGTTCGTCGTCGAGGAGCCGCGCCACGGCGGCCCGGTCGCCGGGCTGCTCGCCGGCTGCGACGCACTGCTGCGGACGCCCGCGCAGTCCCCGACGCTCGCGGTGGTCGCGGTCGACATGCCGCGCCTGACCCCGGCGACCGTGCGGCGGCTGCACGCGGCGGCGCACGGACGCGACGGCGCGGTGCTCGTCGGCCCCGACGGACGCCGCCAGCTCGCGCTCGTCATCGACCGCGCCCGGCTCGCCGGTGCGGCACCCGCCCGGGAGGGCCGGCACGGCATGGCCCTGTGGCGGCTGCTGGCGCCACTGGACCTGGCCGAGGTGGCGGCCACCGGCCAGGAGCACCGCGACGTCGACACCTGGACCGACCTCCGGGACCTGGGCGACGCCTGAGCACCGACCGGGCCCGACGGGGTTGCGCACGCGCGCCGCGTTGAGGACGCTGGTGCCGTGAACCTCCACGACTGGATCGACGAGCTGTGCGACGTCCTCGACCTCGAGACGGAGGTGGACGAGGGCCTGCTGAACGACCTGGCCGAGCTGGCCCATGCCCGGGTCGACCACGGCATCGAGCACTACGCCGGTCCCGTGACGACGTACCTGCTCGGGTACGCCGCCGGCGCCGGGTCGGCGTCGCCCGCCACCGTCGAGAAGCTGGCCGCGCGGGCCCAGGCGCTCGCCGAGGGCTGGGACCGGCCGCGCGACGCGCCCGACCCCGACGACGTGCCGGACGTCGACATCCCCGACGACGGGGCGATCGACCACACCCCCGACCTCGCGGACGCCGACCTCGGGGACGCCGACCTCGAGGACGCCCGGTGAGGGCCGTCGTCGCCGACGGCGCCGGCGGTCCCGAGATCCTCTCGGTCCAGGAGGTCCCCGACGTCGCGCCCGGGCCCGGGGAGGTCCTCGTCGAGGTCGCCGCCACCGCGGTCAACCGCGCCGACTCGCTGCAGCGCCAGGGGCACTACCCGCCGCCGCCCGGGGCGAGCACGACGATCGGGCTCGAGTGCAGCGGCACCGTCGTCGCCCTCGGTGACGGCGTCGACGGTCCCCAGGTCGGCGACGAGGTCTGCGCGCTGCTCGCCGGGGGCGGCTACGCCTCGCAGGTCGTCGTCCCCGTCGGCCAGCTGATGCCCGTGCCCGACGGCGTCGACCTGGTCACCGCCGCGGCCCTGCCCGAGGTGGCGTGCACGGTGTTCTCGAACGTCTTCATGGTCGCCGCCCTCGAGGCCGACGAGACGTTCCTCGTGCACGGCGGCGCGGGCGGGATCGGCACCTTCGCCATCCAGCTCGCGAAGGCACTCGGCGCCCGGGTGCTGACCACCGGCGGCAGCGCCGAGAAGCTCGCGTTCTGCGCCGAGCTCGGCGCCGACGTCACGATCAGCTACCGCGACCAGGACTTCGTCGAGGTGGTCCGCGAGGTCACCGACGGCGCCGGTGCCGACGTCATCCTCGACAACATGGGCGGCAGCTACCTGGGCCGCAACGTCGACGCGCTGGCCACCGAGGGCCGGCTCGTCGTGATCGGCCTGCAGGGCGGGGCGAAGGGCGAGCTGCCGCTGGGCAAGCTGCTCGCCAAGCGGGGGGCCGTCATCGCGACGTCGCTGCGGGGCCGGCCGCTGCCCGACAAGGCCGCGATCTGCGCCGCCGTCGTCGAGCACGTCTGGCCCCTGGTGGCCGACGGCACGATCCGACCCGTCGTCGACCGCACGCTCCCGCTCGAGGAGGTCGCCGCCGCGCACCGGCGGATGGACGAGGGCGGGCACACCGGCAAGATCGTCCTCACCCTCTGACCACGGATCGGCCCCCGGCAGCGCGCCCGGCAGCTCGGGGCGAGGTTCGGGACCGACGGGCGGGACCGGTCAGTACGGTGGCCCCATGACGCAGGAGCAGAGCGGGCAGCCCGAGCAGGACCAGCAGGTCGTCATCGTCGGACCCGACGGCAAGCCCGTCGGCACCGTGCCGGCGTCCGCCCTCGCGGACGCCGTGGGCGGCGGTCCCGACGGCGACGACGACGGCGAGCGCAACCTCACCGACCTGGTCGAGCAGCCCGCCAAGGTGATGCGGATCGGCAGCATGATCCGTCAGCTGCTCGAGGAGGTGAAGGCCGCGCCGCTCGACGAGGCCAGCCGGGTCCGTCTCAAGGAGATCCACGCCTCCTCGATCAAGGAGCTCGAGCAGGGCCTCGCCCCCGAGCTCGTCGAGGAGCTCGAGCGGCTCTCGCTGCCCTTCGCGGAGGGCACCACCCCGTCCGAGAGCGAGCTGCGGATCGCGCAGGCCCAGCTCGTCGGGTGGCTCGAGGGCCTCTTCCACGGGATCCAGACCGCGATCTACGCCCAGCAGATGGCCGCCCGCGCGCAGTTCGAGCAGATCCGCCGCGCGCTCCCCGGCGGCCTGCCCGGTGCCCAGCCACCGCTGGGCGCCCCGGAGCAGGGTGGCGGCCAGGAGCCCGACGACGGGCGTCCCGGCTCGGGTGGCATGTACCTCTGACGTCCGGCCGAGGTCCGACGGCCGGCCGCGGGAGCGGCGGCAGCCGTGCGAGGGGCGTCAGCCGCGGGAGCGCCCCAGTCGGCGGGCGACGACGAGACCGAGCAGGCCCACGATGACCAGGGCCAGGCCGGGGGCGGCGGCGCGGTCGAAGGGCTGACCCTCGTCGAGGGTCGGGCACGACGACGCGTCGTCGACGTCGAGGGCGTCGTCGGTCTCGGGGCACAGGAAGCCGACGTCGTCGAGCGGGTCGGGGGTCGGCGTCGGCAGGCCCGGCGGACGGCCGGCGCCGAGCTGGCGGGTGACCTGGGCGATGACGGTCTCGGAGGCGAGGACGACCTCGTCACAGGTCGCGACGACGTAGTTGCCACCCTGCACGGTCGTCTCGAAGAGCCGCAGCTGGCGGTCGATCGGGCTGGCCGGCGTGGTGGGCGACGCGGGATCGCTCGGGCTGGCGCTCTCGGTCGGCTGCTCCTCCCGGCCCTGACGACCCCCACCGCCCGGACGGGACGACGGGTCGGTGCACGTCTCGAGCTGGGCGCGCGAGCGGACGGTGACCCGCTCGGTCGCGATGTCGAGCGGTCCGAAGACCTCGGAGACCTCGACCTGGTAGATCCGCACCCGCGCGCCGACGTCTCCCTCGACCACCGGGCGGCCCACGAAGCTGCCGGTGAAGGTCGCCTGGTCGGACTCCGCTGGCGCCGCGGCGCCACGAGCCACCGGGGTCGCGGGGGCGGCCTGCGCCGGCGTCCAGGACACGACGAGCACCGCCACGAGGGCGGCCAGCACGGCGGCCGGGGCGATGCGTACGCGGGGGATCACGCGGACCATCACAACAGATGAGCGGCTGCGGGGACCAGACGGGCCAGCACCCGGGCCACGCCGTCGTCGTCGTTGGCGGGGGCCACGTGGTGGGCCGCGGCGAGCACCGAGGGGTGCGCTCCGGCGACGGCGTACGACGTGCCGGCCCAGGTGAGCATGGCGACGTCGTTGGGCATGTCGCCGAAGGCGACGACGTCGGCGGCCGCGACACCGAGGTCGGCACACACCTCGGCGAGGGCGGCGGCCTTGGTGACGCCGGGGGCGCTGATCTCGACCAGGCCGGGGACCGTCCACGTCGCGATCGCCGCGTCCCCGACGGCGGCCTCGACGGCCGTCCGGAACGCGTCGTGGTCGGTGCCGGGGTGCCGCACGAGGAGCTTGACGGCCGGCACGTCCCACAGCTCGGCCAGCGGCCCGACGGGGCTGCCGGCCGGCGCGGCGACGTCGTCCTGCCCGTCGTCGTAGCCCGGCTCGCGCCGGATGCCGCCGACGGTCTCGATGGCCAGCTGCGCCTCCGGCACCGCCGCGCGGACGGCGTCCGCCACCGCCAGCCCGGCGGCCGGCTCGAGGCCCCGGAGGCGGCGGACCTCGCGCGCCGCGACGTCGTAGACGATCGCGCCGTTGCTCACGATCGCGACGCCGTGCGCCCCGACCATCGACCACAGGTCGTCCATCCAGCGCAGCGGCCGCGCGGTCACGAACACCACCGGCACGCCGGCCTCCTCGACGGCCGCGAGGACCCGTCGGGTCGCGGCCGACACGGTGCCGTCGGAGCGCAGCAGGGTGCCGTCGAGGTCGGTGGCGACGAGCATCAGGTCGACCCGCCCGTCGACCCGCCCGTCGACCCGCCCGTCGACCCGCCCGTCGACCCGTCCGTCGACCCGCGCAGGTGACGGGGCAGCGGGCGGGCCATCACGAGCTGCCCCTCCTCGTCGGCGCCGCGCAGCTCGGTGAAGCCGGACTTCGCGAGCACCCGCAGGCTCATCACGTTCCAGGGCAGCACCGAGGCGCGCACCCGGACGCCGATCCGGTCGGTCTCGGCCACGAGCGCGGCGATCGCCTCGGTCGCGATGCCGCGGCGCCAGACGTCCTGCACCAGGCCGTAGCCGATCTCGACCTCGTCCCGCTCGTCCGGCGGGCCGTAGAACCCGATGGTGCCGACGGCGCGGAGCTCGTGGACGACGTGCCGCGGTCCCCAGGGGCTGCCGCCCACGGCCGAGCCGATCATCGAGACGGCGTCGAGGTCGTCCTGACGCGGGTAGTCGGGGTGCCAGCGCTCCTGGCGGCGCCCGGCGAGCATGTCGGCGGCGTCCTCGGGCGTGACCAGGATCAGCCGGAGCCGCTCGGTGGTGACCTGGGCCGGGATCGCCGTCACGGGAACCAGCGGCCGAGCTCGACGGCGACCCCGTCGTCGTAGACGGTCTCGGTGACGGCGTCGGCGGCGGCGCGGACCTCCTCGACGGCCTGGCCCATCGCGACGCCGCGGCGGGCCCACGCGAGCATCTCGAGGTCGTTGCGGCCGTCGCCGATGGCGAGCGCGTCGGCGGCGCTCAGGCCGAGCTCGTCGCACACGTGCTGAAGCCCGGAGGCCTTGGAGACGCCGACGGGCGTGAGGTCGAGCCAGGCCGTCCAGCCGACGACGTAGTCGGTGCCGTGCAGCCCGAGGTCGGCGGCCAGGGCGACGAAGTCGTCGGCGGTGGCGTCGGGGTCGCGGATGATGACGCGGCTGACGGGGTGCGCGACGAGGTCCTCGACGTCGGCGGTGACCATCTCGCCGGCCAGCTCACCGTCGGGGAACGGCGAGGTCACCCGGTAGCCGCGTCCCCGGTCCTCGACCGCCACCCGGGCGTCCGGCCGCAGCTCGAGGATCGCGCGCACGGCCGGCGCCGCGTCGAAGACGTCCTCGTGCACGATCTCCGCCTCGCCGCCGGGCAGGTAGCGGAAGATGACCGCGCCGTTGCTGGCCACCACCCAGAGCCGCTCCTGCTCGTGACCGTGGAGGTCGAGGAGGTCGGCGATGGTGGTCATGTCGTGCGGGGAGCGTCCCGAGGCGAGGACGACGTGCGCCCCGGCGGCCAGGGCGCGGTGGATGGCGTCGTGGACCGGGCCCGCGACCTCCTCGTGCGTCGTCCCCTCGCCCTCGACCCACTTCAGGAGGGTGCCGTCGATGTCGAGGGCGACCAGTCGGGGAACCCAGGTCGCGTCCGGCTGCGTCATGGGCCCGAGGCTAGTGCCCGTCGCCGAAGGGGCCGGCACGCCGGTCGGTGGTCATACTTGACCCTTCTGTCCGTATGCCGCCGAAGGAACCGCGTTGCTCGACCGACCACGCACCGTCCAGCTCACGTGGGCCGCGGGCTGCCTGCTCCTGCTGGGGGTGCTCACCCTCGCCGTCGACCGGGACTGGACCTGGCTGGTCGACATCGACGACCGCGGCCGCTCCGCACGCACCTGGGCGGTCGACGACGCCGGGCTGCTGTCGTTCCTGCGCGTGGTCGAGAACCTCTTCGGCACGATCGCGATGACCTGTTACACGATCGTGCTCTGCGTGGTCATCTACTACAAGGGCCACCACCGCGCCGCCGAGTACGCCGGCGGCGTGATGCTCGTGACGGCGCTGGCGACCACCGGGCTGAAGTCGCTCGTCGGCCGGGTCCGACCCGACTGGCAGCACCCCGAGCACGTGCTCGACAACGGCGCCTTCCCGTCCGGCCACGCCTCCGGCATCGCGGCGTTCGGCGGGGTCGCGATCGTGCTCTCGGTGATGCTGGTGCGCAAGGCGATCGTCCGGCGGATCGTCGTCGTCCTCGTCGCGCTGGCCGTCGTCCTCGTCTGCGCCGACCGGCTGATGCTGGGCCGGCACTACCCGAGCGACGTCGTCGGCGGGGTCCTGCTCGGTGCGACGGTCGTGCTCGTCGGGCTGGTCGTGTTCAGCCCGCTCCCGCGCAGCCACGCCCTGAAGATCGAGCCGCTGCCCGAGGCGCTGCCGTCGGCGAAGCGGCTCGCCGTCGTCCTGAACCCGATCAAGGTCGAGGACGTCGCGGCGTTCAAGAGCACGGTCACCGCCATGGCGCGGTCGGCCGGCTGGCAGGACCCGACGTGGCACCTGACCACCCCCGAGGACTCCGGCACCGGTCAGGCCGAGCTGGCCTCGGTCCAGGGCGCCGACCTGGTGATCGTGTGCGGCGGCGACGGCACCGTGCGCGAGGTCTGCGCCGAGCTCGCCGGCACCGGCATCCCGGTCGGGATCGTGCCCGCCGGCACCGGCAACCTGCTGGCCCGCAACCTCGACATCCCGCTCTACATCCGCGCCGCGATCGACATCGCGCTCACCGGCCAGGACCGGGCGATCGACATGGTCGCCGTCCGCGGCGACGGCGGCGACCCCCACGGCGAGCCGGACGCCGAGGACCCGGGCAGCTTCGAGAGCTACTTCATGGTGATGGCCGGGATGGGCTTCGACGCCGCGATCATGGAGGGCGTCAACGAGGACATCAAGAAGAAGGTCGGCTGGCTGGCCTACGTGCTGTCGGCGCTGAAGTCGCTGATGTTCCCGCCGACCCGCGTGGAGATCTCGATCGACGACGGCGAGTTCACCAAGCACCGCGCCCGCACGATCGTCGTCGGCAACGTCGGCTACCTGCAGGCCGGGATGCCGCTGCTGCCCGATGCCTCCATCGACGACGGCCAGCTCGACGTCGTCCTGCTCTACCCGCGGCGCTTCCTGTCGTGGATCCCGCTCGCCGTGCGGGTGCTCGCCAAGCGCTCCCGCACCGACGACACGATCAACCGGATGACCGGCCGCACCGTCTCGATCCGCGCCGGCGCCGACACCCCCCGCCAGCTCGACGGCGACTCGATCGGCCCCGGCCGCGAGCTGCACATGGAGTGCATCCACGGCCGGCTGCTGGTGCGGGTGCCGCGCTGACGTCGCGGCTCCGCGGCGCCGCGGCGCCGGGACGGGAGGACGGGGACGGGGGTAGTCCCGGACGATCGGCCCCACTTCTCGCCCGACTTCGGGGCCGATCGTCCGGGACTACCCCGTCCGGGGGTCTCAGCAGGGGGTGACGCTCCGCGGCGGGTTGCCGCTGCCGAAGCAGACGACGCCGAGGTCCGTCGGCACCAGGTCGCGGGCCAGCAACTCGGGACCGCCGCCCTCACCGGGACCGGTCACCTCCCAGCGGTAGACCCGCCACCGGTTGCCGGCGGGGTCGCCGAGCTGCACCCGGGTGAACAGGCCGCTGCCGTCCCCGGCGGTCCAGGTGAGGTACCCGTCCGGGAAGCCCTCGGCGTACCCGAAGCCGAACGGCACGTCGCCGGGAGGCTGGGCCAGGACCAGGCCCCCGCCGTCGCCGGCCACGTACAGCTCCTGGATCTGGGAGTCGCCGCCGGGCGTCTGCGCGAGCAGGTAGCCGTTGCCCACCTGCCCGAGGGAGACCCGGGTGATCGAGACGTCGTCCTGCGGGTCGATGCCTTCCAGGGGTCCGCGGAGCACCGAGCCGCTGCCGGTGACCACGAGCTCGCCCCCGGTGATGGCGGCGGTCTCGCCGTCGCCGAACCGGACGGTCGTGCCGGGCTCGACGTACTGCGTGGTGTCGAAGGGGAGCAGGTAGCCCAGGTCACCCTCGGGCGGGTTCGTCGTGGGCGCGGGCTCGGGGTCGGCGGTCGGGTCGGTGGTGGCGTCGGTGGTGGGGTTGGAGGTGTCGCTGACGGTCGGCTGCGGTGCCGGCGACGGGCCGGTCTCGCCGTCGTCGTCCAGCACCGAGACGGCGACCGCGGCGACGGCCGCGACGGCCGCGACGGCGGCGATCGCGGCGCCCACCTGGAGCCGGCGGCGCACCGGCGAGACGGTGGCCGGCACGTGGCCGGGGCCGAGGTCGGCGGGCTGCACCTGCTCGGCGCGGGCGTTCAGGGCCTCGGAGAGGCGTGACTCGAGGGTGTTCATCGGCCCTCTCCCTTCAGGATCTGCTCCAACGCGTCGAGCGCGCGGCTGGCGGTGGACTTGACGGCGCCGCGGGAGATCCCGCACGCCTCGGCGATCTCGGCCTCGGAGAGTCCGGACCAGTAGCGCAGGACGAGCACCTCGCGCTGGCGCGGCGCCAGCCGGTCGAGACCGGCGAGCACCTCGCGGTGCTCCTCGGCGAGCACGGCCCGGTCGTCGGGCCCCGGCGGCTCGGCCTCCGCCGGCGGCACGTAGGCGCGCGCCGTACGACGCCGCCGCAGCGCCGAGCGGGAGCCGTTGACGACCGACGTGCGCAGGTAGCCGAGCGCGGCGTCCGGGTCGCGCAGCTTGTGGAGCCGGCCGGCGAGGGAGGCGAAGGCGTCCTGGACGACGTCCTCCGCGGAGGCGCGGTCGTCGACGAGCAGGATCGCGAGGCGCACGAGCGGCAGCCGGTGCGCGGCGTACAGCTGGGCCAGGTCGCCGGCGGCCAGCGGCCGTCGTGACCCGGCCGCGAGGTCCGAGGTGGTGGTCATGTTGGTGAGACGTCTCATCGCCCTCCAGGTTGCTTCTCGTTGTTGACTGGGTCCATGACCGAGTCCACGACCGACCCCTCGACGATCCCACCACCCGTGCAGACCTGGCACCGGGTCGCCGCCGCGCGCGACGAGGCCTCCCTCGCCGACCTCGACGCGCTCCTCGCCGACGACTGCGTCTTCCGCTCCCCCGCGGTGCACACGCCGCAGGAGGGCAAGGCGGTCACCACCGCCTACCTGCTCGCCGCGATGGCCGTGCTCGGCCCGACGCTGCGCTACCTCGACGAGTGGTACGCCGACGACTCGGCCGTCCTCGAGTTCGAGTGCGAGGTCGGCGGCAGGTCGGTCCACGGGGTCGACATGCTCCGCTGGGGCGCCGACGGCCGGCTGACGTCGTTCACGGTGATGATCAGGCCGGTCCAGGGCCTCGAGGCCGTCATCGCGGCGATGGGCGCCCAGCTCGGTCGCAAACCCACCTGAGGGGTAGTCCCGCTAGCGACTCGTCAAGGCCGACCACCAGAGCGTCAAGGAACCGTCAGGACCGTCGGGGGGCGGGGTCCGGCGGGCGTTCGATGAGGACGTGAACGACGTCCTCTACCTCCTGCTCACCCTCGTCGCCTTCGCGCTCCTGGCGGTGCTGGTGGGTGCGCTCGACCGCTACCTCGACGATCCCGCCGACCGGGTCGACCCCACTGATCCAGCCGACCAGACCGCCCAGACCGAACTCGCCACCCAGGGCGGCGCGGCGTGAGCGAGATCGTCCCGACCCTGCTCCAGGTCGCCGTGCTGGTTGCGGCGCTGGGGCTCACCGTGCCGCTGCTCGGCCGACTGCTCGCGCATGCCTACACCTCCCCGCGACATCTCGCGGTCGAGCGGGTGACCTACCGGGCGCTGCGCGTCGACCCCGACGCCGACCAGCACTGGCGCACCTACGCGATGTCCGTGCTCGGCTTCTCGCTGGTCGGCGTCCTGGCGCTGTTCGCGTTCGGCCGGCTCCAGGAGCACCTGCCACTGTCGCTGGGGTTCGCGGCGCTGCCGACCGACGGCGCCTGGAACACCGCCGTCTCCTTCGTCACCAACACCAACTGGCAGTGGTACTCCGGCGAGGCCGCGCTCGGCCACCTGATGCAGATGTCGGGCCTCACCGTGCAGAACTTCCTCTCCGCCGGCGTCGGGATGGCGGTCGCCGCGGCCTTCGCCCGCGGCCTCGCGCGGCGCGGCGGGGCGGGACGGGTCGGCAACTTCTGGGCCGACCTGGTGCGCACCGTCCTCCGGGTGCTGCTGCCGATCGCCCTGGTCGCCGCCGTCCTGCTCGTCGTGATGGGCGTCGTCCAGAACCTCGCCGGCCCGCACCTCGTCGACACCCTCACCGGCGGCAACCAGGCCATCACCGGCGGCCCGGTCGCCAGCCAGGAGGCGATCAAGGAGCTCGGCACGAACGGCGGCGGCTTCTACAACGCCAACTCCGCGCACCCCTTCGAGAACCCGACGCCGATGTCGAACCTGTTCGAGATCTTCCTGATCCTGCTCGTCCCGTTCGCGATGGCCTGGTCGTTCGGGCTGATCGTCGGCGACCGCCGCCAGGGCGTCGCCGTCCTCACCGTGATGGGGCTCCTGCTCGCCGTCTCGGTCGCGCTGATCACCTGGGCCGAGATGGCCGGGCCCGGGACCGCGCCCCAGCTCGCCCAGGGCGCCCTGGAGGGCAAGGAGCAGCGGTTCGGCACGGCCGGCTCCGCGCTGTTCGCCGCGGTCACCACCGGCACGTCGACCGGCGCGGTCAACACGATGCACGACTCCCTCACCGCCCCCGGCGGCGGCGTCGCGCTGTTCAACATGATGCTCGGCGAGATCGCGCCCGGCGGCGTCGGCTCGGGGCTCTACGGCATGTTGATGCTGGCCGTCGTCACCGTCTTCCTGTGCGGCCTCATGGTCGGCCGCACCCCGGAGTACCTCGGCAAGAAGATCGGCCAGCGCGAGATCGTGCTGGTGGCGGCGTACGTGCTGACGACACCCGTGCTGGTCCTCGTCGGCAGCGCCGTCGCGCTGACCGCGTCCGACGGCCTCGCCGGCCTCCAGGAGAGCGGTCCGCACGGGCTGACCGAGGCCGTGTACGCCGTCACGTCGGCCTCGAACAACAACGGCTCGGCCTTCGGCGGCCTCACCTCCGGCACGCCGTTCTGGAACACCCTGCTCGGGTCGTGCATGCTGCTCGGCCGGTTCCTGCCGATGGTCGTGGTGCTGGCCCTGGCCGGACGGTTCGCCACCCAGCCCCGGCTGCCCGCGGGCGCCGGCACCCTGCCGACCCACCGTCCCCTGTTCGTCGTCCTCCTCTCGGGCGTGGCGCTGGTCGTGGTCGGGCTGACCTACGTGCCGGTGCTCGCCCTCGGTCCGATCGTGGAGTCCCTGTCATGAGCACCCCCACCAGCACCACCACACCCACCACCACCGGCACCACCGGCACCACGACCGGCACGGGTTCCAGCGTCCTGACCGTCGCGCAGCTGGCGGCGGCCCTGCCGGGCGCGCTCCGCAAGCTCGACCCGCGCGAGCTGCTCGCCACACCGGTGATGCTCGTCGTCGAGATCGGCGCCGTCGCCACCACCGTCATGTCGGTCCTCGACCCGAGCACGCTCGGCTGGCTGGTCACCCTGTGGCTGTGGCTCACCGTCGTCTTCGGCACCCTCGCCGAGTCGGTCGCCGAGGGCCGCGGCAAGGCCCAGGCGGCCAGCCTGCGCGAGCTGCAGACCGAGACGCCCGCCCGGCGGGTGCGCGGCTCGGCCGACCAGCTGACCTACACCGGCAACCTCACCGACCTGCCCACCGACGAGGTCCCGAGCACGTCGCTGCACGCCGGCGACGTCGTCGTGGTCGAGGCCGGCGAGCGGATCCCCGGCGACGGCGACGTCGTCGCGGGCGTCGCGTCGGTCGACGAGTCGGCAGTGACCGGAGAGTCGGCGCCCGTCATCCGCGAGTCGGGTGGCGACCGCAGCGCGGTCACCGGCGGCACGGTCGTGCTCTCCGACCGGATCGTCGTCCGGGTCACCTCCGAGCCCGGCCAGTCCTTCGTCGACCGGATGATCGCCCTCGTCGAGGGCTCCGAGCGCCAGCGCACCCCGAACGAGATCGCACTCAACGTGCTCCTCAGCTCGCTGACCGTCGTGTTCGTCGTGGTCTGCGGCTCGCTGTACTTCCTCGCCGACTACAGCGGCGCCCACCAGTCCCCACTCGTGCTCACCGCGCTCCTGGTCTGCCTCATCCCGACGACGATCGGCGCCCTGCTCTCGGCCATCGGCATCGCCGGCATGGACCGCCTCGTCCGCCGCAACGTGCTCGCGATGTCGGGCCGCGCCGTCGAGGCCGCCGGCGACGTCGACGTCCTGCTGCTCGACAAGACCGGCACGATCACCTACGGCAACCGACAGGCGGCCGAGCTGCTCGCGGTCCCGGGCGTCACGTCCGCCGAGCTCGCCGAGGCGGCGCTGCTGTCGTCGCTGGCCGACGAGACGCCCGAGGGTCGCAGCATCGTGACCCTCGTCGGCGGCGCCGTCGCGACGCCGCCGGGTGCGACGTTCGTCGCGTTCTCCGCCTCGACCCGGATGAGCGGCCTCGACCTGCCCGGCCGGACGCTGCGCAAGGGCGCCGGCTCCGCCGTCGCGCAGTGGGTCCACAGCACCGGTTCACCGGCCGCGCACGCCTCCGTCGCCGCGATCGAGGCGCACGTGCAGCACGTCAGCGAGAGCGGCGGAACCCCGCTGGTGGTCGCCGAGCAGGTCGGGTCGGACCCGGCCCGGCTGCTCGGCGTGATCCACCTCAAGGACGTCGTCAAGGACGGCATCCGCGAGCGCTTCGAGGAGCTGCGTGCGATGGGCATCCGCACCGTCATGATCACCGGCGACAACGCCGTCACGGCCGCCGCGATCGCGCAGGAGGCCGGCGTCGACGACGTCCTCGCCGAGGCCACGCCCGAGGACAAGCTCGCCCTGATCCGCCGCGAGCAGCAGGGCGGCCGGATGGTCGCGATGTGCGGCGACGGCACCAACGACGCCCCGGCGCTGGCCCAGGCCGACGTCGGCGTCGCGATGAACACCGGCACCACCGCCGCCAAGGAGGCCGGCAACATGGTCGACCTCGACTCCGACCCGACCAAGCTGCTCGACGTCGTCGAGATCGGCAAGCAGCTGCTGATCACCCGCGGCGCGCTCACGACGTTCTCGGTGGCCAACGACGTCGCGAAGTACTTCGCGATCCTGCCGGCGATGTTCGTGGTCGCCTTCCCCGACCTCGACGTGCTCAACGTGATGCGGCTCAGCAGCCCGGAGTCGGCGATCGTCTCCGCGGTCGTGTTCAACGCGCTGGTGATCGTGGCGCTGATCCCACTCGCGCTGCGCGGCGTCGCCTACCGGCCCGCGTCGGCGTCCGCGCTGCTCCAGCGCAACCTGCTCGTCTACGGCGTCGGGGGGCTGATCGCCCCGTTCCTCGGCATCAAGCTCCTCGACCTCGTCATCTCGCACATCCCCGGCCTCTAGGACACGTGATGAAGGACCTCTACTCGCTCTTCCGCTTCAGCCTCGCCGGACTCCGGCTCCTGGTCGCGATGACCCTCGTGCTCGGCCTCGGCTACCCGCTGCTCGTCACCGGCATCGCCCGGGTCGCGGCGCCCTGGCAGGCCGACGGATCGCTGGTGACCGCGACCGGCGCCCACACCACCGACCCCGGCGAGGCGGTCGGCTCCGCCCTGCTCGGCCAGCTGGTCGACGACCCGACCCTCTTCCAACCGCGGCCCTCGGCCGCGGGCGACGGCTACGACCCGCTGTCGTCGTACGGCTCGAACCTCGGGCCCGAGAGCCCGGAGCTGGTCGCGGCGATCCGGGAACGGCGGGCGGCGATCGCGGAGCGCGAAGGCGTCCCGGTCGGCGAGGTGCCCCCGGACGCCGTCACCGCGTCGGGCTCGGGCCTGGACCCCCACATCTCGCAGGCCTACGCCGCGCTCCAGGTCCCCCGCGTCGCAGCAGCCCACGACCTGTCCGAGGACGACGTCCGCGCGCTCGTCGAGGAGCACACCGAGGGCCGGACCCTCGGCATCCTGGGCGAGCCGCGGGTCAACGTGCTGGAGCTCAACATCGCCGTGACCCGGGCCGCGGCCCCGGCTGCGGGATAGTGGCCCCGTGACAGCCCCATGAGCGATCGTCGCGGCCGGCTGACGGTCTACCTCGGCGCCGCGCCCGGTGTGGGCAAGACCTACGCCATGCTCGGGGAGGCCCGACGCCGGCGCGAGCGCGGCACCGACGTCGTCGTCGGTTACGTCGAGACCCACGGCCGCGAGCACACCGCCGGGATGCTCGACGGGCTCGAGGTGCTGCCGCGGCGCGAGGTCGAGCACCGCGGCACCAGGTTCACCGAGATGGACGTCGACGCGATCCTGGCCCGCGCCCCGGCGGTGGTGCTGGTCGACGAGCTCGCCCACACCAACGTGCCGGGCAGCGCGCGGGAGAAGCGCGCCGAGGACGTCGAGGTGATCCGGGCCGCCGGCATCGACGTCGTCACCACGGTCAACATCCAGCACCTGGAGTCGCTCAACGACCAGGTGGAGCGGATCACCGGCGTCCGGCAGCGCGAGACCGTGCCGGACGTCGTCGTGCGCACCGCCGACCAGATCCAGCTCGTCGACATGGCGCCGGAGGCCCTGCGCCGCCGGATGGCGCACGGCAACGTCTACCGGCCCGAGAACGTCGACGCCTCGCTCACGTCGTACTTCCGGGTCGGCAACCTGACCGCGCTGCGCGAGCTCGCCCTGCTGTGGCTGGCCGACCGGGTCGACGACGCGCTCGGCGACTACCGGCGCGCGCACCGCATCGACCACCCGTGGCCGACCAAGGAGCGGGTCGTCGTCGCGGTCACCGGCGGCCCGGAGTCCGAGACCCTGATCCGGCGCGGCGCCAAGCTCGCCGAGCGCGCCGTCGGGTCCGAGCTGCTCGCCGTCCACGTCATCGCCGACGACGGCCTGCGCGACCCCGGCGAGCGGCAGGTGGCCCGGGCCCAGCAGCTCGTCGCCACGCTCGGCGGCACCTTCCACACGGTCGTCGGCGAGGACGTCGCCCGGGCGGTCGTGGACTTCGCGACCGGTGCGGACGCGACGATGCTGGTCGTCGGCGTGTCGCGGCACGGGCGGGTGCGGCGCCTGTTCACCGGCAGCTCCGGCGACCGGATCGCCTCGCTCGCGGGCGCCGTCGACGTCCACCTGGTCACGCACGACCAGGCGGCGCGGGCCACCCGGGCCCGCGGCGTCCTGTCGTCGCTGAGCACGCGGCGGCAGGTGGCCGGCTGGGTCGCCGCCGTGGTGCTGCCGGTCGTGCTCACCTGGCTGCTGCAGCGCTTCGAGGACACCGACCAGCTGCCCCTCGCCGAGATGCTGCTGCTGGCCGGCACCGTGCTGGTCGCGCTCGTGGGCGGCCTCCTCCCGGCCCTCGCCGCCGCCGTGGTCAGCTTCTTCACGCTCAACTGGTTCTTCACCCCGCCGACCGGGGTGCTCACCGTCGCCGAGCCCGCGAACTTCGTGGCGCTCCTCGTCTACGTCGCGGTCGCCGGCGGTGTCGCGACCGTCGTCGACCGGGCCTCGCGGCGCGCCGCCGAGGCGACCCGGGCGCGCACGGAGGCCGCCACGATGGGCGCCCTGTCCCGCTCGGTGCTCACCGGCCAGGACACCGCCGAGGCGGTCGTCGCGCGGCTGCGCGAGACCTTCGGCCAGGACGCGGTCTCGCTGCTCGCGCGCACGCCGTCCGGCTGGCAGGTGGTGGCGGCCAGCGGCGCGCCCTGCGCGCCGACCCCCGACGAGGGCGACACGCGGGTGCGGGTCGACGACGACCACGTCCTGGTGCTGACCGGCGACCCGCTGCGGGCCAGCGACCAGCGGGTGCTGGAGGGTTTCGCGGTGCAGACGTCGCTGGTGCTCGAGTACCGCCGGCTCCGGACCCGCGAGGACCGGGCCGCCGTGCTCGAGACGGCCGAGGCGACGTCCACCGCCCTGCTCCGCGCCGTCTCCCACGACCTCCGGACGCCGCTGGCGACGATGCGCACCTCGGTCGACGGGCTGGTGGGCGGCGGCGACCTCGTGGGCCCCGACGACCGGGCCGAGCTGGTGCGCTCGCTCGACGACGGCATCGACCGGCTGGAACGGCTCATCGACCACCTGCTCGACCTGTCCCGGCTCGAGGCGGGCCTGCTGCAGCCGGTGCTGAGCGACCGGTCGCTCGACGAGGTGCTGCCGCTCGCCGTCGCCGGCCACCCGCCGGGGGCGGTCTCGCTCGAGGTCGACGAGTCGGTGCCGATGGTGCGCACCGACGTCGGGATGCTGGAGCGGGTGGTCGCCAACCTGGTCGGCAACGCCGTGCGCGCCTCCTGGCAGGACGAGGCGACGGGCCCGACGCCGGTGCGGGTGCTCGCGCACGTGCTGCCGAGGACGGTCGAGGTGCTCGTGGTCGACCGCGGCCCGGGCGTGCCGGCGGCGCTGCGCGAGCGGATGTTCGCGCCGTTCCAGCGGCTCGACGACTCCTCGGTCGGTGGGCTGGGCCTCGGCCTGGCCGTGGCGCGCGGGCTCACCGAGGCGCTCGGTGGCACGCTGGAGGCCGAGGACACGCCGGGCGGCGGCCTCACGATGGTGCTCGCGCTCCCGCGGGCCGAGCCGCCGTCGCTGACGGGGCGGGGGTGAGCAGGTGAAGGTGCTGGTGGTCGACGACGAGCCGGCGCTGGCGCGCGCCCTCGCGATCAACCTGCGCGCCCACGGCTGGGAGGTCGTCACGGCCGCCGACGGCCGCGGCGCCCTCGACGCCGCCGCGACGACGCACCCGGACGTCGTCCTCCTCGACCTGGGCCTGCCCGACCTCGACGGCACCGAGGTGATCTCGGGCCTGCGCGGCTGGACGACGGTGCCGATCGTCGTCCTCTCGGCGCGCCAGCACGGCGAGGACAAGGTCGAGGCGCTCGACCTCGGCGCCGACGACTACGTCACCAAGCCGTTCGCGATGAACGAGCTGATGGCGCGGCTGCGCGCCGCCGTCCGCCGCGCCCAGGAGGCCGCCCCGACGGCGGCGCTGGTGCAGGTCGGCGACCTCGCCATCGACCTGGCCCGCAAGCGGGTCGCCAAGGCCGGCGTCGACGTCCGGCTCACCCCGACCGAGTGGGCCTTCCTCGAGCTGCTCGCCCGCAACCTCGGCCGGCTGGTCCCGCGCGAGCAGGTGCTGCGCGAGGTGTGGGGCCCGGCGTACCTGCACGAGACGCACTACCTGCGCGTCTACGCCGCCCAGCTGCGCCGCAAGCTCGAGGACGACCCGTCCGCCCCGCGCCACCTCCTGACCAGCTCCGGGCTCGGCTACACGCTCGAGCCGTAGCCTCCCGCTCCCGCCGGGGTAGTCCCGGACGATCGACCCCGGTCCGGCGCCGGATGTGGGGCCGATCGTCCGGGACTACCCCCGCGCGAGGGTGATCGCCTCGTCCTCCTCGGGCGAGAGCTGCTGCTCGCAGCTCCACCCGGTGACGTTCTTGGCGTAGGAGCGGGCCTCGCTGCGGCCGTGGATCGAGCTCAGCAGGACGCCGTCGCCGTGGTCGTCGAGCAGCGCCAGGCTCCACGAGAGGTGCCCGCCGACGTCGCCGAACGCGTCGTAGCGGACGACGGCGAGGTGGCGCAGCACGTCGGCGCCCTCCGCGCGCAGGGCCGCGACCTCCTGGCGCAGGCCGTGGACGTCCTGGGGCAGGTCGGAGCCGTCGGCGCGCCGGCTGGTGCGGCGCAGCGCGACCACGGCCACGGCCAGCGCCGCGGCCGCCAGGACGACGGCGACGACCGCCAGCACCTCGAGCATGCGCCCACGGTAGGCGGGTCCCGGGCCGACGCCCGGCAGGCACACCGTGCCCCGCCCGCCCCACCCGCCACCAGGATTGTCTGACAATCGCCGGCATCACTAGGCTGCCGCCATGACGCACGGAGCGGACAGCGAAGTCGGACGACTCAGGACGGTCATGCTGCACCGCCCCGGCGGTGAGCTCACCCGGCTGACCCCACGCAACAACGACCGGCTCCTCTTCGACGGCATCCCCTGGGTGGCCCGCGCGCAGGAGGAGCACGACGCGTTCGCGCAGGCCCTGCGCGAGCGGGACGTCGAGGTGCTCTACCTCACCGACCTGCTCACCGAGACCCTCGCCGACGACGGGGCCCGGGCCGCCGCGATCTCCGACGCGCTCGCCGGGCTCGACCTGGGCGACACGATGCGGCGCTACCTCCAGGGGTTCCTGGGCGAGGCCAGCCCGGCCGAGCTGACGACGTACCTCACGGCGGGGATCCGCAACGACGAGGTGCGTGGCGGGTTCGGCCTGGTCACCTCGCTGCTCACCCACGACGACTTCCTCATCGACCCGCTGCCCAACCTGCTCTTCACCCGCGACTCCTCGGTGTGGGTGCGCGACCACGTCGCGATCACCTCGCTGGCCATGCCGGCCCGCAAGCGCGAGACCGAGCTGACCGAGCTGATCTACACCCGCCACCCGCGGTTCGTGGGCACCCCGCGGATCCACGGCTCCCACTACGAGCACGTCGAGGGCGGCGACGTCCTGCTGCTCGCGCCCGGGGTGGTCGCGGTCGGCGTCGGGGAGCGCACGACGCCCGCCGGCGTCGAGCGCCTGGCCCGGCAGGTCTTCGACGACGACCTCGCGCACACCGTGCTCGCCGTCCCGATCGCGCAGGAGCGCGCGACCATGCACCTCGACACCATCTGCACGATGGTCGACGTCGACAAGATGGTCGTCTACGAGAACGTCGCCGACTCGCTCGTCGCGTTCACGGTCACGCCCGACGGGCTGTCCGACGCCGGCGACCTGCGCCTCTCGGTCGCCGAGGCCCGCCCCTTCCTCGAGGCTGCGGCCGACGCGATGGGCATCGACGTCCTGCACCGCATCGACACCGGCCTCGACCCGGTCACCGCCGAGCGCGAGCAGTGGGACGACGGCAACAACACCCTCGCCCTCGCGCCCCGGGTCGCCGTCGCCTACGAGCGCAACGACGCCACCAACGACCGCCTCGAGGAGGCCGGCATCGAGGTGGTCCGCATCGCCGGCTCCGAGCTGGGCTCGGGCCGCGGCGGTCCGCGCTGCATGAGCTGCCCGATCGAGCGCGACCCGCTGGTCTGACCGGCCGCGGCCGGTCCGAGCGGGGCGGGGCGGGGCGGCCACACGAGTGCAATTGCCCTCACTGGCTCGGTTCTCGACGCCAGAACCGAGCCAGCGTCGGCAATTGCACGGCTGGGGCAGTCCGGACGGGCGCCGGCCCGGTCTCGCGCAGGAGCGGCGCGCGTCTCGCCACCGTCACCTCCGGTCGGCGCCGTCGTTGAGCAGGCATGGCGACGTTCTTCGACTCGTTCAGCGCGCGTGAGATCGCGCAGATCAGTGCCCACGGCCGTCGGGTCCGGCTGCCGGAGGGCTGGTCGCCGATCTGGGAGCGCACCCCCGCCGACAAGGCCTACATCATCCTCGACGGCTCGGTCTCGGTCCGGCGCGGCGGCACGGAGATCGCCCGCCTCGGCGCCGGCGACATCGTCGGCGAGGCCGCGATCGTCGGTCGCTCGCTGCGTACCGCGACGGTGGTCGCGCTGACGCCGTTGAGCGCGATCCACTTCACCGACACCGACATCAACGAGCTGCTCGAGGAGCTCCCCGGCTTCCGCGACAAGCTCGTCGCGGTGGTGGAGTCGCGGGTCGGCGGCCCCACGAGCGGTCCCGCCCAGCAGATCGGCTAGCGGATCGGCTGGCAGATCGGCTAGCGGATCGTCACCTGACGGTTCGCCAGGCCCGAGCGTGCCGCGCGCTGCTCGGCGGTGAGCGGCGAGGTGTCGGCCAGCGCGGCGTCGAGCGCCTTCTTGAACGTCGCGGCCGGCTCCTCGAGCACCTCGGCCCCGGTGCCGACGGCGAGGTCCCAGACGGGCGCGAGCAGCCCGTGCGCGCGGAACATCCCGACCAGGCGGGCGTCGGGGACGATCACGTCGTCGCCGCTCACGTGCAGCCGGGCCAGCGCGTCGAGGAGCGCGTCCTCGGGCTCCGGCATCACCCAGCGCAGGTGCTCCTTGGTGCCGACGTCGGTCCAGTACGCCGCCTCGACCGAGCTCAGCCGCGAGGTGGGCGTCGCGGCGTCGTTCGCCTGCTCGAGCGCGCCGGCGAGCTCGTCGCTGTCCTCGAGGTCGGAGACCCAGTAGTCGAACCCGTCGTGCACGGTGACCTCGAGCGTCTCGTCGGTGACGAGGTCCTGGAGCCGGTGGCCCGGCCCGGGCGGCGTCGTCAGCCCGACGATGCCGGGCTCGGCGGCCAGCGCGGCCTCGAGGACGGCGGCCAGGTCGCGCGAGGGGTCGCCGAACTGGTGCTGCACCTGCAGACCCAGCCAGACCTCGCCGCTGTCGCGCGACATGGCGGGCACCGCGCCGGGGAGCAGGGTGCAGAGCCGGACGGTGCGATCCTCGTGGCCCTGGATCGTCAGCGGCGCGGTGGCCGCCGGCACGAGCTCGCGCAGCGCGATGATGTCGCACTCGCCGGGCAGGCCCTCGAACGGGCGCGCGACGTACACGTCGGCACCGCCGGAGGCTCCGTGGCAGGCCTTGTAGCGCTTGCCGGAGCCGCACGGGCAGGGCTGCCGCGGACCGACCGCCCCGTCGGTCTCGGCGGGAGCGTGGTCGCGGGCCTTGGTGCGGGACTTCTTCGCCATGGCGCAGAACCTACCGGGGCCGGGGGACCCGTCCCGCACCCAGCCACCGCGGAGGTCAGCGGCCGAGCCGCTCCAGCATGTAGGCCGGCCGGTCGGTGATGACGGCCTTCACGCCGAGCTCGAGGCAGCGCTCGAGGTCACGGTCGGTGTTGACGGTCCACACGTGCATGTCGTGCCCGTCGGCGGTGATCCGCCTCCCGAGCTTGCGGTGCTCGTGGAGCAGCTGGACGCCCGGGCCGACGATCCACCCGGGCCCGATGACGCGGCGCAGCATCGACCAGTGCTGCGCCCGGTCGACCAGCTGGACCAGCTGGATGCCGGGCGCCGCGCGCTCGACGCGCTGCAGGGCGGTGAAGGAGAAGCTCATCACCCGCACCGGGGACCCCGGCGCGTCCCACCCGAAGTCCTCGAGCATCTCCACCAGCCGGCGCTCCACGAGCCCGCCGTACCGCGTGGGGTGCTTGGTCTCGATCGCCACCTCGACTCGCCGGTCGAGGTCGGCGACGGTCTCGAGCAGCTTGCGCAGCGTCAGCACCCGGTCGAGCGACTCGTCGCGCTCGGGCGCCTCGTCGTCGAGGTCGGCCCACGGGTTCTTCCACGAGGCGAAGTCGAGCTCGTTGAGGTCGGCGAGGTCCATCGTGGAGACCAGCCCCTGAGCCTGCGCCGTCCGCCGGAGGTCGCGGTCGTGCACGCACACCAGGTGGCCGTCGGCGGTCAGCCGGACGTCGCACTCCAGCCCGTCGGCCCCGGACTCGAGCGCGGCGAGGTAGGCCGCGAGCGTGTGCTCGGCGATCTCGTCGCTCGCCCCCCGGTGAGCCACGACCTGCGTCGTCATGTCTCCATCGTGCCCGACCGGGTGCAGCCGGGCGGCGGCAGCGGTCGGAGTGTCGGTCCCCGAGCGTGCACGGTCACACCTGGGGCACCCCGATCGTCAGAGGAGTGACGGACCTGGATGGAAGGGTGGAGCCGTGGACCGGAACGAGCTGTTCGAGACCGAGCGACCACGACTCGTGGGGATCGCGAGCCGGGTCCTCGGCGACCACGCCGAGGCCGAGGACGTCGTCCAGCAGGCCTGGCTGCGGATGGACCGGACGGCGTCCGGCACCGTCATCGAGAACGTGCCGGCCTGGCTGACGACCGTGACCACCCGCCTCTGCCTCGACCGGCTGCGGTCGCGCACGCCGGTCCCGGTCGACGACGCCGACCTGGACCACCTGGACCAGCGAGGCGAGTGGGGCGAACGGGACGACCGGGGCGAGGCCGGCGGCGACCCTGCCGACGACGTCGCCCTGGCCGACACCGTCGGGCTGGCCCTGCACGTGGTGCTCGACCGGCTCTCGCCGCGCGAGCGGGTCGCGTTCGTGCTGCACGACAGCTTCGGCTTCGAGTTCCCGACGATCGCGGCCGTCCTCGACACGACGCCGGCCGCGGCCCGCAAGCTCGCCTCACGGGCGCGGGCCAAGGTCTCCCAGCCTCGCCCCGAGGACCGGCTCGCCGACTGGGAGGTCGTCGACGCCTTCATGGCCGCGGCCCGCGGCGGCGACCTCGAGCGGCTGCTGCACCTGCTGGCACCCGACGCCACCGTCGGCGCCGACGACGCCGCCGTCCGGGCCGGCACCCCGGAGCGGATCGAGGGCCGGGACGAGGTGGCGGCGTTCTTCGACGGCAGCGCCGCCGCGGCGTTCCCGGTCTTCGTCGGCGAGCGCCCCGGCGCGGCCTGGTTCCACCTCGGCGCGGCGAGGGTCGTCTTCGACTTCACCGTCGCCGGCGGCGTCGTGCAGACCATCACCTTCCGCGCCGCGCCCGACGTGCTCGCCGACGTCGTGCGCCGCGACGGAGCCACCCCCACCCACCCCACCACCAGGAGAGACCGATGAAGACCATGACCTGCCGCGACCTCGGCGGACCCTGCGAGCTCGCGCACCGCGGTGAGAGCGCCGACGACGTCATCAACGCCCAGGACCAGCACCTGAAGGAGGCGGAGAAGGCCGGCGACGCCAGCCACCAGGAGGCGCGCGACGCCATGAAGGGGCGGTGGCGGCACCCGAAGAAGTCGCTGGGCTGGTACCGGGACACCAAGGCCGCCTTCGCCGCGCTCCCCGAGGACTGACCTCGGTACTACGACCTACGGACATCTGGGAACCCGGACCCGGCCCGGCCTTGACTGAGGACACACCGCACCGCGGTGTCTTCACATCGTCCGGAGGGACCCCCCATGACCACGCTCCGCCTCGCCGCTGCCGCCCTCGCTGCCGCCGCGCTCCTCGTCCCCGCCTCGGGAACCGCCCACGCCAAGGGCGGTGACGACGGCGGCGGCGACGACCGCGGCGGCGGGACGACGTCCGCCTCGGCCGGCGACTACGCCGTCACCGTCAACGGCCGCACCTACGACCCCGCGCCCGGCAGGGACGTCAAGGTCAAGGACCTGGCCGTGGCGGGCAAGGTCGCGGTCGCCGGCACCCACACGCGGTTCACGATCGACCCGGCGACGCTCGGCGTCTACGACTACACGCTCACCGGCGCGGCGTCGCCGGAGCGGATGGTGACCCGGCCGACGGTCGTGTTCGCCTCCAAGGTGCCGGTGCTGACACCGGCTCAGCTGCGGGCGCCGGTGCTGCGCCAGCTCGAGATCAAGGACGGCACGCTCGTCGCGATCTTCGCGACCGCCGCGGGCAAGCTGAAGATCCAGGCCAAGGACGCACCCCAGGGCGGCATCTTCCAGATGGAGCCGGAGTTCGCGGGCGACGTCGAGCTCGTGCACACCCTCGGCCCCGGCCTCTTCTACTTCGTCAACGGCTTCACCGGGAAGATCAACTTCGGTGACGGCGTCGACGCCGTCGCCTCCGGTCCGGGAGCGCACCAGATGCTGCTCGGCAAGGACAGCCCGCAGGTCGCCACCAAGCTCTTCCAGGACGGCCGGACCACGCGCTGGTCCGTCGTCTCCGGCGGCCGGCTCGGCGGCGTCCTCGGCGAGGACGCGATCGAGCTGTCGCAGGGCGCCACGAGCTGCACCAGCCAGTGCCAGGCGCAGAACCGGATCCGCGGCTCCCTCCCGGTGCCGCCCGACCCGACCAACCCCACGCCGCTGCCCTGAGCCCACGCTCGGCAGCGCCCGGCCGACGACGTGCCGCCTCCCCCCGGCGGTACGTCGTCGGCCGTCGTGCTCCTCGGGGTCCTCAGCTCGCGAAGGCCTCCAGCTGGCAGGCGGTCTCGATGGCGGCGGCGTCGGCGGGCAGGTCGACGTCGGAGGAGTCGTAGGTCCAGCCCAGGCCGTCGGGCGAGACGCTGGCGTCGCGGTAGAGGTGGACGAGGATCCCGTGGTCGCGCAGGCACGCGACGTTGGCCTCGGAGTCGGCGACGTAGTCGGGGTTGCGGTCGGGGTCCAGCTCGACGGGCAGCCGCGGCAGCGCACCGCGGCACGCCTCGGACGCCGCCGGCGGGACCGGGTCGGCGACCGGTCGCGGGGCCACGCCGACGGCGGCCGCCCCACGCACGTCCTTCGCGTAGCTCGCGCCGTGCTCGACCAGGCAGTCCTGCCAGGCCCCGATCCGCGCGGTCCGCTCGGCATCGGTGTCGTCGAGCTGCATCTGCGGCGAGATCGTGTGGTCGGGCCCGGCCGTGCGAGCAGGTGCGTCCGGCGCTGTGTCCGGTGCAGCGGCCGGGGCGGCGGCCGGGGCGGCGGCCGGGGCGGCGGCCGGGGCGGCGGCTGGGGCCGGGCCTGCGCCGCGCGGTGCGGCGGAGGCACCGCCGGCGTGCGCGACGCCGACCAGGACGACGGCGACGGCGACGGCGGACAGGGACAGGGCGGTGGCGCGTCGAGCGCCTCGGTTGCGGGTCATGTCGAGGAACCTAGGAAGCAGGTGTGAGGCAATTGTCAGGAAGCCGTTTCGGTTCCGTCGCGGTCCCCCGCACCCCGGGAGCGGTTCCTAGACTCGTCGCATGGGCGCCCGGGTCGTCGTCGCCGAGGACGACGTGAAGCAGGCCGACGTCGTCCGGCGCTACCTCGAGCGCGACGGGCACCAGGTGGTCGTGGTCCACGACGGCGAGGCGGCGATCGCCGCCGCCCGGGCCTCGGCCCCCGACCTGGTGCTGCTGGACGTGATGATGCCGGGCCTCGACGGACTCAGCGTGTGCCGCACCCTGCGGGCGGAGTCGGACGTCGCGATCGTCGTCCTGACCGCCCGGTCCGACGAGGACGACCTGCTGCTCGGCCTCGACGCCGGCGCCGACGACTACGTCACCAAGCCCTACAGCCCGCGCGAGCTGGCCGCGCGGGTGCGCACCGTGCTGCGCCGCAGCCGCCGCGCACCGCAGGACACCCTCGTCGTCGGGGACCTCGAGGTCGACCCGCTACGCCACGAGGTCGCGCTCGGCGGCCGGCCGGTCGGGCTGACGCCCGGCGAGTTCGCGGTGCTGGAGCTCTTCGCCCGCGAGCCCGGGCGGGTCTTCTCGCGCGACCAGGTGATCAGCCACGTGCACGGGGTCGACGGCTACCTCACCACCCGCACCGTCGACGTCCACGTGATGAACCTGCGCAAGAAGCTCGAGGACGACGCCCGCAGCCCACGGCGTCTGTTGACGGTCTACGGAGTCGGCTACAAGCTCGTGGCCACCGGTGCCTGACCGCGCCCGGGACGCGGTCCGGCTGCGGCACAGCCTGGTGCTGCGGCTCTTCGCGCTGGTCACCGTGGTGGCGGTCGTCGCCGTCGCGCTCACCGCGTGGCTCACGGTGCGGACGACGACCGCTGGTCTCCGCGAGGAGCAGGGCGACGCGGTCGCGGCCGGAGCCCGCATCGAGGACGCCCTCGTCGAGCACGCCGCCACCCACCCCGACTGGTCGGAGGTCGGTCCGCTCGTCGACCGGCTCGCGGCGGGCACGGGCAACCGGGTCACCCTCGTCGACGACACTGGACGGGTCCTGGCCGACTCCTCCGACGCGACCACCGCCCCGCCCGACGGCCCGTCCACGACCATCGACCCGCTCGACGTCGGACCGACGGAAGCCCCCGATCCGGCCGCCGGGGCGGTCGGGCAGTGCCCCGACGCGGAGGTCTGCCCGGTCGCCGAGGACGCCTACGCCGGCCCCCGGCCCGGCGCGGCGCCCATCGCGCCCCAGGCCGTCGGGCCGTTCGCGCTGGACGAGGCGGACCGTCGTACCTCGCAGGCGCGGGCGGCCCGTGCCGCGGAGTGCCTGGGGCTCAGCGATCCCGCCGCGGCGGTGGTCGTCACCGCGAGCGGTCGCGCCGTGGTCGACGGGGCGCCGAGGACCGGCTCCGACCGCTGCGGGTTGCGGGCGCTGGTGACGCCGTTCGCCTCCGAGCGCGCGCCGCTCGAGCGCGTGCAGGTCCTCCTCGACCGCTGCCTCGAGCGCCTCGACGGGCCGGCGGTGAGCCTGCTGCCCGACCTGTCGTGGGTGCCCGACGCCCCACGCACGGCGGCCACCGAGCGGGTGGTGGCGTCGTGCCTGACGACCGCCCGGAGACAGGTGCTGGCGCCGTACGTCGCTCCGCCGGCGCGGCTCCACGTCTCCTCGACCCGCCAGGAGCCGACCACGTTCCTGGACCTGTCGACCCGCAACCGGTGGCGCATCGGCGGCGTCGTCGCGCTGGTGCTGCTGCTCGGCCTGGGCTTCGCCGCCCTGGCCGGGCGTCAGCTGGTGCGCCCGCTCGCGCTGCTGGCCACGGCGGCCGGCCGGGTGCGCGAGGGCGACCTGGGCGCGCGGGCCGCCGTCCGGTCCCACGACGAGATCGGCCGGGTCGCCGAGGCGTTCAACACGATGGCGGAGCGCCGCGAGGAGGCCGAGCGGCTGCGCAAGGCGATGGTCGGCGACGTCGCCCACGAGCTGCGCAACCCGATCAGCACGATGCGCGGCACGCTCGAGGCCGCCCAGGACGGCCTGGTCCCCGTCGACGGCGCGCTCGTGGCCTCGCTCATGGAGGAGACCCTGATGCTGCAGCACGTCGTCGAGGACCTGCGCGACCTCGCCGCCGCCGACGCCGGCGACCTGCGCCTCGTGGCGGCCGCGGTACGGGTCTCCGACCTGCTCGGTCACGTCGCCGCGGCCCACCTGGCCACTGCCCGGTCGCGCGGCGTCGTCCTGGTGGTCGAGGCCGAGGACGACCTGCACGTGGTCGGCGACGTCCTGCGGCTGCGCCAGGTCGTCGGCAACCTGGCGTCGAACGCCGTGCGGCACAGCGCCGAGGGCGGCGTCGTCGAGCTGCACGGACGGCGCCGCGGCGCGACGGCCGAGATCGAGGTGCGCGACCACGGCGAGGGCATCGCCCCGGCCGACCTGGCCCACGTCTTCGACCGGTTCTGGCGCGCCGACCCCTCCCGCACCCGCGCCAGCGGGGGCAGCGGGCTGGGGCTGGCCATCGTCCGCCAGCTCGTGGAGGCGCACGGCGGGACCGTGACGGCGCACAGCACCCCCGGAGACGGCGCCCGGTTCGTGGTGCGCCTGCCGCTGGGCTGAGCGCCGGTCAGGCCTGCTCGCGCAGGTAGCGCCCGAAGTGGGGCACGGTGAAGGCGATCCGGCCGCGCTCGCCGGAGTAGATGAGGCCCTTCTTGAGCAGCGCGTCGCGCGCCGGGGAGAGGGCCTGCGGCTTGCGGTCCAGGACGGCGGCGACGTCGGCGGTGGCGACCGAGCCGGCGGGGTCGTCGGGATCGGGGGTGGCCTCGGCCATGGCGCGCAGGTAGTCGCGCTCGCCGGGGGTGGCGCGCTCGTAGCGGCTGCCGAAGAAGCCGACGCCGAGCTCGCGGTCGGCCTCGGGGGTGGCGACGGCGACGTCGGCGGCCGTGATCGGCGAGGCGGGGGCGAGGTCCCAGACGGTCTTGCCGTAGGCCTGCACGAAGTACGGGTAGCCACCGGTGGCGGCGTACAGGGCCTCGAGGGCGTCGGGGGTGAAGCCGGCGTCCTCCTCGGCCGCGGGGGTGGTCAGGGCGCGGTCGGCCTCGCCGCGCGAGAGCCGGTCGATGCGCTGGTAGGCGAAGAGCCGCTCGGAGTAGGACTTGCTCGCCGACAGCACGGCGGGCAGGTGCGGCAGCCCGGCGCCCACGACGATGAGGGGCAGGCCCGACTGGCTGATCTCGTGGCAGGCCGCGCAGAGCGCCGAGACGTCGTCGGGACCGAGGTCCTGCATCTCGTCGACGAAGACCGCGATGCCCCGGCCGGTCTCGCCGGCCAGCCCGCCGAGGTCGGTCAGCAGCTCGACGAGGTCGATCTCGACGTCGCCGGAGTCGGCCCGTCCGCGCACGACCGGCGCGGTGATGCCGGGGCTCCACCGGTCGCGCAGCTTGGCGTCGCCCCCGGCGGCCCGCTCCGAGAAGGCCCGCAGGACGCCGAGCGCGTGCTCGACCTCCTCCTCGCGGCCGTGCCCGAGCTCGCGCACCGCCTGGTGCAGCGCCGACGACAGCGGGCGCCGCAGCGGCTGGTCAGGTCGTGCCTCGAGCTTCCCGGTTCCCCACCCGCGTCGGACGGCCTGGCTGCGCAGCGTGTTGAGCAGCACCGTCTTGCCGACCCCGCGCAGCCCGGTCAGCACCAGCGACCGCTCCGGCCGCCCCCGCGACACCCGCTCCAGCACGACGTCGAAGGCGCGCAGCTGCTCGTCACGACCCGCCAGCTCGGGCGGGCGCTGCCCGGCGCCAGGGGCGTAGGGGTTCCGGATCGGGTCCACGATGCGACCGTATCTGCATCTCTAGCCGATTCCCTAGACTGCCGCGCCGCCGCGACGGTCCCACCTCGCGCGGGTCGCCGACCCACCCGGACGGGGCGGGTGGCGCGCGGGCCAGGCCGTCAGGCCGTCAGGTCGTCAGGCGGACCGGCTGGCGCGGGTCGCGGCGAAGGCGACGTCGAGGCCCTCGCGCAGCATCGCGATCAGGTCGGGGACCTCGTCGACGGCCAGGCGGAAGGTCGCGACGCAGAGGTTGTCGCGCCACATCGAGAGCACCACGACGCCGTCGGGGCCGCCGTCGGTGTGCCACGAGACCCGCAGCGCGCGCTGGTCGCCGCGGGGGTCGATGAAGATCGCCCCCGGGGACGTCAAGGCACGCACCGGCTTCGACATCTCCTCATCATGGCCCCGACCAGGACCATTTGTCACCGGTCGCGCCTAGGATCATCGCGTGCCCGAGCTGCCGGAGGTGGAAGCGCTGGCCCTCGACCTGAAGGGCCGGCTCGACGGTCGCGCGATCGCCACGGTCCACCTGGCGGCGTTCAGCGCCCTCAAGACCTACGACCCGCCGGTCACCGCCCTGACCGGCATGCTCGTCGACGACGTCACCCGGCACGGCAAGTTCCTCGACATCGACGTCTCCGGACTGCACGTCGTGCTGCACCTCGCCCGCGCCGGCTGGATCCGCTGGCGCGACGAGGTGCCGGCGCTGCCGCCGAAGCCGAGCAACAAGTCGCCGCTCGCCGTCCGGGTCGTCCTCGACGACGGCACGGGGCTCGACATCACCGAGGCCGGCACCAAGAAGAGCCTCGCGATGTACGTCGTCCGCGACCCGCAGGAGATCGCGGGGCTCGCGAGCCTCGGTCCCGACCCGCTCACCCCCGACTTCACCCGCGACGCGCTCGAGGCGATCCTCCGCCGCGAGGGCCGCAAGCAGATCAAGGGCGTGCTGCGCCACCAGGGCACCATCGCCGGCATCGGCAACGCCTACTCCGACGAGATCCTGCATGCGGCGAGGATGTCGCCCTACCGCGCGGCCAACGCCATCGCCGACGACGAGCACGGCGGCCTCGACGTCCTGTACGCCGCCATCCGCACCACCCTCGGCGACGCCGTCGAGCGCTCCCGCGGGCTCGCCGCGAGCGAGCTGAAGGGCGAGAAGAAGTCCCACCTCGCCGTCCACGGCCGCACCGGCCAGGCCTGCCCGGTCTGCGGCGACACCGTGCGCGAGGTGTCCTTCGCCGACTCCAGCCTGCAGTACTGCCCCACCTGCCAGACCGGCGGCAAGCCGCTCGCCGACCGGCGGATGAGCAAGCTGCTCAAGTGAGCTCGTCGTGACCTTCCGTCCCTGATGGCGGTCCTTCACCCGGATGGCCCTCCGACCGGCTCAGAGCGTCGTCACGCCAGGTGGCCTCGAGGCTGTTGACACCACGCCGGGCGACCCCGTCCTCGCGCCGTCCGTGGGCGCCGGGTCCCGACAGGCCGGCCGTCCTGTCCGGTCGCAGATGGAACCTGCGCTCACCGGCGTCTCGTCGCACTAGTAGAGGGCACCCGAGAACCAGGGGAGTGGATGGACGACGACGGAGAGTTCTCCGCCTACGCGGCAGCCCGGTGGGGTGCCCTCGTGCGCTCCGGGGTCGTGCTCGGATGCACGGTCGAGGAAGCCCACGACCTGGCCCAGACGACGCTGCTGCGCTGCTACACGGCCTGGCGCAGGGTTCGACGCGCTGACGACCGCGACGCCTACGTCTACCGGATGCTGTTGAACTGTCACCGCGACAGCCGTCGACGCAGGTGGTGGGGTGAACAACCCACCGAGACGCTGCCCGACCACGCGGTCCCCGACACCACCGACCAGGTCGCAGTGGCCGATGCCGTCCGACGTGCCCTCGACGACCTGTCCCCGGTCAACAGGGAGGCCGTGGTCCTGCGCTACTACGCCAACCTCACTGAGGCCCAGGTCGCCGACGTGCTCCAGATCGCTCCCGGCACCGTGAAGAGCCGCCTCTCGCGCGCCGTCGCGCAGCTCGCGGCCAACAGCCACCTCGTCGAAGGACCCCCGACATGACCGACAACAGCGGCGACCGCCCACCCGTCATCGAGGAGCTCGACAACCTCCTCGTCGGCCCCGCGCCCATCCACGACGTGATCGACGCTGGACGAACCGTCGAGCGGCGCCGCCGGACCATCCTCGCCGGCGTCACCGCGGTCGCCGTCCTTCTCGGCGGAGGCGGACTGGCCAGCACCCAGGTCCTGGGTGCGGACAACCCCGATGACCCACCGGTCGCGGACGAGCAGACGACGGCTCCAGCCGCACACACGCTCGCCGTCGACGCGTCGCTCAAACCGGGTGGACAGCAGATCCACTACGAGGAAGGAGCCCAGGAAGAGATCCGTCTCGAGCGCGAAGGACCCTCCGGGCCGGTCCCTGTCCGGTCCCACGTCGCCTCGGCTCCGTGGAGCCTGGCTTGGGCAGGCCTACCCTCCGGCACCTACACCGTCTACGCCGCCGTCCGCGCCTGCAGCGGCAACTGCGGCTACCTCGAAGCACCGACGGGCTCCTGCGAAGAGACCTTCGAGCTCACCGACTCCCGAACCATCGCCGTCGAGTTCGAGCACGGCGCATCGTGCGCCGTCACCACGTCGTCGACCCCGGCCGACCAGGAGCTGTCGGTCACCGTCGGACCACGCCCGGGCATCGACCCCGCCGCAGTGCGCGGCACCGCGCACTGGGACGCGAGGAACCGAACCGTCAGCTACCTCTCGCAGTCCGGCTACAGCAGCTCCTGCCCGCCCGACGTCAGCGCCACCGTCGTCGACGGGGTCGTCGGCGTCGTCCTCGACCCAGCCGGTCAGGCCACCGGCGCGTGCCTACGAGACGCCGTCAGCGTTGTCGCCACCATCGAGGGGTTCACCGAGGCACCCGCCAGCCTCGCGGTCACCGAGTCCGGCGAAACCCGGTCCGTCCCCGTCCAGAGAGTCGGACGCCCGGACGCCGACGACCCGTTCGGGTCCCTCGACTGCGCATCGAGCTCCATGTACAGCACCGACGGTGGATACATGCCTCGCTCGCAGCCTGATGGGTTTCCGACACGGGAGGAAGCCGTGGAGGCCTGGCTCGAAGCGTCGCTCTACACCGGTCAGGACTACCAGGTCTCCCCGAGCGGGCGCAGCGCCCTCATCCTGCGCGCCGATGGCACAGCCGAGGCCAACGTCACCTTCCACGTCCACTCCGGGTACACCGTGCGCGGCGTCGTCGGGTGCAGCGACTGAGCGACGCGGGGCCGGAGCGGACGACGTCGAGCAACCAGACGACGCCCACGCAAGGTGACGACGGTCGAGACCACTGGTGTCGACGTGGGCGCAGTGGCCCGAGTCGATGTCCCACCTACGTCGAGGATCCACACTCGTCGCCGACGAGGTCGATGAACTCGTCGGCCATCGCGAGCTGACGCACCAGGCGCGCACGCCGTTCGACGGCGTCCGCGCGCACGGCGCCGATCCGTGCCCGGGCCGCGGCGCGCGCGGCCTCGTCGGCACCCGGGTCCCGGAGGACCTCGAGGTCGACCATCACCGCCCTCATCTCGTCGAGGCTGAACCCGAGCGGCTTCATCCGGCGGATGACGAGGATCTTCTCGACGTCGTCCTCGGTGTAGAGGCGGAAGCCGCCGTCGCTGCGGCCCGAGGGCTGCAGGAGGCCGACCTCCTCCCAGTGCCGCAGGCTGCGCAGCGAGAGCTCGGTGCGGGCGGCGACCTCGCCGATGTGCATCACGCCGTGACCCCGCCCACACGACTGAGGATACCAACCCTCACGTCACGTGAGGTTAGGCTCGGTCCGCACATCGCGCCCACCTTCTCACGCCGGCGGGCCAGCCCCGCCGCCGTCACCACGAGAGCCGGTCCATGTCCTCCTCCGCGCCGAGCCCCTCCACCGCGCCGCCCGCGCCCCCCGAGCCGAGCGTGCGCGCCGCCCTCCGCTCGCCCCGACTGCTGCGCACCGAGGTCCTCGCCGGACTCGTCGTCGCGCTGGCGCTGGTCCCCGAGGCGATCTCGTTCTCGATCATCGCCGGGGTCGACCCGCGCGTCGGACTGTTCGCGTCGTTCACGATGGCGGTGGCGATCTCGTTCCTCGGCGGCCGGCCGGCCATGATCTCGGCCGCGACGGGCGCCGTGGCCCTGGTGGTCGCACCCGTGGTGCGCGACCACGGCTACGACTACCTGATCGCCACCGTCATCCTGGGCGGGGTGATCCAGGTCGTCCTCGGCCTCGGCGGCTTCGGCAGGCTGATGCGCTTCATCCCGCGCTCGGTGATGGTCGGCTTCGTCAACGCACTGGCGATCCTCATCTTCCTGGCCCAGGTGCCCTACCTGGTCGACGTGCCGTGGCTGGTGTACCCGATGGTCGCCGCGGGCATCGCGATCCTCGTCGGCCTGCCCCGCGTGACGCGCGTCGTCCCCGCACCGCTCGTCGCCATCGTGGCGCTGACCGGCTTCACGGTGCTGGCCGCGATCGCCGTCCCAAACGTCGGCGACGAGGGCGAGCTGCCCGACTCGTTGCCGCGCCTGTTCGTGCCCGACGTGCCGTTCGACCTCGAGACCCTGAAGACCATCGCGCCGTACGCGCTGGCCATGGCGGTCGTCGGGCTGCTGGAGTCGCTGATGACGGCCACGCTCGTCGACGACATCACCGACACCCCCTCCGACAAGACCCGCGAGTCGTGGGGGCAGGGCACGGCCAACGTCGTCACCGGCTTCTTCGGCGGCATGGGTGGCTGCGCGATGATCGGCCAGACGATGATCAACGTGAAGGTCTCGAGCGCCCGCACGCGGATCTCGACGTTCCTGGCCGGCGTCTTCCTGCTCGTCCTGGTGGTCGGGTTCGGCGACGTGGTGGCGATCATCCCGATGGCCGCGCTGGTCGCGGTGATGGTCATGGTCTCCGTCGGCACCTTCGACTGGCACTCGATCCACCCGGCGACCGTGCGCAGGATGCCGAGGTCCGAGACGGCCGTGATGGTCTCGACCGTCGCGGTCACGGTCGCGACCCACAACCTCGCGATCGGGGTCGTCGTCGGCGTGCTCGTCGCGATGACCCTGTTCGCCCGGCGCGTCGCGCACCTCACCGAGACCCACCGCGAGGTCGTGGAGCACGAGGAGCACGGACCGACCGCGGTCTACCGGGTCACCGGCGAGCTGTTCTTCGCCTCGTCGAACGACCTCGCCACGCAGTTCGCCTACGCCGAGGACCCCGACCGCGTCGTCATCGACCTCGCCGACTCCCACATCTGGGACGCCTCCACCGTCGCCTCGCTCGACGCGATCGCCACGAAGTACGCCCGCAGGGGCAAGAGCGTCGAGATCGTCGGGTTGGACGAGCCGAGCGCGCGTCGCCATGAGAGGCTCAGCGGACAGCTGTCGAACCACTGACCCAGATGCGAGAGGCCGGCCCGTGAGCGTGCCCACCGTCGCCGTCACCGGCGTCCCCGACCCCCTGCCCGACGGCCTCGCGGTGCTCGACGTCCGCGAGCAGGTCGAGTGGGACCACGGCCACATCGAGGGCGCCGTCCACGTGCCGCTGATGGACCTGCCCGCCCGCCTGGCCGACGTCCCCGCGGGCCAGACCCTGGTGGTCTGCAAGGTCGGCGGTCGCTCGGCGCAGGCGACCGGCTACCTCGCGCAGCAGGGCTACGACGTCGTCAACCTCGACGGCGGGATGCTCGACTGGGAGGCGGCCGGCCGGGCGATGGTGAGCGAGAACGGCCAGCCGCCCCAGGTCGTCTGACCCCGGACCGCACGCACGGCGACCGGCGACCCTGCGTGCAGGTCACCGGTCGCCGTCCTCGCGCGCCGGTCAGGCGCAGTAGTCCACGGACCACTCGTCGAACTTGTCGACCTTCTCCTTGTCGTCGTCGCTCACCTTGGCGATGTCGTCGGAGTCACCCTCGAGGGCCTTCTGGACGTCGTCGGCGTCGAGGTCCTGGAACTCCTCGACGATGATCTCGAAGCCCTCGCGGGCGTCGTCCGGGATGTCCTCGGGCGTGCCGGTCTCCTCGAGGTCCTCGGCCAGCTGCTTGAACTGGTCGGTCACGTCCTTGGCCTGGTCCTCGGGGGACGCCTCCGGGTCGACGTCCGAGCCGGGCTCGGAGTTGATGAGCCCGCAGAAGTCCTCCTTCGACGCGTCGGTGGGGGCGTCGCTCCCCCCACCGCAGGCGGTGAGGGACAGGGCCAGCAGCACGGGGGCGCCGACGGCGGCGATGCGGCGCTTCATGGGGGTCATGGGAGTTCCTCTCTGTCGGGGCATCTCGGGATGCCCGCCCGCCCACCCTGCCCAGCCCGCGGAGGTCTAACCGGACTCGACCCCGACGTTCAGTGGACGCCGGCGAACGTCCGCGGCACCGGGACCGCGAGCAGCTCCGGCAACCGGGCCAGGTACTCCTCGCGCCCGATCTCGTGGACGCCGAGGGAGGCCAGGTGGTCGGTCAGCCACTGGACGTCGACCAGGCGCCGGCCACCGTGCTCGTCGTCGAGCAGGTCGACGAGCCCGACGAGCGCCACCTTGGAGGCGTCCCGCGCCCGGTGGAACATCGACTCACCGGCGAAGACCCCGCCCAGGGCGAGTCCGTAGAGCCCGCCCTCGAGCCGGCCGTCGCGCCAGGTCTCCACCGAGTGCGCCCAGCCGAGCTCGTGCAGCCGGAGGTACGCCGTGCGGATCCGCCGGTCGATCCAGCCGTGCGGACGGCGCGGGTCGGCGCAGGCGTCGAGGACCTCGGCGAACGCCGTGTCGACGCGGATCTCGTAGTCGCGGCACGCGCGCCGCAGCGACCGGGACACCACCAGCCGGTCGAGCGGCAGGACGCCGCGGTGCACCGGCGACCACCACCCCATCGGGTCGCGCGCCGAGCCGAGCGGCATCGGGAACATGCCCTGGCGGTACGCCGCCAGCACGGTGCCCGGCTCGAGGTCGGCACCGAGGGCGACCAGGTCGTCGTCGGGGTCGCTGCCCGCGAGATGGGCGTCGAAGGCCCACCGTGATGGAGGAGGCTCGACCGGCACAGGAGCGACCGTAGTCCCGCCCGTACCGGTCGGTCACGCGGTGCCACCTACGATCTGCACCATGGGTCTGAGACAGACGGTCGGCAAGCAGGTGGGCAGGCAGCTCGCGCCCCGCATCACCGACCTGGCACCCAACCTGAGCAGCTCCTTCGTCCGAGAGGCCCTGCGCCGCGCCGTCGAGGGCGTCGGACCGCTCGCCTCGGCCGCCGAGGTGGCCCGCAAGCAGCTCGCCGAGCACGGCGACGTCGAGAAGGCCGTGGACGCCGTCGTCGACACCCACGTACGCCTGGCCGGTGCCTCCGGCTTCGTCACCAACCTCGGCGGCCTGGTCACGATGGCCGTCACGGTGCCGGCCAACCTGACCGGCATCGCCCTCATCCAGTGCCGGATGGTGGCGGCGATCGCGCACCTGCGCGGCTACGACCTCGACGACCCGCGGGTCCGCAACGCCGTCCTGGTCACCGTCCTGGGCGAGGACACGGTCAACGCCCTGGTGCGGAGCAACACCATCCCGGCGCCCCCGATGGCGCTGGCCACCGCGCCGGTGCACGACCCCGCCGTCGACCCCGTGGTCTCCGGCGAGGTGGCCCGCGACCTCGTCGCGCGCGTCACCGGCCGCCGCCTCGCGAGCACCGTCGGACGCCGGGTGCCCGGCCTGGGCGGCGTCATCGGCATGGGCTCCGACGGGTGGGCGACCCACAAGATCGGCAGCTACGCCGACCGCGAGCTCCTGCCCCGCGCCAAGCGGTAGCCCTTCAGCAGCACCCGGCCGACCTGGCCGGTCTCGAGGCGCCGCACGATCTTCTCGCGCAACCGGTACGTCGGACGCAGGTAGGCCCGGTGCAGCGCGTCGCGGGTCTCGTCGAGCTCGTGGCGCAGCCCGGCGCCCTCCTGCCGCAGCCGGGCGTTGTCGAGCAGCAGCGCCTTGATCGCGTCGAGGCCGGCCGCGGCGACGTCGTCGCCATCGGGGCGGTCGGGGTCGCTCCACGTCGCGGGCGGGCTGCCGATCAGCTCCTCGACGTCGCCGATGACGTCGTAGCCGCGCACGGTGATCTCCTCGACCCAGCTCCGCTCGAGCCGCTGCACCCACTCGTGGACGTCGGGCGGCAGGCCCAGCCGGGGCGACGTGCGGCGCTGCGACAGCGTCTGGTGGGCCAGGAGCTCACGCACGAGGGGGCGGTACTCGGCCGGCGGCAGCTCGCGGTTGACCGCCCGGTTGATCCGGCGGATGAGCGCGGTCTCCGGGGCACCGAGCGACGGGTTGGCGCGCTCGGTCTCGAGGGTCAGGTCGATGCCGTCGAGGCCGAAGGCCTGGCTGAACCGCTTCCACAACACCTCGGGAGCGCCCCCGCGGGGCGGGACGGTGACCAGGTGCACCCGCTCGGGCGGCAGGTCACGGGCCCAGCGGTCGAGGATGTCGGGGATCTCCTGCACCCCCCAGAACCAGCTGCCGATCCGCGTCGACCGCTCGGGGCTCTGGATCTGGCGCAGGAACTTGGCGTAGGTGATGGAGCTGCGGTGCTTGACGTTCTCCTGCCACTCGGCCGGGATCTGGCGCACCAGGTCGCGCACCGAGAGGACGACGTGCAGCTCGGGCTCGTCGGGTCCGCCGGTGCCGTGACCGAGCGACTCCAGCGCCCGCCCGACCTGGGAGCGCGAGGCGGTCGCGAAGATCTCGTGGCTGATGATCGTGGTGCCCTCGTGCCGCCGGACCCGCGCTGCCAGCGCGTCCCACGCGCCGATCGCCTCGGTCTCGAGCCCGCCCCACGGCAGCCGCATCAGGTCGAGCGCCGCGAGGAAGTGCGCGTCGAACCGGTCGGCCGGGTAGAGGATGCCGGCCAGCGCGAGCCGCGGGCGGTTGCGGTAGAGCACGTCCTGCACGTAGGAGGTGCCGGTCTTCGGGGTGCCGACGTGCAGCAGGATCCGACGGGTCATCCGGGGGTTGGTCCCTTCTCGGTCGAGCGGTCGTCCTCGGGCGTCAGCAGCAGCCGGAGCGCGAGGTCGAGCATGCCCTGGTCATCGGGGCGGTCCTGGAGGTCGCGGCCCTCCGGCCTGCGGAGCAGGACGTCGGGGTCGCCCACGACCGCGCACCCGGTGGCGAGCAGGCCGCGGCGCACCCGGGCCGCGCGGCGCGCCACCCACCGGGTGTGCTCGGGCGGGACCGCGAGCGGTCGCCCGCCCAGGTCGCCCAGGCGCAGGAGCCGCGGGAGCAGCGTGTGGCGGAGCAGCTCGGCCCGGTGGTCGGGGAGCACCAGCCCGCCGAGGGGCGCGGCGACGCGACGGGCCAGGTCGGCGGCGTTCGCGCCCAGGGGTGGCATCGGCCGGACCCGGCGGCGGGTGCCGAGCACGCGGGGCACCCGCGCGGGGTCCAGGACGACGGTGACCCGCTCCGCGCCCACGTGGGCGATCGCGCGGTGCACCGCACCGAGGGTGTCGGCGCGCCGCGGGAGCGACCGGACGCCGCGCAGGTTCGTCAGCCAGTCGTCCCAGCCGATCGCGCTGCTGTCGAGGGAGCGGACGACCCAGGCGTGGGTGAGCATCGTCGGCAGGTCGGTGCCGACCACCACCCACTGCGGACGGCGTCCGCCCGGACCGCGACCGCGGCGGCCGAGCTGGCTGACGACCGGCCAGACCAGCCACGGGTCGCCCGAGATCCGGTACGACGGCGCCCACGGACGCCGGAACCCGGCCGGGGCCGACGCCTCGGGGGGCACGCCGGCGGCGACGAGGTCCTCGGCGAGCAGGCCCGACGCGACGCGCACCAGCTCACCGGCCGCGAGCTCGGCCGGGTCGACCGGCCGCGGGCCGAAGCGGTGCGGACCCGGCACGGTGCCCATCAGCGGGAGGTCGGGGATGCCGCGGCCGGGCGCGCTGGCGTTGACGACGCGCTCGACCAGGGCCGGGGGCGGCGCCACGCGGCCGGCCCGGGCGGCGAGGTTGAGCCGGCGCAGCAGCTCGAGCTGCTGGGCCCCGGGCACGTAGGCGGACGGCGTCCGCGACGCCGCCGGGGACGACGCGCCCACGGGTGCGTCGTCGTGGCGCGCGCGCCACGACGTCCACGGCTCGGTGCCACCCGCGCGCAGGTGCGCGACCCAGGCGAGCGCCGGGTCGGCGTCGCGCGTGGAGTGACGGGTGGGGCTGGCCATGGCCGCGATCATCCCACGCAGCCCGAGTGCCGGTCCGGGTGCCAGAATGCAACCCGTGACCCGACCCGTGCTGCACCTCCACGTCGGAGCGATGAAGACGGGCACGACGTACCTCCAGGAGCTGATGGTCGTCAACCGCGACGCCCTGGCCGAGGCGGGCTTCGTCTTCGTCGGGCCGGGCTGGTCGCGGCAGGTGCGGGCGGTCCAGGACCTCCTGCACCTCGACCAGCACGACCCGCAGATCGCCGCCCTCAGCGCCGGCGCCTGGGACGAGCTGGTCGCCGAGGTTCGCGGCCGTCGCGACGCCGCGTCGCTGGTCTCGATGGAGTTCCTGTCCTTCACGCGGCGGCGCCGGATGACCCAGGTCGTCCGCGACCTCCGTGGGGTCGAGGTGCACGTCGTCCTGACCGTTCGGGACGTCACCTCGACGATCCCGGCGCAGTGGCAGACCAGCATCACCTCCAAGCGCACCCACACCTGGGAGGAGTTCCAGGCCGGGGTCCAGCGCGCGGCGAGCCCGGTGTGGGCCGCGCACGCGGTCCGGGGCGACACCGGGGTGCGGGAGTTCCGCCGCACGCAGGACGTCGCACGGATGCTGCGCACCTGGGGCCGGCTGGTCCCGCCCGAGCGGCTCACCGTGGTCACGGTGCCCGTGGAGCGCCGCGACCCCGACGAGCTCTGGCAACGCTTCGCGACGGCGATCGGCGTCGACCCGGCGGTGGCCACCGAGCCGCCGTCCCGGTCGAACCCCTCGCTCGGGCACGCCTCGACCGAGCTCGTGCGACGGCTCAACGTGACCCTCGAGGGCACCCTGCCGTGGGACTACAACCGCACCGTCAAGTCGCCGCTGGCCACCCGGTTCCTGGGCAACCGGCGCGCCATCGAGGAACGCGCCCACCTCGACGCCGCCACGGCACGGTTCGCCGCCGACTGGAACCGCTCCACCCGCGAGGCCATCGTCGCCTCCGGCGCCCAGGTGGTCGGCGACCTCGACGACCTGCCGGTCGAGCCGGCCGCCGACACCCTCCGCGAGGCCGCGCACGGTCCGGACGCCGCCGCGGTCCTCGACGCCGCCCGCGACGCCTGGAGCGGGCTCACCACGCTGCACGAGCGTCGCCGCCGTCGCATCGCCCGGTTGGGCGACCAGCCGAGGCCCGACCCCGTCGACGCGCCGGTGCCCGACTGGGTCGGCTCCACCGGCGGCACCGATGCCGACCTCGACCGCGCCGTCGTCGACCTCACCACGCTGGTGCGCACGCTGATGCGGCTGCGCCGCGAGATGATGGAGCTGACCACCGACGAGACGGACGACGCCGACGAACCGGACTCCGCCTGAGTCGTCCGGCCACGCGGATCCCGGTCGTCACGTCTGGGATCCTGGTCGTCACGTCCGGGATCCCCGTCGTCACGAACCGGATCCCCGTCGTCACGAACCGGATCCCCGTCGTCACGAACCGGATCCCCGTCGTCACGAACCGGATCCCCGTCGTCACGAACCGGATCCCCGTCGTCACGAACCGGATCCCCGTCGTCACGGCTCCGCGCCGTGCCTGCGCCGAACCCGTCAGGCGGTGCCGCCGAGGGCGCGCACGACCGCCGACGGGCTCGGGCGGCCGAGGTGCCCGGCCATCCAGGTGCTGGTCGCCACGACGGCGTCCAGGTCGACGCCGTGCTCGACGCCGAGACCGGTGAGCAGCCAGACCAGGTCCTCGGTGGCGACGTTCCCGGTGGCGCTCCTCGCGTACGGACAGCCGCCGAGGCCGCCGGCGCTGGCGTCGTACGTCGTGACGCCGGCGCGCAGCCCGGCCTGGACGTTGGAGAGCGCCTGGCCGTAGGTGTCGTGGAAGTGCAGCGCCAGCCGGTCGACGCCGACGCCGGCGTCGACGAAGGCGCGCACGAGCGCGCTCACGTGGCCCGCCGTGCCGACGCCGATGGTGTCGCCGAGGCTGAGCTGGGAGGCGCCGAGGTCGAGCAGCCGGCGACCGGCGGCGACGACCTGCTCGACCGGCACGGCGCCCTCCCACGGGTCGCCGAAGCACATGGACACGTAGGCGCGCACGTCTATCCCGGCCGCACGGGCACGGGCGACGGTCGGCTCGAACATGGCGAATTGCTCGTCGAAGGAGCGGTTGAGGTTCTTCTGCGCGAACGTCTCGGTCGCCGAGCCGAAGACCGCGACGTGCCGCAGGCCCAGCTCGAGGGCCCGGTCGAGACCGCGCTCGTTGGGCACCAGGACGGGCAGGTCGCGACCCGGCTCCCCCAGGCGCGTCATCAGCTCGGCGGCGTCCGCCAGCTGGGGCACCCAGCGCGGGTGGACGAAGCTGGTGGCCTCGACGACGGGCAGCCCGGCCGCGAGCAGCCGGCGGACGAACTCCTCCTTGACCTCGACCGGCACCAGGGCCTTCTCGTTCTGGAGCCCGTCGCGCGGACCGACCTCGTAGATCGTCACCGCCGTCGGCAGACCCGGCTCGGGCACGACCACGGGCAGCGGCGCGGTCACTGCGGCGCCACCACGAACAGCGGCGCGCCGAGCGGCACCTGCGCCCCGGTCGTGACGTCCACGGCGGTGACGGTGCCGGCGAAGGGTGCCTTGAGCGAGAGCTCCATCTTCATGGCCTCCATGGTGCCGAGCACCTGGCCCTCCTCGACGACGTCGTCGACGGCGACCCGGACGTCGAGCACCGTGCCCGGCATCGGTGCGGTGATCGTGCCGTCGCCGACGACCGCGGTGCCCGCGAGCCGGTCGGGCGGGGTGAAGGCGAAGCGCTGGCCGCGCCAGACCACCTCGTGCGCCCCGGCCGGCCCGGGCTGGACGTTGACGACCGCGCGGACCGTGACGCCGTCGACGACCGCCTCCAGGACGTGGTCGGCGGCACCCAGCTGGCGGAACGGGACGCCGTCGACGGTCCCGGCGGCACGGTCGACCAGCACCTCCCGGTCGAGCTCGACCAGGGTGGGCGCGGGCGGCGCGCCGAGGCGGAACCCGTCGGACTGGAAGGCGTGCCCGCGCTCGAAGGAGGTCAGCATCGCCGAGACCCAGGCGACGAGCACCCGGGGCACGTCGGCGTCAGGCGCCTCGACCTGCGCGGTGTCGAGCCAGGCGGTGTCGATCGTCGCGTCGCGGAACTCGTCGGAGGCGACGAGGGCGCGCAGGAAGCCGGCATTGGTGGTGAGGCCGAGGATCGCGGTCGCGTCGAGTGCCTCGACGAGCGCCCGCCGGGCGCTCTCGCGGTCGGGGCCGTGCGCGACCACCTTGCCGAGCATCGGGTCGTACGCCGTGCTGACGACCTGTCCGGGCTCGAGGGCGTGGTCGACCCGGACGGTCCCGGTGCCCGCCCGGCCGGCGGGCCAGCGCACGATGGACGCCGTCCCGGCCTGCGGCAGGAACCCGCCGAAGGAGTCCTCGGCGTAGACGCGGGCCTCGATGGCGTGGCCCTCGAGCCGGACGTCGTCCTGGGTGAGACCGAGCGGCTCCCCCGCGGCCACGCGCAGCTGGAGCTCGACGAGGTCGAGCTCCTGGCCCCTGATGCGCGTCGTCGCCTCGGTGACGGGGTGCTCGACCTGCAGGCGGGTGTTCATCTCCAGGAAGTAGAACTCCCCGGTCTCGGCGTCGAGCAGGAACTCGACGGTGCCGGCGTTGACGTAGCCGACGTGGGCGGCGAGGTCGACGGCGGCGCGGGTGATCCGGTCGCGGGCCTCGGCGTCGATCGTCGGCGCCGGCGCCTCCTCCAGCACCTTCTGGTGCCGGCGCTGGGTGGAGCAGTCGCGCTCGTGCAGGTGCAGCACGGTGCCGTGGGTGTCGCCGAGCACCTGGACCTCGATGTGGCGGCCGTGCTCGACGTACTTCTCGACCAGCATGGTGTCGTCGCCGAACGCGCTCAGTGCCTCGCGCTTCGCGGCCGCGACCGCCTCGGCCATCTCGCCCTCGCTGCGGACGACGCGCATGCCCTTGCCACCGCCGCCGGCGGCGGCCTTGACGAGCACGGGGTACGGGGCGTCGGCTCCGGTCGGGACCACCGGGACGCCGGCGGCGATCGCGATCTCGCGGGCGGCGTCCTTGCGGCCCATCTGCTCCATGACGGCGGCGCTCGGGCCGACCAGCACGATCCCGGCCTCCTCCAGCGCGGTCGCGAACGCGGACCGCTCCGAGAGGAACCCGTAGCCGGGGTGGACGGCCCAGCAACCGTGCCGCCGGGCCTGGCGGACGACCTCGTCGACGTCGAGGTACGACGAGACCCGGGCCGCCTCGTCGCAGGCGCGGACGTGTGGTGCGTCGGCGTCGAGGTCGGTGTGGATCGCGACGGTCGGCAGGCCGAGCCGGCGACAGGTGCGCGCGACGCGGACGGCGATCTCGCCGCGGTTGGCGATCAGGACACGCATGGTGGGGTCGAGCACGTCATCACATCCGGAAGATGCCGTAGGAGGGAGCCGGCACCGGTGCGTGCGCGGCGGCGGCCAGGCCCATGCCGAGGACGCGCCGGGTGTCGACGGGGTCGATGACGCCGTCGTCCCAGAGCCGGGCGGTCGAGTAGTACGGCGAGCCCTGGCTCTCGTACTGCTCGCGGATCGGGGCCTTGAACGCCTCGACCTCCTCGTCGGTGGTCAGGTTCGGGTTGACGGTGGCCAGCACCGACGCGGCCTGCTCGCCCCCCATCACCGAGACCCGCGCGTTGGGCCACATCCACAGGAACCGCGGGTCGTAGGCGCGACCGCACATGCCGTAGTTGCCGGCGCCGAACGAGCCGCCGATGACGACGGTGAACTTGGGGACGACGCTGCAGGCGACCGCGGTGACCAGCTTGGCGCCGTCGCGGGCGATGCCGGCGTTCTCGTACTCGCGCCCGACCATGAAGCCGGTGATGTTCTGCAGGAAGACCAGCGGGATGCCGCGCTGGTTGCACAGCTCGATGAAGTGCGCGCCCTTGCGGGCCGACTCGCCGAAGAGGATCCCGTTGTTGGCGACGATGCCGACCGGGTGGCCCCACACGTGCGCGAAGCCGGTCACCAGCGTCTCGGCGTACAGGGCCTTGAACTCGCTGAACCGGCTGCCGTCGACGACGCGGCGGATGACCTCGCGGACGTCGTACGGCGTGCGCGTGTCGGTCGGGACGACGTCGTGGAGCGTCGCCGGGTCGAGCGCCGGCTCCTCGACCTCCCGCACCTCCCACGGAGCAGGGGGTGCGACCGGGAGGGTGTCGACGATCCCGCGCACGATCGCCAGCGCGTGGGCGTCGTCGTCGGCGAGGTGGTCGACGACCCCGGACCTGCGGGCGTGGACGTCGCCGCCGCCGAGGTCCTCGGCGCTCACGACCTCGCCGGTCGCGGCCTTCACCAGCGGCGGGCCGCCGAGGAAGATCGTCCCCTGCTCCCTGACGATCACGGTCTCGTCGCTCATCGCCGGCACGTAGGCACCGCCGGCGGTGCACGAGCCCATCACGCTGGCGATCTGGGGGATGCCCCGCGCGGAGAGGTTGGCCTGGTTGAAGAAGATCCGCCCGAAGTGCTCGCGGTCGGGGAACACCTCGTCCTGCATCGGCAGGAACGCGCCGCCGGAGTCGACGAGGTAGAGGCACGGCAGCCGGTTCTCGGCCGCGACGGCCTGCGCACGCAGGTGCTTCTTGACCGTCATCGGGTAGTAGGTGCCGCCCTTGACGGTCGCGTCGTTGGCGACGACGACGACCTCGCGGCCCTCCACCCGGCCGATGCCCGTGACGATGCCGGCGCTGGCCACCGCGCCGCCGTACATGTCGGTGGCGGCGAGCGCGCTCAGCTCGAGGAACGGGCTCCCCGGGTCGAGCAGCCGGTCGACCCGGTCGCGCACCAGGAGCTTCCCGCGGCCGGTGTGCTTGGCCCGGGCCGCCTCGCTGCCCCCCAGCCGGGCGGCGGCCAACCGCTCGCGCAGGTCGGCCACCAGGTCACTCATCTCGCTCACCCGCTCAGGTTAGCGATCGTTAACCACCCCGTCCACCGGCCCGGGCGGGGTAGTCCCGGACGTTCGGCCCCCCTTTCCGGGCGGAGGTGGGGCCGATCGTCCGGGACTACCCCGGGCGCCCACTCCTCGGACGGAAATTGTCTAGTGATTCAGTATGGTTCAGGATGGCGAGCACCCGACCCGAGGAGCGTTCCGCATGTCCTTCCGTCCCGAGACCCTGGCGGTCCACGCCGGCCAGGAAGAGGCCGACCCGACCACCAACGCGCGTGCGGTGCCGATCTACCAGACGACGTCGTACGTCTTCAACGACACCGAGCACGCCGCGAACCTGTTCGCGCTCGCCGAGCCGGGCAACATCTACACGCGGATCATGAACCCGACCCAGTCGGTCTTCGAGGAGCGGATGACGCAGCTCGAGGGCGGCGTCGGGGCGCTCGCGACCGCGTCCGGCTCCGCGGCGACGACGTACGCCGTCCTCAACGTGGCCGGCACGGGCGACAACATCGTGGCGCTCTCCACGCTGTACGGCGGCACCTACGCGCTCTTCGCGCACACGTTGCCCCAGTTCGGCATCACCGTGCGGTTCGTCGACCCCGAGAAGCCCGAGGACCTGGCCGCCGCCGTCGACGACCGCACCCGCCTCGTCTTCGCCGAGACCGTCGGCAACCCGAAGATCAACGTCGTCGACATCCGCGCCTGGGCCGACGCCGCGCACGCACAGGGACTGCCGCTGATCGTCGACAACACCGCCCCGACGCCCTACCTCGCGCGGGTCTTCGACCACGGCGCGGACGTCGCGGTGCACTCGGCCACGAAGTACATCGGCGGGCACGGCACCTCGATCGGCGGCGTCATCGTCGACTCCGGCAACTTCGACTGGGCGGCGCACGCCGACCGGTTCCCCGGGCTGACCGGCCCGGACGCGGCGTACCACGGGGTCGTGTGGACCGAGGCCGTCGGCAACCTGGCCTTCATCATCCGCGCCCGCACCGTGCTGCTGCGCAACACCGGAGCCGCGATCACGCCGATGAACTCCTGGCTGTTCCTCCAGGGCCTCGAGACGCTGCACCTGCGGATGGAGCGGCACAGCGCGAACGCGCTGCGGGTCGCGGAGTTCCTCTCCGCGCACGCGGAGGTCTCGTGGGTCAGCTACCCGGGCCTGCCCGACAGCCCCTACAAGGACGTCGCCGACCGCGTCCTCACCGGCCGCGGGTACGGCGGGCTGCTCAGCTTCGGGGTGAGGTCCGGCCGCGAGGGCGGGAAGCGCTTCATCGAGGCGCTCGAGCTGTTCTCGCACCTGGCCAACATCGGCGACGCCAAGTCGCTGGCCATCCACAACGCCACCACGACGCACTCCCAGCTCGAGCCCGCCGAGCTCGAGGCGGCCGGTGTGCCCGAGGACATGGTGCGTCTCTCGATCGGCATCGAGCACGTCGACGACCTGATCGCCGACCTCGAGCAGGCGCTGGCCGCCACCAAGTGAGTCACCGGTGAGCCCCGCATGACCGACGCCGAGCGGGTCGTCCTCGCGACCGAGGACGACCCGCTCGTGCTGGAGCACGGAGGCCGGCTCGACCACGTCGAGGTCGCCTACGAGACCTGGGGAGAGCTCGCCCCGGCGCGCGACAACGTGGTCTTCGTCTGCCACGCGCTCACCGGCGACGCGCACGCCGGCGGCGACGGCGGCTGGTGGGCCAACCTCGTCGGGCCCGGCCGGCCGCTCGACACCGACCGCTTCCACGTCGTGTGTCCCAACCTGCTGGGGGGCTGCCGCGGCACCACCGGCCCCTCGTCGCTCGACCGCGCGACCGGACGCCCGTGGGGCCTGGACTTCCCCCTGCTCACGGTGCGCGACCTGGTCGCGGTGCACCGGCGGCTGCTGGCGCACCTCGGCGTGGAGCGGCTGCACGCCGCGATCGGCGGGTCGCTCGGCGGCATGCAGGTGCTGCAGTGGGCGATCGACGACCCGGCGGCGATCGACCGGGCGGTGCTGGTGGCGGCGTCCTCGCGGCTCTCGGCCCAGAGCATCGCCTTCTCCGCCGTCGCCCGCGACGCCATCATGCGCGACCCCGACTTCCAGGACGGTCGGTACGTCGGCACCGGTCGCCGACCCGACCACGGGCTGGCCGTCGCCCGCCGGATGGCCCACATCACCTACGTCTCCGAGGGCTCCCTCGAGGCGAAGTTCGGGCGCGCCCGGCTCACCGACGGGCCGCCCACCCACGCCACCGACTTCCAGGTCGAGGCCTACCTCGACCACCAGGCCGCGGCGTTCCTCGCGCGCTTCGACGCCCTCTCCTACCTGTACCTGACCCGCGTCATGGACTACTTCGACCCCTTCGCGGACGAGGGCGCCGCGGCCCGGGCCGGGTCCGGCGGCACCGACTTCCTCGTGGTCTCCTTCGACACCGACTGGCGCTTCCCCACCGCCCAGTCGCGACGGATCCACGACCACCTCGCCGCGGCCGGCGCCGCGAGCCGCCACGTCGAGATCGCCTCGCCGTGGGGGCACGACTCGTTCCTGCTCGAGCCGGCCGGTTACCACGACGTCGTCCGCGAGCACCTGGCCCGGCGCCCGGGGTGGGCCGTGGACGGTCCCGGACCACGGCGTTAGCGATCGCTAACCTGGACGCCATGACCGGGGCCACGACCACCCGCCGCGAGCAGATCCTGGCGACCGCCGCCGACCTGTTCGCGCGCCGCGGGTTCCACGGCGTCTCGGTCGCCGACCTCGGCGCCGCGTGCGGCGTCTCCGGGCCGGCGCTCTACAAGCACTTCGCGTCCAAGGACGCCGTCCTGGCCGAGATGCTGGTCTCGATCAGCGAGGAGCTGCTGAGGGTCGGGCGCAAGCGGGTCGAGGACGCGGCCGGCCCCGCGGACGCCGTCACCCGGCTCGTCGAGTGGCACGTCTCGTTCGCCCTCGGACGTCGTGCGCTGATCGTCGTCCAGGACCGTGACTGGTCCTCGCTGCCCGATGCCGCCCGCGAGCAGGTGCGCACCCTGCAGCGCTCCTACGTCGACCTCTGGGCCGCCCAGCTCCGCCTGCTCGACGACTCGTTGTCGCTCGACGCGGCCCGGTCCCAGGCGCACGCGGCCTTCGGGCTGATCAACTCCACCCCCCACAGCGGGCTGCTGCCCGACGGCGTCATGCACGACCTGCTCGCCGGGATGGCACTGCGCGCGCTCGGCGTCGACGGAGCCTGAGCCCGAGCCGCGGCTCCCTCGAACGCCGGGTCCACGAAGCGCAGGGTCCACGAAGCGCAGGAGCCGGCGCCGGCCCCGAGGCGACACCGGCTCCCGACGAGCTGCTCCGGGTCAGCGCACGACGCGGACCACCGTCGTGGTGCTGGACGCCTTCACCGTCGGCGTGCCGAGGAAGCGCACCGTGAGGGTCTTCGAGCCGACCTTGGCGAACTTCTTCAGCGTGATCACGACCCGACCGGTGCTGTCGACCCTGCCGGTGCCGATGACGGTGCCGCCGAAGCGGACCTCCACCTTGCCGGACACGGCCGCACCGGGCGCGGCCACCTTGACGGTGACCTTGGCCTGCGTCGTCCGCACCTTGATCCTGCCGGGCGCGACCTTGGTGACCGCGACGCTCGAGGCGACCGGCGCGACGACCGGCGCGGTGACGGTGACCGGGACCGGCGCCGAGGTGCCGGCGGCGGTCAGGTCGTCACCGGCGTACGCCGCCTGCACCTGCTGGGTGCCGGCCGTGGTGAACGGACCGACCTGGGCGGTGCCGGTGCCGTCGGGGCCCAGGGTGATCGCGCCGACGGTCTGGCCGCCGGCGGTGAGGACGACCTGGCCGCTCGGCGCGAGGCCGAACTCGTTGGTCGCCGTCACCGTGACGGACGCCGCGGTGCTCTGGCCGACCTTCAGCGACGCCGGGCTCACGCTCAGCGTGACGGTCGGCGCGGCCTGCGTCGGCGCCCAGCCGGCCTCGGCGACGCCCTTGCGGTACCGGGTGTCGGCGGGGTTGGTCGGGTCGTAGCCGGCCTCGATGTTGCCGGCGGAGTCCTCGGAGTACCAGTAGATCCTGGTGCCCTTGTCGACCACGAGCTTCTCGCCGGGCTCGCGCACCGACGCCGGCTGGATCATCGGCGACGCCGCGGTCGGCTGGGTGCCGTCGAGGGTGTAGTGGATGTCGGCCGACTCGTTGCTGGTGATCCGGACGTTGACCTTGGTCGGGTCGTCGGCCGTCTCGGTGACCACCAGGGTGGACTCGGCGGGCGTGACGTCGACGTCGAGGTCCCGGGCGACCCGGACGAGCTCGATGAGCCCGTTCGCGTACTCGAGGGTCTCGTCCTTGGCGTTGGCGACACCGACCTCGGCCGGGGTGACCGGCGTGAGGTTCGGGTTGCGGAACGGCGGCTGGAAGGTGCTGCCGACCTCGAAGCTCCAGCCGTAGATGCCGTACTTGTACCAGGCCTGGTCACCGGAGTTGCCGGCCGCCGAGTAGAGGACGTCGATGATCGGGCCGGTGCGGGCCGGGGTGACCGACAGGCCACGGTGCCGCTTGATGCCGGTCAGGATCTTCTCCGAGGCCTCCCAGAAGAACGCCTCCTCCTTGACCGAGGGACGCGGCGACGCCTCCCGGTCGGCGGTCTTGTAGGCGCCGGGCGCCCACATGAAGTAGTTGCCCGAGGAGTGCATGTTCATCGAGAACTTGATGTTCGGGTGGGCCATGATCCAGTCGACGTTCTGCGCCTCGGGCTCGGAGAGCTCGGCCGGGCCGGCGTTGGTGTCGCTGGTGCAGCTCACCGTGGACGGCGTCGCGCCGGAGTACCCGTCGAACGCGCTGTACATCTCGAAGTTGCGGTTGACGTCGACGCCCCACTGGTTGCGGGCCAGGACGTCGTTGCTGCCGCCCTCGGTGCAGTAGCGCTTCATGTTGCGACGCTGCGAGGCGTAGTCGTAGAACGAGTAGTGCCCGCCGTCGGGGTTGATGGACGGCGCGATCCAGATCTCGAGGTTGTCCACGAGCTCGCGGGTGCCGGCGTGCGAGTCGTAGTTGCGCAGGAGGCGCTCGGCGGTCTCGAGGGTCACCAGCGGCGGGACCCACTCCCGGGCGTGCTCCTGGGCGTAGGCGAGGACGCCCGGCTTGGAGCCGTCGCGCGTCTTGCCGATCTTGATGGCCCACACGGTCTGCGGCTCGCGGGAGACCGACTGGGGGGCGGACAGGTTGTCGCTCAGCGCGATGACCGGGGTCGCCGACACGACGCCGGCGCCGGTGTTGCCGCGGTAGGTGTAGACGTCGACCAGGTCCATCGCGGCGGTGTTCGTCCTGAGTGCGGCGATCACCTCGGCCGCGCTGCTGATGATCGCGCCCGAGGCGTCGGTGCGGGCGTTGACCTTGATGAAGCTGTCGGTGACCGAGATCGACAGCGGCGACGACGCGACGCCGGGGTCGGCGATCTGCGCGGTCACGTCGTTGCCACCCTCGTGGCCCCAGGCGCGGGTCTCGATGCCGATGCGCGAGGCGTTGCCGGGCGTGGTGCCCGGGAACAGCTGCACCGACGCGCTGCCGGCGTTGCGGATCTTCGCGGCGTCGGCGTTGGAGATCCCGACGACGGGGATGGTCACGCCGGCGACGGTGCCGGTCGGCGCGGTGCCCGCGCCGCTGGTGTTGTTGGCGAGCAGGACGGCGACCGCACCGGCGGTCTGGGCCGCGAGGGCCTTCGCCTCCAGGGTGCAGGTGCCACCGCGCTCGACGACCGCGATCGTGTTCGCGAGCGAGGACAGCGGCTGGCAGGCCTGGGCGGCGACGTCCGGGTCGACGCCGGCGGCGGTGACCCGGCGGGCGGTCGTGGCCGCGGCCGGGAAGCCGTCCGGGGTGACGGCCGTGGGGGCCCAGGCGCCGGTGCCGGCGGCGTACGTCGAGGTGACGGTGGTCCCGCCGACGGTCATCACGAGGCGGTTGGTCGGCTCGAGCATCGCCATCGCCTTGCGGCGGTAGCCGTTGGTCTGGTTGGGCAGCGCGATCAGCTCGGAGATGTCGGGGTAGGTGTCCGCGAGCTGCTTGATGCGGGCGTAGAGGTCGGTCGGCGTCAGGTAGCTGTTGACGAAGTCCTGCTGGTAGCCGGCGCCCTTGAACGGGTCCTTCTCCGACCCGGTCGGCAGCCAGTCGCGGACCTTCGCGACCGCGACGTCACCGGACGGGCTGGTGATCCGGATCTGGTCGGGGCGCACGGGGAGGCGGCCGCCGCCGCCCTTCTCGTCGGTCATCACGTTGGACGCGCCGCGGTGGTAGAGGTACGCGCCGGCGTCGACGAAGCGGCTGATGACCTGGGTGCCGCCGGAGCCCATCGGCGTCCCGGGGCCGCTGTCGCGCTCGACGGTGAGCGGGGTGTTCTCGCTCAGGCCGTTGGCCCACTTCGCCTCGACCGACAGGGTGCCGACACCGAAGGAGGTGTAGTAGTCGGCCCGCACGATCTTGACGTCGGAGACGTCCTCGTGGGTGGCGTCGGCCGCGAAGTTGCGGGCGGCCTTCGTGGTCCTCGCGATCGTCGCGGCCCGCTCGGCGAAGGCGCGCTCGGAGTCGGCGTCGCTGTAAAGCGTCTCGCCGATCGTGTAGCCGGCCTCCTCGAGGGCAGCGATCTCGGTGTCGGTGACGACGGCACGCACGACGAGGACGTCGCCCTCCTGCTCCACCCCGTGGTCGAGGTCGACCCCGGTCGCGACGAGCCGGTCGAGCTCGGCGGTGTCGGCCAGCTCGACCTCGACCACCTTCGTCGACTCGTCGGGGAAGCGCTCGAGGACGACCTCCGGGTCGGGGGCCGCCGTGGCCGGCGCTGCCTGACTGCTCGTGCCGGCGAGCGCGGTGCTCGCCAGCAGGGCCGTGCCCAGGACGGCGACGCCGATCCTGGCTGCGCGACCGCGCTGTCTCTTCAGGGGTGATCGGGACACGTACCGCTCCTCGGGATGGTGGCGGAGAGGTCCTCGGGGCGCACCGGACTCGGCGTCGGCCCGGTGGGGCCGACGTCGACGAAGGGGGAACGACCAAGGACGTCGGGGGGTAAAGGGAAACCAACCAGGCAACTGCATTACCCGTCAACGACTGGTCTGGACCTGAGGCGCCGACTGCCGAATCGTGATAAGGGTGCCCTCACCCAGCCCTCGCGCCGGCTCGCGCCGGCTCGCGCCGGCTCGTGCCGGCCTCACGGAGCCCGCACGCGCCCCGGCCCGGCGCCTACCCGCGCGGCCGCCGGTCCGACCGGTGACGGGCAGGTGCGGCCGCAGCCGGTGCGAGGACCCGGACCGGGCCCACCCTCACAGCAGGTGGTCGATCGATCCGGCGTCGCCGGTGTCGAGGAGCTCGAGGATGCGGACGGCGCGGGCGGCGGCGTCGACCGCGGAGTCGAGCTCGGCCTCGTCGTCCTGGTCCTCCTCCAGCGACGAGGGCGGCGCGACGGTGCGGGCGTGCAGCCGGGCGAGCAGGTCGTCGCGGGGCAGCCCGCGCAGGTGGAGCAGGACCATCGGGTCGGCGTCGACCAGCCAGGCGACCTGGGACAGCACGGCGAGCGCGTGCGGGCAGGGGTCGAGCCAGCCGACGCAGGTGCACGTCGCCTCGAGCTCGTAGCCGTCGGGCAGGAGCTCGACGCCGGCCTCGTCGGCGTGCTCGACCAGGCCGTGGGGCAGGTCGCCGGCCAGCAGCGAGCCGACCCGGCCGGCCTCCGCGGCGACCACCTCGACCAGGCCGGCCAGACCCTCGGCGTCGAGGACCGGCAGCCGGCAGTCGACGGTGACGAGCCCGTGCTGGACCCGCTCGTCGGCGACGGCCGCGACCATCCGGCCGGTGGCCAGCGAGATCCCGCCGACGGCGCCGCGCCGCGCGAGCGAGCGGCCCTGGCGCAGGTCGCTCTCGGTGTAGGCGGCCTCCTCGACCGCGCGGACCCAGGCCTTGCCCCACCAGGTCGTCGCGCGCGGTGCGCCGCGGCGCGCCGGGATCGGCGGGTGCGCGACGACGGCGGCGCTCACCGGGTCACCGGCCCCGCGCCGTCATCGGCGCAGCTCGACGAGGTCGCGCAGCTCGTCGTCGTCGAGCTCGGTCAGGGCCTGCTCGCCGCGCCCGAGGACGGCGTCCGCGAGCGCCCGCTTGCGACCGAGCAGCTCGGCGACCTTCTCCTCCACGGTGCCGCGCATGATCATCCGGTGCACCTGCACCGGCCGGGTCTGGCCGATCCGGTAGGCGCGGTCGGTGGCCTGCTCCTCGACGGCGGGGTTCCACCAGCGGTCGACGTGGACGACGTGGTCGGCGCGGGTCAGGTTGAGCCCGGTGCCGCCGGCCTTGAGCGAGAGCAGGAAGACCGGGACGTCGCCCGCCTGGAACCGCGCGACCATCGCCTCCCTCTCGCGCACCGGGGTGCCGCCGTGCAGGAGCTGGTGCGGCACGCCCCCCTTGGCGAGGTGGGACTCGAGCAGCCGGGCCATGGCGACGTACTGGGTGAACACGAGCAGCGCCCCGCCCTCGGGCAGCACCGTGCCGACGAGCTCGTCGAGGAGGTCGAGCTTCTCCGAGCGGCCCGTGAGCCGGACCGCGCCGGACTGCTTGAGGAACTGGGCCGGGTGGTTGCAGATCTGCTTGAGGCCGGTGAGGAGGGCGAGGACCATGCCGCGGCGGGCGTCCTCGTCGGCACGCTCGATGCGCTCCATCGTGTCGCGCACGAAGGCCTCGTAGAGGACGACCTGCTCGCGGGTGAGGGTGAGCGGGTGGTCGGTCTCGGTCTTGGGCGGCAGCTCGGGCGCGATGCCGGGGTCGGACTTGCGGCGCCGCAGCAGGAACGGCTCGACGAGGTCGGCGAACTGCCGCGCCCTGGTCGGCTCCTGCCCGGACTCGATCGGTGCGGCCCACGCCTTGCGGAAGGCGTTGCGGCTGCCGAGCAGGCCGGGGATCGCCCAGTCGAGGATCGCCCAGAGCTCGGTGAGGTTGTTCTCCACGGGCGTGCCGGTGAGCGCGACCCGGGCGGCGCTCGGGATGGTGCGCAGCGCACGGGCGGTGGAGGACGCGGGGTTCTTCACGTGCTGCGCCTCGTCGGCGACGACGAGGTCCCAGCCGACGGCGGCCAGCGTCCTCGCGTCGACCCGCATGGTGCCGTAGGTGGTGAGCACGAACCCGGAGCCGGAGCCGTCGATGGTCTGCTCCTCGGGCCCGTCGGGCCCGCCCAGCCCGTCGAGGCTGCGCTGCGACCCGTGGAAGCGGCGCACGGCGGTGCCGGGGGCGAACCGCCGGATCTCGGCCTCCCAGTTGCCGAGCAGGCTCGCCGGGCACACCACGAGGGTGGGGCCCGGGTGGCCCGCGGCGACGCGGTGCAGGTGCAGCCCGATGAGCGTGACGGTCTTGCCGAGCCCCATGTCGTCGGCCAGGCACGCACCGAGACCGAGCGAGGTCAGCTCGGCCAGCCAGGTCAGCCCGTGCTTCTGGTAGTCGCGCAGCTCGGCCCGCAGCGCCGCGGGTGGCTCGACCGGGTCGCGGGTGGCGGCCGTCGTGAGCCGCTCACGGACCTTCAGCAGGGACGCGCCGACGACCACCGAGGTCTCGACGTCGGGCTCGACCTGGACGACGCCGGTGAGGACGGCCGCGACCGCCTGGGCCGGCTTGACGGTGCGGATCAGGCGCTTGCGGGCCTTCCGGGCGACGCTGGGGTCGACGACGGTCCACGCGCCGCGGAGCTTGAGGACCGGCGACGCGGCCTGCGCGAGGGCGTCCATCTCCTCGGCGGTGAGCGGATCGCCGTGCAGGGCGAGCTGCCAGCGGAAGCTGAACAGCGTCTCGGTGCCGAGCAACGGCTGGTTCAGCGGCTCCTCGCGGTGCCCGGCCGCAGCCGCGCCCTGCCGCGGCGTCGCGTCGAGGACGGCGGTCGAGCTGAGGTCGCGGCCGAGGGCGCGCGGCCAGAGGACGTCGACCCCGCGCTCGCCCAGCGCGCCGACCCCGTGGTCGAGCAGGCTGACCAGCTCGTCGGTGTCGAGCGTGATCTCGTCGGGCACCCGCAGGGCCAGCAGCCGGTCGAGGACCGGCCAGGCGTCGGCGGCGCTGCGCAGCGCGATGCTGGCGTGGGTGCGGGCCCGGTCGCCGAAGCCGTGCACGTCACCGTCGGCGGTGAACAGCAGGCCGGCGTCGCAGACGTGGAGCGGGTCCTGCTCGTCGTGGACCTGGAGGACCACGCGCAGCGAGCCGCCGACGAGCTCCTCCTCGTCGGCCTCGACGCGCAGCGAGATCCGCACGAGCTGCGGCAGGTCGGCGCGCGCGGCGGGCGTGCGGTGCCGCGCGATCCGGGCCTGGAGCCGCTCGGCGAACGCGTCGGCACCCGCCCCGGACCGCACCGGCTGCCGGGGCGGCGCACCGGCGCCGACCGGGCGCCGCGACGTGCTCACCGGCGCGCTGCGCGGCATCGTGTCGGCGACGGCGTCGAGCACCTGCCGCACGACGTCGGCGGCCGAGGCGACGTCGAGGTCGTCGTGGGCGCGGGCACGGGCCAGCTGCTCGACGCGGGCGCGGTCGGCCTCGTCGAGGGGCGCGACCCGCCAGCTCGCGAGGTCGGCGCCGGGGCCGAACTTGCCGGCCGCCACCAGCCGCATCCCGAGCAGGACGGCACCGGCGAGCAGGCCCACGCTGGGGTGGACGTCGTCGCGGCCGCGGGCCTTGGTCAGCACCGGGAGCGCGGCCCGCATCGGGAGGGCGATCGTGCGCCGGTCGTCGCTGAACTCCACCACGCTGTCGCGGGGTGGATCGGCGGCGCGGAAGGTCGCGACGCCGGTGACGGGCACGAAGCTCACGGGCGACCTCGGGGAGGGGTGACGGCAGGGACTCCGACGGTAACGACCGGCACGGACAGCAGGTTCCCCGGTCGCCTCCGACGGGTCCTCCGGCGGCCCTGCGGCGCGTCCTCCGGCGCGTCCTCCGGCGGGTCCTCCGGCGGGGCCTGTGGAGGACGGGAGCGGGACGACGCCGTCCTGGGTGACCCTGGCCGCATGAACCCGACACCGCCCCGGAACCCGCCCCTCCGTCCCGTGATCCGCAGCCAGGCCGACCTCGAGCGCGTCTGGCGGGACCTCATGGAGCCGCTCGGCTTCTCCGGCCACAGCACCTGGATGATGCTCGTCGACGCCGACGACCGCCCGCTCCCCCGGCTCACCCAGGTCGAGGACTGCGACCGGGTGCCCGAGCCGGAGATGCTCACCGGCTTCGCCGAGCTCGCCGGCCACCTGCTCGAGGAGGTCGCTCCCGGCGGACGCTGCGCGCTGCTGCGCAGCCGGCCCGGCGCCGGCGTCACCGACGTCGACCGCGCGTGGGCGCGCGGCCTCGTCGAGGCCTGCCGCGAGCTCGGCGTGGCGACCGACGTGGTGCACCTGGCCACCGACGTCGACCTGGTGCCGCTGCCGCTCGACGCCCTCGCGGCGTGACTACCGCCGGCGGCGGCGGGCGGCGCGCACCGCTGCGAGCGCCGCGTCGGCGGCGTCGAGCGCGGCCGGGACCGTGCGGTCGGGGTCCTCCCAGGTCGCCGGGTCGACCGGAGCCGGTCGCAGGTCGTCGAGGTCGCCGACCACGTCGACGCCGGAGCCGCGCGCCCAGGCCACCCACTCCGACGTCCGCTCCTCGACCCAGCCGGCGTGGCGTGGGTCGAGCCGGACCCGCGGGGAGCCGCGGTCCGTCAGGGCGTCGCGGACGACGTCCTGCACGACCGCGTGCAGCCGTCCGCCCCGCGACGCGGCGACGCCCAGGCGCTCGTTGAGGGCGCGGAGGAGCTGCGCCTCGGGCAGGCCCACGGCGTCGTTGGACCGCGCGGCCTCCTCCGGCGCCCAGGCCGGGTCGAGACCGGCGACGCCGAGGAAGCGCGTCCACAGCAGGGTCCGGTCGCCGCCCTCGGGAGGCACCGTCACGAGGTGCACCCGGCCGGCGTCGCCGAGGGCCTCGGTCCAGCGACCGAGCACGCTCGCGACGTCGTAGGCGCGCATCGGCTTGAGCGCGCCGTCGCGAGCGGCGTCGAGGTAGGCACCGAAGGTCCGGGTGCCGCCGTGCTTGAGGCCCTCGAGCCACCCCGAGACGAGCTGGCGCGCGAGGTCGCGCGCGGTGTAGACGACGTCCAGCACGGCGCCGGTGCCGCGCAGGTCGGCCACCGCCCGAGCCACCGCCGCGGCGTCCGCGCGCGCGAACGCCTCGTCGCTGACCACCGCGGTGCCGCCGGTGGCCACGTGGTCGCCGACCACCGTGACGAGCCGGTCCCACCAGCCGTCGGTGTAGCCACGCCCGCGCCCCAGGCGGACGCCGGTCAGGTCGAGCGCCGCGCGGAAGGCCAGGCTCGCCGGCCCGTCGGCGGCGTCGGCGCGCGGCACCAGGACGCCGTGCACGGCGAGCGCGACCGCGTTGCGGTGCAGCCGGCTCTGCAGGTAGGTCGTGCCCGACTTGGGCGCGCCGACGTGCAGCACCACGCGTCCCGGCTGCCCCGACCCTCTCCTCACCCGACGCATCCTGCCGGACGCCGCCGGGTCGAGGGCCGCTCGGTCAGCCGGCGTACGGCGGCGGCGGGGCGGACGGGGGAGGGCCGGCCGGGGTGGGGCCGGACGGGGTCGAGCCGGCCTGCGCGGCGATCCGGCGGGCGCGCGCGGCGACCAGCAGCAGCGCGGCGCCGCCGAGGACGCCGACGACCAGCGCCCACAGGCTGGGCCGCTCGACCGCGAGCACGGCCATCCCGGCGGGCAGGACCGAGGCCGTCATCGCGACGCCGACCAGGCGGAAGCCGGGGGCGTCGGTCAGGTAGGCCGCGACCAGCCAGGCCGCGACGAGCAGGGTCGCGAGGGCCAGGATGACGTAGACGTCGTTGTCGTAGCTGGGCTCCTCGGGCGGGCCGGTGGCCTCGGGGTCGTAGGACGCGAAACCCGCGAAGAGGCTGGCGAAGGCGATGAACGCCATCAGCCCGAGGTAGGCACCCACGGCGACGACGCCCGCCGACACGCCGACGACGACCCGGGCGGCGGGCAGGAACCAGGCGATGGCGCTCACGAGCAGCACGAACACGGCGATCGCGACGGCGGCCTGGATGAAGCCCTCGTCCTCGGTGTCGAGGATGCCGGTGTCGTCGAGGGTCTGGCCGTAGACCAGGAGCAGGCCGAGGACCGCGGCCACGACCGGCGGCGCGCTCGGCGACAGCACGTAGGCGGCCGCCGCGAGCGCGACGACGAGGACGCCGGAGACGTAGGCGGTCGCGCCGGCGTCGTCGAGGGCGACGCCGATCATCAGGCCCGCCCCGACGGCGCCGAACGCGAGCGGCCACGACGACAGGTCGGTGGTGCCCTCCGCGCCGGCGTAGAGGAACCGGATCCCGGCGCCCACGACGAGCAGCCCGATCGTGGCGGCCAGCCCGACGCCGTACGTCGACCAGTCGAGCTCGCCGTCCGCACGGGAGTACACGGTGGAGATCACGATCGTGGCGGCCAGCAGCGCGACGCCGAGCCCGACGATCGCGCTGTCGGCGCGGAGGGTCGCGGGGCGCGAGGCCGGCTCGGCGGACGGCGGGACGGGGGGCGGCGGCGGGGTCGCCGAGGAGGCGAAGGGAGCGGTGGTCACGGAGGGCACCGTGCCCCGTGTGGCCGGATCTAGGCCTGCAGGCCGGGCAGCACCTCGCGGGCCACGCTCTCGAGGACGTCGACCGAGCCCTCGTAGGGCGAGTCCGGACGCGGCCAGTGCGTGATGAGGTCGGTGAACCCGAGCCCGGCGGCCCGGCCGGCGAGGTCGGCGAAGAACGCGGTGCTGGTCAGCGCGAAGCGGCCCGCCCCACCGAGCTGCGGGGCGGCGTCGGTCAGCAGGTAGCGGGGACGGGGTCCGCGCCCGGCCGCCTCCAGCGCCTCGTCGTACGTCGCCACCGCGGTCGCGAGGCCCGCGAACCACTCGTCCACGGTGTCGGCCGGCCCGCCGGTGGTGACCCAGCCGTCGCCCACCGTGGCCGCGAAGCGCAGCGAGCGCGGTCCGTTGGCGGCCACCAGCAGCGGGGTCCGGCGCAGCGGCGGCAGCGTGCGGGCGTCGGCGGTCGAGAACCACCGTCCGGGGGAGGTCACGTGGTCGCCGTCGCGGAGCTGGACGAGCAGCCGGACGAGCTCCTGGAACCGCTCGACACGCTCCCCCACGCTCAGCGCGGTGTCGCCGAGGACCTCGGCGTCGAGGTTGCCGCCGGTGCCGACGCCGAGCAGGAACCGGCCGTCGCTGACGTCCTCCAGGGCCTGGGCGTCACGGAAGAGCAGGTAGGGGTGCCGGAAGTTGGGCGAGGCGACCAGCGTGCCGAGGCCGATCCTCGAGGTGACCTGGGCGGCCGCACCGAGCACCGGGGTGGACGACGTCCAGGGCGCGTCCGGCAGGCCGCCCCACACCAGGTGGTCGTAGGTCCAGGCGTGGTCGAAGCCCATCTCCTCCACGGCCGCCCAGCGTGGACGGGCCTCGGCCCAGGGAAGGTCGGTCAGCAGGGTGATCCCGAAGCGCATGCCTCGACCCTACGAGCCCCCGGGCCTGCGCACCCGCAACCCTGGCCGACCGTCACCGGCGCCCACTACGCTCCGGCGCATGAGCGATCCGGTGATGTTCACCCTCGACCCGTCCGAGGAGGTCACGCACTGGTACAACATCGTCGCGGACCTCCCGACCCCGCCTCCGCCGCCGCTGCACCCGGGCACGCACCAGCCGGTGGGCCCCGACGACCTGGCGCCGCTGTTCCCGATGGAGCTGATCGCCCAGGAGGTCACCGGCGAGCGGTACGTCGAGATCCCCGAGCCGGTGCTCGAGGTCTACCGGCAGTACCGGCCGAGCCCGCTGCACCGCGCCCGGCGCTGGGAGCAGAAGCTCGGCACGAAGGCCCGGATCTACTACAAGTACGAGGGTGTCTCCCCCGCCGGCTCGCACAAGACCAACACGGCGATCCCGCAGGTCTACTACAACGCCGTCAACGGCATCACCCGGCTGACCACCGAGACCGGCGCCGGTCAGTGGGGCACCGCGCTGTCGTACGCGTGCTCGCTGTTCGACGTCGAGTGCGAGGTGTGGCAGGTCGGGGCGTCCTACGACACCAAGCCGCAGCGCCGCACGCTGATCGAGGTGTTCGGCGGGAAGGTCCACCGCTCCCCGAGCCGGCTCACCGAGTCGGGGAGGGCGTTCGCCGAGGACCACCCGGGCTCGCTCGGCATCGCGATCTCCGAGGCGGTCGAGCTGGCGGCGAAGGACGAGGGCGCCAAGTACGCCCTCGGGTCCGTGCTCAACCACGTGCTGCTGCACCAGACGGTGATCGGCGAGGAGGCGTTGCGCCAGCTCGCCAAGGCGGGCGAGACGAGGGTCGACCTCGTCGTCGGCTGCGCCGGCGGCGGGTCGAACTTCGCCGGCCTCGCGTTCCCGTTCCTGCGCGAGAAGCTCGCCGGCACCCAGGACCCGCGGATCCTCGCCGTGGAGCCGACGAGCTGCCCCACGCTCACCCGCGGCGAGTACCGCTACGACTTCGGCGACACCGCCGGCCTCACGCCGCTGATGAAGATGTACACCCTGGGCCACGACTTCGTGCCGTCGCCGATCCACGCCGGCGGCCTGCGCTACCACGGGATGGCGCCGCTGGTCTCCCACGCGGTGCACGAGGGTCTGATCGAGGCGACCGCCCTGCACCAGCGCGAGTGCTTCGAGGCCGCGGTCGAGTTCGCCCGCACCCAGGGCGTCGTCCCCGCCCCGGAGTCCTCGCACGCCCTGGCCCAGGTCCGTCGCGAGGCCCTGGCCGCGACCGACGAGCAGGTCATCGTCGTCGGTCTCTCGGGTCACGGTCTCCTCGAGCTCGGTGCCTACGAGAGCTTCCTGGCCGGCCGCCTCGAGGACGACGCCCTCTCCGACGCCGACCTCGACGCGGCGCTGGCGGGGGTCCCCACGATCTGACCCGTCAGGTGCGCGGACGCCGCACGCCGACCGGGACGCGCGGAGGTCGAGGAGGCCCAGGAGGGCCCGGAGGGCCGAGGCGTGCGGCGGGCGACGTCAGCGTTCGACGCCGAGGGTGAGCGGCAGGACGGCGTCGGCGCCGCGGGCGCGGAGGGCGACGGCGGCGCGGGTGAGGGTCCAGCCGGTGGCCACGAGGTCGTCGACGAGGAGCAGCGAGCTGCCCTCGACCGGCTCGTCGAGCTCGAGGGCGAAGCGGCGGCCCACGGCGGAGACGCGCTGGGCGGAGTTCATCGCGCCGCGGCCGGGCTCGATGTCGGGGTCGACGACGGCGTAGCGGCCGACGACGGGCCTCTTGAGGAAGCGGGAGAGGTTGGCGGCGAGGTCGGCGGTGAGCATCGGGCGGCTCATCGACTCGACGACGACGATGCCCTGCACCTGCGGGCGCCAGTCCATCAGGACGTCGACCAGGGCGCGCGCCAGCCCGTCGGGGACCGGGACGTCGCCGGCGCCGGCGGCGAAGAGGCCTCGCAGGGCCTGGCCGTGGCCGAGGTCGGTGAGCCGGGCGACCGCGCGGCCCTCGTCGGCCCCGGCCGCGATCTTCCCCTTGAGCTCGATGCCCATCGCGGCCAGCCCGGTGGGCCACATCCGGCGGGGCTCGATCGGGACGCCGGGGCGGCTCAGGCGCTCGGTGGCCTCGGCGACGGCGACGTCGGAGACCGCGGCGTCGAGGGTGAGGCCGCCGCAGTTGTCGCAGCGTCCGCAGTCGACGGCGTCGGGGTCGTCGAGCTGCTCGCGCAGGTAGCGCATCCGGCAGACGTCGGTGTCGAGGTAGGCGAGCATCGCGGCCTGCTCGCGCTCGCGGGCCTCGCGCACCCGGCGGTAGCGCTCCTCGTCGTAGGACCAGTCGCGTCCGGTGGCCTCCCAGCCGCCGCGCACCCGGCGGACCGCGCCGTCGACGTCGAGCACCTTGAGCATCTGCTCGAGGCGGGTGCGGCTGAGCTCGACGCGGGTCTCGAGGCCGGCGGTCGACATCGACCGGCCCTCCTCGGCGAGCACCTCGAGCGTCTGGCGGACCTGCTGCTCGGGCGGGAAGGAGAGCGAGCCGAAGTAGGCCCAGATGTCGCGGTCCTCCAGGGCGGGCAGCAGCACGACGGTGGCGCTCTGGCCGTCGGCGAGACCACGGCCGGCGCGGCCGACCTGCTGGTAGTAGGCGACCGGGGACTGCGGCGCCCCGAGGTTGACGACGAAGCCCAGCGTGGCGTCGAAGCCCATCCCGAGCGCGCTCGTGGCCACCAGGGCCTTCACCCTGCCCTCGGCCAGCGCCGACTCGAGGCCCAGCCGCTCGGTCTGCTCGGTCTGCCCTGAGTAGGCCGCGACGTCGTGACCCCGGGAGCGGAGGTAGTCGGCGACCTCCTGGGTCGCCGCGACCGTGAGGCAGTAGACGATGCCGGAGCCGGGCTGCTCGGCGAGGTGGTCGGCCAGCCAGGCCAGCCGCTGCTGCGCCGTCTTGAGCCGGACGACGCCGAGCCGCAGCGACTCGCGGTCGAGCGTGCCGCGCAGGACCAGCGCGTCGGTGCCGAGCTGCTCGGCGACGTCGGCGGTCACGCGGGCGTTGGCGGTGGCGGTGGTGGCCAGCACCGGGATGCCGTCGGGCAGGTCGCCGAGGAGGGTGCGGATGCGGCGGTAGTCGGGGCGGAAGTCGTGGCCCCAGTCGCTGATGCAGTGCGCCTCGTCGACGACGAGGAGGCCGCACGTCGCCGCCAGCTCGGGCAGCACCTCGTCGCGGAAGCCCGGGTTGTTGAGCCGCTCCGGGCTCACCAGCAGGACGTCGACCTCGCCGGCCGCGATCGCGCGGTGCGTCTGGTCCCACTGCTCGAGGTTGGTGGAGTTGATCGTGACCGCCCGGATGCCGGCGCGCTCGGCGGCGGCGATCTGGTTGCGCATCAGCGCCAGCAGGGGCGACACGATGACCGTCGGTCCGGCGCCCTCGGCCCGCAGCAGCAGCGTGGCCACGAAGTAGACCGCCGACTTGCCCCAGCCGGTGCGCTGCACGACCAGGGCACGGCGCCGCCCGACCGCGAGGGCCTCGATCGCCGTCCACTGGTCGTCGCGCAGGCTCACGTCGTCTCGACCGACCAGGGCGCGCAGGTGCGCCTCGGCCCGCTCGCGGGTCACGGTGGTCGTCGGGGACTCCATGGGGTGTGTCTACCAGCGGCCACCGACGGCCCGCTCCGGCCCTCCACAGGGGACCGCACCGGCCGGCACCGCGTCGGGCCCGAGGCTCGCGCCGGCCTAGACCACCGGAGGGCCTGACAGGTTTCCCCCAGGATTCCGAAAGCCTCGTGAGGACGCTGTCGACATGCGCCAGAACCCCACGCCACGTCGCACCACCACGACCACCTCCGGCAGCGCGGGCTCCGTCGTCCTGGAGGAGCTGCCGGCCGCCGAGTCGGGCCCGGACCGCGTCGTCTTCGTCACGAACGCCGTGCGCCGTCGCGGCGGGCTCCGCACCCGCGGCGAGCAGCACCGTCCGGTGCTGGCCGTCGTCGTCCGCTGAGCGGGGGCTCGGCGGACCGACGGCGCCGCCGCTACCAGATGCGGACCCGCGCGGCCGGGTCGAGCCACAGCCCGTCGCCCTCGACGGTGCCGAAGACCTCGTGGAACTCGTCGAGGTTGCGCACGATGTTGGCGCGGAACTCCGGCGGGCTGTGGGGGTCGACGGTGAGGTACTGCTGCTCCTGCTCCGGGCGCCGCTTGGTGCGCCAGACGAAGGCCCAGTTGAGGAACAGCGTCTCGCGCCCCTCCTGGGTGGTCTCCTCGCCGTGCCGGGCGCGGTTGATCGCGTAGGCCTTGAGGGCGATGGTGAGGCCGCCGAGGTCGCCGATGTTCTCGCCGACTGTGAGTGCGCCGTTGACCCGCTCGCCGGGGAGGGCACGCGGCTCGAAGACGTCGTACTGCTCGACGAGGGCCTTGGACTTCAGCTCGAAGGCGGCCTTGTCGTCGGGGGTCCACCAGTCGTTGAGGTTGCCCTGGCCGTCGTACTGCGCGCCCTGGTCGTCGAAGCCGTGGCCGACCTCGTGGCCGATGACGGCACCGATGCCGCCGTAGTTCTCGGCCGGGACGGCGTCCGGGCTGAAGAACGGGCTCTGCAGGATCCCGGCCGGGAAGCAGATCTCGTTGGTGCCGGGGTTGTAGTAGGCGTTGACGGTCTGCGGCAGCATGAACCACTCGTCGCGATCGACCGGCGCCCCGATCTTCGCGAGCTGGCGGTCGGTCTCGAACGCCGACGCCGCGTGCACGTTGCCGAGCAGGTCGTCGCGGGTGACCCGGAGCCCGGAGTAGTCGCGGAACCGCTCGGGGTAGCCGATCTTGGGCCGGAAGGTCGCGAGCTTCTCGTAGGCCCGTTCCTTGGTGGTGTCGGTCATCCAGTCGAGCGCGGAGATCGACTGCCGGTAGGCCTCCATCAGGTCGGCGACCAGCTCGTCCATCAGGGCCTTGGACGCCGGGGGGAAGTGCCGCGCGACGTACTCCTTGCCGACCGCCTCGCCCATCGCGCCCTCGACGAAGGCGACGCCGCGCTTCCACCGGGCGCGCAGCTCGGGCGTGCCGTTGAGGGTGCGGCCGTAGAAGTCGAAGTTGGTCTCCACGAGCTCGTCGGTGAGGTAGGCCGCGCACGAGCGTAGGACGTGGCTGAGCAGCCAGGCCCTCCAGTCCTCGAGCGGGACGTCGGCGAGCACCGTCGAGAGGTGCTCGAAGTACGACGGCTGCCGCACGCACACCTCGGCGATGGTGGCGCGGTTGCCGCCGAGGTTGGTGACGTAGGCGTCCCAGTCGAAGCCGGGGCAGAGCTCGACGAGCTGGTCGCGGGTCATCAGGTTGTAGGTGCGCTGGACGTCGCGGGTCTCCGCGCGCTCCCAGTGCCCGGCGGCCAGCCGGGTGTCGATCGCCAGGACGGTGGCCGCCGCGGCGTCGGCGTCCTCGTGCCCGCCCAGCGCGAGCAGCCGCGTCAGGTAGGCGAGGTAGGCCTCGCGCTTGTCGGCGAACTTGTCGTCGCGGTAGTAGGACTCGTCGGGCAGGCCGAGCCCGCCCTGGACGAGGTTGACGAGGTAGCGGTCGGAGTTCTTGTCGTCGTTGTCGATGTAGGAGCCGAACAGGCCGTGGCCGCCGAGCCGCTCGAACTCACCGAGGAACGCCGCCAGGTCGCGGACGTCGCGCAACCCGTCGACGGCGGCGACGAGCGGCCGCAGCGGCTCGATCCCCCGCGCGTTGATCGCGTCGGTGTCCATGAAGGAGGCGAAGAGGTCGCCGATCTTGCGGGCGTCCTCGTCGTCCGGCCCGACGTCGCCGCGGGCGGTGGCGAGGGCCAGGGACTCGATGATCTCCTTCACCTGCGCCTCCGCCGCGTCGGCGAGCTGCACGAACGGGCCCCAGCTCGAGCGGTCGCTGGGGATCTCCACCGTGTCGAGCCAGCGGCCGTTGACGTGACCGAAGAGGTCGTCCTGCGGGCGGATGTCGAGGTCCATGCCCTCGCGGGCGTCGTCGAGAATGCTCACGATCATCGAGCCTATCCGCCGGGGCCCGACGTCCGTAGGGTCGCGGGCATGACCTCCTCGTTGCGCGTCGTCGCCACCGTCCCGATCGACCCTGCCCGCGCCGCCGACGCGGCGCCGGCCCTGGCGGCGCTCGCCGAGGCCTCTCGGGGCGACGCGGGGTGCCTCGCCTACGACGTCTACGAGTCGGCCGCGGTGCCCGGGCTCTTCGTCACGGTCGAGGAGTGGGAGTCGCAGGCCGACCTCGACCTCCACATGACCCAGCCCCACGTCGCCACGGCGTTCGAGGTCGCCGGGCCCCTGCTGCAGGGCGAGGTCGCGATCCACCCGCTCACCTCGCTCTGACGTCCGCCCGGCGGGACTACCGCACGGGGGCGGGGCGGAACGCGCCGTCGGCGAGGAGCGGCACGGTGGTGCTGGCGTCGGTCTCGGCGGCGATCCGGACGTCGGCGGCGAAGCCCCGGGTGACGAGCTCGGCGCCGCTGGCGCAGGCGAGCAGGGAGTCCCGCAGCGTCCCGGCGACGGCGCGGTACGCCGCCGCGGCGTGCGCCGCCTCGGGGCTCGCGACGCCGGGTCCGACGGCGTCCTCGAGCGCGGCCAGGACGGCGCCGGCGCCCCAGAGGTCCTCGACGGCCGGGCGGAGGGTGCCGTCGGGCCAGCGCTCGCCGGCCGCGACGACGGCGACGGTCGCGCCGTCGGCGACCAGCGGGGTCAGCCAGGCCGCGACCGCGCCGGCGTTGCGCAACGACGCCCCGACCACCGCGCAGCCGCGGTCGGCGAGGGCGAAGCAGATCGCCGAGCCGTTCGGCGAGGGCAGGACCAGGCGTGCGGGCACGTCGGCCGGGGCGAGCGAGGCCAGGCTCGCCGGCGAGAGGGAGACCCCCGCCTGACCGTACCGCGCCTCGAGTCGTCCGACGGCCAGGACGGCGTGCCGTTCCGCGGCGTGGGCCGCGGCCCGCTCGTCCCGCCAGCGGTAGGGGTGGACCGTGACGCCGCGGTCGAGCGCGACGACCAGCGTCGTGGTGAACGACAGCACGTCGACCACCACGGCAACGTCCGCCGGGACGTCCGCCGGGACGTCCGCCGGGACGTCCGCCGGCACGCCGGCAGCGACCGCCGCCGCGCCGGTCGGCCCCCACTCCAGCCGGACCCGGTGCCCGGCCTGGGTGTGGGCGGGGTCGAACGGGTCAGTCACGGACCCGGACGACGAGCTTGCCGAGCGCCCGGCGCTCGTCCATGTCGACGAGGGCCTGGCCGAAGTCCTCGAGGTCGTAGAGCCGGCCGACCGGGGGCCTGACCGCCCCGGACTCGATCATCGGCACCAGCCGCGCCCACTGCTCCTGCATGTAGCCCGGCGTGCTCATGGCGAACTCACCCCAGGCCGCGCCGCGCACGTCGGTGTTGGTGAGCAGCAGCCGGTTCACCTTGACCTCGGGGATGCCGAGGCCGGAGGCGAAGCCGAGCACGATCAGGCGACCCTGGCGGCGCAGGCAGCGCAGCGAGTCGAGGAACGCCGGACCGCCCACGATGTCGGCGACCAGGTCGACGCCGGCGCCGCCGGTGAGCTCCTTGACGGCGTCCTTGAAGCCCTCGAGCAGGACGACGTCGTCGGCTCCCGCGTCGGTCGCGGTCTGCTTCTTCGCCTCGGTGCTGACGACGCCGATCACCCGCGCGCCCATCCCCTTGGCGACCTGGATGGTCGCGGTGCCGAGGCCGCCGGCCGCGCCGTGCACCAGCACGGTCTCGCCGGAGCGCAGTCCGCCGCGCTCGTGGAGGGCGAACTCGGCGGTCAGATAGTTCATGGGCAGGGCCGCGCCCTCGTCGTACGACATCGCGTCCGGCAGCGCGAAGGTGAACTCGGCCGGGATCGCCACCCGCTCCTGCGCGCCGCCCCAGCCGCCGACCGCCGCGACCCGCTGGCCGGGTTCGAAGCCGCCGCCGCTGATCACCGTGCCCGCGACGTCCACCCCGAGCGAGAAGGGCGGGTCCGGCTTCATCTGGTACTCGCCGCGACTGAGCAGCAGGTCGGGGAACGCGACGCCGACGCGGTGCACCTCGACCAGGACGTCGGCGGGTCCGGGTGTCGGCTCGGGGACGTCGTTGACGACGAGGTCGGAGGGTCCGGTGAGGGTGACGACCTGGAGTGCGCGCATGACGGCCATCCAACCAGCGCCCCGGTGCCGGCCCGCCGGGGTGCGTCCCAGCGGCCGGATGACCGGCCCTCGTGCCCGCCACGGCAGCGCCGCGAGACCGACGCCGCGAGACCGGCGCCGCGAGACTGGCGCCGCGAGACCGGCGCCGCGAGACCGACGACCGCGCCCGGAGGAACCTTCCCCGGCGTCGGCCCTTGACGTCCCCCGGCGGTCGGCGAAGGATGCGAACAACGGTTCGCGTTCGTGGGCCGTGTCTCTCGGGAGGTCCACCATGTCCACACGAGCCACCAGCCCCGCAGGCGGGCGCCGAGCGATCAGGCGGACGGCGGCCGTCGCGACGGCCGCGCTCGCGCTCGCGTCCCTGAGTGCCGCCGGCCAGGCCCGGGCGGCCGACCCGGCCCTCGGTCCCGTCGAGCAGGAGCGCACCGCCCCGGTCGAGCAGGAGCTCGGCGGGGTCGAGCAGGAGCGCGGCGGCGTCGAGCAGGAGCGCACGGTCGCGGCGGAGCCGGCTGCGGCGGCCGCCGCCGACCTGCCGTCGACCGCGGTCGCCATGGGCGACTCGTTCATCAGCGGCGAGGGCGCCGGCGACTACGCCGCGGTCACCGACCAGCACGGCGTCAGCCAGGGTTTCCCGGGCTGGTCGGCCCCCAACGCCAACCCCTACTTCTGCCACCGCTCGCCGAACGCGAGCATCGCGGTCGCCGACCTGCCCGGCATCGCCCAGCGGGTCAACATCGCCTGCAGCGGCGCGCAGCCGCAGGACATGGCGAACCCGTCGAGCGCCCGCGAGAGCGGTCGGACCGTCGCCAGCCAGATCGACCAGCTCCGCCAGGTCGCGGCCACCGGCGACATCGACCTGGTGCTGATCGGACTGGGCTCCAACAACGCCCAGTTCACCTTCGGCACCGTGGCCGCCGAGTGTGCCGGCCGCTTCGTCGGCGACGGCTACACCGGCTGGTGGGAGGTCTGGATCGACCTCATCAACTGGATCAACGGCACCGAGCTCAACGAGGACCCCTGCACCGACGCCGACCTCGGCAGCCCGGCGCAGTTCGCGGCCGCCCAGGCCGACACCACCGCCGCCCTGCGCCAGGTGGTCGACGTCCTGGCCGAGATCGACCCCGACGGCCAGCACCGGATCGTGCTGCAGGACTACACCAACCCGCTGCCCGAGGCCTTCGCCGACCCGTACCTCACCGAGGCCGGCCGCGACGACGAGCGCGACAAGTACCGCGGACTGGTCGACGAGCGGTACGCCGCCGGCTGCCCCGCCGACGTCGCCACCCTCGCCCCGGCCCACCGGTTCAGCCAGGGCCTCGGTGCGATGGTGGGCGGCGCGGCCGCCACGCTGCGGGCCGAGCGTCCCGGCCTCGACCTCACCTACCTGAACGTGCAGCACGCCTTCGACGGCGCCCGGCTGTGCGAGCAGGCAGGCAGCCCGGGCAACGCCCTGGCGACCCCGCTGCGGGTGATGGACGGGCCGACCGGCGTCAAGGTCGAGAGCTTCTCGCCGTTCGACAAGCTCGACATCAAGCGGGTCACCACCACCTGCCAGGACTACTACCAGACCTGCCAGGAGTCGTGGCACCCCAGCGCGGCCGGCCACCAGGTCCTCGGCCAGTGCCTCGCCGACGCGTGGGGCGCCGCCGCCGGCGACCTGACCTGCGCGCGCCAGCCCGACGGCTCGGTCAGCGTCGGCTGACGCCCGCCCGCCCATGACCAGCGCCCGCGCGCCCCAGCAGCACCGGTCCCGTGCCACCGTCGAGCGGATCCTCGACGCGGCGGAGACCGAGATCGGTGAGCTGGGGCTGGCGGGTGCCAGCACCCGCGGCATCGCTGCCCGGGCCGGGCTCAGCGTCGGCGCGCTCTACCGGTTCTTCCCCGACAAGGCCGCGGTCTCCGACGCCCTGGCCCGCCGCTACCTCGCCGACCTGATGCCGCCCTACGCCACCACGGTCGCGGGCGTCGGACCCGGCGCCGACCTCGACGCGGTCGTCGCCACCCTGGTCGGCCAGGCCGCCGAGCTCCAGCTCACCCACCCCGGCTACTACCGGCTCACCGAGGAGCTGCCGCCCGAGTGGGGCGACTCCCCGGCCCACCAGGTGCGCGAGCAGGTGCTCGACCTGTTCACCGCGGCGATCCGCGCCGCCGGCATCGACGCGCCCGACGCCGACGTCCGCCGCGTCGTCGCCCTCTGCGTCGAGACGGTCCGGCACGCCCTGGTCCGCGCCCCCGTCCGCCAGGGCCGCGACGCCGCCGTCGACGAGCTCGCCCGGATGGTCTCGGCCTACCTGCGCGCCCGCTTCGCCGTCTGAGCCGCGTCCGCTGGTCGGGATTTCCCCGGTCGACCGGGGAAATCTGAACTTGTCGACCGGGATCCCGGTCGACAAGTTCAGGGATGGGCCGCCCAGTCGTGGCCGACGCCGGTTTCGCTGCCCGAGGGACACTGGAACCATGAGCCCCGACAGCACGGATGCCCGGGGCACGATCGTGTACGACGCCGACTGTGGGTTCTGCACCCGCACCGCCGACTGGGTCGGATCGCACGGCACCGCGACCACCCAGCCGTGGCAGACCCTCGACCTCGAGCCGCTCGGCCTCACCGTCGACGACGTCACCACCGCGGCGTACTGGCTGGACGCCGACGGCCGGGTCGCCGCTCGCGGCGCCGGCGCGGTCGCCGCGGCCCTGAAGTCCTGCCCAGGCGGATGGCGGGTGCTCGGCCACCTCGCCTACGCCAAGCCGGTCCGTCCGCTCGCCGACGTCGTCTACCGCTGGGTCGCGGCGAACCGGTACCGGATGCCGGGAAGCACCGACGCCTGCCGGATCTCCTAGCCCGGAGGTCGCGCCGCCCGGTCAGGCGCCGTCCGGGTCGGCCGCGCCGTCCGGTCAGCCGCGCCGTCCGGGTCGGCCGCGCCGTCCGGGTCAGCCGGGCCGTCCGGGTCAGCCGGGCCGTCCGGTCAGCCGGGCCGGACGATCCGGTCCAGCTCGAAGTGCATCGGGTCGGTGTAGCTCCAGTCGCCGCCCCAGGCGAAACCCCACCGCTTGAAGATCGCGACGACGCCGCGGTCGATCTCGCCGACGGTGCCCCGGCCGTTGCCGGGGACGTTGATGTCGAAGGCCAGGCCGAACGAGTGGTTCGAGAGCTTGGTGGAGCCGGCGATGAAGCGCGGGTAGTAGCAGCCGGCGTACTCGCCGGGGTGGATCTCGGCGGCCAGACCCTGCGTCACGATCTCGGCGAGCGCCGCCTTGAGCTGCGGCATCATGTACTTGTTGCAGGTCACCGAGCCCAGGATCGGGACCACCTCGGTGGTGATGTGGCTCGCGACCCAGACCGGGTCGGGCACGATCCGGCCACCGGTGGTCGGGGTGTAGTTGAACACCCCGACGGCGTCGGCGAAGGTGCCGAGGATCTGCACCGACAAGAACGCGTCGGGGTCGAGCCCGTAGCGGGCGACGGCGTCGAGGTTCTGCACCGAGACGGCGTCCCCGACGATGTCCTCGATCGGCTCGCGCAGGGTGCCGGGAGCGGTCTCGCCGGTGTTGATGACCAGCGCGTTGTCGGGCACCATCCCGAGCGCCTCGCCGCGCTTGGCGTTGACGACCATGTCGATCTGCTCGACCTGCGGCGCGTAGGCCCCGACGTGGACGGCGTCCTCGCCGCCGCTGCCGAGCTGGACGAAGTCGTCGGGCTGGAGCGGCAGCCTCTCCTGCAGCGCCGAGGCCACCGCGACCTCCCCGCGGGCGACGCGGTCCCACTGGTCCTGGAAGTCGGCGCTGTCGGCGACGGTGAACAGCCGGTACTGCGCGGGGTCGACCGCGGCCAGGTTGTAGACCTTGTTCTCGACCGGCACGTTCGACAGCGAGATCGTGGTGACGGCGACGACGCCGTCGAGGTCGGCGATCCGCTCGACGACGCCCGGGTCGAGGGTCGCCTTCGAGGACACCAGGATGTCGCCGACCGTGACCGGGCCGGTGCGCCGACCGGGCGGCTCGACCGCGAACGCCGGGTCGAGGGTCGGCGCCCCGGTGCTCTCCGGGCTCGGGGTCACGTCCGGGGTCGCGGGCGTCTCCGTGCCGGCGCCGGGGGCGCTCGGGGCGGGCTCCTCGGTTCCGTCGGCGCCGCCGGTGCCGTCGGTGCCGCAGGCGGTCACCAGCAGCACCGCCGTCGCGGCGGCCAGCGTGCGGGTGCGTCGGCCCATGTCCCCTCCTCGCCGTCGAGGGTAGAGGCCGTGCCCAGGCCGCGCCGCCGATCCCACCAGCCCGCCCGTGGGCCCGCCGGCGTGCCCAGCCCTCAGCGCAGCACCCGGGCGGCGATCCAGGCGAGGTCGTCGGCGGTCGCGGACGGCGGCGCGCTGGGCTGCATGACGTGGCTCAGCACGACGCGCACCACCATGTCGACGGCGGCGTCGAGGTGCGCCGCGTCGAGCGGGACGTCGTACGGGGCGATCCGCTCGACGATCACGCCCTTGGCGACGCCGAGCAGGGACTGCGCGTGGGTGGTGAGCAGCGGCAGCAGCTCGGTGTCGGCGCCGTGGGTCGCCGACACGACGGCGTGCAGGAGGCGGTTGTCGTGGGCGTGCTCGAGGACGCCGCGCGCGGCGCCGCGGATCGCCTCGACCAGGTCGTCGGGGTGGGCGTCGAAGGAGAGCTCGACGACACCGAGGAACCGCGTCAGCTCGCGCAGGATCATCGCCTCGGCGAGCCCGGCCTTGGTGCCGAGCTCGTGGTGGACGGTCTGCCGGCTCACGCCGACCGCGTCGGCGAGGCGCGACATCGTGACCCTGGCCCAGCCGTCCTCGGTGGTGAGCCGGACGGCGGCGTCCACGATCCGCTCGTGCAGGCTCGGCGTCGCGGGCAGGGTCACGACGTCCAGCCTAGGCAGCGGCGGTCAACCCCCACCCGGGGAGACCCCGCCGCACGACCCCTCACGACCCCTCACGACGCCGCACGACGCCGCACGACGCCGGGCGACGCCACGACCTCGGGCGGCCTCAGGCGACCTCGGGCTCGACGGCGACGAAGTCGACCTTCTCGCGCACACCGCAGTCGGGGCAACACCAGTCGTCGGGGATGTCGGCCCAGGCGGTGCCGGCGGCGAACCCCTCGAGCTCGTTGCCCGCGTCGACCTCGTAGGTGTAGCCGCACCCGGGGCAGCGCGCGGCCAGCACCTCGGCGGCCGCGGCCGCGGCCGCGAGGGCGGCGTCCTCGGCGGCGACCCGCTCGGCCTCGAGCACCGCGGCCGGCCGCGGGTAGCGGGCGAGATACGCCTCGCGCCGGCCCGGCTGGATGTTGGCGAGGGTGACGTCGCCGCCGAAGTGGCGCACCACGCGGGCGTCCATCACCCGGCGGAAGACCGGCGGGACGAGGGCGAGCACGATCATCCCGGCGTACCCGGTGGGGAGCACGGGGGACTCCTCGAAGTCGCGCAGGGTCTGGTAGCGCCGGGTCGGGTTGGCGTGGTGGTCGCTGTGCCGCTGCAGGTGGTAGAGCAGCACGTTGGTGGCGATGTTGTTGGAGTTCCACGAGTGCGACGGGTCGACCCGCTCGTAGCGCTGCCGCTCCCCCACGCCGACCTTCTGCCGCAGCATCCCGTAGTGCTCCATGAAGTTGACGACCTCCAGCAGCGAGAACGCGACGACGGCCTGGAGCACGAGGTAGGGCACGATCGCGACGCCGAGCCACGCGACCAGGGCGCCGAACAGCACCGCCGACATCAGCCAGGCGTTGAGGACGTCGTTGCCGAGGTGGAAGGGATGGGTCTTCCTCCGGGCGTAGCGGCGCTTCTCGATCCGCCAGGCGCTCCGCAGCGAGCCGAGCACCGTGCGCGGCCAGAACGCGTAGAACGTCTCCCCGAGCCGGGCCGAGGCCGGGTCCTCCGGCGTCGCGACGCGCACGTGGTGGCCGCGGTTGTGCTCGATGTAGAAGTGGCCGTAGAAGCTCTGCGCCAGCGCGATCTTGGAGAGCCAGCGCTCGTTGGCCTCCCGCTTGTGGCCGAGCTCGTGGGCGGTGTTGATGCCGATCCCGCCGATGGTGCCGATCGAGACCGCCAGCCCGATCTTGTCGAGCGTGGTGAGCTCACCCGGGCCGAACGGGGCGCCGTTCGCGACGAGGTGCAACGCGCCCACGAAGCCGGCGTACTGGATCGGGAGGAACAGGTAGGTGATCCACCGGTAGTACCGGTCCTGCTCCAACGCCTCGATCGCGTCGTCGGGCGGGTTGGTGCGGTCCAGCCCCGCGACCAGGTCGATCGCCGGCACGACGCCGAGGACGACGATCGGCCCGAGCCAGAACCACACCCCCCACCCGGTCCACGCCCACATCCCGGCGGCGACGAACGCCAGGGACGGCACCACCAGCCCGATCAGCCACAGGTGGCGCTTGCCGTCGCGCCAGGCCTCCGTCGACCCGTCGGGGACGGTGCTGCGCGGGACCTGCTCGGACCGGGTCTGCCCCATGGCTGCCTCCTGCATCGCTGCTGGTTGACAGAAACGTAGGCGATGTCAAGCGACTTGACAAGAGGGGCCATCTTGTCAAGTCAGTCGACGGTGCGCGCCAGGTCGACCATCTCGGCGAGCTCGGCGGCCCCCGGGACGTCGCGCGCGACGAGCGGGTCGACCCGCTCGGCGAGGTCGTCGAGGGTCACGGCGCGCTCGGCGAACGGCTCGGCGCCCTTGACGACCTGCGCCAGGTCGGCGGCCGCCGTCGAGAGCTGCCACGCGTCGGACGGCGCCCCGTCGTTGCCGTCCGAGCCCGGGTCGGCGGCCAGCAGCTCGATCGTGGCCTCCTGCGGTTCGCCGGTCTCGACCGAGCGCCACAGCACGGTCGCCCGGCCGATGCTCGCGCCGGGCTCGACGCCGTCCGCGAGGGTGACCTCGTAGAGCGCCGTGGCGCGGTGGCCGGAGCCCAGCTCGCCGGCGTCCACGGAGAGGTCCTCGAAGTCCTCGTCGGCGATGTCGCGGTTCTCGTAGCCGATCAGGCGGTACGACTCGACCACCTCGGGGTCGAGGGCGACCTGCGCCCGGGCCTCGGCAGCGACCGGGACCAGCGTCGTCGTCAGGTCGGTGCCGAAGAGCTGCTCGGCCTCGTCGTAGGTGTCGACGTAGGAGTAGAAGCCGTCGCCCAGGTCGGCGACCTGCTCCATCAGGTGGTCGTTGTAGCTGCCCATGCCGAACCCGACGGTGACCAGGTGGATCCCGTCGGCGCCCTCCTCGGCGATCCGCTCGGTGATCGAGCCGGGACCGGTCGCGCCGATGTTCGCGACGCCGTCGGAGCAGATGACGACGACGTTGACGGCGTCCTCGTCGAAGGCCTCCCGTGCCTGCTCGTAGCCGAGCCGCAGGCCCGCCTCCAGGTTGGTGCCGCCGCCGGGACGCAGCTCCTCGATGGCGTCCAGGATCGCGTCCTGGTCGCGGACCGGGGTCGGCTCGAGGATCGACTCGGCCTCGTCCTGGAACGAGACGACCGAGACGGTGTCGTCGTCCTCGAGCTCCTCGGCGAGGACGGCGAGCGAGGACTGCACCAGGCCGAGCCGGTCGCGGGTGTCCATGCTGCCGGACCGGTCGACGACCAGGGTCACGTTGACCCGCGGGCGGTCGGCGGGGTCCACCTCGCGGGCGCCGACGCCGACCCGCACCACCTGGGCGCCGTCCATCGTGGGCGACAGCCCGGTCTCGGTCACCAGACCGAGGTCGGCGTCGGTGGGCGGCGCGTCGCCGTACGGCAGGGCGTTGATCCACTCCTCGGGCCGCACCGACTCGGGCGGCACCTCGTAGCCGTCGTTCATCAGGGTCCGGGCCACGCCGAACGAGCCGCTGTCAACGTCCAGGCCGAACGTCGACAGCGGGTCCTCCTCGGCCCACACGAAGCCGTTCGTGCCGGCCTCGCGGAACTCGTTCAGCTCGTCGGGCGCCGGCTCGTAGGGGCCGTCGTCGGTGCCGCGTGCGCCGCCTGGCGAGGGAACCGCCTGCGGCACCGCCCCCGAGTCCTCCATCGGCGCCACCTCGTAGTCCTCGTAGTAGTCGCTCGGGGCGCCGGTCGCGGCCGACCCGCCGGAGTCGCCCTCGCTCGAGTCGTCGCCGCTGCACCCGCTCAGCACCAGCGAGGTCGTGAGGCCGAGGCCGGCCAGGATCGTGGTCGCTCGTCGTGTGTCCATGCGGGGTCCGACGACGGCGTCGGGCGTCCGGTTCCCGGGTCGGGGCGGACGACGTGTGCCGCAGGTCACCACGAAGGGGACAATGGCGCCATGACCCCACCCGCGCCCTCGTTCGACGTCGACGAGGACGACCGCGCCGAGCCTCCGACGTTCCTGCGGGTGCTCAAGCGGTGGCGTGCGGTGATCGTGCTGCTGCCGCTGCTGGTCGGGATCGGCATCGCGGCCAGCATCGGCGCCTCGATGCTGTGGGCCGACGACGCCGACGCGCCGGGGCCGGAGCCCGACGTCACCTGCTGGGACCGCTCGGTCGCGCCGGCGTCCGAGTGCCCGGAGCCGACCGGCCTCGTCGGCCTCCGCTGGGTCTACCCCGACCTCCCGGCCCGGGCCGCGGGCTGCACCCCCGAGGGCAGGGCCGACGAGGCGACCGGCACGCTCGCCTACGTGTGCACGCTGCCGCTCGGCGGCGACGAGGTGCGGGTGCTCTACACCCGGCACGCCACGACCGAGGCCGGGCTCGAGCGCGCCGCCCGGCGCCACCCGGGCGTGACGGCGGAGGAGGACGACGGTCGCGTCGTCTACCGCGACGCCCGGCCCGAGCGGGGCCGCTGGTCGCTCACCGCGGCGTACGCCGACCACCCGTTCTCGGTGACCGTCGAGGCCGCGACCGCCCGGCTGCGCGACCTCGCGCTCTCCGAGCTCGTCTCCCGCGCTCCCGACGACGTCACGGTGCGTCCCACCGGCTGAGGGCCCGCGCGCGCTGCCCGGTCGGGCTCGGACTCCGTCGCCGCGACCGCTCAGCCGCGGATGGCGGCGGCGACGGCCTTGGTGACGTCGGGGTGGAAGACCGTCGGGATGATGAAGCTCGGGTTGAGCTCGTCGTCCTTGACCACGAGCGCGATCGCCTCCGCGGCCCGGATCAGCATGTCGATGGTGATCTCGGAGGCGCGGGCGTCGAGCAGGCCTCGGAAGACACCCGGGAACGCCAGGACGTTGTTGATCTGGTTGGGGTAGTCGGATCGGCCGGAGGCCACCACGGCGGCGTACTTGCCGGCCTCGCCGGGGTCGACCTCGGGGTCGGGGTTGGCGAGGGCGAAGACGACGGCCCGGTCGGCCATGTCCTTGATCCACTCGGGGTCGAGGATGTTGGGTGCGCTGACGCCGACGAAGACGTCGGCACCCTGCAGCGCGTCGCGCAGCCCACCGGTGACGCCGCGCGGGTTGGTCTGCCCGGCGAGCACCTGCTGGGCCGGCGAGAGACCCTCGAGGTCGGGCACCAGGCAGCCGACGCGGTCGTAGACGACGACGTCGGTCACCCCGGCCGCGATCAGGAGCGTGACGATCGCGGTGCCCGCGGCGCCGGCCCCGGAGACGACGATGCGGGCGGAGGCGAGGTCCTTCTCGACGACCCGGAGGGCGTTGGTGAGCGCGGCGAGCACGACGATCGCCGTCCCGTGCTGGTCGTCGTGGAAGACCGGGATGTCGAGGCTCTCGCGCAGCCGCCGCTCGATCTCGAAGCAGCGCGGGGCGGCGATGTCCTCGAGGTTGATGCCGCCGAAGCCGGGGGCGATCATCTCGACCGCCTTGACGATCTCGTCGGTGTCCTGGGTGGCCAGGCAGATCGGCCAGGCGTCGATGTTGGCGAAGCGCTTGAAGAGCGCGGCCTTGCCCTCCATCACCGGCAGCGCGGCGCCGGGACCGATGTTGCCGAGGCCCAGGACGGCCGAGCCGTCGGTGACCACCGCGACCGAGTTGCCCTTGATGGTGAGCCGGCTGACGTCGTCGGGGTTCTCGTGGATCGCCATGCTGACCCGGCCGACTCCCGGGGTGTAGGCCATCGAGAGGTCGTCGCGGTTCTTCAGCGGCACCTTCGAGGCGACCTCGATCTTGCCGCCGAGGTGGAGCAGGAAGGTGCGGTCGGAGACCTTGTGGACCTCGACGCCGTCGATCGCGTCGACGGCCTCCTCGAGCAGCTTCGCGTGGTCGGCGTCGCCGGCCGAGCAGGTGACGTCGAGCACGAGCCGGGTGTTGTGCGACTCGACCACGTCGATGGCCGTGACGATCCCCCCGGCCGCGGCGATCGACGTCGCCACCGCTCCCACGACCGCGTGGTCGGGCGCGGTGTGCAGGCGCATGGTGATCGAGTACGACGAGGTGGTGGCGGTCCGCGACATTCGCTCACCCTGGCGCGCCGGTCGGGTTACGGGCAAGTAGCCGGGGGTTGCGGTCGTAGTGGTCGCGGCCGGCGGCCGGTCACCCCACGCCGAGGTGCGCCAGCAGGTTCTTGGAGAACCGGTCGCCCATCGTCGCCATCACGCCCTTCATGGCGGTGCGGACGGCGGGGCCGGACAGCCTGGGCAGCGGCAGGTCGACGCAGATGTCGAGGCTGGTCTCGAGCCGGACGGCGTCCGCGCGGCCGTCGACGTCCGACAGGGCGTACCAGCCGTGGACGCCGGCCCGCTCCTTCGCGCCGCGGGGCGGGTCGTGGACGAACTCGATCCGCTTGCCGTCCTCGAGCGTCATCTGCTCGGTGAAGGTCGCGGAGAAGCCCTTGCCGAGCACGGTGAGGCCGGACAGGTGCCAGATCCAGTGGTCCTCGCCCTGCGGCTCGATCCACTTGATGAACGGGGTGAGCTCGGCGACCAGGGCCGGGTCGACGAGCACGTCCCACACGCGTTCGCGGGCGACCGAGACGATCGCCTCCGCCGTCGTGGACGCCGAGAAGGTGCTCACGTCAGGCCCTCGAGCCGGCGAGCGCCTTCTCGATGTCGCCGGCCATCTTCTCCGGCTTCGTGGTCGGCGCGTAGCGGTCGATCACCTGGCCGTCGCGACCGACGAGGTACTTGGTGAAGTTCCACTTGATCTTGCCGCCGAGCAGGCCGCCCTTCTCCGACTTCAGCCACTGGTACAGCGGGTGCGCGCCGTCACCGTTGACCTCGACCTTGCTCATCATCGGGAACGTGACGCCGTAGTTCTTCTGGCAGAACGCGCCGATCTGCGCCTCGTCACCCGGCTCCTGCCCGCCGAACTGGTCGCACGGGAAGCCGATCACCACGAGCCCCTGGTCGGCGTAGCGCTCGTGGAGCTGCTGCAGGCCCTCGTACTGGCCGGTGAAGCCGCACTCGGAGGCGGTGTTGACGACGAGGACCACCTGGCCGGCGTAGGCCGAGAGGTCGACCGGCTGCCCGTCGAGCGTGGTGGCGCTGAAGTCCTTCAGAGAGGTCATGGGCCCGATCCTCTCAGGCCCGGTCCCACCGCACGATCTCCGCCAGGGGGAGGCGCTCGCGCACGCGCTGCTCCCGCTCCCGGTCACGCTCGGGGACCAGCGCCGGGTCGCCGCGGACGCCGATCGCGATGGCGCTCATCAGCCGCACGTGGTCGGGGACGCCGAGCGCAGCCGCGGCGCCGTCCTTGTCGAAGCCGGCGAGCTGGTGGGCGTGCAGGCCCATCGCCCGCGCCTGCAGCGTGACGTGCGCGGCGGCCTGGCCGAGGTCGTAGCGCGCGTAGTCGGGGTCCTTGACGTCGACGACCTCGCAGCCGGCGACCAGCACCACCGACGCCGCCGGGACCCAGCGGGCGTTGCCGCGGCTCAGGTGCGGCACGAACGCCGCGTGCGCCGCGCTCCCCCGCACGGCCACCACGAACCGCCACGGCTGGGAGTTGCCTGCGCTGGGCGCCCACCGGGCCGCGTGCAGCAGCCGGACGACGTCGGCGTCGGGGAGCACGTGGTCGGCGTCGAAGACGCTCGGGCTCCACCGCGAGCGCAGCGGCTCGGCGAGGTCCTCGGCTCCGGGCATGGGGGCGTGGTCCACGTCGTCAGTCCACCACGGCCCGCCGGGCACCTCGACCGACGTCACGGCCAGACCGTGCCGGTCGCGGCGGCCACGTGGTCGAGGAGCGCCCGGCGCGCGGCCGGGTCGGTGCGCCGCTGCACCGGGTACGTCGTCGGGCGCGGCCGGCGGTCGTGCCAGAAGTGGTGGGTCCCGGCGGAGTCGGGACGGGTCGCGACCAGCCACACCGCGGTGTCGGCGCCGCTCCCCGCGTCGCGCAGCAGCGGGCCCATCACCTTGTCGAAGCCCGGCAGGCTGTCGGTGATCCCCGGCGTCGCGGCCCAGCCCGGGTGGCAGCTCTCGACCCGGACGACGGGGCCACCGACGGGGCCACCGGCGACGTCGGGCCGGTCGTTCCACGCGTCGGCGATCTCGACCTGCATCCGCTTGGTGCGCGCGTAGCCGCGCACACCGGAGTACTCCTGCTCGCCCTCGACGGGGCGGAACTCGATCTCGTCCGGGGTGCTCCGCAGCCCCGCGCTGTACATCCCGCCCGACGACATCCACACGACACTGCCCGGGCTGCCCGGGTCCGCCCCGAGGAGCGGCAGCAGCCGCTCGGTCATCAGGTGCGGCCCGAGCACGTGGACGGCGAGCGCGAGCTCGTGGCCCTGGGCCGTCTCGGTGCGCTCGGTGACCATCGCGCCGGCGTTGTGCACGAGCCCGCGCAGCGCGCCCTGGTCGCCGTCGGCGGCGAGGCGAGCGGTCAGGTCGTCGCACCAGGCCCGGACGGCGTCCAGGTCACCGACGTCGCAGACCTCCTCGACCAGCTCGGCGCCCGGCAGCGTCCGGCGCACCTCGGCGACGACGGTGCTCACCTTGGCGGGGTTGCGCCCGAGCACGTGCACGGTCGCGCCGAGCCGCGCGAACGAGGTCACCATGGCCTCGCCGATCCCGGACGTCGCCCCGGTGACCACCACGCGTTGCCCGGCGAGGCAGCCCGGCTCGGGATCGGCCGGCCACCACCGGCGCCGCAGCGCCGGGCCGATCCTGGTGTAGCCGAGCACGAGCGACCGGTCCAGGACCGTGTCGAGGGCCGAGGTGAGGCGGGACGCGGCACGAGCGGACACACCGTGAGGCTACGGAGTCGGTGGCGAGGGCGTGATCCTCGGACGGGTGAGACCCCGACGAAGAAGCCGCCCCCCGCTCTCCCCCCACGGTCGAGCAGGGGACGACTGCCTCCACGGTAACCAGTCGACCCAGGGTGCACGGCCCGGGAACGCGCAACATTTACGCAAGGTTGGGGACGGACCGGCCGCTCCAGCGCGAGTCCGCGAGGTGCGACCGGAGGTTCACCCCGCCCCGCACTCCCGCCACCCGGCAGGACGGCGGCAGAGACCGAGCTGCAGGTACGTCTCGGTCTCGCCCGGCGCGTAGTACGTCGCCTCGAGGTAGCGCAGCCGTCGGCTCGGCACCGGCAGCCTCCACCGGGCCACCCCGCGAGCATCGGTGACGACGCGGGCGCTCAGCCGGCCCCCGGTCCTGCGCGTGGCCTGGAACCTCACGGTGGCACCCCGGACGGCATCCCGGGAGGCGCGGCGCACCAGCCGCACCTGGTAGGAGCTCGCCGTGACGTCAGCCGAGGAGAAGGCGTAGACCCGCCACGTCGGCGGACCGGGCTGCTGCGCCGCAGCCGACGAGACGGGGGCGGCCGATGCCGTCGGGAGGCCCGGCAGCAGCGTGGCGGACAGCGCGACCACGGTGAGGAGGGAGAGCAGGACTCCGCGAGGTACACGTCGACGCACGGGCGGTACCTGACTGGGGAAGGACATCGGTGCGCTCCTGGCTCGGCGTGCGGACGGTGACGGCTCCCCCTACCTGACCCGGACGGCCTCCGGTCAAACGTCCGCCAGCGCGGGACCGACGAGCGCGCGACCTCGGGGAGGGATCGCATCGTGACCTGCTCCCCGAACAAGCCCAGCCCGGAGGCCCAGCACGTCCAGCCGAGTCGCCGGCGCAGCTGGACCCGTGGTCTGCCGGGAGTCTGGCCGGATTCACCGGGGTTACGCGGTTCGGCGGGTGAGCGTGAGGTGGATGGGAGCGACGAGCCAACCGACTGCGGCGCAGAGGAGCGGCACACCAAGGATGAGCAGTCCGAGCGCGGTCCAGGGGGTGGGCGTGCCCGGGGCGTCGAAGACCTGGAGAAGCGAGGCGCCTGCGAGCGTTCCGAGCATGGCGCCGATGCCGGTGCCGAGGGCGCCGACCAGGAGGGCGTGGGCTGCGGAGGTGGCGCGTCGTGTCCATCCGGGTGCGCCGATCGCGGAGAGGGTGGCGGCGTCGTCGCGCCCCTCGGCGGCAGCCAGCGCTACGATCATTCCCACGACCAGCGCGATCAGCAGTAGGGCCCCACCGGCGAGAGGGAGAGCCAGGCCGGAGCGATCCTGGACCCAGGATTCCTCGGTCCAGACCTCGACGCCGTGGAGCCGTAGGCGTTCGACCTCGGCTGCGTCGATACCTCCCGTCAGCCATGCGGTCTGGGCCGGACGGACGTCGTAGCCGAGTCGTTGCGCCGCGGCGACACTGATCCAGGTGGCGTCGCTTGGGCGCCACGGCAGCTGAAGGACATGGGCTGGGACTTCGGTGCGGGCCGCGCTGCGATCGTTGCCGATGCGCAGCTCCGTGGTGTCGCCGCGGGCCGTCGACCTGCGGTTGACGACGAGTGCCTCTCCGGCCGCGAATGCCTCGCGTCCCGCGTCGTCGACACCGGCGAGCCGAAGGAAGGCGTCGTCTACGACCAGCACCTGACCACCCTGCCGGTCGGTGACCGGGCGCTCCCGGTCGCGGGCGACGTGCCAGGTCACCAAACCGTCTGCGCCGGCGACCTCGGCGCCGGTCCGTTCGAGACCCCGCAGCGCATTCTGATCGGCTGCCTGCGCGGTGCTGAGATACACCTCGGCGCTACCGGCCGGGCTGCTCGACGGCACGGGCGGTGGTGGCACCGAGGCCTGGGCGGTGAGGCCGAAACCCGTGATGACGACCCCGGTGGTGACGGCGCCGATGGCCAGGACCGCCGCCGTGGTGCGGGCGCGGTTCCGGGTAGCGTCGCGGGCTGCAAGACGCCACGGCAACCACCGCCCTCCACCGCTGCGCCCGACGATCGTGACCACCCACGGCAGCACCAGGACTGTCCCGCCCAGGGCGGTCAGCGCGCAGAGGGCGCCCAGGAGGACCGGTACCGGGGATTGCGATCCTCCGGTCGCGAAGCAACGCGAGGTCCAGAACCCACATGCCACGAGGCCAAGGACCGCGGCGCCAAGCAGTGCGAGCCCGGGGTTGCGGAAGCGGTGCCGAACGGCTCGCCTGCCCGCCGCGATGTGGCCGTCGAGCATCTGCGATGCCGTGAGACGACCGACCCCCCACGCAGGCACCGCCGCGGCCAGGACTGCACTGGCAAAGCCGAGCACGACGACGACAACGAGGCTGCCGATCGGAACGGTGTACTGGTAGATCGGCGTGTCGACCAGGCGACCGAGAGGTTCACGGCCCAGGAAGAGGATTCCGCCGCCTGCGGCGGCACCGAGGACGGAGCCGGCCAACCCGATCCACACGCCGGTGGCAAGGACCGATCGCCGAACGTCGGCGGGTGTGCCGCCCGAGGAGACCAGCAAGCCCAGCGCTCGTGATTGCCGGCGCGCGCTGACCGCGAACGCGGCGCCCACCAGCACCAGCACCTCGGTCAGCCCGATGCCGACGACCAGTGCGCCGACGGCGGCAGCGGCCGGGTCGACGGGCGGCGGCGTTGGGGCCTGAAGCCCCCAGCTGTGGGGATGAAGCGCGGCGTCTCGCATCCAGGACGACACTCCGACCTCAGCCAACGAGCTGTGCAGAGCCCGAGCCTGTTGCGAACTCAGGTCGGGCAGGTCGACCAGGTACTGAGCCGATGGGACATCACGGTCCACACCCGTGATGTCCGGTGCAGTTGCCCTAGCCAGGTACGGCGACGACGGGGCCAGGACAAGACGGTTGAACGTCTCGTTGTCGTCGTCGACCGGCAGCAGACCCACGACGCTGACATCGCCATCAGCAAGCTCAAGGGTGGCGCCGGATCGCAGGTGCCCGTCGACCAGGAGGCCGAGCTCGTCGGCGACCGGGAGGGACACTGCAGCCTCGTCGGGCGCGGTCGGTGCGCGACCCGAGGTGACCTCGAGGCCGAGGTAGCCGTGCGTGAGGGGATCGGTGAGGTCCACGATGTCCGCCCAGATCCGGCCTCCAGTGGCCAGGAGCACCTCGGTGGACCCCACGCGCGCGACACGCGAACCGGTGGGAAGCAGCCCGGACACATCGACGCTGGCGGGGTCGCGAGTCGCGCCGGACTGCTCGAGCGCCTTCGGAACAGAGGCCGTGGTGTATCGGCCGTCCTCGATCCGTACCCGGACCCGCGCGTACGGCGTCACCTCCAGTCGAGCTTCCGCCGCGCCGTTGAGGTAGTAGAGCTCGTTGGGCGCGTCGTAGTCGATGGTGGCGGCCATGGTCGCGGCGACTACGGCGGCAGCCACGGGCAGGGCGACCAGCACTGTGACGACGGCGGTTCGCAACTTGTGGGTGACCAGGTCGCGCCACGTCATTCGCAGGGCCGGGCGCCACCGGGCGGTCCAGGTCAGCACTTCAGGACCCCGCCAGCAGCGACTCGGGCTCGCTCGGACGCCCGGTGTCGTCGAGGACAGCGCCGTCGCGCAAGAAGACCACCCGGTCCGCCCAGGCGGCGTGGCCGGCATCGTGGGTCACCATCAGCGCGGCAACCCCGCGGGCACACCGTTCGCGCAGCAACCGCATCACCTGCTCACCGGTCTCGGAGTCGAGAGCGCCAGTCGGTTCATCAGCCAGGATCAACGACCGCTCGCCGACGACCGCCCGTGCGATCGCCACCCGCTGCTGCTGGCCGCCCGACATGTCCTGGGGCAGCCGGTCGGCCAGATCGGCCAGGTCGACCTCGGCCAGCGCCTGCACGGCCTGCCCACGCGCGGTTCGGGCGCGGACCCCGTCCAGCTCGAGGGGCAGGGCGACGTTCTCAGCCGCCGTCAATGACGGGATCAGGTTGAAGTCCTGGAAGACGTAGCCGACACGGCGGCGACGCAGCTTCGCGAGCTCCTTCGGCGACAGCTCGCCCAGCTCGGCTCCGTCGACGAGAACCTGCCCTGCCGTGGCACGGTCGAGCCCACCGGCCAGGTTGAGCAGGGTCGACTTGCCGGACCCGCTCGGCCCCATCACCGCCACCAGCTCGCCGACGCCGACGTGGACCGTCAACCCCCGCACGGCGTGGACCGCGGCGTTGCCGCGGCCGTGGATGCGGTCCACTTCGACCAAGGAGAGGGCCGTACTCATCGGAGGGCCTCCTGCGGGTCGGCAGAGGGCTGGTCAGGAACCTGATCTGACCCCGGGGCCGGGGCCGGCGCGGACGTCGCCGCGGCAGGGCGAGCGCGGGTGAGTGTGCCTTCGCAGTGCTCGAGCCAACGCAGCTCGGCCTCGGCCATGAAGCGGAGGTTGTCCAGCACCAGGATCCAAGCCAGGTCGGTGTCCCCGGACACCGTGGGACCGGGGTCGCGCTTGAGGCGGGTGAGCTCCTGGAGCCGCTGCATCGTTGCGACCCGCTGGACTTGGACGACTGCGCGGACATCGACGCCCGCGGCGGTGGCGGCCAGGGCGAGCTTGATGGCCAGCTCGTCGCGCGGGCGGTCGCCAAGGGTCACCGGCCTCGAGAACCAACCAGCCAGCGTCTCGCGGCCTGAGGCTGTGAGCTCGTACCGCAGCCGCCCCTCCCCATCAGGCGCATGCCCGGCGACTTGGCCGTCGCGCTCGAGCCGCGCCAGGGTCGTGTAGACCTGCCCCACGTTCAGGGGCCAGGTCGAGCCGGTGGCCCGTTCAAACTCGACGCGCAGCTGGTAGCCGTAGCGGGGGCCGTCCTGCAGGAGGGCCAACAATCCGTGAGCGATACTCATAGATACGGAGTATGCATACCGGGTATGCCCATCGCAACCGACACACCGCCCGCGCTCATACCGTCTTCCATCGGTGAGGACTGTCAGAGCCTCGGCTGCAGCGTTCGTTGGTCTCGTGCTCGCCGGGTACGGGCAACAGACTGCGATTGCAGACAGTGAGGACACCTCGGGTGCCGCGTGGGTCGAATCCGACCGGACGCGGGCCCCAACCGAGACAGCCGGACTCGTGACAGCCGACTGCCCTTCTCGTCGGAGCTCTGGGGGCACCATCGACGTCATGCCGCCGACCACTCGGTCCGAGGCGACAGCGTGGGCGCGGAGCCCGTACGAGGCGGCCCGTGACACCCAGACCGCGCCAGCGTTCGAGGAAACCCTGGGACGTGGCGAGCTGGTGGAGCAGGAAGCCTCGGGCAGGAAGGTCGTCTACGCCGTGATGGCGGGCGACAGGGAGGTCGGCCGACTCACCGTCCGCCCGGTGGGGTTCGGGGCGTTCGCGACCGAACAGGTGGAGGCGTGCAGCCCCTAGGCGGAGCACTCCCGCGCCGCCCGGCCATGCCGCGCACCGGCCCGACACCGATGGCTTCAGCGACTTCTTGCTGCGTGACCCAAGCCTCCTGGCGGGCCCTGCGCACGTTTGCACCTAGCAGCTCGAGGTCTGCCTGCAGGCCGGGGTCCCGCGACTCCTCGACGACCCGGGACGCGTCCGGACTGGCACATCCGTGGGGCCGGCACAGTCGTTCGAGACGCGGCGGGAGGAAGTGGCGGTACAACTCACGCCTTCTCCGCCGAGCCGGGAACGAAGAAGGCCCCTGACCGTCGTCCCTGGTCAGGGGCTTCTTCACATTCCTGGACCGACTCGGTGGAACCACCTGAACCGGTCCTGGTGCGCGAGGGGGGATTTGAACCCCCACGCCCTTTCGGACACTGGCACCTGAAGCCAGCGCGTCTGCCGTTCCGCCACTCGCGCAAGTAGCCGGGCAAGACTAGCCCAGGGCCTCGGGCTCCGGCCAATCCGCCCCCGCGCGGCCGGGATGCACCGGGCGGACGCGGTGCGTGGTGCGCCGCTCCCGCGCCGGGTCTCGCTACGATCGACCGAGCCTCCGGTCCACGGACCGGCGGTCGTCATGCCGTGCCGGACCTAGGAGCCGGGCACGGGAGGACCCACGACCGACGGACGACGAGCGACACGAGGAGGTGCGGGATGGGCGGGTTGCAGCGCTTCGAGCGGAAGCTGGAGTCGGTGATCTCCGGGGCCTTCGCGCGCACCTTCCGCAGCGCCGTGCAGCCGGTCGAGATCGCCGCCGCGCTCGAGCGCGAGCTCGACCAGAACGCGCAGATCCTCTCGCGCGACCGGCGGCTGGTGCCCAACGACTTCCACGTCGAGCTGTCCGGCACCGACCTGTCCCGGCTGGCGCCGTACGACTCCACGCTCGCGCGCGAGCTGTCCGACCAGCTGCAGAAGCACGCCGACGGCCAGGGCTACGTGTTCCCCGGCCCGATCCGGATCGACTTCGAGACCGCCGAGGACCTCACGACCGGGCGGTTCCGCATCCGCAGCGAGGCCCAGGCCAAGGTGGTCGGCACCGCCACGCACACCCAGGTGCGCCAGGCGCTCGCCGTCCTCGAGGTCAACGGCACCCGGCACCCCCTGCACCCGCCCGGCCTGGTGGTCGGGCGCGGCACCGACGCCGACCTGAGGATCAACGACCCCGGCATCAGCCGCCGCCACCTCGAGTTCATGATCACCGCCGGCCGCGGCGGCGACGAGCTCCCGCTGATCGAGGTCCACGACCTCGGGTCCACCAACGGCATCAGCGTCGACGGCCGCAAGGTGCCCCGAGCCACCCTGCACGAGGGTTCGCAGGTGAAGGTCGGGACCACGACCATGACGGTGCGCATCGTGACCGAGACCCACGACTCACCCAGTGAGCCAGGAGCTGCCGATGTCTGAGCTGACGTTCTTCCTCATCCGGATCGCCTACCTGGCGATCCTCTGGATCTTCGTCCTCGCCGCCATCTCCGTCATCCGCTCCGACATGTTCGGCGCCCGCGTCCCCGAGGCCGTGCGCACCGCACCCGGCCCGGCGCCGGCCAAGCAGAAGAAGCCGCCGAAGCGGCGCGGCTCCCCCACGCACGTCGCGGTCACCCAGGGCAGCAACACCGGCGCCACCGCCGGCCTCGACCGCGCGCCGATCCTCATCGGCCGCGGCACCGACGCCGCCATCCGCCTCGACGACGACTACGTCTCCACCCGGCACGCGCGAATCGCCGCCAGCGGCGACCAGTGGTTCGTCGAGGACCTCGGCTCCACCAACGGCACCTACATCGGCAGCGTCCGGATCACCCAGCCGACCACGATCACCCTCGGCACCCAGGTGCGGATCGGCAAGACCATCCTGGAGCTGAGGAAGTGACCGGCAACCCGGGCACCGACCAGCCGCTCGAACCCACCGACGGCCCGATGGGTGGGCCGGTGGGTGGGCCGGTGGGTGGGCCGGTGGGTGGGCCCGACGCGACGGCCGACGACGCCACCGTCGTCACTCCCCCGCCCGACGGCGCGACCACCGACGCGACGCTCGCCCCGGCCGCCCGTCCCGCCCTCGCGCTGCACTACTCGGCGATCTCGGACGTCGGGCGGATCCGCAAGGACAACCAGGACTCCGGGTATGCCGGCCCGTGGCTGCTCAGCGTCTGCGACGGCGTCGGCGGCGCGGCCCGCGGCGACATCGCCTCCAGCACCGCGATCTCCGAGCTCCGCAACCTCGACGCCGCCCCGCGCCCGCCCGGCGACGGCCACCCCGGCGATCCCGACGTCCTCGACCGCGTCACCGACGCCCTGCACGAGGCGCACGCCCAGATCGGCCGCCTCGTCGACGCCGACCCGGCCATCAACGGCACCAGCACCACCGCGACCGTCGCCCTCTTCGACGGACGCCGGCTCGGCATCGGCCACGTGGGCGACAGCCGCGCCTACCTCTTCCGCGACAACGAGATCTCCCAGCTCACCACCGACCACACCTTCGTGCAGAGCCTCATCGACGAGGGCCGGATCACCGAGGCCGAGGCGCGGGTCCACCCGCACCGCAACCTCATCCTCAAGGCCCTCGACGGCATCCACGAGGCCGAGCCCGACCTGTTCGTGCTCGAGCTCGTCGCCGGCGACCGGCTGCTGCTCTGCAGCGACGGCGCCAGCGGCGTCCTCGACGACGGGCGGCTCGCCGACATCCTCTCGATGGGCACGCCCGACTTCGCCGCCGTCGAGCTGGTCCGCGCCAGCCTCGAGGCCGGCAGCTCCGACAACGTCACCTGCATCGTCGCCGACGTCGTCGACGCCGAGACCGCCGCGGCCGACCCGGCGTTCGCCGAGCTCGAGCCGCTGCTCGTCGGTGCCGCAGCCGAGCTCAAGCGCAAGCTCCCGCGCGGGCTGTTCCGCGGCCACCGCTCGGGTGACACCGGCGAGCTCGAACCGGTCGACGCCGAGATCCCCGACGACCTGCCCTTCGCGATCCCGTCCGACCCGCTGCTGCCGCCCGACCCCGAGGCCGCCCGCTACGCCCCCATCCCACCGCCGCGCTACACCTGGCTGCGCCGCGCGATGGTGCTCGCGATCGTCCTCGGCCTGCTCTGGATCGGTGCCGCCGCGGCCTGGTCCTACGTGCAGCAGCAGTACTACATCGGCGAGGAGGACGGCGTCGTGGTGATCCACCACGGCCTCAACGCCTCCCTGCCGGGCATCGAGCTCTCCGACGTCGTGGTGGTGACGACGCTGGCCGTCGACGACCTCGAGGAGTTCGACCGCGAGTCGGTCCGCGACGGCATCCCGGTCGACGACCTATCCGAGGCGCGCGAGCGCGTCGAGGAGCTCGCCGCCAAGCGGACGACCGCCAGCGCGGCCGCCGGTGGAGGCGCGAGCTGAGCATGGCCACCACTCCGGGCACCGGGGCCCTGATGGGGTTCGTCCACCGCCGCCGGCGGGGGGCCGAGCTCTTCCTGCTCGTGCTGGCCCTCGCCGTCGGCGTGGGCGGCTACGCCGCCGTCGGCCTCGGCGTCGACGGCGAGGTGCCGGCCAACATCGTCGGCTACGGCGGCTGGCTGGCCGGGCTGATGGTGGCCGCGCACGTCGCCGTCCGCCTCGTCGCGCCGTACGCCGACCCGGTCCTGCTGCCCGTCGTCGCCGCCCTCAACGGCCTCGGCCTGGCCGTCATCCACCGCCTCGACCTGGCCGAGGGCGACTCCTTCGCGCCGCAGCAGCTGACCTGGATGACCCTCGGGGTGATCCTCTTCGTCCTGACCCTGCTGGTGCTGCGCGACCACCGGGTGCTGGCCCGCTTCACCTACACCGCCGGGCTGCTCGCCATCGTGCTGCTGATGCTGCCCATGGCCCCGGTCATCGGCAAGCAGGTCAACGGCGCCCGGATCTGGATCCACCTCGGCCCGTTCAACTTCCAGCCCGGCGAGGTCGCCAAGGTGCTGCTGGTCGTCGCCTTCGCCGGCTACCTCGTGCTGCACCGCGACGCCCTCGCGCTGGCCGGGCGCCGGGTGCTGTTCGTCGACCTGCCGCGGGGCCGCGACCTCGGTCCGATCCTGGTGATGTGGCTGATCAGCCTCGGCATCCTGGTCTTCCAGCGCGACCTCGGCTCCAGCCTGCTGTTCTTCGGGCTGTTCCTGCTCATGCTCTACGTCGCCACGGAGCGACCCGGCTGGGTCGTGGTCGGCGCCCTGCTGTTCAGCGGCGGCGCCGTCGCCGGCTACCGGCTCTTCGGCCACGTGCGGGTGCGCGTGGACACCTGGCTGCACCCGTTCGAGTACTACGACGGCGGAACCGGCGAGAACAGCTACCAGCTCGTCGAGGGCCTGTTCGGCTTCGCCTGGGGCGGCCAGATCGGCAAGGGCCTCGGCGAGGGCGACCCGGGCCGGGTGCCCGAGGCATCGTCCGACTTCATCATGGCCGCGATCGGCGAGGAGCTCGGCCTGACCGGCGTCCTGGCCGTGCTGCTGCTCTACGGGATCGTCGTCGAGCGGGCGCTGCGCACCGCGCTGATCTGCCGCGACAACTTCGGCAAGCTGATGGCCACCGGCCTGGCCGGCGTGTTCGCGCTGCAGCTCTTCGTCGTCATCGGCGGCGTCACCCGGCTGATCCCGCTCACCGGCCTGACCACGTCGTTCCTGTCCTACGGCGGCTCCTCGCTCGTCATGAGCTGGGTGATCATCGCGCTGCTGCTGCGGATCTCCGACCAGGCCCGCCGTCCCGTCCCCGAGCTGACCCCCGAGGTCGAGTCGTCGCCCGACGACGAGTCGACCCAGGTCATCAAGCTGAGCAAGACATGACCACGCGACGCGCAGGTGCGCCCCGACGTCCCTCGGCTCCCCGGCTGCGCTCCTCCAACGGACGACGCCGCAGGGACCCCGGAGAAGCCTCATGAACAAGCCCATCCGAAGCGTCTCGATCTTCTGCCTCCTCCTCTTCCTGGCGCTGATGCTCAACGTCACCTACCTGCAGTTCTGGGAGGCCGACAGCCTCAACGACCGTGCGGAGAACCGCCGGGTCAAGGAGGCCGCCTACTCCAGCGAGCGCGGCGCGATCCTGGTCGGCCGGACGCCGATCGCGGAGAGCAAGCCGGTCGACGACGAGTTCAACTACCTGCGCACCTACCCGGCGAAGGGCCTCTACGCGCCGGTCACCGGCTACTTCTCCTTCGGCTCCTCCAGCGGCATCGAGTCCTCCCAGAACGAGGTGCTCTCCGGCGACGACCCGCGGCTGTTCATCGGCAGCCTGGTCGACCTGCTCAGCAACAAGGCCCCGAAGGGCGGCAACGTCCAGCTGACCCTCGACCCCGACGCGCAGCAGGCGGCGTACGACGGCCTGGCCGCGCTCGGCGACGACGTCGAGGGCGCCGTGGTGGCCCTCCAGCCGTCGACCGGCAAGATCCTCGCGATGGTGTCGCTGCCGACGTTCGACCCCAACCGGCTGGCCTCCCACGACTTCGCCACCCGCGACGCGCTCTACGCCCGGCTGCTCGAGGACGACAAGGACCCGCTGCTCAACCGGGCGATCCAGACGCGGCTCTTCCCGGGCTCGGTGTTCAAGCTCGTCACCGCCGCCGCCGCCCTCGAGTCCGACAAGTACGAGGGCGCCGACGCGATGGTGCCCGGCGGCGCCACGTTCCAGCTCCCGCAGACCTCCGGCGAGGGCGGCCTGATCGACAACGAGGGTCGCTACTGCGGCAGCGGCGAGATCACCCTGCGCCTGGCGATGGAGCAGTCCTGCAACACCACCTTCGCGCAGCTGGCCATCGAGGTCGGCGCCGAGGGGATGCTGCGCCAGGCCGAGCAGTTCGGCTTCAACAGCAGCTACCTCGAGGACCTCGGCGGTCAGGTCCGCTCGAGCTTCCCCGACGAGCTGACGCCGCCCGAGGTGGGGCAGGTCGGGTTCGGTCAGTTCGAGGTGCAGGCCACGCCGCTGCAGATGGCGATGGTCGCCGCCGCGATCGCCAACGACGGCGTCGTGATGCGCCCCTACATCGTCGACGAGGTGCAGTCGGCCGACTACGACGCGCAGACCACCGACCCCGAGGAGCTGTCCCGCGCGATCAGCGAGGAGACCGCCGAGGCCCTGCGCGAGGTGATGGTCTCCACCGTCGACGACGGCACCGCGTCGCCCGCGGCCATCTCGGGCGTCTCGGTCGGCGGCAAGACCGGCACCGCCCAGCGCGGCGTCCCCGGCGAGCCGCCGTACGGCTGGTTCGTCTCCTTCGCCCCCCAGGACGACGCCGACGTGGCCGTGGCCGTCATGATCCAGGAGGCGCCCGGCAGGGAGATCGCCGGCGGCGCGCTCGGCGGCCCGATCGCGAAGGCCGTGATGGAGGCCATCATCCGATGACACGACACGGGAGGGGCACAGCATGAGCGAGCTCACCGACAACTTCGCCGACGACGCCGGCCGGTTCCGGCTCGAGTCGCGCATAGCCACCGGCGGGATGGGCGAGGTCTGGCGCGCCACCGACACCGTGCTCGGCCGCCAGGTCGCGGTCAAGCTGCTCAAGACCGAGTTCGCGGACGACCCGACCTTCCGGGCGCGCTTCGCCACCGAGGCCCAGCACGCCGCCGCCCTGCACCACCCGGGCATCGCGTCGGTCTTCGACGTCGGCGAGAAGGCGGCCACCGACGGGTCGGGCAACCCCCGCCCGTTCCTGGTGATGGAGCTCGTCGAGGGCCAGCCGCTCTCGGCCCTGATCGGCGGCGCCTCCGGCGGTCGCGACCTCGACCCGCAGGCCGTCCGCGACCTGCTGTCGCAGGTCGGCGAGGCCCTCGGCGCCGCGCACCGCGCCGGGATCATCCACCGCGACGTCAAGCCGGCCAACCTGCTCGTGACGCCCGAGGGGAAGGTGAAGGTGACCGACTTCGGCATCGCCCGCGCCGCCGACGGCGTCGGCATCACCCGCACCGGCGCGGTGATGGGCACGCCGCAGTACCTCTCCCCCGAGCAGGCCGAGGGCCGCCCGGCCACGTCGGCGTCCGACGTCTACGCCCTCGGCGTCGTCGCCTTCGAGTGCCTCGCCGGACGCCGTCCGTTCGAGGCCGACTCGCCCGTCGCGACCGCGCTGGCGCACCTGCGCAACCCGATCCCCGACCTGCCGGCCAGCGTGCCGGCCGACCTGGCCGCCGTCGTCCGCCGGGCGCTGGCCAAGAAGCCCGAGGAGCGGTACGCCGACGGCGCGGCCTTCGCGGCCGCGCTGCGCGACCCCACGGCCGCCGTCCCGGCCACCCGGGCCACGCCGCGCACCCCCGTCGCCCCGGTGGTGCCGGTGGTGCCGGTCCCCCCGGTCGGCGACACCACCGCCACCCAGGTCCTGGGCGCGGCCCCGGCGTACGACCCGACCCCGACGCCGCCGCCCACGGGGCCGGTGACCGGCACGACCGACACGGCCGGCTCGACGGTGCCCGACCGGAGGAACCCGTGGCCGGTCGTGGCCGCGGTCGCACTGATCGTCGCGCTCGCGATCGTGCTGACGCTGCTCCTCACCGGCGGTGACGACGACGGTGACGACACCACCGACACCAGCACGACCCCGACCCGCACCCGCACGCAGTCGCAGTCGCAGTCGGCGACGACGTCGGGCCCCGCGACGATCGAGCTCGACGCCTCCGACTACGTCGGCGACCCGATCGAGGACGTCGAGGACGCCCTCGAGGGCCTGGGCCTCCAGGTCCGGCGCGACGAGCAGGACAACGACGACCCGGGTCGCGACGGCGTGGTGGACGGCCTCAACCCGACCGGCACGGTGACCGAGGGCGACACGATCACGGTCAGCTTCTGGGGCGTGGCTCCCGAGGAGACGACGGAGCCGACGACCGACCCCACCACCGAGCCCACGACCGAGCCGACCACCGAGCCCACCTCGGAACCGCCGACCGAGCCCACCACCGAACCGACGCAGACCGAGACCAGCCCGACGCAGCCCACCGACGGAGAGAGCTCACCGTGAACGACCCAGCCCCCACCGTGGTCGGTGGCCGCTACGAGCTGGGCGAGATGCTCGGCCGCGGCGGCATGGCCGAGGTGCGCAAGGGCACCGACAGCCGCCTCGGCCGGATCGTGGCCGTCAAGCGGCTGCGCACCGACCTGGCCAGCGACGCGACCTTCCAGGCCCGCTTCCGGCGCGAGGCGCAGTCGTCGGCGTCGCTGAACCACCCCTCGATCGTCGCCGTCTACGACACCGGCGAGGAGCCGGCCACCGACGGCTCGGGGGTCGCCCAGCCCTACATCGTGATGGAGTTCGTCGCCGGCCGGACGCTGCGCGACATCCTGCGCGAGGGCCGCAAGATCCTTCCCGAGCGCGCCCTCGAGATCACCAGCGGCGTGCTCTCGGCCCTCGACTACAGCCACCGTGCCGGCATCATCCACCGCGACATCAAGCCCGGCAACGTGATGCTGACGCCGTCGGGCGACATCAAGGTGATGGACTTCGGCATCGCCCGCGCGATGAGCGACGCCGCGAACTCGATGACCCAGACCGCCGCCGTCGTCGGCACCGCGCAGTACCTCTCCCCCGAGCAGGCGCGCGGAGAGTCGGTCGACTCCCGCTCCGACGTCTACTCCGCCGGCTGCCTGCTCTACGAGCTGCTCACCGGCCGGCCGCCGTTCGTCGGCGACAGCCCCGTCGCGGTGGCCTACCAGCACGTGCGGGAGCAGCCCTCCCCGCCGTCCGACCACGACACCGAGCTGCCGCCCGCCGTCGACGCGATCGTCCTCAAGGCGCTGACCAAGCGGCTCGAGGACCGCTACCAGTCGGCCGGCGCGATGCGCAACGACATCGAGCGCTACCTCGCCGGCCGCCCGGTCGAGGCCACCGTCCCGCCACCGGCCCCGGCGCCCGAGCCGCCCCCGCCGGCGCCCGTCGCCGCCCCGGTCGCGACGCCGCCGCGGCGCCCCGAGCCGACGCCGCTGCCGCTCTCGCACGAGCCCGGGCCCCCGCGCACCGGGTTGTGGGTGCTGCTCGGCCTGCTCGTCGTCGCCCTGCTCGTGGCCGGCTGGTTCCTCGTCAAGGACGAGCTGTTCCCCGAGCCGCCGGAGCGCACGCCGGTCCCGGGCGTGATCGGGATGACCGAGGACCAGGCCCGCCAGACGATCGGCAACGCAGGGCTCACCGTCGACCCGCAGGTCGTCTACGAGAACAGCGACACCGTCCCGGCCGAGGAGGTCATCGAGCAAAGTCCCTCCAAGGACGACTACGTCGCCCCGGGCTCACCGATCACCCTGACCGTCTCCATCGGCAAGGAGGAGGTGGCCGTGCCGAGCGTCGTCACGTTGTCGCTGAAGGACGCCAAGGCGGAGCTCCGGGAGCAGGGCTTCACCAAGGTCCGCCAGGAGGAGGTCGAGAGCGACCGGCCCCAGGGCGAGGTGCTGACCCAGAACCCCGCGGCCGGCACCATGGTCGAGAAGGGCGCCTCGATCACCCTCGAGTACTCCGAGGGACCCAAGGAGGTGCCGTTCGTCATCGGCAAGACCGAGCGTGAGGCCACCCGGCTGATCGAGGAGGCCGGCTTCGTCGTCGACGTCCGGCCGGACGCGGTGTCGACCGAGGTCAAGGGCACCGTCACCGACCAGGCCCAGGAGGCCGGCCAGCCGCTGCCGCAGGACAGCGTCGTGGTGATCTTCGTGTCGGTCTACGTCGAGCCGACCACGACCTCCCCGCCGCCGACCACGCCGCCGACCACCACGGACCCGGCGCCGACCGACCCGTTGCCCACCGACCCGCTGCCGTCCCGCGGCCCCGCTGCGTCGGACGACGACGAGGACTGACCTGCCGCTCGACGGTCCCTGGCTGCTGCCCGTGCTCGTCGCGGGCCCAGCGGGTGCCCAGCGCGTGCCCAGCGCGTGCAATTGCCGACGTGTGGCCAGTTTTCAGCGCCGAACGTGGCCGATTCGCGGCAATTGCGCGCGCTGGGCAGGTCCGACACCCCACCCGCAGCGGGGCCGATCAGTCCTGGGGACGGGCGGAGTCCATGGTGATCAAGCCTTCGTACGGCGGCGCCTCGAGCTCGGGCTCCTGCTCGAGCTCCCAGCCGATGCCGATGTCGGGCGAGGCGGCGTCGAGCCGGAAGCCGGTGACGTCCTGGTCGGCGTCGATGGCCGCCTGGAGCGTCTCGGGGTCACCGACCGCCTCGATCTCGTAGGGCTCCGGGTAGGGCACGCCCTGGAGCTGGACGGTGCTGCCGGTGCACCGGATGCCGGTGGTGCTGACGACGCGCTGCCCCTGGATGGTGACGGCGTCGGCGCCGCCGGCCCACAGGGCGTTGACGACGGCCTGGATGTCCTGCTGGTGCACCACCAGGCGTTGCAGCCTGGCCTCCGGGTCGGGTTCACGCAGGGCGTTCTCGAAGGCGTCGTCGGGCGCGTCGGACAGCACGATGCGCAGCCCCGGCCCGCTGACCGCCTCGAGACCGGCCGGCCCCCTGAGCGTGTCGGCGACGCGGTGCTCGCGGCGCACGCGGGCGTCGTCGATGTCGTTGGTGAGCGCCTCGACCTCGGTCCGGAGGGCGGCCGCCTCGGCCTGGAGCGCCTCGTAGGACTCCGACTCCGACTGCGTCAACGACGCCAGGTCGGTGTAGCGACCCGGGCGGAGGTCGGTGCCACCGCTCGTGGTGGCACTCGCGACGAAGAGCACACCGGACAGCAGGACCACGACCGGCGTCCCGATCCGCCACGGACCGCGCGAACGCGCGACCGGAGCCGCGACCTCGGCTCGGCCGTCGGCTCCGGTGTCGGCTCCGGCGTCGACTTCGGGGTCGACCGGGTGGGCTGGGTCCATGCCGACTAAGGTAACTCGCGACCGCGACGCGCCGTGGCGCGCCCGGCCCCGTCCGCAGCACCCATCAGATCGGAACCGACCCGTGGCCAAGCTCAAGGCGAAGCAGCAGACCTTCGACCCCGACCGGGGGCCGGTGGTCAGCATCCGCTTCGCGGTCGCGATCGCCCTGGTCGTCCTCGGCATCGCATGGATCGCGTTCTACTACATCGGTGTCCGCGCTCCCGACGGCCTCAACTCCGAGGGCGCGCCGTACCCCGCGACCGGTCCGGGCTTCATGCAGGACCTCGACCAGTGGAACTACCTGATCGGCTTCGGCCTGTTCTTCCTCGGCCTGGTCGTCGCCGCGCACCCCTCCACCCCGCTCGGCCGCGGCCGCGGCGTCGTGGTCGGCATGCTCGGCTGCTTCCTGCTCGGGCTCGCCTGGATCTGCGTCTTCTACGCCATCGCGAACCAGGCCGACCCGTCGCTGCCGATCTTCAACGACCTCGGCCAGAAGAACCTGGGCGTCGGTATCGCGTTCATGGCCGTCGGCTTCACCTTCGCCACGCGCTGGGAGTGACCCGACGCGGGAGCGCGACTGCCTCCCGCACCGGCGCCCACCGGCGCCACCCCTGCTGAAGCTCCGGAACGACCCCGGCCCTCGCCCAGACGGCCGGGGTCGTCCTGCGTCCACAGCCAGAGTTATCCACAGGCTTCTCCACACCTGTGGAACGAATGACACGCATGTAGTTATCCACCGGTTGTTCCACAGCTGTGGACAACTGCCCCCACGACGACGCCGACCCGTCAGTGATCGCTGACGGGTCGGCGGGCGTGGGACCGGGGTGGAGACGGGGCGGGGGTGGGCTCAGGCCAGGGCGGCCGAGCGGGCGATCACGGCGAGGGCCAGCAGTGCCGTGAAGGCGAAGAGCAGGCACCCCTGCACGACCGCCCGGCGGGGACCACGCGGGGCGTAGATGAGCGCTGCCGTCACGACGACGCCGCCGACCAGGCCACCGAGGTGGCCCTGCCAGGAGATGCTGAGGCCGGGCAGGAAGGTGATGACGACGTTGACGAGCAGCAGCCCGCCGATGCTCCGCAGGTCGCTGCCGACCTTGTGGACGATCACGGCGAAGGCGCCGAAGAGCCCGAAGATCGCCGTGGAGGCGCCGAGCGTGTAGCCCTCGGTGCCGGAGAGCCAGTAGACCGCGACCGAGCCGGACAGGCCCGAGAGCAGGTAGAGCGCGACGAACCGGAGCCGACCGAGAGCGGCCTCGAGCTGCGGTCCGAGCACGTAGAGCGAGAGCATGTTGGCCCCGATGTGCCAGACCTGCTCGTGGGTGAACATGCTGGTGACGAGCTGCCAGTAGGCGCCGTCCGCGACACCGGGCACCCAGCTGCCGTCGCCGCCGCCGACCATGGCGCACGAGGCGGCGGACTCCACGCCGCGCCAGTACGACGCGGGGTCGGAGACCGACTCGCAGATGCCGCGCGCCGAGATGGCCAGGCGGCCCAGGAGCGGGCTCTGCGACCACCCCGTGACCACGATCGCCAGCCAGACGGCGAGGTTCGTCCCGATCAGGACGAACGACGTGAGGGCCGGGTTGGCCGAGCGGGCGCCGCCGTACGCGCCCTGGGCCTGCCGGGTGGTGCGGGCGCCCTCGGCGATGCACGTGGGGCACTGGAACCCGACGGCGGCGTCGCGCATGCAGTCGGGGCAGATCGGGCGCTCACACCGCTGGCAGCGGATGTGCGCCTCACGCCCGGCGTGCCGGTAACAGACCGGGACGCCGGGCGCAGGAGGCCCCGCAGGGCCGGAGGTGCTCAACGAGCCAAGCTCACTTCTCGGAGCCGCCGACGATCTCGACGGACTCGATCACGACGGGCTCGACCGGGCGGTCGCCCGCGGCGGTCGGCGTCGCACCGATGGCGTCGACGACGTCGCGCGAGGCCTGGTCGGCGACCTCGCCGAAGATCGTGTGCTTGCGGTTCAGCCACGGGGTCGCACCGAGGGTGACGAAGAACTGCGAGCCGTTCGTGCCCGGCCCGGCGTTCGCCATCGCGAGCAGGTAGGGCTTGTCGAAGACGAGCTCGGGGTGGATCTCGTCCTTGAACGTGTAGCCCGGGCCGCCGGTGCCGGTGCCGATCGGGCACCCGCCCTGGATCATGAAGCCCGAGATGACGCGGTGGAAGCCGAGCCCGTCGTAGAACTTGCCGGTGCGGCCGTCGGGCGTGCTGTACGCCTTCTCGCCCGTGGCGAGGCCGGTGAAGTTGGCGACCGTCTCGGGCGCGTGGTTCGGGAACAGGTCGATCGTGATGTCGCCCCTGTTCGTCTTGAGGATGGCCTGCTGGTCAGCCATGACTGCCCTTCGTGGTCGGGGTGATGAGGTGGGACGTGCGCACGCGCGCCCGTGGTGGACGCGCGTTCGTGCACCCGATCCTGCCACGCCGCCCACAGCCGCGGCGCCGGGCTCACCCGACCTGGGGTGGTCGGCGTTTGTCGCGACGTGGTTGGCTGGTCCTCCACGCAGACGTACGGCCGCGAGGCCAGGAAAGGGAGGCTCGACATGGGACTCCGCAAGAAGAAGTCACTCGTCGACCAGGCCCGCACGCAGGCCAGCGACTACGTCGACGCCCTCAAGCCGCACGTCGAGTCGGCTCTCGAGCAGGCCAAGGACTTCGTCCAGGACACCGCGATCCCCGCGATCCACGACGCGCGCGACAAGGCCGGCCCCGTGCTGGCCGACGCTCGTGACAAGGCGGGCCCCGCTCTCGCCGACGCCCGGGCGAAGGCCGCGCCGATCGTCGCCGGTGGCGCCGCGCTCGCCGTCGAGAAGGCCTCCGAGGTCCGCGAGAAGGCGGCCCCGCTCGTCGCGAGCGGCGCCTCGGTGGCCGCTGCGAGGGCGACCCAGGCCCGCGAGCTCGCCGACACCCAGGTCGCCAGGATCAAGGGCGAGGAGCCGAAGAAGAAGGGCAAGCTGAAGAAGTTCGCCCTCCTCGCGATCATCGCCGGCGCCGTCGCCTTCGTCGCCAAGAAGCTCCAGGGCGGCAAGGACGACAACTGGCAGTCCTCCTACAAGCCGACGCCGGCCCCCGCGCCCAAGCCGGCGGCCAAGCCGGCCACCGCGCCGACCGCGACGCCGGTCACGCCCGCCACCACCACGATCGACGACTCGGCAGGCGCCGCGCCCGACGAGGCGATCGCCGACGCCGCCGAGGCGCCGCACCCGGTGACGACGCCCGACGAGCCGGCCGAGATCGTCGACATCGACCCCGACGACAAGCCGAACACGCCCGACTGACCACGTCGAGCACCAGGCTCAGCCGCCCCGAGGACCCCGGTCCTCGGGGCGGTTCTGCTTGATCCAGTCGTCGATGCGCTCCCACCAGTCGAAGAGCCACTCGATGCGCGCCTCGCGCCCCTCCGGGATCTCCTCGCGCGGCACCTGCCACCACCGCATCACGATCTGCTTGTCCATCGGCAGCGCCCGCCAGAGGTCGCCGACGGTGAGCAGGTGGTCGAGCCCGGTGTGGGCGACGAGGACGACGTCGGCGTCCGGCGCCGCGTCCAGGGCCGCGATCAGTCCGCCCGGACGCGGGGCGAGCACGGTGGTCATCTGCTCGGCCCGCTGCGCCATCCGCTCGAGCCCGAGCCGCCGCAGCCGGGCGATCGCGCGGTCGCGACGCTCCTCGGTGAAGTTGCCGCCCTCGGGGAAGATCACGAAGGCGTCGTTCTCGTCGAGGCCGCTGGCCAGGGCGTGGATGAGGCTCGCGAGGTCGGCGTCCGGGCCAGGGTTCGGGGCGATGAAGCGGGCCGGGATCCGGTTCAGGAGGACGTCGACCGCCGGGTCCCAGGCCAGGGTGTCCTTCAGGACGACGCGCGGCTCGCGCTGGTACCAGTGCATCAGCGCGTGGATCAGCGTGAACGAGTCGCCCGGGCCGGCGTGCCGGCAGGCGACGAGGATCGGGACGCCGGGGTGGGCGTCCGGCGCCGGGCCATCCGTCGCGATCGACAGCTTGAGCACGCGACGCGCCTCGCGGAAGAACACCCACATCACGCCCTGGACCAGGTCGTAGTGCACCCCCTCCCAGTACGGCGTCCGCACCCGGCGCCCGAAGCCCGAGGCCAGCCACCACCCGAGGAGCACGACGAGCACGAGCGCCTCCGTCGTCAGGTACAGCACGAGGAGCCACAGCAGCCTCAGCGCCCGCCACCGACCGGGCAGCACCGGCGAGAGGGCGGCCGCGAGCAGGAGCCACACCGGCAGGGTCACCCAGGTCACGACCGCGAGGCCGACCACCGCGGGGGCCAGGACGAGACGGCGGAACCCGTGCCTCACGCGGGGACGTCGCGGCCGTCGAGGTAGGCCGTGCACGCCTCGTAGGTCTGCTCGATGCGCCGCTCGACGCTGGCGAAGTCGCGCGAGGCGCGCAGGGTGTCGTCCTTCTCGGAGGTCCCCCGCGCCGGCAGCACGTGGCACTCGACGCCGTCGGGCAGCTCGTCGAGCTCGCGGACGAAGCGGTGCCGGCGGGCGATCTCGAAGGCGACCCGCGCCACCTCCCACGGCTTGCGCGGCGCCTCGAGCGGCCGGTCGAAGCGACCGACCTGGAGCACGAAGACCCGGGTGGCCCCCAGCGCGACGGCGCGGCCCAGCGGCACCGAGTTCACGATGCCGCCGTCGAGGTAGTGCTCGCCGTCGACCTCCGCGGGCGGCAGCAGCCCCGGGACGGCGGCGCTGGCGATCACCGCGGGCACGACCGGCCCGCTGGTGAACCAGTGCTCGGCCGCCCGCTCGATGCTGGCCGCGCAGACCTGGAAGCGCACCGGCAGCTCCTCGAAGCGGACGTCGCCCAGCTCGTCGGCGAGCCGGCGGGCCAGCGGCTCGGCGCTGTACAGGTGGGTGCCGCTGGTGACCGCCCGACGCACCGTGCGCAGCGGGGTGTCCCCCAGGACGTCGCGTCCCGACGCCGCCGCGCCGCGCCACAGGTCGAGCAGCCGGTCGACGACGGCGAGCTCGGGCTCGCGGGCGACCAGGGCGCCGTTCATCGCGCCGATGCTGGTGCCCAGCACCAGGTCGGGCACCACCCCGTGCTCGAGCAGCGCGCGGACCATGCCGACCTCGACCGCGCCGAGGACGCCGCCGCCGCCGAGCACGAACGCGGTGGTCACGCCTACGGGGTCGTGGCGGGTGTGTCGGCGCCGTGCTCGCGGCGCACGCGGGCCGTGGCGCGGTGCTCGGCCCAGAACGACAGCAGGGGCACGGTGCCGCACAGGAGGGTGACGGCGGTGTAGGGGATGTCCCAGTCGGCCCGGCGGGAGAGCAGGAAGGCGGCGAACAGGAAGATCATGTAGAGCCAGCCGTGCGCGACGCCGAGGTAGCTGGTGATCCAGGCGCCGAGCTCCTGGCCACCGGTGCCGTCCTCGAGGAGGTACTTCAGCGGCACCCCGACCAGGATCAGCACGACGAGCAGCACCCCGACGATCGTCGCCATGACGCGGTAGGCGAGCAGGGCCCGGCGGATGTCGGGTCTGGTCTCGAAGCTCACGTCGACGACGGTACCGGGTGCTCCGCGAGCGCCGGGGCACGGGACTCGCGCACGAAGCGCCACCAGATGAAGCCGGCGAAGGCACCGAAGACCCACCACTCGATGGCGTAGAGGATGTTCTTCAGCGCGGTGGTGCTGCTGGGCTCGGGGAGCTCCTCGAGGTCCCCGGCCGGGAGCCCGTCGATGCCGTCCTCGGCGACGGCGTAGGCGCCGTACAGGTCGCCGTCGACCCGCTGGACGAGGTCGGCGACCCGCAGCTGCGGGAAGACGTCGTCGGTCGGGTCCTCGTCGGTGGCACCGGTGCCCTCCGGCGGCTGCAGCCAGCCGGTCACCTCACCCGCACCGGACGGCGGCGCCGGCGCGTCGGCCGGGTCCTCGACCCACCCGCGCACCACCGGGACCGCGGGCTGGTCGGCAGCACCGCTGGTGATCGGCGTGACGACCCAGTAGCCGTCGACACCCTCGTGCCGGCGGTCGGCGACGAAGACCGTGGCGTCGGGCAGCCAGGTGCCGCTGATCTCGACCGGCTGGCCGACCCGGGCGGCCGGGAACCCGTCGTCGGGACCCAGGACGTCGGCCAGGGCCACCGGCTCGCCCTGGGTCAGGTCGACCCGCTCGTCGTCCCGGTGCTGCTGCCACGCCTCGTACTGCCACACGCCGAGCCCGCCCGCCACCAGCACGCACACGAGGCCCACCAGGTGCGCCCCCAGCATCCTCGGGGTCAGCAGCTCACGCACCCCTCCAGGGTACGGAGCCGGTGGGGGAAGGCTCCGGTCGGGATGGTCCCGGCTGTCCGGGTCGCCGACCGCCCCGGACGACGAGCCGATCGGCCGGGACTGTCGCCCGGGCCGGCGCCGGTCTGCCACGATGCCGGGGTGATCCACCACCTCAACTGCGCGTCGTTCCACCCGCCGATCGTGGGCGCGATGGTGACGCACGTGCTGCTGGTCGAGCGGGCCGCGGGCCTGCTGCTGGTCGACACCGGGTTCGGGACCGCCGACGTGGCCTCCCCGCAGCGGCTCGGACGGGCGTTCAAGGCGCTGATGCGCCCCCAGCTGCGCGCCGACGAGACCGCGCTCGCGCAGGTCGCCGCGCTGGGGTACGCCGCGGACGACGTCACCGACATCGTGCTGACCCACATGGACCTCGACCACGTCGGGGGCATCTCCGACTTCCCCCGCGCCCGCGTGCACGTCTACGAGGCCGAGCTCGCCGCGGCGCGGGACCCGCACGGCATGGAGCACGGCCGCTACCTGGCGGCCCAGTGGAGGGACGCCGACTTCGTCACCCACGGCACCGGCGGTGGACAGGGCACCGGCGAGGACTGGTTCGGCTTCGAGTCGGTCACCGTGCTCGGCGACGACGTCCTCATGGTGCCGCTCGCCGGGCACTCCCGCGGGCACGCCCTGGTCGCGGTGCGCGACGGCGAGGGCTGGCTCGCGCACGCCGGCGACGCCTACTTCCACCGCGACGACCTCGCCGCCCCGCCGTCCGGGCCGCGCGCGCTGCGCGTCGTCCAGCGCCTGCTCGCCCAGGACGACGAGCGGCGCCTGGCCAACCGCGACCGCCTCGGCGAGCTCGTGCGCGGCGGCCACGACGGGCTGCGGGTGTTCAGCGCGCACGACCCGGTCGAGCTCGCGGCGTTCACCTCCGCGGGCTGACCGGCGACGAGTCCGTCGCCGGGGGCTACCGGCCCGGGGCGGAGCGTCGGGCCCGCTCCACGGCGGCCGGCACCCGCTCGACCAGGTACGGCGCCAGGGTGCGCACGAACGACGCCGTCAGGTGCGCCTTGTTGCGGTAGACCACGACGTTGCCGACGACCGGCAGGCAGGTCTCCTCGGTGCACATCAGGTCGCGCAGGTCGACCAGGGCCGAGCCCGGCGTCTGCTCCACCGCGCGGGCCAGGGCGTCGAACGGGCCGATCGCCTCGTCCCGGGCGCGGCTGCACCGGGCGACCGCCTCGCTCTCGTGCTCCTCGACGCACCGGACGACGTCCGCGGCGCCCGCCGGGTAGTCGCGCAGCGCCACCACCACGGCCCCCCGCGCGATCTCGGCCGCCCACGCCTCGTGGTGCCCGGCGACGGTCGCCTCGCGAGCGGTCTCGCCGGCCTCGGGCTCGGCGAGGTAGCCGCCCTGGTCGGCGGTCGTGAGGATGACGTCGTACGGCGGGCTCGCGGCCAGGTGCTCGGCGAGCGCCTGCTTCCACTCGCTGCACTCGCCGGCGTAGGTCTCGGTGCGGCCGCCCTGCGGCCGGGTGCCCCACGAGCAGCCGGCGCGGGTGGCGACGTCGACGTGCCACCCCAGCTCCGCCGCGAGGCTCTCGTACGCCGGCAGGTAGCCGTAGCTGTGGGAGTCCCCGACCGCGAGCACCCGCGGCGCCGCCGGGTCGTCGCTGCCGAACCCGCACAGCCGCAGCTCGGTCACCCCGAAGAACGCCCAGCAGTCCGGGTCGACGTAGTCGTCGATCGACGCGCTGGACGGTGGCGGGACGAGCGTGTCGCCGAGGTCGTCGCACCCCGTCGACCGCGGGTCCATCGCCGCCGCCCCCAGGCAGTCGGCGTCGCCCGAGAGCAGCCGCGCCCGCGCCTCGGCGAGCTGGTCCTCCTGCTCGCGCACCGCGGACCGCGCGCCGAGGACGGCGATCGCCGCCACCGCCAGCGTGGTCACCAGGGTCGCGGCGAGCACGAGCGCGCCCCGGTGGCCGCCACGGAGACCGGGCGCGGATCGGAGCGGGTGCTCGACGTAGGCCGTCGAGGCCCAGGCCAGCACCACCGTCACCACGGCGATGGCCAGCTTGTGCGCGGTGCCGAGGGGCTCGTCGGTGACGTACGGGACCAGGACGATCAGGGGCCAGTGCCACAGGTAGACCGCGTACGAGACGTCCCCGAGCCAGCTCACCGGCCGCCAGGTGCTCGCCCACGCCACGGGGCCCCGGTCGTGCGCGGCCAGCACCAGGACGGCGCCGAGCACCGGCACCAGCGCGACGGCGCCCGGGAACGCGCCACCGTCGAACGTCGCCGCGGAGACGAGGATCGCCCCGAGGCCGACCGCGCCGGCGACCTGCCGCGGCACCGGGCCGAGCCGCAGGCGGGTCGCCGCCAGCAGCGCGCCCGCCAGGAACTCCCACGCCCGGGTGAGGGTGGAGAAGTACGCGACGCCGGGATCGGTGCCGGTGCTCACCACCGACCAGGCCAGGCTGGCCGCCGCGAGGACGCCGAGCAGCGCGACCGGCCACCAGCGACGCGCCCGCTGCCCGGCCCGGCCGCGGGTGAGCAGCAGCCCGGCGACGAGCACGAGCGGGAGGGCGACGTAGAGCTGCTCCTCGACGGCGAGGCTCCAGTAGTGCTGCACCGGCGCCGGGGCGGCGTCGATCGCCAGGTAGTCGACGGCCTGGTCGGCGAGCACCCAGTTCTGGACGTAGAGCGCCGAGCCGGCGACCTGGTGAAGGAAGTCCTCGCGCGCGCTCAGCGGCACGACCGTCAGGACGGCGACGGTGACGGCCGCCAGCACCAGCAGGGACGCCGGCAGCAGCCGTCGCGCACGGCGTGCCCAGAAGCGGCCGAGCCGGATCCGCCCGGTGCTCCCGAGCTCGGCCAGCAGGTGTCCCCCGATGAGGAACCCGGAGATGACGAAGAAGACGTCGACCCCCACGAAACCGCCACCGAGCCGGTTCGGCCACAGGTGGTAGACGAGCACCAGGCCCACCGCCAGCGCCCGCAGACCCTGGATGTCGAGGCGCTGGGCACGACCGCTCACGGTGCCGGTGTCGCCCACGCTGCCTGCTGTGCTCATCTCGCGCGGCCCTCGCGGCTGGTGGTGGTGGAGCCTAGGGGACTCGAACCCCTAACCCCCTGCTTGCAAAGCAGGTGCGCTACCAATTGCGCCAAGGCCCCGTGCGGTCACGCCGGACCGCGGATCAGGTCAGTGTGCCTTGCGGACCGTGTCGGTGGCCTCGGCCCAGAGGGCCTGCTCGTCACGGCCGTCGGCCATCTTCTTGCGGACGACGACCGCGCCGGCAGCGGCGAGCGCGAGCAGCAGGATCTTCTTCATCGCATCTCCATCTCGCGCCGGATCGGGGGCAGCGGCCCCACGTGCGTGGGCCTAACAGGACTTGAACCTGTGACCTCTTCCTTATCAGGGAAGCGCTCTAACCGTCTGAGCTATAGGCCCGAACCGCCCGCGTGAGCAGGCGGTGGAACGTTACCTCAGGGCACCGAGGTGGTCCCAATCGAGGTGGGTCAGTTGTCCTCGGCGAGGGTGACCTCGATGCCGCCCAGGAGCGCGGCGGACATGTTGTACAGGAACGACGTCAGCGTCGCGATCGCGGTGATCAGGACGACGTCGACCGCGGCGACCAGCATCGTGAAGCCCAGCACGCGCTCGGTGCCGACGTAGTCCTCGATGTCGAAGTCGGCCGTGCTCGGCTCGTTGACGACCTCCTTGACGGTGTCGTTGATCGAGGTCCAGACACCGGCGGCCCCGATGACCTCCCAGATCATCGCCACGGCGACGACGGTGACGATGCCGAAGGCGATGGAGAGCAGGAACGCCGTCTTCATCACCGACCACGGGTCGATGCGGGTCAGCCGGAGCCGGGCCCGCCGCGGACCGCGCTGCTTGGCCTTGGTCGCCTTGGAGGTCGCGGTGGGCGCGGCCCGGTCGGTGTCGCGGTCGGCACCGTCGTCGGGCCGGTCACCGCCGGCCAGCTTGGCCTGGATGCGCTCGGCGAGCCCGGGCCGGACGACGGTGTCGCCGGCACCCGGCGACGCGTCGGGGCGGGGCTGCTTGCTCGGCTTCGGCTGCTTCGGGGCCTGGGGAGGCTTCGGCGTCCGGGCCTGCGGTGTCGGGCTCGCGGCCGGCGGCGGAGTCGTCGGCGGCGGGCTCGTCGGTGCGGGCCGATCACTCATCAGCCTTGGTCCTCACCCTCGGGTACGACGTCCGCGGCGGACGCCTCAGCGTCGATTGTGTCATCCGCTACCACATCCGAGGAAACCTCGACACCTCCGACACCCTCGCCGGCACCCTCGCCGGCACCCTCGACGACGTCCTCCTCGGGCAGCTCGCCCCCGGCCTCCTCGACGACCTTCGCCTCGATCGAGCGGGCCACGACGGCGACGGCGTCGCCCTTCTTCGGGGACACGAACTTCACGCCCTGCGTCGAGCGACCCAGCGGCCGGAAGTCGGCGTTGATGGGGCTGCGCACCACCTGGCCGCCCTGGGTGATCGAGAGCACCTCGTCGCCGTCCTCGACGATGAACGCGCCGACCAGGCCGCCGCGGTCCTCGTTGGTGAGGGTCATCGCCCGCACACCCTTGGTGCCGCGGTTGGTGAGCCGGTACTCGTTGATCCGGGAGCGCTTCGCGAAGCCGCCGTCGGTCATCGTGAAGACGTACTGCACCTTGACGTCCTCGCTCTCGTCGGCGTCCTCGGCCGCGGCCTGCGCGGCCCGGATCACCGACATCGAGAGCACGGAGTCCGCGTCGGCCGTCGCCATCCCGGTGACGCCGGACGTCGCCCGGCCCATCGGCCGCAGCTGCCCGTCGTCGGCGCGGAAGCGCACCGCCTGGCCGCGCCGCGACACCAGCAGGATCTCGTCGTCGGGGCCGACCAGCTCGGCGCCGATCAGCTCGTCGTCGTCCTCGCGGAAGTTGATCGCGATGACGCCGGCCTGGCGCGGGGAGTTGTAGTCACCGAGCCGGGTCTTCTTGACCAGGCCGTTGCGGGTGGCGAGCACGAGGTAGGGCATCTGGTCGTAGTCGCGGATCGCGAGCACCTGGGCGATCGACTCGTCGGGCTGGAAGCTCAGCAGGCCGGCGACGTGCCCGCCCTTGGCGTCGCGCTGGGCCTCGGGCAGGTTGTAGGCCTTCGTGCGGTAGACCCGGCCGGCGGTGGTGAAGAACAGCAGCCAGTGGTGGTTGGTCGTGGCGATGAAGTGCTCGACGACGTCGTCGCCGCGCAGGGTCGCGCCGCGCACGCCCTTGCCGCCGCGCTTCTGGCTGCGGTACTGGTCGGCGCGGGTCCGCTTGGCGTACCCGCCGCGGGTGATCGAGACGACGAGGTCCTCGTCGGGGATGAGGTCCTCCATCGACAGGTCACCGTCGGCGGCGATGATCTGCGTGCGTCGCTCGTTGCCGTACTTCTCCACGATCTCGTCGAGCTCGTCGGAGATGATCTGCCGCTGCCGGCCCAGGTTGGCGAGGATGTCCTCGAGGTCGGCGATCTCGAGCTCGATGGCGGCGAGGTCGTCGAGGATCTTCTGCCGCTGCAGGGCCGCGAGCCGGCGCAGCTGCATGTCGAGGATGGCCGTGGCCTGCACCTCGTCGACCTCGAGCAGCTCCATCAGGCCGGTGCGGGCGTCCTCGACGTCGGGCGAGCGGCGGATGAGCGCGATGACCTCGTCGAGGGCGTCGAGCGCCTTGGCCAGGCCGCGCAGGATGTGGGCGCGCTTCTCGGCCTCGGCGAGGCGGTAGCGGGTGCGCCGCTGGATGACCTCGACCTGGTGCTCGACCCAGTTGGAGATGAACTGGTCGATCGACAGGGTCCGCGGGACGCCGTCGACCAGCGCCAGCATGTTGGCGCTGAAGTTGGTCTGCAGCTCGGTGTGCTTGAGCAGGTTGTTGAGCACGACGCGCGCGACGCCGTCGCGCTTGAGGACGACGACCAGCCGCTGGCCGGTCCGGTCGGAGGTGTCGTCGCGGACGTCGGCGATGCCCTGCACCTTGCCCGAGTCGGCCAACTCGGCGATCTTGAGGGCGAGGTTGTCGGGGTTGACCATGTAGGGCAGCTCGGTGATGACCAGGCAGGTGCGTCCGCGGTTGTCCTCGTCGACCTCGATCACCGCGCGCTGGGTGATCGACCCGCGCCCGGTGCGGTAGGCGGTCTCGATGCCCTGGCGGCCCACGATCAGGGCGCCGTTCGGGAAGTCGGGGCCCTTGATCCGCTCGAGCAGCGCCTCCTGGAGCTCCTCGCGCGAGGCGTCGGGGTGCTCGAGGGCCCAGCGGGCGCCGTCGGCGACCTCGCGCAGGTTGTGCGGCGGGATGCTGGTGGCCATGCCGACCGCGATGCCGGCCGAGCCGTTGACCAGCAGGTTCGGGTAGCGGGCCGGCAGGACGACGGGCTCCTCGGAGCGGCCGTCGTAGTTGGGCTGGAAGTCGACGGTGTCCTCGTCGATGTCGCGCACCATCTCGAGCGCGAGCGGCGCCATCCGGCACTCGGTGTACCGCATGGCCGCGGCGGAGTCGTTGCCCGGCGAGCCGAAGTTGCCCTGGCCGTTGACCAGGGGCGCGCGCATCACCCACGGCTGCGCCAGGCGCACCAGGGTGTCGTAGATCGCGGTGTCGCCGTGCGGGTGGTACTGGCCCATCACGTCACCGACGACGCGCGAGCACTTCGAGAAGCCGCGGTCGGGCCGGTAGCCGCCGTCGAACATGGCGTAGAGCACCCGGCGGTGCACCGGCTTGAGGCCGTCGCGGACGTCGGGCAGCGCGCGACCGACGATGACGGCCATCGCGTAGTCGATGTAGGCGCGCTGCATCGAGGTCTGCAGCTCGACGGGCTCGATCCGGCCGCCGAGGGGAGGAGTGCCGCCGTCAGTGGGGGTCTCGGTCACGTGTCTTCGTCTCTCTGATCTGTTCTACCGATGTCTAGGACGGTTCTTAGAACCCTAGATATCGAGGAATCGGACGTCCTTGGCGTTGCGCTGGATGAAGGAGCGGCGCTGCTCGACGTCCTCGCCCATCAGGATCGAGAAGATCTCGTCGGCGTGCGCGGCGTCGTCGAGGGTGACCTGGAGCATCAGGCGCTGCTCGGGGTCCATCGTGGTCTCCCACAGCTCCTTGGCGTTCATCTCGCCGAGGCCCTTGTAGCGCTGCACCGGGTTCTCGCGGGGCAGCTTCTTGCCGGCCTCCACGCCGTCGCGCAGCAGCGCGTCGCGCTCGGCGTCGGAGTAGACGAACTCGTGCTCGGCCGGCTTGTTCCAGCGCAGCCGGTACAGGGGCGGCTGGGCCATGTAGACGTAGCCGCCCTCGATCAGCGGGCGCATGAAGCGGAACAGCAGCGTCAGCAGCAGGGTGTTGATGTGGTGGCCGTCGACGTCGGCGTCGGCCATCAGCACGACCTTGTGGTAGCGCAGCTTGTCGACGTTGTACTCCTCCTGGATGCCCGTGCCCAGGGCGGAGATGATCGACTGCACCTCGGTGTTGCCGAGCACCTTGTCGATCCGCGCCTTCTCGACGTTGAGGATCTTGCCGCGGATCGGGAGGATCGCCTGGATGCGCGGGTCGCGGCCCTGGCGGGCCGAGCCGCCGGCCGAGTCGCCCTCGACGATGAAGACCTCGCACTCCTCGGGCCGGTTGGACTGGCAGTCCGACAGCTTGCCGGGCAGCCCACCCCCACCGAGCAGCCCCTTGCGGGACCGGGCCAGCTCGCGCGCCTTCTTCGCGGCCTGCCGCGCCTGCGCCGCGGCCTGGGCCTTGCGGACGATGTCCTTGCCCTCCGCCGGGTTCTGCTCGAGCCACATCTTCAGCTGGTCGTTGACGATGCGCTGGGTGAAGCCCTTGGCCTCGGTGTTGCCGAGCTTGGTCTTCGTCTGGCCCTCGAACTGCGGCTCACCCAGCTTGATCGAGATGATCGCGGTCAGGCCCTCGCGGATGTCGTCGCCCGAGACGCGGTCCTCGGGCTTCTTCATCAGGCCCCACTCGGCACCGGCGTTGTTGATCAGCGAGGTGAGCGCCGCGCGGAAGCCCTCCTCGTGGGTGCCGCCCTCGTGGGTGTTGATGGTGTTGGCGAAGGTGTGGACCGACTCGGTGTAGGTCGTGTTCCACTGCATCGCCACCTCCAACGACATGTGGTTGTCGCTGGAGTCCGGGGTCTCGGCCTCGAAGGCGATGACGCTCGGGTTGGCGGGGGTCTTGGCGCGGTTGAGGTGCTCGACGTAGTCGACCAGGCCGCGGTCGTACTTGAAGACCTGCTCGGTGCCGCCGTCGGCCCCCGCGCCGAGCGCGTCGTGACCGGCGGAGTCGAGGTCGTTGTCGACCGTGTCGTCGGCGACGGCCTCGGCGACGGCGTCCGCCCCGACCCGCTCGTCGCGCACGACGATCTCCAGGCCCTTGTTCAGGAAGGCCATCTCGCGGATCCGGCTGGTGATGGTCTCCAGCGAGAACGTCGTGGTCTCGAAGATGTCGGGCGAGGGGTAGAACGTGATCGTGGTGCCGGTGCGCTCGCCCTCGGCCATCGTGCCGACCTGGTCGAGGCTCGTCGCGGGGTCGCCGACCTCGAACTCCTGGCGCCACTTGCGTCCGCGGTTCTTGACCTCCGCGATCACCCGCGACGACAGCGCGTTGACCACCGAGATGCCGACGCCGTGCAGTCCGCCGGAGACCTTGTAGCCGCCGCCGCCGAACTTGCCACCCGCGTGCAGGACGGTCAGGGCGAGCGTGAGCGCCGGCAGCTCCTGGCCGGGCGCGGTGTCGGTCGGGATGCCGCGGCCGTTGTCCTCGACCCGGATGCCGCCGTCGGCGAGCAGGGTCAGCACGATGCGGTCGCAGTGCCCGGCGAGCGACTCGTCGACGGCGTTGTCGACGACCTCCCAGATCAGGTGGTGCAGGCCGCGCTCGCCGGTGGAGCCGATGTACATGCCGGGCCGCTTGCGCACGGCCTCCAGACCCTCGAGCACCTGGATCGAGGAGGCGCCGTACTCGGCGTCGACGGTCGAGCTGCGCAAGCCGGGTGCGGCGGTGTCCTCCGGCTCGACCGGTGCCCGGACTACGTCGGCCCCGGCCTCCGGACCGGTCTCGGGAGTCGTCTCGGGGCTGGTCTCGGGCACAGACTGGTCAGACACGCGCGGGCCTCTCCGGAGGGTTGAGCAGACATGACGAAGGTCGCGGCACGCAGGTCCGAGATGGCGGGACCGGAGTGCGGGCGACCTCGGGCCCCATGCTACCGCTCCACGGGCCGCAATTCACGCGCGCCGCCCGGGGCGGGGGCCCGGCCGGGTGCAGAAGCGGCCCTCTGCGGCCCGTGAACGGGTCCTGGACGGCCCCGGAGGGGGGTGTCCTGGTCCCGGTACGGAGTCCGGCCCCTCAGATCGGCTGCACGGCGTCCACGTCGGTCCCGGGACTCCCGGGCCGCACCCGGGGTGTGAACTCCGGCGCGACGGTGCATGATCACCGCGTCGCGCCCACTCCCCCGCCCGGAGGCAGATGTGTCCACGCCGTACCGCCGCTTCCAGCACTGGCGCGCCGAGCGCCGTCGCCGCAGGAAGGGCGGGTGCGACGGGCTCGACGCCTGCGGCGAGTGCGGCTGCGACCTGTTCCTGCTATCTCCGCTGCTCCTGGCGCGGGTGCTGCTCGGCTCCTTCGGCGCCGGCGCCGTCGACCCGTACATCGTGCGCCCGGCCCGGTCCGGTGGCCGGGGGGCTGCGCGCCTGGTGCGGTCCTACCAGCTCCACGTCTCCGCCCGCCGCGCCCGCCCGGTCTGCCGGATGACGCCGACCTGCTCGCGCTACGGACTGCAGGCGCTGTCCGCGCACGGGCTGCTGCGTGGCACCTGGTTGATCGCCCGGCGGCTGCGGCGCTGCGGCCGGGCCGACGTCACCCTCGACCCGGTCCCCTCGCGCCGCTGAGACCGGCCCGGTCCGGCCGGCGCGTGCGGAGGCTGGTCTCTCCGGTGCCCCAGCCGCGCAATTGCCGCGAATTGGCCGGTCTCGGGCCGCCGCGTTGACCATCCCGCGGCAATTGCACTCGTCCGGCCACCACGGAGAGCCGGCGCCGGCACCCGCACGACCGCCGCTCAGCCGTAGGTGTCGCGGGGCCCGCGACCGTCGCGGGTCGAGCGCCGGCCCTTCTTCCAGGTCGGCAGGTGCGGACCGAGCACCTCCAGCACCCGCACCGTGCCCGGGCCCAGGTCGGCGTTGAGCCGGCCGAGGACGGTCGGGGTGAGCAGCTTGAGCTGGGTCGCCCAGGCCGTGGAGTCGGTGCGGACCACCAGGACCCCGTCGTTGAACGACTCCGGCGTGCAGTGCGCGGCGACGTCGTCGCCGACCAGGTCGGGCCACCGGGCGAAGACGCCGCGCATCCGCAGCGGGAGCTCCCAACCGCCGCGGCCGACCAGGCGGGCGACCTCGCCCTCGAGCAGCTGCGGGTCGCGCTCGTCCGGGTGTGCCCCGGAGAGCCGGCCGCGGCGGCGGTCGTCGGTCGGCGTGCTGCCCTGGACCGGACGCTGCCGGCGCCTGCGGCGGGCGGCCGGCGTCGTCCCCGCGGTGGCGCGGGTGATCTGGCGGGCGAGGTCGAGGCCGTCGTCGTCGCGGGGCGCGGCGGCCGGTCCGTCCGTCTGGTCGGCGGCGGCGGTGTCGTCGTCGTCAGTCGGGCTCACGGGTCACCTCACCCCCGCCGACCAGGTAGCGGACGCCGGCCAGCACGGCCGGCACGTCCTCGGGGACGGCGGCGGTGACCAGCACCTGCTCGGCGTCCGCGACGAGGGCCGCCAGCTGGGCCCGCCGCTCGGAGTCGAGCTCGGCGAACACGTCGTCGAGGATGAGGATCGGGTCGTCGCCGTCGGCGCGCAGCAGGTCGTAGGCCGCCAGCCGGAGCGCCAGCGCGAAGGACCAGCTCTCCCCGTGCGAGGCGTAGCCCTTGACCGGCAGCCGGGTTCCGGCGGCGTCGGACGAGCCGGTGTGGGAGAGCCCGAGCGACAGCAGGAGGTCGTCGCGGTGCGGTCCGACGAGGCAGACGCCGCGGTCCAGCTCGTCGTTGCGACGGCGTCCGAGCTCGGCGAGCAGTGCCTCGGTCAGGTCGCCGCGGTCGGGGGCGTGCGGGGAGGCCACGACCGAACCGGGGAGCTCGAACGACGAGCGGTAGGCGATGTCGGCGTCCTCGCGGGTCGCGCCGCGCGCGACGGTGGCGTAGGCGGCGCCGACGTAGGGGCGCAGCAGCTCGACCAGGGCGATCCGCTCGGCGAGCAGCTCGGCGCCGGCGCGGGCCAGGTGGGCGTCCCACACGTCGAGGGTCGACAGGGCGGCGTCCTGGCTGCTGGAGCCGCGCCGGGCGTGGCCGGCGGTCTTGAGGAGGGTGGCGCGCTGCTTGAGGATCCGGTCGAGGTCGGAGAGGGTCCCGCTCAGCCGGGGGGCGCGGAGCACCAGCAGGTCGTCGAGGAACCGGCGCCGGTCGCCGGGGTCTCCCTTGACCAGGGTGAGGTCCTCGGGGGAGAAGACGACCGTGCGCACCAGCCCGACCAGGTCGCGCACCCGCGGCAGCGGCGACTTGTTGATCCGCGCCTTGTTGGCCCGGCCCGGGTTGAGCTCGACCTCGAGCACCGCCGTGCGGCCGTCCTTGACGACCGCCGCGCGCACCACCGCCTGGGGAGCCCCCGCCCTGATCAGCGGCGCGTCGCTCGAGACCCGGTGCGACGAGAGGCGCGAGAGGTAGTCGATCGCCTCGACCAGGTTGGTCTTGCCCTGCCCGTTTCGCCCGACGAACGCCGTCACGCCGGGACCGAGCGGCACGTCCACGAGCGTGTAGGAGCGGAAGTTGTGGAGCGCCAGGTGGGAGACGTGCACCCCGTCGCTCCGTTCCCGCCCACCGGGTCGACCCCGGTTCGACCCTGGTTCTCGCGCGGCACGTGGTCGTGCTGCTCCACCGAGAGCCTACGGTCCGTAGTCTTCGGCCATGACCGAAGACCCGCTCGCGAAGCAGCCCCCTGAGAACAGCAACCCCTACGGCCAGCCCCAGCCGCCGCCGCAGGCCCCGCCGCAGGGCCAGTACGGCCAGCAGCCCACCCCCTACGGCCAGCCCCAGCAGGGCTACGGACAGCCCCAGCCCGGGTACGCCGGCCAGGGCGGCCCCACCGGGCCGTTCTTCATCTCCGCCATGGGCGGCGAGCAGGGCCCGCTCGACATCAACCAGCTCGCGCAGATGGCGACCGGCGGCAGCATCAAGGGCGAGACCATGGTCCGCACCCAGCAGAACCAGAACTGGTTCCCGGCCAAGCAGGTGCCCGGCCTGTTCTCGCAGAAGGAGTGGCTGACCACCCTGCTGCTCTCGGTGCTCCTCGGCGGCCTCGGCGTCGACCGGTTCTACCTCGGCCACATCGGCCTCGGCATCGCCAAGCTCGTCACCCTCGGCGGCTGCGGCATCTGGTCGATCATCGACATCGTCCTCGTCGCGATGCGCAAGATCACCGACTCCGATGGACGCCCGCTCGCCTGAGCGCCGATCCCGGCTCCCGGTCGCCGGCTCCGAGTGGGTCGCGGCCGGGGGTCTCGTGGCGCTCGGCGCCAGCTTCGTCCTGAGCCCGAGCGGCGTCGACGACGGTCCGGTCATCTGCCCGTTCCGCCGGGTGACCGGTCTCCCGTGCCCCGGCTGCGGGCTGACCCGGTCCTGGGTCGACCTGGCGCACGGTGACCTCGCCGGGGCGTGGTCGATGAACCCGTTCGGGATCGTCCTGGTCGCGGCCCTCGTCGTGCTCGTGGTCGGCGTCGTCCGGGCCCGCATGCGCGGCCAGGCCCCGCCACGGCTCGATACCTGGCTCCGCAGGCCCACCGTCCTGGTCGTGCTCGCGGTCTGGCTGGTGTTCGGCGTCGTCCGGATGACCGCCTGAGACCCGCCGCGGGGCTGGGCCGGCCCGGTCAGCCGTGGTCGGCGTCGCCGCCCGGCGGCGGGGCGGTGTGCACGGCGTGGCCGCCGAACTGGTTGCGCATCGCGGCGACGGCCTTCATCGCCGGGCTGTCGTCCTGGCGCGAGGTGAAGCGCGCGAACAGCGACGCGGCGATCACGTGCATCGGGACCGCGTTGTCGATGGCGGCCTGCACGGTCCAGCGTCCCTCGCCCGAGTCGTCGGCGTAGCCGCGCAGCTGCTCGAGGTGCTCGTCCTCGTCGATGGCGGCGGTGAGCAGGTCCAGCAGCCAGGAGCGGATCACGGTGCCGGTGCGCCAGGAGTCGAACACCGCGGGGACGTCCTCGACGAGGTCGACCGCCTCGAGCAGCTCCCAGCCCTCGGCGTAGGCCTGCATCATCGCGTACTCGATGCCGTTGTGGACCATCTTGGCGAAGTGGCCCGCGCCGGGCTTGCGGCCCGCGTGCACGTAGCCGCCGTCGGCGGGCTTGAGCGCGTCGAGGGCCGGCTGGACCTTCGCGACGTCGGCAGCCGCGCCGCCGACCATCAGGGCGTAGCCGTTCTTCAGGCCCCACACGCCGCCGGAGACGCCGCAGTCGACGAACCCGATGCCGGTCGCGGACAGCATCTCCGCGTTCGCCTGGTCGTCGGTCCACCTCGAGTTGCCACCGTCGACGACGAGGTCGCCCTCGGTCAGCAGGCCCCCGAGCTCGGCGATCGTCGAGCGCGTCGGGTCACCGGCCGGCACCATCACCCAGACCACCCGGGGACCGTCGGCGGGCAGCGCCTCGACGAGGGCAGCCAGGCTGTCGACGTCGGCGAGGTCGGGGTTGCGGTCGTAGCCGACCACGGTGAGACCGGCGTCGCGCATCCGGGTGCGCATGTTGCCACCCATCTTGCCGAGTCCGACGAGTCCGATGTGCATGCAAGCCTCCGAGGTCGGGGTTCAGGCGGTCAGGGGTGGGTCAGGAGAGCAGTCGGCGCGGCATCAGCAGGTAGCGGAACCCGGGGTCGTTGCTCTCGTCGCCGTCGGGGACCAGGCCGCTGATGACGACCGGCTTGGACGCCTGGGTGAAGGCGAGCTCGACGACCGCCTGGTCGATGGCGCCCAGGCCGTCGAGCAGGAACTGCGGGTTGAAGCCCGTGGTGAGCTCCTCGCCCTGGATCGTCGCCGGGATCGACTCCGAGGCCTGCGCCTCGTCGCCCGATCCGGCGTCGAGGGTGAGGACGCCGTCGCCGAACTTCAGCTGGACGGCGGTGTTGCGCTCGGCGACGAGCGCCACCCGCTTCACGGTCTCGATCAGCGCGGCCTTGTCGACCTGCGCGGTCGTGAGCTTCTCGTTGGGGAACAGGCTGCGCACCTTGGGGAACTCGCCGTCGAGGAGGCGCGTCGTCGTGCGGCGCACCCCGCCGGGTCCGACGCCCTCGAAGCCGATCAGGCCCTCGCCCGTGCCGCTGTTCGACAGGGCGATGGTGACCTCGCTACCGGAGGTGAGCGACTTGGCGGTGTCGCCGAGCACCTTGGCCGGCACCAGCGCGGCGACCGACTCGTCCGGCGTCCGCGGGTCCCAACCGAGCTCGCGGTGCGAGAGACGGAACCGGTCGGTGGCCAGCAAGGAGATGGTGGAGCCGTCGATCTCCACCCGGACGCCGGTGAGCACGGGCAGCATGTCGTCGCGTCCGGCGGCGGTCACGGCCTGGGCGACGGCGTGCGCGAAGACGTCGCTCTGCACGGTGCCCGTGGCCTGCGGCATGTCGGGGATGGTCGGGTAGTCCTCGACCGGCATGGTCTGGAGGCTGAAGCGGGCCGAGCCGCACGTGAGCGAGACCCGGGTCCCGTCGATCACCATCTCGACCGGCTTGGCCGGGAGGCTGCGGCAGATGTCGGCGAGGAGGCGGCCGCTGACCAGCGCCTTGCCCTCGTCCTGGACGTCGGCGCGCAACGTCGCGCGGGCCGACGTCTCGTAGTCGAACGTCGACAGGACGAGCCCGTCGTCGGTGGCCTCGATGAGCAGGCCGGCGAGGACCGGGGCACTGGGACGGACCGGGAGGCTGCGGGCAGCCCAGGCGACGGCATCGGCGAGCACGTCGCGTTCGACTCGGAACTTCACGTCAGGGTCCTTCGAGGTGTTCGCGGTGGGTCGACCGGCGATCCGGCCGGTCGGTCAGGCAGTCCGTGGTGCCGCGGGCCGGGTGGGTGGCCTGCGTTCGGGGTTCGCATCCTGCCACGCGTGCCCCGTCGTCCACAGGGGGTGGGCCGGATGGAGTACGACCGATGATCGATGCGTAGATGGGCTCGTAGCAGTCGTAGGAGCTGTGGGATCTGTGGATGAACCACGTCGTCGCAGGTCGTCAGGCATGAACGTCCTCCACAGGGGCTGTGGAGAAGGGTGTGCGACCAGCGTCGGGGGCTGTGCACCGGCGCGGGTCGTGCCCGACCTCGTCCACAGTCATCCACAGATCCTCCCCGTGTAGTTCGGACCCTCGCCGGAGGTTCGTCCACAGGCGGACGACACGAACCGACCGCCGGTCCGGGACCCGCGCACGACGGGGGCCTCAGGACTGACGGGCCTGCATCTTGACCCGGTTGGTGAGCTCGCTGACCTGGTTGAAGACCGCGCGACGCTCGCCGAGCAGCTGGTTGATCTTGCGCTCGGCGTACATGACGGTGGTGTGGTCGCGGTTGCCGAACTGGGCGCCGATCTTCGGCAGCGACAGGTCGGTGAGCTCGCGGCACAGGTACATCGCGATCTGGCGCGCGATGACCAGGTGCCGCCCGCGGCTCGGTCCGGTGAGCTCGGCGATGTCGAGGCCGAAGTACGCCGCGGTCTGGGCGATGATGAGGGGCGCGGTGATCTCGGGCTCGCCGCCCTCGGGGATCAGGTCCTTCAGGACGATCTCGGCCAGGGTCATGTCGACCTCCTGGCGGTTGAGGTTGGCGAAGGCCGTGACCCGGATGAGGGCGCCCTCGAGCTCGCGGATGTTGGTCTGGATCTTCGAGGCGATGAACTCGAGCACGTCGGGCGGGGCGGTGAGCCGGTCCATCGCCGCCTTCTTGCGCAGGATCGCGATCCGCGTCTCGAGGTCGGGCGGCTGGACGTCGGTGATGAGGCCCCACTCGAACCGGTTGCGCAGCCGGTCCTCGAGCGCCTCGAGCCGCTTGGGTGCTCGGTCCGAGGTCAGCACGATCTGTTTGTTGGCGTTGTGCAGGGTGTTGAAGGTGTGGAAGAACTCCTCCTGCGTCTGGGTCTTGCCCTCCAGGAACTGGATGTCGTCGATGAGCAGGACGTCGACCTCGCGGTAGCGACGCTTGAACCGGTCCTGGCGGTCGTCGCGGATCGCGTTGATGAACTCGTTGGTGAACTCCTCGCTCGACACGTAGCGCACCTTGGCGCCGGTGTAGAGGCTGCGCACGTAGTGCCCGATCGCGTGCAGGAGGTGGGTCTTCCCCAGACCGGAGTCGCCGTAGACGAGCAGCGGGTTGTAGGCCTTGCCGGGCGCCTCGGCGACGGCGACGGCGGCGGCGTGCGGGAACCGGTTGGACGATCCGATGACGAAGGTCTCGAAGGTGTACTTGGGGTTGAGGCGCGTCTCGAGGGCCGAGCCCTTGCTGGGGTCGGCGCCGAGGAGCTGGTCGCGGTCACGCTCGCGTGGCTGCGGCTCGACGGCCGGCGTGGAATGTGTCGACATGTCGACATGTCCACTTGTCGATACGCCATGACGGCTGTCGTCGAGGGTGTCGTCACCGAGCTCGGGGTTGACCGTCACGAGGATGCGGATCTCGTGGCCGAACCGATCGGTGAGGGCGTCCTCCAGCTGACCGCGCAGCCGGCCCTCGAGCTGGGAGCGGGTGAAGTCGTTGGGCACCGCGACGATCGCGGTCTTCTCGTGCAGGGTCACCGGCTGGCTGTCGCGCAACCACGCCTGCTGGTGGGGCTGGAGGTCGTCGACGACCGAGCGCCAGGCGTCGTCGAGGTCCGGGACCTCGGCCGGCCGGTCGGGCCCGCCCCCGGGTCCGTCGGTGGGGCGGCTGAGCGCGTCGTCGGTCACGGGTGAGGCTCCTGCTTCGTCGGGGTGGTGCATACGCCCACGATCCCCTGGAGATCGTGATCCACAGGTTTGTCCACAGGATGTGAACCAGGCGCGAGGCCTGTGGAGGGCGCCGTCCGGAGAGCCGTCCAACACGCTGGGAACCTCGGCCCGCGCGATGTCTGCGCAGGTCAGCGGCCCTCGACGGGGTGTTCCGACCGGATCGACCTCCGGTGGGGGGCGACCGTGGTCGGCGGTTGGCAGGGACTCCCGGACACCGCGAAACTAACCCGCCCGCCGCGAGCCGGGCAAGCTGTTGTCCACAGGGTCGGTCTCGGGCCTGTGCAGAACTCGCGCCGGCTCGCGGCGCCGGTTTGACCCTGTCTCGCGCCAACGCGTACCGTTCATTGGTCACCCGGGGTCGACCGGTGCCGCATGTCCACGGAGCTCACACCTCCGCGGACGGGCGGTGCCAGCCGAACGGCGGGCCGCTCGTGCGTCACCTCGATGCTCGCAGTGGTCGCGCGGTCAGGCTTGCACAGCACACGACCGGTGTGACCCCCGGACCGATCAACGAAGGAATGCCGTGAGCAAGCGCACCTACCAGCCGAACAACCGTCGTCGTCACAAGGTGCACGGGTTCCGTCTCCGCATGCGCACCCGTGCCGGCCGAGCGATCCTGTCGGACCGCCGCCGCAAGGGGCGCAAGAGCCTGGCCGTCTGAGCCTCCGCTCAGCAGCCACGCTCCAGCGCCCCGGCCGACCCATCACTGTCGGCGCCGTGCTGCCCGCAGCACACCGCCTGACCGACGCCGCCTCGTTCCGCGACGCGTCGCGTCGGGGCAGGCGCGCCTCGAGCCCCCACCTGGTCACCCATCTCTGGGTCGACGAGGGTGCGGGGCCGCTGGGCGTGGCGTCCGGGACGCCGGCGCGGGTCGGCTTCGTCGTCAGCAAGGCGGTCGGGAACGCCGTGGTCCGCAACCGGGTGAAGCGGCGGCTCAGGCACCTGAGCCGGTCGTGGGTGGCCGCGCTGCCGTCGTCCTCGCTGCTCGTGGTTCGGGCGCTCCCGGCCGCGGCCGACGCGTCGTACGCCGAGCTGGGCGACGACCTGGCGCGCTGCCTGCGCCGCTCCGGCCTCGAGGGGCGGTTCGGCTCGTGAAGTACGTGCTGATCGGCCTGCTGAAGGCCTACCGGTTCGCGATCAGCCCGCTCTACGGCCAGGTCTGCCGCTACTACCCCACGTGCTCGGCCTACGCGCTCGAGGCCGTGCAGGTGCACGGCAGCGTCAAGGGATCGTGGCTGGCTGCGCGCCGGGTGGCACGCTGTCACCCGTGGGCGGCCGGCGGGGTCGACAAGGTCCCGCCCCGCGTGCCCCGGGGCTCGCGCCCCACCGGGTCTGTCCTGCCCCCCGACCAGCCCGTCAGCCAGCCCGTTTCCCAGCAAGGAGCTTGAGTACCCGTGGGTTTCCTCTCCGACATCGGCAGCTTCATCATGACGCCGCTGTACTACGCCATCTCCGGCATCATGCTCGCCTGGCACGAGCTGCTGAGCACCTTCATGGACCCCGAGGGCGGGCTCTCCTGGGCGCTGTCGATCATCGGCCTGACCCTGGTGATCCGGGTGCTGCTGATCCCGCTGTTCGTCAAGCAGATCAAGTCGCAGCGCAACATGCAGCTGATCCAGCCCAAGGTCAAGGAGCTGCAGAAGAAGTACGGCCACGACCGGCAGCGGCTGGGCGAGGAGACGATGAAGCTCTACAAGGACGCGGGCACCAACCCGTTCGCGTCCTGCCTCCCGCTCATCCTGCAGATGCCGATCTTCTTCGCGCTGTTCCGGATCCTCGACCAGGCGTCGAAGAACGGGGAGGGCCGCGGCTTCCTGAGCGACGCTCGTGCCAAGGACTTCGCCGACTCGCTGATCTTCGGTCACATCCCGATCAAGGAGTCGTTCTGGCAGGCCCGCGTCTGGGGTGACGACGGTGACGTCACGGTGATGCTGGTCGCCGTCGTCCTGGTGATCGCGATGACCGCCACGACCTTCACCACGCAGCGCCAGCTGATGAGCAAGAACATGCCGGCCGACGCTCTCTCCGGCCCCTACGCCCAGCAGCAGAAGGTGCTGCTCTACGTGCTGCCGCTCGTCTTCGGCATCAGCGGCGTGGCCTTCCCAATCGGCGTCCTGCTCTACTGGACGACGTCGAACCTGTGGACGATGGGCCAGCAGTTCTACGTGATCCGCAACAACCCGGCCCCCGGTACGCCGGCCTTCAAGGCGAAGCAGGACCGTGACGTCGCCAAGGGCCGCGCCAAGGGCATCGCGGCCGGCGAGGTCGAGCCCGAGCCGGAGCCCGAGCTGGAGCGGCGTCCCGCCGTCCGCCAGCAGCCGCGGCGCCAGACCAAGGCGCAGCGCCAGGCGGCGGCCCGTCCCGCCCGCCCCACCGAGACCCCGCGCCCCTCCCCCGCGGGCCCGTCGCTCGACAAGACGCCGTCCTCCGGGGCGGCCGAGTCGAGCGAGGCGTCCCCGGGGCCGACCACCGGAGGGGCGACTCGTCCCGCCGGCGGCCGGACGGGCGTTCCCAGCAAGAACAAGAAGAAGAAGCAGGGAGGCCGCTGATGAGCGCCGACACCGAGATGACCCAGCACGACGAGCAGGGTCCGGACGAGCAGGTTCCGGGCGAGCAGGTTCCGGGCGGGCAGGTTCCGGGCGAGCAGGTTCCGGGCGAGGTGGTCCCGGACGAGCAGGGCCCCAGCAGCGGGGTCGAGGACGGACCGACGTCCGCTCGGCCGTCCGGCCGGCTCGAGCAGCTCGAGCAGGAGGGCGACATCGCTGCGGACTACCTGGAGGAGCTCCTCGACATCGCCGACCTCGACGGCGACCTCGACATGGACGTGGAGGGCGACCGGGCGGCGGTCTCGATCGTGGGTGCCGAGCTCCAGCAGCTCGTGGGGCGCAACGGCGAGGTGCTCGAGGCGCTCCAGGAGCTCACCCGGCTCGCGGTGTACCGCGAGACCGGCGAGCGCTCCCGCCTGATGCTCGACGTCTCCGGCTTCCGCGCCGCGCGGCGCGCGACGCTGGAGGAGCTGGCCGCCGAGACCGTGACCCAGGTCCGCGAGTCCGGAGCCCCGGTCTCGCTCGACCCGATGTCGCCGTTCGAGCGCAAGGTGGTGCACGACGCCATCGCCGACGCCGGGCTGACGTCGGAGTCCGAGGGCGTGGAGCCCCGGCGCTACGTGGTCGTCCTGCCCCAGTGAGCCCCTGTAGGTGCGGACTCCGTGACCGGGTCCCCGCGTGACGGACGACGTTTCACGTGAAACACCCCCCGTGCCGGACGAGGCCCGGGGGGTGTTTCCGCCTGATCGCCTGTCCCTGGCCGAGCGGTTCGCCGAGCTGCTGGCGACCGACGGCGTGGTGCGCGGCCTGATCGGTCCCCGTGAGGCGCCGCGTCTCTGGGAGCGGCACCTCCTCAACTGCGCCGTGCTGGCCCAGGAGGTCCCGGACGGCGCGGCGGTCTGCGATGTCGGTTCGGGTGCCGGACTGCCGGGGATCGTGCTGGCCGTCGCTCGGCCCGACCTGACCGTGACCCTGGTGGAGCCGTTGCTGCGTCGGACGACGTTCCTCGACGAGGTGGTGGCCGAGCTCGGGCTGGCCGTCACCGTGCGTCGCGCCCGCGCGGAGGCGCTCCACGGTGTGGAGCGCTTCGACGTGGTGACCTCGCGTGCGGTCGCCCCGCTCGGGCGCCTGCTCGACTGGAGCATGCCACTGGTCTCACCACATGGATCGCTCGTGGCGATGAAGGGCTCGAACGTCGGCGCAGAGGTCGTCGAGGCTGCCGAAGAGCTCCGGGCCTGGCGTTGCGCGGCACCGGTGGTGCTCGAGCTCGGGGCCGGTCTGATCCCGTCCACCACCCACGCCGTCCGGGTCGCGTGGGCGGACCCGGCGTCGGTATCGTGGCCGCCCTCGCGTCGTTCCGCAGGAGGTCGCGGGTCCCACGGGGGCCCGTCGCGTCCGGCGGGTCCTCGGGGGCGCGGTGGCAGGGCCGGAGGGCGTCGGCGTCCGTCGTGAGCAGCTGCCGGAGCTGCCTGCAGAAGTTATCCACCGGTGGGTTCCCGCCTGAGAGGGCAAGTTTTCCACAGGTAGTCCCGAGTTTTCCCCAGGCTTGATCCCGCATTGGCAGTGAGCCGATCCGGACGTGTTTCACGTGAAACGGAGTCACCAGTGTCGAACACCCCTCCCCCGCCAAGCCGACCCACGGGCCGCCCGACGGGCCGACCGACCGTGCGCACCGCCGGCGACCTCGCGTCGTACGACGCGGGCTTCGACTCCGAGGAGACCCCGCTGGCGCGCGCTGCCCAGCACACCCTGCTGGCCCGGCGCACCACGACCAGCACCGGGGGCAGCCTGAGCGCCGTCCCCCGCCCGCGCGGCACGCGGGTCATGGTCGTCGCCAACCAGAAGGGCGGCGTGGGCAAGACGACGACGACGGTCAACATCGCCGCCGCCCTGGCGCAGCTCGGCCAGCGGGTCCTGGTCATCGATCTCGACCCCCAGGGCAACGCGTCCACGGCGCTCAGCATCGAGCACCGGCGGGGCGTGCCGTCGACCTACGACGCGCTGGTCGACGGCCGAGCGCTGGTCGACATCGCCCAGCCCTGCCCCGAGCTGCCCTCCCTGTACGTCGTCCCGGCCACGATCGACCTGGCCGGCGCCGAGATCGAGCTCGTCAGCGTGGTGGCCCGCGAGGGACGCCTGCGCAAGGCGATCCACGCCCACCCGCTCGTGGGTGCTGAGTCCCTGGCCGGCGAGGACCGGTTCGACTACGTGTTGATCGACTGTCCACCGTCGCTGGGCCTGCTCACGCTGAACGCGCTGGTCGCCGGCGACGAGATGCTGATCCCCATCCAGGCGGAGTACTACGCCCTCGAGGGGCTGGGGCAGCTGCTGGAGACCGTCGACATGGTCCGCGCGCACCTCAACCCGGACCTCGCGGTCTCCACGATCCTGATGACGATGTACGACGCCCGCACGCGGCTCGCGGCCGGCGTGGCCGAGGAGGTGCGCAGCCACTTCGGTGACCAGGTGCTCCGCACCAACATCCCGCGCTCGGTGCGGGTCTCCGAGGCGCCGTCGTACGGCCAGACCGTGATGACCTACGACCCGGGCTCGCCCGGCGCGCTCTCCTACCTCGAGGCGGCCCGCGAGATCGCGACCAAGGGCGTGCACGGATGAGCGGCTCGTCCGGGCAGCGTCGGGGCCTGGGCCGTGGGCTGGGTTCGTTGATCCCGACCGGACCGCCTCCGTCGGCGGCCTCGCCGGCCGACCGGTCGCCCTCGTCCGGCGCCGGGGGAGGGGGAGGGGACGAGTCGGCGCCCGAGGGCCTGGCCCCGGTCGCCGGTGCGTACTTCGCCGAGCTCCCGATCGACCAGATCGTGCCGAACGCCGTCCAGCCGCGCCAGGTCTTCGACGAGGAGGCGATGGCCGAGCTCGTGCACTCGGTGACGGAGGTCGGGCTGCTCCAGCCGATCGTGGTGCGGCGCACCGGACCGGACGCCTACGAGCTGATCATGGGCGAGCGCCGCTGGCGCGCCTCGCAGCAGGCCGGACTCACCGCGATCCCGGCGATCGTGCGGCAGACCGACGACGTCGACATGCTCCGCGACGCGCTCCTGGAGAACCTGCACCGCAGCCAGCTCAACCCGCTCGAGGAGGCGGCTGCCTACGCCCAGCTCCTGGAGGACTTCGGGTGCACCCACGAGGAGCTCGCCACCCGGATCGGCCGCTCGCGACCGCAGATCAGCAACACGCTCCGGCTGATGCGGCTGAGTCCCGCGGTGCAGCGCCGCGTCGCCGCCGGCGTCCTCTCCGCGGGACACGCTCGCAGCCTGCTGTCCGTGGAGGACGGCGACCTGCAGGACCGGCTCGCCCAGCGCGTGGTCGCCGAGGGCATCAGCGTGCGCGCGCTGGAGGAGATCGTCGCCGTCGCGGACGGCGAGCTGTCCGGACGCACCCGGCGCACGCGGAGCAGGCCGGTGGCTCCCGGGCTCGCCGACCTCGCTGAGCGGCTGTCGGACCGCCTCGAGACCCGGGTGAAGGTCGACCTCGGTCAGCGCAAGGGCAAGATCACCGTCGAGTTCGCGACGCTGGAGGACCTGCGCCGCATCGTCGACGTGATGGACCCGCGCAACCGCGACGACCGCCCGATCTAGGTCTCACCGCACAAGAACTACTTGTCGACAAGTCGATAAGTAGACAAAGCGACTTGTAGACTCGTCGGGGTCGGTCGCTACTTCCGCTTCGCGGCGCGCTGCTCGGCCCGCCGGGCGGCGCGAGCACGCTTCTCCTCGGCGTCCAGGCGGACGGCCTCCTCGGGAGTCGGCGCACTGCCGCCGTACGCCGCCGGCAGCCACCACGACCCGGGGGGCTGCTCGGCGGCCGGGTAGGTGCGGATGGTCTCGTCGAGCAGCGCGGTCATCACCCGGTGCAGCGTCGCGGTCTCGCCCACCGGGTCCGCACCCGTCGGGTGCAGCGGCGGGGCGCAGCTGACCGCGATCGTCTTGCCGCGACCGAAGTCGCGGTCGTGGTCCTTGGTCATCATCCGGTGCGTCCCCCAGAGGATGACCGGGACGACCGGGACGCCGGCCTCGGCGGCGATCCGCACGGCGCCGGTCTTGAACTCCTTGAGCTGGAAGGAGCGGGAGATGGTCGCCTCGGGGAAGATGCCGACCGCCTCGCCGGCCCGGAGGTACTCGACGGCCTTCGCCGCCGAGGCCACGCCGGCGCCCCGGTCGACCTCGATGTGGTGGAACGAGCGCATGACCGGCCCCCCGACCGGGTGGTCGAAGATCTCCTTCTTGGCCATGAAGCGCACCAGCCGTCCGGACGGGTTCGCGGCGAGGCCGCCGTAGACGAAGTCGACGTAGCTGATGTGGTTCACCGCGAGCATCACGCCGCCGGTGCGGGGGACGTGCTCGGTGCCGCTCATCTGGAAGGTCTGTCCGAGAGCACGGAACAACGTCTTCGCGGTCAGGATCACGGGCGGGTAGGTCAGGTCGCGCATGCGGTGGCTCCTGGACGGTGGGACAGGGCGATGAGGTGGAGCGGGCGGCGGGCGGTCAGCGGCGGGTGGCGAGGAAGTCGGCGATCCGGCCGATCGCCTCCTCGAGCATGGCGACGTCGGGCAGGGTCACCAGCCGGAAGTGGTCGGGGCGCGGCCAGTTGAAGCCGGTGCCGTGGGTGACCAGGAGCTTCTTGGCGCGCAGCAGGTCGATGACGAACGCCTCGTCGTCCTCGATCGCGTACACGGCGGGGTCGAGCCGGGGGAAGCAGTAGAGGGCGCCGCTCGGCCGCACCGACGAGACGCCGGGGATCTCGTTGAGCAACCGGTGCGCCAGCATGCTCTGCTCGTAGAACCGTCCTCCGGGGACGATCAGCTCCTCGATCGACTGGTAGCCGCCGAGGGCGGTCTGGATCGCGTGCTGCGCGGGCACGTTGGCGCACATCCGCATGTTGGCGATGAGGGTCAGGCCCTCGAGGAAGTCGGTCGCGACCTCCTGGGGACCGGAGATCATCACCCAGCCGGCGCGGTAGCCGCAGACGCGGTAGGCCTTCGAGAGCCCGCTGAAGGTGAGGCACAGGACGTCGTCCCCGGCGGCGGCGGCCGCGTGGTGGTGCACGGCGTCGTCGAAGAGGATCTTCTCGTAGATCTCGTCGGCGAAGACGACCAGCTCGTGCCGGCGGGCGATGTCGACGAGGCCGGCCACGATCTCCTTGCTGTACACCGCCCCGGTCGGGTTGTTCGGGTTGATGATGACGATGCCCTGGGTGTTCTCGGTGATCTTCGACTCGATGTCGGCGAGGTCGGGGTTCCACCCGTTCTCCTCGTCGCAGAGGTAGTGCACCGGCGTGCCGCCCGACAGGGTCACCGCCCCGGTCCACAGCGGGTAGTCCGGCGCCGGGACCAGGATCTCGTTGCCGTCGTCGAGGAAGGCCTGCAGCACCATCGAGATCAGCTCGGAGACGCCGTTGCCGATGAAGACGTCGTCGACGGTCGTCTCGCGCAGCCCGCGCTGCTGGTAGTACTGGGCCACCGCGGTGCGCGCGGAGAAGATGCCCCGGGAGTCGCTGTAGCCCTGCGAGTGGGCCAGGTGGTGGGCCACGTCGGCGAGGATCGCCTCGGGCGCCTCGAAGCCGAACGGCGCCGGGTTGCCGATGTTCAGCTTCAGGACGCGGTGGCCCTCGGCCTCGAGGCGCTGGGCCTCCACGAGGATCGGACCCCGCACGTCGTAGCGGACATCGTGGAGCTTCTTGCTCTGGCGGATCTGACGCACCTCGGCATCCTCGCAGGTCACCCCGCGGCCGCGCTGCCGCACTACCCTTGGAGCCATGACGCGCCGGATGGTCCGGTTGACGCCCGACCGCCTCGAGGCGCTCGGTCGGGTCGGCGTGCCGTGCCACGGGTGCGTCCGCTGGGAGCTGGACCCCGTGCGCCGGGCCCGGCTCGACCGGACCGACGACCCCGTCGCGGGCGCCGTCGCCGAGAAGGAGGCCTGGCTCTCCCACGTGCTGCGCGAGTGGGGGTCGTGCGGGCGGGTGGCGCTGCTGGACGACGCCCCGGTCGGCTACGTCGTCTACGCCCCGCCGGCCTTCGTGCCGGGCGCTGCCGCGCACCCGACGGCGCCGGTCTCACCGGACGCCGTGCTGCTGACCACCGCCTACGTCGCCCCGCAGCACGCCGGCGGCGGGCTGGGCCGGGCCCTGGTGCAGGCGATGGCCCGTGACCTCGTCGAGCGCGGCGGCATCCGGGCCGTCGAGGCCTTCGGTGACACCCGCTCCCGGGGCCGGTGCGTGGTCAGCGCCGACTTCCTGGCCCGGGTGGGCTTCAAGACCCACCGCGCCCACCCCACGACGCCGCGGCTGCGGATGGAGCTGCGTTCGGCCCTGACCTGGAGGGACGAGGTCGAGGCGGCCGTCGAGCGGCTGGTCGGGGCGGTGCGGCCCCGGACGTCGCCCGCCCCGGCGCGGTCCCTGCGAGAAGCAGCGACCCCGGACGCCTGAGGCGTCCGGGGTCGGGTGCTGCGTGGAGGAGCCGCGTCTCAGGCGGTGAACTCCTCGAGCTCCTTGAGGAGCGCGGCCTTGGGGCGGGCGCCGACGATGCTGCGCACGACCTCGCCGCCCTGGTAGACGTTGATCGTCGGGATGCCCGTGACCCGGTAGGACGACGGGGTGACGGGGTTCTCGTCGACGTTCATCTTGAGGAACGTGATCTTCTCGCCGTGAACGGACTGGATCTCGTCGAGGATCGGGGCGACCTGGCGGCAGGGGCCGCACCACTCGGCCCAGAAGTCGACCAGGACCGGCTTCTCGGACTTGAGGACCTGTGCCTCGAACTCGGCGTCGGTGACGGCTGCGATGTTGCCCACGGTGCTTCCCTTCTCTGCTGCTTCGGATGTCTCGGTGTACTGGCACAACGCCAGGGGTGCGGCCGGTGTTCCCGGTGCGGTGCCCCCGGTGCGCGACGTCAGAGTGCGGCGACCTCGTCGGCCCGCTCCTGCGCCTCGGCGGGGGAGGGGGGCGCCGACCTGGTGGCGCCGAGGTGGTCGAGCTCGGCCAGGTAGCGCTCGGCGTCGAGCGCGGCCGCGCAGCCGGTGCCGGCGGCGGTGATGGCCTGGCGGTAGTGGTGGTCGACCAGGTCGCCGGCCGCGAAGACGCCGGGCAGGTTCGTGCCGGTGCTGGGGTGGCCCTCGGTGTGGCCCGCGAGCACGTAGCCGTTCTCGTCGAGGTCGACCTGGCCGGGCAGCAGCTCCGAGCGCGGGTCGTGCCCGATCGCGATGAAGAGCCCGGTGGCGTCGAGGTCGCGGGTCTCGCCGGTCACGGTGTCCTTCAGGGTCACCGACTCGAGGCTCTCGGCGCCGTTGATGCTCTCGACCACGGAGTTCCAGACGATGTCGAGCTTGGGGTCGGCGAAGGCCCGCTCCTGCATGATCTTCGAGGCGCGCAGCTCGTCGCGGCGCACGATGAGCGACACCTTGGACCCGAACCGAGTCAGGAAGGTCGCCTCCTCGATGGCGGAGTCGCCGCCGCCGACGACGGCGATGTGCTGGTCGCGGAAGAAGAACCCGTCGCAGGTCGCGCACCAGGAGACGCCGCGACCGGACAGGGCGTCCTCGTTGGGCAGCCCGAGCTTGCGGTAGCCCGAGCCCATCGCCAGGATCACGGCGCGGGCGGTGTAGGTGTCGGTGGCGGTCCTGACGACCTTGACGTCGCCGGAGAGGTCGACCTCGACGACGTCGTCGGCGATCATCTCGGCGCCGAAGCGCTCGGCCTGGGCCCGCATCTCGTCCATCAGGGCCGGGCCCATGATGCCGTCGCGGAAGCCGGGGAAGTTCTCGACCTCGGTCGTGTTCATGAGCGCACCGCCGGCGGTGACCGAGCCCTCGAAGAGGAGGGGCTCGAGGCTGGCGCGCGCGGCGTACACGGCCGCGGTGTAGCCGGACGGGCCGGAGCCGATGATGATGACGTTGCGGGTCGACATGGAAGTGGTGCGCTCCTCGGCTGGGTGCTCGGGTGTTCGGGTCTCGCTGGTGGAACCGATCGTAGGCGAGCGGGATTCCCCGGAGGCCGCGGCCGACCGGGTGGTCAGGGCGCGGGCAGCACCGTCGAGCGCAGCACGTCGCCGGTGCCGCAGCGCAGCAGCTCGACCGGCTGGGTGTCGCCGCGGGCCGGGCGGTAGGCCAGCACGGCCGGCCGGTCCTCGTACTCGACGCCGAGCAGCAGGCCTGGACCGGTCGGGGTGGCGTCGCAGAGGAACATCGCGTCCGCGCTGAGGTCGGCGCCGGTGACGACGGTCCCGGCGTCCGCGCGGACCACGGCCCGCCCGCGCAACCGGGCGGCGTCGGTGGCGAAGGCGTCGACGGAGACGGTCGGCGGCCGGGCGCTCGTGGACGGCGGCGCCCCGGGGTCCGACGTCGCCTCGGACGGCGCCGCCTCGGGAGCCTCGGACTGGCGGCCGGGGGCGTCCTCCGCGTCGGCGTAGTCGGACATGCTGCCGCCGGAGCTCGCGTCGCCGCCGCTGTCGTCGCTGCCGCCGCCGGAGAGGTCGGTCACCTGCCCGATGCCGACCCCGACCACCACGACCGCGGCGGCCGCAGCGAGCAGCCCGGTCACCCGGCGCCGCCGACGGGCGCCCAGCTCGTCGACCGGGGCGGGTCGGGACGGTGGGGGAGGGTCGATCGCCCGGGGACCCTCGGAGACCAGCTGCGCGAGCACGCCGTCGAGCCGCTGCGCCACCTCGGGCGGCAACGGCTCGGTGTGGCGTGCCTCCGCGAGCAGCCGGCGCACCTGCGCCTGCTGCTCGGGTGTCGCCTCGGGCTGCTCGTCGGACATGGGTCTCTCTCGCTGGTGGTGGAGGTCGGCGTGCTCAGGCCGGTGGGCCGCGTGGCGGGTTCGAGGGTGGGACGGCGCCCGGCGGCGGCGGGTTCCGTGGTGGCGGGTGAGCCGGGCCACGTGCGGGCGGCACCAGGTCGGCCAGCAGGACCGCGAGCCGGGACCGACCGCGCGAGCACCTCGACTTCACGGTACCGACCGCGCAGTCGAGCATCCGCGCGACGTCGGCGACCGGGTAGCCCTCCATGTCGACCAGCACCAGGGCCGCGCGCTGCTCCTCGGGGAGCTGCTGCAGCGCGGCGAGCACCTGGCGCCGCTGCTCGGCGGCGACGCTGAGGTCGGCCGGGTCGATCTCCGCGTCGGACCGGGTGGACGTCGCGAGCGAGCCGCGGCCGCCGTACTCCTCGAGGTCGTCGGGCAGCGCCTCGGCGCGGCGGACCTTGGCGGCCCGGAGGCGGTCGAGGCAGGCGTTGACGACGACGCGGTGCAGCCAGGTCGTCACCTGGGCCTCGCCCCGGTACGACGCCGCCCGGCGGAACGCCGCGACCATGCCGTCCTGGAGGCCGTCGGCGGCGTCCTCGGGGTTGCCCATCGTCCGCAGCGCGACGGCCCAGAGCCGGTCGCGGTGGCGGCCGAAGAGCTCGCCGAAGGCCTGCGGGTCACCGGCGACGTGCGCGGCGAGCAGCTCGGGGTCGCTGCGGCCGGCCAGGGCCTCACTCACCGCGGACCACCACCTCGGCGACGCTGCCGCGGAACCGTCCGTCGACGCGGGGCAGCGACGTCAGCCAGACGACCAGGTGGGTGCCGCGGACGCCGGCTCCGCGCGACACCGTCGGGAGGCTGAGCCGCGCCGCCTCGGCGGTGCCCTCGGCGACCGGGTCGAGGTCGGCGACGCCCTCGGGCACGCCGTTGCTCACGTAGAGCGACACGGCGGTCGGCGCGCCGTCGAGGGTCAGGTCGACGTCGGTGACGGTGCGCTCGCCGCCGAGGTCGAGGAGCAGGCCCACGCCCGTCTTGAGGCCGGGAGGCGGGCCGAGCTGGTCGTTGTAGGTGAGCGTCGTCCAGGTGGTGTCTGGGTCGCCGTCGACGGCGTTCGGGGCGGTGGAGTCGTTCTCGGCGCCGTCGTCGTCGCTCGCGCCCTGCGGGTCGAACCCGGTCGCGGTCAGCCCGGTGAGGACGGCGCCGTCGAGGCGGGCGGCCCCGGTGGTCGCCGACGGCGACGGCGACGGCGCGGGGTCGGGCTCGCCACCGAGGACGTTCTTGCCGCGGCCGAGGTTGACGGCCACCACGACGGCCAGGACGAGGACGACGACGGCGGCGATCATCGTCGCCAGGCGCAGGAAGGTGCGGCCCGGGACCGGCTCGTCCTCGACCGTGGCGAGAGTCGTGCCGGTGGTGACCGGGGCCCCGGTGCCGGTGTCCCAGGGCCAGAACTCCTGGCCCGACCCGCTCGTGCGGGTGCCGGCCCGCGGGACGCGCACCGGCTCGCCGGCGGCCGGCGCGGGGGCGAACAGCGGCCGCTCGGGCGGGTCGACGAACGGGGGCGGGGGCGGAGCGGGCGTCGTGCGGCGCTGGAGCCAGGACACGTCGTCGTCGTCGCCGAAGATCGGGACGCCGGCCTCGGTGGGGCGGTCCTCGGTGATGTCGTCGGCGTCGCCCGGCTCTGCGGCGCCTGCCGGTCCGGCGCTGCCCGGCCGGCCCGGCTCGGCCCGGCCGTCGGCCGCGGAGGTCGGCGGCCCGGCCGCGACGACCGGGAGGCCCGCCACCACGGTCCGGGTCCCGATCGGCTCCGGCGGCTCGTCGGCGAGGTGGGGTCGCAGCTCGGGCACCGGCGGCAGGACGACCTGCTCCTCGTCGGGCAGGACGTCGGGCGTCGCGGCGAGCAGCGCCTCGGGCATGCCGGTGCCGTCGCCGACGAACTCGGAGAGGAACTCCGCGATCCCGCGCGCGCTGACCTCGAGCTCGCTGGTCTCGCGGTGCCGGTCGCCGGCGGCCGTGTGGTGCAGGACGTCGTCGCACAGCGCGTCGAGGGGGCGGGGGACGCCGGCCCGCACCTGGCGCGGTCGCAGCGCCTCGCCGTTCACGCAGGGCGCGGCGGCGACGATCGACCGCGACGGGCCGGCCCACTTCGTGGTGATCGCGCAGTAGAGCAGTCCGGCGAGGTCCTCGACGTCGGTCTCGATGGCCTGCTCGGTCGCGACGTCGGTGACGCCGTGCAGCGCCGCGTCGACGCACAGCCCGATGATCCGGATGCCCCCGGCGCGGTCGATGAGCACGTTCTCGGGGTTGAGCCGGCCGTGCGCGACGCCGGCCTCGTGCGCCAGTGCCAGGGAGTCGGCGACCTCGGCGACCAGCCAGGCCGCCCGGCGGGGGCCGAGCGGGCCGGTGCCGGTGACCACGATGTCGAGGGAGGTGCCCCAGCCCCACTCGTTGACGACGTAGCAGACCTCGTCGGTCACCTCCGCGTCCAGCACCCGCAGCATCCGGCGGTCGAGCACCGTGGCCGAGCGGCGGGCGGCCGCCATCAGCGCCGGCGCCCGCTCGTCGCCGGCGGCGATCACGTGGACGGCGACGTGGCGCTCGAGGATCCGGTCGTGGGCCCGCCAGAACCGGCCGCCGCCACTCTCGGTCAGCAGGTCCACCAGGCGGTAGCGGTCGCCGAGGAGATCACCGGGTCGGGTGGCGTGCGGCACCTGACGTGTCTCCTGGATGCTGACGGACGGGGGGTGAGGACGGACGGGCGGCGGGGGCGGCCCGCGGCCGGGCCCTCATCGTAGGACGGTTCAGGCTCGTTGGGCGCGGGACAGGCGGCGGGTGAAGGTGTGGATCACCTCGGTGACCTCGCCCAGGCGCAGGATCCGGGCCACGACGAGGAACGCCGCCACCTCGACGCCGGCGACGACGCCGCCCCGCAGCCCGGCGACGATCCAGTGCGGGTCGCCGAGCACCCGGCCCAGGAGCAGCGCGACGGCGCCCGCGACGGCGGTGGCCAGACCGACGGCGAGGAGCAGCCGGACGAGGAACCTGACCAGCCGCGCCGAGTCGAGGCCGCCCACCCGTCGGGCGAGGGCGGCGTAGGAGATCGCGGCGCCGACGGCGTACGAGACGAGGTAGGCCAGCACGAGCGCGGGGGAGGTGTGGACGGCGTCCGCGGCGCGCACCAGCACCACCGCGGCGACGATGTTGACCGCCGAGACCGCGCACTGGATGAAGAAGACCGCGCGGGTCTGCTCGAGGGCGTAGAACCCGCGCAGCATCAGGTAGTGGACGGTGAACATCACCAGGCCGGGTCCGAAGAGCGCCAGCGACGGCGCGTAGCGGTCGAACTGGTCCGCCGCGGCGCCGTGGCCCCAGATCACCTGGGCGACGTCCTCGGCGACCAGCGGCAGCAGCGCCGCGAACGGGACGACGACCGCGAGCGTCGTCCGCAACGACGACGACAGCGTGCCGCCGAGGCGGTGCAGGTCGCCGGAGGCCGCCTGCTCCGACAGCCGCGGCAGGATCGCGGTCGCCAGCGACACCGTGATGATCGAGTGCGGCACCATCACGATGAGGAACGTCGAGGAGTAGATCGAGTAGCCGGTGCCGTCGCCGCCGTCGACCGTGCCGGCGGACGCGAGCCGCACCACGACGGTGTAGGCGACCTGGTTGACGATGACGAAGAGCACCGTCCACGTCCCGAGCCGGAAGGTGTGGCCCAGGCCGGACCCGCGGAAGTCGAAGCGGGGGCGGAAGGTGAACCCGGCCCGCTTGAGGTAGGGCACCAGGATGACGAGCTGGGCGGCGATGCCGATCGTCGACCCGACGCCGAGCAGGAGCTCCTGGCCGCTGGAGTAGGGGCCGGTGGTCTCGGCGCCCCGGGCCGGCCCGAAGACGACGAGGTAGACGACGAGGGTGGCCACCGAGATCACGTTGTTGGCGATCGGCGCCCACATCATCGGCCCGAACCGGCCGCGGGCGTTGAGGATCTGCCCGACCAGGACGAACATCCCGTAGAAGAACACCTGGGGCAGGCAGTAGCGGGCGAAGGTGATGACCGACTCGAGGTGGGCGGCACGGTCGGGTCCGTCGAACCCGGCGTCGAGGTAGAGCGACATCACCTGTGGCGCGAAGGCGACGAGGGCCACGGTCACCGTGGCCAGGAACAGCGCGGCGAGGGTGACGACGCGGTTGGTGTAGGACTCGCCCTGGTCGGGGTCCTGGCGCATCGCCCGCACCAGCTGCGGGACGAGGACGGCGTTGAACACCCCGCCCGCGAGCAGGATGTAGAGCATGTTGGGGACCGTGTTGGCGATCGAGAAGATGTCGGCGTGCAGGCTCGCCCCGAGCGCGGCGGCCAGCAGCGCCGAGCGGACGAAGCCGCTGAGCCGCGACACGATCGTGCCGGCCGCCATGACCGCGCTGTTGGCCAGCACGGTGCGCTGGCCGTCGTCGTCCTCGGTGGTGGAGCGGATCACCGGGATGCTGGTCGTCGACTCGCCCGGGTCGATGTCGTCCGGCACGTCGGCGCGGTAGTACTGCGCGAGCCGCTGCTGGCGGCGGACGATCGGGATCGCGCGGGTGGGCTCCCGGTCGACGACCGGCGGTCGCGGCGGCCCGACGGGCGGCCCGACGGGTGGCCCGACAGGTGGCCCGACGGGTGGCCGGGACTGCTGCGTGCCGGCCGGCTGCTTCTCGGCCGGCTGGGCGTCGGTCCGCCGCGCCTCGGCGGGTCTCTCGGCCGCCCGGGTGACCCGGGTCGGCGGCGGCGGGACCGGCTCGGTCTCGACGTACCGCTCGACCGGGGCCGGCACCAGTCGCTCCATGGTCGGGTCGTGCGGGCTCGGCTGCCCGGCGCGCTCGTCGGGGACGGCGGGCTCGCCGTCCGGCCCCAGCGGCCGGCCGGGTGCGCGGTGCTTGCCGCCCGGCCCGGTCACGGCACCTCGGCGGGTTCGGACTGCTCGCCGCTGGCCCGGGCGGCCTCGGTCTGCTCGGCGCGGGTGGCGAAGAGGTCGGGTGCCTCGCCCCGGCGCGCGGCCCGGACCCGCCGGACCACCCGCACGGCGATCGCGAGGAACAGCAGCCCGGCGCCGGTGCCCATGATCAGCCAGATCACGTCGCTGACCTGTGCGGACCGGACCGGCACCTCGGCCGCCGACCCGAGCTCGTTGCCGGCGAGGTCGGTCACGACCAGCTCGACGTTGTGCACCCGGTTGGTCGTCGTCCGCGCCGTCAGGAGCTCGGTCGTGCGGCTGCCGGCCGCGAGCTCGATCCGGTCGGGGCCGGTGATCTCGATCCCGGAGTCGGACTTGCCGCGGACCCGGACCTCGACGGCGTGGTCGAGGGTGTTGTCGAGGGTGACCACCACCGGTCCGGACGTCCCGGAGAGCGTCACGCCCGGGGACGTGGTGATCTCGACCCCGCCGAGCAGGCTCTGCACCCAGGTGAGGGACTGGCCGAGGCTGAGCTGGGTGGTCGACTGCGAGGCGCGCCCGGCGTACGAGAGCCCGGTCAGCGCCTCCTCGGTGAGCACCGCGCCGACGTCGTTGTTGTCGAGGAGCACGTTCTGCAGGACGTCGCCGGCCTCGATCAGCGCGGCGACGTCGTCGAACGTCGTGCGGTCGAGCTCGCGCTGCTCCTGGACGCCGGGGTAGTCGAGCGCGTCGACGTCGACCGGCGTGGCGACGGTGGCCTCGTCGAGGTCGGCGACGGTGCCGAGGTCGAGCCAGGGCACGTCGAGTCCGGAGAAGAAGCCGAGCGGGTCGTTGAGGCCCCACCCCTGCGGGAGGACGACGGTCAGCGGGCGCGGCTCGCCCTTGACCAGCCGGACGGCGGCCTCGGCGAGGAACCGCTGGCGCAGCCCGACCGACGTGCGTGAGGGACCCGGTCCCGGGCTGCCCTGGTCGACGGCGTACGACGCCGCGACGAGCCGGCGTCCCTCGACGGAGGCGACCGCAGGCGCCTCGGGGTCGCGCTCGGCGCCCGCGGCGGTCCCGCCGGCCCCGCCGCCGAGGGTGTCGAGCATCCGGTCGGTCACCACGATGGTCGTCTCGGGATCGAGGGCGGCGATGCTCGCGGCGTCGAGGTAGCCGCTGGGCGACATCACGCCGGGGCTGGACTCGATGCCGAGGTCGGCCAGCACCGTGCTCCGCTGGGCCAGGGCGAGGTCGAGCAGCCGCTCGTCGTGACGGACGGCGGCCGGGACGTCGACGTTGCCGTAGGGGAGGGTGAGCACCTCGTCGCCCGCGACCGCGTCGCGGAACCGCTCGAGCCAGGCGGTGGCCGCCAGCGCCTCGGGGCCGACCGGCTCGGCGTCCGCGGACGGCTCCTCGGTCGGGCTCGGAGTGTCGGTCGGGGTGGAACCGTCGGTCGGGGCCACCGCGGTCGGCTCGATGCTGCGCGCCGGGTTGCCCCGGGCGAGCAGCCCGACGGCGTCCACCAGCGCGGGGTCGACGAGCCAGGTGACCGGGGTCGAGCCGGCCTCGACGAAGCCGAGCAGCCGGGAGAGCCGACCCTCGGGTGCCAGCCAGCGCCGCCAGGTCTCGACCGCGGCGAGCGAGCCGTCCCCCGCGTAGCGCACCGGAGCGGTGATCGGGACGACGATCGCCGCGGGCAGCGGCGTCTCCTCGAAGCGACGGGGCACGTAGGGCATGAACGTGCGCGCTCGTCCGTCGGCCTTGTCGTCGCGGGGGGACGACGCACTGGCTCCCATCGCGTGGACGCCGAACCAGTAGACCCCGGCGCGGGTGACTGTCAGCTCGCGAGCCGGCACCGTGACCGCGAACTGCCTCTCCTCACCCGGGGCGATCCCCTCGATGGTCGGGACCCGACCCACGTCGGTGAGGCGCTGACCGAGCTCGGCGTCGGCCGGCACGTCCATGGCGGCGTCGAGCTGGGCCTGGGTGCGCATCGCGCCGTCGTCGGTGCCGTCGCCGAAGAACGTGTAGACACGGACGTCGCTCCACACCTCGTCGGTGCGGTTGGTGACCGTCCCGCTGATCCGCACCGGGCCCTCGGCCGGCAGCGTCGAGGGCGAGAGGGTCTTGATCCGGACGGCCAGCGGCGTCGCACCCGCCCGGACGTCGTCCGCCTCGGCCGTACTGGGCGCGGCCGTGGCCACCTCGGCCGGGGCGGGCGCCGGGGCTGCCGGGACCGCTGTGGCCGGTGTGGCACCGAGCCCGGCGAGGGTGCTGGCCGTCACGAGTCCTGCGGCGGCCACGAGGGCGCGCAAGAACGTCGGAGGTCGGACCACACGACGAGGGTATCCGGCCGGGACCGGCGCCCCGTGCACTCCGTAGACTCCGCGCCGTGCCTGCCCCGTCGAACCCGGAACCGCTCTCGATCGTCGAGGTGCAGCGACGGGTCGACCGCGAGCTCGACCGGCTCGCCCCGCTCCTCGACGGCCTGGGTGCCCTCTTCGCCGACGCCGGCCACGAGCTGCACCTGGTCGGCGGGCCGGTCCGCGACGCGATGCTCGGCCGCTCGCACACCGACCTCGACTTCACCACCTCCGCGCCGCCGGAGGTCACCGAGCGGATCCTGAAGCGCTGGGGCGACGCGCTGTGGGACATGGGACGCGACTTCGGGACCATCGGCGCACGCAAGGGCGACTGGATGGTCGAGGTGACGACGTACCGCTCCGAGACCTACGACCCGGCGTCCCGCAACCCGGTCGTCGCCTACGGCGACACGCTGGCCGGCGACCTCGGCCGGCGCGACTTCACCGTCAACGCGATGGCGGTGAGCGTGCCGGGCCGCGGCTTCGAGGACCCCTTCGGCGGCATCGTCGACCTGGCCCACCAGGTGCTGCGCACGCCGGGTCGGCCCGAGGACTCCTTCGGCGACGACCCGCTGCGGATGCTGCGCGCGGCACGGTTCGCGGCCCAGCTCGGCTTCACCGTGGCACCCGAGGTCGTCGCGGCGATGACCGCCATGGCGGAGCGGATCACGATCATCTCCGCCGAGCGGGTCCGCGACGAGCTGGTCAAGCTGATCTGCGCGCCGTACCCCCGCCTGGGCCTGACCCTGCTGGTCGAGACCGGCCTGGCCGCGCTGGTGCTGCCCGAGCTGCCGGCGCTGCAGCTGGAGCGCGACGAGCACCACCGGCACAAGGACGTCTACGAGCACACCCTGACCGTGCTCGAGCAGGCCATCGACCTCGAGCCGCGGCTCTCGGTCGACGGCGGCCCGGACTTCGTCTCGCGCTTCGCCGCCCTCATGCACGACGTCGGCAAGCCGCGCACCCGCCGGCTCCTCGACGACGGCACCGTCACCTTCCACCACCACGACGTCGTCGGGGCCAAGCTGACGGCCAAGCGGATGAAGGCGCTGCGGTTCTCCAACGACGAGATCGCCGCGGTGAGCCAGCTCGTCGAGCTGCACCTGCGCTTCCACGGCTACGGCTCGGGGGAGTGGACCGACTCCGCGGTGCGCCGCTACGTCCGCGACGCCGGCGACCAGCTCGCCCGTCTGCACGTGCTGACCCGTGCCGACTGCACCACCCGCAACCAGCGCAAGGCCGACCGGCTCCGCCGCACCTACGACGACCTCGAGGCGCGGATCGAGCGACTCTCGGAGGAGGAGGAGCTCGCCTCCCTCCGCCCCGACCTCGACGGCAACCAGATCATGGAGATCCTCGGTGTCGGTCCCGGCCGCGAGGTCGGCGAGGCCTACCGGTTCCTGCTCGAGCTGCGCCTGGACCGCGGCCCGCTCGACGAGGACGCCGCCCGCGCCGCGCTCCTCGCGTGGTGGGCCGAGCGCCCGTCGTCCTGATCGGGGTCCGGGTCGTCCGGGATCCGAGCCGGCGTGGCCGGTGCGGCCCTCCGCGGTGGCCAGTCAGCGCAATTGCCGACGCTGGCTCGGTCCCGCCCCGTGGGAGCTGCCCAATTCGCGGCAATTGCGCGGGATGGCCACCCAGGAGCTGACGCCGACACGGAGACCCACCGAGCGGCCGGAGGATCTCGGACGTGCGGGATCCGCGTCCACGGGTGCTTGACCTTGTCCTTGGGGCAGGCTCCAGCCTCGAGGGACCGGCGAACCGTTCGCCGGACCACGAGGAGCGACCCGTGACCGACGACCGGCTGCTGAGCATCGGCGACGTCGCCCGCGCCAGCGGGCTCAGCGCCAAGGCGCTGCGCCTGTACGACGACTCGGGGCTGCTGGTCCCGGTCGACGTCGACCCGGTGACCGGCTACCGGCGCTACGCCGTCGACCAGCTCGACCGGGCCCGGCTGGTGGCGCGGCTCCGGCTGGCCGGGGTGCCGCTGGCGCGGATCCGGGTCGTCGCCGACCTGGTCGACCGGGCCCCGGGCGCGGCGGCGGCCGAGCTGACGTCGTACTGGCGCCAGGTCGAGGCCGACACCGCGTCGGCGCGGGCACTGGTCGCAGACATCGTGGCAGCACTGAGCACGGAGGACCACGACATGACCCCCACCCACGGCACGACCGTCCTGACCCACCCCCGCGCAGCCGCCCGGGAGGGCATCGGCGCCCGCCGCACGCAGGAGGACGCCGTCCTCGTGGGCGACGGGGTGTACGCCGTCGCCGACGGGATCGGGGACGTCGCCGACGGCCTGAGCGCCGTCGTCGTCGCCCGGCTCGCGGAGGTCGAGCGGGCCGGTGACCCCGTCGCGGCTCTCGACGCCGCCGTCACCGCGGCGGCCACCCTCGTGACCGAGCGGTACGCCGACCGGCCGGGTGCGGGCTGCACCCTCACCGCCGTGCTGCTCGCCGACGACCAGGCGGTCCTCGCCCACGTCGGCGACTCCCGCGGCCACCTCGTGCGCGACGGCCGGCTGGAGCGGCTGACCCGCGACCACACCGTCGTCCAGACCCTCGTCGACGAGGGCAGGCTCACCGCCGAGGAGGCCCGCCTCGACGAGCGGCGGGTGCAGCTGAACCGGGCGATCGCCGTCGGCGGCGCCTACCAGCCCGACCTCGGCGTCCACGCCCTGCGCCCCGGCGACCGGATCGTGCTCACCACCGACGGCGTCCACGGCCGGCTCGCGCCGGCCGCCCTGGCCGACCTGCTCGTCGCCGACACCGGCCCGGACGACGTCGCGGCGGCCGTCGAGGCCGCCGTCCTGGCCGCCGGGGCCGACGACAACTACGCGGTGGTCGTCGTCGACCTGTGAGACGCGAGGAGGGCGGGCGTCCCGTGCGGGACGCCCGCCCTCCGGCGGTGGTGCGGGTGGATCAGGTCACTCGGCGCCGGCGATGAAGGCTTCGACGCGGGCGCGGCCCTCGTCGTCGGGCAGCTGCACCGGCGGGCTCTTCATCAGGTACGACGACGCGCTGATGATCGGGCCGCCGATGCCGCGGTCCATGGCGATCTTGCAGGCGCGCAGGGCGTCGATGATGATGCCGGCCGAGTTCGGGGAGTCCCAGACCTCGAGCTTGTACTCGAGGTTGAGCGGGGCGTCGCCGAAGGCGCGACCCTCGAGGCGGACGTAGGCCCACTTGCGGTCGTCGAGCCAGGCGACGTAGTCGGACGGGCCGATGTGCACGTTGCGGCTGTCGATCTTGCCGGCGAGCTCGCCGGTCAGGTTCGACGTGACGGCCTGGGTCTTGGAGATCTTCTTGGACTCCAGGCGCTCGCGCTCGAGCATGTTCTTGAAGTCCATGTTGCCGCCGACGTTGAGCTGGTAGGTGCGGTCGAGCACGACGCCGCGGTCCTCGAACAGCTTCGCCATCACGCGGTGGGTGATGGTGGCGCCGACCTGGCTCTTGATGTCGTCGCCGACGATCGGGACGCCGGCGTCCTCGAACTTCTTGGCCCAGGTCGGGTCGGAGGCGATGAAGACGGGCAGAGCGTTGACGAAGCCGACGCCGGCGTCGATGGCGCACTGGGCGTAGAACTTGTCGGCCTCCTCGGAGCCCACCGGGAGGTAGGACACCATGACGTCGACCTGGCGGTCCTTGAGGACCTGCACGACGTCGACGGGGTCGGCGCCGGACTCCTCGATGGTCTGGCGGTAGTACTTGCCGAGACCGTCGAGCGTCGGGCCGCGCAGCACGTCGAGGCCCAGGGTCGGGACGTCGGCGATCTTGATCGTGTTGTTCTCGGAGGCGTTGATGGCCTCGGAGAGGTCCTTGCCGACCTTCTTGTCGTCGACGTCGAACGCGGCGACGAACTCGATGTCGGAGACGTGGTAGTCGCCGAAGGCCACGTGCATCAGCCCGGGGACCGTCTCGGCCGGGTTGGCGTCGCGGTAGTAGTGGACGCCCTGGACGAGGGAGCTGGCGCAGTTGCCGACTCCGACGATTGCTACTCGAACCGAACCCATCGGGATACCTTTCGTGGATCTGCTGGTGGTCCCGGACGGGACCGTCGGGTGGTGCAACGGATGGTGCTACGGGGTGGCCGGCGGTGCTGCCGGGCCGTGCTGCTGCTGGTTGCGCTCGGCGTTGATGAGGTCGGAGAGCCACTGGACCTCGCGCTGGGCGGACTCGACGCCGTGGCGCTGCAGCTCGGCCGAGTACCGGTCGACCTCCGCCTCGGTCATCGACAGCTGCGACTGGACGCGGTCGAGCCGCTCCTGCAGCCGGGTGCGCCGGCCCTCGAGGACCCGCAGCCGGATCTCCATGTCGGCGCGGCCGAAGAACGCGAACCGGATGCCGAAGTCGTCGTCCTCCCAGGCGGCCGGTCCGACGTCGGACATCAGGCGCTCGAACTCCGCCGTCCCGGCCGGGGTGACCTGGTAGACGATCTTCGGACGCCGGGAGACCGGGGTCATCTCCGGCGGGAGCTCCTCGATGAGGGTGCCGCGCAGCATCTTCTTCAACGTCGGGTAGAGCGAGCCGTAGGACAGCACCCGCCCCCACCCGAGCATCAGGTTGAGTCGCTTGCGCAGCTCGTACCCGTGCATGGGTCCCTCGTGCAGCAGACCGAGGACGGCCAGCTCGATGGACTCTCCGCGTCGTGCCATGCGATGCATCGTAGCGATATATCCAGCGAATAGGAATCACCGATGGTTCGCGTCGAGGTACGCGGGCTGCGGGCGTGGCCAGGGACGGGTGCGCAGTGGGTTGGTCCTGCCTGTTTCGACGTGTCCAGATCCGTGCAATTGCCGAGGCTGGCTCAGTTCTGGTCGCGCGAAATGGCCAATCTGCGGCAATTGCGCGGCTCAGCCCGGTCTGTCAACGCTCCCGCGGGCAGGGCAGCCGTCGATGCCTGTGGAGAACGAAAACCCCGGGTGCGCAGATCGGGCACCGTGCTGCGGGTGAGCGCACTGCGGCAGGGCCCCGACCCGGATCCCGGTCTCGACCTCAGCGAGCCCTTCACCTGCGCGCAGCTCGTCGCCGCGGGCTACTCACGACGGATGGTGAGGCAGAAGCGCTTCGCCGAGATCGTGCCGGGGGTCCATGTGCTGTCGTCGGCCATCGGCCCGACGACGCTGATCAAGGCCGCGCTGTTGATCCACCCGGCCGACGCCTGCGCCAGTCACGGTTCCGCTGCGGTCCTTCTCGGACTGCCCGTGCCGGACCCGGGATTCGCCCACGTCACCGTCTTCCGCCAGAAGGACCGCCGCTACCGCCGGGAGATCAAGTCGCACGTCACCACGCGCCGCCGCCGCATCGTCCTGGCCCAGGGGGTGCGGGTGACCGATCCGATCACCACGTTCATCGCGTGCGCCGGCCAGCTGGGCCTGGTCGACCTCGTCGTCCTGGGCGACGCGCTCGTGCGGCGGTGTCGGACCAGCCCGGCGCAGCTGGTGCGCGCGTGCCAGGTCAGTACCGACTACTACCGCAAGCGTGCGCTGGCCGCCGCGCTGTTCGTCCGGGAAGGGGTCGACTCGCCGATGGAGACACGTCTGCGGATGCTGATCGTGCTGGCCGGCCTGCCTGAGCCGGTCGTGAACCACCGGACCTTCTGGGAGGACGGGAGCCTGCGCCGCAGGTTCGACCTGTACTACCCCGGCATCCGACTCATCGTCGAGTACGACGGGCGCCAGCACGCCTCCGACACGAGGCAGTGGCAGGGCGACCTCGATCGCCGGGAGGAGCTCGACGACGAGGGGTACCGGATCCTCGTGGTCACGGCCGAGGGCGTCTTCCGGTCCCCCGGGCGCACCCTCGAGCGCGTCCGCCGCCAGCTGGTCGAGCGCGGGATGGACGGCGTCCCGGCGATCGACGCGACCTGGCGCGAGCACTTCCCGAGCTGACGCGGCCGAGCGACCGTGCTGGGACGGTCGCCCGCCCCTGTGCGGCCGGCGGACCTGGCAGGAGCGATGCAATTGCCGCGATCTGGCCGGTTCCGGGACGACGAGTCGAGCAATCTGCGGCAATTGCACGCGTGGGGCCGGCCGAGCAGGACGACGCCCGAGCAACGCTCGGCTTTGGGACGCCTCCCCAGCGCCTGCGTACCCTGATGAATCGTGCCGACAGGTCCGGCGCGCCCAGACGAGCGATGAGGTGACAGTGGCAGGGAAGCGCAGGTCCGACGCGGCGACGTCGGGTTCGGGTGGGTTCCTGGGCAGGTTCCGCCGTCGGCGTGCGGAGCGCGACGCGGAGCCGCGGCCCCCGATGACCTGGAAGCGCCGGGTCCTCAAGGTGTTCAAGTGGGGCTTCATCACCGGCCTGGTGCTGACCCTGATCGGGATCGCGGGGTTCGTCTACCTCTACAAGACGACCGACATCCCCGAGCCGAACGCCGAGCTGCTCACCAACGCCACCTTCGTCTACTACGACGACGGCGAGACCGAGCTCGGTCGCTTCGCCACCCAGTTCCGCGACTCGCTCTCCTACGAGGAGATGCCGCAGAACATGAAGGACGCCGTCGTCGCGGCCGAGGACCAGTCGTTCTGGACCAACAACGGCATCGACCCCAAGGGCATCCTGCGCGCGGTGTTCAACAACGCCAGCGGTGGCTCCCAGCAGGGCGCGTCCACGATCACCCAGCAGTACGTGAAGATCCTCTACCTGACGCAGGAGCGCAGCTACGAGCGCAAGGTCAAGGAGGCGATCCTCTCGCTGAAGATCCAGCGCGAGTACTCCAAGGAGCAGGTCCTCACGGGCTACCTCAACACCATCTACTTCGGCCGCGGCGCCTACGGCATCGAGGCGGCCGCCGACGTGTACTTCAGCAAGAAGGCCGCCGACCTGACCCTGCGCGAGACCGCGGTCCTGGCCAGCGTCCTGAACAACCCCAACGGGCTCGACCCCGCCGACGGCAAGGCCGTCCGCCTCGAGCTCAAGGGCCGCTACGAGTACGTCCTCGGCGCGATGGCGAGCGAGGGCTACATCACCGACGAGGAGTCCGAGCAGGCCCGGCGCAAGCTGCCGAAGTTCCCGGAGCAGGACGTCGAGGACAGCTACGGCGGCCAGACCGGGCACGCGCTCACCCTGATCAAGAACCAGGTGCTCGGCCTGACCAACTCCGAGACCGGCGTCCCGTTCACCGAGGAGGAGATCGACGGCGGCGGGCTGCGGATCACCACCACGCTGACCAGCAAGGCGATGGACGCCGCCCGGGAGGGCGTCGAGGAGGTCCGGCCGAAGGGCTTCCCGGGTGCGAAGGACCTGCACATGGCGGCCGCGACCGTCGAGCCGGGCAGCGGCGCGCTGCGCGGCTTCTACGCCGGCCAGGACTTCCTCGAGTCGCAGCTCAACTGGGCCGTCGCCGGCGGCCAGGCCGGCTCGACGTTCAAGCCGTTCGCCGTGGCCGCCGGGCTCAAGCAGGGCTTCGCGCTCAAGGACACCTTCGACGGCAACTCGCCCTACGAGATCGAGGGCACCGACGCGGAGGTCGAGAACCAGGGCGACGAGGACTACGGGAGCTCGGTCTCGCTCACCCAGGCCACCGAGGACTCCATCAACACCGCCTTCATCGACCTCACCCTCGCGATGGACGACGGGCCGGAGAGCATCATCGAGACCGCCGAGGCCATGGGGATCCCCCCGGCCAAGGCGAGGAAGCGCGGGGCCTACGGCATCCCGACGTCCTCGCCCGGGCTCGACCCGGTCACCGGTGTCGCGCTGGGGTCCCAGACCGTCAGCCCGATCAACATGGCCAACGGCTACGCCACGATCGCCAACGAGGGCGTCGCGGCCGACGTCCACGTGATCTCGAAGGTCGTCAACAAGGCCGGTGACGTGCTCTACGAGCACAAGGTCACCGGAGACCGGGCGATCAGCGCCGACATCGCCTCCGACGTCAGCTACGCGATGCAGCAGGTCACCGAGGCCGGGTCGGGCACCCGCGCCAACCTCGACGACGGCCGGCCGATCGCCGGCAAGACCGGCACCGCCACCAAGGACGGCGGCGCGGTGTCGTCGTCCTGGTTCGTCGGCTTCACCCCGCAGCTGTCCACCGCGGTGATGATGGTCCGCGGCGTCGGCAACGGACAGCTCGACGACTGGGTGCCCGCCTCCGACGACGGGGTCGACGGCTACTTCGGTGGCAACTACCCCGCCAGGACGTGGAAGGCGATCATGGAGCGCGACCTCGAGGGGGTCGACCCCGAGGACTTCCCGGAGCCGGCCTTCGTCGACGGCGAGGCGCCCTCGGAGGGCCACGCGCCGTACACGCCGCCGCCGCCGGCGCCGTCCACGACGCGCCAGCCCCCGAAGACGCCGAGCATCGACCCGGACCCGCCGACGAGCGACCCGCCGACGTCGGAGCCGACCCAGGAGCCGCCGACCACGACGCAGCCGCCCTCGACGCCGCCGGACCCGCCGGAGACCTCCACCCCGCCGGACCCGCCGGAGACGTCGGCCCCGCCCACGTCGCCGGCGGCGCCGGCCGTCCCGGCCAACCCGCGTGAGCGCTCCCGTGCCCCGCGGCGCCGTCCGTCCCGGACCCGTCGGACCCTCGCCGTCCGGTGACCCACGTCGACCCGACCCACGACGACCCGGTCGTGGCGGGGATGAGCGGGGCGGTCGGCGGGCCGCTCGGGGAGCGCGCCGCCCGCGGCGGGGCGTTCAGCGTGCTCGGCGTCCTGCTCGCGATCACCGCGCTGACCTTCGCCCTCGGGCTGCTCACCAAGACCACCTGCGCGAACGACGACTGGTCGCCGCAGCAGGCCGACAGGTTCACCCACGCCTGCAGCTCCGAGGTGGCCGACGAGTACACCGGCACCGGCCTGGTGGAGCTCGCCTGGCCGTGGTCGGGGGACGAGGCGACGCGCGAGCGGTACCCGGTCACCGACGAGCCCGCGCTGGTCGGGCTGTGGACCTACGCCACCGCCCGGGTCACGCACCTCCTCAGCGGCTCGCCCGACATCTCCGAGCGCTACCGGCAGCCGGCCACGACCGTCGCACAGTCCGACGACGCCGCCGCGGAGCGCTCGCTCTTCATGGCCGTCAACGCCGTCCTGCTCGCCGGCGTCGCGATGCTCGCGACCGCCGCGCTGGCCGCGGTCCACCGACGCCGTCCCTGGGACGCCGCCGGGTTCGCCGCCGCCCCGGTGCTGGCCGTCGCCGGGGCGATCTCCTTCGACCTGCTCGCGGTGGCCGCGGTCGCCGGGGCGCTGTGGGCCTGGTCCCGCGGTCGCGGCGTGCTCGCGGGCGCCCTGCTCGGCGTCGGGGCCGCCGCCGGCGTCTGGCCGGTGCTGGTGCTGGCCGCCTTCCTCCTCGTCGCCGTCACCGAGCGCCGGGCGACGTGGGTGCTGCCGACCGTCGTCACGGCGGTCGGCACCTGGGCGGTCCTCAACGCGCCGGCGTTCCTCACCGGCCGCACGCAGTGGGAGCGGGCCTGGTCGGCGACGTTCGAGCGCAGCGCCGACCGCGGCTCGCTGTGGCGGATCGTCGCCGACACCGCCGGCCTCGCCACCGACGTCGGGCTGGTCGTGTCGTGGCTGCTCGTCGCCCTGTGGACCGGCCTGGTCGTCGCGCTCGTGCTGCTCGCGCCGGCCCGTCCCCGGGTCAGCCAGGTGGCCCTGCTCCTCGTCGCGGGCTACGCGCTGCTCGGCATCGTCTACGAGCCCCAGCAGGCGCTCTGGCTGCTGCCGCTCGCGGCGCTGGCCCGCCCGCGCTGGCGCGACCTGCTGGTCTGGCAGGCCGGCGAGGTGTTCTTCCTCGCCGCCACGTCGTGGTGGGAGGGCGGCCTGCTCTCACCCGGCGACGGCGAGCAGTCCGGCTTCTACTGGGTCGCCATCGTGATCCGCCTCGTGTGCACCGGCTGGCTGGTCGCCGTGGTGGTGCGCGACCTCTGGTGGCCCGAGGCCGACCCGGTCGAGGACCCCGAGACGCCGCCGGCCGGCCGGAGCGGGGACGAGGCTCAGGACAGCACGATGCGGTCGAACGTCGTCGCGGTGTAGCGCACCCGCACGTCGATCTCGTCGCCCACCGTGGGCACCCGCGCGCCGCTCGGCAGGAAGAGCATCGAGGCCTGCATGTGCGGCGGCTCGGCGAAGAGCCGCTGCTTGTCGTCGATCGAGAACGGCGAGCGCACGAACCCGACGGCGTCCAGGCCCCCGCGCGCCAGCGTCGCCGCCCGGGCCTTGATCGAGGAGCCGCCGGTCGGCGCCTCCAGGCCGATCCCGTGCGCCGTGCCGCCGCTGACGACCAGCAGGTGGCCCGCCTTCGGGACGGTCCGACCGCGGTAGCCGAAGGAGTCGCCGCGCTCGACCTCGTGGACGTCGAGCACGGTGGCCGTCACGGCCAGGGCCGCGCGGTCGCCGAGCCACAGGTCGGTGCCCATCCGGGGCCGGACCGTGAAGTCGGCGTACGACGTCCGCAGCGCCGTGAGCTCGGTGGCGGTGAGGTGGCTGACCCAGACCGTGTCGAGGCCGCCCTGGCCGGGCTGCTGGAGCCCGGCGCCGACGGCGTCGTTCATCAGCCGTCGCACCTCGCCCAGGTGCGAGCCCTGGGCCAGCGGCAGGTGCAGCGCCACGCCCTCCAGCCGGGCCGAGCGGTGCCGGCGCAGGTGGTCGGCGGCGTCCCACAGCCCGCGGGCGGCGAAGCCGTGCCGCTTCATCGACGTCAGCAGCTCCAGCACGAGGCGGGCGCCGGGCTGCCGGGTGAGCAGGGCGTCGACGTCCTCGACCCGGCCGACCGTGTGGATGACCCGGCCGGCCAGCTCGGGGGCGAGGTCGGCGACGAACGGCCGCCACGGCGTCAGCACGAGCAGCGACCCGTCGAAGCGGGAGGCGACCTCGGGCAGCTCCTCGTAGGTGCCGACCGCGATCGTGTCGACGCCGAGCCACTGGCTCTTGCGGGCCAGCCGGCCCGGCGTGAAGCCGTAGCCGTTGCCCTTCACGACCGGCACGAGGCCGGGGTGCGCCTCGGCGACGCCGCGCAGGTGGCTGCGCCAGCGGTCGCCGTCGACGGTCAGGGTGAGCGACACCTGCGCCTACCTCCGTCTCTTCAGGTACTGCTGGAAGGCCGCGTAGAGGACCCGGTTGAGCGGGAGGTCCCACTCGCCGGCGTACTCGACGGCCTCGCCGCCGGTACCCACCTTGAACTGGATCAACCCGGCGTGGGAGTCCTCGGCGTCGAGGGTGTCGGTGATGCCGCGCAGGTCGTAGACGTCGGCCCCGGCGGCCAGGGCGTCCTGGATCATCGCCCACTGGACGGCGTTCGACCCCCGGACGTCGCGCTTCTCGGTCGACGACGCGCCGTAGGAGTACCAGGCGTGGGCGCCGACCCGGATCGCGATGGTGGCGGCCACGAGGTCGCCCTCGTGGCGGGCGAACCAGAGCCGGATCCGGTCGGGGTCCTCCGCCGCCAGGGCGTCGACCATGGTGCGGAAGTAGCCGAGCGGGCGGGGCGTGAAGTGGTCGCGCTCGGCGGTGTGCAGGTAGAGCGCGTGGAACGCCGCGAGGTCGGCGTCGGAGACCCCGGCGGCGGCGTCCGGCGTCGTCACCTCGACGCCCTCCTTCGCCGCCTTCTTGATGTTGCGGCGCCAGAGCTGGTTCATGGCCTTGAGGACGTCGGCCTCGGTCTTGGCCTCCCCGACCCCGTCGCCGGAGCCGTCGGCCGGGTGTCGCAGGGGCACCTGGAAGACGTACTGCGGCTGACCGGCGGCGAAGCCGCCCTCCACGGCCTGCGGTCGCCAGCCCAGGTCGTGCAGCTGGGAGACGACGCGGGCACCGGTCGCGTCGCGCTCGGTCGGGGCGACGTCGTCGAGCCGGCGGACGGCGGGGTCGGCGAGGCCGGCCTTCACGGCGGCGGCGTCCCAGCGGCGGACGACGGCGGGCGGCCCGATCCGGATGCCGAACGCGCCCTGCTTCCTCACGTGCGCGGCGAGCGGGCGCAGCAGCGCGCCCAGGTCGTCGCTGCCCCAGTCGAGGACCGGACCCTCGGGGAGGTAGGCGAGGTAGCGACGCAGCCGGGGGAGCTTGCGGTAGAGCACCAGCGCGGCGCCGACCTGCTCGGCGTCCGGGCCGGCGCCGCGGAAGAGGCCGACCAACTCGCGGCGCCACTCGCTCTTCACCCGGCCCCACGCCGGGGTCTGCAGGAAGCTCGCCGAGCGGCGCGACGCCACGAACGCGAGGTGGTCGGCCTCGGAGGTCACGCGTACGTCGATGCTCACCGTCCCGAGGCTAGTGCGCCTCCGGGCCCCCGTTCCAAGCGGCCCTCCACCGGCCCCCGGGGGCCGATGTTTCACGTCGAACCAACCCCGGCACCTGCCCGCTCTCCGGCCCAGCTGCCCCCGGAGGCCGAGCAAGCGAGCGCCGACGAAGCCGGCCGTCCTGCCGGGCCGGGCTGGCCTCGGTGGGCCAGGGGTCTCGACTCGGCTCGCTGGCGCTCCCCGGCTCGACCAGCGGGGGTTGCCGGTGGTCGAGCCGCGGGGACGGAGTCACCGCGAGTCTCCGGTGGTCGAGCCGCGGGGACGGAGTCACCGCGAGTCGAGACCTGTTGGCGGTGGGGGTGGTCTCGACTCGGCTCGCTGGCGCTCGCCGGCTCGACCAGCGGGGGTTGCCGGTGGTCGAGCCGTGGGGACGGAGTCACCGCGAGTCGAGACCTGGCGGGGTGGGGGTGGTCTCGACTCGGCTCGCTGGCGGCATCCGGTGGTCGAGCCGCGGGGACGGAGTCACCGCGAGTCGAGACCTGGCGGGGTGGGGTGGTCTCGACTCGGCTCGCTGGCGCTCGCCGGCTCGACCAGCGGGGGGCCGGTGGTCGAGCCGCGGGGACGGAGTCACCGCGAGTCGAGACCCGCGGGGTGTCCGGTGGTGCTCGGCTCGATCCGTGGTAGGTCGACGACAAGGGGATGACACGTGAGCTGGAACAACCCGAGCATGCACTGGGCCGAGCTCGAACGACGGCTCAGCGGCCGGCCGGGCGCCGACGACGCACCGATCTCGCGGCGCAAGCACGCCCGCGCCACCGGTCGCCCGATCGAGCGGCCGACCGGGGCCACGCCGTACGCCGAGCTGCACTGCCACAGCCACTACAGCTTCCTCGACGGCGCCAGCTCGCCGACCGAGCTCGTCGAGGAGGCGGTGCGACTGGGGCTGCACGCGATCGCCGTCACCGACCACGACGGGTTCTACGGCGCGCCGATGCTGGCCGAGGCAGCCGCGGAGCACGACCTGCTGACGGTCTACGGCGCCGAGCTGTCGCTGGGCCTGGGCGGCCCGCAGAACGGCGTCCCCGACCCCGAGGGGTCGCACCTGCTGGTGCTGGCGCACGGTGTCACGGGCTACCACCGGCTGGCGTCGGCGCTCACCGACGCGCACCTGGCCGGCGACGAGAAGGGACGCCCGGTCTACGACCTCGACGCGCTCGGAGCCACCGGGCGCGGGCACTGGACGGTGCTCACCGGGTGCCGCAAGGGTGCGGTCCGCGCCGCGCTGGCGGCCGGCGGCCCGCGGGCGGCGTCGGAGGAGCTCGACCGGCTCACGTCGCTGTTCGGGATCGAGCACGTGCTCGTCGAGCTGTCGCCGCACCCCGGCGCCGACGACACCAACGCCGCGCTGGCCGCCCTGGCGCGCACCCACGGGCTCGACGTCGTCGCGGCCGGCAACGTGCACCACGCGACGCCGGCGCGGCACCGGCTGGCCACGGCGATGGCCGCGGTCCGGGCCCGGCGCAGCCTGGCCGAGCTCGACGGCTGGCTCGACCTGTCGGCGTCCGCGCACCTGCGCAGCGGCGCCGAGATGGCGGCCGCGCTGGCGCCGTACCCGGGTGCGGTCGAGCGGAGCGTGGCGCTGGCCGACGAGCTGGCCTTCGACCTGCGCAAGGCGTCGCCGTCGCTGCCCAAGCACCGCATCCCGCCCGGCCACACCGCCGACTCCTGGCTGCGCGAGAAGACGATGCAGGGCTTCGCCGAGCGCTACGCCGGCACCCCCCAGGAGGAGGTCGCCCGCGACCGCGTCGAGCACGAGCTGCGGGTGATCGCCGAGAAGGACTTCGCCGGCTACTTCGTCATCGTCCACGACATCGTCGACTTCGCCCGCAGCCGCGGCATCCTCTGCCAGGGTCGGGGCTCGGCGGCCAGCTCGGCGGTCTGCTACGCGCTGGGCATCACCGCCGTCGACGCGGTCTTCTACCGGCTGCCGTTCGAGCGGTTCATCTCCGCGCACCGCGACGAGGAGCCCGACATCGACGTCGACTTCGACTCCGACCGCCGCGAGGAGGTCATCCAGTGGGTCTACGACACCTACGGCCGGCGCAACGCCGCGCAGGTCGCCAACGTGATCGGCTACCGGCCGCGGATGGCGGTGCGCGACGCGGCCAAGGCCCTCGGGCACTCCCAGGGCCAGCAGGACGCGTGGTCGAAGCAGATCGACGGCTGGAAGTCGGTGGTCGCCGGCGACCAGGGCGACCCGACGGCGCACGACGTCCCCGCGTCGGTGGTGGCGCTGGCCGAGGAGCTGATGGGGGCGCCGCGGCACCTCGGCATCCACTCCGGCGGGATGGTGCTCACCGAGCGGCCGATCGGGGAGGTCTGCCCGATCGAGCGGGCCAGGATGGACCGACGCACGGTGCTGCAGTGGGACAAGGACGCCTGCGAGTCGATGGGGCTGGTGAAGTTCGACCTGCTCGGCCTCGGGATGCTCGGCGCACTCGACCACATGATGCGGATGACCGCGGAGCACCTGGGGGAGCCGTGGACGCTGGCGACGATGCCGAAGGAGGAGCCGGCCGTCTACGACATGCTCTGCCGGGCCGACTCGATCGGCGTCTTCCAGGTCGAGAGCCGCGCCCAGATCGGCACCCTCCCGCGGTTGCAACCGCGGGAGTTCTACGACCTGGCGATCGAGATCGCCCTGATCCGGCCGGGCCCGATCCAGGGTGGCGCCGTGCACCCCTACGTGCGGCGGGCGACGGGCAAGGAGGAGGTCACCTACGACCACCCCGACCTGGTGCCGGTGCTGGAGCGGACCCGCGGCGTCCCGCTGTTCCAGGAGCAGCTGATGGCGATGGCGGTGGCACTCGGTGACTGCACCCGTGACGACGCCGACCTGCTGCGTCGCGCGATGGGCTCCAAGCGCGGCGTGGAGCGGATCGAGTCGATCAAGGAGAAGCTGTACGCCGGGATGGCCCGGCGCGGGCTGGTGGGGGAGAAGGCCGACTCCATCTACGTGAAGATCCTGTCGTTCGCGAACTTCGGGTTCGCGGAGTCGCACGCGCTGTCGTTCGCGCTGCTCGTGTACGCGAGCTCGTGGTTCAAGCTGCACTACCCCGCGGCGTTCCTGGCCGGGCTGCTGCGCAACCAGCCGATGGGGTTCTACTCGCCCCAGTCGCTGGTGGGCGACGCCCGGCGGCACGGCGTGGAGGTGCGCCGCCCCGACGTGCAGGTGTCGATGGCCCGGGCCGGCCTGGAGCCCGTGGCCGGCGCGGCCGGACCCGAGGGGCTGGGCGCGACCGGTCACGAGGCGTGCCTGCGGCCGCGCTTCGAGCGCACCGAGTGGCGTCCCGGCACCCCCGACCCGACGGCGGTGCACCGGCGCGACGGCCGGTGGGCGGTGCGGCTGGGGCTCGACGAGGTGCGCAGCATCGGTGCCGACGTCGCCGACCGGATCGTCGCGGCCCGGGCCGAGGCGCCGTTCGTCGACGTCACCGACTTGTCGCGTCGCGCCGACCTCACCTCGACCCAGCTCGAGGCGCTGGCCACCGCGGGCGCCTTCGACTCCTTCGGCCTCGACCGGCGCCAGGCGTTGTGGGCGGCCGGGTTCGCCGAGCGCGGCGACCAGATCGCCGGCACCACGCCCGCGCCGACGGCGCCGACCCTGCCCGGGATGAGCGAGGTCGACCTGACCCTGGCCGACCTGTGGGCCACCAGGATCTCGCCCGAGCGGCACCCGCTGGAGCACCTGCGCGAGGAGATCCGCCGCGCCGGCATCCGCTCGGTCGCCGACCTCGAGACCACCGAGTCGCACCGCCGGGTCCACGTGGCCGGTCTGGTGACGCACCGTCAGCGACCGGGCACCGCCATGGGCGTCACCTTCCTCAACCTCGAGGACGAGACCGGGATGCTCAACGTCGTCTGCTCGGTGGGGGTGATGAAGGTGCACCGCCAGGCGGCGCGCAACCGTGTCGCCGTGGTGGTCCGGGGCACGCTGGAGCGGTCCGAGGGTGTCACCAACCTGATCGCCGACCGGGTCTCCTCGCTCGACGACGTCGTCCCCGGTGCCGGCGCGGTGCTCCAGTCGCGACAGACCTCGCGCGACTTCAAGTGAGGCGCCCGGGCCGCCGCGCTGGTTCAATGTGACGATGGTCACGGCACGCGATCACGAGATCTTCTCGTGCACCAGCGAGATGGCGGCGACCTGCGCCGTCTTCGACTGGTCCACCACGTGCCTCGGCCCGGTCGACGGGTGGAGCCAGGGCCTGCAGACGGCGACCGCGATCCTGCTGCGCAGCGGGTTCCCGATGTGCCTGTCCTGGGGCGAGGACCTGGTGCTGCTCTACAACGACGCGTTCATCCCCACCCTGGGGGCCAAGCACCCCACCGCGCTGGGTGCCGAGATCGCCGTGGTGTTCGCCGAGATCTGGGACCAGGTCGGACCCCTGCAGCGCTCGGTCCTCAGCGGCGGTGACGCCGTCTTCCACGAGCAGCTGCCCCTCGTGCTCGAGCGCGGCTCCGGCCCGGAGGAGCGGTTCTTCACCTTCTCCTACTCCCACGTGCCGGACGTCGGGCGCGGCGGCGGCCCGGGCGGCGTGCTCGCGGTGGTCTCCGACTCCACCCGTGCGGTCGTGGGGGCGCGACGCATGGGGTTGCTGCGCACGCTCGCGACCGCCACCAGCGAGGTCACCGACCGGCGCGTGGCCGCCACCACGAGCCTGTCGGTGCTCTCCGACGCCTCGTCCGAGCTCGACCACGGCGCCTGCTACCTGCCGGGCGCCGACCGACGTCTGGACCTCGCCGGTTCGTTCGGCGCCGGTCGCACCTGGCCGGAGTCGATCGACCCGGGTGCCGACGAGGCCGTCGAGCGGGTCCAGGCCAGCGGCCGGGCCCTGGTCGAGACGCTCCCGAAGACCCACGACGGTGCCCGGGTCCGCGTGTCGGTGCCCCTGCGCGTCGGGTCGCCCGACCCCGGCGTGCTGGTCCTGGCCCCGCACCCGCTGCGCCCGCTCGACGAGCGGCACCACCGCTTCCTGCGCCTGGTGGCCGACCACGTCGGCCAGGTGCTGGCCGTGGCCTCGGCGCGAGCCGACGAGCAGACCCGGCTCGCCCTGCTGGCCGCCGCCGACCGGGCCAAGTCGACGTTCCTCTCCAACATCAGCCACGAGTTCCGCACGCCGCTGACCCTGCTCCTCGGTCCGCTCGAGGAGGCGCTGGGCGACGGCCGCCCCCTGGATCCCACGGACCTCACGTCGATGCACCAGAGCGCGCAGCGGTTGCTGGGCATGGTCGACGCGCTGCTCGCGGCAGCGCAGGGCGACGCCAGCCCCCGCCCCGCCGCGCCCGAGGCCGTCGACGTGGTCGGGCTGAGCGACGGCCTCCTCCAACCGTTCCGTGACGCCGCCGACCGGGCGGGCCTCGCGCTGAGCATCCGGCTCGATCCCGCGCTCCCGATCGTCGAGCTCGACCCCGGCCTGTGGGAGACGATCGTGCTGAACCTCGTGGCGAACGCCCTCAAGTACACCATGGAGGGGCGGGTGGAGGTGGTCCTCGGCGCCCACGACGGCGCCCTGGTGCTGCAGGTGCGCGACACCGGCATCGGCATCGCCGCCGACGAGCAGGCCCGGGTCTTCGAGCGGTTCCACCGGGTCGCCGGACCGGCCGGTCGCACCATCGAGGGCGTCGGTCTCGGCCTCGCCCTGGTCACCGACGCCGTCCACGCGCACGGCGGCACGGTGAGCCTCACCTCGACCCCCGGCGAGGGCTCGACGTTCGTGGTGTCGCTCCCGCTGGTCGAGGCCGCGGCGTCGGCGACCGCCCGCGTGCGGTTCGACGCGGCGGCCGCGGCCGCGCTCGCCGGTCACGCCGTCCCCGCGGACGCCGTCCCGGCCGTCGTGGACCACGACCACCCCGGGCCGTTCGTCGTCGTCGTCGACGACAACGCCGGCATGCGGCACCACCTCGTCCGGTCACTCTCCGGACTGGGGCACGTCGTGGCCTGCGTCGACGGCGTCGAGGCGCTCGCGCTCCTGCGCCGCCGCAAGCCCGACCTGGTCGTCACCGACGTCACCATGCCCCGGCTCGACGGCATCGGCCTCCTGCGGGAGATCCGGGCCGACCCGGACCTGGCCGCCACCCCGGTCGTCCTGCTCTCGGCGCGCGCCGGCGGCGACGCGGCGACCCAGGCGCTCGACACCGGGGCCGACGACTACGTCGTCAAGCCGTTCACCCGCGACGAGCTGGTCGCGCGCTGCCGCACCACGATCGAGCTCGCCGCGCTGCGGGCCAGTCGATCGGCCGAGGCCGCCCGGGCCACCATGCTCGCCGGCATCAGCCACGACATGCAGACGCCCGTCTCCGTCGTCAGCGCATCGCTCCAGATGCTCCGGGACGCCGACCTCGACGCCGAGCAGCGCCGCGAGCTCCTGCGGCGCGCCTCCTCGCGGACCGCCCAGCTCGCGCAGCTGGTCGCCCAGTTCCTCGACTGGTCCCGCCTCTCCGCCGGGGTGGAGATCGCGCCCCGCGCGGAGCACGTCCACCTGGCCGAGCTCCTCGACGCCGTCGCCCGTGAGCACGACCGCGCCCGCCTCTCGGCGACGGCGGCGTCGTCGACCCGGGTCGTCGTGTGCGACCGGGCGCGGACCGAGCGCATCCTGCACAACCTGCTCGACAACGCCCGGGTCGCGGCGCGGGAGCGACTGCTGGTCGAGGTGGTCGAGCTCGACCGCCAGGTGGAGGTCCACGTGGTCGACGACGGACCGGGGGTCGACGACCGGGTGCGGCCGTGGCTCTTCGCCGCGTTCGGCCCGCCCGGGCGGATCACGGGCACCGGGCTCGGGCTGCACGTGTCCCGGGCCGCGGCCCGCGCGCAGGGTGGCGACCTCGTCCTGGCCGACACCGGCCCGAGCGGCAGCCGGTTCGTCCTGCGGCTCCCGAGCGCCGGTGCGTGACGTGGACGTGCTGGTGGCCGACGACGACCCGGACATCCGGTTCGTCGTCGAGATCGTCCTGAGGCGGAGGGGCTGGCGGGTGACCAGCGCCGAGAGCGGGGCGGAGGCGGTCGCCGTCCTGTCCGGCGACCAGGCGTTCGACGCGTTGGTGCTCGACCAGAACATGCCGCCGGGCTCGGGCCTCGAGGTCGTGGAGTGGCTGCGCGGGCAGGGCGACCGGACGCCCGCCGTGCTGTTCACCGGGCTCGTGTCGGTGCTCGACCTCGCCGCGGCGGAGGCCCGGGGCGTGCGCGTGCTCGACAAGGTGGCGGTCGAGCAGCTGCCCGCCCTGCTCGACGAGCTCGTCGGCCCGGACGGCCCGGGCGGTCCTCCCAGCCCCTGAGGGGTCGGACGGGCCCCGACCACTCGTCGGTGGCCGGCGCCGGGACCGGCGGCCCGCACCCGAGGTGGTCGCGCTCCGGCGACGACCCGTCACGACGGATCGATGCCGCGACCCGCCCGGGCGCAGCGCTGCGACAGGAGGTCGAACGCCGCGGCGAGCTCGGGCGGTCCGACGACCTCGACCTCGGCGTCGAACCGGCACAGCGACGCCGCCAGCGCCGTCCAGGACCAGGCACCCGCGACGAGCCGGGTGCGGTCGGGGCCGAGCGCCTCGACGACCCCGTCGCCCGCGTGCGGCCGGACGTCGGCCCACGGCAGGTCGAGGACGACCTCACCCTCGCACGGCCAGCTCCGCGATCCCTCCGAGCCGCGGAACCGGCCGGTCACGAAGGTCGCGACGTCGCCGCCGGGCAGGTCCCGCGGGGCGAACCGCGGGCCGGTCGGGACCCGGGGCGTGATCCGGTCGGCGCGGTAGGTGCGCCAGTCCTTGCGGTCGAGGTCCCAGGCGACGAGGTACCACCGTCCGCGCCAGGTGACGAGGTGGTGCGGCTCGACCCGTCGTGGCGGCCGGTCGCGGTCGAGGGCGGCGCCGTCCGCACCCGCGTAGTCGAGGCGGAGCACCTCGCGGGCGTGCACCGCTGCGCCGAGCGCGAGCAGCACGGCGCCGTCGACGTCGGAAGGCGGCCCGCCGGGTGGCTCGACCACCGTCACGGGAAGGGTGTCGAGGCGCCGTCGAAGCCGGGCGGGCAGCACCTGACGGAGCGTCGTCAGTGCTCGGAGGGCGCCGTCGGCGACCTGGGTGCCGAGCCCGGCACCGGTGGTCGCGGCGAGCTGCAGCGCGACGGCCACCGCGATCGCCTGGTCGTCGTCGAAGAGCAACGGCGGCAGGTCGGCGCCCGCGTCGAGCCGGTAGCCCCCGTCGGGGCCCTTGGTCGTCGCGATCCGGTAGCCCAGCCCACGGAGCCGGTCGACGTCGCGCCGCACCGTCCGCGTGCTGACGTCGAGGCGTCGGGCCAGCACCTCGCCCGACCAGTCCCGCCGGGTCTGGAGCAGCGACAGCAGCGCGAGGAGACGGGACGACGTCGTGGGCACGGGGACCATCCTGGTCGATGTAGCGGACACATCCTGTCCTCTACGTTCGAGAGCCTTCTCGGAGGCGGTCAACCGGACCGTCCACCACCTCACGAGGAGCACCATGACCATCCAGACCGTCACCCACGTCAACCTGCGCGGGACTGCCCGGGAGGCGCTCGAGCACTACCGCTCCGTCTTCGGCGGCGAGCTCAGCGTCTTCACCTTCCGCGACGCCGGCAGCGTGACCGACGAGGCCGAGGCCGACCAGGTCATGTGGGGCCAGGTGGTCTCCGAGGCCGGGTTCCACGTGATGGCCTTCGACGTCCCCGCGGCCAGGGCGTGGGAGCCCGGCGTCGCGCCGTACTTCGTCTCGGTGCGCGGCGACGACGCCGACGAGCTCACCGGCTACTGGGAGCGGCTGTCCGCCGACGGCACCGGCGCCACCGTCGTGGTGCCGCTGGGACCGGCGGGGTGGGCCGCGCTCTACGGCATGGTGACCGACCGCTTCGGCGTCACCTGGGTCCTCGACGTCCCGGCGCCGTACCAGGGCTGAGGGGCGACCGCGGCGTCGGCGCGAGCGAGGCCACGACCGCGGCCGCGGCGCGGCGGCCACTGACGAGGGCGCCCTGGATGGAGGCGGTGTCGCGGTGGTCGCCGCAGACGAAGCGCCCGTCGCCGAGCGCGACGGGGCGACGGGCCGAGAACGGCGAGGGCTGGGCCGGGAGGGCGCGGGCGACGTCGTGGCGGGCCACGAGCTCCCAGCCGGCGGGGTCGACGGCGAGGATCTCGGCCGCGTGCCGCCGCAGCGCGTCCTCGGAGGTGGCCCGGCCGGGGGCGAGGAGTGCCGAGGCCTGCACCAGGTGGCGACCGGACGGCGCGTAGCTGGGTGCGGCGTCCGACACGACGGCGCAGTTGACCACCGGTCCGCCGGGTTCGGTCCGGGCGTCGACGTGCAGCAGGCCGTGGGTGGGTCGTCGTTCGGGCGCCGACCACCAGGCGGTGGTCACCCCCCGCGTCCTGGGGACCTCGGTGCGGAGGAGACCGGCCGCCTCCTCGCCACCGGTGGCCACCACCACCGCCCGTGCCGTGTACGTCGTCCCGGCCGTGCGCACCCGCCGCCCGGAGACCGCCTCCGCCGCGGTGTCGAGGACGACGGGCCGCGCGAGCCGCGACGCCAGCTGGTGGGGCAGGGCGCCCATGCCCTCGCGCGGCAGTCCGGGCGTCGCCCGCACGAACATCCACAGCAGCAGCTGGGCGTAGTCGTCGGCGGTCGACCCGTCGTCCTCGAGCAGGACGCCGGCCAGGAACCGGTCGACGGCGCGACGCAGGACGCCGCTGGCGCCAGCCCGGTCGAGGGCCTCGCGCCGCGTCCGGTCCGGACGTCTCGCCAGGACCTCGGCCAGGGGACGGTGACGCCGAGGCGTGGCGAGGGGACGCGCCCAGCGGAGGATCCCGGCGACCTGGCCCGGGCGCCGGCCGCCGGCGAGGAGGGTCGACCCGAGCAGGCCGGGGGCGTGGAGGGGATGACCGAGACGCAGGTGGGCGGGCCCGTCGGCCAGGGCCACGACGCCGGCACCGAACGGCTGGAGCCCGAGGGCCGCGACGTCGACGACGCCCTCGAGCTCGGGGTAGGCCGGGTTGAGGAGCTGGAACCCGCGATCGACGAGGAAGCCGTCGACCGCCTCGGTGCGGATCCGGCCGCCGACGGCGTCGGCCGCCTCGAGGACCACCACGTCGAGCCCGGCCAGCTCCAGCTCGAGGGCACACCGCAGGCCGGCCAGGCCCGCGCCGACGACGACGACGTCCGTCTCCTGGTCCACACCGGCAGTCTGGCACCGCGCCGGGCCGCCCGTCTCACCCCGCGACGGGCGAACCGGATCGCGCCACCGAGGGGTGGGGCGTCGACCGGCCCGCCCTGGCACCGTCGTCTCGACGCCGGATGACCTCAGCCATCCCGGCGGCGACCAGGGCGAGTCTGCACGCCCGGTCACCCTCTCCGACCCTCGACACCGGCGCGACGACGCGCGGAACGGACGACTCATGACGGCGATCCTCTTCGGCTCCATCAGCACCCTGGCCGACACCTCCGAGATCCAGCGCGACGCGTTCAACCGCGCGTTCGCCGAGCACGGCATCGACTGGCAGTGGGACCGGGAGGAGTACGCCGGCCTCCTGGCCTCCAGCGGCGGCCGCGACCGGGTCGCTGCCTACGCCGAGGAGCGCGGCGAGGACGTCGACGCCGACGCGGTGCACGCCACGAAGTCCCGGATCTACCAGGAGACGCTCGCCGCAACCGAGATCGCGCCGCGCGAGGGCGTCGTCGAGACCATCCGCGCGGCGCGCGAGCAGGGGTTCCAGGTCGGCCTGGTCACCACGACGTCGGCCGACAACCTGGCCGCCCTCGGCACCGCTCTCGCCGACAGCGTGGTCTTCGACGACTTCGACGTCGTCGTCGACGTCTCGAAGGTGGGCGCCCGCAAGCCGGACGCCGAGGCCTACACCTACGCGCTGCAGCAGCTCGGCGCGGACGCCGCCGACGCCGTCGCGATCGAGGACAACCTCGGTGGGGTCGCGTCGGCCCGGTCGGCGGGCGTGGCGGTCGTCGCGTTCCCGAACGGCAACACCGTCACCCACGACTTCGGGTCCACCCGCCGGGTGGAGGCCCTCGACCTCGCGGACCTCCGCTCGTGAGCGCCGCGCCGACGGCCCGGCTGACCGCGACCGGGACGACGTTCCGGGTCGAGGCCTACGAGAAGATCGACTACACCCTCGAGTACGTCGCCGGCGTGTTCGACGTCGACAACCTCGAGCTCGCGGACGCCTTCCGCGAGCAGGGGCGCTGTCTCATGGTGGTCGACGAGAACGTCCTGCGGCTGCACGGCGACGCGGCCCGGGCCTACTTCGCGACCCACGGCATCGACCTCGCCGTCGTCCCGGTGCGGATCGCCGAGACCGCGAAGTCGCTGCGCACGCTGGAGGGCATCGTCGACGCGTTCGCCGACTTCGGGCTCAACCGCAAGGAGCGGGTCCTCGTCGTCGGCGGCGGCCTGACCACCGACGTCGCCGGGTTCGCCTGCGCGGCGTACAAGCGGAGCACCGACTACGTGCGGATCCCGACGACCCTCATCGGGCTGATCGACGCCAGCGTGTCGATCAAGGTCGGCGCCAACCACGGGAAGCACAAGAACCGGCTCGGCGCCTACCACGCCTCGAAGCAGGTGTTCCTGGACTTCTCGATGCTCCGCACCCTGCCTCTGGACCAGGTGCGCAACGGGATCGCGGAGATCATCAAGATCGCCGTGGTGTCGAACCTCGGGATCTTCGAGGCCCTGGAGAAGTACGCCGACGACCTGCTCCACACGGCGTTCGGCCACGCCGAGGGGGCCGAGCACCTGCGCGAGGTCGCCGACCGCATCACCTACGACGCGATCCACACGATGCTCGAGCTCGAGGTGCCCAACCTGCACGAGCTCGACCTCGACCGGGTCATCGCCTACGGCCACACGTGGAGCCCGACGCTCGAGCTCACGCCCGACCCGCCGCTGTTCCACGGCCACGCGATCAGCGTCGACATGGCCTTCTCGGCGACGCTGTCCGAGCGGCTCGGGTTCATCAGCACCACCGAGCGCGACCGGGTGCTCGGACTCCTCAGCGCCGTGGGGCTGGCGATCGACAGCCCGCTGTTCACCCCGGACCTGCTCGAGCGCGCGACCCCGTCGATCATGCAGACGCGCGACGGCCTGCTCCGGGCGGCGGTGCCGGCACCGATCGGGACCTGCCACTTCGTCAACGACCTCACCGTCGCCGACCTGGTCAGGACGCTCGTGGCGCACAAGGAGGTCTGCGCCGCCTACCCGCGCGGCGGCGAGGGCGTGGACCAGTACACGGCGCCCGAGCAGTGACGGCGCGGCCGGCGGAGTCGGCGCGGCCGGTCACCCCGGTGGCGATCGCGGCCGACCTGGTGCGCTCCGCGGTCGCCCGGCTCGACGGCGCCGACCCCGACGTCCTGGCCGACCTGGCGCGGGCCGGCCGGCTGCTGGCCGGCCTCGACGAGTACGTCGGGCGGTGCACGACGCCGGCGTCGTCGGCGCTCGAGGCGCTGGAGGAGCGCACCCGGTCCGAACCCTGGGGGAGCGGCTTGGAGCAGGAGATGCTCTCGGGCCACGCCGAGGGGGCCTTCCTCGCGATGCTGGTGGCGATCACCGGCGCCCGGGACGTGCTCGAGATCGGGATGTTCACCGGCTACTCGGCGCTGGCCATGGCCGAGGCGATGCCGGCCGGCTCCCGCCTGGTCGCCTGCGAGGTCGACGAGCGGGCGGCGGCGATCGCGCGCGAGGCCCTCGGCGCCGCACCGGCGGGGACGCTCGTCGACGTCCGGGTCGCACCGGCGCTCGACACCCTGCGCGACCTCGGTGCGGCCGGCGACCGGTTCGACCTGGTCTTCGTCGACGCCGACAAGGCCGGGTACGCCGGCTACCTCGACGCGCTCGTCGACCTGGGGCTCCTCGCGCCGGGTGCCGTCGTCGCCGTCGACAACACCTTGATGCAGGGCGAGCCCTGGGCCTCGGCGACGCCGACGGCGAACGGCGCGGCGATCGCGGCCTTCAACGCCCGACTGGCCGCCGATCCCCGGTGGGAGCAGGTGCTCCTCCCGCTGCGCGACGGCGTGACGCTCGCCCGGAGGGCCGGGTGAACCGGCTGCGGTCGGTCGGGGCGATCGCGCTGCTGCAGGCACTGCTGCCGCTCGACCTGCTGCTGGTGGGGGCCGCCGTGCTGCGCCGCGGCCCCCGGGCCCCGCGACCGGGGCCGCCGGCGGGAGGGCGCCGCACGATCCTGGTCAGCGGCGGCAAGATGACCAAGGCGCTGGTGCTGGCGCGCCTCTTCCACGCCGCCGGGCACCGCGTCGTGCTGGTGGAGACCGCGCGCTACCGCCTGACCGGGCACCGGTTCTCGAACGCCGTCGACGCCTTCCACGTCGTGCCCGACCCGACGTCGCCGGAGTACGCCTCGGCGTTGCTGCGCGTCGTCGCGGCCGAGGACGTCGACGTGTGGGTGCCGGTCTCGAGCCCGGCGTCGAGCCTGCCGGAGGCCCGGGCCGCCGAGCTGCTCGCCGGTCGCTGCGAGGTCGTGCACCTGCCCACCGACGCGCTGCGCCGCGTCGACGACAAGCACGCCTTCGCCGAGATGGCCGAGGAGGTCGGTCTGGCCGTGCCGGCGACGCACCGGATCACCGACCCGCAGCAGGTGCTCGACTTCGACTTCGCCGCGCACCCGGGCCCCTGGGTGCTGAAGAGCATCCCCTACGACCCGGTGCGCCGCCTCGACCTCACCCCGCTGCCGCGGCCGACCCCGGCCGCGACCGCCGCGTTCGTGCGCGCCCTGCCGATCTCGCCGGACCAGCCGTGGATCCTGCAGGAGCTGCTCACCGGCACCGAGTGGTGCACGCACGGCACGGCCCGCGACGGTCGGCTGCTGGTCTGGGCGTGCTGCCGGTCCTCGGCGTGGCAGCTGACCTACGAACAGGTCGAGCACCCCGCGATCCGGGCGTGGGTCGAGCGGTTCGTCGCGGCCCACGCGCTGACCGGCCAGGTGTCCTTCGACTTCATGGAGGACGCCGACGGCTCGGTGCGCGCGATCGAGTGCAACCCGCGCACGCACTCCGCCATCACACTGCTGGCCGGGCGCCCGGAGGTCGCCGCCGCCTACCTCGACGACGACGCCGACCCGGTGCAGCCCGCTGCCGGGGCGCGGCCGACGTACTGGCTGCACCACGAGCTGTGGCAGGCCGTGCGCCACCCGTCGACGGCCCGGTCGCGGCTGCGGACCGTCCGCCGCGGCACCGACGCGGTGCTCGACGGGCACGACCCCTGGCCGTTCCTCGCGCTGCACCACCTGCACCTCCCGTCGCTGCTGCTGCAGAACCTGCGCGCGGGCCGGCCCTGGCTCAAGATCGACGTCAACATCGGCAAGCTCGTCGAGCCGGCGGGGGACTAGACGATGCGGATCCTGCACCTGACCGGCTCGGCCGTCGACGCGCTGCTCGACGACGTCTCCCGGCTCTACGCCCGCGGCTGCCTGGACGCGGTCGCCGGTGGACCCGACGAGCACGTCGTCGCCCACGTCGCCCCGGGCGGCCGGTGGCGGTTCCCGGCCGGGCTCGGCGAGGCCGACCTCGCGGCGGCGACGCCGATGCCGCTGTCCGCCGCGGTGGCGCGCCTGGACGCCCTCGACCTGGACGTCGCGCTGCCGCAGATGTTCTGCCGACCCGGGATGACGGCGTACCGGGGGCTGCTCGACCTGGTCGGGATCCCCTACGTCGGCAACCCGCCGTCGGTGATGGCGCTGGGGGCCGACAAGCCGCACGCGTCGGCGGTGGTGGCCGCCCGGGGGGTGGCCGTCCCCGACGCCCAGGTGGTCCGGCCCGGCGACCCGCTGCGGCTCGCGCTGCCAGTGGTCGTCAAGCCGGCCGACGCCGACAACTCGCTCGGTGTCGCCCTCGTCCGTGCGCCGGAGGAGTACGCCGCCGCCGTCCGGGAGGCGTGCCGGCACAGCGACCGGGCGCTGGTGGAGACCTACGTCGAGCTCGGCCGCGAGGTCCGCTGCGGCGTCGTCGACCTGGGGGCCGGCCCGGTCTGCCTCCCGCTGGAGGAGTACGCCGTCGACACCGCCACCAAGCCGGTGCGCGACCACGCCGACAAGCTCCGTCGCGACGAGGCCGGCGAGCTGGGCCTGGTCGCGAAGGACGCCGACCACGCCTGGGTCGTCGATCCCGCCGACCCGGTCACCGCCCCCGTGCACCAGGCGGCGCTGCTCGCCTACGAGGCGCTCGGGTGCCGCCACCACGGGTTGTTCGACTTCCGCGTCGACCCGCACGGGACGCCGTACTTCCTCGAGGCGTCGCTCTACTGCTCTTTCGCCCCGACCTCCGTGGTCGTGGTGATGGCCGAGGCGGCCGGCATCACGCTGGCCGACCTGCTCCGTTCGTCCCTGTCCCTGGCGCTCGCCGCCCCCGACCTCCCTGAGGTGATCTCGTGAAGACCGATGTCCTCGACCCCGTGGGGGTCCGCCTGACCGGCGTCCAGGTCGCCGACGACCCGACCGCCCTCGTGCCCGTGCTCCGCGGGCTGCTCGCCGAGCACGGCGTCGCGGTGCTCCCCGGCCAGGTGCTCGACGACCCGGCCTTCCTGGCGTTCCTCCGTGGCTTCGGGCCGCTGACCTTCACCGCCGGCGAGGACCCGCTCGACGGCTTCGCCGACCTCAACGTCATCAGCAACGTCGGCCGCTGGGGCACCGACACCCCGCCGAAGAGCTCCTTCCACGTCGACACCAGCTACGTCAGCACGCCCCCGGCGTACACCGCGCTGCGCGCCGTGACCGTGCCCGCCCGGGGTGGCGCCACGCAGTTCACCAACCAGTACCGGGCCGCCGAGACCCTGCCCGACGACCTGCGTCGCCGGGTGGCGGGCCGGAGCATCACCCACGTGGTCACCGGGGTGGACCCCGACGCCGCCGGCGAGACCGAGGCCGAGCACCCGATCCTGCGTCCCCACCCCGTCACCGGCCGCGAGTCGCTGTACCTGACGACGCCGGCGCGGTGCTCCTCGGTCAGCGGCCTGGTGCAGGACGAGGCCGACGCGCTGGTCACGGCGCTGTACGAGCACTCGACGCGCGCCGACAACACCTACGCCCACGCTTGGGCACCCGACGACCTGGTCATCTGGGACAACGGGTGCGTGCTGCACCGCGCCGACCACGCCGGCGTCGTGGGCGACCGGGTCATGCACCGCGGGATGGTCGCCGGCTACGGCGACGTCGAGCAGTAGGTCCCACTGGGCCCGGCCCGGCCGGGGTGGCGGACGCGGATACCTCGGGTTGGATCGATCCAGGCGTCCCCGCAGGGGTGAAAGGGCTCCGGAGGGCATGGCGGGGTCGAGGCTCCACGCCTACCGTGGGTGGCGGTCCCTGTGGACCTGAGTCCCCGTGGGGCGCCACCCGAGTCGGCCGCGCACCGTGGGGACGCTGGCAGGGCTCGAGCAGGACTGCTGGATCCATCTCGGACGGCGGGCCTGCTCGAGTCCGGCGGCCGGCGCCTCCCGGAGCGGTGGCGCCGACCGGGCGCCCCCTCCAGGACGTGTCGGGTGCGCCACAGCGGCGCCCTGATTGAGGGGTTCCGGAGCGGTCGCGTCGTCGATGACGCATCATCGTCGGGTGAGGACTTCTCGGTCGACCCGTCTCCTGTCCGCGCTGCTGTCGGTCGTGGTCGTGGTGGCGGCCCTGCTGCTGACCCCGGTCGCGCCGAGCTCGGCGGCGCCCGACACCGGTCGGGTGCGGGGCGAGATCCTGCAGGTCGGTCCCGGACCGGCGCCGAAGGTGAAGGTGCTGTGGTTCGCCTCCGACTGGACCTACCTCGGCGCCCGACGGGCCACGGGTGGGTACTCGCTGACCCTGCCGACCGGGCGCTACTTCCTCCAGTTCGTCGACCAGAAGCCGAACTACGACGTCACCAAGAACCGTCCGACCACCGTCTCGGTCACCATCAGGTCGGGCAGCACGACGGTGAAGACGGTCCGGATGCGCCGCGGCGCGGCGATCGGCGGCACCGTGCGCACCGGCGGGAAGCCCGGCAGCGGTGCCCGGATCGTGGCCGCCAACACCGACCAGCAGTCGTTCGAGGTCACCGCCGACAAGCAGGGCAGCTACGCCCTCGGCGGCCTCCCGCCGGGCAGCTACTCGGTGTTCACCTACGACCGGCGCGAGCGCTTCGTCGGTCGCAGCACCTACCTGCGCCGGGTGCGCGGCTCGGCGTTCACCAAGGTCGACATCGCCCTGAAGCGACGGGCCGGCTCGCTGCTGGTCGACCTCTACGCCGGGGACCAGCGCTACCCGGGCACCGCCTACGTCACGGCCGTCAGCCGCACCACCGGCCAGTTCTGGACGGCGAAGTCGAAGAAGGGCACGGTCACCTTCGCCGGCCTCCACCCCGGGCGCTACGAGCTGCAGGTGCCGGGCACCGGTGCGTGGCTCGGAGCGACCGTGCGACCGACCGCCACCGTCCGGAGCGGCCGGACGGCGTTCGGCTCGGCGCGGCTGACCAAGCGTGGCGCCTCGGTGACGGGCCGGGTGGTCGACGCCAACCGGCCGGGCAACCCCCTGGCCGGCGCGAGCGTCCGGCTGCTGGACGCCTCGGGCGGCGAGCTCGCGCGCACGACGTCGACGACCAGCGGCGGCTTCGTCCTGACCGGACAGCTGCTGACCCAGAGCGGGGTGAGTGTCGTCGTCGGGCCGGGCCCGTACTCGTCGTACCTCGGCACGGGCGTGAGCTACTGCAAGTACGCCTCCCGCAGGATCTCGGGGGTGGCCCTGTCCACCGGGCGGGCCACCGACGTGGGCACCCTGGGGCTGCCGCACCTGTCCGACGCCGAGCAGGACGGCGAGCAGTGCCGCACACCTGCCCCGACCCGGGTCCCGGTCAGCGCGGGCCGCTGACGCGGGTGTGAGTCGGATCATGTTGCGGCGAAAGCCGCCGCCCGGGCCCCGCATGCCTCAGACTGGTGGGGTGCCTACCCCCCACGACGAGGCGCGCCATGCTGCGCGCGTCGACTTCCCGCCCGCGCCTGCGGCCACCGAGTACGTGCGGCGGCCCGATCCCGACCTCTCGGCCTACGCCGACCAGTACCTGGACGAGGTCTCCTCGATCCCCGAGCAGCGGGCGACGGTGGGATGCGTCATCCCGGCCTACAACGAGGCCGAGACCATCGCGGGGGTGCTCGACTCGCTCCTGATGCAGACGCGGCTGCCCGACGTCATCCACGTCATCATCAACAACACGACCGACGACTCCGTCGAGGTGGCCAGCCACTACGCCGGGCCGCACGAGCGGGAGACGGCCGCCGGCACCCAGCGCACGACCATCTACGTCCACGACATCGGCAAGAACCCCGACAAGAAGGTCGGGGCGCTCAACTACGGCTACGCGCTGGTCGAGCACATGGACTTCCTGCTCGGCGTCGACGGCGACACCACGCCCGAGCCGGACGCGGTCGAGCACCTCGTCGAGGAGATCACCAGCGACGACCGCATCGGCGGGATCTCGGCGATCTACTCCATCGACGACAGCGCGCTCGACGGGCCGATGGCCAAGTTCCTCATCGCCGGCCAGCGCGCCCAGTTCTCGGCCTTCAACATGCAGAACCTGTTGAAGGGCCGCAACATGGCGGTGCTCGGCGGTCAGTTCTCGATCTTCTCGACCCGCGCCCTGCGCGAGGTGCTGAAGGACAGCCACCAGCGCACCCCGTGGGTCAACGACAGCGAGGTGGAGGACTCGCTGCTGTCGTTGCAGATCAAGAGCACGGGCTACCTCACCAAGATCAGCGCCCGGGCCCGGGCCCACGTCGGCGGGATGACGACCCTGCGCGGACTCGACGCCCAGCAAGTGAAGTGGAACTTCGGCGCCATCGACCTGATGTGGCCCGGCCAGCGCGGCGACACCCGCGGTCAACCGCTGCACCCCAACCTGCGGCTGCGGTGGTTCGAGCACCTGTCGATGGTCGTCAACATGGTGACGCGGCTGGGGTTCCTCCTGCTGCTCCTGGGATCGCTGACGATCGACGCGTTCGTCTTCCAGCTCTGGTGGGCCCTCCCGCCCGTCGCCGCCATCGCGCTGAACGCGAAGGTCGCCCACTCGATGGCCTTCGCCAACCGACGCGACTACCTGTTCGCCGTCCTGCTGGCGCCCGCCGAGGTCTACATGTGGATCCGGATGGGGCACTTCGTCCGCGCGTGGCTGAAGTTCTTCAGCCACCAGCAGACCGACAACTGGGCGGCCCAGGCCAAGGCCGAGCGCGGGAAGGGCACGGCCTACCTCTACCCGTACGTCGCGCTCCTGCTCTTCCTCGTCCTGTGCGGCGTCTGGTGGTCCCAGCTGTCGGTCTCGTTCCGTTCCGACGTGCTCTCGGTCGGGTGGCCGGTGCTGGGCGTCGTCACCCTCCTGCAGACTGCGTGGATGCTCGTGAAGATCATGAAGCCGCACCGCGGGTTCAAGGCATGAGGGCGCGTCTGGCCCGCGGCGTCGCGGTGGCGTCCCTGGCGCTCGCGCTCACCGCCTGCGACCTGGTCGGCAGCGACGAGGACGCTGCGCCGTCCGGCACGCCGGCCGGCACGGCCTCGGCCGCGCCCGACCTGACGATCGACTCCGAGTTCACCTCGAGCGGCACCTTCCAGTCCCACTCGTCGGTGCGCGGCGCCCGGGGCATCGACCTCGTGCTCACGCTCTACCCGACGAAGGCCACGCCCCGCACCAACGAGTGGTACCCCGGGGGCTCGAAGTTCTTCACCTTCACCTTCCAGGGCTACGACCTCGCCCAGCCGCTGCAGGCGCCGTTCGACACCAAGCGGCTGATGTACCTCGACACCATCGAGGTCACCTCGGCCACCATCACCGCCGACGGCGGGGGGACCGAGCGGCCCTACTCGCTCGACGCCGAGGCGGCCGAGGTGACCTTCGACCCCGAGCCGGCGCGCAGCCGCTACGGGATGTTGATCACCTCGCCCAAGGGCGCGCTCGAGCTCCGCAACCAGGAGATCGGCTCGATGAGCGCCGACACCCGTGGCGTCGAGCTGACGTTCCGGGCCGTCGTCCACATCGAGACGCGGCCGGGGTCGGGCAAGTACCTCGAGCGCACGGTCGAGCAGGTCGTGCCGATCGCGATCTTCGCCTCCGACGACCCCACCGTGGCCACCGAGATCCCCGAGAACGCCAGCTGAGCAGCGCGGGGGCGGCCGGGGCGGCTCAGCCCGGCTCGGTCGCCATCCGGTAGCCGACCCCGCGCACCGTCTCGATGTAGCGGGTCGCGTCGTCGTCGCCCAGCTTGCGACGCAGACCGGCGACGTGGCCGTCGACGGCGCGCTTGTCGGCCTCGTTGACGAAGTGCGAGGTGACGTACTGCTGGCCCCGGAGCGTGAGGACCAGGTCTGCCTTGCTGCGGACCCGCCGACCCGTCCGCATCAGCGAGTGCAGGATCTCGGCCTCCGCGGAGGTGAGGTCGAGCCGGCGTCCGCCCAGACCGGCACCGCCGCCCGCCGGGTCGAAGGTGAGGGCCCCGAACCGCAGCACCTGGTCGCTGGGGGCCGGCTCGAGCGGCAGCGTCGGCCGCACCGCCGACGTCGTGGTGGAACCCCGGGCCGGCTCGTGGGTCTCGGCCACGGGTGCCGGCGTCTCGGCGACACCGTCGATCCCGACGGCGAGGTGGTCGCGGAGCTCGCGGGCAGCGACCGCCGCCCACGACTCGGGTTGCGGCACGGCCGGGTCGGGACCGGACGCGTCCGGGGAGACACGCTCCGACTCCGCCGCGAAGGCGACCCGGCGCAGCATCGCGTCGGCGCGGGCGCGCAGCTCGCGCGGGCGGAACGGCTTGACCAGGTAGTCGTCGGCGCCGGCCTCGAAGCCCCGCACGATGTCGATCTCCTCGGTCAGCGAGGTGATGATGATCATGTAGGTCCGGCTGAACTCGCGCACGCGCTTCGCGACGGCGAACCCGTCGATGCCGGGGATGTTGATGTCGAGCGTCGTGAGCAGCGGCTCGTGCTCCCGGATGGCCTCGATGGCGCTGTCGCTGTCGTCGGCCAGCACCGTGGTGAAGCCGGACTGGGTCAGGATCAGCTGGATGAGGTCGCGGGTGTCCGGGTCGTCCTCGACGATCACTGCGTTGCGGCTGGCTGGCACCCCCGCATGCTAACAACGCGGGCGCGTCACCTCCGTGCATCCCCGCACTTCGGGATCACCAGCCCGCGGCCTCCGCGAGCGAGACGGCCCGGTCGATCCAGACCTCGCCGGCCGGTGGTCCGCCGTGGCAGGTGCCGTCGCTCTCCGCGGGGGGCTTCACCCACAGCAGGGCGTCGAGCGCGGTGCCGTCGTCGACGTACCCGGGTTCGTCACCGAGGGCCTGGCCGGGCGGGTTGCACCAGTCCGTGACCGGGAGGCCGGTGGCGCTGGCGGCTCCGGACCGACTGGTGTCGACGACGTAGTGCGCGCCGCCGAGCAGGTCGCTGACCTGCTCGGCGTAGCGGCGCTCGCTCTGCAGCGGCTGGTAGTTGGCGACGTTCGTGGCGAAGCCCCGGGCCCGGTCGACGTCGACCTCCTCGAGCAGCGAGGCCATCTCCTCGGCCGGGACCCAGTCGGAGTGTCCGGCGTCGACGTAGGTGGCCACCCCGGCGTCGTCGAGGGCGTGGACGGCGTCGCGGAGCAGGCCGACCCGGGACTCGACCCCCTCACAGCTGACCGACCCCGCGAGGGCGTCCGGCTCGAGCACGACCACGGTCCCCGCTCCGGCCGCCGTGGCGATCTCGCCGACCCAGGGGAGGTACTCCTCGGCCGGCAGCCCACCCGCCGACAGCTGTCCCGTGCAGTCCCGGTCGGGGATGCCGTAGACCACGAAGACCGGCACGGTGTCGGCGCCGGCCGCGACGACCGAGGACACGTAGCCGCCGACGGACCCGAGCGGGTAGCGCTCCGGGGTCAGCCAGATGCCGGTCGGCACGTCGGACAGCCGCTGCAGGACGGCGGCCCGCTCGGTGTCGCCGTCGGTCGTGGCCTGCATGGCCGCCGCCTCGAGACGGGGGTTGGCCACCGCAGCCTGCGGCCGCTCCCGCAGCAGGTTCCCGCCGGTGTCGGCGGTGTCGTCGTCGGAGCCGCAGCCCGACACGCCGCCCAGCACCAGGGCGGCCAGGGCGAGGGGGATGGCCGCGCGGGGACCGAGGGGGAGCACCCGCCCAGTCTGCCCGACCGCGGGGCCGGTCCGGCGACCGGCGCGGTCGAAGGTGCGGGGGGCCGGAGGGCGGGGGTGGGGCCGGTCAGGACCAGGAGGTCTCGCCGTGCCGGTCCACGAACCGCCCGGACCCGTGGCCGGGCCCCTCGGTGGCGAGGCCCACGACGGCGTCGGTGCCCTCGACGACGGTCTGCGGGCCGGTGTGGGCGTTGAGGTCCGTGGCGGTGTAGCCCGGGTCGGCGGCGTTGATGCGGATGTCGGGGAAGGCCTTGGCGTACTGCGTGGTCAGCATGGTCAGGGCCGCCTTCGAGGCCGTGTAGGCGGGCGCGACGACCTGCGACTCGGGGCGGGAGGGGTCGTGGGTGTGCTCGAGGGATCCCATCCCGCTGCTGACGTTGACGATGACGGGGTCCGCCGACCGGCGCAGGAGCGGCAGGAAGGCGGTGGTGGTCCGGACGACGCCGGCGACGTTGACGTCGAGCACGTCGAGGACGTCGGCCCCGGTCAGGTCGGCGGGGTCGACGTGGGTGCCGGCGACGCCGGCGTTGTTGACGAGCACGTCGACGTGACCCTCGTGGCTCTCGACGTCGGCGGCGGCCGCGTGCACGGAGGCGTCGTCGGTGACGTCGACCTGGACGAAGCGGACGCCGAGGTCCGCGGCGGCCGCGGCCCCGCGCACGGGGTCGCGAGCGCCGAGGATGACGGTGTGGCCGAGCTCGGCGAGCCGGCGGGCGGTCTCGAGGCCGAGGCCCTTGTTGGCCCCGGTGATGAAGGTGGTGGTCATGGCTCGATCCTGCGGGGCCCGCGGCCGGTCCACCAGGGACGCCTCGACGGTAGGAGTGGCCGTACCACCACCGCGAGCGGTTCCCGGGGGATGATCGTGGGGTGACGACCACGACGGACCTCGGCTCGACCATCCGTGCGTGGCGCGACCGGCTCGCCCCGTCCGCTGCGGGTCTGCCGGCGCGTCACGGCCGGCGCACCTCGGGACTGCGGCGCGAGGAGCTGGCCGAGCTGGCCGGCGTCTCGGTCGACTACGTCGTGCGCCTCGAGCAGGGACGCGCCACCACGCCGTCGGCCCAGGTCGTCGCCGCGCTGGCGCGGGCCCTGCAGCTGAGCACCGACGAGCGCGACCACCTCTTCCGGCTGGCCTCGCTCGCGCCGCCCACCAGCGGGCGGGTGTCCGAGCACGTGTCGCCGAGCGTCCACCGCGTCCTGTCGCGTCTCGGGGACGCCGCGGTGGCCGTGTTCGCCGCCGACTGGCAGCTGATCTGGTGGAACCGCAGCTGGGCCGCGCTGCTCGGGGATCCTGCCGCGGTGCCGGTGCCCGTGCGCAACTTCGCCCGCTGCGTCTTCCCGGTCGCGGCGGACGGCCCGGCGATCGCCCAGTGGCCCGTGGTCGTGCAGGACCAGGCCCACACCGAGGCGGCGGTGGCCTCCGACCTGCGTCGCGCCACCGGCCGCTTCCCCGACGACCCACGCCTGGCCGCCCTGGTCCGCAGCCTGCTGGCCGGCAGTGCGCGCTTCGCCGAGCTGTGGGCCGCCGGCACGGTCAGCGCCCACCGCGAGGACCGCAAGGTGGTCCACCACCCGGCCGTCGGCCCCGTCGCCGTCGACTGCGACACCCTGACCGACGGCGAGGCCGACCTCAAGATCGTCGTGATGACCGCCGCCCCCGGCACCGACGACGAGAGTCGGTTCCGCCTGGCGCTGGTGGCCGGCGTCCAGGACGCCGTCGCACCCTCGCCCACCGGGTGACCGCTCCGCGACACGCCGGGTCGCTCAGCCGGGCGCCGTCACGCGGACCCGGTGGCCGGTGCTCTGCCCGCCCCACGTCCAGTCGGTGCGCGCCGCGACCACGCGCCACCGCGCGCCGGTGCGCGGGACCACGACCCGCACCGCAGCCCGGCCGAGCCGGTCGGTGCGGACCAGCGCGGCCCGCTGCCACGTGCGCCCGTCGACCGAGCGCTGGAGGCGCAGGGCGCCGTCGACCGCCGCGCCGGACGCCGTCCGCCAGCCGACCCGCAGCACGACGCGCCTGCCCGCACGTGCGCGGTGCGGGCCGCCCACCGTCAGCACCGACCGACGGCGCACGAGCGTGCTGGTGACCGCGGTGCTCGTGCTGGCGGTGAAGGCCGGGTCGCCGGCCCAGCGGGCACGGAAGACGTTGAGGCGCGCCGACCGCGCCCGGACCAGGCGGGTCGTGGCCCGGCCGCGCTCGTCGGTGACGACGGCGCCGGCCGGCTCCCACCCGCCGTCGCGGCTCCGCTCGACGACGACCCGCGCACCGGGCACCGGCGAGCCGTCGTCGGTCTCGAGGGCCAGGCCGAGGGCCACCAGGTCGTCGGCAGGCCCGGCCGGCGCGCTCAGTCGCAGCCGGGTGGCGGCCGGCGCGCCGACGGCCGACTCGGCGGCACCCGCCATGATCACGGCGTAGAGGTAGCTGCGCGTGTTGCCGTTGTCGACGCGCGGCAGGCCCTGCGCGATGGCCAGCGCCCGCTCGGGGTCGGCCAGGCCGAGCAGCGCGGCGTTCCAGTCGATGAGCGGCCGGTTCGCGTAGTCGCCCTCGAACAGCGGTTCGGTGACCGCGCGGATGCGCTCCTCCCCGAGGCTGGAGAGGAACCCCAGCTGGCTGGGGCCCATCGGGATCACGATGATCGCCGTCTTCGCGCTGGCGTCGCCCGAGAACCACGTCTCGTAGGTCGACTTGCCCTGGAAGACCATCGAGACGATCGGGGCGCGCAGCGTGCTCGCCCGGTAGGGGTTCCACCAGTAGGCCCGGGCGGTCGCGGCCTCGAAGGCCAGCATCCACCGGGCGTGCTCCTGCTGCGCCTCGTCGCCGCTGACCTCGCTCCACAGCGCGAGCCCGGCCCAGGCGTTCATCGCCTCCGAGGTCGACTCCTGGTCGTTGCCGTCCATGCCGCCGCCGGTGCCGTTGGCCCACGAGTGGCCGCGCCAGTCGTCGAAGGCGCGACGCTGGATCGTCGAGTCGGTCGTCTGCAGGGCGGCGATGTCCTGCGCCAGGACGTCGGCGGTCTCGCGGTAGCGGTCGACCAGGGCGGGGTCGTCGCGCGCCAGGACGCCGACGGCGTAGAGGAAGTAGCCGTAGTGGAAGTGGTGGTCGTTGACCGACGACGACACCCCGAAGGCGTCGCCGTCGGGCACCACGGTGCGGGTGACGGCGTCGTAGCCGAAGCAGCGGTCGCGGCGCTCGGTGGCGCAGCGATCGGCGTCGAGCCAGACGTCGAGCTCGGCGGTCATCGCGGCCTCGATGCGGGCCGCCTCGTCGGGGAGGCCGAGCTGGCCGGCCAGCAGGTACAGGTTGGCCGCGCGGTACAGCGCCTTGCCACCGAAGTAGGTGTCGGCGGGGAACTCGAGGACGCCGTCGACGTCGGAGCGCACCTGGTCGCGCAGCAAGGTGAGCTGGGCCTCGTCGAGCCCGGACAGGTCGAGCCGGCTGGCGACGTCCCACACCTTCGCGGTGGTGGTGAACGACGTGCCGACCGCGCCGTGCGCCCACCCGGTGGCGTTCTCCCAGCGCCCGGTGAGCGTGGGCAGGCCGTAGTCCTGGTGGGGCATCTGGGTGAGCACGGTGGGCCGTCCGCCGGTCTGCAGCACGAAGGTGGCGCGGGCGAGGCCGCCGCTGACGTCGTGCTCGGTGCGGGTGCCCAGCACCGGCACCGCGCCGTCGACCAACGCGGTGACGTCGGCGGCGGTCGCCCCCTGCGGGGTGCCGAAGACGTGCACGCTCTGGCCGGCGTCGAGCGCGATCCCGCCGCCGCCGACCGTGCCGGCCGTGACGACGTTCAGCACCTGACCGGTGCCCGCCTGCCAGGTGTGGCGACCGCCGGACGCGCTGAGCGCCCGGTTGACGGCGACCGACTGGTCGGTCGCGGCCGTGTACATCACGTACGGCCAGCCCTCGACCGCCCGCAGTGTGCCCAGCTCGGTCTGCCCGGCGTACCAGGTGAGGTCGGCCGAGAGGTCGTCCCACCGCGTGAGGCGGTAGGTGGTGGCGCCCGGCGGGGTCAGCCGGAGGGCCTGGGCGTCCTCCCACGACTGCAGCAGCGCGTAGTCGCCGAAGCCGCGCACGACGGGGAGGGCGACGCCGAAGCCGTCGTCGTGCGAGCGGAAGGCGAGGCCGCCCCCGACCCAGGTGGGCGGGTCGGGAGCGTCGGCCTCGGGGCGGGCGTAGACCGCGCCGCTGATCCACGAGTTGGTCGGGGGCACGACCCCCGGGCCGACCCGCGGCGGCACCGGGACCCGGGTGGCGAACTCGGGCAGGACGTCGGCGGCCGCGGCGGCCGCGGCGGGCGCTCGCGGGGACGCCCGCCCCTCGGTCGGCGCACCTGTCGTCGTGGCCGTGGCGGTGCCCGCGGCCGGCGCGCCGGCGAGGACCAGCAGCGCCGCCAGGGCCACGAGGGCCGGACGACGTCGTCGACGGTCGTTCATGGCGGCTGCTCCTCGTCGGGGGTCCGAGCTGGTGCTTCCGGCGGGCGCCGATCGACTTCGGACCAGCGCCCGCCAGAAGTGGGGTGAGCGTAGCGCCGCTGTGAGGTGGGACACAACGGGTGTCGTCGGACCCGACGAAGGGCCCGCACCGGTCGTCCGGTGCGGGCCCTTCGGCTCTGACCTGCGAGGACTCCGCAGATCCTTCGGTCGGGCTGACAGGATTTGAACCTGCGACCCCTTGACCCCCAGTCAAGTGCGCTACCAAGCTGCGCTACAGCCCGAAACCTTGCGAGCAAGGCGAGTGGACTCTATCGCAGCCGGACCGCGGGCCGGAATCGAGGGTGCCGACACGCCGGCCGGGTGGAGCATCGAGCCCCGGCCGCACGGCGTCGGGGAGGGCCGTCGCGGCCCGCCGCACGGCGGTACCGGATCCTCGGCCGGGCCGACCACCGCGCCCACCACTACATCTGGGTAGTTACAACGGCGTGACTCCCGTATATGGTGGTGCACGCAGCTGGTTCGGCTCCTCATCCAGGGGAGTCGTCGCAAGAGGGAATCCGGTGAGACTCCGGAACTGCCCCGCAGCGGTAAGTGGGAACGACCTCCGTCACAAGCACTGGGTCCGGCGTACGTGCCGGGCCTGGGAAGCGACGGACAGTAGGAACGCAGCACCTGCCCACGAGTCCGAAGACCTGCCAGTGCCCACCGCGATCGGTGGGGTCCGCGACCTCGAGGGAGGGTCAGGGGATCGAACGCGCACGGCGGGCCCGACCCGTCGACCGCGCCCGCCGTCTCCTGCTCGCCTCGCCCCCGGACGCTTCACCGCACGAGTCCACGAGGGGTGGAACCGATGAGCAGCACCATCACGGTCGTCAAGCGCGACGGCAGCCGCGCGCCGTACGACGGGTACGAGATCGCCCGGTCGATCCAGGAGGCCGCCGCCGGCCTCGACGACGAGGTCGCCCGGGCGACGCAGCTGCGCTCCGAGCTGGAGATCACCCTCTTCGACCAGATCACCAGCGAGCAGCTCGACGAGGCCGTCGTCCAGGTCGCCCTCCAGAACGTCAAGGACGACCCGGCCTACGACACCATCGCCTCCCGGCTGCTGGTGAAGAGCCTCTACAAGTCCATCTTCGGCGAGGGCGTGACGCGCGACGAGGTGCAGGCCTTCCACGCCGAGGCGTTCGTGGCGTTCGTCGAGCGCGGTGTCGAGCTCGGCCTGCTCGACCCGCGGCTGGGCACCCACTTCGACCTGCAGCGCCTCGGCGCCGCGCTCGACCCCGGTCGAGACGACCTGCTGCGCTACATCGGCGTGCAGACCATGCGCACCCGCTACATGATCTCCGCACCCGACGGCCGGCCGATGGAGATGCCCCAGTTCTTCTGGATGCGGGTCGCGATGGGCCTCTCGCTCAACGAGACCGAGCAGGACGGACCGGGCGCCAACGCCGCCGCCGAGCGCTTCTACGACAAGATGTCGCGCCTGGAGTACCTCGCGGCCGGCTCGACCCTGGTCAATGCCGGCACGTCCTACGCCCAGCTCTCCAACTGCTTCGTGATGCAGATGGAGGACGAGATCGAGCACATCGCCAAGTCCGTGCGCGACGTCATGTGGCTGACCAAGGGCACCGGCGGGATCGGCATGTCCGTCACCAAGCTGCGCGCCGAGGGCTCGGCGATCAGGTCCAACAACACCAGCTCGACCGGGCCGATCCCGTTCATGCACACCATCGACTCGACGCTGCGCGCGGTCAGCCGCGGCGGCAAGAAGTTCGGCGCGCTCTGCTTCTACATGGAGAACTGGCACCTCGACTTCCCGGCGTTCCTGGACCTGCGCCAGAACTCCGGTGACCCCTACCGTCGGACCCGCACCGCCAACACCGCCGTGTGGATCAGCGACGACTTCATGAAGCGCGTCGAGGCCGACCAGCCGTGGTACCTCTTCGACCCGGCCGACGTCCCGGACCTCGTCGAGCTCACCGGAGCGGCGTTCTCGCGGCGCTACGCCGAGTACGCCGCCCGTGCCGAGGCCGGAGAGCTGCGGCACAAGAAGATCGGCGCGCGCGAGCAGATGCGCGCCATCCTCACCTCGCTGCAGTCGACCTCGCACCCGTGGCTGACGTGGAAGGACACGATCAACACCCGCGCGCTCAACCACAACACCGGGACGATCCACCTCTCCAACCTGTGCACCGAGATCTGCCTGCCGCAGGACGTCGACAACGTCTCGGTGTGCAACCTCGCCTCGATCAACCTCGCGCGCCACGTCACCGGACGCCGCCGCAGTGCCGGGGGAGACGGGGCGAGGATCGACTGGGACCGGCTCGCGGAGTCGGCCCGGCTCGCGGTGCGCCAGCTCGACAACCTCATCGACATCACGATCTCGTCGGTGCCGGAGTCCGAGCGGAGCAACGAGCTCAACCGGGCGCTCGGCCTCGGCGTCATGGGGTTCACCGACGTCGTCGAGCGGTTCGGGTACTCCTACGAGTCCGAGGAGGCCTACGAGCTGATCGACCGGCTGATGGAGTTCATCAGCTGGCACGCGATCGACGCCTCCGCAGACCTCGCCCGCGAGCGCGGCTCCTACGCGAACTTCGAGGGCTCGCGCTGGAGCCAGGGCCTGGTGCCGGTCGACTCCCTCGACCTGCTCGAGGCCGACCGCGGCGTGCCTGTCGAGGTCGACCGCACGACCCGGCTCGACTGGGCCGCCCTGCGCACCAAGGTCGCCGGCGGCATCCGCAACTCGACGTTGCTGGCGATCGCGCCGACCGCCTCGATCGGCCTCGTCGCCGGGACGACGCCCGGGCTCGACCCGCAGTTCAGCCAGATCTTCAGCCGCGCCACCAGCTCGGGCAAGTTCCTCGAGGTCAACCGCAACCTCGTCGAGGACCTCCAGGCGCTCGGGCTGTGGGAGCGGGTGCGCGAGGACCTGCTGCGCCACCAGGGCGACCTGTCCCAGGTGGCCGAGCTGCACCCCGTCCCGGCCGAGCTGGTCGAGATCTACCAGACGTCGTTCCAGCTCTCGGGCCGCGCCTACCTCGAGGTCGCGGCGCGGGCGCAGAAGTGGATCGACCAGGCGATCAGCCGCAACATCTACCTGGCCGACCGCAACGTCGCCAACATGGTCGACCTCTACTCCGCCGCCTGGCGGATGGGCGTCAAGACGACCTACTACCTGCACATGATGCCGCGCCACACCGCCGAGCAGAGCACGGTGAAGGTCAACAAGGCCGAGGCGATCGCGACCGGCGGCAGCGGTGGGGGCGGTGCCCCCCGCCGCGGGTTCGGCGCGGCCGCGCCGGCCGGACGGGGGTTCGGGGCGGTGGCGGCGCCGGTCGTCGAGGCGGCGGCGGCGGAGCCCGTCGTGCCGGACGACGTCCAGGAGCTCGAGCAGGTCGACGGGGCCGAGTGCCCCATCGACCCGATGGAGCGTCTGCAGTGCGAGTCGTGCCAGTGAGCGCCGGCGACGGGACCAGGCGGGGGATCCTCGGCACCGGCATCGAGCAGGGCCTGCTCCTCAAGCCGGTCACCTACCCGTGGGCGATGGAGCTCTACGACCAGGCGGTCGCGAACACCTGGTTCCCGAACGAGGTGCAGCTGGGGGAGGACCTCGGTGACTTCGAGCGGATGAGCGACGACGAGCGCCGCGCGCTGACCTTCCTGATGAGCTACTTCAACCCCAACGAGCTGCTCGTCAACAAGGCCCTGGCCTTCGGCGTCTACCCCTACGTCAACGCCGCGGAGTGCCACCTCTACCTCGCCAAGCAGATGTGGGAGGAGGCCAACCACTGCATGAGCTTCGAGTACGTGCTCGAGACGTTCCCGATCGACCGGGAGGCGGCGTACGCCTCGCACGTGACGGTGCCGTCGATGGCGGCGAAGGAGGAGTTCGAGATCCGCTACATCAAGCGGATGACCGAGCAGACCCTCGACATCACCACCACCGAGGGCAAGCAGGACTTCGTCCGCAACCTGATCGCCTACAACGTGATCCTCGAGGGCATCTGGTTCTACTCGGGCTTCATGGTGGCGCTGAGCTTCCGGCAGCGGAACCTGCTGCGGAACTTCGGCTCGCTGATCGACTGGATCGTGCGCGACGAGTCGCTGCACCTGAAGTTCGGGATCAACCTCGTGCTCACGGTGCTCGAGGAGAACCCGGACGTCGCCACCGAGGAGTTCGCGGCCGAGATCAAGCAGATGGTGCTGGACGCCGTGGAGATGGAGGAGGCCTACAACCGCGACCTCCTGCCGAACGGGATCCTCGGGCTGAACGCCGACTACATCAACACCTACGTGCGCTACCTGGCCGACCGGCGCCTCGACGAGCTGGGCTTCGGCGCGCACTACGGGGTGGCGAACCCGGCGAAGTGGATGGCGACGGCGAACGACACGCTCCAGCTGGTCAACTTCTTCGAGTCGATCAACACCTCCTACGAGGTCAACGCCCGGCAGGGCTGACGGTGGCCTGATGTCCTGCCTGGGTTTCCTCACCGAGCAGCAGCGGGCGGCCCTGGCCGCGTCCAGCAGCACGGACGCGGCCGGGGTGCCGCTCTCGGCGTTCACCTCGCCGCCGGCCAGCGACGGCAAGACCGCGCGGGTCCGAGCGCTCGCGGCGTCCGCCGACCCACGCATCCGCGAGAGCGCCGCGCTCTCGTACCGCGCGCCGGACGACGTCCTGGTCGAGCTGGCCGGCGACGCCGACGCCGCGGTGCGCCGCTGCGTCGCCCGCAACGAGCGCACCCCCGTCGCGGTGCTGCACCGCCTGGTCGACGACCCCGACCCGTTCGTGCGGGGATGGGTCGCGGCCCACCCCGCCGTCCCCTCCCACGTCCTCGACCGGCTGGGCGCCGACCCGGACGCCGCCGTCCGTGCCGTCGTCACCTGGGCGCGCGGCTGGGCCTGATCGCGACGCGTCACCGGGACGCGGTCGTCCTCCCGCCGAGGTCGCCGGGGTCCTCGAAGCTGCCGGCGACGCCGTAGGAGGCCTTGCGGGAGGCCCGGCGCAGGGTGTTCAGGACGGCGGGGCCGAGCACCAGGATCGCGAGGGTGTTGGTGATCGCGCGGCCGGTGTCCCAGCCGGCGGTGGAGGTCAGCAGGGTGAAGACCGCGAACCGGTGCAGGTTCTCCAGCACCGGCGCTCCGGCGACGTAGGAGATCGCGCCCTCGTGGTAGGCGACCTCCGCGCCGGTGACGAACGGCCAGAACCACAGGTTCATGACGAAGCCGAAGGCGTAGGACACCACGATGCCGTAGCCGACGAGCATGGCGATCTCGGCCCTGCCCGTGACCCGCTTCGGTAGCAGCCCGGCGCCCATCCCGATCCACGCCGAGGCCAGCATCTGGAACGGCAGCCAGGGCCCGACGCCGGCGGTGAGCAGTGCGGAGGCGAACAACGACGTGCACCCCAGCACGAAGCCGAACCCGGCCCCGAAGACCCGGCCCGACAGCACGAGCAGGAAGAAGACCGTCTCGATGCCCGCGGTGCCCGCCCCGAGGGGGCGCAGCGCGGCGTTGATCGCGGACAGGACGCCGAGCATCGCGAGCGCCTTGGAGTCCATCCCGCCCTCGGAGAGCTCGGCCAGCACGATCACGATCAGCACCGGCAGGATCGCGAGGAAGACGAACGGCGCGTCGACACCGTGCTGCAGCGAGGAGGGGTCGACGCGCACCAGCAGCGGCCAGCAGAACATCAGGAGGCCGCCGAGCGAGGCCAGCGCCAGCACGAGGGCCGAGCGCCTGCCGATCCGGACGGCGCCGGCGTCGTCCCAGGCCCTGACCGGTGCGGAGACGGGCCGGACGTCGCTCACGGGGTCCTCCCCAGCGCGGCGCCGACCTCGTCGACGGTGAGCCAGCCCGCCCCGAGGATCTTAGCGACCTGGGTGGCGAAGGCGGGGGAGCCGCCGAGGACGTCGCGGGTCGGGCCCTCCGAGACGATCTCGCCCTCGGCCATCACGACGGCGCGGTCGGCGACCTGGGCGACGAACTCGACGTCGTGGGACGCCACCACGATGGCCCGGCCCGCCGCGGCGAGCCGGCGGACGACGGCCACGAACGTCGCCTTCGCGGTGTAGTCGAGCCCCCGGGTCGGCTCGTCGAGCAGCATCACCTGCGGTGCCGCCGTCAGCTGGAGGGCGAGCACCAGCGCGAGCCGCTGTCCCTCGGAGAGGTCGCGTGGGTGCCGGGCGTGGTCGACACCCGGCGCGATCGACTCCAGCAGGGTCGCGCAGGTGCCCGGCTCGGCGCCTGCCTCGACGTCGCCGGTCGCGCACTCGGCGCCGACCGTCTCGAGGTAGAGGAGGTCGGCCGCCGACTGCGGGACCAGCCCGACGAGCTCGCGCGCCCGGGTGGCGGAGAGCTCCTTCGGGTCCTTCCCCGCGATCGCGACCCGGCCGCCCTGGCGCGGGCCGGAGCCCTGGACCGCCCACAGCAGCGAGGACTTGCCGGAGCCGTTGCGGCCCATCAGCGCGGTCACGGTGCCGGGGCGCAGGACGAGGTCGACGCCGCGCACCGCGACCTTCGGTCCGTAGCGGACGACGACGCCGGAGGCCTGGAGGAGTGGGGGCGCCGTGCTCGCGGGCGGGTCGACCGGAGCGCCGGCGACCTCGAGCCGCTCCCGGACGGCGCCGGCCCGGCGTCGTGCGTCACGGACCGACAGGGGCAACGGGTCCCAGCCGACCTCGCGGCCGAGCCGGACGATCGGCGGCGCGATCGGCGTCCGGGCGAGCAGGGCGGCGGGCTCGTCGACCTCGACGCGGCCGTCGGCGTCCACGAACAGCATCCGGTCGGCGAACGGGACCACGCGCTCCATCCGGTGCTCGGCGAGCACCACGGTGGTGCCGAGGTCCTGCACCAGCCGGGCGATGGTTGCGAGCACGTCCTCGGCGGCGGTGGGGTCGAGGGCCGACGTCGGCTCGTCGAGCACCAGCACCTGCGGGTGGGTGGTCAGCACCGCGCCGATCGCGACGCGCTGCTGCTGGCCCCCGGAGAGGGTGCGCAGGGCGCGTCGGCGCAGCTCGGCGATCCCGAGCAGGTCGAGGGTCTCCTCGACGCGGCGGCGCATCACGTCGGCGCGGACGCCGAGCTGCTCCATCCCGTAGGCGAGCTCGTCCTCGACGGTGTCGGTGACGAACCCGGCGAGCGGGTCCTGACCCACGACGCCGACCAGGTGCGCGAACTCGCGGGGCGGTCGCTCGTGCGTGCTGACGCCGGCGACGGTGACCCTGCCCTGCAGGTGGCCGCCGGTGAAGTGCGGCACCAGTCCGTTGAGGGTGCCGAGCAGGGTCGACTTCCCGGCGCCGGTGCGGCCGGTGAGCAGCACCAGCTCGCCCTCCTCGAGCGTCAGGTCGACCTCGTGCAGGGTGGGTCGCTCCTGGCCGTGGTACCAGAACGAGACGGCGTCGAGGGTGATCATGCGCGGCTCCCGACGGGCTGGTCGTCCCGGTCGTGGTCGTGGGTCGGTAGCCGGTCGTCGGGGACGTCGTCCAGCTCGTCGTGGGGCGGCACCGGCGGCGGCGACAGGAACGCGGGCACCAGCCCGATCCAGACCGCGGCGAGCGGCGCCCAGGCCAGCAGCGGCCACGACAGCTCGAGGAGCGAGGGGTTGAGGGCGGCCGGGTCGGCGCCGCCCGAGGTGAGCACCAGGGCCGCGACCAGGACGCCGGAGCCGGCGGTGACGACCTCGGCGAGGTGCCAGCGGTCGGGCCGGTACCGGGTGCGCTGCACCCGTCGTCCGGCCAGGGCGAAGCCGGTCATCCCGATCACGAGTCCGCCGGCGAGCATCGGCCCGCCGAGGTACCCGGGGGTGGTGGCGTCGAGGGTGCCGTAGATGCCGACGCAGAGCCCGACCAGGCCGGTGACCATGAAGAACCCGGTGGTCGCGCGCTGCCGTGGGGTGGCGTCGCCGGCGCGGCCGTAGCCCCGGGAGTCCATCGACGCGGCGAGCCGCAGCGAGCGGTCGAGGGCGTCCTCGAGCACCGGGATGACGACCGAGCGCAGCGCCCGGCGACCCGTCGACGTGCTGCCGCGCAGCCGGCGGGCGCGGTTGACGCGGAGCACCGACTCGGCGAGCTGCGGGAACACCGACAGCGCGACGACGACGGCCGTGCCGACCTCGTAGAGCGCCGACGGCATCGACTTGAGCAGCCGCTTGGGGTTGGCCAGCGCGTTCGCGGCGCCGAGGCAGATCACCATCGTCGCCAGGCGCAGACCGTCGTAGAGGCCGCCGAGGAGCGACTCGGCCGACACGTCCCCGAACAACCGGATCCCGGCGGCCCAGGCGGGCAGCGGGACCTCGGGGAGCCGCAGCACGATCGACGGTCCCTCGGCGCCGCCGAAGACGACGCGGAACAGCACCCGCGCCACGACGATGAACGCGCCGAGGTAGACGTAGAGCCGGAACGACATCGCCCACGGCTCGCTGCCGCGCCGGACGACCACGACGTGACCGACGACGGCGAGCATGCTGGCGAGCAGCCACGGGTTCGTCGTCCTGCTGGCAGCGGTGGCGATGCCGAGCGCCCACACCCACCACGCGACCGGGTGCAGGTCGCGCGGCAGGAAGTACGTCGAGACGACCCGCACGGCGCGGTCACGCACCGTCGCGGGCCCGCCGTCGTCGTCGTGACGTCAGCACGGCCGACGCCGCGAGCAGCAGCATCGCGCCGGCCGCGACCCACGGCGCCAGGTCGCTGGCGCCGACCTGGTCCCCGACCGTGTCGCGGACGTCGGGCGCGGCCTCGCCGCCGGTGAACTCCACGTTGTCGGCCGGGTCGTCGGCGGTGCCGGCCGCGCCGGCGGTCGGGGCCGGGTCGCGGGGCCTCGGCGCGGGGAGGTCGTCGCTGCCGGCCGAGCCGCCCGGCGCGACCGGCGGGTCCTGGCCCGCGCCGGTGCCGGGGGTGTCGGCGCCGGTGGGTGCGGGGCCGGTGGGGGCCGGGGCGTCCGGTCGTGCCTGCTGCGCGAGCGGGTCCTCGCCGGTCGGCGCCGCCTCCCGCGACTCCGTGCACGGCCCGCCCTCGGTGCCCGGCCGGACCGCGGCGACCCGCGGCCGGGGGTTGTCACCGCTCCCGGCGTTGAGCGAGAACGACCAGCCCTCGAAGCCGCCCGCCACGAAGTCGCGGTTCTTCACGCCCCACTGGCTGTAGGTCCAGGCGCAGTTGTTGCCGGCGTGCCAGTAGGACCAGTAGCCCGACGCGGGCGGGGTGTCGAGGCACCCCTCCCGGTAGTCCTCGTCGCCCTCGATGGCGAGGGTCTCGACGGCCGAGGGCCGGTTCTCGACCCGGCAGACGAACGCCAGGCCCCACCGCTGGACGCCCTCGACCTGGATGCCGCTGCCCTGGAGCGCGTCGAGGCCGGTGCCGCGGGTGCTGGTGGGGTTGCACCGCACGATCGGGTCGCCGCCGAGCTGCTGGAAGTCGACGACGACGGTCACGCCGGTGTCGTCGGGGCAGAAGCCCGGGGTGCCCTTGCTGGTGTCGACGGCCGCGACGGCCCCGACGGCCGTGGCGGGGGCCGCGGCGGGCACCCCGGCGACCAGCACGCCCGCGAGCGCGAGCAGCAGGGCACCCGCGGCGGAGGCGAGTCTCCTCACCGGCGGACCACGCGGAAGGTCGCCGCGCCCGAGCGGACGGCGTACGCGCCGGTGGCCCGCACCCGGGCCGTGCCGAACGGCCTGGTGACGCGGACGGTGCGGACCAGGACGCCCGCGGCGGTGGCGCGACCGCGCAGGACCCTGCCGCGGACCCGGAGGGTGACGGCCTCGCCGGCGGCCAGGCCGCGCACGGTGATCCTCTGCTGCGTGCCGGGCCGCAGCCTCGCCGCCCTCAGACGGACCGCGAGCCGCTTCGCGGCGAGCACCTGGATGGTGCCGGCGCCGGTGCGCTCGGAGGTCGACCCGGTGACCACCACCGCGCGGGTCCCGGGCGGGGTGGCGGCGGGGACGACGACGGCGGCGGCGACGGCGCCGGTCGCGGACGCCGTCCCGGTGGCGGCGCTGCGCCCCCCGACGGTGACCCGGTAGGCCTCGCCTCCGGCGAGCCCGGTGGCGCGGACCGCGATCGACCGGCCACGCAGGACGTACCCGGTCGGTGCCGTGACGGCGAACCGGGCGGCGCGCGGGGCGGTCAGGTCCCAGAAGCCGACCTGCGCCAGGCCGAGCGAGGCCTGCGCGGTCGCGCGGACCCAGGTGTCGGGCGAGCCGATGCCGTCGGTGCGGGCCGCGTCGTGCTCGGCCGGGGTGTAGGCGATCGCTCCCACGTCGCCGGCGAGCGCGGTGCCGGCGTCCGCGGCGGTGGCCTGCGCGGACGTGAGGTAGGCCTCGCCGTCCGCGACCGCGCCCACCGGTGCGCCGGCGTCCGCGAGGGCCTGGACGACCAGGCCGGTGCTGTTGGTGTTGGGGGCCTCGGTGCCGACGCCGCCGCCCCAGCCGCCCCCGGCGTCCTGCTGGTCGAGGAGCCAGTCGACGGTCCCGGCGATCTCGTCGTCGAGGCCGCCGACGCCCGAGCGCTGGGCGGCCAGCATCGCGGAGAGACCGAGACCGGTGGCGTCGCGGTCCGGCGCGGCCGACGGGCTCTGGTCACAGCTGCGCGGACCGTCGTAGTAGATCCGGAAGAACCCCGCACCGCAGCGCTGCCACAGCAGCTTGTCGACGACGGGGCCGGCGAGACGGCCCGCGCGGGCGAGCCCGATGACGGCCAGCGTCTGCCCGAAGCTGTTGGCGTTGTTGTAGGTGACGTCGGGCCCGAAGTCGACGACGCGACCGACGTCGGTCACCGAGATGCCGCCGTCGGCGAACTCGCCGCCGGCTGCGAACCGGCCGCCCGGGGCGACGTCGGCCGCCGTGACCACGGTGCTCAGGGTGCGGGCCACGAGGTCCTGGCCCCCGAAGTCGCGGGTGTCGCGTCCCCCGACCTGCGCGGCGACGAGGGTCTTGGCGGTCGCGCCCGCCACGTGCTCCTCGAGCCCGTGCTCGGCGTCCCACTCGACGGCGCTGTAGAAGTTCGCCGCCAGCCCCTCGTCGTCGAGGGCGGTCAGGATCGGCTCGGCGAGCTCGCCGTCGCCGGAGGCGTGCATGGCGTAGATCGCGTCGATCGACAGCCCGTAGTCGGGCCGGGGACCGAACGGTCCCGGGAGCAGGCCGTCGACGAGCTGCGAGGCGAGCCACGCCGAGCTGGACGACGCCGCCGGCAGGTCGCGGCCGGCGGTGGGTGCCGGGGTGGGAGCGGCGGTCGCCGGTGACGGTCCGGTCACGGCGAGGGCGAGGGCCAGCGCGGCGATCGGGACGGCGGCGGGGCCGGTGGTGCGGAGCTTCACGGGGTGCTTCTTTCTTCAGGGGCGAGGAGGCGAGGGAGCGAGAGCAGGAGGACGACGGCGGCGAGCGCGAGGGCAGCCCAGGCCGGCCAGTCGAGGCCGGGCTCCACCGGGCCGGCGGCGGCGTCGGACCGGACGGGGTCGGACGTGTCGGCGTCCGGCTCGGCGGCGAGCGGCAGCAGGACCTGCGCCTCCAGGGGCGACGCGGACGACGTCAGCCACGACGTCCCGGCCACGGCGGGGGCGGCGGCCGCGGAGGTGGAGAGGTCGCTGACGGTCACCGGGGTCGCCCCGAGGGTCGCGGGCAGGCCGCCGTCCGTGCGTTGGGTGCCGACCAGGACGTCGCGGGTCCGGGTGCTGTCGAGGCCGACCGCCTGGCGCGCGATGGCCACCGCCGCCAGCGCGGACACGCGGTCGTCGTCGAGGGTGAGTCCGCCGTCGACGGTGACCGCGGACCGGAGTGCCGCGCCGGCGCCGGCCAGGGCGGCCGTGCGCTCGCCCGGCCAGGCCGCCGGCGCCCGGTCGGCCGGTGCGTCGGCCGGGCCGCTGTCGGGCGGACGGACCGTCGCGTCGAGGGCCTGGACGACGAGCGCGGTGGCGACGGGGTCGCCGGTCGCGCACCCCGCACCGCCCGCGACGGTCGTGGGGAAGAGGCCGTCGTCGCACGGGGCGCCGACCAGGGTGGCGACCGCCCCCGCGGCGGCCTCGGGCCGGCCCGCGGCGGTCAGGGCGAGGACCGCCCACGCCGACCGGGTGGTGGACGCGACGTCGTCGTCCGCGCCGCCCGCGGCGAACCCGGTGGGGTCGGCCCGGCCGGCGAGCCGGTCGGCGAGGGCGGACGCGCGGGCGGCGTCCGCGGGACGGTCCGAGGCGAGGGCGACGAGGACCAGCCTCGCCAGCGGCTCGACGTAGGTGGCGGCACGCTCGTAGGGCGCTGCGCCGACGTACGCCGCGACCGAGCGCCGGTCGAGCAGGAACCGGGTGGCGCGGCGCGCGGCACCGGGTTGCTCACCGCTCTGGCGCAGGGCCAGGACGACCTCGGCGGTGAGGTCGTAGTCGACGTACGCCGTCGCGTCGACGGTGACCTCGACGTGGTCGCCGTCGACCAGGCTCGCCGCGAGGTGCGCGCCGAGCCGGCCGCTCGGCGTGGCCGCCGCCGGCGCGACGGGCGGGGACCCGGGGACGGTGAGGGCCGGCTCGCCACCGGTGCCGGAACCGGTCGCGGAACCGGTGCTCGACGGCGGCGCGGGGGAGCCGGGCGCCGTCGTCCCGGTCGCCGGCGGGGTCGCGGGTGTCGGCTCGTCGCCACGGTCGGGCGCCTCGGGCTCACCACGCGGCGCCCGTTCCCCGAGGGTGACGAACGAGACCGGGGCGAGGGCGAAGATCGCCTGGGTCGTCGCACGACGCCACTGGTCGCGGCCGGTGATGCCCGTCGCGCGCGCCGCCGCCAGGGAGCCCGCGTCGTAGGCGATCGCCCCGCGCTCGGTGGCCAGCGGCCCGGTGCGCGGGGCCGGGACGACGCTCAGCGACCGTACGAACGCCTGGGCGCGCCGGAACGCGGGCCGGCGCCCGGCGGCGGCGAGGGTCTGTGCGACCAGGCCGGTGCTGTTGGTGTTGGAGCCCTCGGTGCTGGTGCCGCCGCCGAACGAGCCGTCGCGGCGCTGGACGCGGACCAGCCACGCCACGCCGCGGTCGATCTCGTCGTCGAGCCCGGCGACGCCGTTCGCGCGGGCGGTCATCAGGGCCTGGAGGCCCATGGCGGTGCCGTCGCCGTCGGCCGCGTCGGCGTCCTGGTCGCAGGTGCGGTCGCTGCGGTCGAACATCCGGAAGTAGCCGGCGGCGCACTGCTGCCGGACCAGGTAGTCGACGGCGACCGTGGGGACGCCACCGGAGCGTGCCAGGGCGATGACCGCGAGGGCCTGGCTGAAGGTGTTGGTGTTGTCGATGCCGACCCCGCTGTCGCGCACCCGGCCGACCTGGGGTCCCCGACGAGCCACCAGCGACAGGGTCTCGCGGCGCAGGTCGTAGCGGCCGGCGGTGAGCGAGCCGTCGGCGCGCATGACCCGGCCGAAGGACCGCGGGTCGCGGCCCGCCACGACGGCGGCCAGGAGCACCTTGGCGGTCGGCCCGGCCCGGCGCACGTCGGCGTCGCCGAACAGCCGGACCCCGAGGTAGTCGCCGGCGTCGCGGTCGAGCGCGTCGAGGATCGTCCGCGTCGCCTCCCGTCCGGTGCCCGCGGCGTACAACGCCCAGAGGGTGTCGACGGTCAGGCCCCAGTCGGTCGATTCGGCCGACGTCGGGATCGGTGCCGGCATCGTGCCGTCGACGAGCTCACCGACCAGCCAGCCGCTCACCTGCCGCGCGGCCGGGTCGACCGGGAGGTCCTGCTGGCCACCGGGGGCCGGGTCCGGCGCCGGGTCCGGACCGGGGTCGGGGCCGGCGCCGACGACCTCGAGGGTGAGCACGTCACGCACCTCGGTGCCGTCGGCCGAGCGCGCGGTGACCTCGTAGCGGTGGGTGCCGGCGGTGGTGGGCCGGACGGTGCGCGCGCCGCCCGGCCGGGCGAGGTCGCCGGTCCACGCCCCGCTCGCGGTCAGCCGGTCGGCGTTGCGCGACGTCCACCTCAGCGTGGTGCTCCCCCCCAGCACCAGGGTCGCGTCGAGCCGGTCGGAGGTCAGCGCGACCTGGGGCGCGTCCGGGTCGACGGCCGGGTTGACGGGCAGGTGCCGCGGCGGCGGGTTGGACTCGGCCGTCGCGTCCAGCGCGAAGGACCAGCCCTCGAAGCCGCCGGGGACGACGTCGCGGTTCAGGACGCCGTGCTCGGAGTAGCGCCAGTCCTGACCGCCGCCGTCGGCGTACCAGTAGGACCAGTACGCCGCCGCGGGCGGCGTTTCGGTGCAGCGCTCCCGGTAGCGCGGGTTCGACCGCACCGGCAGCGTCTCGGACAGGGCCGGGCGGCCGTTGATCCGGCACACGAACGCATCGCCCCACCGGTCGACGCCGGTCGGCGTCAAGCCGGCGTCGACGAGCGCCTGGTGCCCGGTCCGCGGGGTGACCGTGCCGTCGGCGGCCACCGTGCCGGGGGAGCAGCGCACGATCGTCGGCGCCGCCGTGCCGCCGTTGCCGTCGAGCTGCTGGAAGTCGACGACCACCGTGACCCCGCTGCGCGCGTCGTCGCCCGTGCAGGCGCCGGCGTAGGACGGCGACGCGGCGGCTGCGGCCACGACGCCGGCGACCAGCGCGAGGGTGGTGGCCACGAGCGCGAGCGCTGCGGCGCCGGCCGCGACCCGGCGGTGCGTCCCGATCGGCATTGCTCTGCATCTCCCCGTTGGGCGGGGAGGCGCCGGGTGGGCGCTGACCCCACCCGTAGTCCACGACGGTGTGTTGTGTGTATCTGCTCCACGGGCCAGTCCGGCTCACCGCGGCGCCGGGGCGCCGCGATCTACGGTTGCGGGTCAGCGCCGGGATCGAACCGGCTTTGAGCACCGCGGAGGTGTGTTCGGTTGTGGTGCCCGGGCCAGCCGGGCACCGCAGTGTGCGCCCTGCCGACGCGCCCCTGCAACTCGTCGCTCCACGTCCCCGGCGCACGTCGTCCGAGGTGGGCGCCGCGCCGCTGCCCGGTCCACGGGCGCCGGGGCCGACCATCCTGCGGGAGGTGGTGCGACCGCGGGGCCGGCCGTTGACTGGGCTCACGAGGAGGTGCCGAGATGCCAGCCGGGATGTCAGCCGAGACGCCAGCCGAGACGCCGCGACGCGTGGCCGGGTGACGCGTGGCGTGCGCAAGGTCGGGGTCGAGGAGGAGCTCTGGGTCGTCGACCCCGCGTCGCGGCGGGCGGTGCCACGCGCGCCCCAGGTGCTGCGCCTGGCCGACGGCGACGTCGAGCGCGAGCTCTTCCGCCACCAGGTCGAGATCCACAGCGCCCCGTCCACCGACCTCGACGACGTCGGGCGCGACCTGCGGGCGGCCCGGTCCGGCGCCGGGCAGGCGGCCGAGCGGCTGGACCTGGCGCTCGTGGCCTCCGCCGTCCCGGTGCTCTCCTCCGACGTCGCCGTCGTCAGCGACGACGACCGGTACCGCGACATGGTCGCGCGCTACGGCGACGTCGCCCGCTCCGCCGGTACGTGCGGCATGCACGTCCACGTCGACATCGCCTCGGACGACGAGGGCGTGGCCGTCATCGACCGGATCGCGCCGTGGCTGCCGGTCGTGCTCGCGGTGAGCACGAACTCGCCCTTCGCCGACGGTGGCGACACCTCCTACGCGTCGTGGCGCAGCGAGCAGTGGTCCCGCTGGCCCAGCGCCGGCCCGACCGACCCCTTCGGCGACGTCGCCGGGTACCGCGCCGCCGCGCAGGCGCTGGTGCGCTCGGGTGCCGCACGCGACGACGCGATGCTCTACTTCGACGCCCGGCTCGCCGCGGACTACCCGACCGTGGAGGTCCGCGTCGCCGACGTCGCCACCGACCTCGACGACACCCTGCTGGTGGCGGCGCTCGTCCGCGCGCTGGTGCACACCGCCGCCGGCGGTGCGCTGCCCGCCCTGCCGTGGCGCTCCGAGCTGGTGCGGGCCGCGCGCTGGCGGGCCGCCCGGTACGGCCTCGCCGGCGACCTGCTGCACCCGGCCCGACCGGACGCCGAGCCCGTCGGCGCCGCCGACGTCCTGACCGACGTCGTGGACGCCGTCCGCGACGCGCTCGACTCAGCCGGCGACACCGCGCGCGTCGAGGACGGCGTGGCCGGGGTGCTCCGGGGCACCGGCGCCACCCGCCAGCGTGCCGCCCTCGAGCGCACCGGCGACCTCGACGGCGTCGTCGACGACCTCGTCGCCCGCACCCGCGACTCCTGGAAGGAGCCATGATGTCCACACCCGAGGTGACCACCGTGGTCCTCGATCTCGACGGCACGCTCGTCGACTCCGTCTACACCCACGTCCTCGCGTGGCACGCCGCGTTCCAGGACGTCGGCGTCGAGGTGCCCGCCCGCCGGCTCCACCGGCTCATCGGCATGGGCGGCGACCGGCTGGTCGCCGAGGCGGCGGGCGACGCCACCGAGCACGCGCTCGGCGACGAGCTCCGCCGGCGCCACCCGCGCCACCTCGACCGGCTGTTCGGGTCGATCACGCCGACCGACGGCGCCCTCGACCTGCTGGAGGCGATGCGCTCCCGGGGCCTCGACGTCGTCCTGGCCAGCTCCGGTGACCGCGAGACCACCGAGCGGCTGCTCGACCTCCTCCCGGGCTCGCGCGAGCTCCTCGGCCGGATCGTGACCGGCGCCGACGCCGAGCTGAGCAAGCCCAGCGGCGAGCTCGTCGAGGTCGCCCTCGGCGACGCCGAACGCTCGCGCGCCGTCCTCGTCGGCGACGCCGTCTGGGACGTGCGGGCCGCGGCGGACGCCGGCGTCCGGTGCCTCGCCGTGCTCACCGGCGGCCTGGCCGAGACCGAGCTCCGCGACGCCGGGGCGCACGACGTCGTCGCCGACGCGGCGGCCCTCGCCCGGCGGGTGACGGAGACCGGGTCGCTCCTCAGGTCGTGAGGTCCTCGGCCGGCGCCGGCGGGTCGCACGTCGAGACGGCTTGCCCGGCACCGGAGCCGTCCGGCTAGAGTGGTGCGCGTCATGACGTACCGACTCCTCCTTCGCTGCCGCAGCGAGGTCTGAACCGCCGACCTCCTCGCTGCGGAGGTTCTGTGCGCCGGCGCCCCAGCCACCAGCAGGAGAACACCATGACCAGCAGCACCCCGACCGGCAGCCCCGCTCCGACCGGAGACCAGCAGCCCAGCGGCATGCCGCACCGGCGCTACGAGCCGTTCATCCCGCTCGACCTGCCCGACCGCACATGGCCGACGAAGCGGATCCGGACGGCGCCGCGCTGGTGCGCCGTCGACCTGCGCGACGGCAACCAGGCGCTGATCGACCCGATGTCACCGACCCGCAAGCTGGCGATGTTCAAGCTGCTCGTCGAGATGGGCTACAAGGAGATCGAGGTCGGCTTCCCGAGCGCCAGCCAGACCGACTTCGACTTCGTCCGCCAGCTCATCGACGATGACCTCATCCCCGACGACGTCGTCATCCAGGTGCTGACGCAGGCGCGCGAGGAGCTCATCGAGCGCACCTACGAGTCGATCCGTGGCGCGAAGCAGGCGATCGTGCACCTCTACAACTCCACCTCGACGCTGCAGCGGCGCGTGGTGTTCGGCCTCGACGAGGACGGCATCGCCGACATCGCCGTCCAGGGCGCGCGGTTGTGCAAGAAGTACGAGGAGGGCGTGCCGGAGACCGAGGTCTTCTACGAGTACAGCCCCGAGTCCTACACCGGCACCGAGCTCGAGTTCGCCGTCCGCGTGTGCAACGAGGTGCTCGACGTCTTCGAGCCGACCGCCGAGAAGCCGGTCATCATCAACCTGCCCGCGACCGTCGAGATGGCCACCCCCAACGTCTACGCCGACTCGATCGAGTGGATGAACCGGCACCTGCGCCACCGCGAGCACGTCGTGCTGTCGTTGCACCCCCACAACGACCGTGGGACGGCCGTCGCGGCGGCCGAGCTCGGCTACCTGGCCGGCGCGGACCGCATCGAGGGCTGCCTGTTCGGCAACGGCGAGCGCACCGGCAACGTCTGCCTGGTGACCCTCGGCCTCAACCTGTTCACGCAGGGCATCGACCCCGAGATCGACTTCTCCGACATCGACGAGATCCGCCGCACGGTCGAGTACTGCAACCAGCTGCCCGTCCACGAGCGTCATCCCTACGGTGGCGACCTCGTCTACACCGCCTTCTCCGGCTCCCACCAGGACGCCATCAAGAAGGGCTTCGAGCACCTCGAGAAGGACGCCGCCGCGGCCGGCCACGGCGTCGACGAGCACCCGTGGGCCGTGCCGTACCTGCCGATCGACCCCAAGGACGTCGGCCGCTCCTACGAGGCCGTGATCCGGGTCAACAGCCAGTCCGGCAAGGGCGGGGTTGCCTACATCCTCAAGACCGAGCACAAGCTCGACCTGCCGCGCCGCGCGCAGATCGAGTTCAGCCGCGTCATCCAGCAGCGCACCGACGCCGACGGCGGCGAGGTGACGCCCGGTGAGATCTGGACCGCCTTCCGCGCGGAGTACCTCGACCGCGAGGCCCCGCTGCGGCTCGACTCGGTGCACACGAGCTCGGCGGCCGGCGAGAAGGACGCCCTGGCCGTCAGCGTCTACGTCGACGGTGAGGCCCGGACCCTCGAAGGTTCGGGCAACGGCCCGATCGCGGCCTTCGTGACGGCGATCAACGAGCTCCCGCAGGACTTCGACGTGAGGGTGCTCGACTACCACGAGCACGCGCTCAGCTCCGGCGGCGACGCCATCGCGGCGGCGTACGTGGAGTGCGCGGTCGGCGACCAGGTCGTGTGGGGCGTCGGTCTCGACGCCAACATCGTGACCGCCTCGCTGAAGGCCGTCACCAGCGCCGTGAACCGGACCGCCGGGCTCTGACCCACCCGCGCGGACGCGCGGCCGCTCAGCCGGCCGCGCGTCCGCCGCGGCGCTCGAGGGCCCACTCGATCGCGTGCTCCCGCTTCTCGACGCCGATCTTGCGGTAGGCCGAGCGGATGAACGACTTGATCGAGTTCGGCGAGAGTGCGGTGGTCTCCGCGATCTGCTTGTTGCTGAGCCCCTCCGCGATCAGGTCGATCATCTCGGCCTCCCGTGGCGTGAGCGAGTCCTGGTCGGGCGTGGGTCCTTGCTGGTGCACGGTCTCTCCCCAGGGTCGTCGGTCACGCGAGCACCAGGGGTTCGTCGCCGCGGCCCCGACGGATGGCCCGCTCAGGCGAAGGTCAGGTAGACCAGGGTGAGGTTCAGCGCGATGACCACCGCCGCCACCGCCCACGCCACCTGCGTGGTGACCCCTCGGTTGACCAGGCGGCCCATCACGTCGGGACGCCTCGTGAAGAGGATCAGCGGCACCAGGGCGAACGGGATGCCGAAGGACAGCACGACCTGGGAGACCACCAGCGCCCGCGTCGGGTCGACCCCCAGGGCCAGGACGACGAGCGCCGGTGCGAGCGCGACGAGGCGGCGCACCACCAGCGGCATCCGGACCTCGAGGAAGCCCTCCATCACGACCTGGCCGGAGAGCGTGCCGACGCTGGACGAGGCGAACCCGGAGGCCAGCAGGGCGAGGGCGAAGAGGAGTGCGGCGGCGGGTCCGAGAGCGGCACCCAGCCCGGCGTGCGCACCCTCGATCGTGGTCACGGGATCGCCGCCGCGCAGCACCGAGGCCGCGACGACGAGCAGCGCCAGGTTCATCAGCCCGGCGATCGTCATCGCGACGACGACGTCGGTGCGCTGGCTGCGGAGCAGCGCGAGTCGCTGGCCCTCCGTCGTGCGCACGTAGCGCCGGCTGGTCAGCGCCCCGTGCAGGTAGATCGCGTGCGGCATGACGGTGGCCCCGAGCATGCCCGCGGCGAGCAGCACGCTGTCGCTGCCCTCGAACCTCGGGACGGTGCCGTCGAGCAGCGCCAGCGGTTCGAGCCCGCTGCGCAGGACGTCGTACAGGAAGCCCACGAGGATCACCAGCAGCAGGCCGGTGATGGCGATCTCGAACGGACGGTGACCGCGGGTCTGCAGGGCCAGCAGCCCGAACGCGACGCCGGCGGTGATCAGGCCGCCCGCGAGCAGCGGGATGTCGAAGAGCAGCCTGAGGGCGATGGCGCCGCCGACCACCTCGGCCAGGTCGGTGGCGATGGCCACCAGCTCGCCCTGCACCCACAGGCCCCGGGTGACCGGGCGCGGGAAGTGCTCGCGGCACAGGGCGGGCAGGCTGCGGCCGGTGGCGATGCCGGCCTTGGCCGACAGGTACTGGATGAGCATCGCCATCAGGTTGCTGACGACGGCGACCCAGACCAGCAGGTAGCCGAAGGTCGAGCCGGCCGTGACGTTGGTGGCGAAGTTGCCCGGGTCGACGTAGGCGATGGCGGTGACGAACGCGGGCCCGAGCAGCGGGAGGGGACCGCGGACGCGGGCCCGGGCCTCGACCTTCGGGGACTGCTGGTACACGCAGGAGCTCGATTTCGTCGTCGGGCGAGGAGGGGGACGTCAACAGGGGAGGAGCGCGCCGGACACGTCGCCCGGGAGTCAATGAAGCGCCGATCCGTGTTCGGCGCAACACCCTCGCCGGATTGCCTGTCGGCGCTGCTTCACCCCGTCGGATGGAATCGCGGCACGGCCGATCGGGGGTGGTGACACCGACGGGACCGAGGTGCTTCCGTTGAGGAAGTCGGGTGACTCGTCACCGTCCCCTCGGCGCCCTCGGCGCAGGAAATGAGGCTGACCACCGCCGCCGGTCGTTGCGGTCGGAGCACGGACCGAGCCCTGCCGAGAACGGCAGGGCAGGGCGTGACAGCCCGGCCGCGGACGAGCGCGCCCGAACTCAACGCGATCCAGGTCGCACTCACCGCGAAGGAGCACCACATGTTCGGCAAGACAGTCGTCAAGCAGATGATCGAGCGCAGTTCCGAGAACGAGGCCGACCGTCGGCTCTTCCTCAAGTCCGCCGGCGTCGGCGGGCTCGGCGTGCTCGGCGCGGGCGCCCTCGGCGGGATCCTCCCGGACTCGGCCTCGGCCGCGGCCGCGGCGGCACCGAGCGACGGTGCGATCCTCAACTTCGCCCTCAACCTCGAGTACCTCGAGGCGGAGTTCTACCAGCAGGCCGCGTTCGGCAGGAGCCTCTCGGACAAGCTCACGTCCGGCAAGGGCGACAAGGGTGGCGTGACGGGCGGCCGTGAGGTCAGCTTCGCCACGCCGGCGATCCGCAGCTACGCCCGCGAGATCGCGATGGACGAGCTCGACCACGTCCGGTTCCTGCGCACGGCGCTGGGCGGGGCCAAGGTGGCCCGACCGCAGATCAACCTGCGGCAGAGCTTCACCGCGGCGGCCCGGGCGGCCGGGTTGATCGGTGCGGGCCAGACGTTCGACCCGTTCGCCAACGAGAACAACTTCCTGCTGGCCGCGTTCATCTTCGAGGACGTCGGCGTGACCGCCTACAAGGGGGCCGCGCCGCTCATCACCAACAAGACGTACCTGGACGCCTCGGCCGGCATCCTCGCCGTCGAGGCCTACCACGCAGGCATCGTCAGGACGCTGCTGGCCACCAAGGGGCTGAACAAGGAGGCCGGTGCTATCTCCGACGCCCGCGACTCGCTCGACGGCCGCAAGAGCCTCGACCAGGGCATCGGCCGCAAGAAGTGGCTGTCGAACCTGGTCCCGACCGACCGGAACGGCATCGCCTTCTCCCGGACGCCCGGCCAGGTGCTCAACATCGTGTACCTGACCCCGGAGAAGTCGCGGAAGGGCGGGTTCTACCCGCGCGGGGTCAACGGCAGCATCAACACCTCGGGCAACAACGCGGGCTGAGTGTCCGGAACGTCGAACGGCGTCCGTGGGGACCGCCCGTCGGTGTCGTAGCCTGCCCCCATGCTGGTCTCCGAGCGCATCGGTCAGTTCTTCCTCGAGAGCGGGTCGGGCCGCGACCGCCTCGAGTACACCGAGTACGGCGGCGGCGACGCCTGGGTGGTGCTGCTCCCCGGACAGCTGTTGCCGCGCCGGATGCAGCAGCCGCTCGCGCGGGCGCTGGCCGCCGAGGGCATGCACGTCGTCACCCTCGACCTGCTCGGCCACGGTCGCTCCGACCGGCCCGCCGACCCGCTGGTCTACTCGATGACGGCGTTCGGCGAGCAGGTCGTCGCGCTGCTCGACCACCTCGGCGCACCCGAGGCGGTGATCGGCGGGACGTCGCTCGGTGCCAACGCCTCGCTCGAGGTCGCCGCGATCGCGCCCGAGCGGGTGCGCGGGCTGCTCCTGGAGATGCCCGTCCTCGACAACGCCGTCGAGGCGGGCATCCTGGTGTGCGCGCCGCTGATGTTCGCCGCTCGGTTCCTCCCGTTCACGGTGACCGCGCTGCGCCGGGCCACCAGGCCGGTGCCGCGCGGACTGGTGCCCTTCTGGGCCGGGATCGCGCTCGACGCCTGCAACCAGCGCCCCGACGCGATGGGCGCCGTCGTCCACGGGGTGTTCTTCGGCCGGATGGCGCCGTCGTCGAAGCAGCGCCGCGCGATGACCATGCCGGCGCTGGTGGTCGGGCACCCCTCCGACCCGATCCACCCGGCCGCCGACGCGGCGATGCTCGCCGAGGAGATGCCGGACGCGCGGTTCGTCCGCGCCCACCACATCCTGGAGTGGCGGTTCTGGCCGGAGCGGCTCGACCGCGAGGCCGTCGCGTTCGCGCAGGGCTGCTGGGCCCCGGCGTCGCGGACGGCGTCCGGCCCGGTCCGGGGGCCGCGGCGTGCGCGGCGTACCGGCTCGGTCACCTGAGCCCTGTCAGACTGGGTCGGTGCCCGTCTACCGCGACGAGGCGGTCGTGCTGCGCACCCACAAGCTGGGCGAGGCCGACCGCATCATCACCCTGCTGACCCGGCACCACGGACGGGTCCGGGCGGTCGCGAAGGGCGTGCGGCGCACGTCGTCGAAGTTCGGGTCGCGGCTCGAGCCGTTCACGCACGTCGACCTCCAGCTCGCCGAGGGCCGCTCCCTCGACATCGTCACGCAGGCCGAGACCCGGTCGTTGTTCCACGCCGGCCTCGGCAACGACTACGAGCGCTACACCTCCGGCACCGCGATGCTCGAGACCGCCGAGCGGCTGGTCACCGAGGAGAAGGAACCGGCGCTGCAGCAGTTCCTGCTCCTCGTCGGCGGGCTGAGGGCCCTCGCCCTGCCCGAACGACGGCCCGGCCAGGTGCTCGACTCCTACCTGCTGCGCTCGCTCGCCGTCGCCGGCTGGGCGCCGTCGTTCGACGGGTGCGCGCACTGCGGCCGCGAGGGTCCGCACCGTTGGTTCAACCCGTCGATGGGCGGCGTCCTGTGCAGCACCTGCCGGGTGCCCGGCTCGGCCGCCCCGGCCCCCGAGGCGCTGGTGCTGATGGGTGCCCTGCTCGCCGGCGACTGGGGGCACGTCGACGCCGCCGATCCGCGCCACCTGCGCGAGGCCAGCGGCCTCATCTCGGCGTTCCTCTCCTGGCACCTCGAGCGGCAGCTGCGCTCGATGGAGCACGTCGAGCGGTAGGCCGCCCGCCCGTCTAGGGTGGGCGATCGTGAAGCGCGCCGTCCGACCACCCACGCCGCACCCGACCGGGGCGCGGCCGCCGGAGCTCCCGAAGGAGCTCGTGCCGCGGCACGTCGCCATCGTGATGGACGGCAACGGCCGGTGGGCCAAGGACCGCGGCCTGCCCCGCACCCGGGGTCACGAGATGGGCGAGGCGTCGCTGTTCGACGTCGTCGAGGGCGCGATCGAGATCGGCGTCCGGGCGATCTCCGCCTACGCCTTCTCCACCGAGAACTGGACCCGCTCGCCCGACGAGGTGCGCTTCCTCATGGGCTTCAACCGCGACGTGATCCGGCGCCGGCGCGACCAGATGCACGAGCTCGGCGTCCGGGTCCGCTGGGCCGGCCGTGCCCCGCGCCTGTGGAAGTCGGTGATCAAGGAGCTCCAGGTCGCCGAGGAGCTGACCCGCGGCAACGACGTCCTCACGCTCACCATGTGCGTCAACTACGGCGGCCGCGCCGAGCTCGCCGACGCCGCCCGCTCCATCGCCCGCGAGGTCGCCGCCGGCCGGCTGAACCCCGACAAGGTCGACGAGAAGACCTTCGCCAAGCACCTGTACGTCCCCGAGGTCTCCGACGCCGACATGATCTGGCGCACCTCGGGGGAGCAGCGGCTGTCCAACTACATGCTCTGGCAGGCCGCGTACGCCGAGATGGTCTTCACCGACGTCCTCTGGCCCGACGTCGACCGGCTCGCGCTGTGGCGGGCGATCGAGATCTACGCCGAGCGGGACCGCCGCTACGGGAGGGCGTGAGGAGGGACCCAGGAGCGCAGCGACTGGGTGCCCTCCTCGAGGGTGGTCGAGCAAGCCGTCGTGGTGCGAGCCTGCGAGCACCACGAACCGGCGTGTCGAGACCCCGCGAGCGGACACGGGGCCGTGGGAAGACCCCGCGAGCGGGACGCGGGACCGCCGGAGTGCTCAGCCGCCGGCGTTCCGGACGAACCAGCCGTCCTCGACGAGCACCATGGCGGGCTCGAGGATCGGCTCGTCCTCGGAGGTGACGGTGTCCTCGAGCCGGACTTGCTCCGGGAGGCGGGCGAACCTGGGCTCGGTCATGCCCTGACGGTACGCCGGGCCGGGTGGGTCGGCCAGGGGCGGCGGCGATTCCTGGTCGCGTTCCTGGGATCGCTCGGTCGTGCCGCTTGCTCGACCACCATCGACGAAGGTTCGCGCTCGCTGCGCTCGCGCGACCTTCGTCAGTGCTCGTCGTAGTGGGCGCCGTGCGGGGCGTGCCGGTGCCCGTCGTGCACGTAGTCGACGTGGTCGTCGTGCGGGACGGCGACGTGACCGCACGCCGGCCCGTGGTCGTGCGGGTGGGTGTCGGTGACGTCGTGGCCGACCGGTTCGTCGGCGAACGGCGCGTGCAGCCGGGCCCGGTGCCGCAGCCAGGCGCCGATCGGCCAGGTGACGACGAAGCCGGCCAGCGAGAGCAGCACGATCGTCGGGCCCGGGGCGACCGTGGCGTGGTACGACGCGAACGCCGAGATGGTCAGTCCACCGACCGAGGCCAGGCAGCCGAGCGCCATCGCCGAGACGAGCGTGGCGCGGAAGGTGCGCGACAGCTGCTGCGACGTCGCGACCGGCACGACCATCAGAGCCGAGACGAGCAGCAGGCCGACGGTGCGCATCGCGACCGTCACGCTGACCGCCGCCAGCACGGCGACCAGCACGTTGTAGACCCGCACCTTCAGGCCTGCGACCCGCGCGAACTCCGGGTCCTGGGCGACGGCGAAGAGCTGCGGGGCGAGCCCGACGCAGACCAGGATCACGAGCGCGGCGAGGACCATCGTGACGATCACGTCGCCGGCCGAGATCGTGGTGATCGAGCCGAAGAGGTACTGCTGCAGCTGGGCCGCGCTCTGCCCGCCCAGCCCGGTGACCAGGACGCCGCCCGCAAGCCCACCGTAGAAGAGCAGCGCGAGCGCGACGTCGCCGTTGGTGTGCCCGCGCTCGCGGATGACCTCGATCAGGACCGCGCCGAGCACGGCGACCACCACGGCCGTCCACGTGGGCGACCACCCGGTCACCAGCCCGAGCGCGACGCCGGTCACCGCGACGTGGCCGATGCCGTCGCCCATCAGCGCGAGCCGGCGCTGCACGAGGTAGGTGCCGATCGCCGGCGCCGCCAGCCCGGTGAAGAGCGCGGCGAGCAGCGCGCGCTGCATGAACGGGTAGCTGAGCAGCTCGGACGCGTTCACCGACCGCCGCCTTCCAGGGGTGAGCGCACCAGCGGCGCGTGGTCGCCACGCTGGTCGGCGGCGAGGTGGTCGTGGTGGTGCTGGCCGAGGACGTCGTCCTCGGCCAGCGGGGCGCCGTCGTAGACGATCCGGCCGTCGCGCATCACGATCGACCGCTCGACGAGCGGCGCGAGCGGGCCGAGCTCGTGGGCGACCAGGACGATGGTGGAGCCGCGGTCCTTGAGCGCGCGCAGGGTGTCGGCCAGGACCTGCTGCTGCGGGAGGTCGACCCCGGCGGTCGGCTCGTCGAGGAAGAACAGCTCCGGGTCGCCGGCCAGCGCCCGGGCGATGAGCACCCGTTGCTGCTGGCCGCCGGAGAGGGTGCTGACGCCGTCCCTGGCCCGGTCGGTGAGGCCGACGAGCTCGATCGCGTCGTCGATCGCGCGACGGTCGGTGGCGCCGAGCGGGCGCAGCAGGCGGCGCCGGGTGAGCCGCCCGGACGTGACGACCTCGCGCACCGACGCCGGCACGCCGGAGGCCGCGCCGCTGCGCTGGGGCACGAAGCCGATCCGGTGCCACTCGCCGAACCGCTCGAACGGCGTCCCGAACAGGGTGAGCTCGCCGCGGGCCAGCGGTCGGAGCCCGGTGAGCGCGCGGACCAGGGTGGACTTCCCGGAGCCGTTGGGACCGAGGAGGGCGAGGAACTCCCCGGCCGGGACCGTCAGGTCGATGCCGCGCAGGACGGGGCGGCCGCCGATCGCGACCGCGCCGTCCCTCAGGTGCACGGGTGCTACCGGCACGCGTTCGCCTCCTGCAGGGCCGCCAGGTTGGACGTCATCAGCGAGAGGTAGTCGTCGTCGGCGGTCTCGTCGGTGAGGCCCTCGATCGGGTCGAGCACCGCGGTCTCGATGCCGGTGTCGTCGGCCAGGCTCTCGACGAACCGGGGGCTCGCGAGCCGCTCGTTGAAGACGGTCGTGATCCCGTCCTCGTCGATCAGCTCCTGGAGCCGGGCGAGGACGGCGGGGGTCGGTTCGGCGTCGGGGGAGAGGCCGGCCACGGGTGCCACCTCGACACCGTACTTGCCGAGGTAGCCGAACGCGTCGTGCGAGACGACGATCGTCGAGCGCTCGCAGGTGGCGAGGCCGTCGGTGTAGGCCCGGTCGACCTCCTCGAGGTCGGTGCGCAGCGCGGCCGCGTTGGCGGCGAAGTCGTCGGCGTGGTCGGGGTCGATCTCGGCGAGGGCGTCGGCGACCGCGTCACCGAGGTCGGCCATCCTGATCGGGTCGAGCCAGAAGTGCGGGTCGAGGTCGCCCTCGTGGTCGTGGCCGTCGTCCTCGGTGTGGCCCTCCTCCTCGTGCTCGTGGCCCTCCTCGGAGAACGGCTGGAGCCCGACGACCTCGGCCGCGTCGAGGACGTCGCCGGTCGCGTTCTGCTCGACGGCGTCGTCGACAGCCGGCTGGAAGTCCTTCTCGTGGACGACGAGCGCCGCCTCGGCGATCATCGCCGTCTCCTTGACGGTCGTCTCGAGGTCGTGCGGCTCCTTGCCCGCCGTCGTGAGGTTCTCGACGTCGGCGTGCTCACCCGCGACCCGGTCGGCGACGTACTGGAGCGGGTAGAACGCCGTCACGACCGACGGCGCGCCGTCGCCGCCCGCCTGGTCGTCGGCGAACGCCGAGCAGCCCGTCGTGGCGAGGAGCAGTGCGCAGGGGATCAGGAGACGTCGCATGAGAACGATTCTCAGTGTTAGTGAGAATCATTGTCAACTCGAAGGGCCCCGCCGGAGGTCGCGCGAGCGAGCGCCGCCGACACCGGCGGCGTCCACGGCTACGTCCCCGAGGTCGCTTGCGAGGTCTCGACGAGCGGGTCGCGACCTCGTTCCTCGGTCGCGCCGCTCGCTCGACCACCATCGATCGGTACCGACCTCGTCCCTCGGTCGGTACCGCTCACCAATGGATGCCCTTGAAGACCTTGGCGAGCATGACCTGCTCGGACTCCCGCGTCCCGCCCTCGGGGACCTGGCCCTTGGCCGCCGCGGAGTCCGGGAACACGTGGTAGGCCAGGTTGAGCAGCCGGAAGGCCAGCTTGGGCGCCACCGTGTGGGCGACCGCGCCGACGTTGCCGAGCAGCGTGTTGATCTCGTGCGGACGCCCCACCATCGCCTCGATGACGGTGTCGGCGGCCTGCGCGGGCGAGATCGTGGGGAACTTGTCGTAGAGCTTGGTCGGCGCGATCATCGGCGTCCGCACCAGCGGCATGTGGATGCTGGTGAAGGTGATGCCGTTGCCGACGACCTCCGAGGCGACGACGTTGCTCCAGGCGTCGAGGGCGGCCTTCGAGGCGACGTAGGCCGAGAAGCGCGGCGGGTTGGTCTGCACCCCGATCGAGGAGATGTTGACGACGTGTCCGCGCTGCTGGCGCTGCATCGACGGCATCAGGCCCATCACGAGCCGGATCGCGCCGAAGTAGTTCAGCTGCATGGTGCGCTCGAAGTCGTGGAACCGGTCGGTGCTCAGCCGCAGCGAGCGCCGGATCGAGCGCCCGGCGTTGTTGACCACGAAGTCGACCGACGGGAGCTCGGAGTTCAGCTGCTCGCAGAGCCGGTCGATGGCCTCGAGGTCCGAGAGGTCGCACGGGTAGACGTGGGCGGTGCCCCCGCGCAGCTCGATCGTCGCGCGGGTCTCCTCGAGCTTCTCCTTGCCGCGCGCGACGAGGACCGGGACGCCACCGGCCTGGGCCACCTTGAGCGCCGTCACCTGGCCGATGCCCGACGACGCGCCGGTGATGACGACGTGCTTGCCGGCCAGCGCGCCGCGGATCCGGGCGTCGCGGCCGGTCGAGGGGTCGAGGTGCTCCTCCCAGTAGCCCCACAGCGTGCGGGCGTAGGACTCCAGGTCGGGCACGGCGATCCCGGAGCCTGCCAGCGCCTGCTCGGTGCGCGCCGAGTCGAAGACGGCGGCGAAGCCGGTGTGCGCGAGCACCTCGGCCGGGACGCCGAGCCGGCCGACGGTCTGGTCGAGCGCACCCTGGACGAGGCCGTTGCGCACCAGCCCGCCGATCAGGGACGACGGACGCAGCCGGGCCGGCACCGGGATGCGGGACGCGGGGGTGGCCAGCTGCGGCGCCCCGGCCGCCTTGCAGAACAGGTTGAGCGTCTCGACGGTGGGCTGCGGCTCCGGGTTGACCAGGTGGAACGCCTCGCCGTCGCGGTCGGGCAGGTGCGCGAGGTGGTCCATCGCCTTGGCGACGTAGTCGACCGGGACGACGTTGGTGTCGCCGAGGTCGACGCCCACCAGCGGCAGCCAGGAGGGCAGCCGGTCGCGCATCGCCTTGAGCAGCGGGAAGAAGTAGTAGGGGCCGTCGACCTTGTCCATCGCGCCGCTCTGCGAGTGGCCGACCACGATCGAGGGCCGGTAGACCCGCCACGGGACGCCGGCCGCCGGGCACTCCTCGCGCACGATCCTCTCGGACTCGAACTTCGTGCGGTGGTACGGCGACGGCAACGTCTGGCCCTCGTCGAACATCGTCTCGTCGAACCGGCCGCGGCGATCGCCCGCCGCGGCGACCGACGAGACCTGGTGGAACGTGCCGGCGCGCAGCCGCCCGGCGAGGGCGACCGCGTGGCGGGTGCCGCCGACGTTCATCACCTCGTTGGTGGCGTCGTCGGCCGTCATGTCGTAGATCGCCGCGAGGTGGAAGAAGTGCTCGATCGCGCCGTCGTGCTCGGCCACCCAGTCGGGGTCGACCCCGAGGCCCTCCGCCGCGAGGTCACCGACGACGGGCACGACCCGGTCGGAGCCCCAGCGCCGCTGCAACGTCTCGAGCCGGCCGAGCGAACCCGCACGGCACAGCACGAAGATCTCGCCCTCGCGGTGGTCGATGAGCTCCTGGACGAGGTGTCGACCGATGAAGCCGGTGGCCCCGGTCACGAAGTACGCCATGGGCGGAGCGTACTGCTGGAGGTCGCCGGTGCCGGGGCTCGCGAGGCGGCTGCGCGGGTCTCCCGGTCAGCCGGCGCCGGGTCCTACTGGTCCCCGCCGCCGAACATGATCTCGTCCCAGCTCGGCACGGACGCACGGCCCCGCTTCTTCTGCACCGGTCGGCGGTTGCGCGGCTCCTCGACGACGGGCTCGTCGACGGTCGGCTCCGCGGCGACGGGCTCCTCGAGGAGCGGCTGGTCGACCGACGCGTGGCCGACGACCGGCTCCGGCGCCAGGTCGGGGTCGAGCCCGTCCGCGGCGGCGGCGTCCTCGGCCTCGTGCCGCAGCTCGGGGTCGTCGGAGTCGGGGGACTCGTCGAGGAAGGCCTCGAGCGGGGTGTCGGAGACGAGCTCGATGGCGTCGTCGCCGAGCGGGAGCTCCTCGTCGTGGCGCAGCGAGGACATCCGGCGTTCGCGGACCGAACGGAGGTCGTCGCGGGCCGGAGCCGGAGCCGCGACGTCCTCGCCGACCAGCCACCGGGCGTCCTCACCGTCGAGGACGACGTAGTTGCCGGGGCCGTCGAAGACGAAGTGGGCGGTGGCGGTGCGGACCGGGAGCGCGATGCCGGCGGTGACGGCCCAGCGCCCGTCCTCCCGGCGCGAGGCGTCCCACTCGACGACGTCGGGGTCGACGTTGAGGGAGCGGAGGTGGGTGGCGACGGCGTCGCCGAGCGTGCGGCTGTGGCCCGACTCGCCGGCCGGACGACGCACGTTGGAGCGCTGGGCGCGCTCGGCGACGTGCTGGCGCTCGGCGAGGACCGGTGCCACGAAGGACATGATCTTGTCGACGCTCGTCTGGGCAGCCTCGGCGACCGCCTCGGGCGTCTCGCCGGCCCGGATCCGGGCCTGGATGTCGCGGGGCCGGAGGACGCTGTCCATCTTCTTCTCCTGACCGGGCTGGCCGGGTCGGGTGGGGTGGCTGGGGTGGGTGCCCGCGCCGCGGAGGGCGGCGCGCAGGCTGGGCGTGATGTCGAGGGTGAACGTGGCGCCGTCGTCGGCCGCGAGCAGCAGGCGGGCCTGGTCGCTGCTCACCCCGGCGAGGGTCAGGGCGAGCTCGCGCGCCGCAACGTCGGCCGCCGTGGGCTCCACGGCAGGCGCTGTCTTCTCGTACTCGTGCCCGGCAGTCGTCATCTTCCTGCTGACCCTACGCCAGCGCACGACGGCATCCGGGACGGCGCGCCCGACTCCGGGGAGCCGGTCGGGCCTACCCTGGCGGGGTGCCCGGCACCCTCATCACGTTCGACCTCGTCGGCATCTTCGTCTTCGCCATCTCGGGTGCCCTGGTGGCGGTTCGCAAGGACCTCGACGTCTTCGGCGTCCTCGTGCTGGCCGGGACGACGGGCCTCGGTGGCGGGTTCCTGCGCGACGTCCTCATCGGCGCCACGCCGCCCGCCGCGCTGGCCGACTGGCGCTACCTGCTGGTGCCGGTGACGGCCGGCCTGCTCACGTTCGTCTTCCACGCCACGCTCGGCCGGATCGAGCGCCAGGTGGAGGTCTTCGACGCCTTCGGGCTGTCGCTGTTCTGCGTCGCGGGCACCCTGAAGGCCCTCGACCACGGCCTCGGACCGGTGCCGGCGGCGCTGATGGGGATGGTGACCGGGATCGGGGGCGGGATGCTCCGCGACCTCCTCGCCGGGCGGGTGCCCGTCGTCTTCAGCGGTGACCTGTACGCCACGCCCGCGCTCGCCGGCGCCGCCGTCACGGTGCTCGGCGAGCGCACGGACCTGGCCCCCGTCGTCGTCGCGGTGGCCGGCGCCGGGGTGTGCCTGACCTGGCGGCTGCTGGCGATCTGGCGTGGCTGGCGGGCCCCGATGCCCTCGGGGCCCGCCAGCGTGTAGCGACGGACTCAGCTCCAGCCGCCGCCGGGGTAGGTCTTCCCGGTCTGGCGGTTGCCGGGGAGGGCGCCGTGGTCGGCGATGACGAGCGTGCAGGCGCCGCTCGGGACGTCGCAGGAGAACAGCTGCTCGGGGCGTCCCGAGCGCTCCTCGTTCCAGGGGACGACGGCGACCGTCACGGTGTCGGCGTCGATCCACCCGGTCGCGTCGACGAGGTCACGCTGCCTCGCGTCGACGTCGAGGCGCACCTCGTCGCCGGTGGCGGTGTCGACCACGCCGACACCGAGGTTGGGCGGGTTGGACTCGAACACGTCGGCCGCGGCGTACCACCGGCCGTCCGGGGACAGCGTCCCTTGGTCGACGGCGTCGACCTCGACCCGGCGCGCCGGGTCCTCGACCGGTCCGAGGACCGTGCCGGTCTGGTCCCACGCGGCCAGGACGCCGTCCTCGACGTCGAGCAGGTCGATGTCCCCGAGGTCGCCGGTCTCGCCGCCGGCGACGTCGACCGAGGCGCTCCCGTCGTCCCCGGTGACGTACACGGTGCCGCCGTCCACGGCCTCCACGCCGGCGCCGGCGCCCACCGTGACCGGGACGTCGAGCCGGACGACGTCGCCCGTGCGCTGGTCGAGCACGAGCACCTGGCCGCCGGCCACGTCGGTCCACGCCACCAGGTAGCCGTCCTCGTCGCCGGCGAAGGACCCGGTCGTGGTGCCGACGACGGACTCGGTGCCGTCGACGTAGGAGCGCAGGTCGTCACCGGTGCGGTAGACGAACCCGGCCCGGGTGCGCTCGAGGTCGTCGATCCAACCCTCCACCCGGATCATCCGCTCGCCGACGAAGACCCGCGTTCCGACGGTCGCCATCGGTTCGAACGCACGCGTCCGCGTCGGGAACGGGTCGGCCGGCGCCGGCGCGCCGTCGTCGTCGCCCGCGGGCAGCAGGGTCACGAGGCCGACCCCGACGGCGACGGCGAGCGCGGCGACGCCCGCGGTGGCGCCGACCCGGCGCCGGCGGGCCCGGCGGTTGCCGACGGCGACGATGGTGGCGAGGTCGGGCTGGGCGAAGGTCTCGGCCCCGGCACGCTGGTGCAGGAGGTCCATGAGGTCGTCGGTCATCGGGTCACCGCCTGGGTCTGGAGGTCGAAGGAACGGGCGGCGTCGTCGCCGACCCGGTCGGCGAGCCGGTCGCGGAGCTTGGCGATGCCGGCCGACACCTGGCTCTTGACGGTGCCGACGGCGCAGTCCATCGCCGCCGCGGTCTGGGCCTCGGTGAGGTCCTCGTAGTAGCGCAGCACGATCGCGGTGCGCTGCCGCACGGGCAGCTCCTGCAGGGCCGTCCAGAGCACCTGCTGCTGGTCGACCCGGGCGGCGTGGTCGCCCGTCGACCCCTCCGGCAGCCGCTCGGTGGCCCGCTCGTTGTTCCAGCCCTTGCGCCGGAACCACGAGATCGCCGTGGTGGTGATCGCCTTGCGCGTGTAGGCCTCGGCGTTGTGCGGGTCGCGCAGCCGCGGCCAGGCGACGTAGGTCTTGGTCAGGGCCTCCTGCACGAGGTCCTGGGCCAGGCCCACGTCGCCCACCATCAGGTACGCCGCGCGGTGCAGGGAACCCGAGCGGGCGGCCACGAAGTCCGCGAACTCCGCTCGGTCCCGAAGCTGTCGTCTCATGACCACCCAGACGCTACGACACCCCGGAATGGTTCGGAGCGGCCCTCAGCCCTGTTCTGCCGAGCACCACCACGTCGTCCGGCCGCCCACCGTGCCCCGGCACATCGGAGCGCCGCAGCGAGGACAGAGGCCACCGGCACGGCGGTGCCCGATCACCTCGCCGGTGTGGACGCCGCCGTGGCGGATCGCCGCCCTCGTCGCCGTCCGCAGGGCCCGGTGCAGGCCGGTGAGGTCGTCGTGGTCGAGCTCGGAGACCCTGCGCCGCGGGTCGATGCGCGCCTGCCAGAGGGTCTCGTCGGCCAGCAGGTTGCCGACGCCGGCGATCACGGACTGGTCGAGCAGCCGCGCCTTCACGGGTGCCGTGCCCCGGCCCACGCGCTCGCGGAAGGCGGCGACGCCCACCTCGCCGGCGTCCGGGCCGAGGGCGTCGAGGTCGGGGTCGAGCCGCACCCGGCCCAGCCGTCGGGTGTCGAAGAGCCGGAGGCTCGACCCGTCCTCGAGCACGAGGGTGAAGCGGTCCCACTCGGGCTTGAGGCCGTGCCGGTGCCGGCGTGCGGGGTCGCCGCCCTCGACCACCTCGCCGTCCGGGCCGGTGACCAGGATCCGTCCGGCCATCCCGAGGTGCAGTCCCAGCAGCGGGCCGGAGTCGGACGTCGTGCACCACAGGGTCTTGCCGCGCCGGTGGGCGCCGGTCAGGGCGCGGCCGACGAGTGCGTCGCGGATCTCGCCGGGGGAGTGCGGGCGGCAGACGTAGGTGTCGGCGTCGTCGACCTCGACGACGCGGCGGCGCAGCGCGGCCCGCTCGATGGCGGCACGCGCGGACTCGACCTCGGGGAGCTCCGGCACGGCCCCATGGTGACCGGGTCAGGCCGGCGTCCGCACACCCCGTCGGGTCGTGACCGGCCGGGTCGCGAGCGCCGCGGCCAGGCCGATAGCGCCGCCGGCCACCGACACGAGGTACGCCGGCGACGCACCCGCGGCGTCGATGACGACGCCCGCGACCGTGGCACCCGGGGCGACGCCGAAGACGATGCCGGTCTGCACGAACGCCATGCCCTCGGTGAGCCGGGAGGGTGGCACGGACTGCTCGGTCAGCGACATCGTCGCGATCAGGGTCGGGGCGATCGCGAAGCCGGCCACGAACAGCACCACGCCCATGAGCAGCAGCGAGTCGATCAGCGCGAGCGGCACCATCGCGAGCGCCATCGCCGCGGCCCCGACGCGCAGCCGCACCAGCAGGCCGCGACGCCAGGTGATGCCCCCGGTGAGGAAGCCCGCGATCAGACTGCCCGCCGCCCACAGCGCGAGCAGGACGCCGGCCATCCCCTTCGCGCCCTGCTCCTCGGCGAAGGCGACCGTGGTGACCTCCGCGGACCCGAACAGGCTCCCGAGCGCGAGCGAGACGATCGAGAGCGAGACGACCGTGCCCCACGGCATCGGCGCCCGCGCCGCGTGGTGGTCGGGGCGCGGGTTCGCCGGGGGCTCGGTGCCGCGCTGCGCGCTGAAGCCGTAGGTGCCGGCCAGGCCGGCGACCAGCGCCGTCGCGAGCCCGGCGACCGGGTCGACCGCGGTGGCCAGCACCGTGACGATGATCGGCCCGGCGATGTAGACCGTCTCGTCGGCCACCGCCTCCAGCGCGAACGCCGTCTCCCGCTCGCGGTCGTCGTCGAGCACGTGGGCCCAGCGGGCCCGCACGCAGGAGCCGACCGACGGCAGGCTGGCGCCGGCGATCGCCGCCAGCACGAAGGTCGTCCAGATCGGCCAGTCGGCCTCGACGGAGAGGACGGCCAGCGACAGCGCCACGCCCCAGACGGTGATCGCCAGCGGCAGCACCCGTGACTGGCCGAACCGGTCGATGAGCCGGCCCTGGAGGATCGCGAAACCGGCGTTGGCGACCAGCCCGGCGGCCGAGACGGCACCGGCCAGCCCGTAGGAGCCGGAGGCGTCCTCGACGAGGAGGACAGTGCCGAGGCCGACCATCGAGATGGGGAGCCGGGCGACCAGCCCGGTGGCGGAGAAGAGCGCCGTCCCGGGGCGGTTCAGGATACGTCCGTAGGTCTGCAACATGGCGACGACATGCTGCTCCCTACGATGGCGAGGTGACCAATCCCCAGGCTCCAGACGACGTCCGGGACCAGCTCCCCGACGTCTCGCCGTACGACGCCCTGCTGCTCGTCTCGTTCGGTGGCCCCGAGGGCCCCGACGACGTCGTCCCCTTCCTCGAGAACGTCACCCGCGGTCGCGGCATCCCGCGCGAGCGCCTCGAGGAGGTCGGCCAGCACTACTACCTGTTCGGCGGCCGTTCGCCGATCAACGACCAGAACCGCAGCTTCATCACCGCGCTGCGGGCCGACCTCGACGAGCACGGGATCGACCTGCCGGTCTACTGGGGCAACCGCAACTGGGACCCCTACCTGACCGACACGATCGCCCAGATGGCCGCCGACGGCGTCCGCCGGGCCGCCTGCTTCGTGACCAGCGCCTACTCGTCGTGGTCCAGCTGCCGGCAGTACCGCGAGAACCTCTACGACGCCGTCGCCGCGGTCCCCGAGGGCGTGGAGGCGCCGGTGCTCGACAAGCTGCGCCACTACGCCAACCACCCCGGCTTCGTCGCGCCGGTCGTCGAGGCCACCCTGGCCGCGCTCGCCGAGCTGCCCGACGGTGCCCGGCTGGTGTTCGTGACCCACTCGATCCCGACGTCGATGAACGACAGCAGCGGCCCGCCCGAGGCCGGCGGCGGTGCCTACGTCGCCCAGCACCTCGACGTCGCCCAGGTCGTCGTCGACGCGGTCGCCGAGCAGAGCGGCACGCGCCCCGGGCACGACCTCGTCTTCTGCTCCCGCTCCGGTGCCCCGCACGTCCCGTGGCTCGAGCCGGACGTGAACGACCACCTGGAGGCACTGGCCGCGGACGGCGTCCCCGGCGTCGCGCTGGTGCCGATCGGCTTCGTCTCCGACCACATGGAGGTCATCTACGACCTCGACACCGAGGCCAAGGAGACCGCCGAGCGCCTGGGCCTGCCGTTCCGCCGGGTCGCGACCGCCGGGGAGGACCCGCGGTTCGTCGCCGTCGTGCGCGACCTGCTCGTCGAGCGGGCCGCCGTCGAGCGCGGCCTCGAGGTCTCGCGCGCCGCCCTCGGCGCCCTCGGCCCCCGGTGGGACCGCTGCCCGGTCGGCTGCTGCGCCAACGCCCGCGCGCCGCGCCCGGCCCTGACCGGGGTGGGTGAGTGAGCCGCACCGACCCCGAGCCGCTGGCCGACCTGCTGGCCGACGTCGCCCTCGACGTCGCCCGCGAGGCGGCGGACCTCGTGCGCGAGCACGCGGCCCGCGGCGTCGCCGTCGCCGCCACCAAGACCAGCGACATCGACGTCGTCACCGAGGCCGACCGGGCCACCGAGCGACTGGTCCGCGCCCGCCTGGCCGAGCGTCGTCCCGACGACGCGGTGCTGGGGGAGGAGGGCGACGACCTGCCCGGCACGTCCGGGGTGCGGTGGGTCGTCGACCCCATCGACGGCACCGTGAACTTCCTCTACGGCATCCCGCAGTACGCCGTCTCGATCGCCGCGGAGGTCGACGGCGTCGTCGTGGCGGGCGTCGTCGTCGACGTCGCCAAGCGGGTCGAGTACGTCGGCCGCCCCGGTCCCGGCGGTCCCGGCAGTCCGACGGTGGCCCTGCGCGACGGCGTCCCGATCGCCGTCCGCGGACCCGCGCCGCTCGGGCAGCGGCTGATCGGCACCGGGTTCTCCTACCTGAGCGAGGTCAAGGCGGTGCAGGCCGCCGCGCTGGTCCACCTGCTGCCGCGCGTGCGCGACGTCAGGCGGCTCGGGTCCTGCGCGCTCGACCTGTGCCACGTGGCCGAGGGGAGGCTCGACGGCTACGTCGAGGAGGGCGTCAACCTCTGGGACCACGCGGCCGGTGGGCTGATCGCCCGGGCGGCCGGTGCTCGCACCGGGATGCGGGCCGGGGCCGGGGGTCTCGACCTGCTCCTGTGCGCCCCGTCACACGGCTTCGACGACCTCTCGGAGGCGACCCGCGAGGCGGGTTTCTGGGTGGAATAGCCCGGCACGACGCGGCGTTGAGCGCGACGTCCCCCGGACCGGTGTTCCGCTCTTTGGATAGATGGTGCATGATCTGCCGCGCCGGTAGGGGGGAAGCCCACTCAGGGCGACACGACTGTTTGAGGGGAGTGAGCGACGCGATGGCGACCGACTACGACGCACCGCGCAAGAACGAGGAAGACCAGTCCGAGGAGAGCATCGAGGAGCTCAAGGCTCGGCGCCACGACAAGAACTCGGGCAAGGTCGACGAGGACGAGACCGAGGCCGCTGAGTCGTTCGAGCTGCCCGGTGCAGACCTCTCGAACGAAGAGCTCGCCATCGAGGTGAAGCCCAAGCAGGAGGACGAGTTCACCTGCATGAACTGCTTCCTCGTGCACCACCGCAGCCAGCTGGCCGACGAGAAGAAGATGATCTGCCGCGACTGCGCGTGACGGCGCACCGACGTCGATGGTGGTCGAGCAAGCCGTCACGGTGCGAGCTTGCGAGCAGCGTGAACCGGCGTGTCGAGACCTGGTGAGGTCGACGTGAACACCGCCAAGGCCGCTGCCCCGGATCGGGGCAGCGGCCTTCGTGCGTGCGTAGAGACCCGGCCTAGCCGGACGTGACCGGCCGGACGTGCCGGACGTGACCGGCCCGGTGGCCTCGATCCGAGGCCGGCCGGCGGACCGGGGTCAGGCCTTCTGGTCGTCCTTGCGCAGGTCGGGCGGCAGCGTGCCGGTCGAGCGGTGGTAGTACGACGCGGCCTTGCGCTGGGCGAGCATCCGGGCGACGCCGACGAACGCGCCGCTGGCGATCGCCCAGGCGACGGCCTCGCGCAGCTCGACGTCGGGGTCGGCCGGGTTCTCGGGCGGCTGGCGACGGGTCGCGGCCTTCCACGAGGTGTTGAGGGCCTTCTTCGCGACCGTCGCGGCCCCGAGGGCGGCGATCACCGAGAAGGCGGACCACACCTTCGAGCTGTCCTTGGCGCCGGAGGCGCCCTTCTTTGCCATGCCCCGACCCTACTGTCGCCGGGTGCCGGCGCGTCCAGCGAGCCCGTTGACGGCGTGCGCGAGGGCCTCGGGGTGGCGGGTGCAGACGAGCCAGTAGGGCACCGGGTCGGCCGGGTCGGTGACCTGGATCCGGACCGCGCGCGACAGGTACGGGCGCAGCACCAGCCAGGCCCGGGCGTCGGCCTCGACACCGGCGGTGCGCCGGGTCTGCTCGGCGTCCAGGGCGACCGCCGCACCCAGGTGGCGGGCCTCGATGTGGGCCCGGCCGACCCGGAGCACCCCGTCGTGCACGAGGACCTGGGGCGCGCCGTAGGAGCGCAGCGCGACGGTCATCACGGCCAGGAGCACCGCGGTGGCGGCGAAGGCCACCACGGACGGTGCGGCGACGACGAGGGCCAGCCAGAGGGTGGCGATGAACATGGTGGCCTGGACCCACCAGCGCAGCGGCACGTGCAGCCGCTCGCTGTAGGCGGGCTCCCCGACCGCGGCTTCCACGGGGAGAAGCGTCGCACCCAGGTCGGCATCCACGCGACCCAGGGTACGGCGCCCCCGGGCCGGAAGGGCCCACTAGGGTGCCGCAGGTGCCCGACCTCGACATCCAGGTGGTCCGCCTCGACCCCGGCCTCCCGCTCCCGTCGTACGCCCATCCCGGCGATGCCGGGGCCGACCTGCTGACGACGGTCGACGTGACCCTGGCGCCGGGGGAACGGGTCCTGGTGCCGACCGGGCTGGCCCTCGCGCTGCCCGAGGGCTACGTCGCCCTGGTGCACCCCCGCTCGGGCCTGGCCGCCCGCCACGGGCTGTCGATCGTCAACACGCCGGGCACGGTCGACGCCGGCTACCGCGGCGAGGTCAAGGTGCTCCTCGTCAACCTCGACCCGCGCGAGCCGATCACCCTCCACCGCGGCGACCGGATCGCCCAGCTGGTGGTCCAACGGGTCGAGCGGGCGGCGTTCGTGGAGGTCGACCGCCTCCCAGGGAGCGTCCGTGGCGCCGGGGGCTACGGTTCTACCGGTGGCTTCGGCCCCGACACCAGACCCTCCGAGGAGTGACGCAGTGAAGTTCCGCCGCAAGTCCGCAACCGACGTGTCCGAGGTGGGCGCCGAGGATGGCTCGACGTCGGAGCCGGTCGTCGGACCGCACGACGCCGAGCACGTCCCCGTCGACGGCATCGACCGCGTCGACCTCGGGTCGCTGCTCGTCCCGCCCTCGGCCGGCCTCGAGCTGCGGCTCCAGGTCGACGAGGCGACCAACGAGGTGAAGTCGGTGCTGCTGGCCGGCCCCGAGGGCGCCATCGAGGTCCGGGCCTTCGCGGCGCCGCGGCACGGCGACCTCTGGAGCGACGTCCGCCCCCAGATCGCGGCCGACATGGCCCAGCGCGGGGGCACCGCCACCGAGCGCGACGGTCGCTTCGGCACCGAGCTGATCTGCGAGATCCAGGTGCGTCGTCCCGAGGGCAACTCGCTGCAGCACTCGCGGATCGTGGGGATCAACGGCTCGCGCTGGCTCCTGCGGGCGACGTTCCTCGGCAAGCCCGCCCGCGACGCGGACGCCGCCGCGCAGTGGGAGGACGTCCTGACCCAGATCGCCGTCCGCCGCGGCGACGGTCCGATGCCGGTCGGCGAGCCGCTCCCGATCACCCTGCCCGAGGGCGCCCGCCGCGTGACGCCGCCCGGCAGCAGCACGAGCCCCGCACCGACCGAGGCCTGAGCGGCGGCACCGGCGCCATGGGTCACAAGAGCCGTCTGCGGCGCACCATCAGCAAGTGGGCGAACGCCGAGGAGGACTACGCCCGTGAGATGCGCGCCACCTACGTCGGCGGTGGGCACGTCGCGATCGGCGATGCGCCCGACCGCGAGCTCGTCGAGCTGCGCGGCACGGTCCGCAGCATCCTGGTGCGACCGCGCGGCGGCGTCCCGGCCCTCGAGGCAGAGCTGTACGACGGCTCGGGGGTCGTCACGATCCTCTGGCTCGGGCGGCGTCGGATCGCCGGCGTCGACCCCGGCCGCTCGCTCACGGTCCGCGGCCGGATCGGCGTGCACGACGGCGCCCGCATCATGTACAACCCGCGCTACGAGCTGATGCCGTGAGCGCGACCGACGAGCCGGGCGGCGACCACCGCCCGGAGGCTCCCGCCGCCCCCGACGCACCGCCGGCGCCGACGGTCGCGACCGTCGAGGCGATGGTGCGCCAGCAGATGTCCAAGGCGCTGGGCGGGCGGCGCGGCATGCTCGAGGCGGGCGTCCCCGGGATCCTGTTCACCGCCGTGTGGCTTCCCACCAAGGACCTGACCCTCGCACTGGTCATCAGCCTGGCCGCCGCCGGCGTCGCGCTGGTGCTGCGGCTGCTGCAGCGCAGCACCCTCCAGTTCGTCCTCAACGCGGTCTTCTCGATCGGCATCGGCTGGGTCTTCGTCCGGATCGCCGCGAGCAGCGGTGGCTCGGAGTCTGACCAGGCGCTGGCCTTCTTCCTACCCGGGATCCTGTACAGCCTGGGCTACACGATCCTGCTCTTCGGCTCCGTGGCCGCCCGGTGGCCGGCCGTCGGGTTCATGCTCGGCAGCGTCACCGGCGACCCCACCGCGTGGCACGCGGACCGTCAGGTGGTGCGCCTGTGCTCCCGGCTCACGCTGCTGCTCGGTGCCCCCGGTGCCGTCGGCGTCCTGCTGCAGGGCCCCGTCTGGCTGCTCGGCTCGCGCGACGTCATCGACGCCGACACCGCCGTCGCGATCATCGCCGGGCTCCGCTACGGACTGGGTTGGCCGCTGCGGATCGGGTCCTGGTCGGCGATGGTGTGGCTGCTGGCCCGCAACGCGACCCCGATCGAGCAGGCAGAGCCCCAGCGAGGCACGAGCTGAGGCTCGTCGGCTGCGAAGGTCGAGCGGGCCCCGCCTCGGCTGTCCCCGCCCCAGTCGGGTGGGCCGGCTGCGGTGGTCTCGACCGTCGGACGTGACGCGGGCGCGCTCGTCCCCTCGCGCTCCCGCTACGTCCTCTTCGGATGAGCGATGGGAGCGAGGAGCCGCTCGAGCTCGTCCTCACCCTCGGCCGGGACGACGAACAGCAGCTCGTCGCCGGCCTCGACCGGCTGCTCGACGTCGGGGACGTAGACCTGGCCGTCGCGCAGGATGGTGACGAGCGCGCAGTTCTCGGGGAACGGGATGAGGCCGGCCGGCTTGCCCACGTACGGCGAGTCGGCGGGCAGCGTCATCTCGACGAGGTTGGCGTTGCCCTGGCGGAACGTGAACAGCCGCACCAGGTCGCCGACGGTGACGGCCTCCTCGACGAGCGCCGACATGATCCGCGGGGTGGAGACGTTGACGTCGACGCCCCAGGCCTCGGTGAAGAGCCACTCGTTGTTGGGGTGGTTGACCCGGGCGACCGTGCGCGGGACGCCGAACTCGGTCTTGGCGAGCAGCGACGTCACCAGGTTGACCTTGTCGTCGCCGGTGGCGGCGATGACGACGTCGCACTTGTCGAGACGCGCCTCCTCGAGGGAGGAGAGCTCGCAGGAGTCGGCGAGCAGCCACTCGGCGTCCGGCACCCGCTCGGGCATCACCGAGCGCGGGCTCTTGTCGATGAGGAGGACCTCGTGGCCGTTGCCGATCAGCTCGCGCGCGATCGAGCGGCCGACGGCACCGGCTCCGGCGATGGCGACTCTCATGAGTGGTCCTCCGGGCCCTTCTTGATGACGTCCATGGCCCGTCCGGCGTTCTCCTCGCGCATCACGAGGTGGATCAGGTCGTTCTCCTGGATGACCGTGTCGCGGGTCGGGAGCATGCCCTCGCCGAGCCGGTCGATCCAGGCGATCCGGCAGCTGGTCTGCTCCTGGAAGTCGATCGTGCGCTGGCCGACCCAGACCTCGGGCACCGGCACCTGGTCGACCCGGACGGTGCCGCTGGGGTCGCGGAAGTCCGGCTCGGCGCCGGCGGGCAGGATCCGGCGCAGCACCTGGTCGGCGGTCCACTTGACCGTGGCCACGGTCGTGATGCCCAGGCGCTGGTAGACCTCGGCGCGGCCGGGGTCGTAGATCCGGGCGACGACCTGCTGGATGCCGAACTGCTCCCGGGCGACCCGCGCGGCGATGATGTTGGAGTTGTCGCCGCTGGAGACGGCGGCGAACGCGTCCGCCCGGCGGATCCCGGCCTTCTCCAGCACCTGCTGGTCGAAGCCGTAGCCGGTCACCTTCTCGCCGTTGAACGCCGGCCCCAGACGGCGGAACGCGTCCGGCTCGCTGTCGATGACGGCGACGGTGTGGTTCCGGTCCTCGAGGGAGCGCGCCAGCGTCGAACCGACGCGGCCGCAGCCCATGATCACGACGTGCACGCGCTCACCGTAGCCGCAGGCGACGCGAAGCACGCGAAAGGACCGCGCACCAGTACTGTGCGGCTCGTGGGTGTCGGTGACGTCTCCAAGCGGATTCTGCTGGGGCGCAAGCTCAGGAGCGCACAGCTGGGGGAGACGCTCCTCCCCAAGCGCATCGCCCTCCCCGTCTTCGCCAGCGACGCGCTGTCGTCGGTGGCCTACGCGCCCGACGAGGTCTTCATCATGCTGTCGCTCGCCGGCGCCTCGGCCTACGTCTGGTCGTGGAAGGTCGCGATCGCGGTCGCGGTCGTGATGGCGGCCGTGATCGCGTCGTACCGCCAGACCGTGCACGCCTACCCGAGCGGCGGCGGCGACTACGAGGTCGCGACCGTGAACCTCGGCAAGACGGCGGGCACGACCGTCGCGAGCGCCCTGCTCGTCGACTACGTGCTGACGGTCGCGGTGTCGATCTCGGCCGCGGCGCAGTACGCCGGCGCCGCCATCCCGGTGCTGCACAACCACGAGGCGACGTTCGCGTCGGTGATGGTGGTCCTGCTGACCGCGGTGAACCTGCGCGGCATCCGGGAGTCGGGCACCTTCTTCGCCGTCCCGACCTACGCCTACATGGTCGCGGTCCTCGGCATGTGCGCCTTCGGCTTCCTGCGGCTGGCCCAGGGCACGCTGCCCGACGTCGAGAGCGCGGATCTCGGCATCACGCCCGACCCGAGCTTCGACGGCTCCCTGACGACGTTCGGGCTGCTGTTCCTGCTGGCGCGGGCGTTCTCGTCGGGCTGTGCGGCACTGACGGGCGTCGAGGCGATCTCGAACGGCGTCCCGGCGTTCAAGCGGCCGAAGAGCCGCAACGCCGCCACGACGCTGCTGCTGCTCGGGCTGATCGCGATCACGATGATGGTCAGCGTCATCGTGCTGGCCAAGCAGATGGGCCTGCGGTTCGTCGACCCGGCCCAGCTCGACCGGCTCACCTACCCCGACGGCACCCCGGTCGGCGACGACTACGAGCAGAACGCCGTCATCGCCCAGATCGCCAAGGCCGTCTTCAACGACTTCCCGCCGGGCTTCTACGCCGTCGTCATCGTCACCGGGATCATCCTGGTGCTCGCCGCGAACACGGCGTTCAACGGCTTCCCGGTGCTCGGCTCGATCCTCGCCAAGGACGGCCTGGCCCCCCGGGCCCTGGGCTCGCGCGGCGACCGGCTGGCCTACTCCAACGGCATCGTGTTCCTGGCGATCATGGCGATCATCCTGATCGTCGTCTTCAACGCCGAGACGACCCGGCTGATCCAGCTCTACATCGTCGGCGTCTTCGTCTCCTTCAACCTGAGCCAGCTCGGCATGATCCGGCACTGGACCCGCCACCTGACGACGGAGCGCGACCCGGCCGCCCGGCGTCGGATGCAGCGCTCGCGGGTCATCAACACGGTCGGGCTGTCGTTCACCGCGGTCGTGCTGGTGGTCGTGCTGCTCACCAAGTTCCTGGAGGGCGCCTGGATCACCATCCTCGCGATGGTGTTCTTCTACGCCCTCATGCGCGCGATCCGCGGCCACTACGACAAGGTGACGCTCGAGCTCGAGGCCGACGAGAGCGACAACCTGCTGCCCACCCGGGTGCACGCGATCGTGCTCGTCTCCAAGCTGCACAAGCCGACCCTGCGGGCGCTGGCGTTCGCGAAGGCGTCCCGCCCGAACGTCCTCGAGGCCGTGTACGTCGCCACCGACCCGGCCGAGACCAACCTGCTCGTCGAGAACTGGGAGCGCCGCAACCTCGGTGTCCCGCTGAAGCTGCTGCACTCGCCGTACCGCGAGCTGGTGAACCCGATCGTGGCCTACGCGACCGAGATCCGCCGGGCCAACCCGCGCGGCGTCGTCGCGGTCTACATCCCCGAGTACGTCGTGGGCCGCTGGTGGGAGCAGCTCCTCCACAACCAGACCGCCCTGCGGCTCAAGGGCCGGCTGCTCTTCACCCCCGGCGTGATGGTGACCTCGGTGCCCTACCAGCTGCGGTCCTCCCAGCTCGCCGTCGAGCGCGGGGAGCGCGACCAGCAGCGGGTCCGCGCCGGCGACCTGCGGCGCGGCCAGGCCGACGACCGGTCCGACCCGCGGTCCTCCGGGCAGATCAACCGGTGAGCCCGGCCCCCCGCCGTCCGGGCGGCGCCCGCAGGGCGAGGCCGCGCAAGGCCCGCGGCGAGTCCCGGGTCGGCGAGCGCTTCGAGGTCGAGGTCGGCCCGGTCGGGCACGGCGGCTTCTGCGTCGCCCGGCACGAGGGCCGCGCGGTGTTCGTGCGGCACGCGCTGCCCGGGGAGCGGGTCGTGGTCGCCGTCACCGAGGGCACCGACGGCGACCGGTTCTGGCGTGCGGACGCCGTCGAGGTGCTGACGCCGTCGGAGCACCGGGTGCCGCCGCCGTGCCCGTACGCCGGCCCCGACGCCTGTGGCGGCTGCGACTTCCAGCACGTCGAGGTCGCCCACCAGCGTGACCTCAAGGCGACCGTCGTCGCCGAGCAGCTGCGCCGGCTCGCGGGCCTGGACGTCGAGGTGACGGTCGAGCCGGTCGCCGGCGACCTCGGCGGCCTCGGGTGGCGGACCCGCCAGCGCTACGTCTCGTTGCCGGACGGCGGCCGGGCGATGCGCAAGCACCGCTCGCACGACCTGGTCGCCGTCGACCAGTGCCTGCTGGAGTCGCCCGACCCCGCGACCCACGTCGTGCACGGCGTCCCGTTCGCCGTCGCCGACGGCGGGTTCTGGCAGGTGCACCCCGGCGCGCCCGAGACCCTCGTGGACGCCGTCCTCGACGTGCTCGCGCCGCAGCCGGGGGAGTCGGCGCTCGACCTGTACGCCGGCGTCGGGCTCTTCAGCCGCTTCCTGGCCGACCGCGTCGGTGCCACGGGCCGGGTGGCGATGGTCGAGGGCGACGTCACCGCCTCGGCCCTCTCGCTCGACAACGTCCCCGGCGCCGAGGCGACGGCCGGAGACGTCGCCCGCGTGCTGGGCGACGGTCACCCCGGCGCCTGGGACGTCGTCGTCCTCGACCCGCCGCGCGAGGGCGCGAAGCGGGCCGTCGTCGAGCAGGTCGTCGCGCGCACGCCGCGCGCGGTCGCCTACGTCGCCTGCGACCCCGCGGCCCTGGCCCGCGACGTCGCGATCTTCGCCGAGCACGGCTACCGGCTCGCGTCGCTGCGCGCCTTCGACCTCTTCCCGATGACCCACCACGTCGAGTGCGTGGCGCTCCTGCTGCCCGGGGGCGACTGACCGCCGGCGCGCGGCGCTCGTCGCGTGGGGCCGTTCCTGGTCGCGCAGTGGGGCACCTCGGCGGTGCGGTCAGCGACCGACGGCGTACACCAGCTTCTGGACGCCGTTCGCGTAGGTCTCGCTCTCGAGGACCCGCAGCGCCTGCATGTCCTTGTCGGTGTCGCTGAAGTAGCGCTTGCCGGCTCCGAGCAGGACGGGGAAGACGAGCAGGTGGAAACGGTCCACGAGGCCGGCGTCGGTGAGGTTGCGGACCAGGGTCGCGCTGCCGTGCACCGAGATCGGGCCGCCCTCGGTCTCCTTGAGTGCCGCGACGTCGTCGAGGGTGCGCAGGATCGTCGCGGGCCAGCGCGGCTCCAGGGCCGACTCGTCGAGGGTCGACGAGACGACGTACTTCGGCATCTCGTTGTAGCGGGGGAAGACGTCGCCCATGTCGGGCCAGACCGGGGCGAACGCCTGGTAGCTCACCCGGCCGAGGAGCAGGGCGGTCGCCTCCTCCTGCTCGCGGCCCTTGATCTCGAAGGCGGCGTCGTCGTGGTGGACGGCCTTGAAGGTCCAGCCGGCGCTGCGGTGGCCGGGCTCCCCGCCGGGAGCCTCGACGACGCCGTCGAGGGACATGAAGGCGGTGGCGACGAGGGTGCGCATGGTGGTGTCTCCTGGGTCGGGATCCGGTGTGGACATCCTCTCCACGAACGGGGCCGGCGCGACACGACAGCCCCCGTCGGGTTTGAGGTCACCAGTCGCCCCGCAGGATGGGAGGGTCCGCACCACCCGCCACGAAAGGGTCCCCTCGCATGCCCATCTCCCTCGACAAGGTCGAGTCCACCGCTCCCGGTCTGGTCAGCCTCGCCAAGACCGCGAAGATCAGCCTCGAGAAGCGCAACCTGTTCGGTACCCGCGCCAAGGTCGCCCTCGTCATGGACTACAGCGGCTCGATGTCGCGGGAGTACAGCTCCGGCCGGGTCCAGAACCTGACCGAGCGGATCCTGGCCCTCGCCACCCAGCTCGACGACGACGGCGCCATCGACTTCTTCGTCTTCGACTCGACCGCCGCCCACCTCGGCGAGGTCCCGCTCGACAACTACACCGGCGCCGTCAACCGGCTCACCGAGGGCCGCCGGATGGGCACCACCGACTACGCCGGTGCCTTCCGCACGGTGCGCGACCACTTCGGGTTCGCGCCGCCGAAGCTCGTGCAGCAGGCCGGCGGGGAGAAGAAGGGGCTGTTCGGTCGCAAGAAGAAGGTCGAGGGCGCGGTCGACGTCGCACTGCCCGACGGCCTGCGCCCGGCGTCCGAGCCGGTCTTCGCGATCTTCCTGACCGACGGCGCCCCGAACTCCAAGCCGCAGGCCGTCCAGGCCCTCATCGAGGTCTCCACGGCCCCGATCTTCTGGAAGTTCCTCTCCATCGGCGCGGAGTCCTTCGACTTCCTGCAGAAGCTCGACGACCTCGAGCAGCGCGTCATCGACAACGCCGACTACAAGCCGATCGGCTCGATCGACGCGCTCTCCGACGAGGCCCTCATCGACGCCCTCCTCGACGAGTACGCCGAGTACGTCACCGAGGCGAAGCGCCTCGGCCTCCTGGCCTGATCGGGGTGCGTCGGCGATAGTCCCGGCCGTTCGGGCCCTGCACAGGCCCGATCCGGGGCCCAAACGGCCGGGACTATCGCGGCGGGCGCTCAGACGTGAAAACTGCCTCGACCTCGTGTATCTTGATATCAAGAGAAACGACAGGGCCGGTTAGGTCCGCCTTACTACCGCCGGGATTCCCGGCGGCGGCAAGATGGGCGGAGGTCACACGAGCACCCACGAGGAGACGGCTGATGCCCAGCAAGGACAGCTTCGGAGCCAAGAGCACCCTCGACGTCGACGGGACGTCGTACGAGATCTTCCGGCTCGACGCGGTGAAGGGTGACGGCCTCGACGTCGACAGCCTCCCGTTCAGCCTCAAGGTGCTGCTGGAGAACCTCCTGCGCACCGAGGACGGCGCCGACATCACCGCCGACGACATCAAGGCGATCGCCGGCTGGGACGCCGACGCGGACCCCAGCAAGGAGATCCAGTTCACGCCGGCGCGCGTGATCATGCAGGACTTCACCGGCGTCCCGTGCGTCGTCGACCTCGCCACCATGCGCGAGGCGATGGCCGACCTCGGCGGCGACCCCACCAAGATCAACCCGCTCGCGCCGGCCGAGATGGTCATCGACCACTCCGTCATCGCCGACGTCTTCGGCTCCGCCGACGCCTTCCAGCGCAACGTCGAGATCGAGTACGAGCGCAACCGCGAGCGCTACCAGTTCCTGCGCTGGGGCCAGGGCGCCTTCGACGACTTCAAGGTCGTCCCCCCCGGCACCGGCATCGTGCACCAGGTCAACATCGAGCACCTGGCCCGCGTGACGATGGTCCGCGAGGTCGACGGTGAGCAGCAGGCCTACCCCGACACCTGCGTCGGCACCGACAGCCACACCACCATGGTCAACGGCATCGGCGTCGTCGGCTGGGGCGTGGGCGGCATCGAGGCCGAGGCCGCGATGCTCGGCCAGCCCGTCTCGATGCTCATCCCGCGCGTCGTCGGGTTCAAGCTCAACGGCGACCTGCCCGAGGGTGCGACCGCCACCGACCTGGTCCTCACGATCACCGAGATGCTGCGCAAGCACGGCGTCGTCGGCAAGTTCGTCGAGTTCTACGGTCCCGGCGTCTCCGCGCTGCCGCTGGCCAACCGCGCCACGATCGGCAACATGAGCCCGGAGTTCGGCTCGACGATCGCGGTCTTCCCGATCGACCAGCAGACCCTCGACTACCTCGAGCTCACCGGTCGCTCGCCCGAGCAGCTCGCGCTCGTCGAGGCCTACTCCAAGGAGCAGGGCCTCTGGCACGACCCGGCCGCCGAGCCGCGCTACTCCGAGAAGCTCGAGCTCGACGTGTCGACCGTCGTCCCCAGCCTCGCCGGGCCCAAGCGGCCCCAGGACCGCGTCGAGGTCAGCGAGGCCGGCCCGAAGTTCAAGACCGCGCTCGCCGACTACACCGACGAGCCCGACCGCACGATCGACTTCGAGATCGACGGCCAGCCGGTCACCATCGGCCACGGCGCGGTCACCATCGCGGCGATCACCTCGTGCACCAACACCTCCAACCCGTCGGTGATGATCGCGGCCGCGCTGCTCGCGAAGAACGCCGTCGACAAGGGCCTGTCCCGCAAGCCGTGGGTCAAGACGACCCTGGCGCCCGGCTCGAAGGTGGTCTCCGACTACTACGACAGGGCCGGACTCACGCCGTACCTCGACAAGCTCGGGTTCAACCTCGTCGGCTACGGCTGCACGACCTGCATCGGCAACTCCGGGCCGCTCATCCCCGAGGTCTCCGCCGCGGTCAACGAGGCCGACCTCGCGGTCACCTCGGTGCTGTCGGGCAACCGCAACTTCGAGGGTCGGATCAACCCCGACATCAAGATGAACTACCTCGCCTCGCCGCCGCTGGTGGTGGCCTACGCGCTGGCCGGCTCGATGGACCTCGACCTGTTCGGCGACGCGCTCGGCCAGGACACCGACGGCAACGACGTGTTCCTCAAGGACATCTGGCCCTCCCCGACCGAGGTCGAGCGGGTCATCGGCGAGGCGATCAGCTCGGAGATGTTCAGCGACAGCTACCAGGACGTCTTCGCCGGCGACGAGACCTGGCAGTCGCTGCCCACCCCCGAGGGCAAGACCTTCGAGTGGGACCCGGAGTCGACCTACGTCCGCAAGCCCCCGTACTTCGACGGCATGCCCGACGAGCCGACCCCGGTCACCGACATCGACGGCGCCCGGGTGCTGCTCAAGCTGGGCGACTCGGTCACCACCGACCACATCAGTCCGGCCGGTGCGATCAAGAAGGACTCGCCCGCGGGCACCTACCTCGCCGAGCACGGCGTCGCACAGCGCGACTTCAACTCCTACGGCTCGCGCCGCGGCAACCACGAGGTGATGATCCGGGGCACGTTCGCCAACATCCGGCTGCGCAACCAGATCGCTCCCGGCACCGAGGGCGGCTTCACCCGCGACTTCACCCGGGCCGACGCCCCGGTCACCTCGATCTACGAGGCGTCCGAGGCGTACGCCGCCGCGGGCACGCCCCTCGTCGTCCTGTGCGGCAAGGAGTACGGCTCGGGCTCGTCGCGCGACTGGGCTGCCAAGGGCACCTCGCTGCTCGGCGTCAAGGCCGTCATCGCCGAGTCCTACGAGCGGATCCACCGCTCCAACCTGATCGGCATGGGCGTCATCCCGCTGCAGTTCCCGGCCGGCCAGAACGCCGAGTCCCTCGGCCTGACCGGTGAGGAGACCTTCTCGATCGCGGGCATCACCGAGCTCAACGAGGGCCGCACGCCGAAGACGGTCAAGGTGACGGCGGGCGAGGTGGAGTTCGACGCCGTCGTCCGGATCGACACCCCCGGCGAGGCGAACTACTACCGCAACGGCGGCATCATGCAGTACGTCCTGCGCAACCTGCGCAAGGCCTGACCGCCGGCTCCGCCGGCTCTCTCCGCCGCCCCGACACCCCGTGGTGCCGGGGCGGTGGTGCGTCCGGATGAGAAAGTTCTCCCCGGCACCCCTCCTCCGGCCCTCGTCGTGACGTGGACGGAGGTGAGGACCGAGGAGGGCCACCCATGACGACACCGACGACGCTCGCCGACCGGCTGCGCGACCTGGCCGAGGACGCGCCCTCGCACCTGGACGGTGCGCCGCTCTGGGACGCCGGACGTCGCCACGATCGGCAGCGGCGCGTCCGCGCCCTCGCCGCGGTGGCGGCGGTCGTCGTCGCAGTGCTCGGGGTCGGCGCGACGGTGGCGTGGCCGGGTCGCGACGCGTCGCCCGAGCCCGCAGCGGCCGCGTTCAGCGATCTCCACCTCCCGCGGATGATCCACGCCCCGGACGGCTGGACCGAGGGCACCGACGAGGCCGGACCCCCCGGTGTCCTGGCCGCGGTGTCCATGAGCACCCGCATCGAGCGCGACGGGCTGCTCGGATCTCGGCGCAGCTCGAGCGTGTTCGGCGTGTCGGCGGTGGACGGGTCGACCCGGTTCCTGGACCTCCGCGGAGCGAGCGCCGACATGCTCGGCAACGGCACGGTCGTCCTGTCGCCCGACGGCACGAAGGTCGGCTACGTCCGCTACCGCGGCGAGGAGGTGGTCGGGTGGGCGGTCTACGACACCGTGACCGGCAGCACCCGCTTCCTGGACGACCCCGAGCAGGCGGTGATCCGCGGTACCGACGCCTTCGAGATCATCTTCAGCGGGGACTCCAGGTACCTGTTGACGAACTACTCGCCGTCCGGGTCCGACCGTGCCAAGGACGACGAGCTGGTCGTCTGGGACGTCGAGACGGGGGAGGCGACCAGCGCCGAGTCGCAGGGTCACTACTGGCTCCCGTCACCCGGCTCGGGTCCGTCCGGCGTCGTCTGGTCGCGCGGGCAGCGCGTGCTGCGGTTCGACCCCGAGTCGGGTGAGAGCAGCTCCGAGCGGCTGCCCCACGACGTCGTCCACGCGTCCTACGGCCCGAGCGGCGAGCTGGCCTACGTCGCCTGGGGCGAGCGGTCCCGCGACCCGTGGCGACTGGTCGCCGGTGGCCGCGACGTCGACGTCGGGTTCGAGCCGCGCACGGTGATCGGGTGGCGCGACGCCGGCCACGTCGTCGTCGGGAACCTCCGCGGGCGGGTCGCGGTCGTCGACGTCGAGACCGGGGAGGCGCGCGCCGACCGGCTCCGGACGGACACGCAGACCATGACCCCGGTCTACGCGACCGACCTGTGGGCGAACGACCTCGTGCCCGGGACCCGCCCGCCGCCGGCGGACGACCCGAGGCGCACCACCGTGGTGGCCGGTGTCGCGAGCGCCACGGTCCTCGTGCTGGCCGGTGCCTCCATCCTGTGGAGGAGGCGACGTGTCCCTCCCGCCTGACCGAGCCGGCTTCGAGGAGTTCGTGCGGGCGCGGCAGCACGCCCTGCTGCGCACGGCGTACCTGCTCACCGGCAGCCACGCCGACGCCGAGGACCTCGTGCAGGCCGCGCTGGTCAAGGCGGTGCCGCACTGGCGCAGGATCGCGGACCACCCGGAGCCGTACGTGCGCACGATCCTGGCCCGCGAGAGCGTGTCGCGGTGGCGTCGGCGGCGCTGGCGTGAGGTCGCGGCCGCCGTGCTGCCGGACCGCGGGGTGCCGGACGCGGACGTCGCCGAGCGCGAGGACCTGCGCCGCGCGCTGCTGTCGCTGGCCCCGCGTCAGCGCGCGGTCATCGTGCTGCGCTACCTCGAGGACCTCACCGAGCGCGAGACCGCCGAGACCCTCGGCATCGCCGTCGGCACGGTCAAGTCCCAGGCCCGCGACGGACTCGCCGCCCTGCGCCGGCTGCTGCCGGACCTCGACGCCGACCCGTCGGTCGACCTCCTGACGGGTCGGCCCTAGGCTCCGGAGCGGTCGCGCTGGAGCCGGTAGGCGACGGTCACCGCGTCCCGCACGGCGTCGTCGTCGCCGTGGTCGAGGACGGCCTGCACCTTCTCGTGCCGCTCCATCGACGGCGGCACCCCGAACGTGCCGGGGTGGGCGGCGACCAGCTTCTCGCGGTGCGCCAGGGTGCAGCGGATCGTCACGGTCGTGGGATCCTCGAGCCGGACGACGAGCCGGTCGGCGACGTACCAGGCCGGACGCTCGGCAGTCCCCTTGCGGCGGCAGCGCGGCAGCGACGCGCAGTGCGCGGCGAGCTCGTCCGGCGTCATCCGCCCAGCATCGCCCGCCGGGCCGCGGACGTCGAGGGGTGCAGCGCCGCGGCGCGCCGCGCGGGCCGGTTCCGCCTCGGTGGCGGCCCGACGCGCGACGATGTGGGACGTGAGCCGACTTCCCCTCGTGGCCCTGGTCGCCGTCCTCGCGCTGGGCCTCACGGCCTGTGGCGACGACGAGCCGACCGCCGACCCGACCCCCAGCGACCCGCCGACCGCGGAGACGACCACCCCGTCCGAGACGCCGTCGACGAGCGAGACGCCGTCCCAGACGCCGTCCGAGACACCGAGCGCGACGCCGTCCGAGACCCCCACGTTCACCTCGACGCCCGACCCGACACCCAGCGAGACCGTCGAGCCGTCGCAGACCACCACGCCGCCCCCGGCGCCCGGCCCCGACCCGGTGCCGACGACCTACGCCGACGCGCAGGCCAAGCTCGACGCCGCCGGCCAGGAACCGCGGACGGCGAAGCGGTTCCAGACCTCCTCGGGCATCTACTGCCTCACCCAGTCCCGCTTCGCCGTCGGCTGCGAGCTGCCCTCGGGCGGCATCCCCGACCCCGGCTACTGCGGGACCGACGGGCCGGTCCAGAGCGTGGGCCGGGTGGTCTTCGGCGAGGGCGGCGCGCCGACCGCGGAGTGCAACAGCGACACCATCCGCGAGCCCGGCGCAGCGACGGTCGCGGACGGCTCGGTCGTCGCGTCGCCGTCCGGTGCGGTCCAGTGCCTGCTCGAGGCCTCCGGCGTCACCTGCATCGACACGGTCGCCGGCAGCGGCTTCTTCCTCGGCAGCAGCTACTCCGTCTTCGGCGGCTGACCCCGGCCGGCCCGGGTGCCGGCCGTGGCGGCCCGGCCGCCGGCCGGGTGCCGGCCGGGTCGCTACCGTGGCGGGCATGATCGTGGCCTTCAGCATCAGTCCCAGCTCCGGCGACGCCGACGGGGGAGTGGCCGAGGCCGTCGCGGCCGCCGTGCGCGTCGTCCGCGACTCCGGGCTGCCGCACGAGACGAACGCGATGTTCACCAACATCGAGGGCGAGTGGGACGAGGTGATGGCGGTCGTCAAGCGGGCCGTCGACGTCGTCGCCGAGGTCTCGCCGCGGGTCGGGCTGGTGCTCAAGGCCGACATCCGCGCCGGCCGGTCCGGCGAGATGACGGCGAAGCTCGAGCGCCTGGAGACGGCGCTGGAGCGCGGCGATGCGTAGCGAGGTCCGCACCTACCGCACCGGCGGGGCGGAGCGGGTGCTCGACCTGACCGCCGACGCCGAGGCGTTCCTGGCGGACGTCGCCAGCGCCGACGACGGGCTCCTCCAGGTGTTCGTGCCCCACGCCACCGCCGGGATCGCCGTCATCGAGACCGGCGCCGGCAGCGACGACGACCTGCTGGCCGCGCTCGGCGACCTGCTGCCGGCCGACGACCGCTGGCGGCACCGGCACGGCAGTCCGGGCCACGGCCGCTCCCACGTGATGCCGGCGATCGTGCCGCCGCACGCCACGATCCCGGTCCTCGGCGGCAGCCTCGCCCTCGGGACGTGGCAGAGCATCTGCCTGGTCGACCTCAACGTCGACAATGACGTCCGCGAGGTGCGGTTCTCCTTCCTGGCGGGCTAGTCGCTCGAACAGGTGTTCGAGTAGCGTGGGGGGCATGCCCCACCCGTACGCGCCGCCCGGCTGGCCGAGCGCGGTCCGACCACCCGACGCCGAGCGCTGGGAGGGCACCGCGGAGTCGTGGCTCCTCGACGTCTGCCCGCCCGAGTACCGCACCTACCCGACCCTGCGGCGCCACGTCCTCGTGCTCGCCCGGTTCGCGGTGCTGCACGTCGAGGCGATGCAGGCCGCCTGCCGACGCGGCCTGAGCGAGGCGCGTGCCGAGCTGCGCGACGTCGCGAGCCCCGACGTCGTCGACGCCGCCGTCGACACCTGGCTCACCGAGGACGCCCGCCTCTCCGCCGTGCGCCGCGAGGTCGGGCTGGTCGAGGACGCCCTGCGCGGCACCCGGCACCGACCCCGGTTGTGACTCGCCGGTGACCCGTTCCCGAGGTGGCGGTGGCCCGAACGGGTCATGCGGTCGCCTGCGTGGGGGGTGTCGTCTGGGGACATGGCCACCGAGACCCGCTTCGCGCTCGTCCTGAACGGCGGCGTCAGCCTGGCCGTGTGGATGGGCGGCGTCGTCCACGAGCTCGACCGGCTCCGCCTGGCGTCGGTCGGTGCCGACCCTGCGGAGCCGGGCGAGCAGGCCGTCCACGACGCCTGGCGCACGATCCTCGAGCGCACCGACCGGCGCGTGGTGGTCGACGCCGTCGCCGGCACCAGCGCCGGAGGCATCAACGGCACCCTGCTCGCGACGGCGGTCGCCCGCGGCGCCGAGCTGCCGCACATGAAGGCCGTGTGGGGCGACCTCGCCGCGCTGCAGCGCGGCGCGCTGCTGCGCGACGACAACGAGGCCGCGCCGTCGGTGCTCGACGGTGACTTCTTCGCCCGCTCGGTCGCCGACGTCGTCGCCGGCATCCGCCCGCACCCGGGCGTCGAGCCGGCCGAGTGCACGCTGCTGGTCACCGCGACGGCGCTGCGACCGCAGCCCCGCCGCTACGACCTCGAGCACGGGCTCGCCGCCTGGGCGGTCGACAGCCGCCGGGTCTACCGCTTCCGCCGGCGCCACGGAGCCGACGGCGTCCTCGAGGACGACGACTTCCACCCCGATGACACCGTGGTCGCCCGGGCGGGGCGGGCCTCGGCGGGGTTCCCGGTCGCCTTCGCGCCGGTGTGGGAGAGCGCCGCCCTGCGCGAGCGTCGCCGCGACCGGCGCGACGACGACCCGCAGACGTGGCTGATCGACGGCGGCGTCCTCGACAACGCCCCGTTCGAGCCACTCCTCGACGAGCTCCGCGACCGATCCGTGGCGGCGCCGTTCGAGCGCGTCGTCCTCTACGTCACCCCGAGCACCGCCGCCGCCGGACAGCCCTGGACGAGCGGCGACCCGCCCGACGTGGCCCGGGTCATGGGCGCGGTGATCGGTGCCGTCCGCGAGCCCGACCAGCGCGCCGACATGGAGACCCTGGGGGAGTCCTTCGCCCGGGCGTCGTTCACCAGGTCGGGCCCGCACCACGTGCTGGCCGACCTGCTGTCGCCGTCGTCGGTGCCCGTGCTCGACCCGGTCGCGGGGCGCGCCGCCGCCGCGGCGTTGTTCCCGGCCTACCGCGCGCGCCGTCTCGAGGAGGCCGAGCGGTGGCTGCTCGCGCTCGGGCGGCCCGCCCAGCTGGTGCCCCCGGCGCCGCTCGAGCTCGCCGCGGAGGCCTGGCCCGTCGTCCCCGACGGGCCGGCGTTCGACCCGACCGCCTGGGCCTGGGGGTTGCCGGCCGCGGCGCGGATCCTGCGCTGGTGGGGACGCGCGCTCGTCCTCGCCGCGGCCGCCGACGCCACCCGCACCCAGGCCTTCGGCGCGGTCGACCGGGCGCAGCGGCGGGTCCGCACGCTGCGCCGGGCCGAGGAGTCGGCGCTGCTCGCCGCCGTCACCGCGACGTCGTCCCCGTCGGCCCGGTTCGCCGCGCTCACCGCCGTGCACGACGACCTGGGGGCCCGCGGGGAGGTCGCGGTGCTGCTCGCCGACGTCGTCGAGGCGATCGTCGCCACCTGGCCCGGCGCGCCGAGCGCGGCCGACCTGGCCCAGCACTCGCTCGACCTGGAGGTGGTGTCGGCGGCGCTCTCGTCGGAGTCGGGTGACCGACCGACGTTCCGCTACCGCCAGGTCACCCCGGCCGCGCCGCCCCTGGTGCCGGTCGAGGCCAGCGGCTACGGCGACTGGCCGGCCAGGAAGCTCCACGGCGAGCGGTGGAACCACTTCGGCGCGTTCGGCTCGCGCGAGGGTCGCGCCCACGACTGGCTGTGGGGCCGGCTCGACGGCGCCAGCGCGCTCTGCGAGTACCTCGTCGGTCGCGACTTCGCCGACGACCCGGCGTGCCAGGCGCTCGCGGCCGCCATCCTCGCCGCCGACGGCACGACCCCGGAGCGGCTCGAGGCGAGCGCGCTACGGGCCTACCACCAGCAGCCGGGGCAGATGCTGCGCGACATGGTGGCCGAGGACGACTCGCTCGACCTGCTGATCGACACCGTCCCGGAGGTGCTCGGCGAGATCCGGGGGGCCGGCCCGACCCTGGAGTGGGTGCTCTCGCGCCGGATCGACGACCTCGACGTCCCGCCGAACGCCGGCCTCGCCGAGCGTCTCAAGCTCCGCCTCGCCCGCGTCGTCACCACCCCCGTCCGCCTCTACCTCGACCGGGTCGTCGACCGGGCCGCCGACGACTGACGACGGGTCCGCGCGGCTGGCGTGCGGGGGCTGGCCGATCCGGTGCAATTGCCGCGATTGGCTCAGGTCTGGCTGCAGGAACTGACCAATTCGATGCAATTGCACCGAGTGAGCGGTCTCAGCGGTTGCGCGGGGTGAGAGCCGGCCAGACCAGTGCAATTGCCGCCGATTGGCCAGCTGGGGGCTGCGAGAACCGACCAATTCGATGCAATTGCACCGATGCGGGCAACTCTCAGCGGGGGAGCGGGTCGGCCGAGCCGAGGCGCCAGACGGCGAGCCCGCGGAGGTCGAGCTCCTCGGCGAGGTCGACCCGGCGGTCGTAGGAGCGGGCGTCGGACCACCAGAGCACCGTGCCGCTGGGGAGGCGGGCCGACCACTCGCCCGACCGGGCATGCCAGACCGGGTCGATGCCGGCGCGCTCGACCAGCAGCCGGGCCCGGGCGGGCGTCACCGTGTGGCCGGTGCGGCCCGGCGCCGCCGGCCAGGTGTAGCCGTAGCCGGCGACCCCGAGGTCGACCTTGCCGGCCGGGACCCGGCGCAGGACGGTCTCGACGGCGTCCCGCTGCCAGCGCAGGTCGCCGACCGGGCCGGGGCCCGACCACGTCGGCCCGTGCTGGTCGTAGGCCATCAGCTGGACGGCGTCCACGGCGCGTCCGAGCCGGGCCAGGGCGTAGCCGCGGTCGCGGTAGGAGGGCAGCGACGTCGAGGCGCTGATGTCGATGGTGACGGTCCGCTCCGCGGGCATCGCGTCCTGGAGGGCCTCGACCAGGTCGACCAGCCCGTCCGCGTCGCCACGCCGGACCAGCTCGAGGTCGACGTTGACGCCGTCCCAGCGACCGTCGGCGACGTGGGCCGCGAGCTGCCGCGCCACCCGCCGCACCGACCGGGGGTCGGAGAGGAGCCGGTGCGCGGCTCGCGGGTCGAAGTCCTCGAGCCGGTTGCTGTAGTTCGACAGCAGCAGCTCGGTGCGCAGCCCGTGCCGCCGCGCCACCCGCCCCACGCGCAGGACGTCGGCGGGCGGGCGCAGCGCCCGCCGGCCGTCGGCGGACAGGGGGGCGGCCGCGACGGTGACCGTCGTGAGCGCGTCGGCGTCGCGCGCGACCACCCGGGCGGCCAGGCTGCCGAGCGCGTACCCGGTGACCTCCGGCTCCTCGGCGCGGGCGGACGCGGGCGCGACCGGCAGGGCGAGCACGAGGGCGAGCACGAGGGCGAGCACGAGGGCGAGCACGAGGGCGAGCGCCCCACGGGCCAGGGCGGTGGGTCGGCGACCGGTCATGGCTCCAGGGTGGCACCAGCGGTGCCACTAGGTTGACGGGGTGCACCGCTTCGCCTCCGCCACCCTCGTCGACCGGCGGGGCCGGCTGCTGGTGCAGGAGCGCGACGAGCACCCGCGGATCGATCCCGAGCGCTGGGGCTTCCCCGGCGGTGGCGTCGAGGAGGGCGAGAGCTTCGAGCAGGCCGCATACCGCGAGCTGGCCGAGGAGACCGGCGTCGTCCTCGACGGCGGGCTGACGCTGTGGGGTGAACGCACCTTCTTCAGCGAGCCGTGCGGCGGGGACGACACGTTCCGCCTGTACGTCGGTCGCACCGAGCTGACCGAGGTCGAGTGCCACGAGGGCCGCCAGATGGTCTTCCTCGAGCCCGACCTGCTCCGCACCCTGCCGCTCACGACCTCGTGCGCGCTCGTCCTGGACGAGCTGCTCGCCTCCGACCTCTACCGAGAGCTGCTCCCATGACGACCGGCACGAACCGCACCCTCACCGTCCACCCCGTCCCCGGCCCGGGCGCCGAGGACGTCGTCGTGGGGCGCTCGGGCGCCGACGAGGGCGCCGTCTTCACCGGCACCGAGGACGGCTCGGTGTTCCGTGTGAGTCCCGACGGCACCAAGGTCGACCGGGTCGCGCAGACCCGGGGACGCCCCCTCGGCCTCGAGATCGACCTCGACGGGCGCCTCCTGGTCTGCGACGCGCACCGGGGACTGCTCCGCGTCGACACCCGCAACGGCGCCGTCGAGGCGGTGACCGGCGAGGTCGACGGGCGGCCGATGCGGTTCTGCAACAACGCCGCGATCGCCGCCGACGGCACGGTCTGGTTCTCCGACTCCTCCACCCGCTTCGGCATCGAGGACTGGAAGGCCGACTTCGTCCAGAACACCCGGACCGGACGGCTCCTGCGCCTCGACACCGACGGCACCGTCACCGTCGTCCTCGACGGGCTCGCCTTCGCCAACGGCGTCGCGTTGTCGCGGGACGAGGACTTCGTCGCCGTGGCGGAGACCGGCGCCCGCACCGTCGTCCGGCGCTGGCTCACCGGCCCGAACGCCGGCATGCGCGACCTCCTGTGCAGCAACCTGCCCGGCTACCCCGACAACATCGCCCGCGGCAGCGACGGCCTGGTCTGGGTCACCATCGCGAGCCCGCGCGACCCGGTCGTCGAGCGCCTGCAGACGGCACCGATGGCGCTGCGCCGGCTCGCCACGAGGCTGCCCGAGCGCCTCCAGCCGGCACCCCGGCGGACCGTGCGGGTCCAGGCCTACGACGACGACGGCCGGCTGGTCCACGACCTCGACATCGACCCGACGACCCAGCGCACGGCGTACCACATGGTCACCGGGGTCCGGGAGCACGACGGCCGGGTCTGGCTCGGCAGCCTCCACGAGCCCGCGATCGCCGTCGTCGACCTCTGAGACGACGACGCGGTCGACGCGGCGACGCGGGCGACGTGGGGGTCCTGCCGATCCCGGGGGAGGGGCTACGAGCAGGTAACCTCGACAGCATGTCCTTGCTGGAGTCCATCACCGGGCCGCGCGACCTGCGGGCCCTCGACGACGACCAGCTGGCGGCGCTGGCCGCCGAGATCCGCGACCTCCTCATCCGCACGGTCGCGACCAACACCGGTCACCTCGGCCCCAACCTCGGCGTGGTGGAGCTGACCCTGGCGATCCACCGGGTCTTCGACTCCCCGCGCGACCGCGTGGTCTTCGACACCGGTCACCAGGCCTACGTGCACAAGCTCGTCACCGGCCGCGCCGCGACGTTCGGCACCCTGCGCCGCGAGGGCGGCATGAGCGGCTACCCGAGCCAGGCGGAGTCCCCGCACGACATCGTCGAGAACTCCCACGCCTCCACCGCCCTGAGCTACGCCGACGGCCTGGCCAAGGCCTACCGGATCCGCGGCGAGGACCGGCACGTCGTCGCCGTGATCGGTGACGGCGCCCTCACCGGCGGCATGGCCTGGGAGGCGCTCAACAACATCTCGATCGCCAAGGACAGCCGGCTGGTCATCGTCGTCAACGACAACGGGCGCTCCTACACCCCGACCATCGGCGGGCTCGCCACGGCGCTCACCTCGCTCCGCACCAACCCGCGCTACGAGAACGTGCTGGACCTGGTCAAGCGGCGCCTCACCGCGGTGCCCGGGGTCGGTCCCGCGGCCTACGACGCGCTGCACGCGATGAAGAAGGGCGTCAAGGACGCGCTGGCGCCCCAGGGCCTCTTCGAGGACCTCGGCCTCAAGTACGTCGGCCCCGTCGACGGTCACGACCGCGCCGCGGTGGAGCAGGTGCTGGCCCAGGCCAAGAAGTTCAACGGGCCGGTGATCGTGCACGCCATCACGCGCAAGGGCTACGGCTACGACCCCGCCGAGCGCCACGAGGCCGACCAGTTCCACGCGCCCGGACCCTTCGACGTGCAGACCGGCGCCGAGAAGCCCAAGGGCCGGATCTGGACCGACCACTTCTCCGACGCGATCGTGGAGGTCGGGCACCGCCGCGAGGACGTCGTCGCGATCACCGCGGCCATGACCCACCCGGTCGGGCTCGACGTCTTCCAGCAGCACTTCCCGGAGCGCACCTTCGACGTCGGCATCGCCGAGCAGCACGCGGCCACGTCCGCGGCGGGCCTGGCGCTCGGCGGGCTGCACCCGGTGTTCGCGGTCTACGCCACCTTCCTCAACCGGGCCTTCGACCAGGTGCTGATGGACGTCGCCCTGCACCGGTGCGGCGTCACGTTCGTCCTCGACCGCTCCGGCGTCACCGGTGACGACGGTGCCAGCCACAACGGCATGTGGGACATGTCGATCCTCCAGGTGGTGCCGGGCCTGCGGCTCGCCGCCCCGCGCGACGTCACCCGGATGCGCGAGCTGCTCGACGAGGCCGTCGACGTCGACGACGCCCCCACCGTGGTCCGCTTCCCCAAGGGTCCGCCGCCGGCCGACATCGAGGCGGTCGGCAGGGCCGGCGGGGCCGACGTGCTGGTGCGCACCGGCGACCAGGACGTCCTGGTCGTCGCGGTCGGCTCGATGGCCGAGGTCGCCGTCGACGTGGCCGACCGCCTGGTGGCCCAGGGCATCGGTGTCACGGTCGTCGACCCGCGCTGGGTCAAACCGGTCGACCCCGCGATCGTCGAGCTCGCCCGCGACCACCGGCTGGTGGTGAGCATCGAGGACAACGGCGAGGTCGGCGGCTGTGGCGCCGTCCTGCTGCAGACCCTCAACGCCGCCGGCGTCCACACGCCCTTCCGCCTCCACGGCATCCCGCAGGAGTTCCTCGACCACGCCAAGCGGGCCGCGATCCTCGAGCGGATCGGCCTCACGCCGCAGGCCCTGGCCCTCGGCATCGTCGAGGCGATGTCGGCGCTCGGCGATCCCGCCGGGGGGACGGGCGGCATCCGGCCCGACGTCGATGCCGACCGCACGCGCTGACGTCCGGTCCCGGGCCGCGGCCGGCGCCCGCACCACTGCCCGCTCGACCGTCCGCTCGGCTGCCCGCACCACCGGTGTCGCGCTGCTGGTCCTGGCGCTCGGCGCCTGCGGTGGGGAGCCCGGCGACACGTCGCCGCCGCCGACCGACCCGGTAGCCGCCCCGACCACCCCGGCCCCGGCCCCGGCCACCACCGCGGCGCCCCCGACGCCGGGTCCCGAGCCGACGAGCGGGCCGCCCCAGGTGGTCCCGGCCGACGTCGCCACCACGCTCCAGGGCGTCCTGGACGCGCGGGCGACCGCGGTCCTGACCGGGGACCGCGAGGGCTTCCGCGCCGGTCTCGCCCAGGACGGCGACCTGCTCGCCTCCGAGGACCGCTACTTCGTCAGCATCACCCAGCTCCCCCTCACCCGGTTCTCCTACCGGCTGGCCCCCGAGAGCCTGGTCCGCACCGGCGACGGCTACTGGGGTGTCGTCGAGGTGACCACCCGGCTCGGCGCGTTCGACCAGCGCGCCGTCCACACGCTCGACCGCGTCCGGTTCGCCCGGGCCGGCACCCGGTTCGTCGTCGACTCGACCACCGACCCCGCGTGGGAGGCCGCCCACCTCGGCCTGCGCGAGCCGTGGGAGACCGGGACGGTCACGGCGGTGCGGGCCGGCGGCGTCCTCGGGGTGCTCGACGACGGCACCGCCGAGCGCGGCCCCGAGCTCGTGGCGGCCGTCGCGGCCGGCGTCGACGACGTCTCCGCCCGGGTCCCCTACGACTGGTCGCGGACCGTCGTCTTCTACGCCCTGTCCGACCCGGCGTTCCTCGCCGGGCTGGACGAGGTCCCCGGCGGCGACCCGCAGGCGCTCGACGCCGTCGCCTTCACCGTGCCCGTGGGCCCGGAGGCGGGCGACGACGCGATCGCCTCGACCCGCTTCGCCCTCAACCGGGGCGCCCTCGACCGGCTCGGCCGTCGCCGGTCGGGCGACCTGGCCCGGCTGGTGCGGCACGAGCTCACCCACGTCGCCGTCGGCGCCCACGACGACGAGGCCCCGGTCTGGCTGAGCGAGGGCGTCGCGGAGTGGTTGTCGGTCCAGGCGATCGCCCCGGAGGACCGCCGGGTGCCGGCCCGCACCCTGGCGGCTGCTCGGGCCGGCGCCCTGCGCCTGCCCGCCGAGGACGCCTTCAACGACGAGGACGCCGCCGAGCACTACGCGCTCGCGTGGTGGATCGTGGAGTGGCTCGTGCAGGCTCGCGGCGAGCAGGGCGTCTGGGACCTCCTCGACGCCTTCACCGACCGTCCCGACGAGGACGACGCCCGGGTGGTGCGCCAGGTCCTGAACCTCCCGCTGGCCGAGGTCGCCCGGCGCGGCGCCGACCTGATGGCCCGCACGTACGCGCCCGCGGTGGCCGAGCCCACCGACGGGGCCCCGCCCACCGGCCCGGCGGAGTCGTCGCCGCCCACCGGCCCCTAGGGTTGACCCCGTGAGCTCCGAGCGTTTGGTCCACATCGTCGACGAGGTCCCCGGCCTCGATGCCGTCAGCGAGGTGACCATGGTCGTCGCCCTCGACGGGTTCCTGGATGCCGGCACCTCGGCCGCGCTGGCCGCGCAGCACCTCGCGGCACTGTCCGACGGCGGCACCGTGGTGGCGACGTTCGACGTCGACCAGTTCCACGACTACCGGGCCCGGCGTCCGGCGGTGTCGTTCGTCCGCGACCACTACGAGCAGTACGACGCGCCGCGGCTCGTCGTCCGGCTGCTGCAGGACGCCGGCGGTACGCCGTACCTGCTGCTCCAGGGTCCGGAGCCCGACAACCGGTGGGAGGCCTTCGCCCGCGCCGTGCTCGAGGTCGTCGACCGCCTGGGGGTGACGCTGGTGGTCAGCATGGGTTCGGTGCCGATGGCGGTGCCGCACACCCGTCCGATCGCGGTGACCCACCACGCCAACAACCCCGACCTCGTCACCTCCGACAACCCCTGGGCCGGAGAGCTGCGGGTGCCCAGCAGCGCGCAGGGTCTGCTCGAGCTGCGGCTGGGGGAGTGGGGCCACGACGCGCTCGGCTTCGTCGCCCACATCCCGCACTACCTCGCCCAGCTGGAGTACCCGCAGGCCGCCGCCGTCCTGCTCGAGCAGGTGGAGCGCGCCGGGCGGCTGACGCTCGACCTGTCGGCGCTGCACGTCGCGGCCAGCGACCGCGAGGCCGAGATCGCCCGCTACCTCTCGGCCAACGAGGAGGTCGGCGAGGTCGTCGCCTCGCTGGAGCGGCAGTACGACTCGTTCGCCCAGGCCGAGGAGCGCGGCGCGAACCTGCTCGCCGACGACCAGCCGCTGCCCACGGGCGACGAGATCGGCCTGCAGTTCGAGCAGTTCCTCGCCGACCTCGAGGACCCCGACCCCAAGGAAGAGCAGTGAGCGACCCCGCCCCGGCGTCCCAGGACCCGGCCCGTGACCTGGTGGCGCTGCTCGACCTCGAGTACCTCGACGTCGACCTGTTCCGCGGCAAGCAGCCCGACACGACCCGCCAGCGGGTCTACGGCGGCCAGGTGGCCGCGCAGTCGCTGATCGCTGCGGCGCGGACCGTCGAGCCCGACCTCCACGTGCACTCGCTGCACTCGTACTTCCTGCTGCCGGGCGACTACTCGGTGCCGATCATCTACGACGTCGAGCGGATCCGCGACGGACGCTCGTTCGTCACCCGCCGGGTGGTCGCGCGCCAGCACGGCCGCGCGATCTACTACCAGACGCTCAGCTTCCAGCGGACCGAGGAGGGACTCGAGCACCAGGACGTGATGCCCCGGGTGAAGCCACCCGAGGAGGGCCTGGACCTCATGGACCTGATGCGCAGGCGCGGCAACGAGGAGTCCGACGCGCTCGGCAAGGAGTGGGCCGCGCTCGACGCCCGGTGGCTCGGCAGCTCGCGGCGCGGTCTCGACCCCGACCCGGACCACCCGTCGCAGTCGCGGATGTGGATCCGGATCCGTGGCGAGATGGGTGACGACCCGCTCGAGCACCTCGCGGCGTTCACCTTCGCCAGCGACGTCTCGCTGCTCGGCGCCTCGCTGGCCGCCCACGACGGCGCCGACCCGACGACGGTGCAGATGGCCTCGCTCGACCACACGGTGTGGTTCCACCGGCCGTTCCGCGTCGACGAGTGGTGGCTCTACGACCAGTGGTCCCCCTCGGCCGGCGGCGCCCGTGGCCTCTCGATCGGTCGCGTCTTCCGCCAGGACGGCGTCCTGGTCGCCACCGTCGCCCAGGAGGGCCTGATCCGCCCCAAGACCCGCTGACCGACCCGGCCCGACCCCGACCTGTCGCGGGCCGTCCCCGACCTGTCGCGGGCTGTCGGTGGGGTGTCGGTGGGATAGTCCCGGCCGTTCGGGCCCCGAGACGGCCGGTTCCGGGGCCCAAACCCCCGGGACTACCGCTCCGGAGGGTCAGGCCGGGCGGGTGCGGCCGATGAGGTGGGTGGTGCCGGTGGGGCTGGTGAGGCTGAACGCCCAGCCCGGTCCGGCGTCGTCGTCCACGCCGTCGGTGCGCTCGGTGCGCTCGAGCCGCTCGGTGCCGAGGACGACGGTGCCGGGGAGCAGGACGGGACGCTTGAAGGCGACGTCGACGCGGACGGCGTCCGGGAGCCGGTTCTCGAGCGCGGCGACGCTCCGGGCCAGGGTCCACATGCCGTGGGCGATCTGGCGCGGGAAGCCGAGCGCCCGGGCGGTCAGCGGGTAGAGGTGGATCGGGTTGCGGTCGCCGGACACCGCGGCGTACCGGCGGCCGAGGTCGGCGGGCAGCCGCCACGGGATCCCGCCGGGTCCGACCGGGGGCAGGACCGTCCCGTACGTCGCCGCAGAGTCGCCGCGGCCACGGCGCAGGTAGGCCGAGACCTCCTCCCACACGAGTTCGTCGCCGGCACGGACCTCGGTGACGAACTCGTGCACGGTGCCCCGCGGGTGTGCGACCGGCACCCCGACCCGCGCCGTGACGGTCACCGACTCGCCGACCGCGACCGGCCGGTGCTGGGTGATCGTGTTCGCCACGTGCACCATGCCGATCACCGGGGACGGGAACGCCCGGTCGCTCATCATCGCCATCTGCATCCCGAAGGCGAGCAGGTGCGGGTAGGGGAGCGGGACGACGTCCTTGGTCGGGAAGCCGCAGACGCGGGCGTACCGCTCGACGTGCGCACGGTCGATCGTGACGGGCGGGGCCGTCCGCGCGAGACCGGTAAAGGTGGACGCCGGGGCCTTGCGGACGCCGGGCAGCCGGTTGACGACCGGGAGCGACGGCAGCGCGGCCCGGAGCAGGACGGGGACGACGCTCATGCCTAGGCCCCCAGCATCATCTGGCCGCAGACCCGCACGACGTTGCCGTTGACCAGGCTGGAGGCGGGGTGGGCGTACCAGGCGATCGTCTCGGCGACGTCGACCGGCAGGCCGCCCTGGGCCATCGCGTTGAGGCGCTGACCGACCTCGCGGGTCGCGAACGGCACCGCGGCGGTCATCTGGGTGATGATGAAGCCCGGGGCGACGGCGTTGACGGTGATGCCGCGCCCCTGCTCGGCGAGCTCGTCGGCCAGGGAGTCGACCAGGCCGATCACGCCGGCCTTCGACGCGGCGTAGTTGGTCTGGCCGACGTTGCCGGCGATGCCGGCGATCGAGGCGACGCCGACGATCGAGCCGTGGTCGCGCACGAGGTCCTGGTCGAGCAGCTCGCGCGTGATCAGCTCGGGCGCGGTCAGGTTGACCGCGATGACCGACTCCCAGCGGGCGTCGTCCATGTTGGCGAGCTTCCTGTCGCGCGTGATGCCGGCGTTGTGGACGACGACGTCGACGCCGCCGTGGTGGGTGCGCAGGTGGTGGGCGATCCGCTGCGGGGCGTCCTGGCCGGTGATGTCGAGGGTCAGCCAGTCGCCGTCCAGCTCCGTCATCAGGACCTGCAGCTCGCTGGCCGCCTGGGGGACGTCGACGCCGACGACGGTCGCGCCGTCGCGGTGCAGCACGCGGGCGATCTGCTCGCCGATGCCGCGGCTGGCGCCGGTGACGAGGGCGACCCTGCCGGCCAGCGGCGCGACCAGGTCGTCGGGCGAGGCGACCGCGGGCACGTCCACGACGCCGTGCGCGCCGATCCGGACCACCTGGCCGGAGACGTAGGCCGACTTCGGCGACAGCAGGAACGCCAGGGTGCTGGCGAGGCCGGCCTCGGCCCCGTCGGCGACGTAGACGAGCTGGACGGTGCTCCCGTGCCCGATCTCCTTACCGAGGCTGCGGGTGAAGCCCTCGAGCGCGCGCTGGGCGACCCGCTCCCCGCCGCGGACCTGCTCGGGCGGCGTCCCGAGGACGACGACGCGCGCGCACGACGCCAGGCTGCGGAGCACGGGGGTGAAGAACTCGCGCAGCGCGACCAGGTCGGACGACGCCGTCAGTCCGGTGGCGTCGAGGACGAGGCCCTTGAGGCGACCCTCCTCCGGCCTGACGACGGTCACGGTGACGCCGAGCGAGCCGAGCAGGCCGGGAAGGGACTCGGCCAGGCGACCGGTGCCGCCGACGAGCACGGTGCCGTCGACGAGGGGTGCGCCCTCGGTCCAGCGCTCGAGGCGGGTGGGGTCGGGGAGTCCCAGGTTCTTGACCAGGATCTTCCCGACCGGGGTCGACGTGAAGCCCCGGTACTTGTCGCTCATGGCGGCTGCTGCCTCGCTCTCGGTGATGGTCTGACCAGGTGATGCAACTACGGGTGTAACTCGGAGTCCACCTTTCGTGACGTGGCCCTCACCGGCTTCCGTGACGCGGTGTTACCGGCCAGTATGGTCCCATGAACGAACGTACCCGCCGGGTCGCCGTCATCGGTGGCAACCGGATCCCCTTCGCCCGGTCCAGCTCCGTCTACGCCGACGCGTCCAACCAGGAGATGCTCACCGCCGCGATCGACGGGCTGGTCACGCGGTTCGGGCTCGAGGGCGAGCGGCTCGGTGAGGTCGTGGCCGGCGCGGTGCTCAAGCACGCCCGCGACTTCAACCTCGTGCGCGAGTCGGTCCTCGGGTCGAGGCTGTCGCCGGAGACGCCCGCGACCGACATCCAGCAGGCGTGCGGCACCGGCCTGCAGGCCGCGATCCAGGTCGCCAACAAGATCGCCCTCGGGCAGATCGACGTCGGCATCGCCGGCGGCACGGACACCACGTCCGACGCGCCGGTGGCGATCAGCGACAAGCTCCGCAGGAAGCTGATGAAGGTCAACGCCGCCCGCGACACCGCCTCGCGGCTCAGGGCGCTGGGTGCCATCCGGCCCGGCGACATCGGCCTGGAGGTCCCGCAGAACGGCGAGCCGCGGACCCGGTTGTCGATGGGCGAGCACGCCGCGCTGACCGCGCTGGAGTGGCAGGTCACCCGCGAGGCGCAGGACGAGCTCGCGGCGTCCTCGCACCAGAAGCTGGCGGCGGCGTACCACGCGGGGTTCCTCGACGACCAGGTGACGCCGTTCCGCGGCGTCGAGCGCGACACCAACCTGCGCGGCGACTCCACCGTCGAGAAGCTCGCGAAGCTCCAGCCGGTCTTCGGCCGGGGCGCGGCGGCGACGATGACCGCCGGCAACTCGACCCCGCTGACCGACGGTGCGTCCGTCGTGCTGCTGGCCTCGGAGGAGTGGGCGGCCGAGCGCGGCCTGCCGGTCCTCGCCTACCTGTCGGACTTCGAGACCGCGGCCGTCGACTACGTCAACGGCAGCGAGGGCCTGCTGATGGCGCCGGCGTACGCGATGCCGCGGATGCTGGCCCGCAACGGCCTGACGCTGCAGGACTTCGACTACTACGAGATCCACGAGGCCTTCGCCTCGCAGGTGCTGGCGACGCTCGCCGCCTGGGAGGACCCGGTCTTCTGCGAGCGGCGGCTCGGACTCGACGGCCCGCTCGGTCCGATCGACCGCAGCCGGCTCAACGTGCACGGCTCCTCGCTCGCTGCCGGGCACCCGTTCGCGGCGACCGGCGGACGGATCGTCAACGTGCTCGCCAAGCTGCTCGCGACGTCCGAGGGCGGCACCGGCCGCGGCGTCATCTCGATCTGCGCCGCGGGCGGGCAGGGCGTCGTGGCGCTGCTCGAGCGGGCCTGACCGGACCGGTCGCTACGGCCGGGTCAGGCCCAGCGCCGAGGCGACCAGGTGCGCCCGCACCTGGTCGGCGGTGATCGTGCCCACGGTGGGGATGCCGGGCGCGGCCTCCGCGACGAGGATGCCGACGTGGGCGAGCTGCAGGGCGCCGAGGCCGGAGGCGTAGAGCGTGTTCGCCACCAGGACGGGGTCGATCGAGTCGGCGAAGTCACCGGCGCGGACGCCGTCCTCGAGCGTCGTGGAGAGGATCGTCAGGCACGACGAGATCGCGCGGCCGAGGCGGAACAGCGCGCCCTCCGAGATCTCGTCGAGCAGCTCGTCGCCGCGGCGGCGCATGAGCGACTGCGCACAGTCGACGAACGCCGGGTGGGCGACGCCGTAGTCGACGAAGGCGCCGACGATGCCGGTCAACCGCCCCGACGGCGTGGCGGCGTCGTCGGCCGCGTCGGCGAGCGCGTCGCGCAGCTCGTCGAGGTAGCTCACCAGCGTCAGGGCGAAGAGCTCCTCCTTGCCCGTGAAGACGCGGTAGACGATCGCGCGGTTGATGCCGACGGCCGCCGCGATGTCCTCGATCTGGGCCTCGCCGGCGCCGCGGCTGTCGAAGTGGCGCCGGGTGGCGGCGATGATCTCCGCCTCGCGCACCCGGCGCCGCGCCGCCGCCGCACGCCGGCGTCCGTCGGTCTCGGGGACGCGCCTGGTGCCGGTGCTCACCACGCGATCGTAGGACAGGTGTCACACCCAGTTGCACGAGTGTGACGCGAAGGAGCCCCACCCCGCGTCGCCCGGCCGGGCACCTCGGGCCTCAGCCGAGGAACGCGCGCACGTCGTCGATCGTGTCGGCCTCGCCCGCCGTCTTGTCGTCGCGGTAGCGCAGCACCCGGGCGAAGCGGAGCGCGACGCCCCCGGGGTAGCGCGACGAGCGCTGGACGCCGTCGAAGGCGATCTCGACGACCTGCACCGGCGCGACGCGGACGACGTGCCCCTCGCGCGCGGTCTCCAGCCCGAGGAACCGCTCGGTCTGCCACGCGAGGATCTCGTCGGTCATCCCCTTGAACGTCTTGCCGAGCATCACGAAGCCGTCGGGACCGCCCTGCCGGTCGGGGTCGCGGGCGCCGAGGTGGAGGTTGGACAGCCATCCCTGGCGCCGTCCGGAGCCCCACTCGACGCCCAGCACGACGAGGTCGAGGGTGTGGACCGGCTTCACCTTCACCCACGCCGCCCCGCGCCGGCCGGCGGCGTACGGCGCCGCGAGGTCTTTGACGACGACCCCCTCGTGCCCGGCGGCCAGCACCTCGGCGACGAACGCGCCGGCCTCGTCGACGTCGGCGGTGACCAGCCGCGGCACCCGGTGCCGGGCCGGCACCAGCGCCTCCAGCGCGGCTGCCCGCTCGGACCCGGGGGCGTCGAGGAGGTCGCGGCCGTCGACGTGCAGCACGTCGAAGAAGAACGGCGTCACCACCACCCCGTCGCCCATGGCGGTCCGGGACGCGGTCTCCTGGAACGGCCGCGGTCTCCCGGCGTCGTCGAGGGCGAGCACCTCGCCGTCGAGCACGACGCGCTCGACGGGCAGCGCGCGGACCACCGCCACCACCTCGGGCAGCCGGGCGGTGATGTCGTCGAGGCTGCGGGTCACCACCACGACGTCGTCGCCGTCGCGGTGCACCTGGATCCGGATGCCGTCGAGCTTGGTGTCGATCGCCCCGGGGGCCTCCGGGGTGGCGCCGACCTTGGCCAGCGCGTCGGCCACGGACGTCGCCGACGACGCCAGCATCGGCAGGACCGGTCGGCCGACCTCGAGCCCGACCGCGGCGAGCGCCTCCTCGCCGCCGTCGAACGCCGCGGCCACGACGGCCGTGGTGGAGCCGGCCAGCATCGCCGCCCGCCGGACCGCCGCCAGCGGCACCCCGGCCGCGGCCGCGACCGCCTCCTGGACGACGGCGTCGAGCGCGCCCTGGCGCACCGCGCCGGTCACCACCGCACGCAACCAGGCCTGCTCGGCCGCCGTCGCGGCGCCGAGGAGCCGCGCCACCGCGTCCTTGCGTGCGGCCTGCGACCCGGCCCCCGCCAGCGCCGAGACCGCCTCGAACGCCGCGTCGACCCCGACCACGGTCAAGGACGGCGTGTCGGCCGGCGCCGGTGGCGTGCCGATGCCGCGCCAGCCCACGCCCGTGCGGCGCTGCCGCAGGGCGCCCCCGACGTACGCCGCGACGAGCTCGACCTCGTCGCGTCCGCAGCGGGCCAGCAGGTCGGCGATCGCGGCGGCCTTGGCCTTGCGCGACCGGGTGGCGGCGACGGCCGCCGAGGTCTCCACCACGTCATGAAGCAGCATCTCGTCATCCAACACCGCGCCACCCCCGGACGCGCCCACCCGTCGAGGTCGAACCGGCGGAACCGGGTGTCCCCGTCGCGCCCTACCCTCGACGACATGACGCAGGCGGGAGCGACGCGGGTGTGGCGACCCGACTGGCCGTGCCCGGCCGGCGCCGTCCTCGGCCAGCAGCGCCGCGGCGGCGGAGACCCCACGATGCGCCGCGACGACGCCGGTCGCACCTGGCGCGGATCCCGGACGCCGCTCGGTCCGGCCACCCTGGTGGTCGAGCCCCGGCCCGCCGACGGCGCGATCCACGCCGAGGCGTGGGGCCCCGGCGCCGACTGGGCCCTCGAGACGCTGCCCGCGCTGCTGGGCGCCGCCGACAGCTGGGAGGGCTTCGAGCCGCGACACCCGGTCCTCGCCGACGCGTGGCGTCGGCACCCGCACGCCCGGCTCGGGCGCACGGGGTTGCTGATGGAGTCGCTGGTGCCGACGATCATCGAGCAGAAGGTGACCGGGCAGGAGGCGTTCGCGGGGTTCCGTATGCTCGTCCACCGCTTCGGGGAGCGGGCGCCCGGACCGGGTGCCGACCGCCACCTGTGGGTGCAGCCGGCCGCCGACGTGCTGCGCACCATCCCGTCGTGGGAGTGGTTGCGCCTGCACGTCGACCCGGCCCGCTCCCGGGCCATCGTCACCGCCTCCCGCGTGGCCGACTCGCTCGAGCGGCTCGTCGACCTCGCGCCCGACGACGCCGACCGCCGGCTCCGGTCGCTGCCCGGCATCGGGGTGTGGACCAGCGCCGAGGTCCGCCAGCGCGCCCTCGGCGACCCCGACGCGGTCTCGTTCGGCGACTACCACGTCGCCAAGGACGTCGGCTGGGCGCTGACCGGGACGCCGTTCGACGACGACGAGCTCGCGGCCTACCTCGAGCCGTGGCGGCCGCAGCGCGGCCGGGTGCCCGCGCTCGTCGCCCTGGCCAGGCTGCACCGCCCCCGCCACGGCGCCCGGATGGCGCCGCGCGGGCACCTTCCCGGGGGCTCGGTGTCGCCCGGGCAGCGCCGCGGCGGAACCTGAGGCCAGGTTGTTACCAAGGTCTGCACCAGACGTGACCTGCGTGTGGACCGCGCGTGCCGTGAGCGGCCGTAATGTTCTTCTTGTCGCGAGGTTCCGGGGGGAGCCGAAGCGACGACGCCGGGCCAGAAGGTGCGCTGATCTCGATCTGGGGGGATCGCAGCGCACCAGGCCCGCGCCGATGAAGCACCGAGGACGACCCGCTCATTGCTCCTGGGGAGGAGCAGATCGAGTGGGTCGTCCTGTTTTTCGTGCCTCTCGCCGCGACGCCCGGCCCGGACGGCGGGCCCTCAGCCCAGCGCCCGTTCGCCGCGCACCGGCACCAGCGCGACGGCGACCACCGGGAACAGCGCGGCCAGCGCGAACGTCGTGGCGTACCCCGCGTGGGTGACCGCGAGCCCGCCCAGCGGCGGCACCAGCGCCGCGGTGAGGAACTGGGCGGTGTTCTGCAGCCCGAGCGCCCGTCCCGACCAGTGAGGGCCGGCCCGCTCGGCGACCGCCGTGAACGCGAGTCCGTTGTCGGCGACGGTGAGCGCGGTCGCGACGACCAGCAGGGGCACCGCGACCCCGGAGTCCAGCCCGGCGGCCAGCCCCAGCAGCGCCATCGCGGCCGCCGCCGCGACCGCGACCCACCGCAGCGGGCGGGTGCGCGAGCCGACGACGTCCGAGAGCTGGCCGGCCGCGATCCGGCCGAACGCGGCGACCACCTGGGCGACGGCCACGAGGGCACCGGCCGCGGCGGGTGACCAGTCGCGGTCCTGCACCAGCCAGACCAGCGCGAAGGTCCACACCACGAACTGCGGGACGACGAGCAGCATCGAGACGCCGTGCACCCGGGCGAGGAAGCCGTCCTCGCGGTAGGGGTTCGGGGCCGGGCCGTCCTTCGCGGGCGGCCGGGGTGGGTCGAGCACGACGAGGACGACGACGACCGCGGCGACGGCGGTGGCGATCGTCGGGACCCACAGCGCGGCGCTGACGCCGTGCCGGTCCGCGACGGTCGCGATGCTGACGGCGGCGACGCCGACGCCCACCGGCTGCGCCATCTGCCGGATCCCCATCGCCAGCCCCCGCCGGTGCGGCGGGAACCAGCCCACGACCACCCGGCCCGACGCCGCGGCGCTGCACGCCGAGGCGGCCCCGCCGAGGAAGAGGGCGAGCGTCAGCGGCACCAGCCCGTCGACCAGGACGGCGGCGAGCCCGGCGAGCGTGGTCAGGACGAGGCCGCCGACCAGGACCAGGCGCTCGCCGCGGCGGTCGGTCAGCAGTCCCCAGGCGACCAGGGTGAGCATCACCCCGACCGTCGGCGCCGCGGCGACGACGCCGGCCTCGGTGAGGCTCAGGCCACGCTGGTCGTGCAGCGCGGGGATGAGGAACGCCGGCCCGTGCGCCATCACCGCGCACGCCGCCTGCGCGAGCGTGCTCGCCGCGAGCATGGCCCAGCGCCGGGCGGTGCCCACTCCTGCGGGGCGGACGGCGACGGTCACCCGGGAGATTCAACGGGGTCGGCGGCGCCCGCGCCCCGTCGGTCCGCACCGTGACCTGTGCCGTGACCTGTGCCGTGGCCCGTGAGGTGTCCCGTGAGGCGTCCCGCGTGGGCCGCCGGCCGGTCGTCCGGCTCAGGCTAGGTTGACGTCGTGCGGATCGACGTGGAGCGGCTGATGAGGCAGGCCCGGCGCACCCTGCTGACGATCCTCGGCCTGCAGCTCGCGATCGCGGTGACGATGTCGCTCGTCGACTCCTACCGCCGCCGCGGCAAGACGCCGAAGGCGTTCCCGACGACCCCGCCGCGGACGGTCGACATCGACGAGAGCGCGGTGACGACGTACACCTTCGGGCGAGACCTGTACGACGACATGCTCGCCGCGATCGAGGGCGCCCAGCGTCAGGTGCTCTTCGAGACCTACATCTGGAAGGGCGACGCGACCGGCGAGCGGTTCAAGAAGGCGCTGGCCGACGCCGCCGACCGGGGCGTCGAGGTCTACTGCATCTACGACGGCTTCGCCAACCTCGTCGTCTCGCCGGTCTTCAAGCACTTCCCGGCCAACATGAAGGTGCTGAAGTACCCCGTCTGGTCGGCCGGCTGGCGGTTCTTCGACCTCCGCCGCTACGGCCGCGACCACCGTAAGATCCTCGTCGTCGACGACACGGTCGGGTTCGTCGGCGGCTACAACATCGGCGACGCCTACGAGACCGAGTGGCGCGACACCCACGTGCGGATCAGCGGCCCCGGTGTCTGGGACCTCAAGCGGGCCTTCGCGGACTTCTGGAACCTGCACCGCCGGCGCCGCGTGCGCCACAGCGAGCGCCCCCTGCTGCTCGAGACGGCCTCGACGTGGGAGCCGCGGATCCGGGTGCAGCGCAACGTGCCCCGGCTGTGGATGTTCCCGATCCGCTCGATGTACCTCGAGGCGATCAACCGCGCCAGCACCAACGTCTGGATCACCACCGCCTACTTCATCCCCGACCAGGACTTCGTCGACGCCATGAAGGACGCCGCCCGCCGCGGCGTCGACGTCCGGCTGCTGATCCCGCTGAAGTCCAACCACATCGTCGCCGACTGGATCTCGCGCGGGTACTTCTCCCAGCTGCTCGAGGCCGGCGTCAAGGTGCTGCGGTTCCGCGGCGCCATGGTGCACGCGAAGACCGCCACGGTCGACGGCACCTGGTCGACCGTCGGCACCGCCAACATCGACCGGCTCAGCCTGACCGGCAACTACGAGATCAACGTCGAGATCATCGACGCCGGCCTCGCGGCCCAGCTCGAGGAGATCTTCCGCACCGACGAGTCCAACACCGTCGAGCTGACGCAGGGGGAGTGGGAGGCCCGCGACCTCCACCGCAAGTTCACCGAGGCCTTCCTGGCCCCGCTGCGCCCGCTGCTCTGACGGCGTGCCCCGACCGGTCCCCGACCGGTCGGCCGACCGGTCGCTCGACCGTTCGTCGGGAGGTTGTCGGTGGCCGGTCGTAGGCTCGTCGCATGCGCCCTGTCACCGACCTCCAGCGCCGCCTGGCCCCGTTCAAGGTCATCTCCGACTACTCCCCGTCCGGCGACCAGCCGGCCGCCATCAAGGAGATCACCCGCCGGGTCGAGGGCGGCGTCAAGGACGTCGTCCTCCTCGGCGCCACCGGCACCGGCAAGACGGCCACGATCGCGTGGGTCGCCGAGCAGGTGCAGCGCCCGATGCTCGTCCTGCAGCCCAACAAGACGCTGGCCGCGCAGTTCGCCAACGAGCTGCGCCAGCTGTTCCCGGAGAACGCGATCGAGTACTTCGTCTCCTACTACGACTACTACCAGCCCGAGGCCTACGTCCCGCAGACCGACACCTACATCGAGAAGGACTCCTCGGTCAACGAGGAGGTCGAGCGGCTGCGGCACTCGGCGACCAACTCGCTGCTGACCCGGCGCGACGTCATCGTGGTCTCGACGGTGTCGTGCATCTACGGCCTCGGCACCCCCCAGGAGTACGTCGACCGGATGCTGCGGCTGCGCGTCGGCGAGGAGCGCGACCGCGACTCGATCCTGCGCCAGCTCGTCGAGATCCAGTACACGCGCAACGACATGTCGTTCACGCGGGGCACGTTCCGCGTCCGTGGCGACACCCTCGAGATCTTCCCGGTCTACGAGGAGCACGCGGTGCGCATCGAGTTCTTCGGCGACGAGATCGAGCGGCTGATGACGCTGCACGCCGTCACCGGCGAGGTCCTCACCGAGGACAAGGAGCTCTACGTCTTCCCGGCCACCCACTACGTCGCCGGTCCCGAGCGGATGGAGCGCGCGATCCGCGGCATCGAGGAGGAGCTGGTCGAGCAGTTGGCCTCCTTCGAGCGGCAGGGGAAGCTGCTCGAGGCCCAGCGGCTGCGGATGCGCACGACCTACGACGTGGAGATGATGCGGCAGGTCGGCTCGTGCGCCGGCATCGAGAACTACTCGATGCACATGGACGGCCGCACCCGCGGCAGCGCGCCCAACTGCCTGCTCGACTACTTCCCCGAGGACTACCTCGTGGTGGTCGACGAGTCCCACGTCGCCGTCCCGCAGATCGGCGGCATGTACGAGGGCGACATGTCCCGCAAGCGCAACCTCGTCGACCACGGGTTCCGGCTCCCGAGCGCGATGGACAACCGGCCGCTGCGCTGGGAGGAGTTCCTCGACCGCGTCGACCAGTCCATCTACCTCTCGGCGACCCCGGGCAACTACGAGCTCGACAAGGTCGGCGGCGACGTCGTGGAGCAGATCATCCGTCCCACCGGCCTGATCGACCCCGAGGTGGTCGTCAAGCCGACCAAGGGCCAGATCGACGACCTGATCCACGAGATCCGCACCCGCACCGAGAAGGACGAGCGGGTCCTGGTCACGACGCTGACCAAGAAAATGTCCGAGGACCTCACCGACTACCTGCTCGACGCCGGCATCCGCACCCGCTACCTGCACTCCGAGGTCGACACGCTGCGCCGCATCGAGCTGCTCCGCGAGCTGCGGATGGGCGAGTACGACGTCCTGGTCGGCATCAACCTGCTCCGCGAGGGCCTCGACCTGCCCGAGGTGTCGCTGGTGGCGATCCTCGACGCCGACAAGGAGGGCTTCCTGCGCTCCGACAAGTCGTTGATCCAGACGATCGGCCGCGCGGCCCGCAACGTGTCGGGCCAGGTCCACATGTACGCCGACAAGATCACCGCGTCCATGGAGTCGGCGATCGAGGAGACCAACCGGCGCCGCGAGAAGCAGGTCGCCTACAACAAGGCCGCCGGCGTCGATCCGCAGCCGCTGCGCAAGAAGATCGCCGACATCACCGAGATGCTCAACCGCGACAGCGAGGACACCGAGGCGCTGCTCCAGACCTGGGCCGGCACCGCGGCCAAGGGCCGGGCCGGGGGAGTCAAGGCCCGCCAGACCGTGCCGGTGCTGGGTGACAAGGCCAGCGGTCACCACGCCAAGGACCTCGCCGGGCTGCCCAGCTCCGAGCTGGCCCAGCTCATCCAGGACCTCACCGACCAGATGAAGCAGGCCGCGGCCGAGCTGCAGTTCGAGCTGGCCGGGCGGCTCCGCGACGAGATCAACGACCTCAAGCGCGAGCTGCGCCAGATGATGGAGGCCACGAAGTGAGGGCGGGCGCCGAGCGCGGGACGAGCCCGGGCGATCCCGACGAGCGGGAGGGAACGCCGACGACGGCGTGACGGTGCCGCGGTCGTAGGGTGACCGGAGTGACGACGACCGCGCTCCCGCTCGGTGGGCGACGGGCCTGGAGCGTGTGGGCGGTCGCCCTGACGGTCTACTTCGTCGCCGTCTTCCACCGCAGCTCGCTCGCGGTCGCCGGGATCGCGGCCACGGAGCGGTTCGACCTGTCGGCGGCCCAGCTGGCGACGTTCACGATGCTCCAGCTGCTCGTCTACGCCGCGATGCAGGTCCCCGTCGGACTGCTCGTCGACCGGTTCGGGCCGAAGGCGGTGATGCTGCTCGGCACCGTGCTGCTCACCGGCGCCCAGGCAGGTTTCGCGCTCGCCGAGTCCTACCCGGCGGCGGTGGCGGCACGGGTGGTCGTCGGGATCGGCGACGCGCTCACCTTCATCTGCGTGCTGCGGCTGGTGAGTCGCTGGTTCGAGCCGAGGCGGGTCCCGCTGATCACCCAGGTCACCGGCACGCTGGGCCAGGCCGGGGCGGTGGCGGCCGCCGTGCCGATGACGTTCGCGCTGCGCGAGTTCGGCTGGACCGGGACCTACCTCGCGGCGGCCTCGGTCGGGATCGCGCTGGTGGCCGCGCTCCTGCTGGTGGTCCGCGACGCGCCGTCCCAGCGGCGCGAGGTCGGGGCGCGGCTGTCGCTGGACGTCGTCCGGTCCAGCCTCGCGGCGTCCTGGGCGCACCCCGGCACGCGCCTGGGCTTCTGGATGCACTTCACGTCGCAGTTCAGCGCGACCACGCTCAGCCTGCTGTGGGGCTATCCCTTCCTCGTCCAGGGCGAGGGTCTCTCGGAGGCGACCGCAGGGGTGCTGCTGACCCTGATCGTCGTGGCGATCATGTACGCCGGCCCGCTGCTGGGGTTGCTCGTCGGCCGGCACCCGTGGCACCGGTCCTCGATGGTGCTGGTCATCGTCTGGTCGATCGTGCTGGTGTGGACCGCCGTCCTGGCGTGGCCCGGGCAGGCTCCGCTGTGGCTGCTGGTGCTGCTCACCCAGGTCGTCGGGCTGGGCGGGCCCGCCTCGATGATCGGCTTCGACATGGCCCGCACCTCCAACCCCGCGGAGCGGCTGGCCAGCGCCACCGGGATCATCAACCAGGCCGGCTTCGTGGCCAGTCTGATCCTCGTCGTGACGGTCGGTCTGATCCTCGACTGGCGGACGCCGGGAGCCTCCACCGACTACTCGCCCGAGGCGTTCCGCTGGGCGATGAGCGCGCAGTACGTGCTGTGGGGTGTCGGCCTCCTGCAGATCTGGCGCTGGCGCCGTCGGGCCCGGCGGGTGATCGACCGGTCCACCCTCGAGGCCGGCGTGGCGACGGGGCAGGCGACGTGAGCCCCGAGCACACCGACGACGGCCGCTACGTCGTCATCGACGGACGACGCTGGCGCGCGACCGACCCGGACATCCCCGACGACCGGCGCGCCGAGCTCCAGAAGGTGCTGATGGCGTGGCGTCGCGACGTGAAGCGGACCCGGGGCACCGACGAGGAGGCGCGCTCCCGCGCCGGCGTCCAGGCCGCCAAGGTCGCCCTCGGTGAGCGCGGCACCCCGTGGTGGGAGCAGAGCGCCGACGAGCGGCGCGCGCGCTGGGAGGCCGTGGTCGAGGGTCCGTGACGGCGTGGGCGACGGGCCGTCGTGGGTCTCAGGCGCGGGCCGCGGCCAACGCCTGCTCGAGGATCGTCGCGGCATCCGCGAACGCGGCGGGGTTCGGCCCCGCGTAGCTCAGCCGGAGGTACGGCGCCGGCGGCTCCGCCGGGAACCACTCGGCACCCGAGGCGAGCACCAGCCCTCGGCGCTCGCAGTCGAGCACGACGGCGTCGAGGTCGGTGTGGTCGGGCAGCCGCAGCCACAGGTTGAGCCCGCCGGGCGGCAGCTGGTCGACCTCGACGCTCGGCGCGTGCTCCCGCAGCGCCGCGGCGAGCAGGTCGCGGCGTGAGCCGAGCTGGTCGCGCAGCGCGCGGAGGTGGGTGCGCCACCCGGGCTGCGTGACGACGTCGAGGGCCGCGGTCTGGAGCAACCCGCTGACGTACATGGTCTCGGCGGCCTGGTCGGTGAGGACCCGGGCCCGCGCCGGGCCCCGCACGACCAGCGCGGCCACGCGCAGGGCGGGCGAGACGCTCTTCGTCAGGGAGCGGAGGTAGACCACGTGGCCGCCGTCGTCCTGGGCGGCCAGGGGCACCGGGGTGGTGGCGATGCCGAAGTCGTGGGCCCAGTCGTCCTCGACCAGGAAGGCGCCGTGGGCTCGGACGACGTCGAGGATCCGTGCCGCGACGGTGGGGCTCCACTGGGCGCCGGTGGGGTTGGCGTAGTGCGGCTGGGCGTAGAACACCCGTGCGCCGGTCTCCGCGAACGCGCGGGCGACGTCGTCCGGGTCCGGGCCGCTCGGCCCGGTCGGGACCGGCACGAGTCGGACCCCGGCGTGCGCGGCGGCCTGGATGGCACCCCAGTAGGTGGGGGACTCGGTCAGCATCGCCTGGCCGGGCGCCACGAGGGCCCGGAAGACCGAGCCGAGCCCGCTCTGGCTCCCGGGCACGACGACGACCTCGTGCGCCGCGGGCGGCGTCGTCCCGGACGGCGTGTGCTCGGCCAGCTCGGCGGCGAACCACGCCTGGAGCGCCGGGAGGCCGGCCGTGGGGGCCCGGCTCACCGCGGCGTCCGAGCGGGCGGCCCGACCGAGGGCCGACCGCACGAGCCGCTCGGGTAGCAGGTCGCGGTCGGGATAACCGGCGTGCAGGGCGAGGACGTCGTTCGGGACGGTCCGCAGCGCCGTCGCGGGGCCCCGGGCGCTGGTCGGCGGCGAACGCAGCGCGTTGGTCTGCCAGGCGTGGTCGACCGACCGGGCGCGGCGAGCGACGCGGGCGAACGTGCCGACGCCGGGGCGGGTCTCGACCAGGCCCAGGGTGGTCAGCGAGCGCAGCGCCCGTTGCACCGTGACCGGGCTCGCCCGGTGCTCGGCGGCGATGGACCGGGTCGACGGCAGCCGGGCGCCTGAGGGCGCCGTCTCGAGCCACGCGCGCAGGCTCTCGGCGATCCGGGTGCTGCTATCGTCGTTCATGAACCAGAAGGATAGCGCTACTCCCCAGGACCGCTCGGCGCTACCCGGGACGGGCGCCGGTCTCCGATGGGGGCTCGTGGGGGTGGTCGCCTTCTCCTTGACGGTGCCGATGACCCGGGTCGCGCTCGGCGGGCTGTCACCGCTGTTCATCGGCTCGGCGCGGGCCGTCGTCGCCGCCGGGCTCGCCGTCGTGTGCCTCGGGCTGGCGCGCCGGCAGGTCCCGCGCGGGCGCCAGTGGGCCAGGCTCGTGGTCGTCGGGGCCGGCGTCGTGGTCGGGTTCCCGCTCCTGACCTCCTACGCCCTGACCACCGCGCCGGCGAGCCACGGCGCCGTCGTCATCGCCATGCTCCCCGCCGCCACCGCGGTGACCACGGTCGTGCGGACCGGCGAGCGTCCGCGTCCCGCGTTCTGGGTGGCGGCCGCCGCCGGGGCCGTCGCGGCGCTGGTCTTCGCCTCGTTCCAGGGCGACGGCTTCGGCGGGCTGCACCGGGCGGACCTGCTGCTCGTGGGTGCGGTGCTGGCCGCGGCCGTGGGGTACGCCGAGGGCGGGCTGCTGTCGCGCGAGCTCGGCGCCTGGCAGACGGTCTCGTGGGCGCTGGTCGTCTGTGCACCGCTCATGCTGGCGCTCCTGCTGGTCGCGGTCCGGGCCGGGGCGCCGGACGCCACGACGGCCCAGTGGGCGGCGTTCGGCTACCTGGGCGTGGTCAGCATGTTCCTCGGCTTCCTCGCCTGGTACCGAGGCCTCGCCATCGGCCCGATGTCCTCGGTCAGCCAGGTCCAGCTCGCCCAGCCGGTCCTCACCATCGCGTGGGCCGGTCTCCTCCTCGGGGAGCCGATCACGGCCGTCACGGTCCTCGGCGGCCTCGTCGTGGTCACCTGCGCGGCCAGCGCCGTGCGCGTGCGGCTGGTGGGCGCCCCGCCACCCGCCGCGCAGCCGACCGAGCGGGACGTCGTCGCCCTACCCTGAAGGGATGGACGTCGAGCGGCTCACGCAGCACTGCCTGGCCAAGCCCGGCGCCTGGCTGGACTGGCCGTGGGGCGGACCCGACGCCGACGGCGGTCACGAGCACCCGGCGGTGAAGGTCGGTCCGGTCGACGGCGGCAGGATCTTCGCGTTCCTGCGGGGCGACGGCGTCGGAGTGAAGGCCGGGGCGACCCGCGAGGTCGCCGACGAGTGGCTCGAGCGCTACCCGGACGCCGCCGGCGTGATGCGCTACATCGGCCGGAGCGGCTGGAACGACCTCGCCTACGCCGGCATCCCCGACGACGAGCTGCTCGAGGCCGTCGACGTCTCCTACGACCTGGTCGTCGCCAGGCTCCCGCGCCGGCTCCGCCCGACCTGACCCGGACCCGGACCCGGACCCGTCGAGGGACCGCCGGGATCGGGTCGGTCAGGCGCGGCGGGCGGTCAGGCCGACGAGGCGGGCGACGACGAGGGCGACGTAGAAGACGCCGGTGAGCTGCTCGATCATCACCAGGGAGCGGGCGTGGTCGTCGATCGGCGCGACGTCGGACAGGCCGACCGACGTCAGCGTGGTGAACGACAGGTAGAGCAGCTCGAACCACGGGCGGGGGCCCTCACCGCCGTGGGCGATGAAGGACTCGGGCCAGACGACCTGGGCGCCGGCGTAGACGTAGGCGAAGGCCCAGGCGACGACGGTGAAGGCCGCGCCGGTCGCGAACAGCTCGTCGCGGGTCACCTTGTCGTCGTGGAAGAGGTAGCGGATCAGCGCGTAGGAGACGAACAGGTAGAACGGCACGTGCAGGAAGGCCGAGACCAGCACCACCCAGCTGGTCTGGGAGACGAAGGCCTCCAGCACGCTGAACACCACCGCCGGCGCCCCGAACAGGACGGCGACCCACGACAGCGTCGGGGTGCGTCGCACCGCCCAGGTGGCGGCGAGCACGACCGAGACCTGGACCGCGCCGAGCACCGCCCGGCCGGAGGTCGAGGCGTCGAGGAACGGGTAGGCCAGGATGACGAGGAGCTGGAGACCCAGCAGCAGCGCCGAGGGGTGACCCTGGACCGCGCGGACGGAGCGCTGCATCACGCCAGGCCCTTCGGCCAGCGCTGCTGGCGGGCCTGCTTCTTCTCGAGGCGGGCGAGCTCGTCGCGGACGATCGCGTCGCGCGACGTCGAGGTGCGGACCAGGTTCAGCAGCGTGACGGCGTTGACGATCAGCGGCCACGGGAACGCACCGCCGTCGGTGCCGAGGTAGATCGCCAGCCAGATCGCCCAGCAGACGACGGCGGAGCCGACGAACGCCGAGACGGCGTTGCGCCGCCGGTCCCGCCACTCGTCGACGGCGCGCCGCTGCAGCTCGTCGTGGGACACCCCGACGAGGGACTTCGTGGGGCGCGCGGGCGGCGTCCTCAGCGGCACCAGGTCCGAGACGATCGGCGGCAGGTCGCCGAGCGTCCGCGCCGAGCCGACGGCGTCGAGACGCTCCTCGAGCTCCTCGGCGTCGAGCTTGCCGACGCTGAACGCGCTGCTCAGCTCGGTCCGGATCAGCTCGCGGTCCTCGTCGGAGGCGCGCAGCCCGGCGTGGGCCTTGTCGCGCGGGTCGAGCGGGAACGACGACCACAGGTCGACCACGCTCGCTCCTCCCTCCAGAAGGTCCAGGTGCCACCGGGTGCTGACTGCCGACATCCTAGAGAGCGGGCCATGGACGCCGGACCTCGCGCGGGGGAGGATCCGGACGTGACCACCGTCGACGTCGACCTGCTCATCATCGGGGCCGGGCCCACCGGGCTGTTCGCCACGTACTACGCCGGGTTCCGCGGGCACCGGGTCGCCGTGGTCGACTCGCTGCCCGAGCTGGGCGGCCAGGTGACCGCGATGTACCCGGAGAAGCAGATCCTCGACGTCGCCGGCTTCCCCAGCGTCAAGGGACGCGACCTCGTCGAGGGGCTGGTCGCGCAGGCCAACACCGCCAAGCCGGAGTACCTGCTCGAGCGCACCGCCACCACCTTCGCCGAACGCACCGGCGACGACGCCGGCGTCACCGTCGGGCTCGACGACGGCACCGTGGTGCGGGCCGGTGCGCTCCTCATCACCGCCGGCATCGGCAAGTTCTCGCCCCGCGCCCTTCCGGCGGGCGCCGACTGGGTCGGGCGCGGGCTCGAGTTCTTCGTGCCCAGCTTCGCGCCGTACGCCGGCAAGGACGTCGTGATCGTCGGCGGCGGCGACAGCGCGTTCGACTGGGCCCTGCACCTCGAGCCGATCGCGCGCTCCGTGACCCTGGTCCACCGCCGCGAGGCGTTCCGCGCCCACGAGCGCACCGTCGAGCAGGTCCGCGCGTCGAGCGTCGAGATCGTCACCCGGGCCGAGGTCACCGCGCTGCGCGGCCGGACCACGGTCGAGGAGGTCGACCTCGTCGTCGACGGAGCGACGAGCACGCGGCCGTGCCAGGCCGTCGTCGCCGCGCTCGGCTTCATCGCCGACCTCGGGCCGATCCAGGGGTGGGGGATCGAGGTGTCGAAGCGGCACGTCGTCGTGGACGCCGCGATGCGGACCAACCTCCCGCGGGTCTTCGCGGCCGGCGACATCACCGAGTACGACGGCAAGGTGCGCCTGATCGCGGTCGGGTTCGGCGAGGCCGCCACGGCCGTCAACAACGCCACCGTCGCCATCGACCCCAGCGCGCACGTGTTCCCCGGCCACTCCTCCGAGGCGCCCTGACCCGGGCCGACCCTCGTGGGGCCGGGCGCCGGAGCTGGTGACCCACCGGTAACCCATAATGGGGCCGGAAGCACCCACGTACGCGCGGCCGAGTGTCGTCGCCCCGGCACCGAGAGTCGAGCCGCCCATGCGCATCGCCATGCTGTCGTACCGCAGCAAGCCCCACTGCGGGGGACAGGGCGTCTACCTGCGCCACCTCAGCCGCGAGCTGGTCGCCCTCGGGCACGAGGTGGAGGTGCTCTCGGGGCAGCCCTACCCCGAGCTCGACGCGGGCGTCGTCCTGACGAAGGTGCCGAGCCTCGACCTCTACCGCGAGCCCGACCCGTTCCGGGTGCCCCGGCGCGGGGAGTTCCGCGACCTGATCGACGTCGAGGAGTTCGCGACGATGTGCGTCGGCGGGTTCCCCGAGCCGCGCACGTTCAGCCGGCGGATCAGCCGCATCCTGAAGGAGCGGGCCGGCGACTTCGACGTCGCCCACGACAACCAGGTGCTCGGCACCGGGCTGCTCGACGTCGAGGGCTACGGGCTGCCGCTCGTCACGACGATCCACCACCCGATCACCTTCGACCGGCGTATCGACCTGGCCCAGACCCGCAGCCCGTGGCGCAGGCTCACCCTGCGGCGGTGGTACGGCTTCCTGCGGATGCAGGGCAGGGTCGCCCGCCGGGCGCGGCTCGTCATCACGCCGTCCGAGGCCTCCAAGCGCGACATCGCCCAGGACTTCGGCGTCGACCCGGCCCGGATGCGGGTGATCCTGCTCGGTGTCGACGACATGTTCGTCCCGCCGACCCGGCCCCGCGTGCCCGGCCGGATCATGGCGATGGCCAGCGCCGACGCCCCGATGAAGGGCATCTCGACCCTGCTCGAGGCCTTCGCCAAGCTGCGCACCGAGCGCGACGTCGAGCTGGTGCTCGTCTCCAAGCCGGCGCCCGGCGGCCGCACCGAGAAGCTCATCGAGCGGCTCGGCATCGGTGACCGGGTCCGGTTCGTGCACGGCGTCAGCGACGCCGAGCTGGTCGAGCTGATGGGCTCCGCCGAGCTGGCGTGCGTGCCGTCGCTCTACGAGGGCTTCTCGCTGCCCACCGCCGAGCTGATGGCCTGTGCCACCCCGCTCGTGGTCTCCCGGGCCGGCGCGATCCCCGAGGTCGTCGGTGCCGACGGCGACTGCGCCGACCTGGTCACCCCCGGCGACGTCGAGGAGCTCAAGCAGGCCGTCGGTGCCCTGCTCGACGACCCCGAGCGCCGCGACCGGATGGGCGCGGCCGGACGACGTCGCGTCGAGGAGCTGTTCAGCTGGCGCGCCGTCGCCGTCAAGGTGGCGCAGGCCTACGAGGACGCGATCACCGACTTCCAGGACGACCAGAAGGAGCGCCCCACCCGTGCTGACCGTTGACTTCGACCGCCTGGGCCTCACCGCCGGTGACCGCGTCCTCGACATGGGGTGCGGCGCCGGCCGGCACGCCTTCGAGATGTACCGCCGCGGTGCCGACGTGGTCGCCTTCGACATGGACGCCGACGAGCTGGCCGGCGTCCTCGACCTCTTCGGCGCGATGAAGGAGGCCGGTGAGGTGCCCGAGGGCGCCCAGGCCGACATCAAGCAGGGCGACGCGCTCGAGCTGCCCTTCGCCGACGACGAGTTCGACCGGGTCGTGGCCTCCGAGGTGCTCGAGCACATCGCCGACGACACCCAGGCGATCCGCGAGCTCGTGCGGGTGCTGCGGCCCGGCGGCACGATGGCGGTCACCGTGCCGCGGTGGCTGCCCGAGGTCATCAACTGGAAGCTGTCCGAGGAGTACCACAACGCCGAGGGCGGCCACATCCGGATCTACACCGACCACGAGCTGGTCGACAAGGTCACCAAGGGCGGCCGGTTCAACGACGGCAACCCGGGCGACGCGATGCTCTTCGAGGGCAAGGACTACGCGCACGGGCTGCACACGCCGTACTGGTGGATCAAGTGTGCCGTCGGCGTCACCAACGACGACCACCCCGCCGCGCGGGCCTACCACAGGCTCCTGGTCTGGGAGATCATGAAGCAGCCCAAGGCCCTGCAGTACGCCGGCAAGGTGCTCGACCCGCTCATCGGCAAGAGCATGGTGCTGTACTTCCGCAAGCCCGCCGCGTCCCGGGCCTGAGGTGGCCCAGCTCCCGTACGTCCACGACGTGCTGAGTCCGGGACAGGTCGCCGAGACCGCCGCCTCGATCGCGTCGATGCAGGAACCCGGCGGCGCCGTCCCCTGGACGACCGGCGAGCACGTCGACATCTGGAACCACGTCGAGGCCGCGATGGCCCTGCTCGTCGGCGGCGAGGTCGAGGCCGCCGAGCGCGCCTACGACTGGGTGCCGACGATGCAGCGCGCCGACGGCTCGTGGCCGATGAAGATCGTCGGCGGCCAGGTCGACGACGACCGCGGCGAGGTCAACATGAGCGCCTACCTCGCGGTCGGGGTCTGGCACCACTGGCTGGTGCGCCACGACATCGGCTTCGTCCTGCGCCTGTGGCCGTCGGTGCGCGCCGGCCTCGACTGGGTGGTCGCCCAGCAGCAGCCGTTCGGCGGGATCGGGTGGACGCCGACCGAGTCGTTCGCCCTGCTGGCCGGGTCGTCGTCGATCTACCAGTCGCTGCGCGCCGGCGTCGCGCTCGCCGACCTGCTCGACGACCCCCAGCCCGAGTGGGAGCTGGCCGGCGGCCGGCTCGGCCACGCCGTCCGCCGGCACCGCAACCGGTTCGAGGACAAGTCCACCTACTCGATGGACTGGTACTACCCGGTGCTCGGAGGGGCGGTGCGCGGCCCCGAGGCCCTGGAGCTGCTCGCGCCCCGCTGGGACGACTTCGTCGTGCCCGGACTCGGCATCCGCTGCGTCGACACGAACCCCTGGGTCACCGGGGCCGAGACCTGCGAGCTCGTGATGGCCCTCGACGCCGTCGGCGACCGCCGCCGCGCGCTCGGGCTGCTCACGGACATGCAGCACCTGCGCGGCGACGCCGGTGGCTACTGGACCGGCTGGGTCTACGAGGGCGAGAACCCGGACGTCTACTGGCCCGTCGAGCACACGACGTACACGGCTGCCGCGGTGATCCTCGCCGTCGACGCCTTAGGGGAGACCTACGGCCACGGCACCCCGGGCTCCGGCATCATGCGCGGCACCTCCCTCGCCCCGCACTTCGCCGAGATCGCCCTCGAGTGCGGCTGCGCCCCGTCCCGCACCCCCTGACCCGTCACCCATGGGTGACGGGTCAGCGTCGGATTCGGGTCGACCCGTCAGCGATAGGTGACGGGTCAGCGTCGGAATCGGGTCGAGCCGTCACCTATAGGTGACGGGTCAGCCGACGGGGTCGCCGGCGGCGCCGGTCGTGCGGCGGAGCACCCGCATCGAGCCGAGCGCCTCGACCTCGGTGAACGCGCCGCCCTCGAGGGCCCGCAGGAACACGTGGTACGGCGGGCGGCCACCGTCGGCCGGGTCGGGGAAGACGTCGTGGATCACCAGGAGGCCGCCGGTCATCACCCACGGCGCCCAGCCGGTGTAGTCGTTCTGGGCGTGCTCCTCGGCGTGGCCGCCGTCGATGAACAGCAGGCTCAGCGGCGTGCGCCAGTGGGCGCTGACGGTCGTGCTCCGGCCGACCAGCGCGACCACGAGGTCCTCCAACCCGGCCTCGGCGATGGTGCGCCGGAAGACGGGCAGGGTGTCCATCAGGCCGAGGTCGGGGTCGACCAGGGTCGGGTCGTGGTGCTCCCAGCCGGCCTGGTTCTCCTCCGAGCCGCGGTGGTGGTCCACGGTGAGGACGACGGCGCCCGGCGCCCCCGAGTCCCGGGCGGCCGCGCCGAGGTAGACCGCCGACTTCCCGCAGTAGGTCCCGACCTCCAGCAGCGGACCGTGGGCGACCCGCTCGACGGCGTACCGGTGCAGCAGCAGGCCCTCCGCGGGCGGCATGAAGCCCTTCGCGGCGAGCGCGTGGGCGAGCAGGTCGGCGGGCATCTCGGCGGGCATCTCGGGGGGCACGCCGGGCACCCTACGGCGCCTCAGCCGGCGCCCGGCTGCGGGTCGCTGACCTGGTCGTCGTGGTCGAGCCCGGCGCGCCAGGTGTTCCAGTGCCAGTGCAGGTACCGCTCGATCGCGCGGACGACCTGCGTCGAGCGGATCGACGGGAAGATGTCGAAGGCGTGCTGGGCGCCGGGGAGCTCGGCGTACACGACGCTGCGGCGGGACTGGTCGCGCAGCCGCCGCACGAGCTCGCGGGCCTGGTCGACGCCGACCATCGTGTCGGCGGTGCCGTGCAGCACGAAGAAGTCGGGGGCGTCCGCGGTGATCCGCAGGACCGGTGAGGCGGCCTCGAACGCCTCGGGCTCCTCGGCCCACCGCTTCCGCAGCACCGTCGGCGCCAGGAACCGGTCGCGCATCAGCTCGGCGCTGCGCAGGCCGGTGGCGCCGGCGAAGTCGTAGACGCCGTAGTGCGGGACGGCGCACTGCACCGAGGTGTCGGCGTCCTCGAAGCCGGGCTGCCACGACCGGTCGCCGGCCGTGAGCGCGGCGAGGGCGCACAGGTGGCCGCCGGCCGAGCCGCCGGTGATGGCGACGTACGACGGATCGCCGCCGTGGTCGGCGATGTGCTCCCTGATCCAGGCGATGGCCTGCTTGACGTCGATCACCTGCGCCGGGAACGGGTCGCGCGGCGCGAGGCGGTAGTTGATCGCGACGCAGACCCAGCCCCTCGACGCCAGGTGCTGCATGAGGGGAAGACCCTGCCGGTCCTTGGTGCCGACGACCCACGCGCCGCCGGGCACCTGGAGGAGCACGGGTGCGCCGCCCTCGGGCACGCCGCCCGCGGGTCGGTACACGTCGAGGAGTCCGCGGCTGCCGTGGTCGTTGTAGGCGATGTCACGCTCGACGACGAAGCCGGCGCGGGCCTGCTCGGTGAGCCGGAACGGGTTGAGCAGCGGGCGCCACGGGACGGCGAGGTCGGCCGGGGTCGACTGGGTGTCGAGCTGGTCGCGGTACTCCGGTCCCAGCGCCTCGGCGAGCGCGTCCTCGGCCACCGCGCCGGCGCGCCGGGCCTGGACGACCAGGAACGCCAGCCCGGCCGCGCTCGCCCCGGCCACGGCGAGCGCGCGGGGGTCCCGCCGGCCGCGCGCGAGCTGGGCGGCGGTGTCGGCCGCGGTGAGGGCGAGCAGGTGCGGAGCGAGCTCACCGGTGAGCCAGCCGGCGAAGAACGCCGGGAGACCGAACCGGAACCCGGGCAGCGGCCGGATCGCGTTCGCGGTGAGGGCGGCGGTCAGCAGGCGGCGTCGGAGGAACCCCATGGGATCCACGGTAGGCGGGCGGCTGGGCCCGGGCGCTCCGGGCCCAGGGGGCGCGCGGGCTCCGCGGTGAAGTCGATCGCTTCATTCGGAGCAAATGAAGGTATCGTGTTCACATGAGCGGAATGAACCACGTGGTGGTCATCGGTGACGTGGTCGGCTCCCGCGCCGCCGCCGACCGGCCCGGCCTCCACCGTGCCCTGGGCGCGGCCGTCGCGGCGGTGAACGGGCGCCGCGGGACCGACCTGCGGATCACCGTCGGCGACGAGTACCAGGGGACCGTCCCCAGCCTCGGGGTGGCCACCGCCGTCGCGCTGGACCTGCGGGTGACGCTCCTCCCGGCCCACGACGTGCGGCACGGGATCGGGCGCGGGCCCACCGCCGTCCTCGACCCCGCCGCGGGGATCGAGGACGGGCCCGGCTGGTGGGCGGCGCGGGCCGCGATCGAGGCCGTCAGCGGGCGAGCCTCGCGCGCGGCCACCCGCGGTGCGCGGACGGCGTACCGCTCGGCCGACGTCGAGGAGCCGGCGGGCGCGGTCGAGGCCGCGCTCCTCGCGCGTGACGAGCTCGTCGGGCGGCTCGACGAGCGGTCGCTGTCGGTGCTGCGTGGTCTGCTGGACGGACGGACGCAGCGCGAGCTCGCCACGGAGCAGGGGGTCTCGGCCTCGGCCGTCTCGCAGCGCGTCCGTCGCGACGGCATCGGCGTCGTGCTGGCGATGAGCGAGTGGTTGGAGGACCTGGCGTGACGTGGCTCGGACTGCTGCTGGTCGGGGTCGGCCTGACCGACCTCGTCTACTCCTGGACCCGACGCCCCCGCGTGGCCGAGGCGGCCGCGGCCGCGGCGGTGGTCGCCCTCGGGCTCGTCACCGGGGCCGGCTCGCTCGGCCCGGCCGGGGCCGGGGGAGCGGTCGGCGTGCTCGCGGTCGCCGTCGCGGCGGTGGCCTGGGGCGAGAGCGTCACGCACGGGTTCGGTGCGCGCCGCTACGGCCGTCCCCTGCTCGTGCTGGCGCTGGCGGTGGCCGGCGCCCTGCTGGCCTCGGCCGCGCCGGCACCGACCGGAGGGGTCCTGGCCGACTGGCTCGACGCCTCCGCCTTCCCGCTCCTGTCCGGCCTCGCCGGCGACCCGGGGCGGGCCGTGCTCGTCGCCGGCGTCCTGCTCGTCCAGCTGTCGACCGGCAACGTCGTGGTCCGCCTGGTGCTCGGCGCCACCGGCACCACGCACCCGCTGCGGTCCACCGCGGGCGCGGCACCGGCGCTCAAGGGCGGGCGCCTGCTCGGCCCGATGGAGCGGGTCTTCATCGTCGGTCTCGGGATGGCCGGCGAGGTCACGGCCGCCAGCGTCGTGATCGCGGCGAAGGGCCTGCTCCGGTTCCCGGAGCTGCAGGCCTCCCGCGACCCCGCCGCCCGGGCGCGCGGCGGCGGCACCGCCCCGCCGGAGCCGGGCATCCACGAGGTCACCGAGTACTTCCTCGTCGGCAGCTTCGTGTCGTGGACCGTGTCGCTCGTCTCGCTCGCCCTCGCGGCGGCGTGAGCCGGCACCGGCAGGTCCTCGCCGGCGCGAGGATCGGGTCGGCGACCTGGTCGACCTGCCGCCGCTCGGGGTGACCTGGTCGGAGCCGCCGCTCGCTACGGTCGCGGCATGGCCGACCGACCCGTGCGCCTCGTCCTCCCGCACCAGCTCTTCGAGACCCACCTCGACGCCCCGGCGGGGACGACGTTCGTGCTGGTCGAGCACGACCTGCTGTTCCGCCAGTACCGGTTCCACCGGCAGAAGCTGGTGCTGCACCGCGCGTCGATGGTGCGGTTCGCCGAGCGGCTGCGCGGCCGCGGGCACGAGGTGGAGCACCTGCGCACCGACGCCGCCACGACGTCGCGGGCCGCCCTGGCCGGCACGCTGCGCGCGCTGGGCGCCACCGAGGTCGGCGTGCACGACGTCGTCGACGACTGGCTGGGCCGCGACCTGGTCGCCGCCGTCGGCGACGCCGGGTTGACCCTCAGCGCCGACGACGTGCGCGAGACGCCGAACTTCCTCACCACCCGCGCCCAGCTCGCCGCCCACTTCGAGGGACGACGCCCGCGGATGAGCAGCTTCTACGAGTGGCAGCGGCGCCGCCTCGACGTCCTGATGGACGGCGACGGCCCGGTCGGCGGCCGGTGGTCCTTCGACGAGGACAACCGCAGGAAGCTGCCGCGGAACCACCCGGTGCCCGAGGCGCTGCCGCCCGACCGGCACCCCGCCGTCGACGACGCGATCGCCTGGGTGGACGAGGCGTTCCCCGACAACCCGGGCAACGCGGCGGCGTTCGCCTGGCCGACGAGCCACGCCGAGGCCTCGGCCGGCCTCGAGCAGTTCCTCGCCGAGCGGTTCCACGAGTTCGGTCCCTACGAGGACGCCCTGTCCACCGAGCACCCGTTCCTGTTCCACTCCCTGCTCACCCCCGGCCTCAACATCGGCCTCCTCAGCCCGCGCCACGTGCTGACCCGGGCCCTCGAGGTGGGCAGGGCCAACGACGTGCCGATCGCCAGCGTCGAGGGCTTCGTGCGGCAGGTCATCGGATGGCGGGAGTACATGCGGGCGACGTACGTGCTGCACGGACGCCGCCTCCGCAGCCGCAACCACCTCGCACACGCCCGCCCGCTGGCGCCCGGCTGGTGGACCGCCGAGACCGGTCTCGCGCCGGTCGACCACGTCGTCGGACGGGTGCTGGAGAACGGCTACGCCCACCACATCGAGCGGCTGATGGTGCTCGGCAACGCGATGGCCCTGCTGCGCACCGACCCCGAGGCCGTGCACGAGTGGTTCATGGAGATGTTCGTCGACGCCTACGACTGGGTGATGGTGCCCAACGTGCACGCGATGAGCCAGTTCTCCGCCGGCGCGGCCATCACGACCAAGCCCTACGTCTCGGGCAGCAACTACCTGCGGAAGATGGGTGACTACGGCTCGGCCGGCTGGGGGAGCGACTGGGCCGCCGACTGGGACGCCCTCTACTGGACCTTCGTGCGCGACCACCGTGAGGTCTTCGAGGGCAACGCCCGCGCGCACTTCGTGACGAGCGCCTACGACCGGATGGACGCCGCGACCAAGGCGGTCCACTCCCGGCGGGCGAAGCGGTGGCTGTCGTGACCCCCGCGGCCGGGGGTGCCTGATGCCGCGCCTGCACGCCCTCGAGCTGGTCCCGGACGCCGCCGGGGACGCCGCCGTCCGCGCCGACTGGCAGCGGCTCCGCGACGCCGGGCTGCCCTCGATGCTCGACCACCGCGGCACGACGAACGCGCCGCACGTCACGGTCGTGGCGGTGCCGGCGATCGCGGACCCGGACGAGGCCCGCGCCGTCGACCTGCTCGGCGCCCTGCTCCCGCTGACCGTGCGCGCGTCGGGGTTGGCGCTGCTCGGCGGCGTCCAGGTCACGGTGGCGCGCCTGCTCGACGTCGACGACGCCGTGGTGCGCGCGGTGCTCGACCTGCGCGCCTCGATGGCGACGTCCCCCGAGCGGCACCGGGGCTGGCTGCCGCACGTCAGCCTCGCGCGCCGGGTGCCGCGCGAGCGCACCCAGGAGGTCGTCGACGCGCTCGGCCCCGGCGAGGTGGCGCTCACCCTCACCACGCTGCGCCGCTGGGACCCCGAGGCGGGGACGGTGCGCACGCTCGCGGCGGCGCACTAGTCTGCGTCGCGTGAGCGACCTTCCCGTCCTGACCGCCGAGGAGCAGCGCGTCCTGGGGGTGCTCCTGGAGAAGGAGGTCACCGTCCCGGCGTCGTACCCGATGACCGTGAACGCCGTCCGCACCGGCTGCAACCAGTCGAGCAGCCGCGAGCCGGTGACCGACTACGACGAGCGGGTCGTCCACGAGACGCTGCGCACGCTCAAGCAGGGCGAGCTGGCCGCCGTCACGTGGGACGACAGGGGACGGCGCACCCTCAAGTACGTGCAGACGCTGAGCGTCCGGCTCGACCTCGCCGACGACGAGCGGGCCCTGCTCACGGTGCTGCTGCTGCGCGGCGCGCAGCCACCGGGTGCGCTGCGCAGCCGCACCGAGCGGCTGCACCCCTTCGCCGACCGCGACGAGGTCGCGGCCTGCCTGCAGCGGATGGCCACCCGGGAGCAGCCGCTGGTCGAGCAGCTGCCGCGCCAGCCCCGTGAGCAGGACGCCCGGTGGGTGCACCTGCTCGGTCCGGTCGACCAGGTGTCGGCGGCTCCGGTCGGGGCCGCACCCGACGTCGACCGCGACGTCGTGATCGCGGGCGGCGCGGACGTCCGGGACGCCAAGGTGCGGGCGTCGTACGGCGCGATCGCCGCGTCGTACGCCGACGCGCTCACCGACGAGCTGGCGGACCTGCCGTTCGAGCGCTGGCTGCTCGACCGGGTGGCCGCGCACGCCGGCACCGACCCCGTGGTCGAGGTCGGGTGCGGGCCGGGACACGTGACGGCGTACCTCGCGGACGCGGGCGCGGACGCCACCGGGATCGACCTCACGCCCGAGATGGTCGAGGAGGCCCGGCGCCGCTTCCCCGACGGCGTGTACGAGGTCGGCGACCTGCGCGCCCTGATGCGGCCGCTGAACGGTTCGGGGTGGGCCGCCGTGCTCGGCTGGTACTCGCTGATCCACCTCGCGGCCTCCGAGCTGCCCGGTGCCGTCGAGGCGCTGGTGCGCCCGGTCCGGGGCGACGGGTGGCTGGTGCTCGCGCTGCACGCCGGCGCGGAGGTCAGGACCAACAGCTCCTGGTTCGACCAGGAGGTCGACCTCGACTTCGTCTTCCACGAGCCGGCGGACGTCGTCGCCGTGCTCGAGCGGGCCGGGCTGGTCGACGTCGAGTGGTACCGCCGCGGGCCGGTGTCGGCCCGCGGCGAGTCCACGGAACGGCTCTACGTCCTCGGTCGCAAGCCGTAGCGAACCCCGCGGGATGGGGAGCCGGTTAGGCCTCGAGCGAGGCCTCGAGGGTGATCTCGACCCCGGTGAGCGCCTTGCTGACCGGGCAGCCCTGCTTGGCGGTCTCGGCGGCCGCGCGGAAGCCGGCCTCGTCGAGCCCCTCGACCTCGCCGACGACCTTGAGGGTGATCCCGGTCAGCCGGAAGCCGCCGTCGGGGTCCGGGCCGAGCGTCACGTCGGCGGTCACGTCGAGTGCCTGCGGGGTGCCGCCGGCGGTGGCGATCTCGTTGGACAGGCTCATCGCGTAGCACGCGGAGTGGGCAGCGGCGATCAGCTCCTCGGGGCTGGTGGCGCCCCCGGCGTCGTCGGCCGCGCGCTTCGGGAACGAGACGTCGTAGGTGCCGGCCCGGGAGCTGGTGAGCTCCACCTGGCCGGAGCCCTCCTGGAGCGAGCCGTTCCAGGCGGTGCGGGCGGTGCGTGTGGGCATCGGGGTGTCCTCTCGAGGTGGTGAGCAGTTCTGTCGTACACAAGATACTTGCGAACACGTAATATTCCAGGCATGCCCGACGACGACCTCGACGACTTCCTCTGCTTCGACCTCTACGCCGCCTCGCGGGCCGTGACGGCCGCGTACCGTCCGATCCTCGGCGAGCTGGGCCTGACCTACCCGCAGTACCTCGTGCTCGCGGTGCTGTGGGAGCGCGACGAGCGGCGGATCAAGGAGCTGTCGACGGTGCTGCGCCTCGACCACGCCACCCTCACCCCGCTGCTGCGCCGCCTCGAGTCGGCGGGGTTGCTGACCCGTCGGCGCAGCGCGGACGACGAGCGCGCGGTCGTCGTCGCTCTCACCGCGGACGGACGTGCGCTGAGCGCGCACGCCGAGGACGTCCGCTGTCGGATCGCGGAGGCCGTGGGCCTTCCGCTCGAGGACGTCGAGGTCCTGCGCACCCTGCTGCGCCGGGTGTCGGCCGCGGTCAGCCCCGCACCGGCGGCCCCGCGCCCGTAGGGGGACCCGACGGTGCGAAGGTGGGGTCATGACGCTGCCCGACCCGAAGGACACCCTCGTCGAGTACCTCCAGACCGCCCGCGAGGCGCTGCTGTGGAAGCTCGACGGACTCGACGAGCACGACGTACGGCGCCCGCTGACGCCGACCGGCACCAACCTGCTCGGCCTGGTCAAGCACGTCGCCAGCGTCGAGCTCGGCTACTTCGGCGACACCTTCGGTCGCCCGAGCCCGGTGCCGCTGCCCTGGCACGCCGACGACGCCGACCCGAACGAGGACCTCTGGGTCCCCGCCTCGGAGTCCCGGGACTTCGTCGTCGGGCTCTACCGCACGGCCTGGGCGCACGCCGCCGAGACGTTCGCGAGCCACGACCTCGCGTCGGTGGGGCGGGTGCCGTGGTGGCCGGCCGAGGACGCCGCCGTCACGCTGCACCAGGTGCTGGTGCACACGACGACCGAGACCTACCGTCATGCCGGGCACGCCGACATCCTGCGCGAGCTCATCGACGGCAGTGCCGGGCGGCGGGCCGGCGACCCCAACCTGGACGACGGGTACGACTGGCCCGGCCACGTCGCCCGGGTGGCGGCGGCGGCCCGGGACGCAGCAGACCCGCAGCTGCGGCACTGAGGCCGCCCACGGGTCGGGGCGCGCGGCGTCAGACGACGCGCGTGCGCGTCGGGCTGGCGACGCTCCCGACGGGGTAGTCGTCGAGCTCGGCGGCGGCCGTGCCGATCCCGTCGGAGTGGTCGTTTGGGGCCTGGGCGTCGTCGGTGCCGATCATGGCTCCAGCCTAGGCAGCCGCGGCGGGCGCGGGCGCGAGATCGGCGATCTGGCCGTGTCTCGTCAGTCACACGCCGTCCTTCAGCGCAGGACGACGACCAGCCCGACGACCGTGGGCACGAACCCGAGCAGCAGCCACGGGCTGAGCACCGGCCGGCGGTGGATGACGAAGGCGGCCGCGAAGGCCACCACGCCGAAGCCGCCGCCGAGGATGCACAGGCCGACCTGCGCGACCCGCTCGGAGTCGTCGATGAAGACCGCCGCGAGCACCAGCCCGATCGCGAGGTGGAAGATCGTCGTCCCGACCAGGACCGACAGCACCGTCCGCTGCACCCGCTCCAGCCGCGCCACCTCCTCCGGCGTCGCCCGCTTGCGGGGCACCGACGGGTCGATGAGGTGCTTCGACCGTCGCTCGGGCTGCTGCATGCTCACGGCACGAGCCTAGAGGCCGGGCCTCGAGGGCGGGCCCGGAGGCCGGGCCGTGGAGGTCGGACCCGCCCGGGTCAGCCGCGGGCGGTGAGGACCAGCGGCCCGTCGGCGGTGATCGCCACCGTGTGCTCCATGTGGGCGCCTCGCGAGCCGTCGGCGCTGCGGAGGGTCCAGCCGTCGGGGTCGGTGTAGATCGCGTCGGTGGTGTGCATGAACCAGGGCTCGATCGCGATGACCAGGCCCTCCTTGAGCTTGAACCCGCGGCCGGGCCGGCCGTCGTTGGCCACGTGCGGGTCGCCGTGCATCGTGCGCCCGACGCCGTGCCCGCCGAACTGCAGGTTGACGCCGAGTCCGGCGGCGCGCGCGACCTCGCCGATGGCGTGCGAGATGTCACCCATCCGGGCGCCGGGGCGGGCCCACTCGATGCCGGCGTCCAGGGCGCGGCCGGTGACCTCGATCAGTCGGAGGTCCTCCTCGCGCGGCGTGCCCACGACGACGGAGACGGCGGAGTCGGAGACCCAGCCGTCGACGGAGGCGGCGAAGTCGACGGAGAGCAGGTCGCCGTCCTTCAGGACGTAGTCGTGGGGGAGCCCGTGCAGGACGGCGTCGTTGACCGAGGTGCACAGCACCTTGCCGAACGGGGAGGCGCCGAAGCTGGGGTGGTAGTCGATGTAGCAGGACTCGGCGCCGGCCTCACGGATCATCTCGTGTGCGATCGCGTCGAGCTCGAGGAGGTTCATGCCGACGTCGGCCCGCTCCGCGAGCGCGGAGATCACCGAGGCGACGAAGCGGCCGGCGGGGCGCATCTCCTCGATCTGGGCAGGGGTCCTGAGCTCGATCACGCGGCTACGGTAGTCGGTCGGCCGGCGGGGTTCCGCCGCGGGCGGATCCGCTCCGAGCAGATTCCCTGGGCGGGGCGACCCACGGCTCGCAGGCTGGAGCCATGACCACCACCGCGACCGGCCTCAGCGCCGCCGACCGACTGCTGCACCAGCGGATCATCGTCCTCGGCCAGGAGGTCGACGACGAGATCGCCAACAAGATCTGCGCCGAGCTGCTGCTGCTCTCCGCGGAGGACCCGCACCGCGACATCAGCCTCTACGTGAACTCGCCGGGCGGCTCGGTCTCGGCCGGCCTGGCCGTCTACGACACGATGCGGCTGATCCCGAACGACGTCGCGACCCTGGCGATGGGCCTGGCCGCGAGCATGGGGCAGTTCCTCCTCACCGCCGGCACTCCGGGCAAGAGGTTCGCGCTCCCGAACAGCCGGATCCTCCTGCACCAGGGCTCGGCCGGGATCGGCGGCACCGCCGTCGACATCGAGATCCAGGCCGAGAACCTCGAGCACATGAAGAACGTGATGATGGCGATCACCGCCGAGCACACCGGCCAGCCGGTCGAGAGGGTGGAGCGCGACGCGCTGCGCGACCGCTGGTTCACCGCCGAGGAGGCGCGCGACTACGGGTTCGTCGACCACGTGCTCACCGAGGTCGCCTCGGTGGTGCCGTCGCGGGCGGGCATCGCGTTCGGGATGGAGCGCTCGGCATGAGCAGCTACACCATTCCCAGCGTCGTCGAGCGGACGGTGCGCGGCGAGCGCGCCGTCGACGTCTACAGCCGCCTCCTGGGTGACCGGATCGTCTACCTCGGCACCGAGGTCGACGACGGCGTCGCGAACGTCGTCATCGCCCAGCTGCTGCACCTGGAGTCCGAGAGCCCCGACCAGCCGATCAGCCTGTACCTCAACTCGCCGGGCGGCAGCGTCACCGCGGTGCTGGCGATCTACGACACCCTGCAGTTCATCCGGTCCCCGGTGGCGACCACGTGCGTGGGCCAGGTCGGGTCGTCGTCCGCCCTGCTGCTCGCGGCGGGGGAGCCGGGACGGCGCACGCTGCTGCCGCACGCGCGCGTCGTGCTCGACCAGCCGGCCGGCGGCGGGCGCGGCACGCTGCCCGACCTCGCCGTGCAGGCCAAGGAGATCGTCCGGCTGCGCGGGGAGATGGAGGGCCTGCTGAGCCGGCACACCGGCGTCGACGTCGGCCGGCTGCGTCTCGACACCGACCGCGACCTGGTGCTGACCGCACCGGCCGCCGTCGCGTACGGGATGGCGGACGCCGTCCTCGACAGCCGCAAGGGCGCGCCGTCGGTTGCCGCCCGCTCGCTACCCTCGCCAGCATGACCCTCGCCGATCGCGTCATCAGCTCGCTCCGCTCGCGCCACGACGACCTCGCCGGCCTGGTGGCGACCCTCGACGACGCGGCGCTCACCGCCCCGAGCGGCGCGTCGGAGTGGCGGGTCTGCGACGTGCTGTCCCACCTCGGCAGCGGCGCCGAGATCACCCTGCGGCCCGTGGCCATGGCTGCGACGGGCGCCGAGGTGCCCTCGGACGGACCGCAGGCCGTGTGGGACCGCTGGAACGCGCTGTCGCCGCGTGAGCAGGCGACGGGGTTCATCGAGCACGACGAGGTGCTGGTCGCGACGCTCGAGGGCCTCGACGACGAGCAGCGCCGGTTGCTGCAGGTCGACCTGGGCTTCCTGCCGGCCCCGGTGCCACTGGTGCTGGCGGCCGGGATGCGGCTCAGCGAGGTGGCGCACCACGACTGGGACGTCCGTGTCGGGTTCGACCCGGAGGCCGGCCTCGACGAGGAGGCGGCAGGGACGCTGCTCGAGCTGCACGCCGGACCGATGGCGATGATGCTCGGCTTCTCGAGCCGCCCGGACGCCGTCGCCGAGCCGGTGGTCCTCGCGGTGGCCGGGCACGGCCTGTCGATCGGCGACGGCGTCGAGCTGGTCGCGGAGCCCCCGGTCGCGCCGACGGCGACCTTCAACGGACCGGTGGAGGCGTTCGTCCGGCTGCTGGCCGGCCGACTCGGTCCGGAGCACACGCCCGGCGACGTCGAGGTGGCGGGCAACGTCACCCTCGACGGGCTCCGCGCCGTCTTCCCGGGGTACTGACCGGTCAGGCCGCGAGGGCGACCGGGCCGGTGGGCCCGAGGGCCCGGCTGACCCGGCTGGTGAGCTCGACGAGCCGCAGCCCGAGCGCACCGTGCACGGCACCGAGGATCTCCGAGCTCGGCTCCTTCAGCCCGCGCTCGACCTCGGAGAGGTACTGCACCGAGATGCCCGCCTCGCCGGCGACGTCGGCGAGCGTGCGGTCCTGGCGCCGGCGCTCGGCCCGCAGCTCGTGGCCGACGACCTCGCGCCAGAGGGGCTCGGGCTGCCGGCGCCCGGGCTCGTGGTGCGGGGGGTGCGGGGGGTGCGGAAGTGCGAGGAGGTCACCCATGTCCGGAGGCTAGGCGCCCGGGCGCCGGGCCGGAAGGTCTGTTCGCGACGGGTGAACGCGCACTAGGTTCGCGACGTGCGAGGACGCGACGCGGGCGAGGAGAGCACCGAGCGGTGGGAGCGCACGGACTGGTGGGGCGTGCAGGTCGAGGCGCCGGACCCGCGGGCGGTCGGCCGCTTCTACAGCGAGCTGCTGGGCTGGCGGATCCACCACGAGGACGACGACGAGGTGGTCCTCGACGCCGGTCAGGGCGTCGCCTACCTGGGGTTCCAGCGGGCCGGGGCCGCCTACGAGCCGCCGGTGTGGCCCGCGGAGCCGGGGCGCCCGCGACAGATGCTGCACCTCGACTTCGAGGTGGGCGACCTGGACGCCGCCGTCCAGCACGCCGTCGAGCTCGGTGGCCGGCTCGTCGAGCACCAGCCGCAGGACGACGTGCGGGTGCTCCTCGACCCGGCCGGCCACCCGTTCTGCCTGTACACGTGAGCGGCGACCCGCGCCGCGTCGTGCCAGAGTGAGCCCATGAAGCTGGGACTGCAGCTGGGGTACTGGGGCGCGCGACCGCCCGAGGGCGTCGCCGAGCTCGTCGCCGCCGCGGAGGAGTCGGGGTTCGACGCGATCTTCACCGCCGAGGCCTGGGGCTCGGACGCGTTCACGCCGCTGGCGTGGTGGGGCCGGGAGACCACGCGGGTCCGGCTGGGCACCTCGATCGTGCAGATGTCGGGGCGGGCACCGACCTCGATCGCCATGCACGCCCTGACGCTCGACCACCTCAGCGGCGGTCGGGTGGTGCTGGGCATGGGCGTGAGCGGGCCGCAGGTCGTCGAGGGCTGGTACGGCGAGCCGTTCGCCAAGCCGCTGGCCCGCACCCGTGAGGTCGTCGACATCGTCCGCCTGGTGCTGGCGAGGGAGGCACCGGTCACCAGCCCCGGGCCGCACCACCCGCTGCCGTACGCCGGCCCCGGCGCCGTCGGCCTGGGGCGCGCGCTGAAGCCGATCGTGCACCCGCTGCGTCCCGACATCCCGATCTGGCTGGGCGCCGAGGGGCCGAGGAACGTCGCCCAGACCGCCGAGATCGCCGACGGCTGGATCCCGCTGTTCTACACACCCGGCTCGGCCCACCTGTACCAGCCGTGGCTCGACGAGGGGTTCGCGCGGCCGGGCGCCCGGCGCACGCGGGAGACCTTCGAGATCGCCGCGACCTGCCACCTCCAGGTGGTCGACTCGGCTGCGGGCAAGCAGCAGGTGCTCGACTCCCTCAAGCCGATGGTCGCGCTCTACATGGGCGGGATGGGCGCCGCCGAGGCGAACTTCCACAACCAGGTCTTCGTGCGGATGGGCTACGAGAGCCTGGCCGCCGAGGTCCAGACCCACTACCTCGCCGGGCGCCGCGACGAGGCGACCGCGCTGATCCCCGACGAGCTCGTCGACGACATGCACATCGTCGGCACGCCGTCCGAGGTCGTCGAGCGGGTCGCGCACTGGGAGTCGACCGGTGTCACGACGCTGCTGCTCAGCATCACCGACCCCGCCGAGGTGCGCCGGGTGGCCGAGCTGCTGGCCTGAGGTCGTCGGCACGAGCCGCGACCCGACCCGCGCTCGACCAGCGGGACGACGCACCGGGCCCCGCTCGCCGCGGGCGGACAACCCGGCGGGAGGTGGTGCCGCAGGCGCGGAGCACCTGTACTGGGGGCACGCCTACGGAACGGAGGAGCGAGATGTCGGGACGCATGATTGCCGGAGGAGTGCTGGTGCTGGTCGTGGTGGTCGGGGCCATCCTGGTCCTGGTCGGCAGCCGCGCGGGCGGCGACGCCGAGACGCGGGGCGCGGACCGGCCCGTGGTGCAGCTGCGCGCCGTCTGAGGCGGCGTCAGCCGGTCCGGCCACGCAGCAGGCTCAGGTGCAACGCACGGGTCTGCTCCGACGGGTCGGCGCCGAGCTCGTCGGCGAGGTGCCGCCGGAAGGTCTCGAAGACCCGGAGGGCGGCGCCGATCTCGCCGAGGTCGGCGTGGGCCCGCATCAGGGCCCGGTGCGCGGTCTCCGAGGACGGGGCGACCCGGGCCGCCGTGCTCGCGAACTCCAGGGCGTCACGGGGTCGCTCGAGGGCGAGGGCGGCGTCGGCGGCGTCGCACAACATCTCGTGCCGGCGCAGCGCCAGCCGCTCACGCTCGGCGACCGCCCACGCCGCGTGGTCGTCGTGGGCGTGGAAGTCGCCGCGGTAGTGCCGTTCCGCGATCCGGGTCAGGGCCATCACCCGCTCCACGTCGCCGGCACGGGACGCCGCCGCGGCGTCGGCGCCGTTGCGGTGGTAGTGCCCGACGTCGACCCAGGCGCCCTGCAGCACCAGCGAGTCCGGCTGGCGGACGACGCAGTGCGTGCCGATCACCCGCCGGATCTGGCTGCTGGCCGTGCGCAGGCTGCCCTGGGCCCGCGCGACCGGAGCGTCGGGCCACAGCGTCGCCAGCAGGCTGTCGACCCGGACCGGCCGGTCGTTCTCGAGCGCGAGCAGCCGCAGGAGGTCCGCGGTCTTGCCCGTGCGCCACGCTCGCGGCTCGACCAGCGTGCCGTCGGGGCGCAGCACCTCGAGACCACCGAGCATGCGGATCATGATCAGGTGCACGATGCCTTTCCCCGGCCGTTGCCGCCCGCGCGGCCCCGTTCCGACGGCCTGCCGATCGTAGACGACGGGGGCGCCGCGGTGGCGTCGAAAGTCGGCAAGGGGCCCCGGAGGTCTGGACCGGGGGCCTGCCGTCCCGCCGCCGTGGGTGACTTCGGAGAGGCAGGCCCCGGCGCACCACGGACGAAGGCCGGTTCCTGGGGGATCGGACCGACCACCGCGTGCATGCTCCACGCTGGCGGGTCGGGACCGGCCGGCGCATCCCCAAACCGAGTGACACCGGGGCCGGCGCCGCGGGCGCGGTGCGGCCTCACAGCCGGTCACGCATGGCCGGGGGCCGCCACCGCGCCTTCATCGCGGCGCCGACGGCGGCGATCTGCGACGACACCTCGAGCTTCGACAGGATCGACTTCACCTGGGTCCGGACCGTCGCCTCGGAGACGAACGACTCCCGGGCGATCTCGCGCACCGTCCGTCCGGCCATCAGCCGCGCGAGCACCTCGCGCTCGCGGGTCGTGAGCGACTCGAGGCGCTCCCGGGTGTGCTGCAGCCAGCGGTTCTCGTCGTGGAAGGCCGCGACGAGGAGGTCGCGCTCCTCGCGCGGCATCACCCGCTGACCCTCGCCGATGCGCCGGATCGTCGCGAGGATCGTGTTCAACGGCGTCGACTTGGGGAGCACGGTGCGGGCGCCCTGCCGCACGCAGTCGCCCCAGCGTGCGCGGTCGGTCGACGCGGTGACCACGACGACCGCCACGGAGGCGTCGACGAGCGGCGTGATCAGCCGGACGCCGTCGCCGGCCGGGCCGAGGTCGAGGTCGAGGAGGGCGATCCGTGGCCGGCTCCGGAGCGCAGCGGTGACCAGGTGCGCGGTCGTCATCGGCGCCGACGTCGGGGACACGCGGTGCACCTGGTGGCCCTCGAGCGTGAGCGCCACGTCGAGCGCCTCGGCGAACAGCGCGTGGTCCTCGATGAGGACGATGCGGGTCAGGCCGAGAGAGCGGGGCACAGGCTGGTCCGGTCGTCGGCCACGAGGTCGATCACGAAGGTCGCCCCGGAACCCGGCGGGGTCGGCTCGAGGGACAGGCGGCCGCCGGCCTCGGCGGCGAGCCGGTGCGCGATGTGCAGTCCGAGACCGTGACCTCGGGAGCGCTCTCCGCGGGCGCCACGCTCGAAGAGGTGTCCGGCGAGCGCGGGCGGCACGCCGGGGCCACGGTCGCTCACGACGATGCGGACCAGCTCGGGGCCGCCGGCGTCCGCACGGTGCCCTGCGCCGCCGTCGGCGACGACCTCGACGCCGACCTCCCGGCCGGCGCCGTGCGCCACGGCGTTCTCGAGGAGCACGTGCACCATCTCGGCGACGTCGTCGGCGCGGGCGAGGACCCGCCGCGTCGTCCCGGCCCAGCGGACCGCGTGACCGCGGACCTCCAGGCTGGTCACGAGCGGGTCGATGACGTCGTGCAGGTCGACGGTGGTCACCTCGCCCTCCTCACGAGCCGGGGAGACGAGCCGCTCGAGGCGACCGATCTCGCTGTCGTACATCCGGGCGAGCCGGGCCTGGATCCCGGCCGGGAGCGCGATGGCGCCGTCGTGCAGCAGCCGGTGCGAGAGCGCGATCCCCGTGACGGTCGCGCGGAGCTCGTGCAGCCGCTCCTGCTCACGACCGAGGGCGGCCTCGGCGGCCAGCACCCGACGCGCGGCGTCACCGAGGTCGTCGAGGTCGCCCACGTCGTCGAGGTCGCCCACGTCGTCGAGGTCGCCCGGGTCGCCCCCGCCGCCGTCGGGCTCGCCGTCGCTGCGGCGCCGGCGCAGGCGCAGGACCAGCAGGACGGCGGCGCCGAGCAGCAGCTCGGTCTGGCCCCAGCGCACCAGCAGCTCGGAGCCGGCGCTCGACGGTCGGGCCAGGAAGCTGGCCGCCAGCGCGGCGGCCGTGACGACCGCGACCGCGACGGCCGTCGTCCGCGGCGGGTCGAGGTACCGGCCCCGCCGTCTCGAACCTGGTGCGATGAATGCTTGATCGATGCTCATGTGCGTCCCCCCGGATGCTTGGGAGGATCTAACGACGGCGCTGCGAACCAAACGTCAAGGAAACGTGAAACCCGGTCTCAGGAAGACGGTGCGGGAGGTGGCACCTACGGCGCACCCGGCGGAGCGGCCTCGTCGAGCAGGCCGTCCACCTCGGCGTAGCGCCGGCCCGTGGCGGGGCAGCGGAACCCGCCGTCGCCCTCAGGGACCAGGGGGACGCCGGCGTGGCCCACCCAGCGACGGAACCGCGCGGGAGTCCCCGCGACGAGCGCGAAGTCCGGGACGTCGTCGACGACGACCGCGCCCGCCGCGACCAGCGCCCACCGGCCGACCGTGACCGGGGCGACGCAGACCGCACGCGCACCCAGGCTCGCCCCCTCCCGCAGCCGGACGCCGACGGCGGACCAGTCGTCGGCGTCCTTGAGCCGACCGTCCGGCGTCACCGCGCGCGGGTAGGCGTCGTTGGTGAGGACGACGGCCGGCCCGACGAAGACGCCGTCCTCGAGTACGGCGGGCTCGTAGACGAGCGCGTGGTTCTGGATCTTGCAGCGATCGCCGACGACGGCACCCGGTCCGACGTAGACCCCCCGCCCGATCACGCAGTCGCGCCCGACCCTGGCCCCGGACCGCACCTGGGCCAGGTGCCAGACCCGGGTGCCCGGCCCGACCTCGGCCCCGTCCTCCACCTCGGCCGACGACGCGACGCGCGGCGCGTCCTCGACGTCCGCCCCCGGTGGAACCACGGCGGGGAGGACGGCGGGCTGCTCGGCAGGCATGGCGCCATCTCACGGCACGCGGGGTCGGCGCGGTCGCGACCGGGCGGAGCACTCCCCAAATTCGGCGACCCCGGTCGCACCCGGGCCAGGGCGCACCGCAACGAGGGGAGGCTGCGGGCCTCGGGAGACGAGGGACGGCCGAGGACACCGAGGGGCACACGCGACATGGACATCCACGAGGCCGGCACGGCGCGCGAGGCGGCAGTGGCCGGGCACCCGCGGGTCGGCGTGGTCGTCCCGGCGCACGACGAGGGCCGCGGGATCGCGGCCACCCTCGGCGCGCTGCGGGCCGGCGTCCCGCCGGGCCTGCTCGACGTCGTCGTGGTCTGCAACGGCTGCACCGACGACACCGCGGCGCGGGCGGCGCAGGCCTACCCGGAGGCCCGGGTGATCGAGCTCGCGACGCCGTCGAAGGCGGCCGCGGTCCGGGCCGGCAACGCCGCCTGTGATGTCTTCCCCCGGGTCCACCTCGACGCCGACGTGCGGCTGACCGGCGCCGACCTGCTGCTGCTGGTGGCGCCGCTCCTCGACGGCGACGTGCTGGCCACCGCGCCGCGCCGGGTGCTCCGGCACGACGGGACACCCGCTCTGGTGCGGTGGTACTACGACGTCTGGGAGCAGCTCCCGCAGGTCCGCAGCGGGTTGTTCGGCCGCGGTGCGTTCGCACTGAGCGCGGCCGGCCAGGCACGGGTCGACGCCCTGCCGGAGCTGATGAGTGACGACCTCGTCGTCTCCGACGCCTTCGCGGACGCCGAGCGCCGCGTCGTCGAGGACTCCGTGGTCGAGGTGCGGACGCCGGGCTCGGTGGCCGACCTGGTGCGCCGGCGCACCCGCGTCGCCACGGGCGTCACCCAGGCGAGTGCCGCCGGCGCCAGGCGGGCCGACTCCGCGACGACGCCGGCGACGCTGCTGGCCCTCGCCGTCCGCCACCCGTGGCTGGCTCCGCGGCTGCCGGTCTTCCTCGGGGTCACGCTCCTGGCGCGCCGATCCAGTCGCCGCGCGGTCCGCGCCGGCGACTACACCACGTGGTTGAGAGACGAGAGCTCCCGTGCCTGACCGACCGACCCGCTCGACGACCCCCCGGCTCCTGGCCGGGCTGGTCGCGGCCGCCCTCGTCGCGGTCGGCCTCGTCTCGCCCGTGGTGGCCCCGCCGGCCTCCGCCGTCGCCGCGCCGTGCGGTCCCGGCGGGAACCCCGTCGCCTGCGAGAACACCCTGCCGGGCACGCCCGCGAGCGTCTGGGACGTCGAGGGCGCCGGCGACGAGTCGATCCAGGGCTTCGCCACCGAGATCAGCGTCGACCTCGGCGACCGGGTCGACTTCAAGATCGACACCGACGCGACGGCGTACGGCATCACGATCTACCGCACCGGCTACTACGGCGGCGACGGCGCCCGCGAGGTCGCGAGGGTCGTGCCGTCCGCGGCGCTGCCGCAGGTGCAGCCGGCCTGCATCACCGACGTCGACACCGAGCTCTACGACTGCGGCAACTGGGGCGTCTCGGCGTCCTGGACCGTGCCGACGACGGCCGTCTCGGGCGTCTACGTCGCCCGCCTCGAGCGGCCCGACAACCGCGACGCCAGCCACATCACCTTCATCGTCCGCGACGACGCGAGCGACGCCGACGTCGTCTTCCAGACCTCGGACCCCACGTGGCAGGCCTACAACACCTACGGCGGCTCGAACTTCTACCGCGGCGCCGGCAACGGCCGCGCCTACAAGATCAGCTACAACCGGCCGGTGCTGACCCGCGACGGGCCCGGCGGCCGCGACTTCTACTTCGCCAACGAGTACCCGATGGTCCGGTTCCTCGAGAAGAACGGCTACGACGTCAGCTACATCGCCGGGGTCGACACCGACCGGTCCGGCGCGCGTCTGCTGAACCACGACGTGTTCCTCTCCGTCGGCCACGACGAGTACTGGAGCAAGGCGCAGCGGGCCAACGTCGAGGCGGCCCGCGACGCCGGCGTGGACCTGCAGTTCCTCAGCGGCAACGAGGTCTACTGGAAGACGCGCTACGAGCCGTCGGCCGACGCGAGCCACACGCCGTACCGGACGCTGGTGTCGTACAAGGAGACCTGGGACCGCGCGAAGAGCGACCCGTCGCCGGAGTGGACGGGCACCTGGCGCGACCCGCGGTACGCGCCGCAGAGCGCGGGCGCCGGCGTGCCGGAGAACGCGCTCACCGGAACCGCCTACATGGTCAACTACAGCGACCTGCCGCTCACCGTCTCCGCGGCCGAGGGCAGGAACCGGCTCTGGCGCGGCACGTCGGTGGCCAACCAGACCAGCGGCAGCGTCGCCCTCGCGCCGCACACCGTCGGCTACGAGTCCGACGAGGACGTCGACAACGGGTTCCGTCCGCCCGGGCTGGTGCGGTTGTCGACGACGACCGGGCCGGTGACCGAGTACCTCCAGGACTTCGGCAACTCCGTCGCGCCCGGCACGACGACCCACCACCTGACGCTCTACCGCGCGCCGAGCGGGGCACTGGTCTTCGGCGCCGGCACCGTGCAGTGGACCTGGGGCCTGGACGCGGTGCACGACTCGCCGTTCGCGCCGGAGCCGGCCGACGCGCGGATGCAGCAGGCGCAGGTGAACCTCTTCGCCGACATGGGCGTGCAGCCAGCCACGCTGGGCTCGCCGCTGGTCGCCGCCTCGGCGTCGACCGACACGACGGGTCCGACGGTCGTCATCACCTCGCCCGCCGAGGGCGCGGCCCGGGCCAACGGCGTCCAGGTGACCGTGAGCGGCACCGCGTCCGACGCCGGCGGCGGCCGGGTGGCCGGCGTGGAGTACTCCACCGACAACGGCGCGTCGTGGCACCCGGCCACCGGGACGACGTCCTGGTCGGCGACCTACCGCCAGCACGGCCAGGGGTCCACGCCGGTGCGGGTCCGCGCCGTCGACGACAGCGCCAACATCGGCGTCTCGGCCGTCCGGTCGCTCACGGTGAGCTGTCCGTGCTCGCTGCTCGGCGACGCCGTGCCGAGGACGCCGGCCGCCTCCGACACCGACCCGCTCGAGCTCGGCATCCGGTTCCGGCCGACGGTGGACGGCTTCGTGCCCGGGGTCCGCTTCTACAAGGGCTCCGGCAACGGCGGCACCCACGTCGGGTCGCTGTGGACGGCGTCCGGCACCCGGCTCGCGACCGCCACCTTCGGCGACGAGACGGCGACCGGGTGGCAGCAGGTGTCCTTCTCGAGCTCGGTGCCGGTGGCTGCGGGGGAGACCTACGTCGCGTCGTACACCGCGCCCCAGGGCCGGTTCGCCGTGGAGACCGGTGCGTTCTGGTCCGCCGGCATCGAGGCACCGCCGCTGCGCGTCGAGGGCGGGTTCGGCACCCAGCCCGCGGGCGTCTTCGCCGACGCGGGCAAGTTCCCCGACAACAGCTTCCAGCGCTCGTCGTACGGCGTCGACGTGCTGTTCACGACCACCGACACCTCGCCGCTGGTGCTGACCGACCGCACCCCGCTCGCCGAGTCGACCTCGGTTCCGACCGGCACGACGATCACCGCGAGGCTGTCGCGGGCCCCGGCGAGCGGACCGACGGTCGTCGTGCGGGACGCCGGCGGCACCGCGCTCGCCGGCACCACGTCGTACGCCGCCGCGACCCGGACGGTCACCTTCACCCCGACGGTCGCGCTGGCGCCGTCCACCCGCCACACGGTGACGATCACCGCCACCGACGCGCTCGGCAACCCGGTCCAGAGCGGCGGCACCTGGTCGTTCACGACCGCGCGGCCGCCGTCGACGCCGGGGGTCTGCCCGTGCAGCCTCTTCGAGGACAGCACGCAGCCGACCTCGCTGGAGGACCGGGACGCCGTCGCGGTCACGCTCGGCGTGCGCTTCGTGCCGACCGTCGCCGGAACCGTCACCGCGATCCGGTTCTACAAGGGCCCGAACAACACCGGCACCCACACCGGCGTGCTCTGGTCGACGTCGGGCACCCGGCTCGCGCAGGGCACCTTCACCGGCGAGTCGGTGGCCGGGTGGCAGACCCTGACCCTCGCCCAGCCGGTGGCGGTGAGCGCCGGCACGGAGTACGTCGCGTCGTACCGCACGACGGCCGGGAGGTACTCGGCGACGCCGGGCCAGCTCTCCTCGGAGTACCAGCGCCCGCCGCTGCGGGTGCCGCGCAACGGCGGCGCCTACTCCTACGCCGACGCCTACCCGGGCAACACCTCGGGGGCGAGCTACCTGGTCGACGTGGTGTTCGAGCGAGCGCCCGCGCAGATCTCGGTGGTCGCCCAGGACCCGGCGCCCGGTGCCGGAGCCGTGCCGCGCTGGTCGCCGGTGCGGATCCAGCTCTCGGCGCCCCTGGCGGGCGGGTGGAGCCTCGCGGTGACCCGGCAGTCCGACGGCAGCGCGCTGCCCGGCTCGACGGTGCTCGACGCCGCGGGCACGACGGTCACGTTCACGCCGTCCGCGGCGCTGCCCGCCGATGTCGACGTCCGCGCGCAGCTGAGCGGCGCGGTGTCGACGGACGGGGCGGTGCTGCCCACCCAGACGTGGGGCTTCCGCACCCGCGCGGCCGACCCGGTCACCGCGCAGACCCTCTTCAGCGACCACGTGCCGCGCAACCTCGCGACCACCGACGCGGCGGCGGTCGAGGTCGGGTCGGCGTTCCGGGTGACCAAGCCCGGCAGCGTCACCGCGATCCGGTTCTACAAGGGGCCGGGCAACACCGGCACCCACACGGGCTCGCTCTGGACGTCGACCGGGACCCGCCTGGCCACCGTCACGTTCACCGACGAGTCGGCCACCGGGTGGCAGGGTGCCGCCCTGACCACCCCGGTACAGCTCACCCCGGGCGAGCTGTACGTCGTGTCGTACCTCGCCCCGAACGGGCACTACTCCTCGACCCCCGGCTTCTTCTCCGGCCCGTACACCAACGGCGACCTGACGGCGCCGGCCCAGCAGAACGGGCGGTTCCGCTACGGCGCGGGGGGCGGCTTCCCGACCAACGACTACGGGGCGGCCAACTACTTCGTCGACGTCGTGTTCGCCCCGACGCCGGTCACGGTGTCGGTCACCGGCCGCACCCCGCCGCCCGCGGCCACCGGGGTCTCGCGGGGCGCGAGGCCGACGATCACCCTGTCGGCGCCGGTCGCCGACGGCTACGCGATGAGCATCCGGCAGGGCAGCACCGGCCTGCCGGCGACCCTCACCCGCTCGGCCGACGGGCGCACGCTGACCCTCGCGCCGTCGTCGCTGCTGCCGGGGAACGCCGACCTCACGGTGTCGGTGACCGGCGTCGTCTCCGCCGAGGGCGCCGTCCTGCCGGAGCAGACCTGGACCTTCCGGACCGAGGAGGCGACCCCGGACGGCGCGTCGATGTTCGCGGGCCTGGTGCCGCCGGTGCCCGCGGCGTCCGACAGCGGGTCGGTCGAGGTCGGCACCGTCTTCACGCCGGCCGTGGACGGCGCGGTGACGCAGGTGCGGTTCTACAAGGGGACGGGCAACGGCGGCACCCACGTCGGCTCGCTCTGGACGTCGTCCGGGACCCGCCTGGGGTCGGTCACCTTCACCGGCGAGAGCGCGACCGGGTGGCAGACCGCGACCTTCACGACGCCGGTGCCCGTCAGCGCGGGTCAGTCCTACGTCGTGTCGTACCTGGCGCCCCAGGGCCGCTACCCGGTGGGCGCGGGGTTCTTCGCGACCGCGTGGACCGCCGGCCAGCTCACCGCGCCGGCCGGCCAGAACGGCCGCTACCTGTACGGCGCCGCCGGCGGCTTCCCGACCGGCTCCCACAACTCGTCGAGCTACTACGTCGACGTCACCTTCCGGGCGGCCACGTCATCAACGTCGGGTATCGCGGCGCCGACCTCCCGCGCGTCCGCGGCGGGTCGAGTCGAATACGTGCAGGGACCCGACGCCGGGTCCGACAGGGGGACACGAGATGACGACGAGCGCGCCACCACCAGGCCGGCAGGCTCCGGGGCGACCGCTGCGGGCAGCAGTGGTCGGGGCCGGGTACTGGGGGCCGAACCTGGCCCGCAACTTCCGGTCCAGCGACGCGTGGGAGCTGGCCGCCGTGTGCGACCTGGACCTCGCCCGCGCCGCGGCCATCGCTGAGCCGACCGCCACCGCGACCGACGACCTGGCGCTCGTCCTGGACCGCGCGGACGTCGACGTCGTCGCCATCGCCACCCCGGCGCACACCCACCAGGCGATCGCCGAGGCCGCCCTGCGCGCCGGCAAGCACGTCCTGGTCGAGAAGCCGCTGGCGCACACCCGCGCTGCGGGGGAGTCGATGGTGCGGCTGGCGGCTGAGCGCGACCTGGTGCTGATGGCCGACCACACCTACTGCTACACCCCGGCCGTCCTGGCGATCCGCGACATGGTGGCCGCCGGCGACCTCGGGGAGGTCCTCTTCGTCGACTCGGTGCGCATCAACCTGGGCCTGGTGCAGCCCGACGTCGACGTCTTCTGGGACCTCGCCCCGCACGACCTGTCGATCCTCGACTTCGTGCTCCCCGGTGGGCTGCGCCCGGAGTCGGTCTCCGCGCACGGCGCCGACCCGCTCGGGGCGGGACGCTCCTGCGTCGGCTACCTCGCGCTGCCGCTGCCCGGGGGAGCGATGGCGCACGTGCACGTCAACTGGCTCAGCCCGACCAAGATCCGCCGGATGGTCGTCGGCGGCACCCGTCGCACGCTCGTCTGGGACGACCTCAACCCGCAGCAGCGGCTCAGCGTCTACGACCGCGGGGTCGACCTGACCCAGCAGTCGGTCGACGCGGTCGACCGCACCACGAGCCAGATCTCCTACCGGCTCGGTGACACCTGGGCGCCGGCGCTGCCCGAGCACGAGCCGCTGCGCGCGATGATCACCGAGCTGGCCGACAGCATCCACGCCCGACGCGACCCGCGCACCGGCGGCGCCGCCGGGCTGCGGGTGCTCGGCGTGCTCGAGGCGGCCAGCGCCAGCCTCGCGGCCGGGGGCGCGCCCGTGCCGGTCGGCGAGCGCTCCCTGGAGTCGGTGTGAGCCGGCCGGCGGGCGGGCCGCTCGACGGCGCCGACGTCCTGGTCACCGGCGGGGCCGGCACGATCGGGTCCACCCTGGTCGACCAGCTGCTCGAGGCCGGGGTCCGGCACGTCGACGTGCTCGACAGCCTGGTGCGCGGACGCCGCGCCAACCTCGCCGAGGCGCAGGCGTCGGGACGCACCACGCTCGTCGAGGGCGACATCTGCGACCGCGACCTCGTGCACGACCTGACCCGGGGCAAGGACCTGGTCTTCCACCAGGCGGCGCTGCGGATCACCCAGTGCGCCGAGGAGCCGAGGCTCGCGCTCGAGGTGCTCGTCGACGGCACCTTCAACGTCGTCGAGGCCGCCGCCGAGGCCCGGGTCGAGCGGCTGGTCGCGGCGTCGTCGGCATCGGTCTACGGGATGGCCGAGGAGTTCCCGACCGGCGAGCGGCACCACCACCACCACGCCGACACCTTCTACGGGGCCGCGAAGTCCTTCAACGAGGGGATGCTGCGGGCCTTCGGCTCCACCCACGGACTGCGCCACGTGGCGCTGCGCTACTTCAACGTCTACGGCCCGCGGATGGACGTGCACGGTCTCTACACCGAGGTCCTCGTGCGCTGGATGGAGCGGATCGCCGACGGCGTGCCGCCGCTCGTCTTCGGCGACGGCACCCAGACCATGGACATGGTCTGCGTCCGCGACATCGCCCGCGCGAACGTGCTCGCCGCGACCGGGGGAGGCGTGGTCGACGGCGGCGTCTACAACATCGCCAGCGGCGAGGAGACCAGCCTGGCCGGTCTCGCCCACACCCTGCTGCGGGTGATGGGCTCCGACCTCGAGCTCGAGCACGGTCCCGAGCGCGCCGTGAACGGCGTCGTCCGGCGCCTCGCGGACACCACCGCCGCCACCCGCGACCTCGGGTTCACCGCCGAGGTCGACCTCGAGACCGGGCTGCGCGAGCTGGTGGCCTGGTGGGCCCCGCTGCGCGAGGAGATCGCCGCCTCCCGTCCGGTGGCCGTCTCGTGAGCGCGCCGGCGCTGCACGTCATGCGTCCCTGGCTCGGCGCGGCCGAGGCCGAGGCGGTCGCCGAGGTGCTCGCCTCCGGCTGGGTGGCGCAGGGACCGCGGGTGGCCGAGTTCGAGCGGCGCTTCGCCGTCGCGCAGCAGGCCGACCACGCGGTCGCCACGTCGAGCTGCACCAGCGCGCTCCACCTGGCCCTCCTGGTCGCCGGGGTCCGGCCCGGCGACGACGTCCTGGTGCCGTCGTTCTCCTTCGTCGCGACGGCCAACGCGCCGACCTACGTCGGGGCACGGCCGGTCTTCGTCGACGTCGACCCGGTGACCGGCAACCTCACCGCCGCGGGCGTGCGGGCCGCGCTGACCCCGCGCACCACCGCGGTGGTCGCCGTCGACCAGGGCGGGGTGCCGGTCGACCTCACGGCGATCCGGGCCGTGTGCGACGACGTCGGCGGCCGGCACGTCGTGGTGGTCGAGGACGCCGCCTGCGGCGCCGGCTCGACCCTGCGTGGTCGACCCGTCGGGGCGGACGCCGAGGTCGCCGCCTGGTCGTTCCACCCGCGCAAGCTGCTCACCACCGGCGAGGGCGGCATGCTCACCACGGCGCACGCCGACTGGGCCCGGCGCGCCCGTCGCCTGCGCGAGCACGGCATGAGCGTCTCGGCCGCCGAGCGGCACGCGAGCGTGCTGGCGCCGCCCGAGGCCTACGACGAGGTCGGCTTCAACTACCGGATGACCGACCTGCAGGCCGCGGTCGGCCTCGTGCAGCTGGCCAAGCTGCCCGCGATGGTCGCGCGCCGCCGGGAGCTCGCCGCCGCCTACACGGCCGCCGTCGCGGGGACTCCGGGGCTGCGCGCCGTCGCCGACCCGGCCTGGGGCACCTCGAACTTCCAGTCGTTCTGGGTCGAGGTCCTCGAGTCCCACGACACCGACCGCGACGGCCTCCTCGTCCGGCTCGCGGACGCCGGCGTCTCGGCCCGGCGCGGCATCATGGCCGCCCACCGCCAGCCGGCCCACGCGGACGCCGCGGTCGCGCCCGGGGGGCTGCCGGTGACCGAGCGGCTGACCGACCGGACCCTGGTGCTGCCGCTCTTCCACGAGATGACCGAGGCCGAGCAGGCCCGGGTGGTCGACGTGCTCGTGACGCCCGACCGCACCCGGCAGAAGGTGGACGCGACGCGATGAGAGAGCTGCTGCTCGTGGGGGCGGGCGGCCTGGCACGTGAGGCCCTGGCGGTCGTCCGGCGACTCGACCGGCACGACGAGGTCTCGGTGCTGGACGACGACCCCCGCACGTGGGGGAGAAGGATCGGTGCCGGTGCCGGTGCCGGTATGGGTGCGGTCGTCGTGGGCGGGATCGAGGAGGTCGTCGACCGCCCGGACGCCGACCTCGTGATCTGCATCGGCAGCGGCACCGGCCGGCGCCGGGTCGCCGACCGGCTCGCCGACCTCGGCGTCACCGACGACCGCTACGCCACGATCCTCCACCCGTCCGTCGACGTGCCGCCCGGGTGCACGGTGGGCCCCGGCAGCATCCTGCTCGCGCAGGTGGTGCTCACCGCCGACGTCCTCGTCCGGCGCCACGTCGTGCTGATGCCGCACGTCACCCTCACCCACGACTGCCGGGTCGGCGACCTCGCGACCCTGTGCGCCGGCGTCACCCTCGGTGGCTCCGTGCTGGTCGGCGACGGCGCCTACCTCGGCATGGGCGCGACGGTCCGCGAGCGCCTCGTCGTCGGCGCCGGGGCGACGGTCGGCATGGGTGCCGTCGTCCTCGGCGACGTCCCGGCCGGCGAGGTGTGGGCCGGCGTCCCGGCCCGCCGTCTCGAGGTCCCCACACTCACAGGAGCGCACCGATGAACCAGCAGACGACCACCCCGATCCCGCTGGTCGACCTGGTCAGCCAGCAGGCCGAGGTCGCCGCCGAGGTGCGCGCCGGCCTCGACGACGTCCTCGCCGACTGCGCGTTCGTCGGTGGCCCGGTCGTCGGCGCGTTCGAGCGCGAGTACGCCGCCTACGTCGGCGCCGAGCACTGCGTCGGGGTCGCCAACGGCACCGACGCCCTCGAGCTGGCGCTGCGCGCCGTCGGGGTCGGGCGCGACGACGAGGTCGTGCTGCCCGCCAACACCTTCGTCGCGACGGCCGAGGCCGTCTCCCGGCTGGGCGCGGTGCCGGTGCCGGTCGACGTCGACGACGAGCACCTGCTGATCGACCCGGCTGCGGTCCGACGTGCGGTCACGTCCCGGACCCGCGCCCTGGTGCCGGTGCACCTGTTCGGTCAGTGCGCGCCGGTCGAGGAGCTCCTCGAGATCGGGCGCGACCTCGGCGTGCCGGTCGTGGAGGACGCCGCGCAGGCCCAGGGTGCGCGACGGCACGGCCGGCCCGCCGGGTCGCTCGGCGCCGCCGCGGCGACCAGCTTCTACCCGGGCAAGAACCTCGGGGCCGCCGGCGACGCCGGCGCGGTGACCACCGACGACGCCGAGGTCGCCCGGCTGGTGCGGATGGTCGCGGCCCACGGGTCGGAGCAGAAGTACGTCCACGCCGAGATCGGGGTGAACTCGCGGCTCGACGCGGTGCAGGCCGTCGTCCTGCGCGCCAAGCTCGCCCGCCTCGAGGCCTGGAACGGCCGGCGCCGGCGGGCCGCGCTCCGCTACGACGCCCTGCTCGAGGGCGTCGCCGGCGTCCGGCGTCCCGCCGAGGCGCCGGGCAACCACCACGTCTGGCACCTCTACGTCGTCCGCGTCGCCGACCGCGACCGGGTGCTGTCGCAGCTGCAGGCGGCCGGGATCGGCGCCGGGATCCACTACCCGACACCCGTGCACCGGACCGGGGCCTACGCCGGGCTGGGCCTGCCCGCCGGCAGCTTCCCGGTGACCGAGCGCGCCGCCGGGGAGATCCTGTCGCTGCCGATGTACCCGCACCTCACCGCCGAGGACCAGGAGCGGGTGGTCTCGGTGCTGGCCGCCGCCGTCCGGGCACCCGTCGGAGCCCACCGGTGACGTCACCCTCGACCGGGCCCACGACCGGACCCACGACGGGCGGCCCACCGCAGCCGCAGCCGGAGCCGGCGGCGGCCGCCGGCCGCGCGCTCGCGTGGAGCCTCGCCAACACCGTCGTCGCCCGGGTCGGGACGATGGCGGTCGGCGTGGTCCTGGCGCGGCTCCTCGGGCCCGCCGAGTTCGGCACCTACGCGGTCGCGTTCGTGGCCCTGGTCGCGCTGCTGAGCTTCAACGAGCTCGGCGTCAGTCTCGCCATCGTCCGCTGGCCCGACGACCCGGTCGCCATCGCACCGACGGTCACCGCCGTCTCGGTCCTCACCAGCCTCGCCCTCACCGGAGCCGCCTGGGTGGCCGCGCCGTGGTTCGCGGAGGCGATGGGAGACCCCGGTGCCACCGGCGTGGTCCGGCTGCTGAGCCTGTGCGTGCTCGTCAACGGCGTGGTCGCGACACCGGCCGCCCTGCTGCAGCGCGCCTTCCGGCAGGACCAGCGGATGGTCGCCGACCAGGTCAACGTGTGGGTCGGCGCCGGCGTCTCGGTCGGCCTCGCGGTCGCCGGGTGCGGCGCTTGGTCGCTCGCCTACGGGCGGCTGGCCGGGTCGCTGCTGTCCGCGGTGCTGCTGGTGCGCTACTCGCCGCTCCCGCTCCGTGTGGGGCTCGACCGCGACCACCTGCGCGGGCTGCTGGCCTTCGGGCTGCCGCTGGCCGGGGCGAGCGTCGTCGTCTTCGTGGTCGGGTTCGTCGACCAGCTCGTCGTCGGGATGGTGCTCGGCCCGGTGCTGCTCGGCTACTACGTCCTGGCCGTCAACCTCGCCGGCTGGCCGGTCTCGATGTTCTCCCAGCCGCTGCGCAGCGTGGCGCCGGCGCTGTTCTCGCGGCTGCGGCACGACCCCGACCGGATGCGGGGCGACCTGCAGCGCGTGCTCCGCCCGCTCGCGGTGGTGTCGGTGCCGCTGTGCGGGCTGCTGGCCGTGGCCGCCGAGCCGGTCGTCCGGTTCGTCTACGGTGCCCCGTGGGCGCCCGCCGCCGAGGCGCTGCGGTGGCTCGCGGTGCTCGCCGCGGTCAGGATCCTGACCGAGCTCGCCTACGACTACCTCGTCGTCCTCGGCCGCTCCCGTGCCCTGCTGGCGCTGCAGTGCGCCTGGATCGTCGCGCTGGTGCCGGCGGTGTGGCTCGGCGTCCGGCTCGACGGGATCGGGGGCGCGGCGCTCGCGCTCGCGGCGGTCGGCGTCCTGGTCGGGCTGCCCCTCTACCTCCGCGAGCTGCACCGGGCCGGCGTCGAGGTGACCGGGCTGGGTCGCGCGGTGCGGCCGGCGTTGCTGCTGACGGCCGCGGTGGCCTCCGCGGCCGCGCTGGTCGTCGGGCTCGGGGCCGGCGACCTCGTCACCCTCGCCGGGTGCGGCACCGGTGCGGCCGTGGCCGTCGCGGCGGTCCTCTGGCGCCACCGCGGCGACCTCGACGTCGTCCGCGGACCCCGCGTCCCGCGGACCCACCGGCTCAGCACCGCCGGACGTGGTTGACGTGCGCGTCCTCGTCTACCCCCACGACCTGTCCGTCGGCGGCAGCCAGCTCAACGCGGTCGAGCTTGCCGCGGCCGTCCGCGACCGCGGGCACGACGTCCTGGTGCACGGCGTGCCCGGCCCCCTGGTCGAGCGGGTGCACGAGCTCGGCCTGGAGTTCGTCGCCTCGGCGCCGGTCGGACGCCGCCCCACGCACGGCGTCGTGGCCTCGCTGGCCCGGCTGGCGGTGGAGCGGGAGATCGACGTCCTGCACGGCTACGAGTGGCCGCCCGGGCTCGAGTGCCACCTGGCCGCCCTCCGCAGCCCGGCCGTGGCCGTGACCACCGTGATGTCGATGGCGGTGGCGCCGTTCCTGCCGCGCACGTCGCACCTGGTGGTCGGGACCGAGCAGATCGCCGCCCACGAGCGCGCCCGCGGCCGGCGCCGGACCTCGCTCCTGGAGCCGCCGGTCGACCTGGCGGTCAACGGTCCCGGCGTCCCGCTCGACCTCGCCGGCTTCCGGGCCCGGTGGGGGCTCGACGACGGCCGTCCGACGGTCGTCCTGGTGACCCGGCTCGCCCGGCAGCTCAAGCGCGAGGGGGTGGTCCTGGCCCTCGAGGCGATCTCCCGGGTCGCGCGCACGACGCCGGCCCGGCTCCTCCTCGTCGGCGACGGCGAGTGCCGGGCCGAGGTCCAGGCCATCGCCGACGGCGTCGATCGGGTCCACGGGCCGGGCACCGTCGTCCTCACCGGCGAGCTCGCCGACCCCCGCCCGGCGTACGCCGTGGCCGACGTGGCGCTCGGCATGGGCGGCTCGGCACTGCGCGCCATGGCGTTCGGGGCGCCGCTGGTGGTGCTCGGCGAGGGCGGCTACGTCGCGCCCCTGACCGAGCAGACCCTGCCCGGGTTCCTCTGGCGCGGCTGGTACGGGTACGGCCCCGGCGGCACCGCGACCCCGGCCGAGGTGCTCGCCGACCTCCTGACCGGCCTGCTCACCGACCCCGCTCGCCGGGCCACGGCGGGTGCGCTCGGCCGCCGCGTCGTCGAGGACCGCTTCTCCCTGGTCGCCGCAGCCCGTCGCCAGGAGGCGGTCTACGAGGCGGCGCTGGCCGACCGGCCGTCGTCACCGGCGACGGTGGGTGCCTCGGTCCGGGCGACCGGCGAGTACGCCGCCCACCACCTGCGGCGTCGCGCGCGCCGGATCGCCGGGGGCCGCGCCACCGAGGACTTCAACGCCAGCCCCCTGGCCCGCGACGGTCGGGCGCCGGCGGGTGGCGGCGCCGTCCTCTGGTTCGCCGGCGCCTCCTGGGACGCGGTCGCCGGCACGGACCGGCACCTCGCGACCGCCGTGGCCCGGGACCGGACGGTCGTCTGGGTCGACCCGCCGATGTCGTTCGTCGCCCGGCGCCGCCGGGGCGTCGACGTCGCCCCGGTGACCGAGCCGTGGCCGGGCGTCGTCCGGGTCAACACCGTCGTGGTGCCGGGGGTGAGCCGCCCCGGGCTGCGTCGGGTCACCCGGTCGCTCGCGGCGCGGCACGCCGCGCACGTCGTCCGACGGCGCGGGCTCGACGTCGACGTGGTCGTGGCCAGCGACCCCGAGCAGACGCTGCCCCGGCGCGCCGGCCGCGCCGTCCGGGTCTACTTCGAGACCGACGACTTCGTGGCGGGGGCCGCGCTGCTGGGCACCGACGCCGGGCACGCCGAGCGCCGCCGCCGGACCAACGTGCGGCGCAGCGACGTCGTCCTCGCGGTGACCGCGGAGCTGGCCGAGCACCTCGCCGCTCTGGGGGCGCGGGTCCGGGTGCTGCCCAACGGCGCGGACGCCGAGCACTACCGCGACGTCGACGGCATCGCGGTGGCCGACGAGGTGACCCTGGACCGTCCGGTGGCCGGCGTCGTCGGCCAGCTCAACGACCGGCTCGACCTGGACGCGCTCGACGCGGTCGCCGGCACCGGGTCCCGGTTGCTGCTCCTCGGGCCGCGCTACGAGCAGGACCCCGTCACCCGCCGCCGGCTCGACGCCCTCATCGCCCACCCCAACGTGCAGTGGGTCGACCGCCAGCCCTTCGCGCGGCTGCCGGCGTTCATGTCCGCGATCGACGTCGGGCTGACGCCGTACGCCGTGACCGAGTTCAACCGCGGCAGCCACCCCCTCAAGACCTTGGAGTACCTCGCCGCCGGACGCAGCGTCGTGTCGACCGACCTGCCGGCGTCGCGCGCCCTCGGCGAGGAGCTCGTCACCGTGGCGACGTCCCCGGCCGGCTTCGCCGCGGCCACGGTGCGCCAGCTCGCCGAGGCGGGGCCCGGACGTGGCGGGCCGGCGGCGTCGGGGCGCCGGGCCTTCGCGATGCAGCACTCCTGGACCGCGCGGGCCGGCGAGCTGCTCGCCATCTGTCACGACGTGCGGTGCGGCCGCGCCGGAGCCCGCGGGACGACGTCATGACCCACACCGTGGCCCGGGGTGCCGGCTTCGCCGTGGTGAGCGCGGCCGACCAGGCGCACGCGGCCGAGCTGGCGGCCCTCGTGCGCGGCCGGCGCGACGGCGTCGTGTCGGTCCTCGCGCCCGCGACGTACCTGGTGCGGTGGGGAGCGCTCGCTGCCGACCGGCGCGACGACGACGGTCCCCTCGTGACCGTGCGGGGCGCGCGTGGCCGGGCCCGGGACCTCGGGCCGGACGACGTCCGCGACCTGCTCGCCGAGCCGTGCCAGGGCCAGGTCGACGAGGCCGGCGACACGGCCCGGCTGAGCGAGGTGCTGCCGCCGTTCGCCGCCGTGGGCGTCGTGGGCGGGGAGGTCGTCGTCCGGGTCGACTGGCTGGGGTTCCGCCACGTCCACGTGACCCGCGGCGCCGGTTGGGCAGCGGCGTCGTCCTCGGCCGGCGTGCTCGGCGCGCTGCGTGGCGAGGGCCTCGACCGGGAGGCCCTGGCGTCCCAGGCCCAGCTCGGCTGGCAGACGGGGTCGCGCACCTGGCAGGCGGGCGTCCGGCGGCTCGGCCCGGGGGAGCGCGCGGCACTCGCGGGCGGCCGGCTGCGCTGTCGCGGGCCGCGCGACCCGAGGGGTGTGACGACGACGTCGAGCACGGGGACGGCGCCGGAGAGGGTCGCGGCCGGCCTGCTGCGCGCGTCGGTGGCGTCGTTCCTCGACGAGCACCCGGACGCGATCCTCCAGCTGACCGGCGGCCTCGACTCCCGCATCCTGCTGGCGGCGGTGCCGCCGCGACGGCGCCCGGAGCTGGAGGCGCTCACCCTCGTCGTCCCCGGGTCGCCGGACGCCGCGATCGCGGGCCGGATCGCCCGCGAGCAGGGCATGCGACACCAGCTCCTCCATCTCGACGGCCTCGACGCGCTGACACCGGCCGAGGCGTGGGCCCAGGTCCGCGAGGCGGCCCAGCGGGTCGACGGCGCCGCCGACCCGCTGGGCCTCGCCGTGCTGCTCTGGGCCGAGCGTGGCCTGCCGGCGCGACCGCGGTTGGCGGGACTGGGCGGCGAGGTGGCCCGGGGGTTCTACTACGTCGGCCCGCCGCTCCCGCTGCGGGTGACGCCGGCTCTCGCGGGCGCCCTGACCCGCTGGCGTCTGACGCCCAACGAGCGGGTCGATCCCGGGGCGTTCGTGCCCGGGCTCGCCGAGGCTGCCGCCGCGCAGGTCGCCGACGACGTCCACGCCGCCCTCGCCGCGACCGGCCGGCCGTGGTGGCCGGCGACCGACGAGCTCTACCTGTGGGAGCGGATGGGCCGGTGGGCCGGGGTGCTCGCCTCCGCGACCTGCGCCGACCGCACGACCGTGAACCCGATGCTCGACCGCGCCTTCGTCGACCTGGCCCGCTCGGTGGCTCCGTCGGCGAAGCAGAACATGCGTCTGCTGAGCCGCATCCTGGTCGAGCTCGACCCCGCTCTCGCCCTCATCGGGCTCGACCACCGACCGCCCCCCGTCGCGTACGCGACCCGCACGTGGCGCGGCTCGGCCGCCCTGGCGGCCACCCAGGCCCGGCGGGTGACCGGCAAGGTGGCGCAGCGGGTGCACGGCAGCACCCGCCCGCCGGCCGGTGGTGAGGCGCTCAGGGCGTTGGTGCTGGAGCACTGGCGCGCGGAGCCCGGCCTGCTCGACCCCGCCCGCTCGCTCGGCGTCCTGCGGGAGGAGTGGCTCGACGCGGTCGCGGCCGGGCAGGTCCGCCCCGCCGCCACGACGGTGTCGTTCCTGGTGAACCTGCTCAGCGCGCTCGAGGAGCAGGCGGGCGGCTCGGGCCGGCCGGGTCAGAGCGGGACGAGCCGGGTGCCGCAGCCGAGCACGGCGGGCCGCGACGAGGGGCGCAGCAGCGCCCGGACGGAGGCCCGGGACTGATGATGACCGCGCGCCACCCACGTGAGCTCCGAGAGCACCGTGAGCCCGAAGTAGGCGGCGCCGGCCGCCGGGCCGGAGCGCCGTCGGAAGAGACGGACCCGGTTGATGATCTGCGCGGTGTGGGTCAGGTCGTTGCGGCCCGACGCGCCACCGACGTGGACGGCGGTCGACCCGGGCGCGAACCAGGTCGCCCAGCCGGCGTCGCGGGCCCGCAGGCAGAAGTCGGTCTCCTCGGAGTAGAGGAAGAAGGACTCGTCCCAGTCGCCGACCGCGTCGGCGCAGGCCGCGGAGACCGCGAGGACGGCGCCGAGCGCCCAGTCCACCGGGCCCGGCCGCTCGTAGGCATCGGCCTCCTGCACGTACTCCGACAGCGCCGGGACTCCGAGCCGGCTCAGCCCGAGGGCCCGCAGCACGGTCGGCTCGCGGCGCAGCGAGTGGTGCAGGTCGCCGGTGTCGGTGCGGACCCGGGGCGCGGCGATGCCCACGCCGGGCCGGTCGAGCGCCGCCAGCAGCGGTCGCACGGCGTCCGGGTCGAGCCGCACGTCGGGGTTCAGCACGAGGTACGCCGGGGCGGCGGCCGCCGCGCGGAGACCGCGGTTGATGCCGCCGGCGTACCCGGTGTTGGTGGACTCCACGACCCGGCAGTCGTCGCGGGCCCGCAGCACCGCGACCGTGTCGTCGGCGGAGCCGTTGTCGACCACCACGACGTCCGCGACGAGGCCGCCGAGGGCCGCCGGCAGCGAGTCGAGCAGGTCGCCGACGACGTCGGCGCTGTTGTAGGCCACCACGACCACGGCCACGTCGCAGGTCATCGGGCCACCGTAGGAGCGCCGGCCGCGCCCACCACGCGACCGGGCGGCCACATCGCCCAGATCGGGGAGACACGATGAGGGTGCTGCTGGTCGCGCCGACCACCGACCCGACCGACGTGGGCGAGGCGTGGGTCGCCGCCCAGTGGGCCGAGCGGCTCGGCCACCGCCACGACGTCACGCTGCTGACCTACCGCAAGCGGTCGCGGCCCAGCGCCGTCGCCGCGCTGCCGCACGTGCGGGTCGTCGAGTGGGTCGAACCGCCGCTGCTCGGCCGCGCCGAGCGGCTCAACAGCCTCATGAAGCCGGCGTACCTGCCCTTCCACGCCCGCGCGCGCCGGTGGATCCGTGACGCGACCGCCCGCGGGGAGCGCTTCGACGTGGCCCACCAGCCGCTGCCCGTCGCGATGCGCTACCCGACGCCGTTGTGCGGCCAGGGCATCCCCTACGTCCTGGGCCCGGTCGGCGGCAGCCTGGTCGCGCCCCCGGCGTTCGACGCCGAGGACACCGCCCCGTGGTGGACCGGCCTGCGCCGCGTCGACGGCTGGCGGATGCGCCACGACCGCGCGCTACGCGCCGGGTACGCCGGGGCGGCGTGCGTGCTGGGCATCGCCCCGTACGTCGCCGAGGCGCTCGCGCCGGTGCCGCTGCGCCGCTTCGAGGTGCTCTCGGAGACGGCTCTGCGCGTGCTGCCGCCCGCCACCCCGCGGCCCGCGCCGCAGCCGGGCGAGCCGCTGCGGCTGCTCTTCGTCGGCCGGCTGGTCCGCACCAAGGGCGCCCGCGACGCCATCGCCGCGCTCGCGCACCTGCGCGACGTGCCCGTCGTCCTCGACGTCGTCGGCGACGGCTTCGACCGCGCTGCGTGCGAGCGGCTCGCGGTCGACCTCGGCGTCGCCGACCGGGTGCGCTTCCACGGCACCCAGCCGCGCGAGCAGGTCGACCGGTTCTACGCGCAGGCCGACGTCTTCGTCTTCCCGAGCTACCGCGAGCCGGGCGGCAACGTCGCCTACGAGGCGATGGGCCACGGGCTGCCCGCCGTCGTCGTCGACCGGGGTGGCCCCGGTGAGGCCGTCACCGACGCGTGCGGAATCCGGGTCGCCGCGCACACGCCGGCGCAGCTGGCGCGCGACCTCGCCGCCGCCGTCCGACGGCTCGCCGACGACCCGCCCGCCCGGACGGCCATGGGGCGCGCCGCGCGGGAGCGGGTCGCGACGACCGGGCTCTGGGACCACAAGATCGACTGGGTGAGCGGGCTGTACGAGCAGCTGGCTCGAGAGGAGGCCGCACGTGTTCGTCCGTGACGTGTTCAAGGCGCTGCTGCGGCGGTGGTACCTCGTGCCGCTCGTCCTGGCCATGACGGCCGGGGGAGTCGCCGCCGCCCTCAGCCAGGTCGGTCCGACCTACCGGGCCACCGCCAGCGTCGTCCTGGTGCCGCCGGAGACCACGCTCGGCGTGACCGGCAACCCCTACCTCTTCCTCGGTGGCCTCGAGCAGAGCGTCGACGTCCTCAGCCGCACGCTGTCGGCGCAGGAGGTGCGCGAGCAGGTGCGCGACGCCGCCGGCACCGACCGGGACTACGAGGTGGTCGGCGACGTCGCCACCAGCGCTCCCATCGTGCTGGCCACCGCGGAGGGCGGGTCGGCGGCGGAGGCCGACCGCCTGCTCGACGCCGTCCTGGACGCCGTTCCCGAGGTGCTGGCCAACCTGCAGGACGACCTGGGCGTCGAGCCGGACGCCCAGATCGCCACCCAGGTGATCGCCCGCACCGACGACCCGGAGGTGGTCCAGAAGACCCGGCTCCGCCTCGCCGTCCTCGCCGCCGGCGCGGGTGGGGTGCTCGGGCTGCTCGCCGTGCTCGTGCTCGACGGGCTCCTCCTGCGTCACCGCCTGCACCGCGACGCCCGCCGCCCGTCGTCCGCGCCGCCCGAGCGCCTCGGCCCGCCCGAGCCGGCCGAGCCGCCCGGGTTGGCCGGGCCGCCCGGGTTGGCCGGGCCGGACGGGCCGGACGGGCCGGACGAGCCGGACCGGCCCGTCGGCGGGTCGACGGACCGTGTGCCGATCCCGCTCCCCGGTCCCCGGAAGTCGTGACGGTGCTCCAGGCGCGCCCCGCGGCGCCGTCACCCCTCTCCCCGGCGTCCGCGTTCGGCCGGCTCGACGCGACCTCGGTGCTCACCGGGTACGCCGTCCTGCTGATGGCCGTGCCGAACCGGCTGGTGATCGGGCCGCTGGGCGGGGCCGGCTCGCCGGCCGGCGTCCTCGCCCTGGCCTGCCTGCTCTGGTGGACGGCCCACCAGCTCGGACGCTCGGCGCCCGGGGCTCCCGCCCCGGCACCCGTGCGCTCGGCGCTGGTCGCGTTCGCGTTCGCGGTCGGGGCGAGCTTCGTCGCCGCGACCGTCCGCCCGATCGACCCGCAGGAGTTCAGCACCGCGACCCTCGGGCTCGTGCTGCTGGCGGGCTGGGGCGGCGTCCTCCTCGTCGGCAACGACGGCATCGCGTCCCGCGAGCGCCTGGTCGTGCTCGTGCGGCGGCTGGTCGCGCTGAGCGCCGGGATGGCGACCCTCGGCATCGTCCAGTTCCTGACCGGGGAGACCCTGGTCGACAAGATCTCGGTGCCGGGTCTCGCGGTGAACCACACCCAGACGTCGCTCACCCTGCGCGAGGGGTTCAGCCGGCCGTCGGCGACCGCGACCCACCCGATCGAGTACGGCGCCGTCATCACCATGATGCTGCCGCTCGCCCTGGCCCTCGCGTACGGCGACCGGGAGCGCTCCGCGCTGCGCCGGTGGGTCCCGGTGGCCGCGATCGGGATCTGCATCCCGCTGTCGATCTCGCGCTCGGCGCTGGTCGCCGGGGCGGTCGCGCTGGTCGTCGTCCTCGTGAGCTGGCCGCGCGCGGCGCGGGCGGTCGCCGGGGTCGCGCTCCTGGTCGGCAGCGTGCTGATGTACCTCCTGGTGCCGGGGATGCTGGGCAGCCTGCTCGGCCTGTTCACCCGGATCGGCTCCGACAGCAGCGCGTTGTCGCGCACCGGGTCCTACGACATCGCCGGCGAGTTCGTGGCGACGTCGCCGGTGGTCGGCCGCGGGTTCGGGACCTTCCTGCCGGCGTACCGGATCCTCGACAACCAGTACCTCGGCCTGGCCATCGAGATCGGGCTGGTCGGCCTGACGGCGTTCCTCGCGGTGCTCGTCGCCGCCCTGTGGTGCGCCTTCCGCGCCCGTCGGGCGGCGCGCGACCTGCTCGGCGCGCAGCTGGCCACCGGCCTGCTGGCCGCGGTGGCCGCCGGGGCCGTCAACCTCGCGCTCTTCGACGGATTGAGCTTCTCGATGTCGGCCGGCGTGCTGTTCTTAGTGCTCGGCCTCGCCGGGGCCTCTCGACGACTGGAGGAACGTCCATGACCCGAACGGAGATGTCGGCGCGCGTCGCGGGCACGGTAACGTCGCGACCGCGCTCCACCCGGGGCGGCCGCCGCTGTGGGAGCAAGGGATCCTCCATGTTCCAGCGTGCCCTCACACGCCTGTGCCTCGTGCTCGTCGGGGTGCTGGTCACCGTGGCCTGCGCCGACGGTCCACCCGACCCGGGCGGTGCCGCCCCCGCGGCCGCCGTCCCCGTCGTCGCCCCGGCCGACGCCTCGGCCGACGCTGCCGGCCGTGCCCGCCCCGCGACGAGCCGCGACGCCGTCCCCCGCGCGCAACGGCGCAACTGTGCCGCCCGGCCCAGCCGGTGCGGCTATCCCGACGCCACCAACACCGGCGTGCCGGGTGGCACCACGTTGCGCAGCTCGGGCCCCATCGACGCCGACCGCAACGGCATGGTGATCGACGGCCGCGACGTGCGCGGCGAGATCAACGTGACCGCCTCCAACGTCACCATCAAGAACACCCGCGTCACCGGTGGCCGGGGGATCGGACCCGCCGACTGGGTGATCATCATCCGGCCCGGGGCCGACAACCTCCGGATCATCGACAGCACCATCCTGACCCCGGCCGGGACGCCGCAGGACATCGCCTGCATCTTCAACATCGGGGAGAGCAAGCCGTGGATCCAGCGGGTCGACATCAGCGGCTGCAGCGCTGGCGTGTCGACCGGCGGCGGCACCGTCCGTGACTCCTACATCCACGACATGGCCGAGGTCGAGGGCCTCTCGCACGACGTCGGGATCGCCTCCAACGGAGGGGGCGGCCTCCAGGTGCGGCACAACACGATCTTCAACCAGCTCGACCAGACCGCCGCGGTGGCGATGTACCAGGACTTCGGCGGCCAGCGCGACAACGTGGTCCGGCGCAACCTGCTCGCCGGCGGTGGCTACTGCGTGTACGGCGGCGCGGGCGACACTGCGACCCGCAACATCAAGTTCATCCGCAACCGGTTCAGCCGCAGGTACCACTCCCGCTGCGGCTACTACGGGGTCGTGGCGTCGTTCGACCGCAACGACCCGGGCAACGTGTGGCGCGAGAACTTCTGGGACGACACCCTGCGACCGGCCCGGTAGGCGGGGCGACGATGACGACCTGGGACGCGGTCGCTGCCTGCCGCCGGCGCTGGTACGTCCTGCTGGCGGGGCTGCTGGTCACGCTCGGCCTGGTGGCCGGGCTGGCCCGCGTCGACGGCGTGTACGCCGCCCGGGTCGACGTCGTCTTCCTCGCCCCGGCGACCGCGGCGGCGCCGAACCGGATCGCGTCGGCGTCGTCCAGCGTCATCGCGATCGCCGGTCAGGTGCAGCGGATGGTCGCTCCCGGTCCGCACGGTGGCATCAACCGGGCGGCGACCAGCGACGCCGTCGGCCTGCTCGGCACCGGCGTCGACGACGGCGCCGCGATCGTCCTGCCCGACTCGGGGGGTCAGTGGGCGCACGGCTTCGACCGTCCGGTGCTGAGCATCGAGGTCACCGGGGCGTCGCCGGCCGACGTCCTCGCCCGCACGCGGCAGCTCGTCGCTCGCGTGGAGGCGGCGACCCTCGGCCTCCAGGACGACCCGCGGATCGCGGCCGACAACCGGATCACCACCAGCCTGTCGCCGGCCGTCCCCCAGGTCAGCTACCACGAGGGCCGCCGCTCGCTCTCGATGCTGGCCGCCCTCCTCCTGGGCCTCGCGCTCTCGCTCGTCCTCGCCGTCGCCTCCGACCGCCGGTTGCGCGCCTTCCGAGACCTCCGCCTCCGGAGGCGCGCCAGGCTGCCCACCCGATCACCCCACCCCCGACTGCTCGCCGACCCGTCACCTATAGCTGACGGGTCACCGCGAGATCGTCGCTGACCCGTCACCTATAGGTGACGGGTCAGCGTCGGTCGGTCGGGTTCAGGCGAGGGCGCTGAGCAGGGTCGGGGCCGGCTCGGTCGTGGGCTCGGTCGTGGTCGTGGTCGTGGGCTCGGTCGTGGTCGTGGGCTCGGGCGTGGAGTCGGGCGCCCACTCGGGGAGCCGGTCACCGACGCCGAGGTGCTGCTCCACGGCGGCCCGGACCCGGGCGGCGGCGTGGCCGTCGCCGTACGGGTTGACGGCCTGCGCCATCTCGGCGTGGGCGACGGGGTCGAGCAGCAGCCGGGAGGCGGCGTCGACGATGGTGTCCTCGTCGGTGCCGACCAGGCGCACCGTGCCGGCCACGACGGCCTCGGGCCGCTCGGTCGTGTCGCGCAGCACGAGCACCGGCTTGCCGAGGCTCGGAGCCTCCTCCTGGACGCCGCCGCTGTCGGTGAGCACGAGCGTGCTGGCGTCCATCGCGCGGGCGAAGTCGGCGTACGACAGGGGCTCGGTGACCGTGACGTTGGCGAAGCCGGTCAGCGGAGGCAGCAGGACGTCGCGGACGACGGGGTTCTTGTGCGCGGGCAGCAGGAAGTGGACGTCGGGGAAGCGGGTCGCGAGCCGGGCGACCGCCGCCGCGGTCCGCCCCATCGGGGCACCCCACGACTCGCGCCGGTGCGAGGTGACCAGCACGCTGCGCGAGCGGCCGGTCGCGTCGAGGACGGCGAGCGCGGGGTCCTCCAGGGGCAGGCGCCGCCCGACGACGTCGATCAACGCGTCGATGACGGTGTTGCCGGTGACGACGACGTCGGAGGCCGGCACGCCCTCGGCGAGCAGGTTGTCGCGGGAGACGGGGGTCGGGGCCAGGTGCAGCGAGGCCAGCTGGCCGACCATCTTGCGGTTGAGCTCCTCGGGGAACGGGTCGTACCGCTCGCCCGTGCGCAGCCCGGCCTCCACGTGCACCACCGGCACCTGCTCGTAGAACGCCGCCAGCGCGCCGACGAACGCCGTCGTCGTGTCACCCTGCACCACCACGGCGTCCGGGCGCACGGCCCGGACCACCTCGGTGAGGCCGGTCAGCACCCGCCCGGTGAGCTCGTGCAGCTGCTGGCCGGTGCGCATCATCGCGAGGTCGTGGTCGGGGACGATGTCGAAGAGCGTGTTGACCTGGTCGAGCATCTCGCGGTGCTGACCGGTCACGCACACCACGACGCGCAGCACCGGCGACCCCCGGAGCGCCTGGACGACGGGCGCGAGCTTGATCGCCTCCGGCCGGGTCCCGTAGACCACCATGACCGTGCGCGGACCCGGTGCCCCCATGGCAGGTCCGGCGGTCATCGCCAGAGCCCCCGGGTGTCGTAGACGACCTTGCCGGCCAGTCGGGAGCGGCTCATCGAGCGGAAGTGGTCGTGGTCGACCAGGAGGACGACGATGTCGGCCGCCGCCACCGCGTCCGGCGCGCCCTGCAGCTGCACGTTGCCGAACGTCTCCAGCTCGAGCGGCAGCCGCCTGACGAGGGGCTCGGCCACCCGGATGTCGAGGTCCGGCCGGGACGCCGCCAGCTCGGCCACGATGTCGACCGCCGGACTCTCGCGCAGGTCGTCGATGTTGGCCTTGTAGGACAGCCCGAGGCAGGCGACGGTCGGCTCGCGGAAGCGGCCGCACGTGCGCATCACCTGCTCGACGACGTGGTGGGGCTTGGCGTCGTTGACACCCCGGGCCGCCCGGATCAGGCGGGAGCTGTCCGGCGCGACGCCGACGATGAACCACGGGTCCACCGCGATGCAGTGCCCGCCGACGCCCGGGCCGGGCGTCAGCACGTTGACGCGCGGGTGGTGGTTGGCGAGCCGGATGACCTCCCAGACGTCGAGGCCGATCTCCTCGCTGATGGTGGACAGCTCGTTGGCGAAGGCGATGTTGACGTCGCGGTAGGCGTTCTCGACGAGCTTGGCCATCTCGGCGCTCGCGGCGTCGGTCATCAAGATGGTGCCCTGGCAGAAGACCCGGTAGAGCGCGGCGGCCCGGGCGGCGCAGCGGGGCGACAGCCCGCCGACGACGCGGTCGTTGGTGACCATCTCGATCATGATCCGGCCGGGCAGCACCCGCTCGGGGCAGTGCGCGACGTGGACGTCGGCGACGCCCTCGGAGCTGTGCGGGAGCACCAGGTCGGGCCGCAGCTCGGCCAGCCAGCGGCTGACCTGCTCGGTGGTGCCGGGCGGTGACGTCGACTCGAGGACGACGACGTTGCCGCGCTCGAGCACGGGTGCGATCTGCGCGGTCGCTGCATGCACGTGGCGCAGGTCGGCCTGGTGGTCCTCCGCGAACGGCGTCGGGACGGCGATGATGAACGCGTCGGCCCGCGGTGTCGTGGTGCTCGCGGTCAGGTTGCCCATGGCGACGGCGCCGCTCACGGCCGTCGCGAGGTCCGGCTCGACGAAGGGCACCTCGCCGTTCGCGACGGCCTTGACGGTGGCCTCGTTGACGTCGACCCCGACGACCTCGATGCCGCGGGTGGCCAGGACGGCGGCGGTCGGCAGCCCGATGTAGCCGAGGCCGAGGATCGCGACGCGTCCGGTGAACTTCTCATCCATCGTGCTTCTCCCTGCGGTGGTCCGGGCGGTCGCCCGAGAGGTGGTCCGAGATGGGGTCCGAGAGGTCGTCCCGGAGGTCGTCCGGGAGGTCGTCCGAGAGGTCGACGGGGGTGTCGGTCGGCACGGGTGCGGGTGGGACCGGCCGCGGGTAGGCGCTGCGGCGGTGCACCAGCTCGGCCGCGGTGAGCCCGACGAAGACCGTGTTGGTGACCAGGTAGCGCCGCCAGAGCCGGCGCGGCTCCTGCCGCACGCGGTAGGCCCACTCCAGGCCGGCGCGCTGCCACGCCTCGGGTGCCCGCTGGGTGACGCCGGCGAGGATGTCGAAGGAGCCGCCGACGCCGTGCACGACCGGGACGCCGAGGGTGCCGCCGTACGCCGCGACGAAGTTCTCCTTGCGGGGGGTCGTCATGCCCAGGAAGAGCAGGTCGGCGTGGCTGGCGGCGATCCGCTCGGCGACCTCGTCGGCGTCCTCGGGGCGGTAGTAGCCGTCGGCCGACCCGGCCAGGACGGCGCCGGGCCAGCGCTCGGCGACCGCGAGCCGGAGCCGGTCGAGGACCTCCGGTGTCGCGCCGAGCAGGTAGACGCGGAGGTGGCGCTCGTCGGCGAGGCCGAGCAGCGCCTCGAAGAGGTCGATGCCGGCGACCCGCTCGGGCAGCGGACGGCGCAGCAGCCGGCTCGCCCACACCACCGACTGGCCGTCGGCGAGCAGGACGTCGGCGGTGAGGAGCGAGTCGCGCAGCACCGGGTCGACGCGCAGCTTGGCGATCTTGGCGGCGTTGACGACGCCGACGAGGAGCCGGCCGTGCTCCTCGATGGTGCGCGCGGCGATCTCGACGACCTCGGGGAGCCGGAGCGCGTCGACGTCGAGCCCGTAGAGGACCTGGTGCGGGTGCGCGGCGGAGAGGGAGGGCGTGGCGGTCACGACGTCGGCTCCGTCGGCGCGAGCCATCCGTGCAGGAGCCACGCGGGTTCGTAGGGCCGGCACTCGTGGTCGACGACGCGCGGCAGCAGCCAGCGGTCGACCCCCGGCGCGGTCCAGCCGGGCCGGACGGCGGTCGTGACGGCGCTGAGCCCGCGGGCGGCCTTCGGTGGCTCGCGCCGCCCGACCTTGCGCCACACGAGCCGGTGCCGCTCGTGGACGACGTCCTCGACGACCTCGGGGTGCCGGTCGAGCCAGTGCACGCCGGCGGCGATCTCGGCGCGCCGGTCGGGCCCGCCGGCGTCGGCCAGGTCCATCAGCGTCATCGGCGCCATGCTGTGCTGGTGGACGCTGTAGACGGGGTAGCGCTCCACGACCTCGCCGTCGCGGACGTCGTAGTGCCACCACCACTGGCCGTGCTCGCCCTGCAGCGTGCACAGCCGCGCGGCGGTCCGCTCGGCGAGCCAGAGCGCGGGCCGGTCACCGGTCAGCGCGGCGGCCCGGGCCAGCGCCTGGACGGGGTAGATGCTGTCGGCGAAGCTGCCGACGTGGCGCCGCCACCGCGGCTGGCTGCTCGCCGGTACGACGTGCGGGAAGATCCCGGCCTCGCCGGCCTGGGTGCGGAGCCGGGTGACGGCGAGGTCGAGGAGCTCGGCGGTGTCGGCCCGGTCGTGGGCGGCCACGGCGGCGACGACGGTCCAGGCGAGGGCGACCGTGGTGATCGGCGCGTCGGCGTCGAGGGCGGCGCGGCAGCGGCCGAGCAGCTCGGTGTCTGCGTCCCTGCCGACCTCGGCGCTGACCCAGGCGGCGAGGGCGACGGCACCCGGGTCGGTGTCGGTGCGGGCCCGCTCGGTCACGGCCGCGGCCAGGTCACGGGCCGACCGGCCGGCCAGGGTGCGACGCTGGACCGCCTCCGGGACGCGGGCCAGACCGAGCGCCGCCATCGCGGCGTAGCGCAGGTTGGTGCCCTCGGCGCTCAGCTCGACCCCGTCCGGTCCGGGTACGCCGCGTACCGTCTGCGCCATCTCCCCGGTCTCCGGCAGGTAGGCCGCGGCGATGGCGTCGGGCGCGCGGTCGAGCAGGGTCAGCACGCGGCCGGCGGCGGTGGGGTCGACCTCGGCGAGGGCGTCGACACGGGGCGGGAGTCCGGAGATCACGGCCGCACCACCGCCGGGGACCACGCGTCGGCGACGAGCAGGCGCGGCTCGGCGTCGGGGTCGACGTCGAGCGACCAGACGTCGGTGACCCCGGCCTCGTCGGACCGTGGGAGCCCGTAGAGCAGCGTGTCGTCGTCGAGCCACTCGACCTGGTCGTCGATCGTGGCGCGCTGGCCGGTGAGCAGGCGCTCCGTGCCGGTGGCGAGGTCGAGCACGCCGATCGTCCAGTGGGAGTCTGGCCGGCCGCCGGCGCCGGCGACCTTGTAGGCCACCTGCCCGCCGCCCGGGGAGAGCGACGGGCACTCGGCGTTCTCGCGGACGGCGGTGAGGGTGCGCGCACCGAGGTCGCCCCGGACCAGGTAGGTGCGGCCGCCGGTCGCGGCGGTCGCGTAGAACGTGTCGTCGTCCATGAAGGTGACTCCCCAGATGTTGCGGTCGCGGGCGGTGGTCGTCGAACCGTCGACGACCAGGTCGAAACGCTCGAGGTTGCCGAGGCTCTCGCCGCCGACCTCGTGGATCTCGGTCACGGTCGAGAAGCCGGCCTGCAGGTAGGAGTGGCCGGAGACGAAGCTCGTCGACGACACCAGCGACCCGTCCGGGGAGAGCCGGGTGCGGCTCGGGATGCCGCGCAACGGGTGTTGCTCGGTCTCCCCCCAGGCGGCGTCGAGCAGCACCTGGTCGAAGCGCGGCACCAGGCCGCGCTCGGCGCGCAGGCACGACACGACCGGTGCCGGACCGGCGCTCGCGGCCACCCGGTCGCACGCGACGTCGGTGAAGGCGCGCGGTCCTCCTGGGTCGTCGAGCGGCACGACCGCCACCAGCCCGTAGTGGTCGTCGACGCCGGTGTGGCGGAACACCAGGCGCGGCCCGTCGGCGACGTCGGCCAGCGGCGTCGTGGGCAGGTCCGGCGGGGCGGAGAACCGCTCCCCGTGGGTGGCCGCCTGGGTGAGGACGAAACTGCCGACGCTCACCACGACCACGGCCACGACGACCACGAAGACGGCGGCTCGGGCCCGGGCGCTCACGCCGCGCACCTCTCGCCGACGTCGTCGAGGCCGCGCAGGGTCAGGAGGGCGACGGGGAGCGCGACCGCCAGGACGGCGCCGACCGCGACCAGGGCGACCCCGGGGCCGAGGGCGAACCAGAGGAGCCCGAAGAGCGCCGACGACAGCATCCGCGCGACCGCCACCGTGGTCTGCGCCGACGCGATGCCGCTGGCGCGCATCGAGTCCGGCACCAACCGGCCGGCGAGCGCGGCCAGGACGCCGTCGGTGGCGGCGTAGAAGGTCCCGAGCAGCACCAGGGCCGCGATCGTCGCGGGCGCGCCGGGCAGCGGGACGGCGGCGCACGCGTAGCCGCCGACCAGGGCGGCGTGGCCGAGGACGACGACCCGCGCCCGCCCGACCCGGTCGGCCAGCCGGCCCAGCGGCACGGCCAGCGCGAGGTAGGCGACGTTGGTGCCGACGTAGAGCAGCGGGAACCAGTGCGCCGCGAACTCGCCACGGTCCAGCAGCGCGAGGTAGACGAACCCGTCGCCGACGGTGAGCAGGCCGAGCCCGCCGGTGACGAGCAGCAGCCGGCGCAGTCGCGGGTTGGCCAGGGTGCGCCAGCGGAACGGCTCCGGCGTCGCGGACGTCGCGGGCCGTGCGGACGCCGACGCGGGCCGCGGCTCGTCCACGAGGAGGCCCAGCAGGGCCAGGCCGAGGACGGCAGACCCGGCCGACACGGCGAGCACGACGGTGTAGCCGTCCGGGATCCACCACAGCAGGGCGAAGGCGATCAGCGGCCCGAGCACGGCGCCGGTGGTGTCGAGGGCGCGGTGCACCCCGAAGGCGTGGCCGAGGTCCTCGGGCGCCGAGGCTGCCGAGATCATCGCGTCGCGGGGGGCGGTGCGGATCCCCTTCCCGACGCGGTCGACCGCGACGACCGTCGCGACGGTGGCGAGGCCGGAGCTGACGAGCAGGGCGAACCGGGCGGCGCACGAGATCCCGTAGCCCGCGAAGGCGACCCACTTGGGGTGCCCGCCCCGGTCGGCCGCCCAGCCCCCGGCGACCCGGACCAGCGCGCTCACCCCCTGGTAGAGGCCGTCGACCACGCCGTACGCCGCGGGGGAGAGCCCGACGACCGCCGTCAGGTAGAGCGGCAGGACCGCCGCCACCGACTCCGAGGAGATGTCGGTGAGCAGGCTGACGACGCCGAGGGTGACGACGACGGGAGCCACCCGGCCCCGACGTCCCCGGCGACCCCGGCGACGCAGCCGGGCGCGGCCGGCTGCGGCACCGGCGTCGGCGCCGCCGACGGTCGAGGTCGGGCGGTCGCGGACGGAGACGTACACCTCAGCACGACCCGACCCGGGCGCGACCGACGATGCACTGCGCTCGTCCCTGCGACATCTGGCCCCCCGGCTGCTCCCGCCCCCGCGCTCAGGGCGGAGTGCCCGCGCGGGTGACGACGCCTAGAACCTAGGAAGACCAGGCGGCCGGTTCGGGACTGACCAGGGGCTATACCCAAGAAAGGGCACGAGGTCGGATCAGGGCGTGCGGCCCTGCTTCTTGCGGTCCTTGACCTTCTGGACCGCGGCCTTGATCTTGGCCTGGTTCTGGGGCTTGCGGGCCTCGTTGACGACCTTGGTGGCGACTCCGGTCGCGGCCAGCTTCTTCAGGATGCTCATGGACCCACGCTACCCGGGCCGGGTGAGACGGGTCTAAGAGCCGGTGACGCGGCCGGCGCTCACCTGCCAGCGCTGGTCGAGACGGACGTTCTGGAGCAGCCGCCGGTCGTGGGAGACGAGCAGCAGCGAGCCGTCGTAGGAGTCGAGGGCCTGCTCGAGCTGCTCGATCGCGGGCAGGTCGAGGTGGTTGGTCGGCTCGTCGAGCACGAGCAGGTTCACCCCGCGGGCCTGCAGCAGCGCCATGGCGGCCCGGGTGCGCTCACCGGGGGAGAGCCGGCCGACGAGGCTGGTCACCTGGTCGGCGCGCAGCCCGAACTTCGCCAGCAGGGTGCGCACCTCGGCCTGGGTCAGCTCGGGGACGGCCGCCTCGAACGCCGTCCCGAGCGGCACGTCGTCGGCCAACCCGGTGCGGGCCTGGTCGATGACCCCGACGGCGACCGACGCGCCGAGGGACGCCGTCCCGGAGTCGGGCCGGTCCTCGCCCAGCAGCAGCCGGAGCAGGGTGGTCTTGCCGGCGCCGTTCGGGCCGGTGATGCCGACCCGGTCGCCGGCCGAGACCTGCAGCGAGACCGGTCCGAGGGTGAAGTCGCCGAGCGTGCGGGTGGCCGCGTTGAGGGTGGCCACGACCGAGCTCGACCGGGGGGCGGCGGCGATGTCGAACTGCAGCACCCACTCCTTGCGCGGCTCCTCGACCTCCTCGAGCCGGGCGATCCGCGACTCCATCTGCCGCACCTTCTGGGCCTGCTTCTCCGAGGACTCGGTCGCCGCGCGGCGCCGGATCTTGTCGTTGTCGGGGCTCTTGCGCATCGCGTTGCGCACGCCCTGCGAGCTCCACTCGCGCTGGGTGCGGGCCCGGGTGACCAGGTCGGCCCGGGTCCCGGCGTACTCCTCGTAGGCCTCACGGGCGTGCCGGCGCGCCACCTCGCGCTCCTCGAGGAACGACTCGTAGCCGCCGTCGTACACCGTGACCTGGTGCTGGGCGAGGTCGAGCTCGACGATCCGGGTGACGCACCGGGCCAGGAACTCACGGTCGTGCGAGACCAGCACGACGCCGCCGCGCAGCCCCTGCACGAACGCCTCCAGCCGGGCGAGGCCGTCGAGGTCGAGGTCGTTGGTCGGCTCGTCGAGCAGGACGACGTCGAACCGGCTCAGCAGCAGCGCCGCGAGCGCCACCCGGGCGGCCTGGCCCCCCGACAGCGACGTCATCAGCGCGTCCGGGCCGACGTCCAGCCCGAGGTCGGCGAGCACCGGGCCGACCCGGTCGTCGAGGTCGGCCGCGCCGCTGCTCATCCACCGGTCGAACGCGACGCTGTAGGCCTCGTCGGCTCCCGGCGCGTCGCTGCCGAGGGCCGCGGCGGTGGCCTCCATGGCGGCGGTGGCCTCGGTGGCGCCGGTGCGACGGGCGAGGTACGTCGCGACCGTCTCACCCGGGACCCGCTCGTGCTCCTGCGGGAGCCAGCCGACGAACGCGTCCTGCGGCGCCGCGGCGACGGTGCCCTCGAACGGCGTCGCCGCGCCGGCCAGGAGCCGGAGGAGCGTCGACTTGCCGGCGCCGTTGGCCCCGACCACGCCGACGACGTCGCCGGGCGCGACGGTGAGGTCGAGCCCCTCGAACAGCACCCGGTGCCCGTGTCCGCCGGAGAGGTCCTTGGCGACGAGGGTGGCACTCACCGGGCGATCCTAGTGCGGCCGGCTTGGCGCCCCGCGCGAGGATGGCGGGCGTGACCTCGGCGATCGCACCCCAGCCGGACGGCGGGCCGCTCAGCCCCGGCCGCGGACCGATGCCGGGCCGCGGGCTGCTGGTGGCCGAGCTGGTGATCGTGCTCGCGCTGTCGCTCGGCAAGTCCGGCCTCTACGCCGCCGTCCGGCTGGTCGCGGCCGCGACGGCGCCGGGCGGGATCGCCGGGCAGACGACGACGATGAACTCCTCGTACGCCCCCGACCGGCCGTGGCTCGACCTGACCTACCAGCTGATGGCCATCGCGTTCGCGGTCGTCCCCGTGGCCCTCGCCGGCTACCTGCTGGTGCGCTCGGGGACCAGCCTGCGCGACGTCTGGTTCCGCGGCGCGGGGTGGGGCGACCTGCCCCGGGGCGCGGCGATCGCGGCCGGCGTGGGCTCGGTCGGGCTCGCCTTCTACCTCGTCATGCACGCCCTCGGGCTCAACCTCACCGTCGTCGCCGCCGGGCTCGACACCTCGGTGTGGTGGCACGTCCCGGTGCTGGTGCTCTCGGCGCTCGAGAACGCCGTCCTCGAGGAGTTCGTCGTCCTCGGCTACGTGCTGGTCCGGCTGCGCCAGCTCGGCCTCGGCGCCACCGGCGCGATCGTGCTGGCGGCGGTGCTGCGCGGCAGCTACCACCTGTACCAGGGCGTCGGCGGGTTCGTCGGCAACCTGGTGATGGGCCTGCTGTTCGGCTGGCTGTACCAGCGCTGGGGTCGGGTGACGCCGCTGGTCGTGGCCCACACGCTGCTCGACATCGGCGCGTTCGTCGGGTACGCCGTCCTGGCCGGCCACGTCTCCTGGCTGCCGACCTGACGGTCGGTCAGTCGGTCGGCGGTGCTCCGACGTCGACCCGCGGCTCGACCGTCACGGTGCCGTCGGTGTCGAAGCGGTACAGCTGGTAGCCGGTGACGAGCCGGGTGTCCTCGTCGAGGAACAGCACCGGGAAGGTCGCGACCTGCTGGGGGCTCGACCACGGCGTCGAGAAGTTGTTGATCGTGGGGGTGTCGACGGCGCCGCCGCTGGTGTTGAGCTCAATCACCAGCGTCCAGGTCCCGTCGTCGTTCCAGACGACCCGGGGCTCGCGGTCGTTGTGCCAGTGGCCGTAGAAGACGGCGGAGGCCGGGACGTCGTCGACGTCGTCCTCGACGGGGGTGGTCAGCTCGCCGGGCGCCTCGTCGAGGAACCGGCTCACGGAGTCGATGCCGAGGAAGGCCTGCGCGGCGTACCCCTCGTGCACCACCAGCAGGTCGGGCCGGTCGTCGGCGCCCCCGGCCACGGCGCGCAGCCGTTCGCCCTGGTCGGCCTGGGTCTCGTCGCCGCGCTGACGGGTCGCGCCGAACAGCTCGGAGCGGGCGGGGTCGCCGTCGCCGAGCAGCCGGAAGCCGCCGAGCTCGACGACGGAGCCGTCGAGCACGCTCATGCCGGCGTCGGCCATCTGCTCCTCGCTGACGTCGGACTCGTGGTTGCCGGAGATCGCCGCGACCGGTGCGTCACCGGAGATCTCGGCCTCGGTGCGGATGCAGACGCCCTCGGCGGCGGTGCCGTTGGTGGTCAGGTCGCCGGCGATCGCGAGCAGCGACGGGACGGGCTGCTCGTCGGTGCCGAAGGCCTCGGAGAGCATCGAGAAAACACGGCCCTGGAGCCGGATCATGGTGGTGTTGCAGTGCATGTCGGACTGCATCATCACCGCCAGCTCGCCCTCGGCCGGTCCGACCATGAGGGCCTGCTGCTCGTCCAGGCCGGCCTCGGCGTTCGCCCGGTAGGACCTCTCGGCGGCCTCCTGCCGGTCGACCAGCACCTGGGCGCGGGAGATCGCGCCGCCCAGGAGGGCCCGCAGCACGGGGCTGTCGGTGGTCGACCCGGCCGCCGGCGTGCCGTCGAGGGCGGACAGGGCGTAGACGCCGGTGGTGGGGCCGCGCCCGCCGTCCGACCCGCGCAGCTGCACCACGGCCAGGCCCGACGTCATCGCGAGCACCAGGGCCCCGGACAGCCCGATCCGGACGGCGTCGCGGCGGGTGCCGCGCGTCAGGCGCAGGGGGAGCAGCTCGTGCAGGGCGAAGAGCGCCAGGCCCCCGAGCCCGGCCACGAACACCGTCGCCTTGACCAGCTGCCAGCGCAGCTCGTCCTCGACGAGCGAGACGTACTCGTCGACGGCGGCCTCGGGGTCGTGGAACAGGCCGGTGTAGAGCTCGAGCATCTCGGGGCGCACGTACGCCGCCAGGTCGCCGTCGCCGGCTCCGGGATCGCCCGGCCCGTCGACGGTCGCGACCACCCCGACCGGGCCCGAGGAGATCGGCAGGTAGACGGTGCCCGCGATCCCGAGCCGGACCTCGCTGTGCCCCTGGGTCGACAGGGTGAACGTCGTCGGCGACGTCCCGATCTGCTGGGTGACCTGGGTGTGCGTGACCGCCCACGACACGGCCAGGGGGAGGCCGAGGAGGCCGGCGACCACCACGCAGACGGCGAGCCGGCGCGCGATGGTCAGGGCCCGGCGCATGGGCGCAAGGGTAGGTGAAGGCCGTCCGCGCCCCGCGACCAGCGCCCCGCGACCAGCGCCCCCGCGATCAGCGCAGGACGTCGACCTCCGCGCGGCGCACGAACGCGATCCGGTGGCCGATGTTGATCTGGACGTACCTGTCGCGCCCGACGATGTTGACGTGGTCGCCCGGGGTGTCGGGCGAGAAGGTCTTGGCCTTGTAGTAGTCGGTGACCGGGTCGAGGTCCCCGACGGCGTACATCTGGCCCTCGCCGAGCACGTAGCCCAGCGGTGAGACGGGCTGGACGTCGGCGGGGTTGGCGTACGCCGCCGCCTCCGGGTAGGCGCGGCCGTACACCTTCGCGGTGGTGCCGCGCTTGGGGCGGACCCGTCCGACCGGGTGCTGCACGACCCGCGCCGTCGGGTGCCGCCGCGGGTTGAGGAACCAGCCGACGGTGCCGAGGAACCAGATCGCCGTCCAGTCGCCGTCGACGTCGGCGACGACGTACTCGGTGCCGGCGGTGGCCCGGGCGCTGATGTCGGAGACCTCGGTGGTCGCGGGCTGGCCGGTCTGGTGCAGGCCGAGGTCGTTGACGAGCGCGGCGTCCGGTGCCGGGGCGACGCGCAGGGTGACGAAGTTGGTGTCACGGGGCCCGCTGGGGGTGGCGCCGGTGACCGGCTGCTGGTTGCCCACGAAGCCGGGCAGGATCCGCACGACGTCGCCCCGCTTCGCACGGCGCCGGGAGGTGCCGCGGTACAGGGGCGCGCGGAGCAGGTCGAAGTAGTGCTCCCAGTCCCAGAACGGGCCCGGGTCCCAGTGCATGCCGGGGATGGTCGCCGTGGTCGTGCCGGGCACCTGGTCGTGGCCGATCACGTGGGCGCGGTCGAGCGGGATGTCGTGCTTCCTGGCCAGGTGGCGCACCAGCGCGGCCGAGGTCCGGTACATCGCCTCGGAGTACCAGGGCGCGCCCTGGGCGGCGAAGCCCTCGTGCTCGAGCCCGATCGAGTGCATGTTCATGTACCAGTTGCCGGCGTGCCAGCAGACGTCCTTGGCCAGCGCGTGCTGGGCGATGTGACCGTCGGCCGAGCGCAGGGAGTACTGCCACGAGACGTACGTCGGGTCGGTGACGAGGTCGAGCACGCCCTCCCACTCGCCCTCGGTGTCGTGGACGACGAGGTGGGTGATCTTCGGCGAGCGCGGCCGGTCGGCGAGGTCGTGGTTGCCGTAGTCGCCCGGCCCCTCGCCGTACTGCTCGTACGGCGCGGGGATCCACTCGATGTCGAGCCCGCGCGGCGACTCGGTGCCGTCGCGGTCGCGCTCGCGACGGGCGAGGGTCGCGCGCCTGCGCAGCGGCGCCCGCTGCCGCTCCGGGACGGCGGTCCGCCGGCTCGCCGGGAGGAAGAGGCGGGACCCGCCGGCCATCTCGACCCGGCCGCCGGTGCGGAGGGTGGCGACGACGGTGTCGGCGACGTCGAGCTGGCCGGCCGCGGTCGCGAACCCGCTGGTCGCGGCGACGGTGGCGAACCACTGCGCCGGGTCGGTGTCGACGCCCACCGGGCGGCCGGCCCGGCGCTGGTGGTCGGCGAGGAGGGCCGCCGTGGCGCGGATGTTGGCCGCGGGGTCGGAGCGGACCGCCTCGGCGCCGATCCCGGAGACCCGGACGGCGTCGCCGAGGGTGTCGAGCACGGCCGGCGTCGCCCCGGCGTCCTTGCCGACCCGGCTGCGGGCCTCGGCCGCGGCGGCGCCGTCGACGAGGTGCATCGGTCCGTAGCCGAGCGACGAGCTCGGCCGGCCGTCGTGGTCCTGCCACCGGGTCTGGGCGTGGCTCAGCGCGGCGAGCAGGGCGGGCGGGACGCCGTGCGCGCGGCCGGCCCGGTCGAAGACCGGGTGGGTGTCGACCCGCACGCGCGGCGCCGCGGCGGCGAGCGCCGGGCCGGCGGTGCCGGCCAGCGGGACGGCCGCCGCGGCGACGCCCGAGGAGAGCAGAAAATGACGACGAGTGAGGTGGGTGCCCACGTGATCCTCCTGAGATCCGAGCCCGAGACGGCTGCTCCCACCCAAGCCCCTGTCGGCGGTCCGTGTCCACCTCGGCCCGGCGGAGGCCGCCGTTCCGGGACCCGGGGCGCTCAGCGGCCGGTGAAGACCGGCGGCCGCTTCTCGGCCCGCGCCGCGGCGCCCTCGCGGACGTCGTGGCTGGCCCAGCACGCGGCGAAGCCGGCCGCGACGACGTCGTCGTCGGCCCCGTTGAGGACCGCCTTGTTGTGGGCGATCGCCAGCGGTGCCAGGTCGGCGAGCTCGTGGGCCCACGCGACGGCGTCCTCGACCTCGCCGGCCCGGTCGGCGAGCCCGCAGGCCAGTGCCTGGTCGCGGTCGACCGCCTCCGCGGCCACCAGCAGGCGGCGCGCGACCCCTCCACCGGCGAGCGAGGCGAGGGTGCGGATGGTCCAGGCGTCGACGGCCATCGCGTTGCGCGGGGTCGGGACGGCGAAGCGGGCGGTCGTGCCGGCGACCCGGAGGTCGCACGCCATCGCGAGCTGGGTGCCACCCCCGATGGCGGGACCGTTCACCGCCGCGACGACCGGCACGGGCAGCGCGGTCAGCCCGTCGGGGCCGTGGAGCATGCCGTAGAGCGCGTCGAGGAACTCCTCGCCGTACACCCCGCTCAGGTCGGCGCCGGCGCAGAACGACGAGCCCTCGCCGGTGACGACGAGGGCCCGGGCGCCGGCAGCGACCTCGGCCCCGGAGGCCGCGGTGACGGCGCGGCACAGCGTCAGGTCGAGGGCGTTGCGGCGCTCGGGCCGGCGCAGGGTGAGCACGGAGACCGGCCCGTCGCGGCGCACGCCGAGGACCCCGTCGACGTCGGTCTCGTCCGTCGCGGGGCGCTCGGTCACGGGCGGTCGACCGGCGCGGCGGGCTCGACGCCCTCGACGATCCGCAGGTCACGCACGGCACCGTCGCCCAGCGCCACGAGCGCCTCCTGGTACGCCGGGCTGTCGTGGGCGGCCCGGGCCGCGTCGAGGTTGGCGAACTCGATGAGCACCGAGCGCTCGAGCCGGCCGGCCTCGTAGGCCTCGGCCGCCGTCGAGCGTGCGAGGAACGTCGCGCCCGCGGCCTGCAGGGCCGGGCCGGCGAGCTCGGCGTAGGCGCGGAGCTTCTCCTCGTCGTTGACCTCGAGGTAGGTGCTGATCCAGTAGGCAGTCATGGGTCCCAGCCTGGCACGCGGACCCGGCAGGATGACCACGTGATCCAGCGGGCGGTCGTCGCCACCGAGCACCCCGACGCGTTCCGCGTCGTCGTCGACGGGCGTGACCAGTCGCACGTCGACCTGGCCGACCCGACCCGGCTCGCCTTCGACTACGTGCGCCGGATGGGCGACGTCCTCGACGCCGTGGCGCCGGCCGGCACGCCGGTGCGGGTGGTCCACGTCGGCGGCGCCGGGCTGACCCTGCCGCGCTACGTCGCCGCCACCCGCCCGGGCTCGCCGCAGGTCGTGCTGGAGCCGGACGAGGAGCTCACCGCGCTCGTCCGCGCGGAGCTGCCGCTGCCCCGCCGCAGCGGCATCAAGGTGCGCCCGGTCGACGGGCTCGCCGGCGTCGCCGCCCTGCGCGACGGGTACGCCGGGGCCGTGGTCGTCGACGCGTACGCCGACGGGGTCGTGCCCGAGGAGCTCACCGCGGCACCGTTCCTGCACGACCTCGCCCGGGTCCTGGCGCCCGGGGGAGTGGTGCTGCTCAACCTGGCCGACCGGGCGCCGTTCGCCCGCGGCCGGGAGGCCGTCGCCGGGCTGCGCGCCACGGTCGGCCGGGTGCTGCTGAGCGCCGAGCCCGCGACCCTGCGCGGGCGACGCGCGGGCAACCTGCTGCTCGTCGCGGGTGCCGGTCCCGCCCTCGACGGGCTGCTCGCGACGCTGCAGCGCAGCGCGGCGACGTCGGCGGCGCCGTACCGGGTGCTCGACGAGCGTCAGGTCAGCGACGGCTTCGGCGGCGGACGGGTCAGGACCGGACCCGGCTGATCCGGAAGAGCAGCCAGACGGAGGCGTCGGCGGCGGCCTGGACGGCCTGCTCGGCGGCCTGCTCGGCGGCCCGGACGAAGGGGCGCGCGGCGGGACCGGAGGTGCCGGACGGAGCGAGATCCTGCTGGGCCATGGCGACCTCCCGGTGCGTCCTCGGGGCCGAGGGTGCCTCGGCCGTGCCGACAGGCTTCCGCGGCGACGCGCCCGCGAAACGTCGTGGACGCACCGGCGTCGTAGGCTGTGCTCCTCCCGTACCGCGACGTGAAGGATCTGCACCGCCCACATGGACGGCTCCCCCAGTACGCAGCGCCCGCCGCTCCCCGGTGAGGCCTCTCGATGACCCCCCTGATCCTGCTCGGCGTCGCGCTCCTGCTGATCGTCATGTGCGGCGTGTTCGTCGCGGCGGAGTTCGCGTTCGTGACCGTCGACCGCGCGGCGGTCGACCGGGCCGCGGCAGCCGGCGACGCCTCCGCGAACGGGGTGCAGTCGGCACTGCGCTCGCTGTCGACGCAGCTCTCCGGCGCCCAGGTGGGCATCACGGTCACCAACCTGGGCATCGGCTACCTCGCCGAGCCGGCGATCTCCGAGCTGATCCGCGAACCGCTCGGCGCCCTCGGGATCCCCGACGGCGGCGTCGGGCCGACCGCGGTCGCGCTCGGGTTCGTCGTCAGCACGGTCCTGACGATGGTCTTCGGCGAGCTGGTCCCGAAGAACCTCGCGATCGCGCTCCCGATGGCGACCGCGCGCGCCACCCAGCTGCCGATGCGGACCTTCACCGCGTTCATGCGCGGTCCGATCAAGGTCCTCAACGGCTCCGCGAACGCCATCGTGCGCCGGCTCGGCATCGAGCCGCAGGAGGAGCTGCGCTCCGCGCGGAGCTCGACCGAGCTCGCCTCGCTGATCCAGCGCTCGGCCCACGAGGGCACCCTCGACGCCGACACCGCCGAGCTGATGGAGCGCTCGGTCGAGTTCGGGTCGCGCTCGGCCGGCGAGATCATGACGCCCCGGGTGCGCACCCACTCCCTCGAGGCCAACGACCGCGCGAGCGCCGTCCTCGAGCTGGCCCGCAGCACCGGCCACTCCCGCTTCCCGGTGCTCGACGACGACGACGTCGTGGTCGGCACCGTGCACGTGAAGAACGCCGTCGCCCTGCCGCTGCACGAGCGGGCGACCACCAAGGTCAAGCACCTCATGGTCCGCCCGATCGTCGTGCCCGACTCGCTGCGCCTCGACCCCCTGATGGCGCTGCTCAAGGCCGACGGGTTCCAGATGGCCGTCGTCCTCGACGAGTACGGCGGCCACGCGGGCATCGTCACGCTCGAGGACGTCATCGAGGAGATCGTCGGCGACATCGCCGACGAGCACGACCGGCTCGGCGCCCGGGCGCGGCAGCGTCGCGACGGCACCTGGTCGCTGTCGGGTCTGCTCCGTCCCGACGAGGTCGAGGACGTCACCGGCGTCGCGCTGCCCGAGAGCGAGGACTACGACACCATCGCCGGGCTCGTGCTCCAGGTGCTCGGTCGGATCCCGTCGGCCGGCGACGTCGCCGAGATCGCCGTGCCCGACACCTCCGAGGGTGCGCAGCAGGGGCCGCCCCGCGAGCGGCTCGCCGTCCTCACCGTCGAGCACATGGACGGGCTGCGGGTCGACCGCCTCGCCCTGCTCCTGCACGACGCGCCGGTCGACGGTGACGACGCCGGGGCCGTCGCGGCGTCCCACGGCGGCCGGTCGCACGGGGGGAGTGGCTCGTGAGCGACTACGCCGCCCTGTTCGTCGCCGTCCTCCTGCTGGCCTTCAACGCCTTCTTCGTCGGCGCCGAGTTCGCGCTGATCTCCGCGCGCCGCAGCCAGATCGAGCCCCGCGCCCAGGCCGGGTCGCGGATGGCCCGCACGACGCTGCACGCCATGGAGCGGGTCTCGCTGATGATGGCCGGGGCCCAGCTCGGCATCACGATCTGCTCGGTCGGTCTCGGCGCCGTCGGTGAGCCCGCGCTGGCCCACCTCATCGAGCCGCTCTTCGAGACGGCCGGCGTCCCGGAGGGCTTCGTGCACCCGGTCGCGTTCGTGCTCGCGCTCGTCGTGGTGGTCTCCGCGCACGTCGTCCTCGGCGAGATGGTCCCGAAGAACATCGCGATCGCCGGGCCCGAGCGCGCCGCGCTGGTCCTGGCCCCGGCCCTGGTCGGCGTGGTCACGGTCCTGCGCCCGATCATCGTCACCCTGAACGCCGTCGCCAACGCCACCCTCCGCCTGATCCGGGTCGAGCCGCGCGACGAGGTCAGCTCGACCTACACCCGCGAGGAGGTCGCCGCGCTCGTGGAGGAGTCGCGTGGCGAGGGCCTCATCGAGGCCGACGAGTACGACCGGCTCGCCGGTGCGCTCGGCTTCACCGAGAAGTCGGTCGACCTGGTCTGCCTCCCGTCCTCGACCCTGACGACGGTCGCGCCCGGGTCCAGCCCGGCCGACGTCGAGGCACTGTGCGCGAGCACCGGCTACAGCCGGTTCCCCGTCGCCGACCACGACGGCGACCTGGTCGGCTACCTCCACATCAAGGACGTGCTCGAGCCCGACGAGGCCCTCCGGCTGCGCCCGATCGACGACAAGTGGGTCCGGCCGTTCGCGACCGTCGTCCACGACTCCCCGCTGCACGAGGCGCTCGAGGTGCTCCGTCGCCGCGGGGCGCACCTGGCCCGGGTGGTCGACGGCAACGGCGCCACGCTCGGGGTCGCCGCGCTCGAGGACGTCATCGAGGAGCTGGTCGGGGAGATCCGCGACGCGGCACACCACGAGGACAGCCTCTGAGGACCGGCGGCACGCCCCCACTAGGATCGGGCAGCGTGGCGGGCGAAGCGGACACCGACGGGCCGCGCGCGCTCGTGTGGACGATCCCCAACGCGCTGAGCGCGTTGCGGCTGCTCGGCATCCCGTTGTTCCTCTGGCTGGTGCTCGTGCCCGAGGCCGACGCCTGGGCCCTCGCCGTCCTGATGGTCTCCGGCGTGACCGACTACCTCGACGGCTGGCTGGCCCGCAAGCTCGACCAGCAGTCGGTGATCGGTCAGATCCTCGATCCCGTCGCCGACCGGCTCTACATCCTGGCCGTCGTCGTCGGCCTCGCCCTGCGCGACATCATCCCGTGGTGGATGGCGGTCTCGTTGCCGCTGCGCGACCTCCTGATGTGGGGCCTGGTGCCGCTGCTGCGCACCCGCGGGTTCAGCGCGCTGCCGGTCCACTTCCTCGGCAAGGCCGCCACCGCCAACCTCCTCTACGCGTTCCCGCTCCTCCTGCTCGGTGACGGCGACGGCACGGTCGCGACGCTGGCGGAGGTCTTCGGCTGGGCGTTCGCCTTCTGGGGGATCGGCCTGTACTGGTGGGCCGGCGTCCTCTACACCTGGCAGGTCCACCGCCTCATGCAGACCACCGAACGTCGCCCGGCCCGGCCCCGGTCCGATGGCTGAGCGACCGCCCCCCGACGCCCCGGTGCCGCCCCGGTCGCCCGGGTCCACCGGGTCCGCCGGCACGCCGCCGGACGACCTGCCCGACCGGGTGCGGCTGCCCCTGCTCACCCTGATCACGCAGCAGTCGCTCGACGAGGACTACCTGCACGCCGCGGAGCGCAAGGCCGCCGGGGCGCCGCGCCCGCCCAGCGGACGCCCCCCTCGCACCGCGGCCGTGGTGGTCGCGGTGTTCGGCCTGCTGGCGTCCACCGCGTTCGTGCAGACCACCCGCAACGCCGACGTCGACGACGCCAGCCGGGAGAGCCTGATCGGCCGGATCGAGGCCCAGCGCGACCGACGGGCCGCGCAGCAGGAGCGGGTCGCGGCGCTCCGCGAGGACAACCTCGCCCTCGAGGACGCCGTCAACGGGCTGGCCGACGTCGGCCAGGAGGTCGCGGTCAGCGAGCGGCGCCTGGCGGTCCGCACCGGCTTCAGCGCCGTCACCGGCGAGGGCGTCCGGGTCGTGGTGACCGAGGCCCCGGACGCCGACGAGAACAACGAGGTGCACGACAGCGACCTCGACCTCCTGGTCAACGGGCTCTGGCAGGCCGGCGCGGAGGCGATCGCCGTCAACGGGCAACGGCTGACCGCCGTGACCGCCATCCGCACCAGCGGTGCGGCGATCCGGGTCAACGGTGTCGGGATCCAGGCGCCCTACACGGTCGAGGCGATCGGCGACACCCGCACCCTGTCGGCGCGGCTGTTCGACACCACGACCGGACTCAAGTTCGTGTCGACCTCCCAGGTGTACGGGTTCGACTACACCGTCGACGACAATGTCGAGGAGCTGTCGCTGCCGGCCGCACCGGACTCCGCCCTGGTGCTCCGGTCGGCGGAGTCGGGATCCGCGCGGACCACGAAGGAGAAGGAGGAGCCCCTGTCATGATCGCCGCTCTCGGACTGCTGCTCGGCGTCGTGCTCGGGCTCGTCTTCCGCCCCGAGGTCCCGCTCGGGCTCGAGCCCTACCTGCCGATCGCGGTGGTGGCGGCGCTGGACGCCGTCTTCGGTGGACTGCGCGCCTACCTCGACGGCATCTTCGACGACAAGGTCTTCGTCGTCTCGTTCGTCAGCAACGTGGTGATCGCGGCCGGGATCGTCTACCTCGGCGACCGGCTCGGCGTCGGCGGCCAGCTGTCGACCGGCGTCATCGTGGTGCTCGGGATCCGGATCTTCTCCAACGTCGCGGCGATCCGGCGCCACCTCTTCCACGCGTGAGCACGATGGACGACGACCAGCCCACCCTGCAGCCGGGCGAGCAGACCGGCGAGCAGACCGGCGACGGGTCCGACGTGCCGGCGCCGCGGCTCACCGGCCGCGCCCGCCTCGGGCGCGCCCTGCTGCGTCCCTCGCAGACCCAGCTGATCGTGGCCGTGCTGCTGGCCCTCGTCGGGTTCGCCGCGGTCACCCAGATCCGCACGACCGAGCAGGACTCCACCTACGCGGGGCTCCGCGAGCAGGACCTCATCGACGTCCTGAACGGCCTGGCCGGCACGACGCAGCGCACGCGCGCCGAGATCGACCGGCTCACCAGCGACCGCGAGGACCTCCAGTCGGAGTCCACGCAGCGCCAGGCCGCGCTCGACCGGGCCCGCGACGAGGTCGACAACCTCCAGGTCCTCGCCGGGCTGGTGCCGGTCACCGGCCCCGGGATCCGGGCGACCATCACCGAGGAGACCGGCTCCATCTCGGTCTCGAGCATGCTCGACGTGATCCAGGAGCTGCGCTCGGTCGGCGCCGAGGCGATCCAGATCAACGGCGAGGTCCGGGTGATCGCCCAGACGTCGTTCGAGGAGGGCGTCGGGGGCATCGAGGTCGACGGCACGCTGCTCGAGGCGCCGTACGTCGTCGACGCGATCGGCGACGCGAGCACCCTGGCCGGCTCGATCTCGTTCGCCCTCGGTCCGCGTGCCGAGGTCCGCAAGGACGGCGGCGAGATCGAGGTCGAGGAGCTCGACTCGCTCGACATCGACGCCGTGCGCGAACCGGAGCAGCCGGAGTACGCCCAACCCGACTGACCACCACCCGGTCGGTGGACCGGAGGCGCTAGCCTTCTCGTGCCCGTTCGGACCCGCCACGAGGAGCGCCTGTGTACCCCGAGGACCTGAAGTACACCGTCGAGCACGAGTGGGTGCGCAGCCCCGGCGAGCACGAGGGATCGGTGCGCGTCGGCATCACCGACTACGCCCAGGACGCCCTGGGCGACATCGTCTACGTCTCCCTGCCCGAGGTCGGCGACAGCGTCGAGGCCGGCAGCACCTGCGGCGAGCTCGAGTCGACGAAGTCCGTCAGCGACGTCTACGCACCGCTGACCGGCGAGGTGGTCGCCCGCAACGAGACCCTCGACGCGACGCCCGAGCTCGTCAACAGCGACCCGTACGGCGGTGGCTGGCTCTTCGAGCTGGTCCCGGCGTCCCCCGACGACGTGGACGCGCTGCTCGCGCCGGACGCCTACGTGGCCACGCTCGACGGCTGAGTGCACGCGGCTCCGCGAAGCCCTCTCACCGCCCAGGCCCACCTGGTACGTTCGCCCGAACCATCAACCTCAGCATGGCGTTGAGGGTTCAGGGACCACGCACACGAAGGAACAACCGATGCCGTTCTGCACCAACTGTGGCAGGCAGAATCCCGACGACGCTCGGTTCTGCGCCCAGTGCGGCACCCGTCTGCTCGCCCTCGACCCGAACCTCCCGTCCGCGCCGAGCGGCGAGCCGGTCGGGGAGTCCACCGCGACGATCCAGATCGGCGGCGCGGGCGTCGAGAAGTCCGAGACCTCCGACCGTGCGCTGAACCCGGTCGACGCCGCCGCGGTCGACGCGCTCCCGGTCGGGCACGCCCTGCTCGTCGTCCAGAAGGGCCCCGGTGCCGGCAGCCGGTTCCTGCTCGACTCCGACGTCGTGCACGCCGGCCGGCACCCCGACAGCGAGATCTTCCTCGACGACGTCACGGTGTCGCGCCACCACGCGGTCTTCGACCGCGAGGGCGACTCGTTCACCGTGGCCGACGGCGGGAGCCTGAACGGCACCTACGTCAACCGCGACCGCATCGAGAAGGTCCTGCTCTCGGACGGCGACGAGGTCCAGATCGGCAAGTACCGACTGGTCTTCTTCTCCGGCCACGAGGCGCTCTGAGCGATCGGTGCCCAGCGCGTTCTCGGGAAGCGACCCGGCCGGGGAGCCCCGCAACGACCCGCGGTCCTCGGGCCGGCTGAACATCGGCCAGGTCCTCGACCTGCTGCGCGCGGACTTCCCGACGATCACGATCCCGAAGATCCGCTTCCTGGAGTCCGAGGGGCACATCAAGCCCGAACGCACGCCGTCGGGCTACCGCAAGTTCAGCGAGGACGACGTCGCCCGGCTGCGCTACGTGCTCACGATGCAGCGCGACCACTACCTGCCCCACAAGGTGATCCGCGAGCACCTCGACGCCATCGACCGGGGCATGGAGCCGCCGCCGATCGACCCGGTCGTCCCGACCGTCCCGACGGTCGCGCTGTCGAGCGACGGGACGCCGTCGGCGGAGTCCTTCGCCCGGCGCGACCAGCTGCGGCTCTCGCGGCGCGAGCTGGTCAAGGTCGCCGAGATCGACGAGTCGATGCTCGACGAGCTCGAGCAGTTCGGCCTGGTCGCCCCGCGCACCGGCACCCACCACTACGACACCGACGCGCTCGTGATCGCCCGCACCGCGCGCGAGCTGGCGGCGTTCGGGCTCGAGCCGCGGCACCTGCGGGCCTTCCGCGCCGCCGCCGACCGCGAGGTCGGCATGGTCCAGCAGGTCGTCGCGCCGATCCGCGGGGGCCGCGACGCCGGCGCCCGCGACCGGGCCGACGCCGCCGTGAACGAGATCGCGGCGCTCTCGGTGCGCCTGCACGCCACCCTGGTCAAGGCCGGGCTCAAGCGCTCCTGACCTCCGCCGGCCCGGTCCCGTCCGCGCTGGCGCCGCTCGCCCGTGGGTCGCGTGGAGGGGGAGCGTAGGGTTGGCACGTGCGCGAGGTCGATGTCATGGGAGTCCGGGTCGAGATGCCCTCGAACCAACCGATCGTCCTGCTCCGGGAGGTGACCGGCGAGCGCTACCTGCCCATCTGGATCGGCGCCGTCGAGGCGACTGCGATCGCGTTCGCGCAGCAGGGCGTCGTCCCGCCGCGGCCCCTCACCCACGACCTGTTCAAGGACGTGCTGGAGGCGACGGGCAACGCCCTGGCCGAGGTCCGGATCACCGACGTCAAGGACGGCGTCTTCTTCGCCACCCTGGTCTTCGGCTCCGGCGTCGAGGTCAGTGCCCGGCCCTCCGACTCGATCGCCCTCGCCCTGCGCACGGGCACCAAGATCATGTGCGCCGAGGACGTCCTCGACGAGGCGGGGCTGGCGGTTCCGGCCGAGCAGGAGGACGAGGTCGAGAAGTTCCGCGAGTTCCTCGACCACGTGACGCCCGAGGACTTCGAGGCCGACCGCTGACGCCCACGGCCGGCCGCCGGGCGGGGCAGAGGGTCACCCTCAGCCTGAGAATGAGGGTTCGACACGCCGCGCACCTCTTTGACCGACCACGCCGACCGTCGTACCTTGAACTGTCTTCGTTGTAACTCCACCGATGTCATCACGGCGTCCTTCCCTCGAGTTGCTACCTGCGAAGTAGACCTGCGGAGGACCGTGTGAACGAGCAGAACCCCCGGACCGGATCAGATCCGGCCACCGATCTGGCGCTCGAATCGGCCGACGAGCAGGGCCTCCTGTTCACCGACGACGTGTCGCCGCTGCCGAGCGACGTCGGCTACCGCGGCCCGACCGCGTGCAACGCGGCCGGCATCACCTACCGCCAGCTCGACTACTGGGCCCGCACCGGGCTGATCGAGCCGACCGTGCGGGGCGCCAAGGGCTCCGGCTCCCAGCGGCTCTACTCGTTCCGCGACATCCTCATCCTCAAGGTGATCAAGCGTCTCCTCGACGCCGGGATCTCCCTGCAGCAGATCCGCACCGCCGTCTCCCACCTGCGTGAGCGCGGCACCGACGACCTGACCCGCGTGACGCTGATGAGCGACGGCGCCTCGGTCTACGAGTGCACCTCCAACGACGAGGTCATCGACCTGCTCCAGGGCGGCCAGGGCGTCTTCGGCATCGCCATCGGTGGCGTCTGGCGCGAGATCGAGGGCACCCTCGCCGCGCTCCCCAGCGAGCGCGCCAACGACACCGCCGCCGAGACGCCCTCCGCCAGCGACGAGCTCGCCGCCCGCCGCCAGGCCCGCCGGATCGGCTGACGCACCGCCGCACCCCGCTCCACCCGGACAGCACGGTTGTCCGTCCGCCTCGTGGCTGTTCGTGGGCCGCGGGGCGGACGTCATTTTCCGTCCCGGTCCTCCGGACCATCGCCGGGGTGGGATGCCTGGGGTGGGTGGGACCGCCGTTGCGCAGGGGTGAGCCCGGGTCCGGTAGCGTGGGCACCGCTGTCGATCCCGCGCGGGAGAGACTTCGTCCCGGCCGAGGCTGGTCGTGGGCAAGCGCCGAAGGGGCAATTCCTCCCCGGAACCTCTCAGGCACCCGGACCGCGCGGAGCAGGCACCTGTGGAGCACCCGTCGGACCCGGCGGGAGTGACAGAGGGGGAGGGCCGCCGGTCTGTCGATCCGAGGAGCCTCCGTGTCCGAGCACCCCACCCTGTCCGACCTCGATGGTGCGTCGCCGTTCGTCGATCGGCACATCGGCCTCGACGCCGACGCCGTCGCCACGATGCTGGCCACGCTGGGCTTCGACTCCCTCGACGCGCTGATGGCCGCGGCCGTCCCGGGCGGCATCCGCAGCGCGGAGGCCCTCGACCTCCCGGCCCCGCTGACCGAGGAGGCCGCCGCCCGCGAGCTGCGGGCGATCGCGGCGTCCAACCGGCCGGGGGAGCCGATGATCGGCCTGGGCTACCACGCGACGATCACGCCGCCGGTGATCCGGCGCAACGTCCTCGAGGACCCCAGCTGGTACACCGCCTACACGCCGTACCAGCCCGAGATCAGCCAGGGCCGGCTCGAGGCGCTGCTCAACTTCCAGACCGTCGTCGGCGACCTCACCGGCCTGCCGACCGCCAACGCGAGCCTGCTCGACGAGGGGACCGCCGTGGCGGAGGCGATGACCCTCGTGCGCCGGGCCAACCGGAAGGCGAGCGGACCGTTCGTCGTGGACGCCGACGCGCTCCCGCAGACCATCGACGTCGTCCGCACCCGGGCCGAGGCGATGGGCATCGACGTCCTCGTCGCCGACCTCACCGACGGGCTGCCCGGCGACCTGCCGGACGGCGCCCTGTCGGGCGTCCTGGTCCAGTACCCGGGAGCGTCGGGCCGCATCCTCGACCCGCGCCCGCTCATCGAGGCCACCCACGAGCGCGGTGCGCTCGCGGTCGTCGCCGCCGACCTGCTGGCCCTCACCCTGCTCGAGGCCCCTGGTGCGCTGGGGGCCGACGTCGTCGTCGGCTCGAGCCAGCGCTTCGGCGTTCCGCTGTTCTACGGCGGCCCGCACGCCGGCTTCATGTCGGTCGCCGCCGGCCTCGAGCGCCACCTGCCCGGCCGCCTGGTCGGCGTCTCCGTGGATGCCGAGGGCCGCCCGGCGTACCGGCTCGCGCTCCAGACCCGGGAGCAGCACATCCGCCGCGACAAGGCGACGTCCAACATCTGCACCGCCCAGGTGCTGCTCGCCGTCGTCGCCTCGATGTACGCCGTATACCACGGCCCAGACGGGCTCCGGTCCATCGCGACCCGCACCCACCGGTACGCCGCCGTCCTGGCCCGCGCCCTCGCCGACGCCGGTCTCGCCCCCGCCCACGAGCAGTTCTTCGACACCCTCACCGTCGCCGTGCCCGGCCGCGCCGACGACATCGTGTCGGCGGCCCGCGCCCTCGGCCTCCACCTGCGGCGCGTCGACGACGACACGATCGGGATCTCGACGTCCGAGCTGACCACGCGCTCCACCGTCGAGGCCGTGCTCCGGGCCTTCGGGGTCCCGCGCGGCCAGGCAGACCTCGACGCCGTCGACCGGGCCACCGAGGACGCGCTCCCCGACGGACTGCGCCGCGCGACGCCGTACCTCACCCACGAGGTCTTCCAGACCCACCGCAGCGAGACCCAGATGCTGCGCTACCTGCGCCGGCTCTCGGCCCGCGACTACGCGCTCGACCGCGGCATGATCCCGCTGGGCTCCTGCACGATGAAGCTCAACGCGACGACCGAGATGGAGCCGGTGAGCCTGCCCGGCTTCGCCGACCTGCACCCGTTCGCGCCGGCCGAGGACGCCGCGGGCTACCGCCGGCTCGTCGACGAGCTCGAGGGCTGGCTGGCCGAGGTCACCGGCTACGACCGGGTCTCGATCCAGCCGAACGCCGGCTCGCAGGGCGAGCTCGCCGGGTTGCTCGCGATCCGCGGCTACCACCGCTCGCGCGGCGACCTGACGCGTGACGTCTGCCTGATCCCCAGCTCGGCGCACGGCACCAACGCCGCCTCGGCCGTGATGGCCGGCATGAAGGTCGTCGTCGTCAAGGCGGGCGACGACGGGACCGTCGACCTCGCCGACCTCGAGGCCCAGTGCGCCAAGCACGCCGACACGCTCGCCGCGATCATGGTGACCTACCCCTCGACGCACGGCGCCTACGAGGACACCATCAGCGCGCTCTGCGAGGTCGTGCACGCCCACGGCGGCCAGGTCTACGTCGACGGCGCCAACCTGAACGCCCTGCTCGGCTACGCCAAGCCCGGGGAGTTCGGCGGCGACGTGTCGCACCTCAACCTGCACAAGACCTTCTGCATCCCGCACGGCGGTGGCGGCCCGGGTGTCGGGCCGGTCGCCGTCCGCGAGCACCTCGCGCCGTTCCTGCCCTCCCACGCGATGCACCCCGAGGAGGCCAAGCGCGAGGGCATCGGCCCGATCAGCGCGGCGCCGTACGGCTCGGCGGGCATCCTGCCGATCTCGTGGGCCTACATCCGGCTGATGGGCGCCGAGGGGCTGACCCGCGCGACCGCGAGCGCCGTGCTCGCCGCCAACTACGTCGCCAAGCGGCTCGCCGAGCACTTCCCGGTGCTCTACACCGGCCACGGAGGCCTGGTCGCGCACGAGTGCATCCTGGACGTCCGTGGCCTCACGAAGGAGACCGGCGTCAGCGTCGACGACGTCGCCAAGCGGCTGGTCGACTACGGCTTCCACGCCCCGACGATGTCGTTCCCGGTGGCCGGCACGCTGATGGTCGAGCCGACCGAGTCCGAGGACCTCGCCGAGATCGACCGGTTCTGCGACGCGATGATCGCCATCCGGGGCGAGATCGACCGGGTCGGCGCGGGCGAGTGGACCCCGGAGGGCTCGCCGCTGCGCGGCGCCCCCCACACCGCGCGCGTGCTGGTCGGCGAGTGGGACCGCTCCTACTCCCGCGAGCTGGCGGTGTTCCCCACCGGCCCCACGGGACCGAACGGCGCGGCTGACAAGTACTGGCCGCCCGTCGCCCGCGTCGACCAGGCCTACGGCGACCGCAACCTGGTCTGCTCCTGCCCCCCGCCGGAGGCGTTCGCCGAGCCCGAGCCGGCCGGCCGGGAGTGAGCCTGCAGGTCCGCCTCGGCGCCCTCCAGCGGCGGGGCCGCCTGCCCTCGGTGGTCGGCGGCGTGCTGCGCGACGGCGTGCTCGTGGAGTCGGCCGGCGTCCACGCCGACCCGTCGACGGCCTACCGGATCGGCTCGATCACCAAGACGATGACGGCGGCGCTGGTCCTCCAGCTGCGCGACGACGACGTCCTCTCGCTCGACGACCCGGTCGGACGGTTCCTGCCCGGCGTCGGGTACGGCGACCTGACGGTCGCCGACCTGCTCGGCCACACCGGCGGCATGCAGAGCGAGCCGGCCGGGTCGTGGTGGGAGCGCTCGACCGGCGGCGACTTCGACGCCCTCGCCGCCGCCAACGACGGCGCCGGCGCCGTGGCCGGCCCGGGGGAGTGGTTCCACTACTCGAACCTCGGCTACGGGCTGCTCGGCGAGGTCGTGGCCCGGCTGCGCGGCGCGCCGTGGTGGGACGTCGTGGTGGCCCGGCTCCTCGAACCGCTCGAGATGACGCGGACCACCTACGGCCCCGACGCCGCGCGGGGACGGCACGCGCAGGGGCACAGCGTCGAGCACTTCACCGGGCGGCTCGCCACCGAGCCGCACACCGACACCGGGGCGATGGCGCCGGCTGGACAGGCCTGGAGCACCGTGGCCGACCTCGCGGTGTGGGCGGCGTTCCTGGCCGGCCGGCGACCCGACGTCCTCGCGACCGCGACGCTCACCGAGATGGGGACGCCGCGCCTCGACCCCTCGTACGGTCTCGGCCTGCGGGTGCTCGGCCTGGGCCCGGACGCCGCCCGGCGGTTCGTCGGTCACACCGGCTCGATGCCCGGCTTCCTGGCCAGCCTGTTCGTCGAGCCGGCCACCGGCGACGGTGCCGTCGTGCTGGCGAACGCGACGACCGGCCTCGACGCCGACGGCGTCCCGCACGAGCTGCTGCTCGCCGAGGACCCGGCCCCGGTCACCCCCTGGGTGCCGACCACCTCGGTGCCGCCGGTGGTCGAGCCGCTGCTCGGCGTCTGGTTCTGGGGCAACTCCGCGGTCGAGCTGCGCTGGTCCGACGAGCGTCTCGAGGTCCGGTCGCTCCAGAGCGGGTCGCTCGCCCACACCTTCGAGGTCCGCGACGACGACACGATCCTCGGCGCCTCGGGCTACCACCGCGGCGAGACGCTGCACGTGCACCCCACCCACCTCGAGTGCGCGACGTTCGTCTACACGCGAGTCCCCTACGACGCCGCGGCTCCGATCCCCGGTCCCTGAGAGCACCGTTCACCTCGGTCGGCTACTACTTGCCTCGTGAAGGACCACCACGAGATCGAGCGCGCCTACGCCGTCGACACCGAGACCGAGCTGCCCGACCTGACCGACCTGCCGGGCGTCGTCCGGGTCACCGAGCCGACGACGGCGACCCTGGTCGCCACCTACGTCGACACCGCCGACCTGGCGCTGGTGCGCCACGGCGTCACGCTGCGGCGGCGCACCGGAGGCGCCGACGCGGGGTGGCACCTCAAGGTGCCGGCCGGGCTCGGGCGCGACGAGCTGCACCGGCCGCTGGGCCGCTCCGAGACGGTCCCGGCCGTGCTCGCCCGGCAGGTGCTCGGCTGGACCCGGGGCCGGGACCTGCGCCCGGTCGCCGACATCGAGACCGTCCGCACGACGCGGCTCCTGCTCGGCGCCGAGGACGCCGTCCTGGCCGAGGTGGCCGACGACCGGGTCACCGGCCGGGCGGTCGGGCGGCTCGCCGCGGACGCCGTGGCCTGGCGCGAGGTCGAGATCGAGCTGGTCACGGCGCCCCCGGCGTTCCTCGACGACGCCGACGGCCCGCTCGCCGCGGCCGGGATCGTGCCGCGGACGGTGCAGCGCAAGATCGGCTCGGTGCTGGCCCACCGGCTGCCCGAGCCGGCCGCGGCGGCCACCGGGCTGACGCTCGACGGGCCGGCCTCCGCCGTCCTGCTGGCCCGGCTCGCGGAGCAGGTCGACGCGCTGCTCCGTGCGGACTGCGACGTCCGGCGCGGCGTCGACGACGGCGTCCACCAGCTGCGGGTCGCGTGCCGACGGCTCCGCGCCGCGCTCGCGACCTACCGCCCGCTGCTCGACCGCGACCGCACCGACCCGCTCCGCAACGAGCTCCGCTGGGTCGCGCGGACCCTCGGCGCCGGCCGCGACGCCGAGGTCGTCCAGGAGCGACTGCGCGGCCTGGTCGCCGAGGTCCCGCGTCGCCACGTCGTGGGCCCGGTCCGCCGGCGGATCGACCGCACCTACGCCGACCGGCGCCGCGCGACGGGCACGCACGCCGCCGACGTCCTGGCGTCCCGGCGCTACCTGCGGCTGCTGGGGCGGCTCGACCGGCTCGTCACCTCACCGCCGTGGGCCGAGCGCGCCGAACGGCCGGCCGCGGAGGTCCTTCCGCAGCGCGTCCGCAAGGACCTCCGGCGGCTGCAGGACGCCGTCGCACTCGCCGAGGCGGTCGCCGAGACCGACGGTGCGGGCCCGGCGCACGACGAGGCGCTGCACGACGTGCGCAAGTCGGCGAAGCGGCTGCGCTACGCCTGCGAGGTGCTCGAGCCCCTGTGGGGCGCGGACGCCAAGCGGCTGCGCAAGGCCGCCCAGGAGGTCACCCGGGTCCTCGGCGAGCGCCAGGACACCGCCGTGACGCGCGCCGGCCTGCGCCGGATCGCCGCACGGGCCGCCGCCGACGGCGAGAGCGCCTTCACCTACGGCGTCCTGCACGAGCGCGAGGAGGCGCGGGCGGCCGCGCTGGAGGACGAGTTCGCCGAGGCGTGGCGTCGCGTCGACGGCAAGAAGCTGCGGCGCTGGCTGGGCTGAGCGACGCGTGGTCGTCGGCCACCGCCGCTACGAGGTGCGGTGCCAGCGCTCCAGGTCGCGCGGCGTGGCGACGTACGGCACGCCGCGGTGGGCGCCGGCGCGACCGAGGTCGATGCCGCGCACGGTGCCGTGCCCCGCGTCCGACCCGGTCCGGGGGTAGTAGGCGACGTAGTCGATCCTCGGACGCTCCACGCGGATGCGCTTGGCCGCGCGGGCAGGGACCGAGACGCGACCGTCGGGCTCTCCCTCGCGGAACGATCCGTAGTAGACGACGACGCGGCGCGAGCCGGGGTTGGCGATCCGCAGCGTTCCGGGGCGTCCTGGCACCTTGGTCACCTTGACCTCCTTCACCTTGACGACCACCACGGTGAGCGTGCCCGGCCGGAGGTAGCCCTCGTCGCAGGCCCAGTAGGTGATCTCGTAGGTCCCCGGCCGGTTGCGTGTCGGGAAGATCGCGAGCGCCTCCCCGTCGACACCGATCTCCTCTCCGGAGAGCTCGGAGACGTCGAGCGGCGCACGGCTCGGCACGCGCACCCGACAGATCTCGAGGACGTCGCCGTTCGGGTCGGTGTCGTTGGCGAGCACGTCGACGAACGCGGCCCCCGAGCCCTCCACGCGGACCCGGTCGTTCTCGACGACCGGGGCGTCGGTGGACTCGTCGGCGTGAGCCGGGACGACGGACGTGACGAGGACCAGCGCGGTGGCGGCGGCGGTCAGGGCAGCGGTGAGACGACGGTGCACGTGGGCTCCTGGATCGAAGGGGTCCGCGCACCCTACGGTCTCGCTGCTCAGACCGCCTGGGAAACGCTCGACATGTTGAAGTCGGGCACCCGCAGCGCCGGCGTCGCGGTGCGCGAGAAGTAGTCGTCGCCCCACTCGCGGCTGAAGCTCGGGACGGTCCCCGAGGCGTGCGTGAAGCGGCGGAGGAGGTCGACCGGGCTCTCGTTGAACCGGAAGTTGTTCACCGAGCCGGTGACCTCGCCGTCCTCGACGAGGTAGACGCCGTCGCGGGTCAGCCCGGTGAGCAGCAACGACTGCGGGTCGACCTCGCGGATGTACCAGAGGCAGGTGAGCAGGAGACCGCGCTCGGTGCCGGCGACGACGTCGGCGAGGCTGCCCTGCCCGCTGTCGACGTCGAGCACGAGGTTGTCGACGGCCGGCGTGACCGGCTGCGAGGTCATCGTCGCCGAGTGCCGCGTCTGCAGGAGCGAGGTGAGCTCGCCGTCGCGGATCCAGTCGGTGCGCCCCAGCGGGAGACCGTTGTCGAAGACCGAGGAGGTGTTGCCCGACGACGTCGCGACGTTGAACGGCGCGCACCGGAGCCGGTCGTGGGCCGGGTCGCTGTAGAGGTGCACGCCGCGGGCGGCGATCGTCTCGCCGATCCGGGTGCCGGTGGGGCGGCGGCTGTAGACCGACTGCCCCTCCCAGGCGTCGCGCGCACCGGCGGACCAGTAGGCGTCGATCATCAGGTCGGCGACCGCGGTGGGCGGCAGGATCGTGTCGTAGCGGCCCGCGGGCAGGTCGACGCGACGGTCGCCCCAGGCCAGCCGGCGCGCGACCTCGGACTCGATCGCGAGGGCGTCGACGTCGGCGAAGTCGCGGGTGGCGCCGCCCACCCAGGCGCTCTCGGTGCGTCCCTCGGGTGTGGTCGTCTTGCCGGTGCAGCCGTAGTGGCCGGTGGGCTGCACGTGGCGCAGCCGCAGCCCGGTGGACGAGCCGAGGTACGTCGTCGTCATCTCGTGGTTGACGAACCCGTAGAGCACCCGGCGACCGGCGTCGGCGACCCGGAAGGCCTCCCCGAGGGCAGGGGCGAAGGCGTCGTAGACGTGGATGTCGGTCGTCTCCGGGGCGGCGTCCCAGTCGGTGCTCGCCGGGACGTCGCGGACCAGCGGGTTCGCGTCCTCGGCCGGTGAGGCGGCCCGGGCGGCGGCGTCCGCGGCGGTGACCAGCGCGGTGACCTGCGCCTGGGTCGTCGCGCTGCCGGTGACCGACCCGGTCGCCGTACCGACGAACGAGACGACGGTGACCGAGACGCCGTGCATGACGCCGTTGGTGGTGAGGGTGTTGTTGGCCCAGCGCAGGTTGGCGCTGGTGTGGTCGCGGACGATCACGACGCAGTCGTCGGCGACCGAGGCGGCCAGCGCCTGCTCGACGAGGCTCTGGGGGTGCAGGGGAGTGCTCATCAGTTGCCGCCCTCCTCGAGGGTGTTGAGGATCCGGACGTCGCGGAAGAGCGACGTCGGGCAGCCGTGGCTGACCGCCGCGACCTGTCCGGGTTGGGCCTTGCCGCAGTTGAACGCGCCGCCGAGGACCCAGGTGTCCTCACCGCCGACGGCCTCCATCGAGTTCCAGAAGTCGGTCGTCGTGGCCTGGTAGGCCACGTCGCGCACCTGGCCGACGAGCTCGCCGTCCCGGATGGTGAAGAAGCGCTGGCCGGTGAACTGGAAGTTGAACCGCTGCATGTCGATCGACCACGACTTGTCGCCGACGACGTACAGGCCGCGCTCGACGCGGCCGATCAGGTCGGCGGTGCTCGGGGCGTCGGGCGTGGGGTCCGGCTGGAGGGAGACGTTGGCCATCCGCTGGATCGGGATGTGGCCCGACGAGTCGGCGTAGGCGCACCCGTTGGAGCGGCCGCGGCCGTCGGGTCCGGGGTTGAGCTGGGGGAGCATCACCCCCATCGGCCGGTCGAGCTGGTAGCCGACCAGGACGCCGTCCTTGACGATGTCCCAGTTCTGGGTCTGCACGCCCTCGTCGTCGTAGCCGATGGTGGCCAGGCCGTGGTCGACGGTGCGGTCGCCGGTGACGTTCATGACCGGCGTGCCGTACTGGAGGTTGTTGAGCTTGTCGGTCGTGGCGAACGACGTGCCGGCGTAGTTGGCCTCGTAGCCGAGGGCGCGGTCGAGCTCGGTGGCGTGCCCGATCGACTCGTGGATGGTCAGCCACAGGTTGCTCGGGTGGATGACGAGGTCGTAGGTGCCGGCCTCGACGCTGGGTGCCGCGAGCTTCTCGGCGAGCAGCTCGGGGACCTCGTCGATCTCGGCGTCCCAGTCCCACGCGCCCTGGGCCCGGCCGCCGACGACGTACTCCCAGCCGCGACCGGCCGGGGGAGCGATGCTGGCCATCGAGTCGAAGATGTCGGCGCCGGCGCCCATCGCCTCGAACCCGGGCATCAGCCGGACGCGCTGCTGGGTCGTGCGGGTGCCGGCCAGGTCGGCGTAGTACTTGTTCTCCTGGACCTGCTGCACGAAGGCGGTGGCGTGGTCGACGGCGGCGCCGGCGCGCAGCCGCTCGGTCCAGTCGACGAGCAGCGCGGCCTTCTCGGCGACCGGGACGTCGAGGGGGTTGATCTCGTAGGCGCTGACCCAGGTGACGTCGTCGTAGACCGGCTCGTCGGCGATCTCGACCGGGCGGCTGGTCATCCCCGCGGCGACGTTCGCGACGGCGACGGCGGTCTCGGCCACCCGCACGGCCTCGTCGGTGGTCAGGACGACGCCCGCGGCGAACCCCCAGGAGCCGCGGTGGATCACCCGCACCGCGAACCCGAGGTCCTCGGCGTCGCTGGCGCCCTGCAGGACGCCGTCGCGCACCGACAGGTCCTGGTAGCGCACCCGCTCGAACCGGAAGTCGGCGTGGGTGACGCCGAGCTCGCGGGCCCGGGACAGGGCCGCGTCGCCCAGCGAGCGGTGGGGGAGGTCGGCGAACGTGGGATCGAGTCCACTCATGGGAGCGAACCTAGCCCCTCCCACTAGGGTGCTGCTCGTGCACATCGGACCGTCGTGGCTCGGCATCGGCGCCCAGCGCAGCGGCACCACCTGGTTGACGGACCTCCTCGTGCAGCACCCGCTGGTCGGTCTCGGCACCAACGGCAAGAAGGAGCAGCACCTGCTCCACAAGGTCGGCGACGGCGTCGTCCCCGAGGCCGAGTACCTCGGGCTGTTCCCCGACGACGGCGTGCGCCGCGGCGACTGGACCCCGCAGTACCTCCGTCACGCCTCGACGCCGGCCGTCGCGGCGCGGCTGCTGCCCGACGTACCGGTGCTGGTGGTGCTGCGCGACCCGGTCGAGCGCTACCGCTCCGCGATGCGGTTGGCCGCCACCCGCGGCAGGTCGTGGCCCTACCCGGTGCCGATCACCGTGCAGACCTGGACCGGCTGCTACGCCGACCAGCTCGACATGTGGGCTGCTGCGGTCGGACGCGAGCGGATCCACGTGCTGGTCTACGAGCAGGTCCGCACCGACGCCCAGGGCACCGTCGACCGGTTGTGGTCCGCGCTCGGCCTGGACCCGGTGCCGCTCTCCGCGGTCGAGGAGGAGTCCAGCTCGTCGTCGCGAGCCGAGTGGGACTGGACCCCCGGCCTCCGCGAGACCCTGCAGACCCTCTACCGCCCCCAGGCCGACCGCCTCGAGCGCGACTGGGGCCTCGACCTCGCCACCTGGACCTCCCTCCGCTGACCCCTCCCGACTGCCGAGTCGGCGTTCGTGCTCAGTCCTTGCGCCGACTCGACCCGATCCGACTTGAAGTTCACGCCGACTCGGCGACTGGTGCGGGTCACCCGCTGGGGCGGTGGGTGGGGGAGGCGGGTCTGCCTACCGTCGAGGCATGGCTACTGACACGAGCAAGAAGGTTGCGTTCCTGACCTCCAACGAGGGCATCGAGAAGGCCGAGCTGGTCGAGCCTTGGCAGGCGGTCGTGGACGCCGGGTACGAGCCGGTGCTCTTGGCGCCCGAGGCCGGTGAGGCCGACCTGTACGAGCACCTCGACAAGGCCGGCTCGCAGAAGGTCGACGCGACGGTAGGCGGTGCCGACGCCGACGAGTACGCCGCCCTGGTGCTGCCCGGCGGGGTGGCGAACCCCGACGCCCTGCGTCTCGACGCCGACGCCGTGAGCTTCGTCCGCGACTTCGTGGCGTCCGGCAAGCCGGTCGCCGCGATCTGCCACGCGGCCTGGGTCCTCGTCGAGGCCGACGTCGTGCGGGGGCGCACCGTCGCGTCCTGGCCGAGCCTGCAGACCGACATCCGCAACGCCGGGGGCGAGTGGCGCGACGAGGAGGTCGTCACCGACGGCAACCTCGTCACCAGCCGCAACCCGGGCGACATCCCGGCGTTCAACAACGCGCTGCTCGAGGCGATCGCGCACGGAGCCGCCGGCACGTCGTGACCAGCGGCTCGTGACCCACACCTCGTGACCGGCTACCGGCGCAGGCTCACCGTCGAGCCGCGCCGGTGCTTGGCCACGTGCAGCTGCGTGGGGATCCGGTCGCGCATCTCGGCCACGTGGCTGACCACGCCCACGACCCGGCCGCCGTCGCGCAGCGAGTCGAGGGTGTCCATCACGTCGTCGAGGGTGTCGGCGTCGAGCGACCCGAAACCCTCGTCGACGAAGAGCGTGTCGAGGGTCGCTCCGCCCGCCTCGTGGGAGATGACGTCGGCCAGGCCGAGCGCGAGGGCGAGGGAGACCACGAACGTCTCGCCGCCCGAGAGCGTGGCGGGGTCGCGCGACTCGCCGGACCAGTCGTCGCGCACGAGCAGGCTGAGTCCGCCGCGGGACTCGCCCGCGCCGCGCTGGCCGGTGTGCTCGAGGGAGTAGCGCTGGTCGCTCATCCGGGCGAGGCGCTCGTTGGCTGCCGCGACGACCTGCGAGAGGCGGTAGGCCAGGACGTAGGCCGAGAGCCGCATCTTGAGCAGGTTGTCGGCCGACTTGCCCTCGACGAACGCCGAGAGCCGGGCCACGACGCCGTGGTCGCGTCGGACCGGGGCCCAGGCCGCCAGCTCGGCGTCGAGGGTCGCGAGCAGGCCCGCGAGCCGCTCGGTGCGCGCGGAGTAGCGGCTCACGTCGGACGCCGCGGTCCGGACCCGCGCGAGGACCTCGACGTGCCGCCGCTCCAGGAGGTCGACGTCGGGCAGCGGGACGGCGTCGTCGGGACCGGCGTCGCGGAGCACCTCGGTCACGGCCTCCAGGCGGCGCTCGTGGCGCGTGACGGCCTCGTCGAGGGCACGGAGCGCCCCGGCCTCGAGCGTCGCGGCCTGCGCGTCGGCGACGTGCTCGAACCCGGCGTCGGCGACCGCTGCGGCGACGGCCCGGTCAGCCGCGACCTGGGTGCCGGCGGCGGTGCGCGCCTCCTCTGCCGCGCGGGCCGCGGCCCGGCACAGCTCGGCGGTGCGGCGGTGTGCGTCGTGGACGGCGTCGAGGTCGGGGTGGTCGCCGAGGACGGCGGCGAGCTCGGCGCCGAGGGTCGCCTCCTCCTGGGTCAGCCCGCCGCGCTCGCCCACGAGCCGGAAGTCGGCGGCGAGGAGCTCGTCGCACCGGTGCTCGAGGTCGACCAGGGCACGCTCGTCGGTGCTCAGCCTGGCCTCGAGCTCGGGCAGCCGGCCGGCCGAGCGCAGGGCCGCCCCGAGCGAGTCCTGCAGGGTGGCGAGCCGTGCGGCGAGGTCGGCGACCGGGTCGTCGCCGACCCGCGCCTCGGCCGCGGCCAGGGACTGCTCCAGCTCCCGCACCTGCTGGTCGAGCGCGTGCTCGACGACCTCGGCGTCGGCGACGGCGTTGAGCGCGGTCTTCTCGGTCGCCGCGTCGGGCGCGCCGGGTGCCGGACGCGCCTTCGCGGGGTGGTCGCCGGACCCGCAGACCGGGCAGCAGCCCCCGACGACCAGCGCCACGGCGAGCTCGGCGGCCATGCCGTCGAGACGCAGCCGCTGGACGGCGAGGAGCTCGTCCTTGAGCACGAAGGTCTGCTCGCGGGTCTGCAGCCACCGCTCGCGGACCTCCTGGAGGCGCGCGCGCAGCACGACGACCTGCTCGTGGGCGTCGAGGCGTGACCGGGCGTCCTGCGCGGACGCCGTGAGGACGTCGACCCGGCGGGCGTCGTCGCGGGCGTGGGCGACCTCGGCGCGCAGCGCCGCGACCCGGTCGGGACGCACGGCACGCTCGTGCTGCACCCGGCCGAGCTCGTCGGCGAGCTGGGTGCGCCGGTCGGCGTTGTCGCGCAGCGCCCGCCGGACGGCGGCGAGCCGGTCGGCGTGCGGCCGCTGGGCCCGGGCCTCGGCGGCGGCCGCGAGGGACCGGTCGGCGAGCGCGGACAGCCGGTCGGGGTCGGGGACCTCGCCGAGCCGGTCGGCCACGGCGGCCAGGGCGGCGTCGGCCGCGGCGCCGGCGCGGGTCGCGGCGGCCCCGGCGGCCTGGGCCTGGTGGCGCCACGGGACCACGACGGCAGCGCGCCGCGCCGCGTCGAGCCGGGCCCGGTCGGCGCGGTGGGCGGCGGTCCGGCCGAGGAGCACGTCGCGCTCCTGACGCGCGGCGACGAGCCGCTCGCGGCGGGCGACGTCGGCGCGGGCGGCCTCGAGCGCGGCCCGCGCGGTCTGCTCCTCGACGCCGGCCGCGGTGAGCCGGGCCTGCGACTCCTCCCGCCCGGACACCGCGTCGGCCAGGCACGCCTCGACCCAGGCGCGCAGCGTGTCGTCGTCGACGGCCGGGGCGAGGTCGTGGACGTCGACGTGGTCGGGCAGCGGCGTCGCGGCGGCCTCGCTGACCCGGCTGACGACGTCGGCGACCCGCTGGTGCCCCGCGGCGGACTCGTGACCGAGGGCGATCCGGCGCTCGCGCAACCAGCGCTCGACCGCCTCGAACCGACCGGTGCGGAACAGCTGCTGCAGCAGCCGGTGCCGCTCGTCGGACCGGGCGCGCAGGAAGGCCTGGAAGCGGCCCTGCGGGAGCATCGCGACCTGGGTGAACTGGGTGAGGTCGAGGCCGAGCAGCCGGACGACGAGGTCGCCGGTCTCGTCGAGCCGGCTCGACAGGGGCTGCCAGTCGGGCCCGACCCGCTCCGACACCGTGACCTTGGCCGGCTCGGTGGTGGTGCCGGCACCGCGCTTCTTGGGGCGTTCCCACGCGGGGGAGCGCACGATGCGGAAGCGCCGGCCGGCGAGCGTCGCCTCGAGCGTGACCCGCGGCGGCGTGGTGGGGTCGGCCTGGTCCGAGCGCAGCCGCTTGGCCTGGCTGCGGTCGCCCGGCACGTCGCCGTACAGCGCGAAGCAGACGGCGTCGAGGACGCTCGTCTTGCCGGCGCCGGTGGCTCCGGAGAGCAGGAAGAGCCCGGCCTCGGACAGGTCGTCGAAGTCGATGGTCGCGGCGCCCGCGAACGGGCCGAACGCCTGGATCTCCAGGCGGTGCAGCCTCACGCCTCGACCTCCGTGGCCGGACGCAGGAGGGTGTCGGTGTCGGGGTCGTCGCAGCACGCGTCGACGGCGCGGAAGAGCTCGCGGAGCTCGTCGGCGCCGGGAGCGGCGCCACGCAGCTCGACCATGAACTCCCGGGCGACGTCGTGGTCGCGCCGGGCGTCGGCGGCCGACGCCCCCGGCGCGCCGAGCGTGGTGCGGGTGGCGGCGAAGGCGAGCACCATCGTGTGGGGGAAGCGGCGGCGCAGGCGCTCCATCGCCTGGAGCGGCCGGGCCGGGTCGGTGAGCGTGGCCTCGACCCACGAGGCCTCGTGCTCGGCCAGGGCGGGGTCGGCGAGCAGCTCCTCCACCGTGCCGCGCAGCCGTGCCAGCGGCCGCGGCACCGGCGCCTCGACGAGCTCGGCGTGGGTGGAGCCGTCGGCGGCGAGGTCGACCAGCCAGGAGCCCTTGCGGTGCCCGGCCTCCGAGAACGAGTACGCCAGCGGGGACCCGCTGTAGCGGATCCGGTCGCCCAGGACGTGCGAGCCGTGCAGGTGGCCGAGCGCGACGTAGTCGACGCCGTCGAAGACCGACGTGGGGACCCGCGCGACCCCGCCGACGCTGATGTCGCGCTCGGAGTCGGAGGGCTGCGCGCCGGCGACGAAGGCGTGGGCCAGCACGACCGACCGGGTGCCGCGGCGCCCGGCCAGGTCGAGCCGCACCCGGCGCATCGCCTCGCCGAGCGCGGCCTGGTGCGAGCGCTGGTCGAGGCCCCACGGGTCGGCGACGGCGTGCGGGTCGAGGTAGGGGATGCCGTGGACGGCGACCGGGCCGTGGTCGTCGGCGAGCAGCACCGGGGTGCCGACGGCCCCGATGTCGGTGCGCAGGTGGACGCCGGCGGCGTCGATGAGCCGCGAGGAGAAGCCGAGCCGCTGCGCGGAGTCGTGGTTGCCGCTCGTGAGGACGACGGCGGCCCGCGACCGCGCGAGCCGCACGAGCGTCTCGTCGGCCAGCCGCACCGCGTCGACCGGCGGCAGCGCGCGGTCGTAGACGTCGCCGGCGACGACGACCAGGTCGACCCGCTCGGACTCGACGACCGCGAGCAGGTGGTCGACGAAGCGCTCCTGGTGCGCGAGCATCCCCTCCCGGTGGAACGACCGGCCCAGGTGCCAGTCGGAGGTGTGCAGGATGCGCATGTCGACCACGCTAGGGGTGGGCACCGACAGCAGCCCGGAGCACGCGCCGACCGGGCCCGGCGGGTCCCGCGGGAGGTCCCCGGAGTGCCTCAGGAGTAGCGCACCACGCGACCGGGACGGGTGAACCCGTACAGGACGAGCCCGGCACGCCGCGCCAGGTCGACGGCGAGGCTGGTCGGGGCGCCGACCGCGACCAGCGACCCGGTGCCGACGGCGACCGCCTTCTGCACCAGCTCGAAACCGGCCCGCGCGCTGACCACCAGGCACGCCTCGGCCGGCGGCAGCCCGGCGAGCAGCCGGGCGCCGCTGACCTTGTCGACGGCGTTGTGCCGCCCGACGTCCTCCCGGACGACGAGCAGCTCGCCGGCGGCGGTGAACAGCGCCGCCGCGTGGGAACCCCCGGTGCGGTCGAAGACGCGCTGGTGCGTGCGCATGACGTCGGGGAGCCCGCGGACCACGTCGTCGCCGGGCAGGTCGCCGTCCCACCGGAGGATCTCGCCGGCCAACGCGCTCGTCACGCTGTCGGTGCCGCACACCCCGCAGGCCGAGGAGCCGGCGGACTGCGCGGCGTGCTGGTGGGGGAGCGCGGCCGGCTCGGTGTCGAGGCTCACGGTGACGACGTTGAACTCCTGCTCGGGGCGCAGCGTGACGTCGGTGCAGTAGGCGACGCGGTCGACGCGCGGCGCCAGGCCCTCGTGCAGCACCCAGCCGGCGGCGAGGTCGAAGTCGTTGCCGGGCGTGCGCATCGTCACCCAGACCCGGCGCGCCGGTGCGCCCGGCCACTGGAGCCGGATCTCGAGCGGCTCCTCGGTGATCACCCGGTCCTCGCGCTCGCGCCTGACCCCCTCCTCGCCACTGGTGATCTCGATGACCCGGAGGCGGACCGAGGGGCCGGGACGGCGCTCTCTCACGGCCTCGACCTCAGGCGACCGGGTAGGCGGCACGGATGGCGAGCTGGCGCTCGAGGTCGTCGACCGCGTCGGCGACCCGACGCGCGACGGCGGGCTCGAGGACGCCGGGAGCGAGCAGGGTGCGCACCCGGTCGAGCGTCGCGCCGTCGACGTGCGAGCCCGGGAAGAACGCCGTCGCCGCGACCGCCAGCACCCACCCGCTCCGCACCGCACCGGTGCCGGGCAGGTCGGCGACGTAGCGGTCGACGTACTCGGTCGTCAGGTGCTCCTGGCCGCCGCGCCACATGCCGGCCCCGGCGGCCTCCAGCTCGTAGTTCGAGACGCCGACGGCGCCGGTGAAGCGCTCCCAGGCCCAGGCCTTCGCCTCGGGAGTCGGCAGGGACGCCGTCGCCCCGGCGTGGTGGACCCGGTTGGCCGAGCTCTCGGACGTCGCGAGCGCGGCGTCGAGCTCGGCCCGGTCGGTGCCGCCGAGGACGGCCAGGCGGGTGAGCAGCCGCCACCGCAGGTCGTCGTCGAGCGTGATCCCGTCGGGGCTCGCGGCGAGCCAGGCGCGCAGCGTGGCCGGGGCGGTCGCGGTCCGGATGCCTGCGCGGTACGCCGAGAGCTGCAGCTCGGACCCGGGCTGCTGGATCGCCAGCGAGTCGACCGCGGCGCGGTGCACGCGCTCGAGCGAGCCGGCCGCGGCGGCGGGGACGACCTCGCCGAGGAGCCACGGCACCGTGTGCCGGCCGGTGTCCTCGGTGTCCTCGGCCGGGAACGCCGCGACGACCAGGTCGACGACCCGGTCGGGGGCGATCGCACCCTCGGCGTACCCGCTCTTGACGTTGTTCCAGATCCCGGCCCGCAGCCGGTGGTCGGTGACACCGGGCAGGACGTCGACCAGCGCGGAGACCGTCTCCCCGTCGGGCACGTAGACCGCCCAGCTCTCCTCGCGCGGGTCGAGGACGACGGCAGCACCCGGCGCGACCGGCGGCACCGTCGTCTCGTCGGCGGTCAGCGTCACCGGGGTCGTCGTGGCCCCGCCCGTCGTGAGCTCGACGACGTCGAGCAGGTGGGACCGGTCGGCGGGGGCAGAGGCGGGCGAGCGCCGCAGGACCACCCCACGCTGCCGGTCGTGGTGGACGACGTCCGGCCCGGCCTTGCGCAGCCACTCCTGGACGACGGGGGAGAGTCCGCCCGCACCGGCCCGCTCCCAGCTCTCGAACAGGTCGTGCATGGTCGCGTTGCCGAAGCGGTGCCGGTCGAGGTGGTCGACGACGCCGGCGAGGAACACGTCGCCGCCGAGCCGCGTGCAGAGCTGGCGCAGGATGCTGGAGCCCTTGGCGTAGGAGATGCCGTCGAAGTTCTGGAGCGCGGTCAGCGCGTCCTCGGCCCCGTTGCCGGCGACGGGGTGGGTGCTGGGGCGCTGGTCGGCGCGCAGGCCCCACTGCCGCCGCGACCACGACACGTGGGTCCACGCGTCGTCGTACTCGGTGACGTCGGCGGTGACCCGGTTGCCCATGTACTCGGCGAACGACTCGTTGAGCCAGAGGTCGTCCCACCAGCTCGGGGTGGTGATGTTGCCGAACCACTGGTGCGCAATCTCGTGCGCGACCGTCGTGGCGCGCAGGATCCGCTTGCCGCGGGTCACGCGGGTGTCGAAGACCAGCTGGTCGCGGAAGGTGACGCAGCCGGGGTTCTCCATCGCGCCGGCGTTGAACTCGGGCACGAACGCCTGGTGGTAGTCGCCGAACGGGTAGCGGATGCCGAACAGCCGGTGGAACTCGTCGAAGCACTGCCGGGTCATGGTGAGGAGCTCGTCGGCGTCCTTGTCGAGGTGCCTGGCCAGGCTCTGCCGGCTGCTGAGGCCGAGCGGGATGCCGTCGTGCTGGTCGCGCACGACGTGGTACGGCCCGGCGACCAGGGTGACGAAGTACGTCGAGAGCGGCTGCGTCGGTCCGATCTCCCAGGAGCCGGGCTGCTGCCCGCCGCCGTCGACGCGGGTGGCCGGGGCGTTGCCGACGACGACCCAGTCGTGCGGCGCCCGGACGTGCAGGGTGTACGGCGCCTTCAGGTCCGGCTGGTCGAAGCACGCGAAGACCGTCGGGGCGGCGTCCATGAACGACATGCCGTAGACGTAGTGCCGGCCGTCGGCGGGGTCGACGCTGCGGTGCAGGCCCTCGCCGTCGTTGCGGAACGGCATCACGGCGTCGACGACGAGCACGTGGGTGCCGCGGGTCGTGTCGAGCGGCAGACGGCCGCCGGTGAGGAGGCCCGCGTCGAGGGGACGGTCGTCGAGCCGGATCCCGTTCACGCGCACCGGCTTGAGGTCGACGAACGTCGGGCCGCCGCGGCTCTCGAAGGTGATCGTCGTGACGGAGCGGAAGGTCGCCTCGTCCGCCGCGAGGTCCAGGTCGACGTCGTAGCTCGTGACGTCGAGCAGCTCGCGGCGGGCGAGGGCTTCGGTGTGCAGCAGGCTCCGGGCGGACGCGACGCTCATGGGGCCGACCCTAACCGGGCGTCCTGCTCAGGGCCGGACGCGGCGGGAGGCGAGGTCGAGCACCCAGTAGCGCTGGTAGGTGGCCTCGGCCCGGTAGCCGTAGCCGATCCCGATCTCGTGGAAGCGGCTCATGATGACCGCGCAGTGGCCGGGGCTCCCGAGCCACGCCCGGACCACCGAGGCCGGGGTCGCCTGGCCGGCGGCGATGTTCTCGCCGTAGGACGTCCACCGGTAGCCCTCGCGCCGGATGCGGTCGCCGGCGTCGCTCCCGTCCGGCGACTGGTGGGAGAAGAAGTCGCGCCGCGCCATCAGCCGGGCGAACCGCCCGGCTGCCCGGTCGAGGCGCACGTCGCGCGCGAGCGGGGGGACGGCGCCGTGCCGCACGCGGCCGCACCTGCGGGCCTCCGAGCGCGCCTCGTTGACCAGCGCGAGCACCCGGCCCAGACGGGCGGCCGGTCGGGCCGCGCGACCGACGGCGGGTCCGGGGGTCGCGGCGAGGCCGGCGCCGGAGGTCGGGCCGGTGGCGGGGCCGTCCGGTGCCGCCCCGGCGGTCGGGGTCACCAGGGCCAGCAGGGCCACCAGGAGCAGGGGGGAGAGGAGCAGCACCAGGGCCGCAGGGGGTCGGCTCATGACGTCATCCTCCCCCAGACGGAGCTCACGGTCGCACGGCAGCCCCGCGGCCGGTCGCACGCGCTCGTGGTCCCGGGCGTGTCGGTCCCGGGCGTGCCGGGCCGAGGTGTGCCGGTCCGTCGTGGGTCGGCCCGGGGTGGCGTGCCACGCTGGCACCATGAGCGACCCCACCCCTGACACGCACCGCGCGGTCTCCCTGACCCGCCTCGACCGCGGCGCGTTCCGGATCACCAACGCCGCCGGCGGCAGCATCGACGTCGGGGTCTCCGACACCGACTTCACCCCCGTCGAGCTGCTGCTCGCCGCGCTGGCCGGCTGCGCCGCGATCAACGTCGAGGAGCTGACCTCGCGTCGCGCCGAGCCGACGTCGTTCGACGTCCTCTCCGAGGGCCACAAGGTCCGCGACGAGACCGGCGGCCGGATGACCGACCTCCGGCTGCTGTTCGACGCGGTCTTCCCCGAGGGCGAGGCCGGGGACGCCGCCCGCGCGATCCTGCCGCGGGTGGTCGCCCAGACCCACGACCGGATCTGCACGGTCTCGCGGACCGTCGGCCTCGGCTCCGACGTCGCCTATGAGATCGCCCCGGACGCGCCCTAGCCGGCTCAGCCGACCGTGACCTTCTGCAGGGTGACGGCGGTCTTGGGCGCTCCGTCGGGGCCACCGCCCTGGACGCCGGCGTCCGCGACCCTCGTGACGGCCTTGAGCGTCGCGGGGGAGACGGTGCCGAACACCGTGTAGCTCGGCGGCAGCTCGCTGTCGCCGTAGACGATGAAGAACTGCGAGCCGTTCGTGTCGGGTCCGGCGTTGGCCATCGCCAGCGTGCCGGCCGGGTAGGTCTCGGAGCCGGTCAGCTCGTCGGCGAAGGAGTACCCGGGGCCACCGCTGCCGGTGCCGGTCGGGTCGCCGCACTGGAGCACGAAGATGCCCTCCGTGGTGAGCCGGTGGCACGACGTGCCGTCGAAGTACCCCTGCTCGGCCAGGGCGGTGAACGAGTTCACCGTGCACGGCGCTGCGGTCGCGTCGAGGGTGGCCTTGAGCCTGCCGACGGTGGAGGCGACGGTGACCGCGACCTCGCCGTCGGCGACCGGCTCGGCCGGCGGCGGCTGGACCTCCGACGAGCTGCCGTCGGAGGGGTAGGTGCAGGAGCCGGTGGGCACGGCGGCGGACGGGCCGTCGACGGCGTCCCCGACCGCGACGAAGTCGAGCGTGACCGCCTCGGCCGGGGCGCCGTCGCCCGAGCCGTCGTCGGTGCCCTTGGCGGCGATGGACTGCACGACCGCGAGCCCGTCCGCGCCGATCGTGCCGAAGACGGTGTACGACGGCGGGAGCGGAGTCTCGTCGTACACGATGAAGAACTGCGAGCCGTTCGTGTTGGGTCCGGCGTTGGCCATCGCGAGGGTGCCGGCCGGGTAGGTCTCGGAGCCGCTCAGCTCGTCGGCGAAGGAGTACCCGGGACCGCCGGAGCCGGTGCCGGTCGGGTCGCCGCACTGGAGCACGTAGATGCCCTCCGTGGTGAGCCGGTGGCAGGGCGTGCCGTCGTAGTAGCCCTGGCTGGCCAGCGAGGTGAACGAGCTCACCGTGCACGGCGTGGTCTCGGCGTCGAGGGTGGCGTCGACGTCGCCCGCGGCCGTCTCCAGGACGACGTCCACGGTGCCGGTGTAGGCCGCGGTGGCGGACGGCGGCTCGACGTCGCGGGCCGCCTCGCTGCCGGTGGTGTAGGTGCAGGGCGCGCCATCGGCGTTCTCGGGCTGGGGCTCGTGGGTCCGCGCCTCGGTGGTCGACCCGCCGTCGGCTCCCTCGGAGCTGGACCCGGACGGCGAGGGGTCGTCGTCGGAGGAGCCGGTCTCGTCGCCGCAGCCGGCGAGGCCGAGCACCAGGACGACGGCCGCGAGCAGGGATCCGGAGCGGGCCAGGGAGCGCTTCACCATGCCGTGGATCGTAGGGGAGCCTCCTGTGTGCTCAGCTCCCGCTCTCCGGAGTCGCGGCGTGCCCGGGTCGTCCGCGGGTCCGGCGCAGCTCCTTCATCTCGGCCTCGAACAGGTGCCGCTTGCCCTCGACCAGGTCCGTCAGGGCTTGCTCCTGGAGCCCCTTCGCGGTCGCGTAGTAGCCGTCGTCGTAGCCCTCGACCATCTGGAAGGACCACATGCCGGGCAGCACGTTGCGCCCGAGGAGGTCGCGGTGGAGGGCGTCGGCGAGGTCGTCGTGACCGGCTGCGCGGATCAGCTCGGTCGCCTCCTCCAGCGTCGACTCGGCGCTGCCGCAGAGCCGGTGGAAGGCGTAGAGGTGCCCGCGGGCGTCCTCCACGTGGTCCAGCGCGGCCGAGAGCTTGCCGAGCGCCTCGACGGTGGCGTCGGTGACACCGTCCGGGCGCCGGTGCTCCTCGGAGGGCCGATCGTTCCCGCGCTCGTCGTCCACGCCCAGACCGTGGCACGGATCACCGGGGGCTCACTACGCTCGAAGGCATGAAGCTGGGAGTGCACTACGCGAACTTCAGCCACCCCGACTGGGCGACGACGCTGGAGGACCGGCTCACCGAGACCGCCCGCGTGGCCGACCAGGGTGGTGTCTCGCTGCTCACGCTCATGGACCACTGGTTCCAGATGGAGGACCTCGGCGGCCCGGCCGAGCCGATGCTCGAGGGCTACACCACGCTCGGCTACCTCGCCGGCGTCACCGAGCGGGTCCGCCTGAGCCTCCTCGTCACGGGCGTGACCTACCGCCACCCGGGTCTGCTCGCCAAGACCGTGACCACCCTCGACCGGCTCTCGCGCGGGCGCGCCATGCTCGGCATCGGCGCCGCCTGGTACGACCGCGAGCACCGCGGCCTCGGCGTCCCGTTCCCGCCCACCGCCGAGCGGTTCGAGCGGCTGGAGGAGACCCTCCAGGTGTGCCTGCAGATGTGGGGCGACGACGACGGCCCCTACGACGGCAGGCACTACCAGCTGACGGAGACCGTCAACGTGCCGGCGCCGTACCAGCGGCCGCACCCGGCGGTCCTCGTCGGCGGGTCGGGGGAGCGCAAGACGCTGCGGCTGGTGGCGCAGTACGCCCAGATGTGCAACCTGTTCGCCGAGGGCCACGACGTCGTGCGCCACAAGCTCGAGGTGCTCCGCGGGCACTGCGACACCCTCGGCACCGACTACGACGCCATCGAGAAGAGCATCGTGCTCGCCGCCGACCCGCAGGGCGACCCCGACGGCTTCCTCGCCGACATGGCCGGGTACGCCGCGCTCGGGATCGACACCGTCACGGTCGCACCGGCCACCGACGACCCGGTCGGGTGGACCACCGACGTCGTCGAGAAGGTGCTGCCGCGCCTTGCCGACCTCTGACCCGCGCCGTCTCGTCGCGATCGCCCTGACGGCGATCGTGGCCCTGGCGGCCTGCGCGACGGACGGCTCGACGGGCGGCTCGACCGGCGGCTCCGCGGGGGCCGGCCCGGATTCCGACCGGCCGTCGGAGGTCGCCCCGTCGACGGCCCCGTCGACGGCCTCGTCGACGGCCCCGTCGACGGCCCCGTCGACGGCCCCGTCGCCGGCGCCGGTCGAGGAGGTCGACGAGACACCCGCGACGCCCCCGGCTTACGTCGTCAGCGACGGCAGGCCGCGCGACGCCCGGATGTCGATCCCGGCGCTCGACATCGAGGACCTGCGGGTCGAAGCCTACCGTGGCCGCACCGACGACGCCGCGGGTCACGCCATCCAGAACACCGGGATCGCCGCCAGCCCCTTCGGACCCCGCGGTGGTGTCGGCCCCGGGGGCGTCGGGAACTACCAGGTCACCGGCCACCGGACGTCGTCCACGCGCATCCTGGAGTTCCTGCCCGACCTGCGCCGCGGTGACCGCGTCGTCGTCCGGGCGGCCGGCGTCGAGTACGTCTACGAGATCCGCACGACGCGGATCACCTCGTTCCGCTCGGCCCGGTCGCTGGCCGAGCAGCGCGCCGCCGTCCCCGGCCGGCCCGGTGCCACGCCGGTCCGCGCCATGATCACGATCTCGACCTGCCGCACGCAGGAGGACCACGCCGAGGGCAACTACTGGGCCGACGAGTTCGACAACCCCGAGCACCGCATCGACAAGGTCGGCGTCCTGGTGCGCAGCCGGTCGACCTGACCGGTGCCCTCAGCGCACCACCGGGAGCCGCAACGAGCTGGGGGCCGCGGCGAGCGTGACCCTGGTGCCGGCCGGCGGGCGGAGGGTGAAGTCGTGGTCGCTCGACATCACGACGAGCGCGATCCTGGCCCCCGGCGGCAGGGTCCGGTCGAGCGGCTGGAGGTCGACGCGGACGTCGACGCCGCGTCCGGGCACGAGAGGGGTGCTCCGGGTGAGGGAGTCCACGTTCTGGGGGTCGGCGAAGCCCTGCGTGAGCAGGGAGCGGCGTCCGGTCGGGTCGAGCAGGCAGAGCGCGACCGTCACGTTGGCGGCGGTGGCGTCGAAGGCCAGTCGTACGTCGGCGCGCGGGGTGCCGCTGAGGTCGAGGCCGCGGCGCAGGACCGCGGAGCGGAAGATCGCGGCGTGGTCGCGGTCCCCGGTCCTGCAGACGTCGGCGGCGCTGACCGACGCGTCGTCGGTGAAGGTGCGCCGCACCGCGGAGGACCGGCCGCCGGGCGCGAGCACGCCACCGGTGCGGAGGGTCCAGGTGCGCGGCCGCGACCCCGGCCGGGGCCAGGAGCGGTACCAGCGGGTCGTCCCGCCGTCGTTCACCGCGGCCCGCTTCCCGCCTGCGACACCGTTGCGGACGCCGTACAGGAAGTGGTCGAACCACCGGTCGACCAGGCGCTGGGGGACCGGGGTGCCGTGGCTGCCCTGGTTCCACCAGATCTTGGTCGGGACGCCGGCGCGACGCAGCGCGGCGTACCACCGCGCGGCCTGGTCGGGCTTGACGTTGGTGTCGTTGAACCCGTGCCCGATCAGGACGCCGGCCCGCACGTCGCCCGCCCTCGCCACCAGGTCCCGGGCCGCCCAGAAGTCGTTGTGGTCACCGGTGGCGCGGTCCTGGTCGCGCCTCAGGTCGGCGATCACCGGCCGGCAGACCGACCGGTTGCGGCGGGTGTAGTCGAAGCGGGCCAGCACGTCGGCGTCCTCGCCCTGGTAGCCGCCGGGGGCGACCACCAGGCCGGCCTGGCGGTAGTAGTCGTACCAGCTCGAGATCGCCGACAGCGGCACGATGGCGCGCAGCCCCTCCACGCCGGTCGCGGCGGCCATGTTGGGCAGCGTCCCGTCGTACGACGTCCCGGTCATCCCCACGTTGCCGGTCGACCAGCCGCCGGCGCGCACCACGCGACCGGACGCCGTCCGGGCGGTGGTGCGGCCGTTGAGCCAGTCGACGAGCGCGACGGCGCCGGCCGCCTCCAGGTCGTCGCCGATCGTCGGGCAGCCGGTCGAGCCGTTCGTGCCGAGGGAGGCGACCCGCGCGTAGGCGTACCCCTTGCGCGCCCAGGCGGCTCCGTCGGTGCGGATGCCGGTGAGGAGGTAGTCCTTGATGTCGGCCCGTGCTCCGGGCTGGCGGGCCTGGCCGAGCGGGACGTCGACGTCGTGGTTGGGTGCGCCCGCGCAGCAGGAGAAGTAGGGCGACACCTGCGCGACGGTCGCCAGGCGGCGCCCGCCGACGAGGCCGGGCCTGGGCCGGGTGACCACCGCACGCACGACGTCCGGCCGGCCGTCGCGGTCGGAGTCCACCGAGGTCGTCACGAACACCCGGGTGACGACGAGGTCCTCCTGGTTCGCGCCGTTGCGGGGCGGCCGCGACGGGGCGAGCGGGGCCGGCCGCTCGGCCGGGGCCTCCGCCGCGACGGGGAGGGCGGTCGCGGCTCGGCCGGGGGCGGCGGGGGAGGGCGCGGCCGGGCGGGCCGCCGCGGGGCTCACCCCGGCGAGCACCAGCGCGAGCGCGGTGAGCAGGGCCGGGGTCCGAGAACGAGACGTCACGAGCCTGACACCAGCACGGACGTCGTCCGAGTGCAAGGGTCGGGTCCGGGATCGGGTCCGGCCCGAGGGCGTGGGGGAGGCGGGTGCCGCCGGGCTACGGTGGTGCCCACGTCCCGTCCCAGGAGGTGCCCGGTGCCGTCGACAGCCGTGTGGATCTGCGTGCTCGGAGTCGTCGTGCCCCTCGTCGGCGTCCTCGTCGGGCGCAGCGGGATCCTGTACCGGTGGCCCCGGTTCCTGCGGTGGCGGCGCGCGAAGTCGCGACGCGACCGCGGCAGGGTGCGGGCCGGTGGGCCCAGCGACGGCGGAGGGGTCGACCACACCGCGGGGGCGTCCTTCTAGGCCCGGTCGCTCCAGGCGCGGCGGGCCACCCACGTGTCGCTCCGTCGAGGGGGAAGCCCGTCCGTAGGGTGGCGGGCATGACAGCTCGGTCTTCGTCGGGTCCCGGCACGTTCGCGCTGTTCTGGGTCGGGGTGGCCACCGTGGTGTTCGCCGTGGTCGGCGTCGTCGCGGGCCTCGTGCGCGACGACGTCCCCGGCACGCTCGGCGTCGTCCTGGCCGCGGGACTGGGCGTGAGCGCCGTCGCCATCGTCGCAGCCCTGGTCGTGCGCGACCGTCGCGCCTGATCGGAGGCCGTCACCGCCGCGTCGAACCCGGGTGGGGACCGCCTCGTCACCGCCGGCCCTCGACCGCAGTCCGGCTACCTGCTCCCGCGCGACTCCGCCGCAGGGCACCGCACGCCGGGGCGGGGCGGGGCGGAGCGGATCGGCTCAGGGCCCGAGTCCCAGGTCGGCCGAGCTCGGCGGCCGGACACGGTCGAGCAGCCAGGCGCGGAAGAACTCGTCGAGGTCGCGGTCGCTGAGGCGCGAGGCCAGTCGTCGGAAGTCCGAGATGGAGGCACTGCCTCCGCGGTGCAGGCTGCTCCAGCGACGCAGGATCTGCCAGAAGGTGTCCTCGCCGACGACGTTGCGCAGCGCCTGCAGGGTCATCGCCCCGCGGTCGTAGACCTGCCGCGCGAACACGTCCTCGCGTCCGGGTCGGCCGATGCTGAACCGCCACTGGCCACGCATGCCGGTCCGGTACATCTGGCGCAGCCACGCGTCGGCCGACCGGCCGCCGTGGGTCTCGGCGTAGCGGAGCGCCATGAACTCCGCGAATCCCTCGCGGAGCCAGATGTCGCTCCACGAGCTGACCGAGACAGAGTCGCCGAACCACTGGTGCGCCAGCTCGTGGACGACGAGGTCGTAGGTGTCGGAGCCGGTGCGCGGGAAGGTGGGGCGCGTCTGGTTCTCCAGGGCCATCGGGATCCGCAGTCCGCTGACGACCCCGCCCGTCGAGCCGAAGGGGTAGGGACCCAGCTGGGTCTGCAGCCACGAGGTGAGGACGGGTGTGCTCCGCATGAGTGTGAGGGCGTCGCGGTGGTCCCGAGGGTCGAGCCCGCGGGAGACCCCGGTGATCCAGGGGATCCCGTCCGTCACCCCGCGCCGCACCGTGAACTGCCCGGCCGTGAAGAAGGCGAGGTAGGGAGCCATGGGCTCACGCGCGCGCCAGCGGTGGGTGACGAGGGTGCCGCTCCTCGAGGTGCCGCTCGGCCACCCGTTGGCGATCACCTGGTTGCCCCGGGGCACGGTGACCGCGATCGTCATCCGTGCCTTGTCCCGGGGGTGGTCGTTGGACGGGAACCACCAGGGAGCCATGTGGGGCTGCCCCTGGACGAGGACCTCCCGACTGGTGGCACGCCACCCGGGCGCGTCGGCGTACTCGTGGCGGCCCGGCCGGCCGGCGTAGGTCACGGCCACCGTGACCCGGCGTCCCGCGGGCAGCGTCTGCGGGGGATCGACGGTCAGCTCGTGACCACGGTGCACGAAGGGGACGGGCCGACCCGCCACGCGGACACTGCTGACGGGGAGCAGGAAGTCGAGGTTCAAGGAGGTCAGGTCGCGGTCCGGGACGAGGGTCACCGCGGTCGACCCGCTCAGGCGTCGGCGCTGGAACCGGTACCGCACGTCGATGTCGTACGTCCGCACGTCGTAGCCCTCGTTGCCGTCCTGGGGCCAATAGGGATCTCCGATCCCGGACCCGCCCGGCCCCGGCCCCGGCCCCGGGCGCGGTGGCGACGGTGGTGACGTCCGGAGCACGGCGTTCGAGGGGAGGGGCCCGTCGGAGACCGACGGACCCGCTCCCTGGGTGAGCGTCGTGGCCGACAGCACTGCCACCAGGAGGAGCGCGCGCGGAGCCGCGCGGCGGCGACGGTGCCGCCGCCACGGAGGGTTGGTCGTCATGTCAGGCACACCCATCGGGTTCGTGGTGGGATCCCGGAGGCTCCTGGACGCAGGGTCCGGGCGCGCTACCAGAGCTCGCCCGGGCCGGAGCGGTGCAGGACGGCACCGTCCGCGTCTAGGGCGGTGACGGTCGCGCCCGCCAGGTCGGCCTCGGTCAGCTCCCCGTCGGGGAGCCAGAAGAAGCCGAGTCCGTCGGCGGTGCTGGAGTAGGTCCGACCAGCTGCGGTGAGCTCGAGCCTGGTGACGTCGGGCGACGTCCGGACGACGGCGTAGATGCGAGCGAGGTTGCCGCCCAGGGGTCCGGGATCGCCCGCACCCGACGTCACGAGCTCGACGTGGCGCCCCGCCGGGAGCGCCTTCTCGACACCGGCGGACCGCGCCACCACCTGGAGACCGCCCGCGGCGGTCGTCTGCAGGACGCAGGTCGCGTAGTCGCGTCGCTGCCCGTAGTAGGCCAGGACGACGTCGTCGCGCAGCTCCGCGGCCCTTGGGGGGATCGACCCGGGCAAGCGCCAACCCGGCTCGGTGAGGCCGCCCGGGCCGCCGTCGGAGGCGGCACAGGTGGCCCCGACGTCGGCAAGCTGGTCGCCGGACAGGTTGGTGTCCGGGCCGGTCCAGGCGGCCACCTGGATGGTCGAGGGCCGGCCGGTGTCGACCGGGTCGACGGCGTCGGCCGGTTCGCGGTCCCGGGACTGACCACCGACGACCGCGGTGACGGTCGCAGCCGCCGCGACGACACCCGACGCCCCGAGAGCGAGACCGCGGCGCCGCGAGCGCCGCAGCCGGTCGCCCCGGGCGAGGACGTCGGCGGCGGGGGTGTCGAGGGTGAGGTCGGTGGCGGCGTTGCGCAGCGCGCGTTCCAGCTCGGTGCTCATGACGGTGTCCCTTCGGAGATGGTGAGGTGCTCGCGCAGAGACGCGAGCGCACGGTGCAGGTGAGCACTGACGGTCCCGGGCGCGACGCCCATCGACCGGGCGGTCGCGTGGGTGTCGAGGTCCAGCAGGTAGCGCAGGACGACCACCTCGCGCTGGCGGGGCGGCAGTCGACGGATGGCCGCGACCAGGTCGACCTGGCCCGGCCCGTCGGCGACCGGCAGGTCCGCGGCGGACTCGGAGGGCACCTCGCGCCGGCGCTGGCGCCACCACGAGACGTTCTGGTTGATCGCCGTCCGCACCACCCAGGCCGCCGGGGACTCCATGACGCGCACGGTGCGCCACCGCGACCAGGCGCGGGCGAACGCCTCCGCCACCGCCTCCTCGGCGCGATCGGGATCCATCCCGCTGGCCACCGCGGCACGCAGGCAGCGGCCCTTCTGCGCCGTGTAGAACTCGACGAACTCTGCAGTGCTCACATCTTCACAACGCATCGGGGCCATCATCGCTTTACCTCTGACCCCGACGAGCCACCTGAACTGACGTCCGCACGCGGCGCGACGTCCCTCCGAGGTCGTCCGGCAGAGGCCTGGGTCCTTCCCGTCCTGCCGCCATCTCGAGGGTCGAGAATGACCGACCGGCCGATCGGCCCCCAGGTGGGCTAGTCCTTTCGGGCACTTGTGCCCGAAAGCGGGGGTCCTAGGTCACCTCCGTGCGTGTTCGGGTGCGCGCGAGGCGCAGGACCACGCACAGTGGGGGCAGCAGAGAGCCACCGTCCGGTGCGGCCGAAGCCCAGTTCTTGGGGTGCTCGCCAGGCGGCACGGCCCCTGGCGACGAGCCCGGGCCAACGAGTGCTCTCGTCGGTTCTCCGGCGCGTGCGTCTCTGTCCCCCCCACAGCGCTGAACCGGCGCACCACCGAAGGAACACGGCACCCATGAAGACCCCCAGCACCCGCACCGCCAAGATCGCCGGGATCATCTCGACCCCGGTCGCACTGCTCGTCGTCGGACTCATGGTCTGGCAGTCCTCCTACGCCGCCTTCACCGGCACCACGCGCAACTCGGGCAACTCCTGGGCGACCGGCTCGGTCGCGCTGACCGACGACGACGCGGGCTCGGCCCGGTTCCAGGTCGCCGACATGCAGCCCGGCGACACCAACAACGCCTGCATCAAGGTCACCGCGAACGCCTCGGTGCCCGGTACCGTCCGCGGCTACGCCGTGAACCCGGTCCCCTCCGGCAAGGGCCTCGAGGACCGCGTCTTCGTGACCGTCCAGGCCGGCACCGGTGGCACGTTCGCCAGCTGCACCGGGTTCGTGGCCGAGGGCACCATCATCCCCCGCATGACGCTGTCGACCCTGGCCGGCTACGACGACTACAGCGACGGCGTCGGCGGCTGGGACGTCGTCAAGGGCACCCAGGCCAAGACCTACAAGGTCACCTGGGACTTCGACGCCACCGGCATGACCCAGACGCAGGTCGACGCGCTCCAGGGTGCGCAGACCGGCATCGACTTCCAGTGGGAGCTCCAGAGCCACAGCTGAGCTCCTGACGGAGCGACGCGCACCACTCCACCCACCCGACTCGACTGAGGGGTCATCCATGACTTCGGCCACCGCGGTGGCCCCCGGTCGAGTCGACGGGGGAGGACCCACCGCTGCCACCCGTCCCCACCCGTGGTGGGCCTGGGCCAGGCTGACCACCATCTGCCTGGCGCGGGCCTACCGCGGCGGTGTCCTCACGCTGATCGCCATCGCGGTGGTCCCGTGCGTGCTGAGCATGTCCTCGCACGTCATCCGCAGCGGCTCGATGGAGCCCAGCATCGAGGTCGGCGACGTCGTCGTCGCCCAGCCCCTGCCCGAGACCGGCCCGTTGCCGGTGGGCCGGGTCATGATCTTCACCAACCCCGCCACCGGGGCGGACGAGCAGCTGGTCCACCGCATCAACGAGCGACTCGACGACGGCCGCTACATCACTGCCGGTGACGCCAACGAGGTCACCGACGCCACGCCGGTCGAGCGCTCCATGTTCCACGACCGCGCCATCCTCCTCGTGCCCTACATCGGCTTGCCCGTGACCTGGGTCGCCGAGCGCGACGTGGCGCCGTTGCTGTTCTGGCTCTCCTTGACGATGCTCGCCTTCGGGGTGGCCTCGCTGCGGGTGGTGCCGCGCCCCAGGAGCGCGCCCGACGACGAGGACGACGAGGACGCCGCCGACGGCACCGGCTCGCAGCCGACCGGCCCGGCGCCCCCGCCTCGACACAGGTCGAGGCGCTCCCACGCCGCGAAGCCGTTGCTCTCGCTGGCGACCGCCCCTCTGGTGCTCCTGGTCGTCGTCGCGTCGACGACGGTGGCCTCGGCCGGCTTCACCGACACCACGAAGACCGGCCCCAACCGCTGGAAGGCGTCGACCACGCTGTACCAGCGCTACACCGCGGCGGTCATGGCCGACTCGCCCCAGTCCTTCTACCTCCTCGACGAGGCCAGCGGCGCGCTGGCCGCGGACCGCTCCGGTGCGTCGCGCACGGGCACCTTCACCGGTCTGAGCGCCTATCGCGTCCCCGGAGCACTCCCCAACAACCCCGGCACCGCGGTGAGCATCAACGGCGGCACCGACCGGATGGTCACCGGCGGGGCGGTCACCGGCGGTCCGGTGACGTTTAGCATGGAGCTGTGGTTCCGGACCGCCACCACCTCCGGCGGCAAGATGGTCGGCTTCGAGTCGACGCGGGAGAGCACGTCGAGCCAGTACGACCGGCACGTCTACATGCGCACCAACGGGCGCATCACCTACGGGCGGTGGGGCTTCCTCGGGGGGTCGGTCGTGGAGTCCTCGGCGGCCTACAACGACAACCAGTGGCACCACCTGGTCGTCTCCGTGACCGGCAACGGGACCGGCCTGTTCTCGTCCTCACGCGCGGTCATGTACCTCGACGGGGTCGCTGTCGACTCGGGCTCGACCAGCGTGCCCGGCGCGTTCTCCGGCTGGTGGCGCGTCGGGTACGGCTCGTTGCCCATCGGCGTCGGGGCTCCGGCTGCGTCGTGGACGGCCAGCGTGGACCAGTTCGCGATCTATCCCACGGCGCTGAGCGCCCAGCGGGTCGCCGCGCACTGGAACGCTCGCTGACCCGGCGCCGAGAGACCGGGGGAGAGGACCACGGGGCCCGGCCCACCAGAGGCTGCGCGACATCCGCGCGACGTAGCGGCCCCGGCCCCCGGGTCAGCGCGTGTCCAGCACCGAGATCGTCCGGGTCCGTCGCTCGTCGTCCATGTACAGCCGGATGGTGAGCTTCTCCACGCCCTCGCGGACGCGGTCGGCTCGGGTCGGGAGCCTGAGGTCGAACGTGCGGGTACCTGCCTCGAGGCGGCCGTCGGGCTGGACGTAGAGCGTGTGGAGGGGCGCCGTCAGGTCGATGTCCGTCCCGACGTGCCTGCGCATCCAGGCGGCCCGGATGTCGGTCCCACGCAGGTCGGTCCCGGGGCCGTTGACGACCGTGCCGCCGACGTAGATGTCGTAGCCCGTCGCAGCCGAGGTGGTGACCCGGAAGATGATCGGTTGCCCCTCGCGCACGGTGCGCTTGACCGGCTTGAAGGTGACGATCGCGTCGGGGTCGTCGTCGAGCACCGTCAGGCCGCCCAGGTAGTCGTCGGTGGCGATGCCGCGGGTCGGCCAGGCCCGGACCTGGGTGATGAGGTCGTGGTCGTCGACCCTGTTGCCGACGTACGTGACCGGAATCGTCCCTGCGGTCTGACCCGGGGCGATGTCGACGACGGTGCGGCGCGCCGAGCCGTGCTGGCCGACGGTGGCGACGACGACGCGAGCCGGGCTGGTGGTCGTGCCGGTGATCGTGAACGGCACGCGCGCGACCTTGCGGGCCTTGGAGCTGCCCTCGGCGACGACGAGCCGGCCCAGGTCGAGCTGCGGCAGCCGGCGCGCGGGCACGGGCGCGAGCGTCGACGGCGCGGCGGCGAGGTCGGCGACCCAGACCCGGCCCCGCGTGCTGGCCGAGACCAGCTCGACCGAGCGGATGTCGGCGAGGTCGACCCCGGCGAGCCCCGTGGCGTCGACGAGGAGCGCTTGTGCCCAGAGCTTGGTGAGGGACGGCGCCTCGAGCAACGCGTCGAGCCGGGTGCCGCCGACGGGCTCGACGACGGCGCTGTCGCCGTTGCCGTCGGTGAGCCGCACCCGCAGCCCGACGTTGGTGAACCGCGAGTCGACGATCGTGCGCAGCTCGAGCCGGTCGGTGCTGAGGTCGAGTGGGTCCGCGAAGGTGAGGCCGCCGGTGGCTCCGCGGTTGGTCCAGGACATCTCGAAGAACTTGCGGCTCGGGGTGGCCTCACCTGCGGGGGTCCAGTGCGGTGTGATCAGGTTGCCGGTGCCGCGGCCGCACAGGGCGGAGGCCGACGTGGCGGACGTCGACGAGCCCTTGCAGACCTGCGTCCTGGCGCCCGACCGCGGCGTGGTCGCAGTGGCCTCCCCACCGGGTCGACGCTCGTCGCGACCGCCGCCGATGGCGTGGCTGCGCACGTCGGCGTCGCCGATCGACGGCACGGTCACGGGGGACCCGTCGAAGAGCGGCAGGTAGGCGTCGTCGCCGGCGAAGAGCTTGACGGCCCCGGCGATGTAGGCCGTGCCCACGTCGCGCTGCTCGCCGGCCTTGAGCCGGCCGGGATCGCGCCTCCCGCAGGGTCCGTCCCGGTCGCCGTACCAGTCGTCGCTGGCGGGTGCGGCGGCGATGCCGGGTGTCCACTCGGTGTTGAAGAAGTTGTGGTTGGCGCCCATCACCAGCACCGAGCTCTTGAGCGAGGTGTCGTCGGTGGCGAGGTCGCGTCCGGTGTCGGTGAACCTCTGGCCCTGGATGTCGGACACGTCGCCGTCGCAGTAGGGCAGCACCGTCACGGTGGGCACGTACGGCGCGGTGTGGGAGGCGAAGTTCGTCGGCGCGACCAGCACCTGACCGGCGATCGTGTACGGCGCGCTCAGCGGGATCCCGATGGAAGCGCGATCGACGCCCTCGCCGCCACGACTGTGCCCGACGAGCACGACCTGGCCGAGGTCGACCTGGTGCCCGGCGGCGACGTCGACCCAGTGGTCGAGGTGGGCCTCCACGATCGTGGCCCGCGCTGCGGCGCCGCCGTCGTCGAGGCGGTCGTCCTGGGCGTTGATGCCGTTGACCCGCACCGAGACGGTCGCATAGCCCTGCGAGGCCAGCACCCGTTGCACGTAGTCGTAACCGAGGTGGCTCGGGATCTCGGCGAACGGTGCGCGGCACGGCCACCGCTCGCTGTAGTTGTCGGGGTCGCCAGGGTCGTAGCAGAAGTCGTGGCGGCCGTGCATGAAGAGGACCAGGGGACGCGGTCCGGTCAGCTGGTCGGCCGCCGGCTCCACGACGTGACCCACCATCTCGATCGGCTGACGCATGCCGGCCACCTTCACCGGCTCGAGGGTGTAGTCGCTGGTCGCCGTGGAGAACGTCCCGGGCTCGCCCGGGTCGGTCGCCGCCAGCGGAGCCCTGCCCGGGGCCGGGCTGGCCGTCTCGCCCACGGTGTCGGCGGGGTCGAGGCCACGCTCGTCGACCCGGTCACCGGACAGGACGACGTCCAGCTCGACCGGGTCGGGGCGCTCGGCCGAGGTCACCACGGCGGTGACCGTGCGGCCGTCGTCCTCGATGGTCGGCGCTCCGAACGCGAGCCCGGCGCCGCCGATGGTGGGGCGGTCGGAGGTCGTCGGGAAGGCGTCGGGTGACGTCCACGACACCTCGTAGGTGTCGCCGCCGATCGCGACGACCCTCCACGTCCCCGTCGGGCTGACCCCGGTCGGCCCGGGACCGGTAGTGGGTGCTGCCGGTGGGCCGCTCGGATCGGGGGCGGCCGCAGCCTGCGCCGGGGTCGTCGGTAGCAGGCCCGCCAGGAGAGCGGCAGCGGCCACGGCGGCGAGACGGGCTGGGACGCGTGGGTAGATCGGCACCAGCCGACGATTCATCTGCACACTTCACTGACGGGAGGAGGAGCCGAAAACGTTGCGCGCACGCCCCAGGCTCATCGCGCCACGCGTGGCCGTCGCGGCGCGGAGCAGGGGAGGGACCCGGAGCTCGACGCGGCATGGTCGGGTCTGCGCGCCGGCCCGTGGCGGAAGATCAGTCGGAGTCGGTGGAGAAGCGCTCCCACGCCGACTGACGACTCATCCCCAGGTTCTCGCCGATCCGGGCCCAGGTCACGCCGCGGGACCGCAGCCGTTGGGCGCGGTCGATGACTGCCTCCTCCACCTGGTCGCGGGACGCTGCGATCTGGACCATGTCGAGGAGGAGCTCGTCGTCACTCTTGTCGTCGAGCGGAGGAAAGGACGGCGTGGGTTTGCTGGCCAGGATGTTCACGCAGATCTCGACGCACCCGTTGCAGATGTACACGCCGGGGCCGGCGATGAGCTTCTCAGCTTCGGTCCCGAGCTTGCCGCAGAACGAGCAGTGATGGTTGTCCGGGCTGGTGGTGGTCATGGTGTCACTCTCCGATTGCTGTCAGGCGCATCCTGACACAATTGTCAGGGTAGGCCTGACGTGGTTCGAATGACAAGGGCTTTCCCCGCGAGTCGCCAACCGTCATCGACGATCAGCCTGGCCAGGCGTAGACGGTGTCGCGGGCTCAGCGCGGCGTTTGCATGACTAGCGTGAGACATGAAGGCCTCCTGGCGGCGAAGCGGTTCTTAGACGCTCCACTCCACCGCGGGAGGCCTTCACCCTTCTACGGACGCGCCGTACCCGTAGTCATGGTCAGCGGCCTGGGGCCTGGCCGGGGCGGCGCTGTCCCTCGGTGAGCTCCTCGAGAGGGATGCCGGCGGGGTCGTCGCCCGCCTCGTCCGTCTCGGCGGCTCCGGGGCCGACCTCCACCGACGCGAGCAGTGCGATCATGTCGGGCACCGGGAAGGCGCCGTCGGGGAACTGCACGATCACCCTGCCCTGCGGCTCGCCGGCCTGCGTAGCGGTGACGACCATCGTGTGACCGCTGTCGCCGCGGACGACGTAGTCACGACCCTCGAAGGTCTCGTGGCGGCCGGGGCCGGGGTCATTGGGCTCGTAGAGGATGACGAGCTTGCCCTCGAACGCCTCGGGGAAGCGGTCGGGGGCGCCGGAGAGCGGCACCATCGTCACGAAGTCCCCTCGGCCGCCCTGGACCTCCCAGCCCTCCGGCACGGCGTCGAAGGAGAAAGGGCCCACGACCACGCGGTCGTCGACGGTGCTCGGCGCAGCAGCGACGCCCGGGTCGTCGGTCGAGCGCCCACCGTCGGAGGCGCGCCCGTCAAGGGCGGTGGCCGCGCCGACGCCGACCACGGCGAGCGCGGCGAGGCCGGCCACGCTCACCGCACCTCGGCGGCGCCAGGTGCGGCGCAGAGCCTCGCGGCCGCGGGTCAGGTCGTCGGTGGGCGTGGCGGTCGGTGCGTCGTGCGCACTGGCGGCGGTGTCGAGCAGGCTGCGCAGGTCGTTCATCGGATCTCCTCAGGGACGGGATGGGCGGGGAACTTGTGCTCGCCGAGGGCGGCTCGCAGGTGTGCGAGAGCTTTGGCGTTCTGGGACTTGACGGTGCCTTCGGTGCAGTCGAGCAACCGGGCGGTCTCGGCGACGTCGAGGTCGAGCCAGTGGCGCAGCACCACCACGGCCCGCTGCCGCGGGGCGAGCCCGGCCAGGGCTGCCAGGACGTCGCGGCGCAGTTCGACGTCGGGCGCACTGTCGGAGGCGCGCGCGGTGCGAGAGCCACCCTCGGTGATGAACGCGTCGTCGCCGGCGCCGCCGGCGGCGATCTCGCGACGCCGGTAGGCCCGGCGGGTCTCGTCGACGAAGGCGTGGGTCAGCGTGGTGCGGGCGTAGCCGACCGGGTTGCCGGCGCGCCGCACCCGCGACCACGACACGTAGAGCTTGGTGAGGGTCGTCTGGACGAGGTCCTCGGCCCACGCCTGGTCACCGGCCGTGAGCAGTCGTCCCATCGACACCAGGGCGCCGCGGTGAGCACTCACGAACTCCGCGAACTCGTCGTCGCGCTCGGCGCGTCTCATGTGCGTGCGTCTCCTCGGTGCCGTCGGTCACTGTCACCTCCTTGACGGGGGTGGCGCCACCCGCGGTTGCCCCGGGCGACGACGAGCTTGTCGGCTCCACCGCGCGCCCGGCAGGACGACATGGGTGTCGGTCAGTCCTGGTGGCGCCCCAACCTCGGCCAGGACCCTCTCCAAGACCGAGATCGAGAAGGCCCGTGGCGCAGAGCGGCCCCGCCGAGGGCAGGAGCCCGCCGTGTGTCGGTGGTCACGCCTATCGTCCAGCCATGCGCACCCTGACGTTGAGCGACATCGAGCAAGCACTGCGCGCGTCGTGGGACGCGAAGACGCAGTTCGCGACAGCCGACTACCTGGCGCGGGGAGCCGGACGGGCGTCGCGTGGGCAGTGCGGCACGACCGCGTTGGTGGTCCAGGAGCTCCTCGGCGGTGACCTGATGGTCGCCGACCTCGAGCACGCTGGTCAGGTCGTGGGCGTCCACTACTGGAACGTGACGTCGGGCGGCGTCGAGGTCGACCTGACCCGCGACCAGCTTCTGGACGACGAGTCGCTCGTCGATGTGCGCCGGGTCGTCATGCCACGCAGCGCATCTGCGGGGGAGCGTCCGTTCCAGGTCCTGCGGGAGCGGGTTCGAGAACGACTCGATCTCCACAACCTGACATAATGTCACTTATCGGCGAACCAAACCCACGCGCAGGGACCGGTCTCGGAGCCACCCAACCCACAGGCGCGTGGACAGCCAGGTGACGCCGTAGGCGGAGCCGTCGAGCTGCGAGACGTCGACGCCGGACAGCCAGGCCTCGTGCCGTCGCACAGACGAGCGTGACCAGCCGTTGACCGCGCCGCGTTTCCCGCCGGTTGGTGCGTTGTCTCTGCTGAAGTGCGCGTACTGACCGTCGTTGTGGCTCGGCGAATGGTGGCAGACTCCGAGCATGGACGGTGGGACAGGCGACGAGGCTCTGCTCGTCGGTCGCGGGGTGATGTTGATCGACGAGTTCTCGCAAGCGACCGGGCTGGACCGGCCCACGGCCGACGCTCTGGTGAAGGACCGCGAGGTTGAGGGCTTGTGCCGCCCCGACGGACAGGTGTGGGGCATCTTCGACGACGTGCTGCCCACGAAGGAGGAGTTGCGTTCTCTGGGGTTGCGGGTCCGAGACGACTACGACCCTGCACGTCACCGTTCCTAGGTCGGCACCGATGACGACGAGGACGCCTCCGGTGCCGAGGAGGCAGCGAACGGCTGGACTCCGTCCTGAGATGGCGCCCAGACGATCTGCAACCGAGGGTGTTGCCCGACTCCACCACGCTCGAGGACGGATCCGTTAGCGCCGGGTCTCGTACCTGGTCACGACGACGCCACCAGGAAACGTCCGGGTCTCCAGGAGGTTGAGGTCGACCCAGCTGTCCAGGACGGTGAAGAACGGCGTGCCGCCGCCCACCAGGACGGGCGCGGTCGCCAGCACGTACTCGTCGATCAGCCCGGCCCGCATGGCGGCGGCGGCGAGGGTGGCGCCGGCGATGTCCATGGGAGCACCGTCCTCGCCCTTGAGGCGGGTGATCTCGGTGACCGCGTCGCCGGTGACGAGGCGGGTGTTCCAGTCGACCGTGCTGGTCGTCGAGGAGAACACCACCTTGGGCATGTCCCGCCAGCGACGGGCGAACTCGGCCTCCGCCGGAGTGACGCCCGGCTGTTGGTCGGCGGTCGGCCAGTGAGAGCTCATCGTCTCCCACAGCTTGCGCCCGTACAGCGCCACGCCCGTCGCACCCACCCGGTCGGACCACCACTGGAACAGCTCGTCGCTCGGCGCGCCCCAGCCGATGTCGTCGCCGGGCGCGGCGATGTAGCCGTCGAGGCTCACGTTCATCCCGAAGGTCAGTCTCCGCACAGCGTCATCCTCCTGTGAAGTCGGTCCCCGACATCGGCAGACCGCCACGGTGCGGACGACTCATCGGTCCGGCGCGATCGGCGGTCGGTCGACCTGCACTCAGGTCCACAGGTCCACGCCGGTCCCGTCCTTCCGAGCGCTCGCGGATCACCCCTGGTACGGCGGCGCGACGCCCCAGCCCCAGCGCGGGACAGGTGCGTGCTCGGCGACGGTGGCACCGCGCACGGAGTTGCCCATCGCCAGGCGGGTCCCCCACTCGACGTAGCCGATGATCGCGGCCCGGAACTCCGGGTCGTCGGGCAGCCCCGCGTCGTCCGCCGCCAGGCTCATCGTGGCCACGAAGCGGTGGCGCTGCTCGGGCGTGATGCCCAGGTCGCGGTGGTGGGCCAGCATCGTCTCGTAGCCGCCGTGCTCGTCGGTGTAGACCGTCGGACCGCCGAGCACCTCGGCCCACCAGGCGGCGACGTGGGACCGGTGGCGCTCGTCGACACCTCCCGGGAAGAACGCCGCCAGCAGGTCGTCCGCCTCGACCCGGTCGTAGAACGCGTCGATGAGCGCGCGGACGGCAGCGCTGCCGCCGGCCCAGTCGTACAGCGTCGGCAGGTCGGGTTCGTCCACTCCCATGGAGCCAGGATCCCAGACGACGGCACGTGCGGACGACCCCGAATCGGTCGATTCCTCCCGCCGGAAGCCACCCTCCGTGCTGGGCACCTGGCCCACCATCCACGCGCCGTCGTCGCTGACGAGCCAGGCGATGGGGCGTGCAGGGTCGTCGGGCTCCCCCAGGCGGTGTTGTCGCGGGAACAGCTCGACCATCGGGTGCCACGCCGTCCGGGTAGCCGGTGTTCACCGGGCCGGGATCGACGGTGTTCAGTGCGGCGGTCAGGCGCGGGAGGCTCCCACCGCATCGACCTGGACGAGACGCCCCCGTGTCAGGACCCGGATCTCGAGCGTCCCTCGCGCCTCGGACTGACCTGCCGCGAGCAGGACGTGCGTGACCAGTCCGGCCCGGCCGGCCAGGTCGATGGTCCCGAGACGCCTGTCACCCACCGTCACCGCGATCTTCCCGCAGGTGCGGCACCGGCGGACGGTGAGCGCGAGACGGCGGGCCAGCACCGGTACCGAGAGAGTGGCGCCCCGGCGCGTCGAAGCGGACAGGCCGTTGCCGTAGGCAGCGCGATCCCGGGTGGACTCCCACCTCCCCCGGCGCCGCAGGTCGCGGTCGTCGAGCGGGACGGCGTCGCACCGCTCGGCGGAGACCGGGCCGACGTTGCCGCTGCCGTCGGTCGCGCGGACCGCGAAGCAGTAGGTGGTGCCGCGGGTGCCTGCGACCGTCGCGCGCGTGCTGGTGGTCCGCGTCTGCCAGTTCCGCGCCGGGCCGAAAGCGCCGTCGGCCGTCGCCGAGCGCAGGAGGACGTCGTACGACGCGATGCCGCTGGCATCCGTGCCGCCCCACGCGACGGCCATCGGGCGCTGCCGGGCCATCCGTACCGTCGTCGGGCTGGTGATGGTGGCGACGGGCGGGGTCCGGTCCAGTCGGGCGTGGTAGAGGTAGTCGAAGGTCGGGTACAGGTCGCCCTCGATGTTCTCCATGCTCCACACCACGTCGCCATCGACGCGGTCCGGAGCCTGGTAGACGCGCCACCCAGCGAGGGACGTGGACCACGTCGAGTCCGATCGCAGCGTTTCGCGGGTCGGCCCCCACGTCGTGGCGCCTCCCACCCACAGCTCTCGTGACTGGACGGCGCCTCGTTCCAGCCAGACGGCGAGGTACCCGCCGGCACCGCGCGGGCTGAGGACCGACGCCCCCAGCGTCGATGCTGGGTCGGATCCCTCGGCGCGAGCGACCACCTGGCCGTCCGACCACCCGTCCTCCGTGCGCCGGCTCGCCAGCGAGCGGACGACCGACGGTCCACCGTCGACCTCCTGCTCCTCGGTCCACGTGATGGCCGGCTCTTCGTGGTTCGCGTGCGCGCCGAGGGCGATGACGTCGAGCGCGGCGCTCTCGGTGGCGACGACGCGGGGAGCCGTGAGCAGACCGGTGGCGTCGCGGGACAGCGAACGGACGGTGCTCACGCCGTCGTGCTCCTGCTCCCACAGGACCACCACCTCGCCGGTCTCGGTGACAGCCGTGTCGACCGCGCCGACGCCGTCGAGGGGGTCGGTCAGGTCGACGACCTCGGGCTCCGAGGACGTACCGAACGGCGTCGCCATGCGGAGCCACTCGCGCGACGTGTAGGTGCCGGTTCCAGAGACCGGCCAGGTGATCGTCACCGCACCCCCTGGGTCGACGGTCACCTTCGGCGCCCGGGTCGCACCGCCGGTCGGGACGCCGGGCATGGTGCGCGTGTACGTCCTCGGCTCGCCCCAGTCCTGGCCAGGCAACCGCCGCACGACCTGGACGCTGACGTCGGCTGCGCTCCGCACCGCAACCACGACGACGCCGTCCTCGTTCACCTCGAGCGAGGGTGCCGAGATGGAGGTAGCGGGGGCGATCAGCCCACCGGCGTCCCAGACGCCGTCTCTCATGGTCTCCGCCCAGAGCCCGTCGGGCACGTTGCGGACGACGGTGACGACCCCCGCCTCGTCCATGACGAGCGACGCCGCCCCGCGCGCGAGCACGTGCGGGGTCGACCAGTCACCGTTCGGACCGCGGCGGGTGCGGACGGTCAGGACGAAGTCGTCGTCGCGGGCGAGCAGCGCCAGGTCGCCACGCGAGTTGCCGACCAGCTGGACGGGAACACCCTGTCCCAGGGTGGGCCGAGCGGCTCGCGGTGCCGTGGGCCGCACCGGCTCCGCGCCCGCCTCCACCACGCTCAAGCCAGTCAGGGCCAGCGACGTGAACAGCAACGCCACAGCGGCGGTCCGCGTCGTGCCAACCATCGGCAGTGTCCCCTCGTCGTCCTCGATGTCGCCGGACCCTAACCCGAGAACCTCCTGCGGTGGGCGACATCGCGACACCGGTGTGGCCGCGGCTCCCCGTCGACGTGCTGGGATGGCCGCGTGGTCGACGTGCACGTGCCGGTGGAGATGCTCTGGGAGACGTGCGACCCGCGGGCCGCGTTGACCGAGCGGTTCGGGTTCGCGGACGCCGTCGCGGCGGCGCGCTGGGTGACGGCGACGCTGGGCGAGCGGTGGGGCCTGCGGGTCGCCTCGGTCGAGCGGGTGGTGATCAGCGACGTGAACGCGATCGCGTGGGTCGCGACGCCGACCGGGCCGATGCTCGTGAAGTGGTCGGCGGCGCCTGAGCGGTTCGCGCGCCTCGCCGAGGTCGCCCGGCTCACCCGGTGGCTCGACGACCGCGGGTTGCCGGTGTCGGCGCCGGTCCCCTCGCTGGGCGGCGACCCGCAGGTCCGCGTCGACGCGGTCTCGATGGGCGTCCAGCACGTGGTCCCCGGCGAGCTCCTCGACGTCGACCGTCCCGACCAGGTGCGGGCCGCCGGTGCCGTCCTGGCCAGGCTGCACCACGCGCTGGCGACGTACCCCGGGGCGGACCGGTTCGACTCCCCCGGGCCCGACGCGGTCCAGCCGGCCGCCCGCGTCGCCGCTTGGCTCGACGGGACGCACCCCGAGGTCCTGCCGGCAGCACGCGAGGCGCTTCGAGCGCTGGCCGCCGGTGCCCCGATCGACGTGCTGCCGGCCCAGCTCGTCCACGGCGACGTGCGCGCCGCGAACATCCTGTGCGACGGCCCCACGGTCTCCGCGGTGCTCGACCTCGAGGAGACCCGTGTCGATCACGCCGTCGTCGAGCTGGCGCGCTCGGCGGTGCTGCTCGGGACCAGGTTCCGGGACTGGGGTCCGGTCTCGGCCGACGTGCGGGCGACGTTCCTGTCGGGCTACGAGTCCGTGCGTCCGCTGACTCGGGTCGAGTCCGCCTGGTGGGAGGCCCTGGTCCTCTGGCAGGCCCTGGCCGTCGTCCCGGCCGGCGACGACCCGACCGGGTGGGGCGCCTCGGCGTGGAGCCAGGTGGCGGCACCGAGCCACCGACGGTGAGCGCGGTCGGCAGGGATGGCCGGCCAGGGGTGGTCGCCAGCGGTGGTCGGCCGACGTCAGTCCGGAGGTCGCGCCACCGTGTCGTCGTGCCACATCCGACGCTCGGCGGGCTCAGCGGCGGGCCAGTCCTCGGGCACGCCGTGGTCGACGAACCCGGCGCGGGTGTAGGCGCGGATCGCGCCCAGGTTGTCGTCGCGCACCATGAGACCAGTGCGCCGGCCGCTGCTGCGGGCCCAGTCGACCACCAGGTCGATCAGCCTCCCGGCCAGACCGGTGCCGCGCTCGCCGGGGGCCACCCACATCGAGATCAGCTCCACCGACTCCCCCGACTCCGTGCCCGAGACCACGCCGACCGGCCCCAGGTCGCCCCTGGCGACCACCGTGAGCGGGACGTCGGTCAGCCGGCGGCGCCAACGGTCCTCCGTCGCGTCGACCCAGTCGGCGTGCCGGGACCCGAAGGCGCCCGGCGAGTCGGCCAGCGCCGCGAGGCGCACGGCGCGGAACTCCCGCCAGTCGTCCGGGCCGAGCCGGACCAGGTCGAGGTCGCTCACGCCCAGCAGGCTAGTCGGACCACGGGTGCCGCGGGTCGAGGAGGGCCACGGTGTCCCGCAGCCAACGGCGAGCCCGCGCGTCGAGCATCGGCAGGGCGACGTCGGCGTCGCGTCGGTCCTTCTCGCGCACCTGTGCCGCCTTGTACATCAAGGTGACCTCGGGGCGGGCGTAGCGGAGTCCGTCCGGCGCGACCCAGGTCACGGCGTCGAGGTCCTCGGTGTGCGCCGGGTGGCGCTTGTTGGACCAGCGCCCGTCCGTGGACGGGGTGAACGGGACGTCGAGGACCCAGGGCGACCGGGCGTCCCGGCGCACCCAGACCTGGCTGTCCGGGCGGACGTCGGTGAACCGGTCGTCGAACGGACGGAACCAGCCGTCGTCGACGTTCCACGGGGTCCACCTCTCCCCCAGGAACAGCCGGAACGCCTCGGCGTCGGCGGACAGGATCGAGATGTCCATGTCCTCGTGGTGCCGCGGCACGCCGGTGAAGACCTCGATGCTCCAGCCGCCGATGATCCACCACGGCCGGTCGAAGCCGTCCATGAACGCCGAGATGGTCGTCGGGTCGAGCGGGTCCCAGCCGCCGTACCAGCGGTCGAACCCCGCGGGCTCGAGGTGCCCCGCTCCGGGCGGGGTGGGGGCGGGCGGTCCGAGGGGTGGTGTCACGCCCGGCGACGCTACCGGCCCACGGCGTCCGGCGGGCCGAGCTCGGCCGGCAGGTCGCCGTCCGGGAGGAGGGTCAACGACGTGACGGCGCGGGTCAGGCAGACGTAGAGACGCCGCAGCCCCGTCACCCGGTCGGGCTCGCCGTCGACGATCCCCTCCGGGTCGAGCAGGACGACGTGGTCGAACTCCAGGCCCTTGGCCAGGCTCGCCGGCACCAGGTCGAGGTGGGCGTCGAACTCCGAGGCCTCGTCGCCCCGGTCCTCGCCGAGGCGGGCGAAGGGCACCCCGGCGTCGTGGAGCGCCACGGCCACGGGTTCGACCCTGGCGTCGGGCACGATCACGGCGACCGACCCGACCCGCTCGCCGACCCGCAGCGCCACGTCGACGACCGGGTCGGACGTCACGTCCAGCTCACCCCGGGAGCGGCGCACCGACGTCGGCGGCTCGAGGTCGGGAGCGATGTGCGGCAGGAGCCGCGCGGCGTACTCGATCACCTCGCCGGGCACCCGGAAGCCGCGGGTGAGCTGCTCGACGTGCGCGTCCGGCTTGCCCAGGTGGCCCAGCGCCTCCGCCCACGACCGCGTCGCCCAGGGCGTCGTCGCCTGGGCGAGGTCACCGAGCACCGTCAGGGAGCCCGTCGACGCACGTCGCGCCAGCGCGCGCAGCATCATCGGTGACAGGTCCTGCGCCTCGTCGACCACGATGTGGGCCAGTGAGGGCGTCCGGTTCAGCAGGTCGCGCGCCTCGTCGAGCAGGACGACGTCGGCCAGCGACCACCGCGCCGAGCCCGGCGCCCGCGACGGCTCGGCCCACCCCAGGACCTCCCGCTCGGCCGGGTCGAGCACTCCCCCGGCCGCCGCCTCGAGCGCCGCGGGGTCGGACAGCAGCGCCCAGACGAGGCGGGCGGGATCCACCGGCGGCCACAGCTGCTTGACGTAGTCGCGCACCGGCCGGGACCGGGCCACCGCGTCCTGGACCCGGTCGTCGGGCGACTCACCGCCGTCGGCCATGGCGGCCAGCACGCGGTGGGCCAGCGCCTGCGGCAGCATCGCCCGGCCGGCGTCGTACCGCACGCCGCGGGCGCGCAGCCCGGCGAGGACGGCGGCCACGTCGTCGGCCGTCACGCGCCAGCGCCGTGCTCCCCACGGCACGACCAGCGACTCCGCCGGGGTCGCGACACGACCCCACAGCGCCCGCTCGAGGACGACGGCCATCCGGGCGTCGCCCTTGAGCACCGCGACGGCGGCCGGGTCGGTGGCGCGCACCTCGACCGTCCGCTTGCCGGACGCCCCGGCCACCACCAGCTCGTCGATGGTCGACTGCGTCGCCTCGATCTCCCCGAGCGCCGGGAGCACGTCGCGGATGTAGCGCAGGAAGCTCGCGTTCGGCCCGACCACCAGGACGCCCTGACGGCGCAGCTGGTCGCGGTGGGCGTAGAGCAGGTAGGCGGCGCGGTGCAGGCCGACCGCGGTCTTCCCGGTGCCGGGCGCCCCCTGCACGCAGATCGTCCGCGCCAGCTCGGCCCGCACGATCACGTCCTGCTCGGGCTGGATGGTGGCGACGATGTCACGCATCGGGCCGACGCGGGGACGCTCGATCTCCGACTCCAGGATCTCGGAGAAGCCGGCCTCGTCGCCGCTGCCGAGGTCCTCGTCCTCGAACGCCGTGAGCCGGCCCAGCTGGAAGCCGTAGCGGCGGCGGACCCTGACCCCCATCGGTTCGCGGGCGCTGGCCCGGTAGAACGGCAGGCTGACCGGCGCGCGCCAGTCGACGACGAGCGGGTCGCCGAGCTCGTCGGAGACGTGGCGCCGTCCGATGTGCAGCGACTCCGCCTCGGTACCGGGGCCGGCGCCCGTCTCGAGCCGGCCGAAGAACAGCGGGACGGTCGGGTCGTCGGCCAGCTGCTCCATCCTGAGCGCCAGCGACGCCGTGAGGACCTCCTGGCTCACCCAGTCGCCCGCGGCCCCGGCGTCCAGCGAGGCCGTACGACGGCGCATCCGGGCCAGCTGCCGGCGGGACTCGGCCAGGTGCTCGACCTCGGCGGCCAGCTCGGCGTCGTCCGGACCGGCGTCGGCGGTGCGGTCGCGGGACACGGCGGGACCTCCGGGCGGGTGGACGGGAGCAGCCACCGACCGTACCAACCCGGGCGGTCCAAACTGCGTTGACCGCCCCGGGGTCGCTCCCTACGGTCGGGTCATGTCGCTCCGACTCGACGCCCTGGTGATCGACGCGCTCGACCCCGGCGGCCTCGCCGCCTTCTGGTCCGGCGTCCTCGGGTGGACGCCGACCGGCGACGGCCTCACCCTCGAGCCTGCCGACGACACCGGCTTCCGGATCAGGTTCATGCCGACGCAGGCACCGAAGACCGGACCGAACCAGATGCACACCGACCTGACCAGCGCGTCGCTCGAGGCCCAGCAGCAGACCGTGGCCAGGGTGCTGGAGCTCGGCGGTCGTCACCTCGACGTCGGCCAGCGACCCGACGAGGGTCACGTCGTGCTCGCCGACCCGGAGGGCAACGAGCTCTGCGTCATCGGGCCCGGCAACGCCTTCCTCGCAGGCTGTCCCTTCATCGGGGCGCTGTCGAGCGACGGCACCCAGGCCGTCGGCCACTTCTGGAGCGCCGCGCTGGGCTGGCCCCTCGTCTGGGACCAGGACGAGGAGACGGCCGTCCAGGCGCCGCACGGTGGCCCGAAGATCAGCTGGGGTGGTCCGCCGCTCAACCCCAGGACGGGCAAGAACCGCTGGCACCTCGACCTCGCCCCGGAGGCCGGCGGCGACCAGGCCACGGAGGTCGCGCGGCTGGTCGCGCGCGGCGCGTCGCCCGTCGACATCGGGCAGGGCGACGTCAGGCCGGGCGTCGACCCGGTCGTGCTGGCCGACCCGGACGGCAACGAGCTCTGCGTGCTGGCCGCCCCGTGACGCCCTCCGGGGTCAGTGACCCGGACGCGGGTGCGGGTCGTGCGGGTGCTCGGGGTCGGCGGCGAAGATCTTCTCGTACAGGTCGTAGATGACCCAGGCCTTCTCGTTGTTGTAGAGCATCGCGTCGGTGAACCCCCGGCCCGCGACCTCCTGCTTGACCGAGGCGTACAGCTCCCGGTCCTCGGGGTGGGCCCGCAGCCAGGCACCGAACATCCGGTGCCGCCGCGACTCGCGGGAGTCCGGCGCGAAGACGTGGAGGTTGCACGCCGGTTCGGTGCCGCGCAGGCAGCGGTGCTCCTCCCACTCCGGCTCGCGCACCCGCAGCTCGAAGCCGGCGGCCTCGAGGTCGGGCAGCCAGGAGTCCTCGTCGGCGGGATCGGGCACGAGGAGGTCGACGTCGACGACCGGCTTGGCCGGCAGCCCCGGCACGGACGTCGACCCGACGTGCGCGATCGAGACGACCCGCTCCCCCAGCGCCGCGACCACGCGGTCCCGGACGACGTCGTACCACTGCGCCCAGGCCGGGTCGGCCGGCACCACCACGACCGGCTCGGGGACGCGGGCGGACTCCGCGACCCGGGCCGCGTCGATCTCCTCGGCGGAGGGGACCTCGTAGGGGTTCCAGAGGGGGTGGACGGGCACGGTCCCAACCTAGGGCGTGGGGAGGGACCGCGAGCGGTCAGGGCTGGCCGTGTCCGGCGCGCAGGAAGACCCGCAGCGCGGAGACGAACGCCTCGGGTCGCTCGCTGTGCACCCAGTGCCCGGCGCCCTTGATCGTCACCTGGGTGGTGCGGGGGAAGAGCCGGCGCATCGGGGCCTCGTGGTCGGGACGGACGTACGTCGACCGCTCGCCGGCCACCCAGAGCACCGGGTGGTCGAAGGCCGCGCCGTCGCCCAGCCGGTCCGCGTCGGGGAAACCGCCGATGGTGGGCAGACCGGCGCGGAGCAGCGCCAGGTTGGCGCGCCAGGCGAAGCCGCCGTCGTCGCTCGCGCGGAGGTTCTGGAGCAGGAACCCGCGGACCCGGTCGTCCGGGACCGGGTCGGCGAGCGCCGTGTCGGCGTCGGCGCGTCGTACGACGGAGGTCAGGTCGAGCGCGGCGAGGCTGTCGAGGAGGTGCTCGAACTCCCCCGCCCCGTCGCTGTCGGCCGGGGAGATGTCGACGACGACGAGCCGGTCGACGAGGTCGGGGTGGCGCAGGGCGAGCACCATGGCGACCTTCCCGCCCATCGAGTGCCCGACGACGTGCACCGCCCCGTCGGCCGCGAACCCGTCGCGGAGGTCGGCCGCGACGGCGTCCGCGACGTCGACGTAGTCGACCGAGTCGGTCCAGGCGGAGCGTCCGTGGTTGGGGAGGTCGACCAGCAGCGAGCGCAGGTCGGGCTCGAGCGCGCGGGCGATCGGGACGAAGTTGCGGCCCTGGCCGAACAGCCCGTGCAGGAAGACGACCCGGTCGCCAGTCGAGCCGATCTCGGTCGTGTGCAGCACCCCAGGAGCCTAGTGGCCCACGGTCCGACCGGGCGTGCCGATCCCCCCGTCGGCGGGGCGGGGGCTACTTGGCCGCGGCCGCGGCGAGCAGCGGCACGATCTCGTCGATCGCGTACTGGATGCTCAGCGGGGTGGCGGCCGAGAAGGCGTTCGCCAGGACGGGGTCGTCGATGAGGATCGAGCGCCCGTCCTGGACGGCAGGGAGCGCGTTGTAGAGCTCGTCGCCGGTGATCTGGGAGGTCTCGATGAAGATCGGGAAGCTCACCACGACGTCGGCGTCGAGCAGCTCGAGCTGGTCGCCCGCGACCGGCACGGAGAACGACTCGGTGCCCAGCTCGGCGACCTCGGGCTTCTCGGTGAAGCCGAGCTCGGTCATGAACTGCTGACGGGCGTCGACGGCGGTGTAGACCCCCCAGCCCTCACTGGTCTTGGCCGAGACCGTGGCGGTCCTGCCCGCGAACTCGGGGTGGGCCTCGACGGCGTCGGCGAAGGCGGCGTCGACGTCGGCGAGCAGCTTCTCGCCGTCCTCGGCGAGCCCGAGCGCCTGCGAGATCATGGTGACCTGGTCCTCGGTGGTCGTCGTCCACCCGTCGCCGCCCTCGGGGATGCTGATGACGTTCGGGGTGATCTCGGTCAGGGCGTCGTGCCGCTCCTGCGTGCCCTCGCTGCGGACGTCGAGGATCAGGTCGGGCTCGAGGGCACCGACGGCCTGGGTGTCGAGCTCGGTGGTGCCGAAGAACTCCGGCACCTCGTCGTAGAGGTCGGTGGCCCAGGGACCGACGCCGTTGGCGTCCTCGCCGAAGCCGAGCCAGTCCGACGCCCCGATCGGCTGGACGCCGAGCGCGAGCGCGACCTCGGCGTCACCCCAGCCGAGGGCGACGACCCTCTCGGGCTTCTCGGTGATCTCGATCGACCCGAACTTCGTCTCCACCGTGACCGGGAACGCGCTGTCGGCGCCGTCCGCCGCGTCCTCCGAGGCGCTGTCGGTGCCCTGGTCGTCGGACCCCGTGCTCGAGTCGGTGCACGCGGAGAGGGCCAGCGCGACGACGCTGACGGTGGCGACGGCGAGGCCGCGCCGCAGGGTGGTGAACGACATCGAGGAACCCTTCGAGGACGGGGAATGCCCACGCCGCGGTGCGCGTGGGGTTTAGGACAGCCTAACCTGCTCTCATGACGACCACCCAGACGCCGCCAGGGGGTCCGCCCCCTGCCGACGCGGGCGCGGGTCCCGGCGCCGACGTCGGCCCGGACTCGCCCGACCGGTCGCTCCCGGTCCGCGTCGTGGGTCTGCTCGGGTGCGTCCTGGTGCTGGTCGCGGCCTGCGCCCTCAGCCTGGTGGTCGGCGCGAAGGCGATCCCGCTCTCGGTCGTGTGGGACGCCCTGCTGCACGGCTCCGACGGGACGTTCGACTCCATCGCCGTCACCTCCGACCGGATCCCCCGCACCGTGGCCGGCGTGGTCGCCGGCGCCGGCCTGGGCGTGGCCGGTGCGCTCATCCAGGCGGTCACCCGCAACCCGCTCGCCGATCCGGGCATCCTCGGTGTCACCGCCGGCTCCGCGTTCGCGATCGCGATGGGGATCGCCGTGGCCGGCGCGGTGGCCCCCTCGACCTACCTGTGGCTGGCGTTCCTGGGCGCCCTGGTCGCCACCGTCGTGGTGTACCTGATCGGGGCGGTCCACCGCGGCTCGGTGAGCATCGCCCGGCTCACCCTGGCCGGTGTCGCGCTCGCCGCCCTGCTCAACGGCGTCACGTCGGGGCTGGTCCTCACCGACCCGCGGGCCTTCGACGCGCTGCGCTCGTGGCAGGCCGGGTCGTTGAAGACCCGCGGCTGGGAGGTGATCTCACCGGCGGCGCCGTGGGTGCTGGTCGGGATCGTGCTCGCGCTCCTGCTGGGTCGGGCGCTGAACGCGGTGGCGCTCGGCGACGACCTCGCGGCGAGCCTGGGCGCCCACGTGCTGCGCACCCGCGTGCTGGCCGTCGTCGGCGTGACCCTGCTCGCCGGCGGCGCGACCGCGATCGCCGGTCCGGTCGCGTTCGTCGGGCTGATGGTGCCCCACGTCGCCCGACGCATCTCCGGGCCCGACCAGCGGTGGATCCTGGCGTTCACGGTCGTCCTCGCGCCGGTGCTGCTGGTGTGTGCCGACGTCGTGGGACGCCTCCTCCTCCCGGTCGGCGAGATCCCGGCCGGGATCGTCACCGCCGTGATCGGCGCACCCGTCCTGATCATCCTGGCCCGTCGCTACCGGGTGGCTGCGCTGTGAGCGCCGCGCCCGGCCTCCCCGACGCACCCGCCTCGGTCGAGCGCTCCCGCGCCGGTGCGGTGCGCTCGACCCGCACCCGCGCCGGCGTCGTGTCGCTCGCGCTGGCCCTCGCGTGCGGCGTCCTCGGCCTGGTCGCGCTCGGCACCGGCAGCCTCGAGCTGTCCCCGGTGGAGGTGGTCGAGGCGATCCGCGACCTCGGGGCCGGCTACCGGCGCTACGTCGTCCTCGAGGAGCGACTCCCCCGGATCGTCGCGGCGCTGGTCTTCGGCGCGGCGCTCGGGGTCGGGGGCGCAGTGTTCCAGAGCCTGACCCGCAACCCGCTCGGCTCCCCCGACGTCATCGGCTTCTCCACCGGGGCCTACACCGGCGCACTGGTCGTGATCACCACGGTCGGTTCGTCGGCGACGGCGGTGGCCGGCGGCGCGCTCGCGGGCGGCATCGGCACCGCGCTGCTCGTCTACGCCCTCGCCTGGCGCGGCGGCGTCATCGGGTTCCGGCTGGTCATCGTCGGCATCGCGGTCACGGCGCTGCTGGCCTCGGTGAACACCTACCTGCTGCTCCGCGCCAAGCTCGAGGTCGCCGTCGCCGCGGCCACCTGGGGCGCGGGCTCGCTCAGCCTGCTGACGTGGCAGCAGGCGTTGCCGGCGCTCCTGCTGGTCGCGGCGCTCCTGCCCGTGATCGCGCTCCTGAGCGGCGGCCTCCGCCAGCTCGAGCTCGGGGACGACGCCGCCCGCGCCCACGGCCTCGCGGTCGAGCCGGTCCGTCTCTCGCTCGTCGTGGCAGCCGTGGCGCTCACGGCGGCGGTGACCGCCGTCGCCGGACCGATCGCGTTCGTCGCGCTGTCGGCGCCCCAGATCGCCCACCGGCTCTGTCGTTCGGCTGGCCTGCCGCTCCTCGCCTCCGCGCTGACCGGTGCGTTCCTGCTGCTGCTGGCCGACTTCGCGGCCCAGCACTGGTTCCCGCAGGACCTGCCGGTCGGCGTCGTCACGGTCGTCGTCGGCGGCCTCTACCTGCTCTGGCTCCTCGCCTCCGAAGCCCGGAAGAAGGTCACATGACCAGCACCCCGCACCCGCCGACGTCCGCGGTCACCAGCCGTCTCGGTACCGAGGGCGTCACCCTGGCCTACGACCGTCGGGTGGTCTCGACCGACCTGAGCGTCGCCGTCCCCGACGGCTCGTTCACCGTCATCATCGGGCCGAACGGGTGCGGCAAGTCGACCCTGCTGCGCTCCCTGGCACGGCTGCTGAAGCCGAAGGCGGGTCGCGTCGTCCTCGACGGCAAGGCCGTCTCGAGCTACCACGGCAAGGAGGCCGCCCGGATCGTCGGGCTGCTCCCGCAGACGTCGTTGGCGCCCGACGGCATCACGGTGGCCGACCTGGTCGCCCGCGGCCGCTACCCGCACCAGGGTCTGATCCGAGGCTTCTCGGCGGCGGACAAGCTGGCCGTGGACCGGGCGATGGCGGCCACGGGCGTCGCCGACCTCGCCTCCCGCCCGGTCGACGAGCTCTCCGGTGGCCAGCGGCAGCGGGTCTGGGTCGCCATGGCGCTGGCCCAGGAGACCCCGCTGCTGCTGCTCGACGAGCCGACGACGTACCTCGACATCGCCCACCAGATCGACCTGCTCGACCTGTTCGCGGGACTGCACCGCGGCGGCAGCACCCTGGTCGCCGTCCTGCACGACCTCAACCAGGCCACCCGCTACGCCACCCACCTCATCGTGATGAAGGACGGCGCCGTCGCGGCGGAGGGACCCCCGCGCGAGATCTTCACCGCCGACCTGGTGCGCGAGGTGTTCGGCCTGCCCTGCGTGGTCATCGAGGACCCCGTCTCGGGCACCCCGCTCGTCGTCCCGACCAGCCTGGGGCACGTGCAGGACCAGACGAAAGTCTGACGGGCGACGACCCGCGGCCGATCCGCGGCGGTGCCGGGCGCCGTTGACTGAGGGCGTGACCACCAGTCCCCGCCCCAGGGCCGCCCCGCGGGCGCGCGTCGTCGGGGTCGTCACCGCCCTGCTGCTGGCGCCGGTCTCGGCCGAGCTCCTGCAGGTCTACCTCGGCGACCTGGGTGGTCCGGCCGGGCTCGCGTTCCTCGTGCTCTTCCTCGCGCCCGTGTACGGCGGGGCCGTGCTCCTCGTGCGGGAGGTCTCGGTCCGCACGCACCGCGGCTGGACCGGTCGGCTGCTGCTCGCCGCCGCGTTCGGGGTGGCGATGCCGACCGTCGTCGACCTCTCGGTCTTCACCCGCACCCGCGACGACATCGACGGCTGGAGCGACATCGTCGGCGCCGCCACGCTCGGTGGCATCGGGTGGAGCGCCGTCGTCGTGTGGGTGGTCGGGCACGTGCTCACGAGCGTGGCCGCACCGCTCGTCGTCGCCGAGACGCTGGCCCGGGACCCGCGACCGTGGCTGGGCCGCACCGGCCTGGGCGTGGTCGTCGCCGGCTTCGTGCTGGTCGCCGTCGCCCTCAACCGCGACCACGTCGCGCAGCACGACCCGACGGTCGACGCGGCCCGGTACGCCGGGGCGACGGCCGTCGTCGTCGCGCTGGTCGCCCTCGCCCTGAGCCCCCTCGGCCGCCCGCTGCCTCCGCTCGAGCGGACGGGCCCGTCGGTGCGCACCTGCCTGGTCGCCGGGTTCGTCGGGCTGGCCGCCTTCGACCTCACCCCGATGTCGTGGGCCGGGCTCGGGTTCCACCTGGTGCTGCTGGTCGCGGTCGGGTGGCTCCTGTCCCGGTGGGCGCGGTCGACCGGGTGGACGCCGCGCCACCTCGCGGCGGTGGCCTCCGGGGGCCTGCTCGCCCGGACCGTCATCGGGTTCCTCGCGCCGCTCCCCCAGGACACCACCTGGGCCGAGAAGATCGGCCAGCACGTCGCCTACCTCGCCCTGGTCCTGGTCCTCGCGGTCCTGACGGTGCGTCGGCGGGCGCCGCGGCCGGCCGCCCACCCGGGCCGCTGACGCCGCGTCAGGACCCCGCTGCCAGGAACCGCTCGCCGATCCGCCGGCACGCGGCCCTCAGCTCGACCGGGTGCTCGACCACGAACGGCGTCGCCAGCCGGACGAGCTGGAGCGCGAACCACTCCGGGTCGTCCATGCTGCCGATCAGTCGCGTGCGGCCGTCCTCGACCGCCTCGAGCCGGCCGAGGTGCCGCGGGAGCCGGCGGGCGACGTCCTCGACGCAGGCCTCGACCAGGACCGACACGGCGGCGCCCCAGCCCTCGGCCATGTGCTCGTCGACGACGGCGGCGACGTCGAGCCCGGTGGGAGCGGCGAACGTCTCCGGGAGGGGCGCGCAGGCCTCGATCCGGTCGACGCGGAGCACCCGCTTCGCGGCGACGGTCCGCTCCTCGACGGAGTGCGACCAGCACAGCAGGTACCAGCGGTCGTGGCGCAGGTTGACGCCCCACGGGTCGACGTCCATCGAGCGCGGGTCGGCGTCGGGCCGGCTGCGGTAGCGCAGCCGCACCCGGACGCCGTCCTGGGCGGCTCGCGCGAGCGCGCTGGCCAGGTGCGGGTCGGGCCCGCCGACCCCGGAGTCGGTCGTCCCGACCCGCCGCAACGCCTCGGCCGGCTCGGCGAGGGCGGTCGGCAGCACCCGGATGATCTTGTCGAGCGCCTCCTCGACCGCGCCGGCTCCCCCGACGGCACTGCGACCGCGGACGGCGGCCATCACCAGCGCCAGCGCCTGGTCGGTGGAGAACATCAGCGGCGGCACCCGGAAGCCGCGGCCGATCCGGTAGCCGCCGTACCGGCCGGGGGTCGACTCGACCGGGATCCCGGCCTCGCGCAGGATGCCGACGTAGCGCCGCGCCGCCCGGGTCGAGACGCCGAGCCGCCGGGCCAGGTGCTCCCCCGAGACGCCAGGGCGGTCGTGGATCAGCTCGAGCGCGACCAGGGCTCGCGCGGTCGGTCCGACGTCGTCCAGGAGGGGGTCCGGCACCCGAGGAACGATAGCGTCCGCATAGGACTCGCGCTGCGAGTCGGCCGGTGTCCGTCCGGGTGGTCGGCCTGGTCCTTCGTGACCAGATCCGGCGTGGTCGTATCACTGCGGCCGGCCGGGGCTCCTACCGTCGAGCGACGACAGCATTCTCGACGGGGGAACCACCATGTTCGACACCGCACCGGACGCCGGGACGCACATCTCGCACGACCGGCCGTGCCAGCAGTGCGGCCACGCGCTGCACACCTACCTGGCCTGCTCCGACACGTGCGCCTGCCAGCCGGCCGGCCTGCGCCTGCCGGCCTACGCCTGACCCGGCCCGGGTGCCCGACCCTGGTGGGCCGGCACGGGACCGGGCTCAGGGCTGCAGCAGCACCTTGATCGCCGTGCGCTCGTCCATCGCCCGGTAGCCGTCGGCGACCTGGTCGAGCGGCAGGGTGAGGTCGAAGACCAGGCCCGGGTCGATCTCGCGGCGCAGCACCCGGTCGAGCAGGTCGGGCAGGTAGCGACGCACCGGGGCCATCCCGCCGGCCAGGCCGACGTTCTTGGAGAACATCACCCGCAGCGGCGCCTCGGCACCGTGCGGGACGCCGACCATGCCGACCGTGGCGCCGGGGCGGGCGACCCGGAAGGCCTGCTCGAACGCCGGACCGTTGCCGACGCACTCCAGGACGGCGTCGCCTCCGACGCCCCCGAGGATGTCCTTGACCGCGGCCACGCCCTCCTTGCCGCGCTCGGCGACGACGTGCGTGGCGCCGAAGCGGCGGGCGATCTCCTGGCGCGGCTCGTGCCGCGACATCGCGATGACGGTCTCGGCCCCCATCTGCGAGGCCGCGAGGACGCCGCAGAGCCCGACCGCGCCGTCGCCCACGACGACGGCCGTGCCGCCCTGGCGGACGCCGGCCGCGACGGCGGCGTGCCACCCGGTGGCCATCACGTCGGAGAGCGTCATCAGCGACGGGACGAGGTCGGCGTCCGGCACGCCGTCGGTCTTGACCAGGCTGCCGTCGGCCTGGGTGACCCGGGCGTACTCGGCCTGGCCGCTGCGGGTCATGCCGAGGTTCTCGCAGGCCGAGTGCGCGCCGTTGCGGCAGGCCGAGCACGTGTTGTCGCAGTGGTCGAACGGCACGATGACGAAGTCGCCTGGGCGGACGTCGCGGACGTCGGCGCCGACCTCCTCGACGATGCCGAGGCACTCGTGGCCGATCGTGTGCGGCTCGCTGGTCTCGTCGTCGCCGCGGTAGGGCCACAGGTCGGAGCCGCAGATGCACGAGGTGTGGACCTTGACGATGGCGTCGGTCGGGAGCTCGATCCTCGGGTCGGGGACCTCCTCGAAGCGGATGTCGCGGGGTCCATGGATGACGGTGGCCTTCATGTCCTGATCCTGACAGCCGGGGGCGCACTCGCCGGAAGGGTGGTGCACCACACGCCGGTCGGTTCTTGCCGTATCTCACATGTGAGTTACCGTGAGTGACATGTCGATCGACTACAAGAGCCGTATCGGGACGCTCATCCGCGACGCCCGGATGCACCGCGGCCTGACCCAGAGCCAGCTCGCCGACCTGCTCAGCACGAGTCAGAGTGCGATCAACCGGATGGAGAAGGGGCACCAGAACCTCTCCCTCGAGATGCTCGCCCGGGTGGGCGAGGCGCTCGACTCGGAGATCGTCGAGCTCGGCCCCACGCACCTGCGCGTCCAGGGCCCGACCACCCTGACCGGCGCCATCGACGTCAAGACGTCGAAGAACGCCGGCGTCGCGCTGCTGTGCGCCTCGCTGCTCAACCGCGGCCGGACCACGCTCCGCAAGGTGGCGCGGATCGAGGAGGTCAACCGGCTGCTCGAGGTGCTCAACAGCCTCGGCGTGAAGACCCGCTGGCTCAACAGCGACAACGACCTCGAGATCGTGCCGCCCAAGGACCTCGACCTCAGCCAGATCGACGAGACCGCCGCGCGTCGTACCCGCTCGGTGATCATGTTCCTCGGTCCGCTGCTGCACCGTGCGGAGTCCTTCGACCTCCCGTACGCCGGCGGCTGCAACCTCGGCACCCGCACCGTCGAGCCGCACATGACCGCGCTGCGCCCCTTCGGCCTCGAGGTCAAGGCGACCGACGGCAGCTACCACGCGCAGGTCAACCGGGCGATCGAGCCCGAGCGACCGATCGTCCTCACCGAGCGCGGCGACACCGTCACCGAGAACGCCCTGATGGCCGCCGCCCTGCACCCCGGCACCACCGTGATCCGCAACGCCTCGTCCAACTACATGGTCCAGGACCTCTGCTTCTACCTGCAGAAGCTCGGCGTCGGCGTCGAGGGCATCGGCACCACCACGCTGCGCATCACCGGCGTCGCCTCCATCGACGTCGACGTCGACTACGCCCCCAGCGAGGACCCGATCGAGGCGATGTCGCTGCTCGCCGCCGCGATCGTCACGAAGTCCGAGATCACCATCCAGCGGGTGCCGATCGAGTTCCTCGAGATCGAGCTCGCCGTGCTCGAGGAGATGGGCTTCCAGTACAGCCGCACCGAGGAGTACGTCGCGCGCAACGGCCACACCCGGCTGGTCGACCTCACCACCAAGCCCTCGCAGCTGCGCGCCCCGCTCGACAAGATCCACCCGATGCCCTTCCCGGGCCTCAACATCGACAACCTGCCGTTCTTCGCCGTCATCGCGGCCGTTGCCGAGGGCCAGACCTTCCTGCACGACTGGGTCTACGAGAACCGGGCGATCTACCTCACCGAGCTCACCAAGCTCGGCGGCCAGGTCAAGCTCCTCGACCCGCACCGCGTGATGATCGAGGGCCCGACGTCGTTCTCCGGCGCCGAGCTCGTCTGCCCGCCAGCGCTGCGGCCGGCGGTGGTGATCCTGCTCGCGATGCTCGCCAGCAAGGGCACGTCGGTGCTGCGCAGCACCTACGTCATCCACCGCGGCTACGAGGACCTCGCCGAGCGTCTGAACCTCCTCGGCGCCACGATCGAGACCTTCCGCGACTTCTGAGACACGCAGCCGTGCGCGAGGGACGAGCGAGCGACCGGGCGACCGTCTGAGTAGGCGTGCTCTGCTCGCCGGACGTCCCGGACCGCCATACTCACCCCCGTGCCACGAACGACCCCGACCCCGCGGACCGGGCGGCCCTACCTCGACGAGGTGCTCGACGGGCCCGCGCCCGTCCTGGCGATGGCGCACCGCGGCGGCGCCTACCACCCCGAGCTCGAGGGACTCGAGAACACCCTCGAGGCCTTCCGGCACGCCGCCGACCTCGGCTACCGCTACCTCGAGACCGACGTCCACGCCACCGCCGACGGCGTCCTGCTGGCCTTCCACGACGACGTGCTCGACCGCGTCACCGACCAGCAGGGGCCGATCGGCGGGCTGACGTACGCCGAGGTGCGGCGCGCGCGGATCGGCGGCCACGCCGAGGTGCCGACCCTGGCGTCGCTGCTCGACGAGCTGCCCGGCACCCGGTTCAACGTCGACCTGAAGTCCGACGGCGCCGTCCGGCCGCTCGCCGACCTGGTCGCGGCGCGCGGCATCGAGGACGACGTCCTGGTCGGCTCGTTCTCCGCGGCCCGGCTGCGGGAGTTCCGCCGCCTCACCGAGGGCCGGGTGGCGACGTCCGCGGCGCCGGTCGAGGTCGTCACGTTCCTCGCCCGCCCCCGGCGGCGGGCGGCGTTCGACGCCCTGCAGGTGCCGCACCGCCGGGGACGCCTCGTGGTCGCGTCGGCGCGTCTGGTCCGCACGGCGCACGCCGCAGGCAAGCATGTGCACGTCTGGACGATCGACGAGGCCGACGAGATGCGCGTGCTGCTCGACCGGGGCGTGGACGGCCTGTTCACCGACCGGACGGACGTGTTGAGGGACGTGCTCGCCGAGCGCGGCCACTGGAGGGAGACCCGATGACCGGTATCGCCGACCTCGCGCCGCTGGAGCGCGCCCAGGAGCAGAAGGCCTGGTACTGGTACGACTGGGCCAACAGCGCGTTCTACACGACCGTGCTCAGCGTCATGTTCGCGCCGTACATGATCGAGGTCGCGGGCAAGGCGGCCGGCTGCCCCGACGACCTCGACGACGCTGCGACCTGCGGCAACACCGTCAGCGTCCTCGGCCTCGACCTCGCCGCGGGGTCCCTCCCGTTCTACCTGACCAGCTTCGCGACGATCTTCAGCGCGTTCCTGCTGCCGATCGTCGGCGCGATGGTCGACCGGTCGGCCCACAAGAAGCGGCACATGGCCGGCTTCGCCTGGGCCGGCGCCGCGTGTGGCTCGCTGCTGTTCTTCATGAAGGACGACCAGTGGCAGATCGGGGCGGTCGCGATCGTCCTGGCCAGCGTCCTGGCCGGCTGCTCGGTGATCAGCTACTCCGCGATCCTGGTCGACATCTCCACCGAGGAGGAGCGCGACCGGGTCTCCTCGCGCGGCTGGGCGTTCGGCTACCTCGGCGGCGGCCTGCTCCTCGCGGTGAACCTCGGCATGTTCCTGGGCCACGACGCGATCGGGCTGTCGAGCGGGATGGCCGTCCGGCTGTCGCTGCTGTCGGCGGTCATCTGGTGGGCGACGTTCACGATCATCCCGTTCGTGCGGCTCAAGGACCGCCCGCCGGTCGAGCGCCTGGAGATCAGGGGCAACGTGTTCGACCGCAGCTTCGGTCAGCTGTGGCGGACGCTGAAGGACCTGCGCAACTACCCGATGACGCTGACCTTCCTGGCGGCCTACCTCTTCTTCAACGACGGCATCCAGACCGTCATCTACGCCGCGTCGACCTACGGCTCGAAGCAGCTCGGGTTCGGCGACAGCGTGCTGATCGGCACGATCCTGCTCATCCAGTTCGTCGCCTTCGGCGGCGCGCTGCTGTTCGGGCGGTTCGCGCAGAAGCACGGCAGCTACAAGCCGATCCTCTACGGCACCTACGCCTGGGTCGTCATCGTCGTCCTGGCGTTCTTCCTCCCGGAGGGGAACGTGCCGCTGTTCATGGCGATCGCCGTCGCCATCGGGCTGGTCCTCGGCGGCACCCAGGCACTGTCGCGCTCGTTCTTCAGCCTGCTGATCCCCCGCGGCCGCGAGGGCGAGTACTTCGCCCTCTACAACGCCTGCGAGCGAGGGACGTCGTGGTTCGGCACGTTCGTCTTCGCGATCATGTTCCAGCTCACCGACTCCTACCGGCCGGCCCTGCTCGCCCTGATCGTCTTCTTCGTGATCGGCGCCTTCTTCCTGCTGCGCCTCGACCCGGAGCGCGGCATCCGGGAGGCGGGCAACACGGTCCCCTCGACCGTCTGAACCGCCGCTGGAGCACTGAGCGCCGCTGTGCGCCCGCTGTGGGAGGCCCGCGTCACGAACAGGAATGGAATCTTTGCCCGCTGGGTACGGTTGGACCAGCAACGGGCGCACCCGCCCGACGCAACACGACGACGCGGACTACACGCAGTTGGGAGGTGTGCACCATGGCAGAGCGAACCTTGCGTGGCGCACGACTCGGGGGACAGAGCTTCGAGGACGAGCGAGGCATCGAGTTCGCCGCCCGTCAGCAGGTCGGCTACCGCTGCACCCACGGGCACGATTTCGAGATCACGATGTCGGTCGAGGCCGACGTCCCGGCCGTCTGGGAGTGCCCCCGGTGCGGCGCCGAAGGACTGAGCACGTCCGGCATCGAGCGCGTGGAGAAGGCCGAGAAGCCGGTCCGCACCCACTGGGACATGCTGCTCGAGCGGCGCTCGGAGAAGGAGCTCGAGGACATCCTCAAGGAGCGGCTCGACCTGCTCCGCGGTGGCGAGATCGGTCCGGCGCACCTGCACCGACCGACCAAGAAGCGCAGCCGCACGACCGTCTGACCTCGACGGATCGCGGCGGCACCCGCGCCGCTACTCCTCGACGACCTCGCCTCGGACCACCGGTCCGGGGCGATTCGTCTGTCCGGGACCGCGCTGCGCGCCACCCGTCGGCCCCAGCGGTCCCACCACCGTGAGTCGCCGGGCCACGACACCGGTGAGCACCCGCCGGAACAGCGGCCGGGTGAGGGGCAGGATGAGCAGGATGCCGAGGAGGTCGGTGACGAAACCGGGGCTGAGCATCAGGAGGCCGCCGGCGAGGAGCAGGGCGCCGTCGGCGAGCTCGGCGGCGGGCATCCTCCCGGTCTCCAGCGCGGTGCGCAGGGCCTGCCACGCCCGGCCCCCCTCCCGCCTGACCAGCCAGCTGCCGAGGATGCTGTCGGCCACGAGCAGCACGACGGTCCACCACGCGCCGATGACCTGGCCGACCTGGATCAGCACGTAGATCTCGGCGATCGGGACGACCACGAAGGCGACCAGCAGGAACCACGAGAGACGACGACGCCGGGCCATGGCGCCAGTCTACGGACCGGCCGAGGGCGGCCCGGCGAGGTGGACGGGCCTCAGCGGTGGACGCGGCCCCAGAGCCGGCGGGCCTGGGCGCGTCGCTCCCGCAGCCCCCAGGCGGTGATCCGTCGCAACGACTCCGCCGCCACCGCGCCGCTCATCTTGGAGTCGCCGCGCACCCGCTCGACGAACTCGATGGGGACCTCCCGCACGGTCAGGCCGGCGCGGAGGGTCCGGCTGACCAGGTCGGTCTGGAAGACGTAGCCGGTCGAGCGGACCCGGTCGAGCTCGATCGCCTCGAGCGTCGTGCGTCGGTAGAGCCGGAAGCCGGCCGTGGCGTCCCTGACCTCGATGCCCAGGAGCAGGCGCACGTAGAGGTTCCCGCCGCGGCTGAGCACCTCACGGCGCAGCGGCCAGTTGACCACGCTGCCGCCGGGCACCCAGCGCGACCCGATCACCAGGTCGGCGTCGCCGAGGGCCGCGACCAGGCGGTGCAGCTGCTCGGGCTGGTGGGAGCCGTCGGCGTCCATCTCGCCCACGACGTCGTAGCCGCGTTCCAGCGCCCACGCGAAGCCGTGCAGGTACGCCGCCCCGAGTCCGCCCTTGGCGGTGCGGTGCAGCACGTGCACCCGGTCGTCGTCGGCGGCCAGCCGGTCCGCGATGTCACCGGTGCCGTCGGGCGACTGGTCGTCGACGACGAGGACGTCGACCTCGGGCTGGGCGGCGCGAAGGCGTCCGACGATCCAGGCGAGGTTCTCGGCCTCGTCGTAGGTCGGCAGCACCATCACCGTGGTCGGGGTGGACATCTCAGGAATCCTTCCCGACGCCGCGCTCCGGCGCGGCATCGACACCCGTGCGGGACCGCCGTCCGACCAGGAGGCCCCACCCGGCCCCGACGATCGTCGTCAGGTACGACAGCAGCCTCAGGAGCTCCCCGACGGCGATCGCCGGCGTCGCACCGCGGTAGAGCGTCACGGTCTCCACGACGACGTCCTGGGTACGCCGCTCGGTGCGGTCCACCACGCTGCCGTCGGGTGCGATGACGCCCGAGACCCCGTTCGTGGCCGCGACGACGACGTAGCGGCCGGTCTCGATCGCCCGGGCCCGGGTGATCGCGAACTGCTGCTCGATCTGGTCGGTGAAGATGAAGCTGGCGTTGCTGGTCTGGACGGCGAGCAGCTCGGCGCCGTTCTCGATCTGGACGGCGAGACCGTCGTCGTAGGCGATGTCGAAGCAGATCGCGTCGGCCAGCGGCACGCCGGCGACGACCAGCGGCTCGGAGCGCTGGCCGCTGACCATGTCGCGCGGGATCCGGGCCAGCTGGCCCTTCTCGGTGATCCCGGTCCGGGCGAGCAGGCCGCGCAGCGGGATGTACTCGCCGTAGGCGACCGGGTGCCGCTTGGTGTAGCGCTCCCCCGCGCCGGTGACGGGGTCCCACACGATGCCCTGGTTGAGCACGTGGTCCGCGCCGTCGTCGACGATGGCGCCGACCAGCACCGGCACCCCGATGGTGGCCGCCGCGGTCTCGATCCCGGCGCGGATCGAGGTGTCGCGGAACGGGTCGCGGGCCGTGGAGTTCTCCGGCCACACGACGAAGTCCGGCTGTGGCGCCTCGCCGGCGGCGACCCGGGCCGCGAGGTCCACGGTCGCGTCGACGTGGTTCTGGGTCAGGCCCTCGACGTCGGCGAGGACGTCGTCCCCGCGACCGGGCACGTTGCCCTGGACGGCGGCCACGGTCGTCTCCCCCACCTCGGCGAGGCGCCACGGCGCCACCGCCGGGACGAGCGCGACGGCGGTGACCACGACGAGGGCCGCGGCGGCGAACAGGCGCTCGTCGCGGCGCTCACGGTCCCGGGCGGCGAGCAGCAGCCGGGCCAGCAGGAACCCGAGGAAGGCGACGAGCAGGCTGACCCCGTTGGTGCCGACGTAGGCCAGGGCGGGAGCCAGCGGCGTGTCGACGACGCCGAAGCCCAGCCGGCCCCACGGCATCCCGCTGAAGGGCCAGGTGGACCGGATCGTCTCCATCGCCACCCACGCCAGGGCCAGCCACGCGGGCCAGGACGACAACCGGTGCAGGAGGGTCGCCACCGCGCCCAGCAACCCGTAGAAGAGCGCCTCGATGCCGGCCAGGGCCAGCCAGGCGGGCGCGCCGATCGAGGGGCTCATCCAGTAGATGTGGACGAAGTAGAACCCGACCCCGAACGCCAGTCCGACGACGAAGCCGGCCCGGGCCCGCACCCCGCGGGTGGTCAGGGCGTAGGCCGCCAGGCAGAACGGCATGAGGTAGGCGACGGCCACCGGTTCGTAGGCGAAGGACAGCGCGACCCCGGCGAGCGACGCGACGAGGGTCCGGCGCAGCACGGGTGGAACGGTACCGGCCACGTCGTCGAGATCGCCCATGCAGGGCTCCGGGAGGACCCTGCGCCCTTCGGGCCGTCCACACGCACGACGGGCTGCCGTGGCGGGGTCGTTGTCTAGGGACGCAGGATCCTCCCGGGTCGCTCTCGTGGAGCGGACCGGCCTCCGCGGGCCAGGGACGTCGCGCTGCTGGCTGTGACACCGGACGTTCCAGGCCTCTCGGACCCCGGTCCGCCTCACACGACCTACATGAGCGGACGGCCCAGACTGCGTCGATCGTGTCCGGCCTGTCAACACGGCGCTGACCTGCAAGAACGCGGAAACGTGCAGGTCAGCGCCGTGCCCCTGGTCCGAAACTCGACCCCGAAATTGTTCTTCCGGACGGCGTGTCTCCGACGACGCGCCGCAGCGTTGCGCTATCCGCGCGCCGGCCGGGGCGGGACGACGACGGTGCCGGTCGCCGAGGTCGCCAGCACCGGTGGGTCGAGCAGCGTCGCGGCACCGGGGGCGTCGTCGGTCGAGGCGCCACGGGCGACGACGTGCACCGCGAAGTCCATGACCCGCGAGCGGGTGCCGGCGCGGACCAGCTCGGCCGTCACCTCCAGGACGTCACCGGCGCGGACGGGTGCGGTGAACTGGACGTCGGAGTACGACGCGAACAGCCCCTCGTCGCCGTCGGTGACGATGCACATCTCGGTGGCGACGTCGCCGAACAGGCCCAGGCTGTAGGCGCCGTCGACGAGGTTGCCGGCGTAGTGGGCGTGGGAGTAGGGCACGTAGCGGCGGTGCACGACGCGGGTCCCGACGGTCGGGCCCCCAGTCGGCCCGACGGTCGGCCCCACGGTCGGCGCGGCGGTGGAGGCGGGGTTCTCGGTCATCAGGCGGCCTTTCCGGCGGCGAGCTTGTGGGCGATGAAGGAGGCGACCTCGCCGGGCGTGGTGCCGCGGCCGAAGACCCGGTCGACCCCGAGCTCGGCGGCCATCTTCTCGTCGAAGCGCGGACCGCCGACGATGAGCAGCGGCCGCTTGTCCGACGGGTAGGACTCGCGGAACGCCGCCGACATCTCGCGGGTGTTCAGCAGGTGGGCGTCGCGCTGGGTCACGACCTGCGAGACCAGGACGGCGTCCGCCTTCTCGGTGCGGGCCCGCTCGACGAGCTCGGGCACCGAGACCTGGGCGCCGAGGTTCACGACCTTGAGCTCGCGGTAGTACTCGAGGCCCTTCTCCCCCGCGAAGCCCTTGATGTTGAGGATCGCGTCGATGCCGACGGTGTGGGCGTCGGTGCCGATGCAGGCACCGACGACGGTCAGCCGGCGCCGCAGGGACCGCTTGACGGCGGCGTTGACCTCCTTGGGCGTCAGCAACGGGTAGTCGCGCTCGACGACGGTCACCTGGCTGGGGTCGACGAGGTGGTTGACGCGTCCGTAGACGACGAAGAAGGTGAAGTCGGGGCCCATGGGCTTGCTGTGCACCACCAGGGCGGGGTCCATGCCCATCTTGTTGGCCAGCTGCACGGCGGAGCCGTCGGCCACCTTGGAGTGCGGCATCGGCAGCGTGAAGCTCAGCTGCACCATCCCGTCGCCGGTGGTGTCGCCGTAGGGCCGGATCGGGCTGGTCGACTCGGTGGTCACAGCGCCTCCTTGGCGTCGAGGATCTCGGTGGCGGGGTTGTAGTAGGTGCTTGACTTCACCGCGACGCCGTCGAGCCCTCGGCCGGCGTCGGCCGGTCGCTTCATCAGGCCGAAGGTGCCGTCGGCGATGGCGTCGAGCAGGCCCCGCCCGTGCTCGGTGTCGACGATCCGGTCGAGGAGCTCGATCGACTCGGCGAGCACCTGGTTGGCGCGCGAGACGATGAAGCCGCCCGGGGCCGGGTGGAAGTCCTCGTGGAGGCGCCCGGCGGCCTCCATGACGTAGCGGACGTTCTGCAGGGCGATGTCGCGGTCGGAGATCCACGGCGTCACCACGGCCTCGGTCATCATCCCCACGAGCAGGATGCCCTGGCCGGTGAGCGCCCCGGCGAGGTTGAAGAAGCCGTCGAGCAGGTTGCCCTTGAAGACGTCGCCGGTCATGTGCCGCGTCGGCGGCATCCACTTCAGCGGCGCCTTCGGGAAGATCTCGCGGGCCAGCAGCGCGTGGGCGAGCTCCATCCGGAAGGAGTCGGGCACGGCGGGGTCGATCTCGAAGGCGTGACCGAGGCCGAGCTGCCAGTCCTCGAGACCGGCCTCCTTGGCGAAGTACTCGTTGAGGAGCTGGCTGGTGGTGACGGTGTGCGCGGCCTCGACGGCGTCGGCGGTGGTGAGGTAGTTGTCCTCGCCGGTGTTGATGATGATGCCGGCACGGGCGTGGACCTGGCGGCTGAAGCGCTGGTCGACGAAGGTGCGCACCGGGTTGATGTCGCGGAAGAGGATCCCGTACATCGAGTCGTTGAGCATCATGTCGAGCCGCTCGAGGCCGGCGAGCGCCGCGATCTCCGGCATGCAGAGGCCGCTGGCGTAGTTGGTGAGGCGGACGTAGCGACCGAGCTCCTTCGACGACTGGTCGAGGGCGGCACGCATCAGGCGGAAGTTCTCCTGCGTGGCGTAGGTGCCGGCGTACCCCTCGCGGGTCGCGCCCTCCGGCACGAAGTCGAGCAGGCTCTGGCCGGTCGAGCGGATGACGGCGATGACGTCGGCGCCCTCGCGCGCGGCCTGCTGGGCCTGCGGGATGTCCTCGTAGATGTCGCCGGTGGCGACGATCAGGTAGATCCACGGCTGCCGCGGGGCGTCGCCGTGCCGCTTGACGAGCCGCTCACGCTCGATCCGCCGCTTGTCGACGGTCTTGATGCCGCGCGCGACCTGGCGCCGGCTCGCGGTGCGCGCACGGGCGGCGTCCCTGCCCTCGGGCAGCCGGAACCGCACCGAGCCGGCGGCCGCCTTCTGCGCCAGCGCCGTCAGGTCGTCGGCCTCGCCGCGCAGCAGCGCGTCCCAGACCGGGAGGGAGACGCCGTGCTCGAGGCCGACGTCGGCGCGCACGGTGTCCATGAGCCGGTTGACCCAGGGCGTGCCCTCCTCGTCGGCGCCGCCGAGGCCGGCCAGACGCAGCGTCGCGCGCTCGACCGCGACCGTGGTGTGCTTCTTGGCCATGGTGACGATCGGCCTGCCGGCCTTGCGGGCCAGGCTGCGCGCGTGCTTGACGGTGGCCGGGTCGAGGTCGAGCTTGGTGGTGCGGGCGGGGGTGGGCATCAGGCGGCGCCTTCGTGGAGGGTGCGTCCGCCGACGAGCAGGCGGACGAGGGTGGGCTGCTCGGCGTCGAGGTCGTGCCACACCGCGAGGTCGGCGGGCTCGCCGACCGCGAGGGTGGCGCCGCCGGTGTGGGCGGCGAGGGCCACGTCGTACGGCACGCGGTGGTCGGGGTGGTGGTGCTCCACCGCGGCTCGGATCGCGGCCCAGGGTCCGAGCGCGGTGACCGGGGAGTCGGACCCGAACGCCAGCCGCACGCCGGCCCCGTGCAGGCGCGCGAAGGGGTTGCTCTCGGCCCAGCGGCCGCCCAGGCGGGCGGCGTACATGCCGTCGGGTCCGCCCCACAGGGCGTCGAAGACCGGCTGGACGCTGGCGGTGATGCGGAGGCGGGCCATCACGTCGACCACGTGGTCCGAGGGCAGCTCGACGTGCTCGAGGCGGTGGCCGGGACGCACCGGTCGCACGGCGTCGGCGAGCTCGAAGCCCGCGGCGACCTCGTCGAGGGCGGCGTCGCCGATGACGTGGAAGCCGGCCTGGATCCCGGCCTCGTCGCAGGCCAGGACGTGGTCGCGGACCTGCTCGGCGGTGAGGTAGCCGTGGCCGCAGGTGTGGGGTGCGTCGTCGTAGGGCGAGGTGAGCGCGGCGGTGCGCGAGCCGAAGGCGCCGTCGGCGATCAGGTCACCGGCCAGGCCCGCGACGCCCAGGCGGCGGGCGGTGTCGACGGCCATGAGCTCGCCCCAGTAGACGACCGCGCGCAGCCCGACCTCGTCGGCGGCCCGGCGCACCAGGGCGATCTCGGTCTCGGGACCGATGTGGGGTGCGGCGTTCTCGTGCAGCGTGGCGATGCCGTGGGCGGCCATGGCACGGCAGGCGGCGCGCGCGGCGTCGAGGCGGTCGGCGTCGGTGATCAGGGTCTCGAGCACCGCGCGGACGGCGTGGTGGGCGTCGCGTTCGACGCGCCCGTCGGGCGTCCAGCCGTCGAGGTCCTCCACGCCGGGGACCAGCGCGGCCAGTGCCGGCGAGACCACCGAGGAGTGCCCGTCGACGCGGGTGAGGTAGCTCCGGCGACCGGGGGCGGCGCGCTCGAGCTCGTCGCCGGTGGGCGGGCGGCTCTCTGCCCAGCCGGTCTCGTCCCAGCCCTGCCCGACGAGCACGCCCGCCTGGGGGCTGGCCACGGCGTGCGCGGCGAGCGCGTCGAGCGCCGAGGTCAGGGTGGGGCTGCCCGTCAGGTCGAGGCCGGTGAGGGCGAAGCCGGTGCGCACGGTGTGCACGTGGTGGTCGACGAACGCCGGGAGCACCGTCGCGCCGTCGAGCTCGACGACGGTGGAGCCGTCGAGATCGGGGCCGACCGCCGCGATGACGCCGTCCTCGACCGCCAGGTCGGTGCCGTCGGCGGACCCGCGCAGGACCAGTCGCTCAGCCATGGAGGCGGCCCTCGAAGAGGCGGCGCACGCCGTCGTGGCCGCGGAGCAGCTCGAGCGCGTACGCCGCGTGGCCGGGCACGTAGCCGTTGCCGACGAGCATCCGGACGTCGGCGGCGAGCCCCTCGGCACCGAGCGCCGCGGCCGAGAACGACGTGGCCATCGAGAAGAAGATGACGGTGCCGCGGTCGGCGGTCGCCAGGACGGCGCCGCCCTCGCAGCCGGGCACGTCGACGCACACGACGGTCACGTCGGCCGGACCGCCGGCCTTCTCGACGGCGTCGCGCAGCGCGACGGGGTCGCGGGCGTCGGCGATCGCGACCTCGTCGGCCAGGCCCGTGGGCGCCAGCAGGTCGGCCTCACCCTGGTGCGGGACGACGCCGATCGTGCGGCCCGCGCCCGCGGCGCGTGCGGCGGCGAGGCTGAGCGAGCCGGACTTGCCCGCGGCCCCGACGACGGCGACGACCGGCGCCCGTCCGGTGCCCGGTCCTCCCGGTCCCTCCCCCGCCGCGACGTACTCCCCCACCACCCGGGCGGTCAGCGCGGGCGCCCCGCACACGTCCATCACCGACAGGCTCAGCGCGGTCGGCAGGTCGTCGGGCAGGACCGCGGCGATCGACCGGCCGAACAGGACGGCGTACCCGTCACAGGGGACCTGCTCCCCCAGGCCGTCCCAGCCGGCGAGGCCGTCCTCGAGGACCAGCGGGGTCAGGGTGAGCGAGACGAGGGTGGCGACGCGGTCACCGACGGCGAGCCCGAGCGGCGAGCGCGGCCCGACCTCCTCGACGGTGCCGACCAGCATGCCGCCGGAGCCCGTCTCGGGGTTCTGCATCTTGCCGCGCTCGGCCACGATCGCGAGCACCTCGGCGCGGACGGCGTCACCGTCGACCCGGCCGTCGGTCGTGTGGGTGCGCTCGAGCTGGCGGTACGACGCCGCGTCGAGGTTGAGCCGCTCGACGCGGATCCGCACCTCGTCGTCCCAGAGCTCCGGGCGGGTGTCGAGACGGCGAGCGGCCTGGGCCAGGACGGCGGGCCGGTCCAGCACGCGGTGCAGTCCGGTCGGGTCGCTCTCAGAGAGGGTCACAGCAGCGGGTCCTTCGTCGCGTTCGTGGTGCTACGGGAAATCGTCCGGCATGTTGATGTGCAGGCAGGATGATCTCCACGTAGTCTAGAGCCGAGCGTGGTGCGCGCCACAACCGACGCGCCCGCACCCGTACCGCAGCCGATCCGCAGGAGATGCCATGACCGTCGAGACCTCGCTCAGCCTCTCTGGCCTCGAGGACGGCCAGCCCTACCCCTACCGCGCCGTCGAGCTCGTCGAGCCCGACTGGACCCGGTTCCCGGGCTGGAAGGACGTCACCGCCGAGGACTGGGCCTCGGTGCAGTGGCAGCGGTCGCACTGCGTCAAGAACGTGAGGCAGCTGCGCGAGCTGCTGGGCGACCTCGTCGACGAGCGGTTCTACGCCGACCTCGAGCGCGACCAGGCCGAGCGGGCCACGATGTCGATGCTGGTGCCGCCGCAGATGATGAACACGATGGCGCCGCACGCCCCGGTCGGCGGCCCCGGCTCGCTCACCGACGCGTTCTACGCCGACCCGGTGCGGCACTACATGATCCCGGTGTTCAGCGACCGTCGCACCGACTGGTCCTCGCACCCGCACGCGACCCGCGACTCGCTGCACGAGCACGACATGTGGGTCGCCGAGGGCCTCACCCACCGCTACCCCACCAAGGTGCTCGCCGAGCTGCTGCCGACCTGCCCGCAGTACTGCGGGCACTGCACCCGGATGGACCTCGTCGGCAACTCGACGCCCATGGTCGACAAGCTGAAGTTCGTGGCGAAGCCGACCGCTCGGATCGACTCCATGATCGACTACCTGCGCCGGACCCCGTCGGTGCGCGACGTCGTCGTGTCCGGCGGCGACGTCGCCAACATGCCGTGGCCGCGGCTCGAGGACTTCCTCACCCGCGTGCTCGAGGTCGACAACATCCGCGACATCCGGCTCGCCACGAAGGCGCTCATCGGTCTGCCGCAGCACTGGCTGCAGCCCGAGGTGCGCGAGGGCGTCGCCCGTGTGGCCGCCATCGCCCGCTCGCGGGGCGTCTCGATCGCGATCCACACCCACGCCAACCACGCGAACTCGATCACGCCGATCGTCGCCGAGGCGTCCCGCGCGATGCTGGACGCCGGCGTCCGCGACGTCCGCAACCAGGGCGTGCTCCTCAACGGCGTCAACGCCGACCCGCACGCCCTGCTCGACCTGTGCTTCCGGCTGCTCGACGGCGCGCAGATCATGCCCTACTACTTCTACATGTGCGACATGATCCCGTACTCGGAGCACTGGCGGGTCTCGGTCGGTGACGCCCAGCGGCTGCAGCACCACATCATGGGCTACCTGCCGGGCTTCGCGACGCCGCGCATCGTGTGCGACGTCCCGTTCGTCGGCAAGCGCTGGGTGCACCAGCTCGCGTCCTACGACGAGGTCCGCGGCATCTCCCACTGGACGAAGAACTATCGCACGTCCATCGAGATGGAGCAGTCCGACGCACTCGACCGCACCTACGAGTACTACGACCCGATCCACACCCTCCCCGCCGAGGGCCAGGCCTGGTGGGCCACCCACGGCGACCTCGACACCTCCGCGCTCAAGGCCGCCGAGATCGCCGAGGCCTCGCGTCGCACGGCCGCGCTGCAGGCGTACTGAGCCCGGCTGGGCTCGGTGGGGCCCTGGCCGGGATTTCCCCGGTCGACCGGGGAAATCTGAACTTGGGGGGCGACATCCCGGCCTCCCAGTTCAGACTTGGGCCGCCCAGTCCGTCTCCGCTCCGGGCGGTTCCCACGTCGGGCGGCAGCCGGCTCAGACGGTTCTCCACAGTCCAGGCAATCGCCCGTGCGCGCAGGCGCCCGGCTGGGTCACCCTGGCTCCATGGATCCGGTCCTCCTGCAGATCTGCGACAGGCACGGCGTTTTCCTGCGCCGCGAGGCCGAGGAGCTCGGTTACCACGACCACGCCATCAGCAGCCTGGTCAAGGAGAAGGTGTGGAAGCGGGTCCGCCACGGCGCCTACACGTCGGGTGAGCGCTGGCGCGGCATGACCGATGCCGAGCGCTACGGCCTGCTGTCGCGCGCGGCGTACCGCCAGTCCCAGACGAAGGTGATGCTCAGCCACACCAGCGCCATCAACGAGTGGGCCGCGCCGCTCCGAGGTTTCGACCTCACCGAGGCCCACCTGACCCGTCGCGACGGCAGGACCGGCCGGCGTCAGGCCGGCGTCGTACAGCATCGGGGGCGCCTCATCGAGGGCGACACGGTCTGCCACGACGGCGTGTTCGTGACGAGCCCGACCCGGGCCGCGCTCGAGATCACCACGCTGGTCGGGATCGAGGGGGCGATGGTGGTGATCGACGACCTCCTCCACCGCGGCCTCACGGACGTCGAGCGGCTCGCCGGCCGGTTCGAGCTGATGAACCACTGGCCCGACACCCTGCGTACGGACCTGGTCCTCCGGCTCGTCGACGGCCGCTCCGAGTCGGTCGGCGAGACCCGGCTCCGCTACCTCTGCTGGGCCCAGCACCTGCCGGCACCGCAGGTGAACTTCGAGATCAAGGACGCGCACGGCCGGGTGCTCCACCGGGTCGACCTCGCGTGGCCGGAGCTCGGCGTGTTCGCGGAGTTCGACGGCAAGATCAAGTACGGCAAGCTCCTCGCCGACGACGAGACGGCGAAGGACGTCATCGTCCGCGAACAACGGCGGGAGGAGGCCATCTGCCGCCTCACCGGCTGGCGGTGCGTGCGCGTGGTCTGGGCCGACCTCGACCGGCCGGTCGAGACCGCGAACCGCATCCGGGCGCAGTTCCGCTCGGTTGCGGTCGCCTGACGCCGAGGAACCGGCATCGGCCTTCCTCGGGTCTGGGCGGCCCTTCCCTGAACTTGTCGACCGGGATCCCGGCCTCCCAGTTCAGATTTCCCCGGTCGACCGGGGAAATCCCGGGCGAGTCAGCTCAGGCGCCGACGACAGGCCGGTTCTCGTACGGCGTCGACAGCACGATCGTCGTGCGGGTCGAGACGTTCGCGGCGGCGCGGACCCGGGCCAGCAGGTTCTCGAGGGCAGCGGGCGTCGGGACGCGGATCTTCAGGATGTAGGACTCCTCGCCGGCGACCGACCAGCAGGACTCGATCTCGGCGATGCCGCGCAGCCGCTCCGGGGAGTCGTCGGGCTGCGAGGGGTCGATCGGGCGGATCGAGATGAACGCCGTGAGTGGCAGCCCGATCCCGTCGTGGTTGACGGTGGCGCCGTAGCCGAGGATCAGGCCGCGCTGCTCGAGCCGCTTGACGCGCTGGTGCACCGCGGACGTCGAGAGCCCGGTCGCCTTGCCGAGGTCGGTGAACGACATCCGGCCGTCGTCGGCGAGCAGCTCGAGGATCCGACGGTCGGTGGACTCGAGCTCGGTGGTCACGGGCGCCAGGCTAGTGGCAAGAGACACCGTGCGTGGCGATCCTCCGACGGGTGGCCGGGTCGGCGATCCGGTCGGCCCGGCCCCGCCCCGACCCGTGGCAGGATGCGCGGGGTGAACAGCCCGACCGATCCCGGCCGTCTCCTGCTGCTCGACTCCGCGTCGATGTACTTCCGTGCGTTCTTCGGGATGCCGGAGTACGCCGCCCCCGACGGCACCAACGTCAACGCCGTCCGCGGGATGCTCGACTACATCAGCCGGCTCGTCGACCAGTACCGCCCGACCCACCTGGTCTGCTGCTGGGACGACGACTGGCGCCCGCAGTGGCGCGTCGACCTGATCCCGTCCTACAAGGCGCACCGCGTGGTCGAGGAGGTCGCGTCCGCGCCCGACGTCGAGGAGGTGCCCGACCCGCTGGAGCTCCAGGTCCCGATCCTGCGCGAGGTGCTCGAAGCCTTCGGCATCACCGTCATCGGCGCCCCCGGCTACGAGGCCGACGACGTCATCGGCACCCTCGCCACCGGCGCCGGGCAGCCGGTCGACATCGTCACCGGCGACCGCGACCTCTTCCAGCTGGTCGACGACGCCGCCGAGGTCCGCGTCCTCTACATCGGCAAGGGCGTCGGGCGGCACGAGAAGGTCGACAACGCGTGGGTCCGCGAGAAGTACGCCATCGACGCCCATCAGTACGCCGACTTCGCCACCATGCGCGGCGACGCCTCCGACGGCCTCCCCGGCGTCCCCGGCGTCGGGGAGAAGACCGCCGCCACCCTGCTGCAGCGGCACGGCGACATGGCCGGCATCATCGCCGCCGCCCTCGACCCCGACTCCGGGATGGGCCCCGGTCCGCGCGGCAAGATCAAGGCCGCCGCCGACTACCTCGAGGTCGCCCCGACGGTCGTCGCCGTCGCCCGCGACATCGACCTCGACCGCAGCGGGCTCGCGCTGCCCTCGACCCCGGCCGACCCCGACCGCCTGCTCGCGCTCGCCGAGCAGTGGGGCCTCGAGTCGCCGACGACGCGCCTGCTCGGCGTCCTCGGCGGCTGAGTCGCCCGTGGAACCGCTCGAGGTCGCCCCGGCCCCCGGGACCGGCCTGCGCTGGCTCACCGGCATGGCGATCGCGTTCACCGCGTTCATGGTGTTCCTCGCCGTCGGCTGCTTCGGTGCCCTCCTCGCCCGGGACCTCGACGGCCCGCAGGTGATGAGCGCCCTGGTGGTCGGTGTCGTCGGCGTGCTCGGGACGACGGCCGGGCTGCGCGGCGTCCGAGCCCTGCGCGCGGCCGCCCACCCGGTGGTCGCGCTCCGGCTCGACGCCGACGGCGTGCACCTGCACGAGGGCGCCGGCATCCCGGACCTGTCCGACGCCATCGCCTGGACGACGCTGCCGTGGCCCTGGATCGCCTCGGTCACCCACACGTCGTTCGACCTGGCCGCGAGCAAGCGGCTGGGCGCCGACATGGCCGTCGACTGCCTCCGCTTCGCCCTGGTCGACGACGACCTGCTCGACCAGGCCCGGTTCGAGTCGCCGACGTCGGCGATCCTGGCCGAGTGGCTCGGGCTGACGCCGCGGCAGGTCCGCGCGACGCTTCTCGGCGAGAAGGGCGCCGTCGAGCACCAGGAGGTGCTCGCCTGGCTGCGCCGCCACCGCCCCGGCCTGGCCGTGCTGACCGGCGCGACGGTGCCGTGGAGCACGAGGGCGTCCACCGACCGCTGGCCCGGCAGCCCGCGGGTCGCCGTCGTCGGGGCCCACGGCAGGCTCGGTCGGCGCGTCGTCGAGGCGCTGGCCCGCCGTGAGCCGACCCCGCCGGTCGCGATCGTGCGCAACGAGGCGCACCGTGCGCCGCTCGAGCGGCTCGGTGCCGAGGTGCGGATGCTCGACGTGGAGGAGCAGGGTGCGGGCGCGGTCGCCTCGGCCTTGCGCGGCTGCGCCGCCGTCGTGCACGTCGCGACCCCCTCGCCCGCGCACGTCGTCGAGGGTGCGCTCCGCGCCGGCGTCCAGCGCCTCGTCGTGGTGCCGCGCGTCTGGGACGGCGACGAGCAGGTCGCGGTCGCTGCCCGCAGCGGGCTCGCCTGGACGGCGTTCCGGCCCTCCGCGCTGACCGACCTGCCGGCGTCCGGCGAGGTCGACCTCGGCCTCGACGTCGTCCCGGGGCCGGTCTCGCGCGCCGACCTCGCCGAGGTCGTCGCCGCCTCGATCCGCGACGAGGACTCCGTCGGCGAGGCCTGGCCGATCACCGGCGTCGCGTCGCCGCGCTGAGCCGACCGCGCGTCACCACCGGCGGCGGGACGGTCGCCTCCGAGGTGCCGCACCCGTAGGTCAGTCGGCGAGGCCGGAGTACGCGACGACGCCCCGCTTGACCAGCCGCGTCAGCTCGCGCGCGTTGGTGCGCAGCGTCGAGCTGCCGGCGGCGTCGGCGACCTGACCCGCGAGGTCGAGCAGCTGCTTGGTCCAGCGGACGAAGTCGCCGGCGGACAGGTCGGAGGAGCCGAGCAGGTCGTCCAGGTCGTCGCCCTCGGCCCAGCGGTAGGACAGCCAGGCGAAGCCGACGTCCGGGGGACGCAGGAAGTCGAGCTTGTGCTCGCGCTCCAGCGCGTCGAGGCCGACCCACAGTCGCTGCGTCTCGTCGAGGGCGGTCCCGATGGCTCCCCCGGGCACCCGCGGCGCGCCGCCGTCGTCGGCGCGACGGGTCTCGAAGACGAGCGCCGAGAGCGCCGAGGCGAGCCCGGACGGCGTCAGCGAGTCCCAGACCCCGAGCCGGACCGCCTCGGCGGCGACCAGGTCCATCTCGCCGTACAGCCGCATCAGGTGCCGGCCGCGGTCGGTGACCTCGTCGCCGTCGAGGTACTCCAGGGCGGTCAGCACCTCGCAGACGCGGTCGAACTGTCGCGCGACCGTGTTGGTCCGCTGCTCGATGCGCCGCCGCAGGGTGGCGGAGTCGCGGTCGAGCTTGAACCACCGCTCGGCCCACCGGGCGTGGTCCTCGCGCTCGGCGCAGCCGTGGCACGGGTGGGCCTTGAGCCGGCCGCGCAGGTCGGTGATCTCCTGCTCGACCTCCGGCGGGCGGGACCGCCGCGACGGCCCGGACGACGTCGCGCCACCGGCGCCGGGCGGCGGCGGCACCAGCCCGTGCGTCCGGTCGCGCAGCGCCGAGGCGAGGTCGCGGCGCATCTGGGGGTTGCGGCCGTTGAAGTTCTTCGGGACCTTGACCCGGTTGACCGCCGCGACCGGGGTCGGGAAGTCGATCAGCGCGAGCCGCCGTGCCTGGCGGTCGGCGGTCACGACGGAGGGCCGCGGGTTGTCGGGCGACCAGCCGGGGTCGACGACGACGGCGTACCCGGCGAACTTGCCGACCGGCACCTGGATCACGTCACCGACCTTGAGCAGGCGCAGCGACTCGATCGTCTCGGCGCGACGGTCGTTGCGGTTGCTGCGGCTGGCGGTCTTCTCGAGCTCGCCGATGCGGTGCCGCAGCCCGGCGTACTCCATGAAGTCGCCGAGGTGGCAGGTCGCGGCCTCGGCGTAGCCGGCGAGCGCGTCCTCGCCCTTCGCGAGCTGGCGGGCCAGCCCGACCACGGCCTTGTCGGCCTGGAACTGCGCGAAGGACTGCTCGAGCAGCTCGCGGGAGCGCTCCCGGCCGAACTGGTGCACCAGGTTGACCGCCATGTTGTACGACGGCCGGAACGACGACCGCAACGGGTACGTGCGCGTCGAGGCCAGGCCCGCGACCTCGCGCGGGTTCATGCCGGGCTGCCACAGCACGACCCCGTGGCCCTCGACGTCCAGCCCGCGGCGTCCGGCGCGCCCGGTGAGCTGGGTGTACTCCCCCGGCGTCATGTCGGCGTGCATCTCGCCGTTCCACTTCGACAGCTTCTCGATGACGACGGTGCGGGCGGGCATGTTGATGCCGAGCGCCAGCGTCTCGGTGGCGAAGACGACCTTGCACAGCCCGCGCAGGTAGAGGTCCTCCACGACCTGCTTGAACGCCGGCAGCATCCCGGCGTGGTGGGCGGCCACGCCGCGCGAGAGCCCGTCGAGGAAGTCGTGGTAGCCGAGGACGTGGAGGTCCTCGGGCGGGAGGTCGCGGCACGCCGAGTCGACGTGGGCGACGATCTCGTCACGCTCCTCCGGCGTCGTCAGCCGCAGTCCGGCGCTGAGGCACTGGCTGACCGCCGCGTCGCAGCCGACCCGGCTGAAGATGAAGTAGATGGCCGGGAGCAGGCCCTCCTTCTCGAGCCGGTCGACGACGTCGTACCGGCTCGGGATCCAGACCCGGCGCCCGTTGCCGACCTGCTTCGGGCCGCCGCTCCCGGACCCGCCGCGGTGGTGGCGCTGCCCCTTGGGCGTGCGGCGGTCCTTCAGCCGGGACGACGCCCAGTCGTCGCGGGCGATCTTCATCAGCTCGTCGTTGACCGGGGCGCCCTCCTTGACGAAGCCGGCGGCCGCGTCGACGTCGGAGGAGGCGAAGAGGTCGAGCAGCCGTCGTCCGACCATCACGTGCTGGTAGAGCGGGACCGGGCGACGTTCCTCGACGATCGTGGTCGTCTCGCCGCGCACGGTCGCCAGCCACTCGCCGAACTCCTCGGCGTTGGAGACCGTCGCCGACAGCGACACCAGCGTCACCGAGTCGGGCAGGTGGATGATCACCTCCTCCCACACCGCACCGCGGGAGCGGTCGGCGAGGTAGTGCACCTCGTCCATCACGACGAAGCCGAGGCCGATCAGCGTGCGCGAGCCGGCGTAGAGCATGTTGCGCAGCACCTCGGTGGTCATCACCACGATCGGCGCCTCGCCGTTGACGACGTTGTCGCCGGTGAGCAGGCCGACGTTCTCGGGGCCGTAGCGGTCGACGAGGTCGTGGTACTTCTGGTTGGAGAGGGCCTTGATCGGCGTCGTGTAGAACGCCTTGCGGCCGGTCGCCATCGCGAGGTGGATCGCGAACTCGCCGACGATCGTCTTGCCCGAGCCGGTCGGGGCCGCGACGAGGACCCCCCGGCCCTCCTCGATCTCGATGCAGGCCCGCTCCTGGAAGTCGTCGAGCGGGAAGTCGTAGTGGGCGGCGAAGTCGCGGACGACGGGGTGCCGCGCCTGCTTGCGGTACGACGCGTACCGCTCGGCGGGGGTCTGGCCGGTGTCGCTGCTGTCGCTCGTGTCGTGCGGGGGCATCAGGCAAGCACTCCTAGGGCGTCGGGGACGCACTCGATGGTCAGCGGCAGGGGGCCGAAGCGCTCCCCGTCGGCGTACCCGACGATGCCGGGTGCGGCGACGGTGACGCGGCGGGCGCGGAACCGCTCGTACTGCGGGTGGGTGGTGTGGGTGCCCCGGAAGAGCTTCGGGTAGGTGCGCACGAGCCCGAGGCGCGACATCGGCTTGATGACGACGACGTCGAGCAGGCCGTCGTCGAGCAGCGCGCCCTCGGCGATCCGCAGGCCGCCACCGAACGACGGACCGTTGCCGATCGCGACCAGCATCGCGTCGAGACGGACCTCGGTGCCGTCGAGGTCGAGGACGTAGGGCAGCGGGGTGAACGTCCGCAGCTCGGCCAGGGTGGCCAGGTTGTAGCGCATCTGGCCGCGGGGCCAGGTCATCGTGTTGGCCCGCTCGTTGACCACGGCGTCGAACCCGGCCGCCATCACGGTGGCGTAGTAGCGCCCGCCGGTGCGGGCCAGGTCGATCCGCCGCCGCTCCCCCGTCGCGAGGGCCCGCACGATGCGGTCGGCGGCCGCCATCGGGTCCTTGCGGGTCAGCCCGACGCAGCGCGCGACGTCGTTGCCGGTGCCGGCCGGGACGATGCCGAGTGCGGTGGACGTCGTCGCGGTCGCCTGGACGCCGAGGTTGACCATCCCGTCGCCACCGACGATCACGACCGCCTCGACGCCGTCGGCCACCGAGGCGCGCGCGAGGTCGAGCGCCTCGTCGGCGTCGCGGCCGACGAGGGAGCGCACCGTCCACCCGGCCGACCGCAACCGGGGCAGCACGCCGTCGCGCACCCGCAGCCCGGCACCCTTGCCGGCGGCGGGGTTCGTGAGGAGCGCGATCTCGCGCGACGACGACACGTGCCGAGCCTAGGACCTGGCGTGTGAGCCCCTCGGCACCCGCCCGGCGACCGGGTGGTGCGTGGTCGGTCTCAGGGTCCGACGCGCAACCGCACGGCGTACCGCGAGGGGGACGCGCCCAGCGCCTTGGCGAGGCGCCGCACCGACTCGAGCACCGTCTCGGCCGTGAAGGTCCGGCCCGGCACCAGGATGGTCAGTCGCCCGCCGCAGGTGGCGAGACCGACCTGGCCGTGCTGCCAGGCCTGGTGGGTGCGCAACCGGGTGGCGTCGTCGGCGACCGCGGCCGGGTAGGCCTGGTCGACGGCGAGCAGGTCGCACGCGACGGGGTCGCCGCCGTCCGGCTGCAGGTGGCCGCGGACCAGGTGACCGTCGAGCCCGTCGTCGGCGGACCACGTGACGACAGCGGTGCCCAGCACCTCGGGCAGGTCGAACGGGTCGGCCGGGTCGATCGCTGGCGGGGCGGGCCTCATGCCGTCACAGGTCGGACACCGCGTCGTCGTCCCAGCGGTCCGTGCCGGTGGCGGGTCGGCGCTTGCCGCGAGCCCGGTCGACCCAGCGGGCGATGACCTCGGCGACGAGGAAGAGCACCAGCATCGGCAGGGCCAGCATGATCATCGAGAACGGGTCCGTCGACGGCGTCGCCACGGCCGCGAAGATGAAGGTCCCGAGGATGATCCAGGCACGGTAGCGGCCGAGCTGCTTGCCGGTGACGACCCCCGCCAGGTTGAGCATGATCACGAAGAGCGGGATCTCGAACGAGATGCCGAAGACCAGCAGCATGCGGGTCAGGAAGCTGAAGTACTCGCCGAACTCGACGAGGTTCTCCAGGCCGTCGGGGGTGAAGCCGATCAGGACCTCAAGGCCCTTGGGCAGCACGTAGTAGCCGGTGGCGACCCCGACGAAGAAGAGCGGACCCGCGATGGCCGCGAACAGCCGGGTCCACTTCTTCTCGCTGTCGTGCAGCCCGGGCATGATGAACGCCCAGAGCTGGTAGAGCCAGAACGGGCTGGCGACGACCAGGGCCGCGACGCCGCACAGCTTCAGCTGGAGCAGCAGCGGGCCGGTCGCGCCCTTGACGTAGGCCTGGGTCTCGGTGGACTCACCGAGCGCCTCCCGGGCGTCGTTGTAGGGCGCCAGGACGACGTCGAGCAGCGCCTCGTAGAAGAAGAGCGAGACCGCGAACAGCACCACCAGCACGGTGACGCAGCGCACCAGCCGCCCGCGGAACTCGCGGAGGTGGTCGCCCAGGGCCATGCGGCCGTCGTCGCCGACGGGGTTGAGCGGACGGACCGAGAAGAAGCCGAGGACGCCGGAGAAGGACACCGCTGAGGTTGCCTACGAGGGCCCGGTCAGAGCGGGTCGGAGCGGCGCGCGCTGTCCGACTCGGTCGAGGGCTTCTCGACCGGCTCGATGTCCGTGGGACGCTCGATGGGCCTCGGGCGCGACGTCGTGGTGTCGTCCTCGTCGTCGTCCATCAGGCCCTTGGTCTCGGCCTTGAAGATCCGCAGCGCCCGGCCGCTCCCGCGAGCGAGCTCGGGCAGCTTGGCTGCGCCGAAGAGGAGGATGATGACGCCGAAGATGATCAGGAGCTCGGTGGTGCCCAGTCCTGCGATGAGCGGGGTCATGGCTGTCCTCACGTGTGGGTGTCGGTCGATTTCATCGTACGCGCACCCACCTCAGTAGAGAGCGAGGGCTGCCTGTGCGGCCGCGGTGAGCCCGGCGCCGTACGACGCGGGTGCGGTCACGGAGGCATTCGGAGCCAACCGCAGCAGCAGCCTGGTCAGCCACCGCTCGTCGGCGACCAGCAAGTCGACCTCGACGGTCCCGTCGCCCAGCGGACGGACCGCCTCGACCGGGTAGTACTCGGTGACCCAGCGCGCCGCCGCCTCCAGGCGCAGCGTGACCAGCGTGGTCTCGTCGGAGCGCGCGAACATCCCGTCGGACAGGTCGCGCGGTGCGGCGGGCCCGGTGACCACGGGCTCGTCGAGCACGCGGGCCCCGGCGACCCGGTCGAGCCGGAACAGCCGCGGCGCCTCGGCCGAGTGGCACCAGGCGTCGAGGTAGGTGAACCCGTCGTGACGGGCCATCCCGCGCGGGTCGACCACGCGGTGGGAGAGCTCGTCGCGGGCCGGCACGTAGTAGTCGAGCTCGACCTGCACCTGCCGCGCGACGGCGTCCTCGAGCCGCGCCGCGAGCGCCACGGCGGCGCCGTCGCTGGTGCTGTCGGGTGCGGCGTGCACCAGCCCGCCGGCGACCTGGCCGGCCGGACCGGACGCCGCGGCCGTCTCGAGCTTGGCCAGGGCTCGGTCGACGATCTCGGCGGTGTCGGGGGCCGAGCCCTCGCGCAGCGCGCGCAGCGCCACGATGACGGCGGAGGCCTCGATCGGGGTCAGCCGCAGCGGGCGCGAGAGGTAGTCGGCGTTGCTGACCCGGATGACGCCGTCGGCGAGCGCGGTGCCGCGCGCGTCCTGGAGGGCGTCGATGTCGACGTCGATCAGCTCGTCGGGGTAGCCGCCGGGCAGCCCGCACATGAAGAGGACCTTGAGGTCCCGCAGCAGCAGCTCGGGTGTGCTGCCGAGCGCCGCGGCCGCCTCGGCGAGCCGCACCGAGCCGCGGGCGTGCAGGTAGGGCACCAGGGTGAGCAGCCGGGCGACCTGCTCCTTCGCGCCGAGCCCGGACGGCGTCGAGCCCCGGTCGCTCATCGGGCCAGCGCCGCGGTCAGTCGTGCGACGACCTGCTCGCGCAGCGAGGCCGGTGCCTCGACGTACACGGCGTCGCCGAAGCCGAGCACCTCGTCGGCGACGCCGACGGAGGCCCGCAGCAGCGTCAGCCGGTCCCACCCGGTGCGGGTGTCGGGGCCCTCGACGTCGGTCTCGACGGTGCCGGCCGCCCGCCGCAGCGGCAGCGCCGCGCCGGTGCGGGCGAGGACGACGACCGGCTCGGTGGACAGGTCGGGCGCCAGCCGGCGGGTGGCCGCGGCGATGTCGGTGCCCTCGGGGATGGTGTAGGCGCCGGGCTTGCCCACCTTGCGGGCCTCGCCCTGCACCCGCGAGAGCCGGAACACGCGCTCGGCGTCGCGGTCGAGGTCGAGGCCGAGCACGTACCAGCGCCCGGAGTAGCGGGTCACGCCCCACGGCTGCAGCCGGCGCACGGCGGGCACGGCGGCGCCGGTGCGCCAGTAGTCGAACTCGACGACCGTGCGCGCCACGATCGCCTCGAAGAACACGTCGAACGCCGGCTCGTCGGCCGGCAGCCGCGGCTGGGCGATCTGGAGGGCGTCGAGGTCGATCTCCGCGCCGGCAGCGGTCAGCTTGCGGACCGCCTCGGTGGTGGCCCGGGCGAGCTTCTGGTGCTCCCAGACGCGGGTCGCCAGGCCGACGACGGCGGCCTCGTCGGCGGTGAGGTCGATCTCGGGGAGCGCGAACTCGTCCGGGCTGATCCGGTAGCCGGGCTCGTCGTCGAAGAAGGCGTCGAGCTGGCCGACCTCGACCGGGACGCCGAGGCTGCGCAGCTCCTCCTTGTCGCGCTCGAACATCTTGTCGAACGCCTCGTCGGACATGCCCGGGTAGAGGATGTCGCGGATCCGGTTCTTAGGCACCAGCCGCTTCTGCACGAGCAGCATGATGAGCAGGTTCATCAGCCGCTCGGTCTTGGCTGCGCTCATCGTGGCCGTCTCGTTCCTGGTCCTGGTGGTGCCGGTCGCCGGGTCCGTCCGGCCGGTCTCAGACGGTGGCGAGGATGTCGACGACGAAGTACAGCGTCGACTTGGCCGGGATGCCGTTCTGCTCCTGGTCGCCGTAGCCGTCGGCCGGCGGGATCTTCAGCATCACCCGGCTGCCGACCTTCTGGCCGACGAGGAGCTTGTCCCAGCCGGCGACCACGGTGCCGAGGCCGATGCCGGTCGCGAACGGCTCCTTGCTGAAGCTCTCGTCGAAGGGCTTCTTGCCGTCGTAGGCCTGGCCGAGGTAGTCGACGACGATCAGGTCGCCCTTCTCGACGACGTCGCCGTCACCCTCCACGACGACGTCGGCGGCCGACTTGTCGTCCTTGGCCGGGGCCGTCGCGCGCTCGAAGTCGAGCGACGTCGGGACGCCCTTGGTGTAGGTGATCGTCGGCATCCACTTCTTGGCCGGCTGGTCGGTGCTCTCGATCCCGGGCAGCGCCTCGACGTCGAGGACGTCGGCCACGAGCAGCAGGCCGTCCTCGTTGCCGATGTTCTCCTCGGCCAGGGCCGGGGAGAGCGCCAGGTCGCCGAAGATGGCGTTGGTGTCGCCGGTGACGACGATGCGGCTCCCGCGCGTGACGTCGGTGCCGATCTGCTCGGACAGGAACCCGGACACGACGTCGCCGAGCGACTGCGGCTCGGCCGCCGGACCGGCACCGACCTTCATCTCGACGGCCGGGGCCTCCTCGCCGAAGGTGTCGACGGCGGTCTCGCGGGTGAACCCGTCGGCGAGCGCGAAGTTGACGAAGACCTTGTCACCGTCGGCGAGCGCCTCGCCGTCACCCTCGACGAGGGTCTCGGTCTCGATCGCGCCGGCCGACATGCGGTTCTTCCACTCGATGGTCGGCGCGTCACCGACGTCGCCCTCGATGGTGACCGCGTCGAGGCGGTCGGCGAACTCGATGCCGTTGCCGGGCACGTCGGACCCGCACGCGGCCAACAGGCCGGAGACGGCGATGAGTGGCACGACAACACGTACCGGGAGAGCTGCGGGGCGACGGAGGCGTCGGAGCACGTTTCAACCTTCGGGGTGGCGGACGCTGAGCGACCGAAGCCTACCTGGGCGGTGTCGGCCGTCCGCACTCACATGCCGTCGATGAGCCGTTGGACCCGTTCGTCGGTGGCCCGGAAGGGGTCCTTGCACAGCACGGTGCGCTGCGCCTGGTCGTTGAGCTTGAGGTGCACCCAGTCGACGGTGAAGTCGCGGCGCTTCTCCTGGGCCTTACGGATGAACTCGCCGCGCAGCCGGGCGCGGGTGGTCTGCGGGGGCACCGACTTGGCCTCGAAGATCTTGAGGTCGGTGGTGACCCGGGCGACCTTGCCGCGCTTCTCGAGAAGGTAGTACAGGCCGCGGTTGCGGTGGATGTCGTGGTAGGCGAGGTCGAGCTGGGCCACGCGGGCGTGGCCCATCGGCAGGCCGTGCTTGGCCCGGTAGGCCTCGATCAGCTTCAGCTTGATGACCCAGTCGATCTCGGTGTCGACCAGCCCGAGGTCGTCGGACTCGACCGCCTTCAGCCCGCGCTCCCACAGGTCGAGCGAGCGCTCGATGAGCGGCGTGCTGATCTGGCGCCGGTCGACGAAGTCGCGAGCCTTGGCGAGGTACTCGCCCTGGATGTCCAGCGCGCTGGCCTCCCGGCCGTTGGCGAGGCGGACCTTGCGGCGTCCGGTGACGTCGTGGGAGATCTCGCGGATGGCGCGGATCGGGTTCTCCATGGTGAGGTCGCGCATCACCACGCCCTCCTCGATCATCCGCAGCACCAGGTCGCAGCTGGCCACCTTGAGCATCGTGGTGGTCTCGCTCATGTTGGAGTCACCGACGATGACGTGCAGGCGGCGGTACTTCTCGGCGTCCGCGTGCGGCTCGTCGCGGGTGTTGATGATCGGCCGCGACCGGGTGGTGGCGCTGCTGACGCCCTCCCAGATGTGCTCGGCGCGCTGGCTGACGCTGTAGCCGGCGCCCCGTGGCGTCTGGGTGACCTTGCCGGCGCCGACGACGATCTGCCGGGTCACCAGGAACGGGATCAGGACGTCGGCGAGCCGGCTGAACTCCCCCGCGCGGCCGACGAGGTAGTTCTCGTGGCAGCCGTAGGAGTTGCCCGCGGAGTCGGTGTTGTTCTTGAACAGGTAGATCTCGCCGGCGATGCCCTCGTCGTGCAGCCGCTGCTCGGCGTCCAGGAGCAGCCCCTCGAGGACCCGCTCCCCGGCCTTGTCGTGGGTGACGAGCTCGGCGATGTCGTCGCACTCCGGTGTGGCGTACTCCGGGTGGCTGCCGACGTCGAGGTAGAGCCGGGCGCCGTTGCGCAGGAAGACGTTGCTGCTGCGTCCCCAGCTGACGACCTTGCGGAACAGGTAGCGCGCCACCTCGTCCGGGCTCAGCCGCCGCTGGCCCTTGAACGTGCACGTCACGCCGTACTCGTTCTCGATCCCGAAGATCCGCCGGTCCATGACCAGACCCTACGACCCCGACCCTGGGTCGGGTGGGGAAGTCCGGACCGGTCTCGGCGGCGCGTCGGTGGGTCCGGGTCCGGGCTCAGCCGCCGGGCGGCGCGATCGGCGGCGCGGTCGGCGGGTCGAGGTCGGGAGTGGGGTCCTCGAGCGGAGGGACACCACCGCTGACCTGGTCGGTCGGGTCGGTGGGGTCGTCGACCCCCGGCACCGAGGTGCCGCCGCCCTCGCGACGTCCGTCCTCGCTGGCGGGCTCGCCCGGCGTCGAGGGGCCACGCTCCCCGAGCAGCACGTCGAGCCGCGCCGGGGACAGCCGGACGAACTTGCGGGTGCGCGTGCGGGTGCGGTCGAGGACGGCGACCTCGAGGTCGCCGGTCGGGATCACCCGGTCGCCGGAGTCGCTGTGACCGAGCGCGACGACGGCGGCGCGCAGCGCCTGCTCCAACGACGCCGCGCCGGCGTAGCTGGACTCGAGAGCGGTCGCCACGACCTCGGTCTGGCCACCCATGACCGCGAATCCGTGCTCGTCGGCGACCTGGCCGTCGTAGGTGAGCCGGAAGAGCTGGTCGTCGGCGGCGGTCTCCCCCACCTCGGCGACGAAGATCTCGACCTCGTAGGGCTTCTCGCCGCCGCTGGAGAAGATCGTGCCGAGCGTCTGCGCGTAGGCGTTGGCGAGCCCGCGGCCGGTGACGTCGCGACGGTCGTAGGCGTAGCCGCGCATGTCGGCGAGCCGGACGCCGGCGATGCGGAGGTTCTCGAACTCGTTGTAGCGACCGACCGCGGCGAACGCGATCCGGTCGTAGATCTCGGAGACCTTGTGCAGCGCCTGCGACGGGTTCTCGGAGACGAAGAGGATGCCGTCGGCGTACTGGACGGCGACCACGGACCGGCCGCGGGCGATGCCCTTGCGGGCGAAGTCGGCCCGGTCCTTCATCAGCTGCTCGGGCGAGACGTAGAACGGGGTGCTCATGCGGGGAGACCTCCTCCGAGTGCGGCGGCGGGTCCGTCGGGACGGATCATCCGCCCGGTGATGATCCGGTCGGCGATCGCGGCGACCTCGGCGTCGGGCATCCGGTGCCCGCCCTCGGCGGTGATGACCTGCACGACGGGGAAGATCCGGCGGGTCAGGTCGGGACCGCCGGTCGCGGAGTCGTCGTCGGCGGCGTCGTAGAGCGCCTGGACGACGACCTCGACGCAGGTGGTGACGTCGAGGTCGTCGCGGTAGAGCTTCTTCAGCGAGCCGCGGGCGAACAGCGACCCGGAGCCGACCGAGTGGAACGCGGTCTCCTCGTAGCGACCGCCGGTGACGTCGTAGCTGAAGATCCGGCCCTGGTCGACCCGCAGGTCGTAGCCGGCGAACAGCGGGACGACCGCGAGGCCCTGCATCGCCATGCCCAGGTTGTTGCGGATCAGCGCCGAGAGCCGGTTGGCCTTGCCGTCCATCGACAGCGTGGAGCCCTCGATCTTCTCGTAGTGCTCGAGCTCGGTCTGGAACAGGCGCACCATCTCGACGGCCAGGCCCGCCGCGCCGGCGATGCCGACCGCGGAGTACTCGTCGGCCGGGAACACCTTCTCGATGTCGCGCTGGGCGATGACGTTGCCCATCGTGGCGCGACGGTCGCCGGCCAGGACGACGCCGCCGGGGAAGGTCGCCGCGACGATCGTGGTGCCGTGCGGGGCGAGGTCGCCGGCGTGGCGGCCCTCCGAGCCCTGCGGGAGCACACGTCGTCCGGGGAGCAGGTCGGGTGCCTGGTCGGCCAGGAAGTCGCTGAAGCTGGACATGCCGGGCTGCAGGTAGGCGGCCGGGAGACGGGGATCGCTCATGGAGTGGCTACTGCCCGCCCTTCTGGATGAACGACTTCACGAAGTCCTCGGCGTTGGACTCGAGCACCTCGTCGATCTCGTCGAGGATGTCGTCGACGTCGCTGTCGAGGGCGTCCTTGCGCTCGGCGACGTCGGTCTCGGGAGCCACCTCGGTGGTCTCCTCGGTCTCCTGCGACCTGCGCGGCTGCTTCTGCTCCTGGGCCATGCACCGACCCTACTCAGTGGGTGCGACAGTTTCGACGCGCGTCCGGCCCCGACCGTCCGCGGACCACCGCGGGCTCGACCGGCAGGGGCCCGGCGGCTCAGCGGCGGGTGAGGGCGGTGAAGAGCTGCTCGGCGGTGTCGCAGCGGTCGAGCAGGTCGCCGACGTGGGTCCGGCTGCCGCGCAGCGGGTCGATCGTCGGGACACGCTGCAGCGACTCGCGACCGGGGAGGTCGAAGATCACCGAGTCCCACGACGCCGCGGCGACGTGCTCGGCGTACTTCTCCAGGCACCGGCCCCGGAAGTAGGCGCGGGTGTCGGTCGGCGGGTCGTGCATCGCGTCGTCGACGAGGTCCGAGGTGAGCAGCCGCTCCATCCGGCCACCGGCCACGAGCCGGTGGTAGAGGCCCTTCTCCGGGCGGATGTCGGAGTACTGGAGGTCGATGAGCTGCAGCTTGGCGTCGTCCCAGTCGAGTCCGTCGCGCGAGCGGTACTGCTCGAGGAGCTTCAGCTTGGCGACCCAGTCGAGCTCGCGGGCGCACGACATCGGGTCGCGCTCGAGCCGGTCGAGGACCGACTCCCAGCGGGCCAGGACGTCGACGGTCTGGGCGTCGGCGTCGGCTCCGTAGCGGTCCTCGACGAACTTGCGGGCCAGGTCGAGGTACTCCAGCTGCAGCTGTACGCCGGTGAGCCGGCGTCCGTCCTGGAGGGTGACGGTCCGGCGCAGCGTGGGGTCGTGCGAGATCGCCCGGAGCCCCGCGACCGGGCCCTCGATGCTCAGGTCACCGGGGATGAACCGCTCCTCGATCATCGCCAGCACCAGGGCCGTCGTGCCGACCTTGAGGTAGGTCGACACCTCCGAGAGGTTCGCGTCACCGATGATGACGTGCAGCCGGCGGTACTTCTCGGGGTCGGCGTGCGGCTCGTCGCGGGTGTTGATGATCGGGCGCTTGAGCGTCGTCTCGAGCCCGACCTCGACCTCGAAGAAGTCGGCGCGCTGGCTGATCTGGAAGCCGTGCCGGCGTCCGTCCTGACCGATGCCGACGCGGCCGGCCCCGGCGACGACCTGGCGGCTGACGAAGAACGGCGTCAGGTGCCGCACGATGTCGCCGAACGGGGTCGAGCGGCGCATCAGGTAGTTCTCGTGCGTGCCGTACGAGGCGCCCTTGTTGTCGGTGTTGTTCTTGTAGAGCAGGATCTGCGGCGCTCCGGGCAGCTGGGCGGCGCGCCGTGTGGCGTCGAGCATCACCTGCTCCCCGGCCTTCTCCCAGCGCACGGCGTCGAGCGGCGTCGTCACCTCGGGCGTGGCGTACTCGGGGTGGGCGTGGTCGACGTAGAGCCGGGCGCCGTTGGTGAGGATGACGTTGGCCAGCCCGAGGTCCTCGTCGGTGAGCTGGCTGGCGTCGGCGACGGCACGCGACATGTCGAAGCCGCGGGCGTCGCGCAGCGGCGACTCCTCCTCGAAGTCCCAGCGGGCCCGCCGGGCGCGCACCGTGGCCGAGGCGTAGGCGTTGACGACCTGCGAGGAGGCGACCATCGGGTTCGCGGTGGGCTGCCCGACGACCGAGATGCCGTACTCGACCTCGGTGCCCATGACCCTGCGGACGCTCATGCCGTCGAGCCTACGGGGTGGTCCGGTCCTCCTCGCGCAGCCGCGGCTCGGTGGTGAGCTCGGGCCGGAAGCCGGTCTTGTCGGCGTAGAACGCCCGGATCCTGTCCATGTCGGCGCCGACGTCGCCGGTGAGGTCGAACGTCGGGCCCCAGCCGACCGTCCGCGACGGTCGGTCGAGGAAGGCCAGGGTGACGGGGATGCCGGTCTGCTGCGAGATCCGGTAGAAGCCGGACTTCCAGTAGTCGCTCCGGCTGCGGGTGCCCTCGGCGGCGATGCCCAGCAGGAACGTCTCGTCGCTGCCGGCGTCCGCGAGCAGCGCCCGGATCGTGGCCCCGGGGTTCTTGCGGTCGAGCTCGACGGCGCCGGTGGCCCGCATGAAGACCCCGAGCGGGCCCTTGAAGAAGGAGTGCTTGACCAGCAGGCGGATCTGCACCGAGCTGTCCCAGGCGAGCAGCATGGTGAGGACCCAGTCCCAGTTCGACGTGTGCGGTGCGCCGACGAGGATGCCGCGCTGCGGCACCTGCCCCGTCGTCTGCCACCGGACGAGCCTGAGGACGCCGCGGGCGAAGGTACGGCGGACGAGGAAGGGGCGGGCCATGCGGTGAAGGTACCGGCCGGTCGCCCCCGAGCGGCACCCACCCGTAGGGTCACCCGGGTGTGGACCGAGCGGGTCGTGCCCCGGCTCGTCGACCGCTCGCTGCGCGGTCGCGAGATCGGCGAGCTGCGGGCCGAGGTGTGTGCCGGCCTGCGCGGCGAGGTGCTCGAGCTGGGCTTCGGGGGCGGGTTGAACCTGCGCCACCTCCCGGCCGCGGTCGCCCGGGTCGACGCGGTCGAGCCCTCCGACCGGGGCTGGGCGATCTCGGAGCGACGACGGCTCCGCCACGACGTCGAGGTCCGCCGGGTCGGGCTCGACGGCCAGCGGCTCGCCGCCCGGTCGGGCGCCTACGACCACGTCCTGTGCACCTTCACGCTCTGCACCATCGCCGACCCGGCCCTCGCGCTGTCCGAGGTGCGCCGCGTGCTGCGGCCGGGCGGCACGCTCGCCGTCCTCGAGCACGGACTGGCACCGACGCCGGGCACGGCCCGCTGGCAGCGCCGGCTCGACCCCGTGCAGCGCCGGGTGGCCGGCGGGTGCCACCTGTCGCGCGACGTCGCGGGCCTGCTGGGCGAGGCCGGGTTCTACACCGGCCCGCTCGTGGCGGCGTACCTGCCCGGCGCGCGGTCCCCGTGGACCTACGGGTACCGCGGCCGGGTGGGCGTCGCGTCGTGAGGGGTCCCTACAGGTACTGACCGGTGTTGGCGACCGTGTCGATCGACCGGCCCGGCTCGGTGCCCTGCTTGCCGGTGACGAGCGTGCGGATGAAGACGATCCGCTCGCCCTTCTTGCCCGAGATCCGCGCCCAGTCGTCGGGGTTGGTCGTGTTGGGCAGGTCCTCGTTCTCCTTGAACTCGTCGACGCAGGCCTGCAGCAGGTGCGAGACCCGCAGGCCGCGCTGCTGGTGGTCGAGGAGGTCCTTGATCGCCATCTTCTTGGCCCGGTCGACGATGTTCTGGATCATCGCGCCGGAGTTGAAGTCCTTGAAGTACAGGACCTCCTTGTCACCGTTGGCGTAGGTGACCTCGAGGAAGCGGTTCTCCTCGGTCTCGGTGTACATCCGCTCGACCGTCGCCCGGATCATCCCCGCGACGGTGGCGTCGCGGTCGCCGCCGAACTCGGCGAGGTCGTCGGCGTGCAGCGGCAGCGAGGCGGTGAGGTACTTGCTGAAGATGTCGCGCGCACCCTCGGCGTCGGGCCGCTCGATCTTGATCTTCACGTCGAGCCGGCCGGGGCGCAGGATGGCCGGGTCGATCATGTCCTCGCGGTTGGAGGCGCCGATGACCAGCACGTTCTCGAGCAGCTCGACGCCGTCGATCTCGCTGAGCAGCTGCGGGACGATCGTGTTCTCGACGTCGGAGGAGACGCCGGAGCCGCGGGTGCGGAAGAGCGAGTCCATCTCGTCGAAGAACACGATGACCGGCGTGCCCTCGCTGGCCTTCTCACGCGCCCGCTGGAAGACGAGCCGGATGTGCCGCTCGGTCTCGCCGACGTACTTGTTGAGGAGCTCGGGCCCCTTGATGTTGAGGAAGTAGGACTTGCCCTCCTGACCCGTCTTGGCCGCGACCTTCTTCGCCAGGCTGTTGGCGACGGCCTTGGCGATCAGGGTCTTGCCGCACCCGGGAGGGCCGTAGAGCAGCACGCCCTTGGGCGGCTTGAGCTCGTGCTCGACGAACAGCTCGGGGTGCAGGTAGGGCAGCTCGACGGCGTCGCGGATGGTCTCGATCTGGCCGAAGAGGCCGCCGATGTCGCTGTAGTCGATGTCGGGCACCTCCTCCAGCACGAGCTCCTCGACCTCGGACTTGGGCACCCGCTCGTAGACGTAGCCGGAGCGCGAGTCGAGCAGCAGCGAGTCGCCGGCGCGCAGCTTGACCGCACGCAGCGGCTCCGCGATGCGGACGACGCGCTCCTCGTCGGCGTTGGCGATGACCAGGACGCGGTCGCCGTCGGCGAGCACCTCCTTGAACATGACGACCTCGCCGACCTGCTCGAAGTCCATCGCGGCGACGACGTTGAGGGCCTCGTTGAGCATGACCTCCTGGCCGCGGCGCAGCCCGTCGAGCTCGACGCCGGGGCTGACGTTCACCCGCAGCTTGCGGCCACCGGTGAAGACGTCGACCGAGTCGTCGTCGTTGCGCGCCAGGAAGGTGCCGAAACCGGCCGGCGGCTGCGCCAGGCGGTCGACCTCCTCCTTGAGCTTGGTGATCTGGTCGCGGGCCTCGCGCAGGGTCTGGGCGAGGCGCTCGTTCTGCGACGTCACCGCGGCCAGGGACCGCTGCGTGTCGCCGAGACGGAGCTCGAGACCGCGTGACCCGATCGGCCCGTCGGCGAGCCTGCGTCGCAGGTCGGACACCTCGGACTCGAGGAACCGCACCTGCGCGATCAGCTCGTCGGCGTTCTTGTCGCTACCGCTCCTGCTGGAACCGTCACCCATGCTCGACATGCGGCTCACCTCCTGTGCTGGCGACCCTACCCGCGCCTCCGCACCACGAAGGGTGACGACCGGCCGGGGAAGATCACATTTGGGTCACCGGTCGGCCAGGCGTGGGTCCGAGGGCCACGGCGGGCCCGCGGCAACCACCTCAGCGCGCGTAGCGACGCGCGAAGTTGCCGAGCAGCCTCATCGGGTGCCGGACGTCGACGGCCCGGCCGGCGGCACGCAGCGTGCCGGCCTCGGCGGGGTCGAAGTAGCCGTAGGTCGCGTAGGTGTCGATCCGGGTCTCGAGCCCGACCAGGTCGAGCTCGGGATGGAACTGGGTCGCGTAGACGTGCTGGCCGACGCGGAAGGCCTGCACGGGACACGACGGCGACGTCGCGAGCAGGACGGCGTGCCCGGGCAGCCGGCTCAGCGCCTCCTTGTGACCGCCGTAGGCCGCGAAGTCGCGCGGGACCCCGGCCATCAGCGGGTCGGCGAGGCCCTCGTCGGTGAGCGTCACCGCGAGGGGGCCGACCGGTTCGGGGTGGGAGCGGTCGACCAGCCCGCCCTGGTGGTGCCCGAGGGTGCCGATGCCGTAGCAGGCGCCGAGGAACGGGAAGTCCGCCGAGACGACCTGGTCGAGGAGCAGCCACAGGTCGGCCTCGGCGCGCAGCTGGGCCGGTGACTTGGCCGCCGGCTCGTCGGACCACGTGAACGAGCCTCCGCCGAGCAGGATGCCGGACCAGTCGTCGAGGGTGACGTCGACCGGGTCGACGCCGAGCTGGAGGCGCGGGAGGTCCGCCTGGTCGACGCCGAGGAACCGCGCGAAGGCGGCGTGCTCGTCGGCGGCCGCCGCCGGCTCCGCCCGGATCGACAGCAGCAGGAACGGCCTCACTCGGCCGACTCCTCCGCGGGCGGTTGGTCGACGGGCTGGTCGGCGGGCTGGTTGACGGGCGGCTGGTCGACGGGGACCTCGAGCGGGATGCCGTCGGGGCGCGGGCCGGTGTAGTCGACGCCGTAGGCACCGGGGGCGGGGCGCCGCTTCTTCATCGGCGCCTTCTGGCCCGGTGCCATCCGGCGCGCCGTGACGAGGAACGCCGTGTGGCCGATCATCTTGTGGCCGGGACGCACCGCGAGTCCCTCGACGTGCCAGTCGCGCACCAGCGACTCCCACGCCTGCGGCTCGGTGAACCCGCCGTGCACGCGCACCGTCTCGGTGAAGCGCGACAGCTGGGTGGTGGTGGCCACGTAGGCGCACACGATGCCGCCGGGACGCAGGGCGCCGGCCGCGGCGTCCAGGCACTCCCACGGCGCGAGCATGTCGAGGATGACCCGGTCGCACTGCTCGCCGGACGCCGGCAGCGCCTCCGCGAGGTCGCCGAGGGTCAGGCTCCAGGCGGGGTGGTCGCCGCCGAAGAACTGGGTGACGTTGCGGCGCGCGACGTCGGCGAACTCCTCGCGGCGCTCGAACGAGCGGACCCGGCCGTGCGGCCCGACGGCACGCAGCAGGGAGCAGGTCAGCGCGCCCGAGCCGACCCCGGCCTCGACGACGTCGGCGCCGGGGAAGATGTCGACCATCGCGACGATCTGGGCGGCGTCCTTGGGGTAGACCACGGCCGCGCCGCGCGGCATCGACACCACGAACTCCGACAGCAGCGGCCGGAAGACGAGGTACTCGCCGCCGGTGGAGGCGGTCACGGTGAACCCCTCCTCGCGGCCGATCATCTCGTCGTGCTCGACGTGGCCCCGGTTGGAGAAGAACCGCTTGCCGGGCTCGAGGCAGAAGTTGTGGCGCCGGCCCTTCGCGTCGACGAGCCGCACCCACTCCCCCACGCGCAGGGGGCCGCGGTGGACTCCGGACCAGGCTTCCTCGGGGACGTCGGGGGTGGTGGACACCGCGGAACCGTATCCGGTCCGGCCGCCCTGGGCGCAGTCGGACGGTCCGGGCGGTCCGCCCGGGTCGGTCCGTCAGCCCAGGGCGTCCGGGCGCCCGGGCGACCCGGGCGACCCGGGCCGGACCAGCCGGTCGAGGTCGCGCAGCGCCAGGACCCCACGGAGCGCGCCGCCGGCGTCCACCAGCAGGTACGCCGCCGCGGGCCGATGCCGGACCGCCGAGAGCAGCGCGTCGCCGCTCACGTCGACCGCGAGGCAGAGCCCGTCGTCGAGTGGCTCGGCGAGGGAGGCCGTCGCGACCCAGGGCCGTCGCTCGGCCGGGGTGGACTCGACGCCGGCGTCCGGCACCAGTCCGAGCGGTCGGCCGGTGGCGTCGACGGTGACGATGCCCCCGGCGTGGATCTCGGCGGCCCGGCGCAGGGCCTCCGCGAGCGGCAGGTCGGGGGGCACGGTGAGCGCGGGGCGGGCCAGGTCGGCGAGGACGACGTCGCCGAGGCGCAGCCGCATCCGGTTCACCGCGATCTCGTTCGTGGCCACCGTCCACAGCAGCAGGGCGAGGGCGCCGCAGACGAGGAAGTCCGACAGCCCCGGCGGGGTCCCGAGGACTGGTTGACGCAGCGCCGGGGCGAGCAGCAGCAGCACCGCGGTGACCCGGCCGCCCCACGCGGCGGCGAGGGCGCCGCGGCGCGGTGACCCGACGATTCGCCAGGCGACGGCCTTGACCATCCGGCCACCGTCGAGGGGCGGGGCGGGGACGAGGTCGAGCAGGCCGAGGACGAGGTTGGCGACGACGAGGGCCTCCAGCGCGAGGGCGAGCACGCCGTCGTCGACGACCACGCGGCAGCCCAGTGCGGCCAGGCCGAGGGCGAGCGACGCCAGCGGCCCGACGACGGCCGTCGCGAACTCCTCGCCCGGCGTGCGCGCCTCCCCCTCGACCGCGGTGCGGCCGCCGGTCACGCTCAGCGCGACCGACGACACCCGGTGGCCGTAGCGGCGCGCGACGGCCGCGTGCGCGCCCTCGTGCACCAAGGCGGCGGCGTACACCAGGACGCCGACCAGCGCTCCGGTCGCGTAGGCCCACGCCCCCAGCCCGGGGACGACGTCCTCGGCACGGGGTGCGAACGCGACGGCCAGCAACCCGACGACGATCAGGCAGGACGCCGACACCAGCACCGGCACGCCGCCCACGACGGCGAGCCGCACGCTCCCGCGAGGTCGTGCACCACCGTCCGACATACTCGAACCGTAGTGCGGCGCCCCACCGGCACCCCGCTGGCGGCCGGACCGAGTCGAGACCCCCGCACCCCACCAGGTCTCGACTCGCGGTGACTCCGTCCCCGCGGCTCGACCACCGGAACCCGCCACACCGCTGGTCGGAGCGCGCCGCCCGTTGGTCGAGCCGGCGAGCACCAGCGAGCCGAGTCGAGACCACCCCACCCCGCGAGGGTCTCGACTCGCGGTGACTCCGTCCCCGCGGCTCGACCACCGGAACACCCCGTTGGTCGGAGCGCCCCCGTCGGTCGGAGCCCCCGTTGGTCGAGCCGGCGAGCGTCAGCGAGCCGAGTCGAGACCACCCCACCCACCAGGTCTCGACTCGCGGTGACTCCGTCCCCGCGGCTCGACCACCGGAACGCCCCACACCGCTGGTCGAGCCGGCGAGCGCCAGCGAGCCGAGTCGAGACCACCCCACCCCGCGAGGTCTCGACTCGCGGTGACTCCGTCCCCGCGGCTCGACCACCGGAACGCCCCACACCGCTGGTCGAGCCGGCGAGCGCCAGCGAGCCGAGTCGAGACCACCCCACTTGCGAGGGTCTCGACTCGCGGTGACTCCGTCCCCGCGGCTCGACCACCGGAACGCGCCCCTCGTTGGTCGAGCCGGCGAGCGTCAGCGAGCCGAGTCGAGACCACCCCACCCTGCGAGAGTCTCGACTCGCGGTGACTCCGTCCCCGCGGCTCGACCACCGGAACCCGCCACACCGTTGGTCGAGCCGGCGAGCGCCAGCGAGCCGAGTCGAGACCACCCCACCCGCGAGGTCTCGACTCGCGGTGACTCCGTCCCCGCGGCTCGACCACCGGAACGCGCCACACCGCTGGTCGAGCCGGCGAGCGCCAGCGAGCCGAGTCGAGACCACCCCACCCGCGAGGTCTCGACTCGCGGTGACTCCGTCCCCGCGGCTCGACCAACGGAGCGAGACCACCCCACCCCGCGAGGTGTCGGCTCGTGGCGACTCCCGACCGGCTGTCCGTGCCGCCGCCTACGCTGGCGTCATGGGCATCACGGCGACCGGCACCGGCGCGGTCGACCGAGCGTCGCCGGCCGAGCGCCTCTCGACCAAGGTCGACGGCGTCGACGTCCTCGGTGCGCTGTCGCCGAGCCGGGCGGCGGACTTCCTCAGCTGTCCGCTGCTCTACCGGTTCCGCACCGTCGACCGGCTCCCGGAGCCGCCGTCGGTCGACGCGATGCGGGGCACCGTGGTGCACCAGGTCCTCGAGGACATCTTCGACCTGCCCGCCGTCGAGCGGACGCCCGAGCGGGCGCAGGAGATGGTGGCGCAGGTGTGGGAGCAGATCCTGCTCGACCACCCGGAGGCCGCCCTGATGTTCGCCGGCCCCGCCCCCGACGCCGCCCAGTGGCTGGTGAGCTGCCGCGACTCCGTGCGCCGCTGGTACGACCTCGAGGACCCGCGCCGCCTCGAGCCCGCCGAGCGTGAGCTGTACGTCGAGGCGCTGCTCGAGTCCAAGCTGCTGCTGCGCGGGTTCATCGACCGGGTCGACGAGGCCCCCGACGGTGCACTGCGACTCAACGACTACAAGACGGGCAAGGCCCCGCGCGAGGGATTCGAGAGCCGCCCGCTCTTCCAGCTCCGGTTCTACGCGCTGGCGCTGTGGCGCAGCCGCGGCGTCGTGCCCCGGATGCTCCAGCTGGTCTACCTCGGCAGCGGCGAGGTGATCACCTACGAGCCCGACGAGCACGACCTGCTCGCGACCGAGCGCAAGGTCGAGGCCGTCTGGCGCGCGATCACCCACGCCCAGCAGACCGGCGACTGGCAGCCGCAGCGCGGTCCCCTGTGCGGTTGGTGCGCCCACCGGGCGATCTGCCCGGCCTGGGGCGGCACTCCCCCGCCCCTGCCCGAGCCGACCGTCGGCGAGGCCGGCTCCCCCGGGGTGCCTCAGTCCGAGGCTGCGGTGTCCGAGCCGGCGCCGTCCGGGTAGAGCACGCACGCCACGTCGACGCCGCCGGCGCGGCGCAACGCCGGGTCGACACCCTCCTCGAACTCCACGACGACCTTCGAGCCGTCGGACTCCATCGACCGGACGCCGTTCCAGAGCGGCTCGTCGGGGTTCTCGGCGCGCACGCCCTCCATCAGCGCCAGGACGGCGGCGGGGTCGCCCTTGCCGAGGGTCGCCCTCTTCGACGGCGCGTCGAGGTGGTCGAGGTCGCCGACGAGTCGTCGCTCGGTGTCGAAGTCGGCGCCGCGCTCGGTCCAGTGCTGGTCCAGGACGACGCGCAGGTCGCGCGACTCCCAGCCGCACGCCGCCACCGCCTCGGGGCAGCGGGGGTGGAACGAGCAGCCCAGCGGCGGCTCGGCGGCGTCCGGGATCTCGCCGCGCGGGAGGTCGCGCGGCAGCATCCGCTCGGGGTCGGGGTCGGGGATCGCCTTGAGCAGCGCCTTCGTGTACGGGTGGCGGGGGTTCGCGAAGATCTCCTCGGTCGGCCCGATCTCGACGACCCGCCCCAGGTACATGATCGCGATCCGGTCGCAGAAGTACTTCGCGCTCGCCAGGTCGTGGGTGATGTAGACGTAGCTGAGCCCGAGGTCGCGCTTCAGGTCGAGCATCAGCTGCAGGATCTTGGCCCGCACGCTCATGTCGAGCATCGAGATCGGCTCGTCGGCCACGAGCACCTCCGGGTCGAGGATGATCGCCCGGGCGATGACCGCGCGCTGCTTCTGCCCCCCCGACAGGTCGGAGGGGTACTTCGAGGCGAACCGCTCGACCGGCGCGAGCCCGACCCGCTCGAGGGCCTCGTGGACCCGGCGTCGGAGCTCGGCGCCGCGGGCGATCTTGTGGACGACGAGCGGGTGCCCGACGGCCTGCTCGATCGTCATCGACGGGTTGAGCGCCGCGCTGGGGTCCTGGAAGACCATCTGGACGTCGGTGCGGAGCCGGCGGAGCTCGGCGCCCTTCATGTGCGACACCAGCCGCTCGCCGTCGCGTCCGCGGTAGGTGATCGAGCCCTGGGTCGACGGTGCCAGGCCGAGCAGCGCCCGCCCGAGGGTCGTCTTGCCGCTCCCGGACTCGCCGACGACGCCGAGGACCTCGCCGCGGTGCAGCTGCACGGTGACGCCGTCGAGCGCCTTGACGGTGCGGGTGCGGAGCCCGAGCACGCGGGCCAGGGCACCACCCTGCAGCCGGTAGTGGACCTCGAGTCCGTCGGTCTCGATGACGGGGCCGGGCGGCACGTCGTCGCCGGGTCCGGCGTCCTCCTGGGACAGGTCGGGTGACTCAGGCTTCGTCGGCAACGGAGATCGCCTCTCTCGGGAGCGGGCGGCGGGCGTCCTCGTCGAGGGTGCGCCCGTGGGCGACCTCGGCAGCCCAGCACGCCGCCCGGACGCCGCCGGGCAGGTCCCGGACCGGCGGCTCGGTGGTCGCACAGATCTGCATGGCGTCGGGGCACCGGGGGTGGAAGTGGCACCCGCTCGGCGGGTCGGTCAGGTCGGGAGGAGCGCCGTCGATGAAGTTCAGCCCGGTCGTGGACAGGGAGATCGTCGAGCGCAGCAGCTCCCGGGTGTAGGAGTGCTGCGGGTTCGAGAAGACCTCCCGCGCCGGGCCGATCTCCACGACCTTGCCGGCGTACATCACCGCGACGCGGTCGCACGCCTCGGCGACGATCCCGAGGTTGTGGGTGATCAGCAGCATCGAGGTGTCGTAGGTCGCGCGCAGGTTGTGCAGGATCCGGATGATCTGGGCCTCGACGAGCACGTCGAGCGCGGTGGTCGGCTCGTCGGCGACGACGAACGCCGGGCGCAGCACCAGCGCCAGCGCGATCATGATCCGCTGCCGCATGCCGCCGGAGAACTCGTGCGGGTAGGCCCGGAACCGGGTGGGCGGGATCCCCATGACCCGCAGCGCCTCGAGGGAGCGCTGCTCCACGTCGGCCTTGCTGATCCGGCGCTCGTGGGCGCGCAGGGTCTCGGCGAAGTGGTCGCTGATCCGCATCATCGGGTTCAGTCGCGTCAGCGGCTCCTGGAAGATCATCCCGAGCTCGCTGCCGCGCATCCGGTACTGCTCCCTGCGGCGCAGGGTCAGCATGTCCTTGCCGCGGAAGCGCAGCTCGCCGTCGCGGGCGGCACCCTCGGGCAGCAGGCCGAGGAGGCCGCGTCCCAGCGTCGACTTGCCGCAGCCGGACTCCCCGACCAGCCCGAGGATCTCGCCGGGTCGCAGGTCGAAGGTGACGCCGTCGACGGCGCGGACGGGTCCGCGGTCGGTGCCGTACCAGACCCGCAGGTCGCGCACCTCGAGCACCGGGCCGCCCGGCCTCGCCGGGGTCTGGTCCTTGGTCAGGCTCGTCATCGGACGACCTCCGGGTCGGTGGTGTCGCGGGGCGGGAGGGTCACCTTCTGGAGCCGGCGACGACGCAGCGCCGGGTTGAGGGTCTCGTTGAGGCCCTCCCCCACGAGCGTGAGGCCGGTGACGAGCAGGATGATCGCCAGCCCGGGCCACAGCGCGGGGGCGAAGTTGCCGGCCGAGACGTCGTCGAGGGCGCGGCTGAGGTCGTAGCCCCAGTCGGAGGCCTCGTTGGGGGCGATCCCGAGCCCCAGGAACCCGAGGGCGGCCAGCGTGCCGAGGGCATCGGCGGCGTTCAGGGTGCCGATCACGGGGACCGACTGCACGACGTTGCCGAACAGGTACTTCCGCATGATCGTGGCCGGCTTCGCACCGATCGCCTTGGCGGCCTCGACGTAGGTGGCCTCGCGCGCGGCGACCGTGGTGTTGCGCACCACGCGGTAGTACTGCGGGATGTAGATGGCCGTCAGCGACAGTGCCGCCGCGACGATGCCACCGCCGATCCGCTCGCGCAGCATGAACGAGAAGACGATCGCGAGCAGCAGGGACGGGAACGAGTACAGCGCGTCCATCAGGAACAGCGTGATCCGGTCGAACCAGCCGCCGACGTAGCCGGAGACCAGGCCGAGCAGCACGCCGACGATGGCCGACAGCACGATCGACAGCAGGACGACGAGCACCGCCGTCCGGGCGCCCCAGACGACACGCGAGTAGATGTCGTAGAACTGGTCGTTGGTCCCGAGCCAGTGGTCGCCGGACGGCGACGCGAGCTTGGGGAACTTCACCCCGTCGACCTTGGTCTGGTTGAAGTCGTAGGGCGCGATCCACGGCGCGCACAGGGCGAACAGCAGGAAGACCGCGGTGATCAGGACGCCGACGAGCAGGATCCACCGGGCCATGCCCTTGGTGTTCCAGATCGTGGAGACGAAGCGGGGAGCGCGCATCAGTACCTCACTCGCGGGTCGACGAGGGCGTTGAGGATGTCGACGAGCAGGCTGACCACCACGATCGCCAGGGCGAAGAAGGTGACCAGCCCCTGGATCGCGATGTAGTCGCGCGCGGTGATGTAGTCGACGAGGGTGTCGCCCAGGCCCGGCCAGTTGAACGTCCGCTCGGTGAGGATCGCTCCGGAGAGCGTGAGCGCGAACTGGAGGCCGATGACGGTGATCACCGGGACCAGCGCGTTGCGGAACGCGTGCTTGCGGATGACCTGGCGCTCGGGGATGCCGCGGGCGCGCGCGGCCTCGACGTAGTCGTCGCCGAGGGTGCGGATCAGGTTGACCCGGACGAGCCGGATGATCACGCCCGAGAGCAGCAGGCCGAGCGTGAAGCACGGCAGCACGTGGTGCTGGAGGATGTCGACGATCGAGATCCGGTCGTTGGCGATGATCGCGTCGAGCAGCAGGATGCCGGTCTTGTCCGGCACGTAGAAGATGGTCTCCGGGTCGGCGATGCCGAACGTCGGCCACCCCGGCACGTACTTGACGACGAGTCCGACCAGCATCAGCCCGACCCAGAACACCGGAGCGGCGTAGGAGACGACGCCGAAGAGCCGGATGCCTGCGTCCAGCGGGGTGTCGCGGCGCCGGCCGGCGACCCGACCGAGCGGGATGCCGATCAGGCAGGCGAAGAGGAACGCGCCCACGGTGAGCGTCAGGGTCGCGCCGCCCTGGGCCTGGATGATCTCCAGGACCGGACGGCGGTCGCTGATGGTGGTGCCGAAGTCGAACCGGGCCGCGTCGCCGAGGTACTCGAGGTACTGCACGATCATCGGGCGGTCGAGGCCGAGCGCGGCGCGCCGGGCGTCGAGCTCCTCGGGGCCGAGCTTGTCGCCGACGGCAGCGGTGACCGGGTCACCGGGCGCCACCCGCAGCAGCAGGAAGACGAGGGTCAGCAGCACCCACATCATCGGGATGACCAGCAGCAGCCGGACGAGGATGTAGCGGGGCAGTGACCCGGACGCGGCGCTCATGGGCCTCCTGTCGGGACCGGGACCGGTTTCGGTCGCGGTGGGTGGGTGGGACAGCCGCCGGACGACGTGCGGCCGGGGGCGTCAGCGATGCAGGCTGCCGACGCCCCCGACCGGTCCGGACCGGCGAGCGGGGTCACTCGCCCTTGCTGATCCCCCAGAAGCGGAAGATGTAGGTCGGGTCGAGGGTCTCCTCGACGCCGCTCATCTTGCTCGTCGCCACGGCGACGTTCTGACCGTTCCACGACGGGATCAGCGGGACGTCGTTGGCGGTGATGTCCTGCAGCTGGGCGATCTGCTCGTCGCGGGTCGCGGTGTCGGTCTCACCGAGCTCCTGGTCGAGCAGCGAGTTGACCTCGGGGTTCGAGTAGCCGTTCTCGAAGAACCCACCGTCGCGGATGAACGGCGTCAGGTAGTTGTCGGCGTCCAGGATGTCGGGGTACCAGCCGAGGATGAAGAGGTCGTAGGCGCCCTCCTTGTAGAGCGTCTGGTACTCCTCCCACTCGGCGTCGGCGAGCTCGACCTCGAACAGGCCGCTCTCGTTGAGCTGGTCGGCGAACTCGGTGGCCTCGTCGACGGCGTTGGGGCCGTAGTGGGTCGGGGTGTAGCCGAGGGTGATCTTCACCGGGGTGGTCACGCCGGCCTCGTCGAGGATGGCCTTGGCCGCCTCGACGTCGGGAGCGTCGCCGTAGACCTCGCTGAAGGAGTCCTTCTGACCGGCGAAGCCGGGCGGGACGATCGACAGCGACGGCGTGACGGTGCCGTCGTAGGCGTTGTCGGCGATGGCCTGGCGGTCGATCAGCTGCGCCGAGGCCTGGCGGACGGCGACGTCCTTGCCCGGACCGCCCTTGCCGGTCTGCCACACCCAGTAGCGGAACTCGGATCCCTCGCCGCGCAGCACGTCGACCGTGCCCTCCTCCTCGAGGGAGTTCAGGTCGGTCGGGCTGAGCGTGCGCCACGCGATGTCGACCTGCTCGGAGGCGATCGCGGTGCGCAGGGCGGCCGGGTCGCTGAAGTAGGTGACGAAGATCTGCGGCGCCGCACCGGCCCGCTCGCCTTCGTAGCTCTCGTTGGCGACGAGCACGGCCTGCTCGCCCTTCTTGAAGGACTCGAGCGCGTAGGGACCGGAGCCGATCACGGCGTCGTCGGCGGCCAGGGCGTCGGCCGGGAACGACTCCTCGTCGACGATGGACGTCGTCGCGGTCGACAGCAGCTTGAGGAAGGTGGTGTCGGGCTGGTTGAGGTGGAAGACCACCGTCAGGTCGTCGGGCGTCTCGATCGCACCGTCGGCCAGCGCCTGGTTCTCGGCGTCGCCGTTGCTGATCGAGCCGAGCAGGACCGAGGACCCGTTGGGGTCGTTGATCTCGAGGTTGCGCTGGAGCGAGAAGAGGACGTCGGACGACGTCAGCTCGTTGCCGTTGGAGAACGTCAGGCCCTCGCGCAGGGTGCAGGTGATGGTCTCCGGGTCGTCGTAGTCGCACGACTCGGCGGCGTCACCGACGGGCTCGTCGGCGCCGGCGGGGATCGTGAGGAGCTGCTCGAAGATGTTGTACTGCATGTTCCAGGAGCCGAAGTCGTAGGAGCCGGCCGGGTCCATGGCGGTGACGGACTCGGTGGTGCCGAGCGTCCACGGTGCGCTGGAGCCGGCGTCGCCGGACCCGCCCCCGCTGTCTCCGCTGTTGCCGCTGTTGCCGCTGTTGCCGCTGTCGGTCTCCCGCTCGCCGTCACCGCACGCGGCGAGGGTGACGATCAGGGCACTGGCACCGGCGAGTGCCAGGAGCTTGCGTGGGCGATTCACGTTGCGTCGACCTCCAGGGGGTGTGAGCAGAACCCCGGCAACGTACTCCCCCCGCGTCACCCGCGTCACCCTCGCCGACGCCTCACCGGGTCGCGAATTGACAACAATCCGTCTTGCCGGCGCCGGGAGGGGCCGCAGCATCTCCGGTCGGGCGCGCTCAGACCGGCAGGAGGTACGCCGCCAGGTCGGTCACGGCGAGGTCGGCGAGGGTGTCGGCGAAGACTCTCCGCTCCCCCGGTCCGACCGGCACGTGGTGGGGGACGACGAGCACGGTGCACCCGGCGGCCTCGGCCGAGCGGGCGCCGGTCGGCGAGTCCTCGATGGCCAGGCAGTCGCCGGCGTCCACGCCGAGCAGCCGGGCCGCGGTGAGGTAGGGCTCGGGGTCGGGCTTGCCGCGGCTGACCTGGTCGCCGGTGACGACGACCTGGAAGGAGCCGGCCGGCAGGTGCTCGAGGATCGGGACGACGAAGCGCTCGTAGGACATCGTCACCAGCGCGCACGGCACACCGTCGGCGCGCAGCGACGCGAGGAGCTCGCGCCCGCCCGGGCGCCACGGCACCTCCTGCGCGACCAGCCGGACGACGCCGTCGAGCATCATCTCAACGATCTCCTCGGCCGGCAGGTCGAGCGGCATGTGCTCGCGGATGAAGCGACCCGAGGCGAGCAGGTCGCTGCCGACCAGCTCGAGGGCGAGCTCGTGGCTCCACGTGCCGCCGTGCCGCTCGGCCATCTCGAACTGGGTCCGGATCCAGTAGGGCTCGGTGTCGACCAGGGTGCCGTCCATGTCCCACAGCACGGCCGCGGGTCGCGTCGTCACGCTCAGTCCTCCGGCTCGTAGCCCAGGTTGGGTGAGAGCCAGCGCTCGGCCTCGGCCACCGTCCATCCCTTGCGGGCGGCGTAGTCGGCGACCTGGTCGCGGCCGAGGCGGCCGACGACGAAGTACTGCGACTGCGGGTGGCTGAAGTACCAGCCCGACACCGAGGCGCCCGGCCACATCGCCATCGACTCGGTGAGGGTGATGCCGGTCGCGGCCTCGACGTCGAGGAGGTCCCACAGGGTGAGCTTCTCGGTGTGGTCGGGGCAGGCGGGGTAGCCCGGCGCGGGGCGGATGCCGTCGTACTTCTCGGCGATCAGGTCGGCGTTGCTGAGCTGCTCGTCGGGCACGTGGCCCCAGAACTCGGTGCGGACCCGCTGGTGCAGCCGCTCCGCGAACGCCTCCGCGAGCCGGTCGGCCAGCGACTCCAGCAGGATCGCGCTGTAGTCGTCGAGGTCGTCCTTGAACGCCTGGACGCGCGCCGGCAGGCCGATGCCGGTCGTCACGGCGAAGCCACCGACGTGGTCGGCCACCCCGGCGTCCGCGGGCGCGACGAAGTCGCCGAGCGACTTGTGCGGGATGCCCTGGCGGTGCTCGCCCTGCTGACGCAGGTGGTGCAGGACGGCGCGCACCTCGGTGCGGTCGTCGTCGGCGTACACGAGGGTGTCGTCACGGCAGTCGGGGTCGGCGGCCGCGGGCAGGAAGCCGTAGACGCCGCGGGCGGTGACCCACTTCTCGGCGATCATCCGGTCGAGCATGACCTGCGCGTCGTCGTAGAGCCTGCGTGCCGCCTCGCCCGCACTGGGGCTGTTGAGGATGTCGGGGAACTTGCCCTTCATCTCCCAGGCGTTGAAGAACGGCTGCCAGTCGATGTAGTCGCGCAGCTCGGCGATGTCGTAGTCGTCGAGCACGTGGATGCCGGGCTGCTTCGGGCTGGGCGGCACGTACGTCGTCCAGTCGACCGGCGTCGCGTCGGCCCTGGCCGCGTCGAAGGAGATCAGCTTGCGGTCGCCCTTGTTGGCGTGCCGGGCGCGCAGCGCGTCGTAGTCGGTCTTCACGTCGGCCATCAGCGTCACGCGCTTGGTCTCGTGGAGCAGCGCGGCCGCGGTCGGGACGGAGCGCGAGGCGTCCTTGACCCAGACGACCGGGCCGTCGTAGCGCGGGTCGACCTTGACGGCCGTGTGGGCGCGCGACGTCGTCGCGCCGCCGATCAGGAGCGGGATCGTCAGGCCCTGGCGCTGCATCTCGGTGGCCAGGTTGACCATCTCGTCGAGCGAGGGGGTGATCAGGCCGGAGAGCCCGATGATGTCGGCCTGCACCTCCGCGGCGGTGTCGAGGATCTTCTGCGCCGGCACCATCACGCCGAGGTCGATGACCTCGTAGTTGTTGCACTGCAGCACCACGCCGACGATGTTCTTGCCGATGTCGTGGACGTCGCCCTTGACGGTCGCCATCACGATGGTGCCGTTGGTCTCCTTGTCGCTGGTCGCGACCCCGCCGGCCGCGACGAAGTCGGCCTTCTCCTGCTCGATGAACGGGATCAGGTAGGCGACGGCCTTCTTCATCACCCGCGCGGACTTCACGACCTGCGGCAGGAACATCTTGCCGGCGCCGAACAGGTCGCCGACGACGTTCATGCCGTCCATCAGCGGGCCCTCGATGACCTCGATCGGCCGGCCACCGCGCTCGGCGATCTCCCGGCGCAGCTGCTCGGTGTCGGACTCGACGTGGGCGTCGAGGCCCTTCACCAGGGCGTGGGTGATCCGCTCGCCGACGGGCAGCTCGCGCCACTCCTCGGTGGCCGCCTCGACGACCTGGCCCACCTTGTTGTGGGCCTCGGCGATCTCGAGGAGCCGCTCGGCGGCGTCGGGGCGACGGTTGAGGACGACGTCCTCGATCCGCTCGCGCAGCTCGGGCTCGACCTGGTCGTAGACGACCAGCGCCCCGGCGTTGACGATGCCCATGTCGAGGCCGGCCTCGATCGCGTGGAACAGGAAGACGGCGTGGATCGCCTCGCGCACCGGGTTGTTGCCCCGGAACGAGAAGCTCACGTTGGAGATGCCGCCGGACACCTTCGCGCCGGGCAGGTTCTGCTTGATCCAGCGGGTGGCCTCGATGAAGTCCAGGCCGTAGGAGGCGTGCTCCTCGATGCCGGTCGCGACGGCGAAGACGTTCGGGTCGAAGATGATGTCCTCGGCCGGGAAGCCGACCTCGTCGACCAGGATCCGGTAGGCCCGCTCGCAGATGGCCTTGCGGCGCTCGAGGTTGTCGGCCTGGCCGTCCTCGTCGAAGGCCATCACGACCGCGGCGGCGCCGTACTTCCGGACCAGCTGCGCCTGCTCGCGGAACTTCTCCTCGCCCTCCTTCATGGAGATCGAGTTGACGATGGCCTTGCCCTGGACGTTCTTCAGGCCGGCCTCGATGACCTCCCACTTGGAGGAGTCGACCATCACCGGGACCCGGCTGATGTCGGGCTCGCTGGCGATCAGCTTGGTGAAGCGGTCCATGGCCGCGACGCCGTCGATCATGCCCTCGTCCATGTTGACGTCGATGACCTGCGCGCCGTTCTCGACCTGCTGGGAGGCCACCGCGAGGGCGGCGTCGTAGTCGCCGTCCTTGATGAGGTTGCGGAACTTCGCCGAGCCGGTGATGTTGGTGCGCTCGCCGACGTTCACGAACAGGCTGGACTCGTCGATGGTGAACGGCTCGAGCCCCGACAGGCGCATGGCCGGCTGGACGACGGCGCGCTCGCGGCGGGTCTTGCCCTCGACCGCGCCCGCGATCGCGGCGATGTGGTCGGGCGTGGTGCCGCAGCAGCCGCCGGCCAGGTTGACGAACCCGGCGTCCGCGAACTCGGCGAGCATCGCCGCGGTCTCCTCGGGCGACTCGTCGTACTCACCGAAGGCGTTGGGCAGCCCGGCGTTCGGGTAGCAGGACACGAAGGTGTCGGCCAGCCGGCTCATCTCGGCGATGTAGGGGCGCATGTCCTTGGCCCCGAGCGCGCAGTTGAGGCCCACGGCGAGCGGCCGGGCGTGGCGCACGGAGTCCCAGAAGGCCTCGGTCACCTGGCCCGACAGGGTGCGGCCGGACGCGTCGGTGATGGTGCCGGAGATCACGACCGGCCAGCGACGCCCCTGCTCCTCGAAGAGGGTCTCGACGGCGAAGATCGCGGCCTTGGCGTTGAGGGTGTCGAAGATGGTCTCGATGAAGATCAGGTCGGACCCGCCGTCGACCAGTCCGCGCGCCGCCTCCAGGTACGCCGCCACCAGGTCGTCCCACGAGACGTTGCGGGCGCCGGGGTCGTTGACGTCGGGGCTGATCGAGGCGGTGCGCGTCGTCGGGCCGAGCGCGCCGGCGACGTAGCGCGGCCGGCCGGTCTCCTCGGCGACCTCGTCGGCGACCCGGCGCGCCAGGCGCGCGGCCTCGACGTTCAGCTCGCGGGCCAGGTCCTGCATGCCGTAGTCGGCCAGCGAGACCCGGTTCGCGTTGAAGGTGTTGGTCTCGATCATGTCGGCGCCGGCCTCGAGGTACTCGCGGTGGATGCCGGCGATGATGTCGGGCTGGGTGAGCGTCAGGAGGTCGTTGTTGCCCTGCAGGTCGCTCGGCCAGTCGGCGAACCGGTCGCCGCGGTAGCCGGCCTCGGAGGGGCGGTCGCGCTGGATCGCCGTCCCCATGGCGCCGTCGAGCACCACGATCCGTTCCTGCAGCAGCGCAGTCAGCTCGTCGGTGGCGTCGGGACGCAGGTCGGACAACGGCTCTCCTCGTGATGGCTCGGACTACGAGCATGCGGTGCGCCGTCCGGGTCGTGGACAGCCTGCCCAAATCGTGACACCGGCGCCGAACACCGCGAAATCCCCGCGACGTCTCCACGGTCGGTCTCCAGGACAACGCCGCTCCCCCTTATAGGCTTCCCGGGTGATCGAGATCGACGAGACGTCCGACCTGGTGGCACCCCTGGTGATCGCCGCCTTCGAGGGCTGGAACGACGCCGCGGACGCGGCCTCGTCGGTCATCGACCACCTGGTCGAGGTCTGGAACGCGCGCGTGGTCGGCACCGTCGACCCCGAGGACTTCTACGACTTCCAGGTGAACCGGCCCGCGGTGACCATCGACGACAACGGGCACCGCAAGATCATCTGGCCCACGACGCAGATCGCGATCGCCTCCCCGCCCGACCTCGACCGCGACGTCATCCTGATTCGCGGCATCGAGCCGAGCATGCGGTGGCGCCAGTTCTGCGCCGAGCTGCTCGCGGTGTGCGACGAGCTCGGCGGCGAGCTCGTCGTCACCCTGGGCGCGCTGCTCGCCGACACCCCGCACACCCGGCCGATCCCGGTCTCCGGGACCGCCACCGAGCCCGAGCTGGTCGACCGGCTCAAGCTCGAGCCGTCGACGTACGAGGGGCCGACCGGGATCGTCGGCGTCTTCCAGGACGCGTGCGTGCGGCTCGACGTCCCGGCGGTGTCCTACTGGGCGGCCGTCCCCCACTACGTGGCGCAGCCGCCGTGCCCGAAGGCGACGCTGGCGCTGCTGGGTCAGCTCGAGAACCTCCTCGAGGTCTCGATCCCCCTCCTCGACCTCCCCGACGACGCCCGCGCCTGGGAGCGCGGCGTCGACGAGCTCGCCGAGGAGGACGAGGACATCGCCGAGTACGTCCGCTCCCTCGAGGAGACCCGCGACACCGCCGACCTCCCGGAGGCCTCCGGCGAGGCGATCGCCCGCGAGTTCGAGCGCTACCTCAAGCGGCGCGGCGACGAGCCCGACGTCGGGCCCGGCCCGGCCTGACGGGGGCGGCCGAACGGGGGCGGCCGAACGGGGGCGGCCGGACGGGGGCGGGATTTCCCCGGTCGACCGGGGAAATCTGAACTGGGCGGCCGATATCCCGGCCCCCAAGTTCAGGGATCCCCGGTCGACCGGGGAAATCCCGGGCCGGGGACCGCCGGCGGAGGCGCCTAGAGCAGGACGCCGAGCGCCGCGTCGACGACCGCGACGATCGCGAGGGCGGCGTCGGGGTCGGAGTTGTCGGCGAGACCGTCGGTGCCGAGGGTGGCGGCCACCCAGCCGTCGACGGCGGCCAGGGCGCGCGGGGCGTCCAGGTCGTCGGCCAGGGCGGCGAGCACCTCGGTGACCACCGGCGCGGCCGGGGCGCCGGCGCCGAGGGCGACGGCCTTGCGCCACAGCGCCAGGGCGTCGACGGCGTCGAAGAGCTCGGCGTCGGTCCACTCCCAGTCGCTGCGGACGTGGTGGCGCAGCAGCGCCAGCCGGATCGCCATCGGGTCGATGTCGCTGTTGCGCAGGGCGGAGACGAAGACGAGGTTGCCGCGGGACTTCGACATCTTCTCGCCGTCGTAGCCGACCATGCCGGAGTGGCTGTAGACCTGCGCGAACGGCGTGCCGGGCGTCAGCGTCTGGGCGTGGCCGGCACACATCTCGTGGTGCGGGAAGATCAGGTCGCTGCCGCCGGCCTGGACCTCGAAGCCGGCGCCGAGGTGGTGGCGCGCGATGGCGGCGCACTCGATGTGCCACCCCGGGCGGCCGGGGCCGAACGGGCTGTCCCACGACGGCTCGCCCTCGCGCTCGCCGCGCCAGACGACGCAGTCGAGCGGGTCGCGCTTGCCGGGGGTGTCGGGGTCGCCGCCGCGCTCGCCGAAGAAGCGGAGCATCGTCTCGCGGTCGTAGCCGGACTCCTGACCGAACGCCGGGTCGGCCGCGACCTCGTAGTACAGGTCCTGCCCGACGCGGTAGACCGCACCCGCCGCCTCGAGCTCCTGGATCATCGCCACGGCGAGCGGGATCGACTCGACCGCGCCGACGTAGTGGGCCGGCGGCAGGACACGCAGCGCCTGCATGTCCTGGCGGAACAGCTCGGTCTCCCGCTCGGCCAGCTCGACCCAGTCGATCCGCACCTTCGCGGCCCGCTCGAGCAGCGGGTCGTCGACGTCGGTGACGTTCTGCACGTAGCTGACCTCGTGGCCGGCGTTGCGCCAGGCCCGCAGCAGCAGGTCGTAGCCGACGTAGGTGGCCGCGTGGCCGAGGTGGGTGGCGTCGTAGGGGGTGATGCCGCAGACGTAGAGGCGGGCGACCCCGGTCTCACCCGGACCCACGGTGACGCGGCCCTGGCTGGCGGTGTCGTGCAGGACGACCGCCGGGGCGGTGACGGCGAGGGGCGGGACCTCCGGGGCGGGCCAGGAACGCATGGGGCGAACTCTAGTGACCCGGGAGCCGTCCGCCGCGCGGTGGTGGGTCGTGGCGACCCCGCGCCGGCCCCGGCCGCGGCACGCCGGCCGGTGGTGCCGCGCTCCGCCCCGCCTCGCGCGGCGGCGCGTCCGACGGTTCCCCGCCGTGCGGTGCCCTCAGAAGGGTGGCCACGGGATCGCGGGGTACTCGCCCCGGGGCACCGGCATCACGCCGCGGTCGAGCAGCCGACGGCAGCGGCGGACCAGGGTGTCGATCTCCAGGTCGGTCAGGTGGTCGGCCAGGACGTCGCCCAGCTCGGCACCGACGGCCGCGACCACCCGCGCGACGCCGTCGACGTGCTCGTCGTCCAGGGGACGGCCGTGCCAGCCCCACAGCACGGTGCGCAGCTTGGGCTCGTGGTGGAAGGTCAGCCCGTGGTCGACGCCGTAGCGGTGCCCGGAGGTCATCTCGAGCACGTGGCCGCCCTTGCGGTCGGCGTTGTTGGTGATGACGTCGAGCACGGCCATCCGGCGCAGCGCCGCACCGTCCTCGTGCACCAGCGTGACCTCGCGGTCGTGCTCGTCGAGCCCGTCGAAGACCGCCAGGAACCCCTCCGGCACCGCCGCGCCGCGCACGAGCGTCACCGCGTCCTGCTCGGGATCCGGCTCCTGCCACTCCTGGAGCATCCCGGTGCCGTGCGGCCCCTCGCCGAGCCAGGTGCGCGGGATCACGTCCCAGCCGGTCGCCTGCGAGACGGCGTACGCCGCCACCTCGCGGTCGGCGAGGGTGCCGTCGGGGAAGTCCCACAGGGGCCGCTCCCCCGCGATCGGCTTGTAGACGACCTTGGTGCCGTCGAGGTCACCCAGGAACGTCGCGTTCGACGCGGGCATGATCCGCCCACGCAGCTCCAGCTCGGCCACCTCGTGCCCGCCGGACCTCAGGGTGCCTGCGGGTCGCGACGCCGGAACCCGTTGGCGCGCACGCACAGGTGGCCCTCGGGGTCGATCGGCTCGCCGCAGAACGGGCAGGTCGGCCGGCCCGCCTCGAGGACCTGCTCGGCGCGCTGCACGAACGAGCGCGCGGCGGCCGGCGTGATCCGCACGAGGAAGACCTCCTCGGGCTCGGGCTCCTCGACCTCCTCGTCGGCCTCGTCGGGCGTGATTGCCGCGACCTCGCTGAAGGGGAAGACCTCGATGACCACGCGCTCGTCGTTCGGGTCCCACGACAGCGTCATCGTGCCGGCGCGGAACTCCTCCTCGATGGGTTGCTCGAGCGGCGCGGAGTCCTCGAGCCCGAGGGGGGCGACGGCGGGGACGACCTGGGACGTCGACGTCGTCATCACCTCGTCGAGCAGCTCGTCGACGCGCTCGGCGAGCGCGGCCACCTGCTGCTTCTCCAGGGAGACCGACGTGACGCGGACACCGGTGCGGGCCTGCAGGAAGAAGGTGCGGGCGCCGGGCTCACCGACGGTCCCGGTGACGAAGCGCTCCGGCGGGTCGAAGCGATGGACGATCGGCATGCTGACCAGCCTAGGAGACGGTGCCTGGCGGCGTGCCGGGGCCCGCGCCGCCGCCCACCGGGGCGTCGGCGCTCGCGCGGCGGCGGCGTCCCTTCCTGGCCGGCGGCGGGTTGAGCCAGGCCAGGTCGCCGGCGTGGGTGTTGGTGGCCAGCACGTAGGGCCGCGACGCGGTGTAGCGGATGATGGAGAGCGACGCCGGGTCGACGTTGATCCGCTGGAAGAGGTCGAGGTGCATGCCGAGGGCGTCGGCGAGCACCGACTTGATGATGTCGCCGTGGCTGACCGCGACCCAGACGGCGCCCGCACCGTGCTCGGCCTCGATCGCGGCGTCGTGACGACGGATCGCGGCGACCGACCGGGCCTGCATCGTCGCCATCGACTCCCCTCCCGGGAAGACCGCCGCCGAGGGCTGGCTCTGCACGGTCCGCCACAGCGGCTCCTTGGCGAGGTCCTTGAGCTGGCGGCCCTGCCACTCGCCGTAGTCGCACTCCGAGATCCCCTTGTCGGTGAGGACCTTCAGCTCGTCGTCGCGACCGGCGAGGAGCGCCTTGGCCGTCTGCCGGCAACGCTCGAGCGGGCTGCTCAGGACCCCGGCCAGCCGGACCGGTGCGATCCGCTCCCCCGCCCGGGTGGCCTGCTCGGCGCCGACGTCGTCGAGGCGGACGCCGGCGAGCCGGCCGGCGAGCATGCCCGACGCGTTGGCCGTCGTCCGGCCGTGTCGGACGAGGATCACGGTTGCCATGCTCTGGACTCTAGAAGGTCTACCGTGAGCGCGTGATCGTCGACAGCGCCGTCTACCGGCACGGCGTCCGGCTCCCCGTCGACTGTGCGTCGCACGACTACCCGGCCCTGCGTGCCGCGGCGGCGTCCGAGGACGGCTTCGTGTGGCTCGGCCTCTACCAGCCCAGCGAGATCGAGCTCGGCGAGGTCGCGGAGGCGTTCGGGCTGCACCGCCTCGCCGTCGAGGACGCCGTCAAGGCCCACCAGCGGCCCAAGCTCGAGCAGTACGGCGACGACCTGTTCCTCGTGCTCAAGACGCTCTGGTACGTCGACGAGGACGACGCCGTGGAGACCGGTGAGATCAACATGTTCGTGGGCCACGACTTCGTGATCACCGTCCGGCACGGGAAGGGATCGCAACTGCAGACCGCGCGCCGGTTCCTCGAGCACACCGAGCGCGTCCTCACCAAGGGTCCGGTCTCGGTCGTCTACGCCGTGTGCGACACCGTCGTCGACGCGTACCTCGACGTCGTCGAGGACCTCCAGGAGGACGTCGACGAGGTCGAGGAGTCGGTCTTCTCCGACGAGCGCACCAAGGACTCGGCGCGCATCTACACGCTCAAGCGCGAGATCGCGGAGGTCCGGCGGGCGGTGATGCCGCTGCGCGAGCCGATGCGCCGGTTCGCCTCCGGCACGGTGCCGGGCGCGGAGAACGAGGAGGCCGCGCCGTTCTTCCGCGACGTCGTCGACCACCTGACCCAGGCCGCCGAGGCCGTCGACACCCTCGACCAGCTCCTCTCGACCGCCTTCGACGCCCACGTCGCCGCGATCTCGGTGCAGCAGAACGACGACATGCGCCGCATCTCGGCCGGGGCCGCGCTGGTCGTGGTGCCGACGCTCATCGCCGGCGTCTACGGGATGAACTTCGAGCACATGCCCGAGCTGAGGTGGACCTTCGGCTACCCGTTCGCCCTGCTGCTGATGGGCGGCGTCGCCGCGATGCTGTTCTGGTTCTTCAAGCGCTCCGGCTGGCTGTAGGACCCCGGAGGACCGGCTCAGGCCACGAGGACGCCGGTGGCCAGCAGCGCCAGGGTCGCGATGCCGAGCGCGACGCGGTAGAGCACGAACGGCGTGTAGGACCGGGTCGAGACGTAGCGCAGCAGCCACGCGATGGCGGCGTACCCGACGACGAAGGACACGACCGTGCCGACCAGGGTGGGACCCCAGCCGTAGGGGTTGTCGCCGCCGGGGATCTCCTTGAGCTCGAACAGCCCCGCGCCGACGACGGCCGGGATGGCGAGCAGGAACGCGTAGCGGGTGGCGGCCTCGCGGTCGTAGCCGAGGGCCCGGCCCATCGACAGCGTGGCGCCCGAGCGGGACACCCCGGGCACCAGCGCCATCGCCTGCGCCGCACCCATCAGGACGGCGTCGCGCAGCGTCATCTGCTTGATCGCCTTCTCGGTGCGCCCGAACCGGTCCGCGAGGCCGAGCACGACGCCCATCACGATCAGGGTCGTGGCGATGATCCACAGGTTGCGGAAGTCGCGCTCGATGAGGTCCTTGAGGAGGATCCCGAGGACGACGATCGGCAGCGACCCGATGATGATGAACCAGCCCATCCGGGCGTCGATGTGCCCGCGCAGCTCGGGCTTGAGGAGCGAGCGCACCCACATCGAGGCGATCCGCCAGATGTCCTCGCGGAAGTAGATCAGCACGGCCAGCTCGGTGCCGATCTGGATGACAGCGGTGAACGCCGCGCCCGGGTCGCCCCACCCGAACACCTCCGGGTAGATGCGCAGGTGGGCGCTGCTGGAGATCGGCAGGAACTCCGTCAGACCTTGGATGACCCCGAGCACGACGGCCTGCAGCAGCTCCAACACCCGCACAACGGTAGTGGTCGTGCCCGCGAGCCACCGCGCCGAGCCCTGGCGTGTTCGTCTAGGTTTTCAGTCATGCAGCAGCGCTCCCTGGGCTCCACCGGTCTGCGGGTCTCCCGCCTGGGGCTCGGCACGATGACGTGGGGTCGTGACACCGACGAGCACGAGGCCCGCGACCAGCTCATCGCCTTCGCCGAGGCCGGCGGCACGCTCGTCGACACCGCCGCGGGCTACACCGACGGCGACTCCGAGCGCCTGGTCGGCTCGTTCATCGGCGACGTCGTCGCCCGCGACGAGATCGTCCTCGCGACCAAGGCGGGCATCTCCCGACGCTCCGGCGAACGGCGTACCGACACCTCGCGCGGCCACCTGCTCACCACGCTCGACGCCTCGCTGGCCCGGTTGGGGGTCGACCACGTCGACCTGTGGCAGGTGCACGTCTGGAGCGACGAGACACCGCTGGAGGAGACCCTCACCGCGCTCGACCTCGCCCAGTCCTCCGGCCGGGCGTCCTACGTCGGCGTCTCGAACTACAGCGGGTGGCAGACCGCCCAGTCCGCCACCTGGCAGCGCGCCGTCCCCGGCCGCGCCACGCTGGCCTCGACCCAGGTCGAGTACTCCCTGCTCAACCGCGGGGTCGAGCGCGAGGTGCTGCCCGCCTGCGCCGCGCTCGGTCTCGGGGTGCTGCCGTGGTCGCCGCTGGGTCGCGGCGTGCTGACCGGCAAGTACCGCACCGGCACGCCGTCCGACTCCCGCGGCGCCTCCCCGACCTTCGCCGGCTTCGTCGGCGCCTACCTCGACGACGAGAGCGCCCGGATCGTCGAGGCCGTCGTCCGGGCCGCCGAGGGGCTCGGCTGGACGCCGCTCGAGGTCGCCCTCGTCTGGGTCCGCGACCGGCCGGGCATCACCGCCCCGATCGTCGGGGCCCGCACCGCACAGCAGGTCCGCGGTGCGCTCGGCACCGACGACAAGGTCCTGCCCGACGAGATCGTCGCTGCCCTCGACGACGTCTCGAGGGGAGCGGTGGCATGACGAGGTCCGACCGCCGGGCGCCGCGGCCGGGGGTGGTGTGGGAGTTCGACAAGGTCTCCTACTCCCGCGAGTTCTCGCGCAACGTCGTCACCAAGCTCCTCGTCGAGCGCGCCGAGCACGGTGGCTGGGAGCTCGACCGCGTACGCATCGGTGCCGACGGCACCCGTCGCGTGGTCCTGCGACGCAAGATCATCCGCGCCGTCCGCACCGCCTGAGCTCCCCGTCCGCCGCCACCTCAGCGGTCGGGTGGACGGTCTCGGGACCCCGGGCCGGGCGGGGACTCAGACGTCGCCGAGGAACCGGTCGAAGACCCGGGCTCCGAACTCGAGGGCGTCGACCGGCACCCGCTCGTCGACGCCGTGGAAGAGCGCGGTGAAGTCGAGGTCGGCGGGCAGCCGGAGCGGCGCGAAGCCGTAGGAGCGCAGGCCGAGGTTGCGGAAGTGCTTGGCGTCGGTGCCGCCGCTCATCGTGTACGGCGCGACGATGCCCTCGGGGTCCTCGGCGAGGATCGAGCGGGTCATGGCGCCGACCAGGTCGCCGTCGTACGGCGTCTCCCAAGGCTGCTGGTGGGAGAGGAAGTCCCACTCGACGCCGTCGCCGCAGAGCTCGCGCAGGGTCTGGAAGAACTCGTCCTCGTAGCCCGGCAGGAACCGGCCGTCGAGGTGGGCGGTCGCCTCGGTCGGGATGACGTTGACCTTGTAGCCGGCCGCGAGCTGCGTCGGGTTGACGGTGTTGCGGATCACCGCGCCGAGCATCCGGGCGGCGCCGCCGAACTCCTCGATCAGCGCCGGCGCGGTCTCCGGGGTCGCCTCGGCGCCGGCGAGGTCGGCGACGGTCGCCAGCAGCACCTCCATGGTCGGGGTGAGCCGCACCGGCCACTCGTGGGCCCCGATCCGCGCCACCGCACCGGCCAGCCGGGTCACGGCGTTCTCGTCGTTGATCATCGAGCCGTGCCCGGCCCGGCCGCGGGCGGTGAGCCGCATCCAGGCCATCCCCTTCTCGGCCGCCTCGATGAGGTACAGCCGACGTCCGCGCACGGTCGTGCTGAAGCCGCCGACCTCGCCGACCGCCTCCGTGCACCCCTCGAGCTCCTCGCGGTGCTGCTCGACGAGCACCTGGGCGCCGTGGTGGCCGCCGGCCTCCTCGTCGGCGGTGAAGCAGAGGACGACGGGCCGGTCCGGCACGTCGCCGGCCCGCTGGCGCGCGCGCACGACGGAGAGCAGCATCGCGTCGAAGTCCTTCATGTCGACCGCGCCGCGACCCCAGACGTAGCCGTCCTGGACCTCACCGCTGAACGGGTCGACCTGCCAGTCCTCGGCGGCCGCCGGGACGACGTCCAGGTGGCCGTGCAGCAGGAGCCCGTCGGTGCGGGTGGAGTCCGCGCCGCCCCAGTGTGCGACGACCGACGTGCGGCCCGGCGTGGCCTCGAGGAGCCGGGACTCGATGCCGACCTCGTCGAGCAGCGCGGCGACGTACTCGGCGGCCTTGCGCTCCCCCGGACCGCCGGTGCCGTCGGGCTCGCCGTAGTTGCTGGTATCGATCCGGATCAGCTCACGGCACAGCTCGACCACCTCGCCCGCGGGGTCGTGGGCGGGGTCACCGGCGGGCGTCGTGCGGGGCTCCGAGTCCATGCGCCCATCCTGGCACCGACGCGAAGCAACCGCCGCGTCCCCCGATGCGGAACCCCACGAGCCCCTTTGCTACTGTTCCGATCGCACTCGTCCGGGTGGCGGAATTGGCAGACGCGCTAGCTTGAGGTGCTAGTGCCCGTATTAGGGCGTGGGGGTTCAAGTCCCCCCTCGGACACAGAACCACCGGAACGGCGGCCCACGGGTCGCCGTTCTCGTGCTTTTCCCACCCCTCGCCCGACCTCGGCCGCCGCGGCTCGGGTGTGGCCCGCTGCCGCCGGGGGTAGGACCGGCGCATGCCCCGGCCCCGCCTCCTGAGCGTCGCTCTCGCGCTCGTCCTCGTCGCTGCGACCGCCTGCTCGGGCGACGGCGAGGACGCCGAGAGGGAACCGGCCGGCACGGACGCTCCCCAGGTCGCGCCGCTCGATCCGGCCTGGTCGATCTCCTCGATCGGTCAGCACGACGTCACGGCCGTGGTGGCGACCGGGGACGGCCTCGCGGCGGCCCTCGACGACGAGGTGGTCGGCATCGACCCCGCCACCGGCGACCGGGCCTGGGCGGTGCCGGTCCAGGGCGTCTGCGCCGCCCGTCCGGCACCCGACGGGTCGATCGTCGTCACCTACACCGGGCGCGGACCGAACGCCCCGTGCCGGTCGGTGGGCGTCGTCGACCCGGCCACCGGCGCCTGGCGCTGGCACCGCCGGATGCCGAAGCCGATGGACGACATCCCGGAGCGGGCCGAAGAGGCACTCCAGGCCGGCGACTCGACGGTCACGGTGATCACCGCGTGCTGCTACAGCGTCGCCCTGCGGTTCGACCTCCGCACCGGCCGCGAGCTGCGCACGGTCGACCCGGACCTGACCGGGTGGGGGGCCTCGGTCGTCTCCGACGGCCAGCTGATCGCGACGTCGTCCGCGCTCGACCGGCACTCCCGCGTGCGCCTGACCATGCGCGACGCCGACAGCGGCAGGGAGCTCTGGTCGCGCACCGTGGTCGAGCTCGTGGAGGAGAACGTCGCCGGCGCCATCGTCAGCGCCGACCCGCTCGTCCTCTCGACCTCCGAGCGCGGGCACCAGCTGATGTGGCGCCTCGACGAGCGGACCGGCGAGCCGCTGACCCCGATCGGACCGCAGTCCATCGACCACTCGCTGTCCGGCACGAGGTCCCTCGGCGTGCACGACGGGGCCGTCGTGGTCGCCCGCGGGTTCCAGTCGCCGCTGGCCACCGGCTCCGGCGGGCTCGCCGCCTACGACCTGGACACCGGTGCCGAACGCTGGTCGGGCTTCCCTGCCGGCGGTGGCTTCGTCGGGTTCGACCCCGAGGACCGGCCGGTGGTGCTGAGCACGGCCGGTCCCTTCGGCACCGGGGTGGTGGTCACCCGCCACTCGATGGCCGACGTGGACGACGTCGACGTGCTCGGGTCCGTCGAGGCGTCGGCGTTCGCCTACGCGACGCTCGCCAGCGACACCCTCGTCGTCGCCGGCAGCGAGGGGCTCCTCGCCTACCGGCTCCCGGAGGCCGGGCAGGACGTCGACCTCGAGCTGCCCTCGGCGACCTGGGACCAGCTCGACACCGGTGCGCAGGTCGACGAGACCCGGTGGGAGGACGACGACGTCCGCCCCGGCGCCATCGACACCTGCCACCCGTCGGTGCAGACCCTCGCGGACTTCGGGCTGCACCGCCTCGACCTCCCCGCCCAGGCCGGGTGCCGGTGGTACGAGCGGCAGGAGCCGCTGGGCGTCACCCGCGACCTGGAGGTCGGCTACGAGGTCTTCCAACCGACCGCCGATCCGGGCGCGAGCGCGGTCGAGGCGGCCGAGGCGAGCATCCGGTCGGCACGGCGGGAGCGACCCTACGGCTCCGGGCCGGTCGACCCGCCCCGCTACCGCGAGGTGCAGGGGCTGGGCGACGAGGCGTACGCGTCCGTGCTCACCGGCCCGGGCGCCTACGGCGAGGTCCACCTGGTGGTGCGCGTGCGCAACGTCGTCGTCCAGGTCTCGGTGCAGGGCGTGGCCGACGCGACCGACGTGCGGGGCGGCACCGTGCCCGGCTACGTGCTCGAGGACACCGCCGTCGCCGCCGCGGCCGACGTGCTCGCGCAGGCCGACCTCGACCTCGCCACCCTGCCCGCGCCGGGCGCCGGGGCCGTGACCCGGGCGCGCCCGGTGTGCCGAGCGCTCGCGGCCGCCGCCACGGCCTTCGTCGGCCCGAGCCGTGGCCTCGACCAGCGCGCGGCCGTCGACCCCGAGCGGCGCACGGCCGGTTGCTACTGGGGCGTGGGTGACGGAGCGATCGTCATCGACGACGGCGAGTCCCAGTACTCGAAGTACGTCAAGGTCGGCGTGCACGCGGTTCGCGGCAGCGCGCTGCTGCGACGCACCGGCGCGCAGCTCGCCCGGGCCACGTTCACCGACCTGCTGGCGCGCCGCTCGGTCTACTACGAGAAGCCGCGACCGGTGGCGGGCCTCGGCGACCAGGCCCTCCTCTTCCCGGCCGCCTCCTGGTCGGAGGACGCGACGGTGGTGGCCCGGGTCGGGAACGTCGTGCTCGAGGTGGCGGTCAACGACCAGGCCGACGAGGACCTCGACACCAGGGACGACGCCGCGATCGCCCTCGCGCGCGAGGCCGTGGCGGCGTACCGCTGAGGTCACGGTCCCGGCCACGTCGTCCGTTTTCTTGATTGATTCAAGAAAATGCGTGAGACTCGACCCATGGCCACCCCACCGGACGTCGAGAACATGCTGCGTGCCACCGCGCTCCGCGTCACGAAGCCGCGGGTGGCCGTGCTGGCGGCCGTGCACGAGCACCCGCACGCCGACACCGACACGGTGATCGGCGTCGTCCGGGCCCAGCTCGGCGAGGTCTCGCACCAAGCCGTGTACGACGTCCTGCGTGCCCTGACGACGGCGGGCCTGGTGCGTCGCATCCAGCCGTCCGGGTCGGTGAGCCGCTACGAGGCCCGCGTCGGTGACAACCACCACCACGTGGTGTGCCGCGCGTGCGGCGCGATCGCCGACGTCGACTGCGCGGTCGGGCACGCCCCGTGCCTCGACCCGGCCGACGACCACGGCTTCGCGGTCGACGAGGCCGAGGTCATCTACTGGGGCACGTGCGCGTCCTGCCGTGCCCCGGTCACCACTGTCCCGAGTACCTGAACCGACCAGCACCACCACGAGGAGATGCCTGTGTCCCAGCACGATCACGAGACCGTCGAAGCTGACATGAACACCGAGGCCGCCGGCGGCTGCCCGGTGCACGCCGGACGGATGGGTCATCCCACCGAGAGCGCGAGCAACACCGACTGGTGGCCCAACCAGCTCAACCTCAAGATCCTGCGCAAGCACCCCGGCGTCGCCAACCCGATGGGCGACGACTTCGACTACCGGAGCGCGTTCGAGAGCCTCGACCTCGACGAGCTGGCCCGCGACGTCGACGCCCTGATGACCGACTCGCAGGACTGGTGGCCCGCCGACTTCGGCCACTACGGCGGCCTGATGGTCCGCATGGCCTGGCACAGCGCCGGCACCTACCGGGTCAGCGACGGGCGCGGCGGTGCCGGAGCCGGCATGCAGCGCTTCGCGCCGCTCAACAGCTGGCCCGACAACGGCAACCTCGACAAGGCCCGTCGCCTGCTGTGGCCGGTGAAGAAGAAGTACGGCTCGCGTCTCTCCTGGGCCGACCTGATGGTCTTCGCGGGCAACCGCGCCCTGGAGACCATGGGGTTCACGACCTTCGGCTTCGCCGGCGGTCGCGCCGACGTGTGGGAGCCCGACGAGGACGTCTACTGGGGCCCCGAGCGTACCTGGCTCGGCGACGAGCGCTACACGGGTGACCGCGAGCTCGAGCGTCCTCTCGGCGCGGTCCAGATGGGCCTGATCTACGTCAACCCCGAGGGCCCGAACGCCAACCCGGACCCGCTCGCCTCGGCCCGCGACATCCGCGAGACGTTCGGCCGGATGGCGATGAACGACGAGGAGACCGTCGCGCTGATCGCCGGTGGTCACACCTTCGGCAAGACCCACGGTGCCGCCGATCCCGAGCAGCACGTGGGTCCCGAGCCGGAGGGCGCCTCGATCCTCGAGCAGGGCCTCGGCTGGAAGCAGGGCTTCGGCTCCGGCAAGGGCCGCGACACCATCACCAGCGGCCTCGAGGTCACCTGGACCTCGACGCCCGTGCAGTGGGGCAACGGCTTCTTCGACAACCTCTTCGGCCACGAGTGGGAGCTCACCAAGAGCCCCGCCGGTGCGTGGCAGTGGCAGGCGGTCGGTGACGACGCCGCCGACACCATCCCCGACCCGGAGACCGGCGAGCTCAACCGCCGCCCCACGATGCTCACCACCGACCTCGCGCTGCGCGAGGACCCGGTCTACGCGGAGATCTCGCGCCGCTTCCACCAGAACCCCGACGAGTTCGCCGACGCGTTCGCCCGCGCCTGGTACAAGCTCACCCACCGCGACATGGGCCCGAAGCAGCGCTACCTCGGTCCCTGGGTGCCCCAGGAGGAGCTGCTCTGGCAGGACCCCGTGCCGGCCCTCGACCACCCGGTCGTCGACGCCGACGCGATCGCCGCGCTCAAGGCGACGATCCTGGCCACCGACCTGACGGTCCCCCAGCTGGTCAAGGCCGCCTGGGCCGCGGCGTCGTCCCACCGCGTCAGCGACAGGCGCGGCGGCGCCAACGGCGGTCGCATCCGCCTCGAGCCGCAGCGTGGCTGGCCGGTCAACGACCCCGACGAGCTCGCCCAGGTGCTGCGCGTCCTCGAGGGCGTCCAGGCCGACTTCAACGCTGCTGCGACCGGCGGCGTGCAGGTCTCGCTGGCCGACCTCGTGGTCCTGGGCGGCGCGGCAGCCGTCGAGCAGGCCGCCAAGGACGGCGGCCACGACGTCCAGGTGCCGTTCACGCCGGGCCGCACCGACGCGACGCAGGAGCAGACGGACGTCGAGTCCTTCAGCCACCTGGAGCCCACCAGCGACGGCTTCCGCAACGTCCTCGGCAAGGAGGGTCGCCTGCCCGGCGAGTACCGTCTCGTCGACCGCGCCAACCTGCTCGGCCTCTCGGCGCCCGAGATGACCGTGCTCGTCGGCGGCCTGCGGGTGCTCGGTGCCAACACCGGTGACAACGCCAAGGGCGTGCTCACCGACCGGGTCGGCGCCCTGAGCAACGACTTCTTCCTCAACCTCCTGTCCACCGACGTCGACTGGACGGGCATCGACGGGGACGACGACGGCTTCAGCGCCGTCGACCGCGCCAGCGGTGAGCAGCGGTGGACCGGCAGCCGGGTGGACCTGGTGTTCGGGTCCAACTCCGAGCTCCGCGCGCTCGCCGAGGTCTACGCCAGCGACGACGCCGCCGAGAAGTTCACGCACGACTTCGTCGCCGCCTGGGTCAAGGTCATGGACCTCGACCGCTACGACCTGGTCTGATCCCAGCCCTGCGGGCGTCCAGCGAGACGAGCCCGGGTCGGTCCTGTCGAGGACCGGCCCGGGCTCCCGTGCGTGGTGGGCGGGTGCGGGGCACGCCCGGTGCCGGGTGCGCCGAGGCAGGTCACTGCGTCAGGGCAGCCAGACCGGGTCCTCCGCGATCGCTGTCCGGCCCGCCTCGTCGAGGCCGGCAGGGTCCCGGTCGCCGGACAGCCGCACCGTGACGAGGACGTCGTCGAGCCGGTAGGCGCGCGTCCACGACGCACCGGAGATCGTGCACGGCGCAGCGCACGGGGGTGCCGGCGGCGTCGTACCGACCTCGACCCGGACCGTGCTGGTGCCGGTGCCGTCGTCGACCTCGACGCGGCCGACCCGCACGACCACCGGGGCGCCGCCGGCGCCCGCGGTGGCGTCGACGCGGGTGCCGCCCGAGACCGGCGAGACGCGCGCCTGCTCCCTGACGCGGGCGGGCAGGACGGCGGCGAGGGTCTGGCTCATCCGGTCCGGGGAGACCGCGGGAGCGGCGGACGCCGGCGGTGGCTGGTCGAGCCGGACCCCCGGGACCGGCACGGGCACGTCCCCGTCGCGCCACCAGGTGACACCGGTAGCGGAGGCCCAGACGGTGGCGCCGATGAGCAGCACGGTGCCGGTCTCACGCAGGCGTTGCTGGCGCGCCTGGACCCGGGTCCGACGCACGACCGGAATCTCGTAGCGCCCGCTCTTGTCGAGCCGGACGGCATCGGTGATGCTCGTCGTCTCCGACGTCGCTCGCGAGGCGCGGCCGGCCGCGTGGAGGGAGATCTCACGCGGGCGTGACGGGGATGTGCGTGCCATCGCCAAACCCCCCTCGAAAATTTGTTCACCAAGACGCAGACGTTTGCCACATTCTTTGACAAAATGTAACCAGCATCCAGGCGCGACCGTACCGGTCGCGCCCCTTTTACCTAGGAGACAACCCCATGTCGAAGTTCCGCGCCCTCGTCGTCACCGCCCTGCTCGCCGGCTCGCTCACGGTCGGCTCGGTGGCCGCCACGACCGCCGACGCCAAGGCGCCCGGCAAGAACGGCCCGGTGCAGCGCGAGGGCTCCAGCTGGTGCTGCTGACCTATCCCGTTCCGACCGCCGTCCTCGACGACACGGTCGCCGGCTGGGTGAGACCCGTCGACGCTCCGGCCCGTCGGAACGCATCGAGTGCGTCGTCCATCGCTCCGTGCTGCTGGAGCAGGGTGCCGAGCTCGAACCACATCTGAGCGGACTCACGTCCGGCTCCCACACCATCGAGAATCACGATCGCGTGGCGGAAGAACTCGACCGCCTGCTCGACGTGCCCTCGATGGATCGCGATCTGACCGAGCACGAGTCGTGCCTCCGAGGCCAGCATCAGGCTGGTGTCACGCGTCTTCTCGAAGCAGTCCTCGGCCAGGCGCTCCGCCTCCTCGGCATCTCCGATGAGCAGTCGCGCCTTGGCGAGCCCGAGCTGGACGCGACCGCGGTCGACGACGCTGGCGTCGGTGAAGGCCATCTCGTCGCTCGACTGGGTCAGGTTCAGGAACGCACCGTCGACCTCGGGCGGGTCCATCTTGAGCTGGAGCAACCCCAGCTGGAGCCGGAGCCGCGCCATGTTGCGGGCGTCGTGACTCTGGTCGAGCAGCGCGACCGCCTTCTGGGCGAGGGGTAGCGCAGCCGAGATGTTGCCCTGGCGCTGGTGGACGATGCTGCTGTTCCAGTACGCCGAGGCACGCGCGGTCGGCGACTCGAGCAGCTCGGCGCTCTCGACGGCGCGCTCGCACAGCCGCAGTGCGTAGTTGATGTCGCCCCGCTCGAAGTGCGCCGCAGCGACGGTGACCGCCAGCTGGATGCCCTCGGCACTGCCCCGGAGCTCGGTCGAGTCGACGAGCTGCTCGGCACGCTCGCCGACCTCGCAGGCCCGGGCGAGGTCGCCCTCCTCGCGGTAGCAGCGGCTCAGGGCGATCAGGGCCTGGATGAGGGGCAGTCCGTCGGTGACGGCGCCGACGACGTCCTCGAGGGCGAGGATCGCATCGGCGAGCCGGCCGCTCGCCTCCAGCGCGAGGGCACGCTGGTAGCGCGCCCGGACCGCGACCTCGTCGGGGACGTCGTCCTCGGCGAGCAGGCGGTCGACGCGACTCAGCGCCGATCCCGACTGCCCGGTGCGCAGGTCGAGCTCGACGTAGTCGACCTCGAGGCTCAGGCGGGCCAGCAGCTCGGCAGCGGCGGCATCCTCGTCGGGGGCCAGCAGCTCGTCGGGGTCGCAGCCCAGCCGATCGGCCAGCAGGACCAGGAGCTCGGCGCTCGCACGCCGCTGGCCACCCTCGATGCGGGAGATGTAGGCCGTCGACATGTGGTCGCCGGCGGCCTCACCCTGCGTGAGCCCGGCGCGCTGCCGGGCGTACTTGATGCGCGACCCCACGAGGGCCGCGTCGATGTTCTTCGCCCGCACCCGGAGGTCGGGCGTGACGCGCTCAGACGGATGCACGGGCCCATTGTGCCCGAATGTGCCAACAAATATGCGGGAAGTTGCCTGAATGTGGGGATTTCGTGGATTTGCAACAGCGAGCAAGCGACCGTCAGGCAACGTGTACCCGGCTCAGGCGCATCCAGAACCTGTTCGGCGAGATTGGTTCACACGCTCGTGCGTGTCGAGCCGGCCCAGTCCGGGTCGCTGTCGGCGCCACCCTGCAGGTCCCCGCCGGGCGAGGTCGCGTCCGTCCTGCCGGCGAGGGCACGAAGGACCGCCTCGTCGAGCGACAGGTAGGACACGCCGGGAGACAGGTCGCGGCGGGCGTCGTCGTCGCGCACCAGCATGTCGTGCGACAGGCTGTGCACGAGGGCGCGCACGGTCGAGCGCGGGATGCCGGTGATCGCCGCGACGGCCTCCCCCACCAGCGACACCGGCGCGAGCAGCACCGGCACCTGCGGTCGCTCGAGACCCGCGAGGCTCGCGAACCGCGCGAGCAGGTCGGCGTAGGCGAGCACCTCGTCGCCGCCCACGTCGTAGGAGCGGTTGCGCGGGGAGCCGTCGAGCGCCGCGACCAGCAGGCGGACGACGTCCTCCGCGGCGATCGGCTGGATCCGGCCCGACATCCACGTCGGCAGCGCCGTCAGCGGGAGCCGCTCGGTGGTGCGACGCATCACCTCGAACGACATCGAGCCGGCGCCGAGGACCATCGAGGCGCGCAGCACCGTCGCCGGCACCTCGCCGTCAAGGAGGATCTGCTCGACCTCGTGCCGGGACCGGAGGTGGTCGGAGAGGTCGCCGTCGGGGAACAGCCCGGACAGGTAGACGATCCGCTCGACCCCGGCGCGGGCGCACGAGTCGACGACGTACTCGGCGGCCTCGCGGTCGCGGCGCACGAACTCCCCCGCGCCCATCGAGTGCACCAGGTAGACGAGGGCGTCGACCCCGCGCACGGCGAGGTGCACCGAGACGGTGTCCTCGACGTCGAGGTGACGGCGCTCGACGTCGTCGGACCAGGCGAAGCGGTCGATGGCGTCGAGGTCGCGCGCGCCGACCACCACGTCGTGGCCGGCGGCGACCAGGACGGGCACCAGCCGGGAGCCGATGTAGCCGGTGGCACCGGCGACGAGGACGCGCATTGCTCGAACGTACGGGAGACTGCGGCGGTGACCACCACCCCCACGGCCCGCCCAGCGCCGTTCCGTGTCGGCTTCGTCACCGGCGCCACGCCCGACAAGTGGGGGCGCACCTGGCGTGAGCGGCGGCGCGAGCCGCTCGAGCTGGTGCCGGTGACCGAGGAGGAGCAGGAGACGCGGCTGCGCGACCGGTCCCTCGACATGGTCCTGGCGCGCCTGCCCGTCGACCGCGACGGCGTCCACTGCGTGCCGCTGTACGACGAGGTGGCGGTCGTCGTCGCCGGCGTCGACCACTTCGTCGCGGGTGCCGACGAGGTCGAGCTGGCGGACCTGGCCGGCGAGCAGCTGGTGCTGCCGCACCCCTCGGGCTGGACACCGGACGCCGACCAGCTCGCCTGGCCGGCCATGTCGCAGCGCGACGCGGTCGAGACGGTGGCGGCCGGCACCGGCGTGGCGATCGTCCCGATGTCGGTGGCGAGGCTCTTCAACCGCAAGGACGTCGTGACCCGTCCGGTCGTCGACGTCGCGCCGACGACGATCGGTCTCACCTGGCTCGTCGAGCACGACGACGAGCGCTGCCAGGCGTTCGTCGGCGTCGTGCGGGGGCGCTCGGCCCGCTCCAGCCGGGGCTGACCGCGGTCCGGCCCCGCCTACCAGCTCGTGGCGAGCGGACGACCCTCGTGGAAGCCGGCCGCCGACTGCACACCGACGACCGCCCGCTCGTGCAGCTCGGCGAGGCTGGCGGCTCCGGCGTACGTGCAGGCCGAGCGGACGCCCGAGCAGATCTGGTCGATCAGGTCCTCCACGCCCGGGCGCGCCGGGTCGAGGTACATCCGCGAGGAGCTGATCCCCTCCTCGTAGAGACCCTTGCGGGCCCGGTCGTACGCCGACTCGGTCGACGTGCGGTTCGCGACGGCGCGGGCCGAGGCCATGCCGAAGGACACCTTGTAGGCGCGCCCGTCGGCGTCCTCGGTGAGGTCGCCGGGCGACTCGTGGGTACCCGCGAACCACGAGCCGATCATCACCGACGAGGCGCCCGCGGCGAGGGCGAGCGCGACGTCGCGCGGGTGCCGGACGCCGCCGTCGGCCCACACGTGGGCGCCGAGCTCGCGGGCGGCAGCGGCGCACTCGAGGACGGCGGAGAACTGGGGTCGCCCGACGCCGGTCATCATCCGGGTCGTGCACATCGCCCCGGGGCCGACGCCGACCTTGACGATGTCGGCGCCCGCCTCGACGAGCGCGCGGGTGCTGCCCGCGGAGACCACGTTGCCGGCCACGACCGGGACGGCCGGGTCGAGCGCCCGGACGGCGCGCAGCGCCTCGAGCATCCGGTCCTGGTGGCCGTGCGCGGTGTCGACGACCAGGCAGTCGACACCGGCGGCGAGGAGCTCGGCGGCCTTGGTGGCGACGTCGCCGTTCACGCCGATGGCGGCCGCGACCCGCAGTCCGCCTTCGGCGTCGGTGGCGGGCTGGTAGAGCGTGGCGCGCAGCGCGCCGAGCCGGTTCAGGACGCCGAGCAGCCTGCCCTCGGCGTCGACGGCGACCGCCAGGGCGGCCCGGGTGGAGTCCAGGCGGTCGAACGCGTCGCGCGGGTCGGTGCCGGCCCCGATGACCACGCTCGCGGGCCGCATCACCTGACCGGCCTGGGTGAACCGGTCGACCTCGCGGCAGTCGGCCTCGCTCACGACCCCGACCGGACGTCCGTCGACGACGACCACCGCGGCGCCGTGAGCCCGCTTGGGCATCAGCGAGAGCGCCTCCGCGACCGTCTGGTCGGGGCGGAGCACGATGGGGGTGTCGAAGACCAGGTGCCGCGACTTCACGAAGCCGACGACCTCGGCGACCACGGGGGTCGGGATGTCCTGCGGGATGACGGTGATGCCGCCGCGCCGCGCCACGGTCTCGGCCATCCGCTTGCCGGCGATCGCCGTCATGTTGGCGACGACGAGCGGGAGCGTGGCCCCGGTGCCGTCGGTGGTGGCCAGGTCGACGTCGTACCGGCTGGCGATCGAGCTCGCGCCCGGCACCATGAAGACGTCGTCGTAGGTGAGGTCGTGGGCCGGGGGCACGTCGCTGAGGAACTGCACGTGCCGGGACTCTAATCCGTCACAGCGGGCGGCCGAACATCTCCGCGGTCGCGCGGGCGGTCGGCGTCCCGAGGTCGGGGTCGGCACCGGCGCTCAGCAGGGCGGCGACGACGGCGTCCTCACCCTTGAACAGGGCTCCCGCCAGCGGCGACTGACCACGGTCGTTGAGGGCGTCGACGTCGGCGCCGCGCTCCGCGAGGCCGCTCACCGCCGCGGCGTGCCCGTGGTAGGACGCCAGCATGAGCAGCGTGTTGCCGCCGGCGTCGGTCAGGTCGACCGGCACCCCGGCGTCGACGTAGCCCAGCAGCCGCTCGACCTCCCCGTGCCTGGCCAGGTCGAGGACCTGGTGCGCCAGCTCGACCAGCTCGGGACTCGGTTCGCTCACGCTCCTAGAGTGGCAGCCGTGGTGACCACGGCGACCGCCCCGGGGCGGGTGAACCTGATCGGTGAGCACACCGACTACAACGACGGGCTCTGCCTGCCGATCGCGATCCCCTACGTCACGACGGCGCGCGCGACGCGGCGCGACGACGGTCGGCTCCGGATCGTCAGCGCGCAGCAGGACGGGTCCGCGGGCGCGTGGGAGGGCACCCTCGAGGACGCGGGGCCGGGACGGGTCGACGGCTGGGCGGCGTACGCCGCGGGCACGCTGTGGGCGCTGGACCAGGCCGGGTACGACGTCCCCGGGCTCGACCTGGAGGTCGACAGCACGGTGCCGGTGGGCGCCGGCCTGTCGAGCTCGGCCGCCCTCGAGGCGGCGGTCGCCGCGGCCGTCGTCGGGCTGGCCGGCCGCGACCTGGACGACGCCGTCCGCCGCGACCTCGTCGCCGTCTGCCGGCGGGCCGAGTCGGAGGTCGTCGGGGCACCGACCGGAGGTCTCGACCAGAGCGCCGTGCTGCTCACCCGGACCGACAGCGCGCTGCTGCTCGACTTCGACGGCGCGGACCCGCGCGTGGTGCCGTTCGCCCTGGCGGCCGACGGGCTGGCGCTGGTCGTCGTCGACACCCGGGTCTCGCACGCCCTGACCGACGGCGGCTACGGCTCGCGGCGCGACGAGTGCGAGCAGGCGGCCCGGGCCCTCGACGTCCGGTCGCTGCGTCACGCCACGCTCGACGCCGTCGAGGGGCTGGACGACGACGTCCTGCGCCGGCGGGCCCGCCACGTCGTCACCGAGAACGCCCGCGTCGAGGAGGCCGTCGCCGCGATCGGCGAGCGCGACTGGGCCCGTCTCGGCGTGCTGTTCGCCGCGTCGCACGTCTCCATGCGCGACGACTTCGAGATCTCCTGCGCCGAGCTCGACCTCGTCGTCGACACCGCCGTCCAGGCCGGCGCCCTCGGGGCCCGGATGACCGGCGGCGGGTTCGGCGGTTCCGCGATCGCCCTCGTGCCGGTCGAGCGCGTCGAGGCCTGCCGGCGCGCGATCGACACCGCCTTCGCCCTCGCCGGCCACCGTCCGCCCGCCCACCTCGACGGGACGCCGTCCGGCCCGGCCACCGTGGTCCGACCCCCGCGTCGGGGGTAGTCCCGGACGATCGGCCCCAGTTCTCGCCGAGAACCGGGGCCGATCGTCCGGGACTACCCCGGCGGTCAGGTCGCGGAGACGCCGATCCGACCTCCGCGGAAGGCCGCGACGAAGGTGGCGTGGTCGGCGCGGACCCGCTCGGCGTAGGTGCGCCCGAAGTCGACGACCCAGGCGACGAGGTCGTCGTCGCGGCCGTCGACGCTCGCCACGATCGCCTCCTCCACCTGGAACTCGACCAGGTCCTGGTCGCTGTCCTCGTCGGAGGCGCAGTGGATCTTGGCGGTGGCGCGACCGAGGAGGTCCACGACCTGCTCGATGTCGGCGGGCTCGGTGAGGTCCTTCCAGTCGAGGTCGACCTCGTAGGGCGAGACCTCGGAGACGACGTACCCGACGCCGTCGAGGTCGGTGTAGCCGAGCATCGGGTCGGTGTGCACCTGCAGGGCGCGCTGGCTCACCACGGTGCGGTGCCCCTCGTGGTCGAAGTAGCGCCCGACGGCGGCGGCGTCCACGAACCGGCTGATGGCCGGCACGTTGGCCTGCTTCATCGACAGCAGGACGTCGTTGTCGAGGGCCTGGCTGTAGCCCTCCACGAGCAGGCTGTACGCCGGCAGCCCGGCGCTCCCGATCCCGAACCCGGACTTCCCGGCCACGTCACGCAGGTCGTAGAACAGGTCCCTCTCCGCGCGACGACGCGGCGGGATCGTGTCGAGGTAGCGCTGGAACGCCTCGACGACGGCGGCCCGTTCGCCGTCGTCGAGCCGGCGGATCGTCGGGTCGTCGTCGCGGAACCGGCGGGTGCCGTCGACCTCGCGGGTGTTGGCGTCGAGCAGGTCGGCGCGACGGCGGCGCCGCGCCGTGATGAGGGCGTCGCGCACGGGACCCTCGGTGTTGTCGAGGTGGAGCGAGAAGTCGTCGTCGGTGGGGCTCTCGACGTACGCCGCGACCTGGGCGAGGTAGGCCCGGACGTAGCGCTCGGTCAGCGAGGCGACGTCCTCCTCGGGCAGTGCCTTCTGCCAGCCGACGAGCGCCAGCGACGCCGCGAAGCGACGCAGGTCCCAGGTGTAGCTGCCCAGGAAGGCCTCGTCGAAGTCGTTCACGTCGAACACCAGGCGGCCGTCGGAGTTGAGGTAGGTGCCGAAGTTCTCCACGTGCAGGTCGCCGTGCACCCAGATCCGGGCCGCGTCACCCGTGGCGAACGGGTCGTCGTCGCCGCCGGCGATGACGTCGTGGAAGAACAGGCACGCCGTGCCGCGGTAGAAGGCGTGCGGGTCGCGGGCCATCGTCCGGTACTTCGCGCGGAACGCCGCCGGGTCGGCCTCCATCAACGGGGCGAAGGCGTCACCGAGCACGGAGACGATCACCTCGGTCCGCTCGTCGGTGCCGCTGCCGGCGTCTTCGCTCGTTTCGCTCGTGTCGCTCATGTCGCCCACCGTGCCAGATGCTCCCGAGCGGGTGGGTGCACGTACTCAGGCGGGTCGAGTACCTCGGCACGCTTCCCGGGGCTCGATCCGCAGCAGTCTTCTGGTCATGACGAACCAGACGCCCACCAAGAACACCAACGCCTTCTTCGCCATGGCCGGCATCTCCTTCGCCGTGTCCCTGCTGGCCCTGATGTTCGCGATCCTCTACCTGGACGCCGACCCGTGGGCCAAGGCCTTCCTCGCGATCGGGACGCTGTTCCTCACGACCTCGGCCTTCACCCTGGCCAAGTGCGTGCGTGACAACCAGGAGAGCCAGTCCGTGGTCCACCGTCTCGACCAGGCCCGCGTCGACCGCCTCCTCGCCGAGCACGACCCCTTCCGCGCCGTCTCCTGACGTCGGCCCGCCCCACCCGCCGCCGGTGGGTCCGCACCCCTGCGGGCCCACCGGCGCTGTGCTTTGATCGACGGATCCCTCCCCCCGCACCACGAACAGAGGAGCCGCCCCGTGCCCAACCCCGCGTTCGCGAAGCTCAGGCAGGCCGCCACCACCGCGTTCCACGTCGGTGACCGGGCCGTGCGCACGGCCACCCCGATGGTGCTGAGGGCGGCGGACGACGTCCGCGACCGGCTGCGCAAGGCCGGCGCACCGACCGCCGCGCCGACGCCCACGAGGACCGGCGCGACGGCTGAGCCGGCGGTGGCTCCGCCCGGCAGGACCGAGCCGGAGACCCGACCGACGCACAAGGCGGGGAACGAGCAGACGGGCGGGCCGACGGGCGACGTGCCGACGCCGGCGTCGATCGCCAAGAACGTCCCCCACCAGCGCCCGGTCGCCAAGCCCGCACCGGCCGCGACCCGGAAGCCGTCGGACGCCCCCGGCGGGAAGCTGCCGCCGCGCCGCTGACCTCGCGGCGCCCCGCTCACCCGGTGGGACGGACCCCCGCGCCCGGTGACGTGCGACGGTGGGGGCATGGCCCTCCTCAGCACCGTCGGTTCCCTCGTGCGACTCCCCCTGCGTCTCCTCGGCGGGGCCGTCGGCCTCGTCAAGGCCACGATCGGCGGACAGCGCCCCGACGAGCCCGCGCCGTTCCCGACCAAGGCCCAGCCGGCGCCCGACCCGAGGCCGGCCACCCGCGCCACGCCGACGCGGAAGGCGCCCGCGAAGGGCCCCGTCGGCGTCCCGGCGGCTGCGCCCGACCCGCGGCCCACGGCCCGCGCCACGCCGGCGCGGAAGGCCCCCGCGAAGGCCCCCGCGAAGGCCCCCGCTGATACCCCGGTGAAGGCCTCGACGAAGGCCCCCGCTGATAGCCCCGCCAAGGACCCCGTCGACGTCCCGGCCCCGGTGACCGACATCGACGCCGCCGCGAGCGCCGACGAGGTCGAGGTGACCCCGTCCGACGTCGCCGACGCGATGGGCAGCCAGCTCGACGACCGCCCGCCCAGCCCGTCCTGAGCTACCTCAGCTCGGCGCTGGAGAGCCCCAGGACCCGTCGGGCGACGATGAGCTGCTGGATCTGCTGGGTGCCCTCGAAGATGTCGAGGATCTTGGAGTCACGCGCCCACTTCTCCAGCAGCTCGGTCTCGCTGTAGCCGATCGTCCCGGCCAGCTCGACACAGCCCAGGGTGATGTCGGAGCCCACCCGGCCGGCCTTCGCCTTGGCCATCGACGCCTCCAGGGAGTTCGGCCTCCGGTTGTCGGCCATCCAGGCGGCCTGGAGCATCAGCAGTCGGGCACCCTCCCAGTCCGACTCCATCCGCAGCAGCCGCGCCGCCGCGGCCGACTGCAGGGTCGCCGCGCGGTCGTGGTCGACCACGACGCCGGCGTCCGCGAGGAGCTGGCGGGTCAGGTCGAGCGCCGCTCGCGCGCACCCGACGGCCATCGCCGCGACCAGCGGCCGGGTGTTGTCGAACGTCGCCATCGCCCCGGCGAAACCGCCACCGCTCGTGTCCACGTCGGGCGAGCCGAGCAGGTTCGCACGAGGGACGCGGCAGTCCTCGAAGATGATCGTCGCGGTGTCGGAGGCCCGGATGCCCAGCTTGTGCTCCAGGCGGTCCACGCGCATGCCCGGCGTCCCCCTCGGCACGACGAACGACTTGATCGCTGCGCGTCCCAGGTCGCGGTCGAGGGTGGCCCAGACCACGACGTGGTCGGCGCGCTCGCCCGAGGTGACGTAGATCTTCTCGCCGTTGAGGACGTACTCGTCGCCGTCGAGGGTCGCGGTGGTGCGGATGTTGGCCGAGTCGGAGCCGACCCCGGGCTCGGTGATCGCCATCGCGGCCCAGACGCCGGCGAAGCGCTCGAGCTGCTCGTCGTCGGCGACCGAGGCGATCGCGGAGTTGCCGAGGCCCTGGCGCGGCATCGACAGCAGCAACCCGACGTCGCCCCAGCACATCTCGGCGATCGACATCACCGAGGCCAGGTTCGCGCCGTTCCTGGTCGCGCCGGTGGCGTCGTCGTCCTCGCGGCGGACGCCGGCGGCACCCGCGCCCTCACCGGCCCCGGACTCCGAGAGCCCGTCGATCATCGCGGCGAGCATGTCGAGCTCCCGGGGGTACTCGTGCTCGGCGCGGTCGTACTTGCGCGAGATCGGTCGCAACATGTTCATCGCGACCTGGTGGGCCTGGCCCACCAGCGGACGGAACTTCCGCGGGTCGTCGAGGTTGATGGCCACTACACGATCACCGTGCCTTCCATGACGGCGACGGCACGCAGGTCGCGGTACCACCGCTCGACGGGGTGTTCCTTGACGAAGCCGTGGCCGCCGAGCAGCTGGACGCCGTCGAGGCCGATCCGCATCCCCCGGTCGGCGCACGCCGTGCGGGCGAGCGACACCTCGCGGGAGAAGTCCTCGCCGGCCGCGGCCCGGGCGGCCGCCTTGTAGGTGAGCAGCCGCATCGCCTGGAGCTCGATCGCGATGTCGGCCACCATGAAGGCCACCGACTGACGGTGCGCGATCGGCTCACCGAAGGCGTGGCGCTCCTTGACGTAGGGCGTCACGTGGTCGAGCACGGCCTGCGCGGTGCCGACGGCCAGGGCGCACCAGGCCAGGCGCGACAGCCGCACGCACTCGGTGTAGGTGGACCCGTCGGTCTCCCCCAGCACCGCGTCGGCGCCGACCCGGACGCCGTCGAGGGTGAGCCGGGCCAGCGACGCGGCGCGGACCCCCATCGCCGGGTCGCCCTCGACGGCGAGGCCGGGGGTCGACGACTCGACCAGGAACAGCGTCGGCCGCCCCTCGAGGGAGGCACCGACCACGAGGAGCTCGGCCTCGGCACCGCGGGGCACCAGCGTCTTGACGCCGTCGAGCCGGTACCCGTCGCCGTCGCGGACCGCGGTCGTCGCCGGGGCGAGGACGTCGAGGAGCACCCTCGGCTCGGTGAGCGCGAGCGCGGCGCACGGGACGTCGTCGCCGGTGAACGCCGGGAGGTAGGTCCGCTGCTGGGCGTCGGTGCCCCACAGGCCGAGCGCGGTGGCGACCGAGCCGGGTGCGAGGTTGGCGACGGCGAGCCCGAGGTCGCCGTGCGCGAGGGCCTCGGCGACGAGCGTGCCCGCCATGGCCGACCGCTCCTCGGAGATCCCGCCGAGCGACTCGGGCAGGCCGAGGATCGGCAACCTGATCTCGAGGCCGGCCCTGAGCGCCGCCTCGGGCGCGGCACAGGCGTCGTTCGCCTCGGCCGCCGCGGGGCGGAGCACCTCGGCGGCGTACTCGGTGACGACGTCGACGAGCAGCTGCTCGTCCTCGGTCGGCGTCAGGTCGAAGACCCCCGAGCCCCTGGCCGGTGCCGGGCGGGCGCCCGGCACCCGGTCGCCGGCGCGGGCGAAGGTCCGGCTGGCCGCCGTCACGGTGCGGAACCCGCTCCGGGTGACGGTGAGGACCGCCTGCTCGGCGGGCCTGCGCAGGCCGACCCGGTCGAGGAGGTCGCTCTGGGCGAGCCGGCTGAGACCGGCCACCAGGTAGCCGACGGGGTCGCGGGCCTCCGAGGTCGGGACGCCGTGGCGGCCGCCGGGTCGCAGGCTGGAGATCAGGGACATGCGAGTTACTGTAACGCCGAGTTACACACAAGGCCACGGGCGGCCGGGTGGCCCTGGTCACCGGGCTCGTCCCTAGGATCTGCGCCATGCCCGACGACGCACCACTCGCTCCCCACGGCCCCTTGCCCACCGGCGGCACCGTCCGGCCGATGACCCGCTGGGGCACCCCGGTCATGCACCGCCCGCAGGCCCCCGTGACGGCGTACGACGACGAGCTGCGCACCCTCGTCGCCGACATGGTCGCGACGATGTACGCCGCCGACGGCGTCGGGCTGGCGGCCTGCCAGATCGGCGTCGACCGCGCGGTCTTCGTCTTCGACTGCCCCGACGACGACGGCGTGCGCACCGTCGGCGTCGTCTGCAACCCGGTGCTCACCCTGCCCGAGGGCAAGGACCGGCACCTCGAGGTCGCCGACGAGGGGTGCCTCTCGTTCCCGGGCGCCTTCGTCGACTGCGGCCGCCCGGACTTCGCCTCGGTCACCGGCACGGGCGTCGACGGCTCGCCGGTGGAGTTCTCCGGCGACGGGCTGCTCGCCCGGTGCCTGCAGCACGAGACCGACCACACCCTCGGCACCGTCTTCGGCGACCGGATCCCGACCCGCGCCCGCAAGAAGCTCCAGAAGCAGCACGACGCGGCCGCCGAGGACTACCCGCCCGGGTGGCCGGTCGACGCGGAGTGACCGCGCTCGGGCCGACGGTCCGTCACCGCCGGGCGGTCACGTAGCACGCGACGGCCGAGGCGGCGCCGACGTTGAGGGAGTCGACCCCGGCGGCCATCGGGATGATCGCGCGGCGGTCCGCGGCGCGCTCCCAGCGGGGCGAGAGCCCGTGGCCCTCGGAGCCGAGCACCAGCGCGACGCGGTCGAGTCCGGCGACGGCGTCCTCGACCGGGACGGAGTCGGCGGCGAGGGTGAGCGCGACCGTGGTGAAGCCGGCGCGGGAGAGCGAGGGCAGGGCGTCGTCCCAGTCGGGGAAGCGGGTCCACGGGACCGAGAAGACCGCGCCCATCGCCACCTTGATCGACCGGCGGTAGAGCGGGTCGGCGGCGCGTGGCGCGAGCAGCACGGCGTCGAAGCCGAGCGCGGCACCGGAGCGGAAGATCGCGCCGACGTTGGTGTGGTCGACGACGTCCTCGAGCACCAGGATCGAGCGCGCGCCGTCGATGACGTCGGCGACCGACCGGAGCGGACGGCGTTCGAGGCTGGCCAGGGCGCCGCGGTGCACGTGGAAGCCGGTGACCTGCTCGGCCAGCGCCTCCGAGAGCACGAAGCACGGCGCGTCGGTGGTGGCCAGGACGTCGCCGAGGCCGTCGAGCCACCGCGGCGCCATGAGGAAGGACCGGGGCGTGTGACCGTGCTCGACCGCGCGCCGCACGACCTTCTCCCCCTCCGCGAGGAACAACCCGTGCTCGGCCTCGAGCGTCTTGCGGAGCTGGACGTCGCGCAGGTCGCGGTAGTCGGCCAGGCGCCGGTCCGCGGGATCCTCGATCTCGACGAGCTCAGCCACCGGCGTACCGCTCCGGGTGCGCGACGGCGACGACCTCGCCCACGACGATGATCGCCGGCGGCTTGACCTGCTGGCTGGCCAGGTCGTGGGTGAGCTCGCCGAGCGTCGAGAGGACGGTGCGCTCCCCCGGCATCGTGCCGTCGCTGACGACCGCGACCGGGGTGGACGCCGGCCGCCCGCCGGCGAGCAGCGCGGCCGCGATCTGGGGACCGTGCTCCACGGCCATCATCAGCAGCAGGGTCCCGCGCAGCCGCGCGACGGCGTCCCAGTCGGTGAGGGAGCGCTCGTGCCCGGGTGGCAGGTGGCCCGAGATGACGGTGAACTCGTGGGCGACCCCCCGGTGGGTCACCGGGATCCCGGCGATCGCGGGGACGGCGACCGGGCTGGTCAGCCCCGGGACGACCGTCACCGGGACGCCTGCCGCGCGGCAGGCGAGGACCTCCTCGTAGCCGCGGCCGAAGACGAAGTTGTCGCCGCCCTTGAACCGCACCACGCGGTGCCCGGCGAGTGCCTTCTCGACGATGATCCGGTTGATCTCCTCCTGCTGCGCGGAGCGGCCCCGGGGCAGCTTGGCGACGTCGATCAGCTCGACGTCGCTCGGCAGCTCACCGAGCAGCTCGCGCGGCGCGAGCCGGTCGGCCACGACGACGTCGGCCTCCATGAGCGCGCGGCGTCCGGCCAGCGAGATCAGCTGCGGGTCGCCCGGACCGCCGCCGACCAACGTGACGCCCGGGGTGTGGGCGCCCTCGACCCCGCGGTGCCGGGCCGCGACGATCGTGCCCTCCCGCAGCCCGTCGAGCACCTGGTCGCGCACCGCCACCGAACGGCGGGGGTCGCGACCGCCGTGCACCGCGACCGTGACGCCGGCGGCCCGGCCCACGGCCGGGGTCCAGGCGGTCGCCTGCGTGGCGTCGTCGGAGCGGACGCAGAAGACCCGGCGCTCCTCGGCCGCGACCGAGACCGCGTCGTTGACCGCCACGTGGTCGGTCGCCGCGACGACGTACCAGGCGCCGTCGAGGTCGCCGGCCTCGAAGCCCCGGCGCACCCAGGTGGCCTCACCGGCGCCCACCAGGCCCTCGATCGCGGGCGTCACGTCGGGCGAGACGACCAGGACGTCGGCACCGGCCGCGATCAGCTGCGGCACGCGGCGCTGGGCGACGTGCCCGCCGCCGACCACGACCACCCGCCGGCCGGCGAGGCGGAGGCCGGTGGGGTACAGCTGGTCGTCGTCCACGGGCTCCATGGCTGGCATCATCCCGTACGTTGGCGGCATGGTCCTCGAACGCCCCGTCACACCGAATCCCTACGACCTGCTGGCACCGGTGCCGTCCTTCGCGGTGAGCAGCGCCGACGTCACCGACGGTGCCCCGCTGAAGGACGACCAGGTCGCCGACGCGGGCAACACCTCGCCCCAGCTCACCTGGGACGCCGTCGAGGGCGCCCGGAGCTACACCGTCACCTGCTTCGACCCCGACGCCCCCACGCCGAGCGGATTCTGGCACTGGGTCCTCGTCGACCTCCCGGCCGACGTCACCTCGCTCGACACCGGCGCCGGTGCCGAGGGAGCGAGCCTGCCCGGGGCGGCGTTCATGTGCCGCAACGACGGCGGCTCGAAGGCCTTCATGGGGGCCGCGCCGCCCGAGGGCGACCAGGTGCACCGCTACTTCTTCGTCGTGCACGCGGTCACCGAGCCCGCCCTCGGCGTCGACTCCGACGCCTCGCCGGCCGTCGTGTCGTTCAACCTCGCGTTCAAGACCGCGGCCCGCGCGATCCTGCACGGCACCTACCAGCACTGACCTCGGAACGACGTCGACCCGTCACCTGTAGGTGACGGGTCGGGCCGGGTTGCGCACTGACCCGTCACCCATGGGTGACGGGTCAGCGTGATGATCAGCCGCCGGCGCGGCGGATGAGCTCCTCGAACGGCGTCGGGTCGGCCAGCTCGTCCTCGACCGACCGGGGCCGGTTGACCGCGGGCCGGCGGCCGAGCAGGGCGGCCAGCTCGCGCGCGGCCCGGGTGATCCGGCCGGAGAGGTCGGCGTCGCTCCCGAAGTCGTCGGTCGCGGCGAACACGGCGGTCGGGACGACGAGGGCCCGCAGGTAGGAGAAGAGCGGACGCATCGCGTGGTCGACGACCAGCGAGTGCCGCGCCGAGCCGGCCGTGGCGCCGAGCAGCACCGGCGTCCCGATGAGGACGTCACGTGGCAGCAGGTCGAAGAACATCTTGAACAGGCCGCTGTAGGACGCCGCGAACACCGGGCTCACCACGACGAGGGCGTCGGCCGCCGCGACGGCGTCCTGCGCGGCCTGCAGCTCGGGTCCGGGGAAGCCGGTGAGGAGGTGGTCGGCCAGCGGCCGGGCCAGCGGCCGCAGCTCGACGACCTCCAGCTCGACCGGCCCCAGCTCCCGCACGACGGCCTCGGTGAGGCGGTCGGCGAGCAGCCGGGTCGACGACGGGACGCCGAGGCCGGCGCTGATCACGACGAGGCGAGTCATGCCGGCACCCTCTCAGCCGTCTCCACGGGAGCGCCGGCGGGCGTGGCCGCGACGCGTGCCGCGTGGGTGGGTGCGTCCGGCACGTGCGCCGGTCGGCCCTCGGCGAACCCGGCCCGCAGGTCGGGCAGCACCTCGCCGAGCAGGTCGAGCTGCTCGAGGACGGTCTTGAGCGGCAGCCCCGCGTGGTCGACGAGGAACAGCTGGCGCTGGTAGTCGCCGACGTAGTCGCGGAAGCCGAGCGTGCGCTCCACGAGCTCCTGCGGCGAGCCGACGGTCAGGGGCGTCTGCTGGGTGAAGTCCTCGAGCGAGGGCCCGTGACCGTAGACCGGCGCGTTGTCGAAGTACGGACGGAACTCGCGGACGGCGTCCTGGCTGTTGCGGCGGATGAAGAACTGCCCGCCCAGGCCGACGACGGCCTGGTCGGCGGTGCCGTGACCGTAGTGCTCGAAGCGCTTGCGGTAGAACGCGACCATCTGCTGGGTGTGGCTCGCCGGCCAGAAGATGTGGTTGTGGAAGAAGCCGTCGCCGTAGTAGGCCGCCTGCTCGGCGATCTCCGGGGTCCTGATCGAGCCGTGCCACACGAACGGCGCCACGCCGTCGAGCGGGCGCGGGGTGGCGGTGAAGCCCTGGAGCGGGGTGCGGAACCGGCCCTCCCAGTCGACGACGTCCTCGGTCCAGAGCCGGCGCAGCAGGGCGTAGTTCTCGAGCGCCAGGTTGACGCCCTCGCGGATGTCCTTGCCGAACCAGGGGTAGACCGGGCCGGTGTTGCCGCGGCCGAGCATGAGGTCCATCCGACCGTCGGTCAGGTGCTGGAGGGTGCCGTAGTCCTCGGCGATCCGCACCGGGTCGGTGGTCGTGATCAGCGTCGTGGACGTCGACAGGATGATCCGCTCGGTCTGCGCCGCGATCCACGCCATGGTCGTCGTCGGGGACGACGCGACGAAGGGCGGGTTGTGGTGCTGGCCGACCGCGACGACGTCGAGCCCGATGTCCTCGGCCTTCTTGGCGATGGTGACCTGCGCCTTGATGCGCTCGTGCTCGGTCGGCGTCCGACCCGTCGTGGGGTCCGTGGTGACGTCACCGACGCTGAAGATGCCGAACTGCATGACCGCTCCTGGTGTCCGGGGTAGTTGAAAGGTTGATCACCTCGACAACGTCGACCCGGTCCGCCCTATTCCACGGCCAACCGGGGACGGACGGGGAGGGACGTGGCTCAGCGGGCGGTGCGGCTGAGGATCAGCACCGCCCGGTCGTCGTCGCCGCGGGGCACCTGGTGCACGATACGTCGGGCCGCGCCGGCCGCGCCTCGGCCGAACGCCCGGGCCGCGGTCTCCTGGAGCCAGCGGATGCCGTCGTCGATGTCGCCGCCGCGCTCCTCCACGACGCCGTCGGTGTAGAAGAGCAGCGCGTGGCCCGGCCCGAGGACGCCGTGCGCGGCCTCCAGCCCCGGGTCGTCGAGGATGCCGAGCGCGGTCCCGCGCGCGCTGTCGACGGTCCACGCCCCGACGCCGTCCGCCCCGGGGTGCCAGCGCAGCGCCGGCGGGTGCCCGGCGCTGAGCACGGTGTACTCGCCCGAGGTGAGGTCGACGCTCACGTGGACGGCGGTCGCGAACGTCTCGGCCGAGTGCTGGCGCAGCAGGAACGCGTTGGCGGCCTCGAAGAGTCGCGGTCCGCGCAGCGCGCCGACCATCCCGCCGATCGCGCCGGCCAGCAGCAACGCCGAGGGGGCCGCCTTGACGCCCTTGCCGACGACGTCCACGAGCACCAGGTCGAGCAGCTGCTCCTCCTCGTCGAGGTCGGCGACCATGAAGTCGCCGGCGTACCCGACGCCGTGGGCGGCGACCATCGCGGTCTCGCACGACCACCCGTCGGGCAGCTCCGGGACGCGTCCCTGGGCGTTCAACCGGTCGCGGAGGTCGGCGAGGAGCGCCTCGCTGAGCGGCGTCGGGAGGCCGCTGCGCTGGCGGCTCGACACGTACAGGACCAGCGCGACGAAGAGGACCAGGATCACCAGCCCGGCGCCACGGCTGCCGGCGCTCTCGGCGACCGTCAGCCGGGCGGTGATGGCGGCGGCCGAGGTGGCGAGGGCCAGCACGACCAACGGGCCGAACCGCAGGAGGAGCGTGCCGGCGAGCAGCCACAGGAAGAAGCCCGACAGCGGGAACCAGTCGTAGGCCAGCATCGAGACCACGAACGACACCAGGACGCCGACCAGCAGCGCGGTCAGGGCGACCAGCTGGCTCTGCTGGGTGCCCGACCGCCACTGGTCGATCATGTCGCGCACCCAGGTCACCCGCGAACGGTAGTGGCCGCGCGCGGCCCGCGTCGGCGGACGCACCGATCCGACACAGGTTCGTGACTCACCCTTCTGCTCGGTTGACGGGTCGCGGCGAACCGACCACGGTCGAACGATGACCCAGACGGAACCGACAGCGACCACGGGATCCACCACCGGATCGGGTGCTCCCGCCCCGAGCGACCGCAACAGCCTCACCATCGGGCCCGACGGGCCGATCCTCCTGCACGACCACCACTTCATCGAGCAGATGGCCCACTTCAACCGCGAGCGGGTGCCGGAGCGCAACGTGCACGCCAAGGGCTCCGGCGCGTTCGGGACCCTGACGATCACCGGCGACGTCGAGCGGTACACGAAGGCCGCGGTCTTCAGGAAGGGCACGACCACCGACATGCTGGCGCGGTTCTCGACCGTCGCCGGCGAGATGGGCTCCCCGGACACCTGGCGCGACCCGCGCGGGTTCTCGCTGAAGTTCTACACCTCCGAGGGCAACTGGGACCTCGTCGGCAACAACACCCCCGTCTTCTTCGTCCGCGACACGATGAAGTTCCCGCACTTCATCCGCTCGCAGAAGCGGCGGGGCGGCTCCGGGCTGCGCGACAACGACATGCAGTGGGACTTCTGGACCCTCAACCCGGAGTCCGCGCACCAGGTCACCTGGCTGATGGGCGACCGCGGGATCCCGCGGTCGTGGCGCCACATGCAGGGCTACGGCAGCCACACCTACCTGTGGTTCAACGAGGCCGGCGAGAAGTCCTGGGTGAAGTTCCACTTCCACAGCGACCAGGGCGTCGAGTGCCTCACGCAGGAGGAGGCGAACCGGATCGCCGGCGAGGACTCCGACCACCACCGCCGCGACCTCTACGAGTCCATCGAGGCCGGTGACCACCCGAGCTGGACCCTCAAGGTGCAGGTGATACCGTACGACGAGGCGCGGACCTACCGGTTCAACCCGTTCGACCTCACCAAGGTCTGGCCGCACGCCGACTACCCGCTCATCGAGGTCGGCACGATGACGCTCGACCGCAACCCCGAGAACCACTTCGCCCAGATCGAGCAGGCGGCGTTCGAGCCGTCCGCGATCGTGCCCGGGATCGGCTTCTCCCCCGACAAGATGCTGCTCGGCCGGGTCTTCGCCTACGCCGACACCCACCGCTACCGGATCGGCCCGAACTACCAGCAGCTGCCGGTCAACCGGCACCGCGTCGAGGGCGCCTACACCTACCAGTTCGACGGGCCGATGGCCTACGACCACGCCGGGGACCGCTCGAAGTACGCCCCCAACACCTACGGCGACCCGTACTCCGACCTGACCGGCCCCGTCGAGGACGGCTGGGAGACCGACGGCGCCTTCGTCCGGGAGGCCTACACCCTGCGCGAGGAGGACGACGACTTCGGCCAGGCGCGCACGATGGTCAACGACGTCTGGGACGACGCCGCCCGCGAGCGGTTCGTCGGCAACGTCGCCGGCCACCTGCTCGGCGGCGTCAGCGAGCCGGTGCTGGAGCGGGCCTTCGAGTACTGGAGGAACGTCGACCCCGAGATCGGCAAGCGCATCGAGGAGGCGGTCCGCGCCGACGCCGGCAACGACGTCGCCCCCGGCCCGACGGAGGTCGAGGACCCCGTCTGAGCCCGGACCGAGGCCGAGTCGGCGTTCGCACTCACTGCGAACGCCGACTCGGCGCCGTCTGACTTCACCTCCACGCCGACTCGCCGTCAGAGGGGGGCGCGCAGGCTGACGTGGGCGCGGTGCCGGACGCCGGCGACGTCGACCTCGAAGCCGCCGCGCGCCAGGTCGGCGGCGCTGACGGGCGCCGCGACCGGTCCGCCGAGGCGCAGCGAGGCCAGGCCGACCGCTGCGCCGACGGTGGCGCCCCAGGCGGCGCTGGTGACCTGTCCGCACGGGACGCCGTCGCGCAGCAGCAGCTCGCCACCCCACACCATCGGGTCGGGGTCGTCGAGGACGACGGAGACGACCCGGCGGTCGGGGGCCGCCGCCTCGAGCGCGGCGCGGCCGACGAACTCCTTGTCGCCCTTGAGGGCGGTCGCGAAGACCAGGCCGGCCTCGCGCGGGGTCACGGTCGGGCCGAGCTCACGACCGAAGGCGCGGTAGCCCTTCTCCAGGCGCAGCGCCTCGATCGCCAGGTAGCCGGCGTCGGTGGCACCGCCCGCGCGCAGGGCGGCGAGGACGACGGGCGCGGCGGCCGCCGGCACCAGCAGCTCCCAGCCGACCTCGCCGACGTACGTCATCCGGGTGGCGCGCAGCGCGACGCCGGCCCAGGTCACCTCGCGGCTGGTGGCGTGGGCGAAGTCGTGCTCGTCGAGGCCCAGCAGCGCGGGCGAGCGCGGGCCCATCACACCGAGGACGGCGTGGTCCTCGGTGACGTCGCGGGCCGCGACGCCGTGCCGGGCCAGCCAGTCGAGGTCGCGGACCGTCGTGGCCGAGCTCGAGACCAGCAGGAACGCGTCGTCGGCGGTGCGGGTGACGGTGAGGTCGGCCTCGTAGCCGCCCCGCTCGTTGAGGAACGGCGTGTAGACGCACGCGCCGACCGCGACGTCGACGTCGGCGGCGCAGACGCGCTGCAGCCCGGCGAGCGCACCGGGCCCCGCCACGACGTACTTCGAGAACGACGTCTGGTCGAAGACCGCGACGTCGGTGCGGCAGGCCAGCTGCTCGGCGACGCAGGCCTCGAGCCAGGCCGGCCGGCCCCACGTGTGGTCGAGGTCGGCCGGCCCGAACACGAGGGGTCGCTCCCAGCCCATCCGGGTGCCGAAGACCGCGCCGGCGGCGACGTTCTGCTCGTGCAGGGACGACGTGCGCTGCGGCCGGCCCGACGTCATCTCCCGCAGCGGCCACGGGACGGCGTAGTGCAGGCCGAGCACCTCCGCGACGCGGGAGCGCAGCCAGTCCTCGTCGCCGTGGAACGGCGCGAAGCGGCGGATGTCGACGGCGACCAGGTCGTCCTGCGGCTCCCCCGCCACGATCCACTCGGCGAGCGCGCGCCCGGCCCCGCCGGCCGAGGCGATGCCGACGGAGTTGAAGCCGGCGCCCACGAAGTAGCCGGCGAGCCCGGGTGCCTCCCCCATGACGAACTGGTTGTCGGGCGTGAACGACTCCGGCCCGTTGTAGAACTTGCGGATCCCGGTCTCGGCCAGCGCGGGGATCCGGTGCACGGCCTGGTCCATCAGCACCGAGAAGTGCTCCCAGTCCTCCTCGAGGAGCTGGAACTCGAACGGGTGCGGCAGGTCCGACGGCGAGCGCCACGGCTTGGCGTCGGGCTCGAACCCGCCGACGACGAGGCCGCCGGTCTCCTCCTTGAAGTAGGTCCACCCGTCGGGGTCGCGCATGATCGGCAGGTCGGGGTGGCAGCCCGCGACCGGCTCGGTGACGACGTAGAAGTGCTCGGCGGAGTGCAGCGGCACCGTGACGCCGAGCGGGTCGGCCAGCGCCTTGGCCCACTGACCGCCGCAGTTGACGACGACCTCGGCCTCGACGACGCCGTGCTCGGTCTCGACGCCGGTCACCCGCCGCCCGACGCCACCGCCGCGGCCCTCGCCGCCCTCGCCGGCGACGGTGAAGCCCGTGACCCGCACGCCCTCGACCACCCGGGCACCGCGCCGGCGCGCGCCCCTGGCGAGCGACTGGGTGAGGTCGGTGGGGTTGACCTTGCCGTCGCCGGGCAGCCAGATCGCGCCGAGGACGTCGTCGACCTGCATCGCCGGCCACAGCTCCTGGGCCCGCGCGGGACTCACCAGCTCGCACGGCATGTCGTACGCCGTCGCGTTGGCGGCGGTCCGGCGCAGCTGGACCATCCGCTCCTCGGTGCGCGCGACGATGACGCCGCCGACGTTGCGGTAGCCGGTGGCGAGGCCGGTCTCGGCCTCGAGGGCGTCGTAGAGCTCGGCCGAGTACTGCACCAGCCGGGTGCCGGACTCCGAGGCGCGCAACGGCCCGACCAGCCCGGCCGCGTGCCAGGTCGTGCCGCCGGAGAGGTGTCCCTGCTCGAGGAGCAGCACGTCGGTCCAGCCCAGGCGGGTCAGGTGGTAGGCGACCGAGCAGCCGATGACGCCGCCGCCGACGATCACCACCCGGGCGCGGGTCGGCAGCGGGTCGGCGAGGTCAGGCACCGGTGGCCTCCTGGAGGAGTCGGGCGAGGGCGGGGCTGCGGAACGTCGCCTCGGCCTTGTCGAGGCGTTCGCGGCCCCAGGCGTCGAAGTCGTGGTCGAGCGGGCTGGTCGCGGCCTGGATGAAGCCCCACAGCGACCAGCCGTACTCGCTGCAGAGCATCTGGAGCCGGACCCGTGCCAGGTCCGCGCGGGTCGGCCCACCCACCGGCCGCAGGTAGGCCTCGACCCACGCGTCGGTCTGGTCGTCGGTGAAGCCGCACTCGGTCGCGGTGTTGCCCAGCTCGAAGGACGCGTCGTTGTCGCCGGAGTACTCGTAGTCGATCAGCCAGACCCGGTCGCCGTCGTCGATGAAGTTGGCGGCGAGCAGGTCGTTGTTGCAGGGCACGAGCGGGCCGGCGCCGACGGCGAGGGCACGGCGGACGTCGTCCCAGGCGGCGGCGTGGTCGTCGTACGTCGGCGGGAGGGCGAAGCCGCGCTCGCGCACGGTCGCCCGGTAGGTCGCCTGGCGCGCGAACATGTCGAACCGGCCGACGAACGGCGCCCCCGCGTGCAGCCGCCGGACGGCGTCCGCGGCGCGGGCCAGCACCGCCGGGTCGCCGAGGTCGGGGTCCGCGAGGGTGCGACCGCCGAGGTAGCCGATCACCAGCATGCCGAGGTCGGGTCGGTACTCGACCACCTCGGCACCGACGCCGGCCGCACCCGCCGCGGTGGTGTTGGCGTGCTCGGCGTCGCGGTCGATGCCCAGCAGCCCGGCGTCGCTCTGGGTGCAGCGGACGACGAGGTCGAGCGGCTCGCCGGCGTCGGGTCCGTCGGTCGTGGTGACCCGCACGTTGTGGTTGGTCAGGCCGCCGGGCAGGTCGGCGACGCGCCAGGACCGCCCCGCCAGGCAGGCGAGGCGGCCCAGGTGCGAGGCGTCCGTGTTCACTCAGTTGTCGAAGGCGTCCACGACGGCCTGGTCGATCGTCTTGACCGGGCCGGTGAACCAGCGGCGTGCCGACACCAGCCACCAGACCGTCAGCAGGAGAAGCACCCCGATCAGCATCAACGGGGCGTAGTTGACGCTCGCCCAGGTGAACTCGTCACGCCACGGCGCGCCGAACGGCGACGTCGGGAGCATGAGCATGATGCCGACCACGACGATCTCGATCACAGCGACCAGGTTCATCCACTTGTACTTCTTGCCGTTGTTCCAGCTGCCGACCTCGAAGCTGTCGCCGGCGCGCCAGCGCAGGAAGATCGGGATCGCGAAGGAGAAGTAGAGGCCGATCACCGACACCGAGGTGACGGCGTAGAAGGCGGTCGGGATGCCGTTGACCGACTTCAGCGCCGGCAGGGTGATCAGGCCGCCGACCACGGCGGCGCAGATGACGGCGTTGGCCGGGGTCCGGCTCGCGTTGACCTTCGACCACAGTCGCGAGCCCGGGACGGCGCGGTCGCGGCTGAACGCGAACATCATCCGCGAGGTGGACGTCAGGCAGGCCGTCGCGCAGAACAGCTGGGCGCAGGCGGAGACGAAGAGGAGGGTGCCGGCCCAGTTGGCCCCGAGGGAGGCGTCGAAGATGTAGGCCACGCCGCCGGCCGGGATGCCCGCGTAGTCGGGCTGGCCGTCGACCTGCGGGATCGCGAAGGTGACCGCGAGGAGCAGGACGTAGCCGCCGATCGCGGAGTAGAAGATCGAGCGCCAGATGGCCTTCGCCGCGGTCTTCGCCGCGCCCTGGGTCTCCTCCGAGAGGTGGACCGAGGCGTCGAACCCGGTGATCGTGTACTGGGTCAGGATGAAGCCGAACGGGATGATCACGAACCAGAAGACCGAGGTGCTGGTCGACCCGTCGGACCAGCCCGAGCCGTTGAACTTGTCGGTGAAGACCTGGGAGACGCTGAGGTGCTGCTCCGGGACGATGAGCAGGACACCGATGAGGAACGCCGCGCCGGCGACGTGCCACCACACCGAGACGTTGTTGATCAGCGCCAGCAGGTGGCTGGAGAAGATGTTGATCACCGTGATCAGGGCCAGGATCACCACGAAGAACAGGAACACCCGGTTGAGCGAGAATGCGTCGAAGAGACCCCACTCGAGGAACGTCAGCTCGAAGAACGTGGCGCAACCGTAGGCGACCGACGCGGTCACCGCGATCAGGCCGATCAGGTTCAGCCAGCCGGTGAAGAAGCCGGCTCCTGGGCCGCCCATCTTGGAGGCCCAGTAGTAGATCCCGCCCGAGGTGGGCATGGCCGAGACGAGTTCCGACATCGTGAACCCGATGATCAGGATCATGACCGAGATGATCGGCCAGGACCACGAGATCGAGACCGGTCCACCGTTCGCGATGCCGGCGCCGTACGTCGTCAGGCAGCCGGCCAGGATCGAGATGATCGAGAAGGAGATGGCGAAGTTGGAGAACCCGGACCAGGTCCGGCTCAGCTCCTGCTTGTACCCGAGTCTCGCGAGGTGCGCTTCGTCGTCGTTGTGAATCGTGTCGGTCATGGAGAACCTTCCAGGGACGATCGTGCGTTCGTGAACCGGAACCTAGACCCGGGTCTCGGAGGCTGTAAACACTCCGGCGTAAAATTGGTATGAACTCAGACCATTGCGCTCTGGTACCCAGGTGCTTGAATACCGCTCATGGACGCCGCCGCAGGAATCGGACCCCTCGGGCGAGGACTGCCCGACGCGGTCCTGCGGCCGGTGCGGGGCCACCACGCCTTCGAGGCGTGCGTCGAGCAGCTCGCCACCGCGATCCGGCTCGGGGTCTACCCCCTCGGCTCGACGCTGCCGCCGGAGCGCGAGCTCGCCGAGCGGCTCGGGGTCTCGCGGGCGACGCTCCGCGAGGCGATGGCCGCGCTGCGCCAGGCGGGCCTGGTCGAGACCACCCGTGGCCGCGGCGGCGGCACCGTCGTCACCCTCCGGCCGCGGACGCCGTCCGCGCGCAAGGCGCTGCGCACCAGTCCCGCGACCCGCGCCGACTGGCTCGACTCGCTCGCCTACCGCCGCGTCGTCGAGCCCGGGGCGGCCGCGCTGGCCGCCGAGCAGGACCTGACGACGGCGCAGGTCGCGCAGCTCGAGGCGGCGCACGACGCGGTGGCGTCGTCCGGGCGGCCGGCGCCGCACCGGCAGGCCGACTCGCGCTTCCACCTGACCGTGGCGGCGCTGTCCGGCTCGCCGCGGCTGATCGAGGCCGTCACCTCGGTCCAGTCGACCCTGCACGAGATGCTGCTGGCGATCCCGGTCCTCGACGCCAACATCGCCCACTCGGACCGACAGCACGCCACCGTCGTCCGCGCGATCCTCGCCGGCCGACCCGACCAGGCCCGCCGGGCCATGGAGCACCACTGCGACGACACGGCCGCGCTGCTGCGCGGCCTGGTCGGATAGGAGCACGGATGAGCCTGCGCAACGAACGGCACCTCTCGATGGGCGACCTCGTCGGCCGCATCGAGGCCGGCGAGATCGACACCGTGGTCGTCGCCTTCACCGACATGCAGGGCCGGCTGCAGGGCAAGCGCCTGCACGGGCGCTACTTCGTCGAGCACGTCGTCGGGCACGGCACCGAGGGCTGCAACTACCTGCTCGCCGTCGACGTCGACATGAACACCGTCGACGGCTACGCGATCTCCTCGTGGGAGCGCGGGTACGGCGACATGGAGTTCGTGCTCGACGAGCGCACCATCCGGGTGCTCACCCACCTGCCCGCGACGGCGATGGTGCAGTGCGACCTGGTCTGGCCCGACCACTCCCCCGTCGTGCAGTCGCCGCGCTCGATCCTCGCCGCCCAGCTCGACCGCTGCGCCGAGCGCGACTGGACCGCGCTGGCCGGCACCGAGCTCGAGTTCATCGCCTTCGACGACACCTACGAGGCAGCGGCCCGGGCGAGCTGGCACGACCTGACGCCGGTCAACCAGTACAACGTCGACTACTCGATCCTCGGCACCAGCCGCGTCGAGCCGCTGCTCCGCGCGATCCGCAACCACATGTACGACGCCGGCCTCGACGTCGAGGGCGCCAAGGGCGAGTGCAACTTCGGCCAGCACGAGATCGGCTTCCTGTACGCCGACGCCCTCACGACCGCCGACAACCACGTCGTCTACAAGAACGCCGCCAAGGAGATCGCCGCCCAGCAGGGCCGGTCGCTGACCTTCATGGCCAAGTACGACCAGCGCGAGGGCAGCTCGTGCCACATCCACCTGTCGCTGCGGGGCACCGACGGCTCGCTGGTGTTCTGGGACGACGAGAGCGGCGCCCGCACGCCGCTGTACGACCACTTCGTCGCCGGCGTCCTGGCCACCGTGCGGGACTTCACGCTGCTCTACGCACCCAACATCAACTCCTACAAGCGGTTCGCCGACGGCTCGTTCGCGCCGACGGCGATCGCCTGGGGCCTCGACAACCGCACCTGCGCCGTCCGGCTGGTCGGGCGCGGGGCGGGCGCACGGATGGAGAACCGGGTGCCCGGCGCCGACGTCAACCCCTACCTCGCGACCGCGGCGATGCTGGCCGGCGGCCTGCACGGCATCGAGCACGAGCTGGCCCTCGGCGACGAGCTCGTCGGCAACGCCTACACCTCCGACGCGCCGCGGGTGCCGGGCACGATGACCGAGGCCCGCGAGGCGTTCGCGACGTCGGACGTCGCCCGGGCGGCGTTCGGCGACGCCGTCGTCGACCACTACGTGAACATGGCCGACGTCGAGCTGGCGGCGTACCAGTCGACGGTGACCGACTGGGAGCGGCGCCGCGGATTCGAGAGGCTCTGATGCCGTCCACCTTCACCCTGGTCGACCCGTCGACCGGCGCGCCGTTCGACGAGGTCGAGCTGGCCGACGAGGCCCGCACCGATGCCGCCGTCGAGCGGGCGCACGAGGCCTTCGCGCCGTGGCGCGACCTGGCTCCGGGCGAGCGGGCGAGCCTGCTGCGACGCTTCGCCGCCGTGGTCGACGAGCACGTCGAGGAGCTCGCCGCGATCGAGGTCCGCAACGCCGGGCACACCTGGGGCAACGCACGGTGGGAGGCCGGCAACGTCCGTGACTGCCTGAACTACTACGCAGGCGCGCCGGAGCGGCTGCACGGCCGGCAGATCCCGGTGGCCGGCGGCACCGACCTCACCTTCCGCGAGCCCTACGGCGTGGTCGGCATCATCGTGCCCTGGAACTTCCCGATGCCGATCGCCGCGTGGGGCTTCGCGCCGGCCCTGGCCGCCGGCAACACCGTCGTCCTCAAGCCGGCCGAGGTGACCCCGCTGACCGCGCTGCGGCTCGCCGAGCTCGCCCTCGAGGCCGGGCTCCCGGAGGGCGTCCTGACCGTGGTCCCGGGCGCCGGCACCGTCGTGGGCCAGCGCTTCGTGACCCACCCGCTGGTGCGCAAGGTCTGCTTCACCGGCTCCACCGCGGTCGGCAAGCAGGTGATGGCCGGCTGCGCCGAGCAGGTCAAGAACGTCACGCTCGAGCTCGGTGGCAAGAGCAGCAACATCATCTTCGCCGACGCCGACATCGCCGCCGCGGCCGCCGCGGCGCCCGGCGCGGTCTTCGACAACGCCGGCCAGGACTGCTGCGCCCGCTCGCGCCTGCTGGTCGAGCGCTCGGCGTACGACGAGTTCGTCGCCCTGCTGGAGCCCGCCGTCCGCTCGGTCAGGGTGCTCGACCCGTCCGACGAGGCCTCCGAGATGGGCCCGCTCATCACCGGACGCCAGCGCGACCGCGTCACCGGCTTCCTCGACGAGGTCGAGGTCGCCTTCGCCGGCACCACGCCGGGCGGGGACGGGTTCTGGGTCCCGCCCACCGTGGTCGCGGTCGAGGACCCGGCGGCGCGGATCTGGCGCGAGGAGGTCTTCGGGCCGGTCGTCGCGGTGATGCCCTTCGACGACGAGGAGCACGCCGTCGCGCTCGCCAACGACACCGAGTACGGCCTGTCCGGGTCCATCTACACCCGCGACCTCGGCCGCGGCCTGCGCGTCGCGCGCGCGGTCGAGGCGGGCAACCTCAGCGTCAACTCCCACTCCTCGGTGCGCTACTGGACGCCGTTCGGCGGCTACAAGCAGTCCGGCATCGGCCGCGAGCTCGGCCCCGACGCCGCGCATGCGTTCACCGAGGAGAAGAACGTCTTCATCGCCCACTGACCGAGCTCGGACCCACCACACCCGGAGATCGAGCAGCGAGCGCCAGCGGGCGTCGAGGAGATCCCGGAACCAGAGAGGAACCACCCATGGCAGGACGCATCCAGGACCGGGTCGCGGTCGTCACCGGCGGCTGCTCGGGCATCGGCCTGGCGACGGTGCAGCGCTTCGTCGAGGAGGGGGCGAAGGTCGTCGTCGGCGACATCGACGACCAGCGCGGCAACGAGCTCGTCGGCCAGCTCGGCGGCACCGACCTCGTGACGTACGTGCACGTCGACGTCACCGACAAGGAGCAGGTCGACGCGCTGTTCCGCACCGCGAAGGACACCTACGGCTCCGTCGACATCGCGTTCAACAACGCGGGGATCAGCCCGCCGGAGGACGACTCGATCCTCGACACCGACCTCGACGCCTGGCGCAAGGTGCAGGAGGTCAACCTGACCAGCGTCTACCTGTGCTGCAAGGCCGCCCTCCCCTACATGCTCGAGCAGGGCAGGGGCTCGATCATCAACACCGCCTCCTTCGTGGCCGTGATGGGGGCGGCGACGTCGCAGATCTCCTACTCGGCGTCCAAGGGCGGGGTGCTGTCGATGACGCGCGAGCTCGGCGTCCAGTTCGCGCGCCGGGGGGTCCGCGTCAACGCGCTGTGCCCGGGGCCGGTCAACACGCCGCTGCTGCAGGAGCTCTTCGCCGCGGACGCCGAGCGCGCCGCCCGTCGTCTCGTGCACGTGCCGATGGGGCGCTTCGGCGAGCCCTCGGAGATGGCGGCCGCCGTGCTGTTCCTGGCCTCGGACGACTCGTCGTTCATGACGGCGAACACGTTCCTCGTCGACGGCGGCATCTCCGGTGCCTACGTCACGCCGCTCTGACCCGGGCGGTTGACGTGGTGCTCCCGGTGATCGGCCTGACCACCTACCGCGAGGTCGCCGCGTACGGCGTCTGGCAGCAGCGGGCCGACCTGCTGCCCAGCGAGTACGCCGGCGCCGTGACCGCGGTCGGCGGCGTCCCCGTCCTGCTCCCGCCGACCGACGCCGACGGGGCCGCCGCCGCCGTGGTGGACCGGCTCGACGGCCTGGTGATCAGCGGCGGCGCCGACGTCGACCCGGCCCGCTACGGCGCGGACGCCCACCCGCGCACCGCCGGGTGGCGGCCCGACCGCGACGCCTGGGAGCTGGCGCTCCTCGACGCCGCGGCGGCCGTCGGGCTGCCGGTGCTCGGGGTCTGCCGCGGGATGCAGGTGATGGCCGTGCACGCGGGCGGGGAGCTCGACCAGCACGTCCCCGACCTCGTCGACCACGAGACCCACTCGCCCGGCGGGCCCGAGTACGGCTCGGTGCCGGTCGCGACCGTGCCCGGCTCACGGGTCGCCGCCCTCGTCGGCGACCGGGTCGAGGTCAACTGCCACCACCACCAGTCGGTGCGCACCCATCCGGGCTACCGGCCCGCCGCGCACGCCGCCGACGGCGTCCTCGAGGCGATGGAGGCGCCCGGCGAACGGTTCTGCGTCGCCGTCCAGTGGCACCCGGAGACCGCCGCCGACGTCGGGCTGCTCGCGGGCCTCCTGACCGCCGCCGCGACCCGGGCGTCCGCCGGGTCGTGAGCCCGGTCGTGAGCAGGGTCGATGCCACGGTCGGGCGCCGCGGCGGCTACGCGCGCGGTGCCCGGCGGAACCGGGCCGCCGGCTCCCCCGCGAGGGCCGCGGCGATCCGCTCCAGGAGGGTCGGCCGCATCGGCGGCAGCGCGTCGACCGGCCACCAGCGCACGTCCACCGACTCGTCGTCGGCGACGTGGGCCTCGCCCGAGAGCCAGGTGCACGCGAAGGTGAGGTCGAGGTAGGAGGCGCGGTCGCCGTTCACGTGGACGACGCCGCCCGTGGCCCCCACCGAGACGAGCCGGTCGACCTGGATCTCGACGCCGGTCTCCTCGAGCGCCTCGCGGGCGGCGCCGACGGCCGGCTCCTCGCCGGGGTCGAGGATGCCGGTGATCGGCGACCAGGTGCCGTCGTCCGAGCGCCGCACCAGCAGGACCTCGTCGTCGCGGAGCACGACGGCGGTGACGGCGGAGAGCCACAACGGGGCGTGCCCGACGTGACGGCGCAGCTCGACGACGAACTCGGGGACGGGCACGTCGCGACGCTACGTCATCGGTCGCTTTACTAGGGGGCGTGCACCCCGATCAGAGCGTCGACGTCCTCGGCGAGCCCTGGACGGCCGAGACCATCGGCCTCGCCCCCGACGCCGAGGGGCCGGTCGTCGCGACCCTGGTCAGCCGGAGGGCCGAGAACCCCAACGGCCGCGCGGTCCTCTACGTCCACGGGTTCGCCGACTACTTCTTCCAGACCGAGTACGCCGCGTGGTGGCTCGATCGCGGCTACGACTTCTACGCCCTCGACCTGCGCAAGTACGGCCGCTCGATCCGTCCGCACCAGACGCCGACGTACGTCGACGACGTCCACACCTACTACGCCGAGCTCGACCTCGCCTGGTGGCGGATCACCGAGCGTGACGGCCACGACGCGGTCGTCGTGTCGGCGCACTCCACGGGCGGGCTCATCGTCCCGCTGTGGGCCGACTCGCGCCAGGCGCCCGAGCTGACCGGGATGGTGCTCAACTCCCCGTGGTTCGACCTGCAGGGCGCGCCCTGGATGCGCTCGCCGGTCACCAGCGCCGTCCTGGACCGGGTCGGGCAGCGGCAGCCGATGCGCGTGCTCGGCAAGGACGCCAACGGGATCTACGGCAGGAGCCTGCACCGCGAGCACGGCGGGGAGTGGGACTACGACCTCGAGTGGAAGCCGGTCCTCTCCTACCCGGTGCGCTTCGGGTGGCTGCGCGCGATCCGCCGCGCCCACGCCGAGCTGCACGCCGGCCTCTCGGTCCTCGCGCCCGTGCTGGTGCTCTCCTCGGCCGCCACCGTGCGCCCGCCCGATCTCGACGACGACGTCTACACCCACGACATCGTGCTCGACGTGCCGCAGATCCGGCGCTGGGCGACCTCGGTCGGCCCGCACGTGACGTACGCCGCGATCGACGGCGCCGTGCACGACGTCGTCCTGTCCCGGCCGGCGGTGCGCGCGGTGGTCTACGACCAGCTCGAGCGCTGGGTGGGCGCCTACCTGACCTGAGCCCGGCGGGCGAGGAGGTGCGGCTGGACCGCGCCGGCGGCGCGCCGTGGCTCAGGCGAGCGGCGGACCGTCGTAGCGCTCGAGGGTGACGAACTCCTCCACCGGCTGCCGCCGGAGGCGGGTGAGCTGCCTGACCGGCTTCCCGAGCGGGACGACGGCGGCCAGCGCGTAGGTGTCCGGGACCCCGAGGAGCTCGCGGACGGCGTCCTCCTCGACGACGGCCATCGTGGTGATGGTGCCGCCGAAGCCCTCGTTGCGGGCCGCGAGCAGGATGTTCCAGACCAGCGGGTAGACCGAGGCGCCGCTGATGACGCCGACGCGGTCGAGGTCCTGGTCCATGGAGGCGACGACGCTGAGGTCGACGAGCACCACCAGCACGGCTCCCGCGGTCAGCACGGGCCTCGTGAAGCGCTCCGGCACCTCGGTCGCGGCGATCTCCTCGGGCGACGGGCCGGGCGGGTGCACGCTGTTCCACGGGCTCTCCCCTGCGGCGACCTGCGCGACGTAGCGCTGGGCCGCGGGCTGGTAGAGCGCGGCGAGCCGGCGTCGTGTCTCGTGGTCGCGGACGACGACGACGTGCGCACCCTGCCGGTTGCCGCCGGACGGCGCGAACCGCGCGTGGTCGAGGATGCGCAGGAGCACGTCGTCGGGCAACGGGTCGTCGGTGAACTCGCGCACCGCCGGGGTCGTCCGCATCACGTCGTAGAGGTCCACGTCCGGAACGCTACCGGCGCGGTTCGGCAGCGAACCCGGCGCCGGCCCGGCACACTGTGCCGGTGATCCGACGTCTCGCACTCCTGGCCGCCGCCCTCGTGGCGCTGGCCCCGCTGTCCGCCGTCCCCGCGCACGCCGACCGGTGGTCGGACAACGAGCCGGTCGGCGACGCCATCGTCGTCACCTTCGACCCGGAGCCCGAGCCCTGCGGCACCGTGACCCGGCGCTCCACGCCCGACGGCGACATCCGACGCCTCGCGGTGCGCCACACCAGCACCGACGTCGTGCTCCGGCTCGACGTCATCGGGCTCCCGCGCCCTCGCGACCTCTGGGCCGAGTTCACCGTGCGCACCCCGCGGCACGACTGGTTGGTCAGCGTCGACGCCAGGGGGCCCGGCGGTGGCGTCTTCATCGGCCGGGCGCCCGACCTCACCGCCGTCGAGCCCGACGAGTGCGGGTTCATCACCTACGCCACCGTGTCGTCCGGGTGCGCAGGAGCGCAGGCGCGGATCAGCCGCTCAGCCGGCACGGTGGTCGCCACGGTGCCCCGCCGCTGCTTCCGCGCACCCGAGTGGGTCCGCGTCGGTGCCGAGGTCCAGAACGTCGCAGCGGACGGCAGCTTCGACAGGTGGTCACCGCGCGGCGCCGACAACGGCGACTGGCGCACGCCGGTCCTCGGTCCCCGGGTGCGTGCCGACCGGCGCTAGTCTCGCCGACATGAACCCGGTCACCACCTTGTCCCTCGGCCGCATCGGCGTCGGCATCGCCGCTCTCGTGAGGCCGGACGTCGTGTCCTCGACGATGGGCTCGCCGGCCGCGCCGACGTCCCGCCCCCTGCTGGCGCAGTGGTTCGGGACGCGCGAGATCGCCCTCGGCACCGCCACCCTGCTCGCCTCCGGATCGGCCCGCCGCACGCTGGTGCTGGTCGGGATGGCCGTCGACGCCTCGGACGCCGCCACGGCCTACGCCGCCGTCGGCGAGGAGGAGGTCCCCCGCAACGTCGGGCTGGGTCTCGTCGGGGTCGCCGGCATCGCCGTCGTCTCGGGTCTCCTCGGTCTGCGGGTCCGCAAGCAGACCCGCACCTCCCTCGAGGCCGTCTGACCTGGACCTCCCGCCGCCGGGTCTGCGATCGGGCCGCGAGCGCCCGGCTCCCCGGCCGGGTCGCCTTCTCGACACGCCGACTCACCCCGGACTTCGTTGCCGGGTCGGAGTCTCGACACCCCGACTCACCCGGGACCTCTCCCGGGTCGGCGCTGTCAGCCGGCGAGGATCGCGACGAAGGCGACCAGGCCGACGACGACGATGACCGCGCGCAGCGCGACCGGCGGCAGCCGCTTGCCGACCCGAGCGCCGAGCAGCCCGCCGACGACCGCGCCGCTGCCGATCAGCACGACGACCAGCCAGTCGACGTCGGCGACCACCGCGAAGATCGCACCGGCCACCCCGTTCACGGCGGCGGCGAGCACGTTCTTGACGGCGTTGCTGCGCTGCAGCGACTGGGCGATGCCGATGCCGAGCACACCCATCAGGAGCACGCCCTGGGCGGCGCCGAAGTAGCCGCCGTACACGCCGGTGAGCAGCACGGCGGGCCAGACCCACCAGTGGTCCCCCTCGGTCTCGACCCCGCTCGCCTCCGCGCGCGCCCTGACCCACGCCGACAGCCTGGGTTGGAGGACGACCAGCACGACGCCGAGCATGATGAGGACCGGCACGATCGTCTCGAAGGCGCCCTCCGGCAGCCAGAGCAGCAGCACCGCACCGGTCGCACCGCCGAGCACCGAGGCGCTGAGCAGCCGGAGGACGCGCCCGCGCTGGCCGCCGAGCTCGTCGCGGTAGCCGATCGCGCCGGCGACGGACCCCGGCACGAGGCCGATGTTGTTGGACACGTTCGCGACGACCGGCGGGACGCCGAACGCCAGCAGCGTCGGGAAGGTGATCAGGGTGCCGCTGCCGACGACGGAGTTGATCGTCCCGGCGGCCAGTCCGGCGAGGACGACCGCGACGCACTCGAGCAGGCTCACCCGAGCGGGGCGGGCGGATCCTGGGGCTCGTCGGCCGGGACGTTGGTCGGGTCGATCGCCGGGTCGGTCGTCTCCACGACGACCGGCGGCTCGGCCTCGAGGGACCTGCCCGGGTGGGCGGCCACCTCGGCCTCGGCGATCGCGGCGGCGACGGCGGCGTTCGAGCTGATCTGACCGCCGTCCTCGGGCACCTGCGGCTCGGTCGGGCCCATGTCGACGCGCTTGGCGGGTCCGTCGACCTTCTTCGGGATGCCGGCGACCTCGTGGACGGCGGAGCCGAGCCCCTCGAGGGCCTTGGTGATCTCGGAGGGGATGACCCACACCTTGTTGGCGTCGCCCTCGGCGATCTTCGGCATCATCTGCAGGTACTGGTAGGCCAGCAGCGACTGGTCGGGACGACCGTCGTGGATGGCCTGGAAGACCGTCTGGATCGCCTGGCCCTCACCCTGGGCGCGCAGGATCTGCGACTCGCGGTCGGCCTGGGCCCGCAGGATCTGCGACTCGCGGTCGCCCTCGGCGTTGAGGATCGAGGACTGCTTCGCGCCCTCGGCGGTGAGGATGGCGGCCTGGCGCTGCCCCTCGGCGCTGAGGATGACCGCGCGCTTCTCGCGGTCGGCGCGCATCTGCTTCTCCATCGAGTCCTTGATCGACGGGGGCGGGTCGATGCCCTTGAGCTCGACCCGGTTGACCCGGATGCCCCACTTGCCGGTCGCCTCGTCGAGGACGCCGCGCAGGCCGGAGTTGATGGAGTCGCGGCTGGTGAGCGTCTCCTCGAGGTCCATGCCACCGACGATGTTGCGCAGCGTCGTCGTGGTGAGCTGCTCGACGGCCTGGATGTAGTCGGCGATCTCGTACGTCGCAGCGATGGGGTCGGTGACCTGGAAGTAGATGACGGTGTCGATCGAGACCACGAGGTTGTCCTCGGTGATCACCGGCTGGGGCGGGAAGCTGACGACCTGCTCGCGCAGGTCGATCTGGTAGCGCACCTTGTCGATGAACGGGAGCACCGTGTTGAGGCCGGCGGGCAGGGTCTCCTTGTACTTGCCGAACCGCTCGACGATGCCGGCGCGGGCCTGCGGGATGATCTGGATCGTCTTGGCGAGCAGGACGACCACGAACACCAGCAGCAGTCCGAGGGCGATCAGGAAACCCATGTCAGTCACTCTCCTCGAGCGTGGATACCGGGTGGACCAGGGCTGTCGCACCCTGGATCGCGAAGACCTCGACCCTCTGGCCGGGAGCGATGGTGAGGGTCTCGTCGTACGGGGTGGCCGACCAGATCTCGCCGTCGATGCGCACGCGTCCCGGCTCGTTGGCCGTGATCGCGGCGGTGACCAGACCCTGCCGGCCGACCAGCTTGCCGTGGCCGAGGCTGAGCTCGGGTCCGGTGTGCAGGCGCTTGACGACCGAGGGGCGCACCAGGGCCAGCATCGCGACGGACGCACCGCCCGCGACCAGCACCTGGGCGAGCACCGGGGCACCGAGCAGCGCGGTCACCATCGCGGCGACCGCCCCGACGGCCAGCATGACCAGCACCAGGTCGAGGCTCATCAGCTCGGCCACGCCCAGGAAGACCGCGAGCGCGAGCCACGCGCTCCACAGGTTGTCTCCGAGCCACTCCATGACCCGAGCCTAGTGGGGAGGTCGCGACGATCAGCGGTGGCGAGGACGGCGTCGCGCCGCCCAGCGCTCGTCCTCGTGCTGGAGCTGCAGCGGCATGCCGAACGTCGCCGACAGGTGCGACTCGGTGAGGACGTCGTCGACCGGGCCCTCGGCCACCACCGCGCCGGCACGCAGCAGCAGTGCGTGGGTGAACCCGGGCGGGATCTCCTCCACGTGGTGGGAGACGAGCACGGTCGCCGGGGCGTCGGGGTCGTAGGCGAGGTTGGAGAGGGTGGCCACCAGGTCCTCGCGCCCGCCGAGGTCGAGACCGGCGGCGGGCTCGTCGAGCAGCAGCAGCTCCGGGTCGGTCATCAGGGCGCGGGCGACCAGGACCCGCTTGCGCTCACCCTCGCTGAGGGTGCCGAACGTCCGGTCGACCAGGTGGTCGACGCCGACCTCGCGCAGCAGCTGGAGGGCACGCCCGTGGTCGAGGTCGTCGTACTCCTCGCGCCACCGGCCGACGACGCCGTACGCCGCCGACACGACGACGTCGCGCACGACCTCGTGCCGCGGGACCCGCTCGGACAGCGCCGCGCTGGTGAGGCCGATCCGGGGCCGCAGCTCGAACACGTCGACGGTGCCGATCAGCTCGCCCAGCACGCCCACGGCGCCGTCGGTCGGGTGGACCTGGGCCGAGGCGACCTGGAGCAGGGTGGTCTTGCCCGCGCCGTTGGGGCCGAGGACGACCCAGCGTTCCCCCTCCCGCACGACCCAGGTCACGGCGTCGAGGAGGGTCGTGGTGCCCCGGCGCACCGTCACGTCGGCGAACTCGAGGACCGCAGCCATGCCGCCACCCTAGGCGGTCGGGATCGGTGGCTACGCTCGGCCTCCGTGAGCAGCACGACGACCGAGCAGTTCCCGGTGGCGGGACGCCTCGCCTGGTGGGGCACCGCGTGGCTGCGCGGGCACGTCGGGCCCGACGACCTCCTCGACGGCGTGATCGCCGACGACGTGACCCACGTCGTGCTCGGCTCGGACGCCGGCCCCGGTCTGCTCGGCGCGCTGGCGGCGCTGCGGACGGCGGGCGCGAGCGGCTTCGGCGCGACGTTCCCGGCCGAGGGCGACCTGGTCGGGCTCGGCGGGCCCGTCGTGTTCAACGACGCGGTGCTGGAGGTCGGCGAGGGCGTCGTCGCCGTCGGCACCGAGTCGGGGCTCGTGCCCACCCGCGTGGGGCCGACCGTCGAGTGGCAGGTGCTGCCGGCCCGGCGGCGCCAGCTGCCGGACGTCGGCGAGTCCGACCGCGAGATGCGCGCGGTGCTCCCCGAGACGGCCGAGCGGCTGGCCGTCCTGGACGTCGCCCGGTGGCGACCCGAGGTGGCCGACCGGTTGATGAACCTGCGCCACCGCCCCGCGATCGATGCTCCCCCCGGCGTCCCCGCCCGGTGCGTGGACCTGGCCGCGCGCGGGCTCCAGGCCCTCGGCATCGCCGAGCTGGCGCTGGAGGACGACGGCGGCGCCCTGTCGGTGTGGGAGATGGACCAGCGTCGCGACGCGCTCGCCCCGCTCGCGCGAGCCGGTCGACGCGCGCTCGTCGCCGCCTGCTCGCCCGAGGTGTGGCCGCCGGACTGAGCCGCGCCGGCGGGGCACGGTCGCCGACGTCCTCTCAGGCGCCCCAGACGCCGATCTCGTTGCCGGCGGGGTCGAGCAGGTGGAAGCGCCGGCCGCCGGGGAAGGCGTAGGGGCCCTCGACGATCTCTCCCCCGGCCGCCCGCACCGCCGCGGCGGTGGCGTCGAGGTCGGCGGACCAGAGGAGCACGAGCGCCCCCCGCCGGCCGCGCGGCTCGGCCGGGTTGAGGCCGCCGATCTCGCCCTCGCCGCCGGGCCGCCGGATGCCGACGTAGTCGGGGCCGGGTCCGTAGTCGTTGAACGTCCAGCCCAGGGCGGCGGCGTAGAACGCCTTGGCGGCGACGAGGTCGGGGCAGTCGAGCTCGACGTAGTCGAACGAGTGGTGCAGCTGGGTCATCACGTGCTCCTGTCGGGTGGGGGTTGTTCGGCCTCGGTCCAGACCTCCACGAGCTCGACGAGCGCGCCGGCCGCGACGGTCGCGAAGAGGGCCACGTGGAAGGTCGAGCCGCCGTCGCTCACCCGGGCCCGGCCCGCTGCGCGGTCACCGTCGGCGACGACGTCCTGCAGCGTGACGCGCCAGGCCCCGGGGTAGTCGCGGTTGAAGGCGACCTGGGCGTCGGCGTCGAACCGCTCGCCGGTGTGCACCAGCAGGGCCTCGAAGCCCGGGGCGAGACACGCGGCCAGATCGTGCCAGTCGCGGGCGTCGAGCGCTGCGACGTAGCGGCGCAGCGCCGCGCCCGACGACGGGCCGGGTGGGACGGGCGGCTGCTCGGGGTCCGTGGGGGCAGCCTCGGGGTCCATGGGGACAGCATGGAGGCGACCACCGACACCCGCCACCGGCACCGACCACCGTCGTGGGGCCGACGAGCGATATCCTCGCGCCTGATGAGCGCCCAGAAGGACCCGACCGACACCCTGCTCGTGACCCTCTCCGGGAAGGACCGCCCCGGCGTCACCTCGGCGATCTTCGCGGCCCTGTCCGGCGCCGGCGTCGAGGTGATCGACGTCGAGCAGATCATCCTGCGGCGGCGCCTGATCCTCGGGGTGCTGGTGACCGCGCCGCGTGAGTGGAGGAAGGTCGCTCGCGTCGTGGAGGACACCGCCGCGGCGCTCGGCATGCAGGTCGAGGTCGAGCGCGGCTCCGGCGACAACCGTTCCCGGGGGACCGGGCGCTCCCACGTCACGGTGATCGGCAGCCCGCTGCGCGCCTCCCAGATGGCCGCGATCGCCGGCCGGATCGCCGACAGCGGAGGCAACATCGACCGGATCGAGCGGATGGCGCGCTACCCGGTCACCGCGATCGACCTCGACGTCTCCGGCTCCGACCCCGAGACGCTCCGGTCGCTGCTCGCGCCCGAGGCGGCCCACCAGGGTGTCGACGTCGCCGTCCAGCCGGCCAACCTGCTGCGCCGCGGCGTGCGGCTCATCGTGATGGACGTCGACAGCACGCTCATCCAGGGCGAGGTGATCGAGATGCTCGCCGCCCACGCCGGGCACGAGGAGGAGGTCGCCGGCGTCACGGAGGCCGCGATGCGCGGCGAGCTCGACTTCGAGGAGTCGCTGCGCGCCCGGGTCTCGCTGCTCGCCGGCCTGGACGCCGCCGTGCTCGACGCCGTGTACGACGACATCGTGGTGACCCCCGGCGTCCGCACGATGGTGCGCACGCTGCGTCGCCTCGGCTACCGCTTCGCGATCGTCAGCGGTGGGTTCAGCCAGATCACCGACCGGCTCGCGGCCGACCTCGGCATCCACTTCGCCCGCGCCAACGAGCTCGAGATCGTCGACGGACGGCTCACCGGCCGCATCGTCGGGCCGGTCGTCGACCGGGCCGGCAAGGCGGCCGCGCTGCGCGAGTTCGCCGAGCGGGTCGGCGTGCCGGTCGCCGCGACGATCGCGATCGGCGACGGGGCCAACGACCTCGACATGCTCAACGCCGCCGGTCTCGGGATCGCCTACAACGCGCGGCCGGTCGTGCAGCGCGCGGCCGACACGACGGTGAACGTGCCCTACCTCGACACCATCCTCTACCTGCTCGGCATCTCCCGCGAGGAGATCGAGGCCGCCGACGCCGAGGCCGGCATCGTCACGCCGGCCCCGCCGGTCTGACGTCCGCGCCGTCGTGCGGCACGTCGTCGCGGCGGGAGCGGCGCAGCCGGGGCAGCCGGGGCAGCACCAGGCCGACCACGAGCGCGGCGACGACGACCACCACGACCGCGACCGCGGGGTCGGGGACCAGCGCGTCGCCGGCGAGCCCGATGCCGCCGTACAGGCAGGACCAGAGCAGGGCAGCGGCGACGTCGGCACTCGCGAACCGCACCAGCGGGTAGCCGCCGAGCGCGGCGGCCAGCAGCACCGGGACCCGGCCGCCCGGGACCAGCCGCGAGAGCAGCAGCGAGCGGACCTCGTCGGCCTCGAGCCGGGCCCGCAGGTGCTGCAGGGTGCCGTCGGGGTCGTCGGCGCGGAGCCAGCCGACCCGGTGTGCGAGCGGCGCCCCGGCCGTCCGCAGCGCGGCGTAGGTGACGACGTCGCCGGTGTAGGCGCCCGCGCCTCCCACGAGGAGCACGAGCACGACCTCCCACGGGTGCTCGGCGCGGGCCAGGACGGCGGCGGCGCTGACCGCGGCGCCGGTCGGCACGACCGGGACCACGGCGCCGAACGCCACCACCCCGAACAGCGCGAGCAGGCCGGTGACGCCCAGGTCGCCGCTCACCCGAGCTCCACGCGCTCGCCGAAGCCCGGGGTCAGCGGGACGGCGGTCAGCCCCGAGTCCTGGGCGGCGCGGTGGAAGCGCTGCGGCGGGGTCACGAAGAGCCGGTCGTGGTTGCGCGGGTGCAGCCGGCGCAGGGCCAGCGGCCAGTAGGTCCCGTAGTGGACGGCGAGCGCCCAGCGCGCGCCGACCGCGGCCACCGCGGCGACGGCCTCCTCGGGGTCGAGGTGCTCGTCGCCCAGCGTCGGCCCCCAGCCCCCGATCGGCACGGCGGCCAGGTCGACCGGGGCGACGTCGGCGAAGTCGGCGCGGACGCCGGTGTCGCCGGGGTACCAGACGCTCGTCGTCTGGTCGGTGAAGCGGAACCCGAGGGCCGGCACCTCGTGCGCGCGCCGCGGGAGGTTGTCGCGGCGCCCGTCGTGGGTCGCCGGCAGCACGTCGATCGAGACCCCCGCCACCACGACGGAGTCCCCGGGCGCGACCTCGACGAGCTCGCGGGAGCGCAGCCCCTTGACCGCGGCCGGCGCCCCGCGCGGCACGACGACCGGCACGTCGCGCGCGAACCGGGCCAGCGACGGCAGGTGCAGGTGGTCGTGGTGCAGGTGCGAGACGAGGACGACGTCGGCGCGGCTGGCCGCCTCCGGCGGCTCGGGCACGGCGCGGCGCAGGTGGTAGAGCCGCCGGGTCATGAGCGGGTCGGTGGCGACCGACGCCGTCGGCAGGTCGATCGTCATCGACGAGTGACCCCACCACGTGACGCCGGCGGTCCCCCCGCCGGTCGGCACGCGGGTCACCGCGCGGCCTCCAGGTCGGGGACGACGACCTCGTCCTCGGCGCGGCGCAGGCCGAGGTCGACGAGTCGACGCACCAGCAGCCGGTGCACGTCACCGCCCCGGAGCGGGCCGTCGGGCACCGCCCAGCCGGCCGGGTGCACCAGCAGCGCCTCGGTCTGCCAGCCGCCGAGGCCGCCGTGCGAGCCGACGAGCTCCTCGAAGGCGGCCACCTCCCCGAGGTGGGGGTCGTAGCGACCGAGGACGACGACGTCGCCGACGTGGCTGCGTCCGTCGAGCGCCAGCAGGTCGGCCGCGGCGAGCGGGCCGTACGGCGCCAGCGGGTCCTCGCCCCACGCGTCGGGGCCGGCGCCCGACCCGCCGAGCACCCGGAGGCCGCCGGCGTCCTCGACCACCACGGCGCCGTCGCGGCACCGGGTCAGGACGACGCCGACGTGCTCGAGCGCGCGGAGGCCGGGCAGCAGCGCGGGCAGCGCCTCCTCGACGTCCTCGCGGTGCAGGCGGCCCGGCCGCCCGGTCAGGTAGAGGTGGGCGATGCTGCCCGAGGCGACGACCTGCACCGGTGACTCCGCGACCGGCGCGGGCGCCGCCCGCCGCCGGTTCAGGAGCCGGTGCGGCCGCAGCGCGCCGTGGGTCGGCGTCCCGGTCGCGGCGAGCAGGTTGGCCGGGCCCAGCACCTCGGCGGGTGCCTCCTGCGCGCCGACCTCGACCTCGACGATCTCGCTCACCGCCTCGGCGAGCGTGCGCCCCTCGAGCTGGAGGAAGGTGCTGCCCTGGGTCTGGCCGTGGTCGGAGACGACCGCGATCTCGTAGTCGCGACCGACCTCGCGGGCCAGGTCGGCGAAGAACTGGAGCGCGCGGTCGAGGCTCTCGAAGGTCCGCATCGACTCGGGCCGGGTCGGCCCGGCGTGGTGCGCCACCTCGTCGTAGTCGACGAAGTCGACGTAGACCACCGGGGTGCCGCGGGCCATGTGCTCGGCGACGATCGCGACGCTGAGGTCCTTCAGGACGACGGTCGTCAGGCCGCGCAGGAAGACGAACGAGCCGCCCCGGGGCACGCGCGGGACGACGTCGCGGTAGCGCTGGCGCCGACACTGGTACCACTCGGTGACGACCTGACCCGCGAGGAGCACGACCGAGCGGACGAATCCGGAGCGGGACGCCGCGAACTGCGCCGCCCCCGGCTCGCTGCCGGTCAGCTTGGCGTCGCTCATGGTCAGCGCACGGAACGGGGCGTCGCCGGAGAAGAGGTTGGCCACGCTCGCTCCCCCGTCGGCGAGCAGCCCGCGACCGGTGGTGAAGTCGGCCTCGGCCACCGCGGCGTCGGCCGGCCTGCTGCACTCCAGCACCCGCCCGCGCTCCTTGTCGTACCAGCGGAACGCCGGGATCGCGTGCTCCTCGCCGTGCAGGAGCACGGCCTGACCCGCGGGTGTCGTCGACGGGACGCCGGTGTGCCACCCGCGGAGCACGTGGCTGCCGGAGCGCAGCGTGCGGGTCACGAACGGGATCGCGCCGGCGGCGGCCGCCTGCCGCAGCAGCGGCTCGGCGACGCCGTCGAGCTGGACCACGAGCAGCCCGGGGCCGCTGACGTCGGTCCGGCGCGCCGTCCGGACGGCCCGACCGAGCACCTGGGCGAGGTAGACCTCCCCGCTGGAGGCGTCCACGACCCAGTTGAGGACGGCCGCCACGACCGCGACGCCCCACGCGGCCAGCACCAGCTCGGGGAAGTCGATCGGCTCGATCGAGGGCACCAGCGCCAGGGCGACGCCGAGCACCACGCTCTGCGCGAGGAACCCGACCAGCAGCAGCCCGAGGACGCCGGTGATGACGGTCAGCCGGGTCAGGATCGGCCGGAGGAGCGCACCGACGAGCAGCACCACGAGCACGAGGGTGGCGACCGAGCGGGTGCCGTCCTCGGGCACCTGCTGCCCCGGCACCAGCCACAGCGTGACCGCGACGGCGAGGAAGGAGACGACGAACGAGCGCAGCACGGCGCGCAGCCAGCGCAGCGAGGGCCGCCAGTGGGCGATCTCCCGGCCCGCGAGGGCGGCGCGCCTGCTGAGGGAGCCCCGGCCGGTCACCCGTCGATCCTAGGGAGGCGCGGTCCGGCCGCGCGCTTGGCATGCTGGTGGCATGGAGATCTCACTCGCAGGCAGGACCGCCGTGGTCACCGGTTCCACCCAGGGCATCGGGCTGGCCATCGTCACCGGGCTGGCCCGGGCCGGGGCCCGCGTGGTCGTCAACGGCCGCAGCGACGAGACGTGCGCCCGGGCGGCCGACGAGGTGCGCACGGTCGTCCCCGGCGCGGACGTCGTCCCGGTGGCGGCCGACGTCGCCACGGCGGCCGGCGCGGCGGCCCTCGTCGCCGCCGTCCCGCACGCCGACGTCCTGGTCAACAACCTCGGCATCTTCGGGGCCCGGCCGGTGCTCGAGGTCGACGACGACGAGTGGCGGCGCTACTTCGAGGTCAACGTGCTCTCGGGGGTCCGCCTCACCCGCGCCTACCTGCCCGGGATGACGGAGCGGGGTTGGGGACGGGTGCAGTTCATCTGCAGCGACTCGGCGGTGGTCATCCCCGAGGAGATGGTCCACTACGGGATGACGAAGACCGCGCTGCTCGCGGTCTCGCGCGGCTACGCGAAGGCGGCCGCCGGCACCGGGGTCACCGTGAACGCCGTGATCGCGGGTCCGACGCACACCGCCGGCGTCGAGGACTTCGTGGCCGAGCTGGTCGGCGCCGACCTGCCGTGGGAGGAGGCCCAGCGCGAGTTCATGCGACGCCACCGTCCGCAGTCGCTGATCCAGCGCCTCATCGAGCCGGCCGAGATCGCGAACCTCTGCACCTACCTGGCCTCCGACGCGGCCTCGGCGACCACGGGCGGCGCGCTGCGCGTCGACGGCGGCTACGTCGACGCGATCCTCCCCTGACCCGGCCGGGGGGTCGGACGAGCCGTCAGCCGCGTCCGACGTGGTAGGCGAGGAGCGTCGCCGTGGCGGGGTGCACGTCGGCCCACGGGCCGCGGCAGGTGAAGACGGCGGTCGCGCTGGTCGGGAACGACCCGGTGGCCATCGCGTTGCCGGCCTCGACGTCGCCCTCGCCGTCGTCGAGGAGCTGGGCGAGGGCGGCCATGGTCGGGTTGTGGCCCACCACGACGACCGAGGTCACGGCGTCGTCGAGCGCCCGCACCAGGTCGAGCGCGTTGTCGACGTCGGCGGCGTACAGACCGCGGTCGAGCTCGGGCTCGAGGTCCCAGCCCGCGCCGGCGGCGGTCTCGCGCCACGTCTGCGCCGTGCGCACGGCGGCCGACACGAGGGCGCGCTGCGGGAGCACCCCTGCCGCCGCCAGCCAGCGGCCGCCGGCCGCGGCATCGGCCCGGCCGCGCTCGCTGAGCTCGCGCTCGAAGTCGGTCGTCCCGAGCGACTCGGCCTTGGCGTGCCGCACGACCACCAGGGTGCGAGGGGTGTCGACCATGCCGGTCACTTTAGTGCGACCCGGGTCCCCCTAGGGTGACGCCCATGGCTAGCGGTCCACTCATGATCATCGGAGGGGCGGAGGACAAGCTCCGCAAGCGCACGATCCTCAAGGAGTTCGTCGCCGCGGCAGGCGGCAGCGAGGCGCGGATCGCGGTGGTGCCCACGGCGTCCTCGCTCGGTCCGGAGGTCGTCGAGGTCTACGACGCCCTCTTCCGTCGCGAGGGGGCCGCCGACGTCGTCGCGGTCCGTCCGGAGCACCGTGACGACGCGCACGACCCCGAGGTCGTCGCGCGGGTGGCCGGCGCCACCGGCATCTTCATGACCGGCGGCAACCAGCTGAAGCTGTCGGCGATCATCTGCGGGACGCCGCTCGGCGAGGCGATCGTCGCGGCGCGCGAGCGGGGCGCCGTCGTGGCCGGCACGTCGGCCGGCGCCAGCATCCAGTCCAGCCACATGGTCGCCTTCGGCGGCCCGGGCTCCACCCCGAAGCAGCGGATGACCCAGGTCGCGGCCGGTCTCGGCCTCGTGGAGTCGTCGGTGATCGACCAGCACTTCGACCAGCGCAACCGCTACGGTCGGCTTCTCATGATCGTTGCCCAGTCGCCGCAGCTGCTCGGGATCGGCGTGGACGAGGACACCTGCGCCGTCGTCGAGCGGGTCGGCGCGCACGGCGACGAGCACGAGGTGATGCGGGTGGTCGGACGCGGCGCCGTGACGATCATGGACCCCTCCCGGATCACCACCAACGCCTTCGAGGCCCGCCGCTCGGCGCCCATCCTGGCCAGCGGCGTCGTCCTGCACGTGCTGCCGGAGGGCTCGGCCTTCGACCTGACCACGCGCACCCTGCTGCCGCACGTCGCCGAGGTCGACCCCGGCGAGGCCGCGGAGATGGCCGAGGCCGGCCAGGACCTGCGCGAGATGGCGCGCGACATCGCCGCCGCCGACACCTCCCCCGGCACCTTGAAGCGGCGCCTCGCCCGCAGTCGCGGCGCGACGCCGCGCAGGCCCCCAGCCACCCATCCGGCAGCACAGCCTGCAGCACAGCCGGCAGCGCAGCCGGCAGCGCAGCCGGCAGCGCAGCCGGCAGCCCACCCGGAACCGACGGACGGAGCGACCCCGTGAGCGAGCGACCGACCCCCGACCTCTCGATCGTCGAGACCCGCGTCTACCGCGGCGCCAACATCTGGTCCTACGACAAGGCCATCCACCTCGTCGTCGACCTCGGCGCGCTCGAGGAGTTCCCGACCAACACCATCCCGGGGTTCACCGACAACATCCTGGCGATGCTGCCCGGCCTGAGGGAGCACTCCTGCTCCCGCGGCAAGCGCGGCGGCTTCGTGGAGCGGCTCAACGAGGGCACCTGGCTCGGCCACGTCGCCGAGCACACCGCGCTGGCCCTGCAGCAGGTCGTCGGGCACGACATGCGGCGCGGGAAGACCCGCGGCGTCAAGGGCCACAAGGGCCTCTACAACGTCATCTTCGGCTACGCCGACGAGCAGGTCGGGCTGGCGGCGGGACGGCTCGCCGTCCGGCTGGTCAACCACCTCGTCGAGGCCGACCCCGAGTTCGACTGGGACACCGAGCTCGAGGAGTTCATCCGCCGGGCCCAGCGCACGGCGTTCGGCCCCTCGACGCAGGCGATCCTCGACGAGGCCGTCTCGCGCGACATCCCCTGGATCCGGCTCAACCAGCACTCGCTCGTGCAGCTCGGGCAGGGCGTCCACGCCAAGCGCATCCGCGCCACGATGACCTCCAACACCTCCGCCATCGCCGTCGACATCGCCTCCGACAAGGACCTCACCACCTCGCTGCTCGGCGCGGCCGGGCTCCCGGTGCCCAAGCAGGAGGTGATGCGGACCGTCGACCAGGCGGTCCGCGCCGCCGAGCGGATCGGCTACCCGGTCGTGCTGAAGCCGCTCGACGGCAACCACGGCCGCGGCGTGATCCTCGACAACGAGAACGAGGACGACGTCCGCGCGGCCTTCGAGCTCGCCCAGGCCGAGTCGCGGCGCGGCGTGGTCCTGGTCGAGTCGCAGATCGTCGGCAAGGACTACCGCTGCCTGATCATCGACGGCCGGGTCGCCGCGATCGCCGAGCGGGTGCCGGCGTCGGTCACCGGTGACGGGATCTCCACGGTCGAGCAGCTCGTCGACACCGCGAACGCCGACCCGCGCCGCGGCGTCGGGCACGAGAAGGTGCTGACCCGGATCAAGGTCGACCAGGCCGCGATCGAGCTCGCCCGCGAGCAGGGCTTCGCCATGACCGACGTCCCGCCCGAGGGCACGCCGGTCAAGCTCGCCCTCACCGGCAACATGTCGACCGGTGGCATCTCGATCGACCGCACCTTCGAGGCCCACCCGGAGAACGTCGAGATCGCCGAGGAGGCCGCCCGGATGGTCGGCCTCGACATCGCCGGCATCGACTTCATCTGCCCCGACATCACCGAGCCCGTCCGCGAGACCGGCGGCGCGATCTGCGAGGTCAACGCCGCACCCGGGTTCCGGATGCACACGCACCCGACGATCGGCGAGCCGCAGTTCATCGCCAAGCCCGTCGTCGACATGCTCTTCCCGCCCGGCGCGACCTCGCGGATCCCGATCATCGCGGTCACCGGCACCAACGGGAAGACGACGACCTCCCGGATGATCAGCCACATCTTCAAGGGCATGGGCCGCAAGGTCGGCATGACGTCGACCGACGGCGTCGTCATCGACGAGCGGCTGCTGATCCGCGCCGACGCCTCGGGTCCCCGGTCGGCCCGCATGGTGCTCCAGAACCCGCGCGTCGACATGGCGGTCTTCGAGGTCGCCCGCGGCGGCATCCTGCGCGAGGGCCTCGGCTACGAGCGCAACGACGTCGCCGTCGTCGTCAACGTGCAGCCCGACCACCTCGGCCTGCGCGGCATCGACACCGTCGAGCAGCTCGCCGACGTCAAGGCCGTCCTGGTGGAGGCGGTCCCGCGCGACGGGCACGCCGTCCTCAACGCCGACGACCCGCTGGTGCGGGCGATGCGGCGTCGCTGCTCGGGCCAGGTCGTCTGGTTCTCCATGGAGGAGCCGGGCACCGAGGTCCGCGACATGATCGACGCCCACTGCCGCCGCGGGGGCAAGGCGCTGGTGCTGAACCAGACCGAGCGTGGCGAGATGATCGTGGTCAAGCACGGACCACGCGAGATGCAGATGGCCTTCACGCACCTGCTGCCCGCGACGTTCAACGGCCGGGCCCGGATGAACGTGCAGAACACCCTGGCCGCCGCCGCCGCGGCGTTCGCGGCCGGCGCGCCGCTGCACGACATCCGGCAGGGGCTGCGGACGTTCTCGACCAGCTACTACCTCTCCCCCGGGCGGCTCAACGAGGTCGACGTCAACGGCGTCAACGTCATCGTCGACTACTGCCACAACGCCCCCGGCATGCGGATGCTCGGCGACTTCGTCGACCGCACCGGCGACCTGCTGGAGTCCTCCCACGAGCTGGCGCGCCCGTCGCGGATCGGCGTCATCGCCACCGCCGGCGACCGGCGGGACCAGGACATGCGCGAGCTCGGCGAGATCGCCGCGCAGCACTTCGACGTCGTCATCATCCGCGAGGACGTCGGCCTGCGCGGCCGCGAGCGGGGCGACGTCGCCCGCTTCGTCGACGAGGGCGTGCGGTCGGCGATGGCCGCCGGAGCGCGGTGCAAGCAGGTCGAGACCGTGCTCGACGAGATCGAGGCGGTCCGGCACGGCCTGTCGCGCGCCAACCGGGGCGACCTGCTCGTCATCTGCGTCGACAAGCACGCCGCGGTGATGACCGAGCTCGAGACCTGGTCGTCGATGGCCCAGGCCGGGGCGGGCGCGTCGGAGGACGCACCCGCCGCTGACCCGGACTTCTCGCCGGCGCCCGCCGAGTGACCCGCACCTCGTGAGGATCCTCGACCTCTCCGCGGCCGCCCGCCGCCCGGTCGAGGCCAACGGCAGCGTCGGCTTCAGCATCGGCGCGATCGGCATCACCGCCGAGACGCACCTGGTCACCGTCACGCTGCGACCCGGCGGCGTCGTCGGGCGCCACCCGGCGGCGGGGCGCCAGCTGCTCGTCGTCCTCTCGGGCGACGCGTCGGTGTCCGGGAGCAACGGCGACCCGGTCGAGATCGGCCCCGGGGAGGCCGCGGTCTGGGAGCCGAACGAGCTGCACGAGACGCGGACGACGTCCGGGCTGGTCGCGCTGGTGATCGAGGGCGACCTCGACCTCGGCCGTCCGGGGCACCACGTCGACCCGGGCGACGTCTGACCTCGTCCGGCATCCTGGTCCCGTGGACAACTACGGCACCGCCCACCTGGTCGCCATGGCGCTCTTCATCGTGGGCCTGCCGGTCGCGGTCGCGCTCGGCCGTCGGGAGCGGCGCACCGGCAGCCACGCCGTCAGCCGGGCCGCGGCCGTCGCGATCCCCCTGGTGCACGTGCCGACCCAGGTCGTCGACGTCGTGACCCGTTTCGAGATCGGGGTGTCCCTGCCCCTCCACCTCAGCGACCTGGCCTGGATCGCGGCCGCCGTGGCGCTGTGGACCCACGACCGCCGCGCCGTCGCCCTCACCTACTTCTGGGGCCTGGTCCTCACCACCCAGGCGATCCTCACGCCGTCCCTCGGCGAGGACTTCCCCGACCTGCGCTTCTTCGCCTACTGGTTCATCCACCTGATCATCCCGTGGGCGGCCGTCCTCCTCGTCTGGGGACGCCGGCTCCCGCCCACCTGGCGCGAGTACCGGTTCACGCTGGCGGTCACGGCCGTCTGGGCGGTGTCGGCGTACTGCTTCAACGTCGTCGCCGACACCAACTACGGCTACCTGCAGCGCAAGCCGTCCAACGGCTCGTTCCTCGACCTGCTCGGCCCCTGGCCGGTCTACGTGCTGGCCGAGGTCGCCATCGTCGCGGCGATCTGGGCCCTGATGACCTGGCCCTGGACGCGCCACCCCGCTGACCAGTCACCTATCGGTGACGGGTCGGCGTCGGATGCGCGCTGACCCGTCGCCGATAGGTGACGGGTCAGCCCCGTTCACGCCTTCGCAAGCTCGTGGAGGGTCGCTTGCTCGACCCTCCTCAGGGCGCGGCTGGAGCTCGTTCCTCGGTCTCGGCGGCCCTTCGGACCTTCGTCGCGAGGGTGTCGTTGGTGTCGGGGGTGCCGCCGTGCTCGGCGATCCAGTCGTAGCACTCCTCGCGCTCGGCGTGGCACATCAGCCCGACGACGTCGCCGGGCAGGGCCTGGCCGACGAGGGCGGCGAGCACCGCGACCTCGGTGGGGTACGCCGGGACGCCGGTCACGCCGACCCGCTCGGCGCCGGCGCGCATCAGCGTCTCGAGCTCCTCGATCGTGCGACCGCGCAGGTACTTCTCCTTGTGGCCGATCGCCACCACGTCGCTGTCGCGCGCCGCGATCTCGCCGAGCTTCTCGATCAGCTCGTCGGTCCGGTCGCCGACGACCCCGAGACCGAGCAGGAGCCGACCGCCGGGCGCCCGGACGCCGTTCATGATCTCCATCAGCGCCTCGAGGCCGGCCTCGTTGTGGGCCAGGTCCATCACGACCGAGGTGCCGAGGGTGTCGGGCCCGCCGGGCAGGGTGAAGAAGTTCATCCGGCCCGGGTTGTGCTCGGCGTCCGGCCGGAAGGTGCGCAGCCCCTCGACCACCGTGTCGCGCGGGATCTTGATCGCCAGGGCGGCCGACGCGGCGGCGAGGGTGTTCTCGACGTTGAACCGCGACAGCCCGGCCAGCGTCATCGGCACCTCGACCAGCTCGACGAGCGGGTCGGGGTCGGCGTTCGGCCGCAGGACGCAGACCCAGCCGTCGATGACGGTGGTGGCGCGCCCGCCGTCGGAGAGCGTGTCGCGGACGCCGGGCGAGTCGACGTCGCGCGAGAAGACCCAGGGCCGGGCCCGGATGACGGTGCGCATCGCGTAGACGCGCGGGTCGTCGGCGTTCAGGACCGCCCAGCCGGAGCGGCGGGTGATCCGCGGCACGACCGCCTTGACCTCGGCGAGCTGGTCGACGGTGTCGATGCCCTGGAGGCCGAGGTGGTCGGCGGTGACGTTGGTGACGACCGAGACGTCGTTGCGCGCCAGCCCGATCCCCTTGAGCAGGATGCCGCCGCGCGCGGTCTCGGTGACGGCCAGCTGCACCTGGGGGTGCGCCAGCACCCGGCCGGCACCGCTGGGTCCCGAGTAGTCGCCGGCCTCGACCATCTCACCGTCGACGTAGATGCCGTCGGTGTTGGACCACCCGACCAGGAGCCCGTGGGTGCGTGCGATGTGGGCCACCATCCGCGACGTCGTGGTCTTGCCGTTGGTGCCTGTCACCGCGACGACCGGGATCGTCGGCGTGATCGTCGTCGGCGCCGGACCCGCCTCGGCCGCGCGCACGCGCTCGGCGGCGGCCGACACCGCGGTCTCCAGGTCGGCACTGAGGATGGCGTCCAGGACCGACCCGACCGCGCGCCCCATCTCCTCGGCCTTGGTGCGGTGCCGCCACGGGAACGCGACGACCACCTCGTGCGGGTTGCTCGTCGACCGCACCCGCACCCCGAGCCGCAACGTCCCGGACTCCTGCGCGACCGCGCGCACCAGCCGGGCCACCGCCCGCAGCGCGAACCGCTGCCGGAACCCGGTCTCAGGGGACCCCGGCCGGGCGTTCCTCAGCCCGATCCGGGCCGCGAAGCGCGTCGCGGTCTCCTCCGAGGCGATGCTCAGGCCCCCGATGTCGAGGGTGAGCTTGATGGCGGCGCGGGGGAAGTAGAGGTTGGGTCCCTCGAGGACCCGCAGCTCGAGCAGCGAGGACGTCACCCGCCGACGCTATCGAACCCGGGACCTCCCCGCCCGCGCCGGCCACCGACCCCGCCACCCACCGGCCACCACTGCCGAGCCGGGCGGCGAGCCCGGCCCCACGAGGAGACGGAGGGACACCGCAGGACGGAGGTCAGGCGCCGGTGGCGTGGAACCCGCCGTCGACGTGGACGATCTCGCCGGTCGTGGCCGGGAAGAGGTCGGAGAGCAGCGCGCAGACCGCCTTGGCGGTGGGCGCGTGGTCGGTGTTGTCCCAGCCGAGGGGGGCGCGGGTGGACCACAGCGCCTCGAGGTCCTCGAAACCGGGGATCGCCTTGGCGGCCAGCGTCTTGAGGGGACCGGCCGAGACCAGGTTGACCCGGATGCCCTCGGCGCCGAGCTCACGCGCGAGGTAGCGCGACGTCGACTCGAGGGCCGCCTTGGCGACGCCCATCCAGTCGTACGCCGGCCAGGAGACCGTCGCGTCGAAGGTGAGCCCGACGACCGAGCCACCCTCCGGCATCAACGGCTTGGCGGCCATGGTGAGCGACTTCAGCGAGTACGCCGAGACCTGGAGGGCCTGGGCGACGTCGGACCACGGTCCGCCGAGGAACTTGCCGCCGAGCAGCGTCTCGGGGTTGCCGTAGGCGATCGAGTGGACGACGCCGTCGAGGTGGGCGTCGGCGCCCGCGTGCTCGCGCACCTGGTCGGCGAGGCCGGCGAGGTGGTCGTCGTCGGTGACGTCGAGCTCGAGGACCGCCGGGGTCTCCGGCAGCCGCTTCGCGATCCGGCGGGTGATGCCGAGCGCGCGCCCGAAGTTGGAGATGAGCACCGTGGCGCCCTGCTCCTGCGCGACCTTCGCGGTGGCGAAGCCGATGGAGGAGTCCATCGTCACGCCTGCGACCAGGATCGTCTTGCCGTCGAGAATGCCCATGTCAGTGCCCCATTCCTAGTCCGCCGTCGACGGGGATGACCGCCCCGGTCACGTACGCCGCGCCGTCACCGGCCAGCCAGGTGACCGCCGCGGCCACCTCGGCCGGGTCGGCGTACCGGCCGAGCGGCACCTGCGTCTTGATCGCTGCCTTCTGCTCGTCGGTGAGGACGTCGGTCATGTCGGTGTCGACGAAGCCCGGCGCCACGACGTTCGCGGTGATCGAGCGCGAGCCCAGCTCGCGCGCCAGCGACCGCGCCATGCCGACGAGGCCGGCCTTGGACGCCGCGTAGTTGACCTGCCCGGGCGAGCCGAGCAGCCCCACGACCGAGGAGATGAAGATGATCCGGCCGCGGCGCAGCCGCAGCATGCCCTTCGCGGCGCGCTTGGCGAGCCGGAAGGAGCCGGTCAGGTTGGTGTCGATGACGCTCGACCAGTCCTCCTCCGACATCCGCAGCACCAGGGTGTCGGCGGTGATGCCGGCGTTGGCGACCAGCACCTCGACCGGGCCGAGCTCGGCCTCGATCGTCTTGAACGCCGCCTCGACGGCGGCCGGGTCGGTGACGTCGCACGTCACGTCGAGGGCACCCTCGGGCGCGCCGCCGCTCCGGGTGGTGACGGCGACCTTGTCGCCCTGGGCGACGAAGGCCTCGGCGATCGCGCGGCCGATGCCGCGGTTGCCGCCGGTGACCAGGACGACGCGGGGTGGGCGCTCGGCAGGCTCTGCCTCGGGAGTACTCATCCGTAGGACGCTATCGATTACCCGTAGGTAGACGAAAGTGTCGACCGCCGGGGACGGCGGGCGGAGGGGCGACGACTACTCGTCGTCCTCGAGGCGGAAGCCGAGCTTCAGGCCGACCTGGTAGTGCTCGACGGTGCCGTCCTTGATCTGGCCCCGGACCTGGGTGACCTCGAACCAGTCGAGGTGGCGCAGGGTCTGGCTGGCGCGCTCGATGCCGTTGGAGATGGCCTCCTCGATGCCCTCGGGGGACGTGCCGACGATCTCGGTCAGGCGGTAGGTGCGGTTCGTCATGGGGCGACTCTAGTGCTCCGATCCCGTCACCCCAGGGGTGTCCGCGGGCGTGCGCACGCCACGTAGGCTCGAGTCATGGCTCGCACCCGGGCAGGCACCGACGACACCGTCCGCATCACCACCGCGGCCGGAAGCCGGGCCGCTGAGATCCGCGCTCGACAGAAGCGCTACCTGCTCTCAATGAGCCTTCGCACGCTCTGCTTCGTCGGAGCCGTGATCGCCTCGATGTCGGGCGTCGACTGGCTGTGGCCGATCCTGGTGGCCGGGGCGATCGTGCTGCCCTACATCGCGGTCGTGATGGCGAACGCCGCCGCCAACCTCTCCGACGGCTTCCGGCTCCGCGAGGGCGACTTCACCCGCCCCGAGCTCAGCGCCTCCACCCGGCGCGACCGGGAGCTCTGAGGTGGAACCCGACACGTGCTCGGCCAAGGGCTGCCGCGCGCAGGCCACCTGGCAGCTGCTGTGGAACAACCCGAAGCTGCACACCCCGGAGCGCCGCAAGACCTGGCTGGCCTGCGACGACCACCGTGGCTCGCTCGGGCAGTTCCTGGGCGCGCGCGGCTTCCTGAAGGAGACCGTGCCGCACACCGGCTCCTCGACGGTGGTCGACTGACCGACTAGCCGCCGATGGCCGACATCGGCCGCTGCGGCTGCAGGAACGACGGGTCGTCGATCCCGTGGCCGGCGAGCTTGCCGCGCATCGCGGTGACCCAGCGGCGGGCCAGCTCGTCGTCGGGGGCCCCGGCGCGCAGGGCGCCACGCAGGTCGGACTCCTCGCGCGCGAAGAGGCAGGTGCGGACCTGGCCGTCGGCAGTGAGCCGGACCCGGTCGCAGTCGCCGCAGAACGGTCGCGTGACGGACGCGATGACGCCGACGGTGGCCGGTCCGCCGTCGACGAGGAACCGCTCGGCGGGTGCGCTCCCCCGCGGCTCGCCGTCGGGCGTCAGCTCGAACGACCGCTCGAGGGTCGCCAGGATCTCCTCGGCCGTGACCATGCCGTCGCGCGACCAGCCGTGCTGCGCGTCCAGCGGCATCTGCTCGATGAACCGCAGCTCGTAGCCGCGCTCGAGGCACCAGGCCAGCAGCTCGCCGGCCTGGTCGTCGTTCACCCCGCGCATCAGGACGGCGTTCACCTTGACCGGGCCGAGCCCGGCGTCCGCGGCGCCCTGGAGGCCGGCGACGACGTCGTGCAGCCGGTCGCGGCGGGTGATCTGGTGGAACGTCTCGGAGCGGACCGTGTCGAGGCTGACGTTGACGCGGTCCAGCCCGGCGTCGGCGAGCGCCTGCGCAGTGCGGGCCAGGCCGAGCCCGTTGGTCGTCAACGACGTCTCGACGCCGAGCGCGTGGGTGCGGGCGACGATGTCGACCAGGCCGCGTCGCACCAGCGGCTCGCCGCCGGTGAACCGGACCTCCTGCACCCCGAGCCGCTCGACGGCGACCGTGACGAGCCGGACGACCTCGTCGTCGGTGAGCTGCTGGTCGGTCGCCATCCAGTCGAGACCCTCGGCCGGCATGCAGTAGGTGCAGCGCAGGTTGCACTTGTCGGTGAGCGAGACCCGGAGGTCGGTGGCGATCCGTCCGTAGCCGTCGGCCAGCGGAGTGACCGGGAGCACGGAGGGAGCGATGACCTGCATGCCGCCAGCCTACGCACGCCTCGGTAGATTTCGTGGGTGCACTCGTACCGCTTCCTCGCCAGCCGCCGCTGGCTGCTGTTCGGGCTGACCGTGGTGCTGCTCTCCACGTTCGCGTGGTGGCTCGGCGAGTGGCAGTTCGGACGCCTCGAGGACCGCAAGGAGCGCAACGCCGCCGTCCGCGCCAACGAGGACCAGGACCCGGCACCGGTCGAGGACGTCCTGGCCCCGCCGGGTGACGGACTCCCGCAGGACGAGGAGTGGCGCGTCGTCACCGCGACGGGGACCTACGACGTCGACGACACCGTCATCGTGCGCTACCGCACCCGCGACGGGCAGGCCGGTGTCGACGTCGTCGTCCCGCTGGTGACCCCGAGCGGCACCGCCGTCGTGGTCAACCGCGGCTGGTTGGCCACCGAGAACCGCGGCACCGCCTCCCCCGACGACGTCCCCGCGCCGCCGTCCGGCGAGGTCACGATCACCGGCTGGGCGCGGGTCGACGGCACCGGCGACAGCACCGCCGTCGAGGACCAGTCCACGCGGGCCATCAACAGCGAGGAGATCGGCGCGGCACTGTCGCGCGAGGTGTACGGCGGCTTCGTGAACCTCCGCTCGGAGGATCCGCCGGCCGCCACGACGCTGGAGCAGACCGAGCTGCCCGAGCTCGACAACGGACCGCACTTCTTCTACGGCCTGCAGTGGTGGTTCTTCGGCCTCCTCGCTCTGTTCGGGTTCGGCTACCTGGCCTACGACGAGCGCAAGCGCGGCCCGCGTGGCGAGCGGCCGCACCGCGAGCCCGGCCCGCGGCGGACCAACGTCCCTGCCGGATCCCAGCGCCGCGACGCCGCCGATCAGAGCGCGCGCAGCATGCCGCCGTCGACCGGCAGCATGACGCCGGACACGAACGACGCCGCAGGCGACAGCAGGAACGCCGCCGCGCGACCGAACTCCGCCGGCTCGCCGTAGCGGCCGAGCGGGATCGACCGCAGAGCCGCCGTGCGGGCTGCGTCGGGGTCGCCCGAGGCGGCGTCCAGCTCGGCGACCCGCTCGGTGCTGACGCGTCCGGGCAGCAGGCCGTTGACCCGGACGCCGCGCGGCCCGACCTCGTCGGCGAGGGTCTTGGCGACCATGGCCAGGCCCGGCCGGAGCCCGTTCGAGACCGCCATGTCGGCCAGCGGTGCGCGGACGCTGGAGGACAGCACGAAGGCCAGCGACCCGCCCTCGCCGAGCTGGCCGGCGAGCTCGCGACCGAGCCGGACGGCGCCGAGGAACACCGACTCGAAGGCGGTGCGCCACTGGTCGTCGGTGATGCCGGTGACCGGGCCCTTCGGCGGGCCGCCGACGGAGACCAGCGCGCCGTCGAGCCGCCCCCAGGTGTCGCGGGCGGCCGCCGCCAGGCGGGCGGGCGTGCCGGGGTCGGCGTTGTCGGCCACGACCGTGGCGACCACACCGGCGCCGAGGGCGTCGCGGGCGGCGTCCAACGTCTCGGCCGAGCGGCCCGACAGCACCACGCGCGCCCCCTCGGCGACCAGGACGTCGGCCGTGGCCCGCCCGAGCCCGCGGGCACCTCCGGTGACGACGTACACGCGGTCGGTCAGTCCGAGGTCCATGAGGCCGACCCTACGGACTCAGCCGGTGCACGGGCGACCGCCGCCGTCGGTGGCCGTCGCCAGCGGCGGGCCGCCGACGGCACAGTGCGGGAGGTGGTGCACCGCCTCGTCGGGCGGCGCGGCGTCGTCGGGCTCGAGCACGTCGTTGCGGACCGCGAGCGCGGCGACCCCACCGGCGACCACGAGGACGCCGGCCGAGATCCACAGCGCCCGCGCGAACCCGTCACCGACACCGTCGGAGACACCGGCGAGCACCGGGACGGCGGCCAGCGCGATCAGTCCGCCGGTGCGGGCGACGGCGTTGTTGACCCCGGAGGCCATGCCGACGTGCTCGTCGGGCGCTGCCCCGAGGGCCGCCGCGGTGAGCGGGGCGACCATGATCGCGAGCCCGAGACCGAACACGACCACGCCCGGGAGCACGTCGACCAGGTAGCCGGCGTCGGCGCCGATCCGCGACAGCAGGAGCAGACCGCCCGCCGCGACCAGCGGGCCGAGGCTCATCTGCAGGCGGGGGCCGATCCGCGCGGCGAGCGCGCCGGACCGAGGTGAGAGCAGCAGCATCAGCGCGGTGACCGGCAGCAGCGCCGACCCGGCGGCGACCGGCCCGAAGCCGGCGACCTCCTGGAGCTGGACGACGAGCAGGAAGAACACCACGCCGAAGCCGCCGTAGACGAGGAACGTGACGGCGTTGACCGCGCTGAACTGCGCGGTCCGGAACACCCCGAGCGGCAGGATCGGGTAGCGGGCGCGCCGCTCGCGGAGCACGAAGCCCACCGCCGCCAGCGCACCGACGACACCCGCCACGACGGCGGCCCCGCCGCCGGACTCGATGAGGGCGTACGTCGCCCCCGCCAGCGCGAGCGCGCCGACCAGGCCGCCGGCCCAGTCGATCGGCGTCCCGGCGGCGGCTGGGTCGCGGGTCTCCGGGACGTGCCGCGCCGCCAGCCACACCACGACCACCGCCAGCGGGAGGTTGACGAGGAAGACCCAGCGCCACGACACGGTGTCGACCAGCCACCCGCCGAGCAGCGGGCCGATCGCGGTGGCCACCCCGCCCAGGCCGGACCACGCGCCGATGGCCCGCGCGCGGTCGGCCGGCCGGAACGACACCTGCAGGATGGCCAGGCTCCCGGGCGTCAGCAGGGCGGCGCCGATGCCCTGGACCGCCCGCGCGGCGACCAGCGTGCCGACGTCCTTGGCGAGGCCGCAGGCCAGCGAGGCGAGGGCGAACCAGACGACGCCGACGACGAACACCCGGCGCCGGCCGAACCGGTCGCCGAGCGTGCCGCCCAGCAGGATGAACGACGCCAGGGTGAGCGCGTAGGCCGTCACCGTCCACTGCAGCGCGGCGAAGTCGGCCCCGAGGTCGTCACCCAGCGCGGGCAGCGCGACGTTGACGACGGTCGCGTCGATCCCGGCGAGCGCCGAGCCGAGGATGGTCGCCAGCAGCACCCACCGGCCCGGACCCGAGGAGAGGGTCAGTGCGGGCGCGGCGGGTGCGGCGGGGTCAGGCATCGGTCGGGACCAGGTCGGCGCCACCGTCGACGTCGTGCTGCTCGTCATGCCGCTCGTCGTGCTGGGCGAACTGGGTGCGGTAGAGCTCGGCGTAGAGCCCGCCGCGGGTGAGCAGGTCGGTGTGGGTGCCGAACTCGACGATCCGGCCGTCGTCGAGCACCAGGATCTGGTCGGCGTTGCGGACCGTGGAGAGCCGGTGCGCGATGACCAGCGACGTGCGGCCCTCGAGCGCCGCGTCGAGCGCGCGCTGGACGGCGGCCTCGGACTCGGAGTCGAGGTGCGCCGTCGCCTCGTCGAGGACGACGATCGCCGGCGACTTCAGCAGCAGCCGGGCGATCGCGAGCCGCTGCCGCTCGCCCCCGGAGAGCCGGTAGCCCCGGTCGCCGACGACGGTGTCGAGGCCGTCGGGCAGCGAGCGGACCAGCCGGCCGACCTGGGCGGCGTCCAGCGCGTCCCAGACCTCCTCGTCGGTTGCCGCCGGCCGCGCGTAGCGGAGGTTGGCGCCGATGGTGTCGTGGAACATGTGGGCGTCCTGGGTGACGTAGCCGACGACGTCCTCGAGCGACTGCAGGGTGACGTCGCGGACGTCGTGCCCGCCGACCCGCACCGCGCCGCCCTGCACGTCGTACAGGCGGGCCACGAGGTGGGTGACGGTGGTCTTGCCGGCCCCGGACGGGCCGACGAGCGCGATCATCTCGCCCGGCTCGGCCACGAACCCGACGTCGGTGAGGACCTGCGCCTGCTCCCGGGACTCCTTGCGCGCGACGTTCTCGAGCGAGCCGAGCGAGACGTCCTCGGCGCGGGGGTAGCTGAACGAGACGTGCTCGAACTCGAGCCGTCCGGCGGTCGGCGGCAGCACGACCGCGTCGTGCTTCTGCTTGATCAGCGAGGGCAGGTCGAGCACCTCGAAGACCCGCTCGAAGCTGACCAGCGCCGTCATCACGTCGACCCGGACGTTGGAGAGCCCCTGCAGCGGGCCCAGCAGCCGCAGCAGCAGCGTCGCCAGGGCGAGCAGGGTGCCGACGGTGAGGGTGCCCTCGATCGCGAGGTAGCCGCCGACGCCGTACACGAGCGCGGTGGCGAGGGCGGGGACGAGCATCATCGTGGCGCCGAAGATGCGGGTGATGAGCGAGATCCGGATGCCGAGGTCACGGACGACGGAGGCCTTCTCGCCGAACAGCGTGTCCTCCTCGGAGCGGCGGCCGAACAGCTTGAGGAGCATCGCGCCGCCGACGTTGAAGCGCTCGGTCATCGCGTTGCCCAGGTCGGCGTTGCCGTCCATCTGGCGCCGGGTCAGCCCGGCGAGGCGCGCGCCGACCCACCGCGAGACCCCGAAGAGGATCGGGAACATCAGCAGGCACAGGATCGTGACCTGCCAGCTCAGCGCCAGCATCGCGATGCCCACCACGACCACGGCGATCGAGTTCGACACCGTGCTCGACAGGACCGAGGTGAACGCGCGCTGGGCGCCCACGACGTCGTTGTTGAGCCGGGAGACGAGCGCCCCGGTCTGGGTCCGGGTGAAGAACGCCAACGACTGGCGCTGCACGTGGGCGAAGACCCGGGTGCGCAGGTCGAAGATCAGGCCCTCCCCGATGCGGGAGGAGAACCAGCCGGCGAAGACCGAGAGCACCGCGCTGAAGACGGCGAAGCCGGCCATCGTCAGGGCGACGCCGAGGACGACGCCGTGGTCACGCGCGATGATGCCGTCGTCGACGACCCGCTGCACGAGCAGCGGGGTGACGACGACGGTCGCGGCGTCGATGATCGTGAGGGTCAGGAAGACGGCGATGAGCCGCCGGTGCGGGCGCGCGAAGCCGAGGACGCGGCGGATCGTCTGCCGCGAGACGCGGTTGTCGACGACGCTGCGGTCGGTGCGGAGCGAGCGCCAGGCGGCGCCGCCGCCCATGGGACTGATGGAGGACATGGTCCACCTCCGTGCTTGGTTCGGGGGTCCTACTGCTGGCCCCCCAGGAGGGCGGCGAGCTCACGGAACCGGCGACCCTGGGCCTCGCGCTCGAGGCGACGTTGGGTGTCGAGGTCGCGGTCGGTGGCGCCGACGAGCAGCGCCTTGGTCTCTCGGACCGCTCCGGGGAGCGGTGCGGTGAGGGCGGTGACGAGCTCTGCGAGCCGGGCATCGAGCGCGTCACCCGGGACCGCATCGATCGCGATGCCGATCCGCACCGCCTCCTCGGCGCCCACGTTGCGGGCCGTGGCGCAGATCTCGAGCGCCTTCGAGTAGCCAACGGCGTCGACCAGCGGTTTTGTTCCCGTCAGGTCGGGGACCAGCCCGAGCGCCGCCTCCTTCATGCAGAACGTGGCGTCGTCGGCGGCGAGGACCAGGTCGCAGGACAGGGCGAGCTGGAACCCGGCGCCGATCGCGTGCCCCCGGACGGCCGCGATCGAGACGAACCGCGGGTCACGGAGCCAGGTGAAGCCCTCCTGGTACTCCCCCACCGTGCGCGAGAACGCCTCGTCGTCGAGGGTGAGCAGGTCGGCGACGCGCTCCTGCCCGTCACCGCCGCCGGGCACCAGCAGGCTGCGGTCGAGGCCCGCAGAGAACGACGATCCGGCACCCCGGACGACGACGACCCGGACGTCGTCGGGCAGCCGCGCGCCGATCTCGGCGAGCGTGCGCCACATCGTCGGGGTCTGCGCGTTGCGGACCTCGGGCCGGTCGAGGGTGATGGTGGCGACGGCGCCGTCGACCTCGTAGCGGAGGCGGGCCGCCGCCAGTCGGTCGGGACTGATCGGGGCGCCGGTGTCGATGCTCATGCCGTGAGTGTAGGAGCCGGCGCCGACAACCCTTGATCTCAACCTGACTTGAGGTTGAACACTGGTCGGGAACCCATCGACCACGCCCCAGCACCACTGACCGACCAGGAGGACGGCATGCCCGTCGCGCTCGTCACCGGAGGATCGGCCGGACTCGGCCACGCCCTCGTCCACACCCTCAGCGACCGGGGGTGGACGGTCGTCACCGACGGCCGCGACCCCGAGCGCCTCGCCGCCGCCGTCGGCGGGCTGGCGGCCGTCGTCCCGGTGAGCGGCGACGTCGCCGACCCGGCCCACCTGGGGGCGCTGGCGCGCGAGGTCGCCTGGCTCGGCCGGCTCGACCTGCTCGTGCACAACGCCAGCAGCCTCGGACCGCTGCCGCTGCGCCCGCTGCGCGAGACCAGCACCGACGAGCTGCTCGACACCTGGCGGGTCAACGCCGCGGCCCCGGTCGCGCTGACCCGCGCGGTGCTCCCCCAGCTGCGGACGGCGTCCGGTGTGGTCGTGTCGCTGTCGAGCGACGCCGCCGTCGAGCACCACGAGACCTGGGGCGCCTACGGCGCGGGGAAGGCCGCGCTGGACCACCTCACCCTGACCCTGGCGGCCGAGGAGGGTCTCACGGGCTACGCCGTCGACCCGGGCGACATGCGCACCGCCATGCACCAGGACGCGTTCCCGGGCGAGGACATCTCCGACCGGCCGCTGCCCGCGACGGTGGTGCCGCACCTGCTGGCGCTGCTGGCTGCCCGGCCCCCGAGCGGTCGCTACCGGGCGGCGTCGTTCGCCGGGGTGCCCGCATGAGGATCCTCGAGGAGCACCCGACGACCGTCTTCACCCCGCCGCCCGGTGCCTTCGCGCCGGCGCCCGCCGAGGCACGCGGCGTCGCCCGCGACGCCACCCGGCTGCTGGTCGCGACCAGCGACGGCATCGCCCACACCCGGTTCCACGACCTCGCCGACCACCTGGAGCCCGGCGACCTCGTCGTCGTCAACAACTCCGCGACGGTCCCCGGGCAGCTCGACGCGCGGTCGACGCGGCACGGTGCGGTCGTCGTCCACGTCGCCACCCCGCTGGACGACGGCACGTGGGTGGTCGAGGTCCGCTCGGCGCCGGACGCCGCGCGCGCCGTCCTCGACGCCGAGCCGGGCGACGTCGTCACGGCCGCAGGCCTGGCGCTCGCCCTGCTCGGACCGCATCCCCGCGACGGCTCCTCGCCGACCGGTCGCGGCAACCGGCTGTGGCGGGCGCGTCCGGCCGGCGACGTCGTCCGGACCCTCGCGCGCCACGGCCGCCCGATCGCCTACGGCTACCTCGACCGCGGCTACCCGCTCTCGGCGTACCAGACGATCTTCGCCAGCCGCCCCGGCAGCGCCGAGATGCCGTCGGCCGCGCGGCCCTTCACCACCGACCTGGTCACGCGTCTGGTGTCGAAGGGCGTCGGCGTCGTCCCGGTCACCCTGCACACCGGGGTGTCGTCGCAGGAGGCCGGCGAGGCCCCGCAGGCCGAGCGGTTCGAGGTCACCGACGCCACCGCCCGCGCCGTGAACGCCGCCCGCGCCGGCGGCGGCCGGGTCGTCGCCGTCGGCACCACCGTCACCCGCGCGCTCGAGTCGGCGGTCTCGGACGCCGGCAGCCTCGAGGGCCGCGCCGGCTGGACGACCCGGGTCGTGACCCCGGCGGCCCCGCCTCGCGTCGTCACCGGCCTGGTCAGCGGCTGGCACGACCCCGCCGCGTCCCACCTGCTGCTCGTCGAGGCGGTCGCCGGCGCCGCCCTCAGCCAGGCGGCCTACGACGCCGCGGTCGACGGCGGCTACCTGTGGCACGAGTTCGGCGACGCCGCCCTGTTCCTGCCCTGACCAGGCCCCCGGACAGCACGGCGCCGGAGGTCGAGCACGCGAGCCCCGGCGAGCGCCGACGCAACCCCGGCCCTCCCAGACCGACCACAGCGGCCGGCCCTGCTCGCTCCGGCCCTGCTCGCTCCGGTCTGCTCGCGTCCGGAGGGTCAGGCCAGGGACACCAGGTCGGCGTACTCGTCGTTCCAGAGGTCCTCGTCGCCGTCGGGGAGCAGCAGCACCCGGTCGGGCTCGAGCGCACGGACGGCGCCCTCGTCGTGGGTGACCAGGATGATCGCGCCCTCGTAGGTGCGGATGGCGGCCAACACCTCCTCCCGGGAGGCGGGGTCGAGGTTGTTGGTGGGCTCGTCGAGCAGCAGCACGTTGGCGCTGGAGACGACGAGGGAGGCCAGCGCGAGGCGGGTCTTCTCCCCACCCGAGAGCACGGCGGCCGGCTTGTTGGCGTCGTCACCGGAGAAGAGGAACGAGCCCAGCACCGAGCGCGCCTCGGTGTCGGTGAGCTGCGGGGCGGCACTCTGCATGTTCTCGAGGACCGTGCGCGAGGTGTCGAGGGTCTCGTGCTCCTGGGCGTAGTAGCCCAGCTTGAGCCCGTGTCCGGGCGTCACGACGCCGGTGTCGGGGCGGTCGACGCCGGCGAGGATGCGGAGCATCGTGGTCTTGCCGGCGCCGTTCAGCCCCAGGATGACGACACGGGAGCCCTTGTCGATGGCGAGGTCGACGTCGGTGAAGACCTCCAGCGACCCGTAGGACTTCGACAGCTCGGCGCCGGTGAGCGGCGTCTTGCCGCACGGCGCGGGAGCGGGGAACTTGATCCGCGCCACCTTGTCGGCCTGCCGCTCGCCCTCGAGGCCGGCCATCATCTTCTCGGCCCGCTTGAGCATCGACTGGGCGGCGACCGCCTTCGACGCCTTGGCGCGCATCTTGTTGGCCTGGTCGGTGAGGGTCTTCGCCTTGGACTCGGCGTTCGCACGCTCGCGCTTGCGCCGCTTCTCGTCGGTCTCGCGCTGGGTCTGGTAGTGCCGCCACCCCATGTTGTAGACGTCCATGACGCAACGGTTGGCGTCGAGGTGCAGGACCCTGTTGACGGTCTCCTCGAGGAGCGCGTTGTCGTGGCTGATCACGATGAACCCGCCCTTGTGGGACTTCAGGAAGTCGCGCAGCCAGACGATCGAGTCGGCGTCGAGGTGGTTGGTCGGCTCGTCGAGGATGAGCACCTCGGCGTCCGAGAAGAGGATCCGGGCCAGCTCGACGCGCCGCCGCTGGCCGCCGGAGAGCGTCTTGAGCGGCTGGTTGAGGATGCGGTCCTCGATGCCGAGGCTGGCCGCGATCGTGGCAGCCTCCGACTCCGCGGCGTACCCGCCACCGGCGTGCATCTCGTCGTCGGCGCGCGTGTAGCGCTTCATCGCCTTCTCGCGGACGTTCGGGTCGTCGCTGGCCATCTGCACCTCGGCGTCGCGCATCTTGCGGACGACGGCGTCCAGGCCGCGCGCGGAGAGGATCCGGTCGCGGGCGAGGGTCTCGGGGTCGCCGGTACGAGGGTCCTGGGGGAGGTAGCCGACCTCGCCGGTGCGCGTGACGTTGCCGGCGGCGGGCAGCGACTCGCCGGCGAGGATCTTGGTCAGGGTGGTCTTGCCGGCGCCGTTGCGGCCGACGAGCCCGACCTTGTCGCCGGCGGCGACGCGGAAGGAGACGTCCTCCATGAGGAGCCGGGCACCGGCCCGGACCTCGAGCTGATGAGCGGTGATCATTGTGAGTCCGATTCTACGGTCGGCACGCGCCCACACCCCCATCGGTGAGCGACCGACGGGTGCGGTCGGGTCTACATTGCCGTCATGCGCTTCAACCCCAAGGCCCGTCTCGACACCGGACGCGTCTCCGACGCAGGGCGTGGCGGCGGCGGTGGCGGCGGTGGGGGCGGCGGCTCCCGGCTGCCGATCCCCGGCGGCATGGCCGGTGGCGGTGGCGTCATCGGCGTGATCGCGATCGTGATCTTCGTCGCCGTCCAGCTGCTGGGCGGCGGGGGCGGCGGCGGCGGGGGCGTTGCGGGCGGCGGGCTGAGCGCGGGCAAGTTCACCGACACCGGGCGCTACGCCGACTGCAGGACCGGCGAGGACGCCAACGACAGCGCCGACTGCGCCCGCGTCGCCGTGGAGAACTCCCTGACCGACTTCTGGGGCGACACGCTGGGCACCGACTTCCGCCCCGAGGAGAAGATCGTGACCTTCGAGGGCTCGATCGACACCGGCTGCGGCGGCGCGACGTCGTCCGTCGGGCCGTTCTACTGCCCGGGCGACGAGACGATCTACCTCGACGACGCGTTCTTCTCCGACGTCCTGGTCGGCCAGCTCAAGGGACCCGAGGGCGCCTTCGTCGAGCCGTACGTGCTCGCCCACGAGTACGGCCACCACATCTCCAACCTGATCGGAACCCTCGGGCAGGTCACGGGCGAGACCGGCCCGCAGAGCACCGGCGTCCGCCTCGAGCTCCAGGCCGACTGCTTCGCCGGCATGTGGGCCAAGCACGCCACCGAGACCGAGGACGCCACCGGCAACGTGCTACTCCTCGACCTCACCGACGACGACATCGCCACCGCCCTCGACGCCGCCAAGACCGTCGGCGACGACTACATCCAGAAGCGCAGCGGCGGCTCGGTCGACGAGGAGGTCTGGACCCACGGCTCCTCGGCCCAGCGCCAGAAGTGGTTCCAGGTCGGTTACACCCAGGGCACCATGCAGGCCTGCGACACCTTCGGCGCCTCCCGCGTCTGACCCTCCCCAGGCCCGGGCGCCGGTCGGCTCACCAGCCGAGGAGGGCCTCGACGGCGGTGGCCTGGCGCTGCAGGGCGCGCAGGTACGGCGCCACGGCGGGGTGGCGGAACTTGCCGGCGAGGGCGCCCTCGCCGCCGGCCACGCGGGCCAGCGCCCACTCGGCGCGGGTGAACGCCGTGTAGACGGCGCTGACCCGGGCGCCGAGGACGACGTCGTCGCGGTCGACGTGGCCCGCCGGGCCGTCAGCCAGACCCATCAGGTAGGCGTCGAGCAGCGGCTCGAACTCCTCGCGCGCGGTCAGCGAGAAGTAGCCGAGGTCGCAGCCGACCGGTCCGAGACCGAGGGTCGCCCAGTCGATCGCGACGGCGTCGTCGCCGTCGCGGCCCGGCACGTTCACGTGGGACGGGTCACCGTGCTGCGCGACGGCGGGCAGCGCGTCGAGCAGGTCGAGGAACGACCCCCGCCGCGACCACAGGTGGTCGGCGACGTCGGCCGCGGTCGTCCGGGCGAGCGTGGGCCACCCACCCGCCCGGCGCTCGGTGCGGGCGAGCCGCTGGCGGAGCAGGTCCTGGGCGAGGAACCGCGGCCGGGGCAGCGCGACGCCGGCGAAGCGTCCCAGCGCCATCGCCACGAACAGCCCGCTCGCGGCAGCGTCCTCCACCCACGGGCGGGTGATGGTGACCCCCTCGGCGTCCTCCTCGACCGAGGCGGGAACCCCGCGCAGACCGCGGGTCGCGGCGACCAGGCCGGTCGAGAGCACGTCGGCCTCGCGCCGCCAGTACGCCGGGTGGGTGGGGTCCGAGAGCTCGGCGGCGTCGCCGTGCAGGGGCGCCGCCAGCCGCTTGATCACGACGGGGTGGTCGCCGAGCGCGGCGCGCCACACCCCGACCGTCGACGTACCGGTGCCGCCGGGCAGGGCGTGCCACCCCGGCTCGGGCTCCCACATGGCTCGGAACCTACTGGACGCGGGGCGGCAGACGGTGGAGCCGCACGTCGGCCAGCGCGCCGTCCTGGGCCGTCAGCGTCAGGTAGGTGCAGTGCGGCTGGCGCCGCCGGTCCGTCGGCGAGCCCGGGTTGAGCAGCCGCAGGCCCCGCGGGGTCGTGGTGTCCCAGGGGATGTGGCTGTGCCCGAAGACCAGGACGTCGGCGTCGGGGTGGGCCGCCTCGCACCGCTGCTCGCGCCCCTGCCTGCCGCCCGTCTCGTGCACCACCGCGAAGCGCACCCCGCCGATCCGGGCGGTCGCGACCTCGGGGAGCCGGGCCCGCAGGTCGGGGCCGTCGTTGTTGCCGAACACCCCCACGACGCGGCGCGCCCGCTCCTCGAGCCGGTCGAGGGTGGCGAGGTCGACCCAGTCGCCGGCGTGCACCACGACGTCGGCCGCCTCGATCTGCTCCCACAGCTCGGGCGGCAGGTCGCGAGCGCGCCTGGGCAGGTGGGTGTCGGCGATGACCAGGACGTGGGTCATGCGTTGACGACCTCGACCTGCAGGGCCGTGGCGTCGGCGACGGCCTGCTCCAGCACCGAGCGTCGCGGGTCCGGGACGGCCAGCCACGGCGCGACCACGACCGCACCGCGCAGCCGCGGGTCGCCCAGGACCTCGTCGACCGCGCCGTGGTCTCCCCCGGTGACGAGGGGGCCGCGCAGCCCGCCGAGGATGCGCGCCGCGTGGTCGGCGGCCGCCTCGTAGGCCTGTCGCGCCTGGTTGTCGCGGCGTCGGGCGAAGCGCTGCTGCGACTGCCCGCCGGCCTTGGTGCGGCCCTGGACGTGTCGCTGGCCGGTCTTCGACTCCCCCAGCGTCGTGCCGCTGAGCCGGGCCATGGCGAAGCCGCCCTTGCGCACCAGCAGCACCCCCCAGTCGTCGGGGACGACGACGTGGTCGGCCACCTCGGCCGGGACGCCGGCGTACCCGGCGTCGAGGGGGAGGTCGAACGGCAACCGCACGGCGAAGCGCGACCCGTCCTCCGCGGTGCCGGTCACGGCGCCGTCGGCGACGGCGACGGTGGTCGGACCGTGGCTGCGCTCGAAGTTCTCGACCCACCGGGCCCATCGGGCGGCGGGGACGAGGACGGTGGCCACGTCGGTGACGTTAGCGACCCGGTCCAGGGAACCGGATGGGAGGCTGCCGCGTGTCATGGGTGTGGAGCACGAGGACGAGCAGCAGGTCGAGGAGGTCTACGCCCGCGCGGCGGGGCCGCTGATCGGCCTGCTCACCGTGCTGGGTGGCTCGCGGGCGGACGCCGAGGAGGTCGCGCAGGACGCGTTCGTGCGACTGCTCGAGCACTGGACCAAGGTGCGTGGCTACGACGACGTGGACGCCTGGCTGCGCACCGTCGCCGTCCGGCTGCTGGTCTCGCGGCAACGGCGCCGCAAGGTGGCGACCCTCGGGCTCGGCAGGCTCCGGGCACGGACGACGAGCACCGTCGACGGCCCGGACGGCGTCCGGCTCGACCTCGGTGCCGCGCTGGCCGCGCTGCCGCTCGACCACCGTGCGGTCCTCCTGCTCCACCACGTCCACGACCTGCCGGTCGAGGAGGTCGCCGACCTGCTGCGGGTCCCCGTGGGCACGGTCAAGTCCCGCCTGTCCCGGGCGCGCGCGGCCCTCGCGCCCCGGCTCACCGAAGGGAGCACGCCATGACCGAACCACTCGACCGCCTCGTGCGGGACGCCGTCCCCGCGCACCCGCCACCGTTCGCCGACGTCGTCCGTCGGCACCGGGCCCGGCGGCTGCGGCGACGGGCCGTCGCCGGGGCCGGGGTGGCCGCGGTCGCCGTGGTCGCCCTCGCCCTCGTCGACCGGCCCGGCGCCCCGGACGCCGACGACCCGACGCCGATCGCGAACGACCCGACGACGTCCGAGGTCGTGCCGACCACGGGGCCGACCACGGGGCCGACCACGGGGCCGCTCGCGCCCGACGACGGCGCGGGCGACGCGCCACCTCGTCTGGTGCTCGACGGCACCGACGGGCCGGTGCTCGCGCTCCAGGGCTCCTACTGCTGGGGCGGCACGTGCGCCGACTACGCCTACCCCGATCCCGAGAAGATCCCGCGGGCGGCCCCGGAGGCACCGCTCCGGGCGGCCTTCCCGATGGCCGGCAGGTGGTCCGCGGACGTCACCCCCGACGCGGGCGACCCGGGCTGCGCCAGGTACCCGGTGCTGGTCGAGCCCGACGACGGCGACCAATTGCTGCTGACGCCGTCCGGACCGGGCGGCGAGCGCCTGGGCTCCTACTTCGTGAGACCCGAGGCCGGCGGCGACACCTCGGGGCTGTGGCGGTGGCCGGTCCCCGCCCGTGACGGCGAGACCCTGGCGTGGGTCGACCTGCGCCAGAACACGCCCAGCTCGGGCGGCGAGGCCGGCATCACGCTGTACGTCGACGACGCGGCGGTCGACGGCGACGTCACGGCGTCCGTGGCGATCACGGCCGCGGACGGCTCGGTCGAGACGATCGCCGCGCTGCCGCGCGTCGACCAGCACTGCGACGACGACGGGTTCGTCGAGCTCGGGACGCCCTGGGGGGCGGAGCAGCGACGGATCGACGGAGCCGGACCGGCGCCGTACCGCTACACGGTCGACCTGGTGCTCGACGGCGTCCACCACACGGGCACCGGCACCTGGGCCGGGGGCATCGGCGGGGGCGACACCCGCCTCACCTTCGACCCGCCCCTGCCGGCGTACCGGGGTGGCGCGGGCTAGGTCGCGCGCGACCAGATGTCGTTGCACTCGGCGCACACGTCGTCCGGGACGACGCCGAGCCGGATCAGCCCGGCGAAGGCCAGGCACCCGAGGCAGACCGCCAGGACCGACTCCAGGGTCGCTGCGACGGCCAGGAGCCCGACGAGGGTCCACCCCGCGGTGTCGGCCCCGAGGCTCAGCAGGATCGCCGCCGAGAGCGAGAACGCGAGCCCGACCCCCTGGGCGAACTGCTTGGGCGGCCCGGGGACGACCGTGGGCTCCCCGAGGCGGGGGGCGACGAGCTTCGTCGAGATCAGTCCGAACGGGCTGAGCCGCGGGCCGGCGTACACCCTGAGCGCGAAGCCGAGCGCCATCGGCCACAGGAGCCAGCCGGTCCGCGTCACGAGGGCGACGAGCGCCGTCACGACCACCAGCCCGGCCGTGACGCGCGCGGCCTTCTCGTTCACCGGGTTGGGAAAGGTGTGCCAGCGCGCCATCCGCCCAGCGTAGTTGGCCTCGTCGATCGACAAAGGCAACCTCTACCGGTCGAGCCGTCCTGTCGCTCGGGACCACGCCGGGGTCTCGACTCGGCTCGCTGACGCTCCCCGGCTCGACCACCGGACACCGCTCCGGAACCGCTCCGCCCCGCTGGTCGAGCCGCGGGGACGGAGTCACCGCGAGTCGAGACCACACGCAGGGGTCTCGACTCGGCTCGCTGACGCTCCCCGGCTCGACCACCGGACGCTCGCGCCACGACCACTCCGCAACCGCTGGTCGAGCCGCGGGGACGTAGTCACCGCGAGTCGAGACCACACGCCGAGGTCTCGACTCGGCTCGCTGACGCTCCCCGGTTGACCACCGGAGCCCGCTCCGAGACCACTTCCGGGCTCGACCACCGGACGCTCGCTCCGGAACCGCTCCGCCCCGCTGGTCGAGCCGCGGGGACGTAGTCACCGCGAGTCGAGACCACACGCAGGGGTCTCGACTCGGCTCGCTGACGCTCCCCGGCTCGACCACCGGACACTCGCCCCGGAACCACTCCGCAACCGCTGGTCGAGCCGCGGGGACGTAGTCACCGCGAGTCGAGACCACACGCAGGGGTCTCGACTCGGCTCGCTGACGCTCCCCGGCTCGACCACCGGAGCCCGCTCCGAGACCACGCGCTGGGGTCTCGACTCGGCTCGCTGGCGCTCCCCGGCTCGACCACCGGACACCGGCTCCGAGACCACTCCCAGGCTCGACCGGACACCGCTCCGGAGTCACTCCGTTGGTCGAGCCGCGGGGACGTAGTCACCGCGAGTCGAGACCACACGCAGGGGTCTCGACTCGGCTCGCTGACGCTCCCCGGCTCGACCACCGGAGCCCGCTCCGAGACCACACGCCGGGGTCCCGACTCGGCTCCCCACCCGAGGGCAGGGTCGACTCAGACGTTGAAGCCCAGGGCGCGGAGCTGCTCGCGGCCGTCGTCGGTGATCTTGTCGGGGCCCCACGGCGGCATCCAGACCCAGTTGATGGCGACGTCGTTGACCAGGCCCTCGAGGGCCTGGTTGGTCTGGTCCTGGATGACGTCGGTCAGCGGGCAGGCCGCGGAGGTGAGGGTCATGTCGATGACCAGGTTCGACGAGGCGTCGAGGTGCAGGTCGTAGACGAGGCCCAGGTCGACGACGTTGATGCCGAGCTCGGGGTCGACGACGTCCTTCATCGCCTCGGTCACGTCGTCGACGCTCACGGTCGCCGTGCCGACGCCGGAGCCGGCGCCGGTGGCCTCGGGGACGTCGGGAAGATCGCTGTGGTCGGGCTGGTTGTCAGCCATGCTGTGCCTCCTGGGCTTGGATGAGGGCGTCCTGGTAGGCCATCCAGGACAGTAGTGCGCACTTGATGCGAGCGGTGAGCTTGGCGGCGCCGGCGAAGGCGATGCCGTCCTCGAGCACGTCCTCGTCGGGCTCCACGCGGCCCTTGCCGCGCATCATCTCGAGGAACGCGTCGTGCACCGGTCGCGCCTCGGCGACCGTCTTGCCGATCAGCAGCTCGGTCATCACCGACGCCGAGGCCGACGAGATCGAGCAGCCCTGGTTGTCGTAGGAGATGTCCGCGATCGAGGCGTCGTCGCCCGCGCCGTCGAGGTGCAGCCGCAGCGTCACCTCGTCGCCGCAGGTCGGGTTCACGTGGTGCACCTCGGCCTCGAACGGCTCGCGCAGGCCGGAGTTCAGCCGCCGCTTCGCGTGGTCGAGGATGATGTCCTGGTACAGGTTGTCGAGGTCCACGGTTCAGCCCAACTTGAAGTACGAACGGGTGTATTCCAGCGCCTCCACGAGCGCGTCGATCTCGCCCGGCGTCGTGTAGAGGTACGACGACATGCGGGTCGAGCTCTGGACGCCGTAGCGGGCGTGCGCCGGCTTCGCGCAGTGGTGGCCGGCCCGGACGGCGACGCCGCGCGAGTCGAGCACCTGGGCGACGTCGTGCGGGTGCACGCCGTCGATCTCGAACGAGATCGCGCCGCCGCGCCGCTCGGCGTCGAGCGGGCCGAGGACCCGGAGGCCGGGCACGGTCGCCAGCCCGTCGAGGGCGTAGGCGGTGATCGCGTGCTCGTGGTCGCGGATCGCGTCGAGGCCGAGGTGGGAGAGGTAGTCGACGGCCGCGCCGAGACCGACCGCCTCGGCGATCGGCGGGGTGCCGGCCTCGAACTTGTGCGGGATCGGGGCGTACGTCGAGCGCGCCATCGTCACGGTCTCGATCATCTCGCCGCCACCGAGGAACGGCGGCAGCTCGCCGAGCAGCTCGCTGCTCCCCCACAGGACCCCGATGCCGGTGGGCCCGACGACCTTGTGGCCGGTGAAGACGACGACGTCGGGACGCTCCTCGGGGGCCATCGCAGCCAGGTCGATCCGCAGCTGCGGGGCGGCCTGCGAGGCGTCGACGACGACGATCGCGCCGACCTCGTGGGCCCGCCGGGTCAGCTCCGCGACCGGGTTGATGGTGCCGAGCATGTTGGACACCCAGGTGAACGCGACGACCTTGGTGCGCTCGGTGAGCAGCTCGTCGACGTTCGACAGGTCGAGCTCGCCGCCGTCGGTGAGGCCGAACCAGCGCAGCGTGGCGCCGGTGCGCTCGGTGAGCAGCTGCCACGGCACGATGTTGGAGTGGTGCTCCATCTCGGTGATGACGACCTCGTCGCCCTCCCCGAGCTGGCGCCGGCCCTTCCACGCGAGGGTGTTGGCCACCAGGTTGAGCGCCTCGGAGGCGTTCTTGGTGAAGATCACCTCGTCGCGGCTCGGTGCGCCGAGGAACGCCGCCACCTTGTCGCGACCAGCCTCGAACGCCTCGGTCGCCTCGGCGCCGAGCTGGTGCATCGCCCGGGCGATGTTGGCGTTGTGGTGCTCGAGGTGGTCGACCATCGCGTCGATGACGCACTGCGGCTTCTGGGAGGTGTTGGCGCTGTCGAGGTAGACCAGCGCCCGCCCGTTCGCCAGCGTGCGCTCGAGGATCGGGAAGTCCTTGCGGACGACCTCGAGCTCGGGGAGCAGTCCGTCCATCGCCGTGCCTTCCGTCCTGGGGGTGGTGCCGGTGGGGTGGGTCAGACCGTGGCGGTCAGGAACCGCTCGTAGCCGTTGGCCTCGAGCTCGTCGGCGAGCTCGGGACCGCCGGACTCCGCGACCCGGCCCGCGACGAACACGTGCACGCGGTCGGGCTGGATGTAGCGCAGGATGCGGGTGTAGTGCGTGATCAGCAGGACACCCTTGCCCTCGCGGGCGCGGTAGCGGTTGACGCCCTCGGAGACGACCTTGAGCGCGTCGATGTCGAGGCCGGAGTCGGTCTCGTCGAGGATCGCGATCTTCGGGTCGAGCAGCTCGAGCTGCGCGATCTCGTGGCGCTTCTTCTCGCCACCGGAGAAGCCCTCGTTGACCGAGCGCTGCGCGAAGGAGGGGTCGAGGTCGAGGTCGGCCAACGACTTGTTGACGTCCTTGACCCACGTGCGGAGCTTCGGCGCCTCGCCGTCGATCGCGGTCTTCGCGGTGCGCAGGAAGTTGGTGACCGAGACGCCGGGCACCTCGACGGGGTACTGCATGGCGAGGAACAGCCCGGCGCGGGCGCGCTCGTCGACCGACATCTCCAGGACGTCGACGCCGTCGAGCAGCACGGTGCCGCCGGTGACCTGGTACTTCGGGTGGCCGGCGACCGAGTAGGCCAGGGTCGACTTGCCCGAGCCGTTGGGGCCCATGATCGCGTGCGTCTCACCGTCGCCGATGGTGAGCGTGACGCCCTTGAGGATCTCCTTGGGACCGTCCTCGGTGGTGACCGAGACGTGCAGGTCCTTGATCTCGAGAGTGCTCATTGCGGGGTGGCTCCGTTCAGGGTGGTGGTGGTGTCGACGTAGACGCCGTCCTCGCGGACCTCGACAGGGAAGGTCGCGACGGGTTCGGTGGCCGGCAGCCCGGAGGGCTGGCCGGTGCGGAGGTCGAAGCGCGAGCCGTGCAGCCAGCACTCGATGGTGCAGCTCCCACCGTCGCGCTCGACGTCGCCCTCGCTCAGGGCGACGTGGGCGTGCGTGCACAGGTCCTGGATGGCGAGGAGCTCCTCGCCGTCGCGCGCGATCGCGACGTCGTACTCACCGATGGTGACGGCGAGCGCCTCGTCGGTCGGGACGTCGGCGAGGGCGCAGGCGCGCTGGAAGGTCATCTCGCGGCCGGCGCTCACTGCTCGGTCTCGACGCCCCGGAAGACGTTCTTGGCGAGCTCGTCCTCGACCGTCTCGGTGAGCTTGGCCTCGAGCGACGGCACGCCGATCTTGCGGATGAGGTCCTGGAAGAAGCCGTGCAGCACCAGCCGCTTGGCCTCCTTGTCGGAGATGCCGCGGGTGCGGAGGTAGAACAGCTGCTCGTCGTCGAACCGGGCGGTCGCCGAGGCGTGCCCGGCGCCCTCGATCTCGCCGGTCTCGATCTCGAGGTTCGGCACCGAGTCGGCGTGGCAGCCGTCGGTGAGCACGAGGTTGCGGTTCTCCTCGTAGGTCTCGATGCCCTCGGCGATCTTGCGGATCAGCACGTTCCCGATCCAGACCGTGTGGGCCTTGTCGCCCTGCAGCGCACCCTTGTAGAGCACGTTGCTCTTGGTGCGCGGCTGGTTGTGGTCGGCGAAGAGCCGGTGCTCGAGGTGCTGGCCGGCGTCGGCGAAGTAGAGGCCGAGCAGCTCGGCCGCGCCGCCGGGGGCGTCGTACTCGACGTTGGCGTGCATCCGGACGACGTCGCCGCCGAAGGAGACCGAGGTGTGCCGCACGTGGGCGTCACGGCCGACGCGGATCGCGTCACGGCCGAGGTGGACGGCGTCGTCGGCCCAGTCCTGCAGCGAGACGACGTTGACCTGTGCCCCGTCGCCGACGACGACCGTCGTGGTCGCGACGTAGCGCGCCGAGCCGGTGTGCACGATGGCGATGGTCGCCTTGGCGTGCCGGCCGACGCGGACGACGAGCCGGCCGTAGACGAGGTCGTCGACGGACTCCCCGTGCAGCCGCAGCACGACCGGGTGCTCGTCGTCGAGCTCGAGGTCGGCGGGCACGTCGAGCAGCACCGTGTGGGCCGCGTGCTCGGCCGCCAGCGCGGCGGGCCGGTCGTTGGGCGCCAGCTCGCCGGCGGCGCGGGCCTCCTCGGCCGAGACCTGCGTCAGCGTCACGCCGTCGGGCAGCGTGGAGTCCCAGGTCAGCTGGGTCGCGGACGGCTCACCCTCGAGCATGCCCCGGAGCCGCTTGATCGGCGTGAAGCGCCAGATCTCCTCGCGCCCGGTCGGCAGGGGGTGGTCGGCCAGGTCGTAGGAGGGCGGCGGGTTGAGGTGGGAGAAGGACAGGTGTCCCTGCTCCAGGCTGGCCTCGACGCTCTCGCGGGCAGCATCGGTCACGGTCACAGGCAGGTCTTTCTACGGTCGCTGGTGCGGTTCGGTGGGGTGGGCGGTGCCGGCGTCAGCCGACAGCACCCTCCATCTGCAGCTCGATGAGCCGGTTCAGCTCGAGGGCGTACTCCATGGGGAGCTCCTTGGCGATCGGCTCGACGAAGCCGCGGACGATCATCGCCATCGCCTCGTCCTGCTCCATGCCCCGCGACATCAGGTAGAAGAGCTGGTCGTCGGAGACCTTCGAGACACTCGCCTCGTGGCCCATCGAGACGTCGTCCTCACGGATGTCGACGTAGGGGTAGGTGTCGGACCGGCTGATCTGGTCGACCAGCAGCGCGTCGCAGAGCACGTTCGACTTGGAGCCGTACGCACCCTCGTTGACCTGGATCAGGCCGCGGTACGAGGTGCGCCCACCGCCGCGCGCCACCGACTTCGACAGGATCGAGGACGACGTGTGGGGCGCCGCGTGCACCATCTTGGCGCCGGCGTCCTGGTGCTGGCCCTCGCCGGCGAACGCGATCGAGAGCGTCTCGCCCTTGGCGTGCTCGCCCATCAGGTAGATCGCGGGGTACTTCATCGTCACCTTGGAGCCGATGTTGCCGTCGACCCACTCCATTGTCGCGCCGGCCTCGCAGACCGCCCGCTTGGTGACGAGGTTGTAGACGTTGTTGGACCAGTTCTGGATGGTCGTGTAGCGGCAGCGGCCGCCCTTCTTGACGATGATCTCGACGACCGCGGAGTGCAGCGAGTCGGAGGAGTAGATCGGCGCGGTGCAGCCCTCGACGTAGTGCACGTAGGCGTCCTCGTCGACGATGATGAGGGTCCGCTCGAACTGGCCCATGTTCTCGGTGTTGATCCGGAAGTAGGCCTGCAGCGGGATGTCGACGTGCACGCCCTTCGGCACGTAGATGAACGAGCCGCCCGACCACACCGAGGTGTTGAGCGCGGAGAACTTGTTGTCGCCGACCGGGATGACGGTGCCGAAGTACTCCTGGAACAGCTCGGGCTGCTCACGCAGGGCGGTGTCGGTGTCGAGGAAGAGCACGCCCTGCTCCTCGAGGTCCTCTCGGATCGAGTGGTAGACGACCTCGGACTCGTACTGGGCGGCGACGCCCGAGACGAGGCGCTGCTTCTCCGCCTCCGGGATGCCGAGCTTGTCGTAGGTGTTCTTGATCTCCTCGGGGAGGTCGTCCCACGTCGCCGCCTGCTTCTCGCTGGAGCGGACGAAGTACTTGATGTTGTCGAAGTCGATGCCACCGAGGTCGGAGCCCCACGTGGGCATGGGCTTGCGGTGGAAGAGCTTGAGGCCCTTCAGGCGCTGGTCGAGCATCCACTGCGGCTCGTTCTTGAGCGCGGAGATGTTGCGGACGACGTCCTCGGACAGGCCGCGCTGCGCGGTGGCGCCGGCCACGTCGGTGTCGGCCCAGCCGAAGTCGTAGCGGCCGATGCCCTTGAGCTCGGGGTTGAGGTCTTCGATGGAGGTCATGAAGTGACCTTCTCCTTCGTCGTCATCGTGATCGGGGTGGAGCCGGGAAGATCGGGGATGCAGGTGGTGCACACGCCGTCGCCGTGGGCGATCGTCGCGAGACGCTGCACGTGGCGGCCGAGGACCCGGCTGATGGCCGCGGTCTCCTCCTCGCACAGCTGGGGGAACTCGTGGGCCACGTGGGACACCGGGCAGTGCTGCTGGCACAGCTGCTCCCCCACGGGGGACTCGCGGACCGTTGCCGCGTAGCCCTCCTCGGTGAACACCCGGGCCAGCACCTCGGCGGGACCGAGGTCGGGGTGCGCCTCGGCGACCTCACCGAAGCGCTCCTCGACGAAACCGGCGCGGCGGCGTGCGAATTCCCGGACGGCGGCGTCGCCACCGGTCTCGGCCAGGAACCGCAGGGCGGCGGCGGCGAGGTCGTCGTACTTCTGGTCGAAGCCGTCGCGACCGGTCTCGGTCAGTGCGAACACCTTCGCCGGGCGGCCGCGGCCGCGACCGGCGGCCTTGCGGGCGTCCCGCGCCTCGACCGCTCCGTCGTCGACCAGCTGGTCGAGGTGACGGCGCACGGCCGCCGGCGTCAGGTCGAGACGCTCGGCCAGGGCCGCGGTGGTGGAGGGCCCGTCGACCAGGATCGACCGCACGACGCGCTGCCGCGTGGTGCTGTCGACACGGTCGGGGGTGAATTCCACAACGCCAGTGTGCCGTTAATGAACTGGCCCGTTCAAGCAAGGCCACCCTTAGCAAGGCGACCCTGCGTGACGAGCGCCACTCGAGCGCCACTCGGGCGCCACTCGGGCGCCACTCGAGCGCTCGCTTGCGTCAGCTCGTCGCGTCGGGCCGGGTGGCCCGCAGCCAGACCAGGCCGAGGAACGGCAGCACCAGCGGGAGGAAGCCGTAGCCCTGGCCGAAGTGCGACCAGACCGTCTTGTCCGGGAACAGCTCGGTGTCGACGTAGGACAGCGTGCCGACCGAGAGGACGCCGAGCAGCTCGACCACGCACGAGCCGACCGCGACCACCCAGGCCCGGCGTCCGCCGAGCAGCAGGCACGTGGTCGCGACGAGGTAGATCACCGCCGCCACGAGCGAGAGCGTGTAGGCGAGCGGCGCCCGGTCGGCGTCGGACCCGAGCTGGACGAGCGAGCGACCCGTGGCGGCCACGGCGAAGACGCCGTACACGAAGACGAGGATCCGACCGGGGCCCGAGGAGAGCTCACGCACCGGAGCCGTCCCAGATCGTCTCGAGGCGCAGCTGCAGCGCGATCACCGTCACGACGGCGACGAGCAGCACCCCGGTGCCGGCGCGGGTGCGCTCGGCGAGCGACCAGAACGCGCCGATCGGGAGGACGAGCAGGTTGCCGACGAGGTAGCTGACGAACAGCACGCCCGACACGTCCCGGTCGGTCTGCGACAGCGACACGGCACCGACGACCAGCTGGACGAGGACGGCGACCTCCACCACGCCGAGCACCACGAACGTGCGGTCCTGGGCGGGCTCGTCGCGGACCAGCAGGACGATGCCCACCACCGCCGCCACGCCGGCGAGCGCGAGGATCGTCGCAGTCAGCCAGTCGGTCACCCGGCAACTGTAGAGAGGCCGGCCGCGGCGACCGGCAGTGGCACGTGCCGCCACGGCGACGTCTCCCCGGCGACGACGACGGATCGTCCCGATGTCCAGGGCCAACCCGGTGGCTCCTACACTTCGTGGGTGTCCGAACCCTTGTCCGTCGGCGGTGCCGACAGCCTCGCGGACGGCGCGGTGACGGTCGACGGGCTCGTGATGCGCTACGGCGACAAGGTGGCCGTCGACGGGCTCAGTCTGAGCGTCGAGGCCCACACCATCACCGCCGTGCTCGGACCGAACGGCGCCGGTAAGACGACGACGCTGGAGACCTGCGAGGGCTACCGGACGCCGCAGCGGGGCACCGTGCGGGTGCTCGGCCTCGACCCGGTGCGCGACCGGCGCGCGCTGCTGCCCCGGATCGGCGTGATGCTGCAGAGCGGCGGCGCGTGGGGCGGCGTCCGCGCGGTCGAGATGCTCCGCCACGTCTCGCGGCTGCACGCCCGCCCGCTCCCGGTCGACATGCTCGTCGAGCGCCTCGGGCTCGCCGACTGCGGGCGGACGCCGTACCGCCGGCTCTCCGGTGGCCAGCAGCAGCGCCTCGGCCTCGCGATGGCGATCGTGGGCCGCCCCGAGCTGGTCTTCGTCGACGAGCCGACCGCCGGGCTCGACCCGGCCGTGCGGCGCACCGTGTGGGAGCTGCTCGAGGAACTCCGCACCGACGGGGTGACCGTCGTCCTGACCACGCACTACATGGACGAGGCCGAGCGGCTCGCCGACCGCGTCCACATCCTCGACAAGGGCACGCTGGTCGCCTCCGGGTCACCGCTGGAGCTGACCCGCGGCGGGTCGGTCGCCACGATCCGCCTCGTCGTCACCCAGCCGTTCCCGCCCGGCGCCCCCGCCTCGCTGACCGCCGCGCTCGGCCCGGCCACCGAGGTCACCCAGCTCGACGCCGTCAGCCTGCTCGTCACCGGCCCGGCCGACGGCTCGACGCTCGCGAAGGTGTCGCGGTGGTGCGAGGCCCACGACGTGCTGCCCGAGTCGCTGACCCTCGGCCAGCGCAAGCTCGAGGACGTCTTCCTCGAGCTCACCGCCCTCCCGGAGACCACATGACTCCCCCGACCACGACCCCGGCGACCACGACCCCGGCGAGGCCGGGCACCTTCGTGCCGGCCCCCGGCGCCGCGCCGATCGCGCGCCAGGTGCTCACCCAGGCATCGATGGAGGCCCGGCTGATGCTCCGCAACGGCGAGCAGCTGCTGCTCGCCGTGGTCATCCCGGTCATCGTGCTGCTCGTCGGCGTCCGCGGCGCCGAGCGCGTCGACCTCGAGTACGGCGTGGAGACCTTCGCCCCCGGCGTCCTCGCCCTCGCGGTGATGTCGACGTCGTTCACGGCGCTGGCGATCGCGACCGGCTTCGAGCGTCGCTACGGCCTCATCAAGCGGCTCGGCACGTCCCCGCTGTCGCGGACCTCGCTGCTGGGCGCCAAGGTGCTCGCGCTGCTGGTCGTCGAGGTCCTCCAGGTCGTCGTCATCGGCGCCGTCGCCCTCGCCCTCGGGTGGGAGCCGGACGCCTCGGTCGTCGGCCTGCTGCTCACCGTGGTGCTCGGCACGTCGGCGTTCGCCTCGCTCGGGCTGCTGCTGGCCGGCTCGCTGCGCGCCGAGGCGACCCTCGCCGCCGCCAACCTGGTCTACCTGCTCCTGATGGCCGGCGGCGCCGTGGTGCTGCCCGCGTCGGCGTACGGCTCCTTCGGCGACGTCGTCGCCTGGCTCCCCTCGGGGGCCCTGGGCGAGGCGATGCGCTCCGCGCTCGACGGCGCCGCCGTCGCCTGGCGCGACCTGCTCGTGCTGGCCGGCTGGACCCTGGTCGGCGCCGCGGCGACCGCGAGGACCTTCAAGTGGGAGTGAAGGTGCTCGACCGGCTCGCCCGCCTCGTCCGCCCGCTCGGCTGGGCCAGCCTGGTCGCCAACATCGCCATCGTGGTCACCGGCGGCGCCGTCCGGCTCACCGGCTCCGGCCTCGGCTGCCCCACGTGGCCCCGCTGCACCGACGAGTCGTTCCGGCCGCACGGCGAGCTGGAGCTGCACTCGGCGATCGAGTTCGGCAACCGGATGCTGACCTTCGTCCTGGCCGCCATCGCGATCGCGACGTTCCTCGCCGCCTGGCGGACCGGGCGCCGCCAGCTCCGCGTCCTCGCGCTCGTCCTCGCCCTCGGCGTCCCCTTCCAGGCGGTGATCGGCGGCATCACCGTCCTCGCCGACCTCAACCCCTGGATCGTGTCGCTGCACCTGCTGCTGTCGATGGCGATGGTCGGCGTCGCCGTGCTCTTCCTCCGCCGCATCGACGACCCGGGCGCCGTCTGGACCCGCGGCCGGACCCAGACCCTCGCCTGGATCACCTTCGCCGCGACCTGGGTGGTCCTCTACCTCGGCACCATCGTCACCGGCGCCGGCCCGCACGCCGGGGACGCCGAGACGCCGCGCAACGGCCTCGACCCGCTCCAGATCAGCCAGCTCCACGCCGACTCGGTGTTCCTGCTCGTCGGCCTCACCGTCGGCCTGCTCCTCGCGACCCGTGCCGGCACGGCGGCCCGCCGCGCCGCCGTGGTGCTGCTCGGCGTCGAGCTCGGCCAGAGCGTGATCGGCTTCGTCCAGTACTTCACCGACCTCCCCGAGATCCTCGTCGGCGCCCACATGCTCGGCGCCGGCGTCATCTCCGCCACCGCCACCGGGGCCGTCCTCGCGGTCGTCCTGCGTCCCGCACCCTCCGCCGTCCCGGCCGTCCCGGCCACCCCGGCCCCGGCGCGCGCAGCGCGGTAGCCCGCCCCGTTCCGCCGAGTCGGCGCGAAGGTGAAGTCCGAGCGCGCCGAGTCGGCGTTCGTGCTCGACGCGAACGCCGACTCGGCGTCGGGGAGACCCAGCGGACCCCGCACCCACCCGACCAGCGGCGAACAGCTCTGCCTGAGGCGGCGGGCTAGCGCGTCAGCAGGGGGTCGAGGGCGACGGCGACGAACAGGAGCGACAGGTACAGGTTCGAGTGGTGGAACAGGCGCATCGGCTGGATCTCGCTGAGGTCCTCGGTGCCGCGGGCGCGGCGCCACATCTTGTGGGCCTCGACCAGGAAGACGGCGCCGAGGACGGCGGCGGCGATCGGGTAGATCGGGCCGGTGCCGGCGACGGGCCAGAGCAGCATCGAGGTGGCGACCATGACCCAGCTGTAGAGGACGATCTGGCGGCCCACCTCGGCGGCCGGACGCACCACGGGCAGCATCGGGACGTCGACGTTGGCGTAGTCCTCGCGGTAGCGCAGGGCGAGGGCCCAGGTGTGCGGCGGCGTCCAGAAGAAGACGACGGCGAAGAGCACGATCGGTACCCAGGACAGCTCGCCGGTGACCGCGGTCCACCCGATGAGGGCCGGGAAGCAGCCGGCGATGCCGCCCCAGACGATGTTCTGGGTGGTGCGGCGCTTGAGGAGCATCGTGTAGCCGAGGACGTAGAAGGCGTTGGCCAGCACCGACAGCGTCGCCGACAGCGGGTTCACCCAGTAGGCCAGGACCGCCGTCGAGAGCACGGCCTGCACGGTCGCGAAGACCAGCGCGGCGCGCGGGGTGACGACGTGGCGCGGCAGGGCACGGCGTCGGGTGCGGCGCATCTGCTCGTCGATGTCGCGGTCGTAGACGCAGTTGAACGTCGAGGCCGACCCCGCGGACAGCGCCCCACCGACGACGGTGGCCACGACCAGGCCGAGGGCCGGGACACCGCGGGCGGCGAAGAACATGACCGGGACGGTCGTCAGGAGCAGCAGCTCGATGACGCGCGGCTTGGTCAGACCGACGTAGGCGGCGACGACGTCCTTGAACGACGCCTCTCCCCGCTCGGGCTCGGGCTGCCGAAGCGCGGGTCGCGACTCGCCGACGTAGGTCACAGAGGTCCTCGGAACATCGTGTCGTGTGGGTGCGGCGGGTGCTCACACCCGCCCAGGCGGTGTGAGTCTAGCTCCCGGGGTGAGTAGGCTCGGCAATGCCCGCGAACCTGTACTGAGGAGCCCTGTGAGCGCCACCCCGAAGCTTGACTGGACCGACCTGGACGACCGCGCCGTCGACACCGCCCGCGTGCTGGCGATGGACGCCGTCCAGAAGGTCGGCAACGGACACCCGGGCACGGCGATGAGCCTCGCGCCGGTCGCCTACCTGCTCTTCCAGAAGGTGATGCGCCACGACCCGGCCGACCCCTCGTGGGTCGCCCGCGACCGGTTCGTCCTGTCGTGCGGCCACTCCTCGATCACCCTCTACACGCAGCTCTTCCTCGGCGGCTTCGGCCTCGAGATCGAGGACCTGAGGGCGCTGCGCACCTGGGGCTCGAAGACCCCCGGCCACCCCGAGCTCGGCCACACCGCCGGCGTCGAGGTCACCACCGGTCCGCTCGGCCAGGGCGTCGCGAACGCCGTCGGCATGGCGATGTCGGGCCGGCGCATCCACGGCCTCCTGGACCCGAAGGCGGCGGCCGGCGAGAGCCTGTTCGACCACCACGTCTACGCGCTCTGCAGCGACGGCGACCTCGAGGAGGGCGTCAGCAGCGAGGCCAGCTCGATCGCCGGCACCCAGGAGCTCGGCAACCTGACCCTCATCTACGACCGCAACCGGATCTCGATCGAGGGCAACACCGACATCGCCTTCACCGAGGACGTCGCCGCGCGCTACCGGGCCTACGGCTGGCACGTGCAGGAGGTCGACTGGACCAACGGCGGCACCGAGTACCGCGAGGACGTCCCGCAGCTGCACCGGGCGATCACCGCGGCCGCCGAGGTCCTCGACCAGCCGTCGTTGATCATCGTCGACACCGTCATCGCCTGGCCCGCACCCAACGCGCAGGGCACCGAGAAGGCGCACGGCAGCGCGCTGGGGGCCGACGAGGTCGCCGCCACGAAGGAGGTCCTCGGCTGGAACCCCGCCGAGAGCTTCGTCGTCTCCGAGGAGGTCCTCGCCCACACCCGCTCGCTGCGCGACCGCGGCGCCGCCTGGGGTGCGGAGTGGGACGAGAAGTACCGCGCGTGGGCCGAGAAGAACGCCGACTCCGCCGCGCTGCTGCACCGGCTCAAGCAGCGCACGCTGCCCGACGGGTTCGCCGAGGCCCTGCCGAGGTTCGAGGCCGACGCCAAGGGCGTCGCGACCCGGTCGGCGTCCGGCAAGGTCATCAACGCGCTCGCGCCGATCATGCCCGAGCTGTGGGGCGGCTCGGCCGACCTCGCCGGCTCCAACAACACGACCATCGAGGGCGTCCCGTCGTTCCTGCCCGTCAGCCGCGGCGTCGAGGAGTGGAAGGCCGACCCGTTCCAGGGTCGCGTGCTCCACTTCGGGATCCGCGAGCACGGCATGGGCGCGATCATGAACGGCATCGCGGCCGACGTCCTGACCCGCGTCTACGGCGGCACGTTCCTGACGTTCTCCGACTACATGCGCGGCGCGGTCCGTGTCGCGGCGCTGAGCGGGCTGCCCGTCACCTACGTCTGGACCCACGACTCCATCGGTCTCGGCGAGGACGGCCCGACCCACCAGCCGATCGAGCACCTGGCCGCGCTCCGCGCGATGCCCGGCCTCGACGTCGTCCGACCGGCCGACGCCAACGAGACCGCGGCCTGCTGGGCCGCGATCCTCGGCCGCACCGACCGGCCCGCCGCGCTCGCACTGACCCGGCAGAACGTGCCGGTGTTCCCGCGCGGCGAGGACGGGTTCGCCGGGCTCGACGACGTCGCCCGCGGCGGCTACGTCCTGATCGACGCCGAGGGCGGCGTCCCGGAGGTCGTCCTGGTCGGCACCGGTTCCGAGGTCCAGCTCGCCGTCGAGGCACGCGAGCTGCTCGCCGCCGACGGCGTGCGGGCCCGGGTCGTCTCGATGCCGTGCCTGGAGTGGTTCGACGAGCAGGACCAGTCCTACCGCGAGACCGTGATCCCGCCCACCGTGAAGGCCCGGGTCTCGGTCGAGGCCGGCGTCAAGCAGGGCTGGCGCGAGATCGTCGGCGACCACGGCCGGATCGTCTCGATCGACCGCTACGGCGCCTCGGCCGACTACGCCCGCATCTACACCGAGTACGGCGTCACCGCGCAGGCCGTGGCCAACGCCGCCCGCGACAGCATCACGGTCGCCAACGGCTGAGACCCAGCCCCACGCGCCACCCACCGACCACAGGAGGAACCCCATGAACGCTCGACTGAAGGCGCTCGCTGACGCGGGCGTGTCCATCTGGCTCGACGACCTGTCGCGCGAGCGCATCGAGAGCGGCAACCTGGCCGCGCTGATCGAGGAGAAGTCGGTGGTCGGGGTGACCACGAACCCGACCATCTTCGCCGGCGCGATCGCCAACGGCGAGCGGTACGACGGGCAGGTCCGTCAGCTCGTCGCCGACGGCGCCAGCGTCGACCGTGTGATCTTCGAGCTGACCACCGAGGACGTCCGCAACGCCTGCGACATCTTCAAGCGGGTCGCGGACGGCAGCGCCTCCGACGGGCGGGTCTCGATCGAGGTCGAGCCCACCCTGGCCAACGACACCGGTGGCACCATCGCGTCCGCCCAGGCCCTCTGGGCCGCCGTCGACCGCGGCAACGCCCTCGTCAAGATCCCCGCCACCAAGGAGGGTCTGCCGGCGATCACCGCGGCGATCGCCCAGGGCATCAGCGTCAACGTGACCCTCATCTTCGGGACCACGCGGTACCAGGAGGTCATGGACGCCTACCAGAGCGGCCTCGAGCAGGCGCGCGACGCCGGGCTCGACCTCAGCGAGATCCAGTCGGTCGCCTCGTTCTTCGTCAGCCGCATCGACACCGAGATCGACCGGCGCCTCGACGAGATCGGCACCGACGAGGCCGCCGCGCTCAAGGGCAAGGCCGCCCTCGCCAACGCGCGGCTCGCCTACGCCGCCTACGAGGAGGTGCTGGCCTCCGACCGCTGGAAGCAGCTCGCCGAGGCCGGCGCCGTCAAGCAGCGCCCGCTGTGGGCCTCCACCGGCGTCAAGTCGGAGGCCTACCCCGACACGCTGTACGTCACCGAGCTCGTCGTCGCCGACACCGTGAACACGATGCCCGAGAAGACCATGGACGCCTTCGCCGACCACGGCGAGGTCACCGGCGACACCGTGACCGGCCAGGCAGCGCAGGCCCAGGAGGTCTTCGACCGGCTCGCCGCGGTCGGCGTCGACTTCGAGGACGTGCTGGTCACCGTCGAGCACGAGGGCGTCGACAAGTTCAAGGCGTCCTGGACGGAGCTGACCGAGACCGTCGAGAAGCAGATGGCGGCGGCCCGCCCGTGACCGATGGGCCGGTGGACCCGACGTCGACACCGGCGTGGTCCCGCCTGACGGCACTGGCCACGGCGTCCTCCCCCGACCTGCGGGCCTGGTTCGCCGCCGACCCGGGCCGGGTCGGGCGGCTCACCCACACCGCCGGCGACCTGACGGTCGACCTGTCCAAGTCGTTCCTCGACACCGACGTCGTCGCGGCCCTGCTCGACCTGGCCGCGCAGACGCAGGTCCTGGAGCGGCGCGACGCGATGTACGCCGGTGAGCACATCAACGTCACCGAGGACCGCGCCGTCCTGCACACCGCGCTCCGGCTCCCGGCCGACGCCAGCCTCGAGGTCGACGGGCAGGACGTCGTCCGCGACGTCCACGAGGTGCTCGCCCGGGTCTACGCCTTCGCCGACCAGGTGCGTGACGGCTCGTGGACCGGGGTCACCGGCGAGCGGATCCGCACGGTCGTCAACATCGGGATCGGCGGCTCCGACCTCGGTCCGGTGATGACCTACGAGGCGCTGGCGCCGTACCACCAGGACGGCCTGGAGTGCCGGTTCATCAGCAACATCGACCCCACCGACGTCGCGACGACGCTGCGTGGCCTCGACCCGGCCACGACGCTGTTCATCGTGTCGAGCAAGACCTTCGGCACGCTGGAGACGCTCACCAACGCACGGCTGTGCAAGGCGTGGCTGCTCGACGGGCTGTCGGGCCAGGACGAGGCGGACGCCGTGCGCCGGCACTTCGTCGCGGTCTCGACCGCCCTCGACAAGGTCGCCGACTTCGGCATCGACCCCGACAACGCGTTCGGCTTCTGGGACTGGGTCGGCGGGCGGTACTCCCTCGACTCCGCCATCGGGACGTCGCTGGCGGTGGCCATCGGCCCGGAGCGCTTCGCGGAGCTGCTGGCCGGTTTCCACACCATGGACGAGCACTTCCGCACCGCCGAGCCGGCCCGCAACGTGCCGCTCCTGATGGGCCTGCTCAACGTCTGGTACGTCAACTTCCACGGCGCGCAGAGCCACGCGGTGCTGCCCTACGCGCAGCTGCTGCACCGGTTCCCGGCCTACCTCCAGCAGCTGACGATGGAGTCGAACGGCAAGGGTGTGCGCTGGGACGGTTCGCCGGTCACCACCGACACCGGCGAGATCTTCTGGGGCGAGCCCGGCACCAACGGCCAGCACGCGTTCTACCAGCTCATCCACCAGGGCACCCGGCTGGTCCCGGCCGACTTCATCGCCTTCGCCAACCCGAGCTACCCGCTCACCGACGTGGTCGACGGGCGGAGCACCGACGTCCACGAGCTGTTCCTCGCCAACTTCCTGGCCCAGACCCGGGCGCTGGCGTTCGGCAAGACCGCCGACGAGGTCCGGGCCGAGGGCACCGACGAGGCCGTCGTCCCGGCGCGGGTCTTCGAGGGCAACCGCCCGACCACCTCGATCATCGCGCCGGAGCTGACGCCGTCCGTGCTCGGTCAGCTGATCGCGCTCTACGAGCACCTCACCTTCGTGCAGGGCGCGGTGTGGGGCATCGACAGCTTCGACCAGTGGGGCGTCGAGCTCGGCAAGCAGCTCGCCCAGCAGGTCGGGCCGGCCATCGCCGGCGACGCCGCCGCGCTGGACGAGCAGGACGCCTCGACCCGGGCCTTGATCGCCTACTACCAGGAGCACCGACGCCGATGAGCGCGTACGTCAACCCGCTGCGCCAGGAGCAGGACCGCCGACTCCCCCGCATCGCGGGGCCCTGCGGCATGGTGCTGTTCGGCGTCACCGGCGACCTGTCCCGCAAGAAGATCATGCCGGCCATCTACGACCTCGCGAACCGCGGCCTGCTGCCGCCCGGCTTCAGCCTCGTCGGGTTCGCGCGACGCGACTGGGCCGACCAGGACTTCGCCCAGATCGTGCACGACTCGGTGAAGGCCTACGCGCGCACCGAGTTCCGCGAGGAGGTCTGGAACCAGCTCGCGGAGGGCTTCCGCTTCGTGTCGGGGGCCTTCGACGACGACGTCGCCTTCGACCGGCTGCGGCGCACCATCGAGGAGCTCGACCAGGTCCGCGGCACCGGCGGCAACCACGCCTTCTACCTGGCGATCCCGCCCGGCGGGTTCGGCCTGGTGGCCCAGCAGCTGCAGGAGCACGGGCTCGCGGTGGCTCCCGACGAGCTGCCCGTGGGCAAGAGCGGCGAGCGCCCGTGGCGGCGCGTCGTCATCGAGAAGCCGTTCGGCCACGACCTGACCTCGGCCCGTGAGCTCAACTCGACCCTCGACACCGTCTTCCCGCCGCCCGCGATCTTCCGGATCGACCACTACCTCGGCAAGGAGACGGTGCAGAACATCCTGGCGACCCGCTTCGCCAACACGATGTTCGAGCCGCTCTGGAACAACAACTACGTCGACCACGTGCAGATCACCATGGCCGAGGACGTCGGCATCGGCGGCCGGGCCGGCTACTACGACGGCATCGGGGCGGCGCGCGACGTCATCCAGAACCACCTGCTGCAGCTGATGGCCCTCGTCGCGATGGAGGAGCCGACGTCGTTCGACGCCGAGGCGCTGCGGATCGAGAAGCAGAAGCTGCTCGCCAGCATCAAGATCCCGCGGCGCATCGACCGCGGCACCGCGCGCGGGCAGTACGCCGCGGGTTGGGCCGGCGGTGCGAAGGTGCTCGGCTTCAAGGACGAGGACGGCATCGCGGCCAGCTCCCGCACCGAGACCTACGCGGCGATCACCCTGCACGTGGAGAACCGGCGCTGGGCCGGCGTCCCGTTCTACCTGCGCACGGGCAAGCGCCTCGGACGGCGCGTCACCGAGGTCGCCGTCGTCTTCAAGCGCTCGCCGCACCAGCCGTTCACGGCGACGTCCGTGGAGGACCTCACCCAGAACGCCCTGGTCATCCGGGTGCAGCCCGACGAGGGCATGACGGTCCGGTTCGGCGCGAAGGTGCCGGGCACGCAGATGGAGATCCGCGACGTCAACATGGACTTCGCCTACGGCGGGACCTTCACCGAGGCCTCGCCCGAGGCCTACGAGCGGCTGATCCTCGACGTCCTGCTCGGTGACCCGCCGCTGTTCCCGCGGCACGAGGAGGTCGAGCTGTCCTGGAAGATCCTCGACCCGATCCTCGAGCGCTGGGCCGACAAGGGCACGCCCGAGGACTACACCCCCGGCACCTGGGGACCGGCCTCGGCCGACAAGATGCTGGCCCGCGACGGACGCGTCTGGAGGAGGCCCTGATGTCACCCCAGGGACTTCCCGTCCTGCCCCGCAGCACCAAGCCGTCCGACAACTCCGCAGGGACCCCGACATGATGGAGCTCACCGACACCAGCTCATCGGCGATCGCCGCCGAGTTCGTGCGCGCCCGCACCCGGGCCGGCTCGCCGGCGATGGGGATGGTGATGACGCTGATCGTCGTGGTCGACGAGGAGTCGTCCGAGGCCGCGATGACCAACGCGCGCAAGGCGACCCACGAGCACCCCGCGCGGGTCCTCGGCGTCGTCCTCGGCTCGGCGCGCGGCAAGGCGGTCGTCAACGCCCAGGTCGGCACCGGAGCGGGATGGGGCGGCGAGGCCGCCGTCATCCGGCTCGAGGGCGAGGTGGTCAAGCACGCCGACTCCGTCGTGCTGCCGCTGCTGCTGCCCGACTCCCCCGTCGCGATCTGGTGGCCGCACGACCCGCCGGCCGACCCCGCGGCCGACCCGCTCGGCGCGCTCGCCAAGCGCCGGATCACCGACGCCGCCGAGGTCCACCAGGGCAAGACGACCGCACTCCAGACGCAGTGCGCGTCGTACGTCGCCGGCAACACGGACCTCGCCTGGACCCGGCTCACGGCGTGGCGCGCGCTGCTCGCGGCGTCCCTCGACCAGCACCCGCTGAAGGTGACGTCGGCGACGGTCACGTCCGAGCGGATCAGCCCCAGCGCCGACCTGCTCGCCGCGTGGCTCCGCAACCGGCTCAAGGTCGAGGTCACCCGGCACCACTCGTCGGGGCCCGGCATCACCGAGGTCGTCCTGGCGACCAAGGAGGGGCCGATCCGCATCGCCCGCACCGACGGCCGGCTCGCGACGTTCACCTCGCCCGACCGGCCCGACCGGCCGATCGCGCTCAAGCGGCGCAAGCTGCCCGAGCTGCTCGCCGAGGAGCTGCGTCGCCTCGACGAGGACGACGTGTACGCCGCCACCATCACCAGCCTGAGCAGGAGCACGTCGTGAACGCAGCCGGTCCCACGACCCCGCGCATCGAGGTCCAGCCGTCCCCGGAGGCGCTGGCGACCGCCGTCGCCGGCGAGCTGCTGGCACGGCTCGCGGACCTGCAGGCGGCCGGTCAGGTCCCGCAGATCGGGCTCACCGGCGGCACCATCGCCGAGGCCGTCCACCGGGAGATCGCACGGCTGTCGCCGGCGTCCGGCGTCGACTGGGGCACCGTCGTCGTCTGGTTCGGTGACGAGCGGTTCGTCGCCCCCGACTCCCCCGACCGCAACGCCGGTCAGGCCCGGGCGGCGTTCCTCGACGCCGTCGGCGCCACCCAGGTGCACGAGATGGCCTCCACCGCGACGGCGTCCTCGGTCGAGGACGGCGCCGCGGCGTACGCCGACCTGGTGCGCGCCCACGGCACCGGTGGCTTCGACGTCCTGATGCTCGGTATCGGCCCCGACGGCCACGTCGCCTCGCTCTTCCCGGGCCACCCGGCCGCCGCGACCACCGGTGCCGTCGCGGTCGGCGTCCACGACTCGCCGAAGCCGCCGCCGGACCGGATCTCGCTCACGTTCGAGTGCCTGAACCGGGCCGACACGGTCTGGTTCCTCGCCTCCGGCGACGGCAAGGCCGAGGCCGTCGCCCGCGCCCTCGCCCCCGAGGGCTCGGTCACCGAGACCCCCGCCCGCGGCGTCACCGGCCGGGACCCCTCGGGCGGCACCGCCGCCACCGAGATCACCTGGTGGCTCGACACCACCGCCGCCTCCGCCCTCTGACCGCCGAGTCGGCGCGAAGGTCAAGTCCGGACGCGCCGAGTCGGCGCTGAGGTCAAGTCAGGACTCGCCGAGTCGGCGTTCCCGGTCAGCACGAACGCCGACTCGGCGTGGTCGGGCGGTCGTCCACAGGCCCCGGAGACGCGTGGTTCGGGTGCCGGCGCTCCGGGCACCCCGGACCACATGCGTGTCGGACGGCTCCTCGACCTGCCTCACCTCGACGACCGCTTCCCGCTGCCCGTGGATCGCCCGTTCACGGCGGCGACGGCCCGGGCCGCCGGCGTCAGCTGGTTCAACCTCGGGCGCCTGATCGACTCGGGGCACCTCCGCTCCCCCGTGCGCGGCGCGTTCCTGGCGACGCAGGCGGGTGACTCGGTCCGGCTGCGTGCGGAGAGCCTCGCGCTCGTCGTGCCCGAGGACTGCGTCGTCTGCGACCGTCATGCGGGCTGGCTCCACGGGGCGGACATGATCCTCACCCCCGGCGAGCACCGGCAGCTCCAGCCGATCTCGGTCTTCCGGCCGTCGGGCCACGGGCGGCTCCGCAACGACCTGGCGGACAGCGGCGAGCGCAACCTCCGCCCCCCCGAGGTCACCGTGGTCGGCGGTGTCCTGGTCACCACTCCGCTCCGGACCACGTGGGACCTGGGGAGGCAGAGGTCGCGCGATGCCTCGTTGGCGTGCATGGACCAGATGTTCCGGCTGGGCGGCATCGACCGCGAGGAGTTCATGGAGGGGATCCCGCGGTTCCGCGGGATGCGGTGGGTCACGCGGCTCCGCGAGCTCGCGCCCTACGTGGACGGTCGCGCGGCGTCACCGGGTGAGTCGTGCCTGCGCCTGCGCTGGATCGACGCGGGTCTACCGCTCCCCGAGCTCCAGGTCGAGGTGTGGGTGGACGGCGTGCTGCTCGCGATCATCGACATCGGCTGCGAGGAGGTCCGGTACGGCGCCGAGTACGACGGCGAGGAGTGGCACTCCACCGCGGAGCAGGTCGCGCACGACACGGCGCGACGCCGCGAGCTCGCCGAGCACCGGTGGTCGATCGAGGTGTTCCGGAAGGACGACGTCCACGGGCGGGCGCAGACGGCGGACCGCACGCTGCGGTCCGGGTATGCGGCCGCCCGCGCTGCCCGCGGCGCGATCATCACCTGAAATCGGGCCGAGTCGGCGGGAGTCAGGGGGTCAGAAGATGATCTCGCCGGACTTGCGACGGGTGCGGAGGAGCTGGATCGCCTCGTCGAGGATGACCTCGGCCTCGCGGTCGGAGCGACGCTCCTTCACGTAGGCCAGGTGGGTCTTGTAGGGCTCGATCTTGGGCGCCGGCGGCGGGTTGTCGGAGTCGAGCGAGGCCGGCAGGCCGCACTTGGGGCAGTCCCAGGAGTCCGGGACGGTCGCCTCGACCGAGAACGTGATCACCGAGCGGTGCTCGTGCGAGCAGAAGTACGTGACGGCCTGCCGCGGCGCGGCCTCGCCGCGCTCGGCCTCGCCCATCGGACCGGCACCCACGCGGCTGCCGCGAATGGCGTTTCCTGCACCTGCCATGACTGTTGACTCCTCGTTCGACTCGTCGTGTGCTGGGCCCGCGAGGGCTCAGTAGGCCTTGAGCAGGCCGAGGGCGATGACGCAGGCGAACCAGATGATGCCCGTGCCGATCGTGAAGCGGTCCAGGTTGCGCTCGGCGACCGACGAGCCGCCGAGCGAGCTCGACACACCGCCGCCGAACATGTCCGACAGGCCGCCACCACGCCCCTTGTGGAGGAGCACCAGCAAGATCATCAGACCGCTGGCGAGGCACAGGAGAATGGTGAGGATGAGTTCCGCGTTCACGAGGGTTGATCCTACGTCAGGGATGCCGTGCGAGGACGACCGGCACCCGCGGGTTGTCGCTCGGAATCAGAGCGCGGGCATGTCGTAGAAGCGGCAGATCCCGCCGAACTCGTCGACCTGGAGGCTGGCGCCTCCGACGAGCGCGCCGTCGACGTCGGCCTTGGCCATGATGCCGGCGACGTTGGCGGCCTTGACGGAGCCGCCGTAGAGCACGCGGACGCCGTCGGCGGCCGCGTCGCCGTACGCCTCGCGGATCTGCCCGCGGATCGCCTGGCAGACCTCCTGGGCGTCCTCGGGGGTCGCGACCTCGCCGGTGCCGATGGCCCAGACGGGTTCGTAGGCGATGACGAGGTCGGCGACCTGCTCGGCGGTGAAGCCCGCGAGCGAGCCCTCGACCTGAGCCATCGTGTGGGGGACGTGCTCCCCGGCCTGGCGGACCTCGAGGCCCTCGCCGACGCACACGATCGGGGTCATCCCAGCCTTCAGCGCGGCGTGCGCCTTGGCGTTGACGACCTCGTCGGTCTCCGCGTGGTACTCACGGCGCTCGGAGTGCCCGACGACGACGTAGGAGCAGCCGAGCTTGGCCAGCATGCCGGCCGAGATCTCGCCGGTGTAGGCGCCCGACTCCTGCGTGGAGACGTCCTGGGCGGCGTACTTGACCGAGAGCCGGTCGCCGTCGACGAGCGTCTGGACCGAGCGCAGGTCGGTGAACGGCGGGACGACGACGACCTCGACCTTGCCGAAGTCGTGGCGCTTGTCGGCCAGCGTCCAGGCGAGCTTCTGGACCAGGACGACGGCCTCCTGGTGGTTGAGGTTCATCTTCCAGTTGCCCGCCATCAGCGGGACGCGCGTGTTCTTGGTGCTCATGACTGTGCGTCCTCCAGGACGGTGATGCCGGGGAGCTCCTTGCCCTCGAGGTACTCGAGGCTGGCACCGCCCCCGGTGGAGATGTGACCGAATGCGTCCTCGTCGAAACCGAGGGCGCGGACGGCGGCGGCGGAGTCGCCACCGCCGACGACCGACAGGCCGCCGCGGGTCGTGACCCCGGTCAGCGCCTCGGCGACGGCACGGGTGCCGTCGGAGAACTCGGGGGTCTCGAAGACGCCCATGGGACCGTTCCAGAAGACCGTCCGGGCGTCGGCCAGCGCCGCCGCGAAGTCGGCGCCCGAGGCCGGCCCGATGTCGAGGCCGAGTGCGTCGGCCGGGATCTGGTCGGCGGGGACGACGCGCGGCTCCGGGCTCCGCTCGCCGCTGGGGAACGCCGTGTCGACGACGATGTCGCCGGGAAGCAGGATCTGCACCCCCGACTCCTCCGCGCGGGCCAGGTAGGCGCGGCAGACGTCGAGCTGGTCCTCCTCGAGCAGGCTCTTGCCGACCTCGTGGCCCTGGGCCTTGAGGAAGGTGAAGACCATCCCGCCGCCGATGAGCAGCTTGTCGGCCTTGCCGAGCAGGTTGTCGATGACGCCGAGCTTGTCGGAGACCTTCGACCCGCCGAGGACGACGACGTAGGGCCGCTCGGGGTCGACGGTGAGGCGACGCAGCACGTCGATCTCGGTGGCGACGAGGCCGCCCATCGCGTGCGGGAGGCGCTCGGCGACGTCGTAGACGCTGGCCTGCTTGCGGTGCACGACGCCGAAGCCGTCGGACACGAAGGCGTCGGCCAGGGCGGCGAGCTCGTCGGCGAAGGCGCCGCGCTCGGCCGCGTCCTTGCTGGTCTCGCCGGCGTTGAACCGGACGTTCTCCAGCACCACGACCTGGCCGTCGGCCAGGTCGGCGACGGCGGCCTTCGCCGACTCCCCCACCGTGTCGGTGGCGAAGGCGACGTCGGCGCCGAGGAGCTCGCCGAGCCGGGCGGCCACCGGGGCCAGGGAGTACCGGTCCTCCGGTGCTCCCTTCGGCCGGCCGAGGTGCGCGGTCACGACCACGCGGGCTCCGGCGTCGACCAGGGTCCGGATGGTCGGGACGCTGGCGCGGATCCGGCCGTCGTCGGTGATGCTCGTGCCGTCGAGCGGCACGTTCAGGTCCGATCGCACCAGGACCCGCTTGCCCTGGACGTCGCCCAGCCCGGCGTACTCCCCCATCGTCAGAGGCTCTGGCCGACGAGGTTCACGAGGTCGACGAGGCGGTTGGAGTAGCCCCACTCGTTGTCGTACCAGCCGACGACCTTGACCTGGTTGCCGATGACCTTGGTCAGCGGCGCGTCGAAGATGCAGGACGCCGGGTCGGTGGTGATGTCGGTGGAGACGATCGGGTCGGTCGAGTACTTCAGGTAGACGCCGTCGGCGGCCTTCTTCATGACGGCGTTGACCTCCTCGACGGTGGTCTCGCGGCCGGCCTCGAAGGTGAGGTCGGTGGCCGAGCCGGTCGGGACCGGCACGCGCAGCGCGTAGCCGTCGAGCTTGCCCTTGAGCTCGGGGAGCACCAGCGCGATGGCCTTGGCGGCCCCGGTGGACGTCGGCACGATGTTGAGCGCTGCCGAGCGCGCCCGGCGCAGGTCCTTGTGCGGGCCGTCGAGCAGGTTCTGGTCGCCGGTGTAGGCGTGGATGGTGGTCATCAGCCCCTTGACGATGCCGAACTCGTCGTTGAGGGCCTTGGCCATCGGCGCGAGGCAGTTCGTGGTGCACGAGGCGTTGGAGATGATGGCGTGGGTCGCCGGGTCGTAGTCGCCGTCGTTGACGCCCATCACGATCGTGACGTCCTCGTTCTTGGCCGGCGCCGAGATGATGACCTTCTTGGCGCCGCCGGCGATGTGGGCCTTGGCCTGCTCGGCGTCGGTGAAGAAGCCGGTGGACTCGATGACGATGTCGGCGCCGACCTCGCCCCACGGCAGGGCGCTCGGGTCGCGCTCGGCGAAGGCCTTGAAGGTCTGGCCCGCGGCGGTGATGTCGGTGTCGGTCGACGTCACGTCGCCGTCGAGGCGGCCGAGGATCGAGTCGTACTTGAGGAGCGTGGCGAGCGTGTTGTTGTCCGTCAGGTCGTTGACGGCAACGATCTGGATGTCGGCGCCGGAGGCGACGACGGCTCGGAAGAAGTTGCGGCCGATGCGGCCGAAGCCGTTGATTCCTACGCGAACGGTCACTGCGATCTGCTCCTGAGATGGTCTGGATGGGGCAGTTCGGACCCTACCGCCCGACGCCCACCCCGCCCCACGAGCATCCGACCTACGTGCGGGTAACTGGACGCCCGACCGGATCGGTCGGGGAGGAGCCGGGACGCGATGGTTCTCAGTCGTCGTCAGCGAGCATCTCGGGCGTCAGCGACGCCTCGGTGTCGGGGATGCCGAGCTCCTCGGCGCGCTTGTCGGCCATGGCCAGCAGCCGGCGGATCCGACCGGCGATCGCGTCCTTGGTGAGCACCGGCTCGTGCAGCTGGCCGAGCTCCTCGAGCGAGGCCTGCTTGTGCTCGAGCCGCAGCGTCCCGGCGAGCTTGAGGTGGTCGGGGACCTCCTCGCCGAGGATCTCCATCGCCCGGTCGACCCGGGCCCCGGCGGCGACGGCGGCGCGGGCGGAGCGCCGCAGGTTGGCGTCGTCGAAGTTGGCGAGGCGGTTGGCCGTGGCCCGGACCTCGCGGCGCATCCGCCGCTCCTCCCAGGCCATCAGGGTCTCGTGCGCGCCGAGCCGGGTGAGCAGCTGTCCGATGGCGTCGCCGTCGCGGATGACCACGCGGTCGACGCCGCGGACCTCGCGGGCCTTCGCCTGGATGCCGAGCCGCCGCGCCACGCCGACGAGGGCGAGCGCGGCCTCGGGGCCGGGGCAGGTGACCTCGAGCGCGGAGGAGCGGCCGGGCTCGGTGAGCGAGCCGTGGGCGAGGAACGCCCCGCGCCAGGCGGCGACGGCGTCGCACGCGCCGCCGGAGACGACGGCCGGCGGGAGCCCGCGCACGGGACGGCCGCGCTGGTCGAGCAGCCCGGTCTGGCGCGCCAGCGACTCGCCGTCCTTGACGACGCGGACGAGGTAGCGGCTGCCCTTGCGGATGCCGTTGCCCTGGACCATGACGACGTCGGAGCGGTGGCCGTAGATCTCGTCGATGTCACGGCGCAGGCGGCGGGCGGCCGCGCCGGTGTCGAGCTCGGCCTCCACCACGATCTTGCCGCTGACGATGTGCAGGCCGCCGGCGAACCGGAGCATCGTGGCGACCTCGGCCTTGCGGCAGCAGGTCTTGGTGATCTGGGTGTTGGCGAGCTCCGCCTTCACCTGAGCCGTCATCGCCATGGGGGCGAGTCTTCCATGAGCGTCAACAACCCTCGGACCCCGTGTCCCCCACCGAATCGGCGGTGTGAGCCGGCCCTCCTCAGGCCCTCAGGACGCGTCGCCGTCGATGATCCGGGCGAACGCCGCCGCCAGCTTGGCCGGGTCGTGCCGCGGGCTGCCGTCGTCGGCGGCGACGTCGTCGACGACGAGCCGGGCGCCGGCGTCGTCGACGACCTGGCGGAGCTCGGCGAGCTGGTCGGCGGGCAGGTTGGCGGCGTCGGCGAGCACCGTGTGGACGCGCAGCGCCGGCGCGTGCTCGAAGAGGACGGCGAGGTGGTCGGCCGGCCCGAACCCGCCGGTCTCGCCCTGCTGCTCCTCGAGGTTGAGGACGACGACCAGGCGGGCCGTCGTGGCGACCAGCGCCTCGCGGAGCGCGGCCACCCGCACGTGCGGGATCACCGACGAGAACCACGACCCCGGCCCGAGGAAGCACCAGTCCGCCTCGGCGACCTTGCTCAGCGCGACCGGGCTGACCGGCGGGTCGGGCGGCTCGAGGTCGACCGAGGTGATGACGCCCTCGGTCGTGGCGACCTCGACCTGCCCGCGGACCGTGGTGAGGGCATCGGGGTCACCCGCGACCAGGCCGCGGACCTCGGCACGGATGTCCATCGGCGCGAGCGCCATCGGGAGCACCCGCCCCTTCGCCCCGAGCAGCCGCCCCACCCAGTCGAGGGCGTCGACGGGGTCGCCGAGCAGCTCCCACAGGCCGACGATGAGGAGGTTGCCGACGACGTGGCCGCGCATCTCGCCCTCGCCCTGGAACCGGTGCTGGAGGACCCGCGCCCAGGTGTCGCCCCACGTGTCGCTGCCGCACAGCGCCGCGAGCGCCATCCGCAGGTCGCCGGGCGGGACGACGTTGAACTCGCCGCGCAGCCGCCCGGAGGACCCGCCGTTGTCGGCGACGGTGACGATCGCGGTGAGGTCGTCGACCGTCAGGTCGTCGACGAGCATCCGCAGCGCCGACAGCGTCGCGTGCAGGCCGTGGCCGCCACCGAAGGCGACCACCGCCTGGGCGCGCTCCTCGGGGTGGCCCACGGGGCGGTTCACTCCCGTCCCAGGTCGCGGTGCACGGGCTTGGCCTCGAGCCCCGCGGCGACCAGGCGGCGGGTGATCTCCTCCGACATCGCGACGCTGCGGTGCTTGCCCCCGGTGCAGCCGATGGCGACGCGCATGAACCGCTTGCCCTCGCGCAGGTAGCCCTCGGCGACGCCGGTGAGCACCGGCAGGTAGGCGTCGAGGAACTCGGCGGCCCCGGGCTGGGCCTTCACGTAGTCGGCCACGTCGGAGTCGCGGCCGGTGTGGCTGCGCAGCTCGGGCACCCAGAACGGGTTGGGCAGGAACCGCATGTCGGCGAGGTAGTCGGCGTCGACCGGGATCCCGTACTTGAACCCGAAGCTCACCACGGTCACCTTGAGGGCGGTGGTCTCGGGCGTGCCGAACGCCTCGGCAACGCGGTCGGTGAGCTGGTGCACGTTGAGCGCTGTCGTGTCGATGACGAGGTCGGCGTCGGCCCGCAGGTCGGCGAGCACCCGACGCTCCCGGGCGAGGCCGTCGAGCAGCCGGCCGGAGGCCTGGAGCGGGTGCGGACGACGGGCGGCCTCCTGGCGGCGCACCAGGACGTCGTCGGCGGCGTCGAGGAACAGCAGCGTCGTGCGGCGCCCGGTGGCGCCGCGGGCCAGCAGGCTGCGCAGCGTGCCGAAGAAGGAGCCGGACCGGACGTCGACGACCACCGCGACGGGTTGCGTGCGCCCCTGGGTCTCGTCGACGAGCCGGACGACCTCGGGGAGCAGGCTCGGCGGCAGGTTGTCGACGACGAAGTAGCCGAGGTCCTCGAGCTCCTTCGCCGCGGTGCTGCGCCCGGCGCCGGTCATGCCGGTGACGACGACGACCTCGCCCCGGTCGTTGGTCGACGGCGCCGACGGGTCGGCCGCGGAGTCCTCGCTCATTCGATGACCTCTCCGGTCGCGGTGTTGACGGACATGGTGCCGGGTGCAGTCTTCCCGGTCGCCGAGGCCCGCTCCACCGCCTCCTTGATCGCGGTGGCCGTCCGCGGCCCGATGCCCGGGACCAGGGCGATCTCCGCCGCCTCGGCCTCGCGCAGCTTCTTCAGGGAGCCGAAGTGCTTGAGCAGGGTCTTGCGGCGCACCTCGCCGAGCCCCGGGACGTCGTCGAGCATGCTCTCGACCATCGTCTTGGAACGACGACCCGCGTGGTGGGTGTTGGCGAAGCGGTGGGCCTCGTCGCGGATGCGCTGGAGGAGGTAGAGCCCCTCGGAGGAGCGCGCGAGGATCACGGGGTCCTCCTCCCCCGGCAGCCACACCTCCTCGAGCCGCTTCGCCAGCCCGCAGACGGGGATGTCGTTGATGCCGAGCTCGAGCAGGGCCTGCTGTGCGGCCGCGACCTGCGGCTGGCCACCGTCGACGACCACGAGGCCGGGGGCGTAGGCGAACTTGCGGGGGCGCCCGGTCTCGGGGTCGACCAGCATCGGGCCCTGGTCGGTGGTGCGGGTCAGCGAGCGGGCCTGCTCGTCGAGCAGCCGCTTGAAGCGTCGGCTGATCACCTCGTGCATCGAGGCGACGTCGTTCTGCTTGTCGACGCCCTTGATCACGAAGCGTCGGTACTCGCCCTTGCGGGCCAGGCCGTCCTCGAACACGACCATCGACGCGACGACCTCGGTGCCCTGCAGGTGGGCGACGTCGTAGCACTCGATGCGCAGCGGCGCCTCGTCGAGGTCGAGGGCCTCGCGGATCTCCTCGAGTGCACGGTTGCGGGTGGTGAGGTCGCTGGCGCGCTTGGTCTTGTGCAGCGCCAGCGACTGTCGCGCGTTGGTGGCCACCGTCTCCTGCAGCGTCTTCTTGTCGCCACGCTGCGGCACCCGGATCTGGACCCGGCTGCCCTTGAGGTCGGACAGCAGGGCCTCGAAGGTCACGACGTCGGTGGGCAGCTCAGGCACGAGGATCTCGCGCGGGACGGCGTCCGCGTCGCCGGCGTAGAGCTGGAGCAGGAAGTCCTCGACGAGCTCGGCGGTGTCGCCGTCGGTGACCCGGTCGGCCACCCAGCCGCGCTGGCCGCGGATCCGGCCGCCGCGCACGTAGAAGATCTGGACGGCGACCTCGAGCGGGTCCTCCGCGAGCGCGATGACGTCGGCGTCGGCGCCGTCGCCGAGGACGACGGCCTGCTTCTCCAGCGCACGCTGCATCGCCCCGAGGTCGTCGCGCAGCCGCGCGGCCCGCTCGAAGTCCATCGCGTCGGAGGCGGCGTACATCTCCTTCTCGATGCGGCGGGTGAACGGGCGGGTCTGCCCGGCCATGAAGTCGCAGAAGTCGTCGACGATCTCGCGGTGCTCCTCCGCGCTGACCTCGCCCACGCACGGGGCGGAGCACTTGCCGATGTAGCCCAGGAGGCACGGACGGCCGATCTGCGCCGAGCGCTTGAAGACGCCGTTGCTGCACGAGCGCATCGGGAAGACGCGCAGCAGGATGTCGACGGTCTCGCGGATCGCCCAGGCGTGGCTGTAGGGGCCGAAGTAGCGGGTGCCCTTGCGCTTGGCGCCGCGCCCGACCATCACCCGGGGGAACTCGTCGCCGACCGTGACCGCGAGCCAGGGGTAGGACTTGTCGTCGCGGTACTTGACGTTGAAGCGCGGGTCGAACTCCTTGATCCAGGAGTACTCCAGCTGCAGCGCCTCGACCTCGGTGTTGACGACGGTCCACTCCACGCTGGCCGCGGTGGTGACCATCGAGGCGGTGCGCTGGTGCAGGTTGGCGATGTCCTGGAAGTACGACGAGAGCCGGGAGCGCAGGTTCTTCGCCTTGCCGACGTAGACGACCCGGCCCTTCGCGTCGCGGAACCGGTAGACCCCCGGCTGGGTCGGGATCGACCCCGGCTCGGGCCGGTAGGACTGGGGCCCGCCGGTCGGTCTGGCGGTGCGGGGTGGACGGGAGGGGGACACGGCTCAACCCTACGGACGGCCACGGACACCGGCGCGCCAGGTTTCCTGTCTAAGTCCTGCCACTTACTATGGTTTCATGGTTTCCCGTGACCGATACGGCCTGGCCGTGACCACCGCGCCCGCGGCCGCCGCCGAGTACGACCGGGGGCTGGGCGGGGTGCTCAGCCTCCGCACCGGCGCCGCCGAGGCCTTCGCCTCCTCGGTCGTCCTGGACCCGACGTTCGCGCTCGGGCACGCGGCGCTCGCGCTCGTCGGCCACGACCTGTGCATCCAGGTCGACATCGCCGCCCGGATGCGCGACGCCGAGCGCTGGGCGCACCGCGGCACGCCGCGCGAGCAGAGCCACGTCGCCGCCGTCCTGGCGCACCTGCGCGGGGACGGTCGTCCGATCGTCCGGCACCTCGAGCAGTACCCCGTCGACGCGCTGCTGCTCTCGGCCGCCGTCCCGACGATCGCGTTCGCCGGCGTGACCGAGGTCCCCGAGCAGGCCTGGTCGATCGTCGAGGCCGCCGCTCCGGCCTACGGCGACGACTGGTGGTACGCCGGGCTGCTCGCCTTCGTCCGCCAGGAGCAGGGTCGCTTCGACGAGGCCTACGACCTGTCCTGCACGAGCCTGGCCGCGCAGCCCGACGCCGGCCACTCCGCCCACGCCCGGGCCCACGTGCACTACGAGACCGGGGACCACCACGCCGGGCTGGCCTGGATGGACGCCTGGGTCACCGGTGCCGGCGCCCGGATCGAGAGCCTGACCCACTTCTCCTGGCACGCGGCCCTGCACGAGATGTCGCTCGGCGACCTCGACGCCGTGCGCCGCCGCTACGAGTCCCAGCTGCGACCGGAGCACGCCACCGGCTGCCGCTCGCTCGTCGACACCGGCTCCCTGCTGGTGCGGTGGGCCCTGTCCCCCGGCGCGGAGGCCGTGCCCGGGCTCGAGGGCGTCGCGACCTCGGTGGGCCCCGACGTCCTGGTGCGCCCGGCGACGCCGTTCCTCGGCATGCACGCGGCCGTCGCCCTCCTCGCCCTCGGAGACGGCGCCGGCCTGGCGTCGCTGGCCGGGTGGACGGCGTCCCACGCGCACCCGACGCACCGCGAGGTCGTCGCGCCCCTGGCCCGCGCGCTGGCGCTCCTCCACGCCGGGCAGCACTCGGCCGGCGCCACCGCCCTCGCCGCCCTCGAGGGGTCGATCTGGCGGGTCGGCGGGTCGGACGCCCAGCGCGAGCTCGTCGAGGAGGTCCGGATCGCGGCGCTGCTCCGCTCCGGCCGCTGGGACGAGGCCCGGCTGCTGCTCGACCGGCGGCTCGACCGGCGACCGTCGGCGCGCGACGTCGCCTGGCGGACGACGTGCTGTGCGGGGTCCGCCGACGCGTGAACGTCAGACGGCGACGAGCTGGTCGCCGTCGACCTCGACCTCGACCTCGGCCAGGGGCTGCGTGGCGGGGCCCGACGAGGGTGAGCCGTCGGCGATCGAGAAGACGCTGCCGTGCAGCGGGCAGGTGATGCCGGCCTCGCTCACGCCGTCGAGCGCCGAGCCCTGGTGGGTGCAGACGGCGGTGAACGCCTTGAACGTGCCCTCCGTGGGCTGGGTGATGACGAGCTTCTGGTCGGTGAGGATGATCCCGCCGCCGACCGGCACCTCGGACGTCGCCGCGAGCGAGGCACCCGTCTCGGGCGCGGACGACCCCGACCCGCTGCCGCCCTCGTCGTCGCCCCCGCCGCACGCGGCGAGGGCCGCGGCCACGCCCAGGGCACCGAGACCCTGGAAGACGATGCGACGGGAGGCGAGCGGGGCGCTCACGACAGCACCACCTGGTCGCCGTCGACGGTGAAGTCGACGGCGGGCAGCGGGGCGGACGCGGGGCCACCGAGCACGTCGCCGGTCGAGAGGTCGAAGGTGCTGCCGTGACAGGTGCACGAGATCACGTCGGTGACCTCGGTGACCGGGCAGCCCTGGTGGGTGCAGATGCTGCTGAAGACCTTGATGTCACCCTCGGACGGCTGGGTGACGACGATCTTGCTGCCGGCGATGATCACCCCGCCCCCGACCGGCACGTCGGCGGTGCCGACCACGCCCGCGGCCGCCTCGGACGGCGACGTCGACGGGTCGGCGGGCTCGGTCTGGTCGGTCGGTGCCGCCGCGCTGGTCGACGACGGGCTCGAGGACGGCGTGTCGGAGGCTCCCTCGGTGGACGAGGAGCCGCCGCCGTCGTCACCGCACGCGGACAGGACGGGCAGGGCGAGGCCGACGGAGGTGGCGCCCGCGAGGGCGCGACGACGGGTGAAGGCGGGGTTGCTCACGAGGGAGCCTCCTCAAGCAGGGAACGTCCGGTAGTTGAAGACAACACTAACCATCGGGCTGAGAGGAGCATGAGAGCGAGGGATCAGGACCCCGTCGTCCTCGTGGTCCTCCGCGTCGTGGCGGTCTTGCGGGCAGCCGTCTTCGTGGCAGCCGTCTTCTTGGCAACCGCCTTCCTGGCCGGCTTGGCCGCAGCCTTCGTGACGGCCGGTCCCCGTCCGACCGGCGCCGAGGCCGCCGGCTTGCGGCGGGTCGGCTGCTTGGCCTCGCGGCCCACGAGCAACGGCGCCAGGAACTGGCCGGTGTAGCTGTCGGCGTTGGCGGCGACGTCCTCGGGGGTGCCCTCGGCGACGACCATGCCGCCGCGGGACCCGCCCTCGGGGCCCATGTCGACGAGCCAGTCGGCGGTCTTGATGACGTCGAGGTTGTGCTCGATCACCAGCACCGTGTTGCCGGCGTCGACGAGGCGGCCCAGGACGAGGAGCAGCTTGCGGATGTCCTCGAAGTGCAGGCCGGTGGTGGGCTCGTCGAGGACGTAGACGGTGCGGCCCGTGGAGCGCTTCTGCAGCTCGGAGGAGAGCTTGACGCGCTGCGCCTCGCCGCCCGACAGGGTGGTCGCGGGCTGCCCGAGCCGGACGTAGCCGAGGCCGACCTCGACCAGGGTCTTCATGTGCCGCGCGATCGCCGGGACGGCGGCGAAGAACTCCACCGCCTCCTCGATCGGCATGTCGAGCACCTCGGCGATCGTCTTGCCCTTGTAGTGCACCTCGAGCGTCTCGCGGTTGTAGCGGGCGCCGTGGCAGACCTCGCACGGGACGTAGACGTCGGGCAGGAAGTTCATCTCGATCTTGATCGTGCCGTCGCCGGCGCACGCCTCGCAGCGGCCGCCCTTGACGTTGAACGAGAACCGGCCCTGCAGGTAGCCGCGCATCTTCGCCTCGGGGGTCGAGGCGAACAGCTTGCGGACGTGGTCGAAGACCCCGGTGTAGGTGGCCGGGTTGGACCGCGGGGTGCGGCCGATCGGCGACTGGTCGACGTGGATCACCTTGTCGACGTGCTCGAGGCCGGTGATCTTCTGGTGCCGTCCGGGCACGGTGCGGGCGCGGTAGATCGTCTTGGCCAGCGAGGTGTAGAGGATGTCGTTGACCAGGGTCGACTTGCCGGACCCCGACACCCCGGTGACGGCGACGAACATGCCGAGCGGGAACGACACGTCGACGTGCTGGAGGTTGTTCTCGTAGGCGCCGTGGACACGGAGCTCGCGGTCGACGGTGCGCGGACGCCGGATCGCGGGCACCGGGATCTCGCGGCGGCCGGAGAGGTACTGGCCCGTCATCGAGTCGGGGTGGGTGAGCAGGTCGGCGACGGTGCCCGAGTGGACCACCTGCCCGCCGTGCTCGCCGGCACCCGGCCCGATGTCGACGACCCAGTCGGCGACCTTGATGGTGTCCTCGTCGTGCTCGACCACGATGAGGGTGTTGCCGAGGTCCTTGAGCCGCACCAGCGTCTCGATGAGCCGCTGGTTGTCGCGCTGGTGCAGACCGATCGACGGCTCGTCGAGCACGTAGAGGACGCCGACCAGGCCGGCGCCGATCTGCGTGGCGAGCCGGATCCGCTGCGCCTCGCCGCCGGAGAGCGACCCGGACGGCCGGTCGAGGGAGAGGTAGTCGAGGCCGACGTCGAGGAGGAACTGCAGCCGCTCCTGGATCTCCTTGAGCACCCGCTCGCCGATCTGGCGCTCCCGGGCGGACAGGTCGAGGCCGGCGAGGAACTCGCTGGTCTCGTTGATCGGCAGGTGGCAGATCTCGGCGATGTTCCTGCCGCCGAGGGTGACGGCCATCGAGACCGCCTTGAGCCGGCTGCCGCTGCAGGCCGGGCACGGGACCTCGCGCATGTAGCCCTCGAACCGCTCGCGGCTGGTGTCGCTCTCGGCCTCGCGGTGGCGGCGCTCGACGTAGGACCGCACGCCCTCGAACTGGGCGTAGTAGGCGCGCTCGCGGCCGTAGCGGTTGCGGGTGACGACGTGCACCTTGCCCTGGTGGCCGTCGAGGACGGCCTTGCGGCCGGCCGGCGGGAGGTCGGACCACGGGGTGTGCACGTCGAAGCCGACCTGCTGGCCGAGCGCGTCCATCAGCTTGAGGAAGTAGTCGGCGACGTGGGCCTGGCTCCACGGCTGGATCGCACCGTCGGCGAGCGTGGCGGTCGGGTCGGGGACGACGAGCTCGGGGTCGACCTCCATCCGGGTGCCGAGTCCGCTGCAGGTCGGGCAGGCACCGAACGGGGAGTTGAAGGAGAACGAGCGCGGCTCGAGGTCGTCGGTGTCGATCGGGTGGTCGTTGGGGCACGACATCTTCTCGCTGAACTTCAGCTCGCGGTCGGGGTCCTTCGCGTCGCGGTCGACGAAGTCGAAGACCACCAGGCCGCCGGCGAGGTTGAGCGCGGTCTCGACCGAGTCGGTCAGGCGCCGCTTCGACGACTCCTTGACCGCGAGCCGGTCGACGACGACCTCGATCGTGTGCTTCTTCTGCTTGTCGAGCTTGGGCGGCTCGTCGAGCGTGTGGGTCTCGCCGTTGACCCGGGCCCGCGAGAAGCCCTGGGTCTGCAGCTGCTTGAAGAGCTCGACGTACTCGCCCTTGCGGCCGCGGACCACCGGTGCGAGCACCTGGAACCGGGCGCCGTCCTCGAGGCCGAGCACGCGGTCGACGATCTGCTGCGGGGTCTGGCGCTCGATCGGCGCGCCGCAGGTGGGGCAGTGCGGCCGCCCGGCCCGCGCGAACAGCAGCCGCAGGTAGTCGTAGACCTCGGTGATGGTGCCCACCGTGGACCGCGGGTTCTTCGACGTGGACTTCTGGTCGATGGAGACCGCGGGCGAGAGGCCCTCGATGAAGTCGACGTCGGGCTTGTCCATCTGGCCGAGGAACTGGCGCGCGTACGCCGAGAGCGACTCGACGTAGCGCCGCTGGCCCTCGGCGAAGATCGTGTCGAAGGCCAGCGACGACTTCCCCGAGCCGGAGAGACCCGTGAAGACGATGAGCGAGTCGCGCGGGAGGTCGATCGACACGTCCTTGAGGTTGTGCTCGCGCGCGCCTCGGATGATGAGCTGGTCAGCCACTGGGGTCCCTGGGTCGAAGGCTTGGGGGGTCGAGAGATTCGAACAAGTGTTCGTCATCGGTGGTCGATCGGGCAAGTCACCGCGCCGACCGGGCAAGCCTAGGCGGCGGCACCGACAGTCCCTCCCCTCGACGGGGTGACCGTGCGGCTGATGTGGCGCAGGATGGGTCCTGTGACCCACGACGTGCTCGACGTCTCGACCCAACGGCTGGTCCGGACCATCGATTCCCTCGCCGACGAGGCCTACCCGGCGCCGTCGCTCCTCCCCGGCTGGACCCGCGCGCACGTGGTCGCCCACCTCGCCCTGAACGCCGAGGGCCTCGCCGGGGCGCTCCGCGGGGTGGTCGAGGGGCGCCCCGTCCCGATGTACGCGTCGGCCGAGCTCCGCGACGCCGACATCGAGACGCTCGCCGCGGCGTCGCCGTCCGAGCTGCGCGACCGGCTCCTCGGCAGCACGACGGTCCTGGGCGAGGCGCTCCGCCACCTCCCCGCCGACTCCTTCGAGACCGAGATCGAGCGCACGCCGCACGGGCGGGGCTTCGCCGCCGGCGACGTGATGTCGATGCGGTTGCGCGAGGTCGAGATCCACCACGTCGACCTCGACGCCGGCTACACGCGCGCCGACTGGTCCGCGGCCTTCGCCGAGGTGCTGGTCTCCCAGCTCGCGGGCCGCGCGCCCGCGACCCTGGTCGCCACGGACCTCGGCCACACCTGGCAGGCTGACGACGACGCGACGCCCCGGGTGTCCGGCACGGCCGCCGACCTCGGCTGGTGGCTCACCGGGCGCGGCGACGGCGACGGACTGACCACGGACGGCGAGCTGCCGAGGATCGGAGCATGGTGACGATGGACGACCAGGCGGACGGCTACACCGGCGAGGTGACGGTCGGCGGCGACGCCGACGTCCGCGAGCTCGCCCACCTCACCATCACCAAGGTGGCGGTCGACGAGGAGATGAGCAACAACTGCTACCTGCTCCGCTGCCGGGCGACGGGCGAGCAGGTGCTCGTCGACGCGGCCGACTCCGCCGCGACGCTGCTCCCCCTGATCGGCGACGCGGGCCTGACCACCGTTGTGACGACGCACCAGCACTGGGACCACCACCGCGCGCTGGCCGCGGTCGTCGAGGCGACCGGGGCCGAGGTCGTCGCCGGCGTCCCCGACGCCGCCGCGATCACCGAGCAGACCGGCGTCCCCGTGACCCGACCCGTCGAGCAGGGCGACACCGTCACCGTCGGCGCGTGCACGCTGTCGGTGATCGCGATCGCCGGCCACACCCCCGGGTCGGTCGCCCTCGTCTACGACGACACCGCCGACGGCGGGCAGCACCACCTCTTCACCGGCGACACGCTGTTCCCCGGCGGGGTGGGTGGCACGTTCGGCGACGCCGCGGCGTTCCAGCAGCTGATCGGCGACGTCGAGACGAAGGTCTTCGGCACGCTCCCCGACGCGACCTGGTTCTACCCCGGCCACGGCTCCGACTCCACGCTCGGCGCCGAGCGTCCTTCGCTGCCGGAGTGGCGCCAGCGCGGCTACTGACCCTCAGCCGTCGTAGGCGACCTCGGTCCGCCACGCGTCGGCCGGCTGGTCGAGCGCGGCGCGGATCGCGGCGGCCACCCGGTCGGGCGTGAACGCGCCCTCGCGGGACAGCGTGCCCCGCACCGTCACCGACACGGCGCGGATGCCGTCGGCGCGCAGGGTCGCGTCGATGCTGTGGACGAGGTTGCGCACGCCGGCCTTCTGCACGCCGAGGGACGCCGCGCGGTGCCACGGCTCGTCGGCGGCCATGCTCCCGGTGACGGTGATGCGGCTGCCGTCGTGGAGGTGGGGACGCGCCGCCCGGACGACGGTGAGCAGGGCGCCGACGCCGAGGGCGACGTCCTGGAGCAGCTCGGCCGGGGTGAGCTCGAGCGGGTCCTTCTCGCGGAACGCACTCGGGTTGAAGTGCAGGACGTCGACCGGGCCGAGCGCCTCGGCGAGCCCCGTGACGGCGGCGTGGGTCGCGTCGACGTCGGTCAGGTCGGCCAGCCGGCTCTCGACCCGGGCGCCGGCGTCGGCGAGCTGCCCGGCGAGCTCGCGGACGGCGTCCTCGTCGGCGCCGACGAGTCCCACCGGGTGACCCTCACGGGCCAGCAGCCGGGCCAACGAGCCGCTGACGCCGGGGCCGGCCCCAGCGATGATCACGCTTCCGCTCATGGGCCCAGCGTGCGTCTCCAGCAGGTCCGTGGCAACCTCCGGGACCGTGGCCGCGACCGCGGGTCGGCGTCGTCCCGACCGCCGTGGTGACCGCCGCCGCGGCTGGGACCAACCTCTCCTGCACGTGTGGTCGGCCTTTGTGCGACGAGCCGCAGCCTCGTCGAGCGCCCAGCAGCAGCCAGCGGAGCGGTGTCGGGGGCTGGCGGCGGCGCGGACGCCTCCGTCCGCGCGTGAGCCGACCCCGAGACCTTCGACGCGATCCCCCGGTCGCCGCGATCACCGATCACCGCGGTTCGCTGACCCGACACCGGGTCCACGTCCCGGACGACCAGGTCGCCTCCGCGCCGTGCCAGCGGACGCCTACCTCCTCGCCGTGCGTCCAGACCGGCGCCGCCGACATCGGCGCGTCGTCGACCTCGCGAACGCGGTCCGGGGACGAGCTGCACCCACGCCGATCGAGGTTGAGCACCCTGTGGCCGTCCGGGAACCAGCGGGGACGGCGCCGTCGTTGCTGCGGGCGTCGCGGGCCAGACGCCTGCCTCTCCGGGTGACCCGCCCGGGCGGTGGTCTGCCAGCAGCGGAGCAGTCGGGCGGACTTCCGGAGGCTGCAACATCCATCCACAGATTGATCGAACACACTGTCGAATCGTGAACGAGCGGCGTAGAATCATGGCATGGCCGCACCCACCGCCACCCAGGACGCCGACCCGGCACTGGTGGCGGTGCGCGCCAGCGACCACGCAGCCCGCGAGGCCGAGGTCGCCCGGCTGGTCGCGGTCCTCGACTGGGCAGCGGGCCACACCACCGAGGCCGACCCGCACACCGTGACCTTCGGTGAACGCGCCCTCGCCCTGGGTGGTGCAGGGTGCCCCGCGGTCGAGGAGTTCGCCGCTCACGACCTCGCCGCCGCCCTCGGGCTCTCGACGGAGTCGGGGTTGAAGTACCTCGCCCGGGCCCTGGAGCTGCGCCACCGCCTCCCGCGGCTGTGGGCCGCGGTCCTCGCCGGACGGCTGGCGGTGTGGAAGGCCGGCAGGATCGCCGACGCCACCATGCGCCTCCCCCTCGACGGCGCCGGCTACGTCGACCAGCGTCTCGCCCAGGCCGTCCGGTCCATCACCGTCACCCAGCTCGACCGCCTGGTCGAGGAGGCCGTCGCCCGCCACGCACCCCACGAGCTCGCCCGGGTCAAGGACGACCGGCACGTGTGGGTCGACCTCGACCGCCCGAGCATCGAGGGCCACGTCCGCCTCGATGGGCTCCTGTCGGTGCCCGACGCCCTCGACCTCGAGCAGGCGCTGCAGGCCGGGGCCGACACCCTCGCCGACGCCGGGTGCCACCTACCCCTCGACGTCCGCCGCTCGATCGCCCTCGGCGACCTCGCCCGCGGCGACCGACCCCTCGACCTCACCAGCCAGAGCAGCCGCCCGCTTGTGGTGCACCTCCACCACGACAGCCCCGACGTCGCGCGTTGCGGGACCACCCGGACACCCCTCACCGTGGAGACCATCCGGTCCTGGTGCGCCGCCTCCGCGACGGTGGTCGTCAAGCCCGTCATCGACCTCCACGACCACGTCCACGTCGACGCCTACGAAGCCCCCGACCGGCTCCGCGAACAGATCGAGCTGCGCGACCTCACCTGCGTCTTCCCCCACTGCCGCAGAACCGCCACCCGCTGCGACCTCGACCACATCACCCCGCACGCACACGGCGGCACCACCAGCAGCGACAACCTCGCCCCCCTCTGCCGCAGGCACCACCGCGCCAAGACCCACAGCCGCTGGACCTACACCACGACCGAGCCCGGCACCTACCACTGGACCGCACCCTCCGGCCTCACCTACCGACGAGACCACCACGGCACCACCCCACTCGACCCACCACCACAACCACCACCACCAGCCGAGCCAGCCGAGCCAGCCGAACCCTGACCACCCCGCCCCAGACCCCGCCCCGGCGGGGCTCTCGGCACGCCCGGGCCGTCGCGGGGGGATCACCCGCGTTGCTGCGACGCCCTCGCGCACGAACCGCGGTGGGGAGCAACCGTGGGAGGCGTCCCGGCCGCGATGCTGCGGGTCCGTGGCTCGCCCGACCCAGCCCCGACCGGCCACGTCCCAGGACCGGGGCGTGACGACACCGTCGGTCGGCGCCCGTCGTCGGTGCTCGAGCGCCACGACGTGCACCCCCGCGCCCACGTCCCGTCGTGGCTATCGTGCGAGCGTGCCGCGCCTGCTGATCGTCCACCACTCCCCGACGCCGCTCGTGCGGCTGCTGACCGACGCGGTCGTGGCCGGAGCGCACGACGACGCGATCGAGGGCGTCGAGGTCGTCGTCCGGGCGGCCCTGGAGGCCACGGCGGACGACGTGCTGGCCGCCGACGGCTACCTGCTCGGGACGACGGCCAACTTCGGCTACATGTCGGGCGCGCTGAAGCACTTCTTCGACACGATCTTCCTCACCGCCGGCGGGGCGCTGTCGGACGACGGCTCGGGCACACCGGGCGCCGGCGGGAGGAAGCCGTACGGGCTGTGGGTGCACGGGAGGTACGACACGACGGGGGCGGTGCGCAGCGTCGCCTCGATCGTCCAGGCGCTGCCGTGGCGTCGGGCTGCCGACGTCCTGGAGGTGCTCGGGGACGTGGGTGCGCCCGAGCTCGAGCGCGGCTACGAGCTGGGCGGCACGCTGGCCGCGCTGCTCGCGTGAGGGCCCGCAGGTAGCATCGCCCCTCGTGGCGAGGAGCAGACGGACGACGTGGCGCAGCGGCGCGATCGTGGTCGCGGCGACCCTCACGGTCCTCCTGGGCGCCTGCGGTACACCGACCCAGGCCGACCCGGACGCCGACCCCGACCAGGTCGACGCGGTGGAGACGCCCGAGCTCGGAGCCTGCCGGCTGCTGACGCTCGAGGAGATCTCGGCGCCGTCCAACGCCACCCGCACCGTCGACTGCGGCCAGAAGCACACCGCCCAGACCTACGCCGTCGGCGAGCTCCCCGACGAGCTGCGGGAGTCGGCCTACGACGCCCCCGAGGTCGGCGAGTTCGCCTACCGCACCTGCAACACCAAGCTCAGCGCGTTCCTCGGCGCCGACGAGAGCCTCGCGATGCGGACCATCCTCAGCTGGGCCTGGTTCCGCCCCTCGGAGAAGGCGTGGGACGACGGCGCCCGCTGGTACCGCTGCGACGTCGTCGGCGGCGGCGAGCAGAGCGCCACGCTGGTGCCGCTCCCCGAGACCGCCGAGGGCCTGCTCCAGGGGCGCCCGGACGACGCCTGGATGGCGTGCGTGGCCGAGCCCGCCTTCGCCGGGTCGAAGAAGATCCCGTGCGACCAGGACCACCAGTGGCGCGCCGTGACCACCATCAAGCTGGGCGAGGCCACCGACCCGTACCCCGGCGACCGGCTCTCGGAGGTCCAGAGCCGCGACTTCTGCTCGAAGTCCGTGCTGGCCTTCCTCAACTACCCGGTCGAGTACGACTTCGCCTACACGTGGTTCCACGAGAGCGAGTGGAACGCCGGCAACCGCCGCTCGGTCTGCTGGGCCAGGACCAGTGACTGACCGCCGGACGCACCGGACGCGGACCGCCGGCACCCTCGCCGCGGTGCTGGTCGCGGGACTGGGCCTCACCGGGTGCACCTCGGACGACGAGCCCGACGACACCGTGCCGACGTCCACCCCGACGCCGACCCCCACCGCACCCCCGCGAGCCACCGCCGCGCCGATACCGGCCGACGACTCCTGCTACCGCCTGACCTACGAGGAGGCGGTCTCCCCCACCGCCGAGATCGAGCCGGTCGCCTGCCGCGGCAGCCACACGTCGGAGACCTTCGCCGTCGGCCGCATCGACAACGTCGTCGACGGGCACCTGCTCGCCGTCGACTCCCAGCGGGTGCAGGACCAGGTCGCCGCGTCCTGCCCGGCCGCCCTCGGCGACGTCGTCGGCGGCACGGTCGAGGACCTGCGGCTGAGCATGCTGCGGGCGGTGTGGTTCACCCCGAGCCTGGACCAGGCCGAGGCCGGCGCGTCGTGGTACCGGTGCGACGTCGTCGCCCTCGCCGGCCGCGACCGGCTGGCGAGCGTCAGGGGCAGCCTCGCCGGCGTCCTCGACGACGAGGAGGGCCGCGACCGCTACGGCATGTGCGGCACCGCCAGCCCGGCGGCGAAGGGCTTCGAGCGGGTGCCCTGCAGCGCCGAGCACTCGTGGCGCGCCTTCGAGGTCGTCGACCTCGACCCCGGGGACGGCCCCGACGGCTACCCCGGCCGCACCGCGGTCACCGCGGCCGGCGAGGGGCCCTGTGAGGACGCCGCCGCCGGCGTCGCCGAGGACTCCCTCGACTACGAGTGGGCCTTCGAGGGTCCCGACCCGGAGCAGTGGGCCGCCGGCCAGACCTACATCCGCTGCTGGTCGCCCGACTGATCCCGACTGATCCCGGCTGATCCCGGCTGATCCCGGCTGATCCCGGCTGATCCCGGCTGGTCCCGGCGGGCCGCCCGCGGGCGGCTCAGAAACCGAGCTTGCGCAGCTGGCGCGGGTCGCGCTGCCAGTCCTTGGCGATCTTGATGTGCAGGTCGAGGTAGACCGGGGTGCCGAGCAGCGCCTCGATCTGGAGCCGGGCCCGGCGGCCGACGTCCTTGAGGCGGGCGCCCTTGTGGCCGATCATGATCCCCTTCTGGGAGTCGCGCTCGACGTAGAGGTTGGCGTGGATGTCGAGCAGCGGCTTGTCGGCGGGGCGGTCCTCGCGCAGGCCCATCTCCTCGACGACGACGGCGATGGAGTGCGGCAGCTCGTCGCGCACGCCCTCGAGCGCGGCCTCGCGGATCAGCTCGGCCACGATGATCTCCTCGGGGGCGTCGCTGAGGTCGCCGTCGGGGTAGAGCTGCGGGCCCGTGGGCAGCAGGCCGACGAGGAGGTCCTCGAGCAGCTTGACCTGGTGGTTCTCCTTCGCCGAGACCGGGACGATCTCGGCCCACTCGGTGCCCGTCTCGGTGCCGAGGCCGGCGATGTCGAGCAGGTGCTGGCCGAGCTGCTCGGGCGTGGCGAGGTCGGTCTTGGTGGCGATCGCGACCTTGATGGTGCGCTTGACCTTGCCCATCTCGTGGACGATGAAGCGGTCGCCGGGGCCGATCTTCTCGTTGGCGGGGAAGCAGACCGCGACGACGTCGACCTCGGACAGCGTGGTCTTGACCAGGTCGTTGAGCCGCTCGCCGAGCAGGGTGCGCGGACGGTGCAGACCGGGGGTGTCGACCAGGATCAGCTGGGCGTCGTCGCGGTGCACGATGCCGCGGACGACGGTGCGCGTGGTCTGCGGCTTGGAGCTGGTGATCACGACCTTCGAGCCGACCAGCGCGTTCGTGAGCGTCGACTTGCCCGCGTTCGGGCGCCCGACGAACGAGGCGAACCCGCTCTTGTGCTCGGGGGTGTGCTCGGGGGTGTGTCCGGTGTCCTGCGTCATGTCAGCCTCGCGCCTCGTCGTAGTCGGCCCAGATCTCCTCGTCGGACTTGCCCGCCCTCTTGCCGGCCCGGTAGACCGGGCCGGGATCGACGGCGCGGGGCTGGCGCCCGGTGGTCTCGCGCCAGTAGCCCATGACGTCGTACGCCGTGCCGGGGAGTCCCCGCTCACGCATCAGGTGCTTGCGGATCGCGCGCATCTGCGCCGACTCCCCCGCCATCCAGAAGTAGCCGTCACCCTCGGGCCAGACCAGGTCGGTGACGACGTCGGCGAGCCGGCTGACCCCGTCGCCGGGCTGCTCGAGCCAGTCGACCTCGAGGCGTCCGGGCAGGTAGCCGGCGAGCGCCACGACGTCGTCGGGCACCTCGGCCCACGCCCGGGTCGGCACGCCGGTGACCTCCGCGATCCGCGCCATCGCCGGCAGCGCGGTCAGGTCGCCGACCAGCATCAGCCAGGCCGCGTCGGCGGGCATCGCGAACGAGCCCTTCGGCGCGCTGACGACGACGACGTCGCCGACGCAGTCGCCCTTGGCCCACTCGGTGACCAGGCCGACGTCGTGGACGACGACGTCGAGCACCAGCGCGCCGGCGACCGGGTCCCAGGACCGCACGGTGTAGTAGCGGCTCTGGAACTGACCGGGCACCAGCAGCCCGACCCACTCGTCCGGCACGCCGGTGGAGGTGAAGTCGGCCAGTCCCGGTCCGCCGAGCACGAGGCGCACCAGGTGCTCGCTCAGCGGGGTCCGTGAGAGCACCTCCGCCTCGTAGGTCGCTGCCCGGGTGCTCACCAGGAGAGGGTAGTGCGCTCCCTCACCACGTCGGCCGGAGGGCGAAGCCGTCGGCCCCGTCGTCGCCGGTGCGGACGCCGAGCACCTGGTGCAGCTGCACCTCGTTGCGCTCGAAGCCGACGCGGCAGGCGGCCATGTAGAGGCCCCACACGCGGGCGGTGCCGATGCCGACCTCCTCGACGCACGCGTCCCAGCTGTCGACCAGGTTGCGGTTCCAGTCGCGCAGGGTGCGGGCGTAGTGCAGCCGGATGTTCTCCGAGTGCATGACCTCCAGGCCGGCGTCCTGCATCTCGGTGATGATCCGGCCCGAGCCGGTCAGCTCGCCGTCGGGGAAGACGTAGCGGTCGATGAACGCCCCGGTCGTCGCCGGCCGGTTGTCGTGGCGGGTGATGCAGTGGTTGAGCAACCGGCCCTCGGGCCGCAGGTGGTCGCGCAGGAACCCGAAGTACGACGGGTAGTTCCTGACCCCGATGTGCTCGGTCATGCCGATCGAGCTGATCGCGTCGAAGTCGGTCTCGAGCACGTCGCGGTAGTCGAGGTGGCGGACCTCGGCGAGGTCGGCGAGGCCGGCGGCGTCGATGGCCTCCTTGGCCCACGACGCCTGCTGCTGGCTGAGCGTGACCCCGACCGCCTTGACGCCGTACTCCTTCGCGGCGTGCAGCACCATGCCGCCCCACCCGCAGCCGACGTCGAGCAGGCGCTGGCCCGGCTGGAGGTCGAGCTTGCGGGCGACGAGGTCGAACTTCTCGCGCTGCGCCTCCTCGAGGGTGGCCGACTCGTGCGGGTAGACCGCGCAGGTGTAGGCCATCGAGGGTCCGAGCACGTGGCGGTAGAAGGTGTTGGAGATGTCGTAGTGGTGGTGGATCGCCTCGGCGTCGCGGGTGAGCGTGTGCCGCATCCCCTCCATCAGCCGGCGCCAGCGCGGCAGGTGCTCCTGCGGCGGCGGGGGCGGCGGCTTGAGGTTGGAGATCCCCAGGCCGCGGAGGATCGTGACCAGCTCGGACGCCGACGGCGCCCGGAACTTCGTGTGGTCCTTGAGCTTCTGCATCACCTCGTAGGGGTTGCCCGGGTGTCCGCCGTGGACGACGAGGTCACCGGACACGTAGGCCCGCGCGAGCCCGAGGTCACCCGGGGCGGTGACGAGGTACTGGAGGCCGCGCTGGTTGACCAGCTCGAGACGGATCTCGGCGTCGGCGGGCCCGGCGGCGCTGCCGTCGTAGGCCTCGAACCGCAGTGGCATGCCACCGCGGGTCAGGTCGGCGACGACGTCGGCGATCCGGAAGTCGGCCCTGGACGTGGTTCGGGAGTCGGTGCGGTTGCTCATGCGATCACTTCCTGCGGACGGTCTTGTCGTAGAGGTCGGTGAGACGGTGGCCGGGGTCGTAGCGGTCCTTGACCGCCGCGAGGGCCGGTCCGTCGTAGAGGGCGTCGAAGGTGGCGCGGTCGTAGAACGACTCGGAGTAGAGCGACTTGTGGCCGCCGAGGCGGTGCACCTCGGCCTCGATGGCGCGGTTGCGGGGCGCGTCGACGGCGTCCGGCCCGACGTGGACGGTGCCCCAGAAGCCGGCGTTGACGTAGGTCTCCCCCGGTGCCAGCGGGTACGTCGGCCAGGCGCGCCGCGCCACCAGCGGGCACAGCCACACCGGCCGCATGCCGATCTCGTCGTCGAACCAGGCGAGGAACTCCGCGATCCGCTCGACCGGCACCTCGATGTCCTGGACGACGCGCTCGCGCTGCGGACGGCCGGCCCGGCGGTCGAGCCGGTCGGCGACGTCGAAGCGCCGGTCGAGACCGAGCAGCCTCATGTAGACGTCGGAGCGTCGCAGCCGGCGCGGCCACAGACGGCGGATCCGCGGATCCTGCGCACCGAAGGCACCCGAGCACCAGAACCAGTCGGTGTCCCAGCGCCACAGGTAGTCGTACATCGTGAGCAGGTCCGTCTCGCGCTCCTGCAGGGAGCGGAAGTAGACGTCCTGGCCGGTGTAGTCGGACGCGGCTCCCCCGGCCGACGCGTCGGCGGGGTCGTCGGTCCAGCGGGCCAGCGTCAGGTAGAGCTCGCCGGGCGCGAACGCGACGCCGTCGAGGCCGTCGACCCGCTGGCCGGCGTGCTCGTGGGTGGCGGTGATCTCGGCGATCGTCTTGGCCAGCAGGCCGGCGTCGTCGAAGCGCACGTGGCGCAGCGCGACGTAGGCCGGCACCGCCTCGAGCTCGATCCGCAGCCGGGTGGCGTAGCCGAGCGAGCCGTAGGAGTTGGGGAAGGCGTCGAACAGGTCGTCGCCGGGGCGCGTCGTGACGACCGTGCCGGCGCCGGTGAAGACGTCCATCTCGAGCACCGACTCGTGCGGGAGCCCGTTGCGGAAGCTGGTGGACTCGATGCCGAGACCGCTGACCGCGCCACCGAGGGTGATCGTGCGGAGCTGGGGGACGACGAGCGGGATCAGGCCGTGCGGGAGGGTCGCGTCGACGAGGTCCTCGTAGGTGCACATGCCCTGCACCTCGGCCGTGCGGGCGACCGGGTCGACCTCGATCACGCCGTCGAGGCCGGAGACGTCGAGGCCGGGCGCCGAGGTGACGCTGCGGACCCGGAAGAGGTTCGTCGTGCGCTTCGCGAGCCGCACCGGCGACCCGGCCGGGATCGCGGCGTACGACGCCGCCAGCCGGGCGACCGCCTGCTCGTGCTGGGCCCAGGCGTCCGGGACCGTGTGCTTCCCCACCCCTCGAAACTACTCCGCCCGTGTGTCGGGCAGGTTGCGGGCCGGCGGCGCGCCGCGAGATCGGTGCCGGCCATCACACCCCGGGCCGCACGAGCCGGGCCGCACGAGCCCGGCCCGATCGAGCCCGGCCGGACGAGCTCGGGATGACGAGTTCGGGTCATGTGCGCGGGTCCGCCCGTTCCTATCGTCGAGGGATGGGCACCCACCGGCACGGCACCGAGACCTTCTTCATCGACGGCGAGGGTCTGGTCGAGACCGACGTCGGCCGGCGCAGCGCGCAGACCCGCGCGCTCGCCCGGGCCGAGGCGCCGCCGTTCCGGTTCTTCCGGGCCGGCCCGCGCGGGCGCCGGGCCGCCGACTCGCTCAACCGCAAGCTCGCGCTCGCGATGGTCGCCGGGGGTGGCGGCGCGGGCGACGTCCCGGCCGGCTACACCTACCTCGGCCAGTTCATCGACCACGACCTCACCCTCGACCAGACCCTGGTGCGGCTCGGCGAGGACGTCACGCCCGCCGAGCTGGTGCAGGGGCGCTCACCGCGGCTCGACCTCGACTCCCTGTACGGCGCCGGGCCGGCCGACCCGGTGTCGGCGGCGTTCTACGAGGCCGACGGGCTGCACCTGCGCACCGGCGACACGATCGAGATCGGCGCGGACGGCGTCAAGGCCGGCCACGACCTGCCGCGGCGCGGCACCGGGTCGCGGCGCGAGCGGCGCACGGCGCTGGTCCCCGACGTCCGCAACGACGAGAACCTGATCGTCGCCCAGACCCACCTCGCGATGATCCGCTTCCACAACCGCGTCGTCGACACCCTCGGCGCGGGCGTCGCGCCGGCCGCGAGGTTCCGGCGGGCCCGCAAGCGGGTCACGCTGCACTACCAGTGGATGATCCGGCACGACTACCTGCCGCGCCTCCTCGACCCGGCCGTCGTCGACGACGTCTTCACCCACGGTCGCGCGGTCGTCGAGCCGGACGCAGCCCCGACCGACGTGCCGCGGATGCCCGTGGAGTTCTCGGTGGCGGCGTTCCGGCTCGGCCACAGCATGGTGCGGGCGTCGTACAACTGGAACCGGCGCTTCGCGGGGCCGAACGGCTTCCTCGACTACATGTTCCAGTTCTCCGCGACCGGCGGCGACCTCGGCGGCGAGGACCGGCTGCTGAGCAACTGGATCGCCGACTGGCGCCGGATGTACGACTTCCCGGCCGGCGGCCACCCCGAGCTCGCGGCGCCGAACGACAACGTCTCGCGGGCGATGCGGCTCGACACCCTGCTGACCGACCCGCTCAAGAACCTGCCGCCCGGGACCTTCGGCGGGCCGGCCGGGACGCCGTTCGACGACGTCTCCCGCAACCTCGCCTTCCGCAACCTGACGCGCTCCTCGATGCTCCGGCTCGCCAGCGGTCAGCAGATGGTCGAGCACCTCGCCGCGCGCGGGGTGGTCGTGCCGGCCCTGACCCGCGGGCAGGTGCTCGACGGCGCCGGCGGCGCGTCGCTGGCGGCCCTGACGGCCGCCGAGAAGGACGCCGTCGCGGCCCGGACGCCGCTGTGGTTCTACGTGCTGCGCGAGGCCGAGGTCAACGGCGGCCGGATGACCGGGGTGGGCGCGCGCCTGGTGGCCGAGACGATGCACCGCGCGATGGAGGGCAGCCGGAGCTCGATCGTGCGCGACCCGTCGTTCCGCCCGACGCTGGGGCGCGGTGACCTGTTCGAGATGACCGACCTGCTCCACGTCGCGTTCCGCGGCCGCGCCAGCGGGATCAACCCGCTGGGCGGGCCGTAGCCGGCTAGGTCGCGTCCGCGCGGGGCCGGATCGCGCCCCGCGCGTCACCGAGGTGGACGACGACGTCGGGGCCGGCGTACTCGTCGAGGACGGCGCGGTCGGGCGAGGTGAGCTCGGTGGCGTCCCCGAGGACGACCACGGCGGCCAGGCCGCGCGAACCGGCGGCCACCGCCATCGCCACGCAGGCCTGCACGGCGCTGAGGTGGAGGGCGTCGAGCTCGACCGTGGCGGCGGCGTAGGTGCGACCGTCGAGGTCGCGCACGGCGGCGCCCTCGGCCGCCTGGGTGCGGGCCCGGGTCGCCCGCGCCAGGGTGACGAGCTTGGTGTCCTCGGCGCTGAGGGCGGTCGGCGTGGGCTCCTGCGACATGGGCCTCAGCCTAGGAGACGCAGGCCGGGCGGCATCGAGAGCACCCCGTGGGTGAGCGGCAGGCCGACCACCTCGGAGAGCCGCGCGAGCATCGCCTCCGGTCCGCCGAGGGTGACGGTCGCGGCCGTGGTGAGCGACGCCGCGGCCGGCGACTCGCTCGACTCCGCCACCCGCAGCTGGCGCAGGAAGTCGAGCGGGGACGGCGTGCGCAGGGCGACGTCGTCGACGTCGAGGCCGGCGAGGGCACAGACCCGCTCGAGCGCGAGCCGGGTGCCGCCGAGGTGGTCGACGAGACCGCGGTCGGTGGCGTCGCCGCCGGTCCAGACCCGGCCGCGGGCGAGCGGCTCGAGGACGTCGAGGGCCAGCCCGCGGTCGGCCGCGGCCTTGGCGGTGAAGTCGGCGTACACGTCGTCGAGCCAGGCGTCGAGCACCGCGCGCTCCTCGTCGGTGAAGGGCCGGCTCACCGCCATCATCGCCGCCCGCGGACCGGCGCTGACCGACTCGTGCACGATGCCGGCGCGGTCGAGCAACCGCTCCACGACCATCTTGCCGGCGAGGACGCCGATCGAGCCGGTGAGGGTGGTCGGCTGGGCGACGACCTCGTCGGCGCCCATCGCGACGAAGTAGCCCCCGGACGCGGCCACCGTGCCCATCGCGGCGACGACCGGGCGGCCGGACTCGCGCAGCCGGAGCACCTCGCGGCGGATCGCGTCGCTGGCGACGTACGAGCCGCCCGGGCTGTCGACGCGCAGGACCACGCCCCGGACGTCGTCGTCACGACCGACCTCGCGCAGCCGGGCGCCGATCCGCTCGGCACCGGCCTGCCGCGCCGTCCCCGGGCCGAGGACGATCGGGCCGGTCACGTCGACGACGGCGACGCCCGGCCGGTGCCGCTGGGTCAGCGCGCGGAGCGCACCACCCGCGCCGCCCGGGCCGTCACCGGCGTACCGGTGCACGAAGCGCGGCTCCCAGGCCGGCGTCCACGTCTCCCGGGCCCACGCGTAGACCTCGTCGGCGTAGCCGAGCCGGTCGACGAGACCGGCGTCCAGCGCAGCGGTGGCGCTCAGCGGCGCGGCCGCCATCGCGGCGCGCACCTGGTGCTCGGTGAGCGAGCGCCGCGCCGCCACCCGCGCGACGGTGTCGTCGACGACGGCGTCCGCGAGCCGCTGGGTCATCTCGCGGTTGGCCTCGCTCACCTCGCGCCCGGCGAGCTGCTCGGCGGCCGACTTGTACTCGTGGCGCTGCTCGAGCTCGGGGTCGATGCCGAGCTTCTCCAGCCCGCCGCGGAGCAGGGTGATCCCCGCGCTCACCCCGACGAGCCCGACCGCGCCCGACGGCTGGAGCCAGACCTCGCGCGCGTGGACGGCGACGCGGTAGGCCGCCAGCCCGCTGGTCAGCTCGCCGAACGTCTCGGTCCACGCCACCGACGGCTTGTCCTGCGAGAAGTCCGCGACCAGTGCGCCGACCTCGTCGGCCTGCGCGAGGGTGAGCGGGCAGGTGCCGACGTGCACGAGCAGGCCGAGGACGTCGTCGTCCGCCGCGGCGCGGCGCAGCCCGTCGCCGAGCGCCCGCAACGTCGGCGCCTGGCGCAGGCGGAGCGCCTGGAGGGGGCTGCCCGGCGGCCCGACCTGGACGCCGTGGGACAGGTCGAGCTCGAGCACGGTCCGCGGGTGGTCGCCCCCGCGGCCGGGGAGCCGGTCGATCAGGGGCAGGGCGCGCAGGTTCATGCGACCGACCCTAGGCGGCCTCTCCCAGGGCGCCCGCGCGACGAGTCAGTCGTCGGCCGGCTCGTCGCCGGCCGGCTCCGGCACCGGGACGACGGCCGGGCGGATCCGCACGGTGCCGACCTTGTTGCGGCGGCCGGCGACGTCCTCGGCCTCGAACCGCAGGCCGTGCGCCTCCACGACGGAGCCGGCGATCGGCACCCGGCCGAGGTGCTTGGCCATCAGGCCACCGACGCTGTCGACGTCCTCCTCCTCGACGTCGAAGCCGAAGAGGTCGTCGAGGTCGTCGACGGGGTAGCGCGAGGAGACGCGGTAGCCGCCGTCGAGCCCGTCGACCTCGTCGAGCTGCTCGACCTCGACCTCGTCCTCGTCGAACTCGTCGGTGATCTCGCCGACGATCTCCTCGAGCAGGTCCTCGATGGTGATCAGGCCGGCGGTCCCGCCGTACTCGTCGACGACGACGGCGATGTGCTGGCGGTCGGCCTGCATCTGGCGCAGCAGGTCGTCGACCGGCTTGGACTCCGGCACCCACAGGACCGGCCGCATGGCCTCCTCGACGTGCTGGGTGAGCTCGATGTCGGGGTCCTCGAAGTCGCGGCGGACGACGTCCTTGAGGTAGGCGAACCCGCGGATGTCGTCGAGGTTCTCGCCCACGACGGGCAGCCGCGAGAAGCCGCTGCGCAGGAACAGCGACATGGTCTGGCGCAGGTTCTTGTAGTGCTCGATGTAGACGACGTCGTTGCGCGGCACCATCACCTCGCGCACGGTGGTGTCGCCGAGCTCGAAGACCGAGTGGATCATCCGCCGCTCGCCCTCCTCGATCAGCGCCGACGCCTCGGCGATGTCGACCATCTCGCGCAGCTCGGTCTCGCTGGAGAACGGACCCTCGCGGAACCCCCGCCCGGGGGTGATCGCGTTGCCGAGCAGGATGAGCAGCCGCGGCAGCGGGCCGAGGACGGTGGTGAAGGCCGACAACGTGCCGGCCGAGAGCAGCGCGACCGTCTCGGAGTGCTGGCGCCCGAGGGTGCGCGGCCCGACGCCGATGACGACGAACGAGACGACGAGCATGACACCGATCGCGACGAGCACGCTGATCCACCACTCGCCGTCGAGGACCTCGTCGAGGTCGAGGGTGACGAGCACGATCGCGGAGATCTCGCAGAGCAGCCGCAGCAGCAGCGCGGTGTTCAGGTGGCGCGGCGCGTCCTCGAGCAGCCGGACCAGCTGCTTGGCGCCGGCCCGCTCCTCGGTGACGAGCTCGGCGGCGCGGGCCTTCGAGAACGACCCCAGGGCGGCGTCGACGGCGGTGAACACGCCGGCCAGGACGACGAGGACCGCGGCCAGGACCCAGGTCATCGGCGGGTCACCGGCGGAACGGGAGGCGGGTCACGGGGTGCGCCACTCCCCCAGGATCTCGTCCTGGAGGGCGAACATCACCCGGTGCTCCTCGGGCTCGGCGTGGTCGTAGCCGAGCAGGTGCAGGATGCCGTGGGTCGTGAGCAGCTCGATCTCCGCCAGGGTGCCGTGCCCGGCCGTCTCGCCCTGCCGGACGGCGACCGCGGGGCACAGCATGATGTCGCCGAGGACACCCTCCTCGGGCTCCTCGTCGACCAGTCCCGGGCGCAGCTCGTCCATCGGGAAGGCGAGCACGTCGGTCGGGCCCTCCTTCTCCATCCACTGCTCGTTGAGCTGGGCGATGGTGTCCTCGTCGACGGCCTTGATGCACAGCTCGGCGAGCGGGTGCACGCGCATCCGGTCCATCACGAACCTGCTCAGCCGGGCCAGGTGCTGCACGTCGACGTCGAGCCCCGACTCGTCGATCACCTCGATCGTCACGAGCCGCTCACCTGGTCTGCTCCTTCGCGTTCTGGAGGCCCCCGCGGGCGTCGAACTCGTCGTAGGCCGCGACGATGCGGCCCACCAGCCGGTGCCGGACGACGTCGTGGCTGGTCAGGCGCTGGAAGGAGATGTCGTCGACGTCGTCGAGGATCCCCTGGATGACCCGCAGGCCGGACTTCGTGCTGCCCGGCAGGTCGACCTGGGTGACGTCGCCCGTGACGACGATCTTCGATCCGAACCCGAGCCGGGTCAGGAACATCTTCATCTGCTCGGGCGTCGTGTTCTGCGCCTCGTCGAGGATGATGAAGCTGTCGTTGAGGGTGCGCCCACGCATGTAGGCCAGCGGCGCGACCTCGATGGTGCCCGCCGCGAGCAGCTTCGGGATCGTGTCGGGGTCGATCATGTCGTGCAGCGCGTCGTACAGCGGGCGCAGGTAGGGGTCGATCTTCTCGCTGAGCGTGCCGGGCAGGTAGCCGAGGCTCTCCCCCGCCTCGACGGCCGGGCGGGTCAGGATGATCCGGTTGGCCTGCTTGCTCTGCAGGGCCTGCACCGCCTTCGCCATGGCGAGGTAGGTCTTGCCGGTGCCGGCCGGGCCGATGCCGAACGTGATCGTGTGCTTGTCGATCGAGTCGACGTAGCGCTTCTGGTTGAGCGTCTTGGGCCGGATCGAGCGGCCGCGGTTGCTCAGGATGTTGAGCGACAGGACGTCGGCGGGGCGCTCGGTGGTCTCGGTGCGGAGCATCGTGATCACCCGCTCCACGGTCTCGGACGTGATGCCCTGGCCGGTGCGGATGATGGTGACGAGCTCGTCGAGCAGCCGCTCGGCCAGAGCGACCTCGCCCGGCTCGCCGTGCAGGGTGATCCGGTTGCCGCGGACGTGGATCTCGGCCTGGAAACCGCCCTCGATGATGCCGAGGTGCTCGTCGCCCGGACCGAGCAGGGTGACCATGTCGATGCTGTTGGGGACCACGACGGTGTGGCGGGTCTGGAGGTCACCGGTGCTGTGGGAGTCGGTCATGGGTGCCCGGGCGGGCGGCCTTTCGGGTCGGGAGGTCGTGGGAGATCCATGGTACGCCGCGGGTCGTGGGCCCTTCCACCGCGTAACCCGCGGCCCGGGGTCGTACCGTGTGCGCATGCAGCGCGACGAGTTCGACGAGGACCTCGCGCCCGACGACGCCGGCGAGCCCGCGCCGCCGTACTGGTTCCCCGGCGGGATGCTGCCCGAGGACGCCCGCAAGATGGGGTTGACCCACCACGTGCCCGACGGCGCGCTCCTCGACTTCGCCGGCAGCCTCGACGGCACCAAGCCGCTGCACCGCATCACCGCCTGGGTGCTGCTGGTGGTCTTCGGGATGCCGGTCCTGTTCGCGGTGCTCCGGATCGTCTTCGCCGTCCTCTGAGCCCCGGCCCGCCGAGGCCCGGCGCCCGCCGTCAGCCGGGCGGCCAGTCGAACGAGCGGCCGGCGAGCAGGTGCAGGTGGGCGTGGAAGACCGTCTGGCCGGCACCGGAGCCCGTGTTGAACACGAGCCGGTAGTCGTCGTGGCCCTCCGCGCCGGCGACCGCCGCCGCCGTCCGCACCAGCTCGGCCGAGGCCTCCGGGTCGGCAGCGGCGAGGGCGGCGGCGTTCTCGTGGTGGTCGCGGGGGACGACGAGCACGTGGCTCGGCGCCTGCGGGTTCAGGTCACGGAACGCGACCGTGCGCTCGGTGCTGTGCACGACCTCGGCCGGGATGTCACCGGCGACGATCTTGCAGAACAGGCAGTCACCGACGGGGGCCACGGAGGTCATGGGCACCCACGGTAAACCCCGGGGCCCCGGTGCGCGTCGCACTACCGTGATCACCCATGTCGGCACCGAGGACGAGGCAGCCATGAGCGGGTCCCGTGACTGGGACGCCGACCAGGCCGTCGAGTCCCTCTACGCCGCCCACTGGCGCCAGCTGGTCCGGCTCTCGGTCCTGCTCGTGCGCGACGTCGGGACCGCCGAGGAGGTCGTCCAGGACGCGTTCGTCGCGATGCACGGTCACTGGCGACGTCTGCGCGACCCCGACAAGGCGCTGTCCTACCTGCGCCAGGCGGTGGTCAACCGCTCCCGCTCGGTGCTGCGCCACCGCGGCGTCGTCGACCGGCACGCCGCTCGCGAGCGGCTGCCCGACCCGGCGCCCCCGGCGGACGAGCCGGCCCTCGCCCACGCCCGCCGCGAGGTCGTGCTCGACGCGCTGCGCGCGCTGCCCGGACGCCAGCGCGAGGTGCTCGCGCTGCGCTACTACCTCGACCTCAGCGAGGCCGACATCGCCGGTGCCCTCGGCATCAGCCGCGGTGCGGTCAAGTCCCACGCCTCCCGCGGAGCCGCTGCGCTCCGCGTCCTCCTGGACGGAGCAGACCTGTGACCACCCCCGACCCCTGGCAGCGCCGCCACGACGACCGCCACGACGACCGCCACGACGACCGGCGCGACGACGACCTGCGCGCGCTGGTGGGCGACGCCGTCGCCGACGTGGAGCCCACCGACCGGCTCGCGGCCATCCGGGCCCGGACGACGCCACCGCCCCGCAGGGGCTGGTGGGCGGCCGGCGGCTCCGCGCTGCTCGCGGCTGCCGTCGTCGTGGCCGTCGCGGTCGTCGTCGACCGCGGCGGCGACGACCCCGACGTGGCCGCCCCGACGACCGCCCCCACCACCACGTCGCCGCCGACGGGCCAGGTCCCTCCGCCCGACACCGCGCCGTCCGGTGCCACCCAGGCCGTCGGCCTCTACTTCCTGGGCGACACGCCCGAAGGGACCCGCCTGTTCCGCGAGTTCCAGCAGGTGCCCAGGTTCGACCGCAGCCGTGACGTGCTGGAGGCGGTCGAGGCCCTGGCGGATCCCGACGACCCCGACTACCGGACCTCGTGGCCGGCCGGCTCGGTGACCGGTGCCCGGGTCGTCGAGGGGGAGGTGCGGGTGCAGCTCGCCCCGGACGCGCCGGACGACGAGCTGGCCCTGCAGCAGCTGCGGGCGACGGTCGCGGCGGCCTCCGAGCTGCAGTCGATCACGTTCTCCCGCGGGGCCGAGGCCTTCACCGTCGAGGCCGACCCCGGTGCCCTGGCCCTCGTGAGCATCAGCGACCCCCGCGAGGGGCGCACCGTGTCCGGCAGCTTCACCGCCCGGGGGGTCGCCAACTCCTTCGAGGCGACCGTGCCCTGGCAGGTCGTCGACGCCGACGGCACCGTGGTGAAGGAGTCCTCGGCGACGGCCGAGGGCGCCTACGACCGGCTCTACCCGTGGGAGACCGAGATCGACGTCTCCGACCTCGAGCCCGGCACCTACACCTTCATCGCCCGGACCGACGACCCCACCGGCGGCGAGGGTGGCGGGCCGACCGAGGACACCCGCACGATCGTCGTCGCGGCCGAGGGGGCCGGGGACACCGGGTCTTCCGGGGCCTCCGCCTACTTCGTCGGGCCCGGCCCCGACGGACCGGACGCGCCGGCCGAGGTGCTCTACCGGTCGACGTCGTCCGGTAGCGACGCCCTGGGCGCGCTGATGGCCGGTCCCGCCGACCCGGACTACGAGACCCGGTGGCCGGAGGGCTCGCTGGTGTCCTACGAGGTCGGCGACGACGTCGTCCGCGTGGTCGTCGACGGCGGCCCCGCCGACGACCCGGTCGCCGTCCAGCAGCTCGTCCTGACGCTCCAGGCCACCGAGGACACCGACCTGCCCGTGGAGCTCGTGGACGCCGGCGGCGACGTGGTCGTGGCGCCGACGGCCGCCGAGGACGAGCTGACGGTCCAGTCGCACGTGCAGATCCACGCGCCCGCCGAGGGCACCGTCGTCAGCGGCGCGTTCACGGCGTCCGGGGTCGGGAGCTCGTGGGAGGGGTCGATCTTCTGCCAGCTCCTCGACGCCGACGGCGACGCGGCCCGGGAGCGGGCGACCGTCAACGGCGGCCTGCTCGACGACGCGCTGGAGCCGTGGGAGACGCGGGTGGCCCTCGCCCGGGTCGAGCCCGGCGACTACACGCTCCGGTGCCAGACCGACGACCCCACCGCAGGCACCGAGGGCAGGGGCACCGACGTCGACACGCGCACGCTCACCGTCGGATGAACCACCGATCGACCGCCCGACGACGCCAGGATGGACCCATGAACCTCAGGACCCGCGGAGCCGCTCTCGTACTCGCCGCCCCCCTGGCGCTCGGCCTCCTGGCCGGCTGCGGCGACGACGACCCCGAGCCGGCGTCGTCCGGCACCGGGACCGACCCGAGCCCGAGCGAGTCCCCGGGCGACGACGACGGCGACACCCCCGACGACGGACCGAGCAGCAGCCCGGAGGAGTCCGGCGCCCCGTCGACCGCGCCGAGCGAGCCCGCCGCCACGACCGCGGTGCCGGTCTACTTCACCGGGGACTCCCCGTTCGGGCAGCGGCTCTACCGCGAGTTCCGCGAGGTCGGGTCCGACAACCCGCTCGAGGAGGCGGCCGCGCTGCTCGTCGCCGGGGACGCGCTCGACCCCGACTACGGCACCCTGCTGAACGCCGTCACGATCGAGACGGTCGCCCAGCAGGACGGCGCCATCGTGGTGACCCTCGCCGAGGACTCGGTCACCAGCCCCGACAAGGGCCTCTCCCCCGCCGACGCGAGGCTCGCGGTGCAGTCGCTGGTCTACACGCTCCAGGGCGTCGCCGGGTCCCGCGAGCCGGTCCGCGTCGTCCTCGCCGACGGCGCCCCGGTCGACCTGCTCGGCCAGCCCACCGGCGACGGCGTCGAGGCGGCCAAGCCGCTGAAGGTCCTCGCCCTGGTCAGCCTGACCACGCCGGAGGAGGGCGCGACGGCGAGCGGGAGCCTGAGCATCGAGGGCGTGGCGTCGTCGTTCGAGGCGACGGTGCCGTTCTTCGTCACCGACGCCTCCGGCAAGGAGGTGCTGCGCGACTTCGCCACGGCCGAGGGCTGGATCGACGACCTGTACCCGTGGTCGGCGGAGGTCGACGTCTCCTCGCTCGCCCCCGGCGAGTACGTCCTGCACGCGCAGACCGACGACCCCAGCGGCGGCGAGGGGCCCGGCCCCTACGAGGACACCCGGACCTTTACCGTCGCGTAGCGCCCACTGACCGGTCGCCGACGTGAGGCTGTCGCCGCGGACCCTGAACCGCACGCTGCTGCGGCGCCAGCACCTGCTCGAGCGCACCGACGCGAGCGTCGTCGACGAGTCCCGCCACCTCCTCGGGCTCCAGGCCCAGGAGAACCTGCCCCCGTTCCTGTCGCTCGCGGCGCGGCTGTCGTCGTTCGACCCGGACGACGTCACCCGCGGTCTCGAGGACCGGACCCTGGTGCGCCTCCTGACGATGCGCGGCACCGTGCACCTGCTCGCGGCCGACGACATCGGGCTGCGCGCCTTCACCGCGACGGTCCACGAGCGCGAGATCAGGAGCAGCCAGAACGTCGGGCCGGCTCGCGACGTCGACCGGACGGCGTTCCTCGCCGCGCTCGACGAGGTGCTCGCCGACGGGCCGCTGCCGCAGCGGGCGATCGGCGCCGCGCTGGCCGAGCGGTTCCCGGCGTACCCCGCCACCCGGCTGGGCCAGCTCGCGCGCTCGGCCGCCCCGCTGGTGCAGCTGCCGCCCCGCGGCACGTGGCGCGGCGTCGGCGGCGTCGTCTACGACCGCGCCGACCGCTGGACCGGTCGCCCGCTCGACGCCCCCGCCACCGAGAACGTCGTCCGCCGCTACCTCCGGGCGTTCGGTCCGGCCACGGCGGCCGACCTGACGGCGTGGTCGGCGGTGACCCGGCTCGGTCCGGTCGTCAGGGCGATGACCGACCTCGTCGTCCACGAGGACGAGGACGGCCGCACCCTGTACGACGTCGAGGGTGCGCCGATCGCGGCGGCCGACGAGCCCGCCCCCGTCCGCCTACTCGGCACCTACGACAACCTCTGGCTCTCGCACGCCCGGCGCGACCGGGTCACCGCGCCCGGAGCGCGCGACGCCTGGTCAGGCGTCAACGGCGCCTCGGCGATGACGCTGTTCGTCGACGGCTGGCTCACCGGTCTGTGGCACGTCGCCGAGGGCCGCGTCGTCGTCCTCGAGACGCTGCGCGACCTCACCCGCGCCGAGCGCGCCGAGCTGGCCGAGGAGTCGGCCCGGGTCGAGGCGCTGCTCGCGAGCCGCTGATCCTCAGGACCAGCGCGGCGTGCGGGCCAGCAGCGCGCCGACGGCCACGACCCCGGCCGTGGAGGTCCGCAGCACCTCCGAGCCCAGCCGGACGCCGTGCGCCCCGGCCGCGACGAGGGCCGCGACCTCGTCGTCGCTCAGGCCGCCCTCGGGACCCACGACCACCACGATCCGCCCGGACGCCGGCACCGCGACGGCGGCGAGCGGCGACGTCGCCGCCTCGTGCAGGACGACGGCGAGGTCGGCGTCGGCGACCAGCCGGACGACGTCCGCGGTGCTCGCGAGCGGGGTCACCACGGGGTGCCACGAGCGGCGGGCCTGCTTGGCGGCCTCGCGGGAGGTCGCGCGCCAGCGGGCCAGCGACCTCTCGGCGCGCTCGCCCTTCCAGACCGCGACCGAGCGGGACGCGGCCCACGGCACGACCTCGGCGACCCCCACCTCGGTGAGCACCTCGACGGCGAGCTCGCCGCGGTCGCCCTTCGGCAGGGCCTGCACGACGGTGACCGCCGGTGACGGCTCGGGCACGACGTCGACCTCGTCGACGACCACCGTGAGCCGGCGCTTGCCGGTGCCGTCGACCGTGCCGGTCACCGACGTGCCGGCGCCGTCGGTGAGCACCAGGCGCTCACCGACCCGGGTCCGCCGGACGGCCACGGCGTGGTGTGCCTCGTCGCCGTCGACCTCGACCCGGTCGCCGACGACCGGGGTCGGGTCCCCCAGCGAGGGGACGAGGTGGACGGGGAGGGACACGGCGACGACTCGGACGGCTGGGACGGCTCGGACGCGGCTCAGTGGCCGAAGAGGCGACCGAAGACGGACTTCTGCTGGGCCTTGACCTGCCCGGTCGGCTGCTCCTCGCCGCGCAGGGCGGCGAGCTCGCGCAGCAGCTCCTCCTGGCGGGGGTCGAGCCGCCCGGGCGTCTCGACGACGACGGAGACGACCAGGTCGCCGCGCCCGCCGCGCAGGCCGGGGACGCCGCGACCGCGCAGCACCTCCTGCGAGCCGGACTGCGTGCCGGGCTCGATGACGAGCTCGAACGACGTCTCGACGCCGGAGCCGGCGCCGCTCTCGACGTCGGCCTCCAGGGTCGGCAGCGTGAGGGTGGTGCCGAGGGCCGCCGCCGTCATCGGCAGGGTGACCGTGCAGTGCAGGTCGTTGCCGTTGCGGGTGAAGGTCTCGTGCGGGACGACCTGGATCTCGACGTACAGGTCGCCGGCGGGGCCGCCGCCCGGGCCGATCTCGCCCTGCTCGGCGAGCTGGACACGCGTGCCGGTGTCGACGCCGCCGGGGATCTTGACGGTGAGCGTGCGGCGCGAGCGGACCCGGCCGTCACCGGAGCACTCGCGGCACGGCTCGGGGATGATCGTGCCGAAGCCGCGGCAGGCCGCGCACGGGCGCAGCGTGCGCACCTCGCCCAGGAAGGACCGCTGCACGTGGGCGACCTCGCCCTGGCCCCGGCAGGTCTCGCACGGCACCGGGTGGCTGCCCGGCGCGGCGCCGTCGCCCTGGCAGGTGGTGCACAGGACGGCGGTGTCGACCTTGAGCTCGCGCGAGACGCCGAACGCCGCCTCGGCCAGGTCGATCTCGATGCGGATCAGGGCGTCCTGGCCGCGGCGCATCCGCGACCGCGGGCCCCGACCCCCGCCACCCTGACCGCCCGGGCCACCCTGGCCGCCGAAGAAGGCGTCCATGATGTCGGTGAACGAGAAGCCGGCGCCCTGGCCGAAGCCGCCGCCGAACGGGTCGCCGCCGCGGTCGTACGCCGCGCGCTTCTGCGGGTCGGAGAGCACCTCGTAGGCCGCCGAGACCTCCTTGAACCGCTCCTGGGTCTCGGGGTCCGGGTTGACGTCGGGGTGGAGCTGCCGGGCGAGCTTTCGGTAGGCCTTCTTGAGGGCGTCGGCGTCTGCGTCGCGCGACACCCCGAGGAGGTCGTACAGGTCCTGGCTCAACTGCGTTCCTTCGTGCGAGGGGTCGTGGGTGTGGTGCTGGGGTGGGACGGAGGTGGTCAGGCCTCGTCGAGGATCCGGGAGACGTAGCGGGCGACCGCGCGCACCGCTGCCATCGTCCCCGGGTAGTCCATCCGGGTCGGGCCGACGATGCCGAGGGTCGCCAGGGCGTCGTCGTGCGGGCCGTAGCCCGTGGTGACCACGCTGGTGGAGGAGAACTGCTCGATCGGGCCCTCCGCGCCGATCCGGACGGTGACGGTGCCGGCCGCGGAGGCCTCCCCCATCAGCTTGAGGAGCACGACGTGCTCCTCGAGCGCCTCGAGCAGCGGACGGACCGCGGAGTCGAAGCTGTCGCCGTAGCGGGCGAGGTTGGCGGCGCCGCCGACGGCGACGCGCGAGTCGGAGCGGTGGTCGCTCATCGCGTCGACCAGGACGCCGGCGACGAGCGCGCTCGGGCCGGGCTCGGCCTCGGCGAGGTCGCGCAGCGCGGTGACGGCGTCGGCGATCACCTCGCCGGTGGCGCTGAGGTTGAGGCGGGTGCGGAGCCGGGCGAGGTCGTCGTCGGCGATCGGGACGCCGAGCTCGACCAGGCGCTGCTCGACGCGCCCGCTGCTCAGGATGAGCACCGCGAGCAGGCGGTCGGGTGCGAGGGCGACCAGCTCGACGTGACGCACCGTCGAGCGCGAGAGCGTGGGGTACTGCACGACGGCGACCTGGCGGGTCAGCTGCGAGAGCAGCCGCACCGAGCGGGTGACGATCTCGTCGAGGTCGACGGCGCCGTCGAGGAAGCTGGAGATGGCCCGCTTCTCCGCACCGGTCATCGGCTTGACGGTGGTCAGCCGGTCGACGAAGAGGCGGTAGCCCTTGTCGGTGGGCACCCGGCCCGCGCTGGTGTGCGGCTGGGTGAGGTAGCCCTCGTCCTCCAGGGCGGCCATGTCGTTGCGGACCGTGGCCGGGGAGACGTTGAGCCCGTGCCGCTCGACCAGGGCCTTCGACCCGACCGGCTCCTCGGTCGAGACGTAGTCCTCGACGATCGCGCGCAGGACGGCGAGCCGTCGTTCCTCCTGCATGCCGCCCTCCTGTCCCGTGCTGATCGCCCCGCCCACGCGTGCTGGCACTCGTCGTGCGGGAGTGCCAAGCCTACCGCCTCGTCGTGACGGTCCTTGTCATCCCTGGGGAGATATAGGTTAGGCTTGCCTTATTCGTCTGGAGGAGTTCCGATGACCTCGCTCGACCACCGCAGCACCACGACCGGCCCGGGGCAGTCCGAGCCGGCCCGGCTCGCCCGTGCGGCCCGCAGCATCCTGGCCTGCCCGGCCGGGGTCAACCTCGTCGTCGACGGCGTCGACGACGTGCTCGGCGACCTCGGCGAGTCGGGCGACGAGCTCGGCATGCAGGACCTGGGGGGCGTCCCGACGTTCTCGAGCCCGGTCGGCACCAGGCTCGCGGCCGCCGCGGCCGAGGGCCGCCGCGCCCTGCTCACGCTCGAGAGCGGCGTCGGACGCCCCGGCTCGGCCGACCGCGACGCCGTCGTCACCCTCGGCGGCCGGCTCGAGGTCCGCGGCCTCGAAACCTGCGAGTGCTGCTGTGACGAGCGCGAGACCCTGGTGCTGGTCGTCGACCTCGTCGTGCTGTCCCGGCCCACCGCGCCCGGCGGCGAGCGGCAGCGGGTCCCGGTCGAGCACTTCCGCTCCGCCGACCACCTGCTGAACGGCGGCTACCTCCAGCGCTCGACCGAGCACGCGAACCTCTGCCACCAGGACGAGCTGCGCCGCGCCGTCAGCACCACCACCGGCACCCGCCTCGCGGACGTCATCGGCGTGGCGCTCGCCGACCTCTCCCCGGCCGGCGTCGACGTCCAGTGGGTCGACGTCGAGGGCTCGCACGTGCACAGGCTCGTGTTCCGCCGCGTCGCGACCACCACCGAGGAGCTCGGCGAGCTGCTGCGCAGCGAGCTGCACGCCGGCCTCTGCTGAGATCGGGGCCGGGCGTCCGTACGCTCGCCCCATGCCGTTCACCGAGATCGCCGACCGGGTCTGGGTCGCGCGCCACGCGTGGTTCGACGTCAACGTGACGCTCGTGCGTGGTGGGCGTGGGCTGCTCGTGGTCGACACGCTCGCCTCGGCCGCGGCGGCCCGCGAGATCGTCACCGACATCGCCGCGCTCGGCCTGGGAGCCGGCGTCGAGGTCGTCGAGGTGGTCAACACCCACGAGCACTTCGACCACGTGCTCGGCAACGCCACCCTGCGGTCGGCCTACGGCGAGGTGCCGATCCGCGCGCACGAGACGGCCGCCGCGAACGTCGTCGCGGCCGCCGAGCGCGTCAAGCGGCGCTACGCCGACCCCGACGACGGCGCCGACGACCCGCGCGCGGCGGAGGTGATCGACACCGACGTCGTCGTCCCCGACCACACCTTCTCCTCGGCGGTGGTCGTCGACCTCGGCGACCGCCAGGTCGAGCTGGTCCACCCCGGGCGCGGCCACACCGCCGGCGACCTGGTGGCGCGGATCCCCGACGTCGACGTCGTCCTGGCCGGCGACCTGGTGGAGGAGTCCGCCGACCGGGAGGCGACCCCCGGGTTCGGGCCCGACTGCTTCCCGCTCGAGTGGCCGCTGTCCCTCGACGTCGTCCTCGGCCTCACCACCGCCGCCACCGTCGTCGTGCCGGGTCACGGCGCCGTCGTCGACCGCGAGTTCCTCGAGGACCAGCGCAACGCCATCGGCGTGATGGCCGAGACGATCCGCGACCTCGCGGGTCGCGGCGTCCCGGTCGGCGACGCCCTCGCGCAGGCCGAGTGGCCGTTCCCCGTCCGCTACCTCGAGGACGCGGTCCACCGCGCCTACGAACAGCTCCCGCGGGCGCAGAAGCGGCTCCCCCTCATCTGACCCGCCCGCCCAGGTGGTCCCGCCGGCCCGGGGGCGACGTAGGTTCGGACCATGAGCGAGTCCGAGAACGAGTCCGCGCCCGAGGGCATCGGCGACGAGCAGCTGCCCGACGACCTGGTGCCGAGCGAGGACAACCCGCTGGCCGAGGGCCTCGACGACGGCGAGACCGTCGACGACCTGCTGACCGGCGGCAAGACGGCCGCGGAGTCGGAGGACGTCGACGCGGGCGGGTCCGCCACGTCACAGGACGGCGACGACGGCGCGTCCTGACCGCCGCCGTCGGTGCCCGCGCCTAGCGTGAGCCCGTGGATCGCTACGGCACCGACGTCCTGTCCGGAGACTGGCGCGCACCCAAGCGCGGCCGCGCCGCCGAGGCGGCGGCCGACCCGGGCCTCGTGGTCGAGGAGGTCATGACCGACTTCGTGGGCGAGATCGTCGCGGTCGACCGCGACCTCGACACGCTGACGCTCGAGGACCGGCGCGGCAAGCGGCGCACCTTCCCGCTCGGCCCCGGCTTCCTGCTCGAGGGCAGGCCGGTCATCCTCACTCCTCCGGCGCGCGCCGGTGCGCCCGCCAGGCCCACGCGGACGGCGTCCGGCTCGGTCGCCGTGCACGACGCCAGGGCCCGGGTCGCCCGGGCGAGCCGGATCTTCGTCGAGGGTCGTCACGACGCCGAGCTCGTCGAGAAGGTGTGGGGCGACGACCTGCGCATCGAGGGCGTCGTCGTGGAGTACCTCGACGGCGTCGACGACCTCGCCGAGCACCTGCGCGACTTCCGGCCCGGTCCCGAGCGCCGCGTCGGCGTGCTGGTCGACCACCTGGTGCCCGGCTCGAAGGAGAGCCGGATCGCCCAGGCGGTCGCGTCCTCACCGGTCGGGAAGCACGTGCTGATCGTCGGGCACCCCTACGTCGACGTGTGGGCCGCGGTGAAGCCCGGCCGGGTCGGGCTGGAGCGCTGGCCCGACGTCCCGCGCAGCATCGAGTGGAAGAAGGGCGTCTGCCAGCACCTGGGCTGGCCGCACCGCGACCAGGCCGACATCGCGCGCGCCTGGAAGCAGATCCTCGGCCGGGTCGGCTCCTTCCACGACCTCGAGCCGGCGCTGCTCGGCCGCGTCGAGGAGCTCATCGACTTCGTCACCGGCTGACGCCGGCCGGGTCAGCCCAGCAGGTCGCGGACGACGGCGTCGGCCAGCAGCCGGCCCGGCCGGGTGAGCAGCAGCCGCCCGTCGTCGACGACCGCGAGCCCGGCCTCGACGACCGGCGCCACCGCGTCGGTCGACTCCAGGACGTCGAGTGCCAGGCCCTCGGCGAGCCGCACCTCGAGCAGCACCCGCTCCAGCCGGCGGGTGTCGCCGTCGAGCACCTCGCGGGCGTGCGCCGGGCTCAGCCCGGACGCGAGCCGCTCGGCGTACGGGACGGGGTGCTTGACGTTCCACCAGCGGGTGCCGCCGACGTGGGAGTGGGCGCCGGGGCCGACGCCCCACCAGTCGCCGCCGCGCCAGTAGGCCAGGTTGTGCCGACACCGGGCCGCCTCGTCACGGGCCCAGTTGGACACCTCGTACCAGCCGAGGCCGGCCGCGGTGAGCCGGTCGTCGGCGAGCACGTACTTGTCGGCGAGGTCGTCGTCGTCGGGCATCGGGAGCTCACCGCGGCGCACCCGGCGGGCCAGGGCGGTGCCGTCCTCGACGATCAACGAGTACGCCGAGACGTGGTCGGGCTCGCACGCGAGCGCGACGTCGAGCGAGGTCGCCCAGTCGTCCAGCGACTCCCCCGGCGTGCCGTAGATGAGGTCGAGGCTGACCTGCTCGAAGCCGGCCGTCCGCGCCCAGTCGACGACGTGAGGCACCCGGAGCGGGTCGTGGGTGCGGTCGAGGACGCGCAGCACGTGGTCGACCGCCGACTGCATGCCGAACGAGATCCGGTTGAACCCGACCGCGCGCAGCTCCTCGAGGTCCGCCAGCGCGACCGAGTCCGGGTTGGCCTCGGTGGTGACCTCGACGTCGGCGGCGAGCCCGAACTCGGCGCCGATCGCGGCGACCACCGAGCCGAGGTCCGCGGGACTCAGCAGCGTCGGCGTACCGCCTCCGAAGAAGACCGTCGACACCGGCAGGTCCACGTCGCCGAGCACCCGGCGGGCCCGGCGGACCTCGGCGATCGCCGACGCGGCGTACGTGCCGCGGGAGGTCCCGCCCCGCCCGTCGGCCCCGGGCGCCCCGAGCTCCTCGGCGGTGTAGGTGTTGAAGTCGCAGTAGCCGCACCGCACCCGGCAGAACGGGACGTGGACGTAGAACGAGAAGCTGCGCTCCCCGAGGCCGGACAGGGCGGAGTCGGGCAGGCTGCCGTCGTCGGGCACCGGGTCACCGGTGGGCAGGACGGACGGCATGGCTCCATCCTCGCGCAGCCGTCGGACGGCCGCTCAGACGGGCACGTTGAGGGTCAGCACGTAGCCGTCGGCGACCGAGCCGGTGACCTTCGCCATCTGCAGCGAGTAGCCGTCCGAGAAGACGTTGTCGCTGCTCAGGCTGGTCTGCTCCATGTTGCTCACGCTGGCCTCGTAGCCCTCGACGCTCGCGTAGACCTCGTCGGCCGTGGCCTCGGGGATGGCCAGCTGCGAGGTCCGCAGCTTGTTGTCGGCCGACGTCGCCGCCGCGAGGCTCTCGTAGACCTCGAAGTGCATGTGCGGCCAGCGGCCGGAGTACGCCGCCGGGAAGATCGTGGTGAACTCGACCCACCCGTCGCCGTCGGTCTCCTGGACGCCGCGCAGGTAGTTCTCCTCGGCGATCAACTCCGAGTACATCGAGTACTCGCCGCTGCGGTCGCAGTGCCACAGGTAGACCGCGGCGCCGGCGAGCGCGGTCGCGTCGTCCCCGTCCAGGTCGTAGACCTTGAGCCGGACCGTCGTCGCGACGCCCTCGGCGACGCCGGAGGCCGTCCCGAAGCTGGAGGTGATGTCACTGCGGACGACGCCGGACTCGGTGAGCACGTTGGCGCCGTTCGACCCGTCGCCGGGGTAGGGACCGGCGGTCTCCTCGGGGATCTCACCGTCGGCGACGTCGACCTCGGCAGCGCCGGCGGCCGCACCGTCGGGCGGGGGGCCGCCGGGGCCGCCGCTCGCCGAGGTGGTCGAGGATGCCGGTGTGCTCGACGAGCCGGACGGGTCGTCGGCGGCGCAGCCGACGACCGCGACGGCGACGGTGCCGCCGAGGATCGTCAGCAGGCCGCGCCGCCCCAGGGAGGCCCGCTGGCGCCCGACGATCCGTACCAGGTCGTGCGACAGGCCGAGGTCGTGGTCCTCGAGCTCGTCGGTCCCGTGGCCGGGCGCGTGGTGGCCGGGCGCGTGGTGGTCGGGCGCGTGGTGGCCGTGGTGGTCGGGGTCGTGGTGGGCGCGGGGTCGCTCGGTGCTCATGACACCGAGCGTGTCCGCCGGCGCTGTGCGTCTCCTGTGGGGTGCGTCAGCCCCGGGTGTGTGGGACACACCCGGGGCCGGCGCTCAGGAGTAGAAGCCGGCGATGAGGTCCTCGTTGTTGGCCTCGACGACGTTCCGCTTGACCTTCAGCGACGGCGTGAGCTCGCCGGACTCGATGGTGAGGTCCTCGTCGAGGATCTCCCACTTCTTGATGGTCTCCCAGCGGTTGAGCTTGGCGTTGAGCTCCTCGACGTAGCCGCTGACCATCGCGTGGGCCTTCTCGGACCGGACGACCTCGGTGTAGCCCTTGCCGGCCAGGCCGTTCTCCTCGGCCCAGCCCACCATGGCGTCCGGGTCGAGGGTGACCAGCGCGACCACGAAGTTGCGCTCGCTGCCGAAGACCAGGAACTGGCTGGCGTAGGGGCACAGCGCCTTGAACTTCGCCTCGATCGCGGGCGGGGCGATGTACTTGCCGCCCGAGGTCTTGAAGAGGTCCTTGATCCGGCCGGTGATGGTGAGGAAGCCGTCGGCGTCGAGGGAGCCCTTGTCGCCGGTGTGCAGCCAGCCGTCGGCGTCGATCGTCCGGGCCGTCTCTTCGGGGTTGTTGTGGTAGCCGGCCATGATGTGCGGGCCGCGCAGCAGCACCTCGTCGCCCTCGCCGATCTTGACCTCGGCGCCCGGGAGCGCCGGGCCGACGGTGCCCATCTTGTAGTGGTCGGGGTGGTTGACCGTGGCGCCGGCGGCGTTCTCGGTCATGCCGTAGCCCTCGAGGATCTTGACCCCGGCGGCGTGGAAGAACGCGGCGATCTCGGGGTTGAGGGCCGCCGAGCCGGAGATGAAGAAGCGGACCCGCCCGCCGAACCGGTCGCGCACCTTGCTGAAGACGAGCTTGTCGAACAGGCCGTGCTGCAGCTTCATCCCGACCGGGATGGACGTGCCCTCGCGCTTGCGCCGGTCGACCTCGAGGCCGACGGCGAAGGCCTTCTTGAAGATCTTCTCCTTCGCGCCGCCCTCGGCGGCCTGCATCGTGACGATGCGGGCGTGTGCCTTCTCGAAGATCCGCGGGGCCGCGCCCATGAACGTCGGCCGCACGACCGCCAGGTTGTCGACGATCTTGTCGACGCGACCGTCGATGGCCGTCGCGAACCCGCAGGCGAGCTGCGCGGAGAGCAGCACCTTGCCGAACGAGTGCGCCATCGGGAGCCAGAGGAACTGCAGGTCGGTCTCGTCGAGGATCTTCTGCGCCTCGATGGCGGCGCCCTCGTAGACCCAGGACCGGTGCAGCAGCCGCACGCCCTTGGGCCGGCCGGTGGTGCCGGAGGTGTAGATGAGGGTGGCGAGCTGGTCGGCGGGGATCGCCCTCGCCTTCTCCTCGATGACACCGGGGTGCTCGGCGAGGTAGGCGTCGCCGAGCTCGGCCAGGGCGTCCAGCGTCAGGACGCGGTCGCCGTCGGCGGTGCCGTCGAAGGTGATGACCTTGACCAGGTCGGGCAGGTCGGCGGCCCGCTCGGCGATCTTGGCGAGCTGGACGTCGTCCTCGGCGAAGACGAAGCGGCACGAGGCGTCGCCGAGGATGAACCCGGTGTCGTCGGCGTTGGTGCTCGGGTAGACGGTGGTGGTGGCGCCGCCGGCGCACATGATCGCGAGGTCGGCGAGGATCCACTCGTAGCGGGTGCCCGACGCGATCCCGACGCGCTGCTCGGACTCGAGCCCGAGGGAGAGCAGTCCCCCGGCGAGGCGGCTGACGAGGTCGCCGGCCTGCTGCCACGTGACGGACTCCCACGACTCCCCGCGGGGGAAGCGGAAGGCCTCGGACCCGGGCGAGACCTTCACCCGCTCGATGAACTGCACGGCCACGTTCTGCGGCATGGTGTCGACGAACGACGTGTCGTGATTGACGGGCATTTCTCTCCTGGGCTCGACCTGGCGGGTACGGGTTGCGACGTAACCTAGATCACTTCACCTACCAGCGGGTAGACAACCCCGATGCTGACACTGTTTGCCCGGGCCTGCGTGGCGCCCGGGCAGGCACACCGCTCAACTGCGCGGGCCGCGCACGACCTCGCCGAACCACGACGACACCGTCACGCCGGTGCCCGGACGGTGCACCACCTCGACCGGGTCCCCGGCCTGCAGCACGCCGGGCGAGACGACCCGCAGGTACGCGCCGGGCCGGCCGTCCTCGGCGAAGCGCCGCGCCCAGGCCCGGTTGTCGTAACCCTGCCGCCCGAGCCAGACCTGGAAGGTGCGGCACGGCGTGCGGAACATCGTCACCTCGACCACGACGTCCTCGCCGATCCGCCACCGCTCGCCGATCTCCGCGCCGTTGACGTCGACGCCGCGGGTCGTCAGGTTCTCGCCGAAGGTGCCGTCGGGGACGTCGGCGCCGAACGTCCCCGCCCACCGGTCGAGGTCCTCGCGGGCGAAGGCGTAGACCGCCTTGTCCGGCCCGCCGTGGTGGCGGCGGTTGGACACCTCGTCGCCGTCGAGACCGAGCGGACCCACCGCCACGGGCCCGGTGACGGTGGCCTTCTCGATCGACGTGCGCCCGCTGCGGACCCACGTCACGGGCTGCGGACGACCGACGTGGACGGACTGGACGTGGGGCACGGCGTCAATCCTGCACGGCCTTGGCGATGCTCACGCAGCGGGTGATCCAGTCGCCGTCCGGCTCGCGCTCCCCCAGCGCCGCCACCACGTTCCCGAGCACCCGGACGACGACCCAGTCGCGGGCCCGGTCCTCGTCGAGTCCGGCGGCGTCGACCGTGGTGTGGAACCGGCGACGCACCCCGCCCCGGACGTCGCCGTCGAGCTCGTCCCACCGGTTCCAGAGCAGTGGCGCGACCTCGTAGTGCGGGTCGCCGCTGAGTGGCCTCGGGTCGATCGCCAACCACGGCTCGCGGTCCGCGGCGAGCACGGTCCCGTAGTGCAGGTCGCTGTGGATCATGGTGCCGGTGCTCGCCGGGTCGGCGAGGAACCCCCGACCGAGCGCCACGGCCTGCTCGACCATCCGGTGCGGCACCGGAGCGTCACGAGGCAGGTCGGCCAGCGCCGTGGTCCAGCGCTCGACGTGGGCCGTCAGGGGCCTCAGCCGGGGCGGCGCGGGCACGTGCAGGCGCGCGTAGAGGCCCGCGACGACCTCGCAGGCCTCCAGGTCCCAGTGGTCGGTGAGGTCGACCGGGTGCAGCCGCTCGAGGAGGAGGGCGGCCCGGTGCGGGTCAGCACGCAGCAGCAGCGCCGCGCCGTCGCCGTGCCAGTGCTGCAGCGCGAGGTGCTCGTGCTCGGACTCATCGTCGGGGCGCTGCACCTTCAGGACGGCGGCGCGGTCGTGGCCGTCGCGCACCGGGAGCACCAGGGCCGCTCCCCGGTGCAACGGCTCGCCGTCCACCGTGAGCGCCCACTCCGCCAGCAGGTCGCGCACCAGCCGCGGCAGCCGGTCGACCCAGGCCGCCCAGTCGGGGCCGCGGGCCGCCAGGGCCTGGACGCCCGGCGGGAGCGCGACGCTCACCGGGTCCCGGTCCCGGGCTGGTGGCCCGGCGGCACGTCCGGCCGGCCCGGGGCCGGTCGGACCGCCTCGGTCCCCGCGGCTACTTCTTGCCCTTCTCGGACGACGAGCCGGCGCCGTCGTTGGAGAGCGCGGCGACGAACGCCTCCTGGGGGACCTCGACGCGGCCGACCATCTTCATCCGCTTCTTGCCCTCCTTCTGCTTCTCCAGCAGCTTGCGCTTGCGGGTGATGTCGCCGCCGTAGCACTTGGCCAGCACGTCCTTGCGGATCGCGCGGATGTTCTCGCGAGCGATCACGCGGGCCCCGATCGCGGCCTGGATCGGCACCTCGAACTGCTGGCGCGGGATGAGGTCCTTGAGCTTGCCGGCCATCATCACGCCGTAGCCATAGGCGGCGTCCTTGTGGACGATCGCGCTGAACGCGTCGACCGGCTCGCCCTGCAGGAGGATGTCGACCTTGACCAGGTCGGCGACCTGCTCGCCGGAGCGCTCGTAGTCGAGCGAGGCGTAGCCCTTGGTGCGCGACTTCAGCTGGTCGAAGAAGTCGAAGACGATCTCGCCCATCGGCAGCGTGTAGCGCATCTCGACGCGGTCCTCGGACAGGTAGTCCATGCCGCCGAGGGTGCCGCGCTTGGTCTGGCACAGCTCCATGATCGTGCCGATGTAGTCGCTGGGGCTGAGGATCGTGGCCTTGACGACGGGCTCGCGCACCTCGTCGATCTTCATCTCGGGGAACTCGCTCGGGTTGGTCACCTCGATCGAGGTGCCGTCCTCGAGGATGACCTCGTAGACCACGTTGGGCGCCGTCGAGATGAGGTCGAGGTCGAACTCGCGCTCGAGGCGCTCGCGGGTGATCTCCATGTGGAGCAGGCCGAGGAACCCGACGCGGAACCCGAAGCCGAGCGCGCCGGAGGTCTCGGGCTCGTAGACGAGCGCGGCGTCGTTCAGCTGCAGCTTCTCGAGGGCCTCGCGCAGGTCGCCGTACTGGTCGCCGTCGATGGGGTACAGGCCCGCGTAGACCATCGGGTTGGGGTGCTTGTAGCCCCCGAGGGCCTCGGTCGCGCCGTGGTGCTGGGTGGTGACGGTGTCGCCGACCCGCGACTGGCGGACGTCCTTGACCCCGGTGATGAGGTAGCCCACCTCGCCGACGCCGAGGTCGCTCGACTTGACCGGCTCGGGGCTGATGACGCCGACCTCGAGCATCTCGTGGACGACGCCGTTGGACATCATCTTGATCCGGTCGCGGTGGCTGAGCTTGCCGTCGATCACGCGGACGTAGGTGACCACGCCGCGGTAGGTGTCGTAGACCGAGTCGAAGATCAGGGCCCGCGCGGGCTTGTCGGCGTCGCCGACCGGCGGCGGGGTCTCGGCCACGATGTGGTTGAGGAGCTCCGCGACGCCCATGCCGGTCTTGGCGCTCACCCGGAGCACGTCGTCGGGGTCGCAGCCGACCAGTCCCGCGATCTCCGCGGCGTACTTCTCGGGGTTGGCGCTGGGCAGGTCGATCTTGTTGAGCACCGGGATGATGTGCAGGTCGGCGCCCATGGCGAGGTAGAGGTTGGCCAGCGTCTGCGCCTCGATGCCCTGCGCCGCGTCGACGAGGAGGACGGCGGCCTCGCACGCCTCGAGGGAGCGCGAGACCTCGTAGGTGAAGTCGACGTGGCCCGGCGTGTCGATCATGTTGAGCACGTAGGTGCCCGGCTCGGCCTTCTCGTCGTTGTCGGCCGGCACGGTCCACGGCATGCGGACGGCCTGGCTCTTGATCGTGATGCCGCGCTCGCGCTCGATGTCCATCCGGTCGAGGTACTGCGCCCGGGCGGCGCGGGCGTCGACGACGCCGGTCAGCTGCAGCATCCGGTCGGCCAGGGTCGACTTCCCGTGGTCGATGTGGGCGATGATGCAGAAGTTCCGGATGATCGCGGGGTCGGTGTGACCGGGCTTCGGAGCGGGCTTCGGAGCGGTGGAGGCAGCCATGAGGCCTCCATTGTCCCCGACGGGTGCGCGCGGGACGAAATGGTCGTCGCCGGTTCCCGCCACGGTCGCGACGCGGACACCTCTCGTTGGCACGCGACGCGGAGGTTGGAGCCATGACTCGGGACCCCGCTCCGCTCACCCCCGCCCCCTCGCTGCCCCGCCGCCGACTGCTCCAGGGCGCCGCCCTGTCGGCGCTGGCGGTCCCCCTCGCCTCGCCGGCCGCGGGTGCGCCCGCGTTCGTCCGCTCCGGCCGGCCGCTGCTGACCCACGGCGTCCAGGCCGGTGACGTCCGGGACGGGCGAGCCGTGCTGTGGAGCCGCGCCGACCGACCGTCGCGCCTGGTGGCCGAGATCTCCCGCGACAGCTCGTTCCGGCGGTACCGGACGGTGCGCGGGCCGGTCGTGACGCCGCGCACCGACCTGACGGGCGAGATCGACCTGCGTGGGCTGCCGTCGGGCACCGACCTGCACTACCGGATCCGGGCCGTCGACCTGCACGACCCGCGACGGTCGGGACCGGCCGAGGTGGGCCGGCTGCGCACGGCGCCGGGACGCCGCGACGACGTCCGGTTCCTGTGGTCCGGCGACATCGCCGGACAGGGCTGGGGCGTCAACCCCGACCTCGGCGGTTTCCGGATCGCGGACGCGATGCGGGCCCGTGACGCCGACTTCTTCCTGTGCAGCGGCGACAACGTCTACGCCGACGGACCCGTGGTGGAGAGCGTCGCGCTCCCGGACGGCTCGACGTGGCGCAACGTGACGACCGAGGCGAAGTCGAAGGTGGCCGAGACGCTGGAGGAGTTCCGCGGGCAGTACCAGTACAACCTGATGGCCGACAACTGGCGGGCGTTCCTCGCCGAGACCGCCCAGGTCTCGCAGTGGGACGACCACGAGGTCACCAACAACTGGTACCCCGGCGAGATCCTGGACGACGTCCGCTACAGCGAGAAGCGCGTCGACGTCCTGGCCGCCCGCGCGCACCGCGCCTTCCACGACTACGTGCCCGTCGCCGACATCTCCCCCGACCCCGACGGGCGGGTCTACCGGGTCATCCACCACGGCCCGCTGCTCGACCTGTTCGTCCTCGACATGCGCACGTACAAGGACCCCAACACCGCCAACGGCGAACCCGGTCGCGCGGGTCGCGACGGAGGCGTCCTCGGACGCCGTCAGACCCGGTGGCTGCTCGACGAGCTGAGCCGGTCCCGGGCCACCTGGAAGGTCATCGCCGCCGACCTCCCGCTCGGCCTCGTGGTGCCCGACGGCACCGCCGCGCAGGAGGGGATCGCGCAGGGCGACCCCGGCGCTCCGCTGGGACGCGAGATCGACGTCGCCGACGTCCTCACCGGGCTCCAGCGGCTCGGGATCCGCAACCACGTGTGGCTCACCGCCGACGTCCACTACACCGCCGCGCACCACTACTCGCCGGACCGGGCGACCTACGACGACTTCGACCCGTTCTGGGAGTTCGTCTCCGGGCCGCTGAACGCCGGCGCCTTCGGGCCCAACGCCCTCGACGCCACGTTCGGACCCGTGGCCGACTTCGTCGCGGCCCCGCCGGCGCCGAACGCCTCGCCCGCCCAGGGGTTCCAGTTCTTCGGGGAGGTCGGCATCGACGCCGGCACCCAGCAGCTGACGGTGACCCTGCGCGACGTCGACGGCGCGGCGATCTACGAACGCACCCTCGACCCCGCCCGCCGCTGACGTCGGCGCCCCCGCCCGGGCGCCCGTGGTCACGCCCGCCGGTGCGTCACTCCGGCGAGGCGACCGCCTCCTTCATCTTGGCGATCGCGAAACCCCAGCCCTGCTCGATCGTGGGCTTCGGCGGGATCGCGACCTCGTCGGGGTTGGTGACGACGTCGAGGAGCACCGGCCCCGGGTGCGCCAGGGCCGCCGCGACCGCCCCGTCGACGTCGTTCGGGTCCTCCACCCGGACGCCGTGCAGCCCGATCGCCTCGGCGACCCGGGCGAAGTCGGGGTTCCGCAGCACGGTGCCGAACTCGGGCAGGCCGACCTGCTCCATCTCGAGCTTGACCATGCCGAGCCGGCTGTTGTCGAAGACGACGAGCTTGACCGGGAGGTCGTGGGAGACCGCGGTGATCAGGTCGCCCATCAGCATCGAGAGGCCGCCGTCGCCGCAGAACGCGACCACCTGACGCGACCGGTCCAGCGCCTGGGCGCCGAGGGCCATCGGCATCGCGTTGGCCATCGAGCCGAGGTTGAACGAGCCGAGGATGCGGCGCGAGCCGGTGATCTCGACGAACCGCGAGAGCCACACGGTCGCCATCCCGGTGTCGGCGGTGAAGATCGCGTCCGCGGCGGCGTGCCGGTCGAGGGAGGCCGCGAGGAGCTCGGGACGGATCTTGTGGTCGCGGTTGTCGACGCGGCGCCGCAGCAGCCCCGCCCGCTGGTGGTCGTGGTCGGGGCTGGTGAGGCGCGCCTGGGCGCTCCGCCAGCCCTCGTAGGCGTGCCGCGCCTCGTCGAGGTGACCGCGGTCGTCCTTCTGCTCCAGCAGCGGGAGCAGCGCCTCGAGACCGAGGCGGGTGTCGGCGACGATCGCGTGGTCGACGGGCGTGCGCCGTCCGATGTGGGCGCCGCGCAGGTCGAGCTGCACGACGGTCTTCCCGGTGGGGAGGAACTGCGTGTAGGGGAAGTCGGTGCCCACGAGGAACAGCACGTCGCAGTCCTCGAAGGCCTGCGCGGTCGCGGGGTTGCCCAGGAGTCCCGACTGCCCGACCTGGTGCGGGTGGTCGTCGAAGCCCTCCTTGGCCTTGAGCGAGACCACCATCGGCGCGGCCAGCCGCTCGGCGAGCCGGTCGACCTCCGCCCGCGCGTGCCGGGCACCCATGCCGACGAGCAGGGTCACCCGGTCTCCGGCGTTGATCGCCACGGCGGCGTCGCGGACGGCGTCCGGGTCGGGTGCGGTCAGCGGCTGGCGCGCCACGAACGACGGGACCGGCGTGTGCTTCGGGACGTCGAGCCCGCCGAGGTCGCCGGGCAGCGTGAGCACCGAGACGCCGCGCTCCTGCAGGGCGGCGTTGCCGGCCTGCTCGACCAGCTTGGGGAACTGCTCGACGCTGGTCACGGTCTGGCAGAACACGGCGACGTCGGCGAACAGGACGTCGTTGTCGACCTCCTGGAAGAAGTCGGAGCCCATGTCCTCGCGCGGGACCTGCCCGATGATGGCCAGCACCGGCGTGTGCGACTTCTTCGCGTCGTAGAGGCCGTTGAGCAGGTGGATCGCGCCCGGGCCGACGGTGCCCATGCAGACGGCGAGGTCGCCGGTGAGCTGCGACTGCGCCGAGGCGGCGAAGGCGGCGGCCTCCTCGTGGCGCACCCCGACCCACTCGATCCGGTCCTCGCGCCGGATCGCGTCGGTGACCGGGTTGAGGGCGTCGCCGACCACGCCCCAGACCTGGGTGACGCCGTGCTCGGCGAGGGAGGCGATGAGGTGCTCTGCGACGGTGGGCATGTCACCACGGTGCCAGGCGGCACCAGCGGGCGACAGCGCGTCAGGGGGTGAAGCGGTCCGGGTCGGCGGCGTCCCAGTCGGCACGCCAGCTCTCGGGTGCGCCCGTCAGCAGCTCGCCGGGCGCGAGGTAGTCGAACAGCTCGGCGTACGACGCGATGGTGCCGTGGTCGACGCGGCGCCGCAGCATGCGCGGGTCGAGGTCGTCGAAGGAGTGCAGCCCCATCGAGGCGACGACCCGGGCCGCCGACTCGACCACCTCGCGCTGGTAGCTGGTGACCCGCGCGGTCTTGTCGACGACGTCGAGGGCACGGGTCCGCTTGGGGTCCTGGGTGGCCACCCCGACCGGGCAGGTGTTGGTGTGGCAGGTCTGGGCCTGGATGCAGCCGACCGCCATCATCATCGCGCGGGCCGCGTTGGTGAAGTCGGCGCCCTGGATGATCCGCTTGACGACGTCGACGCCGGTCGCGACCTTGCCGGAGGCGCCGAGCTTGACGTGGTCGCGCAGGCCGACGCCGACCAGGGCGTTGTCCACGGTCATCAGGGCCTCGGTAAGCGGCATGCCGACGTGGTCGGAGAACTCCATCGGTGCCGCCCCGGTGCCGCCCTCGGCACCGTCGACCACGATGAAGTCGGGCGTGACGCCCTCCTCGACCATCGCCTTGCAGATCGCGAGCAGGTCGACCCGGGAGCCGAGGCACAGCTTGAACCCGGCCGGCTTGCCGCCGGCGAGCCGGCGCAGGTGGGCGACGAAGAGCACCAGCTCGCGCGGGGTCGAGAAGACCCGGTGGTAGGCCGGCGAGACGACCGTCTGCCCGAGCGGGACGCCGCGGGTCTCGGCGATCTCCCGGTTGACCTTCGCGCCGGGCAGCACGCCGCCCAGCCCGGGCTTGGCACCCTGGCTCAGCTTGATGCTCACCATCTTGACCTGGGGGTCGGCGGCCTTGGCGGCGAACTCGTCCTCGTCGAACCCGCCGTCGGGCGTGCGGCAGCCGAAGTAGCCCGAGCCGATCTCCCAGACCAGGTCGCCACCCTGGCGGTGGTACGGGCTGATCGCGCCCTCGCCGGTGTCGTGCGCGAACCCGCCCCCGGCGGCACCGCGGTTCAGGGCCTCGATGGCGCTGCCGCTCAGCGAGCCGAAGCTCATCGCGCTCACGTTGAGCAGCGCCATGTCGTAGGGCTGGGTGCAGTCCGGACCACCGATGCGGACCCGTGGCGGCTCCGGCAGCGGGTCGACGGGCCGGGTGGAGTGCACCAGGTACTCGTAGCCCACGGCGTACAGGTCGCGCTCGGTGCCGAACGGCTGCTCCTCCTGCTGGCCCTTCGAGCGCTGGTAGATCGAGGAGCGGGTGTTGCGGTCGTAGGGCCGGCCGTCGAAGTTGCGCTCGATGAAGTACTGCTGGAGCTCGGGGCGGATGCCCTCCATCAGGAACCGCATGTGCCCGATCACCGGGTAGTTGCGCAGGATGGCGTGCTGCTTCTGCACCAGGTCGTGCACGCCGACGACCAGCAGCCCGAGCACCACGGCGAGCAGCAGGAACCACCCGGGGCCGCCGATCGTGGCCGCGAGGGTGGCCATCGCGCCCAGGAACAGCAGGAACCCGAGGACGTAGAAGCGCAGCACGACTCGGTTGTACACCCGATCCGCCGGGCGATCGGTTCGGCGCGACGACGCCGCGTCGGCGAGGATGTCGCTCGTGATCTCGCCGCGGCCCTACCCCGCCCCCGTCGGCCGCACCGCCCGGCGCCTGGAGTGGCCGCACCTGCCCCCGGTGATCCGGTCGGCCGTCGAGTGGCGGATCGGGACGACGGTCCTCGCCGCGCACTCGCAGACCGCCGGGTTCACGCCCGGCTTCGCGTCGGTGCTGGTGGGCGCGGACGGCTCGCGGCACTTCGTCAAGGCGGCCTCGGTCAAGGCCCAGCGGCCGTTCGCGGAGTCCTACCGCGAGGAGGCGCGCAAGCTGGGGGCGCTGCCGGCCGGCGTCCCGGCCCCGCGGCTGCTGTGGGTGCACGACGCCGACGACTGGGTGGTGCTCGGCATCGAGCACGTCGAGGCCCGCGCCCCGCGCCGGCCGTGGACCCGCGGCGACCTCGACCTCGCGCTCGACATGCTCGCCACGACCGCCGCGGTCCTGACCCCGCCGCCGGCCGGGCTGGCCCTCGACACCTTCGCCGCCGAGCTGGCCGGGTGGCCGGCGTGCTGGGACTACGCGCTGCGCACCTTCGTCCTCCCGCACGGCGAGGAGGCCGCGGCCCTCGCGGCCCGGTTCGGCGAGGTCGTCGACGGCACGACGGTGGTGCACACCGACGTGCGCGACGACAACATCCTGCTCGCCGCCGACGGACGCGCGCTGCTCTGCGACTGGAACTGGCCCGTGCTCGGCGCCCCCTGGCTCGACTCGCTGCTCCTGCTCGTCGGTCCGTGCGGCGACGGGATCGACGTCGAGGCCGTCCTCGCCGAGCACCCGACGTTCGCCGACGTGCCGGCCGAGTCGGTCGACATCCTGCTGGCCCTCGTCATCGGCTACTTCCTGAAGTCGGCCGACGACCCCGTGCCCCCGACGTCACCGCACCTGCGGGACCACCAGCGCTGGCAGGCCGACGTGCTCTGGGACTGGCTCTGCGAGCGACGCGGGTGGGAGACCGGCGAGTGAGCGCACCACGGGCGGTCGGCCGTCGCGCGACGTATGCCGAGATGCCGGCGGCGGTGCGGGCCTGGGTGACGCAGACCCTCGGCTCCCCCGTCGTCGAGGCCAGCGAGCAGGTCGGCGGCTTCTCCCCCGGGTGCGCCACCCGGCTGCGCTGCGCCGACGGCAGTCGTGCGTTCGTGAAGGCGGTGGGCGCCGACCTCAACCCCGACAGCCCGACCCTGTTCCGACGCGAGGTGCTCGCCCTGTCGCTGCTGGGCTCGCACCCGCTGTGGGCCGACCTGCTGGCGTCGTACGACGAGGGTGGCTGGGTGGCCCTGCTGCTCGAGGACGTCGAGGGCCACCACCCCGACCTCGACGACGACGCCGTGATGGGCCGGCTCGTCGACGACACCGACCGGCTCGTGGCCGTCATGGCGCAGCGGGTGCCCGAGCCGCCCGCGCCCCCTCCGGCGACCGGCAACGCCCTGTACCGCGCCGGTCTCACCGACCTGCGGGCGACGTTCGTCGGGTGGCGGGCCGGGCTCGAGCACGCCGCCGAGATGCCCCCCGGCCTGGTGCCGGCCTGGGTCGTCGAGCACCGCGACGACCTGGTGCCCGGCGTCCGGGCCCTCGCCGAGCAGCCGAACGACCACCTCGTGCACTACGACATCCGCAACGACAACCTCCTCGTGCGACCTACCGGCGACCTGGTCTTCCTCGACTGGGGCGCCTGCGGCATCGGGCCGGACTGGCTCGACCCGTTGCTGGCTCGGCTGGAACGGGTGGACCTCCCCTGGTTCGACGACTCCCTCGCCACCTCCCCCGCCCTGGCACGGGTCGGCGACGACGTGGTGACGTCGTGGCTGGTCGCGATGGGGACCTACCTGGCCCACCGCGCGCACACCGCCGTCGACGTCAACCTGCCGACCCTGCAAGACTTCCGACGGCGCGAGTCGGCCCGGATGCTCGGCGCCGCGGCGCGCCGGCTGGGTCTCGGTCCGAGATCCGGTGCGGGACCCGGGTGACGATTTCTGTCCTGCCCGTCCCACTGGTAACTTGGTCCGTCGCGTGCCGGCCGTCCCGACGTGCCCACGCACCCAGACCTGCACCACCTGTCCAGCACCAGCATCCGAGGCGAAGGCAACCCTGTGGCGAACATCAAGAGCCAGATCAAGCGCAACAAGCAGAACGAGAAGCGGCACGAGCGCAACAAGGCCGTCAAGACCGGCCTGAAGACCGCCGTCCGCAAGTTCCGCGAGGCCGCGGCGGCCGGTGACAAGGACCAGGCGCTGACCCTCGGTCGCGAGGCCAACAAGGCGCTCGACAAGGCCGCCTCGAAGGGCGTCATCCACAAGAACCAGGCGGCGAACCGCAAGTCGGCGATCTCGAAGACCTCCGCCTCGCTCTGATCCTCACCTGCGTCGACCCGTCACCCATGGGTGACGGGTCGATCTGCATTTCGCGCTGACCCGTCACCTATCGGTGACGGGTCGATGTCTGTCTTGCGCTGACCCGTCACCTATGGGTGACGGGTCAGCGTGGTGGTCGGCGCGTTCGTGGTCAGCGCTCGTCGCGCAGGCCGGCGATGGTGAGCACCAGCCGCTCGAGGGCGTACGACGCGTCGCTGGCGGCGCCCTTGATGTCGGCGTCGGCCTGGGCCACCGCGCGGATGGCTCGCGACAGCCCGGACTCCGACCAGCCCTGGGCCTGCGAGCGCAGGGTTCGCAGCTTCCATGGCGGGACGCCGACCTCGCGGGCCAGGTCGGCCTCGCGCAACCCCCGCATCGCGCCCTTGTAGCGGGCCAGGCCCCGCGCGCTGCCGGCGAACGCCGAGGTCACCAGGACGGCGGGCGTGCCGTTGTCCATCGCCCAGCGCAGCTCCTCGAGCGCCTGCTCGCGATGCCCGGAGAACGCGTGGTCGGCCACCGCGAACGACTTGGCCTCGGCGCGCCCACCGAAGTAGCGCGCGATCTTGTCGGAGGTCAGCCGCTCGCCGAAGAAGTCGTTGGTGAGCTGGTGGGCGGCCGCCGACAGCGAGCGCAGGTCCTGGCCGACCGCCTCGACGAGGGCCCGGGCCGCGTCGTTGTCGATGGTGGCGCCGTGCCGGCGGACCTCGGCCGCGACGAACCCCGGGAACTCCGAGGCCTTGAGCTCCTCGGACTTCGCCTCGGTGACCCCGCGCAGCTTGCGCAGCTTGGTGAGGGTGCCGCTGCCCTTGGGGCCACCGCCGTGCACGAGCACGACGGCGACGTCCTCGACCGGCGCCGCGGCGTACTCGAGGAGGCCGGCGACCGACTCCTCGGGCAGGTTCTCCAGCCCCCGGACGACCACGCACCGCGTCGCGGAGAACAACGACGGCGCCGACATCTCCCCGAGCGAGGCCAGGGTGAGGTCGGAGGCTCCGGTCTCGGAGAACTCGGCCTCGCCGTCGTGGGCCCGGACGACGTCGCGGACCGTCTGGACGGTGCGCTCGTTGAGGAACTCCTCCTTGCCGGTCACCAGGGTGACGCGGCCGAGCACGCTGCTGCTGTCCAGGTTCGCTGCCGGCATGGCTGCACCCTGGCACACGCCACCGACGCTCACCCAGCGGCCCGCACGCTCACCGTGCCGCCTGCGCCGGCACCGGCCACGACCAGGACGTCGCCGTCCTCGTCGGTGCGCGCGACGCCCGCACCGGTGGCCTCCAGCGCCCCGAGGACGTCGGGCGCCGGGTGGCCGTAGTCGTTGTCGGCGCCGACCGAGACCAGCACCTGCTCGGCGTGCAGCGAGGTCAGCCAGTCGAGGTCCTGGTAGCGGCTGCCGTGGTGCGGGAGCTTGAGGACGTCGACGTCGAGGCTCGGCAGCTCGCGGGCCACCGCCGCCTGGCCGGGGGGTTCCACGTCGCCGGTCAGCAGGATCCGGACGCCGCGGACCTCGGCGAGCAGGACGACGCTCTCGTCGTTGGCCGTGCTGCCGTCGCCCGGCCCGACCGTGGGCGGTCCCGGGAGCGGCCAGAGCACCTGCAGGACGACGTCACCGACCGTGACGGCGCCGGACGGCGGCAGCGTCGGGACCACCCCGGCCCCACGCGCAGCGCCGACGACCTCCTCGACCGCCTCGGGCGGGTCGAGCAGCGACGTCGTCCAGACCTGGCCGACCCGACGGCCGTCGAGCACGCCGGGAAGACCGTCGACGTGGTCGGCGTGGAAGTGCGTGAGGACCACCAGCGGCACCTCCTCGACGTCGAGGCGGCGCAGGCAGCGGTCGACGGCCGTCGGGTCGGGTCCGGCGTCGACGACGACCCCGCGACCGGCACCGGCGTTGACCACCAGGGCGTCGCCCTGGCCGACGTCGCACATCGCGAGCACCCAACCCGCGCCCGGCCAGCCCGGTGAGGGCAGCGGCACCGTCACGACCACGACCAGCACCACCGCGGCCGGCACGGCGCGCGCCGGGTGGCGCAGCACCCAGGGCGCCGACGCCGCGAGGCCGACGCACCCGGCGACGAGCACGGCCAGCGACCCGGCGCCCGCGCCCCAGTCGACGGCGGCCAGCGGCAGGTCCGCGCCGCGGCGCGCCACCGCGACGATCCACCCGACGCACCACCCCGCCGCCGTGCCGAGCAGACGGGCGGGCGGGTCGCCCACCAGCGCCACCAGGCCGCCGGCCAGACCGAGCACGGTGGCCGGTCCGACGACCGGCGCGACCAGCAGGTTGGCGACCACCGCGACCAGGCTGACCTGGCCGGAGAGACCCGCGACGACCGGCGTGCACGCGACCTGCGCCGCCGCCGGGACCGCCACCGCCTCGGCCAGCCACCGCGGCAGCCAGCGGGCGAGCGCGTCGCGCCACCCGGGTGCCAGCACCACGATGCCGGCCGTCGCGAGGACCGAGAGGACGAAGCCGGCCGACGTCGCCAGGCCCGGCTGCACCAGGAGCAGGACGACGACCGCGACCCCGAGCCCGCGGAACGCACGGCGCCGGCTGTTGGCGCCTATCGCCAGCAGGCCGACGGCGCCCATCGCCGCGGCGCGCAGGACGCTCGGCTCGGTGCGTGCGAGCAGCACGAAGCCCACGATGCCGAGCCCCGCCACGAGCGCCAGCCAGCGACCGCGCACGTGGCACCACCGGGCCAGGACGAGCAGGAACCCGACCACGAGCGTCAGGTTGGTGCCCGACACCGCCGTGAGGTGCGTCAGTCCCGTGGTGCGGAAGTCGTCCTCCAGGTCGGCTGTCAGGCCGGCGTCGTCGCCGTCGACGAGCGCCGGGACGAGCGCCCGCTGGTCGGCCGGCCGGTGCGCGACGGCGTCGCGGATCGACGCACGGACCGCCCCGGCCCCGCGCCACCAGACGTCGGGGCCGTGCCGCACGACCGGGCCCGAGGCGCCGGTGAGCAGCGCGGCCAGGTCGGCGTCGTCGGCCGGCGCGAGGAGACCCCGGGTCGCCACGCTCGACCCGAGCTCGACGCCGGACCACCGCTCGTCGCCCAGCACCAGCACCGGGACGGCGACCTCGTGCCGCACGCCGCGACCCACGACCGCCCGCACCTCCAGGCGGACGACGACCCCGTCGCCGAACGGTCCCGCCACCGGGCGCGGGTCGGCGACCACGACGCCGGTCACCTCGACGGCGGCCCGCTGCTCGGCGAGGGCCGCCACCGGGCTGCTGCTCACCGCCTCCGCGCGCAGCGACGCCGAGGCCAGGACGGCGGCCGCGACCAGCCCGCACGCCAGCACCGCGCCGGCGAGGCCCGGCTCGCGCCGGAGCGCCGCGAGCACCAGCCCGGCCACCACCGCAGCCAGGACCACGGCCCCGGCGACACCCGGCGGCAGCAGCGCCGCGACGAGGCCGCCCGCCCAGCCCGACGCGGCCAGGCACGGTGTGCGCAGGTCGGCCGGGGCGGCGACCTCGGGCGGCTCCTCGTCGACGTCGGGCACGACATCAGACCGTCACCAGCGGGGTGAGGGTCGCGAGCGTCGCGTCACCGATGCCGGAGACCTCGAGCAGCTCGGTCACGGCGGTGAAGGCACCGTGCTCCTCGCGCCAGGCGATGATCGCGGTGGCCGTGACCGGCCCGACGTCGGGCAGGGTCTCCAGGAGGGCCTGGTCGGCGAGGTTGAGGTCGACGAGTCCGGCCGGGACCCCGGCGGCACCGGGGGCGGCCGGCGGGACGGTCGCTCCCCCGTCGACCCCGACCAGGATCTGCTCGCCGTCGACCAGGACCCGGGCCAGGTTCAGCGAGCTCAGGTCGACCGCGGGGCGCGCGCCGCCGGCCCGCTCGAGGGCGTCGACGACCCGCGCGCCGGCGTCGAGGACGACGATGCCTGGACGCCGGACCCGCCCGGCCACGTCGACGGTCACGGTCACCGCCCCCGCGGCACCGGCCGACGGCTCGGCCGCAGGCACGGCCGACGGGACCGCCCCCGCCTCGACGGGCACCAGGCCGGGGGGCGGGTCGGTGACCGGCACGGGCGGGCCCGGATCGTCGCGCAGCACCTGCCAGGCGGTCACCGCCAGCCCGACCGACACGAGGAGGGCGACGACCGCGAGGGCGCCGGCGCCGACCCGCACCCGGCCGCGCAGCGTCTCCGGCACGACCGCGGCGAGCGACACCCGTCGCCGCGCCGCGTGCCGCCCCGGGACCGGGACCGACGCCGCACCGGGCACCGGCCCGGACAGCGGCGACGCGGTGGTCGCCGGCGCCGGGGTGAGCGGTCGGTCGGCGGGCGCCGGGTCCGGCACCACGTGCAGCGGCGCCCGGGCCGCACTCACCCGGGTGTGGTCGTCCCACCACTCCCCGCCCGAGGCCGGGTCGACCGCCCCGCGCTCGACCAGGGCCTGGTCGACCGGGTCGGCCTCTCGCCCGGCCGCGAGCTGCTCGGAGAGCAGCGCGAGCCGGCGCGAGACCGCCTCCTGGTGCTCGGGGCTCGGACGTCTGCTGCGCATGTCGAGGACCGTAGGCAGCCGGTCGGGCCCTCCGCGACCACCGGCGACCCTCCTGTGGAGAACCCGCGGACACCCCGTCCTGTGGACGGTTCGTGGTCATCCGCGGTCGCGAGGCGCCACGCGGTGGGAGGCGCGGTCGCGAGGCGCTACGCGGGCCGCGGCGCCACGCACACCGCGAGCATCCCGGGCCCGACGTGCGCCCCGAGGACGGCCCCGATCTCCGCACACCACACCCGCCCCCCGTCCGGCCCGCCGCTCAGCTGGTCGGCGAGCCGCTCCGCCAGCTGGTCGGCCAGCGCCGTGGCGCGGTCGGGACTGGCCAGGTGCGCCACGCAGACGTCGACCGGCCGCTCGCCGGCAGCAGCGACCGCCAGGTCGGCCAGCCGGGCGATGGCCCGGCTCGAGGTGCGCACCCGCTCCAGAGAGGAGACGGTGCCGTCCTCGATGGTCAGCAGCGGCTTGACCGCCAGGGCACCCCCGAGCAGGGCGGCCGCCGCGCCGATCCGGCCACCGCGCCGCAGGTACTCGAGGGTGTCGACGTAGAAGTACGACGAGCAGCCGGCCGCCCGCTGCCTCGCTGCCTCGGCGACCTCGTCGGCCGAGCCCCCGGCCGCGGCGACCTCGGCCGCGGTCAGGGCGGCGTACCCGGTCGCGACGCCGACCTGGCGACTGTCGACGCACACCACCCGCACCCCCTCGGCACGGGCGTCGCGCGCGGCCAGCTGGGCCGACTCGAAGGTGCCGCTCATCTCGCCGGACAGGTGCACCGAGACGACGTCGGTCGCGCCGGCCGCGGCCGCGGCCCGGTAGGCGTCGAGGAACACCGCCGGTGCCGGCCGCGAGGTGCTCACGGGCCGGAACTCGCGCAGCGCGTCGGCGACCCGCTCGGGCGTCGCCTCGGGCGAGCCCTCGTCGAACGCGTCGGCCCCGACGACGACCTGGAGCGGCACCACGACGATGCCGTGCTCGGCCGCCAGGCCGGTCGGCAGGCTCGCGGTCGAGTCCGTGACGACGGCGACGGACGGGGGCATGCCGGGGATCCTAGGAGACATCCCGCCCGGACGACGAGCCCGCTCACACCACCAGGTTGACCAGCTTCGGCTCGCGCACGACCACCTTGCGCACCTCGCGCCCGTCGACCGCCGCGACGACGACCGGGTCGGCCAGCGCCAGCGCCTCCAGGTCGGCGGCGCTGATGTCGGGGGCGACCTCCAGCCGCGCGCGCACCTTGCCCTGGACCTGGACCACGGCCGTCACCGACTCCGCGACCAGCAGCGCCGGGTCGACGCTGGGCCAGGCGGCCTGGGCGACCGACGGGGCGTGGCCCAGCCGGTCCCACATCTCCTCCGCGACGTACGGCGCGACCATCGACAGCAGCCGCGCGACCACCTCGGCGGCCTCGCGCACGGCCGGGTCGGCGCCGCCGGGGCCGGAGTCGATGGCCTTGCGGGTGGCGTTCACCAGCTCCATCGTCCGGGCGACCACCACGTTGAAGCGGTGGCTCTCCAGCAGCGTCTCGGCCTCGGCCACGGTGCGGTGGGTGACCCGGCGCAGCGCGACGTCGCCACCGCTCGCGTCGGTGCCCGGCGCCGACGTCACGTCGCCGCTCAGCCGCCAGGCGCGCTGCAGGAAGCGCAGCGAGCCGGTCGGGCTCATGTCGGCCCAGTCGATGTTGTCCTCGGGCGGGCTGGCGAAGACCAGGGTCAGGCGCACCGCGTCGACGCCGAACTGCTCGAGCTGGGCGCCCAGGTCGATGCCGTTGCCCAGCGACTTGCTCATCTTGCGGCCGTTGTTGATGACCTTGCCCTGGGACAGGTAGGAGGTGAACGGCTCGTCCCAGGTGATCAGGCCCAGGTCGCGCAGCGCCTTGGTGAAGAAGCGCGCGTACAGCAGGTGCAGGACGGCGTGCTCGTCCCCGCCCAGGTAGAAGTCGACGGGCCCCCACGCCTCGGCCAGGGCCGGGTCGAAGGCCTGGGTGTCGTCGTTCGGGGACAGGAACCGGAAGAAGTACCAGGACGAGTCGACGAAGGTGTCCATCGTGTCGGTGTCCCGCTCGGCCGGGCCGCCGCAGGCGGGGCAGGCGACCTCGACCCACTCGCGGGCCGCGCCCAGCGGCGAGGTCCCCCGCGGCTTCAGGTCGGCGCCGCGCAGCTCGGGCAGCCGGACCGGCAGCTCGGACTCGGGGACGGCGACCTCGCCGCACGCGGGGCAGTGCACGATCGGGATCGGGGCACCCCAGTAGCGCTGCCTCGACAGCAGCCAGTCGCGCAGCCGGAAGTTGACCGTGCCCGCGCCGTGAGCGATCTGCTCCAGGTGGGCGATCGTGGCGCTCTTGGCCTCGGCCACCGGCAGGCCGTTCAGGTCGAGCGCCGACTCGACGCCCGGGGCGGGCGAGTTGATCGCGGCGCCCTCGCCCGCGTACGCCTCGCCCTCGAAGTCGGCGGGCGGCTCGGTGGTGCGCACGATCGGCAGGTCGAAGGCGGTGGCGAACTCCCAGTCGCGCTGGTCGCCGCCGGGGACGCCCATCACGGCGCCGGTGCCGTAGTCGGCCAGCACGTAGTCGGTGGCCCACACGGGGATCCGGTCACCGGTCAGCGGGTTCGTGGCGTGCACGCCCAGGAACACGCCCGTCTTCGCTCGGTCGGTGGCCAGCCGGTCGATGTCGGTGGCCTTGCGGACATCGTCCCGGTAGGCCTCGAACTCGGCGCGGTGCTCGTCGGTCACCAGGGCGTCGGCCAGCTTGGCGTCGACCGCGACGACCATGAACGTCGTCCCGAACAGCGTGTCGGGACGCGTCGTGAACACCGTGACCGGGTCGTGGCCCTCGACGTCGAAGGACACGTGCGCGCCCTCGGAGCGGCCGATCCAGTTGCGCTGGGCGTTGGCCACCTTGCCGATCCAGGTGTCCTGCAGGGCGTCCAGGCCGTCGTAGAGCTCCTGCGCGTAGTGCGTGGTGCGGAAGTACCACTGCGTCAGCTCCTTCTTGGTCACCTCGGCCCCGCAGCGCTCGCAGGTGCCGTCGGCCAGCACCTGCTCGTTGGCCAGCACGGTCTGGTCCTGGGGACACCAGTTGACCGGGCTGTTCTTGCGGTAGGCCAGGCCCTGCTCGCGCAGCTTCAGGAACAGCCACTGCGTCCACCGGTAGTACTCGGGGTCCGAGGTGTGCAGCCGCCGCGACCAGTCGAAGGACAGCCCGTAGTGCTTCATCGACGCCAGCTGGGTCTCGATGTTGGCGTAGGTGTAGGTCGCCGGGTGGGTGTCGTTGCGGATCGCGGCGTTCTCGGCGGGCAGGCCGAAGGAGTCCCAGCCCATCGGGTTCAGCACCTCGTAGCCGCGGAAGCGCCAGTAGCGGGCGATCACGTCGTGCAGCGCGAAGACCTCGGCGTGACCCATGTGCAGGTCGCCGCTGGGGTAGGGGAACATCGTCAGCGCGTAGCGCTTCTCCCTGCGCCCCTCGGTGACCGCCGCGTCGTCGGCCCGGAACGGGTCGAGCTCGGCCCACACCCGCTGCCACTTCTGCTCGACCGACCGGACGTCGTACGTCGCCGCCTCGCCGGTCCCGGTGACGGTGCTGTCGGTGCCCTGCTCGCTCATCGTCTGCTCCTGCTCGTGCTGCTCCGGACATAAAGAAACCCCTCACGTGGAGGGGTGGCCGCGCGATCAGCGAGTGATCAGCGCGGCTGTCCAAGAAGCAGGGTGTGGGTGCTCACCGGTGCATCGTACCGCGTGACAGGCCCCGGGCTCGACCACCTACCTCGCGCCCCGGGGACGCGCCCTAGCATGTTCGCCATGCTGGACGTACGCACCATCCGCGAGCACCCCGACCTGGTCAAGCACGCGGTGGAGGTGAAGGGGATCGACCTCGACGTCGACGCCCTCGTGGCGCTCGAGGCCGAGGTGCGCCGGCTGCGCCACGAGGTCGACAACGCGATGGGCGAGCGCAAGCGGCGCTCGAAGGAGTTCGGCCGGGCCGACGAGGCCACCCGGGAGCGGCTGCGCGCCGAGCAGGCCGAGTTCGACGTCCGGCTGAGCGCGACCAAGGACGAGCACGCCGTACGCGCGGCCGAGCTGCAGGACCTGATGCTCCAGGTGCCGGGCATCCCGTGGGACCAGGCGCCCGTCGGCGCCGGGGAGGCCGAGAACGTCGTCATCAAGAAGGTCGGCACTCCCCCGACCTTCGACTTCGAGCCCCTCGACCACGTCACGCTGCTCGAGGAGCGCGGGTGGGCCGAGTTCGCCCGCGCCCGCAACGTCTCCGGGGAGCGCGCCTACGCGTTGCGCGGGGACGCCGTCCTGCTCGAGCGGGCGGTGCTGTCCTACGCGCTCGACCTGCTCGTGACCCGCAGCTTCACGCCGATCTCGGTGCCTTCGCTGGTCCGCGAGGCCGCCCTGGTCGGCACCGGCATGTTCCCGAAGGGCCGCGAGGAGACCTACGAGCTGCCCGCCGACGACCTGTTCCTCGCGGGCACCGGCGAGGTCGCCCTGGTCGGCCTGCACGCCGGGGAGATCCTCGACAAGGCGCAGCTCCCGCTGCTGTACGCCGGCATCTCGCCCTGCTTCCGCCGCGAGATCGGCAGCGCCGGGCGCGACGTCCGGGGCCTGGTCCGGGTCCACCAGTTCGAGAAGGTCGAGCAGTTCGTGGTGTGCGAGGCCGACGACGCCGAGTCCGAGAAGTGGCACCAGGCCCTGCTCGACTGTGCCGAGCAGCTGCTCCTCGACCTCGACCTCGCCTACGAGGTCGTGGAGTGCAGCACCGGCGACATGGGGCTGGGCAAGTTCCGCATGAACGACATCAACACCTGGTTCCCCTCGCTGGAGAGCTTCCGCGAGACCCACTCCTGCTCCACGCTGCACGACTGGCAGGCGCGCCGCGCCAGCCTGCGCTACCGCGACACCGACGGCACCATCAAGCACGCCCACACGCTCAACAACACCGCGGCGGCGACGCCGCGGCTGCTGGTCGCGCTCATCGAGAACCACCAGAACGCCGACCGCACCGTCACCGTGCCGCCGGTGCTGCGCCCGTACCTGCAGGGTCGCGAGGTCCTGTGATGGTGCCGAGCCCGAGGAGCCGGCCCCGATGAGCCTGGCGCCGTGGATCGTGGCCGCGGACGCCGCCGCGCTGCTCGACTTCCTCGCCGAGGTCCTCGGCGCCCGGGAGACCGGTCGCGCGCCCGGGCCCGACGGGCTGGTCGGGCACGCGGAGACGGTCGTCGGCGGCACGACCGTCGTGGTGATGGACGCCCTCCCGGGGTGGGCCCCGCAGCCGGCGCTGATGCGCGTCGACGTCCAGGACGTCGACGCGGTGCTGGCCCGCGCGGAGGCGGCCGGCGCGACCACGGTCACGCCCCGGACGTCGTTGCCGTTCGGCGACGACGTCGCCCGGTTCACCGATCCGTGGGGCAACCTGTGGTGGGTGCACGAGCACGTGCAGGACGTCGACTTCGACACCCTCCTGGCCCGCATGGAGGATCCCGCCACCGCCGAGACGATGGGGCACTTCGAGCTCTCGCTCGATGCCGAGATGCGGCGCCGCGCCGGCTCCTGACCGGCGGTGAGGCTCAGGCCTCCGGCGCCAGCAGCACCGGCAGCAGGGCGCGCACCTGGGCGGGCAGTCCGGCGAGCACCGCCTCGCCGTCGCGCGTGAGGGCGAGCAGGCCCTGCTGGAACAGCCCGTCGAGGACGGCGTACGTCGCCGCCGGCGTGAGCGCCGGCGGGCGGCCGGCGAGGTCGGAGTAGCGCTCGACGACCCGCCAGATCATCTCCTGCAGCGTGTTGTCGATGTGGGTGACGGCCTCGCTCAGACCCGGCTCGAACATGCTCTGGGTGCGCAGGTCGTACCAGAGGCGGTGCATGGGCGCCTCGTCGCGCAGCGTCTCGACGAGCTTGGCGGCGAACGCCTCGACGAGCTCCTCGGCGCTGTCGGACTCCGCGACGACCGCGTCGTAGCGCCGCACGCACCGCGCCTTGTAGTAGCGCACGCAGTAGACGATGAGCTCGAGCTTGTCGCGGAAGTAGTAGTGGACGACGCCGTGGCTGAACTCGGAGTTCGTCGCGATCTCGCGCAGGCTCGCCCGGGCGTAGCCGAGCTCGCCGAGGGTGCGCAGCGCGGACTCGGCGAGCTGGTTGCGGCGCTCGTCGTGCTTGTCGCCCGGGGAGCGACGGGGAGTCGCCGTGGTCGTCACGTCTTCCATCATCGCACGACCGCCTGATCCTGACGACTGTCAAGTTTTCTCTTGACACCCGTCAAGAGCATGGAGGAACGTGTGACCGGCACCACACCCGACTCCAGGAGGCCACGCTCCATGACCCACCACGACCTGACCGGGCGCACCGCCCTGGTCACCGGCGGAGCCCAGGGGCTGGGTGAGGGCATGGCCCGCGCCCTCGCCGCCGCGGGCGCGACCGTCGTCATCGCCGACCTCCAGGACGAGGCGGCCGGCACGGTCGCCGCCTCGCTCGGGGAGGGGCACGGCGCGGTCCACCTCGACGTGACCGACGAGGCCGGCTGGGAGGCGGCCGTCGCCTCCGCCGTCGAGCGCACCGGTCGTCTGGACGTCGTCGTCAACAACGCCGGCGTCGAGGTCAGCAGCCTGATGGCCGACGTCGAGGTGGCCGACATCCGCACCATGCTCGACGTCAACGTGCTCGGCACCGCGCTCGGGATCAAGCACGCGCTGCGCACGATGCGCCCCGGCGGCGCGGCCGGCCACGGGGGCAGCATCGTCAACATCTCCTCGGTCGCCGCGACCATCGCCTTCCCCGGGATCCCGATCTACTCCGCCACCAAGTCGGCCGTCGACCGGCTCACCCGCGTCGCGGCGATGGAGGCCGGCAAGCTCGGCTGGGGCGTCCGGGTCAACTGCGTCTACCCCGGCCTGGTCCCCACCGCGATGGGCCAGGGGCTCGCCGTCGACATGGCCACCCTCGGGCTCTTCGAGAGCCCGGAGGCCGCCGTCGGCGCCGTCATCGAGCAGACCCCGCTCGGCCGGCTCGGCGAGGTCGCCGACATGGCCGACGCCGTCGTCTTCCTGGCCTCCGACGCCGCCAGGTTCATCACCGGCACGGGCTTGTCCGTCGACGGCGGGATGGGGATGTGACCGTGACCGACTCCCCGAGCAGCAGCAGGCCCGTCGTCGTCTACGGCGCCTCCGGCTACACCGGCCGCCTCGTGTGCGAGTACCTCCGCGAGTACGGCGTCCCGTTCGTCGCCGCCGGCCGCAGCGCCGAGCGGCTCACCGCCTCCATGCAGTCCCACGTCGCCGGCATCGAGACCGCCGACTACGAGGTCGTCGAGGTCGAGCACACCCTCGAGGCCCTCACCGAGCTCGTCCGCGGCGCCTCGGTGGTGCTCAACACCGTCGGCCCGTTCAGCAAGTGGGGCCCCGAGGTCGTCGAGGCGTGTCTCGCGACCGGAGCGCACTACACCGACACGACCGGCGAGCAGGACTGGTTGATCACCTGCGACGAGAGGTACGGCGCGGACTTCGCCGCCGCCGGGCTGCTCCTCGCGCCGGGGATCGCACAGATGTACACGACCGGCGAGATCGCGGCCCAGCTGTGCCTGGAGACGCCGGGGCTCGACACGCTCGACATCGCCGTGTTCTGGGGCGGCAGCCCGACGATCGCCTCGACGCAGACGATCCTCTTCAACGCCGCGACGTCGGCCGCGCACCACCTCCAGCAGAACCAGTACGTGCCGTTCGACGCCGGCCAGGGCCTCGTGCCGCTCGTGGTGCCCGGTCAGCACGAGCTGGCCCTGTCCCTGCCGTGGGGCGGCACGTCGCACCCGGTGTGGTTCAAGCGCGACCCGCGCGTGGCCAGCTGCAAGGCGCAGGGTGGGGTGTTCAACGCGGCGCTGATGCACGGCGTCCCGCAGATCGTCGCGGCGGCGCTCGAGGCCACCAAGGACATGGACGACGACGACCGCGACGCCGCGCTGGAGGCCACCGCGGCCCAGGTCATGAACCAGATGCCCCCGCGCGAGAACCCACGGCTCAACAAGTCGCTCGACTCGGTGCACGCCTCGGGTCCGCTCGGACGCGCGCACTGCGTCATCCACGGCAACTCCAACTACAAGCAGACCGGACTGCTGCAGGCCTACGCGGCCTACTCGCTGCTCCAGCAGCCGCCGCTGCGCGTCGGCTTCGCCTCGGGCTGCCAGGCCTTCGGCCACCGTGAGCTGCTCGGCGTCTTGCGCTCGTTCGGGCTGGTCGCCGCCCCGGTCCTGACCGTGGAGGCCTGACCCGGTGCGCCTGGCCGACTACCTCGACAAGGGGGCGTCGCTCGGACCCGACGCCCCCTGCCTGACCACCGACGGCACCACCAGCTCCTACGCCGACGTGCAGGAGCTGAGCCGGCGCGTCGCCGGCGGCCTGGTGGCCCGGGGGGTCGCGCCGGGCGACGCCGTGGCGATCGTGTCGTCCAACGACCCGGTCGCCTTCACCACCGTGTTCGGCATCAGCCGCGTCGGCGCGGTCTGGTGCCCGATCAACCCGCGCAACGAGGCCTCGGAGAACCGCGAGCTGCTCGAGCTCTTCGGGTGCACCACGCTGGTCTTCCAGGCCTCGTACGCCGGCCTGGTCGACCAGATCCGCGGCGACCTGCCGGCGCTGACGACGCTCGTCTGCCTCGACGCCGGACCCGACGACGCTCCCGCGTGGGCGCTGACCTGGACCGAGCTCCTCGACGCCGGCGACGGCGTCGAGGTGGCGGCTCCCCCGACGGGCGACGACCTCGCGATGATCGTCGGCACCGGCGGCACCACCGGGCGCCCGAAGGGGGTGCTGCTCACCCACCACAACCTCGAGACGATGACGGCCATCACGCTGATGAGCTACCCGTTCGAGGGCCGCCCGGTCTACCTGGCGCTCGCGCCGCTGACGCACGCGGCCGGCGTCCTGTGCTTCCCGGTGCTCGCGCTGGGCGGCGAGGTCGTGGTGATGCGCACCCCCGCCGTCGGTGGCTTCCTCGAGCACGTCGAGCGACACCGCGTCACCCACACGTTCCTGCCGCCGACGCTCGTCTACATGGTGCTCGCGCACGAGCGGCTCGACGTTACCGACCTCTCGACCCTGCAGTGCTTCTGGTACGGCGCCGCGCCGATGTCCGCGGCCCGGCTCGAGGAGGCGCTGACGCGCATCGGCCCGGTCATGGCACAGCTGTTCGGCCAGACCGAGGCGCCGATGATGATCGCGACGCTCCCGCCCCGCGCGCACTTCCGGGACGACGGGAGCATCGCCCTCGAACGGCTGTCATCAGCGGGGCGTCCGGCACCGCTGGTGACGGTCTCCATCATGGCCGCCGACGGCACCCTGCTGCCCCCCGGCGACACCGGCGAGATCGTCGTGCGGGGCTCGTTGGTGATGGCCGGCTACCACCGCGACCCGGCGGCGACCGCCGAGGCCTCGGCGCACGGCTGGCACCACACCGGCGACGTCGGCTACCTCGACGACGACGGCTACCTCTTCATCGTCGACCGGGCCAAGGACATGGTCATCACCGGCGGGTTCAACGTCTACTCGACCGAGGTCGAGCAGGCGCTGATGGCCCATCCCGACGTGCAGGACTGCGCCGTGGTCGGCCTGCCCGACGAGAAGTGGGGCGAGCGGGTGGTCGCCGTCGTCCAGCCGCGGGCCGGGGCGCGGCCCGACCCGGCGGAGGTCACGGCGTTCGTCAAGGCCCGGATCGGCAGCGTCAAGGCGCCCAAGCAGGTGGAGGTCTGGAGCGACCTGCCACGCTCGAAGGTCGGGAAGGTCCTCAAGACCGACATCAAGGACCGGCTACGGTCCGAGGCATGACCGAGACCCGTCCCGTCCCCGACCTCTTCCGCCTCGACGGCAAGGTCGCCGTCGTCACCGGCGCCTCCAGCGGCCTCGGCGTCGCGTTCGCCCGGGGGCTCGCCGAGGCCGGCGCCGACGTGGCGCTCGGCGCCCGGCGCGTCGACCGGCTCGCCGAGACCGCCGCGCTGGTCGAGGCCGCGGGGCGCCGCGCGCTGACCGTCGCGACCGACGTCGCCGACCCGGAGTCCTGCACGAACCTCGTGGCCCTCGCGATGGAGGAGTTCGGCCGCGTCGACATCCTGGTCAACAACGCCGGCATCGGTACCGCCGTCCCCGCCACCCGGGAGACGCCCGAGCAGTTCCGCCAGGTCATCGACGTGAACCTCAACGGCTGCTACTGGATGGCCCAGGCCTGCGGCCGGGTGATGCAGGACGGCTCGAGCATCATCAACATCTCCTCGGTGCTCGGCCTCACCACGGCGGGGCTCCCCCAGGCGGCGTACGCGTCGTCCAAGGCGGGCCTGATCGGGCTGACCCGCGACCTCGCGCAGCAGTGGACCGGACGCAAGGGGATCCGGGTCAACGCGATCGCCCCCGGCTTCTTCCTCTCCGAGATGACCGACCAGTACCCCGACGGCTACCTGGAGTCCCAGCTGGCGCGGGTCCCCCGCGGCCGCAAGGGCGACCCGGCCGAGCTCGCCGCGACCGTCGTCTTCCTCGCCTCCGACGCCGCCGGCTACATCACCGGCCAGACCCTGGCGGTCGACGGCGGCCTGACCATCGCCTGAGCGTCGCCCCGGGCCTGGACGTCGCGGTCAGGGCATCACCGGTGGCTCGAAGCTGAACGTCCGGCCGAGCGCCCACAGCAGGACCAGCACCACCGGCAGGTGGAAAAGGAACTGCAGGAACGTGAACCCGACCAGGTGGCGCGCCCGCAGGCCCAGCACGGCCAGCAGCGGCAGCATGAAGAACGGGTTGACCAGGTTGGGCAGGGCCTCGGCGGCGTTGTAGATCTGCACGGTCCAGCCGAGGTTCATCTCGACGTCGGTCGCCGACTGCATGACGTACGGCGCCTCGACCAGCCACTTGCCGCCGCCGGACGGCACGAGCAGTCCGAGCAGAGCGGTGTAGAGGGCGATCACGATCGCGAAGGCGCCGCCCCCGCCGATGTCGGTGAACAGCTCGGCGAGGTGGCCTGACACGGTCTCGCCGCCGCGCCCCTCGGCGCGGGTGAGGACGGCGGCCATGGCGGCGTACAGCGGGAACTGCACCAGCACCCCGGCGGTCGCGGGCACCGCCTTGCTGACCGCCGAGAGGAACCGCCGCGGCGTGCCGTGCAGCACCAGCCCGAGCACCAGGAAGACCATCAGGTAGCCGTTGAGGTTGCTCACGACGGTCAGCACCGGCAGCTCGACGAACTGCACGACCAGCCAGCCGAGGGTCAGCACGCCGACCACCGCGGGGAGGATCGGCGAGTACTCCAGCCACTCGCCCGGGTGCTGGCGCTCCGGCACGGTGCCGGCGTCGTCGGTGAGGTCGACGCCCATGTCCTCGGCCGTCCTGACGGCCGCGCCCTGGGGGGCCGAGGCCCACGCGATCGCGACGGACAGCGCGATCAGCACCGCCGCCATCACCAGCGACTGCCAGGTGAGGATCGTGTCACCGAAGTCGAGGACGCCGGTGATCTCGAGCAGCTCGGGCGGCAGGCTCTCCGGCGTCGCCTGGAGCTGGGCCGCGGACGACGACAGCCCGAGCGCCCAGACCGCGCCGAGACCGAGGTAGGCGGCCGCGCCGAGCGCGCGGTAGTCGCAGCGCAGGTCGCCACGGCGGGCGATGGCCCGGGCGAGCAGCCCGCTGAAGACCAGGCTGAGACCCCAGTTGAGCAGCGAGACGCTGCACGACAGCAGGGCCACCCAGGCGACCGCGCCACGGGGCGTCGAGGGCAGCCGGGCCGCCCGCTCGATGATCCGCGCGACCGGACCGGACGTCGCGACGACGTACCCGGTGAGCACGACCATCGCCATCTGCAGGGTGAACGCCGCGAGGTCCCAGAAGCCGTCGCCGAACGTGGTGGCGACCGTGCGCGGGCTCGACCCGTTGGCCATCGCGGCGACCGCGACGAGCACGACGCCGGCCAGGGCGAAGACGTAGGCGTCGGGGAACCACCTCTCCGTCCAGCCCGCCGTGCGCTGGGCGAACCGCGCCAGTCCGCGTTCCCGCTGCTCGTCCGGCGCCGGTCCCGGCGCTGGTGCTGTCGTCGACATGTGGTCCTCCGAGGTCCGACCGGTCAGGGCGTCTGCGCCGATCAGGCTAACCATCGTCCGGGCCGTGTCCAGGCCGCGGCCGCAGGAGGCCGCAGGCGGTCGACGGGACCGCCGACCCGTCGGTGGTCACCGACGGGTCGGCGGCTCGCGATCAGCGGTCGCGGTAGGCCACGCAGACCGAGGGGCGCGGGAAGTCGTCGGTGTGCGGCCACGTGCTCGCCTGCTCCTCGAACGTCGCCCCGGTCACCTCGCCGGGGTGCTGGACGGCGAAGAAGAGCGACCGGTCGCCGTCGGTGACCAGCGGCCCGCAGGCCTCGGCACCGGCCGGCACGGTGAGGAACTGCATGACCCGCCCGCGCTCGGGACCCGACGTCGGCACGCGGAAGATGCCGTCGTTGGAGCCGAGGACGTTGCCGTCGGTGGAGATCCACAGGTTGCCCCGGCTGTCGAAGCTGAGGTTGTCGGGGCAGCTGATCGGGCTGACCTTGCTCTTGTCGAAGCCGCCGAACCAGGTCTCGGCCGCCGCCGGGTCCCCGCAGACCAGCATCAGGTCCCAGCTGAAGGCGCGGCCCGTGTGCCGGTCACCGTCCTCGGTCAGCTCCAGGACGTAGCCGTTGCGGTTGCCGGACGCAGCCGTCAGCGGCTCCCCGAGCGCCGAGCGGACCATGGACGTCGCCAACGGGTTCGCCTCGTCGACCGGCATCGCCTCCGTGCCCCGGTTCGAGTTGTTGGTCAGGGCCGCGTAGATCTTCTTGTTGACCGGGTTCGGCTCGACGTCCTCCGGACGGTCCATCTTGGTCGGGCCGACCTTGTCGGCCGCCAGGCGCGTGAACAGCAGGACGTCGGCGACCGACATCCCCGGCACGTACGACGTGTTCTCGTCGCACAGCGGGATCCACCGGCCGGTGCCGTCGTGCTGCCCGTCGGCGCTGCCGTCCCCGGAGAGCCGGGCGACGTAGAGCGTCCCGGCCGTCAGCAGCCCCAGGTTGTGACGTCGGGCCGCGCGGGTGCCGCTCGTGTCCATCTTCTCGCGCGAGACGAACTTGTAGAGGTAGTCGCCGCGCTCGTCGTCGCCCATGTAGGCCACGGCCCGCCCGTTCTTGGCGATGATGATGTTGGCGCCCTCGTGCTTGAAGCGACCGAGCATCGTGTGCTTGCGCGGCACGGACGCGGCATTGCTCGGGTCGACCTCGACGACCCAGCCGAACCGGTGCGGCTCGTGCGGCTCCTGGCTCAGGTCGAAGCGACGGTCCACGGTGCCCCAGCCCTTCCCGGCGCCGGTGATGCCGTAGCGGGCGTACTCCGCGGCGTACTCCGCGGGGACCCCGGTCCCGGCGTCGAAGTACTGGTTGAAGTTCTCCTCGCCCGAGAGCACCGTGCCCCACGGCGTCATCCCGCCGGCACAGTTGTTGAGGGTGCCGCGCACCGTCGTGCCGCGCGGGTCGGCCTTCGTGCGCAGCCGGGGATCGCCGGCCGCCGGACCGGTCAGCCGGAAGCGGGTGTCGATGTGGATCCGGCGGTTCTCGGGGCAGCGGCTGAGCACCTTGACCTGCTTCCACGACCCCGGGGTGCGGCCCTGGCGGACCCGCACCACGGACATGCCGTGGTTGTACATCGCCAGCGCCTTGACCTCGTCGGCGGTGTAGGCGTCGGTCGGGAACATCAGGTTCTCGTTGGTGTACTCGTGGTTGACCACCAGGAGCGCCTCGTCGGTGCGCCCGGCCAGCGGCACGAGCCCGACGTAGTCGCAGTTGTAGCCGAACTGCGTCTTCGTCGCCTCGACCGTCTGGCGGTAGGCGTCGAAGGTCGGGGCACCGGCGACGACCTTGTCCCCCCACCGCATCACGACCGAGCTGGTGAAGCCGGACGCCGTCACCACGGCGTGCCGCTTGTTGGGCCGGACCGGCCGGAACCAGGACTTCGTGAGGTCGCGGCTCTGCGCGCGGGCCGGCGCGGCCGCGGCGTCGTCGACGAGGGCGCCACCGACGGCGAGCACCGTGCCGCCGAGCAGCGCGCTGCGTAGGACCCCACGACGTCCCACGACCTTGGCGATCTCGTCCTGGACGTGGGCGTGCTCGCTCCGGTTGGGCTCGGGGTGGTCGCAGGCGCTGCCGCAGCGGAGCAGGCAGGTCATCGGGTCGCGCGAGGCGCGGGTGTGCGCACCGATCGGGGCGATCGGGAGGTACCGGGTCGGGAGTGCGGGCGTCATGCCTCGGACCGTAGAGAGCGAGCCGGAGCAGCCTGCGGCGCCCAGGTGAACACCCGGCCACCATCAGGTGACGGGGTCGGGGCGACGACTTCTGCTGGTCATCGGATGCTCACGGCGAGTCCAGACTCCCGACGACGACGCGCCGGCCACGACCGCGAGATTGCTCGACGGAACATCCGACGAAAGGACCCACCCGTGCCTCGCACCCGCACCTCCCTCGTGGCCGTCGCCGCCGCCGGGCTGCTCGCCGTCGGCGTCACGGCCGCCACCGCCGGCCCCAGCGCCCCCGCCAGCCTCGCGCCCGGCTTCACGAAGGACATCTCGGCCGACCTCGTCGCCCAGGTCGACCCGAGCAAGCCGCGCAACGTCATCCTGATCATCGGCGACGGCATGGACGACTCCATGATCACCGCCGCCCGCAACTACGAGCTCGGCGCCGGCGGACGGTTCGCCGGTCTCGACAGCCTGCCGTTCACCGGGGCGATGACGACGTACGGGCTCAAGGCCGGCGCCGGTCCTGACTACCCCATCGCCTACGTGTCCGACTCGGCCCCGACCGCCAGCGGCTGGTCGACGGGCAAGAAGACGATCGACGGCCGCCTCTCGCAGGGTCCCAGCGCCGCCGCCAACGTGCCGGGCGAGAACTACGAGACCGTGCTCGAGCGCTACCAGGAGCAGGGCGCGCTCGTCGGCAACGTGTCGACCGCCGAGCTCACCGACGCCACCCCGGCCGCCGCGGCGGCCCACATCAGCCAGCGCGCCTGCCAGGGCCCGGCCGACATGACCAACTGCGCGGTCGAGAAGAAGTCCGCGACGCCGGCCGGTCTCGGCTCGGTCGCCGAGCAGCTGGTCGACCACGAGATCGACGTCCTGCTCGGCGGCGGCAAGCAGCGCTTCGCCCAGGCGACCGACGCCGGCCCGACGGTGCTCGACTACGCCCAGGACGCCCACGACTACCGCGTCGTCGAGGACGCGACGGCCCTCGCCGACGTCAGCTCGCTCGCCGACGGCCCGGTGCTCGGCCTCTTCGCGAACGCCAACATGACCCCGCGCTACCAGCCGCTCGTCGCCACGCCGCCGCCCGGCTCGGGCGGACCGGCGTACCGCTGCCAGGACGCCGACCGCGGCACCCAGCCCGACCTGTCGGCCATGACCGCCAAGGCGATCGAGCTGCTCGACAACCCGAACGGGTTCTTCCTGCAGACCGAGAGCGCCATGATCGACAAGCAGGAGCACTCCTCCGACATCTGCGGCGCCATCGGTGACCTGGCCGAGCTCGACGAGACCGTGCAGGTCGCCCTCGAGTTCCAGGAGGCCAACCCCGACACGCTGATCATCGTGACCGGCGACCACGCGCACTCCACGCAGATCATCGGCAACCCGGCCGACGACGGCCGCCAGACCGCGACCGTGCTCACCGCCGACGGCGACCCGATGTCGGTCGCCTACTCGACCAACGCCGTCGGCTCCGACCACACCGGCGCCCAGATCCGGGTGGCCGCCTCCGGCCCGCAGGCCGCCAACGTCACCGGCGTGATCGACCAGACCGACCTGTTCCGCACCCTGCTCGGGCGCACGCCGAGCGTCCTGCCCGGCCCGGGCGCCCCGACCCCGCTCAAGCCCTCGGTCGGCGTCGCCGCCCTCGAGCGGGTCGCGGCCACCACGCTGCGCAACCGCGGGCTCCACGTCTCCGTCGCTGCGGCCGGTGCGACCTCGGTGAAGGTCCAGCTCCTGCGCCAGGGTCGCGTCCTGGTCACCAGGACGGTGCGGGCCACCGGCGGCGACGTCCGGTTGCGCACCGCCCGGCTCGTGACCGGCCGGCTCACGGTCAAGGTCGTCGCGTCCGGCGCCAGCGGCACCGCGACCAGCGCTAGGAAGGTCGTCGCCACCCGCTGACGTCCTCCCCGCCCCACGCCGTGGCCGGCACCTCCTCCGAGGTGCCGGCCACGTCGCGTCCCGGGCGCTCCCACCGCCGCCGCGCGTGCAGGTACGCCGCCGGGCTGCCGTAGCCGAGGTAGGCCGCGAGGTCGGCCAGCGGCAGCGTCGCCGGGCGCGCGGTGAGGGCCGCGGCGACCGAGGACCGGACCTCGTCGACGAGCTCGCGGTAGCCGGTGCCCTCGGCACCGAGCCGGCGGCGCAGCGTGCGCTCGGTCATCCCGAGCGCGGAGGCGACGTCGGCCATCGGGGCGCCGTCGCGCAGCCGCTGCGCGACGAGCACCCGGACGTCGGCGGCGAACCCGGTCCGCGCCCGGCGCCGGTCGACGACGTCGTGGCACAGCGCCTCGGCCGCCTGCAGCCGCGCGGCGCTGCGCTCGGGCAGCGGCCGGGCGAGCTGGTCGGCGCCGAACCGGACGACGGCCCGGTCACCGACCACCTCCAGCCGGGCGCCGACCCCGCCCGGCACCAGGCTCTCGAGGACGAGGTGGACCGCGGTCGCGTCGCGCTCGAGCAGGAAGCGCCGGACGTCGTCCGGCAGCGTGGCGGCGTCGAGCGTGACGGCGACCTCGTCATCCCGGTCACCCCGGTCACCGGGGACGACAGCCGCGCTCGGGATCACGAAGGCGAAGCTCAGGTCGAAGAAGCGCAACGCCGTCGTCATCGCGTCGAGCACGGTGCGGCTGGCCAGCATCGCGTAGCCGAACGCCCCGAACGTCGAGGCGCGGTAGGTCTCCCCCACGTCGCGTCCGACGTCGCCGAGCTCGCGCCGCAGGGTGCGCACCACCCGCAGCTCCTGCGCGGCGGTGACCTCGCGGGTCGGGTCGTCGAGGTCCGCCGGCACCAGGCCGGTGCCGAGGAGGGCCGTGGCCGGCGCCACGCCGCGGCCGACGGCGTACCGGACGAGGACGGCGACGCCGACGACGGAGCGCGGGAACGTCCAGTCGTCGGCGGCGGGTCCGGGCAGCATGTCCGAAATTATCAACCACGCGGTGGCGCACCCCTGTCGGGAGCCCGATCCGGCTTCCTAGGGTCGGCGACATGACGGACACCACCAGCACGCCGTGGCCCCGCGTGGTCGTGATCGGCGCCGGCTTCGGCGGCCTCGGCGCCGCGCGCGCCCTGCTGCAGCGCGGCATCACCGACGTCACCGTGCTCGAGCGCGCCGACGAGGTCGGCGGGGTCTGGCGCGACAACACCTACCCGGGCGCGGCGTGCGACGTCCCCTCGCCGCTCTACTCCTGGTCGTGGGCGCTGAACGACTCCTGGAGCCGGCGCTACTCCGGGCAGCCCGAGATCCTCGCCTACCTGCGTGCTGCCGCCGAGCGGGAGGGGCTGCTGGCGCTGGTCCGCACCGGGGTCGACGTCCGCTCCTGCGTCCACGACGCCGAGGGGCGGACGTGGCGGGTCACGGCGGCCGACGGGACGACGTACGACGCCGACCTGGTCGTCTCCGCGGTCGGGCAGCTCTCGAACCCCCTCGTCCCCAGGGTCCCCGGCCTCGACACGTTCGCGGGGCCGGCCTTCCACTCGGCGCAGTGGCGCCACGACGTCGACCTGCGCGGGCGCCGGGTCGCGGTGATCGGCACCGGCGCCAGCGCGGTCCAGCTCGTGCCGGGCATCGTCGAGGCCGCCGGGTCGCTCACGGTCTTCCAGCGCTCGGCGCCCTACGTCGTCCCGAAGCCGGACGGCGAGTACCGACCGGTCCACCACCGCGCCTTCGCGCGCTGGCCGGGGCTCCTCACCGCCGAGCGCCGCGCGGTCTTCTGGCTGACCGAGCGGCTGAACGCCGCCCTCGGCGGGCAGGTCGCCTGGTCGCCCGCGCTGCTCGGCGCGATGCGGACGGTGTGGCGGCTGCACCTGCGCCGCCAGGTGCCGGACGCCGACCTGCGGGCCAGGCTGGTGCCCGACCACGAGATCGGCTGCAAGCGCATCCTGTTCTCCAACGACTGGTACCGCGCGCTGGCCCGCGAGCACGTCGACGTGGTCACCGGCGACGGCGGCGCCGTCGTCGGCATCGAGCCGGGCGGCGTCCGCACCGCCGACGGCGTCCTGCACGAGGTCGACGCGATCGTCTGGGGCACCGGGTTCGCCGCCACCGGCTTCCTGGCCGGCATCGAGGTCACCGGCACCGACGGCCGCGACCTGCACGAGGTCTGGGCGGACGGCGCCCGGGCCCACCTCGGCCTGACCGTGCCCGGCTTCCCCGGCCTGTTCTGCATCTACGGCCCCAACACCAACCTCGGCGGCAGCTCCATCATCGCGATGATGGAGGCCCAGGCCGGCTACGTCGCGGAGGTCGCCGCCCGCCTCGCCTCCGACGAGGCACCCGGCCGCACCGTCGACGTCCGCCCCGAGGTCGCCGACGCCTACGACCGCGAGATGCAGAGCCGCCTCGCCGCGACACCCTGGGCGTCGGGCTGCGCCAGCTGGTACGTCGACGGCGACCGCATCACCACCAACTGGCCCGGCACGGTGACGGAGTACCAGGAGCGGACGGCGACCGTCGAGTGGGACGACCTCGTCTCCAGCTGAACCGCGACGGTCTCGTACCGGGCGGCACGGCGCCTTCCTCCCGCCCCGCGGGACCACCGGGGCCGGGAACGACGAAGGCCGGCCCCCGGAACCGGGGGCCGGCCTTCTCTTCGGTGGAGGTGAGGGGACTCGAACCCCTGACCCCCTGCATGCCATGCAGGTGCGCTACCAGCTGCGCCACACCCCCCGAAGGGCGCCGCCCGATCGTGTGACCGGGCAACGCGGAGTACTTTAGCCAACCCCTCCGGCGGATGCGAAATCGGGTCGGCGGGAGCGCGTCAGACCGTGCGGTTGTAGGCCTGCAGGCGCAGGGCCGGACCGCCCGGACCGGTGCCCTCGGAGGTCTCCACCAGCTCGACGCGGCCACCGTTGTCGAGGCCGCGCAGGGTGTGGGTCAGCGCGTCGGGCCAGCCGAGCAAGGCGACCGTGGCGACCCGGATGGCGGCGCCGTGGCTGACGGCCACGCCGGTCTGCCCCGGCCCGAGCGCGGCCAGCAGCTCACCGAGGACCTCGACCATCCGCTCGCGGACCACGGCGGTCGGCTCGGCCGCGGGGACGCGGTCGTAGTCGCCGCGCCGCAGCGCCTGGAACGCGACGGCGTCCCGGGCCTCGAACTCGGCGTGCGACCACCCCTCGCACTCGCCGAAGTAGAACTCGCGCAGCCGCTTGTCGTACACGACCGGCAGGCCGGTGGCCGCGGCCAGCGGTGCGACCGTCTCGCGGGTGCGGGCCAGGTCGCTGCACCAGACCAGGCTCGGCGCCATCGCGGCCACCACGGGGCCGACGCGGGCGGCCTGCTCACGGCCGTGGTCGTCGAGGCTGACGTCGAGCTGGCCCTGCACGCGGCCCTCGTGGTTCCACGCGGTCCGGCCGTGCCGGACCAGCACCAGCGTGCGACCGCCGGCCGCGCCGGCGGACGGAGCGCTCACCGGTGCGAGGCGGTGACGTCGTCGGGGAGCTTGATGGCCGGGCAGTCGCGCCACAGCCGCTCGAGGGCGTAGAACTCCCGCTCCTCCTCGTGCTGCACGTGGACGACGATCTCGCCGTAGTCGATGAGCACCCAGCGACCGTCGCGCTCGCCCTCGCGGCGGATCGGCTTGGCGCCGATCTCGCGCAGCTTGTCCTCGACGGCGTCGACGATGGCCTTGACCTGGCGGTCGTTGGTCGCCGAGGCCAGCACGAAGGCGTCGGTGATCGCGAGCTGCTCGCTGACGTCGAAGGCGATGATCTGCTGGGCGAGCTTGTCGCTGGCCGCGCGGGCGGCGGCGACGACGAGCTCGAGGGCGTGGTCGGTGGCGGTCATGCTGTGTCTCCCTGGGGCCTCGAGTAGAGGCCGTGCTTGGTGATGTACTGCACGACTCCGTCGGGCACGAGGTACCAGACGGGTCGGCCCTGGCGCTGCCGGTCGCGGCAGTCGGTGGAGCTGATGGCGAGGGCGGGCACCTCGAGGAGCGTGACCCGGTCGTGCGGGATGGCGGCGATGGTGGTGGTCTCGAGGTCGGCACCCGGCCGGGTGCACCCCACGAAGTGGGCGAGGTCGAAGAGGCGCTCGTGGTCGCGCCAGCTGAAGATGTCGCCGAGCGCGTCGGCGCCGGTGATGAAGAACAGGTCGGCGTCCGGGTGCTGCTCCCCCAGGTCGCGCAGCGTGTCGATCGTGTACGTCGGCCCGTCGCGGTCGATGTCGACCCGGGAGACCCGGAAGCGCGGGTTCGCCGCGGTGGCGACGACGGTCATCAGGTAGCGGTGCTCGGCCGGCGAGACGTCGCGGTCGGACTTCTGCCACGGCCGGCCCGTCGGCACGAAGACGACCTCGTCGAGGTCGAACCACGACTGCGCCTCGGACGCCGCGACCAGGTGACCGTGGTGGATCGGGTCGAAGGTGCCACCCATCACGCCGACCCGGCGACGGGCAGACATGCTCAGCTGTGCTCGCGTCCTCCGCCGAAGGCCATCAAGGCACCCAGCAGACCCAGCAGGATGGCCAGCGCGATCGCGCCCACCACGTAGGGGTGGACGGCGGGCTCGCCGTGCGCCTCGGTCTCGGCGGCCACGGAGGTGGCGAGGGCGGCGATGGTGCTCAGCGTCATGGCGACCACCCTATCGCCCGACCCCGTCGGGCTCGTCAGTGGAAGGCGAAGTCGGCGCCGAGGAAGAGCAGCGAGAAGCGGATGGAGCGACCGACGAACACGGTGGGGACGAACACCCACATCGGCATCTTGAGCAGACCGGCGACGAACGACATCACCAGCAACGGCGGGATCCCGACCGACGCGGCCACGAACATCACCGCGCCGGCGTACACGGGCCGGCCGTCCATCCGGGCGGTCCACCGCTCGTAGCCGGCCTTCACCTTGGGCGCGGAGAGCTTCTTCCGGGCCCACGACGAGCTGATGCCGCGGCGGGCGACCTCGTACCAGACCACCTTGCCGATGGTCGCGCCCGCGCCGGCCGCGACACCGAGCGCGATCGAGGCCGCCGTCCCGGGGTTGGCGGCGGCGCCGCCGATGATGAAGGCCTCGATCGGCAGGAACGGCAGCAGCGCCGAGGCGATGCTGAGCCCGAACATGCTGAGCAGTGCGAGGAACACGGCCTGCTACCCGGCCGTCTGCGGCTGCCGCACCGGCACCGGGAGCCCCAGCTGCAGCAGCCACCGCAGCGACACGCACTTGAGGCCCAGCAGCGCGATCGCGATGACCAGGCCGAGCCACCACCAGCCGGTGACCAGGAGCAGGACGGCGAACAGCGAGGAGTTGACCGCCTTGGCCGGCTTCGACCAGTTCCAGGTGTAGATCCGGCGGTCGACCTCGTAGAAGTAGTTGGGGCTGCGGATCGGCCAGGCGAGGAAGGCCAGCGACAGGAAGAAGTCGATGACCAGGAACTCGAACAGGTACACCGCCACCGGCAGCAGCATCTCGGGCTGGAGGGCGGCGAAGCCGAGGTAGAACGCGGCGCAGTTGAGCCGGTCGCAGAGCATGTCGACGACCGCTCCGATCCGGGTCTCGCAGTCGAACCACCGCGCCCAGGCGCCGTCGAGGCTGTCCCCGGCCCAGTAGACGCCGAGCCCGAGGACGAGCCAGACCAGCTCCTCCTGCCACACCCCGACCAGGCACAGCGCGAGGGCCGCGACCGTGCGGAGGAAGGTGATGATCGTGGCGCCGGTCCAGAGTCGCTCGACCGCCGCGTCGGCGTGGGTGGAGCGGGTCCCGTCTGGCACGCCCGAACCCTATCCCCGACGGGGTCCGGGTCAGCGCACGTGGCCCTCGCCGGTGACGACGTACTTCGTGGAGGTCATCTCGGGCAGGCCCATCGGCCCGCGCGCGTGCAGCTTCTGGGTGCTGATCCCGATCTCGGCGCCGAAGCCGAACTCCCCACCGTCGGTGAACCGGGTGCTCGCGTTGACCAGCACCGCGGCCGAGTCGACGGCGGCGACGAAGCGCCGGGCCGCGTCCTGGTCACGGGTGAGGATCGCCTCGGTGTGACCGCTGGAGAAGCGCCTGATGTGGGAGACGGCACCGTCGACGTCGGGGACGACGGCCGCGGAGATGTCCATCGAGAGGTACTCGCGGGCGTGGTCGTCGTCGGTGGCCGGCTCGACGCCGGGCAACCGCGCGACGGTCTCGTCGCCGTGCACCGTGACCCCGGCGTCCTGGAGGGCGGCGACGACGGTCGGCAGGAAGGTGTCGACGAGGTCGGCGTGCACCAGGAGCGACTCGGCGGAGTTGCAGACGCTGGTGCGGTGGGTCTTGGCGTTCAGGACGATCGCCAGCGCGCGGTCGAGGTCGGCCGCGGCGTCGACGTAGACGTGGCAGTTGCCGACGCCGGTCTCGATCACCGGGACGGTCGAGCCCTCCACGACGCTCTGGATCAGGCCGGCGCCGCCGCGCGGGATCAGGACGTCGACCAGTCCGCGGGCCCGCATCAGGGCCGAGACCGTCTCGCGGGTCCCGGCCGGCACCAGCTGGACGACGTCGCCCGGCAGGCCGGCGCCCGTGACGGCGTCCCGCAGCACGGCGACGATCGCGGCGTTGGAGGAGGCCGCGCTCGAGGAGCCCCGCAGCAGGACGGCGTTGCCGGACTTCAGGCAGATCCCGGCGGCGTCCGCGGTGACGTTGGGGCGTGCCTCGTAGATCATCCCGACCACCCCGAACGGCACCCGCACCTGACGCAGCTCGAGCCCGTTGGCCAGGGTGCTCCCCCGCACCACCTCCCCGACCGGGTCGGGCAGCCCGGCCACGTCGCGCAGCCCCTGCGCCATCGCGGCGAGCCGCTCCCCGGTCAGCCGGAGCCGGTCGACGACGTTGGGGGGCGTGCCGGCGGCGTCGGCGCGGGCGACGTCCTCGGCGTTGGCGGCCAGGAGCTCGCCGCCGCGAGCCAGGAGGGCGTCGGCCATCGCGTGCAGGGCGGCGTCCTTGGTCGCGCGGGTCGCCAGGGCGAGCTCGTGGGAGGCCTCGCGGGCCCGCTCGGCCAGGGCGCGGACGACGTCGGTCGGATCGCCGAGGGGTTCGATGGTGCTCACCCGGGCGAGCCTAGTGAGCCCGGAGCCGGCCCAGGTGTGGACGGTCGCCCTCCGGGCAGCATCGACGCCATGGCCTCCCCCGCGCCGAGCCGCCTCGTGCTCGTCCACCTCGCCGTGACCGCCCTCCTGCCGCTGGCCGGCCTGGTCGTCCTGCTCGAGAGCCGGTTCACCGACGACGCGGCCACGACCGCCGCCCTCGACCCGGGCCGGGCCCAGCTCGCCGCGACGTGCTTCTGGCTGGCCTCGGCCGCCCTGCTCGTCGCCGCCGTCGGCGGTGCCGTCCGGGGCTCGCGCCGACCGCACGGGCTGGCGCTGGTGAGCGCCCTCACCGGGGTCTGCGCGCTCCTGGCCCGGGACCGGATCGCACGCCCCGGCACCGCCACCGGTGACCTGGTGGGGGTGTGGGTCGCGATCGGCACCTCGCTGCTGCTGTTGGTCGTCCTGGCCTTCCGTCACGGCCGGTCCGTGCCGCCGGCTGCCGCGACCGCGCCTGGCACGACGGTGTCGCGCTGAGCGCGGCGATCGGCCTCGTCGCGGCGTGGCTCGGTCGGGCGCTGCTGCTCGCCTTCGCGGTCTGGGGCGTCCTCGACGGGGCGCCGGCGCTCCTGGCGCCCGGCCTGGGCCTGATGAGCCTGTTCTTCGGGATCGTCGCCCTCGGGGTGCTGCTCGCGACGTTCCGGACGACGTCGGGTCCGGGGCTCGGCCTCGCCGGCGCGGGCCTGTGGGCGGCGCTGACCTGGTTCGGGGTGACGTCGTTCGTCGACCCGTTCGCGGTCGTCGTCGACGGGCTCGGGAGCCGGCGGGGCGCGGACGGTGAGCTCGGCGTCCGACTGCAGGGCGGGTTCTTCCTGCTGCTCGCCAACGCGCCGCTCGCGATGTGGCTCTGGGCGCGCCGGGACACGCGCCGTCGGGCCCGGCCTCCCCGGCCGGGCGCCGCCGAGCACCGCGCCGCGCGCCAGGCCCACCTCGAGCGCGAGCAGGCCCGCCGTCTCCGCCTCGCGGCCAAGCGACGACGCAAGCGCGACCGCTGACGGACCGTGGACGCGACGACGCCCCGTCGACCGCGGGTCGACGGGGCGTCACTCGTGCTGCGGGCCGGGAGCTAGCCCTTCTTGGCCTCGATCTGCTCGGTGGCGGCCGGGAGGACCTTGTGCAGGTCGCCCACGACGCCGAAGTCGACGAGCTCGAAGATCGGCGCCTCGTCGTCCTTGTTGACCGCGACGATGGTCTTCGAGGTCTGCATGCCGGCGCGGTGCTGGATCGCGCCGGAGATGCCGTTGGCGACGTAGAGCTGCGGCGAGACGACCTTGCCGGTCTGCCCGACCTGGAAGCTGTGCGGCATCCAGCCGGAGTCGACGGCGGCGCGCGAGGCGCCCACCGCGGCGCCGAGCGCGTCGGCCAGGCCCTCGATCGGGGCGAAGTCGCCACCGGTGCCGCGGCCGCCGGAGACCACGATCGCGGCCTCGGTCAGCTCGGGCCGGCCGGTCGCCTTGCGGGGCTGGGAGGCGACGATCTGGGCGGTCTTCGCGGCGTCGGAGATGGTCGGGGCGAACTCCTCGACCGTGCCTGCGCCTGCGGTCTCGTCGGGCGTCGCCGAGTTGGGCTTGACCGTGATGATCGGGGTGCCCCGGGTGACCTTCGCCTGCACGGTGAAGTTGCCGGCGAAGACCGACTGCGTGGTGGTGCCGTCGTCGGCCACGTCGACCGCGTCGGTGATGATGCCGGACTCGAGGCGGATCGCCAGGCGGCCGGCGATCTCCTTGCCCTCGTAGCCCGAGACCAGGAGGATCGCCGCGGGCGAGCTCTTCTCGGCGATCTGCTGCAGCACCTCGACCTTGGGCACGACGAGGTAGCCCTTGATCTCGGTGTCGTCGACGACGTAGACCTTCTCGGCACCGAACGCCTTCAGCTTCTCGGTGGCCGCGGCCGCCTTGTCGGCGCCGCCGATGAAGACCGCGGCGGGCTCGCCGAGCTTCTTGGCGAGCGCGAGCAGCTCGAGGGTGGGCTTGCGGACCGCTCCGTCGACGTGGTCGACGAGTACCAGGACCTCAGACATGTCTTCGTTCGCTCTCTTCCCTGTATCCCGGACTCTCTGGGCCGGCTCAGATGAACTTCTTGGACGCGAGGAACTCGGTGAGCGCCGTGGCGCCCGACCCGTCCTCGTCCTTGACGATCTCGCCGGCGGTCCGCGGGGGCCGCTCGGTGGTGTCGGTGACCTCGCTCCAGGCGACCGAGAGGCCGACCTGGTCGGCCTCCAGGCCGATGTCGGCGAGGGTGTAGGTCTCCAGCGGCTTCTTCTTCGCCGCCATGATCCCCTTGAACGACGGGTAGCGGGCCTCACCGGACTGGTCGGTCACCGAGAGCACCAGCGGCATCGTGCCGCCGATGACCTCGGTGGCGGTGTCGCCGTCGCGCTTGATGCGGACCTGGTCGCCCTGGGTCTCGATGACCGAGGCGAAGGTGACCTGCGGGAGGCCGAGCCGCTCGGCGAGCATCGCCGGGACGACGGAGCCGGACGCGTCGGTCGAGGCCATGCCGCACACGACGAGGTCGACCTTCCCGTCCTCGAGCGTGGCGCCGATCTTCTCGACGGCCTTGGCCAGCACGAGGGACGTCGCGGCGTAGTCGGACCCGGCGATCGCCTCGTCGCTCACGTGGACGCCCTTGTCGGCACCCATCTGCAGGGCCTTGCGGACGGCGTCCAGCGCCTTCTCGGGGCCGACGCAGAGCGCGGTGACGGTGACGTCCTCGCCCTCGCGCTTCTCCTTCAGCTGCAGGGCCTGCTCGACGGCGTACTCGTCGAGCTCCGACAGCAGCCCGTCGACGCCGACCCGGTCCACGGTGTTGTCCGACTCGAACCGCCGGTCGGCGGTGGCGTCGGGGACGTACTTCACACAGACGACAATGTTCATGGTGGTGTGGCCCGGAGGGCCCCTCCTGATGCACTCGGCGGGCCGGCGGCCCGGATGATGCGACGTTGGCAGGTTACCGCCGAGTCAACACGTTGGGACCACCCGCACCCAGAGCACGCGGTGCGACGTGCGCCACACCTCCGCGACGGCTCCCGGTCAGGGTCGGACGAGCCGGTCGACGATCCGTCCCACGATCAGCCAGACGATCGCGGCGATCCCGTAGTTGAAGAGCGCGGTCTTGGTGTCCTGGGTCTCCGCCAGCGTGGTGTCGAAGTCCTTGATCGGGTTGCTGAGGTCGAAGAAGCCGAGGTCGACGTCGTCGGCACGCTCGACCACGAACCTGACCAGGTCGTTGGCGGGGTTGGCCTCGAGCGCGATCATCAGCACGGCCGAGGCCAGGATCAGGGCGAAGAGCACGCAGACCGCCCACAGCAGGCGCGCCACCGCGATCCGTGCCTTCGCGAGGTCCATGCCGGGAAGGGTACGACCCTTCCCCGGGTCCTTCTCGGGAGCCTTCTCGGTGGCCTTCTCAGGAGCCTTCCCGGTGGACGACGTCTCCTCGCCGCCCCCGGGCGCGACCGGCTCCTGCCTCGGGGCGTCGGTCGTCGTCTTCTCGTCACTCATGTCGGTCCTCCGGTTCGGGCCTCCGGGTCGGGCCTCCGGGTCGGGCCTCGTCGCGGGGTGAAGACTGTCACACGGTGACGCGGATAGATACGCCCCGACGACCCTCGGTCAGCGCCCGACGAACGTCGCCCGGCCCGGCCCGCTCTCGACGAACGACGTCATGCCGCGGGTGCGGTCCTCGGTCGCGAAGAGCGCGGCGAACTGCTGGCGCTCGATCTCGAGGCCGGTCTCGAGGTCGGTCTCGAGACCGCGGTCGATGCTCTCCTTGGCCGCGCGCAGCGCGAGCGCCGCGGCCGAGGAGAACTGCGCGGCCCAGGCCACGGCGGTGTCGTAGACCTCGGCCGCCGGGACGAGGCGGTCGACCAGTCCGATCGCGAGCGCCTCCTCGGCCTTCACGAACCGGCCGGTGAAGATCAGGTCCTTGGCCCGGCTCGGTCCGACCAGCCGGGAGAGCCGCTGGGTGCCGCCGGCGCCGGGGATGATGCCGAGCAGCACCTCGGGCTGGCCGAGCGTGGCGTCGTCGGCCGCGATGCGGACGTCGGCGGCCAGGGCCAGCTCGCACCCCCCGCCGAGCGCGTAGCCGGTGATCGCCGCGACCACGGGCTTGGGGATCCGGGCGACGGCCGTCACGGCCGAGGAGACCGATGCGGAGAGCTTGACCATCTCGGCGTGGGAGAGGTCGGCCATCTCCTTGACGTCGTTGCCGGCGGCGAAGACCCGCTCGCCGCCGTACACGACCACGGCGCGGACGTCGTCCCGCTCGCTCGCCTCGGCGGCAGCGGCCCGCAGCTCGTGCTGGACCTGGACGCTGATCGCGTTCATCTTCGGCCGGTCCAGCCGGATGGTGCCGACGCCGTCGTTGACCTCGAGCCGCACGAACTCCGCCATGTCGTTCCTCTCCCCTGCCCTCGCGCGGCCGGTGAGCCGCTGCGTCCTGCCTATCATTGCGCGCCCTATCATCGGCCGAATGAGTCCGGGCGTGTGGAGCAGGATCGGTGAGCGCGCGGACGTGTGGCCCGGGCGGCACGAGCCGCTCGGCGCCACGTGGGGTGCCGAGGCGACGAACTTCGCGGTGCACGCACCGCGGGCGACGAGGGCGTGGGTGTGCCTCTTCGACGACGACGGCCGCGAGACCCGGCACCCCCTGACCGAGCGCACCCTCGGCACGTGGCACGGCGCGCTGCCCGACGTCGCGCCCGGCACCCGGTACGGCTTCCGCGTCGACGGCCCCTGGGAGCCCGAGCGCGGTCTCCGGTTCAACCCCGCCAAGCTGCTGCTCGACCCCTACACGCGCGCGGTCAGCGGGACGCTCACCCCGCACCGGGCCGTCTACGGCTTCGACGTCGACCACCCCGAGCGCCGCGACGACCGCGACTCGGCGCCGTACGTCCCGCGCTCCGTGGTGGTCGCGCCCGACGGCTTCGAGTGGGGCAGCGAGCGTCCCAAGCGCCAGCGGTGGCGCGACACCGTCATCTACGAGCTGCACGTCAAGGGCATGACCGCGCTGCACGACCGGGTGCCCGAGCACCTGCGGGGCACGTACGCCGGCCTCGCCAGCCCCGCCGTCACCGACTACCTCCGCGACCTCGGCGTGACCGCCGTCGAGCTGCTGCCGGTGCAGCAGTTCCTCTCCGAGCCGAGCGTGAGCGGGCGCGGGCTCAGCAACTACTGGGGCTACAACACGATCGGCTTCCTCGCCCCGCACAACGCCTACGCGTCCTCGGGCGAGCGCGGCGAGCAGGTCACCGAGTTCAAGGCGATGGTCCGGGCCTTCCACGCCGCCGGCCTCGAGGTCTACCTCGACGTCGTCTACAACCACACCGCCGAGGCCGGGTCCGACGGCCCGACGCTGTCCTTCCGCGGGCTCGACGACGACGCGTTCTACACGCGCTCGCGGGCCGAGGGCGCCGGTGACGCCTACTGGGACGCCACCGGCTGCGGCAACACCGTCGACACCGAGGACCCGTTCGCGCTGCGGCTGGTGCTCGACTCGCTGCGCTACTGGGCCGCCGAGATGCACGTCGACGGCTTCCGCTTCGACCTGCTCTCCGCGCTCTCGCGCACCGAGCGCGAGATCGACATGCGCTCCCGCTTCATGACCGCCGTCGGGCAGGACCCGGTGCTGCGCGGCGTGAAGCTGATAGCCGAGCCGTGGGACGCCACGATGGACGGCTACCTCGTCGGCCAGTGCCCACCGCCGTGGGTGGAGTGGAACGACCAGTACCGCGACAGCATCCGCGACTACTGGCGCGGCCATGCCTCGGGCACCCGCGACGTCGCGACCCGGCTGGCCGGCTCCTCCGACCTGTACGCCGACGACGGCCGCTCGCCGTACGCCTCGGTGAACTTCGTCACCGCGCACGACGGCTTCACCGTCCGCGACCTCGTGAGCTACGACGTCAAGCACAACGAGGCCAACGGTGAGAGGAACCGCGACGGCACCGACAACAACCGCTCGCACAACCACGGCGTCGAGGGCGAGACCGACGACGCCGACGTCGTGGCCCGGCGCCGGCGGGCCGCGGCCAACCTGATGGCGACGCTCTGCCTCTCGAACGGCGTCCCGATGCTCACCGCGGGCGACGAGCGGGGGCGCACCCAGGGCGGCAACAACAACGCCTACTGCCAGGACAACGAGACGTCGTGGATCGACTGGAGCCCCGACGACGCGTGGCTCGACGTCCACGAGACCACCAAGGCAGCGCTGCGGCTGCGGCGCTCGCACCCGGCGCTGCGGCAGCGGCACTGGTTCGAGGGCCGACCCACGATCGCCGGGGGGCCCAAGGACCTGGTCTGGATGCACCCCGAGGGGCGCGAGATGACCACCGACGACTGGCACGACACGGCGCTGGCGACGCTCGGCATGTTCGTCCTCGGCGACCCCCTCCGCTCCCCCGGCCCCCGCGGCGAGCAGCAGTCGGACCTGTCGTTCGTGCTGTGGTTCCACAGCGGCGCCGACCCGGTCGACCTGAAGCTCCCGCGCAACCGCTGGGCCCACACCGGGGAGGTCGTGCTCTCGACCGACCCGGACGTCACGGTCGGCGCGACGGTGCACGCGGGCGAGACGCTGGCGCTGTCGGGTCCGTGCGTCGTCGTCCTGCGCGAGGTCAAGGTCGACGCCTAGCCGGCCCGGCCCCCGTCCGGGGCGAGGTCAAGGGAATCCCCTCGTCACGAGCCCCGCGATCCGTGCTGGCATGGCCTGCATGGTGTCCCACGCAGCAGGAAGCCCGTCCCGCCGGGCCGACCCCCAGCCCAGCCGGCGTCACGTCCTCCTCGGCCTCGGCGCCGCCGGAGCGGCCCCGCTGCTCCTGACGCTGCCGCCCGCGGCCGGTGCTGCGCAGGCCGCCCCGGCCGGCACGGAGCTCGCCGAGTGCCTGGCCGACCTCGTCGAGAGCGGGGCGGTGACACGTGGCGATCTCGTGGCTCGCTGACGTCCTGCGCGGAGCGGGGGTCCAGGTCGTCGAGGAGGGCAACTGGCTGGCCCGCAGCGCCGGCTCGGGGTTCGACCCGATCGGCGTCCTGTGGCACCACACCGCGGCGCCGAGCAGCGCCGCCAACCCGGCGCCCGCGCTCACCGTGTGCATCGACGGTCGCGCCGACCTGCCCGGCCCGCTGTGCCAGGCCCTCGTCGACCACCACGGCGTCTTCCACGTCATCAGCGGCAACCGCGCCAACCACGCCGGCGCCTGCCGCGGCTCCGGTCCGATCCCGGCCGGCGACGGCAACACCCTGATGATCGGGTGGGAGATCGACTACGCCGGCGACGGTGGCGGCGGGCAGGTCCAGGAGATGACCCAGGCCCAGTACGACGCCTCGGTCGCCGCGACCGCCGCGGTCCTCACCCACCTCGGTCGCGACGCGTCGCACGCCCGGGGCCACCGCGAGACCAGCACCAGCGGCAAGATCGACCCGTCGTTCATCGACCTCGACGCGATGCGCGCCGACGTCGCCGCGGCCATGGGCGGCACTCCCCCGGAGCCGCCCGCGGGGACGCCGTTCCAGACCTGGGTCGCGAACGTCAACGTGCGCCCCACCCCCGACACCTCGGGCGCCCCCGTCGGCCGGCTCGCCAGCCCGACCACGGTCCACGTGGTCTGCGAGGCGGTCGGCGAGACCGTCACCGCCGAGGGCTACACCAACGACCGCTGGGCGAGGATCTCCAGCCCGGTCGCCGGCTACATCTCCAACATCTTCATCCAAGGACCCGCCCAGCTCCCCGTCGCGGCCTGCCCGATCTAGGCGGTCGCGACGACACCCAGCTCGGCGTACGACGTGAGCAGCCCGTTGCTCGGGACGACGCGGACGGTGTAGCCGAAGGGGCCGCTGCGGTCCAGCGCGAGGGTGCCGTCGAAGCGGTGCCGGCCGCCCTCGTAGGTCTCGGCGAGGTCGAGGGTGACGAAGGCGGTGTCGACGAGGGTGTCGTCGGACTGCACGCGCCCGTGGACCAGCTGCACCTCGACGTCGTCGGGTGCGAGCGCACCGAGCGAGACGAAGGCGCGGGCGCTCAGGAGGCCGCCGACCTCGGCGGCGTCGCCGACGCCGCTGCTCTCGACGTGCTCGACCTTGACCTCGGGCCAGGCGCCCTTGACGCGCGCCTTCCAGACGGCGAGCTCGCGGGCGCCGGCGTAGTCGGAGTTGAGCGCGCGGGCGTTGACGGCGGCCGGTGCGTAGAGCTGCCGGGTGTAGTCGCGCACCATGCGGGTCGCGAGCACCTTCGGGCCGAGGGACTTCAGCGTGTGCCGCAGCATCTCGACCCAGCGGGTCGGGACGCCGTCTGCGTCGAGGTCGTAGAAGCGCGGGGCGACCTCGTTCTCGATGAGGTCGTAGAGCGCCGCGGCCTCGAGGTCGTCACGCTTGTCGATGTCGGCGACGCCGTCGGCGGTCGGGATGGCCCAGCCGTTCTCGCCGTCGTACCACTCGTCCCACCAGCCGTCGAGCACCGAGAGGTTGAGGCCGCCGTTGAGGGCGGCCTTCATGCCGGAGGTGCCGCAGGCCTCGTAGGGGCGCAGCGGGTTGTTGAGCCAGACGTCGCAGCCGGGGTAGAGCGGCTTGGCCATCGCGATGTCGTAGTTGGGCAGGAAGACGATGCGGTGCCGGATCGCGGGGTCGTCGGAGAGCCGGACGATGTCCTGGATCAGCTTCTTGCCGCCGTCGTCGGCGGGGTGCGCCTTGCCGGCGATCACGAGCTGGATCGGCCGCTCGGGGTGCAGCAGCAGCGCCTTGAGCCGCTCGGGCTCGCGCATCATCAGCGTCAGCCGCTTGTAGGACGCCGCCCGGCGCGCGAAGCCGATCGTGAGGACGTCGGGGTCGAGCGCGTCCTCGATCCACTTCAGCTCGGCCTTGGCCGCGCCGCGCTTCTCCCACGACCTCGCGAGCCGCTTGCGCGCGTCGACGACGAGACGCTCGCGCAGGACCCGCTTGACCGACCAGACGTCGGTGCCGGGCACGCGGTCGACGGCGTCCCAGAAGCTCTCGGCGTCGTCGGCGCCGCCGTCGGCACCCTGCGACGTCGCCAGGCCGAACACCTCGCGCGCCACCCAGCTCGGCGCGTGGACGCCGTTGGTGATCGAGCCGATCGGGACCTCGGCCTCGTCGAAGGCCGGCCACAGGCCGTTGAACATCCCCCGGCTGACCTCGCCGTGCAGGCGGGAGACGCCGTTGGCCCGCTGCGCCAGGCGGAAGCCCATGACGGCCATGTTGAAGACCGAGGCGTCGCCGTCGGCGTAGTCCTCGGTGCCGAGCGCGAGGATCCGCTCGGTCGGGACGCCGGGCGTCGCGCCCGCGTCGACGTGGAGGTACTGCTCGACCAGCGAGCGCGGGAAGCGGTCGATGCCGGCGGGCACCGGGGTGTGGGTCGTGAAGACGGTCGAGGCGCGGCCCACCTCGAGGGCGGTCTCGAAGTCGAGGCCGGGGCCGTCGGCGGCGACGGTGAGCTCGCGGATCCGCTCGATCCCGAGGAAGCCGGCGTGGCCCTCGTTGGTGTGGAAGACCTCGGGCTCGGGGCTGCCGGTGATGCGGGCGTGGGCGCGCAGCGCCCGGACGCCGCCGACGCCGAGCAGGAGCTCCTGGCGCAGCCGGTGCTCGGAGTTGCCGCCGTAGAGCCGGTCGGTGACGTCGACGTAGTGGTCGGGGTTGCCCTCGACGTCGGTGTCGAGCATCAGCAGCGGCACGCGACCGACGCTGGCGACCCAGATCCGCGCGATCAGGTCGGGGCCGTCGGGCATCTGGATCGCGATGGTCGCGCCGGAGCCGTCGGGCTCGCGCAGCAGGGAGATGGGGAGCTCGTCGGGGTCGAGCACCGGGTAGGTCTCCTGCTGCCAGCCCTCGCGGGAGAGCGACTGCTTGAAGTAGCCGTGCCGGTAGAGCAGGCCGACGCCGATGATCGGGACGCCGAGGTCGCTGGCGGCCTTGAGGTGGTCGCCGGCCAGGATGCCGAGACCGCCGGAGTACTGCGGGAGGACGGCAGTGATGCCGAACTCGGGCGAGAAGTAGGCGACCGTCCGCGGCCCGGGGGCACTGGTGTCGCTGCCCGACGCCATCCGTCGCTGGTACCAGCGGTCGGCGGTGAGATAGGTCTCGAGGTCGGCACGTGCCGCGCCGAGGCGGGCCAGGAAGCCCTCGTCGGCGGCGAGCTCGTCGAACCGGGCCCGGCCCACCGCCCCGAGCAGGCGCACCGGGTCGCGGCCCGTGGACTCCCACAGGACCGGGTCGACCTCGGCGAAGACGTCCTGCGTCTCGGGGTGCCAGGACCACCGCAGGTTGCCGGCCAGCTCGCCCAGGGGGGCGAGGGCCGGGGGCAGGACGGGACGGACGGTGAATCGACGGATGGCGCGCACCCGCAGAAGGTACCGACATTTCTTGGATCGATCCAAGTGCCTGGACCGAGCCGGTGTCTTCACCCGCACGACGAGGTTGCACCACCACCGGCGACCAGCAAGGGTGAGTGCATGGTCGGTCGAATCCCAGTCATGGACGTGCACCCCGTCGTGGACCTCGGGCGGCTCGCCGCCAAGGCGACCGTCGACGAGCCGTTCCCCGTCTCCGCGACGATCTTCCGCGAGGGTCACGACAAGCTCGCCGCGGAGGTCGTGCTCATCTCGCCCAAGGGGAAGCGGCAGGCGCCGGTCCCGATGGTGCACCAGCCCGCCCCCGTCGACCGGTACGTCGCCTGGGTCACCCCCGACAAGCCCGGGGCCTGGACCTTCGAGGTGCACGCGTGGGCCGACCCGGTCGCCACCTGGCAGCACGCCGCCGGCATCAAGGTGCCGGCCGGCAGCGACGTCGAGCTCATGTTCACCGAGGCGCAGCTGCTGCTCGAGCGGGTCCTCGCCGACCTGCCGAAGGGCACCAAGGCCGAGAAGTCGGTGCTGACCGGCGCGCTGAGCGCGGCCGCCGACACCGCCCGCCCGCCCGAGGCCCGCCTGGCCCAGCTCATGTCCGACGACGTCACCGCCGTCCTCGCCGCCCACCCGCTGCGCGAGCTGGTCACCGTCGCCGGCCCGTTCCCGGCGTGGGCCGACCGCCAGCGCGCGCTGTACGGCAGCTGGTACGAGTTCTTCCCCCGCTCCGAGGGTGCGACCCAGGACGAGGTCACCGGCAAGGTGACCAGCGGCACGTTCCGCACGGCGTCCGAGCGGCTCGACGCCGTCGCCGCGATGGGCTTCGACGTGATCTACCTGCCGCCGATCCACCCGATCGGCGAGGTGAACCGCAAGGGCCCCAACAACACCCTCACCCCCGGTCCCGACGACCCGGGCTCGCCGTGGGCGATCGGCAGCAAGGACGGCGGTCACGACGCCATCCACCCCGAGCTCGGCGACTTCGACGACTTCGACGCCTTCGTGGCGCGCGCCGGCGAGCTCGGTCTCGAGGTGGCCCTCGACCTCGCGCTGCAGGCCGCGCCCGACCACCCCTGGGTGACCAGCAACCCGGAGTGGTTCACCACCCGCGCCGACGGCACCATCGCCTACGCCGAGAACCCGCCGAAGAAGTACCAGGACATCTACCCGGTCAACTTCGACAACGACCCCAAGGGGATCTGCCGCGAGGTGCTGCGGATCGTGCGGCTGTGGATGAAGCACGGCGTCCGCATCTTCCGCGTCGACAACCCGCACACCAAGCCGCTGGCCTTCTGGGAGTGGCTGCTCGCCGAGGTGCGCCGCACCGACCCCGACGTCATCTTCCTGTCCGAGGCCTTCACCAGGCCGCCGATGATGCACGGTCTCGGCTCGGTCGGCTACCAGCAGAGCTACACCTACTTCACCTGGCGCACGCAGCGCTGGGAGATCGAGGAGTACCTGCGCGAGGTCAGCTCGGAGTCCGACCACGTGATGCGGCCGAACTTCTTCGTCAACACCCCCGACATCCTCCACGAGTTCCTCCAGTACGGCGGCCCGCCGGCCTTCAAGATCCGCGCCGCCCTCGCCGCGACCAGCGTCCCGAGCTGGGGCGTGTACGCCGGCTACGAGCTCTACGAGCACGTGGCCGTCAAGCCGGGCAGCGAGGAGTACCTCGACTCGGAGAAGTTCCAGATCAGGGTCCGCGACTGGGCCGCCGCCGACGCGGAGGAGCGCACCCTGGCGCCGTACCTCACCCGGCTCAACCAGGTCCGCCGCGACCACGTGGCGCTGCAGCGGCTGCGCAACATCACGATCCACGCGGCCGACGACGAGAACGTCCTGGTCTTCTCCAAGCGCGCCACCACCGCGGAGGGCGAGGACGACACGGTGATCGTCGTCATCAACCTCGACCCGCACGGCACCCGCGAGACCACCGTGCACCTCGACATGCCGGCCCTCGGCCTCGGGTGGGACGACTCGTTCGTCGTCCACGACGAGATCACCGGCGCCGACTGGACCTGGGGCGAGCACGACTACGTCCGGCTCGACCCGCACCACGAACCGGCCCACGTGCTGGTCGTCAGGAGGCCCGCATGACGACGTCCCACCCCACCGGCCCCGAGACCACCGGCGCGGTCGGCGCCTCGACCACCGGCGAGCCGGTCGAGCAGCCGGTGCTCCCGGCCGCGCCCGGCGAGCCGATCAACCAGACGCCCGACTGGTTCAAGACCGCGGTGTTCTACGAGGTCATGGTCCGCAGCTTCCGCGACTCCAACGGCGACGGGACCGGCGACTTCAAGGGCCTCACCGAGAAGCTGGACTACCTGCAGTGGCTCGGCGTCGACTGCCTGTGGGTCCCGCCGTTCTTCTCCTCGCCGCTGCGCGACGGCGGGTACGACGTCGCCGACTACACCGACATCCTCCCGGAGGCCGGCACGGTCGAGGACTTCCACCACTTCCTCGACGAGGCGCACGCCCGCGGCATCCGGGTCATCATCGACTTCGTCGCCAACCACACCAGCGACCAGCACGCGTGGTTCCAGGCCTCGCGCGAGGACCCCGACGGCCCGTACGGCGACTTCTACGTCTGGTCCGACACCGACGAGAAGTACCAGGACGCGCGGGTCATCTTCGTCGACACCGAGCCGTCGAACTGGACGTGGGACCCGGTGCGCCAGCAGTACTTCTGGCACCGGTTCTTCTCCCACCAGCCCGACCTGAACTACGAGAACCCGAAGGTCCACGACGCGATCCTCGAGGCGATCTCGTTCTGGTTCGACATGGGGCTCGACGGCTTCCGCCTGGACGCCGTCCCGTACCTCTACGTCCGCGAGGGCACCAACGGCGAGAACCTGCCCGAGACCCACGAGTTCCTGCGCAAGGTGCGTCGCTTCGTCGACGACAAGTACCCCGGCAAGGTGCTGCTCGCCGAGGCCAACCAGTGGCCCTCCGACGTCGTCGACTACTTCGGCGACTTCGAGTCCGGCGGCGACGAGTGCCACATGTGCTTCCACTTCCCGGTGATGCCGCGGATCTTCATGGCGGTGCGGCGCGAGTCGCGGTTCCCGATCTCGGAGATCCTCGAGCAGACCCCGGCGATCCCGTCGGGCTGCCAGTGGGGCATCTTCCTGCGCAACCACGACGAGCTCACCCTCGAGATGGTCAGCGACGAGGACCGCGACTACATGTGGGACGAGTACGCCAAGGACCCGCGGATGAAGGCCAACATCGGCATCCGCCGCCGGCTGGCCCCGCTGCTCGACAACGACGTCAACCAGATCGAGCTGTTCACCGCCCTGCTGCTCTCGCTCCCGGGCTCGCCGGTCCTCTACTACGGCGACGAGATCGGGATGGGCGACAACATCTGGCTCGGCGACCGCGACGGCGTCCGGACGCCGATGCAGTGGACCCCCGACCGCAACGCCGGGTTCTCCTCGGCCAACCCGGGCAAGCTGTTCCTGCCGGCGATCCAGGACCCGGTCTACGGCTACCAGAGCGTGAACGTGGAGGCGCACCTGGAGAACCCGTCCTCGCTGCTGCACTGGACCCGCCGGATGATCCACGCCCGGCGCCAGCACCCGGCGTTCGGGCTCGGCACCTTCCACGACCTCGGCGGCACCAACTCCACCGTGCTGTCCTACGCCCGCGAGCACACCGACGCCGAGGGCAACAACGACATCATCGTGTGCGTCAACAACCTGTCGCGCTTCCCGCAGCCGGTCGAGCTCGACCTGCGGCGCTTCGAGGGCATGGTGCCGGTCGAGCTGCTCGGCGGGGTGGAGTTCCCCGCGGTCGGCGAGCTGCCCTACCTGCTGACGCTCAGCGGCTACGGCTTCTACTGGTTCCGCCTGGTCCCCAGCGAGCGACCCGACGAGGGGCACCTGCTGTGAGCGCCGAGACGCCCGCCCCGGGCAGCAGCGAGCACCTCGACCTGTCGGTCTTCGCGCCCTACCTGGTCAAGACGCGCTGGTTCGGCGGCAAGGGCCGCGACTTCGAGGTCACCGGGAGCCGGCGCATCGGCCGGCTCGGTGACGGCGACCCGACCCTCGACGTCCTGCTCGTCGAGCTCACCTACGCCGACGACGGCGCGCACGAGCTGTACCAGGTGCCGCTGAGCTACTACACCGAGCCGCAGCACCGCCTCGACCACGCCTTCGTCGGCTGGTGGGAGGACCCCGACCTCGGCTGGGTGCACGCCTACGACGCGCTGCACGACAAGCAGGCCACTGGTCTGTGGCTGCGGGCCTTCGGCGCCGCGGCGTCCGGGACGGCCGAGGTGGGCGGGCTGACCTTCCACCGCGTCCCCGGCGAGGACGTCGACCTGACCGCCGCCGGGAGCCTCTTCTCCGGCGAGCAGTCGAACTCCTCGGTGCTCTACGGCGACGACTCGGTGCTCAAGATCTTCCGCAAGGTGACGCCGGGCCCGAACCCCGACATCACCACGCACGACGCGCTCACCCGCGCCGGCTCCACCCACGTCGCGCACCTCTACGGCTGGGTCGAGCTCGTCCCGGAGGCCGACGCCGGCGGCGGGGGCCTCCCGACCCACCTCGGGATGCTCCAGCAGTTCCTGCGCACCGCCACCGACGGCTGGGACCTCGCGCTGACCAGCGTGCGCGACCTGTACGCCGACCCCGAGGTCGAGGCCCGCGAGGCCGGCGGCGACTTCTCCGGCGAGGCCGGGCGTCTCGGCGAGGCGTTGCGCGAGGTGCACACGACGCTGCACGAGCAGGTCCCGACCGACCCGGCCTCCGCGCCGACCCCCGCGGCGATCGCCACCGCGATGCGCACCCGGCTCGAGGCCGCCCTGCCCGTCGTCCCCGGCCTGGCGCCCCACGCCGACCGGTTGCGCGCGGCGTACGACGCCCTGGGCGCCCTGCCCCGCATCGACGTGCAGACCGTGCACGGCGACCTGCACCTCGGGCAGACCCTGCGCACCGCGGCCGGGTGGAAGATCGTCGACTTCGAGGGCGAGCCCGCCAAGACGCTCGCCGAGCGGCTGCTGCCCGACTCCCCCTGGCGCGACGTCGCCGGGATGCTGCGCTCCTTCGACTACGCGCCGCACGCCGGCGAGCGGCAGCGCCAGGAGTCCGGCGACGACGAGGCCACCGACGAGCGCCGCCGGCGCGGCCAGGAGTGGTCGGCCCGCAACCAGCGCTACTTCCTCGCCGCCTACGCCGGCGGCGACCTGACCGCCGAGCAGCAGGTCCTCGTCGACGCCTACGTCGCCGACAAGGCCGTCTACGAGACCGTGTACGAGACCCGCAACAGACCCGCGTGGGTGGAGATCCCGCTCGCCGCCGTGGCCAGGATCGGAGCACGATGACGAGCACACCCACGCCACCGCCCAGCCCCACCCCGCTCCCCGTCGCCCCCGACGAGCTCGAGCTGCTCGTCCGCGGCGAGCACGGACACCCGCACGCCGTGCTCGGCCCGCACGTCGGCGAGGGCCCGGCCGGCCCCCAGGTCACCTTCCGCGTGCTGCGTCCGCTCGCCGAGCGGGTCGTGGTGCGCTTCGGCGACACCGTGGTGCCGCTCGAGCACGAGCACGGCGGCATCTGGGTCGGCACGACCCCCGGCGGCGACGTCCCCGGCTACCGGGTCGGGGTCGACTACGGCCAGGGCGAGGTCGTCGTCGACGACCCCTACCGGTTCCTGCCCACCCTCGGCGAGGTCGACCTGCACCTGGTCAACGAGGGCCGGCACGAGAACCTGTGGCAGGTGCTCGGTGCCCGCGTGCACCGCTACGCCGAGCCGCTCGGCGGCGAGATCGTCGGGACGTCGTTCGCCGTCTGGGCGCCGTCGGCCCGCGCGGTGCGCGTCAAGGGTGACTTCAACAGCTGGGACGGGCGCGAGCACCCGATGCGCCAGCTCGGGCAGTCCGGCGTGTGGGAGCTCTTCGTGCCCGACGCCGGCGCCGGATCGGCCTACAAGTACGTCGTCCTCGGGGCCGACCACACCTGGCGCGAGAAGGCCGACCCGATGGCTGCCCACGCCGAGGTCGCGCCCGACACCGCCTCCCGCGTCTTCGACTCGACGCACGAGTGGGGCGACGCCGAGTGGATGACCGCGCGAGCCGCGCGCCGTCCGGTCGAGGAGCCGATGTCGATCTACGAGATGCACCTCGGCTCGTGGAAGCGGCACCCGGGCGGCCGGTTCTGGTCCTACGACGAGATGGCCGAGGACCTGGTCCCCTACCTCTCCGACCTGGGCTTCACCCACGTCGAGCTGATGCCGGTGATGCAGCACCCGTTCGGCGGCTCGTGGGGCTACCACGTCACGTCGTACTTCGCCCCCGACTCCCGCTTCGGCGACCCCGACGGCTTCCGCCGCCTCGTCGACCGGTTCCACCAGGCCGGCATCGGCGTCATCCTCGACTGGGTGCCCGGCCACTTCGCGACCGACGAGTGGGCGCTGGTCAAGTTCGACGGCACGCCGCTCTACGAGGACCCCAACCCCCAGCGCGGCTGGCACCAGGAGTGGGGCTCCCACATCTTCAACTTCGGTCGCCCCGAGGTGCGCAACTTCCTCTACGCCAACGCGCTCTACTGGCTCGAGGAGTTCCACTGCGACGGCCTGCGCGTCGACGGCGTCGCCTCGATGCTCTACCTCGACTACGGCCGCGAGGAGGGCGAGTGGACGCCGAACAAGCACGGCGGCCGGGAGAACCTCGAGGCGGTGCAGTTCCTGCAGGAGATGAACGCGACCGTCTACCGCCGGGTCCCGGGCGTCTGCACGATCGCCGAGGAGTCCACGTCGTGGCCGGGGGTCTCCGGGCCGACGTCTGCAGGTGGGCTGGGGTTCGGCTTCAAGTGGAACATGGGCTGGATGCACGACACGCTCGACTACCTGGCGCGTGAGCCGGTCCACCGCCAGCACCACCACCACGACCTGACCTTCGCGATCACCTACGCCTGGACCGAGAACTTCGTGCTCCCGCTCTCGCACGACGAGGTCGTGCACGGCAAGGGCTCGCTGCTGCGCAAGATGCCCGGTGACCGCTGGCAGCAGCTGGCCTCGTTGCGGGCCTACTACGCCTTCATGTGGGCGCACCCGGGCAAGCAGCTGCTGTTCATGGGCTGCGAGCTGGGCCAGGAGTCGGAGTGGGCGGAGTCCCGCGAGCTCGACTGGTGGCTGCTCGAGCACCCCGAGCACCGCGGTCTCAGCGACCTGGTGCGCGACCTCAACCGCGCCTACGTCGCCTCCCCCGCCGCCTGGGCCAACGACGTCTCCCCCGCCGGCTTCGGCTGGATCGACGCCGACGACGCGGGCCGCAACACCTACTCGTTCCTCCGGCGTGCCCCGGCGGGCTCCGGCGACCCCGACCTGGTCTGCGTCACCAACTTCGCCGCCACCCCGCACGACGGCTACCGCGTCGGCCTGCCCTCGGCCGGGCTCTGGACCGAGGTCCTCAACACCGACGCCCAGGCCTACGGCGGATCCGGTGTCGGCAACCTCGGCGCCGTCCTGGCCGTCGACGGCGAGCACGGCTCGATGCCCGCCCACGCCGACATGGTGGTCCCGCCGCTCGCCACGGTGTGGCTGCGCCGCGAGACGGGTGCGGCCCGCGGCTGATCCCCGGCGTCCGGGCCGGTCCGTGGCGGTCGTGTGCCTGACCACGGTCCAGGCACCGTGCGCGGACCCACGACTCCCGGCCCCGGTGGTGGCGGCCACCGCGGGTGTCGACACGGGCTCGCGGACCGCCGCCCGCCCCCGCGACCTGCCCCCCACTAGCCTGACGACGTGAGCACCGATCCCCTGCCCCAGCCCACGCTCACGGACGGGACGGTCACGCTCCGGCCCTGGCGCGACAGCGACGTGCGGCCCACGTGGGAGGGCCACGACGAGCAGGTCCGCTACTGGTACGGCGAGCACGAGCGGCCCTCGCTGGAACAGTGGCGCGAGGTGGTCGACCAGTGGCGCCGCGAGCACGCCGAGGCCGGACGCACCAGCTTCGTCATCGACGTCGACGGCGAGCCGGTCGGCACCGTCGAGCTGCGGCCGGTCGACGAGCACACCGGCGAGCTCTCCTACTGGCTCTACGCCGGGGGACGCGGCCACGGCTGGGCGACCCGCGCGGTCCGCAGCGTCACCGACTGGGCCCTCACCGGCGCCGACCAGGGCGGCCGTGGCTTCACCCGGGTCCAGGCCCGCGTCGAGCCCGGCAACGAGTCCTCGTTGCGCGTCGCGACCCGCAGCGGGCTGCGGCGCGAGGGGGTGCAGCGGGTGGCTCCCGGCACGGGCGACCGCGCCGAGACCGAGGAGTACGTCGTCCTCGCCCGGCTGGCGAGCGACCCGCCGCTGAGCGAGCCGGGCGCGTTCCGCTCGCTGCTGAACTCGTTCCTGCCGCGCAAGCGCGCCATCGCCCAGATGTTGATCCGCGACGAGGCGGCCCCCGAGCCTCGGGTCCTGCTGTGCCAGCTCACCTACAAGCAGGACTGGGACCTGCCCGGCGGCGTCGTCGAGGTCGGTGAGTCGCCGCAGGTGGCGGTCGGCCGCGAGGTCGAGGAGGAGCTCGCCCTGACCCTCGAGCCGGGTCGGCTGCTGCTCACCGACTGGCTACCGCCGTGGGGCGGGTGGGACGACGCCCTGTGCCTCGTCTTCGACGGCGGGGCCCACCCGGCCTCGATCACCGAGCGGATCGTCCACCAGGCCCGCGAGATCCGGACCGCGGAGTTCTGCACGCCCGAGCAGGTCGCCGAGCGGTGCGCCGACTTCACCGCGCGCCGGATCGGCGCCGCCCTCGCCGCCCTCGGGACCGACGGCGGCGGGCCGGGCGGGGCGTCGTACACCGAGAGCGGGCGCGCGTAGCGCGACCAGCACGCCCAGCACCATCACCGCGCCGCCACCGACCTCGGCGGCGTTCGGCCGCTGGTCCAGCAGCAGCGCGGCCGAGACCATCGCGACCACCGGCGCCAGCAGGACCCACGGCACGACGGCGGCCGAGGGGTTGCGCGAGAGCAGGGTGTTGAAGATGCCGTAGCCGACGAGCGAGGCCAGCCCGGCGGTGTACAGCGTCGACAGGGCGGCCTCCCACCCGAAGGCCACGAGCCCGTCGGCGACCGCCGCCGGCCCGTCGAGCAGCAGCGACAGCGCCAGCAGCGGCACCGGGACGACGACAGCCGACCACACCGTGAGCGCGAGCCCGCCGCGCGCGCCGGAGGCCCGCGAGACGACGTTCCCGACCCCCCACGACAACGCGCCGAGCAGGCACAGCGCCAGGGCCAGCACCGGCACGTGGCCGCCGCGGCCGAGGGCGACCACGACCAGTCCCACCGACCCGACGAGCACGCCGAGCGCCTGGGCTGCGGTCGGTCGCTCGCGCAGCACGCCGGCCGCGATGACCACGGTGAAGATCACCTGCGCCTGGAGCACGAGCGCGGCGAGCCCGGGCGGCATGCCGGCGTCCATCGCGACGTACAGGAAGCCGAACTGGCCCAGCGACATGAACGCCCCGACGGCGGCGAGCGTGCGCCACGGCAGGTCCGGTCGCGGGAGCAGGAACACCGCGGGCACCAGCACCACGACGAAACGGATCGCGACGAAGAGCAGGGGCGGGACGCCGTCCATGCCCCAGTCGATGACGACGAAGTTGAAGCCCCAGATCGTCGCCACGACGGCGGCGAGGAGCGAGTCACGGCGGTTCACCCCGCCAGCCTGACGGCCGGGACGATGAAGCACCAGCGAACGATGGTGCACGTCACTCGGTAGGGTCGCTGCATGATCGACCTGGACGCCCTCCGCTCCCTGCGTGCCGTCGACACCCACGGATCGGTGGTCGGGGCGGCCGAGGCCCTCGGGTTCACCCCGAGCGCCGTCTCCCAGCAGGTCAAGCGGCTCGAAAGGCAGACCGGCGTCGCGCTGCTCGAGCGCGTCGGGCGCGGCGTGATGCTCACCGGCCACGGCCGACACCTCGTCGACGCCGGCGGCCGGTTGCTGGCCGACCTCGAGGAGGTCGAGGCCGGGCTGCACCGCCAGGCCGACCGGGTCTCGGGCCACGTGCGGCTGGCGGCCTTCTCGACCGCGATGCGCGGACTGGTCGCGCCGGTCGCGCGCCGCGTGCTCGACGAGCACCCCGACCTGCGGCTCACCCTCGTCGAGCGCGAGCCGTGGGACACCGTCGACCTGGTCGCGACCGGCGAGCTCGAGCTCGGGCTGGTGCACACCTGGGGCGACGTGCCGCTCGAGGTCCCCGACCACCTGGTGCGCACCTCCGTCGCCGCCGACGAGGCCGACGTGGTCGTGCACCGCGACCACCCTCTCGCCGGCCGCGAGCGGGTGACCCCGCACGACCTCGTCGACGAGGGCTGGATCGCCACCCCCGACGGCACGATCTGCCGACAGTGGCTCAGCCGGATGTACGACGGCACCGGACGACGCCCGCGGATCGCGCACGAGTCCATGGAGTTCGACTCCCACCTCGCGATGGTCCGTGCCGGCCTCGGGATCGCGCTGGTGCCGAGGCTGGGGCGCGCGCCGCTCGGCGACGCGCTGGTCGCGGTCCCCGCGCACGACCCCGCGCCCACCCGCGACGTCGTCGCCGTGCACCGGCGCACGATGAGCGACTCCCCCGCCGTCGCCGCGCTGCTGGGCGCCCTGGCGGACCGGGGCCGCGACGACTGAGCTCGACGCTTTTCCTCGCCATTCGCGGCCGGATGCACTAGAACCGGTGCACGGCAACGTGACGGGCGGCGAGGGGAGCACGGCATGACGCAGGCACCGACCGAGGGCGCGTCCGGTGCGGGACCGGGCCTGAAGGCGGGAGCGATCGGGTTCGTCGACGCCCTCGTGATCGGCCTGGCGGCCACGTCGCCGGCCTACTCCCTGGCCGCGGTGATCGGGGCGATCGCCGCCGCGGTCGGCGTCCACGCCCCCGGCGCGCTGCTGGCGTCGTTCGTGCCGATGGCGCTGATCGCGACGGCGTTCCTCTACCTCAACCGCGTCGACGCCGACTGCGGCACGACCTTCAGCTGGGTGACCCGCGCGATGGGCCCGTGGTTCGGCTGGATCGGCGGTTGGGCGATCGCGATGACCGGCGTGCTGGTGGTCGGCTCGCTCGCGGACGTCGGCGTCAGCTTCTCGCTGCGCACGTTCGGCGCCGACGCGGCCGCCGACAACGCCTGGGTCCGGATGCCGCTGGCCATCGCGCTGATCCTGCTGCTCACCTGGGTCTGCGTCCTCGGCACGGACGTCTCGGCCCGGCTGCAGAACATCCTGATCCTCGCCCAGGTCGTCTCGCTGCTGGTCTTCGCCGCGGTCGCGATCGGCAGGGCCGTCACCGACAACAGCTCGCTCGACCCGGTCGACCCGTCGCTCGGCTGGCTCAACCCGTTCGGCGCCGGCGGCGCCGGCCTCACCACCGCGCTGCTCCTCGGGGTCTTCGCCTACTGGGGCTGGGAGTCCGCGGTGAACCTCAGCGAGGAGACCACGGACGGCAACTCGACGCCCGGGCGGGCCGCGGTGTGGTCGACGCTGGTCCTGCTCGTCACCTACGTCGCGGTGGCCGTCGCCGTGGTCGCGTTCGCCGGCACTGCCTGGCTCACCGACAACGCCGGCGAGGAGGAGTTCGTCTTCGCCGAGCTCGCCGACCGGGTGATGGGCGACTGGGGCTGGGTGGTGCTGGCCTCGGTGGCGACGTCCGCGATCGCCTCGACGCAGACCACGATCATCCCGGCCTCGCGTACCGGCCTCTCGATGGCACGGCGCCACGCCCTGCCCGCGAGGCTGGGCCGGATCCACCCGCGGCACCGCACCCCCGACGTCAGCACCTGGCTCGTGGCGGGCATCGCCATCGTCTGGTACGTCGGCATCTACCAGATCAGCGACAACGCGCTGTTCGACTCCCTGACGGCCCTGTCGCTGCTCATCGCCTTCTACTACGCCCTCACCGGCATCGCCTGCGCCGTCTACCACCGCCGGCACCTGCTCGAGAGCCCGAAGAACCTCCTGCTCATCGGGATCGGTCCGCTGGTGGGCTCGGCGCTGCTGATCTGGCTGCTCGTCCTCTCGGTCCGCGACATGGCCGACCCGGAGAACTCCTACACCGGCACGTCCTGGCTCGGTGTGGGCCCGCCGCTGGTCATCGGCGTCGCGATCTTCCTGGTCGGCATCGCGATCATGCTGTTCTGGCGGGTCAAGGACGGCCGCTACTGGCAGGAGAGGCCGGGCCTGCCCGACCCCGACGTCGTCCACGGCATCAGGTCCGGTGCCGCCGACCCCGACGGTCTGGAAGGCTGACGCCATGGCTGTGGTCCTCGGGTACGACGAGTCGCCCGGCGCGGACGCCGCGCTCGCGACGGCGATCTCGGTCGCCTCGCGCTTCGACGAGGTGCTGGTGCTCGTCTACGGCGCCGGCCCGCCCGGGGGCCTGGGCGAGGAGGCCGGCGCCCACCGCGACGCGCTGCGCGAGATCGGCCGCACCGCGCTCGCCCACGCCGTCGAGCGCGCCGAGGCGGCCGGCGTCCGCACCGAGGTCGAGCTGGTCGACTCCAAGCCGGCCCAGGCGATGCTCGAGGTCGGCGAGAAGCACGACGCGACCGTCCTGGTCGTCGGGACCGCCGGCGAGAGCCCGCTGCGCGGCGCGATGCTCGGCTCGACCCCGCACAAGCTGCTGCACCTGAGCACCCGCCCGGTGCTCTGCGTGCCGGGCGACCCGGAGGCGTGAGACTCCTCGGCGAGGTCAGCCGGGTCGGCCGCTCCGGCCGAGGGCCGCGATCGCCGCGGCACCAGCGACGCTGACGCACGCGCACCCGACGACGACGACGTTCCAGCCGTCGACGACGGTGTCGCCGACGTGGGTGGCGACGGTGACGAGGACGGTGATGCCGATCGCGGCCCCGAGGTAGCGCGCGGTGTTGTTGGCGCCGCTGCCCATCGCGGTGCGGTCGGGCGGCACGCTGGCCACCGCCTCGCGGCCGAGCACCGCGTTGAGCAGGCCGGTGCCGACCCCGGTCAGGACCATCACCACCGCGAGCCGCCACAGTCCCGAGCCGTCGTGGAGCCCGAGCCCGGTCAGCTGACCGAGGGCGACCAGGACCAGCAGCACGGCGATGCCGCGCGGTCCGGCGAAGGTCCAGGGCAGCCGGCGCAGCGTCAGCGACGCGACGACGCTCACGCCCGCCCAGAGGGCGGCGAGCAGGCTCGCGGACCAGACCCCGGCACCCAGGCCGACCTGCGCGACCGTCGGGGTGAGCGAGGCGAGACCGATCATGCTGACCCCGAGCGTCAACGACCCGAGCGTGGCGGCGACGAAGGCCGGGCTGCGCAGCAGCGCCGGGTCCAGGAGCGGCTCGCGGACGCGGGGCTCGACCACGGCCAGCGCCGCCAGACAGGCCAGGGCGGCGACCGCGAGGGCGGCGGCGGGCGCGTCGATGCCGTCGCGAGCCTGCGTCAGCGCCGACACGACGAGCGTCAGGAACGCGACCAGCAGCACCAGCCCGGGGACGTCGACGCGGCGCGGGGCGTCGGCCCGGGAGGCACCGAGCCGGCCGGAGAGCGGGAGCAGCGCGCCTGCGGCGACCGCGGTGACGGCGTACGTCTCGCGCCACCCCGAGCCGACCTCGCCGACAGCCGCGGCGAGCACCGAGCCCACCGCGATGCCGAGCCCGACGCTGGCGCCCCACAGCGACGTGGCGCGCAGCCGGTCCGGTCCGGGCGCGTGGCGGGCGGCCAGCAACGACAGGCCGCACGCGAGGACCGCCGCGCCGCCCACACCCTGCACCGTGCGTCCGGCGACCAGCACCGCCGGCGAGCCGGCCACGGCGCACACCACGGCACCGGCCGCGACGAGCACCATCCCGACGTCGTAGACGGTGCGCCGGCCGTACCGGTCGCCCAGGACCCCGCTCGCGAGCAGCGCGGCCGCCAGGCCCAGGCTCATCGAGCTGAGGATCCAGGCGCGGGCCCCCGCCCCGGCGTCGAGGTCGGGGGCGGTGACGGGGAGCGACACGATCGGCGTGACGTAGGTGACGAGCACCAGCGCCGTCCCGAGCGCGACGGGCACGAGCGGTCGCACCTCCACCCGGGTGCGTGTCGGTTTGATATTCAAACTCACGACGGGCACGCTAGCGCAGTGCGCAAGATCCTGCTCGCCGATCTCCCCGGCCGCCCCTGCCCCGCCGCCGCCGCGCTCGAGCTGGTGGGCGAGCGGTGGGCCCTGCTGGTGGTGCGCGAGCTGTCGTTCGGGGTGACCCGGTTCGGCGACATCGTCCGCGGCACGGGGGCGCCTCGCGACCGTGTCGCCGTCCGCCTCCGCGCCCTCGAGGACGCCGGCGTCGTCGAGCGGGAGCCCTACCAGGACTCCCCCACGCGATGGGACTACCGGTTGACGCCGGCCGGGCGCGACCTGCTGCCGGTCATCGACGCCCTCGTGGTCTGGGGCCGCCGACACGCGGTCGAGCCGGTCAGCCGGCCTTGACCACCGGGTAGGGCAGCGCCGGGACGTCGTCGAGGATCTCGCGCGCCAGCACGGTGGCGCCGGCGACCGCGACCGGCATCACCAGCACGCCGCCGAGCGGCACGAAGAAGCACGCCTGCGTGACGACCCCGAAGCCGAGCACCGAGCGCCGGTAGGGACGCAGGAGCTCCTTCTGCGCCGCGGCGTCCATCCCCCGGGCCTCGAGCGCGCGGCTGATCAGCTCGCGCGCCAGCATCCGGCCCGACAGCGTCAGGCCGAGGATGATGCCGAGCACCGGCCCGATGACCGGGATGAAGCCGCTGAGCAGCACCAGCACCGAGAACGAGAGGCCGACGGCGGCGAGCTTGAGCCCGTCGAGCGCCGAGCGCCAGAAGCCGAGCCCGTCGCCGAGCGGCACCGGGCCGATCATCTCCTCGGTGGCGCGCCAGATCCGCTCGTAGAACGGGTCACCGACGGTGAGGGTGAGCCCGGTGAAGGTCGCGGTCCACAGCAGCACCGAGGCGACGACGATGAGGACCGCGAGCAGGACGCGCACCAGCGAGCGCAGCGGGTCGACCCATCCGTCGGCGAACGGCGTCAGCCACGCCGCGATCGAGACGACGTTGAGCAGCAGCAGGACGAACGCGACCGCGAGCACGCAGAAGACGAGGAACGCCGGCACCATCCCCAGCACCAGCAGCCGCGGCCGGGTGCGCAGCAGGCGCCACCCCCGCCCGAGGCACTGGGCGCCGTACCCGAAGTCGCGCACCATCGCCATGGAACCGCGACCTCAGAAGAGGGCGGAGGCGAGTCGCTGACGGGCCTGCAGGACGGTGGCGTCGTCGTTGCCGACCGCGGCGAACAGGCCGATCAGGTGCTCCCGCGCCCGGTCGCGCTCCTTGCCCGCCGTGACGCGGACGAGCTCGACGAGCCGCCCGAACGCCTCCACCGGTCGCCCCTCGGCGAGGTCGACGTCGGCGGCCAGGGTCTGGGCGTCGACGTCGGCCGGGGCGGCGTCGGCCGCGGCCCGGACGGCGACCGGGTCGACGTCGTGGGTGCGCTGCAGCACCTTCGCCATCGCCAGCCCGGCGACCGCCTCGGCGTCGGCCGGGTTGGCCGTCACAAGCTTCTGGTACTCCGCGACGGCCGTGTCGACGTCGTCGCGCGCCAGCGCCTCCTCGGCCGCGGCGTAGCGCGGGTCGGCGGCCGGCTCCGCGCCGTCCTCGGCGGGCGCGGCGCCGCTCACCGGCTGGTGCCGGGCGGTCATGCCCTGCGACGCCAGCTGCTGCATCACCTGGGTGAGCGCGGTGCGCAGCTCGTCGATCGGGACGACGTCCTGGAACAGCGGCGCCGGGCGGCCGTCGAGGACGGCGACCACGAGCGGGATCGACTGCACCTGCATCGCCTGCGCGATCTGCGGCGAGGCGTCGACGTCGACGAGCCCGGCCAGGAACCGGCCCTCGAACTCGCCCGAGAGCGTGACGAGGTCGTCGGCGAGCTGGCCGCTCTCCGGCATTCGCCCCCGCGAGAACAGCACCAGCAGGACCGGCGCCGTCATCGAGGTCTCCAGGACCTGCTGGAAGTTCTCGGCCGTCACCTCGACGGCGTAGGATGACGGACCGGCCGGCGCGCCGCCGGTGGGTGCGCCGGCCGGCGCGCCCGCGCCGGGGGGCGGGGAGGCCGGACGCTTGAGTGCGGAGAGGTCGATCGCGCCTCGACGGGTGAAGGGCTGCTGCGTCATGCCGCAATCCTAGGAGTGCTCGCCCACGAACCTTCACCCGCCGTTCGCCCGTCGACCGACGCCGTCGTGGCAGGGTGGCGAGCATGACGACGCTTTCTCGGGCGCGACTGATCGCGCTGCCCTCCCTCCTGCTCCTCACCTCCGGCCTCGTGGCCACCGCCGCCCCGCCGGCCACCGCCGGGCCAGGCCACCACGGCGGGCACCACGGCGGGCACCACGGCGGGCACCACGGCGGGCACCACGGGCACGCGAAGGAGACCGTGCGCTTCCAGACCTTCAACGCCTCCCTGAACCGGGCCACCGCGGGGCAGCTCGTGCGCGACCTGTCGACCCGCGACAACGCCCAGGCGGCGACGGTGGCCGAGATCGTGCAGCGCACCCGCCCCGACGTCCTGCTGCTCAACGAGTTCGACTACGTCGCCGACGGCTCGGCGGTCGACCTCTTTCGCCGCAACTACCTCGAGGTCGGCCAGCAGGGCGCCCGCCCGATCCACTACCGCTACTCCTACGTGGCGCCGTCCAACACCGGCGTGCCGAGCGGCTTCGACCTCGACGGCAACGGCACGGTCGGCGGCGGCAACGACGCCTACGGGTTCGGCGACTTCGAGGGTCAGTACGGCATGGTCGTGCTCAGCAGGTACCCGATCGACCAGCGCCGGGTCCGGACCTTCCAGAAGTTCCGCTGGCAGGACATGCCCGGCAACCTGATCCCGACCGACTTCTACTCGCTCGAGGAGCAGGCCGCGCTGCGGCTGTCGAGCAAGTCGCACTGGGACGTGCCGATCAGGATCGGCCGCGAGACGGTGCACTTCCTGGCCTCGCACCCGACGCCGCCGACCTTCGACGGCCCCGAGGACCGCAACGGCCGGCGCAACCACGACGAGATCCGGTTCTGGGCCGACTACGTCTCGGGCGCCCGCTACGTCTACGACGACCGCGGTCGCCGCGGCGGACTCGCCCGCGGCTCGTCGTTCGTCATCGCCGGTGACCAGAACGCCGACCCGCTCGACGGTGACTCCGTCGCGGCCGCCATCGACCAGCTGCTCGACCACCGCGCCGTCAACGACCCGCTGCCGACCTCGGCCGGCGGACCCGAGGCGGCCGCCCGCCAGGGCGGGGCCAACGCGGCCCACCGCGGCGACCCGGCCCTCGACACCGCCGACTTCAGCGACTCCCCCGCACCCGGGAACCTCCGCGCCGACTACGTGCTGCCCTCGCGCGACCTGCGGGTCCGCGGCGCCGGCGTCTTCTGGCCCACGCCGTCCGACCCGCTGTCGCGGCTCACCGGCGAGTACCCGTTCCCGTCCTCGGACCACCGCGCCGTGTGGGTGGACCTCCGGGTGCACTGAGGAGGGCCTGGCTCGGCCCGTCGACGGTCCCGGGGACCACCTCGACGCAGGGGTCGGCCGGGGAGGGACGGGTCAGGGCTCGAGGAGCCGGTCGGCCGCGGCGTAGGGGTCGCACTCCCCGGCGACCACGGCGGCGGCCAGCCGGCCCAGCTCGGCGTGCCCGCCGATGTCGGCCCACCTCCGGCGCAGCGCGGCGACGGCGATCGCCTCGACCTCGGCGCGGGCCCGGCGCTCGCGGCGGCGGGTGAGCTCGCCCGAGTCCAGCGACCACGACCGGTGGGCGGCGAGCGCCTCCACGACTCCTCCGACGCCCTCACCGGTCTGGGCGACGGTCTTCAGGACCGGCGGCGTCCAGGCGCCGTCGCGCCGGTCGGCGAGCCTCAGCGTCGAGCGCAGGTCGCGGGCGACCTGGGCCGCGCCGTCGCGGTCGGCCTTGTTGACGACGTACACGTCCCCGACCTCGAGGATCCCCGCCTTGGCGGCCTGGATGCCGTCGCCCATGCCGGGCGCGAGCAGCACGACCGTGGTGTCGGCGAGCCCGGCCACCTCGACCTCGCTCTGCCCCACCCCGACCGTCTCCACGAGGACGACGTCGAAGGCGGCCGCGTCGAGCACGCGGATCGCCTGCGGGGTCGACCACGACAGCCCGCCCAGGTGGCCGCGCGCGGCCATCGAGCGGATGAAGACACCCGGGTCGAGGGCGTGGTCGCCCATCCGGATCCGGTCGCCGAGCAGCGCGCCGCCCGAGAACGGCGACGACGGGTCGACGGCGAGCACGCCGACGCTCCGGTCGTCGTCGCGCAGCGCGCGGACCAGGGCGTTGGTCGACGTCGACTTGCCGACGCCGGGAGCCCCGGTCACGCCGACGACCTGGGCGCGGCCGGTGTGCGGGGCCAGGGCGGCGCTCACCTCGCGCAGGCTCGGCGACTCGTCCTCGACGAGCGAGATCAGCCGGGCGACCGCCCGGGCCTCGCCGTCGCGGGCACGCGCCACGAGGTCGGGGACGTCGAGCCCCCGACCCCCACGGCCGTCAGCCCTTCGGGACACGGACGATCAGGGCGTCGCCCTGGCCGCCGCCACCGCAGAGCGCGGCGGCTCCGACCCCGCCGCCCCGCCGCTTGAGCTCCAGCGCCAGGTGCAGGACGACGCGGGCGCCCGACATGCCGACCGGGTGGCCGAGCGCGATGGCGCCGCCGTTCACGTTGACCTTCTCGGGGTCGAGACCCAGCGAGCGGGCCGACTCGATGCCGACGGCGGCGAACGCCTCGTTGAACTCGACGAGGTCGAGGTCCGCCGGGTCGATGCCCTCCTTGGCGCAGGCCTTCGCCGTCGCGTTGGCGGGCTGCATCTGCAAGGTGGAGTCGGGGCCGGCGACCATGCCGTGCGCCCCGATCTCGGCCAGCCACTCCAGCCCGAGCTCCTCGGCCCTGGCCCGGCTCATCACCACGACCGCGCAGGCACCGTCGGAGATCTGGGACGACGACGCGGCGGTGATGGTGCCGTCCTTGCTGAACGCCGGGCGCAGGCCCGCCAGGGACTCCGCCGTCGTGTCGCCGCGGATGCCCTCGTCCTGGCTGACGACGACCGGGTCGCCCTTGCGCTGCGGGATCGAGACCGGCACGACCTCGTCGTCGAAGACGCCGTTCTTCCAGCCGGCCGCGGCCTTCTGGTGCGACGCGGCGGCGAACCCGTCCTGCTCCTCACGGGTCAGGTGCGTGCGGGAGGCGTTGTAGTCCTCGGTCAGCGAGCCCATCGCCTGCTGGGTGGCCTGGTCGAAGAGTGCGTCGTAGGCCATCGAGTCGACCAGCGTGGTGTCGCCGTACTTGAAGCCCTCGCGGGACTTCGGCAGCAGGTGCGGCGCGTTGGTCATCGACTCCATCCCGCCCGCGACGATGATCTCGGCCTCGCCGGCGCGGATCATCTGGTCGGCGGTGGCGATGGCGTTCAGGCCCGACAGGCACACCTTGTTGATGGTGATCGACGGCACCGACGGCGGCAGCCCGGCCGCGAGGCCGGCGGTGCGGGCCGGGTTCTGACCGGCGCCGGCCAGGATGACCTGGCCCATGATCAGGTAGTCGACCTGGTCGGCGGCGACGCCGGCCTTCTCGAGCGCGCCCTTGATCGCCACGCCTCCGAGGTCGGCGGCCGACTGGGACTTGAGGCCTCCGAGGAGACGACCGATCGGGGTACGGGCCCCGGCGACGATGACGGTTCCGGACATGGGTGCCTCCGCAGGTTCGAGTGGGTCTCTCGTGACCCTACCCACGCCCCACCGGCCGCCGGGAGGTGTGGGACGCCCCGCCGGTGAGTCCTGGGTCACAGCCGCGGCCGGGTTGCCGTCGCGTCGTCCACAATGGCGTCCCATGACCGCCCCTCTCGACATCCCCGAGCACCTGTTCACCGCCATCGACCACGTCGGCATGGCCGTGCCCGACCTCGACGTGGCGATCGCGTTCTACCGCGACACCTTCGGCATGCGGGTCGCGCACGAGGAGACCAACAAGGAGCAGGGCGTCCGTGAGGCGATGATGGCCGTCGGCGACTCCGGCTCCTGCGTGCAGCTGCTCGCGCCGCTGGACGACACCTCGACGATCGCGAAGTACCTCGACCGCTCGGGTCCGGGCTGCCAGCAGGTCGCCTACCGCGTCACCGACGTCGAGCAGGTCAGCGCCATCCTCCGTGAGCGCGGCCTGCGCCTGCTCTACGACGCCCCGCGGCGCGGCACCAGCGACTCGCGCATCAACTTCGTGCACCCGAAGGACGCCGGCGGCGTCCTGGTCGAGCTCGTGGAGCCCGCGGCCGCGACGGCGTGACCTCGGGCACACCGAGCCGCCAGCTCGGTTACCCACCGGTATCTTGCGGACTGGTCGTGCCCGACCGCTCTGCCTGACGACAGGAGACCCAGCCGTGCAGCACATCCTCGATGCCATCACCGCCAGTCAGCGTGGCGACGCCACCACCGAGGACTTCGCGGACCTCGCGCTCCCGGAGGCCTACCGGGCGGTGACGGTCCACCGCGACGACGTCGACATGTTCGAGGGCCTCGAGACCCGCGACAAGGACCCCCGCCGGTCGCTCCACGTCGAGGACGTCGCGCTGCCCGAGCTCGGCCCGGGCGAGGCCTACGTCGCCGTCATGGCCTCGGCGATCAACTACAACACCGTGTGGACCTCGATCTTCGAGCCGGTCTCGACGTTCGGCTTCCTCGAGCGCTACGGCCGGCTCTCGGAGCTGACGAAGCGCCACGACCTGCCCTACCACGTGGTCGGCTCCGACCTCGCCGGCGTCGTGCTGCGCACCGGGCCCGGCGTCACCCGGTGGAAGCCCGGCACCGAGGTCGTCGCCCACTGCCTGTCGGTCGAGCTCGAGGACTCCGACGGCCACGACGACACGATGCTCGACCCGCAGCAGCGGATCTGGGGCTTCGAGACCAACTTCGGCGGCCTGGCGACGATCGCGCTGGTCAAGTCCAACCAGCTGATGCCCAAGCCCGCGCACCTCACCTGGGAGGAGGCCGCCTCCCCCGGCCTGGTCAACTCCACCGCCTACCGCCAGCTCGTGTCCAGGAACGGCGGCAACATGAAGCAGGGCGACAACGTCCTGGTGTGGGGCGCGTCCGGCGGCCTGGGCGGTTTCGCGACGCAGTACGCGCTCAACGGCGGCGCGGTCCCGGTCTGCGTGGTCTCGAACGAGGAGAAGGCCGCCATCGCCCGCTCGATGGGTGCGGAGCTGGTCATCAACCGCTCCGAGGAGGACTACCGGTTCTGGAACGACGAGGGCACCGCGCAGGACCCGAAGGAGTGGAAGCGCTTCGGGGCCAGGATCCGCGAGCTGACCGGCGGCGAGGACATCGACATCGTCTTCGAGCACCCGGGCCGCGAGACCTTCGGCGCGTCGGTCTACGTGACCCGCAAGGGCGGCACCATCACCACCTGTGCCTCGACGTCGGGCTACATGCACGAGTACGACAACCGCTACCTGTGGATGAACCTCAAGCGGATCATCTCCAGCCACTTCGCCAACTACCGCGAGTCGTGGGAGGCCAACCGCCTCGTCGCCAAGGGCATGATCCACCCGACGCTCTCGCGGACCTACGCGCTCGCCGACGTCGGGCAGGCCGCGCTCGACGTCCACCGCAACGCCCACCAGGGCAAGGTCGGCGTGCTGTGCCTGGCTCCGGAGGAGGGGCTCGGCGTCCGCGACCACGAGCTGCGTGAGAAGCACCTCACCGCGATCAACCGGTTCCGCGGCGTCTAGGCACCTCGGGGCGCCGTTCGGGGCCGCGCGGCGCCGGAGCCGAAAGTTCATCGACCGACGCGCGCGAGCGGGGTGGGATCGGGGAGCACCATCAGGGATCATGGGGCCGGGACCCCTTCCCCCATCCCACCCCGACGCGAGCGAGGTCACACTTCATGAACGACCAGGGCCTGTCCATCTTCGACGAGGAGCCCGAGGACAACGAGACCCCTCAGGCGACCACCGGTTCGCCCCAGGCGAAGACGTCCCCGGCCGATCCCGACGGGCAGCGCACCCAGGTGATCCCGGCGGCCGGGTCGGCCCCGAGGGCGCCGTCCACCCCGCGGACGCCGCCGACCCGAGCCCCCCAGTCCGCGCCGTCGCGCCCCGTGCTGCCCCCGGCGGCCGCTCCCGCGGCGGCCCCGACGTCGGGCACCGACCCGTTCCCGGTGGTGCGCCGCAACGGCTACGACCGCGCCGTCGTCGACGCGCGGGTCCGCCAGCTGAGCAGCGAGAAGGCCGGGCTGAGCGCCACCCTCTCCGACACCGAGCAGCGTGTCGCCGCCCTGCAGCAGCAGCTCGACGCCGCGCAACAGGAGCTCGACGAGCAGAAGTCGCCGTCGTACGCCGGGCTCGGCGGCCGCGCCAGCACGATGCTGCGCCTGGCCGAGGAGGAGGCCGACGAGATCCGCGAGGTCGCCCAGCGCGACGCCGGCGACATCCGCGCGCAGGCCGACCGCGACGCGAAGGCGATCCGGTCCGACGCCCTGCGGGAGATCGAGGACATGAAGGTCGTCCAGCTCCGCGAGCTCGACGAGACCCGCGCCCGCCTGGCCGCCGACGCCGAGCAGGAGCGCACGCTCGCCCGGGCCGAGGCCGCCGACATCCTCGCCTCCGCGAAGCGCGAGGCCGACCAGGTCCGCCTGGCCGCCCAGCAGGAGACCAGCGAGATGCGCACCGGCGCGACCCGCGAGGTCGAGCAGGCTCGCGCGGCGGCCGACCGCGAGGTCCAGGAGGCCCGACGCACGCTCGCGGTGGAGAAGGAGCGGCTGGCCCGCGAGGCCACCGACCACCACAACACCGCGGTCGCCGAGACCAAGCGACTGGTCGCCGAGGCCGAGCAGCGCGCGGAGGCCGCCGAGCTGCGGGCCGCCGAGGCCACCAAGCAGGCCAGCGAGCACCGCACCGCCACCGCAGCCGAGGCCGAGGGTGCCCTGCAGCGCGCCCGGCGCGAGGCCGAGCAGATCGTGGCCGCGGCGCGCCAGAAGGCCGAGTCGATCCAGACCAGCAGCGACGACGCCGCCCAGCGCGAGATCGCCGCCACCCGGGCCGAGCTGGGGCGCCTGGTGAAGCGCCGCGACTCGATCACCGCCCAGCTCTCGTCGCTGCGCGACGTCGTCGCGGGCTTCGCCGACGACTCGGGCGACGCCGGCGAGAACGGCCGTTGACGCCATCCGGCCCCGATCCGGAGGTCGCCGTCGAGGCGGCCGACCGGGCCGAGGACGCGGCGGAGCGCGCTGAGGCGTCGGCCGCCCACGTCGAGGACGTCGCGGCCGCCGTGGTCGCCGGCGTCCCGGACGGCGACGACGACTTCGGCGAGCCCGGCGAGCCGTTCGAGAAGCGCAACCCGTTCTACCTCGGCTTCGTGGGCGCGCTCGGCGCGCTGCTCGCGTGGTGGCTCTTCGAGGCGATCGTGGGCATCGGCTCGGTGCTCATGCTCGTCGTGGTCGCGCTCTTCCTCGCCGCCGGCCTGAACCCGTCGGTGGAGCTCCTCGAGCGCCGGGGCCTGCGTCGGTCGTGGGCCTGCACGGTGGTCATCCTCGCCGCGCTCGGCGCCGTCGCGCTCTTCGTCGTGGCGATCGTCCCGGTCATCACCGACCAGGTCACCAAGCTCACCGACAACGTGCCCGGCTGGCTCGACCAGCTGCAGGCGAACAAGAAGGTCCAGGAGCTCGACGACGAGTACGACGTCATCTCGAAGATCCAGGACTACGTCGCCAACGGCGACTTCGTCAGCGGGCTCTTCGGCGGCGCGCTCGGCTTCGGCCTGCGGGTGCTCTCGGTGCTGTTCAACGCCTTCATCGTCTTCGTGCTGACGCTCTACTTCCTCGCCTCGCTCGAGACCACCAAGAACGCGATCTACCGCCTCGCGCCGGCCTCGCGCCGGGACCGGGTGACCAAGCTCGGCGACCGGGTGATCCGCAACATCGGCGGCTACGTCTCGGGCGCCTTCATCGTGGCCCTGTGCGCCGGCCTGACCTCACTGGTCTTCCTGTTCGTCATCGGCCTCGGCGAGTACGCCGTCGCCCTGGCCTTCGTGGTCGCGCTGCTCGACGTGATCCCGATGATCGGCGCCACGATCGGCGCCGTCGTGGTGACGGCGATCGCCTTCGCCACCGACGTCCAGGCCGGGGTCGCCTGCATCGTGTTCTACGTGATCTACCAGCAGGTGGAGAACTACGTGATCTACCCGCGGGTGATGAAGAAGTCCGTCGACGTGCCGGGTGCGGTCACCGTGATCGCCGCGCTGGTCGGCACCGCGCTGCTCGGCATCGTCGGGGCGCTGCTGGCGATCCCGACGGCTGCCGCGATGCTGCTCGTCATGCGCGAGGTCGTCGTGAAGCGGCAGGACACGCGGTAGCCGTCGGGCGGCCGGTCCCGTCCCGGGGACCGGCCCCGCGGCCGGCTACGGGGTGGGGAGCGGTTCCGGCGTCGCGTCGCCGGCCGGGATCGCCCGCTCGCCCAGCTTGACCCCGAGGACGCCGAGCAGGATCAGGGCGCCGCCGAGCAGCTGCACGGGGGCCGGGAGCTGGTCGAGCAGCAGCCAGGCCCACAGGACGCCGGCGACGACCTCGCTCAGCGCCACGAACGACGCCAGTCGCGAGCCGAGCACCCGGCTGGCCGCGATGCCGGTCACGTAGGCGACCGCGGCGGTCACCAGCCCGAGCAGCACCAGCGGCACCCACCAGGCGACCGACGTGCCGGCGTAGGCGACGTCGACGGTCTCCACCCGCATCGGCATCAGCCCCACCAGGCCGAGCAGGCCGAGGGCGGCGGCGCCGACCACCAGTCCCCCGGCCGCGAGCGAGAGCGGCGGCAGGCCGGTGGAGTCGTCGCCGTTGACGATGAAGTAGGTCGCGCAGCCGACCATCGCGCCGAGCGCCCACAGGACGCCGACGGTGCTGAGCCCGGCGCCCGAGAACAGGTCGAGCACGAGGACCAGGCCGAGCGCGCAGACCGCGGCCCCGCCGAGGGTCACCGGGCCGGGCCGCTCGCCGTGACGCAGCCAGAACCAGACCACGACAGCGGCGGGCGCGGTGTACTCGATGAGCAGGGCCGGGCCGACCTCCATGTGCTGGACCGCGGCGAAGTAGCAGAACTGCGCACCGGCGACCGCCAGGGCGCCGTACAGCGCGATCAGGCGGGCGTTGCGGCGCACCAGCGACCACTGGCCGTGCAGGGCGCGCACGCCGAACGGCACGACCACGACCGCCCCGATCCCGATCCGGGTCAGCACCACCGACCCGGGGGTCCAGCCGGCGTCGAGGAGCGGGCGCGCGAGGGCCCCGGAGAGTCCGAACGCCACCGCCGACGTCAGCGCCAGCACGAAGCCGGCCGGGGTGGTCACCCGGCGGGCCGGGACGGTGACGTCATTAGCCAAGGTGGTCATGACTCATGACAGTAGGGACCCCTTTGGTAATCTGTCAACATGGTTTTCGCTCATGACGTCGAGCTCTCGCTGCAGTGCGCGGTCGTGCTCGCCAACAGCGCGCTCGACCCCGTCACCATCTCCACGACCGAGGACCTGGACGACTTCTACCGCGAGCACCACTTCAGCGGCCGCCACGACCGCGACGCCGCCGAGCGCGACGCCGTCCTGGACCTGCGTCCGGAGTTCCGCACCCTCCTCACCGCCAGCCGCGAGGACGCCGTCGAGCTGGTCAACCGGATGCTCGCCGAGGAGGACGCGCTCCCCCAGCTGATGCGGCACGACGAGTTCGACTGGCACCTGCACGCGGTCGCACCCGACGCCCCGTGGGCGACCCGGCTCCGGGTCGAGGTGGCGATGGCGATGATCGACGTGATCCGGGGCGACGAGATGTCGCGGCTCGGCGTCTGCGACGACGACGAGTGCGAGGGCGTCGTGCTCGACCTGTCCCGCAACCGCTCGCGGAGGTTCTGCTCGACGACGTGCGGCAACCGCAACGCCGTCGCCGCCTACCGGGCCCGGCAGGCCGGCGCCTGAGCCGACCCCGCGGGGCGGCGCGGGAGTGTCCGCGCCCGAGTGTCGGTGCCGCCCCGTAGGGTCGGACCCGTGATCCGACGATGAGCAAGACCGACGAGCTGCGCGCGATGCGCGAGGCCAAGTACGCACGGTCGGCGGCCGCCCGCGGCGCGACCCGGGCGACGCCCTCCCCCACGACCCCGGCCGCCAAGGCCCCGGTCGCACCCACGGCCGCGAAGGCGGCCAAGGCCGCCGCCGCCCTGGCCGCCGACCCCGACCCCGCCCCCGCCCCCGGCGCCGACGAGGTGCTGTGCGGGCACCGCAACATGGGCGGGCGCACCTGCACCCGCGAGCAGGGTCACGCGGCGAAGAGCCACCGCTACTCCTGACCCCTCAGCAGTAGCGGGGCCGGTAGCCCGGCCGGAGCGCCAGGTCGCGCAGCACGATCGCGTGGGTGGCGCCGTGGTCGGCGCACGCGCGTCGGAAGTCGGCGCGCCGGTACTCCACCATCAGCACCTGCGCGCCGAAGTCCTCCACGTAGCGACCGCACTCCCGGTACTGCGCGCACGACTCGCTGACGGCGAAGTCGAAGCCGATCCGGGTGCCGTCCCACCCGGCGAGGTTCTTCTGGCCGGCCGCGAGACCGGCGGCGTGCGTGCGGCGCACCAGCAGCCGGGCGAAGGCGACCGCGTCGCGGCGCGACAGCTCGCCGCGGCTGCGGGTGAAGGAGTCCAGGTTGTCGAACTCGACGGCCTGGAAACCGTCGCGCGCGCAGCCGTCGACCCAGCGCCCCACGATCGAGGCGAGCCGGCGTCGCTGGGCGGGCGTGCCGATGTCCAGCAGCCACTCGCCCCAGTTCTCGTCGACGACCGGGCGGCCGTCCTGCTTCAGCACGAGGTCCCACCGCTGGCGCCAGAACCGCTTCGCGTCGGGCTGGGTCTGGAAGCCGTTGACGTAGCAGACGTTGTAGCGGTCTGGGTCGGCCGCCGCGGTGCGGTCGCGCACGACGATGCCGACGTGGTCGGGCCGGTCGACCGGGCCGCCGAGCTGGTAGTCGACGTCGGTGCCGCTCGGCAGCGGCGTGACGTCGGCGGCCTGGGCCGGGAGGCCGGTGAGCCAGAGCAGGGCGAGGGTCAGGGCGAGGACGAGACGGCGCACGGGCAGAGCCTACGGTCGGTCGCCCGACCCGGCGAACGAGGTCATCCGCGCCGCGACCCGCCAGCCGAGCCCGGCGTACAGCGCCTGGCCCTCGACGGACGCCGCGAGCACCCCGCGGCGCGCGCCGCGGGTGTGCGCCCATCCCTGCAGCGACCGCATCACGTCGCGGCCCAGACCGCGGCGGCGGTGGGTCTCGGCGGTCCAGACGCGGTCGGCCACCGCGGTCGTCGACCCCGGCGGCCCGGTCAGCGCGACCCAGCCGACCGCCGCCACCCCGTCGCCGCCGCCGCCGCCGTCGCCGTCGCCGTCGCCGTCGAGGATGACCGCCCGGGCCCGGTCGCCGTGCTCCTCGACGACGGCGCGCGTGGTGTCACCGGACGACGCGAGCGACGCCAGGTCGAGCGTCATCAGCACCTCGTCGTCGACCTGCACCCGGACGCCGTCCGGCGGCTGGGGCGCCCACGGCGCGGCGGTCAGGACGGTGACCCAGACGTCGTCGGTCCCGACGAGGCGACGCAGCGTCGCGTCCAGCAGCGCGGGACCCGGCTCGGTCACCACCACCTCGAGGCGCCGTCCACCGCTCGCGACCTCGATCTCCGCGACCCCGTCGTGCCGGCGCACCGGCAGCTGTCGCGACACGGCGTAGCCGTCGAGCCAGGCGTCGACGAGCCCGGTGAGGCCGGTGGGCCCGGTGGGTCCGGTGGGTCCGGTGGTCCCGGGGCGGTGGGCCATCAGCGCCGCGAGTAGTCGCGGAAGCCGCGCTTGGTCTTGCGGCCCAGGTAGCCGGCCGTGACGAGGTGCTCGAGCAGCGGGGCCGGCGCGAAGCCCGGCTCGCGGAACTCCTGGTAGAGCTCACGCTGGATGGCCAGCGACACGTCGTTGCCGACGACGTCGAGCAGCTCGAAGGGGCCCATCGGCAGCGCGCAGCCCTGCTTCATCGCCAGGTCGATGTCGTCGGCGGTGGCGTAGTGCGCCTCCAGCATCTTGACGGCGTCGTTGAGGTAGGGGAACAGCAGGGCGTTGACGATGAAGCCGGCCCGGTCGCCGCACGACACCGCCACCTTGCCCACCTGGGCGCACAGCGCCCGGGTCGTCTCGGTGACGTCGTCGTCGGTGGACACCGTGGAGACCACCTCGACGAGCCTCATGACCGTGGCCGGGTTGAAGAAGTGCATGCCGACGACGTCCTGCGGGCGGCTGGTGACCGAGGCGAGCGCGATGATCGGCAGCGAGGACGTCGTGGTCGCCAGGATCGCTCCCGGCTTGCACACCTCGTCGAGGACCTCGAACAACGTCGTCTTGATCGCGAGGTCCTCCGCGATCGCCTCGACGACGACGTCGACGTCGGCGAGGTCCTCAAGCCGCGTGGTCCCGGACACCCGGGCCAGCACCTCGGCCTTCGCCTCCTCCGTGGCGCGGCCGCGCTGGACCTGCTTGTCGAGGCTCCTGGTGATCGTGGCCACCACGCCCGCGACCTTGTCGGCGCTGCGCCCGACGTAGCGGACGTCGTACCCGGCCCGGGCGAAGACCTCGACGATCCCCGACGCCATCGTGCCGGTGCCGACGACCCCGACCAGCCGGACGTCGTGCTTGAGCCGGGGGGCGTCGTCGTCCGAGGGCGTCCGGTCGTCGGGGACGACGACGGGGCTGTCGGGCCCCTCGTAGGTGTAGAAGCCGCGACCGGTCTTGCGACCGAGCAGCCCCGCGGTGACCATCTGCTTGAGGACCGGGGTCGGCGCGTGCAGCCGGTCCCGGCCCTGGCGGTACATCGTCTCGAGGATCTCGTAGGCGGTGTCGAGGCCGATCAGGTCGAGCAGGGCCAGCGGGCCCATCGGGTAGCCGCAGCCGAAGCGCATGGCGGCGTCGATGTCCTCGCGGCTGGCGTAGCGGCCCTCGTACATCGAGGCGGCGTGGTTGAGGTAGCCGAACAGCAGGGTGTTGGCGATGAAGCCGGCCTTGTCGCCGCACACGACCGGGCTCTTGCCGAGCGAGGTCAGCAGCGCCTGCACGTCGGTGAGGACGTCGGGCTCGGTGACGACGGTCCGCACGACCTCGACGAGGTCCTGCACCGGCGCGGGGTTGAAGAAGTGGACACCGACCACCCGGCCCGGGGCGGACGTCGCCGACGACAGCTCGGTGACCGACAGCGACGAGGTGTTCGTCGCGAGGACGGCGTCCGGCGAGACGACGCCGTCGAGCTCGCGGAAGATGGCCTTCTTGACCTCCATCGACTCCACGACCGCCTCGACCACCAGGTCGGCGGCGGCGAGGTCGGCCACCGAGGTCGTGAAGGTGATCCGGCCCAGCAGGTCGGCCTGCTCGGCCCCGGTCATCTTCTCGCGCCGGACCGCGCGGCCGGTCGAGTGCTCGAGGTGCTGGCGGCCGCGCTCGACAGCCTCGTCGTTCAGCTCGACGCCGACCACGGCGTACCCGTGGCGGGCGAAGACCTCGGCGATCCCGGCGCCCATCGTGCCGAGACCGACGACCCCGATCGTCGTGAACGTGCGGGACTCAGCACCTGCGGCGGGCGCTGCCGGACTCATGGACGTCATGGCACGGCATCATGACACGGTGTCGCGGGCACCGGGACGTGATGTTCACCCGTCGGTAACTTAGGTCACCGCGGCTGACCCGTCAGCGATCGGTGACGGGTCAGCGGCCGGGGCGGGCCAGGCTCGCCTGCATCACGACACGGACACCGGCGACGTCGAGCCCCAGGGCCCGCTCGTGGGCCCGCAGGTCGCGCTGGAACGGCTCCAGGGCGGTCACCTCGGCGAAGCCCAGTGACGCGTAGAACGGCCCGTTCCACGGCACGTCGCGGTAGGTGCACAGCGACATCACGTCGAAACCGGCCCAGCGGGCCTCCTCCATCGCCTCGCGCACCAGCCGGGCGCCGATCCCCCGCCGTCCGTACGACGGCAGCACCGAGACCTGCTCGAGGTGCGCGTGCAGGTCGTGCGGGACGACGTGCGCGAACCCCACGAGCCGCCGGTCGTCCGCCGCCACCAGCAGGGTGCCGACGCCGTCGCGCTCGGCCCCGCTCGCGGCGCGGGCCGTCAGCGCCGGCACGGTCGCCAGCACGGCGGCCCCGAGGTGCTCCTCGAAGAGCGCGACGCCGGCGTCCTCGATCGCCGCGATCCGGCGCAGGTCGGAGGGTCGGGCCCGCCGGATCGAGATGTCCACGAGCGCCACTGTAGATTCGTCGTCCGTGAGACTCGTCGTTGCCCGCTGCCAGGTCGACTACGCGGGACGGCTCACCGCCCACCTGCCGATGGCGACGCGGGTGCTGATGATCAAGGCCGACGGCTCGGTGCTGGTCCACTCCGACGGCGGCTCCTACAAGCCGCTGAACTGGATGAGCCCGCCGTGCACCCTGCGCGAGGGCACCACCGACGACGGCCAGGTCGAGTGGACGGTCACCTCGCGCAGCACCGCGAAGGGACCCGAGGACACCCTGCGCATCCTGATCGAGGAGGTCGTCCACGAGACGACCCACGACCTCGGCGTCGACCCCGGGCTGCAGAAGGACGGCGTCGAGAGGCACCTCCAGGAGCTGCTGGCCGAGCACCCCGCGACGCTCGCCGACGGCCTGAGCCTGGTGCGTCGCGAGTTCCCCACGGCGATCGGCCCGGTCGACCTGATGTGCCGCGACGCCGGCGGGCTCAGCGTCGCCGTCGAGATCAAGCGCCGCGGGGAGATCGACGGCGTCGAGCAGCTGACCCGCTACCTCGAGCTGCTCAACCGCGACCCCGCGCTGACCCGCAGGGGCGCCGTCCGCGGCATCTTCGCGGCCCAGGAGATCAAGCCGCAGGCGCGGGTGCTGGCCACCGACCGCGGCATCGCCTGCGCCGTGGTCGACTACGACGCCCTGCGCGGCATCGACGACTCCGAGCACCGGCTCTTCTAGGTCCGTCGTGCGGGTCTTCCACATCGCCACCGTCGCCGACTGGGAGGCCGCCCTCGTCTCCGGGCGCTACACGACGTCCACGATCGGCCGCACCCTCGCCGAGGAGGGCTTCATCCACGCCAGCCGCGGCGACCAGTGGCAGGGCGTGCGCGACCGGTTCTACGCCGACGTCGCCGAGCCGCTCGTGCTCCTCGTCCTCGACACCGACCTGCTCACCTCGCCGGTGGTCGAGGAACCGGTCGAGGGCGCGGCGCCCGGGAGCGAGACGTTCCCGCACGTGTACGGCGCGATCACCCCGGACGCCGTCGTCCGCACGATCGCGCTGACCGACCCCCCTCTGCCGGCCGACCCCCCTCCGCCGGCCGACCCCCCTCCGCCGGCCGACCCCCCGCCGCCGGCCGACCCCCCTCCGCCGGCCGACCCCCCTCCGCCGGCCGACCCCCCTCCGCCGGCCGACCCCCCTCCGCCGGCCGACCCCCCTCCGCCGGCCGACCCCCCTCCGCTGGTCGAGCCGGCGAGCGCCAGCGAGCCGAGTCGAGACCCCGCGCCCGCACCACCACCGCAGGCGGTCCCCGAGCCGTCCTTCAGCCGGATCTACTTCCAGGAGCTGTTCCGCAACCTCCTCGTCGCGAGCCTGGTCCTGGCCCTCGTGGTGGCCGCCACCCTCACCGGCCGGGCCCTCGACGAGGACTGGGGACCGATCACCGGCGCCGTGCTCGGACTGGTCGTCGGCGTGCTGGTGGCCCGCCGGGTCGCGGCCCGGCGAGAGCCCTGACCACACCGCCGGGGCCGGGAGGTTTCCTCAGTGATCCCTCAGGATATGTTCCGCTCGTGACTACATCGACGCTCCCCCAGACCCGCACCCGCAAGCGGACGAGGTTCCTCGGCCTCGCCGCCATGACCGTCGTCCTCGGCACGACGCTCACCGCCTGCGGTGGCAACGACCTCGACAACGCCACCTGTGGCGAGATCAAGGACATGTCGACCGACGAGTTCTTCGACTTCATGAAGGACGCCGCCGAGGACGACGGCTCCGACGACGCCAAGGAGCTCGTCGACGGCCTCGAGGCCCTGCCGGACGACCAGCGCGGCCCCTACCAGGAGGCGTTCGTCGGCACGATCTGCGAGGGCGAGGACGACGGCACCAAGCTGAAGGACACCGAGTTCGGCAACTGACGACCCGGATCCACCGGAGGCCACCCACGGCCACCGACGGCCCGCCCCGACCTCGGTCGGGGCGGGCCGTCGTCGTCCCGGTAAGTTCGGGGACGTGACCTCGCGCCTGCGCTCCGCCCTGACGACCGGCGTCGCGACCACGGCGCTGCTCGCCCTCTCGGCCTGCGGCGGCATCGCGGCGGACGCGCCGACCGACGCCTCCCTGGAGGACTTCTGCACCGCCAGTGCGGCCATCGACCGCACCGCCGGCGAGTTCGCGGCCGGGCTGGCCGAGGCCGGCACCCCCGCCGACGTGAGCGAGCAGGTCCGGGCCGGGTTCGAGATCTACGTCGACGCCCTCGACGACAAGGGCGACGAGGCCTACGACGAGGCGCGCAGCAGCCTGGCCGTCCCGGAGGACGACGTCGAGGACGGCGACGCGTTCATCGCGTACATGACCGAGACCTGCGAGCGGTACTTCGCCGACCTCGCCCCCGACGGCAGCGACGTCCCGGCGCCGTGAGCGCCTGACCGTCCGCGGTCAGTCGCCGCTGGCCGGTCCGACCAGCCCGACGACGTCGTCGGCGCACCCCCACGAGAGCGTCACCCCGGCGCCACCGTGGCCGTAGCAGTGCACGACCCCGCCCACCCGTTCGAGGCGCACCTCGGGTCGTGCGGGCCGCAGCCCGACCTTGTGCCGCAGCACCCGCGCGTGGGCCAGGGCCGGCACCAGGCGCGCGGCCCGCGCGACGATGTCGGCGGCCGTCGCGGGCGACGGCGTCCGGCTCCACTCCCCGACGTCGTCGGTGCCGCCGACGACGATCTCCCGCGCGCGGGGCACGACGTACGTCGGCGCCCGGGCGTCGAGCCACCAGCGGTCGAGACCGACCTGCTCGAGGACGACGACCTGGCCGGCGGCCGGGACCACCGTCGGGTCGGCGCCGAGCAGCCGGGCGCCCAGGCCCGAGCAGTTGACCAGCACGTCGCCGCGCTCGGCCCGGTCGGCCCGATCGGCGCCGCCCAGGTGCGCGAGGGTCGACAGGTTGAGCCGGGTCAGTGTGCCGCCGAGCGACTCGATCCGGGCCACGAGCCAGCGCAGGTAGACCGGGAGGTCGACGACGGGGGCGACGCGGACGCCGTGCTCGACGTCGGTGCCCTCCATCAGCACGACGCCGTGCGGCATCCCGGTGCCGACGCGGCTCAGCGTCTCGTACGCCGCGACCGACCGCGCCGTCCACGCCTCGACGAGGTCGGGCGGCCCGGCCCGGTGCGGGTGCACGAGCCCGGCCGCGACCGCGGACGTCGTCTCGAGCGGCAGGTCGCGCGCGACGACGTCGACGCGGTGACCCGCCTCGAGCAGCCGGACGGCGCAGGTGAGGCCGACCACGCCGGCTCCGACGACGATGACCCTCATGGGGCTGGCGCCTACGCGCCGGCGATCCTCGGCGCGGTGGCGTCCGTGCCCTCGCCACCCTGCTCGCGGGCGACGTAGTCCTCGATGTCGTCGATGTCGTGGGCGTTGCGGTTGACCACGGCCAGCAGGTCGCTCATGGTGGCGACCTCCTCGACCTGCTCCTTGATGAACCACTGCATGAACTGCTCGGAGGCGAAGTCGCCCTCCTCGCGGGCGACCCGCAGCAGCTGGTTGATCTGCTCGGTGACCTTCTTCTCCTGGGCCAGCGCCAGCTCGACCGGGGCCACGACGCCCTCGAAGGTCGGCACCGGCGCCTCGACGCCCGGGATCACGACGTCGGCGTCGGTGTCGAGGAGGTACTGCACCATCATCATCGCGTGGTCGCGCTCCTCGAGCGCCTGCCCGTAGAAGAGGGCGGCCATCTGCGGCATGGTCAGCGCGTCGTAGTGGACCGCGACCGAGAGGTACTGGTTGTGGGCAGACAGCTCGTTGCCGATCTGGGCGTTGAGCAGGTCGACGAAACGGGGTGCGGGCACGGGAGCCTCCGGGTCAGAGAAGGCTGTCAGGCCGCCTTCGTGAGCTTCTTCTTGGTGACCTTCTTGCCGTCGAGACGGACCAGATGGCGACGCTTCACGGTATACCCCGGGGGCAGCGTGCCCTCCTTGAGCATCCGCAACGGACACCGCCCGCACTTCTTCCTCGACTCGCAGCACTTCATCTTCGGAAGCTTCGCGACGTTGCCCTTGCCCACGTCCGCAGGCTAACAGAGGTGAGGCGAGGCTACCCTCTCCTGGGCGCCGCTCACGGCTGCCCGGCGTCCCCGTCGGGGCCGAGGGGGGCGAGGTCGTTGGCGGCCCGGATCACCTCGACGATGCCGCCCATGATCGCCGTCAGGCCGAAGTCCTTCGGCGTGTAGACGGCGGCGACACCCGCCTGCATCAGCAGCCTGCCGTCGGACTCGGGGATGATCCCGCCGACGATGACCGGGACGTCGTCCAGCCCGGCCGCGCGCAGGCCCTCGAGCACCGACGGCACCAGCTCCATGTGGCTGCCCGACAGGATGGAGAGGCCGACGCAGTGCACGTCCTCGGCCACGGCGGCGCTGACGATCTGCTCCGGCGTGAGCCGGATGCCCTGGTAGACGACCTCGAAGCCGGCGTCGCGGGCCCGGACGGCGACCTGCTCGGCGCCGTTCGAGTGCCCGTCGAGGCCGGGCTTGCCCACGAGCAGCCGCAGCCGTCCGCCGAGCTCCTCGCCGGTGGCCCGCACCCGCTCCCGGACGTCGGTCAGCTCGGCGCCGGCCTCCGCGACACCGACGGCACCGCCGACGCCGGTCGGGGCGCGGAACTCGCCGAAGACCTCGCGCAGGGTCCCGGCCCACTCCCCCGTCGTGGCCCCGGCGCGCGCCGCCGCGAGGGTGGCCACCATCAGGTTCGTGTCGGTCTTGGCGTCCTCGGCGAGCCGCTGCAGGGCCGCGCGGACGCCGTCCTCGTCACGCTGCTCCTTCCAGGCCGCGACCGAGTCGAGCGCGGCCTGCTCGGCCAGCGGGTCGGCGGCCATGATGGCGCCGTCCAGGTCGGCGGTCAGCGGGGACGGCTCGGTGGTCTCGAAGCGGTTGACGCCGACGATCACCTCGTCGCCGTTCTCGATCCGCGCCCGGCGGGCGGCGTGGGCGGAGACCAGCTCCTGCTTCATGTAGCCGGACTCGACCGCAGCGATCGCCCCGCCGAGGGCCTGGACCCGGTCCATCTCGGCCGTCGCGCCCTCGACCAGCTCGGCGACCTTGGCCTCGACCACGTGGGAGCCCTCGAAGATGTCCTCGTGCTCGAGGAGGTCGGACTCGAAGGCGAGCACCTGCTGGAGGCGCAGCGACCACTGCTGGTCCCAGGGGCGCGGGAGGCCGAGGGCCTCGTTCCACGCCGGGAGCTGGACGGCGCGGGCGCGGGCGTCCTTCGACAGCGTCACGCCGAGCATCTCGAGCACGATCCGCTGGACGTTGTTCTCCGGCTGGGCCTCGGTGAGGCCGAGGGAGTTGACCTGCACGCCGTAGCGGAACCGGCGCATCTTCGGGTCCTCGACGCCGTACCGGTCGCGGGTGATCTCCTCCCACATCCGCACGAAGGCGCGCATCTTGCACATCTCCTCGACGAACCGGACGCCGGCGTTGACGAAGAAGGAGATCCGCCCGACGACCCTGCCGAAGTCGGCCTCGGACACCTGACCGGAGCTCCTCACCTGGTCGAGGACGGCGATCGCCGTGCACAGCGCGTAGGCGATCTCCTGCGTCGGCGTCGCGCCGGCCTCCTGCAGGTGGTAGCTGCAGATGTTGATCGGGTTCCACTTCGGGATCTCGTGGACCGTGTAGGCGATCATGTCGCTGATCAGGCGCAGCGAGTGCTGCGGCGGGAAGACGTAGGTCCCGCGCGACAGGTACTCCTTGATGATGTCGTTCTGGGTGGTGCCGGCGAGCTGGTGGGCGACCTCCGACGGCTCCAGACCGGGGTTCTGCTCCTCGGCGGCCACCTGGTACATCGCGAGCATCCACATCGCGGTCGCGTTGATCGTCATCGACGTGTTCATCCCGGTCAGCGGGATGTCGTCGAAGAGCCGCCGCATCTCGCCGAGGTGCGGCACGGGGACCCCGACCTTGCCGACCTCGCCGCGCGCCAGGGGTGAGTCGGGGTCGTAGCCGGTCTGCGTCGGCAGGTCGAAGGCGACCGAGAGCCCCGTCTGCCCCTTGGCGAGGTTGGTCCGGTAGAGGGCGTTGGACGCCGTCGCCGTCGAGTGTCCGGCGTAGGTCCGCATCACCCACGGCGTGTCCTTCGGCCGACGTCCCGCGCTGTCCGTCTCGGTCATGGACCGAGGGTAAGCGGTTGTTAACCGGCTGGTAACTACGTCCGGAGTGGCATATCCGACACGGTCAGCCCTTGCCAGGAGGGTCAGGCGGAGGCCGCGACCCGCTCGACCTCCACCAGCCGGTAGAGGTGGGTCAGGTGCAGCAACCGGCGCACGGCGCCGTTGCACCCGCGCAGGGTGAGGTGCTGGCCCTCGTGGACCGCGTGCCGCGAGGCGGCGGCGAGGACCCGCAGCGCGGTGACGTCGACCGAGTCGACGTCGGTCAGGTCGACGACCACGTGGTCGTGGGCCGCGAGGTGGTCGTAGACGGCGATCCGGACCTCCCACGTGCTGCGCACGTCGAAGTCGCCCGTCAGCACCAGCGCCGGTCCGTCGATCACGATGTCCATCGCTGGTCCTCCCGGTGTAGCGCCCGTCACACGTCGACCTGTCACCACTATGACGCTCCGAACCTCCCAGGGGTTGCACCGTCGGGCCAGCGAGTTTCGTCGCCACCCGGGATCGGGCGGGCGCCCGGGATCGGGCGGGGCGCGGCCCGATACCTTCACCCCATGGTCAACCTCACCCGCATCTACACCCGGACCGGCGACGGCGGCGAGACCCGCCTGGGCGACATGAGCCTCACGACGAAGAACGACCTGCGGCTGCACGCCTACGCCGACGTCGACGAGGCCAACGCGCACCTCGGCCTCGCGGTCGCGCAGGGTGGGCTCGAGGACGACGTGGTGCGGATCCTCGTCCACGTGCAGAACGACCTGTTCGACGTCGGCGCCGACTTCTGCACCCCCGTGGTGCCCGACCCGGAGTTCCCGCCGCTGCGGATCACCCAGGACTACGTCGACCGGCTCGAGGGCTGGTGCGACCACTACAACGAGCCGCTGGAGAAGCTCCGCTCGTTCATCCTCAGCGGTGGCACCCCCGGTGCCGCCCACCTGCACGTCTGCCGCACGGTGGTCCGGCGGGCCGAGCGCTCGGCCTGGGCCGCCTACGAGGTGCACGGCGAGGAGACGATGAACAGGCTCGCCATCACCTACCTCAACCGGCTCTCCGACCTGGTCTTCATCCTCGCCCGCCACGCCAACCGCGAGAACGGCGACGTGCTGTGGGTGCCGGGCGGCGAGCGCGGCTGAGCGCCGCGACGCCGGACGCGGCGTCCCTGGGGAAGAGCCTCCGGCCCTGTCGGCGTCGGGTGGCAGCATGGCCGACGACATGGACCTCCTGCGCCAGCTCGTCCACGAGCACCTCGACGGACTCTTCGACCGGGGCACGCTGCACCGCGCCCAGGTCTACGTCGACGAGCGGCTGGTGTCGGCGCCGACGATCGTGGCCGAGTCCGAGACGCACCTCACCGCCAGCGCCCGGGTGCACTCCTCCGCCGGCGCGCCCTACCTCACGCGCCTCACCGTCCGTCTCGCTCCCGGCCTCCTCGACCTGACGACCATCTGCAGCTGCCCGGTGCGCTTCGACTGCAAGCACGGCGCCGCGCTGGCGATGGTGCTGGCCGCCGGGTCCGACGAGCCGGCGGGCGACGACTGGCGACGCCGGTTCGACGTCCTGCTCGACGAGCTCGGCGACCTCGCGCCGCCCGCGGTCGACCCGACGCCGCTGGCGCTGCAGCTGACCTGGGGGGTCAGCCACGACCGCTACCGCTACTCGCAGGCACCCGACCTCCGGCTGCGCCCGATGCGGATGGGCAAGCGCGGCCGGTGGATCAAGTCTGGCATCGCATGGTCCGACCTCCCCGGGGCGCGGATGCGCCGCGAGCACCTGGCCGCGCACCTCGACGTCCTGGCCTCGATGGCGAGCGGGCTCGAGCGGCACGGCGGCTACTGGTACGCCGGGCGCGAGCCGAGCGCGGGCGACTTCGGCCCCGACGTCGTCCCGCTGCTCGTCGAGGCCCGCTCGGCCGGCGTCCAGCTCCTCCTCGAGGGCGTCGACGTCGTGGAGCTGGTCGACAAGCCCGTGGCCCCGGTCGCCGACCTGTCCACCGGTGGCCCCACCGACGGCCCCACCGGCGGCACGACCGACGGCCCCACCGACGGCACGACCCGCCTGGTCGTCGGTCTCGACCACGACGGCCGGGTCTGGCACGGTGACCGGGTCCGGTTCTGGGGCGAGCCCGCCCACACCGCGCTCCTGCACACCGGCGAGGGCACGATCGCGCTGGCCCGGCTCGCGCAGCGCCTGCCCCGCGGCCCGGTCCGGGCCATCACCGGCGACCCGGTCGAGATCCCGCCCGGCGCCGGGGGCGACCTCGCCACCGGCGTCGAGCGACTGCGCCGACTGGTGCCGCTCGGCTCCCGCGACGGCAGCGTCGTGGTGCCGGAGCCGGTCCGTCCGCGCCTCCGGCTCACCGTCGTCTGGCACGGCGCCGACCGGGCCGAGCTCGCCTGGTCGTGGCGCTACGGCGACCACGAGGTCGCCCTCGACCAGCCCGACGCCGTCCGCGACCACCGCGCCGAGCGCGACCTCGTCGCCGCGCTCCCCCAGCCGCCCGACACCGGGCGCCGCGAGGTCGCCGGCGTCGACGCGCTCCACCTCACCCTCCTCGAGCTGCCGGTCTGGCGCGACTGCGACGACGTCGAGGTGGTGGAGGTCGGCGCGCCCACCGTCCGGGAGGCGGTCGCGGAGCCCGAGATCCGCTTCGACCTCGCGGCGCCGAGCGACGGTGCGGTCGACGCGACCACCGACTGGCTCGACCTCGCGGTCTCCATCACCGTCGAGGGCGAGCACGTGCCGCTCGCCGCCGTCCTCGCCGCGCTGACCCTCGGCGACGAGCTGGTCATCCTCCCGAGCGGCCTGTTCTTCAGCACCGACCGGCCCGAGTTCGCCCGTCTCGCGGCCCTCGTGCAGGACGCCGCGACGCTGCGCGAGCGCGACGACGACGACCGGATCAGCGTGGGCCGCCACGACCTCGGCACGTGGGCCGAGCTCGCCGACCTCGGCGTGGTCGACGACCAGGCCGAGGAGTGGGTGCGCCGCGCGCGGGCCCTCCGCGACCTGGTCGACCTGCCGCGGCCCGAGCCCACGGGCGTCGTCTCGACGCTGCGCGGCTACCAGCGTGACGGCTTCCACTGGCTCGCGTTCCTGTGGCAGCACGGGCTCGGCGGGATCCTCGCCGACGACATGGGCCTCGGGAAGACCCTCCAGGTGCTCACCCTGGTGGCCCACGCCCGCGCCACCGGCCCCGCCGTGCGCCCGTTCCTCGTCGTGGCGCCGACCAGCGTCGTGCCCGGCTGGGTCGACGAGGCCGCGCGCCACACCCCGGGGCTCCGGGTGCGCGCGGTCACGGCGTCCGCGGCGCGCCGTCCCGGGACCATCGCCGACCTCGCCGCCGACGCCGACGTCGTGGTCACCAGCTACACCCTCCTGCGCCTCGACGGCGACGACTACGCCGCCGTCGCCTGGGAGGGCCTGGTGCTCGACGAGGCCCAGCAGGTGAAGAACCACCGGAGCAAGGCCTACGGCGTGGTGCGGCGCCTCGACGCCCGGTTCCGGGTGGCGGTCACCGGCACGCCGTTCGAGAACCGCCTGCTCGAGCTGTGGTCCCTGCTGTCCATCGTCGCCCCGGGCATCTACCCGCACCCCCGCTCGTTCCTCGAGCACGTCGTCCGCCCGGTCGAGGACGACGGCGACGAGGCCGCGCTGCGCCGCTTCACCCAGCGGATCAAGCCCTTCGTGCTGCGCCGCACGAAGGAGCTGGTGGCCGCCGACCTGCCGCCGAAGCAGGAGCAGGTGCTGACCGTCGAGCTCACGCCGCGCCACCGCAAGGTCTACGACACCCACCTGGCCAGGGAGCGGCAGCGGATCCTGGGCCTGGTCGACGCCGACTTCGACGGCAACCGGGTCGCCATCCTCGCCGCCCTCACCAAGCTGCGGCAGCTCGCGCTCGACCCCGCGCTCGTCGACGAGGCCCACGGTGACCTCGGCTCGGCCAAGCTCGACCTGCTCCTCGACCACGTCCACGAGCTCGTCGCCGAGGGGCACCGGGCGCTGGTGTTCTCCTCGTTCACCGGCTACCTCCGGCGGGTGCGCGACCGGTTGGGGGCCGAGGGCGTCGCGACGACCTACCTCGACGGATCGACCACCGAACGTGCCGCGGTGATCGCCCGGTTCCGGCAGGGTGACGCCCCGGTGTTCTTCATCAGCCTCAAGGCCGGCGGAATCGGGCTCACCCTCACCGAGGCCGACTACGTCTTCGTCCTCGATCCCTGGTGGAACCCCGCGGCCGAGGCCCAGGCCGTCGACCGGGCGCACCGCATCGGCCAGGAGCGGACGGTGATGGTGTACCGCCTCGTCGCCGGCGACACCATCGAGGAGAAGGTGATGGCACTCAAGGAGCGCAAGGCCGCCCTGTTCGCCCGGGTCGTCGACGGCGAGGGCGCCACGGCGCGGGGCATCGACGCCGCCGACATCCGCGCCCTCTTCGACTGAGGCCGGTCCGGAGCGGGACGTCTCCGGGCCGATCCGGGCCTGCGTACTCAGGCGGTGTCGGCCCCGCCCGGCGAGGGTAGGCACATGCCCATGATCGCGCCGCTGGCCGCCGACCGCTTCCAGTCCTTCAGCACCGAGCACCTCGCCCTGATGGGCGTCGCGGTCCTCGGCTGCGTCGCCGCGGTGGCCCTCGGACGCCGCCTCGCCCGCGGTGACGCAGGCACCGAGACCCGGGTGCGCCGAGGGCTCGCGCTGGCGATCCTCGCCTTCACGATCCCGCTGCAGGTCCTCCAGCTGCTCCCGGGCGACTTCGACCTCGGCACGTCGCTTCCGCTCCAGGTCTGCGACCTGAGCTGGATGCTGGCGGCCCTCGCCCTGTGGACCCGCCACCCCGGCGCCTGCGCGCTGCTCTACTTCTGGGCCACGACGCTCGTCACGCAGGCGATCGTGACGCCCTCGCTGCAGGAGGCGTTCCCCGACCCGCGGTGGTGGATGTTCTGGGGCATGCACTTCGCCAGCGTCTGGGCGATGGTCCTGCTCGTCACGCTCGGCGAGCGCCCGACCTGGCGCGGCTACCGCGTCGCGGTCGCAGTCACGTTCGGCTGGGTGGTCGCCATGATGACGTTCAACGCGGTCTCCGGCGCCAACTACGGCTACCTCAACCGCAAGCCGTCGGTCAGCTCCCCGCTCGACCTGCTCGGTCCCTGGCCCGGCTACGTCGCGATCGAGATCGCGGTGATCGCCACCGCCTGGGCGCTGCTGACCCTGCCCTGGGTCCTCGGCCGCCGCACGCCGTCCCATGCCGACCGCGCCGACCGCGCCGACCGCGCCGACCGAGGCGACCGCCGCGGCCTGCGCGACGCGGCCGTCTAGGTCGCTCGGGCCGGACGCGTCGCCAGCACGGCGAGCGCGGCCGGCACCATCAGCAGCGCCACGACCTGGAGTGCCGGCAGGGTGCCGACCCGGTCGCCGAGGGAGCCGAGCAGCGGCGGCCCGCCGAGGAAGGCCGCGTACCCGATCGTCGACACCACGCTGACGCGGGCGGCGGCCCGCGCGGGGTCGTCGGCGGCCGCGCTCATCCCCACCGGGAACCCCAGCGAGGCGCCCATCCCCCACGCGACGATCCCGACCACGACCACCGGCCACACCTGGCCGTGCACGACCAGGAGCAGACCGGTCGCCGACAGCGCCGCGGTCGCCCACAGGCAGGGAGCACGACCCCAGCGGTCGAGCACGACCGGGCCGAGCAGCCGCCCGAGCGTCATCGCCGACACGAAGAGCGCGAACCCGCCGACGCCGACCCAGTGCTCGACGTCGTAGCCGTCGACCAGCGCCAGCGTCAGCCAGTCGTTCGCCGATCCCTCCGCCACGGCGAAGGCCAGCACCATCACACCCACCAGGAGCGTGCGGGGCTCGCGCCAGGCGGCCGCGCTGCCGGACGGCGCCGGGTCGGGCTCGACCGGCAGGAACGTCCGGGTGGCCAGCAGCACCGCGGCGAGCACGGCCACGCCCAGCACCACCAGGTGCAGCGCCATGCTCACCCCCAGCGCGACCACCGCGACCCCGAGCAGCGCCCCGAGCACCGTGCCGAGGCTGAACCCGGCATGGAAGCGCGGCATGATCGTGCGGCCGAGCCGCCGCTCGACCTCCGCACCCTCGAGGTTCATCGCGACGTCCCAGGCGCCGATGCCGGCGCCCTGGGCGACCAGCCCCGCCGCCGCGACGGGCACCGAGCCGGCGACGTCGGCGGCCACGGCGGCCAGCGCCATCCCGGCCACGCTCAGCACCCCTGCGGAGCGGACGACGGCGGCCGCCCCGAAGCGAGCGACCAGGGCGCCGCTCGTGGGCAGCGCGACCAGCGAACCGACCGCGATCATCAGCAGCAGCACGCCGAGGCCGCCGTTGCTCAGGTCGAGACCGGAGCGCAGGTCCGGGACGCGTGAGACGAAGCTCGCGAACAGCCCGCCGTTGAGCCCGAAGACGAGTCCGACCGCGGTCCGCGCACGGATCAGCGACACCGGGGCGGACGCCGGGCCGCTCACCTGTCCCAGTCGGTGCCGGGAGGTCGGGCCTCCAGCCAGGACTGGAAGCCGGTCAGGGAGGCGGCACCGAGCGCGAGCTCGACCTCACCGGCGGCCGACTGGCACACGATGACGACGTGGTCGGGGTAGAGCGACATCTGCTCGGTCCCGAGCGGTGCCCGGCGGCCGTCGTAGCTCAGGGCCTCGCGCGCCCAGACCCGCTTGGGGCGCGGCGAGAGCGAGAAGAGCCGGAACCACTCGAGTCGCTCGCCGGAGTAGCGGCCGACCCCGAGAACCCAACCGCGTCCGTCCCCGGAGGGACGGACGCGGTGTGAGAGCTCGATGGTGCCGTGGTGGCGCGTGATGAGGCGACGACGGACGACGAGGGCCAGGCCGTAGAGCAGGATCAGGATCAGGATCGCGCCGGCGACGTCGACCACCCACTGCCACCACGCCATGTCGCTGAGCCGCCCCCTCTGCCTCGGAGGACCAACCCTAGCGGTGGGCTAGCGGGCCTTCTCGACCGCCCTGATGCGAGCCTCTGCCCGCCGGATCCGCCGCTCGGTCTCGTCGGGCGCGGCGTCGCCGCCCCGGGCCTCGTCGAGGTCGATCCGGGCCTGGTCGACGTTGATGTCCTCGGCCAGGACGGCGTGCTCGGAGAGGATCGAGACCCGGTCGCCGGCGACCGAGAGGAAGCCACCGTCGACGGCGGCGACGACCACGTCGCCCTCGTCGCCGGTGATCTCCACGACGGCGTCGGTGAGCAGCGACAGGAGCGGCGCGTGTCCACGCAGCACACCGACATCGCCCTCGACGGTGCGTGCGATCACCATCGTCGCCGAGCCGGACCACACGGTCCGGTCGGCGGCGACCAGCTCGACCTGCAGGGTGTCAGCCATGTCAGAGGTTCTTCTGGATCTCAGCCCACTTGGCCTCGACGTCGTCGAGACCACCGCACATGAAGAACGCCTGCTCGGCCACGTGGTCGTAGTCACCGTCGGCGATCTTGTTGAACGCCTCGATCGTGTCGGCAACGGGGACCGTGGAGCCCTCGAGGCCGGTGAACTGCTTGGCCACGTAGGTGTTCTGCGACAGGAACCGCTGGATGCGACGGGCCCGGGAGACGATGATCTTGTCCTCCTCGGAGAGCTCGTCGACACCGAGGATCGCGATGATGTCCTGCAGCTCCTTGTTGCGCTGCAGGATCTGCTTGATCCGGATCGCGCAGTCGTAGTGCGCCTGACCGAGGTAGTCGGCGGACAGGATGCGCGACGTCGAGGTCAGCGGGTCGACGGCCGGGTAGATGCCCTGCGACGCGATGTCGCGCGACAGCTCCGTGGTGGCGTCGAGGTGGGCGAACGTCGCCGCCGGCGCCGGGTCGGTGTAGTCGTCGGCGGGCACGTAGATCGCCTGCAGCGAGGTGATCGAGTGACCACGCGTCGAGGTGATCCGCTCCTGGAGCGTGCCCATCTCGTCGGCGAGGTTGGGCTGGTAGCCCACGGCGGACGGCATCCGGCCGAGCAGGGTCGAGACCTCGGACCCGGCCTGGGTGAACCGGAAGATGTTGTCGATGAAGAGCAGCACGTCCTGGTTCTGCACGTCGCGGAAGTACTCCGCCATCGTCAGGGCCGACAGCGCGACGCGCAGGCGGGTGCCCGGCGGCTCGTCCATCTGGCCGAACACGAGGGCGGTCTGGCCGATGACGCCGGCCTCCTCCATCTCGACGATGAGGTCGTTGCCCTCGCGGGTGCGCTCGCCGACACCGGCGAACACCGACACACCACCGTGGTCCTTCGCCACGCGGGCGATCATCTCCTGGATGAGCACGGTCTTGCCGACGCCGGCACCACCGAACAGGCCGATCTTGCCGCCGCTGACGTACGGGGCGAGCAGGTCGATGACCTTGATGCCGGTCTCGAACATCTGCGTCTTCGACTCGAGCTGGTCGAAGGCCGGCGACTTGCGGTGGATGCCCCACCGCTCGGTCTCGCCGAGCTCCTCGCCCTCCTCGAGGTTGAGGCAGTCGCCGAGGGTGTTGAACACCCGGCCGAGCGTCACGTTGCCGACCGGCACCGTGATCGGGCCGCCGGTGTCCTGCACCGAGGCGCCGCGCACGAGGCCGTCGGTCGGCTGCAGCGAGATCGCGCGGACGACGCCGTCGCCGATGTGCTGGGCGACCTCGAGCGAGAGCAGCTTGGACTCCCCCGACAGCTCGAAGGTGGTCTCGAGCTTGTTGTAGATGTCGGGCATGTTGTCGACGGGGAACTCGATGTCGACGACAGGCCCGATCACCCGGGCGATGCGGCCAGTGCCACCGGCACCGGTGTTGTTGGTGGTCTCTTCAACCGTTGCGGTCATTGGTCTACTCACTCCCTGCACTGGCATCGGCCAGCGCGTTGACGCCACCGACGATCTCGCTGATTTCCTGGGTGATCCCGGCCTGGCGGGCCTGGTTGGCAACGCGGGTGTACTTCTTGATGAGCTCTTCGGCGTTGTCCGTCGCCGACTTCATCGCCTTCTGACGCGCGGCCAGCTCGGAGGCGGCCGCCTGCAGCATCGCGAAGAAGATCCGGCTCTGCACGTACTGCGGCAGCAGTCCGTCGAGCACGGCCTCGGGCGAGGGCTCGAACTCATAGAGGGGCAGGACGTCGCCCTTCTCCGGGGCCTCGGTGCCCTCGACGACTTCCAGCGGCAGCAGGCGCACCGCGGTGGGCTCCTGCACCAGCATCGAGCGGAAGCGGGTGTAGACGACGTGGACCTCGTCGACGCCGCCCTTTTCCTCGCGCTCCTTGAGGAAGGCCGCGATCAGCGCCTCCCCGACCTCGGCGGCGATGTCGTAGGACGGCTGGTCGGAGAACCCGGTCCACGACCGCACGATCTGGCGGTTGCGGAACTTGAAGTACGCCTCGCCCTTGCGACCGGCGATGTAGAAGTCGATCTCCTTGCCCTCCTCGCGGAGCTTCTCGGCAAGTCGTTCGGCCTCCTTGAGCACGCTCGAGGAGTAGGCGCCGGCCAGGCCGCGGTCGCTCGTGACGATGAGCACGGCGGCCCGGTTGGCGTCCTCCTGCTCGGTCGTCAGCGGGTGGTCGACGTTCGAGAACGTCGCCACCGCCGAGACCGCGCGGGTCAGCTCACGGGCGTACGGCGCAGCCGCCTGGGCCCGCTGCTGCGCCTTGATGATGCGCGACGCAGCGATGAGCTCCATGGCGCGCGTGATCTTCTTCATCGACTCCGTCGACTTGATCCGCGCGCGGTACTCGCGCAGCGATACGGCCACGTCAGCCCCGCTTCTGCTTGACGATCTGCTCCTGCTCGAGCTCGTCGTCCTCGAGCGCCTCGGCGGCAGCCTCGTGGCCGACCTTGATCGAGCCTCCCTCGGAGGTCTCGAACTGGTCGAGGAACGAGTTGTAGGCGTCCTCGAGCCCGGCCTCGTCCTCGAACTTCTGCGACTCGCGGATGGCGGCGAGGATGCCCTCGTGGCTGCGCCGCAGGTAGTCGAGGAACTCCTGCTCGAAGCGCAGCACGTCACCGGTGGGCACGCGGTCGAGTCGACCGGTGGTGCCGATCCAGAGCGAGACGGTCATCTCCTCCAGCGGGTACGGCGAGTAGGCCGGCTGCTTGAGCAGGGCCATCAGTCGCTGACCGCGCTCGAGCTGCTGGCGCGAGGCCGCGTCGAGGTCGGAGGCGAACATCGCGAACGCCTCCATGGCGCGGAACTGCGCCAGGTCGACCTTGAGCGAGCCGGTGACGGCCTTCATGGCCTTGGTCATCGCCGAGCCGCCCACGCGGGAGACCGAGACGCCGACGTCGATGGCCGGGCGCTGGTTGGCCGCGAACAGGTCCGACTGCAGGAAGATCTGGCCGTCGGTGATCGAGATGACGTTGGTCGGGATGAACGCCGAGACGTCGTTGGCCTTGGTCTCGATGATCGGGAGCCCGGTCATCGAGCCGGCGCCGAGGTCGTCGGAGAGCTTCGCGCACCGCTCGAGCAGCCGGCTGTGCAGGTAGAAGACGTCACCCGGGTAGGCCTCGCGGCCCGGCGGGCGACGCAGCAGCAGCGACACCGCACGGTAGGCCTCGGCCTGCTTGGTGAGGTCGTCGAACACGATGAGGACGTGCTTGCCGTCGTACATCCACTGCTGGCCGATGGCCGAGCCGGTGTAGGGGGCGAGGTACTTGAAGCCAGCGCTGTCGGAGGCCGGGGACGCGACGATCGTCGTGTACTCCAGCGCGCCGGCCTCCTCGAGGGCGCCACGCACCGAGGCGATGGTCGAGCCCTTCTGGCCGATGGCGACGTAGATGCAGCGGACCTGCTTCTTCGGGTCGCCGGTCTCCCAGTTCTGCTTCTGGTTGATGATCGTGTCGATGCAGATCGTGGTCTTGCCGGTGGCGCGGTCGCCGATGATGAGCTGGCGCTGGCCGCGGCCGATCGGGGTCATCGAGTCGATGGCCTTGATGCCCGTGGCGAGCGGCTCGTGGACCGACTTGCGCTGCATGACGGTCGGGGCCTGCAGCTCGAGCGCGCGGCGTGCCTCGGCCTCGATGTCGCCGAGGCCGTCGATCGGGTTGCCGAGCGGGTCGACGACGCGACCGAGGAACTTGTCGCCCACGGGGACCGAGAGGATCTCGCCGGTGCGGCGGACCGTCTGGCCCTCCTCGATGCCGTCGAAGTCACCGAGGATGACGACGCCGATCTCGCGGGTGTCGAGGTTGAGGGCCAGGCCACGGGTGCCGTCCTCGAACTCGAGCAGCTCGTTGGCCATGCACGACGGCAGACCGGCGACGCGGGCGATGCCGTCACCGGCCGAGGCGACCGTGCCGACCTCTTCCTTGCTGGCCGCGTCCGGCTGGTAGTCGGCGACGTACTTCTGCAGCGCGTCGCGGATCTCCTCCGGACGGATGGAGAGCTCCGTCATCGTGGTTCCTTCTCTCTTGGTTCGTGCGTCGTGTGTGGGCCGGACCAGGGACGTGGCGGCCAGTGGGGCAGGTGGCTGGGTCAGCCGGCGATCTTGCGGCGGGCGTCGTCGAGGCGGCTCGCGACCGTGCCGTCGATGACGTCGTCACCGATCTCGACACGGATCCCGCCGAGGACGGTGGGGTCGACCAGCAGGTTCAGGTGCACCGGCCGGCCGTACTGCGCCGACAGGACGTCGGCGAGGCGACGCGTCTCGGCGTCGGTGAGCTCGCGCGCGACCCGGACGGTCGCCACGCCCTCCCCGTGCACCTCGGCCGCGGTGCGCTGGTAGGCGGCGAGCGCGACCGAGACGGTGCGGTAGCTGCCGGAGAGCGCCTGCTGGGCCAGGGTGATCGTGGACGGGAGCGCCCTGCCGCCGAGCAGGACGGCGATCAGGCCGCCCTTGTCGTCGGCCGAGCGCGCCGGGTCGGAGAGCGCGTCGCGCAGCTCCGGGTTGTCCTTGACCGCCTGGGCGAAGGCGAACAGCTCGTCGGCCAGGCGACCCGAGTCGGTGCCGGCCGCCTTGACGAGGGCGACCACGCTCAGGTGCTCGAGCGTGTCGGCCAGGTCACGCGGCGCCGTCCACTTGCGGCCGACGGCCGAGGTGAGGACGGCGAGCGCGCCGTCGGACACCTTGCCGCCGAAGACCTCCCCGACGAGGCCCTTCTTGGCCTCGGCGGGGATCGACGCGTCGGAGGCGAAGCGCCGCAGCGCGGCCTCGGACCGCAGCGTCGAGGCGATCGTGAACAGCCCGTCGGCCACGGTCGCTGCCGAGGTCGAGTCGCCCAGGTTGCTCCCGAGCTCGTCGGTGAGGACGGCGGCGGAATCCGCCGATGCTCCGCGCAGGTCCATCATCAGCTCCGGCCCGGGGTGCCGGTCTCGAGGTCGGCCAGGAACCGCTCGACGACCCGGCTCTGCCGCTCGTCGTCGTCGAGGCTCTCCCCGACGATCCGACCGGCCAGCGTGGTGGCGAGCGTGCCGACCTCGGTGCGGAGCGAGGTGACCGCCTGCTGGCGCTCCGCCTCGATCTGCGCCTTGCCGTGCTCGACGATGCGAGCCGACTCGGACTGAGCCTGCTCGCGCATCTCCGCGATGATCACGGCGCCCTGCTCGCGAGCCTCCTCACGGATGCGTGCCGCCTCGTGGCGAGCATCCGCGAGCTGCTTCTCGAGCTCGGCGAGCTTGGCGTCGGCCTCGGCCTGCTTCGTCTCCGCGGCGGCCAGACCACCCTCGATCGCCTGGGTGCGCTCGGTGTAGGTCGCCTCGAAGTTCGGGACGACGAACTTCTTCACGGCGAAGAAGAGAATGCCGAACACGACGATCGAGAGGACGATCTCGACCGCGTGGGGGACGAGGGGGTTGAGTTCCTCTCCCCCCGCAGCTTGCACCGCGAACGGTGCGATCAGTGACTGCATGCCTGGTCCTTCCGGGTCCTACGGCGTGGCGTCGTCAGAGCTCGGTCAGAGCACGAAGGCGAGGGCGATACCGATGATGGCGAGCGCCTCGGCGAGCGCGAAGCCCAGGATGGCGATCGACTGCAGGCGGCCCTGGGCCTCCGGCTGACGAGCGACACCACTGATGTAGGCGGCGAAGATCAGGCCGATGCCGATGCCCGGCCCGATGGCGGCCAGGCCGTAGCCGATCATGTTGAGGTTGCCGTCCACGGCGATTTCCTTTCGGTTGGTACTACTCAGTGCAGGTCAGTGGGTGGATCAGTGCTCGTCCGCCAGAGCGCCCTGGATGTACATGGCGTTCAGGAGGACGAAGACGTAGGCCTGGAGGAACTGGATCAGCACCTCGAGGATGGCCACGGCGATGAACATCAGCCAGGCCAGGATGCCGACCGGGGCGTACCCGATGGGCTGGTGGACCAGGATGTACTCGCCGCCGAGGGCGAACAGGATCAGCAGGAGGTGGCCGGCGAACATGTTGGCGAACAGACGCAGGGCCAGCGTGACCGGCCGCACCAGGATGTTCGACATGAACTCGAGCGGGATCAGCAGCAGCAGGATCGGACCGCCGACGCCCGACGGCACCGACTGGAGCTTGAAGTAGCCCGCGAAGCCGTGCTTGCGGATGCCGACCAGGTTGTAGACCACCCAGCTCATGATCGCCAGGGAGTAGACCATCCCGGAGCGTGAGAACGTCGGGAACTGCAGGAACGGGATCGAGGCCATGAAGTTGTTGAACAGCACGAAGAAGAACAGCGCGAACAGGTAGGGCACGAAGCGCTGGAAGTCGTGGCTGCCGATGATGTCGCGACCCAGGGAGTTGCGGACGAAGCCGTAGCCCTGCTCGCCGATGTACTGGAACTTGCCCGGCACCATCGCCCGCTTGCGCGAGGCGAGGTAGAACACGGCGAAGACCAGGATGCCCGCGAGCACGACCTGGAGCATCGGCTTGGTGACCCCGAGCACCCACTCCTGGCCGAAGAGGTGGAACGTCCCGAAGTCGCCCCCGATCGGCGGCAGGTTGAAGTCCCCAGGGCCCGGTGGGACGAAGGGGTCTTCGGTGATGAGTCGGCTCACCGTGTCTCCTGAACGTTGGTCGCTGTCATGTACGTGTGCTGGTGCTGCTGCCGGATCCCTCCGGGTCGTCGCCCGGGGCCGGCGGACCGAAGCTGCCGAACCGGGCCCAGGTCATGTACAACCCCAGGCAGGCGCCGACGAGGATCCCTACGGCCACCATGAAGCCCGTCCCCCACCAGCGATCGAGCAGCCACCCGATCACTCCGTAGAGAAGGACACCGGCCACGAGGTATCCGAAGGCGTTCCACGGATCGCCTCGAGGTGTGTCGTCTGACTGCCTCATCGCGGTCGTGACGATAGCAGTGCGCGTGGCTCATCGCTCACTCCCCTCGGGCGCCGCGTCCCGCACCGCGGACGGTGCCGGCGCGGGGAGGTCGTAGAGCGGGATCCGGGCCCGCACGGCGTGCACCACCAGGCAGACGGTCCACGCGAGGGCGACCGCGATGACGCCGGCGGCGAACCACTGCGGCGACATCGTCGCCTCGAGGTCCTCGGCGCGACCGAAGGCGACCAGGAGCAGCGCGAGGAGGCCGAGCTGCAGGGTGTAGGTGAGCACCGCGACCATCAGCGACGCGGCCGGCATCAGTCCGGCGACCACGTCGACCACGGCGAACCCGGTGGCGAGCACGAGCAGCGTCACGCCCGCGCCGACCAGGGCACCGAGCGCGCCGGCGGACCCGCCGAGCGCGAGGCCCAGGACGGTCGCCACCGCACCGCAGACCGAGCCCGCGAGCACCGCGAGACCGAGGGCCGCGACGCCGTAGGGGCGTGCTTCCCGGTGCGGGGAGGTCGTGGCGGTCGTCATCGTCGGCGGCCGTTTCTGCTCGTCGGGGGGACTGTCTCAGGTGCCCTTCAGGTGCTCGTGAAAACTATCACAAAGTCTGCCCGGGTGCCGCCCCGGGGGCCTCGACGGCCGACTCCGAGGCGCTCCCCGCGGGCTCGGCGCGGACCTCGCCGGGGACGTCCTCGGGACGCTCGGTCGTGTCGTCGAGCAGCCTCGGGGCGCGCACCACCGGCAGCACGAAGGTCAGTCCCAGCGTCACCGCGAACGCCGCCGCGATGGTCGCGTAGACCACGGTGCCGGTCTGCAGGCTCGCGTAGACGGTGCCGAAGGCGATCAGCCCGGCCCAGGCCCACATGATGAGGACCGCGCGGCGGTGCGAGTGGCCGATCTCCAGCAGCCGGTGGTGCAGGTGCTGCTTGTCGGGCGCGAACGGCGAGCGTCCGGCCCGGGTGCGCCGGACGACGGCCAGCACCAGGTCGGCCAGGGGCACGATGAGGATGAGGATCGGCAGCGCGACCGGCAGCAGCATCGGCAACAGGCTGGCCCGGGTGCCGTCGGCGCCGAACGCGACGTCGTCGCTGGAGAACTGCGTGGTCACCGAGATCGCGGAGGCCGACAGCACCAGCCCCAGCAGCATCGAGCCGCTGTCGCCCATGAACAGGCGGGCCGGGTGGAAGTTGTGCACCAGGAACCCGACGCAGATGCCGGCGAGCGCCGCGGAGAGCAGCGCGCCGGTGGTGGCCCGGGTGGCGCCGTTCGAGACGCTCAGCTGGTAGCAGAAGACGAACAGGGCGATCGCGGTGATGCCGACGACCCCGGCGGCGAGGCCGTCGAGCCCGTCGACGAAGTTCACCGCGTTCACGCTCGTGAGCACGATGAACGCCGTCAACAGCGCACCCTGGCCCGGGTCGAGCGAGAACTGCACGCCGTCGGGCTGGTAGAAGAAGCGGAACTGGATGCCGGAGTAGATGAGCAGCCCCACGGCCAGGACCTGGCCGCCGAACTTGGTGAGCGCGTCGAGGTCGAAGATGTCGTCGAGCACCCCGACCCCGCAGATGAGCGCGCCCGCCACGACCACGGCCCCGGCGTCCTCGAAGACGAAGGTCTGGCTGGTCGCGAGGAACGGCAGCTCGCGCGCCACCAGGTAGGCAGCGACCAGCCCCCCGAGCATGGCGATGCCGCCGAGGTACGGGATCGGCTCAGCGTGCACGTCGCGGTCACGGACGGCGGCGACCGCTCCCGTGCGGAGCGCGATCTCGCGGGCGACGACGGTCAGCAGGTAGGTGACCGAGGCCGCGACCAGGAAGACGACGAGGTACTCGCGCATCAGCCCTCGTCGGTGCCCGCGCCGGGGGTCTGGTCGGTGGTCTTGTCGGGGGTCTTGTCGGGGGTCTTCTCGAGCGACGGCCCGGACGCCTCCTCGGCGCCCACGTCGAGCAGGGACGTGCCGAGCGGCTCGAGCACGGCGTTCAGGCGGGCCAGCGACAGCGCGCCCCGACGCAGGATGCGCCCGCGCGCCCGGGTCGCGTCGACGATCGTGGAGGCCTCCCCGACCGGCGACTCCCCCGCGTCGACGACGACCGCGACGCGGTCGCCGAGCATCGACTCGGCGCGGTCGGCGTCGGTCGCCGCGGGTTCGCCGGTGACGTTGGCCGAGCTGACCGCGAGGGGCCCGGTGCGGTCGAGGACCGCGCGGGTGATCGCGTGGTCGGGCATCCTGACCGCGACGGTGCCGCGGGTCTCCCCGAGGTCCCACAACAGCGAGCTCTGCTGGTGGCACACGATGGTCAGCGGGCCGGGCCAGAACTCCTCGACCAGGACCCGGACCCACGCCGGGACGTCGCGGGCCAGGGCGTCGATCGTGGTCGCGTTGCCGACGAGCACCGGCGGCGGCATCTCGCGGCCGCGGCCCTTGGCGGCGAGCAGCTCGGCGACGGCATCGGCGTCGAAGGCGTCGGCGGCGATCCCGTAGACCGTGTCGGTCGGGAGCACCGCAAGGTCGCCTCGCTGGAGCGCGACGGTCGCGGCCTCGATCGCCGTCTCGCGTTCCTCGTCGGTCGTCGTGGGATAGCGCACCCGACTCATCCTGCCAGTCGCGCCGTCAGGAACCGCGGACGGTCGGCCAGGTCGCGGTGGTCGCGGACGTCGAGCCACCCGCCGGCGTCGACGAACACCGCCGGCGCCGAGGCTCCCTGGGCGTCGGCGTGCTCGGCGCCGACGACCCCGCCGGGACGCAGCAGGACCCTGGCCCGCCGCTCCAGCACGCGCAGCGCGTCGAGCCCGTCGTCGCCGGAGAAGAGGGCCAGGTGGGGGTCGTGGTCGCGGGCCTCGGGCGCGACCGACTCCCACGCCTCGAGCGGGATGTAGGGCGGGTTGCACACCACGACGTCGACGGCGCCCAGCAGGTCGTCGAAGGCGTCCTCCATCGACCCGGCCCGCAGGTCGACCCCGGTGCCGTCGAGGTTGCGGGCCGCCCAGGCCAGGGCGGCCTCGTCGAGCTCGACGGCGTGGACGACGGCGTCCGGCACCTCGTCGGCCACCGAGCAGGCGATGGCACCCGACCCGGTGCACAGGTCGACGACGACGGGCGGCCGGCCGGGTTCCGTGGCCGTCACGAGCCGGGCCGCCTCGATCGCCCAGCCGGCGAGCAGCTCGGTCTCGGGCCGCGGCACGAACACCCCCGGGCCGACGGCGAGCTCGACGTGGCGGAACCCGGCCACGCCGGTGAGGTGCTGGAGCGGCTCCCGCGCGGCGCGCCGGGCCACCAGGGCGTCGTACGTCGCCAGGTCGGCTCCGGTGACGTCGTCGACCAGCGCCAGCGCACCCCGGCTGGTGCCGAGGACGTGCGCCAGCAGCTCGGCGGCGTCGTGCTCCGGGCTGCCCACCCCGCCGTCGCGCAGGAGCGCCACGGCGGCGGCGAGGACGTCGCGGCGCCGGGCCCGCGGCACCGGGGTCACTGCTCGAGCGCGTCGAGCCGCGCGGCCAGGTCGGCCTCGACGCACGAGTCGACGACCGGCTGCAGGTCGCCGTCGAGGACGGCGTCCAGGTTGTAGGCCTTGTAGCCCGTGCGGTGGTCGGAGATCCGGTTCTCGGGGTAGTTGTAGGTGCGGATCCGCTCGGAGCGGTCGACGGTGCGCACCTGGCTGCGCCGGACCTCGCTGGCCTCGGCGTCGGCCTCCTCCTGCGCGGCGGCCAGCAGCCGGGCCCGCAGGATCCGCATCGCCTGCTCCTTGTTCTGCAGCTGGCTCTTCTCGTTCTGGCAGCTCGCGACGATGCCGGTCGGCACGTGGGTGATCCGGACGGCCGAGTCGGTGGTGTTGACGCTCTGCCCGCCCGGCCCGCTGCTGCGGTAGACGTCGATGCGCAGGTCGTTGTCGTCGATCTGGACGTCGACCTGCTCGGCCTCCGGCAGCACCAGGACGCCGGCGGCGCTCGTGTGCACCCGCCCCTGCGACTCGGTGACGGGGACGCGCTGGACGCGGTGCACGCCACCCTCGTACTTGAGCAGCCCGAACGGCGCCCCGCCCGGCTCGGGCGTGCCCTTGGCCTTGACCGCGACGGTCACGGACTTGTAGCCGCCGAGGTCGGACTCGGTCGCGTCGAGCACCTCGACCGACCAGCCGCGGCGCTCGGCGTACCGGGTGTACATGCGGAGCAGGTCGCCGGCGAACAGCGCCGACTCCTCCCCTCCCTCGCCGGACTTCACCTCGAGCAGCGTGTCGTTGGCGTCGGCCGGGTCGCGCGGCACCAGGAGGCGCCGCAGCCGCTCCTCGGCGACGGGCAGGCGTCGCGCGATGTCGTCGGCCTCCTCGGCGAAGGCCGGGTCCTCCCCCGCCAGCTCGCGGGCGGCCCCGAGGTCCTCGCCGAGCGCGGTCCAGTCGCGCCAGGCGCCGATGACGGCGTTCAGCTCGGCGTAGCGCCGGTTCAGCCGCTTGGCCAGGCGGGCGTCGGCGTGGGTCTCGGGCTCGCCGAGGCGGCCCTCGATCTCGCGGTGCTCGTCGACGAGCCCCTCGACTGCTTCGAACATGGACTGCTCCTGGGTGCTGCGACCTGGTGGGGCGTGGGCGACGGATCGACGAAAAAGCGAACACCGACCCCCGCTCGAGGGCGGAGGTCGGTGTCGGCGGGGTCGCTACTTCGAGGAGTCAGCGGCCTTCTTGGCGTAGCGCGCCTGGAACCGGGCGACGCGGCCGCCGGTGTCGAGGATCTTCTGCTTGCCGGTGTAGAACGGGTGGCACTGCGAGCAGACGTCGGAGCGGATGACGCCCGACGCGACAGTGCTGCGGGTCTCGAACGACGCGCCGCACGTGCAGGTGACCTGCGTGGCGACGTAGTCGGGGTGCGTGTCCTTCTTCATGGTGTCCTCTCAGGTGCTCCGGGTCGTCGCACGGCGCGCGACGTGAACCGGAACCGGATGGCATCGTAGTGAACACCACCCGGGTCGCCACAATTCCGACCGGACCGCCGGCGCCGGACCGTCTGCCGGCGAGCGCGCGCCGGGCCGAGGGCGCTCAGCGGTTCAGCAGCGCCTCGACCCGCGAGGCCAGCTCGCGCGGGCTGAACGGCTTGGTGATGTAGTCGTCGGCGCCGGAGTCGAACCCGCTCTCGACGTCGGCCTCCTGGGCCCGGGCGGTCAGCAGGATCACCGGCAGGTCCGCGAGGGCGGGGTCGGCCCGGATCTTCGCGATCGCGTCGAGGCCCGAGACGCCGGGCATCATCACGTCGAGCACGCAGAGGTCGGGGCGCTGGGCGCGGCAGGCCGCTAGCGCCGCGCCGCCGTCACCGACGGCCACGATCTCGTGTCCCATCGTCGAGAGCTTGAACTCCACGAGCTCCCGGATGTCGACGTCGTCGTCGGCGACCACGATCCGAGCCATCAGATCGCCGCCTGCCCGTTCTTCGGGGTGGCCTTCTGCACGTTCATCAGGAACTCGATGTTGGTGCCGGCCCGCTTCAGGCGCTCCAGGAGGAGCTCGAGCGCCTGCTGGCCGTCGAGGTTGGAGAGGACCCGGCGCAGCTTCCACACGATGGCCAGCTCCTCCTCGCTCATCAGCAGCTCCTCGCGCCGGGTGCCCGACTGCACGGGGTCGATGGCCGGGAAGACCCGCTTGTCGGCGAGGTCGCTGCGCAGCCGCAGCTCCATGTTGCCGGTGCCGGCGAACTCCTCGAAGATCACCTCGTCCATCACCGAGCCGCTCTCGACGACGGCGGTGGCGACGATGGTCAACGACCCGCCGTTCTCGATGTTGCGGGCCGCCCCGAAGAACTTCTTGGTCGGGTGCAGCGCCGCCGCGTCGACGCCGCCGGCGAGCAGCCGCCCGGACGCCGGCGTCGAGTGGTGGTAGGCCCGGGCGAGCCGGGTCAGGCCGTCGAGCAGGACGACCACGTCGTGACCGAGCTCGACGAGGCGCTTCGCGCGCTCGATCGCGAGCTCGGCGACGACGGTGTGGTCACCGGCCGGGCGGTCGAAGGTCGAGGAGATCACCTCGCCCTTGACCGAGCGCTCGTAGTCGGTGACCTCCTCGGGCCGCTCGTCGACGAGGACGACCATCAGGTGACACTCCGGGTTGTTGACGCTGACCGACTGCGCGATCGACTGCAGCACCGTCGTCCGCCCGGACCTCGCGGGTGCGACGACCAGGCCACGCTGGCCCTTGCCGATCGGCGCCACCACGTCGACGACCCGCCCGACGAGGTTGCCCGGCTCGGTCTCGAGGCGCAGCCGCTCGGACGGGTACAGCGGGGTCAGCCGGTCGAAGTCCGCCCGCGACCTCGACTGCTCGGGGTCGTGGCCGTTCACGCTGTCGATGCGGACCATGGGGTTGAACTTCTCGCGACGCTCGCCCTCGCGCGGCTGGCGCACCTGGCCGACGATGGCGTCGCCGCGGCGCAGCCCGAACTTCCGGACCATCGACAGCGACAGGTAGACGTCGTCGGCGCCCGGCAGGTAGCCGCTGGTGCGGACGAACGCGTAGTTGTCCAGGACGTCGAGGATGCCGGCCGCCGGGACGACGACGTCGTCCTCGAGGATGGTGGTGTCCGGCTCGTGCCGGTGCCCGCCACCCTGGCTCCCGCCCTGGTTGCCCTGGTTGCCGCCCTGGTGGCCCTGGTTGCCGGCGTTCTGCTTCGGGCCCTGGTTCGGGGGCGGCCCGCCCTGGTTGCCGCCCGGGTTGGCGCCCTGGCCGCCCGCGTCACCGACGACGCGGTTGCGGTCCCGGCCGCGGCGGCGCCGGTTGCGGCCGGTGCGGCCGTCGCCGTCACCGTCGGCGTCGCCCTGGTCCGACTGCTGGTCGGACCTCGGCTCGGTCTTCTGGGCCGGCTTCTGCTCCGGCTTGCTCTCGGCCTGGTTCGGCTTGCCCTGCTTCTTCTCGGGCTGTCGCTCGGGCTGTCGCTCGGGCTGCCGCTCGGGCTGTCGCTCGGGCTGCCGCTCGGGCTGTCGCTCGGGCTGGCTCGGCTCGGTCCGGTCCTGCTCGGGCTGCGACGTCGCGGCCTGCTGCGGCTCGGCGGACGCCGGCTCGCTCCGCTGCGGCGCGGACGACGCCTCGGCGGCCGGGTCCTGCTCGCGGGGGCGCCGGGGCCGTTCCCGGGTCGGCGCGGCCGCCTCGTCGGACGACGTCATCGGGAGCTCGGCCTGCGCCTCGGCCTGCGCGGCCGGCTTGCGGCGCCGGGCCGCGGCCGGTGCCGCTCCCCCGTCACCGGAGCCGCCGGAGCCGCCGGCCCCGGCGGACCCGCCCGAGGCCTGAGCGCCCTTGATGGCGTCGATCAGCTGCGCCTTCTTCATCGAGCCGGCGCCGGCGATCCCCATCCCACCCGCCATCGACTTGAGGTCGGCGAGCAGCATCGCGCTGAGCCCGCCGGTGCGCTTCTTGGCCGAGGCGGACGGGGCGGTGTCGGGCGTCTCTGTCACGGGGGTCCTTCGCACGTTCACGTGCCGCGGGCCGCGTGGCCCGCCGGCAGCGGTCGGATCGCGGGCGGTGCCTGCGCCGGTTCCGAGGATGAGTGGTGGGTGCCGCGGTGGACCGCGGTCGAGCACCGGGATCCGGCGCGCCGCAAGGCTAGCACCACGCCGACCCGGCGCGGAGGCTCAGCCGACCACGGCGCCGTCGGTCGAGACGGCGAGGTAGCGGGCGGTCCAGCCGTCGGGACGACGCGCGAGCAGCGCCCGGGTGTCCTCGCCGTCGGGACCGTCGAGGGCGAAGGCCAGCACCGTCGGGCCGGCGCCCGAGACGACCGCCGCGACGCCGTCGGCGCGCAGCGCGCGGACCAGCGCCAGCGAGTCGGGCATCGCGGGCTCCCGGTAGTCCTGGTGGAGGTAGTCGCGGGTCGCCGTCGCCAGCCACCGCGGCTGCCCGGCGAGCGCGGCGACCACGAGGGCCGTCCGGCCGCCGTTGGCGGCGGCGTCACCGTGCGGGACCTGCTCGGGGAGCAGTCCGCGGGCCAGCTCGGTCGAGAGCCCGGTCGGCGGCACGAAGACGACGGTGCCGACCCGGGGGTCGACCGGGGCCGAGGCGCTCCAGAAGTCGTCGTCGTGCCCGGAGATCGTCAGGCCGCCGTACAGGGCGGGGGCGACGTTGTCGGGGTGGCCCTCGATCCGGGCGACCAGGCGGAAGACGGCGTCGTCGTCCAGGAGCGCGGTCCCGTCGACCACGAGGGCCCGGGCCAGGACCACGCCGCCCACGATCGCCGCGGACGACGACCCGAGGCCGCGGGCGTGCGGGACGACGTTGCGGCAGCGCAGCCGGAGCCCGGCGGGCCGGCCGCCGAGGAGGTCGAACGCGGCGTGCATGGCGCGGACGACGAGGTGCGTCTCGTCGAGCGGGACCGAGGCCTCCCCCTGCCCCTCGACGGTGATCTCGGTCCCGGCGCGGCCCTCGGGCAGCACCTCCGCCTCGAGCCGGTCGCGCAGGTCGAGGGCCAGGCCGAGCGCGTCGAACCCGGGCCCGAGGTTGGCCGAGGTCGCCGGTACCGAGACCCGCACGGGGCCGTCGACGAAGCGGAGGGGCCGGGAGGGCCCGCTCACGCGAGGCCGGCGGCCGCCGCGGCCGCGGTCACGTCGGCGTCGACGACGGTGTCGACGAGCGCGCCGACCCCCTCGAGCGCCGTCGCGGTGTCCTTGAGCCCGTGGCCGGTCACGGTCACGACCACGGTGCTGCCGGCGTAGGACTCGCCCTGGGCGAGCTCCTGCAGCATCCCGGCGATGCCGGCGGCCGAGGCCGGCTCGACGAAGACGCCGTCGCGGGAGGCGAGCTCGCGCTGCGCGGCGAGGATCTGCTCGTCGGTGACGGAGGCGAAACGGCCCTCCGACTCCTTCGCGGCCTGCTCGGCGAGGTGCCAGGACGCCGGGTTGCCGATCCGGATGGCGGTGGCCTTGGTCTCCGGGTCGGGGAACGGCTCGCCGGTGACCAGCGGCGCGGCACCGGCGGCCTGGAAGCCCCGCATGACCGGGCGTCGGGTCGCGAGGCCGAGGCCGGCGTACTGGGTGTAGCCGAGCCAGTACGCCGAGATGTTGCCGGCGTTGCCCACCGGCAGCAGGTGGTAGTCGGGGGCGTCGCCGAGGAAGTCGACGATCTCGAACGCGGCGGTCTTCTGGCCCTCGAGGCGGACCGGGTTGACCGAGTTGACCAGCGCCACCGGGTAGTCGGCGGCGAGGCCGCGGGCCATCGCGAGGCAGTCGTCGAAGTTGCCGCGCACCATGATCACCTGGGCGCCGTGCAGGATCGCCTGCGCCATCTTGCCGGCCGCGATCTTGCCCTCCGGCACCAGCACGAGGGGCTTGAGGCCGGCCTTGGCGGCGTACGCGGCCATCGAGGCGGAGGTGTTGCCGGTCGACGCGCAGACGACGGCCTCGGCGCCGTCCGCCTTGGCGACCGAGATCGCCGCGGTCATCCCGCGGTCCTTGAACGAGCCGGTCGGGTTGTTGCCCTCGACCTTGAGGTGCACCGCGGCGCCGGTGAGGCCGGAGAGCCACTCGGAGTGCACGAGCGGGGTGCCGCCCTCGCGCAGGGTGACCGCCGGGGTGCCGGCCGGGATGTCGAGGAGGTCGCGGTACTCCTCGACGACGCCGCGCCACTGGTGGGTTCGGGTGCTCACTGCTCGTCGGCTCCTTCGACACGCATCACCGAGGTGACGTCGCGGACGATCTCCATGCCCCGCAGGTGCTCCACGGTGGCGCTGAGCTGGGCGTCGGTGGCGCCGTGCGAGACCAGGACGAGCTGGGCGTCGTCACCGCGGCCGTCCTGGCGCATGGTCTGGATCGACACGTCGTGCTCGGCGAAGGCCTGCGCGATCGCGGCCAGGACGCCGGCGCGGTCGTCGACGTCGATGCCGACGTGGTAGCGGGTGCGGGTCTCCCCCATCGGCAGCACGGCCCGGTCGGCGTAGGCCGACTCGCCGACGCCGCGGGTGCCCGCGACCAGGTTGCGGGCCACGGTGACGAGGTCGCCCATCACGGCGCTCGCGGTCGGGGCGCCCCCGGCGCCGGGCCCGTAGAACATCAGCTGGCCGGCGGCGTCGGACTCGACGAACACGGCGTTGTAGGCCTCGCGGACGCTGGCCAGCGGGTGGCTGCGCGGGATCATCGCGGGGTGCACGCGGACGGCGACGGTCTCGTCGCCGCCGCCCGGGCCGCCGGGGCCGGGACGGAGCTCACAGATCGCGAGCAGCTTGACGACGCACCCCATCTCGCGCGCCGAGGCGATGTCGGCCGCCGTGACGTCGCTGATGCCCTCGCGGTGCACGTCGGCCGCGGTCACCCGGGAGTGGAAGGCGAGCGAGGCGAGGATGGCGGCCTTCGCGGCGGCGTCGAAACCCTCGACGTCGGCGGTCGGGTCGGCCTCGGCGTACCCGAGGTCCTGGGCCTCCTCGAGCGCCTCGGCGAACCCGGCCCCCGAGGTGTCCATCTTGTCGAGGATGTAGTTGGTGGTGCCGTTGACGATGCCCAGGACCCGGGTCACGCGGTCGCCGGCCAGCGACTCGCGCAGCGGGCGCAGGATCGGGATCGCCCCGGCCACGGCGGCCTCGTAGTAGAGGTCGCGGCCGGCCTTCTCGGCGGCCTCGAACAGGGTCGGGCCGTCCTCGGCCAGCAGCGCCTTGTTGGCGGTGACGACGCTGGCGCCGTGCTCGAGCGCGGAGAGGATCAGGGTGCGGGCCGGCTCGATGCCGCCGATCACCTCGACCACCAGGTCGACGTCGTCGCGGGCGACCAGGGCCTCCGCGTCGGTGGTCAGCAGGCCCGCGGGCAGCTCGACGTCGCGCGGTGCGTCGATGCGGCGCACCGCCACCCCGGCCAGCTCGACCGGTCGACCGACCCGGGCGGCCAGGTCGTCGGCCTGCTCCTCGAGCAGCCGCACCACCTGCGACCCCACGACACCGCACCCGAGGATCGCCACCTTCAGCGGCCTGTCACCCATCACACACCCACGTCCGTCGCCAGCAAGTCGTCCACAGTCTCGCGCCTCAGGAGGGTCCGCGCGGCCCCGTCCCGCACCGCGATCACGGGCGGCCGGAGGGCGTGGTTGTAGTTGGAGGCCATCGAGCGGCAGTAGGCGCCGGTGGCCGGGACCGCCAGGAGGTCACCGGGGGCCACGTCGCCGGGGAGGAACTCGTCGCGGACGACGATGTCACCGGCCTCGCAGTGCTTGCCGACCACCCGGGCCAGCACCGGCGGCGCGGTCGAGGCGCGGGCCGCGATCGTGCAGGAGTAGTCGGCGTCGTACAGGGCGGTGCGGATGTTGTCGCTCATCCCGCCGTCGACCGAGACGTAGGTGCGCACGGCGCCGCCGTCGAGGGCGACGGCCTTCACGGTGCCGACGGTGTAGACGGTGCACATCGACGGACCGACGATCGCGCGGCCGGGCTCGATCGAGAGCCGCGGCGCCTCGAGGCCGAGCGCGCGGCACTCGTGGGCGACGATCGCGGTCATCTCGGCGGCCAGCTGGGCGGGCTCGGTGGGGTCGTCCTGGGTCGTGTAGGCGATGCCGAAGCCGCCGCCGAGGTCCATCTCGGGCATGGTGACGCCCAGCCCGGCGTCCGGATCGGCGACCTGGGCGTGCAGGCGGAGGACGCGGCGCGCGGCGACCTCGAAGCCGGAGGAGTCGAAGATCTGGCTCCCGATGTGGGAGTGCAGCCCGCGCAGCTCGAGCCCCGGGGCGCCCAGCACCCGGCGCACGGCCTCGAGGGCGTCGCCGCTGGTGATGGAGAACCCGAACTTCTGGTCCTCGTGGGCGGTGGCGATGTACTCGTGGGTGTGCGCCTCGACCCCCGCGGTCACCCGGACCATCACGGCCTGGGTGGTGCCGAGGTCGGCGCTGACCTGCGCGAGGCGCTCGATCTCGGCGAAGGAGTCGACCACGATCCGCCCGACGCCGGCCACGACCGCGCGGCGCAGCTCGGGGTGCGACTTGTTGTTGCCGTGGTAGCCGATCCGGGACGGGTCGACCCCGGCGCGCAGCGCGACGGTCAGCTCGCCGTCGGAGCACACGTCGAGGTGCAGGCCCTCCTCGGCGACCCAGGCGGCCACCGCCGTGCAGAGGAACGCCTTGCCGGCGTAGTAGACGTCGTAGTCGGCGAACCCGTCGCGGAACGCGCGGGCCCGGGCCCGGAAGTCGTCCTCGTCGAGGACGTAGGCCGGCGTGTTGTGCTCGGCGACCAGGTCGGCCACCGCGACGCCGCCCACGACGAGGTCGCCGTCGCGCTTGTGGGCGGTGCTGCTCCACAGCGACGGGACCAGGGCGTTGGGGTCGGTGGGGGGCTGCAGCCAGGCGGGACCGCGCAGTGCTCCGGGCGCGTGCGCCCACCCTGCCTCGTGGGTGGTGCTCATCGACTACATCCGCTCCGGGGCCGAGACGCCCAGCAGGCCGAGGCCGTTGGCCAGGACCGTCCGGCTCGCGACCACGAGCACCAGCCGTGCCTCGTTGGCCGGTGTCACCGGCTCGTCGCCCTGCGGCAGCATCCGGCACTCCTTCGTGTCGTACCACCGGTTGAACGTCGCGGCGGTGTCCTCCAGGTAGCGCGCCACCCGGTGCGGCTCGCGCAGCTCGGCGGCGCTGGCGACGACGCGCGGGAACTCCGCGAGGGCCCGGAGCAGGTCGCGGTCGCGCTCGTGGGCGAGCAGCGCGGGGTCGAAGTCCGCGGGGAGCGCCATGCCGAGGTCGTCGGCGTTCGCCATCATCCGGCAGGTGCGGGCGTGGGCGTACTGCACGTAGTGGACCGGGTTGTCGTTCGAGGCCCTGGTGATCTCGGCGACGTCGAGGACGAGCGGCGAGTCGGCCGGGTAGCGGGCCAGGGAGTAGCGCAGGGCGTCGACGCCGATCACGTCGACGAGCTCCTGGAGCGCGACGATGTTGCCGGCCCGCTTGGAGAGCCGGAGCTCCTCGCCGTCCTGGAGGATCTTGACCAGTTGGCCGATCAGGACCTCGATGTTGTTGTCGGGGTCGTCGCCGGCGCACGCGGCCATCGCCCGCAGCCGGTTGACGTAGCCGTGGTGGTCGGCCCCGAGCAGGTAGATGCAGCGGTCGAAGCCGCGTTCGCGCTTGTTGACGTAGTAGGCGGTGTCGCTGGCGAAGTAGGTCAGCTCGCCGTTGGACCGGATCAGCACCCGGTCCTTGTCGTCGTCGAAGTCGGTGGTGCGCATCCACAGCGCGCCGTCGGCGTCGAAGAGGTGGCCCTGCGACCGCAGCTTCTCCACCGCGGCGGCGACGTCGTCGGCGGCGGCGTCGTGCAGGCTGCGCTCGGAGAACCAGACGTCGAAGTGGGTCTGGAAGCCCGCGAGCTGCTCCTGCTGCTCGGCGAGCTGGAGGGCGTAGCCGGCCTCCCGGAAGGCCACCAGCCGCTCGTCGGCGGGCAGGTCGAGGATCCCGGGGTCGGCGGCGACGACCTGCTGGGCGAGGTCGCCGACGTAGTCGCCGTGGTAGCCGTCGTCGGGCACCGGCTCGCCGAGGGCCACCGCCTGGATCGAGGCACCGAAGAGGTTCATCTGGTTGCCGCGGTCGTTGATGTAGAACTCGCGGGTCACCGTCGCCCCGGCCGCGCTCAGCACCCGGCCGATCGCGTCGCCGAGCACCGCCCACCGGGTGTGGCCCAGGTGCAGCGGGCCGGTCGGGTTGGCGGAGATGAACTCGACGTTGATCTTCTGCCCGGCCAGCGTCTCGGTGTGCCCGTACGACGCGCCGGCGGCGACGATGTCGGCCGCGACCTGTCCCTGGGCACCGGCCTCGACGGTGATGTTGAGGAACCCGGGGCCGGCGATGTCGACCTGCGCGACGCCGTCGGAGGCGCGCAGCCGCTCGGCGACCAGCTCGGCGAGGGCGCGCGGGTTCGTGCCGGCCTTCTTGGCCAGCTGCAGCGCGACGTTCGTGGCGTAGTCGCCGTGCGACTTGTCCCGGGGTCGCTCCACCGTCACCTCGGCCGGGACGCCGTCGGGCAGGGTGAGCGCACCCTGGTCGACGAGCGACGCCAGGGCGTCGACGACAGTGGCGGAGAGCTGAGCGGGATTCACCCCTCAAGCGTATCGGCGCGGGCCGGTTTCCCTCTCACCAGTGAGGCCCGGTAGTGTCCGCTGGGCGTCGCGAGACGCAGGCCTCCGTAGCTCAGGGGATAGAGCACTGGTTTCCGGTACCAGGTGTCGCAGGTTCGAATCCTGCCGGAGGCGCACACCGCGGCCGAGCCGCACGCCGGGTCCGCGTCCCGCCACGACGCGGCCACGCACGAACGGGTGGGCGCCGCGCAGCTGCCGCGGCGTGGCCCGCCCGCGGCTGGGCGTTCTCGGGCGGGTCGGCCCCGTCAGCACCGCTCGATCGTCGCGTCCTTGCGGGCGTCGTCTCCGTAGCGGCGCGCGGCGGCCGTGTCGGGCGTGACCACGCTGGCCCCGCCGATGGTCGCGAAGCCGCCGAGGACGACGCACCCGGTGATCTTGCGGGGGTCGACCTGGGCGACGGCGTGGGCGATCCGGAACAGCTCCCCGGGTCCGAGGTCGGTGCTGGTGTGCTTCATGACCGAGAGCACGCCCCGCTCGATGAAGCCGGGACGGGCGGCCCGCTCGGCGATCCTGGCCTGGATGCCCCGCAGCACCCGCTGCTGGTTGGCGGAGCGGTCGAAGTCGCCCCCGGGCAGCGCCTTGCGGACCCGGGAGAACGCGGTGGCACCCTGGCCGTTGAGCTCGAGGCGTCCCTCCTCGAAGCCCTTCGGCCGGATGTAGGGGTCGGAGAACTGGCGCGGGTTGACGACCGTGATCCCGCCGATGTCGTCGACCATGGCGGCCATGAACTCGAACCGCGTCACGAAGACGTAGTCGGGCTCGATGCCGACCAGCTCGCCGACGGTCTCGCCGAGGAGCTGCGGTCCTCCGTAGTAGAGGGCGGCGTTGATGCGGTCGGAACCGCGCCCCGGGATCGAGACGTAGGAGTCACGCGGGATGCCGATCGACGTGGCCGCGCCGGTGCGGGTGTTCATGCCGACCAGCTGCAGCGCGTCGCCGCGGACCCGGGTCATGTCCTCCCCGACCCGGGCGTCGGAGCCGACCGCCAGGATCCAGACCATGTCGTCCTCGAGCGCCACCCCCTCGGCGTGCTCGAACTTCACCAGCGTGGCCTGGGCGACCGCGACCTGGGAGTCCGGGACGAGGAGGCCCACGGTGACGAGCACGGCGAGCAACGAGGCCCACCTCTTCGTGCGGCCCATCAGACGCGTCCCCTCGCGACGTCGTAGCCGAAGACCTTCCAGGCGCCGCGCTCCAGGGTCAGGAAGAGCGAGCCGGTGACCCGGTCGCGGCGGACGTCGCCGTCGGTCCCGGTGATCTGGAGCCCGAGGTGGACGTGGGCGGTCGCGGCCGCCGCCCGGCCACTGCGCGCCAGCGCGTCGACGCGGACCCGCCGCGCCGTCATCTCGACGGTGTCGACCGACTCGCCCAGCCCGGCGTTGGTCATCAGCCGGCGGTCGGCCGCGGCGCGCTCGCGAGCCCCGGAGGTGAACGAGGCGAACGCGCCGTCGAAGTCGGTGCGCGGGTAGTCACCGCCGTACGCACCGTCGATCCAGGCGTCCACGGCCGCGCTGACGTCGGTGCGGAGGGTGTCGCGGGCCGCCCGCGGGAGCCTCCCGGTCACGGTGCCGAGCGATGCCTTCGTGGTGAGCGGCGCGGCCGCCCCGGACGGCGTCGCGGACGACGAGGTGGTGGCCGGCCCGGGCTCGTCGTCGCCCGAGCAACCGACCAGCACCGGGCCGATCAGGAGTCCGGTCGCGGCCAGGGCGGCGAGCCGCGCTCGGCGGTGGCGGCGGGGTTCGGTCATGGTGGAGCGGCTCCCAGGATAGGTCGGCGGTGGGCGGACGAGCCCTCGTGCTGTGGCTCCGGTAACAGGGTGCACGAAAGACCACTACCTGACGCGCATTTGCTGGCGTGTGGGTCTAGCCTTGACAGCACCCATCATGCCGGTCATCTCACCTTGGAAGAGGCGAACCCAGTCGTGCCGCAGTCGTCAGGCCCGTCCACCAGCTCCACCGAACCCTCCGACAGCGATTTCGGCGCCAACGAGTGGCTCGTCGAGGCGATGCGTGAGCAGTACGACGCCGACCCGTCGAGCGTCGACCCGACCTGGGTCGCCTACTTCAAGGACGGCGGCGACCCCACCGCCGGCGCCACGGGCAGCACCAACGGGACGTCGAACGGCACGTCCGCCCCGGTGAGGACCGCCCCCGCCCCGAGGACCGAGGCCAAGACCGAGGCCAAGACCGAGGCCAGGACCGAGACGAGGACCGAGCCGGCGAAGGCCCAGCCGGCGAAGGCCGAGGCCGCGCCGAGGTCCGAGCCCCGCCCGGCCACGAAGGCCTCCGAGCCCGCGAAGGCGACGAGCAACCCCACGCCCAAGGAGTCGAAGCCGACCGAGCGGTCGGCGGCGACCGACCAGCCGACCTACACCGTGCTCCGCGGTGCCCCCGCCCGCACGGTGGCCAACATGGACGCCTCGCTGACCGTGCCGACCGCGACGTCGGTCCGCTCGGTGCCGGTCAAGCTGCTGTGGGACAACCGGATCGTCATCAACAGCCACCTCGCCCGGGCCCGCGGCGGCAAGGTCTCCTTCACCCACCTCATCGGCTACGCCCTGGTGCGTGCGCTGACCTCGATGCCGGAGATGAACGTCGGCTTCGAGGTCGTCGACGGCAAGCCGAACCTCGTCACCCCGGCCCACGTCAACCTCGGCCTGGCCATCGACGTGCCGAAGCCCGACGGCAGCCGCCAGCTGCTCGTGCCGTCGATCAAGGCCGCCGAGGACATGGACTTCGCCGGCTTCTGGACCGCCTACGAGGAGATCGTGCGCAAGGCGCGCGACAACAAGCTCACCGTCGCCGACTTCCAGGGCACCTCGATCAGCCTCACGAACCCCGGCGGCATCGGCACGGTGCACTCGGTGCCCCGCCTGATGGCCGGGCAGGGCGCGATCATCGGCGTCGGCGCGATGGAGTACCCCGCCGAGTGGCAGGGCGCCTCGGAGGAGGTGATCGCCCGCAACGGCATCAGCAAGGTCATGACGCTGACCTCGACCTACGACCACCGTGTCATCCAGGGTGCGCAGTCGGGTGAGTTCCTCAAGCGGCTGCACCAGCTGCTGCTCGGGGCCGACGGCTTCTACGACGACATCTTCCGCTCGCTGCGCATCCCCTACGAGCCGATCCGCTGGAACAACGACATCGCGACGTCGCACGACGACGAGATCGACAAGCAGGCCCGGATCCTCGAGCTGATCCACGCCTACCGGGTCCGCGGCCACATGATGGCCGACACCGACCCGCTCGAGTACCGCCAGCGCAGCCACCCCGACCTGCAGATCGAGTCGCACGGGCTGACCCTGTGGGACCTCGACCGCGAGTTCCCCACCGGCTCCTTCGGCGGCGAGGGACGGCGGTTCATGAAGCTGCGCCACATCCTCGGGATCCTGCGCGACTCCTACTGCCGCACCACCGGCATCGAGTACATGCACATCATGGACCCCGCCCAGCGGCGCTGGATCCAGGAGCGGGTGGAGCTCCCGCACGAGAAGACCCCGCGCAAGGAGCAGCTGCGCATCCTGCTCAAGCTCAACCAGGCCGAGGCGTTCGAGACGTTCCTGCAGACCAAGTTCGTCGGGCAGAAGCGCTTCAGCCTCGAGGGCGGCGAGACCACGATCCCGGTCATCGACGAGATCTGCGAGGCCGCCGCCGCAGCCGACCTCGACGAGGTCACCATCGGGATGGCCCACCGCGGCCGGCTCAACGTGCTCGCCAACATCGTGAGCAAGAAGTACAGCCAGATCTTCCGCGAGTTCGAGGGCAACATCGACCCGCGCACCGTGCAGGGCTCGGGCGACGTGAAGTACCACCTCGGTGCCGAGGGCGAGTTCGTCGCCGGCTCCGGGGACACCATCAAGGTGTCGGTGGCCGCCAACCCGTCGCACCTCGAGGCCGTCGACCCGGTGCTGGAGGGCATCGCGCGCGCCAAGCAGGACGTCCTCGACCGGGGCAACGAGTACCCCGTGCTGCCGCTCCTCGTGCACGGCGACGCCGCGTTCGCCGGCCAGGGCGTGGTCGCCGAGACGCTCAACCTCAGCCAGCTGCGTGGCTACCGCACCGGCGGCACGATCCACGTCGTCGTCAACAACCAGGTCGGGTTCACCACCTCCCCCGGCTCGTCGCGCTCCTCGCTCTACTGCACCGACGTCGCCCGGATGGTCCAGGCGCCGATCTTCCACGTCAACGGCGACGACCCCGAGGCCTGCATCCGGGTCGCCCAGCTCGCCTTCGAGTACCGCCAGGCGTTCAAGAAGGACGTCGTCATCGACCTCGTCTGCTACCGCCGCCGCGGTCACAACGAGGGCGACGACCCGTCGTACACGCAGCCGCTGATGTACGACCTTATCGAGCAGAAGCGCTCGGTGCGCAAGCTCTACACCGAGTCGCTCATCGGTCGCGGTGACATCACGATCGAGGAGGCCGAGCAGGTGCTGGCCGACTACCAGCAGCAGCTCGAGCGGGTCTTCACCGAGGTGAAGGAGGCCTCCTCCCAGCCGTCGGAGTGGACCACGGTCCCCGACTACCCGGACAAGCCGGCCGCCGAGACCACCACGGCGATCCCGATGGAGTGCCTGAAGCGGATCTCGGACGCCTACGTCACTCCCCCCGACGGTTTCACCGTGCACCCGAAGGTGATGCCGCAGCTGCAGCGGCGCGCCACCGCGATCACCGAGGGACCGATCGACTGGGGCACCGGCGAGATCCTGGCGTTCGGCTCGCTGCTGATGGACGGCCGTCCGGTCCGCCTCGCCGGCCAGGACTCGCGCCGCGGCACGTTCGTCTCGCGGTTCGCCACGATCATCGACCGCAAGAACGCCGACGAGTGGACGCCGCTTTCCTCCCTCACCGAGGACCAGGGCCGCTTCTACGTCTACGACTCGCTCCTCTCCGAGTACGCCGCCCTCGGCTTCGAGTACGGCTACTCGGTGGCCCGCCCCGAGGCGCTGACGCTGTGGGAGGCCCAGTTCGGCGACTTCGTCAACGGCGCCCAGACCGTCATCGACGAGTTCATCTCCGCCGGCGAGACCAAGTGGCGCCAGCAGTCGGGCGTCGTCCTGCTGCTCCCCCACGGCTACGAGGGCCAGGGCCCCGACCACTCCTCGGCGCGGATCGAGCGGTTCATGCAGATGGCCGCCGACGACGCGTTCGTGGTGGCCCAGCCGTCGACGCCGGCGTCGTACTTCCACCTGCTGCGCCGCCAGGCGCTGGGTGAGGCGCACCGGCCGCTCATCGTCTTCACGCCGAAGTCGATGCTCAAGCGCAAGGAGGCGGCCTCGCAGCCGTCCGACTTCACCGAGGGCACGTTCCGGCCGTTCATCAGTGACGCGGGCGCCGACCAGGACAAGGTCGACACCCTGCTGCTCTGCTCGGGCCGGGTCACCTGGGACCTGATGGTCGAGCGCGCCAAGCGCGAGAACCCCGAGCGGTTCGCGATCGCGCGGATCGAGCAGCTCTACCCGCGCCCGGTCGACGAGATCAAGGCCGAGATCGCCCGCTTCCCGCACCTGAAGGCGGTCCGCTGGGTGCAGGACGAGCCCGAGAACATGGGGCCGTGGCCGCACTACGCGCTCAACGTGTGGGCCGACCTGGACGCGCGGGTCGAGGGCGTCACGCGCCCGCAGTCGTCCTCGCCGTCGGTGGGCACGGTCAAGCGGCACCTGGCCGAGCAGAAGGAGCTCCTCGAGCGCGCCTTCGCCTGACCCGGACCACCCGGCCGTGGCCGCCCTCGCCCCTGGCGACGGCGGCCACGTCCGCGACCAGCCGGTCGGCGCCGGGCCCACGGGGGTCCGGAGGTGCGACGTGGCCGCGTCGCCACCCCGTCGGGACCGCGCCTAGGCTCGGAGCATGTACTTCACCGACCGGGGCATCGAGGAGCTGGACAAGCGGCGCGGCGACGAGGAGGTCACCCTCGCGTGGGTCGCGGAGCAGCTGCAGGCCTTCACCGACGCCCACCCCGAGTTCGAGACGGCCGTCGAGCGGTTCGCGACCTGGTTGGCCCGCCTCGACGACCCGGAGGACTGACGCCCCGGCCGAGGAGTCCGGCCGCCCCGGCGGGTCGTGCACGAGGTCGCCCGGACCGGTCACCTGACCGTGGCGCTGGTGGCCGTCGGGAGCCGACCCCACTCCTGCACGGCGCGACGGAGCGGCGTGGCAGGATCACGCCGTGGCCGAGCTCCAGTTCTTCACCGGCACCATGGATTCGGGCAAGAGCACCCTGGCGCTGCAGACCAACCACAACCACGCGGCCCGGCACCGCAGCGGACGGATCTTCACCACCCACGACCGGGCCGGCGAGGCGACGCTCTCCAGCCGCCTGGGGCTGACCCACGAGGCGATCGAGGTGGCCGCCGACTTCGACTTCTGGCACTACGTCGTCGACTCGCTGACCCACGGCGCCCGGATCGACTACCTGATCTGCGACGAGGCCCAGTTCTACACCCGCCTCCAGGTCGACCAGCTCGCCAAGGTCGTCGACGAGCTGCAGGTCGACGTCTTCGCGTTCGGGATCCTGACCGACTTTCGCACCGACCTGTTCCCCGGCAGCCAACGGCTGGTCGAGCTCGCCGACCGGATGCACGTCCTGCAGGTCGAGGCGCTGTGCTGGTGCGGCAAGCGCGCGACCCACAACGCCCGCACCGAGGACGGCGCGATGGTCGTCGAGGGCGAGGTGATCGTCGTCGGCGACGTCGAGGACACCGGCGCGCCCGGCGGCCCGGCCGGTCCGCCCGCCGAGGTCGCCTACGAGGTGCTGTGCCGCCAGCACCACCGTCGACGGCTCACCGCCGCGCGCGCCCAGGCGGTCAGCCTGGCACCGGAGCCGCTGCCGTTCGGCTGAGCACCACCGCGCCCCTTCCGCTGTGACCCCGGTCACCCCTAGGTTCGGCGGATGACCCGTTCCCGGACCCAGCGTCGCGTCTGCCTCCCCGCCGTCCTGCTCGCCCTCGCCGCCCCGCTGCTCGCGGTCGTCGCGGGCGCCGCGCCGCCCGCCGCGGCCGACGGGCCTGGCGTCGGGGCGCCGTGGGTGGTCACCCTCGGCGACTCCTACATCAGTGGCGAGGCCGGCCGCTGGGCCGGCAGCAGCAACGCCTCGAGCAGCCGCGCCGACGCGCTCGGCCCGACGGCGTACTTCGACAACGCCAGCGGGACCGGCGAGCAGATCAGCCGGTGCCACCGCAGCAGGTCCGCCGAGGCCTACGTCGGCGGCGGCGTCAACGGGCTCAACCTCGCGTGCTCCGGCGCGACGACGGCCACCAGCACCGGCAGCACCTTCAAGCCCGGGATCGACTTCTACGACGACGGCGCGGGCAGGGTCGGGCAGGCCAGGGCGTTGCAGCAGGCCGCCACCACCCGCAACGTGAAGATGGTCGTCGTCTCGATCGGCGGCAACGACTTCGGCTTCGCCGACGTCGTGACGAGCTGCGTCACCGACTTCCTCACCTCCCCCAGTTGGTGGAAGAACTACTGCAACGACGACCGGTCGGTGACCGCGAACTTCACCACCGCCAACGTCACCGCCGTGCGCAACCGGATCGCCGGCGCCTTCCAGAACGTGCGGACCGCGATGCGCAACGCCGGGTACGCCGACGGCGCCTGGACCCTGGTCGCGCAGACCTACCCGTCCCCGATCCCCCGCGGCGACGGCTTCCGCTACGCCCAGAGCGGCTACACCCGCCAGTCCACCGGCGGCTGCGGTTTCTGGAACGCCGACGCCACCTGGGCCAACGACGTGGCCCTGCCGACCATCAACAACACCGTCCGGGCCGCCCTCACGCAGTCCGGCGTCGGTGGCAAGGTGCTCGACCTGGCGTCGGCGTTCAACGGCCGCCGGCTCTGCGAGAGCGGCGTCGGCCTCTACGAGGAGCGCGGCATCGCGAGCTGGCGCACGCCGGGCGCGGTCGACCAGACCGAGTGGGTCAACCAGATCCGCACCGTCTCCACCTGCTGCGCGAGCAGTCCCTACTACATCCAGGAGTCGATCCACCCGAACTACTGGGGGCAGCTCGCCGCCCGCTCCTGCGTGCGCCAGGTCTGGAACGGCGGCGCACCGCGCGGCGGCTCGTGCACGATCTCCGGCCCCGGGCTCGTCGACGGGGAGCCGCGGATGCAGCTGAGGTAGCGGGTCGGGCGCCCGGCCGGCACGGCTCAGTCGAGGAGGATCGGGATCAGCATCTCGTCGGCGGTCAGCGAGCCGTGCAGGCCCACCAGGGTGGTCTCGTAGGCGAACCGCTCCGAGGAGAAGACCCCGGCGTCGCCGCGCGCCGCCACGAGGACGTCGCCCAGGCGGGGCAGGACGGCGGCGTCCACCGGCCCGAACCAGCCGCGCCGGATCGCGTCGTCCCGCGTCAGCACGTCGGCCCGCTCGCCGAGGAGGCCCCGCCAGGTCGCCAGGACGTCGTCGACCGCGCCGGTGCGGCAGTACAGGTGCCGGAAGCGGGCCTCGCCGCCGAGGAGGGCGACGCCGTCGAGCAGCTCGCCGTGCCGGTCGACGTCGATCCGGCTCGCCTCGGGCGAGTCGACCATCCCGTGGTCGGCGACCACGACGAGACGCCGGTCCGGGGGCAGCGTCTCGCGCAGCTGCTCGGCCTCGGCGTCGATCATGGCGAGCTGCTGGAGCCAGGCGCTCGAGGCGACCCCGAGCTTGTGCCCGGTCCAGTCGAGGTCGCTGTCGTAGAGGTAGGTGAGCGAGGGCCGCTGGGCGGAGGCCGTGACGGCGGCGGCGATCCGCTCGCCGGCCCGGTCGGCGCCGACGTACTCGGCGCCGCGGGTCGAGGCCACGCTCAGGCCGGAGGTGCGGAACTCGCGCTTGTTGACGACCGTCACGAACACCCCGGCCGCGGCCAGGGTGCCGAACGCCGTGGGGTGCGGCTGCCACTCGAGCGGGTCGACGTCGGCGTCCCAGGACAGGTGGTTCAGCAGCCGGCCGGTGCCCGGGACCCGCGCGGTGAAGCCGACCAGCCCGTGCGCGCCGGGCGCCAGGCCCGTGCCGAGCGAGGTCAGGCTGGTGGCCGTCGTCGAGGGGACGCCGGCCGTGCCCGCTCCCCCGCTGTCGGCCAGCAGGCCGGAGAGGTACGGCGCCGCGTGGGCGTAGCGCTCGAGGAGCCGGGCGCCGAGGCCGTCGACGAGGAGCACGACGTACGACGGCGCCGGTGGCAGCGTCAGTCCGGTCGGCGGCGGGGTGGTCGCTACGCCGAGCGCGTGCGCGACGGCCGGGAGGACGTCGGCGAGCGAACGTCGTCCGTAGGCGGGCTCGACGAACTCGGAGGGCATCCGGTGGCCGGCGCTCAGTGCTGCGTGCGCGCCGAGAGGGACGCCGCGAACGAGAGCAGCCCGGCGACCGCGTCGCGGCCGTCGGCGGCCGCGGAGACGCGCAGGGAGAAGTCGTCGGAGGCCAGCACGCCGGTGTAGCCGTGGTCGGCGTCGCACTCGGGGTCGCTGCACCCGGCGGGCTCGAGGTCGAGCCGGCTGACCCCGCCCCACCCGATCGTCATCACGGCCTCGGCCGGCGGGTTGGGTCCCTTGGTCGGGTTGGCGGTCATCCGGGTCACGACCACCGACTTCACCGACGTCAGGCTGACGGCCTCGGTCGAGGTGGAGGTGTAGGGCTCCGGGAGCAGGTCGTCGCCGGCGTGCTCGTCGGTGTGGGCCAGGATCAGCCGGGTCGGGGTCAGCACCACGACGCTCTGGTGCCGGCGGACCTCGTCGTTCTCGAACGTCGGCTCGTGGTGCACGTAGAACGAGACGACCTGCTCACCGGCCACCGCACCGGTGACGGCGTCGGTGACGACCTCGGGGTAGTAGCCCGTGCGGTCGATGGCCTTGCGGAGGCCGCGCGAGTGGTCGACGGGGTCGTGGGGGTCCACCGGGGTGGCAGGACGGGCGGGACGCATGGTCGCAGTCTGTCACTGCCGGCCTACTGCTGCGCGGCCATCCCCGCGCCGAGGGCGATCATCATCGTGCCGCCGGCGACGCCGAGCCCGTCGAGCCGCTCCGGCCGCTTCGAGAACCAGCTGCGCGCCGAGCCCGCGGCGAGCGCCCAGGTGCCGTCGGACAGCAGGCACAGCACCCCGAAGACCAGGCCGAGCACGACGAGCTGGGGTGCGGCCGGCGAGCCGCCGGCCGTGAACTGCGGCAGGAACGCGACGAAGAACACGATCGTCTTCGGGTTGGTGACGCCGACGACGAACCCGGTGACCACGGCCCTGCGGCTCTGCTCCGGCGCCCGCCCGTGGTCGGCGAGCAGCGCGGCCCGGGCGTCACCGCGGTGCCGGATGGCCTGCACGCCGAGGTGGATGACGTAGGCCGCGCCGGCCAGCTTGAGCACCGTGTACGCCGTCGCGCTGGCCGCCACCACGGCTCCGAGGCCGACCGCGACGAGCAGCACCTGCACGACGACGCCGAGCGCGTTGCCGACCACCGAGAGCAGCGCGTCGCGCCGACCGACGGTGAGGGCGCGCCCGATCGTGAAGAGCAGGCTGGGACCGGGGACCTGGATGAGGAGGATCGACGCGACCAGGAACGCGATCCACTGGCTCGAGCTGGGCACGGGAGGAGTGTGGCACCTGACGGGCACCTCGCGCCCCCGAGTTCCACCGGCGGCCCGGCTACTCCGGGATGGTGTCGCCCGGGTGGTCGGCCATCCGGCGCACGAACAGGTCGGAGCGCGGCTCGGCGATGTTGGCGACCCGCGCGCCGGCGGTCAGCACCGTGGTGCCGTCGGGGCCGGCGAGCACCAGCGACAGCTCGAGCGAGCTGAGCTGCGGGACGTCGTTCTGCAGCTGCGCGACCCGGCTGATCAGCCGCTCGACGTCGGCGACGTCGACCTGCTCGGCGCCGCGGTAGCCGAAGAGCAGCGGCGAGCTCTTCATCTCGCGCACCATGGCCGCCACGTCGCGGGAGCCGAGCGGCGGGATCCGGTAGGAGCGGTCGGAGAGCAGGTCGATGATCGGGCCGGAGATGCCGAAGGAGACCACGGGACCGAAGAGCGGGTCCTCCAGGCTGCGGATCGAGACGGGCACCCCGGGCGTCGCCTTCTTCTGCACCACGAAGCCCGCGTTGGCGGGGTCGCGGACCAGCTCGGTCAGCGCCTCCCAGGCCTGACGCATCTCCGCCGGCGAGTCGATGTTGCGCCACACGTGCGCGAGGTCGGGCCGCTCGCGCAGCCCCTCCGCGGTCGCCTTGAGGACGACGTCCCAGCCGAGCCGCTTGCCGGCGGCCTGCGCCATCCGCACGTTCGCGACCGGGTACGACGGCCACAGCTCGATCCCGTAGGCCGCGAGCACCCCGGCGAGCTGCTCGGGGGTGAGCTCGCAGCCGCCGGGCTCGGCGGTGAGCGCCTCGTTGACGATCCGCTTGACCGCGAGGGTGTCGACGTCGTCGAGCAGGGCGGCCGGGCCGTCGGGGGTGCGCAACCACACGGCGTACTCGACGACGCTGGCCAGCGCCCGCACCGCCGACTCGACCGCGGGGTAGGACGGCACCGAGCCGCGACCGGCCGCGGAGCCGGCCACGTCGGGCACCCGCAGCAGCTCGGGCACGCCCTCGGCGCCGAGGAACGACGACACGAGCGGCTTGTCGGACTGCTCCCCCACGGCGGCGAGCACGTTGGCGACGTCCTCCCCGGAGACGTTGAGGGGCGGGATGTAGACCGCGATCACCGAGTCGACCTCGGGGTCGTCGATCACGTCGTCGAGGGCGTCCTCGAAGTCCTCGGCGCTCGGCTCGGCGCTCAGCGTGACCGAGCGGGTCACCAGCAGCCCGACCTCGGCGGCGGCGTCGGCGGCCAGCAGGCCCAGCGCGTCGGAGTTGCCGACGATCGCGACCCGGCGCCCGCGCGGGAGCGGCTGGTGGGCGAGCAGCTGGGCGACGTCGAACATCTCCTCCAGCGTGCCGACCTGGATGATGCCGGCCTGGCGGAACATCGCGTCGAGGGCCTCGGCGGGCGCGGCGATCCGGCGCACCGCGTGGCCCATCGGCACGCCCTGCGTGGTGCGGCCCGAGCGCACCGCGATGATCGGCTTGCGCAGCGAGACCCGGCGCGCGATCCGGGAGAACTTGCGGGGGTTCCCGATCGACTCGAGGTAGAGGAGCACGACCTCGGTGGCGTCGTCCTCCTCCCAGTACTGGAGCAGGTCGTTGCCGGAGACGTCGGCGCGGTTGCCCGCGGAGACGAACGTCGTGAGGCCGAGACCACGGTTCTGGACCTTCTCCAGGATCGCCGAGCCGAGGGCGCCGGACTGGCAGAAGAAGCCGGCGCGACCGCGCGGCGGCATCACCGGTGACAGCGAGGCGTTGACCGACACGGCGGGGTCGGTGTTGATGACGCCGAGGCAGTTGGGGCCGATCAGCCGCAGTCCGTAGGAGCGCGACAACCCCACGAGGTGACGCTGGCGCTGGCGGCCCTCCTCGCCGGTCTCGGCGAAGCCCGAGGAGATCACGATCATCCCGTGCACGCCCTTGGCGGCGCAGTCGAGCACGACGTCGGTGACCGACTCGGCCGGCACGGCGACGATCGCCACGTCGACGTCGTCAGGGATGTCGCCGACCGTCTTGAACGCCGGCAGCCCCGACACGGCCGCCGCGCTGGGGTTCACGGCGTAGACCCGGCCGGTGAAGTCGGCGGTGACCAGGTTGCGCACCAGCACCTGGCCGATGGTGTCCTGGCGGCGGCTGGCACCGATGATCGCGATGGAGCGCGGGTTGAAGAACCGCTCGATCGAGGCGGCCTCGGCCCGGTGCTCGCGCCCGCGCATCACGCCGATCGAGGTGTCGGTGGGGTCGATCGAGAACTCGAGGGTGAGGACGCCGTCCTCGTAGCCGCTGACGACGCGGTACCCGGCGTCGCGGAAGGTGTGGATCATCCGGCTGTTGTCGGGCAGCACCTCGGCGGTGAACCGCTCGATCCCGCGCTCGCGCGCGGCCTGCGCCAGGTGCTCGAGGAGCAGCTGGGCGATCCCGCGGCCGTGGTGCTGGTCCTCGACGAGGAACGCGACCTCCGCCTCGCCGGGCTTCACCACGTCGTAGCGGCCGACCGCGATCATCCGCCCCTGCAGCAGCAGCACCAGCGCGACCCGGCTGTCGTGGTCGACCTGGGTGAAGCGCGCGACGTCACGGTCCGACAGGGTCGGCATCGGCGAGAAGAACCGGTAGTACTTCGACCGGTCGCTGACCCGTGAGTAGAACTCGACCAGCAGCTCGGCGTCATCGGGGCGGATCGGCCTGATGTGGGCGGTCCTGCCGTCGCGCAGGAGCACGTCGGCCTGCCAGTGGCGGGGCGCGTCGGGCACTGCGGTGGAGGGGTCCGCGGTCACGTGGACAGGCTACCGGTGCGCCCTCCGGCGTGCCCGTCGCGTTCCGCGGGCCGCGACCCCCGAGAATGGCCCCATGGCACGTCGCACCACGAAGCAGGACCTCCCCGACGACTTCGAGGAGCACATCCTCGACATCGACGTCGGGGAGGAGATGCGCAACTCGTTCCTGGAGTACGCCTACTCGGTCATCTACTCCCGGGCGCTGCCCGACGCGCGAGACGGGCTGAAGCCGGTCCAGCGCCGGATCCTCTACACGATGAACGACATGGGCCTGCGTCCCGACCGCGGGCACGTGAAGAGCGCCCGCGTGGTCGGCGAGGTCATGGGCCGCCTGCACCCGCACGGTGACGGCGCGATCTACGACGCCCTGGTCCGCCAGGCCCAGTCGTGGTCGCTGCGGCTGCCGATGATCGACGGGCACGGCAACTTCGGCTCCCCGGACGACCCGCCGGCGGCGATGCGCTACACCGAGTGCCGGATGGACCACCCCGCCGTCGCGATGACCGCCGACATCGACGAGGACACCGTCGACTTCCGGCCCAACTACGACGGCCGCGAGACCGAGCCGTCGGTGCTGCCCGCCGCGATCCCGAACCTCGTCGTGAACGGCACCACCGGCATCGCGGTCGGCATGGCCACCAACTGCGCCCCCCACAACCTCGTCGAGGTCGTCCAGGCCCTCCGGCACCTGATCAAGCAGCCGCGGGCCACCGTCGACGACCTGATGCGGTTCATCCCCGGCCCCGACCTGCCCACCGGCGGCAAGATCGTCGGGCTCGACGGCGTCCGCGACGCCTACGAGACCGGCCGCGGCACCTTCCGGATGCGCGCCACCGCCCGGATCGAGACCATCGGGCGACGCAAGGGCATCGTGGTGACCGAGCTGCCCTACGGCGTCGGGACCGAGAAGGTCGTCGAGCGGATCAAGACGCTCGTGCAGGGCAAGAAGCTGCAGGGCATCGCCGACATGAAGGACCTCACCGACCGCGACAACGGGCTGCGGCTCGTGATCGAGATCAAGAACGGCTTCGTGCCCGAGGCGATCCTCGAGCAGCTCTACCGCCAGACCTCGATGGAGGACACGTTCGGCATCAACAACGTCGCCCTCGTCGACGGCCAGCCCCGCACGCTCGGGCTCAAGGAGCTGCTCGAGGTCTTCCTGGCGCACCGCTTCGACGTCGTCCGCCGGCGCACGACGTTCCGGCGCACCAAGGCCGCCGCCCGGCTGCACCTCGTCGAGGGGCTGCTCATCGCGATCCTCGACATCGACGAGGTGATCGCGCTGATCCGCTCCAGCGAGAACGCCGACGAGGCACGCACCCGCCTGGTGCAGGTCTTCGACCTCAGCGAGCTGCAGGCCGACTACATCCTCGACATGGCGCTGCGACGGCTGACGAAGTTCTCCAAGCTCGAGCTCGACCGGCAGAAGTCCGAGCTGGAGCGCGAGATCGAGGCGCTCGACGCGATCCTGGGCGACGAGACCCTGCTCCGCACGGTCGTCTCCGACGAGCTCGGCGAGATCGCGAAGACCTTCGGGACGCCGCGGCGCACCGTCCTGCTCGAGTCGGCCGGCACCGCCGTCACCGCGACCGCCACCTCGGTCGAGGTCGCCGACGACCCCTGCTACGCGCTGCTCTCCTCCACCGGGCTGCTGGCCCGCACCAGCGGCGTCGACGAGCTCGGCTCCGGGGAAGGGCGGGCCAACCACGACGTCGTCGTGTCCGCCGTCGCGACCACCGTGCGGGGCGAGGTCGGCGTCCTCACCTCGGCCGGCCGGCTGCTGCGGCTCGGCGTCCTCGAGCTCCCCGCGCTGCCGCCGAGCGCGCACGACCCCAACCTGCAGGGCGGCTACCCGCTCAGCGAGGTGCTGTCGCTGGCCGCCGGTGAACGGGCCCTGGCGCTCTGCTCGCTGGCCACCGACGGGCCCGGGCTCGCGCTCGGCACCCGCGACGGCGTCGTCAAGCGGGTCAACCCGGAGGTGCTCAACCGCGACGAGTGGGAGGTCATCGGGCTCAAGGACGGCGACGAGGTCGTCGGCGCGGTCGAGCTGAGCTCGGGCGAGGAGTCCCTCTGCTTCATCAGCAACGTCGCGCAGCTGCTGCACTTCCCCGCCTCCGCGGTCCGGCCCCAGGGCCGCTCCGGCGGCGGCATGGCCGGCATCAAGCTCGGCGCCGGCGAGCGGGTGTCGTGGTTCGGGGTCGTCGACCCCGCCGCGCCCGAGGGCCCGCACCAGCCGGTCGTGGTGACGGCGTCCGGCGCGTCCACGGCGCTGCCCGGCACCGAGCCGGGCTCGGTCAAGGTGACGCCGTTCTCGGAGTACCCCGCCAAGGGGCGGGCCACCGGCGGCGTCCGCTGCCACCGGTTCCTCAAGGGCGAGGACACCCTGGTCCTCGCCTGGGCCGGCACCGCACCCGCGCGGGCCGCGGCCGCCAGCGGGGCGCCGGTCGACCTGCCGCCGGCCGACGGGCGTCGCGACGGCTCGGGCACCCCCGGCAGCCAGCCGGTCGCCGCCGTGGCCGGCCCCCTGGCCGCCCGGCTCGGTCCGCCGACGTCCGCCGACCTCGCTGTGCAAGGGTGAGCGCCGTGAAGACCTACCGACGACCGGCCACCCGGGCCGCCGCCGTGGCCGTCGCGACGGCCCTGTCCCTGTCCCTGGCCGCCTGCGGGGGCGACGAGACCGAGGCACCGGGAAGCGACCCCGACGCGAACCCGTCCGACGTCCTCGCGGCCGCGAAGACCCGCATCGACGAGACCTCCGGCGTCCGGCTCGAGCTGGCCACCGACGCCACGCCCGAGGGCGACTACCTCGGCTCCGCCGCGGGCGTCATCGTCGCCGACCCGCCGGCGTTCGAGGGCACGGCGGCCGGCCGGTTCGCCGGCCTGTCGGCCAGCGACGTCGGCGTCGTCTCCGTCGGCGGCGTCTTCTACGCCAACATCATCGGCGGCTTCACCGAGTTCGACCTCCCGGAGTGCGTGCCCGACCCGGCCGGCCTGCTCGACCCCGACACCGGCATCTCGAGCATCCTGGCGCTCGCCACCGACGTCCAGCAGGGCGACGCCGAGCGCGGCGGCGACAACAACGACGAGATCTTCACGCCCTACACCGCGACGGTGCCGGGCCCGGCGATCAAGAACATCCTGCCGTGCGCCCCCGGCGAGACCTTCGACGCGACGTTCACCGTCGACGACGCCGGCGAGCTGCGCGGCATCGACCTCACCGGCGACTTCTTCGAGGGCACCGACGAGCTCACCTACACGATCACCGTCGAGGAGTACGACGTGGAGCAGGAGATCGCCGAGCCGTGAGCCGAGCGAGCGACCGACCGGCCGAGGTCGAGCGACGGTCGCGGGCCCTGCTCGTCTTCTGCGCGGTCGCGGTGGCCTTCGCCGCCGTCGACACCTACGTCGTGGTGCTCGCCCTGCCCGACATGATGGCGTCGGTCGCGATCAGCGTCGACCAGCTCCAGCGGGCCGCGCCCATCATCTCGGGCTTCCTGCTCGGCTACGTCGCGATGCTCCCGCTCATCGGGCGGATCGCGGACCTGCGGGGCCCGGTGCCGGTGCTGACCGCCTCGCTGGCGGCGTTCACGGTCGGCTCGGTGATCACCGCCGTCTCCTACGACCTCGCGAGCATGGTGGTCGGCCGGTTCCTCCAGGGCCTCGGCGGCGGTGGCCTCGTCCCGGCCACGATGGCGCTGGTGGCCGCGCTGTACCCGGTCGAACGGCGCGGCCTCCCCCTCGGCCTGGTCTCGGCCGTCCAGGAGCTCGGCAGCGTGCTCGGGCCGCTCTTCGGCGCCGCGGTGCTCTCCTTCACCACCTGGCGCGGCATCTTCGCGATCAACGTCGCCGCCGGCGTCCTGCTGTACGTCGTCGTGCGCACCCTCTGGACCCCTGAGCCCGAGCCGACCGAGGCACCCCCTCCCGTCCGGCGCGGCCTGCCCGACGTGCTCGGCGCGCTCGCCCTGCTGGTCGCCGTGGTGGGTGCCTGGCTGGTGGTCTACCCGCCGCAGTCGCTCATCACCGACCTCACCTACGGCGAGTACTACGTGCCGGTCGTCGACGGCGGTGGCCGCTGGCTGTGCCCGATCGGGCTGGTCGCCATCGGCGCCCTCCTGGTGTTCTGCCTGCGGTGCGTGTTCGCGCGACGCCCGCTCGTCGACGTCCGCTCGTGGGGCCGCAGCATGGTCGAGGCCGACCTGCTCGGCGCGACGTACCTCGCGGTGGCGCTGGGCGGCATCGTGCTCGCCTTCGCCACCGCCGACCCCGAGGTCTCGGTCTTCTCCGCCCAGGGTCCGTGGTTCCTGCTCGGGTCCGCGGTCGCGGTGGTCGCCCTCGTGGTGCACCTGCGCCGCGCCGACGCCCCGCTGGTGCCGCGCGGCGCGCTGGCGGCGGTGCCGGCGTGGGGCGCGCTCCTGGTCAGCCTGTTCGTCGGGTGGGCGCTGATCGCCGCCCTGGTCGACATCCCGCTGCTCGCCCGGACCCAGCGCGGCCGGACCCAGCTCGACGCGGCCCTCTTCCTGCTCCGCTTCCTCGTCGCGCTCCCGGTGGGCGCGGTGCTCGGCGGTTGGCTCGTGCGACGTGCACCGGCCGGCGTCATCACCGCCGCGGGGATGCTGATGGCGGCCGGGGCGTTCCAGGTGATGTCCGGCTGGGACGCCGGCAGCCTCGACCACCCGCTGAGCAACCTCGCGCTGGTGGTCGGCGGCCTCGGCTTCGGCCTGGCGCTGGCCCCGGTCAACGCCGCCATCCTGGCCAGCACCCGCGAGGACTCCCACGGCGTCGCCAGCGCGCTCGTGGTGGCCGCCCGGACGGTCGGGATGCTGATCGGCATCTCGGTGCTCACCACGTGGGGCCTGCGCCGTCTCTCCGAGGCCATCCGGGACGACCCGTCGCTGGCCGAGGACATCCGCGCCGCCGCCGTCTTCCAGGAGCAGGAGGTGTTCCAGGGCGCCGCCGTGTTCGCCTTGCTGGCCGCCGTCCTGGCCCTGGTGCTCTTCCGCGGGGCACCCACCCGGGAGATCGATGCAGCCCGGGCGCTGCGCGCCCCCGGCTGATCCGATACGTTTCAAACCGTGCACGACTTCGACGACCTGCTGGCCGCCAACAAAGCCTTCGCCGCGGAGTTCGACTTCGGCGGCTTCGACGGGATCGCCCATGCAGGGGTGGGCATCGTGACCTGCATGGACTCCCGCATCGAGCCGCTCGGCATGCTCGGGCTCAAGCCCGGCGACGCCAAGATCCTGCGCAACCCGGGTGGCCGCGTCGACCACTCCACGCTGGAGGCGCTGGTCCTGGCCGTCCACCTCCTGCGCGTCGACCGGATCCTGGTCGTGCCCCACACGCGCTGCGCCGTCGCCACCAGCACCCAGGAGGAGGTGCGCGACAAGGTGGCGGCCTCGGCCGGCGAGATCGGGGCCTGGCAGCCGATGCACATCATCCGCGACCAGCTCGACTCGCTCGCCGACGACGTCCAGAAGGTGCGCACCCACCAGCTGGTGCCCGACCACGTCAAGGTCGGCGGGTTCCTCTACGACGTCGACTCCGGGCTGCTCGCGCAGCACTACTGATCGACCACCGTCACGCGTGCGCCCGCTCGGCGCTCCTCAGCTGAACCCGGCAGCCGGGGGGCCGGCTGCAGCCCGGTGCCACACGCGGTCGGTCTGCGCCGCGGCGTCACCGGACGTCAGGCGTCGAGCGCCTCGACGTCGACCTCGTAGGCACCCTGGACGATGAACTCCTTGCGCGGCGCGACGTCGGAGCCCATGAGCAGCTCGAAGACGGAGGCGGCGACGTCGGCGTCGTCGACGGTCAGCTTGCGCAGGGTGCGGTGGCGGGGATCCATCGTGGTCTCGGCCAGCTGGTCGGCGTCCATCTCGCCGAGACCCTTGTAGCGCTGCACGGGGTCCTTCCAGCGGATGTTCTTCTTCTTCAGCTCGGCGAGCTTGCGCTGCAGCTCGTCGTCGGAATAGGTGTAGACGTACTTCTCCTGACCCTTGCGGGGGGCGGAGACCTCGATGCGGTGCAGCGGCGGGACGGCGGTGTAGACACGGCCGGCGGTGATCAGGTCGGGCATGTACTTGAAGAACAGGGTGGCGAGCAGGCAGCGGATGTGGGCGCCGTCGGAGTCGGCGTCGGCCATGAAGATGATCCGGCCGTAGCGCCGTGCCTCGAGCTCGAAGGTGCGGCCCGAGCCGGCGCCGACCACCTGGATGATCGAGGCGCACTCGGCGTTCTTGAGCATGTCGCCGACCGAGGCCTTCTGGACGTTGAGGATCTTGCCGCGGATGGGCAGCAGCGCCTGGAACTCCGAGTTGCGGGCCAGCTTGGCGGTGCCGAGCGCGGAGTCGCCCTCGACGATGAACAGCTCGGTGCGGTCGTTGTCGCCCGAGCGGCAGTCGGCCAGCTTCGACGGCAGCGTGGAGGACTCCAGCGCGTTCTTGCGGCGCTGGGTCTCCTTGTGCTGCCGGGCCGCGATCCGGGTCTTCGCGGCGCCGTAGACCTTCTCCATCAGGGGGCGCGACTGACGCTTGTCGGCGGCCCTGGTGGAGGTGAGGAACGCCGCCAGCTCGCGGGCGACGATCTTGCGGACCTCCGAGCGCACGGCCGGCGTCCCGAGGATCTCCTTGGTCTGGCCCTCGAACTGCGGCTCGGCCTGCCGGACCGTGACGACGCCGGTCATCCCCTCGAGGATGTCGCTCTTCTCGACCGGGAGGTCGTTGACCTTCAGCACCTTCGCGGCTCGCATGGCGTCGTTGAACGGCGTGGTCAGGGCCGCCTCGAAGCCCGCGACGTGGGTGCCGCCCTTGGGCGTGGCGATCACGTTGACGAACGAGCGCAGCTCGGTGTCGTAGCCGGTCCCCCACCGGATCGCGATGTCGACGCCCAGCTCGCGCTCGACGTCCTGCGGGGTCATGTGGCCGTGGGCGTCGAGCATCGGCACGGTCTCGGTGAACGAGCCCGACCCCTGGATCCGCAGCACCTCGGTGACCGGCTCGTCCTTGCTGAGGAACTCGGTGAACTCGGCGATCCCGCCGTCGTGGCGGAACTTCTCCTCGGTGGGGGTCTCGCCGCGCAGGTCGCGGATCACCAGCTCGAGGCCCGGCACGATGAACGACGTCTGGCGGGCCCGGCCGACGAGGCCCTCGAGCTCGAAGGTGGCGTCCTTGGTGAAGATCCGGCGGTCGGGCCAGAACCGGATGCGGGTGCCCGAGGCGCCCTTGGCGACCCGCCCGCCCTTGCGGGTCAGCCCGCTGCGCTCCTCGAACGCCGCCTCCGGGCCCTCGCCGGCGAAGACGCCGGCCGCGCCGTGGCGGAAGCTGATGCCCTGGCTGCTGGGCGAGCGGTCGACGTCGATGTCCATCCGCGCCGAGAGCGCGTTCACGACCGAGAGGCCGACGCCGTGCAGGCCGCCGGTGGCGACGTACGAGCCGCCGCCGAACTTGCCGCCGGCGTGCAGCTTCGTCGCGACCACCTCGACGCCGGGGAGCCCGGTCTTGGGCTCCTTGTCGGTCGGGATGCCGCGGCCGTCGTCGTGCACCTCGGCCGAGCCGTCGGGGTGCAGCGTCACCTCGACGCGACGCGCGGCGCCGGCGAGCGCCTCGTCGACGCCGTTGTCGATGATCTCCCACAGGCAGTGCATCAGGCCGCGGGTGTCGGTCGACCCGATGTACATGCCCGGGCGCTTGCGCACCGCCTCGAGCCCCTCCAGGACGAGGAGGTGCGCGGCGTTGTAGGTGTTGTCGGCGATCGTGGGACTCCTGGGGCGAGCTGCGGGAACCTGCTGGAGCCTCGCCCCCATCCGGGGCGGGCACGGTGTCGAATCTACTAGCGACACGCCGGACGACCGTGCAGGCACGCCCCCGGCACCGCATAGTCTGACGCCGCGTCACGATGTGGACACGATCGGACAGCACTCGTCGCGTTCCGCATCCGCAGGGCCCGCTCCGCCGTCACACTCGTGACAGCACCACCTCCGCAAGACCGACAACTCAACAGCCTCCCAACGACCTTCACCCCGACGGACGACGTGGTCCGGGGCGTGGGACCGGTCCGACGGGGGAAGGACACCCGTGATGGGATCGTGTGTCACTCCGGATGCCGGGAATCTTGGGTCCGGTCGTAACGTTGGAGTTGGCGACAGACCGAGTAGAGATGAGGCCAGGAAATGACGACTGCAACCGCCCCCAGCGCTGCACTGACTGCTGAGGACCGCTGCGACCGCTGCGGTGCCCAGGCCTACCTCCGCGTCGAGCTCCAGAGCGGCGGTGAGCTGCTCTTCTGCGCCCACCACGCCCGCGAGCACGGAGACAAGCTCAAGGAGGTGGCCGCCACCGTCCAGGACGAGACCCACAAGCTCGCCCCGACGCCGGCCACCCCGCCCACCGAGTAGTCGCGCCCGACACGACGGCCCCGGACCTCCTGGTCCGGGGCCGTCGTCGTCCTCCGACGACCTTCCAGGCAAATTCTTGCCGGATCTCGTGCGCACGGCCCGAGTCCGTGCCATCCTGGACGAACGCCAGGTCGCGCCGATGGACTGCCCCCCAGCTGTCGGACCGGCCTGGCGTTCTTCTCTCCCCCAGGCTGTGCGCCCGGGACGCAGGAACGCCGCCCACCTCACGGTGAGCGGCGTCCGGTGGACGTGCTGTCAGTCCAGGTAGTCGCGCAGCACCTGGGACCGGCTCGGGTGGCGCAGCTTCGACATGGTCTTCGACTCGATCTGGCGGATCCGCTCCCGGGTCACGCCGTAGACCTTGCCGATCTCGTCGAGGGTCTTGGGCTGGCCGTCGGTGAGGCCGAACCGCATGCTGACGACGCCCGCCTCGCGCTCGGAGAGCGTGTCGAGGACGGCGTGCAGCTGCTCCTGCAGGAGCGTGAACGACACGGCGTCGGCCGGGACGATCGCCTCGGAGTCCTCGATGAGGTCACCGAACTCGCTGTCGCCGTCCTCGCCGAGGGGCGTGTGCAGCGAGATGGGCTCGCGCCCGTACTTCTGGACCTCGATGACCTTCTCGGGGGTCATGTCGAGCTCCTTGGCGAGTTCCTCGGGCGTGGGCTCGCGGCCGAGGTCCTGCAGCATCTGGCGCTGGACGCGGGCGAGCTTGTTGATCACCTCGACCATGTGCACGGGGATGCGGATCGTGCGGGCCTGGTCGGCCATCGCGCGGGTGATGGCCTGACGGATCCACCAGGTCGCGTAGGTCGAGAACTTGTAGCCCTTGGTGTAGTCGAACTTCTCGACCGCGCGGATCAGACCGAGGTTGCCCTCCTGGATCAGGTCGAGGAAGAGCATGCCGCGGCCGGTGTAGCGCTTGGCGAGCGAGACGACGAGGCGGAGGTTGGCCTCGAGGAGGTGGTTCTTGGCGCGGCGGCCGTCCTCGGAGATCCACTCGAGCTCCTCGTGGACCTTCGGCGTCAGCTTGCCGCCCTTGGCGAGCTTCTCCTCGGAGAACAGGCCGGCCTCGATCCGCTTGGCGAGCTCGACCTCCATCTCGGCGTTGAGGAGCGGCACCTTGCCGATCTGCTTGAGGTAGTCCTTGACCGGGTCGGCCGTCGCGCCGGCGACCATGACCTGCTGGGCGGGCTCGTCGGTGTCGTCGGCGGCGGAGATGACGAACGACGAGGTGGCGGTCGCCTCCTGCTCGTCGGCCTTGATCGTCGGGTCGGCCTCGACGTCCTTCTCGAACTGCTCGTCGGGGACGTCGGGGAGGATCTTCTTGCCGTCGGCACCGATCGTGCCGACGGCGCCGGCCGCTGCTGCGGCCTTCTTCGCCGCGGCGGTGGTCTTCTTGGCGGCCGGCGCGGCGGCGGCCTTCTTGGCCGGAGCCTTCTTCGCCGGAGCCGCGGCCTTCTTCGCCGGGGCGGGCGTCTCGGCGGTCTCGGTCTTCTCGGCGGGGGCCGCCTTCTTCGCGGCGGCCGTGGCCGTCTTGCGCGTCGTGCCGGCGGCCGCGGCGACGCGGGCCTCGGCCGGCAGGGCCACGCTCAGCCCGAGCGAGCTCAGGTGCGCCAGGAGCGACTTGAGGTGGCGGGGCTCGACGCCGGCCCGGTCACTGGCGAGGCGCACCTCGTCGGGGCTGAACGCCCCGGTCGGGGTGGCGCGCTCGATGAGGGCGAGGACGGCGGGGTGCTCGAGCACCTCCGAAGGAATCTTGCGTGCGTTCGAGGACACGAACACCTCTCGTGGAACATGCGCTGGCGGCTGGGCGGTGGTGATGACGGTAGCCATCACCGGGGACTCAAGGCGCGACAAGGACCGCTGTCGTCAAGAGCCGCTCCGGTCATTCTGCCACGCGCCGGGTGAGGACCCGACCCAGGCCCGCCCAGATCGCCCTCGGGGCCGGTCGCGGGCCGGTCGCGGGGCCGGTCGACGCGGCTCGCCCGGGGCGCGTCCCCGGGCCTCCCCCGCGCCTCACCCTGCCCCCGCGCGGCGGACGTGCCCTGCGCTCAGGCCGGTCCCGCCTGGGCCGGTCCCGCCTTGGCCGCCGCCTTCTTCTCCTTCTTGAAGTCGCGCACCTTCTGCAGGGAGCCGGGGTCGACGACGTCGGCGACGGAGCGGTGGCCCTCGAGCGCGTAGTCGCCGGCGACGGCCTCCCAGCCCGGGGGGCGGACGTCGAGCTGCTTGGCGAGCAGGGCCACGAAGATCTTCGCCTTCTGCGCGCCGAAGCCCGGCAGCGCCTGGATCCGGCGGCCGAGGTCCTTGCCGTCGGCCGCCTCGGTCCACAGCCGCTCGGTGTGGCCGTCGTACTGGTCGACGACGATCCGGGCCAGCTCCTGGAGCCGGGCCGCCATCGAGCCCGGGAACCGGTGGATCGCCGGCGTGACCGCGCACAGCGCGGCGAACTCCTCGGGGTCGGCGGCCGCGATCCGGTGCGGGTCGAACGAGCCGAACCGGTCGGCGACCTTGGCCGGGCCGCGGAACGCGTGCTCCATGGGGTACTGCTGGTCGAGCATCATCCCCACGAGCAGGGCGAACGGGCTCGAGGTGAGGATCTGGTCGGCCGTGTCGTCACCGGTGATGTGGATCGCCATGGGCGTCATCCTCCCCCATCGCGCAGGCCACCACAGGGCAGCGGTCCCCCAACTCTGGCGATGACGGTGCCCGCCCGGTGTGAGGTAGTGGAGGTGGCCATGGGGACGTCATGTCAACGGAGACCCACCATGCACCGACGCCCGTCACTGCCCGCAGTCCTCGTCACCGCCGTCCTCGGCGCCGCCACGCTCGCCGCCGTGCCAGCCGGAACCGCCGCCGGCGGCGGTCACGGCCATCCACACCACGGGTCCCCGACCCTGCGGTCCGTCGTCGAGGGCCTCGACGGCCCACGCGGCGTCGACGCCCTCGGGCGCGGCCGCACCCTCGTCACCGAGTCGGACGGCACGTTCTCGCTCGTCGTGGAGGGCCGACGCGGCACGGCCCGCACCGTCGAGCTGTCCAGCGTGCCGTCGACCGGCTTCGCGCCGGCCATCTCGGCCGGACGCCGCGCCGTCTACGTCCTCACCGGCGCCGCCGGCGAACCCGGAGCGCCGCCCGTCCCGGGCGCCGCGTCGCTCTTCCGGTGGCAGTGGGGTGACGACGAGCCGGAGCTGGTCGCCGACATCGCCGCCTACCAGGTGACCGACCCGGACCCCGACGACCAGGAGTCGCTGCCCGCGGACTCGAACCCCTTCGACGTCCTCGCCCTGCGGGACGGCACCGTCCTGGTCGCCGACGCCGCCGGCAACGACGTCCTGCGCGTGCACCGGGACGGCACGATCGAGACGGTCGCCCGGCTGCGTCCGCGCACCGTCGAGACCCCCGCGGGCCTGCCGCCGGGCACACCCCCGGCCGGCACACCGGTCGTCTCGGAGGCGGTGGCCACCTCGCTCGCGGTCGACCGCCGCGGCGACATCTACGTCGGCGAGCTCCGTGGCTTCCCCGCGACGCCCGGCACCTCGCAGGTCTGGAGGATCGAGGCCGGCAGCACCGACGCGGTGTGCGACCCCGAGGACCCGTACGGCGACGACTGCCGGCGCCACGCCGACGGGCTGACCTCCGTCGTCGACCTCGCGGCCGGCCCCTCCGGCGACGTGTACGCCGTCAGCCTCTCCAAGCTGTCGTGGCTCGCGGTGGAGCTCGCCGTGCCCTGGGCCGAGGTCGGTGCGCTCTACCGGCTGTCCGGCCGGCACGGGCACCACGGCCACCGCGGTGGGCACGGGCACGGTGGCTGGACCCGGGTCTCCGAGCTGTTCGAGGACCAGCTCCTCCTGCCCGGCGGCGTGGACGTCGACCACGACGCGGCCTACCTCACCGGCCCCGTCTTCGGCCCGGGGGGCCTGTCGACGGGCCGGCTGCGCGGCTGAGGGCCGGTGCGCAACGCCGCCGCCAGCGCGGGCGCGAGCGGCAGCCGGGGCAGGAGCGTGGCCTGCACCGCGTGGTACAGGTCGGGCTTGCCGGTCCAGGTGAGCGTGCTCGCACCCCCGGACGGCGAGCGCTCGTGCACCCACGAGCCCCGGTCGCGGTCGACGAACCAGGCCTCGACGTGCGCCCACCAGGCGTCGTACCGCTCCCGGTGCCGGGCGTCGCCGGTCACCCGGTGCAGCGCCGAGGCGGCCGCGACCGCCTCGGCGGCGACCCAGTGCATCCGCTCGCGCACCACCGGCGTGCCGTCCCAGTCGACGGTGTAGACGAAGCCGTCGGCACCGTCGACCGCCCACCCGAGACGGGTCGCGGTGTCGACCAGCCCGACGGCGTGGTCGACCATCCAGGCCGCCGCGTCGGGACCGGCGCCGGCGTGCACCTGGAGCGCGAGCCGGGCCCACTCGAGGGAGTGGCCGAGGGTGGCGCCGTAGGGACGGAACGGGTGGGCGGGCTGGTCGCGGTGGTGGTCGAGCACCGGCTCCCACCCCGGCGTGAAGTGCTCGGGAAGCAGCCACCCGTGGGCCGGTGCGAGGTCGCGGACGACGGCGGTGGTGATCCGGGTGGCGAGGTCGCGCAGGGCGGCGTCGTCGCGGACGTCGGCGGCGGCGAGCAGCGCCTCGACGCCGTGCATGGTCGCGTTCAGGCCGCGGTAGTCGTCGAGGCGCTCGAACCCCTCGTCCCACTGCTCGGCCACCATCGCGTGCTCGTGGTCGACGAACCGGTCGAGGACCTGGAGCGCCTCGTCGAGCACCTCGCCGGCGCCGGGCCGCCCGGCCGCCTCGGCCGAGGACGCGGCCAGCACGACGAACGCGTGCTCGTAGGCGGTCTTGTCGCGCGTCGTCGGCGCACCGTCGGCGTCGAGGCCGGCCCACCAGCCGCCGTGCGCGTCGTCGTGGAAGACGCCGGCCAGCGCCTCGACGCCGTGGTCGGCCAGCGCGGCCGCGCCGGGGACGCCGAGCAGGGTCGCTAGCCCGTACACGTGGGTCATCCGGGCGGTGATCCACAGCGCGCGGGGCCGGGCGGGGTCGAGGACGCCGTCGTCGTCGAGCCAGCCGAAGCCGCCGTCACGGTGCCGTGCGCCGGCGCCGAACCCGAGCAACCGCGCGGTCTCGGCAGCCAACCAGGGGTCGGAGCCCGGGACGCTCACCGGTCGGCGGGGGCGAGCTGACCCAGGGTGAGGACCGCGCCCGCCGGGTCGCGCACCACCACGGCGCGGACCCACTCGTCCTCGTAGGTGGACAGGACCGTCCCGCCGAGCCGCTCGACGGTGGCCGCCGACGCGTCGCGGTCGGCGACGGTGAAGGTCACCCGCCAGTGCGGGACGTCGTCGTCAGACAGGTCGACGATCGCGCCGATGACGTCCTCGAACCCGTCGGGTGCCGAGGCCCGACGGGTGCGGATGTCGGGGTCGACCGTCGCGTCGAGGTGGTCACCGTGCCCCGGCACCTGGATCGAGGTCGACCGGCCCTGGTCGACGATGCGCCACCCGAAGGCGGCTGTGTAGAACGCGGTCGCCGCCGCCACGTCGGCCGACGCCAGGTCGCTGGAGCTCCAGGCGCCGGGCGCGTTCACGAGCTGCGCGCCGAGCCGGGCGCGGGCCTGCCACAAGCGCAGCTCGGCACCCTCGGGGTCGCGGACCGTCGACGTCCGGCCGCCCGGGCCGGCGTCCGCGGGCGGCTCGACCACCACGGCCCCGAGGCCCGCGAGCCGCTCGGTGGCGGCGTCGCAGTCGTCGACCGCGACGTAGGTGGACCAGGTCGGCGCAGCATCACCGTCGTCCGGGCCGGCGATCGCTGCGACGTCCTGCCCGTCGAGCGTGGCGATCACGTAGCGGCCCGGTGCGTCGGGGGGCATGGCGTCCGTGAACGACCAGCCGAACAGGCCGCCGTAGAACTCCAGGGCGGCGTCGACGTCGGCCTGCCGGGTGTCGACCCAGCAGGTGACGCCCTCGGGGTAGGTCCGGACCATCGGCCGACGGCCTCGACGACCCGGTCAGGCCTTGACGGCGAGCACGGGGCAGTGCGCGTCGAGCAGCACCCGCTGGGCGTTGGAACCCAGGATCAGCTTGCCGACCGGGGTGCGGCGGCGCAGCCCGATGACGATCAGGTCGGCCTGGCTGGACGCCGCCACGCTCACGAGGTCCTCGGAGGCCTCCAGCCCGCGGACGAGCTGGCGGAGGTCGTAGCCGACGCCGGAGGCGTCGAGCTTGGCGCGCGCGTCGGCGAGGTCCGGCTCCCCCTCGTCGCCGTGGGCCCGGTAGGAGTGGACGACCACGAGGTCGGAACCCCGCAGGCGTGCCTCCTCGATGGCCTTGTCGAGGGCGGCTTCACCCTCGGGCTTGGGCACGTATCCCACGACCACGGTCGACATGTCGGGCAGGCTATACCGCCCACGGCCCTCAGGGCACCCTGTGGAGGGTCGCGGTGGACGTGTCGTCACCGTGGAACGCTGGCTCGATGCTGCCGCCGTCCGCCAGCGCGATCCTCGAACCGGTCCCCCGCGACCTGCGCGAGCAGCTGCGGCGCGCCGTCGTCCGCCAGGTCGTCGACGAGCCCCGGCGGGCCTACCCGCCCAGCGTGCACGTCGGCGTGCCGGGCGCGGTGTCCACCGCGATCGAGCTCGGCCGCCGGGTGGGCCGGCTCGACCACGCGCTGCGTACCGACATGGTCGAGGCGATGCTGCGCGCCGTCGACCGTCCCGGCACCGCGCCGGTGGTGTGGCTGGCCCGCTGCGGGCCGGCGCAGGCCCTCGACGTCGACCTCGCCTGGCTGGCCGCGGCCCGGTGCGCGGCGGGCGAGCTCGCCCGGCCGCTGCCGATGGTCGTCGTCACCCGCCGCAGCTGGCGCGACCCCTCCACCGGCGTCGGTCGCAGCTGGTCCCGGCTGCGGACCCCCGACGGCCCCGGCGCCGACCCGGACGGCGCGTGACCCCCACGACGCTCACGACCAGGTGTGCACCGGCTCGTTGGTGTGCATCCGCTCGCGGTACTCCAGCAGCGTGGCCCGGAGGTCGTCGAACCGGTCGCTGCCCGACGTCGCCCGCGCGCGCATCGAGTCGACGAACCACTCGGCGCCGTTGGTGCGGAGCAGGCAGCGCTGCTCGATGATCCCGAGCAGCCGGTCGGCCGTCTCGGCCTCGACCCCCCACGACGCCAGGCCCTCGTGGGCCAGCGGCAGCAGCCGGCGCAGCACCAGCTCGGTCGCGGGCACCTGGCCGACGCCGGGCCAGTAGACCTGGGCGTCGATGCCGTGCTGGGCGGCGACGTGGAAGTTCTCCTCGGCGGCGCTGAACGACATCTGCGACCACAGCGGCCGCTCGCTCTCGGCGAGCGCCCGGACCAGCCCGAAGTACAGCGCGGCGTTGGCCATCGTGTCGGCGACCGTCGGGCCGGCGGCGAGGACCCGGTTCTCGACGCGCAGGTGCGGCACGCCGTTGTTGATGTCGTAGACGGGTCGGTTCCAGCGGTAGATGGTGCCGTTGTGGAGCCGCAGCTCGGACAGCGACGGCGTGCCGCCGGCCTCGAGGACGGCGAGCGGGTCCTCGTCGTCGGTGATCGGCAGCAGCGCCGAGAACCAGCGCACGTTCTCCTCGAAGAGGTCGAAGACCGACGTCACCCAGCGCTCCCCGAACCAGACCCGGGGACGCACGCCCTGGGCCTTGAGCTCCTCGCCGCGGGTGTCGGTGGCCTGCTCGAACAGCGGGATCCGGGTCTCGCGCCACAGCTGCCGGCCGAGGAGGTACGGCGAGTTGGCGCCGACCGCGAGCTGGATGGCCGAGATCGCCTGGGAGGCGTTCCAGTACGCCGCGAACTGGTCGGGCGAGGTCTGCACGTGCAGCTGGGTGCTGGTGCACGCGGCCTCGGGGACGATCGAGTCGGACGTCGTCTCCAGCGACTCCGCGCCGGCACCGCTGCCGCCCTTGACCGAGATGATCAGGTCCTCGCCGCGCGCGTGCAGGATCTGCTCGCTGAGCAGCTTGTAGCGCGGGTTGGCGCTGATGCTGTGCATGCCCATGTGGCCCTCGGCCAGCGTCGGCAGCACACCGATCATCACCAGGTGCGCGCCGACCGCGGCCGACTTCTCCTCGGCGTCGTTGAGGCTGCGACGCAGGTTCTCCTCGAAGGTCTCCAGACCGCCCTCGCGCAGCTTGGCGGGCGGCACGTTGATCTCGATGTTGAACTGGCCGAGCTCGGTCTGGAAGTCGGGGTCGGCGATCGCGGCCAGCGCCTCGGCGTTGCGCAGGGCCGGGTCGCCGACCTCGTCGACGAGGTTGAGCTCGACCTCGAGCCCGGTCATCGGGTCGTCGGTGTCGAACGCCGCCTCGCGCAGCATCCGTGCGAAGACGTCGAGGCACCGACGCACCTTCTCGCGGTGCCGGGTGCGGTCCGCGGGGGTGAACTCCTGGAGGTCGACCTCTTCGCCCATGGCCAGACAATAGGGCCACCCGGGCTCGGCTCTCAGGCCGAGTCCAGGCCCTCCCTCCCGTCGAGGTCGCGCCCGGACGCCGACCAGGCCGTCGGCGGGACCGCGCGCTCGAGCGCCTCGGCCACCAGGTCGGCCAGCGAGCACCCGGGGTCGACCTCGCGGCACCGGTCGACGGCGCACCACGCGAGCGCGCCGTCACCGGCCTGCCAGGCGGCCCAGCCGAGCAGCGCGGCGGGAGCGGAGCGCAGGTGGGACGGGCTGCGCCGCACGAGGTCGCTCAGCAGGACGACGGCCGCCCGCGCACTCCCGGGGGCGATCGCGGACCACGCCGCGTCACGCACCCGGCGCGACCGCATCCCGCGGAGCAGCCGCGCGGCCTCGGGGTCGCTGCAGCACGTGGCGGCGTCGAGGTGGCCGCGCACGAGGGCCTCGGCCCACGCGCCCTCGGCGAGGTCGTCGCCGACCGGGGCGAGGTGGGCACCGACGGCCGCCACGCCGTCCGGGTCGGGCGCGAGGGTGGCGGCCAGGTCGTCGCGCGACCCGTGCGTGACCCGCCCGTCGAGGACGGCGTGCGCCAGGAACGGGTGGGTGGCCAGCCCGTCGGTGCTGTAGGCCACCCCCGTCGTGCGGGCAGCCGGGTCGCGCGCGAGCAGCGGGTACCAGCGGTCGGGTGCGACCCGGAACGCCTCGACGACCACCACGGCCGTGCGGGCGAAGGCGTCGCGCAGCGCCGTCCACGCCGCCGCGGCCGCCCGGCCGTCGTCGGCGTAGAGCAGCAGGACCACCCGGCCGGCCCCGTGGCGGGCGGCGGGACGCACGAGCGAGTCGGCCACCTCGGCCAGCGCAGCCGGGTCGTCGGGCGGCGGCAGGTCGACCCGCGCGTGGAAGCGGTGCCGCGCGTCGAGCGTCAGCAGCACCACCGACTCGGTCGGCCAGAACCCGAGGACGACGGCGGCGGCCGCCAGCAGGTCCTCGGGGGTGCGGGCGGTGAGCGTGGTGCGGGTGGTCGGGGTCGAGGGGTCCGGGGTCATGGGACACGGTCGCTCCTGCGGGGGCGGGCGCGTGCCGGGCCGTCGACGGCCTGTGGACGACGGTCTCCTCCACAGGCCGAGGCCCGGGGACGTGGTCATCTCACGTGGTTGCGCTCGGCCCACAGGGCCGCCTGGGTCCGGTCCTGGACGCCGATGCGGGCGAACGCCGAGGTGAGGTGCGCCTTGACCGTCCGCTCGGTGATGCCGAGGCGGCGGGCGATCTGCTTGTTGGCCAGCCCGTCGCGCACGAGCGCGAGCACCTCGGTCTCCCGGGGGGTGAGCTCGACCCGTCCCGGCCGGCCCGGGCCCTGCGCCCGGGCGGTGAGGAGGGACCGCGCCGCCCGGGGGTGGATCGGCGACTCCCCCCGGCTGACGGCACGCACGCCCTCGATCAGGTCGTCGGGGTCGGCGTCCTTGAGCAGGTAGCCGACGGCCCCGGCGTCGAGGGCGGCGACGATGCGCTCGGCGTCGGAGTACGACGTGAGCACCAGCACCTGGGTGACGGGGTGTTCGGCGAGGATCAGGCGCGTCGCGGTCACGCCGTCGACGTCGGGCATCTGCAGGTCCATCAGGACGACGTCCGGCGCGACCTCCGCGACCACGGAGAGGGCCTCAGCCCCGGTCGCGGCCTGGCCGACGACCTCGATGTCGTCGACCGCGCCGAGCAGCTGGGCCAGCCCGCCCCGGACCACCGCGTGGTCGTCGACCAGGACGACCCGCACCACCGCGCGCCCGAGCCCGCTCACGTGCCCACCTCGAGCCGCACCGTCGTGCCCGACCCGACCGACGACGCGACCTCGAGCCGACCCCCGTGGTCGCGGGCCAGGCTCGCCAGTCCGCGCAGGCCGAACGAGCCGTCACCGGCGGCGGCGGGGTCGAACCCGGTGCCGTCGTCGACGACGGTGAGCACCACCTCGCCGGCGCCGGCGCGGGTGACGGTGACCTCGAGACGTCGGGCCTGCGCGTGGCGCAGCGCGTTGCGGGTGGCCTCCTGCGCGACCCGCCAGACCAGCGCCACGGTGTCGTCGGGGACGCCGCCGAGGGCCGCGACGGAGACGGCGACCTCGACACCGAGGTCCGCGGCGCCGGCGGTGAGGTCGTGCAGGGCGGCCTCCAGGTCGTCGGCGCCCAGCCCGGGCGGGTGGATCTCGACGAGCAGCGAGCGCAGGCTGCGCATGCTCGACCGCAGGCTCGTGGTCGCGTCCAGCAGCTGCGCGCGCTCGCCCGGGTCGCCGGGGCGCCGGGCCAGCGCGGACAGCGCGAACGACGTCCCGGCCAGGTCCTGGACGACGCCGTCGTGCAGGTCGCGCGCGATCCGGCGCCGCTCGGCGTCCGAGGCGTCGACGGCCGCGACCAGCAGCCGCTCACGCTCGACGGCAGCCCGGGTGAGACGCCGGGTCAGCACCCACAGCAGCGACGTGGCGAGCACGAGCACGAGGAGCAGGGAGCCCACCGTGATCGTGCGGAACGGCGCGACGAGCTCGGCCTGGCGGTCGTCGATCTGGTCGGCGTCGAAGTACGCCTCGAACAGCAGCGGCTCGCCCTCGGGCGACTCGATGCGCGTGTAGACCTCGACCAGGCTCCCGCCGTCGCGCTCGTAGCGGTTCTCGGGGTCGGCGAGGTCGGAGACCTCGGCGTCGGTGCCGCCGTGGTCGAGCACGTCGAGCTCCTCCTCGTCGAGGTCGAAGTCCTCGCCGAACAGCCGGGCCTCGTCGGACCACACGATCCGACCGTCGCGGTTCCAGATCTTCACCCGTCGCACCTGGTCGGTGACGAGCCGGGTCCGCATCTGGTGGTCGAAGCGGTCGACGGCCCCGGGCTCGCCGTCGACGAGACCGCGTGGGAGGGAGCGCTCGGCCACCGACCGGGCCAGCACCTCGGTGGTGGCGCCGGCGTCGGCGAGGGCCTCCTCGCGCGCCGCCCGGCCGGCGAGGGCGTTCGTCACGGCCAGCAGGACGACCAGCACGAGGAGCCCGGCAGCCAGGAACTGGGCCACCGGGCTCCGCACCGTGCTGGCGAGTCGCGTCATCTCCGGAGGATCATGCCGCCTCAGTAGGTGACGCGGGCGACGCACCGCTGGCCGGCGTGCCGGGCTCGGAGGACGAAGGTGTCCTGGCCGGCCTGGTCGACGACCTTCCGCTCGACCTCGAACGAGCCGCTGCGGGCCGTGGTGCGCGAGGTGCCGCTCGCCGCCCGACCACCGTCGTGCCGCAGCGTCCAGGTCCAGCGCTGACCCGCCTGGTTGCTGTCGATCTCGGCCTCGACCTCGATCCGGCCGTCGTCCTGCTTGGCCTTGATCTTCCACCGCGCCCCGTCGGAGCAGCTGCCGCTGCGCTCGACCCGGTCGTCGTCGTCCCCGGCGTGCGCCGGGCTCCCCGCGGCGAGCGGGGTCAGGAGGGCGGCGGTGACGACGGCGGTCGCGGTGGCCGTGCGGATCCTGGTGGTCATGGGGGCTCCTTCGGGTGGGTGGCGGACGGCGGCTGGCCGTCCCCTCGGCGCCCCCAGTCAAGGCCAGCGGCGGTCGCGCTTCCCAGATGTCCGGTGGTCCTAGTACCTGCCCGGCACCGCACCGGCCGGGCGGAGGTACGTTCGGCGGCGTGCGGAACACGGCGTCGGTCCTCCACCTGGACCTGGATGCCTTCTTCGCCTCGGTCGAGCAGCGCGACAAGCCCTCGCTGCGCGGCAAGCCGGTCGTCGTCGGCGGCACCGGCGGGCGGGGCGTGGTGTCGACGGCGTCGTACGAGGCCCGGGTCTTCGGCGTCCGCTCGGCGATGTCGACCCGGGAGGCGCGCTCGCGGTGCGGGCACGCGGCCTTCCTGTCCGGGCGGTTCCACGCCTACCGCGAGGCCAGCCACCAGGTGATGACGCTGCTGCGGACCGTCTCCCCGCTCGTGGAGCCGCTCTCGCTCGACGAGGCGTTCGTCGACCTCGCGCAGGCCGACCCGGCCGACCTGCCCGACCTCGACGTCGCCACCGTGACGGCGTACGCCGAGCGGCTGCGCGGACGGGTCACCGAGGTCACCGGCGGGCTGACGGCGTCGGTGGGCGTCGGGACGTCGAAGTTCATCGCCAAGGTGGCCAGCGAGCTCGACAAGCCCGACGGGCTGACCGTCGTCCCGCCGGGCACCGAGCGCGACCTGCTGCGCCCGATGAGCGCCACCGTCATCCCCGGCGTCGGTCCCGCGACCGCCGAGCGGCTGCGCCGCGCCGGGATCCTCACCGTCGCCGACATCGAGGCGGCCGGTCTCGACGACCTGGTCGGGCTGGTCGGCAAGGCGCACGGCGCCGGGCTGCACGCGCTCGCCCGCGCCCACGACGACCGGCCGGTCGTGGCCGAGCGCGAGGCGAAGTCGGTCAGCTCGGAGGGCACCTACGAGACCGACCTGACCGACCGCAGACTGATGGAGGGCCTGCTCACCCGGCAGGCCGGGGAGGTCGCGACCCGGCTGCGCAGGCACGGGCTCGCCGGGCGCACGGTGACCATCAAGGTGCGGCTGCACGACTTCACCACGCTCAGCCGCTCCACCACGCTGCCCGAACCGACCGACAGCACCGCCGTGGTGGCCCGGCTGGCCCGCCGGCTGCTCACCGACCTCGACACCTCCGGCGGCGTCCGGCTCCTCGGCGTCGGCGTCTCCGGCCTCGCCGACTGGATCCAGGACGACCTGTTCGGGGAGACCGAGGAGGAGCCCGAGCCGCTCGACCTGCCCGAGGCGCCGAGCACCCGCCGGGTGGTCTACGCACCCGGCCTCGACGTCGTCCACGACGAGATGGGCCGGGGCTGGGTGTGGGGGTCGGGCCGTGGTGTCGTCACGGTCCGCTTCGAGACCGCCGAGACTCCCCCCGGCCCGGTGCGGTCCTATGCCCTGGACGACCCGGCGCTGCGGCTCTGGGTGCCCGAGAACCCGGTGGCCGAGGAGCCCGTCGCGCCGTAGCGTCGGGGTGTGGAGATCTCACCCGTCGACGTGACCAGCGACCTCGCCCTGCGCGCGTCCTACGACCTCGAGCGACGGGCCGTGATGGTCGGCCGCGAGACGATGCCGCACTGGTCGTGGCCGGAGATGGCCGCCGTCTGGCGTCTCCCCGACCCCGGCGAGAAGGCGGTCCTGCTGGGCGGCACCGAGGGCGGCCGGATGGTCGCCGGTGCGGTGCTGTTCATGCCGCTGCTCGACAACACCGAGAAGTGCTGGCTCGGCGTCGCCGTCGAGCCCGCCGAGCAGGGGCGCGGCCTGGGCCGCGAGATGCTGGACGCCGTGTGCGCGCTCGCCGTCGCGGAGGGCCGCACCGACCTGCTCGCCGAGGTGAAGCTGCCCTTCGACGAGGTCACCAGCCACCGCGCCCGACGCTTCGCCGAGGCGGCCGGCTTCACGCTGTCCAACGTCGAGATCGTGCGCCACCTCGCGCTGCCGGTCGCCACCCACGACCTGGAGGCCTGGGCCGGGCAGGCCGCACCCCGGCACGACGGCTACCGCCTCGAGACCTACCTCAACGAGGTGCCCGACGACCTCGTCCCGTCGCTGTGCGTGCTCCTGGGCCAGCTGTCCGTCGACGCGCCCACCGGCGAGGCCGAGTGGGAGGAGGAGCTGATCACCCCCGAGCGGTACCGCGAGAACCAGCGGTCGCTGGTCGCAGCCGGGCGCCGCATCTACGAGACCGTCGCGGTCGCCCCCGACGGCACCGTCGCGGCGCAGTCGACCATCTCGGTCCCGCCCGCCGGCGGGCGCACGGACGCCTCGCAGTGGGGCACCTTCGTGCACCGCGAGCACCGGGGACGCCGGCTCGGCCTCGCCGTCAAGGCGGCCAACCTGCGCACCGTGCAGGAGGCGCACCCCGAGATGCGCCGGATCGTCACCCAGAACGCCGAGACGAACGGCTACATGGTCTCCATCAACGAGCTGATGGGCTTCGAGCCGGTCGAGGCGTCGGTCGAGCTGATCAAGCGGGTCTGAGCCCCGCCCGGACCCGGGTCAGCCCGACCAGGCCGACCACAGGTCGGCGTACCGGCCGCCGGCGGCGACCAGCTCGTCGTGCGTGCCCTGCTCGACGATCCGGCCGTCGTCCATCACCAGCACCCGGTCGGCGACCGCGGCCTGGCTGAGCCGGTGGGCGATGACGAGGGCGCCGCGGCCCTCGGTGACGGCGAGCGCGGCCGTCTCGAGCTCGCGGGCACCGGAGGAGCCGGCCTCGGCCGTCGCCTCGTCGAGGACGACGAACCACGGGTCGAGGAGCGCCACGCGGGCCAGCGCGACCTGCTGCGACTGGGTGGGGGTCAGGGCGTGGCCGTGCTCGCCGACGACCGTGTCGAGCCCGTCGGGCAGGGCCACGACCCACCCCCACGCCAGCACGGTCTCCAGGGCGGCACGCACCCGCGCGTCGTCGGCACCGGGGTCGGCCAGGAGGACGGCGTCGCGCAGGGTGGCGGAGAAGTCGTGGACCTCCTGGCTGACCATCGCCACGCACCGGCGCAGCCGGGTCCGGCCGAGATCGGCGAGCGGCGTCCCGGCCACCCGCACCTCGCCGCGCGTCGGGTCGAGGACGCCGGCCGCCACCGCACCCAGCGTCGTCTTGCCGGCGCCGCTGGCGCCGACCAGCGCGACCCGCTCCCCGGGCGCCACGGTGAGGTCGACCTCGCGCACCACCGGGTGCTCGGCGACGTAGGAGTGGGTGAGCCCCCGCACGGTGAGCGGACCGGGCTCGAGGTCCGTGTCGGCGGGCTCCACCGCGCGCGGCACCAGCACGACGCCGACCAGCCGGGTCAGCGACGCCCCGGCCGACTGCACCTCGTCGAAGAGGAAGATGAGCGCGCCGATCGGGTTGAAGAGGCGGTGGAAGAACAGCGCCGCCGCGGTGACCTCGCCGACGGTGGCGGCGTCCGAGCGCACCAGCAGGAACCCGGTGCCGAGCACCGCGAGCAGGCCCACCAGCTCGGCCCGGTTGTTGCGGGCACCGAAGCGCATCAGCAGGCCGAAGACGTCGAGGGTGATCTGGACCGCGGCCCACGACGCCTCACGGATCCGACCGACCTGCCGGTCCTGCAGCCCGTAGGCCCGCAGCGTGGCGGCACCCTGGAGCCCGGTGACCAGGGCCTCGGCCCGCGCCCCCTGGGCGACCCGCTCCCGCTGGTAGTAGGGCCCCGAGCGCGGCAGGTACCAGCGCAGCGAGAGCCAGTACGCCGGCCCGGCCACGAGCCCGGCGAGGCCGAGCCGCCAGTCGAGCGCGACCAGGCCGGCCACGGTGAACAGCACCGCGATCGCCGACCCGACGACGGTGGGCACCACCAGGTCCAGCGACCGGCCGATCGCGCGGACGTCGTCGCCGACCCGGCTGACGACGTCGCCGACGCCGGCGTCCTCGACGACGCCGTGGTCGAGGTGCAGGGCCCGGTCGACGACGTCCTCGCGCAGCGCCGCGAGGGCCGGTTGGACGGCGCGGGCCAGCAGCGACTCCGCGACCCAGGTGGCCAGACCGACCAGCAGCCCGGCGACGGCGATGCCGACGGCGTAGCGGGTGATCGTCGCGGGCGCGGCGTCGTCGAGGACGGCGTCGACGGTGCGGCCCATCAGCCAGGGGCCGCCCAGCTGGGCCAGTCCGACGACGGCGAAGGCTGCCGCGGCCAGCGCCAGGACGCCGCGGTGGCGGCCCAGGTAGCCGCGCGAGACGTGCCAGGACTCGCGGGCCGGTGCGATCGGCAGGATCATCGGAGCCTCATCGGAGCCTCATCGGAGCACCGTCGCCCGGTAGGTCTCGTGCGCCAGCAGGTCGTGGTGGGTGCCCTCGAGCACCACGCGACCCTCGCGGACCAGGACGACCCGGTCGGTGCGGGCGAGCAGGGTGGGGCTGCACGTGACCAGCCAGGTGGTGAGGGCGCCGGCGTTGGGGCCGCGCAGGTCGTGGATGCCGGCCGCGACGCGCTGCTCGGTGACGGGGTCGACGGCCGTGGTCGGGTCGTGCAGCACCAGGACCGGGGCGTCGGCGGCGAGCGCGCGGGCGACGGCGACGCGCTGGCGCTGGCCGCCGGAGTAGGTGGTGGCCGAGGCCGACACCGGCTCGTCGAGCCCGCCGGGACGCAGCGCGAGGACCTCGTCGGCGGCGGAGGCGACCAGCACCCGGGCCAGGGCCTCGTCGTCGAGGCGGCCCCAGGGGTCGACGTTGCTGCGCAGGGTGCCCTCGAACAGGTCGACGCGGTGCGGCACCACGACGAGCGTGCCCCGGCGCGCGCCGACGTCGAGGTCGCCCAGCGGCGTGCCGCCCAGGCGGACGTCGCCGACGACGTCGTCCGGGTGCGCGTCGCCGGCGAGCAGCCGGACCAGCGCCTGGGCGTCGGCCGGGTCGGCCACGGCGACGCCGAGGAGCTCCCCCGGCGGCGAGTGCAGGTCGAGGCCGCGCAGCGAGCCGTGCGCGACGCCGGCCAGGCTCACCGTCACGCCGTGGGCCGTCGCGCCGGCCGGGTCGGCGGCGCCGGCCGGCAGGTGCGGCGCGGCCAGGAAGTCGACGATGCGTCGGCCCGAGGCGACGGCGGAGGCGAGCTGGGCGCTCATGTCGGCGAGGATCGCGATCGGCTCGGCGAGGAACTGGGTCAGCCCGACGATCGCGATCAGCTCACCGACCGAGATCTCGCCCTCGAGCGCCAGCCGCCCGGCGAGGAGGGTGACCACGGCGAGGAACAGGCCGCTGAGCACCTGCGCCAGGCCCGCCAGCGCGGCCCGGGCCCCGGCGACGTGCACCGCGGCGTCGCGGGCCTCGCCGCTGGCCACCCGGTAGCGGGCGGCCCCGGCCGACTGCCCGCCGATGCCCTGGAGCACCCGCAGCCCGCGCACCAGGTCGACGGCGAGCCCGGCGGAGGTGGCCGTGCGCTCCTGCTGGACCCGGCTGCGGCGCCCGATCCGGGGCGTGGCCACCTGCGTCACGGCCAGGCACAGCGGCAGCCCGCAGAGGATGACCAGGCCGAGCAGCAGGTCGGTGCGCAGCAGGACGACGGCGGCGATGCCGACCGCGACGAGCGAGCCGGCCGCGTAGCCGACCATCCGCAGCGCGTAGCCCACCTCCTCGGCGTCGGAGGTCGCCAACGACAGCGTCTCGCCCGAGAGCCGGTCGGTGCGCAGCCCCCGGGCGTCGAGCGCGTGCGCGGCGACCTCCGAGCGCAGCTCGTGGACCTCGCCCTCGATGGCGCGCACCCCGAACCGCGCCCCGAACCGGTAGCTGTAGCTCAGCACCGCGAACAGCACGCACAGCCCGGCCGCCCAGGCCAGGAAGACCGACCCGTCGCCGGTCGCCACGCCGTGGTCGATGGTCAGGCCGATCACGACCGGCACCAGCGCCTCGCACACCTGCCACGAGACGAGCAGCGCGACGTACGGGCTCAGCCGCCGCCGGTTGCGACGCAACGCGCGGCGGACGACGCCCCACCCGGTCTCCGGCACCGCGCCAACTTAGGGCACCCTCACGAAGCGCACGGCACCGCCCGGTCGCACCTGGGCGCAGCGGGCCAGGTCGTCGCGCTCGACGACCGCCAGGACCGGGTAGCCGCCGGTGGTCGGGTGGTCGGCGAGCAGCACGACGGGACGCCCGTCCGGCGGGACCTGCACGGCGCCGAGCACCATCCCCTCGCTGGCCAGCTCGCCGGGTCGGACCCGCTCCAGCGCGGAGTCCGCGGCCAGCCGCAGGCCGACCCGGTCGGAGGCCGGGGCGGCGACGTACGACGTCGCGCACAGCCGGTCGAGCGCGTCGGCGGCGAACCAGTCGGCCCGCGGCCCGGGCCGTACCCGCAGCGGACCCGGCCGCACCACGGCCGGGACGTCGACCGGGACCGGCGGCCCCGCCGGCTCCCCCAGCGCGAGCACCGTGCCCGCGGTGACGAGGGGCGGGCCGACCCACGCGAGCGTGTCGGTCGAGCGGGAGCCGAGGACCGGCTCGACGTCGAGACCGCCCGCGACGGCGAGGTAGGAGCGGACCCCGGTCGTGGCCGGCCCCAGCCGCAGCTCCGCCCCGGCCGGGAGCCACTCGGGACGTCCGTGGGCGCGGGCGGCGCCGTCGACGCTCACCGTGCACGCGGCTCCGGTCACCGCGACCCAGCGCGACGCCGTGGACCGGAGCCGCAGGCCGCCCAGGGTGACCTCGAGCAGTGCCCGGGTCGCCGGCCGGTCGTCGTTGCCGACCAGCCGGTGCGCGTGCCGCGCCGCGGGCGCGTCGAGCCAGCCCGCCCGCGGGACGCCGAGGTGCGCGAGACCCGGCCGGCCGGCGTCCTGCACGGTGACGAGGCCGCCGACGTCGAGGACCTCCCAGGCCCTCATGCCGGCACGAACCTGACCCGCGTGCCGGGCGCGAGCAGCGCCGGTCCCCGGTCGCCCCGGCCGCCGGACCGCGCGGGGTCCCACAGGACGGCGTCGGTGCGGCCGAGCAGCCGCCAGCCCCCGGGTGAGCCGGTCGGGTAGACGCCGCACCAGGCTCCGGCCAGCCCCACCGAGCCCGCCGGCACCCGGGTCCGGGGCGTGTCGAGCCGGGGCACGGCCAGGTCGGCCGCGAGCCCGTCGAGGTAGGCGAAGCCGGGCGCGAAGCCGCAGAACGCCGAGACGAACGTCGTCCCCGCGTGCCGCGCGACCACGCCGTCGCGGTCGGTGCCCCACCGCTCCGCCACGTCGTCGAGGTCGGCGCCGTCGTACGTCGTCGGCAGCTCGACCAGGTCGCCGTCAGCCACGGGCGCGCCCGGGGTCCACAGCGCGACCAGGCGGTGCACCGCGGCGACGTCCTCGGGGCCGGCGAGGCCGTCGAAGAGCACCGTCGTGGCCGCCGGCACCACCTCGACCGCAGGCACGGCCGCGGCGCGGGCGAACAGGGCCAGGGACAGCGCCTGCCCGGCGTCGGCGACCTCGGCCAGCAGCGCGGTCGGTCCGACCGGGAGCAGGGTCGTGGCCGGGCGCATGGGGAGAGTGTTCACGATCCGGCCACCGCCGGTCCGTGCCGCCGCCGCGGTGGTGTGGGAAAAAGGGTGAGGGCCTCGTGGAGGTATGAGCTTCACGAGGCCCTCGGGGTGCCTGGCGAGGTGACGTGCCGGGCGACCTGCGGACTCTCCGACCCCGTCGTCCCCGTCACCGGTCCGACGCCGCGAGCGTGCTCGTGGTGTGGGTCTTCGTGCCTGCCGATCCCCTCCGCTCCGGTCCCCCTCGCGGGTTCTCTCGGCTTCGGTAGGGAGAGTTCTACGGGGCGGCGACGGTCTCCCGCAAGGGGGTGGCAGGAACCGGTTCCGACGATGTCGCGGTCCCACAGGACCCTCCACAGGAAACGGTCGGTTCTCCACCACACCCGTCCCGTCGTCCACAGGAACGGCCCGCCCCTGTGGACGAGGACGTCGGGTGGTCTAGGCCGGCTGCCCGGTCCGCACGACGAGGCGCGCGACCGCGCCGGCCGGCCCGGAGGCCCAACAGGCGGCCGGCACGCACTGGACGCTGTCGTAGCCGCCGGCCGGACCGGCCCGGAACGGCGACCAGGTGCGGCCGCGGTCGCGGGACACGTCGACGCCGTCCGGCCCGACCGCGACGACCCACGACCGCCAGAAGTCGACGCCGGAGCGGTAGCCGGACAGGTCGCCGGCGTTGGTCCAGGAGCGACCGCCGTCCCGGGTGTAGGCCGCGCGGTCGACGCCGTCGTCCTCGACCTCGAAGTCGCCGCCGACGGCGACCCCGACGCCGGGGCCGCGGAAGGCCAGCGAGAAGACGCCCCCGGCCTCGGACGCCGGCAGGGTCGAGTCGGTCGCGCGCCACGTGCGGCCGTCGTCGCGCGTCGCGAACACGCGGGCCCGGGCGCCGCCGGAGGCGAGGTAGGCGCGGTGCCGCCCGGCGGTCACCAGGCAGGTGCCGCTGGCGGCGAAGCCGAACTCGCCCTCGGCGCGGGGCATCCCGGCCCGGGGCAGGACCTGCCACGAGCGGCCGCCGTCGGTGGTCGACAGGATCCGGAACCGGCCGTTGACCGGGTCGCTCATCGCGAGGCCGCGACGGTCGCCGGGCCACATCGCGAGGCAGTCGTAGAACGCCCTGGGGTCACGGTTGACGAAGGTCCTGGTCCAGGTGCGGCCGGCGTCGTCGGTCCGGTAGATCCGGCTGTCGCCGCCCTCCCCGATGGTCATCGCGAGCGCGGTCCGCGCGTCGGCGGCCTCGACGTCGCGGAACAGCAGCCCGTCGGCGCCGGGCGGGCTGACGTCCTGCCAGGTCGTGCCGCCGTCGGTGGTGCGCCACACCCCGCCCTCGCTCCCGCCCACCCACGCGACCCGGCCGCTGACGGCGTCGAGCCCCCGCAGCTGCTGGTCGGTGTCGACGGGGACCGGCTTCCACCGGGTGAGCCCGGGAGCGGGACCGGGCTCCGCCCCGACCGAGGAGGTGGCCGAGCCGGGGACGAGCCCGACGGCGAGGAGCAGGGCGGCGATGGTTCCGAGGGTGCGACGCATGACCCTCACGATGTCGATCCGGACCGTCGGTGTCCAGGGTCAGGCGAACGGGGCCAGCGTGTGCCCGGCCGCCTCGAGCGCGGTGCGGCAGGCCACGGCGTGCGCGACGGCGTCCGGGCTGTCGCCGTGGACGCACACCGAGGCCACCGGCCGCCGGGGTGCCGGCGGACCGGCGAGCTCGACGGCCCGGGCCGCCACCGTGGCGCCATCGGTGACCAGGGCGCCGGGGCGGTCGCGCGGCAGCAGGCGCCCGTCGGCGCCGTACCCCCGGTCGGGGAAGCCCTCGAGCACGACCCGCCGGCCCGCCGCCGCGGCCCGGTCGAGGAGCACCCCGGGCATCCCGAGCACCGGCAGCGCGCCGGAGCCGGCCAGGACGGCGGCCGCCTGCTCCTCGTCGTCCATCGTGCGGTGGTAGAGCGCACCGTGCGCCTTGACGTAGCGGACGTCGGTGCCGGCCGCCCGGGCGATCGCGGTGAGGACGCCGACCTGGTCGGCCACCTGCTCGCGCAGCACCTCGCCGGCGACGTCCAGCGCCACCCGCCCGAACCCGGCCCGGTCGGCGTACGACACCTGGGCACCGACCGCGACGCCGCGCTCGACCGCCTGCGCGCAGACCGCGCGCATGATCGCCTCGGTGCCGGCGTGGTAGCCGCAGGCGACGTTCGCGCTGGTGACGACGGCGAGCAGGGCGGCGTCGTCGGTGACCTCCTCGCCGAGGTCCGCGTTGAGGTCGACGGTCACAGCCGCTTGCCCAGGAACTCCTCGGTCACGTGGTAGCCGAGCTTGTCGTAGAGCGCCCGGGCCGCGTGGTTGTGGCCGAACACGTTCAGGCCCAGGGCGTGCGCACCGTGCTCCTGCGCCCAGAGCGCGCCGGCGCGCATCAGCCCGGCGCCGTGGCCCCGGCGGCGGTGCGCCTCGTGGACGGCGACGTCGTAGACGAAGGCCATCGGCCGCTCGGTGCTGAGCCACAGCGTGCCGACCGTGGACCAGCCGTCGTCACCCCTCACCCGGCCGACGAAGAAGTGGTGGTGCTCGCTCGCGACGCCGTCCGGGAGCAGCTCGGCGTGCTGCTCCCGGGAGACCTCGCGGGCCCGCTCGAGCGACTCCCCCGTGCGCGCCCGCTCCTGGGCGTAGTTCTCGAGCTCGTCGGCCTCCCAGCCGGCGAAGGCGACCTCGTCCATCGGCTCGAGGACGACGACCGGCTCGGCCGGGAGCCGGTGGTCCAGGTCGAGCAGCATCTGGGTCGCCGCGAGCTCGAACCCGCCACCCTCGACGAGGGCGGTCGCGACCGGGTCGCCGGGCGAGACCGTCACGGTCAGGCGCGCGGCCGACTCGGCCCGGCCGAGCTCCTCGAGCAGGGCGCGGGTGCCGACGGCGTGCTCGGCCCGCACCAGGGTGAGGTCGACGACGGCGATCTCGTCGCCGCGCGAGACCACCCACACCTCGCCGGCGTGCTCGTCGCCGTCGCGCACCTCGAGCAGGCGGCCACGGTCGGCGGTCCGCTCGACGTGGGCGGTCGCGGCGGCGTGCGCGGCGTCGAGGTCCGCGTGCTCGTGGAGGAACCGGCGGTGCTGCAGCCGGCCCACCAGCGCCTCCGTGCTGCGGCCGGTGTCGTGGTGCAGGGTCAGGTCGCTCACGCTGCGACTCTGCCACTTGGCTACCGTTCGCGACATGCCCGACGTCCCGCCCGTGCCACCCGTCTCCGCACCCGTGGCCCCACCCGTGCCCGCACGCCGCCCGGTCACCACCGAGCACCACGGTCACACCCGGGTCGACGACTACGACTGGCTGCGCGCCAAGGACTCCGCCGAGGTCGTCGCGCACCTGGAGGCCGAGAACGCCTTCACCGCCGACCGCACCGCCCACCTGGCCGACCTGCGCGACCGGCTCTTCGGCGAGATCAAGGCCCGCACCCGCGAGACCGACCTGTCGGTACCGACCCGCGGTCGCGAGCACTGGTACTACGGCCGGTCCTTCGCGGGGCGCGAGTACGGCGCGTCGTGCCGTGTCCCGATCACCGGTCCCGACGACTGGACCCCGCCGCAGCCCGCCGAGGACGCCGCGCCCGACCAGCCGGCCCTGCCCGGCGAGGAGGTGCTGCTCGACCTCGACGTCCTCGCCGAGGGCCACGAGTTCTTCTCCCTCGGCGGGTCGGCCATGAGCCCCGACAGCCGGCTGCTGGCCTACGCCACCGACGTCGTCGGCGACGAGCGCTACACGATCCGCGTCAAGGACGTCGACACCGGCGACCTGCTCGACGACGTCATCGAGGGCGCCCTCGGCGGCGCCACCTGGGACCGCGCCGGCGAGCACCTCTACTACACGACCGTCGACGACGCCTGGCGCGCCGACAAGATCTGGCGGCACCGCCTCGGCACCGCCCAGGACGCCGACGAGCTGGTCTTCCACGAGACCGACGGCCGGTTCTGGGTCGGGTGCGGCCGCACCCGCAGCGACCGCTACCTCGTGATCGCGAGCGGCTCGAAGACGACGTCGGAGTACCACCTGCTCGACGCCGACGCCCCCGAGCTCGGCTTCCGGTGCTTCGCGCCGCGGGCCGAGGGCGTGGAGTACTCCGTCGAGCACGCCGTCCTCGCCGGAGAGGACCGGTTCCTGGTGCTCCACAACGCCACCGGGCCCGACTTCGAGCTCGCCGTGGCCCCGCCCGAGCCGACGCCGCGCGACGGGTGGGTGCCGCTGGTCGCGCACGACCCCGCCGTCCGGCTCGAGGACGTCGACGCCTTCGCCGGCCACCTCGTCGTCCACCAGCGCAGCAACGGGCTCACCCAGCTGCGGATCCTCGAGCTCGGTGACTCAGCGGCCGGGCAGGGGGTCTCCGACGACTACCTCGTCGAGTTCGACCACGAGGTCTACACCGTCGGCTCCGGCGGCAACCCGCGCTTCGAGCAGCCCACCGTCCGCCTGGGCTACGTGACCATGGCGGTGCCGTCGTCGGTCTACGACTACGACGTCCGCACCCGCGAGCTCACGCTGCTCAAGCGCGCCCCGGTCCTCGGTGGCTACGACCCCGCCGACTACGAGGAGCACCGGCTCTGGGCCGCCGGCGACGACGGCGAGCCGGTCCCGATCTCGCTGGTCGTGCGCCGCGACGCACGGGCCGCGGGCGAGCCCGTGCCGCTGCACCTGTACGCCTACGGCGCCTACGAGACCTCGATCGACCCGGCGTTCTCCATCGCCCGCCTCTCGCTGCTCGACCGCGGCGCGGCGTTCGCGATCGCGCACGTGCGCGGCGGCGGCGAGATGGGGCGCCGCTGGTACGACGCCGGCAAGCTCGACCACAAGCAGAACACCTTCGCCGACTTCGCCGCCTGCGCCCGGCACCTCGTCGCCGAGGGCTGGACGACGGCCGACCGGCTCGTCGGCGAGGGCGCGAGCGCCGGCGGGCTGCTCATCGGCGCGGTCGCCAACCAGGCGCCGGACGCGTTCGCCGGCCTGGTGGCGGGGGTGCCCTTCGTCGACAACCTGACGACCATGCTGGACGCGACCCTGCCCCTGACCGTCACCGAGTACGACGAGTGGGGCAACCCGGAGGACGACCCCGACGCCTACGCGACGATCGCGGCGTACGCGCCGTACGACAACGTGGCCGCCCAGCGGTACCCGCGGATCCTCGCCGAGACGTCGTTCCAGGACACCCGGGTGCTCTACGTGGAACCCGCGAAGTGGGTGGCGCGGCTCCGCGAGCGCGCGGTCGAGCCCGACGTGCTGCTCCGTGTGGAGATGGCGGCCGGGCACGGGGGCGTCAGCGGGCGTTACCAGGCCTGGAAGGACCGTGCCTTCACCCTCGCGTGGATCCTGGACACGATGGGCCTCGCGGAGGCCCCTGCGAGCCCCGCAGCCTGAACGTTTCACCCGGCGCCCTGAGAAGTCCCTGAGATCTGCTCCGACTGGCAACTCTGCACCGATCCGGTACGTCCTTGATGACGAAGGCCTATCGAGCCTTCGGGGTGAAGTGGGAATCCACCTCCCCCCGCGAACGTTGGTCAAGACGTGGTCGCAAGGTCGACCGCAGAATCGAAGGAGGGTCCCCCATGGCAGCTCGGACCGCAACGAAGACCGGCGGAGTCTCGCGCGAGATCGAAGGCCGCGACAGCGTCGGTCTCTACCTCGACGAGATCGCCCGCAACCCGCTGCTCGACGCCGCCATGGAGGTCGAGCTGTCCAAGACCATCGAGGCCGGCCTGATGGCCGAGGCCCTCCTGGCCGAGGGCCGGGTCGGACGCCGCAAGGGCGGCGCCCCCATGCGAGCCACCCAGGAGGAGCTCGAGTGGCTCGCCGAGGAGGGCCGCAAGGCCGTCGACACGTTCATCACCGCGAACCTGCGGCTGGTCGTCTCGATCGCCCGCAAGTACGGCCGGGCGCAGATGCCGATGCTCGACCTCATCCAGGAGGGCAACACCGGCCTGATCCGTGCGGTCGAGAAGTTCGACTACACGAAGGGCTACAAGTTCTCCACCTACGCCACCTGGTGGGTGCGCCAGGCGATCACCCGTGGCATCGCGCAGCAGGCCCGCGTCGTCCGGCTCCCCGTGCACGTCGTGGAGGAGCTCAACCAGGTCGGCGGCGCCCGCCGCACCCTCGAGCGCCAGCTCGGCCGTGACCCCGAGCCGGCCGAGATCGCCGTCGAGCTCGGCCTCTCCGTCGAGCGGGTCCTGGACCTGATGGCCTGGGGTCGCGAGCACGTCAGCCTCGACACCCCCGTCGACGAGGACGGCGACACCTCGCTGGGCGACCTGATGGCCCAGGAGACGTCCCCGTCGCCCGACCTGACGGTGCTCGACGTCGAGTCCCGCGACCGGCTCAACACGCTCGTCGGGTCGCTCGACGAGCGGGCGGCCGACATCATCCGCTCCCGCTACGGCCTCACCGACGGCCGTCAGCACAAGCTCGCCGACATCGGCGCCAAGCACGGCATCTCCGCCGAGCGGGTGCGCCAGCTCGAGCGGGAGGCGCTGCAGAAGCTGCGCCGGCTGGGCGACCCCGACCTCGCCGCCTGAGCCCGCTCCACCGTTGTCCGCCGGCCCGCCGTAGATCGAGTACGGCGGGCCGGCGTCATGTCCGGCTCATGTCCGGCGTCATGTCCGGGCACTAGGCTGGCCGGCGTGCGGATCGCCCTCGACGACCTGACCGGTACCGGCGTGGTCGCGTTCCTCGAGGCACACCTCGCCCAGCTGCGGGCGACGTCCCCGCCGGAGTCGACCCACGCCCTCGACCTGGCCGGGCTGCGGGCGGCCGGGGTGCTCCTCTGGACGGCGCACGACGGCGACGAGCTCGTCGGGTGCGCCGCGCTCAAGCGGCTCGACGACGAGCACGCCGAGCTCAAGTCGATGCGGACGGCGACGCACCGGACCGGCGAGGGCATCGGCGCCCGGCTCCTCGAGCACGTGCTCGGCGAGGCTCGCGCGCGCGGCTACCGGCGGGTCAGCCTGGAGACCGGCAGCCAGGACTTCTTCGCCCCGGCCCGCCGGCTCTACGCCCGGCACGGCTTCGCGGAGTGCCCGCCGTTCGCCGGCTACCGGCCCGACCCGCACAGCACGTTCATGACGCGCGTGCTGTGAGCTCGTCCTCCAGGTAGGTCGGCCGGGAGACCGCGAGGCCGCAGAGCACCAGCGGGACGACGAGCACGGTGAGCGCGACCAGCGGCAGCGTCCAGCTGCCGCTGACGTCGTGCAGCACCCCGACCCCGAACGGGCCGACGGCGGAGAACAGGTAGCCGACCGACTGGGTGTAGGCCGACAGGGACGCCGTGCCCGCCTCCGTGCGGGCGCGCAGGCCGATGAGGGTGAGCACGAGCGGGAACGTCGAGGTGCCGGTGCCGACGAACAGCGCCCACACGACCGCGCCCTCGCCGGGGGCGAGGATCAGGCCGAGGTAGCCCACCGGGTAGCAGGCGCCGAGGGCGAGCACGAGCGGCGCCACGTTCGTCATCCGGCCGGCGAGCGACGGGACCAGGAACGACAGCGGGATGCTGGTGCCGGTGATGACGCCGAGCAGCAGGCCCGCCGACCCGCTCGAGAAGCCCGCGTCGCGGTAGACGTCGGCGAACCAGCCGAAGACCGCGTAGGCCTGGAGCGACTGCAGCGCGAACAGCGCCGCCATCAGCCGGCCGAGGCGCGTACGGCCCACGGCGGCGAGCGGGATCCGCTCGCCCGGCACGACCGGCGCGCGGTCGCGGTCGCGGCCCAGCAGCGCCAGCCACGGCAGCAGCGAGATCCCGGCCAGCACCGCCCAGGCCGCGAGCCCGGTGCGCCAGCCGTCGGCTCCGCCGACGGACTCGCTGATCGGGACGGTGAGGATCGAGGAGCCGGTGATGCCGACGGCGAGCGCGGTCGAGTAGACCGCGGTCAGGGTGCCGACCCGCTCCGGGAAGTGCTGCTTCACCAGCGACGGCAGGACGACGTTCGCAGTGGCCATCCCGGCCAGGGCCAGCAACGACAGCAGCAGGAACGCGACGACGTCGTCGACCCGGCTGCGCGCGAGGAGTCCGACGGCGACGCAGCCCAGGGCCAGGGCGGTCAGCCGGTGCGTGCCGAGCCGCTCCGCCAGCCGGGGGGCCAGCGCGCCGAAGAGCGCGAACGCCACCACCGGGAGTGCGGTGAGGATCCCGGCCCCGGTGCCCGACATCCCGAGCCCGCCGCGGACGTCGTCGAGCACCGGGCCGACGCTGACCGCCGCCGGCCGCAGGTTGAGGGCCAGGACGACGATGCCGACGAGGACGAGCAGCCGACCCCGCACCGGCCCGCTCAAGAGGCGGTGAGCTCGGCGTGGACCGCCTCGACCCGGGCACGGAGCTCGTCGAGGGTGCCGCTGTTGTCGACGACGTGGGTCGCGACGGCCAGGCGCTGCTCACGGGTGGCCTGGGCGGCGATCCGCGACTCGGCGTCCGCGCGGGTCCAGCCGCGGTCGCGCACCACCCGCTCGATCCGGATCTCGTCGGGGACGTCGACCACGACCACGGCGTCGAACCCACCCTCCTCGCCCGCCCGACCCGCCCGGCCCGACTCGGCGAGCAACGGGATGTCGTGGACGACGAGGTCGTCGGGACCGGCGGCGGCCTCCAGCGCGGCGTACCGCTCGAAGACCAGCGGGTGCACGATCGACTCGAGCAGCCTCCGCTTCGCGGGATCGCCGAAGACCAGCGCGCCCATCCGGGGCCGGTCGAGGTCACCGTCGGCGGTGAGCAGCTCGGACCCGAAGGCCGCCACGACCTGCTCCAGGCCGGGTGTGCCGCGCTCGACCACCTCGCGGGCCAGGACGTCGGCGTCGATGACCACCGCCCCGAGCTCGGCCAGGATCGCCGAGACGGTGCTCTTGCCCGAACCGACGCCGCCGGTGAGTCCTACCCGCACCCTGCGAGGCTAGTCGCCGCCGCCGCCACCGCCGCCACCGCCGTCCCCTCCCCCACCGCCACCGTCGGAGCCGCCGCCGTCGGAGCCGCCCCCGAACCAGCCGCCGCCCGAGTCGCCCCCCGAGTCGTGCGACCCACCGTCGTGCTGGCGGTGGTCGGTGCTGGTGTCGGTGCCGCCGTCGTAGCTGCCGGCGTAGCCGCCGTCCGCGGCGCGGCCGGTGCGACCGCGTCCGGGGTGGCGGCCCGAGCTCGTGGCGATCGCCACCACGACCAGCGCGACGACGACGGCCACCACGACGGCGAGGGCGATGAGGATGGTCATGGCCGCTGTCTACCCCTCCGCCCCCGACTCACGCCTCAGCAGCCGTGATTGACCTGCGCGCACGTGTCCTCGGCCCAGCGCAGCTCGTGCCGGTTGCTGGTGCCGGCGACCTGCACGTCGACGACGATCGGCTCGAGCGTCGTCTGGTCGGTGCCGGGCGCGACCAGGACGCCGTCGGTGGCGACGTACTCCATCCGCCACCAGGTGCGTCCCTCGGCGTCCGTGCTCGTGGTCGCCTCCTCGACGTGCCCGTCGGGGAAGGTGTAGCTGACCCCCCACTGCATCGCCTGCGACGTGACGATCCCGCCGGCGACGAAGACCAGGTCGTAGTCCCTGGCCGCGCCGTCCTGCGGGTCCACCGCGTTGGTGCTGACGCGCCAGGGGGTGGTGTCGTCCGGGGGGTGGCGGCCGTCGAGCGGCTGGGCACCGTGCAGGGTGACGGTGCCGCCGACGGTGTCGCACAGGACGAACCGGTCGCCCTCGACGAGGTACGACGTCGTGCCGAGCGTGCCCTCGACCGCGAGCGCGGGGACGGCACCGGGCAGGACGTGGCGCAGGTCGCGCCGGCAGGCCCCCGCCGCGTCACCCGCGGGTCCGCCGGACGGGGTGGGCACGACGGCCGCACCGTCCTCGGCCGGGGGGATCGTGCCCTCCCCGGGGTCGTCCGGCGCGTCGGGCGCCTCGGAGGTGCCGGGCGTGTCGGGCACCGTGACGTCCTCGGACGGTGCCGGGGTCGGGATCCGGTTCGGCGCGGAGGTGCTCCGGCCGCCGGGCAGGACGTCGTCGTCCGCGCCGGGGCGCAGGGTGGCGTAGCCGGTCGCGCCCGCGAGGACCACGACCGCCGCCGCTGCCGCCACCGGGACCGCCCAGCGCCGACGCGGACCGGCCGGCGCGGACTCGTCGAGGCCGGCGAGCACGCGGCCCCGCAGGCGGGCGCGGGCGGCGTCGTCGAGCGGCTGGTCGGGCGGGGTGGTGAGGTCGTCGTCCATCACGGGGTTCCTTCGGCGTCGATCGGAGCGAGGGCGGTCAGGCGCCGGCGCGCCCGGGAGAGCCGGGAGCGGACGGTGCCGACCGGCACCTCGAGGGCGGCGGCGGCGTCCTCGTAGGACAGGCCGGACCAGACGACGAGGGCGAGCACCTCGCGCTCGTGCGGTGGCAGGGTGGCGACGGCGTCGAGCACGACCCGCATCCGCCGCTCGGTGTCGAGCCGCTCGTCGACCCGGTCGGCGTGGTCGGGCTGGTCGGGAGGCCCGGGGAGCCGCGCGACGGCGCGCAGGTGGCGACGGCGTCCGCGGGTCAGGTTGCGGCAGACGTTGGTGGCGACGCCGTGGAGCCAGGGCAGCAGCGAACCGTCGTGGACCTGCACCCGGTGCCGGTGCCGCCACACCTCCAGGAACGTCGTCGCCGTGGCGTCCTCGGCGTCGGCCCGGTCGGCGGTGAGCCGGAAGCAGTGCCGGTGGATCCGGTCGGCGTGCCGGTCGAACAGCTCGGCGACGGCGTCGGCGTCGCCGTGGCGCAGGCGTTCGGCGAGCGCGGCCTCCGACTGGGTCATGGTGTCCTCCGGTGGGCTCATGCTTCCTCATGTCCGCACCGGGACCGCAGTTCCCGCGGCCGACCGACTTCCACCCGCACCCGGGGGCGTCTCCGGCCCGCGTCCACCTTCCTCAGACGGGCTCGGACACCTCCGCGCCATGTGCGACGTCGCCCAGCGCGGTCGCGGCGGTCGCCCGGCAGACGTCGTCCCACGGGGTCGGTGCCAGCCCGAGCTCGCGCTCGGTGAGCGAGGAGTCGAGCACGTAGGGGCGCTCGAACTGGTGGACGGTCTCGCGCATCTCCCGCAGGACCGGGACGACGAGCCCGCCGACCCCCAGCAGCGCGCGCGGCCAGGGCCGGACCCGCACCGGCTCGCGCCCGGCGGCCCGGCAGACGTCGGCGACGGCCTCGGCCTGGGTGCGGGGCGGGTTGGTCGGGGCGTGCCAGACCCGGCCGTGGGTGTCCGGGCGGGCCGCGACGGCGACGAGGGTGCGGGCCATGTCGCGGACGTCGGTGAAGGAGTGCGCGACGTCGGCGCGGCCGAACACCCGGACCGACCGCCCGGCGAGGGCCGCCGGCGCCACGGTCGGGATGTGTGCCATGGTCACGCCTGGCCCCAGGTAGTCGGAGCCGCGCACCTCGACCGCACGCAGCCGCCCCGCCTCGTGGGCCGCCCGGGCGTCGGCCCACATCGTGGCGCGCAGGGCGCCCTTCACCCCCTGGGCGAGGTCGGCCTGGCCCTCGAGCATCGGCGCGTCGACCACACCGTAGGGGTACAGGCAGGACGCCGTCGCCAGCACCGCACCGGTCCGCTCGGCCGCGACGAGGAAGGCCTCCGCCACCGGCGGCCACCACGTCGACCACACGTCGTACGACGGCGGGTTCACGCAGTTGTAGAGCGCGCTCGCCCCCTCGACGAGGGTCGTCAGCGCGGCCGCGTCGGCCACGTCGAGCGCCACCCGGCGCACGCCCGGGACGTCGTCCCCGTGACCCGATCGGCTCACCAGGAGGACGTCCTCGTGCCCCTGCGCCACCAGCTCCCGCACGGTCGCCAGACCCACCGGCCCCGCACCTACCACCACGTGCTTGCCCATCGTCACCATCTCCTCGTCGATCCGTTTTCGAGAGCACCGCTCTCCGTCCTGTGAACCTGTCACACTTCGGACACAATGACAAGAGCAGTGCTCTTGTTTGTTGCCACTGCTCTTGTTCCAGGGCAGGATCGCCCTCATGTCACCCGCTCCCCGCACCGCCCGCGCCACCGCCCGCGCCGAGCTCACCCGGGCGATCCTCGACAGCGCCGCGACCCAGCTCGCCGACATCGGCCCGGCCGCCCTCTCGGTGCGTGCGGTCGCGCGCGACCTCGAGATGGCGTCGTCCGCGGTCTACCGCTACTTCCCGAGCCGCGACGCGCTCCTCACCGCGCTCATCGTCGAGGCCTACGACGACCTCGGCGCCGCCGTCGAGGCCGTCGAGCGCGCTGTCCGCCGTGGCGACCTGCGGGGCCGCTGGCGCGCGATCGCGCACGGGATCCGCGACTGGGCCCGCGCCCACCCGCACCAGTACGCCCTCACCCACGGCAGCCCGGTGCCCGGGTACGCCGCCCCGGCCGACACCGTCGTACCGGCCACCCGCGTCACCCTCGCGCTCCTCACGGTGCTGCGCGACGCCCAGGCAGCCGGCCGGACGCCGGCCGCGGGACCGGCTCGGGTCTCGGCCGCCGAGAAGGCCGCGCTCGGCCCCGTCCTGGCGTTCGTCGACCCCCCGCTCTCCCCCGCCTTTGCGGTCCGCGGCCTGACCGCCTGGGCCACGCTCTTCGGGCACGTGTCGCTCGAGCTGTTCGGCCACATGCACCGCGGCGTCCTCGACTACGACACCCACTTCGCCACCGTCGTGGACCAGCTCGGCGCGGACCTCGGTCTGGGCTGACGCCCGCCGTACGCCGTCAGCCCGGAGGAGTTGCGGCGGAAGTCGCCGATGACGAAAGGATTGACGTTTGACGGTGCGTACGTAGGGTGTCGTAGGTCACACTCGTGGCGGTTCGATCGTGTTCGGTCTGTGCTCCGACCCTGCGCGCCACTCTCGGGGAGCTCACACAATGCTGCTGGTGCCTGGATCCACGCACGCCCTCACGACCCGCGTCACCCTCGCCGGCTCGGGTGAGACCCAGCCGGGATGGGCCGAGTTCGTGCGCGACGAGCGGCTCGTCGCGCTGTGGGACCACGACCTGCTGCAGCTCAGCGCGTCGTCCCCCACCCCGTGGTGCCCCACCTTCACCGCCGCCGTCCGGCACGGGGACACGATCGTCGGCGCGTTCGTCGGCAGCTACCGAGGCGTCCGTCCGCACGCGGCGCCGTCCCGCCGCGAACCGGTGCTCGTCGACATGCGGATGCCCGGGCAGGGCCACGAGGCGTCCTGGACGTTCCGCAGCGGGCTGAGCCGCCCGCAGCGGGCCGACGTCGTGCGGGCCTTCGAGCGCGGGGTGGTGCGAGCCCTGGGCCGGACCCGGCTGGCCGGCATCGCCTACCGCAACGTCACCGACGACGACCTGCCCGACCTGCGCCGCCGCGGCGCCGTCACCTCCCAGGCCCAGGGGCAGGGCACCGTGATGCCGCTGCCCGCCACCTTCGAGGAGTGGTTCGCCGGTCTCAGCAAGAAGCGCCGCAAGTCGCTGCGGCGGCTCGGACCGATGATCGAGTCGCAGGTGCGGGTCGAGTTCGGCAACGCTCGCACCGACGTCGACCCGCAGGCCGTCGCCGACCTCCTCGTCGACATGATCGCGCGCAACGCCCCGCTGCGGGTCGATCCGCGCCCGCACATGCCGGCCGCGTACTTCGCAGCGCTGATGGCCCGCTACGACGTCCGCACGATCACCTACCACCAGGGCGAGCGGCTGGTCGCGGTCGGCACCCTCCTCGAGCACCCGCGGCACCCGTGGGGCTCCTACTGGGCGATGGTCCACCCCCGTGACGGCGGCGTCCCGCACCTGTACTTCGACCACTTCCTGCGCTACGCCCGCCACGCCATCGACTCCGGCGCCGAGACCCTCTCCTCGGGACGCGGCTTCGTCGACGACAAGGTGAGCGTCGGCTTCGACGTCACGCCTCTCTCCTTCGTGGGTGTCCCCCGCCCGTTCCTGGGCTGAGGCCCGGATGAGCCTCGCCGCCGCACCGACGACGTCGGTGCCCTACGCGCCGTCGTGGGTCTCGACCGGTGTCGTGCTCGCCGGCCGGGCCGGCTTCCGCGCGCTCTGGATGGTCGCCCCGCTCCTGCTCGCCACCACCTGGACCGCCGAGGAGCTCGGCCGCACGGTCGCCGTCATCGGGGGCTTCGGCTGGTTGGCGATCCTGTTCGCCACCGCCGAGAAGACCCTGCTCAAGCAGGTGCCGAGGCTGCCGCGGCTGGCCGGGCAGGTCTCGCGCCAGACCCTGGCGACGGTCCTCGTCCCGCTGGCGTGCGTCCTGGCCGCGGCGACCCTCTCGACCCTCACGGGGGTCGGGCCGACCCTCCTCCTGTGGGGGCTGTGCTGGGGACTGACCGGCGCCGTCTACCAGGTCGTCGCCGCGCTGCACCGGCTGGCGCACCGCCCGGGGGCCGACGCGCTGCTGTTCGCGTCCGGGGCCCTCGCGCTCCTGGCGGCGACGGGGGTGACCGTCGCCCTCGACCTGCGCCCGGTCGCCTGGGTCGTCACCTGTCTGGTCCTCCTGCTCGCCGTCGCCGCCGCCGGCCTCGCCGCCGTCCCGCGGGAGATGTTCGACGGGGTCCGTCGGCGGGCCGCCGTCACCCCGCTGCGTCGCTCGCTGCTGCTGCTCGGGTTGCCGGAGGTGCTCTCGATCGTCAGCGTCAGCGCGGGCTTCTGGGCCGTCGCCGCCTTCGCCCCCGAGCACGAGGCGGTCCGCTACTACGTCGCCGTCACGGTCGCCAGCGTGTTCGGCGCGACCACCACCGTCGTCGTCCGGCTGCACCAGCCCGACGTCTCCCTGCGCCTGCGCGGCTCCGGCGCCGCGGCCGGGGAGGACGCCGCCCGGCGGATCCTCGCGCGAGCCGTCGTCGCCGGCGCCGGCACCGCGGCGCTCGCCGTCGGCGCCCACCTGCTCGGCGCGCCGTGGTGGGCGACGCTCACGCTGCTCACCGCCGGCGAGGTCGTCGTCTTCACCCAGCGCACGGTCGCCGCCAACCTGGTCGAGAACTCCCGCAGCCGCTGGCTGCCCGGCAACGTCGGCGCCTCCGCGTGCGGCCTGCTCGCGGCGGCCGTGGTCCTGCTGACGTGCACCGGGCGCGGCGGCGCGCTCGCCGCGATGGGCGCGCTGGTGGCCGCCCAGCTCTGCAACGCCACGGCGTTGCGACTCCTGCTTCGGCGCGCATCCGGGCGCCGTGTTCCACAGCCGATCTCGGGGAGATGGACATGAGGGAAGACGACCCCTACGTGACGGGTCTCAGCGTGGTGATGCCCTGCTACAACGAGGCGGGCGGTCTCGACGGGGTGCTCGACGAGCTCCTCGACGAGCTCGACCGCGAGCCCCGGCTCGACGTCGAGGTGGTCTGCGTCGACGACGGCAGCCGCGACGGCACGCTCGACGTGCTGCGGCGCCGCGCCGAGGCCGATCCACGGGTGCAGTACCTCTCGTTCACCCGGAACTTCGGGGTGGAGGCGGCGTTCTCGGCCGGGTACCTCTACGCGAGCAGGCCGTGGCTGGTGCACGTCGACGCCGACGGGCAGTTCCCGCCGAGCGAGATCCGGCGGCTGGTCGAGGCCTCCGACGGGATGGACGCCGTCTTCGGCGTCCGCGTGCAGCGGCACGACCCGCTGGTGCGGCGGATCGGCTCCACGGTCAACCAGCTCGTCGCCCGCGGCCTGCTGGGCATCGAGCTGCCGCGGCACGCGACCTGCTTCCGGCTGGTCCGCACCGAGCTCGCCCGCGCCGTGGTCGACCTGCGCCTGGGCCGCCCGTACTTCCTGGCCACCCTGCCGAAGCTCACCGACCGCCACACCACGGTGCCGATCACCCACCGCGCGCGCACCGACGGGCCGGCCCGGGTGCGGTTCCTCGACCTCGCCGGTCACGCCCTCGACCTGTGGTTCGCCTTCTCCCGCCGCCCGGCGCAGTTCGCGATCCTCACCGCGACCTGGGCCGCGCTGGTGTCGGTCGTGCTCGGCGTGCTGCACATGACCCGCGCCCTGCCGGCGACGGTGATGGAGGGCGGCATCGTGGTGCTGGTCGGGATCGCGCTGTTCGTCATCGCGGTCGAGGTCCGCTGCCTGGGCGTCCTGGCGGCCGGGCAACCACGACCACGGATGTTCTACGTGCGCGAGGCGTCCGTGCCGGTGCTGCCGGCCGACAGCTTCAGCGCCGCGGCGACCGGCGGTCCGATCCGGTCGATGGCGCCGGTCGGGCCGGTCGGGCCGGTCGGGCCGGTCGGGCCGGTCGAGCCGGTCGGTCCGATCGAGGTGGCGTCGTGAAGCGGCGTCGCAGCCGCGGCAGCGTCGTCGTCCTCGGCGCCGCGATCGGGGTCTTCGAGACCTACCGGGCCGCCCAGCGGATGGGCCTGCGCACCATCGCCGTCGACGTGCGACCCGACGCCCCGGCCCTCGGCCTCGCCGACGAGCAGCTGATCATCAGCACCCGCGACGTGGACGCCATCCACGACGCCCTCGTCGGCCGCGACGACCTGCGCGGCGTCGTCGCCCCCGCCTCGGACGTCGCCCTCGACGCCCAGCGTCGTCTCTCCCGCCGGCTCGGACTCCCCTGCGGCCTGTCGGGAGCGACGGTGCGGGCCTCGCACGACAAGACCTACCTGCGCCAGGTCTGCGACGACCTCGCCCTGCCGACGTGCCGGTGGGCCACCGGCGTCCCCGGCCCCCAGCTGCTCCGCGAGACCGAGCGGCTCGGCCTGCCCGTCGTGGTCAAGCCCGCCGACGCGCAGAGCAGCCGCGGGGTGGCCCGCTGCCGCGAGGGCGACGACCTGACGGCGGCGATCGCCGAGGCCGCGGCGTTCTCCTACTCCGGCCGGGTGATCGTCGAGGAGGAGATGCTCGGTCAGCACCTGAGCGCCGAGTGCATCGTCGAGGACTCGCGGGCCGCGTTCCTCGCCCTCAGCGCCCGCGCCATCACGCGGGCGCCCCGGGCCATCACCACCGAGCACGCGATGTCCGGCGAGCTGCCCGGCCACGTCGTCGACCAGGTCCACGACCTCGTCGACGCCCTCTGCCGCGCCCTCGACTACCGGCGCGGACCGATGATGCTGGACCTCGTCCTCGACGCCGGCGACACGGTCCGGATCGTCGAGATCGGCGCCCGCGTGGGCGGCGACCCGCTCGGCGAGCTCGTCCGGCTCACCCACGGCGTCCACACCGTCGAGAACGCGGTGCGCGCGGCGGTGGGCCTGCCCTTCGACCTCGGCCGGCGCCGGCGTCCGAGCGCGGCGGTGGGACGGATCGTCCTTCCCGACGCGGTCGGCACCGTCGCCGGCGTCCGGGGCGCCGGGCACGCCGCGCTGCTCCCCGGGGTGCAGCGGGTCCGGATCGGTGCCCAGCAGGGCGACCGCGTCGAGGGCGGCGCCTGCCTGGCCGACCAGCTCGGCTACGTGCTCACCACCGCACCCACCGTGCGCGAGGCCCGCCAGCGGGCCCTCGACGCGGCCGGGGCGCTCACGTTCGACATCACCAGGGACGGTGCCGGCGACGGCGCCGGCGAAGACATGACCAAGGAGCTGATGGCGGGATGAAGCAGGGAATCGCAACACTCGGGTTCGGTGCGGCCGCGGCCGTCACCGCCTACGCGGTGCACCACTGGGTGGCCAACGACGTCGAGACGCTGACGTCGCTGCTGTTCGCCCTGGTGCCGTTCGTGCTCGCCACCGAGGCGGTCGCCCGGGTCCCGCGTGCGTGGGCCCGCGCCCGCTGGATGGCGCCGTTGATGGTCACCGGTGTCTTCCTCGCCGTGATGGGCGGCTTCGCACCGCTGATGTTCGGGGCGTTCGTCGACGAGGACTTCGACCGCTTCTACAGCATCATGCGGATGCTGGTGCCGTTCGTGATCCTCGGTCTGGTCTTCGCGCTGCGGCTCGGCGGCGCCGCCGGTGCGACCGTGCGGCGCGCGTCCTACGCCGCGCTGCTGGTCATGCTGTCGGGCATCGAGGACCTGATGTTCCAGGTCTGGCGCGGCAACGACATCCCCGACCGGTGGGAGTGGGCCGAGCACATCACCGTGCGCCTCGGCGGCCACGTCGCCAGCCAGAACGAGGCGTTCGCGTTCATCGCCGCGCACTTCGTGCTCGCCGCCGTGGTGATCTTCGCACCGGTCCCGGGCCGCCGCTCCAAGCCCGCCGACGACGCCGACGACGCCGACGACGCCGCGGACGACCGGGCCCCCACCGCGGTGCCCTCGTGACCGACCCGGACGCCGGCCCGTACGACGTCCGCGTCGTCGACCTCGCCGGGCTGCGCGCCGACGCCGCCCTGGCCGCCCGGCTCGCGGCGTCCCGCGGCCCGCTGTGGAGGGTCGAGGCGCTGTCGGCGATGGAGGAGGAGACCCGCAACCGGGTCTGGCTCGCCGTCGCGACCCGGTCCGGGCCCCACGGCGACGCGCTGGTGGCCGGGATGCTGCTCGAGCGGGTCCTCCTCGCCGGCGGCATCGGTCACGTGCACCACCCGCACTCGGGCTCCGAGCCGTCGTACTGGACCGAGCCGGGCCACCGCGGCGCCCTCCCCCTGCTGGTCGGCGCGCTCCGGCGCCGGCTCGGCCCCCGGATGCCGGCGCTGCTGTGGCGGCAGGTCGGCGACGACGACGTGGTCTCGGGGCTGCCCGGGCGCCGGGTGGTGCAGCAGACGACGTTGCCGCTCGGCGTCGTGGACCTCGACCACCCCGACCGGCCCGACGCCGAGGCGTGGCTCCAGTCGCTGGGCCGGTCCCGGCGCCAGGACCTGCGCCGGCTGCGGCGCCGGCTCGCCGAGGACGCCGACCTCGACGTCACCCAGGGCCCCCTCGCCGAGGTGGCCAAGGGCGAGGAGGTGGCGCCGCTGCTCGACGCGAACTTCAGCAAGCACAACCCCCGCCGCCACCCGCTGATGAACCGCCCGGCCCCCGCCGAGTGGCTCGACGTCGCCATGGCCGACCACGACCTCCAGGCCGTCGCCTACCGCGACGGGGGCGTGCTGGCGGCCGTCGGGCTGATGACCACGCACCGCGGGGTCTCCCGGTGGCTGTCGTGGGGTGCCGACTACGAGGGTGCCGCCGACCGGCGCGGGCTCTACTACGACTGCACCCGCCGGATCGTCGAGCTGTCCTACCTCGGGGGCAGCACGACGCTGGTGCTCGGCAAGGGCAAGGGCGACCTCAAGTCGTCGTTCGGAGCCCGGCTCGAGGGGCAGCGCGCCGTGGTGCGCACGCCGTTCTAGTGTCCGCAGCCGTCTAGGGTCGGGGTCGTGGAGCTGGACGAGGGAGCCAGGGTCGCGCTGCTCGTGCCGGGCTCGCGCGCCTACGTCGACGCCGTCCTGGCGCTGCTGGCCCGCGGCGTCGTCCCGATCCCGCTCGACCCGCGGCTCACCGAGACCGAACGTTGCCGCATCCTGACGCCGCTCGCGCCGGAGGTGGTCGTGACCACCGCCGACGAGCTCGCGGCGGTCACGGCCGGAAGCGGACCCACCCCGGGTCACGGACTCCCCCGGGCCCGGCCGATGCACTGCACCAGCGGCACCACCGGCGTCCCCAAGGGCGTGTGGTCCGGCCTGCTCGACGACACGGACGCCGCCGCGCTGGTCGCCGAGGAGCGCGACCTGTGGGGGTTCGCTGCCGACGACGTCAACCTGGTGCTCAGCCCGCTCTACCACTCGGCGCCGCTGCGGTTCGCGATGGGCACCATCCTCGCCGGCGGCCGGTTGAGCGTCCCCGGGCCCTTCGACCCGGCCGCCGTGACCGCCGCCATCGAGCGCGACCGGCCGACCACGATGTTCTGCGTGCCGACCCACCTGCAGCGGCTGCTCGCGCACTGGGACGTCGTCGGGGTGCCGGACCTGACGTCGTTCCGGCTCGTCGCGCACGCCGGCGCCCCGTGCCCCACCGAGGTGAAGCGCCGCCTCGTCGCGCTGTTCCCCGCCGGCTCGACGTGGGAGTTCTACGGCTCCACCGAGGGCCAGTTCACCGCGTGCCGCAGCGAGGAGTGGCTGGAGCGACCCGGCACCGTCGGTCGCGCCCGCCCCGGCCGCACCCTCACCCTCGACGACGACGGCACGATCTGGTGCGCGGTGCCGCCGTACGCCCGGTTCACCTACTACGGCGACGACGCGAGGACCGCCGCGGCCTGGCGGACCGACGGCGGGGTGGCGAGCTTCACCGTCGGGGACCTCGGCCGGCTCGACGACGACGGCTACCTCTACCTCGACGGGCGACGCGAGGACCTCGTCATCACCGGCGGCGTCAACGTCTACCCGCTGGAGGTCGAGCTGGTCCTCGGCGAGCACCCCGGCGTCGAGGACGTCGCGGTGTACGGCGTCGACGACCCCGACTGGGGCGCACGCGTCTGCGCGGCGGTCGTCGGCACGGCGTCCGAGGCCGAGCTCGCGGCCTACGCGCGCGAGCGCCTCGCCCCACCCAAGCGACCCAAGACCTGGTCGTTCCTCGACGCCCTCCCGCGAACCCTCACCGGGAAGGTCCGGGTGCAGGAGCTGCGACGAGGGAGCGGCTCCGTCGCACGACGGGATTGAGCACGCGGTCCGGCCGAGGGACGAGGCCGGGACCCGCGCGTCGAGATGCTCGGGCAGTCAGGTCAGCACGCGAACTGGCGTCGGTAGACCTGCGGGCTGACGCCGCGGACCCGGGTGAAGTGGTGGCGCAGGGTGGCGGCGTTGCCGAAGCCCACCTCGGCGGCGATGTGGTCGACGGAGTTCTCGGTGCGCTCGAGCATCTCCTCGGCGAGCTGGAGCCGCTGGGCGGTGACCCACGCGTGCGGCGTCGTCCCGGTCTCGTCGCGGAAGCGTCGCGCGAACGTGCGCGGCGACATGTGGGCCTTGCGTGCCAGGGTGTCGACGTCGAGCGGCTCGGCGAGGTTCTCCAGGGCCCAGGTGAGCACGGCGCCGAGGGTCTCGGCCTGGCAGTCGACGACCTGCCGGGAGATGAACTGCGCCTGGCCGCCGTCGCGGTGCGGAGGGACGACGATGCGACGGGCCGTGGTCGCGGCGACCCGCGCGCCGAAGGTCTGACGCATCAGGTGGAGGGAGGCATCGATCCCGGCCGCACTGCCGGCGCCGGTCAGCACGTTGCCGGACTGCACGTAGAGGACGTCGGGCCGGACGATCGCGCTCGGGTACATCCGCGCCAGCCGGTCGGTGTAGCGCCAGTGCGTCGTGCACTCGCGGCCCTCCAGCAGCCCGGCCGCGGCGAGCTCGAAGACCCCGCTGCAGTGGGCGTAGACGACGGCGCCGCGGTCGTGCGCGGCGCGGGCGACCTCGAGGACGGCGGGGTCGTGGTCGAGGAAGTCGTGCTTGGGTGACAGGCAGACCAGGTCGGCGTCGGCCGCGGCCTCCAGGCCGACCTCGACCAGCAGGTCGTAGCCAGCGCGCCCCGCGACCCGTCCGGGGCGCGGGGTGCACACCTGGAAGTCGAAGACCGGGTTGTCGTCGTCGGCGTGGTAGGGCTCGCCCCACACCTCGACCAGGGAGCCGAGCCCGAAGGGCTCCGCCCCGTCCTGCACGATGACCGCAACCTTCTGCACCCGACGACTGTAGCGCCGACCTGGCAGGAAATCGACCCACGCCGCCATCTCTGCCAGGCGACGACCCTGGCGTGGGCCGCGGATCGGGCGCATCATGGCGGCATGTGGTTCCTGTGGCTGATTGCGGCTCTTTCCGTCCTCGGGATGGTCGAGACCCTGCGTGTGCTCATCCACGACGGCGCGCCCGTGCGCCCGCCCCGCTCCCGTGCCGTCGACGCGCGCTTCCTGCCCCCGGCCGACCAGGCTCCGCTCGACCGCGCGGCCTGACCCGCCCCGTCCCGACCGGTCCGGGAACGCCGAAGGCCCGCCCCCCCGAGGGGACCGGGCCTTCGTGCGTGCTACGGGTGTGGACCCGACCGTGAGGTCAGGCCTGGCCGCCCGTGAGCTTCTCGCGGAGCGCCTGCAGCGCCTCGTCGGAGGCGAGCGAGCCGCCGTCACCCTCGGTGTCGACGTCCTCGCTGCCCGAGGAGTACGAGGTAGCCTCGCCGGCCTCGGCGTCGGCCGTCTTGGCGTCGGCCTGCTGCTTGACGTGAGCCTCCCAGCGAGCGTGCGCCTTGGCGTACTGCTCCTCCCAGACCGCGCGCTGGTCGTCGAAGCCCTCGAGCCACTCGCCGGTGTCGGAGTCGAAGCCCTCCGGGTAGACGTAGTTGCCCTGCTCGTCGTAGGTCGCCGCCATGCCGTAGAGCGTGGGGTCGAACTCGTCGACGTCGGTCGCGGTCGCGGTCTCGTTGGCCTGCTTCAGCGACAGCGAGATCCGGCGACGCTCGAGGTCGATGTCGATGATCTTGACCATGACGTCGTCGTTGACCTGGACGACCTGCTCGGGGATCTCCACGTGGCGCTCGGCCAGCTCGGAGATGTGCACCAGGCCCTCGATGCCCTCCTCGACGCGGACGAACGAACCGAACGGCACCAGCTTGGTGACCTTGCCCGGCACGATCTGACCGATCTGGTGGGTCCGGGCGAAGTGCTGCCACGGGTCCTCCTGGGTCGCCTTCAGCGACAGCGAGACGCGCTCGCGGTCCATGTCGACGTCGAGCACCTCGACGGTGACCTCGTCACCGACGGTGACCACCTCGGAGGGGTGGTCGATGTGCTTCCAGGACAGCTCGGAGACGTGCACGAGACCGTCGACGCCGCCGAGATCGACGAACGCACCGAAGTTGACGATCGAGGACACGACACCCTTGCGGATCTGGCCCTTCTGCAGCTGGGTGAGGAAGCCGTGGCGGACCTCGGACTGGGTCTGCTCGAGCCAGGCACGGCGCGACAGGACCACGTTGTTGCGGTTCTTGTCGAGCTCGATGATCTTGGCCTCGAGGACCTGGCCGACGTAGGGCTGCAGGTCGCGGACGCGGCGCATCTCCACGAGGGATGCCGGCAGGAAGCCGCGCAGGCCGATGTCGAGGATGAGGCCGCCCTTGACGACCTCGATGACGGTGCCCTCGACGACGCCGTCCTCCTCCTTGACCTGCTCGATGGTGCCCCAGGCGCGCTCGTACTGGGCGCGCTTCTTGGACAGGATCAGGCGGCCTTCCTTGTCCTCCTTCTGGAGGACGAGGGCCTCGACCTTGTCACCGACGGAGACGACCTCGGACGGGTCGACGTCGTGCTTGATCGAGAGCTCGCGGGACGGGATGACGCCCTCGGTCTTGTAACCGATGTCGAGGAGCACCTCGTCACGGTCGACCTTGACGATGGTGCCCTCGACGATGTCGCCATCGTTGAAGTACTTGATCGTCAGGTCGATGGCGGCAAGGAAGTCCTCTTCGGACCCGATGTCGTTGATCGCCACCTGGGGCGCGTCGTAATCCGGGAGAAAGGCAATGGTCATAAGTGGATGGGATCCTAGGGTGGACAGAAGTCGTGTGGGCACGCCAGACGGACGTGTGGCGCAAGGTCCCAGTCTACGCGGGCGCCTCCGGCAGAGTCCAACCCAGGTCGCGCGAGGTGGCGATGCCCCGGAGCAGGTCGTGGGCACGGTCGCCCACCGGGTCCTGCCCGCGGCGCCCGGCCAGGTCGATGAGCGCCCGCAGGTCGGCGGCCCGGGCCAGCGCGAGGGCGTCGTCCGGTGCCACCCCGTGGCGGTCCTCGAAGGCCGACAGCACTACCTCGACGTACACCGGACCGCGGTCGTGGCGCAGCACGCTGCCGAGGTCGGTGAACGGGTGGCCGGCGTGCGCGCGCTCCCAGTCGACCAGGCCGGTGATCCACCCGGTGCCAGGTTCGACGAGCACGTTCGTCGGGTTCAGGTCGCCGTGCACGAGGCAGGTCCGGTCGACGGTGTCGAGGAGGGCCTGCGCGACCTCGGCGACCTCGGCGAGGCCGGTCAGCTCCTCGGGCGACCAGTGCGCCAGGGCGGGCCGGTGCGCGTCGACGTGCGCGGGGAGCCCGTCCGCGGCGCCGTCGAACGGCTCGATCCGCAGGTCGGCGCCGACGAGGGCGCCGCCGGTCAGCATCGGCATCCCGGCCAGGGTCGCGGCGAGCTCGCCCATGTCCCAGGCGAGGCCGGCGACGCGGTCGTCGTCGCGGGAGGCGAGGTGCAGGTCGCCGCGCTCCCCCGGCAGGAAGGACGTCACGAGCAGCGCCGGCATGTCCCCACGCGGCGGCCGGACCTCGAGGACGTCGGCGACCGGCACCAGTCCGCGCACCAGTCGCAGCAGCGCGGCGTCCACCTCGGCCCGGCCGGGATCGCGCGCATGGATGCGGACCACCTGGCGCTCGCCGCCGGCCTGCGCCACGAAGGTCTCCCCCGACCTGCCGCCCTCGAGCGGGGCCAGAGAGGCGAAGGCGTCGTCGATCATGCCCGCACGGTAGCGAGCCGGGCCACCGTCGCTACCGTTCACCCATGCCCGGCGCCGATCCGTTCGCCCCCGACTCGCGACACCACCCCGACCTGCCCGACTCGGTGCGCTCGGCCCGTCGTCCGGTCACCGAGGAGCAGTCGCGCCGCGCCAACGGCCCCGACTGGGACCGTTACGCCGACGAGTACCAGGCCACCCACGGCGCCTTCCTCGGCGACGTCGGGTTCGTGTGGGGACCCGAGGGCCTCACCGAGGCCGAGGCCGGGATGCTCGGCGACCTGAGCGAGCTGGCCGGTCGCGACGTCCTCGAGGTCGGCTCCGGTGCCGGCCAGTGCTCGCGCTGGGTGCGGGCGCACGGCGGCCGGGCCGTCGGGCTCGACCTGTCCTACCGCCAGCTCCAGCACTCACGGCGCATCGACGACGAGACGGGCGTCCGCGTCCCGTCGGTGCTCGGCACCGCCACCCACCTGCCGTTCGCGGACGCGTCGTTCGACGTCGTCTTCTCCTCCTTCGGCGCCCTGCAGTTCGTGCGAGAGATCGACGCCGCCGTCGCCGAGACCGCCCGGGTGCTCCGGCCCGGCGGCCGGTTCGCCTTCTCCATCACCCACCCCACGCGGTGGATGTTCCCCGACGACCCGTCCGAGGCCGGGCTCGTCGCGAGCCAGTCGTACTGGGACCGCACGCCGTACGTCGAGGTCGACGACGCCACCGGCGAGGTCACCTACGCCGAGCACCACCGCACCCTGGGCGACTGGGTCTCCCTGCTCGCCGGCGCCGGCTTCGCCCTCACCACGCTGCTCGAGCCGGAGTGGCCCGCCGGTCACGACCGGGTCTGGGGCGGCTGGTCCGGTGTCCGCGGGGCGATCACGCCGGGCACCGCCATCCTCGGCGCCGACCTGGTCACGCACCTTCAGGGCAAGCAGGGGCCGACCTCGTTGCCCAGCACACAGACGTAGACCGGTGCGCTGAGGGCGAGGAATCCCGAGGAGTCCGCTGCGCTGGCCACCAGGCGCCACACGATCTCCCCCGGAGCGTGGGCGTCGTCGACAACCACCGACCCCGTGGCTCCCGTCACGGCGCCAGGATGGAGGTGCACGGCGGACTCGCCGTAGTGCATCTCGTAGGCGCGGACCGTGATCGCGGACGCGGGCAACGAGCCGTCCTCCGCGTCGACCGCCGCAGCCGTGAACGGCACCGTCGTGCCGCGCCCGACCACGACACCGTTGGCCGGCACCGTGACCGACACGACGGGCGGTGCCCCGACCGTGGTCGAGGCCAGCACCGCCGTGCCGGCGGCACCCGGCACCAGGTCCAGCACCACCGCGGTCACCTCGGCCTGCACCAGCGTGTGGTCGAGCTCGAGACGCTGCGCGCCCCCGGTCGACCAGCGGTCCACCGTCGAGGCACCGACTCTTAGTCGCGCGGAGCCGGTGACCTGAGCCGTGAACCGGTGGGTCCCGGCCGGCAGCGGCGCCCGCCGGGTCCAGCGGACGGCATAGCCCTCGGGCAGACCGGGCGGGGCCTCGGCACCGACCCCGGCACCGGCTGCCGACACGCACGCCTCCGCGAGCGGAGCGCCCCCCATCGTGGAGTCTGCGTAGTAGTCGACGCTCCAGTCCCTGGTCGAGCAGGTGTCGTAGCCGAGCCTGCGGAGCTCGCCCGCGCCCGGTGCACCCGAGCCGAAGCCGAGCCACCAGATGGCGCCGTCGGGGCCGGTCCGGATCGCGACCGGGCTGTGGGCCGCCTCCTCGGACATCAGGGGCAGGGGCGCGGTGGCCGGGTCGTCGAGGTCGATGGTGCTGAAGAACCGCTGTGCGTAGTCGCCGAAGAAGAACCGGCCGACGTACTCGGCCGGGTAGGAGCTGCCGGTGTAGATCGCTCCGCCGGTGACCGAGCCGCCGCTCCCGTCGTGCGGGTAGGTGTGGACGGGCTCCTCGACGAGGAGCCCACCTGCGTCGTGGGCGGCGTGCATCGCGTCGCACCACGACACGTCGACGCGGATCTTCTGGCGGCCCTCGAAGCACGGCCACCCGTAGTTGCCGCCCGGGACGATGCGATCGACCTCCTCGAAGTCGCTGCCGCCGACGTCGGTGACCACGACGGCGCCACCGGGCTCGATCGTCATGCGGAACGGGTTGCGCAGGCCCGAGGCCACGACCCGCGACCGGTTGGCGGCCGGGTCGCCCTCGTCGAAGTAGGGGTTGGCAGGCACTCCCTCGCCCGTGGTCGGATCGATCCGCAGCACCTTGCCGGCCAGGACGTCGAGGTCCTGCGAGCGCATCGCCTCCTCCCCGACACCCCAGTAGATCGTCCCGTCGCCCAACGAGACCAGGAGGTCGCCGTCGGCCTCGAAGACGAGGTCGTCCACCGAGTGACCTGCACCGACGAGCGGGATGCACCCGTCGACGTCGGCATTGTCGACGAGGGAGCAGTCGACGCCGGCGGGATCACCCAGGATCCGTACCTCCGACTCCGGGTCCGCCACGCCGTCCTCGACGGTGTAGCGACTGATCACCTGGCTCCGGTACGAGGGATAGGCGGGCCTCGAGGTCTCGGGCACGTAGCTGAGGTAGAGCCATCCGTTCGCTGCGAAGTCCGGGTCGATCGCGAGCGCCACCAACCCCAGGTCACCCTCGGTCGCGATGCGTCCGCGCAGGTCCAGGACCGGGGTGGGAGCGACGACGCCGTCGCGCACGAGGCGCACCCGCCCGTCCTTCTCCGAGACCAGCACGTTCGACCGGTCGATCGCCGCGAAGTTGCTGGGGAGGTCGAACCCGGCTGCGACCACGTCGATGCCGAACCCGGCCGGCAGACCCTGGTCCTGGTCGGGGTTGTCGACGGTCACGGCGACTCCGGCACCCAGTCTCCCGTGCGGGCCACCGGTCCTCGCGACGAGGTCGTGCCCGCCGTCGGGGAGCACGGTGGTGTCCCACTCCAACCGGTACCTGCCGCCTCCGTCGTGCTCCGCGACGCCGAGGAGCAGACCGTCCGCGAAGACACGCACGGGGGCTTCGCCCGCCGGGTCGGGCAGGCTGACCACGACCGTGGCGGTGCCGACCAGGACCTCGCCGGCGACCGGCGCGACGACCACCGGTGCGGCCCTGGGCACGACGTCGACCACCGCGGCCGCGCTGGGCGCCGCCGGCGTCCCACGCCACGGCGGGACCACGACGGACAGTGCCGCTCGGCCGACGGCCTGGGGAACGTGGCGGAACGACACCCGGCCGCGCGCGTCGGTCCGGGCGCTCGTACGGGAACCCGGCGTGTCGAGGTGGACGACGCGCCCGGCCCGGGCGGGCGACACCTGCACCGGGAGGTCGAGCGGCTGGCCGACGGCCACCTGGCGCGCGCCACCGACGGTCACCGTCGGCTGCCGCACGCGCACCACGCGGGCCCTCGAGACCTGCGCGGGGTGGCGGTGCCCCTTCGAGGTCCAGGCCGGCGCGAGCACACGGAGACGCGTGGTGGTCGCGGGCCGTTGGAGGAACCGGTATCCGCGGGGTCCCTGCTTCACGGCGGCCACCCGTGCCCAGCGACCCTGGTGGCGTCGCTGCAGGACGACCGGGCGTCGCGTGCGGTCCACCCGGCCGGAGACCGTCACGCGCTCCCGCGGCAACGCGAGCCGCGGAGTCACGGTCGGGGCGGCCGACCTCGCGCGCGCCGACGACCCGGGCGGCGCCTCGATCGCGGCGCCGGAGGGGACCGCCACCCCGGAGAGCACGAGGACGGCGACCGGCACCGCCCTCAGCACGACTGCGATCCTCGTTGCCCTCACCGGGTCATTGTCGCGTCCGGGCGGGGTCCGCGCACCCGAACGACGTCACCGGAGGGTGCGCGGGTCGAGGCGGGCGCGGACCCGGCGCCACCGCGGGACCGCGGCGTCCATCCCCCGCAGCTCGGCCTCGACCAGCTCCCAGAACGCGTCCGCGTCTGCCCCGTCGAGGTCCTCGGCGGAGTAGATGCGCCGGTCGGCCTCGAGCGCGAGCGGCAGCGTCCCGGCCAGGGCCGCGGCCTGCACCGGCCGCGGTGCCGGCTCCGGGACGTCGACGCCGAGGTCGCGGCCGTGGTCGACCAGCTCGTCCCAGGCCCCGGCGTACCGGCTGCTGACCCGTCGCGCCCGACGCCGGCGTCGGCGACGCACCGCCTTGACCGCGGGCACCGTCAGCGCGAGCACCAGGACCAGGGGGACGAGCAGCACCCACCACGACAGGCCGCCGCCGTCGGCGCGGTCGGGCCGTGCGGGGTCGTCTTGCTCGGGCTCGGCGTCCGGGAGGTCCGGCTCGGCGTCGTTCGGTGGCTCGTAGTCCCGGTCGGTCGGGGCACTCGCCCCGAGGCGGTCCGGGGGCTTCCGGCTCATGAAGACGTCGCTCGGGATCGTCCGCCACGTGCCGTCGTCGGCGCGGATCTCGACCCACGCGGAGACGTCCGAGCCGCGGACGACACCGTCCTTCGGGACCACCGCGCCGACGACCACCCGGGCGGGAATGCGCATCCGGTTGGCGAGCAGCGCCATCGCCGCGGCGTACTGCTCCTCGTCACCGACGGTCGGTGACGACAGCAGGAAGTCGTCGGTCAGCCGGCGGAGGTCGTGGCCAGCCGTGATCGAGCCCTCCCAGGGCTCCTGGCCGTGGCTGTAGCGACCGACCTTCCGGATGCCTTCGGCGACCTTGAACAAGGCGTCCATCGGCGTGTAGGCGCCGATGGTCCAGTAGGTGACGACCTGGTCGAGCACCTGGAGACGCTCGTACAGGTCCTCGTCGAGAGCCATCGAGCGCTCGACCCGACGGTCGGCGAGGCGGTCGGTGTCGACCGAGGAGAAGGTGTACCGCACGTCGGGATCGAGCCCGCCCGGCAGCAGGGCGGTCTGGGTCGCGGGGTTGTACAGGACGTCGGACCCGAGGCCGGTGTCCGCGCCCTGGAACGCGATGGACCGCACGGCGCCTGCGGTCGGCACCCACGGCATCCTCCAGTGCTGGGTGGCCTGGACGACGACCTCCTGCTCCGGCCCGGACGCCGGGTTCTCGATGCTCTCCGAGACGTGGAGGAAGCGGTCGTCGTCGCGCTCGGGATCGGAGTCGTTGTCGGCCGTCCACGACTGCCCGTCGTACCGGTCCAGCGCTGCGAACCGGAGCCGGTGCCCTGCGGGCAACCCGTCGACGAGCAGCAGCTTGCGGTCGGAGACGACGAGGTCGCGGAACGCGTCGAGTGGCGTGACGACCCCGGACACCGCCTGCGGGCGCACCTCGTCGCGGAGCAGGTAGCGCCCACCGCTCGCGGGGTCGCCGACGAGCTCGAGCGAGGCCGCCGCGCACGCCGCGACGACGACGGCACCGAGGACGGTGCGCCGCAGGGTCGACGGGTCGCGGCCGGTCTCGTCGGCCTCCAGTCGGAGGGCCCGCACTCGCAGCCAGGTGATCGCGATCGCGGTGCCGCCGACCCCGACCCCGAGCAGGGACGCCGGTTCGTGCTGCCCGACGAGCAGGACCGCGCCCAGCGCCAGCGCCGCCGGCAGGAGCGGAGGCCACAGGCGCCGCGACCCGAGGGCGAGCGACGTCCCGAGGCCGCCGCTCACCAGGCCGGTGACGATGGGGGGCAGCAGCGTGGGTCCGGCAGCGGTCACCGGCGGGTGTGTGGTGAGCAGCCGGTGCCACACGTTCCACGAACCGGTGATGCCGTCGGTCACGGTTCCCCAGCCCTCCACCGCCAGGGTCTCGCGGGCCAGCGGGCCCGCGACCACCAGGTAGCCGACCAACAGCGCCAGGACGACCAGCTCGCCACCGCCGCCGGCGTCGCGAACCACGACCGCCACCATGACGGCGAGGAACGACGCCGACAGGCCCGCGACCCACCAGCCGGTGCCGACGTAGGTCGGCTCCCACGCCAGCATGACGACACCGCTGGCGAGCAGGGCCAGGACCGCGTCCGTGAGGACTCCGTCCCTGCGGGCCGTGGCACTCACCGGCCGCCACCGAGCACGCTGGCCGCCAGGACGCCGGGCAGCTCGGCCATCCGCCGGACCCGGAGCATCCGCACGGCACCCGCACCGACGTCGCGCGGCGGGTCGTCGCGGGCCTCGCCCGGCACCCGTCCGGTGGCCAGCCCGAGGAACCGGACGTCGTCGGCGAACGCCGCGCGGCAGGCCTGCACCCGCTGTGGCGCACCCAGCACCCCGGACACCACGACGAGCTGGCTCGAGCCGGGCGCTGCACGGGACGCCGTCCGGGCGCTCTCCTCGAGGTCGTCCGGACCGAGCGTCGCGCGGCACGAGGCGTCCAGCACGACACCGACCGAGTCGGCGCCGACGTCCGTGCCGCACACGAACGTGAGGGTGTAGCCCTCCTCGGTCAGCCGGACGGCGACGGAGGCCGCGATCGACAGCGCGAGCTCGAAGTCCTGGGCGCGGGGGTAGGACCGCTCGTCCCGGTCGACGACGATCACGACGTGGCTGCGCCGGGTGTCGTGGTACTGCCGCACGTGCAGCACCCCCGCCCGGGCCGAGGAGCGCCAGTGCACGTGCCGCAGGTCGTCTCCGGGCACGTACTCCCGCAGGGCGTGGAAGGCGAGGTCGCTCATCGAGACCTCCTCGCTCGGCGTGCCGTCGTGGTCGGGGACGTAGCCGGGCGCGATCGTCTCGATCACGGTCATCCGGGGGCGCACCGCGAGGTCGGCGACGCCGGTCCAGTCGCGGTCGCGCTGGAAGAGGCCGAGCGGGTCGGTACGTCGGGCGCCGATCGGCCCGACCTGGACGATCCCGCGCTCCATCGCCGGCAGCACGATCTCCTCCTGGTGCTGCACGCCGGGGCGCAGCCGGGGCAGCCGCACGAGGCCCCGCTCGGCGACGACCGCACCGGATCGCACCGGCACCGTGACCACGGGGTGGCGCACCGACCACCGGCCGCGGTTGGTCACGCGGAGCACGGCCCGGCCCGGCGTCCCCGCGATCGTCGAGGCCGGTCGCAGCTCCAGCTTGGCCTCGACCCGCCCCGGCGCGACCCGGAGCAGCGCGGCGCTGACGAGCAGCAGCAGCCCGCACAGGACGGCGACGACCTGGAGCTCGACGTACCCACCGACGCGGCCGGCGACCGCGGTGAGCAGGCCGAGCCCGACCACCGTCCACCCCGCCGGCGAGACCGAGGAGGCCAGCGACCTCAGGAGTCGGAGCGGGTCACGCACGGTCGCGAGGCGGCGGCACGTCGCGCAGGAGCCGGTCGATGACGGCGTCGACGTGGACACCGCCGTACTGGGCGTGCGCGTCGAGCAGCATCCGGTGGCACAGCACCGGGTGGGCCAGGTCGTGGATGTCCTGCGGGACGACCGCCGTCCGGCCGGCCGCGGCCGCCCAGACCTTCGTCACCCGGATGAGGGCCAGGCAGCCGCGCGCGGAGAGCCCGAGCTTGACCTGGTCGGCCTCGCGGGAGGCCTCGGCGAGCTCGCGGACGTAGCGGATCAGCGACCGGTCGACGTGCACATCGGCCGCCGCGGCGGCCAGGTCGGCGACGTCGGCGCGGCTGAGGACCGGCTTCACCAGGGTCGCGCGGTCGCGGACCCCGGCGTCCATGAGCAGCTGCTCGGTCGCCTCGGCCCCGGGGTGCCCGACGGAGGTCTTCATCAGGAAGCGGTCGAGCTGGGCCTCGGGGAGCTGGTAGGTGCCGGCCTGCTCGATCGGGTTCTGGGTCGCGATCACCATGAACGGCCGGGGCACGTCGTGCGTGGTGCCGTCGACGGTCACGTGCCCCTCCTCCATGACCTCGAGCAGTGCCGACTGCGTCTTCGGGGAGGCCCGGTTGATCTCGTCGGCGAGCACGATGTCGTGGAAGATCGGCCCCTCGTGGAAGTCGAAGGTCCCCTTGTGCTGGTCGTAGACCGTGACCCCGGTGACGTCGGTCGGGAGCAGGTCGGGGGTGAACTGGATCCGCGCGTGGCTGCCCTCGACCGAGTTGGCCAGGGCGCGCGCCAGCATCGTCTTCCCGGTGCCCGGGAGGTCCTCCAGGAGCAGGTGTCCCTCGGCCAGGAGGCAGGTCACCGCGAGCCGGACCACCCGGTCCTTGCCGAGCAGCGCCAACCCCATGTTGTCCACGACGTCGGTGAAGACGCGCTGGAAACGGGAGGCCTGGTCAGGGCTGAGGGTCACCGGGGAGGTCCTCCCGAGCAGGGGCGGGGATCAGACGTCCGTGGTCGTCTTGTCGGCGTACACGTCGTCGGCGACGGAGTGCTCCGTGCGGCGTCCCTCGCGCAGGACGAGCAGGACACCTGCGACGAGGGCCAGCAGCCCGCCGACGAGGCCGATGATCGGGATCCACTTGGTGACCAGGGCCAGCGACGTCGCGTTGCTCTTCGCGTCGTCGACGTTGGTCTGCTGCTGGTCCTCGGTGAAGGCGAGCTGCAGCTCGAGGGCCTGGGTGGCGTCCGCACCCGAGCCGATGTAGCGCTCCTGGTCGTCGGTCTGGTGGATGATCGCACCGGTGACCGGGTCGACGAAGACCTCCTTGTCGCTGCTGTAGGTGCCCTCCACGCCCTCGGCGACCTCGATGGGCGCGTCCTCGACGACCACGTGGTAGACGTACGTCTTCAGACCGAGGATGTCCTGCTCACGGTCGTAGGCGGCCGTGACCGCCTGGCCGGCGGTGCCGTCCCAGTACGTGTAGTCCTTCTTCTCGGCGTCGAAGGGCCACTTGTTCTGCAGGCCCTCCGGCTGCTCGCTGCCCTCGGGGAGGTAGGAGCCGTTGTCGACCGACATGGCGGTGTCGCGGTCGGTGGCGAACAGGCTGGTGCTGGCGGACAGGAGGCGCTCGTCGTCACCGTCGAGGCAGTCGGGCACGTCGCCCTCGTCCTTCATCAGGCACGAGGTGCTGACGAAGACGGCGACGTCGTCGTCGGAGGCCTCGGTGTCGACCTTGGTGATGCTCGAGGCGACCACCGGGCCGATCGTGATCTCGCCGGTGGCGGTGTCGACCCTGCCGCCCTCACCGGACAGGTGCGTCACCGAGTCGACGTCGAGCGGGGTCTTCTTCACCACGCCGGGGGCCCAGACGAGGGCCACCAGACCGGCCACCAGCAGAAATCCTCCGAGTGCGATCAGCACTCGACCAAGGATGGTGCGCACCTAATGTCTCCTCACGCGTCACACGAATGTCGCCGAACCGTAACGCATCCCTACCGGCAAGTACATGGAACTCACCACGCCGCGCGGGTCTACCTCTTGCGGAGCACGAGCGCCAGGTTCCAGGTGGCCAGCTCGCGCACGATCGGCACCCGCAGCAGCCACCACGACCAGGCCGGGTTGTAGCGCGGGAGCACCTCGACGACGTCGGCTGAGTCCTGCCTCCGCGACCAGTCCAACGCCTCGGCCACGGTGAGCTTGAACAGCGACTCGCCGTACCTGTTCTTCGGCTCGCGGCCGTGCTTGCGCCGGTAGCGGGCGCGGGCCCGGCGGCCACCGAGGAAGTGCCACGGCGCCGTCTCGTGCCCGCCCCACGGTCCGAACCAGACGGTGTAGCTCAGGAACACCGTGCCGCCCGGCCGGGTCACCCGCAGCATCTCCTCGGCCATCAGCCACGGGTCGCTCACGTGCTCCAGGACGTTGGAGGAGTAGCAGACGTCGAGGCTCCCGTCGCGGAACGGCAGCGCCATCCCGCTGCCGAGCACCGTGCCCGGCGGCATCTCGCCGAGGCCGGAGAGCTCGCCGACGTCGGCGTCGAGGGCGACGTAGCGGGCGCCGGCCGCGGTGAACGCGTCGCGGAAGTAGCCCGGACCACCGCCGACGTCGAGCAGCAGGGCGCCGTCGAGGTCGACGTACCCGCTGAGCTGGTCGACCGAGTCGCGGGCGAGCGCGGTGTAGAACCGCGGTGGATCGGGCTGCTCGTGGCGGAACGCACGCAGCAGCGTCACCGAGCGTCGGAGGGTGGAGCGACGTCTCGTCGTCGAGGCGGCGCGCCCGGGGAAGCAGCTCACGCGGCGAACCCTAGGTGATGCCCTACGGTTCGCGGATGCACCCGCTCGACGACCTCGCCGGCAAGCACGTGGTGTTCCTCAGCTGGCGCGACACCCGCAACCCCGAGGGTGGTGGCGCCGAGCGCTACCTCGAGAAGGTCGCCGGCGGCCTGGCCGCGCTCGGGTGCCGGGTGACCATCCTGTGCGCGGCCCACGCGGCCGCGCCACCCGACGAGGCCGTCGACGGCGTCCACTACGTGCGCCGCGGATCCAAGCTCACCGTCTACCTCCGCGGCATGGCCGCGCTGGCGACGCGCCGCTTCGGACGCGTCGACCTCGTCGTCGACGTCCAGAACGGGCTCCCGTTCTTCTCGCGCCTGGTGACCCGGGCACCGGTGGTGGTGCTCGTGCACCACGTGCACCGCGAGCAGTGGGGCGTGCTGTTCGGCCCCCTGATGGCCAGGATCGGCTGGTGGATCGAGCGGAGCTTCGCCCCCTGGCTCTACCGACGCTGCCAGTACGTCGCGGTCTCGAGGGCCACCCGCGCCGAGCTCGGTGAGCTCGGCGTCGACGTCCACCGGGTCGCGGTCGTGCACAACGGCACCGACCGCGTCGTGCGGGTCGACGAGACGAAGTCGGCGGAGCCGAGGATCGCCGTCGTGGGGCGGCTCGTCCCGCACAAGCAGGTCGAGCACGCCGTCGACGCCGTGATCGCACTGCGCGCGGAGCACCCCGGCCTGCACCTCGAGGTGGTCGGCAGCGGGTGGTGGGAGGCGAACCTGCACGAGTACGTCGCCGCGCACGGCGCGACCGACCTCGTGACGTTCCACGGGCACGTCGACGAGGGCACCAAGCACGAGGTCTACGCCCGGTCGTGGCTGCTGGCGCTGCCCTCGATCAAGGAGGGGTGGGGCCTGGTCATCGGCGAGGCGGCGATGCACGCGACGCCGGCCGTGGCGTACTCCTCGGCCGGTGGCACCCGCGAGTCGGTGCGCACGGGCGTGACCGGGCTCCTCGTCGAGGACCAGGACGGGCTCACCGAGGCGGTCGACCGTCTCCTGCGCGACGCCGCCCTGAGGGAACGACTGGGCACCGCGGCGTTGGCGATGAGCCACTCCTACACGTGGGAGCACGCCCAGGAGTCGTTCGGCGTCGTCGCGCTCGCGGCGATCGAGGGACGGATGATCGACGCCCAGGACCCCGACGAGGGAGCCTGAGCGTCAGTCGGTCGGGTGAGTGCTACTCGCCGTACTCGACGACGGGCTTCTCGACGCTGATCGGCGACTTGTCAGGCGCTGCCGTCTGGCTGCTGACGAGTCCCACGATCCCGGCCGCGCCAACGGCGCCGCCCACGACCATCGTCGCGATCAGAGTCACAATGCTGCTGGTTCCCACGTGAAGCCCTCCTAGTCGGTGGCACACCGTAGCATCGTTCGCGGTCCTGACCGGGATTGGCGCGGGTCCGGCCGCGGCGAGCCGCGACCAGCACCAGACCGGTCGCGAGGCAGCCGACGAAGGCGGCCCAGGCCGCCCCCATCCCGACGTCCCACGTCCTGCGTCGCACCGGCGCAGAGGGGTCGTCGACGGCCACGACCCGCAGGGCACCGTCGAGGAGCACCCGGCCCGCGACCTCCGGGGCCTCGCCGACGGCGGTCGTGTCGGTGACCACCACGCCGATGCCCTCCGCGGCCAGGGCGGCGGCCCGCTCCTCGGGCGTCCCCAGCGCGAGGGCGCGGCGCACGTCGGCGACACGGGGGTCCTCCCCCGGCAGCGTCGTCCCGGCGACCACCAGCTCGTCGCTCGCCACGTAGTTGCGGGGCAGGTAGCGCCACACCGGGTCGAGCACCTTGCGGTCGTCGTTCCAGGACGGCTGGCGGTAGCTCGACAGCGGCAGGCTCACCAGGTCGCCGGCCACGCTTCCCTGCGCCGCCCCCGTGCCGGTCGCCGCGCGGGCCGCCGCGTAGGACCCCGGGAAGTCGACGGCACCGAGCCGGCCCCCGGCGCCCAGCAGCGCGCCCGGCAGCAGGACGACGGGCAGCACCACGAGCACCGGCGCGAACACCGCGCGCGAACCCGCCTCGGGGGCGAGCACCCGGAGCGCGGGCTCGGTGCCGTGCGCGACGAGCACCACCAGGAGCGGCGCACAGAGCACCAGCACCCGCGCGCCGTCGCGGAACAGTCCGGCCCCGGGCACGGTGCTGAACAACCAGCCCGCGGCGTCCGGCGCTGCCCACGTCGACACCGCGAGGACGAAGCCGAGGCCCCACACCGCCACGAGGGCCACGGCGTCGCGGCGCTCGGTGGCCCGCCACCACCGCCGCGCGCCGGCCGCGGCCAGCACCAGCAGGGTCACCGTGGCGACCCAGCCGAGCAGCCCGGCCCGAGCGTCGGGGACGACCTCGGAGTTCCAGATGCCACCCAGGGTGAGCGCGGCCACCGGAGCGGGGATGCTGCCCTCGTCGGCCAGGGCGAAGGCTTCCGCCCCGCTGCCCGTCGTCGTCGCGTTCGCGGCGTGCAGGATCCCCGCGACGAACCAGGGGGCGTTCGCGGCGGCCGCCAGCGCCACCACCCGCACCAGGTGCGCCGGCCGCCGGGTCGCCGCCACCGCCACCAGGACGACGGCCGCCGCGACCCCGGCACTCGCGCTGAGCGAGGCCGCCGGGAGCAGGACGCACAGGGACACGGGAAGTCGCCCCGTGCGGCGCCACGCCCGGGCCGCCACGACGATCCAGGGCAGCGCGGCGTACCCCAGCAGCACCGGCCAGTGCCCGATCAGGAGCCGTTCGACCACCAGCGGGTTCCACTGGTAGACGCTGACGGCCACGAGCCGGCCCGACAGCGGCAGCGTCCCGAGCAGGTGCGCGGCCCCGGTGCCGGCGCCGACCAGGGCCGCGAGCAGCACGAGCTTCTGGAGCAGCTCGCCGGGCACGGCCTCGTCGAGGACCGCGACCACCGCGTCGCTCGGCACGGCGCGCGGCAGCCCGCTCGCCAGTCCGAGGAAGTCGGCGCGCAGCACGAGGTCGGGCACCCACACCATGTCGTAGGTGAGCACGAACCCGCGACCGAGCGCGGGCCCGAGCATGAGGAGGGCCAGCACCACCGACCAGGCGTGGGGCAGGACGCCGCGCACCTGCGCCCCTCGCCGCACGTGTCTGGCCACGAGCGCGATCCAACCACGGCACCGGAGCCGTGGCGCGCGCGTGGCGCGCGGCGCGATGGCCTAAGGTCCACCGGTGCCCAGTCCCGCGACGACCGACGGTGGCACCGGCCTGCGCGGCAGCGCCGGCATCGCCGTGGCGATGCTGGTGATGAACGTGGCGACGTACGGGTTCCAGGTCGTCTCGGCGCGTCTCCTCGGGCCGGCCGAGTACGGCGCGGTGGCCGGCCTGATGGCGTTCCTGCTCGTGCTCTCCGTGCCGCAGCTGGGGCTCCAGGCCACCGCGGCCCGTCGGATCGCCGCCGACGGCGACCACGTCGAGGCCGTCGAGCGCTCCATCCTGCGTCTCTCCTACCGGGTCGCGCTCGGGATCAGCCTGCTCGCGCTGGCCGCCACCCCGTTGGTGGTGCACCTGCTGCGGCTCGACACCGCCTGGCCCGCCGTCCTCGTGGCGCTCGCGGCCGGCCCGCTGACCGTGATGGGCGGCCAGGCCGGCGTGCTCCAGGGTGAACGGCGCTGGCGCTCCCTGGGCTTGCTCTACCTCGCCATGGGGATCCCCCGGCTAGTCCTGGGGTGCCTGTTCGTCGCCGTCAGCCCGACCACGACGGCCGCCATGCTCGCCGTCCTGGTCGGGCTGCTCGCTCCGATCGCCGTCGGCACGATCGCGCTGCGCCGGCCCCGCGCGGGCGCCGAGCCCGATGTCGATGCCGCTCCCGCCCGCCGGGTGCTGGCCGAGATCGCCACCAGCTCGGTCGTGCTGCTCGCGTTCTTCGTGCTGCAGAACGTCGACATCCTCATCGCCCGCCGCACCCTCGACGAGCACACGGCCGGGCTCTACGCCGGCGGGCTCATCGTCACCAAGGCGGTCCTGTTCCTCCCCCAGTTCGTCATCGTCGTGCTCTTCCCCTCCATGTCGGCGCACGCCTCGCGCCGCGCCGCGCTCGTGCGCGGGCTGCTCGTGCTGGCCGTCACCGGCGCCGTCTGCACCCTCGGCGGCTACCTCCTCAGCCCCGTGGCGCTGGTGTTCGTCGGCGGCGCCGAGTACGCCGAGGTCGAGACCCGGCTGTGGCTGTTCGCGCTGCTGGGCATCCTGCTCGCCACCCTGCAGCTGCTCGTCTACTCCGCGCTCGGACGCCAGAGCCACCGCTCGACGCACCTCATCTGGGCCGGCGTCGCCGTCATCGTGGTCGCCGGCATGTTCGCCGGCAGCCTCACCGGTCTGGCCACGGCCGTCGGCGCCGTCGACGCCGTGCTGGTCGTCGTCCTGACGGCGCTGGCGCTGCGCGAGGTCGGCCGCCCCGACCCGGCCGACGAGGCACCGCGGCTCGGCTGAGCCTCGCGCCGGCGGCGACAGGTAGCCTGCCGCCTGTGATGCGCAGCCGTCGTTCTCGTGTGATCCCCGTGACAGCGCCCGACGAGGTGACCACCCCCGACGAGCAGTTCGACCGGGCCTGGGAGGTGGCCGACCGGATCCCCGGCTGGTTGACCCGAGACCAGGCCAGGCTGCTGTACGACGAGGCGCTGGCGCTGCCGCACGGCGCGACCCTGCTGGAGATCGGCAGTCACCAGGGTCGCTCGACCGTCGTCCTCGGGCAGGTCGCCAGCGCCACCGGCGGCACCGTGATCGCGATCGACCCCTTCGTCGAGGGCCGGCTGTTCGGCGGGGCGCCGACGAGGACCAGGTTCCTCGCGCACCTGGAGGAGGCCGGCGTGGCCGGTGTGGTCCGACACGTGGAGGACTACTCGACCCGCGCCCGCCCCGGGTGGAGCGACGGCTTCGACTACCTCTACATCGACGGCAAGCATGACTTCTGGACCTTCAGCGACGACCTGCGCTGGCGCTCCTTCCTCCCTCGCAACGCACCGATCCTGGTGCACGACGCGTACTCCTCGATCGGCGTGACGCTCGGCATCCTGGCGCGCGTGCTGTTCGCCCGCGACCTCACCTACGTGCGGCGCGAGGGTTCGATGGCCCTGTTCCGGACCGCCCGTCCGCGACTCGCGGACCGCCTCCGCGTGGTGCGCGAGGTGCCGTGGTGGCTGCGCAACGTCGGGATCAAGGTCTTGCTGCGCCTGCGCCTGCGTCCCGTCGCGCGGCTGGTCGGTCACGACTCGCCGTACGACCCGTACTGAGCCCTGCGCCGCGCCGGAGCCGGAGCCGGAGTCAGTCGAAGAACCTCTCGGCGATCGCGGCGAGCAGCCGGGCGTGCTCCTGCGCATCGAGGTCGCGGCGACGCGTCCGCAGCGAGACGGTCGTGGTGGTCCCGCTCGAAGCCAGACCGATGGCGACCGCCCGCGGTCCGCTCGTCGCCGGGTACATCGCCAGCGACGAGACGCCGTCCCCCTCGACGAGACCGAGGTTGCTCAGGATCGCCGTCGACCCGAGACGGTTGCGGAGCAGCCGGACGAGGAGGGGGCCGGTTCCCTTGGCGGAGGTCTCGGGGAAGTCGGGCTCCGGGCGCAGGCCCGCGATCGCGGCTCCGACAGCCGTGTGGTCCTGGTCCGGGCCGACGCGGAGCCTGAGGTAGGCGGTCTGCCGGTCCGCCGACGGCAGGTCGGTCGTCCGTCGCGAGGCCCCGATGACGACGACGGACCGTCGCCGGTCGCGCGTCGGTGACTCGTCGTGCGCCGCGAGCACCGCGCGCGCCAGGTCCGCCGTGCCCCGCCCGACCCGCGGCCGGGTGACGGCGGTGAGGTCCTCGCCCGCCGCACCCGGGTCACCGACCCCCGGGAACCGAGACGGTGGGTGCACCAGTGCTTCGCCGACCCGGAGCAGGCTCGAGGTCAGGAACCCGTGCGGGGCGGCACGGTCCCCGATGCCGCGTGCCTTCGTGCGCAGGTCGCGTCCCAGGGCGGTGCCGGCCACGGCGAGCAGGCCGAGTCCGTCGACGGCCCCGTGGTGGGCGCCGACGAGGAGACCGGTGCCGTCCTCGGTCAGGGCCAGTCGCAGCAGCGGCGAGCGCGGTCCGTACGGAGCGGCGGCGACCTCGCCCCGAGCAGTCGCCCACCTCGCGTCGTCCGGGCGGTCGACGACCGGCGGTGTCCCGAGGTGCGGCTCCCGCGCGCAGAGGTCGGCGACCCGGTGGGCGACCAGGTCGGCATCGACGGCCCCGGCCAGCCGGAGCTCGACGCAGATCCCCCACGTCGTGTCGGGATCTCCGTACATCCCGACGACCTCCTGGGCGTCCCGGACGGAGTCCAGGCCGGTTCGCCGGCCGCGCTGGGACGAACGCACCTGCTCGGCTCCTCGAGGCGGTGGGGACAGGACGCGGAACCCTACCGCGCACGCGGCCGGGTCAGGAACCGCCGCGGGCAACCGGGAACCCGACGTCGAGCGCGGTCACGCACACCGTGCCGCCCGGACCGTCCGACCCGTCCGACCCGTCCGACCCGTCCGACGAGGAGAGGTCGTCCTCCAGGCTCAGGGTGAGGGCGTCCACGTCGCCGCGGACGACGGCGTAGAGCACCCCGGCCGAGCGCAGGGGTCCCACCACGCTCGTGTCGCCACCCGTGATCCCGAGTGACCCGCGCACCGAGGTGAAGTAGGAGATCCGGGCGACGAGCGGGTCGCCCGAGACCTCGCCCTCGAGCGGGATCCGCACCGGTCGGTCGGTGACGGCGTAGCCGCACGCGGTGCCGGCGTCCGCGGGCCGCATGGACTCGCCGCCCAGGACCTCGACGGGCTGGAGCCGGCCGCCGGAGTCCGCGATGCGCAGGTCGTGGCTGGGAAGGTCGAAGAGCGGTTGCTCGGGCGCGAGGCCGATCACCGTCGAGACCCGTGCGTCGCTGCCGAACCAGAAGGTCATCACGTCCTCCGGCGGTGCGGAGTCGATGATGATCGCGTCGGGTTGGGCCCGGACCTCGTCGCGGAGGTTCTGGACGTACTCCCGATCGGCGGAGTTGCTGGTGTGCGGAGTGATCAGCTGCATCGTCGTCGCCGACGACACGACGTAGGCCACCGTCACCAGGGCCACGACCACCGTCCGTCGTCGCCCGTCCCCCCGCGGGGCGGCCTGGGGCCGAGGGGCGCGCAGCGCTGCCGCCTCGACCTCGCGGAGCACGAGCCCGAGCGCGACGACGAGGACGGGGACGATGTCGGCCGCGTAGCGCGGGGCCAGCGCCAGGGCGGGACCGAGCGCCGTGCGACCGGCGAACAGCACCGCCACGTCGGCGACCACGTAGGAGGCCAGGAGCAGCCAGCCCCAGGCGACCCGACGTCCTCCGCGCCGCAAGGACCAGACCACCACCGCGAGAAGCAGGATCCACGCCGCGACGACCGCGTACACCTCGGGGAGCAGGAGGACGTCGCTGAGGACGTCCGCCTGCCACGGCCCACCCACGAGGCCGGGGACCGCGGTGCGCACGACGAAGTTCCAGACCAGCTCGGCCGCGCCACCCGAGCCCGCGTCGGCCGTCTCGATCGGCGCCAGCGCCCGGTGCAGCACCAGGTAGACGGCCACGATCACCACGAGCACGGACCACAGCGGACGGCGGGCCAGCCACGCCTCGCGGATCGCGCGAGGTCCCCGCGAGGGTGCGTGCGCCGCTGCGACGAAGCCGAGGACAAGGAGCACGAGCACGGCGCGCTCCTGGAACTGCAGGCCGAGGACGACGATGCCGACCACCGCCGGTGGCGCCCAGCGACGCCCGTCCTGCAGGTGCACCAGGAGCGCCCACGTCGCACCCAGCACCGCGATGCTCGTCGGCAGGAACCCGATCGCAGCGGCCCACCAGGCCGTCGGCCACCACGTGAGGGGGTTGAACAGGGCTACTGCCAGCAGGGGCACCCGGAGCGACGAGTCCGGGAGCAGGCGCGACAGCACGAGCCAGGCGAGCACCGCGGCCACCAGCTGCAGGAGCAGGATCTCGACGGCGTACCCCGCCCAGTCGAGGGGACCGAGCCGCGCGTGGGCCCACGCCAGCATGAAGTTGCCCGGCCAGATGTGGCCGGAGTAGTCCTGGAAGAGCATCTCCGCGGACATCGACTCGCGGCCGATCCGCGTCATCTGGAAGTCGTCCTGGGTCAGGTAGCCCTCGGCCAGCAACGACGCGCGCCACACCAGCTGGACAGCGATCATCAGCAGGGCGATCGCCCCTGCCCGCTTCCGCCACGGGGCGGGCACGCGCTCACGGAGCCACGACACGGTCCACCCCCACGTCCGACGGCGCCGCCTCGGCACGACGATCGACCCCGGTCAGCAACGCGACGCCGAGGCAGCCTACGCCGGTGCCGGCCACCAGGTCGCACAGCAGCGGGGGCAGCCCCGGGGAGGACACCGCCACCACCGCCGCGGCGACGCCGGCGCCGCCGACCAGCAGCGCTCCCACCAGACCGGGGTCGCCCAGGACACGCCGCGCCACGACACCGACCAGCAGGCCGAGGGCGACCGCGGGGCCCCCGAGCAGTGCGAGCGTCGCGACACCGACCACGACCCAGCCGGTGGACGGTCGCCCGACGTCGCCGCCGCAGGTCAGACCCGCGGCCCCGTCGGTCTCCTCGCACGGCACGCGACGACGATCGGAGCGCAGCCCGCGCACCAGCGCCACGGCGAGCGCCAGCGCCCCGAGGAGGCCGGCGAGCAGCGCGACGCGATACGTCGTGCCGGGGGTGAAGGCGATCTCGACGTCGCCCCCCGAACCCGCAGGGACGACGAAGCCCTGCTTCCACCCGTCGACCCGGACCGGCTTCAACGCATCGTCGCCCGACGAGGCCTCCCAGCCGGGGTTGAAGTTCTCGTTGACGACGAGCAGCCGCTCCGGTCCTGGTTCGAGTCGCACCAGGCGGCGGGTGCTCCCCCAGGCCCGCACGACCGGCGAGGTCGACTCCTGCGGCGGGAGCGCGGTGTCGGGCAGGTCGCTCGGCCTCAGCACGACCGAGGTCGGGGCGAACTGAGCCGTCGAGACGACGTCGACCTCGTGCGTGCCGGCAGCGACGGTGACCGGGCCGCCACACGACTCCAGCGTCATCGCGGTCCCGTCCACCACGTCACCGATCACGCCGGCCACGCGGGTCGGGTACACCGCGCCGTCGACGACGATCTCGGGTCCCAGACCGCAGATCGCGCCGGTCGCGCTCTTCCGCGTCAGAGGCTGGACCAGCGACCGCAGCGCAGGAGCGCTGACCTCGGCGACGCCGAGCGGACGATCGGAGCTCGGCTGCGCGTCGAACCGCACCTCCATCGACTCGGCTCGCAGCGGGGCGAAGCTGGCCACCCCGCTCGACAGGTCGATGCGTCGGGTCTCCTCGCCCGCCACGACGACGGCGGTCGTCGGCGGCGCCATGCTGTCGGGTGCGGCCGTCACGCGCAGCTCGTCGATCGTGACGGGGGTGTCCCAGGCCAGCCGGAGCGTGGGCTCCTCGTCGCCCTGGGCCGCGGCCCAGAACGTCTCGGGGTCGGCATCGGTCGCGAGCTGCGCGGCGACCCCGGGCTCACCCAGGTAGACCGACGAGGCCGTCGCCCGGACGCCGCCCAGCGGCGCGAGCAGCCGTTGCGCGCCGTCGGTCGCGCGGGCCACGACGGTCCCCGAGACCTGCCAGGAGGTGGCCTCGTCGACGGTCAGGCGACGGAACAACCCCGCTTCCTCGTCGCTGGTCCGGGCCCCGGTGACCGGCCAGCAGTTGGTCCCCAGGCCCGCGTCGAGGCAGGTGCGTCGGTGCGCCGCGGCGCGCAGCACGAAGGTCGTGCCGGCGTCCGCGCCGTCGGCCGGGATGGCGAGTGATCGTGGGGCGACCAGGTCCGGGAGGGACACCTCGGTGATGGCCACCACGCCACTGCCTGCCGCGCCCGCACCGTCGCGGGTCTCCTCCACGGTCACGCGTACCCGGTCGAAGGTGCCGCGCAGCGCCGCGGTGGCCAGTCCGGTCTCCGGGTCGACCGGGACGGTGACGTCGTTCGTCCCCGCCGTCACCCGCACGCGCAGGAGCTCGGCGCCCCCGGTCTCGAGCGGTCGCGTGCTGACGGTGACGCCCGGGAAGGCCACGTCCTCGCGGAACCGCACCTCGACCCACTGCCCCACGGGATCGAGCAGGGGTGCGGACTGCCAGTAGGTGGAGTCGTCGCCGTCGAAGGCCTGGTGCGGGGCGTTGTCCGGGCGGGACTCGCCGAAGCTGTCGCTGTAGGCCGCCGACGACGACGCCACGATCGTCGACACCGCGTCGCCGTAGTCGGCGTAGAGGGGGGCCGTGGACTCCGGTCCGGCGAAGTCGTAGGCCGCCCGGCGGTAGCGGTGCTCCTCGTCGAGCGCCATGACGGGACCGGTCGCCTCCAGGGCGCCGAACCCGCGCTCGCGCTTGCGCAGCCCGTCGCCGACCAGGTCGGGGACGCCGACCGGCCAGTTCTCCTCGCCCTCGACGACCACCGGGGTGGTCGGGTCGAGGACGCCGGCCTCCATCGCCGTCAGCACGTCCTCGGAGCTGCCGGCCAGGGTCAGCACGTCCGAGGTAGGCACGGCCACGACGCGCTGGGCCGCCGGCTCCACCTCGAGGACGTCGATCAGCGCCTGGTCACCCAGCCCGGTGCTCCCGAATCCGGCAACCTTGCGCAACCCCGGGGACCGGGTCAGCGCGAGATCGACCCGTCCCAGGTCTGCGGCGCCGCTGGTCAGCTCGAGATCACGGCGGACGACGACGTACTCGATGCCCGAGCGAGCGAGCAGGTCGGCCAGCACCGGCGATCCGCGGCCGTCCGCGACACGCTCCTGCACCGCGTCGAGCAGGCGGATCGTCGGGCCCGGGGTCAGCGGGACCTGGCTGCGCGTCACCCACGGTGTCTCGGCCAGGCCCTGCATCGGCTCGTCGATGGTCGCGCCCCACGTCTGGAGCCCGAAGCTCGCGCCGGGCAGGATCAGCGCGGAGCCAGTCCCGTCGACGCCGTCGAGGAACGCCGCGGCCTCCTCCCACGGCTCCGGGACCGTCTCCCACCCCTCCTTCCGCATCTGTCCCGTCCAGAGGGGCTGGGCGGACAGCAGGACCAGCACCAGCACCACGGCGTTGACGAGCGGCGCGGCCGTGACCAGGCGCGGCATCCGGACGTCGCTCCAGCGCGTCGCGAGGTGGGCCAGGCCCAGGGCCAGCGGCAGTCGGAGGAGCGGATCGACCTTGTGGACGTTGCGGAGCATCGCCAGGGCGCCGTCGAGCAGCCCCTGCACGGGCCCCTGCAACGGCGACGCGAGCGACCCGTCCCGCGGCAGGGTCAGGCACAGCGCCCCGAGGAGGAGGCTGGCGAGCAGGGCGCGGCGCAGGGGCATCGTCGACCGGGTCAGGCCCCACAGGCCGAGCCCGGCGACCAGGGCGGTGACGGCGATGAGCAGGGGTGAGGTGGCAAGGAGGTAGGACCCCGGCCACCACGGCTCGCCCCCGACCTCGAAGTAGCCGACCCAGTGGTCGGCCCCCCGCGTGACGTTGGTCCAGCCCAGCGGGCGCTCGACTGCGCTCGAGGTCTCGATGTAGTCGAGGAAGGGCGGGCTGAAACGTCCCAGGACGAGCAACGGCAGTGCCCACCAGGCGCTCGCCAGGACGACCGCCCCCAGCCACCAACGCACGAGGTCGCCACCGCCGGGCCGGCGCCGGCCGGCCAGCACCACCAGGAGGACCACGGGGAGGGTCGCGAGGTTTCCCACCGCGTTGACGCCGCCGAGGAACAGCATCGCGACGCCGGAGGCGGCGGCCGCCGTCCTCGGCGTCAGGCGACCTCGGTGCGCCAGCACGATCGGCAGGACCACCCACGGCAGGACCGCGGTCGGGAGCACCTCCCCGCTCAGGACGCCGGACAGGCCCAGGAGCCGCGGTGCAGCCGCGTAGGAGGCTGCGCCGAGCCAGGCCGCCCAGGCCGAGCACCCTGGCATCAGCGCCAGGACCAGCCGCCGACACCCCTCGAACGCGACGATCAGGACGAGGCCGCTCCACAGTCGCTGCGTCACCCAGTCGGGGAGACCCGCGACGTCGCCGAGGAGGAAGAAGGTCCCCTGCGGGAAGAGGTAGCCGTACGCCTGGTTCTGGAGCTCCCCGAACGACGCGCCGGGGTTCCAGAGCGTGAGGCTCCGGGCCAGGAACGGCCCGGGATTCGCGGTGAGGTCGAACTTGGTGTCGAACGTGGTGCGTCCCGGCTGCTGCAGGAACGACATCGCCATCAACCAGGCGTAGGTGAGCACCAGCGGCCATGCATCGATCAGGCGTCTACCGACCTCGCGCGTCTCTGCTCGGCCTTCGATGTCGCCCTCCTCGGTGTCGATGCCGGGCACACGGTACCCGGTAAGGTGCGCGCGTGATCCTAGGGTGCGAGCGCGTGCGCGCGGTCGCCGATGGCGCACGACCGCGGCAGTGGAGCAAGAACCTGTTGGTGCTCGGCGCGCCCCTCATGGCCGGGCGGCTCGACGAGCGGGCCGTCCTGGTGGACTCGCTGATCGCGCTGGTGGCGTACTGCCTGGCGGCCTCGGGCGTGTACCTGGTCAACGACGCCCTCGACGTCGAGTCCGACCGACGGCACCCGGTCAAGTGCCTGCGCCCGGTGGCCTCGGGCGCCCTGCCGATCCGGGCCGCCTTCGGCGCGGGCGCGGTCCTCCAGACCCTTGCCGTGGGAGTCAGCCTCCTGTCGGGCCTCCCGCTGGCGGCGGTCATCGCCGGCTACCTCGCCATGAGCCTGGCCTACTCACTGTTCCTCAAGCACGAGCCCGTGCTCGACATCGCCGTCGTCGCCAGCGGGTTCGTGCTGCGCGCCGTCGCCGGCGGCGTCGCGTCGGGGATCCCGCTCTCGCAGTGGTTCCTGCTGTCCGCGACGTTCGGCTCTCTCTTCATGGCGGCCGGCAAGCGCTACGCCGAGGCGCACCTCGACCTCGCCGGCGAAGGACCGACCCGCAAGTCGCTGGAGAGGTACACCACGTCGTACCTGCGGTTCGTGTGGACGATGTCGGCGGGCCTGCTCATCATCGTCTACAGCCTGTGGGCCTTCGAGATCAACGACGTGTCCGGCGGGTCCACGCTGACCGTCATCTCGATCGCGCCGTTCGTCCTCGCGGTGCTGCGCTACGCCTTGGCGATCGACGCGCGCACGGCCGGCGAGCCCGAGGACATCGCTCTGACCGACCGCGTGCTGCAGGCGCTGGCCGTCGTCTGGTTGGTCACGGCGGCAGGCGCCGTCTACTGGAGCCGGTAGGCCGTCGACGCCACGGCACCCGGGATCGGCTCGGGGGTCTCGACGCGTCGGTCCACGCGCTTCGCAGGCTCGCCGGACCCTCGCTCAGTGCGCCGCGTCGTGCCAGGAGCGGCCGGTGCCGACGGAGACGTCGAGCGGCACGGTGAGCTCGGCGGCGCCGGCCATCTGCTCGCGCACCAGCGCCTCGAGCGCCTCGGTCTCGCCGGGCGCGACCTCGAAGACGAGCTCGTCGTGGACCTGGAGCAGCATCCGCGAGCGCAGGTCGCTGGCGTCGATCGCGGCCTGGGTGCGCAGCATCGCGACCTTGATGAGGTCGGCGGCCGAGCCCTGGATCGGGGCGTTGAGCGCCATCCTCTCGGCCATCTCGCGGCGCTGCCGGTTGTCGCTGTTGAGGTCGGGCAGGTAGCGCCGGCGCCCCATGATGGTCTCGGTGTAGTCGTCCTTGCGGGCCTGGCCCACGACGCCCTGGAGGTAGTCGCGGATGCCGCCGAAGGTCTCGAAGTACTCGTCCATCAGGCCGCGGGCCTCCCCCGGCTCGATGCCGAGCTGCTGACCCAGCCCGAACGCCGACAGCCCGTAGGCCAGGCCGTAGTTCATCGCCTTGATCTTCGCGCGCTGCTCGACGGTGACCTCGTCGGCCGGGACGTCGAAGACGCGGGCCGCGGTGATCGAGTGGAAGTCGCGGCCCGAGCGGAACGCCTCGATGAGCAGCTGGTCCTCGGACAGGTGCGCCATGATCCGCATCTCGATCTGGCTGTAGTCGGCCGTCATCAGGCACTCCTGGCCCTCGGCGACCACGAACCCCTCCCGGATGCGGCGCCCCTCCTCGGTGCGGATCGGGATGTTCTGCAGGTTGGGGTCGGTGCTGGAGAGCCGGCCGGTGGCCGCGATCGTCTGGTTGAACGTCGTGTGGATGCGGCCGTCGGGCTGGACGGTCTTGAGCAGGCCCTCGATGGTCTGGCGCAGCCGGATCACGTCGCGGTGGCGCAGCAGGTGGGCCAGGAACGGGTGCTCGGTCTTGACGTAGAGCTGCTGCAGCGCGTCCGCGTCGGTCGTGTAGCCGGTCTTGGTGCGCTTGGTCTTCGGCATCTCGAGCTCGTCGAAGAGCAGCACCTGGAGCTGCTTGGGCGAGCCGAGGTTGATCTCGCGGCCGATCACGTCGTAGGCGGCCTGCGCGGCGGCACGCACCTCGGTGTCGAACTCGCCCTGCAGCGTCTCGAGGTGGTCGCCGTCGACGGCGATCCCGGTCTGCTCCATGTGGGCCAGCAGGTGCACCAGCGGCAGCTCGACCTCGGCGAGCAGCCGGGTGCCGCCGCGCTCCTCGAGCTCGACGTCGAGCGCCTCGGCCAGGTCGAGGACGGCGCGGGCGTGCAGCATCGCCGGGCCCGCCACGTCGGTGCCCGCGTCGAACAGCAGGCCCTGGTCGCTCTCGTCGAGCTCCTGCTTGAGCTCGCGCTTGAGGTAGCGCACGGTGAGGTCGGCCAGGTCGTAGGAGCGCTGGTCGGGGCGCGCGAGGTAGGCCGCGAGCGCGGTGTCGCTGACGACCCCGCGCAGCGCCCAGCCGTGCGCCGCGAGGGCGAGCTCGGGCCCCTTGGCGTCGTGCAGCACCTTCGGCCGGTCGACGTCGGTGAGCCAGTCGGCGAGTGCGGCGTCGTCGTCGGGCGTCAGGCCGGTCGTGTCGACGTACGCCGTGCGGCCGGTCGCGGTGGCGAACCCGATCCCGTCGACCCGGCCGGTGCCGGCGCCCCACGCCCCGCGCACGTGCAGCCCGGTGCGCTCGCCCCCGAGCTCGGCCAGCCACGCGGCGACGGCGCCGGGCTCGAGCGCCTGCCCCTCGAGCTCGAAGCCGCCCTCCTCGAGCACCTCGGTCGACTCGATCTCCTCGAAGAGCCGGTTGCGCAGCACCCGGAACTCGAGGCCGTCGAAGAGGGTGTGGACCTCCTGGCGGTCCCACGCCTGGCGGGCCATCTGCGAGGGCAGCAGGTCGAGCTCGAGGTCGCGCACGAGCGCGTTGAGCCGCCGGTTGCGCATCACGTCGGCGAGGTGGGCGCGCAGGTTCTCGCCGGCCTTCCCCTTGACCTCGTCGGCGCGGGTGATCACGTTGTCGAGGCCGTCGTAGAGGGCCAGCCACTTGGCGGCGGTCTTCGGCCCGACGCCCGGGATGCCGGGCAGGTTGTCGGAGTCCTCCCCGACCAGGGCGGCGAGCTCGGGGTAGCGGTCGGGCGTCACGCCGTACTTGGTCTCGACGGCCTCGGGCGTCATCCGGGCCAGCTCGGAGACCCCGCGGGTCGGGTAGAGGACGGTGGAGTGCTCGGTGACCAGCTGCAGGGCGTCGCGGTCGCCGGTGAGGACCAGCACGTCCATGTCGTCGGCGAGGGCCTGGGTGACGAGGGTGGCGATGATGTCGTCGGCCTCGAAGCCCGGCTTCTTCAGGAACGGGATCCGCAGCGCGTCGAGCACCTCCTCGATCAGCGGCAGCTGGCTGCTGAACTCGGTGGGCGACTTCTGCCGCTTCGCCTTGTACTCGGCGTACTCCTCCATCCGGAAGGTCTGCCGCGACACGTCGAAGGCGACCGCCAGGTGGGTGGGCCGCTCGTCGCGCAGCACGTTGATGAGCATCGAGGTGAACCCGAAGACCGCGTTGGTGAACTGCCCGGTCTTGGTCGAGAAGTTCTCGACCGGCAGCGCGAAGAACGCGCGGTAGGCCAGGGAGTGTCCGTCGAGCAGCAGCAGTCGCGGACGGTCGCCGGTGGGTGCGGTGGGTGCCTCGGTCACGCGCCCGACCCTAGCCCTCGCCACCGACACCGCGGCACGCGGCGGCGCGCGGCAGGATGGGGTCCATGACCGATGAGAAGACGTCCGTCGAGGAGTTCCTCGCCACCATGCCGATGGGCGCACTGAACGACAAGCTGGGCGTCGAGCTGGTCGAGATGTCCGCCGAGCGCGTGGTCGCGACGATGCCGGTCGAGGGCAACACCCAGCCCTACGGCCTGCTGCACGGCGGGGCGTCGGTGGTGCTGGCGGAGTCGCTGGGCTCGATGGGCTCGGCGCTGCACGCGCACGGCCTCGACAAGATCGCCGTCGGCGTCGACATCAACGCCACCCACCACCGCTCGGCCACCTCGGGGCTCGTCACCGGCGTCGCGACACCGGTGCACCTCGGTCGGTCGAGCACGTCGTTCGAGGTCGTCGTCACCGACGAGCGCGGCAAGCGGGTGTGCACCGCCCGGATCACCTGCGCGCTGATCCCCCGCGACGCCGTCACGCAGTAGGCGGCGGCTCGCTCGGCACCTCGGCGGGCCCGGGGACGTCGGCGCGTCGGGCCGAGCGGCGCGCGGCCAGCACCCGGGTCAGCTGCCGGCCACCGGCCCCGGACGACGACGCCCGGGTCGGTCGCTGCGCGGCGATCCGCGCCCGGACCGCCGCGGTCGGCGCGACCCGGAACGTGCCGACCTGACCCAGCGCGAGGCGGGCCATGAACCGGTTCGCGTCGCGCGACCCGGACGCCACGCCCACGCACACGTGCGGGACGCCGGCGTCCTCGGCGAACGCCGCGGCGCACTCCATCAGGGTGCGGCCGACACCGTGCCGGCGGAACGCGGGCGCCACGGTCGGGGAGACGACGTGCACGGCGAGCTCGAGGTTGAGCGCGGTCACCGTGCCGATGCGGAGGAGCACCGCGCCGGCCGGCTCCCCGTCGTACTCCGCGACGAGGAGACGCTGCTCGGGCGAGGCCTCGGCGGTCTTGACCACCTGCTCGAGGTCGGCGACGTGCTCGTGGTGCTCGGCGCGGCGCAGGGCGTCGCACCACAAGGTGGTGAGGAACCCGGCGTCGGTCTGGGTGGCCGGACGAACTGCGATGAGCGAACGCGACACGCCGACCTCCTGAAGGCGTCGTCGCCGACGCTGATTGCCGGCGTCCTGCCCGACGCCTGCCCCTTTCCCCGGGGGCGGTGACGAACACTACGCCCCCGGCGCGCCGGTTGTCAGAGGCCTCCCCAGGCGGCCCGGACCCCTGGTCCGAGACCGGACCGTGCCCGTGCCGTTACCTCGAACCACCCACCCGGGGCCCCCGAGGTGGGTAACGTGAACCCTCGGTCGGGCGACGCGCGGGCGTTCCATGGATATGATCCGCCGACCCACCACACCAGGGACCAGCTCGTCGGGACCTCCCGACCCGCTGACAGGAGCCACATGCCGAACCGTCAGACCCCGTCCCGGGGCATTCTTGCTCGACCACTTGCCGCCGTCGTGGCGCTCGGCGCCTTCCTCGCGCTGTTCGTGCTGGCGGGCCCGGCCTCGCCGGCGTCCGCTGCCTGCGACGGCACCGCGATCCCGAAGACGATGTCGGGCGTCCTCGTGAACTCCGCCGACGACGGCGCACCCGTGCCGGGCGTCGCGATCACCGTCACCAACTGCGACGGCGTCGAGTTCGAGGGCGAGACCGACGAGTCGGGCGCGTTCACGATCGACTTCGAGGCCGGCATCGGTCCCGTCACCGTCGCCCTGGACCCCGAGACCCTGCCCGACGGCGTCGACATGCGCGACGGGGCCAGCACCACCAACACGCTGACCGGCTCGCTGACCGAGCTCAACACGACGTTCCTCATCGGACCCGACGGGCGCAACGTCGAGACCAAGTGGGACCGCGTCGCCGGACTCGTCTACAGCGGGTTGCTGTTCGGCCTGATCCTGGCGATGGCGGCGCTGGGGCTCTCCATGGTCTTCGGCACCACCGGGCTGACCAACTTCGCCCACGGCGAGCTCGTCACCTTCGGCGCGATGGCGGCGTTCTTCGTCAGCACCGGCATCCCGCTCCCGTTCACCGACAACGACATCAGCCTGCCGTTCATCTGGGCGGTACCGGCCGTGGTCGTCCTGGCGCTCGGGTTCGGGTGGCTCCAGAACACCGTGCTCTGGCAGCCGCTGCGCAAGCGCGGCGTCGGCCTGATCGCGGCGATGATCGTCAGCATCGGCCTGCAGTTCTTCCTGCGCAACGTCTACGCCTACCTCACCGGGTCGCGCACCGAGACCTACCAGGACTACTACACGCCCCAGGGCAAGGACGCGTTCGGCCTGTTCACCTACACCGACCGTGACATCGCCATCGCCGTCACCTGCATCGTCGTCCTCACGGTCGTGCTCCTGGTGCTCCAGTTCACCCGGATCGGGCGGGCCACCCGCGCCGTCTCCGACAACCCCGCGCTGGCCGCGGCCACCGGCATCAACGTCGACCGCGTCATCTCGCTGGTGTGGATCGTCGGCACGGCGCTGGCCGCCCTGTCGGGTGTCTTCCTCGGCTTCACCCTGGGTGTCACCTACCAGATCGGGCAGCTCGTGCTGCTGCTGCTGTTCGCCGCGTGCTGCGTCGGCGGCCTCGGCTCGGTCTGGGGCGCGCTGCTCGGCGCGCTCATCATCGGCGTCCTGATCGACCTGTCGACGCTCGTCATCCCCTCCGACCTCAAGAACGCCGGAGCCCTGCTCCTGCTCATCGTCATCCTGCTCGTGCGTCCCCAAGGCCTGCTCGGCCGCCGGGAACGGGTCGGCTGAGGCGAAAGGACGAACGCAATGGACCTCATCACCACACCGCTCCACGACGCCTTCGCCCCTGTGGCCATCTCCTACGTGCTCGCGGCGATGGGCCTCAACATCCACTACGGGTACACGGGCCTGCTCAACTTCGGTCAGGCGGCGTTCGCGGCCGCCGGCTCCTACGCCATGGCGGTCACGATCGTCTCCTTCGGGGTGCCGTTCATCCCCGCCATCCTGCTCGGGCTCGCAGCCTCGGTCGTCCTGTCACTGGTCATGGGTGTACCCACCCTGCGCCTGCGGGCCGACTACCTCGCGATCGTCACGATCGCGGTGGCGGAGATCCTCCGCCTGCTGTTCAGCACCTCGTTCAAGAAGTACTTCCACGCCCGCGACGGCGTGAGCGGCTTCACCGGGACCTTCCGGTCCTGGAACCCGTTCAAGGACATGGAGGGCACGTTCCTGTCCTTCAGCGCCAACGACCTGTGGGTCATGGTGGTCGGCTGGATCATCGTCGCGCTCGTCAGCACGCTGGTGTTCCTCCTGATGCGCAGCCCGTGGGGCCGCGTCCTCAAGAGCATCCGCGAGGACGAGGACGCCGTCCGCTCGCTCGGCAAGAACGTCTACGGCTACAAGATGCAGGCGCTCGTGCTCGGCGGCATGATCGGGGCGATGGGCGGCTTCGTCGGCGCGCTGGGCCTGGCCTCGGTGCAGCCCGACACGTTCAACACCGACTTCACCTTCATCGCCTTCACCATGCTGATCCTCGGTGGCGCGGCCCGGGTCCTCTCCCCCGCCGTCGGCGCCGTGCTCTTCTGGGGCGTGCTGTCGTTCATGTCCGTCGCCCTGTCCGAGCTGTCCGACATCGTCCCGGGCGACCTGCTCGACAGCAACCGGATCGGCAACATCCGTTTCGCAGTGGTCGGCCTCGTGCTGATGCTGCTGATGATCTACCGCCCGCAGGGACTCTTCGGAGACCGGAAGGAGATCGCGATCGATGCCCGCTGACCGCGACGAGCCCACGCTCGACAAGACCACCCTCGACAAGGCCCCGCTCGACAAGGCCCCGTCCCACCGGGCCGCGACCGACGGCAAGGCAGGGCTGGCCGGACTGGCCGGTCTGTCGACCGATCCCGGCGTGGCCAAGCCCGACCCGATCCTGGTGGCCACGGGGATGACCCGCACCTTCGGCGGCCTCAAGGCCGTCGACGTCGCCCACCTGGAGATCCAGCGCGGTGTCATCACCGCGCTGATCGGGCCGAACGGCGCCGGCAAGACGACGTTCTTCAACCTGCTGACCGGGTTCGACCGACCCGACGCCGGCGAGCGCTGGTTCAACGGCCGCTCGCTCAAGCGGGTCTCGGCCAGCCGGGTCGCCCGACTCGGCATGGTCCGGACCTTCCAGCTGACCAAGGTGCTCTCCAAGCTCACCGTCCTGGAGAACATGCGCCTGGGTGCGACCGGCCAGCTCGGCGAGAAGATGTGGGCCGGCTGGCTGCCCTTCCTCTGGCGTGACCAGGAGAAGGAGGTCACCGGACGCGCTCGTGAGCTGCTGACCCGGTTCAAGCTCGACACCAAGGAGGACGACTTCGCCGGCGCCCTGTCCGGTGGTCAGCGCAAGCTCCTCGAGATGGCTCGTGCCCTGATGGTCGGCCCCGAGCTCGTCATGCTCGACGAGCCGATGGCCGGGGTGAACCCCGCGCTCAAGCAGTCGCTGCTCGGGCACGTGAAGTCGCTGCGCGAGGAGGGCATGACCGTCCTCTTCGTCGAGCACGACATGGACATGGTCCGCGACATCTCCGACTGGGTCGTGGTCATGGCCCAGGGCCAGATCATCGCCGAGGGCCCGCCGGACGCCGTCATGGCCGACCAGCGCGTCATCGACGCCTACCTGGGCGCGCACCACGACGTCGACATCACCGAGCTCGACCCCGAGGTGGTCGCGCTCGAGGTCGAGGCCGAGATCGGGGCCGAGCACGGCTCCACGGGCGCCTCCACCACCGAAGAACTGGAGCGATGAGCATGGCTCTCGAGAAGCAGACCGACGCCGACGCCCGCGCCGACGAGGCGCGGGCCAAGCACCTCGCGGCCGCCGACGGCGCCGTCCTGCGTGCCGACGACCTCATCGCCGGGTACGTGCCGGGCGTCAACATCCTCAACGGCGCCGACCTGTACTGCCACCCCGGCGAGCTGGTCGGCATCATCGGCCCGAACGGTGCCGGCAAGTCCACCCTGCTCAAGGCGCTGTTCGGCCTGGTGAAGGTGCACACCGGCTCCGTCACGCTGCGGGGCGACGAGGTCACCAACGAGCGTGCCGACTCGCTGGTCAGCAAGGGCATCGGCTTCGTGCCCCAGACCAACAACGTGTTCCCGAGCCTCACCATCGCCGAGAACCTCCAGATGGGCTGCTACCAGGCCCCCTCGAAGTACTCCAGCCGGTTCGAGTTCGTCACCAACATCTTCCCGCAGCTCGCGGCCCGTCGCGGGCAGCGGGCGGGGTCGCTGTCCGGCGGCGAGCGGCAGATGGTCGCGATGGGCCGCGCCCTGATGATGGAGCCGTCGGTGCTCCTGCTCGACGAGCCGTCGGCCGGGCTCTCCCCCGCCATGCAGGACGAGGTGTTCCTGCAGACGCGCGAGATCAACAAGGCCGGCGTCAGCGTCGTCATGGTCGAGCAGAACGCCGCCCGGTGCCTGCAGATCTGTGACCGCGGCTACGTCCTCGACCAGGGTCGCAACGCCTACACCGCGACCGGCGCCGAGCTGGCCAAGGACCCCAAGGTCATCGAGCTGTACCTCGGGACCCTGGCGAAGAAGTAGCCCGCCCAGCAACACCCGGCGCTCACCGCAGCGCGACAGCAGGCCCCCGGTGCCACCGCACCGGGGGCCTGCTGTCGTCTGCTCGCGAGCGGCCCCGGCCCGTCGAACCGGACCGGACCGGACCGGGCGGAGGCGGCGCGCGGCGGTGCGGTGGTGCGGTGCTGACAGGGACCCGCCGGAGGCTCGCCCGGACCCCGGGGTCGAGGGCGTGAGCGAGCCCTGGGACTGCCCAGCGCCTCGCTGGGGCACGGGGACACGAGAAAGGGCCCCGGGTGCCGAAGCACCCGGGGCCCTCCTCAGAAGGTGTGTCCTACCGCGGAGAAGGCTACTCGCCCTGTCCGAGGCCGGCCTGGATGAGCGCCGGGACGATCTTCTTGGTCTCGTCGAAGCTGATCAGGATGATCGCGTCGGGGTCCTCGGCAGCGATCGCCTGCACCTCGGCGTTGTAGTTGGCCGCCTCCGGCGAGTAGAGCTGGTAGGAGACGACGCTGCCGCCGGCCTCCTCGTAGAACGAGCGGACGTTCTCCGCCAGCGCCTCACCGTAGGAGTCCTGGCGAGCCAGGATCGCGATGTTCTGCTTGCCGTCCTCGATCAGGGTCGAGGCCATGACCTGGCCCTGCAGCACGTCGGACGGCGCGGTACGGAAGTACAGGCCGCTGTCGGCGTAGGAGTCGAAGGCCGTGGAGGTGTTCGCCGGGGAGATCTGGGCGACACCGGCCTGCGTGATCTTGTCGATGACCGACAGCGAGACCGAGGACGACGCTGCACCGATGACGACGTCAGCGCCACCGGAGAGGAGCTTGTCGGTCTCGGACGGGGCGATGTTCGGCGTGCCGTCACCGGAGTCGGCGCGGATCGAGGTCGCCTGCGACCCGTTGACGCCACCGTTCTCGTTGATCTCCTTGACCGCCAGCTCGACGCCGGCGAACTCCGGGGGCCCGAGGAAGGCGAGGTCACCGCTCGAGGGCAGCAGCATGCCGACGACGAACTTGCCGTCACCCGGCTTGACGCTGGCGATCTCCTGGTCGGGCTTCACCTCGGACGCGTCCGGGATCTGGCCGGTCACGAAGTTGACGGGGGCGTAGTTGTTGTCCGCGCCGTACTCGAAGATGCCGATCGTCGCGGCCGACGGGCTGCCGGTCGAGTTCAGGTCGATCGGACCGGAGACACCGTCGTAGTCGATGTCGGTGCCCGCGCCGAGCAGGTCGGCGCACGCCTTGAACTCGGTGCACTTCTCGCCGCCGCCGGTGACGTCGGCCATCTTGGAGCCGACCGCCGTGCCGGAGTCGTCGCCCGCGGCGATGGCCGCGAGAGCCGCCACGATCGTGGCGTCGTAGGACTCGGGACCGTAGGTGAAGTCCTTGAGCTTCTTGTCGACGCCGAGCAGCCGCTGACGGAAGTCGTCGCCGAGCTCGGCGCCCGGGTAGGTCGCCTTGACACCCTCGAGGGTGCCCGGGTCGAAGTCCTCGGTGTAGTTGGCGGTGTTGCCGTCGACGAAGTACAGCTGCATCCCCGTCGCCTCGGCCGGCGGAGCACTCGACTCGCCGCCCTCGGCGCTCGAGCTCGACTCGCCGCCGGACGGCGTGTCGTCGCTGTCGCCGTCGTCCTCGCCGCCACATGCGGCGAGCACGAGCGTGCTGGCAACGGCAACGATCCCGAGTCGCGCCTTCTTGCTAAGGGGTTTCATGGGGCCTCCGGAGTCATCACAGGTCGCGGCTCGTGCCGACGACGAGGCACAACCTAATACGGCTGCGCCCCCGCGCGCAGTATGTCGCCACGGCTTGTCGGATTCGTGATCTTTCCGTGTCGAAGCGCCTGAGGCCGGACAGTTGCCGGTCGAGGGTCAGGAACGGCCGGGAACGCCGTGCTCGACGACGCCCTCGGCCACCTGGCGCATCGAGAGCCGCAGGTCCATCGCGGTCTTCTGGATCCACCGGAAGGCGTCCGGCTCGGACAGCTGGAGCTCCTGCTGGAGGACGCCCTTGGCGCGGTCGATCGCCTTGCGGGTCTCGAGCCGCTCGGTGAGGTCGGAGACCTCGGCCTCGAGCAGGGAGAGCTCGGCGAACCGGCTCCGTGCCATCTCGATCGCCGGCACCAGGTCGGACTGGGTGAACGGCTTGACGAGGTAGGCCATCGCCCCGGCGTCGCGGGCGCGCTCGACGAGCTCGCGCTGCGAGAACGCGGTGAGGATCACGACCGGGGCGATCCGCTTCGCCGCGATCGCCTCGGCGGCCGCGATCCCGTCGAGGACGGGCATCTTGACGTCGAGGATGACCAGGTCGGGCCGGTGCTCGGTGGCCAGCTCGATGGCCCGGGCCCCGTCACCGGCCTGCCCCACGACGGAGTAGCCCTCGTCGGTCAGCATCTCGGCGAGGTCCATCCGGATGAGGGTCTCGTCCTCGGCTATGACGACGGTGGGCGCGTTCACGGCCCCAATCTAGCGGGCGTTCGGGTCACCGCCGTCTCAGGCCGGGTGCTCCGAGCCGTAGGTCCGGGCGAGGGGCGCGGGGAGCCGCGACCGCGAGTCGAGGTAGTGCGCGACCTCGGCCCGCTCGACCCGGCGCCGGCCGCAGGCGGTGGCGCCGGCCCGGGCGTTCTCGATGGCACGCTGGTTGCTGGCCGCGGCCCAGCCCAAGAGGTTCCACACGGTGTGCTCCCGGCGGTCTGGTGATGGAGACTTTAACTGTAGTTAGTTGATCATGTTTATGCAATGCGCCGACGGGACTCGCCGTGGGCTAGGGTTTCGTGCGCTCGCCCCGATAGCCCAACTGGCAGAGGCGATGGTCTCAAACACCATTCAGTGTGGGTTCGAATCCCACTCGGGGCACCCGGGTCGCCTCCGCCGCACCACCCGCTCGTCCGCAACCGGGCCAGCCAGCGGGTGGCCGGCGAGGTCAAGCGCTACGACTACCCGCGGTGGCAGCTCACCAACGTCAGCGCCGACATCCGGGAGCTGTGCTGCTGGGCCCTGGACCTGGTCGACGTGCCGTGGCGGCAGAGCCGCTGGAACTGCATCAGTGTCTCCCGGCGCGAGGCGGTCGCGCGGCTCGACGGGCTGATCGGCCCGAAGACCTGACGGCACGGGACCGCCGGCTCCTATGCTGGCGCGGTGGACCGCACCGTCACCGCCGCCGTCGTGCTGTCGGTGCTGGCGCTCGCGGCCTGCACCCAGGACGGCGACGCCGGACCGCCGCCGGACCCGCCCACCGCGGAGCCGGCCAGCTCCGGCCAGCGGGCGCAGTGCGCGGTCGCCGACCCCGAGGGGCAGCTGATCCTCCTGCCCGGCAGCCTGACGCCGAGCAGCGAGACGGTGCTCGACGGCGTCGACCTCGACCGCTCCGTCGGGCTGGAGGTCATCGAGCAGGCGGCCGTCGCGTTCGCCGGCCGGAGCACCGTGCAGGGCGTCGTCCTCGACTACCCCCCGCTGCCGAACGCCGACCTCGCCGACTCGCTCGCCACCTGGGACACCCGCCGGGCCCTGCCCGGGCTCAGGCTCACGCCCGACGACGGGCAGCACGCCGTCCTGGTGGCCGTGCAGCTCACCGATCCCGACGAGGCCGGTCACCTCGACGGCGTCGTCCTGCGCCACACCGACGCGGACGGCACCCACGAGAAGGTGATGGCGCAGCCGCTGCTGGTGCAGCCGGCCGACGCGCTGTGCGACGTCGAGGCCTACGCCTCGACGCTCGACTGGGCGCCCTGACGCGCCGGGGTCAGTTCTGTCGGCGGTAGGCCGGGGCCGCCTCGTTGATGGCGTCGCCCATCCGGTGGATGCGCAGCGCGTTCGTCGAGCCGGGGATGCCGGGCGGGCTGCCCGCGACGATGACGACGAGGTCGCCCTCCTCGACCCGGCCGATCGCGAGCAGCTGCTCGTCGACCTGGCGGACCATCTCGTCGGTGTGGTCGACCGCCACGGTCCTGAACGTCTCGACGCCCCAGGTGAGCGAGAGCTGCGAGCGCACCCGGTTCTCCGGCGTGAAGGCGAGCGTCGGGATCGCGCTGCGCAGCCGGGCGAGCCGCTTGGCCGAGTCGCCGCTCTGGGTGAAGGCGACGACGTACTTCGCGCCGACGCGGGCCGCGACCTCCTCAGCCGCCTTGGCGATCACGCCGCCGCGGGTGTGGGGGTCCCACACGATCGCGGTGATCTGGCCGGACTCGGCCTGCTCGAGGGCGTGGTTCTCGGTCGAGGTGATGATCCGGGCCATCGTCTCGACGACGTGGATCGGGTGGTCGCCGACGCTGGTCTCCCCCGACAGCATGACCGCGTCCGCGCCGTCGAGGACGGCGTTCGCGACGTCGCTGGCCTCGGCGCGGGTGGGCGCCGGGCTGGTGATCATCGACTCGAGCATCTGGGTCGCGACGATGACCGGCTTGGCGTTCAGCCGGGCCTTGCGCACGATCTCCTTCTGCAGGAACGGCACGTCCTCGAGCGGGCACTCCACGGCCAGGTCGCCGCGGGCGACCATGAAGCCGTCGAAGGCCTCGATGACCTCGTCGAGGTTGTCGATGGCCTGCGGCTTCTCGATCTTGGCGATGACGGGGAGCAGCTGCCCCTCCTCGCGCATGATCCGCCGCACGTCCTCGACGTCCTTGGCGTCGCGCACGAAGCTCAGGGCGATGAAGTCGACGCTGAGGCTGAGCGCGAAGCGGAGGTCCGCGATGTCCTTCTCCGACATCGCCGGCACCGAGACCGCCACGCCGGGCAGGTTGATGCCCTTGTGGTTGCTCACCCGCCCGCCGACGAGCACCTCGGTCTGGACGTCGGTGCCGTCGACCTGCAGCACGCGCAGCCGCACCTTGCCGTCGTCGATGAGGATCGGGTCTCCGGTCTTCACGTCACCCGGCAGGCCCTGGTACGACGTCCCGGCGACCACGCCGTCCCCGGGCACGTCGCGGGTCGTGATGGTCCACCGCTGGCCGCGCTCGAGGATCGCGTGGCCCTCCGCGAACGTCGCCAGCCGGATCTTGGGGCCCTGCAGGTCCGCGAAGATCCCGACGCCGCGACCCGAGGCGTCGGCGGCCTCGCGGACGAGGCGGTAGGACTCGGCGTGGTCGGCGTGGGTGCCGTGGCTCATGTTCAGCCGGGCGACGTCCATGCCGGCGTACACCAGCTCACGGATCCTCCGCTCGGAGCTCGTGGCCGGACCCAGGGTGCAGACGATCTTTGCTCTACGCACGTGCTCACCCTACTCCGTCTTGGATCGATCCAAGAACAACTGGCCGCACCAGACCCCCGCGAGTGCGCCCGGCTCGTCTCCCCACCGACGCCGACCCGTCACCTATAGATGACGGGTCAGCGTCATCTGCTCAGACGACGAGCGGGCGCGCGGTCGGCGGGATCGGCGCCGGCAGCGCCGTCGAGCCGGTCAGGTAGGTGTCCACGGCGGCGGCCGCCGCGCGACCCTCGGCGATGGCCCAGACGATGAGCGACTGGCCGCGCCCGCAGTCGCCTGCGGAGAAGACGCCGCTGACCGACGTCATGTAGTGCTGGTCGCGCGCGACGTTGCCGCGCTCGTCGAGGTCGACGCCGAGCTGCTCGACCAGGCCCTGCTTCTGCGGCCCGACGAAGCCCATCGCGAAGAGCACCAGCTCGGCCGGGATCTCGCGCTCGGAGCCCTCGATCTCGGTCAGCCGGCCGCCCTCGAACACCACGTCGACGATGAGCAGCGCCCGCACGTTGCCGTCGGCGTCGCCGAGGAACTCCTTGGTCGAGACCGCGTAGACGCGCTCGCCGGCCTCCTCGTGCGCCGAGGAGACGCGGAACGTCATCGGGTACGTCGGCCACGGCTGGCCCGCGGGTCGCGCGCTCGGCGGCTCCGGCATGATCTCCAGCTGCGTGATCGACGCCGCGCCGTGCCGCGTCGAGGTGCCGAGGCAGTCGGCGCCGGTGTCGCCGCCGCCGATGATGACGACGTTCTTGCCGGTGGCCGTGACCTGCTCGGAGCCGTCGGTGGTCGCCGGCTCGCCGAGCGCCGCGCGGTTGGCCTGCGGCAGGAACTCCATCGCCTGGTGGATGCCGCCCAGCTCGCGGCCGGGCACCGGCAGGTCGCGCGCCTCGGTCGAGCCCATGGCCAGGACGACGGCGTCGTAGCGGTCGCGCAGCTTGTCGGTGGTCAGCCCCGACTCCTCGGAGCCGACCTCGATGCCGGTGCGGAAGACGGTGCCCTCGCGCCGCATCTGCTCGAGACGCTTGTCGAGGTGCTTCTTCTCCATCTTGAACTCGGGGATGCCGTAGCGCAGCAGCCCCCCGATCTTGTCGGCCCGCTCGTAGACGGCGACCGTGTGACCGGCCCGGGTCAGCTGCTGGGCGGCCGCGAGACCGGCCGGGCCCGACCCGATGACGGCGACGGTGCGTCCCGAGAGCCACTCCGGCGCCTGCGGGCGCACCAGCCCGGACTCCCAGGCCCGGTCGATGATCGAGACCTCGACGTTCTTGATGGTCACGGGGTCCTGGTTGATCCCGAGCACGCACGCGGTCTCGCACGGCGCGGGGCAGAGGCGTCCGGTGAACTCCGGGAAGTTGTTGGTCGCGTGCAGGCGGTCGATGGCGCCCTCCCAGTCGTCGCGCCAGACCAGGTCGTTCCACTCGGGGATGATGTTGCCGAGCGGGCAGCCCTGGTGGCAGAACGGGATGCCGCAGTCCATGCAGCGGCCCGCCTGCTGGGTGATGATCGGCAGCAGCGCCCGCCCGGCCGAGCCCGGGTAGACCTCGTTCCAGTCCTGCACGCGCTCCTCGACGGGGCGTCGGGTCGCCACCTCGCGGCCCTGCTTCAGGAAGCCCTTCGGGTCAGCCATGGAGACTCTCCATCATCGCGTTGGCGGTCTGCTGCTCGTCGAGTCCCTCGGCCTCGGCCTTGGCCTTGGCCTCCAGGACGGTGCGGTAGTCGCGCGGCATCACCTCGGTGAAGCGGGCCAGCGCTGCGGGCCAGTCGGCCAGCAGCTCGGCGGCCACCGGCGAGCCGGTCTCCTCGAGGTGCTCGCGCACCAGCTGCTCGAGCTCGCCGGCGGCCTCGCCCTCGACGGGGCCGAGCGCGACGAGCTCCTGGTTGACACGGAACTCCTTCAGGTCGAGCACCCAGGCGACGCCGCCGGACATGCCGGCCGCGAAGTTGCGCCCGGTCTTGCCCAGCACGACCACCCGGCCGCCGGTCATGTACTCGCAGCCGTGGTCGCCCACGCCCTCGGTGACCAGCCAGGCTCCGGAGTTGCGCACGGCGAACCGCTCCCCCACGCCACCGCGCAGGAACACCTTCCCGGACGTCGCGCCGTAGGCGATCGTGTTGCCGGCGATGATCTGCTCGTTGCTGTTGAACGTCGCCGCACGGTCCGGGCGGACGACGATCCGGCCGCCGGAGAGTCCCTTGCCGACGTAGTCGTTGGCGTCGCCCTCCAGGCGCAGGGTGATCCCCCGCGGCAGGAACGCGCCGAACGACTGGCCGGCCGAGCCGGTGAAGGTGAGGTCGATGGTGCCCTCGGGCAGCCCCTCGCCGCGGTACCGCTTGGTCACCTCGTGGCCGAGGATCGTGCCGACGGTGCGGTTGACGTTGCGGATCGGGACCTGGGCGCGCACCGGCTCGCCGCGCTCGAGCGCGGCCTCGGCCAGCGGCACGAGCGTGGTGACGTCGAGCGAGCGCTCCAGGCCGTGGTCCTGCGTGCCGGTGTTGCGGCGCGCCTGGTCGGGGAACTGGGCGTGGTCGACCTCGTGCAGGATCGGCGACAGGTCGAGACCGGCGGCCTTCCAGTGCTGGACCGCCTCGACGGTGTCGAGCGCCGAGACCTGGCCGACGGCCTCCTCGAGGGTGCGGAACCCGAGCTCGGCGAGGATCTCGCGCACCTCCTGGGCGACGTACTCGAAGAACGTGACGACGTACTCGGCCTTGCCGCTGTAGCGCTCGCGCAGCACCGGGTTCTGGGTGGCGACGCCCACCGGGCAGGTGTCGAGGTGGCAGACCCGCATCAGGATGCAGCCCGACACCACCAGCGGGGCGGTGGCGAAGCCGAACTCCTCGGCGCCGAGCAGCGCGGCCACGACGACGTCGCGCCCGGTCTTGAGCTGGCCGTCGGCCTGGACGACGATCCGGTCGCGCAGGCCGTTGAGCAGCAGCGTCTGCTGGGTCTCGGCCAGGCCGAGCTCCCACGGACCGCCGGCGTGCTTGAGCGACGTCAGCGGCGAGGCGCCGGTGCCGCCGTCGTGCCCGGAGATCAGGACGACGTCCGCGTGCGCCTTGGAGACGCCCGCGGCGACGGTGCCCACGCCGACCTCGGAGACCAGCTTGACGTGCACGCGGGCGGCCGGGTTGGCGTTCTTGAGGTCGTGGATCAGCTGGGCGAGGTCCTCGATGGAGTAGATGTCGTGGTGCGGCGGGGGGCTGATCAGCCCCACGCCCGGCGTGGAGTGCCGGGTCCTGGCGACCCACGGGTACACCTTGTTGCCGGGCAGCTGACCGCCCTCGCCGGGCTTGGCGCCCTGCGCCATCTTGATCTGGATGTCGTCGGCGTTGGTGAGGTACTCCGACGTGACGCCGAAGCGACCCGAAGCGACCTGCTTGATCGAGCTGCGCCGCTCGGGGTCGTGCAGCCGCTCGGGGTCCTCGCCGCCCTCGCCGGTGTTGGACTTCGCGCCCAGCCGGTTCATCGCGATGGCGAGCGTCTCGTGCGCCTCCTGCGAGATCGAGCCGTACGACATCGCGCCGGTGGAGAAGCGCTTGACGATCTCGCTGACCGGCTCGACGTCCTCGATCGGGATCGGGTCGCGGCCGGTGATGTGGGCGCCCTTGAAGCGGAACAGCCCGCGCAGCGTCATCAGCTCGCCGGCCTGGTCGTCGACGGCCTTCGTGTACTGCTTGAAGATGTCGTAGCGCTGGCTGCGCGTGGAGTGCTGGAGCCGGAAGACGGTCTCGGGGTTGAACAGGTGCGGCTCGCCGTCCCTGCGCCACTGGTACTCGCCGCCGATCTCGAGCTGCCGGTGGATCGGCAGCACGCCGCCGCGGGGGTAGGCCGTCGCGTGGCGGCGGGCGACCTCCTCGGCGATCGTGTCGAGGCCGATGCCGCCCAGCTTGGACGTCGTGCCGGTGAAGTAGGCGTCGACGACGTCCTGGGAGATGCCGACGGCCTCGAAGATCTGCGCGCCGGTGTAGGACGCGACGGTCGAGACGCCCATCTTCGACATCACCTTGAGCACGCCCTTGCCGAGGCCCTTGATGAGGTTGGCGACGGCCTGCTCGGGCTCGGTCTTGACGTAGTAGCCCTCGCGGGCGAGGTCCTCGACCGACTCCATGGCGAGGTAGGGGTTGACCGCCGCGGCGCCGTAGCCGACGAGCAGCGCGACGTGGTGCACCTCGCGGACGTCGCCGGCCTCGACCAGCAGCCCGACCTGGGTGCGGGTCTTCTCGCGCACCAGGTGGTGGTGGACCGCGCCGGTGAGCAGCAGCGACGGGATCGGCGCCAGGTCGGCGTCGGAGTGCCGGTCGGAGAGCACGATGACGCGGGCGCCCTCGGCGATCGCGTCGCTGACCTCGCGGCAGATCTCCTCGATCCGGGTGGCCATCGCCGCGCCCCCGCCGGCGACCTCGTAGAGGCCGCGGGCGACGTGGGTGATGAAGCCCGGCATGTCGCCGTCGCGGTTGATCTGGCGGATCTTGCCGAGGTCGTCGTTGGAGATGACCGGGAACGGCAGCACGACCTGGCGGCACGACGCCGGCTGCGGCTCGAGCAGGTTGGCCTCCGGTCCGATGGTGCCGTTGAGCGAGGTGACGAGCTCCTCGCGGATGGCGTCCAGCGGCGGGTTGGTGACCTGCGCGAAGAGCTGGGCGAAGTAGTCGAACAGCAGCCGCGGCTTCGCGCTGAGGGCCGCGATCGGCGAGTCGGTGCCCATCGAGCCGAGCGCCTCGCCGCCGGTGTTGGCCATCGGCGAGAGCAGCACCCGCAGCTCCTCGGTCGTGTAGCCGAAGATCTGCTGGCGCCGGGTGACCGAGGCGTGGGTGTGCACGACGTGCTCGCGCTCGGTGAGGTCGTCGAGGTGGATCAGGCCCGCGTGCAGCCACTCGCCGTACGGGTGCTCGGCGGCCAGCGCGGTCTTGACCTCCTCGTCCTCGATGATCCGGTGCTCGTCGGTGTCGACGAGGAACATCCGGCCCGGCTGCAGCCGGCCCTTGCGGACGATGGTGGCGGGGTCGAGGTCGAGGACGCCGACCTCGGAGGCCAGGACGACGAGCCCGTCGTCGGTGACCCAGTAGCGCGAGGGACGCAGCCCGTTGCGGTCGAGCACGGCGCCGATCTGCGAGCCGTCGGTGAACACGACGCACGCGGGACCGTCCCACGGCTCCATCAGGGCCGAGTGGAACGAGTAGAACTCGCGCCGCTTGGCGTCCATCTCGGTGTGGTTCTCCCAGGCCTCCGGGATCATCATCAGCACCGCGTGCGGCAGCGACCGGCCGCCCATGTGCAGCAGCTCGAGCACCTCGTCGAACGACGCGGAGTCCGACGCGCCGGGCGTGCAGATCGGGAACAGCCGGTCGAGGTCGCCGGGGATCAGGTCGGACGACAGCAGCGCCTCGCGGGCCCGCATCCAGTTGCGGTTGCCCATCACGGTGTTGATCTCGCCGTTGTGGGCGATGAACCGGAACGGGTGCGACAGCGGCCAGCTCGGGAACGTGTTCGTCGAGAACCGCGAGTGCACCACGGCCAGCGCCGAGGCCATCCGCTCGTCGACGAGGTCGGGGAAGACCTGGTCGAGCTGGTCGGTGGTGAGCATGCCCTTGTAGGCGAGGGTGCGCGAGGAGAGCGACGGGAAGTACACGTCGGTCTCCCGCTCGGCGCGCTTGCGCAGGCAGAAGGCGAGGCGCTCGAGCGCCATGCCGGTGAGCCGCTGGCCGGCGCCGGCCACGAAGAGCTGGCTGAAGGTCGGCATCACCGAGAGCGCCATGCTGCCGAGGCTCGACGGGTCGGTCGGCACCTCGCGCCAGCCGAGGACCGCGAGGCCCTCCTCGGCGGCGATCGTCTCGACCTGGGCGCGGGTGGCCGCGACGTGCTCGTCGTCTCCGGGCAGGAACGCGATGCCCACGGCGTACGACGACGGCGCGGGCAGCTCGAACCCGGCCTCGGCGGTGACCGCGCGCAGGAACGCGTCCGGCACCTGGAGCAGGATGCCGGCGCCGTCACCGGAGTTGACCTCCGCGCCGGCAGCACCGCGGTGGTCGAGGTTGCGCAGCGCCGTCAGGGCCTTCGCGACGATGTCGTGCGAGGCCTCTCCCGTGAGCCTGGCCACGAACGCGACGCCACAGGCGTCCTTCTCGTGCGCCGGGTCGTAGAGCCCCTGGGGCGGCGGGAACGCGTGCTGGTACGGCACTGGAGTTCTCCCGTCGGTGGTGCCGCGCATCGATGGTGCGAACGCGGAACGTGTGTGGACGCAGGGACATCGTTGGCCCACGCGGCGGAGTTCCAGAGATTACCACCGCGTTACGCCGCCCGCGCCGACGTCCCTCCCGCGTGGACAACGCTGACCCGTCACCTATCGGCGACGGGTCGGCGTCAGGGTGTGTCGGGTCTCGCGGAACGGTCCGCGTCGGCGGGCTCGCCGTCGGGGTCGACGCCGTCCCTGGCCGGCTCGACGTCCCCGGCCGCGGCCGCCTCGTCGGTCCCATCGGTCCCGTCGGTCCCATCGGTCCCGTCGGTCCCGTCGGTCCCGTCGGTGGCGTCGTGCTCGTCGGTCTCCGGTGCCGGCTCTCGGCCGGGCAGGTAGACGGAGGGCTCACGACCCGGGTGGCGGCGGCTGCTCCACACGAAGTACGCCGCGGCGGCGACGAAGAGCACGATCGAGGTCCACACGTTGAACCGCAGCCCGAGCACGTCGTCGAGCTGGACGGCGTCGACGCGGAGGTACTCGATCCAGCCCCGACCCAGGGTGTAGCCCATGACGTAGAGCGCGAAGACCCGGCCGTAGCCGAGCTTGAACCGGCGCTCGGCCCACAGCAGCAGGCCGAAGACCCCGAGGTTCCAGACGCACTCGTAGAGGAACGTCGGGTGGAACGTCGTGCCCGGCGGGTAGCCGTTCTCGACGGCGACGTCGTCGGTCACGTCGAGCGCCCACGGCAGGTCGGTGGGCTTGCCGAAGAGCTCCTGGTTGAACCAGTTGCCCCAGCGGCCGATGGCCTGGGCCACGATGACCGCCGGCGCGAGGGTGTCCATCAGCGCGGTGATCCGGAAGCCGCGGCGGCGCGACCAGATCCAGACGCCCACCGCACCGAGCGCGACCGCGCCCCAGATGCCGAGGCCGCCGCGCCACACGTACAGCGCGGTGACGGGGTTCTTGCCCTCGCCGAAGTACTTCTCCCAGTCGGTGGCCACGTGGTAGAGGCGGGCGCCGACGACGCCGAACGGCACCGCCCACACCGCGAGGTCCTGGACGTCGCCGGGGCGACCACCGCGGGCGACCCAGCGGCGCTCGCCGATCCAGATCGCCACGACGATGCCGAGGATGATGCACAGCGCGTAGCCGCGGAGCGGGAGCGGGCCGAGGTCCCAGACGCCGTCGCCGGGCGGGTGCGGGAAGGTCATCGGGAGCATCAGGATTCCTCGAGGAGCGCGTGGATGTCGGCGGCGTACTGCGACGGGCTGGTGGTGGCGTCCCAGTAGACCGGTGCCTCGTCGGCGGGGTCGATCCCCATGACCTGGGTGGTGTGGCCGCCGGGGTCCTTGCGGTCGATCCCGACGGCGAGCGACCTGCCGACCGTGGCGATGGTGTCGAAGTCGCTGGTGAGCCCGATGAAGGCGTCGTCGAACTGGTCGAGGTAGCTGCGCAGCGCCTCGGGGGTGTCGCGGTCGGGGTCGCTGGTGACCATCACGACGTCGACGGCGTCGCGGTCGGCGTCGTCGAGGCGGGTCATCGCCGAGGCGAGGTTGGTGAGCACGGCCGGGCAGACGTCGTCGCAGTTGACGTAGCCGAAGAAGACCAGGGTCAGGCGCTTGTCGGTGCTGTCGGCGAGCGAGTACGCCGCCCCGTCGGTGTCGACCAGCTCGGTGGCCGGCACGTCGTAGGGGTTCTCGAGCACCCGTCCCGAGAACGGGGCGGCGTCGTCGTCGCCCCCGCACGCGCTCAGCCCGAGACCCAGCGCGAGCGACAGGACGAGGGCGAGGGCGGCCGGGCGGCTACGCACGGGCCGGGGCACGGCGTACTCCCTCGGCGAGCTCGGCGGTGAGCGCGGACAGCGCGCGCAGCCCCGCGGCGCGGTCGCCGGCGTGGTCGAGCAGGGTGCGGACGAACGCTGACCCGACGATCACCGCGTCGGCGTACGACGCCACCTCGGCGGCCTGGTCGCCGGTGCTGACGCCCACGCCGACGCCGACCGGGAGGTCGCGGCCCTCGGCGAGCGAGGCCCGGGTGCGGGCGACGAGGGGCCCGGCGAGGTCGCTGCTCGCGGCGCGGGCGCCGGTCACGCCCATCACGGCGGTGGCGTAGACGAAACCGCGGGAGGCCGCGGTGGTCAGGGCGAGCCGCTCCTCGGTCGAGGACGGCGCCACCAGGAAGATCTTGTCGAGGTCGCGCTCGTCGGCCGCGGCGATCCACTCGGGGGCGTAGTCGGGCGTCAGGTCGGGCGTGATGAGGCCCGCTCCCCCGGCGTTCGCGAGGTCGGTGGCGAACCGCTCGACGCCGTAGCGCTCGACCGGGTTCCAGTACGTCATCACCACGGTCGGGACGCCGGTGGCGGCGACCGCCTCGACGGTGCGCAGCACGTCGGAGGTGCGGAAGCCGAGCTCGAGGGCCTGCTGGGCGGCGGCCTGGATGGTCGGGCCGTCCATGACCGGGTCGCTGTAGGGCAGCCCGACCTCGATCGCGTCGCACCCGGCCTCGACCATGGCGCGCATCGCCTCGATGCCGCCGTCGACGTCGGGGAAGCCGGCCGGCAGGTAGCCGAGGAGGACCGCGCGGTCCTCGGCGCGGGCCCGGGCGAAGGCGCGGGAGGTGCTCACTGCTGCTCCGCCGTGGCGCTCTGGGGGTCGGCGACCGGGGTCGCCCTGCCGAGGCCGAAGTACTCGAGCGCGGTGCCCATGTCCTTGTCGCCGCGGCCCGAGAGGTTGACCAGGATCGTCTGCCCGGGGCGCTCGCGGGCCAGGTCGACCACGCCCGCGATGGCGTGCGCGGACTCGATGGCCGGGATGATCCCCTCGGTGCGCGAGAGCAGGGCCATCGCCTCCATGGCCGCCTTGTCGGTGACCGGGACGTACGTCGCCCGGCCGCTCGCCGCGAGGTGCGCGTGCTGGGGACCGACGCCGGGGTAGTCGAGACCCGCCGAGATCGAGTGGGACTCGACGGTCTGACCGTCGTCGTCCTGCAGGACGTAGGTGCGGGCGCCGTGCAGGACGCCGACCTCGCCGGCGTGGATGGTGGCGGCGTGCCGACCGGTCTCGACCCCGTCGCCGCCCGGCTCGTAGCCGTAGATCGCGACGTCGTCGTCGTCGAGGAAGCCCGCGAACAGGCCGATCGCGTTGGAGCCGCCGCCGACGCACGCCGCGACGACGTCCGGGAGGGCGCCGGTGAGCTCGAGACACTGCCGACGGGCCTCGTCGCCGATGCTGCGCACGAACGACAGCACCAGGCTCGGGAACGGGTGCGGACCGGCGGCGGTGCCGAAGAGGTAGGCGGTGTGGTCGACCGAGGAAACCCAGTCGCGCAGCGCCTCGTTGATGGCGTCCTTCAGGGTGCGCGAGCCGCTCGTCACCGGGACGACCTCGGCGCCGAGCAGCTGCATCCGGGCGACGTTGAGGGCCTGGCGCTCGGTGTCGACCTCGCCCATGTAGACGGTGCAGTCGAGCCCGAGGTACGCCGCCGCGGTGGCGGAGGCGACGCCGTGCTGGCCGGCGCCGGTCTCGGCGATGACCCGCTTCTTGCCCATCCGCTTGGTGAGCAGCGCCTGGCCGAGCACGTTGCGGATCTTGTGGGCTCCGGTGTGGTTGAGGTCCTCGCGCTTGAGGAGGATCCGCGCTCCCGCGAGCTCGGAGAGCCGGTGGGCCTCGTAGAGCATGCTCGGGACGCCGGCGTAGTTCTGCAGCAGGAGCTCGAACTCGCGGCCGAAGGCCGGGTCGGCGAGCGCCCCCTGCCAGGCGGTGTCGAGCTCGTCGAGGGCCGCGATCAGGGCTTCCGGCATGAACCGGCCGCCCCACTGCCCGGCGGTGTCGCCGAACCAGCCCTGGTCGTCGGCGGCCCAGCGGGTCGGGCGGGTCGTGCCGGTCGGGGTGCTCATGCGGTGACTCCGGTCATCTTGGCGACCGCCTCGCGCGGTGCGCCGTCCTTGACGAGCGCCTCGCCGACGAGGACCGCGCGGGCGCCCTCGGAGACGAAGCGCTTCACGTCGGTCTCGTCGCCGATGCCCGACTCGGCCACCAGCACGCGGTCGGCCGGCACCAGCGACGCGAGCCGGCCGAAGGTGTCGGCGTCGACGGCGAGGGTCTTGAGGTTGCGGGCGTTGACCCCGATCAGCTCGGCGCCGAGGGCCACGGCGCGCTCGGTCTCGGGCTCGTCGTGCACCTCGACCAGCACGGTCAGCCCGAGCTCGCGGGCCTCGTCGTGCAGCCGGTGCAGCGTGTCGTCGTCGAGCGCGGCGACGATGAGCAGGGCCAGGTCGGCGCCCGCGGCGCGGGCCTCGACGAGCTGGTAGCCCTCCACGATGAAGTCCTTGCGCAGCAGCGGGACGTCGACGGCGGCGCGGACGGCGACCAGGTCGGCGAGGCTGCCCCCGAAGCGCCGCTCCTCGGTGAGCACGCTGATCGCGGCGGCTCCCCCGGCGGCGTACTCGCCGGCGAGCGAGGCCGGGTCGGGGATGTCGGCGAGGTCGCCCTTGCTGGGGCTGCGGCGCTTGACCTCGGCGATCACGCTGGAGCCGGCGCTGCGGAGGTGCGGCATCGGGTCACGCGGGGGCGGGGCGTCGGCCAGGGCGGCCCGGACGTCAGCGAGCGGCGTCCGCGCCTCACGGACGGCGAGGTCGAGCCGGACGCCGGCGACGATGTCGTCGAGCACGGACATTTGCTGATCTCCGGTGGTGGACTGGACCGATGTTCGGATCGAGGTTTGCGCAGTGGCCTTCCGAAGCAGTCTGGCACGCGACCCCCTAAGGTCTGGCGCGACCCCACGTCATCTCCAGCAGATGGAAAGAGAGATCACATGAGCTACGGAGCTCCGCCCCCGTCCAACCCCTACGGCTCCCCCGGTGGCTACGGCGGTGCGCCGCAGGACCACCCGAAGGGCACCACCGTCCTGATCCTGGGCATCCTGAGCCTGGTGTGCTGTGGTCTGTTCACCGGCATCCCGGCGATCGTCATGGGCAAGAAGGCGCTCGAGGAGATCGACCGGGCGCCGCAGTCCTACGGCAACCGCGGCAACATCAAGGCCGGCTACATCTGCGGCATCGTCGGCACCGCGCTGTCGGTCGTCGGCATCGTGCTCAACATCATCCTGCTCGCGGCGGGTGCCGGCCTCGCCGGCAGCTGACCGACTCGCTGGACGGCGCCCTGGTCCCTCGTGGGTCAGGGCGCCAGCCATGTCCCGAAGGGCAGGTTGCGCGCCACGGTGAACACCGCGAGCGCGATCAGCAGGAGCACGACGAGCGGCGTCGTGAGGGCCGACGCCGGGCGGTCGGTGCCGCGCCAGGCGTCGAGCGCCCAGCGACCGAGCAGGAAGACCGCGACCGGGATCATCGCGACGAGCAGGACGTTGCTCGAGGCGGCGTCGAGGAACCGGCCGTGGGTCAGGTCGTTGACGGCGCGAAGGCCGCCGCAGCCGGGGCACGCGAAACCCAGCGCCGCGCTCGGGCAGGCGCCCCAGGAGCCCTGGGAGTGCGGGTCGCGCAGGGCCAGGGCGACCGTGGCGGCCGCCAGGCCGCCGATCGTCGCAGCCGGCCAGAGGACCTGGCGGGTGCGGGTCGCGAGCACCGGGTCGGCGGTCAGTGGCTCGACTCGTGGTAGCCGAGCCTGGCCATCACCACGAAGAGCAGTCCGGCGACCACGTTGAGGCCCACCCCGACCCAGAAGACCGCGAAGTTGATCGGGGAGAGCATCAGGCCCGCGCCGCCGACCACGAACCCGACCAGGGCGACCACGACCGCCGTCCACGCAGCGGGGGTGTTGCCGTGGTTGTCAGACATGCAGGGCTCCTCGGTCGTGCGTGCGGGCGGTACGGCGATCCTAGTGGCCCGTCCCGTCGTCCGGGGAGTCGGTCGGGTCGCGGCCCTCGTCCATCGCCCTCCAGAGGTCGAGGCTCGCCTGCTCGGCGTCGTCGGACGGCGGCGCGGCGGTCGCCTCGACGGGCGAGTCGTAGCGCCGACCCATCTCCGGCCACCGCCCCACCCCGCGGACGGCGAGCACCGACGTCGTCACGGCGAGGACGCCGGCGCCGACGCCGAGGTAGGCCCACACCGTGCGGCCGACGTCGAGGTCGAGGGTCGGCAGGTCGTCCGCGACCTCGTCGGGACGCACGAGCCACGACGCCACCGCGAACCCGAGGACGGCGACCGCGGCGACCAGTCCGAGCCACGCCACGGCCCGGCGGAACCCGCCGCGGGTGACCAGCACGACGCCCCACGACGCCAGCAGCACCAGCGCGGTCGCCGTCACGGGCGGGGCGGTGAGGTCGACGCCGCCGGTGCTCGCGAAGACCAGGTCGCCGGAGCCGCCGTCGTCGAGCGACACCCAGTCGCGGGCCCCCACGACCGCGGCCGCGCCGCCGGCGACCAGGCCGCCGAGGACGACCACGCCGAAGCGGGAGCGCTCAGCCACGCAGGAGCCCGGCGTCGAAGCAGGTGCGGTCGCCGGTGTGGCAGGCGGCGCCGACCTGGTCGACGCTGACCAGCACGGTGTCGCCGTCGCAGTCGAGGCGCACCTCCTTAACGTGCTGCACGTGCCCGGAGGTGTCGCCCTTGACCCAGTACTCCTGCCGCGAGCGGCTCCAGTACGTCGCCCGCCCGGTCGTCAGCGTGCGGTGCAGCGCCTCGTCGTCCATCCAGCCGAGCATCAGCACCTCGCCGGTGTCGTGCTGCTGGGCGATCGCCGCGACCAGCCCGCGTCCGGAGTCGTCGGGGGTGCGCTTGAGGCGGGCGGCGATGGCGGGGTCCAGCGAGGTCACGGGTCCAGTATCGCGGGCGGCCGGGCGTCCTCGACGACGGCCGCCGACTGCCGGGCGATCTCGAGCTCCTCGGCGGTCGGCACCACCCACACCGCGACGCGCGAGGCGTCGGTCGAGATCCGCCGCTCCGCGGGGCCGGACTCGTTGCGGGCGGCGTCCAGCTCGATGCCGAGACCCTCCAGCCCGGCGAGCGCGGCGGCGCGGACGGGTGCGGAGTTCTCGCCGACCCCCGCGGTGAACGCGATCGCGTCGGCGCCGCCCAGCACCGCCAGGTAGGCACCGATGGTGGAGCGCAGCCGGTGCGCCAGCACCTCGAGCGCCTCGACGGCGTGGTCGTCGCCGGCCCCGGCCGCGCGGACGACGTCGCGCAGGTCGCCGGTGCCGGTCAGCCCCACCAGGCCGGAGCGCTGGTTGAGCAGCCGGTCGAGGTCGTCGACGCTCATCCCGGCGACCCGGTGCAGGTGCACGAGCACGCCGGGGTCGACGTCGCCCGAGCGGGTGCCCATCACCAGGCCCGCGAGCGGCGTCATGCCCATCGAGGTCTCGACCGACCGGCCGCCGTCGACCGCGCACGCGCTGGCGCCGTTGCCGAGGTGCAGCACGATCGTGCGGGTCTGCTCGAGCGGCCGGCCGACGAGCTCGGCGGTGCGTCGGGCGACGAACTGGTGGCTGGTGCCGTGGAAGCCGTACTTGCGCACGTGGTGCGCGTCCGCGACCGCCCGGTCGATCGCGTAGCGCCACGCCGCGCGCGGCAGGGTGCGGTGGAAGGCGGTGTCGAAGACGGCGACGTGCGGCAGCGCCGGGAACGCCGCCCGCGCCGCGGTGATGCCGAGGAGGTTGGCGGGGTTGTGCAGCGGGGCCAGCGGGGCGACGTCGGTGATGGCGGCGACGACGTCCTCGTCGATCACGACGGCGGCGTCGAACCGGTCGCCGCCCTGGACGACGCGGTGACCGACCGCGACGACCCGCCCGTCGTCGAGGGCCGGACCGTGCTCGGCGAAGGCGGCGAGCACGTGGGCGAACGCCGCCTCGTGGTCGGCGGCCCGCACCTCCTGCTCCGACCGGACGTCGCCGGCGACGTGCCGGGCGGGGCTGCGCGCCTCGCCGATCCGCTCGACGAGCCCGCTGGCCAGGGCGACACCCGCCGTGACGTCGACGAGCTGGTACTTCAGGCTCGAGGAGCCGGCGTTGACGACGAAGACGCAGCTCACGCCGGCGTCCTCGGACCCTGGGCCTGGATGGCGGTGATGGCGACGGTGTTGACGATGTCGGCCACCAGTGCGCCGCGCGAGAGGTCGTTGACGGGCTTGTTCAGCCCCTGCAGCACCGGTCCGATCGCGAGCGCGCCGGCCGAGCGCTGCACCGCCTTGTAGGTGTTGTTGCCGGTGTTGAGGTCCGGGAAGACGAAGACCGTCGCGCGGCCGGCGACCTCGCTGTCGGGCATCTTCGCCGCGGCGACGGTCGGGTCGGCCGCGGCGTCGTACTGGATCGGCCCCTCGACCGCCAGCTCGGGCGCCCGCTCGCGGACCAGGCGCGTCGCCTCACGCACCTTGTCGACGTCGGCGCCGGCACCGGACTCCCCCGTCGAGTACGACAGCATCGCGACCCGCGGCTCGATGTCGAAGTCGAGCGCGGTGCGCGCCGAGGAGATCGCGATGTCGGCGAGCTCGGTCGCCGTCGGCTCCGGGACCACGGCGCAGTCGCCGTAGACGAGCACCCGGTCGGCCAGCGCCATGAGGAACACCGAGGAGACGACCGAGACGCCGGGCTTGGTCTTCACCACCTCGAACGACGGCCGGATGGTGTGGGCGGTGGTGTGCGCGGCGCCGGAGACCATGCCGTCGGCGTCGCCGAGGTGGACCATCAACGTCGCGAAGTACGACACGTCGGCGACCCGTTCCCAGGCCTCCTCGAACGTCGTCCCCCTGTGCGCGCGGGCGACCCGGTAGGCCTCGGCGTAGCGGTGCCGCAGCGTCTCGTCGGTGGTCGCGACCACGGCGGCCCCGCTCAGGTCGAGACCGAGCTGGGCGGCGCGACCGCGCACCGCCGTCTCGTCGCCGAGGATGGTCAGCCGGGCGACACCCCGCTGCAGGATCGTCGAGGCGGCGCGCAGGACCCGGTCGTCGTCGCCCTCGGGCAGCACGATGTGGCGGACGTCGGCGCGGGCCCGCTCGATGAGCCCCTGCTCGAACATCAGCGGCGTCACGACGCTCGAGTGCTGCAGCTGGAGGACGTCGAGCAACCGGTCGACCTCGACGTGCTTCTCGAAGACCGCCAGGGCGGTGTCGCGCTTGCGCTGCGTGCCGGTCGAGAGCATGCCGCGGGTGGCTGCGACCCGCCGCGCGGTCTCGTAGGTGCCGTGCGGCGAGCGCCCGATCGGCATCGCGACGTCGAGGCCGTCGATGAGCCGCTGCACCGGCGGGGCCAGGTCGAAGCCGCCGTTGAGGATGATCCCCGCGACCGTCGGGAACCCCTCGGACCGCTGGGCCAGCAGGGTCGCCACGACGACGTCCGACCGGTCACCGGGGACGACCACGATGCCGCCGTCGATGAGCCGGTCGAGCACGTGGTCCATCGACATGCCGGCCACCACCGTGCCGAGCGACTCGCGCTCGAGCAGCGCGGCGTCGCCACCGACGAGCTCGGCGTCGGTGGCCTCGAAGAGCTGGTGGACGGTCGGCGCCGACAGGATCGGGTCCTCCGGGATCGCCCACACCGGCACGTCGGCGAGGCCGGTGATCTCGGTGATCTCGGTCGCGGGCACGTCGCTGCGGTTGACGACGATCGCGGCCAGGTGCGCGTGGGCGGTGCGCAGCTCGGGCAGCGTCACGTCCGCGAGCTGGTGCAGGTCACCCGCCGTCCGCACGGCTCCGGTCTCGGGGTCGCGTCCCCCGAGCACCAGCACGACGGGCGCGCCGAGGTTGGCCGCCACCCGCGCGTTGAAGCTCAGCTCGGCCGGGCTGCCGACGTCGGTGTAGTCGGTGCCGACGACCACGATGGCGTCGAAGCGGTCCTCCAGCGCGTGGAACCGCGTCACGATCGTCGCGAGCGCCGCGTCGGCGTCCTCGTGGACGGCCTCGTACGTCGTCCCGACCGCCTCGTCGTACCCGAGGTCGACCGCGTCGTGCCTCAGCAGCAGCTCGAGCACGCTGTCGCGCGCCACGCTCGACCGCGACACCGGCCGGAACACCCCGACCCTGCCCACCCGCCGGCTCAACGCGTCCACCAGGCCCAGCGCCACGATCGACTTGCCGGCATGCCCCTCGGGCGACGCGATCATCATCCTGGAGCTCACCCGTGGCAGCCTAGTTCGCCGCCCTCGGCGGCGACCGCGGGGAGGCGACGGCTACGACTGCTGGGAGACCCAGCTGCGGTGCAGGCCGGCGTACACGCTGTCGGGCTCGGCGACGAGGACGGCGTGCGGGCCGCGCTGGACGACGCGGCCGCGGTCGACGACGACGACCTCGTCGGCGTTCTCGGCGGTCGAGAGGCGGTGGGCGATGGTGACGCTGGTGCGGCCGGACATGAGGCGCTCGAGGGCGCGGCCGATACGCATCTCGAGCTGGGGGTCGACCGCGCTGGTGGCCTCGTCGAGGACGAGCAGGTCGGGGTCGGCCAGGTGGGCGCGCAGGAGCGCGACGAGCTGCCGCTCCCCCGCCGACAGCGACTCGCCGCGCTGGCCGACCCGGGTGTCGAGGCCAGCGGGCAGGCCGGCCAGCCAGTCGCCGAGGCCGAGCTCCTCGGCACTGGCGCGGACGTCGTCCTCGGTGGCGTCGAGCTTGCCGTAGCGGACGTTGGCGGTGATGGTGTCGTCGAAGAGGAAGCCCTCCTGGGGCACCAGCACGACGCTCGAGCGCAGCGAGGTCTGCCGGACGTCGCGGACGTCGATGCCGTCGAGGAGGACCGCGCCGCTGCTGGGGTCCATCAGCCGGGTGAGCAGCTTGGCGAAGGTGGACTTGCCGGAGCCGGTCTCGCCGACGATCGCGACGCGGCGGCCGGCGTCGATGTCGAGGGTCACGTCGCGCAGCACGGGCGGGCCGCCCGGGTAGGCGAACCCGACGTCGGCGAAGCGGACGTCGATCGGGCCGCGCGGCAGGACGTGACCGTCGTCGCCGGGGTCGACCAGGTCGGCCGGGGTGTCGAGGATGCCGATGACGCGGCGCCAGCCGGCGATCGCGTTCTGGGCGTCGGTGAGGATCTGGGTGCCCATCTGCACGGGTCCGACGAACAGGGTGACGAGGAACGCGAAGGCGAGGACCTCGCCGGCGGTGATGTCTCCGGCGCTCCAGAAGCGGCCCTGTCCGAGCCAGATGCCGACGACGAGCACGCCGGCGTTCGCGAGGCCGGCGGACAGGCCGCCGAGCGAGAACGACACCGCGGTGAAGCCCTGTGCGCGGGTGCTGGCGCGCTGGTGGATGGCGACGGCCTCGTCGATGCGGGCCTGGGTGCGGGCCTCGACGGCGTACGACTTCACGACGGCCGCGCCGACGACGGGCTCGGAGATCGCCGAGAGCATCGAGCCGACCTGGCGGCGGACCAGGCTGTAGGCGTCGGACAGCTTGCGCTGGAAGTAGCGCAGCGACAGGAACAGCGGCGCGAAGCAGACCCAGACCACGACCGCGAGCTGCCAGGAGTAGAAGAGCATCACGATGGTCGCGATCAGCACCTGGCCGATGCTGATGATGAAGAGCAGCCCGCCGAAGACGAGGAACTGGCTGACCTGGTCGACGTCGCTGGTGACGCGCGAGACGAGCGCACCGCGGCGCTCGGTGTTCTGGGTGAGCAGCGGCAGGTCGTGCACGTGCCGGAACGCCTTGACCCGCAGGGTGGCCAGGCCGTGCTCGGCGACGGTGAAGAGCCGCGTCGTCATGAGGTAGGACGCGACGCTGGTGATCACGACCGCCAGGCCGGCGAGCACCCCCATCAGGACCGTGTAGGAGAGGTCGGGACCGCCGGGGCCGTTGAGCCCGCGGTCGAGGGTCTGCTGCACGGCGATCGGGACGACGACCTGGCCGACCGAGGCGAGGACGGCGAGCGCCAGGGTGCCGCGGATGCCGTGGGTGAGCTCGGGCGAGTGCCGGATGCCGCGCCGGATCGTCTCGATCGCGCCGAGCTCCTCGCCGGTGGTCATCGAGGTGCCGGACGCCGACGCCCCGCGGGCCGTGCCGTCCGCGGTGCCGTCCGTGGCGCCGCCCGTGGTGCCGCCCGTGGTCCCGTCGGCGGCCTCGCCGGTGGTGTCGGTGTCGGTGGTGCTCATCGGGCGGCCTCCTCGGTCTCGCGCTCCTGCTCGTAGGCGTTCACCAGGCGCGCGTACGCCGGCGAGCGGTCGAGCAGCTCGCGGTGGGTGCCCCGGTCGGCGATCCGGCCGTCCTCGAGGTGCAGGACCTCGTCGGCCAGGCCGATGGTGGCCTTGCGGTAGGCCACGACGACCAGCGTCGTGTCGTTCTGCCCGTCCTCGGCGCTGCCCTTGAGGCCCGCGAGGATCCGGGCCTCGACCTCGGGGTCGACGGCGGAGGTGGCGTCGTCGAGGATCAGCAGCCGCGGACGCCGGACGAGGGCGCGGGCCAGCGAGAGCCGCTGGCGCTGGCCGCCCGAGAGCGACGTCCCGCGCTCGCCGAGGCGGGCGGAGAGCCCGTCGGGCAGGGCGGCGACGAACCCGTCGGCCTGGGCGACCCGCAGGGCCGCCCACACCTCGTCGTCGCTGACGTCGGCGCCGAGGGCGACGTTGCCGCGGACGGTGTCGTCGAAGAGGAACGGGGTCTGCGGGACGATCGAGACGGCATCGGCGAGCGCGCCGCGGGCGAGGTCGCGGACGTCGACCCCGTCGACGAGCACGGCGCCGCCGTCGGGGTCGACGAGGCGGGTCAGCAGCGTGGTGAGCGTGCTCTTGCCCGAGGCGGTAGCGCCGACCAGGGCGACCGTGCGGCCAGGGTCGACGGTGAAGGACAGGTCCTGCAGCAGCGGCTGGGTGGGCGTGTAGGCGTAGTCGAGGGCAGCGACCTCGAGCCGTGCTCCCCCGCCGCCGGGCGGTGCGGGGACGACGGCGTCGCCGTACGGCATCTCGCCGGTCGCGCGCAGGACGGCGTCGACGCGTCGGTAGCCGACCACGCTGCGAGGGAACTCGCCGAGCAGCCAACCGATGGAGCGGATGGGGAAGGAGACGATCGTGAGCAGGTAGGCGACGGTGACCACGTCGCCGGGGTCGGTGGCGCCGCTGGTGACGCGCTGGACGCCGACGGCGAGCACGACGAGGACGCCGACGTTGGGCAGCGCCGCGAGCACGGGGTCGAACGCCGCGCGGATCCGGCCGACGCGGATGTTGACGTCGCGCAGCTCCTGGGCCCTGCGGGCGAACCGCTCGGTCTCCTCGACCTCGCGGCCCAGGGTCTTGACGACCATCGCGCCGTCGAACGACTCGTGCGCGATCTCGCTGACCTCGGCGCGCAGCTGCTGGGCACGGGTCGCCCAGCCCTGGGCGCGGCTCTGGTAGACGATGTTGGTGACGATGACGGCCGGGAAGACCAGCAGTCCCACGGTGGCCATCGCGACGTCGGCGAAGAACATCTGGCCGACGGCGATCACCATCATCGCGACCGTGCCGACCGCCATCGGCAGCGGCGCGATCGGTCCCCACGCGGCCTCGACGTCGGCGTTGGCGTTGCTGAGCAGCTCGCCGGTCGGGTGCTTCTGGTGCCACTGCATCGGCAGGGCCAGGTAGCGGCGGGTCACGTCGCGGCGGTAGCGGGCCTGCATCCGGAACTGCATGATCCCGGCCCCGAGGCGGCGCGCGACGATGCCGACCGCGCGCAGGATGGCGACGCCCACGAAGAGGGCGAGCACCGCCCACAGCATGTCCGCGCCGATCTCGCCGTCGCGGAACGCCGGCAGCACGACGTGGTCGGTGGCCCACCCGAGCACCCAGGCGTCGGCGACGGTGAGCGCGCCGAAGAGCAGGCTGCCGATCGTGGAGAGGGTGAAGATCCACGGCTCGCGCTTGATCGCGACCCACAGGACCGCAAAGCCCGCGCTCGTCGAGCCGCGCCCGAGCTGGGACGGCGGTGCGGCGGTGTCGGTCACGATTCTCCTGCGGTCGGGGTGCGGGGGCGCACAGCCTGCGGCAACCTCGTCCGGCCGCCGGCTATTCCTCGCTCGTGTCGAGGATCAGGATGCAACCTCGACCGCACGTGAGGTCAAGCCGGTCAGACCTCCTGCACGACGCGGGTGCTGAAGTGGAACGACTTGGTGGCGCCCCGGACGACGGTCAGGTAGCCGGCTGCCTCGCGGAAGACCGTGCGGCCCTGCGGCGACCACGGGTCGGGCGGGTCGTAGGTCCGGGCGATCTCGAGGGCCGCCTCGTCGGCCGACTCGACGTCGCGATACCGCTCCCTGAACACCTCGACCACGGTCGACGGCTTCGCGTCCCCGCGGTTCGAGTACTCGACCAGGACCTGCCAGAGCACCTCGCCCGTCGCGGGCGCGTCGCCGTCGTACACCTCGTAGCTCATGGGTCGGACCCTAGACGGCCTCGGCCGGTCCGGCCGCCGGCACCGTCGTCACCTTGACGGGGCCCACCTCAGCGCCACACGACCTCCGCTGCGTTGCGCCGGTAGTCGCCGGCGTCGTGGAAGCCGACCCGGTCGATCGGGGTGGCGCTGGTGAAGACGGTGCACGTCTCGAGCACACCCACGGGACCGTCGTCCGGGAAGTAGCGGGTGGGGCACGGATCGTAGGGCCGCGGGTCGGTCAGCACGTGCGGGACGAGGTCGTCGCCCGCCCAGCCGTGGACGTGGTCGTAGGAGGCGAAGCCGCCCACGTCGCCCGACACCCGGGTCACCGTCATCCAGACGTAGGACACGGCGGCCCTGGCGTCCTGACCGAACGCCTCGAGGTCGGCCGGCCGGCCCTCCTCGATCCTGGTCACGACCAGTCGGGCGACGCCGTTGCGGCCGATCGGGACGGTGGCCGCCTCACCGAGCTCCAGCGCCGTCCCGGGTGCGGTGAGCGCCGGGCCGGCCGGCTCCTCGTTCGTCCCGGTCACGAACTCCTCGCCGCAGGCGGCCAGCACCACGCAGGCCGCCGTGGCCACCGCTGCGGCTGGCGCCCGGCGGAGCACGGACACGCCGACCATCAGACGGTGTCGAACTGAGCGGCGATCGCGTCGAGCTCCGCCTCGCGGTCCGCGTCGGTGAGCGAGAAGTCCGTGGAGATGTCGAAGGCGTGCTCGGCCACCCGGTGGGCCGTGTCGGCCTCCTGGACCAGGAGGCCGACCAGGCTGTCGACGAGCGCCTCGTAGCTCGCGAAGTGGCCGTGCGGGCCGGACCCGAGCACGACGCCGTCGAGCGACTCGCGCGACCACTCGGACTCGACGAGCGCGCTCGGGTTGCCGGCCGAGTCCGCCCCCCCGAGCTTGCCGGCGACGTCGCGCTGGTGGTCGCCGATGGTCTCGATCATGCCGGCGACGTTCCTCAGCTTGGCGTGCACGATGTTGATCTCGGTGCCTGCGTAGAGCTCCGAGTCCGGGCTGCTCCGGTTGGCGTCGAGGAAGCGCTGGAGGTCGAGGTAGTCGTTGCCCTGACCGGAGTCGTCCGGCTTCCTGTTGGTGATCGAGAAGGCGTCGGGGAAGCTGGCGGCGTCCTCGAGCATCCGGTTGCACATCGTGGCGAGGCAGCGCTCGGCGTTGGTGAGCTCGGCGTCGACGGCGCGCACCGACGTCGTGAACGACGACCAGTACTCGTCGTAGGAGCCGCCACCCAGGACGATCTCGGTCGGCTCGATGGCCTCCTCCTGGGGCCAGAGCGCGGCACCGATGCTCGCGACGCCGGAGATCACGCCGAACGTGCCGGATGCCGGCGGGAACGCGGCGGTGGCGCCGGAGGCGACCGCCGCCACACCGGAGATGACGGACAGCGTCTGCACCTCGCCCTGTCCGGAGGCTCCCCGACTCTGGGCGTAGGAGTTGAAGTCGGCGGTGGCGTTGGTGAAGAACGTGCGGAGGTCGCTGTAGACCTTGTTCCACGCCGCGGCCTCGCCGGTGAGGGCGAGGCCGGCCACGATCGCCATGGCTCGCTGTCCCGAGATCGTCAGGCCCACGTCGTTGGTGTAGCTCCTCTCGAGCGCGTCGATGGCCAGGCCGCTCAGGTCGCCGATCTCGGTCTGGATGTCGGCGACGCAGGTCTGGATGTCGGAGACCGGCACCGACGTCGTGCCCTCGTCGTCGCCCGGCGCGACCGGGTTGCCCCCGATCCTCACCTCGTCCTGGATGTAGAGCTGGTCGATGATCGCCGCGATGCTGGCGATCTGGTTGGTGAACTCGTGGGGGCTGTGGCCGTTGACGAACGGGTCGATCCACCTCGAGACCAGGTCCTCGATCTCGCCGTACGCCGCCGCGGCGTCGAAGGGGCCGCTGGTGTCGTTGTCGAACCAGAGGGGCACGTCCTCCCGCCACTGCCCGCCGGGGTAGGAGACGTAGATCCGGTGCCCGGTCGACGCCATCGGGTGGTCGGAGTTGAGCAGCGAGAAGTAGAAGTCGAAGCGACCCTCGTCGCAGCTCCCCCCGGTGGACTCGACCAGGGGGATGACGGAGCCGTCGCCGGCGGCGTCGCCCTCGGCGAAGATCGTCGCCTTGCGGAAGTAGGCGTTGATGACCGCCTCGACGAGCGGCTGCTTCAGCGGGGCGAGGTCCGACGGCGTGGTGACGTCTCCGGTCACGGGGACTCCTTGGGGTAGAGCGGGACGTCCGATCCCTACCCGACGCCCCGCCGGCGAAACGGGATCAGCGCACCGGGTGGCCGGCCGAACCCAGCGCTCCCTTGACGTCACCGATGCGCAGCGTGCCGAAGTGGAAGACCGTGGCGGCCAGGACGGCGTCCGCGCCGGCGTCGACGGCGGGGGCGAAGTGGTCGACGGAGCCGGCACCGCCCGAGGCGATGACCGGGATCGAGACGGCGGCGCGGACCAGGCGGATCAGCTCGAGGTCGAAGCCGTCCTGGGTGCCGTCGGAGTCCATGGCGTTGAGGAGGATCTCACCGGCGCCGAGCTCGGCGGCCCGGGCGGCCCACTCGACGGCGTCCAGGCCGGCGGAGGTGCGCCCGCCGTGCGTGGTGACCTCGAAGCCGGAGTCCGTGCCGCCCTCACGACCGGCGACGCGCCGGGCGTCGACCGAGAGCACCAGCACCTGGTTGCCGAAGCGGTCGGCGATCTCGGCGACCAGCTCGGGGCGTCGGATGGCTGCGGTGTTGACGGCGATCTTGTCGGCGCCCGCGCGCAGCAGCCGGTCGACGTCGTCGACCGAGGAGACGCCGCCACCGACGGTCAGCGGGATGAAGACCTCCTCGGCGGTGCGGGAGACGATGTCCATCGTGGTCGCCCGGCCCTCGTGGGAGGCGGAGATGTCGAGGAAGGTCAGCTCGTCGGCGCCCTCGGCGTCGTAGGCGCGGGCGAGCTCGACGGGGTCGCCGGCGTCGCGCAGGTCGACGAAGTTGATGCCCTTGACGACCCGGCCCGCGTCGACGTCGAGGCACGGGATGACGCGGACGGCCAGGCTCACGACGGCGTCCTGCCGGACCGTCGCGGCAGCGTGAGGGCCAGGGCGTCCTCGAGGGTGAAGCGACCCTCGTAGAGCGCGGTGCCGGCGATCGCGCCCTCGACGCCGACCTCGACCAGTCCCATCAGGGCCCGGATGTCGTCGAGCGTCGTGACGCCGCCGGAGGCGATGACCGGCCGGTCGGTGGCCGCGCACACGTCCTGCAGCAGCTGGAGGTTCGGCCCGGCGAGCATGCCGTCCTTGTTGACGTCGGTGACGACGTAGCGCGCACAGCCCTCGGCGTCGAGGCGGGCCAGCACCTCGTAGAGGTCGCCGCCCTCACGGGTCCAGCCGCGCGCGGCGAGGGTGCGGCCGCGGACGTCGAGGCCGATCGCGATCCGGTCGCCGTGCTCGGCGATGATCCGGGCGCACCACTCAGGCTGCTCCAGCGCCGCGGTGCCGATGTTGACCCGGCGGCAGCCGGTGGCGAGCGCAGCGGCGAGCGACTCGTCGTCGCGGATGCCGCCGCTCATCTCGACGTCGATGTCGAGGGTGCCGACGATCTCGGCCTGCAGCTCACGGTTGCTCCCCCGGCCGAAGGCGGCGTCGAGGTCGACGAGGTGCAGCCACTCGGAGCCGGCGTCCTGCCAGCGCATCGCGGCGGCCACCGGGTCGCCGTACGCGCGCTCGGAGCCGGCGACGCCCTGGGCGAGCTGGACGGCCTGGCCCTCGGTGATGTCGACGGCGGGCAGCAGCTGGAGGTAGTCGCTCATGGGGTGGTTCTCACTTCCGGGTGATCAGGGCGGCGGCGATGGGGCCGACGAGGACGCAGAGCAGCAGGAACAGCGCCCGTGGCTCCCAGGAGCTGGTGCCGAGGAAGACCAGCACGTTGAGGCAGACGACGCCGGCGACGACGAGCCCGGTGGCCTGGCGCCTGCGGGCGGCCAGCGTGCCGCTCTGGCCGGGCGCGGAGGTGGGGACGAGACGGGTGAGCGTGGCCCGCCGGGCCTCGCGACGGCGGCGCTTCTCGGCCTCGGCGGCGCGGACGACGGCCGCGGCGGCGAGCTCGCGCTCCCGGGCCTCGCGGCGCCGGGCCCGCTCCTTGCTCATAGGCTCAGCACCCAGTTGCGCAGCAGTGCCGCCCCGGCGTCCCCCGACTTCTCGGGGTGGAACTGGGTCGCGCTCAGGGGCCCGTTCTCCACGGCCGCCACGAACCGGTCGCCGCGCTGCTCCGACGGCCCGGTCTCGGCCCAGGTGACGAGCGGTGCCCGGGTGTGCCCGGTGGTGACGAGGTCCCAGGTGCGTGCGGCGTAGGAGTGGACGAAGTAGAACCGCTCGTCCTCGATGCCGGCGAACAGGCTGGTCCCATCCGGGACGTCGACGGTGTTCCAGCCCATGTGCGGGACGACGTCGGCCTCGAGCCGCGAGATCGTGCCCGGCCACTCGTCGCACCCAGCGGTCTCGACCCCGTGCTCGACGCCGCGCTCGAAGAGGACCTGCATGCCGACGCAGATGCCGAGCACCGGGCGGCCGCCGGCGAGGCGGCGTCCGATGATCCGGTCTCCCTTGACCGCGCGAAGCCCGGCCATGCACGCGGCGTACGCCCCGACGCCGGGGACGAGCAGCCCGTCGGCCTCCAGCGCGGCCTCGAAGTCGCCGGTCAGCGTGACGTCGGCCCCGGCGCGCTCCACCGCGCGCACGGCGGAGCGCAGGTTGCCCGAGCCGTAGTCGAGGACGACGACGGAGGGTGTGGTCACAGCGCACCCTTGGTGCTGGGGATGCCCGTCTCGCGCGGGTCGATGGCGACGGCGTCGCGGAAGGCCCGCGCGAACGCCTTGAACTGGGTCTCCACGATGTGGTGCGGCTCGCGGCCGGCCAGCACCCGCACGTGCAGGGCGAGGTGACCGTGGAACGCGATGGTCTCGAAGACGTGCCGCGTCAGCGAGCCGAGGTAGGCGACGCTGCCGGGGACGCCGCCGCCGAGCGCGACGTACTGCTGGCCCTCGGGCTCGCCGGTGTGCACGCAGTACGGGCGCCCGGACACGTCGACGACGGCCTGGACGAGCGCCTCGTCGAGCGGCACGGTGGCGTCGCCGAAGCGGCGGATGCCGGACTTGTCGCCGAGGGCCTGGCGCAGCGCCTGGCCGAGGGCGATGGCGGTGTCCTCGACGGTGTGGTGGCCGTCGATGTGGACGTCGCCCTCGGTGCGCGCGACGAGGTCGACCAGGCTGTGCCGGGCGAACGCGGTGAGCATGTGGTCGTAGAACCCGACGCCGGTGGAGATGTCGTGTCGGCCCGAGCCGTCGAGGTCGACCTCGACGAGCACCTTCGACTCGCTGGTCTGGCGCTCGATGCGTGCGGTGCGGGTCATGCGATCTCCTTCAGGGCCCTGGTGAGGGCGTGCTTGAACGACGTCATCTCCTCGGCGGTGCCGACCGAGACCCGGAGCCAGCCGTCGGGGCCAGTCTCGCGGATCAGCACCCCCTGGTCGAGCAGGGCCTGCCACACCGCGTGCCGGTCGGCGAAGGTCCCGAAGAGCACGAAGTTCGCGTCGGAGTCGGCGACGTCGAGCCCCTGCCCACGCAGCCAGCTGACGGTGGCGTCGCGCTCGGCGCGCAGGTCGTCGACCCGGCCCAGCAGCTCGGGGGCGTGGCGCAGCGCGGCCAGCGCGACGGCCTGGGTGACCGCCGAGAGGTGGTACGGGAGCCGGACGACGCGGACGGCGTCGCAGATCTCCGCGGCGGCGGCCAGGTAGCCCAGGCGGGCGCCGGCGAGCGCGAACGCCTTGCTCATCGTGCGCGACACGACGAGGTTGCGGTGCACGGGCAGCAGCTCGAGGGCGCTCGGCGTGCCGGCCCGCCGGAACTCGCCGTAGGCCTCGTCGACCACGACCACTCCCCCGTCGCCGACCGCCTCGCACAGCATGGTGACGGCCTCGGGCGGCAGCGCGGTGCCGGTCGGGTTGTTGGGCGAGGGCAGCAGGACGACCGAGGGCCGCTCGGCCTCGACGAGCTCGCGGGCGGCGTCGAGGTCGAGGCTGAAGTCGCTCTCGCGACGTCCGGTCAGCCAGCGGGTGTGGGTGTCGCGCGCGTACTCCGGATACATCGAGTACGTCGGCGCGAAGCTGACCGCGGTGCGGCCGGGGCCTCCGAAGGCCTGCAGGAGCTGGAGCATGACCTCGTTGGAGCCGTTCGCCGCCCAGACCTGCTCGGGCGCGACGGGCACCCCGGCGCTGTCGCCCGACAGGTAGGCAGCGAGCCCGGCCCGGAGGTCGGTGAACTCGCGGTCGGGGTAGCGGTTGAGCGACGTCGTCGCCTGCGCCACCGAGGTCGCGACGTCGGCGACGACGGCAGCCGAGGGGGCGTAGGGGTTCTCGTTGACGTTGAGCTGGACCGGCACCAGGTCGACGGGGAGCTGCGGGGCGCCGTACGGCTCGATGCCGCGCAGCTCCTCCCGGATCGGCGGGAAGGTCATGGCAGCCCGTCGGGCTCGACGTCGGGCTCGACGTCGGCGAACCTGACCCGCACGGCCTGGCCGTGCCCGGGCAGGTCCTCGGCCTCGGCGAGGGTGACGACGTGGTCGGCGACCTCGGCGAGCGCCGCGCGGCTGTAGTCGACGACGTGCACGGACTTCAGGAACGCGCGCACGGAGAGACCCGAGGAGTGGCAGGCGCACCCGCCGGTGGGCAGCACGTGGTTGGAGCCGGCGCAGTAGTCGCCGAGGCTCACCGGCGCGTGCGGACCGACGAAGATCGCGCCGGCGTTGCGCACGCGCGCGGCCCAGGAGGCGGCGTCGGTGGTCTGGATCTCGAGGTGCTCGGCGCCGTAGGCGTTGACGACGTCGAGGCCCTGCTCGAGGTCGTCGACCAGGACGACGCCCGACTGCGCGCCGGCGAGCGCGGTGCGGATCCGCTCGACGTGCTTGGTGGCCGGGACCTGCACCTCGAGCTCGGCGAGGACCGCGTCGGCCAGGGCCTCGGACGGGGTCACGAGCACCGCAGCCGCGAGCGGGTCGTGCTCGGCCTGGCTGACCAGGTCGGCGGCGACGTGCGCGGGCACGGCGGTGTCGTCGGCGAGCACGACGATCTCGGTCGGCCCGGCCTCGGAGTCGATGCCGACCAGGCCCTTCAGGATCCGCTTGGCCGTGACGACGTAGATGTTGCCGGGACCGGTGACCAGGTCGACGCGGCGGCAGGGCGCGGTGCCGTGGGCGAACATCGCGATCGCCTGGGCTCCCCCGACGGCGTACACCTCGTCGATGCCGAGCAGCGCGCAGGCGGCCAGGATGGTCGGGTGCGGGAGGCCGCCGTGGTCGCGCTGCGGCGGGCTGGCGAGCGCGATCGAGCCGACGCCGGCGGTCTGGGCCGGGACGACGTTCATCAGCACGCTGGACACGAGCGGCGCGAGACCGCCGGGCACGTAGAGGCCGACCCGGTCGACCGGGATCTTGCGGTGGGTGACCGTGGCGCCGGGGCCGAGCTCGGTGGTGACGTCGTGCTCGAGCTCGCGGGCGCAGGTGGCGCGCAGGCGACGGATCGACTCCTCCAGCCCGGCGCGGATCCCCGGGTCGAGGGTCTCGAGCGCGGCGGTGATCGTTGCTGCCGGCACCCGGATGTCGTCGTCGGCGGTGCCGCCGTCGAAGCGCGCGTTGAGCTCGAGGATCGCGTCGAGACCACGGGTACGGACGGCCTCGCAGATGTCGTGGACGGCGGGGATCGCCGCCTCGACGTCGAAGTCCGCGCGCGGCACGGCGGCGCGGTAGTCGACGGGAGCGCCTGAGGCGAGAGCTCCCCGGAGGTCGATGCGGCGGATCATGGCTCGATTCTAGGTGGGAGGCCCGCCACGCTCGGACGCGGTGGCGCAGCATGGCCCTCAGGGGTGGCCGGGGCCCGTTAGGTTGGGCACGTGACCGAGCAGCTGCCCATGTTCCCGCTCAACGCGGTGCTGTTCCCGGGGCTCAGCGTGCCGCTGCACGTCTTCGAGGACCGCTATCGCGCCCTGGTCCACCACCTGCTCCGGATCGAGGACCCGACGGAGCGGCTCTTCGGCTCCGTCGGCGTCCGCGAGGGCTACGAGGTCGGCGACCACGGAGCGCAGTCGCTGTTCCGCGTCGGCTGCAAGGCGCTGCTCACCGAGATCGAGTCGCACGGCGACGGCACCTTCGACGTCGTCGCCGTCGGGCTCGAGCGGATCCAGCTCGACCGGCTCGACACCAGCGGCCCGTTCCCGGTCGGCCACGTCGAGGAGCTCCCCGAGCCCACCTCGCACGTCGCCCCCGAGGTCCTCGACCGGGCGCGGTCGACGTTCACCGCCTACCGCCAGGCGCTGTCGGAGATCCGTGCCGACCCCTACGAGGGCATGCTGCCGCGCGACGCGTCGTACCTGTCGTGGACGCTGGCCGCCTGCGCGCCGCTGCCCCTGCACGACCGGCAGGCGCTGCTCGAGGCCGACGACGCCGGCGAGCGGCTGGTGCTGGTCACCGACCTGCTCCGCTCCGAGCTGCGCGCGATGAACGTCATCCCCTCGCTGCCGGCCACGGAGGTGGCCCGGACCCGCTGGTCGCCGAACTGATGGCGAGGCGGAAGCCGGCCGGGGCGGGCGGCACCCCGGCCACCGTCGCCCTGACGGCGGCCGGGATCGACTTCGTCCTGCGCGAGTACCACCACGACCCGCGGGCGGAGTCCTACGGTTCGGAGGCCGCCGAGGCGCTCGGCGTCGAGCCTGCGCGGGTGTACAAGACCCTGCTCGCCGACGTCGACGGCCGGCTGGTCGTCGGCGTCGTCCCGGTGACCGGCCAGCTCGACCTCAAGGCGCTGGCCCGCGCGGCCGGGGGCCGCAAGGCCCAGATGGCCGACCCGGCGGCAGCCGAGCGCGCCACCGGGTACGTCGTCGGCGGCATCTCCCCGATCGGGCAGAAGCGCGCGCACCCCACGGTCGTCGACGCCGGCGCCCTCGACCACGACACGGTCCTGGTCTCGGGCGGACGGCGGGGCCTCGACCTCGAGCTGGCTCCGGCCGACCTGGTCGCGGTCACGGGTGCCACCACGGCCCCGATCGGCCGGAGCTGAGCAGACGGCTCAGTCGACGGTGATCCGCAGCATGCTGTGCGCGACGTCGTCGTCGTCGACCCAGGCCGACAGCCCGGCCGCGCTGAGCGGCTCGAGGTTGGCGGCGACCTCGTCGTCGCCCGCCGCGAGCCGGTCGAGCCACGAGCCGGCGTCGAAGTTCACGAACAGCACCGCCGAGGCGTCCTCGGACTCGGGGACGACGTCCTGGTAGGCGTCCGTGGCACCGAGGTCGCCGTCGTCGAGCAGGGAGTCGACGTAGTCGGCGGAGAAGCCGGCAGCGACGTGGTCGCCCTCGCTGCGGTGCTCCACCCCGGCCTCGGCGGCGTCGAGCTCCTCCAGGATCGACTCGATCCGGTCGGTGTCGCCCTCGACCTTGATGCCGACCGGCAGGCCGGTCGGGTCCGGCATCCCCCCGACCTCGGAGACGTCGATGTCACCGCTCACGGCGAGCGCGGCCGACTCCCCGAGCAGGGCCTCGGCGTCCTCGGGAAGCTCGAGACCGGTCTCCTGCTCGATGGTCGCGATCATCTCGTCGACGTCGAGCACGCCGCCGCTGCCCGCGGCGACGCCCTCGACGAGGGCGTCGAACCAGCCCTCCTCGAACCCGAGGCCGAGCGCCATCGCGGTGTCGTCGGGCAGCGTCGCGACGACGTCGTCGCCGCGCTCGGACGCCGGGAGCGCGTCGAGACCGCTGACGGCACCGCCGGTGGCCGCCTCGACCTCGAGACCGCCGTCGTCGAAGCGCACCTTGAGGGCCATCCCCTCGAAGTCCTCGAGCTGGTCGCGCAGCTCGGACGCCGCTGCGTCGGGCTCGGGAACCTCGACGTCGCCGCACGGCGGCACGACGGGGTCGATGTCGGTGCCGGGGTCGGCCGCGGCGCCCGGCGCGGGCGCGGGACAGCTGGGCACCGCCATCGCGGCCATGCCGCCGAACGACCCGACCGCCTCGGCGAGGAGCGGACCCGCCGCGGGGGCGGCGTAGGCGGTGAGGATGCCCTCGTCGCCGGCGGCGTCGGTCCACCTGACGAAGTCGTCGTCGTCGGACAGCGGCGCGTCGGCGGCCGCGTCGGTGACCTGCTCGGCGAGGTCGTCGGTCTCGGCGAGCACGACCCAGTCACCCTGGACCGACCAGCCGCCCAGGTCGTCGCCGCCCTCGCCCAGGCAGCCGAGCAGCTGCTCGAGGCCCTCCTCGGCCGCGTCGGCGTCGGTGACCTGGAGGACGCCGACAGCCGCGACGTCGTCGACGTCGCCGTTCCCGTCGCCGAGGTCGACGGCGGCCATCGCGAACCGGTCACCGAGCCACGGCTCGATGTCGTCGGCGTAGTCGATGTCGGGGCAGACGCCCTCCTCGCGCTGGACCAGCTCGACGAGGGTCCGGCGCAGGTCGTCGTCGCGGTCGACGTCGACGTTCTCCTCGAACGCCGGGAACTTCTCGAGGGCGTCGAGCGCGGCCAGCTTCTGCTTGCCGCTGGGGTCGAGGTCGACGCTCACGTAGGCGACCGTGCTGTCGGGCAGCGCCTCGGCCGGCTGCGGACCGGTGGCGAAGTAGGCGCTCCACGCGAAGTAGCCCCCGGTGCCGATCGCGGCGATGCCGGCGATCGCGCCGCCCGCGATGGCGGCGCGGCGGCGTCCACCCGAGGGAACCGGGCCGTCGGCACGCGACGACGGGACCGGGCCGGAGGAGGAACCGCTGTCGAGGAACTCGGGCGGACCCGAGGGCGGCGGACCCAGGGGCGGGCCGGGCGGCGGGCCCGCGGGAGGACCGGACGGAGGGAGCTGGCTGGACATGAGGCGACCCGCTTTCAGGCACGGTGGGGCGTCGAGCCGGCGCACGGAGCGCCTGGCGCGACATTCTCGTCTACGACGGGTGTCTACCCGCGCCGGTTCCGCCCGAATCGCGCGGCGAGGTGAGGAAGTAGGTGAAGGTGAGGCCCACGAGGGCGGCGAAGGGCCAGGCCACGAACGGGCTGAGCCCGTCGAAACCGAGGCTGCCCGCCAGCATGGTGCCGTCGGCGGCGGACGACGCCGCCGCGGCGGGGTCGGCCGGGCCGAGCGCCACGCCGAGCCGGTAGCTGATGATTCCGGCCAGCACCGCCCCGACGACCACGAAGGCGAGGGTGGCCAGCTCGGAGCGACGGCACAGCAGCGCGGCGGCGGTGCCAACCACGAGGCCCCCGACGAGGCCGACGACCACGTAGGTGCCGATGACGCCGAAGCCGTGGCCCAGGCTCTGGAAGTCACCGACGAAGAACTCGCCCTCGATCCGGTAGCCGAGCCGCCACTCCCCCTCGAACACGACGCCGTCGGGCGGGGTGACCCATCGCTCCCAGAGCCAGCCGACGACCGCTCCGGCCAGCGCGAAGACCGCGAGGACCACCGCCCCCTCGACCGCGATGCCGCGCCACGGCACGGGGGGCCGCGGGCCGGGGTGCGAGGGCGGCGCCGGGATCTCGGGCGCGGGCAGGTCGGTGGTCACCCGGTCAGACAACCCGGTCCGAGGAGCTGCTTCAAGTCGGCGAACAGCGCCGGGGTCGGGGTGACCCGCAGCCGGTCGTCGAGGCGCATCAGCTTCGTCGACTGCCGCGACAGCAGCTTGAGCCGCACCTCGGTCATCCCGGGGTGGGTGCCGAGGACGTCGCGCAGCTGCTCGATGACCGGGGCGGTGCAGCGGGTGGACGGCAGGCTGATGGTCACCGGACCGCTCGGACCCTCGGAGAGGTCGGGCACCGAGATCTCCTGCCCGTGGATCTCGGGCTGGTCCTTGCTCTTGGAGAGCCGGCCCTTGACCGTGATGATGGCGTCCTCGACCAGGTGCGGGCTCGCGAGCTGGTAGGCGCTGGGGAAGAGCAGCACGTCGATCGCACCGTCGAGGTCCTCGACCGTGATCATCGCCCAGGCGTCGCCGCGCTTGGTGATCTTGCGCTGGACCGAGGTGATGAGGCCGCTGATCGTGATCGGCGAGCCGTCCGAGCGCTCCTCGTCGAGCATCAGCTGCCCGATCGTGCAGTCGGTGCCGGTGGACAGGACGTGCTCGAGACCGAGGAGCGGGTGGTCGGAGACGTAGAGCCCGAGCATGTCGCGCTCGTGGCCGAGCAGGGTCATCTTGTCCCACTCGTCGATCTCCGGGACGACGACGGTGATGCCGAAGCCCCCGCCGCCCTCGTCGTCGTCGAGACCGGCGAACAGGGAGTCCTGGCCGATGGCCTCGTTGCGCTTGATGTCGACGTACTGGTCGACGGCGGTCTCGTGGATCGCGACCAGGGCCTTGCGCTTGAGCTTCATCTCGTCGAACGCGCCGGCCTTGATCAGCGACTCGAGGACCCGCTTGTTGCACACCAGGGCGGGGACCTTGCCCATGAAGTCGTTGAAGTCGGCGTAGCGCCCCTTCTCCTCGCGGCCGGCCACGATGCCGTCGACGACGTTGGCGCCGACGTTGCGGACCGCGGTGAGGCCGAAGCGGATGTCGCGCCCGACCGGGGTGAAGTTGGCCGACGACTCGTTGACGTCGGGCGGGAGCACCTGGATCTTCATCCGCCGGCACTCGTTGAGGTAGATCGCGGACTTGTCCTTGTCGTCGCGCGTCGAGGTCAGCAGCGCCGCCATGTACTCGGCCGGGTAGTTGGCCTTGAGGTAGGCGGTCCAGTAGGAGACCAGACCGTAGGCCGCGGAGTGCGCCTTGTTGAAGGCGTAGTCGGAGAACGGCAGCAGGATGTCCCACAGCGTCTTGATCGCGGCGCCGGAGTAGCCGTTGGCGGTCATGCCGGCGGAGAACCCGGCGAACTGCTTGTCCAGCTCCTCCTTCTTCTTCTTGCCCATCGCGCGCCGCAGGATGTCGGCCTGGCCCAGCGTGTAGCCCGCGAGCTTCTGGGCGATGGCCATGACCTGCTCCTGGTAGACGATCAGGCCGTAGGTCTCGCCGAGCACGTCCTCGAGGGCATCGGCCAGCTCGGGGTGGATCGCCTCGACCGGCTCGCGACCGGTCTTGCGGCGGGCGTACTTGTTGTGGGAGTCGGCGCCCATCGGGCCCGGTCGGTAGAGCGCACCGACGGCCGAGATGTCCTCGAAGGTGTCGGGGCGCATCGAGCGCAGCAGCGCGCGCATCGGCCCGCCGTCGAGCTGGAAGACACCCAGGGTGTCGCCGCGCTGGAGCAGCCCGTAGGTGGCCTCGTCGGTGAGCTCGAGGTCCTCCAGGACGACGGTCTCGCCGCGGTTGGCCTCGATGTTCTTCACCGCGTCGTCGAGGACGGTGAGGTTGCGCAGCCCCAGGAAGTCCATCTTGATGAGCCCGAGGCTCTCGCAGGTCGGATAGTCGAACTGCGTGATCATGGCGCCATCGGAGGGCCGCTTGAGCATCGGGATGATGTCGAGGAGCGGCTCGCTGGACATGATCACGCCGGCCGCGTGCACGCCCCACTGCCGCTTGAGGCCCTCAATGCCCATCGCGGTGTCGACGACCCGCTTGACGTCGTTGTCGCCGTCGTAGAGGGCGCGGAACTCGCCGCCCTCCCCGTAGCGCTTGTGCTCGGGGTTGAAGATCTCCTGCAGCGGGACGTCCTTGCCCATCACCGCGGCCGGCATGGCCTTGGTGATCCGGTCGCCCATCGCGAAGGGGTAGGCGAGGATCCGGCTGGAGTCCTTGACGGCCTGCTTGGCCTTGATGGTGCCGTAGGTGACGATGTAGGAGACGCGCTCGTCGCCGTACTTGTCGGTGACGTAGCGGATGACCTCACCGCGCCGGCGCTCGTCGAAGTCGATGTCGAAGTCGGGCATCGAGACGCGGTCGGGGTTGAGGAACCGCTCGAAGATCAGGCCGTGGACGAGCGGGTCGAGGTCGGTGATCCGCATCGCGTAGGCGACCATCGAGCCGGCACCGGAGCCGCGGCCGGGACCGACCCGGATGCCGTTCTTCTTGGCCCAGTTGATGAAGTCGGCGACGACCAGGAAGTAGCCGGAGAAGCCCATCCGGGTGATCACGTCGATCTCGAACTCGGCCTGCTTGCGCGAGGCCTCCGGGACGCCGTGGGGGTAGCGCACGGCGAGCCCGGTCTCGACCTCCTTGACCAGCCAGGAGTCCTCGTTCTCCCCCGGCGGGCACGGGAACTTCGGCATGAAGGTGCCGCTGCCCTCGGTGAAGGCGACGTCGCAGCGCTCGGCGATGAGCAGGGTGTTGTCGCACGCCTCGGGGAGGTCGCGCCACAGGTGACGCATCTCCTCGGCCGTCTTGAGGTAGTAGCCGTCGCCGGAGAACGCGAAGCGCTGCCCCGGCCCGTCTCCGGCCGGGATGTCCATCGTCGACCCGGAGTTGATGCACAGGAGGTGCTCCTGCGACGGCGCGTCCTCCTTGTTGACGTAGTGGGAGTCGTTGGTCGCCAGGAGCGGGATCTGCAGGTCCTTGGCGAGGCGGAGCAGGCCGTCGCGGACCCGCTTCTCGATGTCGAGCCCGTGGTCCATCAGCTCGAGGAAGTAGTTGTCCTTGCCGAGGATGTCCTGGAAGTCGGCCGCGGTCTGGCGGGCGGCGTCGTAGGCGCCGTGGCGCAGGTGCACCTGGACCTCGCCCGAGGGGCACCCGGTCGTGCCGATCAGCCCGGCACCGTGCTGGGCCAGCAGCTCGCGGTCCATGCGCGGGTGCTGGAAGAAGCCGTCGCGCCACGCCCCGGTGGAGAGCCGGAACAGGTTGTGCATCCCCTGCGTCGACTCCGAGAGCAACGTCATGTGGGTGTAGGCGCCCCGGCTCGAGACGTCGTCGGGGCCGCCGCCGTAGAAGTTGACGCGCTTGCGCTCGTGGCGGCTGATGTTGGGGGTGAAGTAGGCCTCGATGCCGATGATCGGCTTGACCCCGGCGCTCTTGGCCTTCTTGTAGAACTCGAAGGCACCGAAGACGTTGCCGTGGTCGGTCATCGCGACCGCCGGCATCCCGAGCTCGGCGGCCCGCTCGGTCAGGGCACCGAGCCGCGCCGCCCCGTCGAGCATGGAGTACTCGGTGTGGACGTGCAGGTGGACGAAGGAGTCCTGGCTGGAGCCGTTCGACATCGGGTGGGGCGCTCCTCAGCGAAGGATCGTGGACTGTCGTGCGGGCGCGGCGAGCAGGCCGTGGGCGGGGGTGCTGACAGGCCGGCGGGGGAAGAGCGTCGATCCTGAGGGAAGGACGTCAGCCTACGCGAACCGTCCGGCTGATCGTGGCACCCGGCACCGACATCTCACCGCAGCCGCGAGCGACGCCGTGGGCACCGCGACAGCACTACCAGGTGGCGCCGGCGAACGCGTCGCGCGCGGGCGGCAGCGCGTTGTAGAGGCGCATCGAGGCGCGGCCGTCGTCATACCACGACAGCACCGTGACCGACGCCGGCGACAGCTCCATGCGGAAGACCGCCTCGAGCGGCGCGTCCAGGGCGTGCGCGACGAGGGTCTTGATCGGGGTGACGTGACTCACGACGACGACCGTGCGGCCGGCGTGCTCGGACCGCAGCCGCTCCAGCCCGGCCAGCACCCGCTCCCGGACGACGCGGAACGACTCCCCGCCCCTGGGCGCGACGTCCAGCGCGCCGAGCCAGGCCTTCATCTCCTCGCCGTGGCGCTCCCCGACCTCGGCGAAGGTGAGGCCGTCCCAGTGGCCGAACTCCATCTCGGCGAAACCCGGCTCCTCGGTGACCGCGACGCCGAGCAGCTCGCCGAGGATGTCGGCGGACTCACGGGTCCGCCGCACCGGCGAGGCGACGATCGCGTCGACCCGGTCGGACATCGGCAGCAGCCACTCACCCGCCGCCCGGACCTGGTCGCGGCCCTCCTCGCTCAGCGGCGGGTTGTCGCCGCCGAGACCCCCGGAGAACCGCTTGGCCTGGGTGTGCTTCGTGACGCCGTGCCGCACGAGGATCACGGTGGTGGCGACCCCGGTGCCGCCCCAGCCCCGCGCCGGGGGCTTGGCGGCCTCCTGCACCTCCTCGGCGAGGGACTCCGCCGGCTCCGGGTCGATCCCGACGACCGTGACGCCCGACCGCTCGCCGTCCAGCGCCTCGTTGGCGAGCCGGTCGGCGTGGGCGTTCTCGGCCCGCGGCACCCACGTGTACGTCGTCCCGGACGGCGCCAGGCGGGTCGCCTCGGCGTGCAGCGGGCGCATGTCGGGGTGCTTGACCTTCCAGCGGCCCGCCATCTGCTCGACGACGAGCTTGGAGTCCATCCGGACCTCGACGACGGCGTCCGGGGCCAGGTCCGCGGCCATCCGGAGGCCGGCGATCAGCCCGGAGTACTCCGCCACGTTGTTGGTGGCGCGCCCGATCACGGAGCCGTCCTCGGCGATCACCGCACCCGTGTCGGCGTCGGTCAGGACCGCGCCGTACCCGGCCGGCCCGGGGTTGCCCCGCGACCCGCCGTCGGCCTGGACGACGACCGCGCGCGGTCCCGTCACGCCCACCGGTGGCCCTAGACCCCGGACTCGGGGGTGCGCACGAGGATCCGCGAGCACTCCTCGCACCGCACGACGGTGTCGACCGGGGTGGCCCGGATGACGCCGAGCTCGGCGTTGTCGATGCCGAGCTGGCAACCGGTGCAGCGCCGCTGGGACAGCGCGGCAGCGCCGACGCCGCCCTTGCTGGCGCGGAGCTTGTCGTAGAGGGCGACGAGGTCGGCGGGCAGCCCCTCGGCCGCCGGCCCACGGTCGGCCTCGACCTGCGCGAGCTGGACGTCGATCTCCCCGCTCTTGCGGTCGCGCAGCTCGCCGAGCTCGGCGAGGCGCTCGTCGCTCGCGGCGACGCGCTGGACCAGCTCACCGAGAGCGGCCTGCGCCTCCTCGAGCTGCTCCATGATCGCGATCTCCTCGTCCTCGAGGGTGCCGATCCGGCGCTCGAGCGACTCCAGCTCGTGCTGCATGCGCTCGAGGTCCTTGGCGTTCTTGACGAGCCCCTGGTCCATCCGGTCGCGGTCGCGCGTGCGGCGGGCCTTGACGGCCTCGACGTCCTGGTCGGCCTTCCGCTGCGCCGCGACCAGGTCGTCGACGACGATCTGGGCGTCGCGGCGCTGGTCCTCGACCTCGTTGCGGCTCGCCTGGAGGGTCGCCATCTCGGCGAGCTCCGGCAGGTGCGAGCGCTGGTGACGCAGCTGGTCGGCACGCGAGTCGAGCGCCTGCACGTCCAGGAGACGAAGCTGGTCCTTCGGGTCTGCCTTCACGGCGCCGTCCTCACAGTGCTCACGTTGCTCACAGGCGCATTGTCCACGGGTCCGTCACCCGGGTGCTGACCCGGGTCTCGACGGCGTCGCCCAGACCCGCGCGGAGCCGCGCGGCCACCACCGGGAGCCAGGTCGACTCCGCCGCCCAGTGTGCGACGTCGACCAGCGCCGGGCCGTCCTTCTCGAGGAACTCCGCCGCCGGGTGGTGCCGCAGGTCGCTGGTGACGTAGACGTCGGCGTCGGTGCGCAGCACGTCGTCGAGCAGGAAGTCGCCGGCGCCGCCGCACACCGCGACGCGGCGGACCCGCCGGGCGGGGTCACCGGCGACGCGGACGCCGTGGTGGGTCTCGGGCAGGGCCGCGGCGACCCGGCCCGCGAACTCCTCCAGGGTCAGCGGGGCGATCGTCCCGATCCGGCCGGTGCCGGTGGAGCCGGCGCCCCCGTCGGCGACCTGGACGACGTCGTGGGCGGGCTCCTCGTAGGGGTGCGCGGCCCGCATCGCGGCCACCACCTGGCGCCGGCGGCTGCGTGGGAGGACGACCTCGATCCGCATCTCCTCCACCTCCGAGATCGCACCGACCGTGCCGATCATCGGCTCGGCCCCGTCGAGCGGCCGGAACCGGCCGTGGCCGGGCGAGGAGAACGACGCGAAGTCGTAGTTGCCGATGGTGCCGGCCCCCGCCTCGGCCACGGCGGCCCGCACGATCGAGGCGGCGTCGGCCGGCACGTAGAAGGTGAGCTTGTCGATCGGGTCGCCGGCGGCCGGCAGGATCGGCGCCTGGTCGGCGACCCCGAGCGCGGTCGCGAGGGCCTCGGAGACTCCTCCGTCGGCCTGGTCGGCGTTGGTGTGGGCGGTCAGCAGCGCGCAGCCGGCGCCGACCAGCGTGGCCAGCGAGCGGCCCTTGGGTGTCGTCGCGGCGAACCCGTGCACGGCCTTGAGGAACAGCGGGTGGTGCACGAGCAGCAGGTCGGCCCCCCAGCCGGCGGCCTCGGCCGCGACCTCCGGAGTCACGTCGACGGCGAGCATCACCTTGACGACGTCCTGGGCCGGGTCGCCCCAGACCAGTCCCACGGCGTCCCATCCCTCGGCGGTCTGCGGTGGGTACCAGGTGTGGACCAGGTCGACGACGGCGTTGAGGGAAGGCACTGCCTCACCTTAGAGGGCGGCGGAGGCCTACGCTGCGCGCATGATCCTGATCTGGGGCTGGAAGCCGTACCTCACCCTGCTCGCGACCGGCAACCTCGTCTGCGGGCGCTGCCACAACCCCGCCGCGCACCGGCTGCACCGGCTGCGCAAGAAGTTCACGTTCTTCTGGATCCCGCTCTTCACCACCTCGACGAGGCACTACCTCGACTGCACGTTCTGCGGCCTGCAGTCCACGCTGACCGAGCAGGACGCCGAGCGGTGCGCCGCGCAGCTCAACGCCTCCGCCGCTCCCCAGCAGCCCGGCCCGCCGCCGTACGGCCAGCAGCCCCCGCCGCCGTACGGCCAGCAGGCCCCGCCGGCGTACGGCCAGCAGCCGCCGCCGTACGGTCAGCACCCGCAGCCGCCGCGCTGAGGCCCGCGGGCGTGTCGGGGCCTCCGCCGACGGCCGGCTCAGTTCACCTGGCGGTCGAGGCCCTCCCAGTACGGCGCGCGGAGCTTGAACTTCTGCAGCTTGCCGGTGGCCGTGCGGGCCAGCTCGTCGCGGAACTCGATCGAGGTCGGCGCCTTGTAGCCGGCCGCCCGCTCCTTGCACCAGGCGATCAGCTCGGCCTCCTTCTCGGCGCCCGGCTCCTCGCCGTCGGCGAGGACGACGAGCGCCTTGATCGTCTCGCCCCACTTCTCGCTCGGGACCCCGATCACGGCGACCTCCTCGACGGCCGGGTGGGAGAAGAGCACGTCCTCGACCTCGATCGAGGACACGTTCTCGCCGCCGGTGATGATGACGTCCTTCTTGCGGTCCTGGATGGTGACGTAGCCGTCGTCGCCGATCGACGCGCCGTCACCGGTGTGGAACCACCCCCCGGCGAGGGCCGTCGCGGTCTCCTCGGGCTGCTCCCAGTAGCCCTCGAGGACGACGTTCGACCGGGCCAGCAGCTCACCCGAGGGGCCGCCGTCCTCGTCGGGCTCGCTCACGCTCAGTCGGACGCCGAGCGCGGGCGCCCCGGCCCGGGTGAGCAGCGTGGCCCGCTCCTCGGCGGGCAGGTCGTCCCACTCGGCGCGGCTGCGGTTGATGGTGAGCAGCGGCGAGGTCTCGGTGAGGCCGTAGATCTGGATGAACTCCCAGCCCAGCTCGGCCTCGACCCGGGCGACGGTCCTCGTCGGCGGCGGCGCCCCCGCCATGATGATCCGCACCCGGTCGCGGCCCGGGATCTCGCCCTCCCACGTCTGCGCGGCCTCGAGGACGGCGGCCGCCACCGCCGGCGCGGCACACATCACGGTCACCCCGTGGTCGCGCACCCGGCGCAGGATCTCCGCGCCGTCGATCTTGCGCAGCACGACCTGCTTGACCCCGAGGCCGGTCATCGCGAACGGCATGCCCCAGCCGTTGGCGTGGAACATCGGCAGGGTGTGCAGGTAGACGTCGCGGTCGCTGACCGTCGTGTGCATCGCGAAGGTGACGGCGTTGACCCAGATGTTGCGGTGGGTGATCTGCACGCCCTTGGGGCGCGCGGTGGTGCCGGAGGTGTAGTTGATGCAGGCGGTCGCGCCCTCGTCGGGCTCCCACGGCGCGGGCTCGACGTCGGCCGGGCCGTAGAGGTCGGCCGACGAAGAGGGGTCGCCGAGCACGAAGCGGTGCTCGGCGGTGACGTCGGCCAGGGCCTCGTCGAGCTCGGGGTCGAGGTAGACGACCCGGGCCCCGGAGTGCTCGATGATGTAGCGGACCTCGTCGGGGCGGAGCCGGAAGTTCACCGGCACCAGCACCCGGCCCGACCCGGTCACGCCGAAGAACGACGTCAGGAGCCGCGCGCTGTTGTGGCTGACGACCGCGACCCGCTCCCCCACCCCGATCCCGAGCTCGTCGAGCCGGGCGGCCTGGCGCCGTGCGAGGCCGCCGATCTCGGCGTAGGTGAGCTCGCCCAGCGACGGCGCCGGCTGGTCGGGCTCGTCGACGGCGCCGACCCGGTCGCCGTAGACCTGGACGGCACGGTCGAGGAAGTCACGGACGGTGAGCGGGACGAACATGGGCCCTCCTGGAGCAGCGGTGACGCCCGCCACTGTAGTGACGTCGACGTTGCCGACAGGCTGGTCCATGAGAGACCTCTCACCGTCGTCTCACGCGGACCCCACCCGCGCAGGAGAACGTGGCCGCCATGAGCCCGCTGTGGAAGATCGTGATCGCGCTGATGGTCGTGCTGCCGGTCGGCGGCTACGTCGTCGGCTCGCTGATCACCTCCGGCGCCGCCGAGCCGGACGACCGGGACACGATCGTGATCGACGGCTCCGGCACGGGCACCGGCTCGACGCCGTCCGAGCGCCCCTCCCGCGAGGCACGCACCGACGACCCCACCGTCGTCACGCCGCGTCCCGAGGCGGTCCCGGACGACGAGGACGACGCCGACGACACCGACGACGATGACGACGACACGTACGCCGGCGGCGGCGGGGGCGACGCGCAGACCCGCACCCGCGAGGCCGGCCCGCCCCGCGACGGCGGCCAGTCCGCGCCGGCGGCGCCGTCCGGCCAGGGCGGCCAGGGTGGCCAGGGTGGCCAGGGTGGCCAGGGCGGCCAGGGCGGCCAGGCGGACGACGACCGGACCCGCGACGACGACGAGGGCGACGACCAGGGCGACGACCAGGGCGACGACCAGGGCGACGACGACGATGACGATGACGACCGCACCGGCGACGGCGACGACAATGACGACGACGACCGCGACGACCAGGACGACGACTGAACACCTCGACCGCCCCCGCCACGACCGGCACCCGGCCACGGCGGCCGGGCGCCTCGGTGCGCCTGCGCATCACCGCCGCCGTCGCCCTGCTCGTGGCCTCCGCGCTCGGCGGGTCCGGACTGATCGTCTACGTGATCGAGATGCAGCGCCTCGAGGCCAACACCATCAACGAGGTCGACCAGGAGTTCCAGGAGTTCGAGAACCTGGCCACCACCGAGACGTGGAACGGCGCCGTGCCGCTGCTGTCGACGTTCCTGGCACGCAACGTGCCCGACGACGACGAGCTGCTCTACGGCCGGGTAGGCGAGCGCGAGTTCATCCCGACACCCAACGCCGCCAACGACCTCTTCGAGCAGCAGGTCTTCCTCGACGCGGTCGAGCCGCTCCTGGGCTCCGACGGCTCGACGCGGATCACGACCGACGTCGGCGAGGTGCTGCTGTCCTCCCAGACCGTGATGATCGAGGGGGAGGCGGGCGCGCTCGTCGTCATCAACTTCCTCGAGGAGGACCGCGACGAGATCCGCGGCACGATGCGCACCTACGCGATCGTCAGCACCCTGTCGCTGTTCCTCATCATCGCGATCGCCTTCTGGCAGGCCGGGCGGGCGCTGGCCCCGCTGCGCGTGGTGCGCGACACCGCCGAGGAGATCACCGAGACCGACCTGTCGCGGCGGCTCCCGGTCACCGGCAACGACGACATCACCGCGCTGACCCGCACCATCAACGGCATGCTGGACCGGCTCGAGTCGGCGTTCATCGGCCAGCGACAGCTCCTCGACGACGCCGGACACGAGCTGCGGACGCCGCTGACGATCCTGCAGGGCCACCTCGAGCTCCTCGACAGCGAGGACCCCGCGGAGGTCGGCGAGACCCGCGACCTACTGCTCGACGAGATCGACCGGATGCGGCGGCTCGTCGACGACCTGATCCTGCTGGCCAAGACCGACCGGCCGGGGTTCCTCAAGCTCGCCGCGGTCGACGCCGCCGGCCTGACCGAGGCGGCCGCCGCGAAGGCCGCCGGGCTCGGCGAGCGGGCCTGGTCGGTCGACGGCACCGCCGAGGCCACCGTGTCGGCCGACCCGCAGCGGATCACCCAGGCTCTGCTCCAGCTCGCCCACAACGCCGTCAAGCACACCGCCCCCGGCGACGTCGTCGCGCTCGGCTCGGCGCTCGACTCCGGCTCGGTGCTCTTCTGGGTCCGCGACACCGGCGACGGGGTGGCGCCCGAGGACCGGGAGCGGATCTTCGAGCGGTTCGGGCGCGGCCACGACACGGGCACCGACGGCTTCGGGCTGGGCCTGGCGATCGTCACCGCCATCGCCCGTGCCCACGGCGGGGACGCGTGGCTGGACGCCGACCACGACGGGGGCGCGCGGTTCGTCTTCTCGGTGCCCCAGGCGCCCCCGCCTCCGCAGCTTCCCCGGGCCGCCGGCTCCGGCGCACCCGACGACGTCCCGACCCGGCAGGAGACCTGATGGCCCGCATCCTCATCGTCGAGGACGAGGCGCGCATCGCGTCCTTCGTCGCCAAGGGCCTGCGCTCCGAGGGCCACGTCGCCACCATCGCCGCCGACGGGCCCACCGGGCTCGACGAGGTGCTGAGCGGCGCCCACGACCTCGTCGTCCTCGACATCGGGCTCCCGGGCATCGACGGGTTCGACGTCCTCGAGCAGCTGCGGGCGCAGGGCTCCCGCATCCCGGTCATCGTGCTGACGGCGCGCGACTCGGTCAGCGACACGGTGCTCGCGCTGGAGGGCGGCGCCGACGACTACATGCCGAAGCCGTTCCGGTTCGCCGAGCTGCTGGCCCGGATCCGGCTCCGGCTCCGTCAGCACGGCGCCGGGGAGGGCGGCGCGAGCGTGCGCGAGGTGCTGGAGGCCGGCGGCGTCCGCCTCGACCTCCGCACCCGCCGGGCGACCACGGGTGGGCGCGACGTCGACCTGTCGGCGCGCGAGTTCACCCTCGCCGAGACGTTCATGCTGAACGCCGGCAACGTGCTCTCGCGCGAGCAGCTCCTCGACCACGTCTGGGGTCTCGACTTCGACCCCGGGTCCAACGTCGTCGACGTCTACGTCGGCTACCTGCGCAAGAAGTTCGGCGCCCAGACCATCGCGACGGTGCGCGGGATGGGTTACCGCTTCAACGCGTGAGCCCGGGACCCCGCCGGCGACCGGGTCCGGGGACGACGACGCCCGGCCCCGAGCGGGCTCGGGGCCGGGCGGGTCTCCTCGGCGGCGGTCGCCGGCGACGTCGTCAGCGGCCGTTGACCTTGAAGGTCAGCCGGGCGGCGGGCTGGGCGGCGAGGACGGGCTCGAGGGCGTCGGCCACGTCGCGCGGCGCGGGACGGTCGGCCGGGTCGGGGCGCAGTGTCGCGTGGAGCACGTCGGCCACGGCGGCCGGGACGCCGTCCGGCAGGGTGTACGGCTCGTCGACGAGCTGCGGGAAGCGTGCCTCGGTGTCGGCGGCGTCCGGGTCGCCCTCGTCGAAGGGCCGGTAGCCGGCCACCGCGTGGAACAGCGTGGCACCGAGGCCCCAGACGTCGCTGGCGTGGCCGGGCAGCCCCCGCGCACCGGGACCGTCGCCGGGCAGGCACTGCTCGGGCGCCATGTAGAAGTCGGTGCCGATGGGCACCTCCAGCCGCGCCGCGCGCTCCCCCGGCCGGGCGACCGAGAGGTCGATCAGCCGCGCCGGAGCGCCCATGATGACGTTGCTGGGCTTGATGTCGAGGTGGCAGACGTCGACGTGGCGGAAGTAGTGCAGCGCCGAGGCCAGGTCGATCGCCAGGGGCAGGTACTGCTGCTCGGAGAGCCGGCCGGTACGCCGGATCAGGCTCGAGAGCCGCGGCCCGTCGATGTTCTCGAGGACGACGTGCGGCCGGTCGCCGTCCAGCTGGTGCCGCAGCCCCCGGACGACGACCGGGTGGTTGACCCGGGCGAGGGCGCGGACCTCCCGGTCGAGGCCGCGCAGGCTGCTCGGGTCCTCGACCTGGTCGGGCCGGACGATCTTCACCACGACCGGTGCGAGGGTGATCTCGTCGAACGCGAGGTAGGCCTCGTAGGCCGACCCGCCCCCGAGCAGCCGCATCGCGGTCAGCTCGGGGGTGATCGGGTCTCCCTCACGGAGCCGCCAGCCGGCGGTCAACGGCGGGTGTTGTGGCGCGAGCGGTCGTTGGTCTGGTTGGCCGACCAGTCGCGGGTGCGGTCGCCGCCGTCCCGGGTCCAGTCGTTGACCCGGCGCTCGCGGCTGTCGTCCCGGCCGGTCCGGGTGCCGGTGCCGGTGCCGTCGTTGCGGCTGCGCGAGTTCGTGTTGGTGCCGCCGCGGGTGTTGGTGTTGGTGTCCCTGGTCCGGGTGTCGGTGTCGCGGGCGTTGGTGTCGTCGTCGTCGTCGTCGGCGACCAGCACGACCTCGAGGGTGTCCTCGTCGCGCTTGACGACGTCGGCGGGGCCGTCGGTGACGGCGGGGGCGGCGGTCGCGCCGGAGGTGGGCAGCGACATCAGGCCGGCCGCGACGAGGCCGGCGACGCCGAGGGTGCCGAACGAGAGCGTGGTGATCTTCATGGTGGTGGTGCCTTTCCGGTGGAGGCCGCGGTCCGGCCTCGATGCCCAGAACTCTGCTGGGCCGCGGTGAGGTGTCCGTGAGGTCGTGATGAGAGGTCTCTCACCGAGGTCCTTCACCTCCGGTCGGCATGATGTGTCCATGAGCGACGACCTGCCGACCGCCTTCAACATCACCGTCCCCCCGGAGCACCTGGAGGGGCACTACGCCGACTTCGCGAGCGTGTGGCACAACAACGAGACCTTCATCCTCGACTTCGTCTCGATGAGCCGGCCGCCGGCGCCGACCCGCAACGACGACGGGACCTCGGTGGCCCGGGTCGACGCCCAGGTCGTGACCCGGGTGCGGATCCCCGCCGCCCAGGTGTGGGAGGTCATGAAGGCCCTGCAGACCCAGCTCGGGCAGTGGGAGTCCGAGCACCCCGAGCGACGTCAGTCCTGAGCCCGGACAATCAGGGAGGGTGGGCGCGGAGGGGATCGAACCCCCGACCACTTCGTTGTAAGCGAAGCGCTCTACCGCTGAGCTACACGCCCGCGCCGGTGAGCCTACAAGTGGCGACCGGGAGCTGAGGAAAAAGAGTTGAACCGCCGGCGTCTCGGGTCGCCAGCGGTTCAACGGGAAAAGAGTACTCGCCACGAGCGGGTGGTCAACCCGCTGCCCGAAAGCTCGCCCACCGGTCCAGACCGGTCAGGCCACGGCGGCGCGCAGCTGGCGCAGGTGCTCGTCGAGGTCACGGACCTCCGGCATCGCGTTGTGGACCGCCCAGCGCAGCACGCCGTCGCGGTCGACGACGTAGGAGGAGCGCCGCGGACACCCCCGCTCCTCGTCGAGGACGCCGTAGGCCGCGGTGACCTCGCCGTGCGGCCAGAAGTCGCTGAGGAGCGGGAAGTTGAGGCCGTCCTGGTCGGCGAAGGCGCGCTGGGCGTAGACCGGGTCGCAGGAGATCCCGAGGACCTCGGTGTCGAAGGTGAGGAACTCGTCCAGCCGGTCGCGGATGCCGGCCATCTCGCCGGTGCACACGCCCGAGAACGCGAACGGGTAGAACAGGATCGCGACCGCCTTGCGGCCCCGGAACGCCGACAGCGTGACGTCCTGGCCGAACTGGTCGCGCAGCGTGAAGTCGGGGGCCGCGCCCCCCAGGCGAAGACCGTTCACGCCCGCTCGTCCCCGTCGCTCGCGCGCTCGTCCTCGCCGTGGTGGACCAGGTCGCGCTTGAGCACCTTGCCGGTGGCGTTGCGCGGCAGCTCGTCGAGGAAGACGATCTCGCGGGGCACCTTGTAGCGCGCGAGGTTCTGCTTGACCCAGTTCTTCAGGTCGTCCTCGTCGAGGTCGCCCCGGGCGTCGGCGGTGAGGACGACGAACGCGCGGAGCCTGGTGCCGAAGTCGTCGTCGTCGACACCGATCGCGGCCACCTCGGTGACGGCGTCGTGGCGGGCGAGGCAGTCCTCGACCTCCTGGGGGAAGACGTTCTCGCCGCCGGAGACGATCATCTCGTCGTCGCGACCCTCGACGAACAACCGGCCGTCGTCGTCGAGGCGACCGACGTCGCCCGAGGACATCAGCCCGTCGACGACCTCCTTGTGGCCGCCCCCGGTGTAGCCCTCGAAGAGCAGCCCGTTGCCGACGAAGATCCGTCCCGTCGTACCGGCGGCGACCTCCCGGCCGTCGTCGTCGAGGATCTTCACGACGGTGGCGTACGGCGGGCGCCCGGCCGTGCCGGGGTCCTCGCGCAGGTCGGCGGGGCCGGCGACGGCGGCGTAGGCCACCTCCGTCGAGCCGTAGGTGGAGTAGAGGTTGTCGCCGAAGCGGTCCATCCACGTCGTCGCGAGGTCGCCGGGCAGCGCCGAGCCGGAGCTCGCGACCACGGCGAGCGTGGGCAGGTCGTAGCGGTCGAGCGTCTCGGCCGGCAACCCCAGCACGCGCTGCAGCATGACCGGGATCACCGCCGCCGACTCGCAACGACCGTCCCGGACGGTGCGCAGGAAGTCCTCGGGGTCGAAGCGGCGGCGCAGCACCACGGTCGAGCCGAGGAGCATCGCCAGCGCCAGGTGGGCGAAGCCCCAGGTGTGGAACAGCGGGGCGGCGACGTGGGTGCGCCAGCCCTCGCGCAGCGGGATCGAGCCCAGCAGCGACACGGCGGCCTCGACCCCGGCCTCGCTGCGCGGGGCGCCCTTCGGCGTCCCGGTGGTGCCGGAGGTGAGGATGATGATCCGGCCGTGCTGGGCCGGCGGGCTGAGGTCGGTGCGGTCACGGCCCTCGATGAGCGACTCGAGCGTCGGCACGTCGCCGCGCGCGGCGTCGTCGTCGACCCAGGCCACGACGCGGAGCCCGACCGAGGCCTCCTCGACCAGTCCGGTGAACTCCTGGTCGTGGATCAGCACCGTGGGGCGGTCGCGCTCGAGCACCTCGACGAGCTGCGGACCCGCGAAGGCGGTGTTGAGGTAGATGATGTCGGCCCCGAGCTTGGCGACCGCGATGCTCGCGTCGATGAAGCCGCGGTGGTTGCGGCACATCAGGGCGACGGAGTCGCCCTCGCCGACGCCCCGCTCGCGCAGGGCGTGGGCCAGGGCGTTGGACCGCGCGTGCAGCTCGCCGAAGGTGAGCTCCCCGAGCTCGTCGACCAGGCCCACCCGCTCGGGCACCCGCAGCGCCAGCGAGGCGAAGCCGCCCGCCGGTCCGGTGCCCCACTGCCGGAGCGTGCGCGCCAGGCGCGCGAGGGTCAGCGGCGAGTAGGGGCGGATGATCCCGGCCCGTCCGAGCACCTTCAGGGAGGTACCGGCCGCGGTGACGCCGGTCGTCAGCTTCTGGAGCACGGGCCCCAGCCTAGGGATGGTGCCGTCGCTGGCTCACGCGGGCGTCTTGGGCGCGACGAGCCGGGTCGCGGCCCAGTCCTTGCTGACGGAGGCCGAGATCGTCTGGGAGAGCCCGGCGATCGGGGCGGCCTCGGCGATGTCGGCGGCGTCGACGGCGTTGGGGCGCCCGATCTTCGGGGTCAGTAGCCAGATCGCGCCGCCGCCCACGAGGTCGGTGAGCGCCTCGACGAGCCCGTCGACCAGGTCGCCGTCCTCGTCGCGCCACCAGAGGACGACGGCGTCGACGACGTTGCCGTAGTCGCCGTCGACCATGTCGGCGTCGAGGGTGTCCTCGATCGCGACCCGGAGGTCGTCGTCGGTGTCGTTGTCCCAGCCGAGCTCCTGGACGACCATCCCGGCGGTGAGGCCGAGACGTTCGGCGTGGTCGGTCTGGCCAGACTGCGTGGTGCCGCCATCGGCGGTCGAGCTCACTGAACGTCCTCCATCGGGGTTGCCGGACGCGCCTGCGGGTGGGCGGGGCGCGCGGGTGCTGGCCCGTAGTCCATCGGAGAAGGGCGCACACTGCAAGCGCCCGGTGGGTGGGCGCCCGATCCATGGACAGTCGCGACCCCGTCCGAGTGCTACCGACCGGTAGGGATCCCGCGGATTTTCCGGCCACCGCGCGCGTGCGACGATGCACCTGTGAGCGGCGAGACATCCTCCACCCCAGACAGCGTCGACACCGGCGACAGCACCGGTAGCGACACCAGCAGCCGACGATCCGGCTCGACCCCCGCGGTGATCCACGAAGGCCTGCCGACCCAGCTTCCCGACATCGACCCCGACGAGACCCGCGACTGGCTCGACTCGTTCGACGCCATGCTCGACGAGCGTGGTCGCGACCGCGCCCGCTACGTCATGCTGCGGCTGCTCGAGCGCGCCCGCGAGACGCAGGTCGGCGTCCCGGCGCTGCGCAGCACCGACTACATCAACACCATCCCGCCGGAGCGCGAGCCGTGGTTCCCCGGCGACTACCACGTCGAGCAGCGGATCCGCGCGTTCCTGCGGTGGAACGCCGCCGTCATGGTCTCGAGCGCCAACCGCAAGGGTCTCGAGGTCGGCGGGCACATCGCCACCTACCAGTCCTCGGCGAGCCTCTACGAGGTCGGCTTCAACCACTTCTTCCGCGGCCAGGACCACCCGGGCGGCGGCGACCAGATCTTCATCCAGGGTCACGCCTCCCCCGGCATCTACGCCCGCGCGTTCCTCGAGGGCCGCCTCGACGAGCAGCAGCTCTACCGGTTCCGCCAGGAGGTCCAGCACGGACCGGGCGCCGGGTTGTCGTCGTACCCGCACCCGCGGCTGATGCCCGAGTTCTGGGAGTTCCCGACCGTCTCGATGGGCCTGACCGGCATCAACTCGATCTACCAGGCGCGCTTCAACCGCTACCTGCAGAACCGCGGCGTCAAGGACACCTCCGAGCAGCGCGTCTTCGCCTTCCTCGGCGACGGCGAGATGGCCGAGCCCGAGTCGCTCGGCGCGATCCGCATCGCCGCCCGCGAGGAGCTCGACAACCTCGTGTGGGTCGTCAACTGCAACCTGCAACAGCTCGACGGGCCGGTCACCGGCAACGGCAAGATCATCCAGGAGCTCGAGGCCAACTTCCGTGGCGCCGGCTGGAACGTCATCAAGGTGATCTGGGGCCAGGGCTGGGACGACCTGCTGGCCCGCGACGTCGACGGCGTCCTGGTCAACAAGATGAACTCCACGCCCGACGGCGACTTCCAGACCTTCTCGGTCGAGGACGGCGCCTACGTGCGGGAGAACTTCTTCGGGCCCGACCCGCGGCTGCGCCGGATGGTCGAGCACATGACCGACGGCCAGATCCAGAAGCTCCCGCGCGGTGGCCACGACTACCGCAAGGTCTACGCCGCCTTCGACGCCGCCACCAAGCACGTCGGGCAGCCGACGGTGATCCTGGCCAAGACGGTCAAGGGCTGGACGATCGACGCCCTCGAGGGCAAGAACGCCACGCACCAGATGAAGAAGCTGACGCCGGACGACCTGAAGAAGTTCCGCGACCGGCTCTACCTGCCGATCTCCGACCGCGACCTCGAGCGCTCCTACGAGGAGACCGGCGCCGCGCCGTTCTTCCACCCGGGCGCCGACTCCCCCGAGATCGAGTACATGATGCAGCGCCGCCAGGAGCTCGGCGGCTCGATGCCGAAGCGCGAGGTGCGGGCGAAGTCGCTGAAGCTGCCCGGCGACGCGATGTACACCGAGCTCGCCAAGGGCGGCGGCAAGCACCCCGTGGCGACCACGATGGCCGCCGTCCGGCTGCTGCGCGACTGGATGAAGGACCCCGAGATCGGTCAGCGGATCGTCCCGATCGCCCCCGACGAGTACCGCACCTTCGGCATGGACTCGATGTTCCCGAGCGCGAAGGTCTACAACCCGGCCGGTCAGACCTACCAGTCGGTCGACCGCAAGCTGCTGCTGAAGTACACCGAGTCCGTCCAGGGCCAGATGCTGCACGAGGGCATCTCCGAGGCCGGCGCGATGGCCTCGGCGACGGCGGCCGGGTCGGCGTACTCGACGCACGGCGAGCACATGATCCCCTTCTACATCTTCTACTCGATGTTCGGGTTCCAGCGCACCGGCGACTCGATCTGGGCGATGGCCGACCAGCTCGCCCGTGGCTTCCTCATCGGCGCCACCGCCGGTCGCACCACGCTGACCGGCGAGGGCCTGCAGCACGCCGACGGCCACTCCCCGCTCCTCGCGGCGACCAACCCGGCGGTCGTGCACTACGACCCGGCGTTCGCCTACGAGATGGCGCACGTGATGCGCTCGGGTCTCGAGCGGATGTACGGCACCGGCGGCCCCGACGGCAACGGGGAGAACGTGATCTTCTACATCACGGTCTACAACGAGCCGGTCGAGCAGCCGGCCCAGCCCGACGACGTCGACGTCGAGGGCATCCTGCGCGGCGTCCACCGGGTGTCGACGACCGACGGCGAGGGCCCCCGCGTCCAGCTGATGGCCTCCGGTGTCGCCTTCCCGTGGATCAAGGAGGCGGCGCGCCTGCTGTCGGAGGAGTGGGGCGTCCGGGCCGACACCTGGTCGGTCACCTCCTGGAACGAGCTGGCCCGTGACGCCGTGGCGTCCGAGGACCAGAACCTCCTGCACCCCGACGACGCCCCGCGCGTGCCCTACGTGACCTCGAAGCTCGAGGGCTCGGGCGGTCCGTTCGTCGCGGTCTCGGATTACATGGCGGCGGTCCCGCTGCAGATCGCGCGCTGGGTCCCCGGCGACTACTGCGTCCTGGGCGCCGACGGCTTCGGCTTCGCCGACACCCGCCCGGCCGCCCGGAGGTTCTTCAAGATCGACGCGCAGTCGGTCGTCGTCCGCTCGCTGCAGGCGCTCGCCGACGCCGGCGAGATCGACCCGGCCGTGGTCGCCAAGGCCGCCGCGCAGTACCGCATCGACGACCCGACCGCCGTCAGCGACGTCAAGCAGGAGGGTGGCGCCGCCTGACGAGGCACGGGTCAGGCGGGCCAGGGCCGGCCTGACCCGGACGAGTCGTCCGGGTCAGGCGATGGACGTGACGCCCTCGGGGACCGCGGGACCCTGGCTCGCCTGGCCGTTGCGCAGCAGGGTGCGCCACTTGGCGCGGGAGTACGTCGCCGGCCGGGTGCTGGCGACCCAGTCGCGGAGGATCTCGACGAACCGCTCCGGGTGGTCCTTGTGCGGGAAGTGCCCGGCGTCCTCGATCACCTCGACCCGGGCCCCGGGGGCGAGGGCGGCGGCGTTGCGGGCGTGGCAGACCGGGATCACCCGGTCGTCGCGGCCCCAGACCACGGCCATCGGCAGCGCCTCGGTGAGGTAGGCACGATCGGACATGGTGACGATCTGGCCGCGCCAGTCGACGACGGCGCGGACGACGTGCCGGACGGCGGCGCGGGCGTGCGGGTCCTTGAAGGTGTCGTAGATGTCGGCGACCTCGCCGAGGTCACGGGTGCCGGCCAGCCCGGTGCGGGCGGCCAGGCGGAGACCGGCCACGCCGACGTGCCGGACGCCGGGCAGGCTCAGCACCCCCATCGCCTGGTGGAAGCCGGGCGTGGTGATCGCTCGGATGCCGGCCGAGACCTCGGGCCCGAGACCGCCGGAGCCGACCAGCATCAGCCGCTCGGTGCGCTCGGGGAACTGGTAGGCGAACTGCATGGCGACGCCGCCGCCGAAGCTGTGGCCGACGACGGTGGCCTTGTCGATCCCGAGCACGGTGAGCAGGTCGCGCATCCCGTTGGCGTAGCCGCCGACGCTGTAGTCGGCGCGCGGCTTCGCCGAGCGGCCGTGGCCGAGCAGGTCGGGAGCGACGACGGTGAAGTGCTCGGCGAGGTCGTCGAGGACCGGCGACCACGTGGTGTGGTCGCAGCCGAGTCCGTGCAGGAGCAGCAGCGCCGGTCCCGAGCCGAGCTTCACGTAGGCGCGGCGATGGCCGTGGAGCTCGACGTGCTGGACCTCGTGCGGGCCGTCACGGCCGACGGCGTGCTGCGGTGCGCTCATCTCCGGCCTCCCATGACGGCGGAGCCGCATTCAACCACGCCGCGCCACCATCGCGGGGGCGGTCCCGTAACCTCGCGGGGTGTCCCGACGACCGCGCACGTCCCGCGAGCGCGCTGCGGCCGCGCTGGTGCGGGCCAGCGGCGCACTGAGCACCTCGGCGGTGACCCGGATGGACGTCGCCCTGCCCTGGTTCCGCGACCTCAGCGCCGAGGAGCGGGCGTGGGTCGGCCAGATCGTGCAGTCCGGCGTCCGGGAGTTCGTCGACTGGTACACCCACGAGGTCGCCGACCAGGGCGGCGGGACGGTGGAGTCCTTCGCGATCGCCACCTCGGTCTTCGGCGTCGCCCCGCGTGCGCTCACCGGCACGATCAGCCTGCAGCAGACCGTCGACCTGGTCCGGTTGTCGATCGAGGCCGTCGAGAGCGAGGTCGACGGCATCCTCGAGCCGGACGACGTCGCGCACGTGCGTGCCTCCGTGCTGCGCTACGCGCGCGAGATCGCGTTCGCGACCGCCGAGGTCTACGCCCGGGCCGCGGAGATGCGCGGCGCCTGGGACGCCCGTCTCGAGGCGCTCGTCGTCGACGCCGTCCTGCGCGCCGAGACCGACGAGACGATGCTGTCGCGGGCCAGCGCGCTCGGCTGGGCCGCCCGCGGCGACGTCGCCGTGGTGCTGGGCGCCTTCCCGGAGCGGCGCACCGAGACCGACGTCTTCGAGGGCGTGCGCCGGGTGGCCCGGGCCCACGGCATGGACGCGCTGTGCGCCGCGCAGGGCGAGCGGCTCGTGGTCCTGGCCGGTGGCGTGGAGGACCCCCGCGCGGCCGGCGCCACCCTGGCCGCGCTGTTCGGCCACGGACCGGTGGTCGTCGGACCCGTCGCCGACGACCTGGAGCACGCCCACCTCAGCGCCCGCGCCGCCCTCGCGGCCCACCGGGCGGCCAGCGGGTGGCCCGAGGCGCCGCGGCCGGTGCTGAGCACCGAGCTCCTCCCGGAGCGTGCCCTCGCCGGCGACGGCCACGCGCGCCGCCACCTCGTCGAGGAGGTCTACCTGCCGATCGCCGGCGCGCGCGGCACGCTGGAGGAGTCCCTGGCCGCCTACCTCGCGAGCGGCGGCTCGGTGGAGGGCACGGCCCGAGCGCTCTACGTGCACCCCAACACCGTCCGCTACCGCCTGCGCCAGGTCGCGGACCTCACCGGATTCGCCGCCAACGACCCCCGCGACGCGCTGACCCTGCAGATCGCCCTGATCCTGGGCCGCCAGTCCGGACGGACGCCCTGAGGGGCCCGGTCCGCGCATACCACCGGAGGCATCAGGCGGTTTTGTCGGAACCCGACAAAGAAGGCCCCACTACTTTCGTGCGCGCCTGACGCGCTCCAGGAGCCCGCTCGCGGCAGAGTGGACGACGTGCTGGTCATCGTCGCTCCCGGTCAGGGAGCCCAGACTCCCGGATTCCTCACGCCCTGGCTCGAGGACGACGTCTTCGCCTCGCGGCTGCACTGGCTCTCGACCGTGGCCGGCATGGACCTCGCCCACCACGGCACGGTGTCGGACGCCGACACGATCCGCGACACCCGCGTCGCCCAGCCCCTGCTCGTCGCGACGGCCCTCGTCGCCACCCTCGAGCTCTTCCCGCACCCCTCCGACGGCTACAGCCGCGTCGGTGCCGTCGCCGGCCACAGCGTCGGCGAGCTGGCGGCCGCCGTCGGCGCCCGCGCGATCACCGCCGAGCAGGCGATGGTCCTGGTGCGCGAGCGCGGCAACGCGATGGCCGAGGCCGCCGCGACCACCCCGACCGGCATGACCGCGATCCTCGGCGGCGACCGCGACGACGTCCTGGCCACCCTCGCCCGCCACGGGCTGACCCCGGCCAACGACAACGGCCCCGGCCAGATCGTCGCCGCCGGCACGATGGAGCAGCTCGAGGCCCTCAAGGCCGACCCGCCGACCAAGGCCCGGCTGATGCCGCTCTCGGTCGCCGGCGCGTTCCACACCGAGCACATGGCCCCGGCCGTCGGTCACGTCGCCAGGCTCGCCCTCTCGGTCTCCACGCACGACCCGCGCATCCCGATGATCTCCAACAAGGACGGCCAGGTCGTCCACGACGGCCGCGACGTGCTGCGCCGCATCGTCGGACAGATCGCCAGCCCGGTGCGCTGGGACCTCTGCCTCGACACGATGGCCGACCTCGGCGTCACCGGCATCCTCGAGATGCCGCCGGCCGGCACCCTGACCGGCATCGCGAAGCGAGCGCTCAAGGGCGTCGAGACGTTCGCGCTGAAGACCCCCGACCAGCTCGACGACGCCCGCGCCTTCTGCGACAAGCACGGCGAGGGCTCCCTCATCGACGTCACCCCGACCTGGCGGATGGTCGTGTCCCCCGCCAAGGGCACCTTCCACATCGACCCCCGCGCCTTCGAGACTGACCTGCTGCCCGCCGGCGCGGAGATCGGCAGCGTCGCGAGCCTGCGCGACCGCCTCCTCGTCCGCGCCATGCACGGCGGCCAGGTCGTCGAGTGGCTCGTCGAGGACGGCGACCTCGTCTCCCCCGGCCAACCCCTGCTGCGCCTGCACCCCGAGGGAGCCGAGCTGTGAGCGACACCAAGGTGCTCAGCACCTCCACCGGTGCGGCGCACGCCGCCATCCTCGGCGTCGGCGCCTACCGGCCCTCGATCGTCGTCCCCAACTCCGAGCTCGTCGAGGCGATCGACAGCAGCGACGAGTGGATCCAGCAGCGCTCCGGGATCAAGCAGCGCCGCTTCGCCACGCCCGAGGAGTCGGTGCAGATGATGAGCGTCGCGTGTGCCCGCGAGGCGCTCGAGGCCGCCGGCATCGAGGCCGGGCAGGTCGACGCCGTCATCGTCGCCACCGTCAGCCACATGATGCAGACCCCGGCCGTCGCGCCGCTGATCGCCACCGAGCTCGGCTGCGACCACCCGGTCGCGTTCGACATCTCCGCCGCGTGCGCCGGCTTCTGCCACGGCGTGGGCCTGGCCTCCGACATGATCCGTGCCGGCAGCGCCCGCTACGCGCTGGTCATCGGCGTCGAGCGACTCTCCGACATCCTCGACCGCAACGACCGCGGCACCGCCTTCATCTTCGCCGACGGCGCCGGCGCCGTCGTGATCGGTCCGAGCGAGACCCCGGGCATCGGCCCGGTCGTCTGGGGCTCCGACGGCGAGCAGTACGACCTCATCCGCCAGCGCGAGGACTGGCGCGACGTGGTCGCCGTCGGGTCCACCACGATGCCGCCGCTCACGATGCAGGGCAGCTCGGTCTTCCGGTGGGCGTCGTTCACGATGGCCAAGGTCGGGACCCAGGCCATCGAGCGGGCCGGGATCACCCCCGACGACCTCGACGTCTTCGTGCCCCACCAGGCCAACATGCGCATCACCGACGCCATGGCGCGCTCGATGAAGCTGCCCGAGCGGGTCAAGATCGCCCGCGACGTCGCCGAGCAGGGCAACACCTCCGCGGCGTCGGTCCCCCTCGCCCTGCACCGGATGATCCAGGAGGGCGACGCCGTGTCCGGCGACCTGGCCCTGCTGATCGCCTTCGGCGCCGGCCTGGCCTACGCGGCCCAGGTCGTCGTCCTCCCCTGATCGCACCACCCGGGCACCCGCTGCCCCGCACCACCCGACCGCACGACCCACCCGCACGAGAGGAACCAGCCTGATGGCCACCACCGAAGAGATCCGCGCCGACCTCGCCGAGATCGTCAACGAGGTCGCGGGCATCGAGCCCGACGACGTCCAGCTCGACAAGTCGTTCACCGACGACCTGGACGTCGACTCGCTGTCGATGGTCGAGGTCGTCGTGGCGTGCGAGGAGAAGTTCGGCGTCACCATCCCCGACGACGAGGTCAAGAACCTCAAGACCGTCGGTGACGCCGTCGCCTACATCGAGCGCGCGTCCGCCTGAGCATGCCGAACGCCTCTGGCCGTATCCGCGTCTTCGTCACCGGGCTCGGCACCACCAGCCCGGTCGGCGGGGACGTCGCGTCCACCTGGGCGGCCCTCCTCGAGGGCCGCTCGGGGGTGCGACACCTCGACGAGGAGCTCGTCGCCGACCTGCCGGTCAAGATCGGCGCTCCTGCGCTGGTCGACCCGACCGACGTCCTCGAGCGGGTCAAGGCACGCCGCCTCGACCGCAGCTCCCAGCTCGCCATGGTCGCGGCCATGGAGGCCTGGAAGGACAGCGGTCTCGACGTGCTCCAGGAGTCCGGCGACCTCGACGGCGACCGGGTCGGCGTGGCGATGGCCACCGGCATCGGTGGCGTCACGACGCTGCTCTCCAACTACGACACGCTGCTGGCCAAGGGCCCGCGGCGGGTCTCCCCGCTCGCCGTCCCGATGCTGATGGCCAACGGCCCCGCCGCCAACATCAGCCTCTACGTCGGCGCCCGGGCCGCAGTCAACACGCCGGTCTCGGCGTGCGCCTCGGGCAACGAGGCGATCTCGCTGGCCCTCGACCAGATCCGGCTCGGCCGGGCCGACGTGGTCGTCGCCGGCGGCACCGAGGCGGCGATCCACCCGCTGCCGATGGCCGCCTTCGGCAACATGATGGCGCTGTCGAAGAACGACGCCGACCCCACGACCGTCAGCCGTCCGTGGGACACCGCCCGCGACGGCTTCGTGCTCGGCGAGGGCGCCGGCGTCCTGGTGCTCGAGTCCGAGGCGCACGCCAGGGCTCGGGGCGCGACGATCTACGCCGAGGTCCTCGGTGCCGGCATCACCGCCGACGGCCACGACATCGCCCAGCCCGACCCGGGCGGCCGCGGTGGCACCCGGGCCATCCGGCGCGCGCTGCAGGAGGCCGACGTCGACCCGTCGTCGATCAAGCACGTCAACGCCCACGCCACGTCGACGCCGCAGGGCGACATCGCCGAGGGCCTGATGCTGCACGCGACGCTGGGCGCGGCCGTCGACGACGTCGTCGTCACCAGCACCAAGTCGATGACCGGGCACCTGCTCGGTGGGGCCGGTGCGCTCGAGGCCGTCGCCGTCGTCAAGGCCATCCAGGACCGGGTCTCGCCGCCGACGATCAACCTCGACGACAAGGACCCCCAGGTCGACCTCGACATCGCCACGAAGGTCCGCGAGCTGCCCCAGGGCGACATCGCGGCCCTGAACAACTCGTTCGGGTTCGGCGGCGCCAACGTCGCCGTCATCTTCGCCAGCGTCTGAGCACCACACCCACCACCCAGGAGCCCGCATGACCGCCGTCGTCAAGGAGAAGCCGCCCCGCGCCGAGGATCCCCGCAACCCGGTCACCCGGCTCGCGGCGCTCCTCGACGACGGGTCGCTGGAGCTCATCACCCCCGACGACGACAGCGGCATGCTGGCGGCGGTGGGCACGGTCGACGGCACCCGCGTGGTCGCCTTCTGCTCCGACGCGACCGTCATGGGCGGGGCGATGGGTGACCTGGGCTGCCGGGTGGTCGTCGACGCCTACCACCGGGCGATGACCGACCGGATCCCGATCATCGGGCTCTGGCACTCCGGTGGCGCCCGCCTGGCCGAGGGCGTGCTGTCGCTGCACGCCGTCGGCCGGATCTTCCACGTGATGACGCAGGCCTCGGGGGTCATCCCCCAGGTCTCGGTCGTGCTCGGCCCGGCCGCCGGCGGTGCCGCGTACGGTCCGGCTCTCACCGACGTCGTCATCCTCGGTCCGGACGGGCGGATCTTCGTCACCGGCCCGGACGTCGTCCGCTCGGTGACCGGCGAGGCCGTCGACATGCTGCGTCTGGGCGGCCCCGAGCCGCACGGTCGGCGTTCGGGTGTCGTGCACATCCTCACCGACTCCGAGCGCGAGGCCCTCGACAAGGCCCGCACCGTGGCCGCGCTGCTCGGCTCCCAGGGCAGCCTCAAGGTCGCCGACGTCGACGACCGCGAGCTCGAGGAGGTCCTGCCGGCGTCCAAGAAGCGTGCCTACGACGTCCACCCGCTCGTCGAGCAGGTGCTCGACGACGGCACCATGCAGGAGCTCCACGCCCGGTGGGCGCCCAACATCGTCACCGCGCTCGGCAGGTTCGGCGGACGCACCGTCGGCGTCGTGGCCAACAACCCGCTGCGGCTCGGCGGGTGCCTCGACTCGCTCTCGGCCGAGAAGGCCTCCCGGTTCGTGCGGATGTGCGACGCGTTCGGCGTCCCGCTCATCGTCCTCGTCGACGTCCCGGGCTACCTGCCCGGCGTCGGTCAGGAGTGGGACGGCGTCGTCCGGCGCGGCGCGAAGCTGCTGCACGCGTTCGGCGAGTGCGTGGTCCCGCGCGTCACGCTGGTGACCCGCAAGACCTACGGCGGCGCCTACATCGCGATGAACGCCCGCTCCCTCGGCGCCACCAAGGTCTTCGCCTGGCCGGGGGCCGAGGTGGCCGTGATGGGTGCCGTGGCCGCCGTCCGGGTGCTGCACCGACGCCGGCTGGCCGAGGTGGCGCCCGACATCCGGGCACAGGTCGAGGCCGAGCTCGCCGCCGAGCACGAGCGGATCGCCGGAGGCGTCGAGAAGGCGGTGGAGATCGGCGTCGTCGACGAGATCGTCACGCCGGGCCGGACGCGTTCCTCGATCGCCCGCGCCATCGACGAGGCGATCCAGCGCGATGGCGCGCGCCGTGGGCACCACGGCAACATCCCGCTCTGACCCCGGTGCGCCGCCGGCCGTAACCTCGACCGCGCCCGCAGCGTTGACGTGACGTAGGTCACCGCTACGACCCCCGGGGAGGACGAGCCATGCACCGTCGTACCGGTCGGGGCGTAGGGGCGGCCCTCGTCCTTGCCCTCGTGCTCGCCGTGGGCGGACTCGCCCCGGCGTCCTCGATAGTGACGACGGCGAGCGCTGCGACGACCACCACCGTCGTACCCGGGGTGGTGGGCACCTATCCCGACTACGGCTCCGCCGACGTCCGCAACCAGCGGCTGCGCCGGGGGTGCCACACCTACCGCGTCGACTACGTCCTCCGTCCCCCGACGCCGGACTGGTCGGCGCTCGTGCAGCTCTACACACCGCGTAGCCGCAAGCTCGGGACCCTGCTCCTGGACGCGAACCGACCCGACCCCCTCGTCGGGCACCGCGGCTTCGAGATCTGCGGGGTGACGGTGGCGCCGGGTCGCTTCAGGATCCAGGTCGAGCTGATCTACACCGACGGTCGCGAGGAGTACCGCGCTCTCACGAGGCCGACGTTCTTCCGGCTGACGCGGCGACGCTGACCTCGCGCCTCACACCACCTGGTGCAGCCACCGCACCGGAGCGCCCTCACCGGCGTGGCGGAAGGTCTCGAGCTCGTCGTCCCACGGCTTGCCGAGGAGCTTGTCGATCGCCACCTCGAGGGTGGTCTCGCCGAGCGCCGACTTCACGACCGCCGCCTTGAGCCGGTCCTCGGGGATCATGATGTCGCCGTGCAGCCCGACGACCGCGTGGAAGACGCCCAGGTCGGGGGTGTAGGAGTAGCGCGAGCCCTCGGTGGAGCTCGTGGGCTCCTCGGTGACCTCGAACCGGAGGTGGTTCCAGCCACGCAGGGCCGAGGCGATCGCCGCGGCGGAACCGGCCTGACCCGTCCAGGACAGCTCGGCACGGTAGGACCCGGACTGAGCCGGCTGGGGCGACCACGAGGGGTTGACGGCAGCGCCGAGCACCCCGCCGACGGCCCACTCGATGTGGGGGCACAACGCGGAGGGCGCCGAGTGAACGAACACGACGCCGCGGGTGGTGGAACGAGCGGTCACGACGATCTCCTTCTTCTCCGGCGCGAGCTACGCCTTCCCCAGCGGGCTCGATGTCGAGAAACAGGTCATCGCGCGAGCGCGTGTGACACGTGTGCAGTTGTGACCCCATTGTGGCGCATGAGGCCACAATGCACCAGCGGAACCGGCGGGACGACCGTCAGAGATCGTCGATCCGGCGCTCGAGGTCGTCCGCGCGGGCGGCCGCGTCGGTGATCTCGTCGGAGTCGATGGCGTGCGTGCGGTGGAACCACGCGAGCGCGTCCTTCTCCCGGCCGGCGGCCACGAGGGTGTCCGCGTAGGCGTAGCGCAGGCGCACGACCCAGGCCTCGCGGCTCTTGCTGGCCAGCGGCGCGAGCTCGAGGGTCCGCAGCGCCGCGTCGAGCTGGCCCTGGTCGCGGCGCGCACCGGCCTCGACGAGCGTCATCTCGGCCTTGGCCGGCGACGCGAAGTTCGCGACCGACGGGCTCTTGGCGAGCTTGATCGCCTGGTCGGGGTTGCCGAGCGCCCGGTGGCAGTCGGCCATGATCGGGAGGTACGCCGTCGCGCCGTTCATCCGCTTCGCCGCTCGCAGCTCGGCCAGCGCCTCGGCGTAGTGGCCGGCGGCGTAGGCGGCCTCGCCGACAGCCTCCCGGATCACCGCGAGGCGGGGCGCGCGGGCCTTGGCGGCCAGCGTGTGCCGGTAGGCGGTCTCGGGGTCCTCGTCGACGAGCATCCCGGCGGCCGCGAGGTGACGCGCGACGCGAGCAGCGAGCTTCTCGGGCAGACCCTTGAGCTGGGCGCCCACCGCCCGGTCCAGCTCGGCGCCGGTGATCTCGGGCGGCAGCTCGGGACCGTCGTAGACCGACTGGTCGACGGTGCGCTCGACCTGCTGCTTGTCGGCGGGCCGCTTCCAGGGCTCGCGGCGCTGACCGCCGCCGGCGGCCGCTCCACGGCCGGCCCCCGATCGGGACTGGCCGCCCCGCCCGGTGTCCGTGCGAGCTCCGCGCCGGTCGTTGCCGGCCGGCTTGCCCTGGCCACGCGCTCCGCGTCGGTCCTCAGCCACGATCTCGTCACCCTCTTCTGTTCGGTCCTGCAGTCGCTTGCTCGATGCTCCCACGACGGGAGTGCCGAAAACAGAGTAGGGGCCACCTTTCGGTGGCCCCTACCCAATGCTTGTCCGGCGGCGTCCTACTCTCCCACAACCTCGCGATTGCAGTACCATCGGCGCTGGCAGGCTTAACTTCCGGGTTCGGTATGGGACCGGGTGTTTCCCCGCCGCTATGGCCGCCGTAACTCTATGACCACACCCAACCCCAACCCCGATATCGAACCCAGGGGTGGGTGGTGTGGAAACTTGTGTAGTGGACGCGAACACGCAACAACTCGTAGTTGTTTCTCTGTGTGATGTTGGTTGAAGATTTGTAAGGCAAGCCCTCGGCCTATTAGTACCGGTCGGC
>NZ_SPUJ01000004.1 GCF_004522105.1 Nocardioides sp. 1609
TCAAACTCCAGCCTGACCAGTTTCAAGCCGAGCACCCACCGCTCACATGCCCGACCACGCCGCCCCGCTCGCGCGGCCACGGCGCTGATAGCTCGCTTCCTGGGCGCTTCTTTCCGCCGCCTCTGGGACACGTCGGTTGGGACACGTCGGTGCGCCGATCATGCCGGTGACGGGGCAGGTCCGTGCGGGCCTTGTCGTCTATCGGGCAACCTTCGGCCACTGTGCACGAGAGGCGGCGGACCAAGACGGCTGCCGTCGCGGCTGGTGGGCGTTGGTGCCGCGACTATCGTCGGCGTGTGTCTCGACGACAGAGCGACCAGTTGACTCCGGCCGAACATGCCCTGGTCCACGCCCTGACCGAGACGGCCGTCACGATGTTCGCGGTGTGGGAGGCGGACTTGATGCGGCGTCACGGGATGTCGCGAGTCGAGTTCACGGTGCTGCAGCTGCTCGCCGATGCTCCAGACCACTCGGCTCAGCTCTCGCCGCTGGCCGCCGCGGCACAGCAGTCCCTCAGTGCGATGAGCCGGACCGTGGGTCGACTGGAGAGTCGCGGCCTCGTCGAGCGGCATCGATCTGACGACGACGGCCGCGCCGCCCGGGCGGTCCTGACGAAGGCCGGCACGGCGAAGTACCGCCGGGCGCGACGCGACCACGTCGCCGTCGTGCGGCGCACCCTCCTGGACCACCTCTCCGACGTCGACACCGCCTCGATCACCCGACGGGTCGACAGCATGCGGGAGGCGCTCGCCGCGCACGCGGGCTAGCCAGCCGACGTCTGGGCGCCGGCCAGCCGCAGGCCGGTGCTTCACCAGGCGGCCAGGACCGGTCACCGGTCCGTGACTCCTGTGCGCTCGGATCCCACCTGCGTTTCGCCGTGCTGAACGAGTCCACGTCTGCGTGCCGGAATAAGTTGCGTGCGCAAGCAATTAGGCCAACGTCGCTCGCGATCACTGCAACGTGCGCCTGCGGTGCTGGTGCTCGTGCGTCCTACGACACGATCCACTTCGTTGCCTATGAAAGGGCTGCATGACATGACCGCATCAACGTCGTCCGCTGGACCAGTCGACTCTCTTCGCTACAAGGCGCTCGGCGTCATCCTGCTCGCGCAGCTGATGGTCGTGCTCGATGCCTCGATCGTGACGGTCGCCGTTCCGTCCGCCCAAGGCGACCTGGGCATCTCCATCGGCGACCGGCAGTGGGTCTTCACCGCATATACGCTGGCGTTCGGCAGCCTGCTGCTCCTCGGCGGGCGGATCGCCGACTACATGGGACGCAAGCGCATGTTCGAGATCGGTCTCGTGGGGTTCGCGGCCGCCTCGACCCTGGGCGGAGTTGCTCAGAACGCCGAGACACTCTTCGGCGCCCGCGCCCTGCAGGGCGCATTCGCCGCGCTGCTCGCCCCGGCGGCCCTCTCCCTGATCCAGGTGACGTTCACCGACTCCCAGGAACGCGCGAAGGCGCTCGGGCTCTACGGCGCGATCGCCGGCGGCGCGATGTCCCTCGGCCTGATCGCCGGCGGCATGCTCACCGAGTGGGCGTCCTGGCGCTGGACGATGCTGGTGAACGTCCCCATCGCGGTCGTGGCGCTGATCGGATCCCGCTACGTCGTTCGTGAGAGCAAGGCTCAGGGGGATGCCCACTACGACGTCGCAGGCACCATCGCGGTGACGGCCGGTCTCGTCTCACTCGTCTACGGCTTCACCCAGGCCCAGTCCGACGGATGGGGCTCGGGCACGACACTGCCCTACCTGGGTGTTGGCGCCGTCCTCCTCCTGGTGTTCTTCACCATCGAGGCCCGCAGCAAGTTCCCGCTCCTGCCCCTGCGGCTCCTGACCGATCGCACTCGCGGCGCCACCCTGCTCGCGATGTTTCTGACCATCGCGGCTCTGTTCAGCACATTCCTGCTGCTCACCTTCTATCTGCAGGGCATCCTGGGTTACTCGGCCCTCGAGACCGGCTTCGCCTATCTTCCGTACTCGATCGGCACTTTCGTTGGTGCCGCCACCGCGGGGAACCTGGTGTCACGCCTGGGCCCGATGCCGCTCATGGTCACCGGCATGCTGCTCGGCGCTGCCGGCCTCGTCCTCTTCGCCCAGATCGGCGTCGACAGCAGCTTCGTCAGCCTCATCCTCCCCGCCGAGATCATCACCAGCGTCGGACTCGGTCTGGCCATCGTGGCGCTCACCTCAACCGCCCTCAGAGGAGTCGACCCGGCTGACGCCGGCGTAGGAGGCGCTCTCGTCAACACCACGCAGCAGATCGGTAGTTCCCTCGGAATCGCCGTCATGAACACGATCGCTGCCACGGCGACCGTCAACTACATCAAGGACAACGGTGTGAGTGCGCAGGCCGAGGGAGTGGTGCACGGGTTCACCGTGGCGTTCCTGGTGGCTGCCGCCATCCTCGTCGTGAGCGCGCTCGTCGCAGTGCTCTTCGTCCGCGTGCGACGCGGGGACGTCGTGAACAAGACAGACCAAGCCCTGGTCGACCTGTCCGAGGTCATCTGACATCTGAACGCATCCCGGAACGCCGGCGACCTGGTTTTCCGCTTCTGACGATTTTCGCTGGATCAGAGGAACGCACCACCGTCAGCGGCGGCTGACGCCAGGAACCGCAGTAGTCCACGCAACCTCAACCAATCGTGACGCACTCCCAGAAAGGGAACAGATGAAGACCATCGCACTGTCGAGCAAGACGTACGGCCAGCCCAAGAATCTAGAGTTCGTGACGATCGAGCTTCCACCGCTCACGCGAGGATGGGCCCGAATCAAGGTCAACGCAGCGGGCGTCAACCCAGTCGACGCGCGACGGCTGACCGGCGACATCAAGTTTGGTGCGCTGCCGATGACCTTCGGTACCGAGTTCGCCGGGACCATCACCGACATCGCCGGCGACGCCCCGGAATGGGAAGTGGGAGACGAGGTTCTTGGCTCAGGCGAGGCGTTCACCCACGCAACCGTCATCGACGTCCCAACCGACAACCTCGTACGCCGCCCGCCCACGATGCCGTGGGCCGTGGCCGGCTCACTAGCCGGCGTCAGCCAAACCGCGGTGACTATCTTCGACGAGCTCGGTCCAATCCGATCGCTTCTCGTTCACGGTGGCGCCGGCGGTGTAGGGACCGTGACGATCCAGCTAGCGCGCGAAAAGGGCATCACGGTCGTCGCCACAGGGTCCAAGGACAACCAAGAATATCTTGCGACCCTGGGTGCCATTCCAGTCGAGTACGGCCCTGGACTTATCGCGAACCTAGATCGAGTCGCCCCACGTAGGTTCGACGCATCCATCGACATGGCGGGTACAGCCGAAGCTACCGAAGCATCACTCGCCCACGTCTCGGACGCCGGGATGATCGCCTCCGTTGCTGCGACGACCCCTACGTCTCCACGCGTCCGTCAGGTTTGGAGGAAGCGTGACCCGCGAGCGATAGAACAGGTCATTGCGAGCATTGCGGCTGGCCGCGTCAAGTGGACCGTCAGCTCCACCTATCCGTTCCACGACGCCCCGGATGCGTACACGGCGATCCTCGAACGACATGTCCGCGGCAAGAGCGTCCTCCTTTTCTGAGACTGGCGCGAGAGCCCAACCCTTCGGTCTCGTGGTCGGAGTCTTCTTTCCCGAGCACGTGAAGGGCAATGAGCAGCAGACAGGTCCCCGCTGTCACGACGGCCTGGGGCGTACCTGAAGCGACACGCGGGTCTTCCACAGCGTGCAGACGTCAGTTCTTCAACAACGCGAACGTAGCTAGCGCATGCACGAGTGACTTCCCACCCTGCTCAACGTCTGCTTCGCAGACAACAAGACTGTCCCCGCGCTTGCGCACCTCGGCTGTGACGATCAGCTGACCAGGCTTGCCGGGGTGTAGATAGGTGAGCGTGAGCTGACTGGTGGCAGGGACGTCGCCCTCGACGGCGCTTCGGACGGCTGCGCCCATCGTCGCGTCAACCAAGGTGGCAAGCATGCCCCCATGAACAGTCCCGGCCGCGTTGAGATGCCGGTCGGTGGCATCCATCGTCAGCGTTGCTCGTCCCTGATCTGCCTCAGGAGAACTAACGCCGATCGTCGACATGTAGCCGTGCTCGGTGTCCGTCACGTCCTGACTGTATCCGTGGCGTCAGACATCATTCAGCGCCACACAGACGCGGTGGTTCCTCCACCGCTAACGGACCACGCTCGCGCTTCCGTCGATATAGCCAAATGTCGGATCTCGAAAGGTCCCGCGCAGGTGGCAATCCTTTGGTAGCGGGATCGCAAGGCCGTTAGCTTCCGTCACGACGTGCAACGGCCTCTGGTCATCCCAGTGCGGCGCTCGCGTCTCGTAGGTCGTTCAGTGCCGCCAACGTGTGAGGTGCGAGGTCGCCGGTGGCGTTCGGGTCGCCCTCGGACCATTCCGCGAAGCCGCGCTTGAACGCGAGCACCCCCATCTCGGCGGCGAGGTGGGCGAGGGGATCGGGCACTCCGCGGGCGAGCAGTGCGTCGGTCATCGCCGCGGCCATGCCGACGTTCTTGAGGACAGCGCGTTCCTGGAGCTCGGTACTGGCCGCGACGGCCGCACTGATCCGGGGGCCGAGGTCGCGGTTGGTCGGGCCCATCTCGCTCGAGGCTCTTGCCAGGCCAGCTGCGACCGCCTCGAGCGGACTCGCGTCGAAGGGGGCCTCGGCGATCCCCTCCCCGAGCAGCCGGCTCAGCGTCTCCTGACCAGCGGCGAGGAGCTCGCGCTTGTCGGGGAAGTGCCGGAAGAACGTGCTCTTGGTGATGCCGGCACGCTCTGCGATCTGGGCGACCGTCGTGGCGTCGTAACCCTGCTCGGTGAAGAGGTCGACAGCGGCGACCACGATCCGCTCGCGTGCCCCTGGTTCCCACCGTGCCATGGCGGTCATCCTACGTGATGGGACTCTTGTCCCATCACTGCTAGATTGACGGGACAAGAGTCCCATCACTTCAGGAGAACTTTGATGCAGGTCTTCATCACCGGCGGTACCGGGCTGATCGGCACCGCCCTCGTCGCCGAGCTCCTCGGCCACGATCACACCGTCGTCGCCCTCGCCCGCTCCGAGGCATCCGCCCAGGCCGTGGAGGCATCCGGCGCGACACCACTGCGTGGCAGCCTCGCCGACCTCGACGTGGTCCGCCTCGGCGCCGATCGTGCCGACGGCGTTATCCACTTAGCCTTCGCCAACGACTTCACCAGCCCCGAGGCCCTCGCCCGCGCCGTGGCCGAGGAGACCGCCGCACTCACCACGCTGGGCGAGACCCTGCTCGACACCGACCGCCCGCTGGTCGCAGTCTCCGGCACGCCGTGGGTGCCCGGTCGTCTGTCCACCGAGGCCGATCCGCTGCCGACCGACGGCCCGGTCGGTGGTCGCGGGCGGACCGTGAACGCGATCCTCGAACTGGCCGCGCGCGGCGTCAGGAGCTCCGCGGTCCGGCTACCCAGGACGGTGCACCGCAACGGAGAAGGCGGGTTCGCCGGCCTGCTCACCGACATCGCCCGTCGCGGCGGGGTCTCCGGCTACCCCGGAGACGGCACCCAGCGCTGGCCCGCGGTGCACGCCCTGGACGCAGCAGCACTGTTCCGGCTTGCCCTGGAGTCGGCTCCGGCCGGCACCGCGTGGCACGCAGTCGACGACGAGGGAGACGCCGTCCGCGACATCGCCGAGGTCATCGGCCGACGGCTCGGGCTGCCGGTCGAGCCGGTCCCGCAGGAGAGCTTCGGACCACTCGGCCCGATCTTTGCCACCGACCAGCCATCGACCAGCGCCCACACCCGCGCCGAGCTCGGATGGACACCGACCCACCCGAAACTCCTCGCCGACCTGGAAAACATCAAGCCCTGAACCAGCGGGTCAATCCACCGCGTGTGCTCGGGGTGCGGGGCGTGGTGCGCCAACGTCGGTGACGACGACGACAACGCGAGAGCCCGAGCCACGAGTGCCTCTACCGTCAGACCATGCCATCAAGCCTGTTCTGCGTTGAGCACGCTGTGAAAGAACAACTTGTCGTCGCGACGTCCATCAGCGACCGCCAGACAGTTTGCGCGCATCACATCGGGTCCTCGAATCCGCAGCGGGTCCCGATCGCGCCGCCAGATGGGAGCGCATCCCAATGTGAATGGTGTCGTCGGGTGACACATCGGGCCTATTTCATCGTGGACGACAGCCCGTTGTGCATCAGGCATGCCGCGGACGCCGTGTTCTCGGATGACGATATGAGAGCGCACGACATGGCGCACGCCGCTTACCTCCACCTGAACGCTCACGGAGTGAACGACGCGTACTGACAGATCGGCCTGTTGGCCAGCCTGGTCTTGGCGCGCCCCGGCAATGACGACGCGACGGCGACCGGAGGTGAGCGCGGCGCTCACACCGCGTCATTTCCCCGCCTTCTGGGACAGCTCATGCGCGCCGAGAGTCGGGTGTTGCGGGTTCCTCATAACCGACGATTTCAGACGCACTGCCTTCGAACGCAGGTAGTGCGAGCGGGGACCAGGAGTAGTCGAGGACGCTCGACGCGCCACGACGGTCCGCCTGAGCCGTTCAGCGTTCTCCGCCGTTCAGGGGCTGACGGAGCCGAACCCCAGGAGAGCCACCGCCATGAGGACGACGACGGCGCCGGCGCCGGCGAGGTCCCGAGCTGCTCGCCGCACCCGCCTGGTCGGCCGGCTTCGCATGCACACCGATCGGTACGGCGTCTCTGGGTGTGCGCACCACTGCTCGGGCTCTCGACCCCGCCTATCCTGCGGTCGTGAGCGAGGAGCACGTCGTCATCGAGGGCGAGCACACCTGTTTCAGGCTCGAGGGCGTCACCCGCCCGCCGGTCGGTGTTGAGGTGCCGGGCACCCTCGTCGAGTGGCTCGACCCGGAGGACGAGGTCCTGGTCGTGACGACCGGTGCCCAGTTCGGGCCGTACGCCGTCACGCTCAGGACTCTCGCTGCCGCACCGCCGGAGGACGCCTCGTGGGAGGACGTCACCGAGCTCAGCGTCGTCGCCTCCACCGAGGTGGCGATCGGCGAGCTGATCGACGGGCCCGAGGAGTGGGTGACGGTCGCGCCGGGGCACCACCGCGTTCGGGTCAGCGCCCGAGGGCGCACCGAGAGCGCCGAGCGGGAGCGCACCTTCCCTGACGACGACCTCGATCTCGAGGACGAGGTCCCGCTCGAGCACTACCTCGTCGAGATGTGGCCGGCCCCACCCGCTCCACCGGTCGTCGTGCGAGAGACCAGCCGCCATGCCCGCGAGGTGGTGGATCCGCCGCCCCCGGACTGGCCGCAGGAGCGCGGGCCCGGGTTGATCGCGGCCCACGCCGTCGCGGCCGACGTGCGCCGCGAACCTGGATGTCGTGTCCTGAGCGGCCGGACGTGCGACGTGCGCGTCTCCGCCGAAGCGCCCCTCACGCCGACGCGAACGTTCAACCGAATCAAGCTCGCCAACGGTTGGCCCCCGGGCAACGGCGGGAGCCTGAACCACAACGACACAGTCGGCTACCGGGCCTCCTACTACGCCGACCCACCCGACTCCGATGGCCTGGCCCCCCTCCTGGGGACTATCGAGACTGAAGTGCTCGAGATCGCCGTGCCGAAGCGCTTCGTGGTCTCGTGGAACTGGCGCGTGGCCGGTCCGGGCGGTGAGCCGTTTCCCGGTAACCCACGGCTGCTGCCGGCGGACAGCCGGGTCACGATGACCTTCGCCGGGATCAACGGCGCGGGGCAGGAGCCGCGCACCCTCGTGGCGGTGCTGCATTCCGCCGTTCCCGAGGAGTGGGGCGATGACCTGACCAACCTGTGGGACTGGGACCTCGCTCAGCGCCTGCGGCTGTGATTGCGCATCGCCGAAGCAGCAACCACCCGCCGTGAACAGGGGAGCCGACCGAAACATGACGCCCGTGCCGCCCAGCGGGCTCCGCCCGACCGTGCCGCAGACAGTGCGCGTCGGAGGCACGTCCTTCCACCTCCCATGGGCGGCGTGCGCCTCGCAGGTCGTCGTTCATAGGGCTGCGCCACCTCGACGGTACGAGCGCGAGTTGACCGGCGCCTGATTGGCGGCGGACTCGGGCGAGCCAGCCCGGCGTACGGCGCGGGCCTCGGTAGCGTCCGGGGGTGGCCAGTCCTCGGCGATCCGGTGCCCGTCGGCGCAGCGCGTCGCCGCGCCGGAGCGGGACGCGACAGCCGCAGCGGCCGTTGCCGACGGCCGGGCCGGGGGAGCGGGTGTGGGTGCTCGACGTCCCGTACGGCACGCAGGTCGACGGCGCGACCTGGCACCCGACCCTCAGGACCCACCTGTACGTCGGGCGCAGCCTGCCCGCGCACCTCGCGCCCTACGCTCCGGGGCCCCACACGCTCGGTCGCTTCGTCGAGAACGAGCTCAATCCCGACAGCCCGACGCCGGCGCCGGAGCCGACCGACGAGCTCGAGCCCCGGAGGATCCAGTTCGAGGCGGCCGACGCGATCGCGGCACGGGCCGCGGCGGGCGGGCGACAGTTCCTGCTGGCCGACGAGCCTGGCGTGGGCAAGACGATCGCGGCGGTCCTCGGGGCGACGGCGGTCGGCGACCTGCGTGGCGCGCGGCGGGTCCTCGTCGTGGCCGACCGGCCCGCCGCGATCACCATCGGCCACTGGTGCCGCACGATCACGGCCCTGGGCGACGGGGGCCTGGAGTGGGTGGTGATCACCTGGGACCGGCTCGAGAAGGTCAAGGACCACCCGTGGGACGTGATCATCGCCGACGAGGCCCACGCCCTGCGCCGTACGACGACCAAGCGGTGGAAGGCCTGGGCGAGGATCTCGGGCCACGGGCGGCCGCACGACACGGCACCGTTCGTCATCGCGACGACCGCGACGCCCGGACACACGCCACTCGAGCTGCCGTACCTCGCCCCCGCCTTCGCGCAGGTGCTCGGCGAGCCGATGCGGGAGTGGACCTCGGCGACGCAGCCCGGACCCGCGTTCGCCGCCGCGCTCGAACGCCACGGCGTCGCGGTGGAGCCGGGCCGGTACGGCGCGACGTGGACCACCGATCCGGCGCGCCGCGCCGCGGACCTGAAGCTGGTGCGCGGCTGGCTCGCCGACGAGCGGCCGCCGGCGCTGCTGCACCGCGCCGCGCCGTGGGGGCCGGTGCCGATCTCGGGCATGCCGGTCACCCTCACGCCGGCCGAGCGGACGGCGTACGAGGCCGAGTGGGGGGAGTTCTGTCGCGAGATGGACCTCGCGCGCCGCGGCCGCAACGTCGCCAAGGGTCGCGCCGCGCTGCTGCGCTTCCGCCAGAAGGCCGGGCTGATCCGGGTCGACTCGACGGTCGCCTGGATCGCCCAGCAGGTCCAGGCCGAGCGACAGGTGGCCTGCTCGGTCGAGTTCGTCGCGACCGCCGCCGACCCCATCACCGACCGGCTGCGCGACGCCGGGATCGAGGTGGCCACGATCTACGGCCGCGACCGGTTCGACCCCGAGGCCGAGCGGCTCCGGTTCCAGACCGGGCAGGCGAAGGTCTGCGTCTTCACCACGGTCGCCTCGATCAGCCTGCACGCCGGCGAGACCCTCGCCGACGGCCGCCAGGCGAGCACCGAGCCCCGGGTGGGGATCTTCCACCAGGCCCGCTTCTCGGGCATCGCCGCGCGGCAGGTCACCGGCCGTACCCACCGCGACCACCAGGTCTCCCCGTGGCACATCGCCTACGCCGAGGGCACGGTCGAGGAGCAGGTCGGCAAGGTGATGGTGGAGCGGATCGCCGCCGCCTCCGAGACGGTCGGCAGCGACACCGCCGGGCTCGCCGACCTCGCGCAGCTCCTCGGCGCGGACTGGCTGCCGCCCGCGACCCTGACCCAGGACGGCACCTGACCGCGGCCTGACCGCGCGCGGCGCGCTCGCGGTGCCGGCCCGCACGCCGGGTCACGGGTCGGATTCCTGTTCGAGGTGAACCGGCGGCGCGGTCGGCGGAGTATGAACGGTATGCAGCGAGGCGGCCGGGACGAGGAGTTCAGCGAGTTCTACCGTGCGCGCGTCACCGCCCTGCGGCGCGTGGCCTACATCGTCACCCGTGACTGGCACGCAGCCGAGGACGTCACCCAGCGGGCGTTCGTCAAGGTCTACCGGGCCTGGCCCCGGATCAGGCCCGAGACGCTCGAGGCCTACGTACGCCGGGCCGTGGTCAACGAGTCGCTGAGCTGGGTCACCCGCGGACCGCGCGACGTCGTCGTCGACGGGCTTCCCGACCGGGCGGTGGTCGAGCCGGACGCCCCGCTCGACCTCGACGCCGCCCTGGCGACCCTGCCTCCCCAGCAGCGCGCGGTGATCGCCCTGCGGTTCGTCGACGACCGCTCCGTGGCCGAGACCGCCGCCGCGCTCGGCCTCGCGGAGGGGACGGTCAAGAGCCACACCGCCAAGGCCATCGCCACCCTGCGCCTGCACCTTCCCACCCTCACCGAGCACTGGAGCCACTGATGACCGAGCACGACCTCTCGACCCTGCTCCGCGACCACCTCTCCGACGAGCCGCCCACCTCGCTGAGCCCCGGCGACGCGATCCGCACGGGGCGCCGCCAGACCCACCGCGCGCGGCTGTTCGCCGCCGGCGCGGGCGCCCTGGCGGTCGCCGCCGTCGCCGCACTCGGCGGGACCGGCGTGCTGGGCGGCGGGACCGACTCCGACCCGGTCGCGAAGGAGGCGCCGGTCGCCCAGGCGCCCCCGGAGACGCTGGCGGACGTCATGGAGGACGTCGCTGCCGACGGGTTCACGCCGTACGCCGGCGCGCTCGGCGAGCCGCGCTGGAGCGTCAACGACGTCCTCGGCCAGCCGGTCGAGCCCGGCGACCCGGCCGCCCAGAACTTCCTGCTCGACTACCGGCCCGCCGGGACGCCGCAGGTCAACCTGACGGTCGGCGGCTTCGCCCCGGAGGACCGCGAGAACTACCCGTTCGAGGGCGCCTGCGCCGCCGGGCTCGACCGCGGAACCCTGGTGGAGTGCACCGAGACCATCCTGGCCGACGGCTCGCTGGTCACGGTCAGCGTCGGGCCGATCTCGCAGGTCGGGGGTGACGCGCCGCAGCTCCTCACGGTGCAGGAGGTCGCGGGTCGCGACCCCGGGACCTTCGCCTGGTCGCGCGTGGTCGCCGTCGACTCGATCGACGACGTGAGCACGCGCGCGTCGGAGTACGTCCGCGGCGCCGACGTCGAGGCGGCGGACTGGCAGGTGCCGGTCGCGGCGCTGCGCGCCCTCGCCCTCGATCCCGCCCTGCTCGGCGCGGACGTCGCGCACGAGCCGATGCCGCTCTACACCGGCGAGTAGGTCCGCCGCGCCGGGCCAGGTCGCATCGCCGGCTCAACGCAGCAGGGCGAGGTCCCGCCGGACGTAGCGCAGGTGCGCCCACTCCTCCTCCAGGATCACGCGGAGGCAGTCGCCGACGCTCGGACGCCAGTCGTCACCGCCCCACGGGTTCGCGCGCTCCTCCGCGAGCAGCTCGGGCGTCGCCGTGGCCAGGAAGTCGGTGACCAGCTGCTGTCGCTCCGCCCGCACCGCGAGGACCTCGTCGAAGGTGGGCGGGTCGGTGCGGAAGATCGAGGTGTCGAAGCCCATGTCGGCGGCGCCGGTGAAGACCTGACCGATCTCGTGGAACGGCTGCTCGACCTGCAGGATCCCGCCCCGGAGCCACGCGTCGGTCGCAAGGACGAGGTGCCGCAGGGTCTGCGCCAGGGACCACTCGTCCTCGACGTGCGCGTCGACCAGGCCGGGGGGCGTGTCCGCCACCGTGTCCTGCCACGCGGACTGCACCGCGACCCACCCCTCGCGCAGGCCCTCGGGCGTCTGCGCCTTCTGCAGCTCGCGGCCCGGGAACTGCCGGTTGAGCTCGGTGTCCACGAGGGGCACCACGTCGACCCCGTTGACGACGAGGCGCCCGAAGAACAGGTCGTGGCTGTCGATGTCGAGCCCGTCGACGTCGACGCTGCGCATGGTCACGCCGCTGACGTCGGAGAAGCGCAGCGTGGCGCCCTTGAGGCTTGCCTGGACGAAGGTCGCGCCCTCGAACTCTTTCGTGCCGGAGTAGGTCGTCATCGCCCCATCATCACCGGATTCGAGGACGGTCCGGCGTCACGATCTCATCCGTTGTGGATGGCTCGGTTGTCCACACACGGGTAGAACACACTGTCGATTGTCCGTGGCCGGGCGTAGAATCGGGGTATGAGCAAGCACCACGACGACCACCGTGACGGGCACCCCGTCGCCCGGTTCGTCGCGCTGCTCGAGGCCGAGCTGGCGGTGCTGGTGGATGCTCCGGCGTGGTCGTTGGACGCCGCTGCGACGGCTGATCTGGTGCCGCGGCTGGCACAGGTGGTGGCCGGGGTGCAGGAGCTCGAGGCCCGGGTCATCGGGCAGGCCGGGGTCCTCGACCTGCCCGGGACGATCGGGGCCAGGTCGCTGACGGCGTGGCTCGCGCGGGTCACCCGGGTCACCGGTGGCGAAGCATCGCGGAAGGTGCGGCTGGCCGGGGACCTCGCCGCTCACGAGGCCACCCGGGTCGCGATGGCGTCTGGTCGGGTGCACGCCGAGCAGGCGAGGGTCATCGTCGCCGCCGTCGGCGACCTCGACGGCCAGCACCACCTGCGCGACAAGGCCGAGGAGCACCTGCTCGGCGAGGCCGCCCACCACGACGCGCACGACCTGAAGACCCTCGGGCGGCGGATCCTGGAGACCATCGACCCCGACCAGGCCGACGAGCACGAAGCGAAGCTTCTCGAAGCGGAGGAGGCTCGGGCCCGCAAACGCACGACGTTCACGCTGTGGGACGACGGCGAGGGCCTCGCCCACGGCCGGTTCACCATGCCCTCCGCCCAGGCCTCCGTGCTGCGTAAGGCACTGGCCGCGATCGCGGCACCCAAGCACGTCCGCGCCACCGGGGGCGCCGGGACCTACGACCACGAACGACCCACCCCGGAGAGGCTCGGGCAGGCGTTCTGCGAGTACGTCGAGCGCTACCCCACCGACCGGCTCCCCACGATGGGCGGGACCAGCGCGACCGTCGTGGTCACGATGACCCTCGAGACGCTCCGCGGCGGCCTCGCCGCCGCGCACCTCGACACCGGCGCCGCTGTCTCACCGGGCCAGGCCCGCCGGATGGCCTGCGAGGCCGGGATCATTCCCGCCGTCCTCGACGGACAAGGCCACGTCCTCGACCTCGGCAGGAAGCGCCGCTTCCACACCCCCGCCCAACGACTCTCGATCGGATTGGAGCAGCAGCACTGCCAACACCCGACGTGCACCACGCCCGCGGCGTACTGCCACACCCACCACACGGTCCCCTGGAGCGAGGGCGGCCGGACCGACACCCGCGACGCCGTCCTGCTCTGCCCCTTCCACCACCACCGGATCCACGGAGGGGTCAGGGACGACACCCGGGCGACCGTCGCGTCCTACCCGCTCCGGACGTAGCCCGCAGTCCTGGACGGCCCCGGTCAGCCACCCAGCGCGGCGCCGACGACCTCACGGGCGGCGGACTGGACCTCGGCGAGGTGGTCGGGGCCGCGGAAGGACTCGGCGTAGATCTTGTAGACGTCCTCGGTGCCCGAGGGGCGCGCGGCGAACCAGGCCGACTCGGTGGTGACCTTGAGGCCCCCGATCTTGGCGCCGTTGCCGGGTGCCTCGGTGAGCTTGCCGGTGATCTCCTCGCCGGCGAGCGAGGTCGCGGTGACGGCGTCCGGGGTGAGCGCGGCCAGGGCCGACTTCTGGGACCGGGTGGCCGGGGCGTCGACGCGGGCGTACGCCGGCTCGCCGTGCCGGGCGACCAGGTCGGCGTAGTGCTCGCTCGGGGTCCGGCCGGTCTTCGCGATGATCTCCGAGGCCAGCAGGCAGAGCAGCAGGCCGTCCTTGTCGGTGGTCCAGGTGCCGCCGTCCATCCGCAGGAACGACGCCCCGGCCGACTCCTCGCCGCCGAAGCCGAACGAGCCGTCGATCAGCCCGGGCACGAACCACTTGAACCCGACGGGCACCTCCACGAGAGGCTTGCCGAGGTCGGCGGCGACCCGGTCGATCATCGAGGAGGACACCAGGGTCTTGCCGATCCGCGCCGAGTCCGGCCAGCCGGGTCGCGCGCCGCCGAAGAGGTACTGGATCGCGACGGCGAGGAAGTGGTTGGGGTTCAGCAGGCCGGCGTCGGGCGTGACGATGCCGTGCCGGTCGGCGTCGGCGTCGTTGCCGGTGGCGACGTCGAACTCCGCGCGCTTCTGCACCAGCGAGGCCATCGCGTCGGGGGAGGAGCAGTCCATCCGGATCTTGCCGTCCCAGTCGAGCGTCATGAAGCGCCACGTCGCGTCGACGAGGGGGTTCACGACCGTCAGGTCGAGGCCGTGCCGGTCGGCGATCTCGCCCCAGTAGTGCACCGACGCGCCGCCGAGCGGGTCGGCGCCGATCCGGACGCCGGCGGCCTTGACCGCCGCGAGGTCGACGACCGACGGCAGGTCCTCGACGTAGGTGCCGAGGAAGTCGTAACCCTGGGCCGCACGCCGGGCCCGCTCGAACGGCGTCCGGCGGACGTCGCCGAGGCCGGCCCGGATGAGCTCGTTGGCGCGCGCGGCGATCACCGACGTGGCGTCGCTGTCGGCGGGGCCGCCGTGCGGCGGGTTGTACTTGAAGCCGCCGTCGGACGGCGGGTTGTGCGACGGCGTCACCACGATCCCGTCGGCGAGGCCGGCCGCACCGGGACCCTTGCCCTGGTTGGCCCGGATGATGGCGTGCGACACCGCCGGCGTCGGGGTGTAGGCGTCGCGCGAGTCGACGAGCACCGTCACGTCGTTGGCGGCGAGCACCTCGAGCGCCGTGGCCCACGCCGGCTCGGACAGGCCGTGGGTGTCGCGGCCGATGAACAGCGGGCCGTCGTAGCCCTGCTCGCGCCGGTAGTCGCAGATCGCCTGGGTGGTCGCGAGGATGTGGGTCTCGTTGAACGACGTCCTCAACGACGTGCCGCGGTGCCCGCTCGTGCCGAACGCGACCTGCTGGTCGATGTCGTCGGGGTCGGGCACGCCGGTGTAGTAGGCCGTGACGAGGTGGGCGACGTCGACGAGGTCCGAGGGTGCGGCGAGCTGTCCTGCGCGGGGGTCTGCCATGGGCGCCATCCTGCCCGACTCCGGCCGCGCTCCGACAGTGCCGACGGATCGGGAAGACTGCTCCCATGCGTTTCACCGAGCACGAGCTCACGGCCGCGCTGCACGGCGCGGGGAAGAGCATCCTCACCACCCAGGACAAGGACGTGCGCAAGGGCCGGCGCACGGTCGACGAGGCGTGGCAGGCGATGGACCGCTACCAGAGGTTCAAGCTGCTCGACGGGCTCGGCGGTCACCTGCTGCCGGTCCTCGTCGGGCTCCCCGACGTCGCCGTGGCGACCGGCGAGCGGCCGACGTTCACCGACGAGCAGGTCCGGGCAGCCGTCGAGGAGCAGCTCGGCGACCACAAGGGACTCCGGCGTCGTGCCCTCCTCGAGGCGCGGGTGGCGCTGGTGCGGATCGCGCTGGCCAGCGTGCCGCCGCGCCAGGACCCCGACGCGCTGGTCGTGCCCGACCACCTCTGACGCCCGCGCCGCGGTCAGGGCCGGAAGGTGACCTGGGCGTGCGGGTCCTTGCCGAAGACGAGCACCTTCGCCGGCCGCACGACGTAGACCCACGGACGGCTGCCGTCACCGTCGACGAACGTCTCGTCGGCGGCCTGCCAGTCCCAGTCGGAGCCGTACTTCTCCCGCCAGGCGGCGGCCAGCGGTTCGAGGCGCCCGAGGCCGGTGACCCGCTCCGCCGCGCCCTCGAGGACGACGTCCGTGCCGGCCTGCCAGGTGTTGGTGCCGGTGACGACGGTGACCGCCGGCCCGGCCTCGAGGTTGGCGCTCTTCTGCTCGCCGGCACCCGTGCAGAAAGCGAACGCGTCGTCGTGCCAGACGCCGACGAGCGGAGTCGTGTGCGGGCGTCCGTCCGGCCGCACCGTGGTGAGCCAGTAGAGCTCGGCCGAGCCGAGGATGGCCCGGACGTCGTCCCAGGACGGCGCGACGGCGGCCGGGTCGGAGAAGCGCGGGTCGACGGAACCCTCGGGGGTGCTCATGGGCGGGACGACTCCCCGGGCCGCGCAGACTCATCGGGACAGCGATGTCGATCCCGGACCGGGCGGCCGGGCACGGCGCCGCCAGGCCTGCGCCGGCCTGCGTCAGCGCCAGCCGAGGGCCGGGGCCACGTGGGTCAGCATCGACTCGAGGACGTGCGCGTTGTAGTCGACGCCGAGCTGGTTGGGGATGGTCAGCAGCAGGGTGTCGGCGGCGGCGATCGCCTCGTCCTGGGCCAGCTGCTCGACGAGCCTGTCCGGCTCGCCGGCGTAGGTCTTGCCGAAGCGGGCGGTGGTGCCGTCGATGATGCCGACCTGGTCGCTGCTGCGGGACTCCCTGCCGAAGTAGACGCGGTCGCGGTCGTCGACGATCGGGAAGATGCTGCGGCTGACCGAGACGCGCGGCTCGAACTCGTGGCCGGTGGCGGCCCAGGTGGTGCGGAACCGCTCGATCTGCTCGGCCTGCAGCTCGTGGAACGGGACGCCGGTGTCCTCGGCGAGCAGCGTCGAGCTCATCAGGTTCATGCCCTGCTCGGCGGTCCACTCGGCGGTGGCGCGGGTGCCGGCGCCCCACCAGATCCGCTCGCGCAGGCCGGGGGCGTGCGGCTCGATGCGCAGCAGCCCGGGCGGGTTGGCGAACATCGGGCGCGGGTTCGGCTCGGCGAAGCCCTCGCCGCGCAGCGCGTCGAGGAAGACCCGGGTGTGCGTGCGGGCCATCTCGGCGTGGTCGCCCTCGGGACCGGGGTCGTAGCCGAAGTACCGGAACCCGTCGACGACCTGCTCCGGTGACCCCCGGCTGATGCCGAGCTGCAGCCGGCCGCCGGAGATGAGGTCGGCGGCGCCGGCGTCCTCGGCCATGTAGAGGGGGTTCTCGTAGCGCATGTCGATGACGCCGGTGCCGATCTCGATCCGGCTGGTCCGCGCGCCGATGGCGGCGAGCAGCGGGAACGGCGACGCGAGCTGGCGCGCGAAGTGGTGGACGCGGAAGTACGCGCCGTCGACGCCGAGCTCTTCGGCCGCGACGGCCAGCTCGATCGACTGCAGCAGCGAGTCGGACGCCGTGCGCACCGCCGACTGCGGCGACGGCGTCCAGTGCCCGAAGTTCAGGAACCCGATGTTCTTCTTCACGTCGGCTCCAACACCGGCCGAATCGTCGATCTTCCCGAGGGTCTCGCGCTCCCCGCGCCCGGACGCGCCACGTGCCCGGACGCGCCACGGGCCCGGAGGACGACGTCCTCCGGGCCCGCTCCGTGCGGGGGCTGGCGGGTGCTACCTCCGGGGGGCCTTCTTGACCACGATCTTCTTCGTCGTCCGCACCGACCCGGCGAGCGCGTCACCGACGTAGGTGACGGTGGCCCTCACGGTCCCGGCCTTCTTGAACTTCGGCAGCGTGATGGTCACCTTCCCGGCCCTGAGCGTGCCGGCGTAGGTCTTGGCGCCGATCTTCACCGTCACCCTGCCGGTGGGCGTGAAGCCGGAGGCCGCGACGGTGACGACGAACTTGGCCTTCGTCCGGCCGGCCACGACCTTCGCCGGCTGGACGGCGACCGCGAGCCTCGGCGTCGCCTTGACGACCGCGACGGCCGCGACCGCGCTGCTGCTCGGGTTGGTCGAGGAGTCGCCGACGTAGCGCGCCTGGACGGTGCGGGTGCCGACGGTGGGGAAGGGGCCGACCTTGGCGGTCGCGCGGCCGGCGACCAGCGCGACGGTCGAGACCTTGGCGCCGCCGACCCACAGCTCGACCTGGCCGGTCGGCGTCCCGCCGGCCTTGGCGACGGTGATCGAGACCGACGAGGTGCCCTGCCTGACCGGCAGCGAGCCCGGGGCGACGGAGACCGAGGTGGTCGAGTCGACGGTGGTCGGCGTCGCGGCGGTCACGGTGATCGGGACCGTCACGGACGTGCCCGTCGTGTCGCCCGTGATGGTCACCGACGCCGGGCCGGCCGGGGTCGCCGCGGGGATGGTCGCGCGGACGCTGGCCGTGCCGCGCTCGTCGTTCGCCGCGTCGTCGACCGTGGTGACGACGGGGGCGGTGCCGATCGTGGTGGCGCCGAGCTTCACGACGACCTCGCCGTCCTGGACGTCGCCGACGCCCGTGAACGACAGCGACGTGAGGTCGACGGCGAGGGTCTCGCCCGCGACGACCGTCGTGCCGTCCGGCGTCGAGACGCCGACCGAGTGCTGGGTGCCGTCGACGACGGGGGCGCTGCCGAGGTGCTCGACGAGCGCCGCCTGCTCGGTCTTGTTGGCCGCCCGGTCCCCGGCGCGGCCGGTGAAGGCCGGGAAGCGCACGGTGTCGCTGCGCAGGGCCGCGGACGTGGTGACCGAGTAGCTCGTCCCGGCGAGGACCGGGTTGCCGTTGAGCCGCACGTCGGTGATCCGGGCGTCCTGCGGCTGGCTGGGGTCGTAGGTGTAGCGGAAGCCGGTCGAGGTGCCGAGGCGGACGAACGGCTGCGAGGTGCTCCACTGCTGCTCGAGCAGGGCCTCGATCTGCGCGCCGGTGAGCTTGAAGTTGCGCATGTCGGCGGTGGAGGGCTGCACGGCCGCGGCCTGCTTGAAGGTGGCCGTGGTGGTGCCGGTCAGGTCGGCATTGACGGCGTCCGGGTGCACGAAGGAGATCTGGGTCGCGCCGTTCGCGCCGTTGGAGGTGGTCGTCGCACGCTGGGCCTCGGCGACCAGGTTCGCCAGCCGGGACTCGCCGCCGGGGTTGACGGAGGCGTCGGCGAGGCGGGCGCGGGTGACCGGTCCCGCGACCGGGCCGAGCTCGTAGTCGTCGAGCACCTGGATGTTCTTGAACCGCATCCCGTCGTTGGACGCCGGGTTCGCGAGGCCGATGGCGCCGTTGAGCGCGCTGGGCGCGCCGCGGGTCTCGATCAGGGTGCCGTTGAGGTAGATCCTGACCGCCGAGGCCGTGGCCTCGACGCGGGTGGTGTTCCACTCGCCGACCGGTCGGCCCACGGCGTTGCCGGTGCCGAGCGGGACGGCGATGCTGGCAGCGGTGTTGCGGCCGGGCGAGGCGAGGTGGAGGGTCGAGGCGTCGCCGGTCGCCGAGCGCTTCCAGTCGACCTCGACGGTGTGGGGCCCGGTCTGCTGGGACGTCGTCCAGAGCGCGCCGGCGCCACGGAAGCCGCGGATGGTGCAGTCGGCCTGGCGGCCGAAGCCGCCCGAGCCGGCCTTGCGCCAGCCGTCGAACGAGGCGAACGTGCCGTCGAACAGGCGGGTCCAGCCGGCGTTCACCGGCGTCGCGGTGCAGGTGTCGAACGACGTGCCGCCGACCTGGATCGCGTCGAAGTTGAGGCGGCAGAAGTCCGTGCCGCGGTCGCAGTTGATCGCGACGGTGTTGGTGCCGGCGTTCAGGTTGACCTGGGCCTGGGCGACGCGCCAGGTCTCCCAGTCGCCGGTCATCGGGTACGAGACGATCTGGCGCGTGCCGTTGGTGGTCAGGCCCATCGACCGGGTGACGTTCTCGTCGGCGCCGAGCAGACCTGCCGCGTAGCGGATGTAGATCGGGTAGGTCCCGGCCTCGGGTGCCGTGACCGTCATCGTCGAGGTCATCCCGGTCTCGCGGAACGTGTAGGACCCGGTGCCGGAGAAGTTGCCGTGGTCGCCGGAGTTCAGGGCCGGACCGCCGCTGATGACGCCGTCCTCGACCTCGACGAACGCGATCACGGCGTCACCGACCGCGCTGGGCGAGGTGGGTTGCGCGGCGGCGGGGACGGTGCCGACGCCGGTGAGGCCGACGGCGACGACGGCCAGGGCCGTCAGCGTCCGGCGCACGGCGCGGACGGACAGGGGACGGGACACGGGCGGGCTCCTCCGAGGCATGGCTGTGACACGCGCCACAGCTGTTCCTGCCGACGGTAGGGCCGAAGGTCCAGAATGTCGAAGCCAGTTCCGTCATGTGGACCGATCCGGACAACGGTTCACATATCGGAACCAGCGGGCTACTCGTAGGTGGAGCGGTCGTAGACCTGGAGGGTCTCGAAGTCCGTCGGGAGGTCGTCGTAGCCGCTGCACTCCATGTCGGCGGTGTCGCCCTCGCTCAGGGTGACGTCCAGGCGGCAGTCGACCTGCGCCAGGACCCGGCTGCCGTCGCGGAACGTGAAGGTGATCGAGGGGCGGTCCCACGACTCGGCGTCCTCGCGGGCGCTGGTGACCGAGAGCCCGGTGACCTGGTCGGACCCGAGGTCGGTCGGATCGGTCGCGCGGACGAAGCTCCAGCCCTCGGCGTACTCGAAGTCGCGGATCTCGAAGGCCTGGCCCTCCTCGACCGTGAGGGGGTCCTTGCTGGAGCCCCGGTAGTCGGTGTCGAAGGAGTCCTCGATGCCGTTCTTGACGTTCACGATGCCCCAGGCGCCCAGCGCCACGAGGCCACCGCAGAAGAGGACGACGACGAGGCCCACGATGAGCAGCACGTTGCGGGTGCCGTTGCTCCGGGGCGGCTGCGGGTACGGGTTCGGGTAGACGCCGGGGCCGTACGGGTTCGGGTAGGGCTGCTGGGGCTCCGGAGCGCCGTACGGCGGGGGCTGCTGCGACATGGGCGTCATTGTGTCCCGCGCGGACGCGGACCAATCCTGCGCCTCAGCCGCCGGTGGCCAGCATCGCGGCGATCCCGAGCATGGTCAGCCCGATGAGGACGTCGAGCACCTGCCACGCCCGCGGCGTCGAGAGGGTGCGGTGCATCAGTCGGGCGCCGTACCCGAGGCCGACGAACCAGAGCACGCTCGCGGCGCACGCGCCGGCGGCGAACCACCAGACGTGGTCGTGGGTGTGGGCGATCGAGCCGACGAGCAGCACGGTGTCGAGGTAGACGTGGGGGTTGAGCCACGTGAGCGCGACCGCCGTCCGGACGGCGACCCCGAGCGTGGCGTCCTGCCCGGTGGCGGCCTCGAGGGACTCGCCCCGGCGCGCCCGCAGCAGGCTGCGGACGCCGTACCAGGTCAGGAACGCGACGCCGGCCCAGCGGACGACGTCGACCACCCAGCCCGCCCGCTCGATGATCGTGCCGATCCCGGCGATCCCCGCGACGATCAGGACGAGGTCGGAGACCGCGCACACCGCCACCACCGCCCCGACGTGCCGCCGGGCAAGACCCTGGCGCAGCACGAAGGCGTTCTGCGCGCCGATGGCGATGATCAGGCTCAGCCCGGTGAGCAGGCCGGCGACGGTGGAGGAGAGCACGGCTCCATGCTAGGGACCGCGACGTCGTTCAGGCCAGCGAAAGAATCTTGAGCCTGATTAGCATGGCTTCATGCAACTCGACCAGCTCGCCGCCCTCGCCGCGATCGTCGACCACGGGACCTTCGAGGCCGCGGCCCGGCACCTGCACGTCACGACGAGCGCGGTCAGCCAGCGGATCCGGGCGCTCGAGACGACGGTCGGCCAGGTCGTCGTGCGGCGCTCGACGCCGTGCGTGGCCACGCCGGCGGGGGAGACGCTGGTGCGGCTGGCGCGGCAGACGGCGCTGCTCCACGACGAGGCCCGGGCGCTCCTGGACGCCGGCAGCCGGGCGCGCACCGACCTCCCGGTCGCGGTGAACGCCGACTCGCTCGCCACCTGGTTCCGCGACGTGGTCGGCGAGGTCGCGGGGTGGGACGGCGTCGCGCTGCGCCTGCACGTGGAGGACCAGGGCTTCTCGGCCGACCTGCTGCGCCGCGGCGACGTCCTCGGCGCGGTCACCTCCGACCCGGTCGCGGTGCAGGGCTGCGCCGTGGAGCCGCTCGGCTCGCTGCGCTACCGGCCGGCGGCGTCCCCGGCGTTCGCGGAGCGCTGGCGGCACGGCCGCGGCGCCGACTGGGCGCGGATGCCGGTCGTGGTGTTCAACGAGAAGGACGCGCTGCAGCACGACCTGCTGGCCGCCCGCGGGCTCGGCCCGCCGCCGGTCGTGCACCGCGTGCCCACCTCGACCGACTACCACGAGGCGGTCCGGCTCGGCCTCGGCTGGGGGCTGCTCCCGGCGCCACAGCTCGAGCCGGACCTGGCCACCGGGGCGCTGGTGCTGCTCTCGGCGCGCGACCGGGTCGACGTACCGCTCCACTGGCAGCGGTGGCGGCTCGACTCACCGGTCCTGGGACGCCTCTCCGAGTCCGTGCGACGCGCTGCCGCGGCGGTGCTGCGGCGCTGACCGGCTGGTCAGTCGCGACCGACGAGGCTCACCCGGCGGGGCCCGTCGCCCTCGCCGTCGGTGACGACGACGGCCTCGTGCTCGTCGGCGACGAACAGGTCGATGATCCGCGTGGTGGTGGTCAGGGCGCCGTGCCGGTCCCCGTCGTCGTCGACGACCGAGACCCGGCTCGCACCCCCGTCGCCGTGGCGCCAGCCGGAGAGCCGGCCCTGCCGTTCCTCGATCGCCACGGCGGTCGACCCGGTCCAGAAGGTCCCCTCGGTCCCGGTCTCGACGCTCGTCAGCTCCTCCCCGGTGCCGAGGTCGACGATGCGCAGCGTGTCGCCGTCCACGGCCCCGATGCGCCGCGAGCTGCTCCTGTACGGGTCCGTGTCGAGCCGGGCCACCGCCCCGCGCTCGAGGTCGACACCCCAGAAGTCGAGGTCGAAGGTGCTCACCGCGACCGCGCCGTCGTCCACCGTGCCGACGACCTCCGCCACGACGTCCGTGGGACCGGTCAGGTCGCGCTCACGGCCGTCGACGACGAACACGAGGCTGCCGTCGTCCCGGGCGACGAGCACGGTGCGCTGCCAGGCGGCGACGCCGGTGATCCCGCCGCGCGCCTCGATCGAGCCGAGGGCGGTGCCGTCGCCGAGGTCGAGGACCTCGAACCGGTCCGGACCCGACGGGACCAGCGTCACGCCGACCTGGGTCAGCAGCCGCCCGGTGGGCGTCAGGCTCGGGACGACGAGCCCGGACGGCGCCGGCCGCGACCAGCGCTGCTCGCCGTCGAGGTCGACCCCGACCACGGTGGGGTCGGCGCCGTAGGTGCGCAGGGCGACCACCCCGGCCTCGGCGTCCATGCCGACGATGCGGAGGTCCTGCGCGCTCCGACGCTCCCACCTGGTGGCTCCGCTGGTGTCGACGTACGCGGCGGCGTACTCGTCGTCGCGCCAGGTGAGGACCGCGCCGCCGCCGGGCACCAGCGCGGCCTGCCCGACGAACGCCCCGCTCGGCACCTCGCTCTCGGCCAGGACGTCGCCGTCGTCACGGTCGAGCACGACGACGCCGTCCGACGACTCGACCAGGACGCGGGTGCCGTCGACGTCGAGGACGTCGCCGGCGCCGGCCACCTCGGTCGACCAGGCGACCCGGTCGCGGGTGGTCCACCAGAAGAGGCCGCCGGCGACCAGCACCAGGACGAGGGCGACGGCGACCACGACGCGGGGGCGGGGGGGCGACATGGGCCGAGCCTGCCCGGTGCCGGCCGCGCGACACCCGGCGCGAGCCGGATATCGGGTCGCGGCGCCCCGGACGCCGTGCCACCGTGGGCGCCGTGACGAGCAGCGACTACTGGGACGCCGACACCGCGGCGCGCTACGACGAGTCGTCGGCGTTCATGTTCGCCCCCGACGTGCTCGACCCCGCCGTCGACCTCCTGGCCGACCTCGCGGGCGACGGAGCGGCCCTCGAGCTCGCGATCGGCACCGGGCGGGTCGCGATCCCCCTGGCCGAGCGCGGCGTGCCGGTGAGCGGGATCGAGCTCTCGCAGCCGATGGCGGACCGGCTCCGCGCCAAGCGGGACGACGTCCCGGTCACGGTGGGCGACATGGCGACGACCGTCGTCCCGGGGCGGTTCGCGCTGGTCTACCTGGTGTGGAACAGCCTCGGCAACCTGCGGACCCAGGACGAGCAGGTGGCCTGCTTCGCGAACGCCGCGCGCCACCTGCGACCGGGTGGCCGGTTCGTCGTCGAGCTCGGGATCCCCGGCATCCGGCGCTTCCCCCCGGGCCAGGCGGCCGTGCCGTTCCACGTCGGGCGGCGCCACGTCGGCATCGACACCTACGACATGGCGACCCAGCAGGGCACCTCGCACCACTACCGCCACCACCCCGACGGCACGGTCACCCACGGCACCAGCAACTTCCGCTTCGTCTGGCCCGCCGAGCTCGACCTGATGGCCCGGCTCGCGGGGATGACCCTCGAGCGCCGCGTCGCCGACTGGACCGGGACGCCGTTCGACGGCGACAGCGAGAGCCACGTCTCGACCTGGCGGACCTGACGCCGAATGACGCTGACCCGTCAGCGATAGGTGACGGGTCGGCGAGAACGACGCTGACCCGTCACCTATAGGTGACGGGTCAGCGCGGGTGGCGCGGGTGGCGGGGGGTGGGGTGGATCAGAAGGCGGACTCGTCGAGGTCCATCAGGGAGAGGTCGGTGGCCTCGGCGATCGCGCGCTCGGCGGAGATCTTCGGCAGGTTGTACTGGGCGAAGAACTGGGCCGCGGCGACCTTGCCCTCGTAGAACGACTTGTCCTTCGGCGACACCTCGCCGCCGAGCTTGCCGAGGGCGACCTCGGCGCCGCGCAGGAGCAGCCAGGCACAGACGACGTCGCCGAGCACCATCAGCAGGCGGGTGGTGTTGAGCCCGACCTTGTAGATGTTGCGGATGTCGTCCTGGGCCGACATCAGCTCGTTGATCATGTGACCGACGATGGCGTTGGCGTCGTCGAGGGCCGTGGCGAGGAGCGCACGCTCGCTCTTGAGGCGACCGTTGCCGCCCTCGGCGTCGAGGAACCCCTGGATCTCGGCCGCGATGGTGCCGAGGGCCTTGCCCTGGTCCTTGACGATCTTGCGGAAGAAGAAGTCCTGCCCCTGGATCGCCGTCGTGCCCTCGTAGAGGGTGTCGATCTTGGCGTCGCGGACGTACTGCTCCAGCGGGTACTCCTGCAGGAAGCCGGAGCCGCCGAAGGTCTGCAGCGACTCGGTGCCGAGCAGCACCCACGAGCGCTCCGAGCCGTAGCCCTTGACGATCGGGAGCAGCAGGTCGTTGACGGCGTTGGCGAGCCTGGCCTCCTCGCCCAGGCCGTCGCCGCGGTGCTCGGCGAGCTGGATCCGGTCCTGCCACGTCGCGGTGTAGAGCACCAGCGAGCGCATGGCCTCGGAGAAGGACTTCTGCACCATCAGCGAGCGGCGGACGTCGGGGTGGTGGGTGATCGTGACGCGCGGCGCGGTCTTGTCGCCGGACTGCGTCAGGTCGGCGCCCTGCTGGCGCTCCTTGGCGTACTCGAGGGCGTTGAGGTAGCCGGTCGAGAGAGTCGCGATGGCCTTGGTGCCGACCATCATCCGGGCGTTCTCGATGACCTGGAACATCTGCGCGATGCCGTGGTGGACCTCGCCGAGCAGCCACCCGCGGGCGGGCGCGCCGTTGCCGACGGAGGAGTCGCCGAAGGTGACCTCGCAGGTGTTGGAGACCTTGATGCCCATCTTGTGCTCGACGTTGGTCACGTAGACGCCGTTGCGCTCGCCGGTCAGCTCGCCGGTCTCGTGGTCGAAGTGGTGGTGGGGCACCAGGAAGAGGGAGAGGCCCTTGGTGCCGGGGCCGCCGACGCCCTCGACGCCCACCGGGCGGGCGAGGACGAGGTGCATGATGTTCTCGCTCATGTCGTGCTCGGCCGAGGTGATGAAGCGCTTGACGCCCTCGATGTTCCACGAGCCGTCGGTGTTGGCGGTGGCCCTGGCGCGACCGGCGCCGACGTCGGACCCGGCGTCGGGCTCGGTGAGGACCATGGTGCAGCCCCACTGGCGCTCGACCATGATCTGGGCGATCCGCTTGTCGCGGTCGTTGCCGTTGCGGTGCACGACCTGCGCGAACGCGGGGCCGGCGGCGTACATCCACACCGGCGCGTTCGCGCCGAGGACCATCTCGGCCGTGGCCCACACCAGCGACGAGGGGGCCGGCGTGCCGCCGAGGTCCTCGTTGATCTGCAGGCGCCAGAACTCGGAGTCCATCCAGGCGCGGTAGCTCTTCTGGAACGACTCGGGGACGGGGGCCGTGTTGGTCGCGGGGTCGAAGACCGGCGGGTTGCGGTCGCTGTCCTCGTACGACGCCGCGAGGTCCTCGCGGGAGAGCCGCTCGACCTCCGCCAGGATGGAGCGCGCCGACTCCGCGTCGACGTCGGCGAACGGGCCGGTGCCCAGGATCTCGTCGCGTCCGAGTACCTCGAAGAGGTTGAACTCGATGTCGCGCAGGTTGCTCTTGTAGTGGCTCACGGCCCACCGTTCCTTGATCTCGTCGTGGAGCTCGGTCCTGCCCGCCGCTCAACGGCGCGGGCTACCGACCAGTAACTTAATGATAGGAGCCAGGCGTGCCCTGTGCAAGGACGGCGCGGTGGGGGTGACGAGCATCTCGGACGACGGGCACCACGAACGGAGGCTTCCGGGGTGCCATGTCCAGTGATCGACCCGACATATCTGACACACTGGCCCTATGCGAGTTTCCGCCAAGTCCGACTACGCGCTGCGTGCCCTCATCGAGATGGCCGGGCGCGAGGACGGCAAGGCGGTCAGCGCCGAGGAGCTCGGTCGGCTGCAGGAGATCCCGCACGGCTTCCTGCAGGCGATCCTGGCCGACCTGCGCCGCGCCGGCGTCGTGATGTCGCAGCGCGGGCAGTCGGGTGGCTGGCGGATGGGCCGGCCGGCCACCGACGTCTCGGTCGCCGACGTCATCCGCGCCGTCGACGGTCCGCTCGTCTCGGTCTACGGCCTGCGTCCGGAGTCGGTCACCTACAACGAGTCCGCCGACGTCCTCCAGCACGTCTGGATCGCGGCCCGTCGGTCCCTGCGCGACGTCTTCGAGCAGGTCTCCATCCAGCAGCTCGCCGACGGCAAGCTGCCCAAGGCCGTCACCTCGCGCACCGCCGACGAGGACGCCTGGCAGCCGCACTGACGAGGGTCGCGCGAGCGGCGCGACCGAGGTACGAGGTCGTGACCCGCGTATCGAGACCCCTGGCCCACCGAGGCCAGGGCCGCACCGGCCGGTCGGCATCGGAGGGCCGGCGGCTTCGTCGCGCTCGCCGGGGCTCGCTTGCTCAGCCGCCCGGGGTGGTGACTACGCGACCTCGGACAGCCGACGCTTCAGCTTCCGCTTCTTCTTCTCGGACTTCGCCAGCCGGCGCTCGAGGTCGTCGGTGCGACGGCGGAGGAGCTCGACCTCGTGCCGGGCCAGGTCGAGCGCGGCGGTGAGGTCGTCGACGGAGTCGGCGCACCGGAGGTCGGGCTCGAGGGTGGCCAGGTCGCCGACGACGTCGTAGGGCGAGGACGCCAGCAGGTCGGCCCACGTGCCCGCGAGCCGGCGCAGGTCGGCCGCCCGGGCCGCCGGGACGACGTCCTGACCGGACGCGAGGGAGAGGGCCTCGGGCGCGACGCGCAGCGACGCGGTCCCGAAGCCGACGACGCGGCCGAACGAGCGCCAGGTGCCGGCGCCGTCGGCCCCGACGATGACGTGCAGCCGCTCCGGGTCGGCGACGGCCGACGACCAGCGGTCCAGCACCGAGGCGAGGTCGCGGCCCGGGTCGCCGGGGATGGTCCAGGCGTCGGGGGCGCGGGCGGTCACGACGACGTGGACGTCGAAGGCGTCGAGGGCCTCGACGAGGTGGCGCGCGCGGTCCGGCGGCGCGGCGGCGAGCAGCGGCCGGCTGAGGACGACGGTGTCGCGACCGCGCCCGGCGTCCCGTCGCAGGCCCGCCCAGGTGCCGTCGCCGTCGGCGGGCTCGGCCGGGCGGCGTACGCCGAGGTCGAGCAGCGCGTGCGCGTGGGAGTCCAGCGCGGTGCCGACGACGTCGCCCGAGCCGTCGTCCAGACCGACGTGGACGAAGGCCTGACGCTTGCGGGGCATGGGCGCAGCGTCCCTCGCCGCCGTGGCCGCCGGGTGAACGCCGGACGTCGTCCGTGCGGCCCGCAGTCGGCGGGGTCGCGTCGGGGCAGGCCCCTAGCGGATCCGGAGGTCCTCCGGCACCCCGGCGACCGCGCGCTGGAGCCACGTCACCAGTGGCTTCAGCGCGCGCCAGTCGTCGCGGACGAGCGTGAGGACAGCGGGGGTGTGGATGACCTTCTCGAACCCGTACGGCCGGCCCAGGATGATCTGCCGGTGCCGCAGCAGGTCGATGCGGGGGTGGTCGGCGTCGAAGCCGCGCGGGGTCGTCTTGAGCCGGTCACCGCCGAGCTCGAACCCGGCCCTCTCCAGCTTGGCGATGGTGCGCCGGAGGGCCGGTCCCGTCCGGTCGTCGGCGACGGCGGCCCGGATGGCACCCAACCGGGCGCCGCTGGCCTCGTAGAAGCCGGCTCCGACGCGGACACCGCGCGGGGACAGCTCGACGTACCAGCCCATCGACGGCCCGGCCGCGACGAACGCGCCCTGGTGGGTCTTGTAGGGCGTCTTGTCCTTCGCGAACCGGACGTCGCGGTAGGGCCGGAAGATCTTCACCGCCCCGAACTCGGGCTCGAGCGCCGCCGACAGCGCCGCGAACGGCTTCTTCACCGACTCGTCGTAGACCTCCTTGTTGGCCTCCCAGAAGGACTTGGTGTTGTCCATCTCGAGGTCGTCGTAGAAGTCGAGCGCGGCGACGGGGAAGCCTTGGAACTGCACGGGTCGAGGCTACGTCGGCGCCCGCGGTCGGCGCCCGTCGAGGTGCGAGGGCGCCGCTCCGGAGGTTGAGCGAGCGAGCCGCGCCGGAGGTTGAGCGAGCGAGCCCTGGCGAGCGACGACGAAACCGCCTGCCGCACGCACCCCGCTCCCGTTGCCGGGATCGGCTGCGGGGGTCTCGACGCGCTCGTGCGCCTTCGTTCCTCAGGCGCGTCGCTTGCTCGACCTTCGATCGCCACGACACCTCGTTCGTTCCTCACGAGGTGTCTGCGATCTCGAGCGGATGACGAGACTCGAACTCGCGACATCGACCTTGGGAAGGTCGCGCTCTACCAACTGAGCTACATCCGCACTGCTGCGGCGCCGATGCTAGCCCACCACGGTCGGGTCAGTCGGCGACAGGTCGGGAGAACGTGCCGTAGCGCGGTGCGAGACCGTCGCCCGAGGAGCGTCCGGTGAGCCGGCGGTGGACCCACGGGGCGGCCGAGGTGCGCACCCACACGGCGTTCTCGCGTAGGACGCCGGCCCGCCCCCCGGGCGCCGCGAGCGGGGTCGGTGCCAGCGGAGCGAGGTCGTGCGGGACCTCGAGGACGTCGAGGACGGCGGTCGCCATCCGCTGGTGCCCGGCCGGGCCCATGTGCAGCCGGTCGGGGTCCCAGAGGCCCCAGTCGCGGTACTCGCGCATCCGCCAGAAGTCGACGATGCTCGCGCCGTGCCGGTCGGCGCTCTCGCGCACCAGCTCGTTGTAGAGCGCGAACCTGCCTCGGAGCAGCTTGAACGTCGCGGACCCACCCGGGTCGAACGCCGTCCACACGAGCACGCGGGCGCCGGTCGCGGCGAGCCGGCCGAGGGCGGCGTCGTAGTCGGCGACGAGGGCGTCGAGGTCCACCTGGGGCCGGAGGATGTCGTTGCCGCCGGCGTAGACCGTGACCAGGTCGGGCTCCAGGGCCAGGGCCGCGTCGACCTGCTCGGCGACGATCGCGCGCAGCTTGCGCCCGCGGATCGCGAGGTTGGCGTAGCCGAACCCCGGCTCGTCGCGCCCCAGGACCTCGGCCACCCGGTCGGCCCAGCCGCGGACGCCGTTCGGTCGGCCCGGGTCGATGTCGCCGACCCCTTCGGTGAAGGAGTCGCCGAGGGCGACGTAGCGGCGGTAGGGGTGCGTGCTCACGGGCCGATTGTGCTCGGGCGACCCGAGGCGCCGGCGGTAGGGTGCCAGCGTGCTGCTGTCAGATCGCGACATCCTGGCCGAGATCGACGCGGGCCGGGTCGGCCTCGACCCCTGGGATCCGGGAATGGTGCAGCCGTCGTCGGTCGACGTGCGCCTCGACCGGTTCTTCCGGGTCTTCGAGAACCACCGCTACCCCCACATCGACCCGGCCGCCGACCAGTCCGACCTGACCCGGATGGTGGAGCCCGAGGGGGACGAGCCGTTCATCCTGCACCCGGGAGAGTTCGTGCTCGGCTCGACGTACGAGGTCGTGTCGCTGCCCGACGACATCGCCGCGCGGGTGGAGGGCAAGTCGTCGCTCGGCCGGCTCGGCCTGCTCACCCACGCGACCGCGGGCTTCGTGGACCCCGGCTTCTCCGGGCACGTGACCCTCGAGCTCGCGAACGTCGCGACCCTGCCGATCAAGCTCTACCCGGGCATGAAGATCGGGCAGTTCTGCTTCTTCCGGCTCAGCTCGCCCTCGGAGCACCCGTACGGCTCGGAGAAGTACGGCTCGCGCTACCAGGGCCAGCGCGGCCCGACGCCGTCCCGGTCGTTCCAGAGCTTCCACCGCACGCCGATCTGAGCCGGGTCGGCCGGCGTCCGGGGTTTCCCCGGTCGACCGGGGAAGTCTGAACTGGGGGGCCGGGATATCGCCCCCCAAGTTCAGGGATCCCCAGCCGACCGGGGAAATCCCGACGGCTCCGGATAAGGTGACCCTAAGTAAGGTCAACCTGACTCGAGAGGCCACCATGACGACCACCACCACCGAGCTCCCGATGCTGATCGAGGAGGTGGAGTGCGTGTCGGTCGAGCGGGTCTCCCCCAGCTTCGTGCGGGTCGAGCTGGGGTCGCCGGCGCTCGCCGAGCTCGACCGGAACGACCGCTCCTACGACCAGCGGGTCAAGCTGATCTTCGCCGACGGCGAGCACCCGCTGCCGTCGTTCGCCGGTGCCGACGACTCCTGGTACGCGACCTGGATGACCAAGCCGCTCTCGGAGCGCGGGCACATGCGCACCTACACGATCCGCGAGGTGCGGGGCGAGGGCGTCGACACCCGGCTGGTCGTCGACTTCATCGTCCACGACGGGGACTGCGGCCCCGGCGGCACCTGGGGCGCGCGCGCCCGGGTCGGCGACCGCCTGGTGCTGATGGCGCCGCGTCGCGGGCACGTCTACGGCGGCATCGAGTTCGTGCCGGGGGATGCGACCCGGCTGCTGCTCGTCGGCGACGAGACCGCCGTCCCGGCGATCGCGGCGATCCTCGAGCAGCTCGACGACGGCGCGCAGGGCGCGGCGTTCCTCGAGGTGCCGTTCGGCGACGACGTCCTCACGCTGCAGCACCCGACCGGCGTCAGCGTGCACTGGCTGCCCCGCGACGGCGCGCCCCGCGGCGAGGCCCTGGACGTCGCCGTCCTCGGCTACCTCGGCGCCGGCCCGGTCGACCTCGACGTGTCCGACGACGAGGTCGACCCCGACCTGTGGGAGACCCCGACGCACTCGTCGTCCGGCGAGGACGTCGCCGAGCACGCGCGTCCCGTCGGTCACGACTGGGACGGCCTGTACGCCTGGATCGCCGGGGAGTCGAAGATCGTCACCGGGCTGCGCCGCGCGCTGGTCAAGGACCTCGGGATCGACCGCCACCAGGTGGCCTTCATGGGCTACTGGCGCCACGGCGTCGCGATGAGGTCCTGACGCGGCGCGGCTCAGGCGTCGAGGCGGTCGGCGACGACGCGCACGCGCTGGGCCATCCGGCGGCGGCGGGTCTGGCGGCGGGCGCTGAGGAGGTCGGTGCGGGCCCGGTCCTGGCCGCTGAGGCCGGTGCCGAGGACGGCGGAGTGGTTGCGTCGCAGCTCGTAGTCGAGCAGCTGGGTGGCGTTGTTCATGACGGTGCTCCTGGGGGCCGGCGTGGGGCCGCGGCCGGTTCGTGGTGACGGGGACGGGGTGGCTGGGTCAGAGCTGGGTGAGGACGATGTCGCCGCTGACCGTCTTGGCCCGCAGCTCGACGTAGTCGGCGCCGTCCTCGGGCTGGCCGGCGCCCTCGAGCGTGGAGTGGATGCGCCCGGTGACGGTGGAGACGTCGGTCCAGACCGGGACGCCGGCGGGGATGCCGACGCGGACGTCGCCCGAGGCCCCCTTCACCTGCACCCGCCCGGCGCTGACCGAGGCGATCTGGAGGTCCCCGGAGCCGGTCGTGAGGCCGACGTCGGTGCGGGCCTGACCGATGTGGAGGTCGCCCGAGCCGGTCTTGACGGCCGTGGCGCCGTTCGACTCGCGGATCTGCACGTCGCCGGAGCCGGTGGAGACGGCGGCGTCGCTGCCTGCGGTGCCGATGGTGACGTCACCGGAGCCGCTCTTGACGCGCAGCGACCCGGTGACCGTGGCGAGGGTGATGTCGCCCGAGCCGGTCTCCACCAGGCCCGAGCCGGCGACGTCCGCGACGCGCACGTCGCCGGAGCCCGACCGGAGGTGGCAGGTGCCGATGGTGCCGGTGACGTGCAGGTCCGCGCTGCCGAGCTTGGTGACGACGCCACTGCCGCTGGGGACGGTGACGACCACGTCGAGCCGGCGCTCGCCACCGAGGAACCCGCCGCGCTGGCGCGGGGCGATGATGTTGAGGCGGTCGCCGTCGAGCTCGACGAGGGTGTCGGCGGCGTCCGGGCCGTCGACGGTGACGCGGGTCTCGACGGTGTCGGTCGCGCGGACCTCGACCGCGCCCTTGCCGATCTCGACGTAGACCTCGACGGGCTGGTGGGTCTCGAACTGGTGCTCGCTCATGGTGGCTGCTCCCTGACTGGTGCGTGCTCGGGTGGTGGAGGGTGTGCTCGTCCACGGGGCCGGCGTGCTGCCGGTCCCGAGGTGCTGCTGGGCGGGGTGCTACCGGGTGGTCAGACCCAGCCGTTCATCCGCTTGGGCCCGCGGTTGCCGCGGGTGTTGGGGAAGCCGTCGCCGAAGAACGGCAGGCTCGACAGGTCGATGTCGACGTTGATGGCGGCCTCGCCCTGGCCCCGCGTGGCGGACCGGATGACGTTGACCAGCCACGTGTTGAGGGACTGCCCGGCGCCGGCGGCGGCGTCCTCGGCGCGGCCCTTGACCGACTCGGGCAGGCGCAGGGTGATCCGCGCCATCCCGCCGTCGTCGACCTCCTCGGGCGCGGCCGGCGGCAGCGGCGGCGCGGGCGGTGCGGGCGGCGCCGGGGGGCCGGCCAGGTGCTGGCCGGCAGAGGTGTCGACGACGAAGGCGAGGTCGCGGCCGTCGAGCCGGACGTCGACGCCGCCGGCCGGCATCTCGGCGGTGATCTCCGCGCAGGCCTGGCTGATGGCCTCCATCAGCGCGAGCCGGGCGGCCGGGTCGAGCGCGAAGCTGAGCCGCTCGGCGGCGTGGCGCAGCTCGTCGCCGGCACCCTCCGCCGCGGCCAGCAGGTCGCGGCGGAGGTGGTCGACGTAGGGGGTGATGTCCATGTGCATCACTCTGACATCAGGCGTGATGTCATGTCAACCCAAACTGACATCAGATGTGACATCACGCGACGTCAGGGGGTCCGGTCGTCCGTCCGTAGGGGTGAAGGCCGTCCCGGGCGCGGGGTCCTAGGTTCGGAAGGCTCTGCTGCCGTCTCGGAGGGAAGACCCCCATGTCCTCGGTGTCCTCGGTGCTGCCGATGGCCACGATCATCGACGCGAACTTCGTCGACTACCTGATCGTCGGCATCTACTTCGCGTTCGTCCTCGGGATCGGGGTGATGGCGCGCCGCCAGGTCTCCGACTCCGTCGACTTCTTCCTGTCCGGACGCTCGTTGCCGGCCTGGGTCACCGGTCTGGCCTTCGTCTCGGCCAACCTCGGCGCGGTCGAGATCATGGGCATGTCGGCGAACGGCGCCGAGTTCGGGCTGCCGACGCTGCACTACTTCTGGATCGGCGCGATCCCCGCCATGCTCTTCCTCGGCGTGGTGATGATGCCGTTCTACTACGGCTCGAAGGTCCGCTCGGTGCCGGAGTTCATGCTCCGGCGCTTCGGCCCCGCGGCGCACCTGGTCAACGCGATCTCCTTCGCGGTGGCCCAGCTGCTGATCGCGGGCATCAACCTCTACCTGCTCGCCAGCATCATCAAGGCGATGCTCGGGTGGGAGCTCTGGGTCTCGCTCGTGGTGGCCGCGGTCGTCGTCCTCACCTACATCACGCTCGGCGGGCTGAGCGCGGCGATCTACAACGAGGTGCTGCAGTTCTTCGTCATCGTGGCCGCCCTGCTGCCCCTGACCCTGATCGGCCTGCACCAGGTCGGCGGCTACGGCGGCCTCAAGGACAAGATCACCGAGGCGGCGCCGTCCGCGGCCGACGCCGACGCCCAGCTCAACTCGTGGCCCGGCACCAACCTGACCGGGATCGACAACGAGGTGCTGTCGGTCATCGGCATCGTGCTCGGCCTCGGCTTCGTGCTGTCGTTCGGCTACTGGACGACGAACTTCGTCGAGGTCCAGCGGGCGATGGCCTCCGACTCGATCTCCTCGGCGCGCAAGACGCCGATCATCGGCGCCTTCCCGAAGATCCTGGTCCCGTTCATCACGATCCTGCCCGGCATGATCGCCGCCGTCGCCGTGGCCGAGATCGTCAAGACCAAGGCCGGCGATACCGTGCCGGGCGGCGCGTCCGGCGAGGGCGTGAAGTTCAACGACTCGCTGCTCTACCTGATGCGCGACGTGCTGCCCAACGGCCTCCTCGGCATCGCGATCGCCGGCCTGCTGGCGGCGTTCATGGCCGGCATGGCGGCCAACATCTCGGCCTTCAACACCGTCTTCAGCTACGACCTGTGGCAGTCGTACGCCGTGAAGGACCGCGACGACGGCTACTACCTCAAGGTCGGCCGGCTCGCGACCGTCGGCGCGACGGTGATCGCGATCTTCACCGCCGGGCTGGCGGCCAACTTCGACAACATCATGGACTACCTCCAGACGCTGTTCGGGTTCTTCAACGCGCCGCTGTTCGCCACCTTCATCCTCGGCATGTTCTGGAAGCGGATGACGCCGACCGCCGCCTGGATCGGCCTCGTCGCCGGCACCCTGTCGGCGGTGACGGTCGCGTTCCTGAGCGAGGACGCGTTCGGCACCGCCAGCCTCGGGGTGATCGGCCTGAGCGGCCAGGGCGCGTCGTTCGTGGCCGCCGGGGTGGCCTTCACCGTCGACATCGTGCTCAGCGTCGCGATCTCGCTCGTGACCAAGCCCCGGGCGGCGTCCGAGCTCGTCGGGCTCGTCTACTCGGAGACGCCGCGGGAGACCCTCGTCGACGAGAACGAGGCAGGCTACCCCTGGTACCGACGCACCGTCCCGCTCGCCAGCATCGCGCTGGCGCTCGTCGTCGTCCTCAACTTCGTCTTCTAGGAAGGGAGCGATCATGGCTCAGCCGACCGGCTCCAAGAAGCACACCGCGGGCGCGCTCGACATCCGCAACGTCATCGGTGCCCTGCTGTTCGTCTACGGCGTCATCCTGCTCGTCACCCGGCTCGTCGCGGGCGACGAGGGCGGCGAGAACTCCGCGGGCGTCAACGCCAACCTGTGGGCGGGCCTCGCGCTCGCCGCCGTCGGCGCCGGCTTCATGATCTGGTCGCGGGTGCGGCCGATCGTGGTGCCCGAGCACGTCGACTCGCCCGAGGACCTCACCCCGCCGAAGCGCTGAGGCCGGCGGGCCGGCGGGCCGGCGGCCTCAGCCGAGGAACATCGCCCGGGCGGCGTCCAGTCCCTCGACCGTGACCTCCGGGTGCTCGTGCTCGGCCCAGCGCGCCGCGGTGAGGCGAAGCCGGTCGGAGACGAGCGCCTCCTTGCCCCGGGCGTCGCGCGAGATGCCGTCGGGGAGGTAGCCGAGCTTGCGCGAGACGCCCTGGGACGAGCGGTTGTCGGGGAAGACCTCCGTGGTGGCGTCGATGGCGCCGAGGTGGTCGAAGGCCAGCGTCAGCAGCCCGACCCGCGCCTCCGTGCCGAGCCCGGCGCCCTGGTGCTCGACGCCCAGCCACGAGGACGTCGTCACCTCGCGCACGACCCCGAAGTCCCGGGCGCGGAGCGACACGGCACCCACCGGCCGGTCGTCGAGGAACACGCAGAGTCCCAGCGACCAGTCGTCGGGCTGCCACTCGTGCAGCTGCGACCAGTGACCCCGGAGCACGCGCTCGGCCCGCTGGGCGGGGGTGCCCTCGGTCCACGGCGTCAGGAACGGCCGCTCGTCCGGGCCGTGCACCCCGCGCCCGGCCAGCTCGGCCAGCGCCGCCAGCTCGTCGAGGTCGGGCAGGCGGAGGCAGAGGCGTCCGGTCCGGATGCGGAGCCCGTAGGTGGGCCAGACGTCGGGGAGCACGGCGTCAGTGTCGCCGACCAGGTGTCACCGCGCACCGGGATTCCCGGCGTGACGCGTGCACCGTGACGGGCACCGACGGGGGAGCTCCTCGGGCAACGGGTGCGCGAGGAGCTCCCACGTCGGCGTGACCGCACGCGGTCAGAGGTCGAAGAGCGAACCCTCGCCGATCTCGACGTCGGTGCGGGGCTGGTGCGCGTCGCCGCTGCTGGTCGGTCGGGGCTCGTCCTCGGGCTCGGTCTCGGCGTCGGTCTCGGGCTCGGCGTTGGGCTCGGGCTCGGGCTCGGCGTTGGGCTCGGCGTCGGTCTCGGCGTCGGTCGTCCCGGGCACCGTCACCGCGGTGGCGGGCTCGGGGTCGTCGGAGGCGATCGCCGTCGCGGCGGCGCTCACGGCCGCTCCGCCGGTCAACGTGCCCGGCTCGCCCTCGGGGAACGCCGGTCCCGGTTCGGGGTCGGCGACGGCCGCCTCGGCGGGCGCGGCCTCGGACTCGGGCTCGTCGGCAGGCTCGGGCTCCGCCTCCTGCACCGGCTCTGCCTCGGCATCCTGCCCGGGGGCGGGGGTGGACGAGGCGGCGGCGGCGACCGGTTCGGGGGCGACGATGTCGAAGAGCGAGCCGCTCTCGGGGATCTGGGTCCCCGGGACCGCGGCCGTCCGCGTCGCGGACGCCTCGGGCGCCGAGTCCGGCTCGGGCTCGGGGGTGGGCTCGGGCTCGGGCTCGGGCTCGGGGGTGGGCTCGGGCTCCGGCTCCGGCTCCGGCTCGGGGGTGGGCTCCGGCTCCGGTTCGGAGGCAGGTGCGGCGGGGGCGACGACGGCGACCGGCTCCGGCGCGACGATGTCGAAGAGCGAGCCGCCGTCCGGGACCTCGGTGGCCGGCGCGGCCGCCGTGCGGGTCCCGGTGGCGGCGGGCTCCTCCGGGGCGGGCTCCGGCTTCGATTCCGACGTCACCGCAGGCTCGGGTCCCGGCTCGGGCTCGGGCTCGGACGGCTGGGTCGGCGTCGGCTCGGCCGCCGGCTCGGGTGCGGCGATGTCGAAGAGGGAACCACCGGATCCGAGGTCGACCGACGGCTGCTCGACGGGCTTCGCCGGCGCGGCCGGCTCCTCCGGCACAGCCTCGCTCTCCTGCTCGGACGGCGCCTCCGCGGTCGGCTCGGGCTCGGCGGCGGACTCGGGCTTCGCGTCCGGCTCGTCGGCCGGGATGTCGAACAGCGAACCGCCCCCGCCGAGGTCGGCGGTCGGCTTCGGGTCGGCCTCCGCAGCCGGCACGGGCTTCACGGGCGCGTTGGCCTTCGCGGCCGGCTCGGGCTTCGCGGACGGCTCGGGCTTCGCCGCCGGCTCGTCGTCGCCGCCGAGGTCGAACAGGGAGCCGCCCGACCTGAGGTCGTCGCCGGGCTCGGCCGCGGTCTCGCGCGCCTCCTCGGGCTCGGCCTTCGTGGCGGGCTCGTCGTCGCCGAGGTCGAACAGCGACCCGCCGGACGTCGGCGCCGGCTCGGCCTTCGTGGCGGTCTCCGTGGCGGCGGGTGCGTCGTCGTTCACGTCGAAGAGCGATCCGCCGGACGACGACGGCGTCGCGGCCTTCGCCTCCTCGGCGGGGGTGGCGTCGGCGTCCGCGGTCGCGGCGGGTCCGTCCTTGGCCTCCGGGGCGTCGAAGAGCGACGATCCGCCCGACGCCTTGGCGAGCGGGCCGGCGTCCTCGGTCTTCGTGATCGTGTCGGCGGTGTCGGTCTCGTCGCCTGCCTCGGGCTCGGCCTTCGTCGCGACGTCCTGGGTGGCACCGTCCTGGGAGCCGGCTGCGGCCGCGGCCGCTGGGCCGGCGCCGGGCGCGAGCTTGGTGGCCTGCTCGCCCTTGACCGAGGCGAGCAGCATCTGAGCGACGTCGAGGACCTCGACCTCCTCGCGGGCGTTGCCCATGGCCTGCGCGGCGGTCAGCCCGTCGGAGAGCATGACGCGGCAGAACGGACAGCCGACGGCGATCTGGTCGGCGCCGGTCTCGACGGCCTCGGTCGTGCGGTTGATGTTGATGCGCTCGCCGATGTTCTCCTCCATCCACATCCGCGCGCCGCCGGCTCCGCAGCAGAAGGAGCGCTCCGAGCTCCGCTCCATCTCGACGTATGTCGCGCCGGGGAGGATCTGGAGCAGCTCGCGCGGCGGCGTGTAGACGCCGTTGTGGCGGCCGATGTAGCACGGGTCGTGGTAGGTGATCGAGCGCTTCTGGGCGCCGGAGCCGTCCCGGACCGGCGTCAGCCTGCCCTCGCGCACCAGCCGGTTGAGCAGCTGGGTGTGGTGCACCACCTCGAGCTCGACGCCGAACTCCTGGTACTCGTTCTTGAGCGTGTTGAAGCAGTGCGCGCAGGTCGAGACGACCTTCTTGACCCGGTACTCCTTGAAGGTCTCCGCGTTCTGCGTGGCGAGGCCCTGGAAGACGAACTCGTTGCCGGCGCGTCGGGCCGGGTCGCCGGTGCAGGTCTCACCGTTGCCGAGGACGCCGAACGAGACGCCCGCCATGTCGAGCAGCTCGGCCACGGCGCGGGTGGTCTTCTTCGCGCGGTCCTCGTAGGCCCCGGCGCAGCCGACCCAGAAGAGCCAGTCGACCTCGTCGAGGGACTCGATGCTCTCGCCGACGACCTTGACCTCGAAGTCGAGGCCCTTGGCCCAGTCCATCCGCGCCGTGGCGGACATGTTCCACGGGTTGCCCTTGTTCTCGAGGCCCTTGAAGAGGCCGTTGAGCTCGGCCGGGAAGTTCGACTCGACCAGGATCTGGTGTCGCCGCATGTCGATGATGTGGTCGACGTGCTCGATGTCGACGGGGCACTGCTGCACGCACGCGCCGCAGGAGGTGCACGACCACAGGACGTCCTCGTCGATGACGAAGTCGCTGCCCTCGGGGTTGTAGAACCAGTCGTCCTCGCCGCCCTTGCCGATGAGGGAGCGCCCGGCGGCTTCCTCGCTGTCGGCCCCGTTGGCGCCCGCCTTCGCGTAGGCGTGGTCGCGCAGCGCGGTGATGAGGAGCTTGGGCGACAGCGGCTTCTCGGTGTTCCACGCCGGGCACTGCGACTGGCAGCGTCCGCACTCGGTGCAGGTCGTGAAGTCGAGGATGCCCTTCCAGGAGAAGTCCTCGACGCTGCCGACGCCGAGCGGGGAGTCCTCGTCGAGGTCGTCGATGTCGGCGAGGCTGATCGCCTTGCCGGCCGACGTCAGCGGCTTGACGGCGCCGAGCGCCGTCCGGCCCGACGACTCGCGCTTGAACCAGATGTTGGGCCAGGCGGTGAAGCGGTGCCAGGCCACGCCCATCGTGAGGTTGCGGGAGATGACGAGCAGCCAGACCATCGCGAGCACGATCTTGAACAGCGCGATCGCGATGATGATGTTCTCGAGCGCCCCCTCGTTGCCCTCGACGCCGTCGGGGTAGAGGTTGCCGAAGAACGAGCTGATCGGGAAGTGGAACCGGTCGAAGTCCTCGGGGTGGTCGCTGGTGACCTGGCCGAGGTTGTACTCCGCGCCGCGGATGAACAGGATCGCCGAGCCCTCGAGCAGCACCATCGCCTCGACGAAGTAGGCCTGCCAGAAGTTCGACTTGTAGAAGCGGCTGTCGCGTCCCTTGCGCCGCGGGTGGTTCAGCTGGCGGTAGACGATCAGGAAGACGATCCCGATCGTGCCCAGCAGGCCGATGCCCTCGCTGAGCCACTCGAAGAGGAAGAAGTGGCCGATGATCGGCAGCGCGAACTCGGGGTCGAAGAGCTGGAAGTAGCCGGTGAGCACGGCCGTGCTGAGCAGGATGAACGCGAAGTACACGAACCAGTGCATGATCCCGACCCAGTGCCACTGCAGCATCCGGGTGTGCCCGAAGGTCTCGACGAACATCGTCGTCGTGCGACGGCCGGGCCGGTCGGTCCGACCGGTGACGGGCTGGCCCTGCTTCATGACCGCGACCATCTGGCGCACGGCGAGGGTCACGAACACGACGGCGACGGCCGTCAGGGCGAGAGCGATGACGATCGCGGCGATCTGCATGCGGGGGACTCCAGTCGTTCGGGTGCTCCCGGTGCACCCAGGGGCGGCTGCGAGCCTAGGGGGCGGGCTCAGGGGTCGTCAGGACTGCGTCGGGGTGAGATGGATCCTACCCGCTGGTAACTTGCCGTGCTCGGTCAGCCCACCCGGACGACCCGGCCCGCCCCGTAGAACCGGACCTCGACACTGACCCGGGCGCGCTCCGCGGCCCTCGCTCCCACGCCGTACGTCGTCCCGGTCGTGACGCAGGGCGCGGAGCCTGCCCCAGCGATGCAATTGCCGAGATTGGCTCAGCTCGACCGCCGGAAATCGAGCCAGCGTCGGCAATTGCACGCGAGGGGCCGGTCGTTGCCGTCCGGGTGCGGGGTGGCCGTGGCGGTGCGGAGACGTTTGGATGGGCGGGTGACTGCCTCCCCGCCCCCTGCCCTCGACGCCGTGGTCGTCGGCACCGGTCCTGTCTCCTTCGCCGACGTCGTCGCGGTGGCCCGCGGTGGTGCCCCGGTCGTGATCGGGGAGGACGCGCTCACCGCGATCGACCGGGCCCGCGCGGTGATCGAGGAGCTGGCGGCCGGCGCGACCCCGGCGTACGGCGTCTCGACCGGCTTCGGGGCCCTCGCCACCCGGCACATCCCGACCGAGATGCGGGCGCAGCTGCAGCGCTCGCTGGTGCGGTCGCACGCGGCCGGCTCCGGACCCGAGGTCGAGCGCGAGGTGACGCGGGCGCTGATGCTGCTGCGGCTCTCGACGCTGGCGACCGGCCGGACCGGCGTACGGCGGGAGACGGCGCAGCTGCTGGCCGGGCTGCTCACCCACGGCATCACGCCCGTCGTCCACGAGCACGGCTCGCTCGGCTGCTCCGGCGACCTCGCGCCGCTGTCGCACTGCGCGCTCGCGCTGATGGGCGAGGGGCCGGTGCGCGACGCGTCCGGTGCCCTGGTCGACGCCGCCACGGCGCTCGCGGCGGTCGGGCTCGAGCCCGTCGAGCTCGCCGCCAAGGAGGGTCTGGCGCTGATCAACGGCACCGACGGGATGCTCGGGATGCTGGTGCTGGCGATCGAGGACCTGCGGCGCCTCCTCCGTACCGCCGACGTCGCCGCCGCGATGTCGGTCGAGGGCCAGCTCGGCACCGACCGCGTCTTCGCGGCCGAGCTGCAGGCGCTGCGCCCGCACCCCGGTCAGGCGGCCTCGGCGGCCAACCTGGCGCGGCTGCTCGCCGACTCCGGCGTCGTCGCCTCGCACCGCGGGCCCGACTGCAACCGGGTCCAGGACGCCTACTCGCTGCGCTGTGCGCCGCAGGTGCACGGCGCGGCGCGCGACACCCTCGAGCACGCGGCCACCGTCGCCGGGCGCGAGCTGTGCGCGGCCGTCGACAACCCCGTCGTCCTGCCCGACGAGGGCAGGGTCGAGTCGAACGGCAACTTCCACGGCGCGCCCGTCGGCTACGTGCTCGACTTCCTCGCGATCGCCGCGGCGGACGTCGCCTCGATGAGCGAACGGCGCACCGACCGGTTCCTGGACCGGAACCGGAGCCACGGGCTGCCGCCGTTCCTCGCCGCCGACCCGGGTGTCGACAGCGGCCACATGATCGCGCAGTACACGCAGGCCGCGATCGTGTCGGAGCTCAAGCGGCTCGCGGTTCCGGCGTCGGTCGACTCGATCCCGTCGAGCGCGATGCAGGAGGACCACGTCTCGATGGGGTGGTCGGCGGCCCGCAAGCTGCGGCACTCCGTCGACGGGCTGACCCGCGTGGTCGCCGTCGAGGTGCTCACCGCCGCCCGCGCCCTCGACCTGCGTGCCCCGCTCGTGCCGTCGCCGGCCACCGCCGCCGTCGTCGCGCTGCTCCGCTCGTCCGGCGTCGCGGGCCCCGGCCCCGACCGCCACCTGGCCCCCGAGATCGAGGCCGCGTTCGCGCTGGTCGCGTCGGGCGCCGTCGTCACCGCCGTCGAAGAAGTGATCGGAGAGCTCCAGTGACCACCTCGGTGAACCCGGCCAACCCCCGCCTGCCCATCCGCGCCGCGCACGGCACCGAGCTGACCGCGCGGTCGTGGCAGACCGAGGCGCCGCTGCGGATGCTGATGAACAACCTCGACCCCGAGAACGCCGAGCGTCCCGAGGACCTCGTCGTGTACGGCGGCACCGGCAAGGCCGCGCGCGACTGGCCGTCGTACGACGCCCTGGTGCGCACGCTAACGACGCTGGCCGACGACGAGACGATGCTGGTGCAGTCGGGTCGCCCGGTCGGCGTCATGCGCACCCACGCGTGGGCGCCGCGGGTGCTGATCGCGAACTCGAACCTGGTCGGCGACTGGGCGAACTGGGAGGAGTTCCGGCGGCTCGAGGACCTCGGCCTCACGATGTACGGCCAGATGACCGCCGGCTCGTGGATCTACATCGGCACGCAGGGGATCCTGCAGGGCACCTTCGAGACCTTCGCCGCGGTCGCCGACAAGCGGTTCGGCGGGACCCTGGCCGGCACGATCACGCTCACCGCCGGCCTCGGCGGGATGGGCGGTGCGCAGCCGCTCGCCGTCACGATGAACGACGGCGTGGCGATCTGCGTCGACGTCGACCAGGCGCGGATCACCCGCCGCATCGAGCACCGCTACCTCGACGAGCAGGCCGACTCCGTCGAGGACGCCGTCGCCCGCGCCGTCGCCGCCCGCGACGCGAGGAGGCCGCTGTCGATCGGGCTCCTGGGCAACGCCGCCGAGGTCTTCCCGCTGCTGCTCGAGATGGAGGCCCCGATCGACGTCGTCACCGACCAGACGTCGGCGCACGACCCGCTCAGCTACCTCCCGGTCGGCGTCGGCGTCGACGACTGGGCCGACGCCGCCGATCGCGACCCGGCCGGCTTCACGAAGGACGCGCAGGCCTCGATGGCCGCGCACGTGCGGGCGATGGTCGAGTTCCAGGACAAGGGCGCCGAGGTCTTCGACTACGGCAACTCGATCCGCGACGAGGCCCGCAAGGGCGGCTACGACCGGGCCTTCGAGTTCCCGGGGTTCGTGCCCGCCTACATCCGGCCGCTGTTCTGCGAGGGTCGGGGGCCGTTCCGCTGGGCCGCGCTCTCGGGCGACCCGGCCGACATCGCGGCGACCGACCGGGCGATCCTCGAGCTCTTCCCCGCCCACGAGTCGGCGCAGAACGAGCGGCTGCACAAGTGGATCACCATGGCCGGCGAGCGGGTCGCGTTCCAGGGCCTGCCGGCCCGGATCTGCTGGCTCGGGTACGGCGAGCGGCACCTGGCCGGGCTGAGGTTCAACGAGATGGTCGCCTCCGGCGAGCTCTCGGCGCCGATCGTGATCGGCCGCGACCACCTCGACTGCGGGTCGGTCGCCTCGCCGTACCGCGAGACCGAGGCCATGCTCGACGGCTCCGACGCGATCGCCGACTGGGCCATCCTCAACGCCCTGGTCAACACGGCGTCGGGCGCGACGTGGGTCTCGTTCCACCACGGCGGCGGGGTCGGGATGGGCCGCTCCCTGCACGCCGGCCAGGTCTGCGTCGCCGACGGCACGGAGCTGGCCGCGGCCAAGATCGAGCGGGTCCTCACCAACGACCCCGGCATGGGCGTCATCCGGCACGTCGACGCCGGCTACGACCGCGCCGTCGAGGTCGCCGCCGAGCGCGACGTCCGGGTGCCGATGCGCGAGGGCTGAGCGGGATCCGCTACGACGGGGATCCGCCACGACGGGGATCCGTCACGACGGGGATCCGTCACGACGGGGATCGGCCACGACGGGGATCGGCCACGACGGGGATCGGCCACGTCGGGGATCCGTCACGACGGGGATCGGCCACGACGGGGATCTCTCTCGTCAGTCGTCCTGCTCGGGCAGGTACGGCGTCCGGCCGGCCAGCCGCGCGACGATGACCCCGGTCGTGGTCATCGCCAGGCCGAGCCCGGCGAGGACGACGAGCTGGAACTGCGCCGCCTCGACGGGGTCGGCGCCTCCGAAGAGCGCGCCCACGAAGGCCCCGGGCAGCGTGACCAGGCCGGTCGACTTGGTCTGGTCGAGGTTGGGCAGCAGGGCTTCGCGGACGGCGGTGCGCCCGATCTCGTCGTGCGCCTGGCTGGGACTCGCGCCGAGCGCGAACCAGGCCTCGACCTCGTCGCGTCGCTGCCGGGTGTCGTGGAGGAAGTGCCGCCCGGTGAGCGTCGCGGCGCTCATGGTGTTGCCGATGACGATGCCGGCGACCGCGACGACGTAGCGGGCCTCGAGGTCGACCAGGTGCAGCGCCAGCACCAGCGCGAGGGTGACCGCCGACCCGACGACGACGCCGAGCACCGCGACCCGGCGTCCGTGCCGGAGTCCCTTCAGGCGACCGGCGGCGGTGAGCGAGGCGGTGGAGACCATGAGGACCAGGAACGCCGCGACCGTCGCCGGTGCGGCCAGCACCCCGCTCAGGATGAGCGCGATCGCGCTCAGCTGGACCGTGGCGCGCACCAGCGCCCACAGCGGGAACCAGCCCAGGTCGAGACGGGCCCACCGGCCCAGGGCCAGCGTGGAGCAGCACAGCACCAGCAGGCCGAGCCCGAAGAGCGCGTGGTCCCCGACGGTGCTCACCGTCGTCAACCTAGACCCGGGGGCGACCACCGACGAACGGATCCGCAGTTGCGGACGATTAGTTCCTGCGATGCCGCAGGTGCGGCTACGATCGCGGCATGACTACGTACCGCGTCTCCGAGGCCGCCGGACTGCTCGGTGTCAGCGACGACACCCTGCGCCGCTGGATCGACGCCGGCCGGGTCGACGCCGACACGGCCACGGGCCGCGCCCAGATCGCCGGGGCCGACCTGGCGGCACTGGCCGTCTCGCTGGCCGACGACCCCGACCGCGAGAGCACCCGTGCCGCACACGTCAGCGCACGCAACCGGCTCGCCGGCATCGTCGTCGCGGTCAAGAAGGACGTCGTGATGGCACAGGTCGACATGGTCTGCGGCCCCTACCGCCTGGTCTCGTTGATGAGCGCCGAGGCCGCCGACGAGCTCGGGCTCGAGCCGGGCTCCCGGGTCGTCGCGTCGGTGAAGTCCACCAACGTCGTCGTCGAGACCCCCTGACCCACCTCGCCGCCGTCCTGTCCGAGAGGCACCACCCATGCGCCGTACCGCTCTGCTCGCCGCCGCGATCCTGCTGGCCCCCGCCCTGACGGCGTGCGGTGCGGACGACGAGGACACGACCCTCCACGTCTACGCGGCCGCCTCGCTCACGTCGACGTTCGAGCAGGTGGCGGCGGTGTTCGAGGAGGAGCACGACGGCGTCGACGTCGAGCTCAGCTTCGCGGGCTCCTCCGACCTCGTGAGCTCGATCCGCGAGGGCGCGGACGCCGACGTCCTCGCCTCCGCCGACCTCGCCACCATGGACGAGATCACCGCCGACGGCCTCGAGGCCGGGGACCCCGTCGACTTCGCCACCAACACGCTCCAGATCGTCGTCCCGCCGGGCAACCCGGCCGGCATCACGGGCTTCGCCGACCTCGCGGGCACCGACGTCAAGCTCGTCATCTGCGCGCCCGAGGTGCCGTGCGGCGCCGCGACCCGGAAGATCTCCGAGAACACCGGGGTGACCCTGAGCCCGGTCAGCCAGGAGCAGTCGGTCGCCGACGTCCTCGGCAAGGTGACCTCCGGAGAAGCCGACGCTGGCCTCGTCTACGTGACCGACGTGATCGCGGCCGGCGACGAGGTCGAGGGCATCGAGCTCCCCGAGGCCGCCGACGTCGTCAACACCTACCCGATCGTCGCGCTCGCCGACAGCGGTCAGGACGACCTGGCGCAGGAGTTCGTCGACCTGGTGCTGGGGGCGTCCGGCCAGGAGATCCTCGCGGGCGCCGGCTTCGCGCCGGCCCCGTGAGGTCCCGGTGGTGTCGGGCCGACGCTCCCGTGAGCCTCGCGTGACCACCCGGGCCCGGACCACCGGGCTACCCGGCTGGATCTTCGTCCCGGCCACCCTGGGTGCGGTGTTCGTGCTGCTCCCCCTGGTCGCCATCATCGCCCGGGTCGACTGGGCGAACTTCGTCCCGCTCATCACCTCGGAGTCGTCACGGGCTGCCCTCTGGCTCAGCCTGCGCACGTCGACGGTGAGCACCGTGCTGTGCGTGCTGCTCGGCGTGCCGATGGCCGTCGTCCTGGCGCGCACCGAGTTCCGCGGCCAGGGTGTGCTGCGCTCGCTGGTGCTGCTCCCACTCGTCCTGCCGCCGGTCGTGGGTGGGCTGGCCCTGCTGTACACCTTTGGTCGCCGGGGACTGCTCGGCGAGACGTTCAGCGCGTGGGGGATCGAGATCGCGTTCTCCGCGGCCGCGGTCGTGATGGCGCAGACCTTCGTGTCGATGCCGTTCCTGGTGGTGAGCCTCGAGGGCGCGCTGCGGACGGCGGGCGAGCGGTACGAGGTCGTCGCCGCCACCCTCGGGGCCGGCCCGACCACCGTCTTCCGGCGGGTCACGCTGCCGCTGGTGCTGCCCGGGCTGCTGTCCGGCGCGGTGCTCGCCTTCGCCCGGGCCCTCGGCGAGTTCGGCGCCACCGTCACCTTCGCCGGCAGCCTCCAGGGGACCACCCAGACCCTGCCGTCGCTGATCTACCAGCAGCGGGTGACCGACCCGGACGCCGCCGTCGCCCTCGCGCTCGTGCTCGTCGTGGTCGCCGTCGTGGTGATCGGGTTCGCCCGCCAGGGACGGGGGAGCACCCGGTGAGCCTCGAGGTGTCGGCCCGGGTCGTCGAGCGCGGCGTCGACCTGTCCTTCTCGGTCGGGACGGGCGAGACCGTGGCGATCCTCGGTCCCAACGGCGCCGGCAAGTCGACGGTGCTCTCGGTCCTCGCCGGGCTGCTGCGCCCCGACGAGGGACGGGTCGTGCTCGACGGACGACCCCTCACCGAGGTCGGGGGCGGCCGCGCCGCGGTCGACGTCCCACCGCACCGCCGGGGAATCGCGCTGCTCGCCCAGGACCCGCTCCTCTTCCCGCACCTGAGCGCTCTCGACAACGTGGCCTTCGGCCCGCGGAGCGGCGGCGCTTCACGCAGCGAGTCCCGCGAACAGGCGTCCGGCTGGCTGGAGCGGGTGGCGGTCGGTCACCTCGGCGACCGCCGTCCGAGCCGGTTGTCGGGCGGCCAGGCCCAACGGGTCGCAGTCGCCAGGGCCCTCGCCGCCCGCCCGGACCTCCTGCTGCTCGACGAGCCGATGGCGGCGCTCGACGTCGACGTCCGGCCCGCCCTGCGGCACACCCTGCGCGAGGTGCTGGCCGAGCGGACCACCGTCGTGGTCACCCACGACGTCCTCGACGCCCTCCTTCTCGCCGACCGGGTCGTGGTCGTCGAGGACGGCACGGTGGTCGAGGACGGGGCCAGCGCCGACGTGCTCGCCCGCCCGCGCAGCGCCTTCGCGGCCCGGCTCGCCGGCCTCAACCTGCTGGCCGGCCGCTGGGACGACGGCGCCGTGCGCCTCGGCGCCGGCGCGGTCGTGCAGGGCCGCGTCGTCGGGCCGGCCCCGGCGCCGGGCGACTCCGTGCTCGCGGTGTTCCGGCCCACCGCCGTGTCCATCTACCGCGAGCCGCCGCACGGCAGCCCGCGCAACGTGCTGGACACGACCGTGACCCACGTCGAGCCGCGCGGCGACCTGATCCGGATCCGCTCCGACCTGATCAGTGCGGACGTCACCGCGCAGGCGGCCGCCGAGCTGGCGCTCGTCCCGGGCGACCGCGTCGTGCTCAGCGTCAAGGCGACCGAGGTCTCGGTCTACCTGCACTGACGCGACGTCGTGGATCCCGGTCGTGACGACGCGGATCCCGAACGTGGCGTCGCGGATCCGAGCGTGGCGACGCGGATCCCGAACGCGGCGATGCGGATCCCTCACGACGCGGGTCCCGCTCGACGCGAGCCGGACCCACCACGAGCCCGCGTCCGCACGTCGCGGTGACGATGTGGCCTCCCGTGTCACAGTGACACCGTGACGACGCAGCCGGCCCGCCAACGGGCGACTCTGACCGGAATCAGCTCCCGCGCGTGGGAGCACCCGGCCGACCGCGGCGCGCTCGTGGCGCTGCGCCGGCTCAAGGGCTTCGACACCGTCCTCAAGGCGGTCTCCGGGCTGGTCAACGAGCGCACGACCCGGCTCCTGCTGCTCGGCACCGCGGTGCGCGTCGACGAGCGCCAGTTCCCCGCGCTGCACTACCTGCTGCGCGACGCGGCGCGGGTCCTCGACGTCGAGGGTCCGCTCCCGGAGATGTACGTGCAGGCGAACCCGACCCTGAACGCCGTCACCATCGGCCTCGACAAGCCCGTGATCGTGCTCAACTCCGCGCTGGTCGACCTGCTCGAGGAGGACGAGCTGCGCTTCGTCGTCGGCCACGAGCTCGGCCACGCCCTCAGCGGTCACGCCGTCTACCGCACGCTGCTGCTGCGGCTGATCAACCTGACCGGCGTCCTCGGGTCCGTCCCGCTCGGCGGTCTCGGCCTGCGCGCGATCGTCGCCGCGCTCTACGAGTGGGCACGCAAGTCGGAGCTCTCGGCCGACCGCGCCGGGCTGCTCGCCACCCAGGACCCCGCCGCCGCGATCCGCGCCCACATGCAGCTGGCCAGCGGCGGACTGATGGGCGACCTCGACCTGTCCACCTTCATGGCGCAGGGTCAGGAGTACCTCGACGCCGGCGACCTGCGCGACTCGGTGCTCAAGCTGATGCTCGTCGAGAAGACGACGCACCCGTTCGCCGTCGTCCGCGCCGCCGAGCTGCGCGGCTGGGTCGACTCCGGTGCCTACGCCGGCATCCTCGGCGGCGACTACCCGCGCCGCGACGACGACGCCGGCGCCAAGGTCAGCGACGCCGCCAAGGACGCCGCCACCTCCTACTCCGCCGCGTTCGAGTCCTCGCAGGACGCGCTCGGCAAGCTCGTCCACGACCTCGCGGGCGCCGCCGGCAGCATGAAGCTCTGGCTCGACGAGCGGTTGCGCCGCGGCGAGTAGCAGTCGCTACTCCGGCGCCGGCTGCCACCACTTGCGCTGCGGGCCGACGTTCCAGAGCGACGGCACGTCGGCGACGAGGTAGCAGGACCCGGCGACGACGTTGCCGGGGAGCGGCGGCACCGGGTGGTCCGAGGCGGCGAGGCAGACCGTCGCCTCGAACCCGACGGTCCGGACCCGCACCGTGTGGAACTCCTGCCCCGACACGCTGTGGCGGTGGCTCAGGCTGTGCACGATCGTGCCGGCCAGGAAGCCGGTCGGCTCGGCGTCCGGGCCCTCGTGGACCAGGCCGTAGGAGACGAACGACTCCGCCGACCAGCGTGAGGCGCCCGGCTCGTCGCTGATCCGGCTCGCGTCGGAGGCCGCGAACGCCGCCTCGTCGGCGTGCACGGTCATCTCGACGCCGAGCGCCACGACGGAGGCGTCCAACCGGGTGGGCCCGTCGGCGGCCGCGACCTGGCGGTGCTGCTCCAGGTCGACGAGGAGCCGGGTGACCGTGCGGCCGTCGTCGTCGAGGACGGCGGCGCGGGTCAGTCCGGACTCGGTCACGCTCACCTCGCCGAGGAGCGCGCCGGGTTCGGCGGCGTACGACGGCACCAGGTCGAGCGGGACGCCGTCGCGACGGCTGATCACGACGCGGGCCCCGGTCGGGTCGGGGTAGCTGACGGTGACGACCTCGTCGTCGGTGCGCCCGACGACCTCGGCGGGCAACGCCTCGAGCAGGGTGCCGAGGGCGTCGAGGTCGGCGACGTCGAGCCCGATGCAGGCGAGGGTGGAGGCCATGGGTCCACCGTACGGCGCGCCTTTAAGTCTAGTTTCTGAATAGAGTTATAGTCGCCCGCATGACCCGCGTCGACTGCCACCAGCACGTGTGGCCCGACGCGCTGGTCGCCGGGCTCCGCCGGCGCTCGCGGCCGCCGTACCTCGACGGCGACGTGCTGCACCTCGCGGGCGAGCCGCCCCACGTCGTCGACCCAGCCGTGCTCACGCCGTCGGTGCGCGACGACGTCGACCTGGCGCTGGTGTCGCTGTCGAGCCCGCTCGGCATCGAGACCCTGCCCCCCGACGAGGCGACCCCGCTGCTCGACGCCTGGCACGGCCTGGCCGCCGACCTCGGCGACAGCCACGGGCTCTGGGCCGCGGTCAACCTCGTGGAGCCCGACCTCGAGGGCCTGCGCACCACGCTCGAGACGGCCAACGTCCACGGCCTCCAGGTCCCGGCCACCGCGCTGCTCGACCCCGTCGGGCTCGAGCGGCTCGCGCCCGTCCTCGCGGTCGTCGAGGACGCCGACCTGCCCGTCCTGGTGCACCCGGGGCCGGCCCCCGCCCCGCCAGGACCGGCGGGGTCGACCCGCGCGGCCGACGTCCCCGGCTGGTGGCCCGCCCTCACGTCGTACCCCGCCCAGCAGGCGAGCGCCTGGTTCGCCTGGCACCTCGCCGGCCGCGCGCTCCTGCCCGACCTGCGGATCGCCTTCGTCGCGCTCGCCGGCCTCGCGCCGCTGCACCACGAGCGGCTGGTCGCTCGCGGCGGCACGTTCGGGTCGGTCGACCGGCACGTCTACTACGAGACCTCGTCGTACGGCCCGCGGGCGATCGACGCGATGGTCCGCGTCGTCGGCGTCGACCCGGTCGTGCACGGCTCCGACCTCCCGTACGCCGTCCCGTCCAGCACGACCGGCCCCGGCATGGGCGAGGCCCTCTCGCACGCGCTCCTGACCGCCAACCCGCACCACCTGATGAACGGAGGCCTCCGATGACGATCGCCCCTTCCCCGGCGACCAGCACCACCAGCACCAGCGTGCTGGGCGCCGACCAGCTGCCCGCCCTGCCCGGCCGGGTCCTGGACGAGGACGAGCTGCGCGCGTGGGTGCGCGAGGTCGCCGCGCGGCCCGAGCTCTGGGAGCAGCACGTGCGCCACGACGCAGGGGGACGCCACTACGTCTCGCTCTACCGCGACGCCGACATCGACGTCTGGCTGCTCTGCTGGAACCTCGTCGACGACACCGGCTGGCACGACCACGACACCTCCGCCGGGGCGGTCGCCGTGACCCGCGGCGCCGTCAGCGAGAGTCGCCCCCGCCTCGGCGGCACCCCCACGACCCGCACCGTGCGCGCCGGCCGCGCGTTCGGCTTCGGCCCCGACCACATCCACCGGATGGGTGGCGCGGTCGACGGCTCGGTCTCGATCCACGCCTACTCGCCGCCGCTGTGGCGGATGGGCCAGTACTCGATCTCCCCGTCCGGCGTGATGAAGCGGTTCTCGGTGTCCTACGCCGACGAGCTGCGCCCGCTCGACGGCTGAGGCGGCCGTGCCCACCGCCACGGCCCCGTCCGCCACCCCTGCCGGCACCCGGGTCGGCACCCGAGTCGGCACCCGGGTCGGCACCGTCAGCCCGGCCGGGCTGCGCCGCCTCCTCGACGGCGACGGCGAGGTCGCCGTCCTCGACGTCCGCGACCCCGTCGCGCGCGCGTCCGGCCACCTGGTCCGCAGCGCGTCCGCCCCGCTGCACGACCTCGAACGCCGGGCGCGGGTGCTGGTCCCGCACCTCGACACCGTCGTCGTCGTGGCCTCCGAGCCTGCGCTCGACGAGCACGGCGCCGCGATCCTCGACGGACTCGGCTACGAGCGGGTACTCGTGCTCGACGGCGGGCTCGACGCCTGGCGCGCCGCCGGTGGGCGCACGTACGCCGGCACGCACGTGCGGAGCACGGCGCTGGGGGAGTGGGTCGCGGCGACCTCCGACCCCGACACCCACACCGACACCGACACCGGCACCGACGGCGCCCGGGCCCGGGCCCGGCGGAGGCTCGAGGACGCAGCCGTCGACCTGGTCGACGCCGCCGGGACGGCCCGTCTGGTCGCCGACCCGACGCGGACGACGTACGTGATCGACGTGCGCAGCCCCGAGGAGCACGCCGCCGGGCACGTGCCCGGCAGCCTCCACGTCCCGGGCGGCCGGCTGGTGCGGGCCGTCGAGGATCACCTCGCCGTGCAGCGCGCGCACGTCGTCCTGGTCGACGACGAGGACCTGGTGCGCAGCGCCGGCGCGGTCGCGTGGCTGCGCTACCTGCACGACGGACCGGTGCACGTGCACGTGCACGACGGCGCGGCCGCGCCGGTCCCGGTCCCGGTCCCCGACGTGCCGGTCGTCGACGCGGTCACCGGCCACGAGCTCGCCGCGCTGCTGCGCGCGCGGGTGGTCTCGGTCGTCGACCTGCGCTCCTCCGAGGCCTACGCCGCCGGCCACGTCGGCGGCTCGGTGCACGCCCGCCGGGAGCACCTGCCGGCCCTCCTGCCCGGGCTGAGCAGCCCGGTGGTGCTGGTCGGCGACGACGGCCTGGTGCCCGACTTCATCGCCGCCGAGGCCGACCGGCTCCTCGGCGGGCTGGGCGACGTCCACGTCCTCGAGGGCGGCATCGACGCCTTCCCCGGCAACCTCACCACCGCCGACCCGTCGTACGCCGGCCCGGTGGTCGACCGCGCCGGCCCGCCGCCGTCCGGTCCGGAGAGCGACGCGTGGCACCGGGCCCACGCCGCCTGGGTCTCCGGCCTGCCGGCGGCCGCCGCCGGCGACCCCGACCTCGACTTCGAGGCGATCTCGCTCCGTCCACCGGGTCGGGCGCGGGCCGGCTGACCTGCGTCAGCCGACGTCGATCCGCGGGCTCAAGGCCTGACCTCGACCGCCGCGGTACCCGTCGTCGCGGAAGCCGTCGTCGACCGAAACCACCTCGTCCCGGGGACCCGAGACGGCCATGTGGAGCGCGGCGACCCGGACCCACCTCGGCTCGCCGAGGCACTGCCTCGGAACAGAGAGGACGACGCGGTCCTGGCCCGGTCGGAGGCTGCCGGTGGCGTCCTCGCACTCCGGGTCGGACGCCGGGTCGTCGGAGAGCACGGAGACGTCGAGCTCGGTCCGGCCGGACATGCGGAGCATCTGAGCCACGGCGAGGTCGCCGCTCGGCATCTTGAGGAGCACCTGGCTGAGCTGGTCGCCGCGCTGCAGGTCGCGCAGTCGCACGACGACGCGGACCCGCGCCGCGGCGTGACTCACGGTCACCCGACGGATGTCGGCCGAGCGGTTCGCGGGGTCCGGCCGGATCGTCTCCTCCGGCTCCGAGGCCGTCACCACGTCACCCGTCGCGTCGTGGTGCGTCCAGGTCTCGGCGTGCGCGGCGACCGGCGCGCCGGCCAGCACCGCCCCGGCGAGCAGGGGGAGCAGGGCGGTCAGGGCGGTCGCGGTACGTCGGCGCGGCATCGGGTCTCCGTCGTTCGGGGTGGGTGGCACAACCTGGGCCACCGGCACCGTCGGCGCAGCCGTTCTGCCCAGCCGGTCCGCCGGCCGGCCGCCCGGGTCGCCGCCCGGGTCGCCGCCGGTTGGTCGGGAGGGGCAGGGTGGGAGGCATGGAGACCACCCAAGTCCGGCTCGCGGCGTACCCCGTGGGCGTGCCCGCCGACTCCGACTTCGAGATCACCACCGTCGCGCTGCCCGAGCTCGCCGAGGGGCAGGTGCTGCTGCGCACGATCTACCTGTCGCTCGACCCCTACGTGCGGGGCCGGATGAGCACCGCCAGGTCCTACGCCGACCCGCTCGCGCTCGGCGACGTCATCATGGGCGGGACCGTCTGCGAGGTCGTCGAGTCGCGCTCCGAGGACCGCCGGGTCGGCGACGTCGTGCTGGCCTTCGCCGGCTGGCAGACCCACGCGGTCGCCGACGCGCGGCACACCCGGCGCCTGGACCCCTCGACCGCTCCCGTCTCGACGGCCCTCGGCGTGCTCGGCATGCCGGGCTTCACGGCGTACGCCGGCCTGCTCGAGATCGGGCGGCCGAAGCCCGGCGAGACGGTCGTGACCGCCGCGGCCGCCGGCCCGGTCGGCTCCGCCGTCGGCCAGATCGCGAAGCTCAAGGGTGCGCGCGCCGTCGGGATCGCCGGGGGCGCCGAGAAGTGCCGGGTGCTGGTCGAGGAGCTCGGGTTCGACGTGGCGGTCGACCACCGCGTGGAGAGCTTCGCCGACGACCTCGCCGCCGCCACGCCCGACGGCATCGACGTCTACTTCGAGAACGTCGGCGGCCACGTCGCCGAGGCCGTCGGACGCCGCCTCAACCGCTACGCCCGGGTGCCGGTCTGCGGCCTGGTCGCCGGCTACAACGACACCGCCGCCGCCGAGGGCCCCGACCGGCTGCCGGGGTTCATGCGCAGCGTGCTGACCCTGAGCCTGACCGTGCGCGGCTTCATCCAGGACGAGTTCGCCGCGACCCACACCGCCGACTTCGCACGCGAGATGGGCGGCTGGGTCGGCGACGGCTCGGTCCGCTACCTCGAGGACGTCACCGACGGCCTCGACCAGGCTCCCGAGGCCTTCCGCGGGCTGCTGAGCGGCAAGAACGTCGGCAAGGCGCTCGTCCGGGTGGGGGCCGACCCGACGTCCGCGTCGTAGCGTCGCCCACCCGCGCCGGACCCGGCGCGGAGCCGCCCGGGCACCGTGCCGGGCACGCGGGTAGACAGGGGGTGTGCCCCACGACCCGAACGACCCCTTCGTCCGTGTGCGCGGAGCCAGCGAGCACAACCTCAAGAACGTCGACGTCGACGTGCCCCGCGACGCGATGGTCGTCTTCACCGGGGTCTCCGGGTCGGGCAAGTCCTCGCTCGCGTTCGGCACGCTGTACGCCGAGGCGCAGCGCCGCTACTTCGAGTCGGTGGCGCCGTACGCACGCCGCCTGCTGCAGCAGGTGGGCGCGCCGCACGTGCAGGAGATCACCGGCCTCCCGCCCGCGGTGGCCCTGCAGCAGCGGCGCGGCGCCGCCACCTCGCGGTCGACGGTGGGGACGCTGACGACCCTGTCGAACCTGGTGCGGATGCTCTACTCGCGGGCCGGCACCTACCCCGCCGGCGCGCCGCGGCTGGGGGCCGAGGCGTTCTCGCCGAACACCGCCGCCGGGGCGTGCCCGCGCTGCCACGGACTGGGGGAGGAGCACGACGTCAGCGAGGAGCTGATGGTGCCGGACACCTCGTTGAGCATCCGGGAGGGCGCGATTGCGGCCTGGCCGGGCGCCTGGCAGGGCGCCAACCTGCGCAGCATCGTGACGGGCCTAGGCATCGACGTCGACGCACCCTGGCACACGTTGCCGGCGAAGGACCGTGCCTGGCTGCTCTTCACCGACGAGCAGCCCAAGGTGCTCGTCAAGCCCGAGCGCGACCGCGTCGACCACGGCTACCACGGTCTCTTCTGGAGCGCCCGCGCGCACGTCCACCACGTCCTGGCCACCTCGAAGAGCCAGATGATGCGCGACAAGGCGATGCGCTTCGTCCGCAGCGACGTCTGCTCGGTCTGCGCGGGCACCGGGTTGCAGGCCGAGTCGTTGGCGGTCACCTTCCGGGACCGGAGCATCGCGCAGACCAACGCGCTGTCGTTCACCGAGCTGGTCGCGCTGCTGCGCCCGGTGGCCGAGCTCACCGACGCCGCGGCGGCGACGTCCTCGGCCGAGTCGGGGGAGGCGACCGAGGTGGCGGTGCGCCTGTGCGCCGACCTCGTCTCCCGGGTGCAGGTGCTGCTCGACCTGGGGCTGGGCTACCTCTCGCTGGGCCGCAGCTCCACGACCCTCTCGCCGGGCGAGGCGCAGCGGCTGCGGATCGCCACGCAGCTGCGCTCGGGTCTCTTCGGGGTCGTGTACGTGCTCGACGAGCCGTCCGCCGGGCTGCACCCGGCCGACGCCGAGCCGCTGCTCGACGTGCTCGACCGGCTCAAGGGCGCGGGCAACTCGCTGTTCGTCGTCGAGCACGACCTCGACGTCGTACGCCGGGCCGACTGGATCGTCGACATCGGGCCGGGAGCCGGCGAGGGCGGGGGGCACGTGCTCTACTCCGGCCCCGTGCCGGGCCTCGAGCACGTCGAGGGGTCGGTCACCGCCGAGCACCTCTTCGGCCGGGCCGAGCCGCTCGAACGACCCCAGCGGACGCCGCACGGCTGGCTGCACCTGCGCGGCGTCAGCCGGCACAACCTCGACCACGTCTCGGTCGACGTCCCGCTGTGCGTGCTGAGCGCCGTGACCGGGGTGTCGGGCTCGGGCAAGTCGACCCTGGTCACCCAGGTGCTCGCCGAGCTGGTGCGCCGCCACCTCGGTCAGGCCCCCGACGACGCGGAGGAGAGCGAGCTCGAGATCGACGTCGACGACGCCACCGGCCTGGAGTCCTTCGACCGTCTCGTGCGCGTCGACCAGCGTCCGATCGGGCGGACGCCGCGCTCCAACCTGGCCACCTACACCGGGCTCTTCGACGCGGTGCGCAAGCTGTACGCCGCGACGCCGCAGGCCCGTGAGCGCGGGTACGGCGCCGGCCGCTTCTCCTTCAACGTCGCCGAGGGGCGCTGCGAGACGTGCCAGGGGGAGGGGTTCGTCTCGGTCGAGCTGCTCTTCCTGCCCGGCACCTACGCGCCCTGCCCGACCTGCCACGGGGCGCGCTACAACGCCGAGACGCTCGAGGTCACCTACCGCGACAAGAACGTCGCGGAGGTGCTGGCCCTCTCCGTCGACGAGGCCGCGGACTTCCTGGCCGACGTCCCCGCCGCGGCGCGCAGCCTGACGACGCTGCGCGAGGTCGGGCTGGGCTACCTGCGCCTGGGGCAGCCGGCGACCGAGCTCAGCGGTGGCGAGGCCCAGCGGATCAAGCTGGCGACCGAGCTGCAGCGGGCCCGGCGCGGGCACGCGCTCTACCTGCTCGACGAGCCCACGGCCGGGCTGCACCCCGCCGACATCGCCCTCCTGGTCCGCCAGCTGCACCGGCTCGTGGACGCCGGCAACACCGTGGTGCTGGTCGAGCACGACCTCGACACGATCGCCAGCGCCGACTGGGTGATCGACCTGGGCCCGGGTGGGGGCGACGAGGGCGGGCGGGTGGTGGCCACCGGCACCCCCGAGGAGGTCGCCGGAGTCGCGGGGAGTGCCACGGCGCCGTACCTGGCCACGCGGCTCGCGGCCCTCACCCCCGACCGGTAGCTCCCGACGTCGGCCGGAGCGCGACCGGCAGCACCGCGACGGTGAGGCAGGCGACGGTCCAGAACGCCGAGGAGAAGGACGCCTGGACCGCGATCACGCCCACCGCCACGGAGCCGAGGGCGGTGCCGGCGTCGAAGCCGACGTTCCACACCGCGCTCGCCAGGTGGTGGTGGCGGCGCGAGACCGCACCGAACGCCACGACCAGGGTCAGGTTCTGCAGGCCCCCGTAGGCCAGCCCCACCACGACCATCGCGACCAGGAACACCAGCGGCTCGACCGGGTCGGCGACCGACCACGCGACCAGCGCCGTGCCGAGGCCGGTGAGCAGGACGAGCGGCCACAGGAAGCGCTGCGGCCCGTACCGGTCGGCCAGCATCCCGGCCCGCCAGCGGCTGAGCGCCGCGACCAGGCCCATGAGGAAGAGACCGGCCGTCGCCGTCGTGCTGGAGACCATCTGCGGGGCGAAGGTGAGCACGGCACCTCCGGCCAGGGTGACGGAGAGGAGCAGGACGGTCGGCCGGCGCAGCCGCCGGTAGGCGGCGGAGTCCGGGTCGTCGGGATCGGCGTCGCGGCCGCCGACGGCGAGCAGGTCCGGGGCGGTGTGGTGCAGGGTCGAGGCCAGCCGGAGCGCCGCCGGGATGGCCGCGAGAGGGAGCGCGCTGATCGCGAAGACGACCCCGAACCCGGCGTTCTCGGCCAGCCAGGCCCCGGCGGGGAGGAGGGCCAGGTTGGGGAGCGCCACGGCCAGTCCGTAGACACCGATCGCCTCGCCCCGTCGCTCGGCCCCGACCAGGGCCGCCACGGCCGAGCTGCCGGTGACGGTGAGGACGCCGAAGCCGATGCCGCGGGCGGCGCTGAGCGCCAGCACCGGTCCGAGCGCGTCGCTCACCGCGTACAGCGCGGCCGGGACGCCGAGCAGGACCATGCCGACCACGAGGGTCGGCCCCCACCCCCAGCGCCGCAGCGCGCGCGGGACGAACAGCTGGGTGAGGACGGTGAACAGCAGCAGCACGCCGTTGACGAGGCCCGACTCCCCGGTGTCGGCGCCGCCGGCGACCGCCCACAGCGGGGCGACCGGGAGCAGCACGGCGTACCCGCAGAACCCCAGGAACGTCATCGCGACGAGCGGCCGCATCCCCGGCTGCCGCCAGATCGAGATCACCGACGCACGCTAGTCGCCACGGTGGGTGGGGGCCGTCGGCGGCCCGAGCCCGACGTCGAGCGGGCTGCCGTCCTGAGTACGCGTGCGGTGCTCGACGGGCCCCGCCCGGCCCTAGAGTCCCGGCCATGCCCGATCTCCGGCCGTCCCACCTCGCCCCGCACCTCAAGCCGTCCCGCCCCGTCCACGGCTTCCTCAGCCGCCTGCTCGGCTGGGTCGCCGGACTGTTCTCGGACGTCGACGTGATCGGTCTCGAGCACGTCCCGCAGCGCGGCGGTGCGGTGCTGATCTGCAACCACCGCAGCCTCTTCGACGCCGTCGCCCTGGCCGCCGCGCTCGACCGCACCGGTCGCGACGCGATGGTGCTGGCCAAGGCCGAACTGTTCCGCGCCGGGCTGGTCGGCTCGGTGCTCCGGCGGGCCGGCGTCATCCCGGTCCACCGCGGCACCGACCGCGCGGCCGACGCCCTCACCTCGGCGGTGGCCAGCCTGCGTGGCGGCGAGCTGGTGGCGGTCTTCCCCGAGGGGACGATCCCCAAGGACGGCGTCCTGCTGCCCTTCAAGTCGGGCGCGGCGCGGATGGCGCTGCAGGCGGGCGTGCCGGTGATCCCGGTCGCGCTCGTCGGCACCGACCACGTCATCGCCAGCAACGCCCAGCGGGTCAAGCGCACCCTGTGGCGCCGTACGGCCGACCGGGCCGACATCGACGTCGTCATCGGCGCCCCGATCGACCTGCCGCCGGGCGAGGACGCCGCCGCCGTCGACCGGGCGACGACGGTGCTGCGGGACGCCGTCGCGGGCCTGCTCGCCGAGCACGACCGGCCCGCGCCGGTCTCGCACCGCAGGCGCGACCTCGCGCTGGCCGCCCTCGCCTCCGTGCCGCTCCTCGGCTACCTCGCGCGCCGCCGGCTCGGGCGGCCCTAGGCACGCCACGGCCGGACCGGGCGCCGCCGCTCAGGACGTCGTCAGCTCCTGGGCGAGCATCACGATGATGCCGCTGGGGCCGCGGACGTAGGTGAGCCGGTAGACGTCCTGGTAGGTCGCCACGCCGCGGAGCGGGTGGCAGCCGTGTCGCGCGGCGATCGCGAGCGCCTCGTCGAGGTCGTCGACCGAGAAGGCGACCCGGTGCATGCCGATCTCGTGGGGCTGGGTCGGCTCGGTCTCGATCGCGTCGGGGTGCAGGTACTCGAACAGCTCCAGCCGACCGTGACCGTCCGGCGTCTGGAGCATCGCGAGCCTGACGTGGTTGCCGTCCAGGCCGACCGCGGTGTCGGCCCACTCCCCGCGGACCTCGTCGCGACCGAGCTCGGTGAGCCCGAGGTCGGTGAAGAAGGCGATGGTGGCCTCGAGGTCGCGGACGGCGATGGCGACGTTCTCCAGCTTGATGGGCATGCGCCGCACGGTACCGATCCCCGGACGTGGCGGGCGTCACATCGGCCCCCACCGTCGGGCCACCCGGTCGAGCGCGCGATTCCCGGCGCCCCGCCGACCGCTGCGGAGCAGCCCCGACCGGCGCCGCGACCGTCTTGCCGACTACCTGGGCGGACGGCCCGGCAGGCCCACTAGACTCGGGGCGTTCCGGCCCGTGCCGGGACGGCCCGGGGGGGCCTTGGCCGTCCGGCCAGGGTGAACCCCACGCAAGGAAAATCCATGGACGACCGTGCGGCGCACCGAGGTGGCCGATGCTCGAGCCGGTCCCTGGATCGATGAGGCTCCTCCGGCTCCCGGACGACCGGCAGGCGCGCACGTTCAGCATCGTCGTCGTCGCGACCGTCGTCGTCTGCGCCGGTTTCGTGGTCCTGCTGCAGCCCGCCCTGTTCCCGGACACCGTCCGCCAGACGGCCAGCGGGGCCGCGCTCGTGCTGAGCGGGATCTTCCTCGCGCTGTCCTGCGCGCGCGGGGCACGGATGAACGACGGGCGCCGCCGTCGTTCGTGGCAGCTGATCCAGGTCGGCGCGGTCGTGGCCGTCCTGGGCAACGTCTGGAGCGCCGCGACCGGCTCGGACCCGGTGGCCTCGCCCAGCACCGTCGGCGACCTCACCATCACCGTCGCGCTCCTCGTCTGCATCGCGGCCGTCCTGACCTTCCCGAGCGCCCCACGCCGCCGGGCCGACCAGGTGGTGCTGCTGCTCGACGGCCTGGTGGTCGGCGGCGCGGTGCTGATCGTCGCCACGACCCTGGTCTACAGCGAGCTGCTCGACGAGACCCGGGGGAGCACGACGTCCCGGCTCACCACGCTGCTGATCCCGGTCCTCGACGTCGTCCTGATCGTGGCGGCGCTGCTCCTGCTGCTGCGCACCCGGGGGGCCGACCGGCGCGCCCTCGCCCTCCTGACGCTCGGGTTCCTGTCCTACGCGCTCGCCGACCTGTCCTTCGCCGTGCTCGTCGCCCAGGGCGACTTCGAGTTCGGGACCCCGGTCGACCTGGGCTGGATCCTCGGCTACGCGCTGCTCTCCCTCGCCGCGTGGTGCCCGCCGACCGCACCCGGCGAGCCCGGTGGACCCGGTGGCGTCAGGGCCGGGTCGACGGTGCCCGTGTCGGCCGACGTGCGCGACGCGGCGATGGTCTACCTCGGCCTGATGGTCGCGGCCGCGGTCCAGGTCCTCGCGGGATCGGGCCACGAGCTGGCGGCGTCCAGCGCCGTGCTGTGGCTGATGATGGCGTTCGGCGCGGCGGTCCGGCAGATCGTCCTCACGCGCGACAACCTCACCCTGCGCCGAGGGCTGGAGCGCCGGGTCCGCGACCAGACGGCGGACCTGCGGCGCCTCGCCCGTCAGACCGAGGTGCTGCTCACCTCGGTCGGGGACGGCATCTACGGCGTGGACGCCGAGGGCCGGGTCACCTTCGTGAACCCGTCGGGCGCCGAGGCGCTCACCCACACCGCGGAGAGCCTGCACGGGAGCAACGCCCACGACCTCTTCCACGCACCGGGCGACGACGGCCTCCCCCACCCCTACGACGGGTGCTACATCGCCGAGGCGATCCGCTCGGGGATCGTGACCACCTCCGAGGAGGACGTCTACCTGCGCGCCGACGGGTCCAGCTTCCCGGTCGAGATCACCGCCAGCCCGCTGGTCGAGGACCACGTCGTGCGGGGGGCGGTCGTCGTGTTCCGCGACGTCACCCAGCGGCGCGAGGTCGACCGGATCAAGAACGAGTTCATCTCCGTCGTCAGCCACGAGCTCCGCACCCCGCTGACGTCGATCCGGGGCTCCCTCGGTCTGCTGGCCAGCGGCAAGCTCGGGGAGCTGACGCCGCGAGCCGGGGCGATGGCCAACCTGGCGCTGGCGAGCAGCGAGCGCCTGACGCGCCTGATCAACGACATCCTCGACCTCGAGCGCATCGAGTCCGGCACCCGGCCGTTGGACGTCGCTGCGACCGACGCCGCCGACCTCCTGGCCCGCTCGGTCGCGGAGATGACCGGCCAGGCCAGCGCCACCGGGGTGCGGCTCGAGGTCGGCGCCAGCACCGGCCGGGTCCTGGCCGACGGCGACCGCATCGTGCAGACGCTGGCCAACCTGCTCAACAACGCCATCAAGTACTCCTCGGCGGGCCAGAGCGTCGTCCTCAGCTCCGTCGACGACGGTGCGGGCGCCGTGCTGTTCAGCGTCCGGGACGAGGGCCGCGGCATCCCGGACGACCGGCTCGAGGCCGTCTTCCAGCGGTTCGAGCAGGCCGACTCCTCCGACGCGCGGCTGATGGGCGGCACCGGTCTCGGCCTGACGATCAGCCGGGGCATCGTCGAGCGGCACGGCGGCCGCATCTGGGCCGAGAGCGTCCTCGGCGCCGGCACCACCCTCTACTTCACGCTGCCGTCGGCCACCCGGTCGAGCGCGCGGAGCGGCTCGACGCCCGACGGCGTGCCCGGCGACCGGGGCGGGGTCCTCCTCGTCGAGGACGACGACGACCTGGCCGACGTCCTGACCACCCTCCTCACCGGGCACGCCGTGCCCGTGGCCCGCGCCACCGGCGTCCAGGACGCCGTCGCGATGGCCGCCCGGAACACCCCGCGCCTGCTGATCCTGGACGTCGCCCTGCCCGACGGGACCGGCCAGGACCTGGTCGCCCGTCTCGCGCGCGACCCCCGGACCGCCGACCTCGACGTCATCGTCTACAGCGCCGCCGACGTCGAGCTCCAGGACCGCCCACGACTCACCCTCGGGCGCACCACGTTCGTGACCAAGAGCCGGGTCGACCCGACCGCGGTCGAGGACCGGGTGCTCGAGCTGCTCGCCACCCCGTCAGTCCCCCCAGGAAGAGGCGCCCGCACGTGACCGGTAAGCACCAGATCCCGCTCGAGATCACCGTCAGGACGGCCGTCGGCGAGGGGCGCACCCTGCTCTCCGCCTTCGACACCGCCCTGCTGGGTGCCGGGGTGGCCGACTTCAACCTGATCCCGCTCTCGTCGGTGATCCCGCCCCGCGCCGTCGTGTCGCGGACCTCGGAGACGCTCCCGGGAGAGCACGGCGACCGGCTCTACTGCGTCGAGTCCGTCGCCTACGCCGACCACCCGGGCGAGATCGTCTCCGCCGGGCTCGGCTGGGCGATCCACCCCGAGGTCGGGGGGCTGTTCGTCGAGCACACCGGGGGGAGCGAGGCCTCCGTGGACGAGCAGATCCGACTGAGCCTGGCCGACATGGCCGCCAACCGCGGGATCGACTTCGGCGAGGTCCACACCGCCATCGTCTCCGCGCACTGCACCACCAGGCCGGTGTGCGCCCTGGCGATCGCCGCCTACGAGGTCGCCGGCTGGGGCCGGCCATGAGCGCCCGGAGCGAGATCGAGGTCACCGTCGAGGAGAAGGTCGACGTCGAGACCGCCGAGGCCTACTACGCGCTGTACCGCGAGACCTTCGGCGAGCTCGAGACCAAGGCCGTCGCCCGTCAGCTGCTGCACCGCGAGGAGTTCCTCGAGGAGATGGAGGACCCGCGCGTCGCGAAGTACGTCGCCCGCGACGCCGCCGGCACGGCCATCGGCATGTCGACGCTGACCAACCAGCTCGAGACGGTCCCGTGGATCAGTCCGGCCTACTTCCGTCACCACTACCCCGAGCAGTTCGCGCGCGACGCGGTCTTCTACATCGGGTTCACGCTGGTCCAGCGCGAGCACCGGCGCAGCCGGGCGTTCCAGGCGATGATCCACCGGATCGGCACGGTGCTGGCCGAGGCGCAGGCGGTGGTCGGGTGGGACATCTGCGCCTTCAACGACGACGACCTCTCCTTCGGGCGGCACGCCGCGCGGGTCCTGGGCCGCACCGGCGACGTGAGCGTGGTGACCATCGATCGTCAGACGTACTACGCAGGCACCTTCCACCGCGTCGACGACGGGGGTGCGCCGTGACCACGCCGCCGACGATCCTCGTGGTCGACGACGACGACTCCATCCGCGAGATCACCCAGGTGACGCTGGAGGTGGTCGCCGGCTGGACGGTGATCCCCGCCAGCGGCGGCGAGGCCGCGATCCTCCTGGCCCGGAGCCACCGCCCCGACCTCGTGCTGCTCGACCTGATGATGCCGATCATCGACGGCCGGGCCACCTTCGCCGCCCTGCAGTCCGACGAGCGGACCGCCGACATCCCGGTCGTCCTGCTGACCGCGAAGCTCCAGGTCGGCGGCCCGCAGCCGTGGGACGACATGAACGTCGCGGGCGTCATCTCGAAGCCGTTCAACCCGATGACCCTGGGCGAGGAGATCGCGACGATGCTCGGCTGGGACCCGCCGGCCTGACCGGACCTGCGAGGCGCCGCGCGGCCTAGCGCGACAGCAGCTCGGCGAAGCTGGCGGCGTCGAGCGACGGCAGCAGCGCAGCGGCCTCCTCCGGGCAACCCTCGGCCACGAGGGCGTCCATCTCGGCGCCGTCGATGTCGGTGAGCAGGCCGTGGTCGGTGTAGAAGACGAACAGCGCCGAGCCGAACGTCGCGGCGGCGTACTCGGCCGGCTGCAGGTCGGCGACCTTCGGCGCCTGCTCGGCGATGAAGCCGCACAGCTCGGCGGCGGTCATCTCGGCGCCCGCGTCGGCCTCGCCGTCGAGGTCGACGTCGCCCGACGTGCCCGGGTCCAGGGCCGACGGCAACGCACTCGCGGCGTCAGCCTCCGGTTCGTCGTCACCCCCGCACCCCGCGAGGAGCGTCGTGCCGATCAGCAGGGTGGCTGCGAGCGCGGTCCGTCGTACGGTCATCGGGTCTCCTCGTGGTCGGTCGTCCCTCCTCGGAGCGCCGTGGTCCCGCGCAGATACCTCCCGGTGCGCGACCACGGCAGACGAGCCGGTCCGCGGGGACGGGTCAGCAGCGCTCGGCGTCGACGCCCGGGGAGCCGGCGCCCGCGCTGCCGGTGGTGGTGTGGACCGAGACGACGACGGAGTCGGCGCTCCTCGGCACCCGCACGGACGTCGTCCGCGAGACCCGGCCGGCCGCCACCCGGCCCGACGTCCAGGTCGCGACCCTGACCCCGTCGCGGCGCGCCACCAACCGGGCACCGACGGCGCCGGCGCCCTCGGTGTTGTCCACCTCCAGGTAGAGCCGCCACGCCCGACCGGCGCGGGCCGGCTCCTTGCACGCCAGCAGCGTCACCTCGCCGCCGCCGCCGCCCCCCATCGACACGTACGGCCTCAGCCGCCGCTCCGCCGGCTCGGTGGCGCCGGCACCGGCCGGGAGGACGGCGCTCGCGACGAGCAGGGCGGTGGTGGCGGTCACGGTCCTCAGCATGATCGGCATCCTGCCACCGGTCCCGGCCGTGGGACAGGCGCAGGAGGACGTCGGTGCCGACGACTAGCCTGACCAGGGTGAGCCGGATCTTCACCGTCAGTGTCGCCTCCGTCTACCCCCACTACGTCGCCAAGGTCGAGCGGAAGGGCCGCACGCGGGCCGAGCTCGACGAGGTGATCGCGTGGCTCACCGGCTTCGACCAGGAGGCGCTGGCCGCCCACCTCGACGCCGGGACGACGTTCGAGGACTTCTTCGCCGCGGCCGACCTGAACCCGGACGTCTCGCTGATCACCGGTTCGGTGTGCGGCGTGCGCGTGCAGGACGTCGAGGACCCGCTGATGCAGCGGATCCGCTACCTCGACAAGCTCGTCGACGAGCTGGCCAAGGGCCGGCCGATGGAGAAGGTGCTGCGCTCGTGAGCGGCCCCGCCGCCGGACCGGCCGACGTCGGTCGGGCGGCCGTCGACCTCGCCGTCGAGCTCGTCGCGATCGACAGCGTCAACCCCGCCCTGGTGCCCGGCGCGCCCGGCGAGGCGGCGATCGTCGAGCACCTGCGCGCGCGGCTGGCCCGGTCGGGGTTCGGCACGCACGTCGTGACCGCCGCCGGGCGCGAGGACCGGCCCAGCCTCGTCGCCGTCGCACCGGGCCCGGACGACGTCCCGACCGTCGTCCTCAACGGGCACCTCGACACCGTCGGCACGAGCGGGATGGCTGCGCCGTTCGCCCCGCAGGTCGACGGCGACCGGCTGGGCGGGCGCGGCGCCGCCGACATGAAGGGCGGTGTCGCAGCGGTCGTCGCCGCCGCCGAGGCGCTGCTCGCGTCGGGCGCACCGGTGCGACCGGTGCTGGCGCTCGTCGCCGACGAGGAGGACGCCAGCCTCGGGAGCGAGGCCGTGATCGCGGCGCTGCCCGGGCTCGGCGTCCGGCCCGACGTGTGCCTGGTCGCGGAGCCGACCGACCTGGCGCTGGCCCGGTCGTTGCGCGGGTTCGCGGTGGTCCGGGTCCGGTTTGAGGGCCGGGCCGCGCACAGCTCGCAGCCCGAGCTCGGCGTCAACGCGGTCACCGCGCTGGGTCGCTTCCTGCACGCGGTCGACGTCGCCGCGCCGACGGTCCGGGCCGGCGGCGGCGAGCTGGCGGTGATGGTCGTGCGCGGTGGTGAGTCGGCGTTCGTCGTCCCCGACCACGCCGAGTGCCTCGTCGAGCGCCGCACGACCGAGCCCGGCTCGGCCGCCGCGCACGCCGAGGTCGACGCCCTCCTGGCACCCGGGATGCGGGCCACGAGCGAGCTGGTCGCCAGCCGCGAGGCGTGGCGGCTGGACGCCCACGGCGCCGCGGCCGACCTCGCCGGGCTCCTCGGCCGGGCGCTGGGCACCGGGGCGACCTTCGACGCGCCGTACTGGATGGAGGCGCCGTTGTGGCAGGCGACCTGCCCCACCCTGGTCTGCGGACCCTCCGGCGGCGGGCTGCACGCCGTCGACGAGTGGGTCGACCTGCGCCAGGTGCGGGCCCTGGCGCGCGCGCTCGTCGACGTCCTCCCGGCCTGGGCAGCGGGCCACCGTGGCGACTGACCCGCGCGGCCTGCGCGGTGACGCGCCCCTCCTCGACGCGTGGCTGCGCTTCCAGGAGCAGCCGCCGACGCCGTTCACGATCCCCGGGCACAAGCAGCGCCACGACCTCGTCGGCGACGTCGTCGCGGGCGACGTCCCGCTGTACGCCGGGCTCGACACGATGAAGCTCACCCGGGGCGTGCTCGCCGAGGCCGAGCGCCGGGCCGCCCGGCTCTGGGGCGCCGACGTCGCGCGCTTCTCGGTCGGCGGGGCGACCCACGCCAACCAGGCGCTGGCGCTCGCGCTCGGTGGCGACGGCGACACGGTGGTGGTCAGCCGCTCGCTGCACCGCTCGCTGCTCCTCGGGCTGGTGGTGGCCGGCCTGACCCCGGTGTGGGTCCGCCCCGAGACCGACCCGCGCACCGGCCTCCCGCTCGGCGTCGCCCCGGCCGCCGTGCGGCGCGCGCTCGAGGCGCACCCCGAGGCCCGTGCGGTGCTCGTCGGCGACCCGTCGTACGTCGGCACCGTCGGCGACGTCGCCGGGCTGGCCGAGGTGGCGCACGCGCACGACGTCCCGGTGGTCGTCGACGCCGCCTGGGCCGCCCACTTCGGCTTCCACCCCGCACTGCCCGCCCACGCGCTCGCCCTGGGCGCCGACGCGATGGTCGTCAGCGCCCACAAGTCGCTGCCCGCCTGGAGCCAGGCCGCGCTGGTGCTGGCCCGCACCGACCGGATCGACGCCGCGCGCCTCGACGCCGGGGTGGAGGCCACGGCGACGACCAGCCCGGCGGGCGCGATCCTGGCCAGCACCGACGCGGCGCGGGCCCTCCTCGAGCGCGACGGCGAGGCGCTGCTCGGCGTCGCCCTGGACGCCGTCCGCGGGGCCCGGCGGCGGCTGGCCGCGATCGACGGGCTCGTCGTCCTCGACGGCGCCGGCGTCGACCCCCTCAAGCTCACGCTGGTGCTCCCCGGCACCGGTGCGCACGGCGTCCGCGTCGAGGACGACCTCCTCGCCGCCGGGCTCCCCGTCGAGGCCGCCGAGCGGGACACCCTCGTCGCGGTGGTGTCGCTGGCCGACACTCCGAGCTCGCTCGGCGCTCTCGTCGACGTGCTGACCGACTCGATCGAGCGGCACCGCGGCGCGCCGCGGCCGGTCGCCCCCGCGGCGACGTACGCCGTGGAGCCGGTGTCGCCGATGACGCCGCGGCAGGCCTACTTCGCCGACGCCGAGGCGGTGCCGATCGCCGAGGCGCTCGGCCGGGTGAGCGTCGAGCTGGTGGCGCCGTACCCGCCCGGCATCCCCGTGCTCGCGCCCGGTGAGGAGATCACCGCGGCGACCCTGGCCGCGCTCGACGCGGCCCGTGCCGCCGGCGTCCGGATCGCCTACGCCGCCGACGCGTCGCTGGGCACGCTGCGGGTGGCGAGGTAGCCCGCGGCCGACCCGTCCGCGTTCACCTGGGGTCCCTGTCCTTCGTGCTGGGCAGGGCGCCCCAGACCAGGCCGAGCGCGATCCCGACGCCGAGCATCGCCCAGCTGTCGAGCAGCAGGGACAGCACGACGCCCAGCGGCGTGCCGAGGGCGACGCCGAGCGCGAGGCGGTCGTCCTGCTGCTTCTTCGCGGTCTCCTGGTCCTCCTCTGCCATGCGTCCACCCTGCCAGCCGCGGACGCTCGCACGAGTCGGGCCCGCGGCACGGGCACACTGACCGCGTGACGACACGAGGACTGGTCCTGGGCGGCGGCGGCATCACGGGCATCGCCTGGGAGACCGGGCTCCTGTGGGGGCTCGCCGAGGCCGGCGTCGACCTGACCGACGCCGACCGCGTGATCGGCACGTCGGCGGGCTCGATCGTCGGGGCCCAGGTCACCAGCAGCATCCCCCTCGAGGAGCTCTACCGCCGCCAGCTGCTGCCGCCGGCCGAGCTCGGGGACGGCGGGGTGCCGCTCGCCTCGATCGGGCTCGGCGTGGTCGCGCGGTTCGCGGGCGCGATGCTGCGCTCGCGCGGCGACCTCGAGCGGTTCGGCCGGGTGCTCGGCCGGGCCGCCGTGACGGCGTCCGCGCAGGGGCGCACGCCCTCGGTCGCGGAGCGCTACGACCAGGTCGCCCAGCGCATCGGCGGCATCGAGTGGCCCGACCGCGACCTCGTCGTCACCGCGGTCGACGTCGCGACCGGTGAGCTCGCGGCGTTCGGGCCCCGCGGCTCGACGCCCGAGGTCCGGCTCGAGGACGCCGTCAACGCGTCCTGCGCGGTGCCGTGCGTCTACCCGCCGATCCGGATCGGCACGCGCACCTTCGTCGACGGCGGCGTCCGCTCCGGGTCCAACGCCGACCTCGCGGCCGGCTGCGACGCGGTGGTCGCGCTGACGCCGGTCGACCGGTCGGTCGGTCCGATGCACAGCGCCGCGCGGATCCTCGGCCGGATGGACGTGCGCCACCTCGTCATCACCCCGGACGCCGGCTCGGTGGCCGCCATCGGCAAGAACGTGCTCGACCCCGAGGCCCGGCCCCCGTCGGCGCGTGCCGGCTACGCCCAGGCGAAGGCGCACGTCGCCGCCGTCCGCGAGCTCTGGGACTGAGGTCCCTCCGCGGCTCGTCGCGTTCCCACCTCGCGACAGGCGCACGGTGACCTGCCACCCCGACCGGCGGGTGGTCGCGCGGGGTGGCGTCAGCGGCGCGGGAGGTCGAGCAGGTCCACGATCGCCTCGGCCGCCGCGGCGGGGGAGAGGTCGGTGTTGTCGACGCGGTGGTGCGGCGCGTCGAGGGGGAACGGATGGTCGGGGCCCGTGCTGAGGCGGTACTCGCGACCCCACTCGAGCAGGTGTGCGCGCTGCCACTCGACGTCGCGCTTGGACGGCTTCGCCGCGAGCCGCGCCGGGGTGCCCTCGCGCGCGAGGCGGGTGTCGACGTCGGCGTACAGCTCGACGAAGTCGACCCGTCCCCCGGCCTCGAGCACCGGAGCGACGAGCTGCTCGATCGCGGCCGTGTCCTCGGGGACGTCGAGCGCCCAGACGTAGGTGAACACCAGACCCGGCAGGCCGCTGCCCACCGCCTCCTCGACCACCCGGAGCCCGCCGCGTCCGCGAGGCGGCTCTCGGGTGGGTCCGTCGTAGAAGCACGTACAGCACGACGGTCGGGCGCCGGTCCCACGCCTGGCGGGAGCGCGGTGGCGCGTGCGGTGTAGGTGGTTGTACGACGCCGGGCGATCCCGACGTCAGCCCTGGAGGGCCGCCACCGCCTCGGCGATCGAGAGCGTGCGGCGGGCGGACTCGACGTGCAGGTTCTCGACCATCCGGCCGTTGAAGGTCACGACGCCCGTGCCCGCGCCCGCGTCCCAGGCGGCGATCAGGCCGCGGGCGTCCTCGACGGCCTGCGCGGACGGCGCGAACGCCGCGTTGGCGCCCTCGACCTGCCCGGGGTGGATCAGGGTCTTGCCGTCGAAGCCCATCTGACGGCCCTGGTCGCACTCGGCGAGGAAGCCCTCGGTGTCCTTCACGTCGTTGTAGACGCCGTCGAGGATCGCGATGCCGGCGGCGCGGGCCGCGAGCAGCGCGGTGTGCAACGAGGGGAGGATCGGGGCGCGGCCGGGCACGTGCTCGGCGTACAGCTCCTTGACGAGGTCGTTGGTGCCCAGCACCAGCACCGTGAGCCGCTCGGAGGCGCGCGCGATCGCCAGGGCGTCGAGGATCGCGACAGGGGTCTCCACCATCGCCCACAGCTTCGTGTGGTCGGGCGCGCCGGCCTCCTCCATCGCCGCGACGAGCCCCTGCACCGCGGCGGCGCTGTCGACCTTGGGGACGACGACCGCGGCCGGCCCGGCGGCGCTGGCCGCCGCGAGGTCGGCGTCGTGCCACTCGGTGCCGATCCCGTTGACCCGGATCGTGACGGTACGACGTCCGTACTCCCCGGACGCCGCAGCCGCGCACGCGGCGTCGCGGGCGGCGGCCTTGGCGTCGGGCGCGACGGCGTCCTCGAGGTCGAGGATCAGTGCGTCGCAGGGGATCGACGTGGCCTTCTCGAGCGCCCGCGCGTTGGAGCCGGGCATGTAGAGGACCGAGCGCAGGGGGGTGAAGTCGCCCATGTCAGGCCCCCTCGCCGCTGGGGATGGCGTCGTAGGCCGCCTTCAGCTCGGGGTCGATCGCCGCGAGCTGCTCGGCGAGGTCGACCATCACCAGGCACTGCTTGAGCGAGGCGTCGTCCTCCATCTTGCCGTCGAGCATCACCGCGCCGGTGCCGTCGCCCATCGCCGCGGCGACGCGACGCGCGTGCGCGACGTCCTCGACTGAGGGGGAGAAGACCCGGTGGGCGATCGCGACCTGCTTCGGGTGCAGGCTCCACGTGCCGACGCAGCCGAGCAGGAACGCGTTGCGGAACTGGTCCTCGCAGGCCACCGTGTCGGCGATGTCGCCGAACGGGCCGTAGTAGGGGTAGATGCCGTGCATCGCGCACGCGTCGACCATCCGCGCGATCGTGTAGTGCCACAGGTCCTGCTGGTACGTCGTGCGCGGCGCCTCGACCTGGGCGACGCCGAGCTCGTCGATCGGCGGGTCCTGGCGCACCAGGTAGCCGGGGTGCCCGCCGCCGACGCGGGTGGTCTTCATCCGGCGGTCGGCGGCGAGGTCGGCCGGGCCGAGGGAGAGGCCCTGCATGCGCGGCGAGGCGCCGCAGATCTCCTCGACGTTCGCCACGCCGCGTGCGGTCTCCAGGATCGCGTGCACCAGGATCGGCCGGTCGAGCCCGGCCTTCGCCTCGAGCTGGGCGAGCAGCCGGTCGACGTAGTGGATGTCCTCGGCGCCCTGCACCTTCGGCACCATGACGACGTCCAGCCGGTCGCCGATCGCCGGGACCAGCGTGGTGAGGTCGTCGAGCGCCCACGGGCTGTCGAGGGAGTTGATGCGGGTCCAGAGCTGCGTGGGCCCGCCGGCGCCGAGGCCCTCGGTCTCCTGGCCGATCCGCACCAGGCCCTCGCGCGCGGCGACCTTGTTGTCGGCCTTGACGGCGTCCTCGAGGTTGCCGAGGAGCACGTCGACGGTGCCGACCATGCCCGGGATCTTCCCGGCCATCTTCGCGTTGCTCGGGTCGAAGAAGTGGATCGCCCGGCTCGGGCGGAACGGGATCTCGGTCAGCGGCGTCGGTGCCCCGACCGCCAGCGGTCGGAAGAAGTCCTTGGCGCTCTGGGAGGCGGGCATGTCGCGGAAGTTAGCAGTCGTTCACCGTGCGGGGGTATGACCGATCTCTCCCTGCGGCCCACGACGGCCCGGCACGACGGCTGGCGCGACGGCCGGCGCGGCGGTCGGGCAGGTGCCGCTAGGCGCCGTCCGGGGACCCCGGGCGCCGCCGCCACCAGCGCCGCGGCCGAGCCTCGGACGTCGTCCGCGCGGCCCGGGCGGCGGCGGCGGCGCGGCGGGCCTCGCGGCGCTCGCTCCAGGCCGCCACGGTCGCGTCGACGTCGCGCGGCATCGTCACCAGGGGCGGGCCCTCGGGTGCGCGGTAGCGGGCGGCGACTACGCGCTCGTTGAAGTCGACCAGGACGCGGCGTACCTCGGCCTCGAACGCGATCGTGTCGAGCCGGTCGTCGAGGTCGGCGTCCTCCTTGCGCAGCTGGACCGACATCGGCACGACGGCGATGCGCTCGCGCTCGACGAGCTTCCTCAGCCACCAGTCGGGGTCGTGGTCGCCGCCCAGGCCCCCGATCGGCTTGCCGGCGCCGGGCAGGTCGTCGAACTCGCCGCGCTCCATCGCGCGCCGGACCTGCTCGTCGACCCACAGGTGTTGCTGGGCCATCCGTGCGGCCGCCGCACTCCCGCCCGTGCGCACGTCGCGGCCCTCGACCTGCTCGTGCTGCTCGTCGTCCACGACATCGACCTCCGGGGCTCCTCGCGCGAGGCACGTGATCCCTCCCCGCCCGTCCAGTCTGCCCCGGCGCGAGCGAGATTCCCACCGCCGGCGCCGCCGGCGCCCGGGAGGGTGAGGACCGACGTCCTACGGTCGGGGCATGCCCCTGATCGAGATCGCCGTCCCCGCCGGCACCGCGCAGGCCCACGTCGCCCGGCCCCCGGCCGGCACCGGCCCGGGCGTGCTGTTCTTCATGGACGCGATCGGGCTCCGCCCCCGGATCGCGGTGATGTGCGACCGGATCGCGTCGTGGGGCTACGTCGTCCTGGCCCCCAACGTCTTCCACCGCGAGGGCGACGTCGACGCCGTCGGGCCGCACCGCGACCTCACCGAGCCGGGTGCCCGCGAGGAGTTCTTCGCCGCCGCCATGCCCCGCGTGGGCCGGCTCACCGCCGACCTGGCGGTGCCCGACATCGCGGCGTACGTCGCCGCCCTCCGCGGTCTCGACGAGGTCGACGACGGACCGATCGGGGTGACCGGCTACTGCATGGGCGCCCGGCTCGCCGTCCGGGCCGCGACCGGGCACCCCGACGACGTCGCCGCCTGCGGCGGGTTCCACGGCGGCGGTCTGGTCACCGACGAGCCCGACAGCCCGCACGCCGGGCTCGGATCGGCGCGGGCCGCCTTCGTGTTCGGGCATGCCGACCAGGACGCCTCGATGCCGCCCGAGGCGGTCGCGACCCTGGGCGCGACCCTCGCCGCGCACGGGCTCGAGGCGACCAACGAGGTGTACGCGGACGCCCCGCACGGCTACTCGATGGCCGACACCGCGATGTACGACGAGCGCGCGACCGAGCGGCACTTCGACGCGCTGCAGGACCTCCTCGCCCGGACGCTGCGACCCGGCTCGTCACCCGGGGCCTGACGGGGCCGAGGACGCCCCGTCAGCGCGGCCAGCCCCCACGACGGACGGACTCCTGCCAGGGCCGCCGCTCGCGACGACTCGGTGAGCCCTTCGCACCGCCCGGCTGCGGGTGGCCGACGGTGATGACGCCGACCGGGTCGTGGTCGGCGGGGATCGCGAAGGCCTCGCGGACGTCGTCCGCGCGCTCCGGGACGACGCCGAAGAAGCACGCGCCGAGGCCGGCGTCGGTGACGGTCTGCAGGATCAGCAGGGACGCCATGGCGGCGTCCATGTGCCAGAACGGGAGGGGCCAGCGGGCCTCGTCGCGGTCGGTCCAGCCCTTGTCGGGCTCGGCGTAGCGGTCGAGGTAGGCGGCCTTGCTGCTGCACGGGAGGATCACGACCGGCGCGCGCATCATGCCGGCGAGCCAGGGGCCGGGGTCGTCGACGTCGTCGCTGCTGGCCCGCCAGAACCGCTCGACGTCGGCCGGGGTGTCGAGGACGACGAACGCCCACCCCTGGCTGAAGCCGGCGTTGGGGGCTCGGGTCGCGTTCGCGAGGGCGCGGTCGATGATGGCGGGGTCGACCGGTTCGTCGGCATAGTTGCGCACCATCCGGCGGCGTCGCACGACGTCCTGGAACTCCATGCCCCGATCCTAGGGAGACGCCCGTGCCGGACCGTGTCGCCGACGACTTCGAGCGGATGTGGGCCGACCTCGCCCCGGTGGGCCGGGCGGCGTCGTCCGGTGGCTACCACCGCTCGCCGTTCGCCTCCGCCGAGCGGGAGCTGGCCGCGTGGTTCGAGGAGCAGTGCGCCGCCCGCGACCTCCGCCTCGAGCGCGACCCGTTCGGGAACGTCGCGGCGTGGTGGGACCCGCCGGGCGCGGTAGTCCCGGCCGTTCGGGCCCCGGATCGGCCCGGACCAGGGCCCGAACGGCCGGGACTACCGCACCCGGGCGGCGCCGTCCTCACCGGCAGCCACCTCGACTCGGTGCTCGACGGGGGTGCGTACGACGGGCCGCTGGGGGTCGTGTCGGCGCTGGCGGCGCTCGACGTGCTGCGGGGTCGCGGGTTCGTGCCGGGGCGTCCGCTCGGGGTGTCGGTGTTCGTCGAGGAGGAGGGGTCCCGGTTCGGGCTGGCCTGCCTCGGGTCGCGGCTGGCCGTCGGCGCGACCTCGTGGGACGACGTCCGCGGGCTCCGCGACCGTGACGGCGTCGCGCTGGGCGACGTCGTCGCGGGCCCGACGTCCGCCGGGGCGGGGGAGCGCTCGACGCTGCTGGACGGCGTCGGCGCGTTCGTCGAGCTGCACGTCGAGCAGGGTCGCGGGCTCGTCGACCTCGGCGAGCCGGTCGGGGTGGCCGGCGAGATCTGGCCGCACGGGCGCTACCGCTTCGACTTCGGCGGCGAGGCCAACCACGCCGGCAGCACCCGCATGGAGGACCGCCACGACCCGATGCTCACCTACGCGATGACGGCGCTCGCCGCCAACAAGCAGGCCCGGCTGGCGGGCCAGCGCGCGACGTTCGGGCGGATCGAGGTCGCGCCCAACGGCACGAACGCCGTCGCGTCGCGCGTCACCGCGTGGCTCGACGCCCGCGCCTCGTCGGACGACGCCCTGACCGACCTCGTCGCCGCCGTCGAGCGCCAGGCCGCCGACCGCGCCGGCCGCGACGGCACCACGGTCACCGTCACGCCCGAGTCGGTGTCGGGGTCCGTCGGCTTCGACACCACGTTGCACCTCGGTCCGGCCGGGCACGAGCGGTGGCCGGTGCTGGCGTCGCAGGCCGGCCACGACGCCGGGATCCTGTCGGCGGCCGGCATCCCGACCGCGATGCTGTTCGTCCGCAACCCCACCGGCGTCTCGCACTCGCCGGCCGAGTCCGCGGACACCGCCGACTGCCTCGCCGGCGTCACCGCCCTCGCCGACACCCTCGAGCGGCTGGCCCGGTGACGAGCCCGACGAGCAGCTACCTCCTCGAGCGGGCCTGGGTCGACGGCGCGGTCCGCGACGACGTCCTGGTCGAGATCGAGGACCGGCGGTTCACCTCGGTGACCCCCGGCTCGACGTCGCCGGACGCCGTCCGGCTGGCCGGCGTGACGGTCCCGGGCCTGGCGAACGCCCACAGCCACGCCTTCCACCGGGCCCTCCGCGGCCGCACCCAGCGCGGGCGGGGCACGTTCTGGACCTGGCGCGAGCAGATGTACGCCGTCGCCGAGCGGCTCGACCCCGACTCCTACCTCGCGCTCGCCACCGCGGTCTACCGCGAGATGGCGGCGGCCGGGACGACGACGGTGGGGGAGTTCCACTACCTGCACCACCAGCCCGACGGGACGCCGTACGACGACCCCAACGCGATGGGTCACGCCCTCGTCGAGGCCGCGCGCGCCGCGGGCGTCCGGCTGAGCCTGCTCGACACCTGCTACCTCAGCAGCGGGTTCGGGGCTCCGGTGGAGGGCGTGCAGCGGCGCTACTGCGACGGCGACGTCGACCGCTGGGCCGAGCGGCTCGCCCGGTTCGAGCCGGAGGGCGGCCACGTCCACGTCGGGGGTGCGTTCCACTCGGTGCGGGCCGTCGCGCCGCACGACATGGCCCGCCACGCCGCCGACCCGCTGCACGTGCACCTGAGCGAGCAGCCGCAGGAGAACGAGGACTGCCTCGCCGTCTACGGCGCCACCCCCACCCGGCTGCTCGCCGACCACGGCGTCCTCGGGCCCCGCACGACCGTCGTCCACGCCACCCACCTCACCGACGAGGACGTCGACCTCCTGGGCAGCACCCGCACCCACGTCTGCTTCTGCCCCACGACCGAGCGCGACCTCGGCGACGGCGTCGGCCCGAGCCGCGAGCTCCGCGACGCCGGGGCCCGGCTCACCCTCGGCTCCGACAGCCACGCCGTGATCGACCCGTTCGAGGAGATGCGCGCCGTCGAGCTCGACGAGCGGCTCGCGTCGCGTCGCCGCGGCACCTGGACGACGGCCGACCTGCTCGCCGCCGCGACGGTCACCGGCCACGCCAGCCTCGGGTTCGCGGACGCCGGTGCCCTCGCCGTCGGGCAGCGCGCCGACCTCGTCACCCTCGACACCACCAGCGTCCGGACCGCCGGCACCGGCGCCGACGAGCACACCGTCGTCTGGGCCGCCGGCGCCGCCGACGTCGTCTCGGTCGTCGCGGACGGCGTCCTGCTCGACCTCGACCGCGAGGCCGTCGGCCGCGACCTCGACCGCACCATCAGGAGCCTCCTGCCATGACCAGCACCCTGATCACCGGCATCGCCGAGCTCGTCACCAACGACCCGGCCGCACCCGACCTGCTCGGCGCGGTCGAGCGCGCCGCCCTCGTCGTCGAGGGGACCAGGATCGCCTGGGTCGGCCGCGCCGCCGACGCCCCGGCCGCCGACACCGCGGTCGACGTCGGCGGCCGCGCCGTCCTGCCCGGCTGGGTCGACTCCCACTCCCACCTGGTCTTCGCCGGCGACCGGGCGGCGGAGTTCGAGGCCCGGATGACCGGGACGCCGTACGCCGCGGGCGGCATCCGCACCACGGTCGCCGCCACCCGGGCGGCCACCGACGAGCAGCTCACCGCCCACGTCGGGCGGCTGGTCGCCGAGATGCGCCGCCAGGGCACCACGACCGTCGAGATCAAGAGCGGCTACGGGCTCTCGGTGCACGACGAGGCGCGCAGCCTCGCCGTCGCACGCCAGTTCACCGAGGAGACGACGTTCCTCGGGGCGCACGTCGTCCCGGCGGACGCCGACCCCGACGCCTACGTCGAGCTCGTCACCGGCCCGATGCTGGACGCCGCCGCGCCGTACGCCCGGTGGATCGACGTCTTCTGCGAGCGCGGCGCCTTCGACGTCGACCAGGCCCGCGCCGTCCTCGCCGCCGGCGCCGCCGTCGGCCTGCGCGGCCGGCTGCACGCCAACCAGCTCACCCAGGGCCCCGGCGTGCGGCTGGCCTGCGAGCTCGGCCTGGCCGCCGTGGACCACTGCACCTACCTCGCGGACGCCGACGTCGCCGCCCTCGCCGACAGCGGCACCGTCGCGACCCTGCTGCCCGGCGTCGAGTTCTCCACCCGCCAGCCCTACCCGGACGCCCGCCGCCTGCTCGACGCCGGCGTCCACGTCGCCCTGGCCAGCGACTGCAACCCGGGATCCTGCTTCACCAGCAGCCTGCCCTTCTGCGTCGCGCTCGCGGTCCGCGAGATGGGCATGACGCCCGCCGAGGCCGTCCACGCGGCCACCGCCGGCGGTGCCCGCGCCCTCGACCGCGACGACGTCGGCCACCTGACGCCCGGCGCCCGCGCCGACCTCTTCGTCCTCGACGCCCCCAGCCACCGCCACCTCGCCTACCGGCCCGGCGTCCCCCTGGTCACCAGCACCTGGCTGGGCGGTCGGCCACTGGGGTGATAAACGGGCTCGGGTGGTGGCCCCACGCGTGCAATTGCCGACGTCGGCTCGGTTCTCGCGCTCCGGATCGAGCCACGAGCAGCAATTGCACGCGTGGGGGCGGTCGGGCGCGAGACCGACGCCGCGGTCGCGGAGCGGTCCACCGGGACGCCCGCGGCGACCGGCTATGAGCCCGGTCACCCCGCTCTGAGGTAGCGCCCCGGCAGGGATAAGGAGGTTGCCCGATGTGCGCGCCTACCTCAGGGAGCGAGTCTCGTCCTACGTCGCCGACACCAGGTCGGCACTGAGGTAGAGGAGCACCTCATGTTCGACCGCATGACGATCCAGGCCGAGGTCGACTACCGCCGCGAGCGGCTCAGCAAGGGCCGCCCGGTGAAGCGCCGCCGCAACGCCGACCGCACCCGGGTGCCGTTCGTCGGTGCCCGCGAGGAGATCAACGGGCGCGTCGGCTGACCGCGGCACAGCGGTAGCCCAGTATGGAGCCCGTGGCGATCCAGTCCAGCACGATGGTGGGACGAGACGCCGAGCTCGCGGAGATAGCCGCGTCGCTCGGCGTCCGTCCTTCTCGACCGGCCGACCGGCTGGTCGACGTGCTGCTCTCGGGCGACGCGGGTGTCGGCAAGACCCGCCTGCTCCGCGCGCTGCGCGACCTCGCCTTCGACGAGGGCTGGCAGGTGTACGCCGGGCACTGCCTCGACTTCGGCGACAGCGCACTGCCCTACCTCCCCTTCTCCGAGGTGCTCGGTCGGATCACCACCGAGCTCCCCGAGGTCGCCGCCGAGGTGGCGGCCACCCACCCGGCCCTGGCCCGGCTGCAGCCCGTGCGCCGCCAGATGGCCGACTCCGACCCCGTCGACGCCGAGGCCTCCGCCCTCGACCGCGCCGACCTCTTCCGCGCGATGCTGGCCGTCCTCCAGGCCGCCGCGCGCCGGGCCCCGCTGCTGCTGGTCATCGAGGACACCCACTGGGCCGACCAGTCGACCCGCGACATGCTGAGCTTCCTCCTCTCCCGGCTCGACTCCGACGGGTTCGCCGTGGTCGCGTCGTACCGCTCCGACGACCTGCACCGCCGTCACCCGCTGCGTCGTCAGGTCGCCGAGTGGTCGCGGCTGCGCGGGGTCGAGCGGATCAACCTCTCGCCGCTCGACGACGCCGCCGTCCGCTCGCTCGTCCTGCAGCTCGTGCCGGGCGGGCTCCCCGAGGCCGAGCTGGCCGACGTCGTGGCGCGCGCCGAGGGCAACGCGTTCTTCGTCGAGGAGCTCGTCAGCGCCGCCGCCGACCCGGGCAGCGTGATCCCGGCCGACCTCGCCGACGTCCTGCTGGTGCGCCTCGACAGGCTCGACGACGAGGCGCGCGCGGTCGTCCGCACCGCCAGCGCCAGCGGCCGCCGGATCAGCCACGAGATGCTCGAGGCAACCTCCGAGCTCGGCACCGACGCCCTCGAGCGCGGCCTGCGCGGCGCCGTGGAGATGAACGTCCTGGTCGCCGACCGCGGCGCCTACGCCTTCCGGCACGCGCTCCTCGGCGAGGCCGTGTACGACGACCTGCTGCCCGGCGAGCGCGCCCGCCTGCACGCCCGCTACGTCGCCGCGCTGAGCCAGGGCTCGGCCCGCGGCACCGCCGCCGAGCTGGCCCGCCACGCCCGTCTCGCGATGGACAAGACGACCGCGCTGCAGGCCAGCGTCCGCGCCGGCAACGAGGCGATCGAGGTCGGGGGGCCAGACGAGGCGGCCTACCACTACCAGCAGGCGCTGGAGATCCTCAGCAGCGCGACCGCCCAGGGCGCCGAGTCCGACCTCGGCGACCACGGGGTCGACCTGGCCAAGCTCGTCGTCCGCGCGGCCGACGCCCTCATCGCCTCGGGCGATCCCGAGCGCGCCGCCGGCGTCATCCGGGAGCAGCTCGACCTCCTGCCGGCCGACGCCCCCGCCACCCGGCGAGCGCGGATGCTCGCGGCGCTCGCCAACGCGGTCTTCCTCACCGAGGACGACCACGAGCGCTCCCACGAGATCTCGGCCGAGGCCGTCGCCCTGGTGCCCGACGACGGCAGCCGGCTGCGCGCCGTCGTCCTGACCGTGCACGCCCGGATCCTGTCGGGCTACGGCCGCTACGAGGAGGCCCGCGCCGTCGGCGTCGACGCGCTCGACCTCGCCGAGCGGCTCGACCTGCGCGAGCTCGCCTCCGACGCGATCACCACGCTGTCGGGACTGAAGAAGGCCGGTCCGAAGGAGGGGCTGCGTGGGGCGCTGGAGGAGGCGATCCAGCGCGCGGTCGAGGCGGACGCCATCCACGCCGAGCTGCGCGGTCGCTTCCTGCTCGGCCGCTCCTACCAGGACTGGGCGGAGTTCGACGAGGCCGCGGTCTGGTTCGCGAGCGCCATCGAGCGGGCCACCGACGCGGGACTGCCGTGGGCGCCGTACGGGTTCGAGGCACGCTGGCAGCTGGCGTGGATCGAGGTCGTGCGCGGCCGCTGGGACGAGGCGCTCGAGCTGTTCGTGGTCGAGGGACCGTTCCCGCCGCCGATCCCGCGCGCCATGCTCACCGTGCTGCGCCTGCAGATCCTGCAGCGGCGGGGCGAGGACGTCGGCGCCCGCGTCGGCGGGCTCCGGCCGTTCTGGCGCCGCGAGGGCGCCATCGGGATCCACGCCGCCTCCATCGAGATGATCGCCGCCGGACGTCGCGACGAGCCGGCCGCGGCGCTGGCGTCGTACGACGAGGCGGTGGCGGTGCTGAGCCGCATCTGGCGCGAGTGGTTCAGCGCGCGCATCCGGCTCGCAGCGGTGGCGCTCGGCGTCGTCGCCGACGCGCTGGCCACGCGGAGCCACACCGAGCGCGAGGCGCTGCTCGTCGACGTGGAGCGCCTGCACAGCGACGGCCACGTCGTGCTCGACCGCTACACCGACCCGTCGGGTCACTGGGGCCCCGAGGGGCAGGCGTGGTTGAAGCGCCTCGACGCCGAGACCCTGCGGGCGCGGTGGATGGCCGGCATCGACGCCCCCGGGCTCGACGAGCTCGTCGAGACCTGGCGGGAGACCGAGACGGCGTTCGCCGAGTTCGGCCACGTCTACGAGCTGGCCGTCGTCCGCACGCGTCTGGCCGCCATCCTGCGCTCGACCGGCGACCTCGCCGGCGCCCGCGAGCTCGGCGACCTGGCGCGGGAGGCGGCGCACCGGCTCGGCGCCCAGCCGCTGCTCGACGCCCTGCGCGCGATCGGGTCGGCGCCGGTGCGCGAGCCGGCGTCCACCGTCGCCCTCACCGCGCGCGAGCGCGAGATCCTCGGTCACGTCGCCCAGGGGCGGTCCAACGGCGAGATCGCCAAGCTGCTGTTCATCAGCGCCAAGACCGTCTCGGTGCACGTGTCCAACATCCTCGGCAAGCTCGAGGCCTCCGGCCGCACCGAGGCCGCCGCGATCGCCCGCCGCCGCGGCCTCCTCGACTGACTCCCGCTGACCCGTCACCTATGGGTGACGGGTCAGCGAGGATCTCGCGGTGACCCGTCACCTATGGGTGACGGGTCGGCGTCTGGTGGGATGGTGAGGTGACGACGTTCCGCTGCTCGCGCGCCAGCGAGGACGACGGCCCCGACGGCCCCGGCGGCCCCGGCGGCCCCGGCGGGGAGCCGATCGCCGGCACCGCGCCGACCGATGCGGCCTGGCTGCTGCTCGAGGACGCCGGCCCGTGGCCCTCGGCGGTGACGGCGGGGGTCGACGACGGGCGGGCGGCGGGGGCGCGGGTGCAGCTCGTGCGCCGTCCGGTCCGCACTGATGCCGGGGCGGGGTCGTTCGAGCGTCGCCTGGTGCTGCCCGACGCCAGCGACGAGCCGCTGCTCCTCGTCTGCACCCACGGACGCCGCGACGTCTGCTGCGCCGAGCGCGGCCGGCCGGTCGCGGCGGCGCTCGCGGCCCGGTGGCCGGTCGCGACGTGGGAGACCACCCACCTCGGGGGGCACCGGTTCGCCGCGACCCTGGTCGCGTTCCCGAGCGGCGTCGTCCTCGGCCGGCTCGACCCCGGGACCGCCGTCCTCGCCGTCGAGGAGCTGCTCGCCGGGAGGATGCCGCTCGACCACGCGCGCGGCCGCGCCGGGTGGCCGGCACGGGCCCAGTACGCCGACCTCACGCTGCGCCGGCGGCACGGCTGGACCGGCCTCGGCGACGTCCGGCTGGTCGCGACCGAGGGCGACGAGGTGACGCTCGCGACGCCGTCCGGCGAGGTCACGGTGGCCGTCGACGAGCGTCCGGGGGAGCCGCGGCGCCAGTCGTGCGCCAACCTGAAGACCAAGGCGGCGCCCGTCCTGACGCTCCGCGAGGGCTGACTACCCGCGAGTACGCTGACCGCGTGACCGACCTCGACGACGTCGCCGCCCTCACCGCGACGCGGTTCCGCGCCACCCGCGTGGTCGGAGGCAGCACCCCGTCGCCGCCGAGGGACGCCGCCCTGCCGCCCGGTCCGCGGTGGCCGGCACTGGTGCAGACGGTCGCACTGATGCGGTTCCGGCACCGGTTCCACCCCTGGCTGCACCGGCGCTACGGCGACGTCTACACGGTGCGGCTGATCCCGGGAGGCCGGCCGCTGGTGATGGTGACCCGTCCGGAGCACGCCAAGGAGGTCTTCGCGGGCGACCCGGAGGTCTTCCACGCGGGCAAGGGCAACGCGATCCTCGGGCCGATCATGGGCCGGCACTCGCTGCTGCTCCAGGACTCCGTCGACCACCGGCGGGCCCGCAAGCTGCTGATGCCGGCGTTCAACGGCCACGCGCTCCGGGAGTACGCCGACCTGGTCACCGACCTCGCGCGCGCCGAGGTCGGCCGCTGGGGCGACGGGTCGAGCTTCCGCAGCCTCGACCGGATGAACGCGCTGACCCTGGAGGTCATCCTGCGCGTCGTGTTCGGCGTCACCGACGAGGAGCGCCTCGCCGCCCTCCGTCCGCGGGTCAACGCCACCGTCGACGTCCCGCCGGTCGTGCTGCTCGGCTGGGGCTACCCGTGGCTGCAGCGCTTCGGCATCTGGAAGCGCGTGGTCGACAACCAGTACGAGCTCGACCGGCTGATGTACGCCGAGATCCGCGAGCGTCGCACCGCCCCCGACCTGGCCGAGCGCACCGACGTCCTGTCGCGCCTGGTCCGGGTCGGCCAGGGCGCCGACGCGGCGCCCGAGGACCGGCTCAGCGACCTCGAGCTGCGCGACCAGCTCGTCACGCTCCTGCTCGCCGGCCACGAGACGACCGCGACCGCGCTGGCCTGGGCGCTCTACGAGCTCGGCCGCCACCCCGACCTGCACGAGCGCACGGTCCGCGCCGTCGCCGGGGCCGACGACCACGACCGTGACGCCTGGCTCGAGGCGGTGCTCAAGGAGTCGATGCGGCTGCACCCGGTGATCCCGATGGTGGTCCGCACCCTGATGGCACCGGCGAGGATCGCCGGCCACGACCTGCCGGCCGGCGCCACCGTCGCGCCGTCGATCATCGTCAGCCACCAGCGCGACGACAACCACCCCGACCCCGAGGTGTTCCGCCCCGACCGGTTCCTCGGGCAGAGCCCGCCCACCAACACCTGGATCCCCTTCGGCGGCGGCGTGCGACGGTGCATCGGCGCGGGCTTCTCGCTGATGGAGGGCGTCGCCGTGCTGCGCGAGGTCTTCGAGGCCTTCGACGTCGAGGCCGACGGCGACGACGTCCCGCTGGTCCGCAACATCACCTCCGTCCCGCGGCGCGGCGCCCGGATCCGGGTCCGTCGCCGATCGCGGTAGCCCCGGACCGGGGTGGTCCGGGACTACCCCTGCGGAGACGCCAGGACCATCCACACCCAGGCGCGGCGCTGCCCCTGGTTCCAGGCCCGCTCCTCCTCGGCGGGAAGCCGGGTGAAGCCGTTCGCGAGGTAGCAGGCGATGGCGACGTGGTTGTCGTCGGTGGTGCGGAGCATCGTGGTGGCCAGGCCGGTCGAGGCGGCCTCGGCGACGAGCAGGCGGGTCAGCAGCCCGCCGTGACCGCGGCCGCGCAGCGGCTCCGGAACGATCAGCCGGGCGAGCTCGACCTCGTCCTCCTCGGGGTCCAGCCACAGCTCGCCGTACGCCGACGGCGTCCCGTCGACCTCGAGCACCCAGGGGAGCACCTCGTCGTCGTCCCACCACTCCAGGACGCCGGCCGGCTCCATCGGGTGCCAGGCGGCGATCGTCGCGACGTCGTCGCGGGTCGCCCGGCGCAGCGTCACGGCCGGCGTCCGACAAAGGCCATCAGCCGGGTGACCGGGTCGGCGTCGTCGGCGACCACCACGCGCGGACCGTACTGGCCGCTGGCGCGGAGCAGCTCGTCCATGGGTTCCATCGCCGCCAGCATCGAGGCGCAGAGGTCGACGTCGAGCGCCTCGGACTGGCCGGTCGCGCGGGCCAGGTCCCAGGTGTGCATGAAGACGTCGCCGGTGTAGAACCGCGAGACCGCCTCGGGCAGCGGGACGTCGCCGACGTGCGGGTTGCTCAGCACCAGGTCGGCGCTCGCCGGGTCGTCGAGCAGGCCCTGGACGGCGTCCGCCTGGCTCCGCCAAGCCCCGACGGGGTCGTCGTCGACCGACGGGCCGGCCGGCAGCTCGATCCCGGTGCCGCCGCGCAGGAAGCCCGGGAACCACTCGACGAGGTGCCGGACGACGTCGCGAGCCGCCCAGCCCTCGACGGGGGCGGGGGCGTCCCACGCGCCGGCGCGGTCCGCTCCCTCGACGCGCTCGGTGAAGCCGGCCGCGACGGTGCGGTGGAAGGTGGCGGGGTCGGTGTCGTTCACGGTGCTCAGACTGCCCGACCGGGCCGGATCCATCGACCGGGATCCGGGCGCGCCCAGGCGGCGGGCTAGCGCGAGAGCGCCCAGCCGAGGACGCCGAGCGCGCCGGTCGAGGTGGCGGTCCGGACGACGTTCCACCGCACCCAGGGGTCCTCGAACGCCGTCCGGGCGGCCGCCGGGTCGGCGTCGCCGGCCGCGGCGAGGGCGTCGTTGAGCGGCACGTTGCCGACGACGGTGACCACGACCGTCGCGGCGGCGAGCGCCAACCCGGCGATCGCCCACGGGCGGGCCGACCCCGACGTCGCCGCGACGCCGAGGGCGGCGAGCGCGGGCGCGCCGACGAACGTCGCGAGGAAGACCGGGTTCACGATCGCGACGTTCGCGTGCTGCATCGTCGAGACGAACGTGCGGTCGTCGGTGCGGGCGAGTCCGGGCATCACCCCCGACGCCCAGGTGTAGTAGGTGCCGGCCTGGAGCCCGTTGGCGACCACGGCGGCGAGGAGGATCGGGACCCGGAGGTGCTCGAGGGAGTCGGCCATGGCTCCAGCCCACCACGGGTGGTCGAGACGATCCATGCTCCTGGGTGCCGATCCCATGCGTGATCGTCTAGCGTGTCGGGACATGGACGGTCTGGCCGCGCTCCTCGACGGACCCCGCGCCCGCGGGGCCTTCCTGCTCCGCTGCCTGTTCGACCCGCCGTGGTCGGTGCGCCTGGCCGACGACGCCCCGCTGTCGGTGACCGCGGTCGTGCGCGGCCACTCCTGGCTGCTGCCGGCCGGGGCGTCGACCTGGGCGCCGGTCCGGCTCGGGCCGGGCGACGTCGCCGTCCTGCGCCCCGACCGCCAGGACCTCGGGGCGGCGTACGCCGTCATCGCCGACGACCCCGCGACCGACGTGCAGGCCGTCATCCACCCCGGCCAGGTCTGCCGGACGCCCGACGGCCGCGAGCTGCACGAGGAGATGCACCAGGGCGTGCGCAGCTGGGGCAACAGCGCCGAGGGCGCGACGGTGCTCCTCACGGGCGCCTACGCCGTCGACGGCGAGCTGGGTGGGCGGCTGCTGCACGCGCTGCCGGGGCTCGTCGTCCTCGGGGCAGGCGAGCTGGACAGCCCGCTCGTCGACCTCCTCGGAGCCGAGATCCTGCGCGACGACCCCGGACAGCAGGCCGTGCTCGACCGGCTGCTCGACCTGCTGCTGGTCGCGGCGCTGCGCACCTGGTTCGCCCGGCCGGACGCCGCACCGCCGCGCTGGTACGCCGCGCAGGCCGACCCCGTGGTCGGCCCGGCCCTCCGGCTCGCCCAGCACCACCCCGAGCGGCCCTGGACCGTGGCGGCGCTCGCCGCCACCGCCGGGCTGTCCCGCGCGGCGTTCGCGCGGCGCTTCCACGACCTCGTCGGGCAGCCGCCGATGACGTTCCTCACCGAGTGGCGCCTCGACCTCGCCGCCGACCTGCTGCTCGACCCCGACCTCACCCTCGCCGCGGTCGCGCACCGGGTGGGCTACGGGTCGCCGTTCGCGCTGAGTGCGGCGTTCACCCGTCGGCGGGGCATGTCTCCTCGGGAGCACCGTCGGCGATGCGCCGGAACCCGAGCACCCCTGGCGTCGGCGGCTGCCACGTGAGCACCTCGGGCTCGCCGGTGGTGAGCACCAGCCGGACGCCGTGGGCGGCGCCGGTCGGCCAGCGCCGCGGCCCGGTCGACGAGGGTCCGGAGGCCGGCGTCGGACCGGTCGCAGGTCGTGCCGGTGTCGGGCAGGGGCACCGGCAGCAGGTCGGTGAGGTCGAGCGCGTCCGCCGTCAGCCGGTCGGCGAGCGCGTGGACCCCGTCGGGGTCGAGGGCGAGGGCCATCGCTCAGGCAGCCCTCGGGGTGAGCTCGACGGTCGCGGCGACGGCGTCGAAGAGGTCGCCGTAGTCGGGGTGGTCCTCGCGCGCCGCCGAGCAGGTGAGGGTGACGCCGTACCCGTCGACCAGCCAGGACCACTGGTCGCAGAGCACGTCGGCGGCGCCGACCCGGTGGGCGAAGCGGTGGTAGACCACCTCGTGCCCCTCGAGGTCGTGGACGTCGTCGTCCTCGAGCGCGAAGTCGACGAGGACGGCGGCGAGGCCGGTGAGAGCAGCGGCGCGCCACGTGGCGGCGTCCGGCTCCATCACGGGTCCGGCGCGCAGCGTCAGGTCGGGCCGGAACCCGCTCGCGGGCAGCAGCACCGACCGGGCCGCGACGACGACGCCGCGGTCGGGATCGGAGCGCCGGCGCCACGTCCGGGGAACGGCGACGGTCAGGTCGGGGCGTGCGGTGGTGGTCATGCCGCAGCCCTGCTCGGTGCGCGGCTGGGGACAAACCCGGCGCCCCGGCGCCTGTGGACGACCGCCTGCCCGAGGTCCCGGGCCGACGCACCGACCCGGGCGCCGACCGCGTCGGGGAGCCGTCCCGCGGCACGCGATGACGTCGTGAGCCGGGATCGGCGTCGCCGAGCGGTCCCACGCCCGGCCTCCGGCTTGGTCGCCGAGCGATGCTCGCTCACAATGGCCACGTGAGCGACGACCAGCCCGAGCCGACCGTCCGCGACGGCCACCCCATCGTGTGGGGCCTGGTCGCGATGATCGCCGTGGTCGCCGTCGTCGGCGGCGTCCTCGCCGGTGGTGTGTTCGTCGGGACGAAGGCGCTCGGGCTGTCCGACGACCCCATCGCCACCGAGGAGTCGACGGCGCGCGAGACGATGGTGGTGCCCGACCCGACCGAGACCGACGTGTCGCCGACCGACTACGTCACCCTGCGCGACGTCCCCGAGAAGCCGACGCCGTCGTCGAGCTTCTCCGAGACCCCGGACGCCGACGGCACCATCACGCTCGAGGCCGGCCAGTCGTCGGTCGGGGCGATGGAGACGATCAACCTCAGCGGCACCTATCCCGACGGAAGCGACGGCACGGCACTCGTCGTGCAGCGCTTCGACGGCGGCGGCTGGGCGCCGTTCCCCGACGCGGGGTCCCCGATCACCGCCACCGTCAACAGCGGCGACTTCGGGACGTTCGTCCTCACCGGCAACATCGGCGACAACCGGTTCCGCGTGATCGACCCCGACGCCGACGTAGAGTCCAACGAGGTCGTCGTCACCGTCGGCTAGGCCCGCCGACTGACGCCGTCGTCGAGCCGGCGGCGGTGGTCCTCGCGGCCGACCCAGAAGCCGGTCCACGCCGTGCCGGCGACGCCGAGCAGCCCGATGACGACGCACGCCGTCGCGAGCGGCGCCACGGCGGCGACGGCGCTGACGACCAGGGGCCCGCCCGACAGCCCGACGTCGCCGCACAGCCGCCACCCGCCGAGGAACTGCGCGCGGCCGTCGGCCGGGGCGGCGTCCGCCCCGAGCACCATCACGATGCCGGAGCCGAGCCCGTTGCCGACCGCGATCAGCACGTACGCCGCCGCGACGGCCGCCGTGGTCGTCGCGAGCGGGAGGAGGAGGGTCGCGACGGCGACCGTGGCGACGACCGGGACGGCGACGACGGTCCGCCCGACGCGGTCCATCAGCCAGCCGCCGGGGTAGAAGAACACCATGTCGATCGCGCCGGACAGGGCGAAGATCAGCGACGTCGCGCTGGGGGAGATGCCCACGTGGTCGGCCCACAGGGGGAGCAGCCCGTTGCGCACCGACCTGGACGCCGAGATGACCACGACGACCGTGCCGAGGGTCAGCAGCACGCGGCGGTGCTGCGCCAGCACCTCCCACACGCCGAGGTGCTGCCCGGTGTCGCGGCGGGACCGGCGGCGCTCGGCGCCCAGGTCGGGCATCGTGCGGGCCAGGGCGGCGGCGCCCAGCGCGGCGACGGCGGCGAACCAGAACACCGCCGACAGGCCGAGGACGACGATCAGCCCGGCGCCGAGCAGCGGCCCGAGGAAGACGCCGACCCGGTGCGAGCCGCCGAGCGTCGAGAGTGCCCGGGCGCGGTGGCTGAACGGGACGACGTCGATCATGTAGCCCTGGCGCGACATGAGGAACGTCGTCCAGGTCATGCCGCTCAGCACGACCGCCACCGCCAGGACGGCGACCGACCCGGCCAGCGCGCCGACGGCCATCGCGACGGCGTCGACCACCCCGGCGTACACGAGGGCTCGGCGTTCGCCGATCCGGGCCACGAGTGCGCCCGCGGGGAGGGAGGCGACGAGCATCCCGACACCCAGCAGGGCGACCACGGCGGCCGCGGTGCTGACGTCGGCGCCGAGGTCGCGCGCCCGCAGCGCCAGGATCGGCATCACCGCGCCGTGGCCGGTCGAGCTGACGATCGTCGGGCCGTACGCCGTCAGCGCGATGTCGCGGAGACGGAACTCCGAGGACGCGGCGGACGGCACCGGGCCATTCTGGCGTGACGGACGCCGGTGCGGCTCAGGCGGTGGCGGGCTCGAGGTCGGGGGCAGTGGTGGTGGGGACCGGCCGGGCGCGGCGGCGGTACTGCCCGGCCACCACGGAGCCGAGCACGACGGCCATGCCGAGGGCCTGGACCGGGCCGAACGCCTCGGCGGCGAACGCGACGCCGAGCGCGGTGCCGGTGACCGGGTTGAGCAGGCCGACGAGCGAGACCGCGCCGGCCGGCATGTGGGTGAGGCCGTGGAACCAGCAGGTGTAGGCGAGGATCGTGCCGGCCAGGCCGATCCAGAGGAAGCCACCCGCGGCGGGCAGGTCGATGGCCGGGGGAGCGCCCTCGACGAGGAGCGCGATCGGCAGCAGCAGGAGCCCGCCCGCGACGAGCTGCCACGACACGAGGGTGAGCATCGGGACCGGCGCCTGCCAGCGTTTGACCAGCACGAAGCCGAGCGCCGAGACGGCGACCGACCCGAACGCGCCGACGAGGCCGAGCGGCGTGACGCCGTCCGGGGAGCGGAGCACGAGCAGGGAGACCCCGGCCAGGCCGACGAGGGCCGCGACGACCCGGACGACGGCCGGGCGCTCGCGGAGCATCGGCCAGGCCAGCGCCATCACGGCCAGGGGGGAGGCGGCCTGGATGGTCGCGGCCAGGCCGCCCGGCAGCTCGTAGGCGGCCAGGAAGATGAGCGGGAAGAAGAGCCCGATGTTGCAGGCACCGAGGACGGCGGCCCGCCACCACCAGTCGCCGGTGGGCAGCCGGCGCAGGATCACGAGCAGCAGCAGGCCGGCGGGCAGGGCCCGCATCAGCGCCGCGAACAGGGGCCGGTCGGGCGGGAGGAGCTGCTCGGTGACGAGGTAGGTGGTGCCCCAGGCGAGCGGGGCGACGGCCGTGATCGCGACGGTGCGACCCAGAGTCTCTTCCATGGAAGACAGTTTAGTTTCCACCTAAGATAAAGTCCATCCCGTGAACGAGGACCACGTCGGCCGGATCCGTCAGCAGTGGGCCGAGCAGCGTCCCGACCTCGACACCTCGCCGATGGGGATCATCGGCCGGCTGCACCGGCTGTCCGACCACCTGCACGCCGAGCTCCGGCCGGTCTTCGCAGCGGCCGGGCTGTCCGACGGCGACTTCGACGTCCTCGCCTCGCTGCGCCGGGCCGGCGAGCCCTACGAGCTGACGCCGGGCGGCCTGGCCGAGACGACGATGGTCACCTCGGGCGCGGTCACCAAGCGGGTCGACCGGCTCGAGAACGCCGGTCTGGTGGCGCGCACCGTCTGCGAGAACGACGCCCGCTCGCGTCGGATCCGCCTCACGCCCGCCGGCCTCACCGTCGTCGACGACCTCGTCGAGAAGCACCTCGCCAACGAGACCCGCCTCGTCGCCGGCCTCACCGACCTCGAGCGCACCCGGCTGGCCCACCTGCTGGAGAAGTGGGGCCGCGTCCTCGACGCCGGCTGAGCCCACCGGAGGTCGAGCGCCAGCGAGCGCCGACGACGAGACCCGCTCAGCCCGGGACGTAGTCGAACGTGTCGGGGTTCGGGCCGGTGCGGCCCGCCTCGCCCCGGTCGAGGGCGGAGATCGCGGCGACCTCGTCGTCGGAGAGCTCGAAGTCGAAGATCCCGAAGTTCTCGCGCATCCGCTCGGCGCGCATCGACTTCGGGAAGATCACGTCGCCGCGCTGGACGTGCCAGCGCAGGGTGACCTGCGACGGCGTCCGGTCGTGGGCGGTGGCGATCCGGCCGACGGTCTCGTCGTCGAGGACGGCGCCCTGGGCGATCGGCGACCACGCCTCGACGAGCGCGCCGTGGCGGTGCGTGGCGGCACGGGCCGCGTCGTTGGTGAAGTAGGGGTGCGCCTCGATCTGGTTGACCGCCGGGACGACGCCGGTCTCGGCGACGATCCGGTCGAGGTGCTCGGGCTGGAAGTTCGAGACCCCGACCGCACGGGCGCGGCCGTCGGCGACGAACTCGGTCAGCGTGCGCCACGTGGCGGCGTAGTCACCGTCGTACAGCGTCGGGAGCGGCCAGTGGATGAGGAACAGGTCGATGTGGTCGAGCCCCAGCTTCTGCAGCGTGCCGTCGAACTCGCGGCGGGCGTCGTCGGGGCGGTGGAAGCCGTTGTTGAGCTTGCTGGTCACGAACAGTTCGTCGCGCGGCAGGCCGGAGGAGGCCAGGCCGAGGCCGGTCTCCTGCTCGTTGCCGTACATCTGGGCGGTGTCGATGTGGCGGTAACCGATCTCGAGCGCGGTCGCGACGGTGTCGGCGGTCTGCGCGGGCGGGACCTGGTAGACCCCGAAGCCGAGCTGCGGGATGGTCGTCTGGTTGTTGAGGGTCAGGGACGGAACGGTCGATGCCATACCTAGGACCACAAGTTGCGGACCGCATCTATTCCGCTCCGGCGCCCCGCGAAGGGGTGAAGCACGGCTCGGCACCTCGTCGTGGGCCCGAACCGGTCAGTCGTCGAGCCCGGCGCAGGCGCGCAGGTCCGCCCGGTCGGCGTCGAAGTCCGCGACCTCGGCAGAGCGCAGCGGAGCCGGCAGTCCGTCGGACCCGATCCGGGCCGGCGTCCACGCGGCCTCGGTGACCCTGGCCCGTCCGGACGGCGATGCCGGCGGCCGCACGGTGAGGGTCAGCACCCCGGTGGTGGACGTCGCCTCCGAGGCCTGGGTGTACCAGGCGTAGTTGCCGAGTCCGTAGGCCACGTAGCCGGGGCCGAGGCGCCCGTCGCCCTGCAGCCGGTGGGTGTGGCTGCCGACGACCACGTCGGCACCGGCCGCGACCACGTCGGCAGCGAGCGAGCGCTGCTCGCGGCTCGGGCAGCGCTCCCCCTGCACGCCCCAGTGCAGGTAGGCCACGACCACGTCGGCCGAGGAGTCGGCCCGTGCGACGGCGCGCAGCAGCCGGGTCGGGTCGACGGCGTCGGCGGTGCCGGCGGAGTCGGCCGTCGCGGCCCAGGAGCCGGTCGGGTCGGCGGTGGGGTCGAGGGCCGCGACGGTGGCGCCGATCGTGGCGACGAGGGTGCCTCCGGGGCCGCCGACCTCGGTGCGGCCCGCCCGGAACGCCTCCGCGGCGTCGCGTCCGAACCCGACGACGTCGAGTGGCGGGTCGGCCCGACGGGCCCGCTCGAGGGCGTCGAACATGCCCGGCAGCGGCTCGCGCCCGAAGTCGAGCGCGTGGTTGTTGGCCATGGTCGCCACGTCGACGCCCGCGCCGGCGAGCGCGGCGAACGCCGACGGCGGCGCCTGGAAGGTGTAGCGCTTGGCGGGGTCGGGGCGGCCGCCGGTGCCGACCGACGTCTCGAGGTTGACGATGGCGACGTCGGCGGCCGCGAGCGCCGACGTCGTCGGCGCCAGGGCGGTCGCCGGGTCGCGCAGCCGGTCGCGCAGCACCCCCTCGAAGTGGACGTCGCCCGCGACCGCGATCGTCACCGGTGCCGGCCGCGACCCGGGTGGCGGCCCGGGTGGCGGCTCGGCGTCCGGGGTGGTCGGCGGGGTGCTCGACGGGGTGCTCGACGGCGTGCTCGGTGGGGTCGGCGCCGCTGGATCGGCTCGTGGCCGGTCGGTCGAGGAGCACCCGGCCACCACGAGCAGCGCGGCGCCGGCGAGCGCGCGGGTCAGCGCAGCCATGCCGCCACGACCCGCGCCACCCGCCCGAGCTGGGCCGGGTCGACGACCGAGGCCACGTCCTCCGGACGGTGGTAGGCGGCGTACGGCGTGCTGCCGAGCCGGGCCGCGGGCAGGCCCTCGTCGGCGAACGACTCGTGGTCGCTGGAGGTCTCGCGCTCCTCGAGCACCGTCGCGACGTCGACCCGCCGGGCAGCCGCCCGGAGACCGGTGCTGACGTCGTTGGCGGCGAGGACGGTCTGCACGGGGACCACGCTGCCGACGCCGACCCGGTCGAGCGAGACCATGCCCTGCAGGCTGCGTCGCTCGGCCGGGGTCATCCGCTCCACGAACGCCTTCGACCCGTAGTGGTGCGCGTCGCCCGGACCGCGCGGCTCCTCGGAGCCGAAGAGCACGAGCACCACGGGCAGCCGCGTGCGTCGTCCCTCGAGCGCCTCCGCGAGGGCGAGGACGACGCCGACGCCGGACGCGTTGTCCTCGGCGCCGGGCGCCGCCGGGACGGTGTCGAGGTGCGCCCCGACGAGCAGCCACAGCTCCCCGGGCCGTCGTTGGCCGCGGGAGGCGACGAGGTTCACCGACGGGCCGGCCTCGACCGGCGCCGACCACGAGTAGCCGGCCGGGGTGGGGAAGCGCTGTCGCTCGACCGACCAGCCGGACGCCGTCAGCTGGTCCTCGGCCCAGGCCGCGGCCCGGAAGTAGGCGTCGGTGGTGCCGGGGCGGGGCCCGATCCTCCCGGCCAGGTGCTCGACGGCGGCGACGGCGGTGCGCACGCGGACGTCGTCCGCTGCGAGACGGGGCTCGGGGGCCGGGTCCGGCGTCGGGGTCGGGGTGCCCGGGGCCGTCGGCGTCGGGTCCGTCGGGGCCGACGACTCCGAGGTCGCGGTGGACGGCGAGGTCGGGGTGGGCGGCGCCGCGCCCGGGTCGGCGCCGGAGCCGCCGCTGCACCCGGCCGTCACGGCCAGGCACACGACGAGGGGTGACAGCCGGCGCAGCACGTCCCGATCCTCGCAGGTCGCCCCAGCCGCCCCGGTTCGCCGCGGCCGGGGCAGGGCGTGGTCGTCGGTCAGGCCGGCGTGAGCGCCGGCGCGAGCGCGAGGTCGACCAGCAGCGAGGCGTGCGCGACGGCGGAGTCGACGACGGGCAGCGGCGCGTCGTCCGCGCCGACGAGCAGTCCGATCTCGGTGCAGGCCAGGACGACGGCGTCCGCCCCGCGCTCCTGCAGGTCACGCATCACCTCGACGTACGCCGCCCGCGACTCGTCGCGGAAGACGCCCTGGGTGATCTCGTCGAAGACGACGCGGTCGACCAGGTCGCGGCCGGCCTCGTCGGGCACCACGACCGAGATGCCGTGGGTGGCGAGCCGGTCGGCGTAGAACGTCTCCTCCATCACCCAGCGGGCGCCGAGCAGGCCGAGCGTCGTCCAGCCCTCGCGGCGGGCGACGGCCGCGACGGCGTCGGCGATGTGGACGGCCGGCACGGACACGGCGTCCTCGAGGGCGCCGAAGTTCTTGTGCATCAGGTTGGTGCAGAGGCCCACCAGGTCGGCGCCGCCGGCCTCGCAGCGGCGGGCGGCGTCGGCGAGCAGGGCGGCCGAGCCGTCCCAGTCGCCGCGGACCTGGCAGTCGCGCACCTCGGAGAAGTCGAGGGACTGCAGCGAGATCTTCGCCGAGGCATGCCCACCGAGCCGGGCCGCGACCTGCTCGTTGATCATCCGGTAGTAGGTGGCGGTGGAGTGCCAGGACATGCCGCCGACGAGCCCGATGGTCTTCATGCCTCCAGCATCGGGGCCGGAGCCGTTCAAAGGAATCCCCGTCCTCCTAGGGCAAGGCATAACCTGTGCCTATGGCCCTCGACGCCCGGCGCACCCTGATCTTCCGGGCGGTGGCGCGGGCCGGCTCGATCAGCGCGGCGGCGCGCCACCTCGGCTGGACCCAGCCCGCGGTCAGCCAGCACCTCGCCCGGCTCGAGCGCGAGGCAGGCGGTCCGCTCCTCCTGCGCGGACCCGGCGGCGTCACCCTCACCGAGGCGGGCGCTGCGCTGCTGCGCCGGGCGGACGTCGTCGCCGCGGAGCTGCACGCCGCCGCCGAGGAGCTGGCCGCCCTCACGCACCTGCGGGCCGGCCGGGTCCGACTCGTGGCCTTTCCCTCGGCCGCCGCCACCGTGGTGCCGGACGCGATCGGCGCGCTCGCGGCGGCGCACCCCGAGATCGAGGTCGGGCTCGAGGAGGCCGAGCCGCCCGAGGCGCTCGCGGCGGTGGCGGCGGGCGACGCAGACCTCGCGCTCGTCTTCGGCTACGACGGCGCCCCCGTCGGCCTCGGCACCCTCACCTGGCGCCCGCTGCTCGACGAGCCGGTGCACCTGGTCCTGCCGCCGGGTCGGCGCGCACCCGGCCGCGGTGGGCTGGCCGCGCTCGCCGAGGAGGACTGGATCGGCGGCTGCGTGCGGTGTCGCACCCACCTCGTCGACTGCTGTGAGGCCGCGGGCTTCACCCCGACCCTGCGGCACACCACCGACGACTACGTCGTCGTGCAGAACCTCGTCGCCCGGGGCCTCGGCGTCACGGCGCTGCCCGAGTCGGCGCTGACGGCGTACCGCCACCCCGACGTGGAGGTGCTGGCCCTGCCGGCCCTGGGACGGCGCCACGTCGGCCTCGCCCACCGGCTCGGGGCCGACCTCGTGCCCGCGACCGCCGCTCTCGTCGTCCGCATCGTGGCCGCCGCGGGAGCGTGACGGCAGCGGGGTCAGTGGGCGATGTCGCCGACCTCCTCGCACCCGTGGAGGGTGTCGGCCGGGTCGGGATCACCCCAGTAGCCGACGAAGTCGACGCCCGGGCCGCACCAGATCTCGTCGCGCCTCCCGTCGACCTGCCAGTCCACGTAGCTGTCGTCCCCGGCGCCGAGGTGGATCCGGTCGCGGCCGACCTCGTTCTCGACGGTGTCGTCGCCGGCACCGCCGACGAGGTCGTCCCCGCCCCGGCCGCCGGACAGGACGTCGTGCCCGCTCCCGCCCTCCAGGTGGTCCGTGCCGTTGCCCCCGCGGAGGCTGTCGCTGCCGGAGCCACCGCTGAGGACGTCCGCACCGGTGTGCCCCCACAGGCGGTCGTGGCCGGCCCCGCCGCGGATGTCGTCGGCGGCGGCGGTGCCGCGGAGCCGGTCGTTCCCGGCGGTGCCGGTGATCTCGTCGAGCGCGCCGGCACCGCTCGCGGCGGGCACCGCGAGTGCCAGGGCCAGACCCAGGAGGGTCGCGGCCCCGGCGACGGGACGTCGGGCGCGGCGCCCGGACTTGAGCGGGGTGTGGTGCATCGGAGTCCTCCACGGTCGGGGTGGCCCGGGTGACCACCGTCCATCATCAGATGCGCGCGGCGGTCGGTTGGTTGCACGGTGCGACCGGACCGGGCGACACCGGTCACCAGACGAGGGTCGCGCGACGGGCTGCTCCGGCCTACGGTCGGCAGATGCCCACCGTCGAGGTCCGGCCCTTCGAGCCCGGCGACGAGACCGCGATCGCGCGCCTCTCCGCCGTGGTGCGGTGGCCGTCGCTCACCGACCCCGCGGTGGTGCTGCGGGTGTGCGAGGCGCCGGGGTCCGTGGCGTTCGTCGCGGTGACGGACGACGTCCTTGTCGGCTGGGCGCAGGCGCTCGGCGACGGCGTCCTCCAGTCGCACCTGAGCTTCCTCGCCGTGCACCCCGACCACCGGCGCCGCGGGATCGGGCGGCTGCTGGTGGTGGTGACGTTCCAGGCCACCGCCACGGCGCGGATCGACCTCGTCACCCTCGACGCCGAGTCGTTCTACGAGAGCTTCGCGCACCGCCGGATGCTCGGCTACCGGCTCTACCCCGGCGTCTGAGCGCGCCCGGCGGCGGCTCCGTAGGATCGCGCCGTGCCGCCCCGCTCCCCGTTGCCGCTGCGGCACGGGCTCAGCGCGGCTTGGGTCTGCACGCCCCACCGCGACCCCGGGCGGCCGGCGCCCTGGACGACGATGGGTCAGTGGCTGCGCGACCACGTCGACGCCCGGGTCGCCGTCGAGCCGATGCTCGCGGCCGGACGGTTCGTGTACGCCGACGCGCGACCGGTCGCCGACGCGGACCCCTACCGCCCGCACACGTTCGTCTGGTTCCACCGCGACCTGCGCGCGGAGCCGCTCGTGCCCGGGCCGATCACCCTCGTGCACCGGGACGAGCGCGTGGTGGTGGTCGACAAGCCGGCGTTCCTGTCGACGGTCCCGCGTGGCCGGCACGTGACCCAGAGCCTGGTCGTGCGCCTGCGCGACGAGCTCGGCCTGCCGGACCTGACCCCGATGCACCGCCTCGACCGGGTCACCTCGGGGCTGGTGGTCTGCGCGGTCGGGAAGCAGTGGCGCGGGGCCTACCAGTCGATGTTCGCGCAGGGCACCGTGCGCAAGACCTACCGCGCCCTGGCGCCGTGGCGCGCCGCCCTGGAGTCGCCGACCACGGTCCGCAACCACGTCGCGCCGATCCCGGGCACCGGCCGCGCCGAGGTGGTCCCCGGCGCACCGGTCAACGCCGAGACCCTCGTGGAGCTCGAGGAGCGCCGCGCGGACCTCGCGGTCTACCGGCTCGTCCCGCGCACCGGCCGCACCCACCAGCTGCGCCTGCACCTGCGCGACCTCGGCGCCCCGATCGTCGACGACCCGCTCTACCCGGTCGACCTCGAGGTCGACGTCGACGACTTCACCCGGCCGTTGCAGCTGCTGGCCAGCGAGCTCGCGTACGTCGACCCGGTGGACGGCGTCCGGCACCGGTTCGTGAGTCCGCGCACCGTCCCGCTCGACCCGGCCTGAGGCAGCACGACACCGCCGCCGTCGTGGTGGAATGCGTCATGCGCACCGCGTGGGGAGCATCGCCGGTCCTGACCGGCCTGCTGCTCGCCGTCGTCGGGTGCGCGGGTCCGCCGGAGGCGTCGTCACCGGGCGACGCGACCTCGGCCGCGACCTCGGCCGCCACGTCGGCGGCGACGTCGGCCGCGACCGGGACGGCGGACGGGTTCGACCAGGAGCTGCACGACGAGCTGGTCGCCATCCTCGAGCGCGACCAGCTCGAGAGCACGGGACAGGCGGCCGAGGACACCTTCGCCCAGCGCGAGGCCCGGCTCGAGGAGATCTTCGCCGAGCACGGCTGGCCGGGCTTCGACCTCGTCGGGCGGGACGGCGGCGACGCCGCCTGGGCCATCGCCCAGCACGCCGACCTCGACCCCGCGTTCCAGGCGCGGGCCCTCGAGCTGCTGCGCGACGCCGTCGCGGCGGGCCAGGCCTCGCCCGGCAACCTGGCCTACCTCGAGGACCGGGTCGCCGTCTCCGAGGGACGGCCCCAGGCCTACGGGACCCAGATCCGCTGCGGCGCCGACGGGCCGGTGCCGGCCACCCCGATCGACGACGAGGACGGCGTCGAGCAGCGCCGCAGGGACGCCGGTCTCGACCCGCTCTCGGACTACCTCGCCGAGATGACGGAGCTGTGCGCGCAGGACGGCGCCGACTGAGCCGATCCGTCCTACACTCGGCGGGTGGGTCGACTCCCGCTCGTGGTTCTCACCGTGCTGGCCGCGGTCGGCGTGACGCCGACCGGGTCGGCGGCGCCCTCCTCCCACGACACCCCGGGGCGCACCGCGACGTCGTCCGCCGCGCGGGTGGTCGGCGACGGCTCGAGCGCGAGCTGCACGTCGGCCGCGGTGGTGCGCGCCGTACGCCGGGGCGGCGTGATCCGCTTCGACTGCGGCCCGCGGCCGGTGACGATCGAGATGCGACGCACCGCGAAGGTGGTCAACACCTCGCGGCGGGTGGTGATCGACGGTGGCGGGCTCGTCACCCTGAGCGGGATGGGCAAGCGCCGGATCCTCTACCAGAACACCTGCGACCCGGCCCAGGTCTGGACGACGTCGCACTGCGACGACCAGGCCTCACCGCGCCTGGTGCTGCGGGGCCTGACCTTCGCCCGAGGCAGCTCCACCGGCCAGGAGTACGACGGCGGCGGTGGTGGCGCGGTGTTCGTCCGCGGCGGGCGGCTGAAGGTCGTGGGCTCGACGTTCGTCGGCAACCGCTGCGACCGGGTCGGGCCGGACGTCGGCGGGGCGGCGCTCCGCGTGCTCGACCAGCACCGCGACCGGCCGGTGGACGTCGTGCGCAGCACGTTCAGGAACGGTCGCTGCAGCAACGGCGGCGCGATCAGCAGCATCGGCGTCTCCTGGCGCATCGAGGACAGCACCTTCGTCGGCAACCGGGCCATCGGCCGCGGCGCCAACCCCGCCCGCCCGGGCACGCCCGGCGGGGGCAGCGGCGGGGCGATCTACCTCGACGGCAACCTCTTCACGCTGTCGCTGGTCCGCACGACCGTGCGCGGCAACGTCGCCCGCGAGGGCGGCGGCGCGGTCTTCTTCGTGAGCAACGACCGCACCGGCACGATGCAGATCCGGGGCTCGCGGCTGGTCCGCAACCCCAGCCGGGGCTTCGAGACCGCCGGCCTGCCCGGCATCTTCTTCCTCGGCGCCCGGGCGCCGACGATCATCGACTCCGTGCTGCGCTGACCCGGCGGCCGCACCGTCAGCCTGCGTCGGTGTCCTGCACGTCGATCACCAGGCGCGACGGCGACGTGAGGGTGAAGGCCCGGAAGGGGACCGGCTCGCCGTCGATCCCGACGAAGACCTGGGTGTAGCCCTCGAACGTGCCGGCGACGTAGACCTCGGCGACCTCGTCACCCGTGGACCTCACCCGCGTGGGACCGCTGTAGTAGTCGGGCGCCGGCCAGGTCGTGCCCGAGGCGAAGACCTGCAGGGTCGCCGTCCCGTCCACGTCGACGACCTCGCCGCTCCCCTCCAGCCTGGCCCTCCCGACGTAGTCGAGGACCCAGCCGGGCGTGCCCTCACCGCTGAACTCCAGCACGACCCGGTCGAAGCCGTCACGCTCGGCGGCGCGGACGTCGACCAGCACCAGCCCCGCCCCCGTCCCGTCCGCCATCTGACGGCCGGTGCCGTCGGCGAACGCCGGGGCCTCGGACGTCGGCTCGGACGTCGGCTCGGTCGTCGGTTCGGTCGTCGGTTCGGACGTCGGTTCGGACGTCGGTTCGGCCGGGTCACTGGTGGTCGACTCCGACGCGGGCGCGACCGTGGCCTCGTCGGCCTGCGAGCCGGTGGCGCAGCCGGCCAGGAGGGCGAGGGTCACCAGCGCGATGCCTGCCATCGTCGTACGGCGTCTCATGGGTCGTCCTTCGTCTCTGCGGAAGTCCTGCGCTTGCTTCCTAGGACGCACGACGCAGGCTCCCGGTTGACAGGACGCTCGTCCGGTTCGGTCCGGCGCCCGACCTCGCGGCCCGGTTCTCCACCGAGCAGGGATCGTTCCGCGCCATCCGCTCAGGTCGTGGGCGGTCCGTGCCGCGGGCGCAGGCGCGCGATGCTGTAGAGGGTGGCGCCGGCGGAGGCCAGGGCCGACACCACCAGGCCGACGGCGGTCGCGGTGCTGTGGAAGGGGAGCGACGGGCCGACGGTCAGGCCGAGCGCGCTGGTGCGGGGGATCGAGACGTCGACGGCGTACATGCCTGAGAGGACGGTGATCCACACGACGCCGGCGAGCGACACCACGACGCGGAGCCGGGTCGCCACTCCTGCTCGGGCAGCGGCGACGGCCCGCTCCCGGACCCGGTCGTAGCTCGCGGCGGCCCACCGGTGGTATGGGACCAGGATCCGCAGTCCGGCGACGACGATCAGGGTGCCGGGGCCGGGCAACGGCATCAGGACGACGCCCACGACGACCAGCGTCCACCCCGCGAGCCGCCCGAGGAGGCCGCCGAACGACGGCCACCCCGCCACCCTCGTCGAGACCTCGTCCGGGAGACCGGAGGGTTCCACGGAGTCGTAGGTCGGCACGTCGTGCGCGACATCCGCGTTGCGCCGTGGGGCGAGGGCGCAGGTCACCTACGAGGAAGCGGCGACCGGCCACACATATTCCCGCTCGATCGGCCGGGGCGGTGCCGGGACCGTGACTCGTGGACGGCTAGGTCCTGAGCGGGTGGGTGGCTCCGGTGGCGTGGGCCGCTCGGTGGGTCTGGTGGTGGTGGAACGGGCAGAGGAGGACGGCGTCGTGGGTGTCGGTCCGGCCGCCTGCGGACCAGGGGGTCGTGTGGTGGGTGTGGCAGTACGCCGCGGGCGTGGTGCACGTCGGGTGCTGGCAGTGCTGCTGCTCCAACCCGATCGAAAGTCGTTGGGCGGGGGTGTGGAAGCGCCGGCGTCGTCCGAGGTCGAGGACGTGACCCTGTCCGTCGAGGACGGCGGGGATGATCCCTGCGTCGCAGGCCATGCGGCGGGCCTGGTCGGGTGAGAGGGCGGTGCCGGTGTCGAGGTGCGCGGCGGCGAGTCCGCCGAGGAGGGTCTCGAGGGTCATCGTGACCACGACGGCCGCACTGGTCCCGCCCATGCTCGGGAGCTGGTCGGTGGGGTAGCGCTCGACGTACTCGCAGAACGCCTGCCCCAGCCTCTCCGGGGTCGGCCTCTCGTGGTCGTACGTCCCGGCGCCGTGCTCGGCGCGGACGTGCTTGGGTGCGGCGATCGCGGCCAGTGCCTTCCTCAGCATCGAGGCCTGCGCGGACGGCATCGTGAACCGGCCGTGGGCGAGGCCCTCGCCGTCGTCCCACACCGTGAACGTCGTGCGCTTGCCGGCCCGAGCCTCCTCCGCCTCCAGCAGGCGGGCTTCGTGCTCGTCGGCCCGGTCGGGGTCGATGGTCTCCAGGATCCGCCGCCCGAGGGTCTTCAGGTCGTGGGCGTCGTGGTGCGCGGCCTCGCCGAGCAGGTGCGCCTCGGCCTTGTCGCGCAGGTGCTGGCCGTCGAGGTCGTCGACGGTGGCGGCGATGACCCTCGCCTGCTCGGCGTGCACCCGCCCGGACGCCATCGCGACCCGGACCGGTTCGTGGGCGGCGAGGTCACCGGCCAACCGGACCCTCCGGGCGGCCTCGCCACCGGTGACCCGGGTGACCCGGGCCAGCCACGCAGCCAGCGACCTGGCCCCGATGGTCCCGGGCAGGTCGAGGTCCCCGGCCTGCCCGATGATCCTGGCCTCGAGCTCCTGCACCCCGGCCACCACCTGTGCCAGCCGCGGCACCAGGTCGGCGGTCGCAGCGGCGTCCAGCGACCACGCCGGAGCATCCACCAGGGCAGCGAGCTCGGCCTCGAGGACCGCGACGAACCGGGCGACGGGGTGCCCGTCGCGGTGGTCGTCGTGGTGCTTGCTCATGCCCCCGATTCTACGCCGCACCACCGACAATCGACAGTGTGTTCGATACCTCTGTGGAGAGCGGACGAGAGCCACCGCCGACCCCGGGCCGCCCCGGAGCCACCGGGGTCGAGCGCGCCCTCAGGCCAGCAGGGCGATGACCAGCACCGGCGGCAACGAGACGAGCGAGGCCATGCTGGTCACGGTCGTCATCGTCTTCAGCGCGCCCTGGGTGGTCAGGCCGAGCAGCGACTTGAACATCCAGAAGAAGTTCGAGTTCACCGTCAGGGCGAACATCGACCCGGAGGCGATCGCCAGACCCACGGCGATCGGGGCGACGTCGATCGAGCCGAGCACCGGGGCGATGATCCCGGCGGCCGTGATGGCCGCGACCGAGACCGAACCGATCGCGAGGTGCAGCACGGCGGCGATCACCCAGGCGAGCAGGATGCTCGTGACCACGGCGGCGCCCTCGCTGGCCGAGAACAGTCCGGCCAGCGTGGCGTCGAGGCCGGTGGCCTCGATGACCGCGCCGAGCGAGCCGCCGATGCCGGTGATGAGGAGGATCTCGCCGGTGGTGTGGAACCCCGTCTTGATCGCCTGCTCGGTGCGGTCGTTGCCGCTGGCCGCCCGGGCGAGGACGTAGGCGCCGAGCAGCCCGACGAAGAGCGCGACGTTGGCGTCGCCGATGAACGCGATGAACGAGCTGGAGAAGCCGCCCAGGTCGGCGAAGGCACCGAACGCGATCATCACCAGCGGGACCAGGATCGGGAGCAGGGAGACGGCCAGCGGCACGTCGACGTCGCTGAGGCTGTCGTCCTCGTCGGGCCCGGTGCCGGCCGTGCCCACCGCGGGCCCGCCCTCGCCGAGCGGGTCGTCCTCGGCCTCGTCGGTCTCCGGCCTCCACCAGCCGGCCCTCAGCATCAGTCCGAACAGGAACGTGGTGACCACCGCGGTGAGCGGCCCGAGCACGACGCCGTAGAGCATCCAGGTGCCGAGCGGGACGTCGAGCAGGCCGGCGATCGAGACGGCCGCGAGACCGGGGACGACGAACACGTAGCCGGCGAAGATGCCGGTCCCCACCGCACCCGCGAGGTGCGCGAGGCCGCGCGGGCCGATGTGGGGCGCCGACGAGCGGGCGATCGGCGCGGCCAGGACGACCTGGACGTCGACGTAGATGGACGGGAAGACGGTCGAGAGCGCCCCCGTGAGGGCGTACGGGAGCCGCCGGGCCCCCAGCACCTTCAGCAGTGCGGCGACGAGCTTGCGGAACGTGCCGAGCGAGTGGAGCAGGGCGCCGATCAGCACGCCGAACCCGATCAGCAGCCCCACCTCGGCCATGATCGACCCGAAGCCGCCGGTGATCGCCGCGATCGTGTCGGCGAACCCCACCCCGGCGGCCAGCCCGAGGTAGAGCGAGGCGATCACGAGCGAGATCACCGGGTCGACCTTCACCCAGATGATCAGCCCGACCACCAGCACGATGGCGATGACGGTGTGCACGACCTCCACGGCGGCGGCTCCCTCGTTCGACTGGGCCCCACCCTAGAGGTGACGGAGGTCACGGCCGCCCGCATCGAGCCGTGCGACGGTGTCGTACCTCGCCCGCCCCGTTCGTCCTCCTGGGGCGCCCCGCTCCGGCGGATCCTCGGCAACCTCACCGGGAGCCGCGGCCTCGCTGCGGCAAGGACCCCGGACTCGGGGAACAACCCCGCCGGGACCCGGGTTGGACCCTGTGTCAGACTTGAGCCATGCAGACTCAACTTGTCTGATCCAGATTCCAGCAGTCATCGCTGCACATCCCCAGCGATCACCCAGCACCATCACCCAGCACGGAGGAGATCCACCATGGCACGAGCAGTCGGTATCGACCTCGGGACGACCAACAGCGTCGTCGCGGTCCTCGAGGGCGGCGAGCCCACCGTCATCGCCAACGCCGAGGGTGCTCGCACCACCCCGTCCGTCGTCGCGTTCGCGAAGTCCGGCGAGGTCCTCGTCGGCGAGGTCGCCAAGCGCCAGGCCGTCACGAACGTCGACCGCACCATCCGCTCCGTCAAGCGCCACATGGGCACCGACTGGAGCCAGAAGATCGACGACAAGGACTTCACCGCCCAGCAGATCAGCGCCTTCGTGCTGCAGAAGCTGAAGCGCGACGCCGAGGCGTACCTGGGCGAGACCGTCACCGACGCGGTCATCACCGTGCCGGCGTACTTCTCCGACGCCCAGCGCCAGGCGACCAAGGAGGCCGGCGAGATCGCGGGCCTGACCGTGTCGCGCATCGTCAACGAGCCGACCGCGGCCGCGCTGGCCTACGGCCTCGACAAGGGCGACGACCAGACGATCCTCGTCTTCGACCTCGGTGGCGGCACGTTCGACGTGTCCCTGCTCGAGATCGGCGAGGGTGTCGTCGAGGTCAAGGCGACCTCGGGCGACAACCACCTCGGTGGGGACGACTGGGACAACCGCGTCGTCGAGTGGATGGTCAAGAAGTTCAAGGCCAACAACGGCGTCGACCTCGCCGCCGACAAGATCGCCAAGCAGCGCCTCCAGGAGGCCGCGGAGAAGGCGAAGATCGAGCTGTCGTCGTCCAGCGAGACCACGATCCACCTGCCCTACATCACCCACGGCGAGTCCGGCCCGCTGCACTTCGAGGAGAAGCTCACGCGCAGCGAGTTCCAGAAGCTCACCGCCGACCTGCTCGACCGCACCAAGGAGCCGTTCAAGAACGTGCTCAAGGACGGCGGCGTCGCGGTCGACAAGATCGACCACGTCGTCCTCGTCGGCGGCTCCACCCGGATGCCCGCCGTCAGTGAGGTCGTCAAGGACCTGCTCGGCGGCAAGGAGCCCAACAAGGGCGTCAACCCCGACGAGGTCGTCGCCGTCGGCGCCGCCCTGCAGGCCGGCGTCCTCAAGGGCGAGGTCAAGGACGTGCTGCTCCTCGACGTCACCCCGCTGTCGCTGGGCATCGAGACCAAGGGCGGCGCGATGACCAACCTCATCGAGCGCAACACCACGATCCCGACCAAGCGCTCGGAGATCTTCACGACCGCCGACGACAACCAGCCCTCGGTCGAGATCAAGGTCGCCCAGGGCGAGCGGCCGTTCTGGCGCGACAACCAGCCGCTCGGCAACTTCGAGCTCACCGGCCTCCCGCCGGCCCCGCGCGGCGTGCCGAAGATCGAGGTCACCTTCGACATCGACGCCAACGGCATCGTGCACGTCACCGCCAAGGACCAGGGCTCCGGCAAGGAGCAGTCGATGACGATCTCCGGCGGCTCCGCGCTGTCCAAGGACGACATCGACCGGATGGTCAAGGAGGCCGAGCAGTACGCCGAGGACGACGCCAAGCGTCGCGAGGCCGTCGAGAACCGCAACCAGGCCGACCAGCTCGTCTACACGACCGAGAAGTTCCTCGCCGACAACGGCGACAAGATCCCCGACGAGGTGAAGACCGAGGTCCAGGCCGACGTCGACGCGCTGAAGGCGACCCTCGAGAACGACGAGGCCTCCGCCGAGGAGATCTCGGGCGGCGTCAGCAAGCTCAACGAGTCGAGCCAGAAGATGGGCGCGGCCATGTACGCCGCCGCCGAGGCCGACCAGGCCGCCGCCGGTGGCAGCACCGGGGCGACCGGCGAGTCCGACGACGACATCGTGGACGCCGACGTGGTCGACGCCGAGGTCGTCGACGACGACAAGCCCGAGGGCGACGACAAGTGACCGACCCCCGCGACGAGGTCCCGGGCGACGCGCAGCCGGCTGGTGACGGCGGCGACCACGTCGCCGAGGACCTGCCCGACGGCGGCGGGGTCGACGGCCGGGTCGAGGGCGGCGGACCGCTCGAGCCGCAGGACGTGACCGAGGACGGGGACGCCACGGCGTCCCCGGCCGAGGCCGAGGCCGACGAGCTGACCCTCGCCCGGATCGCCCTGGAGGAGCGCACGCTCGACCTCCAGCGGCTCCAGGCCGAGTACCTCAACTACAAGCGGCGCGTCGAGCGCGACCGCGAGAAGGTGGTGGAGAACGCGACCTACGCCGCGCTCGCGCCGATCACCGAGGTGCTCGACAACATCGACCGGGCGCGGGAGTCGGCCCAGGCGCACGGCCAGGAGCTCGACGGCGGGTTCAAGGCCGTCGCCGACCAGCTCGAGCGCACCGTCGCGGCCGCCGGGCTGCTGAAGTTCGGCGAGCCCGGCGAGGCGTTCGACCCGACCGTCCACGAGGCGCTCGCCCACCAGGGCGAGGACCCCGAGGTGTCGGTGACGACCGTCAAGGTCGTCGCCAAGGCCGGCTACCGGATCGGTGAGCGCGTCGTCCGTGCCGCGCAGGTGCTGGTCGTCGACCCGGCGGACGGCTGAGCAGCACCATCGAGACGTGCACCACGCCGGGTCGGCGCACCGTTGCGCCGGCCCGGCGTCCCTGGAGGAGAGGAGGGTGATCGACCATGGCTGAGCAGGAGTTCAAGCCCGAGTGGGCGCAGAAGGACTTCTACGCCGTGCTCGGCGTGAGCAAGGACGCGCCCGCGGCCGACCTCAAGAAGGCCTACAAGAAGCTGGCGCGGGAGAACCATCCCGACACCCACCCCGGTGACGACGAGCGGCTCGAGAAGTTCAAGGCGGTCGCCGAGGCCTACGACGTCGTCGGCGACACCGACAAGCGCGCCAGGTACGACGAGATGCGCCGGCTCTACGGCAGCGGCGGTTTCCGCGGCGGCGGCGGGGGAGGCGGCGGGTTCAACCTCGACGACCTCCTCGGCGACCGCGCCCGCGGTGGCGGCGGCTTCGGCGACATGTTCGGCGACCTCTTCGGCGGCGGCGGGGGCGGTGGCCAGCGGCGCACCGGTCCCGGCGGCCAGGTCCGGCGTCCGGTCAAGGGCTCCGACGTGGAGACGAGCGCGACGATCTCGTTCACCGACGCGCTCGACGGCGTCACCATCTCGCTGCGGCTCACCTCCGACTCGGCGTGCCCGCAGTGCTCCGGCACCGGCGGCAAGCCCGGCACCAAGCCGCGGATCTGCCCCGAGTGCGAGGGCGCCGGCTACGTCGTGGCCGGCGTGGGCGGCGCGTTCTCGATCAACGAGACCTGCCCCGGCTGCGGCGGACGCCAGCTGGTCTACGACGAGAAGTGCCCGACGTGCCACGGCAGCGGTCGGGGCACCTCGGCGCGCACCATCCAGGCCCGGATCCCCGCGGGGGTCAAGGACGGCGCCCGGATCCGGTTGCGCGGCAAGGGCGCGGCCGGGGAGAACGGCGGCCCGGCCGGCGACCTCTTCGTCGCGGTCAAGGTCAGCCCGCACCGGGTGTTCGGTCGCACGGCCGACAACCTCACCCTCGAGGTACCGGTGTCCTTCGACGAGGCCGCGCTCGGCGCCGAGATCAAGGTCCCGACCCTGGGCGGCGCCCCCGTCACCCTCCGGATCCCCGCCGGCACGCCGAACGGGCGCACCTTCCGGGTCCGTGGCCGCGGCGCGACCAAGGCCGACGGCACCCGCGGCGACCTCCTCGCGACCGTCGCGGTGCAGGTGCCCGCCGTCCTCGACGAGGCCGCCCGCGCCGCCGTCGAGGCCTACCGCGACGCGACCGCCGGCAAGCCGCTGCGCGCCGGCCTGTTCGAGGCTTCCCAGTCATGAGCGCCGCAGTCATGAGCGCCGCGTCATGAGCGGGACGGGTTTCGGTGGCCCTCCCGGGCCGGACGCGCCCGTCTACGTGATCAGCGTCGCCGCCCAGCTCACCGGGCTGCACCCGCAGACCCTGCGCACCTACGAGCGGCTCGGCCTCATCACGCCGGGCCGCACGGGCGGCGGCGGGCGACGCTACTCCCACCGCGACCTCGAGCTGCTCCGGGCGATCGCCGACCTCACGGCCTCCGGCATCGGCATCGAGGGCGTCCGCCGGATCCTCGAGCTCGAGCACCAGGTCGCCGCGCTGCGGGCGCGCAACGACGAGCTCCACGCCGAGCTCGCCGCCACCCGCGAGGCCCTGCGCCTCGCCGCCACCGCCCGGGTCGTCGACACCCCGGTCAGCCGGCTGCCCGTCCTGCGCGACCCCGGTGGCAGCCAGGCCGTCGTCGTCTGGCGTCGCGGGCGCTGACCGCACACCGGTTCGGGCCGCCTGCGGAATCGGGCCGGACGGCGTCCGCTGGCTACAGTGAGCGTCGCTTCGCCACCTCACCTGCAAGGACGCCATGACTCTCGAAGAGCTCCGGATCGCGGCGATCGTCCCGTGCCACAACGAGGAGCTCACCGTCGCGACCGTCGTCGGAGACCTCCGCAAGGCGCTGCCCACCGCGGAGATCTACGTCTACGACAACAACTCGACCGACCGCACCTCCGAGGTGGCCGCCGAGGCCGGCGCGATCGTCCGCTACGAGAAGCGCAAGGGCAAGGGCAACGTCGTGCGCCGCGCGTTCGCCGACATCGAGGCCGACGTCTACCTGATGATCGACGGCGACGACACCTACGACGCCTCGGCCGCCCCGAGGCTGATCGAGACGCTGGTCTCGGGTCCGCTCGACCACGTCGTCGGCGTCCGCGTCGACACCAACGAGGACGGCAGCTACCGTCCGGGCCACGCCATGGGCAACAAGGTCTTCAACAGCCTCACCAGCAAGCTCTTCGGCGAGCCGGTCACCGACATGCTCTCGGGCTACCGGGCCTTCTCGCGGCGCTACATCAAGTCGTTCCCGGCGAACTCGCAGGAGTTCGAGATCGAGACCGAGCTGACCATCCACGCCGCCAACCTGCGGGTCCCGCAGGCGGAGGTGCCGATCGGGTTCAAGGACCGCCCCGAGGGCTCGGAGTCCAAGCTCCGCACCTTTCGCGACGGCTTCAAGATCCTCGGCCTGCTCGCCCACCTGATGCTGCACGAGCGGCCGCTCCTGGTGTGCGGGCTGTTCGGTCTGCTCAGCGCGCTGGTCAGCCTGGTGCTGGGGGTCCCGGTCATCGCCGACTACCTCGACACCGGGCAGGTGGAGCGGTTCCCGACGGCGTTCCTGTCGTCGTCGCTGATGGTGCTCGCCTTCCTCGCCGCCGGCATCGGCATGGTGCTGAACGCCGTCATGCGCGCCACCCGCGAGACCCGGCGGCTGTTCTACCTCCAGCTCTCCGCGTGAGCCGGCCCCCCACCTCGGACCCGGCCCCCAGCACGAGCAGCAGTGCGCGGCGCTACCTCGTCGTGGGGCTGTTCAACACCGCCCTCGACCTGGCGCTCTTCACGCTGCTGGCCGTGGCGGTCGGGTTCGCCCCGGTGGTCGCGAACGTCGTCTCGACCGTCGTCGTGATGACCATCAGCTTCTTCCTCAACCGGGCCTGGGTCTTCCGCTCCGAGAGCGCCGGGCTGAAGGCGTACGCGGCGTTCGTCGCCGTCACGCTGTTCAGCGGGCTCGTGGTGCAGTCGCTGGTGATCTTCGGGCTCCTGCACCTCGCGGACGCCGTCGTCCCCGACCTCTCGCACGACCTCGCCGCCCCGGCCGCGAAGCTGGCCGCGATGGCGGTCGGGATGGTCAGCAACTTCGTGGGCTACCGGTGGGTCTTCGGCGCGGGCGGCGAGACCCCCGGCCTTCCGGGGCCGGATCGCGGGTGAGGGTCGGCCCGCGAGGGCCGAGGGTCTCGTCGGCGCTCGCTGGGGCTCGCTTGGTCAACCTCCGGTAGTCCTGCTCAACCTCCGGTGGTGGCTGCGTCGCGCTCGGCCGCCGCGGGGCGGGTGGGGTCGGACGAGCGGTCGCCGGTGGCCAGCAGGAGCACCACGATCCCGAGCGCGTAGGTGAAGGCGAGGACGTAGCGGCCGCCCGCGCTGAGCGGGGAGACGCCGGCGATGCCGAGCTGCAGGGCGAAGGGCAGGGCCCAGAGCCACGCGTACCGGCGGCGGACGGCGATCGCGGCGGCGAGCAGCAGCACCAGCGCGACGGTGCGGACGCCGTGCGACAGCGTCGGGCGGCACGGGAACGACGAGTAGCAGCTGCGCGCGACGTCGCGGGTGGTGCCGCGCAGCGTCGCGTTCAGGTCGACCGGGGCGACCTGGTAGCCGTCGACGGAGCGCTCGTAGCCCGGCGACCACGGGGGGTACCAGTCGGTGCCCTCGTCGAAGGGGTCGAGGTAGCGGTAGGACTTGAGGAACAGCCCGTCGACGAAGGTCGCCGGGTACTCCTTCGCCAGCCGGAGGACGATCGGGTTCAGCACCTCCCAGTCCTCGGGCTGCACCGTCTCGTAGCGGAAGCTGGCCGACTTGCGCTCCAGCGGGCCGGTCGACTTGAGCGGGTCCGAGCTCGACGGGTCGAAGACGTCGACCATCACGTCGAGGTCGAAGATCCGCGACAGGTCGGCGCGCTCCTGGTCGGTCAGGGCGTCGGGGTGCTCGCGCAGCGTGAGGGCGAGCAGCTGCATCTGGGTGCCCTTGGTCTCGACCGGGTCCGACGGCACCGCCGCACCCCCGGCGGTGACCAGGGCGATGCTCGCGTAGACCAGGACCGCCGGGACGCCGATCGCGACCAGCCCGGCGACCCGGTGCCGGGTCACGAGCAGGGCCAGCGCCTGCGCGACCAGGACGATCCACCCGAACTGGACGCTGACGGCCATCACCAGCGAGACCGCGACGGTCTCGGCGTACCACCGGCGTCCGACGGGCTCGGGCGAGTGGACCAGCCGGGCCAGCAGCGCCAGCCACCACACGAACGCCGCGCAGAACAGCTGGTTCTTGTGCTCGGCCATGCTCCAGAGCGCGATCAGCGGGCTCAGCAGGGTCAGGGCGAGCGCGAGGCCGCGGTGCCACCAGCTCGACACGTGGCGGCCGAGGAGGGTGAGGGCGCGGCCGAAGGCCACCAGCGTGAAGACCGCCGACGCCGCCGAGATGAGCACGATCGCCGGCACCAGGCTGCCGAAGAGCTGGATGCTCACCCAGCAGATCGAGCCGTAGCCGATCATCAGGAACAGCGGGTGGTGGTTCGACCACATGCTGTCGGAGCCGGGCGGCATCGCGTCCATCAGGTAGGTCGACGTCGGGTAGTCGACGTACGGCGCCGTCAGGTCGGCGGGCGCCAGCGGCGGGGCGCCGGCGAAGTCGGAGCGGCGCTGCAGGAACTCGGTGAACATGTTGGCGGCGTCCGGGCTCGGCTGGCCGGGGAACGACGTCAGGTAGAACGGCAGCCACACGACCGCCAGCACCGCCGCGACGCGGTACCAGCGCGCGAACACGTGGTCGACGAACCCCGCCACCCGCACCCAGCGGCCGGTCGGGGTCGGGGCGGCGACCCCGTCGCGCCACGCCGCCGTCCGCGCGCAGAGCCAGCGGAACGCGACGACGTACGGCACGGCGACGACGACGAGGATCGCCAGCACGGCCAGCGGGTGGTCGCCGACCTCGCGCGTGACCAGGCTGTACGGCGCGCCGTCGGGGCGCAGGAGGCGCTCGACGAAGCCGGCGGTCGTGGCCAGGACGACGAGCGCGACCGCCACCACGGCGACCGTCCACCCGAGGACCGTCGACAGGAAGGGTGGCAGTCGCCTCACCCCGCCACCGACCATGCGGCGGAGTGTATCGGCGCGCAGTCCCTAGGATGGCTGCGCCATGAGCCTGATCCCGACCCGACCGCGCGCCCGGCTCTCCGCGGCGGCGCTGGTCGTCGGGTCGGTGCTCGTGCTGGTCAGTCCGGTCCTCGGCCGGGCCGACGTGAACGGCAGCTACCGACCGGTGCTGCCGCCCGACGGCCTCACCACCGGCTGCTTCCCACTGCCCGGCGGCGTCGTCCCCGACTTCGCCTACGTGCTGCGCCGGGACGGCGACACCCTCGCCGCCGACGGGCTGCGCCGGCGCACGGTGCTGCAGCTCGACCGGATCGACGCCGGCGAGGCGAAGGCCCGGCTCGAGGCGCAGTTCGGCGAGGCCGGGGTGCGCGACGTCCGGATCGAGGCGCGCGACTTCGAGGGCGTCCCGGACGACGCCGTCGTCCGCGGCGAGATGGTGCTCGACCTGCCGGTGGTCACCCGCCAGTCCGACGACCCCGACTGCTTCGACCTGAACTCCACCAAGCGGTTCACCCCCGACCTCGCGGACCGCTCGTGACCACCGTGGCCGGCCCGGGGGTCGAGCGCGACGGCGTGCGCGAGCGACTCCGGGCGCGGTGGGCCGGCCTCGGCCGACCCGCGCGGATCCTCGTCTGGCTGTTCGTCGCGACCCTGGTGATGCGCCTGGTCACCTACGTCGGCATCGCGGGCGGACCGCTCGTCGGCGACGAGGCGTTCTACCTCGACTCCGGCCGGGCGCTGTCGAACCTGCTGCGCGACCTGGTCTCCCTCGACGGCCCGGACACCGCCGAGCTCGAGCGGCACGTCGTCGGCAGCGGCTGGTTCATGCCGGGCATGTCGGTCGTGCTGACGCCGCTGTACCTGCTGGCGCCGGCGGCACCGCTCGCCGTCGTGCGCGCCTACCTGGCGCTCTTCTCGGCGCTGCTGCTGCTCGTCACCGCGCTCAAGGTGCGCCGCACCCTCGGCACCGTGCCGGCCGGGGCGATGCTGGTCTTCCCGGGCCTGGTGCCGACGTACTCGGTGTTCGGCGCCGCCGCCTGGGGTGACACGTCGGCCGGGCTGCTCGTCGTCCTGATGCTGTGCCAGGCCATCGACATGCTGCGCGCGGCCCGCGACCACGGCAGGATCTCGTGGCGCGACGGCGTGAAGCTCGGGCTCTTCGCGATCGTCGCGGTGTACTTCCGCTCCAGCGTCAGCCTGCTGGTCGTCGGGATGCTCGGCATCACCTTCGTCACCTCGCTGGTGCTCGCGCGCCGCTCCGACCGCGGCCGGGTCGTGACGACGTACGTCGCCGCCGGCCTGGTGTTCCTCGCGATCCTGGCGCCGTGGAGCCTGGCCGCCTCGACGTCCCTCGACGGCCGGGTGCTCACCACCGTGTCGGTGCCGACGGTGCGCGCCAACGCCTTCGGCGACCGCGACACGATCTGCTTCGGCGAGTGCGACCCGGGCAGCAGCATCTGGTTCTCGCCGCTGCGCTACTCCCGCGAGCAGGGCCGGGCCGCGGGCGTCAGCGAGACCGTGATCGCCGACGAGATGTCGGCCCACGCCCGGCGCCACGTGACCGCCGAGTCCTACGCCCGCGACGTCGGCATCAACGCGGGCCGCTACTTCGGCCAGCCCGCGCGGTTCGCGACGCTGCTGCGCTGGGAGGGTGCGCCGTACGACATCGTGCCGCTCGCCGAGGTGCTCACCCTCGGCACCTTCTACCCGGCCTGCCTGGTGATGCTGGCGCTGCTCGCCGCCGTCACCCGCCGCACCTTCGACAGCCAGCTCACCCTGGTGCTGCTCAAGGTCGGCATCATCGGGCTGATGGCGCAGCCGTTCGTGCACATCGGCGGCCCGCGCTACTGGACGACGATGGCCCCGATGCTCGGGATCGGCGCCGCCCTGCTCTGGACCATGCGCCGCGAACGCCGCGCCGACCTCCCGCAACGCCGCGGTGGCGTCGCCACCTGGCTCTACGCCGCCCAGATCGCCCTCGGCGCGTTCGCCCTCGCCGTCGTCGTCACGATGGGCGTCCTCGCGATCTGACCGGCCCTCCCCGGCGTCCGGGCGGCGCCGCCCGCGCACGGCGTCCCCGGACGACGCCCGCCCGTTGCCTGCGTCACGGTGTCGCACGTGGTGGGGTGGGCTGCACTACCCTGCGCAGACCGGGTGGTGATGGGGCCGCCCGAGGCGAAGGGGCCGTGCGTGGACTGGGTGCGCGACTGGGCGAGCGACCTGCACTGGGCCGCGTTCCTCAGCATCCCGCTCTTCACCGGCGTCGTCGGCTGGCTGATCAACTGGTCGGGCCTGGTGATGCTGTTCGCGCCCCTGCGCTTCCGCGGGGTGCGGGTGCCCGGGATGAGGGAGCTCGCGACGGTCCTGCCGCGCAAGGTGCAGGAGGTCCCCGGACTGCTGCAGGGCGGGATCGGGTGGCAGGGCATCGTGCCGGCGCGGGCCGCGAAGATGGGCAGCATCGCCGTCGACAAGGCGATCGCGAAGCTCGGGACGCCGGCGGAGTTCTACCAGCAGCTCGAGCCCGACCGGATCGCCGAGCACATCGTGACGGTCTTCGGTCCCGAGGTCCCGGGGCTCGTCGACCAGGTGATGCGCACCGAGCACCCGCGTCTGTGGCGCGACCTGCCGCAGCCGTTCAAGGACGCCGTCTACCACCGTGTCCAGGCGCAGCTGCCGAGCGTCGTCGGCCGGGTGACCGACGAGATCGGCATCCACATCGACCAGCTGCTCGACCCGAAGATCATGGTGATCGACCACTTCGCCGACAACCCCGACCTGGTCGTGCGGATCTTCCGCGACTTCGGCCAGAAGGAGCTGGACATGATGGTCCGGTTCGGCTTCGTGTTCGGGTTCCTGCTCGGCGTCCCGGTGGCCGTCGTCGACAGCATCGCCCACCAGGCGTGGCTGCTCCCGGTGCTCGGCGTCGTCGTCGGCTGGGCCACCAACGCCCTGGGCATGTGGCTGATCTTCGAGCCCGCCGAGCCGCGGCGGGTCCTCGGCGTCAAGGTGCACGGGCTCTTCCTGCGCCGCCAGGACGAGGCTGCCGGCGTCTACGCCCAGATCATCGCCGACGACGTCATCACCCTCGAGCGGATCGGCGACTTCCTGCTCGACGGGCCGCGCGGCGACCGGACGCGGCAGATGCTCGTCACCGCGCTGCGCCCGGCGATCGACCAGGCCGCCGGACCGGCCCGCGGTGCGCTGCGCGTGGCGATCGGCGGCGCCCGGTTCGACACGATCCGGGAGTCGGTGGCCCGGGAGGCGGTCGATCGCACGTTGACGCCGTTCAAGGACCCCGAGTTCAGCGCCCGCCAGGCCGAGCGGATCCGCGACCTCGTCGAACGACGGACCAGGGAGCTGCCCCCGCGCGACTTCGTGGAGATGATGCGCTCGGCCATCAGGGAGGATGAGTGGATGCTGTACGCCCACGGAGCGATCATGGGAGCCGCCGGCGGCCTCCTGCACCTTGCGATCTTCGGCGTCCAGGGGGCCTGATGAGCACCGAGCCCCCCGGCCGCCCCGACCCGCGCGACCTGCTGCCCGCCGCCGAGGCGCTGCCCGGGCTGGCCCGGGTGGCGGCGTCCGCCGCCTGGCACACGACCGGCTGGTCGCTGCGCACCTCGGCGGCCGCGTGGCGCCGGGTCGGGCGTGCCGTCACCGACCAGGACGAGGCCGCCGCCCTCGCCGAGGACGCCGGCCAGGCGATCGCCGTGGTCGGCGAGCTGGCCCGCTCGGTGTCCTCCGGCACCCCGGTCGGCAAGGCCCTCGTCGTCGCCGGCGCGACGCTCGGCGGGCTGGTGGGCGAGCACCCGTCGGCCGCCGGTCAGGACCCGGTGGTCGTCGACGGCCGGGTCGTGCCGCCGGCCGCCCCGACGAAGCACGAGCCGACGCTGCGCGAGCTCGGCCAGGACCTGCTGATGCGCTCGCGCGACGTCTGGAGCACCGACGAGGGTCACCCGGCGTTCGCCCGGATCCTGACCGAGCTCGCGCCCGACGAGGGCCGGATCCTCCTGCTGCTGCTCAACGACGGCCCGCAGCCCAGCGTCGACGTCCGCACCGGCGGGCCGATCGGCCTGGTGTCCTCGCACCTCGTCGCGCCCGGGCTGACCATGATCGGCGCCCGAGCCGGCCTCCGCCACGTCGAGCAGGTGCCGTCGTACCTCAACAACCTGTTCCGGCTCGGCCTGGTCTGGTTCTCCCGGGAGTCGCTGCGCGACCCGCTGGAGTACCAGGTCGTCGAGGCCCAGCCCGACGTCCTCGCGGCGGTGCACTCGGTGAAGTTCGCCAAGGTCGTGCGGCGCAGCATCCACCTGACGCCGTTCGGCGAGGACTTCTGCCGCACCTGCCTGGTCGAGGAGGACGCCGCCGACGCGTCGTTCCCCGAGCACGGCACCCCCGGCGACGGCGACGCCGTCGAGCCGCGCTGACGCAGCACGGACGCAGCACGGACGCAGCACGGAGGCGAGCCGGTGTTTCGGCGCCATGAAATCTCGCGGACGGCGTATCCAGGGACGCTCCCGCGGGTCTAGGTTCGCTCCGACTCGGGCGCACGACCCGGGTGGCGGGAGGGCGACATGACAGACCTGGCGAACGGGCGGCCGTCGATCGGTGACCAGCTGAGGCGGCGCAAGCCGATCGCGGCGCCGCGCGGGCCGCACGACGGGCCCGAGCTGCAGCGGAGCTTCGGGACCTTCCAGCTCATGCTCTTCGGTGTCGGCGCGACCGTCGGCACCGGCATCTTCTTCGTGCTGCAGGAGGCGGTCCCCGACGCCGGGCCGGCCGTCATCGTCGCCTTCCTCGTCGCGGGGCTCGCCGCCGGGCTGTCGGCGATCTGCTACGCCGAGGTCGCCAGTGCGATCCCGGTCAGCGGCTCGACGTACTCCTACGCCTACCACTCGATGGGCGAGCTCGTCGCGATGGTCGTCGCCGCGTGCGTGCTCCTCGAGTACGGCGTCAGCTCGGCCGCCGTCGCGGTCGGGTGGAGCGGCTACTTCAACGAGCTGCTGCAGAGCCTGTTCGGGTTCCACCTGCCCGACGCGCTGTCGTACTCACCGGTGCCCTACGAGGACAACGTCACCGGGCTGGTCAACCTGCCGGCCGTCGTCCTGGTGGTCATGTGCATGTTCCTGCTGCTGCGCGGCGCGAGCGAGTCGGCGAAGGTCAACACGATCATGGTGCTGATCAAGCTCGGGGTGCTGCTGCTCTTCGTGGTCATCGGCCTCACGGCGTTCGAGACCGACCACTTCAGCGGCTTCTGGGACGCCGGCGCGGCCGGCATCAGCGCCGCCGCCGGCACGATCTTCTTCTCCTTCATCGGGCTCGACGCCGTCTCGACCGCGGGGGAGGAGGTGCGCGACCCCCAGCGCGCGCTGCCCCGGGCCATCATGGGCGCGCTGGTGATCGTCGTCGCGATCTACGTGCTCGTCGCGCTGGCCGGCGTCGGCGCCCAGCCGAGCGAGGAGTTCGAGGATCCCGACCAGCAGAGCGCCGGGTTGTCGGTGATCCTGTCGAACATCACCGGCTCGAGCGTGCCCGGCACGATCCTCGCTGCCGGCGCGGTCATCTCGATCTTCTCGGTCACCCTCGTCACGCTCTACGGCCAGACCCGCATCCTCTTCGCGATGGGCCGCGACGGGATGCTGCCGAAGCGGTTCGCCTCGGTGAACCCGGTCTCGCTCACCCCGACGTTCAACACCGTCGTCGTCTCCGTCGTGGTCGCGCTCATCGCCGGCTTCGTGCCGTCGGACTACCTGTGGGACACCGTCTCGATCGGCACCCTCATCGCGTTCATCGTCGTCGCCACCGCCGTGCTGGTGCTGCGCCGCTCGCAGCCCGACCTCGAGCGGCCGTTCCGGGTGCCCGGCTACCCGGTCACCCCGATCCTGACGATCGCCGCGTGCGTCTACATCCTGTCCGGGCTCGCGGCCGTCACGTGGGTCATCTTCGCGGTCTGGCTGGCGGTCGTGCTGGCGTTCTACCTGCTGTGGGGTCGCAACAACGCCGCGCTGAACCGCGGGGTCGTCGCCGACACGACGCAGCCCGGGGCGCCGGGCGGAGGCCACTGATGACGCTCGTGGTCGGGTACGCCGCCGCCAAGGGTGACGCGGCCCCGCTGCACCTCGCCGCGACGCTGGCCCGCTCGGCCGGTCGGGACCTGCGCGTCGTCGTCGTCGTCCCGGCCCCGTGGCCGACCCCGGTCGCCCGCGGCTCCGACCGCGAGTTCGAGACCTGGGCGCGTGACCAGGGCGAGCGGTCGGTGGCCGCGACCACCGAGCTGCTCGCGGAGATCTGCCCCGACGTGACGGCGTCCGTGGCCGCCGTCCCGGGCAAGTCGGAGGCGGCCACGCTCATCGAGGAGGCGACGCGGGTCGGTGCCGAGATGATCGTCGTCGGCTCCGGCACCGACGGCGCGTGGGGGACGGTCGTGGTGAGCTCGACTGCCGACCGGCTGCTGCACTCCTCGCACGTCCCGGTCGCGGTCGCGCCACGCGGGTTCCGCGCCGCGCCCGACGCGACGCTCGGCCGCGCGACGTGCGCGTTCCGCGGCGACGACGCCTCGTCCGACGTCCTGGCCCGCACGGCGGCGATCTGCCACGAGGTGGGCGCGGCGCTGCGGGTCGTCACCTTCGGCGTCCGCGGCAAGACGATGTACCCGCCCGAGGTGCACGGCGAGGACGAGATCCTGGCGTCCTACGTCGAGCACACCGCCGCCCTCCAGGCGGCGGCCGTCGCGGCGCTGGGCGACGGCCCGGACGTGCCCGACGACGTCGAGACGGCCGTCGCCACCGGGCGCAGCTGGGCCGAGGCCCTCGAGGGCGTGCCGTGGGAGCGCAGCGACGTCCTGGTCGTCGGCTCGTCGGCCGCCAGCCTGATGAAGCGGCTCTTCCTCGGCTCGACCGCCACCAAGATCATCCGGGCCTCCCCGGTGCCGGTGGTCGTCGTCCCCTGACCCGCCGGCCCGCCCTCACTCGCCCGAGGGGACCGTCGCGGTGATCACGGTGCCGTCGGAGCGGCGGGTGCCGGCGGGGTTGGGCGGCGAACCCTCCAGGCGCGGGCCGCGGCCGTCGAGGGCGACGCTCGCGGGCGCTCCCGGGGCGACGGTCAGCGTGTCGTTCTTGACGCCGAAGGCGAGCTCGCCCCCGTCGGGGCCGACCTCCTCGATCTCGAGGTGCAGGGCGTCGGGCTCGACGCGGACCCGCACGCGGGTGCCGCGCAGGGTGATCCGGTAGGTGAGCGAGTCCCAGCCGTCGGGGAGCCGCGGGTCGAGGCACCAGCGGCCGCCGCCGAGGTCGCGGAAGCCCCCGAAGCCGGAGGCCAGGGCGCTCCAGACGCCACCGGTCGAGGCGACGTGGACGCCGTCGGAGGTGTTGCCGTGCCGGTCGGCGAGGTCGACGAACAGGGCCGCGTGGAAGTAGCGCAGCGCCAGCTCGTGGTAGCCGACCTCGGCCGCGATGATCGACTGCACGACGGCCGAGAGCGTGGAGTCGCCCGTGGTGATCGGGTCGTAGTAGTCGAAGTCCGCCTTCTTCTGCTCCAGCGTGAAGTGCTCACCCTGCAGGAACAGCGCGAGGACGACGTCGGCCTGCTTGAGCACCTGGAAGCGGTAGATCACCAGCGGGTGGTAGTTGAGCAGCAGCGGCCGCTTGTCCTGCGGCGTGTGGTCGAGGTCCCACATCTCCCGCTCGAGGAAGTGCAGGTCCTGCGGGTGGATGCCGAGGTGCTCGTCGAAGGGGATGTTCATGGCGTTCGCGGCGCGCTCCCACTGCTCGACCTCGCCGTCTCGCAGGCTGACGCGGGCGGCCATCTCGCGGAAGTTCTCCGGTCGCTTCTCCTGGATGAACCGCACCGCCTCGGCGGCCCTGCGCAGGTTGAAGCGCGCCATCACGTTCGTGTACAGGTTGTCGTTGACGACCGTCGTGTACTCGTCGGGGCCGGTGACCCCGTGGATGTGGAACGCGCCGCCGTCCTCGTCGCGCCAGAAGCCGAGGTCGGCCCACAGCCGGGCGGTCTCGACGAGGATGTCGACCGCCTGGCGGTCGAGGAACTCGTAGTCGCCGGTGGCGCTGACGTACTGGCTCAGGGCGTAGGCGATGTCGGCGTCGATGTGGTACTGCGCGGTGCCGGCGGCGTAGTAGGCCGAGGCCTCCTCGCCGTTGATCGTGCGCCAGGGGAACAGGGCGCCCTTCTGCGCGAGCTGGCGGGCGCGGTGGCGCGCGGAGTCGAGCAGCGAGTGGCGGAAGCGCAGCGCGTTCCGCGCCGCCCCCGGGGTGGTGTAGGTGAGGAACGGCATCACGTAGATCTCGGTGTCCCAGAAGTAGTGACCGCCGTACCCGGACCCGGTCACCCCCTTGGCGGGGATGCCGGCGCCGTCGGCGCGCGCCGAGGCCTGCGCCAGCGAGAAGAGGTTCCACCGGGCGGCCTGCTGCAGCGCCGGCTGACCGCCGATCTCGACGTCGGAGCGCTCCCAGAACTCGTCGAGCCATGCCTGCTGGTCGTGCGCCTGCTTCTCGAGGCCCTCCTCGCGCACCCGGTCGAGGGTGCGCAGGCAGCGGTCGAGCAGCTCGCCCGTGGGCACCACGCGCGCGGCGTGGTAGCCGACGGTCTTGGTGAGGCGGATCGGGACGCCCCGCTCGGCGCTGACGTGGAAGATCGCCTTCATCATGTCGTCGCCGCGCTCGTAGGCGGTGGTGCTCGGGCTGTCGGTCTCGAGCTCGTGGTCGACCGCGATCGCGATCGTCATGCCGCTCTCGGCCGTCTTGTAGCGCAGCGCGAGCCGCCCGTCGGGCAGGACGCCGTGGTCGTTCTCCGGCACCAGCACCCGGTTGGCGAAGTGGCTGGCCTTGCGCGGGTCGAAGTCGGCGGCGGCCTTGGCCATCTCGACCGACGCACCGCGGTCGGCGTCCTGGCGGTTGAGCAGCTGCGAGCTGATCGTGATCGGGGCGCCGTCGTCGAGCAGGGTGACCTCGAAGGTCATCACCGCGAGGTGGCGCTGGGTGAAGGAGACCATCCGGGTGCTGTCGACCTGCACCCGTCGCCCGGACGGCGTGCGCCACACGACGTGCCGCGACAGGACGCCGGTGCGGAAGTCGAGGGCGCGCTCGTACTCGACGAGGTCGGCGGTCGACAGCTCGAGCGGCTCGTCGTCGACGTAGAGCCGGATCACCTTCGCGTCGGGGGCGTTGACGATCGTCTGGCCGACCTTCGCGAACCCGAACGCCTCCTCGGCGTGCTGGATCGGCCAGGTCTCGTGGAAGCCGTTGATGAAGGTGCCGTTGGCCGCGAAGTCGCGGCTCTCCTCGTAGTTGCCGCGCAGGCCGAGGAAGCCGTTGCCGACGCTGAACACCGACTCCGTGGTGCCGAGGTCGCTGGAGTCGAAGCGGGTCTCGACCAGGCGCCACTCCTCGACCGGGAAGCGGGTGCGGTCGAGCGGGTCGACGGCCGGCGGGGCCTTGTGGCTGGCGCCGTGCCGCTCGTGCAGGCTCGGGTCGACGGTGCTCATGCGGGGTCCCCGGGCGCAGCGGCCGCGGCGGTGAGCTCGTCGAGGTCGTCGACGACGACGTCGGCGCCGGCCCGGGTCAGCGCGTCGTGCCCGACGCCGCGGTCGACCCCGACCACGAGGCCGAAGTCGCCGGCGGCGCCGGCCGCGACGCCGCTGGTGGCGTCCTCGACGACGACGGCGGTCTCGTCGGGCACGCCCAGCTCGCGGGCCGCCTCCTGGTAGGTGTCGGGAGCCGGCTTGCCCTTGAGGCCGCGCTCGGCGGCGACGCCGCCGTGCACCACGACGGTGAAGTAGTCCGTCACGCCCGCCGCGGCCAGCACGTCGGGCGCGTTCTTCGACGACGACACGATCGCCAGCGCGGTGCCGCGCTCGCGCAGCTCGTCGAGCAGCCGCAGCGACCCCGGGTACGCCGCGACGCCCTCCTCGCGCAGCACCTGGCCGAAGGCGTCGTTCTTGCGGTTGCCGAGCCCGCAGACGGTCTCGGCGCCGGCCGCCTGGTCGGCGGGGTCCTCGGGGGTGCCGTCGGGCAGCGTGATGCCGCGGGAGGCGAGGAGGTCGCGGACGCCGTCGTAGCGCGGCTTGCCGTCGACGTGCTCGAAGTAGTCGGCGTCGGTGTAGGGATCCTCGACCCCCCGCGCGCTCAGGAAGTCGTTGAACATCTGCGCCCAGGCGCGCATGTGGACCTCGGCGGTCGGCGTGATGACGCCGTCGAGGTCGAACAGGACGGCGCGGTACGCGCTCCAGTCGACGATCATGCGCCTGAGGGTAGTCGGGCCGACCGTCCGACTCGTAGACACCGTGACAGATGGTCAAAGTTGAGTGGAACAGACTCAACTCTTGCTACGTTGAACCCGGTGTCCGACTCCGTCGGGCCGCCGATCCACCCGTTCCGACCCGCTCGGACCCGTACCGCAGGAGCATTGCCCCCATGAGTCAGTTCTCCGCCGAGAAGTTCACCACCCGCAGCCGGGAGGCCATCGAGGCCGCCCAGCTCGCGGCGACGACGTCCGGCCACAGCAAGGTCGAGCCGCTGCACCTCCTCGTCGCGCTGCTGCGCGACAGCGAGGGGACGGCGGGCACGCTGGTCACCAAGGCCGGCGTCGACCTCGCGACCCTGACCCGCAGCGCCGAGTCGGCCTTCGCCGCGCTGCCGCGCGCGACCGGCGCGACCGTGCAGCGCCCGACCACGTCGCCGGCGCTGACCCGCGTGCTCGCCGGCGCGCTCGACCTGGCCTCGTCGATGAAGGACGACTTCGTCGCCACCGAGCACCTGCTCATCGCGCTGGCCGGCACCGACTCCGACGCCCAGCGGGTGCTCAAGGACGCTGGGCTCAGCGAGAAGGGCCTGCGCGAGGGCCTCACCGCCGTCCGCGGCAACCGCCGGGTGACCAGCCAGGACGCCGAGTCGACCTGGGAGGCGCTCGAGAAGTACTCCGTCGACCTCACCCAGCTCGCCGAGGAGGGTGCGCTCGACCCCGTCATCGGACGCGACGCCGAGATCCGGCGCGTCGTGCAGGTGCTGTCGCGGCGCACCAAGAACAACCCCGTCCTCATCGGCGAGCCTGGCGTCGGCAAGACCGCCGTCGTCGAGGGACTCGCCCAGCGCGTCGTCGACGGCGACGTCCCCGACTCGCTCAAGGGCCGGCGGGTGCTCAGCCTCGACCTGGCCGCGATGGTGGCCGGGGCGAAGTACCGCGGCGAGTTCGAGGAGCGGCTCAAGGCCGTCCTGGAGGAGATCAAGGACGCCGGCGGCCAGGTCATCACGTTCATCGACGAGCTGCACACCGTCGTCGGCGCGGGCGCCGGCGGCGACTCCGCGATGGACGCCGGCAACATGCTCAAGCCCATGCTGGCCCGCGGCGAGCTGAGCATGATCGGCGCGACCACGCTCGACGAGTACCGCGAGCGGATCGAGAAGGACCCCGCGCTCGAGCGCCGCTTCCAGCAGGTCTTCGTCGGCGAGCCCTCGGTCGAGGACACCATCCAGATCCTGCGCGGCATCCAGGAGAAGTACCAGGCCCACCACGGCGTCCGGATCACCGACGCCGCGCTGGTCGCGGCCGCCACCCTGTCCGACCGCTACATCACCGGCCGCCAGCTCCCCGACAAGGCGATCGACCTGATCGACGAGGCCTCCAGCCGGCTGCGGATGGAGATCGAGAGCTCCCCGGAGGAGATCGACCAGCTGCGCCGCCAGGTCGACCGGCTCCGCATGGAGGAGTTCGCGCTCGCCAAGGAGGACGACGCCGGCTCCCGCGACCGGCTCGGCGTCCTGCGCGCCGACCTGGCCGACAAGCAGGAGGAGCTGCGCGGCCTCGAGGCCCGCTGGGAGCAGGAGAAGGCGTCGCTCGAGGGCGCCGGCGAGCTCCGCAAGCAGCTCGACCACCTGCGCGTCGAGGCCGACAAGCACCAGCGCGACGGGGAGTACGAGAAGGCCTCCGAGATCCTCTACGGGCAGATCCCGCAGCTGGAGAAGCAGATCGAGGCCGCCGAGTCCGCGGAGCGCTCGACCGCCGAGCCGATGGTCGGCGAGTCCGTCGGCCCCGAGCAGATCGCCGACGTCGTCGAGGCCTGGACCGGCATCCCGACCGGGCGGATGCTCGAGGGCGAGACCGCCAAGCTGCTGAAGATGGAGGACGTCATCGGCGAGCGGCTGATCGGCCAGCGCGCCGCCGTCGTCGCGGTCAGCGACGCCGTCCGCCGCTCCCGGGCCGGCATCGCCGACCCCCACCGTCCGGTCGGCTCGTTCCTCTTCCTCGGCCCCACCGGCACCGGCAAGACCGAGCTCGCGAAGTCGCTGGCCGACTTCCTCTTCGACGACGAGCGCGCGATCGTGCGCATCGACATGAGCGAGTACTCCGAGAAGCACTCGGTCGCGCGCCTGGTCGGCGCCCCTCCCGGCTACGTCGGGTACGACGAGGGCGGCCAGCTCACCGAGGCGGTGCGCCGCCGGCCCTACAGCGTCGTGCTCCTCGACGAGGTCGAGAAGGCGCACCCGGAGGTCTTCGACATCCTGCTGCAGGTGCTCGACGACGGTCGGCTCACCGACGGCCAGGGCCGCACGGTCGACTTCCGCAACACGATCATGATCCTCACCAGCAACCTGGGCTCGCAGTACCTCGTCGACCCGACGCTCAAGCCGGAGAAGAAGCGGGACGCGGTGATGGCGGTCGTGCGGTCGTCGTTCAAGCCGGAGTTCCTCAACCGGCTCGACGAGATCGTCCTGTTCGAGGCGCTCTCGAAGGAGGCGCTGACCCACATCGTCGACCTCCAGCTCGGGCTGCTCGAGAAGCGGCTCGCGGTCCGGCGGATCACGATCGAGGTCACCGACGCCGCCAAGGCCTGGCTCGCCGAGACCGGCTTCGACCCGGCGTACGGCGCCCGGCCGCTGCGCCGCCTCGTGCAGTCGGCGATCGGCGACAACCTCGCGAAGATGCTGATCGGCGGCCAGGTCGTCGACGGGTCGACCGTGCGCATCGACGCCGGCGACGGGGGCCTGGTGCTGAGCGTCTGACGCCGTCGCACGCCGTCTCGCGCCGTCGGGCGAGGTGCGGGGCGGCGTACTCAGGTCCCCTCTGGGAGACTGGGGCCGTGGCCGAGAAGACGATCCCCCGACCGCGGCAGGTGTCCCTGCTCGGCGGCGTCATCATGGGCGGCTCGCTGTTCGTGCTGCTGCTGACCTTCGACCAGATGGCCTCGCTGGGCTCGATCGAGGCGCAGGAGTCGGCGGCGCGCCTGATCGCCGAGCCGCCGGCGTCCGGGCTCGGGCTGAGCGTCGACGACGTCCAGTCGATCCTGCGGGTCCTGTGCCTGGTGGCCGGCGGCGCGGCCGCGGCGTCCACGATCCTGGGCTGGCAGGTCCTCATGCGGGCGCGCAGCGCGCGGCTGGCGCTGAGCATCCTGGCGCCGGTCCTGCTGGTCGCCGGCCTGTCGACGTCCGGCTTCCTCGCGGCCGTCGTCGTCGCGGCGATCGTGATGCTGTGGCTGCAGCCGGCGCGCGACTGGTTCGCCGGCGTCGCGGCACCGTCGGAGCAGGTCGCGCGCCGCGACCCGTCCAAGCCCGACCCGTTCGGACCCTCGACCCACACCTCGACGTCCTACGTCCCGCCGGCCGAGCGGACGACGCCCGCACCGGCGGCGGTCGACCAGGCGCCCCACGCCCCCCACCACGAGCAGCCCCACCAGCCCGCCCAGCCCGCTCACCAGCCCGCACCCGTGTACGGCGGCCACCGGCAGGCCCCGGCGCCGACGTCCCGCCCGCCCCAGGTGGTGGCCGCGGCCGTCGCGACGATCGTGACCTCGAGCCTCGTGGCGGTCTTCGTCGCGCTCGGCGTGCTGTTCGTGGCCGGTGACCGGACGGCGTTCGAGGACGAGGTCGCCGCCGAGATCGGCTCCAACGCCGCCTACGAGGACCTCGACCCGAGCCTGCTCGCCGACGTCGCCATCGGGATGCTCGTGGTCTTCGCGATCTGGGCCGTCGTCGCGATCGTGCTCGCGGTCCTCACCCTGCGCGGCAGCAACGGCGCCCGCATCACCCTGGTCGTCTCCGCCATCGGGGCCGCCCTGGCCAGCCTGCTGGGGGTCCTGGTCGTCGCGCCGCTGCTCGTCACCGCTGCCTGCGTCGCCGTCGCCGTGCTGCTGCTGCGGCGCGAGTCGGCGGCCTGGTTCACCCGGCGCTGAGCCGGGCCGCGGCCAGCCGCGACGTCGCCTCGGCGATCACCTCGGTGCGCTTGCAGAAGGCCCACCGCACCAGGTGCCGCCCGGCGCCGCGCGGGTCGTCGTGGAAGACCTGCTCCGGGACGGCGACCACGCCGGCCCGCTCGGGCAGCGCCAGGCAGAACGTCAGGCCGTCGTCCCAGCCGAGGTCGCGGACGTCGGAGGTCGCGAAGTAGGTGCCCTGCGGCGTGGTCGTCGGCAGGCCCGCCGCCCGCAGGCCCGCGACGAGCTGGTCGCGCTTGCCCTGCAGCTCGACGGCGAGCGCCGCGGGGAACCCCGGGTGCTCGGTGAGGGCGTGCGCGACGGCCGGCTGCAACGGCGCGCCGGAGGTGAAGGTGAGCCACTGCTTGGCCGCGACCAGGGCGCCCACCAGGTGGGCGGGTCCGCTCGCCCAGCCGACCTTCCAGCCGGTCAGGGAGTAGGACTTCCCGACGCTCGACAGCGTCAGCGTGCGCCCGGCCATCCCGGGCAGGGTCGCGATCGGGGTGTGCACCGCCCCGTCGAAGACGAGGTGCTCGTAGACCTCGTCGGTGATCACGGTGAGGTCGTGCTCGACGGCCAGCGCGGCCACCGCGGCCAGCTCGTCGGCGGTCAGGACGGTGCCGGTCGGGTTGTGCGGGCTGTTGAGCAGCACGAACCGGGTCCGTGGCGTCACCGCGGCCCGCAGCTCGTCGAGGTCGACCCGGAAGTCGGGGGAGCGCAGCGTGACCGGACGGCGTACCCCGCCGGCGACCTGCAGCATCGCGAGGTAGGAGTCGTAGTAGGGCTCGAGGACGACGACCTCGTCGCCGGGCTCGACCAGCCCGAGCAGCGCCGCGGCGATGCCCTCGGTGCAGCCGGTGGTGATCGCGACCTCGGTGTCGGGGTCGAGGTCGAGGCCGTAGTGGCGGCGCTGGTGCTCGGCCACGGCCTGCCGGAGCACGGGGACGCCGGTGCCGGGGGCGTACTGGTTGGCACCGCCGCGCATCGCCGCCACCGCGGCGTCGACGACCTCGCGCGGTCCGTCCTCGTCGGGGAACCCCTGGCCGAGGTTGACCGAGCCGGTGCGGACGGCCAGGGCCGACATCTCGGCGAAGATCGTCGGTAGGATGCCGTGCAGGCGGGACGCGGTCACCTGCTCGACACTAGTCCTGGGACACTGGCCCGGTGACGACCACGGACGACTCCCTCGCTGCCGACATCGACGCCTGCTGCCGCCTGACCGGGGAGTTCACCCTCCGCTCCGGCCAGGTCTCGCACGAGTACTTCGACAAGTACCTCTTCGAGGCCGATCCCCTCCTGCTCGGCCGGGTCGCGCGCGAGATGATCCAGGTGATCCCGCAGGACACCGAGCTGCTCGGCGGCCTCGAGATGGGCGGCATCCCGATCGCCACGGTGGTCAGCTCGATCACCGGCACGCCGGCGCTCTTCGTGCGCAAGGAGGCGAAGACCTACGGCACCTGCAAGCTCGCCGAGGGGCCGCCGTACGCCGGCCGGCGGGTCACGCTCGTCGAGGACGTGATCACCACCGGCGGCGCCGTCCGCGACGCCACCCGGGCGCTGCGCGAGGGCGGCGCCATCGTCGAGGTCGTCGTCTGTGCGATCGACCGCTCGCCGGCGGGTGAGAACCCGCTCGCCGACGTCGGCCTCGAGGTCCGCTCGATCCTCACCAAGGCCGACCTGGACGCCGTCCGGGCCGGCTACCGGGCCTAGGCCTCGGCCTCGGCCGTGCGCGCCTCGGCGTCGGGGTCGTCGCCGCGGCGCAGCTCGCGCCGGTGCTTGACGCCCTCGTAGACCAGGGGCGCCACGGTGAAGACGAGGATCGCGATCATCGCGTAGTCGATGTTGTCGCCGATCGAGGGGAACGTCGCCCCGAGGAAGTAGCCGAGCATGGTGATCGAGCAGACCCAGAGCACCGCCCCGATGGCGCTCCAGGTGAAGAAGCGGCGCCGCTCCATCTGCGTGACCCCGGCGACCACGGTGATGTAGGTGCGGACGAAGGGCACGAAGCGGCCGATGACCAGGGCCTTGTTGCCGTGCTTGTCGAAGAACGCGGTGGTGTTGTCGAAGTACTTGCGCTTGAGGATCCGTCCGTCGCGCTCGTACAGGGGTGGCCCGAGCTTGCGCCCGATCTCGTAGCCCACGACGTTGCCGAGGAAGCCGGCGATGGTCAGCAGCACGAGCGCGACCGCGAGCTCGACGAGCGGTTCGCCCATCCCGAAGATGTGGATCTGCTCGCCGGCGATGAACAGGCCGAGCGCGAAGAGCAGGGTGTCGCCGGGCAGGAACGGGAAGAACAACCCGCACTCCACGAAGACGATGGCGAGGCTGATCCAGATGAGCGTGCCGCCGAAGTTGTCGAGGAGCCACTCGGGCTCCATCCACTTGATCCCCAGCAGCAACGGGACGAGATCGGGGACGGCGGCCAGCAAGCTCACCCCCAAAACCTACCTGTCGTAACGTCGCCCCTGTGCATCCGGCCGACCCTGAGATCCCCCCGAGTCCGGGGGGCGACCAGCGGGCGCCGTACGACCCGATGCCGCACGGACCGGTCGAGGTCGGCGTCGGCCCGTGGCCGGGTCCGTGGCCCGACGGGGCGGGGAGCGAGGTCTACGACCCCGACCTGCTGAGCGCCGGTGACCGGCGCAACGTCGTCGACCGCTACCGCTACTGGAGCGTCGAGGCGATCCGCGCCGACCTCGACGTCCGCCGCCACGGGTTCCACGTGGCGATCGAGAACTGGCAGCACGACTTCAACATCGGCACGATCGTCCGCTCCGCGAACGCGTTCCTCGCCGCGGAGGTGCACATCGTCGGCAACCGCCGCTGGAACCGCCGCGGCGCGATGGTCACCGACCGCTACCAGCACGTGCGGCACCACCCGAGCGCCGACGACCTCGCCGGCTACCTCGCCGACCAGCCGGACGGCGCCGTCCCGGTCTGGGGCATCGACAACCTCCCCGGCTCGGCCCACCTCGAGACGATGCGGTTGCCGCGCCGGGTCTGCTTCCTCTTCGGCCAGGAGGGTCCCGGGCTCTCGGACGCCGCCCGCGAGGTCTGCGCCGGCACCTTCTCGATCGCCCAGTTCGGCTCCACCCGCTCGATCAACGCCTCGGCCGCCGCGGCGATCGCCATGCACTCCTGGGTCCGCGAGCACGCCGACCTGTCCGAGGGCGCCCCCGACACCACCTGGCGGGGCTGACCGGTCAGCTCCCGTTGGGGGCGAGGGCCGCCTGGAGGGCGGCCACCCCGCGGGAGGTGTGGCTCTTGACGGTGCCGGTCGCGACGCCGAGCTCGACCGCCGTCTCCTCGACCGACAGCCCGAGCCAGTGCCGCAGGACGACGGCCCGCCGCTGCATCGGCGGCAGCGCCTGCAGCGCCTCGAACAGCTCGGACCGCTCCTCGACCGGCAGCGGCTCACGAGCGGCGCGGTCGTGCCCGGCGAGCCCGGCCTGCTCCCGGCGCCGCCACGGCCGGCGGTGCTCGTCGATGTCGGCGCGCACGATGATCTGGCGCACGTAGGCCTCCTCGCGGCCGTCGCGGTGCAGCCGGGGCCACGCGACGTACAGCTTGGTGAGGGCGGTCTGCAGGACGTCGTCGGCCCGGTTCCAGTCGCCGCAGACGGCGTAGGCGATCCGGCGCAGGTGCTGCTGGCGGGCGGCGACGAAGTCGGTGAACTCGCGGTCGCGATCGGCCCCGGTCACCGCAGCCCCTCGCCGCTGCCGTACTGGTCGGCGGCGTAGGCGAGGAAGTCGTCGATCGTCGCTCCGCCGACGCTGCCGGCGGTCGGGAGGTACTCCGGCTCCGAGCCACCGATCTCGCGGGCGAGCACGAACCAGCGCATGCCCTCGTAGGTCACCATCGCGACCGCGGTGCGGTCGCCGGGGCCGGCGAAGCTGTCGGGCAGGTCGACCGCGCCCGTCTGCGCCAGGATCTCGACCCCCGCGCGGGGGAGCAGGGTCTCGCCGGCGCCGAAGCGGACCAGGCGCAGACCGGGCTCGCCGGTCTGGAGCGCGACCATGTCGTCGATCCACTGCTGCAGGGTCGCGAAGGACTTCCCGGCCGGGTCCCAGGTCAGGGAGCCGCCGACGGGGTCGTACTCGAGCAGCGCCCAGTAGTCCTCGCCGTCGCGGGAGTACGCGAGGCCGAGCGATCGGTGCGGCAGCACCGACGCCAGCGGGTTCGCGATCCGCTCGGTCACGGTCACGCCGCGCGCCTTGAGCACGGAGCCGTCGGCCTCGAGCCAGACGTCGGAGCCGTGGAGACCGGCCGAGGGCCGGGCCGCCGCGGTGGGCGGCGAGGTCGCCGGTGCGCCCGTCGGGGAGCCCGTCGGGGAGCCCGGCGGGGCGCTCGACGCGCGGGCGGGCGTCGGCGTGCCCGCCACGTCGACCCCGCCCCCGGCGGAGGTGGAGTCGTCGTCGAGGACGGTGTAGGCCGTGCCGAGGACGGCGACCACCGCGACCGCGCCCGCCGCGGTCGTGAGGCGGCGCCGGCGCAGCGCGCGCCGCCCGGCGCGGAGGCGGACGTCGGCCGGGGGCAGCGGCGGGCCGTCCCCGAAGGAGGAGTCGAGGTGGTCGGCGAGGTCGCTCTGCTCGGTCATACCTGGTCTACGGAGCCCGGCCCCTCGGGGTTGTCACGGCGGCGCAGGATCGTCAGGAGGTCGAGCAGCGCGAGCTCGGTGACGGCCTCGCGCGCCGGCAGGTCGGCGAGCAGGTAGGCCCGGCCGAGGACGCCGCGCGGGGCGAAGCCGACCGTGACCGAGACGGTGCTGGCGCCCTCGACGTCCTCGTCGGGACCGACGGCGGCCTCGAGCCGCACCGTGCCGGGGGCGCGGACGTCGGCCTCGAGCAGGAGCCGGCGGGCCCCGTGGTCGGCGCCGGTCACCCGCCAGAACCCGACCCGGTCACCCGGGGCGAGCAGCGGCCGGTCGGGCGGCGGACGACGCAGCCCGGGGCCGAGCGCGAGCCGGTCGATCCAGCGCCGGAAGACGAACGGTGCCGCGTCGACGTACCACTGGCGACCGGCGCGGCCGGACGCGACGACCGACCAGGCGTCGTCGGGGGTGAGCCGGACGGTCGCGTCGCGGCGACTCGTGTGCAGTGTCCGCGCGCGTCGCATGGACCGACCCTACGGGCCGGTAAGCACTAGGGTCCGTGGTGAGACCGACGTCGTTCCGAGGAGCCCACGCATGCCCATCGCCACCCCCGAGAAGTACGCCGAGATGTTGGACACCGCGAAGGCCGGTGCCTACGCCTTCCCGGCCATCAACGTGTCGTCGTCCCAGACGCTCAACGCCGCGCTGGCCGGGTTCGCCGAGGCCGGCAGCGACGGGATCATCCAGGTCTCCACCGGCGGCGCCGACTACCTCTCCGGTCCGACGGTCAAGAACATGGTGTCCGGCTCGCTGGCCTTCGCCGCCTACGCCGCCGAGGTCGCCCAGAGCTACCCCGTCAACATCGCGCTGCACACCGACCACTGCCCGAAGGACAAGCTCGACGGCTTCGTCCGCCCGCTGCTCGACCTGTCGGTCGAGCGGGTCAAGGGCGGCCAGGCGCCGCTGTTCCAGTCGCACATGTGGGACGGCTCGGCCGTGCCGCTCGAGGAGAACCTCTCCATCGCCGCCGAGCTGCTCGAGAAGTGCATCGCCGCGAAGATCATCCTCGAGATCGAGGTCGGGGTCGTCGGCGGCGAGGAGGACGGCGTCGAGGCCGAGATCAACGACAAGCTCTACTCGACCCCCGAGGACGCCATCGCCACCGCCCGGGCCCTCGGCCACGGCGAGCAGGGCTACTACATGACGGCGCTGACCTTCGGCAACGTGCACGGCGTCTACAAGCCCGGCAACGTCAAGCTGCGCCCGTCGGTGCTGCGCGACGCGCAGGCCGCGGTCGTGCAGGAGTTCGGCCTCGAGGAGGGCGCCAAGCCCTTCCACCTCGTCTTCCACGGCGGCTCGGGCTCCTCGGCCGAGGAGATCGCCGAGGCCCTCGACTACGGCGTCGTCAAGATGAACGTCGACACCGACACCCAGTACGCCTTCACCCGGCCGATCGCCGGCCACATGCTCGGCAACTACGACGGCGTCCTGAAGATCGACGGCGAGGTGGGCAACAAGAAGACCTACGACCCGCGGGCCTGGGGCAAGGCCGGGGAGGCCGGCATGGCCGCCCGGGTCGTCGAGGCGTGCGAGCACCTGCGCTCCGCCGGCCGCACGATCTGAGGAAATGCGCGCGCCGCAACCTTGACGCGCGGCCCGAGCAGCACAGGATGGGTGCACACATCACCTGACCTCGGGAGCACCCTTGCGCAAGCTCGCAGTCCTGTCCGTCGCCGCCCTGGTGGCCGGCCTGCTGTCCACCGGCCCGTCCAGGGCCGACGACCCGCCGGGCCGGTCGCCAGGAGCCGGCGCGCCGTCGTCCTCCTCGGCGCCCGCCGCGCGGGTCTCGGCCGACGAGGCACAGGTCGCCCGGGCCCCGCTGCCGGACCTGGCCTGGAAGAAGTGCCCGTTCGCCCGCGAGATCCCGAAGGAGAAGCGGGCGCGCGTCACGTGCGCGACCCCGCGGGTGCCGCTCGACTACGACGACCCGCGGGGCGCCACCACCAAGCTCGGCATCGTCAAGGTGGCCGCCGCCCAGCCCGGACGCCGGATCGGCAGCCTCTTCGTGAACCCGGGCGGGCCGGGCGGCTCGTCGGCGGGCTTCGCCGTCGACGCCGGCGCGACCCTCGGCAAGGACGTCGACGCGCGCTTCGACGTCATCGGCATCGACCCGCGCGGCGTCGGCGGCAGCGGGCGGACGACCTGCCGCGGCACGATCCGCGTCCCCGGCAGCTTCTTCGGCTTCCCCGTCGGCTCGCGCCAGGCCAGGCAGCAGATCCGCTCCGACGACAGTGTCCGGCGCGCCTGCCGCCAGCAGTCCAGCGCGCTGCTCGACCACGCCTCGACCGCCGACGTCGCCCGCGACATGGAGCTGGTCCGCCGGGCCCTGCGCGAGCCGCGCATCTCCTACTACGGCATCTCCTACGGCAGCTACCTCGGCTCCACCTACGCCGCGATGTTCCCCGACAACATCCGGGCGCTCGTCGTCGACGGCGTCCTCGACCCGGTCGCCTGGTCGACCGGTGGTCCCGGCAAGAAGGTGACGCACCCGTTCAGCTACCGCATCGGCAGCGGCAAGGGCGCCTACGAGGCGCTGACCGCGGCCTGGACCGAGTGCGACCGCGTCGGCCCGACGCGCTGCGAGCTCGCCCCGGCCTCGCTGGCCAAGTGGCAGGCGGTCGTCCGTGCGGCGCGCCAGGGTCGCCTGACCCTCGACGGTGAGCCGTGGGTCTACCAGGACATCGTCGGCTTCGGTCTCAGTGCCCTCTACGACCCGTTGGGCCCGCGCTACTTCGCGCCGTTCGTCGCCGAGCTGTACGCCGAGCTGACCGCCGCCGCCCGCGGCACGAGGGACCGCCGGGTCGACGTCTCCCGCGTGGCGAACTTCCGGGTCCTCGCCGACCTGCGCCGGGCCCTCGACGAGCGCGGCCCGTACGCCGCACCGGCCCTGTCCTCGACGACCCTGCCGTCGGCGGCCGCCCGTCCCAGCACGGTCGACCTCGTCTTCCAGGCCGTCACCTGCAGCGACGGCCGCAACCCGCAGTCGCCCGCGGCGTGGGAGCGCTCCGCGAAGCTCGCCGACCGGGTGCAGCCGTGGTTCGGCCGCTCCTGGACCTGGGCCTCCTCGCTGTGCGCCAAGGAGGGTGTCGGTGACGGCTCCGACTCGTTCCGCGGCCCCTGGCAGACGTCGACGTCGTACCCGCTGCTCGTCGTCGGCAACAGCCACGACCCGGCCACGCCGGTGCGCGGCGCCCGGAAGGTGAACTCGCTGTTCCGCGACTCGGTCTTCACGCAGTACGACGCGTGGGGCCACGGCGCCCTCGGCGGCGGGGCCTGCATCAGCCGGACCATGGCCGACTACCTGGTGCACCGCACGCTGCCGCCGGACGGCCGGGTCTGCCCGCCGGCGCGCCCGCTCTACCGGCGCTGAGGCCCACCGCACCCGCTCGACCGCTCCACCGACGCCCCCGCCCGCGACCAGCGGGTGGGGGCGTCGGCCATGATGAGGCCATGAGCTCCTTCGGTGACCTGATGGCCGGCCCCCCGCCCACCCACCTCCCGCCCGACCCGGCGGCCGACGCCCTGAGCGCCGGCACCACCCCGATCGACGCGGTGCGCGCCTTCCCCGCCTCGCCCGTCGCCTGGGCGGCCCTGGCCTCCGAGGCCGTCTCCCAGGACGTCGACGCGGTCACCGTCTACGCCTACGCCCGCGTGGGCTACCACCGCTCGCTCGACATGCTGCGCCGCAACGGCTGGAAGGGTCACGGCCCGGTCCCGTGGGAGCACGAGCCCAACCGCGGCTTCCTGGTCTGCCTCTCCCTGCTCGCCAAGGCCGCCCGGGCCATCGGCGAGGACGACGAGTGGACCCGCTGCTCGGAGTTCCTGCGCGACTCGAGCCCGACGGCGTACGCCGAGCTGCTGGGCTGAGCCTGGGCCTCGCCCGGCCGCCCCGCCCCCCGGGGACGGGGTCCGGGACGTTCTCCACAGGCGCGGCGCAGGGCCGTGCGCGCTGTCGCGGCGCGAGGCACGATCGGCCCCATGAATCCGGGAGTCGTCGCACGCCTCGCCAGCCAGGGAGGTCTCATCCGTCGAGTGGACGCGCTCGACCTCGGGGTCAGCCCCACGACCATCGCCGGCTACCTGAGGCGTCGCGACTGGGTGGTCGCGCACCGCGGCGTCTACGGCGACGCCGAGCTCTGGGACTCGCTCGACCCGTACCGTGGCCAGCCGCTGATGAGGGCCAAGGCCGCCGTCATGGCGATGAAGCGGGGGTGGGTGCTCAGCCACGACTCGGCTGCGCACGCGCTCGGCCTGGAGATGCTCGGCCAGGAACGGTCCTACGCGCACATCACCCGCCCTGGTTTCACGAACGCCTGGACGAAGGGGCACGTCAAGCACCACCTGGCCCGCTACCGCCAGGAGCAGGTCGTCGACGTCGAGGGGCACCCCACGCTCGACAGGGCACGCACCGTCTGCGACGTCGTGCGGGAGCACGGTCTGCGGGCGGGACTCGTGACCGCCGACTCCGCGATGCGAGCGGGGGTCTCGCGCGGGGCACTGTGGGAGGCCGTCGACGTGATGCGGCACTGGCCCCACGTCACCACGGTCCGGCAGGTCATCGGCCTCGCCGACCCGCGTGCGGAGTCCGCTGCGGAGTCACTCGGTCGCGACTTCGTCCTCGGCCTGGGCATCGGCGACGTCGACCTCCAGTTCCCGGTGGCCCTCTCGACCGGATCGGTCGCCTGGTGCGACATGCGGGTGGGCAACCACGTGTTCGAGGTGCACGGCCGCGTCAAGGTGCTGACGCCGGAGCAGGGCGGCGTCACCGACAGCGAGGCCCGCGACGTCGTCTTCGACGAGCGCAAGCGCGAGCGGCTCGTCACCGCCGAGGGCCTCGGCGTGACCAACCTCTACTGGGAGGACTTCTTCGGAGCCGGCCGCGCGCGGGCCGCGGAACGGGCCAGGGCCGACTGGAGGGAGTCGGTCCGCCGGTTCGGTGCAGTGCTGCACCCGCGCCTCGAGCAGGATGCCCGCGAGCTGCGGGAGCGGTTCGGGCGGCGGGACGCCGGGTGACCGGTGCCGGGCGGGTAACTCACCGTTCGGTGCACCTACCCGCCCGAATTCGGGCGGGGAAGTGCTGGTAACGGTGAGTTACCCGCCTCGGGAGCAGGCCGGGCTAGGGGGCGGACGACGCGCCGAGCAGGGTGCGCACCCGGTCGGCACCGAGGGCGAGGAAGAGGGTCGGCAGACGCGGACCGCGCTCGGCGTCGACGAGGAGCTGGTAGAGCAGCCGGAAGAACTCCTTCTGGTCGGCCTTGACCTCGTCGGTCGGCGGGTCGTCGAGACCGAGGCCGCGGCCGAGCTTCGGGACGCCGTACACGAGCGTGGTGATCTCGGCCTGGTCGAAGGTGTCGGGCATCCGGTCGAGCAGCTGGGCCAGCCAGCGCTCCTCGTCCTCCGAGAGGGCGGCGAGACGGGCGGTGTCCGGCTCGGTCCGGACGGTGGTGCGGTCGGCGGCGGGCAGGTCGGCGGTCCAGGTCATCGCCTTCGACAGCCGCGGCTCGAGGTCCGCGACGCCGGCGTGCGGGTAGCCGGAGGCGGCCACGGCCGAGGAGACCAGCGCGGTGGAGCCCGCGGTCACGTCGGCCACCGACGACAGCAGCCGGAACGGCGCGACCACCGCCGAGGTCGGCAGGACCCCGGCCGCGGCCGTCGACACCGAGCGCTCCCACGACAGGGTCGCGACGTCGCGCCTGGTGGCCGCCTTCTTGCCGAGGGCGTCCCACTCGTCGTACAGGCGCACGACCTCGGGACCGAAGTCGATGGTGAAGTTCTGCCGCGGCTGCCGGCGCACGTAGAGCCAGCGCAGCATCGGCGCCTCGAGGATCCGCAGCGCGTCGGCGGCGGTCGGCACACCGCCTCGCGACGACGACATCTTGGTCATCCCGGCGACGCCGACGAACGAGTAGGCCACGAACGACGGCGCGCGCCAGCCGAACACCGGGGCGATCTCCTTGCCGACGGTGAACGACGAGCCGGGCGTCGCGTGGTCGTCGCCGCCGGGCTCGAAGTCGACCTTCTCGAAGGCCCAGCGCATCGGCCAGTCGACCTTCCAGACGAGCTTGCCCTCGTCCTGGGTCGCGAGGTTGGTGACGCCGGTGAAGGCGCACGACGAGCACGTGTAGGTCAGGTCGGTCGTGTCATCGTCGTAGGCGGTGACGGTGACGGTGTCGCGGCCGCACTCGCGGCAGTACGGCTTGTAGGGGAACCGGTCGAGGGCCGCTGCGCCGTCCGGACCGCCGGCCCCACCCGTGCCGCCGGTGTCGTCGGCCTCGGTGGCGGCCGCCTTCGTGCGGAACCGGGCCAGCACGGCCTCGATCTCGTCGCGGTGCCTGACGGCGTGCAGCACCTGCTCGCGGTAGGCGCCGGCGCGGTACATCTCGGTCTGCGAGACCTCCTCCATCTCCACGCCCATCTCGCGCAGCGAGGCGACCAGCGGCTCCTTGTAGTGCTCAGCCCACGACGCGTGGCAGCCGTCGGGGTCGGGGACCGCCGACAGCGGGCGGCCGATGTGGTCGGCCCACGACGGGTCGACGCCGGCCGGCACCTTGCGGAAGCGGTCGAAGTCGTCCCAGCTGTGCAGGTGGCGCACCGGGAGGCCGCGCCGGCGGATCTCCTCGGCCACGAAGTGGACGGTGAGGAACTCGCGCAGGTTGCCCAGGTGGACCGGCCCGGACGGGCTCGCCCCCGAGGCGCAGGTGATCATCTCCGCGCCCTCGCCGGCGTGCCGGATCGCGGCGTCGGCCGCGCGGGTCACCCAGTCGGTGGGGTCGGCGGTCGCGCTGTCGGAGTCCTTGCTTCCTCGTGCCACGCCGCCACGCTAACGAAGTGCCGCCGGCACGGACCGGTCAGGGCAGCAGCATCGAGTACGCCGCCGGCATCAGTCGCCAGGACCGCCGCCGCTCCGGGCCGAAGATCTCCCCGTCGGCGCTGATCCAGAACTCCTCGCCGCTGACGGTCACCTGCTCGCCGCGCAGGTAGTCGACGTCGGCGTGCTCCGGGTGCGATCCGACGCTGAGGCGGGCGGCGTACACGAAGCGCGCGACCGGGCCGGTCGCGCGCGAGATCATCACGTCGACGCGGCCGTCGCCGGGGTCGGCGTCCGGGGTCAGGTCGGTGCCGCCGCCGACGGAGGCGCCGTTGCCGACGGCCACCTGGAGCACCGGGGTGTCGAGGTCGGTGATGACCACCCCGTCGACCTCGACGCGGAGCCGGACCACCGGCGGGTTCCAGGCGGTGATCGCGGCGCCGATCGGGTAGCCGAGCTTGCCGAGGTTGACCTTGCCGACCCCGATGGAGCCGAGCCGGCCCTTCCAGCGGTGGGCGCGGCGGCTGGCGGCGGCGCCGGCCCCGACGTGCACGTTGTTGACGACGACCTGGCCGACCTCGTCGACCAGCAGGTCCATCCGGCGCGGGGTGCCGTCCAGGATCACCCGAGCGGCGTCCTCGACGTCGAGGGGGAGACCGGTGCCGCGGGCGAAGTCGTTGCCGGTGCCGAGGGGCAGCAGCCCGATCGTGTTCTTGCCGAGGTCGTGGCGCCGGTACAGCGCGGCGATGACGGCGTGCAGGCTGCCGTCGCCGCCGGCCACCACGACCGTGCGCGAACCGGCGCGGTGCAGGACACCGTCGAGCTCGCCCGGCTCGGACGTCGCCTCCACCTCGATCGACCGGTGGGGGCGCAGGACGGCGAGCGCGCGCTCCAGGCTCTCCGCGTCGGAGGTGCCGGCCCCGCTGTTGGTGATGACCAGGAGGGGCTCGCTCATGGCGCCATTGTGCTCTGCCGCCCCAGGGCGCCGTCGCCGCCCACGCCGGTGGCCGATCGGGCAGGACCACCGGGTCGGCTCAGGAGCGCCCTGCCGACGATCCAAGGTATCGTGACGCCGCAAGAGGCCCCGGTGCACTTGTGCCGGGACCTTTCGTTTTTCCGACCGACGTCGAACGCGACCGTCGAACAGAGGGGGCACTCCATGCCGGCCATCGCGATCATCGGCGCTCAGTGGGGCGACGAGGGCAAGGGCAAGGCCACCGACCTGCTCGGGAGCCGCGTCGACCACGTGGTGAAGTTCAACGGCGGCAACAACGCCGGTCACACCGTCGTCATCGACATGCCCGACGGCACGAGCGAGAAGTACGCCCTGCACCTGCTGCCCAGCGGCATCCTCTCGCCGAACTGCACCCCGGTGATCGGCAACGGCGTCGTCGTCGACGTGGAGGTCCTCTTCCAGGAGCTCGACGCGCTGAGCGCCCGCGGCGTCGACGTCAGCAAGCTCAAGATTAGCGCCAACGCGCACGTCATCCCGAGCTACAACAAGGCCGTCGACAAGGTCACCGAGCGGTTCCTCGGCTCCCGCCGCCTCGGCACCACCGGACGCGGCATCGGCCCGACGTACGCCGACAAGATGAACCGGATCGGCATCCGGGTCCAGGACCTCTTCGACGAGTCGATCCTGCGCAAGAAGGTCGAGGGCGCCCTCGACCTCAAGGGCCAGGTGCTCACCAAGATCTACAACCGTCGAGCCCCCGCCGTCGACGAGATCGTCGAGGAGCTGCTCGCCTACGTCGAGCGGCTGGCCCCGATGGTCTGCGACACGGGCCTCTTCCTCAACCAGCGCCTCGACGACGGCGACATCGTGCTGCTCGAGGCCGGCCAGGCCACCCTGCTCGACGTCGACCACGGCACCTACCCGTTCGTCACCTCCTCGTCGTGCACGGCGGCCGGCGCCTGCACCGGGTCCGGCATCCCGCCGATGCGCCTCGACCAGGTCGTCGGGATCGTCAAGGCCTACACCACGCGCGTCGGCGAGGGCCCGTTCCCGACCGAGCTGTTCGACGACCACGGCGCGCACCTGTCCAAGGTCGGCGCCGAGTTCGGCGTGACGACCGGTCGCGCCCGCCGCTGCGGCTGGTACGACGCCGTCATCGCCCGCTACGCCGCCCGGGTCAACGGCGTCACCGACTTCGTCCTCACCAAGCTCGACGTGCTCACCGGCTTCGACCAGGTGCCGGTCTGCGTCGCCTACGACGTCGGCGGCGTCCGCCACGACGAGATGCCGGTCAACCAGTCCGACTTCCACCACGCCGTCCCGATCTACGAGTACCTCCCCGGCTGGTGGGAGGACATCTCCGAGTGCCGCACCTTCGAGGAGCTGCCGGCCAACGCCCGGGCTTACGTGGAGGCGGTCGAGGCGATGTCGGGTGCCCGCATCTCGGTGGTCGGCGTCGGCCCGTCGCGCGCGGCCACGATCGTGCGGCACGAGCTGGTCTGAGTCCTCCCGGGATCAGATGAACCCGTTGTTGGCCTCGGGGCCCAGGAGCTTCGGGGACGAGACCGGGATCTTCGCCACGCGCCAGGCGGGCTCGTGGGTGAAGGCCGACGTGCCGTCGCTGAGGAAGACGTTGATCGCCTCCTCGAACTGGGGCGACACGCGGTCGTCGCCGACCCGGACCAGGTCGTCGTCGCCGTCGTTGTCGACGTCGGACAGCGCGAAGCTGGGCAGGCTGAAGCGCGGCCAGGCCCGTTCGCGGAACCACGAGCTGGCCTTGAAAGCGGTCCCGTCCCACTCGAGGACCCCGATCTCCAGCCCCCCGGGGTCCGCGACCGCGACCAGCTCGTCGTTGCCGTCGCCGTCGACGTCGCCGGACATCACCGCCTGGATGCCGAAGTTGGGAATCCCGGTGACGGTGGGCTCGCCCTCCACGGTGAACGCCGCGCCGCCGTCGGAGCGCAGCAGCGTGAGGGTGCCGGCGGTCCGGTCGACGCTGACCAGGTCGTCGACGCCGTCGTCGTCGGCGTCCAGCGGCACCAGCTGACGGTCCGTCAGCGTCCCGCTGAACCAGGTGGTGGGCGCGGCGAAGGCGCCGGTGCCGTCGCCGAGGGCGACGTCGACCTGCCGCTCGGTCTCGGCGACCTGGGTGGACGTCACCAGGTCGGGGTAGCCGTTGCCGTCGACGTCGGCGAGGTTGAACGAGATGTCGAGCACGGAGCTCACGAAGGCGTCGTCGGCCGGGACCGGGACCGGCGAGCGGACCGCGAGCCCGGCGACGACGGCGGCGAGGTTCGGTGGCTCACCGCCGATCCTGACGATGTCGAGGCGGCCGTCGCGATCGATGTCGCCGGACAGGGCGACGTTCTCGTAGCGCTTCCTGACGCGGACGGGACCGGTGAGCCGCTGACCGTCGGACTCGTAGACGCGCAGCGGCTCGGCGGCCTCCACGAGTCCCACGTCGCCGAACCCGTCGCCGTCGAGGTCGCCGGTGACCGGTTCGGGGGTGTCGGGCAGCGGTGCCGGTGACGTCGACTCCGTGGGCGTGCCCGTGGGGGTGCCGGTGGACGTGGGCGGCGCGTCGTCCCCGCCGCCGGTGGTGACCGCCAGCACGGCGCCGGTGCCGCACGCGAGCACGGCGACGGCGGCGGCCGCGCCCCAGACGGCCCGGCGGGAGCGCCGCGGGGTGCTCGCCCCGGCGCGCTGCGCCGAGACGGCGGTCTGCGGTGTGGGCTGCCAGCCGGCGCCGTCGCCGGTCGACGTCAGCACCGGTTCGAGGGCGGACCCGGACGGGGTGAGCCCGGCGAGCGAGCGCAGGTCGTCGCGCAGCGCCGAGGCCGACGGGTAGCGCTCGGTCGGGTCCTTGGCGAGGCTCCGGGCCAGGACCCGGTTCGCGTGCCGGCTGAACTCGTCGTCGCCCGGCAGCTGCGGGACCGGCTCGCCCTGGTGGCCCATCGCGACCTCGACGTCCGACCCGCCGTACGGCGGCCGGCCGGTCAGGGTCTCCCACAGGAGGCACCCGACGGCGTACAGGTCGCTGGCGGCCGATCCCGGGCCGCCGCTGATCCGCTCCGGGGCCAGGTAGTTCCACGTGCCGCTCACCCCACCGGGCTCGGTGAAACCACCGGTGTCGGTGTCGGTCAGGGCGACGCCGAAGTCGCACAGGTAGACGTGCACGCGGTCGAGCCGGTCGTCGCGCAGCAGCACGTTGGCCGGCTTCACGTCACGGTGGATGACCCCGACCCGGTGGGCGTCGGCCATCGCGTCCGCGACCTGGGAGCAGAGCTCCGCGGCCAGCTGCGGCGGCATCGGGCCGTGGGTGCGCAGGAGGTGGCCGAGGTCGCCGCCGGCGGCGTACTGGGTCGCGATGAACGGCACGTCGTCCTCGACACCGTGGTCGAAGATCTGGATGACGTGCGGTGACTCCAGCCGCGCGAGCGCGGCGGCCTCGCGCTGGAACCGCTCCACGAAGGCCGGGGAGTCGGTGAGGTGGCCGAGCACGGTCTTGAGCGCCACGCGCCGACCGAGCCGGCCGTCGGTGGCGAGGTAGACCACTCCCATGCCGCCGACGCCGATGACGCCGTCGATGCGGTAGGGCCCGAAGGACGCGCCGGGGCCGAGCTGGGGGGAGCCGGGGCTCAGTACCATCGTGACTCCTCTACCGGGCGGAGCCCGGAGTCGCGTTCCTCGTCGGGGAAGGCCGTCTTCCACCGGTACCACGTCGCGGTGACGTAGCCGTCCTCCCGCGACTGCGCGACGACGACGCGCCCCGGCCCGCCGGGCCGGGTGCCGTGGAGCAGCACCAGGTCGTCGGCGCCGTCGCCGTCGACGTCGACCACGGCGATCTCCGGCGGCACGGGTGTCAGGAGGGGGTAGCCGAAGCCGCCGGCCATCGGGACCACCTCCAGGGCGCCGTCGGCGGTGAAGTCGTAGGTGCTGACGACGAGGTTGCCGAGGTCGTCGGCGACCACCACGACCTCGTCGTCCCCGTCGCCGTCGACGTCGGCGCCCCGGAGGAAGACCTCGGCGCTCTCCCACTGGTCGGGGAGCGTCGCGGCCTCCGCGAAGCCGCCCTCGCCGTCGCCGAGCCGGACCGACACCGTGGCCGCCCAGGCGGCCGCGGTGTCGTCGAAGTCGGTGGTGGCGGCCATCAGGAGGTCGGCGCGCCGGTCGCCGTCGACGTCGCCGAGCCGGAACCGGGTGGTGAGGACCCGGTCGGCGACGGTGGTGATGGAGACAGGGGTGGCCAGGCTGGTGCCGTCGAACCGGCTCTCCAGGATCTCGACCGACTCCGCCTCCTCGTCGAGCTCGAGGATGTAGAGGTCGTCGATCCCGTCGCCGTCGGTGTCGGCGAGCGCGTAGCCGCGGGTGATGGCGGTGGCGCTGTCCGGCACCTCGACCTCGATGTCGTCGCCGCCGCCGCTGGGCGAGGCGGTGAGGATCGCGGCCGACGTCTCGCTCTCCCGGGTGAACAGGACGGTGTCGGTGATGTCGTCGTCGTCGACGTGACCGATGATTCGCGAGACCCGGGGCCAGCTGGTGCCCGCGGGGGTCACCTCCTCGTCGCTGGCCACCGAGAACGCCGCGCCGTCGGAGCGCCAGCTGATCAGGCTCGCCTGGGTCGGGTCGCCGAACGAGTACGTCGCGCTCAGGTCGCCGAACCCGTCGCCGTCGAGGTCACCGGTGATCGGGCGCTCGGCGGTCTCCACCGGAGCCTCGCCGCCTCCGGACCCGCCGCCGCCCGCCGGGTCGTCGTCCTGGGCCGCACGGAGACCGACGTAGCCGATCCCGGCGACGGCCACGACCCCGGCGACGGCCAGCGCGGCAGCGGTCCGGCGGCGGCTCGTGCGCCGGCCGCCGGGCTGGGCGTGCCGGGTGTGCGCGCCGGGCGGGGTGCCGGGCGGGGTGCCGGGCAGGGCGGCGGCCAGGGCGGCCTCCTGCGGCGACGACGGGAACGACAGGGACTGGTAGGCCGGCGGCGGGGTGCCGGGCGGGACGCTGCCGGGCGGGACGCTGCCGGGCGGGGCGCCGGGGGGTGGGGTGCGCGGCGGACCCGACGGGCGCGGGGTCGACGGCGGGCGCGATCCCGTCGGACCGGTCGGCGTCGGCTCGGCGGGCAGCGGCGGCAGCGGCGCGTCGGCGCCCGGCAGGCCGGCGACCGCGAGGAGCGCGGTGCGCATCCGGTCGGCGTCGGGGAAGCGGTCGGCGGGGTCCTTGGCCATGCTGCGGGCCAGGACGTCGTTCAGCGCGTCGAGCACGGGCGTGCCGCCCGGCAGGCGGCGCACGGGGGCGCGCTGGTGCGCGATGGCGATCTCGATGTCGGTGCCGCGGTACGGCGGCAGGCCGGTCAGGGTGGCCCAGAGCAGGCACCCCAGCGCGTAGAGGTCGGAGGACGGCGTCCCCGGGGCGCCGCGACCGCTCTCGGGGGACAGGTAGCTCCAGGTGCCGGCGACCGCGCCGGGCGCGGTGAGCCCGTCGGAGGCCGTGCGGGCGATCCCGAAGTCGCACAGGTAGACGTGCAGGTCGCCCGGGCTCGCCGCGCGGGCGCCGCGCAGCAGCACGTTGGTGGGCTTGACGTCGCGGTGCACCACGCCGACGCGGTGCGCGTCGTCGAGGGCGTCGGCCACCTGGGCGCACAGCCGGAGCGCGGCCGCCGGCGTCAGCGGGCCGTGCTGCGACAGGTAGGCGCCGAGGTCACCGCCGCCGACGTACTGGGTGGCGATGTAGGGGACGTCGTCGTGGGTGCCGTAGTCGAAGATCGCGATGACGTGGGGCGAGTCGAGGCGCGCCAGGACCGCGGCCTCGCGCTCGAAGCGGCGCAGGAACTCCGCCGAGCCGCCGAGGTCGGCCGAGACGACCTTGAGGGCGACGCGGCGGTCGAGCGAGCTGTCGGTCGCCTCGAAGACGACCCCCATCCCACCCCGGCCGATGACGCCGTCGATGCGGTAGCGACCGAACAGGTCGCCGACAACAGGGAGCGTGGGCACGGGCGCGTCCTTCCCTCATCCGACGTCGCTGAACCCTAGCCGCGGCGGCTCGGTGTCCGACGCCCGCCCGCCCCGGCCCGGGCGGGCGGGCTCGACCTGGCCGCCGGCGTCCACCCCTAGGATCGTCGACCGTGAAGACCCTCGTGATCGGTACCGGTGGCCGCGAGCACGCGCTGGCCCGCTCGCTCTCCCTCGACCCCGACGTGACCGAGGTCCACGCGGCCCCGGGCAACCCGGGCATCGCCGAGGTCGCCACCCTGCACGACGTCGACCCGCTCGACGGGGAGGCGGTCGCCGCGCTGGCCGACGTCCTCGGTGTCGACCTCGTCGTCGTCGGACCCGAGGCGCCGCTCGTCGCCGGGGTGGCCGACGCGGTCGCCGCGCGCGGGATCCCGGTCTTCGGGCCGAGCGGCGCCGCTGCCCGGCTCGAGGGTTCGAAGGCGTTCGCGAAGGACGTGATGGCCGCGGCCGGCGTCCCGACCGCCGCCGCTCGGGTGTGCACCACCGCCGCCGAGGCGGCCGCGGCCCTGGACGAGTTCGGGGCGCCGTACGTCGTGAAGGACGACGGGCTCGCGGCCGGCAAGGGCGTCGTCGTCACCTCCGACCGCGACGAGGCGGTGGCCCACGCCGCGGCCTGCGACCGCGTGGTGATCGAGGAGTACCTCGACGGTCCCGAGGTGTCACTGTTCGCGATCACCGACGGTCGCACCGTCTACCCGCTGCTGCCGGCCCAGGACTTCAAGCGGATCGGCGACGGCGACGCCGGCCCCAACACCGGCGGGATGGGCGCCTACACGCCGCTGCCGTGGGCGCCGGACGGGCTGGTCGCCGAGGTGCTGCGCGACGTCCTGCAGCCGACCGTCGACGAGATGGCCCGCCGCGGCGCGCCCTTCGCCGGTCTCCTGTACGCCGGGCTGGCGCTGACCTCCCGCGGCACCCGGGTCGTGGAGTTCAACGCCCGTTTCGGCGACCCCGAGACCCAGCCGCTGCTCGCCCTCCTCGACTCGCCCCTGCTGCCGCTGCTCCTCGGCGCGGCCACCGGCACGCTCGCCGACGTCCCCCCGCCCGTGTGGAGGGCCGGCGCCGCCGTCGGCGTCGTGATGGCCTCGGCCGGCTACCCCGAGTCGGCCTCGAGGGGCGACGTCATCGTCGGCATCGACGTCGCGGAGTCGCTCGACCGGGTCCACGTCATCCAGGCCGGCACCGCGCTGGCCGGTCCGGCCCTGGTCACCGCGGGCGGTCGTGTGCTCGCCGTCGTCGCGACCGGCGCCTCCGTCGCGGAGGCCCGCGCCACGGCGTACGACGGGGTCGCCGCCGTCCGCTTCGACGGCGCCCAGCACCGCACCGACATCGCCGCCGACGTCTGATCGCGCCGCCCACCGGCCCCGGTTCCGCGGACGACCGCGCTCGGGCGAGAATGGGGGCCGTGACAGTCCCGAACGTCCTGGCCACCCGCTACGCCGGCGCCGACCTCGTGCAGATCTGGTCGCCCGAGCACAAGATCGTGCTCGAGCGGCAGCTGTGGGTCGCCGTCCTCCAGGCCCAGCGCGACCTCGGGATCGAGGTGCCCGACGGCGTCGTCGAGGCCTATGAGGCGGTCGTCGCCCGCGGCGAGGACGGCGTCGACCTGGCCTCGATCGCCGCGCGGGAGCGGGTCACCCGCCACGACGTGAAGGCGCGCATCGAGGAGTTCAGCGCGCTGGCCGGCCACGAGCACATCCACAAGGGCATGACCTCGCGCGACCTCACCGAGAACGTCGAGCAGCTGCAGGTCAGGCAGTCCCTCGAGCTGCTGCGCGACCGCACCGTCGCCGCCCTGGCCCGGCTCGCCCGCCTGGCCACGGAGCACGAGACCACCGTGATGGCCGGCCGCAGCCACAACGTCGCCGCGCAGGCCACGACGCTCGGCAAGCGGTTCGCGAGCGTCGCCGACGAGATGCTGACCGGGCTCGAGCGGGTCGAGGAGCTGCTCGCCCGCTACCCGCTGCGCGGCATCAAGGGTCCGATGGGCACCGCCCAGGACATGCTCGACCTCCTCGACGGCGACGCGTCCCGGTTCGACGAGCTCGAGCAGCGCGTGGCGCGGCACCTCGGCTTCGAGCGGGTGCTCACCAGCGTCGGACAGGTCTACCCCCGCAGCCTCGACTTCGACGTCCTGTCGGCCGTCGTCCAGCTCGTCGCCGGACCGTCCAACCTCGCCACCACGATCCGGCTGATGGCCGGCAACGAGATCGTCACCGAGGGCTTCAAGGAGGGTCAGGTCGGCTCCTCGGCGATGCCGCACAAGATGAACACCCGCTCCTGCGAGCGGGTCAACGGCCTCGCCGTCGTCACCCGCGGCTACCTCTCGATGGTCGGCGAGCTCGCCGGTGACCAGTGGAACGAGGGCGACGTGTCGTGCTCGGTGGTCCGCCGGGTCGCGCTCCCGGACGCGTTCTTCGCCGCCGACGGCCTCTTCCAGACCTTCCTCACCGTGCTCGACGAGTTCGGCGCCTTCCCCGCGGTCATCCAGCGCGAGCTCGACCGCTACCTGCCCTACCTCGCGACCACCAAGGTCCTGATGGCCGCGGTCCGCAACGGCGTCGGCCGCGAGGCCGCCCACGAGGCGATCAAGGAGGCGGCGGTCGGCACCGCGCTGGCGGTGCGCCAGGGCCAGGCCGAGAACGACGTCTTCGCCAAGCTCGCCGCCGACCCGCGCCTCGGGCTCACGGCCGCCCAGCTCGACAGCCTGGTCGCCGACCCGATCACGTTCACCGGCGCCGCCGTGCAGCAGACCCAGGGCGTCGTGCGCCGGGTGGCCCAGGTCGCCGAGCGGCTCCCGGCGGCGGCGGCGTACGCACCCGGCGCGATCTTGTAGGAGTCGGCGGCAACGGGCGGCAACGGGCTGGCCGGCATCGAGACCGCCTCCGGCGCGTCGATGCCGGCGGGGGCCGAGACGCCCACCACCACCGAGCTCGAGCGCTACGGCATCGGCGCCGACGTCGCCGGCGGCTACGCCTGCGCCTGGATCACGGCCTACGTCGACGGCGACGCCGCCGCGCGCGACGAGGCGGTCCGGGTCCTCGCGACCGCACGGCAGTGGCCGGTCCTGCTCGAGATGCGCGACGAGGGCGGGTACGTCCAGGTGCTGTGGCAGGTCGCGCGCGAGGTCGCGCAGGGCACGGTGCCGCCCGAGTGGCGCGAGGGCATCGGCTGCTGAGGTCGCCTCGGAGCGGCGGGTGTGACCGACGGCTCCCCGGCGTCCGCTGCCCGGTACGCCGGGGGGCGCGCGACCATGGGGACATGGACGCACCGGTCACCGTCGCGATCACCCGCCAGCTCCCGGCCGGTCACGAGGCCGAGATGATGAGCTGGCTCAACGCCGGCATCAACCTCGCCGAGAAGTTCCCCGGCTTCCTGGGGGCGGGGTGGGTGCGTCCGGAGGCCGCCTCGGAGAGCTGGCACATGCTCTACCGCTTCGCCGACCAGCAGTCGCTCGACCAGTGGGAGCACTCCCCGCAGCGGCAGTGGTGGCGCTCGGCGGCCGGCGGGCTCGGTGTCGTCGAGTCGCGGGTCGAGAAGCGGACCGGCATCGAGGGCTGGTTCGACGTCCCGTCCTCGACGGTGCTCGAGTCCGGCGAGCCGGCGACCGCGCCCGCGCCGCCGCCGCGCTGGAAGCAGGCGAGCGTGATCTTCCTGGTGTTCTTCCCGCTCAGCGTGGTGGCCAACTGGCTCTCGCGGGAGTACCTCGCCGACGTCGTCCTGCCCCTGCGGGTGCTCGCGACGGTGCTGGCGATGACGCCGATCATGACCTACCTCGCGCTGCCCTGGATCACCCGTCGTCTGCAGTGGTGGCTCCAGGGGGAGCCGCCGCCGTGGCGCGGGTGACCACCGCCGCGACGAGCGCGAGCGACAGGACGCCGACCGCGGTGAGCAGCGCGGCGCGCAGCCCGCTGATCTGGAACACCGTCATCAGCAGCGCCGCGCCCAGGGCCGAGCCCAGCCGCTGACCGGTCTGGACGGCGCCGCCGGCCGCCCCGCCCATCCGCGGCGGGACGTCGGCGAGGGTCAGGGTCAGGTTGGGCGAGACCACGGCGCCACCGCCGAGCCCGGCGACCAGGAGCGCGGGGAGCAGCGCCCACCACAGGTCGCCGTCGGCGCGGCCGGGCACCAGCAGCGCCACCAGCAGGACGCCGGTGCCCATCACGACGAGGGCGTCGACGGTGAGGCGCCGGCCGACGCGGGTCACGACGCGGCCGGCCAGCAGGGACGAGACGGCGGAGCCGAGGGCGAACGGCGTCAGCAGCAGCCCGGCGTGCAGCGGGGAGAAGTCGCGGTCGTCCTGCAGAAAGACCGAGAGCACGAGCAGGACACCGGTGAAGCCCGTGAAGTAGAGCGTCCCGACGGTGAGCCCGCCGGCGTACCCCGGGGTGCGGCGGAGCAGCGCGACGTCGAGGAGGGGCGCGCGCTCGAGCCGGCGCAGCCGGTGCTCCCACTGCACGAAGGCGACCAGCAGCACGGGGACGAGCACGAGCAGCAGCAGGGGGAGGCGCGCGCCGCCCTCCAGGCTGACGATCGGGTAGAGCAGGCACAGGACGGCGGCGCCGAGGAGCACGGCGCCGACGACGTCGATCCGCTCCCGGTCGGTCGCGCCGCCCTCGGCGTCCCGGCCCGGCACCAGGCGGAGGATGCCGACCAGCGCCACCAGGCCGATCGGCACGTTGACCAGGAACAGCCAGCGCCAGCCGTCGTCCTCGCCGGCCAGCGCGATGATCGCGCCGCCCAGGACGGGGCCGGTCGCCGACGCCAACGACACGGTGAGCCCGAAGACGCCGAAGGCCCGGCCGCGCTCGGCGCCGCGGAAGAGCACCTGGATGAGCCCGGAGTTCTGCGGCGTGAGCAGCCCGGCCGAGGCGCCCTGGAGCAACCGGGCCGCGACCACGAGCTCGGCGTTCGGGGCGATGCCGCCCGCGGCGCTCGACACCACGAAGGCGATCAGCCCGATCACCATCAGCCGGCGGCGGCCGTAGGCGTCGCCGAGCCGGCCACCGGCGACGAGGGTCAGTCCGAACGCGAGCGCGTAGCCCGACACCACCCACTGGATGGTGGCCGCCGACGTCGCGAGGCCCTCCTGCATCGAGGGGATGGCGACGTTGACGATGGTGACGTCGAGCAGCGACATGAAGCCGACCACCAGGGAGACGCCGAGGATCCGCCAGCGGCGCGGGTCCGGGTGGTAGGCGTCGTCGGGCTCGTGGCCGGCGGGTGCGTGGCCGGAGGGTGCGTGGGCGGGCTCGCGGTCGGCGGGCTCGGGCTCGTGGTGGTCGGCGGGCACCCGACCACCCTCGCGCACGTGGACAGCGACCGGGAGCGCTCGGCAGGGTGGTGCCCATGAGCCGAGCCGTCGACCTCACCGTGACCGGCCGCGTCCAGGGCGTGGCCTTCCGCTACAGCGCCGCGGCCGAGGCCGCCCGGCTCGGCGTCACCGGGTGGGTGCGCAACGAGCCCGACGGTGCCGTCGCCGCCCACGTGGAGGGCGCCGACGAGGCCGTCGGGGCGATGGTCGCCTGGTGCCGCACCGGCCCGCCGTCGGCGCGGGTCGCGCACGTCGACGTGGCGGAGGCGGAGGTCACCGGGGCGACGTCGTTCGAGGTGACCGGCTGAGCCGGGCGGAGGGACGCGCGTCAGGCGCGGGCGTCGCCGCCCCAGTTGGCGAGCTTGGTCGCGACGGTGTGGAGGTCCGCGCGCCAGACGTCCTCGGGGCCGGGCGGGAGGATCTCGTCCCACTCGTTGGCCGTCGAACCGAGGACGTTCGTGAGCCGGGCGGTGCGGGCGAAGAACCACTGGTGGAAGTGCGAGCCGCCGTCGCCCCAGCGGTTCACGTGCACGCGGCCGATCTCGGGGAGGTTCTCGATGATCCGCACCAGGCGGTTGGTGATGCGGCCCAGCTGTGAGGCCTGGTCGTCGTCGAGGTTGCCCATGTCGAGGTGCTCGCGGGTGTGCAGGGTGAGCACCAGGGGCATCCCGCTCGGGGCGCCGTGGTGGGTCAGCACCCAGACCTCGTCCTCCCAGACGACGCGCTCGGGATCGAAGCCGACCGCACACGCGCCGCACGGCTTCTCGTCGGACTCGCCCCACCGCGGGGGCTCGTCGGCCGGGGCGGCGAGGGTGCGCGGCACGATCGCGCCGTCGACCGTCGTCCACGGGAAGATGTCCCAGGCGCCGAGCGGCGGCATCGGGAGGTGGCCGTCGGCACCGACAGCGGCGACGACCCGGGCGTAGACCTCTTCTGCTGACTCCGGCATGCCGCAAGCCTGCCACTGCGCTCCGGGCGGCCGGCCGCGAGGGTCATCCCTGATGACGGCGCCCGCGGCCGCTGCCACGGTGGGGGACATGACCCGTCTCCCGGCAGCCCCCGTCCGCCGTCCCCTCACCCGTCGCGCCGCAGCGGCCGCGGCAACGGTCGTGCTCGGCCTCGGGGGTGTGCTCGCGACGGCCGGCCCGGCGTCCGCGGTGACGCAGGCCGACGCGCAGGCACAGCTCCAGGCGGCCGGCATCCACGCCTCGTCGTCCGGTGGCTGCACGACGCAGGGCAACCCGACCTGCACGTCGTACTCGGGGATCCGGCAGGCCACGATCGACGGCGCGAGGACGCTCAGGAGCGCCAGCGGCTGCGCCCTCACGGTCACGGGAGGCACCGAGGTCGGGCACGCCGGCGGCACCTACAGCCACGAGGCCGGCTACAAGCTCGACTTCTCCCGCACGACGTGCCTGACGAGCTGGATCCACGCCACCTACACCTACACCGGCGTGCGCGGTGACGGCGCTGCGCTCTACGAGGCCGGGTCGGGCAACGTGTACGCCGACGAGGGCAACCACTGGGACGTCACGTTCTACTCGTGCGGCTGCTGATCCGCGCCGACTGATTCTCCACTGATCGAGTCGACTATCGTGGGGGGCATGACCCTCGACACGCTCGACCTCCCGACCCACGACGGCGCGACCGTGGTCGTCCCGGCCCCCGGATCGGGGCCGGGCAACTGGGCGGGTGCGGCCAGCGCCGTCCTCGTCGACGGCGTGTTCTGGCTGACCTGGCGGGTGCGCCGTCCGCTGACGGAGGGGCGCGGGGTGAGCGTCGTCGTCGCCCGCTCCGACGACGGGCTGCGCTTCGAGCCGGTCGCGGAGGTGCACCGCGAGGCGTTCGGGTGCGAGTCGTTCGAGCGGCCGGTCCTGGTGCCCGTGCCCGGCGTCGGCTGGCGTCTCTACCTCTCCTGCGCGACGTACGACTCGAAGCACTGGTGGGTCGACAGCCTGACCGCCGCCACCCCCGCCGACCTGCCGCACGGCGAGCGCCGGGTGGTGCTGCCCGGCGACGACACCGTCGCGGTCAAGGACCCCGTCGTCACCCACGGGCTGTCGGGGCCGTCGCGGCTCGACGGCTGGGACATGTGGCTGTGCTGCCACCCGCTCACCGACCCTGGCCACGAGGACCGGATGACGACGCGTCACCTCACCAGCACCGACGGTCTCGTCTGGACCGACCAGGGCGAGGTGCTCGCCGGCCGTCCCGGCGCCTGGGACGCCCGGGGCGCGCGGGTGAGCACGGTGCTGCCGTCCGCGGCCGGCGCGCCGCTGCGGGTGCTCTACGACGGGCGCGCCGACGCCGCGTCGAACTGGCACGAGACCACCGGCGTCGCCGTCTGGGACGGCGAGCGGCTGGTGCCCGACGACGCCGTCGGCACCGTCGCCTCCCCGCACTCCGACGGTGCGTGGCGCTACGCGAGCGCCGTCCCGCTGCCCGGCGGCGGCGTCCGCTACTACGTCGAGGCGGCCCGCCCCGACGGCGCCCACGACCTCGTCACCGTCCTGCGCTGACCCGTCACCCATAGGTGACGGGTCAGCGGCGGGCGCGCTCGTCGAAGGAGCCGCGGGAGACCGGGGAGAGCCAGTCGGAGAAGTCCTCGCCGGTGAGCCGGGACAGCAGGTGGATGTCGTCGGTGAAGACGTCGACCAACGCGGCGCGCTGCTCGGCCGAGAGGCGTGGACGCCGGGCGGTGCCGTCGCTGAGCCGGGCGACGACCGGCTTGCTGGCGGAGCGCCAGACCTGCGGCGGCACGAACTGGCCCGCGGCGGCGCCGGCCCGCACGAGCGGCCCGAAGGAGCGGGTGCGCCAGCCGGGTCGGGCGAAGGCGCGGGCGTTGTCGCGCGGGATCGTGTCGACGAGGCCCTCCCGGATGCCCAGGTGCCGGCAGGCGCGGTCGACGGCGGCGGCCGGCTCGTCGACGATGTCGCGGTAGCGCATCACCAGCACCTGCCGGGGGTCGACGTGCTGGTGGAGGTGGGCGAGCTGGTCGCCGTACAGGCCGAGCTCGCGGTAGCGCCAGAAGGGCGCGTAGCCCTCGGCCACCCGCTGGTCCTGGGCGGCGAAGGCCTTGACGAAGTCACGCTCGCGCTCGAGGCCGTCGGACCAAAGGTGCATCCAGTTGCTGTAGGCCCGGTCGACCGGGTCGCGCACCACCGCGATCAGCCGGACGTCGGGGAGCGCCTCGCCGATCCGCCGGTGGGCGCTGCGGCTCCAGAGGTAGAACGGCGTGCTCTCGCCCCGCACCTGGTCGTCGCGCGCGCCGCGGAACAGGTCGGCGTACCGGTCGGCGCGCCAGATCCACTCCTGCTGGGAGTGCCGGTCGCCGGGGCCGGTCCAGTGCGGCGGGGGTGCGTCGTCGCAGAGCCAGTACTTGGGCTCCTTGGGGTTGCTCACGAAGACGTCGGGATGCTGGGCGAGGGCGGCGTGCAGCGCCGTCGTCCCCGCCTTCGGGGCGCCGATGATCAGGAAGTCGGGACGGGGCGACCGCAGCATGAAACAAGGGTATGTCACGTGGCTCAGATGACAATGGGGGTCTCGGCACACGTCGGGGTGGGACGGCACCCCTAGACTCCCGTCGTGCTCAACATCCCCGACGCGCCGGTCGTCGAAGGCGCGCGGCACCTCCACTCCGGCAAGGTGCGCGACCTCTACGAGATCGAGGGCGGCCCGCACGCCGGGCTCCTGCTCATGGTCGCCAGCGACCGGATCTCGATCTTCGACTTCGTGCTCGACTCGGTGATCCCCGACAAGGGCGAGATCCTCACCCGGATGTCGCTGTGGTGGTTCGACCAGCTGCGCGACCTGGTGCCGAACCACGTCGTCTCGACCGACGTCCCGGACGCCGTGGCGGGTCGCGCCGTCGTGGTCCAGAAGCTCGAGATGTACCCCGTCGAGTGCGTCGTCCGCGGCTACCTCACCGGCTCCGGCCTGCTCGACTACGCCGCCACCGCGCCCGACCACGAGGTGTGCGGCATCGCGCTCCCCGCCGGTCTCGTCGACGGCAGCCGGCTGCCCGAGCCGATCTTCACGCCGGCCACCAAGGCCGAGCTCGGCGACCACGACGAGAACGTCTCGTACGCCGCCGTCGAGGCGAGCGTCGGGGCCGACGCCGCCGCCACGCTGCGCGACCTCACCCTCGCCGTCTACGGCCGTGCCGACGCGCTCGCCCGGGAGCGGGGCATCGTGCTGGCCGACACCAAGCTCGAGTTCGGCACCGACGCAGCGGGGCGCGTCGTCCTCGGAGACGAGGTGCTGACCCCCGACTCGTCCCGCTTCTGGCCGGCCGAGGCGTGGGAGCCCGGGCGCGCGCAGCCGTCCTACGACAAGCAGGTCGTGCGCAACTGGGCGCTCTCGCCGGAGTCCGGCTGGGACCGCGCCACCGGCGAGCCGCCCCCGCCGCTGCCGCCCGAGGTGGTCGAGCGCACCCGGTCGCGCTACGTCGAGGCCTACGAGCTGCTCACCGGCGAGCGCTGGTAGCCGGGTGAGCCGCCGATGACCGCCCCGGTCCGCTTCGCGGTGTCCTGCGAGGACGCCTACGACTACCTCGTCGACCCCGCCAACCGCGCCGCGTGGCAGTCGAGCCTGCGCGGTGTCGCCGACGTCGTGGGTCCCGACGGCGTCGCCGGGCAGAGCTGGACCGACCTCACCGTCGCCCGGGTGAACCCACGGATGGAGCTCACCGACGCCGACCGCCCGCACCGCTGGTCCGAGCGCGGCACCTGGCGCCGGTTCCACGCGACCCTCACCCTCACCTTCGTGCCGGCGGGCGAGGGCTGCGACGTCGGCGTGACCATGCACCTGCAGGCCACCGGGCCGGCCCGCCCCCTCGCGCTGGCGCTCGGCCGGGTCGCCCCGGCCGCCGTCCGCTCCGACCTGAAGCGGGCCGCGAGGATCCTCGCCGCCCGCTGACCACCCGCTGACCGCCCTCCCGCCGGGCCCTGACGGCCGGCCGGGGCGGGTCCCTGTGACCTCGCGCACGGGCCCCGTGGGGTGAGTCGGCCGGGCGACCCCGGGCCTAGCGTCGGGGCATGTCCACCGTGCCCGTCCAGGGCGACCCCCGCTCCGACCGTCCGGTCCCGACCGAGTCGACCGCGCTGCGGGTGCTCGTCACCGGGTCCACCGGCTACGTCGGCTCGCGGCTGGTGCCCGAGCTCCTCGACGCCGGCCACACCGTGCTCGCGGCGACCCGCGACGAGTCGTCGCTCGACGACTACCCGTGGGGCGACCGGGTCGAGCCGCGGATCTTCGACGTCGAGGACGACGACGTCGTCCGCGCCGCCGTGCGCGACGTCGACGCGGTGGTCTACCTCGTGCACTCGATGGAGTCCGACGACTTCGTCGCCAAGGACCGGGCCGCCGCCGAGCGGATGGCCGCGGCCTGCGACGAGGCCGGCGTCGAGCGGATCGTCTACCTCTCCGGGCTCGTGCCCGACGGCGACCTGTCCGACCACCTCAGCTCGCGGCTCGAGGTCGAGCAGGTCTTCCTCGACGCCCCCGTGCCCGCGACCGTGCTGCGCGCCGCGATGGTCGTCGGCTCCGGGTCGACGTCGTACGAGCTGCTGCGCCGGCTCAGCGAGCGGGTGCCGCTGCTCACCCCCGTGCCGTCGTGGATGTGCCGCAAGATCCAGCCGGTCGCCGTCGAGGACGTCGTCCACCTCGTCGACCGCGCGCTGCTGGGCGAGCCGCGCAACCGGCACTACGACATCGGCGGCGACGAGGTCGTCACCTATCCCGAGCTCCTCGAGCGGTACGCCGCGGTGGCCGGGCTCCGGCGGGCACGGTTCTCCGTGCCGTTCGTCCCGCGCTGGGTGGTCGGCCGCGCCTGCGCCCTGATCAGCGGCATGGACCGTCCCACCGTGACCTCGCTCGTCGAGAGCCTGTCGCACGACATGGTCTGCGGCGAGGACGCCGTCCGCCGCGACCTGCTCGAGCCGGGCTACGCCTTCACCGGGCTCACCGAGGCGCTCGAGCGCTCCCGCGCCGACCGGCGCGAGCCGGGCACGTCGCAGGCCGGCGACGTCCAGGCTGCCGCCGGCACCGACCCCGCCTGAGTCACCCGCGCGAGCGGAGCGGCCCCGTCAGTCGCCGGCGGCCGCGACGTCGCGGCGGGCGGCGTTGGTGGCCTCGCCGACCTCCTCGAGGAAGGCCGCGATGAGGGCCAGCTCCTCGTCGGTGCGCCCGTCGAGGACGGGTGCGAGGTGGGCGGCGAGCCGGGCGAACATCCGGCCGCCGACGTCGAGGGCGTGGTCGGTGACGTCGACGACGACGGAACGACGGTCGTCGGGGTGCGGGCTGCGGGTGACGTGGCCCTGGCGCTCGAGCCGGTCGAGCATGGCGGACGTCGCGGGCGCGCTGAGGTGCATCGCGGCACTGAGCCGCCCCGGGGTGGCCGGCTCGCCCTGGAGGCCGAAGTCCATCACCAGCGCCAGGCCGTTGAGGTCGGTGCGGTGCATCGCGCTCTCCCGGCCGGCCGCGGCGACGTACAGGTCGGACTCCGTCGCGTAGCGGCGCAGGGCCCGGGTCACGCGGCGGGCCGCGTCGGAGCGGCCGGGATCTGGACGTCGGGAGGATGTGGCGGGAGGCACGCGCATACCTTACTCTTTCGAACGTGGAACTATTTAGGTCGTGGAAGTACCGGCCCCCGCACCTGGTCGGACGCCGGCTCAGCTGGGTCGTGGTCGTGGTGGCGATCCTCTTCTCGGGTGTCCTGCTGGGTGCCGGGATCCAGGCGGAGGAGTCCGACAACTCCACCGCCAACCTCCCGACCGACGCCGAGTCGGCCCAAGTCGCGCGCCTGCAGGAGGAGCTCGGCACCGCCGAGTACACCCCGGCGATCGTCGTCCTCGACCGCGGCGGCGAGCAGCTCACCGCGGCCGACCGCCGGGCCGTCGAGGAGAAGGTCGGGTCGCTGCAGCAGTTCGCGGCCGAGGGCCAGCAGGCGTTCCCGGTCCTCGCCGAGGACGGCGCCGCCGCGTTCATCGGCGTCCCCTTCGCGACCGACACCCCCGAGGACGACCTCGCCGGCCCGATCGAGGACCTGCGGGCCGCGGCGTCCGAGGGTCTGCCCGACGGGCTGGAGGCCCAGGTGACCGGCGGGCCGGCGTTCGTCGTCGACCTCTCGAAGGTCTTCGACGGCGCCGACGTGCGACTGCTCGCCGTGACCGCCTCCGTCGTCGCGATCCTCCTGCTCGTCACCTACCGCAGCCCGTGGCTGTGGCTGGTGCCGCTGAGCGTGGTCGGGGTGGCCGACCAGGTCGCCGTCCAGCTCGTCGCGATCGGCACCAAGCTCTTCGGCTTCACCACCGACGGTGCCTCGGTCGGCATCACCTCCGTGCTGGTGTTCGGCGCCGGCACCAACTACGCCCTGCTGCTGATCGCGCGCTACCGCGAGGAGCTGCGCCGCGAGGACGACCGGTACGCCGCCATGCGCCGCGCCCTCGAACGCGCCGCCCCGGCGATCCTGGCCAGCTCCGGCACCGTCGTGCTGGCGCTGCTGTGCCTGGGCCTGGCCGACAACCCGACCAGCCGCAACATCGGCTTCGGCGGCGCGATCGGCATCGTCACCGCGGTGGTCTACGCGCTGGTGGTGCTGCCGGCCGCGATGACCTGCTTCGGCCGTCGCCTGTTCTGGCCCTTCGTCCCGAAGGTGGGCCAGGACGACCCGTCCCGCACCGGGGTGTGGGCCAAGGTCGGCGCCTCCGTGACGCGGCGACCGGTGCTGGTGAGCGTGGCCGGCGTGCTGGTGCTCGTCGTCCTGGCGCTGCCGGTGCTCGGGCTCAAGGTCGGGCTGTCCGAGACCGAGCAGTTCCGCGCCACCCCGGAGGCGGTGACCGGGCAGGAGGTCCTGGCCGAGCACTTCCCGGCGGGCTCGTCGCAGCCGACCGTCGTCATCGTCCCCGCTGCGGAGCGGGACGCCGTCGCCGCCGCGATCGGCGACGTCGACGGCGTCCAGCGGGTCGACGAGGCCGGCGAGGCGGACGGTCGTGCCGTGCTGTCGGCCGTCCTCACCGCGGAGCCGGCCTCCGAGGACGCCTTCGACGTCGTCGAGCGGGTCCGGGAGGCCGCCACCGGGGTCGACGGCGCCGCGATGGTCGGTGGCCCCGACGCCGAGGCGCTCGACGCCGCCGACGCGGCCGATCGCGACCAGCGGCTGATCGTGCCGCTGATCCTGGTCGTGGTGCTGCTGGTGCTGCTCGTCCTGCTGCGCTCGGTGGTGGCCGCGGTCGTGCTCGTGCTGACGGTGATGGCGACCTACGCCGCCAGCCTCGGTGCCAGCTGGGTGGCGTTCACCCAGTGGTTCGGCTTCCCGGCCCTCGACCTGAGCGTGCCGCTGCTGAGCTTCCTCTTCCTCGTGGCGCTCGGTGTCGACTACAACATCTTCCTCACCACGCGGGCCAAGGAGGAGGCCGAGGAGCACGACACGACCACCGCGATCTCGGTGGCGCTCGCCGTCACCGGCGGCGTCATCACCAGCGCCGGCATCCTGCTCGCCGCGGTCTTCACCGTGCTCGGGGTGCTGCCACTGATCGTGCTGACCCAGATCGGCGTCATCGTCGGCTTCGGCGTGCTGCTCGACACCCTGCTGGTGCGCAGCGTCCTGGTGCCGGCGCTGGTGGCGCTGCTGGGTCGACGGTTCTGGTGGCCCGGCCACCTGTCGCGCCGGTCCGAGGACCACCCGGGTCGGCACCGCGAGAGCGTGGCGGCCTCACCTACGCCTGAGTAGGTTGTCCGCGTGACGGACTACAACCTGGCCACCCTCCTCGAGGACAGCGCCGCAGCCCACCCCGACCGCGACGCGATCGTCCTCGGGGCCACCCGGCTGACCTACGCGCAGGTGGACGGCGCGGCCAACCAGGTCGCCGGCCTGCTGGCCTCCCGGGGCATCGTGCGCGGCGACAAGGTGGCGCTCAGCTGCCCCAACCTGCCGTACTTCACGATCGCCTACTTCGGGATCCTCAAGGCCGGGGGGACCGTCGTCCCGCTCAACGTGCTGCTCAAGGGACGCGAGGTGGCCTACCACCTGGCCGACTCCGGGGCGAAGGCCTACCTCTGCTTCCAGGGCACCCCCGAGCTGCCGATCGGCCAGGAGGGGCACACCGGCTTCCAGGCCACCGAGTCGTGCGAGCACTTCCTCGTCATCACCGCCGACCCGGCCGCTGAGAGCCCGATCGAGGGGACCGAGACGATGGGCCGCGCGATGGCCGGCCAGCCGCCGACGTTCGCCTCGGTCGCCACCGACGAGGACGACACCGCGGTCATCCTCTACACCTCCGGCACCACCGGCCAGCCCAAGGGCGCCGAGCTCCGACACCGCAACATGCGCGACAACGCGCTCGCCGGCGCCGACCTCTTCGGGGCCGACCCGGCCACGCCCGACACCTACCTCTGCGTCCTGCCGCTCTTCCACTCCTTCGGCCAGACCGTCATCCAGAACGGCGCCTTCGCCTTCGGCGGGACCGTCGTCATGCTGCCGCGCTTCGAGGCCCGGCCGGCGCTCGACCTGATGCTCGAGCACGAGGTGACCTTCTTCGCCGGCGTCCCGACGATGTACTGGGGCCTGCTCGGCGCGCTCGAGGACGGCGTCGACGTCAGCGCCATCGCGGCGAACCTGCGGATCGCCGCCGCGGGTGGTTCGGCGCTGCCGGTCGAGGTGCACAAGGACTTCGAGAAGCGGTTCGGCGTGACCATCCTCGAGGGCTACGGGCTCTCGGAGACCAGCCCGGTCGCGTCGTTCAGCCGGCTCGGCGAGCCGGTGCGGGTCGGCTCGATCGGCACGCCGATCCCCGGCGTCGAGATGAAGCTGCTCGCGCCCGAGAGCTGGGAGGAGATCGACCCCGGAGGCCCCTCGGGCGGGGTCGGCGAGATCGCGATCAAGGGCCACAACATCATGAAGGGCTACCACGGCCGCCCCGACGCCACCGAGGAGGCCATCCAGGACGGCTGGTTCCGCTCGGGCGACCTCGGCCGCAAGGACGACGACGGCTGGTACTACATCGTCGACCGGTCCAAGGACATGATCATCCGCGGTGGCTTCAACGTGTACCCCCGCGAGATCGAGGAGGTGCTCCTCACCCACCCCGACGTCTCCCTCGCCGCCGTCATCGGCGTCCCGCACGAGAGCCACGGCGAGGAGATCAAGGCCGTCGTCATCCGCGCCAAGGACGCCACCGTCACCGAGGACGAGCTCGTCGCCTGGGGCAAGGAGCAGATGGCCGCCTACAAGTACCCGCGCGTCGTGGAGTTCGTCGACGCCCTGCCGATGACGGCGACCGGGAAGATCCTCAAGCGCGAGCTGTCGTAGTGGCCGCGCGTGGCGTGGGCCTGCTGCTGGCCGGCATCCTCGTGGCCGTCGGCGTGCTCTGGACGCTCCAGGGCCTGGGGTACGTCGACGGCGGGTTCACCAGCGGTCGCACCTGGGCGACGATCGGCCCGCTCGTCGCCGGCTTCGGCGTCGCGCTGGGCTTCGTGCTGCTGCGGCCCCGTCGCTAGCCCGGCACGCGAACGCCCCCGGGTGCTGGTGCGGCCCTCGTAGAGTCACCGCATGACGGCACCGCACGGCCAGGAGGTCGACTACGCCGAGCCGGCCGCGGTGCCCCGCGAGCGCCGGCGTCGGACGCCGCGGCCCGCCGGCCCCCTCTGGGACGGGCCCGCGCGCACGGCCCTGAAGGTCGGGTGCTGGGTGGTCGCCGGGCTGCTCGCGCTGTCGCTCGTGGTGCCGCTGGTGTCGGTCGACGAGACCGGTGCCGACTCGCCCGAGGACGCCGTCGCCCAGCTGCTCCAGGGGATCGTCGACATCGACCCGGCGGCCGTCCTCGCCGTGGTCGACCCGGAGGAGACCGCGGACCCCGGTCGTGCCCGTAGCGCCTACGAGCGGCTGAGCAGCCGGCTGCTCCGCGTCGGGGAGGAGGTCCCCGACGAGGTGACGGCGGTGCTGCTCGCCGCGGAGGCCCAGCTCGGCGACGGCGTCGACCGGCGGTCCCTCGCCACGCTCGCCGCCGTCGAGCTCACGCTGGCCGACCTGGAGCTGGACGCCGACTCGATCGGGTCCGGACCCGTCCGGGTGGTCGTCGTCGACGGTGCGATCGACGTCGTCCTCGACCCCGGCCGGCTCCCGGCGGGCTCCGGCGCGGGGCTCGAGGCCGCGACGTACTCGATGCCGCTGGCCGAGGGCTGGCGCGCCGACGGCTCCCCGGTCGTCGAGCCGTTCCTCACCACGGTGCGCCGCGACGGCCGCTGGTACGTCAGCCTCGAGTCCAGTGGCGACGACCTGCTCGGGACGAGCCCGTGAACGGCCGGCGCTCGCACGAGGTGGTCGGCGTCGTGCTCTGGGCGCTCGCCGCCGGCGCCTGGGTGGCGGCGATGTGGGTGCCGTGGTTCCGTCACGGCGTGGCCGCCGGGACGTCGCCCCTGGACGGCGCCGAGCTGCTCCGCACCGGCGTCCTCGACCTCCCTCCGGCCCTCGGCCTCGTCCTGCTGCCGCTGCCGCTCTGCGCCCTGGTGCTGCTCGGGATCGCCCCGCTGCGTGGCGTCGGGGCGATGGTCGCCCGGGTGCTGCTGTGGCTGGCGTCCACCGCCGGTGCCGTCGTCCTCGTCGTGCTGGTCGGATCGGTGTCGGCGTGGACGTTCGGTCCCGGCGCGATCCTCGTCGTCGTGGCGTGCCTGCTCGGCTGCGTCGCGCTCGGCTTCGCCACGGTGCGGACGCCGGGGTCGACGCCCCCGGCTTGACGAGGTGCGGGCCTCAGCAGGACGGGTGGCGCAGCACGGCGCGGACTCAGCCTCGACGCACCCGGACCGGGCCGAGCTCGTCGGCGTCGCCGCCGCCGCTCTCCTCGGTGAGCGCGTCGACGCGTACGGTCCCGGCGGTCGCGCCGAGGCAGCGCTGGGGGACCGAGATCCGGACGGCGGCACCCGCGCGGCTGGTCCGGACCCGCGCTCCCGGGCAGTCGACCGGGGCCAGGCCGTCGCCGTCGATCCGCACGAAGACCGGCCCGCGCTCGATCTCGGGCTCGCCGCGCAGCTGGCTCCAGCCGACGACGAAGGTCGGCCCCCGCCGGCCGGCGGCGGGCGCCACGATCGCGTACGCCGACGTCCGCCGCGGCGCGAAGGCGTCCAGCCGGAGGTCGACCGCCAGCCGGCGCTGTCGGTTGTCGACGGAGAGGGACAGCAGGTCGAGGCGGGCCGGGACGCTGGCCTCGGGCGGCTCGCCCACCGAGCCGGTGTCGGCGTGGGACGCCGGGGTGACGAGGGCGCCGACGGCGAGGACGCCGGCCACGACGATTCCGAGACGGGTGCGGGTCATGGGCGGCAGGCTACGCCGCCGCGCCGACACCGCGGGCCCGCCGCGCTCGGTCGGACGGGCCCAGGCGGACGGGCTCAGGCGAACGGGTCGGGCAGCGCCCCGGGCAGCCCGGCGAGGAGCTCGCGCGCCTGGCCGGCGACCTTGTGCTCGACGAGCACCTCGTAGCGGGTGGCGACGACCTGGGTGACCGACTGGAAGTCGCGCTGGCCGCGGGTCATGGCGTAGCCGAGCAGCGACCAGATCAGGAAGAAGAGCGTACCGAAGAGCACCGTCGACAGGATCGTCGCGACCGGGCTCTCGTCGGTGAACAGGGTCAGCACGACACCGATGAACAGGCCGAACCAGGCGCCCGACGCCGCCCCGGCCAGCGCGACGCGGCCGGTGGTGAGGCGGCCGGTGATCCGCTCGATGCGCTTGAGGTCGGTGCCCACGATCATGCAGTTCTCGACCGGGAAGTGCTCGTCGGACAGGAAGTCGACGGTCTTCTGGGCCTGCGCGTAGTCGTCGTACACCGCCAGCGACTGCGGGAACTCCAGACGCAGCGGAGTGGTGGGGCCGGGGCGTCCACGGCCGGTGGGTGTCGACATGCTCATGGAGCCATTGTGCCGCGTCCCCTGAAGTCCGGGCCGGGTTGGACCGGGGTCGCATGCTGGCGGGGTGAGTCAACCCCGTCGCCGTCGTCGAGTTTTCGTGACCGCTGGCCTGTCGGCCTCGGCCGCCGTGCTGGCCATGGCCGTGCAGGCCGGGGCGTTCGAGGACGACGGCGCGGTCGGGCCGTCGTACGGCGACAGCGCGGCGGCCGAGCCGGACCGGGGGCCCGACGACGGGCCCGACGACGGTGCGGACGCCGGGGCCGAATAGGATCGGGCCCGTGCCCAAGGTCGTCGTCGACGTGATGCCCAAGCCCGAGATCCTCGACCCCCAGGGGAAGGCGGTGCTCGGAGCCCTGCCGCGGCTGGGGTTCGACGGCGTGGCCGACGTCCGCCAGGGCAAGCGCTTCGAGCTCGACTTCGAGGGCGAGGTCACCGACGCCGTCCTCGCCGAGGTGCGCGACATGGCGGAGAAGCTGCTGTCGAACCCCGTGATCGAGGACTTCACCGTCCGCGTCGAGGACTCCGCCCGGTGAAGGTCGGGGTCGTCACCTTCCCCGGCTCGCTCGACGACGTCGACGCCCGGCGCGCCGTCCGGATCGGCGGCCACGAGGCCGTCGCGCTCTGGCACGGCGACCACGACCTGCGCGGGGTCGACGCCGTCGTCCTGCCCGGCGGCTTCTCCTACGGCGACTACCTGCGCTGCGGTGCGATCTCCCGCTTCGCGCCGGTGATGACCGAGGTCGTCGCCGCCGCCGGGAGGGGGATGCCCGTGCTCGGCATCTGCAACGGCTTCCAGATCCTGTGCGAGTCGCACCTGCTGCCCGGCGCGCTGGTGCGCAACGACCACCAGAGGTTCGTCTGCCGCGACCAGCGCCTGCGCATCGAGAACGTCGCGACGCCGTGGACGGCGTCCTACGCCGACGGGCAGGAGGTGACGGTCGTGCTCAAGAACGGCGAGGGCGGTTTCGTCGCCGACGTCGACACGCTCGACCGGCTCGAGGGCGAGGGGCGGGTCGTCGCCCGCTACCTCGACCAGAACCCCAACGGCTCGCTGCGCGACATCGCCGGCATCACCAACGAGCGTGGCAACGTCGTGGGCCTGATGCCGCACCCCGAGCACGCGGTCGAGGCGCTCACCGGCGCCGGCACCGACGGCCTCGGCTTCTTCACCTCGCTCGCCGCCGCCGCGTTCGCCTCGTGACCACCCCACGACCCGCCCCGATGACGACGCCGCAGCGGCTGTTCCGCACCGTCGCGGTCGCGGAGGCGGTCACCTGGGCCCTGCTGCTCGTGGGGATGGTCCTCAAGCGGGTCACCGAGACCACCGACCTCGGCGTCCAGGTCTTCGGCCCGCTGCACGGCGTCGTCTTCGTCGCCTACTGCGTCACGACGGTCGTCGTCGCGGTCGACCAGCGCTGGACGGTCGGGCGGACGCTGCTCGGCCTGCTCGCCGCGATCCCGCCGTTCGTCACCGTCGTCTTCGACCTGCTCGCCGAGCGCCGCGGCGCGTTCGGACCCTGGCGCCTCACGACCGGGCCCGCCGAGCGCGGCGTGGACCGCCCCGTCGGCTGGCTGCTGCGCAACCCGGTCCGCGGGCTGCTCGCCGCCCTGGCCACGGTCGCCGTCCTGACCGGCGTCGCGCTGCTCGTCGGTCCGCCCGTCGGCTCCTGACCCGACGGCGCGATCGCCGGACCGGGTCAGCGACCCCAGCGCGGCGGACGCTTCTCGAAGAACGCGTCGATGCCCTCGGCGGGGTCGGGCGACCGGGCGATCCGGGCGATGGCGAGGTCGGTCGCGGTCCAGCCCGCGGCCTCCGCCGGGCCGCGCGAGTCGTGCAGCGCCCGGAGCGAGGCCGACACGGCGTCGGGGGAGTTGCGGGTGATCCGGGCGGCGAGGTCGTGGGCGCGGTCGAGCGCCTGACCGGGCTCGGCGAGCACGTTGACCAGGCCGACCTCGTGAGCGCGCTCGGCGCCGACGGGGTCGCCGGTGAGCAGCATCTCGGCCGCGATCGCGGGCGGCAGCCGGTCGGCGGACCGGAAGAGGCCCGCGCAGGTCGCGACCAGACCGCGGGCCACCTCGGGCAGGCCGAAGCGGGCCTCGCGGCCGGCGACGACCAGGTCGCAGGCCAGGACCAGCTCGAAGCCGCCGCCGAGCGCCGCCCCCTCGACCGCCGCGACCACCGGCGTGCCGCGGCGCCGCCGGACCAGGCCGTACTCGCCGCCGCGGTCGGTGGCCGGGCTCCGGGGCTCGTGCAGGTCGGTGCCCGCGCAGAACGCCGGCCCGCGCCCGGCCAGGATGCCGACGTGCAGCGACGGGTCGTCGTCGAGGAGGTCGAAGGCGGCCGACAGGGCGTCGGTGAGCTCGCGGTCGAGCGCGTTGCGCTGTCGCGGCCGGTTCATCGTCAGCACCAGCACGGCGCCGACCCGCTCGACCTCCAGGACGTCGGGGGCGGCGCTCACGTCGGGGTCACGGCCGCTCGACGACGGTGACGAGCTCGTCGAGGGCGGCGCGGCTCGTGCGGAAGGCGTTCACCGGGTGCTCCTCGTCGGGGCGACCCAGCGACACGCCGCACACGACGACGCGGTCGTCGTCGAGCCCGAGCAGCTCGCGCACGGCGCCGGCGTACATCCCGATCGCGCCCTGGGCGATCGAGGCGACGCCGACGTCGAGGGCGGCGTTCATCAGGTTGGCGACGTAGCCGCCGCAGTCGACCGCGCCGTAGGTGCCCTGGGAGCGGTCGGAGGTGACGACCGCGACGTGCGGGGCGCCGAAGAAGGTGTAGTTGAGCAGCATCTGCTCGGCGCGCCGGCCGAGGTCGGAGCGCTCGATGCCGAGGCTCTCGTAGAGCGCGTAGCCGGCCTCGCGACGGCGCTGCTGGTAGACGCCGGTGTAGGCGGCGGGCAGGTCGAGGTCGGGGCTCTGCTGCTCGGGGGACGCGTTCGCCACCACGTGCTCCGAGAGCTCCTTGCCGAACCACTGCGCGGTGTCGCCGCTGAGCAGGTGGACACCCCACGGCTGCGTGTTGCACCAGGACGCCGTCTGCTGCGCGGTCGCGAAGATCCCCCGCAGGACCTCCTCCTCGACCGGCTCGGGCCGGAAGGCCCGGCAGCTCCAGCGCTCGGCCATCAGGTCGGTGAACTCCATGGTCCTCAGCCTTCCACGCCCGCGAGGCGGGCGAGGCCGGCCCCCAGGAGCAGGGGCACCGCCTGCCCGGCGGTGTCGAAGCCGGAGCCGTGGGCGGCACCGGCGCGGAAGCGGTGGTCGATGCCTGCCGAGATCACGGCGAGCTTGTAGTAGGCGAGCGCGAGGTGCTGCTCGAAGTCGCGCAGCGGGACCCCGCCGGCCTTCTCGTACGCCGCGGCGAGGCCGTCGACGTCGGGCAGCCGGTCGCTGGTCCAGGCGCAGGGGGAGCCGATGACCAGGTCGAACGCCGGGTCGCGGTAGACGCACATGTTGGCGACGTCGGCCACCGGGTCGCCGATGGTGGAGAGCTCCCAGTCCACGACCGCGGCCACGGTGACGGTCTCGCCGGGGTCGTCGCCGAAGCGGACGAGGGTGTTGTCGAGGCGGTAGTCACCGTGCACGACGCCGGTCGAGACCTGCTCGGGCAGTCGGTCGGCGAGCCGGGCCGACAGCCGGCGGGCCAGGTCGCGGACGTCGTCGTCGAGGTGGGTGCCGACGATCTCCCACTGGCCCGACCAGCGCTTGTGCTGGCGCTCGGCGTAGGCGTCGGGGCGCCCGAAGCGCTCGAGCCCGACGGCGACGTGGTCGACGCGGTGCAGGGCGGCCAGGGTCTCCGACAGCGCCACGACGGTGCTGTCGAGCTGGGCGTCGGTGAGGGCCTCGAGCTCGTCGCGGGCCTGGACCGCGCGGCCGTCGACGAAGCCGCAGATCGCGAAGGCGCCGCCGAGCAGGCTCTCGTCCTCGCACACCGCGACCGCGGGCGCGACCGGGACGTCGGTGGGGCCGAGCGCCTTGACGACCCGGAACTCCCGGGCGACGTCGTGCGCCGACGGCGTGCGGCCGGCGCGCGGCGGCGTCCGCATCACCCACGCCGAGGCGCCGTCGTCGAGCCGGAAGGTGAGGTTGGACCGGCCGCCCGCGATCAACCGCGAGGTGAGGGGACGCTCGAGCACGACGCCGGCGTCGCGCATCACGCCGGCCACCGCCTCCAGCTCGACCGGGGTCAGGTCGTTGGTCGTCACGTCTGCTCCTCTGCTGCGCCCGCCGCTCTCGGCCCGTCCGAAAAACCTAGCGATCGTTCGGTTAAGGGTGACGTAGGGGCGCCGGTGGGTCAACCCGGGGTCAGGAGTCGAGCTCCTCCTCCAGCCTGATCAAGGCGTTCTCGACGACCTCGGCGAGGGCGGGGTGGATCCAGTACTGGCCGCGGGCCAGGCCGCGGACGGGCTGGTCGAAGCTCATCGCCTGCACGAGCGGCTGGATCAGGTTCGAGGCCTGCGGGCCGATCAGGTGAGCGCCGACGAGCCGGCCGGTGCTGCGGTCGGCGAGCAGCTTGACCTGGTGGTGCTCGGAGACCGGGTCGTCCTCGCGCAGGGCCCACCCGTGGGCGATGTCGGCGTAGTGGTGCCGGACGACGGCGACGTCGAGGCCCTGGTCGCGGGCCTGGGCCTCGGTGAGACCGACCGCCGCGACCTGGGGGTGGCTGAAGACCGCGCTCGGGACGAAGCGGTGGTCGCTCACGACCAGGTCGTCGGGGTGCAGCAGGTTGTGCTGGATGACGCGCGCGTCCTGGTTGGCGACGTGCTTCAGGGGCTCGGGGCTGGAGGCGTCGCCGAGCGCCCAGACGCCCTCGGCGCTCGTGCGCTGGTGCTCGTCGACCAGGATGCGGCCGCGGTCGTCGACGTCGACGCTGCCGCGGGCGACGTCGACCAGGTCGCTGTTGCGGCGTCGTCCGACGGCGACCAGCAGGGCGTCGACGTCGACGCTGCTGCCGTCGCCGAGGTGCATCGTGATGGTGGCGTCGTCGTGGCCGGTCACCCGGGTGAGGTCGACCCCGAGGCGGACGTCCCAGCGCCCGGCGGCCTCGGCGGTGAACGCCCGCGCGATGTCGGCGTCGTGGCGCTTGAGGAGGGTCTCCGCGGCATCCACCTGCACCACGCGGGAGCCGAGGCTGGAGAAGACGTGGGCCAGCTCGGCGCCGACGTAACCGCCGCCGAGGATGCCGACCCGGTCCGGCAGGCTCTCGAGCCGCAGCACGGTGTCGCTCGTGTGGTGCACGACCTCGTCGAGGCCGGGGATGTCGGGGACGACCGGCCGGCTGCCGGTCGCGAGCACGACGTGGTCGGCGGTGAGGTCGACCGAGCCGCCGTCCTCGAGGTCGACGGTGAGCGCGCGCGGGCCGGTGAACCGGGCGGTGCCGGCCAGGGCGTCGACGTGCTCCTGGCCCTCGCGGTAGGAGCGACCCGCGGCGGCGAGGGGGTCGATCCGGCCGAAGATCCGGTCGCGGATCGCGGGCCAGTCGGCGCCGTCGTAGGACGTGCTGAGGTCGAAGCGCGCCCCGTCCGCCGCGTCGTGGGCGCGGTCGGCGGTGGCGACGTACATCTTCGAGGGGATGCAGCCGCGGTTGAGGCAGGTGCCGCCGTAGGTCCACCGCTCGACGATCGCGACCCGCCAGCCGGCGAAGCGGCGGTCGACGATGGTGTTGCCCGAGCCGGTGCCGACGACGACGAGGTCGTAGTGCGTGGAGGTCATGGGCGAACCGTGCCAGACCCGGCCCCCTGCCCCCGGGTGAGCGGTCAGCCCGCGAGCCAGTCGCTGAGCCGGCGCAGCGCGGCGCTGCCGCTCGTCGCGTCGAACGACGCCGCGAGGTCGGCCACGCTGACCTGGCGCAGCGAGCTCCGCCACGCCTGCTCGGCGTCGTGCATCACCTTCGCGATGCCACACGGCGTCAGGCAGGCCTCGCCGGTCGTCGGGAAGGGACCCTGCTGGCGGATCTCGGTGCAGCGGAACGCCGGCTCGGTGCCGTCGACGGCGCGGACCACGTCGAGCACGGAGACCTCGGAGGCCGGTCGCGCGAGGAGGTAGCCGCCGTCGCGTCCCTCGGCGGTCGAGACCAGGCCGGCTCGCGACAGTGCCTGGAGGGTCTTGGCGAGGTAGCTCCGGGAGACGTCGTGCAGCTCGGCGAGGCGAGCGCCGGGCACCGGCGCGGTGGCCTGGCTCAGGACGACGCAGCAGTGCAGCGCCCACTCGACCCCGGCTGCCAGCTTCACCCCGACACCCTACCTGAACGCGGACTCTTGCCATCCACGTTAAACGTGGATACGTTGTGTCCACGTTCATCCCCACCTCACGAGAGAAGCAACGACATGCGCGTACTGGTCATCGGCGGCACCGGCCTCATCGGCTCCCTCCTCACCCCGCGGCTGCGGGCCGCGGGCCACGAGGTCACCCCCGCCTCGCCCGCCTCCGGCGTCGACACGATCGCCGGCACCGGCCTGGTCGAGGCGATGGCGGGCATCGACGTGGTCGTCGACGTGACGAACTCGCCGGTCTGGGACGACGAGCCCGTCCTCGACTTCTTCGTCACCTCGACCGGGAACCAGCTGGCCGCCGAGAAGGAGGCCGGCGTCGGGCACCACGTCGCGGTCTCGGTGGTCGGGGCCCGGGACCTGCCCGCCAGCGGCTACCTGCGGGCCAAGGTCGCGCAGGAGGACCTCATCGCCGCGGGCGGCGTGCCCTTCACGGTGCTGCGGGCGACCCAGTTCTTCGAGTTCGTGGACGGCATCGTCGAGGGCGGGCTGGTCGGCGACGAGGTCCACCTGCCGCCGGCGCCGTTCCAGCCGATCGCGGCCTCCGACGTGGCCGACGCGCTGGCCGACCTCGTCACCTCGGCCCCGGTCGACGGGTACGTCGAGGTCGCCGGCCCGGAGCTCTCGACGATGTCCGACGTCGCCGCCCGCGTCCTGGCCGCCCGCGGCGACGCGCGCCCGGTCGTGGTCGACGAGGCGGCGACGTACTTCGGGGCGGACGTCGGCGGCGGCCAGCTGGCGCCGCTCGGTGCGCCGGACCGCACCGGCGCGACGACGCTCGAGGAGTGGCTCGCGCGACCGTGACGACGGCGGCGTCAGTCGGGCGCGAAGGCCCGCCGGACGGCGTCGCGCAGGAAGTCGCGCCGTCGACGGTGGGTCCGGGCGGGCTCGTCGGCCGTCGCGGCGTAGACGTTGCTGACCGGGGACCACGCCATCGACATGGCGATCACCATCGCCATCACGTCGAACGGGTCGACCTGGGTGCCACCGGGGCCGCCGGTGTCGCCGGTGTCGCCGGTGTCGATCGCGCCGGCCGACTGTGCCGCCGCGATCGCGGCGAGCTTGGGCTCGTCGATGCGCTCGTCCATGAGGTGCCCGGCGGGACGCCGCTCCAGGCGCGCCCAGGTCGCGAGCCGGATGAGGTCGGGCCGCACGAGGTACTCGTCGTAGAGCCGCACCGCCCAGTCGGCCAGGTCGTCGGCGGAGATCGGGACGACGTCCATCACGTGCTGCATCGAGGCGGCGAAGACCGTGTCGAAGAGCTGGTCCTTGCTGCCGAAGTAGGAGTAGAGCTGGGCCTTGTTGGTCCGCGCGGCCGCGGCGACCCGGTCGACGCGCGCCCCGGCGATGCCGTGCTGGGCGAACTCCGCCGTCGCGGCCTCCATGATGCGCTGCCGGGTGGCCTCGCCCTTCGCGGTCGGCGGTGCGGTCATGGCCGCAGATTACCAACCGGTCGGTTTGCTTTGTGGTCGGCCGTGGCCCATGCTCGAAGAAACAAACCAACCAGTTGGTAGATGGAGATGCGATGCGAACCACGACCGCCCTCAGCGCAGCCGCCCCCGGTGCGGGACTCGAGCCGGTGTCGATCCGGCGGCGCGACCTGCGCCCCGACGACGTCGCCGTCCGCGTGACGCACTGCGGCGTGTGCCACACCGACCTGCAGGCCGTCCAGGCCCGGGACCCCGGTGCGTTCCCCGTCGTGCCCGGCCACGAGTTCGTCGGCGAGGTCGTCGCCGTCGGTGCGGACGTCGTCCACCTCGCCGTCGGCGACCCGGTCGCCGTCGGCAACATCGTGGACTCGTGCGGGGTCTGCGCGATGTGCCGCGCCGGGCAGGAGAACTTCTGCGCCGAGTTCCCGACCCTGACCTACGGGGGGCGTGACCGGGTCGACGGCTCGACGACCCTCGGCGCCTTCGCTCGCGAGCAGGTCGTCTCCGAGCGGTTCGTCTACCGGCGCCCGGACGGTCTCGACCCGGCTGCGGTCGCGCCGCTGCTGTGTGCCGGCATCACGGTCTGGGAGCCGTTGCGACGCTGGGACGTCGGCCCCGGTGTCCGCGTCGGGGTGGTCGGGCTTGGCGGGCTGGGCCACCTCGCCGTGAAGCTGGCCGTGGCCCTCGGCGCCTCGGTCACCGTCTTCACCACCTCGCCCGGCAAGGCCGACGACGCCCGGGCGCTCGGCGCCGGGACGGTGGTCGTGTCGAGCGACGCGGAGGCGATGTCCGCAGCCGCGAGCTCGCTCGACCTGGTGCTCGACACCGTGTCGGCGGCACACGACCTGACGCCGTACCTCGCCACCGTGGCGCTCGACGGCACGCTCTGCTCGCTCGGGTACCTCGGCGCGGTGACGATCGAGACGATGGCGCTGCTCGTCGGCCGCAAGAGCCTCTCCTCGGCCGGGAGCGGGGGCCGCCCCCGCACCCAGGAGCTGCTCGACTTCTGCGGCGATCACGGGATCGTCGCCGACGTCGAGGTGCTGCCGTCGCGGCGGGTCGCGGACGCGCTCGAGCGGCTCGGACGCAACGACGTCCGCTACCGCTTCGTGCTCGACCTCGGCGACCTCGACTGACCGGCCCCGGCCCCGGGCCCGGGCCCCGGGCCCCGGGGCTCATGAGCGTCGGGTCAGCGGTCCGGGTCGCCGTCGCCCAGCACCAGGTCGGCGACCCGGCGCAGGTCGGAGGTGAGGTCCTGCTCGGGCACCGTCACCTGCGCGTCCCCGAGCTCGAAGGAGTAGACGAACCGGTCGGGCTGCGGCGCGCTCGAGCCGACGCCGTGGACGTCGATGCGGCCGACCAGGTCGCGCAGCTCGCCGGCGCGCTCGTCGTCCCCGGTCAGGTCGACCTCGCCGGTCGTCGTGCGGCCGGCGAACCCGCCGCTGCGCCGGACGGCGACCCGCCCGCCCCCGAGCGGGGGCGCCGGCGCGGGGGACGGCGCCCCCGCGCCGTCCGGGGAGACGCCGACCTCGGCCCAGGCCTGCGCGACCGGACCGGGGCGCACCCCGTCGACCCGCTCGGCGGCGGCGATCGTGGCCGCCGCGAAGCCCGCGAAGTCCACCCGCGGGCCGACGTCGCCGCCGGTGAGTGCGGCGTACCAGACCCGACCGGCGCGCTCCCAGGACGAGCCGCCGAGCGCGACCGCGGCGAGCTGGAAGGCGCGGTTGGGGATCCCGGAGTTGAGGTGGACCCCGCCGTTGTCGTCGGCGGTCTCGACGTAGTCGCGCAGGTGCGCCGGCTGCGGGTCCCTGCCGAGTGCCGGGTCGTCGTAGGCCGTGCCGGGGGCGGCCATGTCGCGCAGGCCCCGTGCGTCGACTCCCGGGAGGAACAGGCCCGCGCCGATGAGCCAGTCGGCCTCGGCGGGGGACTGCCCCAGGAGCCGCTGCTTCAGGCACGCGGCGAAGACGTCGCTCACCGACTCGTTGAGGGCGCCGGACTGGCCCTGGTAGACGAGGCCGGCGGTGTGCTCGGTGACCGCGTGGGTGAGCTCGTGGGCCAGGACGTCGACGGGCTTGGTGAACCGGTCGAAGACCTCGCCGTCGCCGTCTCCGAAGACCAGCTGGGTGCCGTCCCAGAACGCGTTCACGTAGTCGGTGCCGTAGTGGACGCTCAGCGAGACCGTGGCCCCGCGGTCGTCGTAGGAACGGCGTCCGTAGACCTCCTCGAACAGCGCGAGGGAGCCCGCGATGCCCGTGGCGGCCTCGTCGACGGCGAGGTCGCCGGCCTCGGGCTCACCGGCCGAGCGGACGACGTCGCCGGGCAAGGTGGTGCCTCCGCCGGCCGTGTGCACGACCCACGCCGGCCCGGTCGCGGCGGCGGCGCCGCTCGCCTCGCCCACGTCGCGGACCGCGCGGAACCGCCGGTCCTCGGCGAGGGTCTGCGCCCAGCGGGCGGCGACCTCGGGGCGGGTCCGCGCCAGCGTGGTGAGCAGGTACGGCGGGAGGAAGCAGTGCGTCCGAGACATGTGCCCACCGTCGCCCAGGCCACCGACAGTCACAAGGGGTCGGGTGCGCAGGTCGTCGTCGTCCCGGTGCTGCAACCTTTGGCCGGGGGCCCGCGTCTTGGTGGTGTGCCCCCTCGGGGCCCCGGCCCGCGGGCCGTCCTCGTCCGTGAAGGAAGAACCACCATGCCTACCCTCCCGTTCCGCGCCACCACCCTCGCCGCCCGGTCGATCGGCGTCGCGGCCGGCCTGTCGGTCGCCGCGCTGACGCTGGGCGTCGCCGGGCCGGCGTCGGCCGAGAGCATCGGGGTCACCGACCCCCGCGACACCGCCCACGGCTCCGACCTGCGCTCCGTCGAGGTGCGCAACCTCGAGACGAGGGTCGTGGTCGTCACCACCCACACCAACCTGCGTCGCGACCCCGCGTCCGGTTCGGGCGGTGCGGTCTTCCTCGACACCGACCCGGCCGACAAGGGCCCGGAGCGCGTCCTGGTCGGCGGCTACTTCGAGGGCACCGACTACCAGCTCCTCGAGACCGAGGGCTTCAACCGCCGCACCTGGGGCGACCCGGTCGAGGGCAGCTACGGGCTCACGCTGGACTACCGCCAGGACCGCGTCGTGATGCGGATGTCACGGGCCGCCCTCGGCAACCCCGAGGACGTCCGCGTCGCGGTGACGTCGTCGGGCACGAAGTCCGACGGCAGCGGCGACGCCGTCGTCGACTGGCTCGGTGCGCCCCGCAGCTTCACGCCGTGGGTCGCCCGGGGCTGAGGGGTCGCCACCGCCGGACGCCCGGGGCGGCCGGGGTGACGTAGCATCGCGGCATGGGCGGGACGACCTCGGTGATCGCGCAGCTGCGCGCGACGCTGGCGCTCGCCCTCGCGGCGGCGTTCGCGCTCGTCGTCCCGTCGATCGCGGCGACCACCGACACCTCGGCCACCGTGGCCCTGGCGGTCGTCGCCCTCGCGGCGGCGGCGCTCGCCAGCGGCTCGGCGGCGTCCGGCGTCGTGCAGCTGCGCACGACGGCGATCGCCACGGCCACGCGACGGGTCCCGCCCGTCGCGCTGACCAGCCGGGTCACCGACCCGGTGCACCACCCGCTGCGCCCACGCGCTCCTGGAACGGACTGACGCTCCCTCTCGATCCCGCTCGGTGATCGACGAGGCGAGCAGAGGCGTCCACCCACCCCGCTCGTCCCTCCAGGAGCCACCATGTCCGTCCTCGAACCAGTCCAGCACGCCCTCGCCGTCGTCGTCTCCGGCGCCCACGCCGGCCTGACCGCTCTCGGCGCCGGCCCCGACGCCGGCGCCACCTGGGTGCTCTCGATCGCCGCCGTCGTCCTCGTCGTGCGGTGCGCGCTGCTGCCGCTCGTCGTCCACGGCGTCCGGTCCGCCCACGCCACCGCCCGCGCCCGGCCGGCCCTCAAGGCGCTCTCCGCCCGCTACCAGGGCCAGCGCGACGCCGACAGCCTGCGTGCCCTCACCGAGGAGCGCCGCGCGATCGCGGCCGAGCACGGCATGTCGCGGCTCGGGTGCCTGCCGCTGCTGGTCCAGCTGCCGATCTGGCTCGGGCTCTACCACCTGATGTCGAACGTCGCCCGCGGCACGGCCGTCGGCGCGATGGGCTCCGACCTGGTCTCCTCGCTCGGTCACGCCACCCTCGCCGGCGTCCCGCTCGCCGACCGGGGCTACGCCGGCGCCGGTCCCGGCCACCTCGCCGTCGTCGCAGGTCTCGCGCTGACCGCGGCCACCCTGTCGTTCGTCACCCAGCGCTACCTGGTCGCCCCCACCATCGTCACCGCCGACCTGCCGGAGGCGATGGCCACGGCCCAGCGGATGATGCCGGTGCTCTCGGCCGGCGGGATGCTGTTCGCCGGCGGGGTCGTGCCGGTGGCCCTGCTCGTCTACTGGGTCGCCAACTCCACGTGGACGCTCGGCCAGTCCGCCGTCGTGTGGCGCTGGTTCCCGACGCCGGGCTCGCCGGCCGCGCTGCGCAAGGTCGAGGCGGCCCCCGTCTGAGCGGACCGGACCGACCGCACCCGGGCGACGGGCGCTCGCCGGTGGTGCGGCGACGGGTCCGAGGACGCGGACGGCGCCCTGCCGCCGACTTCGGCCACGCGGCTGCACCCGCCCACGTATCTTGTGCCCCATGTCCCCCCAGGCACGCACGGCAGCTCCGGATCCCGCCCCCCAGGTGGCCGGCCTCGACGTGCTCCCCGAGCTCGGTTCCTTCGACCACTACGCCCGGCTGGTGCGCCGCAGCCTCGACGTCCCGGTCGGCCTCGTCAGCATCGTCGAGGACTACCGCCAGGTCTTCCCCGGCGCCCTCGGCCTGCCCGACCCCTGGCAGGAGGAGCGCGAGACGCCGCTGACGCACTCGTTCTGCAAGTACGTCGTGGCGGAGGAGAAGCCCCTGATCATCGAGGACGCGCGCGAGGAGCCACGCCTCGCCGACAACCTCGCGATCCCGATCCTGGGGGTCATCGCCTACGCCGGGTGGCCGATCACCAACAGCCACGGGCAGGTCATCGGCTCCCTGTGCGCCATCGACGGCGAGCCGCGGGCGTGGAGCGTCGTCGACCTCGAGAACCTGTCCGACCTGGCCGCGGCCTGCTCGGCCGAGATCGCCCAGCGCGAGCTCGTCCTGGAGGCCTCGAGCCTGGTCTCGGAGCTCGAGCGCAGCAACGAGCACCTCGAGACCCTCGGTGCGCAGGTGAGCCACGACCTGCAGAACCCGATCGGCGCCCTCTCGGGCACGCTCGAGATGCTCGACGACGCGTGCGCCGCCGAGACCCCCGACGCCGCCACGATGCGACTGCTCCTCTCGCGCGCCCACCGCTGCGTCTCGCGGATGTCGGTGCTGGTGCGCGACGTCCTGCGCTACTCCGTCGTCGGCGGCGAGCTGACCGTCCGCGACGTCGACGTGGTCGACCTGGTCACGTCGGTGCTCGACGACGTCCCGGCCCTCGCCGACGTGCCGGTGGGCGTCGGCGACCTCCCGTCGGTCAACGCCGACGCGCTCCAGCTGCGGCTGCTCCTGCAGAACCTCCTCGCGAACGTCGCCAAGCACGCCGGGGGTGGGCCGGTGGAGGTGCAGGCCCACGTCGACGGCGACGGCGACGACGAGAGCTGGGTGCTCGAGATCGTCGACCACGGGCGGGGGATCCCGCCGGAGGACCGCGACCGGGTCTTCGCCGTCCACGAGCGCCTCGACCACTCCGTCCCCGGCTCCGGGCTGGGCCTGGCGACCTGCCGGCGGGTCGTGGCGGCCCACCACGGCACGATCGGTCTCGACGAGACCCCCGGTGGCGGTACGACGGTGCGCGTCCGGCTGCCCCGCCGGGCGGGGTTGACCGCCAGCTGAGCGGTCCCCGGCGGCGGGATTTCCCCGGTCGACCGGGGAAACCTGAACTGGGGGGCCGCTGCCCCGGCCCCCAGGTTCAGGTTTGGGCCGCCCGGTCGCGACGTCGGTCAGGCGCGCCCGTCGGGGTAGAGGCCGCGGACCCGTCCGAAGAGGCGGGTCAGCCCGAAGATGGCGTCGATCGCCGGCGTCGGGACGTCGAGTCGGCGGCCGAGCTCGTGGACGGCGCCGATCAGCGCGTCGAGCTCGAGCGGCCGGCCGGCCTCGACGTCGAGGAGCATCGAGGTGCGCAGGGCGCCCAGCCGGGCGGTGACGACGTGCCGGTCCTCGGGCGTCTCCGTGATCGGGCAGCCGACGAGGGCGCCGATCCGCTGCGCCTCCAGCATCGCGGCGGAGCAGAGCCCGCGCAGGAGCGGGTCGTCGAGGACGCGGTCGCCGGTCGCGCCGGTCAGCGCGGTGACCGGGTTCATCGTCATGTTGCCCCAGAGCTTGTACCAGGCGTCGCGGCGCACGTCGGTGCTCGACGTGACGTCGAAGCCGGCCGCGGTCAGGACGCCGGCGACGGCGTCCACGCGCGAGGACGGGCCGCCCCCGGGCTCGCCGACGATCAGCCCGTTGCCCAGGTTGTGGTGCACCAGGCCCGGCTCGACGGTGGCGCAGCTGGCGTGCACGACGCCGCCCAGGACCCGCTCGAACGGCACCGCCGCGGCGATCCGACCGCCCGGGTCGACGCTCTCCAGCGGGCCGAGGTCGCTCCCGTGCGTGAACCACCACGGCACGCCGTTGAGGAACGGCAGCACCACGGTGCCGGCGCCGAGCAGGGGCTCCAGGCGGCCGACCACCGCTTCGAGGGCCGTCGCCTTCACGGCCAGGACGACGACGTCCTGCTCCCCGAGGTCGGCCGTGCTCGCGGACACGCGGGCCGGGGCACCCACCCGTGCGCCGTCCTGGTCGAGTCGCCAGCCGTGCGTCTCGAGCGCCGTGAGCGTGGCACCGCGCGCGAGCGCGCTCACCTCCGCGGCACCCGACGCCGCCAGCCGCGTCCCGATCCATCCGCCGATCGCGCCGGCTCCCACGATGCACACCCTCACGGACAGTGACGATCTCACGGACAGTGGCGACCGGGGGCGACGGCAGATGGCCTACGGTTCTCGCCATGGCCGAGTCGATGTCCCGTGAGCTGATCCTGCCCGCACGGAGGCTCGGCGTGCCGCCCCGCCCGTCCGAGCGGCAGCTGGCGCTGCTCGCCGAGAAGAGCTCGGGGGAGTGGACCACCAGCCCGCGCGACTGGACGACGCAGCAGGTCGTCCGCCTCGCCGTCGCCGCCGTCCTGTCCGCCCACGTCGCGGGATCGGCCGACGTCGACGCGGAGCAGGCCACGCTCGGCGACGTCGCCCGGCTGTTCGGCCCGCACGTCGGGCTCTCGGCCCAGGCGTTCCGGCTCTCGGTCATCGAGGCCGTCAACGCCGGTGTCCCGGCCGCCGTCGACCCGCTGCGTGACGCCCTGCGCCGGCTCGGCGTCACCGGGCGCGAGCCGCTCGTGATGGTCGCGCTCGGCCTCGACCGGGTGCCGTCCTCCGACAAGGAGTTCTGGGCGTCGGCCCGCTCCTCGAGCACCGTCACCGCCGTCGTCGACGGCGTCGCCACCGGCCAGCACCGCTCCGACCTCAGCCGGCTCGACCGGCGCCAGCTCACCCGTGCCGACGCGCTCGTCCTCGCCGCGGGCCGGGTCACCGCCGTCGCGATCGGTGCCGCCCCGGCCGCGGGCGGGTCGTGGGTCGACGTCCCCGTCGCGCTCACCCGGCCGCACCGCCGCAGCCGCGACGAGCTCGCCCGCAAGGGCGGGCGCAACGAGCCCCAGCAGGTCGTGCTGCGCGCCGACGGGTGGACCGACGTCTTCGAGATCGCGCTGGACGCGCTCGGCGCCGCGATGCACCAGCTCGACACCGGCCAGCGTCCGCGCGGCCGCTCCTCGTCGTCGATCGACGCGCTGGCGCACCGGCTGGTCTCGGCCCGCAAGCGCACGGTCGCCGACGTCGTCGCCTCGCTGCGCGACATCGACCCGACCGTGCTCGAGATGTTCGACCACCAGGTCGACGTCACCGACGTCCGCGTCGCCGTCCCGGTCCTCGACGACGACGCCTTCGGCCGGCTCTGGCTCTCGCCCGAGGCCCTCGCCGGCCCGCTCGTCCTCGGCTCCGCCGACCTCTTCCTCGGTGGCTCCGAGCCGCGGACCCAGACGCAGGGTCCCGGCCAGGCGCACGGCCGCGGCCCGCGCCCCGGCCGCGGCGCCGGACCCGGCCGCGGCGAGAGGGCGGGGCGCGGCGAGAGGCCCGGCCAGGGGGAGAGGTCCGGCCAGGGGGAGAGGTCCGGCCAGGGCGAGAAGTCCGGCCAGGGCGAGAAGTCCGGCGGGTCGCGCCGCGGCCGCGGCCGCGGCCCACGTCCGGCCGACGCGGCTCCCGCCGCCCCGACCCCGGCGCCCGAGCCCACCCCGGCTCCGACGACGCCGGACCCGGCCCCGACCACGGCTCCCGAGCCCACCCCGGCTCCGACGGCGCCGGACCCGGCCCAGACCTCGGCTCCCGAGCCCACCCCGGCTCCGACCACCACCCCGGCCCCGGCTCCCGAGCCCGCGCCGGCTCCGACGACGCCGGACCCGGCTCCAGACCCGGCCCCGGCGCCGGCCCCCGCTCCCGACCCGGCCCCGACCTCGCCCGAGTGATCGTCGCGGCCGGTCGTGTCGCGGACCGACCGGATCGGCAGCCCGAACGGCCGCGACCGTCGCCGCCGGGCGCTCGGACGGCCCCGCGGACCCCGACCGCTACGTTGGGGCGCATGGAGACACGCACCCTGGGTCGCACCGGTCGGGAGGTGTCGGTCGTCGGGCTGGGCACCTGGCAGCTCGGAGCCGACTGGGGCGAGGTGAGCGAGGACGACGCCCGCGCCGTGCTCGAGGCGTCCGCCGAGGCAGGCGTCACCTTCTTCGACACCGCCGACGTGTACGGCGGCGGGCGCAGCGAGCAGGTGATCGGCCGGTTCCTCGCCGAGCACCGCGACGCCGGCCTCACCGTCGCCACCAAGATGGGCCGCTCGGTCGAGCAGCTGCCCGAGAACTACAGCGCCGAGAACTTCCGCACCTGGGTGGACCAGTCCCGGGCCAACCTCGGCGTCGACACCCTCGACCTCGTCCAGCTGCACTGCCCGCCGTCGGCGACGGTCGACGACGACGCCACCTACGACGCCCTCGACGCGCTCGTCGCCGACGGCTCGATCGCGGCGTACGGCGTCAGCGTGGAGACCGTCGATCAGGCGCTCGCGGCGATCCGCCGGCCGCACGTCGCCTCGATCCAGATCATCCTCAACGCCTTCCGGCTCAAGCCGCTGGACGTCGTCCTGCCGGCGGCCGCCAAGGCCGGCGTCGCGATCATCGCGCGGGTGCCGCTGGCCTCCGGGCTGCTGTCGGGCCGCTACGACCGCACCACCACCTTCGCCGCCGACGACCACCGCACCTACAACCGCGACGGCAGCGCCTTCGACGTCGGCGAGACGTTCTCGGGCGTCGACTTCGAGACCGGCGTGGCTGCGGCGCAGGAGTTCTCCGCGCTGGTCGCCGGCGCCGGGCTCGACCTCACCCCGGCCCAGGCCGCCCTGGCCTGGGTCTGCCAGCAGCCGGGCGTCAGCAGCGTCATCCCCGGAGCACGCGACGCCGCCCAGGCCGCCGCCAACGCCGCCGCGGGCTCGGTCGGCCCGCTGCCCGCCGACGTGCTCGACGGCGTCCGGGCGATCTACGACGAGCACTTCCGCGCCGCCATCCACGACCGCTGGTGAGTCGCCGGTGAGCTGCTGGTGACCTGCCCGGACCGGGCGGTCTGACAGGATCGGCCCCATGGAGGCGTCCCCGTTCGCCGCCCCGATCGGCAAGGCACGGCGGCGCGGCCGCCGGTCCTTCGCGGCGCGGCGGCAGCGGTTCCGCGACAAGCGCTGGCAGATCGCCCAGTGCGCGGTCGCCGCGGGCGTCGCCTGGTTCCTCGCCAAGGACGTGCTCGGCCACGACGTCCCCGTGTTCGCGCCGATCGCGGCGGTGGTCAGCCTCGGGACGTCGTACGCCCAGCGGCTGCGTCGCGTGGTCGAGGTGACGGCCGGCGTCGCGATCGGCGTCTTCCTCGGCGACCTCCTCGTCGCCGGGCTCGGCTCAGGGGCCTGGCAGATCGCGCTCGTCGTCGGCCTGTCGATGACGGCCGCGGTGATGCTCGACGCCGGCACCCTGTTCATCAACCAGGCCGCCATCCAGGGGCTCTTCGTGGCCGCGCTGGTGCCGGGCACCGGCGCGTCGCTGACCCGGTGGACCGACGCCCTCATCGGCGGGGCGGTCGCGCTCGTCGCGGCGACCGTCGTCCCGGCCGCACCGCTGCGCCGCCCGCGCGAGCAGGCCGCCGCGGTCCTGGAGAAGGTGGCCGAGCTGCTGCGCGGGTCGGCGGCCGTGCTCGTCGACGGCGACGCCGAGCGCGCGCTCGCGCTGCTCGCCGACGCCCGCTCGACCGACCACCTCGTGCGCCGGCTCGAGGCCGCCGCCGACGAGGGGATGGCGGTCGCGACCTCCTCGCCGTTCCGGGTGCGACATCGCTCCGGGATCCGGATGATGGCCGACCTCGTGGACCCGCTCGACCGCGCGCTGCGCAGCACCCGGGTGCTGGTGCGTCAGGTGACGGTCGCGGCCTACCACGAGATCGCGGTGCCGCACTCGTACGCCGTCCTGGCCGACGAGCTCGCCGGCGCCGTCGACATCTGCGTCGCCGAGCTCAGGGCCAACCGCCAGGCGACCGCGGCCCGCCCCGCGCTGCTCGCCGTCGGGGCCGGCTCGGGCGCGGTCGAGCGGTCCGAGGAGATGACCGCCGACGTCGTGCTCGCCCAGATCCGCTCGGTCGTCGCCGACCTGCTGATGCTGACCGGGATGGAGCAGCTCGAGGCCACCGACACGCTGCCCCCGCCGCCCCGCTGAGGCCCGGCGCGGACGCGGTCACACCTGCGGGTGGTGGTCCTGGGGGCCGTCCGGAGCTACCGTCGAGCCGGCGCCGCCGCAGGCTCACGCAGCCGGCACCGTGGCGCCCGACTCCCGGTGGGACGTTCCGTCGTCCGGAGTTCGTCTGAGGCTCCTCTCCCGCCCGCGGTCGGGGGGTCTCAGTCGTGCGTACCACCCCGACGGTGGGTGCACGCGCCGTCGTCAGGTGCCACGATCACCCCGTGCCCCGGTCCCGTGTGCTTGCCATCATCCAGGCCGGCGGCGCCGGTAGCCGGATGGACGTCCTGACCCGGGAGCGCGCGAAGCCCGCGCTGCCGTTCGCCGGGGTCTTCCAGCTCGTCGACTTCCCGATGTCCAACCTGTCCAACAGCGGGATCAGCCACATCTGGCTGTCCGTGCAGTTCCAGGCGTCCTCGATGGAGGAGCAGGTCGCCAACGGCCGCCCGTGGGACCTCGACCGCAACCACGAGGGCCTGCGGCTGCTCATGCCGGAGCAGGGCACCGGCACCCTCGACGAGGACGGGTTCGCCACCGGGAACGCCGACGAGCTGTTCCGCATCCGCGACCGGGTCCAGTCGGCGCGACCCGACGTCCTGCTCGTGCTGAGCGCCGACCACGTCTACCGCGCCGACCTCGACGACGTCGTCCGGGCGCACCTGGACGCCGGCGCCGAGTGCACGGTCGTCACGACCGAGGTCCCGGTCGAGCAGGCCGGCGACCACGCCGTCGTCCGGGTGGAGGACGGGCGCGTGGTCGGGTTCGACTACAAGCCCGAGGACCCCGACTCGGGCGTCGTGGCGACCGAGATCTTCGCCTACGACCCCGCCGTGCTCGTCGAGGTGCTCGAGGAGCTCCACCGCGAGCTCGGGGCCGACGCCGGGCCCGGCGACAGCGGTCTCGGCGACTTCGGCGAGCACCTCCTGCCCCGCCTGGTCGCACGCGGCCGCACGGCGGCGTTCGCGCTGCCCGGTTACTGGCGCGACCTCGGGACGCCGAGCAAGTTCCTCGCCGCGCACCGCGACGTCCTGCTCGACGACGTCGGCGTCCTCGGCGTCGAGGACTGGCCGATCATCACCCACCAGCCGCAACGGGCGCCGGCCCGGTTCCTCGAGGGTGCGGTGCTGACCGACAGCCTCGTGAGCCCCGGGTGCACCGTGGCCGGGACGGTACGCGGCAGCGTGCTCTCCCCCGGGGTGGTCGTCGAGGCCGGCGCCGAGGTGGTCGACAGCGTGCTCTTCGCCGACACCGTCGTCCGCGCCGGGGCCTCGGTGCACCGCTCGATCGTCGACATGCGCTGCGACGTCGGCGCGGACGCCGTCGTCGGCGGCCCCGACGCCGACCTCGACGACGACGACGCGATCACCATCGTCGGGCGCGGCAGCACGGTCGCGGCCGGCGTCCGCGTCGACGTGGGGGCCCGGCTCGAGCCCGGGACGTCGGCGTGACGGGACGCCCGGGGCTCCGCGTGAGAGGCGCTGCCTTCCGCGGGGTCGAGCGATCCGATGGTCCGCGGGTTGGCACGCCGTCCGCGAGGGCCTTTAATTGCAGTGTCCCGATAGGGATACTTCGGAGTCGTCGGGGCCGGAGCCCCCCCCCCCCCCCCCACTCCAGGTGCCCGCCGGCCGGGTGGTGACCGGTGGGCCGTGACCCGTCGGTGGCGATGGCCGTCACCGACGTCGGCGGCGTCGTCGTGCTGGCCGTCGCCGGCTCGCTCGACATCGCCTCCGCGACCGGATTCCGCCGGCTGGTGAACGAGCTGCTCGTCGAGGCCCGCGTGCGGTTGGTCGTCGACCTCACCGACGTCGACTTCGTCGACTCCGTCGGGCTCGGGGTGCTGGTCTCGGCACACCGCCGGACCCGCGGCCTGCGCGGCGGCATGATCATCGTGGTCGACGGCGACCCGGTCACCCGGCTGCTGCGCCTGACCGGCCTCGACCGCGTGTTCCGCGTCGCCGCCACCCGCGCGCAGGCGCTCGCCGGCGAGGGCGACACCGCGGTGGGCCGGCCCTGAGACGTCCCCGGGCGCGGGCGGTCGCGGCCGGTGGGTCAGGGGGGCGGACGGTACGGTGGCCGGCATGAACGACCAGTCGGTGGACCGCCCGGCCGCAGGGACGCGCTCCACCCGGCAGAAGCGCGCCGTCGAGGCCGCGCTGCACGCCTCCGACGACTTCCGCACCGCCCAGGAGATCCACGACGCGCTGCGTCGCGACGGTGAGTCGGTCGGACTCGCGACGGTCTACCGCACCCTGCAGGCCCTCACCGACGCCGGTGAGGTCGACGTCGTCAAGACCGACGGCGGCGAGGCGGTCTACCGGCGCTGCAGCACGACCCACCACCACCACCTCGTGTGCCGCCACTGCGGCCGCACCGTCGAGATCGAGGGGCCGGCCGTCGAGCGCTGGGCGGCGGCCAAGGCGGCCGAGAACGACTACGTCGACGTCAGCCACACCGTCGAGCTCTTCGGCACCTGCCCCGAGTGCCGGACCGCCCGGGGCTGACGGTCGCCGTCACCCGTCCCGGTCACGCCCGTCGACCGCCGAGCGCAGGATCGCGTCCAGCGACCACGTCAGCTCCTCGCGGCTGACCTGCTCAGCGAGCATCTCGTAGCCCACGAGCGTGCACATCGCCAGCGCGGCGTGGTGGGCGGCGTCCTCGGGCCCGACCAGCTCCTCCAGGGCCTCGACGACGATCGCCCGGCGGTCGTGGTCGACCCGCTCCTGCACCGCCCGGACCCGCGGCTCGACGGCGGCCCACACCCGGATCGCGGCCTCGCTGCGGTGCGGTAGGTCGGCACTCATCCGGGCGAGCACGCGGAGCCGCTCCACGGGGTGGGCGTGCCCGCGCGCGAGCGCGACGAGCTGGGTCGTGCGCTCCTCCAGCCAGTTCTCGAGCAGCGCGTCGGTGTACTCCTGCCAGCTCGCGAACGAGTGGTAGAAGCTGCCGGTCGTGACGCCGAGGCGGCCGACGACCGCGGCCAGCTTGAGGCCGCCGTACCCCTCGGTCGCGAGGATGGCCTGGCCGGCACCGAAGTACGCCGCCCGCAACCCGCCCGTGGTCATCGACCCACCCTAGGACGGGGCGCGGGCCGCGGTGGTGTTCGCCCACGACGAACAACGGAACATCGCACCGAACCCGCGCGGTTGAGCGGACATGAGCACAACCGACACGAACACCGCCGACCTCTCCGGCCAGCCCGGCACGACCGCGCTGCCGGTCCTCTTCGTCACCGACCTCGTCGTCCTGCCGGGCATGGTGGTGCCCGTCGAGCTCGACGACGCCGCCCGCGCCGCGATCGACGCCGCCCGTGCGTCCAGCGACGGCCGGCTCCTCGTCGCCCCCCGGCTCGAGGACCGCTACGCCTCCTACGGCGTCATCGCCTCCGTCGAGCGGGTCGGTCGGCTGTCCGGCGGCGCGCCCGCCGCCGTGCTCAAGGCCGAGCGGCGTGGTCGCATCGGCAGCGGGGTCACCGGCCCCGGCGCGGCCCTCTGGGTCGAGGTCGAGACCGTCGGCGAGCACGTCACCGACCGGGCCCGCGAGCTCGCCGAGGACTACAAGCGGCTGGTCGTCGCCGTCCTCCAGCGCCGTGAGGCCTGGCAGGTGATCGACACCGTGCACCGGATGACCGACGCCAGCGCGATCGCCGACGCCGCCGGCTACGCGCCGTACCTCTCCGACGAGCGCAAGCGCGAGCTCCTCGAGACCCCGGACGTCGAGCAGCGGCTCGCCACGCTGGTCGAGTGGACCCGCGAGCACCTCGCCGAGGTCGAGCTCACCGACAAGATCGGCGAGGACGTCCGCGACGGCATGGAGAAGACGCAGCGCGAGTACCTGCTGCGCCAGCAGCTCGCCGCGATCCGCAAGGAGCTCGGTGAGGGCGAGCCCGAGGGCTCCGACGACTACCGCGCCCGGGTCGAGGCCCACACCGGACTGCCGGAGGCCGTCCGCGAGGCCGCGCTGCGCGAGGTCGACAAGCTCGAGCGGGCCAGCGACCAGAACCCCGAGGCCGGGTGGATCCGCACCTGGCTCGACACCGTGCTCGACCTGCCCTGGGGCGTCGTCACCGACGACTCCACCGACGTCGTCGCCGCCCGCGCCGTCCTCGACGCCGACCACCACGGCCTCGACGAGGTCAAGGACCGGATCGTGGAGTACCTCGCCGTCCGCGCCCGCCGCGCCGAGCGTGGCCTCCAGGTCGTCGGCGGCCGAGGCTCCGGCGCCGTCGTCCTGCTGGCCGGGCCTCCCGGCGTCGGCAAGACGTCGCTCGGCGAGTCCGTGGCCCGGGCGCTGGGCCGCAACTTCGTGCGCGTCGCCCTCGGCGGCGTCCGTGACGAGGCCGAGATCCGCGGGCACCGGCGCACCTACGTCGGCGCCCTGCCCGGCCGGATCGTCCGGGCGATCAAGGAGTCCGGCTCGATGAACCCCGTGGTGCTGCTCGACGAGGTCGACAAGGTCGGCGCCGACCACCGCGGCGACCCGGCCGCCGCCCTGCTCGAGGTGCTCGACCCGGCCCAGAACCACACCTTCCGCGACCACTACCTCGAGCTCGACCTCGACCTCTCCGACGTCCTGTTCGTCGCCACGGCGAACGTCGTCGAGCAGATCCCGAGCGCGCTGCTCGACCGGATGGAGCTGGTCACCCTCGACGGCTACACCGAGGACGACAAGGTCGCCATCGCCCGCGACTTCCTGCTCCCGCGCCAGCTGGAGCGGACGGCGCTGACGGCCGACGAGGTCACGGTCAGCGACGAGGCGCTGCACGAGCTCGCGGCCAACCACACCCGCGAGGCCGGGGTGCGCCAGATGGAGCGGCTGATCGCCCGCGCGCTGCGCAAGGCGGCGACCCGGCTCGCGACCCGGGCCGACACCCGCGTCGACATCGGGGTGGACGACCTCCACGAGCTCGTCGGGCGGCCGCGCTTCATGCCCGAGACGGCGGAGCGGACCTCGGTGCCCGGCGTGGCCACCGGTCTCGCGGTCACCGGCCTGGGCGGCGACGTCCTGTTCATCGAGGCCAGCGCCCACGACGCGGGCTCCGGCAGCGCGGGGCTGACCCTGACCGGTCAGCTGGGCGAGGTGATGAAGGAGTCGGCCCACATCGCGCTCTCCTTCGTGCACTCCCACGCCGTCGAGCTCGGCGTCGACCCGGCGTTCTTCGACAAGGCGATCCACGTGCACGTGCCCGCGGGCGCGACGCCGAAGGACGGCCCGTCGGCCGGCATCACGATGGTCACCGCGCTGACGTCGCTGGCCACCGGACGGCCGGTGCGCTCGACGGTGGGCATGACCGGCGAGGTCACCCTGAACGGACGGGTGCTGCCGATCGGCGGGCTCAAGCAGAAGCTGCTGGCCGCGCAGCGGGCCGGTCTCACCGACGTGTTCGTGCCGCTGCGCAACGAGCCCGACCTCGACGACGTCCCCGCCGAGGTCCTCGAGGCGCTCACGGTGCACGTCGTCGGCGACGTCCTCGACGTCGTCCGGGGTGCGCTGGAGGAGCCGTCCCCGGCCGTGGACGCCGCCGTCGAGGCCGCCTGAGCCGCGCCCACCCCTGGGGGTGCGGACGTGGCGGTGGCATCCGGGACATGGTCGGAGGAGTCCAGTTGTCACCGTGGTGTCGGACCAGGGAAGTCGGGGGGAGTCGTCGTGCCGGTCGTGGAGCGCACGATCACCGTCGACCGACCGCTGCCCGCGGTGTGGGCGTTCCTGTCCGACTTCACGACCACCGAGGAGTGGGACCCGCCGACGCTCTCGACCGAGCGGGTCAGCGGTGACGGCGGCGTCGGCACGACCTACCACAACGTCTCGAAGTTCGACGGGCGCAGCACGGAGGTCGACTACGTCGTCACCGAGTACGTCGAGCACGAGCGGCTCCAGCTGCGCGGCAGGGCGGCGGGGCTGGCGCTGCTCGACACCATCACCGTCGAGGACGTCCCCGGCGGCACCCGCGTGACCTACCAGGCGGTCTTCAGCCCGCGCCACGCCTCGTCGTCGGTGGTCCTCGACCGCGACGGGTTGATCGTGCTGGGGGACTTCGTGGCCGAGAGCCTGCTGGACTCCCTCGAGCACCTGTAGCCCGACCCGGGCCTCAGGAATCGAGGACGCGCACCCGGTCGGGCTGGAAGCCGTGCTGCAGGCCCCAGACGACGGCCTGGGTGCGGCTCTCGACGCCGATCTTGCGGTAGAGCGTGCGGATGTGGGTCTTCACGGTGTTGATCCCGATGAACGCGTGCTCGGTGATGTCGTCGTTGCTGAGGCCCTGGCAGATCAGCGAGAGCACCTCGGACTCGCGCGGGCTCAGCCCGAGGCGGTCACCGGGCCAGCGGCCGAGGACGTCGGCGGCCTGGGGCTCGTCGGGGGTTGCGCGAGCCGGGACCACCGTCTCGCCGGCGTGGACCCGCTCGAGGGCCGTGACGAGCTCCTCGGCCGAGGAGCGCTTCGACACGAACCCGGCCGCCCCGGCCGCCACCGACGCCTCGACGAGGGTCGGGTCCTCGTCCCAGCTGAAGACCAGGACCCGGGCGCCGTCGCCGTCGTTCGCCGTCACCGGCCGGAGGCCGCGTTGCCGCTGGCCGAAGGTGTCCACCAGGACGACGTCGACGTCGCTGACCGCGCGGGTCCCGGCCGCCACCTCCACGACCCGGATCCGGTCACCGAACGGTGCGAGGGCCGCGGCGACGCCGACGACCACGATCTCGTAGTCGTTGACGACGGCGACGCGCACGGGCGCTGCACTGCTCATCTCCCGAGGATGCCAGAGCCCGGCCCCGCGCGCTGCCGATCCCGCCGGGGGTCGGTCCGGGCTCCCCGGGGGCCGGGGTCCGGCCGGAGTCATCCGCAGGGGTGCTCCCCCAGCCGTCGACGGCGGTGAGGGTGGAGCCATGACGAGATTCGGCTACACGTTGATGACCGAGCAGAGCGGCCCCCGGGAGCTCGTCTCCTACGCGCGCGGCGCGGAGGAGGTCGGGTTCGACTTCGAGGTGTCGAGCGACCACTTCTCGCCCTGGCTGGTCGAGCAGGGGCACGCCCCGCACGCCTGGACGGTGCTCGGGGCGGTCGCCCAGGCGACCGAGCGGGTCGAGCTGATGACGTACGTGACCTGCCCGACCATGCGCTACCACCCGGTCGTCGTCGCGCAGAAGTCCGCGACGCTCCAGCTGCTGGCCGAGGGGCGCTTCACCCTCGGCCTCGGGTCGGGCGAGAGCCTGAACGAGCACGTCGTGGGGGAGGGCTGGCCCGGGGTGGCGACCCGGCAGGCGATGCTCGTCGAGGCCATCGACATCATCCGGCGGCTGCACACCGGTGAGCTGGTCGACCACGACGGCGACTACTTCCGGGTCGAGTCCGCCCGGATCTGGGACCTGCCGGACGACGGCGTCGACCTCGCCGTCGCGGTCTCCGGCGACCGCTCGATCGAGACCTTCGGACCCCTGGCCGACCACCTGGTCGCCGTCGAGCCGGACGCCTCGCTGATCGAGACCTGGAACGCCGTCGACGGGGCCCCGCGGATCGGGCCCGAGGGGCCCGGGCGCGCGATCGGGCAGATCCCGATCTGCTGGGCGCCCGACGCCGAGGGTGCGGACGCCGCCGTGAGGCTCGCCCACGAGCAGTTCCGCTGGTTCGCCGGCGGCTGGCCGGTCAACGCCGACCTGCCCACGCCCGCCGGCTTCGCGGGGGCGACGCAGTTCGTCCGCCCCGAGGACGTCGCCGAGTCGATCCCCTGCGGCCCCGACCTCGACGCGATCGTCGAGGCCGTCCAGGGCTTCGTGGACGCCGGGTTCACCGACGTCGCGCTGGTCCAGGTCGGCGACCAGTGGCAGCAGCGCTTCCTCGACGAGGCCGCCGGCCCGCTGCTGGAGAAGCTGCGGGCCTGACGGTCGTCCTCACACCGGCGTCCTCACACCGGCGTCCTCACATCTGGGTGTCGCGGCGCTCCTGCACGGTCTGCGAGCCGTCGGGGTGCGTGGTCGCGACCACGGACTTGCGCCGGCGGCTGCTGCTGAAGGTGATCGCGGTCAGCGCGATCACGGCGACGCCGACGGCGGCCATGATCCAGCCGACCGTGACGAGGTCGACCGCGTCGACGCTGTCCTTGACGGCGAGAGCGAGCACCAGGCCGACGACGAGGAGAAAAGCTCCGAATCCATATCCCATCCGGCGACCATGACAGGGCAGGGGCCCACCCCGGTCCGCCTCTGCGGGTGAAGAGGGCCCGGGTAAAGGACGGATCAGGCCCGGGGGTGGCGCACGATCCGGGTCGGGACCGGCTCGAAGCCGTGCTCGACGCCCCAGAGCACGGCCTGGGTGCGGCTGTCGACACCGATCTTCCGGTACAGCGTGCGGATGTAGGTCTTGACGGTGTTCATGCCGATGAACGCCCGCTCCGTGATCTCCTGGTTGCTCAGCCCCTGGCAGATCAGGGCCAGCACCTCGGCCTCGCGGGCGCTGAGTCCGTGCTCGTCGCCCGGCCAGCGACCGAAGTCGTCCGTGCTCACCGTGTCCGGCTTCGGGACCACGCGGCGTCCGGCGTGCGCCGCCTCCAGGGCGGCCACGAGCTCGGCGCCGGAGAGGCCCTTGGACAGGTAGCCGGCGACCCCGGCGGCCATGGCCCGCTCGACGAGGCGCGGGTCGGTGTTCCAGCTGAAGATGACGACCTGCCCGGCGGCGACGGCCCCGATCTTGTCGAGCGGGACGGCGTCGCCCTGCGGTTGTCCGAACGAGTCGTAGAGCACGAGGTCGACCGTGCTCTGGACCGGCGCCTTGGCGTCGAGCTCGACGACCTCGACGCGGTCGGCGAAGGGGTGCAGGACGGCGGCGATGCCCGCCACGACGATCTGGTAGTCGTTGACGATCGCGATGCGGAGCCGGCGTGCCATGGGGGCATCGTAGAGGCAGGGTCTGCCGTTCGGCGGGCCGCTGCCACCGGGCCGACCGGTCGTCGGGCGGACCCGCGGGGGCGGATCGAGGGTCCCGGTGGCGACGCCGCGCCCCGGGCGAGCACCCGTGTTCACCCGCAGGGGTGACCGGGCGGGGGGCGGGTGCCGTTCTCCGATAGACCTGGGCCATGACTTCCCCCGTGAGCAAGGTTGCGGTCGTGAGCCCCCTCGACGTCGTGTCGGCCGGGCTGACCGCCATGCTCTCCCACCACCCCGACCGGGTCGCGGTCGTCGAGCTGTCCACCGGCGTCGACGCCCACGACCCCGACGTGATCCTGTACGACGCCGTCGGTCTGCACCAGGGCGACGGTGCCGACCTCGAGTTCTACGTCAACTCGACCGTCTCCACCGTCCTCGTCGTCTCGCAGGACCTGCGTCCCGACCTCGCCGCGCGTGCCCTGGCCCGCGGCGCCGACGGCTTCTTCTCCCTCGGCGTCGACGACGACGAGCTGCTCAGCGCGGTGCTCTCGGCCACGCCCGTCGGGGTCGGCGCCGCGACGACGTCCGGTGCGGTGGGGTCGACCGACGCCGAGGCCGTCGGCCACCGGCTCGGCCACGACGTCGGCCTCACGCCGCGCGAGGTCGACGTGCTCACGCTGATCACCCAGGGCCTCAGCAACCAGGAGATCGCCGAGCGCAGCTACCTCAGCATCAACTCGGTGAAGACCTACATCCGCAGCGCCTACCGCCGCATCGGCGTCTCCAGCCGCAGCCAGGCCGTCGTGTGGTGCCTGCAGCACGGCTTCTCCGCCGACCGGCCGGCCTAGGTCCCCCGCCGCGGCCTGAGTACGACGACTCTGCCCCGCGGGCGGTAGGACGACCAGGCTCACGGCCATGTCGTCCACCCGTGAGACCCGGCGCGTCCCTGACGTCGTCGCTCCCCGTGCCCTCGCCGTCGCCACCTTCCTGCTCCCGGTGGCCGCGGTCGCCGTGCTGGCGTCCTGCCTCCTGCGGGCCGACGCGGCGCTGACCGCGGGTGTCGACGACCTCGACCCGCTGTACGGGCTGACCACGCTGCTGGTCGTGGTCGGGGCCGTGGTGGTCGGGGCGGGCAACCTGGTGCTGGCCGCGCTCCACTGCTTCCGCCCCACCGTCGTGCTCTCGACCGGGGTCGCCGTCGCCGGCGCCGTCTGGACGGCCGCGACCGGGGTCTCCCTCGTCCTCCTCGTCACCGTCGCCTCGGCCGCCGACCCCGCGCTCGAGGGGTCGCGCACGGCCGGCGACCAGGTCCCGTGGGCGGCCGCCGCCGTGGTCGTCGCGGTGCTCCCGCTGGCGGTCGCGCTGGTCGTGCACCGCGCCGCGCGCCGCGACACGATGTTCTGAGCAGCGACCGGTTACCGTCACCGGGTGCGGTGCGGCTACTTCGAGGACGGTCGGTGCGGCTCGTGCACCGAGCTCCGGACGCCGTACGACGCGCAGGTCGACGCGAAGGTCGAGCACTGCCGGCGCGTGCTGGGCGACCACCCGGGCCTCGCGTGGCTGCCACCGGTGGTGAGCCGGCCGAGCGGGTTCCGCAACAAGGCGAAGATGGTGGTCGGGGGCACGGCCGACCGGCCCACGCTCGGGATCCTCGACCCGCACGGCCGCGGCACCGACCTGCGCACCTGCGGGCTCTACTCGCCGCGGATGCACGCGCTGCTGCCCGCGCTCGCCGACCTGGTGGGCCGGGCCGGGCTGACGCCGTACGACGTCCCGACGCGCCGCGGCGAGCTCAAGCACCTGCTGGTGACCGAGTCGCCCGACGGCGAGCACCTGGTGCGGTTGGTGCTCCGCTCCACCGAGGGGCTGCCGCGGCTGCGCAAGCACCTGCCGGCGTTCCTCGCGGCGCGCCCGGACGTCGTCGTGGTCAGTGCCAACCTGCAGCCCGAGCACAAGGCGGTGCTGGAGGGTGCCGAGGAGGTCGTGCTGACCGAGCGGTCGACGCTGCGGGTCGCCGTCAACGGCATCGCGCTGCACCTCGGTCCGCAGAGCTTCTTCCAGACCAACACCGAGGTCGCGGCGGCGCTCTACCGGCAGGCCGCGGCGTGGGCCGACGAGGTCGCCCCGGTCGACGTCCTCGACCTCTACTGCGGGGTCGGCGGCTTCGCCCTGCACCTCGCGGCGCCGGGCCGGCGGGTGCTCGGCGTCGAGGTGAGCGACCAGGCGGTCGCGAGCGCCACGACGACGGCCGCCGAGCTGGGCCTGCACGACGTCGCCTTCCTCGCGGGCGACGCGACGGCGCCGCCGGACTCCGCCGCGGACCTCGTGGTCCTCAACCCGCCGCGACGGGGCCTCGGACCCGGGCTGTGCGCGTGGCTCGAGCGCGCGCCGGCGCGGACGCTGATCTACTCCAGCTGCCGAGCGGAGTCCCTGGCCCGCGACCTCGCCGCGCTGCCGTCGTACGTCGCCGAGCGGGCGCGGGTGCTCGACATGTTCCCGCACACCGGGCACTACGAGGTCGCGGTGCTGCTGCGCCGCAGGTGAGCGGTCAGGTGCCGCAGTAGGTCGTGTAGCCGCCGAACGAGTCGGGAGCGGGCTCGGCGTAGCGCTCGAACCCCGGCCGGTCCTCGAACGGGTGGGTGACGGCCTCGAGCAGTCGGCCGAACGGCTCGAGGTCGCCGTCCGTGGCGGCGACGAGCGCCTCCTCCACGAGGTGGTTGCGCGGGACGACGACGGGGTTGGTACGGCGCATCAGCTCGGCGTCGGGGCCGAGTGCGAGCCAGCGGTCGAGCCAGGCGTCGACGCCGGCGAGGTCGACGACCAGGCTGCGGGCCGGCTCCCGGTCGCCGGTGCCGGCGGCGGTGGTGAGGGCACGGAAGAACGACGTGAGGTCGGGGTGGTTCTCCTGGAGCAGGCGCAGGAGGTCGTCGACCACCGGCTCGTCGGAGGCGGTGCCGGGCAGGCCGAGCTTGGCGCCGAGACCGGCGGACCAGGCGGCGGAGTACCGCCGGCGGAAGCCGCCGAGGGCGTCGGTCACCAGGGTCACGGCCTCGGCCTCGTCGTCGTGGACGAGCGGGAGCAGGGCCTCGCCGAGCCGGGCGAGGTTCCACTCCATGACGAGGGGCTGGTTGCCGTAGGCGTAGCGGCCCTGCTCGTCGATCGAGCTGAAGGTGGTCGTCGGGTCGAAGGACTCGAGGAACGCACAGGGGCCGTAGTCGATGGTCTCGCCGGAGATGGTGACGTTGTCGGTGTTCATCACACCGTGCACGAACCCGACCAGCATCCAACGCGCGACCAGGGACGCCTGGGCTGCGACGACGGCCTCGAACAGCGCGAGCGCGGGGTTGTCGGCGTCGGCGGCCCCGGGGTGGTGGCGGGCGATGGCGTGGTCGGCGAGGCGGCGCAGCAGGTCGGCGTCGTCGGTGGAGCGGGCGAGCTGGAAGCTCCCGACGCGCAGGTGGCTGGCGGCGACCCGGGTCAGCACGGCGCCCGGCAGCGGCACCTCGCGCTGGACCCGGCGGCCGGTCGCGACGACGGCGAGGGAGCGGGTCGTCGGGATGCCGAGGGCGTGCATGGCCTCGCTGACGACGTACTCGCGCAGCATGGGGCCGACGACGGCACGCCCGTCGCCGCCGCGCGCGAACGGCGTCCGGCCGGAGCCCTTGAGGTGCAGGTCGCGCCGCTGCCGGGGGCCGCCGAGCTCGCCGAGCAGGAGGGCCCGGCCGTCGCCGAGCCGGGGCGAGTAGCCGCCGAACTGGTGGCCGGCGTAGGCCTGCGCGACGGGGGTCGCCCCCGCCGGCAGGGCGTTGCCGACGAGGAGCCGGACGCCGTCGTCGGTGCGCAACCACGCGGGGTCGAGGCCGAGCTCGACGGCGAGCGGCTGGTTGAGCACGAGCAGCCGGGGCTCGGGCGCCTCCTCGGCCCTCCAGGGCAACGCGAGCTCCGACAGCTCGGTCGCGAAGGTGTTGCCGAGCTCGAGCGACGGGGCGGAGATGCTCACGTGTCGAGGCTACGCGGCGCTGCGAACCCGGCCCGAGGATCGGCGGTCGCGGACGTCGCGCACCAGGGCGGCGGCCGCGTCGTCCCAGGTCGGGTGGTCGAACACGAAGCCGGCGTCGACGAGCCGTCCCGGGACGACCCGGCGGCTCTTGAGGAGCAGCTCGGTGTCGCTGCGCAGGGCGCGGGCGCCGAGCTCGGCCATCCACCGCGTCGCGGGGAGGGCGGGACGACGGCCCCACGCGTCCCGCAGCCCGCTCATCAGGTCGCGCTGGGGGAGCGGGTCCGGCGCCGCGAGGTTGACCGGGCCCTCGAGGTCGTCGCGGTCGAGGAGGAGCTGCACCGCGCGGCAGAAGTCGTCGCCGTGGATCCACGACACGTACTGCCCGCCGCCCGCCACGGGTCCCCCCAGCCCGAGCCGGGCCAGCCACAGGAGGTGGTCGAGGACGCCGCCCCGGTCGGGGGTCATCACCATCGCGGTGCGCAGCGCGACGCGCCGGGTCGCCGGAAGCGACGCCTCGGCCTGGGCGGCCTCCCAGCGCCGGGCGATCCGGACGCTGTACTCCCAGTAGAGGGGGACGTCGGGCTCCTCGCCGCCGATCACGCCGGTCGCCTCGTCGTGCGCCGGCCCGCGGGTGTCGGCGTAGATGGTCGCGGTGCTCATCTGCAGCCAGACGCGGGGCGGGTGGGCCGCGGCCTCGATCGCCCGGCCGACGACCCGGGTGGACTCGACGCGCGAGTCCATCATCTCCCGCAGGTTCTCGTCGGTGTAGCGGCAGCTGACGGTGCGGCCGGCCAGGTTGACGACCGCGTCGGCGCCGTCGACCTCGCGGGCCCAGGGGCCCAGCGTCCGCCCGTCCCACCCGACGTGCCGGACTCCCTCCTCGAGGGGACCGGGGTGCCGGCTCAGGACGACGACCTCGTGCCCTGCCGTGACGAGTGCGCGGCGCAGGACGCCGCCGACCTGGCCGGTGCCACCGGGGACCACGATCTTCATGACCCGACCGTAGGCGATGATTTGAACATGTTCAATTCAGTCCACGTCGTGAGGGATCCCCGTCGTCGGGGATCCCCGACGCCGGGGGTCGCGACGTCGGGGATCCGCCTCGTAGGGGATCCTCGACGTGGCGGACCCGCATGACGACGTCCATGACCCGTCCCCACCTCGTCGTCACGGTCGTCGACGTGCGCCTCGACGTCCTGCGGGCGCGCGGCACGCGGCCGACACGGCGCCAGCGGCGCCTGTGGAGGCTCAGGCCACGAAGTCGTCCCAGCCGGCAGCCAGGTAGTCGATGAACGACGGCGAGACCCGCTCGGCCGCGAGGTGCTCGCGCGAGACGGGCTGGGCCATGCTGACGAACGTCGGGTGCGTGACGGCGCGGCGGGCGAAGTCGTGGTGGATGATCGCGCCGGTCCCGATCGTCACGAAGTCGGCGCCCCTGACCAGGCACCAGTCCGCGTCGGCGGCGCCGAGGACCTTGCCGGCGACGCCCACCCGGGCGCCGTGACGCGGGAGGTCCATGAAGTGGTCGATCAGGAGGGTGTCGTCCTCGGCGCCGTGCACCTGCTTGCGGACGTCCCAGAGCGACAGGTCGAGGTAGTCGACGAGGTCGTCGGCCATCAGCTGCGCCGCCAGCGACCTCGCCTCGTCGAGCACGATGCCGAACCGCTCCGGGCTGAGCCGGACGCCGACCTGCAGCGTGGGCGTCGACTCCCGGATGCCGCGCAGCACCTCGAACAGGAAGCGGGAGCGTCCGGCCAGGTCGCCGCCGTACTCGTCGGTGCGGTGGTTCTTGCGGACGTCGAGGAACTGGGCCGCGAGGTAGCCGTGCGCCCCGTGCACCTCGACGCCGTCGAACCCGGCCCGCTCCGCCCGCCCGGCCGCTGCGACGAAGTCGGCCACGGCCTCGCGCACCTCCGCGGTGGTCAGGGCGCGGGCACCCTTGTCGGGGTCGTCCCACGGGGCGACGACCTGCTCGCCGGACACCGCGGCGTCGGCCCGGATCCCGCCGTGGTGCAGCTGCACCGACGACACCGTGCCGGTGGCGCGCAGGCCGTCGGCGAGCCGGGTCAGGCCGGGAAGGTGGGCGTCCTCGGAGATGCCGAGCTGGCCCGGCCACGGGTTGCCGGCGCGGGCGACGTACGCCGCGCAGGTCATCGTCAGGCCGAACCCGCCCTCGCCGCGGGCGACCAGCCACTCGTACTCGTCCTCGCCCAGGGTGCCGTCGAGGCTGCTCTGCTGGTTGGTCAGCGGCGCGAGCGCCAGCCGGTTCGCCCACGCGGAGCCGCGGTGGAAGGAGAGGGGATCGTCGAGACGGGTCACCCGACCATGGTGGCGGAGCCGCCGGTGGGGGCCGCGGGCGCCCCGGCCACGCCCGTCGCCGACGCGGGTCGCCCGCGCACGGTCAGGCGCGGAGCTCGCGCCGGAGCACCTTGCCGGTGAGGGTGCGGGGCAGCCGCGCGACGAGCTCGATCTCGCGCGGGTACTTGAACGCCGCCATCCGCTCGCGGCAGTACCCGACGAGCTCGACCTCGCTCACCACGGCGTCCGGGCGGAGGGCCACGAACGCCTTGACCGACTCGCCGCGGTAGTCGTCGGGGATCCCGACCACGGCCACCTCCCGGACGGCGGGGTGGCCGGCGAGCACCTGCTCGACCTCGCGGGGCCAGACCTTGTAGCCGGAGGCGTTGATCATGTCCGTGCGGCGGTCGACGACGTGGAACCAGCCGTCGGGCGACATGAAGCCGACGTCGCCGGTGTGCAGGGCGCCGTCCGGGAGCGACTCGGCGGAGGCCTCGGGGTTGCGCCAGTAGCCGATCGCCACCTGGGGCCCGGTCGTGACGAGCTCGCCGATCTCGCCGACCGGCACGTCGCGACCGTGGTCGTCGACGACCCGGGTGACCGTGCCGAAGACCGGCAGGCCGACCGACAGCGAGCGGGTCGCCTCGTCGACCGGGGCCCGGACGCCGGGCGGCACGGCGTGCGAGGGGGAGGTGGTCTCGGTCTGTCCGTAGACGTTGTGGAGGTAGTGGCCCGTCGCCGCCTCGATCCGGTCGGCGACGGCCGGCTCGATGGGCGCCCCGCCGGAGGCGAGCACCCGGAACGAGGTGAAGTCCGCCGGCTCGGCACGGCCGTCGTCGACCAGGGCCAGGTAGGCCGTCACCGACGCCACGGCGAACGACGGCCGGTGGGTCCGGACCGCCGCGAGGACGACGTCCGGGGTGATCCGGTGGGTCAGCACGACGGGCGACCCGAGCAGCAGCGCCAGCACCACCCCGCCGACCAGGCCCGTGACGTGGAAGACCGGTGACAGCGCGAGGACGGGCTCACCCGGCGCGAGGCCGTACCAGTCGCGGTAGGTCTGCGCGCTGTGGGCGAGGTTCGCGTGCGTGAGCATCGCCGCCTTGGGGCGCCCGGTGGTGCCCGAGGTGTAGGCGAGGACGGCGACGTCATCGGGTCGCGGGCGGGCGGTCGGGGGCGGCGCCGCGCCGGTGGTCAGCACCGCGGCGAGGTCGAGGGTGTCGCCGGGCCCGCTCCGGTCGTCGTCCGGGCCGGCCACGGTGACGACCGTGTGCACGCCGAGGTCGCCGGGGGCCAGCACGGCGCGGGCGACGTCCTCGTAGAGGTCGGCGAGGACCAGCAGCGCGGCGGGCTCGCAGTCGCGCAGGGTCTGGTCGAGCTCGCGAGCGCGGAGCATCGGGCTCACCAGCGCGGCCGCCCCGCCGGCCTTCCACGCGGCGAGGAGGCCGACCAGGAACGCCGGGTCGTTCTGGACGCACAGGGCCAGCCGGTCGCCGCGCCGGAAGCCCCGCGCCACGAGCAGCGCGGCGAGGGCGTCGGAGCCGCGGTCGAGCCAGGCCCACGACAGCGAGGTACCGAGGTAGTGCGCCGCGGCGGCGTCGGGGACGGCGCCCACCGCGGCGGCGAGCATCGAGAGCCCGTCGGCGTGGTCCGGCACGAACGTCGCCGGGCGGCCGGGGGGGTAGTGCGCGAGCCAGGGGCGCGCGTCGTGCTCCATCCGTTCCCCCTGGTCGTCGTCGCGTCTCGGGCACCCGTGCCCCGATTCTGCCCGACGTCCTGGCGGCGGGGGTGCGATCCTCCTCCGAGGTGCGCGTCGCCGCCGTCCGTGTCGCGACCACCCACGGCGGCCCTAGGATGTTCAGCATGACTGAACTCTCGGCGGACGACGAGCGGCACGCCGGTGCCGCGGTCCGGCAGGCGCGGCGGACCGCGGGCCTGACCCTGCGCGAGCTGGCCGACCGGGTCGGGGTCAGCGTCGGCACCATGAGCGCGGTCGAGAACGGCAAGGTCGGGCTCACCGTCGTCCGGCTCCGCCAGATCGCCGTGGTGCTCGACGTCTCGCCCGCCCGGCTGCTCGCCCCGCCGGTCGGGACCGGGCCCGCGAGCCACCCGCCGGGCCACCGCGACTGGCGTGCGTTCCCGCCGCTCGCCCTCGATCCCGTGCTGGCCGCGGCCGTCAGCGTCTTCCGCGAGACCGGCTACCACGGGGCCACGATGCGGATGATCGCCGCGGCCGCCGACATCAGCATCGCCGGGATCTACCACCACCACCGCAGCAAGCAGAGCCTGCTGGTCGCACTCGTCGACCTGGTGATGGACGACCTGACCTGGCGCGTCAGCCGGGCGGGGGAGGAGGCGGAGACCCCCGCCGACAGGTTCGAGCGGATGGTCGAGGCGCTCGCGCTCTTCCACGCCGTGCGGGCCGACGCGGCGTTCATCGTGGCGACCGAGGTGCGCAGCCTCGAGGCCCCCGACCGTCGGCGCAACGCCGCTACCCGACGCCGCATCCAGGCCGCGCTCGACGGCGCCGCGGCCGGGGCCGTCGAGGACGGCACGTTCGGGGTCGCGCTGCCCCACAACGCGGCCCGGGCGGTCGCCACCATGTGCATGGCGCTGCCCTACTGGTACTCGCCGGAGGGGTCGCAGCCACCCGCCGAGATCGCCGCGGAGTACGCCGGGATGGCGCGCGACCTGATGCGCCCGACCCGCTGAGCCATCGGTCGACGTTCAGCCTCGCCGAACTCCGTCCCCGACTCTGTCGACGGGCGAGAACGGGGGTTGACTACCGCTCGGATCGTTGTGACGCTCATCTCACTGAACCCGTCAGAACGTTCGATCACCCTGGTTCAGCACACCCGCGCACCCGCCCGACGAAAGGCATGCTCGATGACCGACGCACCCGACCTGACCGACCTCCTGGCCGACTCCCCGTCCAACTGGGGCAAGTGGGGCGACGACGACGAGGTCGGCGCGCTGAACTACCTCGGTCCCGAGCAGGTCGTCGCCGCGGCGTCGCTGATCTCCAGCGGCAAGGTGTTCACGCTGCAGCGCCTGATCGGTGACCCGAAGGGCGACCCGGTGTGGCCGGGCCGCACCCCGGCCGAGCGCACCCAGATCCTCGACGAGTCGAGCTGGGACGGCGACGACGCACCCGCCTTCCCCGGCGGCCTGCACTACGCCGACGACAAGATCAACGCCTTCCTGCAGGGCTCCACCCAGTACGACGCCCTCGGCCACGTCTGGTACGGCGGGCAGATCTGGAACGGCTACGACGCCCGCACCACCATCGGCGGCCTCGACAAGGCCAGCATCCAGCCGATCGCCGAGAAGGGCGTCGTCGGGCGTGCGGTGCTGCTCGACATGGCGCGCTTCCGCGGCAAGCCGACCCTCGACGCGGCCGAGACCTACACCCACGAGGACCTCCTCGCCTGCGCCGAGGCCCAGGGTGTGGAGCTGCGCAAGCGCGACATCATCGTTATCCGCACCAACTACCTGCAGCTCTTCTTCGAGCTCGGCGACAAGTTCTACGAGGGCTTCTGCGAGCCGGGCCTCGTCTACAGCCCCGAGCTCGTGCAGTGGTTCGCCGACATGGAGATCCCCAACCTGGTGACCGACACGATCGCCAACGAGGTCACCTTCGACCCCAACAACGGCGTCGCCCTGGTCCTCCACAACGCGCTGATGCGCAACCTCGGGGTCACGCTGACCGAGATCGCCGACCTCGAGCAGCTGGCCGCCGACTGCGCCGAGGACGGCGTCTACGAGTTCTTCTACGCCGCCGCCCCCCTCAAGGTGGCGCTCGGCAGCGGCTCCCCGGTCAACCCGATCGTCATCAAGTAGTCGCCCGTGAGCGTCTACGACGAACGCCCGTGGCTGTCGCTGTACGGCGACCTGCCACCCGACCTCGAGTCGGAGCACCCGAACGCCCTGGAGATGTTCCGGGCCGGGCTGGCCGCCGACCCGGACGGCGTCGCCGTCGTCTACTTCGACGGCACCCTGACCCGCCGCGAGCTCGACGCCCAGAGCGACGCGCTCGCGAGTGCCCTGCTGGCCGACGGCTTCCGGGCCGGCGAGCGGCTCGCGGTCTACCTGCAGAACGTGCCGCAGTTCGTGGTCTGCATGCTCGCCGCCTGGAAGGCCGGCGGCGTGCTGGTCTCGATCAACCCGATGAGCCGCGCCCGCGAGCTGTCCTACCTGCTGCAGGACTCGGGCGCGACCGTGCTGGTGGCGCTCGAGTCCCTGTACGACGAGGTCGGCCGTGACGTCGTCCCCGACACCGCGGTGCGCCTGGTGCTCACCACGAGCGAGCTGGACCACCAGACGCGCGACGACCCGCGGCTGTTCGCCGGCGTCACCCGGCAGCGGCACGAGGGCACGACCGACCTCGCCGCGCTCGTCGAGCAGCACGCCGGCGAGGTGCCGCCGCCGGTCGGGCTGGCCGGCGACGACGTCGCGTTCCTGACCTACACCTCCGGCACCACCGGGGTGCCCAAGGGTGCGATGAACACCCACCGCAACGTCGTGTTCACCTCGCGGGTCTACCGCGAGTGGGCCCGGTTCCAGCGCGGCGGGTCGATCTTCGGCATCGCGCCGCTGTTCCACATCACCGGGCTGATCGGGCACATCGGCGTCAGCTTCGACGCGCCGGCGCCGCTGGTGCTGGCCTACCGCTTCGAGCCGAACGTCGTCCTCGACGCGCTCCTCGAGCACCGGCCCACCTACACCATCGGCGCGATCACCGCCTTCAACGCGCTGTTCAACGCCCCGGCGTTCACCAAGGACCACTTCTCGTCGTTCACCTCGACCTACTCGGGCGGGGCGGCCATCTCCCCGACGGCCGAGAAGGCCTTCCTGGCCGCGACCGGGCTGCAGGTCCACAACGCCTACGGGCTCACCGAGACGACGAGTCCGATGACCCTGACGCCGTTCGGGACGCCGTCGCCGGTCGACCCGACCTCGGGCGCGCTCTCGGTCGGCACCCCGGTGCCGGGCACCATCGTGCGGATCCAGGACGAGGTGGGCCACGACGTGCCGCTCGGCGAGGTCGGCGAGATCGTCGCCGACGGGCCCCAGGTGGTGGCCGGCTACTGGGGCAAGCCCGACGAGACGGCGGCGAACCTGCCCGGGGGAGCGCTGAGGAGCGGCGACGTGGGGTTCATGAACCCCGAGGGCTGGATCTTCATCGTCGACCGCAAGAAGGACATGATCAACGCCTCCGGCTACAAGGTCTGGCCGCGCGAGGTGGAGGACGTCCTGGCCGAGCACGCCGCCGTTCGCGAGGCGGCCGTGATCGGTGTCCCCGACGAGCGGCGCGGCGAGACCGTCAAGGCCTTCGTCAGCCTCAAGCCCGGCACCAGCGCCACGCCGGAGGAGCTGGTCGCGCACTGCAAGGAGCGGATGGCCGCCTACAAGTACCCCCGCGAGGTGGTCGTCATCGACGAGCTCCCGAAGACCGTCACCGGCAAGATCCTGCGCCGCGAGCTCCGGACCCGGGGCGTCTAGGGAGCGCCCCAGAGGGAGATCCGCCCGGCGGGGGTGGTTAACGTCCGCCGGGTGGACCTCTCCTCCCTCTCGTTCTTCACCCTCGTCGAGCCGCCGGACGGCCCGGACGGCCCGCACGCCGCGGACGGCGCGCTCGCGCCGACCGACCTGGCCCGCAGCTCGTGGTCGCGCGAGCAGCTGCACGGCGTCGCGGTCAGCGGGGCCCTCGCGCGCACCGCCGAGCGGACCGTGGCCGCGCTCGGCCGGGACGACCTGCGGCCGGCACGGCACACCGTCGACCTGTTCCGGCCCGCCCGGTTCGAGCCGTGCACCCTGACGGCCGAGGTGGTGCGCGAGAGCCCCCGGATCTGCCTGGTCGACGTCGCGCTGAGCCAGCACGGCGAGCGGGTCGCGCGGGCGTCCGTGCTGTTCCTCAAGGCGACCGAGTCGACCGACGCGGCGATCTGGGAGCCGGGCGACCGGCCCGGTCCGCCGCCCGTGGACGTCGCCCCGCCGACCGACCGCCCGGCGGTGCCGTTCCTGCGCAGCGACGCCGCGTGGTCCCAGGACTTCCGGCAGCACCAGAACGCCGGGCGGAAGATGTCGTGGAACGCCGCCGTCCCGGTGGTCGCCGGCGAGCGGTTGACGCCGTTCGAGGCGGCCGCGGCGACGGCGGACGGCGCCAGCCTGGTGCTCAACTGGGGCAGCGCCGGGGTGCAGCACATCAACACCGACGTCACGCTCGCGCTGGCCCGGCTGCCGCGCGGCACCGAGGTCGGGCTGGCCGCGCTCGACCGGGTCGAGGTCGAGGGGATCGCCGTCGGGACGGCGGCCGTCTTCGACCGGGAGGGCCCGATCGGCGAGGTCGTGGTGACCTCCCTGGTCAACGCGCGCCGGTCGATCAGCTTCGACCGCGAGGAGTACCGCGACCCGAACCGAGCCTGAGCCGCGACACGAAGACCCGAACCGGGTCGCGAGGAGCGCGCCGACCGCGGGCCCGACGCGTGCAATTGCCGAGGTTGGCTCGGTCTCGGCGCCGCGAGCCGAGCCAGCGTGGGCAATTGCACTGCTGGGCCGGTCCACGTCTTGCCTCGGGTACCCTAGGGGGGTAGGGTAACAAGCATGGACCACGGACCGGGCTACGCCAGCCACAAGGACGACTACCTCAAGCGGATGAAGCGCATCGAGGGTCAGGTGCGCGGCATCGAGCGGATGATCGAGAGCGACACCTACTGCATCGACATCCTCACGCAGGTCTCGGCCGCCACGAAGGCGCTGCAGGCCGTCGCGCTCGGGCTCGTCGACGAGCACATGGCGCACTGCGTCCTCGACGCCGCCAGGACCGGCGGGCCCGAGGCCGAGCAGAAGCTCAAGGAGGCGTCCGCGGCGATCGCGCGCCTCGTCCGGTCCTGACCCGGCCACCCACCGTCCCGAGAGGAACCACCCGATGTCGACCACCACCTTTGCCGTCACCGGCATGACCTGCCAGCACTGCGTCGCCTCGGTCACCGAGGAGCTCACCGAGGTCCCCGGCGTCACCGACGTCGCGGTCGACCTGGACACCGGCGCCGTGACCGTCACCAGCGACCAGCCCCTCCCCGACGGCGCCGTCCGCGCCGCCGTCGAGGAAGCGGGCTACACGCTCACATGACCACCCCAGGCCGTTCTCCGGTTCCCCCGCTCCGCTCCTCCGCCGGACAACGGCCCGGGGACCACGGATGAGCACCCCGGTCCGGCTCGTGGTCTTCGCCCTCGGGCTGGTCGCCGTCTTCGCGGCGGCGGTCGGCATCGGCCGGGCCACCGGCCCGGTCGGCCCCGTCGGCCCGGCCGACGGTCGCGAGGTCGCCCACGCCGGCGCCCACGACACCGACACCGACACCGACACCGACGAGCCCGGCCTCCCCGGTGGACTCGCGTCCAGCCTGGACGGCTACACGCTCGAGCTCGACCGCGCGACGCTGCGGCCCGGCACCCGCGAGGTCGCCTTCCGGATCACCGACGAGGACGGCGACGCCGTCACCGACTACCGCGTCGAGCACGAGAAGCTGCTGCACCTGGTCGCCGTCCGCCGTGACGGTGCCGGCTACCAGCACGTCCATCCCGAGCTCGGCGCCGACGGCACCTGGCGGGTCCCGCTCGACCTGACCCCGTCCGCCTGGCGGCTCATCGCCGACTTCACGCCGGAGGACGCCGGCGACGGGGCGGGGCTCGTCCTCGGTGTCGACCTGCTCGTGCCCGGACCGACCGACGTCGTGCCGGCCCCGCCGCTCACCCGCACCGCGACCGTCGACGACTACACCGTGACCGTGACGGGCAGCCTCGTCGCCGGCGAGCACTCGACGCTCGAGCTCGCCGTCTCCCGGGACGGCGTCCCGGTGACCGACCTCCAGCCCTACCTCGGCGCGTACGGCCACCTCGTCGCCCTCCGCGAGGGCGACCTCGCCCACCTCCACGTGCACCCCGAGGAGGGACCGAGCGGCCCCACCGTCGCCTTCACCGCCGAGGTGCCGAGCACCGGCCGCTACCGGCTCCACCTCGACTTCCAGCACGAGGGCGTCGTCCGCACCGCCTCCTTCGTGCTGTCGGCGGAGGCGAGCCATGACGACCACTGACCTCGCCATCACCGGCATGACCTGCGCCGCCTGCGCGAACCGGATCGAGCGCAAGCTGAACAAGCTCGACGGCGTCGAGGCCACCGTCAACTACGCCACCGAGAAGGCCCGCGTCTCCCACGCCGACGGCGTCAGCACCGACGACCTGCTGCGCACCGTCGAGGCCGCCGGGTACGCCGCCACCCTGCCCGTCGTCCCGGCCCCGGGCGACGACGCCGGGACGGCGCGGGCCGCCGACCCGACCCGGAGCCTGCGCGACCGGGTGCTCGTCTCGGCCGTGCTGAGCATCCCGGTCGTCGCGATGGCGATGGTGCCGGCGCTGCAGGTCGACGGGTGGCAGTGGCTCTCGCTCACCCTGGCCGCGCCGGTCGTCGTGTGGGGCGCGCTGCCCTTCCACCGCGCCGCCTGGACCAACCTGCGCCACGGCGCGGCCACGATGGACACCCTCGTCTCGGTCGGCACCCTCGCGGCGTTCGGCTGGTCGCTCTACGCGCTGCTCCTCGGCACCGCCGGCGAGATCGGCATGACGCACCCCTTCCGGTTCGTCATCGAGCGGGGCGACGGCGCCGCGATGATCTACCTCGAGGCCGCCGCCGGCGTCACCACGCTCGTGCTCACCGGGCGCTACGTCGAGGCGCGGTCGAAGCGCCGCGCCGGCGCTGCGCTCCGGGCGCTGCTCGACCTCGGGGCCCACGACGTCGCCGTCCTGCCCGAGGGTCCCGACGGCCCCGAACGCCGGGTGCCGGCCGCCGACCTCGCGGTGGGCGAGCTGTTCGTCGTCCGGCCGGGGGAGAAGGTCGCCACCGACGGCGTCGTCACCGACGGCGGCTCGGCGGTCGACGCGTCGCTGCTGACCGGCGAGTCGGTGCCGGTCGAGGTCGGCGTCGGCGACGCCGTCGTCGGGGCGACGGTCAACGTCGGCGGGCGGCTCGTCGTCCGCGCGACCCGGGTCGGCTCCGACACCCAGCTCGCCCAGATGGCGCGGCTCGTCGAGGACGCCCAGAACGGCAAGGCGGCCGCCCAGCGGCTCGCCGACCGGATCTCCGGCGTCTTCGTGCCCGTCGTCCTCGCGCTGGCCGCGGCCACCCTCGGGTTCTGGATCGGCACCGGCGCCGGCACCGCCGCCGCGGTGACCGCCGCGGTCGCCGTGCTGGTGATCGCCTGCCCGTGCGCGCTCGGGCTCGCGACGCCGACCGCGCTGCTCGTCGGCACCGGCCGCGGCGCCCAGCTCGGCATCCTGGTCAAGGGGCCGGAGGCGCTCGAACGGGCCCGCGCCGTCGACGTCGTGCTGCTCGACAAGACCGGCACGGTCACCACCGGCACGATGACGCTGCGCGACGTCGTCCCCGCCGCCGGGGAGGACGCCGAGCGCGTGCTGCGGCTCGCCGCCTCCCTCGAGCACGCCTCCGAGCACCCGGTGGCCCGCGCGGTCGCGGCCGGCGCCGGACCGGTCGGGGGCCTGGTGCCGGTGACGTCGTTCGCGAACGTCGAGGGTCTCGGCGTCACCGGCACCGTCGACGGGCTCGACGTGGTCGTCGGTCGGCCGTCGCTGCTGGCCGACCGCGGCCTGCGGCTCGGGCCCGACCTCGAGGCCGCTCTCGACGACGCCCGCGCGCGCGGCGGCACCGCGGTCGCCGTGGGCTGGGACGGCGCCGCACGCGGCGTCCTCGTCGTCGCCGATGCCGTCAAGCCCGAGGCCGCGGAGGCGGTCCGCCGGCTGCGCGACCTCGGCCTGACTCCGGTGCTGCTCACCGGCGACCACGAGACGGTCGCCCGGGCCGTCGCGGCCGACGTCGGGATCGACCCCGACAGCGTGGTGGCCGGGGTGCTGCCCGCCGGCAAGGTCGACGTCGTCCGCCGCTACCAGGACGCCGGCCGAGCGGTCGCGATGGTCGGCGACGGCGTCAACGACGCCGCCGCGCTCGCGCAGGCCGACCTCGGCATCGCCCTGGGCAGCGGCTCCGACGTCGCCATCGAGGCGAGCGACCTGACCCTGGTCCGCAGCGACCTGCGCGTCGTCGCGGACGCCGTCCGGCTCTCGCGGCGCACGCTCGCGACGATCCGGGGCAACCTGTTCTGGGCGTTCGGCTACAACGTCGCCGCGATCCCGCTCGCCGCCCTCGGCCTGCTCAACCCGATGATCGCCGGCGCCGCGATGGCGTTCTCGTCGGTCTTCGTGGTGCTCAACAGCCTGCGGCTGCGCCGGTTCCGGGCGCAGGCCGGCGCCGCAGCGTAACCTCACTTATGTGACCGTCCGCGAGCTGCCGCCGATCCGACGCGAGGACCGGGGCCTGCCGGTCCTGGGCCGCGCCCTCGCCTACGCCCGTGACCCGCTCGCGCTGTTCGAGCGGCAGTGGGAGCACTACGGGCCGGTCGCGCCGCTGCGGGGGCTCGGCGGCACGTGGGTGATGCTGCTCGGCCCGGACGCCTGCCAGGCGGCGTTCCAGAACGGTGAGAAGGCCTTCGCCAACGGCCCGGCCTGGTCGCAGCTCGTCGGGCCGTTCTTCGACCGCGGCCTGATGCTCCTCGACTTCGACGAGCACCGGCTGCACCGGCGGATCATGCAGGAGGCGTTCACCCGGCCGCGGCTGGAGGGGTACGCCGACGGCATGCACCCCGCGATCGAGCGGGGCCTCGCGACGTGGGCGCCGGCGCCCGGCTTCCGCTCGTACCCGGCGCTCAAGCAGCTGACCCTCGACATCGCCGCCGACATCTTCATGGGCGGTGCCGAGGACGCGACGCCCGAGGAGATGGAGCGGGTCAACCGCGCCTTCGTCGCCTGCGTGCAGGCCGCCGGTGCGCTGGTGCGCAAGGACCTGCCGCTGACCCGGTGGGGACGCGCCCACCGCGGCCGCGAGGTGCTCGAGGAGTGGCTGCGGCACTACCTGCCGTCGCGTCGGGCGCGGCTGACCGACGACCTGTTCTCCCAGCTGTGCCACATCGAGACCGCCGGGGGAGAGCGGTTCTCCGACGACGACGTCGTCAACCACATGATCTTCTTGATGATGGCCGCGCACGACACCTCGACGAGCACGCTCTCGACGATGCTGCAGCACCTCGGCCAGCACCCCGCCTGGCAGGAGCGGTGCCGCGCCGAGTCGGCGGCCCTCGGCGACCGGCCGAGCCTCGCCGAGCTCGACGGGCTCACCTCGCTCGAGCTGGTGATGAAGGAGTGCCTGCGGCTGCGCGCACCGGTGCCGGTCGTCGTGCGCCAGACCGTCAAGGACGTCGTCGTCGAGGGCGTGCGGATCCCGGCCGACACCTTCGTGATCGTGGCCGCCCAGTTCTCGCACCTGCGGCCGGACCTGTGGACCGACCCCACGGCGTTCGACCCCGAGCGGTTCTCCGACACCCGGCGCGAGGACCGCAGCCACCGCTTCGCGTGGGAGCCGTTCGGCGGCGGCGTCCACAAGTGCCTCGGGCTCTTCTTCGCGGGCATGGAGGTCAAGGCGGTCATGCACCACCTGCTCCGCAGCCACGAGTGGAGCGTCGATCCGTCGTACGTCGCCCCGCTCAACAACCACTCCCTGCCGTTCCCCACCGACGGTCAGCCCGTCGACCTCCGGAGACGACGCTGACCCGTCACCCATGGGTGACGGGTCAGCGTGGAGTGCGAGGTGACCCGTCACCCTTGGGTGACGGGTCGGTGGGTCACTCGGCAGCCGCGGCCGCGGCTTCCTCCTCGGAGCCGGCGCCGGCGGTGCTGAGCGCGCCGCTCTTGTCCTCGAGGTGGGCGCGGACGAACCAGTGGAACAGCTCGAGCTTGTCGGTCTGCCCGATGAGCATGTCCTGGCTGACGACGTCGAGCTCCTCGAGCTCCTTGATCGCGTCGCGGTAGCTGGTGATGACGCCCTGGTAGACGAGGTCGAGGGCGCCGAGGTGCTCCTGGGTCGTCGCGCGACCGATGGAGTACTCCTCCCAGGTGCGCTCCTGGACCAGGACGCCGGGCGTGCCCTGCGGCGAGCCGCCGAGGGTCGCGATCCGCTCGGCGAGGGAGTCGCTGAACCCGCGGACCTCCTCGACCTGCGGGTCGATCATCTCGTGGACGGCGATGAAGTGCGGGCCCACCACGTTCCAGTGGACGTGCTTGAGGGTGAGGTGCAGGTCGTTGGTGGCGTGCAGACGCCCCTGCAGCAGTTCGACGACCCGCTCGGCGGCCTCGGTCGGGATGCCGGGGGTCGTGTAACGGAGCTTGCCGGTGCTAGTAGCCATGCTTCGAACGTAGCCACGCGCGCGAAGGGGCACGTCACCGGAAGGGGTGGACCCCGTGGCCCGGGCCAGGCCTAGCGTCGCTGCAATGAGTGATCCCCAGCAGTCCGTCGGGCAGCCACCCCAGCCGGGTCAGCCCACGAGCACCGGTGAGCTGATCTCCCGGCTGTCGGACCAGTCGAGCCAGCTCATCCGCGACGAGATCCGGCTCGCCCAGGCCGAGACGGCGCAGAAGGTCAAGCACGGCGTCTCCGGCATCGCCGGCTTCGGCGTCGCCGGGGTGCTCGCGCTGTACGGCGTCCTCGGGCTGCTCGCGACCGCCGTCCTCGGGCTGGCCGAGGTGCTGCCCGCGTGGCTGTCGGCGCTGATCGTCTCGGTCGTCGTCCTCCTCGCCGCGGCGGCCGCCGCTCTGCTGGGCAAGAAGGAGATGGCCGAGGTCGGGGGAGTCGCCCCCACCCGCGCCGTCGAGGGCGTCAAGCAGGACGTCGAGACGCTGAAGGGCGGGCACCATGAGTGAGTCCAACGACCCCGCGGCCATCCAGGCCGACATCGAGCGCACCCGCGCCGACTTCGCCGCGACCGTCGACCAGCTGACCGGCCGGCTCGAGGAGCGCAAGGCGCAGGCCAAGGACCTCGGGGTGAAGGTGGCCGCCGGCGGCGCCGCCGTCCTCCTCGTCCTGGTGGTCGTCCGCGTCGTCCGGTCGAGGAGGTCGTCGTGAGGCAGCAGCCGAAGGTCGAGGCGCAGGGCGGCAAGGCCGCCCGCGTGCTCTACAAGCCGTGGGGGATCGTGGGCAGCCTCGTCGCCGCCCTCATCGCCCGCCAGGTCTTCACCGTGGTGTGGACCAAGGTCGTGCCGGTCGATAGCGACGACCCTCCCAAGCCGCTCGAGTCGGAGTACTCCCTCGGCCAGGTCGTGCTCGCCGCCACCATCCAGGGCGCCATCTTCGCCGTCGTCAAGGCGCTCTTCCAGCGGGCCTCTGCGCGCGGTTTCCAGCGCTGGACCGGCGAGTGGCCGGGTGACTGAGGTCCTCCTGGCAGGCCTCCTGGTAGGCATGGCCGCATGACGTCCCTCGTGCTCGGTCCCCTCCTGCGGCACGTCGACGAGACGTCCGCGTCGATCTGGGTGGAGGTCGACGCCCCCGCCCGGGTGCGGGTGACGACCGAGGGCGGCCCGTCCGCCGAGTCGGCGACGTTCGCCGTGCACGGTCACCACTACGCGCTGGTCTGCCTCGACGGGCTCGAGCGCGGCCGGCGCTACCCGTACGCCGTGACCGTCGACGGCGAGGCGGTGTGGCCCGAGCCGGGGTCCGACCTGCCGCCGTCGGTGGTGCCGACGCTCGACCACCGCAAGCCCCTGCGACTCGCCTACGGCTCGTGCCGCACGTCGGTCGGCCACGACCGGGAGGGCAACGCGACCCACGGCGTCGACGCCCTGCGCGCCTTCGCGCTGCGCATGGCCGGCCTGACCGACGCGGGCAGCGACGACCCCGACCGCTCCCACGGTGGGGCGCCGCGCTGGCCCGACCTGGTGGCCTTCCTCGGCGACCAGGTCTACGCCGACGAGACGACGAAGGAGATGCAGGCCTTCATCGAGCAGCGTCGTGGTCTCGACAGCGAGCCCGGCGACGAGCTCAAGGACTACGAGGAGTACGCCCACCTCTACCGGCTCGCCTGGTCGGACCCGGTCAACCGCTGGCTGCTGTCGACGCTGCCCAGCCTGATGATCTTCGACGACCACGACATCCGCGACGACTGGAACACCTCGCGCGCCTGGAAGGACGAGATGGAGGCCACCTCGTGGTGGCACGACCGGATCGTCGGCGGCCTGGCGTCGTACTGGGTCTACCAGCACCTCGGCAACATGACGCCGTCCGAGCGCGTGGAGGACGACATCTGGCAGCTGCTCCTCGAGCACGCCGACGAGCCGGGGTACGACGTCAGCGACGTCCTCGACGCGTTCGCCGACCGCGCCGACCAGGAGCCGACGTCGTACCGGTGGAGCTTCGTGCGCGACCTGGGCCCGCAGGCCCGCCTGGTCGTCGTCGACTCCCGGGCGGCGCGGGTGCTCGAGGACGACGACCGCAGCATCCTCGACGAGGAGGAGCTGGCCTGGCTCGACGGTCAGCTGCGCGGCGACGTCGACCACCTGCTCGTGGCGACCTCGCTGCCGTTCCTGCTGGCGCCGGGGCTGCACTACGTGGAGGCGTTCTCCGAGGCGCTCGCCGGTGGCGGGTGGGGACGGCGCCTCACCGGCTTCGGCGAGAAGGTCCGCCAGACCGTCGACCTCGAGCACTGGGCGGCGTTCCAGAAGGGGTTCGGCGAGGTCGCCCGGATGACGCTCGAGGTCGGCCGCGGCGAGCGCGGCCGCGCACCGGCGACGATCACCTTCCTCTCCGGCGACGTCCACCACAGCTACCTCTCGGCGGTGAAGCCGCTGCCCGGCGTGCGCAGCCGGATCCTGCAGGCGGTCTGCTCGCCGATCCGCAACCCGCTCTCGCGCAAGTGGCGCTTCGCCACCGCCGCCCTCTCCTACGGCGTCGCCGGCCCACTCGGCCACGTCGCGGCCCGGTCGGCGAAGGTGCCGGAGGCGCCGTTCTCGTGGCGCCTGGTCGAGGGGCCCTGGTTCGACAACAACCTGGCCGTCCTCGAGGTCCACGGCGAGGGGATCCGGCTCTGGTGGGCCACCGGCAAGGTCGAGGACGACGTCGACCGCCCGCGCCTGGTCCGCGTCTCCGACGTCTCGATCGACTGCCCCTGATCCCGGGGGTCGCGAGCGCCCGGGAGCGGTAGTCCCGGCCGTATGGGCCCCTCCACGGGCCGGTCAGGGGCCCATACGGCCGGGACTACCGCAGCGGCGCGCGGACATGAAGCCCGAACGCGAGCAGGGCCTCGGCGACGGCCGGGCGAGCGGGACGGACGGGGCGGACGCTCACGCGGGCGGTCGTGGACGGCGCGTCTCGGGTCCCGGGCCGGGCTGGCAGTGCGGGCACCACCAGGTACGACGGTGGGCCGGGTCGTTCGGCAGCTCCGCGACCATCCGCACCTCGGTGCCGCACCGCAGGCACGGACGCCGCTGCCGGCCGGCGACCCAGTGGTCCTCGCCGCGGCGGCTGGAGCCGGTGGTCACCTGGTAGGCGCCGGGCACCAGGGCGGAGTGGCGCAGCGCCGTCGCGGCCCGGGCGACCAGCCGCTCGACGTCGACCGACCCGATCGGCGTCCAGGGGCTGACGCCGGCGAGGAAGGCGAGCTCGTTGACCCACAGGTTGCCGAGGCCGGCCATCCGGGTCTGGTCGAGCAGCGCCGAGACCACGGGCAGGGAGGGGTCCGAGCGCAGCCGGCGCGCGGCCTCGGCGGCGTCCCAGTCGTCGCGCAGCGGGTCGGGTCCGAGGTGGCCGACGATCGAGGCCTCCTCGGTCGTGGCCACCAGCGCGAGGTCGTGCAGCCGCAGTCCCCACGCCGTCGAGCCGGAGTCGAGCGCGAGCACCAGCCGGACCTCGTGCTGCAGCCGCCGCGGCAGCTGCTTGCCGGGGCCGGTGACCGACCACTCGCCGTCCATCCGCAGGTGGCTGTGCAGCGTGACGTCGCCGGAGAACCGGGTCAGCAGGTGCTTGCCGTGCGTGGCGTGCTCGAGGATCCGGCGCCCCGCGAGGTCCCGGGTGGCGAGCCTCGGGACCCGCAGGTCGGAGCGGACGACGGTGCGCCCGAGCAGCGAGCGGTCGAGCCGTCGCGCGAGCTTGTGGACGCTGTCGCCCTCGGGCACGGGAGCCTCCTCAGGCGAAGACGCCGGCGGGGAACGCCCCGGCCTTGAGCGCGCGGATCACCAGCGGCTTGCCGATCGCCCCGAGCCGCTCGCGGCCGTCCTCGCCGAGGGTCGCCCACGGCGCGAGCGCCATCTGGTCGGTCGCGGCCTCCACCGAGGCGCGCTGGGCGAGGCCGGCCTCGGTGAGCGCGCCGTCGTCGTCCACCAGGCCGCGCCCGGCGAGCGCCGAGACGGCGCCGGCCCACTGCTCGTCGGACCAGCCGCGGGTCAGCTTCGCCGCGGGCTCGGTGAAGCCGGTGCCGGTCGCGGTGTGGGTCACCAGCGACTCCAGGCCGGTGAGCCCGTGCGAGAGCAGCGCCGCGACGTGCCCGTCGCCGCGGTACTCGCGCAGCAGGCTCAGCCCGTGCCACAGCGCGAGGTGCGGCTCGTCGGGCCAGTCGAGGTCGGCGTGCGCGGCGTACAGCGGACGGCCGGCGGGGTCGCACCCGGCGACGGCGGCGCGGGTCAGGTCCGCGGCCTCGGCGACCTCGGGCGCGGCGATCGCCTCGTCGCCGAGGAGCCGGCGGTACGCCGCGTCGACCCCCCGGAACCGGGCGGCCACCACGTCGGCCGGGCTCGCGGCCTCCCAGACGGCCGGGACGAGCCTCGCGACCAGCGCCGGGTTGAAGACGAAGAACGTCGCCGTGACGGTGCCCGCGCCCACGGCACCCATCGGGGCCGAGCGCGACGCGAAGTACGTCGCCCGGCCCGTCCGGACGCCGAGCGCGACGAGCTCGGCGTCGACCTCCGGGGCGAAGTAGCAGAGGGCGTGCAGCGTCTCGAGGGTGCGGGCCGTGCGGCCGGCGGCGGTGGCGTCCACGGTCCCTGTCTACACGGGAGGGCCGGGCGCGGGTCACGTCACCCAGGACCAGGTGCCGACCGCGCCGGCGACGGCGAGCGCCGCGAGGTAGCCGAGCACCAGGCGGGTGTCACGCAGCACGCACCGCGACCGCTGGAGCCCGGCGCGCCACGCCCGCCAGTAGCCGCAGAAGCCGAGGACGGCGAAGCCGAGCAGGGCGACCGGTCCGAGGAGCCAGCCCAGCGCGGCGATCGTCGCGAACACGCACAGCCGCAGCGGGTCGTACGTCGCGGTGGACCCCGGCGAGGCGGTCGAGGTGGTCGGGCCGGTCGGGCCGGTCGGGGTGGTCACGGGAGGACCTCCAGCGGGTCGGGTCGCCCGGTCGCGGTCGACAGCCGGGTGCGGGAGAGCGGCGCCCACGCCTGGACGGCGCAGAACGGCGCGCACTGGTGCGCGGACGTCTCGGCGTTGACCGTCGCGACGTGCACGCAGCACTGGGTCAACCGCTCCTCGATCATCGTCGACATGTCCATGAACGGCTTGACCGTGATCCGGACGACGCGCTCGCCGAGCATCCTGCGCAGCCGCTTCCGCTGCCCGGGCAGCGCGGAGGACGCGAGCGTCGTGAGCGTGCCGATGCCGAGGTCGCAGTTCTCGCAGATGTCCTTCCAGACGGTGCCGATCGCCGGGTGCGACAGCGACGACTGCTCGCTCAGGAGGTCCAGCAGCGAGTCCTTGACGACCTTCCTCATCGTCGCCGGGATCGAGTCGTCGGCGATCCGGTTGGCCAGCACGTCGGGCTCGAGGTCGAGCCACTGCTTGAGCTTGTCGTGCCCGATCAGCGAGGTCAGCGAGCGCCAGGCGCCGGAGTCGTCGCGCAGCAGGTAGCCGACCGAGCAGCAGTGCGGGTGCGAGCACGGGAGGGCCGTGAGGTCGCGCCAGGTCACCTGGCCCGAGGTCTGCCCATCGAGCCGGGCGAGGACGCCGGTGTGCGTCAGCCGGTCGCTCGGGTCGATCCCCGACGAGCGGCCCGACCCGAACACGGGCTGGATCGTGACGCCGCCGACGTACGGCGTGTCGAGGCCGCGCTTGACGACGTGGCCGATCTCGTCGTCGTTGACCCCCAGGGCGGCGGTCATCGTGAGGGTCGTGAAGATGCCGGCGGCCGAGAGCCGGTCGAGCGCCCGGTCCTTGAAGCGCCGGATGTCGGCGCCGCGGTGGTGGGTCGAGGCCTGCGCCGACTCGCCGTCGAACTGGAGGTAGACCTCGACGCGCTCGCGGTGCCGGGTCAGCAGGGCGAGCAGCTCGTCGTCCTGGGCGATCCGGAGGCCGTTGGTGTTGACGAGCACCCGCACGACCGGGCGCCGGGCGACGGCGTCGAGCAGCTCGGCCAGGCGGGGGTACAGCGTGGGCTCACCGCCCGAGAGCATGAGCACGTCGATCCGGCCGTTCTCGCGGGACAGCCGGGTGTCGATCGAGGCGAGCACGGCCTCGAGCGGCGCCACCGACGACAGCGCCGGCGCCGACTCGGCGAAGCAGGTGGGGCAGCGCAGGTTGCAGTGGTCGGTGATGTCGGCGAGCAGGATGCAGGTGTGCTGGGTCTGCATCGCCGGCAGCCCGTCCGCGTAGGCCGCGGGCACCGGGGCGAAGTTGCCGGCCACGTCGGGCTGGTGCACCTTCGTGGGCGCCGTCCACTGCTCGAGGTAGGCGAGGATCTCGGGCGACTCGTCGTACAGCGTCGAGACGAGCCCGTGGTCGGGGCAGCCGCGCTCGAGCCAGACCCGGTCGTCGCGCACGGCGAGCCACCCGGAGAGCCGGCGCACGTCGGCGAGCGGCCGGTCGGGCACCTCCTCGTGGCAGTGCGGGCAGAAGGCGTTGACGTAGCGGTGGATCCGGTGGTCGCGCAGCGGCATCCCGGTGCCGGTGCCGGTGCTCATGCGGCCGCGTGCGAGTTGCTGAGGGCCGCGATCAGGGCGACGCAGGCCCCGCCGACGACGATCGCCACGATCGCCCAGCCGATCAGGATCCCGATGCCCCACGGCCGGGTGGCGGCGGAGAACATCAGCCCGATCGCGACGAGGGGCACCACCGCGATGGCGACGAAGACCGGCGTGATGGTGTCGCCGGACGCGGCCAGGCCGACGACCGGTGCGATGACCGACGCGACCCCACCGATCAGGGTCCCGAGGATGATCTGCGGCGCCCGCGACCGCTTCGGGGGCGGGCCGTAGCCGTAGCCGCCCGGCGGTAGCCCGGGTGGTCCGGGTGGTCCGGGTGGTGGTGGCGGGAGGTAGCTCATCGGGTCCTCGCTGGTTCGAGTCGGTAGACGCCCTTGCGGGCCTGGACGACGATCCGGGCCGCCACCAGCGGCACCGTCAGGAGCAGGAACAGCTGGGGTCGGGTGAGGCCCATCCACGCGACCTCGTTGCCGCGGACGAGCTCGACCAGGAACCGGAAGACGCCGTAGCCGAGCAGGTAGAAGGTCAGCGTCTCGCCGGGGGAGACCAGCCGGTGCCGCAGCCAGCACCAGATCACGACGAACGCGGCGGCCTGGAAGGCGATCTCGTAGAGGAACGACGGGTGCAGGGGGACGCCGGCGGGTGCGCCGAGCCGCGCGGCCGCGTCGGCGTCCAGACGGATCCCGAACGCGGTGTGGGTGGGGGTGCCGGGCAGCTCGGTGAGGAAGCAGCCGACGCGGCCGATCGCCATCCCAGCGCGACGGCGGGGGCGAACAGGTCACCGGTGCGCTCGCGGTAGCCGACGATGCGCTTCGCGACGTGCACGCCGATCCAGGCGCCGAACAGCCCGCCGAGGATGCTGCGGTTGCCGTAGAGCCACTGCTCGGCGAGCGAGGCGTTGGCGCGCAGGTCGAGGTGCTGCAGCCAGGGTCCGAGCCGCATCAGGATCGCGCCGCCGACCAGCGCGCCGAGGACGACGTACCAGATGCGCTCGTCGGTCTGCCCGCGCCGGCGGGCCTCGACCACGAAGACGACGACGGCCGCGAGCACGCCCAATCCCACGAAGAGCGCGTGGGTCGGGATCGGGATCCCGAGGAGGTCGATGTCCGGCAGCATCGGCTAGAGCATCGCACTCCGGACGCCCTTCCGCAGCCGACCCGGCCCGGCCCGGCTCAGGCGGGGACCTTCGCGGCCGGCGCGAGGGTGACCTCCGCCTCGGCCCGCCACACCGCCGGCCGCGGCACCGCCCGCACCGTCGCGCTGAGCGTCGGGATCAGCGCGGTGACGGCGACCAGCGCGCCGAGGACGACGACCGCGCCGGTGCCGCCCAGCAGCGCCAGCGACGTCCCGGCGACGACGGGGGCCAGCGGCATCGCCGACATCGAGGCGAACTGGCTGAACGACTGGGCCCGTCCGACCAGCTCGGACGGCGTCACGGCGAGCCGGTAGGCACCCATGCCGGCGTTGCCCGCGGGGTTGAGGAGCAGGGTGAACGCGAGGGTGGCCGCGACCACGACGGGGCTGTTCCAGAGGGCCAGGGGCACGAGGACCGGCAGGAAGCTCCACGCGATGGTGATCGTGAGCCATCCGGTCGCGAACCGCTCCATGATCCACGGGGCCAGCACGGCGCCGAGGATCCCGGCCGCGCCGGCCGTGGTCTCGACCAGGCCGAGGTGGACCGGGTCGACGCCGTCCTCGATCAGGCGGAGCACGGCCACGAAGAACAGGGCGTTGACGACGAGGTTGGTCAGCGCCGACCAGCACAGCAGCGTGCGGAAGAGGGGGTGGCCGAGCACGAAGCGGGCCCCGGCACCGAGGTCGTCGCGCACCCGCCGCCGCGGGCCGTCGTAGGGCGTGGGCGACAGGTCGGTCCGGATCCGGCCGAGCAGCACCCACGAGACGGCGTAGGTGACGGCGTCCGCGGCGAACGGCGCCCACCGCGCCGCGGCGTACAGCGCGCCGCCGAGCGGTGCGCCGAGCAGCCCGGCGACGTGCTCGCGGGCCTGGTTCTGCGCGAGCGCGGTCGGCAGGTCGTCGCGCGGGACGACGGTGCGCACCGCGGACGTCTCCGAGGGAGCGAACGCGCCGGCGCAGACGCCGGAGAGCAGCGCGACGACGAGCAGGTGCGCCGTCGTGAGGTGCCCGGCGATGCCGGCCGCCGCGAGCGAGGCGTAGAGCAGGACGCCGGCGCCGCTCGCCGTCCGCATCACGAGCCGGCGGTCGACCCGGTCGGCGACCACCCCCGCGGGGAGCAGGGTGCCGGCCAGGCCCAGCAGGTGCAGCGCCTCGGCCAGCGCGGCCGTCAGGGCCGAGCCGGTCAGCGCGTAGGCGAGCAGCGGGAACACGAACATGCTCATCCGGCTCCCGAGCGTGGACGCCGTCTGGCCGATCCACAGCGCGGTGAAGTCGTGGTTGCGGGCGAGGCTGCGGTAGCTGGACACATCCGCACCATATGGTGCGCAATAGATGTTGCGCAATAGTTCGTGCGGAACCTGGTTATGCTGCGCGCATGCCCGAGCCGCTCCCGTCGAACGTCGCCCACGACCCGCAGGTGTTGCGCGCGATCACCCATCCGGTGCGCAACCGGATCCTGTCCGAGCTCGACGCGCAGGGCTCGCTGCGAGCCGCCGACATCGCCCGCGAGCTCGACATCCCGGCCAACCAGGCGAGCTTCCACCTGCGCCAGCTGGCGAAGTACGGCCTCGTCGAGGAGGACCCGGACGCCGCCCGTGACAGGCGTGACCGGGTCTGGCGTGCGACGGGCACCGTGAACATCGACATCGAGGACCTCCAGGCAGGCCCGGGCGGCCCGGCCGCGGCCAGGGTCTTCCGCCGCAACGCCGCGAGCTGGGGACACCACGTCGTGGCGAGCGCGTATGCCGAGAAGCGCGAGCCCGGCATCCACCGCAGCGTCACCGACAGCGCGCTCCGGCTCACCGCCGCCGAGGCGGGCGTCCTCACCGAGGAGCTCCTCCAGGTGGTCGAGCGGTGGAGCGAGCGCACCCGCCTCGACACCGGTGACGGGGCCGGTGACGACAGCGGGGAGGCGCGCCGCACCTACCTCTACTTCGCGACCCTCCAGCCCTACCCAGAGCGCCCGGGCGGCACGCCGTAGCCTCGGTCGACGTGGCCGCCCGACTCCGTCCTGCCGATCCTGCCCTCGTGCGCGAGGCCTCCGAGCGCGTCGCCGCCGGCACCCACGAGCGGGCCGACCTCAAGCTGCTGGTGAAGCACTACCTCGCGGTGCTCGAGGACCGGGCGCCCGGCCACTCGGTCGAGGTCCGGGTGCCGCCGTACGCCGCCGTCCAGGTGATCGAGGGGGTCCGTCACACCCGCGGCACCCCGCCCGCGGTCGTCGAGACCGACGCCCTGACGTGGATCGCGCTCGCGACGGGCGCGCTGGCCTGGATCGACGCCCTCACCGACGCCCGCGCCTCGGCCTCCGGCGAGCGCACCGACCTGACGCCGTACCTCCCGCTGACCTGAGCCGGGCGGCAGCGGGAGGTCAGCGGGAGGTCAGCGGGAGATGGTGAAGGTGCTGCACCCGCCGTCGGTCACCTCGCCGGTCAGCGAGTCGACGGTCGCGTCGGGGACGTCGGCGCGCAGACCGACGAATCCATAGCCGTCGGGCTGGTCGAGCCACTCGGTACCGGCCAGGACCAGCTCGCCGTCGGCGATGGTGCCCTCCATCAGGAAGGCGCCGTTCGGCACGTCGGGGCCGTTCCGGGTCGGGCCGAACTCGAAGACCGCCTGGACGCCGTCGCCGTCGCCGAGGGAGGCCATCGTCAGGTTGAGCTTCGTCGTGCCCTGGGGGCACCGGTAGGTGCCCGTCCACGAGCCGCCGATCTCCATCGCCTCGAGGCTGGGCCCGGCCGGGGCGGACGGGTCGGGCGCCGACGGTGCCGAGGACGAGGGGGCGGGCGACGTCGGCGCGGGCGGGCTGGTCGCCGGCGCGGGCTCGGCGTCGGTCGGCTCGCTGCTCGGGTCGGGTGCGCTCGAGGACGTGTTCGGGTCGCCGGCCTTCTCGTCGTCGCCGTCGCCGTTGGCCAGGACGAACGCGGTGAGACTGCCGCCGACGAGCACGATCGCCAGCACCGCCGCGGCGATGATCCACGGCAGCTTGGACCGACCGCCGGGGCTCGGCTGGTAGCCGCCGGGGCCACCCGGCGGGTAGCCACCGGGCGGTCCGCCCTGCCACCCCGGGCCGGGCTGCTGCGACGGCCAGCCCGCCGGGGCGCCTGACGGCGGGGGGCCGTACCCGGGGCCGGGCGGCGGCCCTGACGGAGGACCGGACGGGGGCCCTGACGGGGGACCGGAGGGCGGGCCGGACGGGGGACCGGAGGGCGGCGGGGGCGGCTTGCCCGGACCGCCGGGTCGGCCCACCTGCGTCTCGGCAGAGTGCGGGTCCTCCGGGGGGCGCTGCGACATCGGGGCTCCAGCAGGTGTCGACGACGGGGGTCGCAGCGCATCATGCCCGGCCGCGCGGTCCTTCACGCCCGCCGGTCTAGATTGGCCGGCATGACTGCTGCGAGCGACGCCATCCGTGCCCAGGTGACCGACCTCATGCCGGGCATCCGGCGCGACCTTGAGGACCTCGTGCGGATCGAGTCGGTCAGCGCCGACCCGGCGCGGGCGGGCGAGGTGCAGCGCAGCGCCGAGGCCGTGGCCGCGCTCTTCCGAGCCGAGCGGTTCGCCAGCGTCGACATCGTCTCGGCCGAGGGCGGTGCCCCGGCCGTCATCGCGCACAAGCCCGGTCCGGACGGCGCGCCGACGGTGCTGCTCTACGCCCACCACGACGTCCAGCCCGAGAACGACCACGCCGACTGGGACAGCCCGCCGTTCGAGCCGACCGAGCGGGGCGAGCGCCTGTACGCCCGGGGCGCCGCCGACGACAAGGCCGGCATCGCCGCCCACCTCGGCGCGCTGCGCGTGTTCGAGGCCCTGGGCGACGGTCAGCTCCCGGTGAGCGTCACGATGTTCATCGAGGGCGAGGAGGAGGTCGGCTCCGAGACCCTCCCGGCCCTGCTGGCCGAGCACCAGGAGGCGCTGCGCGCCGACGTGATCGTGATCGCCGACTCCGGCAACTGGGACATCGGCGAGCCGGCGCTGACCACCAGCCTGCGCGGTCTCGTGCGGGTCGACGTGGAGGTCCGCACCCTCACCCACGCCGTGCACTCCGGCATGTGGGGCGGCCTCGTGCCCGACGGGATCATGGCGCTGACCCGCCTCCTCTCCTCACTCTACGACGACGAGGGCGCCCTGGCGATCGAGGGCCTGCACCACGGCCCGGCGGCCGACGTCGAGTACCCCGAGGTGCGCCTGCGCGCCGAGAGCGGCGCGGCGCCCGGCGTCGACTGGATCGGCCGCGGTCCGGTCGTGGAGCGGCTGTGGACCCAGCCGGCGCTCACCATCACCGGCCTCGACGCCCCTCGGGTCGACGGCGCCAGCAACACCCTCACGCCGGCCGCCCGGGCCCGGCTCAGCCTGCGCATCGCCCCCGGCGACACCACCGAGAACGCCCTCGCCCGGCTGACGGCCCACCTGGAGCAGCACGTCCCCTGGGGCGCCGGCCTGACCGTCACGACCGTCGACACGGGTGAGGCGACCTCGATCGACGCCACCGGCCCCGCCTACGACGCCGCGCGCGCGGCGTTCACCGAGGCCTGGGACGGCACCGAGCCGGTCGACATGGGCGTCGGCGGCTCCATCCCGTTCATCGCCGAGTTCCTCGAGGCGTTCCCCGAGGCCAGCGTGCTCGTCACGGGGGTCGAGGACCCCGACACCCGTGCCCACGGCGCCAACGAGGGGCTGCACCTCGCGGAGTTCGAGAGGGTCGTGCTGGCCGAGGCGTTCCTGCTGCGCAACCTCGGCGCGTTGTAGGCGGTCCCGTCGGCGCGGCGGCGACCCGCCGTCCGGGTGTGGTCGATTACCGGACTTTCTGTACTTGGTCGCTAGGATTACGCCATGTCTGTCGCGCCACTCCAGGTCCCGTCCCCCACGCAGGACTCCCGGTCCGTCCACCGGACGGCGATCATCGGGGGCGGGGCCAGCGGCGTCCTGACCGCGATCCAGCTGCTCTCCAGCAGCGACAACCCGCACCTGCGGGTCGAGATCCACGAGGCCAGCGGGATCGTCGGGCGGGGCATCGCCTACGGCACCAACGACCCGCACCACCTGCTGAACGTCCGCTCGCGCCACATGAGCGCGTTCGCCGACGTCCCCTCGGACCTCATCGACTGGGCCCGCGCCACCGGCCGCAGCCAGGACCCGCAGGCGTTCCTCCCGCGGCTCGACTTCGCGACCTACCTCCAGGACCGGCTCGCCTCCGTCGCCGACTACCGGCTGAGCATCCGCGCCGGCCGGGTCGACGACGTCGTCCCGCACACCGACAGCCACGGGGCCGGCTTCGACATCCACGCCCAGGACGTCGTCACCCATGCCGACAGCGTCGTCCTCGCCTACGGCAACCGCCGCCCCCAGCCGCTGGTGATCGACGGCGACGCCCTCCCGGCGGCGCCCTGGCACCTGGCCGACCCGTGGAACCTCGCCGGGCTCCGGATGCTGCCCGACGACGCGACGATCGTCGTCGTCGGCACCGGCCTGACCGCGGTCGACACCGTCATCACCCTCCTCGAGGAGGGCCCGGGCCGCCGGGTCGTCATGGTGAGCCGCAACGGGCTCCTCCCGCACCAGCACGTCGCGCAGCTGTCGACCGCGTGGGTCCAGCCCGTGCCCGAGGGTCCGCTGACCGCCGACCTGCTCGCCGAGCACGTGGCCGAGCAGGTCGCGGCGGCCGCCGCCCAGGGTGTCGGCTGGCGGGCCGTCGTCGACGGCCTGCGCGCCGCGACGCCGTCGCTGTGGAAGCGGCTGCCGATCGAGGAGCGACGCCGGTTCCTGGCCGTGCACGCCCGCGAGTGGGAGACCCGACGGCACCGGATGGCGCCCGAGGTCGCCCAGCGGATCCGCGCCTACGCCGACGACGGCCGCCTCAGCGTGCTCGGCGGCGGCCTCGTCTCGATCGCCGACCGCGGCGCCACCTGCCAGGTGCGGGTCGCCGGCGTCGACACCGCGCTCGTCGCCGGCGCGGTGGTCAACTGCACCGGCCCGTCGACCGACATCACCCGCAGCGACGACCCGCTGCTGCTCGCGCTCCGCGAGCGCGGCCTGGTCCGCCCCGACCCGCTGCTGCTCGGCATCGACACCACCGACGAGGGCCGCCTCATCGGTGACGACGGCACCGTGGCCCCGGGCCTGTTCGCCGTCGGCCCGCCGCGCAAGGGCACCCTGTGGGAGTCGACCGCGATCCCGGAGATCCGGGGTCAGGCCGCCGACGTCGCCCGCGGCATCCTCGGCCTGACCGGGGCCCGTCGCGTCGACACCGCAGGCGCCCCCGTCTGACCCGTCGGCCGGGATCCGTCACGCAGCGTCGGGCCGGGGGAGGAAGACCCGGAACGTGCTGCCCTCGCCGAGCCGGGACTCGACCTGGATCCGGCCGCCGTGCCGCTCGATGACCCGGGCACTGATGGTCAGTCCGAGGCCCGTGCCGGGCTGGGCCACGGCGTCGGGGTTGGTGGAGCGGAAGAACTCGGTGAACAGCCGCTGCTGGTCCTCGGGGGAGATCCCGATGCCCTCGTCGACCACCGCGAGCTCGACGAGGTCGGCGTGCTCGACGACGCGCACGGTGATGGCGCCGCCCCGCGGCGTGTACTTCACGGCGTTGCTCACCAGGTTGGTCAGCACCCGCTCGAGGTCCGTCGGGGAGCAGCACGCGAGGACCGGGTGCTCGGGCGTGTCGACGCGGACGTCGAGGTCGCGCCGGGTCGCGACGGTCCGGAGCAGCTCGAGGGCGCCGTCGACCAACGGGCGCACGTCCATCACCTCCGACGGCACCGCCGCCTCGGGGTCCTCGACCTCCGACAGCTCGAGCAGGCTGTCGACCAGTCGGCCCATCCGGCGCGCGGCCCGGTCCAGCGCGCCGAGGGAGCGCCGTCCGGTGCTGCTCAGGCTGGTGTCGCCCTCGAGGATCTCGACGTACCCGGACACGGCGGTCAGGGGGTTCTTCAGCTCGTGCGACACCGTCGACAGCACCTGCGACTTGTAGGCCGCCAACCGGCGCAGCTCGCCGACGAGGCGCTGCTCACGGGCCAGGTTGCGGGAGTTCACCACGGCCTGGCCGATGTCTCGCGCGATGTCGAGCGCGCCGGCCCGCTCGTCGGGGCTCCACCGCATGGTGGGGTCCTTGCGGCCGAGCACGAGGTGGCCGAGGTTGGCGTGTCCCGCTCCGAGCGGCACGACCATCGCGCTGCCCAGGCCGAGCAGCTCGAGCGCCTCGGTCAGCCGGGCGTGCTCCTGGTCGTCGAGGAGCGGGTCGCGCTCGATCTCCGGTCCGCTCAGCAGCACCTGCTGCTCGGCCCAGCAGCGCCGCGCGATCGCGCGGATGGTCTCCTTCAGCTCGTGGGGCAGCCCGGACGACGGCGAGCCGGCCCCCGGGAGCTCCGGCGTCGAGTAGGTGCGGATCTCGAGGTAGTCGGCCCGCATGCCCTCGAGCAGCGGGTCCCGGCAGTCGTCGAGCACGCTTTCCAGGTCGTCCTGGGACGTCGCGAACCGGACGACGCGGCGGGCGGCGTCCGCCAGCCGGATCCGCTCGGCGAGCTCCTCGCGCTCGACGGCCATCCGCAGGGTGCGCTCGGCCTGCGCGGCGTACCGCTCGAGCAGGTGGCGCTGGGTGACGTCGGGACGGCGGCCGGAGATCGGGACGTCGATCGACAGCACGCCGATGAGCCGGCCGCCGGCGTCGTACAGCGGCGCCAGGAGCAGGTCGAGCGGGTGCCAGGCGTCGACGGCGTCCACCGGCTCGATGTCGGGGATCCACCCGACCGCGGTGTCGCCCTCCTCGAGCCGGTCGTGCGGCACGAAGCGGAAGCGGCCCCAGTCGTCGGCGCGCTCGAGCTCGGGCAGCACGAGCGCGATCGGCGTCGCGACCCCGGCCATCGCGTCGGTGGCCTCGTTGCTGCCCTCGACCGAGATGGAGTACATGTGCTCGCCCACGACCACGCTGATGATCGCGATCTCGAACCCCACCATCTCCGCCACCGAGGCCGCGACCAGCGCCATGGCGTCGCGGGAGCCGACGTCGGACCACGTGGTGACGTCGAGGCGCGCGGGAGAACGGGGGAGGCCGTCCGGCACGGGGGGATCCTGAGGGGAGTGGGAGGGGCGGGGCCCCTCCAGGGTACGGGCGGGTGCGGCATCCGTCCCCCGGCTTCACCCCTTCGTCCCCCGGCCTCACCCCTCCGTCGCCGTTGGGGGCCTCGGCGGCCGACTCGACTACGATGCGGAGGTGCCCTTCATGAGCAGTCAAGGCTCCAGGCCCGGCGGCGACGGCCGCCTCACGGCAGCACTCGACCCGCACGACCAGGGACCGCAGGACGCCTGCGGCGTCTTCGGCGTCTGGGCCCCGGGTGAGGACGTCTCGAAGCTGACCTACTTCGGCCTCTACGCCCTCCAGCACCGCGGTCAGGAGTCGGCCGGCATCGCGGTGAGCAACGGCCGCCAGATCCTGGTCTACAAGGACATGGGGCTCGTCTCCCAGGTCTTCGACGAGACGACGCTGGCCTCGCTCAAGGGCCACCTGGCCATCGGCCACGCCCGCTACTCGACCACCGGTGCGAGCACCTGGCAGAACGCGCAGCCGACGTTCCGCCCGACCGCCGACGGCTCCATCGCCCTCGGCCACAACGGCAACCTCATCAACACCCACGAGCTGCGCGAGATGGTCGAGGCGCTTCCGGGCCCCGACGACGAGCTCGACCTGCACACCCGCCCGGTCGAGGTCTCGACCAACGACACCGGCCTGGTCACCGCGCTGCTCGCCCACCACCCCGACACCTCGCTCGAGCAGCGGGCGCTCGAGGTGCTGCCGCTGCTGCGCGGCGCGTTCTGCTTCGTGTGGATGAACGAGAACACCCTGTACGCAGCCCGCGACCCGCAGGGCATCCGCCCGCTCGTGCTCGGCCGTCTCGACCGGGGCTGGGTCGTGGCCAGCGAGGACGCCGCACTGGCGACGATCGGCGCCAGCGTCGTGCGCGAGGTCGAGCCCGGCGAGATGATCGTCATCGACGAGAACGGCCTGCGCTCGCACCGCTTCGCCGAGCCGGCCCGCAAGGGCTGCGTGTTCGAGTACGTCTACCTCGCCCGCCCCGACGCCACGATCAGCGGACGCAGCGTGCACGAGTCGCGGGTGGAGATGGGGCGCCAGCTGGCCCGCGAGTTCCCCGTCGACGCCGACCTCGTCATCCCGGTGCCCGAGTCCGGCACGCCGGCCGCGGCCGGGTACGCCGAGGAGTCCGGCATCCCGTTCGGCCAGGGCTTCGTGAAGAACGCCTACGTCGGGCGCACCTTCATCCAGCCGAGCCAGACCCTGCGCCAGCTCGGCATCCGGCTGAAGCTCAACGCCCTCGACCACATGATCCGCGGGAAGCGGATCGTCGTCGTCGACGACTCCATCGTCCGGGGCAACACCCAGCGGGCGCAGGTGCGGATGCTGCGCGAGGCCGGCGCTGCCGAGGTGCACGTGCGGATCTCGAGCCCGCCGGTGAAGTGGCCGTGCTTCTACGGCATCGACTTCGCCACCCGTGCCGAGCTGATCGCCAACGGGCTCAGCCCCGAGGAGATCGCGGCCAGCATCGGCGCCGACAGCCTCGGCTACATCTCCCTCGACGGGATGATCGACTCGACCAAGCAGCCGGCCTCCCAGCTGTGCCAGGCGTGCTTCACCGGCGAGTACCCGGTCGAGCTGCCCGACGAGAGCCTGCTCGGCAAGCACCTGCTGGAGACGTCGATCGCCTCGCCGACGCACGGCAAGGCGCTCCCCGTGCTCAACAACCCGTGACCGACCCCACGACCCGAACGGACCGACGTTGACCGAGCAGAACGCCTACGCCCGCGCCGGCGTCGACATCGAGGCCGCCGACACCGCGATCGAGCTGATGCGGGCCTCGGTGGCCAAGGCCTCCCGGCCCGAGGTGATCGGCGGGCTCGGCGGCTTCGCCGGGTTGTTCGACGCCACCGCGCTGACCCGGTACACCCGCCCGCTGCTCGCGACCTCCACCGACGGCGTCGGCACCAAGGTCGCGATCGCCCAGGCGATGGACAAGCACGACACCATCGGCTTCGACCTCGTCGGCATGGTCGTCGACGACCTCGTGGTCTGCGGTGCCGAGCCGCTCTTCATGACCGACTACATCGCCACCGGCCGGGTCGTCCCCGAGCGGATCGCCGCGATCGTCAAGGGCATCGCCGAGGCCTGCGTCGAGGCCGGCTGCGCGCTCGTGGGCGGCGAGACCGCCGAGCACCCCGGGCTGCTCGCGCCCGACGAGTACGACGTCGCCGGCGCCGCGACCGGGGTGGTCGAGGCCGACCGCCTGCTCGGCCCGGGCCGGGTCCGACCCGGCGACGCCGTCATCGCGATGGCGTCCTCCGGCCTGCACTCGAACGGCTACTCGCTCGTGCGCCAGGTGCTGCTGGCCGACGCCGGCTGGTCGCTCGACCGCGACGTCCCCGAGCTCGGCCGGACCCTCGGCGAGGAGCTCCTCGAGCCGACCACGATCTACGCCAAGCACTGCCTGGCGCTGGCCGACCAGGTCGAGCTCCACGCGTTGTCCCACGTGACCGGTGGCGGCCTCGCGGCCAACCTGGCGCGGGTGCTGCCGGCCGAGCTGCGCGCGAGCGTCGAGCGGGCCACCTGGAACCCGCAGCCGATCTTCGACGTCGTCCGCCAGGTGGGCTCGCTGAGCCAGGCCGACCTCGAGATGACGCTGAACTGCGGCGTCGGGATGGTCGCCGTCTGCCCGCCCGACTCGGTCGAGCCGGCCCTCCACCTGCTCGACGGACTGGGCGTCCGCGCGTGGGTCGCGGGCCAGGTCGACGTCGACCCCGAGCAGTCCGCGACCGTGCGGCTGGTAGGTCAGCACCCCGGCTGGTAGGAATTCGTCGTCCGAACGTGATCCCGGCGTGCCGGAACAGACAGCGAACAGGTAGCGTTGCCCCCACGAGATCCTGTTGAGAGAGTCCGGGACGCCATCGGCGCCCGGCCAAGTGTGCGAGGGGGCTGGACCCTATGGGCCGCGGCCGAGCGAAAGCCAAGCAGACGAAGGTCGCGCGCGACCTGAAGTACCGGACGCATGAGACGGACTTCGGGGCGCTGGCCAAGGAGTTGCACGGTGAACCCGACGACGTCGACCCGGTCGACCCGGTCGAGGAGCCAGATGAGTGGTCGGGCTACGCGCCCGACCGCTCGCGCGATTGACGCACGCACGCATCGACGCCCGGGGCCCTGAGCCCCGGGCGTGACGTGTCACGCCTCGGCGCGTGGGACCGGCGTGCCGTGCGCCCGCGCGCGGTCGGTGGACCGCGCCCGGGCGACGTCCGGCTCGGTGGGCCCGGTCGGTCCGGTCAGGGCAGCCAGATCCCGCGCAGCCGGCCGACCTCGCGCATCCGGCGCTCGGCGAGCCGGTCGGCGGCGGTGGCGGGCGGGACACCGTCGGAGGCGGCCAGCTCGAGGACCGCGCGGGTGGTGTCGTAGATGCGGGCGGCGCGCTGCTGGGCGCGCTCGAAGGAGAACCCCTCGAGCTCGTCGGCGACCTGGATGAGGCCGCCGGCGTTCACGCAGTAGTCGGGGGCGTAGACGACACCGCGGTCGGCGAGGGTCTTCTCGACGCCGGGGTGGGCGAGCTGGTTGTTGGCAGCGCCGCAGACCACCCGGGCCGAGAGCACGTCGACGACCTCGTCGCTCAGCGCGTGGCCGAGGGCGCACGGTGCGTAGACGTCGAGGGGCGAGGCGACCAGCGCCTCGGTCGACTCCGCCACCCGGACGCCGGGGTGCTCGTCGCGGACCCGGTCGAGCGCCCCGTCCCAGACGTCGGTGACGACCACCGAGGCGCCGGCCTCCACGAGGTGGCCGACGAGGTGCCGCCCGACCTTGCCGACGCCGGAGACGCCGACGACGCGACCCTCGAGCGCGCCGGTGCCCCAGGCCGCCTCGGCGGCGGCGATCATGCCACGGAAGACGCCGAAGGCCGTGAGCACCGAGCTGTCACCGGCGCCGCCGTGGGCGACGGTGCGACCGGTGACGTGGCGCGACTCGCGGGCGACGTGGTCCATGTCCTCGGAGAAGGTGCCGACGTCGCACGCCGTCAGGTAGCGCCCCGACAGCGACTCCACGAACCGGCCGTAGGCCCGCAGCAGGGCCTCGCTCTTCAGCGTGGCGGGGTCGCCGATGATGACGGCCTTGCCGCCGCCCAGGTCGAGCCCGGCGAGCGCGGCCTTGTAGGACATCCCGCGGGAGAGGTCGAGGACGTCGGCGACGGCGTCGGCCGTCGTCGCGTACGGGTGGAAGCGGGTGCCGCCCAGGGCGGGGCCGAGCGTGGTCGAGTGGATCGCGACGATGGCGCGCAGCCCGGTGGCGGGGTCGTTGCAGAAGACGACCTGCTCGTGCTCGGCGCCCAGGTCGAGGACGTCGACGGGCGGGGCTGGCGGGGACGACGTGACTGACATGGGTGGTGTCCGTTCGGTTCGGTACGACGGTCACCGGATGAGGCGACCTGGGCGGCCCGCAGGGGTGGCGCGGACCACACCACCCTAGGACACGGGCCGCGGACCCGCGGCACGTCGAGCGTCGCGGCGGTGTCAGGGTGCGGGCGGACGACGGCCGGGGAGGTCGACCCCGACGAGCGCCTCGACGCCGAGGACGACGGCGTGGCGCAGCGCCTGGAGCAGCGCGTCGGCGTGGTCGAGCGAGCCGTCGCGGGCGGCCTGCTCGAGGTCCTCGGCGGTGGCGCCGACCCGTCGCAGGCCCAGGTTGAGCGCGCTGCCCCGCAGCTGGTGGGCGCTCTGCGCGGTGCCCTCGGCGTCGCGGTCGGCGACGGCGCGCCCGAGCTGGTCCATGGACTGGTCGATGCGCGCCAGGAACGACATCCGGCCGCGCTCGAAGAAGCTGACGCCGTCCTTGACCAGCTCGTCGAGCAGCTCCACCCGGCCCACGTCCAGGACGTCGCCGTCGTCCGGGGGCGTCACCGCCCCGGTGGCGGCGGGGAGGGCCGCCTCGTCCTGGGGCACGCTCGGATCGGTGCGCGTCGCCACCGCCCGGGCGAGGGCGACGGCCAGCCGGGCCGGGTCGACCGGCTTGGTCAGGAAGTCGTCCATCCCGGCGGCCAGGCACCGGTCGCGCTCGCCGGGCAGGGCCGAGGCGGTCATCGCGATGATCGGTACCCGGCGGCCGGTCTCCACGGCGCGGACGGCGCGGGTGGCGCCGAAGCCGTCGAGGCGCGGCATCCGGCAGTCCATCAGGACGACGTCGAAGGCGTGGCCCGGACGCAGCGCGATGACCGCCTCCTCGCCGTTGTCGACGGCGGCCACCGTGCACCCGAGGTTCTCCAGGACGCCGATTGCGACGAGCTGGTTGACGGCGTTGTCCTCGACGACCAGCACGTGCAGGCCCAGGCTGGGGGCCGGGCCCCCGGGCCGGACGGCGGGGGACGGTCGCCGCCTCCGGACCCGGGCGGGGGCGACCCCGTCGTCGCCGGCGTCGCCGGTGTCCGTGACCGCGTCGAGCAGGTCCTCGCGGAGCGCGGCGACGCGGATCGGCTTGGCCGTCACCGTGCGGAAGCCGGCCTGGCGTGCCGTCGCGAGGTCGGCACTGCCGTCGGCCGCGACGAGGACGAGGGCGACGTCGGCGAGGTCGGGGTCGAGCGTGATCCGGTTCCCGAGCGCGAGCCCGTCGGTGCCCGGCATGTCGAGGTCGACCACGGCGAGGTCGAACGGCGTCTCGTCGGCCGCCGCCGCGGCGAGCGTCCCGATCGCGTCGGTCGTCGAGCCGACGACGACAGGGGACAGCTCCCACTCGGCGAGCTGACGGGCCAGGAACGCCGCCGCGGTCGGGTTGTCGTCGACGACGAGGACCTTGCGCCGGCGCAGCGGCCGGACGGGCGGCAGGGCGGTGTCGGCCCCCGGTGGAGCCGTCCGGAGCCGGACGTTGAACCAGAACACGCTGCCCTCGCCGGGGGTGCTCCGCACGCCGATCTCGCCGTGCATCGTCGTGACCAGCCGGCGGGAGATCGTCAGCCCGAGTCCCGTGCCGCCGTGCTTGCGGGTGGTCGACAGGTCGGCCTGGGTGAAGGCGTCGAACAGCCCCTCGACGTCGGCGGGCGCGATGCCGACCCCGGTGTCGCGCACCTCCACCTGCAGGACGACGTGGTCGTCGTGCTCGTCGTGCTCGGCGAGGTCGTCGTGCTCGTCGGGGGCGAGGCGGGTCACCTCGATGACCACGGTGCCGGTGTCGGTGAACTTCACCGCGTTCGAGCCGAGGTTCGCGATCACCTGGCCGAGCCGCACCGGGTCGCCCAGCAGCGTCCGGGGCACCCCGGGCCCGTAGCCCGCGACCAGGTCGAGCCCCTTGGCCAGCGCCGGTGCGGCGAGGAGCCCGACGGTCTCGTCGACCAGGGCGCGGAGGTCGAACTCGGTGACCTCGAGCTCGAGCTTGCCGGACTCGACCTTGGACAGGTCGAGGACGTCGTCGATCAGGGCCAGCAGCGTGAGGCCCGCGCTGCGGACGCCCTGCGCGTAGCGCTGCTGCTGGTCGTCGAGGGCGGTGCCGAGCAGGAGGTCGTTGAGCCCGATGACGCCGTTCATCGGCGTGCGGATCTCGTGGCTCATCACGGCCAGGAACTCCGACTTCATCCGGGAGGCGGCCATCGCGTCGTCGTGGGCGCCGGCGAGCCGGGCCGCGGCCCGCTCGCGCTCGGCGACCCAGCCGAGCTGGTCGCTGCTCTGCCGCACCAGGGACAGGGTGGCCGCACTCGGTGTCTCGGTGTCGGTGAGGAGCTGGTAGACGTAGACGACCTCGTCGTCGGTGACCACGGGGACCGACAGGATGCCCGTGCCGGGACGACCCGGAAGCGGTGCCACCTCGGGTCGACCGCTGCGCAGGGCAGCCTCCGCCAGGGCCGCGTCGGCGGCCGGGAGGTCGGGCCCGAACGGTTCCGGGAGCCGCTGCTGGACGAGCGCGCCGTCGGGGGTGACCGCGAAGAGCCCGACCGTGCGCCACCGGCTCAGGTCGACCAGCTCGCGGTGGGACTCGACGATCGCCTCGGCCACGGTCGCGGACCGGTTGGCGGCGGCGGCGAGCCGCTGCAGGATCTCCACGCGCCGGGTGGCCTCGCCGACGGCGTGGTCGGCGGCCCGCAGGGCGGTGATGTCCTGGCTCGTTCCCGTGGCCCGGACGACGGCGCCGTCCTCGTCGCGCTCGAGCACGCCGAAGTTGCGGATCCAGTGCTCGGCGCCGTCGGCGGTGGTGACCCGGCCCTCCCAGGAGAAGTCGTCGGAGTGGGCGAGCGCGTCGAGGATGACGGTGCGGCCGTGCTCGGCGTCCTCGGGGTGGAACGCCGACAGCCCCGCCTCCCAGCTCCCGCCGAACGACCCCGGGTCGACGGCGAGGATCTCGAAGAGCTCGTCGGAGAAGGTGACCAGGTTGCGCGGCAGCTCCCACGTCCAGCCGCCGAGCCGGGCCATCCGGCCGGCGGTCGCGAGCTGTTCCTCCCGCAGCCGCAGCTCCTCCAGGAGCCGGCGCCGTTCGGTGTACTCGGTGAGCCGGTGCAGGTAGGTGCCGGGGGCGCCGGGGACCGGCGCCCAGCTGACGAGCGTCCAGACGGGGGTGCCGTCGCGCCGGACCAGCCGGACCTCCTCGTTCTCGGCCCCGGCGTGGCCGTCGCGCATCTTCTGCAGGTGCCGCTCGAGGTCCGTGCGCCCCTGGGCGTCCACGAGGTCGTGCAGGGAGAGCCCGAGCAGCTCGTCGAGGGGGTATCCGACGAGGTCGGCGAGACGCTGGTTGGCGTAGCGGGTCACGCCGTCGGTCCCGAGCAGCCAGAGGCTGTCCGGTGTCGCGTCGACCATGCTGCGCAGCAGCGCGTCGTCCGGCCCGGGCGGCATCCCATCCATCCGGGACATCATCGCTGCTCCGGGCCGCCGTGTCTCGCTCCCGGGCAGAAGGGCGGCGGAACGACGGAAGCCGGCCCCGCGTGGCGGGACCGGCTTCGGACGTGGTGCGTGGTGCGTGGGTCAGCTGCCGGAGACAGCCTTCTTCAGCGCGGACCCGGCCTTGAAGGCGGGAGCGGTGCTCGCGGCGATGTCGATGGCCTCGCCGGTCTGCGGGTTGCGACCCTGGCGGGCGGAGCGCTCGCGGGTCTCGAAGGTGCCGAAGCCGGGCAGGGTGACCTTGTCGCCCTTGGCCAGGGCGCCGGTGATGGCGTCAAGGACGGCGGTGAGGGCCTGGTCGGCCTGGGCGCCGCTGAGGCCGGTCTCGGTCGCGATGGCCTCACGGAGCTCGGTGCGGTTCATGGGAGTTACTCGTCCTCTCGGTGGTGGTCAGGGGTGCGGACCCCAGGGAAGTGAGGTCACGCAGCAGCCGACCGTAGCGCAGTCCGGGTGGCCACCGGGCCACCAGGGCCGGTAGCGCGGGCCCCGGGGCCGCTGCCGGCACCCTCAGCGGGGGAGCAGACCCTGGGCCAGGAAGCACGCGACGGTGAGCGCCAGGATCGCCATCATGGCGAGGATCGCGACCAGGTCGTGGTCGAGGTCGGCGCGTCGCCGGGGGTCGGCCGCGTGGTGCTCGTGGTGGCTCGTGTCGTGGTGCAGTGCGCTCATCGTGGGGCTCCCGTGGCCGTCAATGACTAGTGAGATACTAGGGATACTACGCGAGAACGACGCGCTGCACCACCAGGTCCCCGTGGGTGCCGTAGCCGAGCAGTGGTCCGCCGGCCGGGGTGCCGTCGAAGCCCACCACGACCGGACCCTCCGACGTCGGCACGAGGGTCGGCCACGGGATGTTGGTGGGGTAGTCGGCGTCGAGCGTGCCCCGCTGGCGCAGGTCGAGGTCGTAGACCGGGTAGCCCGCCCGCCGTCCGCGGGGGTTGTCACGGCCGTCGGAGGCCAGCACCGCCCACTCCTCGCCGAGGCGGGTCAGCGTCGGTCCCTCGGTGGCGGTGCGGTCGGTGGCCGCGGCGCGCAGCCGCAGCCGGTCGAGGTCGGGCCCCTGGGCCAGCACCGGGTGGAAGGAGAAGAACCGCCGCGCACTCACGTACGCCGCCAGCCAGCCGCCCTCGGTGCGCACCAGGTGCGGGTCCCAGCGGCCCACGGAGTCGAGCCCGTCGACCGGGAGGTCGAGCGGGACGGTGTCGAGCACGTGGTGACCGCGCAGGAGGTCGCCGTCCGCCGCCGCCCCGGTCGCCAGCGTCGTGGTCACCCGCGGGTGGGTGCGCTTGTCGAAGTCGCCCCACGTGCTGGTCGCGACCAGCCACCGGTCGGCGTCGCGCACCAGGTGGGTGGCGTGGTCGCCGAACGTCCCGGGCCGGTCCGCGCGGCGGAAGAACAGGTCGGCGCGGTGCTCCAGCTCGAGCCGCAGCGGGTCGAGGGCCCACACCGAGGTGTGACCGGTCCGGAAGCCGCCCGGCCCGGCGCTGGTCGCGGTGAGCAGCACCCGGTCGCCGTCGAGGTACGCCGTCCCGTCGGCGTGGGTGACCGCGCGGACGTCGCGGAACCCGAGCTGGCCGAAGGTGCCGGTGCGCTCGCCCTCGGCCGTCAGCGCGGCCAGCCACGCCTCGTCGTGCACGTCGGGCGCGCCGGGCAGCAGCGTCAGGTCGACCACCGCGCGGGCGACCCACGCCCCGGCCTCGCGCACGAACGCGGACACGAACGGGCCGGTGAGGGCGACCGCCAGGCTGGTGGGCGACTCGGCGCGCCCGTGCCGGCGGCTGACGTGCCGGCTGACCCCGCCGGTGGGGCCACCGACCTCCAGGGCGACGACGGCGCCGTCCCAGGTCGCGCGCAGCGTCGTTCCGCCGGAGCGGAGGACGACGTCGGCCGGCACCGGGCGACCGGCGCCCAGGTCGCGCTCGGCGGCGACGTACGGTGCGGGCCCGACCCGGGTGCCGGGCTGGACGACGTCCACGGGGCGCAGGCGGGCGGCGGTGCGGAAGGCCGGGAGAGGAGCGGGCACCCGGCGAGCCTAGGGCGGGTCGGTGCGCCGGTCAGCGCATCGAGCCGGGCCACATCCGCTCGACGGAGTAGCGGTCGCCGATCGAGAAGTCGTACTGCACGAGCCGCATGTCCTCGAGGAGCCGCTTGCCCTTGGGTGGCAGGTCGTCCTCGGTGATCTCCTGGCCCTCGGGGGAGAGCATCCGGCCCTGCTCGAGCGCGCTGACGTAGGTGCGGAGGCGGTTGAGCAGCACGTAGTAGGGCGGGAGCGGTGCGCCGACCATGTCGTAGAGCATCGGCAGGAACTGCGTGGGGCTGCTCTGCGGGAGCTGCTGCTTCGGCGTCCCGGCGCTGTCCCAGAGGAAGAACGGCGTCGTGTAGAGCGCGAGGCCGGGGTTCTGGTCGGCGATCGAGGAGTCGTAGATGCCGGGCTGGTGGTCGCCGTAGAACACCACGACGGTGCGCTCCTTGGACCGCTTCATCCGGGTGAGGAACTCGGCGACGGCGTCGTCGGTGTGGCTCAGCCCGCGGGCGTAGTTGGAGATCCGGTCGGCCTGGTCGCCGTCGACGCCGGTGACCGGGATCGGGTCGTCGTAGTTGCCGTCGACCGGGATGTGGTTCTGCATGGTGACGAGGTTGACCATCAGCGGCTCGTCGGCCTCGTCGATCTGCTGGGCGACCTCGTCGAAGGCCGACTTGTCGGAGATGAACTCGTTGTCGTCGATCTTGTCGGTCTCGGTCATCGTCGTGTCGTGGATGAACTCGTCGAAGCCGAGGGTCTCGTAGACCTTGTCACGCTTGTAGAACGACGTGAGGTAGGGGTGCACCGCGATCGGCGTGTGGCCGTGCGCGCCGAACCAGCCCACCGCCGAGGGGTACTGGTCGTAGTCGGAGACGAGCATCTGGTACGGCGTGCTGAGCTGCGGCTCGAAGAGCCCGATCGACTCGCCGGTCAGCGTCTCGAACTCCATGTTGGCCGTGCCGCCGCCGAGGAGCTGGGCCATCATCGTGCCGGAGCTGCCCTCGCGCATGAGCTTGCGGATCTTCGGGATCGGGTCGCGGGCGAGCTCGAAGCCCTGCAGCTGGGTCGGGTCGGTGAAGGACTCGCTCAGCACGACGACGACGTTGGCGTCGTCGAGGGACCCGGTGCGCTTGCGGTTGATCCGGGCCGCGGCCCGCTCGTAGCGGGTCGCGACGGCGTCCATGGTCTCCTCGGAGTAGGTCTCCGGGGTCTTCATGGCGACGGTCGGCATGTTGGACAGGAAGCCGCCGACGAAGCCGTTGGCGAGGTAGTTGTTGCGCTGGTTCCAGTACTTCCACTCGTGGTCGCCGACCTCGTAGAGCCCGCGCAGCGGGTTGCCCGGGTCGTTGAAGTTGGCGGTGTTCTGAATCGTGCCGACCGCGAGGGTCACCAGGACCGCACGCACCCCCACCGCGACGAGCTGCTTGCGCATGGTCAGGTGGTGCGGCCAGATTCGCGGCATCCGGGGCTCGAAGCGGCGCCCCAGGAGCCAGGCGACGACGACGAGGCAGACCAGCCCGATCCCCGCGACCACCAGCGTGCCGACCGAGACCTGGGTGAGCAGGAAGCTCGGCTCCCGCAGGAAGTCGACGTCGCTCGGGTAGACCGGCTCCGAGCGGAGCCCCAGCTTGACCCGGTTGGCGGCGGCGAGCGTGATGGTGCCCGCCGCGACGATGCCGAGGGAGAGGATCACCCGGTTGGTCAGGCCGATGACGGCCGCCAGGATGACCCAGATGACGACGCTGTCGAGGACGTAGCTGAGGCCGTCGACGAAGGTCGAGTGCCACCAGTAGGACTCCTCGCCGATCAGCCCCGACAGCTCCAGCACCAGGGCGCAGGCCATCGCGCCGAGCCAGGACACCCGCAGCGCCCACAGCAGCGACTGCCACGGGTTGTAGGCCGGGCGCGCGTCGGCCGCGTCGGTCGTCCCGACCGGCTCGTCGACGAGCTGCTCCGACAAGGTGACCTGCTTCCGCGGCGACGTGGTGAGCCGCGAGAGGTGCGGCCGGCTGGACGCCCATCGTAGAAGACACGACGTCCTGCGTTCATTTCCCTTTCGCCTGCCCGTCAAACTCCGGCGAGCGCTGAGCGTGGCCCGGTGACGGACCTCACGTCGCTCCGGCCGGCCCCGCGGGCCCGGTCAGCGGGCCACGAACCGGATGACCTGCACCTGCTTGCTGCCCTGGAGACGGACGCCGAGGCGGTGGGAGGCGACGTTGGCGGGCAGCCGGGAGGTGGTGGTGAAGAGGAACAGGCCCTCGCGCACGCTCTCCGCGACCATCACGGGGCCGGGGGTCCAGCCGCCGCCCTTGCGCGGCAGCATCAGCTGCGGCTTCCGGCGCGTGCTGGTCGCCGCGATGCGCACCGTCGAGCGGGGCTTGACGGCGAACCGGCTGCCCCGCAGCGGGGCACCGACGACCCACTCCTTGAGCTGGCGGTAGGGCACCGTGACGACCGTCCGGTTGCCGGCGCGGTCGGTGGCGGTCGCGACGAGCTCGCGGGTGTCGCGCCCGGTGACGACCGTCCTGGTCACGCAGCCCACGAGGCCGGACAGGGCGTCGGAGGCGACGCAGCGCCCGCGCGGCGGGACGTCGCGGTAGTCGGCGTTGCGGGTGACGCCCTGGATCACCGGCACCGGGCCGGTCTTGTCGATGTCGATCCCCCCGACCGTCACGGTGGCCCGGCCGCCGTTCGTGGCCCGGACGGTCTCGGTGTGCGACTGCCCGGCCGCGTCGGCGGAGAAGACGTGCGGCGACGGGCACGGGGCGGCGAGCTCCGCGCCGGCCGGTCGCGTGCACTCGTAGCGGATGGTGACGTTCGTCCGCTGCCAGCCGGAGGCGCCGCCGGGCGTCGCCCTGATCGTGGGCAGCGCCCGCCGCAGCGTGCCGGTCTGACCGGCCCGGGTGCCGTCGCCGGCGTACGACGCCTGGACGACGACGTCGGCGGTCGGGTCGAGCGTGTTGTCGATCCGGGCGACGCCGGAGGCCAGCGTCGCGGTGCCGAGGGTCGCGCCGCCGACGATCCGGAACACCACGCTGCCGGTCGCCGTGCCGGCCGCCGCGCGCTGGGGCGAGACGGTCGCCCGCACGGCGTCCGCGGTGATCACCAGCTCGACGTCGACCGGGGCGGGGGCGACCGTGGAGGACCCGGTCGCGTCGCTGCCCGCGTAGAGCGGCTCCGAGGTCCCGGTCGGCACGAACACGGCCCGGACGGCCGTGTCGCCCGCGGAGGTCGGGACCCACGAGAGGGTCGCGCGGCCGCCCACCACGGGCACCGGGTCGCCGACGGGCAGCCCGGACGCGCTGAACTGCACGGTGCCGCCCGCGGGCGCCGCGCCCGGCACGGGGAGCACGGACGTGACGGTGGCGGTCAGGTCGGTGGGTGCGCCGACGGTGGCGCCGGCCGGCACCAGCACGGCGACGCTGGTCGCGTTCCTCTCGACGGCGACCGTGGCCCCGAGGGTGGGCGCCGCCGCGTAGTAGTCGTCGCCCGGCTGGGAGAACGTGATCGTGCAGGCGCCGACGGCGCTGTAGGTGACGACGGCGCCGGCCGCGGTGCACGACGCGGACGTCGGCGTGACGACGACGGGCAGCCCGGCGGAGCTCTCGGCGAACGGGTAGGTCCAGGAGGTCAGCACCTTGGCCGGCGTGGGCGGCACCACCTGCGTGATCGTCTGGGCGTGCTTGCGGACGAGCACCTGGTACGAGGTGGTGCTGCCGGCGAACGTCACCGGGTCGCTCGGCACGAACGTCGCGGTCACGGTGTAGCTGCCGAACCGGGTGAACGAGACGTCGGTGGAGGCCGCACCGCTCTCCGCCACGACGCGGGCCAGCTCGACCGGACCGGGCGGGTCGACCGGGTCGGTCGAGACCCGGGTGCGGGTGAACACGACGGTGCCGGCGAGCGCGCCGGGGTCGAGGACGTCGCCGCTGAGCCGGCCGGTCAGCGTGGCCGGGATCGTGAGGGCGGGGTCCTGGAACGTGGTGCCCGGGCGGGTGACGAGGGTCGAGGCGGCGCTCGGCAGCGCGATCGCGGTCGGGTTGCGCAGCACCCCGATCGTGCGGGAGACGGTCGTCGCCGGGAGCCAGTCGGGCGAGGCGGCACCCTCGGGGGCCTCGACCACGCCCAGCGTCACCGTGCAGGTGCCCTCGGCCTCGAGGTGCACGACCGTGCCGTCCCAGCGACACACGGCGGGGGTGGCCACGTCCACGGCCACCTCGGCTCCGGCCGGGCCGTGGGTGACGACCGCGGCCGGGGTCCACCCGTCGCCGACGTACTGCTGGTCGGCGGGCGGGTCCGCGGAGGAGAAGGTCTGGGTGCCGGCGTCGACGGCGACGGTGACGGGGGTGGCGATGCTGTCGGCGAAGGCGTTGTCGTCGTCCGGCGCGAACGTCGCGGTCGCCTCGACCGGGCCTCGCGAGGTCGGCGTCCACGTGGTGCTCGCGGTGCCGTCGGGGTGGGGGACCGTGACGGCGTCGGGCTGGCCCGCGACGGCGATCGCGTAGTCACCGGGGACGGCCGCGCCGGCCAGCGAGGACGCCGTCGCGCGGGCGGTCACGGTGACCGGCGTGCCGACCCGCGGCGACCCGCTGACGCTCAGCGTCACCGTGGTCGGGGCGCGGTCGACGGTGAACGAGACGACCCGGTCGGCGGCGAGGTAGTCGTCGTCGCCGTCCTGGTGGAAGGTCACCGTGCACAGGGTCGGCGAGGTGAGGTAGACCTCGGGCGCGGCCGTCGTGCCGCGCAGCGTGCAGCCGCCGGACGCCTCGACGACGACCGGGTTGCCGGAGCCGCCGCCGGTCGGTGCGGGGAACCAGCTGCCGTCGACGTAGTCGGGCCCGGTCCGTGGCGTGACGTCGATGTCCTGGCCGGCCCGGCCGACGGTGAGGGACGTCGGGCTGACCTGGCGCAGGGGCTGGGGCTGACCGGCAGCGGGAGCGACGTAGGGAGCGACCTCGTAGACGCGGCTGTCGGTGGGGGCGAACTCGTGCCAGACCTGGTAGCTGCCCGCGCGCACCGGGGTGGCGGAGAGGAAGCGGCCGCTGCCGAACCACGCGGTCGTGGGGTTGGCGGTCTGCGCCAGCGTCGTGGCGGTCCCGCCCGCGACCCGGTCGATGCCGATCGCGCCGGTGCCGGCGATCTTGAGGTTGCTCCCGCCCGTGCCCTCGCCGCGGGCGAACGCCTCGGCGCGGACCTCGAGCTCGCGGTCGACGGCCAGGTCCGTGACGACCTCGCCGTCCACCGGGCTGACCGGGGTGACGCGCAGCGTGACCGTGACCTGGATCCGGTCGACGGTGACGAGGATCGACACCGGGGTGGCGGCGGAGTACTTGGTGGGCACCGCGGCCTGCGTGGCCTGGAGCTCGCAGGTGCCCTCGCGGTCGAAGGTCACCACGCCGGCGGAGACCGAGCAGTACACCGAGGCGGCCGGCACCGTGGCGAGCACGATCGGCTGGGTCGCGTTGGTGCTGGTCAGGGTCGGCGTCCACGTCTTCGTGACCCGGCCGGGATCCGGCTTCGCCGGGGCGGCGCCGAGGGTGACGACCTGCTTGGCGAGCGCGACCGTGATCGACGCCGTGCGGCCGGTGAAGGACTCGTGCCGCGTGGTCGCGGCCGTGAACGTCACCACGATGTCCTGCGGGCCGGCCGCGGTCGGGGTGTAGGTCAGCGTCGCCCGCCCGGTGACCGGGTCGAAGGACTGCTGGGAGGCCGGGAACCCGGCGACGACGGCGGTGCCGGTGCCGAGCACCACGTCGGCCGACGCGGCGGGCTGGAGGGCGTCGTACAGCTGGACGACGACGGTCGTGAGGACGCCGAACTCGGGGGCGGCGGGCGTGGTCGTCACCGCGATCCGGACGGGGCGGCTGGTGACCGCGACCGTGCGCTCCACCGCGGGAGCGGCCTGGTAGTTCCCGTCGCCGGCCTGGGTCACGCTCACCGTGCAGGTGCCGGGGGCCGGGACCGTGAAGGTGACCACGAGGCCCGCGACCGTGCACGAGCCGCTGGGCACGATCGTGACCGCGCCGGACGACGGGCCGCGTGCCGCCAGCGGCTCCCACGTCTGACCGACGTACGCCGGGCTGGGGGCGGTCCCCACGGTCACCGACTGCGGCGCCTTCGCCACCACCAGCGGTCGGGTGGTCGTCCCGGCCGCGTGGGTGGGGGTGGCCGTGTACGTGGCCGAGATCGTGAACGAGCCGACCGGGACCGAGGTCAGCCGGCGCGTGGCCGCGCCGAGGGCGGGACCGGTCGAGGCGTAGGTGACGGCCTCGGGGTCGCCGGTCATCGGGGCGTCGACGGCGATCGTGCCGGAGCCGGGGAGCCGGGCACCGGTGAGGGTGTCGGTCGCCACGACGGTGACCGTGACGGTGTCGCCGTAGACCGGGGCCGTCTCGTCGACCGTCGCGGTCAGCGTGACCGGGCGGCGGACCACCTGGAAGGAGTGCTCGAGGTGGGCGGCCTCGTGGGTGGCTCCCTCGGCCTGGTCGGCGTAGACCGTGCAGGTGCCGCCGGCCACGAGGGTGACGGTCGTGCCGCTGACGGTGCAGACGGCGGCGTCCGCGGTGGTGATCACCAGGGGCTGGGGCGAGGCGCCCTTGACCGCGCCGGTGACCCACGTGCGCCCGGCGTAGGCCGGGCTCGGGACGGCCCCGGTGTTCCAGGTGATCGGGGAGGAGGCCTTGGCGACGGTGATCGTGCCGGTGCCGGTGGCGGTGGCGTACTTCTTGGCCACCCCGTTGAACGTCGCGACGGCCGAGACGCTGCCGACGGTGCCGGCGGTGAAGGTGCGCGTGTAGGTGCCGCCGGTCCAGGTCACCGTGGCGGGGCTCGGGTTGGCGACGCCGGTGATCGTCATCGAGCCGGTGCCACCGGTGACCAGGTCGCCGCTGGCGCGGTCGCGGACGGTGGCGGTCACGGTCACGGTGCTGCCGAAGACCGGAGCGGCCGGGCTGGAGGTGACGACGACGTCGACCGGCGCGGTCGCGGCGGTGACGGACCTCGTCACGGCGCTCGCCGCGGCGTAGAGCGAGGTGCCGGGGTGGCTGGCCCGGAGGGTGCAGGTGTCGGTGGTGAGGAACGTGACGTCGTTGCCCGAGACGGTGCACGACGACGTGGTCTGCGAGGTCAGCACCGGCGTCAGGCCCGAGTCGGACGGCGTCAGGGTGGCGGCGTCGGTCCAGGTGCGGCCGACGACCAGGTCGGCGGCCGGCGGGGTGGGGATGGACGCCGTCAGCGCGGCCCTGCCGACCACGACGTCGTACGACGCGGCGGCCACCGACGCCCACACGCCGGTGTCGGTGGGCACGAAGTCGGCCCGGGCGACGTAGGTGCGCACGCCCGGGGCCTCGAACTCGCGGGTCGCCCGGCCGTCGACCCAGGTGGCGTCGGCCGGCGCGGCGGCGTCGACGTCGACGATCTCGATGTGCCCGGACCCGGGGACGACCTCGTCGGTCACGCTGTCGCGGGCCTGCGCGGTCACCTTGACGAGGTCGCGGTAGCGGGGCCCGACCGGCGCGACCGACCACGAGATCTCGACGGTGCGGGCGTCGACGTCCATCGTGGCGGTCGCGGAGTCGGCGTCGTACAGGGTGCCGGCGGGGACCGAGGCGGTGACCTCGCACGCGCCGGCGCGGTCGAGACGCACGCTGGTGCCGTTCGCCCGCACGGTGCAGGCGTCGGCGTCGCTGACCTCGAGCGTGACGTCCTCGTCGCCGTCCTGGGTGACCACGGGCGTCCAGGTGCCCCGCACCACCGAGGACGCGGTCGGCTGCGCGATCGACAGGGCGGGGTCGGCCAGGCCGACGGCGATCGTCTCGTCGTCCTGGGCGGCGTCGTCCTCGGTGTCGGCCTCGACCGTCGCGCGGACGGTGCAGTCGCCGGGCTCGAGCAGCGACACGTCGACCCCGTTGGCGGCGATGCTGCAGACCACGGGGGTCCTCGACGTCAGCTCGACGCTCGACGTGCCGGCGCCGGTGACGACCGGCGTCCAGGTCCCGAGCGCGCGGAAGGAGCCGGTGGGCGCGGTGATGGCGAAGGTGCGCGGCCGGCGGACCCGGTAGGTCGCGGCGGCGGTGCCGACGGCGTACGTGGTGTCACCGGGGACGGTGGCGGTGACGGCGCAGTCGCCGGGTCCGACGAGCGTGACGCTGCTGCCGTCCGCCGCAGCGGTGCAGACCGCCGCCGGGGTGCTGCCGACCGCGTAGCTGATCGGCGTGCCGGTCGACGGCGTGGTGATCGGTGGCGACCACGGCGTGGCGCTGACCTGCTGCGCGGCCGTCGTCGGGGTCGTGAACGCCGGCGACTGCGGGCGCCGGACCTGGAAGGTCTTGCTGGCGGTGCCGACCTCGTAGGTGGCGTCGCCGGGGACGGTGGCGGTCACGGCGCAGCTGCCCGGCGCGACAAGGGTGATCGTGCGCCGGTCGGTGGGCGTGGTGCAGGCGCCGGCCGGGGTCGCGACGACCGAGAAGGTGATCGGGGTCCCGGACGACGGCGTGGTGACGGCCGGGGTCCACGGGGTCGCGCTGACCAGCCGCGGGGTCGCTGCGGAGTCGGTGAGCACCGGGGTCTGCGGGGTCGCCGCGACCGCCGGCACCGCGGTGGCCGCCGTGGTGACGAGCGCGCCGACGAGCGCCGCCGTCAGGACCGTCGTCAGGCGCCGGGGCGCGGCCGGCCTCACGGGGTGAGCTCCCCGTCGGTCCCGTCACTGCCGTCGGTGCCGGTCCCGGTGCCGTCATCGGCGTCCGGGTCGGGCTCGGGGTCCGGGTCGGGAGCGGGGTCCGGGTCGGGCACGGGGTCGGCCGGTGCGGGTCGCAGGGTGACCGTGGTCGGGCCGGTGACGGTGACCTGGACGGAGTCGGGGCCGTCGGCCCAGTCGCCCTCGAAGAGCCAGGCGCCGTGGGGGAGCGTGAAGACGACCTGTCCGGAGGCGTCGGCAGTGAGGAGGGCGGGGCTCGGTGCGACGCCGTCCTGCCCGGTGCCGGGCGAGACCTGGACGGTCGCGACGTCGCCGGCGGTGAACCCGTCGATCCGCACGGTGACCTCGAACGTCGACTCGGCCAGGGCGAGGACGACCGGGGACGCCGTCGGCACGCTCACCGAGGACGTCGTGACCGGCCACCAGGCGTCGGGGACGCCGGCGAGGACCGGGGTGACGTCGTACTGGCCGGGCGGCACCCAGAGCTCGCCGCCGGCCGTGACCGGGGTCGGGACGGTGCGGTCGAACCCGCCGCCGTTGGTGCGGACGAGCCGCAGGGACGTCGTGGGCTCGGGGTGGCCGTCCCAGGCGTCGGCGCTGAGCGTGTAGGCGAACCGGTCGGCCTCGACCTCGTAGGCCAGGACGACGCGCTCCTCGGAGGTGCCGTCGGGCACCCGGACGACGGTCGTGCCGGCGGCCCCGGCCGGGCAGTCCGCCGTCGTGCCGGTGCCGGTGGGACCGCTCACGGTGCCGAGGTGCCCGGCGCCCTGCGTGAGGGTCACCTGGTAGCAGCCGGAGCGGACCTGCTGGAAGGAGCCGGTGCCGGCCGCACTGAGGGTGAGGTCGAGCTCGGGGCTGACCGTGCCGCCGATCGGGTCGAGGGTGAGCTCGGTGCCGGACAGGTTCTCCGCGGCACCGGCGCTCGAGGTCAGGGTCACGTCGAGGAAGCGGCGGGTCGGGACCAGCGCGTGGTCGAGCTGCATCGCGACGCTGCTCGGGAAGCTCGTCTCGGGCGAGGAGGACGTCTCGAAGCCGGGCTTGGCGAAAGTGACGACGTACCGGCCGGTCGGCACGTCCTCGATCTGGTAGGTGCCGTCGGCGGCGCTGACGGTGGCGGTCAGCGGCTGGCCGTCGGTGCCGCGGGCGGGGGCGTCGTCGGGGCAGAACGTCGCGGCGCGGTCGGTGCAGGTGAGGGTGACGGTGGCGCCGCCGGCGAAGTCACCGGCGTCGGAGTCGGAGCCGCCGACGGTGACGACGCCCTCGATCGAGGCCTCGGTGCGCTCGACGGTGACGGTGTCCTCCTGCTGGGGGTCGCCGGGCACCAGGACGGTGTCCTGGGTGGTGCGGATGATCGTCGGTCCGGTCACCACGATGGTCCAGGTGCCGGGGACGACGGCGCCGAAGACGTAGCGCGGGTCGGCGGTGCCGCTCCCCACCAGCGTGGCGGTGGGGTCGCCGGCGGTGGGGACCTCGTCGTCGTTCTGGGTCAGGCGGACGACGACGCTCGCGTCGTCGACGGTCGCCACGGCGTCCTTCACCGTGAGGGAGAGCGCGACCGCGGTGGCGTAGACGTCGACGTCGGCGGTCTGGACGCCGCGCCCGACCTGCACGACCCGACCACGCACGCCGGCGGCGTTCGTCCGCTGGTCGAAGCCGGGGACCGCGGCGGTGAGCACCCACGTGCCCTCGGCGAGGCCGGACCGGCCGACCTGGTTGGTGCCGGTGAGGACGAACGCGCCGTCCTCGTCGGTGGTGGCGGTGAAGACCTCGCCGGGTGCCTCGGAGACCGCCGTGCACCCCCCCGCGACCGGGTTCGTGCACAGCGCGGCGGTGACCACGACGTCCTCGGGGTGGCGGACCTCGCTGGAGGTGCCGCCCTGCACGCCGAGGTGGGCCAGGACGTCGCCGCTGATGGTGCCGAGCCGGGTGAGGATCAGGTCGCAGCGGGTGGTGCCGCCGGGCTCGACGGTGACCCGGGTCGGGTCGGGCACGTCCTTGCAGTCGAGACGGACCTCGTCGGCGGAGTTCTGGACCAGCCGGGTGGTGTCGTGGGCGTAGCCGGCGGCCCGCACGGCGAACTGGGTGCGGGTGTCGGTGCCCGGCACGACCTGGTCGTAGGTCACGACGTTGCCGGTCGGGCTCAGCTCGAAGGAGTCCGCGGCGCCGTCGACGATGCGTCGGACGACCGCGCCGTTGACGGCCTCGCCGTCGCGGCCCTTCAGGGTGAGCTCGATCTCGCCGAGCTTCCGCAGCTCCACGTCGTCGTCGAAGGCGCAGCCGCCACCGACCTCGCAGACCAGGTCGCCGGTGAAGGGGACGTAGCCGTCGAGCTCGATGGTGACCGGGTAGGTGCCCGGGATGGCGCGGCCGACGGGCAGCGCGTTGCCGCGGGCGTCGTTGCCCTGGTCGTCCCACTGGAGGACGCCGCGCGCCGGGTCGAGCGGGTCCGCGACCAGTCGGGCGGTCACGGTGCGGCCGTTGGGGACGTCGTCGACGGTGACGGTGACGGGCATGGTGAACGGCGAGGTGGTGCCCGGCGGGGTGACGGTCACGTCGACGTCGACGTCGACCGGTGCCGGGGCGAGCTCGATGGTGTTGACGGCGCCCACGACGAGCCGCTCCTTGGTGCGCCGGTAGGGCTCCCAGCCCCGGGACTCGCCGCTGACCACGATCTCGTTCATCGTGTCGGTGAGGAAGCGCATCACGGTCCGGTTCGTGTCGTTCCAGCCGGTCGTGCAGCCGTAGAGCGGCGGCGCCTCCCGAGCCTCGACGGCGAAGCACCCGTCGCTGCCGGTGACCGGCTCGGTGACGCTGTAGGCGGGCACGCCCTCGTCCGAGAACGAGGTGGCCCCGCGCAGGCGCACCGGGATGTCGCTCAGGGGCACGAGCGCGCCGTCGAGGCGGCCGACGACCCGGCCGACGAAGTTCGGGATCGGGTCGATGAGGGCCAGCCGCAGCGGCAGCACCTGGTTGTACGCGACCGTGGCCTCCTCGGTGCCGCTGTAGGCGCCGCTGGTGCCGGTGACGTTGTAGGTGCCCGGCTGGACCTGGTAGATCCGGGTGACGCCGGGGTCCGGCTCCTCCTCCTGCTGGTAGCCCGGCGGCGCCGGCGCGAGGCTCAGCGTCGGACGCGGGTCGCTCGGCACGAGCCGGTCGGTCGGGTCGACCTCGCCGTCGCCGGGGACCGGCTCGGGCTGCAACGACGTCACGACGATCTGGCCGAGCCGGTTGAGGACCGGGTTGTACTGCTCGGCGCCGCCGTCGAGCAGCAGCGTGCCGGACCGGGAGACGACGTACTCGGGGTCGGCCGGGACCACCGTGAGCGTGTAGGCCCCGGTCCGCGGGGCCTCGATGGTGAACCGGTCGTCGGCCCCGATGGCCGCGCACCAGCGGGTCCGGCCCGGCTGGGCGCCGACCTGGTAGAACGCGCCGGGCAGGCAGGCGTCCACGTCGGCCTGGGCGGCGGCGTCGTTCGCGGTGCCGGCCGCCACCGCGGCGGTGCAGTCGGGCAGCGCGCCGGCGGCGCCGTCGACCTGCATCCACACGCAGGTGACCGGCACCGGCTGGTTCGGCTGCGGGTCCAGGGCCTCGAGGTCCGCGCCGACCAGCGGCGCGAGGCTGACCCGGCCGGTGACCGAGGGGACCGCCGTCAGCTCGGCGACGGGGGCGGTGACGTTGCTGCGCTCGGCCACCTGGACGTCGAGCGACTTCGGGAGGTAGCCGGGGGCCTCGATGAGCACGGTGTAGAGCCCGGGCGCGATGCCGCAGGTGCGGCCGGCGGTGATGGCCTCCTCGCAGAGGTCGTCGGCGGGGTCGGGCAGCGTGTAGGCGTCCTCGGGACCGAAGCGGGTGGTGAACTCCTCCGGGTCGGCGGCGCCGTTGCCGTTCTCGTCGAGCGTGGCGGCCAGGCAGCCCTCCGGGTCCACCGGCCGGCCGTCGTCGCAGGTCCGGATCGGCTCGGCGGTCGCGACGTCGACGACGGTGCCCCGGATGGTCGAGGTCTGGGGCAGGACGCCGTCGGCGACCGGCTCCATGACGAGGTCGACCCGCTTCTCGCCCCCGGCGGTGACCCGGACGGTGAGCTGGCGCGAGACGTAGCCGAAGTACTCGGCCGTGAGCGAGTAGACGCCCGGCTCGACCCCGGTGAACACGTAGGAGGAGGTGTCCTTGCCGGACGAGCTCGTCGTCTTGTAGGTGGCCTCGTTGTTGGTGAGGACCAGCCCGGTCGCGCGCAGCGGGACCCCGGAGGACACCGGCTCGCGGGCCCGGCCGCGGGCGTCCACGGGGGTGGCCGTGGGCTTGTCGGCGATCGTCACGTCGCCCACGAGCCGGCCCGACGAGCTGAGCAGGAGCGTCGAGATGGGGTCGGGACGCCGTCCTGGCACCAGGTCGACCTGCCGGCTCTCGGACTGGAAGCCGGGCGCGCTGATCGTGACGGTGTAGCTGCCGGGGACCGGCACGCCGGAGAGGAAGAACTTGCCCTGGGGCTGCTCGGTGAGCGTGGTGGCGGTGCGGACGTTGCCCTCGCCGTCGCTGACCGACACGGTGGCGCCGAGCAGCGGCCCCTTCGACCCGTCGGGCAGGTAGCGCTTGACCTTGCCGGTGAGCAGGGCGACGCCGGGGGTGAGGGTGAGGTCGACGGTGCGGGTCTCCTCGGGGTCGACCCGCACCGAGGTCGCCTCGCTGCTCATGTCGTGGCGCGTCGCGATGACGACGTAGGTGCTCGGCGTGGAGAGGCCGGTGATCGACCAGGCGCCGACGTTGCCCTGCGAGTTGCTGCTCGTCGTGACGGTGTTGATGCCGTCGGTGATGGTGACCTGGGCGCCGCCGACGGGCCCGTCCGGGCCCGAGATACGGCCCTGGAGGGCGCCGCTGCCGGGCACCATCTCGACCTCGAGCGGCTCCTTGGCGGCCTCGCTGGCGCTGTTCACCACGAAGCGCTGGGTCTGGTAGCCCGGCTTCGACATGGTCAACAGGTAGTAGCCGGGGCTGCGGACGTCCTGGAAGGCCCACGCGCCGTTCTCTGGGGTGGTCTTGGTGCGGGCGTCGCTCTCGCTCGGGAGCGCCGCGACGGCGGCCGAGGCGAGCCGCTTGCCTTCGCCGGCGACGTCGTCCTCGGACACGCCGACGGTGCGCACACCCTGCTGCATCGACTCGTCGACGAGGGCCTTCGACTCCAGGCGGACCGTCACGCCAGCGGGGGCCTCGCCCAGCATCGTGCCGCTGATCAGGCCGGGTCCGCCGGCCGCGGCGGGCGCCGCGCCGGCGCCGCCGTCGGCACCGCCGTCCTCGCCGCCCGAGCCGCCGTCGCTGCCGCCGTCCTCGCCGCCGTCCTCGCCGTCGGTGGTGGCGCCGGCCGTCGTGGCCTCGTCGGAGGACGACGAGATCTTCTCCGACAGCATCGGGACGAGGGTGAGCGCCGCCGCCGCCCAGACCGCGAGGACCGCGACCAGCGCGACGGCCTTGAGGGCCCACGGGCCCAGCAGCGCGCGCTGGTGCAGGGTGCCGACGGTGTGCCGCACGGAGTCGGCGGCGTTCGCCGTCACCGCGAACGCCGCGCGCGAGCCGTAGCCGGCCATCCGGGGGCGGTTCATCCGGGCGCGCGCGCCGATGCGGACCTCGCCCTGGGCGGGCACCGTCACGCGCTGCCGGCGCAGCTTGACGTAGCCGATCGAGGGGTTGGTGACGCTGAGCCCGACGTCGGTGGCCACGCTGCCGCCGTTGCGGACGACGACGGTGAAGCGGGCCTTGGCGACCGCGGACGGCTCGGCCGGCTCGAGCGAGACCGACAGGGTCGTGCGCGGGTTGACGAGGAGGGTCGTCTCGGCGAGACCGGGTCGGCTGCCGTCGGTGAGACCGGTCGCGGGGTCGAGCGCCTGGACGGTGACGACGAGCGGGTACGACGCGGGCAGCGTGCCCTGCGGCGGGTGCAGGGCGACGGTGAGCTCCTGCGACGCCCCGGGACCGAGCGTCGTGGTGCGCTGCGGCGGGCCGACGACCCAGCCGGGGTCGACGCCGAGCGGGGTGACGGTCAGGACGCGCGGGGAGGCGGCGGTGTTGGTCACCGTCACCGGCACCGCGAGCTCGACGCCGGCCGCCGTCCGGAGCACCGGTGCGGTGGTGACGCCCGGCGGGAGCGGGGCGTGGGGGACGTGGTCAGCCATCGGAACGCACCTGGAAGTCCTTGGTCTGGGGCTCGCTGCGGTTGACCTCGGCCCGAGCGGTCGCCAGGGGCGCGCCTCCGCTGGTGCGTCGGACCTGGATCACGTAGGTCTGCGGAGCATCGATGTCGAGGAACTCGTAGTAGGCGCACATGTTCTCGGGACACCCCCGGCCGCGGAGCTCCTTCATCACCACGGTGGTGGTGAGGTAGGTCTGGCTGGGGTACTCGGAGGAGCGGTAGAGCTCGACGACCCACCCGGCGCGGGCGTTGGTGATCACGCCGCTCAGCGACGCCGGCGGATCGAGCCTGAGGTTGCGCTCGTACTCCTGGCCGGCCTCGACGGTGAGGGTCTCCGTCGTGGGGGTGACGCCGCTGCGGCTGGTCTGCAGCGTGTAGGTGCCCGGGGGCACGGCGTCGAAGCGGTAGTCGCCGGCCGAGGCGGCCGGGACCGAGGCCGCGACCACGCTGTAGGTCGCGGTGTTGGAGATCAGCTGGACGACGGTCTCGCCGGCCGGCTGGGCCGCGACCCCGCGCGTCGGCGACTGGGTCACCTTGCCGAAGACGACGGCGGTCGAGGCCTGCAGGCGCACGGTGATGACGCCGTTGACGACGGCGCTGTTCTCGGCGTCGGCGGAGACGTTGCCCTCGCCGTCGAGCGCGACGGCGACCGTCTGCGACTCGAGGTCGGCGCGCGAGAAGGTGATCGTGTAGTCGCCGGGCAGGGGGAGGCCGGAGGCCTTCCAGTTGGTGCCGGGGCTGGTCGGGCAGGCCGGCCCGGCCGAGTCGTCGGACTGGGTGGCGGTCTGCACCGTCTGGCTGCCGTCGGTGACGGTGACGGTGACGTCGGGCGCGGGCAGGTCGTCGAGGACCGAGATCACCTTGCCGCAGAGCTCGCCGGAGGACTTGTCGAGGTTGACCGCGACGCCGGTGAGGCGCTGACCCTCGCCGAGCGCGACGGTCAGGGTCTGGGAGGCGTAGCCGTCCTGGCTCACGACGAGGGTGAACGCGGCCGGGGTCGGCAGGCCGCGCAGGGTGAAGTCGCCGCCGTCGGTGCCGGTCTGCGACGTCGTGGTCACCGACGTCTGCCCGACGGTGGCCGTGATCGTGGCGCCCTCGACCTTCTGGGTCGCGGACGTGACGGTGCCGCTGATGACGCCGTCGCCCTGGCGCAGCGTGATCTCGACGTCCTCGCGCTCCTCGCCGGCGCTGACGTCGATGCGCTGGGTGGAGGTGGCGTACCCCTCCTTCTCCACGACCAGGTCGTAGGTCTGCGGCGAGGGGACGTCGGTGAGCGAGAACGTGCCGTCGTCGCCGATCGGCACCGAGGTCACCGTCGCGCCCTCGGAGGCGACGTCGACCGACGGGTTGTCGACGCCGTCGGCCGGGATGGGCGCGTTGGCGCCCGCCCCGGCGCCGGTCGCGTCGAGCGGCGCCTTGAGGGTGAGCGTGGCGTTCGAGACGTCGGCGCCGACGACCGTGCCGCTGATCGAGGCCGGGACGCCGCCGAGGTCGACGTCCAGCGAGAGCTGCTGGCCGCCGGACTCGACGGTCACGGTCTGGCCGTCGGCGGCGTCGAGCGCCGTCGGATACCAGAGCTGCACGAAGCCGGCGCCGCGGAAGGAGAACTTGTAGTCACCGGCGGGGAGGTCGGCGACCTTCCAGGCGCCGTTGCGGTCGGTGGCGATGGTGCCGCGCGCGGTCTCGGTGTCGTCGGCGGAGAAGACACTGACCTCGACGCCCTCGACCGGCTTGCTCGACGTGAGCAGCCGCACGGTGCCGCCGACCTGGGCGGACCCGCTGGTCGCGCTCGCGTCACCCGCGGCGGCGATCGCCAGGGCGAGGTCGCGGTCCTCGGCGGAGCGCCCGACCAGCTGGCCGAGCGAGAGGGTGATGACGATGGCGAACACGGTGACCGCGACGAGCAGCCCGACCAGGGACAGGCCGCCGCGCGAGATGGTCGCGCGCTGCACGAACGTCGCCTGCGCCTGCGCGGGCACGTCCTCGCCGACCTGGGGCGGGCGCCTGCGCCGCAGCTTCGGGCCGAGCTTCTGGGCCGCGCCGGGCTGGGGCGCGGGCTCCTGGGCGGCGCCGTCGGCGGCGGCGGCGGGGACGGCGGCGGGGACGGCGACCGGCTCCTCCTGGGCGCGGGCCAGCGCCGCGCTCTGGGCCTCGTCGAGCATCCGCAGCTCGAGCGGACGGATCACGGGGCTGCCGGTGAGCGGACGACGGCTGCGCGCGCGCAGGTCGATCATCGTGTTCTCGCCCGGCGCGAGGTCGACCGCCTCCGGGCTGAACTCGAACCGGACGCGGCCCTCGGGGTCCTGGCCGTGCATCCGGCCGCTGACGCGGGTGTTGCCCTCGTTGGCGACCAGGATGCTGAGCTTGGCGGTGCGACCGGCCGAGACGACCACCGGGTCGGCGGTGACGGTGACCGAGGGGGCCTCGGGCACCGACAGGACGACGTCCTCGACGATGCTGGCGAACGGCGGCGTGACCTCGCGGACCTGCACGGCGACCCGGCGGTCGCCGGCGGTCATGCCGGGCGGGACCTCGAGCGTGACGATCACCGTGCGGGTCTCGTCGGGGAACAGCGTGATCTCGGCGTCGTCGAGGCCGACCCACGACGGGTCGGCGCCGAGCACCCGGAGCGTGTAGCCGCCGATGACGTCGCCGGTGTTGCTCAGGGTGACGACGATCGGCTGGGGGATGCCCGCGATGACGTCGAACTGGCGAGGGGAGACGTCGACGTGCACCTCAGCCGCCGCCCGAGCCGAGGGCGAGGTCCTGGAACGACGTCAGCCCCTCCATCACCACGACCATCGCGGTCTGCTGGCGCAGGCCCTCGGCGGTGACGGTCACGCTGTAGGTGCCCGAGGGGAGTCCCTCGACCCGGTACCCGCCGTTGCCGTCGATGCTCCCGGTGCCGCCGCTGGTCGCGGTCCACGTGGTGAGGCCGTTGGTGATGGTGACCTGCGCGCCGACGTAGGGGTTGTCGGTGGCGCCGTAGACCTGGCCGGCGATGCCGCCGAGCTTGTTGTTCAGCTGCACCTCCACCTCGGGCGGCGGGCTGACGCCGTCGAGCGAGACCGGGACGCTGCGCGGGGCGTAGCCCTCGAGGGTGAAGGTGAGCGTGTAGTCGCCGGGGGCGGCCAGGCCGCTGAGGCTGAACCGGCCGACGTCGCCGGAGGTCAGCGTGGTCGTCGTGGGGGTCGTGGTGCCGTCCTCGGTGGCGGCGACGCCGCCCACCGTGACGGTCGCGCCGCCGAGGCCGTTGCCGTCGGGGCCGCGCAGGTAGCCGGTGACGCTCGTCGTGCCGGCCTCGACCTGCACCACCAGGCCGTCCTCGCTGGCGCCGGCGTCCAGGTCGACGATGGTGGTGTCGGTGCCGTAGGTCTCGGAGGTGAAGGTCAGCACGTAGGTCGCCGGGGTGGGGAGGTGCTCGAGGGTGAACGAGCCGACCGCCCCGACGGTCGGGGTGACGACCGCGACGGTCTCGCCGTCGACGGTGGTGGTGACGGTGACGCCGCCGGCCGGCGTCCCGTCGGGCAGCTCGACGCGGCCGGTGATCCGGCCCTCGGCGGAGGCCGGGACGACGCTCGGCTGCAGCCGCTGCTCGCCGCCCGCGACGGAGGTGGTCAACGTCTTCACCTCGTAGCCCTCGGTGGTGAAGCTGAGCTCGTAGCGCGACGGCGCGAGGAGGCCGAGCAGCCGGTAGGTGCCCCGGCCGTCGGTGGTGGTGCGCACCGTCGGGGCGTCGGGGATGTCGAGGGAGCGGGCCACGACGGTCGTCGGCAGCGTCGTCAGCGAGGCGCCCTGGTCGACGACGCCGGTGATCGAGGCGTCCAGGCCGGTGACGACGACGTTCTGCAGGCCCTCGGCCTCGCCCTGCGCGGGCACCGGGACGGCGGTGGCGCGGCCCCTGGCGACCGGGCCGCGGTCGCCCCACCAGGTCGGCTCGTAGCCCTGGGCGACGAACTGGAGCTTGTAGCTGGTGGGGAAGAGCCCGACCAGGCGGTAGCTCCCGTCGGCCTGCGTCGCGGCCGAGCTGACCAGCACCGGGCCGTCGCGGCCGTCGCGCCAGGCCTTGACCAGGATCCGGGGGACCGGCTGCAGGTTGCTCGCGGCCGTGACGACGCCCTGGATGGTGCCGCCGATCTCGGGGTCCACCAGGCCGTCGTCCTTGTCGAGCGCACCCTCGGGGGCCGTGGCGGCGACGTTCTCGACGCGGTCGGCCGGGTAGAACGACGTCGCGACCTTCTTGGTGACCGGGTCGCCGCCGAGGACCTGCGCGAGGCCGAGCACGAAGATGGCCGCCCACACGGCGATGATCCCCATCAGGATCAGCGCCGTGAGCAGGCCGCGGCTCAGCGTCGGGCGCTGCTTGAGGACGACGCGCGTGTCGGCGACGAGGTCGGGGTCCTGCTCGGTCTCCTCCATCGCGGCGATCGAGTGCGCCCGGCTGGCGGTGAGGTTGATCGCGGCGGTGCGGTCGATCTCGGCGCCGGTGATCATCCGCGGGCCCTTGACGACCAGGATGACCGGGGTGCGGGTGCCGGGATCGACGGTGAACCGCTCCGAGCTGAACCGTGCGGTGCTGCGGCCGTCCTCGAGGGAGGAGGCGAGGGTGACGTCGAGCGCGGTGTTGCCGGTGTTCTCGACGTCGAGCAGGAAGCGGCCGGAGCGCCGGGCCCGGATCAGCTGCGGCGTGCGGTGCAGGCGCAGCGCGGGGTGGGCGGCCACGGACAGGTCGAGGTCGAGGTGCTGGGTCGGGGCGCCGCTGCCGTGGGAGACGACCTCGACGGTGACCGGGTGGCTGCCCGCGGTCAGCGACCGCGGGACGTCGACGTGCATGACGAGCCGGCCCTCGGCGCCGGGGAAGAGCGGCAGCAGCTGCGGCTCGATCCGGGTCTCGGCGTCCGGGAGGCCGATGAGGCGGGCGGTGACGCCGTCGATGAGGTCGCTGGTGTTGACCACGTCGACGGGGATCTCGAGGGTCGTGCCGGGGTCGGCCTGCAGGACGAGGTGCTCGGTCGCCAGTCTCATCGGGCGTCCCCCGCGGGCATGCGGAGGTGCCGCGCGTGGGGGGCGGGGACGGAGCCGAGCACGGATACCTGCCGAGGGCCTAGGACGAGGGGGGCAACACCAGGCACAGTAGGAGCAGGGAGCAGCGCCGCGAGGCGGAATGAGGAAAGTTTTCCCCGCCCACGACGCGGTGCTCCCGTCCGGGGCGACGGCGACGACCCGACGGGTCGGACCGTCTCAGATCTGCTTCGGAGCGGCCAGCACCGACACGCGCTCGACCGCGGCGGCCTGGTCCTCCCAGTCCCAGGTGTCGGCGGCGACGGTGGCGCGGATGACCGCACAGGCCTTGAGCTGTCCGCTCACGCCCTGCCAGATCTCCCGCGGCCGCATCGTGGGGTCGCTGCCGAAGCCGAGGGTGACGCTCGAGTTGAGGTTGGCGTGCGTCAGGTCGGGCGGGAGGACCGGCACGCCGGCGAACAGGCTGACGACGTCGCTGAGCAGCTGGTGCTCGTCGCGGGGGCTGCCGGCCCAGGCGCTGACGAGGTAGTCGAGGTCGACCATCGGCAGGGGAGCGCGGCGCTCGGCGCGGCCCGACGCGTCGACCCGCGCCTGCACGGTCCGGGTGGGCTGGTTGCTGCGGTCGAGGCCGTAGAGGAAGAGGTTCACCGTGAGTCGCGAGAGCTGGGCGGCCCAGGTGGAGGTGGGCGTCTCGAAGCTGACGTCGCCGACGTCCTCGGGGAGCGGGAGGCGACGACGGACCAGCTGCTCGAGGCCCTCGTCGACGTACCTGATGAACACGTGCGCTCTCCTCGGGTGGGGGGTCGGAGCCAATGTAGGGGCGGCGACGGGGTGCGTGCGGGCAATCTCCGCATTCACCCGCGGCGGGCGTCCGGCCGCGACTAGATTGCCCGGGCCGGGTCGTCGAGAGCGAGAGGTCGTGACCGGGAACGTGAACGCTCCCCACACCCGCCGAGCCGCGCGCCTGGTCGTGCTGGTGTGCCTCGCGGTGCTGGCGCTCGCCGGCTGCAGCGGTGACGACGACGGCGACGAGAACCCGGTCCTCGACCTCGAGGTCGGGGACTGCGTGAACGCCCCCGAGGAGATCAAGGCGCAGGTCAGCGACATCGCCACCGTGCCGTGCGACGAGCCGCACGACCAGGAGGCCTACGCGGTCGCCGACTACGAGCCCGCCGACCAGGACGTCGACGGCGACGTCTTCCCGGGCGACGACGCCCTCACGGCGTTCGCCGACGGCCGCTGCGCCGAGGAGTTCAAGGGCTACGTCGGCGTCGACTACCTCGACTCCCAGCTCTACTTCACCTACCTCTACCCGTCCCCGCGCTCCTGGCAGTCCGGCGACCGCGCCGTCGTCTGCCTGGTGCTCGAGTCCGGCCGCCAGCTCGACAAGTCCGTCAAGGGCACCAAGCTCTGACCGATCTGACCAGGAGACAGCCATGGGCAACCCCGCAGCGGTGACCGGCGCGATGCTGGCCTGCACGTTCGGCGTCGCGCCGTCGACCCTGAACACGCTCCCCGCCAAGCTGGTGATGGTCGAGGGCCGCCCGGTCGCCACCATCCCCGACATCGCGCCGGGGATGAACATCGCGCCGTTCGGGATGTGCACGAGCCTCGCCAACCCGACGGTGGCCGGCGCCACCGCTGCCGCGCTCGGCGTGCTCACCCCCATGCCCTGCGTCCCGGTCGTCCCGGGGCCCTGGACCCCCGGCGCCCCGAAGACCCTCATCGGCGGCGTGCCCGCCCTGACGGCCGGCTCGATGTGCAACTGCGCCTGGGGCGGCGTCATCAGCATGACGATGTCCGGCGCCGTCCGCACGACGATGGCCTGACGCTCGCCCGATCGATCCGCCCCCGGTGGTCGTCCGCCCCCGGTGGTCGATCCGCCTCCGGTGGTCGAGCCGCCTCCGCTGGTCGAGCCGCGGGGACGGAGTCACCGCGAGTCGAGACCTGGTGACGGGGTGGGGGTGGTCTCGACTCGGCTCGCTGGCGCTCGCCGGCTCGACCAGCGGTGTCGTCCGGTGGTCGAGCCGCGGGGACGGAGTCACCGCGAGTCGAGACCTCGCGGGTGGGATGCGGTGGTCTCGACTCGGCTCGCTGACGCTCACCGGCTCGACCAGCGGGGGTTGTCGGTGGTCGAGCCGCGGGGACGGAGTCACCGCGAGTCGAGACCTCGCGGGATAGGTGGGCTCGACTCGGCTCGCTGGCGCTCGCCGGCTCGACCAGCGGTTGCCGGTGGTCGAGCCGTGGGGACGGAGTCACCGCGAGTCGAGACCCTGGTGGGCTGGTCGGTGGTCTCGACTCGGCTCGCTGGCGCTCGCTGGCGCTCGCTGGCGCTCGCCGGCTCGGCCAGCGGTGTCGTCCGGTGGTCGAGCCGCGGGGGCGAAGTCACCGCGAGTCGAGACCCTGGTGGGCTGGTCGGTGGTCTCGACTCGGCTCGCTGACGCTCGCCGGCTCGACCAGCGGTTGCCGCCTCCGGTGGTCGAGCCGCGGGGACGGGGTCACCGCGAGTCGAGACCTGTTGGCAGTTGTGGGGGTCTCGACTCGGCTCGCTGGCGCTCGCCGGCTCGACCAGCGGGGGGTGCCGGTGGTCGAGCCGCGGGGACGGAGTCACCGCGAGTCGAGACCTGGTGACGCTGACGTGGTCTCGACTCGGCTCGCTGGCGCTCGCCGGCTCGACCAACGGTGTGGCGGGTTCCGGTGGTCGAGCCGCGGGGACGAAGTCACCGCGAGTCGAGACCCTGGTGGGCTGGTCGGTGGTCTCGACTCGGCTCGCTGACGCTCGCCGGCTCGACCAGCGGTTGCCGGTGGTCGAGCCGCGGTAACGGGGTGCGGTGGTCTCGACTCGGCTCGCTGGCGCTCGCCGGCTCGACCAGCGGGGGCGCTCGACCAGCGGGGGGGGGCTCGACCACCGGGGCGCGACGAGGAGGCGCGGCCTACCGGCGCGGCGGGACGACCGTCCGGGCACCGGGTCCGGACCAGACCAGGGGCGCGGGCAGGACGAGGTCGCCGGAGGTCAGCCCGCGCAGGAGGTCGGCCATCTCGGGCGCGCAGCCGGGACCGGCGGTCTGGGACTCGGCGAGGGTCAGGAAGGCCGTGGTGAGGCCGAGCCACCGGCGGGTGCTGCCGGCGTGGTGGGTGCGGACGTGGGGCCGGGCCGAGAGCCAGGCCGCGACCGCGGGCCGGGCGAGGGCGTCGGCGGTGTCGGCGACCAGGCACAGCCGCGCGCCGCCGGCGCCGTCGCCGGTCTCGAGGCCGTCCAGCCACCGACCGAGGTCGAGCCGGCCGCGGCGCGCGTGGGCGGCGGGGTCGGCGAGCGCGGCACGGGTGGCGGCGTACAGGTAGAGGGGCGCCAGGCCGGTGCGGGGGGAGCGGGTCAGCGCGTGCCGGGTCGCGCCGGTGGCGGTCGCGTCGCGCACGAGGAGCGCGACCAGGCGGACGTCGCGGGCCACCACCAGGCCCACCACCTCCACCAGCTGGACGACGAGCTCGGGCGTGGTCGCGACGCGGAACGTGTCGGCGCCGTTGGGCCGGACGCCGTGCGCCACCCACGCCCGCGCGACGGTGCTGTGCCCGACGCCGAGGTGGGTCGCGAGGGTCCGCGCCGACCAGGTCGTGCTGCCGACGGACGCCGGCGGCGGCACCAGGCTGGCCGCCACGATCGCCCGGTCGTCGACCGCGCGGACCGGCTCGGGCGGCTGGTCGTGGAGGCCGGCGAGACCCGCGCCGGCGTACCGCGTGCGCCACGTGTGCACCGTCTGCCGGCTCACGCCGAGCACCCGCGCCACCTGGGTCGGGCCGATCCCGCGCCCGGAGAGCAGCACGATCCGCGCCCGCAGGCCGAGTGCGCTCGGGGCCGCGGCGTACGCCGAGAGCTGCGGCACCTCACCGGGGCGCAGCGCGTAGCGCTCGGCGCGGGCGGGGGAGATCTCGGGGAGGTCGGCCGGGCCCCAGGACCCGGCGGTGGTGGTCACGACACCAGTCTGGGCAGGAACGCGTCCCGGCGGGCGAAAACGTCAAGACCCGTTGGGACGCTCCCTGGTCAGATCGAACCACTTTCCGCGATTACCCGCCGGGGCCCGCCCGACCGGACCACGATTCGACTTGTCAGAACGTGTCTGCCCGGGCGTGATGCCGTCGCCCTCCCCGAATTTCCCACGAGCCACGAAGCCACGAAGCGGAGAACCCATGCCTACCTACACCGCACCCGGTGTGTACGTCGAAGAGGTCCCGTCCTCTCAGAAGATCCTCTCGGCCGCCCCCACCGCTGTCGCCGCGTTCGTCGGCTTCACGGAGCTGGCACCCACCGACGACCCGCTGGACCCGCAGGGCCTCGCCCCGCGCCTGGTCACGAGCTGGACCCAGTTCGAGAGCCTGTACGGCGGCTTCGCGCCCGGCTGCATGCTCCCGCTCTCCGTCTACGGCTACTTCGCCAACGGCGGCTCCATCGCCTACATCTGCCGCGTGCCGAACACCGAGCCCGCCGGTGAGCCGGCCACGGCCGCCCTCCCGGCCGCCGACCGGTCCCTGGGTCTGCCCGTTGCCGTCACGAGCGTCGAGCCCGACGCCAACATCGCCGTCCAGGTCACCTCGGACGACGCCGGTGACGACGACGACGCGCAGCCGACCTTCACGATGACGATCATCGAGAACGGCGTCGCGGTCGAGGAGTTCTCCGGCCTCAGCTTCGACAAGGGTGACTCGAACGTCGCCACGAAGGTCAACGCGACCTCCACCAAGGTCAAGGTCGACCTCGACCTCGCCGAGGACGCCGACGTCGCCAGCCAGCTCGAGCTGGTCAAGCCCGGCACCTACAGCCTCTCGAAGGCCGCGCCGATCCCGGTGCCCGTCACCGGCAAGAAGTTCGCCGGCTCGGAGTCGGCCCGCGCCGGCATCAACGGCCTCGCGGTCGCCGAGGACGTCACCATGGTGATCGTCCCCGACCTCGTCACCGCGGCCACCAAGGAGGACGGCAGCCTCGACCTCGGTCTCTGGAAGGCCGTCCAGACCGCCCTGATCTCGCACTGCGAGCAGAACGGCAACCGGATGGCGGTCCTCGACGCGCCTCCCGGCATGAACCCGCAGCAGGTCAAGGAGTGGCGCTCGGAGACGGCCATGTACGACTCGGCCTACGCCGCGCTGTACTACCCCTGGGTCAAGGTCGAGAACCCGAACCCGACCAACGGCGAGACCGAGATCCTGATCCCCCCGTCGGGCCACGTGGCCGGCGTCTGGGCCCGCACCGACGACACCCGCGGCGTGTGGAAGGCCCCGGCCAACGACACCATGCGCGGCGTCCTCGACATCGAGCGCTCGGTCACCCAGAACGAGCAGTCGCTGCTCAACCCGATCGGCATCAACTGCATCCGCCCGTTCGGCACCCGCGGCATCCGCATCTGGGGCGCCCGCACCCTGGCCTCGGACACCGACTGGAACTACATCAACGTCCGCCGCCTGTTCAACATGGTCGAGTCGACCATCCTCGAGGGCACCCAGTATGCCGTCTTCGAGCCGAACGACATGGCGCTCTGGGAAGGTGTCAACCGCACCGTCAGCGGCTTCCTGCGTGGCCTCTGGACGGCCGGCGCCCTGTCGGGTCTCTCGGCCGACGAGGCGTTCTACGTCAAGTGCGACGCGGAGACGAACCCGCCGGAGTCCGTGGACGCCGGCATGCTCGTGGTCGAGGTCGGCATCGCGCCGGTCAAGCCCGCCGAGTTCGTCGTGTTCCGCATCAGCCAGAAGAAGCAGGTCGCCGGCTGACGCCGGTGCCCGTCCCCCTCACCCACACCGAGAAAGTGGTTTAGCAGATGCCCAACGAGTCTCTCATCGCGACCGACCCGATCGTCGCGCAGAACTTCTACCTGGAGATCGCCGGCGAGAACATCATCCTCACCGGCGTCTCCGGCCTCGACGTCGAGGCCGACGTCGTCTCCATCCAGCAGGTCGGCAAGACCGGCCGCTCGGAGATGGTCAAGACCCGCGGCAACATCAACAAGGCCGCCGACATCACGATCACCCGGATGGCGCCGATGGACGCCATGTCGGACCCGATCTGGAAGTGGTTCAAGGACATCCGGGACAAGGGCATGGGCGGCACCGCCCGCACCGCCACCCGCAAGGACGGCTCGATCGTGCTCTACGACGGCGCCTACGCCGAGGTCGGCCGGTTCAACTTCTCCAAGGGCTGGCCCAGCAAGATCGCCACGGACGCCGTGAGCACCGACTCCAACGAGGCGGTCAAGGAGACCATCACCCTCGTGATCGAGCGGCTCGACCGCGTCAAGTGAGCTCGCTGCGCACGACGTACGAGTTCACGCTGCCGCGAGGCTACGTGGACGACGAGGGCACCCTGCACCGCAAGGGCGTCATGCGGCTCGCGACGGCGCGCGACGAGCTCGCGCCGCTGCGGGACCCCACGGTCCAGGGTCCCGACGACCCGAGGCTGACCATCCTGGTGCTCACCAGGGTGGTCACCCGCCTCGGTTCGCTCGAGCAGATCAACTCGTACGTCATCGAGGGCCTGTTCGCGGTCGACCTCGCGTTCCTCCAGGACTTCTACGGAGTGATCAACTTCGGGAACCAGGAGGAGTTCGACGCCCTCATCGCGGCGCAGGAGTCCAGTGCGCTGGTCGGGTCGTCCTCGCCCGCTCCGTCCCCGGCCCCCGCGGCGGCTCCGGCCGCCGAGGGTGCCGGGGCGGAGCCCGCGGACGCCGCGGTCGCTCCTGCGGCCCCGGCCGGCTCGACGGGTGTCTCGGAGCAGGTGTCCGAGCGACCCAGCCTGCGGCACAGCGTCGAGGAGCTGCCGCGTCGCTCGTCGTAGCGTGCGTCGGGACAGGAGCACCGCCGCATGATGCGCTACCCGAGTGACGCCCTGTGGCAGGAGATCGCCTACCTGGCCTACCACCTGCACTGGCCGCTCGACGAGCTGCTCGACCTCGAGCACATGGATCGCGTGCGGATGGTGCGCGCGGTCGTCTCCCTGAACGAACGAGCCTGGCAGGTGGTGCGTGAGTATGGCCAGTAGCGGCGGAAGCGGCAGCGCCGCCGAGGATCCCCTCGGCGGGGACATCCCCACCGCGAACCGGTTCCTGTTCGAGCTGGACGGCGTCGAGATCGGCGTCTTCCGCGAGCTGTACGGGCTGCAGGTCACCGTCGGCGTCGAGGAGTTCCGCGAGGGCGGGCAGAACGGCTTCAGCCACCGGGTGCCCGGCCGGATGACCTGGCCGAACATCGTGTTCAAGCGCGGTGTCACCTCCAGCAACGCGCTCTTCGAGTGGCTCCAGAAGAGCTCGGGCGAGGGGTTCGCCAGCTCGGGCAACAAGCTGACCCGCTCGACCGGCGCGGTCACCGCCATCGACCACGTCGGCACCCGGCTCCGCGCCTGGGAGCTGATCGACGTCTTCCCCGTACGGTGGAAGGGACCCGACTTCTCCGTCGCCAGCCAGGACGCGCTCGAGGAAGAGCTCGAGATCGCCCACCACGGGTTCCGCGCCAAGACCCAGGCCTGACCCCGGACCCCCGAGATGACCGACATGACCGACGCACCGGCCGACCCTGCCGACTCCCCGCCCCCGCCCGCGCCGTGGCTGGGCGGTGCCGTGCGCCGTCGCCTGCGCCTGCCCGGTCCGCCGGTCGGGCGCCCGCTGCCGTCCCGGATCGGCTCGCTGGCCTCCGGCGTCTCCCGCTTCGCGGCCGCCACCTCGCGCCCGATCGACATCCGGCGTGCGCTGGCCGGCCCGGACCCGGGTGGCCCCGGCGTCCGTCCGCCGCGCTGGTGGGTGCCGCGCCCGGTCGACGACGACGTCGCGGACGTCGTCGACCCCCGCCCCGTCTTCCGTCAGACCGGGCCTGCGGTGGTCTCGACACGCGGTGACTCCGTCCCCGCGGCTCGACCAGCGGAACCTGCCCCCGTCGGTCGAGCCGGGTCCACAACACCGGCCCCCGGTTCCGCCCCCGCGGTGCGACGGACCGAGGCCCCCGCCTCCGAGTCCGCCCCCACGGTGCGACGGACCGAGGTTCCCGCCTCCGAGTCGGCCCCCACGGTGCGACGGACCGAGGCCCCCGCCTCCGGGTCCGTCCCGACGGTGCGACGGACCGAGGCCGCCCCCGCCTCCGAGGCCGCCCCCGCCTCCGTTGGTCGAGCCGGCGAGCGCCAGCGAGCCGAGTCGAGACCTCCGACCCCCGGACCCGGCTGGCTCACGTCGTCGCGGCCGCTCGACGTCGAGGCGCTGCCCGAGCGCCGGCTGCCCCGCGCGGCGCACTCGGTGCCCCAGCAGGACACCTACACGCCCGGTGGCATCGTCGGCGGGTTGACCGCCCAGGTCGCCCAGGTGCGCCGGCACGTCGAGGTCCAGGCGGCCGGCCCGATGCTCACCCCCGGCGACCTCTCCCGGCTCCAGGCCACCCGTCGCGTCGCGGCGCCGCCGCCCGACCCGGCGCCCCCGGTGCGGCGGACGCCGTCCGCCGCCGCGAGCCCCGGACCCACCAGCCCGCCCCGCACCGACGGCCCCGACCTCGGCGAGGGTCCCGCGGCACCTCCCGCTCCCGGTCCCTCGGGCGGCCCGTCCGGCGGCCCGTCCGGCGGCCCCGGCCCGAGCACGCCGCCCCCGCCGTCCGGTCCGGTCGCCGGGCCGTCCGGAGCCGCGGTGCCGACGTCTACCTCGTCGCCCGCTCCGTCGTCCTCCGCGTCCACCGCGTCGTCCTCGGTGTCTCCGGCGCCGTCCTCGGCGGCCGCCGCCGCGACGGGTCGCGCGGGGGCGCCCGCGCTGCCCCCGGTCCGCCGCGCGTCGTGGCAGCTCGGCTCCGGTCCCGGCCGGTTCGGGGCCATGGTCCGCCGCACCCCCGCCGCGGCCGCGACGCACACCACCGCGTCGGCCCCGCTGGTCGCGGGTCGCGCGGCGCTCGACAGCGGCGTCCGCGACACCCGGACGGTCGCCGCGTCGGCGCCGTCCCTGATCCGCCGATCGGCCACCCCACCGGGCGTCTCGCGCCGCGACGTGTGGTCGGCCGGCAGCCTGGTGATGCGGCAGTCCGGACGCTCGGCCGGGATGGCGCTGAGCACCGCGGGCTCGCGCTCGCGCTCCACCGCCCCCGGACTGGTGGCCGCCTCCGCGCCCACCGTCCCCACCCCGCTCGCGACCCCGGCCTCGACCGGCACCGCACCCGCCGTCGGGTCCGTCGCTCCCGCGCCGGCGACCGCAGCCACGACCACAGACCCGACCGCAGCCACGACCGTGGGCGCCGGCGTGCCGGTCGCCGCGGCGACCGGCCTGCCCTCGAGCCAGCAGCGCGCGCTCGGCAGCGCGGTCCGCGACGGCGAGGTCGTGCGCGCCGCGGGGCCCGACCTCATCGCTCGCGCCTACGCCGCCCCGGCCTCCGGTGCCGCTGCCGGCGCCGCTGCCGGTGCCGCTGTCGGCGCCGCGCGGCGACAGCGCTGGACGGCGTCCAGCCCGGTGATGCGTCAGGCCGGCGGCACCGTGCGCCGTTCGACGGCCGGGCCCACCTCGTCGTCGGTGTCGTCACCCGCCCCGTCGTCGGGGACCGCCGGCTCGCCCGCGCTCGCCGCCCCGTCCGCCGCCCCGTCCGCCGCCCCGGCCCCTGCGCCCGGCGCGCACCCGGCCACGGCACCCGGGGCGACCCCGGGTCTCCCGGCGTCCCCGGGTGCGCACCGGCGGGGTCCGCGCGCTGTCGACCCCACCCCCGCAGCCGCACCGGCCGCCGCTCCGTCCGCTCCGTCCGCGCCGGTTGCCCAGGGCGGCGGCGTCGGCCGGGCGCCAGGCGGCGTCCTGCGCCGCATGCTCGGCGCGGCACCCCTGGGTGCCGCCGCCGGCGCCGCCGGCTCCCCGCCGGACGCCGTCGCCGCCGCCGCGTCGCCCAGCACGTCGACCGGTCCGCTGCCCTCCGGATCACCGGCCACGCCCGGGCTCGCGCGGAGCACCCGTCGCCCGGTCCGCCGGCTGTGGGGCGCCGACCAGGTCATCGCCCCCGCCGCCGACGTCCGCCGCTCGGCCGTCGTGGGCCGGCAGGCGCCCGGCCTCGCCGCCGGCGCGGCGTCGTCCGCGGCCGCGACGCCGACCACCCCCGCGGTATCGCCGGTCGAGGTGCCCGCCCCGAGCGCTCGGGCCACGCCGGGTCGAGCGGCCGTCCCCGGGACGACGGGACCGGCCGCAGTCCCGGTGCCCGTGAGCGTGACCGCGCCCGCGACCGCGCCCGTGACCGCGCCGACCATCGCCCCCTCGATCGGTCGCGTCGGTGCGACGTCGGTCGCGATGGGCGACCTCTACTCCGTGCGCCGCTCCACCCGGTACGGCGTCGACGCCGGCCACCCGCTGGCCACCGCGCTCGGCACCGCCGAGGACATCCGGCCCGCCACCGCGAGCGCCTCGCCTTCCCACCCGCAGCTGGTCGGAGCCGGAGCCGGAGCCCGGTCCGGCGCCGGTGGGCGCCCGGGTCGGGCCCGCGGCGGGTCGGCCCCGGAGCAGATCCGTCGCCAGGTGGCCCGCGCGTCCACGCCGTCCGCGGCCTCGGTCCGCGGCGCCGGCGGCTCCCGCGCCGCCGGCAGCTCCCGCGGCGCCGGCGCCGCGGCGTCGGGGCCGACCGTGCTCCGGTGGGCGGCCCCGCCGGCCCCCGCGACCGACGCCGCGACCGACGCCACGACCGCCGCCACCCCCGACGTGCGCCGCGCGGGTCTCGGCGCCCAGGTCCCCGCGCTCGGCCGGCACCCGGCGTCCGGCACCGCGGAGGCGGTCGCGCTCGTGGCCCGGGCGGGCGGCATGCCGATCGGCCCGGGAGGCCCGACCGGCCCGGCGGCTCCCGCCGTGGCCCGCCTCGGCCGGCCCGGCGCGCCGGCGGCACCCGGCGCACCCGGCGCACCCGGCGCCGCCACGCCCGACCCGAGCCTGCTGCGCCGGATGACGGTCGCCCCGCCGCGGGTCAGCCTCAGCCCGGCCCGCCCGGCGGCCGCCGCGCCGCCGGTGCCGGCGTCCGCCCGGGCCGACGTCGTCCGCCGCACCCCGTCCGCGACGGCCGCGCCGGTCGCGCCTGGCGCCCCGGCCGGCGGCTCGCTGCTCTCCTCGACCGCCCACCTGTTCGGTGACGCCCAGGCCGGCGTCGTCCGGCGACTGCTCGACCAGGGAGGACCCACCATGCCCGGTGGCAACGCGCCAGACTTCTTCGGCCAGGGCCGCGAGAGCTGGGAGCTCGAGCAGCGCGGCGGCAGCATCACGCCGGCCGAGGACATGACCGGGTGGACGTCGAACGACGGCTACCGCGGCTTCGCGGTCAACACCGCCGCCGCCGACGCCGGCGCCCTTCCCGGGGACGCGATGGAAGCGCTCGTCGACGCCGTCGTCGAGCGGATCGAGGCCCGCGTGGTCGACGAGCTCGAGCGGCGCGGACGGCGCCAGGACTGGGGAGTGTTCTGATGGCGGAGCTGGAGAAGGCGTTCCTCGAGATCGAGGGCGGCGCGAAGGTGCCGTGCCTCTACAACCCCGAGACCCTGAGCGTCGGTCGCCGCAACAACTGGACCTCCAACCCGATGCCCGGCAAGGGCGTCCCGACGCTGCAGTACGCCGGCGCCACGTCCGGGTGGATGCGCCTCGACCTGGTCTTCGACACGACCTCCGACGGCACCCCGGTCAGCGTCCACACCGGCAAGATCCTGGGCCTGATGGACGTCGACCCGAACCTGCCGGGCAGCGACGAGACCTCCAACAACCTGCGACCGCCGACGCTGACCTTCCACTGGGGGGACCTGCACTCCTTCACCGCCGTCGTGGAGGACCTGCGCCTGACGTTCACCTACTTCTCCTCCTCGGGGGTGCCGCTGCGGGCCCGGATGCTGCTGGAGCTGCGGCAGTACGAGGAGTCGCAGGCCTTCGGGCCGCAGAACCCCACCTCCGGCACGCCGAAGCCGCACCGCACGCACCGGGTGCTGCCCGGTGAGACGCTCGACCGGATCAGCGCCCGCTACTACGGCAACGCCACCCGGTGGCGGATGCTCGCCGACGCCAACGGTCTGCAGGACCCGCTCGCGGTCCGTCCGGGCACCATCCTGGACATCCCCCGGCTGGAGAACTGATGGGTGCCGAGCTCGGCGTCGCGCCCACCGTGAAGGTGAAGGGCAGCCCGCTGCAGTCGACGTGGCTGGACCTGCTCTCGAGCATCCGGATCGACCTCGCGGTCGGCCTGTCCGGTCGGACCGTGCTGCGCTTCCGGGACCGGGGGTTCGCGCTGTCGACGTCCCAGCAGTTCGCGATGGGCGTGGAGGTCGAGATCACCGCGGGGGGCAACCAGCTGATGATCGGGGAGGTGACCGGCGTCGTCCTCGAGCAGGCGGCCGGGCAGACGCCCGTGCTCGTGGTCACCGTCGACGACCGGGCGTGCCGGCTCAACGGCTCGACGAAGAACCGCACGTTCCTCAACCAGACCTACACCGACGTGGTGAGGAAGATCGTCGGCGAGACGGGCCTCTCGATGGGGACCGTGCCCGCGACCAACCCGGCGCACCCCTACCAGCTCCAGACCGGGAGCAACCTGGCCTTCCTGAACGCCATCTGCTCCCGCGCCGGGCTCGCGTGGTGGGTCGAGGGCGTGGCCCTGAACGTCGTCCCGGTCGGCACCGCGGGCGCGACGGTGCCGCTGGCGCTCGGCACCGACGACCTCACGTCGTTCTCGGTGCGCGCCACCAACACCGGTCCGGCGCAGGTCGTCGTGCGCGGCTGGAACCCCGACCAGCAGGCGGTCGTCAGCGGCGAGCACACCACGAGCGTCACCGGGGAGTCCGCCTTCGTCGCCAAGGCCGCCGGCCGCGACGCGCGCCCCTCGCGCGGCGCCACCGACGTCATCCTGGCGGCGCCCGCGCTCGACGCGGGGGAGGCCGGCACGATGGCCAAGGCCCGGTTCGCGGAGGCGAGCTCCGCGGCCGTCGTCGCCAAGGGCGGCGGCGCGATCAACTCCAGGATCAAGCTCTACGACAAGGTCAAGATCTCGAACGCAGGTCCGGCGTCCGGCTCCTATCTCGTCACCGGCCTCGAGCACGTCTACAGCCACTCCGCCGGGTTCCGGACCCACTTCACCGCCGGGCCGGTCCGCCCTGCCGGCCTCGTCGACCTGCTCGGGACGCCGCCCCCCGACTCGGGGATGGCCGTCAGCGGCGTCCTCGCCGCGGTCGTCACGAACCTCAAGGACCCCGACAACAAGGGCCGGATCGCCGTGAAGTACTCCGCCGTCTCCGAGCAGGTCGAGTCGGCCTGGGCGCGGATGGTAGTCCTCGGCGCCGGCAAGGACCGCGGGATGCTCTTCTACCCCGAGGTCGGCGACGAGGTGCTGATCGCCTTCGAGAACGGCGACACCCGCCGTCCCGTCGTCCTCGGGGGGCTCTTCTCGGCCAAGAACACCCTCCCGGTCGGCAGCGGCGCGGCCGTCGACAACAACAAGATCAAGTACCGCCGGATCACCTCGCGGCTCGGTCACATGGTCGAGCTCGCCGACGGCGAGCAGCCCGGCGAGCAGCACATCCTGCTGCAGCACAAGGAGAAGAAGCACCAGATCAAGATCTCCGGCGAGGAGGTCGAGGTGATCTCCGACGGGCTGCCGATCACCCTGTCGAACGGTCAGGCGAAGGTGATCCTGGCCAAGAACGGCGACATCACCCTCGACGGCAACAACATCGAGATCAAGGCGAAGGCGGCGATCAAGGTCACCGCCAACGGCCAGGTCGCGATCAAGGGCACGGCGGGCACCGAGGTCGGCGGCGCCTCGGTGAAGGTGAAGGCCGACGGCCTGGCCTCGGTCGAGGCGAGCGGCCCGCTCACCCTCAAGGGCGCGCTGGTGGCGATCAACTGATGAGCGAGCTGGCAGTGCCGGGTGGGCCCGGCGACGAGACGTCGTTCATCGGCCGCGGCTTCGGCTGGCCGCTGGGTGTCGACCACACCGGCTCGATCCGGCTGTCGAACGGCGTCCCCGAGCTGGACCGCTCGATCGAGATGGTGCTGATGACCGCGCCGGGGGAGCGGCTGATGCGGCCCCAGTTCGGCTGCCGGATCTGGGACCTGCTCTTCGAGCCGGTCACCGCGAACCTGCTCGGCCTGATCAACCAGGCCGTGCGCGACGCCCTGGCCCAGTGGGAGCCGCGCATCACCGTCGAGGAGGTCACCAGCGTCGGTGACGACTCCTCGTCCTCCCTGGTCAACATCCACATCGGCTACCGCGTCCGCTCCACCAACGACCGCCGCAACCTCGTCTACCCGTTCTACGTCATCCCGCACGACGCCGAATAGCCGTCGCGAAGCCCAGTCAGGACACCCGAAGCCATGCCCCTGCCGAGCCCGTCCCTCGACGACCGCACCTTCCAGGACATCGTCGACGAGGCCAAGCGGATGATCCCCCGCTTCTGCCCGGAGTGGACCAACCACAACGTCTCCGACCCCGGCGTCGCACTCATCGAGCTGTTCGCGTGGATGAGCGAGATGGTGCTCTACCGCGTCAACCAGGTGCCCGACCGGCTCTACACGCAGTTCCTCAACATGGTCGGGATCGAGCCGTTCCCGCCGTCGGTGGCCAGCACGAACCTCACGTTCTGGCTCTCCGCGGTGCTGGAGTCGGCGGTCGTGGTGCCCGCGGCCACCGAGGTGATGACCGTGTCGACCACGTCGGCCGCCGTGGACTCGGTGGTCTTCTCCACCGTCGACGAGCTGGTCATCGCGCCGCCGAGGCTCGAGCACGCCAAGGTGTCGACCGCCGTGGAGGGCACGGTCACCGACGTGTGGGACGACCTCCGCTTCGGCACCGTCGGCGCCCGCGTCTTCGCCTCCTCGACGATGACGGTGGGTGACACGTTCTGCCTCGGCTTCCGCGACTCGCTGGCCGGGATGGTGCTGCGCCTGGCCGTCGAGGCCCAGGCCGAGGGCATCGGCGTCGACCCGCGCAACCCGCCGATCGCCTGGGAGGTCTGGAACGGCGAGGGCTGGCTCGCCACCGAGGTCTACGAGGACACCACCGGCGGTCTGAACCGGGCCGGCGAGATCGTGCTGATGGTCCCCGTCGAGCACCAGCCGATGAGCGTCGGCAACCAGTCGGCGTACTGGCTGCGGGCCCGGCTGCTGCCCACGGCGAACGGCCGGCCCACCTACCAGGCCTCGCCGCGGGTGCAGCGGATCGAGGTCTCCGCCCTGGGGGGCACGGTGCGCGCCGAGCACGCGGAGGAGGCCGCCGGCGAGCAGGTCGGCCGCAGCGACGGCGGCGCCGCGCAGCGCTTCTCGGTCTCGCACCGCCCCGTCCTCCCGCGCCGGGGCGACGAGGTGGTCCGCGTCGTCGACGGCACCGACGTCCAGGAGTGGACCGAGGTCGCCGACTTCTCCGGCTCCACCCCGCGCGACCGGCACTACGTGTGGAACGACAGCGACGGCGAGATCCAGTTCGGCCCGCGGGTGCGCTACCCCGACGGGTCGGTGCGCCAGCACGGCGACATCCCTCGCGACGGCGCGATGATCGAGGTCAGCGGCTACCGCCACGGCGGTGGCTCGCGCGGCAACGTCGGCGCCCGCACGCTCACCCTGCTGCGCTCGACGGTCCCGTTCGTCAGCGGCGTGGTCAACCTGCTGCCGGCGACCGGCGGCGTCGACGCGGAGAGCGTCGAGGAGGCCAAGATCCGCGGCCCGCTCACCCTGCGCACCGGCCAGCGCGCCGTCACCGCCCAGGACTACGAGCGGCTCACCATCGAGGCCTCGCCCGCGGTCGCCCGCGCCCGGTGCCGCTCGGCCCGGCGCGGCAACGGCACGGTGCAGCTGCTCGTCGTCCCCGAGGTGCGCGGGGAGCCCAGCGGCCACACGATCGACGACTACGCCATCTCCCAGCAGCTGATGGCCACCATCACCGACCACCTGGACGCCCACCGGGTCGTCGGCACCGCGGTCGAGGTGACCACGCCGTTCTACCAGGGCGTCTCGGTCGTCGCGCTCGTCCACGGCGCCCCCGGACGGCCCCAGGGCATCGTCAAGCAGCGGGCCGCGGAGGCGCTGGCCCGGTTCGTCAACCCGCTCCTCGGCGGGCCCGACGGCGCCGGCTGGCCCTTCGACGCCGACCTGAACGTCGCCACCGTCACCCAGCTGCTCGAGTCGGTCGAGGGCGTCGAGCGGGTGGAGGAGGCGCTGCTGTTCGAGTACGACCTGCGCACCGGACGCCGCCTCGGCGCGGCCAAGGACGTCATCCGGCTCGACCGCCAGTCGCTGTTCCTCTCGGCCTCGCACCAGGTGGTGGTGCGATGAGTGCCCTGGTCAAGGTCGCCTCGGCCGGCCTGACCCGGCCACGCACGCCGCGCCGTCCCGATGACTGGATGCTGCGCCAGCTGCCGGTGCAGATGCTCAGCCACGACTTCTTCGTCCGGTTCGTCTCGATCTTCCAGGAGCTCGGCAGCACCCTCCTCGAGGACGCCGACGGCGTCGAGCACGCCGTCGACCTCACGATCGCGCCGGAGAGCTCGATCGCCTGGCTCGGGTCGTGGATCGGGGTGGACAAGCTCGACAACTCCATGCCGGAGGCGCTGCGGCGCCGTATCGTGGCGACCGCGGCTCGCACCCTCTCCACGAGGGGCACGGTCGCCGGGCTTACGTCGTTCCTCGAGCTCCTCAGCGGCTCGTCCGCCGAGGTCGTCGAGGGGGGCGGGATCTGGCGGGCGGGTGAGGTGCCCGACGACACGGCGTGGGTGCGGATGCGGGTCGCACGGACCGGTTCTCTCGACGAGGCCGCGTTCGTCGACATGGTGCGCGACGAGATCCCGGCCCACGTGACGGCCGAGCTCTGGGTCGCGGACCGTCAGGTGTGGAACTCCGAACAGGACGAGGAATGGTGACCATGCGCGTCGACGGGCAGGCCGACCCCGGCGAGGGTCTGGGAGGGCCGGTCAAGCCGGCCGCCCCCGAGCCGCCGGCCACGCAGACCCAGGGTCTCCCCGTCGTCCCGGTCGTGGCCGAGGGGTACGAGCAGTCCACGCACGCGGTGGGTCGGTCGGTGACGTGCCCCGAGTGCGGCGCGGTCGCCGAGATCACCGTCAACCGGCGCGAGTCGCACGACTTCTGCCCGCGCTGCGACTTCCCGCTCTTCTGGACGCCGGCCCAGCTGGTGCTCAGCGACGCCGAGTCCGCGACCCAGGCGCTGCGCCGTCTTCCCGGCACCGGCGGCCGCGTCACCGTCGGCTCGCTGGCCTGCCCGCACTGCGCGGAGGCCAACCCGATCACCGGGTCGCTCTGCCTGCGCTGCGGCGGCGACCTTCACCCGGTCGCGCCCCCGCCCGCCCCCGCCCCCGCGCCGGTCGTCGTCGCCCCGCCGCCGCCCGCGGCCGAGCCGGAGCGCAGCATCCCGCTGTGGTGGTGGGTGCTCGGCACCATCACGGTGTTCCTGCTGGTCGCGGTGGTCGTCGTCCTGGTCCAGCGCTGACGCTGGTCCCCGTGCGGGTCTCCCCGGCCGCCCGGGGAGCCTGCCGGTCGGCGCCGGGCCGCGCGGGCGACTCAGTCCTGCTCCCAGCGCAACAGGTCGCCCGGCTGGCAGTCGAGCACCTCGCACAGCGCCTCGAGCGTGTTGAACCGGACGGCCTTGGCGCGGCCGTTCTTGAGGACGGCGAGGTTGGCCGGGGTGATGCCGACCCGGGCGGCGAGCGCGCCGACGCTCATCTTGCGGCGGGCCAGCATCACGTCGATGTCGACGACGATCGCCATCAGATGACGGCCTCGAGCTCGGTGCGCATGGCGGTGGCCTGCACGAGCAGCGCGCGCATCACGAGGACGGTGAGCGCCGCGCCGGCGACCAGGACGCCGAGGCCGCCCAGGAGGAGCACCACCCCGGGAGCGACGTCCTCGCCCGGCGCCAGGACGACGCCGAGCGCGAGGGCGAGGAGCGCGGCGGCCGCGATCGAGCCGATCAGGACGTCGACGAGGCGGAACGCCGCGTCGGAGAAGACCGTGTCGCCGCGCACCATCGTGACCAGGCGCCAGACGCAGACCATCGCGACCTGGATCGTGACGATGCCGAGGAGCACGATGGCGACCACCGGCCAGCGCACGGCGGCGTCCGCGCCCTCGAGGTCGACCGCGAGCAGCGGAACCATGACCGCCTGGACGACGAGCGAGCCGGCAAGCCCGCAGGCCAGGACGAGGCGGAGCAGCGTGGTGGTGATCGATCCCATGTCGATGCCTTTCGGTCGGGAGACGATGACAACCTATCGAATGTCGATCGATTACGCCAGTGGGTCGGGGTGCGTCGCACCAGCGCCGGAGGAGGTCGGCCGCCTCGTCCGTGCCGACGGCGCGTGCCATGGTGGTGGGCATGACTGAGAGTGCTGCTGCCCCCGTCGTCGTGGTCACCGGGGCGAACGGGTTCGTCGGCTCCCACGTGTGCGCCGCGCTGGTCGAGCGGGGCGCACGCGTGCGGGCCGTCGTCCGCCGTGCCGGGACGGCGCCCGACCTGCCCGGCGTCGAGGAGGCGGTGGGGGAGTTCTCCGACCCGGAGGTCGCGCGCAGCGTGGTCGAGGGTGTGGCCGCCGTGGTCACCACGGTGCACCCGATGGGCAGCGACCGGGAGACCCAGCAGCGGATCGGGGTCGAGGGCACGACGACCATCGCCCGGGCCGCCGCCGCCGCGGGCGTCGAGCGGTTCGTGCACGTCTCGACCGCGTCGGTCTACGACCGCTCGGCCGCGGCCGGCGACATCGACGAGGACGCCAGGCTCGCCCCCGACGACGGCGACGACTACTCGGTGACCAAGCGTGACACCGATGTCGCGCTCGCCGCCGTCGACGGGACGACCCGCGTGCTGGTCCGTCCGCCCGCCATCCTCGGCCCCGGGGAGACCTCGATCTGGAACACCCTGCGGCCCGCCGACCTGCGCGACGACGAGAGCCAGCGCCACGACGTCCCCGACCGGACCTTCGCCTGGGTCCACGTCGTCGACCTCGCGTCCTTCACCGCCGACCTGGCCGTCGGGCGGATCGCCACCGCCGACGACGCCGCGGCCGGTCCGCTCGCCGGCGGCTGCACCCCGGTCAACCTGGCGGCCGCGCCGGCCACCCAGCGCGACTACTACGACACCGTCTGCGCCGCCCTCGGCGTCGACCCCGTCTGGGACGACGGCCCGGCCTGGACCGGCCGGATCGTCGCCGACCGGGCGCACGGCTGGGGCTGGCGGCCCAGGGTCGACCGGGACCGCGCGTTCACCGAGATCGCGGCCGGCCTGCGCGGCTGACCGGGATCCCCGTCGTCCGGGATCCCCGTCGTCCGGGATCCCCGTCGTCCGGGATCCCCGTCGTCCGGGATCTGCGTCAGCGGGGCATCTGCCCGTCGTCGACCTTGATGATCGTGCCGGTGACGTACTCCGACGCCGGCGAGACGAGGTGGAGCAGGGTCGAGTCGAGCATGGCCGGGTCGCCGAGCCGGCGCCGCGGGTAGCCGGCGGTGATGTCACCCATCCGCTCGAGCATGCCGTCCATCATCTCGGAGGCGAAGGCGCCGGGGGCGATGGCGTTGACGTTGATCCCCTTCGCGGCCCACTCGACGGCGAGCACCTCGGTCATCCGGTTCACCGCCGCCTTCGTGACGGAGTAGAGGGTGGCTCCCTCGCCGCCGTACTGGAAGGCCGACATCGAGGAGATGTTCACGATCCGGCCCGGGCGCTCGGCCGCGATGAGACGGGCGGCGAGCGACGTCGCCAGCAGCCACGGCCCGCGGAGGTTCGTCTCGAGGACGGCGTCGACGAGCTCGAGGGGCATCCGGTGGGCGCGTCGGGCGTCCGGGACGCCCGCGTTGTTGACGAGGATCGAGGGGAGCCCGAGCGCGTCGGTCACGCCGTCGAGGGTGGCCTCGATCGCGGCCGCGTCCCGCACGTCGAGGACGACGGGCAGCACGGTGCCGCCCGCCGAGCGGATCGCGTCGGCGGCCTCGTCGAGCCGGTCGAGCCGGCGACCGGCGACGGCCACCGCTGCCCCGTGGCGCGCCAGGGTCTCGGCGAACCGGCGGCCGAGGCCGGTCGCGGCGCCGGTGACCAGGGCGACCTGGCCGGTCAGCACCGGCTCGGTGACGGGCTCCATCACCGCCTCCCGAACGACGGCGGCCGCTTCTCCAGGAACGCTCGTTGGGCCTCGACGGAGTCCTCGGTGAGGGCGGTGATCACCTGTTGGCGGTTCTCCAGCTCGATCATCGTCTTGAGCGAGGGCACCTCGAGGGCCAACCACATGCCCTCCTTGGTGAGCTCGACCTGGATCGGCCCGTTGAGCATGATCTCCTCGGCCTTGGCCAGCGCCACGTCGAGCAGCGTGTCGGGGGTGACGACCTCGACGACGAGACCGATCCGGTGCGCCTCGTCGGCGTCGAACCGGCGCCCGGTGAGCATCAGCTCGTGGGCGGCGCCCGCGCCGACGATCCGCGGCAGCAGCCACGAGACGCCGATGTCGCACGCCGAGAAGCCGGCCCGGATGAACGAGACCGCGAAGACCGCGCCCTCGGCGGCGATCCGGACGTCGCTCGCGCAGACCAGCGCCAGTCCGCCGCCGGCCGCCGGGCCGTTGACGGCCGCGATCACCGGCTGCGGCAGCGAGTGCAGCCGCTCGGTCAGCGCGGCGATCTCGCGCTGCCGCTCGAGGGTGGCCCGCGTCCTGCCGAGCCGCTCGTCGCGCTCGGGGTCGCCGTACCCGCCGAGGTCGAGGCCGGCGCTGAAGGCCCGTCCGGCGCCGGTGAGGACGACGACCCGGCAGGTGGGGTCGTCGGCGATCTCGTCGAGCGTGCGGTGCAACCGCTGGACGAGCGTCACGTCGAGCGTGTTGAGCCGGTCGGACCGGTCGAGGGTGACCAGCCGGACGCCGTCGCGCGGGGTCTCCACCCGCACGGTCCCGGCCGATCGGTCCGCCGGAGCGGACGGTGTCGTCGTCATTGCTTCTCCTCCACGAGCTGGTGGTCGAGGGTGTCGAGGACGGCGTCCTCGACGCCGACCGAGCGCAGGTACGCCGCCGCGCCGCCGTACGTCGCCCGGACGCCGGCGAGGAACGCGGTCATGGTCGCCGGCTGCGCGCCGAGCGCCTCGGCGGGCAGGGCGGCGATCCGCTCGGCGTACCCGGGCAGCGCCCGCAGCCGGTCGAGCAGGTCGTCGTTCTGACCCTCGGTGCGGGCGTAGTCGGCGACGATCGCCTCGTCGGTGACGCCGACGGCCGAGAGCAGCAGGGCGACGGTGACGCCGGTGCGGTCCTTGCCGAGCGTGCAGTGCACGAGCGCCGGGGTGCGCCCGGGCGTCGCCACCGCACGGGTGATCGCCGCGAACGCGTCGGGGGAGTGCTCGAGGAAGCGCAGGTAGTGCGCGGTCATGATCTCGACGGGACCGGTGCCCTCGTCGCCCGTCGGGTCGACCGCGAACGACGCCCCCGACCGCACCGGCGCGTGCAGGACGTCGTGCTCGACCGCCGCGAGGTGGTCGCTGCTCGCCCCGGCGACCTCGCCGCGGGAGCGGAGGTCGATCCGCAGGCGGACCCCGACCTCGTCGGCGAGCACCGCCGCCTGGGCGGCGTCCAGGTAGAACGGGGTCGCGCTGCGCAGCAGGCGGCCCGACCGGGTGCGCCGGCCGTCGTCGGTGGGCAGCCCGCCGACGTCGCGGAGGTTGGCCAGGTCGGGCAGCCACGGCGGTCCGGTGGGCGCGGCGTCCGTCATGCTGGCACCATACCTAACGATCGTTCGGTTTTGTCCAGGTCGCCCGGCCCCCGGTCGGGGCCGGGCCCCGGACGGACGACATGATGAGCAGAGTCGACCAGCGTGGAGGAGCGGGATGAGCGTCAGCAGGACCGTCAGCAAGGCCGGGGTCGTGGGCTTCGGGCTCATGGGCAGCGGCATCGTGGAGGTCTCGGCACGCGCCGGCCTGGACGTCGTCGTCGTCGAGTCGAACGACGCCGCCGCGCAGGCCGGGCTCGCCCGCCTCGAGAAGTCGCTGCGGCGCGCCGTCGACCGCGGCAAGCTCGACTCGGCCGAGGCCGTCCTCGAGCGGGTCCGGGTCGAGACCGAGCTGGACGCGCTCGCCGACCGTGACCTCGTCGTCGAGGCCATCGTCGAGCAGGAGGCGGCCAAGGTCGACCTGTTCAAGCGGCTCGACGCGATCGTCACCTCGCCGGACGCGATCCTCGCGTCCAACACCTCGTCGATCCCGATCATGAAGCTCGGCGTCGTCACGGCCCGTCCGGAGCACGTGCTCGGCATCCACTTCTTCAACCCGGTCCCCGTGCTGGCGCTCGTCGAGCTGGTGCCGAGCCTGCTCACCTCCGCCGAGACCACCGAGCGCTCGCGCGCCTTCGTCGAGGGCTCGCTCGGCAAGCAGGCGATCCTGTGCCAGGACCGCGCCGGCTTCGTGGTCAACTCGCTGCTGATCCCGTTCATCCTCTCCGCGATCCGGATGCTGGAGTCCGGCTTCGCGACCGCCGAGGACATCGATCGCGGCCTGGTCCTGGGCGCCGCCCACCCGCAGGGCCCGCTCGCCCTCGCCGACCTGATCGGCCTCGACACCACGAAGGCCGTCGCCGAGTCGCTCTACGAGGAGTTCAAGGAGCAGCTCTACGCCCCGCCGCCGCTGCTCGCCCGGATGGTCGACGCCGGCCTCCTCGGTCGCAAGACCGGCCGCGGGTTCTACGACTACTGACGCCGGGCGACCACACGGTTGGCGGGCGCCCCACGTGGGAACGACGGGGTCATGGCAACCCGACCCGCCCCTCGGCTCCTCGCCGTGGCGGCCCTCCTCCTGCTGGCTCCGACGTTGGCTGCCTGCAGCGACGACGACCGGGACGCGGCCGCGCCGGGGTCGACGAGCACGACGTCCGCGGACCCGGCGCCGCCCGCGATCGAGCCGGTGTGGAGCGCGGTGGTGCAGGACCCCCGGCAGAGCGTGGTGACCGACGACCTGGTCGTCTACACCACCGACACCGCCGTGGTGACGGTCCGGCTCGACACCGGCGCGGAGGTGTCGCGCTGGACGCCGCCGAAGGGCCGCACGCTGTGCCAGGTCTCCGACCAGGTGAGCGCGGACGGCGTCCTCGGCGTGCTGGTCAAGGACCGGTCCTGGCGCACGTGCGCGGGCGCCGTGGCGCTCGACGTCCGGTCCGGCACGGTCCGCTGGCAGCAGGTGCTGGAGTCCACCGACCCCGACGTCGGACCCGGTGAGCGGGACCAGTACCACTCGGTCGACGCGATCGCCGTCACCGATCGCACGGTGCTGGTGACCACGTTCTGCAGCGAGGTCCGGCGGTTCGCGATCGGCGACGGCCGCGCCCTCCGGTCGATCGTGCCGCGCGACACCGCCTGCCGCAACGAGAGCGCCATCCTCGGCGACCGCGTCGCGGTGATGGACTACGACCTCGGGCCCGACGACACCGTCGACGAGTCGGGCACTGGGTGGGTCCCGGCGGAGTCCGGGGTCGGCGCGATCGCGTTCTACGACGCCGACAGCGGGCGCCGGCTGTGGATGCACCTGGTGCGCGACCACCGCTACGCCGAGGTGCACGACCTCGTCTCGACCGACCCGGTCGTCCTCACCACGACCGTCCAGGGCCGCGCGGCCACCCGGCTGTGGGACGCCACCGGGCAGCCGGGGGCCTACGTCGGCAGGACGCCGCCGGCCTACCTCAACGACGACGAAGCCGCCTTCACCGTCGTGGGGCGCCACGACGACCTGCTGGTCGGGCGCTACCCGGCCAGTCCCGACCCGTCGGTGCTGTACGCCTACGACCTCACCACCGGCGCGGAGGTGTGGGCCTGGACACCGTCGACGGCCGACGGCGGCGGGTTCCCGGCCGAGGCCGTGGTCGACGGCGACCGCCTGCTGGTGACGGTGGCGACCGGCGCCGGGACCGACGTCCTGGCCTACGCGGTCGACGACCCCGGCACGCCGCAGGTGCTCGGCCGCCTCGACGCCGCCGCGGCCTACACCGGCCTGCAGGTCGCCGGCGGCCTCCTGGTGGTCGGGGCGACGGCGTACCGGCTGCCCGACGAGGGCGAGACCCGCGACTACCAGCTGCCGGCCGGGCCCGGCTCCGACCAGGACGAGCCGTGGGCCGAGGGCGAGGTCCGCCCCGAGCAGGCGGTCCGGGCCTGCGAGGCCGCCGGCGCGACCGCGCCGCGGCTGCTCCGGCTCGGGTGGGGCGACCGGCCCGCGCCGGTCGACTGCACGTGGCGGCGCGACCACCAGCCGACGTACCGCGACCTCGGCCTCGCCGTGACGGTGGACGTCGGGACGCCCGGCCTCGACAGGACGGCCACCGAGGACGCGCAGGTGCTGGCCGACGGTGTCCGGGGCATCAGCGACGGCGAGCCGATCGACCCCGACGTCGTCCCGCCCCCGCTGCTCCCGCCGGAGGCGACGGTGGGGGAGGAGTCCTGGGGCTCGTTCGGCACCGAGGACGGCAGCTCGTTCGAGGGGTACGGCGCCCGGCTGATCACCCGCTGGCGGAACGTCGTGGTCACCGTCGAGGCGGACCAGAGCCTGCAGATCGAGGACCGGGTCGGCGCGCTGACGCCGTACGCCCGGCTCCACGACGCGACGTACGTCGCCACGGTCGACGTGCTCCGCTCCCTCGGGGCCCACGTCGACCTGCCCGCCCGTGGGACCGACGGTCCGGTCCGCCGGGTCGCGGAGGTCTGCGGTGCGCTCGCCCCGGTCGTCGCCGTCCTCCAGCCCGACCTCGCCACGCTCGCCGGCGGCGCCGGGGACGAGCAACGCACCTGCGCGTGGTCCGGCGACAGCCTGGACTCCGTCACGGTGGTCGCGAACGCGGTGCGAGGCGGCTACGACGGCTCCGACGCGACCGACCGGGCACCGGTCGTGGCGGCGATGCTCGGGTCGGGGCGGCGCGCCGGTGCGGACGTCACCGGCTTCCCGGGCGACGTGGTCGCGGTGCGTCGCTACGTCGACGACGACTACCTCGTCTGGTCGGTCTCCACCGTGGTCGACAACCTCGCGGTCTGGGTCGAGTACGCCGACTACGAGGGGACCGCGGACCGGGCCTCGATGGAGGCGGGGCTGCGGCGCCTGGTGCGGACCACCGTCCGGGCGGCGACCTGACCCGCCTCTCACCCCCGGGGTCGTCGTGCGCCGGCCGCCCCCGGGACTAGCGTCGGGTCCATGAGCACCGGACCCTCCGACCCCGACCCGACCACCGCTGACGTCGACACCGACGCGCCGGCCGACCCCGACACCCAGTCCGACCCCGCCCTCGACGACAGCACCACCTCGGAGTGGGCCGGTGAGGGCGGCGCCGTCGACGAGGGTCCGGCGACCGCCGTCGACGACGACGCCTGAGGGCCCACCCCCGGACGGCTGCTCCGGGGGCCGGCGTCGCCCGGTGGACGGGCAACCGAGCACGCGGAGGGGATCGCGCTTCCGGCGCGCGTGCAGCAGAGTGGGCCCATGGTGAGCGAGTCCGGTGCCGACGCGGGCGTCGTCCCGGTGTTCTTCCTGTCCGACTCGACCGGGATCAGCGCCGAGACGATGGGCAACGCGCTGCTGCTGCAGTTCCCCGACCTCGTCTTCGAGCGGACCACGATCCCGTTCATCACCACGCCCGAGAGGGCCCGCGAGGTCGTGGCCATGCTCGACGCCGCGATGGACGGGCCTGTCGCGCCGCTGGCCTTCACCACCGCGGCCGAGGACGCCATCCGGGCCGAGCTGACCCGCACCCGCGCACCGATCGTCGACTTCTTCGACATGCACATGGAGCGCGTCGAGGGCATCCTCGGGCAGCGCGGCGTGCGTGAGGTCGCCCGGCTGCACGGCGTCGGCGACATCAAGCGCTACAACACCCGGATGGCGGCCGTCGAGTTCACCATCGAGCACGACGACGGGCAGAGCGTGCGCGCCCTCGACCGGGCCGACGTCATCCTGCTGGCGCCGTCGCGGTGCGGCAAGACGCCGACCAGCATGTACCTCGCGCTGCAGCACGGGCTGTTCGTGGCGAACTACCCGCTCGTCGAGGAGGACCTCGAGGACACCCGCCTGCCGCAGCCGATCCGCGACCACGCGGAGCGGTGCTTCGGCATCGTCACCACCGTCGACCGGCTCAGCCGGGTGCGCAACGAACGACGTCCGGGCTCGAAGTACGCCGAGCCGTCGCAGTGCCGGTGGGAGCTGCGGCGCGCCAAGGAGCTCTTCGCGGCCCACCGCGTCCCGGCGATCGACTCCTCGACGAAGTCGGTGGAGGAGATGGCGGCGCTCATCCTGCAGACCCTGAAGAAGAACGGCGGTGTCCCGAGCCGACAGGCGGCCCGGGCGACGCGCAAACCGGGAGGCACCTCGTGAACGACAGCACCAGCACCGACGCCGGCGGACCGGCCAACGTCCGGTGGTTCTCCACCCTCGGCCTCGGTGACCTCGAGCAGGTCGGCGGGAAGAACGCCTCGCTCGGCGAGATGGTCTCCCACCTGACCGACCTCGGCGTCCGGGTGCCCGACGGGTTCGCGACCACGGCCGACGCCTTCCACCGCTTCATCGGCACCGACGTCGACGGGAGCGGCGGTCTGGCCGAGCGGATCTCCGGCCTGCTCGCGGGGCTCGACACCGACGACGTCCGCCGGCTCGCCGAGGTGGGGGCCGAGATCCGCGACGCCGTGGTCGGGCAGCCGTTCCCCGAGGACCTCGAGGCCGACGTCCGCGCGGCCTACGACCAGCTCGTCGCCGACTCCGGCGGGCCCGACGGCGCCGCGTCGTTCGCGGTGCGCTCCTCGGCGACCGCCGAGGACCTGCCCGACGCCTCGTTCGCCGGTCAGCAGGAGACGTTCCTGAACGTGCGTGGCATCGACGCGGTGCTGCACGCGATCCGCGAGGTCTTCGCCTCCCTCTACAACGACCGCGCGATCGCCTACCGCGTGCACCACGGCTTCGCCCACGACGACGTCGGGCTGTCGGCCGGCGTGCAGCGGATGGTGCGCTCCGACATCGGCTCCTCCGGCGTCATGTTCACCATGGACACCGAGTCGGGGTTCCGCGACGCCGTCTTCATCACCTCCGCCTACGGGCTGGGGGAGGGCGTCGTCCAGGGCGCGGTGAACCCCGACGAGTTCTACGTCTACAAGCCCGCGCTGCGTGCCGGGCGGCCCGCCGTGCTCAAGCGCGGCGTCGGTGGCAAGGCGACCAAGATGGTCTACACCTCCGACGAGACGGTCGGGCGCACCACCGAGTTCGTCGACGTCGAGCCCGCCGACAGCCGGCTGCTCAGCCTCACCGACGCCGAGGTCGAGGAGCTGGCCCGGCACGCGCTGGTCATCGAGGACCACTACGGCCGGCCGATGGACATCGAGTGGGGCAAGGACGGCGTCGACGGCAGGCTCTACGTGCTGCAGGCCCGGCCGGAGACCGTCGAGTCGCGTCGCGGCGGTGCGCTCGAGCGGTTCGCGATGAACGAGTCCGGCCCGGTGCTCGTCGAGGGCCGCGCGATCGGGCAGAAGATCGGCGCCGGTCCGGTGCGGGTGCTGCGCGACGTCGAGCAGATGCACGAGTTCCAGGAGGGCGAGGTGCTCGTCGCCGACATGACCGACCCCGACTGGGAGCCGATCATGAAGCGGGCCTCGGCGATCGTCACCAACCGCGGCGGCCGGACCTGCCACGCCGCGATCATCGCCCGCGAGCTCGGCATCCCCGCCGTCGTCGGGTCCGGCAACGGCACCCGGGAGCTCGCCGACGGCCGCGAGGTCACCGTGTCCTGCGCCGAGGGTGACACCGGCCTGGTCTACGACGGCATCCTCGACTTCACCGTCGAGCGCACCGAGCTGTCCGAGATGCCCGACCTGCCGGTCAAGATCATGATGAACGTCGGGACGCCCGAGCAGGCGTTCTCGTTCGCGCAGCTGCCGCACCGGGGTGTCGGCCTGGCCCGGCTCGAGTTCATCATCAACCGGCAGATCGGCATCCACCCGAAGGCGCTGCTCGACCTGGCCCGCGACCCCGACGCCCTCGAGGCGGACCTGCGCCAGGAGATCCTGGAGACGATCGCGTCGTACCCCGGCCCGCGCGAGTTCTTCGTGCAGCGCGTCTCGGAGGGCATCAGCATGCTCGGGGCCGCGTTCGCGCCGTACCCGGTGATCGTGCGGATGTCGGACTTCAAGTCCAACGAGTACGCCAACCTCGTCGGCGGCGAGCTGTACGAGCCGCACGAGGAGAACCCGATGATCGGCTACCGCGGCGCCGCGCGGTACCTCTCGCCGGACTTCGCGGAGTGTTTCACGATGGAGTGCGACGCGATCAAGTACGTCCGCGAGGAGATGGGCCTGAGGAACATCTGGGTGATGATCCCGTTCGTACGGACCGTCAAGGAGGCGCGCGGCGTGATCGACCTGCTGGCCCAGCACGGGCTGGTCCGGGGCGAGAACGACCTGAAGGTCGTGATGATGTGCGAGGTCCCCTCGAACGCCGTGATCGCCGAGCAGTTCCTCGAGCACTTCGACGGCTTCTCGATCGGCTCCAACGACATGACGCAGCTGACCCTCGGCCTCGACCGCGACTCGGCGCTGGTCTCCGAGGGCTTCGACGAGCGCGACCCGGCCGTGCTGCACATGCTCGACCTGGCCATCACCGCCTGCCGCGCCCAGGGCAAGTACGTCGGCATCTGCGGTCAGGGCCCCTCCGACCACCCCGACCTCGCGGAGTGGCTGCTCGAGCGGGGCATCGAGTCGATGTCGCTCAACCCGGACACCGTCGTCCCGACCTGGCTGCGGCTGGCGAAGGTGGCCGGCGGCTCCTGACCGCGGCGGTCCGGCCGGGCCGCGGACCCGTCAGGAGATGAGCTCGTCGATGCGCGAGTAGGCCTCGGCGTCGCCGCGCAGGACGCGGCTGCGCTGGCCGCCGATGCTGACCGGGACGTCGCCGGCGACGGTGATCCGGCGCATCTCGCGGTACTGCGTGCCGAAGTCGGCCACGGCGTAGTGCTGGGTGGCGCGGTTGTCCCACATGGCGATGTCGCCGGGCTGCCAGATCCAGCGGATGGTGTTCTCGAGCTTGGTGATCCGGTTCTGCAGCAGCGTGAAGACCGCGGCCGACTCGGCGGAGTTGAGGCCGGTGAAGTGCTTGACGAAGTGGCCGAGCGTCAGCGAGCGCTCGCCGGTCTCGGGGTGCACGCGCACGACGGGGTGCTCGGTCTCGAAGATCTGGGCGGCGAAGTCGGCGCGGCTGTAGTTGGCGTCCGGCTCCTCGGACTCCTCGTCGCGCTGGGCGTAGTCGTAGCTGTTGGTGTGCACGGCCCACAGGTCCTCCACCAGGCCCTTGAGCGACGGCGTGAGCGCCTCGTAGGCGGCGACCGTGTTGGCCCACACCGTGTTGCCGCCGTACGGCGGGAGGTGGATCGCCCGCAGCACGCTGATCGCCGGCACGCGGTCGACGAAGGTCACGTCGGTGTGCCAGGCGTTGGCGGCCATGCCCTTGTCGGCGGTGACCTTGAAGATGCGCTTGCTGCCGGTGTTGACCGTCGGGTGCGCGGTGGTGAGCGGGCCCATCCGCTCGGCGAAGGCCTGGTGGCTGTCGTCGTCGAGGTGGTCCTGGCCGCGGAAGAAGACGACCTTGTGCTGCAGCAGTGCCGCGCGGACCTGGGCCACGGTGTCGGCGTCCAGGTCGCCACCGAGGCGGACGCCGTCGATGCGGGCGCCGATCCGCGCGCCCAGCTGGTGGACCTCGACGCCGGCGGCGGAGGTCGCGGAGGTCCGGGAGGGCTCGGTGGTGACGGAGGCGGGCGGGGCGACGTCGCGGTGCTCGAGGGTGCTGGTCATCGGGTGCTCCTGGGGTTGCGGTGAGGCCGGGGAAGACCTGGAACGGGTGGACCGTGCTCCTCCGCCGGTCCCATATATGAGTGAGAGTATAGAGTTAGCGCAGACCGGTCACCAAGCCGAGGCGCGCCACGAGCGAGACCAGTTCCGGCAGCCAGGTATAGATGCCGTCTATGGGTCGACGCCGAGTCGGCGTGAAGCTCAAGTCAGTTCTCGCCGAGTCGGCGTTCGTGCTCGACGCGAACGCCGACTCGGCGTCAGGGGGACCGACCACCCCGGTGGCGCGGCCGGGGGTCAGCGCTGTCCGCGCGCCAGCCCTCGGGCGATGCCGAGCAGGGCCTCGCCCGCGTGGTCGAGGTGGCCGTCGCGCCAGAGCAGGTGGACGGCGGCGCGGGTCGGCGGGTCGAGGCGGGCCAGGCGGGCGCCCTGGGCGCCGGCCTCGCCGGCCATCCCCTCGGGCAGCAGGGCGGCGCCCGCGCGGGCCAGGACCATCGGGACGACGCTGGCGACGTGGGCGGTCTCCACGGCGAGGTCGGGCGGGAGGCCCGCGGCCTCGAGCCGCTCGTCGAGCAGGGTGCGCAACGCGCTGCCGCGCGGGGTGCAGATGAGGCCGTGCGAGGCGATCTCGGCGAGGTCGACGGTGAGGCCGTGGTCGGTGCCGGGGGGCAGGACGCCGACGAGCTCGACGTCGACCACGTGGAGGCTGGAGACGTGGTCTCCTGGCGGCGCGCCGGACACCAGGCCGAAGTCGACCTCGCCGGCGCGCACCTGCTCGACGACGACGGTGCGGTTGGCCGGGTCGGTCACCTGGAGCTGCAGCCGCGGCATCAGCTGGCGCAGCTCACCGACCACCTGCACCAGGGGGTCGATCGCCCACATCGTGTTGGTCACCACGCGCAGCTGGGCGAACCCGTCGTCGCCGGCCCCGCGGACGGCGCCCGCGGCCTGCGCGAACGAGCGCAGCGTGCGCCGCGCCGGCCGCACCAGTGCGTGACCGGCGGGCGTCAGCCGGACGCCGCGGCCGTGCCGCTCGAAGAGCCGCTCGCCGAGCTCGTCCTCGAGGGTGCGCACGGCGTAGGACAGCGACGGCTGGGCGATGCTCAGCACGCGCGCCGCGCGGGTGAAGCTGCCGGCGTCGGCGATGGCCAGGAAGAACTCGAGCTGCCGACGTTCCACCGTCGGGTCCCGGGTCAGTCGTCGCGCGCGTCGACCGCGCGCGACGTCCTGCCGCGGGAGCGGTCGGCCAGCGCGATCCGGGTGCCCACGCCCCGGACGGCCGCGCCCCGGACCGTGATCTCCACCAGGCCGTCGTCGAACTCGGCGCCGAGGTCGTCGGCCTCGGTGCCCTCGGGCAGCGTGACGACCCGCCGGAACTCGCCGTGGAACCGCTCGCGGACGTAGAAGACGACGTCGTCGTCCCCGTCGCCGGCCGCGGACCGGCGCGCCCCCGACACGGTGAGCACCCCGTGGTGGAACTGGAGGTGGACGTCGTCGGGGTCGACGCCGGCGAGCTCGATGCGGATGACGACGTCGTCGCCGCGGGCGAGGATGTCGGTCGTGGGCAGCCACGCCGAGGCGTGGGTGCGCTCGGACGCCTCGCTCCCGAGCTCGCTGCCGTGGACGCCGAGGGTGCGCATCCGGCTCAGCTCGCTGACGAAGTCGGTGATGCCCTCGAAGGGGTTGCGACGTGAGGTCGGCGGCACGGGTTGCTCCTGGTGGCTGGTCGGGACGGGCGGGTGGGGCGGGACGGGGCTGGTCAGTCGAGGTCGAGCGGCGTCAGCAGGTCGACGCTGCGCAGGTGGTCGCGGGCGACGTCCTCCTCGTCCTCGCCGGCGGTCACCTGCGCGTTCATCGCCACCATCGCATCCTCGCCGAGGGTGCGGTTGACCGCCGCGACGACGGCCATGAACGCGTCGGCGTCGATGGAGTCGAGCTTCTGCTGGCCCACCACCATGACGACGTTCTGGGAGCCGAACAACCGCTCCGGGTCCTCGAGCAGGGTGTAGGCGCCCGACTCGAGCTCGGGGTCGGTGGTGAAGGCGTCGGCCGCGTCGGCGTCCTCGGCGTCGAGGGCGGCGTACTGCTCGCCGAGCTCGGTCGGCTGGAAGGTCACGTCCTCGAGCCCGTAGACCTCCCGCAGGCCCTCGAGCCCGAGCTGGAGGGACTCGAACTCCGCCCGCGCGGACAGCCGGACGCCGCCCTCGACGCCGGCGAGGTCGCCGATCGAGGTGAGTCCGTTGGCCTGGGCGTACTCCCGGGTGACCGCGATCGCGTCCTTGTTCTCGAACGGCGTCATGGTGCTCATCACCATGTCCTGGCCGGCGTAGAAGTCGGCGGCGCGGTCGTAGGTCTCCTCGGGGTCGAGGCCGCTGACCTCCTCGCCCGCGACGACCGAGAGCACGGTGCCGGTGTAGGCGACGTAGCCGTCGATGTCGCCGTCCTTCAGCGACTGGTCGAGCTCCTCGGCAGGGCCGACGCCCTTGCGGAGGTCGACGGTGTAGCCGTTCACGGCGAGCGCCTGGCGCCACAGCTCGCCGAGGATCCGGCCCTCGGGGAACTCCTGCGTGCCGATCCGGATGCGCAGCGTCGCACCCTGCGGCTGCTGCGACGCGTCACGCTCGGAGCTCTCGCCGCACGCCGAGAGCAGGGTCGCGCCCAGCAGCGCCGCCACCAGTGCGGCGAGCGGGCGGCGGTTCACCGGTCGACCTCCACGGGGGGCGCGGACGCGGGCACGACGTCCGTGCGTGGCCCGGCTGGGGGATCGCCCCGTTCGGCGCGGGCGTCCTCCCGCAGCGCCTTCATCCAGCAGTAGGCGACGGCGACGAGCACGAACGTGAACGGCACCGATCCGAGGACGGCGGCCTGTTGCAGCGCGACCAGACCGCCGACGAGCAGCATGGCGCAGGCGATGCCGCCCATCAGCACGCCGAGGATCACCACGACCGCCTTCGACGGCGCGAGCGACCCGCGGGAGGCCATCGTGGCCATCACGATGCTGGCGGCATCGGCGCCGCTGATGAAGAACAGCGCGATCAGCAGCACGCACAGTGCCGAGCTGACCACCGGCAGGGGCAGCGCGTCGAGCGCGGTGAACAGCGACAGCTCGGGCGTCGCGAGCGAGCCGAGGATGTCGGCGCGGCCGCTGCTCTGCAGCTCGATCCCGGTGCCGCCGACGACGGCGAACCACAGGAAGCCGAAGCCGGTGGGCGCCGCGACCACGCCGAGGACGAACTCGCGGATGGTGCGCCCGCGCGAGATCCGCGCGACGAACATCCCGACGAACGGGGCCCACGAGACCCACCAGGCCCAGTAGAAGATCGTCCAGCTCGCCATCCACTGCTCGTCGCCGACGCCGGTCTGCAGCGACATCGGGAGCACCTGGATGACGTAGTTGCCGATCGACTCGATGCCGTTGGAGATCACCAGCACCGTCGCGCCGCCGACCACGGCGAAGAACACGAACAGGCCGATGGTCGCGAGCGAGCCGAGGTTGGCGAGGAGGTTGATGCCCTTCTCGACGCCGGACGTCGCCGACAGCAGGAACAGTGCGGTGACCCCGACGATGATCGTCACCGCGACGGCGTTCGACTTCTCCACGTCGAAGAGGTACTCGAGCCCGCTGTTGAGCTGGAGGCCGTTGAGGCCGAGGGCGGTCGCCGTCCCGAAGAGCGTGGCGACGATGGCGAGCGCGTCGACGATCCGGCCGATCGGTCGCTCGTGGGCCTTCGGGCCGAGGATCGGCGACAGCGTCGAGCTCACCAGCGTCGGCAGGTTCTTGCGGTAGCTGAAGTAGGCCATCGCGCCGCCCATGATCGCGTACATCGCCCAGCCGTTGAAGCCCCAGTGGAAGTAGGTGTAGCGCAGCGCGGTGAGCGCCGCCTCCTCGCTCTGCGGCTCGGCCAGGCCGTGCGGCGGGGCGCTCCAGTGCGAGACCGGCTCGGCGATCCCGTAGAAGAGCAGCCCGGCGCCGAGCCCGGCGGCGAACATCATCGAGACCCACGAGAACGTGCCGAACGCCGGCCGCGAGTCGTCCGGGCCCAGGCGGGTGCGGCCCCACGGGTGCACGACCAGGAAGATGCACAGCGCCAGCGAGCCGAAGGCCAGCAGCACGAACGACCAGCCGAAGTTGCCGATCACCCAGTCGAGGCTGGTCTTCATCACCGTGCCGAGGCTGGTCGGTGCGGCGAGCCCCCAGCCGACGAAGCCGGCGATGAGGAGGGCCGACCCCCAGAACACGCCCGGATCGACACCCTTGATCCACCTGTTCATGCCCGACCTCCGCACCATCGAGAATTAGTCGAGCGACAAACTAGACCAAATCGGCAGCACGTGCTGGACGGGTGTCCGGGAACGGCGACCCTCGACCCGGCCGGCCGAGGGCCGGGCGGCGTCGGGGGGCCGGCGTCAGCGCTCGACGAGCGTCAGGTCGAAGGAGTAGAGCTCCGGCCGGTAGGCGTGCCGGCCGAACTCGACGGCCTGGCCCGCGTCGTCGTACGCCGTGCGCTGCATGGTGAGCAGCGGCGAGCCGCGGCGCTCGCGGAGCCGGGTGGCCTCGGCGGTGGTGGCGCGTCGGCAGCCGATGCGCTGCCGGGCGACCCGGATCAGGATGCCCGAGCGGCGCAGCGTCGCGTAGAGGCCGTGGTGCTCGAGGTCGGCGCCGGCAAGGTCGATCAGGCCGATCGGGAGGTAGTTGCGCATCAGGGCGAGCGGCTCGTCGCCGACGAAGCGCAGTCGCTCCAGCGACCAGACCTCGGCACCCTCGGCGACCCGGAGCTCCTGGGCGGTCTCCTCGTCGGCGGGGGAGCGGCGCAGGTGCAGGATCTCGGTGCGCGGCTCCTGGCCGGCGCGGGCGAGGTCGTCGTACAGGCTGGTCAGCTCGACCGAGCGACGGACCTTGCCGTGCACGACCTGGGTGCCGACGCCGCGCTTGCGCACGAGCATCCCCTTGTCGACGAGGGTCTGGATCGCCTGGCGCATCGTCGGGCGGGAGAGGCCGAGGTCGCGGGCCAGGTCGACCTCGTTGTCGATCCGGTCGCCCGGCGCGATCGCGCCGGAGAGGATGGCCGCCTCGAACTGCTCGGCCACCTGGAAGTACAACGGGATCGGGCTGGAGCGGTCCAGGGTGATCGCGGGGCGGCCGGGCATGGGCGGATCGTAACCCCTCTATGTCAGGACCTTTTAATGTCAGGACAATTGCTTGACAGGGCGGTGTGACTGTCGACACACTCGTCGGAGTCGAGCATATGTCACGACATACCGCGCCGCACGGCCTCCCCGAGAGAAGGTCCCGCATGACCCTCCGTCCCCACTCCCGCATCGCCGGAGCCCCGATCTCGTGGGGCGTCTGCGAGGTGCCCGGCTGGGGTCTGCAGCTGCCGGCCGAGCGCGTCCTGTCGGAGATGCGCGAGCTCGGCCTGCGGGCCACGGAGCTCGGGCCCGACGGGTTCCTCCCCGACGAGCCGCAGGCGAGGGCAGCGCTCCTCTCGGGCTTCGGGCTGCAGGCGGTCGGCGGGTTCGTGCCGGTCCTGCTCCACGACGCCGGCCACGACCCGCTGCCCGAGGTCGACGCCTTCATCGACGGCTGCCTCGCCGCCGGCGGCGCGACCGTGGTGCTGGCCGCGACCACCGGCCAGGACGGGTACGATGCCCGCCCGGTCCTCGACGACGTGCAGTGGAAGACCCTGCTCACCAACCTCGACCGGCTCGCCGACCACGCCCGCGAGCGCGGCGTCGTCGCCGTCGTCCACCCCCACATGGGCACGATGGTCGAGGGGGCCGACGACGTGCAGCGGGTCCTCGAGGGCTCGCACATCGGGCTCTGCGTCGACACCGGCCACCTCGTCGCCGCCGGCGCCGACCCTGTCGCGATCACCCTGGCGCACACCGCGCGCGTCGGCCACGTGCACCTCAAGGACGTCGACGCCGCGCAGGCCGCCCGCGTGCTGGCCGGTGAGATCTCCTTCTCCGACGCGGTCCGTGAGGGTCTGTGGACGGTGCTCGGCGAGGGCTCGGTCGACGTGCTCGCCATGGTCGAGGCGCTCGAGGGCGTCGGCTACCAGGGCTGGTACGTGCTCGAGCAGGACCTGATGCTGAGCGGTGAGCCCGAGGGCGAGGGGCCGGTCGCCGACGTGCGGCGCTGCCTGTCCTACGTCGAGGCCGCGCTCGAGCGGGCGGCGCGCGCGTGAGCCACCCCGACCCCGCCGACACCCCCTTCGAGCTGGTGACGATGGGCCGCGTCGGCGTCGACATCTACCCGCTCCAGGTCGGCGTCCCGCTCGAGGACGTCACGTCGTTCGGCAAGTACCTCGGCGGCAGCTCGACGAACGTCGCCGTCGCGGCCTCCCGCCTCGGTCACCGCGCCGCCACGATCACCCGCACCGGCGACGACCCGTTCGGCCGGTTCGTGCACCGCGCGCTCCGCGGCTTCGGCGTCGACGACCGCTGGGTCACCGCGGTCGACCACCTGCCCACCCCGGTCGTCTTCTGCGAGATCTTCCCGCCCGACGACTTCCCGCTCTACTTCTACCGGTTCCCCACCGCCCCCGACCTCGAGATCCACGCCGAGGAGCTCGACCTCGACGCGATCGCCGCGGCCGACGTCTTCTGGACGACGGTCACCGGCCTGTCCCGCCAGCCCAGCCGGGCCGCGCACCTGGCCGCCCTCGCCGCCCGGTCGGCCCGCTCGACGAGCGGGCGGGGCGGCACCACCGTGCTCGACCTCGACTACCGCCCGATGTTCTGGGACTCCGAGGCCGAGGCCACCGCCGCCATCGGCGAGGCGCTGCCGCACGCCACGGTCGCGGTCGGCAACCGCGAGGAGTGCCGGGTGGCGGTCGGCGAGACCGAGCCGCAGGCCGCCGCCGCCGCCCTGCACGCCGCCGGCGTCGACCTCGCCGTCGTCAAGCAGGGACCCGACGGCGTGCTCGGCAGCCGCCGGCACCCCGACGGCCGGATCGAGCAGGTCGTCGTCCCGCCCGTCCCGGTCGACGTCGTCAACGGGCTCGGCGCGGGCGACGCCTTCGGCGGCGCCCTCGTGCACGGCCTGCTCGCGGGGCTCGACCTCCGTGACACCCTCACCCTCGCGAACGGTGCCGGCTCCTACGTCGCCGGGCAGCTCTCCTGCGCCGACGCGATGCCCACCCTCACCGAGCTCACGGAGTACCTCTCATGACTGCCCCCACGCGCGTCACCCCCGACGACGTCCGCCGGATCGTCGAGACGCGCGTCGGCGACCCCGGACGGATCGCCGGTCTCGCGGCCGCCCGGCAGCAGCCGACCGGTCTCGTCGGCTCCACCGGCCGGCTGATGCTGATCGCCGCCGACCACCCGGCCCGCGGCGCGCTGCGCGCCGGCGACGACCCGCTCGCCATGGGGAACCGGCTCGAGCTGCTCGACCGGATGGTCCGCGCGCTCGCCCGGCCCGGCGTCGACGGCGTCCTCGGCACCGCCGACGTCCTCGAGGACCTGCTGCTGCTCGGCGCCCTCGACGGCAAGGTCGTGGTCGGCTCGATGAACCGCGGCGGCCTGGCCGGCAGCGCGTTCGAGATCGACGACCGGTTCACCGGCCACGACGCCGCGGGGATCGCCGCGGCCGGCTACCAGGGCGGCAAGATGCTGATGCGCATCGACCCGGAGGACCACGCGACGGTCCGCACGCTGGAGGCCTGCGCGCACGCGGTCGGTCAGCTCGCCGAGCGCGGCCTGATGGCCATGGTCGAGCCCTTCCTCTCCTACCGCGACCCGGCCGGGCCGGGCGGCCGGGTGCGCAACCTGCTCACCGCCGAGGCCGTCGTCCGCTCCGCCACCGTGGCCGCGGGGCTGGCGGCGACCTCGGCCCACACCTGGCTCAAGCTGCCGGTGATCGACGACATGGAGCCGGTGCTCGCCGCCACCACCCTGCCGGTGCTGCTGCTCGGCGGCGAGGTCGCGGCCGACCAGGACGCCCAGCTCGCCACCTGGCGCAAGGCGCTGGCCAACCCGGTCGTGCGCGGCATGGTCGTCGGCCGGTCGCTGCTCTTCCCGCCCGGCGGCGACGTCGAGGCCGCCGTCGACGCCACCGTGGAGATGATGTGAGCAGCCCCGCACCCGACCTCGGCCTCGTGGTCCGCGACGGTGAGTCCGCCCGCGGGCCGTGGGTCCTCGACATCGACCCCGAGCGGGCCGGGTGGGGCCACAGCGGGCTCCGGGTCCTCGCCCTCGACCCCGGCGCCGAGCACACCTTCGCCACCGGCGACAGCGAGGTCGTCGTCCTGGCGCTGGCCGGGTCGGCGACCGTCACGGTCGACGGCGCGAGGTTCGAGCTCGTGGGCCGGGCCTCGGTCTTCGCCGGCCCGAGCGACGTCGTCTACGCGCCCCGCGACGGCGAGGTCACCGTCGCCAGCGCCGCGGGCGGCCGGTTCGCGCTCTGCGCCGCCCGCTGCGAACGGCGCCTCGCGCCGGTCCACCTGCCCGCCGCCGACGTCCCGGTCGAGCTGCGCGGCGCCGGACGGGCCAGCCGCCAGGTGCACAACTTCGGGGTGCCCGGCGTCCTCGACGCCGACCGGGTCATCGCCTGCGAGGTACTCACGCCCGGCGGCAACTGGTCGTCGTGGCCGCCGCACAAGCACGACGAGGAGCGCCCCGTCGAGGACCGGGGTGGGGAGACCCTGCTGGAGGAGATCTACTACTTCGAGGTCGCGGACGGACCCGCCGCCGCCGGCCCCGGCATCGGCTTCCAGCGGGTCTACGGCCACGCGGACGCCGACATCGACGTCACCGCCGAGGTACGCACCGGCGACACCGTGCTGGTGCCGCACGGCTGGCACGGTCCCTCGGTCGCCGCCCCCGGCTACGACCTCTACTACCTCAACGTGATGGCCGGTCCCGGCGCCGAGCGGGCCTGGCGGATCTGCGACGACCCCGCCCACACCTGGGTCCGCGACGCGTGGGCCGGCGAGGAGATCGACCCCCGGCTCCCCTTCGGGGAGGAGGCGCGATGACCACCCGGCTCACCGTGGCCCAGGCCCTCGTGCGCTTCCTGGAGGCGCAGCGCGTCGAGCGCGACGGCGTCCGGACGCCGTTCTTCACCGGCTGCTGGGGCATCTTCGGCCACGGGAACGTCGCCGGCGTCGGCCAGGCGCTGCTCCAGCACGAGGTCGCCGGCGGCCGGCTGCGCTACCTGCAGGGCCGCAACGAGCAGGCGATGGTGCACGCCGCCGTCGGCTACGCCCGGCACCGCGACCGCACGGCGGCGATGGCCGTCACCGCCTCCGTCGGCCCCGGCGCCACCAACATGCTCACCGGGGCCGCGCTCGCCACGATCAACCGGCTGCCCGTGCTGCTGCTGCCCGGTGACACCTTCGCCACCCGCGTCGCCCAGCCGGTGCTGCAGGAGCTCGAGTCGCCGACCGCCGGCGACGTGTCGGTCAACGAGGCGTTCCGGCCGGTCTCGGCGTACTTCGACCGCGTCGACCGCCCCGAGCAGCTCGCCTCGGCGCTGCTCAACGCCACCCGCGTGCTCGTCGACCCGGCCCTGACCGGCGCCGTCACGATCGCGCTGCCGCAGGACGTGCAGGCCGAGGCGCACGACTGGCCCGACGAGCTCTTCGCCGAGCGCACCTGGCACCTCGCGCGCCCGGTGCCCGAGCCGGCCGCCCTCCACCGTGCCCTGGAGGTGATCCGCGGCGCCCGTCGCCCGCTCGTCGTCGCCGGCGGCGGCGTGCTCTACAGCGGCGCGGACGCCGCCCTGCGCGCCTTCGCCGAGGCGACCGGCATCCCCGTCGCCGAGACCCAGGCCGGGAAGGGGTCGCTGCCCCACGACCACCCGCAGGCGGTCGGCGCGATCGGGGCCACGGGCACCACGGCCGCCGACGCGCTGGCGAACGACGCGGACGTCGTCATCGGGATCGGCACCCGCTACAGCGACTTCACCACCGCCTCCCGCACGGTCTTCGCCGAGGGCGCGCGGTTCGTCAACGTCAACGTCTCGGCCTTCGACGCCCACAAGCTCTCGGCCACGACCGTCGTCGCCGACGCCCGCGAGGCCGTCGTCGCGCTGACCGCCGCCCTGGCCGGCCCCGACGGCTGGACGGCGCCGCCCGAGCACACCGCCCGCGCCACCGCGCTCGCGCAGGAGTGGGACCGGATCGTCGAGACGGCGTACGCCGGCCCCGCGACCACCGCCACGGGTGACCGGCCCCACGACGGGCGACTCGTCCAGTCGCAGGTGATCGGCGTCGTCAACGAGACCACCGACCCGCGCGACGTCGTCGTCTGCGCGGCCGGCTCGATGCCCGGCGACCTCCACAAGCTGTGGCGCACCCGCGACCGCAAGGGCTACCACGTCGAGTACGGCTTCTCCTGCATGGGCTACGAGGTGGCCGGCGGGCTCGGCATCAAGATGGCCGCGCTCGACGAGGTCGAGGCGGGCCTGGCCCGCGACCGCGACGTCGTCGTCATGGTCGGCGACGGCTCCTGGCTGATGATGAGCACCGAGCTGGTCACCGCCGTCGCCGAGGGCGTCAAGCTCATCGTCGTCCTGGTGCAGAACCACGGCTTCGCCTCCATCGGAGCGCTGTCGGAGTCGCTCGGCTCCCAGCGCTACGGCACCCGCTACCGCCGGCGGACGGCGTCCGGGCTCGACGGCGACCTGCTGCCGGTCGACCTGGCCGCGAACGCCGCCAGCCTCGGCGCCGACGTGCTGCGCGCCGGGACGCTCGACGAGCTGCGCGACGCCGTCCTGGCCGCCAGGGCGTCGACCCGCACCACCGTCATCCACGTCGAGACCGACCCGCTCGTGCCCGCGCCCGACAGCCCCGCGTGGTGGGACGTGCCGGTCGCCGAGGTCTCCGAGCTCGCCTCCACGCAGGAGGCGCGTGCGGCCTACGAGAAGCACAAGGGCGACCAGCGCCACCACCTGACCCCTGCCCCGGCACCCGCCGTCGAGCCCGACCGGGCGCACCAGCCGAAGGACCCCGCATGAGCGACCTCCCCGTCCACGACCACTGGATCGACGGCACGCCCACCGCCGGCACCGGGCAGGAGCGCCTCGGCGACGTCTTCGACCCGGCCACCGGGCGGGTCCGCAGCCGGGTCCGCCTGGCCGGCGTCGCCGACGTCGACGCCGCCGTGGCCGCGGCCCGCTCCGCCGCGGTCACCTGGGCCGAGACGTCGGTGACCGCCCGCTCCCGCGTCATGTTCACCTTCCGCGAGCTGCTGGTGCAGCACGAGGACGAGCTGGCCGCGGTGATCTCGGCCGAGCACGGCAAGACCCTCGACGACGCCCGCGGCGAGGTGGTCCGCGGCCGCGAGGTCGTCGAGTTCGCGTGCGGCATCCCGCAGCTGCTCAAGGGCGACTTCAACGACCAAGTCTCGGCCGGCGTCGACTCCCACTCGTTCCGGCAGCCGCTCGGCGTCGTCGCCGGCATCACGCCGTTCAACTTCCCGATCATGGTGCCGCTGTGGATGCACCCGATCGCGATCGCGTGCGGCAACACCTTCGTGCTCAAGCCGTCCGAGCGGGTGCCCGGCGCCTCCGACCTCGTCGCCCGGCTCTACCAGCGGGCCGGCCTGCCCGACGGCGTCTTCAACGTGGTGCACGGCGACAAGGTCGCGGTCGACGCGCTGCTCGAGCACCCGGACGTCGACGCGGTCTCGTTCGTCGGCTCCACGCCGATCGCGCGCCACGTCCATGAGGGCGCCAGCCGCACCGGCAAGCGCGTGCAGGCGCTCGGCGGCGCGAAGAACCACGCCGTCGTGATGCCGGACGCCGACCTCGACTTCGCCGCCGACCACGTCGTCGCGGCCGGCTACGGCTCGGCCGGGCAGCGCTGCATGGCGATCTCCGCCGTCGTCGCGGTCGGCCCGGCCGCCGACACCCTCGTCGACAAGATCCGCGAGCGCACCGTCGACCTCACGGTCGGACCGGGCAGCCGGGCCGGCGTCGACATGGGCCCGGTCATCACCCGCGCCTCCCGCGACCGGGTCGTCGACTTCGTGGGCCAGGCCGAGGACGCCGGCGCGAAGGTCGTCGTCGACGGTCGCGACCTGGTGGTCGAGGGTCACGAGGGCGGCTTCTTCGTCGGCCCCACCCTGGTCGACCACGCCACCACCGCGATGTCGGTCTACACCGAGGAGATCTTCGGCCCGCTGCTCACCGTCCTGCGCGTGGCGACCCTCGACGAGGCGATCGCGCTGGTCAACGCCAACCCCTTCGGCAACGGCACCGCCGTGTTCACGTCGTCCGGTGAGGTGGGTCGCTCCTTCCAGAGACGCGTCAAGGTCGGCATGATCGGGGTGAATGTGCCGGTCCCGGTCCCGATGGCCTTTCATTCCTTCGGTGGGTGGAAGGACTCGATGTTCGGCGACCACCACATGCACGGCCCCGAGGGGGTCCGGTTCTACACGCAGGCCAAGGTGGTCACCACGCGGTGGCCCCACGTGAGCGAGGAGTCGCTCGCCCAGCTCAACTTCCCGACGGCACAGTGACGCCGGGACCGAGGAGAAGGAAGCACCACATGAAGAAGCTCACCACGGTGGCCGCGCTCGCGCTGGTCGCCACGACCCTGGCCGCGTGCAGCGGCACGGGCGACGAGGAGAAGCAGGACGAGGTCGCCCCCAACGAGCTCACCTACGCGGTCATCACCCACAGCTCCTCCGGCGACGCGTTCTGGGACCGGGTGAAGTCCGGTGCCGAGAAGGCCGGCACCGACTACGGCGTCACGGTCAGCTACTCCTCGGACCCCGACCCGGCCAAGCAGGCCCAGCTGATCGACGGCGCCGTCGCGGACGAGGTCGACGGGATCGTCGTCTCGATGGCCAACCCCGACGGCCTCGAGACCAGCATCAAGGACGCGGTCGCCGCCGGCATCCCGGTCGTCACCATCAACTCCGGGGTCGACCGGTTCGCCGAGTTCGGCGCGATCACCCACATCGGCCAGAGCGAGACGATCGCCGGCGAGGCCGTGGGCGAGCAGCTGAACGAGAACGGCCTGACCAAGGCGATCTGCGTGATCCAGGAGGCCGGCAACGTCGGGCTCGAGGAGCGGTGCGCCGCCGCTGCGGAGAGCTTCGACGGCGACATGGAGAACCTCCAGGTCGACGGCACCGACGACAGCGCGGTGCAGGCCAGCATCACCTCCAAGCTCCAGGCCGACCCCGACATCGACGGCGTCCTCACCCTCGGCGGCCAGTACGCCATCGACGCGGTCGGCGCGGTCGACGAGTCCGGCTCCGAGGCCCAGGTCGCGACGTTCGACCTCAACGAGGACGTCGTCGCCGGTGTCGAGGACGGTTCGATCCTCTTCGCCGTCGACCAGCAGCCCTACGTCCAGGGCTTCCTCGGCGTCACGACGCTCTACCTCAAGTCGATCAACGGCAACGACGTGGGCGGCGGCCAGCCGATCAACTCCGGCCCGGCCTTCGTCACCAAGGAGAACGCCGCCGAGGTCGCCGAGTTCGCCGCCAACGGCACTCGCTGACCCCTCCACCACGGCCTCGTCGAGGTCTGTCGCAGCACGGCATCCCCGCCACACCGAGCACGTCCGAACCTGGGAGTAGTCATGGCCACAGCCATCGCGGTCGACGAGCGCGTCGCGCGCACCTCGACCCTGACGCGCGTGATGAAGCGACCAGAGGTCGGCGCCCTCAGCGCCGCCATCGTCATCTTCGTCTTCTTCGCACTCACCACCGACGTGTTCGCCACCGGCAGGGGAGCCAGCACCTGGCTGCAGCAGGCCTCGACGGTCGGCATCATGGCCGTCGCCGTCGCCCTGCTGATGATCGGCGGGGAGTTCGACCTGTCGGCCGGCGCCATCACCGGCTTCACCGGGCTGGTCGTCGGCGTCCTGACCCGCGAGTACGGCGTCAACATCTTCGCCGCGATCCTGATCTCGCTCGCGCTGGCGCTGCTCATCGGGGCGGTGAACGGGGTCCTGGTGATGAAGACGGGGCTGCCCAGCTTCATCGTCACCCTCGGCACGTTCTTCGTGCTGCAGGGCATCGACCTGGCCGGCACCAAGGCGCTGATCGGGCAGGTCGCCATCCAGGGCATGTCGAAGGTGCCCTACTACGACCAGGCCAAGACCGTCTTCGGCTCGACGCCGCTGACCATCGACGGCGGCGGGATCTACGTCTCGGTGTTCTGGTGGCTCGGCGTCACCGCGGTGGCGACCTGGGTGCTGCTCCGCACCCGGGCCGGCAACTGGATCTTCGCCGTCGGCGGCGCCGTCACCGCGGCCCGCCAGGTCGGCGTCCCGGTCTTCCGCACCAAGGTCGGGCTGTTCATGACCACCGCCGGCGCGGGCTGGCTGGTCGGCATGCTGCTGCTGTTCCGCACCTCGACGGTGCAGAGCAACACCGGCGTCGGCCAGGAGTTCATCTACATCATCTGTGCCGTCGTCGGGGGCTGCCTGATGACCGGCGGCTACGGCTCGGCCATCGGGGCCGCGCTCGGCGCCCTCATCTACGGCATGGTGAACCAGGGGATCGTCTACGCCGGCTGGGACAACAACTGGCTCAAGGCCTTCCTCGGGGTCATGCTCCTCGGCGCCGTGCTCCTCAACGAGTGGGTGCGCAAGCGGGCGGAGACGAGCCGATGACCGACCGCACACCCCCGCTGACGGGGAAGGGGAACGACGTGTCCGAGAAGCCCGACCTGGCCAAGGTCGACGCGGCCGCTCCCGCGGCCGGCGACGGCGGTGAGAGGCGCGACGGCCGCGGCAGCCGCCAGGGCGAGGCCCTCGTCGAGGTGCGGGCCATCGGCAAGCGCTACGGCAACATCATCGCGCTCAGCGACGTCTCGACCGTCGTCCGGGCCGGCGAGGTCACCTGCGTGCTCGGCGACAACGGCGCCGGCAAGTCGACCTTCATCAAGATCCTGGCCGGAGCGCACTCCCACAGCGACGGCACCATGGTCGTCAGCGGCGAGGAGAAGGAGCTCTCCAGCCCGCGCGAGGCGCTCGACCTCGGCATCGCGACCGTCTACCAGGACCTGGCGGTCGTCTCGCTGATGCCGGTGTGGCGCAACTTCTTCCTCGGCAGCGAGCTGACCAAGGGCCTCGGCCCGATCAGGCGCCTCGACATCCCCACGATGAAGAGGATCGCCAAGGCCGAGCTCGCCGCGATGGGCATCGACCTCCGCGACGTCGACCAGCCGATCGGCACGCTCTCGGGCGGCGAGCGCCAGTGCGTCGCCATCGCCCGCGCCGTCTACTTCGGCGCCAAGGTGCTCATCCTCGACGAGCCGACCGCCGCGCTCGGCGTCAAGCAGTCGGGCGTCGTCCTGAAGTACATCGCCGCCGCGCGGGACCGCGGGCTCGGCGTCGTCTTCATCACCCACAACCCGCACCACGCCTACCCGGTGGGCGACCGGTTCCTGATCCTGCGGCGCGGCAAGAGCATGGGCGACTTCCCGAAGGCCGAGCTGGCCCTCGACGACCTCGTCTCGATGATGGCCGGCGGTGCCGAGCTGGCGTCGCTGGTGCACGAGCTCGAGCGGTCCGAGGCCGGCGCCGACATCGCCGCGGAGATGCAGGTGGATCCGTGAGCTCCCGCGAGCTCCGCGTCGGCGTCGTCGGGCTGGGCTGGATGGGGCAGGTCCACGCCCGCAGCCTGACCCGGCTCGCCCACCACTACCCGGACCTCGGCCTCCGGCCGCGGCTGGTCGCGGTCGCCGACACCGCGACCGACGAGCGGACCGCCGCCGCGGTGGCGGCGTACGGCTTCGAGGAGCGCACCGACGACTGGCGCGAGCTGGTCGCCCGCGACGACCTCGACCTCGTCTGCGTCACCGGCCCCAACTTCATCCACCGCGACGTCGGCGTCGCGGTGGCCGCGAGCGGCAAGCACCTGTGGATCGAGAAGCCCGCCGGGCGCAACGCCGCGGAGACCCGTGAGATCGCGGACGCCGTCGCCGCCGCCGGGGTGCAGTCGGCCGCCGGGTTCAACTACCGCAACGCCCCGGCCGTCGAGCGCGCCAGGGCACTGGTCGCGGACGGCCGGATCGGCACCGTCGAGCACACCAGCATCCGCTTCCTCGCCGACTACGCCGCGCACCCCGACGGGGCGCTGTCGTGGCGCTTCGTGAACGAGCACGCGGGCAGCGGCGTCCTCGGCGACCTCGTCAGCCACGCGGTCGACCTCGGTCGCCACGTGGTCGGCGAGCCGGCCGAGCTCGTGGTCGACCGGGCGACGTTCATCCCGCAGCGGCCCGAGGCCGTCGCCGGCGCCCGGCACTTCGAGCGGGGCAGCGGCACGATGGGTGACGTCGAGAACGAGGACTACGTCAGCGCCCTGCTCCGTTTCGCCGACGGCTCGCGCGGGGTGCTCGAGTCGAGCCGGGTCGCGGTCGGGGAGCAGTGCACCTACGGCATCGAGGTGCACGGCACGACCGGTGCCGTCGCGTGGGACTTCCGGCGGATGGGCGAGCTGCGGGTCTGCCTCGACCAGGACTACCAGGACGGCGCCTGGGCCACCGAGCTCATGACGCCGGCGCACGGCGAGCTGGGTGCGTTCCAGCCCGGCGCCGGCATCGCGATGAGCTACGACGACCTCAAGGTCATCGAGGCGCACCGCCTGCTGGAGTCGATCGTCACCGGCACGCCGGTGGGTGCGACGATCCACGACGCCCTGGTGGCGGCCGAGATCGTCGAGGCGATGATCGAGTCGGCCGACGAGCGACGGTGGGTGAGCCTGTGAGCGCGTCCACCGCCTCGTTGCGGGTCGGCGTCATCGGCGCCGGCGCCATGGGCGCCTCCCACGTCCGCACCCTGACGAGCGCCGTCCCGGGCGCCGTCGTCACCGAGGTGTTCGACACCGACACCGGGCGCGCGACGGCCGTGGCCGGCCCGGGGGGTCGCGCGGCGTCGTCCGCGGAGGACCTGATCGCCTCGGCCGACGTCGACGCGGTCGTCATCGCCTCCCCCGATCGCACCCACGCCGAGCTCGCCGTCCGGTGCCTCGAGGCCGGCAAGCCGACCCTGTGCGAGAAGCCGCTGGCCCTCACGGCGGCCGAGGCGCGCACCGTCGTCGACGCCGAGGTCGCCCTCGGACGGCGCCTCGTGCAGCTCGGCTTCATGCGCCGGTTCGACCCCGGCTTCGTCGCGCTCCGTGACGCCGTCGCCGGCGGCAGCGTCGGCCGGGTGCGGGTCGTGCACGCCGTGCACCGCAACGCCTCGAGCTCCACCAGCACCGACGACGCCGGGCTGGTCACCGGCTCGATGGTCCACGAGCTCGACACGATCCCGTGGCTGCTCGACGACCCGCTGGTCGCGATCCGGGTCGAGTCGCCGATCACCAGCGGCTTCCGCGACCCCCAGCTCGCGACCCTGTGGACCCGGGGCGGGGTGATGGCGACCGTCGAGGTCTTCGTCAACGCCGCCTACGGCTACGACGTCCGATGCGAGGTCGTCGGCACCGCGGGCTCCGCCTCCCTCGAGCCGTCGACGCCGGTCCGGCTGCGCTCGGCCGGCGTGGACGGCGTCGAGGTGCGCGACGACTTCGTCGCCCACTTCACCGAGGCCTACCGCCACGAGCTCGGCGCGTGGGTCGTGGCGGCCGCCTCGGGTGGCGTGCCGTCGTCGGCACCCTCGGCGTGGGACGGCTACGTCGCCAACGTCGCCGCCGCGGCCGGCGTCGCCTCGCTCGGCTCCGGCGCCCGCGAGGACGTCGTCCCGGGCGAGCGCCCGGCGCTCTACGCCTGACCTCCCGCTCGCTCCTGCCCCGCCCTGCCCGCCCTGCCCGCACCCCCGTCCTGGGAAGGACCCGCCATGCCCTCCTCCCCCCTCCGCATCGGTCTGATCGGTGCCGGCCGGATCGGCGCCGCCCACGCCGGGACCATCGCCCGGCGGGTGCCCGAGGCCGACCTCGTCGCTGTCGCCGACCCTCGACCCGGTGCCGCCGACGCCGTCGCGGGGCCGCTCGGCGCCCGCGGTGAGACGTCGGTCGAGGCCGTGCTCGGCGCCCCCGACGTCGACGCGGTCGTCGTGGCGGCGTCCTCGGTGGCGCACGCGGAGCTGATCGTCGCCGCGGCCGCGGCCGGCAAGCACGTCTTCAGCGAGAAGCCCGCCGGCATGACGCTCGCCGAGATCGACGGCGCCCGCCGGGCGACCGCAGCGGCCGGCGTGGCGTTCCAGGTGGGGTTCAACCGCCGCTTCGCCCGCGAGTTCGTCGAGGCACGGGCGCTGGTGGCCGACGGGCGCCTCGGGGAGGTGCGGCAGCTGCGGTCGCTGACCCGCGACCCGGGGCGCGGACCGGCCGACCCGGACGCCGTCCCGGAGTGGACGATCTTCACCCAGACCCTGATCCACGACTTCGACACGCTGAACTGGCTCAACCCCGGCGCTCGAGCCGTCGACGTGGTCGCCACCGCGGGCTCGCTGACGGCGCCCGGCCACCCGACGCTGCTCGACCACGCGACGGTCGTCGTCCGCTACGACAACGGGGCGATCGGCACGGCCGAGGCGAGCTTCGCGGCGGTCTACGGCTACGACGTCCGCGGGGAGGTGCTCGGTTCGGAGGGCATGGTCACGATGGGGGACGGCGCCCGCTCGTCGCTGCGGGTGCACGACGGCGCGGGCCGGCTGGCCGCCACGTCGCACAGCGACACCGAGCTCCTCGCCGACGCCTACGCCGCGGAGTTCGCCGAGCTCGCGCACGCCGTCGCCGAGGGGCGGACGCCGTCGGTCGGCGGCGACGACGCGTGGGCGGCGTTCGCGATCGCCTGGGCGGCGATCGACTCGATGACCTCCGGTGGCCGCGCCGCGGTCGCCCAGCCCGGGTCGGGAGCCTGAGATGACCTTCACCCTCGCCGTCTGCTCCGAGATGGTCTTCACCGACCTGCCCGTGGCCGAGCGGGTCCGGCGGATCCACGAGCAGGGCTTCGCCGTCGAGATCTGGGACTGGAGCGTCCACGACGCCGACGCGCTCGCCGCCAGCGGCGCCCGGTTCACGTCGATGACTGGTTACCTCCGTGGCGACCTCACCACCCCGGACGGCGCCGACGAGCTGCTCCGCACGGCGGAGGCGTCGCTGCCGTTCGCCCGGGCGATCGCCTGCCCGTCGCTGAACCTGCACGGCACCGGTCTCGGGCCGGGCGGGCTGCCGGTCCGCCCGGTCGAGCACGTGAGCGGTGAGATGTGGCTGGCCGCCGTCCGCACCCTCGAGCGGGTCGCCGCCCTCGGCGCGGAGCACGACGTCACGTTCGTGCTCGAGAACCTCAACACCGAGGTCGACCACCCCGGGACGCCGTTCGCGAGGGCCGCCGACACCCTCGCCCTCGTGCGCGCCGTCGGCAGCGACCACCTCAGGATGAACCTGGACCTCTACCACGCCCAGATCGGCGAGGGGAACCTCGTCGAGCTGGTGCGCCGGGCCGCGCCGTACCTCGGCGAGGTGCAGGTCGCCGACGTCCCCGGCCGCTGTGAACCGGGCACCGGCGAGGTCCGCTGGCCCGTCGTCGCCCGCGCCCTCGCCGACGCCGGCTACGACGGCGTCGTCGCGATGGAGGCCTTCGCCTCGACCGAGGGCACCGCCGGCAGCGACCTCGCGCTCGAGAGGTTCCGCGAAGCGTTCACGCTCTGACCCTGGGTGGACCTAGGCTCCCCGAGCCGGTCTCCGAACCGGGTCGGAACGGCTGGAGCTCCGGGTCGTCTCGGACGGGCGCCCGGTCCTGTTGCACGGGATCGCCGTCACGCCCTAGCCCCCGGACGGCGTTCGGGCGCGGCCGGTGGCCCCGCTGGGGGCGGGGTGTGGGGGCGGGGTGGTCAGGGTTCGGCCGGCTCGGCTGGTGGTTCGGCTGGTGGTTCGGCTGGTGGTGGGTGGAGTGGGGTGGTGCCGTGGTGGTCGCGGCGGTGGGTGAGGCCGGAGGGTGCGGTCCACTCGAACGTGCCGGGTTCGGTCATCTGGTAGCGCCATCGTCCGTGGGTCTTGGCGCGGTGGTGCCTGCGGCACAGGGGTGCGAGGTTGTCGCTGGAGGTGGGGCCGCCGAGGTCGTGGGGGGTGATGTGGTCGAGGTCGCAGCGGGTGGCGGGTCGGCGGCAGTGGGGGAAGACGCAGGTGAGGTCGCGCAGCTCGATGTGTTCGCGGAGGCGGTCGGGTGCTTCGTAGGCCTCGACGTGGACGTGGCCGTGGAGGTCGATGACGGGTTTGACGGTGACCTTGGTGGAAGCGGTGCACCAGCCCTGGATGGTCTCGATGGTGACCGGGGTGCGGGTGGTCTCGCAGCGGGCGAGGTCGGGTGAGTCCTGGTGCAGGTGGACCACCAGCGCCCGGCTGGTCTGAGCGGTGAGGTCGAGGGGTTGGTCGCCGCGGGCGAGGTCGCCGAGGGCGAGGGAGCGTCGGACGTCGAGGGGCGCTTGGCAGCCGGCGTCGGCGAGCCTGGCGGCTCCGGTGCGAAGGGCGTCCTCGAGGTCGAGGGCGTCGGGGACGGAGAGGAGTCCCTCGAGGCGGACGTGACCTTCCAGGGTCGGCTGGGTGAGGTCGATCCAGGCGTGTCGCTCGTCGCCGGCGGGGTCGAGGTCCTGGGGTGCGTAGCGGGCGAGGGCTTCGTCGATGAGGCGGTCGAGCTGGGCGAAGGTGATGGTGCGCACGGCTTGGGCGAGGCGGGCGTCGACGTGGGCAGCGCCCTCGACCGGCAACCGCATGGTGGCCTCGGCGATCCGGCCGGCCTTCCACACGGGGAGCCGGCCGTCGAGGACTGCTGCCCAGAGTCGGGGAAGTCGGTAGCGCAGCTCCAGGGCGCGGCCGAGGTAGCCCAGGCCGGCGTCGGTGCTCATGCCCATCGCGGCGGCGAGGTCGTAGGCGGCGAACTCCTCGATGACCGGGCACCCGGCACCACCGAGCGGGAGCGGGCGTTCACCGAAGGTCACGGCTTCCGGGTCGTCGTCGGTGGTGTGCTCGAGGGCCCAGTCGAGGACCGCGACCAGGGTCGCGACCTCGGCCTGGCGTGCGGTGCTCTGGCGGGCGCGCACCGTGGCCAGCGCCGGGTCGGCGGTCTGGGCTGCGGTGGTTGCGGGCACGAGCCAATTCTACCTCGCACTGCATCTATTCGCTACCGTGTTCGAGCATCTGTGGAGAAGGCTCGGCGGTGGCGCTTCGTGGCGGCCGTGCCCGGGCCGGTCCTCAGCCCGGCTTCAGCGCCGACACCTAGGGTGGGGGCCGTGACCGTCGAACCCGCGCCGGACTTCGGCTTCGTGTCGGACCTGCGCCGCTTCCTGCTCGAGCACAAGTTCGGCATGGACGAGGTCGTCACCAAGCTCTCGATCCTGCGCGACGAGTTCGCCCACCTGCACGACGAGAACCCCATCGAGCACGTCCGGTCCCGGATCAAGAGCCCGGAGAGCCTGCGCGAGAAGATGGTGCGCAAGGGCATCGCCGTCGACGGGTCGGCCTCCTGGGAGGAGATCCGGGCGACGGTCTGCGACGTCGCCGGCGTGCGCGTGGTCTGCTCGTTCGTCTCGGACGTCGTCCGCGTCTTCGAGCTCCTCGCCCGGCAGGTCGACGTGGAGGTGATCGAGGTCCGCGACTACATCTCGCAGCCCAAGGCCAACGGCTACCGCAGCCTGCACGCGATCGTGCGGGTGCCGGTCTTCCTGTCCGAGGGCCCGGTGCCGGTGCCGGTGGAGGTGCAGTTCCGCACCATCGCGATGGACTTCTGGGCCAGCCTCGAGCACAAGATCTACTACAAGTACGACAGCGAGGTGCCCGCCGACCTGCTCGCCGGACTGCGCGAGGCGGCCGACAACGCCGCCGGCCTCGACACCACGATGGAGCGGCTACGCCAGGAGATCCGCGGCCTCGAGGACCTGCCCGCGGACGTCGTCGCCGGCCTCCGCCGCGGCTCCGGCCCGGACGCGTCGTTCGTCGAGTCGTTGCGCCGCCTCGACGGCTGACCCGGAGGGGTGGCTCAGGGCCCCCTACGGTCGTCGTCGTGGACACCCCGGTCGTCGCGTTCGCCCTCGCCTCCGTGCTGCACGCCGGCTTCCAGGTCACCGTCACCACGCTGGCCTACCCGGCGCTGGCGGCGCGGGGTCCCGAGGGCTGGAGGGCGACGCACGACCGGCACAGCCGGGCGATCGTGCCGCTCGTGGCCGTCGTGTACGCCGGGCTGCTGGTCACCGGCGGGTTCCTGGTGGCGTCCGGGCCGGACGTCGCCGGCTGGCTCGCGCTGGGCGGCGCCGGTGCCGCCCTCGCGGTCACGGCGGCGCTGGCGGCGCCGATCCACGGCCGGCTGACGACTCACGACGAGGCGCTGGTGGCCTGGCTGCTCGTCGTCGACCGCTGGCGGTGCGCTGCCGCCGTGGTCGGTGCCGTGGCGGCCGTGGCGGCCCTGGCCGGCTGAGTCAGCCCAGCAGCCGCAGCGCCGGCTCCTGCTCGACCAGCCACGGGCTGAGCGCCCACGGCGCCCGCCCGACGACGGCGAGGACGTCGGCCACGTCGACCCAGCGGTGCTCCATCACCTCGTCGGGGTTCGGTGAGGGCGCGGGCGAGGCGGTGCGGGCGCTGAAGACCGGGCACACCTCGTTCTCGACGACGCCCGCGGCGTCGACGGCGTGGTAGCGGAAGTCGGGCAGCAGCGGCTCGATGTCGGTCACGTCGAGGCCGAGCTCGTGCCGGGCGTGCCGGCGGACGGCGTCCTCGAACGACTCGCCGGGTCGCGGGTGCCCGCAGAACGAGTTCGTCCAGACCCCGGGCCAGGTGCGCTTGGTCAGCGCGCGACGGGTGACGAGCACCCGGCCGGCGTCGTCGCGGAGGTGGCACGAGAACGCCAGGTGCAGCGGGGTGGTCGTGGTGTGCACGGTGGCTCGTGGCGCGGTGCCGATCGCCGCCCCGGACTCGTCGAGGAGCACGACGAGGTCGTCGGTGGTGGTGGGGGAGGTGGTCACCGGCCCAGCCTCGCACCCTCACGTTCGGGTGTGCCCCGCCGGAGGGGTGAGGCGGTAGGAAGTGGCCTGGGAGGTTCACGTGACGAGCACCGGATCGGCTGGGCCGACGCTGGCGCGCGCGCCCGCGCTCCCGAGCCTCCTCGCCGCCGCCCACGGCGGCCCGGCGCTGGCGGTGACGGTGGTGGCAGCGCTGCTCGGCGTCGCCGCGGACCTCCCCCCGCCCACCCTCGCCCTCGTGACCGCCGCCGTGCTGGCCGGCCAGCTCACCATCGGCTGGGGCAACGACCTCGTCGACGCGCGCCGCGACCACGACGTCGGGCGCCGCGACAAGCCGCTCGCGACCGGCGCGCTGTCACGCAGCCTCGTCGTCGGCTGCCTGGTCGGCGCCGCGGCGGTCTGCGTCGTGCTGTCCGCCGCCCTGGGCGGGCGCAGCGCGGCGGTGCACCTCGGTCTCGTCGTCGCGATGGGTCACGCCTACAACCTCGGCCTCAAGGCGACCGCCTGGTCGTGGTTCCCGTACGCCGTCGCCTTCGGCAGCCTGCCCGCCGTCGTCTCGCTCGCGGGCGGGCGCTGGCCCGGCTGGTGGCTGCTGGCCACCGGCGCGCTGCTCGGGGTCGGTGCCCACCTGCTGAACGCGCTCCCGGACCTGGCGGACGACGTCCGCACCGGCGTCCGCGGGCTGCCGCACCGGCTGGGGGCGACGGCGTCGCGGGTGCTCGCGGCGGGCCTGCTCGCCACGGCTTCCGTGCTCGCCGTCGTCGGCCCGGGCGGCGAGCCGCCCCTGTGGGCCTGGCCCGTGCTGGCGCTCGTCGCCGCACTGGCGACCGCTGCGGTCCTCGGCCGCGGCCGGCTGCCGTTCCAGGCGGCGATGGCGATCGCGCTCGTCGACGTCGTCCTACTGGTGGCCCGATGAGGGGCCCGACGAGCAGCCCGAGCGACCTGACGATCGTCGGGGCCGGCCCGGCCGGTGCCGCGACCGCCCTCGGCGCGCTGAGCGTCGAGCCGCGGCTGCGCGTCACGCTCCTCGACCGCGCCGACTTCCCGCGCGACAAGGCGTGCGGCGACGGGATCGCCCCGCACGTGCTCGACCTGCTGGCCGAGGTCGGCGTCACCGGCCTCCTCGACGACCGGACGCCGGTCGACCGGCTCCGGCTGTCGAGCCGCGCGCAGGTCGTCGAGCGCACGATGGCCCGGCCGGCCTGGGTCGTCCCGCGGACGGTCCTCGACGCCCGGCTGGTCGCGGCGGCGCAGGCCGCGGGCGCCCGGCTGGTGCGGCAGCGGGTGCGCTCGCTCGAGGACGTCGACCACGCCGCGGTCGTGGTCGGCGCCGACGGCGCCCACTCGGTGCTCCGCCGCGCGCTCGGGCGGCCCAAGGGCCCGACCGCCCTCGCGCTGCGCGGCTACGCCCCGACGCCGGCGGGACGACGGGGCGCCCAGGTCATCGTCTTCGGGTCCGAGCGGCAGCCGGCCTACGCCTGGTCGTTCGACCGCGGCGACGGCCTGGCCAACGTCGGGTACGGCGAGCTGCTCACCGACCGCCCGCCGCCGACGCGCGGCTTCCTGCTCGAGCAGCTGGAGGCCCTGCTGCCCGGCAGCACCGCGGGCGGCGCCGGCTGGACCGGCCACCACCTGCCGCTCTCGACCGCGCGCTGGCAGGTGCCCGACGGGCGGGTGCTGCTCGTCGGCGACGCCGCGGGGCTCGTGAACCCGCTGAGCGGCGAGGGCATCTACTACGCCGTCGCCACCGGCCTCGCCGCCGGGCGGGCCGCCGCCGAGGCGATCGCCCTCGGCCGTCCGAGCACCGCCGGACGCCGCTACCGTCGCGTCACCGGCCCGCTGCTGACCCGGCACCTGCGCCACACCGCGCTCGCCTCGCGGCTCACCCGCGGCGGACCGGTGCTCGACGCCGGGCTCCGCGCCGCCGGCCGCGACCAGCGGGTCTTCGACGACCTCGTCGAGCTCGCCCTCGCGAGCGGCCGACTCACCCCCGCCCTCCTGCGCGGCCTGGCCCACGGCCTGGCCCGCGGCGCCCTGCCCGCCCCCCGACCCGTCCCCGTCCCCTGAGGAGAACCGACATGCGCGTGCTGAGCGTCCGTGGCGTCCTGCCCGACCACCGCTACCGCCAGGAGGAGATCACCGACTCCTTCGTCGATCGCATGACGACGGGGAAGGTCGACCGCAAGGTGGTCGAGCGGTTCCACCGCAACGCGTGCGTCGACACCCGCCACACCGCGCTGCCGCTCGAGGCCTACGCCGGGCTCGACGACTTCGGCGCCTCCAACGACGCCTTCATCGAGGCGGCCGTGGCGCTCGGGTCGCGCGCCGTCGTCGACGCGCTCAAGGCGGTCGGCCTCACGCCCCAGGACGTCGACTACATCGTCTCGGCCACCGTCACCGGCCTGGCCGTCCCGTCGCTCGAGGCCCGGGTCGCCGCCGAGATCGGGCTGCGCCCCGACGTGGTGCGGGTCCCGCTCGTCGGTCTCGGCTGCGTCGCCGGAGCGGCGGGTGTCGCCCGGCTGCACGACTACCTCGTCGGGCACCCCGACGCCGTCGCCGTCCTGATGTCGGTCGAGCTCTGCTCGCTGACCCTGCAGCGCGACGACCTCTCGGTGCCGAACCTGGTCGCCAGCGGTCTCTTCGGCGACGGCGCCGCCGCCGTCGTCGCGGCCGGGTCGCGCCGCGCGCGCGACCTCGTCGACGCCGCGGTCGGCGTCCAGCCCGAGGTGCTCGACAGCCGCAGCCGGCTCTACCCCGACTCCGAGCGCACGATGGGCTGGGACGTCGGCGCCGGCGGACTCAAGATCGTCCTCGACAGCTCCGTGCCCGACCTCGTGCGCCGCTACGTCGGCGAGGACGTCGAGGCGTTCCTCACCGACCACGGCCTGACCCGCGCCGACGTCGGCTGGTACGTCGCGCACCCCGGCGGCCCGAAGGTGCTCGAGGCGATGCAGGACGCCCTCGGCGTCGAGCGGCACGCCCTCGGCGTCACGTGGGACTCGCTGGCCAAGATCGGGAACCTGTCGTCGGCGTCGGTCCTGCACGTGCTGGCCGACACCCTCAGCGACCGACCGCCGGCCCCCGGGTCCTACGGGCTGATGCTCGCCATGGGTCCCGGCTTCTGCTCCGAGCTGGTGCTGCTGCGCGCCCCCGGGGAGGCAGCCCGATGAGCAGCGAGGTCTGGTTCACCGTCCTGGTGCTGCTGGTCGGCGTCGAGCGGCTCGCCGAGCTCGTCGTCTCGAAGCGGAACGCCGCGTGGTCCTTCGACCGCGGCGGCGTCGAGACCGGGCTCGGGCACTTCCCGGCGATGGTCGTGCTGCACACGGGGCTGCTCGTCGGCGCCCTCGCCGAGGTGTGGCTGCTCCGGCCCGGGCCGCCGTCGGTGCTGGCGTGGTCGATGCTCGCCCTCGTCGTCGCGAGCCAGGCGCTGCGCTGGTGGTGCATCGCGACCCTCGGGCCGCGCTGGAACACCCGCGTCATCGTCGTCCCCGGACTGGCCCCGGTCGCCGCGGGGCCCTACCGCTGGCTCTCGCACCCCAACTACGTCGCCGTCGTCGTCGAGGGCGTCGCGCTGCCGCTGGTCGGCGGGGCGTGGGTGACCGCGGTCGTCTTCACCGTGCTCAACGCCGCGCTGCTCCGGGTGCGGATCCGCGTCGAGAACCAGGCCCTCGCCGGGCTGGCGGCATGAGACCCGCCCCGGACGTCGACCTGGTCGTGGCCGGCGGAGGGCCGGCCGGGCTCGCGACCGCGCTGCACGCCGTCCGGGCCGGGCTGACGGTGCGGGTCGTCGAGCCGCGCCCGGCCGTGATCGACAAGGCGTGCGGGGAGGGCCTGATGCCCGGCGCGCTCGCCGCGCTGGCCGACCTCGGGGTCGACCCTGCCGGGCACCCGCTGCACGGCATCGCCTACCGCGCGGGCAGCCGGTGGGCGGCCGCCGACTTCGCGGCCGGGCCCGGCCGGGGCGTGCGTCGTACCGTCCTGCACGCGGGCCTGCGCGACGCCGTCGACCGGGCCGGCGTCGAGGTCGTCGCGGGCCGGGTGCGCGCGGTCGAGCAGGACGCCGACGGCGTCCGGGCCGAGGTCGACGGCGAGCACGACGGTGACGGCCTCCGGGCCCGCTACCTCGTGGCGGCCGACGGGCTGCACTCCCCGCTGCGCCGCTCGCTCGGGCTCGACGTCACCCACCGGCGCCGGGCGCGCTACGGACTGCGGCAGCACCACGCCCTCGCACCCTGGACCTCGCACGTCGAGGTGCACTGGGCGCCGGACGCCGAGGCCTACGTGACGCCGGTGGCGGACGACCTCGTGGGCGTCGCCGTGCTGTCGTCGTCCCGACGCACCTACGACGACCACCTGGCCGCGTTCCCGGCGCTGCGCGAGCGGCTGGGGGCGACGACGCCCGCGAACGACGTCCGCGGCGCCGGGCCGCTGCGCCAGGACGCGCGTCGCCGGGTCGCCGGCCGGGTGCTGCTCGTCGGCGACGCCGCGGGGTACGTCGACGCGCTGACCGGCGAGGGCGTCTCGCTCGCCCTCGGCCAGGCCGCCGCGGCGGTCGCCGCGATCCGCGCCGACGACGCGCAGGCCTACGAGCTGGCCTGGACGTCGCTGACCCGGCGCTACCGCTGGCTGACCGGCGGACTGGTCGCCGCGACCGCGCTGCGTCCCGTGCGGCGCACGATCGTGCCGGCGGCGTCCGCGCTGCCGTCGGTGTTCTCGCTCGCCGTGAACGCACTCGCCCGCCCCGTCGGCGCCTGAGGGCCTCTCCCGCCTCCGGTGGGGTGGTCTCGACTCGCGGTGACTCCGTCCCCGCGGCTCGACCAGCGGTGGGCCCTCGGGTGGTCGAGCCGGTCTCCGGTGGTCGAGCCGGCGAGCGTCAGCGAGCCGAGTCGAGACCCGGTGGGTGGTCTCGACTCGCGGTGACTCCGTCCCCGCGGCTCGACCAGCGGGGCGGTCCTGCGGTGGTCTCCGGTGGTCGAGCCGGCGAGCGTCAGCGAGCCGAGTCGAGACCTGGTGGTGTGGTCTCGACTCGCGGTGACTTCGTCCCCGCGGCTCGACCAGCGGGTGGGCCCTCGGGTGGTCGAGCCGGTCTCCGGTGGTCGAGCCGGCGAGCGTCAGCGAGCCGAGTCGAGACCTGGTGGGTGGTCTCGACTCGCGGTGACTACGTCCCCGCGGCTCGACCAGCGGGTGGGCCCTCGGGTGGTCGAGCCGGTCTCCGGTGGTCGAGCCGGCGAGCGTCAGCGAGCCGAGTCGAGACCTGGTGGGGTCTCGACTCGCGGTGACTTCGTCCCCGCGGCTCGACCAGCGGGGCGGTTCAGCGGTGGGCCCTCGGGTGGTCGAGCCGGTCTCCGGTGGTCGAGCCGGCGAGCGTCAGCGAGCCGAGTCGAGACCCGGTGGTGTGGTCTCGACTCGCGGTGACTACGTCCCCGCGGCTCGACCAGCGGGTGGCAGCGGGTGGGCCCGCGGCTCGACCAGCGTATGGCAGCGGGTGGGCCCGCGGCTCGACCAGCGCGTGGGGTTGGGCTCGTGGTCAGCCGGCGGAGCCGCCGGCGACCTCGTAGCTCCACACCTCGCTGTGGGTCGAGACGGGGCGCGGGGCGTCGCCGCCGGCCCGCTCGGCGGCGGAGCGGTGACCCTCGGCGAAGCCGGGGGAGCTGACCCAGGCCTGGAACGACCCCTCGTCGCGCCAGCGGGTGATCACCAGCCACTGCTCGCGGTCGTCGGTGGGCCGGAGCAGCTCGAAGCCCTCGAAGCCGTCGGCACCGTCGACGGCGCCGGCCCGGGCGGCGAAGCGGTGCGCGAGCTCGTCGCCGGAGCCGGCGGGGACGGTGATGGCGTTGATCTTGATCGTGGTCACGGCCCCAGCCTGCCAAAGGGCTGCGCACGCGCTCCCGTGACCACCGTTTCGTGCCCGGCGACCGATCGGCGCCGCCGTCCTTGTGGCGTCGGACGAACACGCCAGGGGTGCTGCCTCCCTAGCGTGACGGCATGAGCGCACTCGCGGACGTGGAGACCTGGATCGCCGAGCAGCTGCCGCTGCTCATCGAGAAGTACGACGTGCCCGCTGCCGCCGTCGCGGTGCTGGCCGAGGGCCGGGTCGTGGACCGCGCGGCCGGCGTCCTGAGCCGGGCGACCGGGGTCGAGGCGACCGTCGACTCGGTCTTCCAGATCGGCTCCATCACCAAGGTGTGGACGGCCTCGCTCGTCCTGCAGCTGGTCGACGAGGGCCTGCTCGACCTCGAGGTGCCGATCCGCACCTACCTGCCGGAGTTCAAGATCGCCGACGAGGCGGTCGCCGAGAAGATCACCACCCGCCAGCTGCTCAAGCACACGGCGGGCTTCGAGGGCGACATCTTCACCGACACCGGCGTCGGCGACGACTGCGTGGAGAAGTACCTCGCGGTGCTGCACGAGGTGCCGCAGCTGTTCCCGCCCGACGAGCTGTTCTCCTACAACAACGCCGGCTACTGCGTCCTGGGCCGCCTGGTGGAGGTGCTGCGGGGCAAGCCCTACGACCAGTGCCTGCGCGAGCACCTGATCGCCCCGCTGGGCCTCGCCCACGCCGCGACCGACGCCTACCAGGCGATCCTGCACCGCGCGGCCGTCGGTCACCTGCAGCTCGAGCCCGACGCCCCGTGCGAGCCGGCGCCGATCTGGGCGCTGACGCGGTCGAACATCCCCGCCGGGTCGATGCTCGCGATGACGCCGCGCGACCTGCTCGGCTTCGCCCGCCTGCACCTCGACGGCGGGGTGGCCGCCGACGGCACCCGGCTGCTCGAGGCCGAGACGGTCACCGCGATGCAGCAGCCGCAGGTCGCGCTGCCCTACCTCGGCCTGATGGGCACCCACTGGGGGCTCGGCTGGGAGCTCTTCGCGACGCCCGACGGGTTGCTCGTCGGCCACGACGGCAACACGATCGGCCAGGCGGCCTTCCTGCGCATGGTCCCCGAGCGCGGGGTGGCGATCGCGCTGCTCACCAACGGCGGCGACGCCTTCTCCCTCTACCGCGACCTCTACTCCCACCTGCTGGCCGAGCTCGCGGACGTGCGCCTGCCGGAGATGCCGGCACCCCCGACCTCGCCCGAGCCGATCGACGCCGCCCGGTACGTCGGCCGGTACTCCGCGGAGGTGTTCGACATCGACATCACCCAGGACGCCGACCGCCGGATCTGGATGGACCTCGTCCCGAGCGGGGTCGCCGAGGAGCTGGGCGAGAAGGCCGAGCGCAAGGAGCTCGTCGCCTTCGGTGACGACAGCCTGATCCCGGTCGAGGCCGACCGCGGCATGTTCATGCCGCACGTGTTCGTCGGCGACGACGGCGCGGGACGCGCCCTGTACCTCCACGTCGGCCGGGCCGTCCGGCGCGCCGGCGCCTGACCCCCGCACGTCCGCCCCACCCCCGCCAGCACCCCGACCCCGCCCGCGACCAGAGGACCCGTCCATGAAGCTGACCGCCGCCGCCCTCGGCCTGTGTGTCACGTCCGCCCTCCTCGCCGGCTGCGGCGGTGGGAGCAGCTCCGGCCCGTCGTCCGGCGGCGGCGAGGTCGTCGACGGTGGCACGTTCACCATGGCCACGTCCGCCGACCCCGGCAACCTCGACCCGCAGATGGGAGCCGGGAGCGCGCTGTTCGCGATCACCCAGCTCGCCTACGACCCGCTCCTCAGCGTCGACGAGGAGTCCGGCGAGATCCAGTCCGGCCTGGCCACCGAGTGGTCGGCGGAGGGCACGGCGGTCGAGCTCACCCTGGCCGAGGGCATCACCTGCGCCGACGGCACCGAGCTGACGCCGGGCATCGTCGCCGACAACCTGAACTTCGTGGCCGACCCGGCCAACCAGAGCCCGCTGCTCGGCACCTTCCTGCCGGTCGGCGCCGAGGCGGTCGGGGACGACGCCGCCGGCACCGTGAGCCTCACGCTCACCACGCCGGCGCCGTTCGTGCTCAACGGCCTCGCCAGCCTGCCGATGGTCTGCCCGGGCGGGCTGGAGGACCGGACGTCGCTGGCCCAGGCCACCAGCGGCACCGGTCCCTACGAGCTGACCGAGGCCGCGCCCGGTGACAGCTACACCTACCAGATCCGCGACGGCTACACGTGGGGCCCGGACGGCGCCGCGACCGACGTCGAGGGCATGCCCGACACGATCGTCGTCAAGGTGATCGAGAACGAGACGACGGCGGCCAACCTCCTGCTGTCGGGCGAGATCAACGCCGCCCAGGTCGCGGGCCCCGACGCCCAGCGCCTCCAGGGCGCGGGGCTGTACGTCGCCGAGACGCCCGCCCTCACCGGCGAGCAGTGGTACAACCAGGCCGCGGGCCGCCCGACCGAGGACCCGCAGGTCCGGATGGCGCTGACCCAGGCCCTCGACCTCGGCGAGCTCCAGAAGGTGCTGACCTCCGGCACCGGCGCCCCGCCGACCACCCTCGCCGCGGTCGCCCCGACGACGTGTCCCGGCGACTCCGCCACCGACTCGCTCCCGGCGCACGACCCGGACGCCGCCGGCGCCCTGCTCGACGAGGCCGGCTGGACGCTCGGCGACGACGGCACCCGCAGCAAGGACGGCACGCCGCTCGACCTGGTCCTGATCTACCAGGGCAACTCCGGCACCGGGGGCGCGGCGGCCGCCGAGCTCGCCGTCCAGCAGTGGAACGAGGTCGGCGTCCAGGCCACGGCCACCAGCCAGAACGAGACCACCCTGACCGACACGATCTTCTCCGGCGGCGACTGGGACGTCGCCTGGGTCGCGCTCAACGTCAACGCCCCGGACCAGCTCGTGCCCTTCCTCTCCGGAGCGGCGGCGCCCGACGGCACCAACTTCGCCGCGATCGACAACCCCGACTACGAGGCGGCGATCGAGGAGGCCTCGGCGATCCAGGGCACCGAGGGGTGCGCCGCCTGGCTCGAGGCGGAGTCGCAGCTGATCGCGAACGCCGACATCGTCCCGTTCGCCAACAACGTCGTCCGGACCTACGGCAACGGCGCGGAGTTCGAGACCCCCGGCAACCTGGTGCCCACCAGCATCCGGATGACGGCGAAGTAGTCGAGGCGATGACGACCACGGCGAGCTCGGTCGCCAGCACGACGTCCGCCCGCGAGGTGTCCGGCGCGAAGCCCCCGACCGTGGGGAGGGTCTCGGCCCTCACGACGCACCGCTGGGTGCGCTTCGGCGTCCGGCGTCTCGGGCGGCTGGTCACCTCCCTCGCGGTGCTGGTGACGGCGTCGTTCCTGATGATCCACCTGATCCCCGGTGACCCGGTGCGCGGCGCGCTCGGCCCGACGGCGCCCACCGCGCTGGTCGAGGCCCGGCGCGAGTCGCTCGGCCTGAACGACCCGTTGCTGGTGCAGTACTGGGACTACCTCCGGGGCCTGTTCACCGGCGACCTCGGGACGTCGTTGACCTCCCAGCTCCCGGTCGCCGACGTCGTGTCGCAGCGGCTGCCCGCGACCCTCACCCTGGCGCTGCTCGGGTTCCTCGTCGCGGTCGCCATCGCGGTGCCGCTCGGCGTCGTGATGGGCGTGGTCACCCGGCGCGGTCGCGGTCGACGCACCGAGCTGGCGTTCACCACGACCAGCGTCGTCGTCGGCACCGTCCCGGACTTCCTGATCGGCGTCGGCCTCGTCTACGTCTTCGGGGTCCACCTCGGCTGGCTCCCGGTCGCGGGCAACGCGACCCCCGACGCCTACGTGCTGCCGGTCGTCGCGCTGGCGCTCGGCCCGGCCGTCATCCTGGCCCGGATCATCCGGGTGGAGATGGTGGCGGTTCTCGAGGCCGACTTCGTGCGGACCGCGCGCGCCAAGCGACTCCCCGCGCGCACCATCTACCTCGGCCACGCCCTGCCGAACGCCCTCACCGCCGGGCTGACGATCTGCGGCCTGCTGCTCGGGTCCCTGGTGGCGGGAACCGTGCTGGTGGAGAACGTCTTCGCCTGGCCCGGTCTCGGCCGGACCATCGTCTCCTCGATCCTCAGCAAGGACTACCCGGTCGTCCAGGCGATCGTGCTCGTCTACGGGGTCGGCGTGCTCCTCGCGAACACCGCGGTCGACGTCGTGCTCGCCCTGCTCGACCCGCGCTCGATGATCGCGGAGGACTGACGTGGCGCGCCGCTGGCTGGCCGTCGTCCGGACGCCGCTCGGGCTGACCACCGGGCTGCTCGTCACCGCCGTGCTGCTCCTGGCGGTCGTGGCCCCGATCCTCTGGTCGGACCGTGCCGAGGTCGTCGACACCGACCAGATCCTCGCCGCGCCCTCCGGGGAGCACTGGGCCGGCACCGACTCCCTCGGCCGCGACATCTTCTTCCGCGCCCTCGTCGCCAGCCGGCTCTCCCTCGAGCTCGCCCTCGTCGCGACGGTGATCGGCGTCGCGGCCGGGCTGCTGCTCGGTGCGGCACCGCTGCTCCTCGGCCGCCGCCTCGGCCGGCTCGTCACCGCCGGCGTCAACATCGCCGTCGCCTTCCCGGGGCTGCTGCTGGCGTTGTTCTTCGCGGTCGTCTTCGGGGTCGGCGCGACCGGCGCCGTCCTCGCGATCGGCCTGGCCGGGGCGCCGTCGTTCGCGCGCCTGGTGCACACCCTCGTCGCCGGCGTCGCCGCGCTGGACTACGTCTCCGCCGCCCGGGTCGCCGGCGTCGGACGGTTCCGGGTCCTGCTGCGCCACGTGCTCCCCAACATCGCCGAACCCCTCGTCGTGAACGCCACGATCTCCGCGGGCGGCGCGCTGCTGGCCTTCGCCGGGCTGTCCTTCCTCGGCCTCGGGGTCCAGGCGCCCGCCTACGACTGGGGCCGGCTGCTGTTCGAGGGCGTGGGGATGATCTACGTCAACCCCGCCGCCGCCCTCGCCCCCGGCCTGGCGGTCCTGCTCGCCGGCCTGGCCTTCAACCTCTTCGGCGAGGTCGTCGCCAAGGGGCTCGGCGTCACCACCGTCGGGGGCATCCGGCTGCCGGCCGCGACGCCGGCGCGGTCCGGCGCCGAGCGTCGCTCGGAGGCGGCCAAGGGCGAGCACCTCGCGATGGCGCCCTCGGACCTCGTGCTGGACGTGCGCGACCTCCGGGTGTCGTTCCCCGGGCCCGCCGGCCCGATCCGGCCCGTGCGCGGCGTGACGTTCTCGGTGCGCCACGGCGAGGCGCTCGGCGTCGTCGGGGAGTCGGGGTCGGGCAAGTCGCTGACCGCGCTCGCGGTCGCCCGGCTGATCGAGGAGCCGGGACGGGTCGAGGCGAGCCGGATGGAGTTCCGGGGCGCGGACCTCCGCGACGGCGCGAGCGCCCACCGGCACCTGCTGGGCACGTCGATGGCGATGGTCTTCCAGGACCCCATGACCTCGTTCAACCCGACCCGGCGGATCGGCGGCCAGCTCGCGGAGGTCGCCTTCCACCACCAGGGGATGACGCGCAAGCAGGCGCTCGCGCGGGCGGTCGAGCGCCTGGACGCCGTCCGGGTGCCCGACCCCGCGAAGCGTGCGACGCAGTACCCGCACGAGTTCTCCGGCGGCATGCGGCAGCGCGCGATGATCGGCATGGGCGTGATGGGCACGCCGTCGCTGATCATCGCCGACGAGCCGACGACCGCGCTCGACGTCACCGTGCAGCAGCAGGTCCTCGACCTGCTCCAGTCCATCCGCGACGAGGACGACGTGGCCCTGGTGCTCATCAGCCACGACGTGACGGTGGTCGGCGAGGTCTGCGACCGCGTCCTGGTGATGTACGCCGGCCGGATCGTCGAGGACCTCCCGGCCGACCGGCTCGACGGCGGCGCGCGGCACCCCTACACGCGGGCGCTCGTCGCCGCCGTCCCCGACATGGACACCGACCTCGACCAGCCGCTGGCCGTGGTGCCGGGGCGCCCGGTCGACCCGGCCGACGTCCCGTCCGGGTGCGCGTTCGCCGCGCGCTGCCCGCTCGCCGACGCCCGGTGCCGCGCCGAGGACCCGCCCCTGGAGCCGGCCGGCGACGGCAGCCAGGTCGCCTGCTGGCACGCCGGCGAGCCGCTCGGGCTCGACGGGAGCACCGGCGTCCTGGTGGAGGTGAGGACGCCGTGAGCGACCTGGTCTTCGACGACGTCACCGTGCGCTACGGCACCGCGCGGCGTCCGTTCACCGCCGTCGACGGCGTCAGCCTGGTCGTGCCCGAGGGGCAGGTGGTGGGCCTGGTCGGCGAGTCCGGCTCTGGCAAGTCGACCCTGGCCCGGGCGGCGGTCGGCCTCGCACCGGTGCACTCCGGGTCGATCCTGCTGGACGGGCGGCCGCTGCCGCGCAGGGGCCGTGAGCGGCCCCTGCAGATGGTCTTCCAGGACCCGTTCTCCTCGCTCGACCCGCGGATGACGATCGGCGAGAGCATCACCGAGGCGCTGCCCCGCGACCTCTCGCGCGGCGAGCGGCGCGCGGAGGTGGCCCGGCTGCTCGCCCTCGTGCACCTCGACCCGGACGCCGCCCGGACCCTGCCCGGCCGGCTCTCCGGCGGGCAGCGCCAGCGGGTCGCGCTGGCCCGGGCCCTGGCGGGGCGCCCGCAGGTGGTGATCGCCGACGAGATCACCTCGGCCCTCGACGTGTCGATCCAGGGCGCCGTCCTCAACCTGGTGCGCGAGCTGCAGCGCGAGCTGGGGCTCTCGATGCTCTTCATCTCCCACAACCTCGCCGTGGTGCGGTACGTCGCGAACCACGTCGCCGTGATGTACCAGGGGCGCATCGTCGAGCAGGGTCCCGTCTCGGAGGTCCTCGTCGACCCCCGGCACGACTACACCCGCGAGCTCCTGGCCGCCGTGCCCGGTGCTCGCACCACCACCGCTGTCAGGGCGGGCGCACCGGACACCCCGGGCACCCCCGCCGCCCTCGTGAAACCCAGGAGCACCTCGTGACCCGCAGGATGCGCATCGACGACCTGACCGCCCTCGCGGTCCCCTCGCAGCCGGCCCTGTCCCCGGACGGCGCCCGGCTGGCCTACGTGCTGCGGACCCTGGACGCCGAGGCCGACCGGCCCGTCGACCGGCTCTGGGTCGTGGGCACCGACGGCGGCGTCCCGCGTCCCCTGACCAGCGGGCCCGGCGACACCGCCCCGCGCTGGGCCCCGGACGGCTCGCGACTCGCCTTCCTGCGCGAGCACGACGGCACGACGCAGGTCTGGACGCTGGCCGCCGACGGCGGCGAGCCGGTGCAGCTCACGACGCTGCCCCTCGGCGCCGGCGCACCGGCCTGGAGCCCCGACGGCAGCCGGATCGCGTTCACCGCGGCCGTCGACCCGGCGCCCCGCGGCACCGGGCCCGTCGTCTCCACCGGCCTCGGCTACCAGAGCGACGGCGCCGGCACCATCGGCGCGACCCGCACCCAGCTGCACGTGCTCGACGTCGCGTCCGGCCACTGCCGCCAGGTGACCGACGGTCCCGAGCACGCCGGCGAACCGGCCTGGGCCGCCGACGGGCGCACCCTGGTGTTCACCCGCCGGGTGGGGGAGGACAGCGACCTCACCTTCCGCACCGCCGTGCACCTGCTCGACGTCGACGACGCCCGGCCCCGACCGCGCGTCGCCGCCCTCGAGGACGGCGTCGCCGTCGCCGTGTCCTTCGCCGACGACGGCAGCCTGCTCGTCGTCGGCTGGCCCGGCGACCTGGTCGGCCACGCCCACCTGTTCCGGGTCCCGCTCGACGGCGGCGCGCCCGTCGACCTGACCGGCGACCTCGACCGCAACGTGATGCCCGGTGCGACGGCCTACCCCGGCGCGCGTCCGGTCGACACGCCGGACGGCGTCCTGTTCTGCCTGCGCGACCGCGGCTGCACCCACCTGTGGCGCGCGGGCGACGGCGCGGCCGTGCCGGTGCTCGACGGCGACGACCGCGTCGTCTCGGGGCTCTCGGTCGTCGGCGGCACCGCCGCCGTCGCGCTGGCCACCGCCACGTCGTACGGCGAGATCGTCGTCGTCGACCTCGCCACCGGCACCGAGCGGGTGCTCACCGACCACGGCGCCGCGCTCGCCGACGTCGAGCTGTTCGAGCGGGTCTCGCGCACCTTCACGATCGGCGACGGCACCGAGGTGCAGGCCTGGATCGTCCGCGACCCGGCCCTGACCGGTCCCGGGCCGCTCGTCGTCGACGTGCACGGCGGTCCGCACAACGCGTGGAACGGCGCCGCCGACGAGATGCACCTCTACCACCAGGAGCTGGCCTCCCGCGGCTGGACGGTGCTCCTGGTCAACCCGCGCGGCAGCGACGGCTACGGCGAGGCCTTCTACGACGGGGTGAACGGCGCGTGGGGCGTCGCCGACGCCGCCGACTTCCTCGAGCCGGTCGACGCGCTCGTCGCCGAGGGCGTCGCCGACCCCGCACGGCTGGCCGTGACCGGCTACAGCTACGGCGGCTTCATGTCCTGCTACCTCACCGCCCACGACGACCGCTTCAGGGCGGCGGTCGCCGGCGGCGTCGTGAGCGACCTGGTGAGCATGTACGGCACCTGCGACGACGGCGCCTGCATGAGCCGCTACGAGCTCGGCGGCACCCCGTGGGCCGAGCCGGAGCGGTACGCCGCGATGTCGCCGCTGACCCGGGTGGCCGACGTCCGGACGCCGACGCTCGTGCTGCACGGCGGCGACGACCGGACGTGCGACCTGGGCCAGGCCCAGCAGTGGCACACCTCCCTGCGCGAGCTCGGCGTGCCGACCCAGCTGGTCGTCTACCCCGACCAGTCGCACGCGTTCATCCTCACCGGCCGCCCGTCGCACCGCCTGGACTACCAGCACCGCACCGTCGACTGGCTCGAGCGGCACACCCGCGCCGCCGGCCGGCCCCGGCTCGACGCCGCGCACTGGGAGCGGCGGCTCGCCGCGCTCGCCCGCCGGCACCGGGTGCCGGGCGCGCAGCTCGGCGTCCTGCGCCTCTCGCCCGAGGTCGGGGACGAGGTCCTCACCACGTCGTACGGCGTGCTGAACCTCGAGACCGGGGTGCCGGCGACGAGCGACTCGCTGTTCCAGATCGGCTCCATCACCAAGGTGTGGACCGCGACCGTCGCGATGCAGCTGGTCGACGAGGGCCTGCTCGAGCTCGACGCACCCCTCGTCGAGGTGCTGCCCGACCTGCGTCTCTCCGACCCCGAGGTCACCAAGACCGTCACCCTGCGGCACCTGCTCAACCACACCAGCGGCATCGACGGCGACGTCTTCACCGACACCGGCCGCGGTGACGACTGCCTGGAGAGGTACGTCGGCGAGCTCGCCGACGCCGGGCAGAACCACCCCCTGGGCGCGACCTGGTCCTACTGCAACTCCGGCTACTCCCTGATGGGGCGGGTGATCGAGCACGTCACCGGCACCACCTGGGACCAGGCGATGCGCGAGCGGCTCTTCACCCCGCTCGGTCTCGAGCGGACCGTCACCCTGCCCGAGGAGGCGCTGCTCCACGGCGCCGCCGCCGGCCACGTCGAGCACGAGGGCGAGCAGCGCGTGGCGCCGGTCTGGGCGCTGCCCCGCTCGCTCGGACCGGCCGGGCTCGTCACGGCCACCGCGGCCGACGTCCTCTCCTTCGCGCGGCTGCACCTGACCGGGGGCCTGGCCGCCGACGGCACCCGGGTGCTGAGCGAGGAGGGCGCCGCCGCGATGGCCGCGCACCAGGCCGACCTGCCCGACAAGATCGTGCTGGGCGACTCCTGGGGCCTGGGCTGGATCCGCTTCGGCTGGGGCGACCAGCGACTCGTCGGCCACGACGGCAACACCATCGGGCAGGCCGCGTTCCTCCGGCTGCTGCCCGAGCAGGGCCTCGCCGTCACGCTGCTCACCAACGGCGGCCACGCCCGCGACCTCTACGAGGAGCTCTACCGCGAGCTCTTCGCCGAGCTGGCCGGCGTCGCGATGCCGACGCCGTTCGCCCCGCCCGCCGAGGCGCCCCCCGCCGAGGTCGCCGACATCACGCCGTACGTCGGCACCTACCGGCGCCACTCGGTGCTGATGGAGGTCCTCGACGGCGCCGACGGCCCGACCCTGCGCACGACGCTCAGCGGACCGATCGCCGAGATGCTGCCCGACCCGGTCGAGGAGCACCCGCTGGTGCCGGTCGGCCCCGGGCTCTACGCGGTCCGCCCGCCCGAGGTGGAGACCTGGGCCCCGGTGACGTTCTACGCGCTGCCGACCGGGGAGCGCTACCTGCACTTCGGTGTCCGCGCCACGCCCCGGGTGGACTGAGTGACCACGATCGCCGGGGTCGCGATGCCCACCCTCCTCGACGACCTGCGCGTGCTCGTGGAGTGCGAGTCGCCGTCGTCCGACCTGGCCGCGGTCGCCCGCTCGGCCGACGTCGTCGCCCGGGTCGGGACCGAGCGCCTCGGCGTCGCCCCGGAGCGGATCGTGCTCGACGGGCGGACCCACCTGCGGTGGCGCCTGGGCGAGGGTCCCCGGCGGGTGCTGCTCGTCGGGCACCACGACACGGTGTGGCCCGTCGGCACCCTGGCGGCCCGTCCGTTCTCGGTCGCCGACGGCGTCGTGCGCGGGCCCGGCTGCTTCGACATGCTGACCGGGCTGGTGATGGCCTTCCACGCCCTCGCCTCGCTCGGGACCGGCACCGACGGCGTCACGCTGCTGGTGACCGGCGACGAGGAGCTCGGCTCGCCCAGCTCGCGCGGGCTGGTCGAGGACGAGGCACGGCTCGCCGGAGCGGCGCTGGTGCTCGAGGCGTCCGCCGACGGCGGCGCGCTGAAGACCGCCCGCAAGGGCGTCTCCCTGTACGACGTCCGGGTGCGCGGCCGCGCCGCGCACGCCGGCCTCGAACCCGAGCGCGGCGTGAACGCCACCGTCGAGCTCGCCCACCAGGTGCTCGCGGTCGCCGCGCTCGGCGACCCGGACCTCGGCACCACGGTGACGCCGACCGCCGGGACGACGGGCACGACCAGCAACACGGTGCCGGCGGCGGCGGCGTTCGCGGTCGACGTCCGGGTCCGCACGGTGGCCGAGCAGGACCGGGTCGACGCCGCCGTGCGCGCCCTCCGCCCGGTGCTCGACGGCGCCGGTGTGGAGGTGCGCGGGGGACCCAACCGACCACCGCTGGAGGAGTCGGCGTCGGCGGCGCTGCTCGAGCGGGCCCGCGGGCACGCCTCCGACCTGGGTCTGCCGCCCCTCGCGGCGGTGGCGGTCGGCGGTGCGTCCGACGGCAACCTGACCGCCGGTGCCGGGACGCCGACCCTCGACGGCCTGGGCGCGGTCGGCGGTGGGGCCCACGCCGACGACGAGCACGTGCTGGTCGAGCCGGTCGCGGGGCGCACGGCCCTGCTGGCCCGGCTCGTCGCCGACCTGCTCGCCCACCCGTCCGCGACGACCAACGCCGCCGTCCCGACTGGTGCGGCACGACCATGACCGGCGCCGAGAACGCCGCCAGCATGGGTGTCGTGACCAACCTGACCGTGACCCGCGCCCCCGACCTCGACCTCGCGGTCGAGGCCGCCGACGCCGCCGCACTGGCTGCCGGTGTCAGCGTGCGCACGGTCACCGACCTGCGGGAGCTCGGGGGCGTCGTCGACCTCTTCGCCACGATCTGGGGGCGCAGCGGGAACCCGCCGATCACCCTCGAGCTCCTCCGGGCGTTCAGCAAGGCCGGCAACTACGTCGGCGGCGCCTTCGACGGCGACCGGCTCGTCGGCGCCTGCGTCGGCTTCTTCCACGCCCCGGCCGACGACGCCCTGCACAGCCACATCGCCGGCGTCGCGCCGTCCGCGACCGGCCGCAGCGTGGGGTTCGCCCTCAAGCTGCACCAGCGGTCGTGGGCGCTGCTGCGGGGGGTCTCGCAGATCGCGTGGACCTTCGACCCGCTGGTGCGGCGCAACGCGCACTTCAACCTCGTCAAGCTCGCCACCCTCCCCGTGGAGTACCTGCCGAACTTCTACGGCGCGATGCCCGACCAGATCAACGGCGGCGACGACACCGACCGGCTGCTGGTCCGCTGGCCGCTGCTGGCTCCCGCCGTCCTCGCGGCGTGCGCGGGGACGACCTCGCGGCCGGTCGTCGGAGCCGGGGCCGTGGTCGCCCTCGGCATCGGAGCCGACGGGCTCCCGGTCCGCGGCCGCCTCGACGGCAGCACGTCGCTGGTGCTGGTGCCGCCCGACGTCGAGCGGCTGCGCCGCACCGACCCGGCCGCCGCCCAGCACTGGCGGGTCGCCGTCCGCGAGGTCCTCACCAGCCTGGCCGCCGACGGGGCCCGGATCGTCGGCCTCGACCGCGACGGCGGCTACGTCGTGCGGCACACCGACGCCGGCGGGGTCATGTCGTGAGCGCGCACGGACGGCCGACCGGCACCCTGCAGGGCGTCGAGCTCCGCTGGGTGTCGATGCCGCTGGTGTCGCCGTTCCGCACGTCGTTCGCCACCCAGACCAGCCGCGACCTCCTGCTGCTGCGTGTCGTGACCGACGCGGCGCAGGGTTGGGGCGAGTGCGTGGCCATGGCCGCGCCGCTCTACTCCGAGGAGTACGTCGACGGGGCGGCCGACGCGCTGCGCCGCTTCCTCGTGCCGGCCCTGGCGGCGGCCGGGCCGGTCCCCGCGACGTCGGTGGCCTCGGTCCTGGCGCCGTTCCACGGCCACCGGATGGCGAAGGCGGCGCTGGAGATGGGCGTCCTGGACGCCGAGCTGCGGGCCGAGGGCCGACCGCTGTCGCGCGAGCTCGGGGCCGTGCACGACCGGGTCCCGTGCGGCGTCTCGGTCGGCATCATGGACGACGTCGGCGCGCTGCTCGACGCCGTCGGCGGCTACCTCGACGAGGGCTACGTCCGGATCAAGCTCAAGATCGAGCCCGGCTGGGACGTCGAGCCGGTGCGCGCGGTCCGCGAGCGGTTCGGCGACGACGTCCTGCTGCAGGTCGACGCCAACACCGCCTACACCCTGGCCGACGCCCGCCACCTCGCGCGGCTCGACCCCTTCGACCTGCTCCTGGTGGAGCAGCCGCTGCCCGAGGACGACCTCCACGGGCACGCGGACCTCGCCCGGCTGATCACCACCCCGGTCTGCCTGGACGAGTCGATCACCTCGGCCCGGACGGCAGCGGCCGCGATCCGTCTCGGCGCCTGCCAGGTGGTCAACATCAAGCCCGGGCGGGTCGGCGGCTACCTCGAGGCACGCCGGATCCACGACCTGTGCGTCGCCCACGGCGTGCCGGTCTGGTGCGGAGGGATGCTCGAGACGGGTCTGGGGCGCGCCGCCAACGTCGCCCTCGCCGCCCTGCCCGGGTTCACGATGCCGGGGGACACCTCCGCCTCCGGTCGCTACTACGCGAACGACATCACGACGCCGTTCGTCCTGGACGACGGCCACCTGCCCGTCCCGACCGGCCCCGGTCTCGGCGTCGAGCCCCTGGCCGACGAGCTCGCCGCGGTCACCACCGCGACGGAGTGGATCGCGGTCTGAGGGTCCGGGTTCGTCCGGTAGCACCAGATCGGGGACGGATCCGGTGCGCCGCGACGACCTGCGGTGCCCGCCGCGCCCCTATGTTCGGGTCGTGGACCCCGCGACCAACCTCCGCCCGCGCGCCAGCCTCGGCCGCGTCCTCGACGACCTCGGGGCCACCCTGCTCGACCTGGTGGCCGGTGACGTGGACGGCGCACCCGAGATCGGCGGCGTCGTCATCCACGACCCGATGGACGCGCCGGTGCTGCCCGGGGGAGCGCTGGTGCTGGGCGTCGGCGTCGACACCCCCACCCGGGTCGTCGACCTGCTCGGCGTCCTGGGGGAGCAGCGGGCGGCCGGCCTGGTCCTGCGCGGTCCGGTGCAGGTCACCGAGGCGGTCGAGGACGCCGTCGCCGCGACCGGCGTCGCGCTGCTCGCGCTGAGCCCCGGCGCGCCCTGGGCGCACCTGGCCGCCATGCTGCGGTCGCTGCTCGCCGAGGGTGACATCGCGGTCGGCGGCGCCGAGTCGCTCGGCGGGCTGCCCTCCGGCGACCTGTTCGCGGTCGCCAACGCGATCGCCTCGCTGCTCGACGCCCCGGTCACCATCGAGGACCGCAGCTCGCGGGTGCTGGCCTTCTCCGGCCGCCAGGACGAGGCGGACCCCTCCCGGGTCGAGACGATCCTCGGCCGGCAGGTCCCCGAGCGCTACGCGAAGGCGCTCGCCGAGCAGGGCGTGTTCCGCGACCTGCACCGCAGCGACCGGCCCGTCTTCGTCACGCCGATCCCGATGGACGGCGACACCTTCACCCGACCGCGGGTCGCGGTGGCGGTCCGCGCCGGCGACGAGGTGCTCGGCTCCATCTGGGCCGCCGTGCCCGGTCCGCTGAGCGACGAGCGCACCGAGGCGCTGTGCGACGCGGCCAAGCTCGTCGCCCTGCACCTGCTCCGCGTCCGCGCCGGCGCCGACGTCCAGCGCCGGCTCCGGGCTGACCTGCTGAGCACGGCGCTCGAGGGCGGCGTCCGGGCCCGCGAGGCGCTCGACCGGCTCGGTCTCGGGGGCCAGCAGCTGATGGTGCTCGGCGTCGCCGTCGCCGGCTCCGACGTCGGCGACGGCGCCACCGACGACGCGGTGGTGGCCCACGAGCGCGAGCGGCTCAGCGACGCCTTCGCCGTGCACCTCGGTGCGGTGCACCCCAAGTCGGCCGCGGCCCTGATCGGCGGGGTGGCCTACGGGCTCGTGCCCGCCACCGGTGCCGTCGACGGCGCCGAGGAGCGCGCGGTCCGGATCGGTCGTGAGTTCCTCGACCGGGTCGGCGACCGCCGCGGCGGCGTGGTCGGGGTCGGGCCGGCCGCCGGTGACGTCGCCGCGCTCGCGCACTCGCGCCAGTGCGTCGACCGGGCGCTCCGGGTGCTGCGCGACGAGCACGGCCAGCACGACCAGCGCGACCACGACGGCGGGCGCCGGGTGGCCCGCCTCGCCGACGTCCACTTCGAGGCGCTGGTGCTCGAGATGCGCGACCTGATGGCGGCCCGCGGTGAGCGTCCCGAGGGGGCGCTCGCGCGGCTGGGGGCCTACGACGCGCAGCACCGCACCAACCTCGTCGAGACCCTCCAGGCGTGGCTGGAGGCCTTCGGCGACGTGGTCGCCGCGGCCGAGGCGCTCTTCGTGCACCCCAACACCTTCCGCTACCGGCTGCGCCGGGTCGCGGAGGTCGGCGAGATGGACCTCACCGACCCCGACGTGCGTTTCGGCGCGCTGCTCCAGCTGAGGCTGCTCCCGCCGGGCGCGGTCGGCGCGGGCGCCGAGGAGGTGTGAGCCGGCCTCAGCCGGCGGGGTCGGCGTCGCCGCGTCGCTCGTGCAACCGCTGCTCGGCGGCGGCCCGGTAGGTCAGGCAGGGCGCGTCGGCGTCGCGGTGCTTCTCGGTGAGGTGGAAGATCCAGCGATCCATGACGGCCATGTAGCCGTTGTCCTCACCCGGCCGGTACGCGGACCAGGCGCGGCGGCCCTTGGCCACGCACGTCGTGCAGCCGATCTTGTAGACGAACTGCTCGTCGGCGCCCAGCTCGATGCGGACCGTCGCCAGCGGACCGGCCTCGACCTTCGCCTTGCGCTCGCGCGCCGACCGGCTCGCCACCATCTGCCCACCCCTGTCCGTGTGTCGGAGGGAGCCTACGGGGGTGGTGCCGGCCCGCACGCGGAGCGGGTCAGCGGTCGATCATGCGCTGCATGGCCTCGGGGTAGCGGTCGCCCTGCACCTCGACGGCCTCGATCGCTACGGCGATCGCGGCGAGGTCGTCGGGACCGAGGTCGACGTCGGCGCCGCCGACGTTCTCGGCGACGCGGGACGCCCGGCGGGTGCCCGGGATGGGCACGATCCACGGCTGCTGCGCCAGCAGCCAGGCCAGGGCGACCTGGCCGGGCGTCGCGTCCTTCGCGACCGCGATGCGGGTGAGGAGGTCGACGACCGCCCGGTTGGCCGCCAGTGCCTCGGGGCTGAACCTCGGCAGCGAGGTCCGGATGTCGGTGCTGTCGAAGGAGGTGGTCGCGTCGATGGCTCCGGTCAGGAAGCCGCGACCGAGCGGGCTGAACGGCACCAGCCCGATCTCGAGCTCGGCCAGGGTCGGGAGGATCTCGGCCTCGACGTCGCGCCACCACAGGGAGTACTCGCTCTGCAGCGCCGTCACCGGCTGGACGGCGTGGGCCCGCCTGATCGTGCTCGCGCCGGCCTCCGACAGGCCGAAGTGGCGGATCTTGCCCGCCTCGATCAGCTCCTTGACCGTGCCGGCGACGTCCTCGATCGGGACGTCGGGGTCGACGCGGTGCTGGTAGCAGAGGTCGATGTGGTCGACGCCGAGGCGGCGCAGGGAGCCGTCGACGGCCGCCCGGACGTGGTCGGGACGGCTGGAGAGGCCCGTCTGGCGACCGTCGTCGTCGAAGGCGAACCCGAACTTGGTGGCGATGACGACGTCGTCGCGGAACGGGGCCACGGCGCGGCCGACCAGCTCCTCGTTCGTGTGGGGGCCGTAGACCTCGGCGGTGTCGAAGAAGGTGACGCCGAGGTCGTGGGCGGCGCGGATCACCCCCACCATCTCGTCGACGTCGCTCGCCGGCCCGAAGCCGTGGCTCATGCCCATGCAGCCCAGGCCGAGGGCCGAGACCTCCAGGCCCTGGCCGAGCGTGCGGGTGTCCAGGTGGTCGCTCATGTCCCCGACGCTACGTCGGTCGTCCGCGCCCCGCGAGGGGCGCTCACCCCCGCCGGCCACGGCCGGGTCCGTAGGTTGGGTGGATGGACACCACCTCCCCGCCCACGGCCCTGGTCGTCGGCGCCACCGGGATCGCCGGATCCGCGCTCTGCCGGCTGCTGGTCGACGAGGGCCACCACGTGCTCGGACTGTCGCGCCGGTCCTCGAGCGAGGTCCCCGGCGTCGTCGGCGTCACGGCCGACCTGACCGACGCCGAGGGGCTGCGCCGGGCGCTGGACGGACACCGCCCGACGTCGGTGTTCCTCACCGCCTGGGCGCGCCAGGACTCCGAGGAGGAGAACATCCGCGTCAACGCCGGGATGGTCCGCGACGTCCTGGACGCCGTGCGGCCGGCGGGGTCCGTGCGGCACGTCGCCCTGGTGACGGGTCTCAAGCACTACCTCGGCCCGTTCGAGGCCTACGGGCAGGGCGACGTGCCCGACTCGCCGTTCCACGAGGACGAGGAACGACTGCCCTACCCGAACTTCTACTACGCGCAGGAGGACGAGCTGTTCGCCGCCGCCGCCCGCGACGGCTTCACCTGGAGCGTGCACCGGGCGCACACGGTCATCGGGTCGGCGGTGGGCAACGCGATGAACATGGGCCAGACCCTCGCCGCCCAGGCGGCGATCTGCCGCGAGACGGGGCGGCCGTTCGTCTTCCCCGGGTCGAGGACCCAGTGGGACGGTCTGACCGACATGACCGACGCCGGCCTGCTGGCCGAGCACCTGCGGTGGGCGGCCACCACGCCGGCGGCCGCCGACACCGCCTTCAACATCGCCAACGGCGACGTCTTCCGCTGGCGCTGGCTCTGGCCGCGCCTCGCCGAGCGGCTGGGGGTCGAGCCCGAGGGGTACGCCGGGCAGCCGCGGCCGCTGGAGGAGCAGATGGCCGGGGCCGGACCGGTGTGGACCCGCCTGGCGGAGGCCCACGACCTGCGGGAGCCCGACCTGGACCGCGTCGCGTCCTGGTGGCACACCGACGGCGACCTCGGCCGCGACCTCGAGTGCCTGACGGACATGGCCCGGAGTCGCGCGGCGGGATTCGTCGGGTACCGCTCGACCCTGCAGAGCTTCGTCGACCTGTTCGACCGGCTCGAGTCCGACGGCGTGGTGCCGCGGCCGTGACGCGAGAACGCCCCCGCCGGAGTCCGGCGGGGGCGTCTCGGTGCGGGTCCGGGGACCTGCGGTGCCTGTGGGCAGGGGCGGGGTCGAACCGCCGACCTATCACTTTTCAGGCGATCGCTCGTACCAACTGAGCTACCTGCCCCCACAAGCGGACTTGCGACGTGAACCATACCGGAGCCGCGCGGCCGGTGTGAACTCGGCCCGGGCCGGTGCCGGGTCCGCGTCAGGGGAGGTCGCGCTCGGCGATCCGGCGCCGGACGGTCGCCTGCACCCGGTCGTCGACGAACGGGTCGTCGGGTCCGAGGTCGGGGTGGAAGACCCACGTCACCCCGCCGAACGCGTCGACCAGGTCGCCGCCGGGGGCGGTCGGCACGCGCAGGCACGAGTCGTGCAGCAGGTCGAGGACGGCGATGCCGAGGCTCTCCGGGCGCCGACCGGACAGGACGACGCTCAGGCCGGCCTCGGCGCCGTGCAGCACGAGCTGGTGGACCGCCGTCACCGAGGCGTCGTCGAGGCCGTTCGGGAAGTCGGGGAGCAGCACCAGCCGCCCCGGTCGGTGCTCGGGAGCGAGGTCGCCGAGGCCCCCGGAGCGGCGGGCCAGGAGCACCAGGTTGACGTGCTCGACGTGCTGCTGGAGCACCCGCGCGGCGCTGCCCGGGTCGGTGGCCGGCGGCTGGTCGGTCGGCAGGTGGCCGAGCCCCGCGCGACCGCCGACGTCGACGACGCTGACCCGCGGCGCCCGCGGCAGGGCGAGCAGGATCCGGGTCGTCAGGGCGGCCATCATCCGGCCGGCGACGACCTCGCCGCCGTCCTCGAGCTCGATCCAGACCGGAGGGGCGAGCGGCAGGACCCGGACCATCGGCAACCGGAAGTCGGGCGCGGACTCCAGGGCCAGCTCGCCGAGGCGGAAGGCCCAGGCGGGCTCCGGGCGGGCCCCCGGGTCGTCGGGGTGCCACGCCGGGGCCGACCACGGGGCGAGCGAGGCCGGCAGCACCCGGGCCAGGTCGGCGAGCTCGCCGGTGAGCTGGGCGAGGTCGGCGTGGTGGCGGGCACGGGCCTCGGCGACGAGCTGGTCGCGACGCCGCTGCGCCTCCGCGCGGGCGGCGTCGCCCCGCGGGCCCATCCGCATCGACGGGTCGCCGACGATGTGCTCGAGGTCGCGCTCGAGCCGCTGCTCGGCGAACGCCTCCGACGACTCGAACGACGCCGTCGTGCGCGACGCGTCGTCGAGGATCATGCCGATCCGGCGCACCGGGTCGTCGACGACCATCGGCGCGGCCTGCGCGGCCTGCGCAGGCTGGACGGGCTGGGTCGGGGCCGGCGGGGGAGGCGGCGGGGGAGCAGGGGGTGTGGCCGGGGACGCCGGCGCCGGGGCGTCGTACGCCGCGGCGAGCGCGCCCGGCCCGCCGGCGTACCCCTGGGCGAGCGCGCGGACCTTCCACGCACCCTCGCGCCGGTAGACCTCGGCCATCACCAGGGCCGTCTCGACGCTGAGCCGCTCGGGGGTGACGGTGAACGCGACGGCGCCGTCGGTGGTGAGCAGCTGGGCGGTCGGGGGCGGGCCGAACCCGGTGGCCACGACCACGACCCGGGCGACCGTCGCGTCGACGTCGGGCAGGTGCACGGTCACGCCCTCGACGGTGCCGCCGAGGTGCTCGACGCCGCCGCGGGACGGCGCCGCGTCGTCGACCCAGGCGGCCGCGTCGAGCGCCCGGCCGTCGGCGCCCAGCAGCAGCGCGGAGACCCGGGCGCCGGCGACGTACGCCGTGACGCGGGCGTCGGGCCAGGGCCGATTCTCCCCGCTGCGCAGGGCGGTGGGGTCGGCCATCGGGCTACTTGGTGAGGTAGGCGTTCAGCAGCGGCAGGGCGTCGAGGGGCGTCTTGGCCTGGATGCCGTCGCCGATCGCGGTGAACTTCCAGTCCGACCCCACCCGGTGCAGCTTGGCCATCACCATGCCGGTGTAGGCCATGCCGCCGGTCAGCGTGTAGCGGGCGAGCTCGCCGTCGGCGTGGTCGATGAGCCGGCAGAAGGCGTTCTGGATCTGCTCGAACGTCTGGCCCTGGTAGCTGGTCACGATGAAGAAGACCGTGTCGACGTGCACCGGCACGCGGGTCAGGTCGACGGCCACGACCTCGTCGTCGCCGTCGCCCTCGCCGGTCCGGTTGTCACCCATGTGCTGGATGGAGCCGTCCTTGGTGGTCAGGTTGTTGTAGAACGCCAGGTCGGCCACCTGGCCGCCGGCGAACAGCACCGCCGAGGCGTCGAGGTCGACGTCGACCTCCCGGCTGCCGAAGAAGCCGCCCTTCTTGATGGCGTCCCAGCCCAGGCCCATCCGGACCATCGTGAGCTTCTGGTTGTCGTCCTTGACGAGGTTGACCGTCTGGCCCTTGGTGAGGTTCACCGGACGGCCCTTGGTGAGGTTGACGCCGCCACCGGACGCGGGGGCCGGTGCGGCCGGAGCGGGCGGCGGCGGGGGCGTCGAGGACGACGGGGGCGGGGGCGGCGGCGTCGGCGTGGACGGCGGCGTGGCCGGCTGGCCGTAGACCGGGGCCGGCGGCGGGGGAGTGGGCGCGGGGGCGGCGACCGGGGGCGCGGGGGCGGGCGGCGGCGGCGTCGGGGCGGCCGGGGCGGCGGGGGCCGGCTCGTCGCTGGCGTCGATGCCGTGGTCGCTGAGCAGGGCGGCCAGCCCGCCGGCGTACCCCTGGCCGACGGCGCGGACCTTCCAGGCGCCCTGGCGGCGGTAGATCTCCAGCGGCATCACGATGGTCTCCGACGACAGGTCGGTCATCGCGAACTCCACGAGCGGCGTCCCGGTCCCGTCGGCCACCCGGGCGACCGGCTGGCCGACCTGGCCGAAGGTCTTGCCGCCGTCGTCGAGGGAGGTGACGAGGCGGACGATCTCCACGTCGGCCGGCACCGCGCCGAGGTCGATCGCGACCTGCCACCCCGCGCCCCCGGACGGCGACTTGCACTGCACGCCCGGACCGTCGGGGGCGTTGTAGAAGACGAAGTCGCTCTCGCCGCGGACCTTCCCGCCGGGCGCCAGCAGCAGCGCGGACAGGTCGGCGGTCGCGGCGATGTCGACCGTCACCGTCAGCTGCGTCGCGTCGAGCGGAGCGTTGGTGCCTTTGGTCAGCTGGATCATGCGTCCGTGGTCCTGTCGTCGTGCGGGCGGGATCGGCTCCGGGGAGCCGCGTGAGGGCAACCTACCTGCGCGGCCTGAACGGGGCGAGACACCTGTCCGCACCCGCACCGGGGAGCCGTCTAGGATGGTCGCCGTTCAGGCCCCCATCGTCTAGCGGCCCAGGACCCCGCCCTTTCACGGCGGTAGCACGGGTTCGAATCCCGTTGGGGGTACGACGCACGACGAGGTGCCACCCCTCGATTGGGAGGCGGCGCCGAGTCTGAGTTACAGTTCCACCGCTCCACTCGTGGGAGCGAGAGCAGCACCAGTAGTTCGAGATGGCCCCGTAGCGCAGTTGGTTAGCGCGCCGCCCTGTCACGGCGGAGGCCGCGGGTTCGAGTCCCGTCGGGGTCGCAGGTGAACGCCCCAGGTCACTGACCTGGGGCGTTCCTGGATTTCGAGACTTCGCCGATCCGGCAGGATGGGCGGGTGCCGATGGAGATGGACCGTGACGCCTTCGAGTCCCTCGTCGACCGCGCCCTCGACGCGATCCCCGACGAGCTGGCCTCGCTGGTGCGCAACGTCGTGGTCCTGGTCGAGGACGAGCCGCCCGACGACGAGCCCGCCGACCTCCTCGGCCTCTACGACGGCATCGCGCTGACCGAGCGCAGCGACGTGATGATGGGCGGCCTCGAGCTGCCCGACCGGATCTTCGTGTTCCGCAACCCGCTGCTCGACTACTGCGACGACGAGGAGCAGCTGACCGAGGAGGTCCGGATCACCGTCGTCCACGAGATCGCGCACCACTTCGGCATCGACGACGCCCGGCTGCACGACCTCGGCTACGCCTGACGCCCGCGCGTCACCCGACCCAGTAGCCCAGCGCCGCGGCGCCGACCGACGCCACGATCGTCCCGGCGGCGTACCCCGCTCCCCGCCGGCCCAGGCGCACGGTCTGCACCGCGAACGCCGAGTACGTCGTGAGCCCGCCGCAGAAGCCGACGCCCAGCAGCGCGTAGGCCCGGCCGTCGACCGACAGCGCGACCAGGAGCCCCAGCACGAAGGAGCCCGCGACGTTGACCGCGAGCGTGCCCCACGGGACGTCGTCGTCGAGCCGGGTCGCGATCCAGAACCGGAGCGGCGCACCCAGGGCGGCGCCCAGCGCGACCAGCAGCGCGCTCACGCGTCACCGCCCTCGGTCGCGACCTCGTCCTGCGCCGCGGGGGTCGACCACCGGGTGGCCAGGACCACCACGGCGCAGCAGGCCACCAGGGTGGCCAGCACGTACGCCCCGGCGAGCCCGGCGCGGCCGTCGGCCAGCAGTGCCCGCGTCTCCTCGGCGTAGGCCGACAGGGTGGTGTAGCCGCCGAGCAGGCCGGGTCCGAGTGCCGCGGTCCAGACGACCGAGCGGCGCACCGGAGCCAGGCCGGGCAGCAGGGCGAGCAGGAACGCGCCGGTGACGTTGATCGCGAACGTCGTCCAGGGGAAGCCGTCGTGCGGGGGGAACCACTCGCCGAGACCGAAGCGCAGCACGGCTCCCGCCGCCCCGCCCAGGGCCACGACCGGCAGCAGCCGGCCCGGCGGTCTCACGAGACGCTGGAGCGGCGCTGCTCGGACCCCGTGGAGGACGTCGGGAACGCGGTCGGCTCCCCGCCGTCGGCCTGGCGGACGAACTCGCCGAGGAACCACGCCTGGAAGGTGTGCTGGGAGGGCGTGCGCGCCAGCGAGAGCATCTTCTCCTCGCGGGCGAAGGCGTCGGTGAGGTCGAGCAGCTCGACGAAGCGCCCGACGCCGCGGGCCTCGGTGCGACCCATCACGACCTCGAGGTCGGTGTGGGTCAGCCCGTCCTCCTGCGCGCGACCGACCTCGTCGCGCATCACGCCGAGGGTGAGCGGGCGGCCGAGCTGGGCGAAGACGTCGGCGAGGTCCTTGGCGAGCGGGTAGTCGGCCTCGTGCGCCATCGCGAGCAGGCGCACCTCCCGGCGCAGCTCGCGGAAGTGGTTGTAGAAGGAGGCGTAGTCCTTGACCGGCACGTTGAGCAGGCGGAACCGCATCGGGTCGGCGGGCTGGTCGCCACCCTGCTGGCCGTGGCCCGCGACGAGGCCGGTGATGATGCCCTCGGCGCCGTCGTCCTCGGCGAACTCGGGGGCGGGCGCGCACCAGACGGTCTTGCCCTCGTCCTCGATGTCGGCGCCCCAGGCGTCGCTGGCCCGGGCGACGATGCTGAGCCCGCGCCCGAACGTCAGCAGGTCGTCGAGGTCGTCGCCGGTCGGCGGGGCGGGCAGTGTCGGTGCCTCGGTGGAGCCGTCGCCGACCTCGATCCGCGGGTGCTCACGGGTGCCGCGGACCCGGACCCGGATCGGCGGGGCGCCGTGCAGGAGGGCGTTGGTGACCAGCTCGGAGACCGCCATCTCGGCGCACTCGACGAGGTCGCTGCGCCCGATGTCCACGAACGTGCTGACGACCCATCGCCGTGCGTCCTGCACGCTGCGAGGGCCGGCACCCAGCGAGAGTGCAGGCCGGTTCAGTGGCACGTCGGTAGCTCCGGGTCAGGGCGAGGGACAGGCTGGTGGGTGGGCGACACGGGGAGGGACCGGATCGGGGCTCGCCTACCCGCCCGTCCACGGGCCAAACGCGAGAAGTTGAAAATACTCCCATCTCGTTGCTGTGACCGACGAGACGCGCCCGCGAGATAGTGGCGGGAAGGGGTCGTTCGGGACAATGGTTGTACCGACGACACCCACCACAGCCCACCACAGCCACGGAGCCCCCATGTCGAGCAGTGCGAGCAAGTCCCAGCCGACCGACCACGGCGGTGTCCACCGCGTGGTGGTCGTCGGATCCGGGTTCGGCGGCCTGTTCGGCACCAAGGCGCTCAAGCGCTCCGACGTCGACATCACGATGGTCGCGAAGACGACGCACCACCTCTTCCAGCCGCTGCTCTACCAGGTGGCCACCGGCATCCTGTCCGAGGGAGAGATCGCGCCGCCGACCCGCGAGATCCTCGCCAGCCAGAAGAACGCGCGGGTGCTGCTCGGTGAGGTCACCGACATCGACCTCGACGACCGCACCGTCACCTCGCACGTGCTCGGCCGCACGATCACCATCGGCTACGACTCGCTGATCGTCGCCGCCGGCGCCGGGCAGTCCTACTTCGGCAACGACCGGTTCGCCGAGTTCGCCCCCGGCATGAAGAGCGTCGACGACGCCCTCGAGCTGCGCGGCCGGATCTTCGGCGCCTTCGAGATGGCCGAGCTGGGCGCCAGCCGCGGCGAGGACGTCGACCACCTCCTGACGTTCGTCGTCGTCGGTGCGGGCCCCACCGGCGTCGAGATGGCCGGCCAGATCGCCGAGCTCGCGCACCGCACCCTCAAGCGCGACTTCCGCTCGATCAACACCCGCACCGCTCGCGTCATCCTGGTCGACGCCGCGCCCCAGGTGCTGCCGCCGTTCGGCCACAAGCTCGGGCTCTGGACCAAGCAGAAGCTCGAGAAGATGGGCGTGGAGGTGATGCTCGGCGCGATGGTGACCGACGTCTTCGAGCGCGGCCTGACCGTGAAGTTCAAGGACGGCCGCGAGGAGACCATCGACGCGGTCACCAAGGTGTGGGCCGCCGGCGTCCAGGCCTCCCCGCTGGCCAAGGTCCTCTCCGAGCAGACCGGGACGCCGCTCGACCGGGCCGGCCGGATCGCGGTCAACCCCGACCTCACGCTCACCGGCTACCCCGAGGTGTTCGTCGTCGGCGACATGATCGCGCTCGACAACCTCCCCGGCGTGGCCCAGGTCGCGATCCAGGGCGCCAAGTACGCCGCCAAGGAGATCGACGGCCGCATCAAGGGCAAGCCGTCGCAGGGCCCGTTCAAGTACTTCGACAAGGGCTCGATGGCCACCATCAGCCGGTTCAACGCCGTCGCGGCGATCGGCAAGGTGCGCCTGACCGGCTTCATCGCCTGGCTGATGTGGCTGGCCGTCCACCTCGTCTACATCACCGGATTCAAGAACCGGCTCTCCGCGGTGATGCACTGGTTCGTCTCGTTCCTCGGCCGCGGCCGCTCCGAGCGGACCTCGACCGAGCAGCAGATCTTCGCCCGCAGCGCCCTGGCGCGGCTCGAGCGCGGCGCGGTCGACCTGGTCTCCCAGCCCGACGTGGCCGAGGAGGTCCACCCGACCGAGACCCGCGAGGAGCTCGAGGCGCGTGCCCTCGAGGAGGTCCGCCTCACCGACGAGAGCAAGCGCGGCGTGAAGGCCGCCTCCGGCAGCATCTGAGCCGGATAATTGGTTGAGGGCGCTCGGCGCGCCCTGGTGGGATCGAGCATGACCGCGCTCGCCGTGCCCGACGTCCGCCTGCACCCGACCTGGGCGGCGACGCTGGCCGAGTTCGCCTCGGCCCTCCCGGAGCCGGAGCACCCGCACGGCTCGGGCGTGCCCGCCGGGCACTGGCCGGCGCTCGACGGCGACGGGTGCGCGACGTTCGTCGCCCACGTCCTGGAGCATGCCGACCCGGCTGCCGCGCTGCCCGATGGCCGGGTGCACTGCACCTACTTCTGGGTTCTGGACGCCGACCCGGTGCCCCGCGACGCCGACGACCCGATGGTCGGGTTCGTCGCCGTCCGGCACCGGCTCAACGACTTCCTGCTCGAGCTCGGCGGCCACATCGGCTACTCGGTGCGTCCCTCGCGCCGCGGCCGGGGGCACGCCGGACGGGCCCTCGGGCTGGCGCTGGCGCACGCCCGCGGGCTCGGTCTGGACCGTGCGCTGCTGACCTGCGACGTCGACAACGAGGCGTCGCGGCGCACGATCGAGCGTGCCGGCGGCGTCCGGGAGGACACCCGCCAGGGGAAGCACCGCTTCTGGATCGACCTCGGGCCGGCCGCGTGAGGCCGGCAGCACCGGCGCGCTGAACGATCGTTCGGTTTTCTCGCGGGGCAGTGCCAGACTGGCCGACGTCCGGTCCACCCCTCGTCCTCCAGGAGCCTCCATGACCTTCGGTCCGTCCGGGATGTACCCCGCCTACCCCGCGCCGAGCGACGCCGCCGTGCGTCACCACGAGTCGATGCTGGCGTTCATGCGCGAGGAGGTGTTCCCGGCCGAGGCGGCCTACGAGTCGTACCGGCACCGGGCCGGCGAGGGCGACCACACGGCCCCGCCGGTCATCGAGGAGCTCAAGGCCAAGGCCCGTGCGCGTGGTCTGTGGAACCTGTTCCTGCCGTCCGAGAGCGGTCTGACGCAGCTGGAGTACGCGCCGATCGCCGAGCTGTCGGGGTGGAGCAACGAGCTCGCGCCGGAGGCGATCAACTGCCAGGCGCCCGACACGGGCAACATGGAGCTGCTGCACCTGATCGGCACCGAGGCCCAGCAGGCCACGTGGCTCGCGCCGCTGCTGGCCGGCGAGATCCGCTCGGCGTTCGCGATGACGGAGCCGCGGGTGGCCTCCTCCGACGCCACCAACATCGAGACGCGGATCGTGCGCGACGGCGACGAGTACGTCATCAACGGCCGCAAGTGGTGGATCTCCGGCGCCGCCGACCCGCGCTGCCGCGTGCTCATCGTGATGGGCAAGACCGACCCGGACGCCGAGACCCACCGCCAGCAGTCGATGGTGATCGTGCCCGTCGACACCCCGGGCGTCGAGATCCAGCGCTCGCTCCCGGTGTTCGGCCGCCAGGACCAGCACGGGCACTGCGAGGTGCAGCTGACCGACGTCCGGGTGCCGGTGACCAACGTCCTCGGCGAGGAGGGCGGCGGGTTCGCCGCCGCGCAGGCCCGGCTCGGCCCCGGCCGGATCCACCACGTCATGCGGGCCCTCGGTGCCGGCGAGCGCGCGCTGGCGATGATGGTCTCGCGCGCCCAGGAGCGGCGCGCCTTCGGCGGCCCGCTCTCCGACCAGTCGGCGGTCCGCGAGCGGATCGCGGAGTCGCGCATCGAGCTCGAGCAGGCCCGGGCCCTGTGCCACCACGCGGCGTACGTCGTCGACAGCGAGGGCAACAAGGCCGCCCGCCACCTGATCGCGGCGGCCAAGGTCGCGGTGCCCCGCGCGGTGACGTCGGTGGTCGACCGGGCCATCCAGCTGCACGGTGGCGCCGGCGTCACCGACTCGACGCCGCTGGCGATGATGTACGGCTGGCACCGGGCGATGCGGATCTTCGACGGCCCCGACGAGGCGCACCTGACGACGCTGGCTCGTGCCGAGCTGGGTCGTGAGCCGCTCTTCGACCTGCCGCCGACGATCTTCGACCAGTCCCGCGACGTCGGGCACTGAACCTCGACACTCTGTTGAAGTCTCACCCGGGGAGGTGAGAGACCTAGACAAGATGTTCCACTTTGCCGTAGATTCTTAAACATCCCGTTTAGGTCTCTGGAGGCTCCCATGAACGCATCGCCCTTGCGCATCACGCTCGTCGACGAGTCCGATCTCGCCGCGGCCGGGCTGCGGACCATCCTCGAGCCGTACGCCGACCGGGTGGCCCTGGTCGACAACCGCGAGGCGCTCGCCAGGCCCGAGCAGATCGACGTCGTGCTCTACGAGCCGGTCGGCCAGACCAGCATGTCGCGCGCCCTCCTCCGCGACCTCCAGGCGATGAGCCGTGCCCAGGCCGCGGTCTTCAGCTGGGCCGGCCCGGAGGCGGTGTCGTCCGCGGTGGCCAACCCGCACCTGCCGAAGACCCTCTCCGCGGCCCAGATCGTGCGGTCGGTCGAGCGGCTCGCGGCCGGTCGCTTCGAGGCGATCACCATCCCCGCCCCCCAGGTCGAGGCCGTCCCCGCGGCGGACGCGCAGGAGCGCCGCACCGTCGAGGACGACGGCGGGCTGACCGCCCGCGAGCGCGAGATCGTGGGTCACATCGTGGCGGGGCTCAGCAACCGCGAGATCGGCGACGCCCTCTCGCTGAGCATCAACTCGGTGAAGACCTACATCCGCAGCGCCTACCGCAAGATGGGTGTCGAGCGGCGCACGCAGGCCGTCCTGTGGGGCCTCTCGCGCGGGCTCGGCTCGGACCCGACGCCTGCCCTCGTGGGCTGACGTGGACACGACGAGCCCCCGTCCTCCACACTCTCCTCCACAAGCTGTGGAGATCTGTGGTCGAGGAGGTGGACGGGGTGTCGAGCTCCAGCCAGGAGTCCGCGTCTGACGACGCGTCCCTGAGCATCGGCGACCTCGCCGAGCGCACCGGGGTCAGTGCCGCGACGCTGCGGGTGTGGGAGAGCCGGCACGGCTTCCCCGTGCCGCACCGCCGGGCGAGCGGGCACCGGCGCTACGACGCGCAGCACGTGGCCACCGTCCGCGACGTGGTGCGGCGGCGCGAGGAGGGCATCCGGCTCGACGTCGCGATCCGCTTGGCCCGGGCCGCGACGCACGACGTGCCGGCGTCCGGCCCACCCGGGACCGGGTCGGTGTTCGCGCGGCTGCGCCAGACCCATCCGGGGCTGATGCCCCAGCGGCTGCGCAAGTCGACCCTGCTCGGGGTCTCGTGGGCGATCGAGGACGAGTTCTGCTCGCACTCGCAGCGGGCGCACGTCTTCGGGGCCTTCCAGAAGGCGCGTCACTACCGCTCGGCGCAGACGCGGTGGTCGGACCTGGCCCGCACCAACACCTCGACCTACGTCTTCGCGGACTTCCCGGACGGCGACCCCGGTGGGTCGTCGATCGTGTCGGTGCCGCTGGCGTCGGACCACCCGATGATCCGAGAGTGGGCCGTCGTCTGCGACGGAGCCGCGCTCCCGGTGGCGCTGACCGCGTGGGAGCTCCCGGGCCAGTCCGGCGTGCGCGACGCCGACCGGGTCTTCGAGTCGGTCTGGACCGTCGACCCCACCGCCGTCCGCGAGGCCAGCCGGGTCTGCGCCGGGGTGGCGGCCGAGGCCGGTGCGCCGGGAGCCGACGCGCTGGCGACGGAGCTCGCCGGACCGCTCAGCGGAGCCAGGGCCGACGTCACGCAGATGACCTCGTTGTTCAACCGCGTCGTCGGCTACGTCGACGGCACGCCGCAGGGGCGGTGACCCCGACCGGTCCGGTCAGGCCGGCGTCGGGGGCCACTCCTTCGCGACGAGCGTGAGGACGTCGTAGGTCGCGACCGGCTCGCCGTCGGCGTTGGCGACCACGGCGTCCCAGCGCACCTCGCCGTAGTCGGCGTTGGTGCGCGGGGTGACCTGCTTGACGGTGAGGGTGACCGCGATGGTGTCGTCGGCCTTGACCGGGGTGAGGAAGCGGAGGCTGTCGACGCCGAAGTTGGCCAGCACCGGACCCGGGTCGGGGTCGACGAACAACCCGGCCGCGAGCGACACCACGAGGTAGCCGTGTGCGACGATCCCGCCGAAGAGCGGGTTGGCGGCCGCGGCCTCGGGGTCGGTGTGGGCGTAGAACGTGTCGCCGGTGAACTCGGCGAAGTGGTCGATGTCGGCGAGGGTCACCCGCCGCGGGGCGGAGGCGATCGCGTCGCCGACGCGGAGGTCGGCCAGGCTCTTGCGGAAGGGGTGGACCCCGTCGTCGGTGCGTCGGGAGCCCGTGGTCCAGCGACCGGTGATCGCGGTCAGCATGTCGGGGGAGGCCTGGACGGCGGTGCGCTGCATGTGGTGCAGGACGCCGCGGATGCCGCCGAGCTCCTCACCGCCCCCGGCCCGTCCGGGACCGCCGTGCACGAGGACCGGCAGCGGTGAGCCGTGGCCACCCGCTGCGCCGGCCTCGCCGGCGTCGTCGCGGTCGAGCACCAGCACGCGGCCGTGCCACGGCGCGATGCCGAGGACGACCGAGCGGGCCACCGCAGGGTCGTGGGTGACGACGGAGGCGACCAGGCTGCCCCGGCCGCGCGCGGCCAGCCGGACGGCGTCCGCGACGTCGTCGTAGGCCACCACCGTGCTCACCGGACCGAACGGCTCGACGTCGTGCGGCTCGACCGCACCGTCGGCGGCCCGCAGCAGCACGGGGGCGAGGAAGGCGCCGCGCTCCGCGTCCGCGTCGACGACGTCGACGTGGTCGGGATCGCCGAACACGATCTCCGACGACGCCCGCAACGACTGGATCGCCTTGCGGACCTCCTCGCGCTGCTCGAGGCTCACCAGCGCGCCCATCCGGACGGAGTCGGAGCGCGGGTCACCCACCACGACCTTCGCCAGCCGGGCCGCGATCGCCTCGGTCACCGCGTCGGCCTGGGCGCGCGGCACGAGGACCCGCCGGATCGCCGTGCACTTCTGGCCGGCCTTGACGGTCATCTCGGTCACGACGGCCCTGACGAACAGGTCGAGCTCGGGGTCGTCGGCGGTGACGTCGGGCCCGAGGATCGAGCAGTTGAGGGAGTCGGCCTCCACGGTCAGCTCGACGCCGCCGTGCAGGACGTTGGTGTGGTTGCGCAGCAGCCCGGCGGTGTGGGCCGAGCCGGTGAAGGCGACCCGGTCCTGGACGGTGAGCTCGTCGAGCAGGCCGGCGGGGCTGCCGGCCAGCAGCTGGAGCGTGCCCTCGGGGAGCAGGCCGGACTCGACGATGCGGCGCACGGCGAGCTCGGTGACGTACGCCGTCTGGGCGGCCGGCTTGACGATGGTCGGAGCGCCGGCGAGGAACGCCGGGGCGAGCTTCTCGAGGAAGCCCCAGACCGGGAAGTTGAACGCGTTGACCTGGACCGCCACGCCGGGGCGGCTGGTGTAGACGTGCTGGCCGAGGAAGGTGCCCGCGCGACCGAGTCGCTCGAGGCCGCCGTCGAGGTGGACGGTGTCGTTCGGGAGCTCGCGGGTCGCCTTGCCCGCGAGCGAGAAGACGGTCCCGATGCCACCGTCGATGTCGACCGCGGAGTCGCGACGCGTCGCGCCGGTGCGGAACGACAGCTCGTAGAGCTCCTCCTTGAGGCCGGTGAGGTGCTTGGCCACCGCCTTGAGCAGGCCGGCCCGCTCGTGGAAGGTCAGTCCGGCCAGCGCCGGGGCGCCGACGGTGCGGGCGTGGGCGAGCATCGCGCCGAGGTCGAGGCCCGTCGAGCTGATCCGGGCGACCTCCTCACCGGTCACGGCGTCGAGGACCGGGCGGCCGTCGTCCGGGGCGCGGAACCAGCGTCCGGCGGCATAGCTCTCGAGCAGTTCGGTCACGGGGTGACTCCGTCCTTCGACTCGTGGTGGGCCAGGTGCGGGCCCAGGTGCGGGCCCAGGTGCGGGCTCGTGCGGGGCGCTTGCGTGGCGCCGGTCCGCCGTGTCAAGGTATTACAGACCGCACGGTCAGTAAACCCCCGACGCGAGGAGGTCCCGGTGACCACGACACAGGTCGCACCGGACGCGGACGACGCGCTGCTGGCGCAGTTCGAGGCCACGATCGGTCGCAGCGACCGCATCGAGCCGCGCGACTGGATGCCGGACGCCTACCGCAAGACCCTGGTGCGCCAGGTCGCCCAGCACGCCCACTCCGAGATCATCGGGATGCAGCCGGAGGGTGCGTGGATCACCCGTGCGCCGTCGCTGCGCCGCAAGGCCATCCTGCTGGCCAAGGTGCAGGACGAGGCCGGGCACGGCCTCTACCTCTACTCCGCGGCCGAGACGCTCGGCGTCTCCCGCCAGGAGCTGACCGAGCTGCTCATCGAGGGTCGGCAGAAGTACTCCTCGATCTTCAACTACCCGACGCTGTCGTACGCCGACGTCGGCACCATCGGCTGGCTGGTCGACGGCGCCGCCATCTGCAACCAGGTGCCGCTGTGCCGCACGTCGTACGGGCCCTACGGCCGGGCGATGATCCGGATCTGCAAGGAGGAGTCGTTCCACCAGCGCCAGGGCTACGAGCTGTTGAGCACGATGATGCGCGGCACCGACGAGCAGCGCGCGATGGTGCAGGAGTCGGTCGACCGGTTCTGGTGGCCGGCGCTGATGATGTTCGGCCCGCCCGACGCCGACTCCCCGAACACGGCCCAGTCGATGGCCTGGGGCGTGAAGCGCAACACCAACGACGACCTGCGTCAGCGCTTCGTCGACATGAGCGTGCCGCAGGCCGAGGCGCTCGGCGTCACGTTCCCCGACCCCGAGCTGCGGTGGAACGCCGAGCGCGGCCACCACGACTTCGGCGAGCCCGACTGGGACGAGTTCATGCAGGTGGTCCGGGGCCACGGGCCGTGCAACACCCAGCGGATCGCGCACCGGCGGCGCGCGCACGAGGACGGCGCGTGGGTCCGCGAGGCCGCGACGGCCTTCGCCGACCGCCAGCGCTCCGAGCGGGCGGAGGCCCACGGGTGAGCGGCGAGCAGGACCTCACCGCCGAGGGCGGCCACGGCGCCGTCCCGCTCGCCGGGGTCCCGGTGGCGAAGAAGGAGCACAGCGCCGAGCGCGAGTGGCCGCTCTACGAGGTCTTCGTCCGCGGCAAGCGCGGTCTCAACCACGTGCACGTCGGCTCGCTGCACGCCGCCGACGACGAGATGGCCGTCCGGCACGCCCGCGACGTCTACACGCGACGCAACGAGGGGGTCTCGATCTGGGTGGTGCGGGCCGACGCGGTCACCGCGTCCAGCCCCGACGAGAAGGACCCGCTGTTCGCGCCGAGCGGCGACAAGGTCTACCGCCACCCGACGTTCTACGCCATCCCCGACGACGTCCCGCACATGTGAGGGAGGAGCTCCGATGACCGACCACAGCAACGCCTACGACGGCCTGCTCGAGCACCACGACGTCGCCGGCGACTCCTCGCAGTGGGCCTTCGGCACCGACTTCGAGGACCCGCTCGCGGGAGTCGACACCACCGTGCCCGACGACGTCGACCCGGCCGCGCTCGCGACGTACTGCCTGATGCTCGGCGACGACGCCCTGGTGATGTCGCACCGTCTCGGCGAGTGGTGCAGCCGCGCGCCCGACCTCGAGGAGGACATCGCGCTGGCCAACACCGCGCTCGACCTCCTCGGCCAGGCCCGGCTGCTCCTCGCCCGGGCCGCGGCCGCCGACCCGTCGGTGGTGCCGGTGCTCCCCGAGGGGTCGCCGGTGCCGGCCGAGGACGCCCTCGCCTTCTTCCGCGGGCCGGGCGACTTCCGCAACGTGCGGCTGGTGGAGGTGCCCAACGGCGACTTCGCCCACACGGTCGCCCGCCTGCTGCTGTTCGCGACGGTCCGGCTGGCGCTCCTGACCCGGCTCGCCGGGAGCCGCGACCCGGTGCTGTCGGCGATCGCCGTCAAGGGCGTCAAGGAGCTGACCTACCACCGCGACTACGCCGGACGCTGGTTCCTCACGCTCGCGAAGGGCACGGAGGAGTCGCGCCGCCGGCTGCTCGCCGCGCTCGAGGACGTCTGGCCGCTCCACCCCGAGATGCTCGCCACCCACCCGGTCGAGGCCGCCGTCGCGGCGCTCGGCGTCGGCGTCGACCCAGCCGAGGTGCGCGACGAGGTCGACGCCGTCCTCGAGCAGGTGCTGACGGCCAGCGACGTCGAGCGTCCGGAGCGCGGCGCGCTCGCCGGGGTCCGGGGTCGCACCGGCCGGCACGGGCTGCACACCGAGGCGCTGTCGCGGCTGCTCGCCGAGATGCAGGTGGTCGCGCGCGAGCACCCCCTGGGCCAGTGGTGAGGGGCCAGTGGTGAGGGGCCAGTGGTGAGGGGCCGGTGGTGAGGGCGGCGGCGATCGCGGCCGAGGTCCGCGACCCGGAGATGCCGATGCTCACGCTCGCCGACCTCGGCGTGCTGCGCGACGTCCGGCAGCGCGGTCGGACGGTGGTGGTGACCATCACCCCGACCTACTCCGGGTGCCCCGCGATGGCGACCATGCGCGACGACCTCGTGCACCGGCTGGCCGACGCCGGCTACGACGCCCGCGTCGAGGTGGCCCTGACCCCGGCCTGGTCCAGCGACTGGATCACCGAGCGCGGCCGCCAGGCGCTGCGCGACCACGGCCTGTCGGCGCCGGGCCCGGCGCCGTCCCGCACCGGCCCGATCCCGCTGTCGCTGCTGCCGACGGCACGCGCCGTGACCTGTCCCCGCTGCGGGTCGGTGCGCACCGACCTCACCTCGGAGTACGGCGCCACCGCTTGCAAGGCGCTCTACCGCTGCGCCGACTGCCTCGAGCCGTTCGAGCACGTGAAGGAGATCTGATGACCGTCCTTCCCGCGCCGCAGACCGCACGGTCGACCCGGTCGGCACCGTTCCACACGCTGAGGGTCGCCGCGGTCGAGCCGCTCTGCGACGACGCCGCGGCGGTGACCTTCGACGTCCCGGCCGACCTCGCCGACGACTACGCCTTCGCGCCCGGGCAGTCCCTGACCCTGCGACGCACGGTCGAGGGCCGCGAGGAGCGCCGGTCCTACTCCATCTGCGCCCCGGCGGGGGCGCGCCCCCGCATCGGCGTCCGGGAGATCCCCAACGGCCTCTTCTCGCGGTGGCTGGTGCGCGACGTCCGCCCGGGGGACCGGATCGAGGTCCAGGTGCCCACCGGCACCTTCACGGCCGACCCGCGGTCCGGCGGCCGGCACCTGTGCGTCGCGGCGGGCTCCGGCATCACCCCGATGCTGTCGATCGCCAGCTCGCTGCTCGCCCACGGCGACGCCGAGGTCGCGCTCCTCTACGGCAACCGCACGAGCGCGTCGGTGATGTTCGCCGAGGACCTCGGGGACCTCAAGAACGAGCACGGCCCGCGCCTGCAGGTCGTGCACGTGCTGTCGCGGGAGCCGCGCGACGCCGAGCTCTTCTCCGGCCGGCTCGACGGCGACCGGTTGCGCCGGATCCTCCAGGCACTGCTGCCGGTCGACCGCTTCGACGACGTCTGGCTGTGCGGACCGTTCGCGATGATCACCGAGGCCCGCGAGGTGCTCGCCGAGCTCGGCGTCCCCGCCGACCGGGTTCACGCCGAGCTGTTCTACGTCGACGAGCCGCCGCCGGAGCTCCGGCGGGAGACCACGGCGCACGACGGTGCCACCACCGACGTGACCGTCGTGCTCGACGGGCTCTCGGCCACCGTGGCGATGCCGCAGGACCAGACGGTGCTCGACGCCGCGCAGGCCTCCCGCGCCGACCTGCCGTTCGCCTGCAAGGGGGGCGTGTGCGGCACGTGCCGGGCGAAGGTCACCGACGGGCAGGTCGACATGCGCCGCAACTACGCGCTCGAGGCTGCCGAGGTCGAGGCCGGGTTCGTGCTGACCTGCCAGTCCTACCCCGTCGGCGACCGCGTCACGGTCGACTTCGATGCCTGACGGCGACGGGCCCGACCCGCTCGACACCGCGCGGGCGATGTGGGCCGCCGACCCGGCGTCCCGGGCCCTGGGCATGGAGCTGCTCGACCTCGGGGCCGGGTGGGCCGAGGTGGCGATGACGGTGCGCCGCGACATGGTCAACGGCTACGCGATGGCGCACGGCGGCCTGGTGGCCACCCTGGCCGACAGCGCCTTCGCGCTGGCGTGCAACTCCCGCGGCCGGGCGACGGTCGCGTCGGGCTTCGACATCACCTTCCTCGAGGCCGGCCGGCTCGGCGACCGGCTCGTGGCCCGGGCGCGCGAGACCGCGCTGCGCGGCCGGACGGGTCTCTACGACGTCACGGTCCGCCGTGGGTCCGACGGCGTGGGGATCGCCGAGATGCGGGGTCGCAGCCGCGCCCTGTCGACCGCTCGCGAGCAGGAGTGACCATGGACGACCTGAGCCCCCGCCCCGGTGACCTCGACGCCATCGAGACGGCGTCGATCGACGAGCTGAGGGCGCTGCAGACCGAGCGGCTGCGCTGGACGGTGCGGCACGCCTACGACCACGTGCCGCACTACCGGGTGTCGTTCGACGCCGCCGGCGTCCACCCCGACGACGTGCGGGAGCTCAGCGACCTCGCGCGGCTGCCGTTCACGGCCAAGGCCGACCTGCGCGACAACTACCCGTTCGGGATGTTCGCGGTGCCGCGCGAGCAGGTCGTGCGGCTCCACGCGTCGTCCGGGACGACGGGCAAGCCGACCGTCGTCGGCTACACCCGCGCCGACGTCGACATGTGGGCCGACGTGGTGGCGCGCAGCATCCGCGCCGCCGGCGGTCGGGCCGGGCACGTGCTCCACAACGCCTACGGCTACGGGCTGTTCACCGGGGGCCTGGGCGCGCACTACGGCGCCGAGCGGCTCGGCTGCACCGTCGTCCCCGTCTCCGGCGGGATGACCGAGCGGCAGGTCCAGCTGATCCTCGACTTCCGGCCCGACCTGGTCATGGTGACCCCGTCGTACATGCTCTCGGTCGTCGACGAGATGGAGCGGCAGGGCGTCGACCCGCGCTCGACGTCGCTGAAGGTCGGCATCTTCGGCGCCGAGCCGTGGACCAACGACATGCGTCGCGAGATGGAGGAGCGTCTCGACATGCACGCGGTCGACATCTACGGCCTCTCGGAGGTGATCGGCCCCGGCGTCGCCAGCGAGTGCGTCGAGACCAAGGACGGCCTGCACGTCTGGGAGGACCACTTCTACCCCGAGGTCGTCGACCCGGTCACCGGCGAGGTGCTGCCCGACGGGGAGGAGGGCGAGCTGGTGTTCACCTCGCTCACCAAGCAGGCGATGCCGGTGATCCGCTACCGCACCCGCGACCTGACCCGGCTGCTGCCGGGCACCGCGCGCACGATGCGGCGGATGGAGAAGATCACCGGCCGCACCGACGACATGATCATCCTGCGCGGGGTCAACCTGTTCCCCACCCAGATCGAGGAGCTGATCCTGCGCACGCCCGAGCTGTCGCCGCACTTCCAGTGCGTGCTCACCCGCGAGGGCAACCTCGACAGCCTCACCGTGCTCGTCGAGCGGAGGGACCACGCGGCGCCCGGCGCGGCGGCGGAGGCCGGCGTCCGGCTGCGCCAGCTGGTCAAGGCCTCGATCGGGGTGAGCGTCGCCGTCGACGTCGTCGAGCCGGACGCCGTCGAGCGCTCGCTCGGCAAGATGCGGCGGATCGTCGACCGGCGTCCGAGTCGCTGAGCCGGCGGCGTCAGCCGGGGGCGGCGTCCAGGCCCTCGAAGGCGATCGCCGCGACGGCGGCGGCGACGTCGTCGGTCGGCACCGGCCCGCTGGCGCGGTACCACTCGACGAGCGAGTTCACCATGCCGAAGATCAGCCGGCTGACGAGGTCGGGGTCGAGGTCGCGGCGCAGCGCGCCCTCGTCGGTGGCCTGGCGGACCAGCGCCGCGAGCTGCGTGTCGATCGCGCGCCGGCGGCGCAGCGCCGTGCGCTCGGTCTCGCTGTTGCCGTGCACCCGCAGCAGCAGGGTCACCGCCGACTGGTGCTCCACGAGCACCTCGACGCTGCGCCGGACGACGCCGCGCAGCCGGTCGTACGCCGAACCGCCGGCCGCCGTCGCCTCGGCCACGGTCGCCTCGAGCTCGTCGAGGGCGAGGTCGAGCGCCTCGGAGAGCAGCTGGTCCTTGGTGGCGACGTGGTGGTAGATCGCCGACTTGGTGAGGTTCAGCGACTCGGCGATGTCGCCGATGCTGGTGCCGTCGTAGCCCTGGCGGTTGAACAGCTCGATCGCCGCCGCCAGCACCGCCGCCCGGTCGTGTCCCGGTCGTCCCCGCCGTGTCCCGGACACCGCTTCCCTCACGGGCGAACCCTCGCACACCGCGCCGCGGCGACCCAGCCGAGCACTCGCGGGGAGGGCCCTGCCGGCGAACGGGACCCCGTCGCCGCGCGGTGCTATGGTCCGGCCATGGCCCCCTCCTCCTCCGCACGGCAGACGACGGCAGAGCCGTCGCACGTGCCCTCGGGTGCCGCCCTCCTCGCCATCGAGCTGAGTGAGATCGCCCGCGGCATCCGCGGGCTCGACGTGCTGCGCCGCAGCGTCGACCGCGCCCCGCCTGCCTGACCCGGTCACCCGAGGTGTGCCGTCCGGAGAGCGTCCCCGCCCCGGTCGCAGCCTGACCCGCACGCCACCCCCGCTCGGCCGCCCGCAGCGACCGCGCGGGGCGTCCGGCCGCCGGTGACCACCCCCGCCCGCCGCCGTCGTCGATGACGGCGACGGCACCCGTCGCGCCCGCCCGCACCGGGGACCAGCCGCGCCCGCCGCGGCGTCGTCCGGGTCGTCGGGTCCAGGACCGCGCCCCGCTTCCCCTCTCGCACCGACACCGGGTCGACGAGCCGTCCGCTCGCGCCCCAGGAGGACACCATGCCCATCGAGCTCGCCCACGCGAGTGCCTTCCTCGACCGGATCTCCGAGCTGACGACCGCTCTCTCGAACCGACGCGCGTCGCCGGCGCCCGGGCGTCGGGGTCGCCGGGCCGCCGCCGCCGCGCCGCCGCCCCGGAACACCCCGGCGCGGGTCCCGACCTCAGAGGTCGACCCCGGTCGGGTCGCCGCGGCCGACCACGTCCCCGCCGCCTCGTTGCTGTCGCGTCGTGAGGGACCCAGGTTCGACGACACCGTCGCGCTGCCCCGGGACCTCCCGCGGCGTCTCGACGACGTCATCCGGGCCGCCGGGGCGCAGGTGCGGGCGCTGCCCGAGGCGGAACGGCTGAGCCACCGCACGATCCAGCGGCGTGCGCACGTGGAGCGCGTCTTCCGACAGGCCCTGCAGGCCCGGGCCCGCCTGGTCGCCGGCACCTACGGCCGGTGCCTGCAGTGCGCGAGACCGATCTCGCTGGCGATCTTGAGCGAGAAGCCGTGGGCGCCGCGATGCGTCTACTGCGCCCTCGACCTCTGACGCCCGCCGCCACCCCCCTCCCACCCCCGACTCGAACCGAGGTCCCCATGACCGCCACCGAACCCACCACGACCAGCCCGACGAGCCCGGCCTTCCGACTCCTGCTCGACGAGGCCGCGGCCGCGCGGCGACAGCAGCTGGCGTCGCTGTCCGTCGCGCCCGGCGACGAGGTCGCCGCGGCCCAGCGGGCCGCGCTCGCGCAGACCCTGGCCGACATCGCCGCCGCGCACCGCAGGCTCGACGACCACGACTTCGGCACCTGCCTACGGTGCCGTCGGCAGATCGCGCCCGAGCGGCTCGAGTTCCGGCCGTGGTCGGCGACGTGCGTCGGGTGTGCGAGCCGGTGAGCACCCCGAGGACGACGGCGCGACCGCGCGACGTCGCGGTCGTGGGGTCGGGCGTCGTCGGGCTGAGCGCGGCGTGGTTCCTGCAGGCCGGCGGCGTCCAGGTCACCGTCTACGACGCCGAGCCGGAGGCCCGGCCGGCCTCGTGGGGCAACGCGGGGTGGCTCACGCCCGGTCTCACCGCTCCGCTGCCGGAGCCCGACGTCCTGCGCTACGGGCTGAGGTCCGTCCTCCGGCCGACGTCGCCCGTCTACGTCCCAGTCCGGCCCGACCCGACCCTGTGGCGGTTCCTGGCCGGGTTCGCCCGCCACTGCACCCATCGCCGGTGGCACAGCTCGATGCAGGCCTACGCCGGGCTCAACCGGCTGGCGCTGCGAGCCTTCGACGACCTGGCCGACGCGGGCGCGACGGCGCGGCCGCGGCCGGCGCGACCGTTCCTCGCCTGCTACCGCACCACGCAGGAGGCCTCCTCGATGCTGCGCGAGCTGGCGCGCATCGAGGAGGCCGGCCAGCGGGTCCACTTCGACTACCTGACCGGGCCGCAGGTGCGTCAGGCGCAGCCGGCCGTCAGCGCCGAGGTCGGAGCCGCGGTGCGGCTCCACGGGCAGCGCTACCTGCACCCGCCGCGGTTCCTCGCGTCGCTCGGGCAGGCGGTGCGGGGCGCCGGGGGCGAGCACCGTCCCGAGCGCGTCGTCGACGTCGAGACCGAGCCGAACGCCGCCTGGCTGGTGACGGACACCGGACGGCGGCATCGGCACGAGGCCGTCGTCCTCGCCACGGGCGCGGGTCTCGGTGACCTGGCCCGTGGGTTCGGGGTCAGGCGCCTCGTGCACCCGGGGCGCGGGTACTCCTTCACCGTCACCGGGACCGACGTCCCCCGCGACCCCGTCTACTTCCCGCACCAGCGGGTGGCGTGCACGCCGCTCCACGAGCCCGTCGACGGCGGCGAGGCGCCCGCCGGGGACGCCGACCTGCTGCGCGTGGCCGGGATGATGGAGTTCCGTCGCGCGGGCGAACCCCTCGACGGACGCCGGGTCCGCGCCATCGTCGACGCGGTGCGTCGCTTCCTGCCGGGCGTCGACCTCGACCGTCGGTGGGACGAGTGGGTCGGCTCGCGGCCCTGCACGACCGACGGCCTGCCGCTGGTCGGCGCCACCGTCTCGCCCCGGGTGTTCGTCGCGGGCGGGCACGGGATGTGGGGGGTCGCCCTCGGGCCGCTGACCGGCAGGCTGCTGGCCGAGCAGATCACGACCGGCCGCACTCCCGACGTCCTGCGGCCACTCGACCCGCTCCGGTGATCATCGCTGGCGCAACCGGGTCCCGGCGAGCAGGGAGCTCCCGAGCGGCGCCAGCGGGTGGGGGAGGCCGCCGGCGTCCTCGGACGTCCCGGCCTCCCGCGTGCCGGGCTCGCCCGGCGAGCCCGGCGTGCCCTGGGTGCCGCTCGTCCGGTTCCGGCGTCGCGGCCGGGGGAGGAGGTCGGCGGCCGCGAGGGTGCCCACGGTCAGGATGGTGGTGACCGCGATCGCCATGGCGATCAGCGCGATCAGGTGGCTGGTGTCGGTCATGTGGTCTCCTTGGGTCGACAGCTACTTATATAACGCTACGCGTAGCGTAGTTATTTCCGGTGAAGGACGCCATGAACTCCTCCGTGCCGCGACCCGGTCGGCCACGTGACCCCGCCAGCGACCGGCGCATCCACGACGCGGTGCTGAGCCTCCTGCGCGAGCGCGGCCCGCAGGCCGTGACGGTCGAGTCGGTCGCCGCCGCCTCCGGGGTCGCGAAGACGACGATCTACCGGCGCTTCGCCGATCGACAGGCCCTGCTCGACGCGACCCTGCGCGCCGCGGTCCACGTGCCGGAGGAGCCGCCCGACGTCGCACCCCGCGAGAAGGTGCGCTGGGCGATGGACCTGACCTGGCGCCAGATGGGCGACGTCCTGGGGCGCGGCGGCCTCGCGGCCGTGATCGGCGACCTCGACCGCGAGTTCACCGCCCTGTTCCGCAGCGTCCTGACGCCGTCCGCCGAGGTGCTCGTCCGCCTCGTCCGGGAGGACGTCGCCGCGGGCGAGCTCCGGGCCGACCTCGATGCCGACGCCGCCGTGAGCCTGCTCGTCGGGGCGTACCTCGGCGAGCTGCTGCGCCGGGGCGAGGTGGCCCCCACGTTCGCCGACCAGTGCCTCGACCTGGTGTGGACGGCCATGTCCCCGGTGTCCCCGGTGTCCCCGGTGTCGCCGGTGTCGCCGGTGTCCCCGGCGTCGCCGGCGTCGCCGGACCACGCCTGACCGGGCGCCGGCGTCCTCCGGCGGGTTCGGGTCGGGCGCGCCGTCAGGTCGCCGGCGCGAGCGGGGTCGTGCGGCCCCGCCACCACGCGAGGAGCGCCACGGCGGCCAGGACCAGCGCGGCCGCGACGGCCAGCACGGCGACCGGGCGGGTGCCGTCGGAGGCGCCGGTGACGGCCACGCCGACGAGCGCCCAGCAACCGGCGGCGGCGTAGGCCGAGGCCCCGCGGGCCAGGAGGGTGACGCCGACGAGCGAGAGGGACGCGACGACCAGGACGACCGCCTGCCACCCGACCTGGTCGGCCTCGAGGCCCGTGTTGTCGACCAGCGCGGTCGAGACGTTGAGGTAGAACGCGGCGGTCACCCACCCCCCGAACAGGCCGACGGCCACGCCGGTCGCCACCGCGAGGCCGGTCGAGGTCACCCGGCCTCGGGCGGTCAGCACCGCGTCGACCGCGGCGACGAGCATCACCAGCAGCACCGCTGCCGTGCCGAGGCTGCTGTCCGCCCCGGCCACGGCGATCCAGACGGCCGCGGCGAGGTAGAGCACCACCTGGTCGACCTGCAGCCTGCGCGGGACGGCCTCGGCCCCGTGGAGGAGCACCCACACCGCCTGCACGATCGCCGCGGTGTAGATGACGCCCCAGATCGAGAAGGCCCAGCCGGGCGGGGTGATGAGGAGGTCGGGTCCGGACCCGGCGCCCGGCGAGCTGCCCGGACCGTTGATGGTCACGACCGGCGCGACGACCTGCGCCACCGAGGCCGCGAGGACCGCCCACGCCAGCGGGCGGGTGCCACGGGGGACGTCGGTACCGGTGTCGCCGGAGCCACTCATCCGACGAGCCTACCCAGGGTGACCGGCCGGGCTCGGCGCGCGACGGCCGCCCGGGTGGGCCCCGGGCGCGCGCCACGCTGGGTAGGCCCCGTGGGACTCGAACCCACAACCTAAGGATTAAAAGTCCTCAGCTCTGCCAATTGAGCTAGGGGCCCCTCGCAGCGCTGACGCTACCGAACCCCGCCGTTCCCGGGAGCACGACGTCGTCCCGGCCCCTGCCGAGGCCGCGCAGATCCGCGTGGTTGAGCGGATCGACCGATCTGTGGGCCAGGTCACGCGCCCGTCATCCGACGTTCACCCGTTCGGTTCCACAAACTCGGCCGCAGGGGTTGATTCGGGCGCGGCCGTGCTTGGTAGTCTCAGCAGCGCAACAGGTGAAGTTCCAGCTGGTCTGACGCCTAAGGAGTACGTGATCCAACGGCGTTTCTGGTTTGTGGTGTCATCCCATGGGTCGGAGCGACGTGTCACCGCACCTGTTGCGGGTCGCTGAAGTGGCGGCTCTCGCCCCGACGAAGGAGAAATGAGCAATGGCTCAGGGCACCGTGAAGTGGTTCAACGCTGAGAAGGGCTTCGGCTTCATCGCGCAGGAGGACGGCGGCGACGACGTCTTCGTGCACTACTCGGCGATCCAGACCCAGGGCTACAAGTCCCTGGACGAGAACCAGAAGGTCGAGTTCGACGTCACGCAGGGCCCCAAGGGTCCGCAGGCCGAGAACGTCCGCCCGGCCTGATCCCGGCTGGTCGACCGACCACTAGCGACGAGGCCCCGCCGTTCGGCGGGGCCTCGTCTGCGTCCCGAGGAGGGTGCGGGGCCCGGGTGCGACCTGGTCAGGCATGGCCCGTGCGGAACTCTCCGAATCACCCCGAATAACCATGAACCGGACGAGCGGGACCACGTAGTCTGGACGGGACCACATCAGGCGCGGCGATCGGGAGCGGGGGGCCACGATGTACGACCAGTTCGACGTGTCCCTCGAGGACGTCGACCTGCTCGGCGAGGTCGAGCTCACCACCAACCTGATCATCGCTGCGAGCGAGTCCGAGGACCGTCTCGCCGTCGACGAGATCGACCGGATCCTGGGCGTCGTCCCCGAGCCGCCGCGACCCCGCAGCGAGAGCTGACGCGGCCGAGCCTGCGAGGCTGCGTCGTCGGCGCTCGCTGGTGCTCGTTCCCTCGACCTCCGTTGCGCCGGGCTAGCACGTGGCGAAGAGCACCGGCCCGCTGCTGAGGTCGGAGACGAGCATCGTGTCCGCGGCCGGTGCCAGGTCGATCGTCACGACGGTGCCGTCGGCGCTCACCTCGTCGACGGCGAACCGCTCGGCGAACGTGCCGCCCTGGCCCGGTGCGGGCCCCACGGCGAGGACGGCGCGGGTGTCGGCGTTGGTGCGTGCCTTCTCGGCGGTCTCGAACGACATCACCACCTCGGCGGCGCGGTCGGCGCCGAGCGCGATCGCGAAGCCGGTGACCGGGTCGACCTCCCCGGCCTGGGACACCAGCGACTCGCCGGCCTGCTGGTCGCGGGGGTCGGCGTTCGCCATCGCCAGGGCGCTGCAGGCCTCGTCGCCGGAGAGCAGCACCGCCGACAGGGGCTCGTCCAGGGCGTCGACGACGCCCTGGGGGATCGGCGGGGCGGGGTCCGCGGTGGCGTCGAGCACGTTCTGCACGCCGACGCTCGAGTCGCTGGCGAGGACCAGTCCCGCGTCGGCGTCCAGCGCGACGAAGGCCAGCTCGGGCGTCACCTCGGCGGTCACCGCGACGACGGCCGCGTCGCTCGACCACAGCCCGTCGGGCTCGTCGGGCTCGGCGTACCCGAGGGCGCGCAACCGGTCGGCGACGTCGTCGGTCCGCACGCCGTCGCCGAGCTTCATCACCAGCGACGCCCCGGACTCGGCCTGGGCGAACATCTCCCACTCCAGCGACGCGGGGGAGAAGCCGAACGAGCGCTGCATCGCGACCGCCGACGACCCGAGTGCGCTGGCCGAGGTGAGGTCGGCCTCGAAGCCCGCGTCGAGGAGCTCCTCGACCTCGGCCTCGTCGGACCCGGCGCCGAGGTCGAGGCCCAGCTCGGCGCGGACGCCGGACCAGTCGGTCCACACGACGCGACGGGCGTCGGACGGCGCCATCGCGACCGCCGACTGCAGGTCGGTGCGCTCCTCGTCACCGCCGTCGCGCAGGACGACCAGGACGACCGCCACGGCGACGACGAGCACCAGCACGGCTGCGGCGAGGACGAGCAAGCGTTGGCGTCTCACGTGGGTGCCGCTCTCCTGTCAGCCGGAAGGTGTGAGACTAGCCGTCGTGCCCGCACCCGATGCCAAGGACGTGCTCGCTGCTGGTGTCGTGGCCTTCCGGCCGGGACGCCGGGTGCTCCTGGTGCACCGACCCAAGTACGACGACTGGTCCTTCCCCAAGGGCAAGCTCGACCGCGGCGAGCACCGGACGGCGGCCGCGGTCCGCGAGGTCGCCGAGGAGACCGGCCTGCACGTGCGGCTCGGGGTGCCGCTCGGCGACCAGCACTACCCGGTCGTCGCCGGCCGGAAGACGGTCTACTACTGGACCGGTCGGGTCGTGGGCGACGACGACGTCAGCGGCTACCGCCCGAACGCCGAGATCGACGACGTGCGCTGGGTCCACGCCGACGAGGCCGCCGAGCTGCTCACCTACGACCACGACCGGGTCACCCTCGCCGAGGCGGTGCGCCACCGGCGCGCGACCCGGGCGGTCGTCGTCCTGCGCCACGCGAAGGCGCGCGCCCGCCGGTCCTGGCGCGGCGACGACCGGGTGCGCCCGCTGCTGGTTTTGGGCGAGCACCAGGCCGAGCGGCTGGTGCCGCTGCTGGCGGCGTACGGCGTCACGCGGGTCGTCTCCTCGCCGAGCACCCGCTGCGTGCAGACCGTCGACCCGTACGTGCTGACGACCGGGTGGGACCTCGAGCGGAGCCCGTGGCTCGCCGAGGAGGACGCCGTCGCGGCGGGGGTCGCCGAGGTCGTCGCCGACGTCCTGCACGACGACCGGCCCACCGTGCTGTGCACCCACCGGCCGGTGCTCCCCGAGGTGCTCGAGGCGCTCGGGGTGCGGGCGGATCCGCTGGAGACGGCCGAGCTGCTCGTGCTGCACGTGCGCAAGGGCCGGGTCGTCGGCTCCGAGCGCCACCTCGCCGGTTGAGACGACTGTCGCCCAGGTCACAACCTGCCGTCGCCGAGTGGGCGGGTCGAGTTCACCCCTCGTTCACCGGCGACGGTCAATCCGTCTACCTGCTGCGTTCACAGTTCCTGTCGTAACCCTCAACGTTGAAACAGGAGACACCGAAGTGATTCGCACTTCCCTTCGCCGGGCCTTCATCCCCGGCATCGCCGCCGCCACCATCTTCTCGATGAGCGCCTGCGGCGCCTCGAACGAGGACAGCGGCAACGGCGACTCGGAGAACACCGGCGGCAGCGTCGAGAGCGCCGGCCTGTCCGGTGTCCTCAAGGGCGCCGGCGCCACCTCGCAGGAGAAGGCCCAGGAGGCGTGGACCATCGCCATCCAGGGCGCCAACGAGGGCCTCGAGGTCCAGTACCAGCCGGTCGGCTCGACCGACGGTCGCAGCGCGTTCGTCTCGGGCGCCGCGGCGTTCGCCGGCACGGACTCGGCGCTGAACGACGAGGAGGGCCAGCTCACCGCGGCCACCGAGCAGTGCGGCAGCGAGCCGATCCAGATCCCGGCGTACGTCTCGCCGATCGCGGTCGCCTTCAACCTCCCCGACATCGACGTCGTGCAGATGTCGGCCGACACGATCGCGCAGATCTTCGACGGCAAGATCACCAACTGGAGCGACGTCCCCGACGAGCAGGCCGACGGTGTCGAGCTGCCCGACCTGGACATCACCCCGGTTCACCGCTCCGACGACTCGGGCACCACGAAGAACTTCACCGACTACCTCGGCAAGGCCGCTCCCGACTCGTGGAGCTACGAGGCCGAGGACGCGTTCCCGGTCGACGGCGAGGCCGCCGACGGCACCTCGGGCGTCATCCAGCAGGTCAGCACCATCGAGGGCGCGATCGGCTACGCCGACAACAGCCAGGTCGAGGGTCTCGGCAAGGTCTCGGTCGGCGTCGGCGAGGAGTTCGTCGCCCCGTCGCCCGAGGGTGCCGCGAAGGTCCTCGAGGTCTCGCCGCCGGCCGAGGGCGTCTCCGACGTCGACATGGCCGTCTCGCTCGACCGCACCACCACCGAGTCGGGTGCCTACCCGGTCGTCCTGCTGTCGTACCTGGTCGCGTGCCAGAGCTACGACGACGCCGCCACCGAGGCCAACGTCAAGGGCTACCTCGAGTACATCGTCTCCGACGCGGGCCAGGAGACGGCCGCCTCCGAGGCCGGCTCGGCCCCGCTGGGCGAGGCCACCGCGGCCAAGGCCCAGGAGATCGTCGCCAAGATCGGCGCCTGACGCCACCGCGGGCGGGGGCCCGGATCCTCTCCTGGCCCCCGCCCGCGCACCGTTCCACCCCTCTCGACACCACGCCCGCGAAGGACTGCTGAGTGAGCACGACAACCAAGGACAAGCCCCAGGCCCAGGAGCCTGTGCCCCGCGCGATCACCAGCGTCGGTGACCGGGTCTTCGCCGGGCTGACGCTCGGTGCGAGCCTGCTCATCCTGGCCGCGCTGGCCAGCGTCTTCATCTTCCTGTTCGCCAAGGGCCTCCCGGGCTTCAACCGGGCCGCCGAGGTCTACGGCCCGCGCGCCGACTCCTTCCTCGGCTACGTCGCCCCGCTGCTCGGCGGCACCGTCATCGCCGCGATCATCGCGCTGATCATCGCCGTCCCGCTCGCCTGGGGCATCGCGCTGGTGATCAGCCACTACGCGCCGAAGTTCATCGCCGTGCCGGTCGCCTACCTGGTCGACCTGCTCGCGGCGGTGCCGAGCGTCGTGTTCGGCCTCTGGGGCGTGATCGTCCTGGCGCCGAAGATGGTGCCGGCGTTCGACTTCCTCAACAGCTACTTCGCCTGGATCCCGATCTTCGACGGCGACGTCTCCAACAGCGGGCGCACGATCATCACCGCCGGCGTGGTGCTGGCCATCATGATCCTGCCGATCATCACCGCGATCACCCGCGAGGTCTTCTCGCGGACGCCGCGCCTGAACCAGGAGGCGGCGCTCGCCCTGGGCGCCACGCGCTGGGAGATGATGCGGCTGACCGTCTTCCCCTACGGTCGCTCCGGCATGGTCTCGGCCGCGATGCTCGGCCTCGGTCGCGCCCTCGGCGAGACGATGGCCGTGGCCATGGTGCTCTCGCTCGGCGGCTGGAGCGGGAACCTGCTCGGGCCGGGCAACTCCTCGATCGCCGCCAACATCGCGAGCAAGTACAAGGAGCGGTCCGAGGACCTGCTCTCCGTGCTGATCGCCAGCGGGCTCGTGCTGTTCCTCCTCACGTTCCTCGTCAACTTCGCGGCCCGCTGGATCGTCGGTCGCGCCGAGCGGAAGATGGCCGGGGCATGAGCGCCGATCTCACCAAGACGCCCACCGAGACGCCGGACGAGTCGTCCGAGGAGACCGCCACCGGGACCTCCCGCGGCGCGATCCCGATCACCGCGGCCCAGCTGCCGCGGCTCGCTCCGCTGCTCGTCGCCGTGGTCGGCGCCGCCGTCGCCGCCTTCTTCTGGCTGATCCTCGACTGGCCGCCGGTCGGCTCCCTCATCGTGGGTGGCATCGTCTACCTGCTGGCGCTGCCGGCGTGGTCGCTGGCCGTCGAGGGACGCCGCCGCGCCACCGACCGGATGATGACCGGCCTGGTCTGGACCAGCGCCGTCATCGCGATGGTGCCGCTGGTCTCGCTGATCTACACCGTCATCAGCAAGGGCGCCGGTGTCGTCAACAGCGAGTTCCTGACCTACTCGCTCTTCGCGACCCAGCTCGACCAGCCGCCCGGCATCTACCACGCGATCATGGGCACCCTGATCATCACGCTGGGTGCCGCGATCATCTCGATCCCGATCGGCGTGCTGGCCGCGATCTACCTGGTCGAGTACGGCAAGCGCAACCGCCTGGCCCGCATGGTGACCTTCCTGGTCGACGTGATGACCGGCATCCCCTCCATCGTGGCCGGACTGTTCGCCTTCGCGCTGTTCACGCTCCTCTTCGGCGCCGGCTTCCAGGGCGGCATCGGCGGCTCGGTGGCCCTGTCGCTGCTGATGATCCCGATCGTCGTGCGAGCCACCGAGGAGATGCTGCGCCTGGTCCCCGACGACCTGCGCGAGGCGGCGTACGCCCTCGGCACGCCGAAGTGGCGCACGATCACCAAGGTGGTGCTCCCCACGACCATCGGCGGCATCATCACCGGCGTCACGCTCTCGATCGCCCGCGTCATCGGCGAGACGGCGCCGCTGCTGCTCATCGCCGGCCTCGCGGCCAAGACGAACACCAACCCGTTCGACGGCGCGATGACGACCCTGCCGGTGCAGATCTACTCCTTCAACTCCCGCCAGGAGACGATCGACCTCGCGTGGGGTGCGGCCCTGGTCCTCATCGTCATCGTGCTGGCGCTCAACCTCGTGGCTCGGCTCATCGGCAAGTTCTACGCCCCCAAGACGGGCAACTAGGTAAGGAAAGACAGGATCATGGCCAAGAGCATCGACGTCTCGGACCTCAACATCTACTACGGCGACTTCCTCGCCGTGCAGGGCGTCAACATGACGATCCGGGCACGAGCGGTGACGGCGTTCATCGGACCGTCCGGCTGCGGCAAGTCGACCTTCCTGCGGTCGCTGAACCGCATGCACGAGGTCATCCCGGGCGCGCGGGTCGAGGGCAAGGTCGTCGTCGACGGTCAGTCGCTCTACGGCTCGACGGTCGACCCGGTCGCCGTCCGCCGCCAGATCGGGATGGTCTTCCAGCGCCCGAACCCGTTCCCGACGATGTCGATCTACGACAACGTCCTCGCGGGCAACCGGCTGAACGCCAAGCGCATGAAGAAGGGCGAGGCGGACTCGATCGTCGAGAAGTCGCTGCGCGGCGCGAACCTGTGGAACGAGGTGAAGGACCGCCTCGGCAAGCCGGGCATGGGCCTCTCCGGTGGTCAGCAGCAGCGTCTCTGCATCGCCCGCGCGATCGCCGTCGAGCCGCAGGTGCTGCTGATGGACGAGCCGTGCTCGGCACTGGACCCGATCTCGACGTCGGCGATCGAGGACCTCATCCACGAGCTGAAGTCCGACTACACGATCGTCATCGTGACCCACAACATGCAGCAGGCGGCGCGCGTCTCCGACGAGACCGGCTTCTTCAACCTCAAGGCGACCGGCGAGCCCGGCCAGCTGGTCGAGTTCAACCCGACCAAGAAGATGTTCTCCAACCCGGACGACCCGGCCACCGAGGCCTACATCTCCGGTCGCTTCGGGTGACGTGACGGGCTCGCTCCGGCGTGCCCTGCCCACCGCCCCCGACGGCTCGCTCCCCGCGCGCCACCGGGCGATGCAGCACGCCTCGCACCGCTGGGTCGAGGTGGCCGGGGCCGACGTCCTGGTCGTCGACCCGGACGCCGAGCAGCCCGAGCTGCGGGACGCGATGGCCGGGCACGGCGTCCACCTGACCTGGGTCAGCTCCACCACCGACGCCCTGGTGGCCTACGGCCGCACGGAGCCGAGGACCGTCGTCGTGGCCGTTGGCACGCCGGGCCTCGCGCCCGTCGACTTCGTCACCGCGATCCGGCGGCACGGGGCGCCGTACGTGATCGCGTCGGGCGACAGCCTCACCGACCCCGCGGCCGGCGTCCTCCTGGTCGCGGGGGCCTGCGCCTGGCTCCCGCGTCCCTACGCCGCCGCCGACCTCTGGGACGTGCTGGCCACGTCGCCGTACGCGACCGAGGGCCACGGCCGGGTCGTCGTCGGCCCGCTCGAGCTGGACGCCGCCGCCTACCGGGTCGCCTTCGCCGGACGCCGGCTCCCGGACCTGCCGCTGAAGGAGTTCGAGCTGCTCCGCGCGCTGATGCTGCGCTGCCCGGACGTCGTCAGCGACGCCGACCTGCTCGCCGCGCTGTGGGGGACCGATGCCGGCACCCACGGCACCAGGACGATCGCGATGCACGTCACCCGGCTGCGCACGCGGCTGGGCGGGGTGGCCGCGGTGCGGCGGGTCCGCGGGCGTGGGTACGCCCTGACCGTCGAGGACTGACCTCGGGCCGGACCGTCCGCCGCGCGGGGGTCAGAGGATGACGAGGTGCAGGATCTCGAAGGACAGCCACGCCATCAGGCCGGCCATCGGGAAGGTGAGGATCCACGCGGTGAGGATGGTGCGGGCCATGCCCCACCGGACCGCGGACAGCCGCTTGGTGGCGCCCGCGCCCATGACTGCCGAGGTGATGGTGTGGGTGGTCGAGATCGGGGCGTGGAAGACGAACGCCGTCGTGTAGAGCACCGTCGCGCCGACGGCCTCGGCGGAGAAGCCCCGGGCCGGGTCGAGGTCGATGATCTTGCGGCCCAGCGTGCGCATGATCCGCCAGCCGCCGGCGTAGGTGCCGGCCGAGATGGCGCCGGCCGCGGCGAGCACGACCCACAGCGGCAGCGTCTCGATGTTGTAGCTGGCGGGGTAGGCGATGACGAGGGTCAGCAGGATGACGCCCATCGTCTTCTGGGCGTCCTGGAGGCCGTGGCCCAGCGACAGCGCGGCCGCCGAGAACGTCTGCATCAGCCGGAAGCCACGCATGGTCCGGTGCGGGTTACGGCGGCGGAAGATCCACATGATCGACAACATGACGACGAACGCCGCGCAGAAGCCGAACAGCGGCGACAGCACCATCGGGATGAGGACCTTCTCCACGATGGTGTCCCACTTGACGCTGACGCCGCCGGCGATCGCCGAGCCCACGAGGCCGCCGATGAGGGCGTGCGAGGAGGACGACGGGAGCCCGAACCACCAGGTGATCAGGTTCCAGACGATGGCGCCCAGCAGGCCCGCCATGACGATGACCAGGCCGGTGTTGACCCCCACCTGGAGCTCGCCGGCGCCGTTCTCGATCGTGATGACGTCGGCGACGGTCTTGGCGACCTCCTGGCCGAGCAGTGCGCCGACGAAGTTCATGATCGCCGCGAGGGTCAGCGCGACCCTCGGGGTGAGCGCCCGGGTGGAGACCGACGTCGCGATCGCGTTCGCGGCATCGTGGAAACCGTTGGTGTAGTCGAATGCGAGCGCGATGACGATCACGGCGATCACGATCGCCAGGGTGAGGGTCACAGCCTCAGCTTTCCTTGACGGCGATCTGCTCGATGATGTTGGCGACCTTCTCGAAGGCGTCGATCGCGGCCTCGAGCGACTCGACGATGTCCTTGAGCTTGAGGACCTCGATCGTCTTGAACTCACCGGAGAAGAGCTTGGCCAGGGTGCGGCGGTGGTTCTTGTCTCCTGCGTTCTCGAGGCGGTTGATCTCGATCCAGTACTCCTCGAGCGACTGCGGCGACTGCAGCTTCGGCATCCACTCGGCGGTCAGCTCGGCGCACCGCTGGAGCACCTCGACCTGCTGGGACAGCTCGGCCGGGAGCACCTTGACCTCGTACAGGAGGATCAGATCGACGACCTCGTCCATCTCGTCCATGACGTCGTCGAGCCCGGAGGCCAGCGCGTAGATGTCCTCGCGGTCGAACGGCGTCACGAAGGTGCTGTTGACCCGTCGGATCAGCGCGTGCGTCGTCTCGTCGGCGTCGTGCTCGGCCGCGCGCATGCGCGTGGCGACGTCCTCCTTGTCGGAGGCCTCGGCGAGCATCTCCGCGAGCAGTGCGGTGCCGGTGACGAGGTGCTGCGCCTGCTCGGTGAAAAGTGCGTAGAACGCCGAGTCGACCGGACGGAATCGCAGACCCACGTGAACTCCTGATGAAGCGGAAACAAACCCGCACCAATGTAGGGGGTCGCCTCGGGTGGGGCGCAAACGCCGTCCATGCCGTACGGGATCAGGACGACGTGCGCCGCCGCCGCTGCCGCTCGATCAGCGTCTCCTGGAGATGCACGTCACCGACGTTGCGGGTCCACGAGCCGTCGCTCTCGAGCTCCCAGGCGTCCGTCGTGGGCTCGAACGCGAGGTCGAGCAGGCCACGGACCTCCTGGACGCTCTCGGGGTCGGGGAGCCGCACGAGCACCTCGACGCGGCGGTCGAGGTTGCGGTGCATCATGTCGGCCGATCCGATCCACGTGATCGGGTCGCCGCCGTTGTCGAAGGAGAAGACGCGGCTGTGCTCGAGGAACCGGCCGAGCACCGAGCGCACGATGATGTTCTCCGAGAGCCCGGGGACGCCGGGACGCAGCGCGCAGATCCCCCGCACGAGCAGCTGCACCTGCACGCCCTCCTGGGAGGCCAGGTAGAGCGCGTCGATGACGGCCTCGTCGACCACGGAGTTCGCCTTGAGCCGGATGGCGGCGGGCCGGCCGGCCTGGTGGTGGGCGATCTCGCGGTGGATCTGGTCGACCAGTCCGAGACGGACGGAGTCCGGCGCCACCAGCAGCTGCTGGTACGACGCGTTGCGCGACCAGCCGCTGAGGTTGTTGAACAGGTGGGCGACGTCCTCACCGACCTGCTCGTCGGTCGTGATCAGGCCGAGGTCCTCGTAGAGGCGGGCCGTCTTGGAGTTGTAGTTGCCGGTGCCGATGTGGGTGTAGCGGCGGATGCCCCACTGCTCGCCCTCGTCGCGCACCACCATCGCCAGCTTGCAGTGCGTCTTGAGACCGACCAGGCCGTACACGACGTGGCAGCCGGCCTGCTCGAGCTTGCGCGCCCACCGGATGTTGGCCTGCTCGTCGAAGCGGGCCTTGATCTCGACGATGACCAGCACCTGCTTGCCGGCCTCGGCGGCGTCGATGAGGGCGTCGATGATCGGGCTGTCGCCGGAGGTGCGGTAGAGCGTCTGCTTGATCGCCAGCACGTGCGGGTCGGCCGCGGCCTGCTCGATGAAGCGCTGCACCGACGTCGCGAACGAGTCGTAGGGGTGGTGCAGCAGGATGTCGTGGCGCCGCGCGGCCTTGAACACGTCGACCGGCGCGGCCGACTCGACCTCGGCCAGCCGCGGGTGGGTGGTCGGCACGAAGGCCGGGTACTTGAGCACCTCGTGGCTCAGGTCGGCGATGCCGTGCAGCCCGCGCAGGTCGAGCGGGCCGGGCAGCCGGAACACCTCGTCCTCGGTGACGTCGAGCTCCTCCTTGAGCAGCTCCAGGACGCTGTCGGAGATCGACTCCTCGACCTCGAGCCGCACCGGAGGGCCGAACCGGCGCCGCAGCAGCTCCTTCTCGAGGGCGGCCAGGATGTTCTCGGCGTCGTCCTCCTCGACCTCGAGGTCCTCGTTGCGGGTCACGCGGAAGGTGTGCGCCTCGAGCACCTCCATGCCGGGGAAGAGTCGCTTGAGGTGGGCGCCGATGACGTCCTCGAGCGGCACGAACCGCGCGCCGCTGCCGGAGGACCCGAGCGGGACGAAACGGTCGAAGATCGGCGGCACCTTGACCCGGGCGAAGTGGTCCTTGCCCGTCTGCGGGTTGCGGATCAGCACGGCGAGGTTGAGCGAGAGCCCGGAGATGTAGGGGAACGGGTGCGCGGGGTCGACGGCGAGCGGCGTCAGCACCGGGAAGATCCGGCTCTTGAAGAGCTTCTTGCAGGACTTCTGCTCCTCGGGGGAGAGGTCGTCCCACCGCACCAGCTCGATGTCGTGCTCGCGCAGCGCCGGGACGATCTGGTCGCGGAAGAGCTCGGCCTGGCGGCGGGTGAGCTCGCGCGTCGTCGTCCAGATCTGCTCGAGCACCTCGCGCGGCATCAGGCCGGACGCCGCGCGGACGGCGAGCCCGGCCGCGATCCGGCGCTTCAGGCCGGCGACGCGGACCATGAAGAACTCGTCGAGGTTGCTGGTGAAGATCGCGAGGAACCGGGTGCGCTCCAGGAGCGGGAGCCGCTCGTCCTCGGCCAGCTCGAGGACCCGCTGGTTGAACCGCATCCACGACAGCTCGCGGTCGAGGAAGCGGTCGTCGAACTTCTCCACGGCCGCGACCTGCTCGGGGTCGGGCGTGTAGGGCACGTCCACGTCGTAGGACTCGTCGGGCACGCCCGCGTTCGCCGCCGCCTTGGCGGAGGGGTCGGGCACCATCTCGAGGCTCATGCGTCCATCCTGGCACCGGTGGGTGAACGAGAGGTATCCCCGCGAGCGGAGCGGCGCTACCGTCGCTGCGTGGGTGTCGACGTGCAGGTGCCGGACCGGGTCATGACCATCAGCCTGCGGGCGTTCATGGCGCTGCCCGCGCCGGTGCAACGGGTCCTGGCCGGACGGCGCGTGGTGCTCGACGGCCAGACGCTGGCCGCCGACACCCAGCTCACGCTGCGGCTGCAGAGCCGCACGGTGCCGGCCGCCGAGTCGCTGCCGATCCCCGAGGGGCGGGTGGTGGTCGACCGGCTCTCGGCCGTCGCCGGCGGGGTCCAGCCGATCGGTGCGGTGCGCTCCCTGCCGGTCGGGGGGCTGCCCGGCCGGCTCTACACGCCGACCGGGGCGTCCGGCCTGATGCCGGTGCTGGTGTTCTTCCACGGCGGCGGCTTCATGTACGGCGGCCTCGACTCCCACGACGCCGTGTGCCGCGTGCTGGCCGAGCAGGCCGGCGTCCGGGTGCTCGCCGTGGACTACCGGCTCGCGCCGGAGCACCCGTTCCCCGCGGCGTACGACGACGCCGTGGCGGCGTACGAGTGGACGATCGCGCACGCCGCGTCGATCGGCGCCGACCCCGACCGGATCGCGGTGGGGGGCGACTCCGCCGGCGGCAACCTCGCCGCCGGCGTGGCGCTGCACGCCGCCCGCGCCGGCCTGCCGCTGGCCTTCCAGCTGCTGGTCTACCCGGCCACCGACGCGACCCGCGACACCCGCAGCTACGAGATGTTCGGCGAGGGCTTCTTCCTGAGCCGGCGGTTCATGGAGCTCGCCACCGAGAGCTACCTGCCCGACGCCGCCGACCACCGCGACCCGCGGGCCTCACCGGCGTTCGCCGAGGTGCTGGCCGGCACGGCGCCGGCGTACGTCGCGACCGCGGGGTTCGACCCGCTGCGCGACGAGGGCGAGGCCTACGCGCGCCGGCTCGCGGACGCGGGCGTGGAGGTCGAGCTGCGCCGCTTCCCGGACCAGATCCACAGCTTCTTCAACGTCGTCGCCGGCGCCCGCGGCTCCCGCGCCGCGATCGACGAGATCGCCCGGGCGCTGGGGTCCGGGGTCAGGTCGCGCGACGGTGCTCGCGCGGCGGGCGCGTGAGCGCGGCCCGGTAGGCCCCCCGCTCGTCGTCGCCCCGCCCGCGCGTCGACTGGGACGGCGGTCGGGACGGCGGTCAGGCCGGTTGTCAGGACCCTGCCGTCCCCGGGCGGGTGTACTGCACGTGGGTGTCGGTGGCGGCGTGCTCGAAGCCGAGCCCGGCGTAGACGTGGACGGCCGGCGCGTTGTCGGACTCGACGTAGAGCAGCACCTCCGCGACGCCGAGCCCGGCGAGGTGGTGCAGCCCGGCGAGCGTGAGCAGCCTCCCGAGACCGCGGCCCTGGGCGGCCGGGCCGATCGCGACGACGTACACCTCGCCGAGCGAGGCGTCGTGCTGCTTGGTCCAGTGGAAGCCGAGCAGGGTCCCGGTCCCGGTGTCGACGGCGAGGAGCAGGCCCGCGGGGTCGAACCACGGCTCCGCCATCCGCTGGGCCAGCCCGTCGGCGTCCAGGCCGCCCTGCTCGGGGTGGTGCGCGAACGCCGTCGCGTTGACCTCGAGGACGGCGGCGGCGTCGCCGTGGCCGTAGCCGCGGACCTCGACACCAGCACGCTCGTCGAGCGCGGGCAGGACCTCCGAGGTCCGGCGGCGCATCACCCAGAGCTCGCGCGTGCGGGCGAAGCCGAGGTCGGCGGCGATCCGCGCGGCGGCGGGGGCGTCGCCGTGGGACCAGGCGCGGGTGGCGGCCGCAGGCTCGGCGGCTCGCGCGAGCCGACCACCGACACCGTGACCGCGGGCCGGGGGAGCGACGGCCAGGGTCAGCTCGCCGTCGCGGACGAGCGCGAAGCCGTCCGGCTCGGTCCAGAGGTCGGCGCCCTCGAGACCGCGGTGACGCAGCGCCAGGTCGGCGGCCTCGTCGAGCGGGTCGTGGCCGTCGGCCTCGACGCAGGCGGCACGGACAGCGGCGACGACGTCCAGCGGGGCGGCCATCAGTAGACCAGCGCCTGGACGTCGGGCTGGAGGACCAGCTCGGTGAACGACGCCGCGCCCGCGATCCGGGCACCCTCGACGAGGTCGTCCTCGGTGAGGGAGCGGCGCGCCGCGCACTGCGAGCAGACCGTGATCCGGCCGCCGGTCCGGACGACCTCGACCAGGTCGGCCGCCGGCGTCGCGTGCTCGAGCCCGAGGTCGGGGCAGCGCCCACGCACCCCGAACCACACGGCGTCCCCGGTGAGCCAGAGCGACACCTCGGCGCCGGCCGCGACCGCCGCACCGGCGACGGTCAGGCCCTGGTTGGCGCGCTCGGGGGCCTCGACCCCGCAGGTGATCTTGACGGCGAGGGGGCGGGTCACGCCGTCCACCCTAGTGACGTCGCGCGGGCGGGGCGACGTACGACGTCCGCCGGTCACGAGACCGCCCCGGCTGCGGCGGGGGCCGGGAATCGTGGGGGCCCGGCGGCCGTTCTGTCAGAGTGGACGACATGACCAGCCCCCTGCTCGCCCTGCCCGGAGCGGTCGCCGGCAACGGCGTCGACGCGCCGGTCGCCGCCCACTACGGCTCGTTCAACGGCGAGCAGCGGGTCCTCGAGTCGGGGGAGGGGTTCGTCGACCTGTCGCACCACGACGTGCTGCGGATCGAGGGTCCCGACCGGCTGACCTGGCTGCACAGCCTCACCACCCAGCACCTGCTCGAGCTCGCGCCGGGCGTCGAGACGCAGGCGCTGGTGCTCAGCCCGCAGGGCCACGTCGAGCACGAGCTCCGCGGTCGCGACGACGGCGAGGCGCTCACGGTCTGGACCGAGCCCGGCGCGTCCGGCGCGCTCGTGGAGTTCCTCGAGCGGATGAAGTTCATGATGCGCGTCGAGATCACCGACGTCACCGCAGACCTCGCGCTGACCTGGCGCCCGGCCACGGGGCACCGGCTGGTGCCGCGGGCCGACCTCACGACGTACGCCGCCGCGACCGAGCCCGCCGCCGGGCTGTGGGCCTACGAGGCGCTCCGCATCGCACGCGGTGAGCCGCGGTTCGGCCTCGACACCGACCACCGCACGATCCCCAACGAGGTCGGCTGGATCGGCCCGGCCGTGCACCTCGACAAGGGCTGCTACCGCGGCCAGGAGACCGTCGCCCGCGTGCACACCCTCGGCCGGCCCCCGCGCCGGCTGACGCTGCTGCACCTCGACGGCTCCGAGAACCGGCTGCCCGCCGCCGGCTCCCCGGTGCTGCTCGGCGAGAAGCAGATCGGCACCGTCGGCTCCTCGGCCCGCCACCACGAGCTCGGCCCGATCGCGCTGGGCCTGCTCAAGCGCAACACCGCGGTCGACGCCGAGCTGCTGGTCGACGGCATCGCCGCCGCCCAGGAGGTGCTGGTCGACCCCGAGGTCGGGCTGCACGTGCGGCCGAAGCTGCGCTGACCGGCCCGGTCGGGGTCGTGTGCCTGAGCACGGTCGGGGGACCGGTGTCAGGCACACGACCGACACGGAGGCCGACACGGGGACGGACGGAGCGCGCGGCGTCCTGACCCGGCCTGTGGAGGACGCCGGCGCCGGTTCGTCGATGGGTGCAGGGTGCCCGCATGCCCTCCGACGACCTCCGCGGTGCACGCCGCGGCCGGCTCGAGCGGCTGCTCGTCGCGCAGGAGAGCATCGTGGCGCGGCGCCAGCTCACCGCCCTCGGCATCGACTGGGACGCGGCCCGGGCGAACGTCGTCGCCGGGCGTTGGGCGGTGCGCACCCCGCGGGTGCTCAGCACCGTGACGGGTGCTCTCACGATCGGGCAGCGACGGTGGGTCGGGGTGCTGCACGCCGGGCCGGGCAGCATGCTCGGCGGCCTGACGGCGGCCGCCCAGCACGGGCTGACCGGCTGGGAGCGGCCGGTGGTCACCGTCCTCGTCGACGACGAGCTGAGCTACGACCCGACCAACGGGATCCGCTTGTTCCGGTCCCGCCGACCGTTCCCGCTGATGATCGGCTCCCGGCCCGGCATCGCGACGGCGCGCGTCGAGCCGGCCCTGCTGCTGTGGGCCGGCTACCACGCATCGACGACCAGGGCGGCTGAGGGCGTGCTCGCCGCTGCAGTGGCGCAGCGGCTCACCACCGCACAGCGGCTGTACGAGGAGGTGGAGGCGCTCCGCCCCCTTCGCAGGGCCCGCCACTTCCGGGCGGCGCTCGCGGTCATCGACGCGGGTGCCCACTCCAGCGCCGAGATCGACGTGGCCCGGATGTGCCGCCTCTTCGCCATGCCCGCGCCCGCTCGGCAGACACCGAGGGAGGAGCGGGACGGACGCCGGCGCCGGACCGACTGCGAGTGGGACCTCCCCGACGGCGGCACCGTCGTGCTCGAGGTGGAGGGACCGGGGCACCTCGACGTGCGGGTGGCCGACGACGACATCCGGCGCCAGCGGCGTCTCACGGTGCCGCGCTGGCGCTGCGTCGTCCGGTGCTCCGCCCGCGAGCTGCGGCACGAGCCGCACGAGGTGGCGATCGACCTGGTCGGGTACGGCGTCCCGGGACGGATCCCGGGCGTCGCCTCGTGACCGGGCCACGTCCGGCGTCGGCGTCGGGGTCGGCGTAGCTGTGGGGTCGTGTGCCCCAGACCGGTGTCGGGACCGTGCGCAGGCACACGACCCGCTCGGGGCCGACGACGGGGCCGGCCGCGGGAGGCTCAGGCGTGCTGGCGGCCGGAGACGCGGGCGGCGTCGGCGGCGGAGTCCTTCTCCTTCGCCGGCAGGACGAAGCGGTAGCCGACGTTGCGGACGGTGCCGATGAGGGTCTCGTTCTCGACGCCGAGCTTGGCGCGGAGGCGTCGGACGTGGACGTCGACGGTGCGGGTGCCGCCGAAGTAGTCGTAGCCCCACACCTCCTGGAGCAGCTGCTGGCGGCTGAAGACCCGGCCGGGGTGCTGGGCCAGGAACTTCAGGAGCTCGAACTCCTTGAAGGTCAGGTCGAGCGGGCGGCCGCCGATCTTGGCGGTGTAGGTGGCCTCGTCGACCACGACCTCGCCGGAGCGGATGACGTGGGCGTCGGGGTCGGCGGCGTTGCGGACGGCGGTGAGCCGACCGATCGCGAGCTTGATCCGGGCCTCGAGCTCGGCCGGCCCGCAGGTGTGCAGGACGACGTCGTCCATGCCCCAGTCGTGGCTGACGACGGACAGGCCGCCCTCGGTGACGACGAGGAGCACCGGGACGTCGGTGCCGGTGGTGCGGATCAGCCGGCACAGGTCGCGGGCGCCGGCGAGGTCCTGCCGGCCGTCGACCAGGAGCAGGTCGGACTCGGGTGCCTCGAGCAGCGCGCTGCCCTCGGCTGGCAGGATCTTGACCTGGTGTCCGAGCAGCGCAAGCGCCGGCAGGACAGCGGCTGACGGCTGAAGTGCACTGGTCAGCAGCAGAAGTGTGCTCACGGGGGTCCCTCCCACACGAAACGCGGGTGAGACCGAAACACGTCACTGGGCTCCGGCCTTGTTACTGGGGTGAAGAATAGCGAAACGTGAGCGACACAGTCAGTGAAGTCGACGGAACTGAGACTCAGATCATCCTGGTGCGTTACTGGGCCTCGGCGCGGTCGGCGGCCGGGGTGGACTCGGACACGTTCGAGGTCGACGGCCCGGTGACCCTGCTCGACCTCCTCGGCAGGGTCGTCGCCGCGCACCCCGGGAGCCGGCTGCCGCAGGTGCTGGAGGTCTGCTCGGTGCTGGTCGGCGACCGTCCCGTCTCGACCCAGGACCCCGCGGACGTCGTCGTCGCGCCCGGTGCGTCGGTCGAGTTCCTGCCGCCGTTCGCCGGCGGATGAGCGGGCAGGTGCTCGCCGGCACACCCTGGGCGGACCTCCTCGGCGAGCGGGCGACGCTGGTGCAGCTCAGCTCGGCGTTCTGCGCGCCGTGCCGCGCGACCCGGCGCGTCCTGGCCGACGTCGCCTCGGGTGCGGACGGCGTCGCGCACGTCGAGATCGACGCCGACCAGCACCTGGAGCTGACGCGCCGGCTCGGGATCGAGCGGACGCCGACCACGCTGGTCCTCGACGCCGCCGGCCACGAGGTGGTGCGCGCCGAGGGGGCGCCGACGCGCGACCAGGTCCTGGCGGTCCTGCCCCAGGCCCGCCCGGGCGGCGTCGCGCCGCCGTCCCGGTGACCTGCGTCTCACATGATGGAAGCCTTGTCCGCTTCGTGAGACGCCGAGGGGAATGAATCGGGCGTTGTCCGTACTGTTCCTGTTGTGTCGACGACGTGGCTGACCAAGCGCAGGGCAGTGGATCACTGCCGCACGCGCTCGTCGCTGTGTCTGATGCCCTGACGGGCGCTGTCCTTCTCGCCGTGCTCGCGGCCTGACGCCGTCCGTCATACCCCCGGATCTCCGCCGTGCCCGCAGGCCGCCGGCCGGCACCACGTCGCTGCACCCAACCGAAAGGCAACCCGACATGACCCGCGAGAACGCTCTCGTCACGACCCAGTGGGTCGAGGACAACCTCGACACCCCCGGAGTCGTGATCGTCGAGGTCGACGAGGACACCACGGCCTACGACAAGGGCCACATCCAGGGAGCGATCAAGCTCGACTGGTCGACCGAGCTCCAGGACCAGGTGCGCCGCGACTTCGTCGACAGGGCCCAGTTCGAGGAGCTGCTGTCGGGCAAGGGTGTCGGCAACGACGACACCGTCGTCCTCTACGGCGGCAACAACAACTGGTTCGCCGCCTACGCGTACTGGTACTTCAAGCTCTACGGCCACCAGGACGTCAAGCTCATGGACGGCGGCCGCAAGAAGTGGGAGCTCGACTCCCGTGAGCTCACCGACGAGCTGCCCGCGCGTACCGCGACGTCGTACACCGCGCAGGAGCAGGACCACTCGATCCGCGCCTTCCGCGACGACGCGGTCGCCGCGATCGGCGTGCAGAACCTGATCGACGTCCGCAGCCCCGACGAGTACGCCGGCCGCCTCCTCGCCCCGGCGCACCTCCCGCAGGAGCAGTCGCAGCGCGCCGGCCACGTGCCGACGTCGCTCAACGTGCCGTGGAGCAAGAACTGCAACGACGACGGCACCTTCAAGTCCGACGACGACCTGAAGAAGCTCTACGACGAGGTCGGCCTCGACGGCTCGAAGGACACCATCGCCCTGTGCCGCATCGGTGAGCGCTCGTCGCTGACCTGGTTCGTGCTCAAGGAGCTGCTCGGTCACCAGAACGTCAAGAACTACGACGGCTCCTGGACCGAGTACGGCTCGCTGGTCGGCGTCCCGATCGCCCTCGGCGACGAGCCCGGGGAGGCCTGACATGTGCGGAGCAACCGAGGGCGGTCTGTCGCTCGACGGCGTCAACGTCGCCAAGGAGGCCGTGATCCAGGGCCAGGTCGTCCGCGCGGGCGAGCCCGTCGGCAACGCCTACGTGCGCCTGCTCGACCGGACCGGTGAGTTCACCGCCGAGGTGCCCACCTCGGCCAGCGGTCACTTCCGCTTCTTCGCGGGCGAGGGTCAGTGGACCCTGCGGACGCTGGCCCCGAAGGCGACCCCGGTCGACAACCTGGTGCACGCCGCCGTCGGCAGCGTCGCCGAGGTCACCGTCGCCATCTGATCCACCCCGCCGCCGCGCGCGGCCCGTCGACCCGTCACCTATGGGTGACGGGTCGATGTCGTTGCTGCGCTGACCCGTCGCCTATGGGTGACGGGTCGATGTCGTTCCTGCGCTGACCCGTCACCTATCGCTGACGGGTCAGCGCGCGGGTGCGGTCGGGTCGCGCTCGAGGACGACGGTGAACGGTCCGTCGTTGACCGACTCGACCCGCATGTCCGCGCCGAAGACGCCCCGCTCGACCCGGGCACCCAGCGCGACGAGGGCGTCGCACACGGCGTCGTACGCCGGCTCGCTGACCGGGCCGGGTGCGGCGGCCTCCCAGGTGGGACGGCGTCCCTTGCGTGCGTCGCCGTACAGCGTGAACTGGCTGACCACCAGCAGCGGGGCGCCGACGTCGGAGGCCGACCTCTCCTCACGCAGGATTCGCAGGCCCCACGTCTTGCGGGCGATCCAGTCGACCTCGGCCGCTGCGTCGCCGTGCGTGACGCCGAGGTAGACCAGCAGCCCCGGCTCCTTGATCGCGCCCACGACGACGCCGTCCACGCTCACCGACGCCCGTTCGACCCGCTGGATGACTGCTCGCACGGGGCCATCCTCGCGCACGGCCGAGCACCGTGTGGTGGGCCTGTGGAGGAGTCGTTGACCCTGCCGGGACGTCGTGATGTCATCCCTGAACTCTCGGGAAAGGGGCAATAGAGATGCGGATCACCTGTCTTGCCGCAGCTGTCGGAACCTTCATCGCGGCGTCCACGACACCGCTGGCACCCGCCGCGGTGTCGGCCACACCCACACCGGCGGCGTGTGTCGACGGTTCACCGCCGGGGCCGGAGCTCGCGCGCGGTCTCGTCCCGGCCGAGGCAGCCGTGCGGGCGTTCGCCCGCTCGGACGCCCGGACCGGGATCGGTGACGCGATCACCGAGGTCGAGCTGTGCGTCACCGTCGACGGTGACGAGTTCACCGTCCACGCCGACCCCTCGGAGCTGTCCTCGGCGTACGTGCAGGCGGACGGCGTGCTCGACTTCAGGGTCGTCGCCGAGTCGGGCTCCGGCGAGCTCTTCGTCGACCACTCGTCCGCTCGACTGTCGCCGGCCGGTGGTGCGGCCCGCTGGGGCGGAGACACGGACCTCACCGCCACCCGGTCGCGAGCCGCGGCAGTGGAGGTCGTGCAGCTCGGGGCGCTGGCCCGCGCCGGCGATGCCGTGGTCCCGGCCGCCCGCACGTCGGCAGCGGCCTGCGTCCCCACGGTGATCAACTCCCACCTGGTCAAGACGCGGATCGGGTCGACCTATCCCGCGCCGGGACTGAAGGCGCGGCTCCTCGTCGAGCGCTCGAGCGGTGGCCAGTACCAGGTGGCCATGAAGGTGCCGAACCACCCGGTCCAGAAGATGGAGATGATGCACGCCGACGGAGGATGGGGTGCCCGCCCCGACGGTGTGGCCTCCCAGGTCCACTGGAACACGAGGATCCAGTACCTCACGATCGACAACCGCTACCGGGCGACCGACGGGAGCTGCCAGTACTACCTCACCTACGAGCCGGACGAGGAGACCGGCGGCCTGACGAAGGAGGCCGCCTCCCGACCCCAGTTCACGCGCTGCATCGCCGTCGCCCGCGGTGGGTGGAAGCGGATCAGGAGCGACGGACGCCCGTTCGCCCTGACGTACGGCGTCAGCGCGGCCGCGATCGTCGGCGTCAGCCTGGGTGTCACCAAGAACTACGGCGAGTCCTCGCACGCGCTCGTCTACCGGATACCCGCGGGCGGTGGCCGGATGTGCGGGAAGGACGACTATCCAGCGGTCGCCTCGATCGTCATGGGGAAGTAGCGTGACCGGCCGGCGTGGGGCGTGCCTCGCCCTCGTCGCACTCCTCGTCGCCGTGTCTGCGGCCTGCTCGGGCGAGCTCTCGCCGTCGGGTGGCTCGACGACGACCGGCCGCGACGCGGCCCACGACGGAGGCCCGTTGGAAGCCCTGGCCGGCGCGGGCACGACCTCGGCCGTGCCGGCGAGGGAGGGCCGGACGAAGACGGTCACCTTCGGCGTGCTCCTGTGCAGCGCCGACCCGTCCCAGGACATCGAGCTCGACGCCGTCCGCTACGACACCGTCCCGGCGGACCTGGCCACCGACTGGGGCAGCGCCGCCGGACCGCCGGCGATCGGGACCTACCTCCGATCGATCCCGACGCCCGTGAGCACGGGGCACGAGATCCTGCCCGTCGCGTCCGCCGTCGGTGCGCCGCACACGCTCGACGGCGACGTCGTCGACCTGGGTGATGCGTCCTCGGTCTCCATCGACCGGCCCTGCGACGGCTACACGGACCCCGATCGGACGTGGCCGCTCGTCGAGCTGCTGACGGTGATCACCGCCGACGACGGCGGCGCGATGGCCACGGGGACCCACATCGACTACCACGTGGGAGCGAAGCGCTACACCACCACCGTCGAGTGGAAGCTCGCCATCTGTGGGCCCGCGATGCCGCGCGGGGCGAGGTGCCGGCGCTGAACCGTTCTGGCAGCATGCCAGCCATGTCCGCCGCACCTGTCAGCCCGACCACCGACGCCGTCCCGCCTGAGGCCCTGCTCGTCACCGTCGCCCCCACCGGTGCCGAGACGAGCAAGGCCGACTGCCCGCAGCTGCCGACCACGCTCGGGGAGCTCGTGGTCGCCGCGCAGGAGTGCGAGGCCGCCGGCGCGGCGATGGTGCACGTGCACATCCGCGACGACGAGCACCGGCCGACGCTCGACCAGGGGCGGCTGCGCGAGACGGTCGCGGCCCTCCGGGAGGGCACCGACCTCGTCGTCCAGCTCTCCACCGGTGGGTCCGTGCACGACCCGCTCGACGCGCGCCTGAAGGTGCTCGACGCCGCGCCCGACTCCTGCAGCCTGACGATGGGCACCACCAACTTCGGCGACGACGTCTTCTCCAACCCCTGGCCGTTCATCTGCGACCTCTACCAGCTCAGCCAGGAGCGGGAGGTCGTGCCGGAGTTCGAGCTGTTCGACCTCGGCCACGTCGCCTCCCTGGAGCGGCTGCTGAGGACCTACGGCCTGCCGTACGGCGGTCGCGTGCACGTCGACCTCGTCATGGGGGTCCCCGGCGGCATGCCCGGGACGACGGACGCGCTGGTCGCCGCCGTCCGTGCGCTGCCCGCCGCCGTCACCTCGTGGGGCGCCACCGGCATCGGCCGCAGCACGCTGGCCGTGGGCCTGGCCGCCCTCAGCAAGGGCGGCCACCTGCGCGTGGGGATGGAGGACGTGCTGACCCTCAGCCGCGGGGTCCCGGTCGAGCGCAACAGCCAGCTCGTCGAGCGTGCGGTCGCGATGGGCGCGCTGGCCCAGCGTCGTCCGATGACGCCGGCCGAGGCGCGCGTGCTGCTCGGGACCCGGCCGCTCTAAACTCGACGCCATGCCCTTCCAGATCCCCGAGAACCTCCACCCCGACTGCGGGCCCGTCGTCTGGCTGCTCGGCACCTGGCACGGCAACGGTCGCGGCGACTACCCGACCATCGACGCCTACGAGTACAAGCAGGAGGTCGTCTTCCAGCAGGACGGCCGCCCCTTCTTCCACTACTTCGCCCGCTCGTGGGTGATCGACGAGAACGGCGAGACCATCCGACAGGGCGCCCAGGAGACCGGGTTCCTGCGCTGCCTCCCGGAGGGCAAGCTCGAGCTCGTGCTGGCGCACAACACCGGCATCAGCGAGGTCTGGTACGGCGTCGCGGGGGCCGGCAAGGTCGAGCTGCGGACCGCGGGCGTGAGCTTCACCGAGACCGCCAAGGAGGTCGTCGGCGGGCACCGGCTCTACGGCAACGTCGAGGGCGACCTGCTCTACGCCTACGACATGGAGGCGGAGGGACACCCGCTGCAGCCGCACCTGTGGGCCAGGCTGCAACGTGCCTGACGACGGTCGCGCCGACAGCGACTGGCGGGCCGAGCTCCGGAGTCGCGGCTACCGGCTGACCCCTCAGCGCGAGCTCATCCTCGGCGCGATCGACGAGCTCGGGCACGCCACCCCCGACGAGGTCCTCGCCCACGTGAAGAGGTCGGCGTCGTCGATCAACGCCTCGACCGTCTACCGCACCCTGGAGGTGCTGGAGGACCTCGGCCTGGTGCGGCACGCGCACCTCTCGGACCGTGCGCCGACGTACCACTCGGTCGGCGGGCACGAGCACTTCCACCTGAAGTGCCGCGCCTGCGGCACGGTCCGCTCCGTCGACGTCGAGGTGGCGCGCGCGCTCACCGACCGGCTGGACGACGAGCTCGGCTTCGTCGCCGACGTCGGCCACCTCACGGTCTTCGGCAGCTGCCGCGACTGCCTCGCCGCCGCGGAGCCCGCACCGGTCTGAGTCAGCGACGTCGGTGGCGTTCCCGCCGCGACGACGAGGGGCCGGCCACACGATCGTGTGGCCGGCCCCTCGTCGTGACGTGCGTGGTCAGGCGCCGCTGTTGATCATCCCGGCGCCGACGGTGATGCCGGTGGCCTCGTCGATCAGGATGAACGAGCCCGTGGTGCGGTTCTGCGAGTACGGGTCGCACAGCAGCGGCACGGTGGTGCGCAGCTGGACGCGACCGATCTCGTTGACGCCGAGCTCCTTGGTCTCCTGGTCGCGGTGCAGGGAGTTGACGTCCAGGCGGTACTGGATGTCCTTGACCAGGGCGCGGGCCGTGCGGGTGGTGTGCTTGATGGCCAGCTTCTGCCGCGGCTTGAGCGGCGTCGTGGTCATCCAGCAGACCATCGCGTCGATGTCCTGGGACGGCGTGGGGGCGTTCTTCACGCGGGCGATCATGTCGCCGCGCGAGACGTCGACGTCGTCGGCCAGGCGGACGGTGACCGACATCGGCGGGAACGCCTCGGTGACCTCCTGGTCGAACAGGTCGATGCCCTCGATCGTCGAGGTCATGCCCGAGGGGAGGACGACGACCTCGTCGCCCGGCTTGAGGATGCCGCCGGCGACCTGGCCGCCGTAGCCGCGGTAGTCGTGGTGCTCGTCGGACTTCGGCCGGACGACGTACTGGACCGGGAAGCGGACGTCGACGAGGTCGCGGTCGGAGGCGACGTGCACGTGCTCGAGGTGGTGCATGAGCGTGGGACCGGAGTACCAGCTCATGTTCTCGGAGCGGTTCACGACGTTGTCGCCGGCCAGCGCCGAGATCGGGATGACCTCGAGGTCGGGGATGTTCAGCTTGGTCGCGAACGTCGTGAACTCGGCGTGGATCCTCTCGTAGACCTCCTGCGAGTAGTCGACGAGGTCCATCTTGTTGACGGCCAGCACGAGGTGCGGGACCCGCAGCAGGGAGAGGATCACCGCGTGCCGACGGGACTGCTCGGTGAGGCCCTGGCGGGCGTCGACGAGCACCAGGCCGAGGTCGGCGGTGGAGGCGCCGGTGACCATGTTGCGGGTGTACTGCACGTGGCCCGGGGTGTCGGCGATGATGAACTTGCGGTTGGGCGTCGCGAAGTAGCGGTAGGCCACGTCGATGGTGATGCCCTGCTCGCGCTCGGAGCGCAGCCCGTCGGTCAGCAGGGCCAGGTCGGTGTAGTCGTAGCCCTTGGCCACGCTGGTGGCCTCGACGGCCTCGAGCTGGTCGGCGAAGATCGACTTGGAGTCGAGCAGCAGGCGACCGATGAGGGTCGACTTGCCGTCGTCGACCGAGCCGGCCGTGGCGAACCGCAGGAGGTCCATGTTGGTCGCGTTGGCCGCGCCCTCGTTGGTCTCGGACATCAGAAGTACCCTTCCTTCTTCCGGTCCTCCATGGCAGCTTCGGAGAACCGGTCGTCACCGCGGGTCGCGCCCCGCTCGGTGAGCTTGGCGATGGAGATCTCGGCGATGATCTCGGGGATGGTCGACGCCGTCGACTCGACGCAGCCGGTGAGCGAGATGTCGCCGCAGGTGCGGAACCGGACGGTGCGCTCCTCGACGGTCTCGCCCGCACGCAGGGGGTTGAGCGGGGTCTCGCTCATCAGCATGCCGTCGCGCTCGAAGACGCGGCGCTGGTGGGAGAAGTAGATGTCCGGGATCTCGATGCCCTCGCGACCGATGTAGTCCCAGATGTCGAGCTCGGTCCAGTTGCTGATCGGGAAGATCCGCATGTGCTCGCCCGCGTGGATCCGGCCGTTGTAGAGGCTCCAGAGCTCGGGGCGCTGCATCTTGGGGTCCCACTGGCCGAACTCGTCGCGGTGGGAGTAGACGCGCTCCTTGGCGCGGGCCTTCTCCTCGTCGCGGCGACCGCCACCGAAGGCGGCGGTGAAGCCGTTCTCCTCGATGGCGTTGAGCAGCGTGGCGGTCTGCATCCGGTTGCGCGAGGTCTTGCCGTCGTCGATCACCACGCCCTGGGCGATGGCGTCGTCGATGCTCGCCACGACGAGCTTGACGCCCAGCCGGCCGACCCAGTTGTCACGGGTGTCGAGCACCTCGGGGAAGTCGAGCCCGGTGTCGATCTGCAGCACGGGGAACGGGATCTTCGCGGGGTAGAACGCCTTCTCGGCCAGGCGCAGCATCACGATGGAGTCCTTGCCGCCCGAGAACATCAGGACGGGCTTCTCGAACTCTGCGGCGACCTCACGGAAGATGTGGATCGACTCCGCCTCCAGCTGGTCGAGCTGGCTCAGCCGGTAGTCGGCATGCGTGGTGGTCATATGCGGGATGGGGCCTCTCGAAGGGGACAAGCGCTCGCGGCACGGCAGCCGTCATCGTAGCCGCGTGCCCGGATCTGCACGAACACGACGAGTATGTCGATCTGGTCACCCTAGTTCGGGACGTCGTCAGGCGCGGCGCCGACCGGACGGTGGGACGGTCGCCGGACTCAGCGGTCGCGTCGCCACAGGGCGCCGCAGCACCCCACCCCGACCAGCCAGAGGCCGATGATCGGCAGGTCGCCGGAGTTGACGCCGTTCTGCCTCGTGACGGCGAGAAGCATCTCGCCCGAGCCGGGCCCGTCGCCCTTGACGAGCATCAACGACAGCACGGTGAGCACCAGCACCACGACGCCGAGCAGGACGCGGTTCGCGCGCACGGCGGTTCAGCTCCGGGCCCGGGCCGACGGGCTCACGCGGACGGCGTACCGGTGCGGTCGCTCTTCGAGGTGCCCTCGAGGTCGGCGACGTACGGAGCGCCGAACATCGGCAGGCCCTGCTCCTTGCGCAGGACACCCCAGACCAGCGGCACGAGCACGACCATCACGATGCCGGTGGCGGCGATGAAGTAGGGCGCGCCGTCCTCGCCGAACGGCTCCCAGCCGGCCTTGCCGAGCAGCGCGACGCCCGACATCGTCAGCACCACGACGATGGCGCGGCGGATGAAGGACTGCGGCACCTTCGGTGCGAGCTTGCTGCCCAGGATGGTGCCGGGGATCGACCCGACGAGGAGGGGGATCAGCAGCTCCCAGTCGAGGCCGTGGATGGCGATGTTGGAGATGGCGGCGGCCAGCACGAGCGGGACCGCCTGCACGAGGTCGGTGCCGACCAGCTTCACCGCGGACAGGCCCGGGTAGAGCATGAGCAGCGCGACCATGATGACCGAGCCCGAGCCGACGCTGGTGATGCCGACGAGCAGGCCGCCCAGGGCGCCGACGAGCAGCGTCGCGACCGGTCGGATGCGGGGGTCCTCGTCGCCGAGGTCGCCGCCGGCGCGGACCCGGCGCAGGTTGATGTAGAGCCGCAGCGCGTACGTCGTCGCGGCCAGCAGCAGCGCGATCCCGATCGCGAACTTCAGCGTGTGGTCGAGGTCCTCGGGGTCGGTGAACGCCTTGAGCGCGTAGGGCCCGAGCAGCGCCATCGGCACCGACCCGAGGATCAGCCACTTCGCGAGCTGGAGGTTCGGCGAGCCCTCGCGCGAGTGCACGATCGCTCCGCCGGACTTGTAGACCGCCGCCGCGGTGAGGTCGGCCGCGACGACCGCGGACGCCGCCTGGTGCGGCGCGAGGAACAGCAGCGCCGGCGTCATCAGCGCGCCACCGCCCATGCCGGTCAGGCCGACGACGATGCCGACGAAGAAGCCGGCGGCGAGGATGCCGAGCGCGGTCGCGGTGAACAGGTCCATCAGATGATCCTCTCGGGGGCGACGGTCTGCGGTGCGGCGACGCGCAGGTCGGCGTAGCCGGCTGCTGCGAGCGCGTCGAGGACGTCGCCGAGCGCGTCGTCGATCGTGCGACCCGTGGTGTCGACGCGGACGTCGGCGTCGTCGGGCTCCTCGTACGGCGAGGAGATGCCGGTGAACTCGGGGATCTCACCGCGTCGCGCCTTCGCGTACAGGCCCTTGCGGTCCCGGCGCTCGCACTCCTCCAGCGGCGTCGCCACGTGCACGAGGAAGAACGCCCCACGGGCCTCCTCGACCATCGCGCGCACCTGGTCGCGGGTCTCGGCGAACGGGGCGATCGGACTCACCACGGCGACCCCGCCGTGGCGGCTGATCTCCGCGGCGACCCAGCCGATCCGGCGGATGTTGGTCTCGCGGTCGGCCCGGGAGAACGTCAGGCCGGCCGACAGGTGCCGGCGGACGACGTCGCCGTCGAGGCTGGTCACGGTGCGGAGGCCCTGCTCGAGCAGCCGGTCCATCAGCGCGCGGGCCAGGGTCGACTTGCCGCTGCCGGACAGACCGGTGAAGAAGACGACCAGGCCCTGATGCTCGGGCGCCGGCAGGTCGGCCTCGAGGATGTCGTCGAGGGAGGCCAGCGGCTCGCCGGCCTCGACGAGCCCGACGACGCGGTCGCCCCCTGCGCCGCCGGCGTAGGACGCAGTGACCCGGACGCCGAGTTCGTGGTCGGCGTCCGCGTCGTCGTGCGCGGCCAGCGGGACGGCGACCACGGCGGCGTCCGGCAGCTCGGACGCGACGCGCAGGGTCGCGCGCAGCAGCGCGACGGGGGAGAGGTCCGGCGTGCCGTGACCGACCAGTGCGAGCAGGACCAGCGGGCCCAGCCCGGCCAGCTGGGCGAGCTGGTCGTCGGTGACGGGTCCGGTGACCGGGACGACCGTGCGGCCGGCGTACCGCTCGCGCACCTGGGCCGGCGCGAGGTAGAGACGTCGGAAGGGACCGTGCTGCGCGGTGGCGAGCGGCTCGACGCGGCGGGCGCCGTCGGCCTCGAGGTGCACGAGCGCGAGGGGGAGGCCCTCGGGGTCGACGAGCTCGACGACGGGCTCGTCGGCGACGGCGTCCGGGAGGGTGAGGGTCAGGGGGCTGCCCGGCGTCCCGAAGGACGCGACGGGGGCGGCGCCGGACACGATCAGCTCGAGGTCGTCGAGCTCGCGCGGCGTCGGACAGTGCTGGGGGCTCGACACGGGGGAGATCATGCCAAACTCGCGTCGATAACCTGACTTCATGAGCACTGTGCAGAACGCCACCGCGAGCCCGCGGCCCGAGATCGTCGCCGAGATCGTCCGCTCCGGATTCGTGGAGGGACACCACTACGGCTCCCTCGTCGCGCTCGACGCCGACGGCGCCGTCGAGTGGTCGGTCGGCGCGACCGACGTGCCGGTGCTGCCGCGCTCGTGCAACAAGCCGCTCCAGGCACTCGGGATGGTGCACCTCGGCCTCGACCTGCCGGACGACCTGCTCGCGCTGGCCTGCGCGTCGCACTCCGGCGAGGACTTCCACCTCGACGGCGTACGCCGGATCCTGGCCTCGGCCGGCCTCACCGAGGACGCCCTGCAGACCCCGCTCGACCACCCGCTCGACGACGTCGCCCGTGAGGCCGCGATCCGCGCCGGCCGCGAGCGCGACAGCATCTCGATGAACTGCTCCGGCAAGCACGCCGCGATGCTCGCCACCTGCGTCCTCCAGGGGTGGGACCTCGCCACCTACCTCGACGCCGCCCACCCGCTCCAGGTCGCGCTCGCCGCCACCTTCGCCGAGGTGACCGGCGAGCCGGTCGAGGTCGTGGCCGTCGACGGGTGCGGCGCGCCGCTGCTCTCGACGTCGCTCGTCGGCCTGGCCACCGCCTTCCGCACGCTCGCCGTCGCGGAGTCCGGCCCGGAGCGCCGCATCGCCGAGGCGATCCGGGCGTTCCCGGCGTTCGTCTCCGGCACCCGCCGCGACGAGCTCGCCCTGCTCACCGCCCTGCCCGGGGCGATCGGCAAGGCCGGCGCCGAGTCCTGCTACGCCGTCGCGCTCCCCGACGGCCGCGCCTTCGCCCTCAAGACCGACGACGGCGCCCCCCGCGTCCGACCGGTCCTGATGGCCGCCGCGCTGCGCCGTTCCGGCATCAGGTCGGACGACGTCGACGCCACCGGGCGGCTGCCGCTGCTCGGCGGCGGGGTGCCGGTGGGGGAGATCCGCGCCGTGTTCTGAGCGCTCGGGGTAGGGCCAGATCGCGCAATTGCCGCGAATGGCTCGGTCGCGCGCGCCGGAACCGAGCAATCCGCGGCAATTGCACGATTTCCGTCCCCGCCCGACCGCTCCCACGCCGCTCGCCCCGCCCGGTGTGACCAGACCCACGCTTGCTGTGTTTGCATTTTGCTAGCAGGAGCAAGCACTCTGGAGGCATGGCAAAGAGCAAGGTCGGGCAGACCGTCGACAAGGTCGGACAGACCGTCGAGTCGCTCGGTGACTACCTCAAGGAGCAGCGGGTCGCGTCCCGCCTGTCCCTGCGGCAGCTCGCCCAGCAGGCGGGTGTGTCCAACCCCTACCTGAGCCAGATCGAGCGCGGGCTGCGCAAGCCGTCGGCCGACGTCCTGCAGCAGCTGGCCAAGGCGCTGCGGATCTCGGCCGAGCAGCTCTACATCCGCGCCGGCATCGTCAGCCCCGGCAGCGACGTCGCGGGCACGGTCGAGATCGCCGTCCTCGGCGACCCCGGCCTGACCGAGCGGCAGAAGCAGTCGCTGCTCGACGTCTACTCGTCGTTCCTCGCGATGAACGCGACCGCCGAGGCGCCGAGCAGTCCCCGGCCCACCGACGACCCCACCGACAACCCCGCCGACAACCCCGCCGGCGATGCCGCCGGCAACCTCGTCGGCGACCCCGCCGACAACCCCACCGACACCCAGGAGAGCTGACCATGGCCAAGACCAAGATCGACTTCAAGTCCCTCGACATCCCCGCAGCCGCGCTGACCCCGATCTACGCCTACGTCGGCGCCGGCGACCTCGCCGTCACCGCCGTCATGGAGTACGTCGCCGACGTGCAGAAGAAGCTCACCGGCTACCAGAAGGACGTCGAGACCCGCGTCGCCGACGTGCAGAGGACGGTCACCGGCTTCGACGCGACCAAGGCCCGCGAGTCCGCCCTCGAGCAGGCCAGGGCCCGCCGGAGCAAGGTGGAGACCCGCGTCGCCGAGCTCCAGGCCGAGGCCCTCGCGCTGCCGACCAGGGTCCAGACCGCCGTCAACGACAACGTCGCGACCCTCACCAGCACCGTGACCAGCACCGTCACCGGCACCTACGGCGACCTCGCCAAGCGGGGCGAGGCCGTCGTCCGCGGCACCAAGCTCCCCTCGTCGGCGAGCGTCGAGGTGAAGGTCAACTCGACCAAGCCGTCGGCCAAGACCGCGACCGCCACGAAGCCCGCCCCCCGCAAGGCCGCCAGCAAGACCGCGGCCAAGCCGGCACCGCAGAAGACCACGGCGAAGGCGACCACGGCGAAGGCGACCCCGGCCAAGGCGACCCCGGCCAAGGCGACCCCGGCCAAGAAGACGGCCACCGCCACCAAGAACACGGCCACCGCGACGACGGCCACCAAGCCCGCGGCCACCAAGTCGACGGCGACCAAGCCCGCCGCCAAGAAGGCCTCGACCGCGAAGAAGGCGCCGGCCGCCAAGAAGGCCCCCGCCGCGAAGACGACCACCCCGGCCAAGGCCCCGGCCGGCACCAGCACCCCGGCCAGCACCCCGGCCCCGGCCAGCACGCCGGCGCCGTCCACCGCGACCTCGACGGACTCGCCCTCGGCCTGAAGGAACGACGACGGGCAGCTCGCGCTGTTCTGAACGGCCCGTCCCGGCTCGACCCCCGGAGCCCCCGCAGCCATCGGCAGCGGGGGCTCCGTGCTGTCTGCCGATAGGGTTCGCGTCACCATGAACGTCTTCGAGATCCAGAACGCCGTCTACCTGATCGTGTTCTTCGTCGGGCTGAGCGTCGCGATCTTCGCCTTCGTCAACTCGCTGCTGTACTCCGCCGAGTCCTACGACGCCGCCAACAAGCTGACCAAGACGGCCTGGTGCACCATCCTCGGCCTGGGCGTGGTCATCTACTTCGTGCCGGTCCCGATCCCGCTGGTCAACATCATCCTGCTGGTGGCGGCGCTCGTGTACCTCGCCGACGTCCGTCCGGCGCTCGCCGGACTCCGCCGCCGCTGAAGCACCCCCGGGTGCACGTTCACCCCTTGATGGGGGACCCGTGGCGGCCGGACCGGGTTACAGTCGGTTACTCGGCAGTCACTACGACCTCGCCGACTCCATCCACGCCACGAACCCGGGGGACTCAGTGATCGGCGACCACGCGACCAGGCCGTGGGGTTCCTGGACCGTCCTCGACGAGGGTGCCGGCTTCAAGGTCAAGCGGATCTCCGTCGCACCGGCCCAGCGGCTGAGCTACCAGACCCACGAGCACCGCGCCGAGCACTGGACCGTCGTGGCCGGCCGTGCCACCTGCGTGATCGACGACTCGGTGCTCGTCCTGCGCTCGGGCGAGTCGGTGCGCGTCGACATCGGGCAGGCCCACCGGATCACCAACGAGGAGGACGAGGTCCTCGTCCTCATCGAGGTCCAGCTCGGCGCCTACTGCGAGGAGGACGACATCTGTCGCCTCCAGGACGACTACGGTCGCGAGGCGTCCGTCACGCAGTAGCGCTCCAGCGCCGCCGCCGCGTCCTCGGGCTCGAACCCCGTGGCCCGCAGCTTGGCGAGGTCGAACGCGCTGTGCGCCGGCCGCGGCGCCATCGCCCGACCCACGGCGTACTCGGCCGTGGTCGTCGCGGTCACGTCGCCGGCGTCGCGCCCGCTGAGCGCGAACACCCGGCGGGCGACGTCGGCCCACGACATCGGGTCGCCGCCGTTGCTGACGTGGTAGGTGCCGTATGCCGCCCGTGACTCGAGCAGGTGCCGCGTCGCGCGGACGAGCTCGTCGGTGAACGTGAGCCGCCCGACCTGGTCTCCCACGACGGCCGGGGAGACGCCGTTGCCGGCGAGCCTCTGCATGGTGCGCACGAAGTTGTTGCCCTCGCCGACGACCCATGAGGTCCGCACCAGGTAGTGCCGCGCCGCGGTGCCGACCGCGAGCTCGCCGGCCGCCTTCGACTGCCCGTAGACGCCGCGCGGTGCCAGCGGCTCGTCCTCGACGTGGTCGGCGACCTCGCCGTCGAAGACGTAGTCGGTGGAGTAGTGCACCAGCGTCAGCCGGTGCGCGTCCGCGACCCGGGCCAGCGCCGCGGGGGCGGCGGCGTTGGCAGTCCACGCGGCCGCGCGGCCCTCGGGGGTCTCGGCCGCGTCGACGGCGGTGTAGGCGGCGGCGTTGAGGACGACGTCGTGCTCGTGCCAGGGCCACGCCTCGACTGCCCCACCCGGACCCGTGTCGGTGACGTCGAGCTCGGCCCGGGTGACTCCGACGGCCCCGGGGATCGCGGCCACCAGGGCACGACCGAGCTGGCCGCCGGCGCCGAGCACCAGCGGTCGCAGCCCGGCGACCGGCGTGACGTCGGCGAGCCGGGGGTTGTGGCGGTCCTTCTCGGAGACCTCGGCCTCCTCGAGCGGGATCGGCCACGCGACGGCGGCGTCCGGGTCGGCGAGGTCGAGGGCCGGGTAGCTGGTGCCGGGGCGCCAGTGGTCGTTGACGAGGTAGCTGTAGGCGACGCCGTCCTCGAGGGTCTGGTAGCTGTTGCCGACCCCGCGCGGGACGTAGACGGCGACCGACGGGTCGAGCTCGATCGTGAACGTGGCGCCGAACGACGCGCCCTCACGCATGTCGACCCACGCCCCGAAGGCCCGGCCGGTGCTGACGGAGACGAACTTGTCCCACGGCTCGGTGTGGATGCCGCGGGTCGCGCCGCGGCGGGTGTTGAACGAGACGTTCTGCTGCACCGGCCCGAAGTCCGGCAGCCCGAGCGCCGTCATCTTCGCCCGCTGCCAGGCCTCCTTGAACCAGCCGCGCGCGTCCGCGTGCACCGGCAGCCGCACGACGAGCAGGCCGGGGATCGGGGTGGTCTCCACGGCCAGCTCAGCCATGGGTCGGCCTGGGTGCGCGGGTTGCCTGCTCGACCTGCGCGGGGGACGCCGACCGCCCGCACGTCGCGGTCGGCTTCACGCCTGCCCCTTGGCCGCGTACGCCGCCTCGGTGGCGTCCTTGCCGGGGCGCCACCACGACTCGTGGTCGCGGTACCACTCGATGGTGCGGGCCAGGCCGGTCCCGAAGTCGGGGAACGACGGCGTCCAGCCGAGCTCGGCGCGCAGCTTGGAGGAGTCGATCGCGTAGCGCAGGTCGTGGCCGGCGCGGTCGGTCACGAGGTCGAAGTCGTCGGCGTCGCGGCCGAGGTGCTCGAGGATCATCCGGACGACCTCGAGGTTGTTCTTCTCGCCGTCGGCGCCGATCAGGTAGGTCTCGCCGATCCGGCCGCGCTCCAGGATCGTCCACACGGCCGAGGAGTGGTCCTCGGCGTGGATCCAGTCGCGCACGTTGGTGCCGGCGCCGTAGACCTTCGGCCGCCCGCCGTCGAGGACGTTGGTGATCTGGCGCGGGATGAACTTCTCGACGTGCTGCCAGGGACCGTAGTTGTTGGAGCAGTTGCTGATCGTGGCCTGCACGCCGAAGCTGCGCACCCAGGCACGCACCAGGTGGTCGGACCCGGCCTTGGCGGCGGAGTACGGGCTGCTCGGGTTGTACGGCGTCGCCTCGGTGAACCGGGCCGGGTCGTCGAGCTCGAGGTCGCCGTACACCTCGTCGGTCGAGATGTGGTGCAGCCGGGTGCCGTGCTTGCGCGCGGCCTCCAGCACGCAGAACGTGCCGACCAGGTTGGTCTGGATGAACGGGCCGGGCTCGCTGAGCGAGTTGTCGTTGTGCGACTCGGCCGCGAAGTGCACGATCGCGTCGTGCTCGCCGGCGAGCCTCTCGACCAGCGGCTGGTCGGCGACGTCGCCGACGACCAGGTCGACGCGTCCGGCCGGCAGCCCGTCGAGGGACTCCCGGGACGCGGCGTAGGTCAGCTTGTCGAGCACCGTCACGGTGGCGTCGGTGCGGCCGAGGACGTGGTGGACGAAGTTGGAGCCGATGAACCCGGCCCCGCCGGTCACGAGGATGCGTTGCACGGGCCAACCCTAGAGGGGACCGACCGTGCGCCCGGCTCCTACGCCGACGCCTTGCCCGACGCCTTGCCCGACGCCTTGCCCGACGCCTTGCCCGACGCCTTGCCCGAGCCCTTGCCCGAACCCTTGCCCGGGCCCTTGCCCGGCGCCCTGTCGGGCGCCCGGTCCGGCGTCCTCCCCGGCCGCCACCAGTTCCACTGCCCGAGGAGGGTCATGGCGGCCGGGAGCAGCAGGCCGCGGACCACGGTGACGTCGAGCAGGATCGCGACGGTCATGCCGACCCCGATCTCCTTGATGGCCACGAGCCGGCCGGCGGCGAAGCCGAGGAAGACGATGGCGATGGCCAGCGCGGCCAGGGTCACGACCGGGCCGGACGCCGTGATGCCGGCGAGGACGGCGTGGTCGTTGGCGGCCCGGCTGCCGCGGGCGGGAGCGCCGCGGCCGCGGGCCGGTGCGTCCCAGGCCTCCTTGATCCGGGCGACCAGGAACACGTGGTAGTCCATCGAGAGCCCGAAGACGAACATGAACAGCAGCAACGGGGAGGTGATGTCGAGCGCGCCCCAGGACGTGAAGCCGAGCAGCGAGGAGCCCCAGCCCCACTGGAAGATCGCGACCACGACGCCGAGGGTGGCGGCGAGCGAGAGCAGGTTCAGCACGAGGGTCTTGGCGGCGATGACCAGCGACCCGGTGAGTCGCAGCAGGAGCAGGCCGGCCACCAGGACGACGGCGAGCACCGCCAGCGGCAGCCGTGCCGCGGTGGCCGACTTGGCGTCGACCAGCTCGGCGGCCGGCCCTCCGACCAGCACCGGGACGCCGAGGTCGAGCTCGCGCAGCTCGGTCACCAGGCGCTGCGCGGTCGCGCCCGAGGTGGGGCCCTTCGGCTCCACGGCCAGCCGGCTGGACCCGTCGCGGAGCGGGTCGCGCACGAGGACCTCGTCGACGTCGTCGCGCTCGACCAGCCGGCTGACGACCGCCAGCAGCCGGGCGTCCCCGGGCGGAGGTTCGGCGAGCACCGTGATGGGTGTGGTCCGCAGGTCGGGGTAGTCGCGCTGCACGGCCTCGTAGACCTGCCGGGGCTCGCTGTCGCGCGGCAGCGCCCGGGCGTCGGAGTTGCCGACGTCGAGGGCGAGCAGCGGGCTGGCGAGGAGCAGGAGGAACGCGGTGGCGGCGAGCAGCACCGGCCACGGGCGGGCCTGCGCGAAACCGGCCAGCACGGCCAGGAGCGACCGGCCCTCGGGCCGGGGACGGCGGGCGGGGCGGCCGGCGCCGGGGGCCGGCACGCGGGCGTGCCCGACCGCGATCATGGCCGGTGCCAGGGTGAGGCCCGCCGCGGTGGCCACGACCACCGCCACCACCCCGCCGACGGCCATGCCGGTGAGGACCGGGTCGCCGAGCACGAGCAGCGCGGCGAGCGCGGAGCCGACGGTGACGCCGGAGACGAGCACGGTCCGCCCGGCCGTCGCGGTCGTCCGCCCGAGCACGGCGGCGAGTGAGTCCTTGCTCCCGGCGGCGGCCCGCTCCTCGCGGAAGCGGGCCAGGACCAGCAGGCTGTAGTCGACGGCCAGGCCGAGGCCGAGGACCGTCACCACGTTGACGGCGTACTCGCTGACCGAGGTGAGGGTGGTCAGGCCGGTCAGGCCGAGCAACGAGACCGCGACGGCGCCGAGCGCGGTCACGACGGGCATGGCGCCGACGACCCAGCCCCCGAGCGCGACCACCAGGACGACGAGCAGGACCACGAGCGCGACGCCCTCGCCCCGGGCGGCGTCCTGGACCGCCTGGTCGGCGAAGTCCTCCTCGGCGAGCAGCTCACCGCCGACCAGCACGGAGGGGAAGGGGATGGCGCGCAGCTCCTCGGCCACCTGGGCGGCCACCGCGAGCGCCTCGTCGCGGGTGAGCGTCGGGTCGAGCTCGACCTCGACGACGGCGCCCTGGCCGTCGGCGGCGACCAGGTCGCTCGCGCCGGTCGTGTACGGGTCGCGGATCTCGGCGACGCCGGGCAGCTCGCGCAGGTCGTAGAGGATGGTGCTGGCGGCGTCGACGAGGTTGACGGCGAGCGCATCGGTGCCGGCGAGCACCGCCACGACCTGCTCGCCCTCGGGGTCGAGACGGTCCAGACGCTGCTCGACCGTCGTCGACTCGACGCCGTCGCGCAGGCCGGGCTCGGTGGCCTTGTCGAACACCGAACCGCCGAGCACGGAGCCGGCGACGACCAGGAGGGCCCAGGCCCCCAGCACGACGGCGCGTCGGTGACACACCCATCGGCCCCACCGCTCCAGCACGAGCGCGACTCTAGACCGGTCCGACTTTTGTAGAGAACTCAGTCCTAAGTCTTCCAAGAGTCGGCAAATGTCCCCTACAGTGACGGTCATCACGTGTATCCCGGCTCGCTCGAGCCCGGGACTTCTGGGAGGTCATCGGTGTCAAGCACCCGTCTGTTGCAACACAATCGCCCGCGAGCCCTGCGCCGCGGTTCCTTCGCCACCCTCGCCGCCGGCGCCCTGACGCTGGGGCTGCTCGCGTCGCTGCCCAGCGCGCAGGCAGCGATCCCGGCCGGCAACGAGCCGGGCGTCACCCTGCGTGGCTACCAGCTCGGCGCGTCGATCTCGGAGCTCTGCACGCTCAAGGCGGCGCAGACGCCCAACGTCGACCTGCTCAAGCCCACCATCGACTGGGACGCCCCCGAGGACTTCGGCGGCCTGTCCGACAACTTCGTCGTGGAGGCGCTCGCCGACCTCGACATCACCACCGCCGGTGAGTACACCTTCCGGCTGCTGAGCGACGACGGCTCCCAGCTGTTCATCGACGGCACCAGCGTCATCGACAACGACGGCCTCCACGGCAACGTGCCGAAGGACGGCGCCGTCACGCTGACCACCGGCGTCAAGAAGCTGCGGATCGACTTCTTCGAGGCCGGCGGCGGCGAGCAGCTGACGCTGCAGTGGAAGAAGCCCGGCGACACCGCCTTCACCGTGGTCCCCAACACCGTGCTCAGCACCGAGGCCGGCGTCACCCGCGTCACCGCCCCCGGCTTCAAGCAGTGCGAGGGCCAGGACGACTCGGCCGGTGACGGCCTCATGCTCGACGGCGTCAACCCCGCCTACGACCTGGTCGACCTCCGCCCGAGTGGCTTCGAGCCCCAGGTCACCGGCCTGGAGTGGGACGGCGACGACCTCCTCGTCCTCACGTGGGGCGGCAACGGCAACGACCAGGGCAACGTCGAGCTCGGCGAGCTCTACCGGCTCGAGGGCGTCAAGGACGCCGCCAGCCCCACCGACGTCACGCGCACCAAGATCGCCGGCGAGCTCAAGGAGCCGCAGGGCATCAAGGTCGTCGACGGCGACATCTACATCTCCGAGAAGACCGGGCTCATCAAGCTCGTCGACGGCAACTCCGACGGCGTCTTCGAGGGACGCGAGGACATCGCGGCGTACCCCTTCGACGGCAACTTCCACGAGTTCGGCTTCGGCATGCTCTACGACGAGGCCACCGACCAGTTCCACGTCAACCTCTCGGTCTCCATCAACCTCGGCGGCGCCACCACCGTGCCGCAGGGCTCGCAGGACCGCGGCACGCACATCACCATCGACCGGGCGACCGGCGAGATCGAGTACGTCGCCGGCGGCCTCCGCACGCCCCACGGCATGGGCTGGGGAGCCGACGGCGAGATCTTCGTGACCGACAACCAGGGTGGGTGGCTCCCGGCCAACAAGCTCATCGAGATCAAGCCGGGCCAGTTCTACAACCACTTCACCACCGAGAAGGACGGCACGCCGGGTCGCTTCGACGACCAGCCCGTGACCAAGCCGGTGCTGTGGATGCCGCAGAACGAGATCGCCAACTCCCCGAGCACCCCGATCGTCGTCGAGGAGGGTCCCTACGCGGGCCAGATGTTCATCGGCGACGTCACCTACGGCGGCCTGCAGCGCGCCGACCTCGAGGAGGTCGGCGGCGCCAAGCAGGGTGCCCTGTTCCGGATGACGCAGGGCCTCGAGGCCGGCGTCAGCCGCGTCCTCGCCGGTCCTGACGGCTCGCTGATCGTGGGCGGCCTCGGCGCCGGCGGCAACTGGGGCCAGAACGGCAAGCTCCGCTTCGGCCTGCAGAAGCTCGACCTCAGCGGCACCGTCCCGTTCGACATGCTGTCGATGGACGTGGTCGAGGGCGGCTTCGAGATCACCTACACCGAGCCCCTCTCCGCCGCGACGCTGGCGAACCTCGACGACGCCTACGTCGTCGACCAGTGGCGCTACCGGCCCACCGCGCAGTACGGCGGCCCGAAGCTCGACGAGGAGACCCTCACCGTCTCCAGCGCCGAGGCCAGCCAGGACGGCAAGACCGTCACGGTGATGGTCGACGGCATGAAGCCCGACCGCGTCGTGCACCTGCGCTCCCCGCGCCCCTTCGCCGCGGCGTCGGGCGAGCAGCTGTGGAACACCGAGGCCTGGTACACGCTGAACAACTACCCGGGCTACGTCGCCCCCGAGCCCGAGGCCCCGGCCGACGGCATCTACGAGCTCGAGGACGGCGACCTCACCGGCTCCGCCGGCATCTCGACCGAGCACGCCGGCTACACCGGCTCCGGCTTCGTCGACGGCATCCAGTCCATCGGCTCCGGCACCACGGTCGAGGTCGTCGCGCCGAAGGCGGGCGCCTACGACCTGCAGCTCCGCTACGGCAACGGCCCGAACCCGCAGCCGAACCAGGCCAAGAAGATGAGCCTGTACGTCGGCGGCGTCCTCCAGACGATCACCCTGCCGCCGTTCGCGGACTGGAAGACCTGGGGCACGTTCACCGTGCGGGTGAACCTGCCCGCCGGGACCACCCGCGTCGAGCTCGCCTACGAGACCGGTGACGACGGCAACGTCAACCTCGACCACCTCAAGGTGATCGACCCGACCGGCGGTCGGGTCGAGGCCGAGGACGGCACGATCACCGGCGAGAACAACCGCGTCCAGACCGAGCACGCCGGCTACAGCGGCACCGGCTACGTCGGTGGCTTCGAGAACGACGGCACCGCCGTCACCTTCGACGTCACCCCGACCGCGGCCGGGCTCCACAACGTCACGGTCGGCTACGCCAACGGCCCGAACCCGCAGCCCGACCAGACCAAGCAGATGTCGGTCTACGTCAACGGCACCTTCGCCAAGAAGCTGTCGCTGCCGCCCACGGGCTCGTGGAAGACCTGGGGCACGATCACCGACCAGCTCGAGCTGGCCGCCGGCGCCAACGTCGTCACGATCCAGCGCGACACCGGTGACAACGGCAACGTCAACATCGACTACCTCGCCCTCGGCGCCCGCGAGGCGTGCGCCCCGGGTCAGGTGCCGGGTGCCGACGACGAGTTCGACGGCACCACGCTCGACACCTGTCGCTGGAGCACGATCCTGAACAAGACGGCGACCGGCGTCACCGTCGCCGGCGGCCAGCTGCGGATCAACGCCCAGGGCGGTGACCTCTCCGGTGGGGCGGTCGACGCGAAGAACATGATCCTGCAGTCGGCTCCCGCCGAGGGTCCGTGGGCGGCTACCACGCAGTTCTCGATGACCGGCGCCGACGACTACCTCCAGGGTGGTCTCGTGGCCTGGACCAGCGCCACGAACTACGCCAAGTTCGTCGCGATGGAGAAGCCGGACGGCGACTGGGTGCTCGAGCTCGGCCGCCGGATCAACGGCGACATGGTCTACACCAACGCCGACCTGCCCGACGGCGCCGCTCCTGACGAGCTGCAGCTGCAGCTGGTCTCGACCGGCACCGCGATCCAGGGCCGCTGGTCGGTCGACAACGGCACGACGTGGACGTCCATGGGCTCGGGCTACCCGAGCACCGGGCTGGTCGACCCCAAGATCGGCCTCGCTGCCTACAACGGCACCGGCAACGGCAACCAGGTCGGCGTCTTCGACTGGTTCAAGGTCACCGGCGACCCGGTCGTCACGCCCGACACCTGCACGGGCACCGAGGCCGACCCCGGCTACCGGATGCTCTTCGACGGCACCGCAGCCAGCATGGCGGACTGGAAGATGGCCGGTCCCGGCCTGTTCACCCGCGAGGAGGACTGCACGCTGAAGACCAACGGCGGCCTCGGTCTGCTCTGGCACACCGACCCGCTCGAGGGCGACTACTCGCTGCAGCTGGACTGGAAGCTCGTCAAGGACGACAACGGCGGTGTGTTCGTCGGGTTCCCGAACCCGGAGACCACCCCCCGCTACGAAGGTGACGCCCCCAACCCGGCCGGTGACCCGTGGGTCGCCGTCGACAAGGGCTACGAGATCCAGATCGACGCGTCGGACGACGCGGACAGCACCACGGGAGCGGTCTACAACTTCCAGTCCGCAGACCTTCCTGCCCGCGATGCTGCGCTCAACCCGGTCCCGGAGTGGAACCACTACGAGATCAAGGTCGAGGGCAAGCGCATCCGGATCTACCTCAACGGTGCGCTGGTCAACGACTTCACCAGCACCGACCCCGCACGGATGGGTCTGCCGTCGTACTTCGGTCTGCAGAACCACGGCGGCGGCGAGAACGTGTTCTACCGCAACGTCCAGATCAAGGACCTGGCCGACCCGGAGAACGTCGCCTCGTCGACGACGGTGACCCCCACGCCGTCCGAGGTCGAGATCGGCAAGACCGCCCAGGTCCAGGTGACCGTCGACTCCGAGGCCCAGGAGACCCCCACCGGTGACGTCGTCGTCTCGGTCGCGGGCAAGCCGATGGCCCCGGTCGCGCTCGACGCCACCGGCAAGGCCACCGTCACGGTCGGTCCCTTCACCACGGCAGGCACGGTCGCCCTCACGGCGACCTACGCCGGCGACATCGCGCACGAGCCGAGCGAGGCCGCGGCCTCGCTGACGGTGAAGGCGAAGACGCCGCCCCCGGTGGTCAAGAAGCCGAAGGTCTCCGCCGTCGGCAAGAAGCTCGACGCGAACAAGGCGCGACGCCAGGCCTCGGTCTCGCTGCGCTGCGTCGATGCCACGTGCGCGGCCACCGCCACGGTGCAGCTGGCCAGCGGCAAGGTGCTGGGCAAGGGCTCGTTCACCATCAAGGCCGGGGCGAAGAAGAAGGTCACGGTCTCGCTGAACCAGCAGGCTCGTGCCCGCCTCGCCAAGGCGAAGTCGACTCCTGTCGTGATGGTCGTCCGGTTCGCCGACGGTCGCACCCAGAAGCTCTGGCTGCGCCTGACCAGGTGAGCTGACCTGAAGCACTGAACCGCCGGCGACCACCCCCTGCTCCACGGGTGGTCGCCGGCGGTTCGCATTTCGGCGGCCGTGGGTGTGGCTGTGGCTGCGGCTGCGGCGCGCCCGCCCGCACCTGCGGGACGCGGCCCGGGCTCAGCGCCGGACCTTGACCTTCCGGGTCACCTTGAACGGGCCGCCCTGCACGCTGACGAACCCGATCTCCGCCACGCGCGACCTGGTGGCGCACAGCCGGTAGTGGCGCTTCTCGATGACGTAGTCCTGGGACACCGCCACCCGGTCGTCGAAGCGGCCGTCGAACCCGACGACCTTCTCGACGCGCGCGATCGTCATGCCCCGGCGCACCTTTTTGTACTCGGCCGCCGACACGCAGCGGTCGACACCGTGGCCGGGTCCGCGGGCGGACCCTGGGTCCGGGGCACCGGCGGCGGCGCCTGACAACGCAGCGAGCAGGAGGGGCACGGGGAGCGCGACGCGCAGGGCGGCGTGACGAGGTGACATGTCCCGGTCACTGCCCGACGGTCCGTGCGGCAAACCCGCCCCCCGGGTCGGGTGGAGCGGCGTCGTCCCGGGGGCTGTCCGCCCCTGCCGTCAGACCAGGTCGCGCAGGCGGTCGGCCAAGGAGTCCTTGACGGCGTCCACGATGGCCGGCTGGAGCTGGTCGTTGAGCGCGTCCTGGCTGTCGAGGTTGGCCAGCAGCTCGCGCAGGTCGAGGTCGTCGATGGCCCGGACCAGCACGTCGTCGGTCTTCAGGGCGCCGTCGACGATCGAGTCCGGCAGGGCCCGGATCGCGGCCTCGAGGAATCCGTTGAGGTCGGCGGAGTCCAGTGCCTCGTCGACCAGCTCGGAGGACGGTGGCAGCGTGCCGTCGTCCTCCATCCGGGCGACGGCGGCCTTGAGGCCCTCACGGAGCGCGTCGACCTGTGCGTCGGTGGGATCGCCGCCCTGGCCCAGGTCGAGCGTGAGTGCCTCGCGGCTGACGTCGAGCCGGCAGGCGGCCCCGTCGATGCCGAGCAGCACCAGCCGCTCGGTGAGCCCCTCGATGCCGTCGGACTGCGAGGTCACGTCCCGGGCCACGCACGGGTCGGCGGTCCTCAGGGGCTCGAACGTCCCGCCGCCGTTGGCGAGCTGGGTGCCGATCACGCCGGCGACGAGGACGAGAGCGACCGCGGGCATGCTCGCCCGGCGCAGGGCGCCGGTCACGACGTCCTCCGTCGGCGCGGGACGGCCGCGGCGAGCAGGGCGGCGAGCGCGAGACCGGCGCCGATGAGGAAGGAGTCGCGGAACGCGAACGTCGCGGCGCTCTCGAGCTGGACGTCGAGCGCCCGCTCGAGCGCGGCCTTGGCGGGGCGGTCCTCGGGGGCGACGTCCAGGCTCGCGAAGGCGCCGCTCAGGTCGGGCACCTGGCCCTCCTCGCCCTCCAGCTCGTCGCCGAGCGCCCGGGCGAGCTCGATCTTGTCCTGCGCCGGCAACGGTGCGTCGATCACCAGCGCCACGATCGCCTCCTGCGCCGGGACCTGGGCGTCCTGGAGGTCGGTCGTGAAGACCGGCGTGAGGATCGCGAGGCCCACCACGACGCCGACGTGCCGGGCGCCGATCGTCCAGGCTGCGTGCCGGGCCCGGGGCAGCCGCATCTCCATGGCCTGCGCGGTGAGCCGGTCGACGGTGAGGCCGAGGCCGAGCCCGACGAGGGCCTGCGGGGCGATGGTCCAGGCGAGGTGCGCCGAGGGCGGGATCGCCAGGCCGACCAGGCCGCCGGCGATCAAGAACGATCCGACCGCCACCTCGACCTCGGGCGAGGGGCGCGTCAGCCGGGCGAGCGGGCGCGCGAGCAGCGCCGCGACCGGGACGACCGACACGGTCACCGCCGCCGTGGCGGGGGAGTGCCGCCAGCCCTCGACCAGGAGCAGCACCAGGAGGAACAGCGCCGCGGTCAGCGCGGCGGACAGCAGGGCCAGCGTCAGGTTCGGCCGGAACGCCGGCCGGTGCCGGTCGGGGGTGTGGGTCGGTGCCGCGCGCACCGCCAGGGCTGCCGGTACCGCGAGGACCGCGAACGGCACCTGCACCACGAAGATCGCCTGCCACGAGATCGCCTGCGTGAGCAGCCCACCCGCGAACGGCCCGGCGGCCGTGCCGACGACACCGGCGGTGACCCAGGCCGCGACCCCGCGGCGTTCGCCCGACTCCGCGACCATCAGCTCCAGGCACCCGACCAGCGCCAGCGCGCCGCCGATCGCCTGCACGCACCGGGCGATGATCAGCACCTCGATCGAGTCCGCGACCGCGCACCACGCGGACGCGCCGGCGAAGACCGCGATCCCGACCGCCCCGTAGAGACGGGGCTGGGCCCGGGACAGCGCCCTCGCCGTCGGCACGACGCCGAGGCCGAGCACCAGGTTGAACGAGATCAACACCCACGCGACCTGTCCGACGGTCGCGTCGAGCTCGGCGAGGATGTCGGGCAGGGCGAGCGTGACGATCGCCGAGTCCGCGAGCACCAGGGCCACGGTCACGGCGAGCAGAAGAGCCACGGCACGACGCACGCCGACATCCTGGCAGGACGGGTCCGGACCCCCGCCGGTCGGGACGGTCGTGCTGGCGGCGTTCGTCGCGCTCGGGACCTCGCGGCCGACGCCGCGCGCTCCCCGGGTCCGGGGACCGGGCGGCCGAAACCTGAACCTGGGGGCCGGGATCCCGCCCCCCAGGTTCAGGTTTCCCCGGTCGACCGGGGAAACCCCGCCCCGGTCCGGCCCGCCGCCGTCAGCGCAGCAGGGCCAGGTCCGCGTCGACCATCCGCCCGACGACGCCGGCGAAGTCGACGGTGGGGGTCCAGTCGAGTGTCGTCCGGGCCTTGGACGCGTCGCCGACGAGCTCGGTGGCGTCGGCGGGACGGACCAGCGCGGGGTCGACCTCGACGAGGCCCTCCCAGTCGCTGACGCCGGCGCGGGCGAACGCGGCGGCCACGAAGTCGCGGACCGAGTGCGCGACCCCGGTGGCCACGACGTAGTCGTCGCCGTGCGGCGCGTCGGCGGCCGCTGCGAGCGCGGCGACGTAGTCGGGGGCCCATCCCCAGTCGCGGCGGGCGTCGAGGTTGCCGAGCACGAGACGGGCGGGGGCGTCGTCCGCGCCGGTGGCGATGGCGGCGACGGTCCGGGTGATCTTGCGGGTCACGAAGCCGGCCGGACGACGCGGCGACTCGTGGTTGTAGAGCACCAGGCTCGAGGCGTGCAGCCCGCGGCCGCGGTAGACCGCGACCATCAGGTGGGCGTAGGCCTTCGCGGCGCCGTACGGGTTGATCGGCCGCACCGGCGTCGACTCGTCCTGCGGCGAGGACGGCGGCTGCCCGAAGACCTCCGCGCTCGAGGCCTGCACGAAGCGGACCTGCCGGCCGGTGCGCTCCGCGACCCGGTACGCCGACTCGAGCAGCCCGACCGCGGCGGTGCCGTTGACGAGCGCGGTGCGGTCCGGCTCCGACCACGACTGCGCGACCGAGCTGATCGCGGCCAGGTTGAAGACCCGGTCCGGCGCGAGGTCGAGCAGCAGGGCGCGGGTGCCGGCGACGTCGGCGACGTCGCCGACGTGGGTCCGCACCGCCCCCGGGACGTCGGGCGTCGACTCGCCCTCGAGGACCAGGGCGTGCACCTCGACCCCTCGGGCGAGGAGCAGCTCGGCCAGGTAGCCGCCGTCCTGGCCGCCGACACCGGTGATGAAGGCGGTCGTCACCTCCTTCACCACCCCGACCGGGCGGCCTCGATGTCGGCGTCGACCATCATCCGGACCAGCTCGTCGAACCCGACGCGCGGCTTCCACCCGAGCACCTCGCGGGCCTTGCTCGCGTCGCCGACCAGCTGGTCGACCTCCGCCGGCCGCATGAAGCGGGGGTCGTGGCGCACGTGCCGCTCCCAGTCGTCGATGCCGACGTGGGCGAACGCCGCCTGCACGAACTCGCGCACCGAGTGGGTCTCGCCGGTCGCGATCACGTAGTCGTCGCCGGCCGGCTGCTGCAGCATCAGCCACATCGCCTCGACGTAGTCGCCGGCGAAGCCCCAGTCGCGCTGCGCGTCGAGGTTGCCCATCACGACCTCCTCCTGCAGCCCGAGGTGGATCCGGGCCACCGCCTGGGAGACCTTGCGGGTCACGAACTCGGGTCCGCGCCGCGGCGACTCGTGGTTGAACAGGATGCCCGACGAGGCGTGCATGCCGTAGGACTCGCGGTAGTTGAGCGTCATGTAGTGCCCGTAGACCTTCGCGACGCCGTACGGCGAGCGGGGCCAGAGCAGGGTCCGCTCGTGCTGCGGGACCTCCTGCACCTTCCCGAACATCTCCGAGCTCGACGCCTGGTAGAACCGCACCCGGCTCGGGTCGTCGCCGGTGTGCAGCCGCAACGACTCCAGCAGCGTCAGCACGCCCTTGGCGGTGACGTCGGTCGTGAGCGCCGCCTGCTCCCACGAGTAGGCGACGAACGAGACGGCACCCAGGTTGTAGACCTCGTCGGGGTCGGAGTCGCGCAGCGCACGGATCAGGCTCGACATGTCGGTCAGGTCGCCGTTGTGCAGCGTGACCGTCGGGAGCAGCTGCCGCACCAGGTCGAGCTTGGGGTTGTTCTGGCCCCGGATCAGCCCGTGGACGTCGTACCCCTTGGCGACGAGGAGCTCGGCGAGGTACAGGCCGTCCTGGCCGGTGATCCCGGTGATGAGCGCGCTCGGCATGCGCTCATCCTGACAGGGTGGCCGCGCCCGGGGCTCCTAGTACGCCCCGCGGGAGCCGACGACGGCGCCGAAGGTCTTCATCAGGATCGAGAGGTCCCGGAACATCGACCAGTTGTCGACGTAGAACAGGTCGAGGCGGACGGCCTCGCTCCAGGCGAGGTCGGAGCGGCCCGAGACCTGCCACAGTCCCGTCATGCCGGGGCGCACGTTGAGCCGGCGCGACGTGATGTCGTCGTACGTCGCGACCTCGGTGGGCAGCGGCGGTCGCGGTCCGACCAGGCTCATCTCGCCGCGCAGGACGTTGAACAGCTGCGGCAGCTCGTCGATGGAGAACCGGCGCAGGAAGGCGCCCGGCCGGGTGACCCGCGGGTCGCCCGCCATCTTGAACAGCCCCTCGGCGTACCCGGTCTCGGCGTGCAGCCGGGCCAGGTGCGCCTCGGCGTCGACCACCATCGTGCGCAGCTTGAGGCAGGGGAACTCCTCGCCGTCGCGGCCGATCCGGACCTGGCGGAACAGCACCGGACCGCCGTCGTGCGCCCAGATGCGCAGGGCCGCGAAGACGAAGACCGGGGACAGCGCGAGGATCAGCGCCGCCGAGCCGAGGACGTCGAAGAGTCGCTTGCCCCAGCGGACGGCGTCGATGGTGCCGGTCGGGTCGATGTGGATGAGCGGGAGACCGCCGACGGGTCGCACGTGGACCCGCTCGCCGGAGACGTCGGACACGCTCGGGGCGACGATCACCTGGACGCTCTCGCGCTCGAGGTCCCAGGCGAGCCGGCGCATCTCGACCGACGACGACACGCCTCCGCTGGCGAAGAACACGACGTCGGCGCCGGAGAGCCGGACCTGCTCGACGACGTCGGTGCACAGGCCGAGCACCGGGACGCCGTACGCGGTGTCGGTGACCGAGACGGTCGGCGTCAGCGCGCCGACCACGCGGTAGCCGAGCCCGGACTCGCGGCTCAGCACGGTGGCGACCTCGTCGATCGGGCCGGGGAGCCCGGCGATCAGCACGCTGTGCGAGAGGGCGCCGCGCTTGCGGGCCCGCTGCACCGCGCGGCGCAGCGCGAGGCGCCCGCACAGCAGCGCCGGGATGCCGATGCCGAAGGCGAGCACGAAGAAGCCGCGCGAGAGCGGGAACTTGAGGAGGAACGCGCCGATGCCGACCGCGGCCGCCGTGGCGAACGTGGCGCGGGCGACGCGGCGGAACTCGTCGGTGCCGGCGTCGAAGAGGCTGGGCGCGTAGCCCCCGGCGAGCCAGATGGCGGCCAGCCAGCCGGCGCCGAGCAGCGGACCCGCGTAGCCCATCCGCTCGGTGAGCTCGGCCCCGGAGGACAGCACGTGCCACCGCTCGCGGCCGACGACGGCGGCCAGCGTGGCCAGGACGACGAGCACGGCGTCGAGGGCGAACGCGGTCGCCGGGAGGTACTGCAGGGTCCGCGACGGCAGCGGGACGCGCAGGCGTGACTCGCCGCGCACGCGGTGCATCAGCAGCGACATGCTCGTTCCCCCTCGACGTGTGGCGCTCGTGCTGCGAGCGCGCCGGAGGAGGCGACGACGTCGCCGTCGTCGTGCCTGTGGGCCCCGAGTGCCTGGAGCCGTTGTCGCCCCCCGTGGACAGGGACGACGCTAGGTCCGCCACCGGCAACCGCCGGATTTTTTCACGTCTTGTGGGTATGCGCGGCACGGCCCGGGCGACGGGGGTCACCCCGCCGCGTCGGGCATGCTGGGTCCCCACGACCCGACGAGCCACGTCGCGGTCGCGGTCACGAGACGAGGAGCACCATGCGCGGCATCATCCTGGCCGGCGGGACCGGAAGCCGGCTGCACCCCATCACCCACGCGGTGAGCAAGCAGCTGATGCCGGTCTACGACAAGCCGATGATCCACTACCCGCTGTCGACGCTGATGCTCGCGGGCATCACCGACGTGCTGGTGATCACCACGCCGCACGAGGCCGAGCAGTTCGTCCGCCTCCTCGGCGACGGCTCCCGGTTCGGGATCTCGATCTCGTACGCCGTCCAGCCCTCGCCCGACGGCCTGGCCCAGGCGTTCCTCATCGGTGAGGGCCACATCGGGGGCGAGCCGGTGGGCCTGGTCCTCGGCGACAACATCTTCCACGGCGCCGGGCTCGGCACCCGGCTGCGCCGGTTCGCCGACCTCGACGGCGCGGCCGTCTTCGGCTACCGCGTCGCCGACCCCACGGCGTACGGCGTCGTGGAGTTCGACGCCGCCGGCCGGGCGATCTCGCTGGAGGAGAAGCCGGTCGCCCCGCGCAGCCGGTACGCCGTGCCGGGCCTGTACTTCTACGGCACGGACGTCGTGGAGAAGGCCAAGGGCCTGCGGCCCTCGGAGCGTGGCGAGCTCGAGATCACCGACCTCAACCGGCTCTACCTCGAGGAGGGCCGGCTCCAGGTCGAGGTGCTGCCGCGCGGGTCGGCCTGGCTCGACACCGGGACCTTCGACGACCTCAACGACGCCAGCAACTTCGTGCGCGCCGTGGAGGCGCGGCAGGGCACCAAGGTCGGCGCGCCCGAGGAGGTCGCCTGGCGGATGGGGCTCATCGACGACACCCAGCTCGCCGCCCTCGCCGAGGGCCTGGTCAAGAGCGGCTACGGGGCCTACCTGCTCGACCTGCTCGACGAGCAGACCGGGCCGGGCTGACCTCGCGGCCGGCCTCCCGGGGCCCGGCTGCCGCTCCGATGACTGTTCGGCTGGTCGGCCTAGTCACTCGTGACTAGGGCGGACGGCCCTGGGAGCCGATGCCGGACGGGGTCCCCGGACGCCACTCTTGACGCAGTGCCCCCCCGGAAAATCGGACGGACGCCATGGGGGCGTCCATCGACGCCCGCGACCGACCCCCATCGGACCGCGGGCGCTCCGGATCGAAGGACGTGCGGGGCCGCGGTGCCGACGACGTGAGGGAGGTCGTCGGAGCCGCGGCCCGAGCACGACCCCTGCCGGACGACGGTTAGGGTCGCGTCATGAAGGTTCTCGTGACCGGCGGTGCCGGCTACATCGGTTCGATCACCGCCAAGGCCCTCGAGGAGGCCGGCCACACGCCGGTCATCCTCGACTCGTTGCTCAGCGGCCCGCAGGCCTTCGTCCGTGACCGGATCTTCTACGAGGGCGACATCGCCGACCGTGCCCTCCTGCGCCGGATCGCCGAGGAGCACCCCGACCTGCACGCCACCATCCACATGGCCGCGCGCATCGTCGTGCCGGAGTCGGTCGAGAAGCCCTACGAGTACTACCGCGACAACGTCGCCAAGTCGCTGGAGCTCTTCGACGAGCTCGCCGCGCTCGGCCTGAACCGCGTGCTCTTCTCCTCCTCCGCGAGCCTCTACGCCACCAAGGAGGGCTTCGAGGTCACCGAGGACGACGCCCTCGAGCCCGGCTCCCCGTACGCCCGCACCAAGCGGATGATCGAGGAGGTCCTCGCCGACCTCACGGTCGCCACCGACCTGCGCGCGGTCGTCCTGCGCTACTTCAACCCGATCGGATCCGACCCCGACCTCGAGTCCGGCATCTACGCCAAGGAGCCGTCGCACGTGCTCGGCCAGCTGGTGCTCGCCGCGCGCGGCCAGAAGCCGTCGTTCACCATCACCGGCACCGGGTGGCCGACCAGCGACGGCACGGGCATCCGCGACTACGTCCACGTCTGGGACCTCGCCCGCGCGCACGTGCGTGCCGTGGAGCGCTTCGACGACGTCCTGGTGCAGGTCGGGACGACGTCGACCGTCATCAACGTCGGCACCGGCGCGGGCGTCACCGTGCGCGAGCTCGTCGGCTCCTTCGAGCGGGTCTTCGGCTCCGAGGTGCCCGTGACCGAGGCCGGGCCCCGCCCCGGCGACGTCGCCGGTGCCTTCGCCGGCGTCGACCGCGCCGCCGCCCTGCTCGACTGGCGCACCGAGCTCACCCTCGACGACGCCATCGCGTCGGCGCTCGCCTGGGGCGAGAAGCGCCAGGAGATCCTGGGCTACGAGTGAGCCCGTCGTGAGGCTGGGACCCTCGGCCGCGGCGGCGCTCGCGCTGTCGCTGGTCGTCGCGGGCTGCGGCGGCGACCCCGCCGGCACCTCCGAGGACGCGCGTCCGGCGACGTCGCAGTCGTCCTCGTCCTCGCCGCCGTCGTCGCCGGCCCCGTCACCGGCGCCGGCCGCGGGGTCCGACGCCCGCCCGCTGCGGGGCCGGGTGGTCGTGCTCGACCCCGGCCACCAGCTCGGCAACCGGAACTTCCCCGAGCAGGTCTCACGCCCGGTCCCGGCCGGCGGCTTCACCAAGCCGTGCAACACCACCGGCACCGCGACGGACGCCGGCTACCCCGAGGCGACGTTCACCTGGCAGGTCTCGCGGCTGCTCGCCCGACGGCTCGAGCGGCTCGGTGCCCGTGTCGTCCTGACCCGGACGACGAACTCCGAGCGTCGCTGGGGCCCCTGCGTCGACGTCCGGGGACGGGCCGGGAACCGCATCGACGCCGACCTCAAGCTGAGCATCCACGCCGACGGCTCGTACACCGCCGGCGCGCACGGGTTCCACGTGATCCGCCCGCCCGACCGGCCGCCCTGGACCGACGACATCGTGCGGCCCTCGCGACGGCTGGCCCTCGACCTGCGCCGCTCGCTGCGCCGCTCGGGCTTCCCGTACGCGACGTACGTCGCCGGCGGCGACGGGCTCGACGTCCGCCGCGACCTCGGCAGCCTCAACCTCTCCGACGTGCCGACCGTGATGGTCGAGCTCGGCAACATGCGCTCCTCCGCCGACGCACCCGTCATGACCCGCCCCGCCGGCCGGGCCCGGTACGCCGACGCGCTCGCGGCCGCCGTCGTCCGCAACCTGCGCTGACGCCCGGTCCCGGGACAAGAGCCGGGGCGCCTTCCTCGACCTCTCGTGCGGTCGTGCCCCGACGCCAGGGCGTGCCGGGCGGAGGGCTTGCGTGGCTACAGTCGCGGCATGCCTCTGGACCCCGGGATCGCCACCCTGCTGCAGCTGGTCGACGCCGCGCCGTACCCGCCGATGTCGGAGGGGACGCCGGACCAGGCGCGACGGGCGATGCGGGCGATGACGGTCGACCTCGTGACGCCGGAGACCCGGGTGCCGGTCGGCAGCGTGGTCGAGCTGGAGGTCGCCGGGCGGCCGGCGCGGCTCTACCGGCCGGTCGACGACGGGCCGCTCCCGACGCTGGTCTACCTGCACGGCGGCGGCTTCGTGATCGGCGACCTCGACACCCACGACCAGACCTGCCGGCGACTGTGCGCGGGCGCCTCCGTCGTGGTGCTCGCGATCGACTACCGGCTCGCGCCCGAGGCGCGCTTCCCGGCGGCGGTGGACGACGCCCTGGCCGCCGTCCGGTGGGCCGACGAGCACCGCGGCGACCTCGGCGGAGGTGACGTCCTCGCGGTCGGCGGCGACTCCGCCGGCGGCAACCTCGCCGCCGTCGCCGCCCTCACGCTCGGCAGCAAGGTCGACGCCCAGGTGCTCCTCTACCCGGCCACCCACATGACCGGCGACTTCCCCTCGCGCACCGAGAACGCCGAGGGCTACTTCCTCGACCTGGCCACGATGGGCTGGTTCGGTGGCCACTACCTCGGTCACGACGTCGACCGGGCCGACCCCCGGCACTCGCCGCTGCTGGCCGACGTCGCCGCGGTGGACGGCGCTCTCGCTCCGGCGCTCGTCGTCACCGTCGAGTACGACCCGCTGCGCGACGAGGGGGAGGCGTACGCCGCACTCCTCGAGCGGGCCGGCGTGCCGGTCGAGGCGGTCCGCTACGACGGGCTCGTGCACGGGTTCATCGACATGGGGCCGATGAGTCCGGCGGCCGCCGCCGCGCTCGACGACGTCGTCGTCCGGGTCGGGCGGCTCCTGCGCCGCTGAGCGCCGGGTCAGTCGACGGACAGGGCGTCGAGGGCTCCCAGCACAGCGACGACGTGCGGCACCTCGTGGGTGCGGTAGACGCCGGTGCCGCCGAGGTGGGCCAGCACGGTGAAGAAGCCCTCCGCCGTGCGGAACTGCTCCTCGAAGAGCTCGAAGGAGTGCGGCACCGAGTGGCAGACCGGGACGCCGAGGCTCCGCAGCCGGAACGACTGCACGAGCATCCGGGCCTGGTGGCGCACCCGGGCGCGCTGGTCACCGAGCGAGAAGCCGAACCCGGCCCCGGGGTCGACGGTGAGCGCGGTGACACCGCGGGCGCGGGCGTCGTCGATCCGGCGCGCGAACCCGTCGAGCATGCCGGCCAGCGGGTCGGCCAGCGGGTCGGCCAGCGGGTCGGCCAGCGGGTCGGCCAGCGGGTCGGGCGCGGACGAGCCGTCCGCGGCCGGGTCGAGGGCCCGCGCGTGCGGGCCGAGCACGTGGCACAGCACGACGGCGGCCCCGTGCGCGGCCGCGAGGTCGAACATGGCCGCGTCGTGGGCCGAGCCGGTCAGGTTGACGATGCGCGCCCCCGCCTCGAGGCCGGCCCGGACCGCGGCCGGCTCGTAGCTCTCGATCGAGACCAGCACGCCCTCGGCGGCGAGCTCGCGGATGAGCGGGGTGAGCCGCGCGGCCTGCTCGGCGGCGTCGACCCGTGCCGACGTCGCGTTGCTCGACTCGGCGCCGAGGTCGACGAAGTCGGCGCCCTGCGCGACCAGCACGCGGGCGCGCCGCAGCGCGGAGTCGTACGACGTCACGACGCTCTCGCGGTAGGTGGAGTCGCGCGACAGGTTCACCACCCCCATCACGGCCGGGCGGGCGTCGGTGTCGAAGCTGCGGCCGGCGACCTCCAGCGGCGCGATCGGGCGGTCGAGCGCAGCGAGGTCCTCGGCGTGCTCGGCGGCCAGCCGGGCGAGGTCGGCGAGGCGGATCACCGGCCGCTCCCGGGGGCCAGGTAGCGGTTCATCAGGAATCCCTCGGCGTGGATGACGTGGGCCAGCTCGAAGTGGCGCACCACGTCCCGGGCGCTCCCGGGGCGCTCGGTGAGGCCCGCGAAGGCGGGGGAGACGGTGATGTCGGCCTCGTCGAGCCGGCCGTCGGCCACGAACCGCTCGAGCAGGCTCGGACCGCCCTCGCACACGATGCGCCGCAGGCCGCGCGCGACGAGCGTGTCGACGACGAACCCCGGACCCACCCGCTCGTCCGGGGCGACCACGAGGTCGCAGTGGGCGGCCGCCGCGGCCCGCGCCGCGGCGGTCGCCCCGGCCCCGGCGACCACGATCGGCCGCTCGGTGGACGCGGTGAACAGCTCCGAGTCCCACGGCAGGTCGAGCGACCCGCTGACGACCACGACGACCGGGGCGGCGGCCTGGCCGGCGGCGGTACGGCGCGCGACGTCGGCGGGCTTGGCGCGCATGGCGCCGTACCCCTCGGCGCGGATGGTGCCGGCGCCGACCACCACGGCGTCCGCGAAGCGCCGGACGGCGTCGAAGACGGCCTTGTCGACGCTGGAGGAGATCGAGTCGCTGGTGCCGTCGGGCCCGGCCGCGGCGCCGTCGAGGGTGGTCACCATCATCGCCCGCACCCAGGGGCCCTCCGCGGGCCACGGGTAGGCCGCGGCCACGGCGTCGTCGTCGAGGTCGCCCGAGGTCGGGCCCAGGATCATCTGCACCCGGTGGAATCTAGTGGCAGGCCCCTGCGACCCGACCCACCCGCCGGAGATCTCCTGCGCGAGGCACTGGCCGCTGTCGGCGCCCGCCCCTAGGGTGCAGGGAGCCCGGGTACGCCTGCCCGGCTGGGAGGAGCTCACCACCACATGCGTCCGTCACGTCTCGCGGCTGCCACTGCCCTCGTCATCGCTGCGGCGATGGTCCCCGCAGTGTCAGGATCGTCGTCCGCCGCCCCACCACCCGATCCGGCCTACCGTCCGCTCGACGGCTTCCGGCCGACCGGCGACAAGATCCGGGTGGAGCCCAAGCAGTACTCCGCCGTCCGAGTCGACCTGGGCAAGGTCCGGGCCGACCTCGCCGACGCCCCGGCCGAGGGCGACGGCGGCGGCCTCGTCTTCGCCCTGCCGACGCCGACCGGAGGCACCGAGAAGTTCTCGGTCCAGCGCACCCAGGTGCTCGCTCCGCGGCTCGCCGAGGCCCACCCCGAGATCGCCACCTACTCCGGCCGCTCGGTCAGCCGGCCCGGCCACACCGTCGCGCTCGACGTGACGCCGATGGGCCTGCACGCCGCCGTCCGCGGTCCTCAGGGCCAGGGCACCTGGTACGTCGACCCGGCCTACGACCGGCGCGGCACCACCCAGCACCTCGCCTTCTACGGCAACGACACCACCAGCCCCGAGGAGCAGTTCGCCGAGCGGGAGGCCCCGGAGATCCGGCGCGCCGCGACCCGCACGGGCGGCGGCGCCTCGGGCCGCGCCGGTGCCGCGGTCGTCGAGAAGCGCTACCGGCTCGCCCTGACCTCCGACCCGTCCTACGCCGCGTACTTCGGCACCGACAACGTGCTCGCCGAGAAGGCCACGCTGATCAACCGGGTCAACCAGATCTACAAGCAGGACCTCGCGATCACGCTGCAGCTGATCAACGAGACCGACGACCTCAACTTCGACACCACCGCCGAGGCCACCGGGGCCAACGGCCCGTGCGGCGCGGAGCCGTGCTTCCGCACCGTCATCTACCCCGACGACGCCCCCGCGGACCAGTTCGGCGACCTCGACTTCTGCAGCGGCGAGACCCTCGCCCGCAACCGGCTCGTGCTCGGCCAGGTCGTCGGCGCCAGCAACTACGACGTCGGCCACATCGCGCTCGGCGTGAACGGTGGCGGCGTGGCCTACCTCGGCGTCGTCGGCGCCGACTACAAGGGTGGCGGCTGCACCGGCCTGCCGGAGCCCAAGGGTGACTTCTTCGCGATCGACTACGTCGCCCACGAGATCGGTCACCAGTTCGCCGGCAACCACACCTTCAACGGCGTCTACCGCAGCTGCTCCGGAGGCAACCGCAACGACACCACCTCGGTCGAGCCCGGCTCGGGCTCCTCGGTGATGGCCTACGCCGGCATCTGCCGCCAGGACAACCTGCAGGACCACACCGACCCGTACTTCTCGGCCCGCACCCTCGACGAGGTCAACGCCTACACCGGCGCCGACCTGCCCGACACCGTCGAGGTGCAGACCGTCTCGCTGCGCGGCTTCGGGGCCCCCGGCTCCACGGTCACCCTCGGCTTCGACGGCGACACCGTCGAGGTCGACGCGGACGACGACCGGGCCGCGATCGAGGCCAAGATGGCGACGCTCACCGGCCAGGACGTCACCGTCGCCGGCTGGGGCTACGACCCCTACGGCAGCTACACCGACTACCCCGCGCCGCTCACCGACGTGACGTCGACCGGTTTCCAGGTGATCTTCGCCCCGACCGGTGCCCCCGACGAGCCCGGTCCGCACGCCGACGTCGACGCGATCACGGTCGTCGGCGGCAGCGCCGGGGTCTCCGGCTTCGTGGGCGAGACCGCCAAGGGCGGCGCCGCCGACAACGACGGCACGACGGCGGTGACCACGAGCGACCGCGCACCGGAGGTCACCTCGGTCACGGTCGTGCGCAAGGTGCCGACCCGCACGCCGTTCATCCTCACCGGCAAGGCCAAGGACGCCGACGGCGACCCGCTCACCTACCTGTGGGAGCAGACCGACGACGCCCGCGGGCTCGACGGCACCGCGCTGCCGTCCAACAAGAAGACCCACGGACCGCTGTTCCGGGTCTTCGGCACCGCCGCCGACGTCAGCGACGCCGACTCGCTCGAGTCGCCCTCGCCGGGCATCAACCTCGCCACCGGCGCGCCGTCGCGGTCCTTCCCGGACCTGGCGCAGGTGCTGTCGGGCAACACCAACGCCCGCACCGGGCGCTGCCCGGTGGCTCCGCCGCCGCCGCCGGACGACGGCCCGAACGTGCCGCTCGACCCGGCGCTGGTCGAGTGCTACTCGGAGTTCCTGCCGACGGCCGCCTACCAGGGCACCCCGGGCAAGCAGAAGGGCGCGATGCACTTCCGGGTCACCGTGCGTGACGGCCGCGGTGGCGTCGCCTACCGCAACGTCGTGGTGCAGGTCGTCAAGAAGGCCGGCCCGTTCCTCGTGACCTCGCAGGCGAAGAAGAGCTACGTCGCGAAGAAGGGCACGACCATCCCCGTGAGGTGGAAGGTCAACGGCACCCGCAAGCTCACCAAGAAGGTGACGATCTACCTGTCGACCAACGGCGGGAAGACCTGGTCGCGCACCCTCGCCAGGGCGACGGCCAACGACGGCAAGCAGGTCGTCCAGCTGCCGAAGGGCGTGCGGTCGAAGAAGGCGCGGATCGTCGTGACCTCGCTCAAGGGCGGCTTCTACGCCGTCAGCAAGGCGGACTTCAAGATCCGCTGATCCACCCGCCGGCCGAGGCCGGAGCACGAACGAGACCAGCGGCGCCGGGAACATCCCGGCGCCGCTGGTGGTTCGCCCCCACGATGACCACCGACGACTCCCGCCGCGTGTCGCTGCTCCTGGGACTCCTCTTCGGCCTGGCCGGCATGGGTTCGTCCTCCGCGGCGATCGCGCTCCCGCTCATCGGCGACGACCTCGGCGTCAGCCCCGGGACCGCCACCTGGACCATCAGCCTCTACACCCTGATGCTCGCGGTGACGACCGCCGTCTACGGCCGGTTCTCCGACCTGGTCGGCATCCGGATCCCGCTGCTCGTCGGCGTCAGCCTGATGACCGCCGGCGCCGTCCTGGCCGCCGCTGCGCCGACGTTCGAGACCCTCGTCCTGGCCCGGATGCTGCAGGGCGCCGGTGCCGCCGCGGTGCCGACCCTCGGCGTCGCCGTCCTCAACGGGCGGTACTCCGGCTCCGTGCGCGGGCTCGCGCTCGGGCGGCTCGCCGGGATGGCGGCCGCGATCAGCTGCCTCGGTCCGCTCCTCGGGGGCGTGCTCGAGCAGGCGCTCGGGTGGCGAGCGGTGATGGCGCTCCCGGTGCTCGGACTCCTGGTGCTGCCGGTGCTGTGGCCGGCGCTCACGCGCGAGGGCAGCGGGGCGCGGCTCGACCTGCTCGGTGCACTGCTGGTCGCGTTCACCGCTGCCGGTGTCGTCCTGGTCGTGCAGTCGCCGTCGACCGGCTTCGTCGTGCTGGCCGCCGGGGTGCTCCTGCTCGTCCTCGGCACGCCGGCCACGATCGTCCGGGTGCGGCGCCGCCCGCACGGGTTCCTGCCGATGTCGGTGGTCCGCAACGGCACCGTCGTGCGCAGCGCGGTGGCCGCCGCCGCGGTGCCGGCGTCCTGGTTCGCGCTGCTCGTCGCGGTGCCCGGCGTCCTGGTGGCACACGACTGGGAGCCGTGGCAGGTGGGACTGCTGCTGGTGCCCAGCGCGGCCCTGGCGCTCGTGGTGCCGCGGGTGGCCGGTCCGCTCATCACCTCGGCCGGCCCGACCCGGGCGATCGCGATCGCCGGCGTCGTCGCGACCGTCGCCCTGGTGATCGCGTCGGTCGGCGCCACCACCGTCTCCGCGCCCCTGCTCGGCGTCGGGGTCCTGCTCGTCACCGTGGCCTTCGGCCTGGGGCAGCCGGCGATGACCGCCGCGGTCGCCGATGCCGTCGACGCCGACGTGCGTGGTGTCGCACTCGGCGTGGCGACGCTGGTGTTCCTGGTCGGCGGGAGCGTGGGATCGGCCGTCGTGGGCGGGCTGGGGGAGCCGATCGGCGTCGGCTGGAGCCTCGCCGTGCTCGCCGCGCTGCCCCTGCTCGGCCTGGTCACCATCACCGCCGAGCTGCGCCGCCCCGTCGCCCTCGACTGACCTGGGCCGGCGCCGCGCCCCGGCCGGGCCGGGCCGGGCCGGGCACAGGGTCCGGGCACCCGGTGCCGGGTGGCACAGTTGCTCCATGAGGACGCAGCAGGAGACCGGCCGGCGTTCGCCGGTCGCGGTCGCGGCCCTGGGCGCGGGTGGCTTCGTCGCGCTCCTGTGGCTGATCGAGATCATCGACGCCCTCGCCGACCACCGCCTCGACCAGTACGGCGTCCGGCCGCGCTCCGACGAGGGCCTGGTCGGGATCCTCGTCGCCCCGCTGCTGCACGGCGGCTGGCTGCACCTCGAGGCCAACACGCTCCCGGCACTGGTCCTGCTCTTCCTGGTCCTGGTCACCGGCGTGGCTCGCGGGCTGCAGGCGACCGCGGTCATCTGGGTGGTCGGCGGGCTCGGGGTGTGGCTGGTGGCGCCCTCCGACACGGTCCATCTCGGCGCGTCCGTGCTGGTGTTCGGCTGGCTCGTCCACCTGGTGCTGCGCGGCGTCTTCAACCGCCGGGTCCGCGAGATCCTGCTCGGGGTGGCGCTGCTCGTCGTCTACGGCAGCGTGCTCCTCGGCGTCCTTCCCGGCGAGCCGGGGATCTCCTGGCAGGGACACCTCTTCGGCGCTCTCGGCGGCGCCCTCGCCGCGTTCCTGCTCGCCGAGCGCGAGCGCACCGTCGTCTGACCCACGCCGCCGACGCCCTGCGTCTGCGTGGTCCGGGCGTGACGCCGAGTCGGCGTTCGCGTCGAGCACGAACGCCGACTCGACGCGATCCGACTTCAACTCCGCGCCGACTCGGCGTGGATTGCGGCGCCCGGGCTCAGTCGCTCGCGATGGTCGCGTGCTCGTCGCGGAGCTGGCGCTTGAGGATCTTGCCGCTGGGGTTCTTCGGGAGCGCGTCGGCCAGGACGACGTACTTCGGGGCCTTGTAGCCGGCCAGGACGGACCGGGCGTGGGCCAGCACGTCGTCGGCGGTGAGCTCGGCGCCGGCCCGGGCGACGACGACGGCGGTGACCGCCTCCACCCAGCGCGGGTGGCTGACGCCGAACACGGCGACCTCGGCGACGCCGGGCAGCGTGTAGATCGCCTCCTCGACCTCGCGGCTCGCGACGTTCTCGCCGCCGGTCTTGATCATGTCCTTCTTGCGGTCCACGACGTAGAGCCGGCCGCCGTCGTCGAGGTAGCCGAGGTCGCCGGAGTGGAACCAGCCGTGCTGGAACGCCTCGGCCGTCTTGGCGGGGTCGTCGTGGTAGCCGAGCGTCGCGTGCGGGGAGCGGTGCACGATCTCGCCGACCTCGTGCGGGGGAAGCGGGTCGACCGAGGATCCGTCGGCGGGGACGATCCGGGTCTCGACGTTGAGCGCGGCCCGGCCGGCGGAGCCGGCGTGGGTGAGCTGCTCCTCGGGACCGAGGATGGTGGCCAGCGGCGCCATCTCGGTCTGGCCGTAGAAGTTCCACAGGTCGACGTCGGGGAGCCGCTCGCGCATCTCCTTGAGCACCTCGACCGGCATCGGGGAGGCGCCGTAGTAGCCCTTGCGCAGCGAGGACAGGTCGGCGGTGTCGAAGGCGGGGGAGCGCAGCAGACCGATCCACACCGTGGGCGGCGCGAAGTACTTGGTGACCCGGTGCTCGGCGATCGCCGCCAGCACGGCGGCCGGGTCCGGCCCGGGGAGGATCACCGAGGTCGCTCCGAGGTAGACGTCGACGCCGAGGAAGCAGTCGAGCTGGGCGCAGTGGTAGAGCGGCAGGGTGTGCAGCTCGACGTCGTCGGCGCTCATCGACCCGTCGATCACGCACGAGACGTACTGCCACATCAGGGCCCGGCTGCTCAGCAGGGCACCCTTGGGGCGGGACTCGGTGCCCGAGGTGAACATCATCCGCACCGGGTCGTCGTCGGCCACCGGCACGTGCGGCGGGACGCCGTCCCGCTCGACCCAGTCCTGGAGGTCGACCCAGCCGTCGGGCACCGCGCCGTCGGCGAGCCGGACGACGGCGCGGACCGGCACCGCTCGGCCGAGCGCCCCGAGGGCCTGCCCGGCGACCTCGAGGAGCCCGTCCTCGACCACGAACGCCGACGCGCAGCTGTGGTCGAGGATGTAGGCGATCTCGTCGCCGCCCAGCATGAAGTTGATCGGCACCAGGACGACGCCGACCCGCGCCGCGGCGAAGTCGAGGACGGCGAACTGCCAGCAGTTGTGGCTCAGCAGTGCGAGCCGGTCACCCTTGGCCAGACCCGCGTCGGCGATCGCGGCCGCGACCCGGTCGACCGTCGCGTCGAGCTCGGCGAAGGTCAGCCGGGTCGACCCGTCGATGATCGCGGTCTTGTCGGGGTACCGGGCGGCGCTGCGCCGGGGCAGGTCTCCGAGCGTGTGCTGGCGGGCGTGGGAGATCTCCGGGTCCATGGACCGAACCTACGACGTGGAGCCGGAGACCGGGAGGTCGGTCAGCGCCCGCCCTTGCGCACGCGGGAGGCGGTCTTGGCGCGCTCGTTCTGGTCGAGGACGACCTTGCGGATGCGCACCATGTCGGGCGTGACCTCGACGCACTCGTCGTCGCGGCAGAACTCGAGGCACTGCTCGAGCGAGAGCTTGCGCGGCGGGATGAGCTTCTCGAAGTTGTCGGAGGTGGCGGAGCGGATGTTGGTCTGCTGCTTCTCCTTGGTGATGTTGACGTCCATGTCGTCGGCGCGGGAGTTCTCGCCGATGATCATGCCCTCGTAGACCTCGGTGGTGGGCTCGACGAACATCGTGCCCCGCTCCTGCAGGTTGGTCATGGCGTACGCCGTCGCCGCGCCCTTGCGGTCGGCGACCAGTGAGCCGTTGGTGCGCGAGCGGATCTCCCCGGCCCACGGCTCGTAGCCCTCGGAGATGCCGTGCGCGATGCCGGTGCCGCGGGTGTCGGTGAGGAACTCGGTGCGGAAGCCGATCAGGCCCCGGGCGGGCACCATGAACTCCATGCGGACCCAGCCGGTGCCGTGGTTGGTCATCTGCTCCATGCGGCCCTTGCGGCTCGCGAGCAGCTCCGTGATCGTGCCGAGGTACTCCTCGGGGGCGTCGATCGTCAGGCGCTCGTACGGCTCGTGGACCTTGCCGTCGATCTCCTTGGTGACCACCTGCGGCTTGCCGACGGTGAGCTCGAAGCCCTCGCGGCGCATCTGCTCGACCAGGATGGCCAGCGCCAGCTCGCCGCGGCCCTGCACCTCCCAGGCGTCGGGCCGCTCGGTCGGGAGCACCCGCAGCGACACGTTGCCGACGAGCTCGACGTCGAGGCGGTCCTTGACGAGGCGGGCGGTGACCTTGCCGCCCTTGGTGCGGCCCACCAGCGGGGAGGTGTTGGTGCCGATCGTCATCGAGATGGCCGGCTCGTCGACGTGGATGAGCGGGAGCGCGACCGGGTTCTCCGGGTCGGCGAGCGTCTCGCCGATGGTGATCTCCGGGATGCCGGCGATGGCGACGATGTCGCCGGGGCCGGCGGACTCGCCGGGCTTGCGCTCGAGGCCCTCGGTGACGAGGAGCTCGGTGATCTTGACGTTCTTGACCTCGCCGTCGCGGCGCATCCAGGCGACCTGCTGACCCTTGCGCAGGGTGCCCTCGTGGACGCGGACGAGCGCGAGCCGGCCCAGGAACGGGGAGGCGTCGAGGTTGGTGACGTGGGCCTGGAGCGGCGCGCCCTCGGTGTACGTCGGGGCGGGGATCGTCTCGAGGATCGTCTTGAACAGCGGCTCGAGGTCGCTGCCCTCGGGCATCGTGCCGTCCTCGGGCGCGGTCAGGCTGGCGATGCCGGCGCGGCCCGAGGCGTAGACCACCGGGAAGTCGAGCGCGTCCTGGCTGTGGCTCTCGTCGAGGAGGTCCATGAACAGCTCGTAGGTCTCGTCGACGACCTCGGCGATGCGCGCGTCGCTGCGGTCGGTCTTGTTGACGACCAGGATCACCGGCATGTCGGCGTTCAGCGCCTTGCGCAGCACGAAGCGGGTCTGGGGGAGCGGGCCCTCGGACGCGTCGACGAGCAGGACGATGCCGTCGACCATTGACAGGCCGCGCTCGACCTCGCCGCCGAAGTCGGCGTGGCCGGGGGTGTCGATGATGTTGATGACCATCGGCATCCCGCCACCGGCGGGGCCCTCGTAGTGCACCGCGGTGTTCTTCGCGAGGATCGTGATGCCCTTCTCGCGCTCGAGGTCGCCGGAGTCCATGACCCGTTCGGCGACCGACTCGGCCTGGTGGGCGGTGAACGCCCCGGCCTGGCGCAGCATCGCGTCGACGAGGGTGGTCTTGCCGTGGTCGACGTGCGCCACGATGGCGACGTTGCGCAGGTCGGAGCGAGTGGTGGTCCGGTCGGACATGCGAAAGCCTCGGTCTGTTCTCAGGAGTAAGGGGGACGTCGGCCGACGTCGCCGGGCGCGAGTGCGCAGGACCGAGTCTAGTGAGGGTGACCGCGCTGGCCCGCATCGGCGGCGGGCGGCAACTTTCGGCCCGCCCGTGCGTCCTACCGGACATGACCACCACCACCCCCGGGCGTGCCCGCCCCGTCCTCGTCCTCCGCCGCCTCGCGCCGGCCCTCGCACCGGCCCTCGTGCCGGCCCTCCTCGTGGCCCTCGTCGGGGCCCTCGTCGCGGCCCTGCTCACCACCTCCGTCGCCGCGCGGGCCGACGCCGCGGTCCCCGCCGAGCGAGGGGTGACCGGGGCCGACGTCCCGACCACGGGGCAGGTGGCGCGGATCTTCCCGTTCCTCGCCGGCGGCAGCCGGGCGCTCGACGTCGGCAGTGCTCTCGACCTGTACGACGACACCTGTGTCGGGCTCACCGGCGGCTTCCGCGCCCGGTCGGTCCGGTTCGCCGCCTACCTCGACGCCGACGGCGCCGTCCCGTACTTCGAGGGCCGCGAGGACCCGACGTTCTTCGTCTACGAGTTCGGCTCGCGGCGCCGCGCCCGCGCCGGCTTCCAGGCCCTCGTCGACTACGCGACCCGGTGCGAGGGCACCGCCACCGACGGCGACACGACCAGGACGCTGAGCCCGGTGTCGGTGCCCGCCCTCGGTGAGCGGCGGCTCGGGTTCCGGACCGCGAGCCGGTTCCTCGACTCCAGCGTCGCCCGCAACCTCGAGGTCTACGTCCTCCGCGGCCGCCGCATCGAGCGCTCCTGGATCCAGCGGGACACCCGCGTGATCAACCGCCAGCACGCCGTCCGGATGGCCCGGCTGCTCGGCCGGACCGCAGGCTGAGCCGGCGGCTCAGGCCAGGGCGCGGTCGAGCGCGGCGTTGACGTGCAGCGTGGTGCAGGGGAACAGCGGCAGCTCGGAGTCGGCCTGCTTCACGAGCAGCTCGAGCTCGGTGCAGCCGAGCACGAGGCCGCCGGCGCCGGCGTCCCACAGCTGGTCGACGAGCCCGACGACGGTGCGGCGGGAGCTGTTGAGCACCCGGCCGTGCACGAGCTCCTCGTAGATGATCCGGTTGACCTCGGCGTGCTGCGAGGCGTCGGGCACGTGGACCGTCAGCCCGTGCGAGGCCATCCGCTCGACGAAGAAGTCGCGCGACATCGCGAAGGTGGTGCCGACGAAGCCGACGGAGTCGAGACCACGGGCCACGCACGCCTCGGCGACGACGTCGGCGAGGTGCAGCACCGGGATCGAGACGGCCGCCGCGACCTGGTCGGCGACCCGGTGGAACGTCGTGGTGCACAGCACCAGGAAGTCGGCGCCGGCCACCTCGACCGAGCGGGCCGCCGCCACGAGGATCGCCGCGACGTCGTCCCAGCGCTCCTGCTCCTGCAGGGCCGTGACCTCCGCGAAGTCGACCGAGGCCATCACGGTCCGCGCCGAGGACAGCCCGCCGAGGCGCTGCTCCACGCCGGCGTTCAGCATCTGGTAGTACACGGCGCTGGATTCCCAGCTCATGCCGCCGATGAGTCCGATGGTCTGCACGGGGTCAGTCTGCCGCACCCTCGGCGCGCCGCCCGTCCCTCACCGGAGGTTGAGCAGGCGAACGTCGACGAGCGCCGGCGAGACCCCGGCCCGCCGTTGCCGACCCGACCTCGGGGGCTTGGCCTTGATGGGCCAGGCGTCTCGACACGCGGGTTGCCACCTCGACCCTCGGTCGCGCCGCTTGCTCGACGACCGTCGAGCTGACCCGCCCTCGCCGGCTCGGGCGGCCAGCTCGGGCGGCCAGCTCGGACGGTCAGCTCCGGTGGACCTTGAACTGGGAGGCCTGGGCGCGTGGGCGGATGACGAGCTCGTCGATGTTGACGTGGCGCGGGCGGGTGACCATCCAGGTGATCGCGTCGGCGACGTCCTCGGCGACGAGGGGCTCGGCGACGCCCGCGTAGACCGCCGCCGCCCGCTCCGCGTCACCGTCGAAGCGGGTCAGGGCGAACTCGTCGGTGCGCACCATGCCGGGAGCGATCTCGGTGACCCGCACCGGCTGGTCCCACAGCTCGAGGCGCAGCGTCTCGGAGACGACCTGGGTGCCGTGCTTGGCGACGGTGTAGCCGCCCCCGCCCTCGTAGGCGATCCGGCCCGCGGTCGAGCCCACGTTGCAGATGATCCCGGCTCCGTCGTCGGCGGCGAGCAGGGCGGGCAGGAGGGCCCGGGTCACCTGCATCAACCCGATGACGTTCACCTCGTACATCCGGCGCCAGTCGTCCGCGTCGGACTCGGCCACGGTCGCGGCGCCGAACGCGCCGCCGGCGTTGTTGACGAGGACGTCGAGCCGGCCGCCGACCACCTCGGCGAGCGCGGCGACCGAGGCGGGGTCGGTGACGTCGCACGTCACGGCCGTGCCGCCGATCTCCTCGGCGAGCTCGGTGACCCGCTCGGTGCGACGGGCGGCGCAGTAGACGTGGAAGCCGGTGGCGGCCAGCGAGCGGGCGGTCGCGGCGCCGATCCCGCTGCTGGCTCCGGTGACGACGGCGTGACGGGTCATGGCACGATCATCCACGCCCTGGCCGGTCGAGAAGTCGCCAGGGCCGGGGAGGAGAGCCGGGGTGCGAGGACTGGAGCTGGCCACGTGGGGCGCCGCCCTCCTGGGTGGGATCGTGCTGGTGGCCCACCTGTTCGTCGCCGACCAGCGGTTCGGCTGGGTGGGGTGGGGCCTGGTCGGCGTCGCCGTCGCCCTGGCCGGCGCGGGCCTCGCGCGGCCGCGGGTGCTGGCCCTCATGGGTGCCATCGGTGCGCTGACGCTCGGCTGGGCCGTCCTGGAGGTCGGCCACGAGCTCGCGTCCGAGCGTCAGCTCGGCGCCGTCGTCGGCGGGCTCGCCACGCTGTCGGTCGCCGTCACGGTGCTCCGTTCGTCCCGGCCGGACGAGGCGTAGGTGATCGAGCGGGCGAGCCGAGGTCCCGGTCGCGGGAATGCTCGGCCGGCCACGCGTGTTGAGCACCCCGTGGTGGACGTGAGGCGACTGGCGATGATCAGCCTGCACACCTCGCCCCTCGACCAGCCCGGCACGGGTGACGCCGGCGGCATGAACGTCTACGTCGTCGAGCTGGCCCGCCGTCTCGCCCGCCGCGGCGTCGAGGTCGACGTCTTCACCCGCGCCACCAGCTCGACCCTCGAGCCCGTCGTCCCGCTCGCGGACGGCGTCCTGGTGCGCCACATCGCCGCCGGACCCTTCGAGGGTCTCACCAAGCACGAGCTGCCCGGCCAGCTCTGCGTCTTCGCCCGCGAGGTGCTGCGCACCGAGGCCGCGCACCCGGTCGGGCACTACGACGCCGTCCACTCGCACTACTGGCTCTCCGGCCAGGTGGGAGCGCTCGCGCGCGACCGGTGGGGCGTGCCGCTGGTGCACAGCATGCACACGATGGCGAAGGTGAAGAACGGCGCGCTCGCCGACGGTGACACGCCCGAGCCCGCCGCCCGGCTCATCGGCGAGGAGCAGGTGGTCGAGGCCGCCGACGTGCTGGTGGCCAACACCGCGCTCGAGGCCCAGCAGCTGGTCAACCTGTACGACGCCGACCCGGCGCGGGTGGACGTCGTCCACCCCGGCGTGGACCTCGACCTGTTCCGCCCCGAGCCGCTCGTCGCGGCCCGCACCGCGCTCGGCCTCGCCCCCGGCGCCGTCGTCCTGCTCTTCGCCGGCCGCATCCAGCCCCTCAAGGCGCCCGACGTCCTGCTGCGCGCGGTCGCGGTGCTGCTCGCTCGCGACCCCGGCCTCCGCTCGCGCCTCGTGGTGCCGATCGTCGGCGGCCCCTCCGGCAGTGGCCTCGACCGGCCCTCCGCGCTGGCCGCCCTCGCCGTCGAGCTGGGCGTCGACGACGTCGTCCGGTTCGTCCCGCCGGTGACCCAGCGTGAGCTCGCCCGGTGGTACGCCGCCGCGACGCTCGTCGCGGTGCCCTCGCACAACGAGTCCTTCGGTCTGGTGGCCGTCGAGGCCCAGGCCTGCGGCACCCCGGTGGTGGCGGCGGCCGTCGGCGGGCTGACCACCGTCGTCCGCGACGGCGGCAGCGGGCTGCTCGTCCCCTCGCACGACGCCGACGCCTGGGCGACCGCGCTCGGCCGGGTCGTCGACGACCCCGCGCTGCGCGACCGGCTCGCGGTCGGGGCGCTCGCCCAGGCGCAGGAGTTCTCGTGGGAGGCGACCGCCGACCAGACGCTCGGGGTGTACCGGAGGGCACGCACCCTCATGCGAGAGTCGGTGGGGTGACCGACCCCAGCACGAGCACCGACGTCGACCCCGCCGAGCTGGTCGCGGAGGGCGCCGACCCGGACCTGGTCGCCGTCGTCCGTGCGTACCTGGGCGACAACGACCTCGACCACGAGGAGCCGGCGGGCCAGGGAGCTGGCGTCTTCTCGTTCGCGCTCCCGGGCGAGAAGAAGCTGCAGACGCCCGTGCGGCTCGACATCGGGCCGCACGCCCTCGGGGTGCACGCCTTCGTGTGCCGGGCACCCGACGAGAACCACGAGCAGGTCTACCGGTGGCTGCTGCAGAAGAACCTGCGCACCTACGGCGTCGCGTTCGCCGTCGACCGGCTCGGCGACATCTACCTCGACGCGCGCCTGCCGCTCGTCGCCATCAACGCCGACGAGCTCGACCGGCTGCTCGGGTCGGTGCTCGCCACGGCCGACGAGTCGTTCAACACCCTGCTCGAGCTCGGCTTCGCGACGTCGATCCGCAAGGAGTGGGCGTGGCGCCGGCTGCGCGGGGAGTCGACGAAGAACCTCGAGGCGTTCCGCGGCTGGCTGGAGAACGACGAGGCGTAGGCCCGACCGGCGAGGTCAGGCCGTGCGGCCCGGGGCGTGGGTCGCCGGCAGGAACTCCGCGGCGGGCACCGGCCGGCCGAGGTGGTAGCCCTGCCCGATGCTGCAGCCCATCGCCTGCAGGTGGGCGGACTCGAGGGCGGACTCGATGCCCTCCGCCACGACCGTGACCCCGAGCGTCGTGACCAGCCCGATCACGGCGCGGGTCCGCTGGAAGGCGCCGACGTCGTCACCCATGCCGGAGATCAGCGACCGGTCGACCTTGACGGTGTCGATCGGGAGGCGGTGCAGGTGGGCGATGGAGGAGTACCCCGTGCCGAAGTCGTCGACGCCCAGCCCGACGCCGAGCTCGCGCAGCCCGAGCAGCGTCGCGTGGACCGCCGGCTCGTCGTTGAGCATCGCGGTCTCGGTGATCTCGAGGAGCAGGTTGGCGGCGGGCACACCGGCTCGGGCCAGGGCGGCCTCGACGTGGTCGACGTAGGACGGCTCGCCGAGCTCGATCGGGGACACGTTGACGTGCATCCGGAAGCCGGGGTGCAGCTGCTGCAGCCAGACGGCGGTCTGCGCGAGGGCCCGGTCCAGCACGAGCCGACCGAGCGGGACGATCAGCCCGGTGCGCTCGGCGGCCTCCACGGCGAGCATCGGCGAGATCGGCCCCCGGAGGGGATGGGTCCACCGCAGCAGGGCCTCGGCGCCGACGAGTGCGCCGTCGCGGAGGTTCTGGACGGGCTGGTAGTGCAGCTGCAGCTGGCCGGGCTCCTGCGTGAGGGCGACGGCGAGGTCGCGGACCCGGGTCAGCTCGTCGGCCACGTTGTAGGTCGACACGCCCTCGTGCCAGCGGATCGCGCCGGGCGCCTCGCGGCCGGCGGCGACGACGGCGGAGCGCACGTCGCGGATCACCGACCAGATCCGGTCGTCGACGTCGCACTCGGCCGCGCCCACGGTCAGGACCGGCCAGACCTGGTCCCCGACGAGGTCGACGAGGCCACGGACGTCGGCAAAGAGGTCCTCGACCTCGGCACGGGCCGTCTCCCGGCGGACCACCGCGGCGGCGAGGAACCCGCCGAGCGGGGAGGAGCGCAGCAGCCGGACCCGGACGCCGTCGTGCTGCATCGCGCGGCGGGTGACCTCGCCCGTCACGACCTCGAGGGCCTGGGCGCCGTGCACGTCGGCGATCTCGGCGGCGTTGGTGACCGAGGCGGCGAGCAGGACGAGGGTGTGCCGGTGGTCGCTGTGGCCGGCTCGCAGCTCGGCGATCGCGGTGACCAGCGACGTCGTCGTCGGGAGCGTGGCGCCGTGCTGGTCGAGACCGAGTGCCGTCGAGGGGGGCGGCATCCCTCAGGCCCCGATCTCGGCGTGGCCGACGGTCCAGGGCACACCGGTGTCGCGGATGACCCCGACGAGCACGTCGACCGCCACCCGGCGGCCCAGCACCGCGGCGGCGCCGAGCTGTCGGGCCTCGGCGATCTCGTCCTCGTCGACGTCGCTGCTCTCGTCGCCGACGAGGATGACGGGCGTGCGGCGCAGGCTCAGGTGGCTGCGGACGGTGCGCAGGACGTCGAGGCCGCCGCCCCGGGGGAGGTGGAGGTCGGTGACGACCACGGCCGGCAGCGGGTGCCGGTCCCGGTCCGCGTAGGGCGCGTGGCCCAGGATGTAGGCGCGAGCCGCGACGGCGTCGGCGACGCCGACCACCGGGTTCGTGAGCCGCTCACGCACGAACGCGTCACGCGTCGAGCGCAGTCGGGCCTCATCCTGACCGATGACGAGGACGGGGGGGTGCATCGAACCTCCTGGGGAAGCGCGCACCAGTCGCACCGGGGGGTGCGGGGAGCGGGGGGAGTGCGGCCAGGGTGAGTCTGGCTGGTCGCGCGTCGCTGTGCCCAGGCTTTCCAACAATTCGTGTCACAGGTCTGGACCGCGGGACAGGTGGTCATCCCTGGGACAGGAGGTGGCGCCTGTGGCGCACCGCACCCCGGGTCTCGGCGCGGGAGGCGAACGAGCGGGGGCCGGGTCGTCTCAGGTGATGCCGACAGTTGCCAGGTAGGCCTGGCTGAGAGGCACCCCCAGGAACAGGCCGAGCGCGGCCCCGGCGAGCATGAACGGACCGTGCGGGACGGCGGCCCGCCGTCCGATCCGGCCGGTCGCCCGCAGCGGCACCAGCACCACGGTGCCGAGCACGAAGCCCCCGAACAGCCCGACGATGGCGGCCGGCCAGCCGACGAGGCCGAGGACCAAGCCGAGGACGGGCGCGAGGGCGACGTCCCCGAGTCCCATCGCCCGGCCGCCCGACCCGTAGTGCAGCAGCGCGTACAGGCCGGTCCAGCACGCGACCGAGACGGCGACCGCCGTCCAGTCGATCGTGCTGCCGGCCGCCGCACCGGCCACCACGACCAGCACCACCAGGATCGTCGCGACGCGGGTGATCGCGAACGGCAGCCGCTGGTGCTCGAGGTCGATCAGGGCGAGCCCGATGCCCGCGCCGACGACGACCAGCGCGGCGACCAGGACGACCGGGTCGTCGAACCGCCAGGCCGTGACGGCGAAGGCGGCACCCGTGCCGGCCTCGACCAGGGGGTAGCGCGCGGGGATCCGCACGGCGCAGTCGCGGCAGCGCCCGCGCAGCAGCAGCCAGGAGACCACCGGGACGTTGTCGCGGTGGCGGACCACGTGGGCGCAGCCGGGGCACGCCGACGGCGGGCTCACGACGGAGAGCCCGGCCGGGACGCGGTGCACGACGACGTTGAGGAACGAGCCCACCAGGAGCCCGAGCACGCCGGCCAGGGCGACCACGAGGCCGGCCGGCACCGCGGCGGCGTCGGTCACGACGCCCGACCTGCGAGCGCGGTGTCGAAGCGGCCCCGCTCGTGCGCCTCGAGGAGGTCGCGCACCCGCGCCTCGACGTCGGCCGGCGACTCGGCGGTGACGACGTGGGCCAGGAGGTCGCACCGCAGGCCCACGGAGACCCCGAGGTGGTCCCCGGCCAGCGCCGCCGACCCGACGAGCACGCTCTCGAGCGCACGCACCAGGTGGTCCGGCAGGACGTCGGCCGACACGTCGCCGTGCGGCTCGGCGCGACGACCGGCCGGGACGGGACCGGAGAGGTGCGAGACGTCGGCGAGCAGCGCCGACACCGCGAACGACGGCCCCACCAGCGCGGACGCCGCGGCCCGGGCGCCTAGGAGGGTGGCGACGGGGTCGGCCGGGTCGATCGTCCCGAGGGCCGCGCACAGCTCGTCGCCGCGGTCGGCGAGCAGCGGGGCCAGCACCCGGACGTCGGCGGCCCACTGGGCCAGCACCGCCTCGCGGGTCCGGCCGGTGCCGGCCAGGGAGCGCGACAGGTCGGCGTAGGCGCGGGCGGTGCGGTCGGCCGGTGAGGGAGCCGGCAGGTCGGGCAGCGGTCCCAGCAGCGGCCCGGACAGTGCGTCCGGCGCCCCCTCGGGCGCCACGTCCAGCGCCACCTCCGGCACCACGTCCGCGACGGTGATCGGGACGACGGGCTCGGGGGCGGGGTCGGGGGTGAACGCTGCCGCCTCGGCCGGTGCGGGTGGCCCAGCCGGCGCCGCGGTGGTGCGGGCGTTGGCCTCGTGCAGGGCGTCGGTCAGCGTCTCCACCTGCAGCCGCAGCAGCCGCACCTCCTCGCTGTCACGTGCGGTGGCCGCTGTGCCCGTCGCCGCGTCCGACCGGCGGCGCCGGAGCACGACCAGCGCGACGAGCGCGACCAGCAGCAGCGGCAGGAGCAGGAGCAGGGGAGGCATGACGCCCTCCGATCTCGGGATGGGGTCGGGCGGGGACGGGCAGGGTCACCCCTGTCATCGGCGTCCCCGCCCGCTCACTTGAGGTCAGCGCAGCGCCGGTTCCACCTGCCGGGCCCGGCACCACCGCACCACCTCGTCGATGCCGGCCGGTTGGGTGACCGCGAAGCCCTGGACGACCTCGCAGCCGAGCTCGCGCAGCAGCGCGAACGACGACGGGTCCTCCGCGCCCTCGGCGACGACCCGGATCCCGAGCCCGCGCGCCGCGCTCGCGAGGGCCCGGACCAGGCGCGCGGTGCGCCGGCGTCCGGCCGTCCCCTCCGGGCCGCCGTCCTCGGCGATCGCGGCCACGATCGACGGGGCGACCTTGACCTCGCGGACGGCGGGGTTGCTCCACAGCACGGTCAGCGAGGAGCGCGCGGTCCCGAAGCCGCGGATGCTGATGCCGAAGCCACGTCGACTCAGCTCCTCGAAGGTCGCGGTCGTCTCGGGGGAGGTCCGGGTGAGCGGCTCGGTGATCTCCAGGACGATGTCGCCCGGCGACGACCCGTGCTCCCGCACGCGGGAGGACAGGTCGTCGACCAGACCGGTGCCGAGGATGTGGCGCGGGGTGACGTTGATCGACAGCCGGGCGCCGGGGGCGGCCTCCTGCAGCCGGGGCAGGTCGCCCAGGGCCCGGTCGAGGACGGCGGCGGTCAGCGGGGCCATCAGCCCGGAGCGCTCCGCGAGCGGGATGAACTGCCGCGGCGGGAGCAGCCCGTGCTCCGGGTGGTCCCACCGGGCGAGCGCCTCGAACCCGACGACGTTCCCGGTCTCGAGGTCGAGCTGGGGCTGGTAGTGCAGCACGAGCTGCTCGGAGGCGCGGCCGGCCCGGAGCTCGGCGAGCAGCTGCCGGGTGACCCCGGTCGAGCGCAGCGCCTCGGGGGTGCTCGCCCGCCACTGACCGGTGCCGGCGGCCTTCGCGGCGTACATGGCCTGGTCGGCGGCGCGCAGCAGCTCCTCGACGGTGCCGCCGTCCTCGTCGTGGACGGCGATGCCGACCGAGACGCCGACACCCAGTCGCAGCTCGTCGACCTCCAGCGGTCGCCCGAGGGCCTCGATGATCGCCGTCGCGAGCACGACGGCGTCGTCGCGGTGCTGCAGCGGCGCGGTGACGACGGCGAACTCGTCGCCACCGAGCCGGACCACCAGGTCCTGCGGGCCGAGGGTGTGCCGCAGCCGGGAGCCGACGGCCGCGAGGACCGCGTCGCCGACGTGGTGCCCGGCGGAGTCGTTGAGGACCTTGAAGTCGTCCAGGTCCAGCACCAGCACCGCGACCGGACGGCGCTGGCCGTCGGCCTGCGCGAGCAGGAGCGGGCCGCGCCGGAGCAGCTCCTCGCGGACGGCCAGGCCCGTGAGCCGGTCGACGGACCGGTCGAGCCGATCGTCGTCCGTCGTGGTGCGCGCGATCCCCCCGTGGACGCCCGCGCTCATGGCACCGGTGGCGGGTCGAGGGGCGGGGCCACGAACGTCCGGCCCACCACGGTGAGGCTCAGGGCGTCCGTCTCGGCGTCGCCGGTCTCGGCGCCGAGGGTCACGGAGCCGATGAGGAACGCGCGGGGCATCTTCTCGAGCCTGGCGAGCAGGGTGCTGAGCTCGGCGTAGGTGCCCTGGGCGCCGATGGTGACGTCCTGGACGGCAAGGTCGCCGATGCCGACCGCGGGTGCCTCGGTGCCGGGCTCCGCGGGCGCGGCCCCGGGGTCGACACCGACGCGCTGGGGAGCGCCGGGGCTGAGCACGGTGACGTCCTCGAGCCCGATGCCCGCGTCGGTCGCGGCGTCGGAGACCTGGGCGAAGAAGCCCGGCTGGTCGGCGGTGGCCGGCCACATCTCGGTCAGGCGGGCCGCCTGCCTGTCGGTCTCGGGCAGCTCCTCGGCCTGGCGGCGCAGCTTCGCCAGCTGCACCGTCATCGCGCCGGCCCGGTCCTGGGCGGCGAGGCGGGCATCGCCGTTCTCACCGATCGCGCCCATCGCGGGTCCGATCAGGGCCATCCAGCCGAGCCCGAGCAGCAGCGCGAGTCCGAGCGCGCCGAGCAGCAGGGTGGCCGGGGCGGACTTGAGGTTCATCGGCCCTGCCCCCTCGCGTCGTCGGTGTCGGTGTCGGTGTCGATGTCGGTGTCGATGTCGGAGTCCGACCCGTCCAGGTCGAGGTACCGCCCGGTGTAGACCGCCTCGGCCAGTCCGACCGAGCCGGCGAACTCGAAACCGTCGGCGCCGCTGCCGGGCTCGCTCGCGGTGATGCTCGACTCCCGGACGAACGGCTCGACCAGGATGTCGCGCGTGCCGAGTGCCTGCACGAGCTCGCCGATCTCGGCGCGCGAGGAGACGGTGCCGGTCAGCTCGACGCACCCCACGACCACCACCGCGCCGAACGGGTCCGGGCCGGGGCACAGCGGGGCCTCGGTCGTGGCCGACGCGTCCGCCACCGTCGGGTCCTCGGGGAGCATGATCGTGACCGAGGTGTACGCCGCCCCGCCCGGCAGCGCCTCGTCGAGCGCCTGCACGACCTTCGAGACCGCGACCTCGTGGGCCATCGTGTCCTCGAGGTCCGAGGCACGGACGGTGACGTTCCCGACGTAGGTGCGGACGTCGGCCAGCTCGGCGATCTGCCGCTGCAGCCCGGCCGCGGCCTGCTCGTCGGCGCGCAGGTCGGTCTCGGCGTTGGCCAGCGTCATGCGGAGCAGGCCCCAGGTCGCTGCGATCACGACGAGCACGACCGCGGCGGCCGCGAGGAACCGGTGCCGCAGGCTGCGGACCTTCATCTCCTCGAAGACCCACGGCGAGAGCAGGTTGACCGAGGCGGAGACCGACTGGGCGCGGCGTCGTCCACGGACCGGCTTCGCGGCGCCCTTCTCGGGCTTCCCGGTCTTCGCGGCCTTCCCGGTCTTCGCGGCCTTCCCTGGCTTCCCGGTCGTCACGGGCTTGCCGTCGGCCGGCTTGCGGCCGAAGCCGCGCCGCTTCTCCGGCACCGGGTCCGGGTTCCTGGTCAGGGTGGGCGCGCTCACGCCGGGACTCCCAGGCAGAGACCGTAGGAGACGGCCAGGTCGGCGTCGTGGTCGAGACCCGTGGCGTTGCGGCCGCGGCCCGTGACCGGCGTGGGCAGTGCGTGGGCGGGGAGCCCGGTGGTCGCCGCGACGAGCTCGGAGAAGCCGGGGTTGGCGGCGCCGAGGCCGGTGAGGACGACGCGGTCCGGGGGGTGCTCGACGTCGGCCGCGGCGTAGAACCGCAGCGTGTCCCGGATCTCGTGGGCGAGCCGCTCGGCGGCCGCGCGGACGATGGAGGAGACCTGGTCGGGCGCGTCGAGGTGCGCCGAGCGCTTGCGCTGCTCGGCGACCGAGGCGTCCTCGCCGGTCGCGTCGACCAGCGCCCGGGTCAGGGTCGCGCCACCGACCCCGGGGATCACCCGCACGAAGCGGGGCAGGCCCCGGGTGTGCACGGCGACGGAGATCTTCTCGGCGCCGACGTCGACGACCGCCTCGGTGCCGGCGTCGGGGGAGGTGTGCCGGGCGGCGGCCCGGACCAGGGCGAGCGGGGCGAGGTCGGCCGCGACCGGGCGCAGCCCGGCGGCCTGGACGCTGCGGACGACGTCGTCCACCCCGTCGCGGGCGGTCGCCACCAGCAGCACCCGCACGAGGCGCTTGCCGTCGCGCTCGGTCTCGCCGAGCAGGACGTGGTCGATGTTGGCCTCGTCGACCGGCACCGGCAGGAGGTCGGCCACCAGGTAGCGCATCGCCTTGCGCAGGTCCTGCGCGGGCATCCAGTCGAGCTCGACCGGGCGCACCAGCACCGAGCCGCTCCCGACGCCGAGGCGCACCTGCTTCGACGAGAACCGCTGCTCGTGCCAGAGCCGTCGTACGGCGCGCGCCACCTCGACGTGGTCGCGGAGCTGGCCACCCTCGACGGCCCCCGGGGGCAGGTCGACCCGGCCGGCGCGGCGCACGCGGGCGGACCGGCCGCGACCGGAGATCTCGACGGCGCGGACCGCCGAGCTGCCGATGTCGAGTCCGACGACGGTGGATGCCATGGGCGGTTCTCCGGGCGGTGAGGAGGGATGAGGGCGAGCACCTGGTGCATCGGCCGACGGCGTCCGCCACTTGAGGGCCCGCGAGGGTCAAGTCCGACCCGCCGCCGACCGAAGAGACACGTGAACGAAGGGAGCCCCCCATGCCCGAGCCCACCGCCGCCGTCCCCCCCGAGCCCGACCACCACGCCGTCGACCCGCGCGCCCGCGAGTTCCTGAACAGCCTGTTCGAGCTGGTCGTGAGCCGCGAGGCGAGCGACCTGCACCTGCGTCCCGGCGCCGTCGCCAAGATCCGTGTCGACGGCGCGCTCGAGGACGCCACCACCGCGCCGCTCGACGCGACCCTGGTCTCGGCGATGGTGGCGGCCTCGATGTCGGCGGCCACCCGCCGCGAGTTCCTGCGCGACTACGAGGCGGACTTCGCCGTCGTGGTCGACGGCGTCGGCCGCTTCCGCGCCAACGCCTTCCGCACCCGCGGGGACGACGGCATCATCCTGCGCCGGGTCCGCGACGCGCCGATCCCGCTCGCCGACCTCGACGTGCCGGCCTCGGTGCACGACCTGGCCCGCAAGCAGCGTGGCCTGGTGCTGGTGACCGGGCCGACCGGCTCGGGCAAGTCGACGACGCTGGCGGGGATGGTCGACCTGATCAACCGCGAGCGGGCCTGCCACATCCTCACCCTCGAGGACCCGATCGAGTTCATGCACACCGACCGGGTCGCCACCGTCACCCAGCGCGAGCTCGGCACCGACACGCGCAGCTGGCCGAACGCGCTGCGGGCCGCGATGCGGCAGGACCCCGACGTCATCCTGATCGGCGAGCTGCGCGACAAGGACACCGTGCACGCGGCGATGACCGCCGCCGAGACCGGCCACCTGGTCCTCGGCTCGATGCACACCAACGACGCCCGCGAGACGGTGCACCGGCTGATCGAGTTCTTCCCGGCCGAGGAGCAGCAGCGCGTGCGCGCCGTCCTGGCCGGTTCCCTCGAGGGCGTCGTGTGCCAGCGCCTGGTCCGGCGGATCGACGGCGGCCGGGTGTGCGTCATGGAGGTCGCGGTGCGTGACGCGCGCTTCTCCGAGGCGATCGCCGAGCCCGACAAGACCCACCTGATCCCGACCATCCTCGCCTCGGGTGAGTACTCCGGCATGCAGACCTTCGACCAGCACCTCTTCACGCTGGTGACCTCCGGCGTCCTCGACGAGGAGACCGCCCGGACGGCGGCGTCCAAGCCGCACGACCTCGCCGTGATGCTGCGCCGCGCCGGGTGGAACCCGGTCGCGGTCTGACCCACCGGCCCCTCGACCGAGCCACCATGGGGGAGGCTCGGCTCGAGGGGCCGCGTGCCGGGCGCGTGCCGCCCGACCACCGGCGGCGTGCCCCGGCGGCGTTCCCCGGCGGCGCCCGACTCCGGTCGCCTATCGTGACCGCCGTGAGCGACGACCTTCCCCCGAGCGGACAGCGGCGCACCATCACCGCGGCGGCGGCCTCGCCGCACCTGGCGCAGGTGAGCCTGCCCGAGCTGCGGTCCTACCGCGAGAAGCTGCGCGCGGAGGAGGAGCGGATCTCCTACTGGCGTCGCCTGATCCACGCGCGGGTCGACCTGCTCCAGGCCGGTTCGCTCGCCGACTCCCCGGTGCTGGACGTCGACGCGCTCGCCCGGGTGCTCGGTGACACCGGGCGGGGGCAGGTGCGCGCGGCGCTGCACCGGGTGCGCGCGGCCGACCCGCTCCCCGACCTGCCCGACCTCGAGGGCGTGTGGACGACGCCGTCCGACGAGGCCGGCACCGCCGAGGCTCTCGAGCGGCTCGGCGCCGCCGAGCAGACGCTGACGACGTACCGGCGCGGCCTGCACGACCGCATCGACGAGGCCACCGCCGAGCTGATCGTCCGCTACCGCCAGGACCCGACGCGGGCACTGGAGATCCTCGCCCCGTAACGCCCCCGCCAGGCGCTCAAGTCGCCGTTCCCCGCTGCCGAGACTCACTCTGCGTGGCCGGGTCCCCCCCACCCGGCCACGCGGACATCTTCCAGCGGACCAGGAACGGAGACCGACGTGCTGACGACGACCGGGGACACCATCGAGGCGCTGCTGGCGGCCGGGCTCGTCACGGCGGACGACGTCGCCCTCGCCGCGGCGTCCGCGGCGCCCGGCCAGTCGGTGGTGGAGGTGCTGGTCGACCGCGGCGCCGTCGACCGGCTGTCCCTGATGCACCTGGCGGCCGAGACCGCCGGGCTCGAGTACGTCGACCTGACCGACCTCCCGATCGACGCGTCGGCGGCCTCGCTGCTGCCGGGAGACTTCGCGCGCCGCTCGTCGGTCATCCCGTTCGCCCGTCGCGACGGCGCGCTGCACGTCGCCGTCCCGCTCCGGGCGCTGAACGACCTCGACCTCAAGGACGACATCGCACGGCTGACGCGGCACCGCGTCGTGTTCGCGCTGGCCGGGCGCGGCGAGATCGAGGCCCAGATCAACCGCAGCTACCGGGCCGAGGGCGAGCTCGCGACGCTCGGCTCCGACCTGGACGTCGGCGACGAGCCGGAGGAGCTCGACAACTTCACCGAGGTCACCGAGGACGCGCCCGTCGTCCGGTTCGTGAACCTGCTCATCAGCCAGGCGATCAGCGACCGGGCCTCCGACGTCCACCTCGAGCCGACCGAGCGCGAGCTCCGGGTGCGCTACCGCATCGACGGCGTCCTCACCGACGCCCACCGGGCGCCCCGCTCGATCGTCAACGGCGTCATCAGCCGGATCAAGATCATGGCCGACATGAACATCGCCGAGCGGCGGATCCCGCAGGACGGCCGGCTCACCGTCACGCACGGCACCCGGACGATGGACCTCCGCGTCGCGACCCTGCCGACGGTGTGGGGCGAGAAGATCGTGATGCGGGTGCTCGACAACTCCAACACCCGGCTCAGCCTCGACGACCTCGGCTTCAGCGAGCACAACTACCAGCGGTTCAAGGCGTCGTACAGCAAGCCCTACGGGATGATCCTGGTGACCGGGCCGACCGGGTCGGGCAAGTCGACGACGCTCTACGCGACGCTGAACATCCTGAACCAGCCGCACGTCAACGTGATCACGGTCGAGGACCCGGTGGAGTACCGGCTGGCCGGGATCAACCAGGTGCAGACCAACCCGAAGGCCGGGCTGACCTTCGCCTCAGCGCTGCGCAGCATCCTGCGCTCGGACCCCGACATCGTGCTGATCGGCGAGATCCGCGACCACGAGACGGCCAACATCGCCGTCGAGGCCGCGCTCACCGGCCACCTCGTGCTCTCGACGCTGCACACGAACGACGCGCCGAGCGCGCTGACCCGCCTGGTGGAGATGGGGATCGAGCCGTTCCTGGTGAGCTCCTCGCTCGACTGCATCGTGGCCCAGCGGCTGTGTCGGGCGCTGTGCAAGCGCTGCGCCGTCGAGTACGAGCCCGACCCGGCCGAGCTCGCCTCGGTCGAGCTGGTGCTGCCGGCCGGCGTGACCACGCTGCACCGCCCGGTCGGCTGCTCGTCGTGCGGAGGCACCGGCTACCGCGGCCGGATGGCGCTGCACGAGGTGATGCCGGTGTCCGAGGAGATCGAACGCATGACCGTCCGTCGGGCCTCGACGGAGGAGATCGGGCGCCAGGCCCGCACGGAGGGGATGACGACGTTGCGCGAGGACGGATGCCTCAAGGTCCTGCAGGGCCGGACCACCATCGAGGAGGTGCTCCGTGTCGTGGGGTGAGCCGCAGGGCGGGGCCCCGGGCGCGGTCGCACCCATCGACCTCGACCAGCTGCTGGCCCACGCCACCCGTGCCGGCGCCTCCGACCTGCACCTGACGGTCGGCGCCCCGCCGACCATGCGGATCCGCGGGTCCATGGTGCCCGTGCCCGACCAGCAGCCGCTGGAGGCACGTCAGCTCCGGGAGAGCATCTACGCCATCCTCACCGAGGCACAGCGCAAGGTGCTGGAGGAGGAGCGCGAGCTCGACCTCGCCCACTCGACGCACGGGGTCGGCCGGTTCCGCGTGAACGTCTTCTGGCAGCGCGACTCCATCGGCGCGGTCCTGCGGATGATCCCGTGGGAGATCAAGCGGCTCGAGGACCTCGGCATGCCGCCGGTGCTCGGCACCCTGGCCAACCTCAAGCGCGGCCTGGTGCTGGTCACCGGCCCGACCGGGTCCGGCAAGTCGACGACGCTGGCCGCGATCATCGACCAGGTCAACCGCACCCGGCGCGGTCACATCATGACCATCGAGGACCCGATCGAGTTCCTCCACCAGCACCACGGCTGCCTGGTCAACCAGCGCGAGGTCGGCGCGGACACCCACGACTTCCGCAGCGCGCTCAAGCACGTGCTGCGCCAGGACCCGGACGTCATCCTGGTCGGCGAGCTCCGCGACCTCGACACCATCTCGGTCGCGATCAGCGCCGCCGAGACCGGCCACCTGGTGTTCGCGACCCTGCACACCCAGAGCGCCCAGGACACCGTCTCCCGCGTCGTCGACGTGTTCCCGGCCAACCAGCAGCAGCAGGTCCGCACCCAGCTCGCCGCCACCCTGCAGGCCGTCGTGTGCCAGAGCCTGGTGCCGTCGGTCGACGGCCGCGGCCGGGTCCCCGCCGTCGAGGTGATGATGTGCACCGAGGGCATCCGGGCGATGATCCGCGACGACAAGCTGCAGCAGATCCCGGGCGCCCTGCAGGCCGGCGGCCGCCAGGGCATGCAGACCCTCAACGCCCACCTCGCCGAGCACGTGAAGTCCGGCCGGATCAGCCAGGACACGGGCCTGGAGTACTGCTCCAACATCGGCGACTTCATCACCCTGCTCGGCGGCGGGAGCCGGGCCGCGACCGAGGCCGCCTCCCTCGCGGCGACGCAGTCCCCGTCCACCTTCGGGACGAGCCGTCCCGACCCGTCCGACCCGTGGCGCGTCGCCTCGACGCCGGGAGCCGTGACGTGAGCGTCGGCCACTACGACTACAAGGTCCGCGACGCCGACGGTCGGTTCCGCGAGGGCCGGGTCAAGGCCGAGACGCAGAGCGCCGTCGCCGAGAAGCTGATGGCGATGGGCTACATCCCGCTCGAGGTCAAGGAGGCCGGGACCGGGCTGCAGAAGGAGCTGAGCCTCGGCCGCAAGCGCGTGAAGATGAAGGACCTCGCCGTCTTCGCCCGCCAGCTGGCGACCATGATCGACGCCGGCCTCACCCTGCTCCGCTCCCTCTCGATCCTCGCCGAGCAGGTGGAGAACCCCTCGCTCCGCGAGGTCCTCGCCAAGGTCAAGACCGACGTCGAGGGCGGGCACAGCCTGTCCAGCGCGTTCGCCAACGACGAGCACCACACGTTCCCGCCGTTCATGATCAGCATGACGAAGGCCGGCGAGGCCGGGGGGTTCCTCGACCTCGCGATGCGCCAGGTCGCCGACACGTTCGAGGCCGAGGTCAAGCTCCGCGGCAAGGTCAAGGCGGCGATGACCTACCCCGTCGTCGTGTTCGTGATGGCGATCCTGATGTGCGTCGGCATGCTGCTGTTCATCGTCCCCGTCTTCGAGAAGATGTTCAGCGACCTCGGCGGGGAGCTCCCCGCGCCGACCCAGTTCCTCGTCAACCTGTCCGCCGCGCTCCGGTTCATCGGACCCGGCCTCGTCGTCGTGGTCGTCGCCTTCCTGTGGTGGTGGCGACGACACAAGAACGACGAGAAGGTCCGCGACGTCGTCGACCCGCTCAAGCTCAGGCTGCCGGTGTTCGGCGGGCTCGCCCGCAAGATCGCGCTGGCCCGGTTCTCCCGCAACCTCAGCGTCCTGCTGTCCTCGGGCGTGCCGATCCTGGCCTCGCTCGAGATCGTGGGGTCGACCACCGGCTCGGTCGTGATCACCCGCGCCCTCGACGACGTCCGGCAGTCGGTCGCCCAGGGCGCCTCGATGTCGGGCCCGCTCGCCGGGCACGCCATCTTCCCGCCGATGGTGGTGCAGATGATCGCGTCCGGTGAGGAGACCGGCGCCGTCGACAGCATGCTCAAGCGGATCGCGGCGTTCTACGACGAGGAGGTCGAGGCCACCACCGAGGCGCTGACCTCGCTCATCGAGCCGCTGATGATCGCGGTGCTCGGTGCCCTGGTCGGCGGCATGATCGTGGCGCTGTACCTGCCGATCTTCAACGTCGCGAACCTCATCCAGTGAGCGCGGGCGGGGCGACGACCGCCTCGTCGCGGGCACGGTGCTGCTGTCGTGCACCTGCGACCCGGGGGCTGAGGCGGCCCGGACAGCTCGTCCGGGCGTGAGACGGCCCTGCCGCCTGGAAGAAGGCGACAGGGCCGTCGTCAGTGGGGCCGTCGAGGGTCAGGAGCGGGGGAGGGGGAGCCCGCCCAGGAGCCCGCCGAGGAGGTCGTCGAGTCCGCCCTGGACGTCCTCGAGGATGGGGTTGAGCTGGTCGAGCGGGGTTCCGGCCAGGGCGTCCTGGACGGCGTCGACGATGAGGTCGATGAGCCCGTCGGGGTCGCTCGGCAGGTTGCCGGCGGACAGCGCGTCGAGCACCTGCTGCAGGACCTCGGCGATCTGGTCGGCCGGCAGGCCGGCCGAGGTGAGCGCGTCGATGACCGGCTGCAGGGCTGCGGCGAGCTGCTCGGGGGTGAGGCCGCCACCGCCGGCGAGGGCCTCGGCGATCTGGTCGGCGATGGCCCGCAGCTGGGCGGCGTCCAGACCGGCGGCGGCCAGGGCGTCGAGGATCTCCTGGAACGCCGCGGTCTGCTCGGGGGTCAGCGGGGGCGTGGTGTTGTTGCGGTGGCAGCGCTCGGCCGCACGACGGGCGTCGGCCCGGTTGGCGCGCTGGGTGCGCAGGTTGCGGATGGCCTTGCGGTTGGCCTTGCGGGCCTGGTTCAGCCGCTTCTGCGAGGCGCGGGTGTCGCGCCGCTGGTCGACCCGCTTGGCGTTGCGGAGCTTGCGGGTGGTGACGTTCTTGTGCTTGCGGGCCTTGGCCACGCGGACCTGGGTCTGGCCGTGGCGACGGTCCTGCACCGAGCACGGGCCGGCGGCCGCACGAGCCGCGGAGCCCGCGTCGACCGCGGCGGCTGCGGGTGCCGCGGGGGCGGCAGCGGCAGGTGAGGCCGGCACGGCGGTGGCGCCGAGTGCGACGGCGAGGCTGGCAACGAAGACCGACAAGATCTTGTACGGACGAGACATCGAGTGTTCCTCTTTCCAGTGGGGGGTCACCGGCACAGGAACCACGAGGCCGGTGTGACCCAACTAACGATCCCCGGTTCCGGGGGTTACGGCCTCTCGGAAGTTCGCCCGTCGAGGGGGTGTCCGGGCTCCTGGCGGTCGTGGTCCGTACCACCGCTCAAGCGGGCGGCCCGGCGTACCGATGACCACCCCGTGAGCAACCGACCCACCGGCCGCGACCGCGCCCTGACGCGCGACGCCGGCATGTCGATGGTGGAGGTGATGGTCGCGCTGGTGCTGTTCGCGCTGCTGACGACCGGGATCCTCCTCACCGTCACCCGGGCCTCCCGGTTGACCCACGAGGACGCCGCCCGGACGGCCGCCACGAACCTCGCCGTCCGCGAGATCGAGATCACCCGCGACACCTTCGCCGGCGTGACCCGCGGACCCGACCGGATCAAGGAGGGCATGGTCACCAACCCGAGCCCGTTGCCCGGGAAACGGGTCGGTCAGGACCTGGTGGTCGACGGCACGAAGTTCAGGGTCGAGCGGACGGCGTCCTGGAAGCAGCGCGGCAACACCGCCTCGGCCTGCGACCAGGGCTCGAGCGTGGAGCTCGGCTACCTCGAGGTCGACGTCGACGTCTCCTGGAACGCCCAGGGGCGGGAGAAGTCGGTGCACATGGCGACCACGATGACCCCGCCGAAGGGCACCTACTCGGCACTGACCGGACACATCGGTGTGAAGGTGATCGACCGCGACGGCGAACCGGTCTCGGGGGCCACGGTCACCGCGACCGGGGCGATGACCAAGAGCGGTGCCACCGCCGGCGATGGCTGCGTGCTGCTCGCGTTCCTGACGCCCGGCACCTACACGCTGACGATGAACCTGGCGGGTCACGTCAACCCCGCCGGCGACGCGACGGCGCGGACGACCGCGAACGTCGTCACGGGCCAGCTCTGGCGCGGGACGATCGAGTACGACCGGGCCGCGACGATCAACGTGACCTTCGCGACCCAGGTCGGGTGGAGCCTGCCGCCCGCCACCGCCGCGGGCATCAACCAGGTCGCGGTCACCATCGGCAACAGCGCGCTGATCCCCGGCGGGAGCCGGTCGGTCACGGGCACCGGCCTCAACCGCGTCCTGACGAAGCTCTGGCCCTACCCCAGCGGGTACGAGGTGTGGGCGGGCAGCTGCGTCGACAGCGATCCCGGCGACGACCGAGCCGCCCCCGTGGCGGCCGACCCCGAGGCCCTCGTGGCGCCGGCGGCCACCGCGACGTTGGCTCCGCTGACCGTCAGGGGGACCACGGGCCAGGTCATCACCGCCACCCACGCCGCGGACACGGCGTGCCCGAGCGGCGTCACCATCACCCTGGGCGCGACGCTCGACGGCGAGCTGCGCACGAGCCTCCCGTACGGCACCTGGACGATCAAGCGCAGCGGGAGCGGCTCGACCAAGGTCGTCACCCTCAGGCCGACCGACACCGCCGTCCCGACGGTGACCCCGTGACCGCGGCGACGCGACACCGCAGGACCGACGAGTCCGTCCCCCGCGACCGCGGCGTCAGCCTCGCCGAGCTGATCGTGACGGTGGGCATCATGACGCTGATCGGCACGCTCGTGATGGGGGTGGCCGTGACCGTGCTGAAGACGTACGCGGGCATCGACGCGCGTCTCGACAACACGACCCAGAGCGAGCTGGGCGTGGCGGCGTCGGGCAAGGTGCTGCGGACCGCGATCCTGCCGGCCCAGCTCGAGGACACCGTCTGCGCGGGCTGCTCGGACACCGCGATCCTCAGCGCCACCAAGACGGCGATCACGTTCTACGCGAACGTCGGCAACACCACCGTCGGTCCCAGCCTGGTGACCCTCAAGGTCGTCGCCGACCCGGCCCACCCACGCACCGGCAAGCTCGTGCAGGACACGCAACCGCCGATCTCGTCGGGCAACGGGCAGTACAGGTTCTGCGACCGGGCGCTGCCGACCTGCGTCGTCCGCTCGCGGGCGATCGCCCGCGGGCTGACCTGGCCCTCGCCCGGTGTCTTCACCTACTACGACTACGAGGGCGCCGCGATCACCCAGGCCACGTTGAGCACCGCCACGCTGCCCCGGGTCTCCAGCGTCGACGTCGTCGTGACGGTCCAGACCAAGCCGGGCGACGCCGACTTCCCGCCCCGCACCGCGGTCAGCCGCATCCGGCTGCCGAACGTCGAGATCAACGTCCTCACGGAGACCGGCACATGACGACCCAGCCCACCAGCGACGGACCGCCGAGCACGCCGCGCGACCGCGGCTCCTCGATCATCCTCGTGCTGACCTGCCTCACCGCCGTCGCGCTCTTCGCCACGGTGGCGCTCAGCGCCGCGGTGGGGTCGCTGAGGACGGCCGACCGGTCGACCGACTGGAACCAGGCACTCTCGGCGGCGGAGGCCGGTGTCGCGGACTACCTGGCCCGGCTCAACAAGGACGACGGGTACTGGACGAGCGTCGACTGCACCAACAACGCCCTGAAGGGTCCGCTCAACGGCACCAACACGTGCGGGTGGAGCGGCACGACCACGCCGGGCTGGCTCCCGGTGCCGGGCGCACCGGACTCGACGTTCCACTACGACGTCGACTCGACCAGCACCTACAGCACCGGCGCGATCAAGCTGGCCTCGACCGGCAAGGTGGGCGACACCACCCGCACCGTCGAGGTGCGGCTGCGCCGCGGCGGCTTCGGCGAGTTCCTCTACTACACGGTCTACGAGACCACCGACCCCGCGGACGAGCGGGTCTACGGCATCTCCAACGCCACGGTCCAGAACGAGTGCACCCGCTACAACTGGCCGTCGCTCCCCGCGAGCCAGCAGCGGCCGGAGGGCAGGTCCAGCGGGGGGTACGGCTACTGCACCACCATCAACTTCGTCACCGGCGACGTCATCAACGGTCCGATGCACACCAACGACGCGTTCCAGGTCACCGGCTCACCCCGCTTCAAGGGCACCACGACCACGTCGAACCCGGGCTGCCGCGCCAGCGAGTCCGGACCGCCGCCGATCACCGCGTGCTACGTCAACGGCGGCTCGGCGAGCCCGGTCTTCGAGCGCGGCCTGGCCTACCGGGCCGAGATCGAGCTGCCGACGTCCATCGGGGACCTGCGGCAGTACGTGGTCGCGAGCCCGAAGGCCCCGGTGCCGGGCTGCCTCTACACGGGTCCGACCCGGATCAAGTTCCTCCCGACCACCGGGTCCGCGACCCCGCAGATGCAGGTGTGGAGCAAGTTCAGCACCGGCACCCTCAACCCCGGCTGCGGCACGACGGGCACCGGCAGCGGGGCCCTCGGCAGCTCGACCGGCGCCACGGTGGACGTCCCGCAGGAGCGGCTCATCCTCGTCGAGGACGTGCCGGCGAGCCGGACGACCCCGACGGTGAGCACGTGCAAGACGACGGGGGGCATCGGGGACGGGCTGCCGCTGGCCGGCACCACCGGCACCTACCCGGACTACGACGTGAACCTGAACCTGGCCGAGTCGAGCTGTCGGTACGGCACGGTCTACGTCCAGGGGGTCCTCAAGGGCCGCACCACCCTGGCCGCCGACAACAACATCATCGTGACCGGCAACCTCACCTACGCCAGCGGGCGCACCGGCACCGACGTGCTCGGCCTGATCGCGAAGAACTCGGTCCGCGTCTACCACCCGATGAAGTGCACCGCGAGGAACAGCAGCGGGGTCTGCACGACCTGGGCCAACCTGGCCGGGACGATGAGCAGCGGCGTCGAGGTCAACGCAGCCATCCTGACCCTGCAGCACAGCTTCTCGGTGCAGCAGTACCACGAGGGCGGCAGGCTCGGCACGCTCAAGCTCTACGGCAGCTTCGCGCAGCGGTTCCGGGGCCCCGTGGGCACGTCGAGCGGCGGCACGACCGTCACGGGCTACCTGAAGGACTACACCTACGACACCCGGCTCCGCTACGCGCCTCCGCCGTTCTTCCTCGACCCGGTGCGCTCCGGGTGGGGCCAGAAGACGTTCGGCGAGCTGACTCCGCGCTACTAGCGTCCACGAGCCCGTGTCGTCCCCCCGTGAGGGCGCGGGCCCGTCGGCGTCCCGGACGCACCCGCTCCGGTGCCGCGCCCGGTGGGGTCCGGCGGCGGTCGGCGGGCACCGCGTCCTGGCGCGGTGGTGGGACGCCGACGGCGGGTCTGGCCCCGGCTCGCGCGATGGCGGGCCGGACGTGTCATCGGCACTCGACCAGGCCGACTTGAGACTTCGGCCCGGCGGTCCAGACCGGCCTCAAGACCGTCCCGGGTTGCTCCGACACCTCTGCTGTCACGTCAAACACCTCGGGTGAGAGACACTCCCCGACACCCATTCAGGAGACCCCCGACATGCCGAACGACCTGCAGACCGAGACCGTCGCCGAGAAGGACAAGGGCTTCACGCTCATCGAGCTCCTCGTCGTCGTCGTCATCATCGGCGTCCTCGCCGCCATCGCGATCCCGATCTTCCTGAACCAGAAGGACAAGGCCGCCGAGGCCGGCGTCAAGTCCGACATCAAGAACGCCTCGACCTACCTCGAGAGCTACTTCGTCGACAACAACACCTACGTCGGTGCAGAGACGTTCCTCAACGACACCACGCCTACCGGTTCGGGCTTCAAGTCCTCCGACGACAACACCATCACTGTTCCGACCGAGGCTGCCGACAGCTACTGCATCGAGGGCGTCGGCTCGACCGATACCGAGTTCCACCTGTCGTCGGCTGACGGCTCCGTCGCCGAGGGCGGATGCTGATCCACCCCTAGATCCCCCCGAGCCTGTCGGCGGCGCGTCGCACCCGCGGCGCGCCGCCGTCCGGCTCTCCCCCCAGCCCCCGATCGATCCCCTGGAGGAGCCCATGTCGGCCAACGACTGGCACGTCCACGCCGCGCGGGTGCGGCCGCTGCACCCGGTGCCCGCGCCGCGTGCCGTCGCCGCCCCGACCAGCTCGGACACCCCCGTCCTCGACGGCCTCGCCGACGAGCTGACCGCCCTGACCCGGGTGCTGCTCGGCCTCGGCGCCGACCTCCCGGCGGCCCCCGCCGCGCCGGAGGACCGGGTCGTCGTCGACACCGAGCCGACGCCGTGGCTCCCGCGTCCCGCGGAGCCGGCGCTCGTGCTGGCACCCCCGGTCGAGGCCGAGCCGGTCGTCGTCCCCGAGCCCGTCTTCGTCGCGCAGCCGATCGTCGAGGTGGAGCCGCTCGTGCTCCCCGACCTCGCCTTCGTGCCGCAGCCCGTCGTCGAGGTCGAGCCGCTGGTGCCCGTCGCGCCGGTGCCCACCACGCTGCCGGACGACGCCTGGCCGGCCATCGTGTCGCTGGCGGTCGCGGAGACCGAGCCGCCCGCCCCCGAGCCGGAGCCGGAACCGGAGCCCGAGCCGGCGCGTCCGCGCGTCGTCCGTCTCGACGACCTGGCCTTCCTCGACCTCTGACCTCGCCCGTCTGCAGGAACCGAGCGTCCCGGACCCGCTAGGGTCTGGGACGTTCGTGCTTCGGGGGAGGTGGCGCAGGTGGGTGTGGAGATCGAGTCGGTCGACGAGCTGTGGCGCCGCTACAAGGCGACGGGGGCGCCCGAGGTGCGCAACCAGCTGGTGCTGCAGTACTCGCCGCTGGTCAAGTACGTCGCCGGCCGCGTGCGCAGCGCCCTCCCGCAGACCGTGGAGTCAGCCGACCTGGTCTCCGAGGGCGTCATCGGCCTGATGGACGCCATCGACAGGTTCGACCACGACCGGGGACTGCAGTTCCAGACCTACGCCGTCCCGCGGATCCGCGGGGCGATCATCGACAGCATCCGCGCCGCCGACTGGGTGCCGCGCTCGGTCCGCACCCGTCTGCGCGACGTCACCCGGGCGCGGGAGGAACTGCAGCACCGGCTCAACCGGGCGCCCACCGACGACGAGGTGTGCGACGAGGCCGGCATCACGCTGCGGGAGCTCCGCGAGCTGAAGGAGCGGCCGACGGCGTTCTCGCACGCCGACGACGAGGAGATGGCCGTCCTCGACGACCTCACCCCCGCCGTCGACGCCGCCCTCGAGGACGAGGACACCCGCCGCTCCCTCCTCACCGCCCTCGCGACCCTGCCCGAGCGCGACCAGATCGTCATCGCGCTGTACTTCTTCGAGGGCCTCACGCTCAGCGAGATCGGCCAGGTGCTCTCGGTCACCGAGTCCCGGGTCAGCCAGCTCCGCAGCCGCGCGACCGCGTCGCTGCGCACCGGGCTCGCCCAGGTGCTCAGCGGGTAGTCCGCCACCCGCGGCCGTCCGAGGCAGCCCCTTTCGCGCGCCCTCCGTGCGACGGTGCGGTCGGTCAGGCCGCGAGCACGGCGACGCCCGCGAGCACCGCCGGCACCGTCTGGACGAGGAGGATCCGCGGCGAGACCGTGGCGGCGCCGTACAACCCCGCGACCGCGACGCAGCCGAGGAAGAACAGCCGCACGTCCTGCTCGCCGGAGACCAGGCCCCACGCGAGTCCCGCGACGAGGAAGCCGTTGTAGAGCCCCTGGTTGGCCGCGAGCGACTTGCTGGCCCGGGCGAACTCGGGGTCGGTCCCGAAGATCCGGCGCCCGGTCGGCGAGGTCCACAGGGCCATCTCGACCACGACGACGTAGACGTGGATGGCGGCCACCAGGCCGACCAGGACCCCGGCGACGACGTTCATGCGCGCAGCATGCCAGGCCCGGCGCTCAGACGGGCGGGATCGGCCGCGGGCGCGCCGTACGACGGGCGACGGCCACCCCGACGAGCGCCAGCGCGCCGCCGACGTAGGCCGCGCCGGGCGGCACCTCGTCGAGGAACACCAGGCTCATCACGATGGTCAGCACCGGCACGATGTAGGTCGTCACGCCCAGGCTGGAGGCGCTCATGTGCCGCAGCGCGAACGCGTAGGTCGTGAACGCGATCGCCGTCGGGAAGACCCCCAGGTAGACCAGCCACGCCACCGAGGACGCCGGAGCGTCGCCGACCTCGGTGACCAGGCCGCCGGCGAACGGCAGGCAGGCGACGGCGCCGACCGAGCAGGCCAGCCACGTCACGTGGACGGCGGGCAGGCTGGCGACCAGGGGCTTCTGCAGCACCAGGCTCACGGCGTACACGACCGCCGCGAGCAGGCAGAGCGCGACGCCGACCACGTCGCGGTCGCCGTCGGGGGAGCCGGCCAGCCCGATCACCGCGACCCCGCTGAACGCGAGGGTCAGGCCCAGCGCGAGCTGCGGGGTGAACCGCTCCGACAGGAAGATCGCGGCGAGGACCGCGATCAGCACCGGCGAGACCTGGATGAGCATCGCCGCGGTGCCGGCGTCGACGCGCCGCTCGCCCTCGTTGAGGGCGACGTTGTAGACGCCGAACCAGAGCACGCCGATCGTCACGATCGACACCCACTGCCGCCCGGTCGGCCGCGGCACCCCGCGCCCCAGCGCCACGACGCCGAGCGCCAGGGCGCCGACCAGCAGCCGGCCCAGCGACAGCGGGCCGGGCGCGAAGTCGCTGCCGAGGTGCCGGATCGCCACGAACGCGGAGGCCCACAGCACCAGCGTCACGCAGACCGCCACCACCGGCAGCCAGGCCGGCGGGGCGGGCTCCGTGGCGTGCGAGTCCGACGGCGTGCTGAGGGGCGTGCTGGTCACGAGGCCCAGCCTAGGAACCGGCGGCCGTCCCGGTCGCGCGGGTTTCGGACAGCGAGGGCCGACATCCGGACACGGGGCCGCCCGGCCGGGACGCCGACCTCAGAGGTCGAGCTTGTAGCCCAGCCCGCGCACCGTGACGAGGTACTTCGGCTCGCCCGGGTCGGGCTCCAGCTTGGCGCGCAGCCGCTTGACGTGGACGTCGAGGGTCTTGGTGTCGCCGACGTAGTCGGAGCCCCAGACCCGGTCGATCAGCTGGCCGCGGGTCAGCACCCGGCCGGGGTTGCGCAGGAACATCTCCAGCAGCTCGAACTCCTTGAGCGGCAGCCGCTGCTCGTGGCCGTCGACGGTGACGACGTGACGCTCGACGTCCATCCGCACCGGGCCGGCCTCGAGGGTGTCGGGGGCGAGGTCGGGGTCGCTGCCGCGGCGCAGCACGGCGCGGATGCGGGCGACGAGCTCGCGCGGCGAGTACGGCTTGGTGACGTAGTCGTCGGCGCCCAGCTCCAGCCCGACGACCTTGTCGACCTCGTCGTCCTTGGCGCTGACCATGATGACCGGCACGTTCGACGTCTGCCGGATGGCGCGGCACACCTCGGTGCCGGGCAGGCCGGGCAACATCAGGTCGAGCAGCACGATGTCGGCGCCGTTGCGGTCGAACTCGGTCAGGGCGGCGTGGCCGTCGGCGGCGATGGCGACCTCGAAACCCTCCTTGCGCAGCATGTAGGCGAGTGCCTCGCTGTAGCTCTCTTCGTCCTCGACGACGAGTACCCGTGTCACGGGCTTTCCTCCTGGGTCGGCCCTGGGTCGTCCAGGGTCTGGTCGGCGGGCGCGGGGCGCGCCTCACCGTGGGGCCCGCGGGCCTCGGCCCGCGGAAGCGTGAGGGTGAACGTCGAGCCCTGGCCCTCGACCGACCACACCGAGACGTCGCCGCCGTGCGTGGCGGCGACGTGCTTGACGATCGAGAGGCCGAGCCCGGTGCCACCGGTGGAGCGGTGCCGCGCCGGGTCGACGCGGTAGAAGCGCTCGAAGATCCGGTCGATCTCGACCGAGGGGATCCCGATGCCCTGGTCGACGACGCTGACCGCGACGAAGGCGTCCTCGACGCGGGTGGTGACCAGCACCGTCGAGTCGGGGTCGGAGTAGCGGACGGCGTTGGCCACCAGGTTGGCGACGGCCATGGTGACCTGCTCCTCGTTGCCGAGCACCTTCAGGCCGCGCTCGCCACCCGTCACGACCGAGATCCCCTTGGCGGCGGCGTCGATGGCGCTGGTGTCGACCGACAGGCTGACGACGTCGTCGAGCGACATCGGCAGCGGCGACTCCAGCCGCTCGTCGCCCTGCAGCCGCGACAGCTCGATGACCTGCTGCACCAGCACCGTGAGCCGCTCGCCCTCGAGGACCATCCGCTCGGAGAACCGGCGGACCGCCTCGGGGTCCTCGGCGGCCTCCCACACGGCGTCCGCGAGGAGCCGGATGGCGCCGACGGGGGTCTTCAGCTCGTGGCTGACGTTGGCGACGAAGTCGCGGCGGACCGCCTCGACCCGCCGCTCGCGGGTGCGGTCCTCGACGAGGGCCAGCACCAGCCGCGACCCGAGTGGCGCGACCCGGACGGTGACGTGCCGGTCGGGCGCCTGGTCGCGCGGCATCACCAGCTCGGTCTCGCGGATCTGCCCGTCGCGACGCACCTCGCTCACCAGCGCGGCGAGCTCGGGGGTCACCAGCGTGCTCCCGCGCACCAGGCCCATCGCGTAGGCCGGCGCGGACGCCTTGAGGACGACGTCGGAGTCGTCGACGACGACCGCGCTGCTGCGCAGCACCGAGAGGACCGTCGCGACGGCTGCCGGGATGGCGGGCTCGTCGGGCACCGGCTGCAGGTGCTGCTGGCGGTCGCTGACGTGCCAGGCGAGCACGGCACCGCCAGCGACGACGGCACCGATGAGCGCGGCCAGGAAGGCCTGCGTCGTCGGGTCCACCCTCGGATCGTACGGCGACCGCGAGCCGGGACGGACCACGGAGCGTGTGACTTCCCGCTGTTCACCCCCCGTTCACCGGATCCGCCCGGCTGGGTCTCCCGCGGCGCCTACGGTCTGCCTCATGCGCGATCAGTTCCACGACCAGCTCGACTCCGTCTTCGACGACCTCGCCGCGATCTGCCGACAGGTGGAGACCGCGGTGTCCCAGGCGACCAAGGCCCTGATGACCGGCGACGTGATCCTCGCCGAGCAGGTCATCAGTGCCGACGCCGACATCGACCGCGCCCGCGAGCGCGTCGAGGAGTCGTCCTTCACCCTGCTCTCCCTGCAGCAGCCGGTCGCCGGCGACCTGCGTACCGTCGTCGCGGCGCTGCGGATGGTGAGCGAGCTCGAGCGGATGGGCGACCTGTCCGTCCACGTCGCGAAGATCGCGCGCCTCCGGGTGCCCGAGATCGCGGTGCCGGAGGCCGCCCGCGAGACCATGCAGCGGATGGCCGTCGTCGCCGAGGACATGGTGGTGCGGGTCTCGCAGATCATCACCACCCGCGACGTCGAGGCCGCCATCGCCCTGGGCCGCGACGACGAGGAGATGGACCAGCTGCGACGCACCAGCTTCGCCGAGCTGCTGTCCGACGACTGGAAGGACGGCGTCGAGGCAGCCGTCGACATCGCCCTCCTGGGCCGCTACTACGAGCGGATCGCCGACCACGCGGTCTCGGTCGCCAACCGCGTCGTCTTCGTCGTCACCGGCGAGAGCCCGCGCGCGGCGTCCTGACGCACCCGGCCCCACGAACGAGCTGAACCCCGCCTCGGCGGGGTTCAGTGCGTTCGGGGCCGCCGCACTGCCCGCGGACCCACAGGGGTCGAGGGAGGCGCGCTCCTACCGGACGCGGGACCGGGCCGCCTCAGCGGCGGCGTCCCGCGGTGTGGTCTCGCGGGTGGTCCGAGGTCAGCGACCCTGGTTGGCCACGGCGGCGGCGGCCGCAGCCGCGGCGTCGGGGTCGAGGTAGCGGCCACCCGGGGTGACCGGCCTCAGGTCGTCGTCGAGCTCGTAGAGCAGCGGCATGCCGGTCGGGATGTTGAGCCCGGCGATGTCGTCGTCGCTGATGCCGTCGAGGTGCTTGACGATGCCGCGCAGGCTGTTGCCGTGGGCGGCGACCAGCACCGTCTGACCGGTGCGGAGGTCGGCGGCCACGGAGGACTCCCAGTAGGGGAGCATCCGCTCGATGACGTCCTTGAGGCACTCGGTGCGCGGCAGGTCCTCGCCGAGGTCGGCGTACTGGGCCAGGCCGGCCTGCGAGAACTCGTCGTCGTCGGCCAGCGCCGGCGGCGGCACGTCGAACGAGCGACGCCACAGCATGAACTGCTCCTCGCCGTACTCCTCGAGGGTCTGCTTCTTGTCCTTGCCCTGCAGCGCGCCGTAGTGCCGCTCGTTGAGCCGCCACGAGCGACGGACGGGGATCCAGTGCCGGTCGCACGCGTCGAGGGCCAGCGCGGAGGTGGTGATCGCGCGGCGCAGCAGCGAGGTGTGGACGACGTCGGGGAGGAGGCCGGCCTCGGCCAGCATCCGGCCGCCGGCGACCGCCTCGCCCCGGCCCTTCTCGGTCAGGTCGACGTCGACCCAGCCGGTGAAGAGGTTCTTGGCGTTCCAGTCGCTCTCGCCGTGCCGCAGCAGGACCAGGGTGTGGCTCATGTCTACTCCTCGCCCTCGGCCTCGGGCTCCTGCGGGATGGGCTCGCAGGAGTACCGGTCGGTGGCCTCGGTCGACTCGGTGCCCTCCTCGGCCGCCACCGGCAGCTCGAGGTTGGGCAGCTTCTCGGGACTGTACTGGTGGCACGGCGTGACGACCGGGACCTGCAGGGTCGAGACCTGGCCGTTGTCGAAGGTGAGGGCGACGTCGACGAAGTCGCCGGCGACGAAGGTGCCCCGCACCGCGACGCCCCCGGTGTCGTAGAGGTTGACCTGGCCCGCCGCGGGGATCTCGACGGGCGTGCCGACCTCCTCGATCGGGGAGACCCCGGCCTCGGTGGTGGCCGGCGAGATGCCGGTGAACGCGTCGGCGTCGTCGGTGGAGTTGTTGACCAGGCCGGCGACGAACAGCCCCCGGTCGTCCTCGCCGGCGACGACGACGGCGCCGAGCACGTCGACCTGGCCGTCGCGGTCGTTGACGCCACCGCTGATGATGTTGACCCGGTCGGTGGCGTAGTCGAAGCCGCACGACGAGAGGGCGGGCGCCGCGAGCAGCGCGCCCGCGGCGAGCAGGACGAACGGGCGGGACGGATGGCGCCGGAGAGACATGGTCAGGCCTTCACGGAGAGGTCGGAACGCGGAGCACCACCAGACTAGTGGTGCGGGGGCAGGTGTCGTGCACTGGCGCTGGCACACCCACGCGGTCCGGCACGACGGCGCCTACTGACGCAGGCCGGTGCTGCTGCCGACGATCGCGACGAGGGCGACGACGGCCGCCGTCCACACGCCCGAGAGCACGAGCAGCCGGGTGGCGCCGAGCCGCCTCCCCAGGACCAGCGGCAGGTGCGACCACCCGTCGGCGTCGTCGGGCACCAGGCCCCAGACCGAGCGCACGAAGTGCACCCCGACGCCGAGCAGGGCGGCGAGCACCACGATCGGGACCTCGGGCGGCGCGCCCTCGGCGCTGCCGCCCCAGCCGCCGTACGCGAGGTAGGCGGGGTACAGCGCGAACGACGCCGCCCAGGAGACCCACGACAGCTTCCCCCTGCGCAGGACGACGTTGCCGAGCAGGCCGATCGCGAGCGCGAGGAGGTAGCAGGTGCCGGCGGTGACGCCGGTCGAGATCGACAACGGCACGACGAGCAGGACGGCGACCACGATGGCGTACCAGACGCTGCCCGTCTCGAGGCGCCCCTCCGCCACCGGCTTGCGCGCCACCTGGTGCCGCGCGTCGCGGTCGCGGTCGACGATGTCGTTGTGCCAGCCGAGGATCGTCTGGCCCACCAGGACGGTCGCCGCGACGACGGCGGCCTCGCGGGCCGGCCGGCCGGCGGCGAGGGCGCCCGCGCCCATCGCGGAGGCCGTGAGCAGTGCCTGGCGCGGGTGCGCGGCCAGCAGCAGCGTGACCGGCGCCGAGTCGAGGATCGACAGCCGCAGGCGCCCCGCGCCCGAGGGTGTCGCGTCCGCCGTTGTCGCGTCCGCCGTGGCCGCGTCCGCCGTGGCCGCCGCGGTGGGGGCAGGCGTGGCCGTCGTCGTCGGCTCCGCGTCGGGCCCGGTCCTGATGGGTGCCGTCGCCTCGGTGGTGCCGGTGTCTGTGTCCGTGTCGGGGCCGGAGCCGCCGGCGGCGCGGGGTTTGGACAGCCTCCCCGCCCGCTCGGCTGCAGTGGTCGGTTCCTTGCCGGGTGCCTTGCCGGGCGCCTGGTCAGCCGCCTTGCCGGGCGTCTCGGTGGGCGCCCTCCCGGCGGGCTCGGCGGGGGTCTTTCCGACCGACGTCGCGCCGGTCCTCGGTCGTGCCTCGACCACGCCGTCGTCGTCCTCCGACGACGTCGTGCGAGCCGTCGCCGGCTGGGCCTCCACGGGCTCGCCCGGGGGTTGCGCGTCGGTCGTCCCGCCCCGTCGCCAGCGCTGCTGCTTCGCCATGGGAAGCAGTATCAGCCATGGGGCCGGCGGGTGTGCGCACCCACGTCCGAGAACCCGCCGCCATCACACAAACCGGGGCCTGTCAAGGGTGAGATACGGGTGATAGGGCCTCTGACCTGCACAAACGCTGTCTGAGAGATTCCTGAGTCGTGGTAGGATGGAGTTCTAGAAAGGGGTTCATCACATATGACTTTCACCGTCGGCGAAACCGTCGTCTATCCCAATCACGGGGCCGCTGTCATCGAGGACATCGAGATGCGGCAGATCAAGGGAGAGGACCGGCAGTACCTCGTACTACGGATCGTCGCTCAGCAGGACCTCGTGGTGCGCGTCCCGGCGTGCAACCTCGACCTGGTGGGTGTCCGCGACGTCGTCGACAAGGAGGGCCTCGACCGTGTGTTCGACGTCCTGCGCGCCGAGCACGTCGAGGAGCCGACCAACTGGTCGCGTCGCTACAAGGCCAACCTCGAGAAGCTGCACAGCGGCGACGTCATGAAGGTCTCCGAGGTCGTCCGCGACCTCTGGCGTCGTGAGCGCGACCGCGGCCTGTCCGCCGGTGAGAAGCGGATGCTGGCGAAGGCTCGCCAGATCCTGGTCTCCGAGCTCGCGCTCGCCGAGCACACCAACGAGGACAAGGCCGAGACCATCCTCGACGAGGTCCTCGCCTCGTAGGTCCCTGGATCACCCTGTCGACCGGCCCCCGCACCCACGGTGCGGGGGCCGGTCGCGTTCGTGGGGTCTCGTGACGGGCGCCGGGGCCGGCCACGGCCGTCCCGAGACCGTCCGACCGCAGCCGACGGCCGTGGCCCTACGGTGAGCCCGTGGACCACGACGACCTGTACGACGACGAGCCGCCGCCCTCGCTCGGGACCGTCGTCGACGACGACCGCGGCTCGCTGCCCTACCACCTCGTGCACGGCGAGGCACTCGTCGCGGCGGCCGCGTGGGCGCTCGGGGAGGCCGGCGTGACGCTCGTCGACCAGTCCGTCCCGTGGGCCTCGGTGCGCGACTCCGGGGAGACGCTCGTTCTCCACGACAGCCTCTGCCCGCTCACCCCGCCCGACTTCATCGCCGCCTGCGTCGCCCGTTCGGTCGCGGACGACGTCGCCGTGGTCGGCGTGCGCCCGGTCACCGACACCGTCAAGCAGGTCACCGACGGCGTCGTCGGCGCGACCGTCGACCGCGAGGGCCTGCTGGTCGTCTGCTCGCCGGTGGTGCTGCCGCCGACCGCCGTCGCGAGCTTCGACTCGCTGCCCACGACCGACTTCACCGAGCTCGTCGTGCTGCTGCGCGAACGGGGGGACGTCGTCCTGGTCGAGGCGCCGTCGGGCGCGATGCGGGTGACCTCAGACGACGACGTCCGGGTCCTCGAGGCGCTGCGCCAGGAGCCGCTCGGCCAGGCCTAGGTCGTGCGGCCAGGTCACCTTGAGGTTGACCGGCCCGCTGGCGACCGCGGCCACCCGGACGTCGGCCGCGTGGTGCTGGAGGCACGCCGCGGTGTCGGTGCCGCGGAACCCGTCCGCCTCGGCCCGTTCGTAGGCGGCGAGCAGGGCCGGCGCGCGGAAGGCCTGGGGGGTCTGCACGCCCGCCACCCCGCGGACCGCGCCGTCGGGGCCCAGCAACGTCGGCGCCATCACCACCGGGATCGCGCCACCGTGGGTGCGGGCCGCCGCGACGACCGCGCCGAACAGCCGGGACGACGCCAACGGCCGGGCCCCGTCGTGGATCGCTACCACGTCGACCGTGCCGGCCTCGACGTCGTCCCGCAGCACCTGCAGGGCGGCCCACTCGGAGTCGTGACGGGTCTCCCCGCCCTCGACCATCCGGACCTCGGCGTCGCCGAGGTGCGCCGCCAACGCGTCGGCGACCGCGGCCTGCTCACCGGCCCGCACGACGACGACCAGCCGGACGACGTCCTCGAGGCCCAGCGCCGTCCGCACCGAGTGCGCGAGCACCGGGACGCCCGCCAGGGGAAGGAGGACCTTGTTGACCTCGGCGCCGACGCGGGTCCCGCTCCCGGCGGCGAGGACGACGACGGCGGCAGGCACCTGGCGAGTCTCTCAGAGCCCGACGGGGCGCCCGGCCCACCCGTCCCGCCCGGGCCCCACGGTGCGCGGCGTCATCGGCTGCGACGGTCGAGACGTTTCACAGCCGTAACACTGCGAAACGTCTCCGTGTCGTCGCGGAACCTACGGTCTCGACATGTCACCCCGGTCATCCTCTCGGGAGGAGTGGCAGCCCGTCTGCCGGATCGCCGAGCTCGAGGTCGAGCGCGGTGTCGCAGCGCTGGTCCACGGTCAGTCCATCGCGATCTTCCGCACGCAGGACGACGCCGTCTACGCCCTCGGCAACCACGACCCGTTCGCCCGCGCCTCGATGATCGCGCGCGGCATCGTCGGGGTGCGCTCCGGCGTCCCGTTCGTCGCCTCGCCGACGCACCGCCACGCCTTCGACCTGCGCAGCGGACGCTGCCTCGACGACGCCCACGTCTCGGTGCCGTCGTACGAGGTCAAGGTGGTCGAGGGCGTCGTCCTGGTCGGCCAGCGCCGCGCCGTCGCCGCCTGAACCACCGACCAGTCACCTAGAGGGGACGGGTCAGCGCCCGACCCGGGTCGACCCGTCACCCATAGGTGACGGGTCAGCGCCGGACCCGGGTCGACCCGTCACCTATAGGTGACGGGTCAGCGGGGGAGGGCGACGACGAGGGCGGTGGCGATCGCGGCCGCGCCCTCGCCGCGGCCGGTGAGGCCGAGCCCGTCGGTGGTCGTCGCGGCGACCGCGACCGGGGCGCCCACGGCCGCGGACAGCACGCGCTCCGCCTCGGCGCGGCGGGCCCCGAGGCGGGGCTTGACGGCCACGACCTGGACGGCGACGTTGCCGATCGCGAAACCGGCCGCCCGCACGCGGCGGGCGGTCTCCTCGAGCAGCGCGACGCCGGACGCGCCGGCCCAGGCGGGGTCGGAGGTGCCGTAGTTCGACCCGAGGTCGCCCAGGCCGGACGCCGAGAACAGGGCGTCGCACGCGGCGTGGGCGGCGACGTCGGCGTCCGAGTGGCCCTCGAGGCCCTGGGGCTCCTCGGGGAAGGCGAGCCCGGCCAGGTGCATCGGGACTCCGTCGGCGTACCGGTGGACGTCGACGCCGATCCCGGTGCGCGGCAGGGACGGCGGGCCGGCGGCGGCAGACGATGTCACGCGCCGATCATGCCTGAGGAACAATGCGCGCATGAAGAAGTCCGCGGCCGCCTGGGCCTTCGCCGGCCTGCTGGCCGGTTTCGCCGGGCTCGCCGCCGGATTCCTGGTCGCGAAGCTGATGCACCTGCGGCTCGACCCGGTCGGCGCGGTCGCCGAGCTGGTGCACGGCTGGCTGCCCTCGGGCGTCGTCTCGTGGGCCCGCGACGTCCCCGGGCCGTCGTTCACGACGCCGGGCATCCTGCTGCTCGGCGCGGTCGTCTTCGCCGTCCTGGGGCGCCTCGCCCGGCGGTCCCGGTGGCTGCCCGCCGTCGGGTACGTCGTCCTGGCGGCCCTGGGTGGCTTCGCGCTGCTCGAGGCCAACGGCGCGAGCCGGTGGTGGCTGCTGCCCACGGTCGTCGGCTTCGTGGTGATGACCCTCGCGATGCTGCTGATGGGCGAGCGGCTCCGGCGCCTGCAGGCCCTGCCCGACCAGGACGTGTACGGCCCGGCCTGGCGCCGGCGTCGCCGCGAGTTCCTCCTGGTCGCCGGCGTCGTGACCGTCGCCTCCGGGGTCGCGTTCGTGATGGCGCGCGTCGCCGGCCGCGACCTGCGCGAGGTCGAGTCCGAGCGCCGCACCAAGGTCCGCGAGGTGACCGCACCCGACGTCCCCGCCGACGCCCGGCTCGACGTCGACGGCGCGGCGGCGTGGATGACCCCGATCGGCTCGTTCTTCCTCGTCGACACCGCCGTCGTCCGGCCGGTTCTGCGCGCCCAGGACTGGACCGTGCGGATCCACGGCATGGTCACCACCGAGATCGAGTTGACCTTCGCCCAGCTGGTCGACCGCGGTCTCCGCGAGGACTGGATGACCCTCGCCTGCGTCCAGAACGAGGTCGGCGGCGACCTGGTCGGCAACGCCTGGTTCAGCGGCGTCCTGCTCGAGCCCCTGCTGGCCGCCGCCGGCCCGCTCGAGGGGGCCGACGCGGTCCTGCAGACCGCCGAGGACGGCTGGACCTGCGGCACCCCGCTCGCGGCGATGACCGACGGGCGGGGCGCGATGCTCGCGGTCGCGATGAACGGCGAGCCGCTGACCGTCGAGCACGGCTACCCGGTGCGCACCGTCGTCCCCGGCCTCTACGGCTACGTGTCGGCCACGAAGTGGGTCGTCGACCTCGAGGTGACCCGGTTCGAGGACATCGCGCCGTACTGGACCGAGCAGGGCTTCGCCGAGCTCGGGCCCACCAAGACGGCGTCGCGCATCGAGGTCCCGCAGGACGGCGCGACGGTGCCCTCCGGACAGGTCGTCGTCGCCGGCACCGCCTGGGCCCCGGGCACCGGGATCGAGAGGGTCGAGGTCCAGGTCGACGGCGGGCCCTGGGCGGTCGCGACCCTCGGCGGCGTCCCGAACGTCGACACCTGGGTGCAGTGGAAGCTCGCCGTCGAGGTCGAGCCGGGCGAGCACACGGTCTTCGTGCGTGCCACCGACCGGGCCGGTCAGCAGCAGACCGGCGTGGCGGCCGACGTCAAGCCCGACGGGGCCACCGGCTGGCACGACATCGCCTTCACCTCGACCTGACCGCTGCCGGCGCGCGCGTCACCAGTTGCCGGGCGAGCCCGCCGGGAGCGGGTGGGCGGAGTCGCGGATCACGTAGACCAGGCCGCCCGACCTCGTCAGCCACGCGTCCTCGAGCTGGGCGCGGTCGTAGGTGCGACGGACGCCGGCCCGGGTCGTCGAGGCCGGGTCGTTGACGACGACGTCGCCGCTCGCGGTGAAGCCGACGATCACGAGCAGGTGTCCGGCGGTCGAGGAGATGGGGGCGCCGTCGAGCTCGCCGGCGCCGAAGGAGACCGAGGCCACCAGCGGGATGCCGGCGGCGATGAACCGCTCGGCCTCCCGCAGCGAGCGGAGCCGGGTCACGAAGGCCTTGCCCGCGCGCGGGGCGGCGTAGGCGGTGTTGAACGGCCAGTTGCCGGTGCCGTCGTAGGAGTGGTCGAACGTCGCCCGGGCGGCGAAGTCGACCCACGGGTCGGTGTGGCCGCCGGGGACCCAGGAGTAGGCCCGCGGCCGCGGCAGCTTGCCGTAGTAGCCCAGCACCATCGAGGTGGACGTCGGGCTGCACCAGGCCTCGCCACCGCCGCCCCACTGGGGGAAGTGGCCGGTGTGGGTCATCTGCGAGTAGAGCGGGACGTCGAGCACCGTGCCGCGCGCGGGACCGGGACGCGACGTGCCCGGGGCGTCGGCCGGCAGCCGCGAGGTGACGGCGCCGACGGTGTCGAAGGACGGCGTGGCCGTCGTGCCGGCGCGGCGGGCCAGCACGACCCGGACCTGCCAGGAGCCGAGCCCGCCGGGCGCGCGCCAGGTGTCGACGTTGACGTCGGCGAGGTCGTCGGACTGCCCGCTCTGCGTGGTTCGCTCGAGGTGGACGTCGGAGGAGGCCCAGCGCCCGAGGAGGTCCCAGCTGGACAGCCGGCCGGCGGCGTCGCGCCCGCGCACCCGGACCTCGACGAAGCTGTCGCCGGGCGTGGCCGCCGACCAGGACGGGATCAGCTCGGTGAAGGAGAAGCCGGGGGAGACCCACGGCGACTCCCAGGTCGCGGCGTCGTAGCGCCTGCCCGCGACCGAGCGCCGGGCCGTCGGGGCCGCGAGGGTGACCCGCCCGCGGGCGACGGCGGCGCCGGAGACCTTGCCGGCGCGCAGCTCGGCCGTGGAGTCCCACTGGGCGTAGTCGATCTGACGGGCCGTGGCGGGTGCCGCCTGCGCCGTACCGGGGCTCATCGCGGCAACGTAACAGGAGGTGAGGACGGCGCCGAGGCCGATCCGGACCAGCGGCCGGACCAGGGGCCGGACCAGGGGTCGCACGAGGGGCCGGACGCGGGGGAAGGTCACCGCAGCACGGTACGTCACACTCGTCACTCCTGCCACAGAAGTCGCGGATGCGCCGCCCGGCCCCGGCGTTCTCTAGACTCGGGCAGTGACTTTCCGGCTCTACGACACCGCGACGCGCGAGGTGCGCGACTTCGTCCCCCTGGAGGAGGGCAAGGCGGGCATCTACGTCTGCGGGCTCACCGTGCAGTCCGAGCCGCACGTCGGCCACGTGCGCTCGGCGGTGAACTTCGACGTGCTGCGGCGCTGGCTGACCCACACCGGGCACGACGTCACCTTCATCCGCAACGTCACCGACATCGACGACAAGATCCTCACCAAGTCGGCCGAGCAGGGCCGCCCGTGGTTCAACCTCGCCTACGCGATGCACGCCGAGCTCACCCGGGCGCTCGCCTCGATCAACGTGCTGGCGCCGACCTACGAGCCCGGCGCCACCGGCCACGTGCCCGAGATGCTCCAGATGATTGAGACGCTGATCGCGAACGGGCACGCCTACGCCGCCGAGGACGGCTCCGGCGACGTCTACTTCGACGTCCGGTCCTGGCCGGCCTACGGCGAGCTCACCGGGCAGAAGGTCGACGACATGGAGCCGGCCGGCGACGCCGACCCGCGCGGCAAGCGTGACCCGCGCGACTTCGCGCTGTGGAAGGGCTGGAAGCAGGACTCCGAGCCGGCGACCGCGGCCTGGCCCTCGCCGTACGGCCCCGGCCGTCCCGGCTGGCACATCGAGTGCTCGGCGATGGCGGGCAAGTACCTCGGGCCCGCCTTCGACATCCACGGCGGCGGCGTCGACCTGCGCTTCCCGCACCACGAGAACGAGCAGGCCCAGTCGCGCGCGGCCGGCCACGCGTTCGCGTCGTACTGGATGCACAACGCCTGGATCACCACCGCCGGCGAGAAGATGAGCAAGTCGCTCGGCAACAGCCTGCTGGTGCCCAAGGTGCTCGAGCGGGTGCGCGGGATCGAGCTGCGCTTCTACATGGTCAGCGCGCACTACCGCTCGCACGTCGAGTTCTCCTTCGAGGCGCTCGACGAGGCCGCGGTCGGCTTCCGGCGCATCGAGACGTTCCTCGACCGCGCCGGTGCGGGCGAGGTCGGCGCCGTGCCCGCGGAGTTCGTCGCCGCGATGGACGACGACCTCGGCACCCCCGCCGCCGTCGCCGTCATCTTCGACACCGTCCGCGAGGGCAACCGCGCCGAGGACCCCGCGCCGCACGCCGCGGCCGTGCGCGCCATGCTCGGCGTCCTCGGCCTCGACCCGGCCGACCCCGCGTGGGGCGCCGGCTCCAGCGACGACGCCGCCCTGACCGCGGTGGTCGACGCCCTCGTCGCCGGGCTGCTCGAGCAGCGGGCCGAGGCCCGGGCCGACAAGGACTACGCGCGCGCGGACGTCATCCGCGACCAGATCAAGGCGGCCGGCATCGTGGTGGAGGACACCCCTGCCGGCCCGAAGTGGAGTCTCAGCGATGCCCGGTAACTCTCAGCGCAAGGGCTCGATCCGCAAGTCGAGCAAGAAGCCGACCGCCGGCTCGGGCGGGCGCGTCAAGCGCGGCATCGAGGGCAAGGGCCCGACGCCGAAGGCGACCGACCGGCCCTACCACAAGGCGCACAAGGCGGCGCAGGCCAAGCGCGACGGCGCCGGGCAGGGCGGGCGCTCGTCGTCCGGCAACCGGCAGCGCCGCAAGGGCAGCGACTCCGAGTGGGTGGCCGGGCGCAACTCCGTGCTCGAGGCGCTGCGCGAGGGCATCCCCGTCAACGCCGTGTACGTCGCCGAGGGCGCCGAGCGCGACGGGCGGTTGCGCGAGGCGTTCAAGCTCGCCCAGGACAAGGGCGTCAGCCTGCTCGAGGTCAGCAAGGGCGAGCTCGACCGGCTCACGTCGGGCGCGATCCACCAGGGTCTCGCCGCGCGGATCCCGCCGTACAGCTACGCCCACCCCGACGACCTGCTCGACCTCGCCGACAAGAACCGCGAGAAGCCGCTGATCGTCGTCCTCGACTCGATCACCGACCCGCGCAACCTGGGCGCCGTCGTCCGGAGTGCCTCCGGGTTCGGTGCCCACGGCGTCGTCATCCCCGAGCGCAGGGCCGCCGGCATGACCGCCTCGGCGTGGAAGACGAGCGCCGGTGCCGCCGCCCGGATCCCGGTCGCGCAGACCGTCAACCTGGTGCGGCAGCTCAAGGCGTTCCAGGACGAGGGCTGCATGGTCGTCGGCCTGGCTGCCGACGGCGACCTCTCCCTGCCCGACCTCGTGGCCGACGCCGACCTGGCCCGCGGCCCGCTCGTCGTGGTCGTGGGCGCCGAGGGTGGCGGACTCTCGCGCCTGGTCTCCGAGACCTGCGACCACCTCGTCTCGATCCCGATGGCGACCACGCTCGAGTCGCTGAACGCCGGCGTCGCGGCGTCGGTCTGCCTCTACGCGATCAACCAGGCCCGCAGCTGAGCCGACCCGTCGGAGCTCTCCGGGGCCGTCGTCAGTCGGCGTCGCCACCGAGCGGCAGCGCGAGCTCGTCGGGCTTGTGGCGCAGGATCGTGTCGACGTAGTCACGGGCGGAGTCGTACAGGTCGACCTCGGCGCCGGCGCGCTCGGAGAGGTACCAGCGGTGCTGGAGCACCTCGTGGAAGATCTCGGCCGGCTCAAGCTTGCCGCGTGCCTCGGGCGGGACCATCCGGATGATGGGCTCGTAGACCTCGACCAGCCAGCGGTTGGCGACCAGGCCGCGGTCCTCGCGCCCCAGGTCGTAGGCCGCGGTGTAGGACGCCAGGTCGTTCAGCAGCCGCCGGGCCTGGGCGTCCTCGACGTTGAGACCGGTGAGGCCCTGCAGCTCGCGGCAGTGGTGGCCGAGCTCGACGACCTTCGGCTGAATCCGGATCGCGTCGCCGTCGAGGTCGGTGACGATGTCGAGCTCCTCGACGTCGAAGCCGAGGTCGTTGAGCCGCTCGATGCGCTGCTCGATGCGCCACATCTCGCCGGTGCCGAACTCCTCGACGACGGTGAGCTCGTCCCACAGCGCGTGGTAGCGGTCGGCCAGCAGCTCGATGATGGCGTGGGCGCCGACGTCGGTGCCCAGCGAGTTGCTGGCCTGGAGGTCGAGCAGCTCGGCGAACACGTTCTCGGTGGCGATGGTGACGTCGTACTCACGCATGCCGGCCGACAGCGTCTCGCGCAGCTCGCCGGTCTCGGCGTCGACGAGGTACGCCGCGAACCCGCCCGCCGCGCGCCGGAACAGCACGTTGCTGAGCGAGACGTCGCCCCAGTAGAAGCCGGCGAGGTGCAGCCGGACGAGCAGGACGACGATCGCGTCGACGAGGGAGGGGATGTTGTCGATGGTCAGGCCGTGGGAGAACAGGCTCCGGTAGGGGAGCGAGAACCGCAGGTGCTCGGTGAGCAGGGCCGCCGGCAGGTCCTCGCCCGAGGCGTCCGTGCGCCCGGTGACCACGCCCTGCGGGACGACGGCCGGCAGGCCCAGCCGCTGGAGGTCGCGCAGCAGCCGGTACTCCCGGAACGCGATCTCCTGCACGGTCTCCTTGACGGCGTACGTGCGCTGGCCGAGCCGGACGATCCGCACGACGTGCCGGCTCAGCCCGCGCGGCAGCGGCACCACGTGGTCGTCGGTCCACTCCTCGAGCGGAGTGGTCCAGGGCAGCGTCAGCAGCGCCGGGTCGGGGCGGTTGGCCACGATGTGCAACGCCATGACGCCACCGTAGCGGCCCACGATCGTCTACGGTGCGCCCATGATCTCCCTCCGCGCAGCCGCCGTGACCGCCGTCAGCGCCGCCGTCCTGTTGTCGCCGGTGCCGGCGATCGCCGACGGCTACACCCAGGTGGACGCCGTGCGCGACGTCACCCGGATCGACCTCGACGAGGAGGGCGACGTCACCGGCACGCCCGCACGGGGCGAGTCGGACACCGACATCCGCAGCGTCCGTTTCGACCTCGGCCCGCGCAGGCTCGTCATCGTCGCGAAGATGCGCTCGATCGGCCCGCGGGTCCGCGTCTTCGGGGTCGTCCGGACGAAGGGGACCACCTACGAGCTGATGGTCACGGCTGGTGGTCGCCTGCGGATCGACGACCGCAGCGAGGGACGGCAGACGTGCGAGGGCGCGGTCGCGCGCACCACCCCCGCGACCCGGGCCTACCGGGTGGCGGTGCCGACGTCGTGCCTCGGCGACCCGCGCTGGGCGCGCCTCGGGCTCGCCGTGGCGCGCTTCCGGCAGACCGAGTCCGAGTTCTCGGTCGTGGTCGACGACGTCGCCCGTACCGGCTACCCGAACCCGGACGCCGAGTTCGCGCTCGGCCCGCGCATCACCCGCGGCTGACCGGTCGCGGCTCGAGGAGGACGGCGCCCGCCCCCTGCTCGTGCAGGGTGTCGCCGGGGTTGGTGAGCGCGCAGCTGCGCAGGCTCAGGCAGCCGCAGCCGATGCAGGCGTCGAGCTTGTCGCGCAACAGCTCGATCCGGCGGATCTGCTCGTCGAGCCGGGGCCGCCAGGCGCGGCTGATCCGGTGCCAGTCCGACTTGGTCGGCGTCCGGCCCTCCGGCAGCTCGGCCAGCGCGGCGCCGATCTCCTCGAGGCTGAGGCCGACGCGCTGCGCCGTCCGGACGAACGCGACCCGGCGCAGGGTCGACTTGGCGTAGCGGCGCTGGTTGCCGGTCGTCCGCTCGGAGCCGATCAGGCCGCGTTCCTCGTAGAAGCGGAGCGCGCTCGGCGCGACCCCCGACCGCTCGGCGAGCTGGCCGATCGTGAGTGACATGGACCGACTGTACTTCGAGTTACCTTGAGGTTGCCGGTCGTGCGCGATCGGGCTCCCGTGGGCCAGTAGGATGCCTGCGCACGCCGGTGTAGCTCAGTTGGTAGAGCGCTTCTCTTGTAAAGAAGATGTCGCGGGTTCGACTCCTGTCACCGGCTCCACCCCTCGCCGAGCCCAGCGGACCGACCGGGCTCCCGACCTACCGCAGGCGGCGGGCCGCGAAGCGCGGCTCGGTCGAGGCGATCGCGTCCTGGGCGGCCACCAGCTGGATCTCGCGGGTGCCCGCGGCCAGCGTGGCCTCCAGGACGGCGTAGACCGCGGACGTCGTGAGCTCGAGCGCCCGCGCCGGCGAGCCGGTGCTGCGCAGGTGGGCGAGGTAGAGCGCGGCGGTCACGTCGCCGCAGCCGTTGGGGGCGATGGGCAGCAGCGGGGTCGTCACGGCCCAGGCGCCGTCGTCCGACACGGCGACGACGTCGAGGGTGTCGGGCTCGGAGTCACCGTGCAGCACCGAGGTGACCAGGACGTCGCGCGGGCCGGTGGCGCGCACGACGTCGACGGCGGCCAGGACCTCGTCGAGGGTGCCGGTCTCGCGGTCCGCGAGGAAGTCGAGCTCGAAGTGGTTGGGGGTGACGACGTCGGCGCGGGGCACGACCTGGTCGCGCATGTACTCCGGGATGCCGGGCCTGACGAACATCCCGCGGCCGCGGTCGCCCATCACGGGGTCGCAGCAGTAGACGGCGGCGGGGTTCAGCTGCTTGACCTTCGCGACGGCGTCGAGGATCACCGCCCCGACGGCGGGGTCGCCCTGGTAGCCGGACAGGACGGCGTCCGCGGTGCCCAGCACGCCGCGGTCCTCGATGCCCGCGATGACCTCCCGGACGTCGGCCGGGTCGAGGAGCGGGCCGCGCCAGGCGCCGTACCCGGTGTGGTTGGAGAAGTGCACCGTCAGCACCGGCCACACCTCGTGGCCGAGCCGCTGGAGCGGGAAGACCGCCGCGGAGTTGCCGACGTGCCCGTAGGCGACCGAGGACTGGATCGACAGGATCTTCACCGGCCCATCGTGCCAGAGGTGGCACCCTGTCCCCATGTCGCTTCCCCACGGTCGCCACTACCCGCCCGACACCTACCACGGCACCGACGGCGAGGTGTCGGCCTGGATGCGGCGGGCGGGCGAGCCGGCGGACGTCACCTACCGCACCGGCGGCACCTGCGAGTACCTCGCCACCGGCGACCGCACCGAAGGCCGCTTCGGCCTGTACCGGTGGAGCTTCGGCGAGGCCGAGAGCGGGCCCGACCCGCACTTCCACCGCTCGATCTCCGAGCAGTTCTACGTGCTCTCGGGTGAGGTCCGGCTCTTCGACGGCAACGACTGGACGACCGCCAGGTCCGGTGACTTCCTCTACGTGCCCGAGGGCGGCCTGCACGGCTTCCGGGGCGGCGGGCGCGCCACGATGCTGCTCATGTTCGCGCCGGGCGGGCCGCGGGAGGACTACTTCGAGACGCTGGCGCGGGGCGAGGAGATGAGCGAGGAGCAGCGGGCCGAGTTCATGGTCCGGCACGACACCTACTGGGTGTGACCGGGCCGGCGTGATCGACCCTGAGTAGCGTCGGAGCCATGACGGACATGGACTACCGACCCCTCGGCGACTCCGGACTGATGGTCAGCGCGGTCGGCCTCGGCTGCAACGCCTTCGGCCGCCGGGTCGACCTCGACGGCGTCCGCGGCATCCTGGACGCCGCGACCGACGTCGGGGTCACCCTCCTCGACACCGCCGACATCTACGGCGACCCGCCGGGCCGCAGCGAGGAGCTGCTCGGCGAGGCGCTCGACGGGCGCCGCGACGACTTCGTGCTGGCCACCAAGTTCGGCATGGACATGCGCGGGGCCCACGGCGAGGACCACGGCGTCCGGGCCTCGCGACGCTACGTGCGCCGCGCGGTCGAGGCGAGCCTGCGCCGGCTCCGCACCGACCACATCGACCTCTACCAGCTGCACACGCCCGACGAGACCACGCCGATCGAGGAGACCCTGTCGGTGCTCACCGACCTGGTCCGCGAGGGTGCGATCGGCTACCTCGGCTGCTCGAACTTCGCCGCGTGGCAGGTCGCGGACGCCGACTGGACCGCCCGCAGCGCCGGCCTGGAGCGTTTCGTCAGCGTGCAGAACCGCTACTCGCTGCTCGACCGGACCGTCGAGGACGAGGTGACCCCGGCCTGCGAGCAGTACGGCCTCGGCATCCTGCCGTTCTTCCCGCTCGAGTACGGGCTGCTCACCGGGAAGTACCGGCGCGGCCAGGCCGCGCCGTCCGGCTCGCGGGCCGCGTCCGCCGCCGCGCCGTGGCTGGAGAGCGCCGACTGGGACCGGATCGAGGCCGTCGAGGCCTACGCCGCCGCCCGCGACCTCGAGCCGATCGACGTCGCCGTCGCCGGGCTGGCCGCGCAGCCCGCCGTCGCGTCGGTGATCGCCGGCGTCAGCTCGGGCGACCAGGTGCGCCGCAACGCCGCGACCCTCGCCTGGGAGCCCACCGAGGCCGACCTGGTCGAGCTCGACGAGATCACCACCACCTGACAGCGGCGTCGCCCGGCCGCGTTCGGTGCGCGCGGCCGCCCTACTCCGTCGTGACCTCCGTCGGGACGCCCAGCGACCAGTCGATCGGGTCGGCCCCGCGCTCGGCGAGCAGCGCGTTGGTCCGGCTGAACGGGCGCGAGCCGAAGAAGCCGCGCGAGGCCGAGAGCGGGGAGGGGTGCGCCGACTCGACGACCGGCGTCGCTCCGAGCACCGGCTTCAGCGACTGGGCGTCACGACCCCAGAGGATCGCCACGAACGGCGGGCCCGACTCGGCCCGGGCCACGAGCGCGCGGATGGCGCACTCGGTGACCTCCTCCCACCCCCGGCCGCGGTGGGACGCCGGCGTGCCCGGCCGCACGGTCAGCACCCGGTTGAGCAGCATCACGCCCTGGTCGGACCACGCCGTGAGGTCGCCGTGGCGCGGCGGGACGACGTCCAGGTCGGCCCGGAGCTCGGTGTAGATGTTGACCAGGCTGCGGGGCAGCGGCCAGACGTCGTGCTCGACGGCGAAGCTGAGCCCGATCGGGTGGCCCGGCGTGGGGTAGGGGTCCTGACCGACGACGAGCACGCGGACGTCGGCCAGGGGTGCCCGGAACGCCCGGAACACGGCGTCGCCGGCCGGCAGGTAGGGGCGCCCGGCGGCCAGCTCCTCGCGCAGGAAGGTGCCGAGCTGCCCGATCCGGTCCTCGACCGGCGCGAGGGCCTCCGCCCAGTCGGCGGCCATCAGTCCACGGTCGACGAGTCCCGCCAGTGCGCCCATGCCGCCGACGCTACCGGCGACGGCCGGTCCCGAAGGGGTGGTGGGCTCCCGGACGGCAGCCTCAGCGGCGCTCGGGGACCCGCGCCGGGCGCTGGAGGCGGTCGAGGAACGCGACGAGCACGGCCTCGCGCAGCGCCGGGGCGGCCAGGTCGAGCAGCGCGTTGACCTCGGCCATCCGGGACGGGAGCGCGAGCCCGCCGTCGGCGCTCTCACCGATCAACCCGGCCGCGGCGAGCAGGCCGTCGAAGTCGTCGTCGCTGATCCCGGCCGGGTCGAGGGCCGAGACGAACGCCGCGACGCCGGCGTCGACGACCACCGGTCCGGCGGCCCGTGCCGCCGCGGTCGCCCCGGCGATGGCGGTCAGGAGCTCGGGCACGTGCGGCCGGGTGGCCGCGCTGACCGACAGGTGCACCGTCGCGGGGTGGCCGGCGTAGGACATCTGGGGCTGCACGTACCAACCGCGGTCGGCCATCTCGTCGCACAGCGTGAACGGGTCGAGCGTCTCGTCGGTGGCGAGGGCGACCAGCGTCGAGTCGGGCGGGACGACCAGGCGCAGCCCGGGGATCGGGGCGACGCCGGCCACGATGGCGTCCACGGCCGCGAAGACCTCCTCGGCGAGGCGCTCGTAGCCGGCGTCCCCGATCGACTCGACGACCGCCCAGGCGCCGGCCAGGGGACCGCCCGACCGGGTCGACTGCAGCGTGGAGTTCAGCATCGTGTACCCCGGCCAGGCAGCGCTCGCGAAGTACTGTGCCCGGCGCAGCGCCGAGGTGCGGTGCAGCAGGAGGGAGGCGCCCTTCGGGGCGTAGGCGTACTTGTGGAGGTCGACCGAGATCGACGTGACCCCCTCGACCGCGAAGGTCCACGGCGCGACGTCGCGGCCGAGCCGGCCGGCGTAGGGAAGCACCCAGCCGCCGATGCAGGCGTCGACGTGGCACCGGAGCCCGCGCCCGGCCGCCAGGGACGCGAGCTCGGTGACCGGGTCGACCACGCCGTGGGCGTACGACGGCGCGCTGGCCACCACCAGCACGGCGCGCTCGCCGAGGTCGTCCAGGGCCCGTGCCGTCGCGGCGACGTCGGCCCGGAAGTCGGAGCCGACCGGCACGAGCACGGCCTCGACGCCGAAGTAGTGCGCCGCCTTGTGGAAGGCCGCGTGCGCGGTGTCCGGCAGCACCATCGCCGGGCGCACGACGTCCGGGCGCGCGTCGCGGGCGCCCTGCACGGCCAGCAGCACCGACTCGGTGCCGCCGGAGGTGATCGTCCCGACGACGGTGTCGGGGGCGTCGAGCAGGCCGGCGGCGAAGCCGACCAGGTCGTTCTCCATCGCCAGCAGGCTCGGGAACGCCGTCGGGTCGAGCCCGTTGGACCCCGCGAACGCCGCCACCGCCTCGCGACCCACGCGGTCGACGTCGGCGAGACCGGAGTCGTAGACGTAGGCGAGGGTGCGCCCGCCGTGCACCGGCAGGTCGGCGGCCTGGAGCGTCCGGAGCCGGGCCAGGACGGCGTCCTCGGGGACGGACGGGCCGGTGGTCCGGCCGGTGGTCTGGCCGGTGGTCTGGTCGGTGGTCATGCGTGCTCCTGCCGGTCGGCGGTCTGCTGGTCGAGCTCCTCGTCGAGCCGGTAGCGGGCCAGCCACCACAGGCTCGCCACCACGAGCACCGCGGGCAGCAACGAGAAGCCCAGCGTGATCGCGGTGACGGCGCTGTCGGGCTGGGCGACGTCGCCGGTCGTGCCGGAACGGTAGTCGCCGAGGGCGAGCACCAGCGCGAACAGGCCGGGCCCCAGGGCCAGCCCGAGGGTCTCGCCGGCGGTCCAGACCCCGGTGTAGACGCCGGTCCGGTTCTCGCCGGTGGTGTGCGCGTCGGCGGCCGCCACGTCGGGGAGCATGGCGAGCGGGAAGACCTGGCAGCCGGCGTACCCCACCCCGACCAGCGCGACCGCCGCGAAGACGGCTGCCGCAGGAGCGACCTGCGCGGTCGCGGCGACGGCGGCGCCGAGCGCCAGCACGAGCGACGCGGCGAGGTAGGCGCGCCGCTTGCCGACGCGCGCGCCGATCGCCGACCAGGCCGGGGTCAGCAGCAGCGCGGGGCCCACGAAGCAGACGAAGAGGACGGTCGCGGAGCCGTCGCGACCCAGGACGTCGCCGGCGAGGTAGTCGACGCCGGCCAGCATGCAGCCGGTCGCGAGGGCCTGCAGCACGAACGTCGTCAGGAGCAGCCGGAAGTCGCGGGCGCCGGCGACGATCCTCAGCTGGTCGCGCAGCGTGCCCGGTCCGGGGTCGACCGCGCCGATCGGTGCCCGGCGGGTCCCGCGGTAGGCGCCGACGACGCCGACGAGGATCAGCGCGGCCATCACCAGCCCCATCACCCGGTAGCCGTCGCGCCCGCCCACGGCGTCGCGGATGACCGGGGCGGTCGCGCCCGCCAGCAGGATGGTGAAGGCGAGGATCGCGACCCGCCACGTCATCAGACGGGTGCGCTCGGCGTAGTCGTGGGTGATCTCGGCCGGCATCGCGACGAACGGGACCTGGAAGAAGGCGTAGGCCGAGGCGCACGCCAGGAACACCACCAGCACCCAGGTCGTCTCGAGGAGCCGGGAGTCCATGTCGGGTCCGGCGAAGAGCAGCGCGAACCCGGCCGCCAGCGCGATCCCGGCCCGGAGCAGCCACGGCCGCCGCGCACCGCGCGGATCGACGGTCCGGTCGCTGATCCGGCCGGCGACCGGGTTGAGGACGACGTCCCACGCCTTCGGGAGGACGACGACCAGACCGGCGAGCACGGCGGCCACCCCGAGCGTGTCGGTGAGGTAGGGCAGCAGCATCAGGCCCGGCACGGTGCCGAAGGCGCCCGTGGCCACCGACCCCATGCCGTAACCCACCCGGACCGAGCGGGTCAGCGGTGCCGACGCGGAGGCGGCGGGGGTCGCGGAGGTCACCCGCCGCAGACTAGAGGGGCAGCGCCGGGATCGAGGTCAGATGCCGCAGGTCGGTGCGCTCCAGCTGCGTCCGGCCCGGATGTCGACGTGCACGTGGTCGTCGTGACCGGGGTAGCCGGGGCCGAAGATGCCGCCGAACCCGGTGGAGCGGGCGTTCTGTGCGAGCGAGCAGAAGGAGGCGCCGACCAGGTCGATCGCGTTGCCGTAGGTGTGCTGGCCGGTGCCGCTGCCGCCGACCTGGCGGTCGCAGGCCTGCGAGCGGAAGCCGGAGGTCACGGTCAGGGGCACGTTGCCCATCCGCTGCCGCAGGGCCTCGGCCCGCCACATCGCGCGCTTGAGGTTCTCCTTGACCTGGGCCGCCGGGACGGAGCCGCCGCTGTACCCGCCGGCCCCGCAGCCGCCGTCGACCTCGGCGTAGGAGAAGTGCGCCGGGGTGCAGTCGGCGTCCTGGAGGGCGTAGATCTTCGCGTACGTCGCCGGCCCCGCGACCCCGTCGGCGCCCAGGCCGTGGGCGGACTGGAAGTTGCGGACCGCTGCGACGGTCTGGGGCCCGTAGCTGCCGTCGATGCCCATGTTGACGCCGTACCCGGCCCACCCCGCGACCCGGACCTGGAGCTCGGCGACGTCGGCGCCGCTCGCGCCGGAGGACAGGTTCCTGGTCCAGGAGTAGCACTCGTCGGCGTGGGCGGGCGCGGTGGTCGCCGCGGTGACGACGACGACCCCGAAGAGCGTGAGAGCCAGGGAGGCCAGGAGGGTGCGGAGACGGAGCATGAGGGTGTCCTTCCGTGGGGGTGCCGGTGCTCCCACCCTCCACCGGGCAGCACCGCGTCGGTACGGAGGTTTCCCTCGACGGTCGCTGCTCAGACGCCGCAGCTCGGCGCGGCCCAGTAGGAGGGGGAGCGCAGGTCGACGTGCACGTGGTCGTCGTGGTCCGGGAAGCCCGGGCCGAGGATGCCGCCGTAGCCGGTGGTGGTGGCGGTCTGCGCCAGGCTGCAGAAGTCGTGGCCGACCAGGTCGAGGGCGTTGCCGTAGGTGTGCTGACCCGAGCCGCTACCACCGACCGCGACGTCGCAGGACGCCGACCGGAAGCCGTCGGTGACGGTGAGCGGGTGGTTGCCGAGCCGTTGCCGCAGGGCCTCGGCGCGCCACATCGAGCGCTCCAGGTTCTCCCTGACCGTGGCCTCGTCGACGGAGCCACCCGCGAACCCGCCGGCACCGCAGTTCTGGCTGACCTCGGCCCACGAGAAGTGGGCGGTGGAGCAGTCGGCGTTCTGCAGCTCGTAGATCGCCTCGAAGGTCGCCTGGCCCGCGACGCCGTCCGCGGCCAGGCCGTGAGCGGACTGGAACCCCTTGACCGCCTGGGTGGTCTGCGGTCCGAACTCGCCGTCGATGGCCATGTTGGTGCCGTTGCCGATCCAGCCGGCGACGCGCGTCTGCAGCTCGGCGACCTCGGGTCCGCTCGCTCCCTCGGCCAGGCTGCCGCTCCAGGAGTAGCACTCGTCGGCGTGCGCCGGGGGCGACGTGGCGGCGCTGACGCCGACGACGCCGGTCGTGGTGAGGGCGAGCGCGGCGAGGGCTGCGCGCATGCGGTACATGGGTCGGTCCTTCCGGTGGGAGGCGGTGCACCTCCACCCTCCGCGTCCCGGTGCCGCCCCGAAACCGGGGTAACCCTCGGTGCCCGGAACGGCGCTATCGGGCGAGCGCGCGCGATCCCCCCGAGCCGTGCCGGCGGCGTTTCGCCGTCCCGATGGGCGCGTCGGGGCCTGCGGTGGTCGGTGGCACCGGCTCGTCGCCGGAGCCGGCCCACTGGCCGAGCCACTCGTCGAGGACGGCCCACGTGGTGCCGCGCGCGGCCCGGCCGGTGAGCATCCCGAGGTGGCCGCCGGGCACGATCTCGAACCGGACCTCGGGGGAGCCGGTCAGCAGGGGCACGACCGCCTTGACCGCGCCGACCGGCGCGATCCCGTCGCTGGCGCCAGCGAGGACGAGCACGGGCACCGTGACGTCGGCGAGGGCGACCTCCCGGTCGCCGACGTCGAGGACGCCCCCGACGAGGGCGTTGCCCTTGACGAAGCGGTGGTAGAGCTGTCCGAACGTGCGGCCGGGGTAGGCGGTCATCCCGGCCGTGAACCGGTCGACGGCCTGGATCTGGGCGAGGAAGTCGGCGTCGTCGTAGCGGCTGGCCTTCGCGATCGGCTTCGTCACGAGCTTCTGGAACGACGACAGCTGGAAGGCCCACCGCACGAGCGGGGTGGGCGCCCCGCCGAGGAGCCGGTAGCCCCGGGTGACCAGGCCGTGGCCGTTGGTGACGTCGAGGAGCGGCCGCAGCGGTGCGACGAGCGGGACCTGGCTGACGTCGACCGGCGAGCCCAGGACGGTGATGGAGGCGATCGGCAGGTCCTGGTCGGCCGCGGCGGCGAGCAGCGTGAACAGTCCGCCGAGGCTCCAGCCGACGACGTGGACCGGTCGCCCTCCGGCGTGCGAGGACGTCGCCCGGACGGCGTCCGGGACGACCTCCTCGATCCAGTGCTCCATGCCGAGGTTGCGGTCGCGGAAGGACACCTGGCCGTACTCGACGAGGTAGGTCGGCCGGCCCTCGGTCACCAGGTGCTCCACCAGGGAGCAGTCGCGGCGCAGGTCGTAGCAGAGCGCGGGGGCGGCCAGCGGGGTCACCAGCAGGACGGGGTCGCCCTGCTCGAGCACCCTGGCCGCGGGCCGGTAGTGGTAGACCTCGCGCAGGGTGCCGTCGTCGATCAGCGTGCGCGGCATCGGCCGGAGGTCGGCCAGCCCGCCGTACAGGACCGTGTGCGCGAGGTTGCCCGCCGCCGAGACGACCTGGTCGGGCTTGGGGATGAGGTCCACCTGGGCAAGGTACCCCGCCTCACGGCCGGCCCGGTCAGAACCGGAACCCGAGGGCGCCGATGATGTCGGCGTTGGCGTAGCGCAGGTAGTCGGCCGCCTTCTTGGCCGGCACGCCCTGCTGGTGCGTCTCGACGGTGATGACGATGAACTCGTTGATGTTGTTGGCCCGCCAGGCACCGGGCTTGCCGGTGAGGAAGGCGTCGTCCTCCAGCTTCCACGACATCTCCTCGACGAGCTCGTCGTCGATGGCCTTCGCGGCCGCCTTGGCGTCCTTCATGGTCAGCACGATGTGGGAGAGCGCGAGGTCGCCGTCGAGGGCGCGGTAGGTCCACTCGGACGCGCGCCGGCAGCCCAGGGAGGTCAGGGCGGCGTCGTTCTCGACACCGGTGCAGCTGTCGTAGTCCCAGCCCTTCTTGAACGCCGCGTCGAGCTTCGGGCTCCCGGGGAACTGGAACTCCCAGTCGCGCGCGTACTCCCGGTAGCTGAAGGGGTCGCCCGCGGGCGGGTCGACGGGGTCCGTCGGTGCCGGCGGGGAGGTGGGCGCCGGCGGCGAGGTGGGCTCGACCGGTTCGGTGGGCTCCACAGGTGTGGTCGGCTCGGTGGGCTCGGTGGGCTCGGTGGGCCCGGTGGGCTCCGTCGGGGCGGGCGAGGACGACGTGCCGCCGGTCGGGGAGCCGGTCGGGTCGTCGCCGGCGTCGGAGCCCTGGTCGTCGCCGCGGAGGAGGGTGACGCCGAGGGCCGTGCCGGCGGTCAGCACCACGAAGAGCACGACGCCGACGACCACGAGGAGGCCGGTGCGCCGGCGGGGACCGCGGGGCGGACCCGGCTGCCAGGGACCCGAGGGACCGTAGGGTCCGCCCGGGCCGGACGGGCCGGACGGGCCGGACGGGCCGGACGGGTACGTCGGCCCGGACGGGTACGACGCCCACGGCGGTTGCGCGGCCGCCGGCGGGTAGCCGGGGTAGCCGGGCGCGCCGACCTGCGTGGGCGGTGCGCCCTGGGGCGGACCCGCGGGCGGTCCCTGCGGCGGCGGACCGGCGGGCTTGCCGAGGTCCGGCGGCGGCGCGCTGCCCCACGGTGACCCGGATCCCGGGACCTGGGTCGGGTCGGAGCTGCCGGACGGCGGGGGTGGGGGCTGCTCGGGCACGAGCGGTTCCTACCCGCCGTCGTGGAGATCGAACCCGGTCGCGCCGAAGAGCGCGTGCGGGGCCCCGGTGGCCTGGGCCCAGTAGCGGTCGCCGAAGGACCAGTGCCACCACTCGGTGGGGTAGTTCACCAGGCCCGCCCCGGTCATCGCGCGCACCAGCTCGCGCCGCAGGAGCAGGGCGTCGCCGGTGACGTCGGGGTGGTCGGTGTAGCAGCGCCCGCCGCTCTCCTCGGGGCTGGCGTCGAGCGGGCAGCCGACGTCGAGGACCTCGCCGCCGGGCGTCGTGAGCAGGACGTCGACCGCGGCCCCGGCCGTGTGCGGTGCGACCGCGGGCGGGGAGATGAAGCGGCTCGCGAGCCGGTGGATCGTCGCGGCGTCGTCGGCGGGTCGCTCGGCGGCGAGCCGGGCGGCGTACCGCTCGAAGTAGTGGCGCTGCAGCGCCGGCGGCCGGTAGCCCTCGTTGAGGGCGAGTCGCAGGTCGGCGGGCAGGTCGGCGGCCGCGTCGAGCAGGCGGTCGAGCACCGGACGACGGACGAGACGGCCCGCGGCGGTGTCACCGGTGAAGGCGAGCACGCCCTCGACGTCGACCAACCCGTCGCCGGCCTCGTCCACCTCGACCGAGGTGACGGCGTCGTCGCACATCAGGACGACGTCGTCCCAGGCCGTGCGGCTCGTCACGAGCGCCCGACGGCCCGCACGCTCTTGGCGTGGGTGCTGTGCTCGACGTCGGCCAGCTCGGTCATGAACGCGTCGGCCCACGCGGCGACGTCGTGCTTCTTGATCGTGCGGCGCATCGCCTTCATCCGCCGGGTCAGCTCCTTGTCGTCGGCCCGGAAGGCCTCGAGCAGCGCCGCCTTCATGCCGTTGATGTCGTAGGGGTTCACCAGCCAGGCCTGGCGCAGCTCGTCGGCGGCGCCGGCGAACTCCGAGAGCACCAGGGCGCCGTCGTCGCCGGTGCGGCAGGCGACGTACTCCTTGGCGACCAGGTTCATGCCGTCGCGGTAGGGGGTCACGACCATGACGTCGGCGGCCGTGTAGAGCGCGGCCATCTCCTCACGCGGGTAGCTGCTGTGCAGGTAGCTGATCGCCGGACGACCGATCCGCCCCAGGTCGCCGTTGATGCGCCCGACGAGCCGGTCGATGTCGTCGCGCAGGATGCGGTACTGCTCGACCTGCTCGCGCGAGGGCACCGCGACCTGCACGAAGACGGCGTCCTCGACGTCGAGCTCGCCGGTCTCGATGAGCTCGGCGTACGCGCGCAGCCGGGCGTAGATGCCCTTGGTGTAGTCGAGGCGGTCGATGCCGAGGAAGAGCCGGCGCGGGCTGCCGAGCGCCTCGCGGATATCGGCCGCGCGGGCGACGACGGCCTCGTCGCGCGCCAGCGCCTCGAAGCCGGCCGCGTCGATCGAGATGGGGAAGGCGGCGGCGCGCACGGTACGGCCGTCGGGCAGGTACACGAGCTCGCGGTGGGTCTTGTGGCCGACGCGCTGCCGGACGAGCCGGACGAAGTTCGCGGCGCCGCCGGGCAGCTGGAACCCGACCAGGTCGGCGCCCAGCAGGCCCTCGAGGAGCTGACGGCGCCAGGGCAGCTGCTGGAACAGCTCGGCCGGCGGGAACGGGATGTGCAGGTAGAAGCCGATGCGGAGGTCGGGACGCAGCTCACGCAGCATCTGCGGCACCAGCTGCAGCTGGTAGTCGTGGACCCACACGGTCGCGCCCTCGGCGGCGACCGACGCCGCCTTGGCGGCGTACTTCTCGTTGACCTTGACGTAGCTGTCCCACCACTCGCGGTGGAACTCCGGCTTGGCGACCAGGTCGTGGTAGATCGGCCAGATCGTGGCGTTGGAGAAGCCCTCGTAGAAGCGCTCGATCTCCTCGGCGGTGAGCCCGATCGGCACCAGGTGCAGGCCGTCGGCCTCGAACGGGTCGAGGTCGCCCTCGCCGGCGTCCTCGGACGGACCGCCGGGCCAGCCGATCCAGGTGCCGTCGTTGGCCCGCATCACCGGCTCGATCGCGGTGACCAGGCCACCCGGGGACGGGCGCCAGCCCTGCGTCCCGTCGGGCTGGGTGACCCGGTCGACCGGCAGACGGTTGGCGACGATGACGAGGTCGGCGGGCATCCTTGCACCCTAGGACGTGGTGTCGGGTCAGCCCGACACCGCTACGGGTGGTGGCAGGATCGCGCACGGCTCGTGACCGCACGAGCATGAGGACATGAGCCAGACCATGACCCAGCCCCCGACACCGCCCCGGTACGAGGAGCCGACCGAGCGACCGGGCGTGCCCGCGCGCCCCGGTGTCGTGCGCCGGCTGGTGCGCGACACGGCGTACCTCACCTCCGGGGTGGTGCTCGGGGCGGTCGGCCTCTGCGTGAGCGTCGTGGGGCTGGCCGCCGGGCTGGGCCTGCTCGTCGTCTGGGTCGGGCTGGCGGTGCTCGTCGGCACCGTGCTGGTGTCGCGCGGCCTGGCCCACGTCCAGCGCGGCCAGCTACGCACCCTGCAGGGTCGGCCGGCCCCGCTGCCGACGTACCTGGTCGCGCCGGCGGGTTCCGGGAGCGTGCGCCGGCTCCTGACGCCGCTGCGCGACCCGCAGTCGTGGCTCGACGTGATCTGGGGCCTGGTCGGCTTCGTCACCGGACTGGTCGGGTTCTGCCTCGCGGCGAGCTGGTGGGTCGCGGTCGCGAACGGCCTCACCTACTGGTTCTGGCAGCAGTGGCTGCCCGAGGGCGACACGTCCGGGCTGGCGGAGCTGATCGGGTGGGGCGAGGGCCGGCGCGACGAGAGCCTGCTCCAGCTCGGCGTCGGCCTGGTCGCCCTGGTCACCCTGCCCCTGGTCGTGCGCGCCTGTGCCGCGGTGCACGCCGGCGTCGCCGACACCCTCCTGTCGAGCCGGGCCCGGCTGCAGTCGGAGGTGCGCCTGGTCGCCGACAGCCGTACGTCGGCCCGCCTGGCCGAGGCCGACTCGCTGCGCCGGCTCGAGCGCGACATCCACGACGGCCCGCAGCAGCGCCTGGTGCGGCTGACGATGGACCTCGGCCGCGCCCGCAAGCAGCTCGAGCAGGACCCCGACCGGGCCGCCGCCATCCTCGACGACGCGCTGCAGCAGGCCCGCGACACGGTGGGGGAGCTGCGTGCGCTCTCCCGCGGGATCGCGCCGCCGCTGCTCGTCGACCGGGGGCTGCGGGTCGCGCTGGAGGAGCTGCTCCAGCGCGCGACCGTCCCCGTCGCCTCGCACGTCGACCTCCCGGAGCGGCTGCCCCCGCACGTCGAGACGACCGTCTACTTCGTGGTCGCCGAGGCGTTCACCAACATCGCCAAGCACAGCGGCGCGCAGCGCGCCGCGCTCGCGGTCACCCACGCCGAGGGCCGGGTCGCGGTCGTCGTCCAGGACGACGGCGCGGGCGGCGCGCACGTCGCGAAGGGCTCCGGCCTCGCGGGTCTCGCGCAGCGGCTGGCCGGTGTCGAGGGCACGCTGGACGTCGAGTCGCCGCTCGGGGGCCCGACCGTGCTGAGGGCCGCGCTCCCGGCCGGGGATGATGCTCGGACATGACCTCCCCTCCGGTGCCGTCCCCGTCCCGGCCGCGACCCCTCAGGATCGTGCTCGCCGACGACTCGGTCCTGCTGCGCGAGGGCCTGCAGCTGCTGCTCGCCGAGGCGGGCCACGAGGTGCTCGCGGCGGTCGGTGACGGCCCCGCGTTCGTGACGGCGGTGCTCGAGCACCGTCCGGACCTCGCGCTCGTCGACGTCCGGATGCCCCCGTCGCACACCGACGAGGGACTGCGGGCCGCGGTCGAGGTGCGCCGCAGCTGGCCGGCCGCGCGGATCATGGTGCTGTCGCAGTACGTCGAGGTGTCCTACGCCGACGACCTGCTCGCCTCCGGCCCGCCCGACCAGGGCGGCACCGGCTACCTGCTCAAGGACCGGGTCGGCGACGTCGACGAGTTCCTCGCCGGCCTGGCAACGGTGGCGCGCGGCGGCACGGTGCTCGACCCGCTCGTGGTGCGTCAGCTGATGGGGCGGCGCCAGGACCCGCTCGAGGCGCTCACGCCGCGCGAGCGCGAGGTGCTGGCGCTGATGGCCGAGGGACGGTCGAACGCCGCGGTCGCCGAGGCGCTCACCGTGACCCTCGGCGCGGTCGAGAAGCACACGCAGCGGATCTTCGCCAAGCTCGGTCTCACCCCCGACGACGACGCCGCGCACCGGCGGGTGCTGGCCGTCGTCCGGTTCCTGCGGGCGGGGTAGCGCCGCTCAGGGGTAGGTGACGCCGACCTGGGCGAGGAGGTCCTCCATCTGCCGCATGAGCGTGAGCGTCTGCGCGTGCGGGACCAGCGGGCTCTCGCGCAGCCCGGCGCGCAGGCAGCGGCCGACCTCGACCGCCTCGTTGCCGTAGCCGACGCCGATCACGGCCTCGGCGCCCTCGATCGGGACCGCGACGCCGAGGTCGGTGTGGTCGTTGTCGCCGCCCTCGGCGAACGGCGTGAACGTGGCCCGCGTCGGGTGGTGGAAGTCGGCGAGGTCGATCCGGCCCCGGTCGGTGGCGATCGTGGCGGCCCGCGAGGACCACGAGGTCATCGACGCCGACATGGTCGCGACGACGCCACCCGGGTAGCGGCCCGCGACCGCGATGTCGAGGTCGATGCCGCTCGCGGAGACGGTCGCGGCGGCGGTGAGGGCCTCGGCCTCGCCGAAGAGCAGGTGGGCCGTCGTGAGCGGGTAGACGCCCATGTCGAGCATCGCGCCGGCGCCGAGGGCCGGGTCGAGGAGTCGGTCGTCGGGGCTGAGGGCGGCGACGTCGACGACGAAGCCGAGCTCGGCGTGCCACTGCCGCGGGGTGCCGAAGCGGCCCTCGCGCAGCCCGTCCGCCACGGCACGGACGACGGGGTGGCACGCCGTCCACATCGCCTCCATGAGGAAGCGGTCGTGCTCCCGGGCCAGCGCCACGATCGCCTCGGCGTCGGCCGCGGTGACGGCGAGCGGCTTCTCGCAGAGCACGTGCTTGCCGGCCTCGAAGGCCAGCCGCGCGTGCTCGAGGTGCAGCGCGTGCGGGCTCGCGACGTAGACGACGTCGACGTCGGGATCCGCGACCAGCGCGTCGTACGACGCGTGCGCGCGGCAGCCGGCGGCGCCGTACGCCGCGGCGAAGGACTCCGCGGAGCCGGCCGAGCGCGAGCCGACCGCCACCAGCTCGGCGTCCGGCACGAGGGCGAGGTCGGCGGCGAACTTGCGGGCGATCTTGCCGGTGGCCAGGACGCCCCAGCGCACCGGGCGGTCGGCGGTGCCGTCGTGGGTCATCCCCCCAGCCTAGGACGTCCGTACGCCGCGGTTCGGCGGTGCGAATGACACAGGTGTGATTCGCCGTCTACAGTGGCGTCGACAGACATGCGACGACCTCGCGGGAGATGAGCGATGGAAGCCCAGCGGCACGACGACGCTAGCGACCCGAACGGCCAGGAGGCCGCCGGGACACTCAGCGACCGCGACCGCGAGATCCTCGCGTTCGAGCGACAGTGGTGGAAGTTCGCGGGGGCCAAGGAGAGCGCGGTCCGCGAGAAGTTCGACATGAGCTCGACCCGCTACTACCAGGTCCTCAACGCCCTCATCGACCGTCCCGAGGCCATCGCCGCCGACCCGCTCCTGGTCCGCCGGCTGCGCCGGCTGCGCTCCGAGCGGCAGCGCCAGCGCTCCGCCCGCCGACTCGGGTTCGAGCTCTAGGGATGAGCGGCCGTCCCACGCAGCGCGGCGTGGTCTTCCCCTCGCCGGTCGTCGTCCTGAGCATCGTCGCGGTGGCCATGGCCGCGATCGCCTTCTTCGTCACCCGCGGCGTCGAGCCCGACGAGCGCGACGTCGCGACCACGGTGCAGTCCACGCCCAGCCAGACCCCCAGCGTCGAGCCGACCGGGAAGCCCGGCAAGCAGAAGCCGAAGCCGAAGCCCATCGACCGCGCGAGCTTCTTCGTGGAGGTCTACAACAACTCCGGCATCACCGGCCTGGCCGGCAGCGTCGGCACCCAGGCCACCGACGCGGGCTGGAAGGTCGTCGGCACCGACAACTGGTACGGCACCGTCTCCGGCAACACCGTGTTCTTCCCGGAGCGCCTCGAGCGCGCGGCCAAGCAGCTGGCCCTCGACCTCGGCATCCAGCGCACGGCACCGGCCGTCGGCCAGATGAGGCTCGACCGGCTCACGATCGTCCTCACCAGCCCGCTCTGACGCGGGCGCCCGCTCCGGACCAGTCCTCCGCGTCCGGTCGACGTGTGGTGGGGTAGGGGCGTGGAGTTCACCTCGAGCCAGGGGGAGCAGCGGTACGCCGCCCTGGTGCGCGTCGCCGCTGAGACCGTCGTCGGGCTCGACTTCGACGGCGTCCTGGCGCCGATTGTCGACGACCCCACCGAGGCGCACATCCACCCCGACGCCGGCGAGGTCCTGGTCGGCCTCGGCGCACAGGTGCTCGCGGTCGCCGTCATCACCGGCCGCCCGGCGCGCCAGGCCCTCGACCTCGGCGGGCTGGAGGCGGTCGGCAACGCGATGGGCGACACCGGCAAGGACCTGTACCTCTTCGGCCAGTACGGCAACGAGCGGTGGAGCTCGACCAACCGGCGGGTGATCGGCCCGCGACCGCCGCACGGCCTGGCCAGCTTCGAGGGCGAGCTGCCGCGCGCGCTGCGGCGGGTCGACGCCGGCGGGGCCTACGTCGAGGACAAGGGCCTCGCGGTCGCCGTCCACACCCGTCGGCTGCCGGACGCCGAGGCGGCCTTCGCGCGGTTGCTGCCCGAGCTCGAGGCGCTCGCCGCCCGTCACGACCTGGTCGTCGAGCCCGGACGCAGCGTGATCGAGGTCCGTTCGCCGGGCTCGCACAAGGGGACCGCCGTCCGCACCCTGGTCGAGGAGCTCGGGGCCGGCGGGTTCTTCTTCGCCGGCGACGACCTCGGCGACCTCGAGGCCTTCGAGGCCGTGCGTCAGCTCGGCGACGACGGCATGCCGACCCTGCTGGTCGCGTCGTCCTCCGACGAGGAGAACGCCCTCGTCGGGCTCGCGGACGTCGTCGTCCCCGGTCCCGCCGGGGTGCTGGAGCTGCTGCGCCAGCTCACCGAGGACGCGGCCGCCCTGAGGGCCTGATCCGCCGAGGCCGCTCCGAGGTCTCGACGCGTCGGTCCGCGCCGCCCGCAGGCTCCCTGCGTGCCGCCCTGCTCGACCGCCGCCGATCCCACATCTCGGGACTCGGTGACGCATCGTGAGACGGCACGTCGTACAGTCGGAGACAGCTCATCACGAGGGACTGAGGGAACGGCCCAGCGAAGTCCCGGCAACCGCCACGAACCTCCGCCTCCGGACAGACCCGGAACGGATCGTGGAAACGGTGCCAAATCCGCCCGGACGCGAGATCCGCCCCGGGGAAGATGAGAAGGAGGACCTTCATGAGCGCTCCCACGATCGACCAGCCCGCCGCCACCCCCACAGCGACGGCCACGGGACCCGGCCCCGTCCGCGAGGGTGCCTTCGGGAACGCCCGCAGCCTCGTGTGCCGCGAGTGTCGCCACGAGGTCGAGCTCGGCCCGCACTACGCGTGCCCCGAGTGCTTCGGCCCCCTCGAGATCGCCTACGACTTCCCCGCGGTGACCCGCGAGGAGATCGCGGCCGGGCCCCGCAACATCTGGCGCTACAAGGCGCTGCTGCCGGTGCCGACCGACATCGAGCAGAGCCCGAACACCGAGCCCGGCTTCACCCGGCTGCTCAAGGCCACCAACCTCGGCGCCGAGCTCGGCATCGACAACCTGTGGGTCAAGGACGACTCGACCAACCCCACCAACTCCTTCAAGGACCGCGTCGTCGCCTGCGCGCTGAGCGCGGCCCGCGAGCTGGGCGCGACGACGTTCGCCTGCCCGAGCACCGGCAACCTCGCGAACGCCGTCGCCGCGGCCGGCGCCCGGGCCGGCATCCGCACGGTGGTGTTCATCCCGAGCAACCTCGAGCAGCCCAAGCAGGTGAACTCGGCGATTTTCACCGACCAGCTGGTCGCCGTGAACGGCAACTACGACGACGTCAACAAGCTCGCCTCGGAGATCGCCGGCGAGGAGGAGGGCTGGGCGTTCGTCAACGTCAACGTGCGCCCCTTCTACGCCGAGGGGTCCAAGACCCTGGGCTACGAGATCGCCGAGCAGCTCGGTTGGCGGCTGCCCGACCAGATCGTCATCCCGGTCGCGTCCGGCTCGCAGCTGACGAAGGTGCACAAGGCCTTCCAGGAGCTGATCGCGCTCGGCCTCGTCGACGACAAGCCGTACCGCGTCTTCGGGGCCCAGGCCACCGGCTGCTCGCCGGTCTCGATCGCCTACAAGGCCGAGACCGACGCCATCCGGCCGGTGAAGCCCGACACCATCGCCAAGAGCCTGGCGATCGGCAACCCGGCCGACGGCGTGTACGTCCTCGACATCTGCCGGGAGTCCGGCGGCGCGGTCGAGGACGTCTCCGACGACGAGGTCCGCGCCGGCATCGTCCTGCTCGCGCGCACCGAGGGGATCTTCACCGAGACCGCCGGCGGCACCACCGTCGCGGTGACCCGCAAGCTCGTGGAGACCGGCCAGCTCGACCCGACGCTCGAGACCGTGGTGATCAACACCGGCCACGGGCTGAAGACCCTCGACGCCGTCTCCGGGATCGTCTCCGCGGCCGCCACCATCGAGCCGTCCTACGATGCCTTCCGGGCCACCGGCCTCGGCGCCTGAGCCCGCCCCCCAGCTCCTGAGAACCGAGAAGGAAGAACCAGCGTGAGCGTCTCCGTCCGCGTCCCGACCATCCTGCGCACCTACACCGCCGGCGCGTCCGAGGTGAGCGCCACCGGCGCCACCCTGGCCGAGGTGCTCGGCGACCTCGACGCCACCTACCCCGGCATCCGGGCCAGGATCCTCGACGACGACGGCAAGCTGCGCCGCTTCGTCAACGTCTACGTGGGCAACGACGACGTCCGGTTCCTCGAGAACCTCGACACGGCCACGCCCGACGGCGTGCAGGTCTCGGTCATCCCGGCCGTCGCCGGGGGCTGACTGTCCCCCGCCGAGCGTGGGTGGGCCGGTCTTGGTGGTGGCCCCACGCTTGCAATTGCAGCGATCTGCTCGGTCGGTGGCGCAGAAGCTGGCCAAATCGCGGCAATTGCACGCGAGAGGCAGGCCCCCGGCTCAGGCCGGCTCGGCGATGATGACGACGTTGCTCTCGTAGGAGCTGCCGTTCCAGTCGGTGCAGGTGACCAGCACCAGCCGGGCCCCGCGGTCGTCGCGGCGGTCCTGGCCGAAGAGGCCCTGGGCGCCGGCGGCGACCTCCTCACGACTGAGCACCTCGCGCCGCAGGACCCGGTAGTGCTGGACGCCGGCGCGGGTCCGGACGTCGATCCGACGGCCGCGCAGTCCCGAGGTGGTGCTCACCTCGTCGAGGGCGCCGCCACCGGTGTGGACGGTGTGGCCGGTGATGACGACCTGGCCGCGGGCGGCGCCCGGGCGGGCGCTGTCGTCCCACCACCCGACGGTGGTGGCGTCCGCGGGCGGGTCGAGGACGGCGTCCCCGGTCAGTCCGATCGGGACGACCGAGGCGTCGATGTCGAGCGAGGGCACCACCAGGCGCAGCGGCGCGGCGGCGGGGACGACCGGACGGTCCTCCGGCGACGACCCGGGGCCCGGACCGACCGCGCCCCACGCCACCAGGCCGACGCACAGCACGAGCAGCGTGGTGGTCGCCGCCGCGAGCATCCCGTCCAGCCGCGGCCCCGGGCCGCTGCTGCTAGCGGACGGCACGGCGGTAGGACGCCAGGCCGGCGGCGCCCGCGAGCACCGCGAGCGCGGCGACGGCGGCACCGGCGCCCCGGTGGCCCGGTCCACCGTCGGCCGGCGCGGCGGTGGGACCACCGGCCAGGCCCGCCGGGATCGACGTCGGGACCGTGGGCTCGGCCTCCGGCTCGGCGGACGGCGTCTGCTCCACCGGCGGGGCGACGACCCGGCCGCTCGGACCGCACGTCGAACGACCGACCTCGACGGCCAGCGGCTCGAAGCCGAGCTGGCGTGCGGCCGGCAGCACCTCGACGTCCAGGGCGGTCACCTCGATGCTGTCCCTGCCGGCCCGGACCTGCTTGTTCAGCGTGGCGTCGAGCAGGTTGTCCTCGAGCGGTGCGAGCTGCTCGGCGACGGCGGCGAGCACGTTCTCCTGGAGGGCCGACTCGAGCTCGTCGAGCAGGACGCCGGCCGGCGCGAGGACGCCGTCGAAGCCGGTCTCGAGCTGGGTGGTGAGCGCGGCGGTGAGGGTCGCCGCGACCTCGTCGAGGTTGGTCGCGAGCTTGGTGTTCGGCGCGGGGTCGGCGGGCAGCGACAGCAGCTCGACCCGCTCCCCGGCGACCGCGATCGCGACCTCGGCGCCGGCGAGCCGGGAGTCGCCGTCGGCGGAGGTGCTCGTGCCCCTGCACCAGCTCTGCACGGCGTCCAGGTCGAGGGTGAGGCCGAGGTCGCCGAGCGAGGTCAGCGCCGTCGCGAGCCCGTCCTGGGCGGCCGGCAGCGCGGCGTCCAGGAGCGGGGCGAGGGCGTCCTGCAGCTCGGTGTCGAGGCCCTGGAGGAGGTCGGAGCGCACGATGGTCAGGCCGCTGAGGTCGAGGGTGCCGGCGTCGATCGTCAGGGTCTCGCCGGGGGTGAGGCAGCTGCCGTCACCGACCGCCCCCACGCCGGCGCCCCGGCCGGCGAGCCCGGCGCACGCGGCGGACCGGCCGGCGCCGTCGACGACGGAGGTGGTCGCGTCCTGGGTCAGGACGCTCCCGGAGGCGAACGACTGACCGCCGAGCGCGGTGACCACGGGGGTTCTGGTGCCGGTCGAGGACTCGCGGGTGCCGTCGTGGGTGACCGCGTAGGTCTCCGACCCGGCCGGGGTGCCGGCGAGGCTCACGGTGAGCGCCGTGGCCGAGGCCCGGGCGACCGGAGCGGCGGCGGCCCCGGGCGCCGCGGTGAGCAGGACCAGCCCGCCGGCGGCGGCGAGGACGCCGAGACGGACGAGGGTGCGGGGCGCGCGGTCTTCGAGGTGCACGACCTCCCAACGACGTCCGCGGCCGCGCGTTACGCCCCGGTAACCGCGAGGGTCAGCCGTCGTCGAGCCGGTCGCGACGCCCGACGAGGTGGTCGCGCTCGGCGGCGTTCTCGCACGCTCCGATGGCCGCGTCGTAGGCCGTGCGCGCCTCGGCGCTGCGCCCCGCGCGGGTCAGCAGCTCGGCCCGGACCGCCGGGAGTCGGTGACCCGGCAGGTCGAGCCCGTCGAGCAGGGCCAGCGCCGGCCCCGGACCGTCGGCCTCGGCGACGGCGACCGCCCGGTTGAGCCGCACGACCGGGGAGCCGGTGAGGTCCTCGAGCTCGGCGTACCAGCGGGTGATGCGCGACCAGACGGTGTCGGACGCGGTGGGGGCGATGGCGTGCTCGGCGGCGATGAGGGCCTGCAGCAGGTACGGCGTCGACGTGGTCCCGGCGGCCAGCGGGGTCAGCAGGTCGAGCGCCTCGACGATCTCGGTGCGCCGCCACCGGCTGCGGTCCTGGTCGGGCAGCAGCACCAGTGCGCCGTCCGCCACCCGCGCGTCCCGCCGGGAGTGCTGCAGGAGCATGAGGGCGAGCAGGGCGTCGAGGTCGGGTCGGGCCGCGTCCGGGGCGACCTCGCGCAGCACCCGCACCAGCCGGAGCGCCTCGCCGGCCTCCTCGGAGCGCACGACGTCGGCGCCCGACCCCGGCGCGTACCCGGCGGTGAACGCGAGGTAGGCGATGTCGGCGACGTCCGCGACCCGTCGCAGGAGCGCCTCGCCGGTGGGGACGGCGAACGACGCGCCCGCCAGCCGCTTGCGGGCCCGGGTCAGCCGGGCGGCCATCGTGGCGGTCGGCACCAGGAACAACCGGGCGACGTCGGCCGTCGGGACCCCGAGCACCAGCCGCAGGGTGAGCGCGGCGGCGTGCTCCGCAGGCAGGGTCGGGTGGGCACAGAGCAGCACGAGGCGGAGTCGCTCGTCGACCACCCCCGCCTCGCCGGGCGCCGATCCGTCGGCCAGCACGCGCCTGGCCTCCTCGGTCAGGTCGGTCTCGACGGCCAGCAGGGGCAGGGACCGGTGCGCGACGGCCTCGGCCCGCAGCCGGTCGAGGACCCGCCGTCGGGCCGCGACGAGCAGCCAGGCCCGGGGGTTGGCCGGTTCGCCGTCCTCCGGCCAGCGCCGGGCCGCGGCCTCGAAGGCGTCGCCGAGCGCGTCCTCGGCCAGGTCGAGGCGCCGGAACTGCGCGACGAGCAGGGCGAGGAGGCGGCCCCACTCCTCGCGCAGCAGCCGCTCGAGGATCACGTCGGGTGGCAGGTCGGGCCTCCGGTCAGAAGTCGGGGACGTCGACGCACTCGCGCACCTCGACGGCGTACTCGCGGGGCAGCAGCGTCGCGAGCTCGACCGCGACCGAGAGGTCGGGGACGTCGATGAGGTAGAAGCCGCCGAGCTGCTCGACGGTCTCGGCGAACGGGCCGGCCGTCACCGGGCGACCCGTGCCGGACGCGTCGCCGGACCCGGTGCCGGACCCGGTGCGCGACCCGGTGCCGGACTCGGTGCCGGACGCGGTGCCGGACGCGGTGCCGGACGCGGTGCCGGACTCGGTGCCGGACCCGGTGCGCGACCCGGCGGGCCGGACGGTGCGCGCGGTCTCCGGCCGGCTCAACGCCTCCCCGCCGACCACCGCGCCGCGCTCGCGGACGGCCCGGTCGAAGGCCTGGAAGTCGGCGATGACCCGGTCGCGGAGTGCGTCGTCGGCGTCGTCCCACGCGTCGAAGTGGCCGGCCTCGGCCATGAGCAGCAGGAACCGGCTCATCGGGCAGCCCTGCGGTGGTGCGCGGTCGAGGAGCCGGGCCGGGGCGCGGCGCGGTGGCTGCTCATGCCTCGGGTCCCGGCTGGCAGGCGCGGACCTCGACGGCGCCGTCGCCGTCCTCGGCGAGCATCGCGGCCACCTGGACCAGGTCGTCGAGGTCGTCGGACTCGACGAGGTAGAAGCCCGAGAGCTGCTCGACGGTCTCGGCGTACGGCCCCTCGGTGACGACGACCTCGCCCCCGACGCGACGCACCTGCCGCGTCCCGCGGGAGTGGGTGAGCTCGGCGCCGCCGGTGATCCGGTGACCGCGGGCCTCGAGGGCGGCCGAGAAGGCGTGGTGCTTCGCGAACACGGCGGCCTGCTCGTCGGAGGAGAGGGCCTCCCAGGCGTTCTCGTCGCCGGGCAGCAGGATGGCGTAGGTCGTCGTCATGGCGTCCTCTTTCTGGGTCGGTGTGAGTCTTTCACCGAGATGACGTGCGGGCACCCCCGGAATCGACACCGTCCGTTCAGGGGCCTGTGGGCGAGATGGGGGCATGGCATCCCGACCCCTGACCCTCCTGGCCGCCACGGCCGCCGCCGGCGTCCTCGGCGGTGCGTACGGCGCCCGCGGGCTGCTCGCCCGTCAGGCGGCGACCGCCCGCCGGCTGATCGGCAAGCCGCTGGGGGAGAGCCCGCCCGACGCGGACCGGGTCTGGCGCTCGTCGTACGGCGACCCGCTCGACCTGCTCCTCGTCGGCGACTCGATCGCGGCCGGCCTCGGGGCCGAGCGCCGCAAGGACACCCTCGGCGGTCGGCTCTCGAAGGGGCTGGCCAAGCGGACCCAGCGCGCGGTGCGGCTGCGCACGGTCGCCGTGGTCGGCTCGGAGAGCTCGATGCTCGCCGGACAGCTCGCCGCGCTCCCGGTCGGCTACCGCCCCGACGTCGCCGTCATCGTCGTCGGCGGCAACGACGTCACCCACCGGGTGCCCGTCGCGGAGTCGGTGCGCCACCTGGAGGACGCCGTCCGCGAGCTCCGCGAGCGCGGCGCCGAGGTCGTCGTCGGCACCTGCCCGGACCTCGGCGCGCTGCGACCGGTGCCGCAGCCACTGCGCGCACTCGGCTCGCGCGCCTCGCGCCAGCTCGCGACCGCGCAGGCCGCGGCCGCCGTCCGCACGGGGGCGCACGCGGTGTCGCTGGCGAGGGTCGTGGGGCCGTTCTTCATCACCAACCCCGACGAGATGTTCAGCCTCGACCGGTTCCACCCGAGCGCACTCGGCTACCGGCGGACCGCGGCCGCGCTGCTGCCGTCGGTGCTGACCGCGCTCGGCCTGCACGACCGGGTGCCGTTCGGGCACCACGCGCCGCACGTGCCCGGGTGAGAGGCTGGCCGGCGTGACCGACGTCCTGCTGGTGACCTGCTCCGGCTACCCGGACGGGGAGCCCGGTCACGAGCTGCTCGACGCCGCGCTGGCCGAGCTGGGCGTGAGCAGCCGCTGGGCCGTGTGGGACGACCCGTCCGTCGACTGGGCCGGCGCCCGCCTCGTCGCGGTGCGGTCCACCTGGGACTACCAGGACCGGCGGCCGGAGTTCCTGACCTGGGCCGAGGGGATCGGACCGGCGCTGGTCAACGGTGCGGCCGCGTTCCGGTGGAACACCGACAAGAGCTACCTCGTCGACCTCGCCGAGCAGACCGACCTGCCCGTCGTCCCGAGCGTGCTCGCGGGCGACGAGGACGCCGTCCGGGCCGCGGCCGGGGGGTTCGGCACCGCCGTGGTGAAGCCCCGGGTCGGGGCGTCCGGGGTCGGCGTCGAGGTCGTCGTGGACGCTGCCGCCTGGCGCCCCGCCGTGCCCGGCAGCGGCGGCCCGTGGCTGGTCCAGCCCCTCGTCGACTCGGTGCACCGCGAGGGGGAGCAGTCGGTCTTCGTCCTCGACGGCCGGCCGGTGTCCCAGGCCAGGAAGGTGACCGGCGGCCACGACGTCCGGGTGCACGAACGCCACGGCGGCACCACGACCGCCGTCCCCCTCGAGGACGCGGCCGCCCGGCTCGCCGTGGACGCCGTCGCCGTGGCGTCCGGGCGCACGGGAGCCGACCTCCTCTACGCCCGCGTCGACCTGCTCCACCTCGACGGCCGCCCGGTCGTCAGCGAGGTCGAGGTCACCGAGCCCGGCCTCTACCTGAGGATCCTCCCGGCGAACGCGACCGCCCTCGCCGCCGCCCTCGCCGCGCGGCTCTGACCCGCCCCGCGGGGGTAGTCCCGGACGATCGGCCCCACTTCCTCGCCGGAAATGGGGCCGACCGTCCGGGACTACCCCGCCCCGGTGGTGCTGACCTCCGTCTCGCGGGAGCGGGTGGCGCCCCGGCAGGGGCACGGCGCGGCCGGCGCCGGGACCGACCGCCGCCCGGTGCTGGGTTGTCACTCTCGGGGGGCGAGTGCTAAACATGAGGCTGGCACTCTTACTATGAGAGTGACAACCGGAGCGGTGTCAGCTGAGGTCTTCAGCGCCGGCGAGCAGGGTTCGCCGGGTCGTGCGGAGGCCGTCCGTCGCGGGCAGCCCACCACCTCCGGACCCCCAACTCCACAGGCAAGGAACTCCAGGAGTTATGCCCAAGCTGATTGCTTTCAACGAGGAGGCCCGGCGCGGTCTCGAGCGTGGCATGAACACGCTCGCCGACGCCGTCAAGGTCACTCTCGGCCCCAAGGGCCGCAACGTCGTGCTCGAGAAGAAGTGGGGTGCCCCCACGATCACCAACGACGGCGTGAGCATCGCCAAGGAGATCGAGCTCGAGGACCCCTACGAGAAGATCGGCGCCGAGCTGGTCAAGGAGGTCGCGAAGAAGACCGACGACGTCGCCGGTGACGGCACGACGACGGCCACCGTGCTGGCCCAGGCGATGGTCCGCGAGGGCCTGCGCAACGTGGCCGCCGGCGCGAACCCGATGGGTCTCAAGCGTGGCATCGAGGCCGCCGTCGTGGCGGTCGCCGAGCAGCTGCAGGCCATGGCCAAGGAGGTCGAGACCCGCGAGCAGATCGCGGCCACGGCCACCATCTCCGCCGGTGGCGACACCACCGTCGGTGACGCCATCGCCGAGGCGATGGACAAGGTCGGCAAGGAGGGCGTGATCACGGTCGAGGAGTCGAACACCTTCGGCATCGACCTCGAGCTCACCGAGGGCATGCGCTTCGACAAGGGCTACATCTCGGCCTACTTCGTCACCGACCCCGAGCGCATGGAGACCGTGCTGGAGGACCCCTACGTCCTCATCGCGAACTCCAAGGTCAGCAACGTCAAGGACCTGCTGCCGCTGCTCGAGAAGGTCATGCAGTCCGGCAAGCCGCTGCTGATCATCGCCGAGGACGTCGACGGCGAGGCGCTGTCCACGCTGGTCGTGAACAAGATCCGTGGCACCTTCAAGTCGGTCGCCGTCAAGGCTCCCGGCTTCGGTGACCGCCGCAAGGCCATGCTGCAGGACATCGCCATCCTCACCGGTGGCCAGGTCATCTCCGAGGAGGTCGGCCTCAAGCTCGAGTCGGCCGGCGTCGAGCTGCTCGGCCAGGCCCGCAAGGTCGTCATCACCAAGGACGAGACCACCATCGTCGAGGGTGCCGGCGACCAGGGCCAGATCGAGGGCCGGGTCAACCAGATCCGCGCCGAGATCGAGAAGTCCGACTCCGACTACGACCGCGAGAAGCTGCAGGAGCGCCTGGCCAAGCTGGCCGGCGGCGTTGCGGTCATCAAGGTCGGCGCGGCCACCGAGGTCGAGCTCAAGGAGCGCAAGCACCGCATCGAGGACGCCGTTCGCAACGCGAAGGCGGCCGTCGAGGAGGGCATCGTCGCCGGCGGTGGCGTGGCGCTCGTCCAGGCCGCGGCCACGGCGTTCGACAAGCTCGACCTGGTCGGCGACGAGGCCACCGGCGCGAACATCGTCCGCGTCGCGACCTCGGCCCCGCTCAAGCAGATCGCCATCAACGCCGGCCTCGAGGGCGGCGTCGTGGCGGAGAAGGTCGCCAACCTCACCGCGGGCCACGGCCTCAACGCCGCGACCGGTGAGTACGTCGACATGATCGGCGAGGGCATCATCGACCCCGCCAAGGTGACGCGCTCCGCGCTGCAGAACGCCGCCTCCATCGCGGCGCTGTTCCTCACCACCGAGGCCGTCGTGGCCGACAAGCCGGAGAAGGCGGCGCCCATGGGCGGCGACCCGTCCGGCGGCATGGGCGGCATGGACTTCTGAGTCCCGCCGCTGCCTGACCCGCACCACCGTCGACCCGCCCCCCACAAGGGGCGGGTCGGCGTTCTTTTTCGGCGCGGGACCGGGTCAGCCGGTCGGCGCGGGCCGACGCCCGGGGACCGGAACGCCGGCGCCGCGGTCAGCGCCAGCGGAACGAGACGACCATCGGGTCGATCTGGCCGCGCCGGGCGGCCTGCGAGTCCGACCGGCTGTGCTGGAAGGTCACCCGGTAGAGGTACGTGCCGCGCTGCGCGAACCACGTCTCCTCGGTGAACGACAGGTTGTCCTTGGTCGAGAAGTACGACGCGCGGATGCGCACCGCCCGCTCGCCGTCGAGCCAGGCCCGCGGCATCAGGCCGCTGAACTTCAGCTCGATGGTGTCGTCGGCCTCGTCGAGGTTCTCCACCGCGGCCTCGGCCGCGATCTCGAGCAGCTCCGGCGACGTGATCGGGATGACCGGCTCGCTGCGCCGGATGAAGACCGAGGAGTAGTAGCCCGCGGTGTCGCTGTAGTCGCGCGCCCCGACGCCGTCCTGCACGATGCCCTTGTCGATCGTGCCCCACCCGGAGGGGGCCCGCAGGGACGCCGCCCCGAGCTCGATTTGCACGCCGGAGGAGGCGGGCACGTCGGGGTACGTCGGGGTCGGGGTCTTCTTCGGCTCGGGCGGCGGCTCCGGCGGGTCGACCGTCGTGGTCGGGGAGGCCGGCGTGGTCGGAGCGGTCGTGGTCGGCGAGGGGGCCGTCGGGACGCTCGAGGTGACCGACGTCGACCCCGTCGGGTCGGCCACCGGGTCACCGCCGCCGTCGTTGGCCATCACGGCCACGGCGACGCCGCCGACCACCGCGACGACGGCCGCCACCACGGCGGCCACGACGACGCCGGTCCGGCGCCTGCGGGGAGCCGGCGGGCCGCCGTAGGACGGTGGCGGCACCCACGGCGCACCCGGCGCCGACGACTGGCTGGGCCGGCCGGGCTGGCCGGGCTGGCCGGGGTGGCTCGGCGGGCCGGGGTGGCTCGGCTTCGCCAGGGCCGGAGGCGGTGCCGGCGGCCAGGACGGGGCCGCGGTTGGGAACGGGCGCAGCGGCGGGTGCGGCACCCGGGCGACCTGCGCGAGCTCGCGCAGGTCGGCGCGCATCGCGCCGGCGTCGGGGTAGCGGCGGCCCGGCTCCTTGGCGAGCGCCCGCTGCAGGACGTCGTTGACGGCTCTGGCGACGGGCGAGTCGTCGACCAGCCGCGGGACCGGCGCGTTGAGGTGGCTCATCCCGATCTCGACGTCGCTGCCGGCGTACGGCGCGGACCCGACGGCCATCGTCCAGAGGACGCAGCCGAGGGCGTAGATGTCGGCGGCGGCGGTCGCGGGCTCGCCGCGCAGCCGCTCCGGGGCCAGGTACGCGAAGGTGCCGGCGACCGCGCCGGTGACGGTGTTGCCGGGGGTGCGGTCCTGGGCGATGCCGAAGTCGCACAGGTAGGCGTAGGTCTCCGAGCCCGCGTCGCGGAGCAGCACGTTGCTGGGCTTGAGGTCGCGGTGGACGACGCCGGCCGCGTGCGAGTCGCGCAGCGCCCAGGCCATCTGCTCGGCGATCGTCGCGGCCTCGACGGCGGGCACCGGTCCGTAGCGGCGGATCGCGTCGCTCAGGTCGCCGCCGCCGACGTACTGGGTGGCGATGTAGAGGCAGCCGTCCTGCTCGCCGTGGTCGAAGATCGCGATGACGTGGGGGGAGTCGAGGCGGGCCAGCACGGTCGCCTCGCGCGCGAACCGGGCCCGGTAGTCGGGCTGCTCCGCGAACTCGGGGGAGAGGACCTTGAGGGCGACCGTGCGGCCCAGGCCGCGCTGCTCGGCGGCGAACACGACGCCCATGCCACCCCGGCCGAGCTGGCGGGTGATCCGGTATCCGCCGAACTCCTCGCCCACGGAGGGGAAGCGCGCCACGATGACTCCTACTCAAGGACGGGGGGACGTCCGGAAGGTATCCCGTCGCCGGAGGGTCGAAACCCGGGCGTGTGACACGGTGGCGGGGTGACTTCGGAGGGACGCCGCGAACGGCTCGAGGACGTCGCGGCCGAGATCGTCGAGCCGCTGCGGCGCTACCTCGCCCGCCGGACCGACGCCGCGACCGCCGACGACGTCCTCGCCGACACGCTGCTGGTGTGCTGGCGGCGGATCGACGAGGTGCCGGACGACGCCCTGCCCTGGGCCTACGGCGTCGCCCGCCGCTGCCTGGCCAACGCCGAGCGCGGGGCCCGACGCCAGCGTCGGGTGGCCGGCCGGATCGCCGTCGTCGACCCGCCGGCCGCCGCCACCGCGCCGTCCGGCCCGGCCGACGAGGCCGTCGGCGAGGCCCTGGCCGCGCTCCCGGCGTCCGACGCCGAGCTGCTGCGGCTGTGGGCCTGGGAGCAGCTCACGCCGTCGGAGATCGCGGTGGTGCTCGACGTGACGCCGAACGCCGCGAGCATCCGGCTGCACCGCGCCCGCGGCAGGCTGCGCGAGGAGCTGCGAAAGATCGGGGTCGGTGCCGGACATGAGGGGCCGACGGAGGGGAGGAAGCCGTGAACGAGCACCACGACCACGTCGGCCGGGACGACCGGGACGACGAACTGCGCGCCCTGCTCGCCGCGCACGACCCGGCCGCCTCCCTGCCACCGGCCGACCCGTCCCGGGTGGCCCGACTCCTGGAGGACACCATGACCGACGTGCACACCGACGAGTCACGCACCGACGGCACCCGCCACCGCAGCCGCCTGACCTGGCTGGTCGCCGCCGCGGCCGCCGTCCTCATCGGCGGCGGCATCCTCTACGCGACGGTGGGGGGCGACGACGAGACGCCCCCGGTCGCCGGCGAGCCGGCGTCGAGCGCGCCGACGTCCGAGGCCGCCCAGAGCGTCACCCGGCTGGGCGTCGACACCGCCGGCGCGAGCGGGCGCTGCCTGCCGCCCGAGGAGTCGCCGCAGGTCGTGGCCGCCCAGTCGCTCGCCTTCGACGGCACCGTCACCGCGATCAGCGGCGACAAGGTCACCCTCGAGCCGACCAGGTACTACACCGGCGAGGAGACCGACCTGGTCACCGTCACCGCGCCCAGTGACGACATGGCGGCCCTGCTGGCCGGCGTCACGTTCGAGGAGGGCGGCCGCTACCTCGTCTCGGCCACCGACGACCGGGTCACCCTGTGCGGCTTCACCGCCCCGTACACGGAGGGCCTGGCCGCCGTGTACGCCGAGGCCTTCCCGGGCTGAGCGGTGACCGCCGGACTGCTGCTCGCCGCCGGAGCCGGCTCCCGGATGGGCCGGCCCAAGGCCCTGGTGCGCGACGCCGACGGCACGTCGTGGCTGGTGCGGTCGCTCGGGGTGCTGCGCGACGGCGGCTGCCACCGCGTCACGGTGGTGCTCGGCGCGGCCGCCGCCGAGGCCGGCCGCCTGGTGCCCGCCGGCGTGCCCGTGGTGGTCGCCGAGGACTGGGCGACCGGCATGGCGGCGTCCCTGCGCGCCGGACTGGCCTCCCTCGGCGGTGACGCGGGCGACGCCGTCGTGGTCCACCTCGTCGACCTGCCCGACGTGACCGCCGACGTGGTCCGCCGCGTCGCGACCGGCGCCGGTCCGAGCACCCTCGCCCGGGCGGCCTACGGCGGCGTGCCGGGTCACCCCGTCGTGCTCGGCCGCGAGCACTGGGCCGGCGTCGCCGCGGTCGCCGCCGGGGACGCGGGCGCCAAGGCCTACCTCGCCGCCCACGACGTGACGCTCGTGGAGTGCGGCGACCTCGCCCGCGGCCTCGACGTCGACACCCCGCCCGCCGTCCCCGGGGGCTGAGCGCCCGTTCCCCGCCCGGGGCGTGCCCGCGCCCAACCTCCCGCCAACAGGGCGGTGACTAGCCTGGCGAGGTGATGCCGACGTCGACCGCGGAGACCGCCGAACGACTCGCGGCGACCGGGTACCTGTGCGACGACGACCTGGCCACGGTCGCCTACCTCGCGCTCGCGATGCAACGGCCGCTGCTCCTCGAGGGCGAGCCCGGCACGGGCAAGACCGCGCTGGCGGAGGCGCTGGCCGAGGCGCTCGACGTCCCGCTGGTGCGGCTGCAGTGCTACGAGGGCATCGACGTCACCCAGGCGCTCTACGACTGGGACTTCCCCCGGCAGGTGCTGCACCTGCGGGCGCTGGAGGCGGTCGGTCGCGGCGGTGCCGGCGCGGACGGCGGCGACGGCCTGGCCGAGGCCGAGAAGTCCCTGTACGACGAGCGGTTCCTGCTCGCCCGGCCGGTGCTGACGGCGCTGCGGAGCCCGGCGGTGCTGCTGGTCGACGAGGTCGACCGCGCCGACGACGAGTTCGAGGCGTTCCTGCTCGAGGTGCTCTCGACCTACCAGGTGAGCATCCCCGAGCTCGGGACGATCCGGGCGGTGACGCCACCGGTCGTCGTCCTCACCTCCAACCGCACCCGCGAGCTGCACGACGCCACCAAGCGGCGCTGCCTCTACCACTGGATCGACCACCCCGCCCTGGCCCGCGAGGTCGCGATCGTGCGGTCGCGGGCGCCGGAGGTGTCCGCGGTCCTGGCCCGGCAGGTCGTCGGCGTCGTCCAGCGGCTGCGCGACCGGGGTGACCTCGAGAAGCCGCCCGGTGTCGCCGAGACCCTCGACTGGGCCCGAGCGCTGCACCAGCTCGGCACGACCGAGCTCGACCTCGAGACCGCGTCGCGCACCCTCGGCGCGCTGGTGAAGTACCGCGAGGACGGCGAGCGGGTGAAGCAGGCCCTCGACCAGATGCTCCGGGCATGAGCACCGGCTCCGGGCCCGGGACCACCCACGAGGTCGACGAGGTGCTGCTCGCCTTCACCGGGGCGCTGCGCGCCGCCGGCGTCCCGGTCACCCACGACCGCGCCGCCGGCTTCCTCGCCGCTGCGGCGACCGTCGGGCTCGCGGACCGACGCGCGACCTACGTCGCGGGTCGGGCGACGCTGTGCTCCTCCCCCGACGACCTCCTGCGCTACGACCAGGTCTTCGAGGCGTTCTTCGACCACCGCGACGGACTCCCGCGCGAGCGGCCGGCGGCGCCGCGCGAGCAACCCGCGGTCGCCGACCTCGCGCTCGACGAGCAGGACGGCGACGGCGACGGCGAGGAGCGCGAGGACGTCGTCCGGGCGCTCGCCAGCGACCTCGAGACCCTGCGCCACCGCGACGTCGCCACGATGACGGCCGCCGAGAAGCACCGCCTGGCCGGGCTCTTCTCGACGCTGCGCCCCCGGCCGCCCCTGCGTCGCACCGTCCGGCAGGAGCCGTGGCGCCGCGGGCACGTCGACGCCGCCCGCACGATCCGGGCGAGCCTGCGCCTGCACGGGGAGCCGGCGCCGATCCAGTGGCGGCACCGCCGGGTGCGCCCGCGTCGCGTCGTCCTGCTCGTCGACGTCTCCGGGTCGATGAGCGGGTACGCCGACGCGCTGCTCCGCCTCGCCCACACCCTCACCCGGGCGCTCGCCGTCCGCGGGGGGCGGGTCGAGACGTTCACCGTCGGCACCCGGCTCACCCATCTCACCCGGGCGCTGCGCACCCGCGACGTCGAGCGCGCCCTGGTGGCCGCCGGCGAGGCGGTGCCCGACTGGTCCGGCGGCACCCGGCTGGGGGAGACGCTCAAGGTCTTCCTGGACCGCTGGGGGCGGCGCGGCACGGCCCGTGGCGCGGTCGTCGTCGTGTTCAGCGACGGCTGGGAGCGCGGCGACGCCGCTCTCCTCGGCGAGCAGGCGCGTCGCCTGCGCGCGGTGGCGCACCGGGTCGTGTGGGTCAACCCGCACCGCGGCAAGGTCGGCTACGAGCCGGTGCAGCAGGGCATCCTGGCCGTCCTGCCGCACGTCGACGAGCTGGTCGCCGGGCACACGTTGGCGACGTACGAGGAGCTGGTGGAGGTGGTGGCCCGTGCGTGACGTGCTCCCGGAGCTGATGCGGTGGTGGGAGGCCGGCGAGACCGTCGGCGTCGGCACCGTCGTGGCGACGTTCCGATCGGCCCCGCGGCCGCCCGGCGCCTCGATGCTGGTCGGTCCCGACGACTCCGCCGTCGGCTCGGTCAGCGGCGGCTGCGTCGAGGGCGCCGTGTACGACCTCGCGCAGGAGGTGATCGCCTCCGGCGAGCCCGTCCTGCACCGCTACGGCGTCTCCGACGACGACGCCTTCGCCGTCGGCCTGACCTGCGGCGGCATCCTCGACGTCTGGGTCGAGCAGGTCTCCCGCGACACCTTCCCCGAGCTCGCCGCCGTCGCCGCCGACGTCGAGGCCGGCCGTCCGGTCGCCCTCGCCACCGTCATCGAGCACCCCGACCCCGCCCGTCTCGGCACCCGCCTCGTCGTCCGCCCGGAGGCGGTGGTCCCGGAGGAGGTGGTCCCCCCGACGGCGCCGTCCCGCCTCTGGTCGGACCGCGCCACGGACGCCGTCACCGACGACGCGCTGGGGTTGCTGGCGCAGGGGGCGAACGCGACGCTCACCTACGGACCCGACGGCGAGCGCCGTGGCGAGGGGATGCGGGTGTTCGTGTGGGCGTTCGCGCCCAAGCCCCGACTGCTCGTGTTCGGGGCGATCGACTTCGCCGCCGCGGTCGCACGGGTCGGCGCCTTCCTCGGCTACGACGTCACGGTCTGCGACGCGCGCCCGGTGTTCGCCACCGCCAGCAGGTTCCCGGACGCCGACCGCGTCGTCGTCGACTGGCCGCACCGCTACCTCGCGGCCGAGCAGGCGGCCGGCGCCGTCGACGGCCGGACGGTGGTCACCGTGCTCACCCACGACCCGAAGTTCGACGTCCCGCTGCTCGAGGTGGCGCTGCGGCTGCCCGAGGTGGCCTACGTCGGCGCGATGGGCTCCCGGCGCACCCACGACGACCGGATGGCCCGGCTCCGCGAGGCCGGGCTGACCGACGACGAGCTCGCCGGGCTGTCCAGCCCGATCGGCCTCGACCTCGGCGCCCGGACCCCCGAGGAGACCGCGATCAGCATCGCCGCGGAGTTCATCGCCGGCCGGTGGGGCGGCAGCGGACTGCCGCTGGCGGAGCGGGACGGTCGCATCCACGGCTGACCCGTCCGCGGACGTCCGGAACGAACCGTGACCCCGGTCACACGGGGCGTTGTACCGTGCACGGCATGCAGTCGGAGCTGGACGCCCGCAAGCGAGAGTGCCACCACGCGTGGACGACGTTCGTCGAGCACGGCGACCAGGTGGCGCCGCTGGTGCGGCCCGAGATCCTCTCCAGCTGGGCGCGCTCCGGTGCCGCCATCGACAGCGAGCTGACGGCGGCGCCGCTGGCCGACGAGTCCGAGACCGCCGCGATCTGGCGCGACTCGCCGCTGCAGGTCGCGGTCGAGCGGGTCGAGGAGGAGCTGCGCCGCACCGCCCAGGACGGCGACCTCGTGCTCGCGGTCACCGACGCCGACACCCGCATCCTGTGGACCTACGGCGGCCGGGTGATGCGCCGCAAGGCCGAGGCGGTCAACTTCGTGCCCGGCGGGCGCTGGGACGACGAGTCGATCGGCACCAACGCCCTCGACCTGGCCAACCGCACCGACGCGCCGTCCATGGTCTTCAGCGCCGAGCACTACGCCTCGATCGTGCACAACTGGGTCTGCTGGGCCGCCCCGGTCCACGACCCCGTCAGCGGCCGGCAGCTCGGCGTCCTCGACCTCTCGACGACGTGGGACCGCACCCACCCGATCGGGCTGGCGACCGCGCGGGTGATGGCCCGGCTCATCGAGACCGCGCTACCGCACTCCAGCCACCACCCCTCGGCCCGCGCGCTCGACGACACCGGCGACCCGGGCCTCGTGCTCACCCTCCTCGGCACCGCGGAGGTGCGGCTCGACGGCCAGCGGCTGCTGCTCAACCGCCGGCAGACCGAGGTGCTCGCCCTGCTCGCGCTGCACCCCGGCGGGCTCAGCCTCGAGCAGCTCCACGCCCTCGTCTACGGCGACCAGGCGGTCACGTTCTCCACCCTCAAGGCCGAGGTGTCCCACCTGCGCGCCGCGCTCGGCGGCCAGCTCTCCTCCCGCCCCTACAAGCTGCTGATGCCGATCGACACCGACGTCGACCACGTGCTCGGCCTGTTGCGCCGCGGCCGGGTCGCCGCGGCCGTCGAGTGCTACGGCGGCGACCTCCTGCCCGGCACCAACTCGCCCGCGCTCGCCGAGCTGGGGGAGTACGTCGCCGTCGCGGTCCGGGAGGCGCTGCTGGCCGAGCCCGACCCGGACGCCGTGCTCACCTACGCCGAGCGGTCGCCGTACGACACCGCCGTGGTCGAGCACTGCCTCGCCGTCCTGGGGGAGCGCGCCCACCCGGCCAAGCCGCTGCTCAAGGCGCGGCTGGCCGCCGCCGACTGACGGACGGCCGACCGGGCGCCAGGGTCGATCGGTGCAGGGTCAGTCGGTGCAGGGGCCGACGTTCGCGACCGCCGACTCGGAGTAGAGCTGCACGCACACGACCGGCTCGCGGAGGTCGTCGGCGTCGGACCCGCGCGCCGGGCGGACCTCGTACCAGGTGCTCCCGTCGTCACCCTCCGGGTCTACCTCGTCGCTCACCTCGCCGACCTCCAGGTCGCGGCCCAGCAGGACCGAGGTCTCGGCGGCGATCCGGTCCGCCGTGATCCCCGGGCCGGAGGCGAGGTCGGCGCCGAGGTCGGTCGCCGCCTCCAGCTCCTCCTCGCTCAGTCGCACGTGGTCCAGCGTGAGGACCAGCAGGAACCCGCCCGCGACGAGCAGCACGGCCCAGTTCCGCAGGTTGAGCAGGGTGTGGCCCTCCGGAGCGGGCTCGGTGCGTCCGGGACGGACCCAGGCGGTGACGTTGCGGTGCCAGCGGCGAGACCCGACGAGGGCGATCCCGGCGAGCACGGCGACGACGACCCACGACGCGACGAGGAAGTAGCTCATGGGCCGACTGTCTCCGGCGGCCGGATCCGCAAACGTGGCCGGCGGCTCACCAACCCCCCGCCAACCCTCCCGGCCTAGCGTGACGTGGGTCACGCGCACCTGCGCGCAACGTCTTCGTTGCAAGGGAGAGACATGACCCGGATCAACCTCACCGTCGACGGCGCCAAGGTGGCCGACGACGTCGAACCGCGGATGCTGCTCGTGCAGTACCTGCGGGAGAAGCTCGGCAAGACCGGCACCGTCATCGGGTGCGACACCAGCAACTGCGGCGCGTGCACCGTGCACCTCGACGGCACCAGCGTGAAGTCGTGCAACGTGCTCGCCGTGCAGGCCGACGGGTCCGAGGTCACCACGATCGAGGGTCTCGCCGGGACGTACGACGGCGGTGACCTGCACCCGGTGCAGGAGGCCTTCCGGGAGTGTCACGGCCTCCAGTGCGGCTTCTGCACCCCGGGGATGATCATGCAGACGACGGCGCTGCTCGCCGAGAACCCGGACCCGTCCGAGGAGGAGATCCGGCTCGGCCTCGAGGGCAACCTCTGCCGCTGCACCGGCTACCACAACATCGTCAAGGCCGTGCAGCACGCCGCGGCCCAGGGCCAGACCGAGGGGGCGGGCTCGTGACCGCCGTCCAGGACGCCCCCGAGGCCCAGAAGGAGATCGGCCGCGACCGCCGGCGCAAGGAGGACCAGCGCCTCATCACCGGGCGCACCCGGTGGACCGACAACATCACCCTCCCCGGGATGCTGCACCTCGCGATGGTCCGCAGCCCCTTCGCGCACGCCAGGATCAACGGCATCGACACCGCCGAGGCGGCCGCGGCGACCAACGTCGTCGCCGTCCTCACCGGCGCCGACCTCGGCGAGACGCAGGGCGCGTGCATCAACGCCTGGCCCATCACCCCCGAGCAGGTCACGCCCCCGCACCTGCCGATGCCGAGCGACCGGGTCGCCTTCGCCGGCGAGATCGTCGCCGTCGTCGTCGCGCGGACCGCCGCCGAGGCGCGCGACGCCGCCGAGCTCGTCGACGTCGACTACGAGGAGCTGCCCGCGGTCGTCGGGCTCAAGAACGCCATCAAGGACGAGGTGCTCGCCCACCCCGACCTCGGCACCAACAAGTCGGCGTTCTGGCGCTTCGACTCCGAGGAGGCCGGCACCGGCGGCAACGTGGACGCGGCCATCGAGAAGGCCCGCGTCGACGGCGTCGTGATCGAGCGCGAGTACCGCCAGCAGCGGCTCATCCCGGCGTTCATGGAGCCGCGCTCGGTCGTCGTGGACCCCACCGGCGAGCAGGTCACCATCTGGTCGGCCACCCAGATCCCGCACATCCTCCGGTTCGCGCTGGCCGCGACGACCGGCGTCCCCGAGTCGAAGATCCGGGTCATCGCGCCCGACGTCGGCGGCGGGTTCGGCGGCAAGCTGCAGCAGACGCCGGAGGAGATGATCGCCTTCGCCGTCGGACGGCGGCTCGGCAAGCCGGTCAAGTACACCGAGACCCGGAGCGAGAGCCTCGTCAGCGGCCACCACGGCCGCGACCAGTGGCAGAAGCTGACCCTGTCGGCCGAGAAGGACGGCACCGTCACCGGCTTCAAGGTCGAGCTCCTCGCCGACCTCGGCGCCTACGTCGCCATCGTCGGCGGCGGCGTCCCGGTGCTCGGCGCGTTCATGTTCAACGCGATCTACAAGTTCCCCGCCTACCAGTTCAACTGCCAGACCGTGCTCACCAACACCACGTGGACCGACGCCTACCGCGGCGCCGGCCGGCCCGAGGCGACGTTCGGCGTCGAGCGGATGATGGACGAGCTCGCCGCCGAGGTCGGGGTCGACCCGATGGAGATCCGCAAGCAGAACTGGATCACCCACGAGGAGTTCCCCTTCACCACGGTCGCCGGTCTCGAGTACGACTCCGGCAACTACGAGGCCGCCACGGCGCGCGCCATGGAGATGTTCGGGTACGACGAGCTGCGGGCCGAGCAGAAGCGGCGCCGCGACGCGGGTGACACCGTCCAGCTGGGCCTGGGCATCTCGACGTTCACCGAGATGTGCGGCCTCGCGCCGAGCCGGGTGCTCGGCTCGCTCGACTACGGCGCGGGCGGATGGGAGCACGCCAGCGTGCGCATGCTGGCCACCGGCACCGTCGAGGTCGTCACCGGTGCGAGCTCGCACGGGCAGGGCCACGAGACGGCGTTCAGCCAGATCGTCGCCGACCGGCTCGGCGTCCCGTTCGAGAACGTCGAGGTGCTGCACGGCGACACCCAGATCGCGCACAAGGGCCTCGACACCTACGGCTCGCGCTCCCTCGTCGTCGGCGGTGAGGCGCTGGTCCGCGCGGCCGACAAGGTGATCGAGAAGGCACGGCCGTTCGCGGCCCACATCCTGGAGGCCAGCGAGGACGACCTGAAGTTCCACGAGGGCCGGTTCCAGGTCGTCGGCACCGACCAGGGCATCGGCCTGACCGAGGTCGCGACGGCGGCGTTCGCCGCGCACAACCTGCCCGACGGGGCCGAGCCGTCGATCGACGCCGAGGCGACCTTCGACCCGGTGAACTTCAACTACCCGCACGGCACCCACCTGTGCGCGATGGAGGTCGACACCGAGACCGGCGCGGTCAAGATGCGCAAGTACGTCTGCTGCGACGACATCGGCAACATCGTCAACCCGCTGATCGTGGCCGGGCAGATGCACGGCGGCCTGGTGCAGGGCATCGCGCAGGCGCTGTGGGAGGAGGCGGTGCACGACGACGCCGGCACGCTGGTGTCCGGGTCGTTCGTCGACTACCTCCTGCCGACGGCGGCCGACACGCTCAGCTTCGAGATCGACCACACCACGACGCCGGCGACGACCAACTCGCTCGGCACCAAGGGCGTGGGCGAGGCCGGCACGATCGCCTCGACGCCGGCCGTGGTGAACGCCGTCGTCGACGCGGTGCGCCACCTCGGCGTCACCGACGTCCAGATGCCGTGCACCCCCGAGCGGGTCTGGACGGCGATCAACGCACCCGGCCGCGGCCACGACGGTGGACCCGCGACGCAGGAGGCGGCGATGCCGCACTTCGACCCCGATGCCGAACCCGGCCCGAGCAGCACGGAAGGAGCGGGCGCATGATCCCCGCCCAGTTCGACTACCTGGCGCCGACGACCGTCGAGGACGCGCTGGCGGCCCTCGCCGAGCACGGCGACGACGCCAAGATCATCGCCGGCGGTCAGAGCCTGCTGCCGGTGCTGCGGATGCGTCTCAACGCCCCCGAGGTCGTCATCGACCTCGGCAAGATCGCCTCCCTGCGCGGCGTCCGCGACGACGGCGACGCGATCGTCATCGGCGCGATGACGCCGCACGCGGTGGTCGGCTCCGACCCCCTCGTCGCCGAGCACGCGGCGCTGATCACCAAGGCGGTCGAGCACCTCGCCGACGCCCAGATCCGGCACCGTGGCACCTTCGGCGGCGCGCTCGCGCACGCCGACCCGGCCGGTGACCTGGGCGCTCCCACGCTCGCCCTCGGCGCCGAGTTCGTGATCGCGGGACTGGGTGGCAGCCGCACGGTCCCGGCCGCGGAGTTCTTCGTCGACCTCTTCGAGACCGCGATCGGCGAGGACGAGATCCTCACCGAGGTCCGGGTGCCGAAGCACACCGGGTGGGGCGCGCACTACGAGAAGTTCGTGCGGGTGGCGCACCAGTGGCCGATCGTGGCGGTGGCCGCGACCGTCCGGGTCGACGGCGCCACCATCGCCGAGGCGCGGATCGGGCTCACCAACATGGGCAACACGCCGCTGCGCGCCCGGACGGTCGAGGACGCGCTCGCCGGACAGCCCGCCACCGACGCCGCCGTCCGCGCGGCGGCCGCGCACGCGGCCGACGGCGCCAACCCGCCGTCCGACCTCAACGGCGCCGCCGACTACCGGCGGCACCTGTCGACGGTCCTGACCCGGCGCGCGGTGCTCGCCGCGGCCGGGGGGTGAGGGGACGCCGATGGACCTCACCCACCGGTTCACCGTCCCGATCGGCGTCGAGGAGACGTGGGCGGCCTTCCAGGACATCGCGGCCCTCGCCGAGTGCTTCCCGGGCGCCCAGGTCACCTCGGCCGACGGCGACACCTTCGCCGGCTCGGTGAAGGTCAAGCTCGGCCCGATCGCGCTGGTCTACAACGGGTCGGGCACCTTCGTCGAGAAGGACGACGCCGCGCACCGGTTCCTGGTCGACGCCAAGGGCAAGGACAAGCGCGGCAACGGCACCGCCGGGGCGAAGGTGACGCTGTCGATGGTCGGGAGCGCCGGCGCGAGCGGCCCGTCCACCGACGTCGAGGTGGTCACCGACCTCGCGATCACCGGCAAGCCGGCGCAGTTCGGGCGGGGCGTGATGCAGGACGTCTCCGACAAGCTCCTCGGCCAGTTCGTGGCCTGCCTCGAGCAGCGCCTCACGGCCCAGCCCGAGCCCGCCGCCGCGCCCGACCTCCCACCGGAGCCCGAGCCCGCGCCGGAGCCCGCGTCGGAGCCGGCGTCGGAGCTCGGCGCGGCGCCGGCGACGTTCGCGCCCGACCTCGAGCCCACCCCGATCGCGGACGCCGCCGCGGCCGCCCCCCAGCCCGCCGCAGCACCGGCCCCCACCCCGCGGGCGGTGCCGCCACCGCGCGCCGTCCCGAACCGGGCGCCGGACGACGACGCGCTCGACCTCGGCGCCGCCGTGCTGCCGGTGCTTGCCAAGAGCTACTGGAAGCAGGGTCTCGCCGGGCTGGTTGCTGTGCTGGTGGTGTGGCGGCTGCTGCGCCGCTGACGACTCGGTGGGTCAGCCGGCGAGGACGTACCCGTGGAGCTGGCAGTTGTTGGTCTCGTCGGCGACCAGCCGTCCGGACACCACGGTGCCGTCGTTGCCGACGTAGTCGAAGAGGACGAGGTTGAGGTTGGCGTTCGCCGTCGCGGCCGGGATCAGCTCGAAGGTGTCCGCCGGGTCGAAGCCGCCGTCCTCGATGTCGCCCTCGACCGGCTCAGCCGGGTCCGGGTCGCTGTCGCCGAGCACGAACGTCGAGATGGAGCCGCCGGATCGGGTCGTGCGGGCCACCAGCGCGGTGTCGTAGACGCTCGAGCAGCTCGCCGTGAGCGTGAGGCCACCCTGGCTGTAGATGACCCGGGCGCCCGTGGACGGGGGCACCTTGTAGCGGATCTTGGTGACCGTCTGACCATTGACCTTGGCCGCGTTCGGGACGACCCCGAGGGTGCCCTCGCGGACGTCCTGGCCGGTGAGCGTGTCCTTCTTGACCTTGGCGCCGGTCACCGCGTTGGCCTTGATGTCCTTGGTGCCGATCTTGGCGGCGGCGTAGCTGGTGCCCCCGAGGGCGACGACGAGAGCGAGGGTGGAGGTGGCGGCGGCGTAGCGGCCGGCGGTGACGGGCATGTGTCGTCCTAGGGCAGGGAGCGGGAGATTCCGGAGATGTCGGACATTCGATCCCGCACCCGCCGGCGGCGCCATGGCCCGGACGGGTCTTGACGGATGCTCAGCGGGCGTCGCCGATCCGGATCGGCCCGGACGCCGTCAGCGGGTCGACCGCCTCGCCGCGCTGGGTGACCACGACCTGCCCGGCGGCGAGCAGCCGGGCCGCGGCCCGGCGGGCGGCGTCCATCAGGGCGCGCCAGTCGTCGCGGCCGAGGTCGGCGGCCACGGCCCGTGCCGCCTCGGACGGGCAGATGGTCTTGCCGACGTCGCGCGCGTCGAGCAGCGCGAGGATCGAGGCCTCCAGGGCACGGTCGGTGCGGTCCACGCCTCCCATGGTGCCCGTAGCGTCGGAGCATGCGCCGCACCCTTCCGATGCTGCTGGTCCTGGCCCTCGTCGCCACCGGGTGCTCGGGGGAGGACGACGAGCCCGACGCGAGCGGGACGCCGTCCTCGTCCTCGTCCTCGTCCGAGCCGTCGCCGAGCGAGCCGGCGGAGCCGAGTGAGCCGGCCGAGCCGAGTGAGCCGGCCGAGCCGAGCGAGCCGGCCGAGCCCGCCGAGGACCCGCTGCCCCCGGTCACGAACGACCTCTCGCTGCCCGCGCTGATGCGTGAGCCGCTGACCGGCCGCGGCCTGCGGGTCACCCGCACCGTCACCGAGCAGCCCGGCTACACGCAGCAGGAGATCACCTACCGCAGCGACGACCTGACGATCTCCGGTGAGCTCTTCCGACCGGACGGTCGCGGCCCGTTCCCGGCGATCGTGCTCAACCACGGCTACATCGACCCCGCCTACTACGAGACCGGCCAGGGTCTCGCCCGCGAGCAGCTGTGGCTGGTCCAGGCCGGGTACGTCGTCCTGCACACCGACTACCGCGGCCACGCGACGTCCGACGACGTCTCCCAGGTCGACCTCGAGTCCCGGCTCGGCTACGCACGCGACGCCGCGAACGCCGTCCGGGCGCTGCGCCAGCAGCCGTACGTCGACGGCGACCGGGTCGGCATGCTCGGCCGGTCGATGGGCGGCGGGGTCACCCAGAACGTCCTGGTCGCCTACCCGGGGCTCGTGGACGCTGCGGTGATCTATGCGTCGGTGAGCTCCGACTTCGTCGAGAACGTCCGTCAGTTCACCGAGCCCAACCGGCCCGACGCGGCGCAGGGGTACTACGACCGGTTCGGGACGCCCCGCAGCGCGCCGGAGTTCTACGCCGGCCTCTCGCCGCGCACCTACTTCGACCGGATCACCGAGCCGGTGCTGTCGCTGCACGGCGCGGTCGACGCGACGTGCCCGCCCCGGTGGGCCCGCGACACGCAGCGCCTGATGACCCGCGCCGGCGTCGACGCCACCCTCGAGCTGTACGACGGTGAGGACCACACGTTCTACAGCCGGTGGGAGGACTCCATCCGGCGCAGCGACCGGTTCTTCGAGCGTCACCTGTGATGGGGCTGGGTAGGGTCCGAGCATGAGCGGCGTGACCGACCCCCGCGGTGCCTACCGTGCAGACCTGGCGAGCGACAACATCACCTGGTTCACCACGCAGGCGCCGCCCGACGCCCTCGTCGACCACGTCCTCGGACTGCTCGACCTTCAGCGCACCGACCTGCGCCCGACGCCCCACGGCGGTGGCGTCGCGACGTCCGACGGGTCGCTGCGGCTGACCGCCGTCGCGGGCCCGCACGGGGCCGCCTGCTCCGTCTGGAGCGACGCGCCCGCCGGCGCCTCCCGGGTCACCGAGGCGCTCAACCGGGAGTCGCACGCGATGATGGCGGCCTTCAACCGCGGCGAGCAGGCGACGAACGCCGTCCACGCGCGCTGGGCGCCGCTCGTCGGGGGAGCGGTCCGCCCCGACTTCGAGGGTTCGCCGGTGCTCGGCGTGGTCGAGGGCGCGGACGTCGTCCCGATCCTCGCCCCGCCCGCGTCCCCTGCGTCCGCCGCGGGCGCGGGCCGGGTGGTGAGCCTGCGCAAGGGCGGGAACGTGTCGTTGACCAAGGAGGTCGCCGAGCTCTCGACGATCAGCGTCGGCCTCGGCTGGGACGTCGCCGACGGCTCCGGGCCGGGCTACGACCTCGACGCCTCCGCGATCATGTGCGGCGCCTCGGGCCGGGTGCTGTCGGACCAGCACTTCGTGTTCTTCAACAACCTCGCCTCGCCCGACGGCACCGTGCGGCACGCCGGCGACAACCTCACCGGCGAGGGCGACGGCGACGACGAGGTCATCGACATCGACCTCGCCCGGATGGCGGCCGAGGTCGACCGGATCGTCTTCCCGGTCTCGATCTACGACGCCGACGCCCGCCGGCAGAGCTTCGGCCAGGTCCACAACGCCTTCATCCGGCTGGTCGACGCCGCCGACCACCGCGAGATCGCCCGCTACGACCTCTCCGAGGACGCCTCGATCGAGACCGCGATGATCTTCGGCGAGGTCTACCGCCGCGACGGCGAGTGGAAGTTCCGCGCCGTCGGCCAGGGCTACGCCTCCGGCCTGCACGGCATCGCCCTCGAGTTCGGCGTCGACGTCTAGCGCTCGATCGCGACCGGTCTCGGGTGGTGTGGTCTCGACTCGGCTCGCTGGCGCTCGCCGGCTCGACCAGCGGGGTCCGGTGGTCGAGCCGTGGGGACGAAGTCACCGCGAGTCGAGACCTCGCGGGTGGTGTGGTCTCGACTCGGCTCGCTGGCGCTCGCCGGCTCGACCAGCGGGGGTTGCCGGTGGTCGAGCCGTGGGGACGGAGTCACCGCGAGTCGAGACCTCGGTGGGGTGGTGTGGTCTCGACTCGGCTCGCTGACGCTCGCCGGCTCGACCAGCGGGGGTTGCCGGTGGTCGAGCCGTGGGGACGGAGTCACCGCGAGTCGAGACCTGGTGACGGGTGGGGGTGGTCTCGACTCGGCTCGCTGGCGCTCGCCGGCTCGACCAGCGGGGGTGCCGGTGCTCGAGCCGTGGGGACGGGGTCACCGCGAGTCGAGACCGGTCTCGGGTGGTGTGGTCTCGACTCGGCTCGCTGGCGCTCGCCGGTTCGACCAGCGGGGGGTCCGGTGGTCGAGCCGTGGGGACGGAGTCACCGCGAGTCGAGACCGGTCTCGGGTGGTGTGGTCTCGACTCGGCTCGCTGGCGCTCGCGGTTCGACCAGCGGGGGTGTCCGGTCCGGTGGTCGAGCCGTGGGGACGGAGTCACCGCGGGTCGAGACCTCGCGGGTGGGGGTGGTCTCGACTCGGCTCGCTGGCGCTCGCCGGTTCGACCAGCGGGGGTTGCCGGTGGTCGAGCCGTGGGGACGGTGTCACCGCGAGTCGAGACCTGGGTGGGGTGGGGTGGTCTTGACTCGGCTCGCTGGCGCTCGCCGGCTCGACCAGCGGGTGGCGGGCTCGACCGGTGGCGGGCTTGGCCGGCGGACCGTTGGTCGAGCCGCGGGGACGGAGTCACCGCGAGTCGAGACCGGTCTCGGGTGCTGTGGTCTCGACTCGGCTCGCTGGCGCTCGCCGGCTCGACCAACGAGGTCGGTCACCGGTCGCTGACGGTGGCGGCTCGACCAGCGAGGTGGTCACCGGTCGCAGACGGTGGCGGTTCGACTGGGGGAGGTCGGTCACGGCCGGTCGCGGAGCGCCTGCGAGAGGTCGTGGGCGGCGCGGAGCAGCAGCTCGCCCAGCTCGCGGCGGCGGGCCTCGCCGAAGCGTTGCTCGATGCCGGTCAGGCTCAGGGCCCACTGCGGCCGGCCGTCGCGGTCGAAGACGGCCGCGCCCATGCCCCAGCTGCCCTCGACGAGCAGGCCGGGGTTGACGGCGTACCCGGTCTCGCGGGTGGCGGCGACCCGGGCGCGGATCGCCCGGGCGGAGTGGGCGGGGCCGTGGTCGAGGGTCAGGTCGGTGCGGGCGAGGTAGTCGCGCGCCTCGGCGTCGGGGAGGTGCGCCAGGATCACCAGCCCGGCCGAGGCGACGCCGAGCGGGAACCGGATGCCCTCGTGCAGCACGTGCGAGCGGATCGGGAAGCTGCCGTCCTCGCGGACCAGGCAGATCGTCTCGTCGCCGCGCCGGGCCGAGAGGAAGGCGCTCTCGCCGGTCGCCACCGACAGTCGGCGGACGACGGGCCGGGCGAGCGCGGTGACGTCGTACCGGGCCCGGGCGGCGCCGCCGAGCAGGTACAGCTCGGGGCCGAGCAGCCAGCGCCCGGTGTCGGCGTCGCGGTCGAGCAGCCCCTCGGCCTGCAGCGACGTCAGCAGCCGGTGGACCGTCGGGCGCGCCAGCCCCGTCCCGCGGGCCAGCTCGGACGTCGTCGCGCCGTCCGGCTCGTGCGCGGCGACCTCGCGCAGGGTCGCCCCGACGCGGCCGACGACGCTGACGGGGGTGTCCACCAGGTGAACGCTAGCGTCCACCGAGGTTCGCTGGGTGACTGATCCCGGCCCCGGGGCCGGGCACGGTTGACGACGGCGCCCGGCTCCGGTGAGGTCGGGGCATGGACAAGGTGGTGAGCTCGGCGGCCGACGCGGTCGCCGACATCGGATCAGGATCGACGATCGCGGTCGGCGGCTTCGGGTTGTGCGGCGTCCCGGCGACCCTGATCGACGCGCTGCTCGCAGCCGGCGTCGGTGACCTCGAGGCGTTCTCCAACAACGCAGGCGTCGACGACAAGGGGCTCGGTCGGCTGCTCGCGGCCGGTCGGCTGCGGCGGATGGTGGCGTCCTACGTCGGGGAGAACAAGGAGTTCGCCCGGCAGTACCTCTCCGGCGAGCTCGAGGTCGAGCTGACCCCGCAGGGCACCCTCGCCGAGCGGATGCGCGCCGGTGGCAGCGGGATCGCGGCGTTCTTCACCGCCACCGGCGGCGGCACCCAGGTCGCCGAGGGCGGGCTGCCGTGGCGCTACGACTCCGAGGGCAACGTCACGGTCTCCTCGCCGCCCAAGGAGACCCGGATGTTCGACGTCGACGGCGAGCCGCGCGAGTTCGTGCTCGAGGAGGGCATCACCGCCGACTTCGGGCTGGTGCGCGCCTGGAAGGGCGACCGCCACGGCAACCTCGTCTACCGCCGGTCGGCGCGCAACTTCAACCCGCTCGCCGCCATGTGCGGCCGGGTCACCCTCGCCGAGGTCGAGCACCTCGTGGAGCCCGGTGAGCTCGACCCCGACGGCATCCACACGCCCGGCGTGTTCGTGCAGCGCGTCGTCGTGCTGACTCCCGAGCAGGCGGCCGACAAGCCGATCGAGAAGCGCACCGTGCGCACGCGGGAAGGTGCCTGACATGAGCTGGACACGCGAGGAGATGGCCGCCCGGGCCGCGGCCGAGCTGACCGACGGGTCCTACGTCAACCTCGGGATCGGGCTGCCGACGCTGGTGCCGAACTACGTCGCCGACGACGTCGAGCTGGTGCTGCAGTCCGAGAACGGCGTGCTCGGCACGGGCGCCTATCCGTGGGACGGCGAGGAGGACGCCGACCTCATCAACGCCGGCAAGGAGACCGTCACGCTGCGCGCGGGAGCGTCGTTCTTCGACTCCGCGACCAGCTTCGGGATGATCCGCGGCGGGAAGATCGACGCCGCGATCCTCGGTGCGATGCAGGTCAGCGCGGCCGGCGACATCGCCAACTGGATGATCCCCGGCAAGATGGTCAAGGGCATGGGCGGGGCGATGGACCTCGTCCACGGCGCGAAGCGGGTGATCGTGCTGATGGAGCACGTCGCCCGCGACGGCTCCTACAAGATCGTCGAGCAGTGCTCGCTGCCCTACACCGGCAAGCGGGTCGTGCAGCGGATCATCACCGACCTCGCCGTCGTCGACGTCACGCCCGACGGGCTGCTGCTCGTCGAGCTCGCCCCCGGCGTCACCGAGGACGAGGTCCGCGAGAAGACCGAGCCCGCGCTGCTCACCCCCTGACCCACGCTCCGCGTCGAGCGGGGCGGACCCGTCCGGGCCTCGTGGTGGGCGGCGCGGGCCCGGCGGGGCGGTCAGTCGCCGAGCGCGGTCAGCGCGGCGTACTCCTCGTCGGTCAGCTCGATGCCGGCGGCGGCCGTGTTGGACTCGAGGTGGTCGAGCGACGACGTGCCGGGGATCGGCAGCATCACCGGCGAGCGGCGCAGCAGCCAGGCCAGCGCGAGCTGCGACGGCGTCGCGTCGTGGTCCTTCGCGGCGGCACCGAGGACGCCGTCCTCGGCCGACAGCTCGCCGGTGGCGAGGGGGAACCACGGGATGAACCCGATGTCGTTGCGCTCGCAGAAGTCGAGCAGCTCCTGGGCGTCACGGTGGGCGAGGTTGTAGAGGTTCTGCACGGTGGCGATCGGCGCGATCGCCTGGGCCATCTCGAGCTGCTCGACCGAGACCTCGGACAGGCCGATGTGGCGGATCTTGCCCTCGTCGCGCAGCTTCACCAGCTCCCCGACCTGGTCGGCGAGGTCGACGGCCGGGTCGATCCGGTGCAGCTGGAACAGGTCGATCCGCTCGACGCCCAGGTTGCGCAGCGACATCTCGCACTGCTGGCGCAGGTACTCCGGTCGGCCGACCGGCGTCCAGATGCCCGGGCCCTGGCGGGTCAGCCCCGCCTTGGTGGCGATCACGACGTCGTCGGCGTACGGGTGCAGCGCCTCGTGGAGGAGCTGCTCGGCGACGACCGGGCCGTAGGAGTCGGCGGTGTCGAAGAACGTGACGCCCAGCTCGACCGCGCGGCGGAGCACGGCGACGGCGGTGTCGTGGTCCCTCGGCGGGCCCCAGACCCCGTCGCCCGGGAGCTGCATGGTGCCGTAGCCGAGTCGGACGACGGGCAGGTCGCCGCCGATCGCGTAGGTGCCGGACGGTGCTGCGGTGCTGTCACCGGTCGTGGGGTTGGCGCTCATGGGTTCACTGCTCGCTCTCGCTGAGGTCGCCGGCCCAGGCGGTGTGGAACGTGCCCGGCCGGTCGACGCGCTGGTAGGTGTGGGCCCCGAAGTTGTCGCGCAGGGCCTGGATCAGGGCCGCGGGCAGGCGCTCGCGGCGCAGCCCGTCGAAGTACGACAGTGACGACCCGAAGGCCGGCACCGGCACACCCGCCTGGGCGGCGGTGGCCACGACCTCGCGCCAGGCGTCGACGCCGACCCGGACGGCGTCGGCGAAGAACTGCGTGGTCAGCAGCGTGGTGAGGTCGGGCTCGTCGGCGTAGGCCTCGGTGATCCGGCCGAGGAACCGGGCCCGGATGATGCAGCCGTCGCGCCAGATCTTCGCGACCTGGCCGAGGTCGACGTCCCAGCCGTGCTCCTCGGCGCCGACGGCGATCTGGTCGAAGCCCTGGGCGTAGGCGACCACCTTGGAGGCGTACAGCGCCGCGCGCACCTGGTCGATGAACGTGTCGCGGTCGATCTCCACCCGCTGCTCGTCGGGGCTGGTGGAGAACACCTTGCGTGCGGCGGCCCGCTGGGCGGCGTGGCCCGAGAGGCTGCGGGCGAACGTCGCCTCCGCGATGCCGGTGATCGGGACGCCGAGGTCGAGGGCCGACTGGACGGTCCACCGGCCGGTGCCCTTCTGCTCGGCCGCGTCCTGGACGACGTCGACGAACGGCTGCCCGCCGGCGTCGGTGTGGCGCAGGACGTCGGCGGTCATCTGGATGAGGAACGACTCCAGCTCACCCTTGTTCCACTCCTCGAACACGCCGGCGATCTCGGCCGGCTCGAGACCCGCGACGGAGCGCAGCAGGTCGTAGGACTCGGCGATCAGCTGCATGTCGGCGTACTCGATGCCGTTGTGGACCATCTTCACGAAGTGGCCGGCGCCGCCCTCGCCGACGTGGGCGCAGCACGGCTCGCCGTCGACGTGGGCGGCGATCGACTCCATGATCGGCCCCAGCCGCTCGTAGGCCCGGTCGCTGCCGCCGACCATGATCGAGGGCCCGTTGAGCGCGCCCTCCTCGCCGCCGGAGACGCCGGTGCCGACGAAGTGCAGGCCGTGGGCCTCGAGCTGCTCGGTGCGGCGGACGGTGTCGGTGAAGTGGGCGTTGCCGCAGTCGACGACGATGTCGCCCTCCTCCAGCAGCGGCACGAGGTCGTCGATGACCGCGTCGGTGCCCTCGCCGGCCTTGACCATCACCAGCACGACCCGCGGCTTCTCGATGGCGGCGACGAACTCCTCGAGGCTCTCGGTGCCGATCAGGCGGCCGCCGCTCCCGGCGCCCTCGTCGCCGTGCTCCTCGAGCAGGCTGGTGGTGCGGGCCGTGGTCCGGTTGTGGACGGCGATGGCGTGGCCGTGCCGGGCGATGTTGCGGGCCAGGTTGCGTCCCATCACCGCCAGGCCGGTCAACCCGATGGTGGCGGACGGGGTGGTGGCGTTCGAGTTCATGGCTCCAGCCAACCTCGTCGGGCCAAAGTGCGTCGCGGCGTCTCAGCCCTTGCGGTCCCGCTTGATGCGCCGGCGCAGCTGCAGGATCCGCAGCGACCCGACCGCGCCGGCGACGACCATGCCGACGACGGTGGCGATCAACAGGGCGACCGCGAGCGGCAGGGAGCCGTCGAAGCCGAGGAACTCGATGTCGGTCGACTCGGTGTTCTGGGCGATGAAGACGATCAGCAGGATCAGCAGCACCGCCGCCGCGATCACCCCGGCCCAGGCGCCGCTGGTGCGGGAGCCGCGCAGCGGGTCCTGGTGGTCCCTGGTGGGTGTCGGTGCCGGCCCGGGCACGGTCTCCGGGCCGGGCGACCCGGCCGGGGGCGGCGGCGGGCCGCTCGGGCTGGTCGGGTCATGCGGCGCCGGGGTCTCGGTCATGGGGCCGAACCTAGCCCCGCCGGGGCGTCGTGCGGTCCACCCCGGAGGCCCGGTCTCCCCGGCCCGCGCCGGGCGGCGGACGTGGTCAGAAGACGTTGAACGGGCGGTACTGGACGGAGATGCGCGGACCGGCGTGCGCCACCTTCGGGACGGCGTGCTCCCACGTGCGCTGGCACGAGCCGCCCATCACGACCAGGTCGCCGTGGCCCATCTCGACCGCCAGCGTCGCCGCGCCGGCCGCGGCGGTGCCGGCGCGGGGGCGCAGGTGCAGCGTGCGCGGGTCGCCGAGGGAGACGATCGCGACCATCGTGTCGTGGGTGGACCCGCGGCCGATGGTGTCGCCGTGCCACGCGACGGAGTCGCGGCCGTCGCGGTAGTAGCAGCAGCCGGCGGTGCGGAACGGCTCGCCCAGCTCGCCGGCGTAGTGCGCCGAGAGGGCGTCGCGGGCCTCGGTGAGCAGGGGGTGGGGGAGCGGCTCGTCGATCATGTAGGTGTGCAGCAGACGGGGGACGTCGACGACCCGGTCGTACATCTGCCGGCGCTCGGCGCGCCACGGCACGTCGTGCACCAGCGTCTCGAACACCTCGTCCGGTGCCGGCACCCACGACCGCAGGACGTCGAGCCAGGCGCCCCCGCCGAGCGGACGGCGTTCGATGCGGGCGAAGTCGCCCACCCCGGACGCGGGTGCCTGGAAGAGGGTTCCCTGGAAGTCCATGCGCCTCAGCATAGACCGCGGGTCGAACAGGTGTTCGACCCTCCGCGGCGTGCCGCGAGCCGGTCACCGGGATCGGGGTCGCGTCGGGGGCATCCCGGTGGCGCCGAGGTTGCCCGACCGGTCAGGCTGGTGCCATGACGACCTCCACCCCCAGCCCGACGGCCGGCCGCGAGGTGGCCGCTCGCGTGGTCGGCCTCTCCAAGACCTACGGTCAGGGTGAGGCGGTCGTCCGGGCCCTCGACGACGTCACCCTCGACCTGTACGCCGGGGAGTTCACCGCCGTGATGGGTCCGAGCGGGTCCGGCAAGTCGACGTTGATGCACGTCTGCGCGGCCCTCGACAGCGCGACGTCCGGCGAGGTGCTGATCGGCGACCGGGAGATCGGCCGGCTCCACGACAAGGCCCTGACCCTGCTGCGCCGCGAGGAGATCGGCTTCGTGTTCCAGTCCTACAACCTGGTGCCGACGCTGAGCGCGGAGGAGAACATCGTGCTGCCGCTGGCCATCGCCGGCCGCAAGCCCGACCGCGCCTGGTTCGACTCCGTCGTCGCCACCGTCGGGCTCGGCGACCGTCTCGACCACAAGCCCAACCAGCTCTCCGGGGGCCAGCAGCAGCGGGTCGCGGTCGCGCGGGCGCTCGTCAGCCGGCCGCGGATCGTCTTCGCCGACGAGCCCACCGGCAACCTCGACTCCCGTTCGGGCGCCGAGGTGCTCGAGCTGCTGCGCGCCAGCGTCGACACCCACGGCCAGACCGTCGTGATGGTGACCCACGACCCCGTCGCGGCCGCCTACACCGACCGCGTCGTCTTCCTCGCCGACGGCAAGGTCGTCGACGAGCTGCGCCAGCCCGACCGCGACCAGGTGCTCGCGATCATGGCCCGGATGTCGGACGCCGGCCCCGGCGGCCCCGGATGATCCGCGCGGCTCTCAAGAGCCTGCTCGGGCGCAAGCTGCGCCTCGTGATGAGCACCTTCGCGATCGTGCTCGGCGTGGCGTTCGTGGTCGGCACCCTGATCTTCTCCGACACGCTGAACCGCAGCTTCACGTCGCTGTTCGCCTCGACCGTCGGCGACGTCGTCGTGCGGCCCGACGGCGGCGGCGACGCGCCCGGTGGGGTGCTGTCGACCCGCACCGTCCCCGGCGACCTCGTCGGGACGCTGGCGGCGGTCCCGGGGGCCGCGCGCGCCGACGGGATGGTGAACGCGCTCGGCGTCTACGTCGTCGACGACGAGGGCAAGCCGATCGGTGGGTTCGGGCCGCCGTCCCTCGGAGCCAACTGGTCCGACGCGCCCGCCGGCAACGGGCTCGAGGGTCTGCAGATCGCCGAGGGTCGCGCACCCGAGGGGCCCGACGAGGTCGTCCTCGACGCCGCCACCGCCGAGAAGTCCGGCTACGACGTCGGCGACACCGTCCCCCTCATCACCACCGACGAGACCGCCAACCTCGCACCGACACTGGTCGGGGTGGCCGACTTCGCCGAGGGCGGCTCGCTCAACGGCGCGACGTACGCGGCGTTCGAGACCGCGGAGGCGCAGCGGCTCTTCCACGAGGGCGAGGACGAGTACGAGTCGATCTGGGTCACCGCCGCCGACGGCGTCACCCAGGAGCAGCTGCTCGCCGACGTCGAGGCCACGCTGCCCGACGGCTACGAGGCCGTGACCGGCGACGAGGCCGCCGACGAGTCGGCGAGCGACCTGCTCGAGGCGATCTCGTTCCTCACCACCTTCCTGCTGATCTTCGCCGGGATCGCGCTGGTCGTGGGGTCCTTCATCATCGTCAACACCTTCTCGATCCTGGTCGCGCAGCGCAGCCGCGAGCTGGCCCTGCTGCGGGCGCTCGGCGCCTCGAAGAAGCAGGTGGTGCGCTCGGTCCAGCTCGAGGCGTTCGTGCTCGGCTTCCTCGGCGCCACCTTCGGCGTGCTGCTCGGCATCGTGCTCGCGATCGGGCTGCGGGCGCTGTTCGCGACCTTCGGGCTCGACCTGTCCGGGCAGCCGCTCGTCTACCGGCCGCGCTCGTTCGTCGCGGCGTACGCCGTCGGGATCGTCGTCACGATGGCGGCGGCCTACCTGCCGGCCCGGCGGACGTCGCGGATCGCGCCGGTGCAGGCGATGCGCGACGAGATCGCGCTCCCGGAGGAGTCGCTGCGCAACCGGTTCCGCTACGGGCTGCTGCTGGCGCTGGTCGGCGGCGGGCTGCTGGCGGTCGGGCTCACAGACGTCCTCGGCCTCGGGCGCGTCGGCTGGTTCGTCGGCGGGGGCGTGCTCGCCGTCCTGCTCGGCGTCACCGCGATGGCTCCGGTGCTCGCGGGGCCGTTCCTCCGAGCCGCCCGGGCGCTCTACGAGCGGCTGTTCGGCTCCATCGGCAACCTCGCCGGCCAGAACTCGCTGCGCAACCCGCGGCGCACCGCCGCGACCGCCTCGGCGCTGATGATCGGCCTCACCCTCGCCTGCACGATGGCGATCGTGGGCGACTCCGCCAAGGCGTCGGTCGACCGGACCATCGAGGAGAGCTTCACCGGCGACTTCGTGGTGAGCAGCATCTTCGGCGGTTCCTTCTCCGCCTCCATCGCCGAGCGGGTCGACGGCGTCGAGGGCGTCGACGCCGTCGTGCGTCAGCGCTCCGGCTTCGCCGAGGCCGACGGGGACTTCACCGTCGTCGTCGCCACCGACCCCGAGTCGCTCGAGCGGCTCGGCGTCACCTTCGTCGAGGGCGGCCCCGCGGACCTGACCACGGGCACGGTCCTGCTCGGCGACTCCTACGCCGCCGACCGCGGCCTCGCCGTCGGCGACGACTACGTGCTCGACGCCGCCGCCGGCACGGTGACGTGGACCGTGGCGGGCACGGTCGAGACCGGCGCCCTCCTCGCCGGTGGCGTCATCGTGTCGATCCCGACGTACGAGGCGGCGGGCTACCCGCCGGAGGACTCGATGCTGGTGGTGTACGCCGACGACGCGGCGTCCGGGCTCCAGGACCGCCTCGACGAGGTGCTGGCCGACCAGCCGATCGTGACCGCCAAGGACCAGGCGGCCTTCGCGGCCGAGCAGCGCGAGCCGATCGACCAGTTCGTGCTCATCATCTACGCGCTGCTCGGCCTGGCGCTGCTCATCGCCGTCCTGGGCATCGTGAACACGCTGGCCCTGTCGGTGATCGAGCGGACCCGCGAGGTCGGGCTGCTGCGGGCGATCGGCGTCACCCGGCCGCAGCTGCGGCTGATGATCACGCTGGAGTCGGTGGTGATCGCGGTGCTCGGCGCCGTGCTCGGCCTGGTGCTCGGGATCGGGTTCGGCGTGGCCCTCATGCGGGCGGTCCGCGACGAGGGGCTGGAGGTCATCAGCGTCCCGTTCGGGCAGCTCGGCGTCTTCCTGCTGCTGGCCGTCGTGGTGGGGGTGCTGGCCGCCGTCCTGCCGGCGCGGCGTGCCGCGCGCCTCGACGTCCTGGAGGCGATCTCGACGCAGTGAGTCCCCGCAAGTCGGCCATTCTGCTGACGGGGCGGTCGGCGTTGCCTACTGTGGCTCGCGTGGAGGACGTGCTGCTCAGGGACGGACGTGCGCTCAAGCACGTCGTCGTGCGCGAGTACGTCCGCGCCCTGGTCGGGAACAACGCCCCCGGGTCGCCGGCGCCGTCCGAGCGCGAGCTCGTGCACCGCTTCGGCGTCGCCCGGATGACGGTGCGCCAGGCCCTCGACGCGCTGGTCACCGAGGGGCTGCTCGAGCGGATCCCCGGGCGCGGGACCTTCGTCGCACGGCCGCGCCGCGAGGCCACCCGGATCATCGGCTACACCGAGGAGATGACCCGACGCGGCCTCCTGGCCGAGTCCCAGACGATGCTGGCCCGCCGCGAGCAGGCCGGCCCCGGCGTCGCCCGCGCGCTGTCGCTGACCGAGGGTGACGCCGTCATCCACTGGCGCCGGCTGCGCCGCGGCGACGGCTCCCCGGTGTGCATCGAGGACAACTACCTCAACGAGATCCTGCTGCCGGGCTTCCTGCAGACCGGCATGCCGACCAGCCTGTACGACGCGCTCGAGCGGCGCGGTCTGCGCCCGACCTGGGCCGAGGACTCCATCTCCGCCGACACCGCCGGCGACGAGGAGGCCGCCCTCCTCGAGATCGAGCCGGGCACGGTCGTGCTGCGGCACTCGCGCCGCGGCATGGTGGGCGAGAAGATCGTGAACGTGTCGCGCTCGGTCTACCGCGCCGACCGGTTCACGATGTGGATCCAGCTCGGCTCCGACTCCTAGCCCACCCGGCGCGCCGTCCCGCCAATCGCGCCGTCCCGCCCGTCGCGACGGCGCGCTCGTCAGCGCTCCGCGCCCAGGAACCCCAGGGCGGCCGCGACCTCGCCGGTCTCCTCGCAGACCCACACCGGGTCGGGTCCGCCGAGGTCGGGCTGGATGTAGAGCGAGTGCACCGGGCCGTCGGCGCAGGCGAGGCACAGCGGCCACCGCCCGGCGTTCTCGAACAGCGCGTCCTGGACGTCCTGGGCCACCAGCCCGGCGACGTACACGGTGCCCTCCGGCCACTGCTCGGCCCACCAGTGCCGGGCCGAGCAGGCGTCCTCCAGGGCCGACACGGCACTCGCCGTCGCCTGGTGCCGTGCCGAGAGGTCGGCCAGCACGCGGGCTCGGGCGTCGATCAGCAGGCGGTCGTCCACAGGTCCATTGTGCGGGCGTTTCAAGGGCCGGCCTCCGGGGGCACGTCCCGGGCCCACCCACGACCCGAAGGAGCACCCCATGAGCAGCCCCGAGATCACCGTCGAGGACTGGGCCGACCTCGAGCGCCTGCCGCGAGCGATGGACGACGTCGGCCAGCAGCTCGAGGACACCCTCGGCTACGCCGTGCGCTGGATGTGCCGCCGCGACGGCTTCGCCACCAGCCCGGTCTGCGTGCTGCAGCCGCTCGCCGAGGTGATGGACGTCGTCGCCGCCGCGTTCGCGGGCGCGGGACGTCGCTACCTCGACGACTGGCACCAGCTGCGCGACGACGTGGTCATGGCCGGCCGCGAGCTGCGGGCGAGCGACGACCGGGCGACCGCCCGCGCCGGCGTCGTGGACGACGCCGTGGCCGGTGCCGGCACGGGGGAGGTCGGTTGAGGTGGGCGACGACCCGCTGCTGCGCGAACCCGACCTGTCCCCGCCGCCCGAGGGCGACGACGAGCTGCGGCACGACCGCACCTTCGAGAGCTGGGACGCGAAGGTCGGTGGGCTCCGCGACCTGGCCAACCGTGGCATCGACGTCCTCGACGGCCTCGGTGCCGGCCTGCGCCGGCTGCCCGAGGGCAGCCTGCGCGAGCTGCTCGTCGAGCCGCTCACCGGCGATGCCGGCGCGATCCGGCAGAACGCCGAGGCCTGCCACACCGTGCGCGACGCGCTCGTCGTCCTGGCCGGCAACCAGGGTCGGCTGGTGCTGTGGGTCGACCCACGGTGGGGCGGCCGGGCCGGGCTCGCCTACGGTCTCGACCTCGGCGGGCGCGCGCTCGCCACCCGGGCGCTGGCCGAGCTGGTCGAGGCCGCGGCGCCCGTCCTCGACGAGGTGGCACTCACCTGCGAGCGGCTGACGGTCGAGGTGGAGGGGCTGGTGGTCGAGTGCGGCGAGGTGCTCGGCCGGCTCGTGCGGCGGTTGCTGTCGCGGGTCTCGGGCCCGCTCGGGTGGGGGTGCTTCGCGGTCGAGGTCGCCACCCAGGGGATGAGCGCGATCACCGACCTGGTCGACGACGCGACCCGGGTCCTCGAGATCGTCGAGACGCTGCTGACCATGCAGGACGACGTCCTCGCCTGGGCGCAGGAGCGGCGCGACCGGATCGAGACGCTGCTCGACCTCCCCGAGATGCTGCGCGCCATCGCCTAACGTCGGGTCCATGACGACGGTGCTGGAGGTCGCGGTGCGACAGGCCCGCGACGTGCCCGGCTGCGTCGAGGGTGGCGCCGACCGGCTCGCGCTCGACGTCGACGGCCGCTCGCCCGACGTCTCGACGGCCGCGGCCGTGGTGCGCGCCAGCGACCTCCCGGTCCGGGTGCTGCTCCGCCTCGACGAGACCTTCACCACCACCGGGGGTGACCTGGCCCGGCTGGCCGGCCTGGGTCGCGAGTACGTCGCGCTCGGCGCCGAGGGCGTCTGCTTCGGCTTCCTCGACGCCGACCTCGAGGTCGACGTCGAGACCACCCGCGCGCTCGCGGAGTCCCTGCCCGGGGTCGGGTGGACCTTCCACCGCGCCGTCGACGCCACCCTCGACCTGCGACGCTCGTGGCGCCGGCTGCTGGCGCTGCCCGGGCTGACCGCGGTCGCCAGCGGCGGCTCGCCGCAGGGGCTGGCCCACGGCTACGACGACCTGCTCGCCCTGGCCTCCGCCGACCCCGAGGTCGCCCGCCTGCTGATGCCGACCGGGGGGCTCGCGGCCGAGCAGGTGCCGTGGTTCGTGCGGGCCGGGGTCCGGCAGTTCCACGTGGGCCCCCAGGTCCGACCGGGCGGCTCCGACCGCGCCTACGTCGACGCCGGGCTGGTCCGCTCCTGGCGGCTGCTGCTCGACAGCGCGCCGGTCGCCGGGCGGGAGCGGAGCGGGTGACCGTGCTCATCGACCCGCCGACCGTCGAGGGCCACGGCCGGCTGTGGTCGCACCTGGTCAGCGACGTCTCCTACGACGAGCTGCACGCCTTCGCCCGCACGCTCGGCATCCCTGAGCGCGGCTTCGACCGCGACCACTACGACGTCCCGTCCGAGTGGTACGACGACGTGGTGGCCGCCGGTGCGCTGCCGGTGAGCTCGCGCGAGCTGGTCCGCCGGCTGATCGCCTCGGGCCTGCGGCGCCGCAAGGGCTAGGCCCGGCCGCTGAGCTCGGCGGCGACGTTGGCGCGGGCCCGCTGCTCCCACCGGTCGTGCGCGTACGCGGTGTGGAACAGCCGCGGCTTGGCGAGGAGGTCCTCCAGGACGCCCCGCCGCCCGGCGGTGAACGTCGCGTCGTCGAGGTGGCCGTACTCGGTGCGCACGGCGGCGACGTACGAGGCGTAGCGGGCGTCCGGGGCGGCCAGGATGCCGAGGTCGGCGTCGGAGAGCACGCAGCCGTTGCGGTCGCTGTCGTCGGGCCGGTGGGTCTCGGTCAAGCGGATCAGCCGGGTCACCTCGGCGACGGTCGCGTCGTCGACCAGGCCGGGCAGGGCGGCCTCGGCCCACGCGGCCGAGCGCTCCTCGGCGTCCCGCTCGCCGTCGTACACGCTGTCGTGGAACCACGCGGCGAGCCGCACCGGCGTCCGGTCGAAGCTCACCCCGGCCGCGGCCAGCTCCTCGACGCGGGCCAGGACCTCGGAGAGGTGGGTGGTGTCGTGGTAGCCGCGGGCCGGGTCGGCGTAGGCCGCGAGCAGCTCGTCGCGGACGTCGGCGCCGTCGGCCAGCGGCCAGGGGTGGCTGGGGTCTGCGGGATCGGCAGGTGGGGGCACCACCCCATTGAAACCCAGGACCCTGTCAGGCGGGTGGGCGCATCGCCCAGCGGATGGTGCCGGTCGCCGCCGTGCCGAGCGCGCGCACGGCGGTCCGCTCGGTGACCGGGAGCCAGGGGAGCCGCAGCTGCGGGCGGGTCCAGGCCGGCATCAGCCCCACCGCGGCGGCCACCAGCACGCCGTACGGCGCGCGGGCGAGCAGCGGCAGCGGCGGGTGCACCAGCACGTGGCGCACCGCCTCGCGGGCCTCGGGCGTGCCGCGCAGCTCGGGTCGGTACGACGCCAGCGCGTCGGCGAGCTCTGCCTCGGTCGCCGGGACGTCGTTCGCGCCGAGCCGCCGCGCGACCAGCCCCGCCTGGGCGACGTACTCGTCGCGCTCGGCCTGGTCGAGCGCGTGCTGGCCGTAGACGGTGTGGGCGCGCAGGAAGCTGTCGACCTCGGCGACGTGCACCCAGCGCAGCAGGTGCGGGTCGGAGGCGGCGTACGGCGCGCCGTCGGGCATCGTCCCGACGACCCGGCGGTGGATCGCCTTGACGATGTCGACGGAGCGTTGGGCGTCGTCCGCGGCGCCGAAGGTGGTGGTCGCCAGGAAGGTGCTGGTGCGGTGCAGCCGTCCCCACATGTCGCCGCGGTAGCCGGAGTGCTCCGCGACGGCCCGCATCGCGGCCGGGTGCAGGGTCTGCAGCAGCAGCGCCCGGATCCCGCCGACGAACATCGAGGCGTCACCGTGCACCACGGTGATCGGGCTGCTCGGCTCGAACCACCGCGGCCCCTCGGTGCCGTGGATCCGGTCCCGCTCGGCCGGGCCGTCCGGTCCCGCGACCCGCAGGAAGAGCGCCTCGCCGAGGCGTCCGCGCACGTCGCCGATCATGTCTCGATCACGAGGTCGACCCTACGCAGCGCCGGTGACCCGGAGGGGTGGCCGAGTCGGCGCGGAGGTCGAGCCAGGACGGGTCGAGTCGGCGTTCGTGTTGAGTCCGAACGCCGACTCGGCGTCAGGAGGCCCAGGAGCGGACCCAGACGGTGTGCTCGGAGTGGCCGAGGGCGGCCAGGACGGTGTCGGTGACGGGGCCGGCGACGTCGGTGGCGACGTAGCCCTGCTCGCCGCGGGTGGCGAGGTACTGGGCGGTGACGTTGAGTCCCTGCTCGGCCAGGCGAGCGTTGAGGCCGGCCAGGACGCCGGGGACGTTGACGTGCAGGAAGCCGACGCGCGACCCGGAGCCGAGGTGCGGGGCCAGGACGGCGGGCAGGTTGACCGACAGCTCGGTGCGGCCCTCGAGCGAGAACGCCGCGAGCTTGCCGGACACGAACCAGCCGATCTCCTCCTGCGCCTCCTGGGTGGACCCGCCGACGTGCGGGGTGAGGATGACGTTGTCGAGGCCGCGCAGCACCGACATGAACTCGTCGCCCTGCGCCTTCGGCTCGACCGGGAACACGTCGAGCGCAGCGCCGGCGATGTGACCGGAGAGGATGTGCTCGCGCAGCGCGACGTCGTCGACGACCATGCCGCGGGCGGCGTTGATGAAGAGCGAGCGCGGCTTCATCTTCTTGAACTGCTCGTCGCCGAAGAAGCCGGCGTTGCCCGGGCGGCCGTCGACGTGCAGCGAGACGACGTCGGCCTCGGCGAGCAGGTCGTCGAGGGTCGGCATCCGGCGGGCGTTGCCGTGCGCGAGCCGGTCGGCGGTGTCGAAGAAGACGACCCGCATGCCGAGCGCCTCGGCGAGGTTGGACAGCTGGGTGCCGATGTTGCCGTAGCCGACGATGCCGAGCGTGCGGCCGCGGACCTCGTGGCTGCCCTTGGCCGACTTGTCCCAGATCCCCTCGTGCATCCGCTGGGTCTTCTCCGACAGCCGGCGGCCGAGCGCGATGATCTCGCCGATCACGAGCTCGACGACGCTGCGCGTGTTGGAGTACGGCGCGTTGAAGACCGCCACGCCGCGGTCCGCGGCGGCGGCGAGGTCGACCTGGTTGGTGCCGATGCAGAAGCAGCCGACGGCGAGCAGGTCGGTGCCGGCGTCCAGCGCACGCGGCGTGATCGTGGTGTTGGAGCGGATGCCGAGCAGGTGGACGCCGGGCAGCGCCGCCACCAGCTCGTCCTCGCTCATCGCGGCCGAGCGGAGCTCGACGTCGAAGCCGCGACGTTCGAGGGTCTCGACGGCGACCGGGTGGATGTTCTCGAGCAGGAGGGCCTTCACGTGCCACCAGCCTACGGCGGCGCCGAGGGGGCCCGAACGGGCCATGGCATCGGCGAGACGCCGGCCTAGCGTCGACAGATGGACTCCTCCCGCCCGGCCCGCACCGTCCCTGCCGTCTCCGCCCTCACCCTGGCCGCCATCGTCGTGGCGCTGCTGGTCGCGGTCGGCTCGACGTCGTACGCCGTCGGGGTCGCCCGCAACAGCGTCGGCACCGCCCAGCTCAAGCGCGCGGCGGTGACCGCGGTGAAGCTCGGGCAGGGCGCGGTGACCGCCCCGAAGCTGCGCGGCGACGCCGTCACGGGGGCCAAGGTCCGCAACGGGTCGCTCGGCCCCGCCGACCTCGCGCCCGGGACGCTGGCCCCGCGGCCGGTCGTCGCCGACGGCTCGATCCCGGCCGGCGTCGCCGATCGCGAGATCGGACGCGTGAACGGGATCTCCTACGTGATGAACTGCTCGTTCCGCGGCGGTAGCGGCGCGACCGCCGTGCTGGCGATCCACGCCACGACCTTCACGAACACGGTGACGGGCGGCACCTCGACCGCCGTGAAGGACGGCGGCGCCACCGAGGTCACCCAGACGCTCTCGACCGGGGGTGAGGCCTACGCCGTCAACTACCTCATCACCAGCACCGACTCCGCGGCCACCGGCACCGGGCACGGCCGTCTCGACGGTCTCGTCCGGCAGGCCGGCCAGCCGATGTCGTCGGTCGAGGCGTCGGTCAGCGCGGTCGGTGGGTCCTCGCGCTCGTGCGGCTACCGGCTGTTCGTCGTCCCTGCCGCCTGACGGGCCGCGGGTAGGACCACGCCGGGGTGGGTAGGCGTCGCCCTCATGGGATGGAACTGCACGATCGCCGTCGTCCACGACGCCAGCCTCGCCGACCTCGTGCCACTGGGCTGGACGCCGACCACGGAGAGCGTCGCCTGGGACGAGGCCACCGGGAGCGGCTTCGAGGGCATCGCCGGGTGGGAGCGCGACGGTGACGTGATCCTGGCCAGCGGCGGCCCGGACCTGGTCGACGCCGTGGAGCGGCTCGGCCGCGTCGGCCCGGTCCACCTCGGCCTCTTCATGTCGGTGACCGACGTCCACGTCTGGGAGACCGCCGGCCCGGTCGGCCGTCGGACCTGGTCGTGGACCGTGGACGGGCCGGCGGTCGACGAGGGTGCGCCCCACCCGGCCGAGGCGGGCATCGAGCGGCTCGACGAGGACACCCTGTTCGACCTCCTCGCCGCCGGGGGGCTGGCCTACGACGAGCGGCTCGAGGAGGCGACGTTCGTCGTCCTCGAGACCGGGCTGCCCGACCCGGGCGCCGTCGCGGGTCCGCCCGCACGCCGCCGGAAGAAGCGGTTCGGCCTCTTCTGACGGGTGCGGGCGGCGGGCTCAGTCGCCCTTGACGTTCACGACCTGGCGCAGCGTGTGCCGGACCTCGACGAGGTCGGCCGCGTCGGCCATCACCTGGTCGATGTCCTTGTACGCCGCCGGGATCTCGTCGACGAAGGCGTCGGTGTCGCGGTACTCGATGCCGGCCATCGCCTCGCGCAGCTGCTCGCGCGAGAACGTCTTGCGGGCAGCCGTCCGCGAGTACGCACGACCGGCGCCGTGCGGGGCCGAGTCGAGCGACATCCGGTTGCCGCGACCCACCACGACGTAGGACGCCGTGCCCATCGAGCCCGGGACCAGGCCGGGCACGCCCGCGGCGGCGTGGATCGCGCCCTTGCGTGAGAGCCACACGTCCTTGCCGAAGTGCCGCTCCTGCTCGGTGTAGTTGTGGTGGCAGTTGATCTCCTCGACCCGCTGCACGTCGTCCACCCCGAGCCAGTCGGCGAAGCACGCCACGACCCGGTCCATCATCTCCTCGCGGTTGAGCAGTGCGTACTGCTGCGCCCACCGCATCTCGCGGACGTAGGCCGAGAACTCCGGTGTGCCCTCCACCAGGTAGGCGAGGTCGCGGTGCGGCAGCTCGATCCACCACCGCGCGCACAGGTCGCGGGCGACCTGGATGTGCCGCTGGGCGATCTTGTTGCCGACCCCGCGCGACCCGGAGTGCAGGAACAGCCAGACGCGAGCCTCCTCGTCGACGGTCACCTCGATGAAGTGGTTGCCGCTCCCGAGCGTCCCGAGCTGCAGCTCCCACCGCCCGGCGTACGACGCGGGGTCGAAGCCGGCCCGGTCGGCCCCGGCCCGCAGCACGTCGAGCCGCTCGCGGGTGTGCTCGCGGCTCACGCCCTGGTTGGCGGCACCGGCCGACAGCGGGACGGCGCGCTCGACGGCCTCGCGCAGCGGGCGCCGGTCGGCGGGCAGGTCGTCGAGCGTGCACGACGTCCGGACGGCGATCATGCCGCAGCCGATGTCGACGCCGACGGCGGCCGGGATGATCGCGCCGAGGGTCGGGATCACCGAGCCGACGGTCGCCCCCAGCCCCAGGTGGGCGTCCGGCATCAGCGCCAGGTGGGGGTGGATGAACGGCATCGTCGCCGTCATCACCGCCTGCGCGCGGGTCTTGTCCTCGAGGATCGAAGCCCAGCTGACGAGCTTCGCGCTGATCCGCTCCATGGTCCTTCCCTGGTTGCTGCCCTCCCCGGCGGGGGCTGACCGCCCAGGCTAGGGACGCCGAAACCGGTTGCACGACCCGTTACCCAGGTGATCCTCGGTCCGCCGGCGCAACCTTTCGGCCCGGCAGCGCGTCTCTCCGGTCGTGAAGACCTATGGTCCCGGCGTGACCACCACCCGCCGCCTGCTCGCCGTCGTCGCCGCTGCAGCGCTCAGCCTGACCCTCGCCCCGGACGCCGGCGCGGCCCCGTCGCGCGCCTCGTCCGTCGCCCCGGCGGCCGCCCTGCCCGACCCGGCCGACCCGACCGATCTCGCGGACGTCGGCGAGTGGGGGGTCGTCGCGCTCGGCGACGGCCGGTTCGCGGTGTCGTGGACCTCGCCCGACGTCCTCCCGCTGAACTCCGACCGTCCCACGATCGGCGGTGCGGGCCTGACGTTCGGGCCGACGACCACGGCCGCCGACGGCCGCACGGTGCAGGCGGTCGTCACCGCCGAGGCCGCGCCCGACCCCGCCGACCTGGACGTCGTCCTGTCCGGCGACCGGCTCGACGAGGCCGGCTCCGACCCGGCCGGTCCGGCGTCCGGCAGGGCGACCCCCGCGCCGCGCACCACGCCGCTCGACGCGGCCGACCCGGGGGCCGCCGGCCCGTTCGCCACGGTCAGCAGCGACTACCGGCTGCCCGGAGTGAAGGTCCCGGGGATGCCGCGGCCGATCGAGATGGTCGGTCACGTCGTCGAGCCGACGGCGGCCGCGGCGACCGGTCCGCGCCCGCTGGTGCTCTTCCTGCACGGCCGGCACGGCGTCTGCTACGACCCGGACGACGACGACGCCTACGCCGAGCGGTGGCCGTGCCGCGGCCGGTTCGAGGAGATCCCGAGCCACCTCGGCTACGTCTACGTCCAGCAGCTGCTCGCCTCCCAGGGCTACACCACCGTCTCGGTGCGGGTGAACGGCATCAACGCCCAGGACGGCTCCCTCGACGACGGCGGCGCCGACGCCCGCGCGCGGATCGTCCGGGAGCACCTCGACCACTGGACGACGCTCGCGGCCGCCCACCAGGTCGACCTCGACCAGGTCGTCCTCGTCGGTCACAGCCGCGGCGGGGAGGGCGTCGACCGCGCCTCGATCGAGATCCCGCTCTCGGCGCCGTACCGGATCGCCGGACAGGTGCTCATCGCGCCGACCGACTTCGCGTCCCACACCGCGCCGTACGTGCCGACCGCGACCGTGCTGCCCTACTGCGACGGCGACGTGTTCGACATCCAGGGCCAGAAGTTCACCGACACCGCCCGCGACCTCGCGACCGACGACACCTCGCTGAAGAGCTCGCTGCTGGTGATGGGCGCCAACCACAACTTCTTCAACACCGAGTGGACGCCCGGCACCGCCGCCGCCCCCGCCAACGACGACTGGGGCGGCGACGCCACCGAGCCCTGCGGACGACGGGCGCCCGACCGGCTCTCGGCGCGCGAGCAGCGAGACGTCGGCAAGGCCTACGTCGCGGGCGCCGTCCACCTGTTCACCGGCGACGACGCCTACCTGCCCCTCTTCGACGGGTCGGCCGTCTCGGTGCCGTCGACCGGGGACGCCGACGTCCGCAGCCACGCCCTGGGCGGCGGCCGCGACGTGCGGCGCCCCGGGATCGAGGCCAGCCCGACCCTGGCCGGCGGCGGCGCGGAGACCCGGATCTGCACCGGGCGCGTCTCGGACGAGACCGGCCCGGTCGCCGACTGCGGCGCCGGCATCCGCAACCGGGTCACGCCGCACTGGTCCTCGGCCTACGAGGCCGTCCCGACCCGTGGCTTCCTCGAGCTCGCCTGGTCCCGCGCCGGCGCGGTCGGCGGCCTGCGCTTCGACCGACCGCTCGACCTGAGCGCCGACCGGCTCGAGCTGCGCACCATCGTCGACCCGCGGCGCGGCCCGGTCGACCTGCAGGTCCGGCTCACCGACGGCGCGGGCGGCACCGTCACCCTCGACCCGGACGGCGGCCGGCGGCTCACCCCGCTCCTGGACGCCGGCTTCGCGACCAAGCTGTGGGCCCAGGCCCTGCTCGTGGACGCCGCCGGCGCCACCGGGATCGACCTCGCCGACGTCCGCTCCGTCGAGCTGGTCGGGCGCTCCGCCCGCGGCCGGGTGTGGGTCGCCGACCTCGCGGCCGCACCCGCCGCACTGGCCCCGGTGCCCGCGACGCGGGCCCCGCAGGTCAGCCTCGGCAAGGTGACGATCGACGAGGGGGACCCGCCGGGCAGGCGGCCCGTCCGCCGGATCGCCCGGGTCCCGTTCACGATCACCGGTGACGTCACGGCCCCGGCCCGGATGGCCGTGGTCACCGCCGGCGAGACGCGGGGCAGCCGGCAGCGGTTCGCCGTCGACATCGCCCCGGGTCAGACCTCGGGCACGATCCCGGTGCCGTACGTCGTCGACGACGTCCACGGCGCCGGCGGCCCGGTGCAGGTCACGGCCTGGCCGACGCGCAACCTCGCCACCGACGTCTACCAGGGCCGGCTCACCGTCCGCGAGGACGACCCGGAGCCGAAGGTCCGCGTGCGTCTGACCCGATCGGTCCGCGAGGGGTCCTCGATCGTGATGACCGTCCGGCTCTCCGCGCCGCTCGGCTACGACCTCTACCCGAACATGTCGTTCGGACGTGGGCCCGGACCGCACCTCAGCGGCTCCGACGTGCCGGCCGCCTGGCTGAGCCGGGTCACCGGCGGCGCGACGTGCACGAAGGCGCTCCACCTCTGCGGGATCGGCCTCAACGTGCGGCTTCGCGCCGGGCAGGACGAGGCCCGGATCGTGATCCCGGTCCGAGCCGACGGCCGCCGCGAGGGCGTCGAGCGGCTGACGATCCGCTACGCCGACGGGCTGCACCGGCCGCGCAAGGCCACCGTCGTCGTCCGCGACCGCTGACCGGGGACTGGACGGCTCACGTCTGAACTTGTCGGCCGGGATCCCGGCCGACAAGTTCAGATTTCCCCGGTCGACCGGGGAAATCCCGGCCGGGTCAGGCCGGCAGGTCCTCCGCGTCGACGATCCGGTAGGCGTAACCCTGCTCGGCGAGGAAGCGCTGCCGGTTCTGGGCGAAGTCGGCGTCCACGGTGTCGCGCGAGACGATCGTGTAGAAGTGCGCGGTCTTGCCGTCCTCCTTGGGACGCAGCAGGCGGCCCAGCCGCTGGGCCTCCTCCTGGCGGGAGCCGAACGACCCGGACACCTGGATCGCGACCTCCGCCGAGGGCAGGTCGATGGAGAAGTTCGCGACCTTCGACACCACCAGCAGACCGATCTCGCCGGAGCGGAACGCCTCGAAGAGGCGCTGGCGCTCCTTGACCGGTGTCTCGCCCTTGATGACGGGGGCGTCGAGCTTCTCGGCGAGCTCGTCGAGCTGGTCGATGTACTGCCCGATGACCAGCGTGGGCTGGTCGCTGTGGGCGGCCACGAGGTCGCGGACCACCTGGATCTTCTCGTGGGTGCACGAGGCGAGCCGGTAGCGCTCCTCGGGCTCGGCGACGGCGTACACCAGCCGCTCCGGTGTCGGCAGCGTCACCCGGACCTCGACGCAGTCGGCCGGCGCGATCCACCCCTGCGCCTCGATGTCCTTCCACGGGGCGTCGAAGCGCTTGGGGCCGATCAGCGAGAACACGTCGCCCTCGCGCCCGTCCTCGCGCACCAGCGTCGCGGTCAGCCCGATCCGCCGCCGCGCCTGGAGGTTGGCGGTCATCCGGAAGATCGGCGCCGGCAGGAGGTGCACCTCGTCGTAGACGATGAGGCCCCAGTCGCGGGCGTCGAGGAGCTCGAGGTGGCGGTAGGCGCCGCCGCGCTTGGTCGTCATCACCTGGTAGGTCGCGATGGTGACCGGCCGGATCTCCTTGACGGTGCCGGAGTACTCGCCGATCTCGTCCTCGGTCAGTGACGTCCGCCTGACCAGCTCGTCCTTCCACTGCCGCGCACTCACGGTGTTGGTGACCAGGATCAGCGTGGTCGCCTGGGCGTGGGCCATGGCGGCGGCACCGACGAGGGTCTTGCCGGCGCCACAGGGCAGGACGACGACGCCCGACCCGCCGTGCCAGAACGAGTCGGCCGCCTGGCGCTGGTAGTCGCGCAGGTGCCACTCGGTCTCGTCGAGCGCGATCGCGTGCGCCTCGCCGTCGACGTACCCGGCGAAGTCCTCGGCCGGCCAGCCCAGCTTGAGCAGCGCCTGCTTGAGGTTGCCGCGCTCGGAGGCGTGCACCGCGACGGTGTCGTCGTCGATCCGGTTGCCGAGCATCCCGGCGATCTTCTTGGCCCGCAGCACCTCCTCGAGCACCGGCCGGTCGTTGCTGGCGAGCACCAGGCCGTGGACCGGGTGCTTCTCCAGGCGCAGCCGTCCGTAGCGCGCCATCGTCTCGGCGACGTCGACGAGCAGCGAGTGCGGGACGGCGTAGCGGCTGTAGGTGAGCAGCGTGTCGACCACCTGCTCGGCGTCGTGACCGGCCGCCCGGGCGTTCCACAGCCCGAGCGGCGTCAGCCGGTAGGTGTGCACGTGCTCGGGGGAGCGCTCGAGCTCCGCGAACGGCGCGATCGCCTTGCGGCACTCGGCCGCCTGCTCGTGGTCGATCTCGAGCAGGAGGGTCTTGTCCGACTGGACGATGAGCGGGCCGGTGTTCACCGCACGAGTCTACGGAGGCGACCCCGCGCCGTAGGGTCGCCGGCATGTCCGAGCTGATCCACGACGTCCTCGACACCGCCGACGAGTCCGTGGCCGGGCGCGCGCGGCTGAGCGCCTGGAGCGAGGCGATCCACCGCAGCTTCCTCGAGGCCCGCCCCGACGACGGCCGCACCCAACGTCTGATCGACAACGCCGTCGCCCAGGCCGCCCGCGTCGCCGGTGCCTGGCGTCCCGAGACGACGCTCCCCGGCGCCGACGTCCCGGTCGGGACCCTGGCGAGCTGGCAGGGGGAGATCACGGTGGCGCCCGGCCGGTCGCTGCCGTTGCACATGATCACCGACGTCACGGTCGCGCCGACCCATCGGCGCCGCGGCCTCGCCCGTCGGTTGATCACCGACGACCTGTCCCACGCGGTGGCCCAGGGGCGTCCGCTGGCTGCGCTCACCGTGTCCGAGGGCAGCATCTACGGCCGCTTCGGCTTCGGCCTCGGCACCCGGCTGCGCCAGGTCACCGTCGACCTCGGCGCCCGGTTCGCCCTGCGCCGCGAGCCCGAGGCGCCGGGCACCACCACGCTGGTCGATCCCGGGACGGCCTGGCCGTACGTGCAGCGGGTCTTCGCCGCGCACGCCGCGGCGACGCGCGGGGCGGTGGGTCGCCCCCACTTCTACGAGTCGATCCTGACCGGCGCCTTCGACTGGGAGTCCGGGAGCGAGAACCGCAAGCTGCGCGCCGTCCTCCACCTCGACGAGGACGGGGCGGCCGACGGCTACGCCCTGTGGAGCCTCGCCGGCCAGGTCGACGGGCGGGAGACGATCGACGTGGTCGACCTGGTCGGGCTCACCCCGGAGGTGCAGCTGACGCTGTGGCAGCAGCTCGCCGCCGTCGACCTGGTCGAGCAGGCGCGCTGGCGGCGGTCGCCGATGACCGGCGTCCTCGACTGGGCGCTCACCGACCCGCGCGTCGTCGCCACGACGAAGGTCGCGGACCTGCTCTGGGTCCGGGTCCTCGACGTCCCCGTGGCGCTCGCGGCCCGCGCGTGGGGTGCCGACGGCTCGGTCGTGCTCGACGTCGACGACGCCCTCGGGCACGCCGCCGGGCGGTGGCGGGTCGAGGTCGCGGACGGCGTCGCCCGGGTCGCGGCCACCGAGGACCCGGCCGACCTCCGGCTGTCCGCCGACACCCTCGGCGCGCTCTACCTCGGCGGCGTCGCCACCGACGTGCTGGCCGCCGCCGGGAGGCTGGTGGGCGAGGCGCCCGCGGTCGAGCGGTGGGCGCGGATGGCCGACGTCGGCCCCGAGCCCTGGTGCACGACCGGCTTCTAGGACGCGCCCGGGCCGCTCAGGCAGGCGACGACAGCGGGCGCACGGTCGTGATCCGGTGCACCGCGAACGCGCGGACGTCGTCGGCGCGGTGGTCGTAGGCCTGCAGCGACCCGCCCTCGATCGTCCGGGGGTCGACGACCCGCTCGGAGGACACGCCCTGGTTGTCGACGTAGCCGATCAGGACGGTGACGCGAGCCTCGATCGCCTCGCGCAGCGCCGCCAGCGCCCCGGACGGCGTCAGCGGCGTCGCCGGGGTGGTCGGGCGGGCCGCGGCCACCCGGTCGCCGGAACGGATCGCGGCGACCACCGAGGCGACCCGGGCCGAGCCGCGCACCGACCTCAGCGACGGGCCGCGGTCCTTCGGGGTGCGGGCGCGGAGCACGTCGGGTCGCAGCACCTGGACGGTGCCGTCGGGCGACTCGACGACGGGAGCCACGCCGAGGTCGCGCAGCCGGGGGAGCAGCACCTCGACCGGGATGGTGCTGATCAGCACCGTCGGGGCGATCCGCCGCAGCCCGAGCCCGCGCGCCTGCGGATGGTGGAGCAGCTCGCTCAGCGCCGACTCGTCGTCGGCGCGCAGGAACGCCTCGGCGTGCCCGACGCGCACCGTGCCGAAGGTGCGCACGGTGTCGTCGACGAGGTAGGTCAACGGCTGCGGGACCGGCGTGCGGGAGACGTCGCCGAGGAACCGGTGCACCTCGACGGCGGTCCAGCCGACGTCGAGCGCGCGCCGTACCGAGCCGGGCGTGAAGCGGTAGACCGTCGCGCCGCCGCGGGACTCGACGTCGGCGACGAGCTGCAGCTGCCGGGCCAGCGCCGCCTCGAGCGGGCCGGGCGCGACCGCGGTGAGGTCGGCCTGGATGAGCACGTGGTCCACCGGCTCGGGCAGCAGGACGGCGAGCGCCGGCACGGGGTCCTCGCCGGCCACGAGCACCCGGGCGTACGACGCCAGCCCGTCGAGCCCGACCACGCCGAACGCCGCCGCCTCGGACATCGCCCACGCGACCTGCTGGCTGCGCGAGCGCGGCCGGCGCGGCCGGTGCCACGCCACCTGCTCGACCAGCGACGGCAACCCGGTGGCGGCGGCCAGGACCCGGCCCGGGGGCAGCGACGCGAGGGCCTGGAGCGTGCCGGCCCGCGCCTCGGCCATCGCGTACGACGCCAGCTCGGGCGCGAGGGCGTTCCACGTCTTGCCGGCCGGGTCGCGGGTGCCGACCAGGCCCGGGAGCCGCGGGCTCTCGAGCCACGCGCGCACCAGGGTCGCCCAGCGCGCGGCCGGGGCCTCGGCGATCCAGGCGTCGAAGGCGTCGGTGGGCACCCAGACCGAGTTGCCGTCGGCGTCGGCGCGGTGCCCGAGCAGCCCGGCGACCGACGCCGTCTCGACGACCAGCGCCGCGCGCTGCTCGTCGACGGCGAGCAGGGACGTGGCCGCCTTGAGGTCGCGGACGCCGAGCCCGCCGCTGCGCAGCACGTGCGGCGGGTGCGCACCCCAGTGGTCGAGCAGCAGCTCGACCTGCCGGACGATCTCGAAGGCCGCGCCCGCCGCGGTGCGGTCGACCAGCGCCGCCGACCGCTCGGTCACCGCGATCGGTGGGACGACGTCGACCGGCTCGGTCGTCGTCCGTCCCCCGCGCAGCGCCAGGCCGACCTCGCCGGGTGCCACCAGCAGGCCGCCGCCGGTGCGGGGCACGAGAAGTCGTCGGGCGATCAGCTCCTCGGCCGGGGTGGCCGCGTCCTCGGGGAGGACGGTGATCCGGGCCGAGCCGCCGGTGGCCTCGCCGCCGGCGTCCACGACGTGCTCGAGCATCGCCCGGGCGGCGGGGGAGACCTCCGCCAGCCGGGCCGCGACGACGTCGGGAGCGGGGGCGTCGGCCGAGCGCGGCCGCAGCCCGCTGGCGCCGGGACCGGTCGCGAGGGCGTCGGCTACGCCGGAGAGCACGCGGAGCCCGCCGTCGCGCGTGTGCCACACCAGGGCCAGGTCGACCAGTCTCCCGAGCGTCGCGTCGACAGCGGCCGCGTCGGCGAGGATGATGGAGCGCACGTCGGCGGCCGTGGTTTGACCCGCGACCACGAGGGCATCAAGCACGAAGAGCTCGAGTCTGGTCAGGGTGTCGAGTGCGCGCGAGAGCGATGCACGGACCGCGGCACGAGACGCCAGTTGTCCGAAGTCGTGAGGGGCGGGTGTGGTCAGGTCGGGTCGGGCGGTGAGCAGTCGTGCGACGCGCTCGTCGCTCCAGCTGCGCAGCTGGTCGGCGAGCGTGCGGAACCCCGCGTCGTCCTTGGTGGCCATCGGCTCAACGCTACAAGGGCGCCTCCTGGTGCCCGAGGACGTCTCGTGACGGGCGTCGAGCTGCACCACGGCGCGGCCACCGACGTCGGGCTGGTGCGCCAGGTCAACGAGGACTCGTTCCTGGTCGCCCCGCCGGTCTTCGTGGTCGCCGACGGCATGGGCGGCCACGACCGCGGCGACGTCGCGAGCCGCCTCGTGGTGGAGGAGTTCGGGCGCCTGGCCGACGCCGGCTACGACCCGAACCGCGGCCCCGACATCATCGCCGAGACCCTGCGCACCGCCCAGGCCCGCATCGGGGAGTACGACGCCGGGCAGCGCGCCGCCGGTGCCCACGACTTCGCCGCCGGCACCACGGCCGTCGTGGCGCTGCTCATCGAGCAGTCGACCGAGCCGAAGTGGCTGCTGGCCAACCTGGGCGACTCCCGCATCTACCGCATCAACGACGGCGTCCTCGACCAGGTCAGCGTCGACCACAGCGTGGTCCAGGAGCTCGTCGAGGCCGGCGTGATCACCGCCGACGACGCCGCCGTCCACCCGGAGCGCCACATCATCACGCGGGCGCTCGGTGGCCGGGGCAGCGCGGAGGCCGACTACTTCGTCCTGCCGCTGTCGGGCGCGGAGCGCCTGATGCTCTGCTCCGACGGCGTCAGCGGCATGATCGACGACGCCGCGATCGCCGAGATCCTGCTCAGCACGTCCGATCCGCGCGACGCCGCCGACCGGGTCGTCGCAGCCGCCGTGGCGGCCGGAGGTCGTGACAACGCAACGGCCGTCGTCGTCGATGTGGTGGGATTGGCCGACGATCGACCGTACGACTCCGACGCGCAGCGCGAGAGTCTCGAGCAGAAGTTGGGAGCGCTGCCATGAGCCAGCACCCGGGCACCTGGTCCTACCGACCCGGATCGTGGTTCGGCGTCTTCGGGGCCGCCACGACCCTGGTGCTGCCGGCCACCGAGAAGGCGCGGGTCGCCGAGCTGTGGTCGCGCATCGACGACGGCGCCGGCTTCGACGACGTCCTCGACGCCCTCCTGCAGTCCGGGCTCGGCGCGCTCTCGGGGTTCGTGCTGGTGGGCAGCGGCGACGGCCCGACCAAGATCCTGGTCCGCGGCGCCTCGGTGCACGCGACCGTGACCGCCGGCGGCGAGACCGTCGAGCTGGACGGGTCCACCGTCTCGACCTGGGTGGAGCGCACGCTGGAGGAGGTGACCGCGCTGTCCGTCGTCGTCGACGGCGGTGACCCCGACGCCGACGACCTGCCGATCCACGGCGGCCTGGTCCGCGTGGGCCGGGTCGACCTGCCGCCGCACACGACGTCGACGGCGCCGTCCGCCGACGAGCCGGTCGAGGTGCTGCCGGTGGTCGCCGTCGCGCTGCCCGAGCCCGAGCCCGAGCCCGGGCCGGAGCCCGTCGAGGCTGCCGCCGAGCCGGAGCCCCTGCTCGAGCCGGAGCCGGAGCCCGAGCCGGAGCCGGAGCCCGAGCCCGAGCCCGAGCCCGAGCCGGAGCCGGAGCCCCTGCTCGAGCCGGAGCCCGAGCCGCAGCCCGAGCCGCAGCCCTACGCCGGTGACCCGGACACGGTCATCCCGCCCGTCGGACTGCCCCTCGAGCAGCCGGCCGAGCCGGAGCCCGAGCCCGAGCCCGGGCCCGACGAGCCCCCCGCGACCGAGCTGCTCGACCTCGCCGAGACCGAGTCGTCCCCGCTCGACGACGACGGCGACACCAGCAACATGGGCAGCCCGGAGCCTGCGGGCGAGCCCGGCCCGCTCGACGCCGCGCCGTCCTGGCCGCCGGCCCCGCCGTCGCCGCCGGCCCCGCCGGCCTGGCCGGGACCGACCCCGCCGCCCCCGCCGCCGGCGTTCCTGCCGCCCGCGCCCGCCGACGAGGCGCCCGGCCACGACGCCCTGTCCGACCCCGGGCCCGTGGTGCCCGTCGACCACGACGGACTGACCCAGGCCGGGGTCGACGGCGGCGAGTTCGCGCGCTCGCAGCCCGGGATCGCCGGGCAGCCGATGGCACCGAGCATCGGCCGCTCGGTCGCCAAGCTGATGATCTCCAACGGCGACGTCGTCGACGTCGACCGCGTCGTCCTGGTCGGCCGCGCGCCCGAGGCCCGGCGGTTCACCACCACCGACCAGCCGACGCTGGTCACCGTCCCGAGCCCGCTGCACGAGATCTCGTCGACCCACGTCGAGTTCCGGCCCGGTTCGGGCGTCGACCACGGCAGCGCCGTCGTGACCGACATGGGCTCGACCAACGGCACCGTGCTGGTGCAGCCCGGGCTCGGCCCCGAGGAGCTCAAGCCCGGCATCGCCGTGCAGGTGCTTCCCGGTGCGACCGTGAACCTCGGTGACGGCGTCACCATCCAGGTCGCACACCCTTGATCCCTGGAGAGGGCCCGATGAACCACCCCGCTCCTCCTCCGGAGGCGGTCAGCTATCCCGCTGCCGAGCTCGACCGACGGTTCTACGCGTTCGCCATCGACCGCGTGGTGGCGTGGGGCCTGTTCGTCGGTGCCGGCTACCTCGCGTGGCGCTACCTCTTCGACGACGACCGGGTCGGCGCCGGGATCGGCGTGGTGGTCGGCACGGTGGTGCTCGTCTCGCTCGTCTTCGCCGTGCTCCTCGGTGTCGCCGGCACCTCGCCCGGCAAGGCCCTGGTCGGCCTCCGCGTGGTCCGCGACGGCGACGGGCGTCCGATCGGCGTCTCCAAGGCGCTGGTGCGCACCGCCGTCCTCGGCATGTTCACCCTGCCGACCCTCGGGCTCGGCCTCGCCACCCTGGCCTGGACCGCCGTCATGGACCCGGGCGGACGACGTCGCGGCGGCCACGACCGGATGAGCGGCGCCGTCGTGGTCGACGTCCGGCCGGCGCCGGCGGTCGAGGCGGAGGACGCCCGCCCCTACGCCATCGTGAACCTCACCGCGATGCGGCTGCGGCCCGCGCCACCGGTGGCCCCGCCCGTGCCCGTGCCGGCACCGGCCGGTCGACCCGCACCGTCCGGCCGGCCCGACCCGGCCCCCTCGCCCGCGCCGCCCCCGGCGCCCGCCCCGACCCCGACGCCCGCGCCCGCGCGCCCCGCCACCGCCGCCACCCCCGCCGCTCCCGCCGCGCCGCCCGCCCCGGCGCCGGGCCCGCCCGCCGCGCCGCCGCGCTCGCACCGCGCCACGCCGGCGACGCCCGCGGCGGCGGCCGCGCGCTGGCGGGTCACCTTCGACACGGGGGAGACGTTCGTCGTCGACGGCCTCGCGCTCGTCGGACGCCGTCCGGAGGCGCGCGCCGGGGAACCGGTGACCCACCTGGTGCCGCTGCGCTCCTCCGACATGTCGCTGTCGAAGACCCACGCTCAGTTCCAGGTCGTCCCCGACGGCGCGCTGGTCGTGATGGACCGCGGGTCGACCAACGGGTCGGTCGTGGTGCGTCAGGGCGTGTCGAAGTCGCTCACGGCCGGCCGGCCCTCGACGCTCGTCGACGGCGACACAGTCCGCTTCGGCGACCGCACCATGACCGTCGCCAAGGACGCCTGAGCGACCTACGGGGCGTCGGGCACCGAGTCGAAGACGTCGGGGCGCCCGACGAACCGGGCGTGGTCCAACGGCCAGACCAGCGAGAACACCTTGCCGACGACGTTGTCGAGCGGCACGAACGGCCGGTCGGGGGCGCAGCCCTGCTCCTTCGGCCCGCACAGCCGTGCCGAGGAGTCCGCCGAGGCGGCCCGGTTGTCGCCCATCACGAACAGCCGGTCGTCGGGCACCGTGACCTCCCAGCCCCGCTGGCAGCCGCGCTGCCCGTAGGGCATCGGGCCGTCGCAGTCCTGCTGCGGCGCGATGAAGTCGTCCTCGTCGAGGGCGACGCCGTTGACCTCGAGCTGGCCGTCGGCGTCGCAGCACACGATCGTGTCGCCGGGCACGCCGACGACCCGCTTCACCAGGTGGCCGCCGGTCGGGTAGAGCCCGACCTTGGCCAGGCCCTTCGACAGCAGCGTGGTGGGGCCGATCTCGGGTCCCACCAGCCAGCCGCCCGGGTCCTCGAACACGATGACGTCGCCGCGCGAGGGCGAGCCGCCGAACCAGTAGGACACCTTCTGGACCAGGATCCGGTCGTTCTTGACCAGGCCCGGCTCCATCGAGGCCGACGGGATGTAGAACGCCTGCACGAGGAACGTCTTGATGACCAGCGCCATCACGAGCGCGACGACGAGCAGCACGATCGTCTCCAGCCAGAGCGGTGCGCGCCGCCGGTGGCCGTCGTCCGCGGCGGTCGTGCCGTCCTCGTCGTCGGGGCCGGCAACCGCCGTCGGCTCGGGCCCGGGTGTCGCGACGGGCTCGGCGGGGTCGGTCTTCCCGAGGTCGGGTCGGCGCGGCTCGTCGTCATCTGGCACGACAGGGAATGTACGCCAGGCCCCGTCGCCGCCGACGTACGGTGAGGGCGTGGCCGACCACCCCGTCCTGATGCACACCGCGATCGACGCGGTGGACGCCCGCGGGCTCGCGGAGTTCTACCGACGCCTCCTCGGTCTGCGCTACCGGCCGGGTGACGAGCCGGCCGCCGGGGCGCCCGACGACGACGCCGACTGGCTCGTGCTCCTCGACGAGGCCGGTCGCCGGGTGCTCGCGGTGCAGCGCGTCGGGCGCCTCGAGCGGGCCACCTGGCCCACGGACGACGTCCCGAAGCAGATGCACCACGACTTCCGGGTCCCCGACGCCGAGGCGCTGGAGCGGCACGGTCGACGGGCCGAGGACCTCGGCGCGACGGTGCTGCTCGACCGCACCGACGACGACGACGAGCCGCTCCTCGTGCTGGCCGACCCGGCCGGCCACCCGTTCTGCCTCCTCGTCGCGCAGCACTGACCGCACCGCGTGACGCGGGTTACGTTCTCCCCATGCAGTCCTACGCCCGCGGGGAGACCGACCAGCCGCTTCTCGACGAGACCATCGGCGCCAACCTGGCGCGCACCGTCGCGTCCTGGCCGGACCGGGAGGCGCTGGTCGAGGTGGCCACCGGTCGGCGCTGGACCTGGGCCGAGCTGGCCCGCGACGTCGACGCCGTCGCGCGGGGGCTCGTCGCAGCCGGCCTGGACGTCGGCGACCGGGTCGGGATCTGGTCGCCCAACTGCGCCGAGTGGACGATCGCGCAGTACGCCTGCGCCGACGTCGGCGTCGTCCTGGTGAACGTCAACCCGGCCTACCGCACCCACGAGCTCGCCTACGCCGTCAACCAGAGCGGGATGCGGCTGCTGCTGGCCGCCTCGGCGTTCAAGACCAGCGACTACCGCTCCATGGTCGACGCCGTCCGCGGCGACTGCCCGCGACTGGAGCGCACGGTCTTCGTCGACACCGACGACTGGGCCGGGCTGGTGGCGGCGGGCGAGGACGTCGCCGAGGAGACGATGGCCGCGCGGCGGGCCGGGCTGTCGCCGTCCGACCCGATCAACATCCAGTACACGTCGGGCACGACCGGCTACCCCAAGGGCGCGACGCTGAGCCACCGCAACATCCTCAACAACGGCTACTTCACGACCGAGACGATCGGGCTGACCCACACCGACCGGCTCTGCATCCCGGTGCCGTTCTACCACTGCTTCGGGATGGTGATGGCGAACCTCGGCTGCACCAGCCACGGCGCGACGATGGTGATCCCCGGCCCGGCGTTCGACCCGGAGGCGACGCTGCGCGCCGTGGAGGACGAGCGGTGCACGGTGCTGTACGGCGTCCCGACGATGTTCATCGCGATGCAGGGCGCCGCGTCGTTCGGCGAGCGCGACCTGTCGTCGTTGCGGAGCGGGATCATGGCCGGCTCGATCTGCCCGGTCGAGGTGATGCGACGCTGCATCGACGACATGCACATGGCGGAGGTGTCGATCGCCTACGGGATGACCGAGACGTCCCCGGTGTCGTGCCAGACCCGCGCCGACGACGACCTCGACCGGCGCACGACGACCATCGGGCGGGTCCACCCGCACGTCGAGATCAAGGTGGTCGACCCGGTGAGCGGCGAGACCGTCGAGCGCGACACCACCGGCGAGCTCTGCACCCGCGGCTACTCGGTGATGACGGGCTACTGGGACGACCCCGACAAGACCGCCGAGGCGGTCGACGCCGACGGCTGGATGCACACCGGCGACCTCGCGGTGATGCGCGAGGACGGCTACTGCGTGATCGTCGGACGGATCAAGGACATGGTGATCCGCGGCGGCGAGAACATCTACCCCCGCGAGATCGAGGAGTTCCTCTTCCAGCACGACGACATCGAGGACGTCCAGGTCGTCGGCGTCCCCGACGAGCGGTACGGCGAGGAGCTCTGCGCGTGGATCCGGATGCGCGCGGGGGCCGACCCGCTCGACGCGGACGCCGTCCGCGCCTTCGCCACCGACCGCCTGGCGCACTACAAGATCCCGCGCTACGTGCTGGTCGTCGACGAGTTCCCGATGACCGTCACCGGCAAGGTGCGCAAGGTCGAGATGCGCGCGAGGTCGACGGCCGAGCTCGGGCTGGGCTGAGGCGCCGCCCGCGGACGGCGTCGACGTCAGCGCGCGAGGCTCCACTCCTCGCGCAGCAGGCCGTAGATCGCGGAGTCGGTCCACTCGCCGGTGCCGTCGTCCCACCAGTCGCGGCGCAGGTGCGCCTCGTGCCGCATGCCGAGCCGCTCGCAGAGGCGGGCGGAGGCGTCGTTGCGGGGGTCTAGGTTGGCGTAGACGCGGTGGCAGCCGAAGTGGTCGAAGGCCAGGTCGGTGACGGCCCGGGCCGCCTCGGTGGCCAGCCCCCTGCCGCCGTGACCGGGGTGGAAGACGTAGCCGATCTCGGCGATCGAGCGCCGGGCCTCGCCCTTTAGTCGCAGCATGACGTCGCCGACGACGACGCCGGCGTGGTCGGCGACGAGCGTGAGGGCCCAGTCGGCGTCCGGGTCGGCGGCGGGGTCGGTGGTCAGGTTCCGGTGCCAGGCCGCCACCCGCTCGCGGACGGCGTCCTCGCCCTGCGGGTCGAACGGCAGCCAGCGGCACACCTCGGGGTCGCCGCGGTAGGCCACCAGGGCCTCGACGTCGGACTCGACCGCGCTGCGCAGCACCAGTCGCTCGGTGCGCAGCGGGAGCGGCGGCGCGGTCACCGGGTGATCCCGACGGGCAGCCGGGTGACCGTGCCGGAGGCGCCGCGCCAGACGACGAAGCCGTCGTCGAGGCGGCCCCGGCCGGGTCCGGACACGCGCACGGTGAACGTGACGCTCTCGCCGCGGCCCAGGCGGACGGCGGCCGGGCGCACGCTGACGTCACGGCGGAACCCGCGCGCCGACGACGAGAAGTAGAGCCGCCGTCCGGTGACGTTGGTGATCGTGCGCCGAGCCACGCGGTCGCCGTCGGCGAGGACGAGGGTGGGGGCGTTGAGGTCGGTGCGCCGGCCGTCGAGCCAGGACCGGTAGGCCCGGGGCGGCACGAGGTAGGCCAGGCCGGGCCGGCCGGCCCGGTCGGGCTGCACGAGGCCGGCGCCGCTGCGCAGCACCGAGGTGCGGGACACGGGGCGGGCCGAGGTGACCAGCGCCGAGCGGACCTCGGCGGGACGCATCCCGTCGCCCAGCAGGACGGCGGCCACGCCGGCCGTGTGGGCGGTGGCGACCGACGTGCCGGTGGTGAAGGTCCAGCCCTCGCCGCCGGGGACCGCGGTGAGCACGCCGGTGCCGGGGGCGACGACGTCGGGCTTCAGGACGCCGCTGCCGGCCCCGGACGCCGAGAAGTCGGCCACCCGGACCCGCCGCTCGGCGACGCCGCTCGAGGTGAGGGTGACGCGGCCGGTCGGGTGGCTGCGCAGCCACCGGAGCAGGGTGCGGGCGTGGCGGACCGGCAGGTGCACGGTCGGCACGCTGTGGACGTCGGCGTCGACGGAGCCGGCGCTGCGGTTGAGCAGCACCATCCCGGCGCCGTCGGCGAGCGCGACGGCGCGGGACTTGTCGACGCGCCCGACCCGGCCGCGGTCGCAGACCACGACGACGCCGCCCACGCGGGCGGCGTCGAGGCTGCCGGGGGTGCAGTAGCGGGCCTCCGCACGCCGGGCGCCGGCCGCGGCGACGTCGACGGCGCGCACGACGCGTGCCGGGCCGACCGTCGTCCGGGCGAGCATCGCGCCGCCGACGGCTCCGACACCGGGGAGCAGCACCCGGCCGCGCCGGGCCTCCCCGGTGGTGGCGCCGACGGTGGTGACCCAGGGGGAGGAGTGGGCGGTCGCACCCGCGCCGTCGTTGCCGGCGGCGGCGACCACGACGACCCCGGCCTCGGTGGCCCCGAGCAGGGCGCGCTCGACGGTGTCGAGCACACCGGGCCCCCCGACCGCCAGGCTCAGCACGTCGACGCCGTCGCGGGTGGCGTCGTCGACCGCGGTGACCACGTCGGCGGTGGAGCAGCCGTCGTCGGCGGGATCGGGGGCGCTCCAGCAGGCCTTGTAGACGGCCAGGCTCGCGTCGGGCGCCATGCCGCCGAAGTCGCCGAGGCGCTCGCCACCGACCTCGACCGGGACGCCGGGGTTGCCCGCGGCGACCGAGGCCATCTGGGTGCCGTGGCCGTCGGAGTCGCGCGGCGACAGCGTGCTCGCGGCGCGGAGCCGGTCGGTGCCGAACCCGTCGACGTACCAGCGGGCCGCGACCACCTTGCCGTTGCACTCCGCGGCGACCCAGTCGCCGGCCACCGCGCAGTCGCCGTCGAAGCCGGCCGGACGCCGCGCGGCCGTGCGCTGGGCGAAGAGCGGGCTGTCGGGCGCCAGGCCGCTGTCGACCAGGCCGATCACGACGCCCGACCCGCCGGTGGTCGGACCGTCGCCGAACCGGCCCGACGGCGGCAGCGCCGGCGCCGACGCCATCGCGCGCACCTCGTCGGCCTCGACCGAGACGACCTCGGTCAGGGCGTCGACGTCGGCGGCGCGCTCGGCGTCGAGCCGGACGGCGAAGCCGTTCAGGGCGGTATGCCAGCGGTAGACCGGGTCGGGGAGGGCGAGGGCGTCGAGGACGTCGTCCTGGTCGACGTCCGGCTGCAGCGTGACGAGGTAGAGCGCGGTGCCCGGCGCGGCCTCCGCGGGGGACTGAGAGGAGGCCGCCGCGGCACCGCCGTCGGGCCGGACGAGCAGGGTGGCCAGGAGCGCGCCACACAGGGCGGTGGCGCGCACCGTGGAGCGCCGGCGCCGTCGTCGCTCCGTCACGTCGTCCCCCCGCCCTCGTCGTGTCCTGGTGGTCGAGCCGTCCATTGTGGCCCACCCGGGCGTCCGACGCACGGGGCCGGTCCTCCCGCCGGTCTCCTACCCTGGTCCGGTGACCGCTCCCCACGACCCGCTCGTCGTCGGGTTCGACCTCGACATGACCCTCATCGACACGGTCCCGGGGTTCACCTCGGTGCTCACCGCGCTGGGCGCCGAGCTGGGCGTGACCTTCCCCGTCGAGGCGATGACCGCCGTCCTCGGCCCGCCGCTGGACGTCGTCCTGGCGCCGTACCTGCCCGCCGACGACCTCGCGTCGGCCGGCGACCGGTTCCGCGCGCTCTACCCGGAGCACGCCGTGGCGTCGGTGCCGCTGCTCGCCGGCGCGGCCGACGCCCTGGCCGCCGTCCGGCGCCACGGCGGCAAGGTCGTCGTCGTCACCGGCAAGTACGAACCCAACGCCCGACTGCACCTGGACCACCTCGGCGTCGAGGTCGACGTCCTCGAGGGGTGGGTGTGGGGCGTCGGCAAGGCGGCCGCGCTGCGCCGCGAGGGCGCCTCGATCTACGTCGGCGACCACGTCCACGACGTCGAGGGCGCGCTGGCCGCCGACGCGCTCAGCGTCTCGGTGCTGACAGGCGGTTGCAGCCGCGAGGAGCTGCTCGACGCGGGCACGCACGTCGTCCTCGACGACCTGCGCGATTTCCCGTCGTGGCTCGACGCGCACGTGGCATAGGGTGACGCTCGCTCGAGGGACCTCGGGCAGGATCGGCCCGTCCGGGCAGAGGGAGCAGGCGAGAGCAGTGCCGAACGGCAAGGTGAAGTGGTACGACGTCGACAAGGGCTTCGGCTTCCTGTCCCAGGAGAGCGGCCCCGACGTCTACGTGCACGCCGACGCGCTCCCGGCCGGCACGACGGCCCTCAAGCCCGGCGCCCGCGTCGAGTTCGGCATCGCCCAGGGGCGCAAGGGCGACCAGGCGCTCCAGGTGCGGCTGCTCGAGAAGCCCGCCTCCGTCTCGCGCAACCAGTCGCAGGCGCGACGCAAGAGCCCCGAGGAGATGGTCCCGATCGTGGAGGACCTGATCCGCCTGCTCGACGGCATGGGTGAGGCCTACCGGCACGGACGGCACCCCGACGGCAAGGCGGCCGCACCGGTCGCGAAGCTGTTGCGGGTCCTCGCCGACGAGCTGGAGCTCTAGCCGGGCGCAGGTCGGCGCCCCGTCGACCGGGAGCACGCCGGCGGGTGCGAGCGGCCGCGGCGTCAGTCCTTCTCGAGCGAGACCGACCCGGCACCGGGCCCGGCGGCAGCCGCGGGGGGCGGGGGCGGACCGGCCGGACGACGTCCTCCGCGCGGCGTCGACGACAGCACGAACAGCGTCCACGCGACGAGGACGGCGAGCGCGACGCCGAGCCCGAGCCGGGGGATCTGGGGCAGCGCGATGCCGACGAACCCGCCGATCACCCACGCCAGCTGCAGCGTGGTGTCGCTGCGGGCGAAGGCGCTGGCCTGCACGTGGACCGGCACCCCGCTCTGGATGGTGGAGTCGAGCGAGACCTTCGCCAACGACTGCGCCAGCCCCGCGACCAGGCCGAGGCCGGCGAGCGCGACGACGCCGTAGAAGAGGGCGCCGGTCAGCACCATGGCGGCGTCGGCCAGCAGCGCGACGGTGACGGTGACCGCCGGGTTGATCCGCTTGAGGACCGAGGCCAGGAAGATCCCGATCGCGTTGCCGGCGGCCGCCCCGCCGATGACGATGCCGAGCAGGATCGTCTGGCGGTCCTCCCACCCGTCGAGCGGCTTGTCGCGCAGCAGGAACGCCATGTACATGGTGAGGAAGCCCGAGAGCCAGCGCGGGCCGCAGTTGGCGCGCAGCGCGTAGGCGACCTGGGAGGGTATCTGCGTGCCACGGCGCGGCTCGCCCGGCCCGGGCTCGCGCAGCGACACCGCCTGCTCGCCCTCGCTCGAGTCGACCTTGGCCGGCAGCAGGATCGCCGCGACGGTGCCGACCACGAAGACCAGGAACGCGTAGCGCAGCGACCACTGGGCGCCGAGGTAGGCGGCGCCGCCGGCCAGCGGCGCCGAGATCGCTCCGCCCACCAGCCCCGCGAGCGAGACCCGGCCGTTGGCCTTGACGAGGGTGAAGTCCTCCGGCAGCAGCCGGGGGATGGCGGCGGCGCGCGTGACGCCGTACGCCTTGGAGGAGACCAGGACGCCGAGCGCGGCGGGGTAGAGCAGCGCCGACTCGGCCGCCACCGCGCCGGCGAGCACCCAGCACAGGAACGCCCGGATCGCGAACGTCGACCCGATGGCCCACCGGCGCCCGTGGCTGAACCTGTCGAGGAACGGCCCGATCAGCGGCGCGACGACGGCGAACGGCAGCATCGTCAGGCCGAGGAACAGCGCGACCTGTCCGCGGGCCTCGCTGGTGGCCCCGGCGAAGAACACCGTGGTCGCCAGCGAGATCGCGACCGCGGCGTCGCCGGCCGCGTTGGCGGCGTGCAGGTAGATGAGCCGGTTCAGCCCGGACTTCTCGGCCCCCTGGGCGTTCGCGGCCCGCTTGGCCTGCCCGACCGCGTACTTGCCGAAGCGACCGCCGACGCGGGCGGTGGCCCGCACCCCGCGCGCGGTCACCTTGGCGCCGGTGCCCAGCCCCTGGCCGACCGCCCGGGCCCGGTCGGCGTTCGGGTGGTCGCTCCCGTGGTCGGGGGGGCCGGAGGTCATGCGCCACATCCTGCCTGTTCGGGGCGCCCCCCACGCGGCAGACCCGCCCCGACCTGACATCGGCGCCCCCGATCAGTCATGCTTGCGACCGTGACCCCGTCCACGACCCTGGTGACCCTGCAGCCCGACAGCGTCGCGGCCAAGGCCGTCGACGTCGCGCGGTCGGCCCTGGTCGAGGAGGTGCCCGCCTCCGAGGTCGGCGACCACCTCGGCGTCGAGGCCGAGGTCGAGGCCGAGCGGACCGTCACCCACCTCTTCGAGTGCCGGCGCCCCGGGTACGTCGGCTGGCGCTGGGCCGTCACCGTCGTCCGGGCCTACCGCCAGAAGCAGATCACCGTCGCCGAGGTCGTGCTGCTCCCCGGGTCGAGCGCCATCACCGCCCCCGCCTGGGTTCCCTACCGCGAGCGGATCCTGCCGGGCGACATGTCGCCGGGCGACCTCCTCCCGGTCGACGACGACGACCCGCGCCTGGTGCCGACGTACTCCTTCGGCGACGACCCGCTCGACGCCGACGACAAGGCCCAGGTCCGCCAGGTCGCCCAGGACCTCGGCCTCGGCCGGGTCCGCACGCTCTCGCCGGAGGGGCGCGACCTCGCCGTCCAGCGCTGGTACGAGGGCGACGCCGGTCCCGACTCCCCGGTCGCGCAGGCCGCGCCCGAGCCCTGCTCGAGCTGCGGCTTCCTGCTCCGCCTGGCCGGCCCCCTGGCCGAGACGTTCGGCGTCTGCGCCAACGGCGACGCCAACGACGACGGCCGCGTGGTCGCCTTCCAGCACGGCTGCGGAGCGCACTCCGAGGTGCGCCTGGCCAAGAAGTTCGAGCCGCTGCCGATGCCCGACCACGTCTTCGACACCCTCAGCCGCGACGAGTTCGAGAGCTTCTAGCCACAGGTCGACCCTCGGGTCGAGGCCCGTCGCCGGGCTGCTAGCCGGCGGCCGGCTCCGCGGCGTCGCGTTCCTGGCGGGCCCGGCGGCGGCGCCGGCAGACCTCGAGGCCGAGCAGGCCGAGGCCCATGCCGACCAGGCAGGTCCACAGCCACCACTGCTGGCCGTTCTCCTCGAGCCGGCCGTAGAACGGCAGCAGCGCCAGGAAGCCGAGGAAGAACACCGCGGTGCCGACCTCGACGCTGCGGACGCCGTCGGGGTCGAGCGGCTCGACGTCGGCGAGCAGGTAGGTCCGGTTGCCGATCTCGTGCTTCATCGGCTGGTCGTCACGGAACTCCACCCCGTCACCGTACCTCCGAACCCGGACCTCGAGCGTGGCCCGGGGCCGGACACCGTGCACGGGTGCGGCCGGCGGCTGGCATCCTGCCGCCATGAGCGAGAAGCACGCCACCACTGCCCCGGGCCTCGACGGCTACTTCAAGATCTCCGAGCGCGGCTCCACGGTGGGGCGCGAGGTCCGCGGCGGCGTGGTCACCTTCTTCACGATGGCCTACATCGTCGTCCTCAACCCGCTGATCCTCGGCTACGCCGTCGACGCGGACGGCAAGTTCCTCGGGGGCGGCTCGGAACCCAACATCGCGGCCATCGCGGCCGGCACGGCGCTGGTCGCCGGGGTGATGTCGATCCTGATGGGCGCCGTCGCGAACTTCCCGCTCGCCATCGCCTCCGGCCTCGGGCTCAACGCGTTCCTCGCCTTCTCCGTCGCGACGCAGATGACCTGGGCCGACGCGATGGGCCTGGTCGTGATCGAGGGCGTGGTGATCCTGGTGCTGGTGCTCACCGGGTTCCGGGAGGCCGTCTTCCACGCCGTCCCCAAGCAGCTGAAGGTCGCGATCTCGGTCGGCATCGGTCTGTTCATCGCGCTGATCGGCTTCGTGGACGCCGGCTTCGTGCAGCGCATCCCGGACGTCGCCAACACCTCCGTGCCCGTCCAGCTCGGTCAGACCGGCCAGCTCGACGGCTGGCCCGTGCTCGTCTTCGCGCTCGGCCTGCTCCTGCTGGTCGCGCTGTGGGTGCGCAAGGTGCCGGGCGCCATCCTGATCACGATCGTGGCGACCACGGTGCTCGCCATCGTGGTCGAGGCGATCGGGAAGTTCGGCGCCGACAGCCCGACCGGCTGGATGCTCACCGTGCCGTCGTTCCCGGACGAGTGGAGCGGGCCCGACTTCGGCACGCTGGGCGAGTTCAACCTGCTGGGCGGCTTCGACCGGGCCGGCGTCGTGGTGGCGCTGCTGTTCGTGTTCACGCTGCTGCTCGCCGACTTCTTCGACACGCTCGGCACGATGACCGCGGTCGGCGCCGAGGCCGGGCTGCTCGACGAGGACGCGATGCCGCCCAACACCCAGAAGATCCTCGTCGTCGACTCGATCGCCGCTGCCGCCGGTGGCCTGGGCGGCGTCTCCTCGAACACCTCCTACATCGAGTCGGCGTCCGGCGTCGGCGAGGGCGCCCGCACCGGACTGGCCTCGGTCGTCACCGGGCTGTGCTTCCTGCTGACCATCTTCATCGCCCCGGTCGTGGCCGTGATCCCCTCGGAGGCGGCCGTCCCGGCGCTGGTCCTGGTCGGCTTCCTGATGATGCAGCAGGTCACCGACATCGACTGGACCGACCTCGAGATCGCCCTCCCGGCGTTCCTCACCATCGTCCTGATGCCCTTCACCTACTCGATCTCGGTCGGCATCGGGGCCGGCTTCCTGACCTACGTGCTCCTCAAGGTCGTGCTGGGCAAGGCCTCCCAGGTCGGCCCGATCCTCTGGGTCGTCGCGGGGCTGTTCGTCCTGTACTTCGCCATCAACCCCCTCACCGACCTGTTGACCTGACGAGGGTCCTGGGTGCGCAGCGTCGGCGCTCGCTGGCGCTCGCTCGCTCAACCTCCGGTGGTGCGCGACCAAGCTCGGGCCGGAATGCTTAGCAAGGGTAATGAGTTATGCTAACGACATGCCCACCGTCCAGAAGGTCGCCCGCACCGATGCCGGGCTCGCGTCCGAGCTGCGCATCTCGGTGATGCGCCTGCGTCGGCGTCTCGCCAACGAGCGGCACCCCGACAACGAGCTGAGCATGAACGCGATGGCGGTGCTCGGCGCGCTCTACCGCAACGGCGACCTGGCCGTCGGTGAGCTCGCGGCGCACGAGCGGGTGCAGCCGCCGAGCATGACCCGCACCGTCAACTGCCTCGAGCGCGACGGCTACGTCACCCGGCGCGCCCACGAGACCGACGGGCGCCAGGTCGTCGTCGCCCTGACCGACAGCGGCCGCACCACGCTGCTGGCCGACCGGCGCCGCCGCGACGAGTGGCTGGCCCGCCGGCTGCGCGACCTGACCCCCGACGAGCGCGCCGTCCTCCGCGCCGCCGCCCCGATCCTGGAAAGACTGGCCACGACTGAATGAGCACGACTGCATGAGCCCCACCTTCCGCGCCCTCCGCAACCACAACTACCGGCTCTACGTCGCCGGCACGCTGGTCTCCAACACCGGCACCTGGATGCAGCGCATCGCCCAGGACTGGCTGGTCCTGACCCTCGGCGGCGGCGGCACGGCGCTCGGCATCACCACCGGCCTGCAGTTCCTGCCGGTGCTGCTCCTCTCCCCGTACGCCGGCGTCATCGCCGACCGGTTCCCGAAGCGCCGGCTGCTGCAGGTCACCCAGGCCACGATGGCGCTGGCCAGCCTGCTGCTCGGCGTCCTCGCCGTCACCGGTGCGGCCCAGACGTGGCACGTCTACGCGATCGCGTTCGCCTTCGGCATCGGGTCGGCCTTCGACGCCCCGGCGCGACAGTCGTTCGTCTCCGAGATGGTCGAGCCCGACGAGCTGACGAACGCCGTCGGCCTCAACTCCGCCTCGTTCAACCTCGCGCGGATCCTCGGCCCGGCGCTGGCCGGGCTCCTGATCCACGCACTCGGCGACGGGTCGCGGGCCACCGGCTGGGTGATCCTGGTCAACGCGGTGTCCTACCTCGCGATCATCGCCCAGCTCCAGCGGATGGACCTGGCCCAGCTGCACACGCCCAAGCCGACCGGGCGGCGACCGGGAGCCCTGCTGGAAGGGGTGCGGTACGTCCGCAGCCAGCCCCGGATGGTGCTGATCCTCATCGTGGTCTTCTTCGCCGGCACCTTCGGGATGAACTTCCAGGTCACCTCCGCGCTGATGGCCACCGAGACGTTCGGCAAGGGTGCGGGCGAGTTCGGCGTGCTCGGGTCGGCCGTGGCGGTCGGGTCGTTGGCCGGCGCGCTGATGTCCGCCCGCCGCGTCCGGATCCGGCTGCGCCTGCTGCTCGGCTCGGCCGTCGGGTTCGGCGTGGCGCTGGTGGTGGCCTCGACGCTGCCGACGTACCTGTCGTTCGCGCTGTTCGTGCCGCTGATCGGGCTCGCCACCCTCACCATGCTGAACTCGGCCAACGCGATGATGCAGCTGACCGCGGCCCCGGAGCTGCGGGGACGGGTGATGGCGCTCTACATGACGATCGTGATGGGCGGCACGCCGATCGGCTCGCCCATCATCGGCTACGTGGGGGAGCGGTTCGGGGCGCGGTGGACCTTCGCGGCCGGCGGCGTCCTGACCCTCGTCGGCGTGGTCGTGGCGGTCGCGGTGTACGCCCGCCTCACCGGCGGGTGGCGCGGGCTGCTCGCCGAGGTGCGCCGACGCGAGGAGCGCCCGCTCGAGGACGCCGTCCCGGAGTCCGTCCAGGCGAGCTGAGCGGGCCTGCCCGGTTGATTTGTCCTGCCTGAGCGCGGCCGGTAGCCTTGACCCTTGGTGCTCGGAGTCTCCGGCACCCCGCGCGCCCACCCGATGCCCGATGCGGGTCAGGGCCGTGCTCCACGGCACGATCTTCATCGCAACATCACCGTGCCCGGCAGGTCGCCGGGCACCGAGAGTAGACCGAAAGGGAACCACCAGGTGCCCACCATTCAGCAGTTGGTCCGCAAGGGCCGCCAGGACAAGGTGTCCAAGAACAAGACGCCTGCCCTGAAGGAATCGCCCCAGCGACGCGGTGTGTGCACCCGCGTCTACACCACCACCCCGAAGAAGCCGAACTCCGCCCTGCGCAAGGTCGCCCGTGTGCGCCTGTCCAGCGGCGTCGAGGTCACGGCCTACATCCCGGGCGTGGGCCACAACCTCCAGGAGCACTCCATCGTGCTCGTGCGCGGTGGCCGGGTGAAGGACCTCCCCGGTGTCCGCTACAAGATCATCCGCGGCTCGCTCGACACCCAGGGCGTCAAGAACCGCAAGCAGGGCCGCAGCAAGTACGGCGCCAAGAAGGAGAAGAGCTAATGCCCCGCAAGGGTCCCGCCCCCAAGCGGCCGATCGACATCGACCCAGTCTACGGGTCGCAGCTCGTCTCCCAGCTCGTCTCGAAGGTGCTCCAGGACGGCAAGAAGCAGGTCGCCCAGCGCATCGTCTACACCGCCCTCGAGGGCTGCCGCGAGAAGAACGGCACCGACCCGGTCGTCACGCTCAAGCGTGCGCTGGAGAACGTGAAGCCGGCCATCGAGGTCAAGTCCCGCCGCGTCGGTGGCGCGACCTACCAGGTCCCGATCGAGGTCAAGGGCACGCGCGGCACCACGCTCGCGCTGCGCTGGCTCGTCGGCTACGCCGCCGACCGTCGCGAGAAGACGATGCACGAGCGGCTGATGAACGAGATCCTCGACGCCTCCAACGGCCTCGGTGCCGCGGTGAAGAAGCGCGAGGACACCCACAAGATGGCCGAGTCCAACAAGGCCTTCGCCCACTACCGCTGGTGATGCGTGGCAGGGGCGTCGCGTGCGACGCCCCTGCCCCACCAGTCCCTCTCGACCTCTAAGGAACGCTGACGCAAGTGGCTGTCAACATCACGACCGACCTGAACGTCGTTCGCAACATCGGCATCATGGCCCACATCGACGCGGGCAAGACCACGACGACCGAGCGCATCCTCTTCTACACCGGCATCAGCTACAAGATCGGTGAAGTCCACGAGGGCGCAGCGACGATGGACTGGATGGAGCAGGAGCAGGAGCGCGGCATCACCATCACGTCCGCCGCGACGACCTGCTGGTGGAAGGACCACCAGATCAACATCATCGACACCCCCGGTCACGTCGACTTCACTGCCGAGGTCGAGCGCTCGCTGCGCGTCCTCGACGGCGCGGTCGCGGTGTTCGACGGTGTCGCCGGCGTGGAGCCGCAGACCATGACGGTCTGGCGCCAGGCCAACAAGTACTCCGTGCCGCGCATGTGCTTCGTCAACAAGCTCGACCGCACCGGCGCCGACTTCTTCCGCTGCGTCGACATGATGGTCGAGCGCCTCAACTCCACCCCGCTGGTGCTGCAGCTGCCCATCGGCGCCGAGTCCGACTTCCTCGGGGTCGTCGACCTGGTCGGCATGCGCGCGCTCGTGTGGCGCGGCGAGACCAAGATCGGTGAGGACTACGAGGTCGAGGAGATCCCGGCCGACCTCGCCGAGCAGGCCGCGGAGTACCGCGAGAAGCTCGTCGAGACCGTCGCCGAGACCGACGACGAGATCATGGAGCGCTACCTCGACGAGGGCGACGTCTTCACCGTCGAGGAGCTCGAGGCCGCCATCCGCAAGGCGACGCTGGCCGACAAGCTCAACCCGGTCCTGTGCGGCACCGCGTTCAAGAACAAGGGCGTCCAGCCCCTGCTCGACGCCGTCGTGAAGTTCCTGCCGAGCCCGCTCGACATCGACGCGATCATCGGTCACGACCCGCGCGACGAGGAGAAGGAGATCCGCCGGCAGCCGTCCGACGACGAGCCCTTCTCGGGCCTGGCCTACAAGATCGCCACCGACCCGCACCTCGGCAAGCTGATCTACGTCCGCGTCTACTCCGGCAAGCTCGTCGCCGGCGCGACCGTGGTCAACTCGGTCAACGGCCGCAAGGAGCGGATCGGCAAGGTCTACCAGATGCACGCCAACAAGCGTGAGGAGATCGAGTCGGTCGGCGCCGGTCAGATCGTGGCCGTCATGGGTCTCAAGGACACCAAGACCGGGCACACCCTGTCCGACCCGCAGCACCAGGTGATCCTCGAGTCGATGACGTTCCCGGCCCCGGTGATCGAGGTCGCGATCGAGCCCAAGACCAAGAGCGACCAGGAGAAGCTCGGCACCGCCATCCAGCGGCTGTCCGACGAGGACCCCACCTTCACCGTCAAGGCGGACGAGGAGACCGGTCAGACGATCATCGCCGGCATGGGCGAGCTGCACCTCGAGATCCTCGTCGACCGGATGAAGCGCGAGTTCCGCGTCGAGGCGACCGTCGGCAAGCCGCAGGTCGCCTACCGCGAGACCCTGCGCAAGGACGTCCTCAAGCACTCCTACACGCACAAGAAGCAGACCGGTGGCTCCGGCCAGTTCGCGAAGGTCGTCGTCTCGCTCGGCCCCAACATCGACCCCGAGACCGGCGTCGGTGCGGGCTACGAGTTCGTCAACGCCACCTCCGGTGGTCGCGTGCCCAAGGAGTACATCCCCTCGGTCGACCAGGGCGGCCAGGACGCCATGGCGTTCGGCGTCCTCGCCGGCTACCCGATGGTCGACGTCAAGTTCACCCTCGAGGACGGCGCCTACCACGACGTCGACTCCTCCGAGCTGGCGTTCAAGATCGCCGGCAACCAGGCCTTCAAGGAGGCCGCACGCATGGCCAAGCCGGTGCTCCTCGAGCCCGTCTTCGCCGTCGAGGTGATCACGCCCGACACGTTCCTCGGAACCGTCATCGGCGACATCAACTCGCGGCGTGGCCAGATCAGGGCACAGGAGGAGCGTCACGGCGACATGGTCATCGACGCCATTGTGCCCCTGTCCGAGATGTTCGGGTACGTTGGCGACCTGAGGTCCAAGACCTCCGGCCAGGCTTCGTACTCGATGGAGTTCGACTCGTACGCCGAGGTTCCCACGAACATCGCCGACGAGATCATCAAGAAGGTGCGGGGCGAGTAGCCACCTCTCCCACAGGAGAGACCTGCGCGTCCGGGACCCTCGGTCGCAACATCACCAGTACGAGTCAAGTACCAACCACACCAGGAGGAGCCCACAGTGGCTAAGGCGAAGTTCGAGCGGACCAAGCCGCACGTGAACATCGGCACGATCGGTCACATCGACCACGGCAAGACGACCTTGACCGCGGCGATCACCAAGGTCCTGCACGACAAGCACCCCGACCTCAACGCCGCTTCGGCGTTCGAGGACATCGACAAGGCTCCCGAGGAGCGTCAGCGCGGCATCACGATCTCGATCGCGCACGTCGAGTACCAGACCGAGGCGCGCCACTACGCGCACGTCGACTGCCCGGGTCACGCGGACTACATCAAGAACATGATCACCGGTGCGGCCCAGATGGATGGTGCGATCCTCGTGGTCGCCGCCACCGACGGTCCGATGCCGCAGACCAAGGAGCACGTCCTCCTGGCCCGCCAGGTCGGCGTGCCGGCGATCGTCGTCGCGCTCAACAAGTGCGACATGGTCGACGACGAGGAGCTCATCGAGCTCGTCGAGATGGAGGTGCGCGAGCTCCTCTCCGACTACGAGTTCGACGGCGACAACATCCCCGTCGTGCGCGTGGCTGCCTTCCCGGCGCTCCAGGGCGACGAGAAGTGGGGCGAGTCGATCATCGAGCTGATGAACGCCGTCGACGAGGCCATCCCGACCCCCGAGCGGGAGACCGACAAGCCGTTCCTCATGCCCGTCGAGGACGTCTTCACGATCACCGGTCGCGGCACGGTCATCACCGGTCGCATCGAGCGTGGCATCGTCAAGGTCAACGAGGAGGTCGAGATCATCGGCATCCGCACGACCGCCCAGAAGTCGACGGTCACCGGTGTCGAGATGTTCCGCAAGCTCCTCGACGAGGGCCAGGCCGGCGAGAACGTCGGGCTGCTCCTGCGTGGCACCAAGCGCGAGGACATCGAGCGCGGCATGGTCGTCATCAAGCCGGGCACCACGACCCCGCACACCAACTTCGAGGCCTCGGTCTACATCCTCTCGAAGGAGGAGGGCGGCCGTCACACGCCGTTCTTCAACAACTACCGCCCGCAGTTCTACTTCCGTACCACTGACGTGACCGGCGTGGTGACCCTCCCCGAGGGCACCGAGATGGTCATGCCCGGCGACAACACGGAGATGTCGGTCGAGCTGATCCAGCCGATCGCCATGGACGAGGGCCTGCGTTTCGCGATCCGTGAGGGTGGCCGCACCGTCGGCGCCGGCCGGGTCGTCAAGATCACGAAGTGATCCCCCGGGTCGACTGACCCGCTGCTCCAACCCGACAGCCCCGGACCTCGGTCCGGGGCTGTCGTGCGTGCCGCCCGGTTTGGGCCGGGCGCCGGGGCGGGAGGCTCGCCGGCATGAGCGAGCACCGAGGACCTGACGACCGGTCCGACCCGCCACGTCCGACGTCGTCCGGCCGGTCGTCGGAGCGGCGGCGGCCACCACCGGCCCCCGTCGAGCACCCCGAGGCGACGACCGTGCTCGTGCTCGGCATCCTGGGCCTCGTCCTGTGCCAGGTCCTGGGCGTCGTCGCCTGGGTCAAGGGAAACCGGGTGATCGCCGAGATCGACCGCTCGGGCGGTCGCTACGGCGCCCGGTCGGCGGCGAACGCCGGCCGGATCTGCGGGATGGTGGCGACGCTGATCACCGTCGGCGCGATCGTGCTGGTCGTCCTGGTCGCGCTCCTGACCGCGGGGTCGTCGTCGACCGGAGCCGGCGGACCGGCGCGGTGACGGCCCTGGGACAATCGGGCCCGTGAACGACGTACGACCCGCACCGCCACTTCCGGCCCGCCCGCACCAGAGGGTCACCGACGACGGCCGCACGGTCCGCGAGGTGCTCTCCTACTCGCGCCGGGGCAGTCGGTTCACCCCACGCCAGGCGGCCGCCTGGGAGGCGCACCACGAGGCCTGGGTCGTGCCCGACGAGGCCGTGGACGCCCCCGACTTCTCCTGGGCCGACGTGTTCGGGCGCGAGGCCCCCCTGGCCGTCGAGATCGGACCGGGCATCGGTGAGGCCACCGTGGCGCTGGCGGCGTCCCGACCGGGGACCAACGTGCTGGCGCTGGAGGTCTGGCGCCCCGGTGTCGCCGAGGCCCTCGGCCGGACCGCCGAGGCCGGGCTGAGGAACGTGCGGTTCTGCGGGGTCGACGCGGCCTGGCTGCTCGAGCACCGGGTGGCGCCGGCGTCGCTCGCCGAGCTCTGGACGTTCTTCCCCGACCCGTGGCACAAGGCCCGGCACCACAAGCGTCGTCTCGTCGCGCCGCGCTTCGCCGCCGTCGCCGCCGCCCGCCTCGCGCCCGGCGCGCCCTGGCGGCTGGCCACCGACTGGGCGGAGTACGCCGAGCAGATGGTCGAGGTCCTCGACGCCGAGCCGGCACTGGCCGGCGGCGTCGTCGAGCGCTGGCCCGAGCGACCCGTCACCCGCTTCGAGCGCAAGGGGCTGGCGGTGGGCCGCACCATCACCGACCTGGAGTACCGCCGGGTCTGAGCGGCCGCACCTCCCGGCCGGGCGGGCACCGGGTGTCCCTGGATCGTCGTCCGGTGGCAGGAACCGGAGGGCGGACGACGCCGCAGCCTCCTAGGCTGGGCCGGTGAGCGCCACCGTCGAGTCCCGTCGCGGCGCCCGCCGCCTCCACCGCGCCTGGTGGGTGGCCGCGATCACGATGGGCGCGCTGATCGCGGCGGCCGGCTTCCGGTCCTCCACCGGCGCCCTCCTGGGTCCGCTCGAGGACGAGTTCGGCTGGTCCCGGGGGACGACGAGCGGCGCGGTCAGCCTCAACCTGATCGTCTACGGCCTCACGGCGCCGTTCGCGGCAGCGTTGATGGAGCGGTTCGGGCTGCGCCGGGTCGTGGCGGCCTCGCTGAGCCTGGTGGCGGTCGGCTCCGGCCTGACGCTGGTGATGACGTCGGCCTGGCAGCTGTGGCTGCTGTGGGGCTTCGCGATCGGCGTCGGCACCGGGTCGCTCGCCCTCGTCTTCGGCGCGATCGTCGCCAACCGCTGGTTCGTCCGGCACCGCGGCGTCGTCGTCGGGGTGTTCTCGGCCGCCAGCTCGACCGGGCAGCTCGTCTTCCTGCCGGCGATCGCCCACCTCGCGGACGGTCCCGGCTGGCGCTGGGCGGCCGGCCTGGTGGCGGCGTTCGCGCTCCTGCTGGTGCCGCTGGTCCTGCTGCTGCTCGCCGACTCACCGGCGAGCGTCGGGACGACGGCGTACGGCGCCGATCCGAGCCTGGCCACGCCGGTCCCGGTCGCGGCGCCGACGCGCGGGGCCGCACGCACCGCGATCGACACGCTGCGGGAGTGCTCCCGGTCGAAGGTCTTCTGGATCCTCTTCGGCACGTTCTGGATCTGCGGGTGGTCGACGAACGGCCTGATCGGGACCCACTTCATCGCGGCGTCGCACGACCACGGGCTGCCCGAGACGACCGCGGCGTCGTTGCTCGCGCTGATCGGGATCTTCGACATCGTCGGCACCGTGGCCAGCGGCTGGCTCACCGACCGCGTCGACAGCCGGCACCTGCTGCTGGTCTACTACCTCTTCCGCGGGCTGTCGCTGCTCGCCGTGCCCTACCTGCTCGCCGACGTGGTGCACCCGAGCCTGTTCGTGTTCATCGTCTTCTACGGACTGGACTGGGTCGCGACCGTGCCGCCGACGGTCGCGCTCTGCCGCGCCCACTTCGGCGCCGAGCGGGCCGGGGTCGTCTTCGGCTGGGTCTTCGCCGCGCACATGGTCGGTGCGGGCGTCGCGGCGAGCTTCGCGGGCCTCGTCCGCCAGGGCACCGGCGACTACTACGCGGCGTGGATGACCGCCGGCGTCCTGTGCCTCGCGGCGGCGTTCGCCGTGCTGGCGATCCCGCGGGACCCGCCCTCGAGGCAGGTCACGCCCGCGACGTGAGCCGCCGGCGGACCTCGTCCTGGCGCCGCAGCCGGTCCAGGTCGCGGTCGCGGCGGGCGGCGACGACGGCGGCGAGGAAGTCCTCCGGCGCGGTGCCGTGCGGCGGCAGGGGGGCCACGTGCTCGGAGACCTGCTCGGCCAGCCGGGTGCCGACGCGGACCCGCGAGGCGGGGTCGAGCGTGGGCAGCCGCCCGAGGTACTGCCGCACGGCCAGCGCGAGCCCGGTGGGCAGCGAGGTGATGTCGGCTCGCGCCGCCCACGCGGCGAGGTGCGGTGGCGCGAGCGGCGGGTGGGGGAGCGAGAGGGCGACCCGGCTGCGGACGACGTAGGTGCCCGCGGCGTAGTCGCCGAGCCGCTTGCCGCGACCGCTCACCAGGGCCGAGAGGAAGGCGGGGGCGCCGAAGAACGCGTAGACCTCGACGAACCCGACCAGCGAGCGGATCAGGGCGTGCTGGAAGGAGATCGGGCCGGCGTCGTCGCGCACGGTGCGCAGGCCGAGCGCCAGCTTGCCCAGCGACCGGCCGCGGGTCAGGGTCTCGAGCGTGGTCGGCACCACGACGAACACGAGGACCGTGGTGAGGATCAGCATCGCGTCCGCCAAGGCCGGGTCGACGTTGATCGCAGCGACGCCGATGACGATCGCCAGCACGACGAGCGTCCCGATCGTCGCGACGACGTCGATGATCCCCGACGCCATCCGCGATCCCAGCCCGGCCGGGGGGAGGTCGAGCGCGACCGCCTCACCGGTGACGAGGTCGTCACTGGTGAGCATGTTGAACTCGCGTGCTGGCATCGGCGTCAGTCTTCCACGTGCGGGCACGGAGCCGTCGGGACGTCGGCGGCCGCGCTGCGGAGCCTCGCTAGGGTGGCCGCGTGGATCTCGACGCCTACGTGCTCGCGCACTCGCACGAGTGGGAGCGGCTCGAGGCGCTCGCCCAGCGGGGCCGGCTGTCCGGCCCCGAGAGCGACGAGCTCGTCGAGCGCTACCAGCAGGTCGCGACGCACCTGTCCGTCGTCCGCACGTCGTCGCCCGACAGCCACCTCATCGCCTACCTGTCGTCGCTGCTCGCACGCACCCGGATCAGGCTCGTCGGCACCCGTACCTCCACGTGGGCGCGCTTCGGCAGGTTCTTCACCCACCGCTTCCCGGCGGCGCTGTACCGGCTGCGCTGGTGGTGGATCGGCACGTGGGTCGCGAACGTCGTCGTGATGGCGGTGATGCTGCTGTGGCTGCTCGAGCACCCGAGCGTCGAGCAGAACCTGCTGAGCCCGGCCGAGGTCGACCAGCTCGTCGACAACGACTTCGAGAGCTACTACAGCGAGAACCCCGCCCAGAGCTTTGCGGCCCGGGTGTGGATCAACAACGCCTGGGTGGCGGCCCTCTGCATCGCCTTCGGCGTGCTCGGGTTCCCAGTGGTGATCCTGCTCTTCAACAACCTGCTGAACGTCGCCGTCATCGGCTCGATCATGATCCGCCACGACCGCGGCGACCTCTTCTTCGGCCTGATCCTGCCGCACGGGCTGCTCGAGCTGACCGCGGTCTTCGTGGCGGCGGGCTTCGGGCTGCGGCTGTTCTGGTCGTTCGTCGAACCGGGATCACTCACCCGCGCGCAGTCGATGGCCCGGGAGGGCCGCACCGCCATCACCGTCTCCCTCGGCCTGGTCGTCGTGCTGCTGGTGAGCGGCGTCATCGAGGCCTTCGTGACGCCGTCGCCGCTGCCGACCTGGGCGCGGATCGGCATCGGCGCGCTGGCGCTCGCGGTCTTCGTCCTCTACGTCTTCACCCTCGGACGGCGTGCCGTCGACGAGGGCGAGACCGGTGACCTGTCGGCCGACCTGCTGGAGGACCGGGTCGCCACCCAGGCCTGACCCGCGCCGCCGGTCAGACCTCGACCGGCACCGGACGTCGTACCAGCAGCGCGACCAGGACGGCGGCGGTCGAGATCACCCCGCCGTACACCAGGGCGGCGTGGATGCCCTCGGCGGTCGCGTCGACGAGCGGCGTGCCGGCGTCGGCGGCCGAGGTCGCCCGCCGGGTCATCACGGTGATGAACAGCGCGGTGCCCGCCGCGCCGGCGACCTGCTGGAGCGTGGAGACGATCGCGCTGCCGTGCGAGTAGAGCTGCTGCGGCAGGGACCCGAGGGCCGAGGTCATCAACGGCGTGAACATCAGCGCGAGACCGATGCTCATGACGACGTGCAGCGCGACGACGGTCGGCCGGGAGGTGTCGACGTCCAGGGTTGTCATGCCCCAGAGCGCGACGCTCGTGACGGCGGCGCCGGGGGCGACCAGCGGGCGTGGGCCGACGCGGTCGAAGGCCCGGCCGACGACCGGCGCGAGCAGGCCCATCGTCAGGCCGCCGGGGAGCAGCACGAGACCGGTCTGGAGGGTCGAGAGGCCGAGCACGTCCTGCAGGTAGAGCGGCAGCAGGATCAGCGTCCCGAAGAGCGCCATCATGCTGACGGCGACGAGGCTGACGGCGATGGTGAAGGACCGGGTCGCGAACACGCGCAGGTCCAGCAGGGCCCGGTCCCCGAGCCGCACCTGCCGGACGACGAACCCCGCGAGGGCGAGCGCGCCGACGACCAGCGGGATCCAGACCGGCACCGCCGTGTGCCCGGTCGCGCTCTCGCCGATGCTGCTGGGCCCGTAGATCAGGCCGCTGAACGCCAGCGCGGACAGGACGACGGAGCCGGCGTCGATCCGCACGAGGCGCGGCTCGGTCACGTTGCGGACCCAGGTCGCGCCCAGGGCGAGCGACAGCAGGGCGATCGGCAGCACGATCCAGAACATCCAGCGCCAGGACAGCGAGTGGAGCACCAGCCCGGAGACCGTCGGCCCGATGGCGGGCGCGACGGAGATGACGATCGAGACCGTGCCCATCATCCGGCCGCGGCGCTCGGGCTCGACGAGGTTGAGGATCGTGGTGATGAGCAGCGGCATCATCAACGCGGTGCCGACGGCCTGCACCACGCGCCCGGTCACGAGCAGCGGGAAGGCCGGCGCCGTGGCCGCGACCAGCGTGCCGATGCTGAACGACGTCATGGCCGCGACGAAGACCGCGCGCAGCGGGAAGCGGGTCAGCAGGAACCCGGTGATCGGGATGACGACGGCCATGGTGAGCAGGAACGCGGTCGTCAGCCACTGCGCCGTCGTCGCCGGCACGTCGAACTCGCGCATCAGCTCGGGCAGCGCGACGCTCATGATGGTCTCGTTGAGGATGACGACGAACGCCGAGCCGACGAGCAGCGCGATGAGCCGGTTGGCGCCGGGGATCCGGCCGGGCGCCGCGGTCGGCGCGTCGGGGGTGGTGGTGGTCACGGGGGAGCTCCTGGACGCGGTGGTGGTGTAGTCAGTCTGGGTCAACCTGGCAGTCAGTGCCAACACGGCGTCCGGAGGCGTTGTTCCCCTATGCTCACCGGATGACCGAGATCGCGCTCCGGGAGCGGCGCCGCCGCCAGACCGAGCGGGAGATCGGCGATGCCGCCCTCGACCTCTTCGAGGCCGGCGGGGTCGACGGCACCACCGTCGACGACATCGCCCGCGCCGCCGGGATCTCGCCGCGCACGTTCTTCCGCTACTTCCCCTCCAAGGAGCGCGCGGCCCTGGTGCCGCACGTCGAGCTCGACGAGCGGGTCGAGGCCATGCTCGCCGGCCTCAGCGCCGACCGGCCGCTGCTCGACCAGCTCGAGGAGGTGTGGCGCGAGGTGCTCCTCGCCCTCGACGACGGACGCAGCGAGGCCGGCCGGCTGCTGCTCCGGGTGCGCCGGCTGATGCGAGCCGAGCCCGCGTTGCGGCTGGCGGCCGCCGCGGTCGACGAGGAGCGGCTCGACGCCCTCGTCGGGCACCTGGTCCGGCTCGTGGGGGCCGACGACGACCTGGAGCCACGACTCGTCGTCGAGACGGCCGGGGTCGCGGTCCGGGTCTCGCTCGACCGGTGGGCCGGGGCCCGCGAGGCGGGCCGTGCCGTCGACCTGCTGGAGACCTACGCGCAGGCCTGCCGGGTGGTGCGCAGCCCGGGACGGTGACTGCGCCGGCGCCGGGCGCTCAGCGCAGGCCCAGGCGCCGTACCACCTGGCGTGCCATCGCCCGCTCGCCGAGCGCGTTGGGGTGGACGACGACCGGGTTGATGCCGAGCAGGATCGGCTCGACCCAGCGGGTGCCGATCGGCTGGCACGCGTCGTGCCCGTCCGAGACGCGGTTCAGGTTCACGTACGTCGACCCGGTGGCGCGGGCGGCCCGGCGCACCGCGCCGTTGAGGGTGCGCTGGAGGCTGCGCAGGTACGGGACGTCGCCGCGGGCGATCGGCATCTGGGCGAAGCACCCCTCGCGCCTCGGCACGATCCACGGGTAGCCCAGGATCGCCACCCGGGCGTTCGGGGCGCGTCGGTGGACCGCGCGCAGCGCCCTGACCAACGACGGGTAGGTGGTCTCGCGGACGGTCCGCTCGAACGAGTCGCCGTGCTGCTGCTCGCACGGGTTGCCCCGGCCCAGGCTCGAGACGCCCGCGACCCCGCACGCCAGGATCGCGCCGATGAAGACGCCGCTGTCGTTGCCCCCGATCGTCATCGTCACCAGGTCGGTGCGCCGCGAGAGGGCGTCGAGCTGGGGTGCGATGCCGGGGTGCTGGCCCTCGAAGAAGTCGCCGGTCTCGGCGGCCCCGCAGGTGACGTCGGTCAACCGCGCGCCGGTGCGGGCGGCGAGGACGTGCGGGTAGCTGCGCGCCGAGCGCAGGCAGACCAGCGGTGCCGTCGGGTCCGGCGGCAGGACGCCGGAGGCCGCGCTGTAGGAGTCCCCGAGCGCGACGTACCGCAGCGGCGGGTCGGGAGTGGTCGCGACCGCCGGAGCGGCGGGGGCGGCCGTCGACGTGGGCGCGACCAGCCCGGTCGCGGTGAGCACGAGCACGGCGAGGACCAGCAGCAGGCGGCGCATGAGCCGACCCTAGCCGCGACACGCTGTCACGGGTAGGCCCCGGCTCGCTCAGGGGAGCCGCGGTCGGCGGCACCGGGCCCCGTTCGTCAGAGGAGCCCGCGCGCCTTCAGCCCGAGGTAGTGGTCGGCCAGCGCCGGCGGCAGCCGCTCGGCGTCCGCGTCGACGACGTCGACCCCGAGCCGGGTGAGCAGCGCGGCCGTGCGCACCCGCCGGCTCTGGGCCTGCTCGGCCGCCGCGGCGTCGTAGACCTCGTCGATCGTGTCGCGCGCCGCGGTGAGCCGGTCGAGCTCGGGGTCGCGCACCGAGGCCAGGACGACGCGGTGGTGCCGGGTCAGCGTCGGCAGCACGGTCAGCAGGCCCTCCTCGACCGCCGATGGCTCCAGCGGCGTCAGCAGGACGACGAGCGCCCGCTGCCGGCCGAACCCCTGGACGGCGCCCGCGAGCGCGTCCCAGTCGGCCTCGGCGATCACCGGATCGAGGTCGGCCATCGTGTCCTGCAGGCGTGCCGCGACCTCGCGCACGCCGGCCGAGCGCAGCCGGGCCCGGACCCGCCGGTCGCCGGCGACGAAGTCGATCCGGTCACCGGCGCGCGCCGCGAGCGCGGCCAGCAGCAGGGCGGCGTCCATCGCCGAGTCGAGCCGGGGGACGTCGTCGACGCGGCCGGCCGACGTGCGCGACGTGTCGAGCACCAGCACCACCCGGCGGTCGCGCTCGGGCTGCCAGGTGCGCACGACGACGTTCGAGGTGCGGGCCGAGGCGCGCCAGTCGATCGAGCGGACGTCGTCGCCGCGCACGTACTCGCGTAGCGAGTCGAACTCCGTGCCCTGCCCGCGCACCCGGACGGCGCTGCGTCCGTCGAGGTCGCGCAGCCGGGCCAGTCGCGACGGCAGGTGCTTGCGGGAGTCGAACGGCGGCAGCGCGCGCACCGTGCCGGGCACCTCGACGCTCCGCTGCCGGGCGACGAGACCCAGCGGGCCGGGCAGGCGCACCGTCACCCCGAACGCGCGGAGGTCGCCGCGGCGTCGCGGCAGCAGGGGCGTGACCAGGGCGGCGCGGTCGCCGGGGGCGAGCCGGAGGCCGTGCCGGTTGCCGCTCGCCCCCGCCGTGGGCTGCCAGGCGTCGCGGACGACGCCGCGCACCGTGCGGGTCGAGGTGTTGGTGACGAGCAGCAGGGTCTCGGCGGGGTGGTTCATCCGGACCGCGGGCGTCGGGCGCCGCGAGAGCTCCAGCGCGGCCGGCCGCGGCGCGAGCAGCCAGTCGGCCAGCCCGAGGAGCCCGACGAGCAGCACCCACAGCCACACGGTGCTGCCGGCCGGTCGCAGCACGACGGGCACGACGCCCAGCAGCAGGAGGAGCGGCACGCGGCCGGTGATCGACACGGGCGACGGCCTACCGCGGGACCGGGACCGAGGCCAGCGCGGAGGCCAGCACCTGTGCCACGTCGACGCCCTCGAGCTCGGCCTCCGGACGCAGCCCGAGCCGGTGCACGAGCGTGGCGTGGGCGAGCGCCTTCACGTCGTCGGGGGTGACGAAGTCGCGGCCCGACAGCCACGCCCACGCGCGGGCGGCGCGGAGCAGCGCGGTGGCGCCGCGGGGGCTGACGCCGAGCGAGAGCGACGGCGACTCGCGCGTGGCCCGCGCGATGTCGACGATGTAGGCGGCCATCTCGGGGCTGACCTGCACCCCGCGGACGGCGCGCTGGCCGGCCTCGATGTCGGCGGCACCCGCGACGGCACGGACGCCGGCGGCCGCGACGTCGCGCGGGTCGAACCCGCCGGCGTGCCGGTTGAGGATCTCGATCTCGGCGTCGCGGGCCGGGATCGGCAGCACCACCTTGAGCAGGAACCGGTCGAGCTGCGCCTCGGGGAGCGGGTAGGTGCCCTCGTACTCCACGGGGTTCTGGGTCGCGGCCACGAGGAACGGCTTCGGCAGCGGGTGCGTCACGCCGTCGACGGAGACCTGGCCCTCCTCCATCGCCTCGAGCAGCGCCGACTGCGTCTTGGGCGGCGTCCGGTTGATCTCGTCGGCCAGCAGCAGGTTGGTGAAGACCGGGCCGCCGCGGAACGACAGCTCACCGGCGTGCGAGTCGATGACCATCGAGCCGGTGATGTCGCCGGGCATCAGGTCGGGGGTGAACTGCACCCGCCGGGTCTCCACCGACAACGACGCCGCGAGGGTGCGCACGAGCAGCGTCTTCGCGGTGCCGGGCACGCCCTCCATCAGCACGTGCCCGCCGCAGAGCATCGCCACGAGCAGGCCCGAGACGGCGGCGTCCTGGCCGACGACGGCCTTGGCGACCTCGTGGCGGACGGCGACCAGGCGGGCCCGCGCGTCGGCGTCCGGGCGGTCCGGGGGACCGTCGGGTCGGTCGTCCGGCTTGTCGAGCGACATCTCGGTCATGAACGGCGTACCTCTTCCTCGAGGGCGGTCAGGGCGTGGGCGAGGGCGATCAGGTCACGGTCGGTGCCGGGCACGGGTCCGCCGGAGCCGACCAGGGCGGCGAGGTCGGCCTCGTGCCGCCCGACGTGGCGGGCGAGGTCGCGCACCAGGGCGGCCTCGTCGGTGCCGGCCCCGAGCCCGAGCCGGTCCCGGGCCCGGGACCGGGTGGCGGCCCGCAGCGCCCCGGCGGCGTGCGCCCGGTCGCCGGCGCGGCGGTAGAGCCGGCCCCGGCTCCGGGTGGTCTCGATGGCCTTGACCGCCACGGGCATCGGCTCGATCGCCAGCGGCCCGAGGCGGCGTCCGCGCCAGAAGATCAGCCCGACGACGGCGAGGACGACGACGGCGAGGCCGGGACGGATCCAGTCGGGCACCAGCGACCAGACGTCGACGCCGTCGTCGCCGGTGAGGTCGTCGTACGACGCGACGTACCAGACGAGGCGGTCGTCCTGGCCGAGCATCCGCAGCGCGACGGCGGCGTTGTCGGCGCGGGTCACCTGGTCGTTGGTGACCAGGTCGCCGGCGCCGAGGAGCACGAGGTCGTCGGTCACGCCGAGCGCGCCGTCGAAGCAGGACGTCGCCCCGGGCACGCCGACGCCCCGGTCGACCTCGATCTCGAGCCCGGCGTAGAGCGGGTCGTAGCAGTCGGCCGGGACGACGTCCTCGGTGTCGAGGGGGGTGACCGACCCGCCCGTGCCCAGCAGGGCGAGCAGCTCGGGGCCGGGCTCGAGGACGACGACCCGGGCGCCGCGCGCATGGTCGACGAGCCGGTCCACCGTGCTCTCGCCGAGCTGGTCGGCGGAGGTCACCACGACGGTCGTGCCGGCGTCGACCCCGGCCTCGTCGAACGCGTCGGCGGAGCGGACGACCTCGAGGTCGACGCCCTCGTCGTCGAGCACGCCGGCGACGGCCTGGGCGCCCTCGCCGCCGGAGCTGTCGGGGTCGAGGCGGGCGGTGCGCCCGTCGTCGCCCGTGCCCAGCACCAGCACCACGGCCACCGCCGCGGCGAGCGCGGCCACGACGACCAGGGTGCTGCGGTGGCGGCGGCCGAGTCCGGGGCGCGCGGCGGCGACGGTGCTGCTCACCGGGTGCTCACCGGGTGCCCGCCAGCTCGCGGTCGAGGTCGAGGACGGCGACGGCCTGGTCGCGCGTGGCCGGGCGCTCGCCGTACCTGACGGCGTCGAAGAGGTCGGCGCCGGCGGCGGTGCGGTCGCGACGGTCGGGGTAGGTGGAGGCCAGCGCCGCGGCGACCTCGTGGGCGGTGATGCCGGGGGAGTCGTCGAGGCGCCCGCGCTCGACCTGTCGGCGCGCGAGGGCGCGGAAGCCGTCGACGACCGCGTCGGCGTACCGGCCCTCGGCGAGCGCCCGCTCGGCCCGCCCGCGGAGCTCGGCGGCGGTGGCGACCTCGTCGGTGAGGACCGCGCCGACCCGGTCGGGGGCGTGCCGCGCGGTCCCCCGGGCCCGCGCGAGGAGGAGCCCGACCCCGCCGACCAGGCCGACGACGAGCACCGTGATCGCGAACCAGGTGAGCGGGGGCATGCTGCTGGCCCCGTCGATGGCGCCGTCGACGCGTCGGTCGATCCAGTCCAGCAGGCGCTGGAGCAGGTCGTCGTCGTAGTAGTCCGGCTTGGCGAGCTCGGCCTGGAGCAGCCGGCGGGCCTCGTCGGCCGACGGGTCGAGCGGCGGGTCGGCGGCCCGGCCGGCGAGGCCCGCGAGCCCGGTGGACGCGATCACGTGTCGAGGACCCCGGCCTCCCGCATCAGCTCGACGTCGTAGGCCTCCTTGCGCATCCGCTGGTCGAGGTACTGCACCGACGTGACCGCGGCGCTGAACGGGGCGACGAACGCCGTCGACAGCACCTGGGCGATCGCGGTGCCGAGGACGAAGACCAGCGCGCCGTACTCTCCGGCCGCCAGCGACCCGATCTGCGCCACCAGCGAGAACGGGAAGCTCAGCACCTGGGCGGCGGTCCCGGCGATCAGGACGGTGAGCAGCCCGATGCCCAGCGTGCGCCAGAACTGGTCGCGGGTGAGCCGGTAGCCGCGGCCGATGCTGGAGAGGACGCCGAGCCGCTCCAGCATGAGGGCGGGCACCGGCAGGTAGTAGAAGCGGATCCAGAACCAGGTCAGCAGCGCCAGGAACAACGGCACCGACAGCAGCCCGACGACGACGATCACGACGACGTCGGCGAGGACGACCAGCAGCACCCAGAACACGACGTAGACGGCGATGATGACGGTCAGGGCCAGCCCGAGCACGGTGGCCAGCCCGACCAGCCGCCACCGTCGTCCGTGGGTGGCCGCCCAGGCCTCGCCGAGCGAGAGCCGGCGGCCGACCGCCGCCGCCTTCGTCACGTGGGCCACCATCCCGGTCACGAAGATGATGCCGATGCTCTGCAGCACCGAGGCGAGCCCGACGGACCCGTAGGCGACCAGCGTGCCGAGCAGGTCGGTGTCACTGATCTCGCCGGTGCCCGAGGTGTCGAGGGTGAGGCCGACGGTGAAGGTGAGCACGGCGGTGAGCAGCACCGGGATCGCCATGGCGACGGCCGCGACGAGCACGGCGGAGCCGACCGTCGCCTTGGGGTTGAACCGGATGATCCGGAACGAGGCGTCGTAGATCGCGCCGAGCGAGAGCGGGTGCAGGGGCATGGCGCCCGGCTTGTGCGCGGCACCGAGCATCCCCGGCGCCGGCTGCCAACCCGGTTGTCCGCCCGGCTGCCAACCAGGCTGTCCGCCCGGCTGCCAGCCCGGCGGCGGCGGGGGGCCGGCCGGGGCCCCGGGCCGGCCGGGCGCCGGAGCGGCCGGCTGGGCCCAGCGCGCCGGGGCGGGCTCGTTCGGCGGCGGGGCGCCCGGGGGAGGGGGCGAACCGGGGGGAGGGTAGGACTGCTGGTCGGACATGGCTCCTCGACGGGGGTCACGGGTCGACGGGTGCACATCCTGTCAGGAGGTCCGTGGCGTCGGCGGCGGCGCACCGCCGCGGACCGCGACACGCCCGCCCTCGGGGGTGGGGGAGCGCGGGGCCACGCCACGCCGGTGGCGCTCCTTGCCGGCTGCCTGGGGTCGGATTTGGTACGGCCCGAGATGTCTGCCAAGATATCCAGGTTGCTCCGGCGGGTTGCCGGGGTGCGGCATGTCTTGACTACTGAATCGCGTCTCCCAGCGTGGCCCCGAGCGGGCGGCGCACCGGTGACGTGGTGGTGGCAGACACATGGCCGCACCGCACCAGGAGACCCGATTCAGCCGACAGCCTCAGCAGTCGAAGCGCTTCGCCATGTGGGATTCAGATTCTGACCCAGGCGACACGCCCGACCGCGGGGGTGGGACCCGGAGCCAGGACACCCAAGCACGCAGGACGAGCGAGAAGGACGAGCTACCTATGGCGGGACAGAAGATCCGCATCAGGCTCAAGGCCTATGACCACGAGGTGATCGACACCTCGGCGCGCAAGATCGTGGACACCGTCACCCGAACGGGTGCGAAGGTCGCCGGCCCCGTGCCGCTGCCGACCGAGAAGAACGTGTACTGCGTCATCCGCTCGCCCCACAAGTACAAGGACTCGCGCGAGCACTTCGAGATGCGCACCCACAAGCGCCTGATCGACATCATCGACCCCACGCCGAAGACGGTCGACTCGCTGATGCGTCTCGACCTGCCGGCGGGCGTCGACATCGAGATCAAGCTCTGAGTCGGGGAGACACGCCATGACTTTCGAACGCAACGTCAAGGGACTGCTGGGCACCAAGCTCGGCATGACCCAGCTCTGGGACGAGAACAACAAGGTCGTCCCCGTGACCGTGATCGCGGCGAGCACCAACGTCGTGACCCAGGTCCGCCTGCCCGAGCCGGACGGCTACAACGCCATCCAGGTCGGCTACGGCGAGATCGAGGGTCGCAAGATCACCAAGCCGCAGGCCGGACACTTCGACAAGGCCGGCACCACGCCGCGCCGCCACGTCGTCGAGATCCGCACCGCCGACGCGTCCGCCTACACCGTGGGCCAGGAGCTCGCCGCTGACACCTTCGCCGCGGGCGACGTCATCGACGTCACCGGCACCAGCAAGGGCAAGGGCTTCGCGGGCGTCATGAAGCGCCACGGCTTCCACGGCGTGGGCGCCTCGCACGGTGCCCACCGCAACCACCGCAAGCCGGGTTCCATCGGCGCCTGCGCGACCCCCGGTCGTGTCTTCCAGGGCACCCGGATGGCCGGCCACATGGGCACCGAGACGGTCACCACCCAGAACATCACCGTGCACGCGGTCGATGTCGAGAAGGGTCTGATCCTCGTCAAGGGCGCCGTCCCCGGCCCCAAGGGCGGACTGATCATGCTCCGCTCGGCCGCGAAGAAGCAGGAGGCCTGAGCATGGCTAGCGACAACACGGCCAAGGTCGTCACCCCCGAGCTGCCCGCCGCCATCTTCGACGTCGAGGTCAACGTCCCGTTGATCCACCAGGTCGTCGTCGCGCAGCAGGCTGCCGCTCGTCAGGGCACCCACTCGACCAAGCGTCGCGGCGAGGTCCGCGGCGGTGGCCGCAAGCCCTACAAGCAGAAGGGCACCGGCCGCGCCCGTCAGGGCTCGACCCGCGCGCCCCAGTTCGCCGGGGGTGGCGTCGTCCACGGCCCGCACCCGCGCGACTACAGCCAGCGCACCCCCAAGAAGATGAAGGCCGCCGCCCTCCGCGGGGCGCTCTCCGACCGGGCCCGCAACGAGCGGATCCACGTCGTCGAGTCCCTCGTCACCGGTGAGGCCCCCTCGACCAAGGCGGCCCTGGCCGCGCTCACCGGGCTCAGCCCGCGCGTGCGCTTCCTCGTCGTGCTCGAGCGCACCGACGTCGTCACCTGGCTCTCGCTGCGCAACGCGGTCGAGGTCCACATCGTCGCCGTCGACCAGCTCAACACCTACGACGTGCTCGCCGCCGACGACGTGGTCTTCACGCAGGGCTCCTACGACGCCTTCGTGGCCGCCGCGAGCTCGACGTCCGCCACCGTCGTGACCGAGACCGAGGAGGACGACAAGTGAGCACCCTGCACAAGGACCACCGCGACATCCTGATCGCGCCGGTCGTGTCCGAGAAGAGCTACAGCCTCCTCGACGCCAACAAGTACACCTTCCTGGTGCACCCCGAGGCCAACAAGACCGAGATCAAGATCGCGGTCGAGAAGATCTTCAACGTCAAGGTCACCTCGGTGAACACGCTGAACCGCCCGGGCAAGACCCGCCGCACGCGGACCGGCCTCGGCAAGCGCAAGGACACCAAGCGCGCCATCGTCAGCCTCGCCGAGGGCCACCGCATCGACATCTTCGCCGGCCAGGCCTGAGCGGCGAGAGGACCAGATACCCATGGCAATCCGCAAGTACAAGCCGACCACCCCGGGCCGTCGTGGCTCGTCGGTCGCCGACTTCGTCGAGATCACCCGGACCACGCCCGAGAAGTCCCTGACGCGTCCGCTGCCCAAGAAGGGCGGCCGCAACAACCAGGGCCGGATCACCACCCGTCACCAGGGTGGTGGCCACAAGCGTGCCTACCGGATCATCGACTTCCGTCGCTACGACAAGGACGGCGTGCCGGCCAGGGTCGCTCACATCGAGTACGACCCGAACCGCACCGCCCGCATCGCCCTGCTGCACTACTCCGACGGCGAGAAGCGCTACATCGTCGCGCCGAAGGACCTCACCCAGGGCACCCGCGTGGAGTCCGGCCCCACGGCCGACATCAAGCCCGGCAACAACCTGCCGCTGCGCAACATCCCGGTCGGTACGACGATCCACTGCATCGAGCTCCGCCCCGGCGGCGGTGCCAAGATCGCCCGCTCCGCCGGCATCAGCGCCCAGCTCGTCGCCCGTGAGGGCTCGCGCGCCACGGTCCGCATGCCCTCGGGCGAGATGCGCTTCGTCGACGTGCGCTGCCGCGCCACGGTGGGCGAGGTCGGCAACGCCGAGCAGTCCAACATCAACTGGGGCAAGGCCGGCCGCATGCGCTGGAAGGGCAAGCGCCCGACCGTCCGCGGTGTCGTCATGAACCCCGTCGACCACCCGCACGGTGGTGGCGAGGGCAAGACCTCGGGTGGCCGTCACCCGGTGTCCCCCTGGGGCAAGCCCGAGGGTCGCACGCGCAAGCGCAAGGCGAGCGACTCCCAGATCATCCGCCGGCGCAAGTCCGGCAAGAACAAGCGCTGATAGGGAAGTAGACAGATGCCTCGCAGCCTCAAGAAGGGTCCGTTCATCGACGACCACCTTCAGAAGAAGGTGGACGCCGAGAACGCCAAGGGCTCTCACAACGTCATCAAGACCTGGTCGCGTCGTTCGATGATCACCCCGGACTTCATCGGGCACACGATCGCCGTCCACGACGGTCGCAAGCACGTCCCGGTCTTCGTCACCGACTCGATGGTCGGTCACAAGCTGGGCGAGTTCGCGCCCACCCGCACCTACCGCGGGCACGTCAAGGAAGACCGGAAGGGGCGTCGTCGCTGATGTCTACCACCGAGCGTCACCGCGTCAGCGCGCGCCGCGACTCCCTGCTGGGCGACCAGCCGGGTGCCTTCGCGAGTGCCCGCTTCCAGCGGATCACCCCGATGAAGGCCCGCCGTGTCGTCGACATGGTCCGCGGCCTCCCGGTCGACCAGGCCCTGTCGCTGCTGCAGTTCGCACCGCAGGCCGCCTCCGAGACCGTCTACAAGGTCCTCGAGAGCGCCGTCGCCAACGCCGAGACCACCGAGGGCCTCGACGCGAGCGACCTCGTCGTCTCGGTCGCCATGGTCGACGAGGGCCCCACGATGAAGCGGTGGCGGCCGCGTGCGCAGGGTCGTGCGACCCGGATCAACAAGCGCACCAGCCACATCACGCTCGTCGTCCAGCCCGCGTCGGCTCTGAAGAATGGAAGGAGTGCCTGATGGGCCAGAAGATCAACCCGAACGGCTTCCGCCTCGGCATCAGCACCGACCACAAGTCGCGCTGGTACGCCGACAAGCTCTACAAGGCCTACGTCGGCGAGGACGTCGCGATCCGCAAGCTGCTCTCCAAGGGCATGGAGCGGGCCGGCATCTCCAAGGTCGAGATCGAGCGCACCCGTGACCGCGTGCGCGTCGACATCCACACCGCGCGTCCCGGCATCGTCATCGGTCGCCGCGGCGCCGAGGCCGACCGGATCCGTGGCGAGCTCGAGAAGCTGACCGGCAAGCAGGTCCAGCTGAACATCCTCGAGGTCAAGGCGCCCGAGATGGACGCCCAGCTCGTCGCCCAGGGAGTCGCCGAGCAGCTCGCCGGCCGCGTGCAGTTCCGTCGCGCGATGCGCAAGGCGATGCAGACCACGATGCGCTCGGGTGCCAAGGGCATCCGGATCCAGTGCTCGGGTCGGCTCAACGGCGCCGAGATGTCGCGCACCGAGTTCTACCGCGAGGGTCGCGTCCCGCTGCACACGCTGCGTGCCGACATCGACTACGGCTTCTACGAGGCCAAGACCACCTTCGGCCGCATCGGCGTGAAGGTCTGGATCTACAAGGGCGAGGTCGCCGGCACCCGTGCCGAGCGCCAGGCCCAGGCTGCAGCCCGCGCCGGCGTCCCCGGCCGCGGTGGCAGCAACCGCCCGCAGCGTGGCGGCGAGCGCCCGAGCCGTGGCTCGCGCCCGACCCGCGCCGACCGCGACGGTGCTCCGGCCGAGGCTCCGGCCGAGGCGGCCGCCGCGCCGACGACTTCCGGAACGGAGGCCTGACCCATGCTGATGCCTCGCCGCGTCAAGCACCGCAAGCAGCACCACCCCAACCGCCGTGGATCGGCCAAGGGTGGCACGACGCTGGCCTTCGGTGACTTCGGCATCCAGGCGATCGAGGGTCACTACGTGACCAACCGACAGATCGAGTCGGCCCGTATCGCGATGACCCGCCACATCAAGCGTGGTGGCAAGGTCTGGATCAACATCTACCCCGATCGTCCGCTCACCAAGAAGCCCGCCGAGACCCGCATGGGTTCCGGCAAGGGCTCGCCCGAGTGGTGGATCGCCAACGTCAAGCCCGGCCGCGTCATGTTCGAGCTCTCCGGAGTCGACGAGGAGACGGCTCGCGAGGCCATGCGCCGCGCGATCCACAAGCTCCCCATGAAGTGCCGCTTCATCACCCGAGAGGCCGGTGAGTTCTGATGAGCCGCGACACGAAGGCCCACGAGCTCGACGAGCTCAACGACGTCGACCTCGAGTCGAAGCTGCGCGAGTCGAAGGAGGAGCTGTTCAACCTCCGCTTCCAGGCCGCGACCGGCCAGCTCGAGAGCCACGGTCGGCTCCGCACGGTCAAGAAGGACATCGCCCGGATCTACACCGTGGTGCGCGAGCGCGAGCTCGGTATCCGGACCGCCCCGGGCACGAAGGACGAGGCAACCGCATGAGCGACAGCACCAGCACCCCGACGACCGAGGGCCGCAACGCCCGCAAGACCCGTGAGGGTCTCGTCGTCAGCGACAAGATGGACAAGACCGTCGTGGTCGAGGTCGAGGACCGCGTCAAGCACGCGCTCTACGGCAAGGTCATGCGCCGCACCAGCCGGCTCAAGGCCCACGACGAGAACAACGAGTGCGGCACCGGCGACCGGGTCCTGATCATGGAGACCCGTCCGCTGTCGGCCACCAAGCGTTGGCGCCTCGTCCAGGTCCTCGAGAAGGCCAAGTAGTCCCCGAACTTTTCGGCCCTAACAACACCGTTCGGCCAGGCTCGATCCGCCCCGCCCCGGCGGGGGACGGGCGAGAACCAGCTCGACAAGGAGAGAAACAGTGATTCAGCAGGAGTCGCGACTCAAGGTCGCCGACAACACGGGTGCCAAGGAGATCCTCTGCATCCGCGTGCTCGGAGGCTCGGGTCGCCGCTACGCCGGCATCGGTGACGTCATCGTCGCCACCGTCAAGGACGCGATCCCCGGTGGCAACGTCAAGAAGGGCGACGTCGTCAAGGCCGTCATCGTCCGGACCGTCAAGGAGCGCCGTCGCGCCGACGGTTCCTACATCCGCTTCGACGAGAACGCCGCCGTCATCCTCAAGACCGACGGCGAGCCGCGCGGCACGCGCATCTTCGGCCCCGTCGGCCGCGAGCTGCGCGAGAAGCGCTTCATGAAGATCATCTCGCTCGCCCCGGAGGTGCTGTGATGACCAAGAAGGTCGGCAAGATCAACATCAAGAAGGGCGACACCGTCAAGGTGATCGCCGGCAAGGACAAGGGCGCCGAGGGCAAGGTCATCAAGGTGCTCCGCGAGGAGGACCGCGTGATCGTCGAGGGTGTCAACCGCGTCAAGCGGCACACCAAGGTCGTCAACCAGGGCGGCCGCGGCGGCAACACCGGCGGCATCATCACCGTCGAGGCCCCGATCCACGTCTCGAACGTCATGCTCGTCGACGGTGACGGCGTCACCCGCATCGGCTTCCGCCGCGACGAGGTCACCAAGCGTCGTCCCGACGGGTCGACCTACCTCGGTGAGCGCAGCGTCCGCATCTCGCGCAAGACCGGCAAGGAGATCTGAGAATGACTGAGGGAGCAGTGGCCGAGAAGGTCACCCCGCGTCTCAAGACGCGCTACCGCGAGGAGATCCTCCCGACGCTCAAGTCGGAGTTCGAGATCGCGAACGTCATGCAGGTCCCCGGCCTGGTCAAGATCGTCGTCAACATGGGCGTCGGCGAGGCCGCGCGCGACTCGAAGCTGATCGAGGGCGCGGTCCGCGACCTCACCGCGATCACCGGCCAGAAGCCGGCCGTGACGAAGGCCCGCAAGTCCATCGCCCAGTTCAAGCTGCGCGAGGGCATGCCGATCGGCTGCCACGTCACCCTGCGCGGTGACCGCATGTGGGAGTTCCTCGACCGCCTCCTGTCGCTCGCGCTGCCGCGCATCCGCGACTTCCGTGGTCTGAACCCGGGCCAGTTCGACGGCAACGGCAACTACACGTTCGGCCTGACCGAGCAGGTCATGTTCCACGAGATCGACCAGGACAAGGTCGACCGCCAGCGCGGCATGGACATCACCATCGTCACGACGGCCACCACCAACGACCAGGGTCGCGCGCTGCTCAAGCAGCTCGGCTTCCCCTTCAAGGAGAACTGACATGGCGAAGACCTCGCTCAAGGTCAAGGCCGCGCGCAAGCCGAAGTTCGCCGTCCGCGGCTACACCCGCTGCCAGCGCTGCGGCCGCCCGAAGGCCGTCTACAGGAAGTTCGGCCTGTGCCGGATCTGCCTGCGCGAGATGGCTCACCGCGGCGAGCTGCCCGGCGTCACCAAGTCCTCCTGGTGAACCTCACCACCACCAACCGCTGAAGGTCCCGCCGCACCGCGGGAAACCACAGAAGAGAGAGAACACGCTTCCATGACGATGACTGACCCGATCGCAGACATGCTCACGCGTCTGCGCAACGCCAACCAGGCGTTCCACGACGAGGTCTCCATGCCCTACAGCAAGCTCAAGCAGGGCGTCGCGGAGATCCTCAAGCAGGAGGGCTACATCGCCTCCTTCGACGTGACCGACAACGAGGGCCCCGGCCAGACGCTGACGATCACCCTCAAGTACGGCCGCAACCGCGAGCGCTCGCTCGCCGGCGTCCGCCGCATCAGCAAGCCCGGCCTGCGCGTCTACGCCAAGCACACGGGCCTGCCCAAGGTGCTCGGCGGACTCGGCGTGGCGATCATCTCGACCAGCCAGGGCCTGCTCACCGACCGCCAGGCCAACCAGAAGGGCGTGGGCGGAGAAGTCCTCGCCTACGTCTGGTGACCGGCACCAACGACTGACCGAAAAGGAGAACGAACAGCATGTCGCGTATTGGCAAGCTCCCCGTCGCGGTCCCGTCCGGTGTCGACGTGGCTATCAACGGCCCGCTCGTGACCGTCAAGGGCCCCAAGGGCACCCTGTCGCACACCGTCGCCGCACCGATCGTGGTCGAGAAGGGTGACGACGGCGTCCTCGACGTCAAGCGCCCCGACGACGAGCGCATCAGCAAGTCCCTCCACGGGCTGACCCGCACGCTGGTCAACAACATGGTCGTGGGCGTCACCGACGGCTACGAGAAGAAGCTCGAGATCGTCGGCGTGGGTTACCGCGTCCTGTCGAAGGGCCCGACGCAGCTGGAGTTCCAGCTCGGCTACTCGCACCCGATCATCTTCGACGCGCCCGAGGGCATCACCTTCACCGTCGAGAGCCCCACCAAGCTCGGCGTGGTGGGCATCGACAAGCAGCTGGTCGGCGAGATCGCCGCCAACATCCGCAAGCTTCGCAAGCCCGAGCCCTACAAGGGCAAGGGTGTCCGGTACTCCGGCGAGCACATCCGCCGCAAGGTCGGAAAGGCTGGTAAGTAGCACATGGCCATCAAGATCAAGCAGCAGAAGCACGCCTCCAAGCGTCTGCAGTCGCGGCTGAAGCGTCAGGTCCGCGGTCGCAAGAGGATCAGCGGCACCGACGAGCGCCCGCGCCTGGTCGTGACGCGTTCGACCAAGCACATCACCGTCCAGGTCGTCGACGACCTGGTCGGCAAGACCCTCGTGTCTGCCTCCTCCATGGAGGCCGACCTCCGGTCCCTCGACGGCGACAAGACCGCCAAGGCGACCCGGGTCGGTGAGCTCGTGGCCGAGCGCGCCAAGGCCCAGGGCGTCGACGCCGTGGTCTTCGACCGCGCCGGCAACAAGTACCACGGCCGGATCGCGGCCCTGGCTGACGGGGCCCGCTCCGGCGGACTCACGTTCTAGCCAGCGACCAACACCTACAGGGAGTAGAGACTCATGAGTGGACCGCAGCGCGGACAGCGCGGTGGCGGCGACCGTCAGGGCCGTGGGCGCGACGGTGGTCGTGGCCAGGGCGCTGAGAAGAGCCAGTACCTCGAGCGCGTCGTCGCCATCAATCGCGTCGCCAAGGTCGTCAAGGGTGGTCGGCGCTTCAGCTTCACCGCCCTCGTCGTCGTCGGTGACGGCGACGGCATGGTCGGCGTCGGCTACGGCAAGGCCAAGGAGGTGCCCGCGGCGATCGCCAAGGGCGTCGAGGAGGCCAAGAAGGCCTTCTTCCGGGTTCCCCGGATCCAGGGCACCATCCCTCACCCGGTGCAGGGCGAGAAGGCGGCTGGCGTCGTCTTCCTCCGTCCGGCCTCGCCCGGTACCGGCGTCATCGCCGGTGGCCCCGTGCGCGCGGTCCTCGAGTGCGCCGGCATCCACGACGTGCTGAGCAAGTCGCTCGGGTCGTCGAACCAGATCAACATCGTGCACGCGACCGTCGAGGCGCTGCGCATGCTCGAGCAGCCCGAGGCCGTCGCGGCCCGTCGTGGCCTGCCGGTCGAGCACGTCGCCCCGGCGGCGCTGCTCAAGGCCCAGGCCGAGGGCAGGCAGGAGGCGGCCGACGCCGCCGCCGCAGGGGTGAGCCACTGATGGCGCAGCTCAAGATCCAGCAGAACAAGTCCACCATCGGGTGCAAGGCCAACCAGCGCGAGACCGTGCGCTCGCTCGGCCTGAAGCGCATCGGTGACGTGGTCGTCAAGGAGGACCGTCCGGAGATCCGGGGCATGGTCCACACCGTCCGTCACCTGGTGACGGTCGAGGAGGTCGAGTGACATGACGCTCAAGCTGCACCACCTGCGCCCGGCTCCGGGCGCCAAGAAGGCCAAGACCCGCGTCGGGCGCGGTGAGGGCTCCAAGGGCAAGACCTCGGGTCGCGGCACCAAGGGCACCAAGGCCCGCTACCAGGTGCCGGTCGCGTTCGAGGGTGGGCAGATGCCCATCCACATGCGTCTGCCCAAGCTGAAGGGGTTCAGGAACCCCTTCAAGGTCGAGTTCCAGGTCGTCAACCTCGACCGGATCAGCTCGCTCTACCCCGAGGGCGGCGACATCGACGTCGCCTCGCTCGTGGAGCGTGGCGCGGTCCGCAAGGGTCTGCCGGTCAAGGTCCTCGGCCAGGGCGACCTGACCGTCAAGGTCTCGGTCACCGCCCAGGCCTTCTCGGCCTCGGCCAAGGAGAAGATCGAGGCCGCTGGCGGCTCGGTCACCGTGGCCTGAACAACTCTCACGGCTTGGTCAGGGGCGTCCCTCACGTAGGGGCGCCCCTGACGTGCCTGTTAGGCTTCCCCGGGCCCAATGATCGTGCTCCATCACCGGAGCCGCCGGGCCCGGGCCCTCATCTGCTGGAGAAAGAGGAAACGTGCTCGCCGCGTTCGTGAACGCCTTCCGTACCCCGGACCTGCGCAAGAAACTGCTGTTCGTCCTGGCGATCATCGTCGTCTTCCGGGCCGGCTCGCAGATCCCCGCACCCGGGGTGAACGTGGGCAACGTCCAGCAGTGCCTCGGAGACCAGGCCAACAACGAGGGCGTCTACACCCTCATCAACCTGTTCTCAGGTGGAGCGTTGCTCCAGCTGACGGTCTTCGCGCTCGGGATCATGCCCTACATCACCGCCAGCATCATCTTGCAGCTGCTCGTCGTGGTGATCCCACGACTCGAGGCGCTCAAGAAGGAGGGCCAGTCGGGTCAGGGCAAGATCACCCAGTACACCCGGTACCTGACGCTGGGCCTCGCGGTCCTCCAGGCCACCGGCATCGTCGCGCTGGCCCGCTCGGGCAGCCTGCTGCAGTGCGAGCTGCCGCTGCTGCACAGCAACAACCTGTCGACGTTCATCGTCATGGTCGTCACCATGACCGCCGGCACCGCCGTGATCATGTGGCTCGGCGAGCAGATCACCGAGCGCGGCATCGGCAACGGCATGTCGATCCTCATCTTCACCCAGGTCGTCGCGACCTTCCCGGTCGCGCTCTGGCAGGTCGGCAAGACCCAGGGCTGGTGGACCTTCGGCGTGGTGATCGCCATCGGCATGGTCATCGTGGCGGCGGTCATCTTCATCGAGCAGGCGCAGCGCCGGATCCCGGTCCAGTACGCGAGGCGGATGGTCGGGCGCAAGATGTTCGGCGGCTCCTCGACCTACATCCCGCTCAAGGTGAACCAGGCCGGCATCATCCCGGTCATCTTCGCCTCGTCGCTGCTCTACCTGCCGGCCATGGCCGTGCAGTTCCAGCAGAACAACACGAACCCGGCCGGCTGGGTCGGGTGGATCAACGACCACTTCGTGGCCGGCGACCACCCCTTCTACATGGCGACGTACTTCGCCCTGATCATCTTCTTCACCTACTTCTACGTGTCGATCACGTTCAACCCGACCGAGGTTGCCGACAACATGAAGAAGTACGGCGGCTTCATCCCCGGGATCCGGGCGGGCAAGCCGACCGAGGACTACCTGTCCTACGTCCTGTCCCGCATCACGCTGCCCGGAGCGCTGTACCTCGGCATCATCTCGCTCATCCCGCTGATCGCGCTGGTGCTGATCGACGCCAACCAGAACTTCCCGTTCGGTGGCACATCGATCCTCATCATGGTCGGCGTCGCACTCGACACCGTGAAGCAGATCGAGAGCCAGCTCCAGCAGCGCAACTATGAAGGATTCCTGCGCTGATGCGTCTGATCTTGATGGGCCCGCCCGGTGCGGGCAAGGGCACTCAGGCCACCTCGGTCGCCGACCACTTCGGGATCCCGGCGATCTCGACCGGCGACATCTTCCGCGCCAACGTCAGCGCCGGCACCGAGCTCGGCATCGAGGCGAAGCGCTACATGGACGCCGGTGACTACGTCCCCGACGAGGTCACCAACAAGATGGTCCGCAACCGGATCGACGAGCCCGACGCCAAGCCCGGCTTCCTCCTCGACGGCTACCCGCGCACCACCGCGCAGGTCGAGGAGCTCGACGGGATGATCGCCTTCACCGGCCACCAGCTCGACGCGGCCGTGGTGCTGACCGTCGACGCCGACGAGCTGGTCGCCCGGCTGCTGCAGCGGGCCACGACCAGCGGTCGTGCCGACGACACCGAGGACGTCATCCGCAAGCGGCAGGAGCTCTACACCAACGAGACCGCGCCGCTGATCGAGCTGTACCGCGCGCGCGGCATCCTCGTCGAGGTCGACGGCATGGGCACGGTCGACGAGGTCGCGGAGCGCATCTTCGCCGCCCTCGACATCATCCCCGAGTCCTGACCGGTCCCGAGCCGGCGACGGCAGCGACCGGCGCGCGGGGTCGCGGCGCAGGCGTCGGGACCCTGCACGCAACTCCGGAAAGGTAGACGATGGGCTGGCGGGACCGCGGCGTCGAGATCAAGACGCCGGAGCAGATCGCAGCGATGCGCCGCGCCGGCCTGGTGGTCGCGCGCACCCTGGAGCTGGTCACCGACCTGGCCCGACCCGGCCTGACCACCGGTGAGCTCGATGCCGCGGCCGAGGCCCACATCCGTGGTCTGGGCGCCACGCCGTCGTTCCTCGGCTACCACGGCTTCACCGGTTCGCTCTGCGTCTCGGTGAACGACGAGGTCGTGCACGGCATCCCGGGCAGCCGGGTCCTCGCCGACGGCGACCTGGTCTCGATCGACTGCGGCGCGATCGTCGAGGGCTGGCACGGCGACGCCGCGACCACCGTCGCGCTCGGCGAGGTCTCCGAGGAGGTGCGCGCGCTGATGGCGGTCACCGAGGACGCCCTGTGGGCCGGGATCGGTGCGGCGCGACTGGGGGGTCGGGTCACCGACATCTCGCACGCCGTCGAGACGCTGGTCCGCTCCCGTGGCGACTACGGCATCCTCGAGGACTACACCGGCCACGGCATCGGCTCCGAGATGCACCTGCCGCCCGACGTCCCGAACGTCGGCAAGCCGGGCCGCGGTCCGCGGCTGGTGGAGGGCCTGGCCCTCGCCGTGGAGCCGATGGTCACCCTCGGCTCCGCCGAGACCGACCTCCTCGAGGACGACTGGACCGTCGTCAGCCACGACGGCTCCTGGGCCGCCCACTACGAGCACACCTTCACCCTCACCCCCGACGGCGCCTGGGTCCTGACCGCCCTCGACGGCGGCCGCGCCCGCCTCGAGGCCCTCGGCGTCCCCTACGGCGGCGACTGAGCGGGCCGCCTGCTAGCGGACCTGCCAGGGTGGCGGCTCCAGGTTCGCCGAGTCGGCGTTCGCGTCGAGTGTTCGCGCCGACTCGGCGTCGTTCGCCTTCACCTCCGCGCCGACTCGGCGTCGTTCGGCTTCACCTGCGCGCCGACTCGGCGGACTAGGCGGACGCGCTCTCCTGCTCGCGGACGTTGTCGGTGGCGACGTGGGCGGCCTCGTCGAGGACGTCGGCGGCCTGGCGCAGCGCCACGACGTGCTGGGCCGACCAGTCGGACTCGAAGCGGGTGCGGTCCGCGCCGACCCACTCGGTGGTCGCGAGGTGGGCGGTCAGGCGGGTCTCGATGGCGCGGACCCGGTCGGCGACCTCGGCCATCTGCTGGGCGAGGGCCTGGACCCGCTCGGTGTCCATCCCGCGGATCACGACCGCGCTCCCGCCGCCAGGGCCGCGACCCGCGCCCGCACGGAGGCCACGGTCTCGGCGTGGGCCCAGGCCCGCTGGGAGCCGGGCCGGGCCAGGATCGACCACGACCCCTGGGGCCCGGTGAAGAGCCCGGTGAGGTCGGGGCGCTCGAGCGGCGACCCGGTCTCGCGGCGCACCACGAGGACGTCGGCGCGCAGGTAGGCCTGGCCGAGCCGCTCGAGGAGCTCGGAGGGCGCCTCGGAGTCGGGTGCGACGGCGAGCTCGACGTCGTCGCCGGTGCCGTCGGTGGCGGCCGGGTGGACGACGGCACCGAACAGCAGCGCCGGGAGGTCACGGGCATGGCCGAGGGCGAAGCGGTGCAGGCCGTCGGAGCCGACCTCCTCGAGCAGGACGACGTCCTCGACGACGTGGGCGTACCAGAAGTCCTGGGCCGAGGAGGTCGTGCGGCCGACCGCGACGACGGCCGACGCACTCTGCCGCAGCGTCAGCGCCGACAGGACGTCGTTGCGGACCCTCAGGTCGAGCGCGACGTCCCCGACGGCCGCGGGCGCGCCGAGCGCCGCGGTGGCCGCCTCCTGGCTGGGCGGGTCGACGATGCCCCGGGCGACGAGGCCGCGGAACGCGGTGCGCCGGACGGCGTCGCGCTCGGCCTCCGGCACCGCCGACAGGACGGGGGTGACGACGACCCCCTGGTCAGGCAGCAGCACCGACAGCTCCTCGTCGGTGAGGATCTCGAGGGCGATCGTCTGGACCTCGGGCTCGGCCTTGCTCGCCGCGTAGGTGGTGCTCGTCATGCGCCTGCTCCTGCCGGTCGGGAGCCGCCGCCGAGCAGGCCGTGGGCCCACCCCAGCGCCGACTCGTAGCCGCTCGTGACGCCGTCCCACACCCGGCCGGCGGCGTCGCCGACGGCCGTGGTGACGCGGGCGGCGCTGTCCTTGAAGGTGCCCCAGTGGTCGTAGACGTAGTTGCCCGCCGTCCACAGCCCGTATGCCGTGACCGCGACCGCCGCGACGGCCGCGGTGACCGGGGCGGCGGCGACCAGGGCGGCCCCGCCGACGAGCAGGGTCGCCGCGCCGGCGGCCCCGGCGAGCCCGAAGCCCCGCGTGGCCCAGCCCCGCCAGCCGTCGTACCCGCCGCCGGTGAAGACGTCCACGACGCCGGTGACCGCCGTGATCGGGAGGAACGCCTTGCCGAGCAGCCTGCCGAGGGCGGGCAGGCCCAGCTTGCCGAGGAGGCCGCCGGTCCTGCTGCCGTTCATGAACACCTCGAGTGCCTCGACCAGCTTCGCCGAGCCGGCGAGCCTGCCCAGGTTCGACGCGCGCAGCAGACCGATGAAGTCGAGGAGCGCCTTGGCCTTCATGATCGGCTTCAGCGGCGCGGTGAGGAAGCTCTTGACCGCCATCGCGTCGCGGAAGAACGACAGGACGCCGTACCCGGGCGCCGCGGACCCGCCCGCGCCCGCGCCGCTCGCGTGCTCCTGCTCCTGGGCGTTCTCGGCGAGCAGCCGCCCGGCGGTGGCCAGCGCGTCCGAGACGCCGGTCATCCGCTCCTGGGCGAAGGTGCCCCACTCGTTCTTGCAGCGCTCCGCGTCCGGGCCCTGCCAGTCGTGGGCCGCCTCGATCGACCCGGCGAGCCGGCCGGCCAGGTCGCGCAGCTCCTGCGCGCCAGCGTCGAAGTCGGCCGACAGGCGTTCGAGCGCCTCGACATCGGCGCCGACCAGTCCGACCATCGGCCTCTCCTCACCCCGCGCTGTCCCGTGCCTGGACCTGTGCCGGGACCCGTGCCGTCCCGTGGCTGAACGCTAGGTGGGGCGGGATCACGGCGTCTCTACCGCGGGCGGCGGAGAGTTCCGTTTCGTGCCGTCGGCGACGGCTCAGTCGACGCAGCGCTCGGTGAACGGCGAGGCGTCGGCCCCGCGGATCAGCCGCACCTGCACGCACAGCCGGTCGGGCGACCGGAGCGTCAGCCGCCGCTCGGTCGTGCGAGCGCCGTCGCCGGAGTCGGTGCGCCGCCACTCCCAGGTGTCGCCGTCCACCGGCTCGTCGGGCGAGCGCCAGGTGAAGGTGACCTGCGCGCCCTGCCGCTTCCCGGACACCTCGGGCGGCAGCTGCGGCGAGCCCGGCTCGAGCGGCGCCGGCGTCCGCGTGCTCGGGTCGACCGTCGGCGGGGGGTCCTCCTCGCCGCCGCCGCGCAGGGCGAGGACGGCGACCACCGCGGCCACGACGAGGACTCCGAGGACGCCCCAGACCACGGCGCCGCGCGACCCGCGCCCCGGGTCCACGGTCGCCCTGCTGTCGGACTCGATCCGCGCCGCGCGTGGACCGGAGGCCGGGATGACGGTGACCGGCTTGACGTACGTCGCGTCGGTGTCGCCGTCCGCCACGACGGCGCGGCCGGTCCCCGGCGCCGGGCGGTCGCCCTCGACCGCGACCGGGGTGCGGGCGTAGCCCGCCTGCTGCTCGATCCGCTGCAGCGACCGCGCCAGGTCGATCGCCGAGGGGGGCCGGTGCTCCGGCACCTTGGCCAGGCACTGCGCGAGCAGCGCCTCGAGGGCCGCGGGCGTGTCGGGGCGACCGGTCGGCGGGGCGGGGGTGTGCAGGATCCGGGTCGACAGCGCCCGCGGGGTGTTGTCGCCGTGCAGGATCGCGAACGGCGAGCGGCCGGTCAGCAGGTTCCAGATCGTCGCACCGAGCGAGTACACGTCGGAGGCCACCGACCCGTTGGACCGCGCGTCGAGCAGCTCGGGCGGGGCCCACGGGTAGGAGATCCGCACCTCCTCGTCGCCGCCGACGTCGGCCAGGTGGCCGGCGATGCCGAAGTCGGTCAGCGCGGGCTCGTGGTAGCTGGTGACCAGCACGTTGCTCGGCTTGATGTCGCGGTGCACGATCCCGGCCCGGTGGGCGGTCTCGACCGCGCTGGCCAGCTTGATTCCGGTGCTCACGGCGTCCGCCACCGACATCGGAGCCTGTCGGACCCGGACCCCCAGGTCGGGCGGCGGGCAGTAGCGCATCACCAGGTAGGGGCGCCCGTCGCCGGTCGTGCCGGCGGTGATCACCGAGACGATGTAGGGGTGGTCGGCGAGGGTCGCCATCGCGTTCGCCTCGGCGGTGAACAGGCTCTTCTCGCGCCCGGTCAGCGCCACGTCGGCCCGGACGACCTTGACCGCCACCCGCTGCTGGGGCCACTGCTGCTCGTAGAGGAAGACGTCGGCGAAGCCCCCGGTGCCGAGGTGCTGCAGGAACGTGTAGCCGGGGATCTGGGGCGCGCCGCTCATGCGGGGTCCCTGTGGCGTCGTCCGGTGGAGGAGCGCAGCGGGGGAGCCGGAGGACGTCGTGGGGTGCTCATGCGGGGTCCCTGTGGCGTCGTCCGGTGGAGGAGCGCAGCGGGGGAGCCGGAGGACGTCGTGGGGTGCTCATGCGGTGACCTCGTAGACGATCTCGTAGCTGTCGGCCAGGTCGAGCACCTGGCCCGGCTCCCACACGTAGGTCTCGTGGGCGCGGACCCGCTGCGGCACCCGGCCGGGCACCCGCAGCGTCGTGCCGCCGCGCGAGCCGAGGTCGGTGGCCAGCACCATCCAGCCGTCGAGCGCCACCGACAGGTGCGACCGGGACACGAGGGTCACCTCGGCCGGCAGTCGCACCAGGTGCGGCCACCGCGGTCCGCCCGGCACCGGCGTCGGCTGCCGGCCGAGCACGACGCCCCGGTCGAGAGGCACCCGCTCGCCGTCGGGCAGGTGCAGGACGCCGAGCCGCGGGCGCGGCATCCGCTGCGGCTCCTGCGGGCCGACCGGGGCGTCGCAGACCCGGCACTGCGGGCGGTAGGCGGCCGTCACGTGGCCCTCGGGGCAGTGCACGGCGAGCACCGTCTCGGCCGTGGACTGCTGCAGGTGGCTGCCGGACGGGGTCGGGTCGCGGCCGACGTCCTCGGGCCGGTAGGTCGTGCGGCCGTCGTGGTCGCTGTCGATCGGGCCCGCACCGGGGCCCGCCGGGGGAGGGGGTGGCGGACCCGAGGCGCCGCGCCGCACGGTGTGACCCCCGGGCTCGGCCCTGCGTCGTCCGGCCCCGGCGGGCGGCTCGTCGGTGTCGACCGGCCCGAGCGCGGGCGGGGGAGCCGGCGGCGCGGTCGGCGGCGGCGTCGGTGGGACCGGTCGCGAGGCGAGGATCTCCGGCGGGATCCCGTCGATCAGCCCGGCAGCCTGCCCGGCAGCCGGGCCGGCGACGGGCCCGGGCCCGGGAGCCGCGGACGACGGGAGCCCGGACCCCGGCACGAGCACGACCGCGGCGGCCGCGACCACCCCCCCGACCAGCCGGCGCGCCGGTGTCGGCGCGTCGGCGTCGACCGGCCCGAGCGCGAGGGTGTGGACCCCGTCGACGGTGGTGTGCCGCCCCGAGCCGCGGGTCGCCGACGTCTCGGCGCCGGGGGTCAGGTCGACGAGCACGAGGGCGGCGTCGGGCCCGCACGCCGCGGCGACGACGTCGAGCACGGCCGCGCTCGCGACGCGCGGTCCGGTCACCAGGTCCCACAGGGCGTCGGTGGTCTCGGCGTCGGGGACGGCGTCCAGCAGCAGCCACCGGCGTCCCGCGCCGAGGACGAGCCCCTCGCCGGGGGTGTAGGACGCCTGCACCCGGGCATTCTCACGCAGTCGCACCCGAGTTGTCCTGCCGGGAGCGCCCTTCCTACCCTTGCCTCCCCAGGCCACCAGGAGTGCAATGTCGATCTCGAGGGCGATCCGCCGCCACCGCGTCGCCATCGCGACCAACGCGGCGCTCCTCGTGGCGGCGACCTGCGTGGTCGTCGTGGCCACGCAGGCCGACGGCTACCGCAAGCACGAGGCGCAGCTCAACGACGGCGGCATCTGGGTCACCAACGGCCGCGACGGCTACCACGGCCGCGTCAACAAGCCCATCGGCGAGCTCGACGGCGTCACGTTCGCCGAGCAGGACGCCCAGCTCGACGTCGTCCAGGACGGCGCCGCGGTGCTCGGCATCGACGTGTCGGCGGGCGTGGTCTCGACCATCGACCCCGCCAAGGTCTCGCTGCCCGACGGCGAGAACGCCGCGTTGCCCGCCGCCGCCCAGGTGCAGCTGGCCGGCGGCAGCCTCGCCGTCCTCGACCCGGCCGACGGCAGCCTGTGGGCGACCCGGGTCGACACCCGCCGCGGCGTCCCGCCGGTCGCGGCCCTCGACTCCCAGGCCGACCCGCTCGCCGTCACCGCCCCGGACGCCGCCCTCGCGGTCACCGTCGACGGCGGCCTGGTCGTCGCCTCCGCCGAGGACGACGTCCTGCGCACCTTCGCGGCCGGCGACGGCGGCTTCGGCGCGCCGAGCGAGGTCGCGCTGGGAGCCGACCTCGGCCGCACGGTCGCGGTCACGACGGTCGGCGAGCGCGCCGTCGTCCTCGACACCGAGTCGGGTGCGCTGCAGGTGGTCGGCGGTGCCGACGCCGACCTGCCCGCCGGGTCGGTCCTCCAGGTGCCCGGCCCCGACGCCGACGTCGTCCTGGTCGCGACTCCCGACCGGCTCGTCGGGATCGACCTGGCCACCGGCGCGGAGACCGAGGTCGTCGCCGACGCCGGAGGCCGGCCGACGGCGCCGGTGCGGCTCGGCGCCTGCGTCTACGGCGCCTGGTCCGGCGGGTTCGGTGCGGTGGCCACGGTCTGCGGCGACGGCCAGCCGAACGTCGACGACCTCGGCACCGAGACCAGCGACCTCGTCTTCCGGGTCAACCGCGGCGAGATCCTGCTCAACGACCGCGGCACCGGCGCCGTCTGGAACATCGACTCCGACCAGCCGACCCGCCTCGACAACTGGGACGCCTTCCAGCTCAAGCCCGACAAGTCCGACGACGACAACCAGAACGAGAACACCGACGACGGCGACCGGCGTCCGCCCGAGGCCAAGGACGACGCCCTCGGTGCCCGGGTGGGGCGCACGACCGTGCTGCACCCGCTCGACAACGACACCGCTCCCGGCGGGCGGCTGCTCGCGATCTCGGGGGTCGAGCCGCCACGCGGCTCCGAGGCGGCGGTGACGGTCAGCCCCGACGGCCAGACCGTGCAGATCGACCTGCCCGAGGGCTCCGGCCCGACGCGCTTCGACTACACCATCGACGACGGCCGCACCGGGCTCTCCGACACCGCGACCGTCACGGTCACCCCGCGCACCGACGCCGCCAACGCCACGCCGCAGCTGCGCGAGGGCTTCGAGCCGCGGGTCTGGGCGGTCCCGGCCGGCGGCACCCTCGACATCCCGGTCCTGCCCGACTGGCGCGACAAGGAGGACGGCGACCCGCTCGCCCTCGACGGGGCCGTCGCCGTCGGCGGGGAGAGGAGCGGCGCGGTCGCGCGCACGACGTCCGCCGGGCGGGTGCGGTTCACCGCGCCGGCCGAGAGCGGCGTCGTCACCGTGACGTACTCCGTCACCGACGGGATCGGGGCGCCGGTGGAGGACGAGCTGGAGTTCCAGGTGCAGTCGCTCACCGACCGCAAGTCGTTCCCCGGCGTCGCCGAGCCCGACGTGGTCTCCGGCGAGGTCGGCCGGACGGTGACGATCCGTCCGCTCGGCAACGACCTGCCCGGCTCCGACCCGATCACCCCGACGGCCCGGACCGCCCTCGCCGGCAAGGTCGCCCAGCCCGCCGGCACCGAGGTGACGACCGACCTGGTCGACGGCACCATCAGCTTCACCGCCACCCAGGCGCGCACCTACTTCCTCGACTACGACCTCCGCTTCGGCAACGCGCCGTTCGCGCCGGGGCGGATCCGGGTCGACGTCAAGGCGCCCGACCGGCCGCCGAAGGCTCCGGTCGCGATGCCCGACAGCGTGACGCTCCACGGCCAGGCCGCCACGCTGGTCGACGTCGTGGCCAACGACATCGACCCGACCGGCGGGGTGCTCGTCGTGCAGGGCGCGGCACCCGACGCCGCCAACGCGCTCGACGTGGCCGTGGTCGAGGGCCGCTGGCTCCGCATCGCCGCCCGTCAGGGCCGGCTCGACCCCAACCCCCAGCTCGTCCGCTACACCGTCAGCAACGGCGCCCGCTCCGGCGTCCAGGGCGAGGTCGTCGTGGCGTGGCGGCCGGCGCCCGACGACAACACCCCGGTCACCGAGACCGACCGCGTCGTCGTCCGGGCCGGGGGAGGGGTCTCGGTCCCGGTCCTCGACAACGACTTCAGCCCGGCCGGCGACGAGCTCGAGCTCGTCGGGCACGGGCCCGGCGGCGAGGCCGGGGTGCTCGAGGTCCGCCCGCCCGGCGAGGAGGACGTGCCGACCGGCCAGGCCTTCGTCACCGACCGGTTCGTGCGCTACGTCGCCCCCGACGGGCTCGAGGACGCCGAGACGTTCACCGTGCGCTACCTCGCCACCAACACCACCGGCGACCGCGCGCCGGGCACCCTCGAGATCCAGGTCGTGCCGAGCACCCGGCGCAACGAGCCGCCCGAGCCGCCGGTGCTCGAGGGCCGCGCCGTCGCGGGTGACACGATCAAGCTCCGGATCCCCGGCGCCGGCGTCGACCCCGACGGCGACCCGGTCACCCTCACCGGCATCGACTCGGCGCCGTCGCTGGGCCGGGTGGTCCGGTTCGGGGCGAGCTCGATCGTCTACCAGGCCTACCCGGGCAGCGTGGGCACCGACGAGTTCGGCTACACCGTCGCCGACCCGAACGGCGGCAGCGCGGCCGGGACCGTGCGCATCGCCGTCGTCCCGCCGGGCACCCCGCAGCCCCCGCTCGCCGTCCCCGACACGGTCACGACCGAGCCGGGCCGGCTGGCCCGCGTCGACATCCTCGCCAACGACTACGTCGCCGCGGGCGATCGCGTGGAGGCCACGCTGGTCGACCCACCCGCCGGCGTCAGCCTGGAGACCCCGCAGGGCCCGATCGTCATCGAGGCGCCGGACACGCTCGAGGCCCGCACCCTCCAGGTCGTCTACCGGCTCTCGAACGGCCTCGACGCCTCCCAGACGAGCGTCACGCTGCGCCTGGCGACGCCCTACAACAACCCGCCGGTCGTCTTCGACGCCTACGGCACCCCGGCCGACGAGGGCGCGGTCGACGGTGCCGGGGGGACCGGCGACGTCGACGGCCGCGGCGACGCCTCGACGGTCACCGTCGACGTCCTCGAGACGGCCTACGACCCCGACGGGGAGCCCGAGGACCTCCGGGTCAGCAAGGTCTTCGCGCCGCAGGGCACGACCGCCACCATCGCCGGCGGCGAGGTCACCGTGCAGCGCGGGGCCGAGCCGATGGTGGTGCCGTTCCGCGTGCGCGACGCCGACGGCGGCGCCGCGACCGGCTCGATCTACGTGCCTCCGGTCGACGCCGGCGCGCCGTACGTCGTGCCGGGCGCCTCCATCGAGGTGGACCCCGGCGAGACCGAGAGCCTCGACCTCGCCGACTACGTCGTGAACCCGGGCGGCGGGCCGGTCCAGTTCACGCTGCAGGACCGCATCTGGGCCTCGCCCGAGGGTGACGTGCAGCCCACCATCACCGACGACGGGGCCTTCGACGTCGCCGCCTCCGACCGCTACGAGGGCCCGGGCGCGGTGGTGTTCGAGGTGACGACCGGCGACGGCGTCGACGATCCCGACGGCATCGAGGCGACCCTGTCGGTGCCCGTCCAGGTCGGCCGGCCCCGCCCGGTGCTGCGCTGTCCCGACACCCCGGTCCGGATCGCCCAGGACCGCACCATCGGCCTCGACGTCGCGTCGTTCTGCCACGTCTGGACGCCCGATCCCGAGGACGTCGACTCGCTGTCGTTCGACGCCGACTGGCAGACCTCGGTCGACGGCTTGAGCATCGTGCAGCCCAGTGGCTCGACCATCGAGGTCAACGCCGCCGGCAACGCCGCGGTCGGCAGCCGCGCCACCCTGCAGGTCACCGCCGAGGGCAGCGAGCCCGGGCTGGTGCAGCTCCTCGTCGTGGAGTCGCCGCCGCCGTCGATGTCGCCGGTGCGGCTCGAGGACATGCGAGCCGGCGAGGAGCGGACGATCGACCTCGCGCCGTACCTGCGCGCCGGCGTCCCGAACCCGGAGCCGGAGGTCCTCGAGGTCGCCCAGGTCGGCAACCTCGACGTCCAGGCGACCTCCGAGGGCTCCCGGGTCACCATCACCACCGGTCCCGAGGTCGACGGCCGCGCCGAGCTGCGGGTGCTGATGAGCGACGTCACCGGGTCGAACGGGCCGGAGCGGCAGGTGGAGGGCCGCATCACCTTCGACGTCCTCGACGTGCCGGACGTGCCGACCGCGCCGGTCCCTGGCACCACGGTGCGCGACCAGGAGGTGGCGCTGGGCTGGCGCGCGCCCGACGCGAACGGCGCCCCGATCGACCGCTACGAGGTGCGCGGCACCGGAGGGGTGGGTCGCGAGTGCGGCGGCACGTCCTGCGACGTCACCGGACTGACCAACGGCCAGGACTACCGCTTCGAGGTGCGCGCCCACAACGCCGTCGGCTGGTCGGGGTGGAGCCCGCAGTCGAGGGTCGCCACGCCCGACGCCAAGCCGGGGCGGGTCGGTCCGATCCAGGTGGTCGCGGAGGGCGACACCAGCCTCCGACTGCGCTGGACGCCGCCGACGACCCAGACCTCCGACATCCGTGAGTACGTCGTCTCCTGGGACGACGGCGGCAGCACCACCACCCGGCGTCCGGAGGTCACGGTCACCGGGCTCGACAACAACCAGCGCTACACCTTCACCGTCTACGCCGTGAACGAGCGGTTCGCCGGTGAACGCCGCTCCGGCGGGCCCTACCAGTCGGTCGGCACGCCGGCCGCCCCGGCCGCGCCCACCCTCACCGAGAACCGCACCAGCAGCCGGCAGACGGCCGTGATCGTCTCGTGGCCCGCGGTCGACCCCAACGGGCCCACGCCGCTCAGCTACACCGTGCTGCGCGACGGGTCACCGCTTCCCGCGTGCACCGACCAGGCCGCCACGTCCTGCGTCGACGGCGGCATCGGCTACGACGGCCGCAAGTACCGCTACGCCGTCCGGGTGACCAACAAGGGCGGCGCCGGCCGCACCGCGACCGGGCCGCCGTCGGAGTTCGTCGCCGTCGGCGACCCCGAGGCGTGGGGCGACTGGTCGGTCACGGCGACCGGTCAGGACAACCAGTCCCGTGCCGACTTCACCGTGCCGGTCTCGAACGGCGCCGAGTCGCGGGTCAAGGTCATCGTCGGCACCACCGTCGTCGAGCAGTTCCAGGGCGCCGGCGGGCAGTCGCGCACCGTCACCGTCCCGAACAACGACGGAGCGCACCAGGTGCGGCTCGAGGTGTGCAACGAGCTCGACCGCTGCTCGCCGTCGGCGCCGAGGTCGGTGCAGACCTACGGGCCGCTCGGCGCCCAGCACATCGTGTCGATGACCTCCACCCGTGGCGACGTCGTCCCCAGCCAGGAGATCGGCTGGCGGATCACCGTCGACCCCAACGGCGACCCCGCCACGGTGCGGGTCACCAGCAACCAGGGCCGCGACGAGACGATCACGATCCCGGGCGTGGACACCTACACCTTCGACACCCAGCTGCGGCGGATCGGCTACGACACGACCGAGACGATCACGGTGCGGCTGTCCGACGCCGCGCCGGCCCGCGGCCCGGCCACCCGCACCGCCGAGTCGGTGCGCACCGACCAGCCGCTGCTGCCGTCGGTCGAGGTGACCCGGGGCGACCGGTGCAGCGACCGGGCCGGCTCGTCGCTGCCGAACTGCTACACGACGTCCGGCACGGTGTGCACCCACGCCTCCTGCGGCTACATCACGATCATCATGAGCAACTTCAGCGGCAGCAACACCTACTGCACCATCGACTCCTCGACCGGGGGCGGCTTCGGACGCAAGGGCCCGTTCGGCGACGGGTCGCACCAGACCGGCGCGTACTACGGCAACCCCGGTGGCTGGGTCAGCGCGACGTGCGGGGGCGCCACGAGCCCGAGATACACGTGGCCGGGCAGCTGACCGGCCCCGCTCCGACCGCTTCCGACCCGACCGTGACAGGACCCGCATGACGATCACCCGCGAGCAGGCCGCCTGGTTCCACCAGACCTTCGACCAGCTCACCGACAACATCGAGAAGGCCGTGCTCGGCAAGCGGCACGTCGTCCGGCTGGCCCTGACCTGCCTGCTCTCCGAGGGCCACCTCCTGCTCGAGGACTTCCCGGGCACCGGCAAGACGATGCTGGCGCGGGCGCTGGCCAACACCGTGCAGGGCAGCCACGCGCGGATCCAGTTCACCCCCGACCTGCTGCCCTCCGACGTCACCGGCGTGACCGTCTACGACCAGCACAAGGGCACCTTCGACTTCCACCCCGGGCCGATCTTCCACTCGATCGTGCTGGCCGACGAGATCAACCGGGCCTCGCCCAAGACCCAGTCGGCGCTGCTCGAGGTGATGGAGGAGGGCCGGGTCACCGTCGACGGGAAGCCCCACGAGGTGGGCCGGCCGTTCATGGTGATCGCGACCCAGAACCCGATCGAGCAGGCCGGCACCTACCGGCTCCCCGAGGCCCAGCTCGACCGGTTCCTGATGAAGAGCTCGGTCGGCTACCCCGACAAGGCCGCGACCATCGAGCTGCTCCTCAACGCCAAGGTCCGCGACCGCGCCGCGCTCGTGACCCCGGTGATCACCGCGCAGACCATCGCCCAGATGAGCGGCCTCGCCGACGAGGTGTACGTCGACCCGGCCGTCATCGGCTACGTCGCCGAGCTCGCCGAGGAGTCGCGCCGCCAGCCGCACGTCAAGCTCGGGCTCTCGGCCCGGGGCTGCCTGGCCTTCATCCGGGTCGCCAAGACCTGGGCCGCCGCCGACGGGCGCGACCACGTCGTCCCCGACGACGTGCGGGCGCTGGCGGAGCCGGTGCTGTGCCACCGGCTGCTGCTCGACGCGGAGGCGCAGTTCACCGGCGTGACCGTCGACGCCGTCGTCTCCCGGCTGCTCGACGCCGTCGCCCCGCCCACCGACCGCGTCGCGACCCGCTGATCGTGCTGCGACCGTGCTGACCCGGGCCCGCGCCGCGCTGGGGGTGGTCCGCCCGCTGGGCTGGCTGCTCCTCGGCCTCGGCGTGCTCGCCCTCGCCGTCGCGTCGCAGACCCGGTGGCGCGAGCTCGTCGTCCTGGGGGCCGCCTGCCTGCTGCTGCCGGCGTTCTGCCTGCCGTTCCTCCTGGGCCGCACCCGGGTGCGGGTGGCGATCGTCCTGGAGCCGTCGCGGGTGGTGGCCGGCAGCTCGGTCTCGGGTGGCGTCGACGTCACCAACACCTCGACGCGACGGATGCTGCCCACGCTGCTCGAGCTGCCCGTCGGCGCGGCCGTGCACCGCTACGGCGTCCCGGCGCTCGCCGCGGGCGCGACCAGCGAGGAGTCCTTCACGATCCGCACCGAACGTCGCGGGGTGATCGAGGTCGGGCCGGCGGTCACCCGCCGCGGCGACGCCGTCGGCGTGTTCTCCCGCGACTCCGTGTGGGCCGAGGTCCAGGAGGTGCTGGTGCGGCCCCCGCTCGTGCCGCTCGACGCGATGGGCGCCGGCCTGCTCCGCGACCTCGAGGGCGTCGAGACCGACGCGATCTCCCAGAGCGACCTCGCCTTCCACGCCCTGCGCGAGTACGTCGCCGGCGACGACCTGCGCCACGTGCACTGGCGCTCCTCGGCGAAGGCGATGGGCGCGGGCCAGCAGCAGCTGCTCGTGCGGCAGTACCTCGACACCCGGCGCAGCCACGCCACCGTCGTGGTCGACGACGACCTCGCGTCGTGGGCCGACGACGACGAGCTGGAGATCGCGATGTCGGTCGCCGCCTCGGTGCTGGTGCGCGCGATCACCGACGAGTTCGAGGCGACGTTCGTCTGCGGTCCGACCGCCAGCTCCGGCGTCGACGGCAACCTCGCCCTGGACGCCGTCTGCCGTGCCGCGCCCGGCACCGTCGGGCTGGTCGGCGCCGCTCGGAGGGCGGTCGACCTCGCTCCCGACACCAGCCTGCTGTTCCTGCTCACCGGCGCCGCCGCCGGGCTCGACCCGCTGCTGCGCGCCGCGGCGGTCTTCCCGCCCGAGGTCCGACGACTGGCGCTCCTGGTCGAGCGCGGCGTGAAGCCCGGCGTCACCGAGGTCAGCGGGCTGTCGGTCCTGCGGCTCGGCGACAAGGACGACCTCCCCGGCCTGCTGCGGTGGAGCGTGTGATGCGCCGCTTCCTCCCCTCCCGCACGAGCGCCGTCGACCTCGGCTTCCTCCTCGCCCTGTGCCTGGTCGCCCTCGCCGGGCTGGCGACGACCTTCACCGGAGTCGCCCACCTGCTCGTCGCCGTCCTCGGCCTGGTCCTCGGTCTCGCGCTCACCGGGCTGGTGCGGGCGCTGCGCTGGCCCGGCATCGCGGCCGTGACGCTGGGGGTCCCGGTGTTCTTCGGCGTCGGCGCGCTGGTCGCCGCGACGTCGGTCGGCACCGTCGCCGACCAGGTCGTCGGCGGCTGGAAGGAGCTGCTCACCACGCTCCCGCCCGTCCAGGGCACGGGCGAGGTGCTCGTGCTGCCGTGGACGCTCGGCCTCGTCGCCGGGCTGCTCGGCGGCCTCACCGTCGGGGTCCGGTCCGGCCCGGCCCTGCTGCGCTCGGCGCTGGCGCTGCTCGCGCCGGTGCTGCTGCTCGTCGCCGTCATCCTGCTCGGCGTCGCCCGGCCGCAGTCGCTGTGGCTGCAGGGCACGGTCTTCGCGGTCCTCGCGATCGGCTGGGTCGCCGTCCGCGAGTCGCGGCGCCGGCGCCCCGTCGACGGACGCCACGGGCGCTGGCGTCGCGGCGTCGCGGGCGTCGTCCTGGTCGTGGCCGCGGGGGCGCTGGCGATGCCGGTCACCTCCGTCGCGCTCGGGGACGACACCGGCCGCACCGTGCTGCGCACCCAGGTGCGCCCGCCCTTCGACATCGGGCAGTACCCCTCGCCGCTGGCGTCGTTCCGCCGCTACGTCGAGGAGCCCGACCCGGTCGAGGCCGAGAACCTGTATGACGAGACGCTCCTCACCCTCGACGGCGCGCCCGCCGGGTCCCGGCTGCGGATCGCGACCTTCGACCGCTACGACGGGATCGTGTGGGGCGCCTCCGAGGGCGCCGACCCCTCCACCGCGGCGGATGCGTTCCAGCGCGTCTCCAGCACGATCGACAACCCGGTCCGGGGACGACGGGTCTCGGTCGAGGTCACCGTGGGCGACGGCTACGACGGGGTGTGGCTGCCGACCGTCGGAGCGCTCCAGGAGCTCGAGTTCGACGCCGGGGACCCCACGACGAAGGCGGAGTCCTGGCGCTACAACCTGGCCACCTCCACCGCCGTCGTCCCGACCGGGGTGCGACCGGGCGACGTCTACCACTTCACCGCGGTCGAGCCGGACGACGAGCTGTCACCGACCGACGCCCCGGCCGAGGTCGTCACCGACGTGCCGTTCGCGGCGTCGTTCCTCGACACCCAGGCGGTGCAGTGGTCGGCCGGGGCGTCGGAGCCGATGGAGCGGGTCTTCGCGATCGCGGACCACCTCAAGGTCGAGGGCAAGTACTCCGACGGCGTCCTTCAGGCCGAGCGGATCTACCACCCCGGCCACCACGTGAAGCGGCTCGGCGACGAGTTCGCCAACGCGCCGATCGCGGTCGGCAACGACGAGCAGTACGCCGCGGTGATGGCGCTGCTCGCCAACAAGGTCGGCGTGCCGGCGCGGGTCGTGCTCGGTGCCGTGGTGCCCGACGACGGCGTCGTGCAGGGTCGCGACGTCTCGGCGTGGGTCGAGGTGCAGGTCGTCGACGGGAGCTGGCGGACGCTGCCGACCGAGACGTTCATGGACCTCGACCGGCCGGCCGAGCAGCCGCCGCTGGCCGAGCAGGAGATGAGCGGCACCGTCGTCCCGCCGCCGGCACCGGTCCCGCCGCCCTCGACGCTGGCCGAGCAGACCGAGGCCGAGCTCGAGGCCCGCAAGATCGAGCGCAAGGACCAGGACGACGGCGCGGTGGTCTCCGGCTGGTTCGGCTGGGTGCTGGCCGCCGTCGGTGGGCCGCTGCTGCTCGCCCTGCTGGTCGTCGGCACCATCGCCGGGCTCAAGGCGTGGCGCCGGCGGCGCCGCCGTGGCGCAGCGCGCGCCTCGGCGCGGGTGGTCGGGGGCTGGCGCGAGCTGGTCGACCACGCCCGCGACCTCGGCCGGCCGGTCCCGGTCGGCAGCACCCTGACCCGCCGCGAGCAGGCGCCCCACGTGCCGTCGCCGGCGGCGCCGGCCCTGGCCCGGCACGCCGACGGACTGGTCTTCGGCCCGGCCGAGCCCGACGCGGCGGTGGCTGCGGAGTTCTGGGCGCTGGTGGACGCCGAGCGCCGGGCCCTGACGTCGGCCGCCACCCGCCGGCGCCGGCTGCGCGCCGTCGTCGCGGTCCGCTCCTTCCGGCGGCGCTCGTGAGCCGGTCGGCGCCGGCGCCGTTAGGGTGGCGCACGACATGAGCGACCACACCCGCGCACGCCTCGTCGTGCAGTCCGCCCAGGGCCAGCACGAGTTCGACCAGGACCGGGTCGTCGTCGGACGTGAGCAGACCTGTGACGTGGTGGTCGCCGACCCGCGCGCCTCGCGGCACCACCTGACCTTCGAGCGGCAGGGCGACGCCTGGTTCGTCGCCGACTCGAGCACCGGCGGCACCTTCGTCGGCGGCGCGCGGGTCTCCCGGCTCCCGGTGGGCCCGGCCGCGACGTCGTACACCCTCGGCGACCCGCACGGCGAGACGGTCGTCGCCTGGCTGGTGGCCCCGGTCCGGCCCGCCCCGGTCCCGCCGCCGTACCAGCCCGCCCAGCACGGCGGGCCCGCCCAGCCCGCCGGCCCGCCGCCGCACCGGTCGGCGCCGCCGCCGTACCAGCCGACGCCGCCGCCCCTCGGCGACGCGCCCGTGGTCGCCCAGGCGGTGCTGCCGCCGGGCCAGCTCGAGCACGGCCGCACGATGATGCCCGCCAGCGCCGGCTTCGGGCGGTCGGTGACGATCGGTCGCGACCTGTCCAACGACATCGTGCTCGACGACCCGCTGGCGTCGCGGTTCCACGCCCGGCTCGAGCTCGGGCAGCAGCCCGGCGCGGCGATGCTCCACGACCTCGGCAGCTTCAACGGCGTCTTCGTCAACGGCCAGCGGGTCGCCGGCTCCGTCCGGGTCGACCCGGGGTCCGAGGTCATCGTCGGCAACCAGACCTTCCGCTGGGACGGCACCCAGCTGCTGACCTCGGCCACCCAGCACGAGTTCACCCTCTACGTCGACGGGCTCTCCGTCGTCGTCGGCGGCGGCAAGCGGCTGCTGGAGAACGTCTCCTTCACCCTCGCGCCGTCGTCCCTCACCGCGGTCATCGGTCCGTCCGGCGCCGGCAAGTCGACCCTGCTCGGCGCCCTCACCGGGCTGCGGCCGGCGACCCACGGTCGGGTGATCTGGCAGGGCCACGACCTCTACGCCCACTACGACCAGCTGCGCTTCCAGATCGGCCTGGTGCCCCAGCAGGACATCCAGCACCCGCAGCTCAAGGTCCGTCAGGCGCTCGGGTACGCCGCCGAGCTGCGGCTGCCGCCCGACACCCGGCCCGAGGAGCGTGCCCACCGGGTGCACACCGTGGCCGGCCAGCTCCAGCTGCAGCAGCGCCTCGACAACCGGATCGGCACCGAGCTCTCGGGCGGGCAGAAGAAGCGCGTCTCCATCGCCACCGAGCTGTTGACCGCGCCGCCGCTGCTGTTCCTCGACGAGCCGACGTCCGGCCTCGACCCCGGTCTCGACCTCGAGGTGATGCGGCAGCTGCGCTCGCTCGCCGACGACGGCCGCGTGGTCGTGGTCGTCACCCACTCGGTGCTCGCCCTCGACGTGTGCGACAACGTCATGGTCCTCGCCCCCGGCGGCCGGATCGCCTACTTCGGGCCGCCGGCCGGCGTCCTGGCCCACTTCGGTGTCAGCAACTACCCGGAGGTCTTCGACCTGCTCGACGAGCCCGACCTCTGGTCGCGGATCACCCCACCGCGGTCCTCGACCGACACCGGCCGGCTCCCGGCGCCCGCCGCGCCCGTGCCGGCCCCGCCGCGCCAGTCGATCACCCGGCAGCTCTCCACGATGGTGCGCCGCAACACCGCCGTCGTGGTGGCCGACCGGCTGCTGCTCAGCATGCTCGTCGCGCTGCCGCTGGTGCTGGGCGGCCTGAGCCGACTCGTCCCCGGCGGCTCGGGGCTGTCCCTCGACGACACCCGACGCTGCCCGCCCAACAGCGACGCGGTCGGGCCGCTGCGCTGCCAGCCCACCCAGGACGGCCAACCCTTCGGCGACCTCGTCGACAAGCTCCTCTCGCCCGGGGAGGCGTCCCAGCGCCTCATCGTCCTCATCGTGGCGGCCTGCCTGATGGGGACCGCGATCGCCATCCGCGAGCTCGTGGGGGAGCGGCCGATCTTCCGGCGCGAGTACGCCGTGGGCCTCTCGCCCGGTGTCTACTTCGCCAGCAAGATCGTGGTGCTCGGCTCCGCGGCGTTCCTGCAGGGGCTGGTGGTCACCTTCATCGCGGTCGTCGGCCTGCCCGGGGCCGACGGCGAGCTGGGCACGGCCCGGATCGCGCTGACGATCGGGGCGCTGTCGTTCACGATGGCGGTCGTCGGGCTCTGCCTGTCGGCGCTGGTCACCAGCACCGAGCAGACGATGCCGGCGCTGGTCGGCATGATCATGGTCCAGCTCGTCCTGTCGGGCTCGCTGTTCGCGATCAACCGACCGGTGCTCGAGCAGATCTCCTGGCTCTCGCCGTCGCGGTGGGCCTACGCCGCCTGCGCCTCGTCCATGGGCCTGACCCGGGCCCAGGGCGAGCGTGAGAAGGAGGACTGGATCGCGCGTGCCGGCGGTGCGCACTTCGTGATGGACGTGCTGATGCTCGGCCTCCTGGGCACGATCGCCGTCGGCATCGGGTTCTGGCTGGTCCGTCGCAGCGCGACCTCCGACGGCTGAGCCTCACTCGTCGAAGGGCCCCTCGAGGTCGATGTTGAACTCGGAGTCCTTGCGCGACAGGAGCTCGCGCCGTTCGGCGGGCGTGAGTGCCTCGAGCTGGGCGACGACGTCGGACGGGAAGCCGGTCACCTCCCGGGCGGGGGCGAGCGGCACGATCGTGTGGACGACGCGGTCGGCGTAGAGGTGCGCCACCGTGAACGCCTGGTGACCGTCGACGCCCGACACGAACCGGTCGACCGGGACGGGGTCGCTGGTGTAGCAGGACGCCGAGGCGACCGAGACCGGGATGCCGGCGAACGTGGAGTACGTCGAGATGTGCAGGTGCCCGGCGAGGATGACGCGGACGTCGGTGCCGGCCAGCACCGCGGCGAGCGCCGGCTGGTCCTCGAGCTCGATCACCTCGGCGGCCCGCAGCATCGGCACCGGGATCGGCGGGTGGTGCATCGCGAGCACGGTGCCGTGCCGCGCCGGCGTCGCCAGGACGTCGGCCAGCCAGGCCAGCTGGGCTGGCTCGAGCTCGCCGTGGTGGTAGCCGGGCACGCTCGTGTCGAGGGCGACCACGCGCAGCCCGTCGACCTCGAGGACCCGGTCCTGCGGACCGTCGTGGCCCGGCTCGTCGTACAGGCTCGCGGCGTACGTCGCCCGCTCGTCGTGGTTGCCCATCGTCCAGACGACCTGGGCGCCGAGCTCGGCGGCCACCGGCTCGACGAGCGCGCGCAGGCGCGCGTACGCCGCCGGCTGGGCCTTGTCGGCGAGGTCGCCGGTGAAGAGCAGCACCTGGGGCGCCGGGTCGAGGTGCCGGAGTCGCTCCAGGGCCAGGAGCAGGCCCCGCTCGGGGTCGACGGCGCCGTACTGGAGGCCACCGGTGGCGAGCAGGTGCGGGTCGCTGAGGTGGACGACGACGTGACGCGGGGACGGGTACTGACCTAGCTGCACGGATCGAGGTTAGTGCGCACCCGTACCGGGGAGTGGAGAACCTGGCCGTCGAGGAGAGGATGGCCCCGCACGCCGGTCCGCCGGCCCGTCAACCCCGAGGAGAACCAGCATGGCGCTGCGCGACACGATGGTCGAGAAGGCCCGCCCCCACCTGCAGCCGGGTGAGCAGGTGCAGGCCGTCTTCGGCGGCCAGAAGATCAGCCAGTGGTGGTTGCTGCTCTCGGTGCTCGTCCTGCTCTTCGCCAACAAGTACCGCGTCGTGGTCGTCACCGACCGTCGGATCCTGGTGCTCGCCGGGACGACGTGGAGCCAGTCGAAGGTCACCGGGGTGCTGGCCGAGGTGCCGCGCGCCGTCCAGATCGGGCCCCCGTCGGGGCTGTGGTGGAAGTGCACCTCGCTCGGCGAGCCGCTCTACGTGCACAAGCGGTTTCACAAGGACGTCGTCGCCGCCGACACCCGGCGCCCGGTCCACCCCGGCCACCCGGGCCACCCGTCGGTGCCGCCGCCGTCCTCGCCGCCGCCGGGGTACTGACCCGGCTCCGGACGCGCCGACGCCGGCCCCGCGCGGGACCGGCGTCGGCGTGGGTGGCGGGTGGCTCGGCCACCTCGCCGGTGGGTCAGCCGACCTTGAGGACCTGCGTGCCGCCGGCGAACTTGTCGTGCCAGGCCTGGCGGCGCTGCGGGTCGCCGTTGATCCCGACGGCGATCATCACGACCGCCGCGACGCTGGCCAGGAAGCTCAGCACCGCCCCGATGATCGGGATGATGTTGAGGAGGTTCGCGGCCAGCCAGAAGTTGCGCCGGACCGCCTGCTCGAGCGTCGGGTTCGCGACGCCGTCGGGGCCGACCACCTTGAGCTTCATCACCTGCTTGCCGATCGTGGCGCCGCGGGTCGACTCGAGGTAGGCGAAGTAGCCCACCCAGACCACGCTGATGACGATCGAGGCGAAGATCCAGAACAGCAGCCACTCGCCGGTCGAGTAACGGAAGCCCCGCAGGAACATCGCGCTGAAGATCGCGTAGATGATGCCGTACGCCACGCCGAGGATCACGCCGTCGATCAGCCGGGCGACGAACCGGTCGACCAGCTCACCCGGGCGGGGCACGCCCACCGGCGGTGGCGGCGGGGCTCCGTAGCCACCGGCCGGAGGCGGTGAGCCGTAGCCGCCGGGAGGCGGTGGGGGAGGCGGCGACTGGGACATGGGATCTCCTCGGGGCGGGACGGGCGTGACGGGCGTGGCGGGCGTCGTGGGACGCGGTGGCGCGTGGTGGGCGTGAGGCAGGGGTCGACCCTCGGTCGACACGGTCGGCTGAAAGTAGCGTGTCCGGGCACGCGCGGACAGGTCATGTCGGGCTATTGCGTCCGGGGGCTCGGCCGGGGTGGCCCCGTCGACCGTGGTGCGTGGGCAGGGCCGTGCCGCACCGGGGGAGGCGAGGTCGACCGGGCAGGGGTGAGGATGTCGGACATGGCCCGCCCCTTCGCCCGCAAGCCGCCCCGTGACGACATCGACGAGTCCGACCTCGAGGTCGGCGGTGAGGCCCACGCAGCGGCCGGGAAGACGGCCGTGGCCGTGGCGCTCAAGCGCGCCGTCGAGCAGATGGGTCCGAGCCGGACCGCGCGCACGCTGCTCAAGCTCAACCAGGTCGACGGCTTCGACTGCCAGGGCTGTGCCTGGCCGGACCCGGAGGCCGGGCACCGGCACACCGCCGAGTTCTGCGAGAACGGCGCCAAGGCCGTCACCGAGGAGGCGACCCGGCGCCGTGTCGACCGGGCGTTCTTCGCCGAGCACCCGCTGGCCGTCCTCGAGGAGCGCACCGACTACTGGCTGGGACAGCAGGGCCGGATCACCGAGCCGATGGTCAAGCGTGCCGGCAGCACGCACTACGAGCCGATCTCCTGGGACGAGGCGTTCGCCCTGGTCGCCGAGCACCTGCGCGGCCTCGCCAGCCCGGACGAGGCGATCTTCTACACCTCCGGCAAGACCTCGAACGAGGCCGCGTTCGTCTACCAGCTGTTCGTGCGCGCGTTCGGGACCAACAACCTTCCGGACTGCTCGAACATGTGCCACGAGTCGACCTCGGTCGCGCTCGCGGAGACCATCGGCATCGGCAAGGGGTCGGTGTCTCTCGAGGACGTCCACGACGCCGAGCTCATCGTCATCGCCGGCCAGAACCCGGGCACCAACCACCCCCGCATGCTGAGCGCCCTGGAGATCGCCAAGCAGCGTGGCGCCCGGATCGTGGCGGTCAACCCGTTGCGTGAGGCGGGGCTGGTGCGGTTCAAGAACCCGCAGACGCCGCGCGGCATGGTCGGCCCGGGCACCGCGCTGGCCGACCTGTTCCTGCCGGTGCGGATCAACGGGGACCTGGCGCTCTTCCAGGGCCTCGCGGCGTACCTGCTCGAGCACGACGCCGTCGACCACGACTTCGTCGCCGCCCACACCGACGGCTACGAGGCGTGGGTCGAGCACGTCCGCCGGGTCGACTGGGCCGAGGTCGAGCGGGCCACCGGACTGACCCGCGCCCAGATCGAGGAGGCCGGCGAGATGCTGCGCACCTCGTCGCGGACGGTCTTCTGCTGGGCGATGGGCCTCACCCAGCACCGCAACTCGGTCGCGACGATCAAGGAGCTCGTCAACCTGGCGCTGGCGCAGGGCAACATCGGCAAGCCCGGCGCCGGTCTCTGCCCGGTGCGCGGCCACTCGAACGTCCAGGGCGACCGCACCATGGGCATCTGGGAGCGGCCCAAGCCGGAGTTCCTCGACGCGCTGCAGGCCGAGTTCGGGTTCGACCCGCCGCGCCGGCACGGCTTCGACACCGTCGACTCGGTCAAGGCGCTCACCGACGGACGGGCGCGGGTCTTCTTCGCGATGGGCGGCAACTTCGCCTCGGCGGTCTCCGACACCGAGGTCACCGAGGCCGCGCTGCGCCGGGCCGACCTGACCGTCCACGTGTCCACCAAGCTCAACCGCTCGCACGTCGTCACCGGCCGCGAGGCGCTGATCCTGCCCGTGCTGGGCCGCTCCGAGAAGGACCTCACCGGCGGCCGGGAGCAGCGCGTCACCGTCGAGGACTCCATGTCGGCGGTCCACGCGTCCCGGGGTCCGCTCGATCCCGCCTCGGAGCACCTGCGCTCGGAGGTCGACATCGTCTGCTCGCTCGCGGAGGCGACCCTCGGCGAGGCCTACGAGATCCCGTGGGCGGACTTCCGGTCCGACTACTCGACCATCCGGCGACGCATCGCGAACGTCGTCCCGGGGTGCGCGGCGTACGACGAGAAGGTCGAGCGCCCCGGCGGGTTCGTCCTCCCGCACCCGCCGCGCGACTCGCGCACCTTCCCGACGGCGGTGGGCAAGGCGGTCTTCTCGGTGGTGCCGCTCGACGTCTTGGCCGTGCCCGAGGGGCGGCTGCTGCTCCAGACGATGCGCAGCCACGACCAGTTCAACACCACGATCTACGGTCTCGACGACCGCTACCGCGGCGTCAGGAACGGGCGCCGCGTGGTCTTCGTGCACCCCGACGACATCCGCCACCTCGGCTGGGAGGACGGCGACCTGGTCGACCTCGTCAGCGAGTGGGACGACGGCTCGGAGCGCACCGCGCCGGCCTTCCGCATCGTGGCCTACGAGCAGCCGATCGGCTGCGCCGCGGCGTACTACCCCGAGACGAACCCGCTCGTCCCGCTCGACTCGAAGGCCGAGGGCAGCAACACCCCGACCTCGAAGTCGGTCGTCGTGCGGCTCCAGGCGCCGGGCGGGGGCAGGGCCGGCGTGACGAGGGCGGCCGAGGCCGACGTCGAGCACGGGCACAAACGGGTCACCGACCCGATCCACCAGAGCTGACGCGCCGCCGGACCGGGGTGACACGATGCTCCCGTGAGCACGCTGGACGAGCATCCCGAGGAAGTCACCTGCGCCGCCGGTCCCGCGGGGGGCGTCGAGGTGCTGACGCCGCGCGAGGTGCCGCTCGGCGGGCCCCGGGCGATGACCGTGCGGCGCACGCTGCCCTCGCGCGCCCGCAGCCTGATCGGTGCGTGGTGCTTCCTCGACCACTACGGGCCCGACCCGGTCGCCGAGAGCGGCGGCATGGTCGTCCCGCCGCACCCGCACACCGGGCTGCAGACCGTGAGCTGGCTGTTCACCGGCGAGATCGAGCACCGCGACAGCGCCGGCCACCACGCGATCGTGCGTCCCGGCGAGGTCAACCTGATGACGGCCGGCCGCGGGATCAGCCACTCGGAGGTCTCGACGGCCTCGACCACGACCCTGCACGGTGCGCAGCTCTGGGTCGCCCTGCCCGAGCACGCCCGCGACGCCGACCCGGGCTTCGTGCACCACGCGCCCGACCCGGTGCGCCGCCCCGGCGTCGAGGCCCGCGTCTTCCTCGGGGCGTTGCTCGACGTGGTCTCGCCGGTCCCGACCGCGACGCCGCTGCTCGGCGCCGAGCTGCTCCTCGAGCCCGGTGGTGCCGTCACGCTCGACGTCGACGCGACGTTCGAGCACGGCGTCCTCGTCGACGCCGGCTCGCTGCGCGTCGCCGGGCAGCACGCCGCCGCCCACGACCTCGTCTACCTGCCGCCGGGCCCGACGTCGCTCGACCTGGTCGCCGGCCCGGACCCGGTGCGGCTGCTCCTGCTCGGCGGGCCGCCCTTCGGGGAGGCGATCGTGATGTGGTGGAACTTCGTGGCCCGCACCCACGAGGAGGTGGTCGCGCACCGGCGTGAGTGGCAGGAGCAGGTCGGCGACGGGACCGCGCTCGCCGACGGCCGCTTCGGCGTCCCGACCGGCGACCCGAGGCCGCCGATCCCCGCGCCGGCGATGCCCCAGGTCCGCCTCCGGGAGCGGCGGTGACGGCCGAGCGCGACCTCCGTCTGGCCGAGACCCGCTTGCGCTCCCTGTGGGACCTGCACCCGGACGCCGTGTTCTCCCTCGACCTCGAGGGCCGGTTCGTCTCGGTGAACCCGGCCGCGTTCGAGATCAGCGGGCGCGGCGCCGACGAGCTGATCGGCCACTCGTTCGTCGACCTGCTGCTCGACGAGGACGTGGAGGAGGTGGCGGGCCACTTCGCCGGCATGCTGGGCGGGGAGACCCGGATCTTCGAGACCCGCTACGTGCGCGGCGACGGCTCGGTCGGTGACCTGGAGGTGATCGGCATCCCGATCGTCGTCGACGACGAGATGATCGAGGTGTACGGCATCGCCGAGGACATCACCGCCCGGCGCCACCTCGAGCGGACCCTCGCCGAGTCCCGGCGGGTGGCCGAGAGCGCCAACGCCGCGAAGTCGGCGTTCCTGGCCACCATGAGCCACGAGATCCGCACGCCGCTCACCAGCGTCCTGGCCGCCGCCGAGCTGCTCGACGAGACCACGCTCACCGACCGCCAGCGCAAGCTGGTGACAGTGATGGAGCGCTCCGGGGAGCGGCTGCTGCGCCTGGTCAACGACGTCCTCGACTTCTCCCGGGTCGAGGCCGGCCGCGTCGAGCTCGTCGCGGCGCCGTTCGACCTCCACGACGTCGTCGACGACACCGCCCTGATCGTGCGCGGCGCCCTCGACGAGCGCGGCCTGGACTTCGTCACCGAGGTCGGTCCCGACGTCCCGCGGCGGGTGGTCGGCGACGCCGCCCGGATCGCGCAGGTGCTCACCAACCTCATCGACAACGCCACCAAGTTCACCCACGTCGGCGGGGTCGGGCTGGCCGTCGAGGCCGAGCGGGAGGGGCCCGACACCGTCGAGCTCCGCTTCACCGTCACCGACACGGGCATCGGCATGACCGAGGAGGTGCAGGGCCAGGTGTTCGAGATGTTCCGCCAGGCCGACTCCTCGATCACGCGGGAGTTCGGCGGCACCGGGCTCGGGCTGGCCATCTCGCGCAACCTGGTCGCGCTGATGGGCGGCGTCCTCGAGGTCTCGAGCGCGCCGGGGCGGGGTAGCGCGTTCACCTTCGCCGTCCCGCTGGCCCGCACCGCCGGCTCCTGAGGTCCGCGGCCGCGCCCGCGGACGCCTGTCGGTGGGGTGCGGCAGGATGCCGCGCATGGGACCCCTGACCGGTGCCGACGGCACCGCCCGCTGCCCGTGGGCGGGCGAGCAGCCGAGCCTGATGCGCGACTACCACGACGACGAGTGGGGGCGACCGGTCCGTGGCGAGGCCGCCTACCTCGAGCGGCTCACCCTGGAGGCGTTCCAGTCGGGGCTGGCGTGGTCGACGATCCTGCGCAAGCGCGACGCCTTCCGCGAGGTCTTCCGCGACTTCGACGCCGACGCGATCGCGTCCTTCGACGACGCCGACCGGGCGCGCCTCATGGACGACGCCCGGATCGTCCGCAACCGCCTCAAGATCGACGCCGCCGTCACCAACGCCCGCGCCACCGTCGCCCTGCGCGAGGCCGGTGGCCTCGAGGCCTTCGTGCTGTCCTTCGCCCCCGAGCACCCGCCCGCGCCCACCGACACAGCCTCGGTGGCCACCACCTCGCCCGAGTCGGTCGCGCTGTCGAAGGGCCTGAAGAAGCAGGGCTTCGCCTTCGTCGGCCCCACCACGATGCAGGCGCTGATGGAGGCGATCGGCGTCTTCGACCCGCACCTGGTGGGCTGCTTCCGCCGCGGCGCCGTGGGTCTCGACTCGGCTCGCTGACGCTCGCCGGCTCGACCAGCGGGGGGCGGTGCTTGGTCTCGACTCGGCTCGCTGACGCTCGCCGGCTCGACCAGCGGTGGGGGGCTGCTTGGTCTCGACTCGGCTCGCTGACGCTCGCCGGCTCGACCAGCGGGGGGCGGGCGGTGCTGGTCTCGACTCGGCTCGCTGGCGCTCGCCGGCTCGACCAGCGGTGGGCGGGCGCGGAGAGGCGCGAGCAGCGCGGGCAGGGCCGCACCGGCTACCGTCACCACGCATGACCCAGGTCAGTGCCCACGACGACGACGCCCTCGGCGACCACGACGCGGTCGGCCTGGTCGCCGCGCTGCACGAGGGCGAGGTGTCGGTGCCCGAGGTGGTCGAGGCCGCCATCCGCCGCGTCGAGCGGGTCGACCCGCTCCTCGGCGCGATGGCCTTCACCGCCTACGACCGGGCGCGGGTGGAGGCCCGCGATCCCCGGGGCGGGTTCTTCGCCGGCGTCCCGACGGTCGTCAAGGACAACGTCGACGTCGCCGGCATGCCGACCCGCGAGGGCACCGACGCCTGGATCGGGCGCCCGGCGCCGGCCGACGGCGACTTCGCGCGGATGTACCTCGCCACCGGGCTGCTCCCGCTCGGCAAGAGCCAGCTGTCGGAGCTCGGGTTCTCCGCAGCGGCCGAGCACCCCCGACTGGGCGCCGTCCGCTCGCCGTGGTCGACCGACCACGTGGCCGGCGCGTCCTCGGCGGGTTCGGCCGCCCTCGTCGCCTCCGGCGCCCTCCCGATCGCCCACGCGAACGACGGCGGCGGGTCGATCCGCATCCCGGCCGCCGTCAACGGACTCGTCGGGCTCAAGCCGACCCGCGGCCGGCTGGCCCAGGACCGGGCGCTGCGCGAGATGCCCGTCCGGATCGTCTCCGACGGGGTCCTGACCCGCTCGGTCCGCGACACCGCCGCGTTCCTCCGCGAGGCCGAGCACGTCTACCGCAACCTCTCGCTGCCGCCTGTGGGGGATCTCACCCGCCCGGGCCGCAAGCGGCTCCGTGTCGCGCTCAACACCACCGGGGCCGGGGGCCTCGGTGCCAGCGCCGAGGTGCGGGAGGCCACGCTGCGCACCGCCGTCCTCCTCGAGGAGCTCGGGCACCACGTCGAGGAGGTCGAGGCGCCGATGCCCGCCGGCTTCCGCGACGACTTCCTGCTCTACTGGGCCTCGCTCGCGCTCGTCCTGCTCCGCACCGGACGCCGCCGGCACGGCCGGTCCTGGGACCCCGACCGCCTCGACCACCTCACCCACGGGCTGGCCCGGCACGCGGCGCGCAACCTGCACCGCCTGCCCGGTGCCGTCTACCGGCTGCGCCGCTCCTCCGCCGTCACCTCCGCCCACTACCGGGCCCACGACGTCACCCTGACGCCGACGCTGGCCCACGGCACGCCCCGGGTGGGGCACCTCGACCCGACCCAGCCCTACGAGACCGTCATCGATCGGCTCACGACGTGGGTGGCCTTCACGCCGCTGCAGAACGCGACCGGCGAGCCGGCCGTCTCGCTGCCCCTGGCGACGTCGGCGCAAGGGCTCCCGGTGGGCATGATGTTCGGCGCCGCAGCCGGTCACGAGGCCGTGCTGCTGGAGCTCGCCTACGAGCTCGAGGAGGCCTCCCCGTTCGCCCGGATCGGGGGGTCTGTGGGAGGCTGATCCCACCGCGGCGCGGTGCCCCCGGACCCGATTTCGTGCTTGATCGGACCGTGTGTATCGTTCTCCGTCGTTGCCCCTTTAGCTCAGTCGGCAGAGCGTCTCCATGGTAAGGAGAAGGTCTACGGTTCGATTCCGTAAAGGGGCTCTCGTACTCTTGGCGGGGTAGCTCAGGTGGTTAGAGCACACGACTCATAATCGTGGTGTCGCGGGTTCGAGTCCCGCTCCCGCTACCCAGCACGACCGATCAGCCTTCAGCACCCTTCGACAGAGGATCCACCGTGGCCAGCAAGAGCTCCGACGTTCGCCCCAAGATCACGCTCGCGTGCGTGGACTGCAAGGAGCGCAACTACATCACCAAGAAGAACCGCCGCAACGACCCCGACCGGCTCGAGCTCGCGAAGTTCTGCCCGCGCTGCCGCAAGCACACCGCGCACCGCGAGACCCGCTGACGCTGGTCGTCCCGCACCACCCGGCACCGGCCCTGCGCCGCGCGCCGGTCGAGCCCGCCCCGGATCCCGGAGGCGGGCTCGTCTGCGTTAACGTCGCCCTCGTGGACGCCACCATCGTCGGGCGCACGTACCCGCCCGCCCCGCCCCACGAGGTCACCGAGCCCTCGGTCCGTGCCTTCGTCGAGGCCACCGGCGGCCGGTACGACGGCGGCCCCGCCCCCGCGACGTACCCGATCGTCCCCGCGTTCGACGCGATGATGGGGTTCCTGGAGGCCGAGGCGCTCGACCTGTCCCGCATCGTGCACGGCGAGCAGCGCTTCGCCCACGAACGGCCGGTCGTGCCGGGCGACGTCCTCACCGTCGCGCTCACCGTCGCCACGCTGCGCCAGATCGGCGGCAACGACATCATCGGCACCACCAGCCAGGTCACCGACGCCGCGGGCGCCCTCGTCTGCACCGGCGCCGCCACCCTCGTCCACCGGGCCGGCGCATGACCGGCACCCCCGGCCGTCCGGCGGCTCCCGTGCTCCGCCCCGGCGCCGCTCGTCGCCCCGGGAGTCCCGCATGACGACCCCGATCGAGTCCGGCGACCTCGCCCCGCGCACGTTCACGATCACCCGCGCCGACCTCGTCGCCTACGCGCAGGCCAGCGGTGACCACAACCCGATCCACCAGGACGAGGACGTCGCCCGCTCGGTCGGCCTGCCCGGCGTCATCGCCCACGGGATGTACACCCTGGCCCTGGCCGCCCGCTACGTCGAGGAGCAGGCCGGCGGCCGCGGCGGCGTCGCCTCCATCGGCGCCAAGTTCACCAAGCCCGTCGTCGTCCCGGCCGAGGGCGTCGACGTGACCGTCGCCGGCGTCGTCGAGGACGACGGCACGATCGCCGTCACGGTCACCTGCGACGGCGTCTCCGTCCTCGGCCGCTGCCGGGCCACCCTGCGGGCGTGAGCGTGCCCGATCCCACCGGGGAGCGGCTGCGCGACCACACGACACTCCGGCTCGGCGGCCCGGCCGGGCGGTTCGTCGTCGCCACGACCGAGGCCGAGCTGGTCGAGGCCGTCTCGACGGCCGACGCCGCCGGCGAGCCCGTGCTGCTCCTGGGCGGCGGCAGCAACCTCGTCGTCGCCGACGCCGGCTTCGCCGGCACGGTCGTCGCGGTCGCGACCACCGGCCTGACCAGCGACACCGGCGACGCCGGCGACGCCGGGGGCACCGACGAGGCGACCTGCGGGGGAGCGCTCGTGACCGTCGCCGCCGGCGAGGACTGGGACGGCTTCGTCGCCCACGCCGTCGAGCGCGGCTGGGTGGGCGTCGAGGCGCTGTCCGGCATCCCGGGCGCCGTCGGCTCCACCCCGATCCAGAACGTCGGCGCCTACGGCCAGGACGTCGCCCAGACGATCGCCCGGGTCCGGGTCTGGGACCGCGTTCTTAACGGCGTGCGCACCTTCGCCGGCCCCGACTGCGGGTTCGGCTACCGCAGCTCGCGCTTCAAGGCCGACCGGTACGACGCCTGGGGCGGGCGGCACGTCGTCCTCGACGTCACCTTCCAGCTCGCCGTCGGCACGCTCGGCGCCCCGGTGGCCTACGCCGAGCTGGCCCGCGCCCTGGGCGTCGAGCAGGGGCGTCGCGCCCCGCTCGCCGACGTCCGGGCCGCCGTGCTCGGGCTGCGGGGCGGCAAGGGCATGGTCCTCGACGCCGACGACCACGACACCTGGAGCGCCGGCTCGTTCTTCACCAACCCGATCGTGCCGGCATCCGACGTGCCGGCCGGGGCGCCGTCCTGGCCCGCGGGCGACGGGCTCGCGAAGACCTCGGCCGCCTGGCTCATCGAGCACGCCGGCTTCGGCCGCGGCTACGGCACCGGGCGGGCCCGGGTCTCGACCAAGCACACCCTCGCGCTCACCAACCGCGGCGACGCGAGCACCGAGGACCTGTTGGCGCTGGCGCGCGAGGTCCGCGACGGCGTGCACGCGGCGTTCGGCATCACGCTCGTCAACGAGCCGGTGCTCGTCGGCTGCGAGCTGTAGGACCCCCGGGGCGGTGTCGCTCAGGCGGTGCCGAAGCTGAAGATCGACACGACGAAGCCCGCGTAGAGCACCACCAGGGCGATCACCCCGAGGCCGACGACGGTGCCGATGATCCCGGTGACGAGCCCGGTCGTCGCCGCGCTCTCGTTGGTGTAGTGCCCGGGAACGGTCCGCATCTCCTTCTGGGCCCGAAGCGCGAGCGCGATCGCGAAGGGGCCGCACAGCACGCCGGGCAGCGTCACGCAGACGACGAAGGTCAGCACCGCGCAGACCACGCTGGTGATGCCGAGCGCCATCGCGGTGTTGGCGCCGCTGTGGGCCGGCCGGTAGCCGTAGGAGTAGGCGCCGGGCGGGTAGGGCTGGAACCCCTGCGGGCCGCCGTACGGCTGGGCGTGGGGCGAGGAGTACGGCTGGCCGCCGGGCTGGCCGTACGGCTGCTGCGCGGGTCCCGGGTGCGGCTGCTCGTACGGCGTCGTGGGCGGCTCCGGTGCCGCGGCCCCCTCCGACGACCGCGAGTCCCGCTTGGCGAGGTACGGCTGGATCGGCTCGGTCTCGTCGGGGCGCTCGCTCATGGCGTCAGTGTCCCATCGGCGGTCGGGGCGAAACCCGCTCAGCCGGCCGGGGCGGCGAGCCAGGCGTCGACGTCGGCGAGTGCCGCGTCCCGCAGCGCGTCGGGGGCGCGCGAGGCCCGCAGCGACATCCGCGCGAGCTCGGCCATCGTCTCGTCGGACAGCTCGTGGGCCGCCCGCATCGTGGCGTACTGACCGGCCAGGCGCGAGCCGAAGAGCAGGGGGTCGTCGGCGCCGAGCGCCACCGTCGCGCCGGCCTCGAGCAGGGTCGGCAGCGGCACCGACGTCAGGTCGGAGTAGACCCCGAGGGCGACGTTCGAGACCGGGCAGACCTCCAGGGCCACGCCGCTGTCGACGATCCGGGCCAGCAGGTCCGGGTCCTCGGTCGACCGGACGCCGTGGCCGAGCCGTCCGGCGTGCAGCCGGTCGAGGCAGGTGCGCACGTGGTCGGGCCCGCGCAGCTCGCCGCCGTGCGGCACGAGCAGCAGCCCGGCCCGCCCGGCGATCTCGAAGGCGGCCGCGAAGTCGGCGGTGCGGCCGCGCCGCTCGTCGTTCGAGAGCCCGAAGCCGACGACCCCGCGGTCGGCGTACTGCGCCGCGAGCCGGGCGAGCGTGCGCGCGTCGAGCGGGTGGCGGGTGCGGTTGGCGGCGATGACGACCGCCATGCCGAGCCCCGTGCGCTCGGAGGCCACCCGGACGGCGTCCAGGACCAGGTCGGTGAAGGCGGTGATCCCGCCGAACCGGGCGGCGTACCCGCTCGGGTCGACCTGGATCTCCAGCCACCGCCCGCCGTCGCAGACGTCGTCCTCGGCGGCCTCGAGCACCAGTCGCCGGACGTCGTCCTCGGTGCGCAGCACCGACCGGGCGACGTCGTAGAGGCGCTGGAAGCGGAACCAGCCCTTCTCGTCGGCCGCACTCAGCTGCGGCGGCCACTCCGTCACCAGCGAGTCGGGCAGGGCGATCCCGTCGCGCTCGGCGAGCTCGAGCAGCGTGCCGTGCCGCATCGAGCCGGTGAAGTGCAGGTGCAGGTGCGCCTTCGGCAGGGCGTGCAGGTCCCGGGGTCTCAAGCGAGCAGCTTCTGCAGCCTCGAGATCCCCTCGACGATGTCGTCGTCGCCGAGGGCGTAGGAGAACCGGAGGTAGCCGGGGGAGCCGAACGCCTCGCCGGGGACGGCGGCGACCTCGGCCTGGTCGAGGAAGTACTCGGCGAGCTCGGCGGAGGTGTCGATCCGGACGCCGTCGTAGTCCTTGCCCAGCAGGCCCTTGACCGAGGGGTAGGCGTAGAACGCGCCGCCGGGCATCGGGCAGAGGACGCCGTCGATCTCGTTGAGCATCGACACGATCGTGCGGCGACGCCGGTCGAAGGCGGTCTTCATCTCCTCGACCGCGGTGAGGTCGCCCTCGACCGCGGCGATCGCGGCGCGCTGGGCGACGTTCGAGACGTTGGAGGTGGCGTGGGACTGCAGGTTGGTCGCGGCCTTGACGAGGTCCTTCGGACCGATCATCCAGCCGACCCGCCAGCCGGTCATCGCGTAGGTCTTGGCGACGCCGTTCACGATGACGCAGTTGTCCTGGAGGAACGGGCAGAGCGCCGGCATCGACCCGGTCTCGGCGTCGTCGTAGACGAGGTGCTCGTAGATCTCGTCGGTGAGCACCCACAGGTCGTGGTCCTCGACCCAGCGGCCGATCGCCCGGATCTCCTCGGCGGAGTAGATCGCCCCGGTCGGGTTCGACGGCGAGACGAACAGCAGGACCTTCGTCTTGTCGGTGCGGGCGGCCTCGAGCTGCTCGACGGTGACCTTGTAGTCCTGGGTCTCGTCGGCCAGCACCTCCACCGGGACGCCGCCGGCGAGCGCGATCGCCTCCGGGTAGGTCGTCCAGTACGGCGCCGGCACGATGACCTCGTCGTCGGGGTCGAGCATCGCGGCGAACGCCGCGTAGATCGCCTGCTTGCCGCCGTTGGTGACCAGCACCTGGGCCGCGTCGATCGCCAGGCCGCTGTCGCGCAGCGTCTTCTCGACGATCGCCTTCTTCAGCTCCGGCAGCCCACCAGCAGGGGTGTACCGGTGGTTCTTCGGGTCGCGGCAGGCTTCGACGGCCGCCTCGACGATGTAGTCGGGGGTGGGGAAGTCGGGCTCGCCGGCGCCGAAGCCGATGACCGGGCGTCCCTCGGCCTTGAGGGCCTTCGCCTTGGCGTCGACCTTGAGCGTGGCCGACTCGGCGATGGCGCCGATGCGCTGGGAGACTCGTCTGTCGCGGGGGCTGCTGGTCATGGGCTCCATCGTAGGGCGAGACGTTCGACACCTCCGACCCATCTCGGGCGGATGGACCACAGGCCCGTCGGCACGGCGGGTGCTCGGAGAGGAAGCGGGTCGCCATGACCGACACCCAGTCCCCGGAGGGGGTCGACCGCGAGGAGTCCGGGCTCAAACGGACGATCACCGGCCGGCTGCTCTTCTTCTACGTCCTCGGCGACGTGCTCGGATCGGGCATCTACGTCCTCATCGGCGCGGTCGCCGGCGAGGTCGGCGGCGCCTTCTGGGTCGCGTTCCTGATCGGCGTCTCGATCGCCACCATCACCGGTGCCGCGTACGCCGAGCTGGTCACGAAGTTCCCCCAGGCGGCCGGCGCGGCCCTCTTCGTCAACAAGGCGTTCAAGAACCGGATCCTGACCTTCCTGGTCACCGTCAGCATGCTCTCGGCCTGCTTCGCGGCGTCCGGCTCGCTGGCCACCGGGTTCGCGGCCTACTTCGACACGGTGTGGTCGCTGCCGCCGGCCATCCTGGTCTCGCTCGGGCTGATCGTGCTGCTGACGATCGTGAACTACCTCGGCATCACCGAGTCGGTCCTGGCCAACCTGGTCATGACGATCGTCGAGGTGACGGGCCTGGTCGTCGTCCTGCTCATCGCGGTGGTGCACACCGCCGAGGGCGACTCCGACCTCGGCACCCTCACCGACTTCAGCACCCAGGGCAACGAGATCTTCGCGATCGTCGCCGGTGTCGCGCTGGCCTTCTTCGCGATGACCGGCTTCGAGAACGCCGCCAACATCGCCGAGGAGGTCGTCGACCCGGCCAAGCACTTCCCGCGGGCCCTGGTCGGCGGCATGGTCGCGGCCGGCGTGATCTACGTGCTCGTCGCGATGTCGGCCTCGCTCGTGGTCGACGCGAAGGAGCTGGCGTCCTCGGACGCCCCGCTGCTCGACGTGGTCGAGTCCGGCGTCCTGCCGATCTCGGTCAGCGTGCTCAGCATCGTCTTCGCCATCATCGCGATGACCGCCATCACCAACACCACGCTGGTCTCGGTCGTCACCCAGTCCCGGATCCTCTACGGCATGGCGCGCGAGGACGTCGTCCCCGGCGTCTTCGCCAAGACCCACGAGCGGCGCCGCAGCCCGGTCGCCGCGCTGCTCTTCGCGGGCGCGGTGGTCTGCGCGCTGCTGCTGGTCGGCTGGGCCCTCAACGAGACCGGTGCCGGCATCGACGTCGTCGACCGGCTCGCGACCGTCACGGTGGTCTTCACCCTCTTCATCTACTCGCTGGTCATCGTCGCCGCGTTCAAGCTGCGCGGGCAGGCCGAGACCGAGGAGAACTACCACGCGCCGACGGCCCTGCTCCTGCTCGGCCTGCTCGGCAACGCCGTCCTCCTGGTCTACGTCGTGGTCGACGACCCCGGCTCGCTGCTGTGGGTCGCGGGCCTGCTCGCCCTCGGCGTGGTGCTGTTCCTCCTCGAGTACGCCTTCGGCTCGCGCACCCGGGCCGACGGGGTCGAGCGAGGCCGTCCCGACGCCGGTTGAGCCGGACCCGTGCCGGCGCTGACCGAGCCGGTACGGGGGTTGTTTGGACGCCGCTGGCCCCGGGGCCGTAGACTCCTGGACGGTGGATTCCCCCGCATGCTTCGCCGTGCCCGAGACCGGGCCGGTTCGCAGCGAAGGGATCGACGGAGGGCACTAGCTCAACTGGCAGAGCATCGGTCTCCAAAACCGAAGGTTGGGGGTTCAAGTCCCTCGTGCCCTGCAACACATCAGTACGGCAACACAGCTTCGAGACAATCGAGAGCTCCACGAGGTACGGCGAGAGGTGAGTGGCGTGTCGGACAGCAGCGCGGTCCGCGGTTCCCGGGACGACAGGCCCGACGACGAGCGCAAGCGCACGAGCATCCCGACGTTCTACCGCCAGGTGGTCGCCGAGCTGCGCAAGGTCGTCTACCCGACGCAAGAGCAGCTGGTCACCTACTTCTTCGTGGTCATGGTCTTCGTGATCGTCATGATGGCGATCGTCTCGGCGCTCGACCTGGGCTTCGGCAAGCTCGCCTTCGCGATCTTCGCCGGCTGACGGCCCGACGGCGCCGCCGTCGGGACGCAGAGGCCCCCCTGAACAGCAATTTGATGGAGCAACGCGTGTCTGAGCAGTACGACGAGACCGAAGCGATCGAGAACGCCGACGCCGAGGTGACCGACCCCGTGGTCGAGGACGACGTCCTCGAGGCCACCGAGGGTGCTGCGGAGGGCACGGCGCCCGCCGACGCCGAGATCGACGACGACCTCGACGCCGACGAGCCGACCGACGAGGCGCTCGCCGACCTCGTCGAGGCCGAGGGCGAGGTCGCCGACGAGGCGGCCGCCGAGCTCGTCGAGGAGACCCTCGACACCCTCGACGCGGGCGAGGTCGCCGCCGAGGAGGACGTCCCCGTCGAGGACGAGGACCCCCTCGAGGCGTTCCGACGCGAGCTGTGGGCCAAGCCGGGCGACTGGTACGTGGTGCACACCTACTCGGGCATGGAGAACCGGGTGAAGTCGAACCTGGAGAACCGGATCGTCTCGCTGAACATGGAGGACTACATCCACGAGATCGTGGTCCCCATCGAGGACATCGTCGAGATCAAGAACGGCCAGCGCCGCACCCGCAAGAAGCCCGCGCTGCCCGGTTACGTCCTGGTCCGCATGGACCTCACCGACGAGTCGTGGTCGGCCGTGCGCCACACGCCCTCGGTCACCGGCTTCGTCGGCAACAGCCACCAGCCGGTGCCGCTGAGCATGGACGAGGTCGAGAACATGCTCGCCCCGGCCGTCGTCGCCGCCGCCGAGATCGCCGCCGCCGCGGCCGGGACCTCGACGTCCGGCTCCGGCTCCTCCTCGACCGCCAAGAAGCCGATCGAGGTCGTCGACTTCGACCTCGGCGACTCGGTCCAGGTCGTCGACGGTCCGTTCGCCACGCTGCACGCCACGATCACCGAGATCAACGCCGAGTCGCAGCGGGTCAAGGCCCTCGTGGAGATCTTCGGCCGGGAGACCCCGGTCGAGCTCAGCTTCAGCCAGATCGAGAAGGGCTGAGGGTCCGCCGGGTCGCGATTTCGCTCGCGGCCGGCGACGCAGCACCATAGTTCGGGCAACACCCGTGGCAGGGGGCGCATCGCCCTCGTCATGACCACAGAGAACAGGAAGAGAACATGCCTCCGAAGAAGAAGAAGATCTCCGCGCTCGTCAAGGTGCAGCTCCAGGCCGGCGCCGCGACGCCCGCCCCGCCCGTCGGTACCGCCCTCGGCCCGCACGGCGTCAACATCATGGAGTTCTGCAAGGCCTACAACGCCCAGACCGAGTCCATGCGCGGCAACGTCATCCCCGTCGAGATCACCATCTACGAGGACCGGTCGTTCACCTTCATCACGAAGACGCCTCCGGCCGCCGAGCTGATCAAGAAGGCCGCCGGGCTGCAGAAGGGCTCCGGCGTCCCGCACAAGGAGAAGGTCGGCAAGCTGACCAAGGACCAGGTGCGCGAGATCGCGACGACCAAGCTCCCCGACCTGAACGCCAACGACATCGACGCCGCGATGAAGATCGTGGAGGGCACCGCCCGGTCGATGGGCGTCACCACCGAGTAACACCCCGTGGCAGGGCCGCTGCTGGCCCATCTGACGACCACAACCTTCTGAGTCATCACCAGAGAGAAGACATCACCATGCAGCGCAGCAAGACCTACCGCGCGGCGGCGGACACGTTCGACAAGGACGAGCTCCACGCCCCGCTGGCCGCGATCAAGATCGCCAAGACCACCTCGAAGAAGAAGTTCGACGAGACCGTCGACGTCGTCATGCGACTCGGCGTCGACCCCCGCAAGGCCGACCAGATGGTGCGCGGCACCGTCAACCTGCCCCACGGCACCGGCAAGACCGCCCGCGTCCTGGTGTTCGCCAACGGCGACAAGGCCGAGGCCGCCCGCGAGGCCGGCGCCGACATCGTCGGCAGCGACGAGCTGATCGACAAGGTCAGCGGTGGCTGGCTCGAGTTCGACGCCGTCGTCGCGACCCCCGACATGATGGGCAAGGTCGGCCGCCTCGGCCGCGTGCTCGGCCCCCGCGGCCTGATGCCGAACCCGAAGACCGGCACCGTGACGCCCGACCCGGCCAAGGCCGTGACGGACATCAAGGGCGGCAAGATCGAGTTCCGCGTCGACCGCCACGCCAACCTGCACTTCATCATCGGCAAGGCGTCGTTCAGCGAGGCCGCGCTGGCCGAGAACTACGCCGCCGCCCTCGAGGAGGTGCTGCGGCTCAAGCCGGCCAGCTCCAAGGGCCGCTACCTGCGCAAGGTCACCGTCTCCACGACGATGGGCCCCGGCATCCAGGTCGACCCGAACCGCACCCGCAACGTCACCGGCGAGGACGACGAGGCCTGAGCCTGCGTCACCCCCGCCCACCGGCCCGTCCAGCCCTGCTGGACGGGCCGGTGTCGTTGCGAGCGCCCGCCGCCTCCCCGGGCCCGCCACGACCCCACGGTCACACCGGGCGGCCGGAGTCTGAGCTGGGGGGCCGGGGTATCGGCCGTCAAGTTCAGATTTCCCCGGTCGGCCGGGGAAATCCCGGCCGAGCCGGCCTCCGGAGCCGGGAATCCGGAGCAACGCAGGCAACGCCGTCCCGTTGGCCCCGTCCGTCCCACCGGGCGGCGGAAACCTGAACTGGGGGGCCGGGGTATCGGGCGACAAGTTCAGACTTCCCCGGTCGGCCGGGGAAATCCCGGCCGGGCCGGCCTCCGGAGCCGGGAATCCGGAGCAACGCAGGCAACGCCGTCCCGTTGGTCCCGCCCGTCCCACCGGGCGGCGGAAACCTGAACTGGGGGGCCGGGGTATCGGGCGACAAGTTCAGACTTCCCCGGTCGACCGGGGAAACCCCGGCCAGGCCGGCCCACAGATTTGGCCCACCGCCGCGCCACCCGTACAGTTCCACTCGAAACCAGAGACCGCCGGTTGTCAGGCTGTGCATGCAGTCCGACCGAAGGTGCCGCAGGGATGCGGACGGCCCGCGCAGGATTCAGAGTCCGGCTCCACACGGAGCCTCACGCCCTGAGCCCTGCGCTCGGGGCGTTCGTCGTTCCCAGGTGTTGCCGGGGGTGGTCTCCCAGTCCGGAAGGAGACCCATGGCGCGGGCAGACAGGAACGCCGCCGTCGCGGAGATCGTTGAGTCCTTCAACGCCTCCGACGGTGCCGTGCTGACCGAGTACCGCGGTCTCACCGTCAAGGAGCTGCAGAACCTTCGCCGCTCCCTCGGTGAGAACGCCAGCTACGCCGTGGTCAAGAACACGCTGGCCAAGATCGCCGCCAACCAGGTGGGCATCTCCGGCTTCGACGACCTGCTGACCGGCCCGACCGCTATCGCCTTCATCAACGGCGACGTGGTCGAGGCGGCCAAGGGTCTGCGTGACTTTGCCAAGGCCAACCCCGCCCTTGTCATCAAGGGCGGAGTCCTGGACGGCAACATCCTCGACGCGAAGGAGATCGCCAAGCTGGCCGATCTCGAGTCGCGCGAGGTGCTCCTGGGCAAGATGGCGGGCGCCATGCTCGCCTCGCTGTCCCAGGCCGTCTACCTCCTCAACGCGCCGATCGCCCAGGCCGCCCGTCTCGCGGGTGCGCTGCAGGCCAAGGCCGAGGAGGACCCCTCGATCCTCGCAGGTGGTGCGGGCACGCCCGCCGCCGCCGAGGAGGTCCCGGCCGAGGAGGCCGCTGCCGAGGAGACCCCCGCGGAGGAGGCGTCCGACGACGCTCCCGCCGCGGAGGCGACCGACGCCGCTGCTCCCGACGCCGAGGCCACCGACGCCTGATCCCAGGCGTACCCACCACCTGAAACCCGGTCCCGACCCGCGTCTGCGGCGGGGCCACCGAATGGAAGGAACGCCACCATGGCGAAGCTCAGCACCGACGAGCTCCTTGACGCCTTCAAGGAGATGACCCTCATCGAGCTCTCCGAGTTCGTGAAGCAGTTCGAGGAGACCTTCGGCGTCACCGCCGCCGCTCCCGTCGCCGTGGCCGCCGCGCCCGGCGCCGCTGCCCCGGCCGAGGCCGAGGCTGCTCAGGACGAGTTCGACGTCGTCCTCGAGGCTGCCGGCGAGAAGAAGATCAACGTCATCAAGGAGGTGCGCGCCCTCACCTCGCTCGGCCTGAAGGAGGCCAAGGAGCTGGTCGAGGCCGCCCCCAAGGCTGTCCTGGAGAAGGTCGACAAGGCTGCGGCCGACAAGGCCAAGGAGGCCCTCGAGGGCGCCGGCGCCACCGTCACCCTCAAGTGACCTGGGCGGGCTGGTGAGCGGGACGAGGTCCTGAGCACCACCTGCCGACCGCGAGGCGGTCACCCCCGATCGGGGGTGACCGCCTCGTTGTTTTCCCCACCCCGCGAGTGCGACGTGACGTCACGCACATTCCCGCGTAACCTCGCCGCGTCGGCGCCGTTGTTACCGGTGAGTGTCCCCGGGTAGCAGCCCCGTGGCCGCCCGGTCCGAGGAGGGGAGGAGCACGCATGGGTGTCGAGATCAAGATCGAGAACCTCACGAAGTCGTTCGGCAAGCAGATGATCTGGGGCGATGTGTCCCTGACCGTCCCGGCCGGCGAGATCAGCGTGATGCTCGGCCCGTCGGGCACGGGCAAGTCGGTCCTGCTCAAGACGATCATCGGCCTCCTCAAGCCCGACAGCGGCGCCGTCATCATCGAGGGCACCGACCTCGCCTCCTGCCGCGAGAAGGAGCTCTACGAGATCCGCAAGCTCTTCGGCGTCCTGTTCCAGGACGGGGCCATGTTCGGCTCGATGAACCTCTACGACAACGTCGCCTTCCCGTTGCGCGAGCACACGAGGAAGTCGGAGTCCGAGGTCCGTGAGGTCGTCATGGAGAAGATGGACCTGGTCGGCCTGCTCGGGGCCGAGGACAAGCTGCCCGGCGAGATCTCCGGCGGCATGCGCAAGCGCGCCGGGCTGGCCCGGGCCCTGGTGCTCGACCCGGAGATCGTGCTCTTCGACGAGCCCGACTCCGGCCTCGACCCGGTGCGCACGGCGTTCCTCAACCAGCTGATCATCGACCTCAACGCCCAGATCGACGCGACGTTCCTCATCGTCACCCACGACATCAACACCGCGCGCACGGTGCCCGACAACATCGGCCTGCTCTACCACCGCCACCTGGCGATGTTCGGGCCGCGCGAGATGCTCCTCAGCTCCGAGGAGCCGGTGGTGCGCCAGTTCCTCAACGCCCAGCGGGTCGGCCCGATCGGCATGTCCGAGGAGAAGGACGCCGACGAGCTGGCCGCGGAGTCCGGCCAGGAGCTCCCGCCGCTGCCGCCCATCCCGCCGCAGCTCGAGCCGTCGAACGGCATCCCGCGCCGCAGCCAGCGCGAGCCCGGTGCCTGGTGCCGCGAGAACGGCGTCAAGCCCCCGCCGGGATCGTTCGAGGACGACATGACGATGGCGACCGGGGCCTGACGCACGTGTCCTCCCTGACGTCCTCGCGCGTCCTCGCGCCCCTCGGGGCCGCCGGGGGCCTGTTCGCGTTCGCGCTCGACGTCCTGCGCGGGCTCTTCCGGAGGCCGTTCCAGCTGCGGGAGTTCCTGCAGCAGGCCTGGTTCATCGCCTCGGTGACCATCATCCCCACCGCGCTCGTCGCGATCCCGTTCGGCGCCGTCATCGCGCTGCAGGTCGGCGGCCTCATCAAGCAGTTCGGCGCCCAGTCGTTCACGGGCTCGGCCTCGGTCCTCGCCGTGATCCAGCAGGCCGCGCCGATCGGGACCGCGCTGCTGATCGCCGGCGCCGGTGGCTCCGCGATCGCCGCGGACCTCGGCGCCCGCAAGATCCGCGAGGAGCTCGACGCCATGATGGTGCTCGGGATCGACCCGATCCAGCGGCTCGTCGTGCCGCGGGTGCTCGCCTGCATCCTCGTCGCGGTGTTCCTCAACGGACTGGTCAGCGTGGTCGGTGTCTCCGGCGGCTACGTCTTCAACGTGATCCTCCAGGACGGCACGCCCGGCGCCTACATCGCCAGCTTCACCGCTCTCGCGCAGCTGCCCGACCTGTACGTCGGCCTGCTCAAGGCAGCGGTCTTCGGCCTCCTCGCCGCGATCGTCGCCTCCTACAAGGGGATGAACGCCGGCGGCGGCCCCAAGGGTGTCGGCGACGCCGTCAACGAGTCGGTCGTCATCACCTTCCTGCTGCTCTTCGTCGTCAACTTCGTGATGAGCACCATCTACCTCCAGCTCGTCCCACCGAAGGCCGGGTGACGGGCCCGGTGCCGAACCTGAAGGCGGTCTACCAGAAGCCGGTCAGCGCCCTCGACGACCTCGGGGGCCAGCTCGGCTTCTACCTGCGGGCGCTCGGAGCCGTGCCGAGGACGATCGCGCGCTACCCCAAGGAGATCATGCGGATCCTGGCCGAGGTCACCCTCGGCTCGGGCTCGCTCGCGGTCATCGGCGGCACCGTCGGGGTCATCCTCGGGATGACGTTCTTCACCGGCGCCCAGGTCGGCCTGTCCGGGTACGCCGCGCTCAACCAGCTCGGCACCGCCGCGTTCTCGGGCTTCGTCTCGGCCTACTTCAACACCCGCGAGATCGCCCCGCTGGTCTCCGGCATCGCGCTCGCCGCGACCGTCGGCTGCGGCTTCACCGCCCAGCTGGGCGCGATGCGGATCTCGGAGGAGGTCGACGCGCTCGAGGTGATGGCGATCCCCTCGATGCCGTTCCTCGTCACGACCCGCATCATCGGCGGCCTGATCGCGATCATCCCGCTCTACGTCGTCGGGCTGCTCTCGTCGTACGTCGCGAGCCGGCTGGTGGTGACGAAGTTCTACGGGCAGAGCACGGGCACCTACGACCACTACTTCAACCAGTTCCTCCCACCGGGAGACGTGCTCTGGTCGTTCGGGAAGGTGCTGGTCTTCGCCGTCGTGGTCATCCTGATCCACTGCTACTACGGCTACAACGCCTCCGGCGGTCCCGCCGGCGTGGGGGTCGCGGTGGGCCGGGCGGTGCGCTCGAGCATCGTCGCGGTCAACGTGATCGACCTGTTCCTCTCCATGGCGATCTGGGGCACCACCACCACGGTCAGGCTGGCGGGTTGAGATGACCTCCGTGCTCTCCCGTCCCCGCGTGCTCGGCATCGTCTTCCTGACGCTGCTGCTGGCGAGCGTCTACCTGACCTTCGCGATCTTCACCAAGAAGTTCGTCCAGTACGACGAGGTGCAGCTCCAGACCTCCTCGATCGGGCTCCAGCTGCCCAAGCGCGCCGACATCAAGCTGCGTGGCGTCCTGGTCGGCGAGGTGCTCGACTACGAGGCCGACGCCGACGGCGCCTCGGTGACCCTCGGGATCTACCCCGACAAGATCGACATGATCCCGGCGAACGTCACCGGCTCGATCGTCCCCAAGACGCTGTTCGGCGAGAAGTACGTCTCGCTCGTCATCCCCGACCGGGCCGACGGCGTCCTCGCCGAGGGCGACACGATCACCAGGACCGTGGTGTCCACCGAGGTCGAGGCGGTGCTCAACGACCTGCTGCCGCTGCTCGAGACGGTGCAGCCCGCCGAGATCAACAAGACCCTGACCGCCCTGGCGACCGCCCTCGAGGGGCGCGGCGAGCAGATCGGCGAGAGCGTCGAGGTCCTCGACGGCTACCTGCAGCGGCTCAACCCGCGCATCCCGGAGCTGGTCGAGGACCTGCGGCTGACCTCCGACGTCGCCGCCATCTACACCGAGATCCTGCCCGAGGTCGCCGAGACCCTCGACAACGCCGTGGTCACCACGAGCACCCTCGAGGACCGCGAGAAGAAGCTCAACGACCTCTTCGTCGACGTCGCCGGCTTCTCCGACAGCGCCCGCACGTTCCTGGCCGACAACGAGGAGAACATCGTCCGCTTCGGCGAGCTCGGGGTGGCCCAGCTGCGGCTCCTGGCCCGCTACTCGACCGAGTTCCCGTGCCTGACCGGCGGCATCGTCCGGGCCGGGGCGGGGCAGGCCGAGGCGTTCCGCAACTTCAAGCTGCACATCGTGCTCGAGACGCTGCCGCGGCAGCCGCGCAAGTACGACGTCGACGACCGGCCCCGCGTCTCGGTGAGCGGCGGCCCGACCTGCCTCAACCTGCCCGACCCCCCGTGGGACCAGGCCAACCCGGTCAAGCGGATCCCCGACTTCGACGACGGTGTCGACCGCCCCACCGGCAAGGGCACCACCCGCGTCGGGACGCCGTACCTCCTGCGGGACGGGACGGGGTTCCAGGGCAGCGTCGGTGAGTACGACCTCTACCGCGACCTCCTCGCGCCCGGCCTCGGCGTCACCGCCGACGAGGTCGGCGACCTCGGGCCGCTGCTGATGAGCCCGATGGCCCGGGGTGCGGAGGTGTCGGTGCAGTGAGGATCCTCGACGCCAAGACGCTCTCGGCCACGGTCAAGCTCGCCATCTTCATGCTCGTCACGATCATGGCGACCGGCCTGCTGGTCATCGTCATCGGCAACATCAGCTTCCAGGGCTCGCGCGACTACAAGGCGGTCTTCGAGGACGTCACCGGGGTGGTCGAGGGCGACGACGTCCGGATCGCCGGGGTGAGGGTCGGCACCGTCAAGGACATCCAGGTCGTCGACGGCACCAAGGGCGGCCCCGACAAGATGGCCGAGGTCAGCTTCACCGTCGAGAAGGGCACCGAGCTGACCGAGTCGACGTTCGCCGCGATCCGGTTCCGCAACCTCGTCGGGCAGCGCTACCTCTCGCTGAGCCAGGGGATCGGCGAGGACGGCGTCCTCGACGCGGGCGCCACCATCCCCGCCTCGCGCACCGACGAGGCCCTCGACCTCACCCAGCTCTTCAACGGCTTCAAGCCGCTGTTTCAGGCCCTCTCGCCCGACGACGTCAACAAGCTGTCGTTCGAGGTCATCCAGGTCTTCCAGGGCGAGGGCGGGACGCTCGAGGGACTGCTCCAGAGCACCGCCTCGGTCACCTCGACGCTCGCCGACCGGGACGCCGTCATCGGTCAGCTGCTCGAGAACCTCGACTACGTCCTGGACCACATCGCCGACCGGGACACCCAGCTCTCGGCGTTGATCGAGAACTTCCGGACCCTCGTCGCCGGCCTCAAGAGCGACCGCCGGGCGATCCTGGACTCCTTCGAGGGCATCACGCAGCTCACCACCGCCACCGCCGACCTCGTCCAGGGGGTGCGCCCGCCGTTCGTCGAGGACATCAAGGAGCTGCGCCGGCTCACGAAGAACATCGACGACAACAAGGCCGAGCTCGACCGGGCGCTCCAGGTGCTGCCGATCAAGCTCGAGAAGATCGGCCGGACCGCCATCTACGGCTCGTGGTTCAACTTCTACCTCTGCGACTTCAAGGGCCGCGTCCGGCTGCCCGGCCTCGACCTGCCGCCGGTCAACGTCCAGCTCGGCGCCGAGAGGTGTGACCTGGGATGAACCACCCCACCCGCCCCGCCCCGCTGCTCCCGCGACCCATCGATCGGGGACCCCGGTGAAGCCCTTCCGTGACCGCAACCCCGTCGTCGTCGGCGCCGCCGGCATCATGGTGATCGTGCTGCTGCTCCTGGCGGCGTTCCGTGCGCAGGACCTCCCGCTCATCGGCGGCGGCGACACCTACCACGCCCTGTTCGAGGACGCCGGCGGGCTCAAGGCCAACGACGAGGTCCGCCTGGCCGGCGTCCGGGTCGGCAAGGTCGAGGAGATCGGGCTCGACGGCGGCAAGGTCAAGGTGACCTTCCGCGTCGACACCGACGCCCAGTTCGGCGCCGAGACCGGCGCCTCGATCCAGGTGAAGACCCTGCTGGGCTCGATGTACCTCTCGCTCGAGCCCGCCGGCGACGACCAGCTGGAGGCCGACTCGGTGATCCCCGCCGAGCGCACCAGCGAGCCGTTCTCGGTCACCGAGGCCTTCGAGGGGCTGGCCGACACCATCGGGGACGGCGAGACCGACCCGGGCATCGACACCGACCAGCTGGCCGAGTCCCTCTCGGTGCTCGCCGACCTGACCCGCAACACCCCGGAGGAGTTCCGCGGGGCCCTCGACGGGCTGTCCCGGCTGTCCTCCAACCTCGCCGACCGCGACGACGAGCTGAACTCGCTGCTGCAGAACCTGAAGCGGGTCTCGACCGTGCTCGACGACCGCGACGAGGACATCGTCTCGCTCATGGAGGACGCCGACACCTTGTTCGAGGCGCTCCTGCAGCGCCGCCAGCAGCTGCACGACCTGCTCGTCGGCACCCGGACCCTCTCGACCGAGCTGACCCGGCTGGTGCGGCAGAGCCGGTCCGACCTCGCGCCGGCGCTCCAGCAGCTCGACAGCGTCGTCGACGTCATCACCAAGAACGAGGACAACCTCGACAACAGCCTGCGGCTGATGGCGCCCTTCTACCGCGTCTTCGCCAACACCCTGGGCACCGGCCCGTGGTTCGACACCTACATCCAGAACCTGCCCCCGATCCCCAACATCCCGAACGGAGGGCTGGGCGGATGAGTGACGGAGCCCTGAGCCTGCGACGCGCCGTCGTCCCGCTCGTCCTGCTGATGCTCGTGGCCGCGGCCGGCCTGACGCTGTTCCAGGACGGTGAGCAGGACAAGACGGTGACCGCCTGGTTCCCGCGCACCGTCTCGCTCTACGAGGGCAGCGACGTCCGGGTCCTGGGTGTGCCGGTCGGGGAGGTCGAGTCGATCACCCCGGAGGGCACCCGGGTGAAGGTCGTGATGACCTACGACCCCGAGGTGCGGCTACCGCGGGACGCGAAGGCCGTCATCGTCTCCCCGGCGATCGTCGGCGACCGCTACGTCCAGCTCACGCCGGCCTACACCGAGGGCGCCGAGATGGCCGACGGCGCCGAGCTGGAGACGCTCAGCCAGGTGCCGCTGGAGCTCGACGAGATCTACTCCAGCCTCGACCGGCTCACCGTCGCCCTCGGGCCGAACGGCGCGAACGCCGACGGCGCGCTCACCGACCTGCTCCAGGTCACCGCCGACAACTTCGGCGGCCAGGGCGAGCAGTTCAACCAGACCATCGAGGACGTCGGCCGGCTCAGCGAGACGCTCGACGACAACAAGGAGGAGCTCTTCGGCGCCGCCGCCGAGCTGCAGAAGTTCATTACCACCCTGGCCGACAACGACCAGACGGTGCGCGACTTCAACGACTCCCTCGGCCGGGTGTCCACGCTGCTCGCCGGGGAGCGCAAGGAGCTCGCCGGCTCCCTCGAGAACCTCGGGATTGCCCTCGACCAGGTCTCCGGCTTCGTCCGGGAGAACCGGGAGATCCTCAGCGAGAACATCACCGGCCTCAACCGCGTCGCCAAGGTCCTGGTCAAGCAGCGCAAGGCCCTCGACGAGACCCTGCGGGTCGCCCCGCTGGCCCTCAACAACCTGCAGCTGACCTACAACCCCGACACCGGCACCCTCGACACGAACGCCAACATCTCCAACCTCGTCAACGAGATCACCTCCGACCCGGCCGCCGTGCTGTGCGCGCTGGTGAGCGCCAACGACGAGAACGGCGACGTGTGCGACCTCATCCAGACGCTCCCGCTCCCGCGGGCCGCGACCTTCGGGCCCGGCACCGGATCGCTGTACGAGAACCCGTCGGACCCGACGCTCGGCGGCTTCGTGCCGACCGGCGCGACCGCCGGAGCCACCACCACCACGACCACGACCTCGGGAGGCGAGAGGTGAACCGCCTCGTGCGCACCCTGGTCGCGCTGGTCCTGGGCAGCGTCGTGCTGTCCGGCTGCGACTTCGACGTCTACGAGCTGCCGCTCCCGGGCGGCACCGACGTGGGCGAGGACCCCCTCACGGTCACCGTCGAGTTCGAGGACGTGCTCGACCTCGTGCCGCAGTCGAACGTGCGGGTCAACGACGTCGCCGTCGGGCGGGTGACGTCGGTGGAGCTGGAGGGCTACCACGCCGAGGTGACCCTGCTGCTCCGCAACGACACCGAGCTGCCCGCGGACGCCGTCGCCTCGATCCGTCAGACCAGCCTGCTCGGCGAGAAGTTCGTGTCGCTGGCCGCCCCCGCCGGTGGTGGCCGGGGCCGGCTCGCCGACGGCGCGGTCATCCCGCTCGAGCGCAGCGGCCGCAACCCCGAGGTGGAGGAGGTGCTCGGGGCACTCAGCCTGGTCCTCAACGGCGGCGGCATCGACAAGCTGCGCACGATCTCCACCGAGGTCAACGACGCCCTCGAGGGCCGGGAGGGCTCCTTCCGCTCGGTCCTCACGCAGGTGGCCGACCTGATGGCCCAGCTGGACGAGAACAAGACCGACATCGTCGATGCGATCAGGTCGCTCAACGAGCTCTCCATCGAGGTGCGCCGGCAGCAGCCGAGCATCGACAACGCCCTCGACGAGCTGCCGAGCGCGCTGCTCTCGATCGACCGGCAGCGGGGCGACCTGGTGCGGATGCTCACCTCGCTCGAGCGGCTCGGCGACGTCGGCGTGCGTGTCATCAACCGGTCCAAGGACGACACCGTCACCGCGCTGCGGCTGCTCGACCCCGTGCTCGAGCAGCTCGCGAACTCCGGCGACGACCTCGTCAACTCGTTCAACGCGATCCTCACCTACCCCTTCGTCGACGAGGTCGTCGGCCGTGACCCGCAGGTCGCCCGCAACCTGCACATGGGCGACTACGTGAACCTGTCGGTCCAGCTCGACCTCGACCTCACCGACCTGCCCGACGTCCCGGGCATCCCCTGCGACCCGCTGAGCTCGGTCCCCGACGACCTGCCCCTGGTGCAGATCGACCTCGACGGGCTGTGCCAGGCCGCCCAGGACGCGATCGCGGAGTGCCTCAACGCCCCGTCGCTGCGCGAGTGCCGCGACCTGCCCGCCGGCGTCATCCAGGCGGTGTGCGCCAACGTGCAGCTCCCCGTCCTGTGCGGGGTCCTCGGCGGCGTCACCGGCGGCGGCGGCACCCCGGGTGTGCCCGGCGTTCCCGGGCTGCCGCCGCTGCCGGAGGTGCCCGACCTCGGCGACATCCTCGACGGGCTGCTCGACCCCCGCCCGGCGCCCGGCGGCTCCGACACCACCCGCCGGACCACGCTCGGCGAGCTGGCGGAGTACTACGACCCGGCCCTCGTGACCCTGCTGACCCCTGGGATGGTGACGCGATGATCACCCGTCGCACCAAGGCCCAGCTGGTGGTCTTCGTGATCATCACGCTGGTCGGCGTCACCTACGTCGGCGCGCGCTACGCCCGTCTCGACAAGGTGGTGCGTGACGACGCCTACGCCGTGACCGCCCACTTCTCCGAGGCCGGCGGCATCTTCGCCGGCGCCGAGGTCACCTACCGCGGCGTGGGCGTCGGCACCGTCGACCGGCTCGAGCTGACCGAGGAGGGGGTCGACGTCGTCCTCGAGATCGACGACGAGCACGACGACATCCCCGCCGACGCCATCGCCCTGGTCGGCAACCGGTCCGCGGTCGGGGAGCAGTACGTCGAGCTCCAGCCCAAGGTGGACCCGGCTGACGGCGTCGCCGTCCTCGAGGAGGGCGCCGAGATCGCCAACGCCGACACCCGGACGCCGATCGCCACCGAGACCCTGCTGGCCGACCTCGCGACCACGGTCGGCTCCGTCGACCGCGACGCGCTCCGCACCACCGTGACCGAGCTCGGCGACGCCTTCGAGGACTCCGGGCCCGACCTGCAGAAGATCATCGACACCGGCACGTCGTTCATCGACGCCGCCAACGAGAACTTCGACATCACCACCCGGCTGATCGAGGACAGCAACACCGTGCTGTCGACCCAGGTGTTCTCGGAGAGCTCGCTGCGCACCTTCGCCAAGCAGCTGGCCCTCTTCAGCGGCACCCTGGCCGACGCCGATCCCGACCTGCGCCGGGTCATCGACGAGGGGTCGTTCGCGGCCAACCAGCTGCGCGGGCTGATCGAGGACAACCGCGTCGAGCTCGGCGACCTCCTCAACAACCTGGTCACGACCGGCAACGTCGTGGTGCAGCACCTCGACGGCATCGAGCAGGTGCTGGTGCTCTACCCCTACATCGTCGAGGGCGGCGTCACCGTCGCCTCGAAGGACCCGGTCACCGGGCTGTACGACGCACACTTCGGCCTGGTCATCACCGACGCGGTGCCCTGCACGGCCGGCTACGAGGGTACCGACAAGCGCAGCCCGCAGGACCGCTTCGAGGACCCGCCGATGAACGAGGACGCCCGCTGCACCGAGCCGGCGTCGGTCACCAACGCGCGCGGTGCCCAGAACCTGCCACCGCGTGCGGCGACCGGGTACGACGCCCCCACCGTGGCCTCCTACGACCCGGAGACCGGCGCGGTCACCTGGACCGGCGACGGTGCCGGCCCGCTCCCGACCACCGGTAGCGTGGCTCCGCCGTCCCTCGGAAGGGAGTCGTGGAAGTGGTTGTACCTCGAGCCCATGACCGGGCCGTGACGGCGCGGCGACTGACGGTCCTGGCGGTCGTGCTCGCGGTGGTCGCCGCCGCCGGCATCGGCGTCCTGGCCTTCCGCTTCTCCGCCGACACCGAGGGCGACCTCGGCGACCGGGTCCGGCAGCTCTTCGCCGGCCAGGAGCCGGCGGCCGAGCAGGCCGCCGCCACCGACGACGCCAGGACGCGAGAGCTGGTGATGAGCCGGGCCAACCAGTTCGTGCTCCGCACCAACACCTACGGCCCCTCCGACCTCGACGAGCAGAACGCCCTGCCCGGCTACGCCGACGGCGTCCGCGAGCTGGTGACGGCCAAGCTGGAGGTCAGCTTCGAGGAGAACCTGACCCTGGCCGAGCAGTCGGTCGCGGAGGCCGGGTACGCCCGCACGGTGCAGCTCTACGCGACCGGCCTGGAGTCGCTCGAGGGCGACCGAGCCTCGGTGCTGGTGACGGGGGCGGTGTCCGGTTCCTACCCCGACCCGGAGCAGGACGGTCGGATCGAGGACGAGCCGCTCCAGTTCCGCTACCAGGTGACCCTCATCGAGACCGAGGGGGAGTGGCTGGTCGACAGCTTCACGCCGGTCGTGGGCCTCGAGGACGAGGCGCAGCCGACGACGCCGTCGTCGCCCGCCGAGGAGACCGAGCCGCCCGACGGGTCGACCGGCAAGAACCCGACCGGTGGCAAGGGAGGGCGAGGATGACCCCGAGCTGGTACGACGTCCTCGGCATCGAGCCGGACGCCACCGACGAGCAGGTCCGGGCGGCGTGGAAGGCCTCGATCGCCGACCTCGACCCCTCCGACCGACGCTTCCGCCAGCGCAACCGGGCGGCCGAGGTGCTCCTCGACCCGGTCCGCCGCGCCGCGCACGACGCCGACCTCGCCGACGACGAGGACGAGGACGAGGACGAGGCCGGGGACGAGGTCACGGTCGTCGTCGTGGACGACGTCCCGGTCGCGGGCCCCGCCACCGACGTCCCGGCCCCCGACCCGACTGCCGACCCGACCGACGACCAGACCGACGCCCCGACCGACGCCCCGACCGACGACCCGACCGACGACCCGACCGACGACCCGACCGACGACCCGACCGACGACCCGACCGGGTCCGGTGACGGGGCCCGGGACGGCGGGCCGGCGCTGCTGGTGGTGGCCGCCCTCGGCGTCCTCGCGCTGCTCGTCGTGGTGGCGACCGTGTGGTCCTTCGTCGGGGGAGCGGGGGAGCCGGCCCGTGCCGACTCCTCGAGCTCGGCCGACGGCGACCTGCCCGACGCCCGCGAGGTCGCGGCCGCCCGCGCCGCCGCCGAGACCGCGATCGTGCCGATGCTCTCCTACGACTACCGGTCGATCGAGGCGACCCAGCAGGCGGCGCTGCCCTACCTGACCCCCGCCTACGCCGAGGAGTACACGAAGCTCTTCGAGGGTGTCATCGAGCCGAACGCGACCTCCACCCGGACGATCGTCACCACCCAGGTGCTGTCGTCGGGCATCGTGCGCACCGGCGTCGACCGGGTCGACGTGCTGCTCTTCATCGACCGGCCCACGCGCAACGCCACGCGCGACGACGTGTCGCGCGACCAGGTCACCATGCAGATGGTCGACGTCGGCGGCGACTGGCTCGTCGACTGCCTGATCACCGCGCCGGGTGGCACCTGCGAGACCGACGACGCGCCCTGACCGGGTCCCCTCCCGCGACCCGCCCGAGCGGCGCAGTTCGGCGCAGGTGCTTGACCCGGCGCCGTCCGCGGGTCATAGTCGGTGCACGCTCGTCGACACGGCGCATGCCGGCATTGTGGCGCGCCCTCCGATCGTGTATCGTGGCGCTTTGCGCCTGCCCTCAAATACGCATCTGCCTGCCCGGTGGCGATGTTGTGGTGGTCCGGCGCTCTCCACCGCGTCTGACGTCGAAGGATCTCTCTTGGCCGCGCGCAGCACCTCTGCCACCCGCTCCACCAGCACCGCCCACCCGAACACCGGCAATCCTCGCCGCATCTCGTTCGCGAAGATCGATGAGCCGCTCGAGGTTCCGAAGCTTCTCTCCCTGCAGACCGACGCCTTCGACTGGCTCGTCGGCAACGCGAACTGGGACGCCGTCGTCGAGCGTCGTCTCGCCGCCGGCGAGGACACCTCGCGCAAGTCCGGCCTGACCGAGATCTTCGAGGAGATCTCCCCGATCGAGGACTTCTCCGAGACGATGTCGCTCTCGTTCGAGAACCCCGTCTTCTACGACCCCAAGTACTCCGTCGACGAGTGCAAGGAGAAGGACTTCACCTACTCCGCCCCGCTCTACGTCTCCGCCGAGTTCACCAACAACGACACCGGCGAGATCAAGGGCCAGACGGTCTTCATGGGCGACTTCCCCCTGATGACCCCCAAGGGCACCTTCGTCATCAACGGCACCGAGCGCGTCGTCGTCTCGCAGCTCGTCCGCAGCCCGGGCGTCTACTTCGAGCGCACCGCCGACAAGACGTCCGACAAGGACATCTACACCGCGCGCCTGATCCCCTCGCGCGGCGCCTGGCTCGAGTTCGAGATCGACAAGCGCGACCTGGTCGGCGTCCGCCTCGACCGCAAGCGCAAGCAGAACATCACCGTGCTGCTCAAGGCCCTCCAGGCCGTCGCCGAGGACACCGGCGAGGAGTACGACTACGAGGCCGTGATGGCCGACCTGCGCCAGTACGAGTCGATCCAGCTCACCGAGGAGAAGGACCATACCCAGGGTCCCGACGACGCGCTGCTCGACATCTACCGCAAGCTGCGCCCGGGCGAGCCGCCCACGCGTGAGGCCGCGCTGACGCTGTTGAAGAACTACTACTTCAACCCCAAGCGCTACGACCTCGCGAAGGTCGGCCGCTACAAGATCAACAAGAAGCTCGGCCTGGTCGAGGCCTTCGACAAGCAGACGCTGACGATCTCCGACGTCGTCAACGCCATCAAGTACATCGTGCTGCTGCACGACGGTGCGGACCAGACCGAGGCGCCGGGCGGCACCATCGAGGTCGGTCCCGACGACATCGACCACTTCGGCAACCGCCGCATGCGCACGGTGGGCGAGCTGATCCAGAATCAGCTCCGCACCGGCCTGGCCCGCATGGAGCGCGTGGTCCGCGAGCGGATGACGACCCAGGACGTCGAAGCGATCACGCCGCAGTCGCTGATCAACATCCGCCCGGTCGTGGCGGCGCTGAAGGAGTTCTTCGGCACCTCGCAGCTCTCGCAGTTCATGGACCAGACCAACCCGATCGCCGGGCTGACGCACAAGCGTCGCCTCTCGGCGCTGGGTCCCGGCGGTCTGTCCCGTGACCGCGCCGGCATGGAGGTCCGCGACGTCCACCCGTCGCACTACGGCCGCATGTGCCCGATCGAGACCCCGGAGGGCCCCAACATCGGCCTGATCGGGTCGCTGGCCTCCTACGGCCGGATCAACCCGTTCGGCTTCGTCGAGACGCCCTACCGCAAGGTCACCGACGGTCAGGTCACCGACCAGATCGACTACCTGACCGCCGACGACGAGGATCGCCAGATCATCGCCCAGGCCAACCAGATCCTCGACTCCGACGGCCGGTTCGTCGAGGAGCGGGTGCTGGTCCGCCAGCGCGACGGCGAGGTCTCCGAGATCCTGGCCGCCGAGGTCGACTACATGGACGTCTCGCCGCGCCAGATGGTGTCGGTCGCGACCGCCCTGATCCCGTTCCTCGAGCACGACGACGCCAACCGCGCGCTCATGGGTGCCAACATGCAGCGCCAGGCCGTGCCGCTCATCACGAGCGACTCGCCCCTGGTCGGCACCGGCATCGAGTACCGCGCCGCCGTCGACGCCGGGGACGTGGTCGTCGCCGACCACGCCGGTGTGGTCAAGGAGGTCTCCGCCGACCTCGTCGAGACGATGAACGACGACGGCACCTACACCACCTACAAGCTGGCGAAGTTCCGTCGCTCCAACCAGGGCACCTGCATCAACCAGCGCCCGCTGGTCGCCGAGGGCGACCGGGTCGAGGTCGGCTCGCCGATCGCCGACGGTCCGTGCACCGACAACGCCGAGATGGCGCTGGGCACGAACCTCCTGGTCGCGTTCATGCCGTGGCAGGGCCACAACTACGAGGACGCGATCATCCTGTCCCAGCGCCTGGTGCAGGAGGACGTCCTCACCTCGATCCACATCGAGGAGCACGAGGTCGACGCCCGCGACACCAAGCTGGGCCCGGAGGAGATCACCCGCGACATCCCCAACGTCTCCGAGGAGATGCTGGCCGACCTCGACGAGCGCGGCATCATCCGCATCGGCGCCGAGGTCACCACGGGCGACATCCTGGTCGGCAAGGTCACGCCCAAGGGCGAGACCGAGCTCACCCCCGAGGAGCGGCTGCTCCGCGCGATCTTCGGTGAGAAGGCGCGCGAGGTGCGCGACACCTCGATGAAGGTCCCGCACGGCGAGTCCGGCACCGTCATCGGCGTCCGGGTCTTCGACCGCGAGGACGGCGACGAGCTGCCGCCCGGCGTCAACCAGCTGGTCCGCGTCTACGTCGCCCAGAAGCGCAAGATCTCGGTGGGCGACAAGCTCGCCGGTCGCCACGGCAACAAGGGCGTCATCGCGAAGATCCTGCCGATCGAGGACATGCCGTTCATGGAGGACGGCACCCCGGTCGACGTCGTGCTCAACCCGCTGGGTGTCCCGCGCCGGATGAACATCGGCCAGATCCTCGAGCTCCACCTCGGCTGGCTCGCCAAGCAGGGCTGGGACCTCGACCTGAGCGACCAGACCGGCGACGCCGACTGGAAGCAGCGGCTGATCTCGATCCACGCCGACAAGGCCGCCGCCGGCACCAAGGTCGCGACCCCGGTCTTCGACGGCGCCCGCGAGGACGAGATCATCGGCCTGCTCGGCTCGACGATCCCCAACCGCGACGGCGTCCGGATGATCGACGGCACCGGCAAGGCCGACCTGTTCGACGGCCGCTCCGGTGAGCCGTTCGCGGACCCGGTCTCGGTGGGCTACATGTACATCCTGAAGCTCCACCACCTCGTCGACGACAAGATCCACGCGCGCTCGACCGGCCCCTACTCGATGATCACGCAGCAGCCCCTGGGCGGCAAGGCCCAGTTCGGCGGCCAGCGGTTCGGCGAGATGGAGGTCTGGGCGATGGAGGCCTACGGCGCCGCCTACGCCCTGCAGGAGCTGCTCACGATCAAGTCCGACGACGTGCCCGGTCGCGTCAAGGTCTACGAGGCGATCGTCAAGGGCGAGAACATCCCCGACTCGGGCATCCCGGAGTCGTTCAAGGTGCTCGTCAAGGAGATGCAGTCGCTGTGCCTGAACGTCGAGGTGCTCAGCCAGGACGGTTCGCAGATCGAGCTCCGTGACGCGGAGGAGGACGTCTTCCGCGCCGCCGAGGAGCTCGGCATCGACCTGTCGCGCCGCGAGCCCAGCTCGGTCGAAGAGGTGTGAGCCGCCGGCGCCCCCGCCTCGGGGGCGCCGGCCTCCGCCCCCTGTACCACTATTCGTTTTAAATCCTACGAAGGGTTGCAGCCATCGTGCTCGACGTGAACTTCTTCGACCAGCTCAAGATCGGCCTGGCCACCGCGGACGACATCCGTACGTGGAGCCACGGCGAGGTCAAGAAGCCGGAGACGATCAACTACCGCACGCTCAAGCCGGAGCGTGACGGTCTTTTCTGCGAGAAGATCTTCGGTCCCACCCGGGACTGGGAGTGCTACTGCGGCAAGTACAAGCGCGTGCGCTTCAAGGGCATCATCTGCGAGCGCTGCGGCGTCGAGGTGACCCGTTCCAAGGTCCGGCGCGAGCGGATGGGCCACATCGAGCTCGCCGCTCCCGTGACCCACATCTGGTACTTCAAGGGCGTGCCGTCGCGGCTGGGCTACCTGCTCGACCTCGCCCCGAAGGACCTCGAGAAGGTCATCTACTTCGCGGCCTACATGATCACCTCGGTCGACGCCGACGCGCGTCACCGTGACCTCACCTCCCTCGAGGGCAAGGTCCAGCAGCAGCGCGAGATGCTCGAGAAGCGTCGCGACGGCTCGCTCGAGGACCGCACCAAGAAGCTCGAGGAGGACCTCGCCGCCCTCGAGGCCGAGGGTGCCAAGGCCGACCAGCGCCGCAAGGTGCGCGACGGCGCCGAGCGCGAGATGAAGCAGCTGCGCGACCGCGCGCAGCGCGAGCTCGACCGCCTCGACGAGGTCTGGAACACCTTCAAGTCGCTCAAGGTCCAGGACCTCATGGGTGACGAGCTGCTCTACCGCGAGATGAAGAACTGGTTCGGCAAGTACTTCGAGGGTCACATGGGCGCGATGGCGATCCAGCGTCGCCTCCAGGACTTCGACATCGAGGCCGAGGTCGAGTCGCTGCGCGAGACCATCGCGACCGGCAAGGGCCAGAAGAAGGTCCGCGCCCTCAAGCGCCTCAAGGTCGTCGACGCGTTCCGCAAGACCGGCAACGAGCCGCGCGGCATGGTCCTGGACGCCGTCCCGGTCATCCCGCCGGACCTGCGCCCGATGGTGCAGCTCGACGGTGGCCGGTTCGCGACGTCCGACCTGAACGACCTGTACCGGCGCGTCATCAACCGCAACAACCGCCTCAAGCGGCTGCTCGACCTCGGCGCGCCCGAGATCATCGTCAACAACGAGAAGCGGATGCTCCAGGAGGCCGTCGACTCGCTGTTCGACAACGGTCGCCGCGGTCGTCCGGTCACCGGACCGGGCAACCGGCCGCTCAAGTCGCTGTCCGACATGCTCAAGGGCAAGCAGGGTCGGTTCCGTCAGAACCTGCTCGGCAAGCGCGTCGACTACTCGGGTCGTTCGGTCATCGTCTCCGGCCCGCAGCTCAAGCTGCACCAGTGCGGCCTGCCGAAGAACATGGCGATCGAGCTGTTCAAGCCGTTCGTGATGAAGCGGCTCGTCGACCTCTCCCACGCGCAGAACATCAAGTCCGCCAAGCGGATGGTCGAGCGCGCCGTGCGTCCCGAGGTCTGGGACGTGCTCGAGGAGGTCATCACCGAGCACCCGGTGCTGCTGAACCGTGCGCCCACGCTGCACCGTCTCGGCATCCAGGCCTTCGAGCCCCAGCTGATCGAGGGCAAGGCCATCCAGATCCACCCGCTCGTCTGCACGGCGTTCAACGCCGACTTCGACGGCGACCAGATGGCGGTGCACCTGCCGCTGTCGGCCGAGGCCCAGGCCGAGGCCCGGATCCTGATGCTCTCGACCAACAACATCCTGAAGCCGTCCGACGGCCGGCCGGTCACCATGCCGACCCAGGACATGATCATCGGGCTGTTCTTCATGACCTCCGACCGCCCCGGCGGCGGCGGCGAGGGACGTGCGTTCTCCTCGGTCGCCGAGGCGATCATGGCCTACGACAAGCACGAGATCGCGCTGCAGAGCGTCGTCAAGATCCGTCTCGACGACGTCGTCCCGCCGATGGAGCACCCCGCCTTCACCGGCGAGGTCGCCACGGTCACCCTCGAGACCACGCTGGGCCGGGCGCTCTTCAACGAGACCCTGCCGGCCGACTACCCCTTCGTGAACTACGAGGTGGGCAAGAAGGCCCTCGGCGCGATCGTCAACGACCTCGCCGAGCGCTACACCAAGGTCGAGGTCGCCGCCTCGCTCGACGCCCTCAAGGAGTCCGGCTTCTACTGGGCCACCCACTCCGGCGTCACCGTCTCGATCGACGACGTGGTCACCCCCGACAACAAGATCGAGATCCTGTCGGAGTTCGAGGTCAAGGCCGCGAAGATCCAGAAGCAGTTCGAGCGCGGTCTGGTCACCGACGAGGAGCGCCGCCAGGAGCTCATCGAGATCTGGACCGAGGCCTCCAACATGGTCGGCAAGGCCATGGAGGTGAACTTCGAGGAGAACAACCGGACCAACCCGATCTTCGTGATGGTCAACTCCGGCGCCTCCGGCAACATGAACCAGATCCGCCAGGTCGCGGCCATGCGTGGTCTGGTGGCCAACCCGAAGGGCGAGATCATCCCGCGCCCGATCAAGTCGAACTTCCGCGAGGGCCTGACCGTCCTCGAGTACTTCATCGCCACGCACGGTGCCCGCAAGGGTCTCGCCGACACGGCGCTGCGGACGGCCGACTCGGGTTACCTCACGCGTCGTCTGGTCGACGTGTCGCAGGACGTCATCATTCGTGAGGACGACTGCGGCACCGAGCGCGGTCTGCCCAAGGTGATCGGCGTCCTCGGCGAGGACGGCGTGGTCCGCAAGGACGACAACGCCGAGACCGCGGCGTACGCCCGGTCCGCGGCCACCGAGGTCACCCACCCCAAGACCGGCGACGTGCTGGTCGAGGCGGGCGGCGACCTGGGCGACGTGAAGATCGGCGAGCTGATCGCGGCCGGGATCCCGACCGTCAAGGTCCGCTCGGTCCTCACCTGCGACGCCAAGACCGGCACCTGCGCGAAGTGCTACGGCCGCTCGCTGGCCACCGGCAAGCTCGTCGACATCGGCGAGGCGGTCGGCATCATCGCCGCCCAGTCGATCGGTGAGCCCGGCACGCAGCTGACCATGCGTACCTTCCACACCGGTGGTTCGGCCTCGGCCGACGACATCACGCAGGGCCTGCCCCGCGTCGTCGAGCTGTTCGAGGCCCGCGTCCCGAAGGGCCTCTCGCCCATCTCGGAGGCGGCCGGCCGTGTGGAGATCGACGAGACCGACAAGGCTCGCAAGATCCTGGTCACCCCGGACGACGGCTCCGAGGTCCAGGAGTACCCGGTCTCGAAGCGGTCGCGCCTGCTGGTCGCCGACGGCGAGCACATCGAGGTCGGCCAGAAGCTGATCGTCGGCACCGAGTCGCCCCAGGACGTCCTCCGGATCCTCGGTGTCCGCAAGGCGCAGGAGCACCTGGTCGACGAGGTGCAGCGCGTGTACCGCTCGCAGGGTGTGTCGATCCACGACAAGCACATCGAGATCATCGTCCGGCAGATGCTGCGCCGGGTGACGGTCATCGAGTCGGGCGAGACGAACCTGCTCCCCTCCGACCTGGTCGACCGGGCCCGGTTCGAGGAGGAGAACCGTCGGGTCGTCTCCGAGGGCGGCAAGCCGGCCTCGGGTCGTCCGGTGCTCATGGGCATCACCAAGGCCTCCCTGGCGACCGAGTCGTGGCTCTCGGCGGCCTCCTTCCAGGAGACCACCCGGGTGCTCACCGACGCGGCGATCCACGGTCGCTCCGACAGCCTGCGCGGCCTGAAGGAGAACGTGATCATCGGCAAGCTGATCCCGGCCGGCACCGGCCTGGAGCGGTACCGCAACATCCGGGTCGAGCCGACCGAGGAGGCCCGCGCCGCGGCGTACTCCGTGACCGGCTACGACAGCTACGACTACGAGTTCGGTGGCACCGGCTCGGGTCAGGCCGTCGCCCTGGACGACTTCGACTTCGGGTCGTACCAGAACTGACGCACGCAGGGCCCGCCCCGTCCCGAGACCATGTCTCGGTGGCGGGGCGGGCCCTGCTGCGTCCGGTCGGCGCAGCCGGGTCGGACGATGTTCAGCCACTTCTCAGGGGCCGTCGGCAACTCGGGTCGCGGCCGACCCGTCCCACTCCTGACGGCCCCGCACGGGGCCGACGGAGGAGAAGGACCATGAAGAAGCTCAGCCTCACCCTGGTGGCCGCAGTGCTGGCCGCGGGAGCGACGTTGTCGGCCGTCCCGGCCGGGGCCGCGCAGGCGACGTCACCGCACGCGGCGCGGGCCGCCCAGTGCACCGACGCCGACCTGAGCGCGACGTACCACGGACGCGGCGCCGGCGCGGGTCACCGCTACGGCGTCATCCGGCTCACCAACACCTCGGACGACGCCTGCCGCACGGGCGGCTACGGCGGCCTGTCCTACGTCGGGGGAGGTGACGGCACCCAGGTGGGGGCCGCCGCCGACCGCGACCCCGGACGGACCCGCTCCTTCGTCCTGGAGCCGGGCCGGAGCGCGGTCAGCCGCGTGGACGCCGTCGTCGCGGAGAACTACCCGCGGCGCGAGTGCCGGCCGACGGCGGTGGACGGCTTCCGCGTCTACGTGCCGAACGCGACCAGGTCGCAGTTCGTCGCGCACCGCACCACCGGCTGCGCCAGCGGCACCGTCCACCTGCTCGGACACCGGCCGTACCGCCGTGCCTGAGTGCGTCGGGCGTGCCGGGGCGTGCCGGGCGCGGCTCAGCGCAGTGCGGCGAGGACCAGGCGCGGCGTCGGGCGCGGGTGCGCGACGCCGGCGATGACGGCGACCGGCACGAGCTCGTGACCCCCGGGGTTGGTGGTGCGCACGAACGCCGCCGCCTCGGGGTCCTCGCGGATGTTCACCCAGGTGATCCGGTCGTTGTGCTGGCGCAGGGCGCTCCGCAGCCTGGCGCAGAGCGGGCAGCCGGGACGCCAGTAGATCGTCACCCCGCCGTCGAGCGTGGCCCGCGCGTGCGTGGTGGACGACGTACGACGCAGGACCGGCATGCGCCCAGCCTAGGCCGGTGACCGGCCCGACGGGTGCCGAGTCGGCGTGGGCGCTCAGTGCTCACGCCCACTCGGCCCGTCTCGACTTCACCCCCACGCCGACTCGGCGATCCGTGGGGGTGCCTGAGAGAATCGGGGGGTGAGCGCGCACCCCACCGAGACCGACGTCCTCGTGGTCGGCGCGGGGCCTGCCGGGTCCGCCGCCGCGGCCTGGGCCGGCCGGTCCGGCCTCGACGTGGTGCTGGCCGACGCGGCGGTGTTCCCCCGCGACAAGACCTGCGGCGACGGGCTGACCCCGCGCGCCGTCCACGAGCTCGCCCGCCTCGGGCTCGAGGACTGGCTGCGGGCCCACGCGGTGAACCAGGGGCTGCGCGCGCACGGGTTCGGCCAGACGCTGCACCTGCCGTGGCCCGGCGGGACGCTGCCGGCCTGGGGGAGCGCGGTGGCGCGCACCGAGCTCGACGACCACCTCCGCACGACGGCGCTCAAGAGCGGCGCGACCGGCCTCGACGGCGCCCGTGCCGTCGACGTACGACGTGAGGGCGACCGGGTCGCGGCCGTGGTCTTCAAGCAGGGCGACGACACCTTCGAGATCGCCTGTCGCCGCCTGGTGGTGGCCGACGGCGTCCGCTCGCCGCTGGGCAAGGTGCTCGGGCGGGCCTGGCACCGCGAGACCGTGTACGGCGTCGCCGGCCGGTCCTACGTCGCCTCCGACCGGGCCGACGACCCGTGGATCAGCAGCCACCTCGAGCTGCGCGGCCAGGACGGCAAGATCCTGTCGGGCTACGGCTGGATCTTCCCGCTCGGCAACGGCGAGGTGAACCTCGGCGTCGGCACCCTCGCGACCGCCAAGCGACCCACCGACATCGCGGTCAAGCCGCTCATGGACTTCTACGCCTCCGAGCGCCGCGAGGAGTTCGCGCTCACCGGCGACCTGCGGGCCAAGACCTCGGCGCTGCTGCCGATGGGAGGTGCGGTCAGCAACGTCGCGGGCCGCAACTGGGCCCTGGTCGGCGACGCCGCCGGGTGCGTGAACCCGCTCAACGGCGAGGGCATCGACTACGGCCTCGAGACCGGGCGCGTGCTCGTCGACGTGATGAACGACGGCGGCCCGGACGCCGACCTCTCCGCGACCTGGCCCGCCCTGCTCACCGAGCACTACGGCGAGGCGTTCTCGATCGCCCGCCGCCTCGCCGGGCTGGTCACCGTGCCGCGCCTGCTGCCGGCCCTCGGCCCGGTGGGCATGCGCTCCGACTGGATGATGACGCTCGCGCTGCGGTGGATGGGCAACCTGGTCACCGACGAGGACCGCGACCGCGCGGCGCGCGTGTGGCGCTGGGCCGGACGGCGTTCGCTCGCCGCCGACCACCGCCCGCCGTTCTCGTAGGCCGCTCCGAACCACCGGCGTGCCCGAACCCGTCTACCGCGCGGCGATCGTCGCCGGCAAGCTCGTCTTCGCCGCGCTCGGGCTGCGGGTCCGCGTCGAGGGGGCCGAGCGGCTGCCGGCGTCCGGCCCCGTCGTCCTGGCCAGCAACCACGTGTCGTTCCCCGACTTCCTGTTCGTCGGGGACGCCCTGCTCGGCACCCGGCGCCGGATCCGGTTCCTGTGTCGTGCCGACATCTGGGACTCGCCGGTCGGGCGGGCGATGGACGCGATGCGGCACGTCCCGGTCGATCGCGCGGCGCCGGCGGCGGCCTACCTGCAGGCCCGCCGGCTGCTGCGCGAGGGCGAGGTCGTGTGCGCGTTCCCCGAGGCCGGCATCTCGGCGGCCTACGTCGTGCGGGCGCTGATGCCCGGCGCCGTCGCCCTGGCCCGCGAGACGGGGGCACCGCTGCTGCCGGTCACCGTGTGGGGCGGGCAGCGGCTGTGGCCGCAGCGCCGGACCGCGGACGGGCCGTTCCCGAGGCCGACCCCGAGCCGCGGCCGGGTCGTCGACGTGCGGGTGCACGCGCCGCTCCACGTGCCGCCGGACGCCGACCTCGTCGAGACCACCCGCCGGCTCGGCCACGTCCTGCAGGGCGGCCTGGAGACGCTCCAGCGGCTGCCCGAGCACCGGCCGCGCGCCGGGGAGCACGCGCCGTGGTACCCGGCGCACCTCGGCGGCCACGCGGTCGAGCGGACGGCGTCCTACGCGCTGGACGCGATGCCGCGCCGGGCGGTGGCACCCACCTGGGGGCCCGGGAGCCTTGTCTAGGGTTGGACCATGGTCAACCAAGTGCAGCGGGTCGCGGCGTACGCCGTGATCGTGCGCGACGGGCAGATCCTGCTCAGCCGGTTGGCTGCCCGGGTCTCGCGCACCGAGCTGTGGACGCTGCCCGGCGGCGGGCTCGACCACGGCGAGGACCCGCGCGACGCGGTCGTCCGCGAGGTGCACGAGGAGACCGGCCTCGACGTGACCATCGGCGACACCTCCCGCACCTACTCGCTCCACCTGCCCGACACCTGGCGGCGCGGCCGCCGCGTCGACGCGCACTCGCTGCGCATCGTCTACGACGGCTGGGTCGCCCCCGACGCGCCGGAGCCGCGCGTGCTGGAGGTCGACGGCTCGACGATCGAGGCGGCGTGGCGCCCGCTCGCCGGCGTCCTCGACGGCACGGTCCCGACCGTCTCGCTGGTCAAGGAGGCGCTGGCCGCCTACCGCCCGCCCCGGGTGCAGCGCGTCGCGGCGTACGCCTGGGTGCGCCGCTCGGTGCCGGACGACGCCGTGCTGCTCACCCGGATCTCGGCCCGGGGCTACCACGTCGGCTCCTGGACGCTGCCGGGCGGCGGGATCGACCACGGCGAGCGTCCGCAGGTCGCGCTGGCCCGCGAGGTCGCCGAGGAGTGCGGCCTCGACTGCACGGTCGGTGACGTGCTGGTCGTCGACGACGTGGCGATCCGCGGCAGCGGTCCGACCGGGCGCGACGAGGACTTCCACGGCGTGCACCTGGTCTTCGCCGCCGAGGTCGCCGACGGTGAGCCACGCGTGGTCGAGGTCGATGGCACGACGGACGCCGCCGCGTGGGTCCCGGTGGCCGACATCGAGACCGGCCGCGTCGACGTCCTCGACGTCGTGCGGGTCGCGCTCGCAGCGGGCTGACCCGGGCCGGGTCAGCGGGTCAGCGGGTCAGCGGGTCAGCGGGTCAGCGGGGCGGGGTCGGGCGGCCGACCAGCGGCTCGACCGACCGGGCGAACGACGTCAGGCGCTCGGCCATCTCCTGCAGCCGGGCCGGCTCCTCCGGGTCGAGTGCGGGGGGCTCGCCGTCCCGTGCCGCCGCCACGATGGCGTGCGCCTCCTGGCGGGCGTGCAGCCGGATGAGGTGGGCGTCGAGCTCGGCCTGCGCGGTGATGACCTCGAGCCGACGGGCCGTCGCCAGCTCGGCAGCCTCGACGTGCTGCTCGTGGGCCGCCTGCAGGGCGCGCATCGCGTCGACGACGGCCGTCGCCACACCCCCGACCGACTCGACGCGATCGGCGGCGGTGGCCTCGGGCACCGACGGTGCGGCGGAGTCGTGCTCGGGGGACGGGCGCTTCACGGGACCGCGCGGACGGCGGGCTCGTCGCACGACCGTACGGCGAGCGTCGCGGTGGTCGACGATCGATCAGCGGTGTGAGCAGGCACGTGGCTTCCCCTGGTTGCGACGGCCTCCAGTAGGCCACAGCGTTAGTGCACAGTTCAACCAAAACGCGGTAACAATCAACCCGGAACGTTCCGACCGGCGCCTGGTACGACGACCGCCCCCGGCCTAGGGTGACGGCGTGACCGAGACCGTGTTCACCTACGCCGCCCCCGCCCTCAAGTTCGGTTCCGGCGCCTCCGCCGAGATCGGCCACGACCTCGGGTCGTACGGCGCCCGCCGAGTCATCCTGGTGACCGACGCGGGTGTCGCCGCGACCGGCCATCCGGCCCGGATCGCCGACCAGGTCCGGGCGACCGGCATCGAGGTGACGATCTTCGACCGGGCGCACGTGGAGCCGACCGACGAGTCGCTGCAGGAGGCGATCGACTTCGCGCGCGACGCCGGCCCCTTCGACGCGGTCGTCGCCGTCGGCGGCGGGTCGAGCATCGACACCGCGAAGGCGGTCAACCTGCTGACGACCAACCCCGGCGAGCTCCTCGACTACATCAACGCCCCGGTCGGCAAGGCCCAGGCCCCGACGCACCGGCTGCTGCCGCTGATCGCGGTGCCGACGACCACGGGCACCGGCAGCGAGAGCACGACGATCTGCGTGCTCGACGTGCTGGCGCTGAAGGTCAAGACCGGCATCAGCCACCCCGCGCTGCGCCCGACCCTGGCCGTCGTCGACCCCGCACTCACCGCGACCCAGCCGACCATGGTGACCGCGGCGGCCGGGATGGACATCCTGTGCCACGCGCTCGAGAGCTACACCGCGCGGTGGTTCGGCGACTTCGACGCCAAGCGTCCCGAGCAGCGGGTGCCCTACTGCGGCGCCAACCCCGTCTCCGACATGTGGTCGGAGCGCTCGATGGGCCTGCTGGCCGGGTCGTTCCGGCGGGCGGTGGCGGGCGGCCCCGGCGACGGTGACGAGCAGCGCCTCGTGCGCGAGGAGATGGCGCTGGCGGCGACGTTCGCGGGCCTCGGGTTCGGCAACGCCGGCGTCCACGTGCCGCACGCGAACGCCTACCCGATCGCGGGCCGGGTGCGCGACTACCGCCCGGCCGGCTACCCCGACGACGAGGCGATCGTGCCCCACGGCATGGCGGTGTCCCTCACCGCGCCGGAGGCGTTCCGGTTCACCTTCGACGCCGCGCCCGAGCGGCACCTGCGCGCGGCCCGGCTGCTCGACCCCGCCGCCGAGGGCTCCGGCCCCGACGTGCTGCCCGACGTGCTGAGCCGGCTGATGCGCGACATCGGGATCCCCAACGGCCTGGCGGAGGTCGGCTACGTCGACGCCGACGTCGACGTCCTCGTCGAGGGCGCCCTCAAGCAGCAGCGACTCCTCGCGACCGCCCCCAAGGAGGTCACGCCCGACGACCTGGCCGGCGTGTTCCGCGGGTCGATGGAGCACTGGTGACCGGCCCGGGCGCCGCCGCCCGGTGACCCGGCCCGCGCCGCACGGACCGGGTGCCGGCGCGATCGGGACCCACGCCGGGGCCCGGTCGCTCCAGGTGCCGGCCGGCCGCCACCGGCCGGGGCCCGACCGATCGCGCCGGACCCGCCGGTCGTCCGTAGGCTGAGGGGATGAACCCGCGCCACCGCCGACTCGTGATCCCGGTGGCGTTGCTGGCCCTGCTCGTGATCGTGGTGGTCGCGGCGGTGCTGAAGTGAGCGCGGACCTCCCCGCCGGCTTCGAGACGGTCCGCGCCGCCCTGCTCGACGACGCCGCGCTGGTCCGGGCCGTGGCCGGTGGACGGCGCCGGGGCACGCAGCCGCGGTGGCGCCGCGTCGAGCTCCGCTACGTCGACCTCAAGGCCGGGCGCCACCTGCAGGTCACGTCCTACGACGCCACGCAGGCCCACACCGCCAACCACGCCGTCGGTCCCGACGGCGCCGCGGCGCTCGACGCGCTGCTGGCCGAGCCCTTCGCCACCTGGCACGTCGACACCGCCGAGCACACCCACCAGCTGCGGGTCACCAAGCGCGGCGAGGCTCTCGTGCACACGACGTCGCGCACCGCGCCGGTCGCCGTGGCCCGCGACCACGACCGGGAGAAGCAGCGCCTGCTGCCGCCCGGCGACCCGATCTTCGCCGCCCTCGGCCTCGCCGGTGGCGACGGCCGGATCAAGCCGAGCCGGATGGCGAAGTACCGCCAGGTCGAGGAGTTCCTGCGGCTGCTCGACGCCACCGTCACCGAGGCGCGCGCGGGCGGGCACCTGCGCCGCCCGACCGCCGAGGACCCGCTGCGCGTGGTCGACCTCGGCTGCGGCAACGCCTACCTCACCTTCGCCGCCCAGCGCTTCCTCGGGGAGGTGCGCGGCCTGCCGGTCGCGGTCACCGGGGTCGACGTCAAGCAGCAGTCGCGCGAGCACAACAGCGCGGTGGCGACCGGGCTCGGCCTCGACGCGACGTTCGTGGTCGGCACGATCGCCGACGCCGTCCTCGAGCAGGAGCCGGAGGTGGTGCTGGCGCTGCACGCCTGCGACACCGCCACCGACGAGGCGCTCGCCCGTGCCGTCGGGTGGCGGGCGTCGGTGGTGCTGGCGGCGCCGTGCTGCCACCACGACATCGCCGCCCAGCTGCGCCGGGCCGACACCCCGGCGCCGTACGGCGAGCTGACCCGGCACGGCATCCTGCGCGAGCGGCTCGCCGACACGCTCACCGACGGGCTGCGCGCCTCGCTGCTGCGCCAGGAGGGCTACCGCGTCGACGTCGTCCAGTTCGTCGAGAGCCAGCACACGCCCCGCAACACCATGCTCCGCGCGGTGCGCACCGGGGCGGTGCCCGACGGGGTCCGCGACGAGTACGACGGGCTGGTCGGCGCCTGGGGCCTCGAGCCGCGCCTGGCCACGCTGCTCGGCCCGTGACGCGGCTCCCGGTGACGCGGCTGCTCGGGATCGCCGTCGCGGTGCCGTTCGTGGTCGCGCTGTCGGCCACGGCCGCGACGCCGAGGCCGACCGTCGAGTTCTCCTTCACCGACCCCCAGATCGTCGAGTCGAGCGGCCTGGTCGCGCGCGACGGGTTGTTCGTGACGGTCAACGACTCCGGTGACACCGGTCAGGTCTTCACCGTCGACCCGGACACCGGCGACACGGTGGGCGTCACCACCTGGTCCGACGACCCGACCGACGTCGAGGCGGTCGCCCCGGCCGGCGACGGCGAGGTGTGGGTCGCCGACATCGGCGACAACCTCGCCGCGCGCGACCGGGTCACGGTCGCGCGGGTGCCGGTCGGGCGCGGCGACCGCGACGTCGACGCGACGTCGTACGAGCTCGACTACCGGGGGCCCGCGCAGGACGCCGAGACGTTGATGGTCGAGCCGGGTTCGGGTCGCCTGGTCGTCGTCACCAAGGGCATCTTCGGGGGCGAGGTCCTCGTGGGCCCCGAGGTGCTCGACCCCGACGGGCCGAACCCGATGCGCCGGGTCGGCGTCGCCCTGGGCATCGCGACCGACGGCTCGTTCTTCCCCGACGGCCGGCACGTCGTCGTGCGCGGCTACGGCTCCGCGGCCGTCTACACCTGGCCCGGCCTCGACGAGGTCGGCCGCTTCGACCTGCCCGCCCAGGAGCAGGGCGAGGGCATCGCCGTCGACGAGGACGGCGCGGTGTTCGTCAGCTCCGAGGGGACGCGCTCGGAGGTGCTGCGGGTCTCGCTCCCGCGCAGCCTCGCCCGCGCGGTGGCGCCGCCCCCGGTCGACCCCGACCCGGACTCGCCCGCGCCGTCGGCCTCCGCGACGCCGGGCGCGGGGCAGCAGCCCGACGCCGGGACCAGTGCCGGTGCCGGTGCCGGGGAGGCCGGGGAGGTCGACGACGCGGGCGCCGACGGGCGGTCCGCCTGGCCCTGGGCGCTCGGCGGGGTCGTCGGCCTCGTGGCTGTCGCCGCGCTGGTCCGGTCGTTGCGACCGCGCCCCGGCCCCCGGGCGTAGCGTGGGCGGATGACGACACGAGCACTGGTCCCGCTGCTGGCGCTGGTCCTGGGCGGAGCCGCCGTCGCCGTCCCCGCGGGCGACGCCGCCGTGACCGGCAGCAGGGCCCCGGCGGCCCGCGAGGTCGCCGTCCTCCAGGACCCGGCGATCACCGAGTCCAGCGGGCTCGTCGCCCGGCGCAACACCTTCGTGACGGTCAACGACTCCGGCGACGGCGGCCGGGTCTTCACCGTCGGCCGCGACGGCGCGACCGTCGGGGTGACGTCGTGGCGACGGCGTCCGGTGGACGTCGAGGCGCTCGCCCCGGCGGGCCGCGGGCGCGTGTGGGTCGGCGACGTCGGTGGCAACGTCGTGGCCCGCTCCGACCTCACGGTCGTGCAGGTGCCCTTCGGCGCGGGCGAACGGCGCGTCCGGCCGCGCCGCTACGTCCTCCGGCTCCCCGACGGGCCGGTCGACGTCGAGACGATGATGGTCGGCCCCCGGACCGGTCGGCTGGTCCTGGTCACCAAGGAGGCCGGCGGTGGCCGGTTCCTGCTGGCGCGGCGCACGCTGCGCAGCGACCGCCCGAACCGGCTGGTCGACGTCGGCGCCGCACCCGCCCTGGCCACCGACGGCGCGTTCTTCCCCAGCGGGAGCCACGTCGTCGTCCGCGGCTACGAGGACGCCGCCGTCTACACCTGGCCCGGACGCCGGCTGCTCGGCCGGTTCGCCCTGCCCGCCCAGCGTCAGGGCGAGGGGATCGCGGTCGGCAGGGACGGCCGGGTCTACCTCAGCAGCGAGGGCCTGCGGGCACCCCTGCTCCGCGTGCGGCTGCCGCGGTGGCTGGTCCGGGCGATGCGTCCCTAGCCCCAGCCCGCTCGGGTGAGGACGGCGCCGCGCCGCCGTACCTAGGGTGGCCGCGTGGTGCGCTTGAGACGGACGTCGCCCGACCAGGTCGGCTGGACACGACGCCGCGCCGGCCAGGGGTTCGTCTACCTCGACCAGCACGGCGAGCGGCTGACGCCCGAGGACGCCCAGCGGGTGCGCGACCTGGTGATCCCGCCCGCCTGGAAGGACGTCTGGGTCACGCCGCACGCCCACGGGCACCTGCAGGCCGTCGGCACCGACGACGCCGGGCGGCGCCAGTACCTCTACCACCCGGAGTGGCGGACCCGGCGCGACGCCGAGAAGTTCGAGCGGATGCTGCTGTTCGGCAAGGGACTGGTCAAGGCGCGCGAGCGGGTGCTCGCCGACCTCGGCCGCGACGGCATGCCGCTCGAGCGGGCGTGCGCGGCGGCCGTGCGGCTGCTCGACCTCGGCTACTTCCGGATCGGCAACGACGTCTACGCCGACACCCACGGCTCCTTCGGGCTGACCACGCTCGAGCGGCGCCACGTCAAGCGGCACCAGGACCGGCTGGTCTTCACCTTCACCGGCAAGTCGGGCGTCGACCACCGCATCGAGATCGACGACGAGACCGTCGTGGAGGCGATCGAGATCATGCGCCGCCGGCGCGCCAAGGACGACCCCGGCCTGATGGCCTACCGGGACGGGCGCTCGTGGCGCTCGATCATCCCCGACCTCGTCAACACCTACGTGCGCGAGACGACCGGTCTCGAGGCGACCGCGAAGGACTTCCGCACCTGGCACGCCACGGTGCTCGCCGCCGCGGCTCTCGCCGAGTCGCCGGAGCCGGGGCAGACCGCGGCCTCGCGCAAGCGGGCGGTGGCCGGTGCGATGCGCGAGGTGTCGGAGTTCCTCGGCAACACCCCGACCCTGGCCCGCTCGTCGTACGTCGACCCGCGGGTGATCGAGGCCTACGGGCGCGGCCTGACGATCGAGCGCACCACGCGGCGTCGCTTCGACACCCCCGACGTCCGGCAGGCGGCGCTGGAGCGGGCCACGCTCAAGCTCATCAAGGAGGTCGCGTCGTGAGCGGCCCGTCGTACGCCCGGGTCACGGTCGTCCGGGGCGACATCACCGCGCAGGACGTCGACGCCGTCGTGAACGCCGCCAACCGGGCGATGCGCGGCGGGGGCGGCGTCGACGGCGCGATCCACCGCGCCGGCGGCCCGGCCGTGCTCGAGGACTGCCGCCGGCGGTTCCCCGACGGCCTCGCCACCGGCGACGCCGGCTGGACGACGGCCGGGGAGATGCCGGCGCGCTGGGTGATCCACGTCGTCGGCCCCAACCACCGGGCCGGCGAGACCGACCGGACCCTGCTCGTCTCCTGCTACGCGCGTGCCCTCGCCGTCGCCGACGAGCTCGGCGCCCGCACCGTCGCCTTCCCGCTCGTCTCCGCCGGCGTCTACGGCTGGCCGAGGGACGACGCCGTCGCGGCCGCGATCGACACCCTCCGCTCGACCCCCACCGCCGTCACCGAGGCCCGCCTGGTCGCCTTCGACGGCGCGACGGCCGACCTGGTCGAGGCGGCGCTGCTGCGGTAGTCCCGGCCGTTCGGGCCCTCGATCGGCGCGTCCTGGGGCCCAAACGGCCGGGACTACCGAGCGGGGGCGGTCAGGACAGGTGCTCCACGACCCAGTCGATGGAGCGGGTGAGGGCCCGGACGTCGGCGGGGTCGACGGCGGGGTACATGGCGATGCGCAGCTGGTTCTGGCCGAGCTTGCGGTAGGGCTCGGTGTCGACGACGCCGTTGGCGCGCAGGACCGCCGCCACGGCGGCGGCGTCCACGGACTCGTCGAAGTTGATGGTGCCGATGACCAGCGAGCGGTGCGCGGGGTCGGCGACGTAGGGGTGGGCGTGCGGCGACGCCTCGGCCCAGCCGTAGAGGGCGTCGGAGGACGCCGTCGTCCGCTCGACCATGCCGGCCAGGCCACCGTGGGCGTGCATCCAGTCGAGCTGCTCGGCCATCAGGAAGAGGGTGGCCACCGACGGCGTGTTGTAGGTCTGGTTCTTCACGGAGTTCTCGATCGCCGTCGGCAGGTCGAAGAACGCCGGCACGTGACGCCCGCTCGTCGCGATCGACGCCGCGCGGTCGAGCGCCGCCGGCGACATCAGGGCCAGCCAGAGGCCGCCGTCGGACGCGAACGACTTCTGCGGGGCGAAGTAGTAGACGTCGCACTCGGCGACGTCGACCGGCAGCCCGCCGGCTCCCGACGTCGCGTCGACCAGCACCAGCGCCCCGTCCGGACCGTCGGCGCTCGTGCCCGCCGGCCGGACCACGGGAGCCATCACGGCGGTGGACGTCTCGTTGTGCGCCCAGGCGTAGACGTCGACGCCGTCCTCGGCGACCGCGACCGGGCGCGAGCCCGGGTCGGCGGCGAGCACCGACGGCTCGTCGAGCCACGGCGCCGCCTGCACCGCGGCGGCGAACTTGGAGGAGAACTCGCCGAAGACCAGGTGCTGGCTGCGCCGCTGCACGAGCCCGTGGGTCGCGACGTCCCAGAACGCCGTCGCGCCGCCGTTGCCGAGGACGACCTCGTAGCCCTCGGGCAGCGAGAACAGCGCCGAGACGCCCTCGCGCACCCGGCCGACCAGGTCGCGCACGGGCGCCTGACGGTGCGAGGTGCCCATCAGCGAGGCGCCGGTGGCGGCGAGGGCGTCGAGGTGCGCGGGCTGGATCTTCGACGGGCCGGCGCCGAACCGGCCGTCGGCGGGCAGCAGGTCGGAGGGGATCCGGAGGGCGTCGGTCACGCTCCCTATCCTGTCAGCGTCCCCCGCCCGAGAGAGAGGTCGGCACGTGGCTGAGACCGCCGCCCTGCGCATCGCCCGCGTCGACTACGGCGACCCCGACGCCGTCCGGCTGGTCGCCGAGGTGCAGCAGGAGTACGTCCGCCGCTACGGCAGCCCCGACGACACCCCGCTCGACCCGCTGATGTTCGTGCCGCCGACCGGGTCGTTCTTCGTCGCCTACGACGACGCCGACGGCGGCCGCCCGGTCGCCACCGGCGCCTGGCGTCGCAGCCAGGTCGTCGTCTTCGACACGGCGCGGACCGCCGAGGTCAAGCGCATGTACGTCGTCGAGGCGGCCCGCGGGCGTGGCCTGGCGCGCCTCGTCCTGGCGCACCTGGAGGCCACCGCGGCCGAGGCCGGGGCCGAGGCGCTGGTGCTGGAGACCGGCATCGCCCAGCCCGAGGCCATCGCCCTGTACGAGTCCTCGGGCTACACCCGGGTGCCCGGGTTCGGTCACTACCGCGACTCGCCGTTGAGCCGCTGCTTCGGCAAGGACCTGCGGTGCTCCTCCCGGTGAAGGTCGCGCACGGCGTCCGCGACGGCTCCGTGTCGCTCGCCTACCGCCGGTGGCGCAGGCAGGACGTCGAGCCCGGCCGGGTCTTCACCACCGTCGCCGGTCTGGTGCGGGTCGAGGACGTCGCCGTCGTCGACCCCGCGGCGATCAGCGACGCCGACGCGGTGGCGGCCGGGTGGCCCGACGCCGACCGGCTCCGCGCCCGGCTGGCCGGCGACGAGTCGCTGCCGACGTACCGGGTGCGACTGGCGTGGGCGGGGGAGGACCCGCGGATCGCGCTGCGCGAGAGTGTCGACCTCACCGACGACGACGTCGCCGAGCTCGACCGGCGGCTCGAGCGGCTCGACCGGGCGGCCGCGCACGGCGCCTGGACGCTCGCCTACCTGCGGATGATCCTCGAGCGTCCGGAGGTCCGGGCGCCCGATCTCGCGGCGTCCGTGGGCCGCGAGACGGCACCGTTCAAGATCGACGTCCGCAAGCTGAAGAACCTCGGCCTGACGATCAGCCACGCGGTCGGCTACTCGATCTCGCCGCGCGGCGAGGCCTACCTGGCCCGCACCCGGCGCTGACCGCTTGGCCGTCCCCGGCCGTCCCCGGCCGACCGGCCGGGCTCAGACGTCGTTACTCGCACGCCAGTCGTCGGCGCGGATCTCGTGGCGCACCTCGCCCTGCTCCCAGCCCGGCAGCGGGTCGTCCCACCGGCGCACCTCGGTGCCCACGTGGGCGAGGCCGAGCTTCTCCAGCACCCGGCGGGAACCGGCGTTGACGGCCATGGTCTCGGCCCACACCGTCGACAGGCCGACGGTGTCGAAGGCGTGCGCGAGCAGGGCCCGCGACCCCTCGGTGGCGTAGCCCTGGTTCCAGGCCTCGCGGCGCAGCCGGTAGCCGAGCTCGGCGGTCGTCGGGTCGTCGTCGATCCCGAGGCACCACCACCCGAGGAAGCGACCTCCGTCGTGGCCGACCCAGTAGCCCAGCCCGCGCGCGTCGGCGTCCGGACGGGTCCGCCTCGCCATCCAGGTGTCGACGACCTCCTCGCGGCTCAGTGCCCGCCCCCAGACGTGACGCAGCACCTCGGGGTCGGAGTCGAGCTCGACCAGCAGGTCGGTGTGCTCGAGCGTCAGCGGCTCGAGCTCGATGCGCGCGGTGCGCAGGCGCGGGCGGGTCAGCCGGCCCACTCGGCGTTCCAGCCGTCGACCTCGTCGGCCTGGCGGGCGGCGGGGCCGGTGTAGACGGCGGAGGGGCGGATCAGGCGGCCCGTGCGCTTCTGCTCGAGGATGTGTGCCGACCAGCCGCCGGTGCGGGCGCAGGTGAACATCGAGGTGAACATGTGCGCCGGGACCTCGGCGAAGTCGAGGACGATCGCGGCCCAGAACTCCACGTTCGTCTCCAGGACGCGGTCGGGACGACGCTCGCGCAGCTCCTTCAGCGCGGCCTGCTCGAGCGCCTCGGCGACGGCGTAGCGCGGGGCGTCGAGCTCCTTCGCCGTCCGACGGAGCACGCGGGCACGCGGGTCCTCGGCGCGGTAGACGCGGTGGCCGAAGCCCATCAGCCGCTCACCGGAGTCGAGCAGGCCCTTGACGTAGGCGGTGGCGTCGCCGGACTTCTCGACCTCCTCGATCATGGTCAGCACCCGGGCCGGGGCGCCGCCGTGCAGCGGGCCGCTCATCGCGCCGATCGCGCCGGAGAAGGCGGCGGCGACGTCGGCGCCGGTGGAGGTGATGACGCGCGCGGTGAAGGTGGAGGCGTTCATGCCGTGCTCGGCCGCCGAGCTCCAGTAGGCGTCGATCGCGTGGGCGTGCTGCGGGTCGGCCTCGCCCTTCCAGCGGATGAGGAACTTCTCCGCGAGCGTGGCGCCCTCGTCGACGACCTTCTGCGGGACGACGGCCTGCGTGAGGCCACGCGCCGACTGGGCGGCGTAGGAGAGGACCATCACGGCGAGCCGGCCGATGTCCTCGCGCGCCTGCTCGTCGCTGATGTCGTAGGTCTGGCCGAAGCCGAACGCCGGGGCGAGCATCGCGACCGCGGCCTGGACGTCGACGCGGACGTCGCCGGTGTGCACCGGGAGGTTGTAGGGCTCCGCCGGAGCGAGGCCGGGGGTGTAGGCGCCGTCGATCAGCAGGCCCCAGACGTTCTCGAACGGGACCCGACCGACGATGTCCTCGATGTCGACGCCGCGGTAGCGCAGCGCCGAGCCCTCCTTGTCGGGCTCCGCGATCTCCGTCTCGAAGGCGACGACACCCTCGAGTCCGTGGTGTACCTCGGTCATGCTCGCTCCTTCGCGACGGGGGACCACGGGTGGGGTGGTCCGCCGACGCATTCTGCCGCACTACCGTCGGAGCATGGCCGACGCCTCCGCAGACGACATCCGCGCCCTCCGCCACGAGTACGCCGCGGGCGGCCTGGTCGAGGCCGACCTCGCGCCCGACCCGGTGACGATGTTCGGACGCTGGTTCGCCGAGGCGCGCGACTCCGGCATCCACGAGCCGAACGCGATGGTGGTGGCCACCGTGGCGCCCTCCGGCCAGCCGTCGTCGCGGTTCGTGCTGCTCAAGGGCTACGACGACGACGGCTTCCGCTTCTTCACCAACACCGCCTCCCGCAAGGGCGAGGACCTCGCGGCCGAGCCGCGCTGCGCGCTGCTCTTCCCCTGGCACCCGCTCGAGCGGCAGGTCCGCGTCGAGGGGGTCGCGACGCCGCTGCCGCCGGCCGACGTGGCGGCGTACTTCGCCGTCCGCCCGCGCGGGTCGCAGCTCGGCGCCTGGGCGTCGCACCAGTCGCGCGTCGTCACCGGGCGGGAGGAGCTGGCGGCGTCCTACGACGAGGTCGAGGCGCGCTTCGCCGACGTCCCGGACGACGCGGTGCCGGTGCCGCAGGAGTGGGGTGGCTACCTGGTGCGCCCCGAGGTCGTCGAGTTCTGGCAGGGCCGTCCGGGCCGGATGCACGACCGCCTCGTCTACCGCCGCTCGTCCGCCCCCGACTCCGGCGCCGGCGTCGGCGCCGACGTGTGGACGACGGAGCGGCTGGCCCCCTGACTGCGGTAGTCCCGGCCGTTTGGGCCCCTGGATCGTAGGGTCCGGGGCCCAAACGACCGGGACTACCGCACGCAGGCGGCCCTCACGCGGCGCGGTAGCGCAGCAGGCGGGCCCGCTGCCGCGGGGTGAGCGCGCGGCGTAGGTCGACGGTGTGGGTGGGTGTCCAACCGGCGGGTGGCTCGACGGTCCACGACCGGTCCGAGCGTGCCCGCCGGGCGGCCCGCCGGTACGCCGTCCGGACCCGCTCGTCGAGCCGCCGGCAGTCGCGCAGGTCGGCGCTGCTCGACGCGACCGCCTCGAGCCCGTGCTCGGCGTACAGACCCCAGCGGTGGAGGTCGTTGCCGTAGGCGGTGCTCTCGCGGTGGGTGGGGCCGTTGTGCTCGAACACGACGCCGGCGACGGGGTCGATGAGGTCGGGAGTGAACAGGTGGCGCTCGGCGAGGTCGAAGACGGGTCGGTTGAAGAGAGGTCGCTCGTGGTGCAGCTCGACGTAGAGGTGGATCCCCAGGTCGAGCTCGCCCGGCGACCAGGCGTTCTCCTCGGCCCACGTCAGGGCCTTGCGGGCCTGGGGGATGCCGGTCCAGCCTCGCTGGCCGGAGAAGAAGGCGCGCACCTCCGCGATCGAGACGAGGTCGTCGTACGCCGCCAGGCTGAGGACCTTGGCCGCCTCGTGCTCGGACCGGGCGTACCGCATCTCGAACGACACCGCCCAGGTCGGCAGCGTGACGGCGACGCCGTCGACGACGTCGTACATCGACGGGCCGACGCTCTCGCCGCAGACCGCGATGCCGTGACGAGGTTGGGCGTCGATGTCCCGGGTGCCGATCAGCACGGTGACCGGCCGCCGCGCACCCGCCGCCGTCACCCCGTCGAACCAGCGCCCGCCACGCCACCGCAGAGCGGCCCATCCCGTGATCGCCACGCCGTTGCGCTGTGCCGTGGACGCGTTCAGGATCCGCTGCTCGGGTCGCGCGTCGTCGACGTCCGACGGCAGGTAGAAGCCACGGCTCGTCCGCCGCCAGGACGGTCCGCGGGCCTCCTTCGGCGTGGGTTGCCCACCGGTCCGGCTCACCCGCGACGGACGCGTCAGCCCACGCCGCGACACGGGGTGGTCGTCGTACTCGGGCACGACCCCAGCGTGCACGACTTCGGCCGGTCCCGAACTCGTCCTCCACAGGGTGCGCCCGGGGGGATAGTCCCGGCTGTTCGGGCCCTCGACGGGCGTGATCTGGGGCCCAAACGGCCGGGACTACCGCAGCCGGGGCCAACACACCAACCCGGTTGATGAGTGAGTGCTCACTCATTTAGGCTGAGGGGGTGAGGGCACGAGCGAGGGCGATGGCGCCGGACGAGAGGCGTGAGGTGCTGGTCGACGTGACGCTGCGGCTGCTGCGCGAGCACGGGCGCGGCGTGACGACGCGCCAGATCGCCGAGGCGGCGGGCGTCGCCGAGGGGACGATCTTCCGGGTCGTCGACTCGAAGGACGAGCTCGTCGACGCCGCGATCGCGCGGGCCTTCGAGCCGGGCGACCTGGTGGCGCGGATCGAGGGGATCGACGCCGAGCTGCCGGTGCGTGACCGGCTGCTCCTCCTGGTCTCGATCTTCCAGCAGCGCTTCCGCGCGACCTTCTCGCTGATGCGCCAGGTCGGCCTGGTCGGCCCGCCGCACCACGACTCCGCCGAGCACGAGGCCTGGCGGGCCCGGCTCGAGGAGCTCATCGTCGGCGTCGTCGGCGACGGCGAGGAGTTCACCGAGCCGGTCGCCCACGTCGCCCACGTCCTGCGGCTGCTCACCTTCGCCGGCAGCCACGAGCTCATCGCCGACGGCCGGCTGCTCACACCCGAGCAGATCGTCGACACCGTCCTCCACGGCCTCAGGAGGTCACCCGCATGCTGATCCGTCTGCTCCGCGACCGCCTCGGCGCCTACCGCAGCTGGGTGGCGGCGGTCGTCGTCCTCCAGCTCCTCAGCGTGCTGGCCATGCTCTACCTGCCGAGCCTCAACGCCCGGATCATCGACGAGGGCATCGCCGTCGGCGACACCGGCACCATCCTGCGCCTCGGCGCCATGATGCTCGCGGTCTCGCTCGTGCAGATCGTCGGCTCGGTCGGCGCCGCCTGGTACGGCGCCCGCACCGCCATGGCGTTCGGCCGCGACCTGCGCGCGGACCTCTTCGCGCGGGTCGGGACCTTCTCGACCCGGGAGCTGCAGCACTTCGGGGCGCCGTCGCTGATCACCCGGGGCACCAACGACGTCACACAGGTGCAGATGCTCGTGCTGATGGCCTGCCTGATCGCGGCGTCCTCACCGATCATGATGGTCGGCGGGGTCGTCATGGCGCTGCGCGAGGACGCCGGCCTCGGCTGGATCCTCGCGGTCGTCGTGCCCGCCCTGTTCGTGGCGGTCGGCTTCGTGATCTCGCGGATGGTGCCGAGCTTCCGGCTGATGCAGGGCCGCATCGACGAGGTCAACCGGGTCCTGCGCGAGCAGATCACCGGCATCCGCGTCGTCCGGGCGTTCGTCCGCGAGCCGTACGAGGCCGAGCGCTTCGGCCGCGCCAACGACGACCTCACCGCGGTCGCGGTCCGCGCCGGCCGCTGGCTGGCCACGATGTTCCCGCTGGTGATGCTGATCGTGAACGTCGCGAGCGTGGCCGTCATCTGGTTCGGCGGGCACCGCGTCGACGACGGCCAGATGGGCGTCGGCGCGCTCACGGCGTTCCTGAGCTACCTGATGCAGATCCTGATGTCGATCATGATGGCGACGTTCATGCTCATGCAGGTCCCGCGCTCGGCGGTCTGCGCCGACCGGATCGTGGAGGTCCTCGACACCGACACCTCCGTCGTGGTGGCCACCGAGCCGGTGGCCCCGGACCCCGCGCGCCGTGGCGAGCTCGAGCTGGACGCCGTCACCTTCGCCTACCCGGGCGCCGACGAGCCGGTGCTCGCGGACGTCTCGCTGAGCGCGCGGCCCGGCCAGACGGTCGCCGTCATCGGCTCCACCGGGGCCGGCAAGACGACGCTGGTCAACCTGGTGCCGCGGCTGTTCGACGCGACGTCCGGGACGGTCCGGGTCGCCGGCGTCGACGTCCGCGACCTCGACCCGGCGCTGCTGTGGGACCAGATCGGCCTGGTGCCGCAGCGCGGCTACCTGTTCTCCGGCACGGTGCGCTCCAACCTCCGTCACGGCAGGGCGGACGCCTCCGACGAGGAGATCTGGGCCGCGCTCGAGGTCGCGCAGGCGCGCGACTTCGTGGCGGCGATGCCCGAGGGGCTCGACTCCCCGGTCGCCCAGGGCGGCACCAACTTCTCCGGCGGCCAGCGGCAGCGCCTGGCCATCGCCCGCGCCGTCGTACGGCGACCGGGCATCTACCTGTTCGACGACTCGTTCTCGGCCCTCGACCTGGCTACCGACGCCCGGCTCCGCGCCGCGCTCGCCCCGGTGACCACCGAGGCGACCGTCGTCGTGGTCGCCCAGCGCGTCTCCACCATCCGCGACGCCGACGAGATCCTCGTGCTCGAGGACGGCCGCGTCGTCGGCCGCGGCACCCACGACGAGCTGCTCGTCGGGTGCGGCACCTACCAGGAGATCGTCGCGTCCCAGCTGTCCGCCGAGGAGGTGGGTGCCCGATGAGCGAGCAGTCCCGGGGCAAGGCCCAGGAGTTCAAGGCCACCGAGCGCATCGAGGCGCCCGCGGGCGGACCCGGCCGCGGCCCGATGGGTGGCGGCATGGTCGGCCAGAAGGCCATGGACTTCGGTCCGTCGGCCAAGCGGATGATGGCCCGCCTGGCCCCCGACCGGTGGCCCACGCTGCTGGTGGCGGTCCTGACGGTCGCCTCCGTCATGCTGATGGCGGTCGGGCCGCGGATCCTCGGCCACGCCACCGACCTCGTCTTCAACGGCTTCATCGGCCGGCAGTACCCCGCTGGCACCCCCGACTCCGAGCTGCCGGACGCCGTCCGCGGCCAGGGCGTGGTGGCCGGCGAGGGGGTCGACTTCGGCGCCGTGGGGCAGGTGCTGCTCTGGGTCCTCGCCCTGTACGTCGTCGCCGCGCTGATCGGCTGGCTCGGTGGCTACGTGCTCAACGGCGTCGTCCAGCGCACCGTGCGCCGGATGCGCCAGGACGTCGAGGAGAAGATCAACCGGCTCCCGCTCGGGTACTTCGACCGGTCCCCCCGGGGCGAGCTGCTGTCCAGGGTGACCAACGACATCGACAACATCTCCACCACCCTGCAGCAGACGATGAGCCAGCTGCTGACCTCGCTGACCACCGTCGTCGCGGTGCTGGCGATGATGCTGTGGATCTCGCCGCTGCTCGCGCTCGTCGCGCTGGTCAGCGTGCCGCTGTCACTGCTGGTGACCCGCGCGATCATGAAGCGCTCGCAGGGCCAGTTCGTCGCCCAGTGGCGCCGGACCGGCACGCTGAACGCCCACATCGAGGAGACCTTCAGCGGTCACTCGCTGGTCAAGGTGTTCGGCCGTCAGCACGAGGTCGAGACCGAGTTCGCCCGCCAGAACGACGAGCTCTACGACGTCAGCTTCCGGGCGCAGTTCGTCAGCGGGCTGATCATGCCGTCGATGATGTTCATCGGGAACCTCAACTACGTCGTGGTCGCCGTCATCGGCGCGCTGCGCGTGGCCAGCGGCTCCCTGACGCTGGGCGAGGTGCAGGCGTTCGTGCAGTACACGCGCCAGTTCACCCAGCCGCTGACGCAGGTGGCCTCGATGGCCAACCTGTTGCAGTCGGGCGTCGCGTCGGCCGAGCGCGTCTTCGAGCTGCTGGACGCCGACGAGGAGGTCCCCGACGCCGACGTCCCGGGCACCGGTGCCGTCACCCGCGGCGAGGTCGCCTTCGAGCACGTCTCGTTCGCCTACGACGCCGACCGTCCGCTCATCACGGACCTGTCGCTGGTCGCGCGTCCCGGCCAGACCGTCGCGATCGTCGGGCCGACCGGGGCCGGCAAGACGACGCTGGTCAACCTCGTCATGCGCTTCTACGAGATCGACGGCGGCCGGATCACCATCGACGGCGTCGACGTGACCGCGCTGCCGCGCGCCGCGCTCCGCGGCCGGATCGGCATGGTGCTCCAGGACACCTGGCTCTTCGAGGGCACGATCCGCGACAACATCGCCTACGGGCGCCCCGGGGCGACCGAGGAGGAGGTGCTCGCGGCCGCGCGGGCGACGTTCGTCGACCGGTTCGTGCACTCGCTGCCCGAGGGCTACGACACGGTGGTCGACGAGGAGGGGTCGAACCTCTCGGCCGGTGAGCGGCAGCTCGTCACGATCGCCCGCGCCTTCCTGACCGACCCCGCGCTGCTCATCCTCGACGAGGCCACGAGCTCGGTCGACACCCGCACCGAGGTGCTCGTGCAGCAGGCGATGGCCGCGCTGCGCAGCGACCGGACGTCGTTCGTCATCGCCCACCGGCTCTCCACGATCCGCGACGCCGACCTCATCCTGGTGATGGAGGACGGCGCCATCGTGGAGCAAGGCACCCACGCCGAGCTCCTCGCCACCGAGGGTGCCTACGCCCGGCTGTACCAGTCGCAGTTCGCGGCCGCCGTCCAGGAGTGAGGGCCGGGGCCGGGCCCGCACCCGGTCGGCAGGCAAAACCTCTTGAGTGCCGTGGCGCGGCGACCTACGCTCGTCGTACACGGAAGGGAGGTGGTCCTACACAATGCATTCTCATAGGACAAGTGAGGTGGCTGCGCACTAGCAGCCCAGCAACGCGTCGGACCAGACAACCCGACGAGGCTGCTGGTCAATCCACCGCAGTCACCCGACCCGCAGGCGAACCCGGACCATGTCCCCGGGGGCGGCCTCCTCACGGAGGCCACGCCTGCGGGTCGTCCGCTTTTCGGGCCGCGGTGCGTGAGACCCGGGTCACGTTGGTTGTCGATGGCAACGATCTAGGAATACAGTTGTCATAGACAACCTTCTAGTCCGTATGGAGTCGACCGACGTGAGCAACACCGAGAGCACGAAGAGCGTGGCACCAGCCGCGGAGCCGGTGCAGATGACGCACCGCGAGATCATGGAGGCGCTGAGCGGGCTGCTGCTCGCGATGTTCGTGGCGATGCTCTCCAGCACCGTCGTGACCAACGCGCTGCCGCGGATCGTGACCGACCTCGACGGGTCGCAGTCCGGCTACACCTGGGTCGTCGTCGCCACGCTGCTGGCGATGACGGCGACCACCCCGATCTGGGGCAAGCTCGCCGACCTGTTCAGCAAGAAGCTGCTGGTCCAGAGCGCGCTGGTCATCTACACCGCCGGGTCCCTCGTGGCGGCGTTCGCGCCGAGCATGGGCGTCCTGATCGGCGGCCGCGTGATCCAGGGCCTCGGGGTCGGCGGCCTCACCGCGCTGGTGCAGGTCGTGATCGCCTCGATGGTCTCCCCGCGCGAGCGCGGCCGGTACTCCGGCTACATCGGCGCCGTCTTCGCCACCGCGACGGTCAGCGGCCCGCTCATCGGCGGCCTGGTCGTCGACAGCCCGCTGGGCTGGCGCGGCTGCTTCTTCGTCGGGCTGCCGTTCGCGGTCGCCGCGTTCTTCGTGCTGCAGCGCCGCCTGCACCTGCCGGTCGTCAAGCGCGACGACGTCCAGATCGACTACCTCGGCGCCACCCTCATCGTCGGCGGCGTGAGCCTGCTGCTCATCTGGGTCTCGCTGGCCGGGTCGTCGTTCGACTGGGTCTCCACCACCAGCGTCCTGCTCGTCGTCGGCGGCCTGCTCGTCATCGGCGCCGCCCTCTACGTCGAGGGCCGGGTCGCCGCCGAGCCGGTCATCCCGCTGCGCCTGTTCCGCGACCGCACCACCGCGCTGGCCACCGCCGCCTCGGTGATGATCGGTGTCGCGATGTTCGGCGCCACCGTCTACCTGAGCCAGTACTTCCAGCTCGCCCGCGGCATGAGCCCGACCGAGGCCGGCCTGATGTCGGTCGCGATGGTCGGCGGCCTGCTGGTCTCGAGCATCATCTCGGGCCGGATCATCAGCAACACCGGCGTCTGGAAGCGCTGGCTGGTCGGCGGTCTCGTGCTCGTCGTCGCCGGCTTCGCCCTGCTCGGGTCGATCGACGCCGACACCGACCTCGTCGTGGTCGGGCTCTACATGGCCCTGGTCGGCGTCGGCCTCGGAGCCACGATGCAGAACCTCGTCCTCGCCGTCCAGAACAACACCAGCCAGGCCGACATGGGGGCGGCCAGCTCGGTCGTCGCGTTCTTCCGCTCGCTCGGCGGCTCGATCGGCGTGTCGGTCCTCGGCGCGGTCCTGTCGCACCAGGTGACCCGGGAGGTCACCGACGGCGCCACCGAGCTCGCCCGCCAGGGCGTCCAGCTGCCCGCGCAGGAGCACCAGACCAGCGCCATCCCCGACCTGGCCACCCTGCCGGCGCCGTTCCGTGACCTGTACGAGCACGCCTTCGGCTCGGCGATCGGCCACATCTTCCTGATCTCGGTGCCGTTCGCGGCCGTGGCCCTGGTCTGTGTCCTGTTCATCAAGGAGGTCCCGCTGCGGACCACCGTCGGTGACGCCGCGAGCAAGGACGTCGCGGGCACCGAGCCCGGCGCGACCGTCCCGGTCCCGGCCGACCAGGTCCGATGACGGCCCGGGAGGACACGTTGCGCGACCTCGAGTCCGAGGTCGGCGTCCTGATCCGGCGCGTCCGCCGGGTGATCGGGGTGCGGGCCCGTGCCGTCCACGACGAGCTCCAGCCGGCGTCGTACCTCATCCTGACGTCGGTGGAGCGCGAGGGCCCGGTCCGGGCCTCGGCGATCTCCGAGCAGTTCGACCTCGACAAGGGCGCCGTCAGCCGGCACGTGAAGCACCTGATCTCGCTCGGCCTGCTCGCCGACGAGAAGGACCCCGCCGACGCCCGGGCGACCCTGCTCACGGTCACCGACGAGGCCCGCACCCGGCTCGCCGACGTCGTCGCCCACCGGCAGAAGGGGCTCAGCGAGCGCCTCGCCGAGTGGAGCGACGAGGAGCTCGCGGCCTTCGTGGGCGAGCTGAGCCGCTACAACACCGCGCTCAACGCGACGATCGACGCCTGACCCACACCGCGGTGTCGGCCGGCAGCACCCCGCCGAAGGGACCGCTGGCCAGCAGGAGGTCGCCGTCCGGCAGCGCGACCGCGTCGGTCCCGCAGTTGAGCGCGATCGTCACGTCGCCGCGCTCGACGAGCAGGACCTCGCCCTCGACCCGGACGTCGACGTCGCGGTCGCCGGGCAGGGTCCGCCGGGCGGCCAGCGCCGCCCGGTAGAGCTCCAGGGTCGAGTCGGGGTCGCCGGCCTGCGCCTCGACGGTCAGGGCCGCCCACGCGGCGGGCTGGGGGATCCACGGCTGGTCGGAGCCGTCGGGGGAGAAGCCGAACGGCGCGGTGTCGCCCGACCACGGCATCGGCACCCGGCAGCCGTCGCGCCCGACCTCGCCGGTCCGGAACCAGGACGGGTCCTGCCGGTCCTGCGGGGCGACGTCCACCTGCTCGAGGCCGAGCTCCTCGCCCTGGTAGAGGTACGACGACCCGGGCAGAGCCAGCATCGTGAGCGTCGCCGCGCGGGCCCGGGCCAGGCCGCGCGCACCCCCGCCGTAGCGGGTGACGTGGCGGACGACGTCGTGGTTGCTCAGCACCCAGGTGGGTGTCGCGCCGACCGGGTCGAGCGCCGCGAAGGTGCCGGTGACGACGTCGGCGAACTGCTGCGCCGACCAGTCGGCGAGCAGCCACAGGAAGTTGAACGACTGGTTCATCTCGTCGGGCCGGACGTACAGCGCGCCGGCCTCGAGGGACTTGGCCCACGCCTCGGCGACGTCCATCCGGTCGCCGTCGTACTCGTCGAGCACCCGGCGCCAGCGCCGGTACACGTCGTGCACCTCGGGCTGGTCCCACATCGGCTCGTCGAAGTCGGTGCGGGCGACCATTGCCTCCTCGCGGACCTGGTTGGGGTCGCGGCCCTCGGTGCCCTCCGGCAGCACCTGGTCGCGCAGGCTCTCCTCCTTGAGCAGGCCGTGCGCGACGTCGACACGGAACCCGTCGGCGCCGCGGTCGAGCCAGAACCGGAGCACCGACTCGAACATGTCGCCGATCTCGGGGTTGCGCCAGTCGAGGTCGGGCTGGCTGGTGTCGAAGAGGTGGAGGTACCACTGGGAGCGGCCGTCGGGACCGTCGGGGACCCGGGTCCAGGCCGGCCCGCCGAAGACGGACTGCCAGTTGTTGGGCGGCTCGCCGCCGTCGAGCCCGCGGCCCTCGCGGAACAGGTAGCGGGCCCGCTCGGGGCTGCCGGGTGCGGCGGCCAGGGCGGCCCGGAACCAGGCGTGCTCGTCGGAGGTGTGGTTCGGCACCAGGTCGACGATGACCCTGATGCCGAGGTCGTGGGCGCGCGCGACCAGGTCGTCGGCGTCCGCGAGGCTGCCGAACAGCGGGTCGACGTCGAGGTAGTCGGCGACGTCGTAGCCGTGGTCGTGCTGCGGTGAGCGGTAGAACGGCGTGATCCAGACGGCGTCCACGCCGAGGTCGCGGAGGTACGGCAGCCGGCTGGTGATGCCGGGCAGGTCGCCGATGCCGGGCCCGCCCGCGCGGGTGCCGGACGAGGCGAAGCTGCGGACGTAGACCTGGTAGATGACGGCGTCGCGCCACCAGGGTGCCCGGGTGTCGGCCGGGGTGTCGGCGGGGGTGCTCACGCGAAGTCCTTCGGGTCGACCGCGAACCAGACGTGCGCCGCGGTCGCGAGCAGGCGACCGTCCCCGGCGTACAGCGAGGAGGCGGTGAACGTCTTGCGCCCGTCGGTGCCGCGCGCCCCGCCCACGACGACGTGCGCCTCGCCGGCACGGGGCAGGTCGAGGACGTCGGCGCTCATCGAGCCGAGCACCATCAGTCGTTCCTCGAGGTCGCCGGCCCAGCCGCCGACGCAGTCGAGCGCGGCCCAGGTGGTGGGCAGGTCGACGTCGGTGCCGGGGGTCCAGGTCGCGGCGACGCGCACCCGGCCCCCGGCGTCCTCGGCGACGCGGCCGGGGAAGATGCGCAGCCCGTCGCCGGGAGCGCGGTCGGTGCCGCAGGAGAAGCAGGACGGGAACGGGTGCGACGTCAGTCCGGAGTAGCGGGTCTCGGCGTCGCGGGCGGTCGCCGCGTCGACCGGCTCGACGGGGCCGGGGGCCTCGGCGGCGGGCGCCGCCCGGCCGACGAGGACGTCCCCCCGGGACGCCGTGACGGCGCCGTCGTCGTCGCGGACGACGTCGAGCGGCACCTCGAGCGGCGGCGGGGTGCGCAGCACGACGTGGGCCGGGCCGGGCGACAGGAACGCGGCCAGCGCGCCCGCCGTCCAGCCGCCGTTGCCGGAGGACGCGGGCCCACGGTGGCGGGTGGCGATGGTCAGGAGAGCGGGCTGGTCGGACACGTCGACCACGCTACTGGCCGCGCGGACGGCTTCCGAGCCGGAGGCGGCCGGCACCGGTGGTGGGTCGCCCGGCGAGCCGGGCGTCCCGAGGACTACTTCTTGATGGCCTGGTAGCGGTCGAGGGCCTCCAGGCGCTCGGCGGCGTGGTCGACCAGCGGCTCCGGGTAGCCGACCCGGCGGCGGTCCTCGGCGCTGGGGTCGTGCGGGTCCTCGACGTCGGCGAGCTCGGGCACCCAGGTGCGCACGTAGGTGGCGTCGGGGTCGAACTTGCGTCCCTGGCTCGTCGGGTTGAAGACCCGGAAGAACGGCGAGGCGTCGGTGCCGCTGCCCGCCGTCCACTGCCAGCCGTGGTTGTTGGAGGCGAGGTCGCCGTCGACGAGCCAGCGCAGGAAGTGCCGTGCGCCGTGCTGCCACTCGACGTGGAGGTCCTTGACCAGGAAGCTGGCGGTGATCATGCGGAGCCGGTTGTGCATCCACCCGGTCGCGCGGAGCTGCCGCATGCCGGCGTCGACGACGGGGAAGCCGGTGCGGCCCTCGCGCCAGGCGTCGAAGTCGGCGCCGGGCTCGTCGTAGGTCATCGCGGCGTACTCCCGGCGGAGGTACTCGCGGGCGCTGTCGGGCCGCTGGAAGAGGACGTCGGCGTAGAACTCGCGCCAGGCGATCTCCTGCCGGTAGGTCGTGGCCCCCTTGCCCTGGCGGCTCGCGAGGTCGGCGAGCAGCGTGCGCGGGTGGATCTCGCCGTACTTGAGGTGGTGGCTCATCCGCGAGGTGCCCTCGACGCCCGGGAGGTCGCGGGCGCCGTCGTAGTCGACGACCTTGTCGAGGAACTCCTCCCACGCCCGGTGGGCGGCCTCCTCGCCGGCCTCCGGCAGGTCGAGGCCGTCGGGGAGCGTCACGTCGGGGAGGTCGACGGTCTCCGCCAGGTGCCGCCAGCGGGCGTCACCGGGCAGCGGGTCGGCCGGGGCGCGCCAGCCGTGCTCGGCCCAGGCCCGTGAGAACGGCGTGAACACCCGGTACGACGTGCCGCTGCCGTTGGTCACGCGGTCCGGCGCGACGGCGTACGGCGAGCCCGTGCGGACCAGCTCGATGCCGGCGTCGCGGAGCGCGCCCTCGACCGCGGCGTCGCGCTGGGCGCCGTACGGGCCGTAGTCGGCGGCGACGTGCACGCGGGTCGCCCCGACCTCCTGCGCGGCCAGCAGCACCTCGCGCACGGGGTCGCCGCGGACCACCGAGACCGGGACGTCGCGCCGCAGCGAGCGCAGGCTGTCGACCAGGTAGGAGCGGCGTGAGAGGCCCGAGGGGTCCCACAGCGCAGGGTCGAGGACGAACAGCGGGAGGGTCGGTCCATCGGCGAGGGCGGCGAGCAGCGCGGGGTTGTCGGCGGTGCGCAGGTCGCGGCGGAACCACATCACGGAGGTCGTCTGGTCGGCCATCGGTCCACCCTGGTCCAGCGCGGTCCGGCACGCCTCGCCCCGATGGGTAAGAATGGTTCTCGTGAGCGACCTCATCGACACCACCGAGATGTATCTCCGGACCATCTACGAGCTGGTCGAGGAGGGCATCGTCCCGCTCCGGGCCCGCATCGCCGAGCGCCTGCACCAGAGCGGGCCGACCGTCTCCCAGACCGTGGCCCGGATGGAGCGCGACGGACTGCTCACCGTCGAGGGCGACCGGCACCTCGAGCTCACCGACGACGGCAACCGCCTCGCCACCCGCGTGATGCGCAAGCACCGGCTCGCCGAGCGGCTCCTCACCGACGTCATCGGCCTCGAGTGGGAGCTCGTGCACGAGGAGGCGTGCCGCTGGGAGCACGTGATCTCCGAGACCGTGGAGCGGCGCCTGATCGAGCTGCTCGACCACCCGACGTCCTCGCCGTACGGCAACCCGATCCCCGGCCTCGCCGAGCTCGGCCAGACCGAGCTCCCCGAGTCATTCATGACCGACGTCGAGCCGCTGTCGCGCGCCGCGAGCGACGTCGAGGGCCGGGTGCTGGTGCGCCGGATCTCGGAGGAGATGCAGAAGGACGAGGCACTGATGAGCGCGATGCGCCGCGTCGGCGCCCTCCCCGACAAGACCATCACCATCGTCGCCACCGCCGACGGCGTCCTGGTGGGCTCCGGCGGCGAGACCGCCGAGATCGTCCCCGAGGCCGCCGAGCACATCTTCGTCAAGCGGCTCTGAGCCGGCCGGCGCCCGGGATTTCCCCGGTCGACCGGGGATCCCTGAACTTGGCGGCCGATATCCCGGCCCCCCAGTTCAGATTTCCCCGGTCGACCGGGGAAACCCCGCCCCGGCCGCCAGCGCCCCGAGGAACTCCGAGCACCCGAGGTCCAGCTTGAGCGTGGCGAGGTCGTCGCCGCGGGTCACGCCGCGGTTGACGATCACGACGGGGGTGCCGGCCTTGGCGGCGTGGCGCACGAAGCGGAACCCGCTCATCACGGTGAGCGAGGACCCGGCGACGAGCAGCGCGCCGCCGGAGGACGCCAGGGCCTCGACGGCGGCGTAGCAGCGCTCGACGCGCGGCTTGGGCACGTTCTCGCCGAAGAACACGACGTCGGGCTTGAGGACGCCGCCGCAGTCGACGCAGCCGGGGACGACGAAGTCGGCGTACAGGAGGGGGTCGTCGAGGTCGACGTCGCCGTCGGGGCGCGTCTCGACCGCGGCGTGCCGCTCGCCCCAGCCGGGGTTCGCGGCCTCGAGCCGTTCGTGCAGCGCGGCGCGCGACGTCGTGGTGCGGCAGCCGAGGCAGACGACGTCGGCGATCCGCCCGTGCAGTGCGACGAGGCGCCGCGAGCCGGCGGCCTCGTGCAGGCCGTCGACGTTCTGGGTGATGAGCAGGGTCGGGTCGAGGGCGGCGAGCGCGCGGTGCCCGGCGTTCGGCTCGGCGCGCTCCATCCTGCTCCAGCCCAGGTGCGAGCGCGCCCAGTAGCGCTGCTGGGCGGCGGGACCCGACACCAGCTCCTGGTAGGTCATCGGCGTCCGGGCCGACGAGCCCGGGCCGCGGTAGTCGGGGATGCCGGAGTCGGTCGACAGCCCGGCCCCGGTGAGGACGACGAGGGGCCGGTCGGCCAGCAGCGCGATGGCCGCGTGGACGAGATCGACGTCCGGGGGCGCCACGGTGTCGGCTCCGGTCATGGCTCCAGCCTACGAACGGCTGCACAACCGGGCGCGCGTCCTGTTGACTGTGCGCCACCGTGACCGCCGTCACAGCACCATCCGCACCGGCTCCCAGGGGGACGCATGGACGACTCCGCGTTGATCACCGTCGGACTGCCGATCGCCCTGGCGATCGTGATGTTCGGGCTGGGGCTCTCGCTGCGCGTCGACGACTTCCGTCGGGTCGCGCGCTCGCCCAGGGCGGTGGTGGTCGCGCTGGTCCTGCAGATCCTGGTGCTGCCGGTCATCGCGTTCGGGCTGGTCACGGCCTTCGACCTCGATCCGCTGCTCGCGGTCGGCGTGATGCTGCTGGCGGCCTCGCCCGGCGGAACGACGGCCAACCTGTTCAGCCACCTGTTCCACGGCGACGTCGCGCTCAACGTCAGCCTGACGGCGATCAACTCGGTGCTGGCGGCGTTCACGATCCCGCTCGTCACCAACTTCGCCATCGGCCACTTCGACGCCGACGGCGACCTCGGGCTGCAGCTCGGCAAGGTGGTCCAGGTGATCGCGATCGTCCTGGTCCCGGTGGGGATCGGGATGGTGGTGCGCAGCCGCGACCCCGGCTTCGCCGACCGTGCCGACAAGCCCGTGCGCATCTTCTCGATCGCCGTGCTCGTCGTCGTCGCGGTCGGTGCGCTGCTCGGTGAGCGCGAGAACCTCGGCGACTACGTGCAGGAGGTCGGAGCCGTCACGGCCCTGTTCTGCCTGGCCAGCCTGACCCTCGGCTACCTCGGGGCCCGGGTCTTCCGGCTGGAGGAGCGCCAGGCGGTGGCGTGCGCGATGGAGATCGGCATCCACAACACCACCGTGGCGCTCACCATCGCGCTCAGCGTGCTCGACAGCACCGAGGTCGCCATCCCGAGCGCGGTCTACAGCGTGGTCATGTACGTGCTCGCGACGGCGTTCGGCTTCCTCATCACCCGCGGGCGCCGGACGGCGGACGTGGCGACCGCCACGTCCTAGGTCGGCTCGAGGGTCAGGCGCCGTAGCGGAGCCGGGCCCGGGCCCGGGCCTTCTCCGCCTCGGCCTCGCGGTTCTTGGGTGGAGCGGTCGTCACCAGGTCGGCCAGCAGGTGCCGCGTGGTGTGGGCGACCTCGTCGACCGCGCGGTCGAACGCGGCCTGGTTGGCCGCCGACGGCTTGGTCGTGCCAGCGACCTTGCGGACGTACTGCAGCGCGGCGGCGTGCACCTCGTCACCGGTGGCCGGCGGCTCGAAGTTGTTCAGCGGGCGGATGTTGCGGCACATGGCTCCAGGCTACGACGACCGGTGGCCCGGCAGGCGGGTGTCGGGAGCGCCGTCGGGCGGGTAACTCACCGTTACGCGTACCTACCCGCCCGAATTCGGGCGGGTAGGTGCGGTGAACGGTGAGTTACCCGCTACCCGGCGCGCTCAGCCTAGGTCGAGGAACGCGACGTCCTCGCCGGTCACGAGGGCGACCCGGCCGCGGGGGAGCGGGACCAGGCGAACCTCGGCGACGTCGTCGCCGAACTCGACGCGGGTGAGCTCCTCGCGCATCCGTCCGCCGCCGAGCTGCAGCTTCGCGACGTAACCGGCGCGGCCCCTCGAGAGGACCGTCAGGGCGATCCGCTGGTCGGGCAGCCAGGTGAACTGGCGCGGGTCGTCGCCGGCGCGGGCATGGGTGCCGCGGCCGAACGACGTGACGTCGAGCCGGACCGGGTCGGTGATGTCGGTGACGTCGAAGAGCCCCGCCTGGGCGCCGGACCCGCCGCGCGGTCCCTGCGGCCCGGCGCCGACCCCGATGAAGCGGCGCGGGCCGAGCGGGTGCAGGTAGGTGGAGAAGCCGGGGATCTTCAGCTCGCCGAGCAGGGTCGGCCTCGTGACGTCGCCGAGGTCGACGGCGTAGAGCGGGTCGACCTGCCGGAACGTCACGAGCAGGGCGAGGTCGTCGAACCAGCGGACCGCCTTGATGTCCTCGTCCACGCCGAGCCGGTCGATCCGTCCGACCTCCACGAGCGCGTCGCCCTCGGCGCGCATCGTGACGATGGAGTTCCAGCGACCGGTCTCCGACGAGGGGCCCACGGCCAGGCGCAGGACGCCGTCGGCCTCGTCCATGGACCACCGGTCGCGGACGGTGCCCTCGACCTCGCCGGCGCCGACGTACGACGCCCCGGTGCCGTCGAGCGCGAAGTCGTAGACGTGCGTGGTGCCGTCGGAGCCGCCGACGCTGTCGACGAGCGGGCAGAGGTCCCAGCAGCCGTCGAGCCCGCTGCCGCTGGAGGCGAGGTAGAGGTGGTCGGTCGACTCGTAGGTCAGCGGGGCGTCGCCGGCCAGCCCGAGCGACTCGACCTCGCCGGGGGCATCGGCGCCGAACCCGACGACGGCCATGGTGGCCAGGCCGAGCTCGGCGCGCGGGACCGCGACCCGGGCGCAGTCGAGCAGGTCGGTGGGCTCGCCGCCGTCGACCGACACGTGCGGGAGCCAGTCGTCGAGCGTGGACTCCTCGACCGCCTGCCTGTTGACCTCCAGGGCGCGGCCGCCGCGCCTGAGGTCGAGGTCGGGCAGGCCCTTCGACAGCACCAGCCGCACGTCGGTGCCGTGCTGGCGGGCCGCGACGAGGGAGGCGTCGTAGTCGACGGTCTGCTCGAGGGCGGGTGCGGCAGGGTCGGTGAGGTCGACCGTCAGCACCCGGGTCTGCGGCGAGGCCGGCTCGACGTAGGAGTAGCGGTACGCGCCGCCGTAGCCGGTCGACCCGCGGGTGCCGTCGTTGCCGATCGCGACCACCCGGTCGCCGGTGAGCAGGATCTCGCCGTCGTGGAAGTCGCCGAGGTCGAGGCTGCCGAGCTCGGCGACCTCGTCGCCGGCGACGTCGTACGTCGTGAGCTCGGAGCCGCGCAACCGCACCAGGACCTCGCCGTCGGTCTTGACGTGGTCGGGCTCGTCGACCCCGGCCTCCTGCACGTTGGTGCCGGTGTCGGTCGCCTCTGCGGCGGAGGTGTAGCTCGCGAGGCTCTTGGAGCTCTGCTCGCTCGCCGGGCTGGGGATCGAGGCCATGTCCCGCGCGCCCCAGTACGGGTAGCCGCCGTCCCAGCCCCACCGGGTGACCCGGTCGAGGCCCTCGTCGACGTAGTGCTCCAGCAGGTCGGCACAGGACGCCGGCTCCTGCAGCTCGCCGTGGAACGCCGCCGGGGTGAGGTCGGGCGCGGCCCCGCTGCCGCCGCCGGGACCGCCGGCACGGGGGACGTCGCCGGGCGGGTCCTGCTGGACCACGAGGGTGCCGGCGACGAAGGCGGCCGCGACGCCACCGATCACGGCGACCCCGGTCAGCGACCTCCTCAGGCGCCGCTCGGGACGACGCCTCGCGTCGGCGGCCGCCTCGCGGCGGGCCTCGCGCAGGATGGCGTCGACGGGGGCCGGGCCGACGGGCAGGTCGTCCCACTGGCGTTCGAGGTCGGTCATGAGGTCGTCTCTTCTGTGAAGTCGGGTCGCAGGTCGGTGAGGTGGTCGTTGGCGGCGAGCTGGGCGAGCGACCGCGAGAGCCGGCTCTTGACGGTGCCGGCCGGGATCGCCAGCGCCTCGGCGGTCTGCTGCTCGGTGAGGCCGGCGAAGTAGCGCAGCACGACGACGTCGCGGTTCGGCTTGCTCAGCCCGGCCAGGGCGCGGTGGACGGCGTCCGCGGTGTCGACGCGGGCCGTCTCGTCGTGGGCGGTGTCGTGACCGGGCCGGTCGGGCAGCCGCTCCGTCGGGCGCTCGCCCCACCAGCGCCGACGCTTGCTGTCGCGCAGGCAGTTGAGCAGCATCCGGTAGACGTAGGCCGCCCGGTTGTCGGCGCCGGAGACGCTCGGCCAGGCCGTGTAGCAGCGCACCAGCGTGGTCTGGGCGAGGTCCTCGGCCTCGTGCGGCGAGCACCCGAGGAAGACCGCCGAGCGGACCAGCGACGCCCAGGCCCCGCGGGCGTAGGCGGCGAAGTCGGCGTCGGCGGTGGCCGTGTCGCGGTCGTGGTCCATGGGCTCCGGCCGTCGTCGGTGGGTGGGGTCGGTGGGTGGGGTCGGTGGGTGGGGTCGGTGGGCGGGGTTCATCCCTACGACGCGGCGTGGTCGCCCCGGGGTTCCACCGGGTGGCCAGAACGTGCACCGGTCCTGCCACGATGGGCGGCATGGCTGACGCGCGCGACCTCGACCTCGTCCTCTTCGGGGCCACCGGCTTCACCGGCGGCCTGACCGCCGAGTATCTCGCCGAGCACGGTCCCACGGGGCTGCGCTGGGCGCTGGCCGGACGCAGCAGGGAGAAGCTCGAGCAGGTCCGCGAGCGGCTGGGCGCCGACCACGGCGAGCTGGAGCTGTTCGTCGTCGACGCGAGCGACCGGGCGGCGCTGGCGGACGTCGTCCGCCGGGCGAAGGTGGCCGTGACGACCGTCGGGCCGTACCAGCAGCTCGGGGGACCGCTCGTCGCGGCGTGCGCCGAGACCGGCACCGACTACGTCGACCTGACCGGCGAGCCCGAGTTCGTCGACCGCACCTACCTCGACCACCACGCCACCGCGGTGCGCACGGGCGCGCGGATCGTGCACGCGTGCGGCTTCGACTCCATCCCGCACGACCTCGGCGCCTACTTCACCGTCCAGCAGCTGCGGCCGACCGGCCCGGTGCGGATGCGCGGCGTCGTCCGGGCCGCGGGCACGTTCTCGGGCGGCACCTTCCACTCCGCCCTCGGCGCGTTCTCGCGGGCCAAGCAGATGGGCGCGACCGCCAAGGAGCGGCGCGCGGCGCAGGACAGGCCCGCCGACGGTCGCTCGTCGCGGCCGGTCGGCGGGAGGCCGCAGCGCGACAGGGTGCTCGGCCGGTGGCTGCTGCCGCTGCCGACGATCGACCCGCAGGTGGTCGCGCGCAGCGGTGCCGCGCTGGCGGTCTACGGCCCGGAGTTCCGCTACGCGCACTTCGCCGGGCTCAAGACCCTGCGCTACACCGCCGGGGCGATGGCCGGGGTCGGTGCCATCGGCGTCGCCGCGCAGGTGCCGCCGGTCCGCAACTTCCTGCTCAAGAAGGTGCCGCAGGGCTCGGGCCCCGACGAGGCGAAGCGTGCCAGGTCCTGGTTCACCGTCGACTTCGTCGCCGAGGCCGACGGACGCACCCTCCACACCCGCGTCTCCGGCGGTGACCCCGGCTACGACGAGACCGCGAAGATGCTCGCCGAGTCGGCGCTGTGCCTGGCCTTCGACGACAACCCGGTCACGGCGGGCAGCGTCACCACCGCCCAGGCGATGGGCGACAACCTGCTCGCCCGACTGCAGGCGCGCGGGATCACCTTCGCCGTCGTCGACTGACCACGGGCCCGCCGCGGCGAGCGGTCAGGCGGCCGCGCGCCGGGCGACGGCGTCGCAGGAGTCGCCGAGCACCAGCCGGGCGAGCAGCCGGCGGACCCGCAGTGCGGTCACCACGGTGCTCTCGACGGTGCTCTCCATGGTGCTCTCCACGGCGGGGACCACGGGGGAGGACGACGACCCGATCTGCTCTGCGGTCACGGTGGGAACCTCTCCTCCGACGGGCGCGGCCCGAGCGGGTCGACGGACCCGGTCACAGGTCCCTCAGCCTGTGTCCGTCCCGGGAGGTGTTCAAACCTCCTGCGGGGGAGGACCCGACCGAGCAGCGGCGAGGGCGGGACGGGCCACCTCGCGCCGGCCGGCCGCACGCCGACCGCACACGGCGCCGACCGCCGCGACGGCGGCCGAGACCACGAACGCCGTCGGCATGCCGCGGTGGTCGGCGATCGCCCCGGCGACGGACGAGCCGACCGCCTGACCGAGGACCAGCGTGACGAACAGGACCGCGGTCGCGGCGGCGGCGCGCTGGGGTGCGACCTGGCCCGCCCAGACGATCAGCGCCGAGGTGGCCGCGACGAAACCCCAGCCGAAGCCGGCGCACGCGACGAGCGCCACGGGCAGGACGCCGGCGCCGAGCCCGAGCGCGACGATCGAGGCCGCGGTGCCGGCCAGGGTGATCAGCCAGGCCCGCTGCGGGCCGGCCGCGCCCAGGGCTCGGGCGGTCAGCACGGTCGCCGTCCCGCCGACACCGAGCGCCATCCACGCCACCGTGGACGCCGTCGCGCCGGCTCCCTCCGCCACGACCTGGGCGCGCCCGTAGGTCCACACCACGGCCGAGGCGGCGCCGAGCAGCGCGGCCGCGACGGCCGGCGTCCGCAGGGCACGCCAGGGCGCGGGTCCGGCCGACGGGGCCGTCGTGCGGACGGCGACGTCCGCCGGGCCCGGCCGGTCGAGGAGCAGGACGGCGATGCCGGCCGCCGCGGTGAACAGCGCCCCGACCGCGAGTCCGACGCGCCACTCGGGCAGCAGCACCAGGGCCAGGGCGCCCGCGGCGACGAGGCCGGGGCCGGTGCCCGAGTTCACCACCGCCTGGGCACGCGCGACGCGGCCGTGCTCGACGGAGCGCTCGACCACCGCCACCAGCCCGGGCGAGGCGAACCCGGCACCGGCCGAGCTCAGGACGGCCGCCGGGACGAAGACCGCGAGGTCCGGCGCCAGCGCCATCCCCAGCGACCCGACCGCGGCGGTGAGGAGCGCGCCGACCACCAGGGCGCGCGGCCGTCGGGCACCGAGCAGGCCGAGGCCGGCCGCGACGCAGTAGGCGATCGAGGAGGCGGACGAGATCCGACCGGCGGCCGCCGCGCCGAGCCCGAGCGAGTCCTGGATGTCAGGGAGGAACAGCCCGTAGGCCAGCCGGACCAGTCCGTAGGTGCCGGCGATCAGGCAGATCGCGGCGAGGACGAGACCGGTCTCGCGACCACCAAACGATAACGTGCGTTTCACTTCGTCACCGTAGACTATCCCGCATGGCCGTCCGTCAGCGCACCGAGACGAAGCTCCTCGACGCCGCCGACGAGCTCCTCTTCACCCACGGCGTCGCGGCGACCCCGGTCGACGCGATCCTGGCGCGCGCGGGCGTGTCACCGGCGACGCTGTACCGCGCCTACGGCAGCAAGGACGGGCTCGTCGCCGCGGCCCTGGACCGGCGGCACCGCGCCTGGCTGGCCGTCTGGGACGACGCCGTGGCGCGCGCCCGCGACGACCGCGGCCGCCTGCTGGCGGTCCTCGACGCCCTCGACGCCTTCCGGGTGCGACCCGACGGCGCCCGCTGGTGCGCCTTCCTCGGTACGGCGGCCGAGTACGCCGACCCGGTCCCGGCGTTGGCCGCGGCGCTCCGGCAGGAGACCGACGCCCTGCGCGACCGGCTCACCGAGCTCGCCGTCCCCGTCGTGGGGGACCGGGCGGCGATGCTCGCCGAGGAGCTGATGCTCGTCGTCACCGGCGAGCTCGGGATGCGGCTGCGCGGGGGCTCGCCCGCCGGCGTGGCCCGGGCGGTGGCGACCGCGCTGGTCGACCGCCCGCCCGGGACGCCCTGAGTCAGCGCAGCGCGGCCGCCTCGCGAGCGAGCGCCTCGATCGCGGCCCAGTCACCGCGGTCGACGAGGGCGGCGGGGGTGAGCCAGGAGCCGCCGACGCAGCCGACGTTCGGCAGCGCGAGGTACGACGGCGCGGTGGCGGCCGTGATGCCGCCGGTCGGGCAGAACCGGGCGGCGGGCACCGGCGAGGCGATCGACGCCAGGTAGGCGGCTCCGCCGGAGGCCTCGGCCGGGAAGAACTTCATCTCGGTGACACCCGTCTCGAGGACCGCGAGCGCCTCGGAGACCGTGCTGGTGCCGGGCAGGAACGGCAGCCCGGTGCCGGCCATCGCGGCGAGCAGCGTCGGCGTCGCTCCGGGGGAGACGAGGAAGCGGGCGCCGGCGTCGGCGGCCTCCTTCGCCTGGCCCGGCGTGACGATGGTGCCGGCGCCGACGAGGATCTCGGGCACCTCGGCGGCGATGGCGGCGATCGCGTCGAGCGCGACCGGCGTCCGCAGGGTCAGCTCGATCGCCGGCAGGCCGCCCGCCACGAGGGCGCGGGCGATCGGGACGGCGTCCTCGACGCGCTGCACGACGACGACCGGCATCACCGGGACGACGTCGAGCACGGAGGTCGGGACGGGCTGCGACTCAGGCGTGCTGGACAACGGGCACCTCGGCGGGGTCGGTGGAGGGGGCGTGGTGGAGGGGGAAGACGCTGGCGCCGGCGTCGGCCGGGCCGACGGTGGCACGGAACGCGGCGAACAGCTCGCGGCCGGTGCCGGACGCGTCGGCGTCCGTCGCCGGGCGGAGCGCCGGCTCGCGGTGCCGCAGGTCGACGCCGACCAGGTCGAGGACGCCGGCCTCCGCGTCGACGGTGATCACGTCGCCGTCGCGGACCCGCGACAGCGGGCCGCCGAGGGCCGCCTCCGGCGTCACGTGGATCGCGGCCGGCACCTTGCCGGACGCCCCCGACATCCGGCCGTCGGTGACGATCGCGACGCGCTGCCCGCGGTCCTGCAGGACGCCGAGCGCGGGCGTGAGCTTGTGCAGCTCGGGCATCCCGTTGGCCGCGGGGCCCTGGTAGCGGATGACGGCGACGAGGTCGCGGCCGTCGAGCCGGCCCTCACCGAAGGCGACGAGGAAGTCGTCCTGGTCGTCGAAGACCAGGGCCGGTGCGGTGACCAGGCGGTGCTCGGGCTTGACGGCCGAGGTCTTGACGACCGCGGTGCCGAGCGGTCCGCGCAGGACCTTGAGACCGCCGTCCGGGCCGAACGGCGCGCTCGCCGGCCGGAGCACGTCGAGGTCGAGGCTCTGCTCGGGCCCCTCGCGCCAGGTCAGGACGTCGCCGTCCAGCACCGGCTCCTGCGTGTAACGGTGCAGGCCGCGGCCCATCACGGTGAGCACGTCGTCGTGCACCAGGCCGGCCTCGAGCAGGGTGCGGACGAGGAAGCCGATGCCACCGGCGGCGTGGAAGTGGTTCACGTCGGCGGAGCCGTTGGGGTAGATCCGGCACAGCGACGGCACGACCGCCGACAGGTCGGAGAGGTCGTCCCAGGTGACCTGGACGCCGGCGGCACGGGCCATGGCGACCAGGTGCATCGTGTGGTTGGTCGAGCCGCCGCTCGCGAGGAGCGCGACGCAGGCGTTGACGACGGCCTTCTCGTCGACGACCTCGCCCACCGGGATCGCCTCGCCGCCGCGCTGGGCCGCACCCTGGTGGGTGATGGCGACGGCCCGCTCGGCGGCCGCGCGGGTCAGCGCCTCGCGCAGCGGGGTGCCGGGGTTCACGAACGACGAGCCGGGCAGGTGCAGGCCCAGCACCTCCATGAGCAGCTGGTTGGAGTTCGCCGTGCCGTAGAACGTGCAGGTGCCCCGGGAGTGGTAGGAGGCCGCCTCGGCCTCGAGCAGCTCCTCGCGGCCGACCTTGCCCTCGGCGTGCAGCTGGCGCACGCGCGCCTTCTCGCCGTTGGGGAGGCCGGAGGCCATCGGCCCGGCCGGCACGAAGACCGTCGGGAGGTGACCGAACGCCAGCGCGCCGATCAGCAGGCCGGGCACGATCTTGTCGCACACGCCGAGCATCAGGGTGCCGTCGAACATGTCGTGCGACAGCGCGATCGCCGCCGACATCGCGATCACGTCGCGGCTGAAGAGGGAGAGCTGCATGCCGGCGCGGCCCTGGGTGATGCCGTCGCACATGGCCGGGACGCCGCCCGCGACCTGCGCGAGGCCGCCGGCCCGGATCGCCGCCCGCTTGAGGACCGGCGGGTAGTCGACGTAGGGCTGGTGCGCGGAGAGCATGTCGTTGTAGCTCGTCACGATCGCCAGGTTGGGCTTGACCCGGCCACGCAGCGCGACCTTCTCCGACGGCTCGGACGCGGCGAAGCCGTGCGCGAGGTTGGCGCAGCCGAGCTGGCCGCGGGCCGGGCCGGTCGAGGCGGCGGCCCGGACCTGCGCGAGGTACGCCGCGCGGGTGCCGGCACTGCGCTCGACGAGGCGCGCGGTGACGTCGGCGACGACGGGGTGCATCTGCTGGGCGGTGTGGCTCATTCCGGAAGCTCCTGCCAGGTCCGGCCGTCCCGCTCGAGGAGCGTGGTGGCGGCGATCGGCCCGCTGGTGCCGGCCGGGTAGCGCTTGGGGCGGTCGGCGGTGACCGCCCAGCGCTGGAGGATCGGCTCGACCCAGGTCCAGGCGGCCTCGACCTCGTCGCGGCGCATGAACAGGGTCGGGTTGCCGCGGACGACGTCCATCAGCAGGCGCTCGTAGGCGTCGGGCATCCGGGCGTCGAAGGCGGTGGCGTAGCTCAGGTCGAGCGACACCGGCCGCAGCCGGATGCCGCCCGGGCCGGGCTCCTTGGCCGTCATGTGCAGCTGCATGCCCTCGTCGGGCTGCACCTGGATGTGCAGCCGGTTGGCGGTCTGCACGCCCTCGTGGTGCGGGAACATCGAGTGCGGCGGCTCCTTGAAGACCACCACGATCTCCGAGAGCTTGCGGTCGAGCCGCTTGCCGGTGCGCAGGTAGAACGGGACGCCGGCCCAGCGCCAGTTCTGCACCTCGGTGCGGATGGCGACGAAGGTCTCCGCCGCGCTGCCCGGGCGGCCGAGGTCCTCGGTGTACGACGGCACCGCGACGCCGTCGACGAGACCCTGCCCGTAGCGGCCGCGCACGGTGTCGCGGTCGACGTCGGCGGGCGTCATCGGCTTGAGCGCTTGGAGCACCTTGAGCTTCTCGTCGCGGACGGTCTCGCGACCGACGTACGTCGGCGGCTCCATCGCGACCAGGCAGAGCAGCTGGAGCAGGTGGTTCTGCACCATGTCGCGCAGGGCGCCGGACGTGTCGTAGTAGTCGCCGCGCTCACCGACGCCGAGCGTCTCGGCGACGGTGATCTGCACGTGGTCGACCCAGTGGGAGTTCCAGAGCGGCTCGAGGAAGGTGTTGGCGAAGCGGGTGACGAGGAGGTTCTGCACGCTCTCCTTGCCGAGGTAGTGGTCGATGCGGAAGATCTGCGCCTCGTCGAAGACCTCGCCGACCGCGTCGTTGATGGCCCGGGCCGAGGCGATGTCGCGGCCGATGGGCTTCTCGAGCACGACGCGGGCGGTCGGGTCGACGACGCCGATCTCGTCGAGGCGGTGGCAGATCGGGCCGAAGAGGGCCGGGGCGACGGCGAGGTAGAACACGCGGACGGCGTCGGGGTCGCCGACCTTGAGGTGGGCGTGGAGCAGGTGCCAGCCCTCGGGGTCGGCGCCGTCGAGGGTCAGGTGGCTGATCCGGTCGAGGAGGCGGGTGGCGACGACGACGTCGAGGTCGGCGCCGATGTGCTCGCGCAGCGCCTGGGCGACCTCGGCGCGGTAGCCGTCGTCGTCGAGCTCGGAGCGGGAGACGCCGATGATCCGGGAGCTGGGCTGCAGCTGGTTCTCGGCCTCGCGGCGGTAGAGGGCGGGCACGAGCTTGCGCAGCGCCAGGTCACCGGTGGCGCCGATGACGGTGAAGTCGCAGGCCGGCATCGCGTCGGGGAGTCCGAAGGCGGGTTGGGTCACTCGTCCACGGTAGGTCCGATGTCTGCACTCCGCAAACGAACTTAGGTTCTCTTAAGACAAAAGTCAGGAAGCGTTGCCTAGGATGAAGGCGTGACTACCGCCGGTGACATGCTCCAGCTGGTCCGCCAGGGGCGGGCGAGCAGCCGCTCCGACCTCGTCCGGCTCACCGGGCTCTCGCGCACGGCCGTGACCGCGCGGCTCGCGGCGCTCGAGGACCTGGGACTGGTCCTGGCCGGGGACGAGCTCGCCTCGACCGGCGGCCGCCCCGCGGGAGGGATCGGTCTCGACGCCCGCGCCGGCGTCGTCCTGGCCGCCGCGATCGGCCGTTCGCGCTCCCAGCTCGCGCTCTTCGACCTCGCCGGCCACGAGCTGCGCTCGTCCTCGGTCGAGCACGAGGTCGGGGCGCCGCCGGACGTCGTCATGCCCGACGTCGCCACCCAGCTGACCGACCTCCTCGCCGACCTCCCGGGCGGGCGTTCCGGGCGGCCGCAGGTGCTCGGCACCGGCATCAGCCTGCCCGGCACCGTCGACCCGGTGCTCGGTGTCAGCATCGACTCGCCGGCGATGACCGGCTGGGACCGCGTCGACCTCGGGGCGTTCCTCGCGGGCGTCGAGCCCGGCCCGACGTTCGTGGCGAACGACGCCGACGTGCTGGCCCGCTCCGAGCGGCTCGGGCACGCCGCGACCTATCGCGACCTCCTCGTCGTCAAGGCCTCGACCGGCCTCGGGCTGGGCATCCTCTCCGAGGGCCGGGTGGTGCCGGGCCACCTCGGCGCCGCCGGCGAGATCGGCCACACGAAGGTGCACGCCGCCGAGGGCCGGCCGTGCCGGTGCGGCGACGTCGGGTGCCTCGAGACGATCGCGGGCGGCTGGGCGCTGGTCGCCGAGCTGCAGGCGCAGGGGCACCGGATCGGGCACGTGCGCGACGTCGTCGCCCGGGCCGTCGGGGGCGACGCCGAGGCCAAGCACCACCTCCGTGAGGCCGGTCGCAGCCTCGGCGAGGTGCTGGCGGTCGCCATCAACCTGCTGAACCCGCACGCCGTGGTCATCGGCGGCGACATGGCCGCCGCCTTCGAGGTGTACGCCGCCGGCGTCCGGGAGAGCGTCTACGCCCGCGCCTCGGCGCTGGCCACCCGCGACCTGCAGTTCCTGTCGTCGACGTTCGGGGACCGGGCCGGGCTCGTCGGCTGCGCGGCCATGGTGCTCGACCAGGTGCTCAGCCCGGCCGCCGTCGACAGCCGGATCCTCGAGCGCGAGGCCACCGCCTCCCGGTGACGGTGCCCCGCGGTGGACGCCGGGCCACGGGCGTGCTCTGCTGGGCCGCGTGACGAGGCGGCTGGAGGTCGACTACCTCGTCGTCGGTGCCGGGGCGACGGGCATGGCGTTCACCGACGCCCTGATCGACCACGCCGACGTCCGGGTCGCGATCCTCGACCGGCGGGCCGGGGTCGGTGGGCACTGGCGGGCGGCGTACCCCTTCGTTCGCCTGCACCAGGCCTCGACGTTCTACGGCGTCGCCTCGACGGTGCTCGGCGGCGCAGTCCAGCAGGAGGGGCCGGAGGCCGGGCTGCACGAGCGCGCCGGCCGCGACGCGATCTGCGCCTACTACGACCGGGTGCTGGCGGAGCGCCTGCTCGCCTCGGGCCGGGTGGAGCTCTTCAGCGGCTGCGAGTACCGCGGTGACCGGACCTTCACCTCGCTCGAGACCGGGGACCGGTTCGAGGTGCCGCCGCGCTGCCGCGTCGTCGACGCGCGCTACCTCGCGCCCGACATCCCCGCCGAGTCGCCGCGCCGGTTCGCCGTGGGCGACGACGTCCGCGTGGTCCCGGTCAACGACCTCGTCCCCGCCTCGGAGGCCGAGCCGCCGAGCCAGTACGTCGTCGTGGGGTCGGGCAAGACGGCCACCGACGCCTGCATCCGGCTCCTGGCCGCCGGGACCGATCCCGACCGGATCTGCTGGGTCCGTCCCCGCGACCCCTGGATGCTCAACCGGGCCGTGGTCCAGCCCGATCCCACCGTCTACCTCGCGATGGTCGCCGACCTCCTGCGGGCGGCGGGGGAGGCGACGTCCCTCCCCGGGCTGTTCCACGCCCTCGAGGACGCCGGCATCATGCTGCGCCTCGACCCGTCGGTCGAGCCGACCATGGCCAAGGCGCCGACCCTCGGCCTCTGGGAGCTGGAGCAGCTCCGGACCGTCGAGCACGTCGTCCGGCTCGGGCACCTCGACGCCGTCGGCCGCGGCCGGCTGGACCTGCGCGGGGGCACGGTCGCGGTCCGCCCGGACGCCCTGGTCGTCGACTGCGCCGCCGACGGCCTCAAGCGGCCGCCGCGGGTGCCCGTCTGGGGTCCCGGGACGATCACGCCGCAACCGGTCCGCGCCGGCTTCCCGTGCTTCGGGGCCGCGCTGGTCGGCTACGTGGAGGCGACCCGTGGCGACGACGGCGAGAAGAACCGGCTGTGCCCGCCGACGTCGTACGGCGACTCGCTCACCGACTGGGCCCAGATGAACGTCCTCGGGATGCGGAGCGCCGCGTCGTTCGGCGCCGAGCCGGACATCCGGACCTGGGCCGACTCGGTCGCGCTCAACCCGGCCCGCGTGCCACCGGAGCTGGCCGGGTCCGCCGAGGTCGCGGCCGTGCAGGAGCGGATCGAGGCCCACGCGCCGCGCGGTCTGGCACGCCTGGCCGCGCTGGCCGGCCTCACTCCCTGAACAGCTCGGCCTCGGCCTCGGCGGAGGAGATCTCGACACGGAGGTTCCACACGATGTCGTGACCGACCCCGAGCCGGGTCAGCGTCACCTGGACCTGCGGCAACAACCAGACCTGCCGGCGCAGCGCCTCGGCCTGCGCCCGGCGCCGCACCCGCAGCCAGATCACCGGAGCGCCCTGCCGGTCGGGCAGCCAGTGCGCCTCCTCCACGCCCCACGGGCCCAGCGACGCGACGATCGGCACCAGCGCGGCGTCGACCGCGCTGCGCCACGCCTCGTCGGCCATGGTCCCGAGGCTAGCGGGGCGGGCGGCACCCCGGCTCGCCCGACGGGCCGTGCCGTGACGGCCCGGTCGCGGGGAGACCCGTCCGGCCGCGGCAAGGACGGTCAAGGACGGGCACGGCGCGTGCCTGGATCTGACGAAGATGACAGCGACGTCAGGCTCGTTTACGGTCGAGCCAGGGCTCGGCGACGCCGATTCTCCCCGTGTCGAGACGACGCCGGGCCCAGGGACTCGCGTTCGGACCTGCCCGTGGGGGGAATGTCCGAGCGTGAGTTCCGCATGCTTCCAGCAGGTCCGGGTACGGCGGTGGTGACAGTGAGTGCCGGCGCCCCCGCGCCTGCGATCCCCCCACGCGGGCGGGGGCGCCGGCGCCGCTGCGGGGAACACGCGAGCAACGCTGCGTGGCCGGGCCCCCAACGGTGCCGGACGCCCCGTTTCGTGTCCGGTGCGGGCCGGCGCGTATCCCGCCGGGCGCGGGCAACTGCAGGCACCGACGTGCCTCGTCGTGACGGATGCGGAGTCCGCGGCCCCGGCGCCCTAGCGTTCTCCCAGGACCCGCGTCGCCGATGCCCCCATGTCGAGGCGACGCTGCGGTCCAGGAGCTCGCGTTCGGCCGTACCCGTGGGGGGAATGGCCGAACGCGAGTTCCGCATGTCCCGCCCCGACCTGGGTACGTCGAGGCCCGTCCCGGCCCGCCCGGAGCGGGACCGCGACCGACGCCCCGCGCTTGGGATCCCCCCACTCGAGCGCGGGGCGCTCGGTGGTCCCGCCCGAGGCCCGGCACGGAGCTCCCGGGTGCTGCCGGCGGCCGGGCGGGCGAACGTCGCGCGCCGACGTCGTGGATCACCCGTCGAGCACGAGCGCCTGCAACGAGCCTGCCTTGAAGCGGCGCACCTCCTGCGGCCAGCCGCATCCCTCGGCCACCCTGCCGGCCCACGTGCGGGCGGACTCGTCGTCGGGCACGTCCACGATGGTCAGCCCGCCGAGCCATTCCTTGGTCTCCGCGAAGGGCCCGTCGGTGACGATCACCTCGCCACTCGTCGCGTCCGCGCTCGCCGCCTCCTCGAGCTCCTCGACCAGTCCGCCGGCGTAGACCAGGACGCCCTGGTCCTGCATGTCCTTGACGACGGCCGTGGACGGTTCGACGCGGCCCTCGAACCACGCCTCGTCGTGGTCGCCGACCCACTGCTGGTTGAAGTAGATGAGGTAGTGAGGCATCGCTGCTCCCTTCGTCGGGCGGACCCGACGTCCGCGACTACCCACGCTACGAACGGCAGGCGGCCGATACGACACCTACGCGCGGGTGAGCTCGGCGTCACCCGCGGCGTGCGCCTCGTCTGCTCATGCTCCCGATCCCCGGGGGAGGAGCAACCGGCGCCCGGGTTGCCGGGGTGGCGGCGGTCGGGGACCGCCGGCCGGGAGGGCCGGGTCGGCCGGCCGGTGGACGGCGAGGACCCAGGTGCGGCAGGCACGGGTGCGGGCCCGCGGCCCTCGAGCGGACGGGGCCCGCGATCGGGCAACCCCCCAGTTAGGCCCGAGCGCGGGCCCATCGTGTCTTCGGAGCAGGTCGCCGTCCGGATTGGTCACGACGCCCGAGGAGCGCGGTCACCCGGACTGGCCACTCAGCTCAGGTCAGCACCCGGTGCTCCTTCAGGACCTCGGTCGCTCGGCCGCTGCGCGGTCCAGGCTCTGCATCCCGGCCGGCGGCGGCCCCCCACGGCCGGGGATCTGGGCGCCGTCGCCGACGTGCACGCTGGCGGTGAAGGCCAGCATCGTCTCCTCGGTCCAGCCCGTGTCGTCGGGGTACTGGAGGCGCACCGCCCCGTGGGGCTCGCCCGCCACCGTCCAGGTGGAGATCGTCGTGTAGCCGGAGTCGCCGGTGATCCAGAACCTCCGCCCGTCCAGGTCGACCGGTCGCCCGCCGGGCGGGCGGGCCTCGAACATGATCACCAGCTTGCCCTCGAAGTCGTCGCGGTGGTCGGAGACCGAGCCGTCCTCGGGCGCGATCGTCACGCCGAAGGCGTTCTGGCCCTGGACCGACCAGCCCTGCGGCGTCAGGTCGAAGGTGTACGGCGTCGCGTCGAACTTCGCGGCGACCAGCTGCACGCCGCCCTGGGCGTCCGGAGCGCCCGGTGCGTCCGATGCCCCCGGTGAGGACGTGTCGCTGCTGTCGGCCGAGGGCCCGGCCGGCGAGTCCTGCCCGGTGACGGCGACGGTCGCCCCGACCCCGACGACGGCCACCACCGCCAGGCTGGAGAGCCCGACGCGGACCCGCTGACGGCTGCGGGCGGTGCGCGCCGTGCGGGCCCGGGCCAGGTCGTCGGCCGGGTCGGGCGCGGATCGTCCGGTCGAGGCCGCGAGGCCCAGGGCTCGCTTCAGGTCGTGCTCGGTCATGGGGTGTCCTCCAGGATCAGGTGGTGTTCGGTGGTGCCGAGGTAGGCCCTGAGATGAGTGAGGGCACGGGCGTTCTGGGACTTCACGGTGCCGGTGCTGCAGTCGAGGATGCGGGCGGTCTCGGCGACGTCGAGGTCGAGCCAGTGCCGCAGCACGACGACCGCGCGCTGCCGCGGGCCGAGCGACGACAGTGCCGCCAGCATCACCTCCCTCAGCTCGAGGTCGGTGCCGGCGGACACCGGATCGCTCGGCAGTGCCTCGGCGGGCTCCGCCATGGTGGACTCGCGTCGTCGGTGTGCTCGCCGCGCCTCGTCGATGAAGACGTGGGTGAGGCTCCTCCGTGCGTAGGCCAGCGGGCTGTCGGCGCGGCGTACCCGTGACCACGCCAGGTAGAGCTTGGTCAGCGTCGTCTGCACCAGGTCCTCGGCGTGGGCCTCCTCGCCGGCACACAGCAGTGCGGCCGTCCGCATCAGGTCCCGCCGATGGGCGTGGGTGAAGTCCACGAACTCGGCCGATCGGTCGTCGTCTCTCACGTTGTCTCCTCTCACCCACCTGACCGGTGCGGGCACCGGTTCGGTTGCACGCCGCCGGCGGACGGCTGTCGCTGTCGAGAGCGGGAGCAGTCGACCGACGACACGATGACGCCGTGTGGAGCGCAACGCGATGAGACGGAGCCGGCCACGTGCGTGCAGGCGACGATCTCACCACCGGCTGCGGCGGTCCGGGCACGACAGGACTCCTGCGTCGCCGTGGACGCCAACCTGGGACCGAGTCTGCAGCGGGGTGGAGCCTGCGACTCGACCAGGCGGCCCCGCATCCGACGGGGGGGAGGTCGGACACGGGGCGCCGGGTCGCGGATCGGGATCCCCCTACGACTGGAAAGACCGTCCGATGTCGTGTTCAGCGACGCCCTGAACGTAGGTGTCCCTCGGTGCTGCAGGACAGGGTCGTTGGTCCCGGGTGCGGTGCGCCGGAGGTCATCTCCTCGCCTCCGCGGCGCGACTCCCCGGGGGACCGACACCACCTTCCTGACGGGCTGCGCGGGGGTGCTGCGACCAGGCGCGCCCGACGGACGCCCCGCCGTGGGACGAGCTCCTTGACGGCGGGACGAACGGACGTCACCCTGACGATCAGGGCCGAGTGGCACCGGCGCTCGGACCCGCCCACTGCGAAGGCTGCATCAACGCATCGCGCCTTCGAGAGGGAGCTCCCCGTGAAATCAGTGCCACCTCCGCCCACGGACGACCCGACGCGCCAGGCCGCCGCAGAGGCCGTAGCCGTGATCCAGGCGGCGGTCGTCGTCGAGACGGCTGTGGCAGCCGCGCAGGTCCTCATCGACGGCACAGCCACCCAGGCGCGTCTCGAGCGGGCGAGGTTCGCTGCTGCCGCCGCTGACCTCGCGGCAGACCAGGCTGCCCAGGATGCGCTGGCGACGCGTTACCGGAGCGAAGCAGCGGCGACGCAGGTACGGCAGGCTGCTGAGCAAGCCGCCGTGGTCGCGAGACAGGGTGAGGCCGACCCGATCTCCTACGGATCGACCATGCGTGCACTGAAGATCGCCCAAGCCGTGCATGCGACAGCGACCGCAGTCGCGGAGGAGGACGCCGCGCTCGCCGCCGTCGTCGCCGGCGCCGTCGTGCACCGAGCCGAGATGCTGGCCGCTCTCGAGCTGTCGACCGATCACGCCCTCGACCTCCAGCGAGCGGCAACGGCCTCGGCCGTTCGGGTCGTCGCCATGGAGGCGGCGGCCGCGCTCGCCGGTCTACGAGCGTCCTGATCCGCCCGACCGTCGCGTGATCGGCGCCCCGACGCTGGAGGCCGCCCGTGTCGCAGCGCAGAGGTCGATCCCGGAGCGCTGGACCCTGCTGAGCGTCGAGGTTGCCGACGGCTCCTGAGTCGGCGCCCGATCACCGCCGACACCGTTTCCAAGATGTGGATCAGCCGTGACCACGACGTTCTGTTCGGTGGCGTCTACTCGACAGGTGACAATTGGGTGGCAGTCTCCTCCGGCCGACGCGGTCGAGTGGATGGACATGGACGTAGCGATGGTCCCGTTCCTTCTCGACATCTCCGGCCCCGTCGGCCCGAGCAACGCCTAGAGGCTCACACCCTGGTCGCCAGGCCCCGCTGGGCCGTCGGCGTCACCAGGATGAGCCTCTCTCGAGCAGCCGGCTCCCCACGGGTCGAGCCGGCAGGCCAGCGCCTCGCGCTCGGGGGTCCCCCGCCTGAGCGCGAGGCGCCTGGTCACCGAGCACCACGGTGAAGGCCTGGGCCGCGGCGTGGCTCGACATCAAGCAGCGCACGCTTTCGCCGCGCGGCTACAACGCCGCCGCCTCGCCGGTGCGGAGTTGGATCATGGCGACCATCGGGCGCCGCCGCAACGTCACCGCCACGCAGCTCAACGAGGCCGGTGTCGAGCCGGTCCTCATCCAGTCGATGCTCGGGCACGCCACCGCGGCGCAGTCGGGGGAGTATCGACGCATCCACCGGGCCCCGAAGCTCGAGGCGGTCGAGAAGGCGACGGCGGTGCTGCCGTTTGACGCCGTAGCATCCCGGCCGGGAACCTCCCGGACATTGACTTCGCCCATGCAGGCCGCGCCTAGCTGGGAGTGGTGCCGGTGCTCGTCGCAGTTGTTGGCCTCGCTCGTGGACCGGGAGCTGCTCGTTCTCGGCGGGTGCCCCGAGACGACGACCAGAAACGCATCTGATCCCCGGATTCCAGCGTCCCGCGTATCGTCCGGCCCGTGGAAAATGACCTGATCCGGCAGACCGCGCATGTCCTGCTCGACATGCTGTCGACGCAGCAGATCGAGGGCGACGCCGTGAAGGAGCGAGCCGCTCGGACCGCGGTGCTCCGTCTCAACGAGATCGGCGCGATCAGCCTGATCGTCGACGACGAGGCTGGAACCCGGGACCTCGACATCTCGGCGCTGCTGTATGGGTCCAGTGCCCTCACGTGGTCGTTGATGAAACTGCTCGAGCAGGACGGCAACTCGATCGACAACCAGATCATCGCCTTGCGCGATCACATGGACCGCAACTACCCATCTGCGCGCTAGGCCAGGGCGTCGACAAGCACCGTCGCCAACTGGTCGTGCAACCGCCCTCGCTCGTGCGGCGCCGGCGTCGGCAGCCGGACGTTCAGAGTGCCCTCGTCGACCCGGAGCTCGTCGGCCGCTGCCGCGTAGTCCGCCCGCGCCAGGCCGGGGCGCGGCCGATGCGCCGCGCAGACGCAGCAGCAGCCAGCCGACCTGGCGGTCGATCAACAGCTCTTCGCGCGCGCGGTGCGCTGACGTAGCCGGGCCGCGCAGGATGTGTCAGGCCCCGTGGGCGATCGTGCACCGCCTCTCGGCCTGGTCCATGCCCTCGGCGAGCAGCACGCTTCTCGGCGTACCGTGACTGACCGAGCGGGCCGGGCGGCAGGTCGCCTGTCCACTCGAACTTCCAGTCGGTGAGCCCGGCGAAGAACCGCCAGGGTGGTGGCCGCGGTCGTCACGGCACGCTCGGCCCCCAGCAGCGCTCGGCGCGGCTCCCCATGTGCATGTCGTGACCGTAAGCGCGGCCACCGACAGGCGAGCTGCTCGCCGGGGGCTAGGGCGTTGTCCGGGTTGGTCAGATCCATGACCTCGCCGCCAAGCGCGTCAGCGACATCGCGGACCTCGTCGAGCGGGCCAACGATCATCCAGAACGGCTGGCCCGCATCGTTCGGGCTGTAGGCGATCGACGACGGCTCACGCCCGTCCTTGAGGTCGAAGAACGCCAGCTCGCGTTGTCCGTCGATGTCATACGCCTGATCAACTGCATCCTCGAAGATCCGCGCCGCTATCAAGTAGTTCGTAAGGCCGCACCACAATTGGTCGGAAGCCCGGCTCGCGTTCGTCGGCTCGGCTGGGTCGGGACACACGGTGAGTCCTGCAGCCTTGGCCGCCTCGAGCAACTCAGCCGCCGACGTGAAGACCGGCGCCTCAGCCGTCGGCTCGTTGTCCGGGTTGTCGTCGACTGTGCGACATCCGGTGAGAACGAGAAGCGCGACCGCGGCCGTCAGTGCGACGTGCTTCATCAGGGCTCCACATCGGTCAGGTCGTCGGGTTCGGACTCAACTGCAGTGTCGGCGATGGCGCGGCGCTTCTGGCCTCGCGACCCGCGGGCGCCGCGCGCTGCCGCGGCCATTCCCTCATAGAGGCGGTCCTACAGGGCGATGCTTGGGTGCTCCTTCGCGACCATCTCGCGGACCTGGTCCTCGTCTAGGCCGTCGTAGCCGTGTGCACCGACAGGGGTCGCTTACCCCGTCCGGCGACTACGTCGGCCCTTCGCGGTCGTAACGGAGCCCGAAGACCACGCCGGCCGCTACGGCGCCCACGAGAATGACGATGCTCGCGAGGCCCGAAGCCACGAGGCCCAACATTCGTGCCCACCCGTCGGCGCCGTCGTCGACGGCCAGCAGAACACTCCCCACGACCGCGACGATCAGACCGATACCGATGATTGCCCAGGGCGACACTGGCGAGCCAGTCGTTCGGATGGGTGCGTTCTGCGAGGCCTCGCGGCGGCCGGCGAGAACGTCGAGCGGATCGCGTTCACCAGACTGCGGTCGTGCGGCGGCGCCAGCTGGCGGAGCATCTCGAACTTCTTCGTCCCAGTTGCGGCCGTTGAAGTACCCGTACTTGCCGCGCTTCGTGGGATGCGGGTACCAGCCAGGGGGGCTCGAGGTGCTCATGGACGGAGCCTAGAAGCGTGCACCCGTTGGTGTGGTGTGAACGCACGAGGTTGGCGCGCACGAGGGTCGCGCAAGCCCAAGGACCCCCATGGTCTCCATGTCGGCGAACGTAGCCGTCTGCGTCGACAAGCGCGGGATGGCCGCAGTAATGGCTACATCAGTGGTGCTATCGGGTGCCCCAGGTAGGAGTCGAACCTACGACCTTTCGCTTAGGAGGCGGCTGCTCTATCCACTGAGCTACTGGGGCGGGCCACGTGCACCTTCGGCGTGAAGGGCCACGATGACGGGCTCCATCCTGTCAGGACCCGGTCGGGATCAGCGACACAGCCTCCTCCCGTCGCGGCGGGGTTGGCGCCGGGGACGTGCGCGTCGCGTTCCTGGGATCCGGGTAGCACCGCTGCCTCGCCGTCCCGAGGTCGCGACAGCCACGGGACCCGGCCTAGCCAGTGACGTGCGTGTCGACGGGCTCGAGTGTCGTGGTCGGCTCCGGGTCCGGAGGGAGGTCCGGTGCCCGGGTCGGTCCCGGCAGCTCGATGACGGCGACGGTGCCGCCGCCGGGGTTCGGTTGCAGTCGCAGGGTGCCGCCGTGACGTTCGACGATGCGGTGGGAGATCGCCAGCCCGAGGCCGGTGCCGGGGTAGTTCGTCTGGTCGGCGGTCGTGCTGGGGGCTCGGACGAAGGGCTTGACCACCTCGGCCTGGAGCGCGTCAGGGATGCCGATGCCTCGGTCGCTGACGAAGATCCGGACGCCGCCGCGGCGGCGGGCCTCGGCGGTGACGTCGACCACGGGTCGGGTCCCGGGCTTGACGTACTTCAGTGCGTTCCCGACCAGGTTGCCGAGGACCTGGCGCATCCGCTCCTCGTCGCAGGTCACGGTGGGGAGGTCACCCACGTGCACCAACGGTTGCGGAGGTGCGTGACCAGCAGCCCGGCGCTCGGCGACGTGGCCGGCGATGACGTCGACGAGCGTGTCGCGGACCAGTCCGCCCAGCGCCACCTCGCTGACGTGGAGGGCGGTGTTGCCCGCGGTCGTGTACGCGAGGAGGTCGTCGATGAGCTTGGCCATCCGGCCTGCGGCCGCCGCCGACTTCTGCAGGTGGGTCGCGATCGTCCTCGTGGTTGCCTCCGGACCGGTGAGGTCCTGCAGGCCGTCCTCGACCAGCTCCATGAGGCCCCGGACGAGCGTGAGGGGGTTCTTGAGGTCGTGGGCGACCATGCCGGCGAACGCAGCCTGCTCGGCCTGGTGCCGTCGTTCCTCGGTCACGTCGCGGAACACCGCCAGCGCGCCGGTCCGGCCCTGCCCCACGGTGATCGGCCGCCCCGAGACGGCGATCTGGATGCCGTCGGGACGGACGTCGTTCCGGATGACCATCTCGATGTCGTCGGAGGCCTCCCCGGCCAGGGCCCGCACCAACGGCATCTCGCTCTGGGGGAACGGCGACCCGTCCAGGGAGAACACGTCGTAGTGCTGCTGCCACTGGTCGGGCCTCGCGACGTCCCCGATGCCGCCGGGGGTCCCGGCCTCCGGGTCGGCCTGGGCGTCGACGCCGAGCATCCGTCGTGCGGAGCGGGACTGGACGAGGATGGTGCCGTCGGCGTCGACCACGGTGACCCCCACCTCGTCGATGGTCTCGACCATCGTGTGGAGCATGACTGCCTGGCTGCGGGCCGTCGCCTCGGCGGCGGCAAGGTCTCGTGTCGCGGCTCGCACCTCGTCACGGGCCCGGGCCCGGCTCGAGGTGACGCTCCACCACAGCCCCGCAGCGAGGAGCGCGATGACGACCGAGATCGCTCGGATCGCAGCCGGCCGGTGACGGATGTCGCCGATGAGGGCCGGGGTGTCGGCGGCGACGTCGAGGGTCCAGGTCTGCTGCGCCACCGCGACGGTGATGGTGCGCTGCTGGTCGGACGTCGTCCCGGCGCCTCCAGCCCCGGCGCCGGCGCCGGCGCCGCCGGGCTCGGCGACGGCGGCTGCGACGGTGAGCTCCTGGCCCGCCGTGTCGTCAGCCGACAGGGAGACGTCGACGTGTCCCTCGGCGGCCCGGCTCAGGACGCCCCCGAGGAAGTCCTGGCCCCGCAGTCCCATCAGCACCCAGCCGAGGAGCCGGTCCTGCTTCAGCACGGGTGCCGTGACCACGAACGAGGTCTGGCGCTCGGTCTCCGGCAGCTGCTGGTCGATGATGAGCTGGTAGGCGGGCGACATCGTCACCTCGCCCAGCTCCTGCGACAGCGTCAGCGCCTCGCGGGCGGCAGGAGCCGCGGCCGCGTCCACGCCGGTGCGCCGCTGGCTGCTCCCGTCGAGGGGCTTGCTGAACACCGCGAAGACGTGGGTGCCGGCAGCCTCGACCGGATCGAGCTCGAGGCCGGCCGACCCGCGTGCGCGCCAGGTGGACTGGAAGGCGTCGAGCCCGGCGTCGTCCACGGGCGCGGCCATGAAGGCCAGCGAGGTGGCGCCGGCCAGGGCCATCGAGTCCAACGGTGCGGCGGCGGTCTCGAAGGCGGCTGCGTCGACCTGGTCACCCGACGCGAGACCGGCCGCCACCAGCCGCAGGGCGTCGCCGTAGCGCCGGACCTCGTCCTGCGCCGCGTCCTGTACGGCAGCAGCCCGCCTGTCCAACGTGCGAGCAGCGAGGTCGGAGGCCTCGTGGGACACCAGCGCCGCCCACGCGAGTCCGGCGGACAACGTCACCAGTCCGAGCACCACGGAACCGGCCGCGGCACGGCGCACCGTCCGGCGCAGGTCCGCAGGACGATCCGGGGCGTCACGCCTCACCAACAGCACGTCAGGTCTGCTCTCAGCTCGATGAGACGGCGTCCAGGTGGTCACCGCCGACCCGTGGGAAAACTCTCCTCCCTCGGCACGGTCCCGGGGGCAGGTTCCGCCGATTGCGGGACGGCGTCTAGACCACGGCCCGACCGGCGCCGACGGGTCCGGGCGCGGAGGAATCGGCCCTGCCGCTGGTCCTCCACGCACGCAGGTGACCCCTGGGACTCGTGGGGCGACGTCGGCTGTGACGTCGCCGACAGCGGTCCGCCGCGGTTTGGGAGGGGCGGTCCGGACCCCGCAGAATGTCCTGGTCAGCCCGACGACACCCAAGGTGCCCATGTCCTTCGAGTCCGACCCCGCCCGCGACGTGATCTCCCCGGAGGGGTCCGCGACCCCGGCCCCGTCGGCGCCCAGGCGCCGCGGCCGTGGCAAGAAGCGCTACAAGGTCCTGACGGTCATCACCGCGTGCGTGGTGACACTCGGGCTCGTCGTCGGTCTCGGCGCGACGTACTTCTACCGCCACCTCGGCGACAACATCGACTACCAGGACTACGACGCGCAGCTCACCGCGCGGCCGGCGAAGAAGGCCGTCGCCGGGCCCCAGGAGCCGATGAACATCCTGGTGATGGGCTCCGACACCCGCGACGGGGCGGGCAACAACATCGACGGGCTCACCGGCGACGGCGAGCGGTCCGACACCACGATCATGTTCCACCTCTCCGCCGACCGCACCTTCGCCTACGGCATCAGCATCCCGCGCGACAGCCTGGTCGACCGTCCCGACTGCACCGACGCGGACGGCAACACCATCCCCGGCCAGGACGACGCGATGTGGAACGAGGCGTTCGCCGTCGGCGGGCCCGCGTGCACGATGCAGCAGTTCGAGCAGCTGACCGGCATCCGCCTCGACAACTACGTCAAGGTCGACTTCAACGGCTTCCGCGACATGGTCGACGCGATCGACGGCGTCCAGGTCTGCATCCCGGAGGCGATCGAGGACCCCGACCACGGGATCAGCATCCCGGCCGGCACCCGTGAGGTCCGCGGCAACGAGGCGCTGAACTACGTCCGCGCCCGCTACACCCTCGGCGACGGCTCCGACCTCGGCCGGGTCAAGCGCCAGCAGGCCTTCATCGCGGCGATGGCCAGCAAGCTGCTCTCCGCCGGCACCCTGACCCGCGTCGACCGCGTCGTCGGCTTCCTGGACGCCGCGACGTCCTCGCTGCAGACCGACTTCGAGTCCCCGATCCAGATGGCCAAGGTCGGCAACTCCTTCAAGGACATCGGCGCCGACAAGATCAAGTTCGTCACCGTGCCGTGGCAGTACTCGCCGGTCGACCCCAACCGGGTCGCCTGGCTGCCCGAGGCCGACGCCTTGTGGAAGAAGGTCGTCAACGACCAGCCGGTGACCAACAAGCTGATCCCCGACGTGATCACCGCCGCCGACGACGTCACCAGCGGCGCGAAGACCGGTGGCACGGGCACCGCCACCACCGACAAGGTCGCGGCGCGCGAGTCCGCCGGGCTCTGCGCCTGATCGTCGTGACCGACGAGCCCGCCCGGCCGGCCCGGCCCGAGACCCGCGAGGAGCGCCGGCGGCGTCTCGAGGCGATCTTCGGCGACACCCTGCCCGACACCACCTCCGACGAGCGGGACGCCGGCGCGGGCTCCCCGCGCGAGGAGTCGGCCTCCGATGCCTGGCTGAAGTCGCAGGTGCCACCCCACCACGGGTGAGGCGCATGAGCGAGGGGCCACCCCGCGTCGTGTGTCGCGACGGGCGGGCCCGTCGCGACCCGCGGATCAGGCCTTGTGGGTGCCGCCGACGAGGGAGTCGCGGATCTGGCGGAGCAGCTCGATGTCCTCGGGGGTGCCCGGGGGCGGCGAGGGGAAGAAGCGCTCCTTGGCCTTCACGTACGGCGTGACGACGAGGAAGTAGACGACCGCCGCGAGGATCACGAACGAGACGACGGCGTTGAGGAACGCGCCGAAGCTGTTCTCGACGTTGCTGAAGTACTCCGAGGTCGAGTCGGGCATCTGGGCGGTGAGCCAGCTGGTGAAGGTGGTGACCACGGCACCGAAGGCCGTACCGATGATCACCGCGACCGCGAGGTCGACGAGGTTCCCCCGGAAGAGGAAGTTCCTGAATCCAGTCATGTCGGTGCTCCTTGGGTGCCGGGGCGGGGGCGCGGGGAGGGCGCGGGGCCGGGGACGACGTTAGTCGTTCGCCCAGGCGTACGTCAGCATCGCCCTGGCCGTGGCGTCCGCGAGATCGGTCACCTCCGACGCCGCCACGCCGACCACCACGAGCCGCCCGGGCATCCCCGTCGCCCCGGTGACGTCGTCGGCCGCGGGCAGGGCGAGCACGGTCGCGTCCGGAGCGACGGTGGACGCCGTGCCGGCCTGCGGGTCGGCCGCGACCAGGTCGACGACGTCGCCGACCCGCAGCAGCGCGACCGCCCCGGCGTCCGGGAGCCGGACCGGGACGGCGACCAGGTCGGGTCGTCCGGCCGTCATGCCCGCGCCGACCAGCCGGACCTCGGTGAGCGGCTCGCCGCGCGACACCGGCGCCGCGAGCACCCGGCCGGTCGCCGCCGCGGCCAGGCCGGCCGGGACGGCGTCCGCCGGCAGCTCGACGGTCGTCAGGTCGCGCTCGTGGACGACCTCGCCGGCCGGCAGGTCGCGGGCGGCCACGGTCACCGTCACCGCGGGCGGCGGCTCGGCACGGGTCGCGGCCAGCCCGGCCGCCACGGCCACGGCGGCCAGCAGCGCCGCGAGCGGACGCCGGCGACGGAGCAGGGCCCGGCGCGCGCCACCGAGGGCGCGGGCCGGCCGGCTACGAGGACGGGGGTGGAACGCGACGTCGGCCATCCGACGACGCTAGGCGAGCGGCGCCGCGGCCGTCGCGGCTCTCCACAGGGCTCCGCGAGGTCAGGAGCTGCTGGACGCCGCGCTGCCCGACGAGGAGCTGCCCGACGAGGACGAGCTGCCCGACGAGGAGCCCGACGAGTCGCTCTTCGTGGCCGGCTTGGCGTCGGCCTTCTTGTCGGCCTTCTTCTCCGACTTGTCCGAGCCGCCCTCGCCCGCCGGGACGCTCGAGGACGACGTCGCGCGGCTGTCGTTGCGGTAGAAGCCGGAGCCCTTGAAGACCACGCCGACGGCGTTGTAGACCTTGCGCAGCCGGCCCTGGCACTCGGGGCAGACCGTGAGGGCGTCGTCGCTGAACTTCTGGACCTGGTCGAACGCGTGGTGGCACTCGGTGCAGGCGTACTGGTAGGTCGGCACGGTTCTCCTCGGATGGGGTCGGGAGAGGGATTGGCACTCTGCCCTGACGAGTGCCAACTCTACGTCACGGCAGAATGTTCCGCACGATGACGGTCACCAGCCCCCAGCTCGACGAGCCCGCCGACCCGTCGACGTCACGACGGCGGTGGCCGCCGCTGTGGTGGCGCCGCTTCCGGCTGCTGCCGCGGACCCTGCGGGTCTCGTCGTACGTCGTGGTCGCGCTCGTGCTCGTGCTGGTGGCGAGCCTGCTCGCCGGCGTCGTGGTGGTCCGCCGCTCGTTCCCGCAGACGACCGGCGAGCTCGAGCTGGCCGGGCTGACCGCGGACGTGCAGGTCGTGCGCGACGAGCACGGCATCCCGCAGATCTACGCCGACACCACCGAGGACCTGATGCGCGCCCAGGGCTTCGTGCACGCCCAGGAGCGCTTCTTCGAGATGGACGTGCGCCGCCACGCCACCGCCGGCCGGCTCGCCGAGCTCTTCGGCGAGGACGCCGTCGAGACCGACGCCTACGTGCGCACCATGGGCTGGCGCCGGGTCGCGGAGGCCGAGCTGCCGCTGCTCGACCCCGACACCCGGGTCGCGCTCGACGCCTACGCCGCCGGCGTGAACGCCTACCTCGACGACCGGGCGCTCGGCGCGATCGCGCTCGAGTACGCCGTCCTCGACGTCGGCGGTCTGGACTACCGGCCCGAGCCGTGGACCGCCGTCGACTCGCTCGCGTGGCTCAAGGCGATGGCCTGGGACCTGCGGGGCAACATGACCGAGGAGATCGACCGCGCCCTCTCCACGGCCGCCGTGGGGGAGGAGCGCACCGCCGCGCTCTTCCCGCCGTACCCCTACGCCGAGCACGACCCGATCGTGAAGCAGGGCGCCGTGGTCGACGGGGTCTTCGAGCAGGACGCCACCACGGGTGGCACCCGCAACCCGGTGCGGCCGCCGTTCGGCCCCGGAGGCCAGGTCGCCGACCGGCTCGGCCGCCTCGCCGCCGGCCTCGACCGGATGCCGGCCTGGCTCGGTCGCGGCGACGGACTGGGCAGTAACTCGTGGGTCGTCTCCGGCGAGCACACCGACACCGGTGCGCCGCTGCTCGCCAACGACCCGCACCTCGGTGTCTCGATGCCCGGTGTGTGGATGCAGGTGGGCCTGCACTGCCGCAGCGTCGGGCCGGCGTGCCCCTACGACGTCGCGGGCTTCTCGTTCTCCGGCGTGCCCGGCGTCATCATCGGCCACAACGCCGACATCGCCTGGGGCTTCACCAACCTCGGCCCCGACGTCACCGACCTCTACGTCGAGCAGGTCGTCGGCGACCGGTGGCGCTACCGCGGCCGGCTCCGCGACCTCGAGATCCGTGAGGAGACCATCGAGGTGGCCGGGGGCGACGACGTCACCATCACCGTCCGATCGACCCGGCACGGCCCGATCCTGTCCGACGTCGACGACCTGGTCGCCGACGTCGGGCTGGTCGCGGCTGCCGAGAACGGGGCCGGCGACGGGGTTGGCGACGGGGCGGGCGACGGGGCGGGCGGCCCAGGGGGCGGCACGGAGTACGCCGTCTCCCTCTCGTGGACGGCGCTCACCCCGGCGCCCACCGCCGACGCCGTCCTCGGGCTCAACCGCGCCTCCGACTGGGACACCTTCCGCACCGCGGTGGCCGACTTCGCCGCCCCCGCCCAGAACATCGTGTACGCCGACCGCGAGGGCCACATCGGCTACCAGGCGCCCGGCCGGATCCCGATCCGCGTGTCCGGCAACGACGGGATGCTCCCCTCGGCCGGGTGGCGTCCGGAGAACGACTGGACCGGCGAGTACGTGCCCTTCGACGGGCTGCCCAGCGTCCTGGACCCCGCCGAGGGCTTCGTCGTCACCGCCAACCAGGCCGTGACCGACCGTCGCTACCCCTACTTCCTCGGCGAGGACTGGGACACCGGCTACCGCTCCGACCGGATCCGGCACCTGCTCGAGGACGAGCTGGCCGACGGGTCCGACGGGTCCGACGGGTCCGACGAGTCCGACGAGTCCGACGAGGGGGGCACGGTCTCGGCCGAGGAGATGCTCGACGTCCAGCTCGACGACCGCAACCCGCTCGCGCCGGTGTTGGTGCCGTACCTGCTGGACGTCGCCCTCGACGACGGCTACGACGACGACGGGCAGCGGCTGCTGGCCACCTGGGACTTCGGCCAGCCCGCCGACAGCGCGGCCGCCGCCTACTACAACGTCGTGTGGCGCGACCTGCTGGCGATGACGTTCCACGACGAGCTGCCCGAGGAGCTGTGGCCGGACGGCGGCACCCGCTGGATGGCGGCGCTGCCGGCGATCCTGGAAGATGCGCGTAACCCGTGGTGGGACGACCTCGCCACCGAGGGCGTCGTGGAGACCCGCGACGACGTCCTGCGGGCGGCCCTGCTGCAGGCGCGCGACGACCTGACCTCGATGGTCGGCCCCGACCCCGACGACTGGACGTGGGGTGCGCTGCACCGCCTCGAGCTCCGCTCCTCGACCCTGGGGGAGTCCGGGATCGGCGTCGTCGAGCGGCTCTTCAACCGCGGTGGCTGGGAGGCTGCCGGCGGCAGCTCGATCGTCAACGCGACCGGCTGGGACGCAGCCGAGGGGTTCGAGGTCGTCACGGCGCCGTCGATGCGGATGCTCGTCGACCTCGCCGACCTCGACGCCTCGCGCTGGATCAACCTCACCGGCGTCTCCGGCCACGCCTTCCACCCGCACCAGACCGACCAGACCGACCTCATGGTCGCCGGCGAGACCCTGCCCTGGGCCTTCTCCCGCTCCGCCGTCGACGCCGCCGGCGAGGACGTCCTCACCCTGGTCCCGCCACCCGCGGAGTAGCCGGTGGTGGGGGGCGCCCGCCGTCGCCGGTAGTCCCGGCCGTACGGGCCCTGGAACCAACTGTCTCGGGGCCCAAACGGCCGGGACTACCGCTCCCGTGGGACGCCACCCGTCGCCGGTAGTCCCGGCCGTACGGGCCCTGGAATCGGCTGTCTCGGGGCCCAAACGGCCGGGACTACCGCTCCCGTGGGACGCCTGGGGCGGGTGGGGTCAAGGAAAGCGGCGGAGGCCGGAGGGGGTGGCGGCGGCGGTCACCGGCCGGTCGTGGGGCTCGACGGGGACGGCGCGGTCGGTCTCGGCGTCGTAGAGGAGGACGCAGGTGAAGGTGCCGACGGGGACGCGGCCCAGGGCGCGGTCGTAGGAACCGCCGCCGCGGCCCATCCGCAGGCCGGTCGCGGAGACGGCGAGGCCGGGGACCAGGACGACGTCGGCGGTCGCGACCGCGTCGACGCCGAGCCGCTCGGACGTCGGCTCGAGAAGACCGCGGCGGGCAGGGGCGAGGCCGCCCGGGGCGCCCGTGTGCACCGCCCAGTCCAGGTCGCCGTCGGGGAGCAGCACCGGCAGGACGACCCGCCGGCGGGCGGCCAGCAGCGCGTCGAGGAGCAGGCCGGTGCCGGGCTCGGTGCCGACCGAGACGTACGCCGCGACGGTGGCGGCCCGGCGTACCTCGGGCGCGGCCAGGACGAGCCCGGCGAGGGCTCGCGCGTGGGTGCCGACCTGGGCCGGCGACAGGCGGTTCCGGGCGGTCAGGACCTGGTCGCGGAGGGCGACCTTGGCGGGGGTCGGCCCGGGGGTCGGACCGGGGGTCGGGCCGGGTGTCTGCGCGGGCGGATGTGCGGGGGCCACCCGATGAGCCTAGGCTCGGTGTCATGGGTAGTCCTGCACTGAAGCGGGCGCGCGCCAAGATGGCCGACGCCGGGGTCGACGAGGTCGCGATCGACACCTTCTCGCACTACTTCCGGCTCCTCGAGCACGGCGAGACCGGGATGGTGCCGGAGGCCACGATCGACCCCGTCGACATGCCGTCGCTCGCCGACGTCGAGGTCGACGACGCCACCGCCGCGGAGGCGATCCGGCACACCGCCGTCGTCAAGCTGAACGGCGGCCTCGGCACCTCGATGGGCATGGACCGCGCCAAGTCGCTGCTGTGCGTCGGCCGCGGCCGGTCGTTCCTCGACATCATCGCGCGCCAGGTGCTGCACCTGCGCGAGACGCACGACGCCCCGCTGCCGCTGATCTTCATGAACTCGTTCCGCACCTCGGCCGACACGATGGCCGCGCTCGCGCGCTACGACGACCTCGCCGTCGACGGCCTGCCGCTGGAGTTCCTCCAGAACAAGGTGCCGAAGCTCCTCGAGAAGGACCTCAGCCCGGTGGGCTGGCCGGCCGACCCCGACCTCGAGTGGTGTCCGCCGGGCCACGGCGACCTCTACACCGCGATGCGGGGCACCGGCCTGATCGACCTGCTGCTCGAGCGCGGCTACCGCCACGTCTTCGTCTCCAACTCCGACAACCTCGGCGCCGTCCCCGACCCCCGGGTCGCGGGCTGGTTCGCGGGCAGCGGGGCGCCGTTCGCGATCGAGGCCGTCCGCCGGACGCCGTCGGACCGCAAGGGCGGGCACTTCGCGCGCCGCCGCACCGACGGCCGGATCGTGCTGCGCGAGACCGCGCAGACCCCGGACGCCGACCGCGACGCCCTCGCCGACCTCGACCGGCACCGGTTCTGCTCGACCAACAACCTCTGGTTCGACCTCGGCGCGATGAAGCAGGCGCTCGACGTCCGGCAGGGCATCCTCGGGCTGCCGCTGATCCGCAACGTCAAGACCGTCGACCCCGGCGACCCCAGCACGCCGAAGGTCATCCAGGTCGAGACGGCGATGGGTGCGGCGATCGAGGTGTTCGAGGGCTCGCAGCTGATCGAGGTCGGCCGCGACCGGTTCGTGCCGGTCAAGACGACCAACGACCTGCTGGTGCTGCGCTCCGACGTCTACGCGGTCGGCGCCGACTTCGTGCTCGACCAGGTCGCCTCCGAGATCCCGTTCGTCGACCTCGACACCGACGTCTACAGGCTCGTCGGCGAGTTCGACAAGCGCTTCCCCGAGGGTGCGCCCTCGCTGGTGCGGGCCTCCTCCTTCCGCGTCGACGGCGACGTGACCTTCGGCCGCGGGGTCCAGGTCGTCGGCGACGTCGAGCTGAGCGCGACCCGTCCCGAGCGGATCGACGCCGGCGCGGTGCTCGAGTCGACCGGGTCGGATGCCTGACCTGCGCTCGGTCGACGAGCACCTCGCGTCGATCCTCGCCGCGACCACGCCGTCGGCCGCCGTCGAGCTCGCGCTGCTCGACGCCCTCGACCTCGCCGCGGCCGAGGACGTCGTCGCCCCGATCCGTCTGCCCCGCTTCGACAACTCCGCCATGGACGGCTACGCCGTGCACAGCGCGGACGTCGCCGCCGCGGCCGACGACGCCCCCGTGACGCTGCCGGTCATCGGCGAGATCGGCGCCGGCCAGGCCGAGTCCGGCGTCCACGACCTGCCGCCCGGATCGGCGGCGAAGATCATGACCGGTGCGCCGATGCCGGCCGGCGCCGACACCGTCGTCCCCTACGAGTGGACCGACCGCGGCACCGCCGAGGTCACGATCTCCCGGGTGGCCGCCCCGCGCCAGCACGTCCGCTTCGCCGGCGAGGACGTCGCCGTGGGCGACCTGGTCGTCGAGGCCGGCACCGCGCTCGGACCGCGCCACCTGGGGCTGCTCGCCTCGCTCGGACGCCCGACGGTGCGGGTGCGCCCGCGGCCGCGGGTGCTCGTCGTGTCCACCGGCTCCGAGCTCCGCGACCCGGGCGAGGAGCTCGACGCCGACTCCATCTACGACGGCAACTCCTACCTGCTCTCCGGCTCCGTGCGCCGTGCCGGCGGCGTCGCGTCGCGCGTCGGCCTGGTCCCCGACCGGCCCCAGGCCTTCCTCGACGCGCTCGCCGAGCGCCTCCCCGGCACCGACGTCGTGGTGACCTCCGGCGGCATCTCGATGGGCGACTACGACGTCGTCAAGGAGGCGCTGCTGAGCGTGGGCACCGTGTGGTTCGGCGGGCTCGCGATGCAGCCCGGCAAGCCGCAGGGCTTCGGCCACCTCGTCAGCCCCGACGACCCGGAGCGCCGGGTGCCGTTCTTCGCGCTCCCGGGCAACCCGGTGTCGTCCTACCTGTCCTTCGAGGTGTTCGTCCGCCCGGCGCTGCGCCGGATGCTCGGCCTGACGCCGGAGACGCGGCGCCCGGTCACGGCCCGGCTCACGCACGCCGTCACCTCGCCCGCCGGGCGCCGGCAGTTCCTGCGCGGCGTCGTGACGGTGGGCCCCGACGGCACGACCGTCACCGAGGTCGAGCCGGTCGGCGGGTCGGGCTCGCACCTGGTGGGCGACCTCGCGGCGTCCGACGCGCTGATCGTCGTCCCCGAGGACGTCACCGCCGTCGCCGCGGGCGAGCGGGTCACCGTGATCCGGCTCGACCAGGACTGAGGACACCCATGGACAGGCTGACCCACGTCGACGAGCACGGCGCCGCCCGGATGGTCGACGTGTCGGCCAAGGACGTCACCGCCCGCACCGCCACCGCGTCGGGCCGGGTGCTCGTCTCGCCCGCCGTCGTCGCGCTGCTGAACGCCGAGGGCGTGCCGAAGGGCGACGCGCTCGCCGTCGCGCGGCTCGCCGGGATCATGGGGGCCAAGCAGACGTCGTCCCTGATCCCGCTGTGCCACCCGCTGGCGCTGTCGTCGGTGACCGTCGACCTCGTGGTGGGTGCGGCGTCGGTCGACATCACCGCCGCGGTCCGCACCACCGACCGCACCGGCGTGGAGATGGAGGCCCTGACGGCCGTCGCGGTCGCCGCGCTGACCGTCGTCGACATGGTCAAGGCCGTCGACAAGGCCGCGGTCATCACCGACGTGCGGATCGAGACCAAGACCGGTGGCAAGAGCGGTGACTTCGCGCGTCCCGACGCGGCACGGCCGGGCGAGCGATGAGCATGCGCGGCGAGGTCGTCGTCGCCTCCAACCGGGCCGCGGCCGGCGTCTACGCCGACGAGACCGGGCCGCTCATCGTCGAGGCCCTGCGCGGGCTCGGCTTCGTGGTCGACGCACCGGTCGTCGTCCCGGACGGCGACCCGGTGGGCGCCGCGATCCGGGCCGCCGTCGACGGGGGAGCGCGGGTGGTGCTCACCACCGGCGGCACCGGGCTGACGCCGACCGACCGCACCCCGGAGCAGACCGCCGCGCTGCTGGACCGCGAGGTGCCGGGCATCGCGGAGGCGATCCGCGCGGCGGGCGCCGCGGCCGGCGTCCCGACGGCGGTGCTGTCGCGCGGTCTCGCCGGCGTGGTCGGCGACTGCCTGGTGGTCAACCTGCCGGGCTCGCGCGGCGGCGTGAAGGACGGTCTCGCGGTGCTGGCGCCGGTCCTGGTGCACGCCGTGGAGCAGGTCGTCGGGAGCGACCACTGAGCCGCGCGGCCGGCTGGCCGGCGACGTTGACGTCGGGCAGCTCACCCGTCGTGGTGCTGCGCCCCCTGCGTCGAGGCGACGTCGACGCGTGGCGCGACGCCCGCCGCCGCAACACCGCGTGGCTGGTCCCGTGGGACGCCACCGCACCGCCCGGCGCCCCGTCGCGCCCGGTCACGTTCCGCCGGCTGGTGCGGCGGCTGCGGCGCTCGGCGGCCCAGGGGACCACGCTGCCGTTCGCGATCGAGGTCGACGGCCGGTTCGCCGGGCAGCTGACCGTCAACAACATCGTCCGCGGCTCCGCGCAGTTCGCCTCGATCGGCTACTGGCTCGACCGCGAGTTCGCCGGTCGTGGCGTGATGCCCCGCGCCGTGGCGATGGCCGTCGACCACTGCTTCGGTGCCGCCGGGCTGCACCGCATCGAGATCGCGATCCGCCCCGAGAACTCCAACTCGCTGCGCGTCGTGGAGAAGCTCGGTATCCGCGAGGTCGGCTACGCCCCGCGCTACCTCCACATCGACGGCGAGTGGCGCGACCACCGGCTCTACGGCATCACCCGGGAGGAGCTGCCGCCCGGAGGCCTGCAGCGGCGCCTCGACGACGCCGAGTCGGCGTGAAGTCGAAGTAGAAGGCCGCCGAGTCGGCGTCCGGACTGAGCGGGAACGCCGACTCGGCGACCGGGTGAGTCCCACGAGCAACACCAGCAATTTGCGACACACGCCTGGACGTCCGACCGACCGTGCGGTATCGCTCCTAACCTCAGGACGTGGACCTGAGCGCGTTGATCTTCGTCGCCCTGGCAGTGGCCTGGGCCGTCTACCTGATCCCCAAGGCGCTCCGCCACCACGAGGAGAGTGCTTCCTCGCGGTCGGTCGAGGGCTTCTCCGAGCGGATGCGGGTGCTGGCACGGCGTGAGCCCGTCGACCGCAAGACCGCGCGCCTGGTGGTGACGCCCGGTCGCCCCGCGGCGTCGGCCACCGCGCCGGTCGCGAGGGCCACGCCGATCGAGCCGACCCGGGTCGAGCCCGAGAGGGTCGAGCCCGCCGGCTCGGCGCGGCCGGTCGCCACCCGGCGCGCCGCGGCCCGGCGCGCCGCCCGACGACGGCTCCGCGTCGTCATCGCGATCCTGCTGGCCGGCGTCGTCGTCGGCGTCCTCGCCGCGCTCGGCCAGGTCGCGTGGGTCGCCCTGGCTGCACCGGGCGCCGTCCTGGTCGCCTGGCTGGTCGCCTGCCGGCTGATGGTCAAGCAGGAGCGGGCCGTCGACGTCCCCGCGGCCCGGTCGCCGGCGCCGCCGAGCGTCGAGGAGCCCGCCGTCGACGACGGGGGCCCCCTCACCGAGGAGTTCTCCGCGGTCCTCGCCGAGCAGCCGGACGACGCGCCCGTCGTCCTCGAGGACGACGCTCCCGAGCCGGAGCCCGAGCAGCCGGCCGTCACGCCCGCGCCGGGTGGCTGGGACCCGGTCCCGACCACGCTCCCGACGTACGTCGGCAAGGAGCAGGCCGCCCGCCGCACGGTGCGCACCATCGACCTCGACTCCACCGGCGTCTGGACCTCCGGTCGCAGCGCGATCGACTCCGCGATCGCCCGCGAGGCCGACCAGGCCCGCGAGGCCTCGCGCAGCACGGAGCGCTCCGCCGCCGAGCGGCGCGCCTCCGGCGACTGACCGGCACCCGATTCGGAGCGCCGCAACGGCGGTGCTAACGTTTCCCACCGCGTCGTAGGACGCACTGGGGCTGTGGCGCAGTTGGTAGCGCGTCTCGTTCGCAATGAGAAGGTCAGGGGTTCGAATCCCCTCAGCTCCACCAGGTCCACCGGAACCGCAGGTCGCCCCCGACCTGCGGTTTCGTCCGTCTCGGGACCCCCTCCGTGCGGCGCAGCCGGTGCCGCGCGTCGACGGCTCGGCGCGGTCCCGCCGCCCCCGGCCTGGTTGCCCCGGCCGGTCACGGGGCAGGCAGGTGGTGCCTGGCCTCGCTGCCGTCGCGATCTGCTGCGTCGCCGAGCCACGCAGCCACGACAGGAGCCGTTCCGTGTCAGACCCCCACGCCCTTGCCCACCCGCCCGCCTCCCCGCCGCCCCCACCACCGGGCGCCGGACGTCCGGCGCGGGCCCCCTGGGTGGTGGCGGCCGGGGCGGCCGTGGTGGCCCTCGCCGCGGTGGTCGCGCTGGTCGTGGTGCTCGTCGGCGGGGACGACGACGGGGACGCCGACCGTGACGCCGAGGGCGGCTCCGGCGGCGGGTCCGAGCGGGGCTTCGACTCGCCGGAGGAGGCGGTGACCTTCATGGTCGAGCGCCTGGCCGCCGGCGAGGGCGGGGTGGCGGCCGAGGCCTTCGCGGTCGAGCCCCTCGTCGAGGGCTACTCCTACGAGGCCCAGGCCGAGCGCCAGGGCGCCGTCACGTTCACCACCTGGCTGCCAGCGGCGTCCGACGGCTACGACGAGATCAACGAGGACGTGCGACGCGGGGAGGTCGCGGTCGAGCTGCGGTCGCTGGTCCGCAACGTCCTCGCCCCGGAGCGCGACCAGATCGTGACGACGCCCCTGGACGACGACCTGACCGCCGCCGACCTGGTCGACGAGCTGTCCCCCGAGCCGCTGTCGGAGCTGTCCGCCGCGCGGGTGGACGAGATCGACCGGTCCGAGGAGGCCTACCTCAAGACCCTCGAGCAGCAGGCCGCCGTCTACGGGGCCGACGAGCTCCGGATGGTCGGGATGCTCCTCGACACCGCCGAGGGCCAGATGATGGGCGGAGCCACCCTGGTGCGCTACGACGACGAGTGGGCGGTGCTGTCGCTCTCGGCACCGCTCCTCGACATCCCCGCATCCCGGCTCGTCCCGGCCTCGGAGCAGGAGTACCTCGACGCCGTCGAGTCGGCGCGCGGGTCCGACGACTGAGCCCGGTCGGTCCGAGGTGCGGCCCGGCTCGTGCTGCCGGCGTCCGGTGATCGGCTCGGCCGTCCCCCGACGTATCGACGTGCGCCTCGTCCAGCGTCAGGGGCGCCCGTAGCCGAGGAAGACACACCCGGTGCCGGACCGCGCCACGGTGTGGAGGCCGAGACGTCTCAGGGCGGAGTCGTCGCCGAGCAGGCGTCGTCCGGAACCGGCGAGGGTGGGCACGACGACCAGCTCCAGCCGGTCGACGAGGTCGGCGGCCAGGAGGCTGCGGGCGAGGCGGATGCTCCCGTGGACCCCGATGTCGCCGCCCGTGCCGCCCTTCAGTTGCTGCACGTACGCCTCGAGCGGCGCGTCGACCACGACGGAGCGGGACCAGGTCCGGGCGGGCGGGGTCGAGGTGAACACGTGCTTGGGTGTCTGGTTGATGAAGTCCGCGAACGGCTGGACGTCCGAGCTCGGCCAGTAGTCCGCCCAGTAGTCGTAGGTGCCGCGTCCGAGCAGGACGTCGTCCTGCCTCGAGATCACGGCGGCGAGGTTCTCGACGACGTCGTGGTCGGCCTCGAACATCCAGTCCCCGGGCTCCTCGGCGACACCGTCGAGGGACAGCAGGGCGTACAGGACGACGTCACGCACGTGGGCCTCGGTGGTCGATGCGGTGGGGCCGGTTCAGACCGGTGGTTTCCCAGGAACTCATCGGAGCCCGTCCGGCCGAGCTTCAGCGGCGCTCGCAGCCCCGGCTCCGCGCGGAGTCGCAGGAGTCGCCACCGGGGCCGCCGCGGGCCACGTCCCGGCCGGCGCCCCCGAGCAGGTGGTCGTTGCCCGGACCGCCCACGAGCCGGTCGTCGCCGTCCTCGCCGCTCAGCCACTGCGCACCGCTGCGGGCGACCAGGACGTCCGGGCCGTCTCCGCCGTACAGGAACGCGAACACCGGCGACGTGACGACGATGCGGTCGGTGCCGTCCTGGCCCATCAGCTCGATGTCGCCGCCGCCGCTGCGTCCGTAGTGGATCCGGTCGTGGCCCTCGCCGCCGTAGGCGAGGGGGGCGCCACGGATCCTGTCGTTGCCCGGTCCGGCGTGGACCTCCGTCGAGGCGCTGGTGGCCACGATCACGTCGGGACCGGCGGTGCCCCGGAGCACGCCGCTGCCGACGACCGTCGCCGCCCTGCCGAAGCAGGTCGGCGCGGCGGGCTCCGAGCCCGACGCCGCGGGGATGACGCAGGACCCGACGAGGACGATCGAGGGGGCGATGATGCGGTGCACGAGCACGGGGACCTCCGATGACGGGCGGCCGGGTGCCGCTCCTACCCGCTACGACGCATCGAGCGAGGTCGAGGTTGTGCCCGTCCGACGACTCGTTCCCGGATCGCGTCGAGCCGGTGCTCCGGGTGGACCGTCCCGACCCGGCCGCGTCCGCGCGCCGGGGGAGCGGCTCACGGGTCCTGGGTCCGGCGTCCGCGCGTCGGACGGGTGGCGCGGCTGGCCCGCCAGGCCTCGAACGCCTCCTCGGTCGTCTTCGACGGCGGGTGCCCGAAGACGGTCTTGAGCCGGTCGTTGGCGAGCACGGGGCGGTGCTTGAGGAAGACCGTCTGCTCCGGGCCGTACGGCGTGAGGTGCAGTCGGGAGCCGAGGGCCAGCGCGGCACGCAGCAGCGGCTCGGGGATCGTCAGCACCGGCTTGCCGAGGCGCCGGGCGATCTCGTCGATCGTCAGGGTGCCGTCGCCGGCGACGTTGAAGATCCCGGTCGTCGGCGAGGTGACCGCGCGGCAGATGATCGCGACGACGTCGGTGTCCCAGACGAAGACGAACGGCGACGACGACCCCCGGATCTTGAGCAGCCGCGGCCGCTCGAAGAGCGCGGTGATCTGGTTGTCGACCCGCTCGCCGAGGATCGTCCCGATCCGCAGCACCACCTGCTCGAGCAGCGGGTGGGCCGTGCGCTCGGCGGCGAGCATCTCCTCGACGAGCCGCTTGTGGTGGCTGTAGGCGAAGGCCTCGTTGCCGCGGACCGGGTCGTCCTCGGTGAGCCGGGCGGGGGAGTCGGGGTGGTAGCCGTACGCCGCGCCGCTGGAGGACACCACGATCCGGCGCACCCCGTGGGCGAGGCAGGCGTCGAGCACGTGCCGCGTGCCGGCGACGTCGACGGCGTGCTCGAGGTCGCGGGAGGAGCCCTTGCCCGGCGTCACGATCGAGGCCAGGTGGACGACCACCTCGACCCGCCGGTCCGCGAACGCCACGGCGACCGCCTCGGGCGAGGTGACGTCCACGACGACGTGCTCGACCGACGGCACCGGCTCGGCCGGCGGGCGCAGGTCGGCCGACACCACGCTGTGCCCGGCCTCCGCGAGACCGCGGACGACCGAGGACCCGAGGAACCCGTTGCCGCCGGTCACCAGCACGTCCGTCACGGGACCGGCTCCACGTCCGGGGTGCGCCGGGAGGTGCGCGTGCCCCACCACTGGGCGAGAGCGAGCCCGGCGATGATGTCCCAGATGCCCCACCAGGCCGCGACCAGCGCCATGCCGCCGAGCCCGTCGAAGTAGGTGAACACCAGCAGCAGGCCGAGGCCCGCGTTGCGGATGCCGACCTCGAAGGTCATCGCCCTCGTGCTGCGCTCCGGCAGCCGCGTCGCCCGGGCGATCCCGTAGCCGAGCAGCAGCGCCACCGCGTCGTGCAGGAGGACGGCGAGCAGCACGACGCCGATGAAGTCGACGAAGACGCTCCAGTTGTTGGCGACGCCGACGACGATGACCGCGCCGAGCGCGAGGAAGGCGACCGGCCCGACGACCCGGCCGGCCCGCGACGCGACCCGCGGCCACAGCCGGGCGATGGTGGTGCCGGCGACGAACGGGACGCCGATGACCAGGCCGATCTCGAGCAGCATGTCGACCGCGTCGAGGTCGATGTCCTCGAGCAGGCTGTCGGCGGTCGGGTGGATCGAGCCCCAGAACGCCACGTTGAGCGGCATCAGGAAGATCGCCAGCACGTTGCTCACCGCGGTCATCGACACCGACAGCGCGACGTCGCCGCGGGCACGGTGGGTGAGGATGTTGGAGACGTTGCCCGGTGGGCAGCACGCGACCAGGATCATGCCGAGCGCGACCGAGCCGCGGACGTCGAGGGCCAGCGTCAGCAGGAACGTCACCGCCGGCAGCAGCAGGAACTGCGCGACCACCCCGATCGCGATCACCCCGGGGCGCCGCGCCGCGGCCCTGAAGTCCTCGATCCTGGTGTCCAGCGCGATGCCGAACAGGATCGCGCCGACGACGATCTTCAGCGTCGTCAGCGAGCCCTCGTCGAAGGCGATCTCGATGCCGTCGACGTCGGCGACCAGCGGCCCGACCAGCGGGACGACCAGGCCGATCACGCCAGGCTCTCGATCTGGTCGCGCACGGCGGTGCGGTAGGCGTCCTTGTTGACGTAGTAGCTCATCCGCTCCAGCGCCAGGTACCGGTAGCCGCCGGACAGGTCCGGCCGCGGGCCCTGCACGCGGGCGTCGAACGCGGCGGCCGCCGCGGGCGACGTACGCCGTGCGGCCAGGTAGGCCGCGACCAGCTCGGCCTGCTCGTGACGGCCCTGCCACCCGATGCCGGTGGCCTCGATCATGCCGACCACGAAGAGGTTCGGGTCCTGCTTGCTGAAGACGTTGAGGTAGAGGTCGGGCGCCGTGCCCGCACCCGACCAGTCCAGCAGCGCGGGGTCGAGGAACGGGTAGTGCAGCCGGTAACCGGTGGCCAGGACGACCACGTCGTACTCACCCCGCTCGCCGTCGGCGAAGACCACCCCGTCGCCGTCGAGGCGCCGCACGTCGCGACGCACACGGAGGTCGCCGTGCCCGAGGTGGTGGAGGATCAGCGTGTTCACGATCGGGTGCGACTCGTAGATCCTGTGGTCCGGCCGGGGGAAGCCGAACCGCACCGGGTCGCCGGTGAAGGCCCGGAGCAGCCGGCTGTCGATCGCCTGCTTGACCCGCGGCGGCAGCGGCCTGCCCTGGTTGAGCGTGTCGGAGGGCCTGCCGAAGAGGTACTTCGGGACGAAGTGGTAGCCCCGCCGGACCGAGATGTCGACCGAGGCGGCGTGGTGCACGGCGTCGACCGCGATGTCGCAGCCGGAGTTGCCGGCGCCGACGACCAGCACCCGCTTGCCCGCGAGGACCGAGGCCGACCGGTAACGGCTGGTGTGCAGCACCTCGCCGTCGAACGACCCCTCGAACGTCGGCTCGGACGGCTGGCTCAACGTCCCGTTGGCGACGACGACGCCGGCGTGCCGCACGGTCCGCTCACCCGCGGCGGAGCGGACGGTGACGTCCCAGCCGCCGCCGGACGGCTCGGCCCGCAGCACCTCGGTGCCCATCTCGAAGCCGTCGCGCAGGCCGAAGTGGTCGGCGTAGTCGCGGAAGTAGCCGAGCAGCGCGCGGTGGCTGGGGTAGTCGGCGACCTCGTCGGCCATCGGGAACTCGGCGAACTCGGTCGTCCGCTTCGAGGAGATGAGGTGCGCCGACTCGTAGACCGTGCTGCGCGGACCGTCGATGTTCCAGAGGCCGCCGACGTCGTCGGCGAGCTCGTAGCCCGACCAGCCGATGCCCCGCCGCTGGAGGTTGCGGGCCGCGGCCAGGCCGGACGGGCCGGCACCGATCACCGCGTAGGTCGGCTCGGGCATCGGGACTCCTCGGGTCGTCGGGCGGGTGCCGTGGGAGGTGAGTCTGGCGGGCCGGACCGCCGGGCGCGACCCCTGCCCGGGCCGGTGGCCCGACCGGCCGCCCCCGGGGACCCGCTCGTTCACCCTCCGACCGGCGGCAGCGCGCCCACCCGCGCGTGCGGGGTCCCGGTGCGCGGGCAGGTCCACGCGACGACGTCCTCGTGCCGGCGTACCTCCAGCGGGTGGGTGTCCGGGTGGTCCGGGCAGCGCGGCCAGTTGGTCCGCAGGTGCCGGCCCGGGAGCTCCTCCACGATCCACTCGTGGACCAGGTCGGCGACGCGCTCGAGCTCCTGGGCCGGTGTGAGGTCGTCGTCGCCGCCGTGCAGCCACGAGCAGCCGCCCGGCACCACGAGGTACGTCGCGTGCGGCTGATCCAGCGACCGCGTCTCCGGGACGACGTCGAGGTCCCCGTCGAGCCCGAGGGCGGCCGCGTCGCGCAGCACGAGGGCCAGGAACGCGCGCAGCCCCTCCAGCCCGACGGTGGTGCCGGCCGGCGGCACGTCGTCGGCCACGCCCAGCTCGTGCAGGGTGTCGTCCAGCAGCGGCTCGACCTGCGAGTGGGCCTCGTCTCCGCGCAGCCCGGCCAGCTCGCGCAGCGCGGGGGAGTCGACGTCGGCGAGCAGGCACTCCACGGCGGCGGCCACCAGGACGTCGGTGCCCGTGCGACCGAAGTCGAAGGCCCCTCCGACGTCGTCGGCCGCGTCGCGCCAGCGGCGCGCGGTCTCGACGAGCCGGGCCAGGGGAGGGGTGGGGGTCGGTGCGGGCACCTCCGCATCGTCGCCGTCCGATCGCGACCGCGCACCCGACTTCCCCCGTCCGGCCCCGCGTCGTGCTGCGTTCACGCCCCGGCGACCCGGGCTTCCTACGGTCGCCGCGTCCCCACCGGGTCCGGGCCCGGTCCTGTGCTCCAGCCCGAAGGAAACCATCGTGTCCCTCGTCCCGTCCGAGCTCTCCCTGTCGCGCCGCGCCGTGGTCGGCGCCGGCGCCGCCGCGGCGTCCGTGCTCGCGCTCAGCCCCGCCCTGCGCCCCGCCCCCGCTGCCGCCCGGACGGCCCGCGCGCTGTCGACCGCGCGCGCCGGCACGCTCGGGCTGCTCACCGACCCGTTCCTGCAGGCCCCCACCGCGGACGGCGTCTCGGTGGTCTGGATGACCGAGTACGCCGGCGCCGGGCACACGCTCCTCGTGGGCAGCGCCGTGGAGGCGCTCACCGACGAGCAGCTGGTCGCCGCGGCGGGCGGCAGCCCCGTGCCCGGCGTCCGCCGCTTCCCGGCCGACTCCTTCCGGCTCTCCCGCGTCGTCGAGGACGCCGCCTCGAACGTGCCGGTGAAGCCGGACACGATGGTCGCCCGGGAGGTGCACCGCCACGAGGCCGTCGCGTCCGGGCTGACCGAGCGGACGCCGTACCGGATCGTCAGCACGTCAGGCGGCGAGTTCGCCGCGTCCGGGACCTTCGAGCTCGCGCCGGCGCCGAAGCCCGGCCAGGGCGCCACGATCCTGCTGACCAGCGACCACCAGGCGATGGTCAACACCCCCGCCAACCTGGAGGTCGCGAAGGCGACCCTCGGCCGGATCGACGCCGTCTTCCTCGCCGGCGACCTCGTCAACGTCCCCGACCGCGCCTCGGAGTGGTTCGACGACACCCGAGGCAGCGGCTTCTTCCCCGCCCTCCAGGGCCGCGGCGGACGGGTCTCGACCGGCGGTCGCTCCTACGCCGGCGGCGAGATCGTCCAGTCGGCGGTGCTCTACCCGGCGATCGGCAACCACGAGGTCCAGGGCCGCGTCGACGGGCTCACCGCACTCAACCTCAACAACTGCGTGCCCCGCGAGGTCGCCGAGCGACGCTACGCACAGGTCGCGGCCACCGTGAACCCGACCGGCGACCCCGCCGTCGAGGCCCAGTGGATCGAGGACAACTCCTGGAGCACCACCACCTACGAGGAGATCTTCTCGCTGCCCGAGGACTCGCCCGGCGGCAAGAAGTATTACGCCACCACGGTCGGCGACGTCCGGATGATCAGCCTGTTCTCGACCCGGATCTGGCGCGGCACCAACGCCAACACGCTGCCGGCCGAGCGCACGGCGACCAGCCGGTACCAGGAGTCGGCCACGACGCTGGGCGACCCGATGGCGCAGGGCTACGGCGAGTTCGTCTTCGAGTCGCTGGCCGCCGGCAGCGAGCAGTACGAGTGGTTGAAGGAGGAGCTCGCGAGCGAGGAGTTCCAGAGCGCGGCGATCACCGTCGTCGTCCTGCACGAGGGCCCGCAGGGGATCGGCGACAACATCATGCCGGTCTTCGCCGAGCCCGACCGGATCGAGACCCGCGACGCGAGCGGCGCGCTCACCTCGGTGCGCTACGAGTACCACCCCAGCGACAACATGCTGCTGCACGACCTGCAGCCGCTGCTGGAGGAGGCCGGCACCGACCTGGTGCTCAACGGCCACAGCCACCTCTGGAACCGCTACCGCTCGCCGGGTGGCACGAACTGGATGGAGACCTCCAACACCGGCAACACCTACGGCGCCTTCGACGGACTCTCCAACCGCACCCGGCCGCTGCCGCCGGCCCCCTGGAACGCCGACAACTACCTCGCGCTGGGCAACCCCGGGGGACTCGAGCCGATCCTGCCGTCGGTCAAGCCGTTCACCAACCCCGACGGCGTCCCGCTGCCGTTCGTGCAGAGCAACGACCTGTGCGTCTTCACCGCCCTCGACACCGCGACGCGCACCGTCACCAGCTGGGTCTACGACGTCAAGCAGCCCGACACCGCACCGTGGGTGATCGACGAGTTCACCGTCGGACGCGGCGCCACCGTGATGACGGCGTCCGCGACGATGACCGGCACGGACGGCGTCCGCATCGCCGGCACGGTCCGCTCGGGCTCGGCGGCCACCGGCACCGTGGTGGTCAGCGCGGGCGGCCAGGAGCTGGCCCGCGCCAGGGTCGAGGGAGGCACGTTCGCCACCACGCTGCCGGCCGGGGTGCTCGACGTCGGCACGCACGCGGTGTCCCTCGTGTTCCCGCGGACCCGGACCCACCTCGCTGCCTCTATGTCGCTCGCGGTCACCGTGCCCGACCCGGACGCCCCGGTGACCCCGCCGACTCCCGCGCCCGGGCGCGCGGTCGTGACCGCCAGCGTGCTGCGGGTGCTGCGCACCCGGGTCCGCCTCGCCGTCCGGGTGCAGGTGCCGGGCGGCACGGCCGGTGGCCGGGTCGAGATCCGCCGCGGCAACGGCGACCTCGTCCGCCGCGTCCGCCTGCGCGGGGGCCGGGCCACGGTCGACCTGCCACGTCGTCGGCTCGGTGCCGGACAGACCACGCTGCGGGTCGTCTACCCAGGATCCGGGTCGGTGCAGCGGGCCGTCGGCACGGTGACGTTCCAGCTGCCGCGACGGTCCTGACGCACCAGGTCGGCCCCGAATCCCCGAAACCACCACCGACCCGCTACTGTGGTGCTTGTTGAAGGGACGGCAGCAACTCGCCGTCCTCGCCGCGCAAGTAGTCGTGGCTTGTATCTAGTACTTTCTGGTCTTCGGTTCGCTGGACATCAGCATGTGGATGTCTTCAGCGGCTCGGAAGCACACGGCTTCCGGCACCGAACAAGGGAACAGATCATGGCTCAGGGCACCGTCAAGTGGTTCAACGCTGACAAGGGCTTCGGCTTCATCGCTCAGGATGGTGGCGGCGAGGACGTGTTCGTCCACTTCTCCGCGATCCAGACCAGCGGCTACAAGTCGCTCGACGAGAACCAGAAGGTCGAGTTCGACCTCGCCCAGGGCCCCAAGGGTCCCCAGGCTGAGAACGTTCGCGTTTCCTGATCTCACTCGTAGGGCCCCGACCGCACGCGGTCGGGGCCCTTCGTGCGTCCGGACGTGGAGCCCGGCGCGGTCAGGTGTCGCGGAGGCCGGTGAGCGACCGGGCGAGCCACTCACCCATCAGGGTCCGCTCGGCCTCGGACAGTCCCGGCAGCGTGGGGACGACGGTGCCGAAGGTGACGGCGATGGTGTGCGCCGCCGTGTCGGGCGTCGCCGGTGCCGTGGCCAGGATCGCGCCGAGGACGGCCGCGAGCATCGCCTCCGACAGCCCCGGGTCGCGCTCGGCCGGCGGCGTGGCGAGCAGGGCGAGGGCCGCCCCGTTGCCGGCCGCGTGGATCATCAGCAGCGCCCGCTCCTCGTCGACGCGGAGCAGTCCCGCCGCCGCCAGCCTCCGCACCCGCGCCCGGAGCACCTCGATGCCGGCCACGGTCGCAGGCGACGGGCCGAGGCGTCCCGGTGCCTGGAGCAGCGCATAGAGGTCGGGGTTCGCCAGGGCGAACTCGACGTGCATCCGCCATCCCGCGCGCAGCTCCTCCACCGGGCCGGCGCCGTCCGGGCCGGCGCCGTCCGGGCCGGGGGCCGCCTTCGCCGCGACGTAGGTCGCCATCACGTGCTCGGCGAGCGCGTCGAGGAGTCCGTCCTTGTCGCCGAAGAGGCGGTAGATCGTCGGCGCCTGCACCCCGGCCGCCTGCGCCACCCCTCGGGTCGTGAGGGCGGAGGCGCCCTCCTCGCGCAGGAGGCGGGTGGCTGCCTCGACGATCCGCTGCCGGGGGTCCTCGGTCACGATGGCCATGGAGCAACGATAACCCGTTCTTGATATCGATGATGTTACCGTTGATAACGACATCCACAGATCATCGATAGGAGCAGTCATGCTGATCGTCACCGGTGCCACCGGGCAGCTCGGGTCCCGCATCGTCGAGCGGTTGCTCGAGCGGGTCCCCGCAGGGCAGGTCGGGGTCACCGTCCGCGACCCGTCCCGGGCGACGTCCCTCGCCGACCGGGGAGTACGGGTCCGCGCGGGGGACTTCACCGAACCGGCCACGCTGGCCCACGCACTCGAGGGCGCCACGCGCGTGCTCGTGGTCTCCGCCGCGATCCGGGGCGCCGGCGCCGTCGCCGCGAACCTGGCGGCGATCGACGCCGCTCGCGACGCCGGCGCCGAGCGCCTCCTCTACACCAGCCACCAGGCGGCGTCACGGAGCTCGGCGTTCCTGCCGCAGCACACCCATGCCGCGACGGAGGAGCACCTCGCCGGGCTCGGGATCGCCTTCACCGCGCTGCGCAACGGGTTCTACGCAGCCACCCTCGGCCACTACCTCGGCGAGGCGCTCCGCACCGGGCGCCTTGCCCTCCCCGAGGACGGTCCGGTGTCCTGGACCGCGCACGACGACCTCGCCGAGGCGGCCGCGATCGCGCTCGCGTCCGGCGGCGGCCTCGACGGCGTCACGGCGCCGCTCACCGCACCGCACCTGCTCGACCTCGAGGACGTCGCAGCGGTCGTGGCAGACCTGACCGGCCGACCGGTCACCCGCGTCGTCGTCGCCGACGACGCGTGGGCGGCGTCCGCGGTCGAGCACGGGATGCCGCCGGCCGCCGCCGACTTCACCCTCGGCATGTTCCGTGCCGCCCGGGCCGGTGAGTTCGCCGTCACCGACCCGGCGCTCGAGTCGGTCCTGGGCCGCTCGGCCGTCCCGGTGCACGAGGTGCTGCGGACCCTGCTCCCGCCGGACGCGTGACCTCAGCGGGCGCGGCGGACCCGGATCGGCCCGCGGGCGGTCGAGGGATCGACCACCGAACCGTGCTGGACGATCTCGACGTCACCCGACGCGACCAGCCGGCGCGCGGCCCGACGCGCCGGCTCGGTGAGCTCACCCGCGTCCGCGTCCGCGTCGGGGCCGGCGACGGCACGGACGGCGTCCGCGACGTCGACCGTCCCGCCCGAGCGCTGCCGCCGGAGCAGGTCGAGGATGGCGTCCTCCAGCGCCCGGTCGGTGGGGCCGACCCGGCGCTTGCGGCACGCGGCTGAGCAGTAGCGGACCTCGTCCCAGCTCCGCTCCCACTTCTTGCGCCACTCGATCCGGCGGCCGCACGACTCACAGGTCTTCGGGGCGGGGGTCACGTCGCCATCCTGCCCGGCGGGGTCGAACCCGCTCCGCGCGCGCCGTCGGTGGCGGGTGCCAGGGTGGGCCCATGACCAGGGTCTCCCTCTCGCGGCTGCCGGACGGCGAGGTGCTGGTCGCCGAGGGTGGGGCCGAGCGGGTGCTGCCGGCGGCCGACCTCCCGGCCCACGTCGCCGAGCGCGAGGCCGACGACTCCGGGACCGGGGCCCCGCGGTGGGTCTGGGACGACACCGCCCGCTGGTACCCGCCGCTGCTGGCCGCCGGCGTCCGGGTCGCGCGCTGCCACGACCTGCGCCTGGGGCACCACCTGCTGCGGCGGGCGCCCGCGGTCGACCACCGGCTGCTCGAGGGTGAGCAGTCCGAGCACTGGCACCGGCTCGGACCGAGCCGGCCGTCCGACCCGGCCCTGTTCGAGATCGACGACACCGCCGAGCACCTGCGCGCCGACGTCGAGGACGCCCGGCAGCGGGCCGCCGTGGCGGCGTCCGCCGAGCCCGGTCGGCTCGGGTTGCTGCTCGGGGCCGAGTCGGCCGGCGCCCTCGTCGCGGCCGAGATGACCCACGCCGGGATCCCGTGGCGGGTCGACGTCCACGAACGGCTGCTCGTCGACCTGCTCGGACCCCGGCCGCCGCGCGGTGCCCGGCCGCAGGGTCTGGAGGTGCTCGTGGCCGAGGTCCGGCGGGCCCTCGACGCACCCGGCCTCAACCCGGACTCGCGGCCCGAGCTGCTGGCCGCGCTGCGCCGCGCCGGCCTCGACGTCGCCGACACCCGGGCCTCGACGCTGCGCGCGCTCGACCACCCGAGCGTCGTCCCGCTGCTGCGCCACAAGCAGCTGGCCCACCTGTTCTCCACCAACGGGTGGGCGTGGCTCGACCAGTGGGTGAGCGGGGGTCGGTTCCGCCCGTCCTACCAGCCGGCCGGGTCGAGCACCGGCCGGTGGTCCTCGAACGGCGGGGGAGCGCTCTCGATCCCGGTGCAGGTGCGGCCGGCGGCCGTGGCCGACGACGGCTGGGTGCTCGTCGTCGCCGACGTCGCCCAGCTCGAGCCCCGCGTGCTCGCCGGGATGAGCGGCGACCGGGCGCTGGCCCGGTCCGCCCGGGGCGCCGACCTCTACCAGGGCATGGTCGACGACGGCGCGGTCGCCCACCGCAACGACGCCAAGCTCGGCCTGCTCGGGGCGATGTACGGCGCCACCAGCGGTGAGAGCGGCCGGATGGTCGCCGGTCTCACCCGGCGCTACCCCGACGCCTTCGGCCTCGTCGAGGACGCCGCCCGGGCCGGCGAGCGCGGCCAGGTGGTCCGCACGCTCCTCGGGCGCGGCTCGCCGGGTCTCGGCGAGGTGTGGGAGCACGACGACGACGGCCCGGCCGACGCCGACAGCCACGCCCGCCAGGCCCGTGTCCGCCGCGCCTACGGCCGGTTCACCCGCAACTTCGTCGTCCAGGGCACGGGTGCCGAGTGGGCGCTGTGCTGGATCGCCGACCTGCGCAACCGCCTCTGGCAGCTCGGCTCCGGACGGCTCGAGACCCGTCCGCACCTGGTGTTCTTCCTGCACGACGAGGTCGTCGTCCACGCTCCGGCCGACCTGGCGGACGCCGTCGCGGCGCAGACCGTCGAGGCGGCCGCCACGGCGTCGGCGCTGCTGTTCCGTGACCTGGCCATCGACTTCCCGCTCAGCACCTCGGTCGTGCGCTCCTACGCCGACGCGGGAAAGCGTGCGGCACCGGTCGAGGCCTGAGCGCGGCGGTCACCCACCCCGCCGGGTGAGTCCTGCATGGGTGGGCAGGGCCCGGGTACCTCGTCCCGGCAGGTTCTAGAACCGTTGCGCGTCCGTCCCCACGGGTTGCTCCCCACCATCGAAGAGGAACTGCCGATGTCCAGAATCGCCCAGAGGATCCTCATCCTCGTCACCGGTCTCGCCGTCGCGCTCGGCGTCGCGGCCGTCCCGGCTTCGCCCGCGAGCGCCGCCGTGGTCGCCGACGCGGCCGCCGCCCGCGCTGCCGGCCCCTGCTCCGCGCAGGACCAGCGGGTCGGTCAGACCCGGACGAAGCTCGCCCAGGCCAAGAAGCACAAGAAGCAGACGACGCGGAAGCTGCGCAAGGCCAGGAAGGTCCACCAGAAGCGCCACACCACCTCGACCCAGAAGCGGCTGAAGCAGGCGCGCAAGGTCAACCGCAAGGCGATCCGCAACCTGCGCACGCAGCGGGCGCGCCACGCCGACGCCCGCGCGGCGGCCACGCGGTGCCACCGCGCCGGCTCGCCGCAGACACCCTCGGAGAACGAGGTGTTCCAGCGGCTCCTCGACGCGCTCGCGGGCGCCGGCCTCGACCCGGCCCAGCTCGACGCGATCGCCCGGCAGATCGCCGACGCGCTCGCCGGTGGCGGTCTGACGCCCGAGCAGCTCGCCGCGGCCCTGCAGCCCGTCGTCGACGCCCTCACCGCCGCCGGCCTGCCGGCCGACCAGCTCGCGGCCGTCCTCGAGCAGGTGCTCGGCGCGCTGTCGTCCGGCGACCTGCCCAGTGACCCGGACGGGCTGATCGACCTGGTCGTCGACACCGTGCAGGGCGCGCTGGCCGGCACCCCGCTCGACCAGCTCAACCCGATCCTCGAGGAGGTCCAGGCCGGGTTGGGCGACCTCCTCGGCGGCCTCCTCGGCGGACTGCCGCGATCCTGATCGCCGGAGGACCCGTGACGACCTTGCCGCTCCCTCGGGGAGGGGCAGGGTCGTCGCCCGTCCACCCCATCGGGCGACACACCGGGAGGATCGCGTCGAACGGCTGCGCGCACCGGTCGCGTGACGTACCGTTCCAGGTACCGAGGGTTCTTCGCGTCCCACCAGTCAGGTGGCTCCATTCCCGGCACTCCAGCGCATGATCGGATCCGGGCCGTGATCGATGTCCTCCACTCCTCGTCCGACGGGCGCGACGACGTCCTGTGCATCGTCACCGGCAGCCTCGACGTGGTCGGCGCGGCCCGCGCGCGCCGCACGCTCGACTCGCTGGTGGCCGGCGGCGCCGTCCGCGTCGCGGTCGACCTGCGGGGCCTGACGTTCGTCGACGCCTCGGGTCTCGGCGTCCTCGCCCGGCACTGGACGGGGTTGGCGTCGCGCCTCCCGGGCCGGGTGGTCCTGGCGGGGGCGAGCGAGGAGTTCTGGACGATGGTGGTGCGGACGCAGCGCCAGGCGACCTTCGCGCGCCCGGACCCGTCCGTCCCCGGGGGCGGGGTCGTGGTGCCGACCGACGGCGTCGCCTGACACCACGTCCCAATCACCTGCACGGGTGGCGGTAGATCTCCGGGGATGGGCACCGGGAGGAGTGGCGCGCCCGGACCGGGACGCGCCGCCCGATCCCAGGAGGCACCATGAGTGACACCCCCACCAGCGAGAAGGCACAGGCGGCCGCGTCGACCGCGGCCGAGGAGGGCAAGCACGTCGCCGGCGTGGCGCAGAGCGAGGCCAAGAAGGTCGCGAGCGAGGCGACGTCGCAGGTGCGTTCGGTCCTTGACGACGCTCGTACGCAGGTCGGTGGCCAGCTCGGCGACCAGACGCGGCAGCAGCGTGACAACCTCGTCGTGACCCTCGGCACCTTTGGTGACGACCTCGCCACGATGGCCGAGGCGCCTGAGGGTGGCCTGGCTGCCGACGTGGCCCGCGAGGTCGCCCAGCACGCGCAGAGGCTGACGGGTTACCTCGAGGGCCGTGAGCCCGGTGAGCTGCTCGACGACGCCCGTGACTTCGCGCGTCGGCGCCCCGGCACGTTCCTGCTCGGGGCCCTGGTGGCCGGCGTGGTCGTGGGTCGGGTCGCCCGCGGCGTCAAGGACGCCGGTCCGGACGCCCCGGCGACCACCTCGCCCGACCAGCTCGCTGCCCCGGCCGGCCCGCCGGTCGGTCAGTCCCTCGGGCTGCCCACCGGGACCCCGGCCGCCGTGCCGGTGCCGCCCACCCCGGTCGCCGTCCCGACCCACGACGTCACCGCGCCCGCCACGGGCACGCGACCGTCCACGGGCACCCCGGGCACCCCGGGCACCGATGCCGGGCTCGGCACCGACGCTGCCGGCTACGGCCGGGGCGCTGGTCTGCCCGGCGGGCCCGCATGAGCACCTCCGACCCCCTCGGCGCGACCCACGCAGCCACGCCCACGGGCGCGTCGAGCGCGTCGGGTTCCTCGGGTTCCTCGGGTCATGAGACCCGCAGCCTCGGGGAGATCGTC
>NZ_SPUJ01000005.1 GCF_004522105.1 Nocardioides sp. 1609
GGCGTCGTCCGGTGGCGCCCCCACGAGCGGCCCGAAGCCGGGCGCCCGTCCCGGCCCCAAGCCCGGTCCGAAGGCCCCGGCCCCCGCGGCCGAGCCGGTCGTCGAGACCCCGGGGGCCCCCCCCCGCCCCCCCCCCCCCCCCCCCCCGGCCGGGGCCCCCCCCCCCCCCCCCCCCCGCGGGGGGGGGGCGGGGGCCCCCCCCGCCCCCCCCCGCGACCGTCAGGGGATCGGGACGATCAGGGGATCGGGACGATCAGGAGCAGGCTTCGGCCTCGGGCAGGGTCGGGGCCTCGCTGCCCTCGACCTGACCCGCGGTCTCCTCCCACGCCTCGTTGTAGCGGTCCTCGTTCTCCTTCAGCGTCTCGTTGATGAACTCGCAGAACTCCACGTCACCCTTGGCGATCCCGATGCCGTAGGGCTCCTCGGTGAACTGCTCGCCCACCAGCTTGAACTCGCCGTCGGACTCGCTGACGAACCCGGCGAGGATCACGTTGTCGGTCGTCACCACGTCGACCTGGCCGTTGGCCAGCGCGTCGGCGCACTTGTCGTAGATGTCGAAGAGCACCAGCTGGTCGGGGCTCGCGAGGTACTCCTCGATGTTGACGGCAGGCGTCGATCCCGTGACCGAGCAGACCTTGTCGTCGGGGTTCTCCGCGATGTCCTCCGGGCCCTCGTAGGCGTCGTTGTCGGCGAGGGTCATGATCATCTGGCCGGCCTCGTAGTACGGGCCGGCGAAGGTGATCCGCTGCTTGCGCTCGTCGTTGATGGTGTAGGTCGCCACCACCATGTCGACGGCGCCGTCCTCGATGACCTGCTCCCGGATGTCCGAGGTGGCCTCGGACCACTCGATGTCACCCTCGCTGATCCCCAGCGCGCCGGCGATGATCTTGGCGACCTCGACGTCGAAGCCCTCGGGCTCGTCCTCCAGGTTCAGCAGGCCGAACCCGGGCTGGTCGAACTTGGTGCCCACCTTGATCGTGCCGGCGTCGGCGATCTCGGCCATCGTCGTCCCCGCCTCGAACTCGGCGTCCTCCACGACCTCGGCGTCACCGCCCTCGTCGTCACCGCCGCCGCAGGCCACGAGGCTCATGGACAGCAGGATGGCCGCTCCGGCCGCTTTGATCCTGGTCGATCGCATCTTCGTTCTCCTTCAGTGCTTGAGGATCTTGCCGAGGAAGTCCTTGGCCCGATCACTCTGCGGGTTGGTGAAGAACGACTCCGGGTCGTTCTCCTCGACGATCGCGCCGTCGGCCATGAAGACGACGCGGTCGGCTGCGGTGCGGGCGAAGCCCATCTCGTGGGTGACGACGATCATCGTCATCCCGCCCTCGGCGAGGTCGACCATGACGTCGAGCACCTCCTTGATCATCTCCGGGTCGAGCGCGGAGGTGGGCTCGTCGAAGAGCATCACCTTAGGGTTCATGGCCAGGGCGCGGGCGATGGCCACGCGCTGCTGCTGGCCGCCCGAGAGCTGGGCGGGGTACTTGTCGGCCTGGTGACCGACGCCGACGCGGTCGAGCAGCTCGCGCCCGGTCTTCTCGGCCTCGGCCTTCTTCTGCTTGCGGACCTTGATCGGCCCGAGCGTGACGTTCTCGAGGATCGTCTTGTGCGCGAACAGGTTGAAGCTCTGGAACACCATGCCGACCTCGGCGCGGAGGTTGGCCAGGGCCTTGCCCTCCTCCGGGAGCGGCTGGCCGTCGAGCGTGATCGAGCCCTTGTCGATCGTCTCGAGTCGGTTGATGGTGCGGCACAGGGTCGACTTGCCCGAGCCGGACGGCCCGATGACCACCACGACCTCGCGCGCCCGCACGGACAGGTTGATGTCCTGGAGCACGTGCAGGTCGCCGTACCACTTGTTCACGCCGTCGAGCACCACCAGCGGCTCGCCCATGCGGCCGCCCCCTGTGGGCTTCTCGCCCTTGTCCAGCAACGTCATGGGGCGGACCCTAGTAGCACCCGGTCCCGGGGGGCTACGAGCGACACCCGAGTGAGTCCCGACCGTGACCCGATCGGGCCAGGGGAGCCGGGCCGTCCGAGGTGCCGCGGCGGTGTCCCCGGGGCGGGCGCTGATTCCGGGCGCGGGTCGCGGCGCCGTACGCTGGACGGCGTCATGCGCACCTATGAGGTCCGCACCTACGGGTGCCAGATGAACGTCCACGACTCCGAGCGGCTCACCGGCCTGCTGGAGGACGCGGGCTACGCCGCGGCGCCCACGGGCGAGCAGGCCGACGTCGTCGTCTTCAACACCTGCGCGGTCCGCGAGAACGCCGACAACAAGCTCTACGGCAACCTGTCGCACCTCGCGCCGGTGAAGGCCGCGAACCCGTCGATGCAGATCGCGGTCGGCGGCTGCCTGGCGCAGAAGGACCGCGCGACGATCACGCAGAAGGCGCCGTACGTCGACGTCGTGTTCGGCACCCACAACATCGGGTCGCTGCCGGTGCTGCTCGAGCGGGCGCGGGTGGCCGAGGAGGCGCAGGTGGAGATCCTCGAGTCGCTCGAGGTCTTCCCCTCGACGCTGCCGACCAAGCGCGACTCGGCGTACGCCGCCTGGGTGTCGGTGTCGGTCGGCTGCAACAACACCTGCACGTTCTGCATCGTCCCCGCGCTGCGCGGCAAGGAGAAGGACCGCCGCCCCGGCGACGTCCTCGCCGAGATCGAGGCGCTCGTCGCCGACGGCGTCTCCGAGATCACCCTGCTCGGGCAGAACGTGAACGCCTACGGCGTCGAGTTCGGCGATCGCCAGGCCTTCTCCAAGCTGCTCCGCTCGTGCGGCTCCATCGACGGGCTCGAGCGGGTGCGCTTCACCTCGCCGCACCCCGCGGAGTTCACCGACGACGTCATCGAGGCGATGGCCGAGACCCCCAACGTGATGCCGCAGCTGCACATGCCCCTCCAGTCGGGCTCCGACCGGCTGCTGCGGATGATGCGTCGCTCCTACCGGCGCGAGAGGTTCCTCGGCATCATCGAGCGGGTCCGCGCCGCGATGCCCGAGGCCGCGATCACCACCGACATCATCGTCGGCTTCCCCGGCGAGACCGAGGACGACCACCTCGCCACCATGGACGTCGTCCGCGAGGCCCGCTTCGCCGGCGCCTTCACCTTCCAGTACTCCAAGCGACCCGGCACGCCGGCCGCGACGATGCCCGACCAGGTGCCGGCCGACGTCCTGCGCGACCGCTACGACCGGCTCGTCACGCTCGTCAACGACGTCGCCTGGACCGAGAACAAGGCGCTCGTCGGCCGCACCGTCGAGCTGATGGTCTCCGAGGGAGAGGGTCGCAAGGACGCCGCCACCCGGCGTCTCTCGGGCCGGGGGCCCGACAACCGGCTCGTGCACTTCGTGGCCCCGGACGCGACGGTGGGCCCGGTCCGACCGGGCGACCGCGCGGTCGTCGAGGTCACCTACGCCGCGCCGCACCACCTCGTCGCCGACCGCGTCCTGGCGGTGCGTCGCACCCGCTCCGGCGACGCCTGGGAGGCCCGGACGACGGCGCCCGCGCCGGCCGGCGTCACGCTCGGCATGCCGGGCGTCGGCGTCCCCGCACCGTTGCCGGTCGCGTCCGGTCCCGCCTGCGGCTGAGTGACCGCCGCCGCCTGTGGAGGGGCGGCTGCGCCGATCGTGCCGGCCCCGGCAGGCCCGCCCGGCGTCCGAGGTCGACCGCGGTCGCTCAGCCGGCGGGCAGCCGCGTCACGTCGAGCGCGGTCTCGACGGCCGCGCCGCCGGCGTTCCGCTCGACCCAGTAGGCGCCGGCCCGGTCGCGCTCGGCGAGGGCCTCGACCATCTCCGTGCCGCGGTAGAGCAGCCCGACGCCGTCGTCGGTGGCGTAGCCCGCGGGGAGGGTCTGGTCGGCGATCAGGCGGTGGTAGAGCGGGCGGCGCTGGTCCTCGGAGTCGTAGTGGACGCCGTTGGAGTAGGGCAGGAAGCCCAGGCCGTTCGTGATCGGGCGCAGGTCGGGTCCGAACGAGTCGGTGGTGCCGCCGACGTGCCAGCACAGCGAGCCCGCCGAGACGCCGGTGAGGACGACGCCCGCCTGCCATGCCTCGCGCATGGCCTCGCCGACGCCGTGCAGCTCCCACATCGCGAGGAGCCCCGCGACGCTGCCGCCGAAGACCCAGATCACGTCCTGGGCGAGGAGGTGCTCGCGGATGTCGGGCACGTTAGGCATCGTGAACAGCCGCAGGTGCGACGGCGCGAAGCCCGCCTCGATCGCCATGTCGTAGAAGCCGGCCGTCAACGACGCCGCGTCGCCCGACGCGGTCCCGACGAAGCAGACGCGGGGGGCGCGGCCGGTGACGCCGGCCAGCTCGACGGCGTGGTGGGTCAGCGGGCCCACCGACCAGTGCGAGCGGACGCCGCCGACCACGCCGCCCGAGGTCGCGAGGATCGTGGGCTGCTCGGCGGCCATCGTCGTCCCTAGCCGCGCGGGTCGGTCGAGGAGTAGCCGGCGACCGGCGGGATCGGCGGGTCGGGATTGGTCTCCGGCCCGCCGGCGGACTGCTCGGGCGGGACGTCGTCGTCCGGGTCGCGCCGGTCGGGGCCGACGTCGCGGGTGCCGGTCGTGCCGTGCTGGCCCGGGCCGGTGGGTCCCTCGCGCTCGCTGCTGACGCCCATCGACCCTGCGGTGTCCTGGTCGGACTCAGTCGGGTCGTAGTCGTCGCCCGGCGTGCCGTCGTCGCTCATACCGGCGACTCCTCGGTGGGCTCGACGTCGCCGTCGCCGCTGCCGTCGCCCCTGGTCGCCTGGGTCGAGGTGTCCTCGCCCTCGCGCATCTCGTCGGGCAGCACGTCCTCGACGGCGGGGTTGTCGTCGGGGCCGAGGTCGCGGGCGACGGGGTCGCCGTCGGACGCCTCGCCGTCGACGCCGTCACCGTGGGCGACGGCGTCAGCACCACCGGGGTTGGGCTCGCCGGGCTCGATCTGCGGGTCCGGCTGGGGTCCGAGGTCCTCGGTCATGACGCCTCCTGGCGGTGGTGGTGCGGTGGTGGTGCGGTGGTGGTGCGGTGGTGGTGCGGTGGTGGTGCGGGGGTCGGGACCGGACGGTCAGAACCCGAAGGTCGTGTAGCTCTCGATCGTGCCGTCGTGCAGACCCGCGAGCACCACCCGTTCGTGCGGGACGACCGGCTGCGGGAGGTCGTCGAGCGCGTCGAGCGGGCACCAGCGCAGCGCGGCGCACTTGGCGGGCTCCACGATGCGTGGCTCGCCGCTCCACGAGCGGGCGGTGAAGAAGAAGTCGATGCGTTCGTCGATCGGCAGGTCGTGGCGGGTGCGGTGCATCGCGGTGACGAAGCGCAGGGCGATGTCGGAGACGCCGATCTCCTCGGCGCTCTCGCGCCGCGCGGCGTCGTAGGCCGTCTCGCCGGCCTCGACGTGCCCGGCCGCCGCGGCGGCCCAGTGACCGTCCATGTAGCCGGTGCCCTGCCGCAGCTGCAGCAGCACCTCCGACGCGCCGTCGGGCGTGGCACCGTCGCGCAGCAGGAAGACGTACGCCGCCGGCACGACCACGAAGCGGCCGTGGGCCGGGGTGTCGGCGCCGGCTACCTCTGGGGTGGCTGCTGGGGTGACTGCTGGTGTCACTGGGACGGCTGGTCCAGGGAGGTCTCGGCGTTCTCCTCCTGCGCGGCCTCGGCCGCCTGGTCACCGTCGGCGCCGCCCGGCGCCTCGCTGGCGTGCTCGCCCGGGGGCGGCTCGGTGACGTCGAAGGCCTCGTTGGACTCCTCGGGGACCGGGGCCGTCACCGGAGGTCGTCGTTCTTGCCGTCGAGCCCGTCGAGGGCGTCGAGGGCCTTGTCGGTGCCGGTCTCGATCTTGTCGTGGAACTTGCCGCCGGTCTTGCTGTCGGCGAGGCCGGCGGCCTTGTCGATGCCGGACTCGATCTTGTCGCCGTGGTCGTCGACGGCACCGGTGAGCTTGTTCTTCGCGTCGTCCAGGAAACCCATGACACCCTCCCTGCTGAGCTGGGTCGGCCCCCGAGTCGGGCCGCGTGGTTGTCAGACTAGCCACATGTCCGAGCCTCTCGCCCCGCCCGTCGTGGCGGTGATCGGTCCGACGGCCTCGGGCAAGACGGGCCTGTCGCTCGACCTCGCCGAGCGGCTCGGCGGGGAGGTCGTCAACACCGACGCGATGCAGGTCTACCGCGGCATGGACATCGGCACGGCCAAGCTGCCGCCGGCCGAACGGCGGGGCATCCCGCACCACCTGCTCGACACCCAGAGCGTGCGGGACGTGGCGACCGTCGCGCAGTTCCAGGCGTGGGCCAGGGCGGCGATCCGCGACATCCGCGCCCGCGGTGCCGCGCCCGTGCTGGTCGGCGGCTCGGCGCTCTACACCCGCGCGATCCTCGACCGCTTCGAGTTCCCCGGCACCGACGTCGGCGTCCGGGCGCGTTGGGAGGCCGAGCTGGACGCCGTCGGCCCGGCCGCGCTGCACGCCCGGCTCGCCGCGACCGACCCCGCGGCCGCCGCGAGCATCCCCGCCGACAACGGGCGGCGCGTCGTGCGGGCGCTGGAGGTCGGTGAGATCACCGGCCGTTCGTACACCGCGAGCCTGCCCGAGCTGGTCCACGTCGACCCGCGGACCGTGCAGGTGGGCATCGAGATCGACCGGCCGACGCTCGACGCCCGGATCGAGCGGCGGGTCGCGCAGATGTACGACGGAGGCCTGGTCGACGAGGTGGCCCGGCTCCTGTGCGAGGGGCTTGCGGAGGGGCGGACCGCGTCGCGGGCGATCGGCTACCAGCAGGCGGCCGCCCACCTCGCCGGCGAGCTGTCCCTGGCCGAGGCGCGCGAGCGCACCGTCGTAGCGACCCGACAGTTCGCGCGGCGCCAGCTGTCCTGGTGGCGCAAGGACCCGCGGATCGTGTGGGTGCCCCACGACGCCGACGACCGCGTCGAGCGGGCGCTCGCCGCGGTGCGGGCCGTCGAGACCAGGGTCACGACGGATCGCTGACGTCCGGGATCCGGATGGCAGTGACGGGGATACGGATGGCGAGTCGCCGGGATCCCGGTCGCGACGTCTCAGGTGCCCGTCAGGACCTCGCGCACCCGGGCCAGGCCGCCCCCGCGCTGGTCGAGCACCCGCGCGCCGATGCCGCGCCCCTCGCGGAGGATCCCGCGCAGGAGGTCGGCCGGGGTCACGAGGTCGTGCCCGAGCGCGGTCGCCTCGGCTGCGGCGAGGTCGACGGTCTTGCGGGCGCGGGCGGTGAGCAGCGGCGCCCGCGCCACCTCGACCTCGCCGCGACCGACCATCGCGAGCAGGGTCTCCGCGGCGTCGTCGGGCGTCACGCCGAGCCTCGTGGCGAGGTCGTCGTCGAGACGGAGCACACCGAGCAGGACGTGCTCGGTGCCGACGTAGTGGTGTCGCAGCCCGCGTGCCTCCTCGCGCGCCCGCCCGAGCGCAGCGCGAGCTCCCGGGTCGAGGCCGTCGAGCTCGTCGACGTCGTGCGAGCGCCCGCCGCGTTGACGGTCGGCCTGCTGCGCGGCCTGCTTGGTGACGCCCATGGCGGCGCCGATGTCGGCCCAGGATGCGCCGTCGGCGCGTGCCCGCTCGACGTAGTGACCGACGAGGTCGTCGGCCGTGCGGTTCAGCTCCTCCGACCCGAGCACCGCGAGCGACAGTCGCCGCACCGGGTCCTCGCCGGGGGAGGCGGCGTCGATCTGGGCGACGAGCTGCTCGAGGGAGAAGTGGGCCATGCGTCAAGCATCGCTTGACGATGCGATCACGTCAAGAGATGGTTGACGCCTGCTGCTCGAGCCACCGGGCCAGGTCGCGAGGACGACGGAACAGCAGCACCTCCGGTCCGCCGCCATCGGCCAGCGCGGCCCGCATCCGGTCGCGCTTGCGCGCGAACGACTGCGCGTGCCAGACGAGGATCGAGTCGCGCGAGACGATCTTGCGCCATCGCTCCCGGTTGCCGTTGCAGACGACCTCCTGCCGCACGGCCCGCCGCACGGTGCGCCTGACCAGCCGGGAGAACGACAGCCAGCGCGGGTAGTCAAGGCCCACCACCAGGTCGGCCCGCCCCATCGCGACGTCGAGCCACGTGCTGTACGCCGAGTCGAGGATCCACCGCTCCCCGGCGCAGATGCCCACGAACAGCGCGCGCTGCTCGTCCTCGGGCAGGGCCACCCACCCGGGCTGCCAGGTGAGGTCGTCGACCGAGTGCCAGGGGATCCCGGTGACCTCCGAGAGCCGGGCCGCGGCCGTCGACTTGCCCGATCCGGTGACGCCGTAGAGGAGCACGCGCCGGTAGGTCACCGCCCCATCGTAGGAACGCGTCGGCGGACGACGTCGTAGGCCAGGTGCGTGGCGGTCGAGGAGACCCGGACGTCGGTCTGCAGGCGCTCGACCCGGCCGGCGCCGAACAGCGGTGTCCCGGCGCCCAGCACCACCGGCGCGAGGTGGAGCTGCAGCCGGTCGACGACGCCGGCGTCCAGGCAGCCGCGGACGACGGCGCCGCCGCCCATGACGACGACCGGACCGTCGCCGGCGACCGCCCGGGCCCGCTCGACGGCGGCGGCCGGGCCGTCGAGCACGAAGGTGAAGTCGTGGCTGTCGGCGAGCCGGACCGCGCTCGGCCGGCTGCTCGTCACCACGAAGAACGGCGGCCGGGCGTCGCGGCCCGCGCCGTAGCCTAGGTCGTCGGTCCACCCACCCGGGCCGTCGACGACGTCGAAGAGGGTGCGGGGCATCACCACCGCGCCGGTCGCGGCGCCGAGGTCGAGCGCGGCCCGGTCGACCGGGTCGTCGGAGAAGGCCCAGGCGTGCAGGACGTCGGCGTCGCGGCCGAGGCCGTGCTCGGCGTCCGGTTCGGGGCCGGTGACGTAGCCGTCGAGCGAGATCGAGATGTCGACGATGACGGTGGCCACGAGGAGGTCGACCCGTCACCGGCGTCGGACTCATCGGCGAGCGCCCTGGGCAGGGCAAGAACGGTCGGGCGCCCGCGGCGCGCGCCGTCCAGACTGGTCCGCGTGGAGACCGGACGTGATCGCCTGCGCGAGCTGCTCGACGCCGTCCTCGACGAGGACAACGCGACGCTCGGCGCCATGGCCGGCGACGCCTTCTCCTCGCCGTTCCACTTCAGCCGTCGGCTGCGCCGCGACGCCGGTGAGCCCCCGGTGGCGATGCGGCGCCGCGTGATGCTCGAGCGCGCGGCCTGGCAGCTGCGCGGCGGCACCTCGGTGACGGACGCGGCGTTCCGGGCCGGCTACGAGTCGGTCGAGGGTTTCGCGCGGGCGTTCGCGCGGGCCTTCGGCCACCCGCCGAGCGCCACCGCCGGCCAGCAGGACGCCGAGCGGCCGCCGTGGCTGCCGGCACCGAACGGCATCCACTTCCACCCACCCACCTCGCTGTGGATCGACGCCCAGGAGCATGCCGTGAACCCCCTCGCCCAGCAGCTCGTCGGTCACGACCTCGACGACACCCGGGTGCTGCTCGACGCCGCGACGGGCGTCCCCGACGACGACTACCGACGCGCCCGGCTGCCCGGCCACGCCGTGCTGGAGTGGGACGGCCCCGAGGAGTCGCTCGCCGCCGTCCTCGACCACCTCGTGCGGTCGAAGGAGGTGTGGCTCGCCGCCCTGGTCGGCGAGGACGTCCCGCCGGCCCGGGCGGACGACCCCGCCACGCTGCTCGAGCGCCACGACGCGGTCGCGCCGCGGTGGCTCGCGACCTGGCGCGACGTCGACCGCCGCGGCGCGTGGGACGACCGCGTCGTCGACGCCCTGTGCGAACCGCCCGAGAGCTTCCAGCTCGCGAGCGTGCTCGCCCACGTCGTCACCTACTCCGCCCACCGGCGCCAGCTCGCGCGCACCCTGCTCGGCGTCGACCTCGCCGCCGGCGACCCGATCGTGTGGCTGCGCCGCGGCCACGACCAGGAAGGACCCACCGCGTGACCCGCTACCGCTACTACACCGCCGCCAGCCTCGACGGCTTCCTCGCCGACACCGACGACTCGCTCGCCTGGCTCTTCGTCCAGGACCACGACGAGGACGGCCACGGCTCGCAGGGCGCGTTCATGGAGGGGATCGGGGCGATGGTGATGGGCGCGACCACCTACGAGTGGATCGGCGACCACCTGCGAGCCACCGGCGAGACGTGGAGCTACGACATCCCCTGCTTCGTGTTCACCCACCGCACGCTCGAGCCGCTCGGCGGGCAGGTCGCCTTCCTGCAGGGCGCCCCCGCCGACCACCGCGCCGCCCTCGAGGAGGCCGCCGGGGCGAGGGACGTCTGGATGGTCGGCGGGGGAGCGCTCGCGGCCGACTTCGCCGAGGCCGGCATGCTCGACGACCTCCTGGTCTCGATCGCGCCCGTCACGCTCGGCGCGGGACGGCCACTCCTCCCGCGGCGGTTCGCGCTGCGGTTGACCGACCTCGGCCGCAACGGCGACTTCGCGGTGGCGACGTACGACGTCGTCGGGCCGCCCACCACGTGGTGACTCGGCAGGACGCCGGCGCGACGGCGGCCGGCGAGCTGACGTGGCGTCGGCGAGAACCTCCGGCGCGGACCGGAAACGGGTCGACGATGAGTCCCCGACGATGACAGAGTCCACCCCGCCATGACGACGACTCCCGAGACCGCCCCGAGCGCCGAGGCCGCACCGGCCGACTACGCCGTGCTCCGCTGGCTGGTCGCCGCCACCTTCATCGTGATCCTCAACGAGACCATCATGGTCAACGCGATCCCGCGGCTGATGACCGAGTTCGAGGTCGACGAGCGGGCCGCGCAGTGGCTGACGAGCGGCTTCATGCTCACGATGGCCGTCGTCATCCCGATCACCGGCTGGTTCCTGCAGCGCGTCACCACGCGCCAGGCCTTCGGCACGGCGATGGCGGTGTTCTCCACCGGGACCCTGATCGCCGCCCTGGCGCCGACGTTCGAGGTGCTCCTCGTCGCCCGCGTGGTGCAGGCGGCCGGCACCGCGGTGATGATGCCGCTGCTGATGACCACGCTCATGACGATCGTCGCCACGTCCGACCGGGGGCGCGTGATGGGCAACGTGACGCTCGCGATGTCGGTCGCCCCGGCGATGGGCCCTGCCGTCTCCGGCGTGATCCTGCACGTCGCCTCGTGGCGCTGGATGTTCGGGCTGGTGCTGCCGGTCGCCGTGGTGATCGCGCTCGTCGGGCTGCGCCGGCTCACCGACGTCGGTGAGCCCCGGCCGGGTGCCATCGACTGGACCAGCGTCGTGTTCGCCGCGCTCGGCTTCGGCCCGCTGGTCTACGGGCTCTCGCAGCTCGGCGCCGACGGCGGCCCGGCGTACCTGCCCTGGTCGATGCTCGCCGTCGGCGTGGGTTCCATCGCGGCCTTCGTCGTCCGGCAGCTCTCGCTGCAGCGCTCGGGCAGCCCGCTGCTCGACCTGCGCGTGCTGCGGCACCGCACCTTCGCGACCGGCCTGCTGCTGATGTCGGTCGCCTTCATGGCGATGCTCGGGTCGATGATCCTGCTGCCGCTGTTCCTCCAGGGCGTGCGCGGGCTCTCCGAGCTCGAGACCGGCCTCCTGGTGATGCCCGGCGGGCTGGCGATGGGCCTGCTCGGCCCGCAGGTCGGCAAGGCCTTCGACCGGTACGGCGGCCGGCGGCTGGTCATCCCCGGCTCGTTCGGCGTGCTGGTCGCGCTCGCGCTCTTCACCCAGGTCGACGCGACCCGCTCGGTGTGGACGCTGCTCCCGGTCCACGTGCTGCTGATGGTGTCGCTCGCGGCGGTCTTCACACCGGTCTTCACCCTCAGCCTCGGCGCGCTGCCGCCCGAGCTCTACTCGCACGGCAGCTCGATGCTCGGCACCCTGCAGCAGGTCGCGGCGGCGATGGGCTCCGCGATCGTCGTCGCGGTCCTCTCGGCCCGCGAGGACTCCCTGCTCGCCGGCGGCGCCGACGCGGTCGCCGCCCACGTGGGCGGGATGCGCTGGGGCTTCGGCGTCGGCGCGGTGCTGGCGGTCGTCGTCCTGGCCCTGGCGTTCCTGATGCCGTCGCGCCTCCCGAGCCGCGACGACGCCCCCGCGCCCGCCGCCGTCCACTGACGGCGGCGGGCACAGGTCAGCTGCTCAGCGGCTCAGCGCCGCGGCTCGTCGGTGCGCGGGACGACGACGCGCTTCGGTGTCGACCTCCCACCCGGGACGTCGATGACCGCGGTGCTCTTGCCGAGCGTGATCGTCATGTGCGCGATCGCGTCGGACATGATCGTCACCGAGCGCCGGTTGACGTTGTCGAGGTCGTCGGCCGGCGTGTGGTAGTTCGGGTCGTAGGTGATGCCGGCCGTGCCCCCGAAGAGCCTCGCCTGCTCGGGGGTCTTGACGCCGTCGCCGCCGCTGAACAGGCCGCCCGCGGCGACGCCGTTCGCGATGAACGCCTGGTAGTCGGACCGCCCGGAGAACGCGGTGTCGACGACCGGCTGACCGACGGCGCGGAAGTAGCGGCGGTAGGCGCGCTCGGTCTCGATCGACCCGGCCGGGACGGGGGCGCTGGCCTCGGAGCTCGACTCGTCGGCGTCGTAGACCCCGATGATGTAGTTCGGTGAGCCGACCATGTCGTAGTTGAGGTAGGTCGCGATGTCGTCGAGCGCGGCGGGCCGGTTCTCGACGAGGTCGTTGACGTAGTGCGTCGAACCCAGCAGGCCGACCTCCTCGGCGCCCCACCAGGCGAAGCGCACCTTGTTCTTGAGCTTCCCCTCCATCTTCTTCAGCTGGACCGCGGTCTCCAGCAGGGTCGCGCTGCCGGAACCGTTGTCGTTGATCCCGGCCCCGTCCTGGACGCCGTCGAGGTGGGCGCCGGCCATGACGACGTTGCCGGAGCGGCCCCTCCTCGTCTCCGCGACGACGTTCCAGGTCTGGCGCTCCTCGACGAGGATGTCGAGGTCGAGCGTGGCCTGGACGGGCCCGGCCGCGAGGTCGGCGAGGAGCGCCTGGCCGACGTCCTGGTTGACGCCGGTGGTGGGCGCGAGGTCGTCGGTGGTCTCGCCGAGCGTGCCACCGGTGAACTCGCCGGGGACGTTGTTCCAGATGACGACGCCGAGCGCGCCGGCCGCCTTCGCCACGCGCGACTTGTCGGCGAACGGGCAGGTGCCGCGGTTGACCAGCGCGATCTTGCCGGTCGCGTCGATGCCCGACCAGGCAGCGGCCGTGCAGCCGAGCGGGTCGGCCGGCGCCACCAGCTCGCCGGCGACCCCGCCGGCGGGCGTGCTCGGTGATCCGGTCAGCACGTGGTTGGCGACGTCGTCGCCGCCGGCGGTGAAGGTGTTGGCGTTGACGCGCGTGTAGGTGAAGGGGAAGTACTGCCGCCTCGGCTGGTAGCCGGCCTCGCGCAGCACGTGCTCGACGTAGCGCGACGAGGCGGCGTAGCCCTGCTGGCCGGCCGCGCGGTCGCCGTACCGGTCGGCGACGACCTGGAGCTGCTCGAGGTGCCCCATGATCGCCCCGGTCCGCACGGCCTGCTGCAGCCGCCTGCTGTCCTTGTCCTTCACCCCGGACGGTCGTGGTTGGTCGCGCTCGGACAGCCCGGACAGCCCGGACGGCGCCGCCGCGGCGGAGCCGAGGGTGCCGGTGGAGCCGCCGAGGGTGGCGACGACGCCGAGGGCGATGGCTGCGGCGATCGCCGCGCGACTACGTGGTGGACGCATGGTGGAACCTCCCGAGATGGAGTGAGTGGTGACCTCCCACCATCACGCACCGGACGCCGTCGCGCCAGGGTGGTGCTCCCACCGGCGTCCTCCTCGCGCCGGTCGGGGGCCGTGGTCGGTGAGGTGTGGCAGGGTGCGGGGGAAGCACTCGTCCTCGGGAGGATCCATGCGCCGTCCCCTTCGCCCCCTGGCCGCCCTGGTGGCCCTGTCCCTCGCGCCGGCGCTGCTCGTCGTCGCGCCCGGCTCGGCCGCACCACTGTCCGGTGCCGCGCCCGGTGCTGCTCCCGGTGCTGTGCCCGGTGTCGCGCCCGGAGCAGCCGCCGAGCGTGATCCGCAGGTGCCGAAACGGGCCACCGCCGTCGGACGCGGTGGCGGAGTCACCTCGGTCGACCCCGACGCCACCCGGATCGGGCTGCGCATCCTCAGGCGCGGCGGCAACGCCGTCGACGCCGCGGTCGCGACGGCGGCCGCGCTCGGGGTCACCGAGCCCTACAGCGCCGGGGTCGGCGGGGGCGGGTTCTTCGTCTACCACGACGCCCGGACCGGCAGGACCCGCACGATCGACGGCCGCGAGACGGCCCCGAAGGCGATCCCGCGCAACGCGTTCGTCGACCCGGCCACCGGCGAGCCCTACCCGTTCACGCCCGACCTCGTCACCAGCGGCGTCTCCGTCGGCGTGCCCGGCACGCCGGCCACGTGGACGACGGCGCTGGAGCGCTGGGGCACCCGCTCGCTGCCGCAGGTCCTCGCGCCGAGCGCCCGGCTCGCCGAGCGCGGGTTCGTGGTCGACCCGACCTTCCGCTCGCAGACCGACGACAACCGGGAGCGGTTCGCGGCCTTCACCACCACGCGCAAGCTCTTCCTGCCCGGCGGCAGGCTGCCGAAGGTCGGCTCGCGGTTCCGCAACCCCGACCTCGCCGCCACCTACCGCGCGTTCGCGAAGGACCCCGACCTCTTCTACCGCGGCTCGGTGCCCCGCGAGATCTCGCAGACCGTGCGCACGCCTCCGACGACCCGCACGACCGACCTCCCGGTGCCGAGGGGCTACCTGCGCCCGGGTGACTTCCGCCGCTACGAGGCGCGCGTGCAGGCACCGACCCGCACGAGGTACCGCGGCTACCAGGTGATCGGCATGGCGCCCTCCTCCAGCGGAGGCACCACCGTCGGCGAGGCGCTCAACATCCTGGAGGGCTACGACCTGGGCGGCATGAGCCGGGCCCAGTCCCTGCACCACTACCTCGAGGCCGGCGCGCTCGCGTTCGCCGACCGAGGCGCCTACGTCGGCGACGGTGCCTTCGTCGACGTCCCGGTCCAGGACCTGCTGTCGCAGGAGTTCGGCGACGAGCGGGCGTGCGAGATCGACCCGGCCCAGGCCGCCCCCAAGCCGGTCCCGGCCGGCGACGTCGACGACTACGACGGCGACTGCGCCACCCCGGCTCCGCGACCGACCTCGCTCGAGGACCACGAGAACGTCTCGACCACGCACCTCACGGTGGCCGACCGCTGGGGCAACGTCGTGGCCTACACGCTGACGATCGAGCAGACCGGCGGCTCCGGCATCGTCGTCCCCGGGCGGGGCTTCCTGCTCAACAACGAGCTCACCGACTTCAGCCTCACCTACGACCCGGCCGACCCCAACCGGCTCGAGCCCGGCAAGCGGCCCCGCAGCTCGATGGCGCCGACGATTCTGCTCCGCGACGGCAAGCCGTTCCTGGCCCTGGGATCGCCCGGCGGCTCGACGATCATCACCACCGTGCTGCAGATCCTGCACAACCGGATCGACCGCGGGATGGGCCTGCCGCAGGCCGTGCGCGCGCCCCGCGCCTCGCCGCGCAACAACGCCACGGTCAGTGCGGAGCCCTTGTTCCTCGAGCGCTTCGAGACGGTGCTCGAGGCGCTCGGCCACGACCTGGTGCCGGCCGGCGACGCGTTCACCAGCGCCGCCGAGATCGGGGCGGCCACCGCGATCGAGCTCGGACCGAACGGGCGGCTCAAGGTCGTCGCCGAGCCGGTCCGGCGCGGCGGGGGAGCGGCCGCCGTCGTCAAGCCGGGCTGAGCGACGCACGGAGCCGCGGGGTCGCCGCGAGGGGTGCGCGCACGCCGTACCGTGGAGTCGTGGACGAGACCCCCGCGGCCGGCGACGGCTGGACCGAGATCACCTCGATCGGCGCCCTGGTGGCGCTGCTCGGCGAGCCGACGCAACGGGCGCGCGACAAGAGCCGCTCGGCCCTGCTCGACGTCGACCGGGCCTGGCTGTCGGCGTCGCCGTTCTGCGTGGTGGCGACCGCGGGCGCGGACGGGCGGTGTGACGCCTCGCCGAAGGGCGACCCGGCGGGCTCGTTGGTCCACGTGCTCGACGAGCGCACCATCGCGCTCGCCGAGCGGCCCGGCAACCGTCGCGTCGACGGGTACCGCAACGTCCTGGGCAACCCGCACGTCGGCCTCGACTTCTTCATCCCCGGCCGCACCGACACCCTGCGCGTGAACGGGCGGGCCCGCCTGGTCGCCGACGCGCCGTTCTTCGACGAGCTGGTGGTCAAGGGCCACCGGCCGGTGCTCGCCCTGGTCGTCGAGATCGAGGACCTCTTCTTCCACTGCGGCAAGGCGTTCCTGCGCTCGGGTCTCTGGAAGCCGGAGACCTGGGACCCCGAGTCGGTCGTGCCGCGGCGCGCCGTCATCGCCGAGCAGGTCGAACCGACCGGCCAGAGCGTCGCGGAGCTCGACGAGTACTACCGGCCCGAGAACTACGAGCGGGGCCTGTATGCCTGACCGCGCCGCGGGCGGCTACCCCTTCCTCAAGGGGCACGGCACCCGCAACGACTTCGTCCTGCTGCCCGACCACGACGGCACGCTGCACGGCGACCTCGCCGACGACCGGGTCCGCGCGCTGTGCGACCGGCGCGGCGGGATCGGCGGCGACGGGGTGCTGCGCGTCGTCCGGCGGCCGGAGTCCGAGGGCGGGCGGTGGTTCATGGACTACCGCAACGCCGACGGGTCGGTCGCCGAGATGTGCGGCAACGGCATCCGGGTCTTCGCCCGGCACCTCGTCGACGAGGGGCTGGTCGAGGCCGGCCGGCCGGTCGACATCGACACCCGTGCCGGCACCAAGCAGGTCGTCGTCCTCGACGGGCCCGGTGGGGTGCAGGTCGACATGGGTCCGCCGCGACTGCTCGGGGAGACGACCGTGGGCGTCGGCGGGCGCACCTGGTCGGCGACGCACGTCGACATGGGCAACCCGCACGCCGTCGCGTTCGTCGACGACCTGGCCGACGCCGGGGCGCTGACCACGGCGCCGAGCCACGACGCGGCGACGTACCCGCGCGGCGTCAACGTCGAGTTCGTCGTCCGCCGCGGGCCGGCGCACGTGGCCATGCGGGTGCACGAGCGCGGCTCGGGGGAGACGCAGGCCTGCGGCACCGGCGCGTGTGCCGTGGCCGTCGCGGCGACCGGGGTGCTCGGCCTGGAGCGCGACGTCGACCTCGCGGTCGAGCAGCCCGGAGGCACGGTCACGATCCGCTGGACGGCGCAGGACCGGGTGCTGATGACCGGTCCCGCCGTCGTGGTCGCCGGCGGCACGACCACCCTCTGACCGAGGTTTCAGTCGACTGACTCACCAGGTGGGCCCATCCGCTCGGACGCCCAACCATCGGCCTATGCTCGCGAGCATGGACCTCACCGGATCTTCTGCCATCGTCACCGGCGGCGCCTCGGGCATCGGCGCAGCCGCTGCGCGGCGCCTCGCCGCCCTCGGCTGCACCGTCGTCGTGGCCGACCTCCAGGCCGAGAAGGGCGAAGCCCTGGCCGCCGAGATCGGCGGCGTCTTCGCCCAGGTCGACGTCACCAACACCGAGCAGATCACCGGCGCGGTGAACGCCGCCGCCGAGATCGCCCCGCTGCGCGCCGTCGTGAACTCCGCCGGCGTCGGCTTCGCCCAGCGCACGATCGGCCGCGACGGCCAGATCGAGTCCGCGCACGACCTCGACTGGTTCAAGCGCGTCGTCAACATCAACCTCGTCGGGACCTTCGACATGGTCCGCCAGGCCGCGTCGGTCATGAGCCGCAACGAGCCCGACGCCGACGGCTGCCGCGGCGCGATCGTCAACCTCGCCAGCGTCGCGGCCTTCGACGGCCAGATCGGCCAGGCGTCGTACTCGGCGTCCAAGGGCGGCGTCGTCGGCATGACCCTCCCGGTCGCCCGCGACCTCGCGGCGTCCGGCATCCGCCTCAACACCGTCGCCCCCGGTCTCATCGACACCCCGATCTACGGCGAGGGCGAGGACGCCGAGGCGTTCAAGTCCAAGCTCGGCGAGAGCGTGCTGTTCCCGCGACGTCTCGGCACCGGCGACGAGCTCGCCTCGATGGTCGTGGAGTGCCTGACGAACTCCTACATGAACGGCGAGACCGTCCGCCTCGACGGCGGCATCCGGATGCCCCCGAAGTGACCGACCCGTCAGCGATCGCTGACGGGTCGGCGTGCGGCGGGGGTCAGTCCACCAGGCCCGCGCGCTCCTGGGCGGTGTAGGCCGGCATCGGGGCGCCGGCGTCGGTCATCCGCGCCGACCGCATGGCGCGGATCTTCCCGCCCTTGGTGGCCATCGCCTCGCGGCTGCGACCGCGTCCGTAGGTCAGGGAGTGCTCGGCGGACACGCCGATCGAGGCGCCGACCTCGACGGCGTCCTGGTCGGCTCCCATGTACATGAAGTCCCAGCCGTACTGCGCCGTCTGCTGCTCCACGAGCGCCTTCACCGCCGGGTGGGTCCACTCCCGGCTGGCGTTCTCGAGGCCGTCGGTCATGATCGCGACGACGACGGTGCCCGGTCGCTCGCCCTCCGGGAGCGCGGCGAGGCGGGCGCCGGCGTCGTTGACCAGCCGGCCGATGGCGTCGAGCAGGGCGGTGCTGCCCCGCGGGGCGAGGACCAGCGGGGCGACGTCGGCGACGTCGACGTCGCGGTAGACCTCCTCGTAGACGTTGTCGAACTGGGCCAGGGTGACCCGGCAGGTGCCCGGCGCGGCGCGCTGCTCGTCGATGAACGCCGCGAACCCGCCCTCGGTGTCGGCCTTGATGGACTGCATCGAGCCGCTCCGGTCGAGCAGGAAGTACACGTGGGTGAGGGTCTGGTCGGTCATCAGCTGGTTCCCTTCGTCGGTCGGCGGGCCTTGAACCGCATCGGTGCTGCGGGTGGCTTCGCCGGTGCTGGTGCGCCCGTCTCGGCGTCGTACCGGGCGCGCTCGACGGCAGCGGCGGTGACCCGGCCGTCGTCGTTCGCGTAGGCACCGAGCGCCGCGGTGCGGGCCAGGCGCGGCCCCACGGCGTTCTCGGACAACCCCGCCCTCATCCCGGCCGAGCGCAGCGACGATCCGCCGCGCACGACCGCCTCGGCCATCGTCTCGTCGATCAGGCCGGTGAGCCGCTCGGCCGCCTCCCGCAGGTGCGGCAGGGCGGCGTCGGGCTCCAGCCCGGCCGCCGCGTCGAGCGAGGCCCGGACGTCGTCGAGGGCGCGGGTGTCAGAAGTCATGTGCCGTACGGTACCGCACCAACTGCGGATGCGCACCATGTGCGGATCCGCTGTTGCTGCGGCGGTGCGGTAGTCCCGGCTGTTCGGGCCCCTGATCTCGTGGTTCGAGGGCCCAAACGGCCGGGACTACCGCACCGGGAGGTCGACCACCAGGTCGGCGCGGACGGCGGCGGCCTCGACCAGGCGGGCGTTGGGCTCGTCGACGCGAGCGACCCAGGCGCGGGCCTCGGCCGGGGACTTGCCGAAGGCGACGTGGCGCGCGACCAGGCGCTCGAGCCGGACGGCGGGGTCGAGGTGCAGGTGCCAGACGACGTCGATGCGCTCGCGCACCGTGCGCCAGCGGGGCTCGTCGAGGAGCAGGTAGTTGCCCTCGGTCACCACCAGCCCGGACGACGGCACCGCGATCGCCCCGGCGAGCGGCTGCTCCAGCCCACGGTCGAACGCCGGCGCCACCACCTCGGGCTCGTCCGGCCCGCCGGCGGCCACCCGGGCCAGGAGGGCGGCGTACCCCTCGGCGTCGAAGGTCTCGGGGGCGCCCTTGCGGTCGAGCAGCCCGCGCCGTACCAGCTCGACGTCGGCGTAGTGGAAGCCGTCCATCGGCACGATCCCGGCGCCGGCCCCGGCGGCCAGCGCCGCCGCGAGGGTCGACTTGCCGACGCCGGGGGCACCCGTCAGACCGAGCAGGCGGACGTCGGGGACGGCCGGGACTTCCATGGCCCCACCGTAGGGGGAGGGCGGAGGCCCGGCACTCGGGTACGAAGGGTGGATGAGCTCCACCAGGGCAGCAAGGATGAAAGCCGTTCGTCAGGGCGTTGAGTCGGAACTACCCTGGAGGCATATGACGAACGCACCTGACTTCACCCTCGACGCCGAGCTCTCCGAGACCGACGACTGGGACGAGACCGAGACCGACGAGTCCGACGACTTCGTGTCGGGCTACGTCGACGAGCCCGACCCGGAGGAGACCGAGCCCACGGTCGGCGCGATGGAGCTCGCCGAGCGCCACCAGTTGCGTCGCGTGGCGTCGCTGCGCACCGAGCTCGAGGACATCACCGAGGTCGAGTACCGCCAGCTGCGGCTCGAGCGCGTCGTCCTCGTCGGCGTCTGGACCGACGGCAGCGTCCAGGACGCCGAGAACTCGATGGCCGAGCTCGCCGCGCTCGCCGAGACGGCCGGCTCCGAGGTGCTCGAGGCGATCTACCAGCGCCGTCAGACGCCCGACCCGGCGACCTACATCGGCCGCGGCAAGGTCGAGGGCCTCGCCGAGATCGTCGCCGCGACCGGCGCCGACACCGTGATCTGCGACGGCGACCTGGCCCCGAGCCAGCTGCGCAACCTCGAGGACCGCGTCAAGGTCAAGGTCGTCGACCGGACCGCGCTGATCCTCGACATCTTCGCCCAGCACGCCAAGTCTCGCGAGGGCCAGGCGCAGGTCGAGCTGGCCCAGCTGCAGTACATGAAGCAGCGGCTGCGCGGCTGGGGCGGCAACCTGTCGCGCCAGGCCGGCGGCCGGGTCGGCGCCGACGGCGGCGGCATCGGCGGTCGTGGTCCCGGTGAGACCAAGATCGAGACCGACCGGCGCCGGATCAACGACAAGATCGCCAAGCTGCGCCGCGAGCTCAAGCACATGAAGGGCACCCGCGACACCAAGCGGGCCGACCGGCACCGCCACCAGATCCCGTCGGTCGCGATCGCCGGCTACACCAACGCGGGCAAGTCCTCGCTGCTCAACCGGCTCACCGGCGCCGGGGTGCTCGTCGAGGACGCGCTCTTCGCGACCCTCGACCCGACCACGCGGCGCACGACGACCTCCGACGGCCGCGTCTACACGATGAGCGACACCGTCGGCTTCGTCCGGCACCTGCCGCACCAGCTCATCGAGGCGTTCCGCTCGACGCTGGAGGAGGTCGCCGACTCCGACCTGATCGTGCACGTCGTCGACGGCTCGCACCCCGACCCGGAGGGCCAGCTCTCCGCCGTCCGCGCGGTCCTCGCCGACATCGACGCCGCCGGCGTCCGCGAGATCGTCGTCGTCAACAAGGCCGACGCCGCCGACCCGCTCGTGCTGGCGCGGCTGCGCACGCACGAGCCGCACTCGGTCGTCGTCAGCGCCCGCACCGGGGCGGGCATCGCCGAGGCGCTCGCGATGATCGAGGGCGAGCTGCCCCGCCCGGGCGTGGAGTTCCACGTGCTGCTGCCCTACGAGCGCGGCGACCTCGTCAACCGGTTGCACCAGCACGGCGAGATCGACGCCATGGAGCACACCGGCGAGGGCACCGTCGTCCGCGGTCGGGCGAACGCCGACCTCGCGGGCGAGCTCGCTCCCTACGCCGTCTGAGGCACGCGGCGCCACGTCGTGGCCGCGCGGCCGGGGGAGACCCGGCCGCGCGGCGACACCTCCCTAGAAGGTGAGGTGGTCGAGGTAGCAGCGCCCGACGGCCGCCGACGTCAGCGGCGACACGTCGGGGGTGTCGTTCTCGACGATGTACTCGTCGACACGGTGGCGGCGGAAGATCCGCGCGAAGTCGACGACACCGGTGCCGAGGTCGCTCATGTCGCCCGTGGCCTCGTCGCGGTCCTTCACGTGGAACTGCAGCACCTTCTGCGGCGCGGCCCGGAGCGTGTCGATGACGAACTGGTCGGGGTCGCTCTGACCGGTCTGGACGCCGCCGGTGTAGACCCAGTACAGGTCGGCCTCCAGGTGCACCAGACGCGGGTCGAGGCGGTCGGTGAGGACCTCCCACGGCGTGAGGCCGCCCCCGAGGTCGATCGTGAACTCGTGGGCGTGGTTGTGGTAGCCGTACTTGAGGCCGTACCGCTTGGCCTGGCGGGCCTCGTTGTTCATCTGGTCGGCCCACTTCTGCCAGTCAGACAAGCTGTTGGAGTTCAGGTAGGGCACGTTGATGTAGGTCTGGCGCAGGGTGGCGGCGTTCTGGAGCTTGGTCTGCAGCTCGGCCGGAGTCGCGCTGATCCCGTCGTGGCTCGACGTCGCGGAGATGCCGAGACCCTTGAGGAAGGCGCGCAGCTGCACCGCCGTGCGGCCGTAGTAGCCGGCCAGCTCGACGCGGGTGTAGCCGTACTGCGAGAGCCGGGTGAGCACCGTGTCGAAGCCGGGCGTGCCACCCAGGGCGGCGCGCAGCGTGTAGAGCTGGATGCTGATCCGGTCCGTCGGCACCTGGCGGCCACCGTGGCCGCCGTCGTGGCCGTGTCCGTGGCGGCCCGCCTGCAGCGCCGGGGCAGCCACGGCGGTGCCACCCAGGGTGCCGAGGCCGACGGCCCCGGCTCCGACTGCGGCACCGCGGAGCATCTGACGTCGCGAGCTTCCTCGCTCGGCCAGCGAGCGCCGGAGCGCCTCCTCGCCGTTGAACCCGAAGCACATGGTGATCTCCTGTCGTCGTGGAGCCTGTATAGACCTGTTGCGCCACTGTGGCACCGGTCACTCGCTTCTGTCGAGGGCTGTTCAAAAGAATTAAGATGCTTGCCTGAAATGGCGGGCTCCTCGATCTCCGGGGCCGTCCACAGGTGGGCCGGGCGGTCGGACACGTGTCGGCGACCGTCGTTAGGGTGCTCGGGTGCCGAGAACCCCTGCGCCCGCCGTCCGCGAGGTGCTCGAGCGTGCCGTCACGGCCCTGGGCGGGAGCGAGCGGGAGGGGCAGGTCGCGATGGCCGAGGCGGTCTCCGCCTCGTTGTCGGGCGAGGCGCACCTGCTCGTGCAGGCCGGCACCGGCACCGGCAAGTCGCTGGCCTACCTCGTGCCGGCGCTGGTGCACGACAAGCGGGTCGTGGTGGCCACCGCGACGCTCGCCCTGCAGCACCAGCTGGTCGAGCGTGACCTGCCGCGGCTGATCGACGCCGTCCAGGGCGTCGAGGGTCTCGACACGTCGTACGCCGTGCTCAAGGGACGCTCCAACTACGCCTGCCTGCACCGCATCCGCGAGGGCGTCCCCGACGACCAGGGCGTGCTCGTCGACGTCCCGCAGGGCTCGATGGCCAGCAAGGTGCTCGAGCTGCGGTCGTGGGCCGAGAAGGAGGCGGAGTCCCGGGGCTCCGGGGAGCGCGACAGCGCGCCGCGGCACACCGACCGGGAGTGGCGCCAGGTCAGCGTGGGCCACCGCGACTGCCTGGGCGCGAGCAAGTGCCCCTTCGGCCAGGAGTGCTTCGTCGAGGTCGCACGCGAGAAGGCGCACCGCTCGCACCTGGTGATCACCAACCACTCCCTGCTCGCGATCGACGCGATCGAGGGCGTCCCGATGATCCCCGACTACGACGTCGCGGTCATCGACGAGGCCCACGAGCTCGTCGCCCGGGTCACCCAGGCGGCGACCGACGAGCTCAGCGCGCCCGACGTCGAGCGCGCCGCCCGCCGTTCACAGCGCCACGTCGAGGGTCCCGAGGCCGACGACCTCGCCGACGCCGCCGACGCGCTGCGCGACGCGATGACCGAGGCCCGGCCCGGTCGCTTCGAGACGGTGCCGGCCGACCTGTCCGACGCCCTCGAGCTGGTGCGCGACGCCGCGCGAGCCTGTCTCTCCGCCTACCCCAAGGCCCAGAGCGGCGGCGGCGACGAGCCCGACGCCGGCATGACCCAGGCGCGCGGCACCGTCCAGGAGGTCTTCGCCCACGCCGAGCGGATGGCGGCCGGCTCCGACGGCGACGTCCTGTGGCTCACCGAGGGGGGCGAACGGATCCCGCCGCGGCTCTGCGTCGCGCCGCTCCAGGTGTGGGGACCGATGCGCGACAAGCTGCTCTCCGACAAGACCGTGGTGATGACCTCGGCCACCCTGATGCTCGGCGGCGACTTCGCCTCGGTCGCCACCAGCGTCGGCCTCAAGCCCGGCGAGCGCGCCCACGACGACGCCACCCCCGAGCGCACCGACACCGTGCTGCCGTGGGTCGGGCTCGACGTCGGCTCGCCGTTCGACTACGGCAAGCAGGCGATCCTCTACGTCGCCCGGCACCTGCCCCCGCCGGGTCGCGACGGCCTGGTCCAGGCTCAGCTCGACGAGATCGTCGAGCTGGTCGACGCCGCCGAGGGTCGCACCCTCGGGCTCTTCTCGAGCCGGCGCGCGGCCGAGACGGCCGCCGAGGAGGTGCGCACCCGGCTGCCGCACCTGACCACCCTGGCCCAGGGCGACGCCCAGCTGCCCGAGCTCGCGGCCCAGTTCGTGGGCGACCCGCACACCTGCCTGTTCGGCACGCTCAGCCTGTGGCAGGGCATCGACGTGCCCGGCGAGACCTGCCAGCTGGTCCTCATCGACCGGATCCCGTTCCCGCGCCCCGACGACCCCTTGATGAGCGCGCGTCAGAAGGCAGCCGACCGCGCCGGCGGCAACGGCTTCATGCAGGTCGCGGCCACGCACGCCGCGCTGCTGCTGGCGCAGGGCGCCGGCCGGCTGATCCGCACCACGACCGACCGCGGCGTCGTCGCCGTCCTCGACCCGCGCCTGGCCACCGCCCGCTACGGCAGCTTCCTCAAGGCGAGCCTGCCGCCGATGTGGACCACCTCCGACCCGGCCGTGGTGCGCAAGGCCCTCGCCCGCCTCGCCGTCTCGGGGTGAGCCCGGCGCGCCTCGGCCGGTCCCCGGCCGGGCCCGTCGCCGACATGTGGGAGCCGGAGTGCGAGACGCCCACCCCGCCGTGGTCCGGCGGGGTGGGCGTCGAGCGGGCGTGGCGTCAGCTCAGCGCTTGACCGCCCGCGCGGTGAACTGCTGCGCCGCGTTGTCGTCGCGCGGGCGGCCCTGGCAGGAGAAGTAGCTCTCCTGCCAGCACTTGAACCGGCCGCTGCCGTTGACGAGGGTGACCTCGACGTTGGCGACCTTCTTGGAGCTGAAGGGCACGGCCTTGGCGCCGTTGCCCTGCTTGTTGAGCTTGACCCTGACCGTGCGCACCTTGCCGGAGCGCAGTGTCGTGGTGACCAGCGCGAAGGCACCGGTCGCCTTCGGGCTCAGGTCGAAGGCCAGGCGGACCTTGGCCTTCTTCGTGGCCAGACGCCGGGGCGTCAGTCGCGTGGTGCGGGTGGTGAGGTGGTCGAGGCGGACCTTGACCGTGCGCGCCTTGCCGGCCGACAGCGTGATCCGGCCGGCCGGGGCCTTCGGGTAGCGGTTGGCCGCACCCTCGTCGTAGGCCCGACCCGGACGACGGTTGGCGACGGCGTAGGCACCGAGCATGGCCGCGCCCGAGGTCCGCTTCTTCTTCAGGACCGTGTTGACGGCCTTCCAGGAGTACTGGTCGGGGCCACCGGGGCCGCCGTCGGCCTTGGTGAAGACGTCGAGCACGAGCCGCGGCAGGAAGCCCTTCTTCTCCGGGAACCTCTCGGTGAGGAAGCGGAAGAAGCTCCAGGTGCCGTAGTGGAACCCGGTGGACGAGTCGAACGTGTCGAGGGGGGTGCCCGGCGAGCGGAGCTGGCTGCTGCGCAGGTACTGGAGGTTGTCGTCGACGCCGTCGTAGAGCTCGTCCTCGACCCACGCCGCGGTGGCCTCGAGGAGCCAGGAGTCCTCGTAGCGGTCGTAGGCGTACTGGATGGCGTGGAAGTACTCGTGCGCGGCGGTGACCTGGAGGTTCTCGGTCGGGGTGTTCGTCGGGAACTCCGAGGCGCTGTAGTCGTTGTCGAGGACGCAGTAGGCCCAGCGGTCCCAGCGCTGCGTGCTCTGGCTCGGGTCGTCGGAGGTGCAGTAGCCGTAGAGGCCGTTGACGCCGATGTTGCCGAGGTAGACGTCGGGCAGGGCGTTGCCGCCGAGCGAGCCGTCGCTCTTCACGGCGCGGTAGCCGGAGGTCAGGAAGGCCTGCTGCACGCTGGTGAGCGTGTTGACCGCCGTGGTGACGTACTCCGGGGTCGAGGCGTGCTGGCCGCTGGTGACGTAGTGGACGCACAGGGTCGTGGTGCAGACCGGGGTCTCCTCCTCGACGTTCCCGTAGTCGAGGTAGCCGTCGCCGTTGGAGCTCGTCGGACGCCTCATCAGCGCGTCGGCGGCCTCGCGCTCGGCGTCGGTGAGGTCGGCGCGGGTGTTGGCGAGGTCGCGCAGCACCATCGTGGCGTCGCGGCCCGCGGCGCCGTCGTCGCGGATGCTCTCCGCGCGGCGCAGCGCGGTGGAGGCCTCGCGGGCGGACGGGTCGGCCGCCGTGGCCTGCTTGGAGTCGGTGTCACCCGAGGGGACCCGGGCCACCGACGGGCTCGCCAGGGCCGCGAGCATGCCGATCAGCAGGGCGCCGACGGCGCCCAGCACGACCAGCGCGCGGACGCTGGCCTGGGGTCGGGGACGAGTGCGCAAGCGCATGGAGGCTCCGTTCGTGAGTGGGGCCACAACCTAACCCGGGGCACCGACAGTTGCCGAGCCGCCGAGGCGGGCACGACGAGACCGCCACCGGCGTGGTGCCGGTGGCGGTCTCGGAGTCGTGCGCGGCCCTGCGGGCGGGCGAGCGTCAGACCTTGCGGAGCACCGCGGTGACGATGCCGAGGATCGAGGCGTGGGTGCCGTCGATCGGGTCGAACGCCGGGTTGTGCGGCAGCAGCCAGACCTGGCCGTCCTTGCGCTGGAACGTCTTGACCGTCGCCTCGCCGTCGATCATCGCCGCGACGATGTCGCCGTTCTCGGCGGTCTGCGCCTGGCGGACGACGACGTAGTCGCCGCTGCAGATGGCGGCCTCGATCATCGACTCGCCGGAGACCTCCAGCATGAACAGCTGTCCGTCACCGACCAGCTGGCGGGGGAGCGGGAACACGTCGTCGTAGGTCTGCTCGGCGAGGATCGGACCGCCGGCCGCGATCCGCCCCAGGAGCGGGACGTTCGTGGGCGGCGGAGCGGTGTCGCCGATGCCGGTCTCGTCGACCGAGGAGTCGTCGCTGCTGCCCAGGGAGCGCCGCGCGGCCATCACCTCGGGCAGGAACACCTCGAGGGCCCGCGGGCGGTTGGGGTCGCGCTTGATGAACCCCTTCTGCTCCAGCGTGCGCAGCTGGTGGGCCACGCTCGAGGTGCTGGTGAGCCCGACGGACTCGCCGATCTCGCGCATGCTCGGCGGGTAGCCGCGCATCTCGATGCTGTCCTTGATGGTGGCCAGGACCCGCTGCTGGCGCGGGGTCAGGCCGGTCGCGTCGGCGGGACCGTCCGGGAGCTCGGTGATCTTCGGGGTGCCAGTGCGTGTCCGGGGCATGGCTGCAGCGTGCCATCGATCGGCACCGAGTTCAAACAGGTGTTCGAACGGCGTGTCGCGGTCCGGACGGGTCCGCGGTCGGAGCGCATCGTGGGAACACCTGTTCGAGACGGGGGTTGCGTCGTTCGAACACCTGATCTAGTCTCGCTCATGTGTTCGATCGAACGTCTGATCGAGAGCGGCGCACCGGCAGGACTGTCGGTGCTCCCCGTTAGACATCGGATCGACAGCGAACTTCCCCGGCTCCACCAGCACGGCCACGTCCCCAGGAGGCACCCATGAGCACCACGACGATCGCACCCACCGCGCCGGCGGCTGCTCGGCTGCCCGACTACCGGCTGACCCGCCGCGGTCGGCTCGCGGTCCTCGTGCTGGCCCTCCTGGTCCTGGCGGCGGTCGGGGTCGCCTTCGCCGGCAACTCCATGGCCACCGCGGAGCGGGAGGCCACCGAGACGATCGTGGTCGCGCCCGGCGAGACGCTGTGGAGCATCGCCTCCGACGTGAGCGACGGCGACGACGTCCGCGACACGATGGACCACCTCGTCCAGCTCAACGACCTCGCCGACGTCTCCCTCGACGCGGGCCAGCGGCTCGAGGTCCCGGTCGACTGAGACCGCACCGACGTCGTCCGCCGCTTCGACCCCGGCGGGCGATTCATCAAGGGGAACACCGGGGGCGGAGCCGAGGGAAGACGGCTTCGCCCCCGTTCCGCGTCCGGACCACGCCCGGCGCCGGGCCGAGATGTGGGGCGGGTCAGCCGAACAGGGAGCCGAGGTCCGTCGGGTCGCCGCCGCCGCTGCTGATCGCGATCGCGGCCAGGACGCCGACCACCGCGACGCCGAGCACCAGGAGTGCGACGAGCACGACGTAGTCGCGCCACGGCGTCCGCCCGGTCTGCAGGTTGACGTGCTCGAGGTGGTGCGTCCGCGCGATCCGCGCCGTCGCGGCGGCCGAGCGACCGTGCACGGTGTGGGTCCAGCCACAGGCGCACCCGGCGTACCGGACCCACCGTCGTCCCTGCTGCGTGGCGGCGCTGAGCGAGCGCGGGTGCCGGTAGCGCGCGGCGGCCCGGGGCCGGAAGAAGGAGGACGGCGTCTGCTTCGGGTGGGCCTCGAGGAGGTGGTCGACCCGGATCCTGGCCGCCTCGGCGAGGGCGCCCGCCTGGCGGGCCTCGTCCGACTCGCCGGTCCATCCGCACGTGCAGGCGCACGTGGTGCGGTAGCGCCCGTCGAGGACGCTCGCACCTGTCACCCGCACGTCGTGATTGGTCGCCACCGGTCCGCCTCGGCCTCCTCGTTGGGGGCAGCGTAGGTCCCGCGAGGCCCGGAGGGGAGTGATTGCCGCGAAGCGGTCCGCCGGGGTGTCGGCGTCACACCGGTCTCGGCCCCGACCGTGGACGGGTCAGCGGGCAGCGCGGCGCCCGCCGGGCGTCGGCGGCGGTGCGGCCGGTCCGGTCGGTCCGGTCGGTCCGGTCGGTCCGTCCGATCCAGCCAGTCCGGTCGGTCCCGGCGGGGTCCGGGGCTCGGGTCCGCGCGTGAGGCCGATCGCCCGGCTGATCCGCGTGACCAGCACGAGCCCGAGGAACAGGCAGGCCACCGCGCCGAGGGCCGCGAGCGCGAGGAACCACCAGGCGGTGGAGTCGCCGCCGCGGGCCGACGTGCCGAAGTCGATGGCGGCGTAGACGAGGTAGCCCCAGGCGACGACGGCGAGCGTCACGCCGAGCGCCAGGGCGAGCAGGGCAGGTCGGAAGCGCCGCTTGGTCCTCGCCCCTGCGCGCTTGCCGTTTGCCACGGGGTCATTGTGCGTGACGGTGCGCCGCCGTGGCGTCCTCGGGTGCGCACTCGGGCGTCGTGGGCCCCTCCGGTGTGGCCCTAGAAGCCGATGACGACGCCCGCGATGGCGGCGTTCGCGAGGTTGGCGAGGCTGCCGGCCAGCAGCGCGCGCAGGCCGAGGCGGGCGACCACGGCCCGCCGTTCGGGCATCAGCGAGCCGAGGGCGCCGATCTGGATGGCGATGGAGGAGAAGTTCGCGAACCCGGCGAGCGCGAACGTCACGACGGCGACGGTGACGGGGGAGAGGTCGCCCACCTGCGGACCGAAGTCGGCGTAGGCGACGAACTCGTTGAGGACGGTCTTCTGGCCGATCCACGACCCGGCGTCGGGGGCCTCGGACCACGGCACGCCGAGCAGCCACGCGAGCGGCGCGACCGCCCAGCCGAGGATCTTCTCGAAGGTGAGGTCGTCGGCCCCGAACCAGCCGCCGACGCCGCCGAGGATCCCGTTGGCCAGGGCGATGAGGGCGACGAAGGCGATCAGCAGCGCCCCGACCGTGACCGCGATCCTCCCGCCGGCCATCGCACCGCGGCCGAGGGCGTCGATGACGTTGGCCGACTCCTCGTCGCGGACGTCGCGGACGTCGACCTCCTCGGCGTCGCCCGGGTCCCCGCCCAGGTTGTCGCCCGTGTCGTCGCCCGTGTGCTCGTCCTTCTCGTGCTCGGGGTCGGCGACGCTGTCGGGCCACATCAGCTTGGCCATCAGGATGGAGGCGGGCGCGTTCATCACGGTGGCCGCGAGCAGGTACTCCAGCGGCGCGCCGAGCAGGGAGTAGCCCACCAGGGTCGAGCCGGCGGCGGCCGCGAACCCGGCGGTCATGATCGTGAAGATCTGTCCCTGGCGGAGCCGGCCGAGGTAGCCCTGGACCATCAGCGGGGCCTCGCTCATGCCGAGGAAGACGACCGTGCCGGCGTACAACGACTCGACCTTGCCGATGCCGAGGAGCTTCGAGAGCGCGCCGCCGACCAGGTACGTCGTCCACTGGATGACGCGCAGGTAGTACAGGAGGCCGATCAGGGTCCCGAGGAAGATGATGACCGGCAGCACCTGCAGCGCGAAGATCGTCGACCCCTCCTCGCCGACGTCGAGCAGCGGGCCGAAGACGAACGCCGTGCCCTCGTTCGCGTAGCCGATCAGCGACTCCACGCGCTCCGAGACCCAGCCGAGCGCCTTCTCGCCCGGTCCCCACCGCAGCACCAGGACCGCGAACCCGACCTGGAGGGCGAGCGCGACCCCGACGGCGCGCCACGAGACGCCGCGGCGGTCCTTCGAGAGCAGCCACGCGACGAGGAGCAGGACGGCGAGTCCGAGGACCCCGCGCAGGTCGGCCATGGCGACACTCCACCACCCCTGGCGGGCCGCGCAGGTCACCTCGGCGGGCGACACGCCGCGGGGCCTCGATGTGTGACGGTGGAGGCATGGAGGTCCTGCCCGACATCGTCGCTGCGGAGCCGCGGGTGGTCTTCTGCGGCCTCGCGGGTGCCGCGAGCACCACGCTGCGCGACCACTACTACGAGACGCCCGGCAACAGCTTCTGGGAGTCGTTGCACCTCAGCGGCTTCTCGCCGCGCCGGCTGCGACCCGACGAGGACCGTCTCGTCGCCGACCTCGGTCTCGGGCTGACCGACCTCGTCGGGCACTGGGACCCGCGCAGCGTCGAGCTCGACGCGCTGGCGGCGAAGCTCGAGACCTGGCGGCCCGACTGGATCGCCTTCACCTCGAAGGCCGTCGCGGCCGAGGCGGCCCGGGCCGACGGCGTACGACGCCCGGGGCTGGGGCCGCGGGACTGGTACCTCGGCGGCGCCCAGGTGTTCGTGCTGCCCGGGGTCAGCGGCGCCAACCAGCGTCACGACTACGACGGGCGCCCGACACGCCTGGCGTGGTGGCGTGACCTGGCCGCCCTGGCGCTCTGACCTGCGGTTTCTCCGACCCGTCCGGACCACTGCGGGAAAGTTCGCCGTTCAGGTTGCGCGTCGTCCGCCGCCCGCGTACGGTTCACACAACATCTAGTACTTACAACGGTGTAGTTATCCACATCTAGTTCACAGCCGGATGCGGAAGACCCACAGGTTGGCCGGTGTTCTCCCCAGGAGACCGGTAGTTGTCCACAGGCCCTGACGGGTCTGTTCGAGCGCGCCGGAGAGGAGGACCACCGTGCACTGCCCCTACTGCCGCGGCACCGACACCCGGGTCCTCGACTCCCGCGTCGCCGACGACGGGGGCTCGATCCGCCGGCGCCGCACGTGCTCGTCCTGCGAGCGGCGCTTCACGACCGTCGAGCTCATGCAGCTCTCGATCCTGAAGCGCTCCGGTGCCAGTGAGCCGTTCGCCCGCGACAAGGCCGTCGCCGGCGTCCGCAAGGCCTGCAAGGGCCGTCCGGTGACCGACGCGCAGCTGGCCTGCCTGGGCCAGGAGGTCGAGGACGCCCTGCGCCTGACGGGCGCCGCCGAGGTTCCGGCCCACGAGGTCGGCCTCGCCATCCTGGGTCCGCTGCGGGCCCTCGACGAGGTCGCCTACCTCCGCTTCGCCAGCGTCTACCGCTCCTTCGAGTCGGCCGACGACTTCATCAAGGAGATCGCGGCGATGCACGCCGAGTCGACGCCGTCGCTCGAGACCCAGCCGGCACCGACCGGCTGACCCAGACCGCCCGGCAGGTAGTGGGGAAGCTGCCTGCCGGGCGCACCATCTCTCCCCACGTCAAGCTCCACCTCTCCACCCCCGACCATCGGGGCCCGCCGGCGACGACGTCGTGTCGGTGGGCGACGCAAGACTGCATCTAGACCAGGTACTGACCAGAGGAGACACCCCCATGACCGAGACCGTCAGCGGCGCCAGCAGCTCGACCCAGGGCACCACGAACGGCAAGGGGCACGGCAGGGGACTGAGCGTCGAGCGCGTGTTCAGCACGCCCGGCGTCCACCCCTACGACGAGGTCACCTGGGAGCGTCGCGACGTCGTCCAGACCAACTGGAAGACCGGCGCGACCGTCTTCGAGCAGCGCAACGTCGAGTACCCCTCGACCTGGTCGGTCAACGCCTCGACCATCGTCACCACCAAGTACTTCCGCGGCGCCGTCGGCACCGAGGCGCGCGAGCAGAGCCTGCGCCAGCTGATCGACCGGATCGTGAAGACCTACACCAAGGCCGGCGCCGACCACGGCTACTTCGCCACCGACGCCGACACCGAGGTCTTCGAGCACGAGCTCACCTGGCTCCTGGTCAACCAGTACTTCTCGTTCAACTCCCCGGTCTGGTTCAACGTCGGCACCGCCTCGCCGCAGCAGGTCTCGGCCTGCTTCATCCTGTCGGTCGACGACTCGATGGACTCGATCCTCAACTGGTACAAGGAGGAGGGGTTCATCTTCAAGGGCGGCTCCGGCGCCGGCCTGAACCTCTCCCGCATCCGCTCCTCCAAGGAGCTGCTCTCCTCCGGCGGCACCGCCTCCGGCCCGGTCTCCTTCATGCGCGGCGCCGACGCCTCCGCCGGCACCATCAAGTCCGGTGGCGCCACCCGCCGCGCGGCCAAGATGGTCGTCCTCGACGTCGACCACCCCGACATCGTCGAGTTCGTCGAGACCAAGGCGAAGGAGGAGGACAAGATCCGCGCGCTGCGCGACGCCGGCTTCGACATGGACCTCGGCGGCGCCGACATCACCTCCGTGCAGTACCAGAACGCCAACAACTCGGTCCGTGTCTCCGACGAGTTCATGCGCGCCGTCGAGGACGGCACCGACTTCGCGCTCCGCGGCCGCAAGAACGGCGAGGAGATCGAGCGCGTCGACGCCCGCGGCCTGTTCCGCAAGATCTCGGAGGCCGCGTGGGCCTGCGCCGACCCGGGCCTGCAGTACGACGACACGATCAACGACTGGCACACCAACCCCGAGACGGGCCGCATCACGGCGTCCAACCCGTGCTCGGAGTACATGTCGCTCGACAACTCCTCGTGCAACCTGGCCTCGCTGAACCTGCTGAAGTTCCTCAAGGACGACGACACCTTCGACGCCGCCCTGTTCGCGAAGGCCGTCGAGTTCATCATCACCGCGATGGACATCTCGATCTGCTTCGCCGACTTCCCGACCGAGCCGATCGGCGAGACCACCCGCAACTACCGCCAGCTCGGCATCGGCTACGCCAACCTCGGCGCGCTGCTGATGGCGATGGGCCTGGGCTACGACTCCGACGGTGGCCGCGCGATGGCCGCGACCATCACCTCGCTGATGACCGGCCAGTCCTACAAGCGCTCGGCCGAGCTCGCCGCCGTCGTCGGCCCCTACGCCGGCTACGCCCGCAACGCCGACGCCCACAAGCGCGTGATGCGCAAGCACCAGGCGGCCAACGACACGATCCGCACCCTCGCGATCGCCGACAGCGGCGTCCACAAGCTGGCCACGCAGGCCTGGGCCGACGTCCAGAAGCTCGGCGAGGCCAACGGCTTCCGCAACGCGCAGGCCTCGGTGCTCGCGCCCACCGGCACCATCGGCTTCATGATGGACTGCGACACCACCGGCATCGAGCCCGACTTCTCGCTGGTGAAGTTCAAGAAGCTCGTCGGCGGCGGCTCGATGCAGATCGTCAACCAGACGATCCCGCGGGCGCTGCGCAAGATGGGCTACCAGCCCGAGCAGGTCGAGGCGATCGTCGCCTACATCGGCGAGCACGGTCACGTCATCGACGCGCCCGGTCTGCGCCTGGAGCACTACGAGGTCTTCGACACTGCGATGGGCGCCCGCTCGCTCAAGCCGATGGGCCACGTGCGGATGATGGCTGCCTGCCAGCCGTTCCTGTCCGGTGCCATCTCGAAGACGGTCAACCTGCCGGAGTCGGCCACGGTCGAGGAGATCGAGGACGTCTACCTGCAGTCGTGGAAGCTCGGCCTCAAGGCCACGGCCGTCTACCGCGACAACTGCAAGGTCGGCCAGCCGCTCTCCGGCGGCAAGGGCGACAACAAGGGCCAGGACTCCAACGTCGCCTCGGACGCCGCGCCCGACGAAGCGCCGGCGAAGGTCATCGAGAAGGTCATCTACGCCCCGACCCGCAAGCGCCTCCCGAAGTCGCGCGTCTCGCGCACCACGTCGTTCACCGTCGGTGGTGCCGAGGGCTACATGACCTCCGGCGCGCACGACGACGGCGAGCTGGGCGAGGTCTTCCTCAAGCTCGGCAAGCAGGGCTCGACCCTGGCCGGCGTGATGGACGCCTTCTCGATCGCGGTCTCGATCGGCCTGCAGTACGGCGTCCCGCTCGAGACCTACGTCTCGAAGTTCACCAACCTGCGCTTCGAGCCCGCCGGCCTCACCGACGACCCCGACGTCCGGATGGCGCAGTCCCTCATGGACTACGTCTTCCGCAGGCTCGCGCTCGACTACCTCGACTTCGACGCCCGCTCGATGCTCGGCATCTACTCCGCCACCGAGCGCCAGCGCCACCTCGAGACCGGCTCCTACGACCTCCCGCCCGAGGAGACCGGCAACGCCTCCGAGCTCATCGAGTCCGGCGTCGAGCTCGTCTCGCCCCAGCCCGTGACCACGGATGCCGAGGTCGTCGAGACCAAGGACACCCGCGGGGCCGAGCAGCGCGAGGTCCCCGCCAAGGTCACCACGACCAAGGCCCACACCTCCGCCGAGCTCCTCGAGCAGCTCACCGGCACCGCCGTCGACTCCCCGCTCTGCATGACCTGCGGCACCAAGATGCGCCCCGCTGGCTCCTGCTACGTCTGCGAGGGTTGCGGCAGCACCAGCGGCTGCAGCTGACCCAGCAACCCACGAACGGCCGGGCACCCTCGGGTGTCCGGCTGTTCTGGTTCGTGGCGAGTGTCGTTCGTAGGTGACGACGTGCGACAGCCGCGTCGGCGTTCTCGAACAGGCTGACGGGGCGCCCGGACACGGTGAAGGTGCTGCGAATCGCATTCAGATGCGCGGCCTGTCCCGGACGACGGTCGGACTGCTAGCTCGCGTCGAGGAACTCGGTATACCGCTGTTCGAGCCGTTCCCGGCTCGGACGAGCAGCTCTTGCGCAGGCACGACAGCCAGAGACTTGTTGTGGACGCCTTGGATGCCGCCCTTGAGCATCCAGCCGTCAACCTCCTCCAGGACGTCCTGCCGGACGTGGAGGGTGAGGTCAGGTCGGATGCCGAGGATGCGGTTGTCGAACGCGGCATGGTGGATCTTGCACAGGCAGACGCCTCGAACGCAGCAGGTCAGAACACTTCGACGTCGACTCCGCGAGCGCGCCGCGTCTTCCCGTCACACGTCACCAACGGACATCCCAGCGCGGCTGCCAACGCGATGAAGGTGGCGTCGTAGGCGGTGTGGGCGCCGCGTCGTCGCCACACGTCGCTCAGCAGCGGGGTGGCCGGGTAGCGGACGACGGGCAGGTCGAGGAAGTCGTGCAGCGCTGCTTCGGCACGTCGCACCGACAGGTGCTTGCCGAGGACGAGTCCGCGCAGCGCCGAGACGACCTCGGTGTCGAGCAGGTGCGGTGCGTGGATGCTGGCGGCGTCGGTGACCCTGGCGGTCAGCCCTGGTCGTGCCTCGTCGCCGACGAGCAGGTTCACGACCGCAGAGGTGTCGAGGACGATCACGGGCCGCGTGCGTCGTCGAGCACCGCAGCGATGACGTCGGCACTGACCCGGCCCGGGCGCTGGGCGGCGCGCCGGAGGGTGTCGGCGATCGGCGGACGGGCGGCGTACTCGACGAGAGCCTGGAGGGCGTAGTCGGACAGGGACATCCCGGCCGCGTCGGCGCGGTCGCGCAGGGCGCGGTGCGTGTCGTCGGGGACGCCGCGCACCTGGATGACCTTGACCATGCCGTCGACGCTACACCCAGATTGGGTGTGTGCAGGAGTGGCCCTCACGGTGCCGCCATCGCGGGAAGGGCTCCGCCCCAGTCGGTCATCAGGTCCGTCCAGCCGTGCTCGGTGACCAGGATGAGGTCGGTGTCGTAGCAGCTCCGGCCATGGTTGGCGTAGCGCCACCCCCGCAACCATGCCGCCTCGGCAGCACTGATGACGGTGCGGCCGGGACGGACCACCACGGTCATCACGCCGTGGGTCGGCGGGACGACGTCGGGAACGGGCAAGGTCTGCATGACCCGGTGCAGCTCCTCCCGGGTGTCCTCGCAGTCCTCCTGCTCGGCGTCGAGGTCGAGGAGGACGACCTTGTCGACCCGCTGCTCGGTCGACGGATGCGCGACGAGGACGAGGTAGACGTCCCCGGCGCGGAGGGTCACGCGCTCGGCCACCTCGGTGATGAGCGCCTCGGGGTCTCGGTAGTCGCGGGGCTGCAGCTTCATGAGCCGACTGTGCACGGATGGCGAGATGTCTGCTGCGGTCCTCCACAGGCCTCGGAGTGCTGGTGGCGCCGGGGAGCGGCAGGAGCGAAGGTCGAGGCTCCGCGAACCAGGAGGACCACATGGGCTGCACCACCGACTTCGTCGGTCACATCGAGATCGCCCCGCCGCTCAACAACGCCGAGACCGACTACCTGACGGCGTTCGCCAGGACGCGGAGGTGGGACCGCCCCGAGGGGCCGTACTTCGTGCCTGGCAATCCCTGCGTGGACGACCGGCCGGACGGCGGCGCGGAGGCCTACAACCACCCCGCGCCGGGGCAGCCGCAGCTGTGGTGCCAGTGGGTGGTGTGCGGGCAGGGCGACTGCCTGGCCTACGACGGGGAGGAGAAGTTCTACGCGCCGGTCGAGTGGATGCGCTACCTGATCCAGCACTTCCTCTCGCCCACCGCCGAGGCCCGCACGGTCGACGACCCGGCGTTTCGTGACTTCACCTTCGACCACGTGCTGGACGGGACGATCGTGGGGTGTCGACGCGATGACCGTGAGCTCTTCGCGATCGAGGTCCGCGAGAACCGGGTGACCAAGCGCGTGATGCGTGCCGGTGACCCGCCGCCCTGGGCTGGCATGCGACTGCCCTACGAGCAGGCGAAGGACCGTGGCGCGACCAGCGGAACAGTCGCCGACGCAACCGGAACCTCGTCGACGCCGAGGCCGGGGGTGACGTGGTCGAGCTGGCGTGACGACGCTTCAGCTGACCGCCGGTCACGGTCGAGCCCTGACCGATGGCGTCAGACCCGGCGCCCGAGTCTTGCGAACAGCTCCACGACGTGGGGCCAGGCCGCACTGTCACCAACCTCGGGTCGCGCGACCAGGGCGAGCAGCTGCAGCTTGAGCGCCGTGTCAGCCGCGGTCAACCCTGACGTGTATCGCTCGTCGAGCAGGTACTCCGAGGACAGGTCGTGGGTGCGGGCGGCGGTCCAGGCGAGGCGGTCGAGGAAGATCTCGAGGACCCGGCCCGCGGCGGGGTGGTCGAGGCCCTGGCTCATCGGGAGCACCGTGAGGCCCTGGTAACCGGCGGTCCTGACGTCGCGGGTGGTGAGGGCGAGGGCGGTGCCGCTCGGGGTGGTGCGGGCGCCGGCGCTGCCCCGGCGGACGACGTCGACCTGCGCGGCCAGGCGCAGGAAGCTGGCATCGGTGAGGCTGAAGCCGACGAAGAGCAGGTGGCTGGTCAGCAGGAGGGCCTGGACGACGCCGTCGAGGGCCTGGTGGTCGGCGGCGTGGGCGGCGTACTGCTCGCTCGTCAGCACCAGGGACGCCGGCGCGGCGACGTCGCCGTGGAGCTTGAGCAGCCACGGCCGGCCGCCGTCGGCGACGCTGCGGGTCAGGACGTCGACGCCGTCGCCGTGGACGCCGTGCAGCGCGGTCTCGTAGCAGGCGTCGAAGTTGGTGGTCACGTTCTGGCGGACGCGGAGGCCGGCGAGCAGGGCGTGGCCGATGCCGTGCCGGCCGGTCGTGACCCGGGTGACGACGCCGTCGAGGAACCGCTCGGTGCCCCGCGATCGGACGAGCCGGCTCGCGGCGTCCAGGGGATCGTCGACGCCGGTGAGGTCGACGACCGGGTCCTCGGCCGCGATCGACCGCAGCAGCGACCACCAGGCGGGGAGGCCGACCGGCATCGAGACACCGGCGCCGAGGAAAAGGGAGAGCCGGCCCTCGCCGGCGAGCGTCCCGAGCCGGTCGGCCTCGCAGCGCAGGTGCGGCGGGAGGCAGGCCCAGTCGTCGTCCACCCGGTGTCGCTGGACGGCGGCGACGTCTCTCCGGTCACGGAGCACCAGCGCGACGTCGGCGGTCGGCGGCTGGTCGCGTCGGCGTTCGAGCAGCGCGGCGACCACCTCGCCGCGGCGCCCGGCCAGCCCGCCGTCGCCGGTGCCGACCAGCGGGATCGCGACCAGCGCGCGGTGCCGACCGTCCCGGGCCACGAGGCGCGAGCCGAGCCGCTCCACCGCTGCCCAGGTCCGCTCGGCGAGCTCGGCGGGAGAGAGGGAGCCGCTGACGGTGTCGAGGGCGACGACGCGTCGCTGCTCGTGCGTGCCGAGGTCGACGACGCCGTCAGCGTCCGGGCGCCCCACCCGCAGCCAGCCCGCGTGGTCGCCGCGCGGGAGCCCCGGAGGCAGCAAGGCGGACCACGAGTCGGAGACGTTGCCGGCGCCGTCGCACGGCACGAGGACCGCGTCGCACGCCAGCCGGGTCAGGTCGCCGTGCGCGACGAAGAGGTGCCCGCTCACCGCGCTGCCGCCGTCCGCGGCAGCGGGAACGGTCCGGCCTCGGGGTCGCGGTCCTTCGCGGCGGTCGGCCGGAACAGCTGGGCGGGCCGACCACCGGTGTCGGAGACGAGGAGGTCGCCGCCGGCGTCCGTCGCGGGGGTGAGGAACGGCTGCATCCGCCGGTTGAAGGTGTCGCGCTTGAGCGGCTCCCCGAGCACGGCCTCGTGCACGTGGCGCAGCTGGCTCAGGGTGTACGGCGCCCGCACGAGCCGCAGCGGGTCGGGGGAGCGCTCGTAGCGTCGTCGTGCCCGGCGCACGGCGGTCGTCACCATCGCGTCGTGGTCGTGGGCCAGCGCCTCGCGGGTGACGCGGCGGCCGCGGGCGGCGTTGCCCGCGACCGGCAGGACCTCGACCAGGTCGGGGGAGAGTCGCGCGACGTCGTCGGGCCGCAGCGTCGTGAGGTGGCCGACCGAGACGACCCAGCCGCGCTCGTCGCGGTCGGGGGCGTCGTACATGTCGAGCACCTCGAGGTGGACGTCGCGGCGTGGCCGGAAGTCGAGCTTCTCGGCCAGCAGCTCGCGCACGGTCTCGAGGACCGTGTGGCGCTCGCGCACGAAGCGCCCCGGCAGCACGGCGCGGCCGTCGGGACGTCGTTGGACGAGCACGCCCAGCGAGACCCGGTCGTCGTCCGGTCGCAGGACCCCCGCGGTCAGGATGACCAGGTCGACCGCGAGATGGGGCCGCGGGTAGCCGCCGAGGTCGGTCACGCGACCAAGTTAGCGCAGATCTGCGCACGCCGGGTGCTACAGTTATCGCATATGCACGCAAAGCGAGGATCGGAGCTGCCCATGACACCCCTGACCGCCGCCCAGCACGACCGCGCCGCCGGCGTCCTGCTCGCCACCGCTGCCGGCGACGCCCTCGGCGTGCCCTACGAGTTCGCCCGTCCTCCGGCGGCCGACGAGCTCGCCGAGATGACCGGGGGCGGGCTCGGCGGCTTCGCGCCGGGGGAGTGGAGCGACGACACCGCGATGGCGGTCGCGATCGCGGAGGTCGCCGCGACCGGCGCCGACCTCACCCGCGACGACGCGCTCGACGAGGTCGCGCTCGGCTTCCTGCGCTGGTACGACGACGGGCCGGCCGACATCGGCGTCCAGACCAGCGCGGTGCTGGGCGCCACCCGGCGGAGCCTCGCTCGCGACGGCGGACGGCCCGCGGCCGTGATGACGCTCGAGGCCGCGACCTACGCCGTCGAGCACGCGCACTCCGCCGGCAACGGCGCCCTGATGCGGACCGCGCCCGTCGCGCTCGCCCACCTCGACGACCGTGCCCGGCTCGCCCGCGCCGCACGCCTCGTCGCCCGGCTGACCCACGCCGACCCGCTGGCCGGCGATGCGTGCGTGCTGTGGTCGGAGGCGATCCGCGTCGCGGTCGTCGACGGCCGGACCGACGTCCCGGCGGGCCTCGACCTCGTGCCGACCGAGCGCCGCGAGCAGTGGGCGACCTGGCTCGAGGACGCCGGGACCGGCCCGGCGGACCGGTTCAACCCGAACGGCTTCACCGTCACCGCGCTCCAGGCCGCCGTCGCCGCGATCGCAGCGACGGCGGACACCGAGGACCGCCAGCTCCAGGACGCGCTGCACGCCGCCGTCCGGATCGGCAACGACACCGACACCGTCGCCGCCATCGCCGGGGGGCTCCTCGGCGCCCGCTGGGGAGCCGGTGCCGTGCCGCAGGAGTGGCGCCGCGCCGTGCACGGCTGGCCGGGCCGCGACGGTGACGACCTGGTCGCGCTCGCCGCCCGCGCCGTGAGCGTGGTCGTCGGGGGCGACGACGGCGCGCCCGAGGTGCCCACCCGGTCGGACCATTGTGCTCCCTGAGCCGGGCGTCCAGGACCCGGACCTCGCGGCGGGCACGGGTCGGTCGGGGTGCGACTCGTTGACCCCAGCGGCGCTGCACCTGGCCGCCGGCAGCGTCGAGGTCCTCGTGCTCCCAGGCCCGGACGAGGCGCGGCACAAGTCGTCCGCGGCCGGGTGTGGCGGTGTCGGCAGCGAGGTGCAGAGTGGACTCCGTGAACACCCGGCCCGACCTCGAGCACGCGAACGCCGTGTTCGTGACCGAGCGGCTGCTCGTCGGGGGCGACCTCGACCAGCGTGACGACGCGCTGGCCGCGCGGCAGCTCGACGAGCTCGTCGCGGCCGGGATGACCCATGTCATCGACGCGCGGGTCGAGGCCGACGACCGCGAGTTCGTCGGGCGTCACGCCCCCGGTGTCACCTACCTCTGGCACGGCATGGACGACGCCGGGCAGCGCGTGCCACCGGCCTGGTTCGAGGCCGGCGTCAGTTGGGTGCTGGAGGCGCTGGAGGACCCCGACGCCGTCGTCCTCACCCACTGCCACATGGGCATCAACCGCGGACCGTCGCTCGGGTACGCCGTCCTGCTCGCGCAGGGGGTCGACCCGGTCGAGGCGATCGCCGCGATCCGCGACGTGCGGCCGATCTCGGCGGTGGCCTACGCCGAGGACGCGCTGCGCTGGTACCACCACCGGATCAGCGCGTCCTCCTCCGAACGCCGCCGCGGCCGCGCCCGGCTGCGAGCCTGGCGCCAGGAGAACCCGCTCGACGTGCTGCGGATCATCGCCCAGCAGCGCCGCTCCGGGGCGTAGCGGCCCGCGGCTCCGCGTCCGGGGCGCGCGGCGGGGTGCTGGGTCGTGTGCTCGAGGCCGGTGCAGGGACCGGTCTCAAGCACACGACCCGAGCGGGCCGCGCTACGGGGCGGGGACCGGGTCCGGCTTCGCCTCCGGCGCGCGCCCGTGACCGGCGTGCGACGGCTTGGCGAGGAACAGCACCAGGACCAGTCCGATCAGGAAGGCCACGACCGGCAGGTAGAGCGTCTGCGACATCGCGTCGGAGAACGGTCCCTGGATGAACGACGGCATCGAGTCGCCGGCGGCCTGCAGGTCCTGCGAGGACCCCTCGATGCCGTTGGCGGTGAGCCGGGCCTGGATCAGCGCGGCGATCGCCGAGCTGCCGAGCACCGCCCCGACCTGGCGGGTGGTGTTGTAGATGCCGGCGCCCGACCCGGCCGAGGCCATCGGCAGGTTGCGGGTCGCGGTCGCGCTCAGCGGGGCCCACAGGCAGGCGTTGGACACGCCGAACAGGGCCATCGGCAGGCAGATCTGCCAGACCGGGGTGGTCGGCTCGATCAGCTGCGACAGCCAGAACATCGCGACGGCCGCCGTGCCGAAGCCGACCACGGTGATGTTGCGGGGGTGGGTGCGGTCGACGAGCTTGCCGACGAACGGCGACAGGATCATCAGGACGACGGCCATCGGCGCCATCAGCAGCGCCGACTCGGTCGGGCTCCAGCCGCGGACGCCCTGGGCGTAGAAGAAGAACGGCAGCGACATCGAGGTGATGCCGAGCGAGACGAGGGCGATGCCGCCGTTGCCGAGGGAGAAGTTGCGGTCGCGGAACAGCGCGAGCGGCACCAGCGGCTCGCTCTTGATCCGGCTCTGCCAGAACACGAACGTCGCGAACACCACCACGCCGGCCACGATGAGCAGCGGCACGCTGACGACGCCCTCGATCTGGCCCCAGTCGTACTTCTCGCCCTCCTGGATGCCGAAGACGACCAGGAACACGCCGATGCCGCTCAGGGCCACGCCGAGCCAGTCGAAGGAGTGCGTGTGGGTCGGCAGGACGGGCACCAGGCGCACCGCCAGGACGAACCCGATGACGCCGATCGGCACGTTGACGATGAAGATCCACTCCCACCCGAGGGAGTCGACCAGGACGCCGCCGAGGATCGGCCCGACGAGGGTGGCGACGCCGGCCGTGGCACCCCACAGCGCCATCGCCCCGCCGCGCTTGGCCGGCGGGAAGGTGCGGGTGATCACGGCCATCGTCTGCGGCGTGATCATCGCGGCGCCGAAGCCCTGCACCACGCGGGCGAGGATCAGCATCTCAATGGAGTCGGTCAGGCCGCACCACAGCGAGGCGAGGGTGAAGACGACCAGGCCGGCGAGGTAGACGTTCTTCGGCCCGAACCGGTCGCCGAGGCGGCCGGTGACCAGCAGCGGCACGGCGTAGGCGAGCAGGTAGGCGCTGGTGACCCAGATGACGGTGTTGTAGTCGGTCTGGAGGTCCCGCATGATCGCCGGCGTCGCGACCGACACGATCGTGTTGTCGACCAGGATCATGAAGAAGCCGACCACCATGGCCAGCAGCGCCGGCCACGGCTTGTAGTCGGCGGGCAGGTCGGGCTGCCGGTCGGGTTGCGCGTCGGGCTGCTCGTCGGGGGGCTGGGTGGCGCTCACGCCAGGTGCGGTTGCCATGCGAAGTCCTTGGTGTCGATGCGGGTGATGAGGAGCGCGATCCAGTCGCGCTGGGCGGTGGACATGGTCAGGAGGTAGTCGCCGCCGACCAGGTAGGTCTCGGGCTTGCCCCGGTCGCGGGCGGCGCGCAGCACGCTCGCGAGCTCGGCGATGTCGTCGTCCAGGGCGACCAGGTACTGCCGCAGGTCGGCGGCGACCTGCTCGGCCGGCACGTTGTGCGCCTCGGCGAGGGCGAGGGGGAGGTGCGGGTACTCCCGCACGGGCCGCTGGAGGATCTCGCGGATCCGCGCCGTCATCGCCACGCGCCCCTCGGCGGTGATGGCGTACGTCGTGCGCTCGGGCCGGTTGCCGTCGCGGTCGGTGCCCGTCGCCTCGACCAGCCGCTCGTCCTCGAGCCGCTGGACCGCGTGGTACAGCGAGCCGGGCCGGATCTTGACGAACCGGTCCTCGTGCCTCTCGAGCAGCAGCTGGTACATCTCGTAGGGGTGCATCGGTCGCTCGGCGAGCAGGGCCAGCGCCGAGACGGCCAGGGGGGTCAGGGCGATGACCGTCCCTCCTCAGTCCAGGTGGATTATTCCACGTGGAATATATGGCGGCGCACGGTCTCGGTCAACTCGGGACGGGTCGTCCACGGAGCGTCCCGACCCCGGCCCACGCCGGCCGCGGGCCGGCCGCCGGGCGGCTCGACCGCGTCGCCGACGGACTGTCGGTGGTCGTGGCTAGCGTCCGCAACCCAGGACGACAGAGCGGAGCGTGCGGTGACGGACATGGACCTGACGGCGGCAACCGAGGCGGCGTGGACGGCGTTCCGTGGTCGGGTGGCCGACCACGTGGCGGCGATGGCCGACGGCGACCTGCTCGTCGTGGCACCGGCCGACCTGCTCGACGACGGCGACGACGACGACGACGGCGGCGGCGCGGCGGCCGTCGCCGTGCAGGTCCGCGCGTTCGGCGGGGGCCTCGTGCGGCTCGACTGGGAGGCGCCCCTCGACCAGGTCGGGTGGGAGGACGTCCACCACACCGCCGAGCGCCGCGAGGCCGACCGGGTCGCGGTCCTGCTGGTCCGCACCCTGCGAGAGGTTCACGGCGTCCCGCACCCGGCGTTCCTCACGGCCGGCGGGCTCGAGGTCGACCCGGACGTCGTCGCGTGGCCGGGCGCCGTCCCCGCCGACCCCGTCCCGGACGGCGACGTGATCGAGGTGCCCCGCGACCGTGAGCACCTGCAGCGGCTCGTCGACGCCGCGATGCAGGTGGTCTTCCCCGACCTCAGGCACGACGCCGACGGCGACATCCCGGTCCGCGACGGCGAGAGCGCCCTCTACGTCCGGGTCCTGCCCGACCGCCCGGTCGTCGAGCTGTACGCCGAGCTCGTCGTCGACCCGGTCGACGCCGACCGGCTGTCGCTGGAGGCCGGGCTGCTCAACGCCGCCCACCCGACCTGGAAGTTCGTGCACCGCGAGACGACCGTCGTCATGACCCACCAGGTCGTGGCGGTCCCCTTCGTCGCCAGCCAGCTGCGGGTGCTGGTCGACCTCTTCCTCGACGACCTCGACCGGCTCTCCGGCGAGCTCGTCGCCCGCGTCGGCGGACGCCGGTTCCTCCAGCCGGCCCCGCCGCCGGGTCGACCGGTCGGCCCGGCCGGCGACCACCCGGCCGACCCGGACTCCGGCGCCGACCTCGTGCTGACCGGGCTCCTCGAGCTGTGCCACATGGGTCGTCCCCGGGCCGCCACCGTCGCGGGTCTCTTCGACCACGACCGGCTGGAGCTCATCCGACAGATCGTGCGGGTCCGCAGCGGTCAGCACGACTGCGGCGGCCTCGACCAGGACGTCGTCCTCACCGCGCTGCGCCAGGCGTTGCGGCTGGTCTCCGACGGGCAGGTCGAGCAGCCGACGGCGTTGGCGCCGCGGCCGCGGTCGGTGCAGGCCTCGCTGCTCGCCGACGCCGATCTCGGCGAGGACGCCCTCGACCTCGGCTGGAGCGCCTGACGGCGCTCCGGCCGGGCCGGTCCCGGCTCAGTGCTGCTGCGACTTCGGGGCCGCCGGCTTCGCGGGCGGGGTGAAGCCGGAGCCGCTCGGCACGAACAGCACCGAGATCTCCCGGCCGAGGACGAAGTTGCCGCCGGCGAGGTTCCGAGCCGTCAGCGCCACCGTGTGGTTGCCCGCGGTCACCGGGACCACGGCCGTCGCCGACCCCGACTCGTCGTTGCCGGCCGTCTCGTTGTCGTAGTCGAGGATGTGCAGGCCGTTGCTCAGCTGGCTGCCGTCGAGCGCGAGGCCGTACTGCATCCGGCCGGCGCCGGCGACGGTGATGTCGTCCTCGGACGAGACGGTGCCGGTGATGTAGAGGACGCCCGACGTCGGCGCGCTGACCGCCGTCGACACGATCGGGGTGAGCACCCCGGTCGTGAAGTTGTCGATGCTGGCCGACTCCGCGTCCCCGAACGCCGCGACCTGGCCGGACTTGAGGACGCCCTGGAGCGACTTCTCCTTGATGTCGCTGCCGCTCAGCGAGTCCTTCTTGATGTCCTTGCCGGTCAGCGAGGAGTTCTTGACGTCCTTGCCGGTGATCAGCTTCGCGGCCTCGCTCGGCACGCCGAGCGAGACGCTCAGCGCGGCGACGCCGCACACGAGGCCGAGGCCGCCGGCGGTGAGGCGGCGGCGTCGGGGGTGGGTGGTGGTGCTCGTGGTCATGGTGCCTCCCAGGTCCGTGCGTGGGCGGTGCGCCCGCGTCATGTCCTTCAGAGGCCACGTCCGGCCCGGTTGATACGACGGACCTGGTCTGCACCGGTGCTCAACCCGGGCCCACCCGCCGCCGATGACTCCTGCGACCACCCCGGCCGGGGTGGCGGGGGAGGACGGCACGACATGGCGGGAGAGCCGGCGGAGGCGGTGGCCACGCGGCAGCGGCAGAAGGCGGCCCGGCCGGAGCGCCCGGCCGGCGGACGCGGCGCCGAGGGCGATCGGGTGACCGAGGCCGCGCTCGGTGGGCTCGGGCCGGAGTGGTCGGCGCACCACGACCTGACCTGGCCCGGCCGGACCGGCGCCCACCGCGTCCACGTCGTCGTCGGGCCGCCCGGCGTGTTCGTCGTCGAACCACAGGCGTGGAGCGGGCGGGTGACGACGGCCGGCGGCGTGCTGCGCCAGAACGGCCTGCGCCGCGACGACTCCGTCGCCGCCGTCAAGGACGCCGCCCGCGCCGTCGGCGAGGTCACCGGCACCGCCGCGATCCCCCTCCTCTGCCTCAGCGGGGCGGTGACCGGCCGGATCCTCGACGGGGTCGTCGTCACCTCCGCTGCGGACGTCGTCCGGACCCTCTCGACGTTCGGTCCCTCGCTCGACGACACGCGGCGCGAGGACGCCCGGAGGCGGCTCGAGGAGGCCGTGGCCGCGGGGTCGCCGGTCCGACGTCCGCAGGTGACGGCGCCGCCCGATCCCGCGCCGCTCGCACCACCCGCCCCGCTGGTGCCACTCTCGCCACTCCCGCCACTCCCGCCGGTCCCGCCGGTCCCGCGCGTGCGCAGCGCAGCTCTCGTGCCGGCCGCCCGGCTGCGGCGCTCGAGCCTGCCGGTCGGCTCGTCGAGCAGCACGCGGGGCGCGACGCGGCGGATCCTGCCGCGGGTCCTGGGCGGTGTGCTGGCCGTCGCGATGTTCGGGATCCTGGTGGTCCCCGGCCCGCGCGACTGGGTCTCCGACCGGATCTACGACATGGTCGCGCCCGACCTCCCGCCCGCGCCCGACCCCGTCGAGAGGCCCGCCCGGCAGGGCACGAAGGCCTCGAATGCCACGACGTCGAGGCAGCAGGCTCGGCAGGCGGCTCGTCGGGCCGGGAGGACGGACGGGGGCGTGGCACCGTAGGGAGGGTGCCCGACGACGTACGCACCGCCCTCGAGGCCGAACGCCGCCGTGCCGCCGACCGGCTCGCCCGGCTGCGCGGCGACTTCGACGAGGTGGTCGCGGCCTCGCGCGACACCAACGCCGACGACGAGCACGATCCCGAGGGCGCCACGATCGCCTTCGAGCGCTCCCAGATCGACACCCTGGTGCGGCAGGCCCGCGACCGGTTGGCCGAGGTCGACGCCGCCCTCGAGCGCCTGGCCGCGGGCCGGCACGGACGCTGCGAGGTCTGCGGCCGGCCGATCCCGGCCGAGCGGCTCGAGGTGCGGCCGACCGCGCGCACCTGCGTGGGCTGCGCCTGAGGTCGGGACCCGCGCCCGGGCTCAGGGCACGCGCACCGCGATCTCGTCACCCAGGGCGGCGCCACCGAGCAGCTCGAGGTCGTCGCCCGACCAGAACCGGCCGGGGTCGTAGTAGTTGGTGGGACGGGCGTCGTCGAGCAGCCCCATCGCCTGGTACGTCGCCGCGACGACCTCCGCGCAGTAGGTCATCTCCACGCCGGCCTGGCGCCGGACCCGGCCGCGCGCCCACCGGCCGGCCAGCGCGGCCGTCGACGGGAACGGCGTCCCGTCGAGGCGGGCGACGGTGCGCAGCACCGCGGCCTCCTGCTCGGGCGTGACGACGGTGTCGAGCTGGCGGAGCCAGGCCTGCTGCTCGTAGCGGCCGCTCCACTGCACGACAGCCTCGCGCAGGTCGTGCAGCTGGACCCCGCGGTGCCGGGTGCCGGTCCACACGTCGGTGAGGCCCTTCCCGAGCTCGGCGTGCCACAGCAGCGGCGGCAGGTCGTCGACGACCACGGCCATGCCGACGTGGTTGACGGGAGCGTTGGTGAACACCCGGATAGCGTGGTCGGCAGCGGAGCGTCCGCGGAAGAGCCAGAGATCGCCGGTCCGGGTGAGGTCGACGGCCTCGTCGAGGCCGAGGCTGGTGGACCTGCTGGTGGTCATGGGGAGGAAGTCTTGCGCATGAAGCTCTGGAAGTGGTTGGGACTGGCCGGCGTCGCCGGGGTCGCGGCGACCGGTGCGGTGATCGCGCGCGACCAGCGTCGGCGCGCGCAGGTGACCCCGGAGGAGGTGCGTGACCGGCTGCACGAGCGGCTCGCCGAGTCCGACGGTCCCGCAACCCCGGACCACGGGTCGGAGGCCACGTCCTGATGGCGGGTCCCCGCCTGGTCGACGTCCGGACGCCGCGTTCGCCCACCGCCGCCGTCGTGGTGCTGCACGGGGGAGCGCGACGGCGGGAGCGGGCGGTGGTGAGCCCCACGCAGCTGTCGGTCGTGCGGATGATCCCGGTCGCCCGCGCGATCGGGCGGGCCGGCGGTGGCCGCCTGGCCGTCGTCCGGCTGCTGAACTCCTACCGCGGCTGGGACGACGAGCGCACGCCCCTCGACGACGCCACCTGGGCCGTCGACCAGGTGCGCGAGCGGTACGGCGACGTGCCGGTCGCGCTGGTCGGGCACTCCCTCGGTGGGCGGGCCGCGATCCTGGCGGCCGGTCACGACGCCGTCCGCACCGTCGTCGCGCTCAACCCGTGGGTCTACCCCAGCGACGGCGTGGCCCTGCCGGGGCGCCGCGTGCTGATCGTGCACGGCGACGCGGACCGGGTCGCGCCGATCGCGCGGGCCCGGGCGGTCGCCGAGCGGTTGAGCGGCTCCGCCGACGTCCGGTTCGAGGTGGTGCCCGACGGCAAGCACGCGATGCTGCGCCACGGTCGGGTCTTCGAGCGGGCGGCGTCCGACTTCGTGGTCGAGACGCTGCTCGACCCGCGGGTCGACCGGCCCGCCGGCGAGACCTCGGTCGACGGAGCTGTCGGCGGCGACGTCTAGCGTTGGCGGCATGGACCTGGGGGACGCCTTCGCGATGGCCGAGGACCTCCTCGAGCACCACGGCCTCCGCGACTGGACCGTCGAGCTCGACGGCGCCAAGCGGCGCGCCGGCATCTGCCGGTTCGGTCCGCAGGTCCTCGGTCTCAGCGCACCGCTGACCACGCTGCACTCCGAGGCCGAGGTCCGCGACACGATCCTGCACGAGATCGCCCACGCCCTGGCCGGTCCCGCGCACGGCCACGACGCCACCTGGCGCGAGGTCGCGCGGAGGATCGGCAGCAGCGGGGAGCGGTGCGTCTCGCCGGAGTCGCCGCGGGTCGAGCCGCCGTGGCTGGGCGTGTGCCCCGCCGGGCACACCACCGGACGGCACCGTCGTCCCGAGCGGGTGATGACGTGCGCCCAGTGCTCGCGCGCCTTCGACCTCGCGCACCTGATCACGTGGACCCACCACGGCCGGCCCGCCGAGCCGCACCCCAACTACGACGCCGAGCTCGCCCGGCTGCGCGCCGGACGCCGCCTCCAGCTGCTGCGTCCGGGCACCCGCGCCCGCGTGATCGCGCCCGGCGAGCACCACGGCCGGGTCGGCAAGGTGGTCAAGCTCGGCCGCACCAGCTACCACCTCCGGGCCGGGAGCACCGTGCTCCGGGTGCCGTTCGCCCACGTCGAGCGCGCCTGACCTGCGGCCGACCCGGTCCTACGATGACGCCATGACGGGCGAGGAGCAGTGGCCGGTGTACGACCTCGGCGGCGGGCCGCGGACGCCCGAGGAGCGCACGGTCGTCCGCCGGCGCGCGCCGTTGCTCGCGATCGTCGTCGCCGCGTGCGTCCTGGCCGGCGCCGGCGCGGCCGGGACCGCACTGCTCGGCGACGAGCCGGGCGACCCGCCCGCCGCGGGCGTCGACGTGGGCGCCCCGGTCGACGAGCCGGTCGACGAGCCGGCGCCCCAGCAGCCGGTCGAGCAGTCCGAGCCGGCACCCGTCGACGTCCTCACCGCCCGGGGCTACCGGGCGCTGCTGGCGGCGCTGGAGGAGCGGACGGGGTCGACCGAGGTCTTCTCGGTCTCGCTGCACGGGGCCCACGCCTTCCTCGAGGTGCCGGTCGACGCGACCACCCGGCGGCAGGTCCGGATCGGCTGGCACGGCGAGTTCGACGAGCCCGGCGACAAGGGCACCTCCACCCGCTACGACCGGATCGACCTCGCCGACGTCGACCCCGCGGTCTTCGTCCGGATGGGCCGGCAGGCTCTCGGCGCGGTCGAGGACGCGAAGCTCACCCACGTGATCATCGACGGCCCGCCGACCAGCGGCCCCGACGACGGCACCCGGGTGCGGGTCTACGTCAGCAACGACTACGACGAGGGCGGCTACCTCGGCGCGACCGCCGACGGCATCGTCACGCGGCGCTACCTCGACTGATCCGCCGGTCGACCCACGGGCGCGAGGAGTCGCCGGGCGGGCGCCGCCGGGCGACCGGGGACCACGGTCGAGACCCGGTGCATGCCGGCCGGGGGTCGCGGGTACGACCCAGGCGCGGAACGCGGGAACTCGCTGTCCGCGCGGGACCCGGAGCGTGGTTGCAGACCACCTCATCGACGCCCGTCTCGCCCAGGGAGGCCCGGATGAACGACGCACCGCCCCACCTCCTCATCCACCCGCCGCTCGAGCGCCACGAGGTCGCCTTCCTCGCCGCGTTCGGGAGCGAGGGTGCCCTGCGGCGGCTCTGGCCGGGCCAGCCGTCGCCGAGGTCGCCGTGGCGGCCCAGCACCGACGGACGCCGGCTCGACCTCGACCCGACGCGCGCCGTCGCGGCCCCGCACGACGTCACGCCGTGGCTGCGCTTCCTGTCCCGCACCTTCCTGGCGCCGAGCTCGGCCGCGGCCCTCGAGGCGGCGCTGGACGCCGGGCTGCGCGGCGGTCACCGGCTCGCCGGTCACGTCGAGGTCAGCGGACTCCTCGAGGTCGTCGTCGAGCGCAACCGGGTGACCGAGCACGTGGTGCCCGACCGGGGAGCGTCGTTCGCAGCGTCGGGGGACGCCACGGTCGTCGACCTCGACTCGTGCCGGCTCAGGTCACGGAACCGTAGACCCCGACGGTCCGCTCCGCGATCGCGTCCCAGCTGAAGCTCTCGATCGCCCGCTGCCGTCCGGCGCGGCCGTAGGTCGCCGCCCGGTCGGGATCGGCGACGAGCTCGTTGAGCGCGGCCGCGAAGTCGGCGACGTAGCGATCGGGGTCGAGCGGGGTGCCGGTGCCGTCGGCGGCCTGCTCGATCGGCACCAGGATCCCGGTCTCGCCGGGGACGACGACCTCGGGGATGCCGCCGGTCGCGGTCGCGACGACGGCGGTGTCGCACGCCATCGCCTCGAGGTTGACGATGCCGAGCGGCTCGTAGATCGACGGGCAGGCGAAGACGGTCGCGGCGGTGAGCAGCGCGACGACGTCGGCGCGGGGGAGCATCTCGCGGATCCACACCACGCCGGTGCGGGTGCGGGACAGGTCCTCGACCAGGCCCATCACCTCGGCCTCGATCTCCGGGGTGTCGGGTGCGCCCGCGCAGAGCACGAGCTGGACGTCGGGCGGCAGCTCGGCCGCGGCGCGCAGGAACAGCGGCAGCCCCTTCTGCCGGGTGATCCGGCCGACGAAGACCACCGACGGGCGGTCGGGATCGAGGCCGAGCTCGCGCACGCGGTCCGGGGCCGGGGCCGGGCGCCAGAGCTCGGTGTCGATGCCGTTGTGGACGACGTGCACCCGGGCCGGGTCGACGGCCGGGTAGGACGCGAGGACGTCGTCGCGCATCGCGGCCGAGACCGCGATGACGGCCGCCGCGCCCTCGTACGCCGTCCGCTCGACCCAGGAGGAGACGGCGTACCCGCCGCCGAGCTGCTCGGCCTTCCAGGGGCGCAGCGGCTCGAGGGAGTGCGCGGTCACGACGTGCGGGACGCCGTGCAGCAGGCCGGCGAGGTGGCCGGCCATGTTGGCGTACCAGGTGTGGGAGTGCACGAGGTCGGAGCCGGCGCAGGCGTCGGCGATGGTCAGGTCGACGCCGAGCGTGCGCAGCGCGCCGTTGGCGCCGGCCAGCTCGGCGAGGTCGGGGTGCGACGTCGTGCCGTCCTCGGAGCGTGGACCGTCGAAGGCGTGGACCCGCGTGTCGAGGCCGGGGAGCGCCCGCAGCGCCCGCACCAGCTCGGCCACGTGGACCCCGGCGCCGCCGTAGATCGAGGGGGGGTACTCCTTGCTCAGCACGTCGACCCGCATGCGAGGAACCTATCCCTACTCCGGCCGCGGGCGGCACCGTGCTCAGCAGAGCGGGGCCAGGTCCGTCCGTGTCATCGCCGGAGCGGTGACGGGAAGCACGCCGGGCCGGTCGAGCGAGTAGTGGCGCACCCAGTCGGCCTGCATCCGCGAGCGCGCCATCGTCGCGCCGCGCACCGCCTGCATCCGCAGCCGCGGGCGGTAGACCACCCCGGTCAGCGCCTCGGGACGCCGCTCGGTGTGCACCACCTTGGTGTCCACGAACCACGACACGTGGTCGGGCGCGACCTCGATCGCGTAGGTGTGGAAGTAGCCGATCCGCAGGTCGAGGTCGGCGCCGAAGGTGAACGCCGTGTCGGCGTCGACGCCGATGCTGCCGACGGCCCGGGCGTCGTCCTGGGCCCACGACGCGATCACGATCCGCTGGTCGCGGCCGCCGGGGCACCCGGTCGGCTGCACCGGCACCAGCTCCCAGAAGAACCGGTACGGCGTCCCCGCGTCGTACCGCTTGGCCCGGACCCGCGTCTCCCAGCGGCCGTAGGCGGCGGCGGTGTCGGTGGCGGTGACGCTCACCGTGCCGGTGTGCGCCCGGGCGTCCATCGTGATCTGGCCCTGCTGCTCGCGCACCCGCTTCGGCCGGCTCACCCTCCACTGCGGACGCAGCGCACCGCCCGACTCGAACTCGTCGCGCCACGTCTCCGCACCCCAGCGGAAGACCTTGGCGGCGTTCGTCGGCCGGGGGTAGGTGTAGCCGCCGGCGCCGACGAAGGAGTCGTCGTCGGCGGGCGGCGGGTCACCCGGGCCGGCCTGCGACGGGGCGCCGCCCGGGACGACGAGCAGGGCCAGCAGGCAGGCCAGGGCGACGAGACGGCGACGGGCCGGCCGGTGGGGAGGGAGCACGCGGGACCACCTTCGTGGGGGATCGGGTCGAAGTGCCCGAGACGGACACTCCACGTGAGGGGTATCGGGCGTTACGGTGGCCGACATGAGCACCATTCCCGGGTCGGCCCGTCCGCGCAAGAAGGTCCTCGCGATCGTCCTCGCCGGGGGTGAGGGCAAGCGACTGATGCCGCTCACCGCCGACCGGGCGAAGCCGGCGGTGCCGTTCGCCGGCATCTACCGGCTCATCGACTACGCCCTCTCCAACGTCGTCAACTCGGGCTACCTGCAGATCGTGGTGCTCACGCAGTACAAGTCGCACAGCCTCGACCGCCACGTCACCCAGACCTGGCGGATGTCGACGATGCTCGGCAACTACGTCACCCCGGTGCCCGCGCAGCAGCGCGTCGGCAAGCACTGGTACCTCGGCAGCGGCGACGCGATCTTCCAGTCGCTGAACCTCATCAAGGACGAGAAGCCCGACATCGTGGTCGTCGTCGGCGCCGACCACGTCTACCGGATGGACTTCTCCCAGATGGTCGCCCAGCACATCGACAGCGGCGCCGCCTGCACGGTGGCCGCGATCCGGCAGCCGATCGGGCTGGCCGACCAGTTCGGCGTCATCGACGTCGTCCCGGACGACCCGTCGCGGATCCGCGAGTTCCTCGAGAAGCCGAAGGACCCGACCGGGCTGCCCGACAGCCCCGGCGAGGTGCTGGCCTCGATGGGCAACTACGTCTTCGACGCCGACGCGCTGGTCGAGGCCGTCACCCGCGACGCGTCCACCGACGGGTCGAAGCACGACATGGGCGGCGACATCGTGCCCTCGTTCGTGCGCCGCGACCAGGCCGGCGTCTACGACTACCAGGACAACGTCGTCCCCGGTGCCACCGAGCGCGACCGTGGCTACTGGCGCGACGTCGGGACGCTCGGCTCCTACTACGCCGCCCACATGGACGTCGTCTCGCCGCTGCCGGTCTTCAACCTCTACAACTTCGACTGGCCGATCTACACCTCCTACGGCCCGCAGCCGCCGGTCAAGATCGTCCAGGGCGCCGACGGCACCCCGGCCCGCACCGACGAGGCCGTGCTCTCGCCCGGCGTCGTCGTCAGCGGCGGCACCGTCACCCGCTCGGTCCTCTCGCCCGCCGTCCGGGTGCTCGGCGGCGCGCAGGTCGACGGCTCGGTGCTCCTCAACGGCGTGCACGTGGGCGAGGGTGCCGTCGTCCGCAACGCGATCCTCGACAAGAACGTCGTCGTCCCGCCCGGCGCCCGGATCGGTGTGGACCGCGAGGAGGACGCCGCCCGTGGCTTCGTGGTCGAGGACGGGTTGACCGTGCTCGGCAAGGACCAGGCCTTCCCGCACTGACCCGACCTCGCACGGGTCAGCCGGCCGCGACCCCCGCGGCCCGGGCCGGCTCGGCGTACGCCGCGGCGAGCGACTCGACCGTCTCGTGCGCGTTGAGGCCGCTCGGGTTGGGCACCACCCAGAGCGCGGCACCCTCGAACGGCTCCGGCTGGCGCCCCGGCGTCGCCCTCGGGACCCCGAACGCCGTCCGGTAGGCGGTGATGCCGGCGATCGCGACGACGGCGGGGTGGGCGCGACGGACCAGGTCGGCGAGCTCGGCGCCGCCGGCTCGCAGCTCCTCGGAGGTCAGGTCGGACGCCTTCGCCGTGGCCCGGCGCACGACGTTCGTGATGCCGATCCCGCGGGACCGGAGGTGGTCGCGGTCGGCGTCGGTCATCCCGGCCGCGGGGTCGATCCGCCGGTCGACGACGCCACCGCGGAGCAGTGCGGGGTAGAAGCGGTTGCCGGGGTGGGCGAAGTGCGTCGCGGTGGCGGCGGTCCACAGGCCGGGGTTGATCCCGACGAAGAGCAGCCGCAGCGGCGTCCCGTGGGCGGGGAGCAGATCGGGTACCTCGGCGTCACGGAACGACTCGAGCTCGGCGCGGGTGAATCCCATCCGGCCAGCCTGCCGGAACCCTCGGCGCGGCAGTAACGTCGGACCACCATGCGACGACGTCTCGGCCCTGCCCTCCTGCTCGGCGTGCTCCTCTGCCCGGTCCTCACGAGCTGCGGCAGCGACGACGCCGGCACCGACACGACCGACCCCGCTCCGTCTGAGCAGACGACCAGCACCGCCACGAGCGAGCCCACCGGCGGGCCCACCAGGCCCGGCAGCGAGCCCTCCGGCGGGCCCGAGGTCGTCGAGGTGCTGCACGCCACCGCCGCCGGCGGCGCGAGCACCGAGCAGTTCGTGCGGGTCGACGACGAGCCGGAGCTCGCCGACTTCGTCGCGCAGTTCTCCGACGACGCATTCGCCGAGGAGGTGCGGGTCTCGGTGGCGGGCGTGGCGGCCGGGCCGGGGACGGCCTACGCCGCGGTGGCGGCGATCGGCTGCGACGTCCCGCCGGTCGACGTGGCGACGACGGCCGAGGACGTGTACCTCGTCGTGGTCGCCAAGGTCCCCGGCCCGGACGTGGAGTGCTTCGCGCCGGTGACGACCGTCGCCGTCATGACCGTCGGAGGGTGAGTCACCCGGGCTCAGCGCGGACGGCGGTAGCTGACCTCGACGACGTTCGCGACCCTGCGGGCGACCCCGTCGGAGGGTGAGTTCACGATCCCGACCCCCAGTCCGGTGCGGCGCGCGAGCAGGGTGCTCGACCCGCCGCCGTCCAGGTTGAGGGCCTCGTCGGCGCCGAGCCGGGCCATCGCGTCGGCCAGCTCGAACATCGTGTAGCCCCGGCTCGAGGCCTGCCGGCCGTCGACCACGAGCAGCAGGATCGTCCCGGTGTCGCGGTCGATCCCGATGGCGGTCCGCGGGTGCAGCTCGCGGTCGTCGAGCGCCTCGACCACGCCGTCGCGCATCAGGAACGCGTTGCCGGTGATCGCCATCCGCGGCCGGCCCTCGACCTCGGAGACGATGCTCGCCCGGCTGCCGACCTCCAGCGCGCGCAGCTGCCGGGCGCCCTGGCCGCGACCGACCAGCACCGGGCCGGTGATGTCGACGCCGCGCGGCAGCCGGCGGTCGTTGCTCACGACCCGGCCCCGGACGACGCGCACGACGCGCACCCCGCGCCGGCTCTCGTCGGTCACCCGTGCCCCCGCGGCCCGGCCCCAGGCCCGGGTGTAGACCCCGATGCTGTCGACGGGCACGTTCGGGGCGTTGAGGGTGGCGATCTCGATCCCGGGGTGCTGTCGGACCCGGGTGACGACCTCGCGTCGTCCGATGTCGGGGGTGCCGTCGCGGCCGATCGTGAACGCCGAGTTCCAGCCGACCCGTCGGCCGTGGAGCAGCCCGCGGGTGCGCTCGACACCGATGCCGATCGGGGCGCCGGTGTCGTGGATGTCGAAGAAGTCGCCGTTGACGGCGCCGACGACGCGGCGGTCGCGGGCGGCGATCTCGGGCACGGTCGCGGTGGCGCGCACCCGGCCGGCGTTGCCGTAGTCGAGCGACACCCCGGGGCGGCGCCACTGCACGGTCAGCAGGTGGGCGCGGATCCGCCCGCGGGCGGTGTCCTCCTCCCACTGCGACAGGTGGACGCCGGGCGCGACCCACTGTCGGGTCGGCTCGGCGAGCGGACCCTGGCCCCGCAGCCGCGGCGGGAGCCAGCGGGCGACCGGGCCGACCACCCCGTCGCTCGTCTGGGGAGGGCGGGTGCCGTCGCGGTCAGCCGCGACCCGTGGTCCCGGAGCGGCGTCCGCTGCCGGCGCGGACACCATGACCGGTGCCAGGAGCGCGAGCAGGCCGACGAGCAGGGCGACGAGCGGGCCGGCGAGCACGGTCGGGGGCAGTGCCGGGCGAGGAGTCGGGCGAGAAGGCGGGCGGGATGTCGGGCGGGACGTCGGGTGGGGGGAGCGCACGGCTCCGAGGGTAGAAGAGTCGGAGGGTCATCTGCAGGGGATCGCGCCCAGCGCGGCGAGCCCCTCGACGTCACCGGGTCCGTAGCCGGCCCGGGTGACGCCGTCCGGGTACATCAGCTCGCCGGTGTCGTCGACGTGGTCGAGGCCCACGAGGTGGCCGAGCTCGTGGAGCAGCAGCGCCACCTGGAGGTCATCGCCGTCGCTGGTCCGCTCGAGGCGGTCGGTCGTGTCGCTGTCGAGGATGACCGAGCCGGTGACGTAGGCGCGGTGGCTGCCGAGCTGCGCCATCGTCGGTCCGCCGAGACCGGCGACGTCGTCGGCGAGCTCGCCGACCTCGTCCTCGTCGGCCCAGCCGATGAGCACCGGCTCGGGATCGCCACCGGTGGTGCCCCGGTCGTCGAAGTCGCGGTCCTCGGTGGTGCCCCGGTCGTCGAAGCGCAGCCCGGTCCGCTCGCTCACCTCGGCGACCGCCCGGTCGACGTAGCGCTGCCAGTCGTCGGGCGCCTGCTCGGGGTTGACGACGTAGGGGATCACGCGGCAGGGGCTGAACCCCACGGGCCGGTCGCTGCCCGGCTGGGTGTTGAGGAAGGCGTGGGCCCCGGTCGCCCCGGCCTCGACGGGCGGCATCACCCGGTCCTCGGCACCGATCAGCGAGCGCACGCGGGTGCTGATCGGGCTGTTGCCGAAGGTGACGTAGGCACCGACCGCGACCAGGGTGAGCACGAGCGAGACGATGGTGATCGTCCGGTCGCGCTCACGGGGACGGGTCATGTCGTCCATGATGGCGCGGTGGACGAAGCGGCGCGGGCACCGGTCTGGAACCGGTTCGTCGAGGGCGACAACATCGACGTCCTGGCCGGCCTCCCCGACGGCAGCGTCGACCTGGTGTGCACCGACCCGCCGTACAACACCGGCAACGACTTCGCCTACGCCGACGACGTCCGGGGCAGCGACGGCCGGCGCGACGGCCGGCACACCGCGTGGACCACGATGATGCGGCCCCGCCTGGTCGAGGTCCGTCGGGTGCTGGCGCCGACCGGCGCGCTCTACGTGTCGATCGACGACCACGAGGTCGCCCACCTGCGGCTGCTGCTGGACGAGGTGTTCGGCGAGGCCCAGTTCCTCGCGCAGGTCGTGGTCAACCTGAACCCGAAGGGCCGCCAGCTCGGACGGGGGTTCGCGACCTCGCACGAGTACCTGCTCGTCTACGCCCGGGACGCCGCCCGCTGCGTGCTCGACGCCTCCACCACCGACACCGTCGACCCGGCCGACTTCCCCCGCACCGACGGCGACGGCCGCCGGTTCCGGCACCTCCCGCTGCGCAACACGAACAAGAAGTTCAACCCCGTCACCGCGCGGACCCTGCACTTCCCGGTGTGGGGTGACCCGGTCTCGGGGCGGGTCGCGACGGCGTCGTTCGCCGGCGCGGTCGAGGTGCTGCCGGTCTTCGGCGACGGGACGCCGGCGGTGTGGCGCTGGAGCCGTCCGCGCATCGACGAGCGCCCCGACGACCTCGTGTGTCGCACGATCCGCGGACGGTCGGGGGAGCGGGTCGACGTCTTCCAGCGCGACTGGCTGCACGAGGGCAGGCGCAAGAAGCTGCGCACGATCTGGCTGGCCGAGGAGGTCGGCTCCACCGACACCGCCGTGGCCGAGCTCAAGGCGCTGGTCGGCCACCTCTTCGAGTCGCCCAAGCCGACCGGGCTGGTCCGGCGGGTCCTCGCGACGATGCCGTCCGACGTCCGGGTGCTCGACCCGTTCGCCGGCAGCGGCACCACCGGCCACGCGGTCGCCCTCGCGAACGCCGAGGACGGCGGCACCCGCACCTGCCTGTCGATCAACCGGGGCGAGCCGACCCGCCCCGGCTCCAACGCCGCCCTCGCCGGTCACGCCACCGTCGCCGACGTCACCCGGGCCCGGCTCCGCGCGGTCGCGGACACCGTCGGCGGCGGGTACCGCGAGGGCGCGTCGTAGAGGACGTGCCGGTCGGGGCCGGGCGGTTCGCGCACCTCCCGTCGTCCACGAGGTCAGTGACGCCAGCGGGCCGCGAGGTGCTCGTCGAGGAGCGCGTGGGCGCCGGCGACGGTGATCACGTCGCCGAGCAGGTGGAAGGCGAGGCCGTCGAGGAGCACGTGCAGCCGGGTCGTCTCGGCGTCGAGGTCGAGGCCACGACGCAGGTGGCCGTCGCGGTGGGCGAGGTCGAGCAGCGTGCGGCAGCCGCTGCGGACCGCGCCGTCGGGGCCGGCCCGGACGTGGCTGAGCTCGGGGTGGCCGGCCGCCTCGGCGGCCAGCGCGAGGTGGATCTGCATCTCGAGGCGACGCTCCTCGTCGAGGGGCAGCATCTCGCCGAGCAGGGCGACCACGTCGGCGCGCGAGGCGAGCACCGGTGCGTGCGCCTGGAACCGCGCGGTCGCACGCTCGACGACGAGGTCCATCGCCGCCGCGAGCATCAGCCCCTTGCTGGGCAGCACGTGGCGCAGCGAACCGGCCGAGACGCCGGCCTCGGCGGCGACGGTGCGCACCGACACCGCCCCGACGCCGTCGCGGACGATCACCCGCCAGACCGCCTCGGCGAGCTCGGCCCGGCGGGCGGCGTGGTCGATGAGGCGCGGCACGCGGCCATGGTAGTACGACCGTGCTAATCTCGGTGGTGGCACAGACGTACTAGCACCAGGAGGTCGCGTGATCGCCGCCGTCATCGTCACCTGCGAGATCGGGTTCTGGGTCGTCCTCGGCCTCGGGATGCTGCTGCGCTACCCGCTCGGTCGCGCCCGGGCCGGCGCCGTCGTCCTGGCGTGCGTGCCGCTCGTCGACGTCGTCCTGCTCGCGGCGGCCGCCGTCGACCTCGGGCGAGGGGCTCAGATGTCGGCCATGCACGCGCTGGCCGCGGCCTACCTCGGCTTCAGCCTGGCCTTCGGTCCCAGCATGGTGCGGTGGGCCGACGTCCGGTTCGCGCACCGCTTCGCGGGCGGGCCGCCGCCCGCCGCCGCACCACCCGCCGGCTCGCCCGAGCGTCGCGCCGCGACCTGGGCCGAGTGGTTCCGGGTCGTGCTCGCCGCCGTCGTCGCCTCGGTCGTGCTCGCTCTGCTGGCCCTCGTCGCGGACCCCGACCAGCGCGGCTCCGTGCTCGCCTCGGCCGCACCGCTGTGGGTGGTCACCGGCTTCTGGCTCCTCCTCGGGCCCCTCTGGGAGGAGGGCTCCCGGCGCCCGCGCCGGGACGTCGGTCCGGGAGCAGCCCGTCGAGCACCAGCCGCAACGGGGGCCACCGGTCGCGACCGCGGCGCGTGACGGCGTAGGTGCGCAGGGTGATCGCCGGCTCGTCGAGCGGCAGCACCGTCACGCCGGGTCGCGAGGGCCACGCCGTCGGGAGCAGGCCCACGCCCAGCCCCGCCCCGACCAGCACCTCGACGAGGTCGAGGCTGTCGATCTGGTGCTCGATGCGCGGCGTGAAGCCGGCCATCGAGGCCAGCGTGCGGACGGCGTCCTCGTCGGCGGTGTTGCGCGAGTTGGTGATCCACGGGTGCCCGGCGTACGCCGCGACCACGTCGACCGCGCTCGTGCCCGGCGCCGGCCGCCGGTCCCCGGCCGGCACCGCGAGCCCCCAGGACGTCGTCCAGAGGTCGTGGACGTCGACGTCGACCGGCCACGCCGCGGGCGCCAGGGTGTAGTCGTAGACGAGGGCGAGGTCGACGTCGTCGCGGGCCAGGAGACCGAAGGCCTCGAGCGGCTCGAACTCGTCGATGCGCACCCGGACGTCGGGGTGGGTCCCGGCGATCGCGGCGACCACCGGGAGCAACGAGCGGCGCACGGCGCTGGCGAACCCCGCGACCCGGACCGTGCCGGCCGGCTCGGCGTCCGGGTCGAGGTCGCGGCGGGCGGCATCGACGGCGGCGAGGATGCCGACCGCGTGGTCGGCCAGGCGCCGGCCCGCGGCGGTGAGCCGGACCCGGCGGCCGTCGGGCTCGAGCAGCGGCGTGCCCGCGTCGCGGGCCAGCGCGGCGATCTGCTGGGAGACCGTGGACGTCGTCAGGCCGAGCTCGTCGGCGACCTCGCGCATCGAGCCGAGGCGGGAGAGCTCGAGCAGCAGCCGCAGCCGGCGGACGTCCATGCTTTGATTGTCCGTCGATCATGAACGACGTGTCCACCATTCACGCGTGGACGCGAACTGTTGCAGGGGTTCATCGTGGTCGTCGTGACCACCCTCGCCCCCACGACCTCGACCCACGGCGCCCGCACCGGCACGTCGTTCGCGGTCGTGTCCATGCTCTGCGTGCAGCTGGGGCTGGCGGTCTCCGTCGGCCTTCTCGACCACCTCGGCACGCAGGGGACGGCGTGGTTGCGCCTGACCTGGGCGGCCGTGATCCTGCTGCTGGTCGTGCGGCCGCGCCGGGTCCAGTTCAGCGCCGCGGCGCTGCGCTCGTGCGTGCTGCTCGGCGTGGCCACCGGCGGCGTGACGATGCTCTTCATGGAGGCGGTGGCCCGGCTCCCGCTCGGCACCGCCAGCGCCCTGGAGTTCCTCGGTCCGCTGGGCGTCGCGGTCCTGCGCGGGCGTGGCGCCAGGATCGTCTGGCCGGCGCTCGCCGCGGCCGGGGTCCTGCTGCTCACCGAGCCGTGGAGCGGGGGAGCCGACCCGGTCGGGGTCGCCTTCGCACTCGGTGCCGCCGCCTGCTGGGCGGCCTACATCCTGCTGACCCAGCGCGCCGGCGACCAGGTCGAGGGGCTGACCGCGCTCGCGGTCTCGATGCCGGTCGCCGCGCTCACCGCGACGGCGTTCGGTGGGGCCTCGGTCGTCGCCGACCTGACCCCTGAGCTCGTCCTGGCCGGGCTGGGGCTGGCGGTGCTGCTGCCCGTCGTCCCGTTCGCGCTCGAGCTGCTCGCGCTGCGCCGGCTCACGACCGCGGCGTTCGGCACCCTGATGGCGCTCGAGCCCGCGTTCGCGCTGCTCATCGGGTTCGTCGCCCTGCACCAGGTGCCCGGCTGGCTCGCGGTCCTCGGTGTCGGGTTCGTGGTCGCCGCGGGGGTGGGTGCCGAGCGCACCGGCGCCCGCGAGGTCGTCACAACCCTGCCGCCGTCTCCAGGTTCCTGAGCTCGTCGTCGAGGTGGCCGAGCAGCCGCTGCAGGTGCGGGACCGTGCGGCGGCAGCCGGTCAGGCCGAAGGCCATGTTGCCGTCGTAGGACGTGCAGGTGATGTTGAGCGCCATCCCGTTGATCGGGATCGACAGCGGGTACGAGCCGAGCAGCTGCGCGCCGTTCCAGTAGTGCGTCGAGCGCGGGCCGGGCACGTTGCTGATGATGAGGTTGTACGGCGGGCGCACGATGCCCTGCAGCCGCAGCATCGGCGTGAGGATGGCCGGCGCCTGGCCGATCGCGCTCATGGCGAGGATCTGCACCGGCGTCATCGACGACAGCGCCTCCTTGCCGTCCTTCATCGAGCGGTGGATGGCGCCGAGCCGGCGCGCCGGGTCGGCCTGGTCGGTGGCGAGCTGGACCATGACGGCGCCGACGGCGTTGCCGCCCTCGGCGGAGGCGACCTGCGACTGCTTGGCGTTCAGGCCGACCGGCACCATCGCGACCAGCGGGGCGTCGGGGAGGGCGTCGAGCTCGAGGAGGTAGGTGCGCATCGCGCCCGAGCACATGGCCATCACGACGTCGTTGATCGTGGTGCCCGTCGACCTGCCGATCGCACGGAGCCGCTCGATCGGCCAGTCCTGCGCGGCGAAGCGGCGCGAGCCGGTGATGCTCTGGTTGAAGATGGTGCGCGGGGCGTGCAGCGACAGCGCCGACGTCTCGTTGCGGAGTCCCTTGCGGATCGTCTTCACCAGCGCGCCCGGCATGCCGGCGGCCTCGGCGGTGATGCCCATCGCCGAGCGCAGCGCCGTCATCGTGACCTCGGAGATCCCGCCGTCGTCGGTGACGGCCGGCCCCGGCCCGCGGCTGCTCGGGCGGGCGCCCCACGGCGGCGGCATGTCGCGCTGGTCGGGGTCGGTGCTGAGCACGCTGGCGAGCAGCCGCATCGCGGAGACGCCGTCGAGGAGCGCGTGGTGCGACTTGGTGTACATCGCGACCCGGCCGTCGCGCAGGCCCTCGATCACGTGGGACTCCCACAGCGGGCGCTCCCACGCGAGGCGGGTGCTGTGCAGCCGTGAGCACAGCTCGAGCAGCTCGCGCACCCGGCCGGGCCTCGGCAGCGCGCTGTGGCGGACGTGGTGCTCGATGTCGAACTGCTCGTCGGGCTTCCAGACGAGCTGGCCGCCGGTGCGCACCGAGCGGTGCGGGTGCTTGAGGAAGAGCGGGGCCATCTCCTCGGGGCTGCTCATCGCCTGGAACATCTCGCGGACGTAGTTGCGTCCGGCGCCGTCGGGCTTCCTGAACAGCTGCAGACCGCCGACGTGCATGGGCATGTTGCGGTTCTCGGCGAGCAGGAACCCGGTAGCGGTCGGGTCGATCGGCGTGGCCACGGCGGGGCCCCCTCTGGAGTTGTGCGTCGGCTTCTCCCGCCGATCCTCGCGCGCTGTGACGGCCTCCACAAGCGCCCACGGGTGGGTGCGGGTTCTCCCTCGACCTGCGGCCGAGGGGTTGTGCCCCCCGGTGCCGGCGCCCAGGGTCGAGGGGCACCCACCGCCTCGGACACCTCGGGAGATCCCTCATGCCTCGTCGTCTCGTGCTCACCGGACTCGGCGCGTGCGCGGTCTGGGTCGGCCTCCTCGCCGCCCCGGACGCCGCTCACGCGGAGGACTACTCGGCGCCGCTCGCCGACGCGGTGGCCTCGCTCCCCGTCGCCACCGAGGACCGGACCGGCTACGACCGCGACGCCTTCCAGCACTGGGTCGACGAGGACGGCGACGGCTGCGACACCCGGGACGAGGTGCTCATCGCGGAGGCCGACGACCCGGTCACCGTGGGCAGCGGCTGCGCGCTGAGCGGCGGGCGCTGGTTCTCCTACTACGACGGCGTCTCGCAGTCCGCGGCCGGCGACCTCGACATCGACCACATGGTGCCGCTGGCCGAGGCCTGGGACTCCGGCGCCTCCGACTGGACCGCGGCCGAGCGTCGGTCCTACGCCAACGACCTCGGCGACCCGCGGTCGCTCGTCGGCGTCACCGCGGGGGAGAACCGTTCCAAGAGCGACCAGGACGTCGCCGAGTGGACGCCCGGCCGGGAGCAGTGCCGCTACCTGAGGGAGTTCGTCGCGGTGAAGGTCCGGTGGGGCCTGTCGGTCGACGGCGCGGAGCAGTCGGCGATGTCGTCGCTGGCCTCCGGGTGCAGCGGCACCGTCACGGTCACGCTCGCGCGCTGAACCGGGGGCCGGGCTGGACGATCGGGCCGGGCCGGGGCGGTGGTGATGACCACTTCTCGTGCACAGGCCGGGGGTCGGCCGGGTTCTCCACAGGCCCGCGCACGACGGGCCGCGACCGTCCCCCCGCGCGCCTAGCGTCCCTCGCACTGCCGGAACCCGCCGGCACTCGACCCCTCGGGGGACCCATGAAGAAGTCCGTCACGCACCTCGTCGTCCTGCCCCTCCTCGTGCTCGCGCTGCTCGGCGGTGCCGCCGGCCTCGCGCTCGCGGGCCCGTCGTCGGGCCCGTCGTCGAGCCCGCCGGCACGGGGGGCCAGACCCGTCGTCGTCGACGTCACCGGCGATGCCGCCAACGGCTTCGAGATCAGCTACGCCGACGGGTCGCAGGCGTTCCCGCCGACCGACTCCGAGTCGATGGCCGAGTGCGGCGAGTACGACACGCTGCGCCAGCGGGTGCGGTGCCGCACCGAGGTCCGCACCTGGTACCGCGACCTCGGCGACCTGCAGCGGTCGCTGGCCTGGGTGCGCGAGCACGGGTAGCCGGGCCGCGTCCGGCACCGCCGGTGCGTCGGCGGACCGTGGCAGCATCGGCGCATGGTCACCACGGGCACGCCGGGCACCCCGGCCCGCTGGGTGCTGCACGTCGACCTCGACCAGTTCCTGGCTGCGGTCGAGGTGCTGCGCCGGCCCGAGCTCGCCGGGCTGCCCGTGGTCGTCGGGGGTCGCGGCGACCCGACCGAGCGGGCCGTCGTCTCGACCGCCTCCTACGAGGCGCGCGAGCACGGCGTCCGGTCGGGGATGCCGTTGCGGCTGGCCCACCGCAAGATCCCCGACGCCGTCTTCCTGCCCGTCGACTTCCCGGTCTACGAGGCGGCGTCGGCGGTCGTGATGGCCACCCTGCGCGCCCTGCTGTGGGACGGTGACCCCGTCGACGTCGAGGTGCTCGGCTGGGACGAGGCGTTCGTCGGCCTCCGCCCGGGTGCGCCCGAGCGCCCGCGCGACCCGCAGGCCTTCGCCGAGCAGGCCCGGGCCGAGGTCCTCGCCGCCACCGGGCTGCACTGCTCGGTCGGCATCGGCAACAACAAGCTGCAGGCCAAGATCGCCACCGACTTCGGTAAGCCGCGCGGGGTCCACACGATCACCGACGACACCTGGTTCCCCCAGATGGGGCACCGGCCGACCCGGGCGCTGTGGGGCGTCGGCGCCAAGATCGAGAAGCGGCTCGCCGCTCTCGGGATCGACACCGTCGTCCAGCTCGCGACCTCCGACGTCCGGGTGCTCGCCGCCGAGATCGGGCCGACGATGGGGCCCTGGTACCACCGCCTCGGCCGCGGCGTCGACACCGGGACGGTCGACCCGACGCCCTGGGTGGCCCGCGCCCACGGGCGGGAGGAGACCTTCCAGACCGACCTCGACGACGACGCCGCCATCGAGGCCGAGGTCCGCCGGATCACCCGCCGGGTGGTCGCCGACATCGACGCCGAGGGTCGGCCGGCGTGGCGGGTCGGCCTCAAGGTCCGCGACCGCGCGTTCCAGACCGTCAACCGCAGCCGCAAGCTGGCCGAGCCGACCAACGACCCCGACGCGCTCGCAGACGCCGTGGTGGCGCTGCTCGCGAAGGTCGAGCGGAGGCGACCGGTGCGGCTGCTCGGCGTCCGGCTGGAGATGGTCGAGCCGGAGGGCGGCTACCCGCGCTGAACGGCGGAGCGGCCGGTGCGCACGATCACAGCGACTCCTTCAGCTCCCTGACCACCGAGTCGACGACGGCGACGAGGTCGTCACCGGTCCGCGCGGCGACCGCGCGCTGGCGCTGGTACGACGCGCCGCCGGCCACGAGGGCGGCGACCGAGGCGAGCTCGTCGGTGCACCCGAGCCGCTCGGCGGTCGGGGCCAGCCGCTCCAGCAGGTCGGCGAGGTCGTCGGTCACGAGCCGCTCGGTGCAGTCGGCGTCCAGGATCACGATCGCGTCGAGGCCGTAGCGCGCCGCGCGCCACTTGTTCTCCTGCACGTGCCACGGCGGCATCGTCGGCAGCGTCTCGCCGGCGGCCATCCGGGTGTCGAGGTCGACGACCAGGCAGTGCATCAGCGCGGTCAGCGCGCCGAGGTCGCCGAGGGAGGAGACGCCGTCGCAGATCCGGTTCTCCAGGGTGCCGAGGTGCGCGGCCGGCCGCAGGTCCCAGCGGATCTCGGAGAGGTCGTCGATCACCCCGGTCGTCATCTGGTCGGCGGCGAAGGCCTCGAACTCCTCCCACGTGGCGAACTGGAAGGGCAGCCCGGCGGTGGGCAGCTGCTGGAACATCAGCGCCCGGTTGGAGGCGTAGCCGGTGTCGATGCCGCCCCACACCGGCGAGGACGCCGACAGCGCCTGCAGGTGCGGGTAGTACCGCAGCAGCGCGGAGAGGACCGGCATCACCCGGGTCCGCTCCGGGAGGCCGACGTGCACGTGGACGCCCCAGATGAGCATCTGGCGGCCCCACCACTGGGTGCGCTTCATCAGCTCCTCGTAGCGGTGCCCGGCGCTGAGCTGCTGGCCGGACCACGACGCGAACGGGTGCGTGCCCGCGCCGTACAGGTCGAGGTCGAGGTCGTCGCACGCCGGCAGCACGCCGGCGAGCGTGCGCCGCAGGTCGCTCATCGCCTCGCCGGTCGTGTGGCAGACCCCGGTGACCAGCTCGACGGTGTTGCGGAGCAGCTCCTGGTGCAGCCGGTCGGGGTGCGGAAGCCGGGGCCGGGCCCGGGCGAAGAGGTGCGAGGCGTCGTTGCGCAGGTCGCGAGAACGCCGGTCGACCAGGGCGAGCTCCCACTCGACGCCGAGCGTGTACTCCGGCGACGGGGTGAAGTCGATGCGCACCCGACCAGCGTTCCACACCGCGCCCGGGCCGGCGTGACGGACGTCGCCCGGGTGCCGGCTTGGGCGCGCGCCGGTCGTGGGTCACCATCGAGGGATGGTCGAGCCGGAACTCCCCGCCACGCAGCTGATCCCGCTGCCGAACCGACTCGCGCTCACCCTCGACTTCTGCCTGCGGCTCGGCGAGATCCTGCTCTCGTCGGGCGCCGGGGCCGCCGACGTGACGGTGACGATGCTCTCGGTCGCCCGGGCGCTCGGCGCGGCCGAGGCCGAGGCCGACATCACCTTCACCCTGATCACGATGAGCCACCAGACCAGCCCCGACGAGGCGCCGCTGATCGCCCGACGTCAGGTCACCCAACGAGTCACCGACTACCAGGACCTGACGAACGTCGACCACCTGGTGCGCGGGGTCGTCGCGGGCCGGATCGGCCTGCGCGAGGGTCGCGCCGAGCTCAGCCGGATCACCTCCACCGGTCACGACCGGCACCGCTGGTCGGTCACGGCGGGCTGGGGCGTGATGTCGGCGGGCGTCGCCATCCTCCTCGGCGGCGGACCGGTCGTCGTCCTCGTCGCCGCCCTGGCCGCGCTCCTCATCGACCGGCTGCAGCTGCGCATCGCCCGCCGCCGGCTGCCCACCTTCTACGCCCAGGTCGCCGGCGGCGGCACCGCGGCCCTGGTGGCGGTCGCGGCCCGGGTGCTCGACGAGCGGTTCGACCTCGGGCTGGACGTGTCGTTCGTGATCACCGCCAACATCGTCATGCTGCTGGCCGGCGTCGGCTTCATGGGCGCGATCCAGGACGCGCTGACCGGCTTCTACATCACCGCCGGCGCGCGGATCACCGAGGCGGTGCTGTCGACGACCGGCATCATCGCCGGCGTCAGCGGCGGCCTCAGCGTCGCCAGTGCGTTCGGGGTCGACCTGCCGACGGTGGAGCCCGGAGCCACCGGCATCCAGGGCATCGGGATGGCCGCGCTCGGCGGCGGGATCGCCGCGGCCGCGTTCGCGTTCTCGTCGTACTCGCCTAAGCGGGTGCTGGCCCCGATCGCGGTGGTCTCGGCGGTCGCCGTGACGATCTCGTCCTCGATCGAGGAGCCCGGGCTGGGCCGCACCTGGGCGGTCGCGGTGGCGGCGTTGTTCGTCGGACTCGTCGGGTACGCCGTCGCCAAGCGCCTGCACGTGCCGCCGCTCATCGTCGTGGTCTCGTGCGTCGTCCCGATGCTGCCCGGCATCGCGATCTACCGCGGCCTCTCGCTCCTCGGCGAGGGCAGCCGTCGTGACACCTCGCTCGGCCTGGTCGCCATCATCGGCGCGGCCTCCGTGGCGCTGGCGATCGCCGCCGGGGTGATCCTCGGCGAGTACCTCGCCCAGCCGCTGGGCCGCGAGGTCCGGCGCGTCGAGGACCGTCTGGTCGGCCCCCGGCTCGTCGGCCCTACCAGCCTGCTCGGCCGGCGAGCCGGTCGAGCCATCGATCGGCGGACCCGCCGTCGAACGGAGGGTGCTCCCGACGGACCTGCGCCAGCACCCACGCGCAGGACTCCTCCGCAGCGGTGACGACCTCCGCCGGGTAGCCGTGGGAGAGCTGGTGCTCGGCGAACTCGTCCTCGTCGTCGACGTACACGACTCCCTCGGCGGTGCGGACGACGTCGAGGTCGAGGTCGACGGCGCGCACCACCGCGCCGTCCCAGCGCGGGACGGTGGTGATGTCGACGTACGTCGCGATGCGGAAGCCCGGGGCGTGGAAGGTGGCCAACCAGCCGGCGTCCGGAGGCACCAGACCGACCTGGTCGGTGGCGGCCACGAAGGTAGCGCCCGGTCGCGACATCGTCGTGCCGGTGCGGATGCCGATCCAGTCGCCGTGCTCGTCGGAGCCGAGGTGGCGCGCGTCGAAGGACCAGTGCGGCCGGTCGACCCACTTGGTCATCTCGACGCGGACGGCGTCACCGGGGTGCACGGCCATGGTCAGACGATGGTCGCCTTGTCGGGCACGACCTTCTTCGACGCGCGCGCGACGATGTCCTGGTAGCGCGAACCGGTGAGCTTGGCGAGGTGGTGCAGGGCGTGGGCGTCGATGCCGACGAGCACGCGGGCCTGGTTCCGCTCGATGCCGCGCACGATGACCGCCGCGGCCTTCTCGGGCGTCATCCGGGCCAGCTTCTTGTCGAACAGCCTCGCCGAGGCGTCGCCGTCCTCCTTCGCGGAGTACCGCGCGTTGCGGGCGATCGCGGTCTTGATGCCGCCCGGGTGGACGGCGGTGACGCCGACCGGGTGACCCGCGACCAGCATCTCCTCGCGCAGCGCCTCGGTCATCCCGCGCACGGCGTACTTGGAGGCGTTGTACATCGACTGGCCGGGCATCGAGATCAGCCCGAACAGCGACGACAGGTTGACGACGTGCCCGTCGCCGCTGGCGATGAGGTGGGGGAGGAACTCCTTGGTGCCGTGCACGACGCCCCAGAAGTTGATCCCCATGATCCAGTCCATGTCGCCGTACTCGAGGTCGGTGAGGTCACCGGCCAGCGCGACGCCGGCGTTGTTGACCACGACGTTGACCCGGCCGAGGTCCTGGACGACGTCGAGGGCGTAGCGCGCGAACGCGTCGCGGTCGGCGACGTCGAGGCGGTCGCTGCGGACCCGGGTGACGCCGGCCGCCTCGACCAGGCGGACGGTCTCGGCGAGGCCGGCCTCGTCGACGTCCGAGAGGGCGAGCAGGGAGCCCTTCGCCGCGGTGTGCAGCGCGAGGGCCCGACCGATGCCGGAGCCGGCGCCGGTGATGACGACGACCTTGTCGTGGAGGGTCTTCATGGCCCCGACGGTAGTGGCGCTATTGAACAATCGTCAATAGAGTGGGGGCGTGACCGGAGGCACGGAGGATCGCACCGCGCGGAGCAGGACGTCGAGGACCCGGCTCACGCCGGCCGAGCGGCGCTCCCAGCTGCTCGACCTCGGCGTCAAGCTGCTCGCGCACCGCTCGCTCGACGAGCTCAGCATCGAGGTCCTCGCCGAGGAGGCCGGCATCTCCCGCGGCCTGCTCTACCACTACTTCGGCAACAAGCACGCCTTCCACGAGGCGGTCGTCCGGCGCGCGGCCGACGACCTCATCGCGCAGACCGCGCCCCCGCCGGCGGGCGACCCGCTCGAGCGGCTCGCGACGTCGATGGCGGCGTACCTCGCCTACGTGGAGGCCAACTACGAGGGCTACCTGTCGCTGGTCAAGGGCGCCCAGGGCGGCAACGAGACGCTGCGCGCGATCTACGACGAGGCCCGCGCGGCCCTCACGGACCGGATCTTCGTCGAGGACCAGGCCGGCGGGGGCGCCGCGCTCCTCCCCGACACCCCGGCCACCCGGTTGCTGGTGCGCGGCTGGTCGGCGATGGCCGAGGACGTCGTGCTGTCGTGGGTCGCCGCGCCCACCGACGTCACCCGCGACGAGCTGCTGCACCTGCTCGCCACCTCGCTGCCCGCCCTCGTCGCCGCCGCCCCCGCTGACGCCGCCCCACGCAGACGCTGACCCGTCGCCCATAGGTGACGGGTCGGCGAGGATGTGGCGCTGACCCGTCGCCCATAGGTGACGGGTCGGCGAGGATGTGGCGCTGACCCGTCACCTATAGGTGACGGGTCAGCGAGGGCCTAGGTGGTGAGGTCGTAGACGGTGACGCCGTCGACGGTCTGGGCGGGGTAGGTCGCGGCCACCCACGTGGCGATCTCCGAGTCGCCTCCCGCGCCGCCACCGCCGAACCCGCCACCACCGAACCCGCCACCGCCGACCCCACCGCCCCCCGCGCCGCCGAGGCCACCGCCGCCGGCGATGAAGTAGTGGATCCGGCCGTCGGCGACGTACTGCTGGAACTCCGCGAGGGTCGGGCTCGGGTCGCTGCCGTTGAAGCCGCCGATCGGCATCACCGACTGCTCGGTGGCCAGCTGGTAGCCGGCGGCGGAGTTGGCGCCGACGGTCGCGGCGACCCAGTCGTAGGAGTCGGCGTCGGCGAGGAGCAGCGCGGTCAGGGTGTCGGTCGACGTCGAGCCGTCGAGCAGCCCGCCGACGCCCGTGCCGCCCGTGCCGCCCGTGCCGCCGGGGCCGCCGCCCGGGCCGCCCGCGCCCCGTCCGCCAGCGGACGACGGCCCGGCCGAGGGGATCGAGCCGGTGTGCGGCGTGGCCGCGGTGCTGACGGCGTACGCCGTGGGTCCGGCCAGGCCGGCGACGAGCGTCACCGCGGCGACCCCGGCCGCGACCGCGGCGGGGAGGTGGCGGACGCCGACGACCAGCAGCGCGGCCGCGAACCCGAGGACGACGACCGCCCACCGCAGCCACGGCTGGAAGTCGGGGGTGCGGTCGAGCAGCACGAACGCCCAGGCCGAGGTGAGCGCGACGGTGAAGCCGAGGACGGCGCTCGCCACGAGCGACTCGCGCCGCTGCCACAGCGCCCAGGCGCCGAGCGCGACGCACGCGGCGATCGCCGGGGCCAGCGCGACGGTGTAGTAGGCGTGGTAGATCCCGGCCATGAAGCTGAACGTCGCCGCGGTGACGACGAGCCACCCGAGGACCAGCGACGTGGCGACCCGCACCGCGCGCGGCCCCACCCACAGGGCGCCGACGCCGAGCACCAGCGCGGCCGGGAGCAGCCACGCGACCTGCCCGCCGTTCTCGGTCCCGAGCAGGCGGAACAGTCCGGTCGAGCCCCAGCCGCCCCCGCCGCCGACCGAGCCGGCCTCGTCGCCGGTGAGCCGACCGAAGCCGTTGTAGCCGAAGGTGAGCTCCAGGAAGTCGTTGGTCTGCGAACCGCCGACGTAGGGCCGCGAGCCGGCCGGCCACAGCTCGACCAGCGCGACCCACCACCCGGCGGCGACGACCATCGCGCCGCAGGCGGCGAGCAGGTGCACGATCCGGCGCCGCCACGGCACCACCGCGAAGACGGCGTAGGTGACGGCGAACGCCGGCAGCACCAGGAACGCCTGCAGGGTCTTGGTGAGGAACGCCAGGCCGAGCAGCGTGCCGCCGAGGACCAGCCACCGCAGCGCTCGCTCCCGGCCGTCCCCGCTACCGGCGGCGTCGGAGCCGAGCGCCCGCTGGACGGCGTACGCGGCGCCGAGCACGAGCAGGGTGAGCAGCGCGTCCGGGTTGTTGAACCGGAACACGAGGACGGCGACCGGCGTGGTCGCCAGTGCCAGCCCGGCCAGCAGGCCGGCCCACGCGCTGCCGGTCGCCCGCCGCACCAGCGCGACCAGGACGGCGACCGACGCGACGCCCATCAACGCCTGTGGCACCAGGACGGCCCACGACGAGAGCCCGAAGACCCGCACCGACAGCGCCATCGGCCACAGCGACAGCGGGGGCTTGTCGACCGTGATCGACCCGGCGGCGTCCGAGGCGCCGAAGAGGAACGCCTTCCACGACTCCGAGCCGGCCTGGGCGGCCGCCGAGTAGAAGGAGTTCGCCCACCCGGAGGCGCCGAGGCCCCACAGGTAGAGCACGGCGGTGCCGAGCAGGAGGACGACGTACGCCGCCCGCTCCGGTGGGACCCGGCGTCGTTCGCGCGGCGGGACGGCGGGAGGAGGCGTCGGCTCGGAGGTGGGCTCGAGCGCGCGGTCGGCGGCGTACGTCGTCATGACGGCGACGATCGTCGGGCCGGCTGGGACCGGACCGGGCCCTCCCTGTCAGGCGCCTGTGAGTGCTCCGCGCGCGGGTGGCCGCGAGAGGTCGTACAGGGTGACGCCGTCGACCACGCGGGGCTCGAAGCGGCGGGCGACCCAGCGGTCGATGCGCAGCGCGTCGTCGCTGCCGGTGCGGGTGACCGGCCCCGGCTCGCCGGCGTCGGTCTCGCGCACGAGGGTGCCGCCGCCGGCGATGTAGTAGTGGATCCGGCCGGTGCGGACCAGCTGGCGGAAGTCGCGGGCGGCGGGGCTCGGGTCGGTGCCGTTGAACCCTCCGACCGGCATCACCGGTCGGCCGGTGGCGAGCTGGAAGCCGGCGGCGCTGTTGGCCCCGGTGACGGCGGCCACCCACGTGTAGGCCTCCGCGTCGTCCAGCAGGACGGCGGTCAGCTCGCGGGAGGACCGGCTCACCGTCAGGAGGTCGCCGACCGTCGCCGACCCGGGTCGGGCGGTCGCTGCCGTCGCCGGCGTGCCGGCGCGCGGGGGACCTGCGTGGGGGACGGCGCCGCTGTGCGGCTGCAGCACCGTCTCCACCGAGTAGGCCGCCGGCGCCGCGAGGGCCGCGGTCAGCGCGACCGTCGCCGACACCGCGCCCAGGGGGAGTCCGCGCCCGCGCGCGACGACGGCCAGGACGACGGCGGCCGAGACCGCGGCGACGACCAGCCACGGCAGCCACGGCTGCCAGTCCCGACGCGGCCACAGGACCACGAGGGCCATCGCACCGGTCGCGGCCAGGGTCACACCCCACACGCGCGTCGCGGCCGCCGACGTCCGCTGCTCCCACACGACGTGGGCGCCGATCCCGACGAGCGAGGTCACGGCCGGGACGAGGGCGACCGTGTAGTAGTCGTGGAAGATCCCGTTCATCAGGCTGAACACGAGCCAGGTGACCAGGGTCCAGGTGAGCCACAGCGCGAGGGCCGGACGGCGCCGGTCGTCGGTGCCGCGGGTCATCACCAGGCCGGCGATCCCGAGGACGACGGCGGCCGGGAGCAGCCAGGCGACCTGGCTGCCGGTGCCGGGGTCGAGCAGGCGCAGCAGCGAGCTGGTGCCCCACCCGCCGGGCCCGCGGACGGCGCCGGTCTGGTCGCCGGTGAGCCGGCCCACCCCGTTGTACCCGAGCACCAGCTCGAGCACGGAGTTGCTCTGCGAGCCGCCGATGTAGGGCCGGGACGACGCGGGCCACAGGTCGACCGCCACGATCCACCAGGAGCCGCTCACGACCGCGGCACCGGCCGCGGCGAGCAGGTGGAGCAGCCGACGGCGCCACGGCACGACCGCGAAGACGGCGTAGGTCGCCGCGAGCGCCGGGAGCACCAGGAAGGCCTGGAGCATCTTGGTGAGGAAGGCCAGCCCGACCAGGGAGCCGGCCAGGACGAGCCAGGGGAGCGCGCGGTGCCCCGGCGCCGTGCCGTCCCGGGTGCGGTCGATCGCCCGCAGGGTCGCGACCGCGGACCCGGTGAGCAGCAGGACCAGGAGGCTGTCGGGGTTGTTGTAGCGGAACATCAGGACGGCCACGGGGGTCAGTGCGAACGCCGTGCCGGCCAGCACCGCCGCCCCCGGTGAGCCCGTCGCGCGGCGTACCCCGGCATGGACGACGGCGACCGTGGCCACGCCCAGCAGCACCTGGGGCACCAGGATGCTCCACGTCGACAGTCCGAAGAGCCGGACCGAGAGCGCCATCGGCCACACCGCCAGCGGCGGCTTGTCGACGGTGATCGAACCCGCGGCGTCGAAGGAGCCGAAGAAGAACGCCGTCCACGACTGCGCCCCGGCCTGCGCGGCCGCGGAGTAGTAGGCGTTGGCCCACCCCGACGAGCCGAGGCCCCACAGGTAGAGCGCGGCGGTGGCGGTCAGCAGGACGGCGAGGGGCGGGACCCGCCGCAACCGACCCGGGATCGCGAGCATGTCGCCATCCTGTGCCGCGGCGAGGTGCGTCTCCCACCGCGCGCGACATCCTTCACCGCGCCGTCCGCCGATGTTCCACCAGCAGCCCTCAACGTTCGCGCGAGCGTCGACCGCCACGGGTGGCGCGGCCGACGGTGCCCGGGCTCAGGCTCCGGAGACGACCGCCGCGAGCTGGTCGAGGCCCCAGGCGAGGTCGGCCTCGGAGACGACGAGCGGGGGTGCGAGCCGGATCGTGGAGCCGTGGGTGTCCTTGGCCAGGACGCCGCGGGCCATCAGCGCCTCGCAGACCTCGCGGCCGGTGCCGACCGCCGGGTCGACGTCGACGCCGGCCCACAGGCCGCGCACCCGGACGCCGACCACGCCGTGGCCGACCATCGCCTCGAGGCGCTCGCGCAGCATCTCGCCGAGCTCGGCCGAGCGGCGCTGGAAGTCGCCGGTGGCGAGCAGGTCGACGACGGCGGAGCCGACCGCGCAGGCCAGCGCGTTGCCGCCGAACGTCGAGCCGTGCTGCCCGGGCCTGAGCACGCCGAGGACGTCGCGGTCGGCGACGACGGCCGACACCGGGACGATGCCGCCGCCGAGCGCCTTGCCGAGCACGTAGAGGTCGGGGACGACGTCCTCGTGGTCGCACGCGAAGGTGCGGCCGGTCCGGCCGAGACCGGCCTGGATCTCGTCGGCGGCGAGGAGCACGTTCTCCCGGGTGCAGGCCTCGCGGATGCCACCGAGGTAGCCGGCCGGCGGGATCACGACGCCGCCCTCACCCTGGATCGGCTCGACGAGCACGCCGACCGTGCGGGGCGTGATCGCGGCCTCGAGGGCCGCGAGGTCGCCGTACGGGACGGTCACGAAGCCGGGCGCGAACGGGCCGAAGCCGTCGCGGGCGTCGGGGTCGTCGGAGAAGCCGACGATGGTCGTGGTGCGGCCGTGGAAGTTGCCGCTGGCGACGATGATCTCGGCCTGGTCGGCCGCGACGCCCTTGACCTCGTAGCCCCACTTGCGCATCACCTTCAGGGCGGTCTCGACCGCCTCGGCGCCGGTGTTCATCGGCAGCACGAGGTCCTTGCCGCACAGGTCGCCGAGCTTGGCGGTGAAGTCGGCGAACTGGTCGTGCACGAAGGCGCGGCTGGTGAGGGTGAGCTTGTCGAGCTGGGCGTGCGCGGTCTCCAGGAGGCGCGGGTGCGAGTGGCCGAAGTTCAGCGCGGAGTAGCCGGCGAGGAGGTCGAGGTAGCGGCGGCCGTCGACGTCGGTCATCCAGGCGCCCTCGGCGTGGGCGACCACGACGGGCAGCGGGTGGTAGTTGTGGGCCGTGCGGGCCTCGGCCCGGGTGAACTCGGTGCCGGCGGTCTGCTCGGTCCGCCCGGTCTGCTGGCTCTGCTCGGTCAGCGACGCGCTCAATGGTCACTCCTCTCCTCGGGGTCACAGCCCACGGTAGGGGCTCACCCCAAGATTGTCAGACAATTCTTGCGCGGACGAATCCGGGACCGGCTCAACGTCACCACCCGGACCTGCGTAGGGACAGGTGAGACAGTGCGGACGACGCAGCAGGTGACGCGGAGGCGACGATGACGACGAGACGTGACCAGGAGTTCGAGGAGTTCGTCCTCGCCGCCTGGCCCCGGCTGAGACGGGCGGCCTACCTGCTCGCGCACGACAGCCACGATGCCGAGGACCTGGTGCAGACGGCGCTGACGCGCAGCTACGCCCGGTGGTCGGTGGTCCGGAAGGAGGGCGCCTACTCCTACGTGCACCGGGCCCTGGTCAACGCCTACATCGACTCCACCCGCCGGCGTCGGCCGGTGCCGGTCGAGCACGTGCCCGAGCGGGCCACCGAGGACGGCGACGCGGTCGAGGACCGCAGCGAGCTGCTCGACCTGCTCGCGCCGCTCTCCCCGCGCGAACGCTCGATCATCGTCTACCGCTACTACCTGGACACCCCGGAGAAGGAGGTCGCCGAGCGTCTCGGCGTCGCCCCCGGCACCGTCCGCAGCACCGCCTCGCGTGCCCTGGCCCGGGTCCGCGCCGACCAGGGGAGGAACCCCCGATGAAGCAGCAGGCAGACCTGCCCGACGACGACGCGATGGCCCGCCTGGTCGCCGCGGACCCCACCGCCCCGGTCCCACCCGATCTGACGGCGCTGCGGGCCGGTGGACGTCGCCTGGTGCGCCGCCGACGGCTCGCCGTGGGCGCGGCCGCCGCGGCCGTGGTGCTGGCGGTCGGTGTGCCGCTGGCGGTGGTCGGCGGGCAGGACGAGGCGGCGCCCGACCCTGGCCCCGCAGTCACCTCCGACGCCCGCCCCGACCCGAGCGACCCCCCGAGCACGGCCCCGACGTCGGCCCCGACCTCGCCGGGCGGCGGAGCGACCGACAACGTCGACCCCCCGCCGCCGGGCTCCGTGGAGCCCGTCCGGGTCCCGATCCCCGGCGGCGGCCGGTTCTCCGGGGAGTGGGAGGAGGGGGTGATCCTGGGCGAGATGGTCGAGCTGGGCGACTACTACGGCTACGAGCAGGTGCTCTACGCCGCCGCCCCCGGTCCCGCCGCCGACGACGGTGCCTGCATCTCGATCGGCGTCCGCTACCAGGGTCGGATCCTGCGCCTGCTCTGTGCGATCGGGCCCGCCGCCGACACCAGCGAGCGGTTCGTCATGTGGGGCGGCATGCGCGAGGAGCCCGGGGTGGTCGATGCCGTGGAGGGGTCGGGCTACCTGCTGGTCGGATCGGTCCCGGGGGACGCCGAGGTCTCGATCGCGGCGGAGGGACAGGCGCCTCGACCGGTCACCACCGCCCGCACCGACGTCGTCCCGGGCTACACCGTCTTCATCGACCAGGCACCGTGGGTCGAGTCGTGGGACGAGCTGCAGCTGGCCCCGCTCACGGTGACCACCGACACCGACCTGCGTCTCGACGTGCGGCGCCGCAGCTACGTCAGCTGAGCGCGCTCCGGGTCGGCCGGGATCCGGTTCGTGGGGGATCCCGGTCGTGGGGGATCCCGGTCGTGGGGGATCCCGGTCGTGGGGGATCCGGGTCGTGGGGGATCCGGGTCGAGCCGACCTCAGCCGAGCCGGACGTCGACGAGCGTGTCGCCGGGTGTGCTGGTGAGCGTGACGGTGCCGCCGTGCGCGGTCACGATCGCCTCCACCAGTGCCAGGCCCAGACCGACGCCGCCCTCGCGGTGCCGGGCGGCGTCGGCGCGGGCGAACCGCTCGAAGGCGTGGGGGAGGACCTCGGCGGCGAAGCCGGGGCCGTCGTCGTGGACGCTGAAGCCGTCGCGGCGTGCGGCGACGGTGACGGTGGTGCCGGCCGGGGTGTACTTGCGGGCGTTGGTCAGCAGGTTGGTCAGCACCTGGTGCAGCCGGTCGGCGTCGCCCTCGACCTCGACGGCCTCGTCGGGCAGGTCGAGGCGCCAGTGGTGCTCCGGTGCGACCACGCGGGCGTCCGCGACCGCCTCGAGCAGCAGCCGGGTCAGGTCGACCGGACGACGTTCGAGAGGGCGGCCGGAGTCGAGCCGGGCGAGCAGCAGCAGGTCCTCGACGAGGGCGGTCATCCGCTTCGACTCGTCGGCGACCTTCGTCAGCGCGGTCGCCGCGAACGCGGTGTCGTCCGGGCGTCGGCGGGCCAGCTCGGTGTAGCCGGCGATCGTCGTGAGCGGCGTGCGCAGCTCGTGCGAGGCGTCGGCGACGAACTGGCGCACCCGCTGCTCGCTCGCGTGCCGCGCGTCGAGGCTGGTCTCGACGTGCGCCAGAAGGGTGTTGAGGGCGGCGCCGACCTGGCCGACCTCGGTGCGCTCGTCGGTCAGGTGGGCCGGCACCCGTTCGGTGACGCCGATCTCGCCCGACTCCAGCGGCAGCGTCGCGACCGTGTGCGCGGTCTCGGCGACCTCGCGCAGCGGGCGGAGCTGACGGCGCACGAGGAGCAGCCCGGCGGCCCCGGCGAGCAGCACCGCCACCACGCCGAGGAGCAGCTCGAGGCGGACGAGCGACGCGACCGAGTCGTCGACGTCCTCGGTGGGGAGGCCGGTGACCAGGACCCCGCTGGTGGTGCCGGTCTCGAACGCCACGACCCGGTAGGTCCCGGCCCCGTCGACGTCGACCTCGTGCACGGTGCCGTCGGCCGGCACCTCGGCCAGGGTCTCGAGCGCGGCGTCGCTCAGGGGGTCGTTGTCGGGGCGGCGCGCGGCGAGGATCACGCCCTCGCCGGCGGCGGGGAACGCCAGGAGCGTGTCGGGGCCCTGGTTGCCGAGGGCGACCGGCGGCTCGTCCAGGCCGTCGGGCGGGGGCCGGGGGCCGCTCTCGCGGTCGACGGAGGCCAGCACCTTCTCGTCGAGCTGACCGGTCAGGTTGTCGCGCATGGCGAACGTCGTGGCGGTGCCGATGAGGAGCGCGAGGACCGCGACGAGCAGGACGGCGGTGACCACGAGGCGCGAGGTGAGCGAGACCGGGCCGCGCAGCCGGCTCACGACGTCGTGGCCGGCTTGAGGACGTAGCCGGCGCCTCGCATCGTGTGGATCATCGGGTCGTTGCCGGCGTCGATCTTCTTGCGCAGGTAGGAGATGTAGAGCTCGACGACGTTGGCCTGGCCGCCGAAGTCGTAGTTCCAGACGCGGTCGAGGATCTGGGCCTTGCTCAGCACCCGCCTCGGGTTGCGCATGAGGAAGCGCAGCAGCTCGAACTCGGTCGCGGTCAGCGTGATCTCCGCGCCCGCGCGCACCACCTCGCGGCTGTCCTCGTCGAGGGTGAGGTCGCCGACGGTGAGCACCGACGACGTCGCCGCCTGCTGGGCGCCGGAGCGGCGCATCAGCGCGCGCAGGCGGGCCACGACCTCCTCGAGGGAGAAGGGCTTGGTGACGTAGTCGTCGCCACCGGCGGTGAGCCCGGCGATCCGGTCCTCGACGGCGTCGCGGGCGGTGAGGAACAGCACCGGGACGTCGGGGTGGGTGCCGCGCATCCGGCGCAGCACCTCGAGGCCGTCGAAGTCGGGCAGCATCATGTCGAGGACGACGGCGTCCGGGTCGGTCGCCTTCGCGGCCGCCACCGCCCGGGTGCCGGTGTGGGCGGTCTCGACGTGCCAGCCCTCGTAGCGCAGCGCCATCGAGATCAGCTCGGCGATGTTGACCTCGTCGTCGACGACGAGCACCCGGACGGGCGAGCCGTCGGGGCGGGTGAGGCGGGGGACGACGTGGGGTGCAGCAGCCATGACGACACTGTGGACCGGCTGTCTGTGCGTTGTCTGTGAACGCGCTGGGGAGACCGGATGACCTCAGGGGCGTCGGTAGCTGCTGGGTGGGACGCCGACCAGCGCGGCGAAGTCCCGCCCGAAGTGCGCCTGGTCGTACCAGCCGTGGGCGGCGGCGAGGTCGGCCATCGAACCGTCGTAGCCGGAGTCGAGGGCGGTGACGACGTCGTGCATCCGGTAGCGGGCCAGCACCCACTTCGGCCCGACGCCGACGTAGCGCGCGAACAGCCGCTCGAGCGCCCGCCGCGACAGTCCGTGCCGCTCGGCGACGTCGTCGACCCGCAGGAGGGTGCGGTCGCCGAGCATGGCCTCGACGACGTGGAGCAGCCGGTCGTAGGCCGGGTCGGCCGTCTCGGGCACCAGGGGCCGCAGGGCCGCCGCGACGACCTCCGTCGCCGCGGCTGCCGGCGTGCCGGGGGCGAGGTCGGCGAGGACGTCGTGCACCTCGCGCGACAGCACCTCCGTGGCCGGTGCGGTGCGGTCGACCCACGCCTTGGCGTCGGCGCCGGTGAGCGCGACCAGCCCGCCCGGTCGCAGCTTGGCCCCGTGGACCCAGCCCGCGCCGGTGACCTCGACCTCGAAGCGCCGGGTCGTGACGCCGGTGACGAGCACGACCTCGCCCCCTGCCGCCGCCCGCGCGGCGCCTTGCTCGACGGTGAGGTTGCAGGCCGGGTGGGGGATGACGGCACTCGGGTAGGCCGTATCGTCGGGGAGGTCCCACGCGAGCGTCCAGTGGTACTCCACCCAGGGCGCCAGGTCGGCCGGCGTCTCGGTGCGCTCCATCGTCACGTGGCGCGCGAACTCGTCGGGGCGCAGGATCCCGGCCCGCGTCGACGTCGCATTTCTCCTAGCCGCCACGTCACGATCGTAGGGACGATCGGGGACATGACCTCGACACCCGCGACCACCCCGGCGACCGCCGTGCTCAAGATGACCACCCTCGACTGTGCCGACGTCCGCACCGAGGCGGCGTTCTGGTCGGCCCTGCTGGGCTGGGACGTCGCCCACGTGCAGGACGAGTACGCCATGATCACCGATCCCGGCGGCGCCTCGCCGGCGCTCGGCCTCGGCCAGGTGGCCGGCTACCAGCCGCCGGCCTGGCCCGACGAGGGCGGCCGGAAGCAGTTCCACCTCGACCTCGCGTGCGACGACGTGGCGGCGACCGAGGAGCGGGCCCTCGCGATGGGTGCCACCCTCGCCGACCCGCAGCCCGGCGAGACCTGGCGGGTCCTGCTCGACCCCGCCGGGCACCCGTTCTGCCTCACCGACGCCTCGAGGTGGTAGCCGGCGCACGTCGTCCGCACAGGCTCCTGACAGGTCCCCGCCCGACTGTCGAGGTCATGAACGACACGCGCACTCAGCACCCCGTCCCCGCGGCCGACCAGCCGGCCGCACCCGACCACGCTGCGGGCTCCGGTACCGGCACCGGTACGGGCACCGGGTCGGACGGCCCGGCACCGGTCGCCCCGCCGGGGTACGCCGAGACACCGGCGGCACCGGCGAGGACCAGCCTGCGCCACCGCGTCCTGGGCCTCCGCGGCGTGGTGGCGGTCTCCCTGGCCTCGCTGGTCCTCGGCGGGCTCGGCGGCGCCGCGCTCGGCGCGCTGAGCGACGGCAGCGACGGGCAGCAGGGTCCGGGCGGCTTCGGCGGTGGCCCGGGCGGCCAGCTCCAGCCCGGCCAGCAGGGCCAGCCCGGCCAGCAGGGCCAGCAGGGCCAGCCCGGCGGTGGTCTCCAGCCCGGGCAGGGCACCCCGCCCGACGGCGGGGTGCCGCCCGGCACCGCCCCGGACGGCACCCAGCCCGGCACCCAGCCCGACTCGTCGGGCGACACGGGCGGCGCCACCACCTGAGGCGGCCCGGCGCGTCGATCGCGCCGCCGAGGGCGGGGGCTCGCGCTACTGCCGGGTGGCCATCACGATCGCGACGACGGCGGCGACCACGACGAGCGCCGCGACCACGGCGGCCGCGATCTTCAGCGCGCTGTAGGGACGGTCGCCGATGACCTTGCCGGTGTTGGCGTTGACCAGCACCTGGTAGGTCTTGCCACCGTAGAGGTAGGTGGCGATCCACAGCGGCATCAGGATCAGCTTGAACATGGCCCTCGAGTAGGTGACGTCCATCTCGGAGATCCGCTGCTCGTCGCCGCCGATGTCGCGCTCGACGTCCTGGCGGATCACCTCGCGCATCTCGCCGCGGGCCTCCTCGGAGCCGGCCTGCGGGTCGACGTCGTAGCGGACGGCGGAGTATCCGGTGAGGTACTCGGGCTGGAACGGCCGCGCCTCCGACAGCGTCCAGGGACCCATCTTCTCGAGCTGCTCGCGCTCGAGGTGGTGGCTGGCGACCACGACGACGTCGTCGAAGGACCGGTTGACGCTGCCCGAGGCCCCCCGCCAGCGGGTGCGCCGCTCGCGGTAGGTCTCGGTGCGGTGCCCGCCCTTGCCGTCGGAGACCCGCCGGGTCCTCGTGACGTAGTAGTGGTCGCCGCGCTGGCCCTGGTAGTCGGTGTCGGTGCGGGCGTCGAAGGTCCAGTGCGGGAGGTAGGTGCCGCGCAGACCCTCGGTCGAGCCGACCCGCTTCAGGGCGTTCGGCGCGAACCGCCGCGAGCCCACCCACGCGCGGAAGTTCTCGCGGGCGCCGTCGCGGTCGACGTGGAACGGGAGCACCGCCTCCGGCTCGACGAGGCCCTCCTGCTTGGTGACGGCGACCAGCGCGCCGCTGCAGAACTGGCAGGTCGAGGCCAGGTCGGTGCTCTCGGACCGGGCACCGCAGTTGCCGCACTCGAGCTCGATCGCGGCCAGGGACGCCACGCTGACCCCGCCGTGCCTGGCGACCCACTCGTCGAAGGAGTGCTCGGTGATCGTCGCCTCGGACGGCGCGATCTCCTGCAGGGCGCCGCACGAGCCGCACCGCAGCGACGTCGTGCCCGGGGCGTACGCCGTCTGGGCGCCGCAGCTCGGGCAGACCGCACTCAGGTGCTCGTCGCCGACCTCGTGGTCGAGGGTGCCGTCGGTGTCGAGGTCGTCGAGGGTGTCGGGGGTGTCGGGGGTGTCGTCGCGCTGGTCGGCGACCTGGTCGGGCTCCGGTGGCTCCGGGTCCGAGAAGGGCAGGGGAGGAGGGGCGCCGGTGCCGGTCATCGCGTCGTCCTCAGGCGGTCGGGGGGACGGGCGGGGCGCTCGGCGGCAGCGGCGGCGGGGTCGCCGGGAACAGGGCCCGGATCTCCGCGACGTCGCTCGCCGGCGTCCAGGCGTCCATCCCGTCACGCCACACGAGCGTCTCGGGGGTCAGCTCGCCCGCGGCGACGCGCTCCTGCAGCTCGGACCGGTCGAGCGGTCCGACCTGCTGACCGCCGATCGCGACGAAGAACGCCGACGACGTGGTCGGCAGCGGCGGCGGTGCGGCGGCCGCCGGCGTCGCCGGGGCCGCAGCGGGAGCGGCCGGCGGCTGGGCCGGCTGGGCGGGCGGTTGCGCCTGCGGCGCGAGCGCGCCGGCCATCTGCTGGCCGAGCGCGACACCGACGCCGAGCCCGACCCCCTCGCCGGCGCCGCCGGGGTTGTTGGCGGCGTCGCCGATGGCGGTGGCGGCCTGGAACTTCGCGTACTGGTCGAGGTTGCCGAGCACGCCCATCGACGTGCGCTTGTCGAGGACCTCCTCGACCTCCTTCGGCAGCGAGATGTTCTCGATGACGAAGCGGGGGATCTCGATGCCCATCGAGCCGAGCTGCTCGGACAGGGTGAGCGCGAGCTTGTCGGCGATGCCCTGCTGGTTGGCCGCGAGGTCGAGCATCGGCACGTTGGCCTGGGCCAGCGCCGTGCCGAGCTGGGAGACGATCGACTGGCGCAGGAACTCCGAGACCTCCTCGGTGCGGAACTGCGGGTCGGTGCCGACCAGCTCGCGCAGCAGCTTGGCGCCGTCGGTGATCCGCAGCGCGTAGGTGCCGAACGCGCGGAGCCGGACCATCCCGAACTCCGCGTCCCGCAGCGTGACGGGGTTCTGGGTGCCCCACTTCATGTCGGTGTACTGGCGGGTGCCGACGAAGTAGACCTCGGCCTTGAAGGGCGAGTCGAACCCGTACTTCCAGCCCTTGAGGGTCGACAGGATCGGCAGGTTCTTCGTCTCCACGGAGTGGGTGCCCGGCCCGAAGACGTCGGCGATCTGGCCCTCGTTGACGAACACGGCCTGCTGGCCCTCGCGGACGACGAGCTGGGCGCCGTTCTTGATCTCGTTGTCGTGGCGCGGGAAGCGCCACACGAGGGTGTCGCGACTGTCGTCGAGGAACTCGATGATGTCGATGAACTCGCCGCGGATGGCATCCATCAGGCCCATGGGGTTGTCGCCTCTCTCTGCAGTCGGTCGTGCCGTGGGTCGTGCCGGCGTCCGGTGTACGAGACCGTAGTCGACCCCGACCGGGTGCTGCTCTCCTATCCACTCGACACCGCGTCGACACCAGGACGACGCCACCGGGCAGAATGGGGGGACCATGTCCTCCCCGCCCGCCGAGCGTCACGACGAGCTCGGCATCACCTACCCACCCGAGCTCCCGGTCAGCCAGCGGCGCGACGACATCGCGGCGGCGATCCGTGACCACCAGGTCGTCATCGTCGCCGGCGAGACCGGGTCGGGGAAGACCACCCAGCTGCCGAAGATCTGCCTCGAGCTGGGCCGCGGCCCCGGTGGTCGCGGCGGACTCATCGGCCACACCCAGCCGCGCCGGATCGCCGCGCGCTCGGTCGCCGAGCGGATCGCCTCCGAGCTCGGGACGACGATCGGCGACCCCGACAGCATCGTCGGCTACCAGGTGCGCTTCACCGACCGCACCTCGCGCGCCGGCCGGGTCAAGGTGATGACCGACGGCATCCTGCTCGCCGAGCTCCAGCGCGACCGGCAGCTGCGCAAGTACGACACGCTCATCATCGACGAGGCCCACGAGCGCAGCCTCAACATCGACTTCCTGCTGGGCTACCTCAAGCGGCTGCTGCCGCGGCGCCCCGAGCTCAAGCTGATCATCACCTCGGCGACCATCGACGTCGAGCGCTTCGCCCGGCACTTCGGCGGCGCCCCCGTCGTGGAGGTCTCGGGCCGCACCTACCCGGTCGAGGTGCGCTACCGCCCGCTCGTCGACGTGATGGAGGACGACGAGGAGGGCGAGCCGATCGTCCGCGACCAGACCGAGGCGATCGTCGACGCCGTCAAGGAGCTCGGCGCCGAGGGGCAGGGCGACGTCCTGGTCTTCCTGCCCGGCGAGCGCGAGATCCGCGACACCGCCGACGCGCTCTCCACGGCCCTCGGCGAGCGCGGGCCCGAGATCGTGCCGCTGTACTCCCGGCTCTCGGCCGCCGAGCAGCACCGTGTCTTCGCCGCGCACGGCGGCCGCCGCGTCGTGCTGTCCACGAACGTCGCCGAGACCTCGCTGACGGTGCCCGGCATCCGCTACGTCGTCGACACCGGCGTCGCCCGGATCTCGCGCTACTCGGTGCGCACCAAGGTCCAGCGGCTGCCGATCGAGCCGATCAGCCAGGCCTCGGCCAACCAGCGCTCCGGCCGCTGCGGCCGCGTCGCGGCCGGCATCGCGATCCGGCTCTACTCCGAGGAGGACTTCGAGTCCCGCCCCGAGTTCACCGAGCCCGAGATCCTGCGCACCAACCTCGCCTCCGTCATCCTCCAGATGACCTCCCTCGGCCTCGGCGACGTCGCCCGGTTCCCGTTCGTCGAGCCTCCCGACCGCCGCAACGTCCAGGCCGGCGTCCAGCTGCTCGAGGAGCTCAACGCCGTCCGGATCGGCGGTGACGCCGGAGGCGACCCGGGACCACCGCAGCGGGGGCACCACGACGGGCCACGGCTCACCGAGACCGGACGACGCCTGGCGCGGCTGCCGATCGACCCCCGGCTGGCCCGGATGATCCTGGAGGCCGAGCGGCTGGGGTGCGTGCGCGAGGTGATCGTGATCGCCGCCGCGCTGAGCCTGCAGGATCCCCGCGAGCGGCCGGCCGAGCAACGCCCGCAGGCCGACCAGCAGCACGCCCGCTTCAAGGTCGAGGGCTCGGACTTCCTCACCTGGCTCGAGCTGTGGCGCTACCTCAAGGAGCAGCAGCGCGAGCTGAGCAGCAGCGCGTTCCGGCGGATGTGCCGGCGCGAGTACCTCAACTACCTGCGCGTGCGGGAGTGGCAGGACTTCGAGTCGCAGCTGCGCCAGGTCTGCCGGGAGATGAAGATCGACGTCGGCCAGCCCGCCGACATCCCCGACGCCGACGGCATCCACCAGGCCCTCCTGTCCGGGCTGCTCAGCCACGTCGGCCTGCTCGAGGAGCGCGAGAAGGAGAAGCCCGGCGCCCGGTCGGGGGCAGGCGGCCAGGGCGGACGTCGTCCGATGCGCGAGTACGTCGGCGCGCGCGGCGCCAGGTTCGCGATCTTCCCCGGCAGCGGCCTGGCGAGGAAGAACCCGGCGTTCGTGATGGCCGGCGAGCTGGTCGAGACCGGCCGGCTCTGGGCCCGCCAGAACGCCGCCATCGAGCCCGAGTGGGCCGAGCGGCTCGGCGCGCACCTGGTCAAGCGCACCTACTCCGAGCCCCACTGGTCGAAGAAGCGGGCGGCGGTGATGGCCCACGAGCGGGTCACCCTGTACGGCGTCCCGCTGGTCGCCGACCGGCTCGTCCAGTTCGGCACCGTCGACCGGGCGGTGGCGCGCGAGCTCTTCATCCGCCACGCCCTGGTCTACGGCGAGTGGTCGACCCGGCAGAAGTTCTTCACCCGCAACCTCGAGCTGCTCGAGGAGGCCGCCGAGCTCGAGCACCGCGCCCGGCGCCGGGGCATCGTCGTCGACGAGCACACCCTGTTCGACTTCTACGACGCCCGGGTCGGTCCCGACGTCGTCAGCGGCGCACACTTCGACACCTGGTGGAAGCGCGAGCGACAGCGTCGCCCCGAGCTGCTCACCTTCGACCTCGACATGCTCACCCACGACTCCGCGGACGCCGTCCGCGAGGCCGACTTCCCGAGCAGCTGGCACGGCGACAGCCCGGCCGGCGGTGGGCGCGAGGGACTGACCTTCCCGATCAGCTACCACTTCGAGCCGGGCTCCGACGACGACGGGATCACCATCGACGTGCCCGTCGCGACGCTCAACCAGGTCAGCGACGCCGACTTCTCCTGGAACGTGCCCGGCCTGCGCGAGGAGCTCGTCACCGCCCTGGTCCGCAGCCTCCCCAAGAACCTCCGCGTCGCCCTCGTGCCCGCCCCCGACCGGGCCCGGTCCTTCCTCGGTGAGGTGCCGGCCGGCGAGGAGCCGCTGCTCGACGCGCTCGAGCGGTGGGTCCGCGCCACCACCGGCGTGGTCGTCCCGCGCGAGGCGTGGGACTGGAGCCGGGTCGCGGAGCACCTGCGGCCGACCTACCGCGTCGTCGACGACGCCGGTGCCGAGCAGGCGCGCGGCAAGGACCTCGAGGCGCTCAAGGCGCCGCTGCGGCCCCAGTTCGCGGCGGCGCTCGACGAGGTCGCGCACGACAGCGGCCTGGCCCGCACCGGCGAGACCGCCTGGACCTTCGGCAGCATCCCGGCCGCGATCACCGAGCGCCGCGCCGGTCACGAGGTGACCGCCCATCCGGCCCTCGTCGACGAGGGCGCGACCGTCGGGCTGGCCGTCGTCGGGTCCCCCGAGGAGGCCGAGGCCAGGCACCGTCTCGGCGTGCGACGCCTGCTCGCCCTCGTCGTCCCCGACCCGACCGCCCGGGTCCTCGGCGGCCTGGGCAACCTCGAGAAGCTCGGCCTGGCCGGCTCGCCGTACGCCACGGTCGCCGACCTGCTGGCCGACTGCCGCACCGCCGTCCTCGCCGACGTCGTCGACGCCCGCCCGCCGGTGCGCGACGAGGCCGGGTTCGCGGCGCTGGTCGCCGCGGCGTCCGTCGAGCACGAGGCGGCGGTGCGCGCGACCGTCGGCGACGTCATCGGCGTGCTCGACCGCTGGCGCACCACCGACAAGGCCCTCGGCGGCCGCGCCGACATGGCCCAGCTGCCGGCGCTGACCGACATGAAGGCCCAGCTCGGGCGGCTCGTCGTGCGTGGGTTCGTCGGCGAGGCCGGCGCGCTGCGACTGCGCCGCTACCCGACGTACCTCCGGGCGCTCGAGGTGCGCCGCGCCCGGCTCGACGAGGACGGCGGGGCCGTCGTCCGCGACCGGCAGCACCTCGACCAGGTCGCCTCCCTGCAGGAGGCCTACCTGCACCGCGTCGACGCGCTGCCGCCCGGCCGCCCGGCCGACGCCCGGCTGCGCCAGGTCCGCTGGATGCTCGAGGAGTACCGCGTCTCGCTGTGGGCCCAGCAGCTCGGCACCGACGGCCCGGTTAGCGACCAGCGCATCCGCAAGGCGCTGGGCTGAGGACTCAGCCCTTCTCGACCGACCAGCCCAGCTCGTCGGCGACGCTCCCGGCGGCGTCGGCGGCGATCGCGCACGTGGCCGGCTCCTCGCCGGTCCCGGGGTCGGTGCCGTACGCCGACAGGTCGACGGTGACCCACGCCGGCTCGGTCGGCAGGTAGAGCGAGCAGGAGCCGCCGCCGAGCACCGTCACGTACGCCGGGTCGCCGTCGACGTCATAGGGCTCGGTGATCGCGTCCTCGCCCTCGGTCTCGGTGAAGAGGCCGGGCAGCGGAGGGTCGAAGAGCGCCAGCCGCACGCTCCCGGCTGCGTCGTCGCTGGCCCACCGGCACTCGGTCCGGTTCGCCTTCGCCATCGCGTCGGGGACGTCGTCCGGCACGTCGGCCTCGATGTCCCTCGGCGTGCGAGGCTCCGGCGCGATGGCCGCCGGATCGTCGAAGACCTGCTCGAGGATCGCGTCGGGGAGCAACGCGCACACGTCGGTCTCCAGCCAGGCGTCGTCCGTCCTGCCGTCGGACCCGCCGTCGCCGCCGTCGTCGTCGGAGGAGCAGCCGGCCAGGGCGGCGAGGGTGACGAGCAGCAGGACGGGCAGCACGGTCAGGACCGGGGGACGACGCATGGCGCCACCGTTCCCCGCCCGCTCCGGCGCGAACCCCGTCGTGCGTAGGCTTGACCGGTGCCCGACCCCGCCCCCGACCCCCGCCCGCGCCAGCGGGCGCACCAGCGACCGCTGGCCCGCTGGTCGGCGTACTTCGACGAGTTCGAGGGCGGCGCGGACCCGGCGCTGGTCAGCGAGGCGGCGGACCGGGCGGCGACGTTGCTGGTGCGCGGCGCCCGCCACGTCGACGACGACGCCGTCGCCGAGCGGCTCCTCCACCTCGCCGACACCGAGGGCATCGAGACGGTCGCCGAGGTCTGGGCCGGCTCTCCCGCCGACTCGCTCGCCGGGTGTCTGTGGCGGCTCTACCTGCTCCGGTCCTGGGTCCACGCCGACCCCGTCCGCGTCGCCCGTGAGTACGACGCCGGCCGGTCCCGCGCGCAGGTCGCCGAGGTCGTCGCCGGCGTCGCCGACCCGCCCGGCCCCGCCGAGCTGCGCGCCATGGTCGACGACGTCCTGCGTGGCATCGCCGGCGGCGAGTTCGCCGACGTGCTCCTGCGCGCCGCGGCCTTCGGCCGGGTCGTGGCCACCGGTCGCGCCACCCTCGCCGAGACCTCCGAGCCCGACGTGCGCCGGATGCTCGGCCTCGCCGAGCAGCTCGAGGTCGCCGCGCGCCTCGAGCTCGACGGCCGGCTGTCCTGAGACCGGACTCACGGCCGCGCCGACCGGCTGGGGACGAGCCCTGGGGAATGCGCTCCGAGCGAGTAGGGTTGGACAGGTCGAGCACGTCGGGCTGTGGCAGCCCCGGGTCCCAACACAAGCCGCTACGAGCGGCCACGCGCCGTGAGGCGCTCCCCGGTCCGGCGTGCTCGACATTTCTCCGGGCCGCGACGCCGCGCCCGGGCCACGCCGCCGTCGCCCGCCGCGCAGGTGCCGGGTCGGCACAACGCAGCGGAGACCCGGCGGGGGTCGGGCCGGGGGTCGGGCCGGGTGTCGGCGGTGGTCGGTAGGGTGTCGCAGCACGGTCGCCGCACCCGAGGAGCACGATGAGACGACGCCTGAGCCGTCGGCTCGCCCTGGCCCTGGCGGCCGTCCTGGTGACGTCGCTGGCCGCGTGCGACCAGCAGGCCGACGACGAGCCGCCGCCCGGTCCGGTGACGCTCCGGTTCGGGGTGTTCGGCAGCGACGAGGAGGTCGCGGCCTACCAGGCCGTGGTCGACAGCTACAACGCGCAGGCCGTCAGCACCGAGGTCGAGCTCGAGTCGTGGCCCGACAGCGCCGCGCTCGCCGCCGCGCTCGACGCGGGCGACGCCCCGCCCGACATCTACCTGACCGCCCGCCGCGACCTCAGGAGCATCGTCGACGGCGGCCACAACGCGCCGCTGTTCGACCTGCTCGAGGCGCGCGACATCAGCTACGGCGACGGCTACGCCCAGACCGGCATCGAGGCGTTCTCCTCCGACGACGACCTCCAGTGCATGCCCTACTCGGTCTCGCCGATGGTCATCTACTACAACACCGACCTCATCGACTTCGAGGCGATGCGCGAGCGGGGGCTGCCGGCCCCCGACGACGAGCTCGAGGGCTGGACGTTCGAGGAGTTCGAGGCCGCCGCCGAGTACGCCACCCGCCGACGCGGCAACACCAAGGGCGTCAGCGTCGAACCGCGGTTGCGCAGCCTGGCGCCGTTCCTCTACTCCGGCGGGGGCCGGCTCTTCGACGACGACGCCGACCCGACGTCGCTGGCGCTGTCGGCCGACGAGAACGTCGAGCCCCTGACCACCACGCTCGAGCTGCTGCGCGGCCCCCTCGCCCTCACCCCCGACCAGCTCGCGGAGGCGACCCCGCGCGAGTGGTTCGAGCGCGGCAAGCTCGGCATGATGGAGGGCTACCGCGAGATCACGCCCGAGCTGCGCGAGGTCGACGGGCTCAACTTCGACGTGATGCCGATGCCCACCCTCGGCACGCCCGCCACGATCGCCGAGATCAGCGGCCTCTGCCTCGCACCCGGCGACCGGGTCCAGCAGGCCGCCGACTTCCTCGTCCACGCCATCTCCGACCTGAGCGTGGCGACCGTCGCCAGGGCCGGCCACACCGTGCCGGCCAACCTGACCGTCGCCCGGTCCGACGCCTTCCTGCAGCCGGGCGAGCTGCCCGAGCACGCGGGTGTCTTCAACGCCAGCGCGCAGAACCTCGTGCTGCTGCCCGTCATCGAGGAGGGTCTCGAGCTCGACGAGGCGGTCCGGCCGCTGGTCGAGGAGATGCTCAACGGCAGCGTCATCGACCCGCCGAGCCTCACCGCCGAGATCGACGAGGTGTCACGCTCGGTGCTCGACCCCGACTACGAGCCGGAGCCGTCCGACTCGTCGTCCTGATCCTCGGGCGCGGGCTCGAGCGCCGTCGGTGCCGGCTCCGGGACGGTCTCGGCCAGCCGGTCCGCCTCCAGGACGGCGGTCGCGATGACCGGTGCGGTCAGCGCCACCTGCCACGCCCGCGCCCCCAGCGCGGTGAGCTGGTCGACGACGGCGTCGAGGAGGTCACCGGAGTCACGGGTCTCGGGCGGCGACCAGAGCGTGCGACGCAGCGTGTCGGGGGTCAGCAGGTTCTCGACCGGGATCGAGTGCTGCGCCGACAGCGCCAGCACGGCCTCCCGGGCCAGCTGCAGCCGGACGGCGGCGACCGGGTCCTTCTCCGCCCAGGCGCGCGGCACCGGCGGGCCGTCCCCGCGCGGCGACCGGCTGGGCAGGTCGTCCTCGGCGAGCTCGGCGGCCTCGGTGAGCGCGTCGACCCAACGGGCGGCGTACCGCTCGGCGCCCCGGCCGTGGAAGCCCTTCACGCCCTGCAGCCCGGCCCGGTCGGTCGGCATCGCGACGGCGGCCGCGATGATCGCGGAGTCGGGGACGATCCGGCCCGGCGTGACGTCGCGCCGCTCGGCGAGCTCGTCGCGGGTCTCCCACAGCGCCTTGACGGCGGCGAGGGCGCGGCGGCCGCGGACCCGGTGCAACCCCGAGGTCCGGCGCCACGCGTCGACCCGCGGGGTCGCGGTGAAGCTGCGCAGCGCGTCGAACTCCTGGCGGGCCCACTCGGCCTTGCCGGTCTCCTCGAGCTCGGCGGCGAGCAGGTCGCGCAGCTCGACCAGCACCTCGACGTCGAGGGCGGCGTACTCGAGCCACGACTCCGGGAGCGGGCGCGTCGACCAGTCGGCGGCCGAGTGCTCCTTCTTCATCCGGAAGCCGACCAGGGTCTCGACCAGCGTCGCCAGCCCGACCCGCGGGTAGCCCAGCAGCCGCCCGGCGAGCTCGGTGTCGAACAGCGCCGAGGGGTGGAGGCCGACCTCGGTGAGGCACGGCAGGTCCTGGGTCGCGGCGTGCAGGATCCACTCGGTGCCCTCGAGCGCCTCGGCCAGCGGGGCCAGCGAGTCGAAGGCGACGGGATCGACCAGGCCGGTGCCGCTGCCGTTGCGGCGCAGCTGGATCAGGTAGGCGCGCCCGGAGTAGCGGTAGCCGGAGGCCCGCTCGGCGTCGATCGCGACCGGGCCGGTGCCGGCCGCGAGCCGCGCGCAGTAGTCGACCAGCGCCGCTTCGGTGTCGATGAGCGGCGGCAGGCCGTCGGCGAGGACGAGCAGCGGCGCCGGGGGAGCCTCGGGGTCGGCGGGTGTCTCGTCGACTGTCTCGTCGGCGACGTCGACGGTCGTCTCGACCGCCTCGAGGTCATCGGGCGGGGGAGTGTCGGCAGGAGAGGTCATCGGCCGGGCGTGCCCCGCTGCCCGCGACGGCTCGGGAGCACGACGACACCCTCGGGCACGGGCTCGAGCCCGGACGCCGCGCACAGCAGCTCGCCCCAGGCCTCGACGTGCGGGGTGATGTCGAGCCCGGCGGGTCCGTCGGGGCTGTCGGGTGCGGCGATCGGCGTCCACGACGCGCGGACCTCCACCTGGGCGGTGCCGCCGTCCTCGGCCATGCCGCCGAAGCTCTCGGTCGCGACCCGGGTGACCGTGCCGGAGGCGGCGGTGTGGGCCGCGCCGTGTGCCTCGAGGGCGTCGGTGAGCCAGGACCAGCCGACGTGGGCGAGCATCGGGTCGGCGACCAGCTCGAGCTCGACCTCCGCGCGGCAGTAGGCGACGCAGCGGAAGGTGCCGTCCCAGGCGTCGTTGCCGTCGGGGTCGTGCAGCAGGATCAGCCGGCCGGTGCCGACGTCGGTCTCGTCGACGGTCACGTCGGCCGACAGGGCGGCGGCGTACGGCGCGATCCGCTGCGGGGCCGGCATCTCCTCGCAGAAGACCTCCGGCCTGAGCGGGGCAGCGCGCATCGCGGCGACCGCGGCGCGGAACTCCGCCGGCGCGAGGCTCGACTCCTGACGCACCACCATGCGCTCACCCTAGGGCGGTCCCGGGGATCCGATCGCCTGACACGCTGGAGGGGATGCGAGGCTTGGCCGGTGACGACCCCACCCGCGCCGGCCGATCGACCCGTCGACCTGCTGGCGCAGAGCGCCTTCCTCAAGGCCGTGCGTGGAGAGCCGGTGCCCCACACCCCGGTCTGGTACATGCGCCAGGCGGGTCGCTCGCTGCCGGAGTACCTCGCGCTGCGTGAGGGTGTCGGGATGCTCGAGTCGTGCATGACGCCCGAGCTGGTCGTCGAGATCACCCTGCAGCCGGTGCGGCGCTACGGCGTCGACGCGGCCATCTTCTTCTCCGACATCGTGCTGCCGCTGAAGGCGGTCGGGGTCGACCTCGACATCAAGCCCGGCGTCGGCCCGGTCGTCGCGCACCCCGTGCGCACCCTGGCCGACGTCGAGGCGATCCCCGACCTCACCCCCGAGCACGTCCCGTTCATCACCGAGGCCGTCCGCGGGCTGGTCGGCGAGCTGGGCGCGACGCCGCTCATCGGGTTCGCGGGCGCGCCGTTCACCGTGGCGTCGTACCTCGTCGAGGGCGGTCCGTCCAAGGACCACGCGAGGACCAAGGCGATGATGTTCGGGGCGCCCGAGGTGTGGGACGCGCTGATGCGCAAGATCGGCGCGATGTCGGCGGCCTACCTCGAGGTCCAGGTCGCGGCCGGCGCGTCCGCCGTCCAGCTCTTCGACTCGTGGGCCGGCGCGCTCACCCCGGACGACTACCGCACGCACGTGGCGCCGCACTCGGCCCGCGTGCTCGAGCGGGCCGGGGCCCTCGGCGTCCCGCGGATCCACTTCGGTGTCGGGACGTCGAACCTGCTCGGCCTGATGGGGGAGGCCGGGGCCGACGTCGTCGGCGTCGACTGGCGCACCCCGCTCGCCTCCGCGATCCCGCTCGTCGGCGACCGCGCCGTCCAGGGCAACCTCGACCCGACGCTGGTCTTCGCCCCCACCGAGGTGATGACCGCGCGCGCAGCCGAGGTGATCGAGGCCGGTCGCGCCGCGCGCGGCCACGTCTTCAACCTCGGGCACGGCGTGATCCCCTCGACCGACCCCGACCAGCTGGCCCGGCTCACCGAGTTCGTGCAGTCCTACCCGCTCTCACGCTGACGGGTCACCACTGCCGGCGGCTGCCGGGGTCGCCGGGGTGATCGCGGGTCGGTGGCGGCGGAGGAGCACCCACGCCGGGACGCCGACCAGCAGCAGCACGGCCGCGAACGGCAGCACCGCACCGGTCGCGGTGAACAGGCCGGTCGCCACGGTCGTGAACGCCGACCACCCGCCCTCGAGCCCGGCGACGAAGCCGGTCTCGTCGTCCTTCCTCTCCTCCTTCTTCTCGACCACCTTCTCGCGCGGCCGCTCGACGGAGACGGTGATCGTCGACATCGAGGTCTGGTCGGCGAGGTAGGTCTGGCGCTGCTGCAGGGAGCCGAGGTCGGCCTCGCGGCGGGCCAGCTCGCGCTCGATGCTCACGACGTCGCGGATGCTGGTGGCCCGGTCGAGCAGGATGCTGATCCGCTCGATGCTGCGCTTCTGCAGCTCCACCCGCACGTCGACGTCGATCACCTCGGTGCTGACGTCCTTGGAGCTCGACGAGGCATCGACGAGCGACGTGGCCTCGAGCGCCTTCAGGTCGGCCAGCACGTCGTCGAACGTCGCCTCCGGCACGCGGAGCGTCAGCATGCTCCGCTCGGCGGCGCCGTCCTCGTCGGCCTCGGTGTTCTCGTCGGAGACCTCCCCGCGGGCCCCGGCCACGATCTTCCGGACGCCGAAGACGGCGGCGCCGACGTCCTCGGCGCGCAGCGCCACGTTGCCGTTGCGGATCATCGCCGCCCCCTCGGGGCGGGTGACGTCGGTCGGGGTCTCCGACGACGTGGCGCCGGCCGCGGAACGGGTGGCGCTGTCGGCAGCTGCTCCGCTGTCGGCGTCGGCGAGGTACTGCTGCGCCTCGGGGGCCGACTCCGCGGGCGCCTCGGCGGCCGCCTCGCCGCCGCTGCTGTCGCCGCCGCCGCCGGAGTCGTCGGAGCCGCTCGAGGAGCACGCGCCGACGGCGAGGGTGAGGATGGCCAGGGTTGCTGCCGCGGCGCCCAGGCGCCGGCCACGTCGTGAGGTCATACGCGTCCGACGTGGTCGGCCCACGATCGGTTCCCTCGCCCGTCGGGCCTGGCCCGGGTGGGTAGGTTCGCGCCGTGACGTCCGACGAGCAGGTCCGCACCGCCCCCCGCTTCGAGTGCGCCGCCGGTGTTGTCGTCGGGTGGCGCGACGCCGGCGTGGTCCGTGCCACCGGCCTGCGCTACGCGCGGGCCGAGCGCCACGCGGCCCCGGTCGCCGAGCCGGCGGTGCCGGCCGAGGACGGGCCGATCCTGGCGACGTCCTGGGCGCCGGCCTGCCCGCAGGTCGGGTCGCCGCTGCTGCAGCGGATGTTCCCGGCGGGGTTCGGCGACCTCGACCAGGACGAGCACTGCCAGGCGCTCTCGGTGACCCTGCCGGAGGACGCCGCCCCCGGCGACGACCTGCCGGTGATGGTGTTCTTCCACGGCGGGTCCTACGTCAGCGGCGCCGGCGACGTCCCGATGCACGACCCGGCGACGCTGGTGCGCGAGGAGCGGGTCGTGGTGGTGTCGGTGAACTACCGGCTCGGCCTGTTCGGCTTCCTCGGTGACGCCGACCGCCCCGCCAACCTCGGCCTGCTCGACCAGGTCGAGGCGCTGCGCTGGGTGCGGCGCAACGTCCGCGGCTTCGGCGGCGACCCCGGCAACGTCACCGCGTTCGGCGAGTCGGCCGGCGCGGACGCCGTCCTGCACCTGATGGTGGCCGACGGCGCGGCCGGGCTGTTCCGCCGTGCGATCGTGCAGAGCGCCCCGCTCGGCATCACCCGGGGGCGCGAGGCGATGTCGGAGGCGATGGCCGCCGAGGCCGGCTCCATCCCCGAGGACGCTCCGGCCGAGGAGGTCCTGGGCCACTACGAGCGGGTCAACGACCGGGCGCGCTCGTTCGGGCTGCTGGGCGGGATGCCGTTCGGGGTCCAGTACGGCCGGTCCCCGGTGCCGGCCGAGGACGACGTCGAGGCGGCCTGGGCGGCGGTCGCCCCCGACGTCGACGTCCTCATCGGGACCAACAGCCGCGAGACCGCCTTCTTCGTCTCCGAGGTGCCGGCGGTCGCCCGGCTCGGCGGGCTCCCCGTCGTCGGCCGCGCGCTCGTCGAGCCGCTCGTGCGGGCCCTCACCTGGCGGATCTACACCCGCGACGCCGTGCGGTGGCTGCGCCGTCATCGCGCGTCGGGTGGCCGGGGCGGGCGCTACACGATCTCCTGGGGGCCGCGCGGCAGCCGGCTGACCGGCGCCCACACCATCGACCTCGCGCTGCTCTTCCCGAACCCCGACGGCTGGGCCGGCTCCCCGCTGGTCGAGGGGGTCGACTGGGACGACGTGGTGGCGGCCGGCCGGCCGGTACGACGGCTGTGGGCGGCGTTCGCGCGCACCGGCGAGCTCACCGACCCGGGCTGCGGACACCTCACGCTGCACTGAGCCTCAGGAGCGGCGTCGCCCCGAGGCCCGCTTGGCGGCCGGCTGGGCCGGCTGGGCCGACTGCCCCGGCGCGGCCGGCCTCAGGCGGACCCGGGTGACGTTGCCCCCGGCCTGCTCGACGTCGAGGTAGGTCTGCGCGCGGACCAGCGAGATGAGCTTGGGGAAGCCGTAGTTGCGCGGGTCGAACGACGCGTGCCGCTTGGCCAGGTGGTTGCCGATCGAGCCGAGGTGCGCCCAGTCGTCCTCCTGCGCGGTGGCCTCGACGGCGGCGCGGAGGATGGTCTCGAGGTCGGGCAGCGGCGCGACGGACTCGTCGGGGTCGGCCGGCTCGTCGGGCGCCGCGGCGGAGCCGCCGGCGGTCAGCACCTCGAGGAAGATGAACCTGTCGCACGCCGCGATCAGCGCCGACGACGTCGACACCGTCGCGCCCGGCACCCGTGTCGTCGCCTGCGTGGGGCCGCCGTGCGGCACCTGCGCGATGTGCGTCGCGGGGCACGCCGCGCACTGCGACACCGCCTTCGCCGAGGCGAACGGCGTCTCGCCCGGCGCCGGCGTCCACGGCGGGTTCGCGACCGGGCTCGTGGTCGCTGCGCGGCGTGTCATGCCGGTCCTCGACGGGCTCAGCGACGTCCAGGCCGCGCTCGTCGAGCCGACCGCGGTGACCTTCCACGCGGTCCGGCGCACCCGGCAGCCGCTCGGCGCGGTCGTCGTCGTGCAGGGCGCCGGTCCGATCGGCCTGCTCGCCGCCCAGCACGCGCGGCACGCCGGGGCGGGTCGGCTGGTGGTCATCGAGCCGAACGCCGAGCGCCGCCACGCGGCGACCGACCTCGGCTTCACCGAGGTCTTCGAGCCGGGCGACGCCGTCCGCGAGCACCTCCTCGCGATCACGGGCGGGCTCGGCGCCGACGTGCTGTACGAGTGCACCGGGGCGGCGGCGCTCCTGCAGCCGTCGGCCGAGCTGGTCCGCCGCGGCGGCGTCCTGTCGCTGCTCGGCTTCCCGATGACCGACTCCCGGGTCAGCTACGGCGACTGGCAGGTGCGCGAGCTGACCGTCATCGGGTCGCTGGCCTACCGCCACGAGGACTTCCTGGGCGCGATGCGCTCGATCGCCGACGGGTCGGTGCGGGTCGAGGGGCTGCACACCGGCACCGTCGGCCTCGCCGACCTGGCCGCGCTGATGGACGAGCTCGACTCCGGGCGCACCCGGCACGCCAAGGTGCTCGTCGACCCGCGGCTCTGACGCCGGCGCCGGCCAGCGGGCCGGCCCGGCCCCGGGCTCAGGACGCCTGCGACCCGGCGTACTCCCGCGCCGCCTCGACCAGTGCGGCGCGCAGCGCCCGCACCTGGGGCGAGACCGTGACCGCGCTGCGCTGGCGCAGGACGAGGGTGACGACGGTCTGGTCGCCGGCGATCGGCCGGGTGGTGATCAGGCCCGCGCGCTCCATCGCGTCCCCGACGACGCTGTAGTCGGGCAGCAGGGTGACGCCGAGGCCCTCGGCGACCAGTGTCTTGCCCATCTCGGCGCCGTCGGTGCTGTGCCACCCGGCCGGCATCGAGGGCCCGAAGATGCGGTGGGCGAAGCGGTGCATCAGGTAGCCCGCGCGCATCGCCACGAACCGCTCCTCGCGCAGCTCGTCGACGGTGATGTGGGAGCGGGCGGCGAGCGGGTGCGCCGCGGGCAGGACGACGACGGGGCGACCGTGCACGAGGTCGGTGCCGACCAGGTCGACCGGCGGGTCGTCGCCGCCGAGGACGTTGACCAGGCCGAGGTCGAGCGAGCCCTCCAGCAGGCCCTGGTCGATCTCGGGCTGCTGGAGGGTGAGCAGCTCGAGGTTGGTCTCGGGGTGGTCGGCCTGCAGCCGGGCGATCGCGGGGACGAGCATGGTCGTCGTGGCGGCGTTCACGGTGCCCAGCCGCACCTGCCGCGAGCGCGCGCTGCGGTCGCCGGCGGCGACCTTGAGGCGGTCGACGGCCTCGAGCACCTCGACCATGTGCTGCAGCAGCTCGCGGCCGTCGCGGCTGATCCGGGCGCCGGAGCGGCGTCGGTCGAGCAGTGTCACCCCGAGCTCGCGCTCGAGCTTGCTGATCGCCTCGCTCAGGGCCGGCTGCGATAGGTGCAGCCGCTCGCTCGCGCGGCGCAACGAGCCGTGCTGGGTCACGGCGGCGAGGTACTGGAGCTGCTCGATGCGCACGGGCGCTCCTGGCTGGGTCTACGGGCGGGTTGGCTGGGTGGGCTGGCGGGCTCGGGTGGTAGGCGCCGCCTGCCACCCTGTCGCGATCTCCGTCGGTGCGGTGGGTGCGGCTGCCTTGCACGGTTCACCTAAACCGATAAAGTCACTGTACATAAACGGTCGCGAAGGAGCGGGCATGAGCACCTTGAAGTTCCACTGGTTCCTCCCCACCAACGGCGGTGATGGTCGTCAGGTGGTCGGTGGTGGCCACGGCGTGGAGGTGGGGGCGGCGGGTCGTCCCGCGAGCGTGGCGTACCTGGGGCAGGTGGCCCGCAGTGCTGAGCAGCTGGGGTTCGAGGCGGCGTTGACGCCGACCGGTGCGTGGTGCGAGGACGCCTGGTTGACCACGGCGATGTTGAGCCAGGTCTCGGAGCGGTTGAAGTTCCTGGTGGCGTTCCGTCCGGGGTTGACGGCGCCGTTCCTGTCGGCGCAGATGGCGGGCACGTTCCAGAACCTGACGGGCGGTCGGTTGTTGTTGAACGTGGTGACCGGTGGGGAGAGTCACGAGCAGCGGATGTTCGGTGACTTCCTCGACAAGGACGCTCGTTACGCGCGGTGCGGGGAGTTCCTGGAGGTCGTGACCCGGTTGTGGGCCGGGGAGAGGGTCGACTTCGAGGGTGAGCACTACCGGGTCGAGGACGCGGTCCTCGCGCAGGTGCCGGACCCGGTGCCGGAGATCTACTTCGGGGGGTCCTCGCCGGCGGCCGGGTTGGTGGCTGCGCGGCATGCCGACGTCTACCTCACCTGGGGCGAGCCGCCGGCCGCGGTGGCGGAGAAGGTCGAGTGGATCCGGGGGCTCGCGGCGGGCGAGGGTCGTGAGGTCCGGTTCGGGATCCGGTTGCACACGATCGCGCGCGACACCTCCGCGGAGGCGTGGGGCGAGGCGGACCGGTTGCTGGCGGCGATCTCGGCGGAGGAGATCGAGCGGGTCCAGTCCGGTCTGCGGCGCAGTGAGTCGGAGGGGCAGCGGCGGATGCTGGCCCTCAACGGCGGCAGCAAGGACGGCCTGGAGATCCACCCGAACCTGTGGGCCGGTGTCGGGCTGGTGCGCGGCGGTGCCGGGACCGCGATGGTCGGCAGCCACGCCGAGGTCGCGGACCTGGTCGAGCAGTACGCGGCCGTCGGGATCACCGAGTTCGTCCTGTCCGGCTACCCGCACCTGGAGGAGGCCTACCACTTCGGCGAGGGCGTCCTGCCCGAGCTCGCCGCCCGCGGCCGCTGGGAGCCCCTCGTGACCACCGCCCACCACCCCGCCGCCCCGTCCGGGGCGGCCAGGAAGGCCGCCTCGTGACCCTCTCCCCGTCCGCCCGGATCCGCACCGCCGTCGTCGTCGGCAACCCCAAGCCGGCCTCGCGCACGTTGGCGGCCGCGACCTACGTCGCCCGTGAGCTCGGCGGGGCGGAGCCCGACCTCGTCGTCGACCTGGCGAGCGTCGGGCCGGGTCTGCTCGACTTCTCCGACGAGGCCGTCACCGCGCTCGCCGCGGAGGTGGCGTCCGCCGACCTGGTCGTCGTCGCGTGCCCGACGTACAAGGCGACGTACACCGGGTTGCTCAAGCTCTTCCTCGACCGGTTCGCGCCCTCGTACGGCACCGGGCTGCGGGGCATCGCGATCCCGCTGATGCTCGGGGGAGGGCCGGTCCACGCGCTCGCGCCGGAGCTGACACTGCGTCCCGTGCTCACCGAGATCGGCGCTACGGTGCCGGTACGTGGGCACTACGTGCTCGACTCCGCCCACGACGACCCGGCCGCCTACGCGGACTGGCTGGCGGTCGCACGACCGATCGTCTCCACCCTGCTCTCCGCCCGTACAGGAGCCACCACACCATGAGCGCTCTGCAGATGCCGACCAACCAGGACATCGATCCCGATGCGCTGCGAGCGGCGTTCGGTGTCTTCCCCAGCGGCGTCGTGGCGGTCGCGGCGCAGGTCGACGGGGCGCCCGTGGGGCTGGCGGCGTCGTCGTTCACGTCGGTGAGCCTGGACCCGCCGCTGGTGCAGTTCTCGATCGCCAACACCTCGAGGACCTGGCCCGACCTGCGCCGCTCCGAGCGGCTCGGCGTCACCATCCTGGCCGAGGCGCACGGCGCCGTCTGCCGCCAGCTCGCCGGCCCGGTCGACCGGCGGTTCACCGGGATCCCGACGACGACCACCCCGCTCGGCGCGATCACCCTCGACGAGGGCCTGGCCAGGTTCTACTGCTCGATCTACCGCGAGGTGGAGGCCGGTGACCACACCATCGTGCTGCTGCTCCTGCACGCCGTGGAGGCGGCCGACACCTCCCAGCCCCTGGTCTTCCACCGCAGCGCGTTCGGCAGCCTCGCCATCTGAGACCATCGGTACGTGCGGATCGTCGTCGTCGGAGCCGGGATCGCGGGGCTGACCGCCGCGCACGACCTGGTCGCCGACGGTCACGACGTCGTCGTCCTCGAGGCGAGCGACCGTGCGGGCGGCAAGATCCGCCGCGAGAGCGTCGCCGGCGTCCCCGTCGACGTCGGCGCCGAGGCGATGGTCAACCGGCGCCCCGAGGGCGTCACCCTCGCCGGCGCGCTCGACCTCGACATCGTCCACCCGAGCGTCGCCTCGTCGCGGATCTGGACCCGCGGCGCCCTGCGCCGGCTGCCCCGCACGCTCCTCGGAGCCCCCCTCGACCTCGACGACCTGGCCGCTGCCGGCATCCTCTCGGCCAGCGGTCTCGCCCGCGCGCGCCAGGGGGTGGGCGAGCTGACCGGCGTCCAGTCCGGGGACGTGTCCGTGGGCGACCTCGTCGGCGGGCGGTACGGCGACGAGGTCGTCGACCGGCTGGTCGAGCCGCTGCTCGGCGGGGTCTACGCCGGGCACGCGCGGCGGATCTCGGCCGCGGCGGCGGCGCCCGCCCTGCTGGACCTGCGGCAGGGGCCGCTCGCGATCCCGCCGGACCCGGGCACCCCCGTCTTCGCCGGCCTGCGGGGCGGGATGTCCGGCCTCGTCGACCGGCTCGCGGCGGGGCTCGACGTCCGCACCGGTGTCACGGTCCGCGCGCTGGTGCGGTCGTCCGGCGGGTTCACGGTGGCCGGCGAGCAGGCGGACGGCGTCGTGGTCGCCGTCCCCGCGGCTCCCGCCGCGCGGCTGCTCGGCGACCTCGCCCCGGCCGCCGCCGCCGAGCTCGCGGCGTTCGAGTACGCCTCGGTCGTCGTGGTCACCCTCGCGTTCGACCCCGCCGCCGTCCCGGACGTCGTGCGGGAGGCGTCGGGGTTCCTCGTGCCGCCGGTCGACGGTCGCCGGATCAAGGCCTCGACGTTCTCCAGCACCAAGTGGGGGCTCGACGCCGACGTCACCCTCCTGCGGACGTCGATCGGTCGGGTGGGGGAGGAGCGCACCCTCCAGCGCAGCGACGACGATCTCGTCGCCTCCTCGCTCGCCGACCTGCGCGACGGGACGGGCCTGGCGTCGCCCCCGCTGGCCACCCACGTGCAGCGGTGGGGCGGCGGGCTGCCGCAGTACGACGTCGGGCACCTGGCCCGGGTGGAGCGGGTCCGCGCCGACGTCGCCGGCGTGCCGGGGCTGGCCGTGTGCGGCGCCGCCTACGACGGCGTGGGCATCGCGGGGTGCATCGCGTCGGGCCACCGTGCGGCGCGGGACGTCCTGGCCGCCGACGCCCAGGGCTGACGCGGCACAATGGAGCCATGAGCGACAGCCAGACCAACGCCGCCCGCCTGCGCGAGATCAACGACTCGATCCGCTACACGATGTGGTCGGTCTTCCGGCTCGCCGACGTGCTCGGCGACGGTGACGACGGCGCGGACCGGGCCGCCGAGGCGGCCGAGGTCGAGAAGCTCTTCGCCGAGCTCGGCGAGCAGGACGTCGTCGTCCGCGGCGTGTACGACGTCAGCGGCCTGCGCGCCGACGCCGACGTGATGGTGTGGACCCACGCCAACCGCTCCGAGGACCTGCAGGCGGCCTACCACCGGCTGCGCCGCACGGCGTTCGGACGTCGGCTCGCGCCGGTTTGGTCGCAGATGGCCCTGCACCGCCCCGCCGAGTTCAACAAGAGCCACGTGCCGGCGTTCCTCGACGACGAGCGGGTGCGCGCGCACGTGTGCGTCTACCCGTTCGTGCGTTCCTACGAGTGGTACCTCCTGCCCGAGGAGGAGCGCCGCGACATGCTCAAGGAGCACGGGATGCAGGCCCGGCCCTACCCCGACGTGCGCGCCAACACGGTCTCCTCGTTCGGCCTGGGCGACTACGAGTGGATGCTGGCCTTCGAGGCCGACGACCTCTTCCGGATCGTCGACCTGATGCGCGACCTGCGGGCCAGTCGCGCGCGCCGGCACGTCCGCGAGGAGACCCCGTTCTACACGGGGTCGCTCACCACGGTCCCGGACCTGCTCGACCGGCTCCCCTGACAGGTAGGGAACCCGGCGTCCGCGGCGCACGTCGTACCAGCATGAAGACGATCCTCGCGCTTGCTGCCCTGGTGCTGGCGCTCACCGCCTGCGGCGACGACGGCGGGCCGACCACGGCTGCTGACCGAGCCGGCGGCGGGGCTGCCGGCGGCGGGGCGACGGCACCGCGGCCGGCCGCGACGCCGGCGGCCGCCGGTCCGGTGCGCTCGCGGTCGCTGGCGACCGTCATGGACACCGGCGCCGGGGCCGAGCTCTGCCTGGGGCCGGTCGCGGAGTCGTACCCGCCGCAGTGCGGCGGGCCGACGATCTCGAACTGGGACTGGTCCAAGCAGCGCGGCACGTTCGACGAGCAGGGCGACGTCCGCTGGGGCACCTACGCCGTCACCGGCACCTGGGACGGGACCGCGTTCACCGTCACCGAGGCCGTGCCGGGCGCGCTGTACGACCCGGCGCCCCCGGAGCAGGCTCCGCTCCCCGAGCCCTCGCGGGACTACAGCCAGCCCGAGGCGGAGGCGCTCGCCACCGACCTGGGTTCCTGGCTCCCGGGCGCCCAGGGTGCCTACGCCGACGGTGAGGGTCACGTGCTCGTCGACGTCGTCTACGACGACGGAACCCTGCAGCGGTACGTCGACGAGGCCCACGGCGTCGGCGTGGTGGTCGTGACCGGCGCGTTGGTGGACGCGTGAGCAGGCGAGTCGTCGCCGCGGCCGTGCTCGGTCCGGCACTCCTGTCGTGGGCGGCGTGCGGCACGGAGTCGGCGGGGGAGCCGACCGACGGGGCTGGCGGAACGGCGGACGGACTCGCGGCGCAGGTCACCCGCCCTATGACGGTGCCGGCGGCTCCGGGGCAGGTGACGACGACGTGGCCGGTGACCGTGCTCGACGACGGCAACGGCGCCGAGCTCTGCCTCGGTGGCGTCGCCCAGTCGTTGCCTCCCCAATGCGGCGGGCCGGGGCTGGTCGGCTGGGACTGGGCAGACCACGCGGGCGACTTCGAGGACGTGTCGGGGACCCGGTGGGGCGACTTCGTGGTCGTAGGCACCTTCGATGGCACCGACGTGACGCCGGTCGAGGTCGTGCCGGCCGACGAGGTCGACGTCCCCGACCCCGTCGAGGAGCGCGACCCCTTCGCGACGCCCTGTCCGGAGCCCGACGGCGGATGGGTGGTCGACCCCTCCCTGGCGACGGAGCGCGACGTCGACAACGCGTTCCGGGTGGCACGGCGACTCGAGGACTACGCCAGCTCGTTCGTCGACCTGTCCCTCGACCCACGCACCCCGGAGGAGATGGTTCAGGGTCCGCCGATTCGAGGCCCGGTCCCGACGATCGTCAACGTGTCGGTGACGTCGGACCCGCAAGCGGCCGAGGCGGCGATCCGCGAGGTCTGGGGCGGCGGGCTGTGCCTCGGCGAGGCGAGCCACACGCAGGCCGACCTGGCCCGGGTGCAGCGGCAGGTGGGAGAGCTGCCCGGGATGACGAGCAGCGGCAGCGGCGACGACGTCGTCGATCTCGGGGTCGTGTACGACGACGGGTCCATCCAGGCGTGGGTCGACCAGGAGTACGGTGCCGGCCTCGTCCGGGTCACCGGAGCTCTGGTCGACGTCTGACCTGGCCGGCCTGCCGCGCCGGCGCTCGGCTAAGAGGGCTCGACGGGCTCCAGCGTCAGGCTGATCGAGTTGATGCAGTAGCGATCGCCGGTCGGAGTCCCGTAGCCGTCGGGGAAGACGTGCCCGAGGTGGGAGCCGCAGCCTGCGCAGCGGACCTCGACGCGCTTCATGCCGTGGGAGACGTCCTCGATGTACTCGATCGTGTCGCTGATCGGCTGGTAGAAGCTCGGCCACCCGCACCCCGAGTGGAACTTGGTGTCGGACTCGAAGAGCTTGGCCTGGCAGGCCTTGCACCGGTAGATGCCGGTCGTCTCGGTGTCGGTGTACTCGCCGGTGAAGGCGCGCTCGGTGCCCGCCTTGCGCAGCACCTGGTACTCCTCCTTCGAGAGCTCCGCCCGCCACTCCTCGTCGGTCTTCTGCACGTCGTAGGCCATGTCTCCAGCGTACGGGCCCGGGGTAGGAGCCTCGGCGGTCTAGGGTTCGCGTCATGGCGAAGACCCCAGCCGCGGAGGTGGAGGCGGGCGGCCGTGCCGTGCGCGTCTCGAGCCCGGACCGTGTGATCTACGAGGCCACCGACCGCACGCCGGAGGTCACCAAGCTGATGGTGGCGCAGTACTTCGCCGGCGTCGAGGACGGCTTGATGCGTGCCCTGCGGGATCGCCCGACGGCGCTGGAGCGGTGGACCTCGGGGTTTCGCGAGGGCATGAAGCTGGCCACCGGTCCGCAGGACAAGGACGCCGACGCCTTCTACCAGAAACGGGTGCCGAAGGGTGCTCCCGACTACCTGGAGACGGTCCGGATCACCTTCCCGAGCGGTCGGACCGCCGACGAGGTCTGCCCGACCGAGATCGCGGTGCCGGTGTGGTGTGCGCACATGGGCACCCTGACCTTCCACCCGTGGCCGGTTCGCCGGGACGACGTCGACCGTCCCGACGAGCTGCGCATCGACCTCGACCCGCAGCCCGGGACCACCTTCGCCGACGCCGTCCGCGTGGCCGGCGTGGCCGACGAGCTGCTGCGCGAGCTGGGGCTGGTCGGGTTCCCGAAGACCAGCGGCAACCGGGGTGTGCACATCTTCGTCCGCATCGAGCCGCGGTGGGAGTTCGTCGACGTTCGACACGCCGCCATCGGTCTCGGCCGGGAGCTGGCCCGCCGCGACGACGGGGTCACGGTCGACTGGTGGAAGGAGGAGCGCGGCGAGCGCATCTTCGTGGACTACAACCAGAACAACAGGGACCGGACGATCGCCTCGGCGTACTCGCTGCGGCCGCAGCTCGGGGCGCCGGTGTCGACTCCGCTCACCTGGGCCGAGCTGCGCGACCTGAGGGACCCGCGCGAGCTGAACCTCTTCACCGTCCCCGACCGGCACACCGACGGTGACGCGTGGGCGACGATCGACGACGCGGCGTACTCGTTGCAACCCCTGCTCGACCTGTGGGAGGAGCAGGGCGCGGTCGAGCTCAACTACCCGCCGGACTACCCCAAGATGCCCGGCGAGCCGCCCCGGGTGCAGCCCAGCAAGAAGGTCGCTGAGCACTGGGACGAGGACGGGAACCGGGTCGACACGTGATCCACCGCTGGTCGACGAGGCCCGCCCGCAGTGTCAGGCGGCCTCGTCGTCCCCGGGCAGGAGTGGTGCGAACGACAGGTAGGTGTGCCCGGTCGGTGTGGTGATCTCGGTGGCGTGGACCGGTCCGGGGCGTGGTCGGGACGACCAGCCGAGCGCTTCCTTGGCGTGGTTGCACCGCTCGCAGAGGGCTTGGAGGTCGTAGGCCTGCGTCGTGCCGGTGTCTCGGTGGGGCCGGATGTGATCGACGTGGCGAACGGGTGCACCGCACCAGGGAGTGCGGCACAGGAGGTCGCGGGCCGCGATGAACTCGGCGAGACCGGCTGGCACCGTGCGGCGACGCGAGTCCATGGCCATCAGCGATCGTCCGCCCGGCATCACGTAGAGACGGCGCACCCAGGCTGTCGCGGCGGACGCCGCCCGCCCCACCAGGTCGCGCGCCCACTCGGCGGGAACCACCCCGTAGCCCGGCAGGTGGGCGGGCTCGTCGTCGCCGGCCAGGAGCGCGCGGTCGGTCATGATCAGGTGCAGGTCGACCGGCGGCGGGACGTCGGTCGAGCGGCCGGTGACGAGCTCGACCGCGGTGTCGGCCATGACCTGCCCCCGACCGCGTTCGTCGCCGGCGGCGGCCGCGGCGTCGGCGTGGCGCTTGAGCGCGGCGTACATGGCCACGCCGTCGGCGACGGGCACGAGGGCCGTGACGTAGGACATCGTGTCGGGCGCCGGTCGGATGGTCACCCGGCGGTCACGCTCGGCGAGACGCTGGCGCTCGGCGACGCCGGCAGAGTCGAGACGGGCAGCGAGGTGGTGAGCGGCCGAGATCAGGTGCTTGGTGCCGAGCCGCTCGACGTCGTCGCCGCCCGCGACCTTCTCGTCGATCGTGCGGCGGTGCTCCTCGCTGAGGCACGCGGTCTCACGGACGAGCAGCATCGCGCGCCACTCGTCGATCCGGCCCTCGGACAGCGCCGCCAGGGTCTGCGGCATCTCGGTGCACAGCATCCGGGCGGTGCCCAGCAGACGGGCGGCGCGCTGGTGGCTCTCGCGCAGCGCGAGGGCGACCTGGAGCGCGATGCCCTCGCCGACCTTCTGCGCCGGTACGCCGGCGCGCCGCTGCTCCTCGCGCTGTGACTCCTCGAAGGCGTGGGCCACGCGGTGCTGGGCTGCGTCGACGGCGCCCTTGAGCTGCTCGAGCCCGCGGAGCAGGTCGACCCGCACAGCGTCCTGCGAGCTGTCCATGCCCTCGCCGGGCGCGTCGAGACCGGCCAGGGCGGCTGCCCAGGACGCGAGATCGGCGACGGTCGGGTCGGTCATGTCGGCGACGGTAGGGCGGCCCGGGACGGCGCCGCGACCGCTGCCGGGAAGCCTGTGGACGGCGGAGGTCAGCGACGCCCTGTGGACGGTTCGTGGTCATCTCGGTGTGGGGCGCCTCACCCCGGGGAGGGCATTGACCATTTCAGTAGACAGGTGTTCACTCAGTGCGATGACCAGCACCACCGACCCGCCGGACCAACGGCTCTCCTGGGAGAAGGTCCGCCGCGCCGCGGACAAGCTCACCACCCCGTTGCTGCCCGACGACTACCTCACCCTCCTCAACCCGCTGTGGAGCTCCCGCGAGCTGCGCGGGCGCGTCGAGAAGGTCGTGCCCGAGACCGAGGACGCCGCGACGCTCGTCATCCGCCCGGGCTGGGGGTGGCGCTACCAGCACCGTCCCGGACAGTACGTCGGGATCGGGCTGCAGGTCCGGGGCAAGTGGCACTGGCGCTCGTACTCGATCAGCTCGCCCCCGCGACGCGACGGCCGCCACCTCGCGATCACCGTGCGGGCGATGCCGGAGGGGTTCCTCTCCGAGCACCTGGTGCGGGGCCTCGAGCCCGGCACGATCGTCCGGCTCGCGATGCCGCAGGGCGACTTCGTGCTCCCCGACCCGCCGCCGCGGAAGCTGCTCTTCCTCGTCGGCGGCAGCGGGATCACCCCCGTCATCTCGATGATCCGCACCCTGGACCGCCGCGGGACGATGCCGGACGTCGTCCTGCACTACTCCTCGCCGACCGAGGGCCGGATGATCTTCCGTGACGAGCTCGCCGCGCTCCACGAGCGCCACGACGCGCTGACGTTCGTCCCGCAGCACACCGACGTCGACGGGATCCTCGACCCCGCCGACCTCGACAGCGTCTGCCCGGACTGGCGCGAGCGGGAGACCTACGCCTGCGGCCCGGCCCCCATGCTCGACGCCGTCACCGCCCACTACGACGAGCAGGACCTCGCCGACCACCTCCACCTCGAGCGGTTCTCGCTCGACCTCGGGGGCGAGGGCGGCGAGGGCGGCACGATCCGGTTCCAGAACTCGGGCAAGGAGATCGACGTCGACGGTGCGACCACCGTGCTCGAGGCCGGCGAGCAGGCCGGCGTCGGGATGCCCTACGGCTGCCGGATGGGCGTCTGCCACACCTGCACCCTCACGCTCGTGTCCGGCACGGTCCGCGACCTGCGCAACGGCGACGAGTACAACCAGCCCAACGAGGCCGTCCAGACGTGCATCACGGCGCCTGCCGGCGACTGCGTCCTCGACATCTGATCCCCAGACCGACCCCAGACCGACCCCAGACCGACCCCACCACCAGCCGACACCGACAACCCGCCGGAGGAACCGTGGCCATCGCCGACGTCCAGCAGTACATGCACCTCACCGACGACGAGGTCGAGCAGCTCGGCCGCGAGCTCGACGCGATCCGTGCCGAGGTCGAGGAGTCCCGCGGCGACGACGACGCCGCCTACATCAACCGGATGATCCGGGTCCAGCGCGGGCTCGCCGCCGCCGGCCGGATCAGCCTCCTGCTCGGGTTGCACGCCTCGACGACCCGCCGGGCCTCGTGGGTCGCGGGCACGTCGGCGCTCGCGCTGGCCAAGATCCTCGAGAACATGGAGATCGGCCACAACGTCATGCACGGCCAGTGGGACTGGATGAACGACCCCGAGATCCACTCCTCGACCTGGGAGTGGGACACCGCGCAGCCCGCCGAGCAGTGGAAGCACAGCCACAACTACATCCACCACCAGTTCACCAACGTGCTCGGCCACGACAACGACATCGGCTACGGCATCCTCCGGATGGCGCGCGAGCAGAAGTGGTCGCCGTTCAACCTCGGCCAGCCGGTCTACAACGCGCTCCTCGCGACGCTGTTCCAGTGGGGCGTGGCGCTGCACGACCTCGACATCGAGCGGATCCGCAAGCTCGAGAAGGACCCGAAGGAGATGAAGCGGCAGCTGCGCCAGATCGTGCGCAAGGGCCGCAACCAGATCCTCAAGGACTACGTCGTCTACCCGGCGCTCTCGGGCCCGCGGTGGAAGCAGACTCTGGCCGCCAACGCCACGGCCAACGTGACCCGCAACCTGTGGTCGTACGTGATCATCTTCTGCGGACACTTCCCCGACGGCGCGCTGCACTTCACCGAGGACGAGATCGAGGACGAGACGCGCGCCGAGTGGTACCTGCGCCAGATCCTCGGTGCCGCCAACTTCCGGGGCGGCCCGCTGCTGCACATCCTGTCGGGCAACCTCGGCTTCCAGATCGAGCACCACCTCTTCCCCGACCTGCCGAGCAACCGGTACGCCGAGATCTCGGTGCGCGTGCGCGAGCTGTGCGACAAGTACGGCATCCCGTACACCACCGGCCCGCTTCACCAGCAGTACGGCCAGGCGCTGCGCACCATCATCAAGCTGTCGGTGCCGAACGGCTGGACCCAGGAGGACCGGGCGTACGCCGTCGGCGGCGACGCCCCGCCGAGGGCCGAGCTGCCCCGCGGCCGCCGCAGCGACGCCGAGCGGCCCTCCCGGGTGCGCGAGCTCGGGCGCTGGTCGCGCACCCGCGCCGGGCGGGACGGGTCCTGACGTGGACGCCGCCCCCCGCGACCTCGTCGACCTCCCGACCGACGCCGAGCTCGGCGTCCCGGTGCCGTTCATGTGCGGGACCGACCAGTGGGGCGGGCCGCGCGACGGCTCGGCGCCGACGATCCGCCGGCTGGACGGCCGCCGCGTCACCCAGTGCGCCCTCAGCCGGGTGTGCGGGGTCTGCGGCGCGCCGCTGGGTCGCCCGGTCGCGTTCGTCGGCACCGAGCGCGAGCGCGGCCGCAACGCGTTCCACGCCGCCCCGTTGCACGTCGGCTGCGCCGAGCACCTGCTCGGCTGGCTGGCTGGCGCGTCCGGGCCCCTGCTCGGCCAGGACGACGTCGACCCCGACGGCCGCGGCTGGGCCGTCGTGACGACGTCCGGCTTCGAGTTCGTCCGTCCGACGGCGGAGCAGGCCGACCGCCGTCCGGTCTTCGAGCCCAACTCGCTGCTCGGCCGAGGAGGACCGGTAGCCTCGCCAGCGTGAAGAAGGTCCTGATCGTCACCGGTTCGGGTCGCAGCGGCACCAGCAGCGTCGCGGGCACCCTGAAGCGGTTCGGGTTCCACGTGCCGCAGCCCGAGGTCGAGGCCGACGAGCGCAACCCGCGCGGCTACTACGAGCCGCTGTGGGTCGCGGACTTCCACAAGTTCTGGCTCAACGGCATCCCGGTCCGCACCATCGACAGCCGCCCCCTGGCCGGCGACATCGCGATGGCCGACCTCACGCCGGAGCGCGAGGAGACGCTGCGCGCCTGGCTGGCCGACGAGCTCGCCCAGCGCGCGGACGGCGACGTCGTGGTCATCAAGGAGACCCGCGCCTATTGGGTCTACCCGCTGTGGCAGCGGGTCGTGGCGGCCACCGGTGCTGAGCTCGCGAGCCTCACGATGCTGCGCCACCCCACGCAGGTCGTCCGCTCCCGCGACTCCGCCTACCTCACCGGCATGTCCGACGACGCCCGGCTGCAGCGCGAGACCACCAACGTCGCCGCCTGGATGAACTCGGTGTTCGTGACCGAGCGCGCCACCCGCGACAACCCCCGCGCGTTCGTCCCGTACTACGACCTGATCGGCGACTGGCGCACCGCGATGTCGCGCGCCTGCGCGCAGGTCGACGTCGATCCGGGCGACCTGGCCCCGCCGCACGACGTCGACGACTTCATCACCTCCTCGCTGAACCGCTCCTCCGACGCGTGGGACGGCCTCACGGTCCCGGCCGCCCTGCGGGACCTGGCCGAGCGCACCTGGACCGCCGCGAACGTCCTCGTCGCCACCCCGGACGACGCCGCGGCGACGGCCGAGCTCGACGCGCTCGCCACGGAGTACGCCGACCTCTACGTCACCTCGGCCGCCATCGCCTCCGACGAGGCGACCTCCCAGGTGGCCGCGGCGCGCAAGAAGCTCAAGGACCGCATCGCGGCGAAGGACGAGCGGATCGCCGAGCTCGAGGCGCGGGTCGAGCAGCTCGAGGCCGCCCCGAAGCGCCGCGGCTGGCTCCGCTAGAGGTCCTCGCGCTCCCACGGTGCGCGCACCGGGTAGTAGCGCTCGAAGAACGCCGCGAGCGCGCGGTCGAGCGAGTCCGCCCCCAGCGCGTGGTCGTGGTGGTCGCCGAGGCAGAGGAAGTCCTGCTGCCGGTCGAGGGCCTGGCGCAACAGCCGGTCGACGCCGCTGTTGCTGAGGTTGACGAAGGTCAGCGGGTGCGCCTCGAGGTCGCCGACGTACGCCGTCCCGGTGAGCAGCCCGTAGTGCTGGGCCAGCGAGCTGAGCGTCGACACGTCGGTGTCGCTCCGGAACGGCGACCGGGTCGTCGCGGCCAGCGCGTCCGGGAAGCGCGCCGCGAGCTCGCCGAGCACCGAGACCCGGTGGGCGTACGGCGCGTGGGCCAGGTGGTGGGTGGCGACGGCACCGAACGCCTCCTGCAGCAGGGCACGGTTGTTCCACGCGGCCTTGGCGAACGGCGCGGCGCCGGGCGCGTCGGTCAGCCCGACCGCCAGGGTGGACAGGAAGACCGAGGTGAGGCCCGCCGGGCTGAAGAACGTCTCGGGTCGCACCGGCCGACCGAACAGCATGTCGTCGTTGAGGTAGACGAAGTGCTCGGCCAGGCCGTCGATGCGGTGCAGGACCGACTCGATCGCGTGGGAGTTGAACGTCGGCAGCGCCTCCGCGGGCAGCAGGTCGCGGTGGTCGACGAGGTGGACGGCCGGGTGGTCGACGTCGAGCCACGGCGGCACCTGCCCCGCGGTGACGAGGTGGATGCGCCGCACCCACGGGGCGAACAGGTGCAGGCTGCGCATCGAGTAGCGCAGCTCACCGCGGTCGACGAAGCGGGCGCGACCACTCGCCTCGCGCGTCTGCGCGGTCCCGGTGAGACCGGCCAGCCGCGCCCGGCGGGCGTCGTCCCAGGCGGCGTCGTTGCCGTCGACCCAGGTGTAGACGACGTCGACCGGGAACGTCGCCTCGGTGGCGGTGGGCGCCAGCATCAGCGGCAGCGTGCGGACGGCGACCCCGTCGACCTCGGCGTCGACGGTCTCGGGCCGGTCCGGGAGCCAGTCGGCGTAGGGGCCGCGGCGCGGTGACACCAGCCCGCCGTCGGGGGCGGACTCCCAGAACTGGATCTCGACGCCGCACCCCGTCGACGGACCGGTCGTCAGCACGGTGCTCCGACCGTCGACCTCGGGCCACGGCTCGAGCCACACCGACGACGTCATCCCGGAGCGCAGGTCGCCGGCGAGGACGTCGACAACGCCGCGGCGCTCCGGCCAGCCGTGGGCGGCCGGATCGCGCAGGCAGAGGTACGCCGGCCACCCCGGCCGGGCCAGCGCCTCCAGGACGGCGGTGCGCGCGGTCATCGGCACGACGACCGTCGGCGCCGGGCGCTCGTGGGCCGGCACGACCAGCCAGGCGTCGGTCGCCGACCGGGCGGCGTCGACGGCCCAGGCCAGGGCGGCGTGGCGGGCCTTCGCGGGGGTGAGCCCGCCGACGTCGAGGCCGGCGGTGGGGTCGACCACCGCCGGTGGTGCGGGTGCGTGGGCGCGCGCGGTCAGCCGCCCCTGGCCGCCGCGGGCGGCGCGGGCAGCGGAGAAGATCCCGACCCAGCGCTCGGCCACGGCGGCGGCGTCCCACTGCCGGGCGGTCTCGAGGGCGCCGCGGCCGAGCCGCCGGCGCAGGTCGTCGTCGCCGGCGATCCGCCGCAGCGCGCTGGCCAGCCCGTTGACCGACTGCGGCGCCACCAGGAGCCCGTTGACGTCGTGGTCGATGATCTCGCGAGGCCCCGACGGACAGTCGAAGCTCACCGCCGGCACCCCGGCCGCCATCGCCTCCTGCAGCACCAGCGGGTAGCCCTCGGCCTTCGACGACAGCGCGACGACGGAGGCCTTCGCCCACTCGGCCGCCATGTCGGTGACGGTGCCGGGCAGCTCGACGCGGTCCCACAGGTTCCACTTGCGGACCTGGCGCAGCAGCTCGACCCGCTGCGGACCCTCGCCGCACAAGCGCAACCGCCACCCGGGCAGGTCGTCGGCGACCAGGGCGAAGGCCTCCACCAGCCGACCGAACTGCTTCTCGCCGACCAGGCGGCCGGCGGTGGTGATCAGCCGCGAGTCCAGGGTCGAACGTGGGGTGAAGCCGAGGGGGAGCGGGTTCGGGACGACGACCGTGGTCGGCGCGAGTCCGCCGAGCTGGTCGTGCAGCCACGCCTCGAGGCCCGGGGTGAGCAGCGAGACGACGTCGGCCCGGGGAGCGTGGGCGAGCAGCGGCTCGAGGCCGCCGGTGCGGGCGCTGCTCGAGCGGTGCTCCTGGTGCACCACGACCGTCCGGCCAGGAGCCAGCTCGAGGCCGGCGACGAGGAGACCGGGGGTGACGGTGACGAGGACGTCGACGTCGAGGTCCGGCAGCGCTGCCTCGAGGGCGACGTCGCACAGCGCGGTGAACTGGGCGTCCCAACGGGCGGGCACGAGGGCGGACTCGCGGGCGTGCAGCGCCGCCGCGGCCCGCTCGGGCAGGCCGTCGTACGCCGGACGGGCCGGGTCGCGGACGTCGACGAGCCGGTCCACGGCGACCCGTCGGTCGATCGCGTAGTGCGACTGCTCCTCGGTGCGGGTCACGCTGAGGATCCGGACGTCGTGGTCGGCCGCCAGCGCGTTGGCCTGGGTGATCGCCGAGCGGCTGGTGCCCCCCATGCCGTCGACGTTGAAGACGAGGTAGCCGATCCTCATGCGCCGCCCTCCTGCTGCTCGTCGAGGACCCGCGCCTGCAGCAGCCCGGGCGGCGACCAGCGCAACCGCAGCCTGCCCACCTCGGGGAGCGGGACGGCGCGGGCCGGGTCGGCCAGGTCGTGGTCGCGGCGTCGCACCGGCAGGTCGTCGAGCAGCAGCCGCGCGACCTGGGGCGCGACGCCGCGCAGCGCCTCGCTCGCGTCGGGGTCGAGGACGACGGTGCCGTCGCGGACCGGCCACGTCGCCAGCTCGACCTCGTCGTCGGTGACCAGCCGGAGCGCCGCGCCGGGACCGGCGGGACCGGAGAGCCGCAGGACGACGTCCGCCCCGCTCTCCCCGCCGACCCTCACGACGTCGAGCCTTGCCGCAGCGGGCACCGGTTCGCGACGCACCCGCAGCGTGCCGTCGTCGGCGCGGGCCAGGACGAACCGGCTGCGGCCGTCGGGCGCGGGCGGTGTGCGCCGGGCGGGCAACGGCGGCGTCCAGAGGGGCCTGGGCCCGCCGGAGCCGGCCGGCAGCAGGACCACGTCGTAGGTGCCGGGGCCGTCGGGCAGCGCGGTGAGGTCGAGGCGCGCGGCGAGGTAGCCGGGATGGTCGCCGGCGTCGTCGTCCGGCGGCGCGACGACGTCGCCGGTGGCGGCCTCACGCAGCCCGAACGTGCCGGGGGCGACGTCGGGCCCGTCCTCGACGGCCACCCACAGCCGGCGCCCGTCGAGGACGCCGGCGAACGCCGCCGGCACCCGGTCGCCCGGTGCTGCGGGCGCGTCGGGCGCGGCGAGCGGCGTCGCCGCCGGCTCGGGTGCCTCGGAGCGGCGACGGAACTTCACGCCCGCGACCCTAGTGCGCCGCGGCCTACGCCCCGCCGATGCCGTCCGGCCCGGCGGCCTGCTCGTCGAAGCTCTCGTGCTCGAGGAGGTGCAGCACCGGGATGTCGAGGTCGCGGCGCGCCTTCGATGCCCAGTCGAGGCGGAACAGCTCGGCCACGACGTGCGACCGGGTCAGGATGATCGTCTCGCGACCGTCGACCTCCTTGACCTTGGCGACCAGCTCGTCGACCGGTGAGCCGGTGACGAGGGAGCTCGACGCGACCGTCGCGCCGGCGCCCTCGAGCGCGGCGACGGTGGCGGTGAGGTCGGCGGTGGACCGCTCGCGGCAGTCGTCGCGGACGGCGTCGACGTCGAGGTCGCTCATCGGCATCCCGCGGGTGGCGAGCAGCTCGCTGCCCGACAGCGACCCGAGGGAGGCCTCGACCCGCGCCGCGGCGTCGTCGAGCGGCAGCAGCACGTGGTAGGTCACGGGGTCCTCCAGACCCTCGTGCAGCGAACGCACCTGTCGTGCGTCGAGGGTGGACAGGGCCTGCTCCACCAGCAGGACCACGTCGTAGTCGGCCATCTTCACTCTCCTCCGGACGGAACCCCGGCCGACAGGACGCTGGCCAGGTCGTAGCTCACCGGCTGCTCGAGCTGCTCGTAACCGCAGGACTCGGGCTCCCGGTCGGGTCGCCAGCGCTTGAAGTGTGCCGTGTGCCGGAAGCGGCGGCCCTCCATGGCGTCGTACTTCACCTCGAGGACCCGCTCGGGACGAAGCGGCACGAAGGACAGGTCCTTGCCCTGGCTCCACCGGCTCTGGGTCCCCGGCACGCGGTCGGGGTTGGCCGTCAGGAACTCCTGCCAGCGGCCCCAGGGGTGCTCCTGGATGGGGCAGACCAGCGGCTGGAGCTCCTCGATCAGCTCGGCGCGCCGGGCCGCGGTGAAGCTGGCGCTGACGCCGACGTGCTGCAGCCCGTCCTCGGTGTGCAGCCCGAGCAGGAGGCTGCCGAGCAGCGGCTTCTCGGGCGTGCTCGTCTTGTGCTCGCGGTAGCCGGCGACGACGACGTCGGCGGTGCGCTCGTGCTTGATCTTCATCATGGTGCGCCCGTGGGGCGTGTACGGCGCCCCGAGCGGCTTGGCGATCACGCCGTCGAGCCCGGCTCCCTCGAACTGGTGGAACCACTCCTCGGCCACCGCCGGGTCGTCGGTGGTGCGGGTCAGGTGACACGGACCGTGCTGGTCGTCGAGCCCGGCGAGCGCCGCCACGAGGGCGGCCCGCCGCTCGACGAACGGGCGGTCGAGGTACGACGTGTCGCCCAGGGCGAGCAGGTCGAAGGCCACGAAGCTGGCCGGCGTCTTCTCCGACAGCATCGTCACCCGGGAGGCGGCGGGGTGGATCCGCTCCTGGAGCACCTCGAACTCGAGGCGGTCCCTGCCGTCCTCCTGGGACAGCGCCACGAACACCTCCCCGTCGAGCACGCACCGGTCGGGCAGCTGCTCGCGAGCGGCGACCACGAGCTCGGGGAAGTAGCGGGTCAGCGGCTTGGTGTTGCGGCTGGTGAGCTCGACCTCGTCGCCGTCCTTGAACACCAGGCAGCGGAAGCCGTCCCACTTCGGCTCGAAGCTGAGCCCGCTCACGCCGCCCACGACGGTCCTGGCGGGGTCGGGCACGCCGTTGACCGCCTTGGCGAGCATCGGCTGGACGGGTGGCATCACGGGGAGGTCCACGGGGCGAGCCTAGTGTGCGACCCGCCGGAGGGCAGGTACCTGCTGTCGGTGGCCGCTTCGTAAAGTAGAGTAAACAACCCAACAAAGACCGGAAGGCATCGTCATGGCCGTGGGACCCACGATCGGCTACGTGCCGGGCGTCTTCGACCTCTTCCACGTGGGTCACCTCAACGTGCTGCGCCAGGCCCGCGCCGCGTGCGACGTCCTGGTGGCCGGTGTCGTCTCGGACGACGTGTGCGAGCGGGCGAAGGGCGTGCGGCCCTTCGTGCCGCTCGGTGAGCGGATCGAGATCGTCGACAGCCTCGCGATCGTGGACGCGACCTACGCCGAGACCACCCTCGACCGCGAGGACGCCTGGCGCGAGGTCGGCTTCCACCGGGTCTTCAAGGGCGACGACTGGCGGGGGAGCCCCCGGGGCCTCGACCTCGAGCGCCGGATGGCGCCGCTCGGCGTGGAGGTCCGCTACATCCCCTACACCGCCCACACCTCCAGCACCCAGCTGCGCGCGCTGATCCTCGGCGGCGCCGCGCCACGGCCCGCCGCGAAGCCGGCCTCGTGACGACGACGAGCCCGCCGGCGCCCGCGAGGGCAGCCTCGGGCGCGCACGCCGACGACGCCGGCATCGTCGTCCGGGAGGCCGTCGAGGGTGCCCTCGTCGTCAGCTTCGACGGGCACTACGTGTTCGCGACGACGCCCGTCCGCGACGGCCGGGCGGTGCGGGGCGGGGTGCTCGTCGGGTGGCCGGCAGTGCTGGGGCCGTTCCTCACGGGGCGGACCCGCGTCCGGGTGGCCGACCCGTCCGGACGACGGGTGCTGCTCGACGAGGAGGTGCGCCTCGGCGACCCGCCCGACGAGCGCCGGATCGCCGTCGTTGACCCCCAGGGACTGCCGCTGGCCGTCGACAAGGTCGGCCACCTGTGCCGCGCGTTCTCGGCGACCGGCACCGGCGTCCGCGACGAGATCCTCGCCGGCACCCGACGCGCCATCGCCGACCTCCGCGACGGGTGCGGCGTCGCGGCGTACCTCAACTACGGCGCCCTGCTCGGCGCGGTGCGCGACGGCGCGATGATCGCCCACGACTCCGACACCGACGTCTGCTACCTCAGCACCCGGGCCTCGCCGGCCGAGGTCGTGCTGGAGTCGTACCGGATCGAGCGGGTCATGCGCGAGCGTGGCTGGAACCTGCTGCGGATGTCGGGCGGCGACATCAAGCTGCTGCTGCCCCTCAGCGACGGGAGGCAGTGCCACGTCGACGTCTTCGTCGCGTTCCGTGTCGACGGCGTCTTCTACCAGCTCGGCAACCGCAGCGGGTCGCTGCCGGACTCCGCGATCCTGCCGCTGTCGACGATCGAGCTGCACGGCGTCGAGTTCCCGGCGCCGGCGCGCCCCGAGGAGATGCTGGCCTTCGTCTACGGGCCGGGGTGGCGCGTCCCCGACCCGTCGTTCAAGTACGCCGACCCGGTCGGCGGGGTCCGCCGGCTCGACGGCTGGCTGCGCGGCTTCCGCACCGAGATGCCCGCCTGGACCGAGTTCCACCAGGCCGCCGGGGCCCGCCGGGTGCCGCGGCGCCGCTCGACGTTCGCCCGCTGGGTGGCCGGCCAGGTGCCGCGCCGCGCCGGGATCGCCGACCTCGGCGCCGGCACCGGCCGCGACGCCCTGTGGTTCGCCTCCCGCGGGCACGCCGTGCGCGCCTTCGACTTCTCGCGCGCGGCGCGCGGCCGGCTGACCCGCCGGGCGCGACGCGACGGCCTGCCGCTCGACGTCCGGCCGCTGATCCTCGACGAGCTGCGCACCGTGCTCGTCACCGGCGCCGAGCTCGCCCGTGAGCCGCACCACCTCTACGCCCGCCAGCTGCTCGGCTGCCTCGGGCCGGCCGCGCGGGCCAACCTGTGGGTGCTGGCCCGGATGGGGACCCGCAGCGGCGGCCGGCTCTTCGTCGAGTTCAGCGCCACGGAGCCGGGACGACGGCTGCCCGACCCGGCGCCCGGCGTCCTGGTCCGGCGCCTCGACGCCGACCTGGTGCGACGCGAGATCGAGGCCACCGGCGGCGTCGTCGAGCTCGAGGAGCGCGGTCCCGGCACCGACGTCTGGGACCAGCCCGACCCCGCGGTCGTGCGGATGCGGGTCGCGTGGCCCCGCCGTACCCCGCCCCCAGACCGGCCCGCCGACCCGCTCCCCGAGAGGACACCCTGATGACCAGACCCCTGGACGCCGCCGGCTCCCTCCGGGCCCGCGCGGACCTCGCCCGCGACCGCTACCGCCGGGTCCGGCGCCACCACGTCGGCCTGCGTGCCCGGATCACCGCGCTCGAGGCGGAGGTGCAGGAGAACCGGCAGCTGAACCGCCGCATCGCCGAGCTCACCGACGTCGTCGCCGAGCTGCTGCTCCCCGTCGCCGACCGCGACGACGACCGGGTGCGCGAGGCGCTCGCGGAGTACCGCCAGCGACTCTGACCCGGCTCCCGGTCCCCGCCGCGCCGGAGCGTCGTAGAACCACGTACACGGCGGTCGGTTCGTCGGGGCGCCGCCGCGCGGCGCCGCGGTCGGCACGGTCGCCCCCGGCGTGGTGTACGTGCTTGTCCGACCGGTGGCCGGGAGCCCGGCGCCGCGGGGGTCGGGTTGGACGTGCCGTGCCACCGCTCGCGCTCTATGGTCGTTCCAGCAATCCCCGGTTGGTCTGCCGGCAGGGCCCGCCTGACTTTGAATCAGGACTAGCGACGATGGTTCGACTCCATCCCGGGGAGCCGACAGCTGGTGCGTGCCCGTCCTCGCATCGCGGCGTCCCGGCGCGCGGGCTTAGAGTGAGCCGGTGCCGAGCAACCTGACTGTCATCGTCCTGGCCGCCGGTGGGGGAACCCGCATGAAGTCGAAGACGATGAAGGTGCTGCACGAGGTCGGCGGGCGCAGCATGATCGGCCACGTCATCGCCGCCGTGCAGGCCACCGAGCCGCAGCGGGTCGTCGCCGTCGTCGGCCACCAGCGCGAGCAGGTCGGCCCGCACATCCAGACGCTCGTGCCCGACAGCCTGCTGGCGGTCCAGGAGGAGCAGAAGGGCACCGGGCACGCCGTCCGGATCGCCGTCGAGACCCTCGTCGCCCACGACGGGCGCGCCGAGGGCACCGTCGTCGTCGCCTACGGAGACACCCCGCTGCTCGAGGGCGAGTCGCTGCGGGCGTTCGTGGCCGAGCACGAGGCGGCCGAGCGGGCCGTGAGCATCCTGTCCGGCGAGCTCGCGAACCCGTTCGGCTACGGCCGCGTCGTCCGCGACGAGGACGGCGACGTCGTCGCGATCGTCGAGGAGAAGGACGCGAACGCCGACCAGCGCGAGATCCGCGAGATCAACTCCGGGATCCTCGCCTTCGACGCCGGGTTCCTCCTCGACGCGCTCCCGCGGATCGGCAACGACAACGCCAAGGGCGAGTACTACCTCACCGACACCGTCCAGATCGCCCGCGACGCCGGCCTCACCGTCGGCGCATGGGCGATCGACGACGTGATGCAGACCGAGGGCGCCAACGACCGGGTGCAGCTCGCCGAGCTCGGCCGCGAGATGAACCGCCGGATCGTGACGCGGTGGATGCGCGCGGGGGTCACCGTGATGGACCCCGCGACGACCTGGATCGACGCCGGCGTCGTCCTCGCGCCCGACGTCACGATCCTGCCCGGCACCCAGCTCCTCGGGCTGACCGAGGTCGGCGAGGACGCCGTCGTCGGGCCCGACACCACGCTCAAGGACTGTGAGGTCGGCCCTGGCGCGCGCGTCGTCCGCACCCACGGCGAGCTCGCCGTGATCGGCGCCGAGGCGTCGGTCGGTCCGTTCTCCTACCTGCGACCCGGCACCAGGCTCGGGGCCCGCGGCAAGATCGGCGGCTTCGTCGAGACCAAGAACGCCGACATCGGCGACGGCGCCAAGGTCCCGCACCTGTCGTACGTCGGCGACGCCGAGATCGGCGAGGGCACCAACATCGGCGCCGGCACGATCTTCGCCAACTACGACGGCATCGCCAAGCACCGCACCAAGATCGGCCGGCACGCCAAGACCGCGAGCAACAACACCTTCGTCGCCCCGGTCGAGGTCGGCGACGGCGCCGCGACCGGCGCCGGCTCGGTGGTCCGCCGCGACGTCCCGCCCGGCGCGCTCGCGGTGAGCAGCGGACCGCAGCGCAACCTGGTCGGCTGGGCGATGCGCCGACGTCCGGGGACGGACCAGGCGGAGGCCGCCCGCGCTGCACTGGCAGAATCAGCGGCGGCGGACGACCAGCAGGCCGACCCGCCGCCCGGCCACTAGCTCGACCGGCCCCCCGGCCCGACGACTGGCTCGACGAACGAGGAGCACGCGTGATCGGCATCCAGAAGACCACCGAGAAGAACCTCATGGTCTTCAGTGGACGGGCCCACCCCTCGCTCGCGGCGGAGGTCTCGGAGATCCTCGGGACGCCGATCGTGCCGACCGCGGCCTACGAGTTCGCCAACGGCGAGATCTACGTGCGCTACGAGGAGTCGGTGCGCGGCTGCGACGCCTTCGTCCTCCAGAGCCACACGGCCCCGATCAACGAGTGGATCATGGAGCACCTGATCATGGTCGACGCGCTCAAGCGCGCCTCGGCCAAGCGGATCACCGTGGTGATGCCGTTCTGGGGCTACAGCCGCCAGGACAAGAAGCACCGCGGCCGTGAGCCCATCTCGGCCCGCCTGGTCGCCGACATGTTCAAGACCGCCGGCGCCGACCGGATCATCGCCGTCGACCTGCACGCCGACCAGCTCCAGGGCTTCTTCGACGGCCCCGTCGACCACCTGATGGCGCTGCCGGTGCTCACCGACTACATCAAGAGCGCCTACGGCGGCCAGCAGCTCGCGATCGTCTCGCCCGACGCCGGGCGGATCAAGGTCGCCGAGCGCTGGTCGGCCCGCCTGGGCGGAGCCCCGCTGGCCTTCATCCACAAGTCGCGCCGCACCGACCGACCCAACGAGACCGTCGCCAACCGCGTCGTCGGCGAGGTCAAGGGCCGGATGTGCATCCTGACCGACGACATGATCGACACCGGCGGCACCATCGTGAAGGCCGCCGAGGCGTTGTTGGAGGACGGCGCCGCGGGCGTCGTGATCGCGGCCACCCACGCGATCCTGTCCGACCCCGCCGTCGACCGGCTGAAGAACTCCCCGGCCATCGAGATCATCGTGACCGACACGCTGCCGATCCCGCCGGAGAAGCGGTTCGACAAGCTCACGGTGCTCTCGATCGCGCCGCTCGTCGCGCGCGCCATCCGCGAGGTCTTCGAGGACGGCTCCGTCACCTCCATGTTCGACGGCCACGCGTAGGAGGCCTGCGCGGGACGAGCAGGGCTCCGCGACACCACCGAGGAACCGGGTCGCGACCCGCGTGCCGGGATCCACGGACGGTCGGCCTACGGTCGGTGCCGTGAACGACGTCCACCGGTCCTGGCAGCGCGTCGCGTTCGCGATGTTCGCGGTCGGGTGGGGCGCCAACCAGTTCACGCCGATGCTGCTCGCCTACCGCGAGGAGCTCGGGATGTCGACGCAGACCCGGGCCTTCCTGTTCGGGGTGTACGCCGCGGGCCTGGTGCCGGCGCTGCTGGTCGGCGGTGCGGCGTCCGACCGGTGGGGACGGCGGGCGCTCGTGCTGCCGGCCGTGGTGCTCTCGCCGCTGGCCAGCGTGCTGCTGATGGTCGAGGAGGACTCGACGCTCGGGCTGTGCGTGGCCCGGCTGGTCGCCGGTCTCTGCTCCGGGGTCGTGTTCAGCGCGGCGAGCGCGTGGGTGGCCGAGCTGACCGAGCGCTCCGGCGACCAGGCGCCCGGGACGGCGGCGCGGCGGGCCGCGATCGCGCTGTCGGCCGGCTTCGGGGTCGGTCCGCTCGTGACCGGGCTGGTCGCCCAGTGGGCGCCGGAGCCGCTGGTGACGCCGTACCTGCCGCACGTCGTCCTCGGCGTGGTGGCGGCCACGCTGGTGCTCCGGGTGCCCGAGACGCTCCCGGACCGCGGGGAGGCCGAGCCGCGAGCGCTGCTGCGGCTGCCGGCGGTGACCCGCGGTCGACGGTTCCTGCTCGTGGTCGCCCCCTCGGCGCCGTGGGTCTTCGGCAGCGCGGCGATCTCGATCGCGTTCCTGCCGGGCGGCCTCGGCGGCGACCCGCCCGGACAGCTCGCCTTCGCCGGCGTCCTGGCCGGGATCACCCTCGGGACCGGCGTCGTGGTGCAGGGGTGGGCCCGCCGGCTCGACGACCGCCGTCCCCTGCTCGCGGGCGAGGTCGGGCTGGTCGCCGCCGCCCTCGGCTGCGCGATCGGCGTGGCCGCCCTGGTCGCCGACGAGCGGCTGCTGCTCCTGGGCGCCGGGCCGGTCCTCGGCGCCGGGTACGGGATGGTGCTGGTCTCGGGGCTGCGGGAGACCGAGCGGCTCTCCGCGCCCGACGAGCGCGGCGCGACGGTCGCGGTCTTCTACGCGCTGACCTACCTGGGCTTCGCGGCGCCGTACGCGCTGGGGGCCTTCGGTGGGGGAGCGGCGGCGCTGGCCGGGGCGGTCGGCGTCGCCGTCCTGTGCCTCGCGGTCGTCAGCGCCGGTCGTCGAGCGCGTCCTCCCAGGCGCGTCGCAGGATCGAGCTCCTGACACCGGCCGCGCGGGCCTCGACGGCGTGGAGCTGCGCGGCCGTCAGCGCGACGGCGGGGAACGCGTGGCCGACGGCCTGCGCGAAGGCCTGGCCGCGCTCGGCCAGCGCCGGCGCCTCGTCGAGGTAGCGCTCGACGTACGGCGCCAGCAGGTCGGCCTGCTCGACGTCCCAGAGCCCGGCGGTGACCGCGCCGAAGCGACGGTTGGCGACGCCCGGCTCGGTGGCGGCGGCCCAGGCGGCGTCCTTGGCCTCGGGCGTGGGTCGCGCGGCCAGGGCGCGCGCGGCCCCCAGCTCGCCGTCGACGGTGCCGTCGCGACGCCGCTCGGCCTCGACGAACGCCGCGTCGGCCCCGCCGATCGCTGCGAGCCGGGCGACCACGCGCCACCGCAGGGCGGCGTACCAGGCGAGGCGGCCGTCGGCGTGGTCGACGCCGTCGGCGTCGAGCCAGCCGGTGAGCAGGTCGACGTCGCGGCTCGTGGAGGCCAGGGCCTCGACGAAGGTGAGCCGGAGCTCGTCGGTGGCCGCCGCGGCGAGCCCCGCCGCGAACGTCAGGGCGAGGCCGTCCACGGCTGAGGGCACCGCCTCGGCCGGCACCCGCTCGGGCAGCACCGAGGTGAGGGTGCGGCTGACGACCGACGTCACGATCATCGGGTGCGTCTCGCCGGGCAGGTGCCGGGCGACGACGCCGAGGTAGGTGAGCGGGTCGATGCGCCGGGTGCGGACGCCGTCGAACCACTGGCCCCAGACGACGGCGCGGGCCAGCGGGTCCTCGAGGCGGCCGAGGCCGGTCGCGAACGCCTCCATCGACGCCTCGTCGAGGTCGACCTGCGCGTAGGTCTCGCTGCCGACGTTGGGGAGCACGACCCGGCCGGCCCAGCCCTCGAGGCGGACCGGCTCGTCGGCCAGGTCGACCACCCGGGTGTCGAGCGGCGTCAGCGCCCCGTCGGCGGCGTCGTAGGAGGCCACGCGGAGCCGGTGCGGCCGGCTGCCGACGCGGCGCAGGACCGGGGTCGCGTCGTCGCCGCGCTCGACGCGGATCGTGTCGAACCCGCTGGTGCGCAGCCAGGCGTCGGCCCAGGCGACGGCGTCCCGGTCGGACGCCGCGTCGAGCGCGGCCACGAAGTCGGCGAGCGTGGTGTTGCCGAAGGCGTGCCGCGAGAGGTAGCCGTTGACGCCGTCGAGGAAGGTGTCGTCGCCGAGCCAGGTGACGAGCTGGCGCAGGCTGGCGTTGCCCTTGGCATAGCTGATCATGTCGAAGTTGGTGGCCGCGGCGTCGACGTCCGGCACGTCCTCGGCCGCCGGCGCGACCGGGTGGGTCGAGCGGCGCGCGTCGGCCCGGTAGGCGGCGACCTTGCGCGTCGTCTCGAAGCCGACGAGCAGGTGTGGGTAGCCGGCCGCGGCCTCGGCGACCCGGTAGCCCATGTAGTCGGCGAAGCTCTCCTGCAGCCAGGTGTCCTCCCACCACGTCATCGTCACGAGGTCGCCGAACCACATGTGCGCCATCTCGTGGGCGATCGTGGTGGCCCGTGAGGCGCGCATCCGCTCGGGCAGGACGCCGCGGGGGAGGTACTCGTCGCGGTAGGTCACGCAGCCGGGCGTCTCGAGGGCGCCCCAGTTCTGCCCCGGCACGAAGGCCTGCTCGTAGGAGTCGAACGGCATCGGCTCCGCGAACAGCCCGGCGTAGTGGTCGAAGCAGGCCTGCGTCGTGCGGCGCAGCTCGTCGAAGTCGCGGTCGAGCTCGGCGGCCAGCGACGCCCGGGCGTGCCACGCGAACGGCAGGCCGGCGTGCTCCCACCTGCGCGAGTGCCAGGGGCCGGCACACACCACCCACATCGCCACCGGGATCGGCCTGGTGGTCGCGAACGTCCAGCGGCCCGCGGCCGGGTCGTGGCCGGTCACCCGGCCGTTGGCGACCACGGTCCAGCTCGGGTCGGCGGTCACCGCGAGCGTGACCGGCGCCTTGAGGTCGTTCTGGTCGAAGCAGGCGAAGACCTTCTGGGCGACGTCCATGCCGAGGTACGCCGAGACGTACGTCGCGCCGTCGGCCGGGTCGGTGAAGGTGTGCATGCCGTCGCCGTCGGTCACCAGCGGGACCCGCGCGCTCACCACGACCTCGTGGGTGCCGCCGAGCCCGCCGAGGTGCAGCCGCCTGCCGTCGTACGCCGGGTCGACGGTGCGGCCGTCGAGGGACACCACGACGTCGGTGGCCGCGGTCAGCTCGAGGAACGTCGTCGGGGCCGAGCAGGTGAAGCCGATGCGGGCGACCAGCCCGAAGTCGCCGCGCGCGGGGTCGGTGAGGTCCAGGTCGAGGTCGTAGGACACCTCCGAGACGGCGGCGGCACGGGCACGGGCTTCGTCGAGGGTCAGGCTCACGACACGACTCTAGGACTCCGGGGCGCGCCGGGACCCGGGTCGGCACGCGGGGCCGACTCCGGCAGGAGGTCCCGGGGGCCGGTCGATTGGCGGGCCGAGGCGGGCGTCGCGTAGGGTTCCCTGGTTGCCTCGGCGAGGGAGTGGATGCTCCGTGATCGACAGGGCCGGCTGAACTCAGAGACTTGAGCGCCGCGCTGTCGCGCGGAGCTCGTCGCTCCCGGAGCCGGGCCCGCCGACCTCGACGCAACCGTCGACACACCCAGCGAACGCCAGGAGTCCAGCATGTCCGACACCGAGAAGATCCAGGCCGAGAGCCGCACCGAGTTCGGCAAGGGCGCGGCCCGCCGCATCCGCCGCGACAACAAGGTCCCCGCGGTCATCTACGGCCACGGCAACGAGCCGATCCACGTCACCCTGCCGGGCCACTCGACGATGATGGCGCTCAAGCGGGGCGGCGCGAACGCGCTCCTCGAGCTCGACATCGACGGCACCAGCCAGCTCGCGCTGACCAAGCAGATCCAGGTCGACCCGATCCGCCGCACGCTCGAGCACATCGACTTCGTCGCCGTCCGCAAGGGCGAGCGGGTCACCGTCGACGTCCTCGTGCACGTCGTCGGCGAGGCCGGCCCCGACACCCTCGTGGTCACCGAGAACAACTCGGTGCAGGTCGAGGCCGAGGCGACCAACATCCCCGAGAGCATCGAGCTCAGCATCGAGGGCCTCCCGGCCGGCACGCAAATCCTCGCCTCCGAGCTGGACCTGCCCGCGGGCACCACCCTGCTGGTCGACGCCGACACCCTCGTCGTCAACATCACCGAGCAGATCAGCGCCGAGGCCCTCGAGGCCGAGCTGGAGGAGGCCGAGGCCGAGGCCGGCATCGAGCGCGAGGAGTCCGACGAGGAAGCCGCCGAGAGCGCCGAGGCCGAGGCCGCCGCCGAGGGCGACGCCGAGGGCGCTTCCGACTCCGAGTGACCCCGCCGAGCGTCCCGCACCGGACGACCGGCACTGCATGACCCGGACGACGATCGCGCGGCTCAGGTGGTACCTGGGCCGCGCGATCTCTCCCACCACCGCTGGTGTCCCGACGAATCCCGAGAAGGACGACGACATGTCTGACGTCTGGCTGGTCGTCGGGCTCGGCAACCCCGGTGAGAAGTACGCAGGGCACCGGCACAACATCGGCTACCTCGTCGTCGACGAGCTGGCCCGCCGCCTCGGCAGCCCGTTCCGGGCCCACAAGACCGGCCGTGCCGAGGTGGTGGAGGGCCGCGTGGGTCCGACCGGGACCGACGCGCCCCGGATCGTCCTGGCCCGTCCGCGCTCGTACATGAACGAGGTGGGCGGGCCGGTCAAGGCACTGGCGAGCTTCTACAAGGTCGCACCCGACCGGATCGTCGCGATCCACGACGAGCTCGACATCGCCTTCGGCACCCTCCGGGTCAAGCTCGGTGGGGGCGACAACGGCCACAACGGTCTCAAGTCGATGCGCTCGTCGTTCGGCACCGGCGACTTCTACCGCGTCCGCGCCGGGATCGGCCGGCCGCCCGGCCGGCAGGAGGTCGCCGACTTCGTGCTGTCGAACTACTCCTCGACCGAGCGCAAGGAGCTGCCCTTCCAGGTCGACTCCGCCGCCGACGCCGTCGAGACCCTCGTCTCCGAGGGCCTGGAGAAGACGCAGCAGCAGTTCAACAGCTGACCCGCGGACGCGGGTCCCGCACCCCGGCACCGACCCACGACGTCGTGCGCCGGGTCACCGCGCCGGCCCCTCGAGCGGCCGGCGCGGGACCCGACCCGCGCGCGTCGGCTCAGCGCGCGTAGACCCGGAGGGCCGCCACGGTCATGGTGGAGGTGCGCCAGGCCGGCGGGATCGGGCCGCCGAGCTTCGCCCCGGCGCCGTCCCCGACCTGGAACGTCACGCGCGGGTACCAGGCGTCGGCGAGGGCGTCCCACTGTCCCGCGCCGGCGTCCGACTCGAAGGCTGCCTTGGTGATCTGGTCGACGAGCCGGCCGTCGACCCAGATGGTGAGCGCCTGGGCGGTCTTCTCGAACCGCCACAGGTGACGCCCGTCGAAGCGGTTGGCGAAGGCGGCCTTGGGCAGGCCGACCATGGCCTGGCCCATGTTGTAGCCGGAGCCCAGCGACCCGGTACGGATCATGGTCGACTTCATCTCCAGCTTCTTGCCGATCTGCGAGCCGCAGTACTCGAAGAAGTCGAGCTCGCCCTGGCCTTCTCCTGCCGGCCGGGCCCACAGCGACGGGAACATGCCCGAGCCCAGCCCGTCCAGGGTCACGTCGGCCTCCAGCGCGAACGTGTCGGGCATGCGGACGCCGCGCATCTGGACGTCGGCTGAGTAGATGCGCGCGCCCTCCGACTCACGGGTCGCGGTGACGGTCAGGCCGCGGGTGTCCCAGACGGCGTTGTCCCGACGGTTGTAGCTCTGGTCGGTGTTCCTGACGCCGGTGGTGTACGCCGTGCCGCTCGGCTCACGGGTCAGGTCGAGGTCCTGGAGGAGTCGCCAGCCGGTGGTGCCGCCGTGGCTGCCGGGAGGCACGGGCGGCTCGCCCGGGGTGGGCGGGACGGGCGGGGTGGGCGGGACCGGCGGGACCGGCGGCACGGGGTTGCCGGGTGCGGCGACCCAGGACACCGCGCCCACCTTCCAGGGCTCGCCCGCGAGGTTCCGGTACCGGATGGCCACGGATGCGCCGGCGACGTCCGTCGTGTAGAGGTAGTTCCGCACGAGGTAGCTGCCCTGCTTGCTGCTCGAGCTCAGGACGCCCGCCGCGGCCGTGACGGCGTAGACCTGACGGTGGGTCAGCCCGGGCTTGAGCTTCGCGAACTCCGCACGCGTCACGGTGCCGTGGGGACCGGCGGCCGGGATCCACCTGATCGCGCTCGTCCGCCACGGGGCGCCGCCCCGCCGCTGGAAGTCGATCTCGACCGACGACTCCTGCGCGCTGCTCGCGTACAGCGCACGGTGGTTGCGCCGGTCGTTCTGGTCCCAGCGGGCGACGACCGCCCCCCTCGCCGAGGTGATGGCGCGAACCTCTCGTCGGCTGAGGCCGGGCCGGAGCCGGTCGAACTCGGTCTGGCTCACCGAGCCGCGGTCGGCGCCGGCCCGAGCAGGGGCGGGGGACGCCGACTCCCGGGCCGTGGCGCCGCCGGCGACGGCGGACGTCAGGAGAGCCGCCACGGTGGCGGTCGCGAGCACGGCGCGGGACGTCAGGCGGGGGAACGCGGGGCGGGAGGGGGCGTGGGGGGTCTCGGGCACGAGCAGGTCCTCAATCTCGGGGGGAGAGATAGTGCGACCAAGGAGGGCGAGTCGGGAGTGGGGCTCCGATGTCGACCAGCAGTGGCCCGCCACCGGGGGGGATGGCGCGTCTTCTTCTTCGGCACCCGGGGGGGATGACTGAAGGGTTGGATGCGCCGCGGTTGCGGTTCAACTGATCCGTACGTACCCGGAGGACGGGGGGACATGCGGTCGGCCGATGATCCGACCGTAACCGGGCCGGACGCCGAGATCAGTGTCGCCGAGGCAAAATCGGGCGAATGCGGGTCACCTGGGACTGGTGGGACTGCTGGTTCGGGAGGGAGGGGTGATCTGTCTCACACGGAGAGGCGGGGGAGCCAGACGTCGTCGACGACCTGGCGGGTCCCGCGGATGTTCGTCGCACTCGAGGCGCCGAAGACGACCGACTCGATCTTCGGGAACTGGGCGATCCACTCGAAGGCCTCCTCCGGGCCCAGGGCCCCCGAGGCGTAGACCGACATCGCGACGGCCCGGAACTCGCGCTCGTCCAGTGCCTCGCGGTAGGCCTCGATCCCGCCGCACATCCGGAAGCCGAGCTTGTTCATGTTGCTGCAGACGATCGGGTTGAGGACCTCGACGCGGTCGAGAGCGTCCAGCAGCCGAGGGAGGTTCATCGTGATGTAGCCCGGCTCCGCGCCGTAGCGGGTGCGCACGTGCCTGGCGAAGATCGCGAAGGCCTCGTCGAACCCGAGTCCGAGGAGCAGGTCCACCACGACGTTCTGGAGGAAGATCACCGGGGTGGTGACGCCCTGGAACATCGCCATCTCGGCATCGACGAGCATGGTGACGAGGCTCTCGACGTCCTTCGTGGCCAGCGCCCGTCCGCCGCGCAGGGCGGTGGAGACCAGACCCTCGTCGGGGAGGAGGCGACGCACGGCCTCCAGCGGCCCGTGCTCCGTCACCGCGTTGGCGTACTTGTGGGCGTACGGCATGCACGGGTAGAAGACGAAGCCCGGGTAGTCGTCGGGGCGCGCCCGGACGCGGTCGACGATCTGGGCGACGCGCTCGTGGGTGGTGCACATGAACGTCCTGATGCCCTCGGCCTGCGCGCTGTCCAGCACCCCCATCACGGACTCGAAGTCCTGGAAGCGCATGGCCTGGGCGCGCGCCTTCTCCTCCGACATGTGGTTGACCCCGAAGAACTGGTTGTCGCCGAAGAGCAGGCGATCCATGACGTGGTCGGTGGCTGGAGTGGTCATCGGACGGCCTTTCGGGTGGACCTTGCTCGTGCGATGCGGGCACGTCCGGACGCGACGGTGTCGCCGAGGAGCACGCGAGCGCGAGCCGACACAGCGGCGAGCCTCTGTCGTCGCGCGTCAGCGGGGGACGGCCGCCGGGCGGTGTGGCCGGGGGCGTCGCCGGTGCCGGAACCCGGCTGCTCGGCGTCGCGGATGAGGAGCTCGATGACGCGGTCGGTGACCGCCGCCGTCTCGAAGGAGTTCTGGGCCGCCGGCTCGTCGCTCCCGAGGGCTCCGGAGGCCGAACGGACGAAGTAGTCGAGCTCGGCGCTGTACTCCTCGCCGCGCAGGTAGAACCACACCGGTGCGGTGAGCTCGGTCGTGTACTTCACGTTCCAGCCGTGCTGGTAGCCGGCAGGTGCGGGCTGGGTGTCGCGCAGGTAGACCTGGCACTCCTGGCGGTCGACGGTGATCCGGCCGTGCGTCCCGGAGAGCGTGATCCGGGTCGACATCTTCCGGTACGACTCGTCGGACCAGTTGACCGACAGCTGCGCCGTCGAGCCGTCGTCGTAGAAGAGGGTCGAGTAGACCTCGTCCTCCGTCGCGGTGGAGAAGATCTTGCCGAGGTGGGTGCCGCCCACCCGCTCGGGCGTCCCCAGGTACCAGGTGAGGAGGTCGAGGGGGTGCGCCGCGTAGTCGTAGAGGCAACCACCACCCTCGGAGCGCTGCGACCGCCACGTGGCCCCCTTGGCCTTGAGGACGACGGGGCCGTACGCCTCCGCCGTCGCGTGCGTCACCCGCCCGATGGCGCCGAGGTCGAGGAGGCGTCGGGTCTCGGCGAACGCGCCGACGAACCGGTTGTGGTAGCCGACCTGAGCCACCAGGCCCTTCTCGGCCGCGAGCTCGACCAGCGCCCTGGACTCCTCGGAGCTGAGCGTCAGCGGCTTCTCGCAGAACACGTGCAGTCCGCGCTCGAGCGCGGCGCGGACCATCGGGTAGTGCGCCTTGGTCGGGGTCGCGATCACCACCGCGTCGAGCGGGACGGCGTCCAGCATCTTCTGGTAGTCGCCGGCGGCATGCATGCCGGTGTACTTCTCGAGCACGTCGAGGACGTAGCCACTCGTGTCGCACATGGCGGCGATCGTCACGTCGGGGTGGGCGCCCAGGATCGAGAGGTGCGAGAGACCCATCTTGCCGACGCCGACGACTGCGATTCGTAGCACGGGAGCCCTCCGGTTCGGGAGCGCCAGAGGTGGAGCTCAGGAAGGAAGACTAGTCGGGGTCGGGGCCGCCCCGACGGCAGCCCGCCCGCAACCCGGCGACCACGGTCCGGACACGACACGACACGGCACGACACGGCACGACCGCGAACACGACCGTGACCAGCGCCGGCGCGCCCGCATCGTTACGCTCGGGGACCGCGTCATCGCTCACGGAGGTTCGCAGGTGTCATCCAGGCCGTCGGTCACCGCAGTCGTCCCCACGCACAACCGCCCGGAGCTGATGCGGAGGGCCGTGCAGAGCATCCTCGACCAGGACTACCTCGGCGCGATCGAGGTGATCGTCGTCTTCGACGCCTGCGAGCCCTTCCTCCCCGACGTCGAGCAGGGCCCCCGTCGCTCGGTCCGGGTCGTGACGAACACGAGGACCCGCGGGCTGGCCGGGGCGCGCAACACCGGGATCCTGGCGGCGGCGCACGACTACGTGGCGTTCCTCGACGACGACGACACCTGGCTGCCCGCCAAGCTGGGCAGGCAGATGGACCGCTTCGAGCGCTCCCCCTCGGCCATCCTGGTCGGCACGGCGATGTCCCTCGACGACGGCGAGCACACCCACGAGCGCCTGGTGCCGACCAGCCGGGTCACCCACGCCGATCTGTTGCGGGACCGGATGGCGGGTCTGCACTCGAGCACGTTCGTGTTCCGCACCGCTGCGCTGGTCGACCCCCTCGGCATGGTCGACGAGGCGCTCCCCGGCAGCTACGGGGAGGACTACGACCTGCTCCTGCGCACCGCTCTCCACGGTCCGATCGAGGTGGTCAACGAGTCCCTGGTGCGGGTGACGTGGTCCCAGGACTCCTACTTCTTCGGACGCTGGGGGGCCTACGCCGAGGGGCTGGAGTACCTGTTGGGGGCCCACCCGGGCTTCAGCGCCGATCGGATCGCGCTCGCTCGGATCGCCAGCCAGATCGCCTTCGCCCGAGCCGCGAACGGCGACCGCGCGGTCGCCCGCTCGTGGGTGTGGCGGGCGCTGCGGAGCAACCCCACCCAGGTCAAGGCGTGGCTCGCGCTCGGGATCGCCTGCCGGCTGCTGTCGGCCGGTCTCGTGGTCCGGGTCGTCCAACGCCTGGGCAAGGGCATCTGATCCGTCAGCCGGCAGCGGGACGGCGCTGAGCACGGAGGTTCGCGGCGCGGACCACGTGGTCCGCGGTCAGGTCGTCGGGGTCGACGACCACGGCGAGACCGAGCTCGGCGATCATCTCGGCGAACTCGACCTGGTGGTCGTCGATCATCTCCGCGTGCGTCGAGAGCCGCGGGAGGATCACGGGGACCCGGCCCTGCGACAGCACCGACAGCACCGAACCCACGCCGGCGTGGGTGATCACGACGTCGGAGGCGCCGAAGGAACGGTGCAGCTGGGTCGCCGGCTGCCACTGGGCCAGCAGCCCGCCGTCGTGCACGACCTCGGTGGCACCGGTCTGCCAGGTGATGTCGAGGTCGCCGAGCAGTCCGAGCACCGCGTCCACGGCCCGGCGGAACGGCCAGAGCTCGGTGCCGAGCGACACGGTCGCCGTGTGCAGGTCCCCGAGGCCCACGGGGACCGGTGTGGGCCCCACCTCGAAGGCGTCGAAGACGCTCGGCACCCGGGTCCAGCGTGGGTCGCCCCACCCGTCGCCCTGGACGAACAGCTCGGCACGGGTGAAGCGGGCAGCGAAGGCGCCCGTGCGCGACGGGCCCTTGACCCGGGTCGCGCTGTCGATGAACCAGGTCGTGCACCCCAGGAGGGTGGCCGCCACCAGGTGCGGCGAGGAGAAGAGTGCCCCGGTGCTGACCAGCAGGTCCGGCCGGACCCGGCGGTGCAGCCGCAGCGCCGCGGGCAGCCCCAGGGCGGCCTTGCGGATCTCGCCGGACCCGACCCGGGGGATCCACTCGACCGCCATGCCCTCGAGGAGCGACTCGGTCTGCGGCGTCCGACCCGTCACCCAGAAGAGGTCGCTGGTGTCGAGGTCGAGGAGGTCGACCATGATCCTCAGCTCGTCGAGGTGGCCACCGGGGGACGCCACCAGCATCGTCCTGCGCATGCTCAGACGTAGCCGTAGAACTTGAGCAGGGGCAGGCTCATGGCCGTCACGATCCTGCGCTCGCGAGCGTCCATCGCCTCGCGCCACTCGGTGTCGGGCTGCAAGCGGGTCGTCCCCGTCCTGAACCGCATCGGGTTGCCGGCCACCGAGTGCGTGGGGTGCAGCTCGACCGTGTGGTCGTCGATCATCGGCAGGACCGCCGGGGGCGGCAGGTCGAGGCGCCGCCAGACGTCGTCGATGGTGCCGGCGGCGTCCCGCACCAGGTCCTCGTACCTGATCCGCGCGATGGGCACCCCGCGGTGGGTCACCGCCGAGAGGGCGAGGTTGTGCGAGAGCCAGAGCTGGGTGCTCTGCCGGCCGGTGAGCCGCGGCATGTCCTCGGTGCCGCCGGTCTCCGGGCGCGCCACCTGCTTGGACCAGCTGAACGCCACCCCGCGACTGTCGCGCACGATGTGCAGGATCCGCAGGTCGAGCTCGTCGTGGTGGCTCAGCGCCAGGGCGGTGGGGGCCACCTTGCTCGAGTCGATGACCACCCGGGCCCCGCTGGTCTCGCGAGCTGCGCGGTAGATGTCCACGAACAGGTCGGCGTACTCCTGGGCGAGGACGTGGACCTCCGGGGCCGGGCGGCGTCGCGCCGTCCTGAGCATGCGTCGCTGGCGGTCCACGGCGTCCTTGAGGAAGGCGACGCGCTCGAGGTCGACGCGCGACCACCCGCCGAAGGCCAGCTCACCGACCTCGCTCCAGAACGGGCACGCGCTGAAGTGCTCGCCGCACGCGCACAGCTCGTCGAGTCGGACACCCCGCTCCCACAGGTGCGCCACCTCGCCGAGGACCACGACGCCGGGCATCTCGCCGAGCAGGCTCTCCAGGAGCGTCGAGCCGCTGCGGCCGGACCCCCCGATGTAGAGCACGGACGGCCGGTCCGGGCTCGAGGACGGCGAGGTGCCCACGGTCCTGCACCTGCCTCTCGAGTCCTCGGTCGTGCGCGGAGTCCCGGGGTGCGGCGTCCGCGGCTTGTGGGACGTGCGGGACTCGGTGAGGATATCGGAGGTCGCGAGCAGGGTTCCGCGATCGCGAGACCCCGACGAAGGAGCGCACGTGACGGTGGACGAGTGGCGTGTCCTGTGTCGGCGCGACCGGGCAGCGAACCGTGGCGCCCCGAAGAGCATCCTGGTGCTGACGGCCTTCCGGACCGCCCAGCTGTTCCGCTCGCGCAAGGGCCCGGTCTGGCGGCTGTCCTACCTGGTGGTGGCGAGCTGGTACAAGCTGCTGACGGAGTGGGTGCTCGGGGTCGAGATCCCGGTGGCCACCCGGATCGGCGCCGGACTCAGCCTCCAGCACGGGATCGGGGTGGTGATCAACCCGCACGTCGTGATCGGCGAGGACGTGATGATCCGGCAGTCCGTCACCCTCGGCAACCGCCGCTCGACCGACGACTGCCCGGTGATCGGGCGTGGTGTCGAGCTCGGCGCCGGGGCCACGGTCATCGGTGCGGTCACCGTCGGCGACTACGCCAAGATCGGCGCGGGCGCCGTGGTGGTCAAGGACGTGCCCGCCCACGGTGTCGCCTACAGCCCCACGATCATCGAGTCGCGCCCGGCACCGCGTCAGGCCCCCGGTCGCCCGGGCCAGCAGGGGAGCCCGTGACGGGCGCGGCTCCGGGCGAACGCAGCAGCACGGCGGCGCCCACCACCATCACGGGCAGGCCGTACGGGACCACGCCGTAGTACGCGAGCTCGACGACGCTGACGAGCATCATCGCGTTCAGCGCGAGCCCCAGCGCGTCGGTGCGTCTCATCGAGACGACGAACGCCCACAGGAAGAAAAGGATGAAGGCGGCCGTGGCGATCACCCCGTTCGACACCAGGATCATCCAGAACTGACCCTGGGTCCCGATCGCCGGCTCGTTGGGGTTCTCCGACGGGATGGGCAGGCCGTAGCCGATCCACGGCGAGCCCGGGACCGCCTCGAGGGAGCGGTCGTAGAGCGAGGCGCGCGTCGAGGTGCCGTCGGCCTGGAGGCGGGTGTCCAGCCGCTCCTGCACCGGGAGCGCGAGGAACACGCCGGCGGCGACGACGCCGATCGCGACGAGCGCGAGCAGCGCCCTCACCTTGCCCTGCACGGCCAGCCGGACGGCGCAGTAGACCATCGCCAGGCCGAGCCCGATGAACATGCCGCGGTTCAGGGTCAGGAAGGCGGGCACGAGCGAGACCGGCACCGAGACCGCCAGCAGCCACCACCAGGGGCCGCGACGCCGCGCGCCGAGCAGGTAGGCCACGACGACCGGGAGGATCAGTGAGTAGACGCTGCCCCAGTTGTTGGTGAAGAGGAACGGGGCGCTCGGCCGGGGCGCGATGTCGAGGAAGGACGTCGGGGAGTACTGCGTGAACCGGCGCACCACCATGTGGTTGACCAGGTCGTTGGAGACCAGGCCGCCCCCGACCCGGCTGAGCACGTAGTACAAGGGGGTGCGGAGCTCGCCCTCAGGGTGCAGCACCCCGAGGTAGCCGCCGGCGACCGTCGTGAGCCAGTAGGCGCTCAGGCACGCGGCGACGAGTCGTTCGCCGATGGTGTGCCGCGCGTTGAACACGTAGACCAGCACGACGGTGCAGGCCAGGTAGACCGACGACCGGTACCCGTACTCGACCAGGTTGCCGAAGGTGGGTTCGACCCGCGTCGCGGAGGCGGCCACGAACAGCAGGAAGACCAGCCACAGCCCGAAGCCGACCGGCACCAGGACCCGACGCTGCACACCGAGGTAGGCCGCCATCGGCACGGCGAGGACGATCCACACGAGATCGGCGAGGCCGAGGAACCACCACAGCGGGAACGGCACGAACATGGCGACGAGCGGCCACGCGGGCAGGCGCGCGCCGACCAGCGGCCGCGGCGACGATCGATCGTCGCCACTGTGGCTGCCGGGCAGGTCGGTCGTGAGCGTCATGGGGCGGGGAGACGTTCTGTCTGGAGCGGGGGGGACGCTGGCTATCCTAGGCGGGCGGCACGCGCTTCCGTGTCGTCTCGACTCCGCTTGGGGGACCCATTGAGCACACCAGCGGCCGCCGAGACCTCGTCCTTCGAGCTCGGTAGCTACCTGCGGACCCTTCGTCGGCGGTGGCGGGTGGTGGTCGTGGTCACGATCCTCGGTGTCCTCGTCGCGGCGGCGTACCTCGAACTGCGCCCGCGGGAGGTGACGGCGACGTCGGTCGTCAACCTGAACGTGGTGTCCGACCAGCTCTTCAGCAACCAGCGAGCCGCGTCCACCCTCATCGACACGCAGACCGAGGCCCAGCTGGCCCGGTCCTCCGCCGTGCTCGACGACGCCGCCCGGGCGATGGGCTCCGAGGTGTCCGGGAGCCGGCTGCGCGGACGCACCACCGTGGAGATCCTGCCGCTGTCCACCATCGTGCGGATCTCGTTCGCCGCGCCCAACCTCGACGACGCCGTCGCCGGGGCGGACGCCATCGCCCAGGCCTACCTCGACGAGCGCTCGGGGTCGGCCCAGGCCAAGATCTCCGCGGCGACCGACCGGCTCGAGGCCGATCGCGCCGACCTGCGGACGCAGCTGATCGAGGCGAACACGCTGCGGTCGAACGCCGAACCGGGCACCCCGGCCGCCATCCAGGCCGCCAGCGACGCGGAGCTCATCAACCTCCAGCTCCCGGCCCTCGTGGAGGAGATCAACGGTCTCCGAGGCGTCGACACCAGCGGGGGCGAGGTGGTGAGCGGCGCCGGTGACAACGGCGCCATCGTCACCCCGGCGCGCGACGTGACCCTGGTGACCGGGGCCGTCGTCGGCCTCATCCTGGGGTTGATCCTCGCCCTGGTGGCCAACCGACTGGACCGTCGGGTCTACTCCGTCGAGCGGCTGCGGGCGAGCGGCGGTGGCATCGTCCTGGCCACGCTGACGAGCTCGGAGGCCACGATCCCCGTGCGCGGGACGGACCACGACGCCTTCCAGAGCCTGCGGGAGCGACTCCTGGCTGCCGTGCCGGAGCGGTCCGTGCTCGCACTCATCGACCTGACGACGTCCGGACAGCCGTCCGACGTCGGGGTCAACCTGGCGCTCACCTTCGCCGAGGCCGGCCGTGCGGTCGAGCTCGTCCACACCGACCGCACGGTCGAGCTGATGAACACCATGAAGGTCCAGCTCAGGCTCAAGCGGGTGCCGGCGGCCAAGAGCCCGCCGGTGAAGGGGTGGTCGTCGTGGCAGTCGGCCCGCGTGCCCGAGCTGGTCGTGCGGGTGCCCGAGTCCACCGGTGACGGCGGCGCCTCGGCGGCCGCCCTCGGTGAGCTGCTCGCCCACCCCGCCAACGAGGACGCCCTCACCCTGGTCTACCTCCCGGCGGACGCCTCGCGGTCCCTGCGTCTTGCCGCAGCGCGCGTCGGGCACTCGATCATGCTGGTGGTCAGCCGGATGGGCACCCGGCTGCGTGCGGTGAGCGTCCTGGCCGACGAGCTCCAGGCGGTCGACGCCGTCGTGTACGGCAGCCTGGTGGTCCCCACCAAGCGGCGTCTCGCCGTGGACCAGGCGGAGCCGACCGACGACGTGACCAGCGACGCCGCCGGCGAACTCGCCGGTCGCGCGACCAAGGGCTGAGGTGACCGAGGGGGGCGGCGCGCCGGACCCCCGGCTGTCGGCCGAGGTCCGTCCCGACGGCTCGGACGCCCCGCAGGTCGGTGAGCTGGGCCGCGCGGCCCGGGGTGGCCTCGTGACCCTGGTCGGGGCGGTGGCGAGCTCGGCCCTGGGGTTCGTCTTCAGCGTCCTGCTCGCTCGGGAGCTCGGGGCCGTCGGGGCCGGCGTGGTCTTCCAGACCGTGGCGGTGTTCACCATCGCGCTGAGCCTGGTCAAGCTGGGTCTCGACACGGCCGCGGTGTGGCTGCTGCCCCGGCTGGTCCAGTCCGAGCCCGCGGCGCTGCGCGCCGCGGTGCTCGCGATGCTGGTGCCGGCGCTCGGTGCCGCGGTGGTCACGACCGCGGCGTGGTTCGCCGTCCGGCCGCTCCTCCTGGGTGGTGCGGTCTCGCCGACCGTGGTCGACAGCGTCTCGCTCGCCTCCTGGTTCCTGCCGGCCGCGAGCGTGATGACCGTGGCCCTCGCGGCCACCCGGGCCCTGGGTGGTGTCCTCCCGTTCACCCTGATCGGCAACGTCGCGGTGCCGTTGCTGCGGCCGTTGCTGCTCGTCGTCCTCGCCGCCGGCGGCGGGGCCGTGCTGGGCGGGGTGACGAGCTGGGTGGCCCCGTGGCTGGGGGGCGCGGCCGCCGCGCTCGTCGTCCTGCACCGCCAGCTCGACCGTCACGGCGCGTCGGGATGGGTCCTGCGGCGCGAGCTCCGGCGGCGGATCGCCCGGTTCGCCCTGCCCCGGACCCTGGCGTCGGGTCTCGAGCAGACCGTCGTCTGGCTCGACGTCATCCTGGTGGGCGTGATCCTCGGCTCGGCGGAGGCCGGGATCTACGGGGCGGCGTCCCGGTTCGTGAGCGCCGGGGTGATCATCGCCACCGCCCTGCGCATCGTCGTCGCGCCCCGCTTCAGCGCTCTCCTGGCCCGGGAGGAGCTCGGCGCCGTCGAGGAGCTCTACCGGGTGACGGCTCGCTGGATCCTCCTGCTGGGCGCCCCCGTCTACGTCGTGCTCGCGGTCTTCGCCCCCACGGTCATCTCGTGGCTGGGCCCCGGGTTCGAGGACGGCGTGCCCGCGACCGTCGTGCTGTGCTGCGGGTCGATCGTGGTCCTGGCGGCCGGTAACGTCCAGGCGCTCCTGCTGATGAGCGGTCGCAGCGGGTGGAGTGCGTTCAACAAGCTGCTCGTGGTGGCGTTCAACGTCACCGGCAACGTCGTCCTCCTGCCCCGCTACGGCATCACGGCGGCGGCCGTCACGTGGGCGGCCAGCATGGCGCTCGACACGGTGCTGGCGGCCTACCAGGTGCGCCGCGCGGCCGGGGTGTCCGTCGCGGCCGGCGCGATCCTGCGGACCCTGGTGGCGGTGGTCGCGACGGTGGCGGCGCCGGCCCTCGCCGTGGTGGCGGTCGCCGGGCAGGGCCTGGCGCAGCTGGTCGTCGCCGGGGTCCTCGTGCTCCTGCTCCTGGGTGCCTACTGCCGGCTCGACCGCCGTCGCCTGCGGCTCGACGAGCTGGTCGGTCTGTCCCGGGGCCGCTCCAGGTCGCCCGGTGCTCGCTAGCATCTCGCCCATGGTGTCGTCCACGAGCCTCAAGGACCGCTCGCCGCAGTGGGTCCGTCAGGCCGCGCGCGGGTTGACGCGCGGGGCGGGCATGGTGACGGCGTCGCGACGGGGCGTGCCCGACTACTTCGTCATCGGGGCGAAGCGGGGCGGCACGACGTCCCTGTTCCGCTATCTGCGCATGCATCCCGGGGTCATCGGTCTCTTCCCACGCTCGCGCGAGACCAAGAGCACCGACTACTTCTTCGGCGGCGCCCAGCGCGGCGAGACCTGGTACCGGTCGCACTTCTACCCGGAGGCGGTGATGGAGAGGCGCACGCGCCGGCTCGGGTACCGACCCGTCGTCGGGGAGGCGTCGCCGTACTACGTCTGGGACCCCCGCATCGCCCACCTCGCGCGGGCCGTGAACCCGGCTGCCCGCGCGATCATGCTCGTCCGCGACCCCGTCGAGCGCGCCTTCTCCCACTGGCAGGAGCGGGTCCAGAACGGCGTCGAGCCGCTGGGCTTCGCCGACGCCCTGGCGGCCGAGGCGTCGCGGACGGCCGGCGAGGTCGAGCGGATGCGCGCCGATCCGGGCTACCACAGCGACCCCCACGACTGGTACAGCTACCGAGCGCGCGGCATCTACCGACCCCAGCTGGAGAACTGGTGCACCGCCTTCCCTCGCGAGCAGCTCCTGGTCGTGCGCAGCGAGGACATGTACGCCGACGTCCAGGGGACCTTCGACACCGTCTGCGACTTCCTGGGGATCGCCCGCCACGACCTGCCGACCACGCAGCGCTTCAACGCCAGCCGGCGCCCTGCCATGCCGGCGGCGGCAGCCGCGGAGCTCTACGACTACTACGCGCCGTTCAACGCCGACCTCGCGCAGTGGCTCGGACGGCCGGTGGGGTGGGACGCGCCCCCTGCCTGAGCTGCGCCCCGGCCCGACGCGCCCGACACCGGGCGCGGCCGGGTCAGCCGGACACCGGGTCCGGCCGGTCCAGGAGGGCACGAGCCCGGGCGAGCAGCGTCTCGAGCTCGTCGACACCGCACCAGACGCGGTCCCAGCCCCCTGCGAGCGCGGCGAGGGTGGCCGCCCGCTCGACGACGACCACGCTGTAGACGGCCGCGACCACGGGGGCCTGCGACCGGCTGGTCCCGGCCGCGACCAGGTGGGGGAGCGCCCGGCCCAGGCAGGCGTGGAGCTCGATCCCGGTCATGGAACCGACGCGGAGGCGCTCGACGCTGAACATCCAGTGGAAGGCGTCGAGGCCGGCGAGGACGTCGTCCTCCGCGGTCTCCCAGTCCCAGATCCACAGCCGGCCGGACCCGTCGCGCGCGGCGTTCCACGGGGTGAGGTCGCCGTGCCAGCGGGTCGCGACCGGGAGGTGCCCGGGGAGGGAGCACAGCTCGGAGAGGAGCTGCTCCGCCCGTCCGAGCAGGTCCGTCGTCCGGCGATCGGGCGAGCCCGCCCGCCTCTCGGCGAGCCGTCTCCCGAGGGCGCGGGCGTGGCCCGTGTCGCCCAGGCGAGCACGCCGGTGGACCGGGGTGAGGGCGTACATCTCCTGGGCGGTGGGCCACTGCGTCGTGGCGGCGACGGCCCTGACGTCGTCGGGCAGCGGCTCGGTGACCACCACGGCGTGGCCGTCCACGGCGACGTCGGCCAGCACGCGGGGTGTCCGGACCTGGCTCGCCCCTCCGTCCAGCGCGTGCAGGACCCGGCTCTCGGTGGTGACGAAGCCGTCGGTGAGCTCGTTCCACCCCACCTTGGCGTACCCGACCGCGTCACCGGTCGAGTCGACGAGCGACAGGGTGGCCTTGCGGTTCGCCCCCGAACGGACTCCCAGGCTGGCGAAGACCTCGCCCGCCCCGAGGGCCGCGCCGACCGACGCGAGCGGCAGGCGGGCCGCCGCGCTCGCCCGCGACCTGCGCGCCTGCACCGCCACGGTGTGGGGCGACAGGGGTGCGCCGGCTCGAGCCGCGGCGCCGAGCGCGGCCCGGGCGAGGTTGACGTGGCGCGGTCGGAGCCCCCGGTAGTTCAGGCAGGCCCCCGCCGTCACGGCGCGGCCAGCGGCGACGGGCAGCAGGAGGCGGGCCCGCGTCGCGCTCGGCACCAGCCAGTACCGCTCCAGGTCCTGCCACTCGTCGTCGGCCGCCTGACGGGTGACCCGGAGGTCGGGGTGCGAGACCGCGACGCCCCAGAGCTGCTCGCACAGCAGGTCGATCGGCGACATGAGCCTTCCCGTTCCTCTCGTGCTGCCGACCCGCGGGTACCGCGGTCGCGCGGTGGGCGCCGTCATCGTCCCACGGCTCGACCTCGACGCGCCGGCACGTCGAGGTCGAGCCGGCCCGTCACCGACGGGCCGGTCGACGCCACGGCAGTGGTCTACCCCACTTTGGTGGTGGGTGTGGAAAATGGTGTGGGGGGTGCTGCTGACTGGTAACGTCGCGAATGATATTGGGGGCTGCTCGTTCGCGAGCTGAAGCGGCGCCGCTGGCGCCGGGGGGATTCACGTGATGGTCAGATCATTCAGGTACGCCGTTTTGGCGGGCGCACTCGCCGCCGCCGCACTCATGGCGCCGGGGGTGTCGCCGTCGGCCAGTGCCGCGCCGGCCGATCCCGTGACGCTGGGCACCAGTGCGAGTCAGGCCGCCGGCTCCTGCTGGGAGATCAAGCAGGTGCGACCGGGCGCCACGGACGGCGCCTACTGGCTCCTCACGCCGGCCATGCTGGCCCCGCAGCAGTTCTACTGCGACATGACGACCGACGGCGGCGGTTGGGTCCTGGTCGGCAAGGGCCGCAACGGCTGGATCACCGACTACAACGGCATCGGACGTCCGTCCGACCTGCAGTCGCCCGACCTCGCCACCATGTCGGCCACCACCACCCAGCTGCCGTCCACGACGGTCGACGCCCTGCTCAACGGACAGCCGGTGAAGTCGCTGGCCGACGGCGTCCGTCTGCGACGGGCCACCAACGCCGCCGGCAGCACCTGGCAGGAGTCCAGGTTCAACCTCGCCAAGCGTGACCGGTGGGCGTGGACCTTCGGTGCCGTGCACCCGCTCGGTTCGTGGTCCTTCGACGGGGTCAACGGGTCGGGTGGCAACACCAGCAGCTACGGCAGCGACCAGGCCTTCCGCCGGGTCAACAACGTCCCGCAGACGAGCCAGGGCTTCGCCCAGGGCTTCGCCTTCGGGTCCGGCGTGGCCGGCTCGAACGCGAGCACGTCGTACCTCTGGTCGGCGTCCAACAACGGCGGGGGCGCGCTTCCCTACACCCAGGTCTACGTACGGCCCCGGGTGACCTCCAGCGACCCGGGCTTCACCGCGATCCCCGACTCGGGCACCGCGGCGAAGGCGCAGCCGCGCGTCGCCGCCAACGACGCGCTCGACTCCCCGTGGGGCGTCTCCGGCATCGCCGGATCGACGGCGCGGGAGGGTGCTGTCGAGGTGCAGGCCTTCACCCAGTCCGGCAACACCATGTACGTCGGCGGCAACTTCGCGCGCGTGACTCAGGAGGGCGGCGTCGGCGCCGTCAACCAGCCGTTCCTCGCAGCCTTCGACGTGACGACCGGTCAGTGGCTCTCCTCCTTCCGCCCCGCGCTCAACGAGCAGGTCCACGCCCTGGCCACGCTGCCCAGCGGCGAGGTCGTGGCCGGCGGCGACTTCACCTCGAGCAACGGCGCCGTGGTCGCCGGGGTGGTCGCGCTCAACCCCACCACCGGGGCGAACTCCACCACCTGGAAGGTGACGCCCGAGAACCGCCGCGAGATCCCGGCGGTGAGCATCTACACGCTCGAGGTCGGCGGTTCGCACCTCTACCTCGGCGGCATCTTCACCCACCTGACCGGGGGCACCCGGGTCTCGGCCGTCGCCGCCTGGAACATGGGTCGGGTCGCCCTGACCAACGGGACCACCGACAACGCCTGGAACCCGAAGCTCAACGGCACGGTGTCCTCGATCAGCTACAGCCCCGACGGCTCCCGGGTCTACGCCTCCGGCTTCTTCAACACCTCCAACGGCGTGGCGGCCAAGCGGGTCGCCGCCCTCTCGACGGCGTCCGGCGCCGCCCTCGTCACGCCCACCTGGAACCCGACGTGGAGCAGCACCAGCAAGGACTACCAGCGCTCGATCAAGGCGGTCGGCGACGACGTCTGGGTCGGCGGGTCCGAGCACAGCCTCTTCCAGTTCGACGCCGACAGCTTCGTGCGCAAGGCCGGCTACATCATGCAGCCGAAGGGCGACATCCAGGCGATCAACGAGGACCGGGGCGTCCTGTACGCCGGGTGCCACTGCAACAACTTCTCCTACGAGAACCAGTTCACCTGGCCCACGATCACGCCCGACTGGACCCAGTCCGACGCCATGAACTGGGTAGGGGCCTGGGACGCGACGACCGGGAAGATGATGCCGCAGTTCACCGCGACCCTGCTGATGCGTCTGGGCTCGGGTGTCTGGGCCATCGACAACGACACCGCCGGCAACCTCTGGGTGGGCGGGGACATCGTGGGCGCCCGCACCCAGACCCGGCGCTCCGGGTTCGCGGCGGGCTTCGCCCGGTTCCCGATGGTCGACTCGACGGCACCCACCAGGCCCGGCAACCTGACGTCCAGCAACGTCACGGCGACCACGGTCCGGCTCTCCTGGGGCGCGGCGAGCGACGATCGGGCGGGAGTCAGCTACCAGGTCCTGCGCGACGACCGCACGATCGCCACGACCACCCAGACGACGTTGACGGTGCCGCTGGGTGGGAGCGGACGCTTCTTCGTGCGAGCGGTCGACGCGGCCGGGAACGTGTCGGCGAGCAGCCCGGTGCGCATCGTCGGCGCCGGCGTCATCCGTCCGACGGCCGCGTTCTCGACGGCCACCACGGACCTGAAGGCCGACCTCGACGCGGGCGGGTCCTCCGACAGCGACGGCCAGGTCGCCGGCTACGCGTGGGACTACGGCGACGCGAGCACCGGCACCGGGCGGCTCTCCAGCCACACCTACGCGGCTCCCGGCACCTACACGGTGACCCTGACCGTGACCGACGACCAGGGCAACGTCAGCGACCCCGTCACCCAGGACGTCGTCGTGACGGCCGGGCCGGTGACGACCGCGGCGGTGGCGCGGGGGTCGAGCTGGGCGTGGCGCTACTCGAGCGACGCCGTCCCGGTGGGTTGGAACACCCGCACCTTCGACGCCTCCGGGTGGAACCAGGGCAACGGCACCCTCGGGTTCGGCTCGACACCGCTCGGCACGAACATCGACACGTTCGCCACGACGGCCGACCGGGCCCGCGCCGCGTACTTCACGAAGTCCTTCACGGTGCCCGACGCCTCGAAGGTGACGCGCCTGGTGCTCAACACCGTGGCTGACGACGGCGTCGTGGTGTACGTCAACGGCGTGGAGGTCGCCCGGTCCAACATGCCGGCCGGGACGATCACCGGCCAGACCTACGCCTCGTCGGCGCGGAACTCGAGCGTCGCGAACTCCGCACCGGTCGTGGTGGAGGTCCCGACGAGCCTGTTGGTCAACGGCACGAACGTCATCTCGGCGGAGACCCACCTGAACTTCCGGGCGACCCGCGACATGACCTTCGACCTCGACGCCTCGATCACCACCCGCGGCTGAGGGCCACCGCACCACCCGTGCTGCGGGGAGTCGTCCAGCCGGACGGCTCCCCGCAGGCGCGCGGAGCGGGCGTCCTCAGAGGATCTTGACGTAGGGCTCGCTCATCAGCCCGTTGAACTGGTCGGTGCTGGAGGCGATGATGCTTCCCTCGTGCGACAGCTTGCCGCCGATCGTCACCGGGACGGTCGGGTCGGCGAAGGCGACGGCGCCCACCGGCCCCGCCACCTGACGTGCCGTGGTCTCGTCGGTGTCGTGGTCGAGGACGAACACGGTGAGGGTGTCGCCGCTGCGGCGACACTGGACCGTGTACCAGTGACTCGGATCCATCACGAGGTCGGCTCGGACGATGAGCTCGCCGGCGTCCCCGCGGAGCAGGCACGCCGGGCGGTCCCCGTCGACCTCCGCCTTGAAGATCACGGAGTCGCTCGACAGCCCGCGCTGGATGATGTTGTCCCCGTTGTCGACCGCGCTGCCCTTGGAGACGGCGTCGATCCGCACGGTCGCGCCCCAGACCAGGTCGGCCGAACCGGGGTCGAGGTCGCCCGGATCGGCCGGCCGCAACCGGACGACGGCACGTGGGTACTCCGGGTCGGTCGTGAAGTCGGGGAAGTCGATGGCGCCGTCCGCGGCCCCGTCGGGTCCGGGGGCCCGGCCCAGCCGGCCCCCGTCGAGGGTGGATGCCTCGACGTCCGCCGGAGCCGAGCCCCGCTGGCGCAGCTCGTCGCCGGCCAGCGTCACCAGCACGTCGGGGTCGCTGGGGACGACCGGGCTCGCCACACCGGGCGGCGCGGACGAGCCCACGGCAGCCGGACCCGACGGAGGGGTCAGCACGTCACTGCCGCAGCCGGTCGTGAGCAGCAGCGCCACCGCCGGCACCGCACGGGCCACCGGGGCGGCGTACGGCACGGCCAGTCGTCGCAGGTGCACAGGTGGGGCCTTCCACGCCGACGCGCTCGGCGTCATCGGATCGCCGCGGTGTCCCGCCGCCCCACGATCCTATTCCGCGGAGGCGGAGATCGGGCTGGGGCGCACGCGAGGACGGGGCCGGCGCGAGGGGCGGACGGTCAGCCGCGGATCAACGCCCGCCAGGCGCGGATGGACGGTCGGTCCAAGAGCCGGAAGTCGACGGCGTCGATGCGGGAGTTGAAGTAGCACACGAAGGACACGCCGTGGGACTTGAAGTACCGGCCGGTGCGGGTGAGCCAGCGCGCCCTGCCCTGGCCGGCGTCGCCGCGCACGAGTCCGCTGCCGATCTCGGCGACACCCCACGGCTTGCCGGAGGCACGGGCCGCCTGGACCACCGACGCGAAGACGGTGGCGGGTCGCGGGTAGCTGGTGGGCTTCCCGTTGGCGTTGTTGTAGGGGTCGAAGGCCAGGACCGAGACGAACCGGTCGCCCGGGTAGTAGTCGCGCCAGTCGCGGCCCGACACGGGGTTCGTCGTCCAGGCCGTCAGGATCAGCGTGGGGAAGAGGTTCGGGCGGCACACCGCGGCGGCGAGCCGGGCCACGTGCTGGAAGGCGCGTCGGAACTTGCGGGCGCTGAAGGTGCGGTTGACGTCGATCTCCTTCTCGGGCTCGTGGAAGTAGCTCCAGAAGATCGGCTGCGAGGGAGCGTCCCGGAAGAACGCGGTGAGCCTGCTGTCGAAGACGCCCTTCAGCACGCGGCCGGGGGGCATGCGGAACGACGTCACCACCGGTGTCCCGTCCAGCACCGGGGCGCGGTTGGTCCAGGCGTCGGCCGGGGGCACGTTGCCGTCGAAGACGCGGACGATGGGCATCTCGGAGAACGTCCGCTCGCTCGCCTTGAAGGCGTCGGCGAAGCTCGTCGAGCCGGTCGAGAGGTGGACGCCGAACTTGGCGCCGTTGTTCTGGTAGGCGGGCGCGGTGGGACACCCGGCGGCGGGTCGGGCAGCGGCCGGAGCCACCTCGGCCAGCCCGGCGGCCGGAGGTGCCAGCGGCACGACGAGGAGGCCGAGCAGGGGCATCGCCGAGGTCAGCACGGCAGTGCGCATCAGGTGACGAGGGCGCATCGATTACTCCGAGCCGAGGTGAGTGCCCGGCGTACCCGGGAGAGACGTGGCGATGATAACGCCCGCACCCAACGGACCTCGGCCGTTCGCGAAGATGCCCCGGTCCGGCCCGGGGCGTCGCGGGCTGAATCTTTGCCTTCGTCGGCCCGAGGATCTGCTGCGCCCGGCCGCCGGTCGTCCTACCCTGGCGTGAGCAGCAGTCCCCTGATCGGCGCCGTCCGACTGGCGGCCCCGGGGCCTGTCCCGGGCTGCGTGGCGAAGGCTGGAGACGCGATGAGGACGAGAAGGCCCGGCGGGTGGATCCGGCTCGCGGTGGTGGGGCTCGCGATCGCCGGCGCGGTGTCGACGGTCTTCTCGGGAGTGGTGCTCGGGCCGGCCTCGGCGGCGACCGAGGTCGCGTCGTCGCCGTCCCCGTCGTGGCGGGTGAACGGCAGGGTCTACGCCGTCGAGATCGTCGGTGACACCGTGTTCGTCGGCGGCACGTTCACCACGGCGACGAGCCCGACCGGCCAGGTGCAGGCGCGCCTGAACCTCGCCGCGTTCGACGTCGAGACGGGGGCACTGCGCACGAGCTGGAGGGCGGACACCGGCGCCGCCGTGCGGGCGATCGTCAGCGACGGCACCTCGCTCTACGTCGGGGGCGCCTTCGGTCAGGTCGCGGGCCAGGCCCGCTCGCGACTGGCGAAGGTCTCCGTCGCGACCGGGGCCGTGGACCCCCTGTTCCGGCCGGCCGTGAACGACAACGTCCGCGCCCTCGAGATCGATGCGACGGGGGTGTACCTCGGCGGAGCGTTCACCCAGGTCAACGGGGTCCCGCGCAACCGGTTGGCGAAGGTGTCGTCCGGCAGCGGCGCCACCGACCCGTCCTTCGTCGCCAACGCCAACAACGCGGTGTGGGCCGTGGTGAGGAACCCGGTGTCGGGCGTGGTCTACGCGGCCGGGCAGTTCAGCGCCGTCAACGGCGTCGGCCGCAACGGCGTCGCCGCGGTGAGCTCGACGACGGGCGCGGTGAACGGGGTGGCGTTCGCCTCCTCCGCCCGCCCGACGCTCGGGCTGGCCGTCAACGCCAGTGGCACCCGGCTCTTCGGCGCCGGCGGCACCGGCGAGAACGCGGTGTCCGCCTGGAGCACGGCCACCGGCACCAGAGCGTGGCGGCAGGTCGCGATGGGCGACATCCAGGCCATCGAGGAGCACGACGGCACCGTCTTCTTCGGCTTCCACGACGGGTTCCAGGGAGACGCGACGTTGAAGCTCCTCGCCGCCGACGAGGCGACGGGCGCCGTCGACCCCACCTTCCGGGCACGGTTCAACAGCTTCTGGGGGGTCTTCGCCATCGGGGTCAGCGACGACGTGCTGGTCGCCGGGGGCGAGTTCACGGCCGTCTCCGGCGTCCCCGCCCAGGGCTTCGTCCGGTTCGCGGTCGTGAGCGACCCGCCGGCGACGCCGACCAGCTTCGTGGGCAGCACCACCCCGTGGCGCTACTGGGACCGCGGCACCCGGCCGAGCGGTTGGGAGACCGCCACCCACGACGACGCGGCCTGGCCCGTCGGCGGCTCGCAGCTCGGGTACGGCGACGGTGACGAGACCACCGTGGTCGGGTCCGGTCCCGGACCCCAGCGATTCGTCTCCACCTACTTCCGTACGACCTTCACGGCGTCCGCGATCCCACGGTCGGCGCGACTCGAGCTCCTGGCCGACGACGGCGCCGTCGTCTACCTGAACGGTGTCGAGGTGGTCCGCGACAACATGCCGGCCGGGCAGGTGGACAACGGCACCCGCGCCTCGTCGAACCGTTCCGGCACGGCCGAGAACACGTGGCGGGGCTTCGTCGTCCCGGCGGGGCTGATCGCGGCCGGGGTCAACGTCGTCGCCGTCGAGGTGCACCAGGACTCACCCTCGTCCTCCGACCTCGGCCTCGACCTGCGTCTGACGGGAGACGCCTAGACCGGGGGCGCCCGTCGGCCGCGCTCGTGGTGCCCTCGACGGGCGAGGTGCGGGTGACGTGCCCGCGGGCCGCGCTGTGGGCCGGGAGCCGCCGGACCTACCCTGGGGACGTGACCTACGAGCCCAGCACCGCACCCGAAGCCGCCGCCACCGACGACCACGTCCTGGCCGCCTGGTTGGCCGAGGAGGCCGGACGCCGGCTGCTCGACGTCCGCAGCCAGGGCCTCGAGGGACGCGAGCTCAAGGACGCCGGCGACCGGGCGGCGCACGTGCTGCTGATGGAGCTGCTGGCCGAGCACCGGCCCGGCGACGCCGTGCTGTCCGAGGAGGGCAAGGACGACAAGGTTCGCCTCGGCGCCGACCGGGTGTGGATCATCGACCCCCTCGACGGCACCCGCGAGTTCTCCGAGCCGCCGCGCGACGACTGGGCCGTGCACGTCGCGCTCTGGGAGTCGGCCGACGGCGGGGACCTGACCGCCGGAGCCGTGGGCCAGCCCGCCCTGGGGGAGACCTTCCACACCGGCCGGCCGCCCGTCGTCGCGCCGTCCACGAGCGAGAGCCCCCGGATCGCGGTGTCCCGCAGCCGGCCGCCGGAGTTCGTGCATGGCCTCGCCACCGAGCTCGACGCGCAGCTCGTGGCGATGGGCTCGGCCGGCGTCAAGGTGCTCTCGGTGGCCCGCGACGTCACCGACGCCTACGTCCACGCCGGCGGCCAGTACGAGTGGGACAGCGCCGCGCCCGTCGCGGTGGCCCGCGCCGCCGGGCTGTTCACCAGCCGGATCGACGGCTCGCCGCTGCGCTACAACCAGGACGACGTCTACCTGCCCGACCTCGTCGTGTGCCGCCCCGAGCTGGCCGACCGCATCCTCGCCTGGATCGCGGCCAACGGGGTCGAGTGACCGCGCCCGAGGTCCGGCACGTCCTGCTCGACGCCGACGGCGTCCTGCAGGACCTCCCCGGCGGCTGGTTCGACGGCGTCCGGCCGTGGCTCGGCGAGCGCGCCGAGGAGTTCATCCGCGAGTCCTGGCGCACCGAGCTGCCGTGCCTGCGGGGCGAGGGCGACTTCCTGGAGCACCTCACCGCGCACCTGCGGGCCTACGACGTCGACGTCCCGGTCGAGGAGGTCTTCGCCGCCGTGTGGCACTCGATCGAGCTGGTGCCGTCGTCGATCGAGCTGGTGCACCGACTGCGCCGAGCCGGGTACGGCGTCCACCTCGGCACCAACCAGGAGCGGCACCGGGCGGCGTACATGCGCACCACCCTCGGCTACGACGACCTGTTCGACGTCTCCTGCTACTCGTGGGAGCTCGGGGCGCTCAAGCCGGAACCGGCCTACTTCGAGCGGGCGCTCGAGCGGATCGGCGCCGAGCCGGGCGAGGTGCTGTTCGTCGACGACCGGCTCGACAACGTCGAGAGCGCGCGGTCGGTCGGGCTGGTCGGCGTCCACTGGACCTTCCTGGAGGGGCTCGACGAAATCGAGTCGCGCCTGGCCGAGCATGGTGTGAGGGTCGGGGCGTGACCTCCTTCATCTCGCACACGACCGTCGACTGCCGTGACGCCTACGCGCTCTCCGAGTGGTGGAAGCCGGTGCTCGGCTACGTCGACATCGACGGCGACCCCAACGAGCCCGGCCACGAGGAGTGCATGATCCGCGACCCCGACAGCGGTCACCAGCTGCTCTTCATCGAGGTGCCGGTCGCCGAGGGCACCGAGCTGCCGGGGAAGCGGATCCACTTCGACGTCGTCCCGCGCACGGGCACCCGCGACGAGGAGGTCGCCCGGCTGCTCGCCCACGGCGCCACCCAGGTCGCCGACCGGCGCGGGAAGTACGGCCCCGGCACCGGCTGGGTGACCCTCGCCGACCCCGAGGGCAACCAGCTGTGCGTGCTGCGCTCCGAGGCCGAGCGCGCCGCCACCTCCTGACCCACGCTGACCCGTCCGCGATAGGTGACGGGTCAGCGGTAGATCGACGGTGACCCGTCACCGATAGGTGACGGGTCAGCGTGCCCGGCGCCGACCCGTCGCCGATCGCTGACGGGTCGGCGGGGCGGGGGCACTAGGGTCGGGCCGTGACAGGGGTGCTCGCCGGGTTCGCGACGATCGCGGTGATCATCGGGTTCGGGATGGTGCTGGCGCACGCCGGGATCGTCGACGACGCCGGCCAGCGCACGCTGAGCGCGGTGGCGTTCTTCCTGGCCAGCCCGGCGCTGCTGTTCACCGTGCTGCAGGACAACGACGTCGGCCGGGTCTTCTCGGGCAACCTCGTGGCCATCGTGGGCGGGGTCGTGGTCACCGGGGCGGTGACGATCACGGTGGCCGTCGTGCGCCGCGAGGAGCTCGGCCGGGGCGTCATCGCGACCATGTGCTCGTCGTACTGCAACGCCGGCAACCTCGGCCTGCCGATCGCGGCCTACGCGCTCGGCGACGCGGCGCTGATCGCGCCGGTCCTGCTCCTGCAGCTGCTCGTGCTCCAGCCGCTCGCGCTGACGGTCCTGGACGTCGCCGCCAGCCCCGAGCGCCCGTCGCTCGGCCGGGTGCTGACCCGGCCGCTGACGAACCCGATCACCGTGGCCAGCGCCGCGGGTCTCGTCGTCGCGCTCAGCGGGGTCGAGGTGCCGGCCGCCGTCAACGACCCGCTCGCGCTCGTCGGCGCGATGGCGGTGCCCGCGATGCTGCTCGCCTACGGCGTCAGCCTGCGGCTCGGACCGCTCCCGGGCCGCGGCGTGCCGCCGGGCGAGCTCGGCCTCGCGGTCGGTCTCAAGCTCCTCGTCCAGCCGGCGGCGGCGTACGCCGTGGGCCTGCTGGTCGGGCTCGACGCCGGCGCGCTGCTGGCGGTCGCCGTCATCTCGGCGCTGCCGACGGCGCAGAACGTGTTCGTCCTCGCCGGCCGCTACCGACGGGCCGAGCTGCTGGCGCGCGACGCGATCTTCGTCAGCACGCTGGGCTGCGTGCCGGTGGTGATCGGGATCGTCGCGCTGCTCGCCTGATCCGGGAGCGATGAATCCGGCGGTTGTCGGCGGTCGTCCGTATCCTGTGGCGCGTCCCGCGACCGGGCGCCAGGAGGAGACGACAGATGACCGACCCGACCACCGGCGAGCACCCGGCCGACCGGCACGACCTGATCCGGGTGCAGGGCTCCCGGGTCAACAACCTGCAGGACGTCAGCGTCGAGATCCCGAAGCGGCGCCTCTCGGTGTTCACCGGTGTCTCGGGCTCCGGCAAGAGCTCCCTGGTCTTCGGCACGATCGCGGCCGAGTCTCAGCGGATGATCAACGAGACCTACAGCACCTTCGTCCAGGGCTTCATGCCGTCGCTCGCCCGCCCCGACGTCGACCACATCGAGGGCATCACCACCGCGATCCTCGTCGACCAGGAGCGGATGGGCGCCAACGCGCGCTCGACGGTCGGCACGGCCACCGACGCCAACGCGATGCTGCGGGTGCTGTTCAGCCGGATCGGCGACCCGTTCATCGGCCCGCCCACGGCGTTCGCCTTCAACGTGCCCACCCGCAGGGCCAGCGGCGTGATGACCTCGGCCACCGGGGAGAAGCAGGTCGTGCGCGACGCCGTCTACCTCGGTGGCATGTGCGCGGGGTGCGAGGGCCGCGGCACCGTCTCCGACCTCGACCTCACCGCGATCATCGACGAGAGCAGGTCGCTGGTCGACGGCGCCATCCTGGTCCCGGGCTACACCGCCGACGGCTGGATGGTGGCGCCCTACAAGGAGGTCGTGCCGCCCGACGTCCCGATCCGGGACCTCACCGCCGAGCAGCGCGAGACCCTGCTCCACAGCGAGCCGCAGAAGGTCAAGGTCGACAAGATCAACATCACCTTCGAGGGGCTGATCCCCAAGATCCGCAAGTCGATGTTCAGCAAGGACGTCGACTCGCTGCAGCCGCACGTCCGGGCCTTCGTCGAGCGGGCGGCCGTCTTCGCGGCGTGCTCGGCGTGCGACGGCACCCGGCTCAACGAGGCGGCCAGGTCGTCGAGGGTCGCCGGCCGGGGCATCGCCGAGGTCTGCGCCATGCAGATCACCGACGCCGCGGCGTGGGCCCGCGGCGTCACCGACGCGTCGGTGGCGCCGCTGGTGCGGAACCTCCTGCACCTCTTCGACTCCTTCGTCGAGATCGGGCTCGGCTACCTCTCCCTCGACCGGCCGGCCGGCACCCTGTCCGGCGGCGAGGCCCAGCGCACCAAGATGATCCGCCACCTCGGCTCCGCCCTCACCGACGTCACCTACGTCTTCGACGAGCCGACGATCGGGCTGCACCCGCACGACATCGAGCGGATGAACAACCTGCTCCTCGAGCTGCGCGACAAGGGCAACACCGTGCTCGTCGTCGAGCACAAGCCCGAGACGATCCGGATCGCCGACCACGTCGTCGACCTCGGCCCGGGGGCCGGCACCGGCGGCGGCACGATCTGCTTCGAGGGCGACGTCGAGGCGCTGCGCGGCTCCGACACGCTCACCGGTCGCCACCTCAGCTACCACGCCGCACTCAGGAGCGAGGTCCGCGCCCGCACCGGGGTCCTCGAGATCCGCGGGGCATCGACCCACAACCTGCGCGACGTCGACGTCGACGTGCCGCTCGGTGTCCTGTGCGTCGTCACCGGCGTCGCCGGGTCGGGCAAGAGCTCGCTGATCCACGGCTCGGTCGCGGGGCGCGACGGCGTCGTCGTCATCGACCAGAGCGGCATCAAGGGCTCGCGCCGCAGCAACCCGGCGACGTACACCGGGCTGCTCGAGCCGATCCGCAAGTCCTTCGCCAAGGCCAACGGCGTCAAGCCGGCCCTGTTCAGCGCCAACTCGGAGGGGGCCTGCGAGAGCTGCAAGGGCAACGGGATGATCTACACCGAGCTCGGGTTCATGGAGACCGTCGCGACGCTGTGCGACGAGTGCGGCGGCAAGCGGTTCCAGGCCTCCGTGCTCGAGCTGCGCCTCGGTGGCCTCAACATCGCCGACGTGCTCGACCTGCCGGTGGCCGAGGCCTACGCCTTCTTCGCCTCGGGCGAGGCGAAGACCCCCGCGGCCGCGTCGATCCTGCAGCGGATGGACGACGTCGGGCTCGGCTACCTCCGGCTCGGCCAGCCGCTCAACACCCTGTCGGGCGGCGAGCGGCAGCGGCTCAAGCTGGCGATGCGGATGGGGGAGAAGGGCGGCGTCTACGTCCTCGACGAGCCGACCACCGGCCTGCACCTCGCCGACGTCGACAACCTCCTGCGGCTGCTCGACCGGCTCGTCGAGTCCGGCAAGTCGGTCATCGTCATCGAGCACCACCAGGCCGTGATGGCGCACGCCGACTGGATCATCGACATCGGTCCCGGCGCCGGCCACGACGGCGGCACGGTGGTCTTCGAGGGGTCCCCGGCCGACCTGGTCGCCGACGGCTCGACCCTCACCGGGCAGCACCTCGCGGCGTACGTCGGCGAGGGCTGAGCGGCGTCGCCTCGCAGGGCGACGCGGAGCCTCACCCGGCGAAGACGGTGTCCTCCTGGTCGGGGATGACCGTGCCGTCGTCGCGCCGCGCCGGGCGCTCGCGGCCGCGCGGGCCGAGGGCGGCGGTGGTCGAGCACGGGTAGGGCTCGTCGAGCTGCGGCAGGGGCTGGATGAACATCGGGTTGATCGCCCAGCGCCGATCACCGGTGGCGTCGCCGTCGTAGGCGACGCACATCAGCTCCGCGGAGTTACGGTTGAGGACGACGTGCACGCCCGTCGCGTCCTTGACCATCGAGACGTCGGTGGTCGCGTCGCCGCCGGCCAGGACCGGGCGGAGCGCGCGCGGCATCGGGCGCAGCGCCCGCGGGCCGTCCACCCCGAGCACCCGCTTGTTGATGAAGCACCGCTTGCCGTCGACGTAGGTCATGATCGCGTCGGCGCCGTCGGGGATGCCGCCGCAGCCCTCGAGGTGGCCGTTGAGCCGGCCGCGGGTGGTCAGCTGCGAGACCCCGATCGTGTGCGCGCGGTCGATGCCGAGGCCGCCGCCCCACACGTCGGCGAACTCCTTCGGCGAGGCCGACACGATCCACGGCTCGATCCCGGCCCGCTCCAGCGTGCGCACCAGGTCCCTCATCTCCGGGTAGTAGCGGATCCACGCGGTCTGGCGGGTCGACCCGACGCGCTGGGTCGCGCCGATCGGCGCCTCGAGGGCGGCGGTGCGAGCGCGGGCCGCGAGGCGTCGTACCTCGGCGGGGCGGTAGCCCTGGAGCACCTGGCCGACCCAGGCGTACATCGCCTCCATCCGGCGGTGGTGGTAGCCGGCGAAGACCTCCTCGCCGGTGGTCGTCGTCTGCTCCTTGCGGACCGAGAGGATCTCGTCGGCGCACCGGGCGTCGGTGCGGGTCGGGAGCGGCTCACCCGGCCGGGCCAGGGAGCCGCACGCCCGGCGCAGGGCCCGAGCGCCGGCGTCGGTCATGTAGCGGCTCGTCGCCCGCCAGTTGCGGCCCGGCGGCTGCAGGATCTTGTCGTGGCCGAGCATCCAGAAGATCGTCTGGTCGGAGATGTCGTTCTTGATCAGGGTGTTGTCGAAGTCGAAGACCGCGTACGGGCGCTGCCGCGGCGCCCGCCCGCCCGGCCACGAGCAGCGGCCGCGGCGGTCGATGACGCGCTGGATCAGCTCGGCGTTGTCGCCGTACCAGCGCTCGGCGAGGCGCAGCTGCGGACAGCGCGCCGCGGTGGGCGCGGTGCCGGCCGCGGTACGGGCCGCGGCGGACGGCCGCACGTCGGGCGTGCGAGCGGTGCCGGGCGTGGCGGTGCCGGGCGTGGCGGTGAGGGTGGCGCCGAGGACGGCGGCGAGGATGCCGGCGACCACGAGGCCTAGACGGGGACGACGCATGAGGAGTACCTCCCGAGAGTGAAGCGTCCTCCGACCGTCCCACATTGCGCGGAGCCTGGCTACGCCCGACGCGGGACGAGCCCGGGGCGGCCGACTACGAGGTCACCCGGAGGATCTGGTCGTCCTCCGCGGCGGGCGTGCCGCGGCCGTCACGGTTGCTCGTGGTGACCCAGAGAGCCCCGTCCGGGGCCACCGCGACGGTGCGCATCCGGCCGTAGCGGCCGATGAAGAAGGCGTTCGGGTCCACGGCGCGGCGGCCGTCGAGCGTCACCCGCCACAGCCGTTCGCCCTTGAGGGCCGCCATCCACAGCGATCCGTCGGCGTGGGCGAGACCGGACGGCGACGCGTCGTCGGTGTCCCAGGTCTGCAGCGGGTCGACGTACTCGGGGGCACCGCCGGCGCCCTCGACCTCCGGCCAGCCGTAGTTGCCTCCGGCGCGGATCAGGTTGAGCTCGTCGGTCTCCTGGTCACCGAACTCCGAGGCCCACAGCCGGCCCTGGTCGTCGAAGGCGAGCCCCTGGATGTTGCGGTGGCCGTAGGAGTAGACCGGGGAGTCGAACGGGTTGCCGGGCGCGGGGTCGCCGTCGGGCGTCAGGCGCAGCACCTTGCCGCCGAGGGAGTCGCGGTCCTGCGCCAGGCCCGGCTCGCCGGACTCCCCGGTGGAGACGTAGAGCAGTCCGTCGGGGCCGAACTCGAGCCGGCCGCCGTCGTGGATGAAGCCGTTGGGGATGCCGTCGAGGAGCACCTCGAGGTCGTCGCCGAGCCGGTCGTCGCGCAGCTCGGTGCGCACGACGCGGTTGTCGTCGGCGGTGGTCAGGTAGAGGTAGACGAGGGCGTCGTCCTCGAACGTCGGCGACAGCGCGACGCCGAGCAGGCCGTCCTCGGCGCCGCCGCCCGTCGGTTCGGCCGCCTCGACGACGCCGAGCTCGGTGACGTCGCCCTCGGGCGTCACGCGGAGCACCCGGCGGGTGTCGCGCTCGGTGACGATCGCGCTGCCGTCGGGGAAGAAGTCGATGCCCCAGGGCACCTCGAGGCCGGTGACGATCGCCTCGGCCTCGGGCGGTCCCGAGGGCGCGCCCGCGGTGGGGTCGCCCGTCGGGGTGCCTGTCGGGGTGCCCGTCGGGGTGCCCGTCGGATCGCCGGTGGGGTCGCTCGCCGGCCCGGTCGGGCTCGGTGCGGCCGAGGTCGACGAGGCGGCGTCGTCCGGGCCGTCGTCCCCGCCGCCGCACGCCGCCAGCAGCAGGACGCCGGTGGTCAGGGTCGCCAGGAGTGGCGTCGTGCGCCGCCGCACGTCGTCAGCCGACCTTCGCGAGGAAGTCGCGCAGCAGCGCGTGGACCCGGGCGGGCTGCTCCATCTGCACGAAGTGCGACGTCGCCAGCTCGACGTACTCCGCGTCCTGCATCCGCGCCGCCGCGGTGGCCATGTCGCGCGATCCGGCGAGGACGTCGTAGCGGCCGGCGACGAAGAACGCCGGCACCTCGATGCCGCTCAGCGACACGCGGGCGTGGCGCGAGGTGCTCAGCGCGAGGTGGAAGTACCAGTCGAGCGGGGTGGTGAGGAACTCCTTGACCCCCATCGCGGCGAGCACCGGGTCGCGCACCGGCAGCATGAAGCCCGTGTGGGAGAGCGCCGCGATGGCGCGCGGTCCGATCGGCAGCGACCGTGCCACCGGCGAGAGCGCCCGGCCGGCCACCGCCATCGCCCGCGACAGCGACACCGTCACCGCCCGCGCCACCACGTGCGGCACGTGCAGCGGGCCGAGCATCGTGGCGAACGTGTCACCCGGCACGCCGGCCACCGCGAACAGCCCGGCCACCCGCTCGGGCTGTCGCACCGCCATCTCGAACATCGTGTTGACCCCCATCGACCACCCCATCAGCACCGCCCGGTCGATGCCGAAGTGATCCATCACCGAGAGACCGTCCTCGACGAAGTGCTCGATCTCGACGTGGCCCGGGTCGCGCGGCCGCTCGGACCCGCCGACCCCGCGGTGGTTCCACGAGACCACCCGGACCCCGCAGCCGGGGTCGAGCAGCGCCGGCCAGCACCACGGGTTCGTGCCGAGCCCGTTGCACAGCACGACGGTCGGCGCACCGGCGGCGGCGAGGGTGCCGTCGGGGTCGTTGGTCCAGGCACGGAGGTGGGTGCCGTCGTCGGAGAGGACGTCGCGGAACTGCAGCGACCACGGCCCCGACGTGGGGGTGACGGCTCGCGAGGGAGAGGTCGGCATGCGGTGATTGTGCCCCGTCGACGGTGCTGCGCGACGTCGCGTCACCGGCGCGGTGCTCGCTCAGTGCCCGGCTCGGTGCTCCGGGTCGGTGCGGTCGGTGTGGTCGGTGTGGTCGGCCGGGCGGGTAGCCAGGAAGTCGGCGACCTCCTGCCGCTCGACGCGTCGCTGCGCGCAGGAGGTGGTGGCCACCATCGCGTTGCGGCGTGCCCGCTGCTGGGAGGAGACCGGCCAGTCACGCACGATCTGGACCAGCGCCCGCAACGGGCTGCCGGCGCTGGAGGAGTGGGCCATGGCCCCGACGCTACGCCGACGACGCCCCGGGGGCACCACCTCGACGTGACACCTGCGTGAAGCAGCTGCGTGGGACCGGCTCGGAGGGCGGCGAGCGGAACGCTCAGTCGGGCACGGGATCGGCCAGGGTGCCGCGCTGCCGGGTCGCGCCGACGCTGGCCGCGATGACGCACGCGATCGCCAGCCACTGCACGGGCGACAGCCGCTCGTCGATCACGAGCAGACCGGCCAGGGCGGCGGCGGCCGGCTCGAGGCTCATCAGGATCCCGAACACCGCCGGCCGGATGCTGCGCAGGGCGATCAGCTCGCAGCTGTAGGGCACCACCGAGCTCAGCAGCCCGACCGCCGCGCCGAGGAGCAGGATCCGTGGGTCGAGCAGGCCGTCGGTCGCGTCGTCGGTGAGCAGCAACGGCGTCAGCAGCACCACGGCGACAACGCTGCCGAGCGCGAGTCCGTCGAGGCCGTCGTACCGGCGCCCGACCGAGCCGGCCAGGAGGATGTACGACGCCCACGCCGCCCCGGCGAGCAGGGCGAACAGGACCCCGAGCACGTCGAGGTCGGCACGCTCCGCGCCGAGCAGCGCGACGCCGGCGGCCGCGAGCGCGACCCAGACCAGGTCACGCGCCCGGCGCGAGCCGAGGACCGCGAGCGTGAGGGGGCCGATGAACTCGACGGTGACCGCGATGCCGAGCGGGATGCGCTGGAAGGACTGGTAGATCGCCCAGTTCATCAGGCCGAGACTGGCGCCGTACCCGAGGACGGCGAGCAGGTCGGCGCGCGAGCGGACGTGGAGGCGGGGCCGGGCGATGGCGACGAGCACCACCGCGCTGGTGGCCAGGCGCAGCCAGACGATCGTCGTCGGGCTGACCTCGTCGAAGAGGGACTTGGCGATGCTCGCGCCGAGCTGCACCGAGGCGATGCCGACCAGCACCAGCACGATGGGGGACGGTCGTGGCACCCGCACACTGTAGGAGGGCGCGCCCGGGGTGCCGGGACGGCGTCCTCGGCCCGCCCCCGACCCGACGAGGGCGCCGAGGCGGGGCCCCGGGCCGGCTCACGGCGGTGGCCGAGGCCTGAACCCGACGCCCGATCGTCGGCGCCGCGTCCTATCCTCGGGGCATGGACGACGCCCCCGCTCAGCCGCAGCACCCCGACATCAAGCCCCGCTCGCGCGACGTCACCGACGGCCTCGAGAAGGCCGCCGCGCGTGGGATGCTCCGGGCGGTCGGCATGGGCGACGACGACTGGGTGAAGCCGCAGATCGGCGTCGCCTCGTCGTGGAACGAGATCACCCCCTGCAACCTCTCCCTCGACCGGCTGGCCAAGGCCGTCAAGAACGGCGTCCACGCCGCCGGCGGCTACCCGCTCGAGTTCGGCACCATCTCGGTCTCCGACGGCATCTCGATGGGCCACGAGGGCATGCACTTCTCGCTGGTCTCCCGCGAGGTCATCGCCGACTCCGTCGAGACGGTGATGATGGCCGAGCGCCTCGACGGCTCGGTGCTGCTCGCCGGCTGCGACAAGTCGCTGCCCGGCATGATGATGGCCGCCGCGCGCCTCGACCTCTCCTCGGTCTTCCTCTACGCCGGCTCGACCATGCCCGGCCAGGTCGACGGTCACGACGTCACGATCATCGACGCCTTCGAGGCCGTCGGTGCGTGCCTGGCCGGCAAGATCACCCGCGAGGAGGTCGACCGCATCGAGCGCGCGATCTGTCCCGGTGAGGGCGCCTGCGGCGGGATGTACACCGCCAACACGATGGCGGCGGTGGCCGAGGCGATCGGCATGTCGCTGCCCGGCTCGGCCGCGCCGCCGGCCGTCGACCGCCGCCGCGACGGGTTCGCCCACCGCTCCGGCGAGGCCGTCGTCAACCTGCTGCGCCTCGGCATCACCGCGCGCCAGATCATGACCAAGGAGGCCTTCGAGAACGCGATCACCGTGGTGATGGCGCTCGGCGGCTCCACCAACGCCGTCCTGCACCTGCTGGCGATGGCCCGCGAGGCCGAGGTCGACCTCACCCTCGACGACTTCAACCGGGTCGGCGACAAGGTGCCGCACCTCGCCGACCTCAAGCCGTTCGGTCGCTACGTGATGAACGACGTCGACAAGATCGGCGGCATCCCCGTGGTGATGAAGGCGCTCCTCGACGCCGGCCTCATGCACGGCGACTGCCTCACCGTCACCGGCAGGACCATGGCCGAGAACCTCGAGGCCCTCGCGCCGCCGGCGCTCGACGACGACGTCATCCGCAGCCTTGACCGGCCGATCCACGCCACCGGCGGCCTGACCATCCTCAAGGGCTCGCTCGCCCCCGAGGGCGCGGTCGTCAAGTCGGCCGGCTTCGACGAGTCCGTCTTCTCCGGCACCGCCCGGGTCTTCGACGGCGAGCGCGCCGCGATGGACGCCCTCACCGAGGGCAAGATCGGTGCCGGCGACGTCGTCGTCATCCGCTACGAGGGCCCCAAGGGCGGCCCCGGCATGCGCGAGATGCTCGCCATCACCGGCGCCATCAAGGGCGCCGGCCTCGGCAAGGACGTGCTGCTCCTCACCGACGGCCGATTCTCCGGCGGCACGACGGGCCTGTGCGTCGGGCACGTCGCCCCCGAGGCGGTCGACGGTGGGCCGATCGCGTTCGTGCGTGACGGCGACCCGATCACCCTCGACGTCCTCAACCGGACCCTCGAGGTCGAGATCGACCCCGACGACCTCGAGTCCCGCAAGGTCGGGTGGGAGCCGAACCCGCCGAAGTACACCCGCGGCGTGCTCGGCAAGTACGCCCGCACGGTCGCCTCGGCGGCGCACGGCGCCGTCACCTCCTGAGCGGCCCGGCGAGGACCACGACCGTGCTGACCCGCGAGGGCCGCGGGGTGCTCGGCGCCCTGGCGGCGATCCTCGTGCTGATCCTGCTGGCCGGCGTCGTCCGCCTCACCGACGACGACGCCGCGTCGGCGCGGCCCGACGGGTCGGCTCCCTCGGCGTCCGCGGCGCCCGCGGGGCCCTCGGGGGGCGCCTCGACGTCAGGGGTCCCCTCACCGAGCCCGAGTGCGCCGGTCGCGACGCCGGATCCGCCGCCGGAGCCTGCGACGCCGCCGCCCGGGCGGCGGGTCTTCGCCGACGGCCGGATGCTGGTGGCCTACTACGGAACCGGTCAGACCGCGTCGCTCGGGGTGCTCGGCGAGTCCGACCCCGACACGATGCACCGGCGGCTGATGCGCGAGGCGCGGCGCTTCGCCCGCCCCGGTCGCCCCGTCCAGCCGGTCTACGAGCTCATCGTCACCGTCGCCGACGGTGTGCCCGGCCCCGACGGCGACTACAGCCACGACGTCCCGCGGGCCGTCGTCGAGCGCTACCTGCGCGCCGCCCGCCGGCACGACGCGCTGCTGCTGCTCGACATCCAACCGGGCCGGTCGACGTTCCCCGAGGTGGCTCGGCGCTGGGCGTGGGCGCTGCGCGACCCGTCGGTCGGCCTCGCGCTCGACCCGGAGTGGCGGATGGGTCCGCGGCAGGTGCCCGGCCGGGTGATCGGGTCCGTGCGGGGCGCCGAGGTCGACCGGACCGCGGCCTGGCTGGCGCGGCTGCGGGCCGGGGAGGACCTGCCCGAGAAGCTGTTCGTCCTCCACCAGTTCCGTCGCGAGATGATCTCCGACATCGACCGGGTCCGGCCCCGGCCCGGGCTGGCGATGGTCCAGCACGTCGACGGCTTCGGCACCCCGGGACAGAAGCTCGCGACGTACCACCACGTCGCCCGGCCGCGGCAGTTCCGGATGGGGTTCAAGCTCTTCTACGACGAGGACGTGCGCCGGATGCCGGCCGACGCCGTGCACCGCATCCGCCCCGAGGTGCGGTTCGTCAGCTTCCAGTAGGTGCGTCCCCGCTGCGGGCTCCTCGTGGGCCCGGGGGTGCGTCGGTCCGTGCGTCGGTCAGAAGTAGTCGCGGACGTGGACGGGGCGACCGCTGAGAGCGGCGTCGAGGACGAGGTCGTGCTCGCGCGGGCCGGTGAGGTGGCTGGTCAGGCGGAGGTTGCCGCACGACTGGGCGCCGGCGTACAGCATCGCCAGGCCCTGGGGCGTGAAGGTGGGGACGTGGCCGTCGGTGCTCGTGCGGGTGCACCGGCCGGGGCCGTCGCCGAGGGTCAGGCGGTAGGTCCCGTCGGTGCTGCCGAACCGGTCGCCGGCGACGGCGAAGCCGACGTCCGCGGCCAGACCCGGGACGACGACCCGGCGGGCGTCGAGGGCGCCGACGACGTCGCAGACGCGGAGCATGTAGGGGTGTCGCTCGACCAGGTCCCACGTGGACGTGCCGAGGACGAGCCGCGCCGGGTCCTGGCCCGAGGTCTGCACCCGGACGTGGCCGGTCACCGACGAGAACGTCGCGAACATCGACCACAGCGCGCGGTAGCCGTCGAGGGTGGTGGCCAGCAGGTCGTGGACGGTGATGCTGGCGGTGGCGTCGTAGCCGTGGCCGCGGTCCCAGGCGGCGTAGCCGACGACGCGGTCGTCGGCGTCGACCGCGAGGGTGACGGCGTCGTGCTCGCCGAGCACCTCCTCGTCGGTCTCCGCGTAGGCCGGGCCGGTGCGCGTCAGGGGGCCGTTCTGCTCGGCCGCCCACGCGGCGTACAGCGCCCGGACCACCGGGACGTCGGCCACGGTGGCCCGGCGGGTGCGGGTGGCCGTCGGCGGCCGGACCCGCGCCAGCTCGGCGGTCGGGACCGACGCGACGTCGTAGGAGCCGACGAGCTCGTAGCCGAGCGAGCGGTAGATGCCGTTGGCGGTCGGGTAGAGCGTCGAGACCACCTCGCCCAGCCCCGCGGCCTCCTCGAGCACCGCGGCGAACAGCTCGCCGAGCAGGCCGCCGCCGCGCTCCTCGGCCGCGACCGCCACCGACGCGATCCCGGACGTCGGCACCCGGGCGCCCCCGAACCACGACGCGAACGGGTACGCGGCGACCCGGCCCAGCAGCCGGCCGTCGTGGAAGGCACCCCACACGCGCCGGTTCGTCGCCTCGGTCGTCGGCCGGGCCGGTGCCGGCGTGCCGGGCGGGAGGCTCCCGAAGGCCTCCTTGCCCAGGGCCATCGTCTGGTCGAAGTCGTCGAGGGTCAGGCGGCGGATCTCCACGTCGCAGGTCTACCGGGTGGCGGCTCCCGGTGTCGAGCGGGTTCGCCCGGGGTGGGTGGTGCCGCCGGTGCCGTCCCGCTCCGCGCCGCCGGGCCCGGCTCGGTAGCCTCGCCACCGTGACCGACCTCGACGCGCAGGACCCGCTGGCGGCGTACCGGGCCCGCTTCGTCGGCACCGACGAACCCCTGGTCTACCTCGACGGCAACTCCCTCGGCCGACCGCTGCACCTCACCGGCGACCGGCTGCGCGACTTCGTCGGCGGCGAGTGGGGGAGCCGGCTGATCCGCGGCTGGGACGAGGGCTGGTTCGCGCTCCCCGAGGTCGTCGGCGACGAGCTCGGACGCACGTGCCTCGGTGCCGCGGCCGGGCAGACCGTCGTGGGCGACTCGACGACCGTCCTGCTCTACAAGGCGATGCGCGCCGCGGTCGTGCTGCGGCCGGGCCGCACCGAGATCGTCGTCGACCGTGACAACTTCCCGACCGACCGGTACGTCGCGGACGGCGTCGCCCGCGAGTGCGGGCTGACGCTGCGGTGGATCGACGTCGACACCGCGGGCGGCGTCACCGCCGAGCAGCTCGCCGCGGTGGTCGGGAAGCGCACGGCGCTCGTCGTCCTCAGCCACGTGGCCTACCGGTCGGCGTGGCTCGCCGACGGCCCCGGGCTGACCCGGATCGCGCACGACGCCGGCGCCCTGGTGCTCTGGGACCTGTCGCACTCGGTCGGGTCGGTCCCGCTGGCCCTGGACGCCTGGGACGCCGACCTCGCGGTCGGCTGCACCTACAAGTACCTCAACGGCGGGCCGGGTGCGCCGGCGTTCGTCTACGTCGCGCAGCGGCTGCTGGCGGACCCCGACCACCCGCTCGTCCAGCCCGTCCAGGGCTGGATGGGCGCGACCGACCCGTTCCTGATGGGCCCGACGTACGCGCCCGCCGCAGGCATCCGGCGGATGCTGTCGGGGACCCCGCCGGTGGTCGGGATGCTCGCCGTCCAGGACATGCTCGCGCTGCTCGGCGAGGTCGGCATGGACGCCGTGCGCGCCAAGTCGGTCGGGCTGACCGAGCACGCGATCGCCCTCGCCGACGACCTCCTGCCGGAGACGACGGTCGCGTCGCCGCGCGACGCCGAGCGGCGCGGCGGCCACGTCACCCTCAACCACCCGCTGATGCGGGGGGCGACCGCCGCGCTCTGGCAGCGCGACGTGATCCCCGACTACCGCGACCCGCACGGGCTGCGGCTGGGGCTGTCGCCGCTGTCGACGTCGTACGACGAGGTCGAGCGCGGGCTGCGCGCCGTGCGCGAGGTGCTGGACGGCCTCACCTGAGCGCGCGCACGGGCCGGAAGGCCGGCCGGCCGCCGATCCCGGCCGAGATCAAGGTCCTCGTCGGCTCGGCCTTCGTCATCGCGATCGGCTTCGGCCTGGTCGCACCGGTGCTCCCGGCCTACGCCCGCAGCTTCGACGTCGGGGTGGCGGCCGCGTCGGTCGTCGTGTCGGCGTTCGCGTTCTTCCGACTGGTCTTCGCGCCGGCGGGCGGGGCGCTGGTGTCGCGGCTGGGGGAGCGGCCGGTCTACCTCACCGGCCTGCTCCTGGTCGCGGCGTCGTCGCTGGCGACGGCCTTCGCCCAGTCCTACGCGCAGCTGCTGGTCTTCCGCGGCCTGGGCGGCATCGGCTCGACGATGTTCACCGTCTCGGCGATGGCGCTGCTGGTGCGGCTCGCGCCGCCGACCATCCGTGGCCGGGTGTCCTCGGCGTACGCGAGCTCGTTCCTCATCGGCGGCATGCTCGGGCCGGTGCTCGGCGGCGCGCTGGCCGGCTTCGGCCTGCGCGTCCCGTTCATCGCCTACGCCGTCGCGCTGGTCGCCGCGGCGGCGGTGGTCGGCGTCCGGCTCTCCTCGGCACAGCTGCGCCCGGACGGGTCGGGCCCGGTCAAGGCGCCGATGCGCGTCCGCGAGGCGCTCGGCCACTTCGCCTACCGGGCGGCGCTCGCGTCGGGTTTCGCGAACGGGTGGTGCAACTTCGGCGTGCGGGTGGCGGTGCTGCCGCAGTTCGCCGTCGTCGTGCACGACGACACCTGGGTCGCCGGGGTCGCGCTCGCCCTCGCCGCGCTCGGCACGGCGCTGACCCTGCAGGTCGCCGGCCGCGTCGCGGACTCGGTGGGGCGGCGTCCGCTGGTGCTGGTCGGGCTGGTCGTGACCGCGCTCGGCCTGGGCCTGATCGGTCTCAGCGGCGACCTCGTCACCCTGCTGGCGCTGTCGGCGCTCTCCGGCGTCGGCGCCGGGCTGGTCAACCCCGGCCAGCAGGCGACGGTGGCGGACGTCGTCGGGTCCGACCGGGCCGGCGGCACGGTGCTGGGCACCTTCCAGATGGCGCAGGACGGCGGCGCCATCCTCGGTCCGGTCCTGGTCGGCCTGGTCGCCGATCGGTGGGGGTTCGGGTACGCGTTCGGCGTGACGGCGCTGGTCAGCCTGCTCGCCGTGCTGCCGTGGCTGGTGGCCACCGAGACGCTCGGCGAGGAGCCGGAGCCCGGCCTGGCAGGGTGAGGGGCGTGACCCGCTACCCCGCACCCCTCCGCCCGGGCGACACGATCGCCGTGACCGCACCGTCGTCCGGGGTCGACGCCGGGCTGCGGGCCCGGCTCGAGCACAACGTGGGCTGGCTGCGCGCCCGCGGGTACGACGTCCGCGTCGGTGACTGCCTGGCCGGGGACCGCTACGTCTCGGCGCCGAAGGCCCAGCGGGCCGCCGAGCTGACCGCGATGCTCGCGGACCCGGCGGTCCGCGCCGTCGTCCCGCCGTGGGGTGGGGAGCTGCTGATCGACCTGCTCGACCAGCTCGACTGGACCGCGCTGGCCGCCCTCGAGCCGACCTGGGTGGTCGGCTTCAGCGACCTATCGACGCTGCTGCTGCCGATGACGACCCGTCTCGGGTGGGCCTCGATCCACGGTAGCAACCTGATGGACACCGCCTACCGCACGCCCGAGGGCCTCGCGCACTGGACGGGGCTCGCGGCGCTCGGGGAGGGCGACGACGTCGTCCAGCGCAGCCCGGGCCGCTACCGCGACGACGGCTGGGACGACTACCGCGGCGACCCGGGTGTCGAGGAGATGACGCTGCCGGGGACAGGGTCCTGGACCCTCGTCGGCGGGGGCGGCCTCGACGTGACCGGCCGGTTGGTCGGCGGCTGCATCGAGACGGTCTCGCACCTCGCTGGGACGCCGTTCGGCGACGTCCCGGGGTACGGCGAGCTGCACGCCGGCGACGGTCTCGTCGTGTACCTCGAGGCGGCCGAGGCCGATGCCTACACCGTCGGTCGCGCCCTGCACGGGTTGCGGCTGGCGGGCTGGTTCGAGCAGGCGACCGCGATCCTGGTCGGCCGCACCCGGGCGCCCGGCCACGCCGACCTGAGCCAGCACGACGCCGTCCGGGACGCGCTCGGGTCGCTCGACGTGCCGATCGTGCTCGACGTCGAGGTCGGTCACTGCCAGCCGTTCCTGCCGCTCGTCAACGGCGCCCTCGCGCGGGTGGTCGTGGACGGCGACCGGCGCGAGATCACGCAGTCGCTGGTCTGACCGTCCCGAACGGGGCCGGCGCCTCAGTGCACGTGGGAGCGCCAGTCGGCGGGGACCCGCCCCCGCGGGCCGGGCGCAGGCTGGTCGGCCGGGTGCGACCGCGGCTCGGCGAGCTCGAACCCGGCCGGCATGTCGACCACGGCGGCGTGCGCGAAGTCCCAGAACCAGTCCTCGCCCGGCTCGAAGCTCTGCATGACGCTGTGTCCGGTCGCGGCGAAGTGGGCCGAGGCGTGCTGGCCCGGGGAGGAGTCGCAGCAGCCGACGTGGCCGCAGGCGGCGCAACGGCGCAGGTGCACCCACCAGCCCTCGACGGAGTCGCACTCGACGCAGCCGGCGCCGCTGGGAGGGACGGAGAGGTCGACGGCGTCCGTCGGGGTCGCACCGGGATCGGTCATGGGGCGGATTCTGCCGGGCGAGGTGCCCCGCGGTCGAGAGCCGCGGACCCGTGACTCCCACGGACCCGACGCTCGCGCCGGAGGGCGGGCGCCGAGTCGCCACGGCCGCGGTCGGGGTGTGCCGGTGACGGGGCGTGTCCACGTCGGTGACACTGGCCCTCATGGTGCACCTCAACGAGCACGGGCAGTCGGTCGGCGACATGGTCGAGGGGTGGTCGGCGCGGGCCTGGCCGGTCGCCGTCGTGCTGGAGGGTCGCCACGTCGTCCTCGAGCCGCTCTCGCTCGACCACGCCCCGGCGCTGCACCGCTCGCTCTGCGACCCCGGGAGCCACGCGCTCTGGAGCTACCGACCGACCGAGCCCCCGGCCGACGTACCGGCGACGGAGGCGTTCGTCGCCGACGTGCTGGCACCCGACACCGTCGAGGCCTGGGCCGTCGTCCCGCGCGGTGGCGAGGCCGCCGGGCTCACGTCGTTCATGCGGATCGACCCGGCGACCGGGCAGGTCGAGGTCGCCGGCGTCCTGTACGCGCGTCACCTCCAGCGCACGCCCGCGACCACCGAGGCCACGCACCTGCTCATGCGGTGGGCCTTCGACGTCCTGGGCTACCGCCGCTTCGAGTGGAAGTGCGACTCCCTGAACGAGCCGTCGCGGCGGGCCGCCGCGCGGCTCGGCTTCACCTACGAGGGCCGGTTCCGCCACCACATGATCACCAAGGGCCGCAACCGCGACACCGACTGGTTCTCGGTCACCGACAGCGAGTGGCCCGCCGTCCGAGCCGCGCACGAGCGGTGGCTCGACCCGGGGAACTTCGACGTCGACGGGCACCAGCGCACGCCCCTTCGTGTGGAGACCTGACCGGGTGGTTGTGGCAGGGTCGCGGGCATGGACCAGCGGATCAGCTTCGTGACCCTGGCGGTCGCCGACCTCGCGGCGAGCCGGGCGTTCTACGTCGACGGGCTCGGCTGGGAGCCATCGTTCGACGACGGCGACGTGCTGATGCTCGCGGCCGGTGAGCACCTCGTGCTGTCGCTGTGGAGCCGCGCCAGCTTCGAGGACGAGGTCGGGCCGATCGCCGCCCACGACGGGGTCGCTCCGGTCACGCTCGCCCACAACGTGCGGACCCCGGCCGAGGTCGACGCCGTCCTCGCCGAGGCGGTCGCCGCGGGCGCCGTGGCCGTCGGCGAGGCGCAGGAGCGCGAGTGGGGCGGCTACACCGGCTACTTCGCCGACCCCGACGGTTTCCGCTGGGAGATCGCCACCAATCCCGGACCCATCGGACAGAAGGTGCTGCCATGAGCGACGACACGTCGGACACGACCGACCAGACGACCACCGACCCCGGCGAGGAGCGGACCGACACGACCCTCCTGTCCGGCCACGACGTCGAGGCCGAGCTGCTGGCGGACTGGCGGATCCTGTTCTCCCGGCTGCACGGCCGTTTCGAGACCGGCGACTTCGCCACCGGGGTCAAGCTGGTCGAGGGGATCGGCGCGGCGGCCGACGAGATGGACCACCACCCCGACGTCGACCTCACCTACCCCCGCGTCGACGTCCGGCTCTCCAGCCACGACGTCGGCGGCGTGACCATGCGCGACGTCCGCCTCGCCCGCACGATCACCGACCTCGCCGGACGCCTCGGCGCGACCGCCCGACCCGACGAGGTCTCGGTGCTCGAGGTCGGCCTCGACACCTGGGACTTCGCCGAGGTCAAGCCGTTCTGGGCGGCGCTGCTCGGCTACGAGAGCAACGACCGGTTCGAGGACGAGCTCGTCGACCCGGACGGGACCATGCCGACGATCTGGGCGCAGGACGCCGAGCGGCACGACCGTCCGCAGCAGCGCTGGCACTTCGACCTGCGGGTCCCGCCCGAGGTGGCCGAGCGTCGGGTGAAGCAGGCGATCGAGGCCGGCGGGACGCTCGTCTCCGACGAGCGCGCCCCGGCGTTCTGGGTGCTGGCCGACGCGCAGGGCAACCAGGCGTGCATCACGACGTGGCTCGGGCGCAACCCCGCCTGACCACGAGGTCGGTCGCTCGCTGCCCACATGTCGGGATCTCCATCCCGACATGTGGGACGGTGACAGACTGGGTCCCGGCTGCGCAGGGCCACCGGCTACGGTGAGGGCATGCTCCACCGCCTTCTCGTACGCACCCGACGCGCCGGCTGACCCTGGTCCCACCAGGCAACGCCAGCGCGTCACCCCTCGCAGCCACCCTGGCCGAGGGGTTTTTTGTTGCCCGGAGGACCCCGACCCATCCGCACCACCAGCAGTAAGGACACCCGCGGCATGACCGAACAGATGACAGGCGCCCAGAGCCTGATCAGGTCGCTGGAGGCGGCCGGAGCCGACACGATCTTCGGGATCCCCGGCGGCGCCATCCTCCCGGCGTACGACCCGCTGATGGACTCCACGATCCGGCACATCCTGGTCCGCCACGAGCAGGGCGCGGGCCACGCGGCCCAGGGTTACGCCGCCGCCACCGGCCGGGTCGGCGTCTGCATGGCGACGTCCGGCCCGGGGGCGACCAACCTCGTGACGCCGATCGCGGACGCCCACATGGACTCGGTCCCGATGGTGGCCGTCACCGGTCAGGTGGGTGCCTCGATGATCGGCACCGACGCCTTCCAGGAAGCCGACATCCGCGGCATCACGATGCCGATCACCAAGCACAACTTCCTGGTCACCGACCCGGCCGAGATCCCGCGCCGCATCGCCGAGGCCTTCCACATCGCCTCGACCGGCCGTCCCGGTCCCGTGCTGGTCGACGTGGCGAAGTCCGCGCTGCAGGCGAGCACCATCTTCGACTGGCCGAGCGAGCTGCACCTGCCGGGCTACCGCCCCGTCACCCGCCCGCACGCGAAGCAGATCCGCGAGGCCACCCGGCTGATCCTCGAGTCGCGCAAGCCCGTCCTGTACGTCGGCGGCGGCACCATCCGGGCCCGCGCGTCGCGCGAGCTGCTGGCCCTCGCCGAGCTCACCGGCATCCCGGTCGTCACCACCCTGATGGCCCGCGGCGCCTTCCCCGACAGCCACGTCCAGCACCTCGGGATGCCGGGCATGCACGGCACCGTCGCCGCCGTCGCCGCGCTGCAGAAGAGCGACCTGATCATCAGCCTCGGCGCCCGCTTCGACGATCGTGTCACCGGCAACCTCGACTCGTTCGCGCCGCACGCCAAGATCATCCACGCCGACATCGACCCCGCCGAGATCGGGAAGAACCGGCACGCCGACGTCCCGATCGTGGGCGACGTCCGCGAGGTCCTCCTCGACCTCGTCGCGACCCTGACGACCGAGGCGGCCGCCGGTCGCACCGGCGACTACGAGGGCTGGGTCGCGTTCGTGGCCGGGATCAAGTCGACGTACCCGCTCGGCTACGACGAGCCCGCCGACGGCGGCCTCTCGCCGCAGTACGTCATCGAGCGCCTCGGCGCGATCGCCGGTCCCGACACCGTCTACGCCTCGGGCGTCGGCCAGCACCAGATGTGGGCCGCGCAGTTCGTCCGCTACGAGAAGCCGAACACCTGGATCAACTCCGGCGGGCTCGGCACGATGGGCTACGCCGTCCCGGCCGCGATGGGCGCGAAGGTCGGCATGCCCGACACCACCGTCTGGGCGATCGACGGCGACGGCTGCTTCCAGATGACCAACCAGGAGCTGGCCACCTGCGCGATCAACGACATCCCGATCAAGGTCGCGATCATCAACAACGAGTCGCTCGGCATGGTGCGGCAGTGGCAGACGCTCTTCTACAACGAGCGCTACTCCAACACCGACCTGCACTCCAAGCGGATCCCCGACTTCGTCAAGCTCGCCGACGCCTACGGCTGCGTGGGCCTGGCCTGCGAGAAGCCCGAGGACGTCGACGCGACGATCGAGAAGGCGATGGGCATCAACGACGTCCCCGTCGTGGTCGACTTCCGCGTGCACCGCGACGCGATGGTCTGGCCGATGGTCGCCGCCGGCACCAGCAACGACGAGATCAAGTACGCGCGCGACCTCGCGCCCGACTTCGACGAGGACGAGGCGAGCCTGTGAGCCGACACACCCTGAGCGTCCTGGTCGAGGACAAGCCCGGCGTCCTGGCCCGGATCGCCGGCCTGTTCAGCCGCCGCGGCTTCAACATCGAGTCGCTCGCCGTCGGGCCGACCGAGCACCCGGAGATCTCGCGGATGACCATCGTGGTCGCCGTCGAGTCCTCGCCGCTCGAGCAGGTCACCAAGCAGCTCAACAAGCTCGTCGAGGTCATCAAGATCGTCGAGCTCGACCCGACGAACTCCGTCAACCGGGAGCTCGTCCTGGTCAAGGTCGCGGCCACCGCCGAGACCCGCGGCCAGGTGCTCGACACCGTGCAGCTGTTCCGGGCCAAGGTCATCGACGTCGCACCCGACGCGGTCACCATGCAGATCACCGGCAACTCCGGCAAGATCGGCGACTTCCTCGCCGTCCTCGAGCCCTTCGGCATCCGCGAGCTCGTCCAGTCCGGGCAGGTCGCGATCAGCCGGGGCTCGCGCTCCATCTCCGAGCGCAGCCTGCGCCCGGTCACCGTTCCCGTCCCGCCCGTCGCGGGCTGAACAACCCCTACAAGAATGTGCGCGCTCGCGCCGAGAGAAGGAACCTGCAGTGGCTGAGATGTTCTACGACGATGACGCCGACCTCTCCCTGATCCAGGGCAAGAACGTGGCCGTGATCGGCTACGGAAGCCAGGGTCACGCCCACGCCCTGTCGCTGCGCGACTCCGGCGTCGACGTCCGGATCGGCCTCCAGCCCGGCTCGAAGAGCCGGGCCAAGGCCGAGGCCGAGGGCCTGCGCGTCGTCACGCCCGCCGAGGCGGCCGAGGAGGCCGACGTCGTCGTCATCCTCGCGCCCGACCAGCACCAGCGGAAGCTGTACGCCGAGGAGATCGCCCCCCAGCTCGCCGAGGGCGACACCCTGGTGTTCGGCCACGGCTTCAACATCCGCTTCGGCTACATCACCCCGCCCGAGGGCGTCGACGTCTTCATGGTCGCCCCCAAGGGCCCGGGCCACCTCGTGCGTCGCGAGTACGTCGACGGCCGCGGCGTCCCCGTGCTCGTCGCCGTCGAGAAGGACGCCTCGGGCGGCACCTGGCCGCTTGCGCTGTCGTACGCCAAGGCCATCGGCGGGCTCCGTGCCGGCGGGATCAAGACCACCTTCACCGAGGAGACCGAGACCGACCTGTTCGGCGAGCAGGCCGTCCTCTGCGGCGGCGCGTCGCAGCTGGTCATGTACGGCTTCGAGGTCCTCATCGAGGCCGGCTACCAGCCGGAGGTCGCCTACTTCGAGTGCCTGCACGAGCTCAAGCTGATCGTCGACCTCATGTACGAGGGCGGCATCGCCAAGCAGCGCTGGTCGGTCTCCGACACCGCCGAGTTCGGTGACTACGTCTCCGGTCCTCGGGTCATCACGCCCGACGTGAAGGCGAACATGGTCGCCGTCCTCGACGACATCAAGAACGGTGCCTTCGCCGAGCGGTTCATCGCCGACATGGACAACGGCTCGCCGGAGTTCACCGAGTTCCGCAAGAAGGGTGAGGCCCACCCGATCGAGTCCACCGGGCGCGAGCTGCGCAAGCTCATGGCCTGGGTGAAGTCGCACGACTCCGACTACGTCGAGGGCTCCTCGGCGCGCTGACCGCACCTCGTCCGACAGCACCGCCCCGTCACGACACGTCGTGACGGGGCGGTTCTGCTCCTGCTCGCGTCGGCTACTTGACCTCGGACCGCATCACGATGCGCAGACCGATCGCCAGGGGGATGACCAGCCAGAACACGCTCGCGACGCCCAGCTGGGTCCACTGCTCGACCGAGACGCTGCCCTCGAACAGGGGCGCCTGGGAGTAGTTGAAGTCGACCCAGGGCCGGATGTCGGCGAACCAGTCCTGCAGTCCGGCGAGCAGCTCGGTCATCACGCTGAGCACGAACGAGTAGACGAAGTACGCGACGATCGCGGCCGCCGAGTTGCGCAGCAGGACTCCGAGCATGAAGCCGACCAGCAGCCCGAGCACGTTGGCCAGGACGATCAGCCCGAGCTCGAGCAGCGACACGTTCCAGACCGTGTCCACGCCGGCGATCGCCGTCCCCACGACGTTGCCGACCGCCCCGATCGCGGCGGCGAGGACCATCGAGACCACGCCGACACCGATGGCGCAGATCGCCTTGGCGGCGATCACCCGGCCGCGGTTCGGCACGAAGGTGAACGTCGACAGACCGGTGCGCTGGCTCCACTCGCTCGTCACCGACAGCACGGCGATGATCGGGAGCACCACCGCGATGGGGAAGCCGATCGCCGTGGCGAACGTCTCGTAGGTCAGCTCGGAGTCGGGAGCGAAGAGGATGACCGCGCCCGTGGCGAGCGTGGCGAGGATGCCGATGCTGCACAGCAACCAGAAGCCCGAGCGGGTGTCGAACATCTTGCGCAGCTCGACCGAGACGACCCGGCTGAGCGGGATCGCGGAGAAGGTCGGGCGGGCGTGGGTGTCGACGGTCTCGACAGTGGTGGCGGTCATGCCGCTGCTCCGTTCGGGTGGTCCTGCGTGGGGGTGGTGGACTCGCGCTGCGTGTCAGCGGTGAGCTCGAGGAACATCTCCTCGAGTCCGGCGCCCTCGGCAGGGCGCAGCTCCATGAGCGCGACGCCGGCGGCGTGCGCGACCTTGCCCACCAGCTCCGCGTCGGCGTCGGCGCGCAGCCCGCCGTCGAGGGGAGTGGTGTCGATGGCGGACTCGGCCAGGGCCCGGGTGAGCGCCGGCACGTCGCGGGTGCGGACCAGCGTGCCCGCGCTCGCGAGCAGCTCGGCCTTGGTGCCGCTCGCCACGATCCGTCCGTTGCCGATGACGACCAGGTCGTCGGCGACGACCTCGATCTCGTGCAGCAGGTGGGAGGACAGGAGCACGCTGCCGCCGCGGTCGGCGTAGGTGCGGAGCAGGTCTCGCATCCATCGGATGCCGGCCGGGTCCAGCCCGTTCGCCGGCTCGTCGAGGATGAGCGCCGCGGGGTCCCCGATGAGGGCGACGGCGATCCCGAGGCGCTGGCGCATGCCGAGCGAGTAGTTCCGCACCCGGCGTCGGGACTCGGACGGCGTCAGGCTGACCTGCTCGAGCATCTCGTCGACGCGGGAGGACGGCAGCCCGAGCGTGCGCTGCGCGATGGTCAGGATCTCGCGCCCGGTGCGGCCGGCGTGCTGGGCCGAGGCGTCCAGCAGGACGCCGACCTCGCGGGCGGGGTTGGGCAGGTCCGCGAAGCGGCGGCCGGCGACGGTCGCGCTGCCGGATGTCGCCGGGGTCAACCCGACGAGGACCCGCATGGTGGTTGACTTGCCGGCGCCGTTGGGCCCCAGGAAGCCGGTGACCCGTCCGGGCCGTGCCGTGAAGGAGACGTCGTCGACGGCTCGGAAGCCGCCGTAGGTCCTGGTGAGGTTCTCGACCGTGATCATGTCTCGAAGCCTCGTGGTCAGGGGCCCCTCCTGGCATCGGGGACGGCGCCGGAGCGCACCCTGGTCCGCGACCCCGAGATCGTCTCAGGGTCGAGGCAGGCGCGAGCTCACGCGGCGTCACCCGGCGCGGGGTCGGTGTCGCCGTCCTCGGCACCGACCCCAGGACCGTCGGGGGGCGTCGCGCCGTCACTGACGGCCTCCGACCGACCTGCCGGCTCAGGAGGGACGACGTCGCCCGGCGGCGTGGGCGCGCGGCTCCGGTAGCGGTGCCCGGTCGGGGTGGCGATCTCCACCTCGTGGACGCCGTCGACGTCGGTCCGGACGACCTGGTGGGTCCAGCCCTGCTCCTCCTTGGTGTAGCTGCAGCTCTCGCACTGTCCCTGTGCGTTCGCTGCGGACGTCGCTCCTCCGGAGCGCCGCTGCACGACGTGGTCGTGGTGTCGGATCGGTGCGTCGCACCACGGGGTGCGGCACCGGCGGTCGCGCAGCCCGACGAAGCTGCGCAGCAGTCCGTCGAACAGCTGGGTCGAGGACTCCATCGCGACGAGTCGCCCCGGCTGGGCGAACAGCCGCCGGACCCGGGTGGCCCCGTCGGGCGAGGCGAGGGCGAGACGGCGAGCGACCGGGGCGGGCACGGGGCCGAGACCGTGGACCTCGGCGGGCTCGTCGCCCTCGGCGAGCAGCGTGGCGACCGGGACGACGAGCTCGATGTGCACCGGGGTCGCGGCCGCGACGCTCTGGCCGGTGAGCCGCTCGACGAAGAGGTCGGCGGTGATCTGGGCGCGGGTGCGGTCGTCGCCCGAGGCTCGTAGCGACTCGGCGGACTCCTCGAGCGAGGCGATGATGGCCACCATCTCGTGGTCCGGCACCGTGCCGGTCACGAGGCCGGTGCCGTCACCCTTGCTCCGGGCCGACACGTGCCGCCCCGCCTGGGCCTGCTCCCGGCGGGCGGTGCTGCCGTCGGGGTCGGCCTGCATCGTCACCCGGCGGGCCTCGTGCTCGATCGTGCGGTCGCCCCACTCGGGGTTCTCGGTGATCAGCCGTGCGATGGCCCGGTCGGCGTCGCGACGCTGGTCGATGTCGAGGGTGTCGGTCTCGGTGCAGATGAGCTCGGCCCGCCGCTCGTTGAGCGTTCCGTCCTCGAGCAGGGCGAGCACCTCGGGGTGCCCGTGGTCGAGGCCACGAGCGAGGGTGAGCAGGCGCCGACCCCGGTACGGCGACTCGCGGCGCGCCAGGCCCACCTGGGCGCCGAGGCTGCGGTCGCTCGACCCCGGGCACAGGGACGAGAGGTGCGCGGTCACGCGGGCCTGCCGGGCGGCGATCTCCGCCTTGCGGTCCTCGAGCCGGGCGAGCTCGTCCACGCACGCGGCCGCGGTCGCGGGGAACGACGGGCTCGACGCTGCCGCGGACTGTCTCATGGCGGCGACGTTAGGCACGGCGCCCGACGCTCGTCCACCACCGCTCCCAGCCCTGTGGACGACCGTCTGGTCGGCCCCCGAACGCTCGCGCCGGGAACACATCCGGCGGTCGTGGTGCTGAGGCAGGCGTGCTCATCGAGATCTGGTCCGACGTCGTGTGTCCCTGGTGCTACATCGGCAAGCGCCGGCTCGAGGAGGCGCTCGCTGGCTTCGAGCACCGCGACCGGGTCGACGTCGAGTGGCGCTCCTTCCAGCTCGACCCGTCGGCACCCGCGGGTGCGGACGGGCCCACCGAGCGCGTCGCCGAGATGATCGGGCGCAAGTACGGCGGCGGTGCGGACGCCGGGCAGCAGATGATCGCCCAGGTCGCCGGTGTCGCGGCCGAGGTGGGCCTCGACTTCGGTCGGCACGCCGAGGGCCTGCACCTCAACACCCGCGACGCCCACCGGCTGCTGCACGCCGCGGGCCCGCTCCGCGCCGAGCTGAAGGAGGCGTTCCTGCACGCCTACTTCGTCGAGGCCCGCAACCTCGCCGACCCGGCCGTCCTGACCGAGATCGCGACCGGCGTCGGTGTCGACGCCGACGACGTGCGGGCCGTGCTGTCCTCCGACCGGTACGACGACGAGGTGGAGGCCGACGTCCGCGAAGCCGCCGGACTCGGCGCGACCGGCGTCCCCTTCTTCGTCGTCGACCGCCGCTACGGCGTCAGCGGGGCGCAGCCGGTTGAGGTCTTCACCCAGCTCCTGGAGCGCGCCTGGACCCACCACGCGCCGAGCTCGATCGTCACGATCGGGGCGGGCGACGGGCCGGGTGACACTGCGGACGCGGCGGTCGCACCGGGCTGCGACGACGGCGCCTGCGCCGTCCCGTCGACGCCCTGAACCACCCCGAGTTGGCCCGCTCCGGAACGCCCCCGAGCACGCCCGAGCCCGCCGTGCCGCGAGACCCCTGCCACACAGGTTAGGTAAACCTATCCTTCAGGCGTACGATCGCCGGCTGTGTTCAGCAACTTCCTGATCGGCCTCCGCGAGGGCCTCGAGGCCTCGCTCGTCGTCAGCATCCTGGTGGCCTACCTGGTCAAGTCCGATCGTCGTCCGCAGCTCAGGTGGATCTGGGTCGGCGTCGGTCTGGCGGTCGCGCTGAGCGTCGGTTTCACCCTCTTCCTCGGCTTCCAGTCCCGCGCCCTGGACTTCCGTTCCCAGGAGCTCCTCGGCGGCACGATGTCGCTGGTCGCCGTCGTCTTCGTGACCTGGATGATCTTCTGGATGGCCGGCGCGGCCAAGAGCATCGCCGGCGAGCTGCGCGGCAAGCTGGACGCCGCTGCCGACAGCCGGCTCTCGGTCGTCCTGATCGCCTTCCTCGCGGTCGGACGCGAGGGGATGGAGACCGCGGCCATCCTCTGGGCCAACACCCGCGACGCCACCGGCCGCGACAAGTCCGAGGCCTTCGAGACGACGTCGACGCCGCTGGTCGGCGCCCTCCTGGGCATCGGGACCGCCGTCGTCATCGGCTACCTCATCTACCGCGGTGCGATCTCGATCAACCTCGGCAAGTTCTTCACCTGGACCGGGGCGCTGCTCGTGCTCGTCGCCGGTGGCGTGCTGTCCTACGGCGTCCACGACTTCCAGGAGATCGACGTCCTCCCCGGCTACGGCAACCAGCTCTACGACATCTCCGGCGTCGTCGACCCGAGCTCGTGGTACGGCTCGCTGCTGGGCGGGATGTTCAACTTCACGCCCACCCCGACCGTCCTGGAGGCCCTCGCCTGGGTCCTGTACGTCGTGCCGGTGATGACGATCTTCATCCTCCGTACCCGTCCCGGGCGCCGAGCGCCCGCCGCGCAGAGCCCGACACCCGTCAGCACCGAAGAGAAGGAACCCACCTCGTGAAGCGAATCCTCATCACCGCGGCCGGCCTGCTGGTGGCAGCACCCGTCCTGGCCGCGTGCGGCACCGAGAGCACCGAGCAGGCCGAGGCGGGCCGCGCGTTCACGGTCGAGTCCACCGACGACGCCTGCACCGTCTCCGGCGACGAGGCTCCCGCCGGCACCTTGACGTTCGAGGTGAGCAACAAGGGCAGCGACGTGACCGAGTTCTACCTGCTCGGCAAGGACGGTCTGCGCATCCTCGGCGAGGTCGAGAACATCGGTGCCGACAGCAGTAACACCCTGACCGTGAACGCCCCCGCCGGCGAGTACTTCGCGTCGTGCAAGCCCGGGATGAAGGGCGAGGGCATCCGCTCCGCGTTCACCGTCACCGAGTCCGAGGAGGGCGAGGAGCAGCTCAGCGCCAGCGACCAGGAGATGGTCGACGAGGCGCTGGCCGGCTACAAGCTCTACGTGCGCGACCAGTCCGCGCAGCTGCTCGAGAAGACCCAGGAGTTCGTCGACCTCTACAAGGCCGGTGACCACGACGACGCCGCCCGCGTGCTCTACCCGGTCGCCCGCACCCACTGGGAGCGGATCGAGACGGTCGCCGAGTCCTTCGGCGACCTCGACCCCAAGATGGACCTGCGCGAGGCCGACCTCGAGCCCGGCCAGGAGTGGACGGGCTGGCACAAGATCGAGAAGGACCTCTGGCCCGCGGACGCCGTCAAGTACCAGGCCCTCACGCCGGAGGAGCGGGCGTTCTACGCCGACGACCTGTTGGCCAACACCGAGACGCTGGACGAGAAGATCCAGGACCTCGACTACACGATCGACCAGCTCGCCAACGGCTCGCGTGGCCTGCTCGAGGAGGTCGCGGTCGGCAAGGTCACCGGCGAGGAGGAGTTCTGGTCGCACACCGACCTGTGGGACTTCCAGGCCAACGTCGACGGCGCGCGGGTCGCCTTCGACGGCGTCAAGCCGATCGTCGAGAAGAACGACCCCGAGCTGGCCGAGACGCTGACCACCCGGTTCGACGAGCTCCAGACCCTGCTCGACGCCCAGCGCGAGGGCGACGGCTTCAAGCTCTACACCGACCTCACGCCCGAGGAGGTCAAGGGCCTCTCGAACGCCGTCGACGCGCTCGCCGAGCCCCTCGGCAGCCTGACGGCCGCGGTCGTCTGATCTCCTTGAGGCCATGAGCACACCGCGCATCTCCCGACGTGGGCTCCTCGGCGGCGGCGCGGCCGCCGCCGGGGTGGCCGGCGCCTTCGCCGTCGGGCGCACCACCGCGGCCGAGGCGTCCGAGGCGAGCGGGCCGGCGGCGTACGCGTTCCGCGGCGAGCACCAGGCCGGCATCGTGACGCCGGCGCAGGACCGACTGCACTTCGCCGCCTTCGACGTCACCACCGACGACCGCGACGAGCTGGTGTCGCTGCTCCAGGACTGGACCGAGGCCGCCGAGCGGATGACGAGGGCCGAGCCGGCCGGCGAGGTGGGGCCGGTCGAGGGCGATCCGTTGCTGCCGCCCGACGACACCGGTGAGGCCATCGGCCTGCCGGCGTCCGGTCTCACGATCACCTTCGGCTTCGGGCCGTCGCTCTTCGACGACCGGTTCGGCCTCGCCGACCGGCGTCCCGCGGCGCTGCGCACGCTGCCGCACTTCCCCGCGGACATGCTCGACCCGGCGAAGTCGAACGGCGACCTGTGCGTGCAGGCGTGCGCCGACGACCCGCAGGTGGCGGTCCACGCCGTGCGCAACCTGGCCCGGATCGCGTTCGGGCGGGCCGCCGTCCGCTGGTCGCAGCTGGGGTTCGGCCGCACGTCCTCGACCAGCACCACCCAGGACACCCCGCGCAACCTGTTCGGGTTCAAGGACGGCACCGCCAACGTCAAGGCCGAGGAGACCGCCGCGCTCGCCGAGCACGTCTGGGTCGGCGCCGACGACGACGCGGCGGCGCCGTGGCTGGTCGGCGGGTCCTACCTGTGCGCGCGCCGTATCAACATGACCATCGAGGTCTGGGACCGGCAGCCGCTCGGCGACCAGGAGCTCTTCGTCGGCCGCACCAAGGGCGAGGGCGGTCCGCTCTCCGGCGGTGGGGAGTTCGACGAGCCCGACTTCGACGCCGTCACCGGCACGTCGCCGTCGGTGCCCGTCGACGCCCACGTGCGGCTGGTCCACCCCGACCTCCACGACGGCGCCCGGATGCTGCGCCGCGGCTACAACTTCGTCGACGGCAGCGACGACCGCGGGGGGCTGAACGCCGGGTTGTTCTTCATCGCCTACGTGCGCGACCCCGACACCCATTTCATCCCGATCCAGAACACCATGGCGAAGTCCGACGCGCTGATGGAGTACCTCAAGGTCACCGGCTCGGCGCTCTTCGCCGTGCCTCCGGGCACCGCCGACGGCGAGCACGTGGGCCAGGCCCTGTTCGCCTGAGCAGCGGTCCGCGACGCACGGGGTCGCGACCGCGCGTCGGGACCGGCGAGCCGGCGGGCCGTCAGCGCCCCGGCCCGACCTCGACCACCCGCTCCACGCCGACGTCGTCGAGGAACCCCTGGTGGTGGCTGGCCACGAGCAGGGCTCCGCGGTAGCCCGACAACGCCGAGACGAGCGCGTCGTAGGAGGCGAAGTCGAGGTTGTTGGTCGGCTCGTCGAGCAGCAGCAGCTGCGGGGCCGGGTCGGCGAGCAGCACGGTGGCCAGCGTGGCCCGGAACCGCTCGCCGCCCGAGAGAGTGCCGGCGGGCTGGTCGGCCCGCGCCCCCCGGAACAGGAACCGCGCGAGAGCCGCCCGGACGACGTTCGGGTCGGTGCCGGGCGCCGCGGCGCCGACGTTCTCCACGACGGTGAGGTCGTCGTCGAGCAGGTCCAGGCGCTGGGGGAGCAGCCCGACCGGGACCCGTACGTCGACCGTCCCCGCCGCCGGCGCGACCCGGCCGACGAGCGTGTGGAGCAGGGTGCTCTTGCCGGCGCCGTTCGCGCCGACCAGCGCGATCCGGTCCGGCCCGCTCACGTCGAGGAGTCCCGCCCCGTCCGGGTCGACGGCGACGCCGTGGCGCAGCACCAGCCCGGTCGTGCGCAGCACGACCCGCCCGCGCGGCACCGCGGTGGCGGGGAGGTCGACGCGGATCTCCCGGTCCCCGCGGAGCCGGGACTCCGCCTCGTCGAGCCGGCCGCGAGCCGAGTCGAGCCGGTCGTCGTGGATGCGGCGGTACTTCGCGGCGTGCTTCTCGGACCGGTTCTTCCAGAAGTCCCTGGCCCCCGCGGGCATGTGGGTGCGCTCCGCGTTGCGGACGCCCTGCCGCTTGCGCTGGGCGAGCAGCCGCTCGGCCGCCTGCCGGTCGCCCTGCTGCCGGCGTACGTCGGAGCGGGCGGCCGTCACGGCGTGCTCGGCGGCCTCCTGCTCGGCGGCGACCTGCTCGGTGTAGGCGCGGAAGCCGCCGCCGTACCAACGGACGGCGCCGTCGCGCAGGTCGCCGATCCGGTCGACGTGCTCGAGGAGCTCGCGGTCGTGGCTGACGACCAGCAGCGACCCGGTCCACGACGCGACGACGTCGACCAGCCGGTCGCGCGCGGCGGCGTCGAGGTTGTTGGTGGGCTCGTCGAGCACCAGGACGTCGGGTCGCCGGAGCAGCTGGCGAGCCAGCCCGAGCTGGACGACCTCACCGCCGGACAGCTCGCCGAGCCGGCGCCGCAGGGCGCCGACCGGCAGGCCGAGCCGGCCGAGGACGGCGACGGTGCGCTCCTCGACGTCCCAGTCGTCACCGACGGCGTCGTAGTCGGCCGGGTCCACCGACCCGGCCTCGATCGCGCGCAGGGCACGCAGGGTGGCGCCGACGTCGAGGAAGTCGGTGACGGGCCGGTCGGCGTCGAGGGTGAGGTCCTGCGGCAGGTAGCCGACCTCGCCCGCGACGGAGACGTGGCCGGCGCTCGGGGTGAGCTCGCCGGCCACGAGCCGGAGCACCGTGGACTTGCCGGCGCCGTTCGCGCCGACCAGGGCCGAGCGCCCCGGCGGGACGAGGAGGTCGAGCCCGGACAGGACGGGGGTGCCGTCGGGCCACGCGAAGGTGACTCCGGACAGGCTGATGACGCAGTGGGGTGATGGCATGCGGAAGCTCCCTGGATCTCGTCGCGCGAGCGGGCTCGTGGACGGTGGCGGGTGGAGGTCGAAGCGAGTTCGGGCCTCAGAGCTTCAAGACGCACGCCGTTCGTCGGGGGCAGGACGCCGTCCAGCCTAGACACCCCGCGACCGGGTGGTCCACCGAGTTGTGGCCACGGTGAGCGGGTACTGTGGCGGGCGGCACAGCGTCGTGCGCACCCGAGCCCCTGTCGTGTCCCACCCCGCCCGAGGACCGCTGTGATCCAAGCCGTCGACCGTCGCTCCGTCGTGCTCATCACCGAGGAGCTGAGTCCGGCGACGGTGGAGGCGCTCGGCCCCGACTTCGACATCCGGCACTGCGACGGCACCGACCGCGACGCCCTGCTCGCCGCGGTCGTCGAGGCGGACGCGGTCATGGTGCGCTCGGCGACCCGCGTCGACGGCGAGGTGCTCGCGGCGGCGCGCCACCTCAAGGTGGTCGCCCGGGCCGGTGTCGGTCTCGACAACGTCGAGGTGCGGGCGGCCACCCTGGCCGGCGTCATGGTGGTCAACGCGCCGACCGCCAACACCGTCTCGGCCGCCGAGCTCGCGGTCGGGCTGATGCTCGCCGCGGCCCGCCACATCTCGCCGGCGCACGCCGCCCTGCGCGAGGGGGAGTGGAAGCGGTCGCGCTACACCGGCACCGAGCTGTACGAGAAGACCGTCGGGATCGTCGGCCTGGGGCGGATCGGCGTCCTGGTGGCCCAGCGGCTGGCGGCGTTCGGGATGAACGTCATCGCCCACGACCCCTACGTGCAGGCCGGCCGGGCCGCCCAGGTGGGCGTGCGGCTGGTCGACCTCGACACGCTGGTCGCGGAGTCTGACTTCATGTCGGTGCACCTGCCGAGGACCGCCGAGACCATCGGCCTGATCGGCGCCGAGCAGCTGGCGGCGGCGCGCCCGGGGCTGGTGCTGGTGAACGCCGCCCGCGGCGGGATCGTCGACGAGGCCGCCCTGTACGACGCGCTGACGAGCGGCCGGGTCGCCGCGGCCGGGCTCGACGTCTTCGCCAGCGAGCCGTGCACCGACAGCCCGCTCCTGACCCTCGAGAACGTCGTCGCGACCCCGCACCTCGGGGCCTCGACGGAGGAGGCGCAGGAGAGGGCCGGGGTCTCGGTGGCCCGTTCGGTGCGGCTGGCGCTGGCCGGCGAGCTGGTGCCCGACGCTGTCAACGTCCAGGGCGGCGTCATCGCCGAGGACGTGCGGCCCGGCATCCCGCTCACCGAGAAGCTCGGCCGGATCTTCACCGGGGTGGCCGGCGAGGTCGCCCAGCAGATCGACGTCGAGGTGCGCGGCGAGATCACCGAGAACGACGTCAAGGTGCTCGAGCTCGCCGCGCTGAAGGGCGTCTTCACCGACGTCGTCGAGGGTGCGGTCTCCTACGTCAACGCCCCGCTGCTGGCCGCCGAGCGCGGCACCAGCGTGCGGCTGGTGGCCGAGACCGAGAGCCCCGACCACCGCAACCTGATCACCATCCGCGGGACCCTCGCCGACGGGTCGCAGGTCTCGGTGAGCGGCACCCTGGTCGGCATCCACCAGCGCGAGCGGCTGGTCGAGGTCAACGGCTACGACATCGACCTGGAGCCGACCGACCACCTCGCCGTCCTGACCTACCACGACCAGCCCGGCATGGTCGGCACCGTCGGCCGGATCCTCGGCGAGGCCGGCATCAACATCGCCGGCATGCAGGTCTCCCGCAACGCCAGGGGCGGCGAGGCCCTCGTGGCGCTCTCGGTGGACTCCGCGATCGGCACCGAGGTGCTGGCCGCGATCGAGGCGGCCATGAGCGTGCGCACCGCGCGGTCCATCGACCTGGTCTGACGGCGCCCGCGCCGGTCGTCGCCGCGCTAGGGCGTTCGGGACGTCCGCGCGCCCGGGCGTTCGGAGCGCCGGGTCAGGCCACCATCACCCGGGTCGAGGACCGGGGACCGGGGGCCGGGCCGCCCGCGACGTCGCCCCACGCGGCCGCGAGCCGCCGCACGGCGTCCTCGAGCTCGGCGGCGGGCCGGGTCCACGGGACGCGGAGGAACCGGTCGAGCCCGCCCTCGGCCGCGAACGCCGGACCGGGCGCGACGATGAGGCCGTGCCGCTCGGCCCGGTCCGCCACGGCCGTCGCGCGCGCGGCAGGCAGCTCGCACCACGCCGCCAGGCCGCCGCTCGGACGACGGACGCGCCACGTGGGCAGGTCGCGACCGATCGCGGCGAGCAGCGCGTCGCGCTGCTCGCGGAGCCGGTCGCGGTGTCGCTCCACGACGTCGTTCGGGTGGGTGAGCAGGCGGGCCAGGACCAGCTGCTCCATGACCGGTGCTCCGAGGTCGAGGCCGAGGCGGGCCCGGGTCAGCCGCTCCATGGCGCCGTGCGGGGCCCGGATCCAGCCGAGCCGCATCCCGCCCCAGTACGACTTGCTGGCGCTGCCGAGGGTGATCGTCCGGTCGTCGAACGCCGCGAACGGACGCGGCATCTCCTGCCCGTCGAGGGACAGCGCCTGGTGCGCCTCGTCGACGACGGCGACGGTGCCCGCCTGCCGGAGGTGGCGCGCGTAGGCGCGGCGCTGGGGCTCGGTCATCAGGTGGCCGGTCGGGTTCTGGAAGTCGGGGATCAGGTAGGCGAGGGTGGGCCGCACCTGCCGCAGGCTCGCGCCGACGGCGTCGAGGTCCCAGCCGTCCGGGTCGACCGGCAGCCCGGTGACCCGCGCGCCGCTGTGCCGGATCGCGCCGACCGCGTTGGGGTAGACCGGCGACTCGACGAGCACCCGGTCGCGCGGGCCGGTGAAGGCCTGGGCGACGATCGCCGCCGCCGTCAGCGCGCCGGGGGTGACCATGATCTGCTCGGGGGCGGTCGGCAGGCCGCGGGCGTCGTACGTCGCGGCGATGGCGGCCTGGAGCCGGGGGAGCCCGGCGGGGAAGTAGCCGTGCCCGCCGAGGTACGCCGGCAGCTCGACCGCGGCGTCGGCGTACGCGGCGGCGATGCCGGGTGGGGCCGAGGCGGCGGCACAGTTGAGGTCGATCGCGTCGCCGTCGTCGGGTCCGGGCAGGAGCGCGCGGTCGTGGGCCCGGGAGCGTCCGCCGGGCACCCGCGTGAACGTCCCGGCGCCCTGTCGGGCCTCGGCGTACCCGCCGTCGCGCAGCAGCGCGTAGGCACGGGTCACCGTCGTGCGCGACACGGAGAGGGCGGCGGTGAGGTCGCGCTCGCTCGGCAGCCGGACGTCCAGGCCGATCCGGCCGTCGCCGACCAGCTCGGTGAGGGCGTCGGCGAGGCCGACGTAGGCGGGGGAGCGGTCGAAGTCCCCGACCAGCGTGGCCACGCGCGCGGCCGAGATGGACTGCACCATGCAGACCACTTTCGCACGATTGGCTATCGATTCCAAGGCCAATCAGGTGCAGGCTGGAGTCATGAAGGCCCGCACCGCCGCCACCTCGCACCCCCGGACGACCCGGACGCTCGTCGACCTCGGCCCGCTCGCCCAGCTCCGCGCCGGGCGGCTCGTCCGCCGGCTCGTCCAGCTGTTCGTCGGCCTGGTCCTCTACGGCGTCTCGCTCGCGATGATGGTGCGCGGCGACCTCGGACTGGCTCCGTGGGACGTGCTGCACTCGGGGCTCATCCGGCACGTGCCGCTGACGCTGGGCCAGGCCGTCGTGGTGATGAGCTTCGTCGTGCTGGTGCTGTGGATCCCGCTGCGCGAGATGCCCGGCGTCGGCACCCTGGCCAACGCCCTCGTGGTCGGGTTCTCCGCCGACGCGACCCTCGCGGTCCTCGAGGTCCCCGGCCCGTTCGCCGCCCGGCTCGCCCTGATGGTCGGCGGCGTGCTGGTCTGCGGCGTCGCCACCGCCCTCTACATCGGCGCCCAGCTCGGCCGCGGCCCTCGCGACGGCCTGATGACCGGCCTCGCCCGCCGCACCGGGCTGTCCCTGCGCCTGGTGCGCACCGGTCTCGAGGTCACCGTGGTCCTGGTCGGCCTGGCCCTCGGCGGCGTCCTGGGCCTCGGCACCGTCCTCTACGCCCTCGGCATCGGACCTGTCGCCCAGGCCCTGATGCCGTACTTCGTCGTCGACGTCGCAGGGGCGGCACCTCCGACCGCGGAGCAGCCCGCCGCGAGCTGAGCGAGGGGCTCAGCCGCCCCGACGCTCCTGGACCGCCGCGACCACCCGGTCGAACCGGGCCCGGTCGAGCGTCGCCCCCTCGCGTCGTACGGCGGACGGCGCCAGCCGGAGCACCCGGTCGAGCCGCACCTCGCTGGGCCGGCCCTGACGGTCCCAGGCGCCGGTGCCGAGGTCGAACCAGTCGTCGGCGTCGCGCCGGCGGTCGTGGTCCTTGCTGGTGAGCATCAGCCCGAGCAGGTCGGTGCCGTCCATGGCCAGCACCAGCACCGGCCGGTCCTTGCCGCGCGTCGCGTCCTCCTCGTAGGGCACCCAGGCCCAGACGACCTCGCCCGGGTCGGCGACGCCGTTCGGGGTGGGCGCGTAGGTGATCCGGGGTGTGCCGCCGAGGTCGCCCCGGTAGGCCGGCTCGGCCGACGGCCGGGACGGCCGACGTCGCCACACCGTGCGCGCCCAGCGCGCGACCGCTCGCTCTGCCATGTCTCGACCCTACTGAGCGCGGTCCGGCGGTCGCCGGGCGCAGGAGTCCCCGGTGATCCGGGGCTCCTCCCGTCCCCGGCCACGTCCACCCGCGACGGCGGGCGCGGCCACCGAGCTCCCTCCGGCACGGCCGGTGGCCGGGCGGCCGGCACGAGGACCGGGCGGGGCGCGGGACGGTGCGGAGCGGATGGCACGCGACGCGACGTGATCTGCGTGACAGACTGCGCGCCATGACCGCAGGCACCCCCGAGCAGCCGGGCGGCGAGGCCGCCGTCGCACCCCTCGCCCCGCCCGACCCCGTGATCACGCTGACGGCCCCCGCGGCGCCGCCGCTCGTCCTCGAGACCCAGGCGCCGAAGATGGCCCCGCCGGTCGCCGCGGCCGTGCTCCCCGAGCTCGACGCGAAGGTCGAGGGCTTCCTCGCCGCGCTGGGCAGCACCCAGGCCGGCAGCCCCGAGTTCGCGGCCCAGGCCGAGAACGTCCGGACGATGGGCGACGCGGAGATCCGCAAGGCGGCCGAGACGTCCAACCGGATGCTCGACAAGCCGGTCACCGCCCTCAAGGAGGGCGGCATCGCCCAGGGCTCGGCGGTCGGCAGGACCCTCCTCGAGCTGCGCCGCACCGTCGAGGACCTCGATCCCAGCCAGGCCACCGGCGCCAAGCGCTGGCTCGACCTGCTGCCGTTCGGCGACAAGATCACCGACTACTTCCGCAAGTACCAGTCGGCGCAGACCCAGCTCAACGGCATCCTGCACAGCCTGCGCAACGGCCAGGACGAGCTGCAGCGCGACAACGTCGCCCTCAACCTCGAGAAGACCAACCTGTGGGCGGTGATGGGCCGGCTCAACCAGTACGTCTACGTCGCCGAGCGCCTCGACGCCAAGCTCGCGGCGCGGATCGCCGAGCTCGAGCTGAGCGACCCCGAGGCCGCGAAGGCGCTGAGCCAGGACGTGCTCTTCTACGTGCGGCAGAAGCACCAGGACCTGCTCACCCAGCTCGCCGTCTCGATCCAGGCCTACCTCGCGATCGACATCATCATCAAGAACAACATCGAGCTCATCAAGGGCGTCGACCGCGCGTCGACGACGACCGTCTCGGCACTGCGGACGGCGGTGATCGTGGCCCAGGCGCTGGGCAACCAGAAGTTCGTGCTCGACCAGATCACCGCGCTCAACACGACGACGTCCGGGATGATCCAGCGCACCTCCGAGATGCTCAAGGAGAACTCGGCGGCCATCCAGGAGCAGGCGGCGTCCTCGACGATCGGCATCGAGCAGCTGCAGGCGGCGTTCGCCAACATCTACGCCACCATGGACTCCATCGACGAGTTCAAGCTGAAGGCGCTCGACTCGATGTCCTCGACGATCGGGGTGCTCGAGACCGAGGTCGAGAAGTCGCGGTCCTACCTCGACCGGGTCCAGAAGCACGACGCCCGCAACGCCGCCGGCACCCTCGACCTCTCCGCGCAGCCCCTGAGCTGACGTCGAGATCCGACACCGAATCCGACACGCGCGTGGGACTGAGGGACTGGTGGCAGCAACGCCGCGGAGGCGGCGACGCCGCCGTCACCGCGATCCCGGCACCGCCGACCGAGCAGGACGTCCTGGCCGCCCTCAACCGGCTGAACGCCCAGCTGACGACGGCCGGCGCTCCGGCCGTGGTGACCACGCGGGTGGTCCGGATCGCCCGCACCATCAACGACACGCTGCCAAGGATCCGCAACCTGGGGCTCGGCTCGCAGGAGGGGTACTCGGTGGTGGCGACGGCGACGACCTACCTGCCGGAGGCGGTCGGCGCCTACCTGCGGCTGCCCCGCGAGTGGGCCGACACGCGGCCGATCGACGGCTACAAGACCTCGCTCATGGTGCTCGTCGAGCAGCTCGAGCTGCTCGCGGCGACGACGGACAAGATCCTGGACGCCGCCAACCGGGCCGACGCCCAGGCCCTGATCGCGCACGGGATGTTCCTCGACGCCAAGTTCGGGCACACCTCCGACGGCGGCCCCGACCTGCAGCTGGGCAGCCCGACGTGAGAGGACGACGATGACGACGCCCACCCAGGTGCCCACCCAGGCGCCCGCCCCGACGCTGGCCGCGGCACTCGAGGCGCTCGCGAGGGTCGCGCTGGACGCCGGCGTCGACCCCACGACGGCGCGCCGCGAGGGCGAGAGCCTGGCCGCCACCGTGGCCGAGCCGTCCAGGGGCGCCTTCCTCGACTGGTGCGCCGAGACCGGCCGCCCGACGTCCGCCGAGTCGTTCCAGGACGCCGCCTCGCGCGGACGCCGCTACCGCGCGGCCCCGACCGCCTCGATGAGCCTGCTCGCCACCACCGGCTCCACCCACGCCCCGGCGTACGCCGCCGCCCTCGGTGACGTCGCACTGGCCGCGGCCGGCCTCGGCACGCCCGACCCGCGGGCCACCGGCAACGCCGCCACCGCCGCGGCCGCCCAGCTCGGCGAGCCCGGAAGCCAGGGGGGCCGCCCCCCGGCGCCGGGCCTCGGCGACGAGGTCGCCGGGTCGCTGCTGCAGCAGCTGTCCGTCGTCCAGCGCAAGCTCGCCGGCCTGGGCGCACCGGTTCCCGCCGCGCCCGCGGACCCGCTCGCGTCCCCGACCGCGGCGGCGCCGGCCGCCCCGGCGCCGACCGTCGAGGCGGAGCCCGAGCCGGAGGTCCCGAGGCGGACCGTCGAGGAGCTGCTCGCCGAGCTCGACGGCCTCGTCGGGCTGGCCGACGTCAAGGCCGAGATCCACCGTCAGGCGGCCGTCCTGCGCGTCGAGGGGCTGCGCGCCGACGCCGGCCTGAAGGCCGCGACGATCACCCGCCACATGATCTTCAACGGCAACCCCGGCACCGGCAAGACCACGGTCGCGCGGCTGGTCGCCGGGATCTACCAGGCGCTCGGGCTGCTCTCGAAGGGCCAGCTCGTCGAGGTCGACCGCTCCGAGCTGGTCGCCGGCTACCTCGGCCAGACCGCGATGAAGACCGCCGAGGTCGTGGCCTCCGCGGCCGGCGGCGTGCTGTTCATCGACGAGGCCTACTCGCTGTCGGGCGACCAGTACGGCACCGAGGCCATCGACACCCTGGTCAAGGAGATGGAGGACCGGCGCGACGACCTCGTCGTCATCGTCGCCGGCTACCCGCTGCCGATGCAGGTCTTCATCGCCCAGAACCCCGGCCTCGAGAGCCGGTTCCGCACCACCATCGACTTCGCTGACTACACCGACGACGAGCTCGTCGACATCTTCGGCGTGATGGCCACCGGCGCCGAGTACGACGCCGGCGAGCCCGTGCTGACGCGGCTGCGCGACGTCCTCGCCGGGGTCCGCCGCGGCCCGACGTTGGGCAACGCGCGCTACGTCCGCAACCTGCTCGAGGCCGCCATCGGGCGCCACGCCTGGCGGCTCCGGGAGGTCGACGCACCGACCCTCGAGCAGCTGCGCACCCTCGACGTCGACGACCTCGACGTCCCGGCCGAGGTGCTCGAGCCGGAGGTCGAGGGGCCCGTCGCAGTGGCGGACGTGGTGCCCCCGGAGCCCACCGACTCCGAGCCCGACTCCGAGTCCGGCACCGAGCCCGGCACCGAGCCCGACACCGAGCCCGACCGCGAGGAGACCCCGTGACGCAGACCGCCTCGCAACCGGCACCCGCGCCGCTGCCCGCGCCGGCGGGCCCGGCCCAGCAGGGCCGGGCCACCCACGCCTCGGTGCAGCCGGCGAGCACCGGGTTCACCGAGAACGTGCCCCGTCTGCTCACCCGGCTCCAGACCATCGCGATCACCGCCTGTGTCGTCTTCGGCGTCCTCGCCGTCACCGTGCAGGTGCTGTCCTGGCAGGCCAACGGCCGCGCCGCCGCCAACACCGAGCAGGTCGTGCGCGTGCAGGAGGTCCAGTCGCTGCTCCTGCGTGCCGACGCCCTCGCCACCAACTCCTTCCTGGTCGGCGGGCTCGAGCCGACCGGCGCCCGCGCCGAGTACGACGACGCGGTCGAGCGGGCGCTCCGCCTCGTCGCCGACGCCGCGGAGGCCCAGCCCGCCGACCGCGCGGTGCTCGCCGACCTCAACGCCGCCATCACCGACTACACCACCGCGGTGACGCAGGCCCGCGACTACAACCGACAGCAGCTCCCGATCGGCATCGCCTACCTCAACGACGCCGGCACGTCGCTGCGCACCGACGCGCTGCCGAAGCTCGACGCACTCGTCGACGCCAACGCCGAGCGCGCCGTCGACGAGATGGACGCCCAGCACCCGTGGTGGCTGGTCGGCCTGGGGCTCCTCGCGGTCGCCGTCCTGCTCTGGGTCAACCAGCAGGTCGGACGCAGGTTCCGCCGACGGGTCAACGTCGGCCTCGCCCTCGCGGCGGTGATCATCGGGGTGCTCGCCCTCGCCACCGGCTTCCACGCCTACCTCCGTGACGACGACAACGACTCCCTGCGCGACGGCGCCTACCGCGAGGCGGTCGCCGCCGCGACGGCGCGCACGGCCGGCAACGACGCGAAGGCCCGCGAGAGCCAGGGCCTGATCAACCGCGGTGCGGGCGTCACCTACGAGGCGTTCTGGGACGAGCAGGCCGCGGTCGTCGACGACAACACCACCCGGTCGACGGAGGGGTTGTGGGGTGCCTACGTCCAGGCGCACCGGGCGATCCGCGACCTCGACGACGCCGGCGACTGGGACGGTGCCGTCGCGCTGGCCACCGGCACCGGGGCTGGCTCGGCCACCGCCGCCCTCGACGAGTTCGACGCCGCGACCGCCGCGGTCGCCGCCGACCAGGGCGAGCGGGCCAGCGACGGCTTCGGCTCCGGCGGCGGCGTCGCCCTCACCCTCATCGCCCTCACGATCCTCGGGGCGCTGGCTGCGGCCGGCGCCGTGACCCGCGGGATCGACCTGCGCCGCAAGGAGTACCAGTGAACCGCCGCCCCCGTCTTCTCGCCGCCCTGGCCGGGATGGTGCTGCTCGCCGGGTGCGGCGGCTACGACACGACCGTCGTCCCGGAGCCCGAGGCGCCGCCGTCCGCGGCGCCGGCGGCGCCCTCGACCTGCGTGAACGACGGCCGCCAGCTGCGGTCCTTCGAACCGGGGTCCGGGGTCGGTCAGAGCGCGACCATCCGGGAGATCCGCGCCTCCGACAAGCTGGTTGCCGGTGTCGCCGGCGACACGTACCTGCTCGGGTCGCGCAATCCGGAGACCAACCAGCTCGAGGGCTTCGACATCGACCTCGCGGAGGCGATCGGGGAGGAGATCTTCGGCGAACCCGGACACGTGGAGTACCGCGTGATCACCGCGGCCGACCGGGTGCCGCTCCTCCAGGACGGCACGATCGACATCGTGGCGCGCAACATGACGATCAACTGCTCCAGGTGGGAGCAGATCGCCTTCTCCGCCGTGTACTACGAGGCGGGCCAGTCGTTGCTCGTCGGTGAGGGGTCGGGCATCGACTCGGTGGAGGACCTGGCCGGTAGGCGCGTGTGCGCCTCGGCCGGGACCACCACGATCGACAACATCCGCGCGAAGGCTCCCGAGGCCGAGATCGTCACGGCTCCGGACAACTCCCGCTGCATGGTCCGCTTCCAGAACGGTGAGGCCGACGCCGTCACCTCCGACGACACGGTGCTCGCCGGGCTGGCCGCGCAGGACCCGTACGCCGAGGTCCTCAGCGCGGTCCGGCTCAGCACGGAGCCCTACGGGATCGGCGTGAGTGCCGACCGCCCGGACCTGGCACGGCTCGTGAACAAGGTGCTCGAGGACATGCGCACCGACGGCCGCTGGCAGGCGTCGTACGACGCGTGGTTGAAGGCGCCGCTCGAGAACGTCCCCGGCGTCCAGCCGACTCCCCTCTACGGGCGCCGATGACTGCCCCCGTCATGACCGACGTCCCCCTGACCGCGCCCGCGGCACCCGGCTCGCTCGGCAGCACGCCCGACGCCGCCGTGCTCGGTGCCTACCTGGGCGAGCTCGAGGCGTGGGTCCGGCTGCGCCGCAGCGAGCTCGACGACCTCGACGCCGCCGCGCTCGCGGCCGGCCGCGGGGCCGAGGTGGCCACCGACATGGCGCTCGCGCTGTCGCTGTGGAAGAACGTCTCCGACCGCTACCGCGAGATGTGGACCCTCTGGGACGGCGGCCGCGTGCTGCCGACCGACCGCGAGCGGATCGGCTCGCTGGTCTGGGGCCGCCTCGGCGACGCGGGCCAGGGGATGTCGGTGCCCGAGGCCTGCCGGCTCAACGACGCCATCGCCGGTCAGCTGCACGCCCGCCTCGAGCTGAGCGCCGGCGCCGGCGCGTCCGCCGTCCGCGTCAAGGACCTCCGCGCGCAGCTCGAGCGGATCCGCGACCAGGTCGCCCTCGAGCCCGCGCTGCTGCGCGACGACGCCGTCGACCGGCTCGCCTCCCTCATGGTCCGGCTCAACGACGTCGCCGAGCGGGCCGGTCGCGGCGCCGACGTCGGCGGCCTCCTCAACCCCCTCGAGCAGGACGCCGCCCTCTACGAGCGCGACCTCATCGTGGGCAACCAGAAGCGCCGCGAGGCCCGCGGCCTGGTCGAGCAGGCCCGTACCCGGCGGGCCGCGCTCGTGGGCCGGGAGGCCGAGCTCACCGCCCTGGCCGCCACCTGCGTCGCGACCGTCGACCCGGCGCCGCGGTTCGCCGTCCCGGACGTCGACGCGCTCGGCCCGGTGCCCAACACGGCCGATGCCCTGACGCCGTACCTCGACCGCCTCGACCGCGTCGGCCAGGCGATGGCCTACGCCCACGAGCGGTACGCCGCGGCGCTGGCCGAGCACACCGACCTGGCCGCGCTCCTCGACGCCTACGTCGCCAAGGCCCGCGCGTCCGCCGTGGCCGGCGACGCCGACCTCGCCGCCAGCGAGCGCCAGGCGCGCGACGTCCTGGCCCGGCGCCCGGCCCCGATGGCGGTCTGCCGCCAGCTCGTCTCGACCTACCAGTCCTGGCTCACCGCCCTGACCTCCGGGCCCGCCACCGGCCCCTCTCTCGGGAAGGACGCGACCTGATGAGCGCTCCCGCCTGCACCCAGCCGGGCTGCACCGGCACCATCGCGGACGGCTACTGCGACACCTGCGGCATGGCGCCGGCGGCCGGCGCCAGCCCGGCTCCCTCGCCTGCCCCGCCGCAGGCCTCGACGCCCGCCGCCGCCCCCGCCCCGGCCGGTGCCTGCACCCAGCCCGGCTGCACCGGCACCATCGCGGACGGCTACTGCGACACGTGCGGCATGGCCGGCGTCTCGGCCCCGGCCGCGGTGGCCCCCGCCGGCCAGGGCGGCTCGGTCGCCACCTCAGCCACGCTGCCGCCCGCCGCGCCCGCCGCGCACGACGCGCTGTCGACGCGGACGTCGTCCTCCCAGGTCCCCTCGGCGCGCTTCGGCTCGGCGCGGGCCACCGGCACGAGCGTGACCACCCGCCGCGCGCGGGTCGGCTCCCAGCGGATGCGGGCGGCGCGGATCGGGGCCGGCCTGACCAGCGTCCCGCCGGCACCGCCGGTCGACCCCGTGAAGGCGATCCGGCCCGACCCGATGGTGCCCGAGGACAAGCGCACCTGCTCCAAGTGCGGCAACGCCGTCGGCCGCGGCCGCGACGGCGTCCCCGGCCGCACCGAGGGCTTCTGCGCGCAGTGCGGCCAGGAGTTCTCCTTCACCCCCAAGCTCCAGCCCGGTGACCTGGTCGGCGGGCAGTACGAGGTGGCCGGCGCGATCGCGCACGGCGGCCTCGGCTGGATCTACCTCGCCCGCGACCGCAACGTCTCCAACCGCTGGGTCGTGCTCAAGGGCCTGCTCAACTCCGGCGACCCCGACGCGCTCGCCGCGGCGATCGCCGAGCAGCAGTTCCTGGCCCAGGTCGAGCACCCGCTGATCGTCGAGATCTACAACTTCGTGACCCACGAGGGCGCCGGCTACATCGTCATGGAGTACGTCGGCGGCCACTCGCTCAAGCAGGTGCTCAAGGAGCGGATGCGGGCCAACGGCGGCACCTACGACCCGCTGCCGGTCGACCAGGCACTGGCGTTCGTGCTCGAGATCCTGCCGGCGTTCCAGTACCTGCACGACCTCGGCCTCGTCTACTGCGACTTCAAGCCCGACAACATGATCCAGGTCGACGACGCCCTGAAGCTGATCGACCTGGGCGGCGTCCGCAGGATCGACGACGAGGAGTCGGCGATCTACGGCACGGTCGGCTACCAGGCGCCCGAGGTCGCCCAGGTCGGTCCCAGCGTCGCCTCCGACCTCTACACGATCGGCCGCACGCTGGTCGTGCTGTGCATGGAGTTCCGCGGCTACCAGGGCACCTACCTGCACAGCCTGCCCCCCGTGGAGAGCACGCCGCTGTTCGCCGCGAACGACTCGCTGTACTGGCTGATCGCCAAGTGCTGCGCGACCGACCCGGCCGACCGGTTCTCCTCGGCCGACGAGCTCCGGACGCAGCTGCTCGGCGTCCTGCGTGAGACGGTCGCCCGCAGCACCCAGGGCACGGCGCTGACCTCGGCGGCGTCGGTGCTGTTCGAGGCGCCGACGACGGCGCGCGGCGTCCTGCTGTGGTCGCAGCTGCCGCTGCTCCGCGTCGACACCACCGACCCGCAGCACGCGTGGTTGAGCGGGATCGCCCAGCACGGTCAGGGTTCGGCCGAGCCCGACGAGCTGCTCGACGTCCTCACCTCGCAGGCGCCCGAGCAGTCGCCGGAGGTGCTGCTCGCGATCGCCCGGGCCGCCCTGGAGAAGGGGGACCCGGCGCTCGCCCAGGACACCGTCGCCCAGCTGCTCGCCGACGACCCGTGGGAGTGGCGGGCCCTGTGGGTCGAGGGCCTCGCCGCCATGAGCCAGCGCGACTGGGGGCGCGCCACCGCGTCGTTCAACGCCGTCTACCAGCAGGTGCCCGGCGAGCTCGCCGCCAAGATGGCGCTCGCCGTCGCCTGCGAGAACGGCGGCCAGCCCGCCGTCGCGGAGTCGCTCTACCTCACCTGCGCCGCCACCGACGCGGCGTACGTCGCGCCGGCCGCGTTCGGCGTCGCGCGGATCCGCGCCGAGCGTCGCGACGCGCCGGGCGCCGTCGCCGCCCTCGACCTGGTGCCGAAGACCAGCCGCGGCTACCCCGAGAGCCGGCAGCTGCGGGCCGAGGTGCTGCTCGGCCAGGGGTCGACCGACCTGCGGGTCCTCGACCAGGCCATGCGCTCGATCGAGTCCGCGTCGATGGACCCCGCCACCCACGGCCGCTACACCGTGCGGATCCTCGAGCAGGCGCTCGCCCTGGTGACCGCGTCGGGCGGCGGCCCCGCTGGCCCCGGTGGCTCGACGATCGGCTCGACGGTCGCCGACGAGGCCGGGCTCCGGGCCGGCATCGAGAAGGCCTACCGCGCCCTCGCGCGCGACGCCGGCGACCTCGGCGAGCGCATCGAGCTGGTCAACCGCGCCAACGCCGTCCGCGCCTGGACCCTCACCTGAGCATGCGAAGGAACCCCCTGTGAACTGTCCCTCCTGCGCCGAGCCCCTCTCGCCCGGTGCCGCGTTCTGCGAGGCCTGCGGCACGCCGGTCGGTGCCGCGGCGCCCGCCGCTCCGGCCGCCGCGGCCGACGTCGCCGCCGAGGCGGCGCCGTTCGACCTGACCACGGCCACCGCCGTCCCCGGCCGGGCCGCCCCCGGTGCGGTGCGACCCTGCCTGCAGTGCGGGGGAGCGGTCGGCCCGGACGGCTACTGCGAGTCGTGTGGCTCCAAGCAGCCCAGCGAGCGGGACCACTTCGGGGAGGCGCCCGCCGACTGGGTGGCCGGGGTCTGCGACCGCGGGATCAGGCACTCCCGCAACGAGGACGCGATGGCGCTGTTCGCCACCGGCGACCGGGCCGTGCTCGTCGTCCTCGACGGCGTCTCCAACACCGACGACTCCCACCTGGCCTCGCTCGCCGGCGCCCGGGCGGCGCGCGACGCGCTCGTCGTCCCGCTGCCCAGCGGCATGGGCACCGCCGACAGTCGCGCCGCGGCGGTCACGCGGACCTTCGCCGCCGCGGTCGACGGGGCCCAGAAGGCGATCGTCGCCCTGACGCCGGAGGGCTCGGCCCAGCCGCCGTCCGCGACGTTCTCGGCCGTGGTCGTCGAGGGACGCACCGGCGCCGGTGGGGCGCGCCTGCACGTCGCCAACATCGGCGACTCCCGGTCCTACTGGCTGCCCGACGCCGGCGCCGGCGTCCAGCTCACGGTCGACGACTCGGTCGCGCAGGTGCAGATCGCCGCCGGAGCCTCGCGCAAGGAGGCCGAGCAGGGTCCGCAGGGCCACGCGATCACCCGCTGGCTCGGGATCGACGCGCCCGACCTCGCCCCGCGCGTGGCCAGCCTCGACGTCACCGGCCCCGGCTGGGTGCTCAACTGCTCCGACGGGCTGTGGAACTACGCCTCGGAGCCGCAGGAGCTCACCGACCAGGTCGCCGCCGCCGCGACGTCCGACCCGCAGGCCCTGGCGCTGGCGCTGGTCGCGTTCGCCAACGGTCGCGGGGGCCAGGACAACATCACCGCCGTGCTGGCCCGCATCGATGCACCGGCCGGTGCACCGGCCGACCCGGGCGCGGCCGACCCAGGGCACAATGCCGCTACCGCCGACGAAGGGGAGACCGATGGCTGAGTTCGACGCAACCGTCTACCAGAACGAGTTCCTGCCCGACGGGGGCACCGACGTCAACGCGATCGTCACCGTCACCTGCACCGGCGCCGGGTCGGCGGTGACCAGCGGCGGGGGAGCCTCGGCCGGCGAGATCATCATCGTCGACACCTCCGGCTCCATGGGCCCGAGCACGATGGCCGCCGCGCGCCAGGCCGCCTCCACCGCGGTGGGGGAGATCCTCGACGGCGTCTGGTTCGCCGTCATCGCCGGCTCCGACCGCGCCATGCTCGCCTACCCGCCGGTGTCCTCGGGCCCCGGCATGGTGCGGATGTCGGCGCAGACCCGCGCCGAGGCGCAGGACGCGATCTCCCGGTTCGTCGGCAGCGGCGGCACCGCGATGAGCACCTGGCTCGACCTGGCCGGGCAGCTGTTCTCCTCCGTGGAGGGCGTCACCCAGCGGCACGCCATCCTGCTGACCGACGGCGAGAACCGCGAGGACGCGGGCAAGCTCGACACCGCCATCCAGCGGGCCACCGGCTACTTCCAGTGCGACTGCCGCGGCGCCGGCACCGACTGGCAGGTGGAGGAGGTCCGGCGGATCTCGCAGGCCCTGCTCGGCACCGTCGACATCATCCCGACGCCCGAGACGATGGTCGAGCAGTTCCGCGCGATGATGCAGGCCTCGATGTCGCGCGGCGTCGCCGACGCCCAGCTGCGCGTCTGGACGCCGCAGGGCGCCCAGATCCTCTTCGTCCGGCAGGTCGCGCCGACCGTCGAGGACCTCACCACCCGTCGGACCGACGTCAACCCGCTCACCGGCGCCTACCCGACCGGCGCCTGGGCCGACGAGTCGCGCGACTACCACGTCGGCGTCCGGGTGGCGGCCAAGGCGATCGGCCAGGAGCAGCTCGCCGCCCGCGTGCAGCTCGCGATCGGCGACGACGTCATCACCCAGGCCCTGGTCAAGGCGACCTGGTCCGGCGACTCCGAGCTCACCGCGAAGATCGACCAGCAGGTCGCCCACTACACCGGGCAGACCGAGCTCGCCGAGATGATCCAGGAGGGCCTGGCGGCCAAGGCGGCCGGCGACGAGGCCACCGCCACCACCAAGCTCGGCCGGGCCGTCCAGCTCGCCGCCGCCACCGGCAACGACGAGGCGACGTCCAAGCTCCGCAAGGTCGTCGACGTCGACGACGAGCGGGAGGGGACCGTCCGGCTGAAGCGGGCGGTGGCCAAGGCCGACGAGATGGCGCTCGACACGGCGTCCACCAAGACCACCCGGATCAAGAAGTGAGCCGGACGACGTGAGCCAGACCTGCCCCGCGGGCCACGCGTCCGAGGCCACCGACTACTGCGACACCTGTGGCATCGCCATGGGTGCGGCTCCTGCCTCGCCGGCGGGGACCCCGCCGCCGCTGCCCACGGCGGCCGACCCCGACGGCGGGGGCACCGGGAAGCTCCCCGTCACCGAGCCCGTCGACGGCCCCGCCGCCGGCGCCTGCCCGAGCTGCTCCACGGCCAACCCGCCCAACGCGCTCTTCTGCGAGAACTGCGGCTACGACTTCACCACCGGCACGATGCCGCGCCCGCTCGACCCGCCGCCGTCGAGCTCCCTCGACCTGCCCGCCGCCCCCGCCCAGGCACCGACACCGGCCGACACCGCCCCGGCCAGCACCGCCCCGGCCCTGGCCGAGGAGTGGGTGGCGGAGGTCTGGATCGACCCCGACTGGTACGCCGAGCAGCAGAGCACCGACCCGCTGCCCTCGCCGGGCCTGCCCGTCGTCGTCGCGCTGCGGCACACCTCGGTGCTCATCGGCCGCGCCTCCCGCAGCCGCGGCATCGCCCCCGAGCTCGACCTCGGCACCGACACCGGCATCAGCCGCCGCCACGCCCAGCTCACCACCGACGGCACCCGCTGGTTCGTCGAGGACCTCGGGTCCTCCAACGGCACCTACGTCGGCGGCGCCCTCGGCGTCCTCCCGAAGACCCCGGTGGCGGTCGGTGCGAAGGTCGAGGTCCGCCCCGACGAGCGCGTCTACGTCGGCGCCTGGACCCGCATCGTCGTCCGCAGGGCCGCCCCCGGCGAGATCTGACCGCACGCCGAGTCGGCGTCGAGGTGAAGTCGTCGGACGCCGAGTCGGCGTGGACACTCAGCACGAACGCCCACTCGGCGTCCTGGGGGCGCGCGGGCGGGGAGGGTCAGGGACGCCGCGGCACGGCGCTCAGAGCTTCGTGGCGATGATGGTGCTGGCGTCGGAGGCGACCATCACCTCGACGGCGGTGAAGCGCTCGTCGGTCAGCCACTGCTCGCGCAGGGTGTCGACGCGACCGTAGGTGATCGGCGGCCACTGCTCGCACGGCGTGAAGTCGTCGAGGACGACGATGCCGCCGTCCTCCACGAGGTCGGCGACGGCGTCGACGCCGACCGCGCTGGTGCGCCCGCCGTCGGACCAGCCGGCGTCCTGCTGGCCGGAGTCGAGGAACAGCAGCGAGAAGGGACCCTTGTCGAGCAGCGTCGACCAGTCGGCGGCCAGCACCTCGACCTGGGGGTCGTCGACGAAGATCTCCGCGGCGGCCTGGGCGAGCTTGGGGTTGAGCTCGGCGGTCACGATCCGGGCCTTCTCGCCGCGGACGCCGGAGCGCAGCCACGCCGTCCCGACCCCGCAGCCGGTGCCGAACTCGGCCATGGTGCCGTCGCGGGTCGCGGCCAGCATGGCGAGCAGGCGACCGGTCTCGTTGCGGCAGAAGGAGACGTACCCGGCCCGGCGGGAGACCGCGAACGCGCGGTTCACGACGTCGGGGAGGTCGGGTGGGGCGCTCATGGGGGGAGTCTTCCCCGACGGTCTCGACGCCTGGGACCCGGGTCTCGCCATGTGAGCAGTTCTCGGAACTCCGTGGCGGACGACGGCCCCGTCGTCCTACCGTGTGCTCACCATGCGGAACGTCTTCGTACTTATCGAGCGCCGCGACGGGGCCCAGCAGGTCTGAATCCTGCGGCGAGAGGCCACCCCGTCGCGGTGGTCCTCGTGCGTTCCCGGCCCCTCGCACCACCATCCCTGGTGATGTCTCCGCGGCGGTCCGGTCCTCGGCCACTCGAAGCGCGATCCGCTCGTCCGCAGGCTCTCCCGTGCGATCCACGGGTGCCCCTCCGTGGGGACATCTCCGGGTGTGACCGACACATCCGCCTGCGAGAAGGAGAGCCCGATGTACGACATGTATCCCGAGTGGGGCCCGGCGAAGAACCGCAGCACCGACGACGGCAGCCGCGCCACCGCGCGCTCGCTGCAGACGTCCCTCGACCTGCGAGACAACGGCGGCGAACGCCCCGACGACAACTAGCCTTCGCCCCATGACCAGCACCGACAGCACCACCGACAGCACCGCCGAGAGCACCAGCGCCGGCAGCACGATCCGGCTCGCCGTCATCCCCGGCGACGGGATCGGCCCGGAGGTGACCTCCGAGGCCCTCAAGGTCCTCGACGCGGTCGCTCCCGCCGGCGTGAAGTTCGAGCAGACCCACTACGACCTCGGCGCGGAGCGTTACCTCGCGACCGGCGAGGTGCTGCCGGACTCCGTGCTCGCCGAGATCCGCGGGCACGACGCGATCCTGCTCGGTGCCGTCGGGGGCAGGCCGAACGACCCGAACCTCCCGCCGGGCATCCTCGAGCGGGGCCTCCTGCTGCGGCTGCGCTTCGAGCTCGACCACTACGTCAACCTGCGCCCCTCGCGGATCTTCCCCGGCGTCACCTCGCCCCTGGCCCCGCACGTGCTCGACGGTCGGGACGACGTCGACTTCGTCGTCGTCCGCGAGGGCACCGAGGGCCCCTACACCGGCAACGGCGGCGCGCTGCGCGTCGGCACGCCGCACGAGATCGCCACCGAGGTGTCGGTCAACACCGCCTTCGGGGTCGAGCGGGTCCTCCGCGACGCCTTCGCGCGCGCCCGGCGGCGTCCGCGCAAGAAGCTCACCCTGGTCCACAAGACCAACGTGCTCGTGCACGCCGGGTCCGTGTGGTGGCGCCTGACCCAGGCGGTCGCCCGTGACTTCCCCGAGATCACCGTCGACTACATGCACGTCGACGCCGCGATGATCCACCTGACCACCGATCCCGCCCGCTTCGACGTGATCGTCACCGACAACCTCTTCGGCGACATCATCACCGACCTCGCCGCCGCCATCACCGGCGGCATCGGCCTCGCGGCGTCCGGCAACGTGAACCCGGACCGCACCGCGCCGTCGATGTTCGAGCCGGTCCACGGCTCCGCGCCCGACATCGCGGGCCAGCAGAAGGCCGACCCGACCGCCGCCATCGGCTCGGTCGCGCTGCTCCTCGACCACCTCGGCCACCCCGGGACCGCCGCCGTCGTCGACGCCGCGATCGTCGCCGACCTGGCCGAGCGCACCGGCATCCCGCGGACGACGTCCGAGGTCGGCGACGCCATCGCCGCCCGAGTAGCCGGCTGACCGCCCCGGACCCCACGGACGCCGGGCGGGTGCGCGATCGACGTGCACCGTCCGGCGTTCGCCATCTCCCGACGAAGGACTAACTTGTGGCCATGGAGTTCAGCACCACGCTCACCAGCGAGCCGACCACCGACGAGCGCCTGGCCGAGATCCTGGCCAACCCCGGCTTCGGGGTCCACTTCACCGACCACATGGTCACCATCGAGTGGACGCCGGACGCCGGCTGGCACGACGCCCGCGTGACGCCGTACGGTCCGCTCACGCTCGACCCGGCGACCGCCGTCCTGCACTACGCGCAGGAGACCTTCGAGGGCATGAAGGCCTACCGCCACGCCGACGGCACCGTCTGGACCTTCCGTCCGGAGGAGAACGCCGCCCGGATGGTCCGCTCGAGCCACCGGCTCGCGCTGCCCGTGCTCGAGGTCGAGGACTTCGTCCAGGCCGTCGACGCGCTGGTCGCCGTCGACGAGCGCTGGGTGCCCGAGTCGGGTGGCGAGAAGAGCCTGTACCTGCGCCCCTTCATGTTCGCGAGCGAGGCGTTCCTCGGCGTCCGTCCTTCCCAGCACGTGACGTTCATGGTGATCGCCAGCCCGGCCGGCGCCTACTTCAAGGGCGGCGTGAAGCCGGTGACGCTGTGGCTCACCGAGGACTACACCCGCGCCGGTCGCGGGGGCATGGGCGCGGCCAAGACCGGCGGCAACTACGCCAGCTCGCTCGTGGCCCAGCAGGAGGCCTCGAGCCACGGGTGCGACCAGGTGGTGTTCCTCGACGCCCAGGAGGGTCGCTACATCGAGGAGCTCGGCGGGATGAACCTGTACTTCGTGCACGACGACGGCCACATCGTCACCCCGGCGACCGGCACCATCCTGGAGGGCATCACCCGCGCCAGCATCATCGAGCTCGCCGGCAAGCTCGGCCACCCCGTGGAGGAGCGGCGCTTCTCGATCGACGAGTGGCGCGACGGGGTCACCAGCGGCCGGATCACCGAGATCTTCGCCTGCGGCACCGCCGCCGTCGTCACGCCCGTCGGCGCCCTCAAGTGGGACGGCGGCGAGGTCGCCGCCCCCGCCAGCACCGACCTCACCATGCGGATCCGCGAGGCGCTCGTCGACGTGCAGTTCGGCCGGGCCGAGGACACCTTCGGCTGGATGCACCGCGTCGGCTGAGCCGCGCCCGCCGGCCACCGGCGGCGGCCCCGGCCACCGCCGGCCCGGCACCGGCACCGGCACCCGGCTAGGTGGTCACCTCGCGCTGCGGTGTCAGCGCCAGCACCACCGCGGCGCAGAGCGCGGCGGCGGCGCAGATCGCCCACACCGTCAGGTAGCCCGACAGCGGCGCGTGGCCCTCGACCGGGTCGTCGATCGACCCGGCGGAGGCCAACGCGATCGCGAACACCGACGACGCGATCGCGCCGCCGATCGTCTTGGTCGCGTTCGTCATCCCGGTCGCGAACCCGGTGCGGTCCGCCGGCGCTGCCGCGGCCGCCGACGCCGGGAGCGCGGCCACCAGTGCGCCCGAGCCGACGCCGGCGACCGCCATGTTGACGAGGGCCTGGCCCGTGGAGTCGTGGAACGGCAGCCACAGCGCGTACCCCGCGGCGACCAGCAGCGCCGAGCCGACCAGCGCTCCCCGGGTGCCCAGCAGCCGGGAGGTGAGCGGCAGCGTGAACGCGCCGATCGCCAGGAAGACCACGTAGACGCCGATCAGCGTCGAGACGAACGACGCGTCGGCACCGAGGCCGTACCCGACCGTGTCCGGGTCGGTGCGGGCGTACGTCGACAGCGGGATCTGGGCGCCGAGCACCGACATGCCGAAGAGGAACGCGGTCAGCTGCACCGGCCACTGGCCGGGTGTCGCGAGGAGCCGGACGTCGACCATCGGATCCTCCTGCCGGGCCTCGTAGCGGCCGAACGGCACCAGCGCCGCCAGGCCGGCGAGGACCAGCACCCAGGGCAGGAACGAGTCGGGGCCGGCGACCCGCAGCGCGATCAGGCCGCCCATCACGAGTCCGATCGCGGCGGTGACGAGCGCGAGGCCGGTCCAGTCGAAGCCGCCGGTCGCCGTCCCGGGGGCGTCCTCGATGCCGAACCAGATCGCGAACAGGCACAGCGTCACCGCGACGGCCGGCAGCATCAGCAGCACCGACATCGACGTCGACTCGACCAGGGCGCCGGAGGTCAGCGCACCGATGATGACGGCCAGCTCGAGGGCCCCCACCAGGATCGCCGCGGCGCGACGGGTGAGCTGCCCCTGGCGACCCGTGCCGGCGGTGCGGCGGTGGATGATCGCCACCTCGATCGGCAGCCACACGACGTAGGCGCCCTGGAGCGCCCAGCCGACCAGGAACGTCGTGAACGACGGCGCGAGGACCAGGATCCACGACCCGACGGCGGTGACCACCGTCGAGAGCAGCAGCACCTTCTTGTGCCCGACGAGGTCGCCGAGCCGCGCCAGCGGCGGGACCACCAGCGCGGAGACGACCAGCTGGGCCGCCTCGAACCAGTTGACGTCGGCGTCCTTGATGCCGAGGGAGTCGGCGATGTCGCTGAAGATCGGCGTGTAGTAGCCCTGGAGGATCCCGCTCGCGAGCTCGACGCAGACCAGGAAGCCGACGATCGCGGCGAGGCTGCGGGCCGGCGGGGAGACGAGCGCCTCCTTCGTGCTCATGAGGGCAGCCCTTCGATCAGTCGGCGGTACCAGCGGATGCCGTCGAGGAAGTCCTCGACGCCGAGGTGCTCGTCGTAGGAGTGGATGGCCTCGCGCTGGGCCTTGGTCATGCGGAAGGGCGCGAAGCGGTAGACCCGCTCGCAGATCTCGGTGAAGAACCGGGCGTCGGTGGCCGCCATCATCACGTACGGCGCCGGTACGGCGTCCGGGAAGATCGCCGAGATCGTGGCCTCGAGCAGCTCGAAGGCCTCGTCGCGCGGGCTCACCGGGCTCGGCTCGTTGGCCTCGATCATGTCGAGGTGGACGTGCTCGTCGCCGACCGACGCGCGGACGTGATCGACGGCGTCCTCGACGGTGTCGCCGACCATCACCCGGATGTTCACGCCGGCCCCGGCGGTCTGGGCGACGACGTTGAGGGCGGGGGAGCCGGAGAGCGTGGTCACGGCGACCGTCGTCCGGGTCATCGCGGCCGCCTCCGGCCCGGCCGCCACGAGGGCGCGCGCCAGGACCGGCGCGAGCCGGCCGGCGTTCGACATCAGGGCGCGCAGGGGGAGCGGGGCGTGGGGTGCCATCCGGCGGAACAGCTCGATCGTGGGCTCGGGCAGCCGGCTCGGCATCGCGGAGGCGTCGAGGCGGGTGATCGCCCGGGCGATCCGCGCGGTCGGGCCGCGCCGGGCCGGGGTCGAGGCGTGACCGCCGCGGCCCTCGGCGCGCAGCTCGAGCGAGGTCACGCCCTTCTCGGTGACGCCGATGACGCCGATCGGCGTGCTGACGCCGGGGAACGCCTCGTGCGCGACGGCGCCGCCCTCGTCGAGCACGAACCACGGCCGGACGCCGCGGGCGGTGAGCTCGGCGACGGCGTCCGAGGCGCCGCTGCCGGAGACCTCCTCGGTGCAGCCGAACGAGAGCCACACGTCCTGCGCGGGGGTGAAGCCGGTCGCGAGGAGGGTCTCGACGGCCTCGCAGACGGCCACCAGCTGGCCCTTGTCGTCGAGGGTTCCGCGGCCCCAGATCGCCCCGTCGACGACGTCACCGCCGAACGCCGGGTGCCTCCACTCGCCCTCGACCGGGACGACGTCGAGGTGGGCCATCAGGACGACGGGTCGCTCGGCCGACGCGCCGGGCCAGTGCACGAGCAGCCCGTGCGCGGCGATCGTCGTCCGGTCGAGGGCGTGCAGCAGCGGGAACTGTCGCTCCAGCTCGCGGCCGAACGCCTCGAACGCCGCCGCGTCGACCCGCTCGGGGTCGCGGTCGGAGACCGTCGGGATCCGGATCAGCGCCTGCAGCTTCGCGACCGCCGGGTCGTCCGCGGCCCCCGTCGTCGCCCGCCCGCCGGTCGCCCCCCACGTCGCCATGCCGGAACTGTAGGGGCAACCGGCCCGTCCCGGCACCGAACCGTCGCCGCGGGGTAGTCCCGGACGATCGGCCCCGAAATCGTCGTCGTCGAGGGGCCGATCGTCCGGGACTACCCCCGACCTGGGGCCCGTGGTGCGGATGGGACCGGCGCAGCGCGGGTAACCTCGTCGCGTGACGACCCGACCCCGCGACGAGTCGCCCGCGGGCCGGACCTCCGTGGGCCCGTACACGCTGCTCGCCAAGATCGGCGAGGGCGGCATGGGCGTCGTCCACCTGGCGCGGCGCGGCGACGGGCCGCGGGTGGCCCTGAAGGTGCTGCGCCCGCACATCGTCGGCGACGACGAGGCCCGGCAGCGGCTCGCTCGCGAGGTGTCGTCGCTGGGTCGGATCAAGAGCCGGTGGGTCGCCGAGATCGTCGACGCCGACCCGTGGGCCCCGGTCCCGTACGTCGCCACCCGCTACGTCCCGGGCCTGTCGCTGCACGACGAGATCGCGCAGGAGGGCCCGATCGAGGGTGCCGACCTGCTGTGGTTCGCGGGCTGCCTGGCCGAGGGACTGGCGTCGGTGCACGCGGTCGGCGTCCTGCACCGCGACGTGAAGCCGTCGAACGTGCTGATGGAGGGACGCACCCCCATCCTCATCGACTTCGGGCTGGCCCGGGTCGCCGACGACCCCCGCCTCACCCACACCGGCTGGCTGCTCGGCACGCCCGGCTACCTCGCGCCCGAGATCCTGTACGGCGACGACGCCTCGGCCGCCTCCGACCTGCACTCGTGGGCCGCGACCGTCGCCTTCGCCGGGATCGGCGCCGCGCCGTTCGGGCGGGGGCCGTCGATGGCGATCATGGACCGGGTCCGCCGCGGCGAGCACGACCTCACCGGCCTGACCGGGCCGCTGCGCGAGGTCGTCGAGGCCGCCCTCGACCCCGAGCCCTCGCGGCGCCCGAGCCTCGACGCCGTCCTGGGCTGGCTCCGGCCGCAGACCACCCGGCCGACCCCGTTGCTCGCGCCGCCCCCGACGCGCGGTCTCGACGGGGGTCCCGGCGGTGGTCTCGACGGGGGTCCCGGCGGTGGCTCCGACGACCCGTTCGCCATGTCGCTCGCCCTGGCGGCGCAGGCGCACGACGTACCGGTGGAGCCGGCGATGACGGCGCCGGTGATGCTGCGCCCCGACGCGAGCGCGGAGGACGACGTCGTGCCGCCGGCGGCCGCCCCGACCGTCCGGGAGCACTCGACCCTCGTGCTGCCGCACGAGGAGGACCCGACCCTCCGTGAGCGCCACCCGGCCCCGGCGCCGCCGTACGCGCCGCCCGTGCCGGCGCCCCTCTCGGCGCCCGTGGTGCCGGCCGCCTACGTGCCGCTGTCGTACGACGTCCCGCCGCCGCACCTCGCCCCGACCCCGGTCGAGCGCCCGGCGCTCGGCGAGCGACTGCGCCGCCTCGGCCTGGTCGCCGCCGGCGCGCTCGTGGTCGGTGCCGCCGTCGCGGCGGCACCCTGGCTCACGCTGGCCGTCGTGGTGGTCGTGGTCTGGCTGCTGCGCAGCGGGTCGCTCGCCACCGGCGCCGTCGGCGCCCGGCGCGACGTCCGCGGCCGGCGGTGGTACGACGCCCCGCAGCTGCTGCTCAGCACCCCGTGGCACCTCGTGCAGTCGGTCCCGGGCGCCGTCATGCTGCTGGTGTGGGCCTGCGGCCTGGCTGTCGCCGCGGCCCTCGTCTGCTACGCGGTCGGCGCCGCGATCCCCGTCACCCTGTTCGTCACCGGCATCACGCTCGCCCCGGCGCTGTGGTGGGGGCCGGGGGGCAGCCGCCTGCGTGGCCCGGTCGGCCGGGTCGTCGACCCGCTGAGCCGCCGGGTCGGCCCCTGGCTCGTCGCGACGCTCGTCGTCCTCGCTCTCGCGGTCGCGGGCGGGCTGGCCGTCGAGGCACGCGGTCCGTCGTGGGCCCCCGCCTCCGACCACCCCTTCTCCCGTCGCTGACCCACCCGCGGTGCACCGACGCTGACCCGTCAGCGATAGGTGACGGGTCAGCGCAGATCCGAGGCCGACCCGTCAACGATAGGTGACGGGTCAGCGCAGATCCGAGGCCGACCCGTCAGTGATAGGTGACGGGTCGGCCTCTGCCCGCAGGGGGAGGGACGGTTCTGCCCGTGGGCCGATGTGGGCGGGCGCCGGAGCGAGCAACCTGGGGACATGGACACCTCCCCGCTCCCCAGCCCGGCCGCGCCGCCGGTCATCAGCGTCACCGGACTCCGCAAGAGCTACGACGGCCGCGTGGTCGTCGACGACCTCGACCTCCGGGTCGACGCCGGCGAGGTCGTCGGCCTGATCGGCGCGAACGGCGCCGGCAAGACCACCACGGTCGAGTGCCTCCAGGGCCTCCGGCGGGCGGACGCCGGCGCCGTCCGGGTCCTTGGGTTCGACCCGGCGCGCGACGCCGAGCGGCTGCGCCCGCTCATCGGCAGCCAGCTGCAGGACTCCGGGCTGCCCGACCGGCTGCGGGTGGAGGAGGCGGTCCGGCTCTTCGCCGGTCCCGACGCCGGGGACGCCGAGGAGCTGCTCGAGCGGTTCGGGCTGGCGCACCGTCGGCGCCTCCACTTCGCCACGATGAGCGGCGGGGAGCGGCAGCGGCTCTTCCTCGTGCTCGCCCTGCTGAACCGGCCGCGCCTGGTGATCCTCGACGAGCTCACCCAGGGTCTCGACCCCGCGGCGCGCCGCGAGGTGTGGCGCTCGGTGCAGCAGCTGCGCGCCGACGGCACCACGGTCCTGCTGGTCACCCACGAGCTCGAGGAGGCCGAGGCGCTGTGCGACCGCGTCGTGGTGATGCAGGCGGGCCGCGTCCTCGACAGCGGTACGCCGGAGGAGCTCGTCACCCGCCACGGCGGACCGGTCGTCGTCCGGTTCGGGCTGCCGGCCGGCCGGCCCGCGCACGACCTCGTCGCGCTCCGCGCGCTGCCCGGGGTCCTCGACGTCGAGCGGCGCGGCGACCGGGTCGCCGTCCACGGACGGCGCAGCGCGATCGCCCACGTGGGTGCCTGGCTGGTCGCGCGGGGCGACGTCCCCGACGACCTGTCGGTCACCTCGCCCGACCTCGAGGGCGCCCTCCTCGCCCTGCTCGACACCCCCACCACCACGACCGAGGACGCCGCCTGATGACTGCCACCCCCCTCGCCGAGCCCGCCGGCGCCACCACGAGCCCCACGAGCCCCGCGAACCCCACGAGCCGACCGGGCCGACCGGGCCGACCGCGCCGGCACCCCTCGGCGACCCGCCGCCTGGTCGCCGCCGAGCTGCGCCTGCTGCGTCGCGACCCGCTGACCCTGACGTTCGTGTTCGTCTTCCCGGTGATCTCGATGCTCATCATCGGCGGCTCGTTCGGCACGACGCCCGACGACGCCTTCCCGGTCAACCCGGCGCACTGGTACGTCGCGTCGTACTTCTCCGTCGTCATCGGCGCGACCGGGCTGATCATGCTGCCGGTGCACATCGCGTCCTACCGGGAGCGGGGGGTGCTGCGCCGCTTCGCCGCCGCCGGCTTCCCGCGCTGGTCGTTCGCGCTGGCCGAGCTGGTGCTCGGCCTGACGGCGGTGTCGGTCGCGGGCGTCGTCCTGCTGGCCGTTGCGGCCCCGGTGTACGGCGTCCCGGCGGTCGACGACCCGGTCCGCGTCGTGCTCGGCGTGCTCCTCGGCGCGGTCGCGTTCGTGTCGCTCGGCGTGCTGCTCGGGTCGGTGCTGCCCTCGGCCCGAGCCGCCCAGGCGGTCGGGATGCTCCTGTTCTTCCCCTCCTTCCTGCTCGGGGTCGGTGGACCGCCGCCGGCGGTGATGTCGCCGACCCTGGCGTCGATCTCCGACGCGCTGCCCCTCAAGGTGGTCACCGACGCCGTCCGCGAGCCGTGGCTCGGGCTGGACGGCGGCACCGGCGGCCTGGTCGTGGTGGGGCTGCTCGCGGTGGTGACGACGGCGCTCGCCGCGCGCCGCACCGCGCTCTGACCGGCGGTGGCTGTGACACTGGATCCCATGGTCGAGCGGTGGGCACGGTGGAGCGGCCCGGTCGCCGTCGCGCTGCTCCTCGCGGCGGGTGTGCTGCTGACCGACCGGCCGGTGGTCCTCGCGGTGGCGGTCTCCGTCACGGCTGTGGGGATCTGCGTGGTCGTCGCGCGCGTGTGGCTCACCGAGTGGGCGGCCGTCGTCGCCTTCCTCCCCGTGGTCGGCCTGGTCTACGTGCTGGCTGCCGGGCTCTCGGCGAACCTGGGCTGGTTCGCGATCTGCGTCGTCGTGGGCTGGGTGGCGCTCACGTCGGGACCCGCCCCGACGGCGGTGTTCACGGCGGTCGCCCTGGTCGGCTTCGTCGTGCAGGGGCTCGTCGAGCCCGAGCCGGGGTGGGGCACCTGGTGCGCCGGGGTCCTGTTCACGGCGCTGGCCTGCCAGATGGCCAGCCGTCAGCGGGTGCTGCTCGCCGAGCTCCGCGCGGCGCAGGCGGGGCTGGCCGAGCGGGCGGCCGCGGAGGAGCGCAACCGGATCGCCCACGAGCTGCACGACGTCATCGGTCATGCACTCACCGTCTCGCTGCTCCACGTCACCAGCGCCCGGCTCGCGCTCGAGGAGGACCCCGCCGAGGCGGCGGCCTCGCTCGCCGAGGCCGAGCGGCTGGCGCGGCAGAGCCTGGCCGAGGTGCGCAGCGTGGTCGGGTTGATGAAGGACGCCGGCGCTGCCGGGCCGCTTCCGGGCGCCGACCAGCTCGACGAGCTCGTCGCGTCGTTCGTCCGCGCCGGCGCCGACGTCGACTGGTCGGTGACCGGCGACCCGTCGCACCTGACGGCCACCGAGGGGCTCACCCTCTACCGGATCCTGCAGGAGGCGCTGACGAACGTCGTCCGCCACGCCCCAGGTGCTCCGGTGACCGCGCGTCTCGAGCTCGTGGCCGGCCGCTGCCGGGTCGTGGTCGACAGCCGCGCGCCGGCCGGTGTCGCCACCGCCGACGGCACCGGGCTCGACGGCATGCGGCAGCGGGCGGTCGCCCTGGGCGGCGAGCTCACGGCTGGCCCGCACGACGGCGGCTGGCGGGTCGAGGCGGTGCTGCCCGCGTGACCGGTCCCGTGACGCCGCCCCCGGTCCGGGTGCTCCTGGTCGACGACCAGGAGCTGATCCGGGCCGGGCTGCGCGGCATCCTGCGCGCCTCGCACGGCTTCGACGTCGTGGGCGAGCTCGGTGACGGGGCCGGCGTCGTCGCCGCCGTGACCGAGCTGCGGCCCGACGTCGTCGTGATGGACGTGCGGATGCCGGGCATCGACGGCGTCGAGGCGACCCGGCGGCTCGGGGCGCTCGACGAGGCACCGCCGGTGCTGGTGCTGACGACGTTCGAGGACGAGGAGACGCTCGCCGGTGCGCTGCGCGCGGGCGCCGACGGCTTCCTGCTCAAGGGCGTGCCCGCCGACGACCTGCAGCGCGCGGTCCGAGCGGTCGCCGCCGGGGACGCCTGGCTCGACCCGGGCGTCACCCGCCGCGTCCTGTCGGCCTACCGCGACGGCGGACCCGCGGCCGCGACCGGACCGTCCGCGGCCGCCGACGTCCTCACCGCCCGGGAGCGGCAGGTGCTCGCCCTGATCGGTTCCGGGCTCAGCAACGGCGAGATCGCGGCGGAGCTGGTGCTGGGGGAGGGCACGGTGAAGACCCACGTGGGCCACGTGTTCGCCAAGCTCGGGCTGCGCGACCGGGCCGCCGCGGTCGTCTTCGCCTTCGACCACGGGCTGGTCTCACCCGTGGCGCGGCGCGGACCGTCGTAGCCCGCGGGTGGTCCCGGATCGTGGAACGGGTGTCGGTCCGACGGCCCGCGTGGCACGATGAGTGACGTGCAGCACGGCGTGATCATCATTCGCTAGCGCACCGGGCCCCGCTCGGTGCGCGAACCTCTCGTTCCACGGGAGGTTTTTTTGTTGCCCCGACCCGGTCCCCGACCCGACCGACGCACCACCCGATCGACCGAACCGAGAGCTGACCGATGGACCTGCACGGCGCGTTCCACGTCTACGACACCACCCTGCGCGACGGCGCGCAGCAGGAGGGGTTGAACCTCTCCGTCGCCGACAAGCTGACGATCTCGCGGCTGATCGACGAGCTCGGCGTCGGCTACATCGAGGGCGGGTGGCCGGGCGCGAACCCGAAGGACACCGAGTTCTTCCGCCGGGCCGCGGCCGAGCTGGACCTGCGCCACGCGCGGCTGGCGGCGTTCGGTGCGACCCGCAAGGCCGGCGTCCGCGCCGCCGACGACCCGCAGGTCGCCGCGCTGCGCGACAGCGGTGCCGGCGTGGTCACCCTGGTCGCGAAGTCGCACGACCGGCACGTCGAGCTCGCCCTGCGCACGACGCTGGCGGAGAACCTGGAGATGGTGCGCGACACCGTCAGCCACCTGCGGGCCGAGGGGCAGCAGGTCTTCCTGGACGCCGAGCACTTCTTCGACGGCTTCCGGCGCAACCGCGACTACGCCCTCGAGGTCGTGCGCGTGGCCGCCGAGGCCGGCGCCGACGTCGTCGCGCTGTGCGACACGAACGGCGGCATGCTGCCGCCGTGGGTGGGCGAGACCGTCGCCGAGGTCATCGCCGCGACGGGAGCGCGGGTGGGCATCCACGCCCACAACGACACCGGCTGCGCCGTCGCCAACAGCCTGGCCGCGGTCGAGGCCGGCGCGACCCACGTGCAGGGCTGCCTCAACGGCTACGGCGAGCGCACCGGCAACGCCGACCTGGTCACCACCGTCGCCAACATCGAGCTCAAGCTCGGCCGTCCGGTGCTGCCCGAGGGCGCGCTGCGCGAGTCGACCCGGATCGCCCACGCCGTCGCCGACGTCACCAACTTCGCGCCGGCCTCGCGCCAGCCCTACGTCGGCACCTCGGCGTTCGCCCACAAGGCCGGGCTGCACGCCAGCGCGATCAAGGTCGACCCGAACCTCTACCAGCACATGGACCCGGTCGGCGTCGGCAACGACATGCGGCTGCTCGTCTCCGACATGGCCGGCCGCGCCTCGATCGAGCTGAAGGGCCGCGAGCTCGGGTTCGACCTCTCGGGCGATCGCGACGTCGTCGCCCGCGTCACCGACCGGGTCAAGGCGATGGAGCAGCGCGGCTACACCTTCGAGGCCGCCGACGCCTCGTTCGAGCTGCTGCTCGTCGAGGAGGTCGAGGGACGTCGTCCGGCCTACGTCGAGGTCGAGTCGTGGCGGGTCATCACCGAGACGCTGAACCACCGGGGCGACACCGAGGAGGCCGTCTCGGAGGCGACCGTCAAGCTGACCGCCGAGGGGGTGCGCTACGTCGTCACCGGCGAGGGCAACGGCCCCGTCAACGCCCTCGACTTCGCCCTGCGCGCCGCCATCGGCCAGGCCTTCCCCGAGGTCGCCAAGTTCGAGCTGATCGACTACAAGGTGCGCATCCTCGACCAGGGCCACGGCACCGACGCGATCACCCGGGTGCTCATCGAGACCACCGACGGCGCGTCGTCGTGGGTCACCGTCGGCGTCGGCCACAACGTCATCGAGGCCTCGTGGGAGGCGCTGCTCGACGGGCTGACCTACGGGCTGAGGCACCACCACCCGGCCTGAGGGCGGCGACCACCTCGGCCGGCTCAGCAGCCGACGACGCGGCTCACCAGGTCGTCCCACCCGGTGCGGAGCTGCTCGAGCGAGCGGTGCTCGAGGTGCACCTGCTGCTCGAGGATCGGGACCTCCAGGGGTGCGAGCAACGCGGTGGCGAGGTAGCCGAGGTCGCCGTGGACGCCGAGCTCGCCCAGCAGGTAGCGCACGTGCATCGCGGTGAACGACACCGCCGCGTAGGCGCGGGCGCCCGCGTGCCCGGCCGCCCGGATGAGGTCGGCGTGCAGCAGGGTCACCTCGAGGCGGGAGTGGCCGAAGGCGTGCAGCCGTTCGCGCGGTGGCGCACCCGGGCCGAGCGGGGGCGGGCCCGAGAGGATGCGCCCCTGCCACGCCGACTCGGAACGGTCCAGCAGGGCCGCCATCAGGCCCTCGCGGCTCTCGAAGCGGCGGAAGACCGTCCCCTTGCCGACGCCGGCCCGCTGTGCGACGGCGTCCATGGTGACGTGCTCGACACAGCCCAGCGCGATGAGCTCGGCTGCCGCGGCCAGCAGCGCCTCGCGGTTGCGGGCGGCGTCGGACCGCTCGGCGGGTGCCTCGCCCGCCATCGGCAGCAGCCGCATCCCCTCCATGGCGCGAGCCTAGCGAGCGGGTCGCGGACGGCGTCGCGAGAATTGCCTCGGCCCGACGGGAAGAAAAGCGGACCACGGTCCGTTTGGCTCGTCATGACGATCAACTCCGCCCCCACCGCCCGCCGCGTCGCCGTCCTCGTGGGCAGCCTGCGCGCCGACTCCCTCAACCGCAAGGTCGCCGAGCTGCTGCGCGACCAGGCGCCCGACGGCGTCGTCATCGACATCGTCGACGGCCTGGCCGACCTGCCTTTCTACGAGGAGACCCTCGACGCCGAGGCCACCCCGGCCGCGGCCGTCGCCCTGCGCGAGCGCGTCGCCGGCGCCGACGCCCTGCTCGCGATCACCCCCGAGTACAACGGCACCATGCCGGCCGTGCTCAACAACGCCATCGACTGGCTCTCCCGCCCGTACGGCGCCGGCGCGATCGTCGCCAAGCCCTTCGGCGTGCTCGGCACCACCCCGACGCCGTTCGGTGGCAAGTGGGCCCACGAGGACGCCCAGCGCTCCGCCCGGATCGCCGGCGCGGCCGTCGTCGACGGTGCGGTCGTCTCGCAGTCGGTGCTCGAGATCGACCCGCTCACCGACGTCGACGCGATCGAGCGCTTCCACGGCGTCGTCAACGCGCTGCTCGCCTTCGAGCCCGCCGCGGCCTGACCGGTCCCCGACCACGCACTACGGTCGGGGCGTGGCCGAGCTCCATGACCTGACCGCCCTCGAGCAGGGAGCCCTCGTCCGTCGCGGCGAGGTCTCGTCGCTCGAGCTCACCGAGCACTACCTCGAACGCGCCGCCCGTCTCGACGACGTCGGCGCGTTCGTCACGCTCACCCCCGGACGGGCTCGCGAGCAGGCGCGCGCTGCCGACGATCGACCCGCGGCCGAGGACGGCGCGGGTGACCCGCTGCGCGGCGTCCCGACCGCGATCAAGGACCTGAACCTCACCGCGGGCGTGCCCACCCGGTTCGGCTCGCGCGCGTTCGCCGACTTCGTGCCCGAGGTCTCCGACCACGTCACCCTCTCGCTGGAGGGGGCCGGGCTGCCAAGCCTCGGCAAGACGAGCACCCCCGAGCTCGGCTCGCCCTGCTACACCGAGCCGGACGACGCCCCGGCGGCCGTCACGCCGTGGGACCGCACCCGGATGGCCGGCGGCAGCTCCGGCGGCGCGGCGGCGGCGGTCGCGGCGGGCCTGGTGCCGGTGGCGCAGGGCTCGGACGGTGGTGGCTCCATCCGGATCCCGGCCTCCTGCTGCGGGCTCGTCGGTCTCAAGCCGTCGCGCGGTCGGATCAGCGGTTTCCCCGCGTACGGGGATCCAGTAGGACTGGCGACTGCCGGCTCCATCGCGCGCACCGTGCGGGATGCCGCTGCGCTGCTCGACGTCATGGCCGGTCACCGGGTCGGTGATCCGTCGTGGGCGCCACCTCCTCCCGAGAGCTTCCTGGCCTCCTGCGACCGCGACCCGGGACGGCTCCGGGTCGCGAAATTCAGCACACCAGTCATCACCGACATGTCCGCCGACTCCGTCCACAGCGAGGTGCTGGCCGCCTACGAGGACGCCTCCCGGCTCCTCGAGAGCCTCGGACACGACGTCGTCGACGTGCCGGTGCCGCTGCCGCCCGAGTCGGTGTCGACCTTCGAGACCTGCTGGGCGGTGCTCACCGCGCTGTCGGTCGTCCCGCCCGAGGACGAGCCGCTGCTGCGGCCGCTCACGCGGTGGCTGACCGAGCGAGGACGCGCGGTGAGCGCGCCCGACTTCGGCCTCGCGATCGGCGCGATGCGGCGCTACGCCGCGCAGGCGCTGGCCGCCCTCGCGCCGTACGACGCCGTGCTCACCCCCACCGTCGCGCAACCCCCGCTGCCCGTCGGCGCGATCCGCGACGACGCCGACCCGGCCCGCGACTTCGAGAACCAGAAGGCCTTCACCCCCTGGACGTCGGCGTGGAACGTCACCGGCATGCCGGCGATCTCGCTGCCCCTGCACTGGACCGAGGACCCGCTGCCGCTGCCGGTGGGCGTGATGCTCGCGGCCCGGCCCGCCGAGGAGCACGTCCTGCTCGCGCTGGCGGCCCAGGTCGAGGCCGCCGCCCCCTGGCACGGCCGGAGGCCGCCGCGGTGGTGAGCGTGTCGGTGGTCCCCACCGCCCACCTCGCCCCGGCCGACCTCGCCGCGATCCGGGACCTGATGGACGCCGCCTTCGACAACTTCACCGACCTCGACTGGGCGCACACGCTCGGCGGGCTGCACGTCGTCGTCCGCGACGCCGACGCACGTGACGGCCAGGTGGTCGCGCACGGCGCGGTGGTCCAGCGCCGCCTCCTGGTGGAGGGTCGCTCGCTGCGTTGCGGCTACGTCGCGTCGGTGGCCGTCGCCCCCGACCGCAAGCGCGAGGGCCTCGGTGACCGGGTGATGGCCGAGCTCGAGGCCCTGGCGCCGGGCCACGACCTCCTGGCCCTGAGCTCCTCGACCGAGGGGTTCCCGCTCTACGCGTCCCGCGGTTGGCAGCCCTGGCGGGGACCGACCTCGGTGCTGGCGCCGTCCGGCATCGAGCCGACCCCGGACCGCGACGGCTCGATCCACGTGCTCGGCGGGCCGGCCGGCGGCCTGCTCGACCTCGACGCCCCGATCACCTGCGACTGGCGCGACGGCGACGTCTGGTAGCCGCTCGACCGACGACGGGGATCAGTCCTCGACGCCCCAGGTGGCGTGGAAGTCGTCGATCGAGAGGTGCTCGAGCTGCTCGCGCACGGTCTGGATCGTCAGGGCCGCCTCCTCGCTCGGGCCGGCGGCGACGCGGACCACCTCGGCGTCGTCGTCGATGCGTCGGACGACGACGTCACCCACGCTCGACGTCTCGGTGGCCCCGCCGAACGCGGCGGTGAACAGGTCGCCGGCAGCGGTGGCCACCCGGCGCACCACGCCGCCGCGCGAGCTCTCGATGGCGGCGACGTAAAGCTCGCCGGCGCGACGGGCCTCCCGTGGGTCGGTCATGGCGCCGAACCTAACAAGCGGACCGGGCCGCCCGGCCGGCCCCACCCCCGCTCGGGCGGCATCGCCTGACGGCCGACTCCGGTGGCCGCACACGGAGGCAATGCGGGAGGCGTTGGTTTCAGGCCGACCGGCGTCAGGGGGGAGCCGAGCCAATCAGGTGCGTCAGCGGGCGGGGGAACCCGCGAGCAGCCGCTCGCCCGCGTCGACGAGCGCCTGACGGATCGGCGCGCCCCGCTCGGCGAAGCGTCGCTGCGCCTCGGCGTACTCCTGCTTGCCGCCGGCCGTCTCGATCCGGACCGGCGCCCAGGGCTCGCCGGTGTGGTCCATCGCGATGCCGGTGAAGTCGTACGGCGCCGCGCGCATGTCGAGCACTCGGATGTCCCAGGCGAGCTCGAAGGCGTCGACGACCAGGTCCGACGACACCAGCGGCGAGAGCCGGAAGGCGTGCTTGTAGAGGTCCATGCCGGCGTGCAGGCAGGCCGGCTGCTCGAAGGCGGTCCGGTCGCCGGCGGTGGGGGAGAGGGTGTTGAGCGGGCGGGCCGGGTCGGTGAAGAACCGGAACGCGTCGAAGTGCGAGCACGCGATGCGGTGCGACTCCACGACCGCGTCGGTGCCGTCGCCTCCGAGTCGCAACGGCCAGTCGGCGTGCCGGGTCTCGTCGTCGCCCTGGCGGTAGACCATCGCCCACTCGTGCAGCCCGAAGCAGCCGAGGTGGGCCGGCCGGGCGGCGGTCGCAACCAGGAGCCGGTGCAGTGCCTCGACGAGGGGACGCTGGGACTCGACGTGGGCGGGGTCGACCGCCGCGTCGTCCGGGGCGCCCTCGGCGACCGCGTACCCGCGGAGCCCGCCGTACGCCGCCGCGCCACCGGCCAGCACGACCTCGGCGCCGGGGTGCCAGCGGCGCAGTTGGGCCGGGCGGTGGGAGTAGTAGGTGAACAGGAAGTCGTGCACCGGGTGCTTGGCCCGGGCGTCACGGCGCTCCAGGTGGGGGCCGACGAGTGCGTCGACCCGCGCGGCGTGCGCCGCCGCGCGTGCCTCCCACGTCTCCTGCGCCAGCACCTCCACGACGGGCCATCCTACGGAGCCTCCGCCGGAGGTCCTGCACGTGAGCGTTGCCGGAGGTTGAGCACGCGAGCGCCGGCGAGCGCGGGCGAGCGCCGGCGGAACCCCGCGACGTCCATGCGAACCTCCCGAGTCCGGCTCGGTGGTCTCGACTCGGCTCGCTGGCGCTCGCCGGCTCGACCAACGGGATCCGAGTCGGCTCGCTGGCTCGACCAGCGGGATCCGTGTCCGGCTCGGTGGTCTCGACTCGGCTCGCTGGCGCTCTCCGGCTCGACCAGCGGAAGCCGAGTCGGTTCGACCAGCGGAAGCCGAGTCGGTTCGACCAGCGGAAGTCGAGTCGACTCGACCAGCGGGGGGCGCCGGCACGAGTCCCGGCAGGACGGGCACGCGGCCGGTCGATAGGCTCGACCTCGTGCGTATCGCGAGGTTCACCACAGGCGAAGAGCCGATGTACGGAGTCGTGACGGGTGAGGTCGACCAGTTCGGCCAACCCGAGGAGGACGCCGTCGTCGTGGCGCTGGCCGGCGACCCGCTCTACGTCGGGGTCAAGCTGCTCGACCAGGAGTTCAGGCTGGCCGACGTGCGGCTGCTGGCACCGGTGCTGCCGCGCAGCAAGGTCGTGGGCATCGGCCGCAACTACGCCGCCCACGCGGCCGAGCTCGGCAACGACGTCCCCAGCGAGCCGATGATGTTCCTCAAGCCGAACACCAGCGTCGTCGGCCCCGGCGACCCGGTTTTCTACCCACCGCAGACCCAGGACCTCCAGTACGAGGGCGAGCTCGCCGTCGTGATCGGACGGATCTGCCGCGACGTCCCGGTCGAGCAGGCCACCGACGTGATCCACGGCTACACCATCGCCAACGACGTCACCGCCCGCGACCTGCAGCGCAAGGACGGCCAGTTCACCCGCGCCAAGGGCTTCGACTCGTTCTGCCCGCTCGGCCCGTGGATCGAGACCGACCTCGACCCGCAGCACTTCCAGGACGGCGTCCGGGTGCAGACCTTCCTCAACGGGGACGTCGTCCAGGACGGGTCGACGGCCGACATGGTCTTCGACGTGCCGGCCCTGGTCGCCCACGTCTCCAGCGTGATGACGCTGCTGCCCGGCGACGTCATCCTCACCGGCACCCCCGAGGGTGTCGGCCCGATGCAGGTCGGTGACGAGGTCGAGGTCTCGATCGCCGGTCTCGGTTCCCTCACGAACAGGATCGCCCTCCGTTGAACGACACCGCGAGCACCCGCCCCGTCCGCGTCCGCATGGCGCCGAGCCCCACCGGCAGCCCGCACGTCGGCCTGGTGCGGACCTGCCTCTACAACTGGGCCTTCGCGCGCCACCACGGCGGCACGTTCGTGCTCCGCATCGAGGACACCGACACCGCGCGCAACACCCAGGAGTCCTACGACGCCCTGTTCGACCTGTTCGGCTGGCTCGGCCTGCACTGGGACGAGGGCCCGGACGTCGGGGGCCCGCACGCGCCCTACCGCCAGTCCGAGCGCGGCGACCTGTACGCCGACGCGCTGGCCCGGCTCGCCGCGGCCGGCCACACCTACCGCTGCTTCTGCACCACCGACGAGGTCGACGCGCGCCGGAGGGCCAGCGGCTCGAAGGTGCAGGGCTACGACCGGTTCTGCCGCGACCTGAGCGCCGAGCAGGTCGCCGCCTTCGAGGCCGAGGGCCGCGGCGCCGTCGTCCGGTTCAAGATGCCCGACGGCGACATCGCCTTCGACGACCTGGTGCGGGGGACGATCTCGTTCCACTCCGACAACGTCACCGACTACGCGCTCGCCCGGGCCAACGGCGAGCCGCTCTACACGCTGGTGAACCCGGTCGACGACGCGCTGATGGAGATCACCCACGTCCTGCGCGGCGAGGACCTCCTCTCGAGCACGCCCCGCCAGATCCCGCTGTACGCCGCCCTCGCCGACGTCGGGATCGGCACCGGTGCGCCGGCGTTCGGTCACCTGCCCTACGTCATGGGCCAGGGCAACAAGAAGCTCTCCAAGCGCGACCCCGAGGCCAACGCGCTGGCCTACCGCGACCAGGGCTACCTGCCCGAGGGACTGCTCAACTACATGGCGCTGCTGGGCTGGGCGATCGCCGCCGACCGCGACGTGTTCACGCTCGAAGAGATGGTCGAGGCGTTCGAGATCGGCGACGTGAACGGCAACCCGGCCCGCTTCGACCTGAAGAAGTGCGACGCCATCAACACCGCGCACATGCGGCGGCTGGCGCTCGACGACATCACCCACCGGGCGCTGCCCTTCCTCAAGGACGCCGGCGTGGTGGGCGATCCCGTCACCGATGCCGACGCACAGCTGCTCGAGCAGGCGATGCCGCTGGTCGGCGAGCGGATCAACAAGCTGACCGAGGCCGTCGACATGCTCGGCTTCCTCTTCGCCGACGAGGACTCGTTCACCCGCGACGAGGCCGACGTCGCCAAGCTGCTCGACGGTGACGACGGGGCCGGGCGCGACATCGTCCGCGCCTCCCGCGACGCCGTCGCGGACCTGCCCGTCTGGTCGACCGAGACCATCCAGACGGCGCTGCAGACCGCGCTGGTCGAGGAGCGGGGGCTGAAGCCGCGGGTGGCCTTCGGTCCGGTCCGCGTCGCGGTCACCGGACGCCGGGTCTCCCCGCCTCTCTTCGAGTCCATGGAGCTCCTCGGACGGGAGCGCAGCCTGTCCCGTCTCGACAGCGCGCTGGCGTGACGGCGGCCGCCGACGTGCCGGGCGTGAGCACCGCGCCCCCCGAGCGGGACGGGCTGGAGTACCACCAGCTCTACCGGGCCGGGCGCCAGCCGGTCGCGGCGTGGTCGCTGCTCGGCGCGCTGGCGGTCGCCGTGCTGTTCCTCGTCGTGAACGTGATCGTCGTCGTCTCGGCCTTCACGGTCTGGTTCGCCGCCACGGGCACGTCCGCCGACGCGGTGACCGACAAGGTGGCACGGCTGGCCGACACCGACCCGGTGACCCCGGGCGTGCTGCTCTTCGTCAACCTCGTCATCGTGCTGGCCATCCCCGGCACCTGGCTGTGCGTCCGGGCCTTCCAGGGCCTCGCGCCGCGGTGGCTGACCTCCGTGCGCCCGCGGGTGCGCTGGGGGTGGCTGGCGGCGTCGTTCGGGGTGTCGCTGTTCGCCCTGGTCCTGACGATCGTGCTCGGCTCGCTGCTGCCCGCCAGCGGGGACACCGGCACGGTCTCGGGCGAGCTCAACGACTTCACCGCGACCAGCCGGGACTTCCTGCTGGTGATCGTGCTGCTGACCCCGCTGCAGGCGATCGCGGAGGAGTACGTCTTCCGCGGCTACCTCACGCAGGCCTTCGGCGGCCTCTTCGCCGACCGCTGGGTCTCGCGCTCGGTCGCCGTCCTGGCACCGGCCGTGCTGTTCGCCCTCGCGCACGGCACCCAGGACTTCCCCGTCTTCGTCGACCGCCTCGCGTTCGGCATCTCCGCCGGGATCCTGGTCATCGCGACCGGCGGCCTCGAGGCCGGCATCGCCTACCACGTCGTCAACAACCTCCTCGCCTTCGGCATCACGCTCGCCGTCGGCGACATGACGACCGTGCTGACCCCGGAGGGCGGCAGCTGGTGGGACGTCGCCCTCACCGTCCTGAAGTCCGTCATCTTCGTCGGGCTCTCGATCTGGGTAGCCCGCCGGATGGGCGTGCAGACGCGCGTCGGCCGCGAGAGGTTGGCCGAGTTGGCCCGTCCCGGAGCCCGCGTGTAAGGTTTCTACTCGGCCTCCGGACCTCGTCCAGGGGAGCCGAACGCTAGTAAAGCAGTGGGATATGGTGTAATTGGCAACACAGCTGGTTCTGGTCCAGTCGTTCTAGGTTCGAGTCCTAGTATCCCAGCGAGATCGGGTCCTCCGGGCCCCGATTTGTCCCTCCGGCAGGCGGATCTGTAAGGTTCCACCGGTCGCCACCAGCAATGGTGCGGGACATGCCCCCGTTGTGTAGCGGCCTAGCACGGCGCCCTCTCACGGCGTTAGCGCCGGTTCGAATCCGGTCGGGGGTACACAGCACGAAGCCCGGTCCACCAGGACCGGGCTTCGTTCATCTCCCACCCGGTCCCGACGACCGTCCTGGTCGCGACCTCAGGCGCAGAGCCCGGCGGCGACCCGCTCGGCGCTCTCGGCGGACTCGTCGTCGGAGCCGGACCCGGGCGTGCCGCCGTTGCCGCCGTCGCCGCCGTTGTCGCCCGACGGGTCGTCGTCGGCGCCGATGCTGCCGGCGCTGAAGTCCTTGCCGAGCTTCTGGTCCTGACGGATGCGCTCCCAGAGGTCGTCGGCGCCGGGGCCCCAGACCAGGGTGACCGTGGGGTTGTCGGGGTCGGGCTCGATCGGCACCGTGATGAACTTGATCTTGTCGAGGTCGGTGCCCCGCACCTCCATCGCGAGGTCGACGAGCTTGCCGAGCTTGTCGAGTCCGCTGTCGACCTCGATCGAGGAGGTGAACGCGCCGAGGAAGTCGATGACCTTCTGCGGCTGGGTGAGGGTGCCGGCCGAGCTGACCGTGCTGATCATCGAGGCGATGAAGGCCTGCTGCCGCTTCATCCGGCCGATGTCGGCGTTCACCGACAGCACCGAGCGCTCGCGCACGTAGTTCAGCGACTGCTGGCCGTCGAGGACCTGGGTGCCGGCGTCGAAGTGGATGTTGTGCTCGTCGTCGTCGACGTCCTTGGGGATGCACACCTCGACGCCGCCGACGGCGTCGACCATCTCCTTGAAGCCGTTGAAGTCGAGGGAGATGAAGTGGTCGACGTGGATCTTGGTGAGGGCCTCGACGGTCTGCACCGCGCAGGTCGGCCCGCCCTCGGAGAACGCGGTGTTGAACCGGACGCCGTCCGCGCCGGGCACCGTCTTGCCGTCGACCTTGCAGTCGGGACGGTCGATGATCGCGTCGCGCGGCAGGCTGACGCCGTAGGCGCTCTTCCGGTCCTGGGCGACGTGCAGCAGGATCGTGGTGTCGGCGCGCTGGGAGCCGTCGGCGTTCTCGTTGTCGATGCCGTTGCCGGCGCCCGCGCGGAGGTCGGAGCCGAGGACCAGGATGTTGAGCGGCTCCGGGTCGCCCTTCTCGACGCCGTCCGGCAGCACCTTCTCGACCTGGTGCTCGACGTCGACGCCGTCGGCGATGTTGTCGTTGAGGTTCTGGTGGACGAGGAACACGCTGCCCGCGGTGGCGAGCGCGACGACCAGCTGGGTCGCGACGATGGTCGACCAGACGGCGCGCCGGTGCGGCTTGCGGGCCTTCTCGACCTTGCGGCTCCCCGGCTGGCTCACGTCGGCCTGCGGGGCGCCGTTGCTCTCCTCGTTCACGTGCGCATCCTCTCACCGACCTGGTGACGCAATCCTGTGCTCGGTGTCGGCCCCTGGGGTAGTCCCGGACGAAAGTGTTGCCTGTGATCGTTCCAAGAGGGGCCTCTCGTCCGGGACTAGCCCGGCGGAGCCGTCCACCCCGCTGTCCGATTCCCGCCAGAACCCCCACCGGTGGGGGATGATGATGGATGCCATGAGCGCCCACGTCCGTCTCGACCCCGAGACCTGCTACCGCGCCGTGAAGTCCCGCGACCGGCGCTTCGACGGCGTCTTCTACGTCGCCGTCCGCACCACGGGGATCTATTGCCGCCCCTCGTGCCCGGCCCGGACGCCGGCGTTCGCGAACGTCTCGTTCCACGCGAGCCCGGCGTCGGCGCAGACCGGTGGCTACCGGGCCTGCAAGCGCTGCCTTCCCGACGCCACCCCGGGCAGTCCCGACTGGGACGTCGCCGCCGACGTCGCGGGCCGCGCGATGCGGCTGATCTCCGACGGCGTCGTCGACCGCGAGGGCGTCGAGGGGCTGGCCGGCCGGATCGGCTACACCCCGCGCCACCTGACCCGGGTGCTCACCGCCGAGCTCGGGGCGGGGCCGCTGGCCCTGGCGCGCGCCCGGCGGGCGCAGACCGCCCGGGTGCTCATCGAGACGACCGACCTGGGCTACGCCGACATCGCCTTCGCCGCCGGGTTCTCGAGCGTGCGGCAGTTCAACGAGACGGTGCGCGAGGTCTACGCCGCCAACCCGACCGACCTGCGCGGGCGGCGCGGCGGGCGTCGTACGCCGGGCGCGGTGACGATGCGGCTCGCGGTGCGGACGCCGTTCGCGGGTCGCGCGCTGCTCGACTTCCTCGCCTACCACCTGGTGCCGGGCGTCGAGGTCGCCGGCGACGGCTGGTACGCCCGCACGCTCGACCTGCCGCACGGTCCGGGCACGGTGCGCCTGGCCATGGCCGACGCGCTCGAGCCGGGCCAGACGGCGTTCGTCGAGGCCCGCTTCGAGCTGGCCGACCTGCGCGACACCGCCGCCGCCGTCGAGCGGGCCCGGCGCCTCGTCGACGCCGACTGCGACCCGACCGCCGTCGCCGACCACTTCGCCGGCGACCCCGTCATCGGCCCGCTCGTGCGTCGGACGCCCGGCCTGCGCCTGCCCGGTCAGGTCGACGGCGACGAGACCGCCGTGCGCACGGTGATCGGTCAGCAGGTCAGCGTCACCGGTGCGCGCACCGTCACCGGTCGGGTGGTGGCCGAGCACGGACGTCGCCTCGACCGGGTCGAGACGACGCTGCCCGGGCTGACCCACCTGTTCCCGACCGCGGCCGAGCTCGCCGGCGTCGACCCCGAGACCCTGCCGATGCCGCGGGCCCGTGGGCGGGCGCTCGTCGGCCTGGCGGCGGCGCTGGAGGCGGGCGACGTCGTCCTCGACCGGGGCACCGACCGCGCCGTCGTCCGGGAGTCGATGCTGGGGCTGAGCGGCATCGGGCCCTGGACCGCCGACTACGTCGCCATGCGCGCCCTGGCGCACCCCGACGTCTTCCTGCCCACCGACATCGGCGTGCGCAACGCGCTGCGCGGCCTGGGCCTCGACCCGGCCGAGGTGATCGCCCGTGCCGACGACTGGCGGCCCTGGCGCTCCTACGCGCTGATGCACCTGTGGAACACGCTCATGCCGCCGACGCCGGTCGCCGCGCCGGGCGACCCGCCGACCGACCCGCCGAACGACCAGATGGAGAACTGACATGTGGACCGTCATCGACTCACCGATCGGCGAGCTGCGCCTCGTCGAGCACGCCGGTGCCATCACCGCGATCGAGTTCTCGCCGCTGCGCGAGGTCGCCGCCGCCAACGGGCAGCCGCGCGGCGTCCGCTCCGACGACCACCCGGTGCTCCTCGAGTGCGCCCGGCAGCTGGCGGCGTACTTCGCCCGCGACCTCAAGGAGTTCGACCTCCCGCTCGCGCCCGGCGGCTCGGCCTTCCAGCAGCTGGTCTGGGACGCGCTGTGCGGGATCGGCTACGGCGAGACCGCGTCGTACGGCGAGGTGGCGCACCGGATCGGCCGCACCAACGCCGCCTCCCGCGCCGTCGGCCTGGCCAACGGCAGCAACCCGATCCCGATCGTGATCCCGTGCCACCGCGTCATCGGCGCCAACGGGACCCTCACCGGCTACGCCGGCGGCCTCGAGCGCAAGCAGCTGCTGCTGGGCCTGGAGCAGGACGCGCTCTTCTGAGCGGCCCCTCCGCCGTTCCTGGGGTTTTGGCCGCCCAGTTCAGGTTTCCCCGGTCGACCGGGGATACCTGAACTGGGGGGCCGATGCATTGGCCGACAAGTTCAGACTTCCCCGGTCGACCGGGGAAATCCCGGACGGGGCTACTCGGCAGCAGCGCGGCGCAAGGACTCCGAGAGCCGCTCGGCGGCGGCGAGGACGGCGGGGGCGTGCATCCGCCCGGGCTGGCGGGAGAGGCGCTCGAGCGGGCCGGAGACCGAGACGGCGGCGATGATCTTGCCGCCGGGGGAGCGGACCGGCGCCGAGACCGAGGCGACGCCCTGCTCGCGCTCGCCGACCGACTGGGCCCAGCCGCGGCGGCGGATGCCGGAGAGCGCGGCGGCCGAGAAGGCGGCGTTCTGCAAACCGCGGTGCATCCGCTCGGGGTCCTCCCAGGCGAGCAGCACCTGGGCGGCCGAGCCGGCGCGCATCGTGAGCTGCGAGCCGACCGGGATCGTGTCGCGCAGGCCGGAGGGACGCTCCGCGGCGGCGACGCACACGCGGTGCTCACCCTGACGGCGCCAGAGCTGGGCGGACTCGCCGGTGATGTCGCGCAGCCGCGCCAGCACGGGGCCGGCCGTGGCGAGCAGGCGGTCCTCGCCGGCGGCGGCGGAGAGCTCGGCGAGGCGGGGGCCGAGCACGAAGCGACCCTGCATGTCGCGGGCCACCAGCCGGTGGTGCTCGAGTGCGACGGCGAGCCGGTGCGCGGTGGGGCGGGCCAGGCCGGTGCCGGCCACCAGTCCCGCCAGGGTCGCCGGTCCCGACTCGAGTGCGGTGAGCACGAGGGCCGCCTTGTCGAGCACGCCCACGCCGCTGGAGTTGTCCATATGGCAAGATTACCGTCTCACAAGATGGGACGCAAGGCTTACGCTCGACCAGTAGTCGCAGCAGCATCCAGCGTAGGCGCGACCGTTCGGGACGAAGGAGCAGGACACATGGGTAGGACCCTGTCGGAGAAGGTGTGGGACGAGCACGTCGTCCGGGCGACCCCCGGGGAGCCGGACCTCCTCTACATCGACCTCCACCTCATCCACGAGGTGACCAGTCCCCAGGCCTTCGACGGGCTCCGCCTCGCGGGCCGCCAGGTCCGCCGTCCGGACCTCACCCTGGCCACCGAGGACCACAACGTCCCGACGATCGACTGGGACAAGCCGATCGCCGACCCGGTCTCGCGCACGCAGGTCGAGACGCTGCGCCGCAACGCCGAGGAGTTCGGCGTCCGGCTGCACCCGCTCGGCGACCTCGACCAGGGCATCGTGCACGTCGTCGGCCCGCAGCTCGGACTGACCCAGCCAGGCATGACGATCGTCTGCGGCGACAGCCACACCAGCACCCACGGCGCGTTCGGGGCGATCGCGTTCGGCATCGGCACCTCCGAGGTCGAGCACGTGCTCGCCACCCAGACCCTGATGCAGGCGAAGCCGAAGACGATGGCGGTGACCGTCAACGGCACCCTGCCGGCCGGCGTCACCGCCAAGGACCTCGTGCTGACCCTGATCGCGCACACCGGCACCGGTGGCGGCCAGGGCTACATCGTCGAGTACCGCGGCCCGGCCATCGAGGCACTCTCCATGGAGGGCCGGATGACGGTCTGCAACATGAGCATCGAGTGGGGCGCCAAGGCGGGGATGATCGCGCCCGACCAGACGACGTTCGACTACATCGAGGGCCGCCCCGAGGCACCCCGGGGTGCCGACTGGGACGCCGCCGTCGCGCACTGGACGTCGCTCGTCACCGACGACGACGCGGTCTTCGACAAGGAGATCGTGCTCGACGCCTCCGAGATGACGCCGTTCGTCACCTGGGGCACCAACCCCGGCCAGGGCGTGCCGCTCGGCGCGAGCGTGCCGGACCCGGCCGACTTCGACGACGCGCAGGACCAGGTCGCCGCCGAGAAGGCGCTGGAGTACATGGGCCTGACCGCCGGCACCCCGATGCGCGAGGTCCGCGTCGACACCGTCTTCGTCGGCTCCTGCACCAACGGCCGGATCGAGGACCTCCGCCTCGCCGCCGAGATCATCAAGGGCCGCAAGGTCGACCCCCAGACCCGCCTCCTCGTGGTCCCCGGCTCGGTCCGGGTGCGGCTGCAGGCGCAGGACGAGGGCCTCGACGTGGTCTTCAAGGAGGCGGGAGCGGAGTGGCGCGGCGCGGGCTGCTCGATGTGCCTGGGCATGAACCCTGACACCCTCGAGCCGGGGGAGCGCAGCGCGTCGACGTCCAACCGCAACTTCGAGGGGCGCCAGGGCAAGGGCGGCCGCACCCACCTGGTCTCGATCCCGGTCGCGGCGGCCACCGCCGTCCGCGGCACCCTGTCGTCGCCGGCCGACCTCGAGCCGCTGTCGACCGACACCCCCGTCACGGCAGGAGCCTGAGCCATGGAGAAGTTCACCAGCCACACCGGCGTCGGCGTCCCGCTGCGCCGCAGCAACGTCGACACCGACCAGATCATCCCGGCCGTCTACCTCAAGCGCGTCACCCGTGACGGCTTCGAGGACGGGCTGTTCTCGGCGTGGCGCAACGACCCGACGTTCGTCCTCAACAACCCCGTGTACGCCGCGGGCTCCGTGCTCGTCGCCGGCCCCGACTTCGGCACCGGCTCCTCCCGCGAGCACGCCGTGTGGGCGCTGCAGAACTACGGCTTCAGGGCCGTGATCTCGCCACGCTTCGCCGACATCTTCCGTAGCAACTCCGGCAAGGCTGGCCTGCTCGCCGCGCAGGTCGACGAGAAGGTCGTCCAGCGGCTGTGGGACCTGCTCGCCGACCAGCCCGGTGCCGAGATCACCGTCGACCTCGAGACCCGCACCGTGCGTGCCGGCGAGGGCGTCGACGCGATCGAGGACTCCTTCGACATCGACGACTACACCCGGTGGCGGCTGCTCGAGGGACTCGACGACATCGGCATCACCCTCGGCCACGCCGACGTGATCTCCGCCTTCGAGGCCGAGCGTCCGCGCTTCAAGCCCGCGACGCTCTGAGCCGGCACCTGCCGGCCGTCCTCCTCCGACCGACCGAGCTCGAACCCGGACCGCCACGCGTACGGCGGTCCGGCCGCGCAGCTCTCGGGCCCGCGGCCCGGCACCCCCAATAGGCCGAGAGCCCCGCGGTTGAGCGGGTCTGACGTCCTCCGAGCGGGTTGCTGCGCCCACCCGGTCGGTCGCGCGTGACGCGTTACCCGCTCAACCACGCAGAAATTGGGCCGACGGGTTGCGGCGTGGCGATTGTGACGCGGCACACAAGTGCCTAGCGTGCAGGAGGAATGTCGGGCGTCTGTCCGGCGGCATCTGTTCTCTGGAAGGGAAGACAGTGAACAAGACACAGCTCATCGACGCGCTGGCCGCGCGTTACGAGGGGAACCGGAAGCAGGCGGCGCACGCCCTGGACTCCGTGCTCGACACCATCACCCGCGAGGTGGCCAAGGGGGAGAAGGTCGCGATCACCGGCTTCGGGTCGTTCGAGAAGCGGGTGCGGGCCGCGCGCTGGGTCCGCAACCCGCAGACCGGTGACCGGATCAAGGCGAAGAAGAAGTCGGTGCCGAAGTTCACCGCCGGCGCGAACCTGAAGGACGTCGTCTCCGGCGCCACCAAGCTCCCGAAGCTCGCCGCTCCGGCGGCGAAGAAGGCGACCGCGCCGGCCCGGAAGGCGGCGTCGGCGGCGACCTCGGTGGCGACGTCTGCTGCGAAGAAGGCGCCTGCGACCAAGAAGGCGACGCCGACCAGGACCGCCGCGAAGTCGACCGCGAGCAAGTCGACCGCGAGCAAGGCGACCGCGAGCAAGTCGACCGCGAACAAGTCGACCGCGGCCAAGAAGGCGCCGGCCAAGAAGGCGTCGGCCACGAGCACGGCGACGACGTCGGCCGCCACCAAGAAGGCACCGGCCAAGAGCGCGGCGACGAAGTCGACCGCGGCCAAGAAGGCGCCGGCCAAGGCCGCCGCCAGCAAGTCGACGGCCAGCAAGTCGACGGCCAGCAAGTCGACGGCCAGCAAGACGACGGCCAGCAAGACGGCGGCCAAGAAGGCGCCGGCGAAGAAGGCCACCACGAAGAAGGCGGCGGCCAAGAAGTCCTGACCTGCCGCACCCGACGGGCCGTCCTCCTCCCGGAGGGCGGCCCGTCGTCGTCCGGGAGCCCGCTCAGGCCGAGGGCAGGTCGAGCTCGGCGACCCGCCGCAGCGTCTCCGGGCCGACGCCGATGGCCAGGGCCGTGACGAGGTCCTCGACGTCGTCGACGTCGCGCCGCAACGACGCCAGGTCGCCGCGCACCGCGAGGGCGCCGCCGACCTGGTGCGCGTGCGCCGAGCCGGCGCCGAACGCCGGGTCGAACTGGTCGTACGGCGCCGTGTAGAGCACCGTGCCCGTGCCGTCGGCGTCCGCGACGTACGACGGCCCGCCCGGCACCAGCGCGTCGAGCGCGGCGTCCAGGTCGCTCGGGCGCAGCGCCGGCAGGTCGGCCAGCAGCGCGACCGGCTGGGAGTCCGGCCAGCGCCGGGCGGCCTCGGCGGCGGCCTGGCGCAGGGCGGCGTTCAGGCCGGAGCCGTCGCCGTCCGGGATCGCGCGGCACCCCAGTGCGGCGAGGCGGGAGGCGAACGCGGCGTCGTCGGTGACGGCGAGGACCGCGCGCACCCGCCCGCTGGCCAGGCACGCGGCCGCGGTGTCGAGCGCGAACGCCTCGGCGAGGTCGCGGCGGCCCTGGTCGGAGAGCCCGCGCTGCAGCCGCGACTTCCCGCGGGCCGGCGGCTTGACCGGCAGCACGACGACGAAGGCGCCGTCGTCGGCGATGCGTGCGTCCACCGCTCGATCCAACCAGGTGGTTGCGCGGCTCGGGTGTCCTGGCCGAGTAGCCTGCGTCACTGTGAGAGTCCGCGAGTTCCAGGAGCCCCGGGGGTGGGCGTTCATCGTCGGGGCGATGATCCTCAAGCCGCTGTTCCTCCTCACCACCAAGCCGCGCTGGGTCGGCGGCACCAAGATCCCGGCCACCGGGGGCTGCGTGGTCGTGATGAACCACGTGTCCCACGTCGACCCGCTCACCGCGGCGCACTTCTGCTACGACCACGGCCGGTTGCCGCGGTACCTTGCGAAGTCCGGGCTGTTCAAGGGCCGGGTGCTCGGCTACTTCATGCGCGCCGCCGGGCAGATCCCGGTGGAACGGGCCAGCGTCACCGCCGTCGGCGCCTACGACGCCGCCGTCGCAGCCGTGCGTGCGGGGGAGTGCATCGTGGTCTACCCCGAGGGCACGATCACCCGCGATCCCGACCTGTGGCCGATGAAGGGCAAGTCCGGCGCCGCGCGGATCGCCCTCGAGACCGGGTGCCCGGTCATCCCGGTCGGTCAGTGGGGCGCGCAGGCGCTGCTGGCGCCGTACGCGAGGAAGCCCGACCTGTTCCCGCGCAAGCCGATCCACATCGTCGTCGGCGACCCCGTCGACCTCTCCGACCTCGTCGACCGCCCGCGCGACGCCGCCGTCCTCGACGAGGCGACCGGCCGGATCATGGCCGCGATCACCGGGATCGTCGAGGCGTTGCGCCACGAGAAGGCCCCCGCCGAGCGGTTCGACCCGCGCAAGGCGGGCGTCTCGGAGATCGGCAACCCGCACGCGAGACCCAGGAAGTCGAACGAGAAGGAGTCCGGATGAGTGGGGCAGCGAACCCGAAGGTCGCGGTGCTGGGCGCCGGCTCGTGGGGCACGGCGTTCTCGATCGTGCTGGCCGACGGCGGCAACGACGTCGCGATCTGGGCTCGCCGCGAGGAGGTCGCCTCGACCATCAACGAGCAGCGCGAGAACACCGACTACCTGCCCGGGATCCAGCTGCCGCCGCCGGTGAGCGCGACCCACGACGTCGAGAGGGCCCTCAGCGGGGCTGACGTCGTGATCCTGGCGACGCCGTCGCAGACCCTGCGCGGCAACCTCACCGAGTGGGCGCCGTTCATCGAGCCGGACGCCGTGCTGGTGTCGCTGATGAAGGGCGTCGAGCTCGGCACCCTCAACCGGATGAGCGAGGTGATCGCCCAGGTCACCGGCGCCGGTCCGGAGCGGATCGCCGTCATCTCCGGTCCCAACCTGGCCAAGGAGATCGCGCGCCGCGAGCCGGCCGCGTCCGTCGTGGCGTGCGCTGACGAGTCGGTCGCGAAGATGCTCCAGACCCGGGTGCACTCCCCGGCGTTCCGCCCCTACTCCAGCGACGACGTCCTCGGCTGCGAGCTCGGCGGCGCCTACAAGAACGTCGTCGGCCTCGCCGTCGGCATGGCGGTCGGGCTCGGCTTCGGCGACAACACCACCGCCTCCCTCATCACCCGGGGCCTCGCCGAGACCGCCCGCCTCGCGATGAAGCTCGGCGCGAACCCGTTGACGCTGATGGGCCTGGCCGGCCTCGGCGACCTCGTCGCCACGTGCTCCTCGCCGCTCTCGCGCAACCGCACGTTCGGCGAGAAGCTGGGCCAGGGCATGACCTCCGACGAGATCTACGCCTCCACCCGGCAGGTCGCCGAGGGCGCCAAGTCGTGCGCCTCGCTGCGTGCCCTCGCCGAGCGCTCCGAGTGCGACGCCCCCGTGGCGACGTACGTCGACGACGTCGTCGCCGGCCGGATGACTGCGCCCGAGATGATGGACGCCATCCTGGCCCGCGGGATCAAGTCCGAAGCAGGGTGAGGAACGACATCACCGGCTGACCCAGGCCGAGCCGCCCCGGCGAACCGGCGCCGGGGGGGCCGGTGGTCTCGACTCGGCTCGCTGGCGCTCGCCGGCTCGACCAGCGGTGGCTCGGCCCCGGCGAGCCGGTGCCGGAGGACCGGTGGCGGTCAGCGGGGACCGGCGGTGAGGGTGTCGAGCGCGGTCTCGAGGTCGGACCAGAGGTCCTCGACGTCCTCGATGCCGACCGACATCCGCACCAGCGCGACCGGGATGGTGGGGGACTCGGTGCGCCAGCGGCGACGCCGTTCGAACGTCGACTCGACGCCGCCGAGGGACGTCGCGTGCACCCAGATCCTGGTCTTGCGCACCAGCAGGTCGGCGGCGAGCTCGCCCTCGGCGAGGACGATCGCGACGATGCCGCCGAAGCCGGGGTAGCGCACCTCCGCGACGGCCGGGTGCTCCTGCAGCCGGGCCACCAGGGCCTGCGCGTTGGCCTGGGCGCGCTCGACGCGCAGGTGCAGCGTGCGCATCCCTCGGACGGCGAGCCAGGCCTCCATGGTGCCGGGCGTGGAGCCGGCGAGACCGCGCCGTCCCTTGAGCACCTGGTGGAGCTCGTCGTCGGCGGTGACGAGGGCGCCGATGAGGGCGTCGCTGTGCCCGGCGAGGTACTTGGTGGCCGAGTGGACGACGATGTCGGCGCCGAGCGGGATCGGCCGCTGGAGCAGGGGCGTCGCGAAGGTGTTGTCGACCACGACGTAGGCGCCGGCCTCGTGGGCGGCGGCCGCGATCGTCTCGATGTCGGCCAGCTCCAGGGCGGGGTTGGTCGGCGACTCGATCCACACCAGCGCGGCGTCCTGGCACTCGGCGACGACCGCGGCGGTGTCGGTGATGTCGACGAGGCGGCTCACCAGCCGCCCGCGGGCCTCCAGGTCGGCGACCGCCATCAGGCTGCCCTGGTAGGCGTGCTTCGGCAGCACCACCTTCGCGCCCTGGCCGACGAGGTCGAGGACGGTGGTCACCGCCGCCATGCCGGAGGAGAACGCCAGGCAGTGCCCGCCCTCCAGCGCTCCGAGGGTGTCCTCGAACGCCGACCACGTCGGGTTGCCGTAGCGGCCGTAGTCGATGTCGCCGCCGGCGACGTAGGTGGAGGCCAGGGTGATCGGCACGTTGAGCGGCTGGTCGGGCTCGTGCGGGGGGCGGCCGGTCGTGACCGCGAGCGTCGCGGGACTCATCCGGGGTGGGTTCGGGCCGGGCACGTCGCGCTGGTCGGGCATGGTTCGAGGATAGGGTCGGCGGCGTGACTGGCAGACGGAAGCCCCGTGTCGCCGTCGTCTTCGGCGGTCGCTCGAGCGAGCACGCCATCTCGTGCGTGTCGGCCGGGAGCGTGCTCGCGGCCATCGACCGCGAGCAGTACGACGTCGTCCCGATCGGCATCGCCCGCGACGGCCGCTGGGTGCTGGAGTCCGGCGACCCCGCCCGCCTCAGCCTCGGCGCCGGCACGCTGCCGAGCGTCGACGGCCGCCGCGCCGCGGTGACCCTCGCGCACGGCACCGGCGACAACCAGGGCGGCACCGACCTCGTCGTCACCGACGCCGCCCGCCCGCCCGAGACCCTGGGCGAGGTCGACGTCGTGTTCCCCGTGCTGCACGGGCCCTGGGGCGAGGACGGCACGATCCAGGGGATGCTCGAGATGTCCGGCGTGCGCTACGTCGGCGCCGGCGTCCTGGCCTCCGCGGTCAGCATGGACAAGGCCTTCATGAAGGTCGTGCTCGCCGACGCGGGGCTGCCGGTGATGCCCAGCCTGACCGTGACGACCCGCTCGTGGGCCGCCGACCCGGACGCCGTCCGCCGGCGGGCCGACGAGCTGGGCTACCCGCTCTTCGTCAAGCCCGCCCGCGGCGGCTCGAGCATCGGCATCTCGAAGGCGCACGACGCCGCCGAGCTCGACGGCGCGCTCGCGACGGCGTTCGAGCACGACCCGAAGGTGCTCGTCGAGGTCGCCGCCGAGGGCGCGCGCGAGGTGGAGTGCGGCGTCCTGCAGGCGCTCGACGGCGTCCCGGAGACCAGCTCGCCCGCCGAGCTGAGGGTCACCGGCGCCCACGAGTTCTACGACTTCGAGGCCAAGTACGTCCCCGAGGAGGCGACCTCGGTCGACATCCCCGCGGTCCTGCCCGACGGCGTCGAGGAGCGGATGCGCGCGCTCTCCGTGCGCGCCTTCGAGGCCGTCGGCTGCGAGGGACTGGCCCGCGTCGACTTCTTCGTCATGCCCGACGGCTCCCTGGTGGTCAACGAGCTCAACACGATGCCGGGCTTCACCCCGCTCTCGATGTACCCGAAGATGTGGGCCGCCTCCGGCCTCGACTACCCGGCGCTCGTCGACCGCCTGATCGCACTGGCCCTCCAGCGCGACACCGGCCTGCGCTGACCCAGGCCTGTGCTGACCCAGGCCTGCGCTGACACCGGCCTGCGCTGACACCGGCCTGCGCTGACCCGTCACCTATAGGTGACGGGTCAGCCCAAAGTCCAGGCCGACCCGTCACCTATGGGTGACGGGTCAGCGGGGGGCGCACGGGTCGGCGTCAGTCAGTCGCAGCGGGTCACGAGCGGGAGGTGCTCCTCGACCAGGGGGGCGAGGTCGGCGATGGCGGCGGCTGCCCGGTCGCCGCGGTCGCCGTCGCCGGGCACGAACACCTCGACGACGGGGCGGTTGCCGGCCGCCGAGAGCGTGGCGTCGGCGTCGGGGTCGTCGAGCACCTCGTTCGGGATGTACCAGCCCACCCCGTTCGCGACCTGGCACTGCGCGGTCAGGTCGAACCCGTCGGGCGTGGGGACGCCGCAGGTCACGACCATGGCGGGATCGCCGTACGCCGCACCGAGGGCGTCGTCGGGCTCGACGTCGACCCGCTCCTCGTCGGCGAGGGTGTCGGGCAGGTCGGCGACGAACGCCGCGCAGGCGGCGCGGTCGGCGGCGTCCAGGTCGTGGGACTCGATCTCGACCGGCCCGCCGCACGCCGACAGCGCGCCGGCGAGGACCGCCGCGACGGCCGAGCACAGCACGACGCCCCGGGTCCGGGCGGACTCGGGGCGTCGGGACCGGCGCTGCACGCTCAGATGTGCACGACCGGGCAGGTCAGGGTGCGGGTGATGCCGTCGAGGTTCTGGACCTTGGAGACCACCAGCTTGCCGAGCTCGTCGACGTTGCGCGCCTCGGCCCGGACGATGACGTCGTAGGGGCCGGTGACGTCCTCGGCGAGGGTGACGCCCTTGATCAGGGCGATCGACTTGGCGACCTCGGCGGCCTTGCCCACGTCGGTCTGGATCAGGATGTAGGCCTGGACGACCATGGGGTTGCTCCTTCGGGACGGCATCGCGACGTTGCGTTGCTGATGGGCGCTTGCTGGGAGGTGCGGCGTCCAACCTATCGCGGGTCACGGACCTGTCGATACCCGCGGTCCGGGGGCGGTCTGGTGGGATGGAGCCATGGCACCCCCGCCCGACGCGACCTCGTCCCTCGGCCCGTCCGCGACGCTCGCGGACGCCGGTGAGTTCCGCCTGATCTCCGAGCTGGTGGCCCTCTTCGACCAGGGCGAGCACGTGCTCGTCGGCCCCGGCGACGACGCCGCCGTGCTGCGGATCCGCGGCGGGCACGTCGTCGTCTCGACCGACCTCGTCGTCGAGGGCCGGCACTTCCGTCGCGACTGGGCCAGCGCCGAGGACGTCGGGCACCGCGCCGCCGCGCAGAACCTCTCCGACATCAACGCGATGGGCGGCCGCGCCCACTCGCTGACCGTCGGCCTGGCCGCCCCGGCCGACCTCCCGGTCACGTGGGCCCTCGACTTCGCCCGCGGCTTCGCCGCCGAGTGTGCCCTCGTCGGCGCCTCCGTCGTCGGCGGCGACCTGACCCGGGCCAGCGAGGTGGTCGTCGCGGTGACGGTGCTCGGCTCGTGCACCCAGGCTCCGGTGCTGCGCTCCGGCGCCGCGCCCGGCGAGGTGCTGGCGATCACCGGGCGCCAGGGCTGGGCCGCCGGCGGCCTGGCCGTCCTGGGGCGCGGGTTCCGTTCGCCGCGCGTCCTGGTCGAGGCCTACCGTCGTCCCGAGCCGCCGTACGACGCGGGCCGGGTGGCCGCCGAGGCGGGCGCCACCTCGCTCATCGACGTCTCCGACGGGCTGCTCGCGGACGCCGCGCACCTGGCCGCCGACTCGGGGGTGACGATCGACGTCCGCACGGCGGCGTTCGACGTGCCGGAGCCGCTGGTCGCCGTCGGCGCCGCGCTCAACAGCGACCCGGTGCACCTGATCCTCGGCGGCGGCGACGACCACGCCCTGCTCGCGACCTTCCCGGACGCCGGCGCGGTGCCGCCCGGCTGGGCGGTCGTGGGCGAGGTGCGGGCGGCCGAGCCCGAGCAGGTCGGCGTCGTCACGGTCGACGGCTCGCCGTACGACGGCCCGACCGGGTGGACGCACTTCTGAGCCGCGTCCCCGGCCCGCGGGATCGATGAGTTCCGGGCGGTGGCGGGGTCACAGCCTCCCAGGACCGCCGGAGGGCCGGCGCGGTCGGACCGGAGGGGAACCATGGGCAAGCTCGTCTACTCGATGATCACCTCGCTCGACGGCTACGCCGTGGCGGCCGAGGGCGACCTCGGCCACGGTGCCGACGACGAGGAGGTGCACACCTTCGTCAACGACGTCTTCGGCGGCGTGCGCACGTTCCTCTACGGACGCCGGATGTACGAGACCATGGTCTTCTGGGAGACCGCGCACGCCGACCCCGACCACCCGCCGTTCGTCGTCGAGTACGCACGCGGCTGGCAGGACGCCGACAAGGTCGTCTACTCCACGACGCTGACGTCGGTCTCGAGCGCGCGGACGCGGATCGAGCGGACCTTCGACCCCGCCGCCGTACGACGGCTCAAGGAGGAGTCCGAGCACGACCTCAGCGTCGACGGCCCGACCCTGGCCGCCCAGGCCATCGCGGCCGGCCTGGTCGACGAGTACCACCTGTTCGTCACCACCAGCGTGGTCGGCGGCGGCACCCGGTTCTTCCCCGACGGCGTCCGTCTCGACCTCGACCTGGTCGAGGAGCGCTCCTTCGGGAGCGGCGTGGTCTACGCCCGCTACCGGACCCGCTGACACCCGGCGTCGGGCCGGGGAGACGACGAAGGCCGCCACCCCAGGGGTGACGGCCTTCGTGGAGGAGCTGGGGTCAGCGGCTGACCTTGCCGGCCTTGAGGCAGCCGGTGCAGACGTTGAGGCGCTTGGGCGTGCCGTTCACGGTGGCACGGACGCGCTGGATGTTCGGGTCGAACCGGCGCTTGGTGATCTTGCGCGACCAAGGGCGGTTGTTGCCGAAGCTCGGGCGCTTGGCGCAGATGTCGCAGACGGCAGCCACGGGGGACACTCCTGAAAGTTGGATCGATGATCGGGGGCCCGACGCAGCGGGCAACCGAAGAAGAGTATCCCGCCGGCGTGCGGTGCCAAAATTGTGGACCAGGGGTGACCACGTCGCGTGACCTGCGCCACGCGGGGGGAGCGGCCCACTACTGTCTGGCCCATCATGGAGCAGGCACCGGCGAGCGACCGCATCGAGCTGGCGGTCGTGCTGCGCTTCGTCGACATCGCCACCGACGCCCTGGCCGCGGCGCGGGAGGAGATCGACACCCTCAACGTCTACCCGGTGCCCGACGGCGACACCGGCACCAACATGTACCTCACCGTCTCCGCGGCCCGCGAGGCCGTGCGCACCGCCGCCGAGCAGGACGCCGACCGCGAGCGCGCCCTGGCCGCCTTCGCCCGTGGAGCGCTGCTCGGCGCCCGCGGCAACTCCGGGGTGATCCTGAGCGAGATGCTGGGCGCGATCGCCCGCCGGATCGCCCGCTCGACACCCGAGGAGCGCAACGCGCAGGTGATGTCCGAGGCGCTGCACGAGGCGACCGAGGCCAGCTACCGCGCCGTCGGCCGACCCGTCGAGGGCACCATGCTCACCGTGGCCCGGGCGGCCTCCGACGCGGCCCTCGAGCGCGCCCGGCACGACGGCGTCCGGGCCCGCGACGTCTTCACCAGCGCGGCGGTCGCCGCCCGGGAGGCGCTGGCCCGCACGCCCGAGCAGCTCGAGGCGCTGCGCCACGCCGGCGTCGTGGACGCCGGTGGGCGCGGCATCAGCGTCATCCTCGACGCCGCCGAGACCGTGCTCACCGGACGACGTCCGAGCCCGGTCACCAGCCCGCGGCGGCCCGTCGCGGCGCCGGTCGCGGCGCCGGTCGCCCCGCCGGCGGACTCCCTCGAGCCGCACGACCTCGGGCCCGACGGCCCGTCCTACGAGGTGATGTACCTCCTCGACGCCGACGACGACCACGTCGACCGGTTGCGGGTGCGGCTGGCGGCGCTCGGTGACTCGCTCGTCGTCGTCGGGGGCGAGGGGCTCTGGAACGTCCACGTGCACGTCGACGACGTCGGCGCCGCGATCGAGGCTGGCATCGAGGCCGGCCGCCCGCACCGCGTGCGGGTCACCCACTTCGCCGAGCAGGTCGCCGCCCGCCGCGCCGCCGAGCCGGCCGCCCAGGCGGGGCCGTCGGGTCGGCGCGTCGTCGTCGTCTCGGCGGGCGCCGGGCTGACCCGGCTCTACGAGGACGCCGGCGCGGTCGTCGTCGCCGGCGGGCCCGGCCGACGCCCCTCGACCGGGGAGATCCTCGACGCGATCGCCGGCTCCGGGGCGCACGAGGTCGTCGTCCTGCCCAACGACCCCGACTCCGTGCGGGCCGCCAGGATCGCGGCCGGCACGGCGGAGACCGACCTGGGCCTGCGCGTCGTCGTCATCCCGACGCAGGCGCAGGTGCAGGGCCTGGCCGCCCTCGCGGTGCACGAGCCCGGCCGCAGCTTCGACCTCGACGTGCTGGAGATGACCGCGACCGCCCGGCACGCGCGGCACGGTGCCGTCACCGTGGCCGCCAAGAACGCCCTGACGATGGCCGGCTGGTGCGAGCCCGGCGACGTCCTCGGCGTCATCGAGGGCGACTTCGCCGTCATCGGCGCCGACCAGTACGAGGTCGCCACGACCGTGCTGCAGCGACTGGTCGCCGGTGGTGGCGAGCTCGTCACGATCGTCGCGGGCGAGGGCGCCCGCGACCTCGCCGACCGCGCCGCGGCCTGGACCGAGGAGCACCACCCGACGGTCGACGTCGTCGTGTACGACGGCGGCCAGGACCGGTACCCGCTGCTGCTGTCGGTGGAGTGAGGCAGAGTTGAGCGCGTGATCACGCTCGACTCACCCGTCGCGGCGGTGCTCGGCGAGTCGAAGAAGGCCAAGAAGTTCACCGACGGGCTCGGGATGCGCACCGTCGGCGACCTGTTGCACCACTTCCCCCGGAGGTACGTCCAGACCGGCACGCTCACCAAGCTCGACGACCTCCAGCCCGGCCAGATGCTCAGCGTCGTGGGCGAGGTCGTCAGCAGCCAGGTCAAGAGTCACACCGACCGGCGCACGGGCAAGGTGATGCACCGCGTCGAGACCTCGCTGCGCACCGACGGCCCGCGCCTGCAGATCACCTTCTTCGCCAGGAGCCACCAGTCCGCGCAGTGGCGGGCCACCAAGCTCGCACCCGGGCAGCCCGGTCTGTTCATCGGTCAGGCCAAGCTGTTCAACAACCAGTGGCAGCTCGCCCACCCGCAGATGGTGCTCTTCGGCGCCCAGGGCGGGAGCGAGGACGGCGACATCGCGACGGTCGACGCGATGGCCGACCTCTACCCGATCTACCCGCTCACCAAGGGCCTCGAGTCCTGGGACGTCGCCCGCGTCGTCACGTTCGCGCGCTCCGTCGTCGACGCGCTGCCCGAGGTCGTCCCGGACGCCGTCCGCGAGCAGTACGACGTGGTCGACGCGGCCACCGCACTCGAGTGGGTCCACGTGCCCGAGCGCCTCGAGCAGGTGAAGCAGGCCCAGCGCCACTACCGCTTCGAGGAGGCGCTGGTCACCCAGCTGGTGCTCGCCAGGCGGCGCCGGGCCGTGCGGGCGCTCGGCGCGCAGGCCCGTGACGGTGGCGACGGTGCGCTGCTGACGGCGTTCGACGCGTCGCTGCCGTTCGAGCTCACCGACGGCCAGCGCGAGATCGGCGCGCAGGTCGAGGCCGACCTGGCGCACCCCTACCCGATGAACCGGCTGCTGCAGGGCGAGGTCGGCTCGGGCAAGACCCTCGTCGCGCTGCGGGCGATGCTGCGCGTCGTCGACTCCGGCGGACAGGCAGCCCTGCTGGCGCCCACCGAGGTGCTCGCCCAGCAGCACCACCGCTCGATCACCGCGCTGCTCGGCGACCTGGCCGGGGGAGGGGTCTTCGGTGGCACCTCCGTCGAGCTGCTCACCGGGTCGATGAGCAAGACCCAGCGCACCGGCCCCATGTCGCGGCTCGGCAGCGGCGAGGCCGGCATCGTCATCGGCACGCACGCGCTGCTGGAGGAGCGGGTCCAGTTCGCCGACCTCGGCCTCGTCGTGGTCGACGAGCAGCACCGCTTCGGCGTCGAGCAGCGGGCCGCGCTCACCGACAAGGCGGGCTCGCCGCCCCACGTGCTGGTGATGACCGCGACCCCGATCCCGCGCACGGTCGCGATGACCGTCTTCGGCGACCTCGAGACGTCGGTGCTGCGCGAGCTGCCGGCCGGCCGGGCGCCCATCCAGTCCAACGTCGTCAACCTCGTCGACCACCCCGGGTGGGTGAACCGGGTCTGGGAGCGGGTCCGGGAGGAGGTCGACAAGGGGCACCAGGCCTACGTCGTGTGCCCGCGCATCGCCGGCGACGAGCTGGAGCAGGGCGAGGTCGACGTCCCCGAGGTCGACGAGGACGGCGAGCCGGTCAGGCCCCAGGCCGACCGGCCGCCGCTCGCCGCCGTCGAGGACGTCGTCACCGAGCTCGCCGAGGGGCCCCTGGAGGGTCTGCGGCTCGCGGTCCTGCACGGCAGGATGGCGCCCGACGCGAAGGACGCGACCATGCGCGCCTTCGCCGCGGGCGAGATCGACGTGCTCGTCTCCACCACCGTCATCGAGGTCGGCGTCGACGTCCACAACGCCACCGCGATGGTGATCCTCGACGCCGACCGGTTCGGTGTCTCCCAGCTCCACCAGCTCCGCGGCCGGGTCGGCCGGGGCGGCCTGCCGGGGCTGTGCCTCCTCGTCTCGCACGCCGAGCAGCTCTCCGCGGCCCGCGACCGGCTCGACGCCGTGGCCGGCACCACCGACGGCTTCGAGCTCAGCCGGGTCGACCTCGAGCAGCGCCGCGAGGGCGACGTCCTCGGCCGGTCGCAGTCGGGTTGGCGCTCGACCCTGCAGAACCTCCGCGTCCTGCGCGACGAGCAGACCATCGTCGAGGCCCGCGAGGCCGCCGAGTCGCTGCTCGAGGCCGACGAGTCGCTGGGTGGCTCGCCGCTGCTCGCCGACGCCGTGGCCGACCTCGAGGCGAGCGCCAACGCCGACTTCATCGAGAAGTCGTGAGTGCGGTCGTGGTGGGCGGGCGTGCGCCGGTGCAGGTCTTCCCGGCTGACCGGGCACACCGGACGACGGCGGCCGAAGCTCTCCCCGACGACGCCCGGTCTCCCCGGCCGACCGGCGACACCCGCACCAGCACCCGGAGGCCCACCGCATGACCCGCATCATCGCCGGCACCGCGAAGGGACGCCGGCTCCAGACCCCGCCGGGCGAGCACACCCGTCCCACCACCGACCGGGTGCGGGAGGCGCTGTTCAGCGCCGTCGAGTCGTGGGCGGGGTCGCTGCACGGGCTCCGCTTCCTCGACCTGTACGCCGGCAGCGGTGCCGTCGGCCTCGAGGCGTGGTCGCGCGGCGCGGTGGGCGTCACGCTCGTCGAGTCCGACCGGTCCACCGCCTCCCTCATCGAGCAGAACGCCCGCAGCCTCGGGTTCGCCGACGCCGAGGTGCACGCGATGCGGGTCCAGCCGTGCCTGGCCCGCGTGCCGCAGCACCGCTACGACGTCGTCTACAGCGACCCGCCGTACCCACTGTCGGAGACCGACCTCGCGGGTGACCTCGACCTGCTGACCGAGTGGCTCGCGCCCGACGCCCTCGTGGTCGTCGAGCGGTCGCGGCGCAGCCCGGAGCCGACCTGGCCGACCGGCGGGCGGCCGATCGTCGGTGACCGCAGCAAGCGGTACGGCGAGACGGTGCTTTGGTACGGTCACGCACCGTGAGCACCCGCCGCCCCGCCCTCGAGCAGGCCCGATGAGCAGGGCCGTCTGTCCCGGCTCCTTCGACCCCGTCACCCACGGGCACCTCGACATCATCGGGCGGGCAGCGACCCTCTTCGACGAGGTGATCGTCGCGATCGGGGTCAACCCCTCGAAGAGCCGGCTCTTCGGCCCCGAGGAGCGCACCGACATGCTGCGCCGGGCGGTCGAGCCGTTCACGAACGTACGGGTCGAGGGCTTCACCGGCCTGGTCACCGACTTCTGCCTCGCCCAGGACGCCCCGGCGATCGTCAAGGGCCTGCGCGCCTCGAGCGACTTCGACTACGAGATGCCGATGGCGCAGATGAACTCCGCGCTCACCGGCGTCGAGACGGTGTTCCTGCCCACCAGCACCCGCCAGTCCTTCGTCTCCTCCAGCCTGGTCAAGGAGGTCGCGGCGTTCGGCGGGGACGTGTCGGCGTTCGTGCCCGACTTCGTGCTGGCGGCGCTGACGGCCCGGCTCGCCGAGCGGGCATGAGCGCCCCCACCCGCGCGACCGCGGCGCGGGGAGCGACCCGGACGGCGCGACCCCGCGTTCCGGCACCCTCACGGGGCCCGAGCAGCCCCGGTCCAGCCCTGATTTCGCCGACGGGAACAACGACAGTAGTCTTCTCGCTGATCTGTTTGTGCCCGGACCCGGAAGTGATCCCCTGACCAGCCTGGACCCGAGAGCGCCGCTCGTGCTCGATACCCGCGAGCTCGGCCGCCGCCCGGGGTCCCAACGTGAGGTGACGCTGACGGTGCCGGCACCGGCAGATCTGGGCATCGACGTCCTCGGTGTCGCCGAAGGAGCGCCGGTCGAGCTGGACCTGCGCCTCGAGGCGGTCATGGAGGGCGTGCTGGTCACGGGGACGGCCACGGCCGACCTCGAGGGCGAGTGCGCGCGGTGCCTGGACCCGATCGTCGACCAGGTCGACGTGAGGTTCCAGGAGCTGTTCGTGTACGGCGACTCTCGAGACTCCCGCGGCCGCCCGACCGACAACGCCGGTCACGACGACGGCGACGAGGACGACGGTGTCAGCACGATGGAGGACGACCTGCTCGACCTCGAACCCCTGCTGCGGGACGCGGTGGTGCTCGCACTACCGTTCCAGCCGCTGTGTGAGGACGACTGCCCCGGGTTGTGCACCGAGTGCGGCGCCAACCTCAAGGAAGACCCGGATCACACGCACGAGGCCCCGATCGACCCACGGTGGGCGTCGCTCACCACGATCGAGACCACCCAGAACGACCCGAGCAACTAGGAGATCACCATGGCTGTCCCGAAGCGGAAGATGTCGCGGAGCAACACCCGGCACCGTCGCTCGCAGTGGAAGGCCGTCGCGCCGACCCTCGTCACCTGCGCGAACCCCGCGTGCGCCGCCAAGCACCTCCCGCACCGTGCGTGCGGCGAGTGCGGTCAGTACGGCGCCCGCGCCGACCGTCGCCAGGTCCTCTGAGACCCGGTCGGCAGTCACCGACATCAACTACAGCGAGCTGCGCTCGGCACTCGGGGACCCGGTACTCGACCCCGAGCTGCTCGAGCGCGCTCTGACGCACCGCTCGTTCGCCTACGAGAACGGTGGGCTGCCGACCAACGAGCGCCTGGAGTTCCTGGGTGACTCGGTGCTCGGCGTGGTGGTCACCGAGACGCTGTACACGATGCACCCCGACCTCTCGGAGGGTCGGCTGGCCAAGCTGCGCGCCGCGGTCGTCAACGCTCGCGCACTGGCCGGCGTCGCCATCACGATCGGGCTCGGCGACCACGTCAAGCTCGGGCGCGGCGAGGAGGCCACGGGTGGCCGCCTGAAGGCGTCGATCCTGTCCGACACCGTCGAGGCGGTGATCGGCGCGGTGCACCTCAGCGGCGGCATCGAGGTCGCCGCCGTCGTGATCCACCGGCTGTTCGACCCGCTCATCGCCGAGGCCTCGGCGATGGGCGCCGGGCTCGACTGGAAGACGTCGCTGCAGGAGCTCTCGGCCGAGCACGGCCTCGGCGTCCCGGAGTACGTCATCACCGACGAGGGTCCCGACCACCGCAAGACCTTCCACGCCCAGGTCCGGGTCGCCGACCAGCTCTACGGCAACGGCACCGGCCGCTCGAAGAAGGAGGCCGAGCAGGCCTCCGCCGAGACGGCGTACGGCGAGATCGTCGCCGCCCACGTGCCCCGGCCCGACGAGATCGTCTGAGGCACACCGGTGCCCGAGCTGCCTGAGGTCGAGGTCGTCCGTGCCGGCCTCGAGCGGCACGTGCTCGGCTCGCGGATCACCCGGGTCGACGTCCTGCACCCGCGTCCGGTCCGCCGTGACCCGCGCGGCCCCGAGGGGTTCGCCGCCGCTCTCGCCGGACGCCGGATCGTCGCGGCCCGTCGACGCGGCAAGTACCTCTGGCTCCCGCTCGACAACGGCGACGCCCTGCTCGGCCACCTCGGCATGAGCGGCCAGCTGCTGGTGCAGCCCGACGACGCCGTCCCCGAGCGGCACCTCCGGGTCCGGCTCGTCCTCGACGGGGCCGCCGAGGACCGCAACCTGCACTTCGTCGACCAGCGGATGTTCGGCGGCCTCTCCGTCTCCACCGGCGGCGCCGACCTCCCGGCCGAGATCGCCCACATCGCCCGCGACCCGCTCGACCCCGAGTTCGACGACGACCTGTTCCTCGCCCGGGTGCGCCGGAGGAGCTCGGGGGTCAAGCGGCTGCTGCTCGACCAGGGGCTGGTCTCCGGCGTCGGCAACATCTACGCCGACGAGGCGCTGTGGCGCGCTCGCCTGCACGGCGATCGGCCCGGGGAGCGGCTCACCGCCGCCCAGGCGCGCACCCTGCTCGGCCACGCCCGCGAGGTGATGGAGGAGGCGCTCGGGCAGGGCGGGACGTCGTTCGACGCGCTCTACGTCAACGTCAACGGCGAGTCCGGCTACTTCGACCGCTCGCTGCACGCCTACGGCCGCCAGGACGAGCCGTGCGACCGGTGCGGGACGCCGATCCGGCGGATCGCGTTCATGAACCGGTCGTCGTACTTCTGCCCCCGCTGCCAGCCGGTGCCGCGGCGGCGTCGGGTGCCCACACCGGCCGTCACGCCAGATTGACCCCTTCCGGTTCCGGTGGGACTCTGGTAAGCGGCCCAGGTCCCGGGCCGCTCGTACTCACCGGAAGGCTCGACACATGGCCAAGGCGCTGATCGGCTACCTGAACAGCGACCTGCGAGACCCCCGCCTGGCTGCCGACAACGCCCGGCTCCGCACGCGGGTGGCCGAGCTGGAGTCCCTCGTCCTCCGTCTCTCGGAGGAGAACGACCGGCTGGTGGCCTCCCGGGCCGCCGACCTGCTCGACTCGCAGATGCACGACGCGACCCTGCAGCCCGCCTGAGGCGGATCTCGGGTCACCGCCCGACGGCCTGCCGCGCGCGGTGGGCCGCGCGGAGACCGAGGTCGCGGTCGACGACCACCACGACGAACGTCCTGACCCCGTGAGCAGCCTCGTCGAGCTGGTGGTCCCAGCCCGGCTGGGTGCCGGGTTCCGCTGGGTGCTGGCGTCGTCCTGGACGACCAACCTGGGCGACGGCATCGCGCTGGCCGCGGGTCCGCTCCTGGTGGCCTCCCAGACCGACCAGCCGTTCCTCGTGGCCCTCGCCGCGCTCGCGGTCTGGGCCCCGCCGCTGGTCATCGGGCTGTACGCCGGCGCGATCACCGACCGCCTCGACCGGCGACTGATCGTGCTGGTCACCAACGCCCTCCGGGTCGCGGTGCTGGTGGTGCTGACGACGTTCATCGTCACCGACGCGGTCTCCATCGCGGTGGTGCTGGCCGTGATGTTCACCCTCGGGACCGCCGAGATGTTCGCCGACAACGCCGCGAGCACGCTCGTGCCCATGCTCGTCGACCGCGACGACCTCGCCGTCGCCAACTCCCGCATCCAGACCGGCTTCATCACCGTCAACCAGCTCGCCGGGCCGCCGCTCGGCGCGGCCCTGTTCGCGGCCGGCAGCGCGTGGCCGTTCGCTGCCGAGGCGGTGCTCGTGCTGCTCGGGGCGCTGCTGATCTCGCGGCTCGAGCTGCCACCGCACCGGCGCGACCCGGAGACGGTGGCGCGGATCAGCCACGACATCGCCGAGGGCTTCCGCTGGGTGGTCCACCACGCCGCCGTCCGGACGCTCGTGCTGACGATCTTCATCTTCAACATCACCTTCGGCGCCGCCTGGTCGGTGCTGGTCCTCTACGCGACCCAGCGCCTCGGCCTCGGCGAGGTCGGCTTCGGCCTGGTGACGACGGTCGGCGCGGCCGGCGGCCTGCTCGGCACGCTCTCCTACGGGTGGATCACCCGGCACGTCAGCCTCGGCGACCTGATGCGGATCGGGCTCGTCGTCGAGACGTTCACCCACCTCGGCCTGGCGCTGACCACCTCGCCGTACGTCGCGCTGCCGATCTTCTTCGTCTTCGGCGCGCACGCCTTCATCTGGGGGACGACGTCGATCACCGTCCGCCAGCGCGCGGTGCCCTCGCCGCTGCAGGGCCGGGTGGGCTCGGTCTACCTCGTCGGCGTGTTCGGCGGCCTCGTCGTCGGGTCCGGCATCGGCGGCCTGCTCGCCCAGCACGGGGGGCTCGCGGCGCCGTTCTGGTTCGCCTTCGCCGGCTCGGCCGTCTTCGTCGTCGCGATCTGGCGCCAGCTCAGCCACGTCGCGCACGCCGACGAGGCGTCCGCGCCGCTCACGGCCCTTTCAGCCGACGGCCAGGAAGCCGGGGGAGGATGACGTCATGTTCCACCGGCATCCCTTCCTCAGCGTCCTCACCTTCGCCTACCTCGGCTTCGTCGGCTGGGTGACGCTGACGCCCGCCTCGACCGCACCGACGGGCAGCGACCTCGTGCTGCGGGTGCTGGCCCGGCTGCAGCGCCACGAGGAGCTGTCGTGGTTGACCTACGACCGGGCCGAGCTCCTGGCCAACATCGCGCTGTTCGTGCCGGTCGGTGTGTTCCTCCTGCTGCTGGTCGGCACCCGGTTCTGGTGGGTGGCCGGGATCGGCGGGTTCCTGATGACCTCGGCGATCGAGACCGCGCAACGGTCGATCCCGGGCCGGGTCCCCGACGAGCGCGACCTGCTCGCCAACACCGTCGGGGCCCTCGTGGGCATCGCGGTCGGGCTGGTGCTCACCTACCCGGCCTCGCGTCGCCGGGCCCGGGCCGCGCGCGCCCGCCGTGCTGCGTCTCACCCGGCGTCGGGGCGACTGCCGGTCGGGTGACGGGCGACGTCCGCGCCTCTCCCGCGTGGGCTTCGAGTCCGGCTCCCTTGCCCGCCGCGATTTCCCCGGTCGACCGGGGAAATCTGAACTTGGCGGCCGATATCCCGGCCCCCCAGTTCAGGTTCAGGCCGTCCGGCGAGACGGGCGGGGCCGACGGGACGACGTCGGCGGCGCCCACCACTCGGGTTCCGGAACCCCTGCCGCGCCGGGATTTCCCCGGTCGACCGGGGAAATCTGAACTTGGCGGCCGATATCCCGGCCCCCCAGCTCAGGTTCAGGCCGTCCGGCGAGACGGGCGGGGCCGACGGGACGACGTCGGCGGCGCCCACCACTCGGGTTCCGGACCACTGCCGCCCGGGATTCCCGCGCCCAGCGGTGACTCTCCCGCCCTCCAGCCCCGGTCGACGCGCACGACCCGCACTCCCGAGGAGTCGAGCGCGCCACCGGTAGGGTGAGCGCGCTGAGCTTCCCCCGCGTCAGTAGCCGCACGCCCGACGTACCCGAGCACCGCGATGGAGCCCCGCGTTGTACCTCAAGAGCCTGACCCTCAGGGGCTTCAAGTCCTTCGCGTCGGCGACCACGCTCCAGCTCGAGCCGGGCATCACCTGCATCGTCGGTCCGAACGGCTCCGGCAAGTCGAACGTCGTCGACGCGCTCGCCTGGGTGATGGGTGAGGCGAGCGCGAAGAGCCTGCGCGGCGGGAAGATGGACGACGTCATCTTCGCCGGCACGTCCGGTCGCCCGCCGCTGGGCCGCGCCGAGGTGGCGCTGACCATCGACAACGCCGACGGCGCGCTGCCGATCGAGTACGCCGAGGTCACGATCACCCGCACGATGTTCCGCAGCGGCGGGTCCGAGTACGCGATCAACGGCACCAGCTGCCGCCTGCTCGACGTCCAGGAGCTGCTCTCCGACTCCGGCATCGGCCGCGAGATGCACGTGATCGTCGGCCAGGGCCAGCTCGACACGATCCTGCACGCCACGCCCGAGGACCGGCGCGGCTTCATCGAGGAGGCCGCCGGCGTCCTCAAGCACCGCAAGCGCAAGGAGAAGGCGCTCCGCAAGCTCGACGCCACCGAGGGCAACCTCACCCGGCTCGGCGACCTGCTCCACGAGCTGCGCCGCCAGCTCAAGCCGCTCGGCCGCCAGGCCGAGGTCGCGCGCAAGGCGGCCGGCGTCCAGGCCGATGCCCGCGACGCCCGGGCCCGGCTGCTGGCCGACGACCTCGTCACCGCCCGCACCGCCCTCGAGCAGGAGATGGCCGACGAGTCGATCCTGCTCGAGCGTCGCACCGAGGTGGAGGCCGCGGTCGCGACCGCGCGGCAGCGCGAGGCCGAGCTCGAGGCCGCGCTGCGCGAGGACCTGCCGGCCCTGAGCCGGGCCCAGGAGGTGCAGTTCGCCCTGCGCGGGCTCCGCGAGCGCGTGCACGGCACCCAGGGCCTGGCCGCCGAGCGGATCCGCAACGCCGCCGGCGCCGCCGAGACCACCGGGCAGCAGGGGCGCGACCCCGACCAGATCGAGGCCGAGGCCGAGCGGGTCCGCGTGCAGGAGCAGGAGATCGGCGCCCAGGTCACCCGGCACCGCACCGGCCTCGAGGAGGCGGTCGCCGCCCGCAAGGCCGCTGAGGACGCCGCCGCGGAGGAGGACCGTCGGATCGCCGCGCTGCAGCGGGCCGCCGCCGACCGGCGCGAGGGACTGGCCCGGCTGCACGGCCAGGTCAACGCCCTCAAGTCGCGGGCCGCCGCGGCCGCCGAGGAGGTCGGCCGGCTCACCCTCGCCCGCGAGGAGGCCGCCGCGCGGGCCGAGCGCGCCCAGCGCGCCTTCACCGCCCTCGAGACCCAGGTCGCCGGGCTCGACGCCGGCGAGGAGGGGCTCGACGCCGAGCACGAGGCCGCCGTCGCCCTGCTCGACGACCTCGAGGAGAAGCTCGCCGCCGTCCGCGTCGCCGCCCAGCAGGCCGACCGCGACCGCGCGGGGCTCGCGGCACGCAAGGACGCCCTCGAGATGGGCCTGACCCGCAAGGACGGCGCCGGAGCGCTGCTCGCTGCCGGCAGCGACGACGGCGTCGAGGGCCTGATGGGCTCGGTCGCCGCGCTGCTCGGCGTCCGCGCCGGGTTCGAGACCGCCGTCGCCACCGCCCTCGGCTCGGCCGCCGACGCCGTCGCGGTCACCGACGCCGGCGCCGCGGTCGCCGCCCTGGCCCACCTGCGCGCCGGTGACCTCGGCCGTGCCGGCCTCGTGCTCGGCGCCGACCCGGGCGCGCCGGTCGCCGACCCCGCCCGCGACTGGCCGGCCCTGCCCGACGGGGCGACGTACGCCGTCGAGGTCGTCGAGTGCCCCGACCGGCTCCGGCCGGCGCTGACGCACCTGCTGCTGCGCGCCGCCGTCGTCGACGACCTCGACGCCGCGCGCCGCCTGGTGGAGGCCGAGCCGACCGTCGTCGCCGTCACCCGCGGCGGCGACGTCCTCGGCACGCACGTCGCCGCCGGCGGCTCGCAGACCCAGCAGAGCCTGATCGAGATCCAGAGCGCCGTCGACGAGGCCGCCGAGCGGCTGCTCGCGGCCACCGCCGACGGCGAGCGGCTCGGCTTCGAGCTCAGCCGACTCGAGGCCGAGCGGCTCGAGGCACAGAAGCGCGCCGACGCGGCCCTGGCCCGGCTGCACGAGTCCGACGCGACCCTGGCCGCCGTCGCCGAGGAGCTCGGCCAGCACGGTTCGCAGGCCCGGGCCGCCAAGGGGGAGGCCGACCGCCTGGCGCAGGCGATCGAGAAGGCCGAGACGGCTCGGGACACCGACCTGGCCGGCCTGGCCGACCTCGAGCAGCGCCTGGAGGCAGCCGAGGCGACCACGGCGACGGGGGACGGCGCCGACGACGGCGACGAGCCGGACACCGCCGAGCGCGAGCGGCTCGTCGAGGCGGCCCGCACCGCGCGCCAGGCCGAGATGGACGCCCGGCTCGCGCTGCGCACCGGCGAGGAGCGGGCCCGCGCGCTCCACGGCCGGGTCGACGGACTGCTCCGTCAGGCCCGCACCGAGCGCGAGGCCCGCGCCCGGGCGGCCGAGCGCCGTGAGCGGCTGCTGCGCGAGGGCGAGGCCGCCGAGGCGGTCTCGCTGGCGGCGGCCTACGTGCTCGCCCGGCTGGAGGTCTCGATCGACGCCGCGACCACCGCACGCCTCGAGGTCGAGCAGGCGCGCAGCGGGCGCGAGCGCGCGCTGATCGACGTCCGGGCGACCCTGCGCGACCTCGGCCGGGAGCACGACGAGCTGGTCAACTCCGTGCACCGCGACGAGCTGGCCCGCGCCCAGCAGCGGATGCGCATCGAGCAGCTCGAGGAGCGCACGCTCGACGAGCTCGGCCTCGACGCCGACGGCCTGGTCGCCGACTTCGGGCCCGACCAGCCGGTGCCGCCGCCGGCCACCCTCGAGACGGCCGAGGGCGAGGAGGCACCGGGCCCGACACCCTACGACCGCGAGGAGCAGACGAAGCGGCTGCGGGCGGCCGAGCGGCAGCTGACGATGCTGGGCAAGGTGAACCCGCTCGCGCTCGAGGAGTTCTCGGCGATGGAGGAGCGGCACAAGTTCCTCACCGAGCAGCTCGAGGACCTCAAGAGCACCCGCAAGGACCTCCTCGACATCGTCAAGGAGGTCGACACCCGGGTCGAGCAGGTCTTCACCGAGGCCTTCGCCGACGTCACCGTGGCCTTCGACGCCACCTTCGCGCGGCTGTTCCCGGGTGGCGAGGGCCGGCTGGTGCTGACCGATCCCGACAACATGCTCACCACCGGCATCGAGGTCGAGGCGCGTCCGCCCGGCAAGAAGGTCAAGCGGCTCTCGCTGCTCTCCGGCGGCGAGCGGTCGCTGGTCGCGGTCGCGTTCCTCGTGGCGCTGTTCAAGGCGCGACCCTCGCCCTTCTACATCCTCGACGAGGTCGAGGCGGCCCTCGACGACACCAACCTGGGCCGGCTGCTCCAGATCTACGAGGAGCTGCGCGAGACCTCGCAGCTGCTGGTGATCACCCACCAGAAGCGCACGATGGAGGTCGGCGACGCGCTGTACGGCGTCACGATGCGCGGCGACGGGGTCAGCACCGTCATCAGCCAGCGGCTCCGCGACACCGAGCCCAGGGGGTCGGCCTGATGCCCGACGCCCCCCAGACCCGACCCGCCCGACCCGCCCGGCCGACCCGGTCCGACTACGTCGCGTGGCGCACGGCCACCACGCGGTGGTCCGACGACGACGTCTACGGCCACCTCAACAACGCCCGCTACTTCGACCTCGTCGACACCGCGGTCAACGCCCACCTCGCCGAGGCGACCGGCGTCGACATCCGCGGCCTCGACGCCGTCGGCGTCGTCGCGGAGGTCTCGTGCCGCTACTTCGCCGAGATGGGCTACCCGGCCGACGTCGAGATGGGGCTGGTCGTCGACCGGCTCGGGAGCTCCTCGGTCGTCTACCGCGTCGGGCTCTTCCAGGGCCCCGGGGGACCCGACCAGCCCGCGAACGCCGAGGGCCGGTTCGTCCACGTCTACGTCACCAACGGCGGCGGCACCCGGGAGGTCACCCCGGTGCCCGACGTGATCCGTGTCGCAGTGGCGCCGCTCGTGCGCGCCTGAGTCCGGTCCGGGGTGGGGCGTGTGGTGCAGTGAGGGTTGCGCCCGGGCGGACCCGCGCCGGTGCCTCTCGGTAGAACTCGGAGAAGAACCGCTGTGACCCCTGTCATCGTCACCATGGTCGTCGTCGTGGGCGTCGCCGCCCTCGCCCTGGCCTACGTCGCCTTCCCGCACCGTGGGGCGCGGGTGCCGGGTGCGTCGTGGCTCGGCAACGCCGTCGAGCGCGCCGCCGACGCCGTCCCCGTCCTGCGCGACGGCGACCTCGACCCGCAGGTCGACGGCGACCAGAAGGTGCCGCACGACAGCGGCGCCCGCTGACCACTCCGGTCGGGCACGACGGAGCGCTGTCGGGTGTCGGCGCTGCCGGCGCTGCCGGCGCTGCCGGCGCTGGCTAGTCCGGGTCGAGCCCCAGGTCCGACCGCAGCTCGCGCAGGATGTGGGCGAAGGGTCTCAGTCGCAGCGATTCCTCGTGGAGGAGCAGCTCCTCGAAGGTCCACCGGCCGACCGCCGCGAGGGCGCGGTCGGGCACCGACGCGCGCCGCTTGCGCCACACGATCGCCTGGCCGTGGTTGTCCTCGACGGTGGCGTAGCTCAGCTGCTGGAAGAACGTCTCGATCGCCAGGACGAGCCGGAACACGTCACCCATCCAGTCCTGGGCGGTCGTCCCGAGCCGGTTGCGCACCGCGAAGAAGAGCTGGCGGTCCGGGATCGCCGCCAGGTGGCTGCTCGGACGGACGTCGTCGATGACGACCACGCCGCGGGGCTGCAGGTGGTGCAGGGCATTGGTCAGGTCGCGCAGGGTCTGCTCGACGGTGTGCAGCCCGTCGAGGAAGATCACGTCGAACTGGCGATCGGGCGCGACGACCGTGCCGAAGTACTCGTCGCTGGTGACCTGGTGGTACTCGGTCCCCGCGACGACCCGTGCCGGGTCGCTCGGATCGAACTCGAACGCCGGGTCGACGGCCACCTTGGTGGCGGCGCGGGCCCGGTCGAAGGTCCGTCCCGAGCAGACGCCGATCTCGAGGTAGCGCGGCTCGTCGTACATCGCCATCAGCCGGTTGACGACCCGGGCGCGACCGACCGGAGGCCGGGACCTGGGTGCGTGGTGCTCAGTCATCGAGGTCTGCGATCCTTCGCTGTAGGTCAGCCGTCGAGAGGTCTCCACGGAGGAAGCGGTGCGGGTGCCCGCCGAGGTGGTCGATCACCCGCTGCATGCCGACGGGGTGGGCCGGGTTGCGCTCGTCGCCGATCTCGACGACCCGGGTGCCGGCCGGTGCGAACGCCGTGAGGTGGAGCGCGGACCCCGATCCGCCCGCGACCACCTCGGCGTCGGCGACCAGCCGCAGCTGGTCCTCGAGCGCCAGTGTCTCGGGCGCGACCACGTCGAAGCCCGCCGCACGGAAGGCGCCGTCCATCGCCCGGTCGCGCTCGGGCGAGGACCGGGCGCGACGGCTCCCCGCACGCCGCTGCGCGTCGTTGAAGGCGGAGCGGGTGAGGAAGACGCGACGCGGACCACCACCACGGAAGGGCGACACCACCCGTTCCCACACCTCGCGCGCCTGCGGGTGGCCCCACCCGTTGGCGACCACGCTCCGGGAGGGGACGACCAGCTGCTCGACACGCCGGGCGCGGGCGCCACCGACGATCTCGACGGGGAGCGCGCCGTACCCGGCGAGCTCCAGCAGGCGGAGCATCCACCTCTCCTGGGTGACCGGCCCGTGCAGGTACTTGTGGAAGACCAGGCCGACCGGCTCCTGGCCCGTGGGCCAGAGCGTGGTGATGGTCTCGACGATGAAGTGGCCGAAGTGCTGGACCCAGTGACCGCCGTACATCCAGCGTCCTTGCAGCAGCTCGGCCCGGTTGTTCACCCGTGCTCTCGCGGGATCGGCCGCCACCCACGGGTGGTGGGGGACGCTCAGCTTCTGCGACGAGACCACCAGGCGGCCCTCGGCGTCGTGCACCGCGCCGCGCAGGTAGCGGTCGGGCCGCGAGAAGGTCCGAAGCCGCCCGAGCTCGTGGCGGGTGAGGAACGCGTCGTCGATCACCTCGATGCTCGGGTCGTCCCGCACGTCGTGCGGGAACGTCGGGACGGTCCACTCCATGGCGTGATCCTAGGACGCCCGCCGCCCGTCCGACGCGATCGCCGGTCGCGTGATCGTGCCCCTGCTGGCGGGATCAGGACGGTGTGACTGGTGCGCTGCCCCGGGCACGCACCTGCTTGGATAGCACCATGGAGTGGCTCTACCTCGTCATCGGCATCGCCGTCCTGGCCGTCGTCGCCCTGGCCGGACTGGTCACCAGTCGCACCCGCCGCACGCCGCGGCGGACCGAGCCGACGCCGTCCACCCCGACCACCACGCGTCCGGCCGAGCGGGAGGCGCTGCCGCCGACCCTCGAGTCCGACCTGCCGGTCCTCGACGAGCCGCTGCTCGACGAGCCCGTCGTCGTCGAGCCGGCGCCGGTCCCGGTCCGCGAGAAGCCCGAGAGCACGCGCTCGCGCCTGGCCCGGCTGCGCGAGCGGCTCGCCGGCTCCCAGGGCGGCCTCGGCCGTGGGCTGCTGGCGCTGCTGAGCCGGGACCGCCTCGACGAGGACACCTGGGAGTCCATCGAGGACCTCCTGCTCACCGCCGACATCGGCGTCGCCCCGACCCAGCAGGTCGTCGACAACCTCCGCACCCGGCTCCGGGTCGACGGGGCCGAGGCCGGTGACCCGCGGTCGGTGCTGCGCGACGAGCTCATCGCCCTGGTCGACCCGACCATGGACCGCCGCCTCCAGGTCACCGGCGACGACGGCAAGCCGGGCGTCGTCCTGGTCGTCGGCGTCAACGGCGCCGGCAAGACCACCACGGTCGGCAAGATCGCCCGGATCCTGGTCGCCGAGGACCACTCGGTCACCCTGGGGGCCGCCGACACGTTCCGCGCCGCCGCGGTCGAGCAGCTCGCGACGTGGGGCGAGCGGGTCGGCGTCGAGGTGGTCCGCGGGGCCGAGGGCACCGACCCCGCCAGCGTCGCCTTCGAGGCGGTCAAGCAGGGCGTCGAGCAGGGCGTCGACACCGTCATCGTCGACACCGCGGGCCGCCTGCAGAACAAGCAGGGCCTGATGGACGAGCTCGGCAAGGTCAAGCGCGTCATCGAGAAGCAGGCCCGGGTCACCGAGGTGCTGCTCGTCCTCGACGCCACCACGGGCCAGAACGGGCTCATCCAGGCCCGCGTCTTCCGCGAGGCCGTCGACGTCACCGGCATCGTGCTGACCAAGCTCGACGGCTCCGCCAAGGGCGGCATCGTCGTCGCCGTCCAGAGCGAGCTCGGCGTGCCGGTCAAGCTCGTCGGCCTCGGCGAGGGACCCGACGACCTCGCGCCCTTCGACGCGGCCGCGTTCGTCGACGCCCTCCTGGGCTGAGCGCCGGCGCCCTCAGCCCTGGGGCGCCCGGGTCCCGAGCCACGCCGCGACGTCGGCCACGGCCTGGGCCTCGCCGACCGGGGCGAGCAGGTCGCGGTGCGTGTCCAGGTCCGCGTGCGTCAGCGCCGCGACGGCGTCCTCGCCGGCGAACCGCGGTTCGACCGTGCGGGCCTGGCGCCAGACGACGGTCTGGGCCACGCCGCGCGTGGTGATCGTGCGGTAGCTCAGCTCGGGGTGCAGGTCGTGCACGGCGAGCACCGCCTTGAAGACGTCGCCACCGTCGGCGCTGGTCGGGGCGGTGTTGTCGACGACGACGACGGTGCGGTCGTGGGAGGCGGCGTCGAACACGCGGCGCAGGCGGTCCAGCGCGGTGCGCCAGTCCTCGAGGTCGTCGAGGAGGACGAGGTCGTAGGTCCGTCCGGCGGCGAACCAGGTGAGGAAGCGGTCGAGGGTGACCTCCCAGAAGGCCGCACCCGAGCCGCGGTAGGACCGGACGTCGAAGCGGAACTGCTCGTCGACGACGTCACGGGTCTCGACGGCGATCTCGGTGAAGGCGTACCGGTGGCGCCACCCGACCTGGAGGAAGGTGGCGGCGCCGAGGGCCTGCGCGAGCCGGTTGATCCTGCGCACGGTGTGCCCCGGCGTCCAGTCCGGGGGCACCGGGTCGACGCGGGGGACGTGGAGGCCGAGGTGGGACAGGTACTGCGACGCGTTCGGGGCGAGCCGCACCACGGCCCGCCCCGTCGCCGAGATCACGGCGTCGTCGCTGCACGAGTGGAAGGTCTGGTCGACGGCGCGGGCCTCGCCGATCGTCGCGAACGAGATGTGCTCGGGACCGTGGCGACGGAAGACGTGGAACTTCTTGGTCGACACGTCGCGGAGCAGGAGCAGGGTGTGGAAGGTCGACCCCTCCTCGCCGGCGACGACCTCGGCGCGCGCGAGGGTGTCGAGCTGGTCGCGCAGGGTCATCCTCTCCATGGTCGCGATCGTCCACCCGCGTCGCCGCAGCCGCCGCTCGACGATCTCCCGGTTGACCAGGCCGACCCCGCTCTCGCTCGCCCGGGAGAGCCAGACCTTGGCGCCGGCCTCCTGCGGTGGGCCGTCGTGGGCCGCCAGGAACCGGATGTGGTCCGGGTGGCTCCAGTCGCCGTACTTGTAGCCGGCGTCGGGCACGTGCACCCGCGCGAACCGGGTCGGGCGGGTGATCACCCTGACCTCGTTGCGGACGCCGACGAGCTCGAGCATGTCGCGCTGCCAGTGCGTGAGGGTGGGGACCGGGCCGTCCAGGTACCCGACCCACACGATCGGCAGGTCGGGGCGCTCGGCGGCCCACCACAGCCGCTGGAGGCACTCGAGCATGAAGTGCCCGTACGCCGGGTGGTAGGCGCCGGCGTAGACGACCTCGCCGGGGTCGTCCTCGACGGTTCCGTACAGGGACGGGTCGGGAGGGATGAAGGTGTGGGTCCCGTGCCGGCGGTCGTCGATGGTCGACGCCACCAGGGTCCCGTCGGCGCGCACCACGCCGCAGTGCACCTTCGTCGGGTCGGGCGAGACGAGCGTGGGGTGGACCGTGGCGCCCTCGAGCGTGGCCGAGCCGAGCGGGGGGACCCCGGCGACGGGTCCGGACGACGTCACCGCGAGCGGCCCGCCCGGGAGCGGGACCGCGCGAACCGGGGGAGCGCCAGCGGGATCCGGCGCGTGCGGCGGGCGATCTCGTCGTCGGGGAGGTCGGCGATGCCGGCGTCGCTGGTCGGTTCGTCGGCGACCCGGTGGACGACGAACACGACGGTGCGCCGCACGACCATCCGCCGCACGGCGTAGCCGGGGTGGGTCAGGCCCACGGCGACGGCGGCCCGGGCGGCGAGGTCGCCGGTGCCGAGCAGCCAGGTGGTCGTGGGTGTCGCGAGGCGCCGGCTGGCGCGGAACGCGGCGAGCACCGAGGGCAGGTCGGGACCGGTCACGCGGATGACGTCGAAGCGACGTCGCTGGGTCACGAAGTGCTTCACGTAGGTCCGCGCGTCGAGGTCGAGGAAGTCGACGCCGCTGCCGGCGTAGGAGCGGGTGTCGAACCCGAACGACGGGCTCACGGCCACCCGCTTCTCGGCCGTGGATCCCAGGGCCAGGGCGGCGTCCGTGGCGCCGAGGTCGAGCAGCCGGCTCGGGGCGAGGCCCTCCAGGACGCGGAGCAGCAGCGCCGTCTCGCTCGGCGCGTCGTCGGCCTCGGGGGCGGGTGGGACCGCGACGTCGAGGAGGTCGAGGACCTCCGCCGAGCGGGCGCTGACCTTGGTGACGGCGCGCCCCTTCGCCTCCAGCACCACCTCGTCCCGGAGGGAGTGGAAGCTCTGGTCGACGCCGCGCGCGTCGCCGACCGTGTGCATGTTGTTGTGCTCCTGGCCGTGGCGGCGCAGCACGCGCAGGCGCTTGGTGGACACGTCGGCGAGCAGCGCGATGGTGTGGAAGGCGGAGCCCTCCTCGCCGGCCACCACCTCGGCGCGGCTCAGCTGGTCGAGCTGCTCGCGGACGGTGAGCTTCTCGGGATGGCTGACCGTCCACCCGGCCGCCGCCAGCCGGCGCTCGGTCGGGGCGGCGTTGAGGTCGCGGACGTCGCTGGCGAGGTTGCTGCGGGAGAGCCAGAGCCGCTCCCCGGGCACCTGGGCCGGGCCGCGGTAGGACGCCAGGAACGCGGCGTGCTCGGGGTGGAACCGGTCGTCGTACCGGTAGCCGAGGTCGGGGACGTGGAGCCGCCGGTAGCGCGTGGGGGAGGCGAGGATCCGCGGGGGGTTCGTCAGCCCCAGGACCTCGAGGATCTCGACCTGCCACGGACGCAGCCGGGCGTCGTGCCACGTGTGCGCCCCGGCCCACACCAGCGGGAGGTCGGGGCGCTGCCGCGCGTACCAGGCGCGGGCGAGGCTCTCCAGCAGGAAGTGCCCGAAGTGGAAGTACAACGGTCCCGCGTAGATGGCCTCCGGGTCGTCGCCCTCGACGACGTCGGGGAAGAGACCGCGCACCATCGGCGCACCCACCTCGCCCGAGCGCCGGTCCAGGACGGTGTCCTCGACGTACCCGTCGGCGTCGAACACGCCCATGAGGAGGCGGCCGGGGTGGGACGCGACGCGGATGGTCGGGTAGACCACGGCGTCCTCGACCAACCGGCTGTCGAGTGGATGCACGGCTGCACGCTAGCAGCGCCCGCCGCGGTGGTCGGTCAGGCCGTCGTCGCGCCCGACCGTCCGAGGGTGGGGATGGCGCGGAGCACGGCGACCGCCTCGGCGAACAGGGCCGCGTCGCCGTTCTCGCGCGCCGCGACCAGCATCGGCCACGCCTCGGAGGCCAGCAGGTCCTCCGGGTCGACGGCCGCCGTGCGGGACATGTACTCCGGGGGCGGCGCCTGGGGGTCCTTCGCCTCCAGGTAGGGCACCTCGGAGGCGTACCCGTCCTCGAGGACCTGCGACGCGGGGTCCGCGCCGATGATCACGGCGGTCCCGGTGGGCCAGGTGTTCACGAGGAGGACCACGAGGTCGGACCGGTGCCGGGCGACGACCTCGACGGACTTGTAGATGTCGCCGGCCCACGCGCCCGTACGTCGGACGCGGGCCGCCTCGAGGGCGTTGCGCGGGAGCACGTCGTCGAACACGGTGACGCCCGTCGTGGCCAGGTGCTTCTCGACGTTGATGAAGTCGCGCAGCGCGAACTCCGAGAGGTGCATCCCGTCGATGAAGGCCAGGTCGACGGGGACGCCGTCGAGGTGGCTGAGCGCGTCGGGGCGGGAGAAGTAGGCGTCGCTCTTGGCCTTCACCAGGTCCAGGTCGCAGTGCAGCGGGTGGCGCACGGCGTACTCGGGGTCGATGGCCACGGTCCTCGAGCGGGAGAGCGTGAGGCTGGCGCCCTCGTTCACCCCGATCTCGAGGTAGGTGCGCGGGACGAGACGCTCGTGGAGGCCGCGGAGCAGGTCGTGCCGGGTGAGCTTCGGCTCCGGGTGCGGCACGAAGGGGTCCGACGGGATCCAGCCACCCTGGCGGTCGTTCGGCTCGCCCAACGGCCGCGCGGCGGCCTTCGGCGGTCCCTGGCGGCCCGCACGCGGGCCCGGGGACGCGGAGCCCGGCGCGGGCTTGCGCCGGCGCCGCGGCTCCGGCACGGGCGCCGGAGCGAGCCGCGTCGACAACGCCGTGCGGTAGCGACGCTCGGCGGTGCGGATCTTGTCGGTGCGGTCCTTGCCCAGAGTCGACTCCAGGCTCTGACCCACCCGTGCTCGTACGCCCATCTCAACCTCCATGGTCATGGTCGCGACGATCCTAGGCGGGTGCGTCGGTGGCCCGCCCGCCCGGGGCGGGCCGCTAGGGTCGGCCTACCGATCCCACCGAGGAGACACGTTGCCCCAGCCGAACAGAGTCCCGCGCCTCCTCCGCGCCCTCCGCAAGGAGATGGCCCTCGTCCGTCAGGAGATCGTCCGGAGCAGGCAGCCACGTCCTCCGTCGGTGCCGCTGCGGCTGCGCGAGCGCTCGGTGGAGCACTCCGTCGACTACATCCTGGGCGAGCGCCGCCTCGACTCCGCCCAGGTGGCGCTCAACAAGCCCGAGGCGATCGCCGCCGCCCTCCGCGCCACCACGATCGACGGCATGGTGGCCGAGTTCGGCGTCTACCAGGGCACCTCGCTCACCCAGATCGCCCGGTTCTTCGACACCCGCACGGTGCACGGCTTCGACAGCTTCGCGGGCCTGCCGGAGTCCTGGAGCGGCACGTCGAAGGGAGCCGGCGACTTCGACATCGGCGGCCGGCCGCCCGAGCTGCCCGTGAGCAACGTCGAGTTCCACGTGGGGTTCTTCGACACCACGGTCGCCCCGTTCGAGGCGGCCCACGAGGGCCCGTTCTCGTTCGTCCACCTCGACGCCGACCTGTACAGCTCGACCAGGACCGTGTTCGACGTCCTCTTCGACTGGTTCGTGCCGGGCACGGTCATCGTGTTCGACGAGTACTTCGGCTACCACGGCTGGCAGCTGCACGAGCACCGGGCGTTCATGGAGTTCCTCGACCGGTCCGGCCTCTCCTACGAGGGCGTCAGCATCGGGCACATGAACCTCGGCGTGCGCCTCCTGCCCGCCTGAGGGAGCGACGGCACCGACGTCTCCCGCGTCGGGCGCGGCCCCGGGCGCCGTGGATTCGGAGCGCCGACGCGTGATCCGGATACTTCTGCGGGTGACATCGGTGCCTGAGCAGATCGTGTCCGGGCGAGACCGATCGGCCGCGGCGACCGGCACCGGAACGGGCTCCGGCTCCGGGGGGATGCGACTCGACATCCAGGCGCTGCGGGCCCTCGCCGTCGCGCTGGTGGTGGTCTTCCACTTCTGGCCCTCCGCGCTGAGCGGCGGCTACGTCGGCGTCGACGTCTTCTTCGTCATCTCCGGCTACCTCATCACCGGCCACCTGCTGCAGCACCCGCCCGCGACGGCGCGCGACCTCGCGGAGTTCTGGGGACGCCGGATCCGGCGGCTGCTGCCGGCGGCGCTGACGGTCCTCCTCGCCACGCTCGCCGCGACCTGGTGGCTCGCGCCGACGACGATGTGGCTGGGCACCGCCAAGCAGGCGGTCGCCTCGGCCGTGTACGTCCAGAACTGGCTGCTCGCCGACGAGTCCGTCGACTACCTGGCCGCCGACAACGTCGCGACCCCGGTGCAGCACTACTGGTCGCTCTCGATCGAGGAGCAGTTCTACCTCGGCTGGCCGGTGCTCGTGCTCCTCGCCGCGCTGGTCGCGCGTCGCTCGGGGCTGGGCGTGCGGCGGTGCGTGGGCGTCGCGGTGCTCGGGGTGCTCGCGACGTCGCTGCTGTGGTCCTTCCTGGAGCGGGAGGACCCGGCAGGCTACTTCGTCACCTGGACCCGGACCTGGGAGCTCGCCGCCGGGGGACTGGTGGCCGTGGCGCTGCCCCGGCTCCCGAGCCTCCCGCCCGCGGCGCGGGTCCTGGGGGCCTGGGCGGGGCTCGCGATGGTGGCCCTCGCGGCCGTCCGCTACGACGCCGCCACCGCCTTCCCCGGTCTCGCCGCCCTCGTCCCGGTCCTCGGCACCGCGCTGGTGATCGCGGTGTCGGTAGGGCGGGGGGCGCTGTCGCCGCTGCCGGCCATGGCGCTGCGTCCCGTCCAGGAGCTCGGCGGGATCTCCTACGCCGTCTACCTCTGGCACTGGCCGGTGGTGGTGCTGCTGCCGTTCGCCCTCGACGACGAGCCGGCCACCTGGCAGCTGTTGGTGGCGCTGGGGGCCGTGCTCGTCCTGTCGTACCTGACCAAGGTCCTCGTCGAGGACCCGCTGCGGGGCCGGCGACCGCTCGGCGTCCCCCTCCGCCGCAGCTTCGTGTTCGCCGTGGCTGGTGCGGTCCTCGTCGCCGGCGGCGCGGTCGTCGTGCGGCACCAGGCCCTGGAGGCGCAGCGGGCACCGGTGGCCGGCGAGCTCGCCGACCCGTGCCTCGGCGCGGGCGCGGTCATCAACGGGTGCGACCTGCAGGGCGAGCGTCTCGTCACGACCAGTGCCTTCGCGGCGACCGACATGAAGTCGGTCTACAACGGCCGGTGCACCTCGAGCCTGGGGGGCCTGCGAGAGGACCCGACGTGCCACTACGGCAGCGACGCCGAGGACGCGTTCCGGGTGGCGATGGTCGGCAACTCGCACGCCGCGCACTGGCTCCCCGCCTTCCGCGGGATGGCCGAGGACCGGGCCTGGAGCCTCACCACCTACTTCGTCTTCGAGTGCCACACCGCCGACCGGCCGATCGCCTTCCCCGAGCAGGTGCAGACCGACGACTGCGAGACGTTCAACCAGCGCGCGATCAGCGAGGTCGCCGACCAGGGGTTCGACCTAGTCGTCCTGGCCAACCGCACCCTGGTCCCGCTGGTGGGGCTGGAGGGCGAGGACCGGGCGGAGGAGAACCTGCGAGAGACCGAGGCCTCCTACCGTCGCGTCATCACGACGTGGCTCGACGCCGGCAGCAAGGTCCTGGTGATGCGCGACAACCCGCGCCGGCAGGAGGAGGAGACGGTCCCGCAGTGCGTCGACCTCCACCAGGAGGACCTCGCCGCCTGTGACCGGCCGCTGGCCGAGGCCGACGTCGCCGACCCCGAGGGGGACGTGGCCGCCGACCTGGCGGCGACCGACCCACGCGTCGGCCTCTTCGACGTGCGGCCCTACCTCTGCCCCGAGGCCACCTGTCGCGCGGTGGTCGGCGGGGTGATCACGCTCGCGGACCTCCACCACCTCACCGGGACCTTCGTCCGCACGCTGCGTCCGCCGGTCCAGGACGCCGTCGACGCGCTGCTCGACGGCGACCGCCGGCGTCGGGCGCCCCGCTCCGGCTGACCGGCGCGCCCGCCGTCCCGGACGACCGTCAGGACGAGATGCGGCTGCGTGCCGCGCGCGCGAGACGGCCGGCCCGCTGCCGCGCCGCCTCGGCGACGGACGACGCCGGGTGCTGCTGGTCCTCCTGGACCTCGTCCTGGAGCCGGCGGACCTCCTGCTCGGCCTCGACGGCGCGGGTGCGGAGCCGGTCGACCCGCTCGCGCAGCGCCTCCACCTGCTCGGGGTCGAAGCGGCGGATCTTCGCGCCCGGCTCGACGTCGCGCAGGTCGAGGAAGCCGAGCTCGAGGTTGGGCTTCCACTCGACGCCCCACACCGCGTCCATGGCCTCGACGTAGGTGACGTCGTCGGAGACGTGGGGGAGCGCCCGGCTGTGGGCCGCGGTGAAGGTGATCCGCACCGCCTCGGAGACGTCGGTCCCCTCGGGCGGGAAGAAGCTGACCATGCCGATGTCGTCGCCGAACGCCGAGCGCATCATCCTCGACACCGCGCGCGAGGGCAGGCCGACGTGCACGGGCACGTCGAGACGGTACGGCGAGGGGAAGACGTCGTCGGGCGCCTCGTCGACGAGGGAGACCCGCCCGTCGCACCGGAAGGTCTCCTGGGTCAGGTGCAGCTCGAGGTCCGGGTCGTTGAGAGCGCTGCGCCGCCCGGTCATCAGGCTCGACCACGGACCGACCAGGAAGACGTGGAGGTCGGACTCGGTCTGGTTCAGGAGCCGCTCGACGCACTCGCGGGCCAGCGGGGCCGTGTCGCGGTCGGTGGTGACGACCGCCGCGATGTAGGGCACCTGCCACTGGCGGTTCTCGGCTCGGCGGCGGTAGCGCGGGATCGGCATCCGCTGGGCGAAGTGGGGCCCGTTGTAGTGCGCGACGTCGTCGGCCTTGTCCTGGATGAGGGCGCGGCCGAGGTGGTAGGTCCTCGCCGAGCCCACCGGGATGAAGACGCCGCCGGCCTGCCAGATCTGGTAGGCGATCTCGGTGTCGTCGCCGAGCCGCAGGACGGGGTCCTGGCCGTGCGTGCGGTCGTAGACCGCGCGGGTGACGGTGGCGCAGGCGCCCATGTGGGTGCTGTAGTTGCGGCCCGAGCTGTCGTTGAGGTCGTCGGTCTTGTCGTAGATGTCGAGCGACCAGTGCCGGTGGAGCGAGTCGAGGTCGTAGTGGTCGCCGATGGTGCCGTTGCGGACCGCCTCGAAGACCTCCTCGGGGGTGAAGGTCCACTCCTCGACGAAGCCCTTGTGGCCGATGGTCGCGGCCTCCGGGATGAAGTGCGCCCACTTGGCGTGCTCGCGCACGTTGTCGGCGAACAGGACCATGTCGGAGTCGACCCAGTAGATGATGTCGCCGTCGCTGGCCTCGATGCCGCGGCGCAGCGCGTTCGACCGTCCCCACCCCTCGCCGTCCTCCTCGCGCACCCGGATCAGGCGGGTGTGCTTCGGGGCGATGTCGCCGATCTCGACCGGGACGGTGCTGCCGTCGTCGACGACGACGACCTCGAGGAGGTCCTCGGGGTAGTCCTGGGCCGCGAGCGAGGCCAGGGTCAGCGGCAGGGTGGCGCTGTTGAACGCCGCGGTCACGACCGAGACCTTGAGCGTCGGCTCCCAGCCCTCGGGGACGGTTCCGTCGAAGACGTCGCGCCACCGGTTCTTGTAGACGACGTCGCGCAGCGCGGGGTTGACCGTCAGCGGCTTGGGTGACATGGGGCGGTTGCCTCTCTGGTGGTGCGTCAGGCTTCGATGATCTCGGGCATGAACCGGGGCCACTGCTCGGGCGTGTTGCGCAGGAGGAGGGAGTCGGCCTGCTTCCACGTGTGACCCTCGGAGTGCCGGACGTAGACGTAGCCGAGGCTGTTCGTCCGGTAGCAGATGCCGCCCGCGTGGCCGACGCGGATGAGGATGGAGCGATCGGTGGAGTGCGGCGAGGGCCGCCAGCCGCCGATCTCGTTCAGCATCGCGCGCGACAGCATCATCGCGCCGCCGGCCACCTGGGTGTGGTAGCACTCGGTCGCGAACCGGCGGTGGGCGGTGTGGTCGATGTCCTCGAAGTACAGGTACTCCGTGGTCTTCCCGACGACGTCGGCGTTGGAGTAGAGGTGCGCGAGGACCAGGTCCTCGATGACCCGGGGGCCGTAGACGTCGTCGTCGTCGATCTTGACCACCAGGTCGCCGGTGGTGTGCCGGGCGAGGTCGGCGAGGACGGCCCCGAACGGCGTCGCGCGGTCGTGGTGGAACACCGAGGCCCCGGCGACCCGGACGGCGTCCTCGAACGCCGCGCCGACCGGCTCGGCGGCCCCGTGCACCGCGACGGCGATCTCGAGGTGCGGGTAGCGCTGGGCGGCGAGCGCGAGCAGGACGTCGACCACCCGGCTCGGCCGCATCGTCGACAACACGACGCTCACGGTCGGGAGCAGGCGGTGCCCGAGCGTCGCGGCGCCGGCGGCGAGCTCGAGGAAGCCGCCGAAGCGCTGCATGGCCTCGCGGCGCTGGGGGACCGAGCGCAGGTCGCGCACCAGACCCGTCGACGGGCGGTAGGGCTGGCGCAGCAACCGGGCCAGCGTGGGTCCGAGGACGTCGTCGGCAGCGGTGAACGACGCCGGCAACGAGTGCAGGATCGAGCCGGTGGCGGCCAGCTCGGCCAGCCGCCGGTACAGCAGCAGCTCGTCGTCGTGGTCGACGGCCTCCAGGCCGGACAGGTCGATCGCCTCGACCTCGCGCACCTGCCGGACCTCGCGGCCCGAGAGGACCGCCGCGGCCGGACGTGACCACTGGGCGGGCTTCTCGGTGCGGTCCCGGACGCGGTTGCGGGCGGGCGGCCAGGCCGGGTTCGTCGCACCGGTCGGGAGGGGCCGGAAGGTGAGGTCGCCGTCGTGCGAGGTGAGGGCGAGCGTCCACCGCGAGAGCTCGAGGATGTGCCGGCGGCCGATCGGGTTGTGCAGGTTGAGGTCGACCAGGGGGAGCTCCGCGCGCTCGGTCAGCGCGAGGTGCCCGCTCGGGTCGAGCAGGAGGGGGTGGCCGACGAGGGTCCGCGCCGGGTCCTGGTCCCCGAGGAGCTCCTCGAGGGCCGCCTGCGTGCCCACCAGCCCCAGGTCGGCGTGGCTCAGGCCCGCGCCCTCGAGGTGCACGCTCGGCGGGCCGGGGGTGCCGGGCGCCGTCCGGTTCGGCAGCAGGGCCAGGGCGGCGGAGGTCACGCCGACCGTCCCGAGCTCGACGAAGCCGTACCCGTGCTGGCGGCGGTCGACGCCCAGCAGGGGGTAGACGCCGCGAGCCACGTCGGCGAGCGGCGTCGGCCGGCTCAACCGGATGTCGACCGTGGCGGGCGCGAGCGTGTCGGCGGGGTGGTCGGCCGCCTCGGACAGGTCGACGCCGGCGGCCAGCTCGGCCCAGCGCGTCGGGGCGGGCTCCTCGACGACGGGGTAGTCGACCGCGCAGGACTGCACGTGCACGACGCGACCCAGGCGCCCGACCCAGGTGTCGAGCGGTCGCTCCCACGCCGACACGGTGAGGACGAGCCGGTCGACGGTGGTCCCGGGCTCGGCGAGGGTGAGCACGCGGAGCAGGTCGAGGGTCTCGACCTCGAGCCGGAGCTCGGGGGAGTGCTGCGGGAGCCCCGCGAGGAGGACCTCGATCTCCGCAGCCGTCGTGAGCCGCGCCGCTGCGGGGCGCGGGTCGTCGACGCCGCCCGCGGTGCGCGACGCAGAGGGTCCGGTCACCACGACGGTGCGTTCCTCCATCCGAGACTGGGGGCGATCGGCGCCGACCGGCGCGATGCTCCGCGGAAGGATACCCGAACGGAGGTGTCGCGCCGGCACCGCGGCCGTCGGCCGGCCGAGGGTGCGCGGCCACGACGAAACACCGAAGTAACACCGGCCCGGGGTTCGTTACCCACCCGCAACACGCAGCCGCGCCGGTCGAAATCTGCGGCCACGAGAGTTCCGGCAACTCGAGCGGGACGGGCATCGACAACGTCGTCGCGAACCCTCGCTCCCCTGACCCACTCTCCATGGAGGTTCTGTGGACGGCTATTACGCCTTCATGCTCATCGCGACGGCACTGGTCCTGATGATGACCGTGCCCGCGCTGGCGCTCTTCTACGGCGGCATGACGCGGTCGAAGTCCGTGCTCAACATGATGATGATGTCGTACGTGGCCGCCGCCATCGTCGGCATCCTGTACGTCGCCATCGGCTGGTCGATGGGCTGGAGCGGCGACGGGACGTTCTTCGCGGATCCCTTCGCCATGGCGTGGCTCAAGGACGTCGAGCCCACCTTCTACATCGGCGTCATGTTCCAGATGACCTTCGCCATCATCACCTGCGCCCTCATCAGCGGCGCGGTGGCCGACCGGATGAAGTTCTCCGCCTGGGTGCTCTTCATCCCGGTCTGGGCCGTCATCGTCTACTTCCCGCTGGCCCACATGGTCTTCAGCTGCTCGGAGTCGGCCCTGATCTGCACCAGGATCGGTGCCCAGGACTACGCCGGTGGCACCGCGGTGCACATCAACGCCGGTGTCGCGGCCCTGGTCCTCGTGCTCCTGCTCGGCAAGCGCATCGGCTGGCCCAAGGACAAGATGCGACCGCACAACCTGACCCTGACCATGCTCGGCGCGGGCATGCTGTGGTTCGGCTGGTACGGCTTCAACGTCGGCTCCATCGTCATCGGCTACGACCCGACCGACCCGAGCGCCTTCGAGCTCGAGCGCTTCGTCGCCGAGACCGGGCGCACCTTCGCCAACACCACGCTCGCCACGATGGCCGCCATCCTCGGGTGGCTCCTCATCGAGCGTCTGATGCACGGCAAGGCCACCTCGCTCGGCGCCGCGTCCGGCATCGTCGCGGGCCTCGTCGCCATCACGCCGGCCGCCGGTGCGGTCGACATCGAGGGTGCCGTCGCGATCGGCGCCATCGCCGGTGCGGTCTGCGCCTGGGCCGTCGGCCTCAAGTTCAGGCTCGGCTACGACGACTCGCTCGACGTCGTCGGCGTCCACCTCGTCGGTGGCATCATCGGCACCGTCCTGATCGGCGTCTTCTCCACCGCCGACGGCGCCGGCGGCATCGACGGACTCCTGTACGGCGGCGGCCTCGGCTCGCTGGGCGACCAGTCGCTCGGCGTGCTCGTCGCGGTCCTCTACTCCGGCATCCTCACCGCCGTCATCGCGCTGGCCATCAAGTACACGCTCGGCCTGCGCCTCGACGAGGACGACGAGGTCGGCGGCATCGACCTCGCCGAGCACGGGGAGAGCGCCTACGACCTGCACCCGGGCAGCTTCAGCTCGGGCGGCTCGACCGGCGTCCTGGCCAAGTCGACCGTGCGGACCGAGGAAGGGGCCCAGGCATGAAGCTCGTGACCGCGGTCATCAAGCCGCACAAGTGGGAGGACGTCCGCGAGGCCCTCGAGACCTTCGGCGTGACGGGCATGACCGTCAGCGAGGTCAGCGGCTACGGCCGCCAGAAGGGCCACACCGAGGTCTACCGCGGGGCGGAGTACGACATCGCCCTGGTCCCGAAGATCCGCATCGAGATCGTCGTCGACGACAGCGACACCGACGACATCGTCGGCATCGTGGTCAAGACCGCGCAGACCGGACGGATCGGCGACGGCAAGGTCTGGGTCAGCCCGGTCGAGACCGTCGTCCGCGTCCGCACCGGCGACAAGGACGAGGCCGCGCTCTGACCCCGTCGTCCGCCTGCTCGACCCGCTCCACCTGATCCACCCAGCGGCCCGGTGCCCCGTCGAGGGCCCGGGCCGCTGGCAGGATCGGCGGCACGGCCGCACCATCGACACACCGGACGCTCAGCGCGTCACGGGGCACACCACATCGGGAGGACCGCCATGAAGCTCGTCACCGCCGTCATCAAGCCGCACAAGTGGGAGGACGTACGCCAGGCCCTGGAGGCCGTGGGCGTGACGGGCATGACCGTCAGCGAGGTCAGCGGCTACGGCCGCCAGAAGGGCCACACCGAGGTCTACCGCGGGGCGGAGTACGACATCGCCCTGGTGCCGAAGATCCGGCTCGAGGTCGCCGTCGACGACGAGGACGCCGCCACCATCGTCGACGCCATCGAGCGCAGCGCCCGCACCGGCCGCATCGGCGACGGCAAGGTCTGGGTCTCCCCGCTCGACACCGTCATCCGGGTCCGCACCGGGGACCGCGACAACGAAGCGCTCTGACCGCACGTGGCTCCTGGCCCGGCTCCTCAGGTGCACCTCGGATGACCGCAGCCGCCCGCGCCGGGCGCACGGCCGACGCCGACGAGCTCTGCTCCGCGGCCTACGAGAAGGCCGGCGGTCCCGACACCGGCGTGGCGCTGGTCGCGGTCGGCGGCTACGGCCGGTCCGAGCTGGCGCCGTACTCCGACCTCGACGTGGTGCTGGTGCACGACGAGGACGTCGATCTCGGCCCCCTCGCCGAGCAGCTCTGGTACCCGATCTGGGACTCCGGTGCCCGGCTGGACCACTCGGTGCGGTCCCTGCCCGAGATGGTCGCGGCCGCGGACGCCGACCACCGCGTCGCCTCCGGGCTGCTCGACGTCCGGCACGTCGCCGGCGACCCCCACCTCACGTTGCGGCTGCGGACCACGATGCTCGCGAACTGGCGCCGCGGCGCGCGCGAGCGGCTGCCCGAGATCCGTAGGGCGTCCGACGCACGGCACCGGCTGATGGGTGAGCTGGCCCACCTGTCGGTGCCCGACGTCAAGGAGGCCGAGGGCGGCCTGCGCGACGCCACCACCCTGCGCGGCCTGGTCGCGACCTGGCTGGTCGACGTCCCGCACACCGAGCTCGAGCGCAGCCGGCAGACCCTGCTCGACGTCCGCGACGTCGTCCACGAGGCCACCGGGCGGGCGACCGACCGGATCACGCCCGAGACCTGGCCGGTCCTCGCCGAGGTGCTCGGCCTGGCCGGGGAGCGGGCCGCCCAGGTGCACGTGCGGGAGGCCGGACGCCGGATCACCCACCTGTCCCGCCTCGCGTGGCGCCGGGTCGACGGCGTCCTGGCGCGGCCGGTGTCGGCGCGCACGGCGCGCCGACCGGTGCTCGAGCCGCTCGGGCCGGGCGTCGCGCTGTCGGCCGGCGAGGTCGTCCTCGACGGCCGCGCCGACCCCGCCGCCGACCCGATGCTGCTGCTGCGGGCCGCGACCATCGCGGCCGAGCGCGGCGTCGTCCTCGCCCCGCCGACCGCCGCGCGGCTGGTGCGCGAGGGTGCGCCGCTGCCCGACCCGTGGCCCGAGGAGGCCCGGCAGCTGCTGGTGCGGCTGCTCGCCTCCGGCCGCGGCCTGCTCGAGGTGTGGGAGACGCTCGAGGAGACCGGCGCCCTGGCGGGCTTCCTGCCCGAGTGGGAGCGGGTCCGGATGCTGCCGCACGCCTCGGTGATCCACCGCTTCACCGTCGACCGGCACGTCGTCGAGACCTGCATCGAGGCCTCGGCGCTGATCCGTTCGGTGCGCCGCCCCGACGTCTTGATGGTCGCGGCCCTGCTGCACGACATCGGCAAGGGCGGGCTCACCGAGCACAGCGTCGCCGGGGAGCCGATCGCCCGTGCGGTGGCCACCCGGATGGGCTTCGACGACGAGTGCGTCGAGCTGATCGCGCTGCTCGTGCGCTGGCACCTGCTGCTCGCCGAGACCGCGACCACCCGCGACCCCGACGACCCCGCCACCGTCGAGATCCTCACCTCGCGGCTCCGCACGCCCGAGGCGCTCGCGCTCCTCCGGGCCCTGACCGAGGCCGACGCGAAGGCGACCGCGCCGAAGGCGTGGACCTCGTGGCGGGCCGGCCTGGTCGCCGACCTGGCCCGCCGTGCCCACGCCGCGCTCGACAGCGGCGCCACGCTGCCGGCGTTCCCCGTCGGCGAGGTCGCCGTGCCCGCGGGACTGACGGCCGCGTCGGTCGCGATCTCGGTCGAGCCGGTCGCCGACGGCAGCCGGGTCACCGCGATCGCCCTCGACCGGGTCGGGCTCCTGGCCGACCTCGCCGCGACGTTCGCGCTGCTGCGGCTGCCGATCCGCGCGGCCCGCCTGTGGGCCCAGGACGACCACAGCGTCTCGGTGTGGGAGGTCGGTTCCGACACCGTCGACCCCGCCGTCCTCCGCACCCGCTACGAGGCCGTCGTCGACGGCCGGGTCGACCCGACCGCCAGGTTCGCCCGCGCCCTGCCCGAGGGCGAGCTGGCGCCGACGGTCGTCGTCCGTCCCGAGGCGAGCGAGCACGCCACGGTGCTGGAGGTGCGCGCGGCCGACCGGCCCGGCGTCGTCCACCTCGTCTGCGCCGAGCTGGCCCGCCTCGACGTCGCCGTGCGCTCCGCCCACGTCGACACCCTCGGCCCCCAGGCCGTCGACGTCTTCTACCTGCAGGAGCCCTCGGCCGGCGCGCTGTCGGAGATCCGCGCCGCCGAGACCGCGCACGCCGTCCGGGCCGCGTTGAGCTGATCCCGCGAGCGGACCAGGTGCCGAGTAGCGCGGCGCCGCTGGGGCATGCTCACCGCCATGAGCAGCTCTGACGGTGGACAGCCCCGATTCGGCCACGCGGGCGAGCCACCGCCGTACTGGGTCGACGCGGACCCCGAGTCCGCCGGGCTGGTCCGGCACGAGGCGATCGGGTTCGCACTCCCCGTGGCGGTGCTCGGCGCGCTGATGATGGTCGTCAGCCTGGCCCTGGACTGGGTCGAGACCAACCGGTTCGTGGTCTACGGCTCCGGCCAGGACGGCCCCATCGGCGACAGGAGCGAGTACGCCGGTCTCTTCGACGCCCGTAACGTCGTCGCGGACGTGGTCGGCGTCGTCCCGCGGTTCCACGACGCCGGGGCGTTCGCCGGGGCGTTCTTCCCCTGGGGGGCGCTGGTCGCCACCGCCGCCGCCTGCGCGCTCACCGCCCTGGCAGCGGTGGGCCTGCGCCGCCGGACCCGGACGGCGGTGGCGCGCACGGTCGCGGTCGTCGCGGTCACCGCGACCCTCGCCCTTGGGACGATCGGTCTGCTGGACCTCGGCTGGGTGCTGGACACCACGGGCGGGTCCGGCGGCTCGTCGCCCAGCACGGCCGGGGCCGGCGGCGCGCCCGCCCCGGGCGGGGAGGCGGAGCCGGAGCTCCTGACCGCCGAGGTCCAGCCGGCCCTGGGCGCCTACCTCTGGCTCGGAGGTGCGCTGCTGCTGTGGGTCGCCGGTGCGCTCGGGCCCCGTGTCGCCTACCGGTTGCCGCCCGGGGCGCAGGTCGGACCGCTCGGTCCACCGGGGTACCCGGCCCACCCCGGGCTCCCCGCCCACCCCGGCGCGCCGTTCGGTCGCGGTCCGCTCGTGCGCTCCACCACGCAACCGGTCGCGGTCGTGCTCACCGCGCTCGCCGCCGTGCTGTGCCTGGCCGGCTACGGGGTGCTGCCCTGGGCCACCGACGTCACCTTCAGCGACATCAGCGACGCCGCGCGTGAGTACGGCGGCGACAGCGCGGTCGTCGAGGCCTACTTCGGGTGGGTCGGCTGGGCGCTGCTGCTGTTCTCCGTCGGCGTGGCGGTCGTGGTCGCCCTGGGCCGTCGTGGACGAGCGGTCAACCCGCGGGCGGCGCGCCCGATCCTGGTGGCCGCCACGGCCGCCGGCCTGGCCGTCCACGTCGTCGCGGTCATCGACATCGACACCGTCGACGTCGGCCTGCTCGCCACCAGCGCCGGCCTGGCCGTCTCACTGCTCGGTGTGCTGCTGCCGCTGCGCACGACGGCCGTGGTCACGGCGTCCCCGGCGGCGTACCCGTACCCGCCGCAGCCTCCCGGGCCGCCCACGCCGGGGCCGCCGGGACCGGGCGCCCCGCCGCCACCGCCTCCGGGCCGCTAGCGCGGCGCGGGGCGACGACGTGCGCCCGAGGACGTCAGGTGGTCCCGGTGGGAAGGTCCCGGGTCCGCCCGACCAGCGTGGTGGCGCAGGTCAGGGTGCGTCGTCGGAGCTGCCCGGGGGCGCCGGCGGCTGCCTGCGGACGTGGACCTTGCCGGACTTGAGGTCGACGCGGACGGGGACGTCCTCGTCGTTCGGGGCGGGCAGCGCCTCGCCCTCGGTCTCCTTGGAGTCGAGGTCCTCACGGGCCCGGGCACGGGCGGGGTCGAAGACCTCGAACCCGCCGGCCAGGGCGTTGCCGCCGGCACTGCTGGGACCGCCGGCCCCGAGCGAGCGGTGCCCGACCCACAGCGCGAGGAACAGCAGGACCAGCCCCCCGACCACCCCGATCACGACGTCCACGTCCTCACCGTAGGTGACCCGCCGTTAGTCTGGTGCTTTCACGACCGCGCCATCTCCAGAGCCACTGCTGAGGACTCCTGTGTTCGCCACTCTCTCCGACCGTCTCGCCGACACCTTCAAGAACCTGCGGGGCAAGGGGCGCCTCTCCGAGGCCGACATCGACGCCACCGCGCGCGAGATCCGGATCGCGCTGCTCGAGGCCGACGTCGCCCTGCCCGTGGTCAAGGAGTTCGTCGCCGCGGTCAAGGAGCGGGCGCGGGCCGAGGAGGTCAGCGGTGCGCTGAACCCGGCCCAGCAGGTCATCAAGATCGTCCACGACGAGCTCGTCACGATCCTCGGTGGCGAGGAGCGGCGGCTGCGCTACGCCAAGTCGGGTCCGACCGTCATCATGCTCGCCGGCCTCCAGGGCGCCGGCAAGACCACGCTCGCGGCCAAGCTGGCGCTGTGGCTGAAGGACCAGGGCAAGGCGCCGCTCCTGGTCGCCTGCGACCTGCAGCGCCCCAACGCCGTCAACCAGCTCCAGGTCAACGGCGGCCGCGTCGGCGTCCCGGTCTACGCGCCGGAGCCGGGCAACGGCACCGGCGACCCGGTCGCGGTCGCCCGCGCCTCCGTCGAGGAGGCCAGGCGCAAGCTCCACGACGTCGTCATCGTCGACACCGCGGGCCGGCTCGGCGTCGACGCCGAGCTGATGCAGCAGGCCTCCGACATCCGCGACGCCGTCCAGCCCGACGAGGTCCTCTTCGTCGTCGACGCGATGATCGGCCAGGACGCCGTCGTCACGGCGCAGGCCTTCCTCGACGGGGTCGGGTACGACGGCGTCGTGCTCACCAAGCTCGACGGTGACGCCCGCGGCGGTGCGGCGCTCTCCATCCGCCAGGTCACCGGTCGCCCGGTCATGTTCGCCTCGTCGGGCGAGAAGATGACCGACTTCGACGTCTTCTACCCGGACCGGATGGCCTCGCGCATCCTGGACATGGGCGACATGCTCACCCTGATCGAGCAGGCCGAGAAGACCTTCGACCAGGAGTCCTCGATGAAGGCCGCGGCGAAGCTCGCCGGCCAGGGCGGCGAGTTCACCCTCGACGACTTCCTCGAGCAGATGCAGCAGGTCCGCAAGCTCGGCTCGATGTCGAAGATCCTCGGCATGCTCCCCGGCATGGGCCAGATGCGCGAGCAGCTGGAGAACTTCGACGAGCGCGAGATCGACCGCATCCAGGCGGTCATCCAGTCGATGACGCCGGCCGAGCGCGGCAACCCCAAGATGATCGACGGCTCGCGTCGCGCCCGGATCGCGAAGGGCTCGGGCCGTCAGGTCTCCGACGTCAACCAGCTCGTCGACCGGTTCTTCGAGGCCCGCAAGATGATGATGCAGATGGCGCGCGGCGGCGGCATGCCGGGCATGCCGGGGATGCCGGGGATGCCCGGCGCTGCCGGTGGGGGCAAGCGCGGCAAGGCCAAGCAGCAGGTGCGGAAGGGCAAGGGCGCCAAGAAGTCCGGCAACCCCGCCAAGGCGGCCCAGGAGGCCGCCGCGGCGAAGGAGCGCGCCGCCGCGAACCCGTTCGGCACGCCGGGCGAGGCCATCGACTACGAGTCCGCTGCCGCCAACCTCGACCTGCCGAAGGACTTCTCCAAGTTCCTCAAGTGACGACCGGCCCGAGCCCGGTCGTCCGGGGCCACCTGGCCGCGCGGGTGGGCCCAGCGCCCTGCGGACGCGTCACGACCGCGCCAGGTTGAGGTCGACGGGTCCGTCGACGCCGGCGACCGTGGCGTCGTCGGCGCGCTGCCAGATCCACCAGTCGCGCGCGGGCGGGACGTCGCCGAGCCGGCGCACCCACTGGCGGCGGCCGAGCTCGTCGGCGAGGCGGTACTCCTCCTCGAGGTCGGGGAACTCGTAGACCACCACCCGGCGGCCGGTGGCCTCCTCGACGACCTCGAGGAACGCGCGGACCTCGGCCAGCAGGTCGGGGCGCGCCGGCGGCGTCGCGCACTGGCCCTGCAGCTCGAGGTCGACCGCCGGTGGGAGCGTGGAGCGCCCGGCCGCCTCGAGGGTCTCGGCGAAGTGCTCGCCCTGGGGTGCACCGGGGGAGCAGAGGCTGAAGTAGTGGTAGCCGCCGACCCGCAGCCCGGCCCGCCGCGCGCCGGCGACGTTCTCGACGAACCGCGGGTCGGTGAAGGTGCTGCCCTCGCTGGCCTTGAGGTAGGCGAACCCGACGCGGTCGCCGGCGACCCGGACCCAGTCGATGTCGCCCTGGTGGTGCGACGCGTCGATGCCGCGGACCCACCGCTCGCGGGCCGGGGCGGCCGGGGCGGGCGGGTCCGGCGCGGGGGCCGGCACGGGGGTCGGCGTGGCGCGAGCGGTGGTCGGCGTCGGGGACGACGTCGCGGCGTCCGGGCTGCCGGGTGTGCCCGGGCCGGGCGGGTCGGCGTCGCCGGCGGACCCGCATCCCGCGAGGACCAGCACCGCGAGCGCGGCCGGCACGGTCAGCGCGGGTCCAGCCCGCCGTCCCCGGTCTCCCACCGCCCCAGGATGACAGCCGAGACGGACGAGGTGCGCGGGACGGGGGCGCACCCGAGCGGGTCGCGCCCGTCGCCCCGACCGACAGGCACCGCGTCGACCCGGGGCGAGCAGCCGCGACCGCCTCGTAGGCTGGTCCCATGCCCACCGTCCTCGTCGTCGACGGCGCCAACGTCGTCGGCGCCCGCCCCGACGGGTGGTGGAGGGACCGGGCCGGTGCGGCGCTGCGCCTGCACGAGCAGCTGATGACCGCCGACGTCCCGCAGGACGTCGTCGTCCTGGTGCTCGAGGGTGCGGCCAAGGGCGGGGTCCGGGCCGGGCGGGACGCCCACGTCCGCACCGTGCACGCGAAGGCCAGCGGCGACGACACCGTCGTCGCCGAGGCCAAGCGCGCCTCCGAGCGCGGCGACCGGGTCTCGGTCGTCACCGCCGACCGGATCCTGATGGGCCGGGTCGAGCGGTACGGCGCGATGGTGCTGAGCCCGACCTGGCTGCTCGGCGAGCTCTAGCGGCGTCCCCGGGCGCTCAGCGGACGACGGGGTCGCGCCCGGCGACGGCCCAGTGGCGGGTCGGGCCGCGGCGCAGCGCCGCCAGCAGGCCGGACCGGTCGCCGGTCTCGCGCAGGTACGCCGCCTCCACCGGCAGCAGCGGCGTGACCGGGTAGGCCGTCTCGCTCGCCCAGCCGACGTCGATCGCGAGCCCCTCCCGTGCGGTGTCGAGGCGGCCGATGCCCACCGTCGCCCGGCCGTCGTCGTCCAGCCAGCCCTCGAGGCTCGCCGCCGCCCGGTCCGGGAAGCCGGTCACCGCCATGGTGAGCAGGCCGTGCTCCTCGATCGTCGGCCGCATCGCGGTGCCGACGTACTGCGTCATCGTGCGGAGCAGCGCGGTCGGCCACCACTCCTGCATGAAGTCGGCCGTCTCCCGGTCGACCCAGGCGGGCGACTCGACGTACAGCTCGAAGCCCTCGCCGCCCGACGGGGTGCCGTCGGCGCCGACCTCGAGCGGCCCGGACAGCCCGGAGGTGCGCAGCACGCCGGTGGTGCGGGTCCAGACCGGCAACAGCGCCCACGCGTCGCACGCCAGTCCGGGGCCCCGGCCGATGAAGCCGGTCGTGGTCGTGCGGCCCTGGGTGCTCCAGTAGTCGTCCACCCGCTCGTGGGTCGACTCGGTGGCCAGGAACCAGGGGTCGTCGCTCATGGCTCCCGCCCTACCCCTGGGCTAGCGTCGACAACCATGACGGCGCAACGCTTCCGAGGACCGGTCCTGCCCGACGGCGAGCCCCGTGACCTGTACGTCGTCGACGGCCGGGTCACCTACGAGCCGCGGGCCGGCGCCGAGACCGCGGCCGAGGGCTGGATCGTGCCGGGACTGGTCGATGCCCACAACCACCTCGGCCTCGAGGACGGCGGGGGCGTCGACGACGACGAGGTGGAGCGCCAGGCGCTGGCCGACCGCGACAGCGGCGCCCTGCTGCTGCGCGACTGCGGGTCGCCGGTCGACACCCGCTGGGTCCAGGAGCGCGAGGACCTGCCGCGGCTGATCCGCGCCGGGCGGCACGTGGCCCGCACCCGCCGCTACATCCGCGACTACGCCCACGAGGTCGAGCCCGACGACCTCGCCGCGACCGTGGCCGAGCAGGCCCGCGCCGGCGACGGGTGGGTCAAGCTCGTCGGCGACTGGATCTCGCGCGACGCGGGCGACCTGACGCCGTCCTTCCCGGCCGAGGCGTTCGCCGCGGCCATCGCCGCCGCCCACGAGCACGGGGCCAAGGTCACCGCCCACTGCTTCGGCAGCGACGTGCTCGACGGCCTGCTGGACGCCGGCATCGACTGCATCGAGCACGGCACCGGCCTGCGTGAGCACCACCTCGAGCGGATGGTCGCGAACGGCGTCGCGCTGGTGCCGACGGTGCAGCAGACCGACAAGTTCCCCGAGTTCGCCGATGCCGGGCGCGACAGGTTCCCGGCGTACGCCGCCACGATGGACGACCTGCACCGGCGTCGTCGCGACACGTTGATGGCCGCCCACGAGGCCGGCGTCGAGCTGTACGTCGGCAGTGACGGTGGCGGCACCGGCCGGCACGGCTACCTCGCCGAGGAGATCGCGGCGATGGTCGGCCTCGGCCTGCCCGCGGAGCACGTCGTCGCCGCGGCCTCCTGGCGCGGCCGGGAGTGGCTCGGCTGGAACGGCGAGCTCGGCGAGGGCGACCCCGCCGACTTCGTCGTCCTCGACGCCGACCCGCGCCAGGACCTCTCGACCCTGGCCCGGCCGGCCTGCGTCGTGCTCCGCGGCGCCGTGGTGGCGACCCGGGTCTGACCCCCGGCACCGGCACGGCCGCCGGGTCCCGGTAGACCTGCCCTGCGGCGGGGAGCCGCGACGGGGGAGGAGCCGCCATGCTGCTGGGTGTCGTGCTGGCCCTCGGGTCGGCCGTCGCGCACGCCGCCTGGAACACCTCCGTCAAGCGGGTCGCCGCCGATGGTCTGGCGGTCCTCTGGGCCTACAGCCTCGCCGGGCTGGCCGTCGTGGTCGTGGTGCTCGCCGTCCGGTCCGCCGCCGTCCCGGTCGACGTCACGCCCGAGCTCGTGGGCTGGTCGGCCGTCAGCACGGTGCTCCACACCGGGTACGCCGCCGCCCTGCAGCGCGCCTACCGCGACCACGACGTCAGCGTGGTCTACCCGCTGTCGCGAGGTGCGGCGCCGGTGCTGGTCGCCCTGGCCGCCTGGCCGCTGCTCGGCCAGCGGCTGTCCTGGGCGGCGTGGGTCGGCCTGCTGCTCATGTGCCTCGCCGTCGCCGCCCTGGTCGGGGAGAGCTCGGAGCACACCCGGCTCTCCTGGCGCCCGGCGCTCTGGGGGCTCGGCATCGGGGTCGCCGTGGCGTCGTACACGACCTTCGACGGCTGGGTGATCGTGTCCCGCGACGCCGACCCGCTGACCTACTACACCCTCGGCGCGGTCCTCCAGCTCGCCCTGGTGACCGTGCTGCTGCGCGGCCGGGTGGGCCGCGGGCTGGCCCAGGTGCGCCGCCACCCGAGACCGGTCGCGGTCCTGGCGGTGCTCATCCCGACGTCGTACGTGCTCGGGCTCTACGCGACCCAGCACGCCCCGGTCTCGCTCGTGGCCGCCGTCCGCAGCTCCAGCCTCGTCTGGACGGCGCTCGCCGCCGCCGTCGTGCTCCGCGAGCGGGTCAGCCGACGACGGCTGCTCTCGACCGGCCTCGCGACCGCCTCCATCGTCGCGATGGTCGCGGCGCGCTGATCCGCCGTCGCGAACGCCCCGGCCGGGGTGGCCCGGCCGGGGTAGTCCCGGACGATCGGCCCCACTTTCGTCGCAGGACCGGGGCCGATCGTCCGGGACTACCCCCGCGGAGCGCCCCCGACGCGGCCCGGGAAGGTGCGGGGCTACCGGGAGGTCGGCCGAGCCGGGCGCACGGCGTACAGGATGCCGACGACGATGAGCAGCACGAGCCCGCCGAGCCCGAGCGCCAGCGGGACGAGCACGGTGACGAGCAGGCCGCCGACGAACGACCCGGTCGAGGGCAGGGCGCCGATCCGGGCCTCGGCGTCGGCCGCCACCGAGGTGCAGGCGAACGTGACGTCGCCGGCTCCGGTGTCGAAGCGGTGGTCGGCGGTCCAGTCGCCGACGGTGAACGTGCCGGACACGGTGCGCAGCTCGACCGGCGCCCCGTCGGCGTCGACCGCCGTGCACTCGACCGGCTCACCGTCGCGGACGAACAGCCCGCGCTCCTCGCCCGGCGGCAGGTCGACCTCGACCGGGCCGGCACCGACCTCGACGACGGCGTCCTCCTGGGTGAGCGGGTGCAGCACGACGTAGAGGCCGCCGACGAACACGACGCCGGCCAGCACCAGCAGCAGCGCCCCGACGGCGAACCAGCGCTTGCGTGGGCGGTACCTCACGGTGGGTGGCGCCAGGGGCTGGTACGTCATGGTCGGAGTCTGGTGGGTTCAGGCCCGCCGGACCAGCGCCGCGTCCGGCACGTACTTCACCAGCGCGCAGTTGCGCTTGACCAGGTCGTCGGCGACGACGGCGCCGGTGCGCTTGTCGATCGTGGTGCGCCAGATCTCGTTGCGGCGGTGGACGTCGTCGCCAACAGCGACGAACTCCTCCTCGCGCGCCTCCACGCGGTACGACGTCGTGGTCGCCTCGCCCGCGCGGAGCTCGCCGCGCAGGTGCCGCTCGCCGACCCAGGTGCGCAGCTGGAACGTCGTGCTCGTGTCGTTGCGGACGACGAGGTCGACGTAGTTGTAGACGATCGAGCAGCCGACGCCCCACGGCAGCACCCGGCCCTTGTCGGGGAACGGGTCGAAGGAGTGCTCGCTGCGCTCCACCACGGTCATCGGGGAGTGCAGCACCATCCAGTGGACGAGGTTCGCGAGCTGGCAGATCCCGCCGCCGACACCGGGGACCGCGTCGCCGTTCGAGAGACGCATGCCCTCGACGTACCCGCGGCGGCGGGTGCAGCTGCCGACGACCTTGTTGAACGAGAACGTCTCCCCGGGCCGGATCAGCAGCCCGTCGGTGCGCGCGGAGGCGAGGCGGAGGTTCACCACCTTGTTGCGCTGCAGGACCATCTCGGCCTCCGACAGCTCGCGCATCAGCAGCGACCCGTGCCGCTTGACGCGCACGGGGAGGTCGTCGTCGCGCCGTTCGCGCGCCCACGTCGTCCCGGGGAGCAGCCAGCGGGCGTGGCGACGCAGCCGGTGGGCGCGCACCGCCCACGGGAACAGCCACGGGTGGCGCTGGGAGGGCCGCACCCGCGGGGCGGGGGCCGGCCGGAGCGGGGCGACGAGGAGGGTCATGCTCGTGGGACGACGTCCGGGGGCGTCCGGTTGTGACCCGGACGCAGGATTCGACAGCGATTTTCGGTGCGGTCGGCCCGTCTGGCAGACTTCCCCTTTGAGTCCCGCGCGCTCGGACCCTCTCTCCGACGCGTCGTGGCCCTCGGAGGTCCCGACCTGGTGTTCCCCACCCGTGTCCGGCGCCCTCCACCCCCGCACACCATCACTGAGGAGACACCACAACCGTGGCCGTCAAGATCCGTTTGAAGCGCCTGGGCAAGGTCCGGGTGCCGCAGTACCGCATCGTCGTCGTCGACTCGCGCAAGAAGCGCGACGGCAAGGTCCTCGAGGAGATCGGCCTGTACCACCCGAAGGAGGAGCCGAGCTACATCACGGTCGTCTCCGACCGGGCGCAGTACTGGCTCGGCGTCGGCGCGCAGCCGTCCGAGGCCGTCGCGAAGATCCTCCGGATCACCGGCGACTGGCAGACCTTCAAGGGCATCGCCGGCGCCGAGGGCACCCTCCGGTCCGCCCCCGCGAAGCCCAACAAGCAGGACCTCTTCAACGAGGCCCTCAAGCAGGTCGGCGGCGAGTCCGGTGGCGCCGCGGTGACCAAGAAGACCGCGGCCAAGAAGGCCGACAAGAAGACCGAGGCCAAGGACGACGCCAAGGCCGACGCCCCGGCCGAGACCAAGGACGAGACGCCCGCCGAGGCGCCCGCCCCCGAGGTCGCAGCCGGCGAGTCGCCCGAGGCCGCCACGGAGGCTACCGAGGCCGCCGAGACCAGCACCGAGCCGAGCAGCTGATGCTCGCCGACGCGCTGGAGCACCTCGTGCGGGGGGTCGTCGACAATCCCGACGACGTCACCGTGCGCGACAAGCAGCTGCGTCGTGGGTCGATCCTCGAGGTCCGGGTCCACCCCGACGACCTCGGCAAGGTCATCGGCCGGGGCGGGCGCACCGCGTCCGCGTTCCGGACCGTGATCTCGGCCCTGGCCGGCCGCGACGGTGCGAAGATCGACTTCGTCGACGTCGACCGCCGCCGCTGAGCACTGCCGTCCACGCTGACCCGTCGCTGATCAGCGACGGGTCAGCGTCGTTTTCGCGGTGACCCGTCGCCTATAGGTGACGGGTCACCGCGTCCGAGTACCTGGAGGAAGCACCGTGGAGAGCATCGAGGTCGTCGTCGGCCGGATCGGCAAGCCGCACGGCATCCGTGGCGAGGTGACCGTCGACGTCCGCAGCGACGAGCCCGACCGGCGCTTCGCCGACGGCGCGGTGCTGCGGGTCGAGGCTCCGCGCGGCTCGGCGTTCGCCCACCGCACGCTCACGGTGGTCCGCAGCCGCTGGCACCAGCAGACCCTGCTGGCGACGTTCGAGGAGCTCACCGACCGCAACGCCGCCGAGACCGCCCGCGGCGTGGTCCTGCACGCGATGGTCGACGCCACCGAGACCCCCGAGGACCCCGACGAGTACTACGACCACCAGCTGGTCGGGCTCGCGGTCCACGACGTCGACGGCACCCTGATCGGCGAGGTCACCGGTCTGGTGCACGGCGCCCAGGACCTGCTCGCGGTCCGCGCCGTCGACGGCCGTCCGACGCTGGTGCCGTTCGTGTCCGCGCTGGTCCCCGAGGTCGACGTCCCCGGCGGCCGGGTCGTCGTCGCCGACCGCCCCGGCCTCGTCACCCCGCTGCCGGACTGACGGGCACGCAGCCGTGCGTCTCGACTACATCACCATCTTCCCCGACTGGTTCGCCCCGCTGTCGCTGTCGCTGCCCGGCCGGGCGATCGAGTCCGGCCTGCTGAGCATCGCCGTGCACGACCTGCGCGACTGGACCCACGACCGGCACCGCACCGTCGACGACACCCCGTACGGCGGCGGCGCCGGCATGGTGCTGAAGCCCGAGCCGTGGGGGGAGGCCCTCGACGCCGTCCTGGCCTCGTCGGGCGCCGCGACGCTGGTCGTGCCGACGCCGTCCGGACGCCCGTTCACGCAGGCCCTGGCCCGCGAGCTCGCCACCCGCGAGCACCTCGTCCTCGCCTGCGGCCGCTACGAGGGCATCGACCAGCGGGTGCTCGACCACGCCGCCGGCCGCCCCGACGTCGTCGAGGTCGTCGAGGTCAGCCTCGGCGACTACGTGCTCAACGGGGGCGAGGTCGCCGCGCTGGCGGTCACCGAGGCCGTCGTCCGGCTGCTCCCCGGGTTCATGGGCAACGCCGCGTCGCTGGTCGAGGAGTCCCACGAGGACGGTCTGCTGGAGTACCCCGTCTACACCAAGCCGGCCACGTGGCGGGGGCTCGAGGTGCCCGACGTGCTGCGCTCGGGCGACCACGGCCGGATCGCGGCGTGGCGGCACGCGCAGCAGCTGGCCCGGACCGCCGCGCGACGGCCCGACCTGCTGCCGGCGAGCCAGGCGCTGCACGAGTGGCAGGTCGTGCCCGCCGTGCCCGCCGACGCCGGGGAGCTGCTCACGCTGCAGCGCGCCTGCTGGCTCCAGGAGGCGATCGCCAACGGCAGCGTCGAGGGCATCCCGGCCCTGGGGGAGTCGCTCGACGACGTCCGCCGCTGGCTGCCGGAGTGGACGACGTACGTCGTGCGCGTCGACGGCCGCCTCGTCGGCGCCGTCCGCGGCCGGCTGGAGAGCACGCCGGCCGGGCAGGCGTGGGACATCGGCCGGATCATGGTCGCCCCCGACCTCCAGGGCCGCGGCCTGGGCCGGGTGCTGCTCGAGCACATCCAGGACGTCGCCCCGGTCGAGGCGACGTCGTACGTGCTGTTCACCGGCCAGCACAGCACCGACAACATCCGGATGTACCGGAGGGCCGGCTTCCGGCTGCGTCCCGACATCGCAGCACCGCCGCTGGCCGTCGTCCTGACCAAGCAGCGGCGGCCGCGGGCGGATTAACCCCGCCCTGCGGCGTTGTGGCAAACTCGCCCCTTGGTCCGACCGGCCGAAGGTCCGCTCCGGGGAACGCTCGTCGTCCGCCCGGGGGGACTGCGTGGACGCCTGCCACAGGGGACGTCGCACGCCGCCGGCCACCGGTCGCGACCAGCAGCACGAACCCACCTGAACACCATTCCTTGTCCGCGGTCGACCTGTGGCGCCCGCGAGGAGACATCATGACCAACAAGCTGGTTGTCGATCTCGGCAACGCGCACAAGCGCACCGACGTCCCGGCCTTCCGCGCCGGCGACACCGTCAAGGTCCACGTGAAGGTCGTCGAGGGCAACCGGGCCCGCGTCCAGGTCTTCCAGGGCGTCGTCATCCGGATCCACGGTGCCGGCATCGGCCGCACCTTCACCGTCCGCAAGGTCTCCTTCGGCGTCGGCGTCGAGCGCACCTTCCCGCTGAACTCCCCGATCTTCGACCAGATCGAGATCGTGACCCGCGGTGACGTCCGTCGCGCCAAGCTGTACTACCTGCGCAACCTGCGCGGCAAGGCCGCCAAGATCAAGGAGCGCCGCGAGTTCTGATCGGACACCGGTCGGACTCCTGGTCCGATCGCTGCGCCGGTCCACCCTCGGTGGCCCACCTCGCGTTTCCTAGACTCGACGCGTGACCACCGACGAGAGCGCCCCGTCCCCCGTGGACGGGGCGTCCGTCGTCGGTGGGCAGTCCTACGGACGTCGTCCGCTGTGGCAGGAGTCGTTGCTCCTGCTCGCGCTCGCCCTGGTCCTGGCGATCATCGTCAAGACCTTCTTCCTGCAGGCCTTCTACATCCCGTCGCCCTCGATGGAGCCGGGGCTGGTGAAGAACGACCGGATCCTGGTGCAGAAGGTCTCCTCCTGGTTCGGCGGCTCGCCGCAGCGCGGTGACGTGATCGTGTTCGAGGATCCCGGCGGCTGGCTCACCGGTCCGCCCGACGCCACCAACGGGCTCCAGGACGCCCTGTCGCGGGTCGGCCTCTTCCCGACCGGGGGCCACCTGGTCAAGCGGGTCGTCGGCGTCGCCGGCGACACCATCACCTGCTGCGACCAGCAGGGCCGGATCCTGGTCAACGGCGTCCCGCTCGACGAGGACGACTACGTCGCCGAGCGACCCGCCGGCCGGTCCGCCGACGTCGACTGCAACGGCCCGATGATCGGCTGCGAGTGGAGCGCCGGTCCGGTGCCCGAGGGCGAGGTCTTCGTGATGGGCGACAACCGCGACGACTCCGCCGACTCCACGGTGCACCTGTGCCTGCCCGACGCCGTCGACTGCGCGCGCGACCCCTACGTCGACCTCGACCTCGTCGTCGGCACGGTCCTCGCGGTGGTGTGGCCGCTGGGCCACAGTCGCCTCCTGGGCCGCCCCGACTCCTTCGACGCCGTCCCCGACGCGGGCTGAACGGCGCAGGCAGGTCTCGATGAGCTCGCTCCCGCGTGGTCTGACGGTGCGCCGCGACGCCGGCATCTACGGGTTCGAGCGCGCCCTGCGACGCCACGGCGTGGGACTGGTCGCCGGCGTCGACGAGGCCGGCCGCGGTGCCTGCGCCGGTCCGCTGGTCGCCGGGGCGGCGATCCTCCCGGCCGGGAAGGTCGGCGTCGTCCCGGGCCTGGCCGACTCCAAGCTGCTCACCGAGCGGGCCCGGGAGCGCTGCTACACCGAGGTCGTCCGGCGGGCGCTCGCCTGGGCCGTCGTCGTCGTCCCGCACGACGAGTGCGACCGCCTCGGCATGCACGTCGCCAACGTCGAGGCGCTGCGCCGCGCGGTCGCGCTGCTCGACGTCCGACCGGAGTACGTGCTCTCGGACGGCTTCCCGGTCGACGGGCTCGGCGTCCCGGCGCTGGCCGTCTGGAAGGGCGACCGGGTCGCGGCCTGCGTCGCGGCGGCGTCGGTGCTGGCGAAGGTGACCCGCGACCGGATCATGGTCGAGATGCACGACGACTTCCCGCACTACGACTTCCGGACCCACAAGGGCTACATCACCGACGACCACACCGCCGCGCTGCTCGAGCACGGACCGTCGCCGGTGCACCGGATGCGGTTCGTGAACGTCCGGCGGGCGGCCGGCCTCGAGCCGCCGCTGTCAGGCCCGCCGGGGGAGCCCGAAGACGGTGTGGACGCCGGGGGAGAACAGCACCGAGTCCGGGGCTGATCCCCCGACGTCGAGGCCGGCCCCCGCGAGCAGTCCGTCGCGGCCGTCGTCCAGCTCGACGACGTCGGCGGCGTGCAGCGGCCACGGGCCGTGGGTGTTCGGCACCCACAGCGTCCGGCCGGCCACGCGCGTGTGCAGCCCGAAGCGCGCAGTGAGGAAGACGTCGCGCGGCGAGGGCTCGGCCAGGGCGGCGCCCACCCGGACGGCGACCTCGCTGCGCGGACGGGCGCCCGTGCGCCGCGCGGTGCGGTAGCCGACGACGTCGTCCTGGCGGTGGTGGGCGATGCGGGCCCAGCGGTAGGGCACCCGCAGCGTCGCGACGGCGCCGGCCACCACGGCCGCGCGGTCGCAGTCCAACGACAGGAACACCACGCCGCGTCGTCCCGCCGCGTCGACGGAGTAGGTGCGCACGTTCGTCTCGAGGAACGTGCCGAGCCGCGGCACCGGGCCGCGGTGGCCCAGGCCGGCGTCGACCATCCGGAACGGCACGAGACCGACCCACGCGCTGCCGTCGTGCACGTCGGGGCGGACGCCGCGCGGGAGCAGCCCGGCGACGGCGTCGGGGTCGACGCGCCAGTGCACGAACACCACGTCGCGCCACCACTGGTTCATGATCTGCCGGCTGGGGAGCGGCGGGCCCTGCGGGTCCAGCACGGCGCCGAGGGTCATGCGTCTAGGCTCGCAGCGCTGCGGGACCGCGCGGTCACCCCGAGGTGGACAAGGAGCCGGCATGAGTGCGGAAGATCTCGAGAAGTACGAGACCGAGCAGGAGCTCACGCTCTACCGCGAGTACCGCGACGTGGTGGGCATCTTCAAGTACGTCGTCGAGACCGACCGGCGCTTCTACCTGTGCAACCAGGTCGACGTGAAGGCGCGCACCGAGGCCGACGACGTGTTCTTCGAGGTCTCGATGTCGGATGCGTGGGTGTGGGACATGTACCGCCCGGCGCGCTTCGCGAAGAGCGTGAAGGTGCTGACGTTCAAGGACGTCAACGTCGAGGAGCTCGTCCAGCCCGACGTCGACCCGCCCAAGCCGTAGCCTGCAGTCGTGAGGACGACCGGGCCGGGGCGCGGCGACCGCGGCGCCGCCGCCGTCGAGTTCGCCCTCGTCGTCGTCCCGCTGCTCTACCTCGTCTTCGGGGTCATCGAGTACGGCTACATGCTCAGCGTGCGCCAGGCGATCAGCCAGGCCGCTGCGGAGGGCGCCCGGGCGGCCGCCGTCACGACCGGCGACCCGCAGACCGCCGCCCGCGCTGCGGTCACCGACGCGCTCTCGGGCTACTCGCTCGTCTGCGAGGCCGGCGGACATCTCACATCTGACTCGCAGATCGTAGGGGAATGCACGGTGGGCGACCCGGCCGAGTGCGTCAGCGGGACCGCGGAGGCCGAGTGCGTCCGGCTCACCCTCGCCTACGACTACGAGCCGCTCGTCGGGTTCGGGTTCGGTTTCCTCCTGCCCGACCGGCTCGTCTACACCACGGACGTCCAGGTCGGCTGATGCGGCCCAGGGACGAGGACGGGGCGATCGCGATCGTGGCCGCCGCGGTCATGGTCGTGGTGCTCGGCGTCGCCGCATTCGTCGTCGACCTTGGCATGCAACGGGTGGCTCGCCAGGACCTCCAGGCACTCGCCGACGTCGTCGCGCTCGACCTCGCGCGGATGCTCGACGGCGAGCGGACCGCGGGCCAGGTCGAGGGCGGCAGCCCGTCCCTGGCGGCCGCTCTGCAGGCCAGCCGGGCCCGCAACGACGACGACGTCGTCGGCGACGAGGACGAGCTCGTCCTGACGGCGACCCTGCTCGTCGAGGACCCCCGCCCGGATGCGCCGTCGCCGTGGCGCACAGCCGACGACGACGAGGTCCCGGATGCCGTCCGGGTCGTCGCGTCGACGGAGGTGGCCTTCGGCTTTGCTGCCGTCGTCGGTGTCGACACCGGCGGTGCCTCGCGTGAGTCCGTGGCCGCGGCGGAGTCCTCGGCGTGCTTCCACGTGGGTTCGTTCACCGCCGCGGTCGAGCGGGCCAACCCCTCGACCGCCGCCACCCTCGACGCGCTGCTCGGGCTCACGCTCCCGATTGAGGACTACCTCGACCTGGCCCGTGCCGAGGTGGCCCTCGACGACGTCGCCGAGGGCCTTCCGCGTGGCACCGCGTCGTTCGTGGACCGGCTCCCGGTACGCGACCTGGTGCGCGCGATCGCGGAGGCGCTGCCCGTCGGGTCGGCCGCCCGGCGTGTGCTCGACCGCGTCGACGGCACCGACGTGGTCCGGCTCGACGACGTGGTGAAGGTCGGCGAAGACGACCGCCTGGCACTGCGCAACGCGACGTCGCTGCTGGACCTCGTCGCCCCGCTGCTGCTGTCCGCGCGTGGCGAGTACAGGACCTCGGTGCCCGCCGGCGTCGACGACGACACCGTGGTCGACGTGGTGGGGGTCCCGGGGGTGCAACGGGTGTGCGCGGCCGAGGAAGCGCGCGGGGCGTCGGTCTCCGCGACGTACTCCGACAACCTCGACCTGTTCGCCGACCAGCCGGGACGCCGCCGCGGGTTTACGACTCTCGAGGCCGAGGTGGAGGCGGTCGTCGACCTGGGCGGCGCCCTCTTCTCGCTGCCGTCGGGGGTGGAGTGCCGCGACGTCGAGAGCGGACAGGACCGCTTCACCGTCGAGGCGGCCGACGGCCGCGGCACCGGCTCGCTCGGGGTGACCGTGACCCTCGACGGGGCGGTCGACCCCCTGCCCGACGGCGTGGACGCGCTCAGCCTCAACGACCTGGTGCTCGAGCTCGACGCGCCGCTGCCGGGAGCACCCCAGGTGCCGCTGGTCGAGCTGCGCGTGCCGGACAACGTCGTCGACGGTGCGCGGCCGCCGGTGCCAGGCACCACCGGCGCCACGTTCGGAGGGCTGGGCGCGGTCCCGAGCATCCGGCCGGTGGCATTGCGGTTGCGGCATCCCCGGGTCGAGTACGCCCCGGACACCCGGGTCGCGAGACAGGCGGTCCGGGCTTTCCTGAGGGACCTGCGGGGCGACTTGGACGCGACGATCGACACCCGGGTCGACGACGGCGTCGCGACGGTGGTCGAGACCGAGGCCGCCCGCCTGACGCGGGTGCTGGGCACGACCCGTGGCGGGGCCGACCTGTACAGCGAGGAGCGGCCCACCTGTGGCGGTGTCCGCCTCGTCGAATGACCACTTGTCGTCCACAGGCCGCCCGCCTCGAGGGTTCTCCACAGGCTGGCCCGCGGGCTCGGTGAACCGTCTCCGCTGACCTCCATGCTTCTCGGCAGGGGGTCAGCAGATGACGGTGACGAGATCGACCACGGCGACGACGAGCAGGCAGGCGATCGGGGCGTACGGCGAACGGGTCGCCGAGCGCTACCTCGTCGAGCAGGGGATGGTGACCCTCGACGCCAACTGGCGCTGTCGCGAGGGTGAGATCGACCTGGTGATGCGTGAGGGCCCGGTGCTCGTGGTGTGCGAGGTCAAGACCCGCACCAGCCTGGTCAACGGCAGCCCGCACGAGGCGATCACCGACGTGAAGCGGGAGCGGCTGCAGCGCCTCGGGGTCCGGTGGGCCGAGGCCCGCGGGGTGCGCCCGCCCCAGATCCGCGTCGACCTGGTCGCGGTGATGCGGCCCCGCCGGGGCCCGGCGGTCGTCGAGCACGTCCGCGGGATCGGCTGATGCCGTTCGCCACCGCCCACGCGGTGTCCCTGCACGGGGCGCTGGGTCACCTCGTCGACGTCCAGGCCGACGTCTCGCCGGGCCAGGCCGGGCTCGCGATGGTCGGCCGGCTCGACCTGTCGCTGCGCGAGGCCGGCGACCGCTGCCGGATGGCGATCGCCAACAGTGACCTCGTCTGGCCGGCCACCAAGCGGATCACCCTGCTGCTCTCGCCCGCCGACCTGCACAAGCGCGGGCCCCACTTCGACCTGGCCATCGCGGTCGCCGTGCTGGCCGCCGACGGGCAGGTGCCCCCCGAGGCGTTGAAGGACACCGTGTTCATCGGCGAGCTGACCCTGGCCGGCGGGCTGCGGGCGGTGCCGGGCGTGCTGCCGATGGTGCTCGCCGCCGCCGACCGGGGCGTCCGGCACGTCTTCGTGCCCGAGCCCCAGGCCCAGGAGGCCGCGATGGTGCCCGGCATGGCCGTGCTCGGCATGCGCTCGCTGCTCCAGGTCGTGGCCGAGCTGCGCGACGAGGAGGTCCCGAGCGCGCCGCCGGTCGCTCCGATGTCCGGCACCCGGCTGCTGGCGTGGCGCGGGGCCGACCGGCTCGACGACGTCGACCTCGCCGACCTGCACGGCATGGCCGACGCCAAGTACGCCGTGGAGGTGGCGGCCGCGGGCGGGCACGCCCTCCACCTGTCCGGCCCCAAGGGGTCGGGCAAGACGAGCCTCGCCGAGCGCATCGTGACCGTGCTGCCCGACCTCGGGCAGGAGGAGGCGCTCGAGCTGACGGCCGTGCACTCGCTGGCCGGCGCGCTCGAGCCCGGCGACGGGCTGATCACCCGCCCGCCGTTCTCGGCGCCCCACCACGACGCCAGCAAGACCAGCATCGTCGGCGGCGGCAGCGGCCAGGTGCGGCCCGGCGAGCTCAGCCGGACCCACGGCGGCGTCCTGTTCCTCGACGAGTGGCCGCTGTTCCGGTCCGACGTCATCGACGCGCTGCGGCAACCGCTGGAGAGCGGCGAGATCACCGTCGCGCGCTCCGACGAGTCCGTCACCCTCCCGGCCCGCGGCATGCTGGTCCTGGCGTGCAACCCGTGCCCGTGCGGCGACTACAGCGACGACCGCGGCCAGAACCGGTGCAGCTGTCGAGCCGTCGAGCTGCGCGACTACCGCCGCAAGATGCGGGCGCCGATCGCCGACCGGCTCGACATCTCGCGCCACGTCGGGCCGCTCCGACCCCACGACCACGACCGGTTCTCGCGGGTCGAGTCGTCGGCCGAGGTGCGCGAGCGCGTCGCCGCGGCCCGGGGTCGCCAGGCCGAGCGGTACGCCGGGTGCGGCTGGCGGCTGAACAGCCAGGTCCCCGGGCCGGTGCTGCGCGACCGCTGGCCGCTGCCGGAGCGGGCGCAACGCCTGGTCGACGACCGCCTCTACGACGGCAGGCTGAGCAGCCGGGGCGCCGTGCGGGTCCACCGGCTCGCCTGGACCATCGCCGACCTGCGCTCGGCCACCACGGGCGGCGACGTGCAGCCGGGCCGTGACGAGGTCGACGTCGCGCTGCGGCTGCGCACCGGCGACGTCCTGATGGTGCAGACCCTCGAGCGGCGGGCGGTCGGATGAGCGTGCCCGACCGAGAGCGGCTCGCCCGGGTCGCCCTCAACCGGCTCGGTGAGCCCGGCGACGTCAAGATGACCGCGCTGGTGGCCGAGCTCGGCGCCGTCCGGCTGCACGACCTGCTGCTCCACGAGCGTGACCCGCACGGCCTGCGCACCGACGTCGCGGCCCGGCTGGCCTCGGTCGACCCCGTGCGCGAGCTCGAGCGGGCAGCGCGGGTCGGCCTGCGCTTCGTCGTCCCGGGTGACGACGAGTGGCCGGAGTCGCTCGGCGACCTCGCCGCCGCGAGCTCGATCCAGGACCGCGGGGGCGTGCCGGTCGGGCTGTGGGTGAAGGGGCCGCTGCGGCTCGACCGGCTGGTCGACGCGGTCGCCGTCGTCGGGTCGCGGGCGGCCACCCAGTACGGCGCCGACGTCGCGCGAGACATCGGGGCGGTGGTCGCCCGGTCCGGGCGGGTGGTCGTGTCCGGCGCCGCGTTCGGCATCGACGTGGCCGCGCACCGCGGCGCGATCAGCGGCGGCGCAGCGACCGACGGGCCGAGCGTCGCGATCCTCGCGTGCGGGGCCGACCGGGTCTACCCGCAGGCCCACCGCGAGGTCATCGACCACATTGCTGCCACGGGCGCCGTCGTGTCGGAGGCGGCACCCGGGTGCTCGCCCCAGCGGGTGCGGTTCCTGGCCCGCAACCGGCTGATCGCCGCGTTGTCGCGGGGCACCGTGGTGGTCGAGGCAGCCCGTCGCAGCGGCGCGCTCAACACCGCCAACTGGGCCGGGCGGCTGCAACGCTCCCTCATGGGCGTGCCCGGTCCGGTCACCAGCGCCGGCTCCGCCGGCGTCCACGAGCTGATCCGGGCCGGTGCGATGACCCTGGTGACCGGCGGCGGCGACGTGCTCGAGATGGTCGGGGCCGCGGGTGAGCACCTCGTCGAGGAGCACCGGGAGCCACCCACCGCGCGCGACCGGCTCACCGTCCGGCAGCGCCAGGTGCTCGACGCGGTGCCGGTCGGCCAGCCCGCCCACCCCGACTCCATCGCCCGGGTGGCCGGTCTCGGCCTGCTCGAGGTGCGCGCGGGGCTCACCCGGCTGCTCGACTCCGGGCTGGTCGAGGTCGCCGACGGCGGCTGGCGGCTCACCGCCGAGGCTCACGGGTGAGCGCGGGTGCCGCCCCTACGATCGGCGGGTGAGCGACGACGCCGGACCCGAGCAGCCCGAGGGGCTGCCGGAGGGGTTCTCGCGGGTCCTCGCCGACTACGAGCGCCACCTGGTCCTCGAGCGCGACCTGACCCCCCACACCGTCCGGGCCTACCTCGGCGACGTCGCCGGGATGCTCGAGCACGCCGCCCGGATGGGCTGCGCCGACGTCGCCGAGGTGGACCTGCGGACCCTGCGCAGCTGGCTGGCCAAGCAGCAGAGCCTCGGCCGCTCCCGCACCACCCTGGCCCGGCGGGCCACCGCGGTCCGGGTCTTCACGGCCTGGCTCGCCCGCACCGACCGGGTCGCCGCCGACGTCGGGTCGAGCCTCGGCTCGCCCAAGGCCCACCGCACGCTGCCCTCGGTGCTGCGCGCCGACGAGGCCCGCGACCTGATCGCGGCCGCCGTGGAGGCCGCCGACGACGGCAGCCCGGTCGGGCTGCGCGACATCGCGATGCTCGAGCTCCTGTACGCGACGGGGATCCGGGTGGGCGAGCTGGTCGGCCTCGACGTCGACGACGTCGACCGCGACCGCAACGTCGTCCGGGTCCTCGGCAAGGGTCGCAAGGAGCGGACCGTGCCGTTCGGCCGCCCGGCCGCGCGCTCCCTCGACTTCTGGCTGCGCCACGGGCGCCCGGCGCTCGTCGTCGACGGCGCCGGCGGCGCCCTGTTCCTCGGGGCGCGCGGGCGACGCATCGACCAGCGTGCGGTCCGCACCCTCGTGCACCGGCGGATCGCCGACGTCCCGGGGGCGCCGGACATGGGTCCGCACGGGCTGCGGCACACCGCGGCGACCCACCTGCTCGAGGGCGGGGCCGACCTCCGCTCGGTGCAGGAGCTCCTCGGTCACGCCTCGCTCGCCACGACCCAGCGCTACACGCACGTGACGACCGACCGACTGCGCCGGGCCTACCAGCAGGCGCACCCCCGGGCCTGAACCCGAGCCCCGGCGCGCTCACCGGAACAGCCCGACCACCACCGCCAGGGGCAGCCGGGGTGCTGGGCCCACCGAGGGGCCCACCGAGGGGCCCACCGAGGCGCCGACCGGCAGGTCGCGCCACAGGGGAAGCAGCCGGACCGGCCCGAGCCCCACGAGACGCAGGGGGTCGAGGTAGGTCGCGGCCCCCTCGATCCAGCCCCAGTGCAGGCAGGCTGTCGGGAAGCAGTGCGACCCGGGCAGCTGGAGCGTGCCGATCCGGTGGCCGGCCGCGACGACGTCGCCGACCGAGAGGGACGCCGTGACCGGCTCGTAGGTCGTGCGGGTGGCACCGTGGCCGACCACCACAACGCCGCGCCCGGCGATCACGCCCGCGAACGACACCGTGCCGGGCAGCGCGGCGCGCACGCCCTGGCCGGGGGACCCCCGCAGGTCCACCCCCCGGTGCCCCGGCCCGAAGGGCGAGTCGGGTGGGTCGAACGGCGCGACCACCTCCGGCTCGGGAACCAACGGCCAGACCCCGACCGGGTCGGGGCCGGCCGGGTCGGCCACGGCGGTCGGTGCCCCGCCCAGGAGGAGCAGCCAGCCGGCGGCGGCCAGCACGACGGCGGCGAGGAGGCGCGCGGCCCCGGGGGTGGCGGTGGTCATGGACCGACGGTGCCGCAGGGCACCGGCGCCCGGCGACGTCCACGGGCCGGCCTGGGGAGAACCGTCGTCGGCGGGGTCCTGTGGACGACAAGTGGTCATCGGCGGATTCGCCGTCCCGCTCGGGCACGGACTACGCTGTGCCCATCACTCGGAAGAGTGAAATTCGCACGCTCCCAGACCGCGACGACCGCCCGACTCCTGTCGGGCAGCCGACCACCCGTGGGCGACGATCCTCGGTCCTGCCGGACACCAGCACCAACGTCCGGCCGGTCGGATCGCGCGTGAGCGTCAGGGCCACCGGCACCCGTCGGCGGCGTCGAACTGAAAACACACCCGGAGCCACCCCGGCGCGTCCTGCCTCAAGGTCGTGCGGACGGCGGTGTCTCCACCACAGGAGAAGAGAACCACCATGGCAGTCGTGACCATGCGCCAGCTCCTCGAGAGCGGCGTCCACTTCGGGCACCAGACCCGTCGCTGGAACCCCAAGATGAAGCGCTTCATCATGACCGAGCGCAACGGCATCTACATCATCGACCTGCAGCAGTCGCTGGCCTACATCGACCGCAGCTACGCCTTCATCAAGGAGACCGTGTCCAAGGGCGGGACGGTCATGTTCGTCGGGACGAAGAAGCAGGCCCAGGAGGCGATCGCCGAGCAGGCGACCCGCGTCGGCATGCCCTACGTCAACCAGCGCTGGCTCGGCGGCATGCTGACCAACTTCCAGACCGTGCACCAGCGGATCAACCGCCTCAAGGAGCTCGACGAGGTCGACTTCGACAACGTCGCCGGCTCCGGTCGCACGAAGAAGGAGCTCCTGCAGATGAAGCGGGAGCGCGACAAGCTCGACAAGACCCTCGGCGGCATCCGCGACATGGTCCGCACGCCCGCCGCGGTGTGGATCGTCGACACCAAGAAGGAGCACCTGGCGGTCGAGGAGGCGCGCAAGCTGCGGATCCCGATCATCGGCATCCTCGACACCAACTGCGACCCCGACGAGGTCGACTTCCCGATCCCGGGCAACGACGACGCCATCCGCGCGGTCGGCCTGCTGACCCGCGTGATCGCCGACGCCGTCGCCGAGGGCCTCATCGCCCGCTCCGGTGCGAAGACCGGTGCGGCCGCCACGGCCGAGGAGCCCCTCGCCGAGTGGGAGCGCGAGCTCCTGGGTGGCGACGCCGAGAAGGCTGCCGAGGCCGCCACCAGCGCCCCGGCCGCCGAGACCCCGGCCGCCGAGGCCACCGGTGCCGCGTCCGAGGGTGCCGAGGCCGCCGAGGTCGCCGAGTCGGCCGTGCCGACCGAGACCCCGGCCGCCGAGGAGCCCGTCGCCGAGGAGCCCGCTGTCGAGGCTCCCGCCGTCGAGGAGCCCGCTGTCGAGGCCCCCGCCGCCGAGGCGCCCGCTGCCGAGGAGACGACCGAGGCTCCGGCCGCGGTCTCCTCGGAGTCCTGATCCAGCTTTCCGCTACCCGTACGAAGGAGTACCCATGGCTTTCACCGCGGCCGACGTCAAGAAGCTCCGTGAGCTGACCGGCGCCGGGATGATGGACTGCAAGAAGGCGCTCGACGAGACCGACGGCGACTTCGACAAGGCAGTCGAGCTGCTGCGCATCAAGGGCGAGGCCAAGGCGGCCAAGCGCGGTGCGGAGCGCGAGGCCTCGTCCGGACTCGTGGCGCACGCGCCCGGCGTCCTGGTCGAGCTCAAGAGCGAGACCGACTTCGTCGCCAAGAACGCCGACTTCGTCGCGGCCGCCCAGCGGATCGCGGACGCCGCGTCGCAGGCCAAGCCGGCCGACGCCGAGGCGCTGCGCTCGGTGTCGATCGGCGACCAGACCGTCGGCGAGATCGTCGACGGGCTGGCCGTCAGCATCGGCGAGAAGATCGAGCTCGGTCAGTTCGCCTACTTCGACGGCAACGTCGTCGCCTACATGCACAAGCGTGCGGCCGACCTGCCGCCCGCCGTGGGCGTCCTCGTCCAGTACGAGGGAGACGCGGAGGCCGCCCGTGCGGCCGCCATGCAGGTCGCCGCGATGCGCCCGCAGTACCTCACCCGCGACGAGGTCCCCGCCGACGTCGTCGCCAAGGAGCGCGAGATCGCCGAGGCGACCTCGCGCGAGGAGGGCAAGCCCGAGCAGGCGATCGCCAAGATCACCGAGGGTCGGCTCAACGGCTTCTTCAAGGACGTCGTCCTGCTCGAGCAGGCCTCGGTGACCGAGAACAAGAAGACGGTCAAGGCCGTCCTCGACGCCTCCGGCACCACCCTGACGCGGTTCGCCCGCTTCGAGGTCGGCGCCTGATCCAGGCCCCACCGTTCCGTCCCAGCAGCGTCGCCGACCCGTTCGGCGGCGCTGCTGGTGCTTTCGGCAGCCGCGTGGCCGGCCAGCTCGGCGCAATTGCCGCGCCGTGGGCAGCTGTGGCGGCACGAGCTGGCCACAGGGCTGCAATTGCATCGAGTTGGCCGGCTCGCGTGGCGCAGATCCGGGCGCGTGGGGGAGCAGGACCCGACCGGCGGTGCGGTGCGGGTGAGCGGGCGGTAGCCTCACAGCGACCTATCACGGACGGAAGGACCCGATGACCGGCTACAAGCGAGTCCTGCTCAAGCTCTCGGGCGAGGTGTTCGGCGGCGGCAGGGTCGGGGTCGACCCCGACGTCGTGCAGACCATCGCGCGGGAGATCGCCGCAGTCGCGCAGGCAGGCGTCCAGATCGCCGTCGTGACCGGGGGAGGCAACTTCTTTCGCGGCGCCGAGCTCCAGCAGCGCGGCATCGACCGCGTGCGTGCCGACTACATGGGGATGCTCGGCATCGTCATGAACTGCCTGGCCCTGCAGGACTTCCTCGAGAAGCTCGACGTCGAGACGCGGGTCCAGACCGCGATCACGATGGGCCAGGTCGCCGAGCCCTACATCCCGCGCCGGGCGATCCGGCACATGGAGAAGGGCCGTGTCGTCATCTTCGGCGCCGGCATGGGGATGCCGTTCTTCTCCACCGACACCGTCGCCGCCCAGCGCGCCCTCGAGATCAAGGCCGAGGTCGTGCTGATGGGCAAGAACGGCGTCGACGGCGTCTACACCGCCGACCCGAAGGTCGACCCCACCGCCACCAAGCTCGAGGCGCTCACGTTCCAGGACGCCCTCCAGCAGGGTCTGCGCGTGGCCGACGCGACGGCGTTCGCCCTGTGCATGGAGAACAAGATGCCGATGATCGTGTTCGGCATGGAACCCGAGGGCAACATCCTGCGCGCGGTCCAGGGTGAGAGGATCGGCACGCTCGTCAGCGCCGACTGACCCGGCCCCCCGAGCCCCACGAGCAGCACCCGTCGCACGAGCCGCCCGCACGAGCGTCACCACCGGAAAGGGACCACCCGTGATCAAGGACATCCTCAACGAGGCCGACAGCAAGATGGACAAGTCGGTCGAGGCGACGCGCGAGGAGTTCGCGGCGATCCGGGCCGGTCGCGCGACCCCGTCGATGTTCAGCAAGATCGTCGTCGAGTACTACGGCACCCCGACCCCGCTGCAGCAGCTCGCGTCGTTCACCGCGCCCGAGGCGCGGGTCATCATGATCCAGCCCTTCGACATGAGCGCGATGCCCAACGTCGAGAAGGCGATCCGCGACTCCGACCTCGGCGTGAACCCCGCCAACGACGGCAAGGTGCTGCGCTGCGTGTTCCCCGAGCTCACCGAGGAGCGCCGCAAGGAGTACATCAAGCTCGCCCGCGGCAAGGCCGAGGACGGCCGCGTCGCCGTGCGCAACCTGCGTCGCAACGCCAAGCAGGCCCTCGAGAAGCTCGAGAAGGACGGCGAGGTCGGCAAGGACGACGTCACCGGCGCCGAGAAGCGGCTCGACGGCGTGACCAAGAAGCACACCGACGAGATCGACGAGATGCTGAAGAACAAGGAGGCCGAGCTGCTCGAGGTCTGAGACCTCCGCTGCCCGACCCCACCCATGCCGCCCGCGTCCCCGCCCTCGTCCCCGTCGTCGTCCGGCTCCCCGGCCTCCGGTCCGTCGACGGTGCCGCCGAAGGACCACGGGCGGGCCGGGCGTGACCTGAAGGCCGCCATCGGCTCGGCCGTGGTGCTGCTCGGCGCGATCGCGGCCTCGTTGGCGTTCTGGAAGCCGGCGTTCATGGTGATCGTCGTCATCGCCGTCGTGGTCGCCATCTGGGAGCTGCGCCAGGGCCTGCTCGCCAAGGACATCGACCTGCCCGAGCAGCCGCTGATGCTCGGCGGCGTCGTGATGGTCGTCGTGGCCTACCTCTGGGGCACCGACGCGCTCGTCACCGCCACCGCGGTCTCGGCGCTCGTGGTGATGCTGTGGTTGCTGCGCCGGGGGATCGACGGCTACGTGAAGACCGCCACCGCGTCGGTCTTCACGCTCGTCTACGTCCCGTTCCTCGGCTCGTTCGTGGCGCTGATGCTCTCGGAGGGCGGCCTCGACGGAGGCGGCCTCGACGACGACGGCGTCCAGGGGATCCTGGCCTTCATCCTGGTCACCATCGCCTCCGACATCGGCGGCTACATCGCCGGCGTGCTCTTCGGCAAGCACCCGATGGCGCCGGTGATCTCCCCGAAGAAGTCGTGGGAGGGCTTCGCCGGCTCGGCGCTGTTCTGCCTGGCCGCCGGGTGGGCGCTCGTGGTCCTGCTGCTCGACGGCGAGTGGTGGGTCGGGCTCTGCCTCGGCCTGATCGCGGTGGTCATGGCGACCCTCGGCGACCTGTGCGAGTCGGTCATGAAGCGCGACCTCGGCATCAAGGACATGAGTCGGGTGATCCCGGGCCACGGCGGCCTGATGGACCGGCTCGACTCGCTGCTGGCCACGATCGCGCCGATCTGGCTGCTCCTGCACTACCTCGTCTTCACGTGAGGCGGCCCCGCTCGTGAGGCTGCACCTCGTCCGCCACGGCCGCCCGTCGGTCGACCTCGACCGGCCCGCCCACGAGTGGGTGCTCGACCCCGCGGGGTACGACGACGTGTGGGCGCTGCGGGACCGGCTGCCGCGGCGCGCGGCGTGGTACTGCTCGCCGGAGCCCCGGGCCACCGAGACCGCCCAGCTGCTCACCGACGACGGCGTGGGGATCCTCGACGGGCTGCGCGAGCACGTGCGTGACTCGACGGTGTGGATCGAGGACCTCGAGGGAGCCGTCCGCGACGCGTTCGCGAGGCCCGAGGTCCCCGTCCGCGACGGCTGGGAGCCGCTCGCGCTCTGCCGCGATCGCGTGGTCGCCGCCGTCGAGCCGATCCTCGCCGCCCACGCCGCCGCCGACGTCGTCCTGGTGGGCCACGGGACCGCCTGGACCGTGCTGGCCGCCGTCCTGACCGGCACCGAGCCCGACCTCGACCGGTGGGCCCGCCTCACCCTCCCGGACGTGCTGGTCCTCGATCTGCCCTGATCGCTGCGCCCCACCGCCTACGATCAGCGGTGATGAGCACCGATGAGGGCGTCCGCGTCGCCCAGGGCGACCCCGAGACCCCGCCCGACGGCACCGCGACGCCGCCCGAGGAGCCGACGCCGGCCGACGACCCGGCGTCGCTCGACGACCCGGCGTCGTCGTCGGAGCCCGACGCTCCCCGGTTCTGGCACCGCGAGCACCCGGTGTTCACCCCGCTGGCCGGGTTCTTCGCCGGGGTCGCCGCCATCCTGGTGGCGCTGCTCGCGCTCGGCTGGCTGCTCGACATGGTGATCGGCTACGACGTGTCGGACCACCCGTGGATCCTGCTGGTCGCCGTCGGCCTGGTGCTGGTGGTCGACCTGGTGCTCATCGCCCTGCCGCGGACCCGCCGGTTCGCGCGCTACATGCTCTTCGGCGTCCTGCTCACGCCGCTCGTGGTGGCGCTGACGGCCGTCGCGACGACGTACCTGCTGCTGCGGAGCGACGGCTGACCCCAGGGCCCGCCGAGCCGGCCGAGCCCGCCGGGCTCACCGGGGCTCAGCGGGCGACGTCGTCGTCGTGGACCCAGTGCAGGGTCCGCTCGACGGCCCGGTCCCACGCGGCCCGCTCGCGGCGCCGGAGCGCGTCGCTCATCGCCGGCTCCCAGACCGCGGCGCGGTGCCAGTTGTCGCGCAGACCCTGGAGGTCGGGCCAGTAGCCGACGGCCAGTCCGGCGGCGTACGCCGCGCCGAGCGAGACCGACTCCGCGACGAGCGGTCGCTCGACCGGCACGGCGAGGACGTCGGCCACCGACTGCATGAGCAGGTGGTTGGCGGTCATCCCCCCGTCGACCTTGAGCCGGGCGAAGTTGATCCCCGTGTCGGCGGCCATCGCCTCGACCACCTCCGCGGTCTGCCACGCCGTCGCCTCGAGGACGGCGCGCGCCAGGTGCGACCGCGTCACGTACGACGTCAGCCCGACCACCACGCCGCGCGCGTCCGGCTGCCACCGCGGCGCGAAGAGCCCGGCGAACGCCGGCACGATGTAGCACCCGCCGTTGTCCTCGACGCGGCGCGCGAGCGTCTCGATCTCGGGCGCCGAGCGGATCATCTCCAGCGAGTCGCGGAACCACTGCACGAGGGCACCGGCGACGGCGATCGACCCCTCGGTGGCGTAGACCGGGGCCTGCCCCTCGAGGGCGTAGGCGACGGTCGAGATCAACCCGTGCTCGGAGGTGGGGATCTGGTCGCCGGTGTTCATCAGGAGGAACGCGCCGGTGCCGTAGGTGCACTTCGCCTCGCCGGCCTCGAAGCAGGTCTGGCCGAACAGCGCGGCCTGCTGGTCGCCGAAGGCACCGCCGATCGGCACCCCCGGCAGGCCGACGACGCACTCGCCGTACACCTGGGCGTTCGGCCGGACCTCGGGCAGCAGCTCGCGCGGGATGTCGAGCGCGTCGAGCAGGCGCTGGTCCCAGTCGAGCGTGCGGATGTCCATGAGGAGGGTCCGGCTCGCGTTGGTCACGTCGGTGACGTGGACGCCGCCGTCGGGACCGCCGGTGAGGTTCCAGATCAGCCAGCTCTCCATCGTCCCGAAGGCGATCTCGCCGCTGCGCGCCCGGCGCTCGAGCCCGGGCACGTGGTCGAGCAGCCACCGCAGCCGGGGGGCGGCGAAGTAGCCGGCCGGGGTCAGCCCGCACACCTCCCGGAACAGGTCGGCGTGGGGACCGCGGTTCAGGTCCTCGACGAGGTCAGCCGTGCGGGTGTCCTGCCAGGTGATGGCCCGGGCGAGCGGCCGCCCGGTCGTCCGGTCCCAGACCACGGTGGTCTCGCGCTGGTTGGCGATCCCGACCGCGGCCAGGTCGTCGGCCGACAGCCCGGCGTCCGCGAGCGCCTCGGGCAGCACCCGCAGCGTGTTGCGCCAGATCTCGGCGGCGTCGTGCTCGGCCCAGCCCGGCTGGGGGTAGTGCTGGGCGTGCTCGTGCTGGGCCACCGACACCATCCGGCCGTGGTGGTCGAAGATCAGGCAGCGCGTCGAGGTCGTGCCCTGGTCGATCGCCGCGACGTAGGCCCTCATCGTCGGGTTCTCACAGGCGGTCCTGCAGGTGCACCGAGATCGCGTCCGCGGCCGCGACCACCTGGTCGACGATGCCGGCGCGCGGCTCGCCCGCGGCCGCGATCACGCGGTCCCGGGGCCCGACGACGGCCAGCGCGCCCACGCCGATGCCGATGTGGTGCCGGATCGGGGCGGCGACCGCGGCGACGCCCGGTCGGAGGGTGCCGTCGGTGAGGACCCAGCCGCGCCGGAAGGTCTGCTGCACCACGCGGGTCAGGTCGATGCGCGTCACCGGCGTCGACGGCGTGTACGCCGGCAGCCGGAGGTCGTGCAGCCGCCCGGCGGCGGGGGAGAAGGCGAGCAGGGTGATGCCGAGGGCGGTCGCGTGCAGCGGCTGGAGCTCGCCGACCCGCAGCTGCTGGGGCGACCCGTCGGGGCGGAAGACGTGGTGGAGCACCTCGACCGACTGGCCGGTGAGGATGCCGAGCTGCACCTCGAGCTCGGTGCGCGCGGCGAGACCGTCGGCCCAGTTGACGGCGCGCGAGCGCAGCAGGTGCGGGTCGAGCGCCTCCCCGAGGCGCGACAGGCCGGTACCGAGGGCGTAGCGCCCCGTGTCGCGCTCCTGGACGACGAAGCCCACCTCGCACAGGGTGCGCAGGATGCCGTGGGCGGTCGGCTTGGGCAGGGCGAGCATCCGGGCGACGTCCCCGAGGGGGACCGGCTCGGAGAGCGCCCCGAGGAAGTGCAGCACCACCGCGGCGCGCTCGATGGACTGGATGGAGCCGGGCACCGGCCCATCCTAGGGTCCGTTCGACCATGTCGACCCGACGTTCGACCATGTCGAACGCCAGGGGTGGCGCGGAACCCGTGACGGGCGTCACAGTGGTCGCGGTGCCGACCACAGGCACCCGGGAGGAGAACACTGCTGTGTCCACGAAGAAGAACACCCTGGTCGGCGAGCTGAGCGCCGAGTTCGCCGGGACCCTGATCCTGATCCTGTTCGGGTGCGGCGTCGTCGCGTCCGTCGTCGCCGCCGGACGCGGGGACGCCGACTCGATCAGCTGGGCCTGGGGCCTCGGGGTCGTGCTCGGCATCTACACCGCCGGCAAGATCACCGGAGCCCACCTCAACCCCGCCGTGACCATCGCGCTCGCGGCGTTCCGCGGCTTCCCCTGGAGCAAGGTCGGGCCGTACGCCCTGGCCCAGCTCGCCGGCGCGTTCGTCGCGGCGATCATCGTGCGCTTCACCTACGCCGACTTCATCAAGGCCATCGACCCCGACCTCGGCAAGGCCTCGATGGGCATCTTCTTCACCTCGCCGGGCGCCACGCCCGACGGCGAGGCAGTCGTGTCGATCACCACCGCGTTCGCCGACCAGCTGCTCGGCACCGCGATCCTGGTCTTCCTCGTCCTGGCGCTGACCACGGCGACCAACGCCCCGCCGATGGCGAACCTGACGCCCTGGTTCGTCGGCATGATCGTCGTCGCGATCGGCATGGCCTGGGGCGCGAACGCCGGCTACGCCATCAACCCGGCCCGTGACCTCGGCCCCCGGCTCGCCGCCTGGATGACCGGGTACGGCAACGACGTGTGGGAGGCGGCAGGGAGCAACGACGTCTACTTCTGGGTGCCGATCGTGGCCCCGGTGATCGGCGGCCTGATCGGCGGCGTGGCGTTCAAGTACCTCATCGAGATCCACCTGCCCGCCGAGGAGCCGGAGACCGCCGGCGAGAAGGGCGTCCAGGCCTGAGGCCTCGGCACGACCCCCACCTCACGACACCTCACGTCCACACCACCACAGGAGACACCCATGGCCCAGTACGTCGGAGCAGTCGACCAAGGCACCACCAGCACCCGCTTCATGATCTTCGACCACAGCGGCAACGAGGTCGCCCGGCACCAGCTCGAGCACGAGCAGATCATGCCGCAGGCCGGCTGGGTCGAGCACGACCCGGTGGAGATCTGGGAGCGCACCAGCTCGGTCCTCCAGACCGGTCTCGGCAAGGCCAACCTGAACGCCAGCGACCTGGTCGCCCTCGGGATCACCAACCAGCGCGAGACCACCGTCGTGTGGGACAAGAACACCGGCCGGCCCTACTACAACGCGATCGTGTGGCAGGACACCCGCACCGACAAGATCGCCAGCAAGCTCGAGCGCGACGGGCACGGCGACCTGATCCGGCAGCGGGCCGGGCTGCCGCCCGCGACGTACTTCTCGGGCGGGAAGATCCAGTGGATCCTGGAGAACGTCGACGGTGTCCGCGAGGCCGCCGAGCGGGGCGACGCGCTGTTCGGCAACACCGACTCGTGGCTGGTGTGGAACCTCACCGGCGGCACCGACGGCGGCGTCCACGTGACCGAGCCGACCAACGCCAGCCGCACCATGCTGATGGACCTGGAGACCCTGGAGTGGGACGACGAGCTGCTCGCGCTCTTCGACATCCCGAAGGCCATGCTCCCCGAGATCCGGTCCTCCAGCGAGCCCGACGCCTACGGCACCACCCGGGCCAACGGCCCGCTGCGCGGCGAGGTCCCGATCACCGGCATCCTCGGCGACCAGCAGGCGGCGACCGTCGGTCAGGTCTGCTTCGCCCCGGGCGAGGCCAAGAACACCTACGGCACCGGCAACTTCATGCTGCTCAACACCGGCACCGAGCTGGTCCGCTCGAAGGCCGGCCTGCTGACCACGGTCTGCTACAAGTTCGGTGACGCCGACGTCGTCTACGCCCTCGAGGGCTCGATCGCGGTGACCGGCTCCGCCGTCCAGTGGCTGCGCGACCAGCTCGGCATCATCAGCGGTGCCGCGCAGAGCGAGTCGCTGGCCCGCCAGGTCGACGACAACGGCGGCGTCTACTTCGTGCCGGCGTTCTCGGGCCTGTTCGCGCCGTACTGGCGCTCCGACGCCCGCGGCGCGATCGTCGGGCTCTCCCGCTACAACACGAACGCGCACCTGGCCCGCGCGACCCTGGAGTCGATCTGCTACCAGAGCCGCGACGTCGCCGAGGCGATGGAGAAGGACTCCGGCGTCACGCTCGAGGTGCTCAAGGTCGACGGCGGCGTCACCGCCAACGAGCTGTGCATGCAGATCCAGGCCGACGTCCTCGGGGTCGAGGTCAGCCGCCCGGTGGTGGCCGAGACGACCGCGCTCGGTGCGGCGTACGCCGCGGGCCTGGCGGTCGGCTTCTGGAACAACACCGACGAGCTGCGCGAGAACTGGAACGAGGCCAAGCGCTGGTCGCCGCAGTGGAATGACGAGCAGCGCACCGAGGGTTATGCCCAGTGGAAGAAGGCCGTCGAGCGCACGCTCGACTGGGTCGACGTCGACTGAGGCGCGGACCAGGGCCCGACCCACCCGGTCGGGCCCTGGTCACCGCACCACCCGGCAGTACCGTCGAGAGAAACCACCCCGAGAGGAAGTCACCTGCCATGAGGTCCGTCGCACTGTCGCCCGAGTACCGCGAGGAGTCCTTGCGCGCCATGGCGGCCGAGGAGCTCGACATCCTGGTGATCGGTGGGGGCGTGGTCGGCGCGGGCAGCGCGCTGGACGCCGCCACCCGCGGCCTGAAGGTGGGCCTGGTCGAGGCTCGTGACTTCGCCTCGGGGACGTCGAGCCGCTCCAGCAAGCTGGTCCACGGCGGCCTGCGCTACCTGGAGATGCTCGACTTCCGGCTCGTGGCCGAGGCGCTCAAGGAGCGTGGCCTGCTCCTGCAGGAGCTGGCCCCGCACCTGGTGACCCCGGTGGCCTTCCTCTACCCGCTGCAGCACCGCTGGTGGGAGCGCTTCTACGCCGGTTCGGGCGTCGCGCTCTACGACGTCATGTCGCGGGTCTCGGGCCGCGCGGGCGTCCCGCTGCACCAGCACCTGACCCGCAGCGGTGCGCGCAAGCTCGCGCCGTCGCTGCGCAAGGACGCGCTCGTCGGCGCGCTGAAGTACTACGACGCCCAGGTCGACGACGCCCGGCACACCATGTTCCTGGCCCGTACCGCCGCGGCGTACGGCGCGAAGGTGGCCTCCCGCGCCCGCGTGGTCGAGCTGGTCCGCGAGGGCGAGCGGGTCACCGGCGCCGTGGTCCGCGACCTCGAGAACGACACCACCGTCACCATCCGCGCCAAGCAGATCGTCAACGCCACCGGCGTGTGGACCGACGAGACCCAGGACCTCGGCGGCCAGCGCGGCCAGTTCCACGTCCGGGCCAGCAAGGGCATCCACCTGGTGGTGCCCAAGGACCGGATCCGCTCGGAGGTCGGGCTGATCCTGCGCACCGAGAAGTCCGTGCTCTTCGTCATCCCGTGGGGACGGCACTGGATCATCGGCACCACCGACACCGACTGGACCCTCGACAAGGCGCACCCCGCCGCGAGCCAGGCCGACATCGACTACCTGCTCGAGCACGTGAACGCCGTCCTCGAGACGCCGCTGACCCGCTCCGACGTCGAAGGCGTGTACGCCGGCCTCCGCCCCCTCCTGGAGGGCGAGTCCGAGGCGACGTCGAAGCTGTCGCGCGAGCACGCGGTGGGCCACCCGGCGCCCGGCCTGGTCGTCGTCGCGGGCGGCAAGTACACGACGTACCGGATCATGGCCCAGGACGCCGTCGACGAGGCGGTGCACGGCATGTCGGCGCTGTTCGACCGCACGGTCGGGCCGTCGGTGACCGCGAAGATCCCGCTGCTCGGCGCCGAGGGCTTCCAGGCCGCGAAGAACGCCCGGCACCTGCTCGCGGAGTCCTCGCGCCTGCACGAGGTGTGGATCGACCACCTGCTCGGCCGCTACGGATCGCTGATCCACGAGCTGCTCGACCTGGTGGCCGCCGACCCGTCGCTGGGCGAGCCGCTCGAGGGCGCTCCCGACTACCTGCGGGTCGAGGTCGTCTACGCCGTCTCCCACGAGGGAGCGCGCCACCTCGACGACATCCTCACCCGGCGCACCCGGCTCTCGATCGAGACCTTCGACCGCGGTGTCCGCGCGGTCGAGGAGGTCGCCGACCTGGCCGGCCCGCTGCTGGGCTGGAGCGACGAGCAGCGCGCCCTCGAGATCGAGCACTACGTCAAGCGGGTCGAGGCCGAGCTCGAGAGCCAGCAGATGCCCGACGACGCCACCGCCGACGCCGCCCGGCTCGGTGCGGCCGACGTCGTCCCGCTCACGAGCTGAGGGCCTGCGGTTCCGTCGGCGCTCGCTGGAGCTCGCTTGCTCGACCTCCGGGGATCGACGTTTGGGTCCCACTGCGGCGGGGTGGGAGAATCGGTCTCCTATGGCCGACAACCCCGCACCCACCGACAGCCCGACGGCGCCCGAGGGCGCGACGTCGCTGAAGCTGGTCTTCGACGAGCCGCGCGGGCGCCGGAAGCCGCCGCGGCACCTCGCCGACCTCACCGCGCCCGAGCGCAAGGCGCTCCTCGAGGAGCACGGCCTGCCGGGGTTCCGCGCCAAGCAGCTCTCGACGCACTACTTCTCACGGCTGGTCGACGACCCCGCCGAGATGACGGACCTCCCGGCCGGCCAGCGCGACGAGCTCGTCAGCACGCTGCTGCCGAGCCTGATGACGCCGCTGCGCACCATGGAGGCCGACAAGGGGACCACCCGCAAGACGCTGTGGCGGCTCTTCGACGGCGCCCTGGTCGAGTCGGTGCTGATGCGCTACCCCGACCGCGCCACGGTGTGCGTGTCGAGCCAGGCCGGCTGCGGGATGGCGTGCCCGTTCTGCGCCACCGGCCAGGGCGGCCTGCAGCGCAACATGTCGACCGCGGAGATCGTCGAGCAGGTCGTCGCCGGTGCCCGGTCGATGACCCGCGGCGAGGTCCCCGGCGGGCCGGGACGCGTCTCGAACGTCGTCTTCATGGGCATGGGCGAGCCGCTGGCCAACTACAAGGCCGTCATCGGCACGGTCCGGCGCCTGACCGACCCCACGCCCGACGGCCTCGGCATGTCGGCGCGCAACATCACCGTCTCGACCGTCGGCCTGGTGCCGCGGATGCTGCAGCTGGCCGACGAGGGCATCCCCGTCACCCTCGCGCTGAGCCTGCACGCGCCCGACGACGAGCTGCGCAACGACCTGGTCCCGATCAACACCCGCTACTCGGTCGACGAGACCGTCGACGCCGCCTGGAACTACGCCCAGGTCACCAAGCGCCGGGTCTCCATCGAGTACGCCATGATGCGCGGCATCAACGACCAGGCCTGGCGCGCCGACCTGCTCGGCGACGTCCTCCAGGCGCGGGGCGACTGGGGCTGGGTGCACGTGAACCTGATCCCGCTGAACGAGGTGCCCGGGTCGAGGTTCACCCGGTCCTTCGACCACGACATGGACGAGTTCGTGCGTCGACTGGAGGCCAAGGGGATCTCCACCACCATCCGTGACACCCGCGGCAGTGACATCGACGCGGCCTGCGGACAGCTGGCCGCCACCGAGGCGTGAGTCCCGCAGTCACCCCGGCCCGCGTCGCCGCGGAGTCGGCCGCGTGGTCGTGGTACCCCGACGACGCGGACGTCGTCCGCAGCGACCGGCTGCTGCTGGTGCGGTGGCCGGACTACTTCGGGGCACCGCCGAACCTGCTGTGGGTCGCCGGCTCGGCACCGGTCGACGGCGTCCTCGACGAGGCGCTGGCGCTGGTGCGGGCCTGGGAGCTCGACGAGCTCGTCGTCTGGGTCAGGCTCGACGCCCCCGCCGTGCTCGAGGGCGCGCTCTCCGCCCGGGGCGCGGTGACGTCCGAGACGCTCGACGTGTTCGCGCTCGACCTCGGCCCCGACCTCCCCGGCCTGGACGTGCCGAGGGACGTCGAGGTGCGGTGGCAGGCCGACGAGGCCACCACCCGCGACGCCCTGCGGGTCGCGATCGCGGCGTTCGAGGAGGGCAGCCTCCCCTCCGACGAGCGGGTCGGCGAGCTCGCCGCGCAGGCGGCGGCCGACCACGGGGCGGGCCGGGCCAGCACCGCCGTCGCCTACCTCGAGGACCGGGCCGTCGGGTCGGGCGGCCTGACGTTCGCCGGCGCGGGCGGCCACGACGTCGCGCGACTCTGGGGCGGTGGCGTGGTCCCCGACGCACGCGGCCGCGGGGTCTACCGCGCCGTCCTCGCCGCGCGCCTCGACCTGGCCCGGACGCGGGGCGCGTCGATGGCGCTGGTCAAGGGACGCGTCGAGACCTCGGGGCCGATCCTGCGCCGCGCCGGCTTCGCGGTCTTCGGACGCGAGCGCTCGTACGTCCTGCCGGTCTGACGCTGTTCACGCACCGGCCACGCCGTTCTCGTCGTGCGTTGCCGGGGGATCCCTAGCGTCACGGACATGACCGATGCGCTCCGCGTCCTGATCGTCAGCGAGTCGTTCCTCCCGCAGGTCAACGGGGTCACCAACTCGGTGCGCCGGGTGCTCGAGCACCTCGCCGCCACCGGGCACCACGCCGAGCTGGTCGCCCCGACCGGGCCCGACACCTACGCCGGGTTCCCGGTGCGGCACGCACGCGGAGCCCACCTCCCGTTCTACCGGGACTTCAAGATCGGGCTCGAGACCACGGCCCGGTTGCGCGCGGTGATGCTGCGCTTCCGCCCGGACGTCGTCCACATCGCCTCGCCGGCCACCCTCGGCCACCAAGCGGCGAGGGCCGCCGGCGAGCTCGGCATCCCGACGGTCGCGATCTACCAGACCGACCTCGTCGGGTTCGCCGAGCGCTACGACGTGCCGGGCGGCGCCCGGGCGGCGGCCCGGCTGACCCGCCGGATCCACACCCGCGTCGACCGGACCCTGGCGCCGTCGACGGCGAGCCTGGCCCAGCTGGCCGCGCTCGACGTCCCCGGCACGGCGCTCTGGCCGCGCGGGGTGGACCTGGAGCAGTTCCACCCCGGCCGTCGCGACCCCGCGTTGCGGGTCCGGCTGCTCGGCGACCGGCCCGACGCGCTCCTGGTGGGGTACGTCGGGCGGCTCGCCCCCGAGAAGGAGCTCGAGCTCCTGGCGGGGCTCGCCGAGGACCCCCGCTACGCACTGGTGGTGGTCGGCGGAGGTCCCGAGGAGCAGCGGCTCCGATCGGTGCTTCCCGGGGCGCAGCTCCTCGGCGTCCTGCACGGCGACGAGCTCGCCGCGACGTACGCCGCCCTCGACGTGTTCGTGCACACCGGACGGCACGAGACGTACTGCCAGTCCGCGCAGGAGGCGCTGGCCTCCGGCGTGCCGGTCGTCGCGCCCCGGGCCGGTGGTCCGATCGACGTCGTCGCCGACGGGGAGGCCGGCTTCCTCTACCGCCCCGGCGACGCGACCGACCTCGCGACGTACGTCGACGTGCTCGCCTCGCACCCGCTGCTGCGTCGCCGGATGGCGCTGGCCGCCCGGCGCTCCGTCGCGGGCCGCTCGTGGACGTCGGTCAACGACGCCCTGCTCGGGCACTACCGCGACGTCATCGACGTCCGCGCCGGGCGTCGGGCCGCCTAGGACGCCCTAGGACGCCCCGGGCCGCCCAGGGCTGCCCGGGAAGCCCGGCACCGCGTCAGGGACCGGCGACGATCGCCGCCGCCTCCTCGACGGTGTCGACGAGGTGCACGTGCTGCTCCATCGCGCGGCCGCGGGCCAGGGACCGCAGCAGCGGCCAGGCCGGCAGGGTGTCGGTCCAGTGCGCCCGGTCCACCAGCACCATCGGCGCGACCGAGGACTCGTCGGCGTAGTAGTTCTCGCAGGCGTCCTGGAAGACCTCCTGGACGGTGCCGGCCGCACCCGGCAGGAACACGATGCCGGCGGTGCACACCTCGAGGAGCACGGCCTCGCGGGTCGCGTTGTCGACGTACTTCGCGATCGCGGTGGCGAACAGGTTCGGCGGCTCGTGGCCGTAGTGCCACGTCGGGACGCCGAGGCCGTCGCGCGCGGGCAGGTCGGCGACGGCCTCGCGGGCGGTCCGGACCCAGTCGTCGATCGAGGGCCGGAACGACGGCACCGGTGCCAGCACGTCGAGCGCCGCGCGGACGGCGGCGTCGTCCTGGCCCGCGAGCCGGCCGCCGAGGTTGGCGGCCTCCATCGCGCCCGGCCCGCCGCCGGTCGCGACCACGGCGTCGCGACCGAGCAGCCAGCCGAGCCGGACGGCGTCCGCGTAGCCGGCGTCGCCACGCTGCATCGCGTGGCCGCCCATCACCCCGACCACCCGGCGTCCGGACACCCACGAGTCGAGCGCCTCACCGACGGCGTGGTCGTGCAGCGCGGCGGCGAGCGTGTCGTCGCGCCCGGGCACCCGCTGGGCCCAGGCGTAGGCGCGGGCGTCGAGCGTGCGCAGGTACGGCGTCCGGTCGTAGAGCTCGTCGGGGGAGTAGAGCCGGGGCCGGTAGACGTCGAGCGGGGTCGAGCCGACGACCGGCAGCACGAGCGCCCCTGCGGCGGCCAGCGCGTCGTCGTCGCCCGGGGCGAAGGTGCAGCCGAGGAACGCCGCCCCGGCGACCCGGCACGACAGCAGTCGCGCGCCGTGCTCGGTGAGGTCGAGGTGGTGCACCCGCCAGGAGCCGATCCGGCTCGCCCCCGCGGCCAGGCGTCGCTCGACCTCGGCCAGGGACTCGACGTGGACGACGCGTCCGTGGGTGTGCCTCACGCGGCGAACCTACCGGGGAGGGGAGCCGGCGGCGGCGACCGAGAACAGGTCACCGGGCTGGCAGTCGAGCGCGTCGCAGATCGCGGTCAGCGTCGAGAACCGCATCGCCCTGGCCCGCTGGTTCTTCAGCACGCTCAGGTTCACGTTGGTGACGCCGATCTGCTCGGCGAGCGCGGTGACGGTGAGCCCGCGCTCGGCGAGCAGCCGGTCGAGGTGGCAGACGACGCGGTGCGGTTCCTCGACCGGCATCAGACCAGCCCCTCGACGTCCTGCTCGAGCCGGAGACCGCGGTCGAACGCGTGCGCCAGCGCGCCCACGACGAGCAGGGCGCCGAGCAGGGTGAAGGGGACCTCGCCCCAGAACAACGTGACGTCGTCCCGGTCGACCAGCGCCGCGGCCCGGACCTGGTGGTCGGCGAGGCTCGTGGCGAGGACGTGGAGGACCACCCCCACCAGCGCCGTCATCGAGATCGACCGCAGCGCGGTCACGTTCGACGGCGTGAAGGGTCGTCCCGCCTGGATCCCCCGCAGCACCCGCACGGCCAGGAGCGCCACCACGAGGGCCGTGACCGACACGAGGACCCCCGGGAGCAGGCTCGCCAGCCAGGTGGCGGTGCTCGCGTCGGCGACCTCGACGTGCACGCCCTCGACACCGCGGACCGTCACGCCGTCGCGGGCCAGGAGGCCCTCGGGCGCGCGGCCGACGTCCTCGGTCGTGAGGTCCCACTCCAGGGCGTGCCCGCCGATCCACGCGAGGAGCGGTCGGACCACCGTCACCAGGGCCGTGAGCGCACCGGCACCGATGATGACGATCTGCGTCGCCAGGAAGTCCCAGCGGTCGAACACGGGCATCTTCACGGGTGGCTCCCTCGTCGGCGGGCTTGTCGAAGAACGATAACATCGATCTTCGATAAGATCCACGGGCGAGGGAGCTGCCCGGCTCAGAAGGCGTGCGCCAGGAGCTCCCCGAACAGCTCGTGCTCGTCGGCGTCCTCGAGGCCCTTCTGCCGGAACCACGTGCACATGTTCGTGCAGTCGCGCAGCAGGAAGTCCATGCCGTTGACGTTGCCGACGAGGTCGACGATCTGGGGCAGGTCGATGATCACCAGCCGCTCGCCGGCGGCGAGGATGTTGTACGCCGACAGGTCGCCGTGCACGAGCCCGGCCTGGACCATCGTGGCCATCGCGTCGCGCAGCTGGTCGTAATACGACCCCAGCAGGTCGAGGTCCGGCCGGGTCTGGGCCAGCCGGGGCGCCGTCTCGCCGTCGACGGTGATCCACTCCATCAGGATCTCGGTGCCGTCGATCTGCACGGGGTAGGGGACCGGCACGCCGATCGCCCAGCAGCGCTTGAGGGCCTCCCACTCCGAGACCGCCCACTCGCCGGCCGCGACCTGCTTGCCGAAGGTCGACTTGCGCTTGACCGCGCGCTCGTCGCGCGAGCGCTTCATCGAGCGTCCCTCGGTGTAGGAGGCGGAGCGGTGGAAGGTGCGGTGCTCGGAGGAGCGGTAGCGCTTGGCGGCCATCACGACGCCGCCGTCGGGGTCGAGCGGGTCGGCCCGCTCGACGAGGAAGACGTCGCCCTCCTTGCCGGTCTTGAGGATGCCGAGCTCGGTGTCGACCGCGCCGCGCGAGGTCACCACCCAGTCGGGTCGGGGCTCGGGCCCACGGGAGAGCGGCTCGACGTCGAACCAGGTGGACCAGCGTTGACGGGAGTCGTCGACGTCGTCGTACGTCGTCCAGTCGAGGGTGAAGTCGGGGTGGAGCGGTGCGTCAGGAGTGAAGTCCTGGGAGGTCATGGGTAGCGGTGCTCGTTTCGAGAAGAGGGAGGTGGTCGCAGGGCAGACCGAGGACAGTCGTGGACATGTCACGCTCCTTCTCGATGGCACTCTCGGCCGCCTGGACGACTCCGACGAGCTCGCAGCCCATGGTGGGGCCACCCCCCGCGACCGCGCAACCCGTTTACGACGCCGACCCGTCACCTATGGGTGACGGGTCGGCGTCGTGCGGTCGCTGACCCGTCACCTATAGGTGACGGGTCAGCGCGGGGTCAGGCGGCGGCGGGGACGACCTCGATGTGCAGCTCGCCGACGCGGTCCCAGCGGTCGTCGAGGTGGACCACCTGGCGGCCGGCCCGGTGCAGCAGGCTGGCCGCGATGCCGGCGCGGTAGCCCGAGCGGCAGTAGACCCACAGCTCGCCGGGCGGCAGCCGGCGGATGCTCTGCTCGAGCTCGTGCAGCGGCACGTGCAGGGCACCGGGCAGGTGTCCGTCGCGCCACTCGTCGAGCTGTCGGACGTCGACCACGACCGGCCGGCGCCGGGTGACCGCGCCGATCCGGCTCGCGTCCCGGTACGCCGCCCAGTCGGCGCGCCGGTACTGCGCGGACAGCGCGGAGGTCCCGGGTGCCGCAGTGGCCTCGTCGGCCTCGAGCAGGTGGGTCCCGACGTCGTCGATCCCGAGCTCGGCCAGCTGGCGCAGGGCCGGCTCGAGGACCTCGGGGGTGTCGGTCAGCAGGACGATGTCGTCGCCCCACGGCACCAGCCACCCGACGTGCGTCGCGAACCGGTCGTCGTACTCGATGCTCACGGTGCCGGGCACGTGGGCCGCCGCGAAGGCGCCGCGGGCGCGCAGGTCGATGACCCAGGATCCGGCGAGGACGGCGTCGGTGACCTGGGCGGCGGTGACGGGACGGGCGGGAGCGCTCACGTCGCCTCCTCCTTTAAGTAATGTAAGTTAGTAAACTTATATCACGAAAAGGGGGTGGCGGACAATCACCGGACGACGCCCCAGGAGTAGGACTGCTTCTGCAGGCGCAGGTACATGAACGTCTCGGTGGTCGCGACGCCCGCGATGGTGCGGATCTTCTCCGAGATCAGCTCGAGGAGCCGGTCGTCGCTCTCGCAGACGATCTCGGCGAGGAGGTCGTAGCGACCGGCGGTGACCACGACGTAGTCGACCTCGTCGAGGGCGGCGAGGGCGGCGGCCACCGGGTCGAGCGGGCCGGTGGCGGTGACGCCGATCATGGCCTGGCGGGCGAAACCCAGCTGCATCGGGTCGGTGACGGCGACGATCTGCATCGTGCCGCCGTCGACCAGGCGCTGGACGCGCTGGCGCACGGCCGCCTCGGACAGCCCGACCACCTTGCCGATGGCGGCGTAGGAGCGGCGCCCGTCCTGCTGCAGCTGCTCGATGATCGCCTTCGAGACCTCGTCGAGGGGGGCGGAGGGGGAGCGCGTCATGGCGGAAAGGTACCCATGCCGAGCCGCCGGAGACACCCCCCCGGCCCGGTCGGCGAGCTCGCGTCGAAACAACGGATTTCGTTGCCATCGTGTTTCCGGTCGACCGAATCCCTTGTCGTGCCCCCCGCGGCGTGGCACGATCCGGGCGAGTCGACATGAGGGGGTCGGATGCCGTCAGGTCCATCCGTGGGTCCGCAGAGTGGCCGTGGTGCTCTCACCCGGCGGCGCCTGCTGCAGGCCGGTGGCGGAGTCGCTGCGCTGGGTGTCGCGGGCGCCGCGCTGAAGCTGCCGTTCTTCGGGGCCGCCGGCGCCCAGCAGGACCCCCTGCAGTGCCGGGCCTCCGACGTCTCGTCGTCCGCGAAGGAGCTGATCGTCTCGAACTGGCCGGGCTACATGGACCCGCCGCGGAAGAAGACCTCGACGATCTCCGTCTTCGAGGAGCAGACCGGCATCGAGGTGAGCTACACCGACGACATCGGCGACAACGCCGAGTTCTACGCCAAGGTCCGCAACCAGCTCGGGTCCTGCGAGCCGATCGACCGCGACATGATCATCCTGACCGACTGGATGGCGGCCCGGATGATCTCCCTCGGCTGGATCCAGCCGCTCGACAAGGACCGGGTGCCCAACCTCCGCGCGAACCTCATCAAGCCGTTGCAGGGCGTCCAGTGGGACCCCGACCTGAGCTACCACGCCCCCTGGCAGTCGGGCCTGACCGGCATCGCCTACAACGCGGCCAAGGTCGACGAGGTGGGATCGTTCACCGAGCTGCTGACCCGCTCCGACCTCAAGGGCCGCGTCACGCTGCTCAGCGAGATGCGCGACACCATGGCGTTCATGCTCCGGGTCGAGGGCGCCGACCCCGACGACTTCACCCAGGACCAGTGGGAGAACTCGATCGAGAACCTCCGCGGGGTCGTCGCGAGCGGGCAGATCCGCTCGTTCATCGGCAACGACTACATGAACGACCTGGCCGCCGGCAACATCGTGGCCTGCGAGGCCTGGTCCGGCGACGTGATCGCGGTCGCCGCGGAGAACCCCGACATCCGCTTCGTCGTCCCCGAGGAGGGGTTGTCGCTGTGGAGCGACAACATGATGGTCCCGAACCAGGCGGTGCACCAGGAGAACGCCGAGGCCTGGATCGACTACTACTACCAGCCCGAGGTCGCGGCCAAGCTCGCCGCCTGGGTCAACTACATCTGCCCGGTCCAGGGGGCCCAGGAGGCGATGGAGAAGGTCGATCCCTCCCTGGTCGACAACACGCTCATCTTCCCCGACGAGGAGATGTTGGCGACGACGTTCGACTTCATGCCGCTCGACGACCGGCAGAGCATCGACTACGAGAGGGACTGGGCCAGTGTCACAGGCGGCTGACAAGCAGGCGGTGGAGCGCACCGGAGGCTCGACGACCCTCGGCAAGGACGACCACACGACGTACGACGGCCTCCGGCTGCGGGCGCTGACGAAGTCGTTCGCGACGTTCACCGCGGTCGACGACCTCGACCTCGACGTCCCGCGGGGCTCGTTCTTCGCGCTTCTGGGTCCGTCCGGGTGCGGGAAGACGACGACGCTGCGGATGGTCGCCGGCCTCGAGACGCCGACGTCCGGCACGATCCTGCTGGCCGGCGACGACATCACCGCGACCAAGCCGTACCAGCGGCCGGTCAACACGGTCTTCCAGAGCTACGCCCTCTTCCCGCACCTCGACATCTTCGAGAACGTCGCCTTCGGTCTGCGGCGCCGCAAGCAGAAGAACGTCGAGTCCGAGGTCAAGGAGATGCTCGACCTCGTCGAGCTCGGACCGCAGGCGCGCAAGCGCCCCGCGCAGCTCTCCGGTGGCCAGCAGCAGCGCGTCGCGCTGGCCCGTGCGCTGATCAACAAGCCCGAGGTGCTGCTGCTCGACGAGCCGCTCGGCGCGCTCGACCTCAAGCTGCGCCGCAGCATGCAGATCGAGCTCAAGCGGATCCAGACCGAGGTCGGGCTCACCTTCATCCACGTCACCCACGACCAGGAGGAGGCCATGACGATGGCCGACACCGTCGCGGTGATGAACAAGGGCGTCATCGAGCAGATGGGCGCGCCGGCCGACCTGTACGAGAACCCCCGGAGCACGTTCGTCGCCAACTTCCTCGGCCAGTCCAACCTCATCGACGGCACCGTCGTGGGCCGCTCCGGCGACGTCGTCACGATGGACATGCACGGGACGCCGGTGTCGGTGCCGGCCGGCCGGTCCCACACCGCGAGCGAGCGCGGGTGGATCGGCATCCGGCCCGAGAAGGTGCTGATCGGGGCGCCGGGCGAGGCGCTCGACGCGCCCGGCAACACGATCCCGGGCGGCATCGTCACCGACGTCAGCTTCTTCGGCGTCAGCACCCAGTACCTCGTCAGGATGCCGTGGGGCCAGGAGCTGCAGGTCTTCCAGCAGAACACCGGGCGGGTCACGATCTTCCGCAAGGGCGACGCCGTCGAGCTGTCGTGGCGCCCGGAGTACGCGTTCCTGCTCGACCACGCGCAGGACGCCTCGGCCGGCGCCGACAAGGTCGGCGCGGATGGCTGAGACGGTGCGCCGGCGGGGGCGCACCGGCTACCTGCTCATCATCCCCGGCGCCCTGTGGCTGCTGGTCTTCTTCGCCTTCCCGTTCTACTCCCTGATCGCCACGAGCCTCTACGACCCGACCGGCTCCGACTTCCGCGGCTACCAGATGACCTACGCGTTCGGGAACTACGTCGACGTCGTCGAGGCCTACTGGCAGCCGCTGCTCCGCTCCCTGCTGTACGGCGCCATCGCGACCTTCTTCTGCCTCGTGCTCGGCTACGTGCTCGCCTACGCGATCGCGTTCAAGTCCGGGCGATACAAGACGTTGATGCTGGTCCTGGTGATCGCGCCGTTCCTCACCAGCTTCCTGGTCCGCACCCTGTCGTGGAAGCTGCTGCTGGCCGACGACGGCTTCATCGTCAACACCCTGCAGCTCCTCCAGGTCCTCGGCGACGACGGCCGGCTGCTCGCGACGCCGTTCGCGGTGGTGGCCGGCCTGACCTACAACTTCCTGCCGTTCATGGTGCTCCCGCTGTTCGCCAGCCTCGACAAGATGGACTACCGGCTCATCGAGGCCTCCCGCGACCTGTACGGCAACCCGGTCGTGTCGTTCTTCAAGGTCACCTGGCCGCTGTCGCTGCCCGGCGTCGTGTCCGGGACGCTGCTGACCTTCATCCCGGCCGTCGGCGACTTCATCAACGCCGAGCTGCTGGGCAACACCAACACCCGGATGATCGGCAACGTCGTCCAGAGCCTGTTCACCGACGCCAACGACTACCCGGCGGCCGGTGCGCTGTCGGTGATCCTGATGACGATGATCCTGGCGATGGTGCTGGTCTACGTCCGCCGCGCCGGCACGGAGGAGCTGCTGTGAGCGCCGTCCAGGCCACCGGGTCGACGGGGTCGACCGGGCGCCGGCCGGCCGCGAAGCCGCCGCGCCGCAGCCCGTTCGCGTGGCTGCGCGAGCACGTCGTGCTGATCCTCGGCATCCTCGTCCTCGCCTACACGTTCGTGCCGATCGCCGTCGTGGTGCTGATGAGCTTCAACGAGCCGATCAGCGAGCAGTCGAAGATCTACGAGTTCAACGGCTTCACCCTCGACAACTGGCTGAACCCCTGCGAGGACCCGAGCATGTGCAGCGCGCTCGGTCGCAGCATCGAGATCGGACTGCTCGCGACCCTGCTCGCGACCCTGCTCGGCACGCTGGCGGCGTTCGCCCTGGTGCGGCACCAGTTCAAGGGCCGCTCGACGAGCAACCTGCTGATCTTCATGCCGATGGCGGCGCCCGAGATCGTGCTCGGCTCCTCGCTGCTCGCGATGTTCGTGGCGGCCGGCCTGGCCGGCCAGCTCGGCTTCTGGACGATCTTCATCGCCCACGTGATGTTCTGCCTGTCCTTCGTGGTCGTCACGGTGCGGGCCCGCCTCGCCGGCATGGACGACGCCCTCGAGCAGGCGGCGATGGACCTCTACGCGACCCCGGCGCAGACCTTCTGGAAGATCACCTTCCCGCTGGTCTTCCCCGGCATCCTCGGCGCGGCCATGCTGTCGTTCTCGCTGTCCTTCGACGACTTCATCGTCACCAACCTCAACTCCGGCAACACCACCACGTTCCCCATGTACGTCTGGGGCGTCAGCCGGCGGTCCGTCCCGATGCAGATCAACGTCGTCGGCACGGTGATGATCGTGATCTCGCTGGCGATCGTGCTGATCGGTCAGTCCCGCGCCCGGCGCCAGGCCGCGTAGGCCGTCGTGGGTGCAGCCCGGGCACTGGCGGCCGCCGAGCGGTCGGTCTTCTGGCTCGACGACCCCGACCGACCCGAGCCGCTCCCGGGCCTCGTCGGCGACGTGGAGGCCGACCTGCTCGTCGTCGGCGGCGGGTACGGCGGCCTCTGGACCGCGTTGCGGGCGCTGGAGCGCGAGCCGGGCCGATCAATCGTGGTGCTCGAGGCGGGCCGGTGCGGCAACGAGGCGAGCGGCCGCAACGGCGGCTTCGCGGCGGCGTCGCTGACCCACGGCTTCGGCAACGGGCTGGAGCGCTGGCCCGACGAGCTCGCCCAGCTGGACCGGCTGGGCGCCGAGAACCTGCGGGGGATCGGCGAGACCGTCGCGCGCCACGGCATCGACTGCGGGTGGGAGGAGACCGGCGAGCTGGCGGTGGCCGCCCGGCCGCACCAGGTCGAGGAGCTCGCCGCGGCCGCGCGGGCGATGAGCGCCGCCGGGCACGACGTCGAGCTGCTCGACGCCGCCGGCGTCCGCGCTCACGTCGACTCCCCGACCTACCTCGGTGGACTCCTCGACCGCGCCGGGTGCGCGCTCGTCGAGCCGGCGCGGCTCGCCTGGGGGCTGCGGCAGGCCTGCCTCGACCTGGGCGCCAGGATCCACGAGGGCACGGTGGTGCGCTCGCTCGACCGGGACGACGGCCGCGTCGGTGGCGGCGTCGTCGCGCGGACTGCCACGGGCTCGGTGCGCGCGCGCCAGGTCGCGCTGGCCACGAACGCGTTCCGTCCGCTGCTGCGCCGGCTCCGGCTGATGAGCGTGCCCGTCTACGACCACGTGCTGATGACCGAACCGCTGTCGGCGCAGCAGCGGGCGGCGATCGGCTGGGCCGGGCGCGAGGGCGTCGGCGACAGCGCGAACCAGTTCCACTACTACCGGCAGACCCGCGACCACCGGATCCTCTGGGGCGGCTACGACGCGGTCTACCACTACGGCTCGCGCATCGACCGCTCGCTCGAGCAGTCCGACCGCACCCACGGCGTCCTGGCCGAGCACTTCTTCGAGACCTTCCCGCAGCTCGAGGGGCTGCGGTTCAGCCACCGCTGGGGCGGCGTGATCGACACCTGCACCCGCTTCACGGCGTTCTACGGGACGGCGTTCGGGGGCCGGGCCGCCTACGCCCTCGGCTACACCGGCCTCGGCGTCGCCGCGACCCGCTTCGGCGCGGACGTCGTCCTCGACCTGCTCGCCGGCGAGCCCACCGAGCGCACCGAGCTGGAGATGGTGCGCAGCAAGCCGCTGCCCTTCCCCCCCGAGCCGGCCCGCGCCGTCGGCATCAACCTGACGCGCTGGTCGATGGACCGCGCCGACCGCAACGGCGGCCGCCGCAACCTGTGGCTGCGCGCCCTCGACCGGGCCGGCCTGGGCTTCGACAGCTGATCACGCCGCGCCTCCCGTGGCCGGGCTGGGCTTCGCCGGCTGATCGCGGCGTGCCTCCGGTGGTCGAGCCGCGGGGACGGAGTCACCGCGAGTCGAGACCCGCTCGACCCGGCTCGTCCCTGGTGCCGCGACCGCCGCGGCTCCGGTGGTCGAGCCGCGGGGACGGAGTCACCGCGAGTCGAGACCCGCTCGACCCGGCTCGTCCCTGGTGCCGCGACCTGTAGCTGCGCGCCCTCGACTGGCCCGGGTTGATCGCGCCGTGCCTCCGGTGGTCGAGCCGCGGGGACGGAGTCACGGCGAGTCGAGACCTCTCGACCCGGCTCGTCCCTGGCGCCGCGACCGCCGCGGCTCCGGTGGTCGAGCCGCGGGGACGGAGTCACGGCGAGTCGAGACCTCTCGACCCGGCTCGTCCCTGGTGCCGTCGGGCTTCCGGCTGCGGAGGTCTCGACACGCGGGTCGCGGCTTCGTTCCTCAGCAGCGCCGCTTGCTCGACCACCATCGAGGACGGCACGCTGTCGCTTCGCTCCTGCGTCCGTCCTCAGAGCATCTGGCCGGCCTTCTCGAGGACGGTGCGCATGATCTGCTCGATCTCGTCGAAGTGCGTCTGGTCGCAGATCAGCGGGGGAGCGAGCTGGACGACGGGGTCGCCGCGGTCGTCGGCGCGGCAGTAGAGACCCTCGGCGAAGAGCTGCTTGGAGACGTAACCGAAGAGCAGGCGCTCGCACTCCTCGGCGCTGAAGGTCTCCTTGGTGTCCTTGTCCTTGACGAGCTCGATGCCGTAGAAGTACCCGTCGCCGCGGACGTCGCCGACGATCGGGAGGTCCTTGAGCTTCTCGAGGGTGGCGCGGAAGGCGCCCTCGTTGTCGCGGACGTTCTCGAGCACCTTCTCCTCCTCGAACAGCTGGAGGTTGCGCAGGCCGACCGCGGTCGAGACCGGGTGTCCGCCGAAGGTGTAGCCGTGGGCGAACATCTCGCCGCCCTGCAGGAACGGCTCCATCAGCCGGTCGCTGGCGATCATCGCGCCGAGGGGGGCGTAGCCGGAGGTGATGCCCTTGGCGCAGGTGATCATGTCGGGCTGGTAGCCGTAGCGCTCGGCGCCGAAGAGGTGGCCGAGGCGACCGAAGGCGCAGATGACCTCGTCGGAGACCAGGAGGACGTCGTACTCGTCGCAGATCTCGCGCACCCGCTGGAAGTAGCCGGGGGGCGGCGGGAAGCAGCCGCCGGCGTTCTGGACCGGCTCGAGGAAGACCGCGGCGACCGTGTCGGGGCCCTCGTTCTCGATGGCGACCGCGATCTGGTCGGCGGCCCAGCGGCCGAAGGCCTCCGGGTCGTCGCCGTGGATCGGGGCGCGGTAGATGTTGGTGTTGGGCACCCGGAACGTCGAGGGCACCAGCGGCTCGAACTGCTGCTTGAGCAGCGGGAGCCCGGTGATCGAGAGCGCACCCTGGGTGGTGCCGTGGTAGGCGATCGCGCGGCTGATGACCTTGTGCTTCATCGGCCGGCCGGTGAGCTTGAAGTAGTTCTTGGCGAGCTTCCACGCGGTCTCGACGGCCTCGCCGCCGCCGCTGGTGAAGAAGACCCGGTTCAGGTCGCCCGGCGCCGCCTGCGCGACCTTGTGGGCCAGCTCGATCGCCGGGGGGTGCGCGTAGGACCACAACGGCATGAAGGCCAGCTCACGCGCCTGCGCGGCGCCGGCCTCGGCGAGCTCGGTGCGGCCGTGGCCGAGCTGGGAGACGAACAGGCCGGCGAGCGCGTCGAGGTAGCGCTTGCCCTTGTCGTCGAAGATGTAGGCGCCCTCGCCCCGCACGATCACCGGTACGTCGGCCCCGTCGGGACCGCCGTAGGTGTCGTGGCGGGTGAAGTGCATCCAGAGGTTGTTCTTCGCGGCGTGCTGCAGCTCGGCGGCGTCCATGTAACCATCCTGAGGGTCGCGGACCGCTTCTGCAAGTGAATCAGTGGTCGGCGGCACCTCCGACTGCGGATTCCGTCGTGCCAGACTCGTCGCCGTGACGACGCTCTTCCGCAACGCCGCCCTGTTCGACGGCCACCGCTACCGCGGTCCCGGTCACGACGTGCTGGTCGACGCCGGCCGCGTGGTCGCCGTCGGCGGCGCGGGGACCGGGGCGGGATCCCCGGCGCGCGCCGACGTCGTCGACCTCGCCGGAGCCCTCCTCGCCCCGGGATTCGTCGACGCCCACGTCCACCCCGTCCAGGGTGGGCTCGAGCGGATGCGCTGCGACCTGTCCGGTCTCGACACCCGCGAGGAGTACGTCGCCGCGGTGGCCGCGTACGCCGCCGCGCACCCCGGCGAGCCGTGGATCCTCGGCGGCGGCTGGGCGATGCCGGCCTTCCCGGGTGGCACCCCGACCGCAGTCGACCTCGACGCCGTCGTGCCCGACCGCCCCGTCTTCCTGCCCAACCGCGACCACCACGGCGCCTGGGTGAACTCGCGGGCGCTCGAGGTCGCGGGGATCGACCGGCACACCCCCGACCCCGCCGACGGACGGATCGAGCGCGACGCCGAGGGTCGTCCGACCGGGACCCTGCACGAGGGCGCCACCGCGCTGGTCTCGCGCCACCTCCCGCCCTCGACGGACGCCGACTACCTCGCGGCCCTGATGAGCGGCCAGGCCTACCTGCACTCCCTCGGCGTCACCGGCTGGCAGGACGCCATCGTCGGCGCCTACTCCGGCATGGACGACACCTCGGCGACCTACACCGCCGCGGCCGCGAGCGGCGACCTCCGCTCCGACGTCGTCGGGGCGCTCTGGTGGGAGCGGCAGCGCGGCGTCGAGCAGGTCGCCGACCTGGTCGCGCGCCGCGAGGCGATGTCCGGCGGCCGGTTCCGCGCCACCAGCGTCAAGATCATGCAGGACGGCGTCGCCGAGAACGGCACGGCGGCCCTGGGCGCGCCGTACCTCGACCGGTGCGGCCACGCCACCGACAACACCGGCCACTCGTTCCTCAGCCCGGCCGAGCTCCGCGCGGCCGTCGCCGCCCTGGACGCGGCCGGCTTCCAGGTGCACGTGCACGCGATCGGCGACCGCGGGGTCCGCGAGGCCCTCGACGCCTTCGAGGCCACCGACCCCGCCACCCGCGCCGAGCGCCGCCACCACCTCGCCCACCTCCAGGTCGTGCACCCCGACGACGTCCGCCGCTTCGCCGCGCTCGGCGTCGCGGCCAACGTGCAGGCGCTGTGGGCCTGCCTCGACGAGCAGATGGTCGAGCTGACGCTGCCGTTCCTGGGGGAGGAGCGCTCGCGCTGGCAGTACCCGTTCGGTGACCTGCACCGCGCGGGCGCGCGCCTGGTCGCCGGCTCCGACTGGCCGGTCAGCACCCCCGACCCCCTGCAGGCGATCCACGTGGCCGTCAACCGCTGGGCGCACGGCGAGGACGGGCCGGCCGGCCCCGGCGGCGACGTCGTGGCCTTCCTCCCGGAGCAGGCCCTCGCCCTCGAGACGGCGTTCGCGGCCTACACCTCGGGCAGCGCGTGGATCAACCACCGCGACCGCCTCGACGGGGCCGGTGTCGTCGCCCCCGGCGCGGCCGCCGACCTCGTGGTGCTCGACCGCGACCCGTTCGCGGCCCCCGCCGCCGAGATCGGCGCGACCCGGGTCCTCAGCACCTGGATCGATGGTGAACAGGTCCACCAGCAACGAAATCCGTGACCGACCTGCGCCAGGGGCTACAGATTCCGTTGTCATCTCACTAGGCTCCCCGCCATGGCCGACCAGACCTTCAAGAACGTCGTCAACGGTGAGCTCGTCGACTCGGTGTCGGGCGAGACCTACGACGTCATCGACCCCACGACCGGAGAGGTCTACGCCGCCGCGCCCCTGTCGGGCCAGGAGGACGTCGACCGCGCGTACGCCGCCGCCGAGGCCGCGTTCGAGGCCTGGGGCGACACGACCCCGCAGGACCGCTCGAACGCCCTGCTCAAGATCGCGGCCGCGATCGAGGAGCGGGTCGAGGAGATCAACGCCGTCGAGTGCAAGGACACCGGCAAGCCGCTCGGGCTGACGATGGCCGAGGAGATGCCCTACGCCTCGGACCACTTCAAGTTCTTCGGCGGCGCCGCCCGCATCCTCGAGGGCCGCTCGGCCGGCGAGTACATGGCCGACCACACCTCCTGGGTCCGCCGCGAGCCGATCGGCGTCGTCGGCCAGGTGACGCCGTGGAACTACCCGCTGATGATGATGATCTGGAAGATCGCCCCGGCGCTGGCCGGCGGCAACACCATCGTCCTCAAGCCGAGCGACACGACCCCGGCGAGCTCGTCGCTGCTGGCGGAGATCTGCCAGGAGTTCCTGCCGCCCGGCGTCCTCAACGTCGTGTGCGGCGACCGGGACACCGGCCGCGCGCTGGTGGCCCACAAGACGCCGCAGATGGTCGCGATCACCGGCTCGGTGCGCGCCGGCATGGAGGTCGCGGCGTCGGCCGCGAGCGACCTCAAGCGGGTCCACCTCGAGCTCGGCGGGAAGGCCCCCGTGGTGGTCTTCGACGACGCCGACATCGCCCGGACGGCGGAGGGCATCGCCGGGGCCGGTCTCTTCAACGCCGGCCAGGACTGCACCGCCGCCACCCGCGTGCTGGTCCAGGAGGGCATCCACGACGAGTTCGTGGCGGCCCTGGCCGAGGCCGCGAGGGGGATGCCCACCGGCGCGCCCGACGACGAGGGCACCTACTACGGCCCGCTCAACAACGCCCACCAGCTCGAGCGCGTCGCCGGGATGGTCGACCGGCTGCCCGACCACGCCACGGTCGCGACCGGCGGCACCCGCCAGGGCGAGCGCGGCTACTTCTACGAGCCGACCGTCCTCTCCGGGTTGCGCCAGGACGACGAGCAGGTCCAGGACGAGATCTTCGGCCCGGTCATGACGGTGCAGAAGTTCAGCGACGAGGCCGAGGCGCTGCGCTGGGCCAATGGCGTCCAGTACGGCCTCGCCTCGAGCGTGTGGACCGAGAACCACGGCCGCGCCCTGCGGATGAGCCGCAAGCTCGACTTCGGCGTGGTGTGGATCAACACCCACATCCCGTTCGTCTCCGAGATGCCGCACGGCGGCTTCAAGCACTCCGGGTACGGCAAGGACCTCTCGATGTACGGCCTCGAGGACTACACGCGCGTCAAGCACGTGATGAGCTACTTCGGTGAGTGAGCGGGGCGACTCGATGCGGATCCTCCTCGTCGGCGCCGGCGGCGTCGGCGGCGCGTTCACCGCGATCGCGGCGCGGCGCGACTTCTACGCGGCGATCGTGATCGCCGACTACGACCTCGCGAAGGCCGAGCGGGCCGCCGCGAACGACGACCGGTTCGTGGCCGCGCAGATCGACGCCTCGGACGCCGGCTCCGTCTCGGCCCTGTGCGCCGAGCACGGCATCACCCACGTGATGAACGCCGTCGACCCGGTCTTCAACATGTCGATCTTCGACGGCGCCCTGGCCGCCGGCGCCGACTACCTCGACATGGCGATGTCGCTGTCGCGGCCGCACCCCGAGGCGCCGTACGAGAAGACCGGCGTCAAGCTCGGCGACGAGCAGTTCGCCGTCGCCGAGGACTGGGCGGCCGCCGGCCGTCTCGCCCTGGTCGGCATCGGCGTCGAGCCGGGCCTGTCCGACGTCTTCGCCCGCTACGCCGCCGACCACCTGTTCTCCGAGATCGACGAGCTCGGCACCCGCGACGGCGCCAACCTCGTGGTCACCGACGACGACGGCAACGAGGTCTTCGCGCCGTCGTTCTCGATGTGGACGACGATCGAGGAGTGCCTCAACCCGCCGGTGGTCTGGCAGGACGGCGCCTGGCACACGACGGCGCCGTTCAGCGAGCCCGAGGTCTTCGACTTCCCCGAGGGCATCGGCCCGGTGGAGTGCGTCAACGTCGAGCACGAGGAGGTGCTCCTCATGCCGCGCTGGATCGACTGCCGGCGCGCGACCTTCAAGTACGGGCTGGGCGATGAGTTCATCACCATCCTCAAGGTGCTCCACACCCTCGGCCTCGACCGCACCGAGAAGGTGCGCGTGAAGGCCGGCGGGGGCCACTGCGAGGTCAGCCCGCGCGACGTCGTCGCCGCCGTGCTGCCCGACCCGGCCACGGTCGGCCCGCGGATGCGGGGCAAGACCTGCGCCGGGCTGTGGGTGACGGGCACCGGCAAGGACGGCGCGGCGAGGTCGACGTACCTCTACCACGTCGTCGACAACGAGTGGACGATGGCGGAGTACGGCCACCAGTGCGTGGTCTGGCAGACCGCCGTCAACCCCGTCGTCGCGCTCGAGCTGCTCGCCACCGGCGTGTGGACGGGCGTCGGCGTGCTCGGGCCGGAGGCCTTCGACGCCGTGCCGTTCCTCGACCTGCTCACCGAGTACGGCGCCCCGTGGGGCCAGCGCGAGATGACTCCTGCAGCGGCCGGCTGAACGACGGTCTACCTTGCTCGCATGTCGTTGCGTCGCTGCGTCGGTCTGACCGCCGCCACCGCCCTGCTCGTGGCCCTGCTCCCGGCCGGCACGGCCGCGGGCGGACCGCGCGCGGCCCGCGCCCCGGGGCCGGGCGGTCCCGGGATCGGCGACCCCTACTGGCCGCTCGACGGCAACGGCGGGATCGACGTGCAGCACTACGACGTCCACGACCGCTACGTCTTCGGCACCGGGGTGCTGTCCGGCACGACGACGGTGACGCTGCGCGCGACCGCCGACCTGACCCGGTTCCAGCTCGACCTGCTGCTGCCGGTCACCGCCGTGCGGGTCGACGACGTGCCGGCGGCGTACTCCAAGCCGGACCCGCACGAGCTGCAGATCACCCCGGCCACGCCGCTGGACGCCGGTGACGTCGTCGACGTCGTCGTCGAGTACGCCGGCGCGCCCGCCGGCATCGAGTACGCCGGTGAGCAGAACTGGCTCGCCGACGACACCGAGGTCGTCACCATGAACGAGCCGCACATGGCGCCGTGGTGGTTCCCCTCCAACGACCACCCGAGCGACAAGGCCACCTTCGACGTCACCGTCACCGGGCCGGCCAGCCACCAGGTCGTGTCCAACGGGGTGCTGGTCGGACGCACGGTGGCGGGCGCGGAGGCCACGACCCACTGGCGCTCGGCCCGGCCGATGGCGACGTACCTGGCGTTCTTCGCGCTCGGCCGCTACGACGTGACGCAGGGCGTGCGCGACGGGCTCCCGTGGTACGTCGCGGTCTCGAGGGGACTGCCGGCCGAGAGCCGCCGCATCTCGCGGCGCAACCTGCTCCGCAGCGACGAGATCACGTCCTGGCTCGCGGGACGGCTCGGGCCGTACCCGTTCGAGTCGACGGGCGGCCTCAGCACCGCGCTGCCGGTGGGCTTCGCCCTGGAGAACCAGACGCGGCCGACGTACCCCGGCGTCTACAGCGCCTCGATCGTCGTCCACGAGCTGGCGCACCAGTGGTTCGGCGACTCGGTCTCGGTCGACCGGTGGCGCGACGTCTGGCTCAACGAGGGCTTCGCGACGTTCATGGAGGTCCTGCACGCCGAGAAGCACGGCGGTCCGACCGGGCAGCAGTGGCTGCGCGACACCTACCACGGTCGTTACGGCGACCGGTCGTTCTGGAGGCTCGACCTGACCGGCCCCGGCAGGGGCCGGATCTTCGACGACGCCGTCTACACCCGTGGCGCCATGGCCGTGCAGGCGCTGCGGCACCGCATCGGCGGCCGCGACTTCACCCGGCTGCTGCGCACCTGGGTCCGCCGGCACCGCCACGCCAACGCGAGCGTCCCGGAGTTCCGCCGACTCGCCGAGCAGGTGGCGGGGACCCGTCTCGACGGCTTCTTCCGCGCCTGGCTGAAGGCACCACGTCCCCCGCGGGCGACCGCCCGCAACGGGCTGCGCTGACGCCGCCGCGACGCGACGGGCGCGAGGTGATGGACAACGAGTCGGCCCCGGGCGGACGGATCGACCCCTCGGTCTGGTCGGACTCCTCGGCCCGGGCGGTGCTGCAGCTGATGGTCGACTCGGTCGCGCAGATGACCGGGTTCAGCACGGCCGCCCTGAGCGTGATCCTCGACGACCTGCTGGTCACCGTCGCCTACACCGGTCCCGACGAGTTCCGCGACCTCGTCTTCCAGCACGCCGACCCGGTCTCGGCCCTCGACCTCGTGCTCGAGCGGGGTGACGACTGGGGCAGGTTCCGGTTCGTCCCGGCCGACCGGTACGACGAGGCCTCCGACCTCGACGGCTACTGGTTCATCCTGCCCGCCGAGCACGACCCGAGCCTCGAGGACGCGTGGGACCCGCGCGACATCCTGGTCGCGTTCCTCCGCGACGACGAGGGCGCCCTCGTCGGGGCGCTGTCCCTGGACGGCCCGCTCTCGGGCCGCCGTCCCGACCTCGCGCTGCGCGACCTCCTCGAGCGCTACGCCGCCCAGACCGAGCGGGCCGTGCTCACGGCGTTCGAGCGCGAGGAGCTCGTCCAGCAGGTGGCGCACGCCGAGGCGGCCCGCCGGATGATCCGGGCGGCGTCCATCCCCGTGCACGCCTCGCTGGACGCGGTGCTGATCTCGACCCACCAACCGCTGATCGAGGGCTTCGGCGCGGTCGGCACCTGGATCGAGATCCTCGAGCCGGACGGCACCACCCGCGGCTACGCCCGCACGAAGGCCGGCGACCTCGTCGTCCTCCCGGACTGGTTGCACGAGGTGGCCGCCGAGCTGGCGCCCCGCCTGTGGCGCGAGCAGCGGGTGGCGGTCCTCGACGAGGAGGGCATCGCCGGCGCGCAGGGGTACGACATCGCGGGCCGGCACCTGGAGGCCGGGCGGCAGCTCCTCGCGGACCTGGGGGTGTCGTTGGTGATCGGCATCCCGCTCGGGGCGGGGGAGGAGTGCCTGGGGTTCCTCGTGCTGCCCCGCCAGGACTCCCGGCCGCACTGGTCGCCGGTCGAGACGGCGTCCGCGCTGGAGATCGGGCACGACCTCGGGGCGGCGCTGATGACCGTGCGGGCCCTCGAGAGCGAGCGGGCGCTGGTGCGCGAGCTGAAGCGCCTGGAGGACTACCGCAGCCAGCTCATCGCGACCCTGTCGCACGAGCTGCGGACACCGCTCGCCGTCATCCTGGGCAACCTCGAGCTGCTCGGGGAGCTCGACCTGGACGACGGCGCGGCCCGGCACCACCGCGCCATGAGCCGCGGCGCCGGACGGATGAACAAGGTGGTCGACGACCTGCTGCTGCTGGCCCAGGTGGGCGACCCGCGGCACCCGCTGGTCCGGATCCCGGTCGACCTGGGGCGGACGTCGGCCGACGTCCTCGGCCTGATGGGGTCGGCCGCCGAGGCCAAGGGCGTCAGGATCCGCCGCCAGGGCGGCGAGGCGCCGCGGGCGGGACTGGTGGTGGACGGCGACCCGGTCGAGCTCGACCGGATGCTCTCGAACCTCGTCAGCAACGCGATCAAGTACACCCCCGCCGGCGGGGTCGTGACGATCGACCTCGAGCGCGACGGGCAGGAGGTGGTCGTCCGGGTCGTCGACGACGGGCTCGGGATCTCCGCGGACGACCAGGCCGGCCTCTTCCGCGCGTTCTTCCGGACGACGAACCCCGCAGCGCTCCGCGAGCCGGGCACCGGGCTCGGCCTGGCGATCGTGGCGACCATCGTCGAGCGGCACGCCGGGGCCGTGCGCGTCACCTCGACGTTGGGCTCGGGCACGACGTTCGCGGTCCGGCTGCCGGCCGCCGACGGCCACTGAGGTCCGCCGGGGTCCGCCGAGCACCGCCGAGGTCAGCCGGGCACCGGAGCGGACCGGTCAGCCGTCCTTGCGCGACAGCGGCTGCAGGGTGAGGCGCACGGCGTCGGCGACGAACCCGTCGCGCTCCTCCGGAGCGCTGGTGAGCGCGGCGAGCAGGATGCCGTCGAACGCGGCGACCACCACCGAGGCGCGGGGCCGGGCCTCGGAGCTGCCCCGTGCCTCGAGCACCGAGGCGACCAGGCCGACCACCCGCTCCCGCTCGCGGGCCAGGACGGCGGCGAGGTCGGCGTCGCGGGTCGACTCCAGGGTCAGCTCGACCTTGGCCTGGAGCAGCGGGGACTCGTCGAGCCACCCGGTGAAGAGGTCGACGACGCACGCGAGCGCCTCCGGCCGGCCCGGGTCGCCGTCGCCGATGTCGCCGACGACCTCGTCGACGTCGTCGGCGAGGCGGTGGGTGACCCGCTCGGCCAGCGCGTGGTGCAGCGCGCGGCGGGTGCGGAAGTAGGCGGACGTCGTCCCCTCGGCCACGGCGGCCTCCCGGTCGACCGCGCGGTGCGTGAGTCCGCGCAGCCCCTGCTGGACGACGACGTCGAGCGCGGCGTCGAGCAGGACCGAGCGGCGTTCCGTGGCGACGGGGCGGGGCACGAGGGACTCCAGGGGTTGGGCGGGACGGCTGACCGGGGTGGCCGACCTGGTGGCCGACCGGAGTGACGTCGTACGACGCAGTGTGGCGCAGCCGACAGTCTCCCGCACTTGCCTGGGCCCTTCTACAGGCGTAGTTTCTACATCAGTAGGTACTACATCCGTAGAAAGCCCAAAAGGAACCCATCATGACCTTCGACCTCCTCCCCACCATGACCCCGTGGTTCGCCGCCTTCGCCGCCGTCGCCGGGCTCGCGCTCGTCCTGACCGTCGTCGCGCTCGGCAGCCTCCTGCGCACCGCGGACCGCCCCGCCACCAGCGCCGCCGGCCGGTCCGTCGAGGCCACGACCAGCACCCGCCGCCTCCAGGTCGCCAACGGCCACGTCCGCCACGCCTGAGCGACCCGCCGGACGCCGTCCGACGGGGCTCCTCAAGGGGGCCCGGCGGGAGTAGCGTCCGACCCATGTCTCTCGGGAGTCCTGACGACGCAGGCACCCCCACCGACCCGACGGGCGTGCCGCCCACCGACCGGCGCAAGCTCGCGCTGGCCTGCGTGTGCCTCGCGATCCCCGTCGTCGCGCTGCTCGGGGTGCCCAGCTACGCCCGGGAGGACCCCAGCATCGGGGGCATCCCGTTCTTCTTCTGGTACCAGTTCCTGTGGGTCTTCCTCTGCTCGGGACTCACCTGGACGGCGTACCTGCTGACCAGGAGCGCCCGCCGCGGTGGTCGGAGGTGACCGGCCCGCTGGTCGACCGTCCGCTGGCGCAGGTGACCGACTCCTCGGTCAACACCACCGCGCTGGTCGTCCTGGTCGCGCTCTTCCTCGTCGTCACCGTGCTCGGCTTCCTGGCCTCGCGCTGGCGGCGTGCCGAGTCGCTCGACAGCCTCGACGAGTGGGGCCTCGGCGGCCGCAAGTTCGGCACCTGGGTGACCTGGTTCCTGCTCGGCGGCGACCTCTACACGGCCTACACCTTCGTGGCCGTGCCCGCGGCGATGTTCTCGCTGGGTGCGGTGGCCGGCTTCTTCGCCGTGCCCTACACGATCATCCTGTACCCGATCATCTTCCTCTTCATGGCGCGCCTCTGGTCGGTCAGCCACCGCCACGGCTACGTCACCACCGCCGACTTCGTCCGCGGCCGGTACGACGACCGCCACCTCTCGCTCGCGGTCTCGGTCACCGGGTTCGTCGCGACCATGCCCTACATCGCGCTGCAGCTCGTCGGCATCCAGGCGGTGCTCGAGGTGGCCGGCGTCGGCGGCGGCGACAACATCATCGCCCAGGACGCGCCGCTGCTCATCGCCTTCGCGGTGCTAGCGGCCTACACCTACTCCTCGGGCCTGCGGGCCCCGGCGATCATCGCCTTCGTCAAGGACGCGCTGATCTACGTCGTCATCATCGTCGCCGTCATCTACCTGCCCTCGCAGGTCGGCGGCTGGGACGACATCTTCGGCGCCGCCCAGGACAAGATGGCGACGCCCAACCCCGACACGGGCGCCCCGACCGGCTCGTTCATCCCCGGCGACGGCCAGATGTGGGCCTACGCCACGCTCGGCCTCGGCTCGGCGATGGCGCTGTTCATGTACCCGCACTCGGTGACGGCCAGCCTGTCGTCCGGCAGCCGCGACACCATCCGCCGCAACGCCGCGATCCTCCCGGCGTACTCCTTCGTCCTCGGCCTGCTCGCGCTCCTCGGCTGGGTCGCGATCGCGGCCGGCACCGACGTCACCGGCCTCGACGGCGAGAAGAACCCGCAGCTCGTCGTCCCGCAGCTGTTCGAGGACTTCTTCCCCGACTGGTTCGTCGGCGTCGCGTTCGCCGCCATCGCGATCGGTGCGCTCGTGCCGGCCGCGATCATGTCGATCGCCGCCGCCAACACCTTTTCGCGCAACATCTACAAGGAGTGGCTCAAGAAGGACGCCACCCCGCAGCAGGAGGCGAAGGTCTCCAAGCTGATGTCGCTGGTCGTGAAGGCGTTCGCGCTGGTCTTCGTGCTCACCCTCGACAAGCAGAACGCGATCAACTTCCAGCTCCTCGGCGGGATCTGGATCCTGCAGACCTTCCCGGCGATCGTGTTCAGCCTCTACACGCGCTGGTTCCACCGCAAGGCGCTGCTGGGCGGCTGGGCCGTCGGCATGGTCTACGGCACCGTCGAGGCCTACCAGGTCTCCAGCGCCGCCACCGACCACTTCGGCGGCAGCCTCGCCGAGATCCCGGGCCTCGGCGACATGGGCTACATCGCGATCACCGCGTTCTCGCTGAACCTCGTCGTCACCGTGCTCCTCACCCTGCTGCTCCACGCGCTGCAGGTGCCCAACGGCAGGGACGCCACCACCGCCGGCGACTACTACGCCGACGCCGGCGACCCGCGGGTCGACTCCGACCTCGCCGCCGCCGACCCGCTGGCCGTCGAGCCGGACCTCCCCGGGGGCCGCGACGGCGGCGACGCGGGTACCGCGCGCTGACCCCCGGGCTGTCAGGATCGGGGGCGTGAACCCGACCTCCCAGCCCGAGCGGCGCGACGTCGTCGTCCTCGGCTCGACCGGCTCGATCGGCACCCAGGCCCTCGACGTCGTCCGCAGCAACCCCGAGCGGTTCCGTGTCGTCGGACTGACCGCCGGCGGCGGCAACCCCGAGCTGTTCGCCGCGCAGGTGGCCGAGTTCGCGCCGGCGTACTCGGGGCTGGGGGAGGAGGCCTCGACCGAGGCGGCCGGCCGGCCCTGCGACGTCGTCCTCAACGGCATCACCGGAGCCGTCGGGCTCCGCCCGACCCTCGCCGCCCTCGACGCCGGGACGACGCTGGCCCTCGCCAACAAGGAGTCGCTCATCATCGGCGGCCCGCTGGTGCGCGACCGCGCCCGGCCCGGCCAGATCGTGCCCGTCGACTCCGAGCACAGCGCGATCGCCCAGAGCCTGCGCGCCGGCACCGCCGGTGAGGTGCGCCGCCTGGTGCTCACCGCCAGCGGCGGGCCGTTCCGGGGGATGACCCGCGAGCAGCTGACGTCGGTCACCCCGGCCCAGGCGCTGGCGCACCCGAACTTCGCGATGGGCAAGGTGATCACCACCAACTCCGCGACCCTGGTCAACAAGGGGCTCGAGGTGATCGAGGCGCACCTGCTCTTCGACGTCCCGCTCGACCGGATCGACGTCGTCGTCCACCCGCAGCAGCTGATCCACTCGATGGTCGAGTTCGTCGACGGCGCGGTCGTGGCCCAGCTCGGCCTGCCGACGATGCTGGTCCCGATCGCGCTCGGCCTCGGCTGGCCCGACCGGGTCCCCGACGCCGAGACGCCGATCGACTGGACCAGGGCCGCCGACTGGCGCTTCGAGCCGCTCGACGACACGGCCTTCCCCGCCGTGCGGCTCGCCCGGGAGGCGGGCGCGCGGGGCAGCACGGCCCCGGCGGTCTACAACGCAGCCAACGAGGTGTGCGTGGAGGCCTTCCACGACGGCCGGCTGCCGTTCCCCGACATCGTGAGCGTTGTCGGGGACGTGCTGCGGTCCCACGACGTACCCTCGTCGCAGACCCTCACCGTCGACGACGTCCTCGCCGCCGACGCGTGGGCGCGCCGCGCCGCGCACGAGCTGATCCGGAGTGACGAGTGACCGCCCTGCTGTACCTCCTCGGAGTGGTGATCTTCGTCGCCGCCATCCTCGTCTCGATCGGCCTGCACGAGCTCGGCCACATGATCCCGGCGAAGAAGTTCGGCGGGAAGGTCACCCAGTACTTCATCGGCTTCGGCCCGACCGTGTGGAGCAAGCAGGTCGGCGAGACCGAGTACGGCGTCAAGGCGGTCCCGCTCGGCGGCTACGTGAAGATCGTCGGGATGCTGCCGCCGGCCGCCGAGGAGCTCGTCGATTCGGTCGAGCACGACGCCGACGGCAACCCCGTCCACCGGGTCCGCAAGTCCAACACCGGGATGTTCACCCAGCTGATCTCCGATGCCCGCAGCGCCGAGTGGGAGCTGATCCGGCCCGAGGACGACGACCGGCTCTTCTACAAGATGGCGTGGTGGAAGAAGGTCGTCGTGATGGCCGGCGGGCCGACGGTCAACCTGCTCATCGCGTTCGTGCTCTTCCTGATCGTCTTCTCGACCTACGGCCAGCGGACCCAGGAGGTCGAGCCGGGCGCCCCGGTCGTCGCGACGGTCTCGCAGTGCGCCATCGCCCAGACCGGCGACGGCCCACCGCGGCAGTGCACCGCCGACGACCCGATCAGCCCGGCCCTCGACGCCGGCCTGGTGCCGGGTGACCGGATCGTCGGCTTCAACGGCGTCGAGGTCACCGGCTGGCAGCAGCTGCGCGACCTGATCGAGGCCAACGCCCAGGGCACGGCCTCGATCACCTACGTGCGCGACGGCGAGGAGACGACGGCCGAGACCAACACGACCGTCAAGCCGCCCAGCCCCGGCGACGACCCCGAGGAGACGGTGCGCGAGGTCGGCTTCCTCGGCATCTCGCCCACCACCTACGTCGCCGTCGAGAAGGGCGGCCCGATCTACACCCTCGACGCGATGGGCACGATGACCGTCGACACCGTCAAGGCCCTGGGCCAGCTGCCGATGAAGGTCTTCGACGTCGGGCAGGCCATCCTCGGCCTCGAGGAGCGTGCCCCCGACAGCCCGGTCAGCATCGTCGGAGGCGGCCGCTTCGCCGGCGAGCAGACCTCCAGCGAGGTGCTCGACGTGCAGGAGAAGACGATCTTCCTGCTCACCCTCATCGCCGGGTTCAACCTCTTCATCGGGCTGTTCAACTTCCTGCCGCTGCTGCCGCTCGACGGCGGTCACATCGCCTCCGCCCTCTGGGAGGCCGTGCGCCGCGGCATCGCCCGGCTGCGCCGCAAGCCCGACCCCGGGTACGTCGACGCCGCCAAGCTGCTCCCGGTCGCCTACGTCGTCGCCAGCGCCATGCTCGTGATGGGCGTCGTGCTGATCGTCGGCGACATCGTGGTGCCGCTCGACATCTCGGGCTGATCCCACCCGGAGGTCGGAGCAAGCGAGCACCGGCGAGCACCGGTGAGCGCCGAGGAGCGCCGACGAAACCGCCGGCCCGGCGCTGCCGACCCGCCCCGTCGGCCCGGCCTCGGTGGGGGCGCGAGGACCTCGGCAGTAGATTGGGGACATGACCGCGATCAGCCTGGGCATGCCCGCCGCACCTCCGCCGGTGCTGGCACCGCGCCGCCAGACCCGTCAGATCAAGGTCGGCACGGTGGGGGTCGGGAGCCAGTCGCCGATCTCGGTGCAGTCGATGACCACGACGGTCACCGCCGACGTGAACGCCACCCTCCAGCAGATCGCCGAGCTCACCGCGACCGGGTGCGACATCGTGCGCGTCGCGTGCCCCGACCAGGTCGACGCCAACGCGCTCGCCGAGATCGCCGAGCACTCGCAGATCCCGGTCATCGCCGACATCCACTTCCAGCCGAAGTACGTCTTCGCGGCCATCGACGCCGGCTGCGCCGCCGTCCGGGTCAACCCGGGCAACATCCGCAAGTTCGACGACCAGGTCAAGGAGATCGCGCGCGCCGCCCAGGACCGCGGCACCTCGATCCGCATCGGCGTCAACGCCGGGTCGCTCGACAAGCGGCTGCTGGAGAAGTACGGCAAGGCCACGCCCGAGGCGCTCGTCGAGAGCGCCGTCTGGGAGGCCGGGCTGTTCGAGGAGCACGGCTTCCGCGACTTCAAGATCTCCGTCAAGCACAACGACCCCGTCGTGATGGTGCGCGCCTACGAGCTGCTGGCCGAGGCCGGCGACTGGCCGCTGCACCTCGGCGTCACCGAGGCCGGGCCGGCCTTCCAGGGCACCATCAAGTCGGCCACCGCCTTCGGCGCCCTGCTCAGCCAGGGCATCGGCGACACGATCCGCGTCTCGCTCAGCGCGCCGCCGGTCGAGGAGGTCAAGGTCGGGATCCAGATCCTGCAGTCGCTCAACCTGCGCGAGCGCCGCCTCGAGATCGTCAGCTGCCCCAGCTGCGGGCGCGCCCAGGTCGACGTCTACACCCTCGCCGAGCAGGTCACCGCCGGCCTCGACGGGCTCGAGGTCCCGCTGCGCGTCGCCGTCATGGGCTGCGTCGTCAACGGCCCCGGCGAGGCCCGCGAGGCCGACCTCGGCGTCGCCTCCGGCAACGGCAAGGGCCAGATCTTCGTCAAGGGCGAGGTCATCAAGACCGTCCCCGAGTCGCAGATCGTCGAGACCCTCATCGAGGAGGCCATGCGCATCGCCGAGGGCATGGAAGCCGTCGAGGGCGCCGCCGCCTCTGTCTCCGTCTCCTGACCCACGGAGCACGACCGACCCGGCGGCCCGCCCCACCGCGCCCGGCCCGCGGTCCGCACTAGGGTTGCCGGGTGCCAACCAGTCGCCACGGGGTCAGGGTCCTCGGACCCGCCGACCTCGAGGCGTTCCTCGCCCTGGCCGGGCGCGATCCGGTGACCAACGTCTTCGCGCTCTACCGGGCGCGGACCACCAGCCTGGAGCCGCGCTGGCTGGGCGGCGAGATGTGGGGCCGGTACGCCGACGGTGAGCTGGTCGCGGCCTGCCACGTCGGTGCGAACCTGGTGCCGATCGAGGCCAACGACGACGACGCCCGCGCGTTCGCCGAGCGCGCGCTGACGCGCAGCCGGACGGCGACGACGATCGTCGGGCCGCACGAGGCCGTGCGCACGTTCTGGAACGCCGTCGCCGGCTCGTGGGGTCGACCTCGCGAGTCGCGCTGGATGCAGCCCCACCTGGTGATCGACGGCCCGCCGGCCGTGGAGCCCGACCCGCTCGTGCGGCGTACCGAGCGCGGCGACCTGCCGGTGCTCTACCCCGCGTGCGTCGCGATGTACACCGAGGAGGTCGGGGTGTCGCCGGAGCTCGGGGGCACCGGCGACCTGTACCGCGCCCGCGTCACCCAGCTGATGTCGCGCGGCTGGTCGTTCGCCCGCTTCGACGACGGCCGGCTGGTCTTCAAGGCCGAGGTCGCCTGTGCCACCGACGACGCCGCCCAGATCCAGGGGGTCTGGGTGCCGCCCGAGCACCGCGGGAAGGGGCTGGCGACCGCCGGGATGGCCGCCGTCGTCGAGATCGTGCGCGCCGAGATCGCCCCGACCGTCTCGCTCTACGTCAACGAGTGGAACCACCCCGCGCGCCGCGCCTACCGCCGCGCGGGGTTCCGGGAGTCCACCCGGTTCTCCACCGTCATGTGGTGACACCCCGACCGCCGCAGCACCGGCGGGACGCCCGAGGAACTGATTGGTTGCCGGGCGATCGCGACCCGTAGCCTTCACCCATGATCCTCCGGATGTCGTCCCTGTTCGTGCGCACGCTGCGTGACGACCCCGCGGACGCCGAGGTCCCGAGCCACCGGCTCCTCGTGCGCGCCGGCTACATCCGGCGTGCCGCGCCCGGCATCTACTCCTGGCTGCCGCTGGGCCTCAAGGTCCTGCGCAAGGTCGAGGACGTCATCCGGGCCGAGATGGACGGCATCGGCGCCCAGGAGCTCAGCTTCCCCGCGCTGCTCCCGCGCGAGCCCTACGAGGCGACCGGTCGCTGGACCGAGTACGGCGACGGCATCTTCCGCCTCCAGGACCGCAAGGGCGGCGACTACCTGCTCGGCCCCACGCACGAGGAGATGTTCACCCTCGTGGTCAAGGACCTCTACTCCTCCTACAAGGACCTGCCGCTCTCGCTCTACCAGATCCAGACCAAGTACCGCGACGAGGCGCGGCCCCGCGCGGGGCTGCTGCGCGGGCGCGAGTTCACCATGAAGGACTCCTACTCCTTCGACGTCAGCGACGCCGGCCTCGAGCAGAGCTACCAGCGCCACCGCGACGCCTACGTGCGGATCTTCGACCGGCTCGGCTTCGACTACGTCATCGTCAAGGCCACCGCCGGCGCGATGGGTGGGTCGAAGTCGGAGGAGTTCCTGGCCCGTGCCGCCGTGGGCGAGGACACCTACGTGCGCTGCACGAACTGCGACTACGCCGCCAACGTCGAGGCCGTCGAGGTCCGCCGGCCCGCGCCGGTCGCCCACGACGACGCGCCCGCCGCCCACGTCGAGGCCACGCCCGGCACCCCGACGATCGCGACCCTCGTCGACCACCTCAACGCCGCGTTCCCCCGCGAGGACCGGCCCTGGGCGGCCGGTGACACGCTCAAGAACGTCCTCGTCGTCCTCAAGCACCCCGACGGCACCCGCGAGCCGGTCGCGATCGGCGTCCCCGGTGACCGTGAGGTCGACCAGAAGCGCCTCGACGGCCAGCTCGAGCCGATCGAGGTCGAGCCGTTCGACGAGACCGAGTTCGCCCGCCACCCCGCGCTGGTCAAGGGCTACATCGGCCCCGGCGTGCTGGGGGAGAAGAACGCCACCGGCATCCGGTACCTCGTCGACCCCCGCATCGTCGAGGGCACCCGCTGGGTCACCGGCGCCGACGTGCAGGGCAGCCACGTCCTCGACCTCGTCGTGGGCCGCGACTTCACACCCGACGGCACCGTCGAGGCCGCCGAGATCCGCGACGGCGACCCCTGTCCCAACTGCGACAGCGGCACCCTCGAGACCGCCCGCGGCATCGAGATGGGCCACGTCTTCCAGCTCGGCCGCAAGTACGCCGACGCCCTCGACCTGCGCGTGCTGGACGAGAACGGCAAGCTCGTCACCGTCACGATGGGCTCCTACGGCATCGGCGTGACCCGCGCGGTCGCCGCGATCGCCGAGGACACCCTCGACGACGTCGGCCTGTGCTGGCCCCGCAACGTCGCACCCGCCGACGTCCACCTCGTGGCCACCGGCCGCGACGAGGCCGTCTTCGCCGCGGCGGAGGAGATCGCCCGCGAGCTCGACGCCGCCGGGGTCCAGGTGCTCTTCGACGACCGCGCCGGCAAGATCAGCCCCGGGGTGAAGTTCAAGGACGCCGAGCTGATCGGCGTCCCGACGATCGTCGTGGTCGGCAAGGGGCTGGCCGACGGCGTCGTCGAGGTCAAGGACCGGCGCTCCGGCGAGCGCGAGGACGTCGCCACCACCGCGATCGTCGACCACCTGGTCGCCCTGGTCCGCTCCTGATGCCGACCGGGGCGGTCGACGCCGTCATCTTCGACTGGGGCGGCACCCTGACCCGGTGGCACGACGTCGACTTCCACGCCGAGTCGCTGGCGCTGGTGCAGGCCGTGGTCGACGTCGGTCACGACCCCGACGTGGCTCGCGAGCGGCTGCACCGTGCCGGTGAGGTCATCTGGGGCCGCAGCCGCGACCACCAGCAGAGCGCCACGGTGGCCGACCTGTTCGTGGAGGCGGGCCTCGAGCACGACCCCGCGCTGCTGGCGGCGTACTACGAGTTCTGGGAGCCGCACACAATCACCGACCCGGAGGTCGCCCCGTTGTGGGAGGGGCTGCGCGAGCGCGGGATCAAGGTCGGGGTGCTCTCCAACACCATCTGGCCCCGCTCGGTCCACGAGGGCTTCTTCGAGCGCGACGGCGTGCTGCACCTGGTCGACGGCGACGTCTACACCAGTGAGATCCCGTGGACGAAGCCCTCCCCGCGGGCGTTCGGGGCCGCGCTGGACGCCGTCGGCGCCACCGACCCCGCCCGCTGCGTCTACGTCGGCGACCGGCTCTTCGACGACGTCTGGGGTGCCCAGAACGCCGGTCTCCGGGCGATCCACGTGCCGCACAGCACCATCCCGGCCTCCCAGGTCGGGCACACCGAGGGCGAGCCGGACGCCGTGGCGCACCGGGTCGCCGACGTCCTCGACATCGTGGCGGGCTGGTAGCGGCCGGTGACGGCCCGCCGCGGTGGGCTCAGGTCTCGCCGAAGCCGTCGGCCACCAGCGCGCTGATCGCGCGCACCGCGGCCTCGGCGTCGGCGCCCGACGCGGAGACCACGATCTCGGCGCCCTCGGCGGCTCCGAGGGTCATCAGCTCCAGCGAGCTCGCGGCGTCGGCGCTGCGTCCGTCGTGGGTGATCCGCACCTCGGCGTCCAGGTCGCCGACGGCGGCCGCGACGAGCGCGGCCGGGCGGGCGTGCAGGCCCTGCGGGTTCGTCAGGACGAGCCGGACGCCGTCGGAGGGCGCCTGCTCGACCCCGCCGGCGTCCCCGGCCGGGGCCAGCGCGACGGCCTTCGGCCGCAGGGCGTCCTCCGCCTCGGCCTGCACCGTCGCCAGGTCGGCACCCCCGGCGGCGCGGACGACGGCGGCGACCAGACCCTCGACCAGCGGCGCACTGCTCAGCCGCACCTCGTGGTCCTCGGGCGGGCTCAGCTCGAGGGCCAGCTCGGCGCTCAGCACCGCGGAGCCGAGGTCCATCAGGACCAGGACGCCGTCGGGCGACGCCGCCGTCCGGAACGCGTCGGCCACCTCCGTCGCGTCGGTGCCCAGCCCGCCGTCGGCGGTGCCGGCGGCGACCGCGACGACCGGACCGCCGGCCGGCACCATCTGGGCGGCCAGGTCGACGGCCGCCGCGGCCAGCGCGGCGCTGTGCGACACGACCACGATCCCGATCACGGGTCGGCCGGCGGGTCGGCCAGCGCCGCGGCCAGCGCCTCGACAAGCAGGGTCGCCGACGCCGAGCCCGGGTCGACGTGGCCGATGCTGCGCTCGCCGAGGTAGCTGGCCCGGCCCTTGAGCGCCTGCATCGGCTCGGTCGCGTCGCGGCCCCGCGCCGCCGCGTCGGCGGCGGCCCGGGCGGCTCCGGCCGCGTCGGCACCGGAGGCGAGCGCTGCGTCGTACGCCTCGAGGGCCGGGCCGAGCGCGTCGTACATGGTCTTGTCGCCGCGGTCGGCCTTGCCGCGCGCCACGACGCCCTCGACGGCCGCCCGCAGCACCGCGGCGAGGGCGGCCGCGTCGAGCTCGGTCGCGTCGCCGGCGGCGGTGCCGGCGCGGAGGAAGAACGTGCCGTACAGCGGCCCGCTGGCCCCGCCGACGGAGGTCACCAACGTCATCCCGACCTTCTTCAGCAGTGCGCCCACCGAGTCGGGCGGCGCCTCCACCGCGACCATCACGGCGTCCATGCCGCGGACCAGGTTGGAGCCGTGGTCGGCGTCGCCGATGGCGGAGTCGAGCTCGGTGAGGTGGGCGCCGTGCTCGTGGACGGCGTCCCTGAACGCCGCGAGCCAGCCGACGAGCTGAGCCTGGGTGACGGTGCCGGTGTCAGTGTCGGCCATGCTCAGACCCCCCACCGCAGCCCGGAGGTGTCGACCGGCGCGTCCCACAGGCGCAGCAGGTCCTCGTCGGCGCCGAGCACGGTGAGCGAGGCGCCGGCCATGTCGAGCGAGGTGATGTAGTTGCCCACCAGGCGTCGCGCGACCGGCACGCCGGCGTCGGCGAGCAGGCGCGCCACCTCGCCGTACAGCACGTAGAGCTCGATGAGCGGGGTGCCGCCCATGCCGTTGAGCATCACGATCGCGGGGGAGCCGGTGGCGTCGCGGTCGGCGAGCACCGGCTCGACCAGCAGCGCGGCCACCTCCGACGCCGGTGCGAGCGGGACGCGGCGCCGTCCCGGCTCGCCGTGGATCCCGACGCCGACCTCCATCTCGTCCTCGGGGAGGTCGAATGTCGGCTTGCCGGCCGCGGGCACCGTGCAGCTGGTGAGGGCGATGCCCATCGACCGGCCGGCGTCGTTGACCCGTTGCGCGAGCGCGACCACGGCGTCGAGGTCCTGGCCCTCCTCGGCGGCAGCGCCGACGATCTTCTCGAGCAGGACGGTCAGGCCGACGCCGCGTCGTCCGGCCGTGTAGGTCGAGTCCTGGACGGCGACGTCGTCGGCGGTGACCACGGTCTCGACGCGGACCCCGGAGTCGGCGGCCGCGAGCTCGCCGGCCATCTCGAAGTTCATCACGTCGCCGGTGTAGTTCTTCACGACGTGGAGCACGCCGGCTCCGCGGTCGACGGCCGTGGTGGCCTCGGCCACCTGGTCGGGGGTCGGCGAGGTGAACACCTCGCCGGCGCACGCGGCGTCCAGCATGCCGGGACCGACGAACCCACCGTGCAGCGGCTCGTGGCCCGACCCGCCGCCGGAGATGATCGCGACCCGGCCGTCCTGCTTCGGCTCCGCCCGGTAGATCACCCGGTGCTGGTGGTCGACCCTGAGCTCCGGGTGGGCCGCCTCGATGCCGCGCAGGGCGTCGGCGAGCACGTTCGCCGGGTCGTTGATGAGCTTCTTCATGTCTCGGTCCTCCGAACTCCGGCGTCGACGTCGTCGGCGCTGCCTTTCCCCCTACGAGCAACGAACCGGAACCTGGTCCCCGCCGCAACCCCCTGGCGCCCGCGCGTCGTCGGCTGCACGTTCCTGCAACGCCCGGGCCCGCCGGTGCCCGGCGGCCGAGCCGCGGTGGAGCGGGACCGGCACCGCCCGAGGTCGGGCCGGTTCGGCGCTCCGTCACCCGGTCTCGCGCGCGGCGGTGCGGCCGGGGAGAGGTCGGGCGGTCGCCCCGGTTGCAGGTTTGTGCATTGCACACTTGTGATGATCCGCGGCCGTGTCGCCGCGAGGCCCGACTGTTGCAGACTTCTGCACGAAGGGGTTCCACCGACTCGGGTCGGTCCCTCCGTCCGGCCGGTGTCCCAGGCCACCAGCAGTCCGCGTACTCATCCTTCCGGGGAGCATCTCGGGAGTTCCCCGGAAGATGAGTTCGCGGACTGGCTGGTTTTTCGGCTCCGTCGCGCTGGTCAGCGGCCGGGGGAGGGGCGGGGGCTCCCGCCTAGGGCGAGCTCGCGCCGCGCCGAGTCCACGAGCACGTCGACCGCCCAGCGGCGCTGCTCGCTCGGGGCGTTGGCCACCAGGTAGCCGTACGTCGTGCCGCAGGCCTGCTCGACCCGGAGGGCCTCGGCGCGGATGGCGGCGCTGTCGCCGGTGACGACCCCCGGCAGGTCGTACGACGCCTCGGCCGCGACCGGCTCGCCGCCCTCGGCGACCACGAAGGCCGTGAGCTCGTCACGGCGGGCGCGGTGCACGTCGTACGACGTGCGCAGCGCCTCGTAGAGCGTCGGGTCCGCCGAGGCCGACGTCTGGGCGCCGAGATAGCCGCCGACGAACAGGGTGGCGTGCTCGGCGGCCAGGGTGGTCTGCAGTGCGTCGAGGTAGGTCACAGGACACTCCGGTGCTGCGCGACCGAGGCGGCCATCGAGGCGAGCAGGCGGGCCAGCGCGCCGCTGTCGGCCTGGACGGCCAAGCCGGCCAGCGCCTGCTCGAGGGTCTCCTCGGCCAGCGCCACGCGGCGCCGGGCGCGCTGCACCGACCCACGCCCGACGGCGACCCTGCCGCTCGTGGGGCGCGGGCCGCCGAGCTCCCCGGCGTGGGCGCGGTGCAACCGCACCAGCGGGGCCAGCGCGTCGGCCAGGGGCGGGTGGGCGCGGGCGTTGGCCTGGGCCGTCCGGTGGGCCACCGACAGCGCGAGCAGGGCCTCCTCGACGAGGGCGGAGTCGGTGTCGACGTCGGTGGCCCCGGTGCCGCCGGGGTCGGGGTCCGAGCCGTCGGACGGGCTTGTCGTCGGCGTGATCGTCGGGTCCTCCGACGACGGGTCGAGCGACCCGATCGAGCAGCCGGCGGTCCCGAGCACGGTCACCCCGACGAGGGCGCGACGAGTCACGAGGGGAGGACGCGGCGGCACCGGGCGACGATATCCCGGCGGCTCCCGGTCGACGGCGCCGACACGGCCGGGACGTCGGCCATGCCCTACGCTGAGAGACCGGCACCACCGCACGTCACAACAGCACAGGAGGTCGCGAGGATGTCCGCCACGCAGGCGTTGTCCAGCCGCATCGAAGCAGGACTCACCGACCCTCTGGCCGAGCTCGGACTCGACCTCGAGGCCGTCGAGGTGACCCCCGCCGGGAAGCGCCGCGTCGTCCGCGTCGCGGTCGACCAGGACGGCGGCGTCACGATGGACGACGTCGCCGAGGCCACCCGCTGCGTCGCCGAGGTGCTCGACGGTGACCTGGCCGCGGCGATGGGGCAGCAGCCCTACACCCTCGAGGTCACCTCGCGCGGCGTCGACCGCCCGCTCACCCTGCCGCGCCACTGGCGCCGCAACGCCGACCGCCTGGTCAAGGTCACCCTCGTCGAGGGCGGCACCGTGACCGGCCGCATCGGCGCGTGCGAGGACGACCCCGGCGGAGCCGTCGTGCTCGACGTCGACGGTGCCGACACCCGCCTGCCGTACGCCGACGTCGCCAAGGCGCTGGTGCAGATCGAGTTCAACCGCAAGGGCCCGGCCGACGAGCCGGACATCGAGGAGGACGAGCACTGATGGACATCGACCTGAGCATCCTGCGAATGCTGGAGCGCGAGAAGGAGATCAAGTTCGAGGTCCTCGTCGAGGCCATCGAGCAGGCCCTCCAGACGGCGTACCTGAAGTCGCCCGGAGCCCACGAGCAGGCCCGTGTCGAGCTCGACCGCAAGACCGGGCACGTCACCGTGCTCGCCGCCGAGCTCGACGACGACGGCGAGAAGATCGGGGAGTTCGACGACACCCCCGACGGGTTCGGCCGGATCGCCGCGACCACCGCCAAGCAGATCATGATGCAGCGGCTGCGCGACGCCGAGGACGAGATCAAGTTCGGTGAGTTCTCCGGCAAGGAGGGCGACCTGATCTCCGGCATCATCCAGCAGGGCCGCAACCCCGACGACGTCCTGGTCGACCTGGGTCGCCTCGAGGCGCTGCTGCCCGTCAGCGAGCGCGTGCCCGGCGAGTCCTACAGCCACGGCACCCGCATCAAGTGCCTGGTGCTGTCGGTGCGCAAGGGGATGCGCGGGCCGCAGATCACCCTGACCCGCTCGCACCCGAACCTCGTCAAGAAGCTCTTCGCGCTCGAGGTGCCCGAGATCGCCAGCGGCCAGGTCGAGATCTCCGCGATCGCCCGCGAGGCCGGCCACCGCACCAAGATCGCCGTCCGCTCGACCGCCCCGGGCATCAACGCCAAGGGCGCCTGCATCGGCCCGATGGGCCAGCGGGTGCGCAACGTGATGCACGCGCTCAACGAGGAGAAGATCGACATCGTCGACTGGTCCGACGACCCCGCGCGGCTCGTCTCCAGCGCGCTGTCGCCCGCCCAGGTCAAGAGCGTCGAGATCGTCGACCTCGCCGCCCGCTCCGCCAAGGTCGTCGTCCCGTCGTTCCAGCTGTCGCTGGCCATCGGCAAGGAGGGCCAGAACGCCCGCCTCGCCGCCCGCCTCACCGGCTGGCGGATCGACATCCACGGTGACGAGGAGGAGGCGCCCCGGCGCTGACCCCGCTCGAGGTGCCCCGGAGCGGCCCGGCGCCCGTCCCCGCGGGTCAGCCCCAGATCCGGCTGACCCGCAGCGACGGGACCAGGTGGTCGTCGTCCCCGACCGACCACGCCGGGAAGTCGAAGACCGCCAGCATCAGCTGCATCGGGTACGTGGGTGGGCGCGGGCAGCGGCGGACCACCACGCCGTCGATGGTCAGGACCGCCGCCCCGGCGTCCCAGTCGACGGCGTACTCGTGCGGCTCGGAGACGTCGATCGCGACCCGCGGTGCCGCGAAGTCCTGGCGCAGGGCCGGGTCGCGGAACGCCTTGACCCCCACGCCCACCTCGGCGGACCGTCCGGGGACGACGTCCTTGCCGAAGACCTCGACCACGCACAGCTCGCCGCACCGGAGCTGCTCGTCGTCGTCCTCGAGCCCGGCCAGCCACAGCGCGGCCATCGACCGGGGGGACAGGTCCATCGACGCCCGGATCGCGACCCGCCCGCCGGCGGGGAGCCAGCCCTCGAAGCGCGGCTGCTCCTCGCGGACGAGCTGCCCCTCGCGGAAGCGTTGCTGGCCGCGGGTCGAGCCGACCGGGCCCGACCAGCTCCCGCTCTGCAGTCCGGAGACCCGCAGCGGCGGCTCGTGGTCGCCGGGGCACCACACCGGGTGCGCGACCGGGACCTCGAGCAGCAGGTCGCCGTCCTCGAAGCGGTACGACGCCCGCGTCGCCGCCCGCGACGACCAGGCCGGCAGGTAGTGGGGCAGCCACACGCTCGTGTCGAGCTCGGGCCCGGGGAACCGGAGGTCGCGAGGATCCAGGGAGGCCATGCCCCATCATCGCGGGGATCGTGCCCGGTTCGGAGTACGGGCGGGAGTTGGCTAGACTGGGATCGGTGGTCCAACGATCGTCGTCCCTCGTGCGCACGGAGCCAATCCGCACGTGCGTGGGATGTCGGCTGCGGGCCGCCAAGCGCGAGTTGTTGCGGGTGACCGCCGGCTCGGACGCAGGGGGCCACCCGGCCGTCGTGCCCGATCCGACAGCCACCGCACCCGGCCGGGGGGCACACGTGCACCCCACCGCCGAGTGCTACGAGCTCGCGGTGCGCCGGAGGGCGTTCGGGAGGGCACTGCGTGCCGACCCGGGCCTGTCCAGCGTGCCGGTGAGGGACCACGTCGCGGCCGCGCAACGAGCGAGAGAACAGTAGATGACCATCCACCACAGGGAACTGGAGCAGCAGCTCATGAGCACTCGATGAGTACTTCCCGATGAGTTTGCAACACCACCACTGAGGCTCGGTCACCGCACAATTCGCCTACCAGGGCAAGCGGGTCGAGCCATGAAGGAGAATTGTGGCTAAGACCCGCGTACACGAGCTCGCCAAGGAGTTCGGCGTCGAGAGCAAGTTCGTTCTCGAGAAGTTCAAGGAGATGGGCGAGTTCGTCAAGTCGGCGAGCTCCACCGTCGAGCTGCCTGCGGAGATGCGTTTCCGCAAGGAGGTCGGCGCGTCCCTCAAGGCCGCGCCCGCGGCCCCCGCCGAGGCTGCGCCGTCGGCGCCGGCCCCGGCGTCGTCCGGTGGCGCCCCCACGAGCGGCCCGAAGCCGGGCGCCCGTCCCGGCCCCAAGCCCGGTCCGAAGGCCCCGGCCCCCGCGGCCGAGCCGGTCGTCGAGACCCCGGCCCCCGCCCCCGTCGCCCCGGCCCCCGTCGAGCCGGCCGCTGCCGCCCCGGCCGCCCCGGCCCCCGTCGAGCCGGCCGCTGCCGAGCCGGCTGCTCCCGTCGCGCCCGCCGCGTCGGCCGCACCCTCCGCCCCGGCCAAGCCGTCCCCGACGCCCAAGGCCCCGGCCCCGCGTCCGGTCGGCAAGCCCGGTGGCACCCCGCGTCCGGGCAACAACCCGTTCTCGTCCAACCAGGGCATGGGACGACGTCCCGCAGCCCCGCGCCCCGACGCCGCGGGCGACGCCCCCGCGAGCCCGGGCACCGGCACGGGTGCCGGCGCCGGTGAGAACCGTCCGCCGCGTCCCCCGTCGGCCCGTGACGGCGGCGCCCCCGGGCGCCCCGGCATGCCGCGTCCGAACCCGGCGATGATGCCGAAGTCCCCGGCCGCGTTCGGCAACGGCCCCGGTGGCCGTGGCCCCGGCGGTCCGGGCGGTCCCGGTCGTCCCGGTGCCCCCGGTCGCGGCGGAGCCCCGGGTCGCCCCGGTGCTCCCGGTCGCGGTGGTCCCGGCGGTGGTCCCGGCGGTGCCGGTGCCGGCGCCCCCGGTCGTCCCGGTGGCTTCCCCAGCGGTGGACGCCCCACCAACCGTCCCGGCCAGCGCGGTCAGACCCAGGGTGCCTTCGGTCGCCCCGGCGGTCCGTCGCGTCGCGGTCGCAAGTCGAAGCGCGCCCGTCGCCAGGAGTTCGAGGCCATGGAGGCCCCGACCCTGGGTGGGATGCGCGTCCGCAAGGGCAACGGCGAGACCGTTCGCCTGGCGCGCGGCGCGTCGCTGACCGACTTCGCCGACAAGGTGGGTGTCGACGCGGCCCAGCTCGTGCAGATGCTCTTCCACCTCGGTGAGATGGTCACCGCGACCGAGTCCGTCAACGACGCCACGCTGGAGGTGCTCGGCGAGGAGCTCAACTACAACATCGAGATCATCTCGCCCGAGGACGAGGACCGCGAGCTGCTCGGGTCCTTCGACCTCGAGTTCGGCTCCGACGAGGGCGACGACACCGACCTGGTCATCCGGCCGCCGGTCGTGACCGTGATGGGTCACGTCGACCACGGAAAGACCAAGCTCCTCGACGCCCTGCGTGGCGCCAACGTCGTCGACAAGGAGGCCGGTGGCATCACCCAGCACATCGGTGCCTACCAGGTCGCGACCGACGTCGACGGCAACGAGCGTCGGATCACCCTGATCGACACCCCCGGTCACGAGGCGTTCACCGCCATGCGTGCCCGTGGTGCCCAGGCCACCGACATCGCGATCCTCGTGGTCGCGGCCGACGACGGCGTCATGCCGCAGACGGTCGAGGCGCTCAACCACGCCAAGGCCGCCGGCGTCCCGATCGTCGTCGCGGTCAACAAGATCGACAAGCCCGACGCCGACCCGACCAAGGTCCGCGGCCAGCTGACCGAGTACGGCCTGGTGCCCGAGGAGTACGGCGGCGACGCGATGTTCGTCGACGTCTCGGCCAAGTCCGAGCTCAACCTCGACAAGCTGCTCGAGGCCGTCGTCCTCACCGCCGACGCCTCGCTCGACCTGCGGGCCAACCCGACGCAGGACGCGCAGGGTCTCGTGGTCGAGGCCCACCTCGACCGTGGTCGTGGCCCCGTGGCCACGATCCTGGTCCAGCGCGGCACGCTGCGCGTCGGTGACTCGATCGTCGCCGGTGCGGCCTACGGCCGCGTGCGGGCGATGCTCGACGAGCACGGCCAGGAGATCACCGAGGCCGACCCCGGTCGCCCGGCGATGGTCCTCGGCCTCAGCTCGGTGCCCGGTGCGGGTCAGAACTTCCTCGTCGTCGACGACGACCGGATGGCCCGCCAGATCGCCGAGAAGCGCGAGTCCCGCCAGCGCGCGGCCATGCAGGCCAAGCGCAACGTGCGCCGCACGCTCGAGGACTTCATGGCCTCCATGGAGAAGGGCGCGAGCCAGGAGCTCAACCTCATCCTCAAGGGCGACGTGTCCGGCTCGGTCGAGGCCCTCGAGGACGCCCTGTCGCAGATCGACGTCGGCGACGAGGTCAGCATCCGCGTCATCGACCGCGGTGTCGGTGCGATCACCGAGACCAACGTCGACCTGGCGGCCGCCTCCGACGCGATCATCATCGGCTTCAACGTCCGCCCGCAGGGCAAGGCGACCGAGATGGCCGACAAGGAGGGCGTGGAGATCCGGTACTACACCGTCATCTACCAGGCCATCGACGAGATCGAGGCCGCCCTCAAGGGCATGCTCAAGCCGGAGTTCGAGGAGTCGACCCTGGGCCAGGCGGAGATCCGTGCGATCTTCTCCAGCTCCAAGATCGGCAAGATCGCCGGCTGCATGGTCACCAGTGGCGTCATCCGACGCAACGCCAAGGTCCGGATCCTGCGCGACAACAAGGTGGTGGCCGACAACCTCGACCTCGCCTCGCTGAAGCGCGAGAAGGACGACGCCTCGGAGGTCCGCGAGGGCTTCGAGTGCGGTCTGGTGCTGCGCAACTTCCAGGACATCAAGGAAGGCGATGTCGTGGAGGCCTTCGAGATGCGCGAGATCCCCCGGAGCTGACCGGCTCCCCGTGCGCAAGCGGCCCCGCCACCCGGCGGGGCCGCTTGCGGCGTTCGGGGGCGCCCGTCCCCACCGGCGCGCCCACCCGCTCCGACCGTCGCGACGGTCCGGAGCGACACGTGACGTCCCGCCCTGCTCCAAGCAACGGCGGTCTGAGAAAGTAGGCAGCATGACCAGCCCCCGCGTCCGGAAGATCGCCGACCGGATCCAGGTGATCGTGGCCGAGATGCTCGAGCGACGGATCAAGGATCCGCGGCTCGGGTTCGTGACCATCACCGACGTCCGGCTCACCGGCGACGGGCAGCAGGCCTCGATCTTCTACACCGTGCTCGGCGGTGAGGAGGAGATGGCCGGCACGGCCGTGGCCCTCGAGTCCGCCAAGGGGATCCTGCGCTCCGAGGTCGCCAAGCAGCTCGGCACCCGCATCGTCCCGACCCTGTCGTTCTTCCACGACGCGCTGCCCGACGAGGCCCGTGCGCTGGAGGAGGTGCTCGCCCGCGCCAAGGCGCTGGACGAGGCCGTCGCGGCCGCTCGGGGCTCGGCGTACGCCGGCGAGGAGGACCCCTACAAGAAGCCTCGCGTCATCGGTGAGGACGACGAGGACGAGGGCGACGACGACGGGGACGACGACGAGGGCGGCGAGCCCGGCGTGGACGCCGAGCCCGACGCAGCCCCGGACGACACCGCCGAGGACGACGGCCCGAGGTGACCGCACCCGGTCTCGTCGTCGTCGACAAGCCGGGCGGGATCACCTCGCACGGCGTGGTCTCCCGGATCCGCCGGCTCGCCGGCACCCGCAAGGTCGGCCACGCCGGCACCCTCGACCCGATGGCCACCGGCGTGCTCGTGCTCGGCGTCGACCGGGCCACCCGGCTGCTCGGGCACCTGATGCTCACCGAGAAGCGCTACGACGCCACCATCCGGCTCGGGGTCACCACCACCACCGACGACGCCGAGGGCGAGGTCGTCGCCACCGCCGACGCCTCCCGCGTCGCCGACCTGACCGCTGACGCCGTCCGCGAGGCGCTGGCGGCGTTCGTCGGCCCGATCGACCAGGTCCCCACCGCCGTCTCGGCCATCAAGGTCGACGGCAAGCGCGCCTACCAGCGGGTCCGCGACGGCGAGGAGGTCGAGCTCAAGCCGCGCCGGGTGACCGTGCACGACCTCGTCGTCCACGACGTCCGGCTCGGCGCCGGGTCGGAGGTGCCCGAGCTCACCGTGTCGGTGCGCTGCTCCAGCGGCACCTACATCCGCGCCATCGCGCGCGACGCGGGGGAGCGGCTCGGGGTCGGGGGGCACCTGACGGCACTGCGCCGGACCGCGGTGGGCCCCTTCGACCTCGGCACCGCCCGCACCCTCGAGCAGCTCGACGACGACTTCGCGATCATCCCGATCGCCGAGGCGGCCCGGGCGACCTTCCCGGGGGTCGACCTCGACGAGGCCGAGGCGGTCGACGTCCGCGTCGGTCGGCGGATCGAGCGCGAGCTCGGCGGCCTCAGCGCCGTCTTCGCGCCCGACGGCCAGTTCCTCGCCCTCTACGAGCCGCGCGACCAGGGCGCGCGGCCGGTCGCCGTCTTCGTGTGAGCGCGCCGTAGGCTCTGCGACGTGACGATCTGGCGCTCCTTCGAGGAGATCCCGGCCGACCTCGCCGCCTCCGCCGTCACCATCGGCAACTTCGACGGCGTCCACCGCGGCCACCGGGCGGTGATCGCCCGTGCCCGGGAGCGCGCCGCCGCCCTCGGCGTCCCCCTCGTGGCGGTCACCTTCGACCCGCACCCGATGGCGGTGCTCCGGCCCGACCACGCCCCGACGATGCTCACCACGCTCGAGGAGCGGGCCGTCCTGCTCGCCGAGGTCGGCGTCGACCACGTCCTGGCCCTGCCCTTCGACCTGGCGATGGCCGGCTGGACCCCGCAGGAGTTCGTCGACCGGGTGCTCGTCGGGGACCTGCGCGCCCGTGCGGTCGTGGTGGGCGCCAACTTCCGCTTCGGGCACCGGGCCGCCGGCGACGTCGCGTTCCTCGTCGCCGCGGGGCAGGCCGCCGGGTTCGAGGCCGTGGGCGTCGAGCTCGACGGCGGACCCCAGGTCTGGTCCTCCACCTACGTCCGCACCTGCCTGGCCGCCGGCGACGTCGCCGGTGCCGCCGAGGCCCTCGGCCGGCCGTTCAGCGTCCGCGGCGTCGTCGTCCGGGGCGACCAGCGCGGCCGCGAGCTGGGCTACCCGACGGCCAACGTGCCGACCGGCGGGCTCACCGCTGCCCCGGCTGACGGCGTGTACGCCGGGTGGCTGCATCGGGCCGACACCGGCGAGACGTTCCCCACCGCGATCAGCGTCGGCACCAACCCCACCTTCGACGGTGACCGCTACCGCCGGGTCGAGGGCTACGTCCTCGACCGGACCGACCTCGAGCTGTACGGCGTCGAGGTCGAGGTCTCCTTCGTCGACCGGCTGCGCGGGATGGTCGCCTTCGACGGGATCGACGCCCTCGTGGAGCAGATGGCCGACGACGTCCGGCGGGCCCGCGAGGTCCTCGGTGCCTGACGGCTCCCCCTCACCGGCGGTCGCGGAGGCCGAGCACTGGTTCCAGGCCCACGGCCTGTCGTACTTCGTGCCCGACGTGCGCGACGCCGTCCGGGCCGGCCTCCGCCCGCGGCGCTTCCTCCCGCCGGTGCTCGGTGTCTCCCTCCTGGCGGTCGCGATCGGCGCGCTGCTGGCGTGGTTCTCCGACGAGGTGACGGCGGCCCCCGCCGTGATCGTCTCCTTCGCGGGCATCGGTGCCCTGGGCTACGCCCTGACGGCCCTGCGCGCGCAGGGGATCGTCGTCTGGGCGCTCAGCCACACCTTCGGCAGCCTGCGGGTGCTGGTGCCGATGGTGAGCCGGGCGCTGCCGCTCCTGCTCGTGTTCGTGACGTTCCTGTTCATCAACGCCGAGGCGTGGCAGATGACGGCCAACCTCAAGCCCGGCATCCTCTGGACCGTCGTGCTGCTGCTGACCGGGCTCGCGGTGCTGTTCCTGCTCGTCCGCCTGCCCGAGGAGGTGGACCGGGTCGACGACGCGGTCGACGACGAGTTCCTGCGGCGCACGACGCGCGGCACGCCGCTCGAGGCGGCCGCCGTCCGGCTCGTCGAGGAGGGGCGGGACCCGGCCGCGAACGCCCAGGTCTCGGGCTACGACCGTTGGAACCTGATCCTGGTGCTGCTGGTCGTGCAGATCGGCCAGGTGCTGCTGCTCGCGGTGACGGTCTTCTGCTTCTTCCTGCTCTTCGGTGCGCTGGTGATGACCGTGGACGTCCAGAACGCCTGGACCGGCCTCGACGGCGGGGTCGACAGCTTCTCGTTCCTGCCCACGGTCTCCTACGAGCTGCTCAAGGTCTCGTTGTTCCTCGCCGCGTTCTCGGGGCTCTACTTCACCGTCTCGGCGGTCACCGACGAGACCTACCGCAGCCAGTTCTTCGCGGCGGTCACCGAGGAGCTCGAGCGCGCGGTCGGCATGCGGGCGGTCTACCTCACCCTGCGCGACGACCCGGCCACCGCCTGATCGCACGTCGGCGCGAGGCGGGAGCCGGAGGCGGCTCCACCGGCATCGGACGGAGCCAGGACTACCAGCCGCGGCGCCGCCGCCGGGAGGGCGTCGACACCGCGGTCTGGTCGTCGTGGCGTTCGGTCACTCGGCGTCGAGGTCCTTCTCGACGAGGGCGGCGATGGCGTCGACGTCGGCCTGGTTGTCACCGGAGACCTCGATCGTGTCGCCGTTGCCGGCACCGAGGGTCATGATGAGCAGCGACGAGCCGGCGTCGACGGGCTCGTCGCCGGGGACGCCGATCAGCACGTCGGAGTCGAGGTCGCCGGCCGCCTCGCTGATGATCGCGGCGGGACGGGCGTGGAGGCCGACGGCCGAGCCGACGGTGACGGTCCTGGTGGGCATGGGTTCTCCTGGTGGTGGTGGGTGAGGGAGCTGCTGGGTCAGGGGGTCACGCCACGGCCGCGGCGACGGGGTCCTTGGCGGTGGACTTGAGGGCGATCACGGCGGCCGCACCGACGACGACGCCGGCCGCGAGCGCCAGCAGGAATCCCAGCACGCCGTCGACGGCGAACAGCACGAAGATACCCCCGTGCGGTGCCCGGACGCTGACGTCCATCAGCTCAGAGAGCCCACCGGTGACGGCGGAGCCGAGCATCATCGCGGGGATCACGCGCAGCGGGTCGGCGGCCGCGAACGGGATCGCGCCCTCGGTGATGAACGACGCGCCGAGCAGCCAGCCGGCCTTGCCGTTCTCGCGCTCGGCGGCGTTGAAGAGCCGCGGCCGGACGACGGTGGCCAGCGCCAGCGCGATCGGCGGGACCATGCCGGCGAGCATCACCGCCGCCATGATCTTCAGCTCGGGGGCGTCGCTGGCGAGCGAGGCGCCGCCGACGCCGGCCGCGGCGAAGGAGTAGGCGACCTTGTTGAGCGGACCGCCCATGTCGAAGGCCATCATCAGGCCCAGGATCGCGCCGAGCAGGACGGCGTAGCTGCCGCTCATGTCGGACAGCCCGTCGGTGAGCTGGTCCATCAGCCAGCCGATCGGCCGGCCGAAGACGACGATCATGAGCAGGCCGGCGATGATCGAGGTCAGCAGCGGGATGACGAGCACCGGCATCAGGCCGCGGGCCCACTTCGGCACGCTCCAGCTCGCGATCCAGTGCGCGATGATGCCGGCGAGGACGCCGCCCACGATCGCGCCGAGGAAGCCGGTGGCCGGCAGGCCGACGCCGTTGGGGTCGGCGACGCCGAAGATGTTGGCGGCCAGGCCACCGACGATGAAGCCGGGGGCGATGCCGGGGCGGTCGGCGATCGCGTAGGCGATGTAGCCGGCCAGGGCCGGGATGAAGAACATGAACGCCGTCTTGCCGATGATGAAGAACAGCGCACCGAGGTAGACCATCAGGCCGGAGTCGAACAGCGCGTGGTCGAGGCCGAGGGCGCCCGGGTCCGGGAGGTCGAAGAGCGTGTTGTTGACCGCGACGTCGCCGTACGGGCCGACGATCTCGTAGCCACCGAGCAGGAACGACAGGGCGATCAGCAGACCGCCGGCCGCGACGAACGGGATCATGTAGGACACCCCGGTCATCAGGACCCGGCGGGTGCGCCCGCCCCACGACTCGTTGGCACCGCCACCGGTGTTCGTGCTCTCGCCACCGCCGCTGCCCTCGACGCGCGGGGCCTGGGGGTCGTCGGCGTTGCGCAGGGCCTCGGCGATGATGCCGTCGCCGTCGTCGATGGGGCGCTTGACGCCGGAGGAGACCAGCGGCTTCCCGGCGAACCGGCCCCGGTCGCGCACCCCGACGTCGACGGCGAAGATGACGGCGTCCGCGGCGGCGATGGTCGCGGGGTCGAGCGGGGTCGAGCCGGCCGAGCCCTGGGTCTCGACCTCGATCTCGACGCCGGCGCGGGCCGCGGCGGCCTCCAGGGCCTCGGCGGCCATGTAGGTGTGCGCGATGCCGGTCGGGCACGCGGTGACGGCGACCAGGCGGCGGGTGACGCGGGCCGCCGCAGGGGTGGTCGCGGTCGCGGTGTCAGCCGGGGGCTTGTCGATGCTCACCGGGTCGGCGGCCGGCTTGGGCTTGTCGGCCACGGCGTCCAGCACGAGCGCGACGACCTCGTCGGCGGTGGTGGCGGCGCGGAGCCCGTCGGTGAAGTCCTTGCGGACCAGCGCCCGGGCGAGCTTGGTGAGGATCTGGAGGTGGGTGCTGCCGCCACCGGCCGGGGCGGCGATGAGGAACGCGATGTCGGCCGGGCCGTCCTTGGCGCCGAAGTCGACCGGCGGGGCGAGCCGGGTGAAGACCAGCGTGGGCTCCTCGACCCCCTCGGTGCGGCAGTGCGGGATCGCGATGCCGCCCTTGAGCCCGGTCGGCGAGGTGGCCTCGCGGGCCAGCGCGTCCTCGACGAGCCGGTCGACGTCGATCGCCCGGTCGGCGTCCTGGACGACGCGGGCCAGCGCCCGGATCACGTCGTGCTTGTCGCTGCCGAGGTCGGCGTCGAGCCGGACCAGGTCAGCGGTGATGAGCTCGGTCATGCGGTCACGCTCCAGTGGTGGTCGCCAGGTCGCGGACGACGACCAGGTCTGGTCGCACCTGCTCTGGCTGGGGGATGGTGGTGCCGGGAAGTGCGGCGGCTGCGCTGCCGTAGGCGACGGCGAGAGCCAGGCGGTCGGCGGGGTCCTGGCCGCGGAGCCCCCCGAGCAGGTAGCCGAACAGGCTGGAGTCGCCGGCACCGACGGTGCTGACGACCTCCGTCGGAGGGGGCGTCGCGTGCCACGCCCCCTCGGCGGTGACCAGGACGGCGCCGTGACCACCGAGGGTGGCCAGGACGTCGGTGACGCCGGCGTCGACCAGCGTGCGGGCAGCGGTCGCGGCCGCCGCCGGGTCGGACTCGAGCAGGTCGGCGTCGCCACCGGTGAAGGAGGCCAGCTCCTCGCCGTTCGGCTTCATCAGGTGCGGCGCGGTCTCGGGCGAGAGCCGCGCGACGAGCGCGGTGAGCGGCTCCTCGGAGGTGTCGACCGCGACCCGGGTGACGGTGCGCAGGTCGGCGACCAGGTCGGCGTACCAGCCGGCGGGGGCGCCCGGCGGCAGCGAGCCGGCAAGGACGACCCACTCCGCGGAGGCGGCGAGCTCGTGGAGCGTGGCGGCGAGGGCGTCGAGGGTGGCGGGGGTGGCGGTGGCGCCGGGGCTGTTGAGCTTGGTGGTGGTGCCGTCGGGCTCGCTGACGGTGAGGTTGACGCGGACGGGCCCGTCGGGGGCGACCAGGCGGCTCGGGATGGCCGCCGCGGCGAGCTCGAGGGCGAACGGGTCGTCGGGGGAGGCGGGCAGCACCGCCGTCGTCGCGACGTCGGCGGCGAGGCAGGCCCGCGAGATGTTGACCCCCTTGCCGCCGGCCTGGGAGAACGCCGCCTCGGTGCGCTGGACGGCGCCGCGCAGCAGCGGGCCCTCCAGCATGATCGTGCGGTCGATGCTGGGGTTGGGTGTCAGGGTGACGATCAGGCCGGTCGGGGGGATGCTCACGCTAGGAGAACCTCGATTCCTGCTCTCTCGATCGCCCGACGGTCGGACGGCTCGATGGCGGCGTCGGTGACCACGATGTCCACCTCGGAGAGCGCCGCGAAACGGATGGCGGAGTCGTGGCCGATCTTGGTCGAGTCGACCAGGGCGACCACCTGCTGGGCGGCGCCCACGATGGCGCGCTTGGTCGCGGCCTCGTCGGCGTCGGGGGTGGACAGTCCGTGCCCGACGCTGAGGGCGTTGCTGCCGAGGAAGGCGATGTCGGCGCGCAGCATGCCGAGGGCCGCGACGGTGTCGGGGCCGACGGCGGCGTGCGTCGCGGTGCGCACCCGTCCGGGGAGCAGGTGCAGCTCGACCAGGGGGAGCGTGGCCAGCCGCGAGGCGACCGGGACCGCGTGGGTGAACACGACCAGGCGCCGGTCCTGGGGGAGCGCACCCGCCAGGCGGGACGTCGTGCTGCCGGCGTCGAGGATGATCGTCGACCCGTCGGCGGGCAGCAGCGCCACGGCCGCCTTGGCGATGAGGTCCTTGAGGTCGGTGTTGAGCCGGTCGCGGTCGCCCAGCGCGGCCTCGGTCGTCCCGAGCGCGTCGGCGGGGACGGCGCCGCCGTGGACGCGGCGCACGAGGCCGAGGCGCTCCAGCTGCGAGAGGTCACGGCGCACGGTCTCGGTGGTGACGTCGTACTCTTCGGCCAGCGCCGTCACCGAGACGCGTCTGTGCTCGGTGATCAGGCGCGACATGGCCTGCTGACGTTCCTCGGCGTACACGTGACCTCCTCACCCGTGCCCGGTCGCTCGGTGGAACCGGCAGGGCCGAGTGGCGGCCCTCACAATCTGCACTTATGTTGTTTTATGCCCGAATGTGTTGACTGTCAAGGGGTGGGGGTGAGTAACTTGTGATCGTGGTCACCGACGCCAACCCCTCCGCCAGCGCCCTCCAGCCCGCCTTCACCGGCACCCCGGTCGTACCCGGGGTGGCCTACGGGCCCGCCGTCCTCGCCCGCGGCGAGGTCTCCTCCGAGGCCGTCGCGGCCTTCGGCGACGGCGGTTTCGCCGACGTCGAGGCGGCCCTGGCCGCCTACGACGCCGCCTCGACCGCGGTCTCCGGCGGCTTCTCCGCCAAGGCCGAGCGCGCCAGCGGCGCCGCCGCCGAGGTGCTCACCGCGAGCGCCGGGCTCGCCACCGACCGTGGCCTGCGCGGCGCGGTCCGCAAGAACCTGCGTGCCGGCAGCCCGCTGCTCGAGGCTGTCGACCACGCCGTGGAGCAGTTCGCCGGCGTCTTCACGCAGATGGGTGGACTGATGGCCGAGCGGGTCACCGACCTCCGCGACATCGAGCGCCGCCTCGTCGCGCGCCTGGTCGGCGAGGCCGAGCCGGGCGTCCCCACCCCCGACGCGCCCTCGATCCTCGTCGCCGAGGACCTGGCGCCCGCCGACACCGCCGGTCTCGACCCGGCCGTCGTGCTGGCCCTGGTCACCGAGCGTGGCGGTCCCACCAGCCACACCGCGATCATCGCCCGCCAGCTCGGCATCCCGTGCGTCGTCGGCACCGCCGACATCCTCACGGTCGACCCCGGCACGATGCTGCTCGTCGACGGCACCAGCGGCGGGGTCACGATCGACGTCGACCCCGACGTGGCCGGCGCGCTCGTCGCCGCCGACGCCGAGGAGCGCGAGGCGCTCGCCCAGTGGACCGGCCCCGGCGCGACGTCCGACGGGTTCCGCGTCAAGATCCTGGCGAACGTCGCCGACGGTCAGTCCGCGCGGTCCTCGGCGACCGGCCCGGTCGAGGGCGTCGGCCTCTTCCGGACCGAGCTGTGCTTCCTCAACCGCACCGAGGAGCCGACGGTCGACGAGCAGGCCGAGATCTACGCCGAGGTGCTCCGGGCCTTCCACGACGACCGGTACGTCGTCGTGCGCACCCTCGACGCGGGCTCCGACAAGCCCGTCGCCTTCGCGACGATGCCGGGCGAGGAGAACCCCGCGCTCGGCGTCCGCGGGCTCCGGCTGTCGTTCAGCAACCCCTCGTTGCTCGAGCGCCAGCTCGACGCCATCGCCGCGGCGGCCGCGTCGACCGGCACCGAGACGTGGGTGATGGCGCCGATGGTGGCGACCATCGCCGAGGCGCGGGAGTTCTCCGCCGCCGTCCGGGGGCGCGGGCTGAAGTCGGGCGTCATGGTCGAGGTCCCCTCGGCGGCGCTGATGGCCCACCAGATGCTGGAGGAGGTCGACTTCCTCTCGATCGGCACCAACGACCTGACCCAGTACACGATGGCCGCCGACCGGATGGCGACCGACCTCGCGCACCTCACCGACCCCTGGCAGCCCGCCGTCCTCCAGCTCGTCGCGATCACGGCCGAGGCCGGTCGTCAGGCCGACAAGCCGGTCGGCGTCTGTGGCGAGGCCGCGGCCGACCCGCTGCTCGCCTGCGTGCTGGTCGGCATGGGCATCACGTCGCTCTCGATGGCGGCCGCCGCGGCGAAGCCCGTCGGAGCCCGCCTGGCGACGATCACCCACGACACCTGTCTGGAGGCGGCCGAGGCCGCCCTCGCGGCCGTCGACCCGGCCTCGGCCCGCGCCGCGGCCCTGGCGGTGCTCGGGGGCTGAGCCGCCCGTCGTCCTGGAGTCGGCCGGGACCGCGCGCCCTTCAAGATTAAGTCGCGCGAGTTGATGCTGTTACGGTCGCTCCATGACCAGTCACTCGGGACCGGGCGCCACGCGCCGCACCCTCCTGGCGGCCGGGGTCGCGGCGCCGCTCGTGTCCGTCATCGGCGGCTCGCTCACCCAGCGGGCCACCGCCGGGGCGCCGTCGATCCTCAAGCCGCTCCCGGCCGACCGGTTCGTCGACTTCGGCACCAACGCCGAGATGCGCTGGGACTCCGTCGACCCGCGCCGCTTCCTCACCCGCCAGCGCGACCTCTTCGTGCGCAACCACACCGCGACGCCGACGATCGACCGGGCGACGTACGCGCTGCGGGTGCACGGCGACGGGCTCGCCGACCCGCGCACGGAGTCGGAGGCCCACACCCTCTCCTGGCGTGACCTGCGGGCGCTCCCGAGCACCACGCTGACCTCGGTGCACGAGTGCACCGGCAACGGCCGGAGCCTCTTCGCCACCCAGCAGGGGACGCCGGCCAACGGCACCGCGTGGACGCTCGGCTCGGTCGCCACCGTGCGCTGGGAGGGCGTGCGGCTGCGCACCGTGCTGCGCCGTCTCGGCCTCTCACCCGACGCCGTCTCGGTGCAGGCGACCGGCCTCGATGCGCCGTACGTCAGCGGCGGGGTCGACCACGGCCGGGTGCGCCGGCCGTTCCCGATCGCCAAGGCGCTGGACGACGCCCTGCTCGCGTGGGGCGCCGACGGCGCACCGCTGCTGCCCGACCACGGCTACCCGCTGCGGCTGGTGCTGCCCGGCTGGGTCGGCATCGGCAGCATCAAGTGGCTCGGCTCGCTCGAGGTCAGCCGCAGGGAGCTGACCTCGCCGTGGAACACCACGTGGTACCGGATGACCGGCGGGGCCTACCCCGTCGACGCGCCGCCGCTGACCGTCAACCCCGTCCGCTCGGCGTGGGAGCTGCCCTGGGGCGCGACGCTCCCGGCCGGCCGCAGCCAGGTCCTCACGGGCCGGTCGTGGAGCGGCCTCGCGCCGATCCGCCGGGTCGACGTCAGCCTCGACGGCGGCCGCACCTGGACCCCCGCCCGGCTCGAGGACGACGACCGCGGAGGACACGGGCACCACGAGGACCACAGGCACCACCGGGGCCGCGACCGCGGCGACCGCGGCCACGGCTGGACCCGCTGGTCGGTGCGCTGGCGTCGTCCCGCGCCCGGGACCACCGCGCTGCTGGCCCGGGCCACCGACCGCGCCGGGCGCACCCAGCCCCTCGTGACGCCGTTCAACGACAACGGCTACTTCTTCGACGCCGTCGTCCGGCACCCGGTCACGGTGAGCTGACTGGCCTCTCGCCGGGCTCCTCGTCGGGCTCGTCCTCTTCGTCGGCGGGCGCCGACGCCACCGGGGTCCCGCTCCTCGCCGACACGATCTCGTCGAGGTAGCGCAGCACCACGGCCGTGACCGCCACGACCGGCACGGCGAGGAACGCACCGGTGATGCCGAACAGCGTCGAGCCGAGCGTCACCGACAGCAGGACGACGGCCGCGTGCAGCTGCATGCTCCGCGACTGGAGCCACGGCGAGAGGACGTTGCCCTCGAGCTGCTGGACGCCCACGATGACCGCGAGGATGATCAGCGCGGCGGTCGGCCCGTTCGTGACCAGCGCCACCAGCACCGCGAGGGCGCCGACCACGAAGGCCCCGACGATCGGCACGAAGCCACCGACGAACGTCAGGATCGCCAGCGGGATCGCCAGGGGCACACCCACGACCAGCAGGGCGATGCCGATCAGCAGCGCGTCGACCGCGCTGACGATCGCCTGCGTGCGGATGTAGCCGCCGAGCGTCGTCCACGAGCGACGCATCACCTCGGTGAGGTGGCCGCCGACCCGGTCGCCGGCGAGGCGCTCGACCCACGGCCCGAACCGGCGCCCGTCCTTGAGGAACAGGAAGGTCAGGATCAGCGTGATGACCACGGTGACGGTGGCGGAGGTGGCCGCGCCGACGCCGGTGAGGACGCCGGAGGCGATCGCCCCGCTGCTGCTGCCCAGCTTGTCCTGCATGGCCTCGATACCGGCGTCGATCTGGTCGCGCGAGACGAAGTCCTTGGCCTGCACCCAGTCCTGCACGTCCTGCAGCCCGGCCGAGGCCTTGTCGACGATGTCGCCGAGCTGTCCGCCCACGGCGGGCGCGATGGCGAAGCCGATGCCGACCAGGGCCCCCAGCGACCCCAGCAGCACCACGGCCGCGGCCAGGGCCGGGGGCAGGTGCAGCCGGCGCTCGAGGAGGCGGGCCGGCTTCTCCAGCACGGTGGTCAGGATGAGCGCCAGCGCGACGGGGAGCACGATGCTCCAGAACCGCCCGACGACCAGGCCGAGCAGTACCGCGGCGATCGCGATCAGGATCCACCGACCGCTCCACCGGGCCAGCCAGGCGATGCCGTCGCCGGCCACCTCCGCGCGCTGGCGGGGCGCGGGCGGCGGCGCGGCGGGGGCTGGCGTGGGGGACGTCATGGCTCGACCCTCGCAGACCGCCGGCGACCCGCGCGGATCACTCACCCCGGCGGTGGTGCCCGTGGGGACGACGATGAGGGTGGGGCGACCGGGTCACAGGTGCAGCCAGGCCAGCACCGCCCGCACCCGACGGTGGTCGTCGTCGGCGGGCGGCAGGTCGAGCTTGGAGAAGATCCCGTTGATGTGCTTGGCCACGGCCTTCTCGGTGACGACGAGGTGCCCGGCGATCGCGGCGTTCGACCGGCCCTCGGCCATCAGCGCGAGCACCTCGCGCTCGCGCGGCGTGAGCCGGTCCAGGGGCCGCTCGCGCCGCCGCGCCATGATCGCGGCGACCACCTCGGGGTCGAGCACGGTGCCGCCCGCGGCGACGCGACGGACGCCGTCGACGAACTCGGCGACGTCGGACACCCGGTCCTTGAGCAGGTAGCCCACGCCCCCCTCGCCGCTGGCGAGCAGCTCGCGTGCGTAGAGGTGCTCGACGTACTGCGAGATCACCATCACCGGGAACCCGGGCCGCTGGGCGCGGACGGCGATCGCCGCGCGCAGGCCCTCGTCGGTCTGCGAGGGAGGGAGCCGGACGTCGACCACGGCCGCGTCGGCGTCCGGGTCGCGCAGCACCTCGGCGAGGGCGTCGCCGTCGGCGACCGCGTGCAGGACGGTGAAGCCGTTGCTCTCGAGCAGCTGGGTCATCCCGGCGCGGAGGAGCGCGTGGTCCTCGGCCAGGACAAGTCGCACGGCACCTCCAGGACGATCTCGGTCGGCCCACCCGGCGGGCTGCTCACCGCCATCGTGCCGTCGAACGACGCCAGGCGCCGCCGGATGCCCAGCATGCCGGTCCCGGCGTCCGGGTCGGCGCCGCCCACGCCGTCGTCGGTGACGACGACGCGCAGCCGACCCCCGACGTGGTGCAGAGCGATGGTCGCCGCGGCGGCACCGGCGTGCTTGCCGACGTTGGCCAGGCACTCCGCGACCCCGAGGTAGAGCGCCGACTCCACGGGCGCCGGCGGCCGCCCGGGCAGGTCCACCTCGACGTGCACCGGCACCGCCATGTCGAGGGCCAGGGCCTCGACCGCGCCGGCCAGCCCGCGGTCGGCCAGCACCGGCGGGTGGATCCCGCGCACGACGGCGCGCAGCTCGCCGATCGCCGCGGACGTCGTCGCGCGGGCGTCGGTGACGAGCCGGCGGGCCCGCGCGGGGTCGCCGGCGGGGTCGGCCAGGGCCTGCTCGGCGAGCCCGAGGCTCATCGACAGCGCGACCAGCCGGGCCTGCGGGCCGTCGTGGAGGTCGCGCTCGAGCCGGCGCAGCTCCCCGGCCGCGTGGTCGACGGCCTCGGCCCGGGTCTCGGTGAGCACCTGCACCCGGCGCTCGAGCTTCTCGGTGCGGCTCGACGCGAGGAACCACAGGTCGACGTGCGACCGCAGCTGCATGGTGGGTCGCACCGCGACCCACCACAGCGGCCAGGTGAGGACCGCCAGCAGCTCGAGGACGCAGAGCAGCGCGACCACCCAGCCGAATGTGCAGGCCCAGACGAGCCACCCCAGGTCGCGCCAGCTCATCGGGTCGCGCGCGACCGCGACGAGGGCGGCCAGCGGCTGACGGGGCACCGGCCGGTAGGGACGCGGCACGTCGAGGCCGAGGACGTCGGCGGCCATCCGCCGGTGCGCGTCGGCGACCAGGCGGGTCGCGGGCACGGCCACCACCAGCAGCAGCCCGCCGACCCAGACCACCATCAGCACGCCGCCGACGACGGTGAGGATCGCCAGCGCCAGCGCGACGACCCCCAGCAGGAGGTGCGCGGCGGCGTACCCCGTCAGGCGCAGGCGACTCGGCTCGGACATGGCTCCATCCTCGCGGTCGCCCCGACCGGACGCAGTGGTGCTGGCACCACCCCGGCCGGGGTGCCTGGACTCCTGACGGCGGGGCCCGCGCTCACGAGGCTGGAGCCCTCAGCCCAGAACTCCCCAGGAGAGCGTCGTGACCAACCCCCTGACCACCCTTCCGCGCCGCGCGGCCCGCTGGAGCGCCACCCACCCGTGGCGCGCCATCGGCGCGTGGTTCCTCTTCGTCGTCGTGGCCGTCGCGCTGGCGTCGTTCGTGCCGACGGCCGAGACCGAGGACGCCGACTACCTGCACGGCGACTCGGGTCGGGCCGCCGAGCTCGTCACCGCCGCCGGGCTCGACGGCCCCGACGCCGAGAACGTGCTCGTCACCGCGGACGGCGTCCTCGACCCGGCTGCGGCGGAGTCCGCGGCCGCGGCGGTCGTCACCGCCCTCACGCCCCTCGAGGGCGTGGCCGCGGTGACCGGCCCCCAGTGGAGCCCGGACCGGTCGGCCCTGCTGGTGCCGGTCCAGCTGGCCCGCGACGACGACGGGTCCGACCGCGGCGCCCTCGCCGAGCGGGTCCTGGACGCCGTCGCCGGCGTCCAGGCCGCCCACCCGGACGTCGAGGTGCGCGCCACCGGCGACGCCACCCTGGACGCCGCCATCGACGAGCGGGTCGGCGACGACCTCGCCTCCGCCGAGGGGATCAGCCTCCCGATCACCCTGGTCCTGATGCTCGTGGCCTTCGGGGCGCTGGTCGCCGCCGGCCTCCCCGTGCTGCTCGCGGTGACCAGCGTGGCCGCCACGATCGGCATCCTGGCCCCGGTCTCGCACCTGGTGCCGGCCGAGAGCACGGTGACCAGCATGGTCGTGCTCATCGGCATGGCGGTCGGGGTCGACTACTCGCTCTTCTACCTCAAGCGCGAGCGTGAGGAGCGGCTCGCCGGGCACAGCACGCTCGACGCCGTCGACATCGCCGCCCAGACCTCGGGGCACTCGATCCTGGTCTCCGGCGGGGCCGTCATCGCCTCGATGACCGGACTGTTCCTGATGGGCGACGCGACGTTCAACAGCCTCGCGGTCGGTTCGATCATCGTCGTCGGCGTCGCCGTGCTCGGCTCGATCACCGTGCTCCCGGCGCTGCTCGCCAAGCTCGGCCGCTGGGTCGACCGGCCCCGGGTCCCGCTGCTGTGGCGCCTCAACGCGCGCATCGGCCGGGGCGGGCTGAGCACGCGGATCCTCGCACCCGTCGTCCGGCGTCCCGGCGTCGCGCTGGTGCTGTCCGGCCTCGTCGTCGCGGCGCTCGCCCTGCCGGCGCTCGGGCTGCGGGTCCACGCCGGCAACCTCGACACCCTGCCCGCCTCGGTGCCCGAGGTGCAGACGATGCGCGAGGTCGCGCGCGCCTTCCCCGCGGAGGGCACCGTCGTCGACGTCGTCGCCCGCGACGGCGGTGGCGACGCGGACGCCGTCGCCCGGGCCCTGGCCTCCCTCGAGCGGGACGCCGTCGCCACCGGTGACTTCGCCGCGACCGGGGAGACCCTCTCCACCGCCGGCGACACGACGGTGCTGCACCTCGGGCTGCCCTACGAGGAGTCCGACGAGCGGGTGGACGACGCCGTGCGTGCGCTGCGGGCCGACCTGGTGCCGGCGGCGTTCGACGGGACCGACGCCGAGGTCGTCGTCGGCGGCGACGTCGCCGTCAGCCTCGACACCGCCGACCGGTTCGGGGGACGGCTGCCGCTGGTCGTCGGGTTCGTGCTCCTGCTGACGTTCCTGATGATGCTGGCGACGTTCCGCAGCGTGGTGGTCGCCGCCCTCTCGACGGTGCTCAACCTGGCCTCGGTCGGCGTCGCGTTCGGCTTCCTCGTCCTGGTCTTCCAGCACGGGTGGGGCTCGGGCCTGCTCGACTTCACCAACCCGGGCTTCGTCATCGACTGGCTGCCGCTGTTCGTCCTGGTCGTGCTCGTCGGGCTCTCGATGGACTACCACGTCTTCGTGGTGAGCCGGATCCGCGAGCACGTGCGCGACGGGCTCCCGACCCGCGTCGCCGTCCAGCGCGGCATCGCCGACACCGCCGGCGTCGTGACGAGCGCGGCCGCCGTGATGGTCTCGGTGTTCGCGATCTTCGCGACCCTGTCGATGCTGGAGATGAAGATGATGGGTGTGGGTCTGTCCGCCGCGATCCTGCTCGACGCCACCCTGGTCCGGCTGGTCATGCTGCCGGCGGCGCTGGTGCTCCTGGGGGAGCGGGCGTGGTGGCCGAGCCGCCCGAGTCCGGTCGCGTCGCCGCCGGTGGCTCCGCTGGACTGGGGGACCGGCGAGGTCAGGCCGGGACCGGCGCCGGAGCGCCAGTCGGTCTGACGGTCACGTGGACGCCGTTCAGCGCGGCGTTGCCCGAGACGTCGAGGAGCCCGGGGTCGGTGAGGTCGTTGATCGAGACCCCGGGCACCGTCGAGGCGTGCGCGAGGCGGGTGCCCGCGACCTGGTGGCCGTAGCCGTGGGGGAGCGAGACGACGCCCCGCATCACGTCGTCGGACCCGGTCACCTCCACCTCGACCGAGCCGACCCGTGAGGTCACCACGACGGTGCCGCCGTCGGCGATGCCCCGGGCGGCCAGGTCGTCGGGGTGCATGAGCAGGTGGTGCCGCGGCCGGCCACGGGTGAGCCGGGTGGTGTTGTGCAGCCATGAGTTGCAGTCGCGCTGGTGGCGGCGTCCGATGAGCAGCAGCTCGTCGGGGGCCGGCGCCGGCGGGTCGGCCAGCCAGGCACGCAGCCGGTCGAGGTCGGCGACGACGAGGGCCGGGACGACGTCGATGCGCCGGTCCTCGGTCTGCAGCCGGTCGGGCATCGTCGGGCGCAGCGGGCCGAGGTCGAGGCCCTCGGGGTGCGCCGCCACCTCGGCGGCGGTGGCCCGCCCGCCGGTGTTGAGCAGCACCTCGACCAGGTCGGCGGGCGGGGTCGCAAGCCGGGCGGCCAGGCCCTCGTCGAGCGGGGTGCCGAGGCGGTCGGCGAGTCGGGCGGCGAGCCCGCCGAAGATCTGCCAGTCGTGGCGCTGGTCGTCGTCGACGTCGAAGACGGCCGGCGTCCACCGGGCGGTGTTGCGGACCGCGAAGCCGTGGAAGACCAGGTCGTACTGGTCGCGCTCCAGCGCGCTCGTCGGCGGCAGCACGACGTCGGCGTGCCGGGTCGTCTCGTTGAGGTAGGGGTCGATCGCGACCATGAGGTCGAGCCCGCCGAGCGCCTCGGCCAGGCCGCGGCCGTCGGGGGTCGACAGCACCGGGTTGCCGGCGACGGTGACCATCGCGCGGATCCGGCCCTCACCCGGGGTCCGGATCTCCTCGGCCATCACCGCGGCCGGCAGCTCACCGGCGAACTCCGGGACGCCGCGCACCCGGCTGCGCCACCGGTCGTGCCGGCCGGGGCCGGCGATCCGCCGTCCGACGGTGTCGACGGCGGGCTCGGTGAACATCACGCCGCCCGGCCGGTCGAAGTGCCCCGACAGCAGGTTGAGGCAGGCGATCGCCCACTGGCAGATCGTGCCGAAACCCTGGGTCGAGACGCCCATCCGGCCGTAGACGATCCCGGCACCGCCGCCGGCCGGGGCCGCGAGGTCGTGGGCCAGGCCGCGGACCACCTCGGCCGGCACACCCGAGACCGCCTCGGCCCGCTCGGGGGTGAACGGGGCGACCAGGTCGGCGAGCGCGTCGACGCCGTCGACGTAGGCCGGCGGGTGGGCCAGGCCGTCGGCGAGGAGCACGTGCAGCATCGCCAGCAGCACCGCCGCGTCGGTGCCGGGCCGCACGAAGTGGTGCTCGTCCGCGACCTTCGCGGTCTCGGTGCGCCGCGGGTCGAGCACGACCATCCGGCCGCCCCGGGCGTGCAGCTCGCGCACCCGGGCGGGGAAGTCGGGCACCGTCATCAGCGAGCCGTTCGACGCCATCGGGTTCGCCCCGACCACCAGGAAGTACGAGGTGCGGTCGAGGTCGGGGATCGGCAGCAGCAGCTGGTGACCGTAGAGCTGCCAGGCCACGAGCTGGTGCGGGACCTGGTCGACGGTCGAGGCGCTGAACCGGTTGCGGGTCCGCAGCGCGCGCACGAACGCCGGCCCGTGGGTGCCGAAGCCGAGCGAGTGGGCGTTCGGGTTGCCGAGGTAGACCCCGACCGCGTCGCCGCCGTGCTCGGTGATCGTCGCGGCCAGCCGGTCGGCGACCAGGTCGAGGGCGTCGTCCCAGGCCAGCTCCTCCCACGTGTCGCCCACCCGGCGCACCGGACGCCGGAGCCGGTCGGGGTCGGCGTACACGTCGGCGAGGGCGATGCCCTTCGGGCACACGTGGCCGCGCGAGAGCGGGTCGTCGACGTTGCCGCGGACGCCGGTGACGGCGCCGTCCTGGATCGTCAACCGCAACCCGCAGATCGCCTCGCACAGGTTGCAGGCCGCCAGGCGGGTGCCGGTGAAGCCGGCGGGCACGGGGGACCGGGGGAGGGTGGTCACCTCGTCATCGTGGCACGCGCGACGGGCCCGTGGCAGGCTACGAGCACCGGACGCCGGCGACGACAGCGACAGCGACAGCGACAGCGACAGCGAGGACGATCGATGACCGACAGCAACGACCGGGGCCCGGTGTCCCTCGACAAGGTGACCCTGACGAAGGCGGCTCCGTCGGTGTCGCTCGCCAAGGCGGGATCGGCCGGCGGGGTGCTGCGGGTGAACCTGAACTGGAACGCGCGGCCCCCCTCGGCGGCCAAGTCCGGTGGGTTCCTCAAGCGACTGGCCGCGACGCCCACCCCGGCGATCGACCTCGACCTCGGCTGCCTCTACGAGCACACCAACGGCGCCAAGGGCGCCGTCCAGGCCCTGGGCGGCGCGCTGCGCGGCCAGCACGACACGACGACGCCGATCGCCTGGCTCGACGGCGACGACCGCTCGGGCACGAACGCCGCCGGCGAGAACCTCTTCGTCGACCTCGGTCAGGTCGCGGCGATCCGGCGCATCCTGGTCTACGCCTTCATCTACGAGGGCGTCCCGAACTGGGCGGCCGCCGACGGCGTCGTCACCCTGTTCCCGCCGTCCGGACCGCAGGTCGAGGTGCGTCTCGACGAGGCGGGCGCCGGCGCCGGGATGTGCGCGATCGCCATGCTCGAGAACGTCGGGGGCGAGCTCGTCGTGCGCCGCGAGGTCCGCTACGTGCCCGGTCACGCCGAGGTCGACCAGGCCTACGGCTGGGGCCTGAAGTGGGGTCGCGGCACCAAGTGATCCCGCAGTGCCGGGTCGCGGGACCGATCGGGCCGGATCGGGCCGGATCGGGCCGTGTCACCAGTCGTTTGTAGTCTGTGCCGCAGCACTCACACACACCATCGAAGGAGCGTGTCATGGTTGTCAGCTTGTCCAAGGGTGGAAACGTCTCCCTGACCAAGGAGGCCGGCCCCACCGGTCTCAACAAGGTCCTCGTCGGGCTCGGGTGGGACGTCCGCACCACCACCGGCCAGGACTTCGACCTCGACGCCTCCGCGCTCTCGTGCAACGAGGCCGGCAAGGTCGTCACCGACCAGCACTTCGTGTTCTACAACAACCTCCAGTCGCCCGACGGCAAGGTCATCCACCAGGGCGACAACCGCACCGGCGAGGGCGAGGGCGACGACGAGGTCGTCGAGGTCGACCTGGCCGGCATGGGCCCCGACGTCGACAAGGTCGTCTTCGCGGTCTCGATCGACCAGGCCGACGCCCGTGGCCAGAACTTCGGCCAGGTCACCGGTGCGTTCATCCGCGTCGTCAACAGCGACAACGGCACCGAGCTCGCCCGCTACGACCTCTCCGAGGACGCCTCCAGCGAGACCGCCATGGTCTTCGGCGAGCTCTACCGCAACGCTGCCGAGTGGAAGTTCCGCGCCATCGGCCAGGGCTACGCCTCGGGTCTCGCGGGCATCGTCCGCGACTACGGCGTCAACCTCTGACCCTCGGGTCCTCGCACCACCAGCTCGACCCGCCGTGCCCCTGACCGACCTCCTCGGTCGTCCCCTGACTCGAACGTGAGCTGATCCCGTGCTGTTCAAGACCCTTCGCTGGTCCTTCCTCTTCACCGTCATCGGTCTGGCCATCGCCTTCCTCTACGACGGCGTCACCGGCGTGACCGTCACCGCGATCCTGATCGTCCTGGAGGTCTCGCTCTCCTTCGACAACGCGGTGGTGAACGCGAAGGTCCTGAACCGCATGTCGGAGTTCTGGGTCAAGATCTTCCTCACCGTCGGCATCCTCATCGCCGTCTTCGGCATGCGGCTGCTGTTCCCGCTCGTCGTGGTCTTCGTGACCGCCGGGCTGTCGCCGATCGAGGCGTGGGACCTCGCGCTCGAGAAGGGCGACCCGGACACCCCGGGCACCTACGGCTACATCCTCAACGACGCCCACCCGCTGATCGCGGCGTTCGGCGGGATGTTCCTGCTGATGATCTTCCTCGACTTCGTCTTCGACGAGGACAAGGAGCACCACTGGCTCGGGCCGGTGGAGCGGGCGCTCTCGAAGGCAGCGGCCTTCCCGGGGGTCTCGGTGCTCGTGGCGCTCGTGTGGCTGTTCGTGTTTTCGCGGATCTTCTCCGAGGAGTCCGCCGACATGCTGCTGGCCGGGGTCTTCGGCATCATCTTGTACCTCGCGGTCAACGGCCTCGGCGACTTCTTCGACGGCGGCCTCGACGACGAGCTCGACGACGACGGGGAGCGGCAGGCCTCGACCGGGGAGGTCGTCAAGGCGACGGGCAAGGCGGCGTTCTCGCTGTTCCTCTACCTCGAGCTGCTCGACGCCAGCTTCAGCTTCGACGGCGTCATCGGGGCGTTCGCGATCACCTCCGACCCGATCATCATCGCGCTCGGGCTCGGCGTGGGAGCGTTCTACGTCCGCTCCATCACCATCTACCTCGTGCACCAGGGCACCCTGAGCGAGTACGTGTTCCTCGAGCACGGGGCGCACTGGGCGATCGGTGCGCTGGCCCTGCTGCTGTTCATCAGCATCGGCCCGCACATCCCCGAGGTGGTCACCGGCCTGGTGGGGGTCGCGTTCATCCTGCTGGCCCTGTGGTCGAGCATCAACTACAACAAGAAGCACCGCGGCGAGGAGCACGTCGTCCACGTCTAGCGCCTGTCCGGCTGCTGACCCGTCCCCGAGCCCGGGGGCGGGTCAGCAGCTTTTTCGCAGCACCGGCTCGATGACGCGGACGTCGGTGGCGGTGATCGCGAGGTCGTAGGCGTGCGCGACCTCGAGGTACGACGTGACGTAGGTGCACCGGTAGGTCGTGGCCGGCGGCAACCAGCTCGCCGGCGTGCTGTCGCCCTTCTGCAGGTTGGCCGTGCCGTCGACCGCGACCAGCTCGAGGTCGGTGTCGTTGGCGAACCTCGCGCGCTCCGCCGCGCTCCACCCCGCGGCGCCGAGGTCCCAGGCCGCCGCCAGCGGGAAGAGGTGGTCGACGTGGATCTGCGAGCCCTCGGTCGCGTAGTCGAGCCTGCCGCCGGTGTACGGGTCGTCGAGGATGCCGGCGACGACGTCGCAGTCGGGGCTCCGCTCGGAGAACCGGACGTCGCGCAGGGTCGCCCCGAGCACGTCGTTGCGGGTGTCGCAGCCGTTGTGCCCGTCGGGGGCGTCGGTGTCGTCGCTCCAGTCGGTGCCGAAGACGCAGCCGCCGTCGGGGCCGCACTCGCGGTCGTAGCCCGGGACGTCCGGGCGCCGCTCGACCACCCGGACCAGGCCGAGGAGCTCGCGCGCCCGGTCGGCGCCGGGCGCCGGGGACGCCGCGGGGTCGCTGGTCGGGGTCGGTCGCTCGTCGCGGGTGCCGTCGTCCGCCGGCGCGAGGTCGGGCACCGAGCAGCCGAGGAGGAGCGACCCGAGGGACACCGCGACCGCGACGCGGGCGGAGGGGCGGCGGAGGGTGGGCACGGTGCTCGTACGATACGACCGTGTCCCGTCGTCCGCCGTCGCAGCTCGAGGCGACGCAGCAGGCGCTCGACCAGCTGATGCTCGACTTCCAGCACCTCGACAGCTCGCAGCGCACGCTGCGCGGCATGGTGGAGAGCTTCCAGGCCTACCTGCCGCAGCGGGCGGCGGCGTCCGGTCTGGTGCCCCGGTTCCGGGTGCTCGACGCCGAGGCGGAGAAGCTGATCCTGGAGTACCTCGACGTCCTCGACCAGCACCCGTTCGACGAGACGTCGGACGCCGGCAAGCTCGGCGCGGCCCACCGCGCGTACGCCGCCACCGGGCCGAAGATCGCCAAGCACGCCGACGCGATGGACCAGGTCGTCAGCGACTACGACGCCGAGCTCACCCGGATCGGGCAGCAGGTCCAGCGGGGGCGCGCGCTCAAGGAGAGCGCCGCCGCGCTGGCCGGCCGGGTCGCCGCGGCCGCGACCAGGCTGCGGGACGGCGGCCTCGAGGTCCCCGAGCTCAACGGCCTGCTGGCGCGCACCCGCGCCGCGGCCGTGGCCGCCAACGAGTGGCAGCCGGCGTCCGGGTTCCCCGTGCTGGAGCAGGCCGGTGCCGAGCTCGAGGCGCTGGCCCGCGAGGCCGAGAAGCTCGCCGAGGAGTACCCGCAGCGCGTCGCCAAGGCCCGCACCCGGCGTTCGTCGCTGAGCACGCGGGTGCAGGCCGTCGAGTCACGGCGCGACCGGATCCCCGACACCCTGGCGGTGCTGCGGCGCGAGTTCAGCCTCGGCAACTGGCGCGACCTCGACGACGCCGCCGGCCGGGTCGACGCCGCGCTGGAGGAGGCGCGCACCAAGCTGCACGACTTCGACCGGCTCGTCGACGCCGGCGCCGACTGGGCGCTGCCGCTGCGGCTGCTCGACGAGGTGCGCCTCGCCCTCGACACCGCGGGCGGGCTGGTCGACGCGCCGATGACCCGCCTGACGGCGTTGCGCGAGGTCAAGGCCGACCCCGAGGCGCTGCTGCGACGCGTGCGGTTCCGGCTGCGCGACGCCCAGCTGCTCGTGACCCACCAGCCCCGGACCGGCGGCGAGGCCGTCGCCCGCGACCTCGACGCCCTGGCCCGGCGCCTCGACGGCCTCCGCTCGTCCCTGGAGGGCGTGCACCCCGACTACTGGGCGCTGCTCGGAGAGGCCGATCGGATCGAGGACGCCGTCAAGCAGCAGGTCGAGCGCTTCCGCGGGCTGTAGCGGTCGTCGTCCGCGTCGCGGCCCCGGCTCGCGGTGGCTGGCGGGTGCAGGCGTGTCTGAGGAGGCCCGAGCCCGGACTGGGCGGCCCAAATCTGAACTTGGGGGCCGGGATCCCGGCCCCCAAGTTCAGATTTCCCCGGTCGACCGGGGAAACCCCGGCCCCCCGTCCTAGAGCGTGACGCCGTAGTTGCTGATGATGCCCTGCAGGCCGGAGGCGTAGCCCTGGCCGATGGCGCGGAACTTCCACTCCTCGCCGCTGCGGTAGAGCTCGCCGAAGACCATGGCGGTCTCGGTGGAGGCGTCCTCGGACAGGTCGTAGCGGGCGAGCTCGGCGTCGTTGGAGGTGTCGATGACGCGGATGTAGGCGTTCTTGACCTGGCCGAAGCTCTGGCCGCGGGTGTCGGCGTCGTGGATGGTGACGTTGAAGACGACCTTGTCGGTCTGCGGGGTCAGCTGCGAGAGGTCGACCTCGATGCTCTCGTCGTCGCCGGAGGCGGCGCCGTCGCGGATGTCGCCCTTGTGGCGCACGGTGCCCTCGGGGGAGACGAGGTTGTTGTAGAAGATGAAGTGCTGGTCGCTGAGGACCTTGTCGCCCTCGCCGCAGACCAGGGCGGTGGCGTCGAGGTCGAAGTCGGCACCGTCGGTCGTCCGGGCGTCCCAGCCGAGGCCGACCCGGACGGACTGCAGCGACGGGGCCATCTTGGTCAGGCTGACGTTGCCACCCTTGGACAGCGAAACGGGCATGTTCTCTCCTTGGAAAGTGCGGGGACGGACGTCGGCAACTGTTCGCCGGCGGTTGCTGCGGAGGTTACTCGGCGATGGTGAGCGCGAAACCCCGCCGACCTATCCTTTCCCGGACCTCGGACGACGGCCCGCCACTCGTCCCCCCACGCACCACCGGATGAGAGCGGGACCGCGATGCGCCAGTTCCACTTCCTCGACGCGACCGACCGCGCGCAGCTGTTCCACAAGGAGCCCGTCGAGCTGCACCGCGACGACTCGCTCGACCTGCTGGCCCACGGTCTCGGCGCCACGCTCTACATCCCCGCGACGCGCGACGAGCTGGCCGCCGACGTCCTGCGGATGGCCGCGCGCGGCGCCACCAGCTGCGTGCTCTGCCTCGAGGACGCGATCCCCGACGGCGCCGTCGAGTACGCCGTCAACCACCTCGCCGAGCAGCTCACCACGCTCTACACGCCGGAGGGCCGCACCGACCTCCCGCTGATCTTCGTGCGGGTCCGCTCCGCCGACCAGCCGGCCCGGCTGCTCGGGCTGATGGGGGAGAGCGCCGCCGTCATCGACGGTTTCGTGCTGCCGAAGTTCTCGTCGGCCGGCGGCCAGGAGTACGTCGACGCCGTCGTCGACTGCGAGCGCGCCCTGGGGCGCCGGCTGACGATGATGCCGGTCATCGAGACGCCCGAGGTGATGTACCACGAGTCGCGCATCGACGAGCTGCTCGGTATCCGCGACCTCCTCGCCGCGCACGCCGAGCGGGTGCTCGCGGTCCGGATCGGCGCCACCGACATGGCCTCGGTGTTCGCCCTGCGCCGTCCCCGCGACCTGACGATCTACGACGTGAGGCTGATCGCGAGCGCGGTCACCGACGTCGTCAACGTGCTCGGCCGCCCCGGCGGGCACGCCGTGACGGGGCCCGTCTGGGAGTACTTCACCGCGCCCGACCGGATCTTCAAGCCGCAGCTGCGCGAGTCGCCGTTCGCCCGCAAGGACGACCGCGACCTGCGGGCCCGGCTGCTCGCCCACAACCTCGACGGGCTGATCCGCGAGGTGCTGCTCGACCGCGCCAACGGGCTGATCGGCAAGACCGTCATCCACCCCAGCCACGTCCCGGTCGTGCACGCGCTCGCCGTCGTCACCCACGAGGAGCACGACGACGCGCTCGGCGTGCTGTCGGCGAAGGAGGGCGGCGGGGGAGTCACCCGGTCGTCGTACCGCAACAAGATGAACGAGGCCAACCCGCACCTGGCCTGGGCCCGCCAGCTGATGCTGCGCGCCGACGTGTTCGGCGTGGCCGCGCCCGAGGCGACCTTCGTCGACCTGCTCGCCGCAGCCACCGACGAGGACCGGGCATGAGCCCCGCCGCCGGCTCCGGCACGACCACCTGGACCGGTGCCTGGGTGTGCGAGCACGCCGGGGTCGAGCTGGTGACCCGCGCGGTCGAGGGGCCGGCCGGCGCGCCGGACGGCGGAGCGGTCGAGGAGCTCGTCGGCCTGGCCGTGCGCCGCAACCCCAAGCGCGCCCACCTGATCGTGTCCAACGTCCTGGCCAAGCACGTCCCGGTCGCCCCGTCGCTGGCGCGCCGGCACGGTGCCGAGCTCGGGGCGAGGGCCGAGCAGGCCCTCGACGGCGTCCGCCCCGACCTCGTGGTCGGGTACGCCGAGACGGCGACCGGCCTCGGGCACCTGGTGGCCGACGCCCTGGGCAGCACGACACTGCACTCGACGCGGCGTCCGGGCTGGTCGGCGCTGAGCTTCGAGGAGGAGCACAGCCACGCGACCACGCACCGCCTCCAGCCGCGCGACCTCGCTCTCCTGCAGGGCACCGGCCCCCTGGTGCTCGTCGACGACGAGCTCACCACCGGCCGCACCATCCTCAACACCGTCCGCGAGCTGCACGCGATCTCCGCGCGCCCGGCCTACGTCGTGGCGGCGCTGGTCGACCTGCGTCCCGACGACGCCCGGGCGCTGGCCGACGAGGTCGCCGCCGAGCTCGGCACCTCGATCTCGTTCGTCTCGCTCCTGGCGGGCGAGGTCCGCACCCTCCACGAGCCCGACGAGCTCGTGGTGGCCGCCGTCGCCGCGACCGAGCCGCTGCCGCACCCCGGCGTCGAGCGCGCCGTGGAGGTCGCCACGAGCCACGTCTGGCCCGACGGCGTCCCGACCGGCGGTCGGCACGGACTCGGCCCGGGCGACGCCGACGGCTTCGAGGCCGCCGTCTCCGGGCTCGGCGAGGAGGTCGGCCGGCACGTCGCCGGCGCGAGCACGGTGCACGTGCTCGGCACCGAGGAGCTGATGTACCTCCCGCACCGGATCGCCGAGCACCTCGAGTCGACGCGGCCCGCCACCGCGGTGACGTTCTCCTCGACGACCCGCTCGCCGGTCGTCGTCCGCGACGAGGAGACGTACGCGATCCGGCACGGGATCACCTTCGCTGCCCACGACGGCGCCGACGACGACAAGCCGCGGTTCGCCTACAACCTCGAGCCCGGTCGCTTCGACGCGGTCGTGCTCGTCGTCGACGACGCCACGCCGCCGCCCGAGGAGGGCGGGGCGGCCGAGCTCCGCTCCGCGCTGCGCGCGCTGTGCGACCGCCTCGTCGTCGTCCGGGTGGGCCCGTGACGAGCCGCACGACCGCCACCCCGCTGCACGGCCCCGACTTCGGCTCCTACGCCGCCGACGACGTCACCTGGCTGCTCAAGGACCTCAGCCACGCCGACCTCGAGGCGCCCGTCGAAGAGCGCGAGGCCGCCATCCAGGCCGGCACCGCGCACTACGCCGAGTCGCTGCCGGTCGAGTACCAGCCGAGCCCGGAGTACACCGCGCTGTTCGAGAAGGCCCTCGCCGAGCAGGCCCGCAGGGTCGCGCTGGCCGCCGGGGTGCTGGTGCACCTGGTCGTCGACCTGCGCGGCGACGACGCTGCCCTGGTCTCGCTCGCCCGCGCCGGGACGCCGATCGGGATCCTGCTGCGCCGCTACGCGCGCCGGCTCGGGCTCGACCTGCCGCACTACACGATGTCGATCGTGCGCGGCCGCGGCCTCGACCAGGTCGCGCTGCGCCACCTCGCCGAGCGGCACGCGCCCGGCGACGTCGTCTTCGTCGACGGCTGGACCGGCAAGGGCGCCATCTCCCGCGAGCTCACCGCCGCCTGTGCCGCCCTCGAGCAGCGCACCGGCCAGCGCTTCGACCCCTCGCTGGCCGTGCTCGCCGACCCGGCCAACAGCACCGACGTCTACGGCACCCGCGACGACTTCCTCATCCCGTCGGCGTGCCTGAACTCCACGGTGTCGGGGCTCGTCTCGCGCACCGTCCTCAACGACCGGCTGATCGGCCCCGACGACTTCCACGGCGCCAAGTTCTACGCCGAGCTGGCCCCCGGCGACGTCTCGCGCCGCTACGTCGACGAGGTCGAGGCGCACTTCGACGACGTCGCCGACGAGGCCCGCGCCGAGGCCACCCGCCTGCTCGGGACCGACCGGACGCCGTCCTGGTCGGGCTGGCAGGCCGTCGAGGAGGTCAGTGCCGCCTACGGCATCGGCGACGTCAACCTGGTCAAGCCCGGCGTCGGCGAGACCACCCGCGTGCTGCTGCGCCGGGTGCCGTGGCGGATCCTCGTGCGGCCCGACCGGCGCCACGAGCTCGGCCACGTCGAGCTGCTCGCCGAGCAGCGCGGCGTCCCGGTCGAGGTCGTCGAGGGCCTGGCCTTCTCCTGCATGGGTCTCATCCACCCGCGCTTCGCCCAGTCCGAATCCTGACGAAGGAACCCTGCGTGCTCGCCTCCGACATCGACCGCACCCTGCTCTGGTCCCACAAGCGCATCGGCGACGTGCCGCCCGCCGACCTGGTCTGCCTCGAGGTGCTCCAGGAGCGCGACTGGGCGTTCGTGACCCGGCGCGCCCTCGACGTCCTCGACCGGATGACCGCGGGGGAGGGCGTCCGCGAGCTGGTGCTCTGCACGACCCGCACCCCCGACCAGGTGCTGCGGCTGCGGTTGCCGCGGTACCGCCGGGTGCTGTGCCTCAACGGCGGCGCGCTCCTCGTCGACGGCGTCCCCGACCCCGACCACGCCCGGGCGACCACGGCGCTGGTCTCCCAGCGCCGTCCGATGACGGAGTTCTCCGACCGGGTGCGCCACCTCGCCGAGGCGCCGCACGTGCGTGGCCTGCGGGACGCCGACGGCCACTTCGGCTACTTCCTGCTCACCGGCGACCCGGTGCCCGACGCCTGGGTCGAGGAGCTGGAGGCGGTCGCGGCCGAGGACGGCTGGCGGCTGACCCACGAGCAGACCAAGGTCTACGCGATGCCCGACGTCCTGACCAAGGAGGCCGGCCTGGCCCGGCTGCTCGAGCGCGGTGGGACGGGCGACGACGAGCTGGTCGCCGCGGCCGGCGACTCGATCCTCGACGAGGGGATGCTTCGCCTCGCGCGGCACGCGCTGGTCCCGAGGGGGGCCTACCTCGAGAGCCACGACTGGGACGGCGCCGTCACCGCCGCCACCGGCGTCCTCGCCGGCGAGGAGATCGCCCTCTGGCTGGCACAGCACGCCGGCCTCCCGGTGGCCGAGCCGGGTCGAGCCCCGGTGTCGTCGGGTGGTCTCGACTCGCGGTGACTGCGTCCCCGCGGCTCGACCAACGGGGGTCGCTCCGGTGGTCGAGCCGTTCCGGTGGTCGAGCCGTTCCGGTGGTCGAGCCGGCGAGCGTCAGCGAGCCGAGTCGAGACCCGTCCCCGGTGTGCCTGGTCTCGACTCGCGGTGACTCCGTCCCCGCGGCTCGACCAACGGGTTCGTTCCGGTGGACGAGCCGTTCCGGTGGTCGAGCCGGTGAGCGTCAGCGAGCCGAGTCGAGACCCGTCCCCGGTGTGCCTGGTCTCGACTCGCGGTGACTCCGTCCCCGCGGCTCGACCAACGGGGCCCGTTCCGGTGGTCGAGCCGGCGAGCGTCAGCGAGCCGAGTCGAGACCATCCACGCGTTCACGCGACCGGTTGCGCAGGCGGTCATCCACAGGCGGGTCGAGTCCCCTGGCGACCTGGCGACGAGGTACCGATCCTTCGTGGATGCCCTTCACCTACATGCTGAGATGTGCGGACGGCTCCTTCTACGTCGGGAGCACCTGGAACCTCGAGCATCGCCTCTACGAGCACGAGATCGGCGAAGGAGCCGAGTACACGAAGCGACGTCGCCCGGTCGAGCTCGTGTGGGTCGAGGAGTACGAGCGCGTCGCGGACGCCTTCGCTCGTGAGAAGCAGGTCCAGAACTGGAGTCGGGTGAAGCGACAGGCTCTCATCGACCGCTGCTACGCCGATCTACCAGCGCTCGCGGAGCGCTATTCGACACGCCGTCGTCGGGAGCGTGAGATCGCCGAGGCCGAGCGCCGCGGCAGGCTCGGGCTCCCGCCGTCCGTCCCCGGTGTGCCGGGTCTCGACTCGCGGTGACTCCGTCCCCGCGGCTCGACCAGCGGGGTCCGCTCCGGTGGTCGAGCCGGCGAGCGTCAGCGAGCCGAGTCGAGACCCTTCGTGTGCCGGGTCTCGACTCGCGGTGACTCCGTCCCCGCGGCTCGACCAACGGGGGGTCGTTCCGGTGGTCGAGCCGGTGAGCGTCAGCGAGCCGAGTCGAGACCCGTCCCCGGGGTGTCGGGTCTCGACTCGCGGTGACTCCGTCCCCGCGGCTCGACCAGCGGGGGCCCGGGTGGGCGATGACTCTGGGGCTCGAGAGGGGTCTAGGCAGGGACGACGTACGTCCGCGTCCGGCGGGCGTGGCTGACCCGGGAGGAACTCGATGGCGACGGTGCTGATGGTGGGGACCCGCAAGGGCCTGTGGATCGCGACCTCCGACGACGCCCGTCGTGACTGGGACGTCACGGGGCCGCACCACGACATGGAGGAGGTCTACTCCTGCCTGGTCGACACCCGTGGCGGTGGGACGCCGAGGCTGTTCGCCGGCGCCTCCTCGCCGTGGCTGGGGCCCCAGGTGCGGTGGTCCGACGACCTCGGCGCGACCTGGCAGGAGACGCCCGGCGGCGCCATCCGCTTCGACGCCGGCGACGGCGCGACCGTGGAACGGGTCTGGCAGCTGACCCCCGGCATCGAGCCGGACGTCGTGTGGGCCGGCACCGAGCCCGGCGCGGTCTGGCGCTCCGACGACCGCGGCCGCACGTTCGCGCTCGTGCGCGGGCTGTGGGAGCACCCGCACCGCACCGCGTGGGGCGCCGGCTACGGCGGCCAGGCCTTCCACACGATCCTCCCGCACCCCACCGACCCCGACTCGATCACCGTCGCGATCTCCTCGGGCGGCGTCTACCAGAGCGCCGACGGCGGTGCGTCGTGGACGCCGCGCAACCACGGGCTGCGCGCGGAGTTCCTGCCCGAGGGGCAGCAGTACCCGGAGTTCGGCCAGTGCGTCCACAAGATCGCGCGCCACCCGGACCGCCCCGAGCGGCTCTTCCTGCAGAACCACGGCGGCGTCTACCGCTCCGACGACCACGCCGCCACCTGGCAGTCGATCGCCGAGGGCCTGCCGGCGGAGTTCGGGTTCCCGGTCGTCGTCGACCCGCACGATCCCGACACCGTCTACGTCTTCCCGCTCGAGGGCAGCGGCGGCCGCTACCCCGCCCGTGCCCACGCCGCGGTCTGGCGCTCCCAGGACGCCGGCGCGAGCTGGTCGCCCCTGGACGACGGCCTGCCCGACCCGTGCTGGGTCGGGGTGATGCGCGACGCCATGGTCGCCGACGACCACCGCCCCACGGGGCTCTACGTCGGCGCCCGCAACGGTGCGGTGTGGGCCTCGGCCGACGCCGGCGCGACGTGGCGCGAGGTCGTGGCCAACCTGCCTGACGTCATGGTGGTGCGGGCGGCGTCGTACCCGGACACGCCCGCGGCCCCGCAGGGCTGATGCGACGCGGGTTTGGGTGCGACCGCGGGCGCGCGTTAACCTGTCATGTCCGTCCCTCACAGGACGACGACACTCGACTGACCGCCGTGCAACGGCCGCGGATCCAGAGTGCCCGGGAGAACAGGCCCCGGCGCGCCGCGCAGCGAAGAGACGAAAAGGAGCCGCCATGTCCATCGGGACCGACGCAGCGACGAAGAAGAAGATCATCGCCGAGTACGCCACGACCGAGGGCGACACCGGCTCGCCCGAGGTGCAGATCGCGCTGCTCAGCCACCGCATCGCCCACCTCACCGAGCACCTCAAGACGCACAAGCACGACCACCACAGCCGTCGTGGACTGCTGCTGCTGGTCGGCCAGCGCCGCCGGCTGCTGAACTACCTGCGCAAGACCGAGATCGACCGCTACCGCTCGATCATCGAGCGCCTCGGCCTGCGCCGCTGACCGTCGTCGGGATCCACCCATCGGGTGGGTCCCGACTACTGCATCTGGCGCTCGTACGCCGGTGCGCACAACTGAAAACCCACCCACTGGAGCGATCCGCGCCACCGTCCGGCCCGGTCCTCGGTAGTGACCTTCAGGAGCTCGAGCCACTGACGTGGTGGCACGGCCTGCGGGTCTCGATCGAAGATCGGCCACGCCCCGCCCGGCAGATGTCCGGGCCCGGCATGTGCGCGGGCAGTCGCGGATCGCGCCGCGAACAGGAAGATCAACGTGACAGAACCCGTCATCTCCGCCGTCGAGACCGTTCTCGACAACGGCAAGTTCGGCACCCGCACCGTCAAGTTCGAGACCGGGCTCCTCGCCCGCCAGGCCGCCGGTTCGGTGACCGCCTACCTCGACGACGACACGATGCTGCTCTCGGCCACCACGGCCGGCAAGCACCCCAAGGACCACTTCGACTTCTTCCCCCTGACGATCGACGTCGAGGAGCGGATGTACGCCGTGGGCCAGATCCCCGGCTCGTTCTTCCGCAGCGAGGGTCGTCCCGGCGAGGACGCCATCCTCACCTGCCGCCTCATCGACCGGCCGCTGCGCCCGACCTTCAAGAAGGGTCTGCGCAACGAGGTCCAGGTCGTCATCACCGTGATGGCGCTCGACCCCGACCAGCCCTACGACGTCCTGGCGATCAACGCCGCGTCCCTGTCGACCCAGATCTCCGGCCTGCCGTTCTCCGGCCCCGTCGGCGGCGTCCGCGTCGCCCTCATCGAGGGCCAGTGGGTCGCCTTCCCGAGCCACAGCCAGCTCGAGAACGCCGTCTTCGACATGGTCGTCGCCGGCCGCGTCACCGACACCGGCGACGTCGCCATCATGATGGTCGAGGCCGAGGCGCCCGAGGGCACCTACGAGCTCGTCGCCGGTGGCGCCGCCGCCCCGTCCGAGGAGATCGTGGCCGGTGGCCTCGACGCCGCCAAGCCGTTCATCAAGCAGCTCTGCGACGCGCAGGCCGAGCTGGCCAAGCAGGCCGCGAAGCCCGTCCAGGAGTTCCCGGTCTTCCTCGACTACGAGGACGACGTCTACGACGCCGTCTTCGCTGCCTCGTCGGCCGCGACCACCGAGGCCCTCGCGACCTTCGGCAAGCAGGAGCGCGACGAGAAGCTCGACGACGTCAAGGCGTCGCTGCTCGAGCAGGTCGGTGCCCAGTTCGAGGGGCGCGAGAAGGAGATCGGGGCCGCGTTCAAGTCGGTCACGAAGGCCCTCATGCGCGAGCGCGTGCTGCGCGACAAGATCCGCATGGACGGTCGCGGCCTCGCCGACATCCGCCCGCTGCACGCCGAGGTCGGCGTGATCCCGCGCGTCCACGGCTCGGCGCTCTTCGAGCGCGGCGAGACCCAGATCCTGGGTGTCACCACGCTCAACATGCTCAAGCTCGAGCAGCAGCTCGACACGCTGAGCCCGGAGAAGCATCGCCGCTACATGCACAAGTACGTGTTCCCGCCGTTCTCCACCGGCGAGACCGGTCGCGTGGGCTCGCCCAAGCGCCGCGAGGTCGGCCACGGTGCGCTCGCGCGCCGTGCGATCCTGCCCGTGCTGCCCAGCCGCGAGGAGTTCCCCTACGCGATCCGTCAGCTCTCCGAGGCCATGGGCTCCAACGGCTCCACCTCGATGGGCTCGGTCTGCGCCTCGACCCTCTCGCTGCTCCAGGCCGGCGTGCCGCTCAAGGCGCCCGTCGCGGGCATCGCGATGGGCCTCATCTCCGGCGAGGTCGAGGGCGAGACGACGTACGTCGCGCTGACCGACATCCTCGGTGCCGAGGACGCCATGGGCGACATGGACTTCAAGGTCGCCGGCACCCGTGAGTTCGTCACGGCCCTGCAGCTCGACACCAAGCTCGACGGCATCCCGGCCGAGGTCCTGGCCGCGGCCCTGACCCAGGCCAAGGACGCCCGTCTGGCGATCCTCGACGTCATGGGCGAGGCCATCGAGGCTCCCGAGGAGATGTCGCTGCACGCGCCGCGGATCATCACGGTGCGCGTCCCCGTCGACAAGATCGGTGAGGTCATCGGCCCGAAGGGCAAGATCATCAACCAGATCCAGGACGACACCGGCGCCTCGATCTCGATCGAGGACGACGGCACCATCTACATCGGTGCCACCAACGGCGAGTCCGCGGAGGCTGCCCGCAACGCGATCAACCAGATCGCCAACCCGACGATGCCCGAGGTCGGCGAGCGCTACCTCGGCACGATCGTGAAGACGACGAACTTCGGTGCGTTCGTCTCGCTCATGCCGGGCAAGGACGGCCTGCTGCACATCACCAAGCTGCGCAGCCTGGTCGGCGGCAAGCGCGTCGAGAACGTCGACGACGTCGTCTCGGTCGGCCAGAAGATCCAGGTCGAGATCGCCGAGGTCGACGACCGCGGCAAGCTGTCGCTGATCCCCGTGGTCGAGGACGACGCCGAGGCCGGCCAGCCCGACACGGCCGACGCCGAGGTCGACGCCGAGGTCTGACCCGCACGCTGACCCGCCAGCCCCGGCTGGCGGGTCAGTGTCGTTTTCGAGGAAGTGGATGATGGAACGCATGCAGTCCCCACACGCCAGCTCGCGGCCCTCGCAGGCCCAAGCCGCGACGGCCCGCTCGACCACCGTCGCGACGTCCGCCTCGCGGCCGTCGCAGAAGGTCGGCACGACGCGCACCCTCTCGACGGTGCGCGACACCGGCGGGGTCGTCACCTCGCAGGTCCGACGCACGGTCCTGCCGGGCGGTCTCCGCGTCGTGACCGAGCAGATGGCCGGCGCCCGCTCCGCGACGATCGGCGTGTGGGTCGACGTCGGGTCGCGCGACGAGACGCCGTCGCTGCACGGGGCCTCGCACTTCCTCGAGCACCTGCTCTTCAAGGGCACGCACGAGCGGTCGGCCCTCGACATCTCGGTGGCCCTCGACGCGGTCGGCGGCGAGTTCAACGCCTTCACCGCCAAGGAGTACACCTGCTTCCACGCGCGGGTCCTCGACGAGGACCTGCCGCTCGCCGTCGACGTGCTCGGCGACATGGTCACCTCCTCGCTGATCACCGACGAGGACGTCGAGGCCGAGCGCGAGGTCATCCTCGACGAGATCGCGATGCACGACGACGACCCCGACGACGTCGTCCACAACCTCTTCGCCGAGCAGGCGTGGGGTGCGACGTCGCCGCTGGGTCGCTCGATCGCCGGCACCGAGGAGTCCATCACCGGGCTCGACCGGGCCCGGATCCTGAGGTTCTACCGCAAGCACTACCGGCCCGAGCACATGGTCGTCTCGGTCGCCGGCAGCCTCGACCACGCGACCGTCGTCCGTCAGGTGCGCAAGGCCTTCGGCCGCCGCGCCTTCCTGAGCGGCGAGCAGACCCCCGTCGGCCCGCGCCGGACCGGCAAGCGGGTGCGGGTGCACCCCGGCCAGGTCGAGGCGACGCGGCCCTTCGAGCAGGTCAACATCGTGCTCGGCATGGAGAGCTACCCCCGCGACGACGACCGGCGCTTCGCGCTCGGCGTCCTCAACACCGCCCTCGGGGGCGGGACGTCGTCGCGGCTGTTCCAGGAGATCCGCGAGCGCCGGGGCCTGGCGTACTCGGTCTACTCCTTCACCTCCCACCACGCCGACGCCGGCGTGGTCGGCGTCTCGGTCGGCTGCCTGCCGTCGAAGCTCGACGAGGTGCTCGCGACCGTCCGCCTCGAGCTGTCCCGCGTCGCCGCCGACGGCATCACCGAGGACGAGCTGGTGCGGGGCAAGGGTCAGCTCCGTGGCGGGCTCGTGCTCGGCCTGGAGGACTCCGCGTCGCGGATGATCCGGCTCGGCAAGGCCGAGCTGGTCCACGACGAGCTGCTCGAGATCGACGAGGTGATGGCCAAGATCGACGCCGTCACGCTCGAGGAGGTCCGGACCATCGCCGCCGACGTCTTCGCGCGACCCGAGGTCCTGGCGATCGTGGGGCCGAGCACCTAGGCGCCGGCTCCGCTCCGGGGGCAGCTCACCGCCGGCCGATGACCCCCACGACCGGGGGCTGCTTGTTGTCGATCACCGAGACGCGGAACCCGCCCTCGGACAGGGCTGCCGAGGCGCCCTTGATGATCTTCGGGACCTGCTCGGGGATCTTGGCCTCGAAGAAGAGGAAGACGGCGCCGCCGGGGACGACCCGCTCGTGCAGCAGGGCGACCTCGTCCTGGCACTCGCGCACCCAGAAGAGGTTGACGTTGAACGCGAAGACCTTGTGCAACCGCTTCACCGGCACCCGCAGCGTGGCGAGGTCGATCTGGCGCACGGTCAGCCGACCGGCCTTGACGGCCTCGGCGTTACGACGCTTGGTGCGGTCGACCCCGGACTCCGAGCGGTCGATCGCGAAGAGCTTGCCGGTCTCGAGCCGCCCGGTGATGAGCTCGGCCGCAGCGCCGGGACCACAGCCGATCTCGAGCACGTGGTCGGCCGGTTGGGGGTCCATGAACTCCACCGCCCATCGGATCCGCGCCGGAATCTGCTGTGCCACCATGCGTCCACCCTGCCAGAACCCACGAAGGCATTCACTCACCAACACCTAGGGTGAGCATGTGATTCGTGTGGGCGTGCTGGGTGCGCGGGGCAAGGTCGGCGCCGAGGTGTGCCGGGCCGTGGACGCCGCGGAGGGTCTGGAGCTCGTCGCGGCCCTCGACCAGGGCGACGACCCGGGTGACCTGGTCGCCGCCGGGGCCGAGGTGGTCGTCGACTTCACCCACCCCGACGTGGTGATGGACAACCTCGCGCTGTGCATCGAGCACGGCATCCACGCCGTCGTCGGGACGACCGGCTTCGACGACGAGCGGCTGGCCCGGCTGGAGGCCCGGCTGGCGGCGGCGCGGAGCGGCGAGGGTCCCGGCAGCGGCGTCCTGATCGCCCCGAACTTCTCGATCGGCGCGATCTTGATGATGCGGTTCGCGGCGGCGGCCGCGCCGCACTTCGAGTCCGTCGAGGTCGTCGAGCTGCACCACCCCGACAAGGCCGACGCCCCCTCGGGCACGGCCCGCCGCACCGCCGAGCTGATCGCGGCCGCGCGTCGCGACGCCGGCACGGCCCCCGCGCCCGACGCGACGTCGACGTCCCTCGACGGCGCCCGCGGCGCCGACGTCGACGGCGTCCCGGTGCACGCCCTGCGGGTCCGGGGCCTGGTCGCCCACCAGGAGGTCGTGCTCGGCGGACCGGGGGAGACCCTCACGATCCGCCACGACTCGCTGCACCGCTCGTCGTTCACGCCGGGCGTCCTGGCCGCCGTCCGCGCGATCCCCGCGCGTCCCGGTCTCACCGTCGGCCTCGAGCAGCTCATCGACCTCTGAGGCGGGATCGTGCGTCGCCCCTCCGGTGGTCGAGCCGCGGGGACGGAGTCACCGCGAGTCGAGACCTGGTGACGGGTGGGGGTGGTCTCGACTCGGCCAGCGGTGTCGTCCGGTGGTCGAGCCGTGGGGACGGAGTCACCGCGAGTCGAGACCTGGCGGGGTGGTGTGGTCTCGACTCGGCTCGCTGGCGCTCGGCGGCTCGACCAGCGGTAGCCGGTGGTCGAGCCGTGGGGACGTAGTCACCGCGAGTCGAGACCTCGCGGGGGGTGGGTGGTCTCGACTCGGCTCGCTGGCGCTCGCCGGCTCGACCAGCGGGGTCCGGTGGTCGAGCCGTGGGGACGGAGTCACCGCGAGTCGAGACCTGGCCGGGGTGGGTGGTCTCGACTCGGCTCGCTGGCGCTCGCCGGCTCGACCAGCGGGTGCTGGGCCCGACCTGCGGGTGTCGGGCTCGACCAGCGGTTGACGGTGGGTTCAGAGGAGGCGGGCGAGGGCGGCGACGAGGGCGGCGCCGAAGACGACGAGCAGGAACGGGGCTCGCAGGAGGAGCAGCACGACCGCGGCGCCGAGGGCGAGGGCACGGGCGTCGAGGGTGAGCCCCTGGTCGTCGGTGGCGACGACCTGGACGGCGACCAGCGCGGCCAGCAGCGCGACCGGGATCAGGTCGGCGACGCGGGAGACCACGGGGTGGTCGAGCACCCGGGGCGGCACCGCGAGGCCGCTCAGCTTGAGCAGGTAGCAGCCGAGGGCGCCGACGACGATCGCGGCCCAGGTCACGGCGTCGCCCCGCCCGGCCCGGCGCCGGACCTCGGTGCGGGGGAGCGACGCGTGAGGACGCCGGCCAGCAGGGCCACCCCGGCCGCCACCAGCACCGGGACGCCGGCGGCGGTGAATGGGACGACGCCGAGCGCCACCGCCGCCGCGAGGACGGCGACGACGCGGTGCAGCGGGCGGTCGAGCCGCGGCCACAGCAGCGCGAGGAACGCCGCCCCGACGGCGGCGTCCACGCCGTAGTCCCGCGGGTCGCCGATGGCCTCGCCGGCGATCGCGCCGGCCAGGGTGGCGAGGTTCCAGAGCACGAAGATCGAGCCGCCGGTCCAGAGGAAGCCGGTGCGCGCCGCCTCCCGTGTCGGCCGCGACACCGACATCGCCGTCGACTCGTCGATGAGGAGGTGGGCAGCGCCGACCCGGTGCCAGCCGCGGTAGCCGAGCAGGGGAGCGAGCCGGAGCCCGTACAGCGTGTTGCGGGTGCCGAGCAGGAGCGCCGTGGCGGCGCCCGCGGACGGCGTGCCGCCCGAGGCGAGGACGCCGACCATCGCGAACTGCGAGGCACCGGTGAACATCAGCAGCGACAGGGCACAGGCCTGCAGGACGTCGAGCCCGGACGCGACCGCGACCGCGCCGAACGAGACGCCGTAGGCACCCGTCGCGACGCCGACGCCGAGGCTGTCGCGGACGATCTCGCGTCGACCGGCGGGGACGACGGGGTCGGCCGGCGCGGCGTCGTTCACGCCAGGGCGGTGTGCAGGCGGACCTGCTTGACCGTGGTGGTGCCGCTCCCGTCGAGGTCGAGCTCGCGGTGCGCGGAGTCGGGGGCCCAGCCGGCGCTCTCGAGGAACGCGCGCCGCCGGTCGTCGGTGGCGATCGTCCAGGTGACGGCGCGGGTGAAGCGGTCGGCCTCGAGCGTCTCGGCGGCCGCCTGCAGCAGCCGGGAGCCGTGGCCCTTGCCGCGCTCGTCGGGGACGACGACCAGCTCGGCCAGCTCGCCGTCGGCGATCGGGTCGCAGTCGGGGTCGGCGGCCGGGGTGGTGACCGCGTACCCGACGACCCGGTTGCGCTCCAGCGCCACCAGGACCCGGTTGCGGGCGTCGGCGGGCCTGCTCATCGACGTGCGCCAGGCCTCGGCGACCGGGGCCGGGTCGGTCGGGATCGCCTCGGGGGGCAGGACGCCGGCGTACTGTTCGCCCCAGGCGCGCACCTGCACCGCCGCGATCGCGTCGGCGTCGTCGGACCAGGCGACGCGGACGGAGACGTCGGCGCTCGGAGAGCTCATGGGCCGATCATCGCAGTGGCCGTAGCGGCGGTGGCGCCGCGGGGCGGCACCACCGGGGTGGCTACGGTGGAAGGCATGGAATTCCGCAACCTCGGTGCGAGTGGTCTGAAGGTCTCGGCCATCTCGTACGGCAACTGGCTCACCCACGGATCCCAGGTCGAGGAGGACGCCGCACTCGCGTGTGTGCGCCAGGCCCTCGACGAGGGGATCACCACCTTCGACACCGCCGACGTCTACGCCAACACGGCCGCCGAGACGGTGCTCGGCAAGGCCCTGGCCGGCGAGCGCCGGCAGGGCCTGGAGATCTTCACGAAGGTCTTCTGGCCGACCGGCCCGGGCAAGCAGAACGACCACGGGCTGTCGCGCAAGCACATCCTGGAGTCGATCGACGGCTCGCTGCAGCGCCTCGGCACCGACTACGTCGACCTCTACCAGGCGCACCGCTTCGACCACGAGACGCCGCTGGAGGAGACGATGCTGGCCTTCGCCGACGTCGTCCGAGCCGGCAAGGCGCTCTACATCGGCGTCTCGGAGTGGCGAGCGGAGGAGATCCGCGCCGCGGCCGGGCTCGCTCGTGAGCTCCACGTCCCGCTGGTCTCGAACCAGCCGCAGTACAACATGCTGTGGCGCGTCATCGAGGCCGAGGTCGTGCCGACCAGCGAGGAGCTGGGGCTCGGTCAGGTGGTCTGGTCGCCGATCGCGCAGGGCGCGCTCACCGGCAAGTACAAGCCTGGCGCCGAGCTGCCGGCCGGCTCGCGCGCCACCGACGAGAAGGGCGGCGCCGACATGATCAAGCGCTGGATGGACGACGACGTCCTCGAGCGGGTCCAGCGCCTCCAGCCGATCGCCGACGAGGCCGGCCTCTCCCTCGCCCAGCTCGCCGTCGCCTGGGTCCTGCAGAACCCCAACGTCTCCTCGGCCATCATCGGCGCCTCCCGGCCCGAGCAGGTCACGGAGAACGTCAAGGCCGCCGGCGTGACGCTGGACGCCGACGCGCTCACCGCGATCGACGACGTCCTCGGCGACGTGGTCGTGCGCGACCCGGCCAAGACCCAGTCGCCGCGACGCTCGGAGATCTTCGGCTGAGCATGGCACCCGCCGGAGGTCGAGCAAGCGAGCTCCCGCGGGTGCGACGGAACCGCAGCTGCGCAACCACCGAAGGTCGAGCAACCGACCGATGAGCTCTCCCGCTGACCGAACAGCCCTCGCGAGCCGGGCTCTCGGTCAGCGGTAGTGCTCGGGGAGCGCCTGGCCGATCTTCATCTTCGGCTTGGGCATCCGCATGAACTTCATCTGCATCGCGCGGGTGATCGCGTAGTACGAGGTGCCCTTGAGCGACTCGTCGGGGAAACGGGCCCGCAGCTGCTTGCGCAGCCGCAGGCGGAGCACGACGAGGTCGACGACGAGCACGAGGAACAGCGGGATGATCAGCGCCTGGACGAAGAGCGAGACGATCATCAACGGGATGACGATCTCGGCGAAGGAGAACCGGACGTCGACGAAGTCGCGGATGAACCGGCGCACGGGGCCCTTGTCGCGAGCCAGCAGGTAGCGCTCGTCGCCGTCCTTCATGCCCTGCCGGACCCGCTGGCTCGACTCGGAGCGTGTGGCCCGCTGTGCCTGCATCTGCTCCTTGCGGGTGCGCGGCACCCGGGCCCGCGCGCGGGCGGCGGCCTCGGCCTCCTTGCGGGTCGGCGTGGGTCGCCCCTTGCCCCCGCTCTTGGCGAGGTCGACGCCCTGGGTGTCGGACGTGCTGGTCTCGGACTTGCGACGACGGAACAACGAGCTGCCTTCTGGCCGGTGGACGATGGGGTCAGGGTACCCGTGGGTGCCGCCGGTCCGGTCGGCGATGCACCGCAGGTGCGTCGCCGGTGCGTCGCCGGTGCGCCACCGACCCGGTGGCCGCGTCCGTCGACCCACTTGCGGCTCGGGCATAGGGTGAGCCCATGAGCTTGATGAAGAGGATGAGCCTGATCTTCCGGGCCAAGGCCAACAAGGCGCTCGACTCAGCCGAGGACCCGCGCGAGACCCTCGACTACAGCTACCAGCGCCAGCTCGAGCTGCTCTCGAAGGTGCGCCGCGGGGTGGCGGACGTCGCCACGAGCCGCAAGCGGATCGAGCTGCAGATCGGTCAGCTCGAGCAGCAGGCCGCCAAGCTGCAGTCGCAGGCCGAGAAGGCGCTGCAGATGGACCGGGAGGACCTCGCTCGCGAGGCCCTGACCCGCAAGTCCGGGCTGAGCACCCAGATCTCCGACCTCCGCACGCAGCACGCCCAGCTGCAGGGCGAGGAGGAGAAGCTCGTCCTGGCGCAGCAGCGGCTGCAGGCCAAGGTCGAGGCCTTCCGCACCCGGAAGGAGACCATCAAGGCGACCTACACCGCGGCCGAGGCCCAGACGCGTATCGGCGAGGCGGTCTCCGGGATCGGCGAGGAGATGGGCGACGTCGGCCTGGCGATCCAGCGGGCCGAGGACAAGACGGCCAACATGCAGGCCCGCGCCGGCGCGATCGACGAGCTGATCGCCTCGGGCGCCCTCGACGACGTCACGTCGACGGGTCCGAGCGACGACATCTCGCGCGAGCTCGACTCGCTGGGCTCGCAGTCCGACGTCGAGCTCGAGCTCGCCCGCCTCAAGGGACTCTCCGCGCCGCAGGCGCCGGGCCAGCTCGGTGCCGCGGGTGCCGGCGGGGCCGACCCGCTGTCGAAGGAGACCCGGACCGAGGGCGAGACGCGCTGATGACCGCCATGATCATCCGGATCCTCGGCGAGGGGCAGTTCGACATCGCCGAGGAGGCGCTCGACCGCCTCAACGAGCTCGACGCGGCCGTCGAGGCCGCGATCGAGGCCGACGACGAGACGACGTTCCGCCCGGCGCTGGTCGCACTGCTCGACGGCGTCCGCACCGTCGGCGTCCGGCACGCCGACGACGCCCTCGACGAGTCCGACCTGATCCTGCCGCCCGACGACGCCTCCATCGCCGAGGTGCGTCAGATGCTCTCCGACGACGGGCTCATCCCCGGCTGAGGCCACCGCGTCGCACCCGAGGCCGCGACCACCGGCTTGGAGGGCACGAGAGACTGGACCCATGGCTCGCACTCGTTTCGTCGGTGACGCCGGGCTGACCGCCCGGATGACGCTCGTGATGTTCCTGCTCGGCGGGCTCTTCGTGGCGTTGATCGTCGTGCTCGCCTCGGTCGTCGGCGGCGGGATCGGCATCCTGATCGGGGTGGCCGGGATCGGGTTCGCGGTCTACCAGTGGTCCAGCTCCGACAAGATCGCGATGCGGGCGATGCGGGCCCGCGAGGTCACGCCGCAGGAGGCACCCGAGCTGCACGGCATGATCGACCGGCTCTGCACGCTCGCCGACATGCCGAAGCCGCGCGTCGGCATCGCCGACACCTCGGTGCCCAACGCCTTCGCCACCGGCCGATCGCCCGACCGTGCCGTCGTCTGCGTGACCACCGGGATCCTCCGGCTGCTCACGACCGAGGAGCTCGAGGGTGTCCTCGCCCACGAGCTCTCCCACGTCGCGCACCGCGACGTGCTGGTGATGACGGTCGCGTCGTCGTCCGGCATCGCGGCGGGGATGCTCACCCAGGGCGCCCAGTACGGCGGCCTCGGGTTCTTCGGGGGCGGCCGCCGCGACAACAACAACGGGCTCCCGATCTGGCTGGTGGTGCTGCTGGTCAGCCTCGTCGTGTACGCCGTCAGCTTCGTGCTGCTGCGCCTGCTGTCGCGCTACCGCGAGCTGTCCGCCGACCGAGCCGGCGCCTACCTCACGCTGAAGCCCGCGGCACTGGCCTCGGCGCTGCAGAAGATCAGCGGTGGCATGCAGCAGGTGCCCGAGCGCGACCTGCGCCAGGTCAGCGCCGGCAGCGCGCTGTGCATCTCGCCGATCAGCCTGAAGGGGCTGGCCTCGACCCACCCGCCGCTGGAGAAGCGGCTCGAGCAGCTGGCCCGCATCCAGGGCGAGCTCGACCGGCCCACCCCGTGAGCACCTGATGGGCTTCCTCGACTCCATCCTCGGGCGCTCCAGGCCCAAGCAGGCGGACCTCGACGCGCTCTTCAACGTCCCGAGCGCCGCGATCACGCTCCAGACGACGCTCGGCCTGACGCCCACCGGTGACGGCGCCGTCTGCTACCGGGCGGCCGCGGGCCCGGCGTTCGCCGACACCCAGACCGACGTCCTCGAGCTGCTCCGCGCCACGTCGGGCGCGCCGGCGATCGACGTCACCACCGACGAGTTCGGCTTCACCTGGCTCGCGGTCGACCACCCGCCGTACGACGCGGCGACGTCCGACCTCGGCGGCCTGTGCACCGACCTCCACGCCGTCAACACCGGCCTGGAGGCCGCGGGCTTCGGCCCCGCGCTGCTGTGCTCGCTGGTGCCGTTCGCCGACTCCTCCGGCCGTCGCCTGGGCCTGGTCTACCTCTACAAGCAGGGCACCTTCTACCCGTTCGCGCCCAAGCCCGGCCAGGGCGCCGCCGGCCGCGAGCGCGACAGCCTGCTCGAGATCCAGGTCCGCGACCTGCTCGCCGCCGAGCTCCCCGTCGAGCACGACCCCTCGCGCTGGCTCGCGATCTGGGGCGCGCCCGGCCTCTGAGCCGCCGCCGCCCGCCACGTCAGTCCAGGCAGAGCTCGTTGCCCTCCGGGTCGGTCATCACGATGAACCCGTGCGACAGCGGGGGCGCGGGCTCGTGCCGCTCCACCCGGACGCCGCCGAGGCCGACCAGGCGGGTGCACTCGGCCTCCAGGGCCGCCATCCGCTCCTCGCCCGACAACCCGGGCGCGGCGCGGACGTCGAGGTGCACCCGGTTCTTCGCCGTCTTGGCCTCCGGCACCCTCTGGAAGAACAGCCGTGGCCCGGCAGCTCCGGGGTGGTGGGCGGCGGAGGCGTCGTTGCGGCGCTCGGGCGGGACCCCGAAGGCGTCGAGGGCGGCGTCCCAGGTGTCGAAGCCCGGCGGAGGCGCGTCGACCTCGTAGCCGAGGGCGGCGCACCAGAACGCGCAGAGCGCGGCCGGGTCGGCGGCGTCGAAGGTCACCTGGACCTCGCGGGTCACCCGGTCGCCGATCGGTTCGCTCATCGCGCCGTCGTCCCATCCGCGCGCTGCGCGTGGAGGTCGCGCAGCAGGGCCACCTCGGCGAGGTGGTGGATGACCTCGCGCTGGATGTGCAGCACGAGCGTCGCGTACGGCGCGTCGGCGTACGAGCCCTCGGCCGCGCCCACCGGCCGGAGCAGCCCCTCCTCACCGAGGGCCTCGACGCCGGCCGACCACGCGGCGTGCTCGGCGTCGAGCTGGGTCAGGGCCTCGGCGGCCGTGGCGGCGTAGGTGAACGACTCGTAGTCGACGGGCGCGCCTCCGAAGTGCGCGGCGTTGCGGGCGCCGAGGACGCCGACGATCACGTGCCCCAGCCGCCAGGCGATCGTGGTCACGGGGGCCGGCTCGGGCTCGGGGACGGCGAAGTCGATGGTCATCGCCCCGCTCCCGGCCTGGACCGGCGCCGTCCCGGTGCCGCGGGGCCGGACGTTCCAGGCGCCGGGGGCCGGCTCCCAGAAGTACTCGTCGTCGCCCAGGCCGTCGAGCCGGGGCCGGACCTGGTGGTCCCAGTGGGCGGTGAGCTGCTCGCGCAGGAGTGCGTTCCAGTTCGTCATGACTCCACCGTGCCAGCGATACCGGACTGTTTCGGTCCGCTGTCTCTGGCAGGCTGTCGGCATGGCCGACGGGACCACCCAACGCGTGCTGCGCCTGCTCACCCTGCTGCAGCAGCGCCGGGTCTGGACCGGCCCCGAGCTGGCCGGCGAGCTCGGTGTCACCGACCGGTGCGTGCGGCGCGACGTGGGGCGGCTGCGCGACCTGGGCTACCCGGTGCACGCCAGCCAGGGCGTCGGCGGCGGCTACCAGCTCGGCGCCGGCCGGGCGCTGCCGCCGTTGCTGCTCGACGACGACGAGGCGATCGCGATCGCGGTCTCGCTGCGCCTCGCCGCCGGCGGGACGGTCGCGGGCGCCAGCGAGGCGGCGCTGCGCACCCTCGCCAAGCTCGACCAGGTGATGCCGCCGCGGCTGCGCTCGGAGGTCCGCGCGCTGCACGGTGCCACGGAGACGCTGCCGGGCGGGGTCGCCGAGGCCGACGGCGAGGTGCTGATGACGCTGGCGCGGGCCTGTCGCGACGGCGTCCGGGTGCGGTTCGGCTACACCTCGCGCGGCGGTGAGCCGCAGGAGCGGACGGTCGAGCCGGTGCGCATGGTGGCGACCGGTCGCCGCTGGTACCTGATGGCCTTCGACGTCGATCGCGACGACTGGCGCACCTTCCGTCTCGACCGGATGGCCGACGTCGTCGCCACCACCTGGCGCTTCCCCCCGCGCGAGCACCCGGACCCGGCGGCCTTCGTCCAGCGGGCGGTGACCGCGGCGCCGTACCGGCACGTCGTCCGCGCCCGGGTGTCGGCGACCGCCGAGGAGGTGCGCGAGCTGCTGCCGCCCCAGGTGGGCGCCGTCGAGCCCGACGGCGACGGCGCCGTCCTCACCGCAGGCGGCGACCACCTCGACTGGCTGGCCGTGCACCTGGCGCTGCTGCCGTGGCCGGTGGACGTGCTCGAACCCGACGAGCTGCGCGACGCGGCCGCGCGGCTCGGACGTCGGCTGGCCCGGATGGCACGATGACCTGATGCTGCACTCCCTGTCGGGCCGCGCCGAGAGTGCGATGCAGGCCAGGCTGCTGACCGTGCTGCGCGACCAGGGCCCGCTCCCGAGGACCGAGCTGGGGGACCGGCTGCAGGTGTCGAGGACCACGATCGCAGCCGAGGTCGGCCGGCTCACGGAGATCGGTCTCACCCAGGAGACCGGTCCGGCCCAGTCGCGCGGCGGGCGCCGGTCGACGATGGTCGCCCTGGCCGACGACATCCGCTTCGTCGGCATCGCCATCGGCGCCACCGGCACGACGGTCGGCGTCACCGACGGTCGCCTCGACGTCCTGCGCACCGAGAAGGTGGACTGCCGGATCGACATGGGTCCCGACGTGGTGCTGAGGGCCGCGCTGGACCACGTGCGGCGCCTCCTCGACGAGCTCGGCGTCGAGCGGCCGATGGGCGTCGGGGTGGGGGTGCCCGGTCCGGTCGACTTCGGGCGCGGCGTCTCGGTCGCCCCGCCCCTGATGCCCGGCTGGGACGGCTACCCCGTGCGTGACACGGTCTCGCGCGAGCTGGGCTGCCCGGCCGTGCTCGACAACGACGTCAACGTGATGGCGGTCGGTGAGCTGCACGCCGGCGTCGCCCGCCACGCCCGCGACTTCCTGTTCGTCAAGATCGGCACCGGCATCGGCTGCGGGGTCGTCGTCGACGGGGAGCTCTACCGGGGCGTCAACGGCTGCGCCGGCGACATCGGCCACATCCAGGTGCGCGGCGACGGGCGTCGGTGCGTGTGCGGCAACACCGACTGTCTCGAGGCCTACGCCGGGGGAGCCGCGCTCGCCCGCGACGCGACGGAGGCCGCCGAGCGCGGCCGCTCCGTCGTGCTGGCCGACCTGCTCGTCGAGCACGGCCGGCTCCGGGCCGGCGACGTCGGTACCGCGGTGGCCCGCGGTGACCTCGCGGCGGCGACCCTCCTGCGCGAGAGCGGGCAGCGGGTGGGGGAGGTGGTGGCCGGCCTGGTGTCCTTCTTCAACCCCGGCCTGATCGTCATCGGCGGGCGGGTGAGCGGTCTGGGGCACGCGCTGCTGGCCGAGATCCGCGGGACGGCCTACCAGCGCTCGCTGCCCCTGGCCACGGGCAACCTCCCCATCGTGCTCAGCGAGCTGGTCGAGGCGGGCGGCGTCATCGGGGCGGCGAGACTCGTGAGCGCCGAGGTCTTCGCCCCCGCCGTCGCCACCTGAGGACGACGGGCGGGCACATCTCCCGGCGATACGCAAATGACTTGCGAAAGTCGTCCACCTGGTTGACGGGCCTGCGCGCACCGCCCTACGTTCGATGTGGCCGTCGTCACTCGGCTGAGCACGTCCAGGCCATGGGGAGACGGCCGTCCCGCTCGCCAACGCAAGGAGCAGATCCGTGCAGCATCGATTCTCGGGAGTGCTGGCCGCCGTGGCCGCCGGCGCTATCGCCCTTCCACTCGCCGCCTTCGGCGGCATCAACGCGCCGGCTGGCGCCCACCCCGGCCACGACGACCCTCCGGCCCCACCCCCGGACAGCGAGTTCCAGAAGGTCACGCTCAACGACCGTCCGGGCGAGCCGATGGACCTCGCGGTGCTGCCGGACGGCGACGTCCTGCACACCACGCGGGCCGGCGCCATCTGGCACAACGACTACGAGACCGGCGTCAACTCGATCGCCGGCCAGATCGACGTCTACCAGCACGACGAGGAGGGGCTGCAGAGCATCGCGCTCGACCCAGGGTTCGACGGGGAGAAGAACAACTGGGTCTACCTCTACTACTCACCGCCCCTCGACACCCCGGCCGACGACCCGGCGACCGCCTCGATCAACGAGGGTGACGCACCGCTCGAGGGCACCGCGGCCGACTTCGCGCCGTACAAGGGCGTCATCCGCGTGTCGAAGTTCCGCTTCGTCAACGGCCAGATCAAGAACAACACCGAGCGCCGGATCCTCGACGTGCCGGTCGACCGCGGCATCTGCTGCCACGTCGGCGGCGACATCGTCTTCGACTCCCAGGGCAACCTGATCCTCGCCACCGGCGACGACTCCAACCCGTTCGAGTCCGACGGCTACGTCCCGCTCGACGAGCGCCCCAACCGCAACCCGGCCTTCGACGCCCAGCGGACCTCGGGCAACACCAACGACCTGCGCGGCAAGATCCTGCGGGTCAAGCCGGGCAAGCGCGGCGGCTACACGATCCCGAAGGGCAACCTGTTCCGGCCCGGGATGGCCAAGACCCGGCCCGAGATCTACGCGATGGGCCTGCGCAACCCGTTCCGCATCGAGATCCACCCCCGCACCGACAAGCTGTGGGTCGCCGACTACTCACCCGACGCCAACACCGCCGACCCGGAGCGCGGACCGTCCGGGCAGGGCAAGTGGGTCGTGATCGACAAGCCCGCCAACTACGGCTGGCCCTTCTGCGCGACCGACCAGCTGCCCTACGTCGACTACGACTTCGAGACCGAGACCTCCGGCGAGACCTTCGACTGCGCCAACCCCCGCAACACCTCGGTCCACAACACCGGCCGGGTGAAGCTGCCGCCGGTGGAGAAGCCGGAGATCTTCTACTCCTACCCCGTCTCGGAGCAGTTCCCCGAGCTCGGCACGGGCGGCATCTCCCCGATGGCCGGCCCGGCCTACCAGTACGACGTGCGCGACACCCGCGGCAAGACCCCCGTCGCGTGGCCCGAGCAGTACGACAACACGCCGCTGCTCTACGAGTGGAGCCGCGACTGGATCAAGGGCCTGCACGTCACCGGCGACGACGTCGCGATCGAGGACGTCGTCCCCGGCATCGTCACCGACAACCCGATGGACATGGAGTTCGGCCCCAACGGCGCGCTCTACGTGCTCGAGTACGGCGACGGGTACTTCGCCGAGAACCCCGACGCCCAGCTCTCGCGCATCGACTACATCGGTGCCAACGGCAACCACAGCCCGGTGCCGCAGGTCACCGCCGACCCGTCCGCGGGCAAGGCTCCGCTCCGGGTGAAGTTCTCGAGCGCGGGCACCACCGACGCCGACGGTGACCAGCTGAAGTACCAGTGGGACTTCGACGGCGACGGACGCTTCGACAGCACCCAGAAGAACCCGACCCACCGCTACACCGAGGACGGCACCTACCGGGCCACGCTCACGGTGACCGACATCGGCGGCAAGCACCGCGGCCGGCACGCCTCGGCGGACGTCGACATCGTCGTCGGGAACCAGACCCCCGTCGTCGAGTTCGTCACCCCGACGCCCGACGACACCTTCCAGTTCGGCGACACCGTCTCCTACGAGGTGACGGTCACCGACGACACGGAGGTCGACTGCAACCAGGTGACGGTGACCTACATCCTGGGTCACGACGCCCACGGCCACCCGCAGAGCACCGCCACCGGGTGCGTCGGCACGCTCACCACGACCGTGCCCGGCGGTCACGACCCGGACGAGGACGACCTCAGCGCCGTGTTCGTCGCGCAGTACGACGACGGTGAGCTGACCGGGAGCGCCGAGGTCCGGTTGGAGCCCAGCACGCCCTGACCCGACCCAGGGTTCCGGTGGCCCGCCCCTCGTGGGCGGGCCACCGGATCAGTCCTTGTGGCTCTTGCCGGGCAGGTCGAGCATCCGCTGGAGGGCGACGAGGGCGTCGCGCTCGGTCTCGGGGTCGACCTCGATCCGGTTGACGACGACGCCGGCGACGAGCGACTCCATCGCCCACACGAAGTGGGGGAGGTCGATCCGGTTCATCGTCGAGCAGTAGCAGACGTTCTTGTCGAGGAAGACGATCGTCTTGTCGGGGTGGGCCCGGGCCAGGCGCTGCACCAGGTTGAGCTCGGTGCCGATCGCCCAGACCGACCCGGGCGGCGCCGCCTCGATCGTCTTGATGATGAACTCCGTGGAGCCGACCAGGTCGGCCGACAGGACGACGTCGTGCGGGCACTCCGGGTGCACCAGGATCTGGACGTCGGGCAGCGTGGCGCGCAGCTCGTCGACGACCTTCGTGGAGAACCGGCCGTGCACCGAGCAGTGGCCCTTCCACAGGATCACCTTGGCGTCGCGGAGCGCGTCGACGGTGACGCCGCCGCCCGGCAGGTGCGGGTTCCAGACGACGCAGTCGTCGAGGGTGTAGCCCATCTTGAGCACGGCGGTGTTGCGGCCGAGGTGCTGGTCGGGCAGGAAGAGCACCTTCGTGTCGGGGCCGCGCTGCTCGAAGGCCCACGCGAGGGCGACCTCGGCGTTCGAGGACGTGCAGACGACGCCGCCGTTGCGGCCGCAGAACGCCTTGATGTCGGCGCTGGAGTTCATGTAGGTCACCGGGACGACGACGTCCTGGAGCCCGGCGTCGGCCATCGCCTGCCAGGCGGCCTCGACCTGGGGCAGCCGGGCCATGTCGGCCATCGAGCAGCCGGCGGCCAGGTCGGGCAGCACGACCTGCTGCTCGGGCCCGGTGAGGATGTCGGCCGACTCGGCCATGAAGTGCACGCCGCAGAAGACGATGAACTCCGCCTCCGGGCGGGCCGCGGCGTCGCGGGCGAGCTTGAAGGAGTCGCCGGTGACGTCGGCGAACTGGATGACCTCGTCGCGCTGGTAGTGGTGACCGAGCACGAACACCCGCTCGCCGAGCGCCTCCTTGGCCGCCAGCGCGCGCGCCACCAGGTCGGGGTCGGAGGCCTGTGGCAGGTCGCCGGGGCACTCCACCCCGCGCTCGGAGGCGCGGTCGACGCCCCGGCCGAGGGGCAGGAGCGGCAGGTCGACGGTCGTCATGGCTCGATCCTAGGTCTAGAGCAGTGCGCCGTTGTGCAGGTACGTCGTCGGCGGCCGCATCCCGCGCAGCGCCAGGTACCCCGACGTCCGCAGCCCGAGCCGGACGGCGGTGCCGATCTCGATCGCCCAGGCGTTGGCGGCGGTGACGTGACCGATGCTCTGCACGGCCGGTCCCTCGGCGATCGTCGACCACAGCAGCCGCTGCGCGGTGCGGCGGTTGGTGGCCGCGAGCAGCACCACCGCGCCCCGAGGGTTGAGGTAGGCGTAGCCCGAGCCGGTGGTGGAGTCGCTCACGACCGCGCGGAAGATCCGCTGCATCAGCGGGTGGTCCGGGCCGTGCGCGGCGCCGCGGCAGTGCCGGTCGACGGAGTCCATCAGGTCGGTGTCGGCGGCGGTCGCCCCGCGCACCTTCGCCCCGGCGTCCGGCGGGATCGCGGTGCGGTCGACGGTGCCGGAGAGACCCATCTGCGGGTGCATCGTGAAGCCGGCCAGCAGGTAGCGGCGCACGGCCCTCGGGTCGTCGGACGCCGAGAGCATCCCGCGCAGGCAGCCCCGGCTGTGGGTCAGCGCCGCGTCCAGGACCTGCTTGCCCAGCCCGCGGCCCTGCTGGCCGGGGCGCACGGCGTACGTCGCCAGGATCCAGGTGCCCTCGCGACGGATGCTGGTCGCGAAGCCGAGCATCACGCCGTCCTCCTCGGCGACCCAGCACCCGCCGGCGTCGGTGACGAGGAAGTGCCGGGTCCGCTCGATCCACCCGGCGCTGTGGTCGGGGCGGCGCGGCTCCGGGTCCGGCTGGTCGCGCCGGAACACGCGGCGGTCGAGCTCGAGGAACGCCTCGTCCGAGAGCCGCTCGGCGGTCGGTACGTCGTCGGGCCGCATCGGCCGGATCAGCACACCACTCACGGCACCACCGTAGGGACCGTCGCGGGGAGTCGGCACTATGGCCGCATGCGCGTCCTCGTGGCTCCCGACAAGTTCGCCGGCACCCTGACCGCCGTGGAGGCGGCCGAGGCGATCGCCGCGGGCTGGCGCCGCCGTGCGCCCGACGACGAGCTCGACCTCGCTCCGATGGCCGACGGCGGGCCCGGGTTCGTCGACGTCCTGCACGCCGCGCTCGGCGGTCGGCTCGACGTCGTCACCGTGCGCGGCCCCCTCGGCGAGCCGGTGCCCGCGACGCTGCTCCACGTCGGCGACACCGCCTACGTCGAGAGCGCCCAGGCCTGCGGCCTCCACCTGACCGGCGGCGAGCGCGCCGAGGAGGCCACGACCTTCGGCGTCGGCGAGCTGGTGCGCGCCGCGATCGAGGCGGGTGCGGCGACCGTCGTGGTCGGGCTCGGGGGGTCCGGCACCAACGACGGCGGGGCCGGCCTGCTCGCCGCGCTCGGCGCCGAGGCCGACCGGCCCCTGGACGCGGGCGTCGCCGGCCTGGCCGGCGTCACCGCGGTGACGCTGCCGCGCCTGGGGGTGTCGCTGGTGCTCGCCTCCGACGTCGACATCCCGCTCACCGGGCTCTTCGGTGCCACCAAGACCTTCGGTCCCCAGAAGGGGCTCGGCGAGGACCGGATCGCCGAGGTCGACGGCTGGCTCGAGGGGTTCGCGGCCGCCACGAACCGCCGCACGTCGCTCGACAAGGGGGCCGGGGCCGCCGGCGGGCTCGGCTTCGCCCTGCTCTGCCTCGGCGCGCACCGCGAGCCGGGGATCCGGCTGGTGGCGGACGCCGTAAGGCTGGCCGAGCGGGCCCGCCGGGCCGACCTCGTGATCACCGGCGAGGGTGCCTTCGACTTCTCCAGCCGTTCCGGGAAGGTGCCCTACGGCGTCGCCGAGGTCGCCGCCGAGGCCCTGCGACCCTGCGTCGCGATCGCCGGCCAGGTGCTGGTCGGCTCCCGCGAGATGCGCGCGCTCGGGGTCGAGTCGGCGTACTCGCTGGCGGACCTGGTGGGGGAGGAGCGCGCCTTCGCAGACCCGTCCGGAGCCCTGGCGGAGGTCGCGGCCAGGGTCGCGAGGACCTGGTCACGTCCCGGCCAGGAATAACCCTCGGTGTGCGACCATTGACCAGAAGATCGATCCAGGCACAACCGCCCAGTTCTCAGGGCCAACTTCACGGGAGTCATCGACATGACCGAGCAGCTCGAGACCACCACGACCGAGCGCCGCACCGACCAGATCAACCTGAGCTCGGTGGCCGCTGCCAAGGTGCAGAGCCTCCTCGCCCAGGAGGGTCGCGACGACCTCGCCCTGCGGATCAGCGTGCAGCCCGGTGGCTGCAGCGGTCTGCGCTACCAGCTCTTCTTCGACGAGCGCACCCTCGACGGTGACGTCGTCACCGACTTCGACGGCGTCGCCGTGGTCGTCGACCGGATGAGCGTCCCCTACCTCAACGGCGCCGAGATCGACTTCGTCGACTCGATCGAGAAGCAGGGCTTCACGATCGACAACCCGAACGCGACGGGCTCCTGCGCCTGCGGAGACTCCTTCCACTGATCGAGCAGGCGTCGCGACCGAGGGACGAGGTCGCGAGAGCGCGTCGAGATCTGCCGAGCGGCCAGACCGACTGAGGTCCGGCCCTCGAACACAAGAACCCCGCGACGACGTCGCGGGGTTCTTGTCGCCTCCAGGGCCGGACCGGTGGCCGGGGCCGGGCCGGCCGGACTCAGCGCCCGTACAACGCGGCGGCCAGCCTCGCGGCGGCCTCGGAGACCTCGATCCGGGGCTTCGGCCGCTCGCCGGGCTGCTCGTCGAAGTGCAGGCTCGGCGCCGGTCGCGAGGCCAGGTGCGCGGCGCGCCGGAGCCGGAGCCGGTCGCCCGTCGCGCGGCAGTCGTCGTGCATCTCGGCGGGGGTCTCGAGGTCGTCGTGGGAGTGCGAGGTCGAGGCCATGTCTCGACGCTAGGGCTTACTGATTGGTACGGATACGCGTACCGCTGGGTAGTGTTCCCTCACGTGCCTCTCCTCATCGCCGGCTCCATCGCCACCGACCACCTGATGTCCTTCGGCGGCAAGTTCGCCGACTCGCTCGTGGTCGAGCAGCTCGACAAGATCTCGCTGTCCTTCCTGGTCGACGAGCTCGAGATCCGGCGTGGGGGTGTCGCGGCCAACATGACGTTCGGTCTCGGCTGCCTCGGGCTGCGGCCGGTGCTGGTCGGCGCGGCCGGCGACGACTTCGCCGACTACCGCTCCTGGCTCGAGCGGCACGGCGTCGACTGCTCCGGCGTCCGGATCTCCGAGACCAAGCACACGGCGAGGTTCGTGTGCACGACCGACCCGACCGGCGCCCAGATCGCGTCGTTCTACCCGGGTGCCATGAGCGAGGCCCGGCTGATCGAGCTGGCCCCGATCGTCGCCCGCGTCGGGGCCCCCGACTACGTCCTCGTCGGCGCCGACGACCCGGCCGGCATGCTGCGGCACACCGACGAGTGCCGTCAGCGCGGCTACCCGTTCATCGCCGACCCGAGCCAGCAGCTGGCCTTCGGTGACGGCGCGATGATCCGTCAGCTCATCGACGGCGCCACGCTGCTGTTCTCCAACGAGTACGAGTCGCACATGATCGAGCAGAAGACCGGCTGGAGCGCCTCGGAGGTGCTCGACCGGGTCGGCACCCAGGTCACCACGCTCGGCAAGCACGGCGTCCGCGTCGTCCGGAGCGGCGAGGACCCGATCGTGGTCGCCGCCGCCACCGGTGTGGCCGCGGTCGAGCCGACCGGGGTCGGCGACGCCTTCCGGGCCGGCTTCCTGGCCGCGCTCGAGTGGGACCTCGGCCTCGAGCGCGCCGCCCAGGTCGGCTGCGTCCTGGCCGCCTACGTCGTCGAGACCATCGGCACCCAGGAGTACTCCTTCACGCCGACCGAGTTCGTGGCCCGTCTCGAGGAGTCCTACGGGGCCGCGGCCGCCGCCGAGGTCGCCGCGCACCTCGGGTGACGGCCCCCGTGCGCCACGCCGTGCGCTACGTCGTGCGCCGGACCACGTAGCGCGCGACGCCGTCGTCGGCGGTGTCCTGCCCGACGTACTCCTGACCGCGCATGCGGCACCACGCCGGGACGTCGTGGCGCGCGGCCGCGTCGGTCGCCACGACCGCGACGACCCCGCCGACCGGGACCTCCCCGATCCGGCGGGCCAGGTCGATGACCGGCTGGGGGCACAGCAGGCCCCGGCAGTCGAGCTCGAGGTCGGGCACGAGGTCAGGATCCATCTCGGAGCCCCGCGACGACCTCGGGGAGCACGGCGCAGAACGCCTCGACCTCGGCGTCGGTCGTGCTGCGGGTCAACGAGACCCGGACGTTGCCGTGGGTGAGGGCACCCATGGCGGCCAGCACGTGGGAGGGCTCGAGGGTCGAGGCGGTGCACGCCGACCCGCTCGCGACGCCGAAGCCGCGGCGGTCGAGCTCGGTGACCAGCTGCTCGCCGTTCACGTAGAGCACCGAGAACGTCGTCAGGTGGGGGAGTCGCCGTTCGGGGTCGCCGACGACGTCGACGTCGCCGATCGCGGCCGCTGCGGCCCGGATGCGGGCGATCCAGGCGTGCTGACGGGCCCCGAGGTCGTCCCGCTCGGCCACGACGGCCTGCAGCGCCGCGGCGGCGGCCAAGGCGGCCGGGACGTTCTCGAAGCCGCTGGCGCGGTGGTCGGAGCGGTCGTCGGCCGGGAACGGCGACGTCCAGCGGGCGCCGCGGCGCACCAGCAGGACGCCGACCCCGGCCGGTCCGCCCCACTTGTGCGCGGAGCCGGCCAGGGCCTGCCAGGTGCGGGGCAGCGGGACGCGGCCCATCGAGGCGCACGCGTCGACGAACAGCTGGGTGCCCGGTGGCAGCTCCACCTCGTCGACGGGCTGGAGCGTGCCGACCTCGTGGTTGGCGCTCTGCAGCGCGACGGCGGCGGCTGGGCCCTCGGCGAGGGCGGCGGCGAGGGCGTCGCGGTCGACCCGGGCCCCGCGGTCGACGCCGACCAGGGTCGGCTCGCCCCACCACTGCGCGGCGTGCCGGACGGCGGCGTGCTCCACCTCGGCGAGCACGACCCGGCGCCCGCGGCCGGCGTCCGCGGCGGCCAGCCCGAGCAGCCCGCGGTGCACCGCCTCGGTGCCCGACCCGGTGAACGTCACCTCGTCGGAGCGCACCTCCAGGCACTCCGCCACCACGGCGCGGGCGTTGTCGAGCAGCAGCCGCGCGGTGCGCCCGGGGTGGTGCAGCCGCCGGGGATCGGCGTACCCCGCGTCGAGGGCGGCGAGGAACGTCGTCCGGGCAACGGGGTGCAGAGGCTCGGTGGACGCCGCGTCGAGGTAGGCGCCGCGCGCTGCGGCGCCGTCCGACCCTGACTCCGACCGGGGTGCTTCCCCACGTTCCGACACGACCACGATCCAACCACCCACCCGGGGGCGCCGCGGACGGACTCCGCGCGATACTGTTCGGGTCTGTTCGTGATCGTCTGATTGTTGGCTGAGAGGAAGGCTCGTTCGTGGGTCTGCAACTCCCCGAGCGCACTGCGCCGGCTCCCCGACGTGGCCGCCGTGTCGGTCTCGCCGTCCTGCTCGGCGTCGCGCTCGTCGTCCTCGCCGGCTGCGGCACCGACACCGAGCTGGAGCGCCTCGCGATGCCCGACCCGGTCACGGTCGAGGGTGAGTCCACCCTCGCGCTGTGGCAGGGCGCCTGGATCGCCGCCCTCCTCACCGGTGGGTTCGTCTGGGGCCTGATCTTCTACGTCATCTTCCGCTACCGCCGCCGGCACGCCGACGAGGTCCCGGTGCAGACGCGCTACAACCTGCCGCTCGAGATCTTCTACACGATCTTCCCGATCATCATGGTCATCGTCTTCTTCGACCACACGATCAAGACGCAGAACATCGTGCTCAACGACGAGGACGTCCCGGTCCAGAACACCGTGGTCGTCGTCGGCCAGCAGTGGTCGTGGACGTTCAACTACCCCGAGGCGGTCGACGGCGAGGACGGTCAGCCCGTCAACGTCTTCGAGTCCGGCACCGGCAACAACATCCCCAAGCTCGTCATCCCGGTCGACACGACCACGCGGTTCGAGCTGCGCAGCCCCGACGTGATCCACGACTTCGGGGTCCCCGGCTTCCTCATCAAGATGGACGTCATGCCGGGCCAGGACAACCACTTCCAGGTCACGCCGAAGAAGACCGGCACCTACGCCGGCAAGTGCTACGAGCTGTGCGGCGTCTACCACTCCCGCATGCTCTTCACCGTCGACGTCGTGACCCAGGAGGAGTACGAGGCGTACCTCCAGGGTCAGTACGACGCCGACTTCTACTCCGACGACCCGGTCTGCGGCGGCTCGTTCGCCAACACCCAGGTCGGTCTGGACACCGAGGAGAACGGGGAGGTCTGCCAGTGACCACCACCGCAGCCCCCATCACGGGCAGCGTCGCGCCGGACCGCAAGCCGCTGGGTCAGCAGCTGGTCAAGATGATGACCACGACCGATCACAAGCTGATCGGCAAGATGTACCTCGTCACGTCGTTCGCCTGGTTCCTCGTCGCCGGCCTGATGGCGATGCTCATCCGCTCCGAGCTGGCGTTCCCGGGCAACCAGGTCGTCAACGACGAGCTGTACAACCAGCTCTTCACCATGCACGGCACGATCATGCTGCTGCTCTTCGCGACGCCGCTCTTCTTCGGCTTCGCGAACGTGATCATGCCGCTCCAGATCGGTTCGCCCGACGTCGCGTTCCCGCGCATGAACATGTTCAGCTACTGGCTGTTCCTGTTCGGCGGCCTCATCGCCGCCTCCGGGTTCCTGACCCCCGCCGGCGCGGCCGACTTCGGCTGGTTCGCCTACACGCCCCTCTCGGACTCCGTGCGCTCGCCGGGCGTGGGCGGTGACCTCTGGATCATGGGCCTGTGGATGGCCGGTCTCGGCACCATCCTCGGCGCGGTCAACTTCATCACCACGATCATCTGCATGCGCGCACCCGGCATGACCATGTTCCGGATGCCGCTGTTCGTCTGGAACACGCTGGTGACCAGCCTGCTCGTGCTGATCGCCTTCCCGGTGCTCGCCGGCGCGCTGCTCTCGCTCGAGGCCGACCGCCAGCTCGGCGCCCACGTCTTCGACACCGCCCACGGCGGCGCGATCCTGTGGCAGCACCTGTTCTGGTTCTTCGGCCACCCCGAGGTCTACATCATCGCGCTGCCGTTCTTCGGCATCGTGACCGAGATCCTCCCGGTCTTCAGCCGCAAGCCGCTCTTCGGCTACGTCGGCCTGGTCGGCGCGACGCTCGGCATCGCGATCCTCTCGGTCGCGGTGTGGGCCCACCACATGTTCGTCACCGGCGCGGTGAACCTGCCCTTCTTCTCGGGCATGACGTTCCTGATCGCCGTACCGACGGGGGTGAAGTTCTTCAACTGGATCGGCACGATGTGGGGCGGATCCATATCGTTCGACACCCCGATGCTGTGGTCGATCGGCTTCCTGACGACGTTCCTGTTCGGTGGCCTGACCGGCATCATCCTGGCCAGCCCGCCGCTCGACTTCCACGTCTCCGACTCCTACTTCGTGGTCGCGCACTTCCACTACGTCGTCTTCGGCACCGTGGTGTTCGCGATGTTCGCCGGCTTCTACTTCTGGTGGCCGAAGATGACCGGCCGGATGCTCGACGAGCGCCTCGGCAAGGTCCACTTCTGGCTGCTCTTCGTGGGCTTCCACACGACCTTCCTGGTCCAGCACTGGCTGGGTGTCGAGGGCATGCCGCGGCGCTACGCCGACTACCTCGAGAGCGACGGCTGGGAGACCCTCAACCAGATCTCGACGGTGGGTGCCTTCCTGCTCGGCGCGTCCACGCTGCCGTTCCTCTACAACGTCTACGTCTCCCGCAAGGCGCCGCTGGTCGAGGTCGACGACCCGTGGGGCTGGGGCCGCTCGCTCGAGTGGGCCACCAGCTGCCCGCCGCCGCGACACAACTTCCACTCCATCCCGCGGATCCGCTCGGAGTCGCCGGCGTTCGACCTGCACCACCCCGAGGTGGCCGCGATCGAGCTCGACGAGAACTCCTCGGCACGCGACGGCAAGTTCGCCGACGCACCCGACATGGAGGGCCGCGAGGACCTCGTCAACGGACGGCTCGGCAAGGACGACCACGCCACCGACCGCGCCGACAGCTACGACCACGGCGACGGCGACGACGCCGCGGGCGAGGAGACCACCCGATGAAGGCGGAGGCCTGGATCTTCGGCATCACGACCATCTTCCTGGTGCTCGTGACGCCGGCGTACTGGTTCGTCACCGACGGCAGCGAGCACGGCGGCGACTGGACCGGCACCTCGGCGCTGGTCATGACGACGCTGCTGGCCGCGATGGTCACCCTCTACCTCGGCTTCCACGCCAAGAAGATGGAGCCCCGGCCCGAGGACCGCAAGGACGGCGAGATCGCCGACGGCGCCGGGGAGCTCGGGTTCTTCCCGCCGTACTCCTGGTGGCCGCTGTGGTGCGGTCTGACGCTCGGCGTCATGGTCTTCGGCGTCGCCGCCGGCGCGTGGTGGCTCGTCATCATCGGTGGGGTGCTCGGCGCCGTGGCGCTCTGCGGCCTGGTGTTCGAGTACTACCGCGGCGTGCACGCACACTGACCCACGGGTCCGTGGTGGGTCGCCCGGGTCACACCGGCCGACCCGCCGGGGAATCGGGAACGTGCCCGGCCCCCGGTTACGCTGGTGCAGCAGCGTGAACGACGCTGTCGAACCCTCGTAGCGCTCGCTCACCCCCTGGGAGTACCCCTGATGTCCGTGCGTCTCTCGGCACGCGTGTCCGCCTCCGCCCTGGCTGCGGTCCTGGCCCTGTCCCTGGCCGCCTGCAGCTCCGACGACGCAGGCTCCGGCGAGCCCGGCCCCACCGCCGACGCCGGTGCCGCTGGAGCCGGTGACCCCGCCCAGGACGCCGCCGCCACCGACGACCCCAGCGAGAGCGCCGACGCCCCCACCGTCTCGGTCAACGTCGAGCGCGGTGCGACCGACGTGCCCGTCTCGACCCTGGTCGAGGTGACCGCCCGGGGTGGGAGCCTCGACGAGGTCAAGGTGACCTCCGACGCCGGCGAGGTGGCCGGCACGCTCGCCGACGACGGTGCCTCCTGGACGGCGTCCGACCGGCTCGAGCCCGGCACGTCGTACACCGTCAGCTCCCGTGCCGGCGAGGGTGACGCCACCGCGCGCACCCGCCTCGGCTTCACCACCGTCGACCTGTCCCTCGACGAGCAGACGTTCCCGTCGGTCGCGCCGCTGCAGGGCGAGACCGTCGGCGTCGGCATGCCCGTCATCGTCAGCTTCGACCTGCCGGTCACCGACAAGGCCGCCTTCGAGGAGCACATGGTCGTCGACTCGAAGCCGGCGCAGGTTGGCTCCTGGTACTGGCTCAGCGACACCGAGGCGCACTGGCGTCCCAAGGCCTACTGGTCGCCGGGCACCGAGGTCACCGTCGACGTCGACGTGAACGGCGTCGACGCCGGCAACGGGATCTACGGCCAGGAGAACCGCGAGGTCGCCTTCGAGGTCGGCGACGCGCACATCTACCAGGTCGACGCCAGGGCGCACCAGATGAAGGTCTTCTCCAACGGCAAGCTGCTCCGCACCCTCCCGATCACCACCGGCAAGCCGGGCTTCACCACCCGCTCCGGCACGAAGGTGATCATGGAGAAGTTCGAGTCGAAGAGGATGAACTCCGAGACCGTCGGGATCCCGCAGGGCAGCTCCGAGGCCTACGACATCGACAACGTGCAGTGGGCGATGCGGGTCACCAACTCCGGTGAGTTCATCCACGCCGCCCCGTGGTCGGTCGGCTCCCAGGGCCAGGCCAACGTCTCCCACGGCTGCACCGGCATGAGCACCGCCGACGCCGGCTGGCTCTACGCCATGAGCGTCCGCGGCGACGTCGTCGAGTACACCGGCACCGACCGCGAGATGACCTTCGACAACGGCTACGGCGACTGGAACAAGTCCTTCAAGGACTACCAGGCCGGCTCCGCCCTCGCCTGACCTCTCTCCACCGCAACGCTGACCCGTCACCTATAGGTGACGGGTCAGCGTGACATCGAGGTCGACCTGTCACCCATGGGTGACAGGTCAGCGTGACATCGAGGTCGACCCGTCACCTATAGGTGACGGGTCGACGTGGCTGTGGATGACCGGAGCGCGGAGCGCCGCGGACGGAGCACCATGCCTCCATGACTCGGGCACGGACGACAGCGCAGGTGCAGGCGCTCCTGGCGGTCCTGCCCCAGGACGGACCGTTCACGGCGGCGGAGGCGCTGGCGCTCGGTCTCTCCAACCCGCAGTGCCGCGAGCTCGTGGCGCGTCGACTGCTGGTGCGACGGGTGCCCGGCGTCTACCACGTGGCGGCGCTCCGCGACTCGCTGGAGCTCAGGCTGGCGGCCCTGCGCCTCGTGGTCCCTCCGGACTGCGTCGTGACCGACCGGACAGCGGCCTGGGTGTGGCTCGGCGCACGAGCCCTCGCTCCCGGCGAGCACGTCGACCTCCCGAGGATCAGCGTCTTCGGCCCGCCGGGTCGGCGGTTGCGCAACGGTCTCGTCGACAGTGGTGAACGCCGACTCGCCGCGCGCGACGTACGGGAGGTCGAGGGGGTGTTGGTGACCACGCCGCTGCGCACCGCGTGCGACCTCGGCCGGCTGCTGCACCCCGACCAGGCCCTGGCGGCGATGGACGCCCTGGCGACGTTGTGCGCGGTGGAGGAGATCTCGACCGAGCTCCCGCGGTTCAAGGGCTACCGGGGCATCGTCCAGGCACGTGCGCTGCTTCCGATCGTCGACCCGCGGTCGGGTTCGCAGTTCGAGAGCATCGCGAGGCTCCGGTGGCACCAGGCCGGGTTGCCGCACCCCGAGTGCCAGGTCCCGGTGCCCGCGCCGGACGGGGGCTGGTTCTACGTCGACATCGGCCTGCCCGAGACCCGCTTCGGCCTCGAGTTCTTCGGCGAGGAGTTCCACGGACCGGAGCAGCACGACCACGACGAGACGCGGCTCGCCTGGGCTCGCGAGCAACAGGGATGGACCCTCGTCGTCGCCCGCGGACCCAACGTCGTCGGACGCCACCAGGACGTCGAGCGCACCCTGCGCAGGGCGTGGGAGGACTTCCGACGAGGCTGACCCGTCACCGATAGGTGACGGGTCAGCGCCGGGACTGGATCGACCCGTCACCCATGGGCGACGGGTCAGCGTCAGGACTGGATCGACCCGTCACCCATGGGCGACGGGTCAGCGCCCGGACTGGATCGACCCGTCACCGATAGGTGACGGGTCAGCGGAAGGGTTGGATCTGGGGTGGGGGGAGGGGAGGGGAGGGGAGGGGAGGGAGGGTGGCGCGGCCGGGGTGTAGGCGGGAGGGCCCGGACCCGTGGGGGACGAAGAGCGGGGGAGGGGCTGGCCTGGTCGACGGCGCGCGCCGCACGGACGGCGCGACCCTCGACGTCGACGGTGGCGTCATCGAAAGCGACGAGGCCGAGGGCGACCCCGGTGGGGTCGGCCTCGGCCTCGGTCAGGTCATCCAGGACCGCTCGGTCAGTGGTCGCCGCGGAGGGTCTCACCCTCGACGGCGTGGTGCCCGTCGAACTGGTGTCCGTCGGCCACCCGGCCGTCGAGCGCCGCGGTGAGCTCGTGCTCGTGCTCGGCGTGGTGGTGCGCCTCCTCGAGCTCGGCAGCCGTCGGCTTCTGCACGTTGTCGGCGTACATCAGCGTGGACAGCTTGGCGCGCAGGCCGTCGAGCTTGCCGCCCGGAGCCGCAACGCCGTTGTCGTCGACCTTGCTGCCGACGGCGTAGACCTCGTCCCGGTCACGCGCGGTGATCCGGAACGCCGCATCGTTGCTGATCGGCAGGTGCCGCTCGGAGTACCCGCCCTCGGGCGAGCGCATGATGATGCCGGTCTCGTAGCCGTGCAGCAGCGTCTGCTCGTCGTGACGCTGCAGCGAGATGCACCAGCGTCGCGTGATGATGAAGGCGATCAGCGGTCCGAGGAAGATCATCACCCGCATGAAGTAGGTGATCTGGTTGATCGACAGGTGCAGCTTGATCGCGATGATGTCGTTGCCGCCCGCGGCCCAGGCGAGGCCGTAGAAGGTCATCAGCGACACCATGACGGCGGTCTGCGTAGGACGGTTGCGCGGGCGCTCCAGCAGGTGGTGCTCGCGGTCGTCCTTGGTGATCCACGACTCGATGAAGGGCAGCGCGATCAGGATCACGAGCATCAGCGGCGGGACGATGAGGATCGGGAGCATGACGTTCCACGAGATCGTGAAACCGCCGATGACCGACTCCCACCCGGGGATGATGCGCAGCAGGCCGTCGGGCCAGCCCATGTACCAGTCGGGCTGCGAGCCCGCCGTCACCTTGGTCGGGTCGTAGGGACCGAACTTCCACACCGGGTTGATCGACAGCAGACCACCGAGCAGGGCGACCGTGCCGAAGACGATGAAGAAGAACCCGCCGGCCTTGGCGGCGTACACGGGGAGCATCGGGTAGCCGACGACGTTCTCCTCCGTGCGGCCGGGACCGGGCCACTGGGTGTGCTTGTGGTAGACGAGCAGCAGCATGTGAGCAGCGATCAGGCCGAGGAGCAGGCCGGGGATCAGCAGCACGTGGATGATGTAGAGGCGCGGGATGATCGCGTCGCCGGGGAACTCGCCCCCGAAGAGGAAGAACGACATGTAGCTGCCGACCACCGGGGTGGCCTTGAGGAACCCGTCGGCGGCGCGGACGCCGGTGCCCGAGAGCAGGTCGTCGGGCAGCGAGTAGCCGGTGAAGCCCTCGAGGCTGCCGAGCAGGATCAGCAGGCAGCCGATGACCCAGTTCAGCTCACGCGGCTTGCGGTAGGCGCCGGTGAAGTACACCCGCATCATGTGGATCAGCATCGAGGCGATGAACAGGTGCGCGGCCCAGTGGTGCATCTGCCGCATCAGCAGTCCGCCGCGCACGTCGAAGGAGAGCTCGACGGTCGAGATCATGGCCTTCGACATCTCCACGCCGCGCAGCGGGTCGTAGGAGCCCTGGTACTCGGCCTCGGCCATGCTCGGGTCGAACCACAGCGTCAGGAACACACCCGACAGCAGTAGGACCACGAAGCTCCACAGGGCGATCTCGCCCAGCATGAACGACCAGTGGTCCGGGAAGACCTTGCGCAGCTGCTTCTTCATCGACGTGCCGAGACCGAGTCGGTCATCGGCCCAGGTCGCGACCGCACCGGCCTTCGAGGGCGCCTTGGCCGAAGCCGGCGTCGTGGTGTTGCTGTCGGCGACCTTGCTGGTGTCGATGCTCATCGCTCACGCTCCCAGTAGCTCGGTCCTACCGGCTCGAGGAAGTCGTGCTGAGCGACGAGGAAACCCTCGTCGTCGACGTCCAGTGCGAGCTGCGGCAGGGGTCGTCCTGCAGGTCCGAAGACCACCTTGGCCGAGTCGGCGAGATCGAACGTCGACTGGTGGCAGGGGCACAACACGTGGTGCGTGGTGCGCTCATAGAGGGAGATCGGGCAGCCGACGTGGCTGCAGATCTTCGAGTAGCACAGGACGCCGCCGACGTCCCACTGGTCACCCTGCTGGGACTTGATCTCGTCGGGGGCGAGCTTGACCACGATGACCGCGCCCTTGGCCTTGGCGGCCTGCAGCTCGGTGCCGTGGAGGTCGAAGAGTCCCTCGGGGACGGCGTTGACCAGGTCGCCGATCTGGAGGTCGGAGGCCCGGATCGGGGTGCCGACGACGTCGCGGACGACGCGGACGCCGGGCTTGACGCCCCACAGCGTGTGCTGCAGGCCGGTGCCCTCGGCCGCGTTGGCGACGTCCTTGGGCAGCGGGCCGAGGTCGCGCAGCATGACGACGGCCGGGAGACCCAGGAAGCCGACGGAGAGCAGCAGGGAGCGGCGCACCAGCTTGTGCTTGCCGATGCCCGACTCCTCGATGCCGATCGTCAGGGCGGCGACGGTGGCCTCGCGGTCGGCGTCGGAGGAGCGCGCCGGGTGGCGCATCTCGACGATCTCCTGGTCGGCCATCAGCTTGCGGGCCCACTGGATGATGCCGATGCCGATCAGCATCAGCGCCAGCCCGAGGAAGACACCGAGGAACAGGGTCGAGGCGCCGAGGCCGCCGAACGTCGTCCAGTTGGTGCCGATGTCGAGGGTGAAGTAGGAGATGACGAACGCGACCGTGCAGACGGCCGACAGCCCGAAGAGGGTCGCGACCTGCCGCTCGGCGCGTCGCGAGGCCTTCTCGTCGACGTCGGTGGGACGCCAGGTGTGCGGGTGCAGACCCGGGTTGGCGATCGGCTCCTCCGGGACGGCCGGCGTGCGGTCGACGCGGTCGTCGCTGTCGCCGGGGCCGGACCCGTCGTGCTTGTTCAGGTCGCTCACGAGGCTGCTCCCGTCTGGTCCGGGTCGGGCGTGCCCGAGGGCAGGTTGACGCGGGTGTGGTCCGTGGGCTTCTTGCGGTCGGTGCGGGTGGTGTGGGCGGCGATCCAGATCGCGGCGCCGACGAGACCGCCGATGCCGATCAGCCAGGCGGCCAGGCCCTCGCTCACGGGACCGAGGCTGCCGAGGGAGAAGCCGGCGTAGCCGGGCTTCTCCTCGGTCGTCTTGAGGTAGGCGATGACGTCGCGCTTCTCGTCGGGCGTCAGGTTGCCGTCGGAGAACGACGGCATCGACTGCGGGCCGGTGAGCAGCGCCTCGTAGATGTGCTTGGCCTCCACGCCGCGCAGCGTGGGCGCGAAGCCGCCGCGGGGCATGGCGCCGCCGGAGCCGTCGAAGTTGTGGCAGGCGGTGCAGTTGGTCAGGAAGATCTGGCCACCGCGGGTGATCGCCTCCTGGCGCTCCTCCTCGGTCAGGTCGTCGGGCAGCGTGTACGCCGACGCGTCCGGGATGGCCGGGCCGGTGCCGAGCGAGTCGACGTAGGCGGCGAGCTGGCGGACCTCGTCGTCGTTGTAGACGGGGGGCTTGCGGACGGCCTGCTGGCCGGGCTGGGCCATCGGCATCCGGCCGGTGCCGACCTGGAAGTCGACGGAGGCGGCTCCGACGTCGGTGAGCGGCGGACCGTACTGGGTGCCGCTCTGGGTCAGCACGCCCTCGCCGTTCTGGCCGTGGCAGAAGGCGCAGCCGACGAGGAACAGCTCGCGGCCGGCCTGGACGTCCTCGGCGCTGGTGCTGGTCTCGTCGGCCTGCGCGCCGGGGGAGAGCACCGAGTAGAGACCTCCGGTGAGCAGGAGGCCGAGCAGCAGCACCACCAGGCCGGCGAGCGGCCCTCTACGGTGCCGGGAGAGGCGACCGGCGGAGCGGTTCAGGAGACGCACGATTCTCTTTCCTGTGTCGTCGATGTGGGGTCGGGTTGCGGCTACTTGATGAGGTAGATCGTGGCGAAGAGCCCGATCCAGACCACGTCGACGAAGTGCCAGTAGTACGACACCACGATGGCGCTGACGGCTTGCTCATGGGTGAACTTGCGGGCCAGGTAGGTGCGGCCCAGCACCAGCAGGAAGGCGATCAACCCGCCGGTCACGTGGATCCCGTGGAACCCGGTCGTGAGGTAGAACATCGTCCCGTAGGCGGAGTCGGGGATCGTGATGCCCTCGTGGATCAGCTCGGCGTACTCGAGCGCCTGGCCGCCGATGAAGATCGCGCCCATCACGTAGGTGAGCACGAACCACTCGCGCAGGCCCCAGCCGCTGATCTTGAGCAGCGAGCCGGAGCGACCGACCTGGCCGCGCTCGGCGGCGAACACGCCGAGCTGGCAGGTGAGCGAGGAGAGCACCAGGATCGTGGTGTTCGCCGAGGCGAACGGCACGTTGAGCGCCTCGGTGTTCTCGGCCCACAGCGGGCTGCTCACCGAGCGGATCGTGAAGTACGACGCGAACAGGGCCGCGAAGAACATCAGCTCGCTCGAGAGCCAGATGATCGTGCCGACCGCGACCATGGACGGGCGGTCGTGATGCCCGTGCAGCCGGGATGCGGGGATGGTTGCTGTGGTCGCCACAAGAGCATTATGGCGTCCCGCTCGCTCGGGGCCACCACCCCCCTCGGGTGGGCGGTCCACCTACCCTGTGAGGTGTGTGGGAAACGTCGTCCGTGGCCGGGCTCAACGCCGTGCTGAACGCCTCCGAGGTGCTGCCCCGGTTCACCCTGGGCGCGGTCTTCACGGAGTGGTCGCTGGCTCCGCTGCCGCTCGTCGTCACCGTCTGGGCCGGCGGTCTGTACCTGCTCGGGGTGGCCGCGCTGCGCCGCCGGGGCGACCACTGGCCGGTCGGGCGCACGATCGCGTTCGTGGTCCTCGGGCTCGGTGCGTTCTACGTCGCCACGTCGTCCGGGCTGGGGGCCTACGACACCACCCTGCTCAGCGTGCACATGGTCCAGCACATGGTGCTGTCGATGGTGGCGCCGCTGGCCCTGGCCCTCGGTGCCCCGGTGACGCTGGCGCTCCGCACGCTCCCGGCCGCCCCGCGGCGCTGGCTGCTCGCCGTCCTGCACTCACGGGTCGCGAGGGTGCTGTCGTTCCCGCCGCTCACCTTCACGCTCTACGTCGTCTCGCCGTGGGCGCTGTACTTCTCCGGCTGGTACCGCGCGTCCCTCGAGTCGGCGTGGGTGCACGAGATGATGCACGTCCACCTGGTGCTCGTGGGGGCGCTGTTCTTCTGGCCGTTGATGGGTGTCGACCCGGTGCCGGGCCGGGTCGGCTACCCGTTCCGCGTGCTGCTGACGGTGCTGACGCTGCCGTTCCACGCGTTCCTCGGGGTGACGATCATGGGGCAGTCGACCCTGATCGGCGGCGACTGGTACCCGCGGCTCGACGCCGGTCCGATGGGGGCCTGGCTGCCCGACCCGTACGCCGACCAGGAGCTCGCCGGCGGGATCCTGTGGGGCTCCGGCGACCTCATCGGGCTGTCCTTCTTCGGCGTGCTGTTCGTCCAGTGGGTGCGCTCCTCGGTGCAGGAGGCCAGGCGGGAGGACCGCAGGCTCGACCTGGCCGAGGCTCGCGAGCGGGCGGCCGCCGTGCGCTCGGCCGGCGCGGACCGCCCCGACTGAGTCCCGCGCGAGCGCCCTCCGGGTCCGGCACTACGATGGGCGCCGTGACCGACGACACGCGCCCCGCACCCCGTCTGAAGGTGCTCGTCTACAGCGACGACGCGAACACCCGCCAGCAGGTGATCCTCGCGCTCGGACGCCGTCCGCACCCCGACCTGCCCGAGCTCGAGTACATCGAGGTGGCCACCGAGCCGGTCGTCATCCAGAACATGGACGCCGGGCACGTCGGGCTGGCCATCCTCGACGGCGAGGCCGCCCCCGCCGGCGGGATGGGCATCGCCAAGCAGCTCAAGGACGAGATCTTCCGGTGCCCGCCGCTCCTGGTGCTGACCGGTCGCCCCCAGGACGCGTGGCTGGCCACCTGGTCGCGCGCCGACGCCGCCGTCCCGCACCCGATCGACCCGATCCAGCTCGCCGAGTCCGTGATCGGGCTGCTGCGGTCCCGCGTCCCCGCGACCCCGTGACCTGGGCCGACCTGCTCACCGACCTCGTCGCCGGCCGCGACCTCTCGGCCGAGCAGACCGGGTGGGCGATGGGGGAGATCCTCGCCGGTGAGGCGACGCCGGCCCAGGTGGCCGGGTTCGCCGTCGCGCTGCGCGCCAAGGGCGAGACGAGCGAGGAGCTGGCCGGACTGGCCGACGCCATGTACGCGCGCCGGGTCCCGATCTCGGTCGAGGGCCGTCTCCTCGACGTCGTCGGCACCGGCGGCGACCGCTCCATGTCGGTCAACATCTCCACGATGGCCGCGATCGTCGCCGCCGGCGCCGGGGCGACCGTCGTCAAGCACGGCAACCGGTCGGCGTCCTCCCTGTCGGGCAGCGCCGACGTCCTGGAGGCGCTCGGCATCCGGCTCGACCTGCCCCCGGACCGCGTGGCCGCGGTCGCTGCCGAGGCCGGCATCACGTTCTGCTTCGCGGCCGCGTTCAACCCGGCGATGCGGCACACCGCCGCGCCGCGCCGCGAGCTCGGCATCGCCACGACGTTCAACTACCTCGGCCCCCTGGCCAACCCGGCCCGCCCGGCCGCCTCGGCGATCGGCTGCGCCGACCTGCGGATGGCGCCGGTGATGGCCGGCGTCTTCGCGCGCCGCGGCGACGACGCGTGGGTGGTGCGCGGCGACGACGGCCTCGACGAGCTCACCACCACCACGACGTCCCGGGTCTGGGTGGTCACCGGCGGTGAGGTCACGACCGCCACCGTCGACCCGGCCGCCCACGGTCTCGCCCCGGCCACGACCGCCGACCTGCGCGGGGGCGACGCCGCCCACAACGCCGAGGTCGTGCGCCGCCTGCTCGCCGGCGACCCCGGTCCGGTGCGCGACGCCGTCGTCCTCAACGCCGGCGCCGCGCTCGCCGTCCACGAGGCGTCGGGCGCGGCGCTCGACGACGCGCTGGCCGCCGGGATGGTGCGGGCGGCCGCCGCGATCGACACCGGCGCCGCCCGGGCCACCCTCGACCGCTGGGTGGTCGCTGCCTCCTGACCGGGGCCTCCTAGCGCCTGGTCACCTTCAGCTTCGCGGTTCCCGTCGAGCCGGTGACCTGGGTGCCACCGCCGTAGACGGCCTTGACCGTGTGCCTGCCGACGGCGAGCCTCGGCAGCCTGAACACGATCGTCCCGGTGCCGACCGCCTTGGTGGCCACCTTGCGGGCCCCGTCGTAGATCGTCACCGTGCCGCCCGGCGCCGACAGCCCGGACACGGCGACCCGGATCGTCGCGGTCACCCGCTTCCTGGCCGGCGTCCTCGTGGCGCTGAGGGTCACCGCCGTCGTCGAGGCCAGCCTGGCCACGGCACGCGCGGCGGACGGCGCGGTTCCCGGTGACCACCCGGACGCCGTCGCGGTCACGACCACGTGCACCGAGCGCGCGGCGTCGGTCGCGGTCAGGGTGTAGGTCGACCGGGTCGCGCCGGCGATCGCCGTCCCGCCGCGGAACCACTGGTGGGCGAACCGGGGCGAGCCCGGCCAGGTGCCGGGGCCCGCCGTGAGCGTCTGGCCGACCCTCGGCGTGCCGGTGACGACGGGCGGGGCCGTCGCGACGAGCGTCGGCGGAGCCAGGACCGGGACGGGGGTGCTGCTCGCGGTCCCGTCCGCGTACCCGGTCCTCCTGGCGGTCTCGACGACGGTGAGGTCGTGGCCGAGGTCGGCGGCGGTGAGGACGTAGGTCGTCCGGGTGGCGCCGGCGACGGCGACGCCGTCGCGGTGCCACTGGCGGGTCACCGTGGGGGTCCCCGGCCAGGAGCCGGGGACGGCGGTCAGCGTGCGGCCCACGAACGGGTCGCCCTCGACGGCCGGGACCGTGGTCGCGACCAGGGCGTCGCCGTCGACGGCGAGGATCCCGCCGCTGCGCGACGTGGCGCTCCTGTAGCCCGTCAGCAGGCCGGTCGCCTCGACCGTGAGCTGTTTCGCCAGGTCGGTGCTGGTGACCGTGTACACCTCACCGGTGGCGCCGGTGATCTTCGTCGTGCCGCGGTACCACTGGTACGTCGTCGACTCCGCGACCGGGTCGAACGTCGGCGCCGAGGCCCGGAGCTCGGTCCCGACCCGACCGCTGCCGGAGATCGTCACGGGGGTGGCGACGGCGGGAGGGTCGATCACGACGAGCTCGCGCCACGGCGAGGACCCGAGGTCCTTGCCGGCCACGTCGAGCGCGGTCACCCGCCACTGCGCGGTGCCGGCCGCCAGGCCGCTGGTCGGCGCCCAGGCGGTCGCCCGGGTCGTGACCGTCTCGGCGACGGTGTTGGTCGGGTCGTTCGGCTTGCGCCGCTCGAACCGGTAGCTGGTCGCGCGGGCGTCCGGCAACCAGGTGAAGAGACCCCCGGTCGGCGCGACCACGGCCCCGGCCGCCGGTGCGGCGGCCGTGAGGGGGAAGCCCTCCATGCGGAAGGTCCGCACCGCGGACCAGTCGCCCTTGAGGCCCCTGGCGTCCACCCGGCGCACGCGCCAGGTGTAGTCGGTGGCGGAGACCGGGAACGGATCCGACGGAGCCCACGAGACGTGCTTGGTGTTGGCGGTCGCGATCGGGGTGACGCTGCCGCCGGCGTACACCTCGACGTCGTAGGACGCCGCGAACGGCAGCGGTGCCCAGCCCAGCGTGTAGTCGGCGCCGAGGGCGGCTCCGAGCGCCGGGGTGAGCAGCGTCGGCACGGGCGAGCGCTTCTCGAACCGTCGGACCTCGCTCCAGACGGTCGGGTTGTTGCTGCCGTCGTTGGCCCGCACCCGCCAGTAGACGTAGCCCTCGGGGTAGGTGGCGCTGGGCGAGGTGAAGGAGGTCTCTTCGGTGGTGACCGACTCGATCGTGGTGGCGAAGGTCGGGCTGGTCGACGTCTGCACGGTGTAGGTGCGGGCCTCGGTCGCCGCGGGGGTGCGCAGCGACGAACCGGTGTCGGCGCCGGGGGCCCGGAGGGTGTCGAGCTCGGAGTCCCAGTCGAGGGTGACGTCGTCCGACACCAGGGCGTCGGCTGCCGGGGCCACGAGGGTGGGCGCGACCGACTTCTTGGCGAACGAGTGCCGGGCGTGGGCGATCGGCGCGCACGTCGTGCCGCAGGGCTGGACGACCCAGTAGTAGGCCGACCCGGCCTGGCTGTCGGGCAGGGTCTTGGTGAAGGTGTACAGCGGCTGGTCGAGCACCACGGGGGCACTCCGGAAGTCCGGGTGCAGGTTGGTCAGCTCACGGTCGTAGGCGACCGTAAGCCGGTAGGACGTCGCGCCGGGTGTCGGGTCCCAGGACAGCGCCGGCGTCTGGCGCAGGTCGACGCAGGTCGCCGGGATGACCGCGGTGCACGCGTCCGGCGCACCGGCGTCCGGGAAGGCGGCGGTGCCCGTGATCGAGGTGGCCTGCCCGGTCACCGAGTCGACCGTGAGGCCGGTGCCGGCGACGGTCGGCGCGGGGGGCTCGTAGTGGAAGCCGGCGGCCGGCTGGCCGATGAGGTCGGTGACCGGGGCGGCCGCTCCGCCCTCGTCGGTGGCGCGCACCTGCCACAGGTAGTCGCCCGCGGCGCTCGGCCCGCAGCCGTCGGGGGTGCTGGGGGCATAGGTGGTGTGGACGGTCACGGCGGTGCACACCGGCTGCCCGGGGTCGTCGGCCGCGTAGAGGACCACCGTGTACTTGCTCGCCCGCTCGATCGCCGTCCACTCGAAGAAGAACGGCGTCGCGGGGTCCGTCGGGCCGACCGGGTGCAGCAGGGTGGGCTGGTGCGGCCAGGCGCGGCGGAACCGCCACGGCGTGACCGGCCACGGCGCGGCGTTGCCGCTCGCGTCGACCGCCCGCACCCGCCAGAAGTACTCGTCGTTCGGCAGGGTCGTGGTCGGGGACCACTGCGTCGCGACGACGCCGGTCGGGTTCGCCACGGTCGTGAGGAAGCCGTCGTCGGTGCTGACCTGCAGCTGGTACGTGGCGGCGCCCGGCACGGGCTCCCAGTCCAGGACGACGTCGCGGACCGCGGCGTCGAAGCCGTCGACCGGCGCCGTGCGCACGACCGGCGGGAGACCGTCGACGACGTACGGGCTCGACGCGGTCCACGGGGTGGCGTAGCCCGACGTCAGCTCGGCCCGCACCCGCCAGAAGTACGTCCCGGCCGACTGGTAGCCGGTGAGGTAGGCCGCGGTCGTCTTCTGGGTGCGGGTCGCGAAGCCGGCGACGGCGGTGTCCACGAACTGCGGGTCAGGACCGACCTGGATCGTGTACGACGTCGCGCCGGGCACCGGCTCCCAGGTGAAGTACGGGGTCTCCGGGGCCTGGAAGTGCCGGTCGGCCTCCGGGCGCAGCGGCACCGGCGCGGCCGTCGTGGCCGGGGTGAAGGCGCCGACCGAGTAGGTGCCGGTCTCCGCGCCCTTGGCGCGCACCCGCCAGTGGACCGTCCCCGCGGGCAGCTGCACGGTGGGCACGTACTGCACGTTGGCGGTCGACACGACCGAGCCGATCCGGCCCGCCGCGGTGAACTCCGCCGTGCGGGACAGCTCGACGTCGTAGCCGGTGGCGCCGGTGACGCGGTCCCAGGCCAGCACCGGGTTGACGGCGTCGCTGGCCCGCAGGTTCGACGGCGGGTCGAGCGCGGCGGCCGGGCCCGGCGCACCGGTGGCGACGAGTCCGGCGCCGACGACGAGTCCGGCGAGCAGGGTCGCGAGGCGCACCCGGGCGCGTGGCTTCGAGGGGTGGTGCATGGTGCGGTCTCCCGGGGTCGGCGGCGACCCGCCGATGCGGGGCATCGGGAGCCTCGGCTTCCCGGAGGCGGGACTTGAGCGCCCTCAGAGGTCGAGCACGTACTCCTGGCCGTTGCGGCGGAAGCCGACGCGGTCGTAGTAGGCACCGACCATGCCCGGCGGCGACAGCACGTGGCGGAAGCCGAGCGTGGTCAGGACACCGCTGTCGCGCCACACGAACTCGCCCGGGGTGAAGTCGCGGTAGCGGGGAGTCACGTAGTCGAGCCGGACCCGGGCCACGTCGCCGTCGGCGTCGAGCAGGACGACGCCGACCGCCTCGTCGCCCCGCAGGACGACGAAGGCGTGGTCGCGCTCCGCTGCGTCGCTGCGGACGAAGTCGGGCTGGAACCGGGTGATGTCGTCGGCGTGCAGGGTCAGCAGGTGGCGCAGGTAGGCGTCGTCGCGACCGACCTCGACCACCTGGAAGACCGCGTCGTCGTGCCGCTCGCGCTGCAGCCTCACGAGGAACCAGATGTTGATGGCGCACAGCACGGCGTTCATGCCGACCATCGGCCAGACCTCGAGCAGAGCGTTGAAGACCAGCAGGATCACGCACGCGACGAGGTTCAGGGCGCGGAAGCGCAGCACCCGTGCCTGCAGCAGCGAGAAGACGAGCAGGGCGCTTCCGCCCCACCCCAGGATGTCCAGCCAGCTCATCGCGGCAGGCTAGTGGCTGGTCCAGCCGTCTCGACACGCGCGGTCCCGACCGGGTCCCTCGGCCAGGCTCGCTCGGTCACCGGTGGCCGGCCGGACCTCGTGCCCGGGTCAGTCCAGCCCGAGGGAGAAAGCCGACTCGAGGTCGTGGCGCGAGTAGGCCCGGAACGCGATGTGGGTCTCGGTCTCGCGGACGCCGGAGACCTTGTTGACCCGGTCGGCGACGACGGCGGCGACGTCGTCGTGGTGGCGGACCCGCACCATCACGATGAGGTCGATCTGACCGGTCACGGAGTAGACCTCGGTGACCCCCTCGAGGGAGGCGATCGCCTCGGCGACCTCCGGGATCCGGTCGACCTCGGCCTTCACGAACACGATGGCGGTGATCACGGCCCCACCCTAGTGCGCGGGTGCGTCAGGCCGGCTCGAACGGCGCCGGCTCGACGAGGTGCCGGGCGAGCTGACGGGTGGCGCCCGAGACCGGGCAGGTCCACTCGCCGTCGATGTCGACCAGGCGCAGCCCCGGCGCCTCGAGCCAGCGCAGCACCCGCTCGGTCTCGGCGGCCGTCGCGGCCGGGGTCGGGCCCGGGGTGCCGGACGGCGCGAGCACGGTCTCGGCGGTCGCGCACAGCTGGGCGACGTAGGTGTGGGCGTCGGAGCCGGCTGGGATGACGCCGGCGGCGGCGAGCCGGCCGTAGCGGACGACGTGGACGGCCCAGCGGCCGTCGTCCTCGCGGCGGGTGGCGACCACCTCCGGGCAGTGGGTCAGCGAGGTGAGCCGCTGGGTGCGCGCCGCCGCCCGCACGAAGGCCGCCAACCGGTCGCGGTGGACGCCGGCCTCCTCGAACCGCTCCTCGGCGGCCAGCGCGGCCATCTTGGCGTTAACCGCCTCGACGACGTCGTCGGGTCGCTGCAGCAGCGTCTCGCGCAGCCGGCGGACGACGGCTGCGTAGGTGTGCTCGTCGACGCTGCCGTCGCACGGCGACAGGCACCGGCCCATCTCGGCCAGCACGCAGGCCGTGCGCGAGGGACGCCGGGCGAGGCGGTCGGAGCACTGCCGGACCGGGAAGGTGTCGTGCAGCGCCGCCAGGCAGCGCTCGGCCGCCCCGCGGGAGCCGAAGGGCCCCAGGTAGTCGGCCTCGTCGTCGAGCACCTTGGTGACCAGCGAGAGGCGCGGCCACGGCTCCCGGGTGAGCTTGACGAAGGTGACCTTCTCGGGATGGCGCGAGCGCCGGTTGTAGGACGGCTTGTGCTGCGCGATCAGCCGCAGCTCGCGGACCTCGGCCTCCAGGGGGGTCGCGCACTCGATCGCGGTCACGTGGGAGGCCAGCCGCACCATCTCGCCCATCCGCGACCGGGTCTCGGAGGCGGTGAAGTAGGACCGGACGCGGGTGCGGACGTCGCGGGAGGTGCCGACGTAGAGGACCCGGTCGGCGTCGTCCTTGAACAGGTAGACGCCGGGGGAGTGCGGGAGCCCGTCGGCCAGGTGCCGCTTCCTGCGCTGCGCGGAGGTGACGCGCGAGGAGAACGTCTGCAGCTCCTCGAGGGTCTGCACCCCGAGGGCGCCGACCCGCTCCATCAGCCCGTGCAGGACGTCGACGGTGGCGCGGGCGTCGGACAGGGCGCGGTGGTTGGGGGTCGTGCTCGAGCGGAACGCCTTGGCCAGCGAGGAGAGCTTGCAGTTGGGGGCGTCGTCGCGGGTGATCACGCGGCGGGCCAGCACGGCGGTGTCGACCACCTCGAACGCCGGCCACGGGCGCCCCTGCTCCTGCGCGAAGTGCTTGAGGAACCCCACGTCGAACGGCGCGTTGTGGGCCACCAGCACGCAGCCGGCCGCGAACTCCAGGAACGCCGGCAGCACCGACTCGATCGGCGGCGCGTCGGAGACCATCGAGTTGCTGATGCCGGTGAGCACGGCGATGAACGCCGGGATCTCGGTGTGCGGGTTGACCAGGGTCTGGAACTCGCCGAGCACCTCGCCACCGCGGACCTTGACCGCGCCGACCTCGGTGATCCGCGACCCGGCCTGCGCCGACCCGCCGGTCGTCTCCAGGTCGACCACGCAGAACGTGATCTGGGCCAGGGACCGGCCCAGCTCGTCGAAGCTGCGCTGCGCCTCCCACCGCGGGTCGGCTCGACCCGTCCGGGCCGGCATGGTCGTGCTCATGCCACCGCACGCTAGGCGGGGCCACCGACAATCCCCGGGCGACACACGGACCCGGAGGCGTCCCGGGCAGAACTGTCCCCACGTCCTGCCACCGTCCTTCCCATGACGACACGAATCGACTGTGACTCCTGCGTGGTCCGCGGGCTGGCGTGCCACGACTGCGTGGTCACGGTGCTGCTCGGGCCACCTCCCGAGCTCGCCGAGCTGACCATCGACGACGACGAGCGACGCGCGCTCGACGTCCTGGCCGGCGGTGGCCTGGTGCCCCCGCTGCGCCTGGTCCGCCCGGTGAGCGGGCCCGAGGTCGAGTCCGCCTGACCGGGTCGGATCCGCGCCGATCTGTGACGCGTGTGACGGGTGTGACACGCCACGCCACCATGTGGGCGGATTTTTGGCGGGGCCGCGAGCACCGGTCTACGGTGATCGCTCAGGCGTTCGTGGAAGTGGGTCCACCAGGTCCCGCGCGGACGCCACGCTGAGTCCCCGTCGTACACGCCCGTCGTGTGCCCAGGGGAGCCGGGGAACCAACTCTTCTGGGGTGAATCCTCTGCAAGGCGGCTGGTCCCACGGGATCGACCGAGGAGCAGGGGTAGGGCAGGTCGTGCCCGAATCCGTCAGCTCACCCGGTAGGCGTACGACTGCAAAGGAAACGCCGCGTAGTGACCAACCCACGCCGGGTGCGCCTCAGCGCCATGGTCTCCGGACTCGCGCTCGTCGCGACCGCCGGCCTCGTCACCAGCTCGCCGGCCCAGGCCGAGCCCGACATCGACGACGTGCAGACGCGCGTCGACACCCTCTTCCACGAGGCCGAGCAGGCCCAGGAGAGGTATCACGACGCCACGATCGAGCTCGACGAGCTGCAGGACGACCTCGACTCGCTCGAGGCCGACCAGCGCGCCGCCCAGAAGTCGCTCGACGGCGTCCGCACCGACGCCCGCGAGAGCATCCTGCGTCAGTACACCGGGGGCGGCAACGACCTCGGTGCCGTGACCGAGGTCGTGACCGCCGGCGACGCCGGGGCCTTCCTCGACCGCCTGTCGACGATGTCGTCCTACCAGGACCTCCAGGACGGCGTGTTCGACGACTACGCCACCGGCCTGGAGGCGCTGGACATCCGCCGCGACGCCGTCCAGAAGCGCGTCGACCAGGTCGCCGAGATCGAGGCCGACCTGGCCGAGGACAAGGAGATCGTCGACGACAAGCTCGCCGACGCCGAGGCTCTCCTCGACCGTCTCAAGGAGGAGGAGCGCGAGGCGATCCTCTCCCGCGGCAGCGACCGCGTCCCCTCCGACGTCCCGGTCTCCGGCCGGGCCACCGCCGCCGTGAACTACGCGCTGGCGCAGGTCGGCGACTCCTACGTCTACGGCGCCGCGGGTCCCAGCGCCTTCGACTGCTCGGGCCTGACCATGATGGCCTGGGCCCAGGCCGGCGTCGGCCTGCCGCACTCCTCGAGCGCCCAGTACTCCTCCGGCGCGCGGGTCGCGGTCTCCGACCTGCAGGCGGGCGACCTGGTCTTCTACTACAGCCCGATCAGCCACGTCGGCATGTACATCGGCAACGGCATGATCGTCCACGCCGCCAACCCCGGCGCGGGCGTCAAGATCTCCCCGCTCAACGAGATGCCCTACGTCGGCGCGGTCCGGCCCGGCTGATCCGCTGACCGAGCACGCCGTGAGGACCGGCCGCCCCCGATGGTGGGTGGCCGGTCTTTCGTTGTCCGTGCTCCTCGGCGGCGGCCTGGTGGTCCGTGGCCTGGTCGACGACGGTCCTGACGGAGACGTCCCCTACCGGGCCTCCGCCCCGACGGCTGCGCCGGCCGTCGTCGAGCCCGCCGGGGCGGCCCAGGCGCTGCAGACCCTCGCTCGCGCCCTCCAGGAGGGCGACCGGTCGGCCGCGACCGCTCTCGCGCCCCCGGACGACGCCGCCGCGGCGACCCGGCTCGGCGACCTGGTCGACGCGGCCCGCGCGATCCGGCTCGATGACGTCACGCTGCGCTACGTCGACGAGGAGGACGGGGTCTCCGCCGACGGCGCCTGGTCGGCAGCGGTCGACGCGACCTGGTCCTACCGCGGCTTCGACGACGTCCCGACCGCGGCCGAGGTGCGGGTGGGCTTCCGGGCCGTCGACGGTCGCGTCGCGGTGACCGGCATCGGTGGCGCGGGCGGCGCGGGCGGCACGGGTGGCACGGGCGGCACGGGTGGCGGCGGCGCCGGCACCGGGCTGCGCACGCCGGTCTGGATGAGCGGGCCGGTGGTGGTGGCCCGCGACCGCGACGTCCTCGTCGTCGCGGCGGCCGAGCGCGGCACCGAGCCCTACCTGCGGCGCGCGCGGGCCGCCGCTCCGGCGGTGGCGGACGTCGTCCGCGACTGGCGTCCTCGACTCGTCGTCGAGGTCCCCGCCGACACCGCGGCCCTCGAGCAGACCCTCGGGGTCGAGGCGGGCTACTACCAGCAGATCGCGGCCGTGACCGGCACCGGCGGCACGGCCGCCGACGGGGCGGCCGACGCGGGTGCCGTGCACGTCTACGTGAACCCCGACGTCTTCGACGGCCTCGGACGCGTCGGCCAACAGGTGGTGCTGACCCACGAGGCCACCCACGTCGCCACGGCCGCGCCCGGGAGCGCCGCGCCGACCTGGTTGGTCGAGGGCTTCGCCGACTACGTCGCGCTGCGCGACACGACCCTGCCCCTGACCAGGACCGCGGGCCAGGTCGCCGACCTGGTCCGCGCCGACGGGTTGCCCGCGGCGCTCCCGGACGAGGCCGAGTTCGACACGCGCGGACCCCACCTCGGTGCCGCCTACGAGGCCGCCTGGCTGGCCTGCGTCACGCTCGCCGAGCGCGGCGGGCAGGACGTCCTCGTCGACCTCTACGCCCGGGTCAGCGACGGCGAGGCGCTCGAGGAGGTCCTCCGGGGCGGCTTCGACTGGAGCGAGGCCGACCTGGTGCGGGCCTGGCGCGACCGGCTCGCCGGACTCCCGGGCGCGGTCCGTGGCTGACCGGGCGACCGAGCGGCGGGTCGCCCTGGCGACGTTCGTGCTCGGGGCCGTCGTGCTGGTGGTCGCCGGCGCCGTGCTGGTGCCGTGGGACGCCGTCCCGGGCGGCCGGGTGACGCCGGTGCCCGTGGCGAGCGTGCTCAACTCCGAGGAGGTCGCCCGCGCCGAGGCGTACTCGCGGTGGGCGCGGCTGTGGTCCTGGTCGTCGCTCGGCGTCTCGGTCGCCGTGGCCTGCTGGTTCGGCCTGACCTCCCGTGGACGCCGTCTCGTCGAGTGGCTCCCCGGACCGTGGTGGGTGCAGGTTCCCCTGACGGTGGCCGCGCTGACCCTCGTCGGTCGGCTGGTGACCTTCCCGTGCGCGGTCGCGCTGCGGCGCCTGCGCCTCGACGAGGGCCTCACCCGGCAGTCGTGGACGGCGTTCGCGGGCGACGTGGTGCGCACCGAGTCCGTCGCGATCGTGTCGACCTCCCTCGCCGTGCTGGTGCTGGTCGGCTGCGCCCGGCGGTGGTCCCGCGCCTGGCCGGCGGTCGTCGGTGGCCTGCTCGCGGTGCTGGTGGTCGCGGGGTCGTTCCTCTACCCGCTGGTGGTCGAGCCGCTCTTCAACGACGTCGAGCCGCTGCCCGACAGCCAGCTGCGGAGCGAGGTCCTGCGCCTCGCCGACGAGGAGGGCGTCGCGGTCGACGACGTGCTCGTGGCCGACGCCTCCCGACGCACGACGACCCTCAACGCCTACGTGTCCGGGTTCGGGAGCACCCGCCGCGTGGTCCTCTACGACACCCTCGTCGACTCGGCGAGCCAGGACGAGACGCTGTCGGTGGTCGCCCACGAGCTCGCGCACGCCCGGCACGACGACGTCGTGACGGGCACCGTCCTCGGCGCCGCGGGCGCCCTGGCCGGCGTGGGTCTGCTCGCGACGGTGCTCGGCGCCGCCCGGCGCCGTGGCGCGCCCGCGGCGGGCGAGCCGGCGTCCGTGCCCCTCGTGCTGGCACTCGTCGCGGTCGCGATGCTGCTCGTGTCGCCGGTGACCAACGGGGTCAGTCGTCAGCTCGAGGCCCGCGCCGACGTCGATGCGGTCCGGGCCACCGACGACGTGCCGGCGTTCGTCGCCGTGCAGCAGCGGCTGGCGCAGAGGTCGCTGGCCGACCCGACCCCGCCGGCGTTCGGCCAGCTCTGGTTCGCCAGCCACCCCGGCCTGCTCACCCGGGTCGCGATCGCGCAGCGGGTGGGTCAGCCGTAGGGGTCAGTCGCCCTGGCAGTTGCCGCCCTCGGGGGCAGCTCCTGTCTCTTCCTGGATCTTGTCGCACGTGTCACCGAACATGCTTCCCACCTGGCTGCCGAGCAGCACGACGATGACCACGATCAACGCGGCGATGCCGACCAGGATGAGGCCGTACTCGACGGCTGAGGCACCGCGGTCGTCCTTGCGGGACTTGGTCATAAGCACCGCGCGCTATTCGCACTTCTTCTTGACGTTGGTGTTGCCGTCGCGCGCCGCAATCTTGTCACAGGTGTCGTCGAAGGCACTTGTGATCTGGTCGCCGAGCAGGAACACGACTGCGACGATGATCGCCGCGATGCCGGCTACCAGGAGGCCGTACTCCACCGCCGAAGCGCCACGCTCGTCCATGCGCGCCCGGTGGGAGTCCAGGAGGATGCGCAGGTAGGTGACCATTCGGGATGCTCCTTGAGAGGTGGGACGGGTTGGCCTGCCCGAGAGATCACGACAGACCCGTGCCGCTCCAGTGTCGTGGGGGCGCGGCGGCGATTGATCGGCGGATCGTGCAATTCTCTCTAGTCACGAATGACTAGTCCGTATGGCCCGGTCGGGCCATGCGGCCGGTCAACGCTCGGTCGGCTGGATGCTCGAGAGCAGACCGACCCGCATGGCCGTCACAAGGGCCTGCGCCCGGTTCGCGGCCCCGAGCTTCTGGTAGATCCGTGCGATGTGGGACTTCGCCGTCGACTCGCTCAGGAAGAGCCTGTCGCCGATCGCGGCGGCGCCGAGGCCGTCGGCGAGCAGCAGCAGCACGTCGTGCTCGCGCTCGGTGAGGCTGGCCGACTCGCCCGACACGCGCCGCATCATGGCGCCGGCCAGACCGGCGCACACGAACGCCCGGGGCGAGACCGCTGCGTGCCGCGCGGCCTTGACCACCTCGGAGGAGGGGGCGTCCTTGCCCACGAACCCGGACGCGCCGGCCTGCATCGCCGCGAAGATCTGGTCGTCGCCGGAGTGCATGGTCAAGACGATGAGGCCGGTCGTCTGGCTGGCCTTGCGGATCGCGCGCACGATGTCGAGGCCGGTGCCGTCGGGGAGCTGGAGGTCGGCGACGACGACGTCGGGCTTCAGCTCCTCGTAGATCGACAGCGCCTCGCCCACGGTCCCGGCCGTGGCGACGACGTCCATGTCGTCCTCGAGGTCGATGACCGAACCGAGTCCCTCGCGGATGAGCTCGTGGTCGTCGACGAGGAGGAGCCGGGTCGGAGCGTCGCTCATGCGGTCCTCCGGGCGGGGAACGTCGGGGTCATGGGAGCACTCTGTCAACACTTCGGCCGGGGGGAAAGCACCCCCCGCGAACCGATGCGTCACCGGGCCGGTCCGACCCGCACGGCGACGCGGAGCCCACCCTCGGGGCGGTTGTCGATCGCCAGCTCCGCCCCGATCAGGCGAGCCCGCTCGCGCATGATCTCGAGCCCGTGCGAGTCGGCGCGCCCGGGCTGGAGGCCGCGCCCGTCGTCGGAGACGGTGATCAGCGCGTCCGGCGCGTGGACCTCGCAGTGGACCTCGATCACGGTGCACCGCGCGTGCTTGACGGCATTGTTCATCGCTTCTTGGGCGATGCGGAACAGCTCGGCCTCGACCTCCGGGCGCAGCCTGGCCGCCTGCTCGTCGAGGGTGACCTGGATGGGGATCCGGGAGGCGTCGCTGAGGTGACGCGCCACGCCGCCGATCGCGGTGCCGAGGCTCTCGGCCTCGCCGATGCTGGTGCGGAGGGTGAGCACCGACTGGCGCACCTCCGCGACCACGGCGGTGATCCGGTCGCGCAGCACGGCGAGCTGTCGGCCCTGCTTCTCGTTCGCCGGCGCCGCCGCCAGGGCGTCGACCAGGTAGCCCAGCGAGGCGATGTCCTGCGCCACCCCGTCGTGCATCTCGCGGGCCAGCCGCTTGCGGACGTCGGCCGAGGCCGCGTCGCGGAAGTCGGCGAACAGCACGGCCGTGTCGAGCTGGACCGCGGTGGGTGCCAGTCGTCCACGCAGCGCGTCGAGCGTGCGCCGCAGCTCGGTGGGCTCGCGCGCGGCTCCGGGCGGCACGACGCCGCCGAGGACGGTGGAGTCGCCGACCGGGAGGGCGAAGGCGCGGTCACGGAGCACGGTCTCGCGGCCGGTCCAGGCGAGGGCCGACACGCTCTCGGTGTCGGTGCTGTCGACGCCGTGCTGGCGTGCGGCGAGCGGGACGAGCACGTCGCCCCGCGGTGCGTACAGCACCAGGCTCTCGGTCGGGACGGCGTCGCCGACCTCCTCGAGCACGGTGCCGGCGAGGGTGGTGACCTCGAGGCCCGAGCTGAGGTCGTCGGAGAGGTTGATCAGCTGGCGCAGCAGCCGCTGGGCGTCACGGTAGGGCGCCAGGAGGTCCGGGGTCGCGCGGGCGTTGACGTGCACGAAGGCGCCGATGAGGCCGAAGCCCAGCCCGGCCAAGCCCCACGTGAAGATCGCGAGACTCTGCGTGTCGGTGAGGGGCCCCACGACGGTCAGGGCCCCGAAGACGACCGCCGTCAGCGTGGCGACCAGCGCCAGGGCGCCGATCCGAGGACCTCCGAGGAGGGCGGCGACGAAGGGCGGCAGAACGAGGGCCAGGAGGATGGTGGTGAACGGTGTGACCGAGACACCGCACACGATGCCGACGGCGGCGCCCTCCACCACCGGACTCAGCTGTCGCAGCTCCGGCCTGCCCTCGGCCAGGGTGGCGGTGGCCCAGATCGTGGCCAGTGCCGCCAGAGCCAGCAGACCGTCGCTGCGGTCGAACAAGTCGTCCGACGTGAGGAGCACGTTGGCGCCCAGGACGACGAGCATGAAGCAGCGCGCGACGAGCGCGACGCGGAGGGACTGCTGGGGGGACACGGGGGGCCGCCTGTCAGAAGTTGTCCATGAGCGTGATCGCCGCCGGCCCGAGGACGGCGATGAACAGGCACGGGAGGATGAAGAACACGAGGGGGAAGGTGATCTTGACCGGGACCTGCTGGGCCTTCTCCTCGGCCCGCTGCCGGCGTCGGACCCGCATCTCGTTGGCCTGGACCCGGAGCACCTGCGCGGTCGGGATCCCGAACGCGTCCGCCTGCACCATGGCGGTGACGAACGTGCGGACGTCCGGCACGTTGGTGCGATCGGCGAGCGCTCGCAGCGCGGCGGTGCGGCTCTGGCCGATCTGCATCTCGCGGAGCATCCGGGAGAACTCCGCCGACAGCGGACCCTCGGTGTGGCGCGACACCTGCTGGCAGGCGGCGTCGAAGCCCAGACCGGACTCCACGCTGATGGTGAGCAGGTCGATCGCGTCGGGCAGCTCGCGCTGGAGCCGCTCGGTCCGCTCGTAGGCGGCCTGGTAGAGGTAGAGGTCCGGCAGGAAGAAGCCGAGCACGAGGCCACCGCCGACGAGCAGCACGGAACCGGTCAACCCGAGGTGGAGGAGGATGGCCAGCGCAGAGCCGGCGGCGAGGAGCGCGACCGCGCCCATCACCTTGACCGACACCACCCGGTCGGCGTTCCAGTCGCGGGGGTTGCCGGCCAGGTCGAGCCGACGGCGGAGTCGTTCGGCGGAGCCGGCCCCCGTCAGTCGACGGCCGACGGCGAGAGCGCGCTCCTGGAGGGGCGCCAGGACGCGCTCGGCGAAGGGCCGGTCGTCCTCGCCGGGACGAGGGCGCACCGGCGCCGCCGTCATCGTGTCGAGGAGCTCGACCGACCGGTCCACGCCGCGGGTCGTCGCGGATCGGCCGGCGCCCACGGCGACGAGCACGAGGGCGCCGGTGACGAGCAGGGTGCCGAGGACGAGCAGCACGTCAGACCTCCACCTTGACCAGGCGGCTCATCCACGCGATGCCGATGCTCAGCCAGACCGCGGAGAAGACCAGCATGATCAGACCGCGGAGGTCGGTGAACAGCGGCTCCACGTAGGAGGGCTGGGCGAGGACCAGGTAGAGCAGGAACGCCGGTGGCAGCCCGCCGAGGACCACGGCCGACAGCTTTCCCTCCGCGGCCAGGGCGTCGACCTGGCGGCGGATGAACTCGCGCTCCCGGATGGTGCCGGCCACCGTGGTCAGCAGCTCGGCCAGGTTGCCGCCCACCTGGCGCTGGATCCGGATCGCCATCACGACCCACCGGAAGTCATCGCTGTCGAAGCGGTCGGCGACACCCTCGAGGGCGTCGTCCAGCGGCACACCGAGCCGGATCTCGATGAGCACCCGTCGGAACTCCGCAGCGACCGGATCCGTGCCCTCACGGACGATGGTGTCGATGGCCTGCAGCATCGAGAGGCCCGCCGAGAGCGACCCGGCCATCAGCTGGAGCGTCTCGGGCAGCGCGGACTCGAACTTCTGACGGCGTCGTCCACGTCGAAGGCCCAGCCAGAACCAGGGCACGACGACGCCGAGCGCGGTGAGCAGGAGGACCACCGCGGGGTTGCCCCTGCCCAGGAGCAGGCCGAGCAGCAGCGCACCCACCGCGAGAGCGGCGTGGAGCAACAACCACTCGGATGCCTTGAGGGCGCTGCCGGCGGAGGTGAGGCGGGCCGAGATCCGCTCCTCGACGCCCTGGTTGCGGCGCAGGACCTCGTCGATGGCCTCGGTCGCCTGGGTGAGGATCGGCGCCTCGGGCTCGTCCTTGGCCGTGCCGCGCCGGATGTCGGCCGTGTAGCTGGCGATGCGGGCCTCGGCCGTGTTGGTCGCCGGCGCGACCGGGAGGAATCCCAGGAAGGCGAGCAGCACCGCTGCGGCGACCAGGCCGGCGGCCGCGAACATCACCCACGGGGGCAGCACGGGCCCACCGCCGGGATCGAAGGAGGGTGGCGTGGCGCTCTCGTCGGGAACCTGGCTGCGCGGCAGCTGGTAGAGCGACCGGTCGAGGAGGGGGCCGCGGCTCGAGGCCAGGACGATCTCGACCTGGACGGGATCGACCAGGGCACTGCGCGGCACGTCGATGGTCACGGAGACCTGCCGCGCCAGCTCTCGTGCCTGCTCGGTGTACTCGCGGTCGAGCTCGTCGCGGTCGGCACCGATGACCTCGCCGGCGGCTCCGGTGATCTGGTCCAGGATGGGGCGGATCCGGTCGGCCTGGTCGAGGGCCACCGCGTTGACCGCCACGTCGGACGCGTCCACGACTGCCTCGACCGACTCCGGTGTCATCGTGCTGGTGTCACGCCCGTCGGAGAGCAGCAGGACGCTGCCTGCACCGGCCGTGCCGGCCAGCGCCACGGACTCGATGACCGCCTCGTAGAGGCGGGTGCCCTGGCCGAGCTCGAGGGCCTCGATCTCCTCCAACGCGTCCTGGCGAGAGGTGGTCGGCGACAGCACGGGGTCGACGACGCTGTCGAAGGAGACGATCCCGACGCGCACGTCGGCCGGCACGACGTCGAGGAAGGTGCGGGCGGCCTGCTTGGCGGCCTCGAACTTGGCCCCGCGCATCGACCGGCTCGTGTCGATGGCGAGGATCGTGGTGCGCTCGACGAGGTCCTCCACGTCTGAGAAGTCTCCGGCCTCGGTGGGGTAGTCGACACCGGCGACGCTTGCCCGCACTGCTCCCGGTGCGTCCGCGTCGACCGTCGCGTCCGGTGGTACGTCGACCAGGAGGACCAGGCCGCGCTTGGTGTAGTCGAGACTGCGGATGTCGGTGCCGTCGTCGGCCGTCGCCGGCGCGGCCGTCGCCAGCAGGAGGGCCGCAGTCCCGAGAGCTGCTGCCGCGGCCCCGAGCCGCGCACGCCACGTCACCCCCGGTCCCCGCTCAACAGCTGCGGGTCGAGAGCGACGTTCGCGTAGGCGAGCTTCTCGAGGAAGCCCGGACGGTGCCCGGTCGGGCGGATCCGACCCAGGGCCCGACCGTCGCCGTCGAAGCCGGCGGTGTTGTCGAAGACGAACAGGTCGTGCAGCTCCACGGTCTCGCCGGCCAGCCGTCCCACCTCGGTGACGTGCGTGATCCGGCGGGACCCGTCCTTGAAGCGCGTCTGGTGCACGACCAGGTCGACGGCCGCCGACACCTGCTCGCGCACGGCCCGGATCGGCAGCTCCATCCCGGCCATCAGGACCATCGTCTCGAGGCGCGACATCGCGTCGCGGGCGCTGTTGGCGTGCAGGGTGCAGATGGAGCCGTCGTGGCCGGTGTTCATCGCCTGCAGCATGTCGAGCGCCGAGGCGTCACGGACCTCGCCGACGATGATCCGGTCGGGCCGCATGCGCAGGCTGTTGCGGACCAGGTCGCGGATGCTGACCTCGCCACGGCCCTCGATGTTGGCGGGACGCGACTCGAGGCGGACGACGTGCGCCTGGCGCAGCTGCAGCTCGGCGGCGTCCTCGATGGTGACGATCCGCTCGTCGTCCGGGATGAACGACGACAGGACGTTCAGGGTGGTCGTCTTGCCGGCACCGGTGCCGCCGGACACCACGATGTTGAGCCGCCCCCGCACGCACGCCTCGAGGAAGCCGGCCGACTGGGGTGTCAGGGTGCCGCTGTTGACGAGGTCGTCGATGCCGAGCGGGTCGGCGGCGAACTTCCGGATCGTTAGGGCCGAGCCGTCGATCGCGAGAGGGGGGACGACGGCGTTGACCCGGCTGCCGTCGGGGAGACGGGCGTCGACCATGGGGCTCGACTCGTCGACGCGGCGGCCGATGCGGGAGACGATCTTGTCGATGATGCGTCGCAGGTGCGACTCGTCGGCGAACCTCGCGTCGGCCCGCACCAGGCGCCCGGCCCGCTCCAGCCAGATCGAGTCGAACCCGTTGACCATCACCTCGGACACGTCCGGGTCGCGCAGGTAGGGCTCGATCGGGCCGAAACCGAGGATGTCGTCGGTGATGTCCTCGGTCACCCGGCCCCGCTCGGTGTTGCTGAGCGGCCGGTCCTGCGAGCCGAGCACCTCGGACAGCACCCCGCGGACCCGCTGCTCGAGGTCCTCCTGGGCCATGTCGGCGTCGTAGAGGTGCGGGCCGAGCTGGCGCAGGAGCGCGACGTGCACCGCACTCTTCAGCGCTTCGAGGCGGTTCGCGGGCGCCGCTGCGGCGACCCGGTGGCTGCTCGGGCCGCCGGACGGGCGGGTGGTGGCCGGTGACGCCACGGCGGCCAGTGCTGCGGACAGCGGGTCGACCGGCGCCTCGGTCTCCGGCGGCTCCGGACCGGGACCGACGGGGTTGGGCGCAGCTCCGTCGCGAACGGCGGCCAGGCGCTCGGCGAGGCTGCGGGGCCGTGGGCCGGTCGTCATGCCGAGGCACCCTTGCGACGGCCGAACATCCCCTTCCGCGTCGGGGGGGCGAGGGCGAGGTGTCGCCCGTCGGAGGGAGCGGGTGCCGCGACCGTGACGCCCGACATGGACGCGGCGAGACGCCGGATGGCCTGGCTCACCGGGTGCATCGGGTCTCCCGCGACGATCGGTGTGCCCGAGTTGGTGGCGGCGGCAACGGCGAGCGACGACGGCAGCTCGACGGCCACGGGCATCCCCAGGATCGTCTGGACGCGATCGAGGTCGATGCCCACCGCCTCGTCGGCGCGGTTGATGAGGAGGTGGCGGTGGCCGCGGGCGATGTCGAGCACGTCGAGGGTCTCGAGGGCGACCTTGACGTTCTTCAGCGTCGGCACGTCGAGACCGGCCATGACGACACACTCGTCGGTCTCGTCCAGCGCGGTGAGGATCTGGTCGTCGAAGGACGGTGGGGTGTCGACCACCACGAAGTCGAAACCCTCCTTCAGCGTGCGGAGCACCTTCACGACCAGTGCGGGGGTGACCCGCTCCCGGACGTCGGGGTGCAGCGGCGCGGCCAGCACCATCAAGGAGTCCTGGTGCCGGGTCAGCAACCCCTCGAGCGCCGCCAGGTCGAGGGAGACCTCGGAGCCGATCGCCTGCTCAATGGTGTGGGTCGGGAAGAGCTGCATGGTGATGGCGACGTCGCCGAAGGCGAGGTCGAGGTCGACCAGGCAGACGCGATGTGCCCCGCCCTCGGAGAGGGCGAGGGCCAGGTTGACGGCGACGGTGGTCTTGCCGACGCCCCCCTTCGGGGAGAACACGGTCACCAGCCGTCCGACCCGACGTGCCCCGGACGGCCCCCGGAGCGCTCTCGAGGTGTCGTAGGCCTGCCGCACGGCTCCCTCGAACGCAGGTCCGTCCCCGAGGGCGACCACGTCGCGGGCGCCGGACTTCATGGCCCGCACCACGGTGACGGTGTCGAGCTCCCGCACCACGAGGACGACGCTCACCGTGGGTCGGGCGGAGCGGAGGTCGTCGCACACGGCGAGACAGACCTCGAGGTCGGTGCTCGGGCCGAGGACGACGACGTACTCGTCGGGATGCCGGTCGAGCCACGGGGCCAGGGGGGACGGCGAGGAGATCGCGTGCGAACCGGGAGGAAGCAGCGGCAGGAGAGCGGCGACCGCGGCGTCGTCCGACTCGACGAGGACAGGCATCGAGGTCAGCCCGTCGTCTCTTGGTCCGCGGCGTCGTTCGTCGCGACCTCGTCCACCCGCATCCGGATCGACAACGTGTCGTCGAACGTCGCCAGCTGGAGCTCCTCGGCCTCCGCCGGCGGCAGGGCGACCGTCACGAGGTCCGGGGAGAGCTCCTCGCTCCCGGGCACCTCGAGGGGCGTCAGCCCGTCGGGTCCGAGCACGAGGTTGCCGATCGCGACCACGAGGACGTCGTCCTCGAGGACCACGTCCTTCGGCACGCCCGCCACGCCACTACCGGCGACGGGGACCTGGTAGACCGTCACCCGACTGCCCGGTTGGGTGAAGGCGCCCCGCTCCGCAGGGTCGAGCGCCACGCTCACCGGGACCATGCCGGTGGGAACGCCCGGCGTCGCCACGACCCCGAACTTGCCGGCGAGCAGCTGCTCACCCGGGTAGATCCGCGTGGTGGCCACCAGGCCGGTGAAGTCGTCGAGCTCGTTGCTGGAACCGGTGATCACAGCCGAGCGTGGGACCTTCACCCGGTCGAGACGCCCGGTGGCGAGGAGCTCGGAGAAGCGCTCACCTGGCTCGATGGTGTCGGTGGCCACCACCCGCTCCACGGAGTCGAGCTGGTCGGCGGCCCGCTCCTCGGCTCCCTGGGCGTAGGCGTAGACCAGGCCGGCGCCGAGCACCGCCATCACGATCGCGACCACCAGCAGCACCATGCGTCGGCCCACTACCCGTGCCTCTCGTCATCCCGCGAGCACGAACTCCATCGCGGCCGGATTACCGCGCGTCACTCTAGTGCCCCGGAGGGACATCCCGGGGGAACGACAGGGCGTGGGAGGCGTCGCGATGTGCCCGGATGTGCCCGGACGTGCCGCCGGCTCAGAGGTAGAGCGCGGCGATCTCGTCCTTGTACTCGCGGACGACGACGTTGCGGCGCAGCTTGAGGCTCGGCGTCAGCTGGCCGCCCTCCTCGGTCCAGTCGGTGGTCAGGACGCGGAACTTGCGGATCGCCTCGGCCTTCGAGACGGCGGTGTTGGCGTCGTCCACGGCCGTCTGGATGGCCGCGAGCAGGTCGGGGTCGTCGGCCAGGTCGGCGACGGGGTCCTTGCCGACCGGCTTGCCGTGGGCCTCGGCCCACAGCGGCACCGACTCCTCGTCGAGGGTGACCAGGGCCGCGATGAACGGCTGCCGGTCGCCGACGACGAGCGCCTGGCTGACCAGGGCGTGGGCGCGCAGGCGGTCCTCGAGGACGGCCGGGGCGACGTTCTTGCCGCCGGCGGTCACCAGGATCTCCTTCTTGCGCCCGGTGATCCGCACGAACCCCTCGTCGTCGACCTCGCCGACGTCGCCGGTGTGGAACCAGCCGTCGGCGTCGATCGCCTCGGCGGTCGCGTCGGCGTTGCCCCAGTAGCCGCGGAAGACCTGGCCGCCGCGGGCCAGCAGCTCGCCGTCGTCGGCGATCCGGACGGCGGTGCCGGGGAGCGGCCGGCCGACGGTGCCGACCTTCTGCGCGTCGGGGAGGTTGACGGTGATCGCGGCGGTGGTCTCGGTGAGGCCGTAGCCCTCCAGGACGGTCAGGCCGATGCCGCGGAAGAAGTGCCCGAGCCGCTCGCCGAGCGGCGCGCCGCCGGAGACGGCGTACACGCAGGACCCGCCGAGCGCCTGCCGGAGCTTGCCGTAGACGAGCCGCTCGAACAGCGCGTGCCGACCGCGCACGGCGAGCGAGGCGCGGCCCTTCTCCTGGGCGCGGGACCAGGCGATCGCCGTGTCGGCGGCCCGGTCGAAGATCTTGCCGCGCCCGTCGGCGGTCGCGCGCTGCGAGGCGGTGTTGAAGACCTTCTCGAAGACGCGCGGCACCGCGAGCACGAACGTCGGGCGGAACTCCTGCAGCGTCGGCACCAGGTTGCGGACGTCGGCGCTGTGGCCGAGCCGCACCCGGGCCTGGATCGCACCCACCTGGATGATCCGGGCGAACACGTGCGCCAGGGGGAGGAACAGCAGCGTCGAGGGCTGCTTGCCGTCGGTGGGCTGGAACAGGGCGCCCAGCTCGTGGACGGCGACGCCCAGCTCGGTCTGGAAGTTGCCGTGCGTGAGCATGCAGCCCTTGGGCCGCCCGGTCGTGCCGGAGGTGTAGATGAGGGTCGCGACGTCGTCGGGACCGGCGCTCGTGCGGCGGGTCTCCAGGTCGTCGTCCGAGACGTCGTCACCGAGCCGGGTCAGGACGGCGACGGCGCCGTGGCCCGCCCCGTCGCTCGGCGGGTCGATCGTCCAGACGTGGCGCAGGTCGTCGAGCGAGCCGCGCACCGACGTGATCCGGGCCAGGTGCTCGGCGCTCTCGGCCACCACGGCGCGGGCGCCGGAGTCGCGCAGGATCCACTCCACCTGCTCGGCCGAGGACGTCTCGTAGACGGGGACGGTGACGGCGCCGGCGAACCAGATCGCGTAGTCGAGCAGCGTCCACTCGTAGCGGGTGCGCGAGAGCAGCGCCACCCGGTCGCCGGGCTCGATGCCGGCGGCGACCAGCCCCTTGGCGACCGCGGCGACCTCGTCGCGGAACGTCGCCGCGGTGACGTCGGCCCAGGTGCCGTCGTCGGAGCGCCGCGCCAGGACCACCACCTCCGGCGCCTCGACGGCGTTGCGGACCACGTCGTCGCTGAGGTTGCCCGAGGTGGGGAGATCGACGGTCAGAGGGGTCGAGAACTCACGCACCCGTGCACGCTACCGCCGCGCCGCGTGGACCCGCGATCCGGTAGCCTCCGACGGTCCCGTCCAGCCCGCCCAGCAGTGCTCCTCGGAGCAGAGAGAGGTCCCGATGGCCGAGCAGACCACCTCCTCGATCACGGTCGACGCCCCTCCGGCGGCGGTGATGGACGTGATCGCCGACTTCGAGTCCTACCCCACCTGGGCCAAGGGCGTGAAGGTCGCGGAGACCCGGTCGTCGTACGCCGGCGAGCACCAGGACCGTGCCCGCGAGGTGTTCTTCGCCCTCGACGTCGCGCCGGTCAAGGACGAGTACACCCTCGCCTACGAGTGGGACGGCGACCGCCAGGTCACCTGGACCCTCGCGGAGGGCAAGATGCTCAAGGCCCTCGACGGCGCCTACGTGCTGCGCGACCTCGGCAACGGCTCGACCGAGGTGACCTACCGGCTCGCCCTCGACGTGTCGATCCCGATGATCGGCATGATCAAGCGCAAGGGCGAGAAGATCCTCATCGACACCGCGCTGAAGGGCCTCAAGCAGCGCGTCGAGTCGCTCCAGTGACCCCCTGACCGACCACCCCGACAACTTGCGCATCCTCCTCTTCACCGGCAAGGGCGGCGTCGGCAAGTCGACGGTCGCCGCGGGCACCGCCGCGCTCGCCGCGGCCGCCGGGCACCGCACCCTGGTGCTGTCGACCGACGCCGCGCACTCGCTCGGCGACGCCTTCGGGGTCGAGGTCGGCCCCGAGCCGACCGAGGTCGCCGCGCGGCTCTTCGTGCAGCAGGTCGACGCGCAGCTGCGCTTCGAGCAGTCGTGGGCCGAGGTGCAGGGCTACCTCGTGTCGGTGCTCGACGTCGCCGGCGTCGACCCGGTCGCGGCCGAGGAGCTGACCGTCGTCCCGGGGGCCGAGGAGGTGCTGGCCCTGCTCGAGCTGCGGCTGCACGCGCTCTCGGGGGAGTGGGACGTCATCGTCGTCGACTGCGCGCCGACCGCCGAGACGCTGCGGCTGCTCGCGCTGCCCGAGGCCCTCGGCTGGTACATGCAGCGGATCTTCCCGACCCAGCAGCGCGTGATGAAGGCCCTGCGGCCGGTGCTGACCCGCGCGGCCGGTGTCCCGATGCCGGGCGGCTCGGTCTTCGAGGCGGTCGAGCGGTTGCACGCCGAGCTCGGCGAGGTCCACGCCCTGCTGTCCGGGCCGGGCGCGAGCGTCCGGATCGTGCTCACCCCCGAGCACGTCGTCCTCGCCGAGGCCAGGCGCAGCCACACGAGCCTGTCGCTGTTCGGCTACCGCGTCGACGGCGTCGTCGCCAACCGGGTCTTCCCGGCCGGTGGCGCCGACGAGTGGCGCGCGCGGTGGGTCGCCGCCCAGGACGACGTCCTCGCCGAGGTCGCGGAGTCCTTCGCCGACCTGCCGGTGTGGCGCTCGGAGTACCGGTCCACCGAGCCGGTCGGCGTGGCCGCGCTCACCGAGGTCGCCGCCGGGCTGTACGACGGCGCCGACCCCCTCGCCGTCCCCACCGGCGACGGCCCGTTCCGGGTCACCCGGAGCACGGAGGGCGCGGTGCTCCACCTCGCCCTCCCGAACGTCCAGCGCGCCGACGTCGATCTCGCCAGGCACCACGACGAGCTCGTCGTGACCGTGGGGTCGTATCGTCGACTCCTCACGCTCCCGGCAGGACTGGCGCGGCTGCGCGTGGCCGGCGCCCGGGTCGACGACGGGGAGCTGCGGGTGCGCTTCCGCGAACCGACCGGGGACCGCAGCGGTGGCCCGTCAGGCGCCACCGCAGGACAGGAGAGATGACCTTGAGCCGTGACGGCGGGCCCGAGCCCACCCCCGCAGGACCCGACGCCGACGGCAGCGCCTCCGGCAACGCAGACAGCAACGCCGCGAGCGACGTCGGGAGCGTCGGCGAGGAGGCGGCCAAGCTGCTCGGCGCGCTGGGCGGGTGGGCCCGCGACTCCGCCGATGCCGGACCGGACGCCGGGCAGGGCGCCGGCGACGGCGCCGGCCACCGCGCCGGACCCCGCGCCGGCCAGGGCGGGCTGGGTGGGTTCGCCGGTCACGCCGCGCAGGCGATGTCGGGGATCGACGAGCACCTCGCCACCGCCGCCGCCGAGTGCACCTACTGCCCGATCTGCCGGACCGTGCACGCCGTGCGCAACACCAGCCCGGAGGTCAGGGAACACCTCGCGAGCGCGGCGTCCTCGCTGCTGCTGGCGCTCAACGGGCTGGTCGCCGCGCGCCCGCACCGCGGACCCGACTCGCCCCCGGACGAGCAGTTCGAGAGGATCGACCTCGATGGCGACGACGACTGACCCCCGAGGGTCCACCACCGAGACCCCTGACGGCACTGCGCACGGCACCGCGGGGGGTCTGACCTGCGGCATCGACGTGGGCGGCACCAAGATCGCCGGCGCCGTCGTCGACACGCAGGGCCGCGTGCTCGACGAGCACCGCGTCGTGTCGCCGGCCACCGACGCCGAGGCCGTCGAGGACGCCATCGCCGAGCTCGTCGCCGAGCTGGGCAGCCGCCACGAGCTGACCGGCGTCGGCATCGGCGCCGCCGGCTACGTCGACTCCGGCCGCGCCGTCGTGATGTTCGCCCCCAACGTCGCCTGGCGCGACGAGGACCTCGGCACCGAGATCCAGAAGCGGGTCGGGCTGCCCGTCGTCGTGGAGAACGACGCCAACGCCGCCGCCTGGGGCGAGTTCACCTTCGGCGCGGCGTTCGACGTCGACGACATGCTCATGGTCACCGTCGGCACCGGCGTGGGCGGGGGCATCGTGATCGACGGCGAGCTCTACCGCGGCGGGTTCGGTGCCGCGGCCGAGATCGGGCACCTGCGCGTGGTGCCCGGCGGCCGGCTCTGCGGCTGCGGCAACCGCGGGTGCATCGAGCAGTACGCCAGCGGCTCGGCCCTGGTGAAGGTCACCCGCGGGCTCGCCTCCACCCCCGAGGCCGCCGCGCTGCTCGAGCGCGCCGGCGGCGACGCCGCCGCGATCAACGGGCCGCTCATCACCGCGGCCGCCGCCGACGGCGACCCGTTCGCCATCGCCCGGGTCGCCGAGGTCGGACGCTGGCTCGGCGAGGCGATCGCGTCCCTGACCGCCGTCCTCGACCCGGGAGCCGTGGTGGTCGGCGGTGGCGTCAGCGAGGCCGGCGACCTGCTGCTCGACCCGGTGCGGGCGGCGTTCGAGAGCGAGCTGACCGGCCGGGGTCACCGCCCCGTCCTGGAGATCCGGGCGGCGTCCCTGGGCAACCGGGCCGGTGTCATCGGCGCGGCCGACCTGGCGCGACGATGAGCGCGGGCTGAGGCAGCGACATGGTGCTCTACATCGGCGTCGACGTCGGCGGGACGAAGGTCCTCGCCGGTGAGGTGACGCGCGCCGGGACCGTCGTCCGGACGGCGCGGCGCAGCACACCGGGCCGCCGGGTCAGCGTCGCCTCCGTCGAGGACGCGCTCACCGAGGCGGTCCTCGACGTCGCCGCCGGGCGCCGGATCGCCGGCGTCGGCCTCGCCGCGGCCGGCTTCGTCGACGCCGCGGGGGAGCGGGTCATGTTCGCCCCGCACCTGCCGTGGGCCGGCGAGCGGGTGCGCGAGCGCCTCAGCAGGCGGTGGGGCGCCCCGGTGGCGCTCGACAACGACGCCAACTGCGCGGCGGTCGCCGAGACGGCGTTCGGTGCCGCCCGCGGTTCCTCCTCGGCGCTGATGATCACCCTCGGCACGGGCATCGGCGGTGCGATCGTGATGGCGGGCCAGCTGGTGCGCGGTGCCCAGGGCATGGCCGGCGAGTTCGGCCACATGCAGGTCGTCCCCGACGGCCGCAACTGCGAGTGCGGGATGTCGGGGTGCTGGGAGCAGTACTGCTCCGGCAACGCGCTGGTGCGCTTCGCTCGCGCCCACCTCGACCCCGGCCCCTCGATCCTCGGTGACCTCTGCGACTCCCGGCCGGAGCAGCTGACCGGGCCGATGGTCACCGCGGCGGCCGAGCAGGGCGACCCGGTGGCCGGGCAGGCGTTCGCGGCGATCGGCGAGTGGCTCGGCGTCGGCCTGGGCGGACTCACCTCCGCCTTCGACCCCGAGCTCGTCGTCGTCGGCGGCGGCGTGTCCGCCGCAGGCGACCGTCTCCTCGAGCCGGCCCGCGCCGCGCTGGCCCGCACCGTCGTCGGGGCCGGCCACCGCACGCCGCCTCGGGTCGTCGGCGCCCGGCTCGGCCCGGAGGCCGGGCTGATCGGCGCCGCGCTGCTCTCCCGCTCGGCGCGCTGGGCCGGCTCGGCCCGGTCGGCGCGCACCGCTCGCAGCGTCCGTGGCGTCCAGACGATCGGCGCCGGCGACTACCGCGCCGGCGTCATAAAACCGCGCCGTCGTCGTCCGGATCGCGGGGCTCGCGGGTCATCGTGAAGACCAGGTAGAGGAAGCCGCCCACGAAGCCGGCCACCAGCAGGTAGGCCACCAGCTCGGGCACCCGCACCTGGAGGACCAGGCAGATCAGCAGGATCGCCGGGGAGCCGAAGACCCCCGCCCACGCCGCGTGCCGGTCGGGCGTGGGCGTCGGGATCGGCGGCGGCTCGGGCGGCACGAACCGGTCGGTGCTCCAGTCGGAGTCGGGGTACTCGTCGTCCCAGGTCGCGCTCGCCCGCTCGCGCGGCAGCGGGGTGGACGTCGGCTCCGGCTCGGGCGTCGGCTCGGGCCGCGACGCGGCCGGGGCGTCGTCCTCGACGGTCGGCCGGTCGCCGTAGTTGTCGACGATCGCCTTCCAGGCCTCGTCGTCGTCCGTGGGCACGCCTCGACTTTACGCGGCCGTCACGCGGGCCACGAACTCCGCGCTGCCGGCGAAGATCGTGGGGGCGTCGTTGTCGAGGGTGGCGACGTGGAAGCTCTCGGGCAGCGGCACCTCGGTGACGTCGGTCGAGGAGACGCCGCCGAGGATGATCGGCTGCGAGGCGTCGTCGACGACGTGGTCGACCGCGGAGCGGAAGTAGACCAGCGGGCAGGTCACCCGGGGCAGGTCCGCGATGATCGTCGGCCAGGTCTGCGCGAACGAGTGGATCGCCTTGAGCGGCGTCCGGTCGTAGCCGTGCTCGAGCTGGCCGGGCTTCTTGATGTCGTTGGCGATGCCGGGGAGCGACGGCACCACCCGCTTGAGCACCGGCAGCAGCTTGACGTCGCGGCGCCGGGAGGCGACGGCGGGGTTGACCAGCATCAGTCCCGAGACCCGGTCGGGGTGCTCCTCGGCGACCCGGATCGCGAGCGCGCCGCCCATCGACAGCCCGCCGACCACGACGGCGTCGTTCTCGAGGCAGAGCGCGTCGAAGGCGCGGGTGAGCTCGCCGTACCAGTCCTCCCAGCGGTGCGCGTTCAGGTTCTGCCAGGTGGTGCCGTGCCCCGGCAGCCGCGGCACGGCCACGCCGTAGCCGCGGTCGGCGAGGTGCTGCCCCCAGGGCTTGATGGAGTACGGCGAGCCGGTGAAGCCGTGGCTGAGCAGGACACCGATCCGACGGCCGCCGGTCAGCTCGGGCCGGGCGGCGACGGTGAGCGGCTCGTGCAGGGGGTCGAGGGACCGGTCGAGGGACATGGCGCGATCATGCCGCACGCCGCGGCGGTGAGACGCGCCGCAGGACTGGTGAGGCAGGCCACGTGAGGGTCTACGCTGCGCAGGTCGGTCCGGCAGGTCGCGTAGGAGGGGTGTCGCGTTGTTCTACTGGTTCCTCAAGTGGATCGCTCTGGGGCCGCTGCTCCGCGTCGTCTTCCGTCCGCAGGTCGAGGGTGACGACCACGTGCCCGCCGAGGGCGCGGCCATCCTGGCCAGCAACCACCTGTCCTACGCCGACTGGTTGTTCATGCCGCTGACCCTCCCGCGGCGCGTCACCTTCGTCGCCAAGGCCGAGTACTTCACCACGCCCGGCATCAAGGGCTGGCTGCAGAAGCAGTTCTTCTCCGGCGCCGGCCAGGTGCCGATCGACCGCTCCGGCGCCGACGCGGCGGCCGGCGCGATGATGTCGGCGAAGAAGGTCCTCGACGCCGGCGGCCTCTTCGGCATCTACCCCGAGGGCACCCGCTCGCACGACGGCAGGCTCTACCGCGGCAAGACCGGGGTCGCGCGACTGGCGCTCGAGACCGGCGTCCCGGTGGTCCCGACCGCGGTCGTCGGCACCGACGTGGTGGCGCCGCCGGGCAAGAAGTTCGGCACGTTCACCCGCCCGGTCGTGCGCTTCGGCAAGCCGCTCGACTTCTCGCGCTACGAGGGCATGGAGAACGACCGCTACATCCTGCGCTCGATCACCGACGAGATCATGTACGAGATCATGCGCCTCTCCAGCCAGGAGTACGTCGACAAGTACGCCGGCGTCGCCAAGGAGGAGTCGAAGAAGGCCGAGGCCGGGGCGAAGGCCGAGGGCGCGGCAGAGCAGAAGAAGGCGTCCTGACCCGGCTGGCTCCCGTCAGCGGCAACGGCGTCCACGCCGCGGTCGCCGTCGAGGACCGGCTGTTCCGGGCCGTCGCGGTGCTGCGCTGGGTGGTGCTGGTCAACGCGGTCGGCCTCGCGCTCTACCGCGGCGTCGACAACTACGACCACCCGACCGCCGGCTACGTGCTGATGGCGGTGATGGTCGCGTGGACGGCGTTCGCCACCTGGGCCTACGCCGACGGCGCCCGGCGCGGCCAGCTGCTGCTCTACTCCGACCTGGGTCTGACCCTGGCGCTGCTCGCGCTCACGCCGCTGGTGAAGGGGCCGTGGTTCAACGCCACGATCCCGGGGTTCTGGGTGATGGCGGCGCTGTTCGCGTGGGCGATCCGGTTCCGGACGCCGGGCGGGTTCGTCGCCGGCGTCCTGATCGGCGGCGCCGACCTGTTCCTGCGCGACGAGCTCACCCAGACCAACTACAGCAACTTCTTCCTGCTGATGATCGGCGGCCCGATCGTCGGGTTCATGTGCGGCTCGCTCCAGCAGATGGCCGCCGAGCGCGACGAGGCCCAGCGGGCCGCGGCAGCGGCGACGGAGCGGGCCAGGCTCGCGCGCGTCGTCCACGACGGCGTCCTGCAGGTGCTCGCGCTCGTGCAGCGCAAGGGCGCCGAGATCGGTGGGCCGGCCGCCGACCTGGGTCGGCTCGCGGGCGAGCAGGAGTCGGCGCTGCGCACCCTGATCCGCTCCCAGGACGCCGTCAGCGACGCCGGCACCGCGGGCACCGTCGACCTGGCCTCCCAGCTGGGTCGGCTCGGCCTGCGCCCCGGCGTCGACGTCGCCGTGCCGGGCGGCCCGGTGGAGCTGCCGTCGGCGGCCGCGGCCGAGGTGGTCGCCGTCGTGGCCGCCTGCCTCGACAACGTGGCCGTGCACGTCGGCGAGGGCGCGCCGGCCTGGGTGCTGCTCGAGGCGTTCCCCGACCGGGTCGAGGTCTCGGTGCGCGACGAGGGGCCCGGCATCCCCGAGGGTCGCCTCGAGGAGGCCGCGGCCGCCGGGCGGCTGGGCGTGAGCGAGTCGATCCGGGGCCGGATCGCCGAGCTGGGCGGCACCGCGCAGCTGAGCACCGGCTCGTACGGCACCGAGTGGGAGCTCGTGGTGCCCCGATGACGATCCACTCCGGACACCCGTTCGCGACCGGCGACGACCCGGTCCGGCGGCTGCGCGGCCGGATCGGCGGCGCGGTCTCGCTCTGGACGGCCGGCTCCGGGTCCGCGCCGGGCGCCCGGGCGGGGCTGACCGTCAGCTCGCTGCTGGTCGCGCACGGCGAGCCGGCCCGCCTGCTGGCCCTGGTCGACCCCGACTCCGACCTGGCCGACGTCGTGGAGCGCACCGGCCGCGCCGTCGTCCACCTGCTGTCGTGGCACCACCGCGGCCTCGCCGAAGCCTTCGCCGGCCTCGCGCCCGCGCCGGGCGGTCCGTTCCGGATGGCGACGTTCGACGACACCGGCGCCGGCCCGCGGCTGGCCGACGCCGCGGCGTGGGCGTCGGTGAGCATGGAGTCGGCCGTCACCGTCGGGTGGTCGCTGCTGCTGACCTGCACCGTCGACGACCTCGTCGTCGGCGACGACGACGCGCCGCTCCTGCACCGGCGCGGGCGCTACCGCACCGACCCGGCCACCTGACGTCGCGACCCCGCCCGCCGTGGCGCCCCCGCGGCGCCCCGTGGCGTCCGCGGCGGCGACTCGGCGGCGACTCGCCGTGGGGTGGCGCGGCGTGGCCTAGGGTCGGCGGGTGAGCGCAGGGGAGACCAGACGTCCGGGCCAGGCGGGTCCACCCGGTCAGCCGGGCGAGCAGGCCATCCGGGTGATGGTCGTCGACGACCACCCGATGTGGCGCGACGCCGTCGAGCGGGACCTCCAGGCCGCGGGCCTGCAGGTGGTCGCGGTGGCGGCCGACGGCACGCAGGCGCTGGCGCGGTTCGCGGCGGCGCGGCCGCAGGTCGTCGTCCTCGACCTGCAGATCCCGGCACCGAACGGCGTCGAGGTGACCAAGCAGGTGCTCCAGCAGGACCCGAGCGCGCGGGTGCTGATCCTCTCGGCCTCCGGCGAGCAGGACGACGTCCTGGAGGCGGTCAAGGCGGGCGCCACCGGCTACCTGGTGAAGTCGGCCTCCCGCGAGGAGCTGCTGGACGCCGTGCGGCGCGTCGCGCGCGGCGACTCGGTCTTCACGCCCGGCCTGGCCGGGTTGGTCCTGGGGGAGTTCCGGCGCCTCTCCGAGCCCGGCGGCGACCCGTCGATCACCGGCAACCCGGAGCTGACCGAGCGCGAGACCGAGGTGCTCAAGATGGTCGCGAAGGGCATGTCGTACAAGCAGATCGCCGAGCGGCTGGTGCTGTCGCACCGCACCGTCCAGAACCACGTGCAGAACACCCTGCGCAAGCTGCAGATGCACAACCGCGTCGAGCTGACCCGTTACGCCATCGAGCGCGGGCTCGACGAGGACTGAGCGGGGCGACGGTGGCCGACGACGACGGCACCCTGCTCGAGATCGCCGACGAGCTCTACGCGCTGCCGCTGGGGGAGTTCACCCCGGCCCGCGACGCGCGCGCCAAGGCGCTCAAGGGCACCGACCACGCCGACCTGGCCGGTCCGGTCAAGGCGCTCAGGAAGCCGTCGCTGGCGGCGTGGGTCCTCAACCTCTTCGCGCGCCGGGCCGGCGAGCAGGTCGAGCAGGTGCTCGCGGTCGGGGCTGCCCTGCGCGAGGCCCAGGCCGGGATGTCGGGTGCGGAGCTGCGCGAGCTCACCAAGCAGCGCCGGCAGCTGACGGCCGCGATCACCACGCAGGCCCGGTCGCTGGCCCGCGAGGACGGCGTCAAGGTGACGCCGGCCGTCGCCGACCAGGTCGAGGCGACGCTGACCGCGGCGATGATCTCGGCGGCGTGCGGCGAGGCCGTCAGCAGCGGGCTCCTCGTGGTCGCCCTGAGCACCACCGGCGTCGACGAGGACGCCGACCGCGCCGCGGCGGTGGCGGCGGTCGCCGTGCCCGCGGCGCTCGGCCACGTCGCCGTCCCCCGGGAGGCCGAGGCGCCGGGGCGACCCGCCCTGCACGTCGTCCCGGATCCGGACGCCGGCGAGAAGGCCCGCGAGGCCGCCCAGGACGCCGTCGACGAGGCCGAGGAGGCGGTCGAGCAGGCCCGCGCCGCGCGCGACGAGGCGGCCGCCGACGTCGAGCAGCTCCGCGCGCGCCAGCTGCAGATCGAGGCCGAGATCGACGAGCTCAAGCGCAGGATCGCCGAGCTCGAGGAGACCTACGACGAGGTCGACGACGAGCTCGGTGACGCCGAGACCGTGCGCGACGAGGCCCTCGAGACCCTCGAGCGCGCCACCGCCGACCGCGACGCCGCGGCGGCGGTGCTGGCGACGCTGCGGTAGTCCCGGACGATCGGCCCCTTTCTGACGGCGGCGGTGGGGCCGATCGTCCGGGACTACCCCGCCGGGGTCGTGCGGAGCGTGAGCGCCACGGCCAGGCCGAGGAACGTCGCGGGGTCGGTGGTCGCGACCGGGACGCCGGGCGTGACGGGCTCGGGCAGGACGTCGGCGGGGACGCCGGCGGCCCGGCAGCGGTCGAGGTCCCAGGCCGGGCCGGGGAGCAGCAGGTGCTCCAGGCCGCGCGTCATCCGCGCCACCAGGTAGGACGCGACGTCGCCCGCGGCGTAGCGGCCCGCGACGGCGAGCGCCCAGGTGTGCGGTTCGGTGGCGGCCAGGCCGGCCAGGTGCGCGGCGGCGTCGCCGGTGCGCGCGACCGGCAGCGGGGAGCCGAGCGTGTCGACGTCCCACCAGACGACGGTGCCCCCGTCGCCGACGACCTCCACCGTCTCGATGCCGGCCGGGTCGGCGACGCCGAGCACCTCCTGCGCCGCCGCGAGCGTCGCGCGCCACAGCGCCCCGGGCTCGGGCCGGTCGGCGTCCGCGACCGAGCGGCGTGCTGTCGCGGCGCCGAGGGTCGCAGCGACCGTGCCGGCCCCGACGCGGACGGCCAGGACGGTCGGCACGCTCAGGAGAGCGACCCCACCGCACGGACGATGTCGAGCACCCGCCGGTCGACCCAGGCGAGGCCGGCGTCGACGCGCATCTCGTAGTTCTCGGTGCCGACCCAGGTCGTGAAGTCGGGGTGGCCCTGGTCGCGGGCGAACGCCTCGAGCTCGCTGCGCAGGGCGTCGTCGACCGGCACCTTCTCCTCCTCGGTCGACGCGACGAGGTAGAGCTCGTTGAGGTCGAGGAGCCGCGCGAGCTCCTCGATCGGGGTGGCGTGGTCGTCGACGCGCAGGTCGACGGCGATGTCGTCGCCGCCGTCGTAGCCGGCCTCGTCGCGCACGACGAGGAGCGCGGCCGACTGCCGGCCCCGCTTGTCGCCACCGGCGGCGTCGCCCGCGGCCAGGGCCTCGAGCAGCCGGCGCTCGAACGGCGTCCCGGCGCCGGCCTCCCACGTCGCCCGGACCGCCTCGACGACCTGCTCGCCGGCCAGGCAGTTGCCCTGGATCGCGAACCCGGCGCCGGTCACGCCGCCGGCCCAGTCGATGCAGGCCGACCCGGTGTGGGAGGCGGCGCCGCCGTCGACGTCGACGATGCCGACCTGGCGGTGGTCGCGCCCGTCGTCCTCCTCGAGGAGACGGTCGAGCGCGATCGGCGCGGTGGCGCCCTCGTCGAGGTGGGACAGGGCCAGTCCCTTGTAGGCGACGTTGGCGTGGGCCTGGGTCGCGAGGGCGCCGACCTGGGCGACCGCGGCCGGCACGACCGACCCGACCGCCAGGAACTTGGAGGCCACCGCGACGCCCCACGAGTCGCCGTCGTCGGACCTGGCCACGATCGAGAACGTCATGGCGGCGAGGGTACGCGCCCGGTCACGGGGGAGGATCGAGCCCGTGCTGAACGACCTGTCCCGACCCACCCGGCTGCTGATCGCCGGGTTCGGTCTCGCGCTCGGCCTGATGATCGGCGGACCCAGCCTGGGCGAGGGGTCGGGAGGATCGTGGGCGCTGCTGTTCCTCGGGCTGCTGGTCGAGCTCGGGGTGATCGGCGCCTTCCCGGTGCTCCTCGGCCGGGCCGAGCGGCGCTTCCGGGTCGCCGTGGACGCTGGCACCGCCGAGATCGCCCGCGGCGAGGTGACGCCGGTGCCCGCGGCCGGGCGCGTCGTCCGGGCCCGCGCCGACACCCGCCACGGCTGGTTCCTGCCGGTGCGCGGGGCGGGGCCGGCGCCGTCCAGCCTGACGGTGCTGGTCGCGCTGGGCGACGGGCCGCGTGCCGGCCGGGACGACGATCGGGCCCGGCGGGTCGCGGCGCTCGTGCCGCCCGACCTCGACCTGGGACACGGCGCCCCCGTCCTGCTCCTGCTGCACCCCGGACGGCGCGACGTCGCCGTCCTCGACGACCGGGTGGCGCCCGGCGCGCTGGCCGCCGTCGACGCCGACCCGCGGTGGACGACGCAGCGGCTGCCGACCGACCGCACCGTCGTCGGCGGCTACCTCGCCCTGGTCGCGGCGGCCGCGGTCGGCGTCGCAGTGGGGTTCGGGCTGGCCGCGCTCGTGCTCACGGTGTGGTGACGGTCGCCACGCGGCCGACCGACGTGGTTAGGTGGGTCGGCCAAGTCTTTGAACGATCCAAGGAGGACGTGCGATGCGGGTCGGAGTACTCACCGGTGGGGGCGACTGCCCAGGTCTGAACGCGGTCATCCGTGCCGTCGTCCGCAAGGGCGTCAAGCAGCACGGGTTCGAGTTCGTGGGCTACCGCAACGGGTGGAAGGGCCCGCTCGAGGGCCTCACGATGCCGCTCGGCGTCGAGCAGTGCCGCGGCATCCTGCCGCGCGGCGGCACCATCCTCGGCTCCAGCCGCACGAACCCGTTCAAGATCGACGGCGGCGTCGAGATGATCAAGGACAACATGGCGGCCGCCGGCGTCGACGCGCTCGTGGCGATCGGCGGCGAGGACACCCTCGGCGTGGCCACCAAGCTCGCCGAGCTCGACGTGAAGGTCGTCGGCGTCCCGAAGACGATCGACAACGACCTGTCCGGCACCGACTTCACCTTCGGCTTCGACACCGCGGTCAACATCGCGACCGAGGCGATCGACCGGTTGCACACGACGGCCGAGTCGCACCACCGGGTGCTCGTGGTCGAGGTCATGGGCCGCCACGCCGGCTGGATCGCCCTGCACGCCGGCATCGCGGGCGGTGCGAGCGCCGTCCTGATCCCGGAGCAGCCCTTCGACATCGAGGCCATCTGCGCCCACGTCGAGACCCGCTTCCAGAGCGAGTACGCCCCGATCATCGTGGTCTCCGAGGGCGCCGTGCCCGCCGAGGGCGGCGACATGACGCTCGTCTCCGGCGAGAAGGACGCGTTCGGTCACGTCCGTCTCGGCGGCATCGGCGACCGGATCGCCTCCGAGATCGAGCACCGCACCGGCAAGGAGGCGCGCGCCGTCGTCCTGGGTCACGTGCAGCGCGGCGGCACCCCCACGGCGTTCGACCGCTGGCTGGCCACCCGCTTCGGCCTCCAGGCCATCGACGCGGTCGCCGACGGCGACTTCGGCACCATGATGGCGCTGCGCGGCACCCGCATCGTGCGGGTCCCGTTGAGCGACGGCACCGCCCACCTCAAGCTCGTCAGCCCCGAGGAGTACGCCGAGGCGCAGGTCTTCTTCGGCTGAGCCGACCCTCCACGACGCCGAGTCGGCGTTCGCGTCGAACGCGAACGCCGACTCGACGTGATTCCAGTGCAACTTCACGCCGACTCGGCGCGACGGTGTGCCCGGCCCGCGTCAGTGCTCGACGTCGGCGAGGTCGAGGTCGGCGGGGGTGAGCCACCAGACCAGCACCGAGACGGCGAGCAGCAGGACGCCGGCGGCGAGCCCGAAGACGGCGAAGGAGTGCTCGAACGACGCGGTCGCGGCCGCGGCGGTCGGGGTGCCGAGGGCGCCGGCGAGCGACTCGCGGGCCAGGTCGGTGGCGTCGGCGGGGAGCCCGTCGCGGTAGGTCCAGGCGGCCAGGCTGCCGAGGACGGCGACCCCGAGCACGCCGCCGATCTCGAAGGACGACTCCTCGATGGCGGCGGCGCTGCCGGCCTTGTCGGCCGGGGTCGAGCCCATGATCGTCGCGGAGCCGACGGCGAGGGACGCCGTGCCGATGCCGACCAGGGTGAGTGCGGCGGCGACCGAGAGGTAGCCCAGCGGCTGGGGGAGCACGAACAGCAGCAGGAGGCCGACGCCGGCGACGGCGAGTCCGCCGGCGACGACGGTGCGCACGCCGATCCGCTCGGCGAGCGAGGGGGCGAGCGGCGAGCCGACGATGCCGCCGACGGCCATCGGCAGCAGGGCGGCGCCGGCCTGCAGCGGCGACCAGCCGTGCACGAGCTGCAGCCACTGCGAGCCCAGGAGCAGCAGTGCGACCATCGCGATGCTGCTGGTGAGCGCGGCGAGGACGCCGGCGGTGAACGGCCGGTGGGTGAACAGCCGGACCTCGAGCATCGGGTCGTCCTGGCGCAGGCACCGCAGCACGAACCCCGTCAGCAGGACCGCGCCGAGGCCGAGGGTGGCCAGGGTGAGCGGGTCGAGCCCCTCCTTGCCGAGGTGCTTGACGCCGTAGACGAACGACGCCATGCCACCGAAGGACAGCAGGACGCCGGCGGCGTCGAGCCGGCCCGGGCGCTCCGACCGGCTCTCGGGCAGCAGCAGCACGCCGGCGACGACGGCCACGACCATGACCGGGACGTTGAAAAGGAAGGCCGCGTGCCAGCTGAACGCCTCGAGGAGCGCGCCGCCGACGATCGGCCCGATCGCGCCGCCGACGGCGGCCATCGCGCCCCAGATGCCCAACGCGGTGGCCCGCTCGCGGGCGTCGGGGAAGAGCGTGCGGATCAGCGAGAGCGTCGTCGGCATGATCATCGCGCCGCCGACGCCGAGCAGCGCCCGCACGGCGATGACCTCCCCGGGGGAGTCGGCGACCAGGACGAGCAGCGAGGCGGCGCCGAACACGGTGAAGCCGGCGAGCAGCATCCGGCGGCGTCCCCACCGGTCGCCGAGCGCCGAGAGCGGCACCAGCAGGCCCGCCAGGACGAGCGCGTAGACGTCGACGATCCACAGCTGGGCGACGGCGTCCGGGCGCAGGTCGGCGGTCAGCTCGGGCAGGGCGACGTTCAGGATCGTCATGTCCATCACGACGACCAGGAGGCTGGCGGCCAGGACGGCCAGGCCCGCCCACCGGCGGGGGTCCGCCTCGATCGGGGTGACGGCGGCGGAGCCGGTGGTCAGGGGCGTGCTCATCGCTGTGCTCCGGTCAGGAAGGTCGAGAGGACGAGGGCGTCGAGGTCGCGCCGGGGCAGGTCGCCGCCGAGGAGGGCGTCCCGGGCGGCGACGAGGAGCCCGTAGAGGGCGTGGGAGATCCACCGCGGTGGCAGGTCGGCTCGCAGCACGCCGGCCGCCTGGGCCGCGACGTACAGCGCGACCTCGCGCTCGACGAGGGCGTCGCTGCGCTCGACGAGGTCGGGGGCGGAGAGGAGGTAGGGATCGGTGAGGGCGAAGCCGAAGTCGTCGGAGTCGGCGAGGTAGCGGGCGACCAGGTCGTCGAGACAGGCCCGGATCCGGACGGCGTCGCCCGAGGCCGCCGCGCCGGGCGCGTCCGCGGCGACGAGGCTGGCCGCCCAGCGGTCGAGCGAGCGGGTGCCGAGCTCGTGCAGGAGGTCCTCGCGGGTGGCGAAGTGCCGGTGCAGCGTCGCCCGACTGATGCCGGCCGCGCCGGCCAGGTCGGCCATCGAGGCGCGGGCGTCGACGTTCAGGTGACGCTGGGCGGCGGCCAGGACGTCGTCACGGGTGGCCATGGGGTGCTCGTTCCTCGGTCGTTGCGGTGGGTATGAGACACAACTGTCTCACATGAGACAAGATTGCCTCAAAACTGGTGGACGACACCCGAGACCAGGGGCAGACAAGGCGGGGTCGACCGGTGTTGGCTGTGCTCCACCAGTCGCTACGCGGAGGTGTCCCGGGCATGACCACCGATCTCAGCAAGTCCGCAGACGGAGACGTCAACGGCCCGGACACACCCGACCTGAAACGGGTGATGGGGCCCAGGCTGCTCCTGCTGTTCATCGTCGGCGACATCCTCGGCGCGGGCATCTACGCCGTCACCGGCAAGCTCGCCGGCGAGGTGGGCGGCATCGCCTGGCTCCCGTTCCTGGTCGCCTTCACGGTCGCGACCCTCACGGCGTTCTCCTACCTGGAGCTCGTGACGAAGTACCCCCAGGCCGCCGGGGCCGCCCTCTACACGCACAAGGCGTTCGGGATCCACTTCGTGACGTTCATCGTCGCCTTCACCGTGGTCTGCTCGGGCATCACCAGCGCGTCCACCTCGTCGGGCCTGCTGGCGTCCAACCTGCTGATCGGGCTCGACGAGATCTTCCCCGGCGTGCCGACCGGTGACACCGCGACGCTGCTGGTCGCCCTGGCGTTCATGCTCCTGCTGGCCGGGATCAACCTGCGCGGGGTGGGGGAGAGCGTCAAGTTCAACGTGATCCTCACGATCATCGAGATGACGGCACTGGCGATCGTGATCGTGATCGGGTTCGTCGCCATCACCGCCGGCGACGGCGACCTGGACCGCATCACCGTCTTCGAGAGCCCGGACGACAAGGGCCTCTTCATGGCGGTCACCGTCGCGACCGCGATCGCGTTCTTCTCGATGGTGGGGTTCGAGGACTCGGTCAACATGGTCGAGGAGACCAAGGACCCCGAGCGGATCTTCCCCCGGGTGATGCTCACCGGCCTCGGCATCGCGGTGGTCATCTACGTGCTGGTGGCCATCTCGGTGGTCGCGGTCATCCCGCCCGGTGAGATCGCCGCCCCGAAGAACCCGGAGGCCGGGGTCCTGCTCGACGTCGTCCGCATCGGGGCGCCCGACATCCCGATCGACAAGATCTTCCCGTTCCTGACGGTCTTCGCCGTCGCCAACACCGCCCTGATCAACATGCTGATGGCCAGCCGCCTCATCTACGGCATGGCCCAGCAGGACGTGCTCCCGCGCCAGCTGGGCCGGGTGTCCCACGGTCGGCGCGCGCCGTACGTCGCGATCGCGTTCACGACGGTGCTCGCGTTCGGGCTCATCATCTACGTGCGCACCCAGTCCGAGAGCACGGTCGTCAGCGCGCTGTCGGGGACGACGGCGCTGCTCCTCCTCGCCGTGTTCGCGGTCGTCAACGTCTGTGTCCTCATCCTGCGGCGCGACCCGGCGGGCCGGTTCCGCGCGCCGACCGCCTTCCCCGTGCTCGGCGCCATCGCCTGCGTCTACCTGCTCGGACCGTGGGCCCGGCTGGAGGCCGACATGGTGCAGTACAAGATCGCCGGCGGGCTGCTGGTCATCGGCATCGTGCTCTGGGGACTGACCTGGCTGGCCAACCGTGGACTGCGCGGGCAGAAGACCGGGTTCCGCGACATCGAGCACCTGGAGGAGTGAGCGTCGGGCCCGCGTAGGCTTGGCGGGTGGTACTTCCCGATCTCGCTGCGCTGCACGCGCTCCACCCCGCCCAGCAGCCGTCCTACCCCGACCGGGCGGTCGTCGACGCGACCGTCGAGCAGCTCCGTGCGGCCCGGCCGCTGGTGTTCGCCGCGGAGTGCGACGAGCTCACCGACAAGCTCGCCGCCGTGACCCGCGGGGAGGCGTTCCTGCTCCAGGGCGGTGACTGCGCCGAGACGTTCGCCGGCGTCACCGCCGACAACACCCGCAACAAGCTGCGCGTGCTGCTGCAGATGGCCGTCGTCCTCACCTACGCCGCGTCCGTGCCGGTGGTGAAGCTCGGCCGGCTCGCCGGGCAGTACGCCAAGCCGCGCAGCTCCGACGACGAGACCCGCCAGGTCGACGGCCGGCCGGTCACGCTGCCGGCGTACCGGGGCGACGCCGTCAACGGCTACGACTTCACGCCCGGGTCGCGCATCCCCGACCCGCGCCGGCTGCTCGAGGTGCACCGCACCTCCGCGGCCACGCTGAGCATGATCCGGGCCTTCGTCGACGGCGGGTACGCCGACCTGCGCAAGGTGCACACCTGGAACACCGACTTCGTCGCCGACTCCGTCGCCGGCCAGCGCTACGAGGCGATGGCCCACGAGATCGACCGCGCGATGGCGTTCATGGAGGCCATCGGCGCCGACCCCGACGAGTTCCACCGCGTCGACTTCCACATCTCCCACGAGGCGCTCGTGCTCGAGTACGAGCACGCGATGACCCGGATCGACTCGCGCACCCGGGCGCCGTACGACCTGTCGGGCCACTTCGTCTGGATCGGCGAGCGCACCCGCCAGCTCGACGGCGCGCACGTCGAGCTGCTCAGCCACGTGCGCAACCCGATCGGCGTCAAGCTCGGCCCCAGCACCAGCGCCGACGACGCCATCGCGCTCGCCTCGCGGCTCAACCCCGACAACACCCCGGGCCGGCTCACCTTCATCACCCGCTTCGGCGCCGGCAAGATCCGCGACGGGCTCCCGCAGGTCGTCGAGAAGGTCACCGCCGCCGGGCTCGAGGTCGCCTGGGTGTGCGACCCGATGCACGGCAACACCTTCGAGGCCAGCTCGGGCTACAAGACCCGGCGCTTCGAGGACGTCATCGAGGAGGTCCAGGGCTTCTTCGACGTCCACCACGAGCTCGGCACCTGGCCCGGCGGCGTCCACGTCGAGCTCACCGGCGACGACGTCACCGAGTGCGTCGGTGGCGGCGAGGAGCTGCTCGAGGCCGACCTCGGCGACCGCTACGAGTCCGTGTGCGACCCGCGCCTCAACCGGGTGCAGTCCCTCGAGCTCGCCTTCCTCGTCGCGGAGATGCTCCGCCGCGCCTGACCCCCGCTGACCCGTCAGCCATAGGTGACGGGTCAGCGTCGAGACCGGGGTGACCCGTCAGCGATAGGTGACGGGTCGGCGTCGAGACCGGGGTGACCCGTCAGCGATAGGTGACGGGTCAGCGGCGAAACCGGGGTGACCCGTCAGCGATGGGTGACGGGTCGGCAAGATGGGGTCGTGATCGATCTGCGCTCCGACACCCTGACCCGACCCACCGAGGCGATGCGGGCCGCGATGGCCGGCGCCGACGTCGGCGACGACGTGTACGGCGAGGACCCGACCGTCGTGCGCCTCGAGGAGCGGGTGGCCGGGCTGCTCGGCCACGAGGCAGCCCTCTTCATGCCGACCGGGTCGATGTCGAACGTGCTCGCGGTCCGGTCGCTCGTGCAACCCGGCCAGGAGGTGCTGTGCGACTCCTCGGCCCACATCGCGCGGGCCGAGCTCGGCGCCCACGGTGCCTACAGCGGCGTCACGATGCGCACCTGGACCCACCCGCGGGGCCACGTCGACCTGGACGCCGTCCGCGGCCTGTTCGCGCCCGACATGGGGCCGTTCTTCGTGCGCACCGCGGCGATCTCGGTCGAGAACACCCACAACTTCGCCGGTGGCACCGTGCTGCCGCTGCAGCTGCTGCGCGACCTCAAGGAGCTCGCCACCGGGCTCGGGGCGGCGGTCCACCTCGACGGAGCGCGGCTCTGGAACGCCCACGTCGCGACGGGCACCCCGCTCGCCGAGTACGGCGCCACGGCCGACGTCCTGTCGGTCTGCCTCTCCAAGGGGCTCGGTGCCCCGGTCGGCTCGCTGCTCGTCGGGTCCGCCGACACCGTCGCCGAGGCCCGGATCTGGCGCAAGCGGATGGGCGGCGGGATGCGCCAGGTCGGGATCCTGGCCGCCGCCGGCCTGCACGCCCTCGACCACCACGTCGAGCGGCTCGCCGACGACCACGCCCACGCCCGGTTGCTCGCCGAGGCCTGCGGCGTCGACCCCGCGACCGTCGAGACCAACATCGTCGTCGTCGACCGCCCCGACGCCGCCGCCTTCGTCGGGCGGGCGGCGGCTGCTGGCGTCCGCGTGGCGACGGTCGGCCCGACGACGGTGCGGATGGTCACCCACCTGGACGTCACCCGCGCGGACGCCGAGAAGGCGGCGGCGGTGCTCGCCGACCTCTCGTGAGGACGAGCGTCAGAGCGGGACGCCGACCAGGCCGATCTCGCTGATCGCGGTGTAGTCGCGCCCGCTCGGTCCGCGGCCGGGCCGGGTGACGCCGAGGATGCGGAGCTCGACGGTGTCGGAGACGACGTCGACGGGGATGCTCTGCAACCCGCGACCCTCGACGAGCGACTGCGGCACGACGGTGCCGTCCGCGAAGACCCACTCCACCGAGGTCACCCGCCGGTTCGCGGTGTAGCCGTCGTACCCGGTGACCTTCTTGGCATAGCCGTTGACCAGGCCGATCTTCGTCAGCCGGGTCGCCTCGGCCAGCGAGATCGAGAGCGTCGTCCCGGTGCCGTCGCCGGGCATCCGCCAGGCGGTGTCGGTCCTGCCGTCGAGCAGGTTGCCGGCGCCGTAGCGGACGACGGCGCCCCCGACGTCGCGCGAGGGCCGGGCCGTCTGCGGTGCGGTCGCCGAGGCCGCCGCCGCGACGTCGCGCGGCTTGCCGCCGGCGTTCGGGCCCGACCTGGTGGTCGGCGGGGCAGAGGGCTCGGGCGGGGGCGAGGTGGCGGGGTCGGGGGAGGCGGAACCGCTCGGGGACGACGGGTCCGTGCCCGCCGCGGGTGCCGTCGGGGCGGGGTCGTCGGCGCTGTCGTCGTCGGCGTCGCCGGTGAGCAGGAGGTAGCCGCCGAGGGCCGCCACGAGCAGCAGTGCGGCGGCGGCGACCAGCCACGGGAGGAGACCTCGGCGGGCCCGGCCGGTGGTGTCCTCCGGAGCGACCGCCCAGGCGGCCGCCTCGTCGTCGGCGTACGGGAGGACCGAACCGGCCGGCTCGTCGTCACGGTCCTGGTCGTCGCCTCCGGTCGAGGGAGGGGCCACGCGCGGCGCCTCGTCGGCGAAGAGCGGGTACCGCGGCTCGGGCGGGCGCTCCCAGGCCGGCAGCGGGGACACCGGCGGGGACACCGGCGGCAGCACCGGCGGGGCCGCGGGCGGCAGCACCGGCGGGGCCGCGGGCGGCGGCCTCAAGGGCCCGGCGGGCCGTACCGCGGGCCGCTCGGCGGTGTCGGTGCGCCACGCCTCGGGCGGCGTACCCGCCTCCTCGCGGGGGTGGCCGCAGGAGACGCAGAACCGACCCGTGCCCAGGGTGTGGCCGCAGTGCGGGCACTCGTCCATCGGCTCGCCCTCCTGCTGTCGGTCCTGCGGTGTCGGGGATCGGGTCGGCGTCAACCCTAGACGACCGGTTCCGGGGGTCTCGCGCGCCGCGATCCCCCCGGAGTCGTCCGTCGGCCTCCGCCGCCGGCGTCACGGCCTCTCGGCGCGCTCCGAGGAGTCGACCCGGCCGACCACCGGCGGGAGCTTGCGCACGGCCTGGGCCAGGTCGCGCAGGTCGTTGCCGAGCAGGGCCTGCGGGCCGTCGCACAGCGCGGTCTCCGGGGTGGGGTGGACGTCGACGATGATGCCGTCGGCGCCCACCGCGATCCCTGCGCGCGAGAGCGGCACGACGAGGTCCTTGCGGCCGGCGGCGTGCGAAGGGTCGACGATGATCGGCAGGTGGCTGGTCGCCTGCACGACCGGCACCGCCGAGATGTCGAGGGTGTTGCGGGTGGCCGGCTCGAAGGTCCGGATGCCCCGCTCGCACAGGACGACGTCGAGGTTGCCGCGCTGGGCGATGTACTCGGCCGCCATCAGCCACTCCTCGATGGTCGCGGTCATGCCGCGCTTGAGCAGGACCGGCTTGCCGGACTCGCCGGCGGCCTGGAGCAACCCGAAGTTCGCCATGTTGCGGGTGCCGATCTGCAGCATGTCGGCGTGCTCGGCCACGACCGGGACGTCGCGGGCGTCGACGACCTCGGTGACGACCGGCATGCCGGTCGCCTCGCGGACGTCGGCCAGGATCTCGAGGCCCTTCACGCCCAGGCCCTGGAAGGCGTACGGCGACGTCCGGGGCTTGTAGGCGCCGCCGCGCAGGATCGTGGCGCCGGCCGACTGCGCCATCCGCGCTGCCTCGAGCGTCTGGTCGGCGGACTCGACGGCGCACGGACCGGCCATGAAGGTGAAGGTGTCGGGCCCGATCGGCACCCGGCGCCCGGCCCGGCCGACCCAGACCGTCGACCGCTCGGCGTGGTGCTGGCGGCTGACGAGCTTGTACGGGTCGGAGATGCGGTGCACGTCCGCGACGCCCCGCAGGGTGCGCAGGTTCAGGTGGTGGAAGGACTCGAGGTCCCCGACCAGCCCGATGATGGTGCGGACGACGCCCTTGCTGACGAAGGCCTCACCGCCCACTTCCTGGACCTTCTCGACGACGTGCGCGACGTCCTCGTCGGTGGCGTCCGGCGACATGACGACGACCATGGTGATTCCTCGGTTTCTCTGGGTCGGTGCTCCGGCGTTCCGGCCCCCGGCATGACAAACGCCCCGAGCCGTCGGCCGGGGCGTTGGTGGTGGAGGCGCGTCTAGGGACGAGCCTGCACGGGTGCTCCCGGCAGGTGTCCGAAGAAATAGGTGTGCGCCACGCCGACGACTGTAGCCCAGGGCCGGGTCGATGCCGTACTGGGCGGCCCATGCCTGAACTTGTGCACCGGGATCCCGGCCCCCCAGTTCAGGTTTCCCCGGTCGACCGGGGAAACCCCGGACCCCGGCGCCCGAGCCGCCTCAGACGGCCAGGTGCTGGACCTCGCCCTCGATCCGACGGCGGGGGCCGGCCTCGACCACGAGCATCGCCGTCAGGACCATCGCCCCGCCCAGGACCAGGCGCCAGGTGGGGGACTCGCCGCCGAACCCGACCGCGAACGACGCCGCGAAGACCGGCTCCATGCTCATCACGATCGCGGCCCGGGTCGGCGCGAGGTGCGACTGGGCCCACGTCTGCGCGACCAGGGCGGCGGCGCCGGCGGCGAGGGCCATGTAGCCGACCGAGACCCAGTCGGAGGTGCGGTCGGGGAGCACCACGCCGTCGGGGGCGGTGGCGACCAGGCAGATGACCGCGATGACCAGGAGCTGCAGGATCGACAGCCCGAGCGCCTCGTCGGCGTTGGCCCACGCACCGAGACCGACGATGTGGAGGCCGTAGAGCACCGCCGAGACCAGGGTGATCGCCTCGCCGTACCCGATCGCGAGCCCGTCGAGGGTGAGCACCCCGAGCCCGACGGCCGCCAGGGCGACCGCCGTCCAGGTGTACGCCGTCAGCCGCGTGCGCAGCAGGACCGCGGCGAGGAGCGGGGTGGCGACGACGTACAGGCCGGTCACGAAGCCCGAGACGCTGGCCGCGGTGTGGGCCAGGCCGGCGGTCTGCAGGATCTGGGCGACGCCGTACACGCCGCCGAGCAGCACGGCCCGGCGTCGTGAGGTCGGCGAGAGCCGGCCCAGCGCCCTCGGGGCCACCATGGCCATGACGACCCCGGCGAGGAGGAACCGGACCGCCAGGAAGTCCAGGACCGGCACCCGGTCGAGGAGGTCCTTGATGAGCACGAACGTCGAGCCCCACACCGCGGCCGTCACCAGCAGGGCGAGCGTGGCCAGGAGGGTGGTGTTGCGGCGCTGCACCACGGAAGTCTGCCAGCCCCGCTCAGGTCGGGCCGCGAAGGTCCTTCAGCAGCGCGATGCCGGCGTCGCCGACGTCGCGCGACCCGGGCGTCTCCAGGATGAACGGGACGCCGGCGGTCGCGGGGTGGGCGAGCAGCTCGCCGAAGGCGCCGACGCCGATGTGCCCCTCGCCGAGGCGTTGGTGGCGGTCCTTGAAGGCGCCGCGGACGTCCATCGAGTCGTTGGCGTGGACGAGCCGGAGCCGGCCCGGGCCACCGATCGCGACCACCCGGTCGAGCGTGGCGGTGGCGCCGCCGGGCTCGTCGAGCGGAGCGCCGGCGGCGAAGACGTGGCAGGTGTCGAGACAGATCCCGGCCCGCGGGTGGTCGTCGAGCGCGGCGAGGTACGGCGCGAGGTCCTCGACCCCCGCGCACAGCGACCGGCCCTGACCGGCGGTCGGCTCGAGCAGCAGCCACGGGGCGGCACCGTCGCCGTCGTCCTCGAGCGCGTCCAGCACCGGCAGCAGCCCCTCCCGCACCCGGCCCAGGGCCGCCTCGTGCTCGGCGACCCCGCCGGCCGGGTCGACGTAGGAGCCGGTGTGGACGACGACCCCCTCGGCCCCGATCTCGACCGCCCGGCGCAGGTTGTGCGCGACCAGGGCCATCGATCGCTCGTGGGTGGCCGGCGTCGGCGACCCGGGGTTGACGAGGTACGGCGTGTGGATGAGGACCCGCATCCCCGCCTCGGCGCACGCCTCGCGGAACGCCGCGTCCTCGGCCGGGCGTCCGGGGCTCAGCGCCCAGCCGCGCGGGTTGCCGACGAAGACCTGCATCGCCTCGCAGCCCAGCTCCAGCGCCGAGGCGAGCGCGCCCCGCACCAGCCCGGCACCGACCAGGACGTGGGTACCGACGGGGTTGCGCACCCTCCTATTCGACCGCACCCGTCGCGGCCGGCCGGTCGGCGGGTGGCTCCTCGGCGGGCGGCCCGTGCTGGTCGAGGAAGCGCTGCGCGCTCCGGGTCGCCGGGTGCAGCCCGACCGCGGCGACCACGATGATCGCCGCGATCACCAGCCAACCGGCCTCGCCCCAGCCGATGGCAAGGAAGGTGAACAGCGCCGGCGCCCACACCCGGCCAGCGGTGCCGCTGAGCTCGGCCGCTCCCTGGTACTCACCGCGGCGCCGCGGGTCCATCAGCTCGGCCTCGAAGGACCAGCTGGCGGCGGAGAGGTAGAGCTCGGCGCCGGTGACGGTGACGTGACCGAGCCAGACCAGCGCGATCGTCGTCCAGCCGACGGTCTCGTGGGTGTAGAGCGTGATCAGGCACGACAGCACGAAGAACACCGTCGAGATGCGGATCGCGCGCAGGGCGGTCGGCACGTCCTTGACGGTGCGGGCGGCGGCCATCGGCAGGAAGATGCACATCACGGTGTTGGTGCCGAACAGGAACGCCAGCAGCACCTGCGGCGCGTCGGTCTTCTCCACCAGCCACAGCGGGATGACCAGGTTGAGCACGACCTGGTTGGTCCACAGCACGCCGGTGAAGAACGTCGTCGCCAGCCAGCCGAGGTTGCGCAGCGGGCCCGGCCCGGGGACGCGGACCTTGCGCTCCTCGGGGGTGCGGTCGTCGTGCGAGGCGTTCGGGAGCCGGGTGATGGCGGCGGCGTTGACCAGGAAGACCGCGGCGGTGAACCACGGCAGCACCTGGAGGACCTGGTTGGACTCGAACGCGAGCGCGATGCCGCCGAGCATCGAGCCGATCGTGAAGCCCAGGTTGAGCGCGGAGTACATGTAGGCGCGCGAGCGCACCCGCTCGTCGGCCGGCAGGACGTCGATCGTGTACGACCCGTGCGCGGCGCCGCCGAGCGCCCCGACGACCTCCATCGCCACCGCCATCGCGAGGTAGCCGGCGAACCCGTCGATGAACGGCCAGACCCCGAACAGGCTGGCCTGGAGGGCGGCGCTCACCGCCCAGCACCGCTTCGGGCCGTAGCGGTCGACGAGCCGGCCCATCGGCCAGGCGGCCACGAAAGCGGCGATGCCGGCCAGGGTGAGGCCGAGCCCGACCTGGGCGGCGCTGAGCCCGACGACCTGGGTGAAGAACACCGCCGAGCCGGTCATGAAGGTGCCCTCGCCGAGCGCGAAGAGCAGCGACTGCCGGGCCAGGCGCCCGGAGAGGGGCGTCGGCGCCGCGAGACGGGTGAGGAGCGTGGACATCGCCGAGGATCCTCCCACCTCGCGCCGACACCCGTCGCACGGTTATCGGGGGCTCCGCGCTACCGGGCGTCCTCACGCAGGGTCGCGGCCCGGGCGCGGCGCACGACGGCGACCGAGGCGAGGACCGCCACGAGCGCCAGGGTCACGGCCACCCCACCGGCCAGCAGCACGAGACGGTTCCCGTCGGCGTCGGCGAGGACCCGCGGCGTCGCGCTGTCGTCGACGAGCCCGAGCGTGATCGAGCGCAGCAGGACGACCTGCGCGAGCAGGCCTGCGGCGAGCCCGGCCAGCGTCGCCGCACCCAGGACGACGACCGACTCCCACCACGCGGCGAGCACGACGGTGCGGCGGCTCACCCCGACCACGCGCAGCGCCGCCGCGTCGCGGCGCCGGTCGGGCAGCTGGACCAGCGTGGAGACCAGGAGGCCGCCGAGGGCCATCAGCAGGACCGCCGCCCCGACCACGACGTAGAGGCGGAGGGCCTGGGCGTACGCCGTCTCGTCGAGCGCGCGTCGGGTGTCGGCCGCACCGCCCGTGCGGGTCATCCCGGCCGCGCCGAGGGCGTCGGTCACCGAGGCGGGCGCGTCGTCCCGGACGAGCACGAGCGGCTCCACCAGGGCCGTGGCCGGCTCCTCGTGGGCGAGGAACGTCGCGAGGTCGAGCATGATGCCGCCGGGACCGGTCAGCGGGAGGCTCTCGGCCCGCGCGGTGACCTCGACCGGGATGGTGCCGGACGCGACCGTGATCGACGTCCCGGCCCCGTCCCCGGAGCCGTCGACCACGGTGGCGTCGGCGTCGCGGCCCAGGACCGCGCGCATCGGGGAACCGATCGCGGCGGGCACCACCGGTGCGCCCGGCTCCACCACCAGGACGCCGTCCTCGACCGCGGAGCCCCCGGCGTCGGCGCGCGTCCACCCGGAGTCGAGGAGCCGGGCGTCGCCGAGGTCGGTGCTCGCGGCGGAGACCCGGGCCGGTCCGGTGCCGCCCTCCAGGGAGACGGCGCGCACCTCGCAGCCGGCCGCGCACTCCTCCGCGGGCGTGGCGACGGTCGAGGTGCCGGGCTCGAACGGCCCGACGCGCAGGAACGCCGTGCCGGTGGCGGTGCGGACGTCGAGCTTGAGCGTCACCGGTGTCCCTGTCGCGACCGTGAGTCCCACCCGGCGCCCGGTGAGGACGAGCAGCGGGGACGGCGGGCGCACCAGGTCGGCGGCCTCGGCCGCGTCCCCGCCGTCGGCGAGCCACTGCGGCGACCAGCGGCCGACCCGGCCGAGACGCTCGGAGTCGACCAGGACGATCGGGCCGGTCTCGGGGATGCTCACGGCTGCGGCGGCCATCGTCCAGCGGCCGTCGGCATCGATCGCACGGGTCAGCCGCAGGGTCGCGACGGCGTCGAGGGGCGAGGCCCAGACCTGGTCGGCGGGGGAGCGGGTGCTGGCCACGCTGTCGCGCCAGCGGCCCGCGGCCGAGTCGACCCCGATGGCGAAGACCGAGATCGCGATGGCTGCCGTCACGGGGAGGATCACCAGGGTGCCCTGGGAGCGCCGGGCGATCGCCCGGCCCGCGACGAAGGCCGACAGGGGCCGGTCGCCGAACCGCTCGGTCCACCAGCCGGCGACCGCGACGGTGCCGCGGGTGACCAGCAGCCCAGCGGCGACCGCGAGGGCCACGGGCAGCAGCAGGTCGGTGGCGCCGAGGCCGTCGCTGCCGTCGCTGCCGGCGCCGAGGCGGGCGAGGGTCAGCGCGGCCGCCAGGGCGACGACGACCACCTCGACGACGAGCCCGGTCCACCCGCGCCGGCCACCCGGGCGTCGTACCCCTGCCAGGCGGGCGCCGAGGGTCTCTTGCATCCCCTGCCCCACGGCGACGGCGGTGACGGCCGCGACGACGAGGGTGACGGCGACCGCGTTCAGGACGGACGCGGCCGGCAGGTCGACGACCAGGCCGTCGCGCAACGACGACCGGGCCAGCGCCACGGTGGCGGCGTACCCGACGAGGACGCCGAGAGGGGCGCTCAGCAGGACCAGGAGCCAGGGTTCGGCCAGGCCGAGCAGCCAGGACCGTCGTCGGCCGACCCCGCGCAGCGCGGCCAGGGCCAGCTCGTGGCCACGACGCTCGGCGGCGGCGGTCTGCAGGCGCAGGATGATCGCCAGCGCGACCAGCACCAGCGAGACGGCGGCCGGGGCGACCGCGGACCGGGCCGCGGCGCGCTGCGAGCGGACGTCGACGAGGACCGTCTGCAGGTCGTTGACCACCGACGTGCCGACGACGGTGCCGCCGTCGTCGAGGTCGACCTCGACCGCCCGGAGCCGCTCGGTGGTCGCGACCAGCGCGTCGAGCTCGGTGTCGGTCAGGGAGTCGGGCACCCGGAGGCGACTCTCGAGCCGGGGCGCCCACAGCCGACGGGGGAGCCCGGCGAGCACGTCGTCGGTGACGATGAACGGCCCCAGCGCCGGCGCGCCGCTGCTCGACTCGGGGCGCGAGGACAGCAGGGTCGGGAGGAGCCAGTGCTCCGAGTCGTCGGGGGTCGTGTAGGTCCCCACGATGCGGGGACGGCCGAGGAGCGGCGCGTCGACGCGGTCGCCGACGGCCAGGGCGCCGAGGTCGTCCTCGTTGACCAGCACCTCGTCCGGACGCTCCGGGCAGCGGCCCCGGACGTCGAGGACGGAGCAGACGTCGTCCCGGGCGAGGTAGGTGACGTCGGCGGCGCCGTAGACCGGCCGGGACATCAGGATCACGACGGGTGACTCGTAGAGGTCGGGCAGCTCGCGCTCGACCGCGGCCACGCCGGCGGCGACCAGGCCGTCGAGGTCGCCCGTCCGGCCGGCGCCGACCTCGAAGGTGAGCCCCGTGAGCGGCGGCGGCGCGTCGGCGAGCCGGGTGAGCGTGTACGACGTCGTCGCGGCCTGCTGGAAGGCGGGGCCGAGCACCGCCCCGGCCACGCTGAGCACCATCATCACCAGGCTCGCCACGGACAGCAGGGCGCGCGAGCGCAGCCCGCGCAGCACGGTCGCGAGGATCGTCACGACTCCTCCTCGAGCAGGCGGGCGGGGTCGCTGCGCCGGGCCGCGCCGGCCCGGACGAGCGCGGCGCCGAGCACGGCGGCGACCGCCGTGCCGACGGCGCCGAGGAGCAGGACCCACGGCTCCACGGTCGAGCCGATCGGCGGCCGGGCCGGGCCGGCCGGGACCAGCGGGGTGGCGGCGACGACGGTCACCGCCGCGAGGTAGCCGGCGCCGGCGGTGGCGGCGAGGGTCGCCCCGGCGAGGACCGCCGCCTCGAGGACGTCGGCGCGGCGGCGCTCGGGCCCGGGGACCCCGACCAGCCGGAGGGCGGCGTGCTCACGGCGGGCGGCGAGACCCCGGCGGCGGCGCCCGGCCAGGAACACCAGGAGCCCGAGCGCACCGGCGCCGACCGCGACGACCGACCGGGCGTGCCGCTCCGCCGCCCACGGCCCCTCCAGCGCGGCCTCGCCGCCGCCGAAGGTCACCGGGTCGCCGCCGGCGTCGCGCAGGCCCGCCAGGACGTCGGCGGGGGTGTCGGCCCGCGCGAGCACGAGCACCTGGACGCCGGAGACCGAGTCGACGGCCCCGGCGAGCGCGGTGGGGAGGTCGGCGAGCACGCCGGCCGCGCCCACCAGCGGCAGCGCGGTGCGGTCGCCGGCCGCGGTCGCCGGGCGGGACCCGCCGCCGATCCCGGGCACGGCGGGTCCGGCGTCGGGCCAGGACGGCCGGCCGGCCGTCAGGACCGGGATCGCCGTGGTCGCGGCCGAGGGTGCCAGGGGCGCGGCGGGACCGAGGGCGAGGCTGCCCCCGGTCGTCTGGTCGGTCGTCCTGCGGCTCGTCCCGGTGGTCGACCCGGCGGTCGTGCCGGCGCTCGTCCAGGCAGCGGCGAGGAGGTCGGTCGCTCCGAGACCCAGGGCGGTCACCTCCACCGGGGCGGTCGCGGTGAGGCCGACGACGACGCAGGCTCGGGGGCACGTGGACACCTCTGCGGTGCCGGTTGCCTCACCTGCTCCGAGCGCGACGGACGCCGTGTCGAGGCCGGCGTCGTCGGTGAGGAACGAGAGCGTGACGGTGACTGGGCGGTCGGCGCCGGCGCGGGTGACGGTGACGGCGTCGCCGGTGACCGGCGCGACCGCGGGCGCGGCGCGGAGGGAGTCGGTCTCCGGACCCACGTCGGCGGCGGAGCCGGCGAGGAAGTCGCCGGAGACCCGGTCGTAGCGGGCGAGGTCGAGCCAGGCGATCCGGAGCTCGGGCTCGTCCCGCGAGGCGTCGAACGCGGCGGCCATCAACCAGCGGCCCTCCGGGTCGAGGTCGCGGGTGAGCAGCAGCGCCGACAGCGCGTCGGTGTCCGCGAGGGCGACCCGGACCGGGCCACCCTGGTCGAGCCGCGCCGCCCGGTCGGCCCAGCCGCCGGCCGCGGTGGCGGCGGTGAGGGCCGCGACCGCGACCACGCCGGCCGCCACGACCGCCCGGGTCCGTGCCCGCTGGTCGCCCGCCACGACCCGGCGCAGGGCGAGCAGGACGGCGGTCGACCTGCCGTCGGCCGCGACGGCCGGCACGAGCGCGCGGAGGCCGGTCACCAGGGCGTGCCCGGCGGCGACGCCCAGCACGGCGGAGCCCGCGAGCACCAGGTCGCCGCCCGTGGGCGCTCCTCCGTCGCCCGGTGCACCGCCGCGGGACCGCTGGACGACGACGGCGACCGCGACGAGCAGCGCGACCCCGACCACGACGTCGGCCACCCCGGGGGCGCGGCGCCAGCCCGGCCGGACCAGGGCCGTCGCCAGCGGTTCCCGGGCGACGGCCGCACAGCCGGCCAGGGCGGTGAGCAGCGCCACCGTGGCGGCCACGCCGCCCCAGACCCACGGCGACGATCCGGGGGCGGCTGGGAGGTCCCACGGCTCGCGGAGCAGGGACGCGCCGGCGAGGCCGCCGGCGGCGCCGGCGGCCGCGCCCACGAGAACGGCGCCGACGGCAGGCCCGGCCACCGCGCCGAGGAGGCGGCCGGGCCCGGCGCCGCGCACCCGCACGAGCGCCACCTCGGCCCGGCGCCTCCGGGCCAGCTCGACGGTCGGCACGGGCACCACGACCAGGGCCAGCAGCAGCAGCGGGACGACGGTGGCGGGCCGCCCGTCGGGACCGGTGGCGGCGACGCCGACGACCACCGCGGCCACGAGCGCCGCGGCCGTGGCGGCGAGCAGGGTCAGCGCGCCGCCGTACGCCCGGGCGGCGCGGAGGACGCGCATCAGCGGGTCCCCATCAGTCGGCCCGGTGCCGAGGGCGGACGAGCCTGCCCTCGGACATCGGGTGGTGCGCGTCGCAGAGCTCGATGACGTCGGGGTCGTGGCTCGCGACCACGACGACCGCCCCGGCGTCCGCCTCGGCGCGCAGCAGCGCCATCACCCGCCCGCGGGTCGTGGCGTCGAGCTCGCTGGTCGGCTCGTCGGCCAGGAGCACGCGGGCGTGCACGACCAGGGCGCGCGCGATCGCCACCCGCTGGAGCTGGCCGCCGGACAGCTCCTCGACCTGACGGTCGCCGAGGTCGGCGACGTGCAGCGCGGCCAGCGCGGCGTCGGCCCGCTCGTCGGCCTCCACGGGGGTGGTTCCCCGGGCCCGCAGCGCCACCGAGACGTTCTCCCGGGCCGACAGCACGGGCACCAGCCCGTAGACCTGCAGGACGAAGGCGACGTCGGGCGGCGGGTCGCCGGTGCCCCGCCAGGTCGGCTCGCCGTCGAGCGTCGCGGTGCCGGCCGTGGGCTCGACCAGACCACCGGCGACGGAGAGCAGCGAGGTCTTGCCCGAGCCGCTCGACCCGGACAGGGCGGTCATCCGCCCGGCCTCGAAGCGCACGTCGACGTCGGCGAGGACGACGTTGCCGCCGGCCTCGTAGCCGACGCCCGAGAGCTGGATCACGGGGCGACCTCGCCGGCCCGGTCCTCGCGGGTGATGACCAGCGAGCCCTCGTCGGGGTGCTGCTCGATCCGCACCAGGGTGCCCGCCGGCCACAGGTCGACCAGCTCGGTCGGCAGGTGCACCAGCCCCTCCTCGCCGACCACGACGTACTCCGACCCGGCCCGGCCCTCGGCCCCGATCCGGCCGCCCTTCATCGTGACGGTGCGCGGGAAGGTGGCCGCGACCTCCGCCTCGTGGGTGACCACGACCACGGTGGTGCCCAGGTCGGTGCCGATCCGGTGCAGCAGGGCGACGACGGCGTCGCGGTCGTCGTGGCCGAGCGCGCTGGTCGGCTCGTCGGCGAGCAGCAGGCGCGGCCCGGTCGCGACCGCGCAGGCCAGGGCGAGGCGCTGGCGCTGTCCGCCCGACATGGTCCTGACGGTCTGGTCGCGCTGGTCGGCCAGCCCGACGACGTCGAGCAGCTCCTCGGGGAGGGGGAGGTCGCGCCGGTCGTCGCGCCCGCCGGTGCCCAGCCGGGCGAAGGAGAGGTTCTGCCGGGCGGTCGCGTAGGGCAGCAGGTTGCGGGTGGCGCCCTGGAGCACGGTGCCGACGAGCCGCGAGCGGACCCGGGTCAGACGCCGTTCACCGAGTCGGGAGATCTCCTCGTCGTCGAGGAAGATCCGTCCGGCGCTCGGGCGCTGGATGCCGCCGAGCAGGGTCAGCAGCGTCGACTTGCCGCACCCGGACGGCCCGAGGAACGCGACCCGCTCCCCGGCACCGATCACGAGGTCGATCCCGCGCAGGGCGACGACGTCGTGCCCGGCGAAGGTGCGGTAGAGGTGGACCACGCCCTCGCACCGGACCTCGACGCCGCGGGCCGCCGACCGGCTCGGGTCGGCTGCGGTGCCGCCGGTGCGGTCCGGCGACCACGGCTCGTCGAGGTCGCTGGTGGGCATCGGCACATCTGACAACCGGTCGGGGGCCGGCGGCAACCCGTGAGGGTGGAGAGTTACCCGGCCGTGACCTCGTCGTCCCCGGCCGGAGGCCCTCAGACGACGTAGATCGTGACCGTGCTGCCCTTCGGCACCGAGGTGCCGGCCGCCGGGTCGGTGCGCACGACGAACCCGAGGCCGTAGTAGTCGTCCTCCTCGGAGCGCTGCGGCACCAGGCCGGCGTCGCGCAGCGCCTGCTCGGCCGCCTCGACGCCGAACAGGTTCACGCGCGGGACCTCGACCATCTCCGGGCCCTTCGAGACCACGAGGGAGACGACGTCGTCGCGGAACAGGGTGCCGCCCGCGGGGTCCTGGGAGATGATCGTGCCCCGGGGGACCTCGGCGTCGAAGACCTCGGTGCTCTGGTGGTCGAGGTTGCGGCGGTCGAGGGCCGCGACGGCCTCCTCGAGCGTCCTGCCGACCCAGCTGCCGACCTTGATCGGACGCCGGCCGAGGCTGACGACGATCTGGACGGTGTCGCCGCTGGAGAGCTCGGCCCCGGCCTTCGGGACGGTGCCGAGCACGGAGTCGGCGCCGACCGTCTCGGAGTACCGGCCGATGCTCTCGCCGATCTCGAGCTGGACGGCCATCAGCTCGTCCTGCGCGGCGTCCTCGGTGAGGTTGCGGACCCCCGGGACGATCAGCTTGCCGAGCGAGAGGGTGACCGTGACGGTGTCGCCGGGCAGCACCTGGGCGCCGCCGGCCGGGTCGGCGGAGACGACGTCACCCTCCGGGACGTCGGAGTCGTAGACGGGCTCGGCGAAGGCGATCTCGAGCTCGGCGTCCTCGACGGCGGCGATCGCGACCGCCCGGGACTCCCCGACGACGGTGGGCGCGGCGGTGTAGCGGGCCCAGCCGTACCAGAACGCGCCGCCGCCCACGGCGAGCGCCAGGACGAGCGCCAGCACGAGCAGGACCGGTCCGCGGCGCGAGCGCCGCGGACGACCGGTCGGCCCCGATCCCGGCGGCCCCGCCTGCCGGGGCGCCTGCCCGGGCCGCTGACGCGGAGGCGGGCCGGGCGGCTGGGCCTGGCGGGACTGCTGGCCGGGGCGCTGGCCGGTGCGCGGGTCGGGGCGCTGGTCGGTTCGCGGGGGGAGCGGCACGGGCCGGGTCGCGGGCGCGTCGAGGACCGGCAGCGTGGTCGTCGGCTCGTGGTGGTCGCGGGGCAGCCGTTGGTCGGCGAAGAGCGCGACGTCGGTGTCGAGGTCGTCGCGCTCGGGGGTCAGCAGGTGCGGTGCGAGGTCCAGGGTGAGCTCGGGGTCGTCGCGGACGCCGCGGTCGAGGGCGTGCGAGACCCGGTGCACCTGGTGCAGCAGGACGCCGGCGTCGGCGGGCCGCAGCGCCCGGTCGCGGGCAGTGGCGCGGGCGACCAGCGCATCGACGTACGGCGGGATGCCGGGCACCAGGGCCGACGGCGGCGGCACGTCGTGGTGCACGTGTTTGTAGGCCACGGCGATCGGGGTCTCGCCCTCGTGCGGCTTCTCACCGGTGAGCAGCTCGTAGAGCATCACGCCGGCGGCGTAGACGTCGGCGCGCGCGTCGGCGCGGCCCTCGACGACCAGCTCGGGCGCCAGGTAGGACACGGTGCCGATGAGCACGCCCTGGGTGGCCGTGTGCTGGGTGTCGGCGCTGATCGCCTTCGCCAGCCCGAAGTCGGCGACCTTGACCTGCCCCCCGGACTGCTCGTCGGAGATGAGGACGTTCTCGGGCTTCACGTCGCGGTGGATCAGCCCGGCCCGGTGGGCGGCGGCGAGCGCTGAGAGCACCGGCTCGATCAGCGCCAGCGCCCGCGCGGGCGGCATCGGGCTCTCCTTGGCGATCGTGTCGCGCAGGGTGTGGCCGCTGACCAGCTCCATGGCCAGGAACACCGTGCCGTCGTCGTCGCCCTGGTCGTAGACCGCGACGACGTTCGGGTGCGAGAGCCGGGCGGCGGCGCGCGCCTCGCGCACGAAGCGGTCGGCGAAGTCGCGGTCGCTGTCGGCGTCCGAGAGGCCCGCGTGCATGATCTTGACCGCCACGGTGCGGTCGAGACGGACGTCGTGCGCCTCGTGGACGCTGGCCATCCCGCCCCGCGCGATCCGCGGTCCGACCAGGTAGCGACCGTCGAGCAGGCGCCCGCGCGGGCCCGCCGACGGCGTGCCGGCGCCGTTCGCGTCTGTCGCCACGTCGACCCTCCTGTCCGGCAGGGGAAGGTGCCGGAGGCCGCCATCCTACGGTTGACGGGTCCGGGAGGCCTGCCACCCGACGACCGGCGTGGCGCGGTCGGCCCCGTCCGGGTGGGGACGGCGTGGGAGCATGGTGCGATGAGTACTCCCTCCCTCGCCGAGGCCGACCTGGCCGCGCTCGTCGACGACTGGATCGACTGGGCCGAGGCGGCCCGCCGCCTCGAGGTGACGCCCGCCAAGGTGCGGACCATGGTGCGCGAGCACGAGCTGGCCGCCGCCGTCCCGGTGCCCGGCGGCGGCGTGAAGCTGCCGGCCGACCTGATCCAGGACGGGCTGCCCGTCAAGGGGCTCTCCGGCCTCCTCACGGTCATGCACGACAACCGCTACGACGACCGCGAGTGCATCGCGTGGCTCTTCCTCGACCAGGACTTCCCGGGCCGCGCCATCGACGCGCTGCGCGAGAACCGTGGCACCGAGGTCAAGCGCCGCGCCCAGGCCCTGGCCTTCTAGTGGCGGCCCGGTCGGGGCCGGCGCCGGCGCGGTCGAGCGCCCTGGCCATCGTGCTGGTCCTCGTCGTGGCCGTCGGGATCTGGCTGATCAACGGCGGCGACCCCGGCACGCCGACCGGCAACTCCGGCGCCACCCCGATCGCGACCGACCCGGTCGGCCCGGAACCGTCGAGCCCCGCCGGGTCGAGCCCCACCGGGTCGAGCCCGTCCGAGGACGGCGTGGTCGCGGTCGCCGACCTGCCGCCCGAGGCGGCCGGCGTCATCCGGCTGATCGACGCGGGCGGGCCCTACCCCTACCGACAGGACGGCGGCACGTTCGGCAACTACGAGGGCCTGCTGCCCGACCGTGGACGCGGCTACTACGAGGAGTTCACGGTGCCCACGCCCGGTGAGGACGACCGGGGGGCCCGCCGGATCATCGCGGGTGCCGACGGCGAGCTGTACTGGACCGCCGACCACTACGCGTCGTTCGAACGGATCCTCCGGTGAGCGGGCTCGCCGCGATCCTGGCCGGCCGGACGCCGTCCGGCGCCTACCACTGGGTCTCGAACTGGCCGCCTGGCCGGGTCCGCGAGCCGGTCGAGGAGGCCGGCTGGCGCTTCGCGCACCTCGAGGGCGCCCGGATCGAGTCGGTGCCCGAGCTGCACGGTGCCCTCGCGGAGGCCCTCGACCTGCCCGACCACTACGGCCGCAACCTCGACGCCCTCGCCGACTGCCTCACCGACCTGCCCGCCCGCCAGGTGCTCCTCTGGGACACCTGGTCGGTCCTGGCCCGTGCCGAGCCGCGGGTCTTCTCCATCGCCGTCGACCTCCTCGGTTCGTCGCTGACCGTCCTGCTGCGCGGACCCGGCCCCGAGACCGGCCTCCCGACCCTCGACTGACGGCACCCTCCGGGCGGCCCCGGCCGGCCCGTGCGGGTCGTGTGCCTGAGCACGGTCCATGCGCCGTGCTCAGGCACACGACCCCCGGGGACGGGGGCTCAGACCACGCGCTGCGTGACGGCGTCGGCGAGTCCGCGCAGGACCTCGGTGGCGCCGGGGTCGAGGGCCGCGGCGTCGAGGCCGGTCACGGCGATGGCGGCGAGCTCGGAGATCACGTCCTCGACCTGGGCGTGCGCGCCGCTGGCGTCGATGACCTCGCGCAGGCGCTGGACCTCCGACGCCGTCAGGGGCGTTCCCAGGGAGCGGTCGAGCAGCGCGGCGTCGGCCGGGGGAGCGGCGTCCAGGGCGAGCGCGACCAGCACGGTGCGCTTGCCCTCGACGAGGTCGTCGCCGGCCGGCTTGCCCGTGGTCGCCGGGTCGCCGAAGACGCCGAGCAGGTCGTCACGCAGCTGGAACGCCTCGCCGAGCGGGAGACCGAACGCCGACAGGGCGGTGAGGGTCTCGGGGCCGGCGCCGGCGAGCGCGGCCCCGACGTGCAGCGGCCGCTCGATCGAGTACTTGGCCGACTTGTAGCGCAGCACGGTCATGGCGGCCTGGACGTCGGCGCGGCCGCGGGCCTGCACCGACACGTCGAGGAACTGCCCGGCGATGACCTCGGTGCGGCACAGGTCGAACACCTCGAGGGCGGGGCCGACGCGTTCCCAGCCGAAGCCGCAGCGGCGCAGCAGCTCGTCGGCCCACCCCAGCAGCAGGTCGCCGAGCAGGATCGCCGCGGCGGCGCCGTACTGCTCGGGGTCACCGCGCCACCCCGCTCCGCGGTGCTGCCCCTCGAACGCGCGGTGGGTGGCGGGCCGGCCGCGGCGGGTGTCGGAGGCGTCCATCAGGTCGTCGTGGGCGAGGGCGCTCGCGTGCAGCAGCTCGAGCGAGCCGCAGGCCCGCAGCAGCGCCGCCCCGTCGGACACGACGGGCTCGACGGCCCGGAAGCCCCAGTGGCAGAACGCCGCCCGGAACTTCTTGCCGCCGGCCACCGCGGTGCGCGCCTCCGCGACCAGCCGCTCGGCGTCGGCACCCAGCGGAACCAGCCGCTCGGCCTGCGCGTCGAGGAACGCCGAGAGGCTCGCATCGAGCCCGGAGCGGAACTCCGCGTCGTCCCAGGAACCGTCGCCGATGACCACGCCACGACAGTAGAGCTCTACGATTCCAGGCATGGCAACGGGTCGCGGACGCAGCATCGGCGAGCTCCTGCGCGACGGCGAGCGGTCGATCTCCTTCGAGTTCTTCCCGCCGCGCGACGAGGCCGGGACCGAGCGCCTGTGGCGGGCGATCCAGGCACTGGAGCCCTACCGGCCGACCTTCGTCTCGGTCACCTACGGCGCCGGCGGCGCGACCCGCGACACGACGGTCGAGATCACCGGCCGGATCGCCCGCGAGACGTCGCTGACCCCGGTCGCGCACCTCACCTGCGTCGGCCACACCCGCGACGAGCTCGAGAGGATCCTCGACACCTACGCCGAGGCGGGCGTCCACCACCTGATGGCCCTGCGCGGCGACCCGCCCGACGGCCCGCGCGCCGAGTGGACCCCGACCGAGGGCGGCCTCGACTACGCCCGCGACCTGGTCGAGCTCGCGCGCTCGCGCGGCGACTTCCGGATCGGCGTGGCGGCCTTCCCCGAGGGCCACCCGAACGCCGCGTCCCGCGACGCCGACGCCGACGTCCTGGTGGCGAAGGCCGAGGCCGGCGCCGAGTTCGCGGTCACCCAGATGTTCTTCCGCGCCCAGGACTACTTCGACCTGGTCGAGCGGGTGCGCGCCCGCGGCGTCGACATCCCGATCCTTCCGGGCATCATGCCGATCCTCAACGTCGCCGCGATCCGCCGTCAGGGTGAGCTGATCGGTGCCGAGGTGCCGGCCGACCTCGTCGCCCGCGTCGCCGCCCACGACGACCCTGCCGCGGTCCGCGCGGAGGGCATCGCCATCGCCGCCGAGCTCTGCGACGAGCTCCTCGACGGCGGGGCGCCGGGGCTGCACTTCTACACCCTCAACTTCTCGCGGGCCACGCTCGAGATCTTCGAGCGGCTCCAGATCACCGTCTGACGGTACGGTCGGGAGCATGCTCGCCGCCCGCACCGTCACCACCACCGGCTCCGGTCGGGTCGCCCTCCCGCGCTCGGTCGCCGTCGTCCGGGTGACCGCCACGCACCGTGCCGAGGCGCTGTCCGAGGCCCTGGCGGGGGCCGAGTCGGCGCGTGCCGCCGTCGTCGAGGTGGCCCGCCGCCACGTCGATCCGGCCGACGCCGGCAGCATCGCGACCCAGAGCCTCGACATCTGGCAGACCACCGACGACCAGGGCCGCCGCGTCGGCCACGAGGCGCGGCACTCGCTCAGCATCCGCGCCGCCGGCCTCGACGCCGCCGCCGCGCTGGTCCAGGCGCTGGCCGACGAGGTGGGTGACCGGATCAGTCTCGACGGCGTCTCGCCGGCCTCCGTGCCGACCGCCGACGACCACCGCACGGCTCGCGAGCGCGCCTTCGCCGACGCCCGGGCCACCGCCGAGCACCTCGCGGACCTGGCCGGAGCCGGCCTCGGCAGCGTGGTCTCGATCGCCGAGGGCGCCACGCGTGGCGTCGCCCGGGGCGGTGCTGCCGACGCGCGGCTGGCGCTCGCCAAGACCGAGGTGGCTCTCGAGGGTGGCGAGGAGGAGCTCACCGCCGCCGTCACGGTCGTCTGGGAGCTGGGCTGAGCCCGGCCCGCGCGCTCAGGCGGGACCGATGACGGTCGCGACCAGCGCCGCACCCAGCCCGACGTAGGCCAGCCCCGAGCCGGGCGTCGCGTGCGCACCGACGGCGTACACGCCGGGCACCGGGGTCGTCGGCCCGAGGCGTCGCCGCACGGTGCCGCGGCCCTGCCACAGCACGCCGTGCGGCGAGCCGCCCCACGCCTGCACGGTCTCGTACGGCGTCCGGTCGACCCGGGCGACGACCCGCTGCCGCAGGTCGGTGCCGTGGCGGGCCAGCACGGTCAGCAGGTCCTCGGCGAGCCGGCCGCGGCCGTGCACGGTGAGCGCGGCGTGCCCCTCCGGGGCGCGACCCCCGGGCCGGACGACGACCATCGGGTCGCCGTGCAGCACGGTCTCGTGGGGCAGGTCGTCGAGGTCGCCCTCGACGCCGACGTGGGCGATCACCGGCGGCATCGCCGGCATGGTGCGGGCGACGTGCGGCGCGAGCACGGGCAGCCGGCGCGGGTCGACCGCGCACACGACGGCGTCGCCGGCGACCTCGCCCGAGGCGGTGGCGACGGCCGCGACCCGGCCCCCGCGCACGACGAGGTCCGTCGCCGGGGTGTCGAGCAGGACCGTCACCCCGCGGGTCGCCAGCCGCGCGACGAGCAGGTCGCGCAGCCGTGCCAGGCCGCCGTCCCGCGCCGGCACCGTCCAGGCGCCGAAGAGCTGCTCGAGGTGCGTGACGACGCCGGCCCAGGCCGGCACGTTGCGCAGGTCGTGGCCCTCGGCGACGAACGGGTGTCCGGCCACCATCGCGGGCCGGTCGTCGCGGAACGCCTTGCGCAGCCGCCGGTGCAGGTGCGCGCGGCTGTCGAGGAGCGCGGCGACCTCCCTCGGCAGCGCCGCCGGCGTCCACGGCTCCTCGAAGTAGTGACGGCGCAGCACGTCCCACACCTCGGCGTACGGGGACACGTAGGCGTCCCAGGCGTCGCCGAGCCCCGGACCGAGTGCCTCGAACGCGTCGGTCTGGCGTCGCGCGCCGCTGGGGAGCCGCAGGACGCTGCGGTCGGCGAACCGGTGCTCGCGGACGACCTCGAGCGGGGTCAGGTCCCCGCCGAGCTCGCGCTCCAGCGCCTGGCCGCTCTTGCGGAACAGGTCGCGGACGACGGCCGGCACCTGCAGCGACCACGGGCCGGCGTCCCAGGCGAAGCCCTCGGTCTCGACCGTCGTGAGCGCTCCGCCGAGCCGGTCGGAGGCCTCCACGAGGGTGACGTCGTGACCGAGCTTGGCGAGGCGGACCGACACGGCCAGGCCGCCGTACCCACCCCCGACGACCACCACGCGCATGCGCCGAACCCTACGGTGGGCCGGTGGGACGCATCGTGCTGGTCTGCGGCATGCCGGGTGCCGGCAAGACGACGCTGGCGCGCGCCCTCGTCGCCGAGCTGGACGCCGTCCACCTGTGCCCGGACGAGTGGCTGGTCCCGCTCGGCATCGACCCGCACGACGCGCGCCGCCGCGACCGGTTCGAGCGGCTGCAGTGGCGCCACGGGCTGCGCCTGGCCGAGCTGGGCCTCACCGTCGTCGTCGACTTCGGGCTGTGGAGCCGCGTCGAGCGCCGCCGGCTCCGCGAGCAGGCCCGGGCCGTCGGGGCGGACGTCGAGCTGCACGTGCTCGACGTCCCGCTCGACGAGCGCTGGCGCCGGGTGGCGGCGCGCAACGCCGAGCCGGGCGCTGTCGTCATCAGCCGCGACCAGCTCGAGGACTACCAGCGGTGGTGGCAGCCGCCGGACGCCGCCGAGCGCGCGGCCTACGACCCGCCGGTGCGGAGGTCGGGCGCCGCGACGAGCGGGCCGAACGCCGTGCCGTAGGTCTCGTCGAGGTGGGCCAGCAGCGCGGCGTTGAGCGGCGCGAGGCGCTGCCCGACCGTGAGGAGTCCGCCCGGGTCGAGCCGGGCGAAGAAGCCGACCGGGGTGTCGGCCGCCTCGAGGGTCGTGCTGCCGGCCGGGTCGGCGACCAACCGTCCCCCGCGCAGGGAGACGGGGTAGGAGAGCGTGCCGCCGACCGGGACGCCCTCGCCGACGGCGACCGCGCGGCCGGCGCGCTCGGCGTCCATCAAGGGCACCAGCGTCTCGACGTCGGCGGCGGTGAGGCCGGTGTCGAGGCCGGCGACGAGGTGGTCCTGGAGGGCGACGAGGAGGTCGCGGTCGACCTGCGCGAGGGTGGTCAGCCCGGCCGACATCCGGGTGTTCAGCTCGGTGGGGCGGAACCCCTCGGCGGTCAGCACGCCGTCGATGCCGAAGGCGCCGCGGTAGCCGTGGACGTCGGCCAGGTGCGCCCCGACCCGGCGCACCGCGGCCCGCATCTGCTCGCGGTCGGCGGCCGGGGGGTCCCACCAGGTCGACAGGCCGCCGTAGACGAAGCGGCGTCGCACGGGGTCGCGCAGGACGGCGAGCTCGACCGGTCGAAAGGCGGCGGTGCCGTCGGGCAGCACCATCCCGTGGATCGAGCACGGCACGCCGTCGAGGAACGGCACCACGCGCACCCGGTCGCAGCGGGGCGCGAAGAACGCGAACGCCGCCGCGCGGTCGCGCTCGTCGACGACCCAGCGGACGAAGTTGCCGCCGCCGTTGGGGCCGTCGCGGGCGTCGCCGCTCCACACCGTGCCGAGCGGGCCGGCCACGGCACCGGCGGCCGCCTCGAGCGCGGCCGTCCCCGCGTCGAGCGCGACGACCCGGCGCGGCGCCCGGGCCACGCCGGCGGCGTCCCAGACGGTGTCGGCGCGCAGCTTGTCCTCGAGCGCGAGGAACGACGCCGGCCGGCCACCGCGGGTCGTGCGGCCCAGGAGCGGCTCGTCGCTGCTCACGAACGGCGAGGTGAACCAGACCGCGCGCCGCTCGGGGTCGAAGGCCTCGACCGCCGCGACCACGTCGGCCGGCAGGTGGTGGCTGACCCGGTCGAGGAGCCGGAGCTCCTCGGTCATCGAGCAGGTCGGCGGGAGCGGGACCTCGACCACGCGGCACGCGCCGTCGTCGGGCACCGGCCCGGCGCCGCGGCCGGTCGAGAGCACGAGGACGGGGGAGCCGAGGGCCGCGTGGCGCGCGACGGCCGGCGTCCAGCCGGCCAGGATGCCGGGCCCGAGGACGACGGGCCGGCCGGCGTGGTCGCGCTGCAGGCGCGCGGTCACCTCGGCCCGGACGGCGGCGTCGCTCAGGTCCACGGGGGCGGCGGACCCGGCGGAGCCCCGGGGGAGGCGGACGTGCGCGTGCGGGCGCGGCGGTCGCGCATGCGTCGCCAACCCCGGCGCACGACCTTGATCGCCAGGACCAGCATGCCGAGGCCGAGCACCAGCAGGACGGCGGCGATCGAGGCGGCCGCGACCGGGTGCTGGATCGCGAGGGCGACCAGGACGAGCACGACGACGTCCTCGACGACGCTGGCGGTGACGTTGGTGACCGGCTCGGGCGAGGAGTTGATGGCGAGCCGGCCGCCGGCCTTGACGAGGTGGGAGGCCAGGGCGGTGCCGCCGCCGACGGTGGCGTTGAGCGCCTGGGTGACCGAGTCGGCGTCGCCCGCGAGGAGCAGGCCGATCACGGCGCCGGCCGTCGGCCGGATGAACGTGGAGATCGCGTCCCACGTGGAGTCGATGTAGGGGATCTTGTCGGCGACGAACTCGAAGGCGTAGAGGAAGCCCGCGACCGCCAGGACGTCCCACCGGGCGAGCGAGTCGGGCACGCCGTCGACGCCGCCCACCCGGTGACCGATGCCGAGCACCAGGACGACGAGGTAGGCGTTCACCCCGCTCGCCCACCCGCTCGAGAAGGTCAGTGCCAGGGAGTCCACGACGACGCCTCCCGGCTCACTCGACCTCGACGAGGGTGGCCCCGGTCAGGGCCAGCAGCTCGTCGTGGGTCGTGGAGAAGACCGCCGCGGGGTGCCCGGCCGCCGCCCACACGACGGGGTGCCGCTCGAGCCACGGGTCGAGGTAGGTCGGCACCGGAGCCGGGTGGGCCAGCGGCGAGACCCCGCCGATGACCTGCCCGGTGTGGGCCCGGACGAAGTCGGGCGTCGCACGCTGCAGCCGCGGCACGCCGATCCGCTCCGCCACGAGTGCCTGGTCGACCCGGTGGGCGCCCGAGGTGAGGATCAGGACCGGTGAGCCGCCGGCGTCGAAGAGGAGGCTGTTGGCGATCGCACCCGGCTCGCAGCCGAGCGCCCGGGCCGCCAGGACGGCGGTGTGGACGGAGTCGGGCAGAATGACGATCTCACCGGTGCCGCCGAGCCGCGCGTGCTCGGCGCGGAACCGGCTCACCGAGGGGTGCTCGCCGGCCGGGGACGGTTCGGGGGTCGGGTCGCTGGACACGGGCCCGACTGTAAACGCACCGACCGACAGGACGGCCGACAGGAGACGACGGAGAATGGCGCAGCGACCGACCTCGGTCATCCGGGTGGTGCAGCTGGTCTGGGCACTCGTCGTGCTCGCGACGGTGCTGGCCGCGTTGACCGTCGTGTTCGAGGACGACCTGGTGCGGGCCCTGGGTGCCGCCGGCACCTCCGCCGACGACACCCGCGTGCCGCCGTCGTTCGCGCCGGTGGCGGTGGTCCTCGGCGTGACGGTGTCCTGCCTCCTGCTGGTCCAGCTGGCCTTCGTGGTCGGCGGGCACCGCTGGGCGCGGCACTCGCTCGCCGGCACCGTCACCCTGATCGGGCTGGGCACGGTCTCGGCGCTGACCTCGTCCTCCCCGCCGCTCGCCGCGGTCGTCGGCGGCGTGCTGGGCCTGGTGCTCGAGGCGCTGGTCGTCGTCCACCTCTACCGGCCTGAGACGGCGGCGCACGTCGTGCCGGTGAGCCGGCGCGAGACCGCGGACGACGGGTCGCCGATCCGGTCTTGACCGCTTGTCGGTGGCCGGGTGTAGCGTTCCTCCTGTTCGAACACGTGTTCGATCCTCCGGTGGGGCCGACCTCGACCCCCGGTCCCGCCGGGGCACCCCTCGACCCAGGAGAGCGCCCGATGATGCTCCCGGCCACCACGCACTCCTACCTCATCCGCGCCGCCGAGTCGCTCAGCGAGGCCATCGCCAGCACCGAGGTGCCCACCCGCTACGCCTGCGCGCACGTCGCGGCACTGCGGGCGGCGGCCGCCCTGCTCGCGGCGCGCGCCCGGCCGGTGGCGGCGACCCGGCGGCGCCCGCAGCGGAACGCGTGGGTCCTGCTCGCCGAGGTGGCCCCCGAGCTGGGGGAGTGGGCCTCGTTCTTCGCCGCCGGCGCCTCGAAGCGGGCGGCCGCCGAGGCCGGCTCCACCCGGGCGGTCAGCGAGCGCGAGGCCGACGACCTCGTCCGTGACGCCGACCGCTTCCTCGCCGTCGTCGAGCAGGCCCTCGGGCTGGTCCCGCACGCGCCGCTGCACGAGCAGCTCGTCCGTCACGTCTCCTGACCCCTGCTGCAAGGGTTTCCCTGGTCGACCGGGCGGCTCCCACTCGCCAGGGTCGTGGCATGCCCCTCGGTCCCCTCCGCCGCACCGCGGCCACCGCCCTGCTCGCCCTGCCCCTGGCTCTCCCGATCGCCGTCACCGTCCCGGCGCAGGCGGCGCTCGCCGACGCTGGCGGACCCTCCGCGCAGGTCGCCTCCGCCGTCGCCGCGAGCGGCGGCACCGACGCCCACGACGACACCTACTGGGCGCCCGCCCTCGGCAAGACCGGCGCCGAGCTGGAGTCGGCGCTGCACGAGATCATTTCCACCGACGTCACGAGGCTGAGCTACGCCCAGGTGTGGGACGCCCTCAAGGTGACCGACCGGGACCCGGCCGACCCCACCCGCGTGATCCTGCTCTACCAGGGCACCTCCGTCCCGGCCTCCGACAACGGCGGCGGCGTCGACCAGTGGAACCGCGAGCACGTCTGGGCCAAGTCGCACGGCGACTTCGGCACCGCCGCCGGGCCCGGCACCGACATCCACCACCTCCGGCCCACCGACGTCACGGTCAACTCCGACCGCGGCAACCTCGACTTCGACGAGGGGGGCGCCGAGAACGACGAGGCGCCCGGCAACTTCTCCGACGGCGACTCCTGGGAGCCGCGCGAGGAGGACAAGGGCGACGTCGCGCGGATGATCCTCTACATGTCGGTCCGCTACGAGGGTGGGGACGGCCACCCCGACCTCGAGGCCGACGACGCGGTCGGCAACGGCTCGGCCCCGCGCCACGGCAGGCTGTCGGTCCTGCTCGAGTGGAACGCCGAGGACCCGCCCAGCGCGGCCGAGCTGCGCCGCAACGACCTCGTCCAGTCCGACTTCCAGGGCAACCGGAACCCGTTCATCGACCACCCCGAGTGGGCGCAGCAGATCTGGGCCTCGTGATACCGTTCTTCGAACACCTGTTCGAAGAGCCGAGGTGGCTGTGCCAGCCCAGATCGACCCCGCCAGCCCGCTAGGGTTCGGGTCATGTCCGCGAGCGAACGCCGTACTCCCACCGCCGCGCCTCGCACCGCGGTGGTCTGGGACGACCTCGAGCCCCTCCTGGCGGCCGGGCCGCTCGACGTGCTCGACATCGGCGGCGGCACCGGCGGGTCGGCCGTCCGGATCGCGGGGCTCGGACACCGGGTCACCGTCGTCGACCCCAGCCCCGACGCCCTCGCTGCGCTCGGCCGGCGGGCGCGGGAGCGCGGCGTCGAGGTGGCCGGCCGCCAGGGTGACCTCTCCGACCTGCCCGCCGCCGTCGGGACCGACAGCGCCGACCTGGTCCTGTGCCACGGCGTCCTCGAGGTCGTGCCGGGTCCGGCGGCGGCGCTCGGAGCGATCCGCGAGGTCCTGCGGCCGGGCGGACGGCTCTCGCTGCTGGTCGCCCAGCGGCACGCCGCCGTCGTCGCCCGGGCGATGGCCGGGCACTTCGCCCAGGCCGCCGCGCTCCTCGACGCGGTGGAACCGACCGGTGGCGCCGGGGCGCCCGCGGCACGAGGTCGCAGCGGGCGACGGTTCACCGTGGAGGAGGTCACCGGGCTGCTCGACGGTGCCGGGATCACCGTCGACTCCGTCCACGGGGTCCGCGTCTTCGCCGACCTGGTCCCCGGTTCGCTGCTCGACCTCGAGCCCGGCGCCGGCGCCGCGCTGGTCGACCTCGAGCGCGCCGTCGCGGGCCGCTCGGAGTACCTCCCCCTGGCGACCCAGCTGCACCTGCTCGCCCACTGAGCCGCCGCCGGCGGCGCGGGGTGCCGTCCGATGACGGCGACCCCGCTCCTGCACGTCGACATGGACGCGTTCTACGCCTCGGTGATGCTGCGCGAGCGTCCCGACCTGCGCGACCAGCCGGTCATCGTGGGCGGCGGGCACCGCGGCGTCGTCCTGGCGGCGAGCTACCCGGCGCGCGCCCACGGCGTCCGGTCCGGCATGAGCGGCACGCAGGCCCGGCGGCTGTGCCCTCAGGCGGTCCGCCTGGCGCCCGACTACGACGCGTTCTCGACGGTGTCGACCGCGGTGCTCGAGGTGTTCCGTCGCGTCACGCCGCTCGTCGAGGCGGTCTCGCCCGACGAGGCCTTTCTCGACGTCCGCGGCGCGGCCCGCCGGTTGGGCACGCCGGTCGAGATCGCCGAGCGGGTCCGGGCCGTGGTCCGCGACGAGCAGGGGATCACCTGCTCGGTCGGCATCGCGGCCACGATCTCGGTCGCCAAGCTCGCCAGTCGACGGGCCAAGCCCGACGGGGTCCTCGTGCTGCCACCCGACCAGGTGGCCGACTACCTCGCGCCGCTCGACGTCGGCGAGCTCTACGGCATCGGGGAGAAGACCCGGGCCCGGCTGCACGACCTCGGCCTGGTCACCGTCGCCGACGTCACCCGGCTCCCGGTCGCCGTGCTCCAGCAACGGGTCGGGCGGCACCTCGGCGCCCACCTGCACGCCCTCGCGCACGGCACCGACCGCAGCGAGCTCGCCACCCGCACCACCGGGGTCTTCGGGTACGGCGCCCGCTCGGGGGCGGGGGAGCCCGACCGCTCGGTGGGTGCGCAGGAGACCTTCGCCCGCGACAGCGCCGACCGGGAGACCGTGCTGCGCGAGGTGCTCCGGCTCACCGCGAAGGTCGCCCGGCGGCTGCGGACGGCCGAGGTCGCCGGCCGCACCGTCACCCTGACGGTCCGGTTCTCCGACTTCCGCACGATCACCCGCAGCCGGACCCTCGCGGAGCCGACCGACGTGACCCAGGAGATCTACGGCGCCGCCGTCGTCCTCCACGACGCGTTGGGGCTGCGGGGGGTCGGCGTCCGGCTGGTCGGCGTGCGCGTCGAGGGCCTGGTGCCACGCTCGCGGGTGCAGCGCCAGGGCGTCCTGGGGGAGCGCGAGCACGGCTGGTCCGACGCCGACCAGGCCGTCGACCTCGCCGCCCGCCGGTTCGGCTCGGGTGCGGTCCGCCCGGCGAGCCTGCTGCCCTGACCCGATCGGGTCACGAATTTTCGGATCCGTCCTACCGTCCTGTGGGTCACCTGCCTAGACTGACCCCAAGCACGACCCGTGCGTTGGTTTCATCGTCCCGCAGGGAGGTTCCGGTGGCACTCTCCGAACAGGAGCTGCGACTTCTCGAGCAGATGGAGCGCGCCCTCCTCGAAGAGGACCCCAAGTTCGCCTCGACGCTGCGCGGGACCGCGCTGCGCCACAGCGCACGACGCCGCGCCGTCGCCGCCGGCTTCGTGTTCGCGCTCGGGATCGCGCTGCTCTTCGTCGGCGTGCTGACCCAGTGGTACGTCGGCATCGCCGGCTTCGTGCTGATGCTCGGCTCGGCCGTGGTCGGCCTCGGCGCCGTCCGTGGTCGCCAGGCCGCCTCCGCCGACCCCCGGATGACGTCGCACCCCTCGGGATTCACCTCCATCGACGGCGGGCGTCGTACCCGCCGCTCGCGCGGTCGCACGGCCAACCGGGGCTCCTTCATGGACCGCATGGAGAACCGCTGGCGCACCCGCCGGGAGAACGGCGGCATGTGACCTGACTGTCCGAGCGTGCGAGGACGAGTCAGGTCGTTGGTCGTTGGGCTGACGGTCCGAGCGTGCGAGGCCTAGTCAGGTCGTCGGCGCTCGAGCAAGCGGGGCGGCTGAGGAACGAGGTCGCGACCCGCGTGTCGGGACCTCCGGCCCTCCGAGGCCGACGCCGCCGATGACGTAGCCGTCGGCGTCCGGGGTCTCGTCGGCGCTCGCTGGCGCTCGCTTGCTCGACCTCCGGCTGGGGCGGCGGCGCTCGCTAGCTCAGCCTCCGGGTGGGCCCTCGCCGGGGCTCGGCTGAGAGTCAGATGTGCTCGACGCGACGGCCGCGCTCGTCGCTGCTGTCGGGGGCCGCGGCGGCCTCGCCGCGCGCCCCGCGCTGGAACGCCGACACCGGGAGCCAGGTGGCGCGTCGGCGGGCGCGTGGGGTCGCGCCGAGCGCGAGGGCGGCGGCGCAGGTCTGCACGTCGTCGTCGGACGAGCCGGCTTCGACGTCGTGGTGGCGGGCGTAGCGCGACCGCTCGACCTGCGCGACGATCCGGGCCAGGGCGGCCTCGGCCTCGGGTGCGACCCCGGGCCCGTGCGCGGGGCGCTCGTCGGTGCCCGGGGTGTCCTGAGTGCCAGTGCCCGCGGTGTCGGGCGCGCTCGGTGCGCCGAACCAGTCGGTGACGGCGGCGGCGGTCTCGCGGGGGGAGCGGCCCTCCGGCCAGCGGCGGCCGAGGTCGAGGGCGGTGGCCCGCAGCTCGGCCCAGGCGGCCTCGGGACCGGCCGCCTGCCGGCGTGCGCGCTGGCGGCTGCGCAGCAGGCGGGGCAGGCGCACCAGCAGCACCAGGGCGACGACCACGACGAGTCCGAGGAGCAGCCATCCCCACGGGACGCCGGAGCCACCGGCCGCGGTGTCGTCGGCCGTCTGCTGGTCGGGCTGGTCGGTGGTGGTCGCGGGCGGCTCGGGCGGGCGCGTCGTGGTGGGCCGGGTCTCCTCGGGCACCTGGGTCACCGACGGGACGGGGGCCGGCTCGATCGCGGCGTTGGTGTAGTCCGGCAGCGTCGACTGGTCGACCCGCTGCGGCGGGGTGGGGTCGAAGAGGACCCAGCCGGCGCCGGGGAAGTAGAGCTCGACCCAGGCGTGGAGGTCGTGGGCGCTGTAGACGTAGGTGTCCTCCTCGCCCGTCTGCTCGGGGCCGTCGGGCTGCAGGAAGCCGACGGCGACGCGGGCGGGGATCCCGAGGGTGCGGGCCATCACGCCCATCGCTGCGGAGTACTGCTCGCAGTAGCCGGTCCGGCCGCCCTCCCCGACCGAGAGGAACGACGCCAGCTCGTCGGTGCCGACCCGCGTGGTGTCGGGCGAGTCGTCGTAGGTGAAGCCGCCGTCGCGGCGGAACCACTGCTGGAGCAGGACGGCGGCCTCGAAGTCGCTGGTGCTGCCGGTGGTGACCCGCCGGGCGAGGGTGGCGACCGAGGTGGTGCCGCTCTCGTCGAGGACCTCCACCGAGGAGAAGTCGTCGGGCAGCTCGGTGAGCTCGTCGGAGACGGCCTCGGCGTTGGCGTCGAGCGACAGCAGCCGGTTCTCGTCGTAGGCGAGCTCGACGGCCGTCATGTCGTAGCCCATCCCGGCCGTGGTCAGGTCCTCGTCGCTGGCGAGGAAGTCCATCGTCGAGGGGTCCCAGCGCCAGTCGCCGTCGGCCACGATCCGGTTGATCGGGGCCTGGGTCGGCAGCCACTTCGACTCCAGCTCGTCGGTGATCTCGACGTCGTAGTCGTAGGTCGCGACCTCGGTCGCCACCGAGCTCTCCACGCCCTCGAGCAGGGGGAGCTCGCCCTGGGCCAGGTTGGAGGTCGGGACGTCGCGGTCGCCGGCGCTCCACTCGTTGTTGGTGAAGCGGTTGAGCACCGAGATCCGCAGGTGGTCGGGGCTCGGGTCGTCGGTGCGGACGGTGATGAGGTCGATGTCGTCGCCGCGCACGAGGTCGCGACGCAGGTCGGCCATCGGGTTGGTGATCTCGATGTCGCCGTCGCCGTCGCCACCCGGTCCGGTGTCGAAGATCGAGAAGTCGAAGGTCGGCACGGCCAGCGGGACCAGCACGGCGGCCGCGGTGGCCGCGGCCCCGATGCCGAAGGCGCTGGCGCGCATCGAGTCGCTGAGCCGCCGCACGGGTGCGCCGGACCCGTCGAGCGAGCGGCCCCAGCGACTCAGGTGCTCCTCCTCCTGGAGGAACAGCATGAAGAGGAAGCCGCCCGCGGTGAGGGCGAAGATCCACCACGACAGCCCACCGCCGAGCAGGCTCACCGGCACGCTGTAGACGGTGAGGAGGGGCAGCCCGGCCAGCGGAGCGCGGTGCAGGGTCGCGGCGCACAGGTCCACGAGCACCAGGGCGACCAGGCCCGAGACCAGGAGCAGGGGGTTGACGTCGATCGTGCTGGTGACCGGGACCGGGGGTGCGTAGGTGTTGGCGTCGTCGACCGCCCGCGCGAGCCCGTCCCAGAACGCGTGCCCGGGGTAGGGCCGGCCGCCGACGTGCAGGCACACCACGGCGAGGCCGGTGAGGGCCTGGAGGAGCACCACGAGGGCCGCCGGGAGGCGGCGCCACCGGGCGACGGCGCCGGTGGCGCCGACGGTCAGCGCCACGAGGAGGAGCGGTCCGATGAACCGGGCGGGGACGTCGCTGAAGCCGCGCCACGACCACATCGCGATCCACGTGGTCGCGGCCGTGACTGCGGCGAAGCGCAGGTGGACCCCGAGCGCGGCCCGCTCGCGACCCCACGCGCGGCGCGGCGCCGGCGACCCGGCCTGCAGGCGGTCCTGCACGGGTGCGATGGTCACGACGGCACCGCCGCGGTCCGCAGTCGGGAGGCGCCGCGCGCCGAGCTGCGGCCCAGGTCCTCCCAGACCGCCTCGAGCCGGTCGCGCGGACCGAGGGAGACCGCTCGCCACCCGGAGCCGGCGAGGAACGGCGCGGCGCTCGCGGTGTCGACGAAGGGACCGGACCAGGCGTCGACGTCGAGCGCGACAGCCAGGGCCGAGGCGGTGTGGTGGACGATGCGGCGCAGCGCGGGGCCGTCACGCTGGTCGACGGAGCCGAGGACGGCGACGGTGAGCCCGCCGTGCGCGGCCTCGCCCATCCACGACGTGTCGAGCCGGTCGCGCGAGTCGAGCTCGACGACCGCCAGCGCCTCGAGCAGCGGGCGGACGTTGAGGTCGGCGTCGCGGGAGTGCCACTGCGACAGCGACGGGCCGCCGGAGTCCTCCCCGGCGGCGGTCACCAGGCGCACCTGGAAGCCCCGGTGGCTCAGGTGCAGCGCGATCGACGCGGCCGCCGACACCGCGGCCTCGAGGGACGACGCGACGCCCTGCCCACGGTGGGCGACGAGGCGGTTGTCGAGCAGGATCGTGGCCCGGGACTGCCACGGCTGCTCCTCGCGGCGCACCATCAGCTCGCCGGTCTTCGCCGAGCTGCGCCAGTGGACGCGCCGCAGGTCGTCGCCCTGGCGGTAGTCGCGGACGGTGACGTCCTCGGCGGAGCCGATCGCGAAGGCGCGCGGGCGGTTGTCGCCCGAGCCGGTCCAGCCACCGCCGAGCGGGATGGCCGGCAGCGGCACGGTGCGGGGGGTGACGATGAGCGGGACCGTCATCCGGAACGCCCGGCCGAGCTCGACCAGGCCGAAGCCGTCGCCGACCCGGACCGTCATCGGACCGATCTCGAAGCGTCCGCGCACGTCGGAGCGCACCTGGTAGGCGACCTGGCGACGCCACCCGTGCCCGATGCCGTCGAGCACGAAGCGCGGCCGGGTGCCCAGGACGTAGGGCACGTGGTCCTCGAGCATGAGGACGCCGCTCGGCGTCCGGCCCTCGTTGGTCAGCGCGAGGTGCACGCGCGCCGGCTGACCCGCGGAGACCAGCTGGGGGGTCACGGTGCGGACCAGGGCGAGGCGGTAGCGCGAGCGGCCGAGCACCACGGCGGTGACGACGGGCAGGGCGACCACCAGGACGCCGACGCGGGTCAGCGCCGGCTGCCCGAGGAGCACCGCGCACACGATCGCGGTGATCCCGGCGGCCAGGAACGCCCGTCCGCGGACGGTCAGCCCGGCGAACGCCTCACGCACGGTGGGGGACGGGTGCCGCGCCGCCCTGCGGGCTCGGCACCGGGACGCCGGCGAGGATCCCGTCGAGGATGGCCTGCGTGGTGCGGCCCCCCATGGCGGCCTCGACGCTCGGCAGCAGGCGGTGGGCGAGGACGGGCTGTGCAAGTCGCTGGATGTCGTCGGGCAGCACGTAGTCGCGGCCCTCGATGGCGGCCTGGGCCTTGGCCGCGCGCACCAGGTGGAGCGTGGCTCGCGGCGACGCGCCGAGGACGAGGTCGTTGCTGCGGCGGGTGGCGCCGGTGATCGAGACGACGTACTGCTGGACCGCCGGGGCGACGTAGACCTGACCGACGATGGCGGCCAGCTTGCGGATCTCGCCGGCGTCGGCGACCGGCTCGAGGTCGTCGAGCGGGCGGGCGAAGGTGTGGCTGTCGAGCATCGCGATCTCCGCGGCCTCGACGGGGTAGCCGATCGAGACCCGCGCCATGAAGCGGTCGCGCTGGGCCTCGGGCAGGGCGTAGGTGCCCTCCATCTCGATCGGGTTCTGGGTCGCGATGACCATGAACGGCGTCTCGAGCTGGTAGGTGTTGTTGTCGACGGTGACCTGGCGCTCCTCCATGCACTCCAGGAGCGCCGACTGGGTCTTGGGCGAGGCCCGGTTGATCTCGTCGCCGACCACGATGTTGGCGAACACGCCACCGGGGCGGAACTCGAACTCGCGGGTGTTCTGGTTGAACACCGACACGCCGGTGACGTCGGACGGCAGCAGGTCGGGCGTGAACTGGATGCGTCGCACCGAGCAGTCGATGCTGCGGGCCAGCGCCTTGCTCAGCATCGTCTTGCCGACGCCCGGCACGTCCTCGATGAGGAGGTGGCCCTCGGCCAGCAGGACGACGAGGGCCGACTGGACGACGTCCGGCTTGCCCTCGATGACCCGTTCGATGTTGCCGCGGATCCGTCCCACGACCCGCGCGAGCGTGTCGAGGTCGCCCGCCGAGCCTGCGCCGGCCATGCCCGCCTGCCTCTGATCCACGTGCTCCACCTGTCCAGGTCCTTCCGTGTCCGGGCAGTGCCCACGCGTCCTGGACGCGCGTCGCTGACCACCGTAGGGCGTGGGCGCAACTTACGCCGTCGGTCGGCCCGTCCTGCGACCGCCCGAGGTCCACCTCGTCCCGCCGAGCGGGGGCGGGGGAGCGCAGGTGGGCGCGAGGGAGGGCGGGGGAGCGCGGTGGAGCGCGGTGGGGGAAAGGGGGCGGATGTGGTTGACCGTGGGGGAAAGTGGCGTAAGGTGGGGGAAAGTGGAGCAAGCGGGGATGCCGGTGGTGTCTCGAGGCTGAGGCAGGAGGTGCCCGATGCGTTTCATGGGCACGTACCGACCGAGGCTGGACGAGAAGGGACGCCTCTTCCTCCCCGCCAAGTTCAGGGACCGACTGGCCGAGGGGGTCGTGGTGACGCAGGGTCAGGAGCACTGCCTCGTCGTCTGGCCCCCCGACGTCTTCGACGTGGAGGCCGACCGGGCCGCCGAGCGCTCCATGACCGACAAGGCAGCCCGCGGCTACCAGCGGATGTTCTTCTCCGGTGGCGACGAGGTGGTGCCCGACAAGCAGGGCCGCGTCTCCATCTCCGCCGGTCTGCGGGAGTACGCCGGGCTCGAGAAGGACGTGGTCGTCATCGGCGTCCGCAACCGCCTCGAGATCTGGAACCCGACCGCCTGGGAGGACTACCAGGCCGCCGAGATCCAGAAGTTCTCCGACCTCGACGAGGGCGAGTAGCCCCGCACGCTCCACCCCGCACCACCGCTCCACCCCGCACGACCGCACCGCCCCGCACGACCGCACCGCCCCGCACGACCGCACCGCCCCGCACGACCGCACCGCCCCGCACGACTCAACTGCACAACGGATCCGCAGGACGAGGTCTCTGGCCCGCTCCCTCCGCGCTGCCATCTGGGGCACCTTCCCCGGTTCCAGAAGGCACACCTTCCCCGTGACTTCGCACGCTCGCTCGCGAAGCGGGAGGAGGCGGGCTCGGGACCTGGCCCTGCGGCTCCACCGCACCACCACGCACGACCACGCACCACCACGCACCACCACGCACCACCAGGCACCACTCAGCAACCCACCAACGTCTCTGGGGTCGAACCGATGAGCGTCACACCCGCACCCGCGCCGCCGCGGGTCCGCCAGCAGGCCCGCGACGCCGCGGTCCTGATGGCGTTCTCGCTGGGGATGTCGCTGACGTGTGCCGTGGCCCTCCTCCTGCTGGCCGGGCTGGGACGCTGACGTGAACCGCCCCCAGCACGACCCGGTGCTCCTCGACCGGGTCGTGGACCTGCTGCGGCCCGCACTCGACCGGGAGGGCGCCGCCGGCGGCCCGACGGTCCTGGTCGACGCCACCCTCGGCCTCGGCGGCCACACCGAGGCGGTCCTGGCCCGCTGCCCGCTCGCCCGCGTCGTCGGGATCGACCGCGACCCGGACGCCCTGGCCCTGGCCGGCGCGCGCCTGGCGCCGTACGGCGACCGCTTCACCGGGGTGCACGCGACCTACGACGAGATCCCCGACGTCGTCGCCGACCTCGGCCTCGACCGCCGCGGCCGGACCGACGGCGGGGTCGACGGCGTGCTGTTCGACCTCGGGGTCTCCTCCATGCAGCTCGACGTCGCCGAGCGTGGCTTCGCCTACGCCGTCGACGCCCCCCTCGACATGCGGATGGACGGCACCGGCCGCAGCGGCGGGCCGACCGCGGCCGACGTCCTCAACACCTACAGCGCCGCCGAGCTGACCCGGGTGCTGCGCGACTACGGCGAGGAGAAGTTCGCCCGCAAGATCGCCGGCGCGATCGTGCGGCAGCGCGAGAGCGCCCCGTTCGTCACCAGCGCCGCCCTCGTCGAGCTGCTGTACGCCGAGATCCCGGCGCCGGCGCGACGCACCGGCGGCCACCCCGCCAAGCGCACCTTCCAGGCCCTGCGGATGGAGGTCAACGACGAGCTGGCCGTGCTCCGCCGCGCGCTGCCGGCGGCGATCGAGGCCCTGACGGTCGGCGGCCGCGTGGTCGTCGAGGCCTACCACTCGCTCGAGGACCGCCTGGTCAAGCAGGCCTTCGTCGCGGTCACCCGCAGCGAGGTGCCACCGGACCTGCCCTTCGTGCCGGAGGGCAGCGAGCCCGCCTTCCGCCTGGTCACCCGCGGCGCGGAGAAGGCCGACGCCGGCGAGATCGACGCCAACCCTCGCGCCGCCTCGGTCCGTCTGCGGGCCGTCGAGCGCACCCGCCCGAGCAACCCGCGCGATCCGTGGAACGGAAAGGCACACCGATGAGCAGCCCGATGAGCAGCCTGACGATCCCGACAGCCCGGCGGACGGGTGTGCGGCCGCTGCCGCGGGCCCTGGCCCGCGGCGGCGCGGCCGATCGCGCCCGGCTCGCCGTCGTGCCCCGGCTGCGCAGCCGGGCCCCGAAGGTGCCGTTCGTGACGCTGGTGAGCGTGCTCCTCCTCGCCGGCGTCGTCGGCCTCCTCCTCTTCAACACCTCGATGCAGCAGGCCTCGTTCACGGCGGCACGGCTCGAGGACGAGGCCAGCGTGCTGGCCGCGCGCCAGCAGGCGCTCACCACCCAGATCGACGAGCTCCGCAACCCGACGAACCTCGCCGCCCAGGCGTGCGCGCTGGGCATGGTCGCCGCGCCGTCGGCGACCTTCCTCGACGTCGAGACCGGCGCCGTCACGGGCAGGCCGACCGCGGCGGTCCCGGGGCCGTGCCCCGGCGCGTCGTCCGGGCGCGGGCAGGGCGGCGTCCGATAGTGGGCACGAGCAACCGGCCCGGCACCGGGCCCCGCAAGCGCCCCGCCCCACGCCCCAGCGCCAGGCCCAGCACCAGGCCCAGCATCAGGAGGACGCCCGTGTCGTCTCGCCCCCGGAGCCGCCCGCGCGGCAGCGGGCGCGGGTCCTCCACGGTCCGGCTCCGCATCGGCTTCGTGGCGATCGCGATGGTGATGTCGGTCTTCGCCGCCCGCCTGGTGCAGCTGCAGGGCATCGACCCGCAGCAGTACGCCGCGATGGCGGCCGCCGAGGGCCAGGTCAGCGTCGTGCTGCCGGCCGAGCGCGGCGACATCCTCGACCGCGACGGCGTGCCGCTCGCCGGCTCGATCGACGGCCTGATGGTCGTCGCCGACCCCTCCCTCACCGCCCAGGACGCACCCGAGCTCGCGACGTTCCTGTCCAAGCGGCTCGACCTCGACTACTTCGTCACCCTCGAGCGGCTCCAGGCCCGCGACAGCCGGTTCCAGTACCTCGCGCGCCAGGTGCCGGCCGCCGAGGCCCGCGACGTGGTCGCCGCGGCGAAGGAGCAGGGCTTCCTCGGCCTCGAGCTGCGCGACGACCCGGTGCGGGTCTACCCGTCGCGCGACGTCGCGGCCAACCTGGTCGGCTTCCTCGGCACGCCCGACAAGGACGGCGCCGCCCAGCCGCTCGCCGGTCTCGAGAACTCCTTCAACACCTGGCTCTCCGGCCACGACGGCGAGGCCCGCTACCAGACGGGGAGTGGCGGCGCCCGGATCCCCCTGGGCGACAACACCGTCGACGAGGCCCGCGACGGCGCCGACCTGACGACCACGATCGACCGTGACCTGCAGTGGTACGTCCAGGAGGTCCTCGCCGATACGGTGACGGGCGCGCGGGCCGACTCGGGCTCCGCGGTCGTCCTGGACCGCCAGACCGGTGAGCTCCTGGCGCTCGCCGACTACCCGACGTACGACGCCGAGCACCCCGAGCTGTCGCCGGAGGCCAACTACAACTCCCGTGCGCTCACCGACGTCTACGAGCCCGGGTCGGTGTCGAAGGTGCTGACCGTGGCCGGGCTGATCGACGCCGGCAAGGTCACGCCGCGCACGAAGTTCAACGTCCCGCCGCAGCTGATGCGCCAGGACCGCCCGATCGGCGACTACTTCGACCACGGGTGGATCAAGCTGACCCTGGCCGGGATCCTGGCGAAGTCCTCCAACATCGGCACCGTGATGGCCGCCGACGAGTTCGAGCCGGGCCAGCTGCGCCGCTACCTGTCGGCCTTCGGCCTCGGCAAGCGCACCAACGTCGGCATCAGCGGCGAGACCAAGGGCATCCTGCCGGCCGGCAACGACTGGACCAGCCAGACCGGCGACCGGATCGCCTTCGGCCAGTCCTACTCGGTCAACGCCCTGCAGATGGCCAGCGCGGTCAACACCATCGCCAACGGCGGGGTGCACGTCGAGCCCAGCGTGGTCCGCGGCACCGCCACCCTCGACGACGGCACGGAGGTCGGCACCGGCGCGGCGACCAAGCAGCGCGTGGTCAGCGAGGAGGCCGCGCGCCAGACCGCGCTCATGATGGAGCGCGTCGTCGACCCCGACGTCGGCGTCGCGCCGGGGGCCGCCGTCCCGGGCTACCGGGTGGCCGGCAAGACCGGCACGGCCCAGCGTGCCGGCAAGGACGGCTACGACGGCACCTTCACGGTCTCCTTCGGCGGCTTCGCCCCCGCCGACGACCCGCGCTTCACCATCTACGTCGTCGTCCAGAACCCCCGCAACGGCGAGGGCGGCGGCTCGGTCGCCGGCCCGGCGTTCTCCCAGATCATGGGCTACGCGCTGCGTCGCTACGCGGTGGCGCCCACCGGCACACCACCCTCGCGGCTGCCCGTCGAGTGGTGATGGGTGAGGATGGTGGACCGATGTCCACCGACAAGTCCGGGCTCCCGCCCACCCGCCCCCGCACCCCCACCACGACGCCCCTGGACGACGTCGCGGCCTGGCTGGGTGCGACGGTCCCCGACGGTGCGCGGGGTGTCGCGGTGACCGGTCTGACGCTGTCGTCGAAGCGCGTCGCCCCCGGCGACCTGTACGCCGCCCTGCCCGGGGCCCGGGTGCACGGGATCGACTTCGCCCCCGCCGCCGTGGGGTCCGGCGCCGTCGCCGTCCTCACCGACCCGGCCGGCGCCGCGGTCGCCGCGGCGAGCGGGACCGGGGTCCCGGTGCTCGTGGTCGACGACCCCCGTGCCGTGCTCGGCGGCCTCGCCGCGCGGCTCCACGGCGACCCTGCCTCGTCGATGCGGATGATCGGCGTCACCGGCACCCAGGGCAAGACGACGACGACGCGGCTCGCCGAGGCCGGGCTGCAGGGCTCGGGCACCCGCGCGGCCGTGGTCGGCACCGTCGGCACCCGGATCGACGGCGTCGACGTGCCGACGAGCCTCACCACGCCCGAGGCCCCCGACCTGCACGGGCTCTTCGCCGTCATGCGCGAGCGCGGCGTCGAGGCCTGCGCCATGGAGGTGTCCAGCCACGCGCTGGTGATGGGTCGTGTCGACGGCGTCGTGTTCGACGTCGCGGTCTTCCTCAACCTGGGTCGCGACCACCTCGACTTCCACGCCGACGTCGAGGACTACTACCGCGCCAAGGCGTCCCTCTTCGCCCCCGAGCGGGCCCGGCTCGCGCTGGTCAACCTCGACGACGAGCACGGCCGACGACTCCGCGGCGAGGTGTCGGTGCCCGTCCGCACGTTCTCGATGAGCGACCCGGGTGCCGACTGGCGCGCGGTCGACGTCGCGTCGGAGCGGGAGGGGTCGACGTTCACCGTGCTCGGGCCCGACGGCGTCCGCGTCGAGGCCGGCGTCCCGCTCCCGGGCGCCTTCAACGTCGCCAACACCCTCGCAGCCGTCGCGGCCGCCGCAGAGGCCGGCTTCGACCCCGGTGCGGTCGCCGCGGCGATCCGTCGCTCCGGTGGCGTGCCCGGTCGGCTCGAGCGGGTCGAGGCCGGTCAGGACTTCCTCGTCGTCGTCGACTACGCCCACAAGCCGGACGCGGTCGAGGCCGCCGTCGCGACCCTGCGCCCGCTCGCGGAGGCCGGGGGCGGCCGGGTCGTCGTGGTGCTCGGCGCCGGCGGCGACCGCGACCCCGGCAAGCGACCGATCATGGGCGAGATCGCCGCGCGGCTGGCCGACGTCCTCGTGGTCACCGACGACAACCCCCGCACCGAGGACCCCGCCACGATCCGGTCCGCCGTGCTCGCCGGGGTCGCCGCCGAGCACCGCGCGCAGCCGGGGCGGGTCGTCGAGGTCGGCGACCGGCGCGCCGCCATCGAGCACGCGCTCGGGCTCGCGCGCCCCGGCGACGTCGTCCTGGTCGCCGGCAAGGGCCACGAGACCGGCCAGGAGGTCGACGGCGTGGTGCACGACTTCGACGACCGGGTCGTCGCCCGCGAGGTCCTGGAGGCGCGTCCGTGATCCACCTTCCCCTGAGCGAGATCTCCTCGATCGTCCGCGGCGAGCTCCACGGAGCCAACGTGCACGTCACCGGCGCCGCCTACCTCGACAGCCGCGAGGCGGTGCCCGGAGGCCTGTTCGTCGCGATCGCGGGCGAGCACGTCGACGGCCACCGGTACGCCGCCGGCGCCCACGCCGTGCTCGGCAGCCGACCGACCGACGCCCCCACCGTGGTCGTCGACGACGTGACGGTCGCGCTCGGGCGGTTGGCCGCGCTGACGGTCGGCACCCTCGAGGTCCCGGTGCTCGCGATGACCGGGTCGCAGGGCAAGACCGGCACCAAGGACTACCTCGCCCACGTGCTGGGCGACGGCGCGGTCGCGACCCGCGCCAACCAGAACAACGAGCTCGGCGTGCCCCTGACGGTGCTGCGCGCCGAGGAGTCCACCGAGTTCCTCGTGCTCGAGATGGGCGCGCGCGGGATCGGCCACCTCGCCTACCTGTGCGAGATCGCCCCGCCGAGCATCGCCGCCGTGCTGAACGTCGGGACCGCCCACGTGGGCGAGTTCGGCGGGGTCGACGCGATCGCCGCGGCGAAGGGGGAGCTCGTCGAGGCGCTCGACGCGACCGGGGTCGCCGTCCTCAACGCCGACGACCCGCGGGTCGCGGCGATGGCCGCGCGCACCCGGGCCCCGGTGCTGACGTTCGGCCGGGACGCCGACGTGCGCTGGCGCGACGTCACCTTCGACGGGCTGGGCCGAGCCCGGTTCGACCTCGGCCACGACGGGGTGTGGGTCCCCGTCGCGCTGCGCCAGACCGGCGCCCACCAGGTCGCCAACGCCGCCGCCGCGGCCGCGATGGCGCTGGCCGCCGGGCGCGGGCTCGCCGTCGTCGCCGACCGCCTCGGGTCGGCCGAGGCCGTGTCGCGCTGGCGGATGGAGCTCACCGAGCGCGCCGACGGACTGCTGGTGCTCAACGACGCCTACAACGCCAACCCGGCCTCGATGCGCGCCGCGCTGGACGCCGTCCGGGCGCTCGGCCGCGACCGCGCCGGACGCACGATCGCCGTCCTCGGGGAGATGAAGGAGCTCGGGTCCGAGCACGACAGCGGCCACCGCGAGGTGGGCGAGGCCGCCGCCGGCGTCGACGTCGTGGTCGTCGTGGGGGAGGCCGCGGGCCGGGTCGCCGACGGTGCCCGCGCCGTCGGGGTGCCGGAGGTGGTCCTCACGGCGGGGCGTGACGACGCCGCGGCCTGGGTGCGGAAGAATGCGGACGCCGACGACGTCGTCCTCGTCAAGGCCTCCCGGGCAGCCGCCCTGGAGCACATCGCATCCGACCTGCTGGCCGGCTCGCCCCCCCAGAACGGAGGAGACACGCCCCGATGAGAGCGATCCTCCTCGGCGGTGGCCTCGCGCTGCTGATCTCGTTGCTCGGCACGCGGGTCGCGATCCGCCAGTTCACCAAGCTCGGCTACGGCCAGGAGATCCGCGACGACGGGCCGACCTCCCACCACACCAAGCGCGGCACCCCGACGATGGGCGGCGTCGTCATCATCGGCGCCACCGTCATCGCCTACTTCGCCGCCAACCTGATCACCCTGACGACGCCCTCGGCCTCCGGGCTGCTGCTGATCTTCCTCTTCGTCGGCTGCGGGCTGGTCGGGTTCCTCGACGACTTCATCAAGATCTACAAGCAGCGCAGCCTCGGCCTGCGCAGCAAGGCCAAGATCGTCGGCCAGACCCTCGTCGCGGTGATCTTCGGCGCGCTCGCGCTCTCGCCGTGGCTCGAGGACGACCGCAGCAACACGCCGGCCTCGGAGAAGATCTCGTTCCTGCGCGAGATCGACTGGCTGGTGCTCCCGCCGATCCTGGCCGTCCTGCTCATCTGGGTCATCGTCACCGGCACCAGCAACGCGGTGAACCTCACCGACGGGCTCGACGGGCTCGCCACCGGCGCGTGCGTGATGGTCTTCGGCGCCTACATGCTGGTGAACATCTGGCAGAGCAGCCAGTCCTGCGAGAACAGTCCCGGCGGCCAGTGCTACGACGTCCGCGACCCGCTCGACCTGGCGATCATCGCGGCCGCGATCACCGGCGCCTGCTTCGGCTTCCTCTGGTGGAACGCCTCCCCGGCCGCCATCTTCATGGGCGACACCGGCTCGCTCGGCCTCGGCGGCGCGCTCGCCGGCTTCGCCATCCTGACCCGCACCGAGCTGCTGCTCGTGATCCTCGGCGGCCTGTTCGTGCTGATCACGCTCTCCTCGATGATCCAGACCACCGTCTTCAAGGCCAGCCGCAAGAGCGCGTTGTTCCGCAAGGTCTTCCGCGTCGAGGCCCAGCACCGCGTCTTCCGGATGGCGCCGCTGCACCACCACTTCGAGATGCTCGGGTGGGAGCAGGTCACCGTGGTCGTCCGGTTCTGGATCATCACCGGCCTCTTCGTGGCGACCGGGCTCGGCATCTTCTACGCCGAGTGGGTCGCGCGGCTGTGAGCGTCACGACACGTCGCCCCGCGCCGGCGACCCGGGGGACCGGGCGATGAGTGGAGCAGGAGCCGACCGGCTCGACGGCCTCGGCCGCGACACCCCCTGGGACGGCGTCCGGGCGGTGGTCGCGGGGTTCGGCGTCTCCGGCTTCGCCGCCGCCGACAACCTCACCCACCTCGGGGCGAGCGTCACGGCGCTGGCCGAGCGGGCCACCGCCGCCCAGCTCGAGAAGGCCGAGCTCCTCGAGGTGCTCGGTGCCCGCGTCGACATCCACACCGGGGCCACCGCGACGCTGCCCGACGACGTCGACCTCGTCGTCACCTCGCCGGGCTTCCGACCCGACTCGGCCCTGCTCGCCCAGGCCGCCGCACGCGGCGTCCCGGTGTGGGGCGAGGTCGAGCTGGCCTGGCGGCTGCGCGCCCCGGGCCCGAGTGGCGAGCCGGCCCCGTGGCTCTGCGTCACCGGCACCAACGGCAAGACGACGACCACCCAGATGCTCGACAGCATCCTGCGGGCCGCGGGTCTGCGCAGCGTCGCGGCCGGCAACGTCGGGCTGCCGATCGTGGAGGCGGTGATGGACCCGGCGCCGTACGACGTCTTCGCCGTCGAGCTGTCCAGCTTCCAGCTGCACTACACCCAGACGATGAGCGCCCAGGCGGCCGCCGTCCTCAACCTCGCCGAGGACCACCTGGACTGGTACGACGCCGTGGGGCCCGGAGCCGCGGGCGGGATGGACCGGTACGCCGCCGACAAGGGCCGGATCTTCCAGCACGTGCAGCGCGCCTGCGTCTACAACGTCAACGACCCCGGTACCGAGGCGCTGGTGCGCGAGGCCGACGTCGTGGAGGGCGCCCGGGCGGTCGGGTTCACCCTCGGCATGCCGGCGGTCGGGATGCTCGGCCTGGTCGAGGACATCCTGGTCGACCGCGCCTTCATCGCCGAGCGCGCGACCAGCGCCGCCGAGCTGTGCACCCTGGCGGACCTCGCACCCGCGGGCGGTGACCCGGCGCCGCACGTGGTCGCGAACGCGCTGGCCGCGGCCGCACTGGCCCGGGCCCACGGCGTGAGCCGCGCCGACGTGGGGGAGGGACTGCGGTCCTTCCGGCTCGACGGGCACCGGATCGCCGTCGTCGCCACGCACGGGGGCGTCACGTGGGTCGACGACTCGAAGGCCACCAACCCGCACGCCGCCCAGTCCTCGCTCCAGGCCTACGACCCCGTGGTGTGGGTGGCCGGTGGCCTGGCCAAGGGGGCGGCGTTCGACGAGCTGGTGCGGTCGGTCGCCTCGCGGCTGCGGGCCGTCGTCCTCATCGGGCGCGACCGCGACGTGATCGCCGCCGCGCTTTCGCGACACGCACCCGATGTGCGGGTGATCGTGATCGAGGGCGGTGAGACTGGCTCCGTAGACGGCGGACCGGAGCTGATGCGGCGCGTGGTCGAGGCGGCTGCCGACCTGGCCGTCCCCGGCGACACGGTGCTCCTGGCACCGGGTTGTGCCTCGCAGGACCAGTTCACCGACTACGCCGCCCGGGGCGACCTGTTCGCCGCAGCGGTCCGAGAGCAGACTTCCCCGTAGCAGGACAGGAGACGACCGGGTGACCACCGCGACCCCCGAGCGCTCCCGCCGGCTCTCCGTGCCACGTCCCCGTCCGCGCGCCTGGACCGCCGCGCTGCGCGACGCCCTCGACCGGCCGCTCACGACCTACTACCTGCTGCTCGGGGCCGCGGCGCTGCTGCTCACCATCGGCCTGATCATGGTGCTGAGCGCCTCGAGCGTCGCCTCGTACCGCAGCACCGGCAACTCCTACACCGTCGTGCTGCGCCAGCTGACCTGGGTCGTGGTGGGCGTGCCCGCGGCGTTCCTGGCCAGCCGGGTGCCCAACCAGTGGGTCCGCCGCCTCACCTACCCGGCGTTCTCGCTGTCGCTGGTGCTGCTGGTGGCGACGGCGATCTTCGGCGAGGAGATCAACGGCAACAGGAACTGGCTCGCGCTCGGGCCCCTGCAGATCCAGCCGTCCGAGATCGCCAAGTTCTCCCTCATCATCTGGGCCGCCCACATCTACGCCAACAAGGAGCGTCGCCTCGGCCGGGTCCACGAGATCCTGGTGCCGGTGGTGCCCGGGATGCTCCTGGCGACGCTGCTGGTCGTCGTCGGCCGCGACCTCGGGACGGCGCTCGTGTTCGTCTCGATCCTCGCCGGCATGCTGTGGGTCGTCGGCGCGCCGATGCGGCTGTTCCTGCTGGCCACCATGCCGATCGCCGTGGGTGCGCTCGCGATGGCCGCGACCGACGCCGAGCGGCTCGGACGGATCACCAACTTCGTCGACCCGTTCCAGGACTTCCACGGCTCCGGGTGGCAGCCTGCCCACGGGCTGTACGCCATCTCCTCCGGCGGCCTGTTCGGCCAGGGGATCGGGGCCAGCCAGCAGAAGTGGGGCTCGCTCCCCGAGGCCCACACCGACTACATCTTCGCCGTCCTCGGTGAGGAGCTCGGCCTGGTCGGCACCCTGCTGGTCGTCGGGCTCTTCGTCACCATCGCCTTCGCCGCGCTGCGCATCGCCCGGCACACCGCCGACCCGTTCGTGCGCTACGCCTCCTTCGGGATCGTGGTGTGGTTGATCGGCCAGGCGACGATCAACGTCGGCATGGTGCTCGCGCTGCTCCCGGTCATCGGCATCCCGCTCCCGCTCGTCTCCTACGGCGGCTCCAGCCTGCTGCCCACCCTGACCGCGCTCGGCCTGCTCGTCGGGTTCGCCCGCCGCGAGCCCGCCGCCGCCCGGGCCCTCGCCCAGCGCAGGAAGATCCGCTCGGCCGGGGTCTCGGCGCGACGCTGACCCGACTAGTTTTGGCTCCTGTGATGCGCGTCCTTCTCGCTGGTGGTGGCACCGCCGGCCACACCTCGCCCCTGCTCGCGACCGCCGACGCCCTGCGCCGGCTCGACCCCGACGTCGTGGTCACCTGCCTCGGCACGCCGCGTGGCCTCGAGAACCGCGTGGTGCCCGAGGCGGGCTACCCGCTCGAGCTGATCGCGCCGGTGCCGATGCCGCGCCGTCCCAACGCCGACCTCCTCCGCGTCCCGGGCCGGCTGCGCGGCGCCGTCCGCGAGACCCTGGCGATCATCGACCGGCTGCAGCCCGACGTGGTCGTCGGCTACGGCGGCTACGTCTCGATGCCGGCCTACCTCGCCGCCCGGCGCCGCAGGATCCCGCTCGTCGTCCACGAGCAGAACGCCGTCCCCGGGCTGGCCAACCGGGCCGGCGCCCGGGTCGCGACGCGGGTCGCGGTCAGCTTCCCCGACACCCCGCTCAAGAACGCCGAGTACGTCGGCCTGCCGATCCGGCGGATGATCTCCCAGCTCGACCGTCCCGCGCTGCGGGCCGAGGCGCTGGCGTTCTTCGGCCTCGACGCCGACCGGCCGACGCTGGTCGTGACCGGCGGCTCCCAGGGCGCGCGCCGGCTCAACCAGGCCGTCGCCGGTGCGGCCCGCGCCCTCGGCGACGCCGGCGTGCAGGTGCTGCACGTCGTCGGCCCGAAGGGCGAGGCCGCCCCCGAGGCGACCGGCGTGCCGTACGTCGTGGTCCCGTTCGTCGACCGGATGGACCTCGCCCTCGCCGCCGCCGACCTGATGATCTGCCGCGGCGGCGCGTCGAGCGTCGTCGAGGCCGCGGCCAGCGCGATCCCGTCGATCTTCGTGCCGCTGCCGATCGGCAACGGCGAGCAGAGGCGCAACGCCGAGCCGGTCGTGGCGGCCGGGGGAGCGCTGCTGGTCGACGACGCCGACCTCACCGCCGACTGGGTCGCGGCCACCGTGCCCGCCCTCGCCACCGACGCCGGCCGGCTCGCCCGGATGGGCGCGGCCGCCGCGGGTCTCGTCCCCCGCGACGCCGACGACCGGCTCGCCGCGATCGTGGCGCAGGCGGCGCGCCGGTGATGGCGTCGTGAGGGTGCCCGTCCCCGACGTCCTCGAGCCGGTCGAGCGGCTCGGGCGCGTCCACCTCGTCGGCATCGGCGGCGCCGGCCTGTCCGGCATCGCCCGGATCATGCTCGCCCGGGGCGTCGAGGTCAGCGGCAGCGACGGCACCGACTCGCCCACCCTCGACGCGCTCCGCGCGCTCGGCGCACGGGTCGCGGTCGGCCACGACGCCTCGCACGTGCGGCACCTCGAGGCCGGCGACACGCTCGTCGTCTCCACCGCCGTCAACGAGACCAACCCCGAGTACGCCGAGGCGGTGCGCCGCGGGCTGCGGATCCTGCCGCGCTCGGCCGCGCTCGCCTCGGTGATGGCCGGCCGCCGCGTCCTGGCCGTCGCCGGCACCCACGGCAAGACCACGACGACCTCGCTGCTGACGGTGGCCCTCCAGACGGCCGGCGCCGACCCGACGTACGCCATCGGCGGCGACCTCGCGGCCACCGGGGTCAACGCCGCGGTCGGGTCCGGTGAGGTCTTCGTGGCCGAGGCCGACGAGAGCGACGGCGCCTTCCTCGTCTACGAGCCGTACGCCGCCATCGTGACCAACGTCGACGCCGACCACCTCGACCAGTGGGGCACGCCCGAGGCGTACGCCGCGGCGTTCGACGAGTTCGCCGACGGTCTCGACCCCGACGGCTTCCTCGTCTGCTGCGTCGACGACGCCGGCGCGGCCCGGCTCGCCGACCGTCAGGAGGCCGCCGGCCGTCGGGTCGTGCGCGTCACCGCCTCCGACACCTCCGCCCTCGGGGGCACCACGCTGTGGGCGCCGGGCGACCACTACGTCGCCGACGCGCTGGCGGCCCTCGCCGCGGGGGAGGCCCTCGGGCTGCCGCGCGCGGACCTGGTGCGCGGCCTGGCCGCCTACACCGGCACCCGCCGCCGGATGGAGCGCAAGGGCGAGGCCGGCGGCGTCCGGGTCTACGACAGCTACGCCCACCACCCGACCGAGATCGACGGCGACCTCCAGTCGGCGCGGCTGCTCGCGGGCGACGGCCGGCTCGTCGTCGCCTTCCAGCCGCACCTGGTCTCGCGCACCCGGATCTTCGGCGCCGCGATGGGCCGGGCGCTCGGCGCGGCCGACGAGGTCGTCGTCCTCGACCTGTACCTGGCCCGGGAGGAGGCCGACCCCGCCGTCACCTCGCGCCTCGTCGCGGACGCCGTCCCGCTGGCACCCGAGCGGGTCGCGCTGACCCCGCTCGAGTCGGCCGCCGCCGAGCTGGTCTCCCGCGCGCGGCCCGGCGACCTCGTGCTGACCCTGGGCGCCGGCACCGTCACCCGGGTGGGCCCGGAGGTGCTCGACCTCCTGGCGGGCGGCCCCCCGGGCGGCCCCACGGACGGCCCCCCGGATGGCTAGGCGGCGCCGGAGCGCCGAGGAGCGCACCCGGCGCCGGTTCGTGCGCCGCCAGTGGGCCCGGCGCTGGCTGACCTGGCGCTACGTCCTGGTGTTCGTGGTCGTGGTCGCGCTCGTCGGCGGCGGGATCTACGCCGTCTACTTCTCCACCGCGCTGTCGGTGCAGGGCGTCGACGTCGTGGGGGAGGAGACCATCGCGACCGAGGACGTGCTCGCCGCGGCCGACGTCCCCACCGGTGGGCCGCTCGCGACCGCGGACCTGGTCGCGATCCAGCGCCGGGTCGCCTCGATCGCCGTGGTGCGCAGCGTCGAGGTCACGCGCAAGTGGCCGCACGACGTCCTCATCACGATCCAGGAGCGGGAGCCGGTCGCGGTCGTGGAGCGGGGCGCGCTGCTGCGTGCCGTCGACGTCGAGGGCGTGCTGTTCGGCTCCTACAAGCGCGCACCCGCCGACCTGCCCCGCATCGAGACCGGCGCCGACGCCGACGTGGACCTCGCGGCCGACCCCGACGCGCTGCGCGAGGCGGTCACCGTCGTCGCCGCCCTGCCCGAGGAGGTCACGGCGCTCCTCGACCACGTCGAGCTGAGCGGCACCGACCAGGTCGACCTGGTGCTGGGGGACGGGCGGCTCGTGCGGTGGGGCACCGCGGACGCCTCGGCGGAGAAGGCCGAGATCGTGGTCGCGCTGCTCCAGCAGGAGGGCAGGGTCTACGACGTCAGCGTCCCGGGCCAGCCCACCGTCAGCGACCGTCCCTGACGACACGCGGCGTGTCCTCCCGGGTTCCGGGCGCCGGGTTGCCTACTGTCGTGGTCACGGCGAGGTTGACATAACTATAACCCTCAGGTTGAGGGTCACAGTTCAGGGACACGCCGACCCAGACCGATCAGTACCCAGAACCCGACCCCAGAGGGGTGAAGCCGTCGTGGCTGCAGCACAGAACTACCTGGCCATCATCAAGGTCGTCGGCATCGGTGGCGGCGGCGTGAACGCCGTCAACCGGATGATCGAGGTCGGCCTCAAGGGCGTCGAGTTCATCGCGATCAACACCGACGCCCAGGCGCTGCTCATGAGCGACGCCGACGTGAAGCTCGACATCGGCCGCGAGCTGACCCGCGGCCTCGGCGCCGGCGCCAACCCGGAGGTCGGCGGCCAGGCGGCCGAGGACCACGCCGAGGAGATCGAGGAGGTCATCAAGGGCGCCGACATGGTCTTCGTGACGGCCGGCGAGGGCGGCGGCACCGGCACCGGTGGCGCACCCGTCGTGGCCCGGATCGCTCGCTCGCTCGGGGCGCTGACCATCGGTGTCGTCACCCGCCCGTTCGCCTTCGAGGGCCGGCGCCGGATGGGTTCGGCCGACGAGGGCATCGCCCAGCTGCGCGAGGAGGTCGACACCCTCATCGTCATCCCGAACGACCGGCTGCTGTCGATCAGCGACCGCAGCGTCTCGGTGCTCGACGCCTTCAAGCAGGCCGACCAGGTGCTGCTGCAGGGCGTCTCCGGCATCACCGACCTGATCACCACCCCCGGCCTGATCAACCTCGACTTCGCCGACGTGAAGTCGGTCATGGCCAACGCCGGCTCGGCCCTGATGGGCATCGGCTCGGCCCGCGGCGAGGACCGCGCGGTCGCCGCCGCCGAGATGGCGGTCTCCTCGCCGCTGCTCGAGGCCTCGATCGACGGCGCCCACGGCGTCCTGCTCTCGATCGCCGGCGGGTCCGACCTCGGTCTGTTCGAGATCAACACCGCCGCCGCGCTGGTCGCCGACGCCGTGCACCCCGAGGCCAACATCATCTTCGGCGCCACGATCGACGACGCCCTCGGCGACGAGGTCCGGGTCACCGTGATCGCGGCCGGCTTCGACGGCGGCACGCCCAAGCGTCGGGCCGAGGGCTCCACGCTGCGCCAGCAGGCGCCGCCGCAGGTCACCCAGGCCGAGGTGAAGGCGGCGGTCTCCGCCCGTCAGGAGCCCCGTCCGACGCCGACCGCCGAGCACCCGCGCCAGACGGCGCCGGTGGCCGAGGAGCGGGCCGCGGTGTCGCAGCAGCCGGCGCGTCCGGCGACCCAGGTCGTCTTCGACGACGACGAGCTCGACATCCCCGACTTCCTGAAGTAGTCGCCCTGTACCACCTGCGCACGTCCCTCGGCCCCGTCGAGCTGGCCTTCACCGACCGGCACGGCGGGGTCAGCGACGTGCCGTTCGACTCCCTCAACCTGGCCTTCCACGAGGACGGCGAGCGCGCGGCCACCCGCCGCAACCTCGCCCTCCTGCTCGACGACTTCGCCCCCGGGCTGCCGGTGGCCGACCTGAGCCAGGTGCACGGCAACCACGTCGTGGTCGCCGACCCGGCGCCCGGCCCCGACGGTCGGGGGCGGCCCTCGGCCGACGGCATCGTGACCGACCGGGCCGACGTCGTCCTGCTCGTACGGGCAGCCGACTGCGTGCCGGTGCTGCTGGCCGACCCCGACGCCGGCGTGGTCGGCGCCGCCCACGCCGGACGGCCCGGGGTGGCGGCCGGCGTGGTGCCGCGGACCGTCGCCGCGATGCGCGAGCTCGGGGCGCGCGAGCTCACCGCCTGGGTCGGTCCGCACGTGTGCGGCGCCTGCTACGAGGTGCCCCCCGCCCTGCAGGACGAGGTCGCCGCCCTGGTGCCGGAGACCCGCGCCACCACCTCCTGGGGCACCCCCGCGCTCGACATCGGCGCCGGCGTCCGGGCCCAGCTCGCCGCCGCCGGCGTCACCGTGGTCGACGACGGGGCCGCGTGCACCCGCGAGACGGCCGACCTCTACTCCTACCGCCGTGACGGCGCCGGTTCCGGTCGCCTGGCCGGTGTGATCCGGGTGCGATCGTGAGGGGCCGGCGATGAGCGAACGACGCGACGAGGTCGCCGGCCGGCTCGCCGAGGTGCGCCGGCGCATCGAGGCCGCCTGTCGCGACGCCGGTCGCGACCCCGGCGAGGTGACCCTGGTGGCGGTGACCAAGTTCTTCCCGGCCTCCGACGTGCGCATCCTCGCCGACCTCGGCGTCACCGACGTGGGGGAGAACCGGCACCAGGAGGCCGAGGCGAAGGTCGCCGAGTGCGCCGACCTGGGCGTCTCCGGCCTCACCTGGCACTTCATCGGTGGCCTGCAGAGCAACAAGGCCGCCGCGGTGGCCGCCCACGCCGACGTCGTCGAGTCGGTCGACCGCGTCAAGCTGCTCGCCGGTCTGGCCCGCGGCGCGCAGGGACGCGCCGACGCCGACCGGCGCGGGCCGCTGGACGTCCTCCTCCAGGTCAGCCTCGACCCACCCGGTGCCGCCGGTCGCGCCGGTGCCGAGCCCGCCGACCTCGACGTGCTCGCGAGCCGGGTCGAGGAGACCGACGGCCTCCGGCTGCGCGGCCTGATGGCCGTCGCGCCGCTGGGGGAGGACCCCGCCACCGCCTTCGAGCGGCTGGCCGGGATCCGCCGGGAGCTCCTCGCGACGCACCCGGACGCCGTCCTCCTCTCGGCCGGGATGAGCGGCGATCTCGAGGCCGCGATCGGTCACGGCGCGACACACGTGCGCGTCGGGTCCGCGGTCCTCGGTTCGAGGCCGGCGGTGAAGTAGTGTCCGAAATGGACCCGATTCCCAGGTCCCCCCAGCCCATGCCCAACCCCCGAGCAGGACGTCGAGTCGAGATGAGTGGAGTGTCATGAGCGGTGCGATGCGCAGGATCGGTGAGTACCTCGGCCTGCTCGAGGACACCGGTCGGTACGACGAGTACGACGACCAGCAGGAGACCGAGGTCCACCAGACCGCGGCCCCGACCCGGGCGGAGCGCCGTCAGGACCGGCCCGAGCGTGCCGAGCGCACCGAGGTGCGTCCGGCCCCCGTCGCCGACCTCGCCGAGCGCCGCCGCGCGGCCCCGGTCGGGCCGACCGCCGTGCCCACGCCGTCGGTCGCCGAGCTCTCCAAGATCATCACGCTGCACCCCAGCACCTACAACGAGGCGCGCATCGTCGGCGAGAACTTCCGCGACGGCACCCCGGTGATCATGAACCTCACCGAGATGGACGACAACGACGCCAAGCGCCTCGTCGACTTCGCCGCCGGGCTGGTCTTTGCCACTCGTGGCACCATCGAGCGCATCACCAACAAGGTGTTCCTGCTCTCCCCGCCCAACGTCTCGGTAGCCGCCGAGGACAAGCAGCGGATCGCCGAGGGCGGCTTCTTCAACCAGAGCTAGGGCATCGTTGAACGTCTTCGGCCAGATCGTCGTCGCGCTCCTGTGGGTCTTCGTCGGGTGCATGTGGGTCAGGTTCATCACCGACTGGGTGCAGGTCTTCGCCCGCTCCTGGAGCCCGCGGGGGATCCTCCTCGTCGTGCTCGAGGCGGTGTACTCCGTGACCGACCCCCCGATCAAGGCGCTGCGCCGGCTCGTCCCGCCGCTGCGGATCGGGAACTTCGCGCTCGACCTCAGCTTCCTGATCGTCTTCATCGCCGCCTACGTGCTGCTGAACGTCGCCACCCGCGCGCTCCTCTGACCTGCGCGGGGCCCCGTCGGATCACGTCTGTCCCGTCTCAAGCGCTAAGGTGCTCCGAGGAGATGCTCCCGCACCTCCAGCACCACGCGAAGCACTGCTCTCAGGGCATCTCCGGGTGCCTCCATCGCAAGCAACAACCGACGAAGAATTGAGTGAAGTCATGCCTCTGACGCCTGAGGACGTGAGTAACAAGCGGTTCACTCCCGTCCGGCTCCGTGAGGGCTACGACATGGGTGAGGTCGACCAGTTCCTCGACGAGGTGGAGGCGGAGCTCGCCCGACTCACCAAGGAGAACGACGACCTGCGGACCAAGCTGTCCGCGGCCCAGTCCGGTGCCCCGGCCCCGCAGACCGCGCCGATCGCCGCGCCGCAGGCCGCCGAGCCCGCGCCCGTCGTGTTCGAGAAGGCTCCCGAGCCCGAGCCCGCCCCCGTGCAGCCGCCCGCCCCTGCTCCCGTCGCCGCCCCGGTCGAGACGGTCCGCGTCGAGACCGTGCCCCAGGCGTCCAACGCCGCGGCCCGCCTCCTCGAGATCGCCACGCGCAACGCCGACGAGCTGGTCGAGGAGGCCAAGAACGACGCCGACAAGATCATCGGCGAGGCCCGCACCAAGGCCGAGCGGCTCGAGCACGAGTCGAAGGGCAAGGCCGACCGGCTCGAGTCCGACGCCCGCACCCGCTCGCAGATGCTCGACTCCGAGACCGCGGAGCGCCGCACGCAGCTGTTCGGCGACCTCGAGAAGGAGCGCGACAAGCTCAGCGTCGAGGTCGAGAACCTCCGGTCGTTCGAGCGCGAGTACCGCTCGCGTCTCAAGAGCTACTTCACCCAGCAGCTCGAGGCCCTCGCGGGCAACGAGTCGCAGGTCCCGCAGGACGAGGCCCCCGCGCCGAAGCGTCTGCGCTCGATCCTCGGCGAGGAGGAGGGCTGACCCCAGCCCCCACCGCGCCACGACGGCGGCCACCCCTGCGGGGTGGCCGCCGTCGGCGTTCTCACCGGCGCGGACGTGCGCGTGGTTGAGACGTCCAGCCGCACCCGCTAGCGTCGTGCCGCCCGTGGCACCCCGCAGCGGTCACGGCGGCAGGAAGGCCGGCGATGGTTCGCAGCTCCTCCCGCAGGCTCACGGAACCGTCCGCCGCCGAGGCCGGGTCGCCACCCGCCCGGAGGGCGCCCGCCGCGAGGGCACGTGCCCGCAGGGCACCCGGCGCCCTGGTCGTCGGCGCCGGCGAGTCCGCGTGGACGAAGGCCGAGGTCGCGACGGTGCTCGGTGAGCTCCACGAGCAACGCGACCACAGCGCCGAGATCGTGGCGGCGCTGGAGGAGGAGGTCGCAGGCCTGATGCGTGACGCCGGCGACGGTGCCGGCCACGACCAGGCCGACGTCGGTGCGTCCAGCTTCGAGCGCGACCACGAGCTCACCGTGGTGAGCCACGAGCGCGACAAGGTCGACCAGATCGACCGGGCCCTCGCCCGGATCGACGACGGCACCTACGGCGTGTGCGAGTCGTGCGAGGAGCCCATCGGCAAGAATAGATTGATGGCTTTCCCTCGTGCGACACTCTGCATGACATGCAAGCAGCGCGAGGAACGCCGGTAGGCGACGACGAGACGTCGGCCCCGCGGGCTCCACGACGGCTGCGGTGGGTCTTCGCCGGGGTCGCGCTGTCGGCGTACGCCGTCGACATCGGCACCAAGGTCCTCGCGGTCGAGAGGCTCGAGGGCCGCCGGGACGTCGAGGTCGTCGGTGAGGTCCTCCAGCTGCACCTGGTGCGCAACCCGGGCGCCGCGTTCAGCACCGGCACCGGCCTCACGCCGGTCATCAGCGTCGTGGCGATCATCGCGACGATCGCCGTCCTGTACTACGCGCGGCGGGTGGGCACCACGACGTGGGCCGTCGCCCTGGGCTTCCTGCTGGCCGGCATCACCGGCAACCTGACCGACCGCCTGCTGCGGGAGCCGGGTCCGCTGCACGGTCACGTCATCGACTTCCTGCGGCTGCCGAACTGGCCGGTCTTCAACGTGGCCGACATCTGCATCAACGTCGCCGCCGGCCTCATCATCATCCTGGCCTTCCGAGGCGTCCACCTCGACGGCACCCGCGACAGCGACGAGCCCGACGCCGCGGCCGCCGAACCCGAACCCGACACAGACATCGACGACGACGAGACGGTCGCCGCCGAGGAGAGATCCGAGTGAGCCAGTCCGACTACCGGAGCCTCCCGGTCCCCGACAGCCTCGCGGGGGAGCGGGTCGACTCCGCGATGGCCCAGATGTTCGGGCTGTCGCGCACCCGCGCCGCGGACCTGATCGCCCGCAACCTGGTGCAGGTCGACGGCACCGGGACGGCCAAGAGCGACCGGGTCATGCCGGGCGCGCTGCTGGAGGTGACCATCCCGGTCGAGGTCGACCCGCTCGCCGTCCGGGCCGAGGTCGTCGAGGGCATCGGGATCATCTACGACGACGACGCGATCGTGGTGATCGACAAGCCCGTCGGCGTCGCCGTGCACCCCTCGCCGGGCTGGTCGGGCCCGACCGTCGTGGGCCACCTCGCCGGGGCCGGGTTCCGGATCGCGACGTCCGGTGCCTCGGAGCGCCAGGGCATCGTGCAGCGCCTCGACGTCGGCACGTCCGGCGTGATGGTGATCTGCAAGTCGGAGTACGCCTACTCGGTGCTGAAGAACGCGTTCCGGCACCGCACCGTCGACAAGACCTACCACGCCGTGGTCCAGGGACACCCGGACCCGCTCGAGGGCACCATCGACGCCCCCATCGCCCGGCACCCCGGCGCCGACTACAAGTTCGCCGTCCTCGACGGCGGGCGGGCGAGCGTCACGCACTACGCGACCCTCGAGGCGCACCGGTTCGCGAGCCTGCTCGAGGTGCACCTCGAGACCGGCCGCACCCACCAGATCCGGGTGCACATGGCGGCCCTCAAGCACCCGTGCGTCGGCGACCTGACCTACGGCGCCGACCCGACGCTCGCGAAGCGGTTCAAGGTGACCCGGCAGTGGCTGCATGCGGTCAAGCTGGGCTTCGAGCACCCGGAGACGGGGTCCTACGTCGAGTTCGAGTCGCCGTACCCCGACGACCTCGCGGCGTCCCTCGAGACGATCCGTGCCGCCGACTGAGTCGGACCTGCTGATCCGCCCGGCCGTCCCGGGCGACGCCACCGCGCTGGCCGCGGTCCACCTGGCCTCCCGCGCCGCGGCCCCGATGCCGCCCGGCACCCACCCGCCCGACGAGGTCCGTGCCTGGCTCGCCGACCGGCTCGCGAGCGACGACGAGGTCTGGGTCGTCGAGGACGCCGGCGACGTCGTCGCCTACCTCCGGATGACCCCGACCTGGCTCGACGACCTGTACGTCGCCCCCTCCCACGCCGGGCAGGGCCTCGGCTCGATGCTCCTCGACCTCGCCAAGGCGCGCCGCCCCGCGGGGTTCTCGCTGTGGGTCTTCGAGACCAACACCCCGGCCCGTGCGTTCTACCGCCGCCACGGCCTCGTCGAGCGCGAGCACACCGACGGCAGCGAGAACGAGGAGCGCGCCCCCGACCTCCGCATGGCCTGGGGACCGACGGGCTGAGCTCGGGACCGGCGGCGGGCCGAGGGCGGGTCAGACCTGGCGGACCACCACGTCGAGCTGGGTGCCCCGCGGGGTCGGGTCGCCGACCTCGACGGCCCAGCCCAGGTCGGTGAGGACGGCGGCGAGCCTCGCCGGGGTGCGGGGGTCGCGGCCGTCCTCGAGGAGGGCGCGGACGATGCGGCCCTTGGTGGCCTTGTTGAAGTGGCTGACGACCGAGCGGACGCCGTCGACCTCGTGCAGGACGCGGACGGTGGCGACGCGGCGGGCGAGCTCGGCGGGCGGGCGCCAGAAGGCGGCGTACGTGCCCGAGCGCAGGTCGACGAGCAGACCGGTCCCGACGCCGTCCAGCACGGCCGGGCCGAGCGCGTCGCGCCACACGGCCGCGACGCCGCCCAGGTGGGGGAGCGAGGCGTCCCCGGAGAGGCGGTACGACGGGATCCGGTCGCCCGGGCGCACCATCCCGAACAGCGACGAGGTCACCGCCACCCGCGAGGTCGCGCGCCGCCGGGCCGCCGTCGACAGGGTCGCGAAGTCGAGGGCGTCGTAGAGGACGCCGGTGTAGACGGCGTCGGCGCGGGCGGTCGGGGCGGACGCCAGGGCCGCGTTGAGCTCCACGAGGTCCGGGCGCGAGCGCGGGACGTCGAGCGTCCTGGCCGCGACGTCGGGGTCGCCGGCGCACAGCTCGACGAGCGCCGCGAGCACCCGCTCCCGGGCCGGCGTCAACGACGGCGCCGACAGCGTCGCGAGGTCGAGCGGCTTGCCCCGGCGCGGAGCGGCCTTGCCCTCGCTGGGCGGCAGCAGGATCAGCACGTCGCCCAGGCTAGGACCCACGAACCTGGGAGCAGTGACTAGGGTTCGGACCATGCCGAGCAGCCGCGTGGTCCACGTCCGGACCGACGACAGTGCCGTCGTCGCCACGCTCCGCCAGGGGATCGAGAGGATCCGCACGGAGCTCGAGGTGACGGCGGAGTTCCCACCGGAGGTCGAGGAGGCCGCGGCCCGTGCGGCCGCCGCGCCGCGACTGCCCGACCTCGACCGCACGGACCTGCCGTTCGTCACCATCGACCCGGCGTCCTCGCAGGACCTCGACCAGGCGGTCCACGTCGAGCGCGACGGCCAGGGTGGCTACGTCGTCCACTACGCGATCGCCGACCTCGCGGCGTTCATCACCCCCGGCGACCCGGTCGACCTCGAGGCGCACCGCCGCGGCCAGACCCTCTACGGCGCCGACTCGAAGGTGCCCCTGCACCCGACGGTGCTGAGCGAGGACGCCGCGTCGCTGCTGCCCGACCAGGTGCGGCCCGCGCTGCTGTGGACCATCCGGGTCGACGACACCGGCGAGGGCACCGACATCGACGTCGTCCGGGCCCGGGTCCGCTCGACGGCCAAGCTCTCCTACACCGAGGCCCAGGCCGCGATCGACGACGGCACCGCGGTGGAGACGCTGCAGCTGGTCAAGGAGATCGGCGAGAAGCGGCTGGCGCGCGACGCCGCCCGCGGCGGCGTCTCCCTCCCGCTGCCCGAGCAGGAGATCGACATCGCCGGCGGCGAGGGCGGCGCGGGCGGTGCCTGGCGCCTGGAGTTCCGCACCTTGCTGCCGATCGAGGACTGGAACGCCCAGATCTCCCTGCTCACCGGCTTCGGCGCGGCCTCGCTGATGGTCTACGCCCGCGTCGGGCTGCTCCGCACGCTGCCGCTGCCGGACCCTCGCGACGTGCAGCGGCTGCACCGCACCGCCCGGGCCCTCGGCGTCGACTGGCCGGCCGAGATGCTCTACCCCGACTTCATCCGCTCCCTCGACCCGAGCCGCCCCGACCACGCGGCCGTCGTCCTGGCGAGCGCGCGGCTGCTGCGCGGCAGCGGCTACGTCGCCTTCGACGGCGAGGTGCCGGCCGAGCCGCAGCACGCCGCCCTGGTCTCGGAGTACGCCCACGTGACCGCGCCGCTGCGCCGCCTCGCCGACCGGTACGCCGCCGAGGTGTGCGTCGCCCTGTGCGCCGGCGACCCGGTGCCCGCCTGGGTGCTCGCCGCGCTGCCCGCGCTCCCGCAGGAGATGCAGACGTCGGGCCGCCGCGCCAGCAGCTACGAGCGCGCCGTCATCGACCTCGTGGAGGCCGGGCTGCTCGTGGCGCGGGTCGGCGAGGAGTTCGACGGCGTCGTGGTCGCGGTCGAGGAGAAGGACGAGCGCCGCGGCAAGGTCGTCGTCAGCGCCATCGGCGTCGAGGCGCCCGTCGACGGTGAGGGTCCGATCCCCCTGGGCAAGGACGTCCGGGTGCGGCTCGAGCGGGCCGACATCGACACCCGGACGGTCCGCTTCTCACTGGTGTAGCTCAGACCTCGCGGACGACGCGCGCCGGGTTGCCCACCGCGACGACACCGGCCGGCAGGTCGCGGGTGACGACCGAACCGGCGCCGACGACGGTGTCGGCGCCGATCGTCACCCCCGGGCAGACGACGACGCCGCCGCCGAGCCAGACGTTGTCGCCGATCGTGATCGGCTTCGCGCCCTCCCACTTGGCGCGGCGGGGCTCGGGCTCGACCGGGTGCGTGGGCGTCAGCAGCTGCACGTTCGGCCCGATCTGGACGTCGTCGCCGATGGTGATCGCGGCGACGTCGAGGGCGACCAGGCCGTAGTTGGCGAAGCACCGCGCGCCGATGCTGAGGTGGGTGCCGTAGTCGACGAAGAGGGGCGGCCGGATCTCGGTGTCCTCGCCGATCGACCCGAGCAGCCGCTCGAGGAGCTCGCGGCGCAGGGGTCCCTGTCGTGAGGTGGTGGCGTTGTAGGCGTCGGCGAGGTCGCGCGCGACGAGGCTCAGCTCGGCCAGCTCCGGGTCGTCGGCGAGGTACTGGTCGCCGGCCAGCATCCGCTCGTGCATCGTCCGGCCGTCGGGCTCGTAGGGGGAGGTCACGCCGCTCAGCCTAGGGACCGGATCTAGGGTTCGGGCCATGAGCCGGCCCACCTTCGTCGTCGCCGCGGTCTGCCTGAGGGACGACGCCGGGCGGGTGCTGACCGTCCGCAAGCGCGGCACGCGCTCCTTCATGCTGCCCGGCGGCAAGATCGAGCCCGGCGAGACGCCGTCCGAGGCCGGGGTCCGCGAGGTCCGCGAGGAGGTCGGTCTCGACCTCACGGGCGTCGTCCTGCTCGGCCACTTCGTCGCGGACGCCGCCAACGAGCCCGGCCACCTGGTCGACTCGACCGTCTTCACCGCCGACCTGCCCGGCGTCCCGGCCGCGGCCGGCGAGATCGCCGAGCTGCGGTGGGTCGACCCCGCCGACGTCGGCGACGTCCGGCTCGCGCCGCTGCTGCGCGACCACGTGCTCCCGGCGCTGGGCCTGGGGTCCGGACTCGGCTGACCGGGCGCTTCGAGGGCCTCGTTATCCTGTCCCGACCATGGATGACACGCCTCGAAGTCCGAGCCCTCCTGACGACCGCGCCCCCAGCCCGTGGGGCGGCACCGAGGACGTCAGGAGGTGGTGGGCGTGAACGAGTGGGTCATGCTGGGCATCGGTCTCCTGCTCACCGTCGGGACCGGGATCTTCGTCGCCTCGGAGTTCGCGCTGGTCAACCTCGACCGGCACGACCTCGAGAAGCGCCGCGACGCCGGTGAGAAGCGGCTCGGTCCGACGATCGGCGCGCTGCGGATCACCTCGACGCACCTCTCGAGCGCGCAGCTCGGCATCACGCTGACGACGCTGCTCACCGGCTACACCTTCGAGCCGGCCGTGTCCTCGCTGCTGCGCGAGCCGCTGGTCACCGCCGGCGTCCCCGAGGGGGCCGTGCCGGGGGTGGGTGCCGTGGTCGGCGTCCTGCTCGCGACGCTGTTCTCGATGGTCGTCGGCGAGCTCGTCCCCAAGAACTTCGCGCTGGCCGTGCCGCTGGCGACGGCCAAGCTGGTCGTGCCGCTGCAGGTGGGGTTCACCACCGTGCTCAAGCCCGTCATCCTGCTGCTCAACAACACCGCCAACGCGCTCATCCGGGCGATGGGCATCGAGCCCAAGGAGGAGCTGACCGGCGCCCGGACCGCCGACGAGCTCACCTACCTGATCCGGCACTCGGCGTCCCAGGGACTGCTCGAGAAGGACGACGCCACGCTGCTCGACCGGAGCCTGCGGATCGCCGAGCGCGACGCCTCCGACGTGATGACGCCGCGCACGCAGATGACCTCGGTCGGCCTCGGCGCGACCGCCGCGCAGGTCATCGCCGCCGCGGCCGCGAGCGGACACTCCCGCCTGCCGGTGACGCACGGCGGCCCCGACGACATCGTCGGCGTCGTGCACGTCAAGCAGGCCTTCGCCGTAGCGCTCGAGGCCCGCGACACCACCCCGGCCGCCGACCTCATGGTCGAGCCGGTCCGGGTGCCCGAGAGCCTCGGCGCCCTCGCCCTCCTCGAGCGGCTGCGCGGCGAGGGACTCCAGCTGGCCGTGGTCACCGACGAGTACGGCGGCACGGCCGGCGTCGTCACCGTCGAGGACCTGGTGGAGGAGCTGATCGGCGAGCTGGAGGACGAGCACGACCGCTACCGCTCGGTGCTGACCCGTCGGGGCCGGTCGGTGACCTTCGACGCGACCTGGCGACCCGACGAGCTCGCCGCCCGTGCCGGCGTCCACGTGCCCGAGGACGACGACTGGGACACCGTCGGCGGCTTCCTGGCCGCCCGCCTGGAGCGGATCCCCGAGCCCGGCGACGAGGTCGAGATCGACGGCGGGCTGCTCCGCGTCGAGCGCGCCGACGACCAGCGCGTGACCCGCATCCTGTTCGTCCCCGCCGATCCCGACGTCGACCTCGCCGGCCGCCCCGGCGGTGCCGTCCCGGTGGCCGTCCCCGCCACGGGGGAGGCCCGATGAGCGAGTACCTGCCCGGCCTGGCCTGGCTCGTCGTCCTGCTGGCCGGCAACGCGTTCTTCGTCGGCGCCGAGTTCGCCGTCATCTCCGCGCGCCGCTCCCAGATCGAGCCCCGCGCCGCCGACGGCAGCAAGGCCGCCAGGACGACCCTGTGGGCGATGGAGCACGCCACGCTGATGCTGGCCACCAGCCAGCTCGGCATCACGGTCTGCTCGCTGCTCATCCTCAACGTCTCCGAGCCGGCGATCCACCACCTGCTCGAGTACCCGCTGGGGCTCTCGTCGCTGTCCGCGGACGCCGTGAGCGTGATCGCGTTCGTCGTCGCGCTGCTCCTGGTGACCTACCTGCACGTCGTGCTCGGCGAGATGGTCCCGAAGAACCTGGCGTTCTCGGTGCCCGACCGCGCCGCGCTGCTGCTCGCGCCCGCGCTCGTCCTCGTCTCGCGGGTCGTGCGGCCGGTGATCTCCGTGCTCAACGGCATCGCCAACCTGGTGCTGCGCACCTGCGGCGTCCAGCCCAGGGACGAGGCCACCAGCAGCTTCACGCTCGAGGAGGTCGCCGGCATCGTCGAGCAGTCGCACCGCGAGGGCACCCTCGCGGCCGAGGGGCCGCTCGCGGGGGCGTTCGAGTTCACCGACAAGTCGGCCGGTGACATCGAGGTGCCCCTGGTCGACCTCGTCCTGCTGCCCCCGTCGGCGACCCCCGCCGACGTCCAGCGGGCCGTCGTCGAGCACGGCTACTCGCGCTACGTCGTCGCCGACGAGGCCGGCGAGCCGGTCGGCTACGTGCACATGAAGGACGTCATGGAGATCGGCGCCGCCGAGTTCGACCTGCCGGTGCCGGCCAAGCGGCTGCGCCGACTGATCTCGATCTCCCGCGACGCCGAGCTGGAGGACGCGCTGGCCCGGATGCGGCAGCACGGCTCGCACGTGGCCCGGTCGGTCGACGCCGCCGGGGTCACCCGCGGGCTGCTGTTCCTCGAGGACGCCGTCGAGGTGCTCGTCGGGGAGATCCACGACGCCACGGCGGCCTGACGGCCTCCGGCCCGGCGGCCTCGTGCCGTCGGGCCGGAGGCCGTCACCCGACGGGGGGCGGTCGCGCGGCGCCCCGGCGAGGACACTGGTGGACATGCGACTTCCGACCCCCCGTGGCCCGCTCAGCGACCTCGTGGTCGGCCTCCTGAGCCGCCCGGTCGCGACGGACGCGGTCATCTTCCCCGTCCGGGACGAGACCCGCCCCGACGACGAGGCGATCACCCTGTGGATGCTGCACGAGCTGCACTACCGGGGCTTCGAGGACGTCGACGAGGCGTGGGAGTGGGCCCCCGCGCTGATGCCGTTGCGGCACCGCCTCGAGCGCAACCTCGAGCGTTCCCTGCGGCGGCGGTTCGCCGACGGCCGCCCGGGTCGTCCCGGCAGCCCCGACCGCGATGTCGTGGCTGACATCGAGGCCGTCATCACGGCCTCCGATGGCCGGTCGCTGGCCCGGCACGTCCAGCGGCACGCCTCGCGCGAGGAGACCCTGCACCTGCTGCGGCAGCGCTCGATCTACCACCTCAAGGAGGCGGACCCGACGACCTGGGTGGTGCCGCGGCTCGAGGCGACGACCAAGGCCGCGCTCGTGCAGGTGCAGTACGACGAGTACGGCGTCGGCGACCCGGCGCGCCTGCACCACGAGCTGTTCGCCCGGGGCATGGCCGCCTCGGGGCTCGACCGCGACTACGGCGCCTACATCGACGAGACCCTGCTGCCGGTCCTGGAGCAGAACAACGCGCTCAGCATGTTCGGCCTGCACCGCCGGCTGCGGGGCGCGGCCCTCGGGCACCTCGCGGTGTTCGAGGCGACCAGCTCGGTGCCGTCGCGCCAGCTGGCCCAGGGCCTGGCCCGGCTGGAGTTCCCCGACGCGATGGTCGAGTACTACGACGAGCACGTCGAGGCGGACGCCGTCCACGAGCAGCTGGTGCTGCACGACGTCTGCGCGGCCCTGGTCGCCGCCGAGCCCGACCAGCACGACGAGGTGCTGTTCGGCGCGTGGACCTGTCTCGACCTGGAGGGCCGCACGGCCGACGCGCTGTTCGACGACTGGGACGTCGCGTGACGGCCCGCGACCGCCCCGCCCCGCGGGTGCGGATGTGCGCCGGCGGGCCGATGCTCGTGCACGGCCCGATCAGCATCGAGAGCGAGGACGGCGTCGTCCACGAGAGCACCCGCCCGGTGAGCGCCGTGTGCCGCTGCGGGGCGACGAGCCGGGCGCCGTGGTGCGACGGCACGCACCGGCTGCTGCCGGAGAAGTCGCGGCCCTGACGCCGTCCTGAGGTCGGGCCCGGCGCCGTCCGGGCGACCCTCAGGAGGGCCGGGCGGTGTCAGGGGTGCAGGAGGCGGACCACGACGCCACCGTTCGTGCCGGCGCCGGCGCCGGCGCGACGTCGTCCCTCCTCCCGCCACCCCGCCTCGGCCGCGGTCGCGACGACCTGGTCGGCCTGGTCGTCGTCCCCGAGCTGGAGCAGCAGGCTCCCGCCGGGCTCGAGGTGGCCGCGGCACGCTCGGACGCACGCGTGGGCCACGTCCAGGCCGCCCGGGCCGCCGTCGATGGCGAGCACCGGGTCGTCGGGGAACCGCGTCACCTCGGTGGTGACGACCCACGGCGGGTCGGCGATCGCCAGCGCGAACGTCTCGCCGTCCGCGAGGGCGGCGTCCAGGGAGCCCTCGCGGACCTCGACCCGGTGCCCGAGGCCGGCGCCGTCGGCGTTCAGGCGGGTGAAGTAGCAGGCGGCCGGGTCGAGGTCGACGCAGACGATCGCGCGGCCCGACAGCGAGGCGGCGGCCAGGCCGATGTGCCCGGCGCCGCTGCACAGCTCGAGGAGCGGACCGTCGGGGCCGCCGTCCAGCAGCTCGGCGGCCCAGCGGGACTGGAGCTCGGTCCACGGTCGCGGCTCCAGGACGCGGCGGTCGTGCTCGATCGTGAGGCCGGCGAAGCGCAGCGAGTGCCGCTCGATGATGTCCATCCGAGCACTCTGCTCGTCGGAGCGCCGCAAGGCACCCCTCCGCAGGGGTGCCTGGTGACAGACACCCCTGCGGATGACGGGGTCAGGCGATGAGCTCGGCGGAGTCGTCGAGGTCGTCCAGGAACCCGTGCCGCACTCCCCAGACGACGGCCTGGGTGCGCGTCTCGACGCCCATGCGGCGGTAGGCCGAACGGATGTAGGTCTTCACCGAGTTGATGCTGAGGTACAGGGTGTCGGCGATCTCCTGGTTGCTCATCCCGGCCACGATGAGGCGCACCATGTCGCGCTCGCGGGGGGAGAGCTCGTCGGCGCTGACGGCGGCGGCGAGGCGGGAGACGTGGGCCTCGGGGACGGACGCGACGGTTTCGGGCTGGGACGTCATGGGAATGTCTCCTGTGTCGTGCGGTGGTTCGCCAGCGCTTCCCCGCGCCCCGGGCACCGCTAACCACCCGTGCGGGTGATCGTGCGCCGGTGGGCGTCCCGTGCCGGCGGGTGAGCCCGGCGGGTGAGCCCGGCGGACGGCGGCCCTCCGTAGCCTGGCGGCATGACGACCGTGACCCGCACCTTCACCGTCGACCCCGCCCCGGCGGTGGTCCTCGACTACCTCAAGGACTTCACCAACGCCACGGAGTGGGACCCCGGCACCGAGTCCTGCGTCCGCACCGACGGGACCGGACCGGTCGGCGTCGGCGCGAGGTTCCACAACGTCTCGAAGATCGCCGGGATGTCGACCGAGCTCGACTACGAGCTGAAGACGCTCACCCACGACACCCTCGTCCTCGTCGGCACGAACGACACCGCCACCTCCACCGACACGATCACGGTCGTGCCGGGACCGGGCGGCACCGGCAGCGAGATCACCTACGAGGCGACCATCGAGATGCACGGCGCCGCGAAGCTCGCGACCCCCGTCGTCAAGCTCGTCTTCGAGAAGGTCGGCAACGACACCGAGGACCAGATGACCGAGGCCCTCAACCGGCTGCGCTGACCGGGCGGCGTCCGCTATCGGTGTTCGCCGGACGCGGGTCGAAGTCGGGGCTACCGTCACGAGTGCAGGTAACCGACGTCCCCCACCAGCCTGGGTCTCCCGGCTGAGCTTCGCGGTACCTCGACCGAAGGCACTCCATGACGAGTCCGTCTCGATTCCCCCGTGAGCGCGCCACCCGGACCGTGCGAGTGGGGGTGGGTCTCTGCGGGCTGCTCGTCGCAGGGTCGCTCGCTCCGGCCTCCGCCGCACCCGCACCGCCCGCCGCACCCGCCGTCTCGGCCGCGTGGGTCGACCTCGGCGCCGCCGCCGACTTCTCCGTCCTCGCGGGCGCCGGGGTCGCGAACACCGGCCCCGGCACCGTGCTGGCCAAGGACCTGGGCCTGAGCCCGGCCGGCGTCATCGCGGGTTTCCCGCCCGGCAAGGTCGAGGGCGCCACCCACGACAAGGACGCCGGCGCCGCCACCGCCCAGGAGGACCGGGCGACCGCCTACGACGCGGCCGTGGGCCAGACGAGCACCACGACGTTCACCGGGGACCAGGCCGGCAAGACCTTCGGCCCGGGCGTGCACACCACGATCGCGGCGTTCACCAACACGGGCACGATCACGCTGGACGCCGGTGGTGACGCGAGCGCGGTGTTCGTGTTCCAGGTCGGGGCAGCGTTCAGCTCGGCGGCCGCCACGAAGGTGGTGCTCAAGAACGGCGCCCTGGCCAACAACGTGGTCTGGCAGGTCGTGGGAGCGGTCTCGCTCGGCGCCGGTGCCACCTTCGTCGGCACCTTCCTCGGCGCCGGCGCGGTGACCCTGGGGGCCGGCGTCTCGCTCAAGGGAAGGGTGCTGACCCCCGGGACGGTCGCCCTCACCGACAACCCCCTCATCGAGCCCAAGGACGACCTGACGGCGCCGGTCCTCACGATCGACGGAGGCGCGGCCCGGTCGAGCAACGACACGACGCCGCCGATCACCGGGCTGGTCGACGAGCCGGCCGGCAGCCAGGTGTCGGTCGCCGTCGCCGGTCAGGAGCTGCTCACCAGGACGACGGCCGGCGGGACCTGGAGCGTCAGCACGGCCGCGCTGGTCGAGGGCGACCACGTCGTGGTGGTCTCCGTCGCCGACGCCTCGCAGAACGTCGGGACGGCGAGCCAGGTGCTCACCGTCGACGTCACCGCGCCGGCGGTCGGTCTCGACGGACCCGCGCCGCGGGCCACCGACGACACCACCCCCACCATCTCGGGCACGACCGACGAGCGTGCCGGGACGGCGGTCCGGGTCGCGGTCGCGGGCCAGGAGCTCGCCTCGACCGTCGGCGCCGACGGCACGTGGAGCGTCGTGGCCGGTCCGTTGACCGAGTCCTCCCACCTCGTCGAGGCATCGGTGCGCGACGCGGCCGGGAACTGGGGCAGCGCGCTCCAGGTCCTCGACGTGGACGTCACGCTCCCGGTCGTGACCATCGACGGCGGCACGGCGCGGACGACGTCCGACACGTCCCCGTGGACCTACGGGACCTCGGGGGAGAAGGCCGGCACGCAGGTGCGGCTCGCGGTGGGCTCGCAGGAGCTCGTCGCCGTCGTCCGCACCGGCGGAGCCTGGAGCGTGAGCGCGACGGCGATGCCCGCCGGGACCTACCCCGTGGTGGCATCGGTGACCGATGCGGCCGGCAACACCAGCACCGCGACGCAGACCCTGACGGTCGGCACACCCCCCGTCGTGCCGCCGGTGGTCCCGCCCGTGGTCACGCCGCCCCGGTTCCGACCGGACGCCGCCGTTCGCGGCTCGTCGGGGAGCTTCGTCGGGTCCGGCGCCTACCACCCCACCGTCCAGCAGGTGAGCCAGACCGTGCCGCGCCGGCGGGCGGCGACGTTCCAGGTGCGCCTGACCAACCGGGGCGACGCGGCCGACCGTCTGTCGGTCCGCGCGTCGGCGGGGAACAAGCACCTCGCGGTCACCTACCGGGTGGGTCGTCGCGACGTGACCGGGGCCGTCGTCGGGGGTCGCTACCTGACCGACCGCCTCGCACCGGGTCAGTCCGTGGTGCTGGTCGCCGTGGTGAGCAGGCGTCCTGCGGCCCGGGCGGGCACGCGTCGCAGCTTCGACGTGTACGCCACGTCCTCGCAGGCACCGACGGTCCGGGACCGCGTGAGCGCCGTCGCCCGGACCTGACGGCACCCGACCGCACACCCTGGTGCCCTGCGGGCCGTCAGTCGCGCCAGTAGAGGTGGTGCACCGTGCCGTCGGGACGCGGGACGACGTCGTGCTGGTAGCGGTCGTCCAGCTCGTCGGGGGACTCCCACAGCCGGGACCCGGCGCCGAGCTCCAGGGGTGCGACGGCGACGTGCAGGGTGTCGACGAGGCCGGCGTCCAGGAACTGCCGCACGGTGTCGGCCCCGCCGCCGAGGCGGACGTCCCGGCCGTCGGCGGCCTCGAGCGCGCGCTCCAGCACCTCGCCGGGGCTACCGCTGACGAAGTGGAAGGTCGTGTCCGAGAGCGTGAACGACGCTCGCTCGTGGTGGGTCATCACGAGGACCGGGGTGTGGAACGGCGGCTCGTCGCCCCACCAGCCCTGCCACGCGTGGTCGGTCCAGGGGCCGCGGTGGGGGCTGAACTTGTTGCGCCCCATGATCTCGGCGCCGATGTTGCGGTGGAAGTCGCGGACCAGGTAGTCGTCCAGCCCGCGACTGCCGCCGGGGTCGGTCCGGTTGGGCCAGCTCGCCGTCGCGCCCGCCCAGCTCATCATCCGCATCGGGTCGGCATGGCCGAAGGGACGCGCGAGGCTCTGTCCCTCGCCGGCGGCGTACCCGTCGCTGGACACGGCGAAGTTGTGGACCCGGACCAGCTGTGTCATCGGTGCTCCTCGTCCGTGCGGTGGTCGGCACAGCGTTGACCGTCCGAGCGCGCCGAACTCATCGGCGGGTCGCGGCGGGCCAGGGCGGCGGCGCGGCGCCGAGCCGACGGCCCTCAGGGCGAGCGGGTGCCCGAGAGCTCGGCGAAGACGACCACGTTGTCCTCGTAGGTGCCGGTCGCCGCGTCGAGGCCACCACAGGTGATGAGGCGGAGCCCGGCGTGGTCGATGTCGCCGTAGACGGTCTCGGTGGGGAACGAGCTCTTGGCGAAGTCCGCGGTGCGGGTGACGGTGAAGACCGCCGTGCTGCCGTCCGCGCGGAGCACGTCCACCTCGTCGCCGGGCCCGAGCTCGCCGAGGCGTTTGAAGACCCCGGGCGACTCGTCGTAGTGGACGTGGCCGGCCAGGATGGCCGGTCCGAGCTCACCGGGGGTGGGCGAGCCGTCGTACCAGCCGGCGGGGAACGCGCCGGGGGGCACCTCGAGCGTCCCGTCCGGCATCAGGCCGAGGTCCATGACGTCGACGTCGACGCCGATCGTCGGGATGAGCAGGCGCTCGGGGTGGGACTGCGGCAGGAGCCCGGGAGGCCCCGGCCGGTCGCCGGCCTCGACGCGACCCGCCGCCGCGGCGGCCGGTGGCGTCGCGGAGGGACGCGATCTCTCGGCTGCCGTCGTCGACGTGACGTCCGACGGCGTCGGGTCCGACGGCGCTGGGCGCGACGTGGGGACGTCGGGTCCCGCGGCCGGCGTCGACCCCGTGGCGAGAAGGAACGTGGTCGCCGTCACGACCGCGGCGGTGGCTCCCGCGGCCAGTGCTGCCGCGACCCACCCCGACCGACGGCGTGTCCGTCGGTGCTGGGTCACCGGGACCGGCGACGCCGCAGCGCGGTCGTCCCGGCCAGGGCGAGTGCGCCCGCGAGGGCCGCGGTGAGCACGAGGGTGTCCAGGTGCTCGCCGGTCTCGCCGGCGGCCTCGCCGGTCGGGACACCGCCGGACGGCGGGCTGTCGATCTGGCCGCCGCCACCGCTGCTGTCGCCGCCGCCACCGCCGCTGTCGTCGTCGCCGTCGCCGTCGCCGTTGTCTCCGCCGCCGCCGTCACTTCCGCCGCCGCCGTTGTCTCCGCCGTTGTCTCCGCCGCCACCGCCGCCGTTGTCGCCGCCGTTGTCTCCGCCGTTGTCTCCGCCGTTGTCTCCACCGCCACCGCCGCCGTCACTGCCGTCGTCGTCCCCACCGTCGGTGTCGTCGTCGTTGCACAGCGGCGAGGTGATCACGTTGGTGTCGAGGGTCACCGCGCCGATGCGCGCCAGCGCGCGTCCTCGGAGCCGGGCGCCGGTCTGCATCGTGATGCTCTGGTCCGCCATGATCGTGCCGACGAACCGCGTCGTGGTGCCGATGGTGGCCGAGCTCCCGACCTGCCAGAACACGTTGCACGGGTCGGCGCCCCGCACGAGCACGACCGAGCTGCCCGAGCCGGTGGTCAGCGTCGAGCCGGCCTGGAAGACCCACACCGAGTCGGGGTCGTTCTGGCCGTCGAGGGTGAGGACGCCGTTCAGGGCCATCGCGGCCGGGCGCCGGTAGATGCCGCCGACGAGGGTCTCGCCACCGAGCTCGCTGTCGGCGGCGGTCCGCGGGGACTGTCCGGCGGCGTTGTTGTACGCCGTGGTCAGGTCGGCCTTGGCGGTCTGGGCGCGCTGGTCGCCGGCGTGGGTCGTGCCGCCGACGACGAGCGAGCCGGCCCCGGTGATGTCGGTGCCCGGGTGCAGGCCGATGCTGCGGTTGACCGTCGAGGGCCCGGTGTTGGTGATGGTGGAGCCGGCGAGGACCGAGAACTCGCGCGCGACGCCGAGGGGGACGACGGTCGGGTCGGCGTGGGCGATGCCTGCCCCGGGGGCCAGGACGAGCCAGGCGGCGACTCCGAGAGCCAGCGTGGCGCCGAGATGACGTCGGGACGAGGGGAGAGCGAGCGACATGGGTGCTCCGGTCACGAGATCGGACGAGGACCGCCAAGTCGGCGCCGACGATCCGGACACGACAGAGCGTGGTGTTTGACGGACATTACCTCTGGCTCGCCAGAAATGTGACGGCATCGGTCAATTGACCGGAAAGCACCCCGACGGCACCCGCTGCTGGCAGCTGGGACCTCGCTCGCCGCACGACGTCGCTGTCGGTCCTAGGTGCGGAGTGGGTGGGTGACTCCGCTGGCGTGGGCCGCGCGGTGGGCCTGGTGGTGGTGGAAGGGGCAGAGGAGTGCGGCGTCGTGGGTGTCGGTCCGGCCGCCTTTGGACCAGGGGGTGCCGTGGTGGGTGTGGCAGTAGGCGGCGGGGGTGGTGCAGGTGGGGTGTTGGCAGTGACGCTGCTCGAGGGCGATCGCAAGGCGTTGGGCGGGGGTGTGGAAGCGGCGCTTCCTGCCGAGGTCGAGGACCTGGCCCTGTCCGTCGAGGACGGCGGGGATGATCCCGGCGTCGCAGGCCATCCGGCGGGCCTGAGCGGGTGAGAGGGCGACGCCGGTGTCGAGGTGCGCGGCGAGGCCGCCGAGGAGGGTCTCGAGGGTCATCGTGACCACGACGGTCGCACTGGTCCCGCCGAGGCTCGGGAGCTGGTCGGTGGGGTAGCGCTCGACGTACTCGCAGAACGCCTGCCCCAGCCTCTCCGGGGTCGGCCTCTCGTGGTCGTACGTCCCGGCGCCGTGCTCGGCGCGGACGTGCTTGGGCGCGGCGATCGCGGCCAGTGCCTTCCTCAGCATGGAGGCCTGGACGGATGGCATGGTGAACCGGCCGTGGGCGAGGCCCTCGCCGTCGTCCCACAGCGTGAACGTGGTGCGCTTGCGGGCCCGAGCCTCCTCGGCCTCCAAGAGCTTCGCTTCGTGGTCGTCGGCCCGGTCGGGGTCGATGGTCTCCAGGATCCGCCGGCCGAGGGTCTTCAGGTCGTGGGCGTCGTGGTGGGCGGCCTCGCCGAGCAGGTGCGCCTCGGCCTTCTCACGCCACTGGGCGTGGTCGCCGTCGAGGTCGCCGACGGCGGCGGCGATGACCCTCGCCTGCTCGGCGTGCACCCGACCCGCAGCCATCGCGACCCGGGTGGGTTCGTGGGCGGCGAGGTCCCCGGCCAGCCGGACCTTGCGGGACGCTTCTCCGCCGGTGACCCGGGTGACCCGCGCGAGCCACGCGGCGAGCGACCTGGCCCCGATCGTGGCCGGCAGGTCGAGGACCCCGGCGTGCCCGAGGACCCGGGCCTCGAGCTCCTGGACCCCGGCCACCACCTGTGCCAGCCGCGGCACCAGGTCGGCGGTCGCAGCGGGGTCCAGCGACCACGTCGGAGCATCCACCAGGGCCGCGAGCTCGGCCTCGAGGACCGCGACGAACCGGGCGACGGGGTGTCCGTCGTGGTGGTCGTCGTGGTGCTTGCTCATGGTCCGATTCTACGCCGCGCGACGGACAATCGACGCTGTGTTCGGACATCTGTGGATGACTCCGAGCTGGGGGCAGCCGTCGCCGCATCGAGAAGGCGGTCGAGCTCCGGGTCGGCCGGGACGCAGGCATCGCCACCGAGAACCCGAAGCGTCGAGCGTCGGCTAAGTCGCCGTGCCGATCGTCGTCGTTGTCTCGATGGGCATCGTGGGCTGCACCCGCTGCGCGCGCCCGTCGCACGGCGTTTTCAGTCACCGAGCAGTCACGCGACGCGGACGAGAAACACCGACCTGGCGGAGGGGCGACCTCAGATGCGGTTGTAGCGCTTGAACACGCTCAACATCGTGCTCACGTGCTGGGTGCCGGGCGCGTCGTCGCCGGGGGGCAGCTGCAGGAAGTCGTTGAATCCGTCGAGGTGGTCGACGGCGATCCCGGTGATGTCGTTGAAGCCCATCGACCAGTCCGGGAACGAGCGCTGATCGAGCGGGTCGCGCAACACCTCGATGATCCCGGTGTGCCGGGGGTCCGCCTCGATCGTCTCGAAGGTGGCGACGACGGCCTCGTCCGGTCCCTCGAGGGTCTGGATGATGTTGCCGCCGCTGTAGAACAACATGCCGGTCAGACCCTCCTGAGCGTTGCTGACGCGCCACGCGACCAGCAGCTCGGCCAGCTGGTCACCCGTGAGCAGCTTGGTCGCGGAGCTCAGGTAGGTGAGGGACAGCACGGTCACGAACACTACCTGCCCTGTCGGCGACGTCCTCGCTGTTCTGGTGCACTGAGTCGCCCCCGTGAGCGGGCCTTCGTTCTTCGTCGACCGAAGCCCGGGCCGTATCCGCCTGCCGCGCCTACTGGCCGTCATGGCCGAAGCGTGCCACGTGGTCGAGCGCCAGACTCTCGGCGAGAACGCCCCCGTCGCGGCATGATCGGGCGCTACGCGGGCATGCCTGCCGCATGGTCAGCAGCCCCAATCTCGGCTGGTCGGGCAGTTCGTGAACAGTTTCGGCGTGGAGCGCGATGAAGTGAGTATGAGAGCTGCTAACCAGTCGCTGAGACCGCCGGAGTGCCCACCGCCCCCGCTTGTCGACGACCATTCACTCATCGCTGACTCGCTGGAGCAGCCCGAGGTGTTCGGCGAGGTGTTCGAGCGTCATGCCGCGCAGATGCACCGGTTCCTCAGCCGAAGGTTGGGTGACCGGGCCGATGACCTGCTCGGCGACCTCTTCGTGATCGCCTTCGAGTCGCGGGCGAAGTACCGGGCGGAGCTGGCTGACGCACGCCCGTGGCTGTACGGGATCGCTACCAACCTCGTTCGCCAACACCACCGAGCCGAGGCCACCCGGTACCGCGCCTCTGCACGGGTGCCTCTGACGGTTGTCGCAGCGGATTCCTCCCATGAGGCCGTTTCGTCGGCGGACGCGGCAGCGTTGCGGCCCCGTCTCGCAGAGGCACTGGCGGCGCTGAAGCCAGCCGACCGCGATGTCCTCCTGTTGATGGCCTGGGGGCAGCTCGACCAGACCGAGGTCGCTTCTGCCCTTGCCATCCCCCTTGGGACCGTGCGGTCCCGTCTCCACCGGGCCCGTCAACAGCTACGGCCCGTCCTCGACGACCTGCAGGGAGCACTGCGATGAACGACCTCGACCTCCTCGACCGTTTCGGTCCCCGACCGCCGACCAGCCCTTCCGATGCCGCGATGAGTGCAGCCCGTCAGCGCCTCGACGACGCCATGGCAGAAGCGCCTGGACCCACCCGTCTACCGCGTCGCCGCCTGCCTCTGGTCGCCGTTGCTGCCGCCGCAGCAGTCGCTGCCGTCGGGGTGACCACCACCCCAGCCCTCGTCGGCTCTGACGGTTCGGTTGCGGTCGCATCGGTCGACCCGCTGACCTTTCCCTTGACCCCTACGGCGCTGCCCGACGCACTGGGTGACCCCGTCTTCGAACGCGAAGCAGACAGGTTTGTGGCAGCCCGCTACGGGCCGATCACGAACGGACTCAGCATCGTCACCGACGTCGAGGACGACGGCTACTGGGACATCCCCGACGACTCGCCCACCACCGACATCGACGGGCACGAGGCCCGCATCGTCAACCGCACCGTCTACGGCGGAACTCCGCAGGGTGCTGCGGCAGTGAGCATGATCTGGGAGGGCGATGACGGCGACTGGACTGCGGTCACGGGTTCGGGCGACTACGCCGACCCCGCCCGCGTCGAAGCCTTCGCCGAGTCGCTGCAGGACAAGCCGCAGCCCGTTGACCTGTCTCTCGCCGTCGCCCCCGAGGGCTGGACCCTCGCCACCTACCAGGCAGACCGGATCCTCGTGTTCGTGGCACCCGACGGCGACGCCCGTGATGGCCTGACGGTGGCACTCACACCTCGGGCCAGCTCCGACCTCTCCGGGTACGGTGCCCGTGAAGTCGGGAACCTCACCGTCAACGCGACGCCGGCGGCCATCGGTCGACAAGACTCAGATCACGGCGGCGACCCCACCTGGATCCTGGTGGCCCAGACGACAAGCGGACAGACGTTCTCGGTCCAGGCCCCTGCCAGTCTCACCCGTGATCAGGTCATCCAGATCGCCGAAGGCGTCACCTATCGGCCCTGACCATCCTCTGCCGGGTGGGCACACAGATTGCTGTGTGCCCACCCGCACTGGCGTTGGGAGTCGATACCCGCATCAACGGCTTCTCTCCCCGCGCGACGCCATCGACAGCGTCGCTGGGTCCGTCGTCGAGTCTGGAGCTGAGTCCGACCTGAGTCCGACCCATTCGCTGGATCGATGGTGTCGCAGGTCAGGGGCCCAGTGCGAACGGGCCGGCCTGTAGGCCGGGTTCTGTCCTCGGCGAGCCGAGGGGCGACCATCCATCTACGACCGTCGTTGCCGACGGCCTCCAGCGATCTACCCGCGCACTCGGGCGAGCAGCCCTCGGACGTGCGCTGTCTGATCTTGCTCCGGGCGGGGTTTGCCGAGCCACGCCGGTCGCCCGGCGTGCTGGTGGTCTCTTGCTCCACCGTTTCACCCTTACCTCCCTCGGTTGCCGTCGGGAGGCGGTCTGTTCTCTGTGGCACTGTCCCGCGGGTTGCCCCGGGTGGGTGTTACCCACCGCCCTGCTCTGCGGAGCCCGGACCTTCCTCGGGGACCCGGATCTCTCCTGGTCCACGCGGTCGCCCGGCCGGCCCGTTCGCTCCAGCAGGATAGCGGTACGTCGCCGCCCGGGACTGGTCGTCAGTCGGTCGGCCCGAGCCGCGGGGGCCGCCGGGGTCCGGGACCGGGGGGCTCCTTGAGCTCCACGAACACCACGTGGGTGTCGGTGTCGCCGATGTTGTGCCCGCTGTGCTCCTGGGCGTCGAGCCACCGGGCCGTGCCGGCCGGGAGCTCGACGTCCACCTCGGTCCCGCCGGCCCGCAGCGTCCGGCGGAACGACGACAGGGTGATCATCACGCTGTCGGGGTGCCGGTGGGTCGTCGTCCGGTCACCCGGGTGGTCGGTGTACTCGAGGACGCGGACCCGCTCGTTCTCGAGCACGACGCGGTAGTGCTGCGGGAGCGACTCGACCGGGTCCGGCGTCATTCCCGGAGGCTACGCCGACCGGTCGCGGCCCGGGCGGTGCGAGGCCGTCCATCCTCAGGACGGGGGAGTCCGGACCAGCCCGGACGACGCCGCGCCCTCGCCGGTCCACGCGCCGACCGCTCCGTGCCGCTCACGGAACGGCGCGGGTGCGGTCCCGGTCCACTCGCTGCCGCGGAGGAACCAGGCCGTGCCGGCCACGACCAGCGTCAGCACGAGTGCCGGCAGGGTGACCAGCCGCGACGTCCTCGTCATCGTCCCTCCTCCGACCGTGGGACGGTCCGCTCACTCGGCGGGTTCCCGGCCCGGTGGCAGCGTGGCCACCGCGATGGCGGTGGTGAGCGGCACCGCGAGCACCAGCGCGATGCTGGTGGCGAGGGTGCGGACGACCTCCTGGCCGATCTCCTCGGTGGCGAGCAGGTCGAGGAACGGTTGCTGGTAGAGGCGGAGCACGAGCAGCACCGTCAGGGCGGTGCCGGCGTAGGCGAAGACGATCGTGTAGATCGTCGAGGCGATGTGGTCGCGGCCGATCCGCATGCCGCTGGCGAAGACCTGCGCCCGCGACATCGCCGGCGCCGCGGCACGGATCTCCCACACCGCGGAGGCCTGGGTGATCGTCACGTCGTTGAGGACACCGAGGCCGGCGATGATGATGGCGCAGGCGAACAGGCCGGGGAAGGTCACGTCGCCGGCGAAGGTGCTCAGGACCCTCGACCCGTCGTCGGCGACGCCGGTCAGCCGGGTGCTGCTGACCGCGAACGAGCCGAGCAGCGCCGTGAGGCCGATGCCGGCCAGGGTGCCGCCGAGCGCCGCGCTCGTGCGTAGCGACCACCCGTGGGTGGTGTAGAGGACCACGAACATGATGGCTGCCGACCCGACCATGCCGACCAGCACCGGCGACTCGCCCGACAGCAGCGCGGGCAGCAGGAACACCCCGATCACGCCCGCGCTGAAGGCCAGCCCGAACAGCGCCATCAGCCCGCGCAGCCGGGCGACCGCGAGGACGACGACCACGAAGACGAGCAGCAGCAGCGCGACCGGCTGGGTCCGGACGGTGCCGAAGTAGTTGAGGGTGGCCCCGCCGCCCGGGGCGTCCGCGCGCGGCGGCGTCCGGATCAGCTTGACCGAGTCACCCACCTGCAGCTCGCTCTCGAGGACGTCGGGCGGCACGCCGCCGGCGGTGGTCTCGGTGCCGGCGTCCTCGCCCTCGCTGACGCGGACCCGGATCGTGCCGCACCCCTCGGCCTGCTGGTTGTCGGGGCACGGCTCCTCGACCTCGAGCACCTCCGCCGCGGGGAAGGTGACGCCGGGCGCGGCGAACTGGACGTCCTGCGCGAGGTCGTCGACCTGGTCGCCGTCGGGCCAGAGCCACACCACGCCGACCACGGTCACCAGGAACGCGAGGGCGAGCGCGCCGAGCAGCACCGCCTTGGGGCCGCGCTGGACCTCGACGGCGTCGTCGTCGCCCGCCCGGTGCGAGTGCGAACCGCCCACGTCAGGCGAGACGGGTGACGTCGACGGCCACCGTCATCTGGGAGGTCGCGGCGCCGGAGTAGATCCCGCTGATGGGCCGGACGTCGGCGTAGTCGCGCCCGTGGGCCAGGGAGACGTAGCGGTCGTCGGGCTCGGTGTCGTGGCACGGGTCGAAGGCGCGCCAGCCGTCGTCCCACCACTCGACCCAGGCGTGGGAGGACCCCGACACGGTCGTCCCGACGGCCGGGGCGGCGTCGGGGTGGACGTAGCCGGAGACGTAGCGCGCGGGGATCCCCACCGACCGCAGCCCGCCGACGACGAGGTGCACCATGTCCTGGCAGACGCCGGCCCGCTGCTGCCACGCGGCCGCCGCGGGGGCCCGGACGTCGGTCGAGCCGGCCGCGAACTCGACCTCGTCGTGCACGAGCGCGCACAGGTCGCGCGCGGCCTCGCCGGGGAGCTCGTGGTCGGCGGCGACCTGCTTGGCGCGCTGCGCGAAGTCGGCCGGCGGGACGACGAGGTCGGGCAGCGTCAGGAACTCGGTCCACCGGTCGGCGACCTCGCGGGTGCCGAGCGCCTCCCAGGTGGTCGTGGGCGGCGGCGCGGCCGGCCGGTTGGTCTGCACCGTCGAGGTGGCCCGCACCGTCATCGCCTCGTGCGGGTCGACGACCTCGAACGCCGTCACGGCCGCGCCGAAGTAGTCGCGGTACTCGTAGGTCCACGGCTTCGGCGAGATCTCGAGCCGGTGGTGGACGACGATCTGCCCGGGCGTGGTGACCGGCGTCAGCCGGGCCTGGTTGTAGGACGCGACCGAGCGGCCGTCGTACTCGAACGTCGTGGCGTGGGTGATCCGCAGCTGCATCGACATGGGTCAGGCACCTTCCATCCCGTGCCAGGCGAGCGCCTCGGCGCCCGCGAAGAACCGGCGGGTGATCGCCTCGGTGGCCAGCGCGCAGGTGCGCTGCAGCCGCTCCATCTCGGTGGGGAGGTCGGCGACGACGTCGGAGAGCGAGCGGTACTCGAGCTCGGCCCGGGTGCGCCCGAGCAGCCGCTGCGCGTCGTTCTGGAACCCGGCCCGCTGACCCGAGGGGCCGGAGGCCTCGAGGTTGTCCAGGCACTGCTCGGCGCGGTTGAGGGAGAACACCACCGACCGCGGGAACAGCCGGTCGAGCAGCAGGAACTCCGCCGCCGCCCGCTCGGTCGAGAGCCCGCGGTAGGTGCGCAGGAACGCCTCGTAGGCGCCGCACGCGCGCAGCGTGCTCGTCCACTGGTCGCTGGTGCCGCTGGTGACCGACGCCGTGGCGACCAGCCGCGAGGTCATGTCGGCCCGCTCGATGCACCGGCCGAGCATGAGGAACTGCCAGCCCTCGTCGCGGGTCATCGTCGCGTCGGCGGTGCCGTTGATCAGCGCCGCGCGCTCCCGCACCCACTGGAAGACGTGCGGGGTCCGGCGGGCCCCGAACTGGCCCGAGAGGATGTCGCGGTAGGTCGTGTTGATCGCCTCCCACAGCGGCACCGACAGCGTCTCGCGGGCCCGCCGGGCGCTCTCCCGGGCGGCCGCGATGGCGGCCGCGATCGAGACCGGCGACGCGAGGTCGTAGGCCAGCGTAGTGAGCACGTGGGACAGGTCGACGTGGTCGGGGGCGTCCTCGACGCCCATGATCGACAGCAGCCCGTGGCAGGTCTCGTCGACGTCGAGGGTGGCGTCCTCGATGAGCAGGGAGGTCTGCACGTCGAGGATCCGCGCGGTGTCCTCCGCGCGCTCGACGTAGCGGCCGATCCAGAACATCGACTCCGCGATCCGGCTCAGCACCGGGGCCCCCGCCGGCTCCTCGTGGCCGGGCCGGCCTGCTGCTGCTGCTCGGCCTGCTCGTGCAGGGCGGTGAGCGCCGGGCCGGGTGTCTCCGGCTGCGTCGCTGCGGGCGGGGGAGGCGGCGGGGGCTCGGCGGCCTCCAGCACCTCGGGCACCTCGGCCCCGGTGCCCCCGGCCTCGTCGGTCAGGTCGGCGGCCGGGACCCGGGGGCCGGCGAGCACCCAGGTGTCCTTGGAACCGCCGCCGCGCGAGGAGTTCACGATGAGCTCGCCCCGCGCGAGGGCGACGCGGGTCAGGCCGCCGGGCAGCACCCACACCCGGTTGCCGTCGTTGACGGCGAAGGGCCGCAGGTCGACGTGGCGCGGCCCCAGCTCGCCGTCGACGAACGTCGGCACCGTCGACAGCTGGACGACGGGCTGGGCGATCCAGTCGCGCGGTGCGGCGAGGATCTTGGTGCGCAGCTCGTCGAGCTCGGCGCGGGTGGCGCGCGGGCCGATGACGATGCCCTTGCCGCCCGAGCCGTCGACCGGCTTGAGGACGAGCTCGTCGAGCCGGTCGAGCACCTCCTCGCGGGCCTCGGCGTCGCCGACGCGCCACGTGTCGACGTTCTTGAGCACCGGTTCCTCCGACAGGTAGTAGCGGATGATGTCGGGCATGTAGGTGTAGACGAGCTTGTCGTCGGCGACGCCGTTGCCGACGGCGTTCGCGAGGGTGACGTTGCCGGCCCGGGCGGCGTCGATCATGCCCGGGCAGCCGAGCGTGGAGTCGGCACGGAAGTGCACCGGGTCGAGGAACTCGTCGTCGACGCGTCGGTAGATGACGTGCACGGGCGCCAGGCCCTGCGTGGTGCGCATCATGACGCGCCCCCGGCGGCACTCGAGGTCGCGGCCCTCGACGAGCTCGACGCCCATCGTGCGGGCCAGCAGCGCGTGCTCGAAGTAGGCGCCGTTGTAGACGCCGGGGGTGAGGACGACGACGTTCGGGTCGGTGACGCCGGCGGGCGCGGCGGCACGGAGAGCCGCGAGCAGCCGCTGGGGGTAGGCCGCGACCGGCCGGATCCGGTGCTGGGCGATGGTCTCGGGCAGCGCCGAGCTGATCGCGCGGCGGTTGGTCATCACGTAGGAGACACCCGAGGGGACGCGCACGTTGTCCTCGAGGACGCGGAACTCGCCGGCGTTGTCGCGGATCAGGTCGATGCCCGACACGTGCACCCGGACGCCGTTCGGGGGCCGGACCCCGGCCGAGGCGCGGTGGTAGTGGCTGGAGGTCGTGATCACGCGGCGGGGGATCACGCCGTCGTCGAAGACGGTGCCCGCGTCGTACACGTCGGCGAGGAACATCTCGAGCGCCCGGACCCGCTGCTGCACGCCGGCGTCGATCTGCGACCAGGTGTCCTGCTCGATGACGCGCGGCAGGATGTCGAGCGGGAACGCGCGCTCCTCCCCGCCGATGTCGAAGGTGACGCCCTGGGCGAGGTAGCCGGCCTGCAGCGCCTCGACCCGGCTGACCAGCTCGGGCGTGGTGAGGGTCGCGAGCGACTCCCGCAGGCGCAGGTACGGCGAGCGCAGCTGGTCGCCGTCGAACATCTCGTCGTAGGCCTGCCCGTTGCCCCCGTAGCCCTCGAACATCGCGTTCATGGCGACGACCCTAGTAGGCGCGCGTGGCCCCCAGGTGACGTGCAGGTCACGGCTGGACGGGCAGGTCCGGGTTCAGTCCGAGGTCGCCGGAGGACGTGACGGTGCCGTCGTCGTGCAGCACGAGCGTGCCCGTGAGCACCTCCGGTGCGTACGAGATGGAGCCCGGTGACCGCTTGCTCGAGGTCGCCCACAGACGGGTCCGGACGCTGTAGGTGTTGTCGAACCAGTGGCTCTCGAGCTCGACCCGGTCCGGGTACACGCGGCCCACGACGTAGGCGGTGCCGCGGAACGCGAACAGGCCGCCGTGGGAGACCTGGACGGTGCCGTGGACCTGGCGGGCGGTCTGGGCGTGCACCTCGCCGGCGAGGTAGAGGTCGACCTTGCCGGAGCCGTCCATCGCCCGCCAGAACGGGCTGTCCTCGCCGTCCTTCACCATCAGGCGGGACGAGCCGGAGGAGCGCACCGGGCCGAGCGCGGGCGTGTGGGCCTGGACGATCACGGTCGCCTCGGCCGGGGCGGCCTCGAGCACGCCGCGGAACCAGGCGAGGTGGCGGCCGTCGACGGTGGCCGAGACGCCGTCGCCGCCGGGACCGTGCCGGAAGACGTCGACGGTGACCAGCAGGACGCCGTCCGGACCGGCCGGGGTGAGCCAGGTGGCGTAGGACGTGTCCTCGTACGGCGTCCCCACCGGACGGTCGGCGAACCGGTGGCCGCCTCGCGCGGTCGTGGTGAAGCTGCGCGACCAGGCGTCCTTGTAGGTCTCCACGGCCCGCGACTTGAAGCTGTCGTGCCGCCACGGGTTGTCGCCGATCTCGTGGTCGCCGACGGCCGGGTAGAGGGTGGACGGCGAGATGCCGACGTCACGGAAGTACTGCTTGAAGCGGCCGTAGTAGAAGTCGCCGGCGCGGGTGACAGCCCGGAGCTTCTGCCGCTCGGTCCGGGTCCTCCCGAAGTAGCCGGTGCGGTCGGCGTCCTGGCCCCAGTGCCCCTCGACCAGGTCACCGGCGACGAGGTAGGCGTCGGCGTCGTAGGAGGCGAGGGTGCCGAAGACCCGGTCGACGGCACGGGCGTATGAGGGGTTCCACGAGTTCCGGCCGTTCTCGACGCGGATCCCGGCCGTGCGGAGGTCACCGACGTCGGCGTTGAACATGTCGGGCGACGACACGAAGGTGAACATCGGGTCGTCGGGGTCGACCGGCAGCGGCTCGACCTGGCTGGTCGGCGGCCCGGAGGTCGGGGGGGCCGCGACCGCCGGGCGGTCGCGGGTGGAGCCGCGGTCGGGCGCGGCCCCGTCGTCGGAGCCGGACACGGCCAGCGCGGTCACCGCGGTGGCGGCGACGACGACGGTCGTGGCCGCCGCGAGGAGGGGGCGGTGACGGCGGTCGAGAAGTCCCATGGCCGCTCGATGGTAACCCCGGTCCGGCCTCGCCGCAGTGACCCGCGGAACCCCGCGACGTGTACTTTCGGCGCATGGCCGATGACGCTCCGGAGTTCTGGTACTGCCTCAAGCACAGCACGGTCGAGGGCCGCGACGGCTGCCCCAACAAGGACCGGCTCGGTCCCTACGCCAGCGAGGCCGAGGCGGCGCGGGCGATCGAGACGGCCCACGAGAAGAGCGAGGCCTGGGACCGCGACCCGGCCTGGAACGACGACGAGCTCGAGGACTGACGCCGGTGCGTCGGCGCCGGGTCGCGGCGCCGCCCCGGGCGACCGACTTCTGGCCGTTCGGCGGCATGATCCTGATGGCCGCCGCGCTCTTCCTGTACGGCGCCAGCGGGCTGGTCGCCCCGTGGTGGGCCGTCGTGCTGCTGCTGGTTCTCTGGCTCGCGCTGTTCGTGCTCGCCTGCTCGTGGTGGTCGACCCACCCGCGCCTGATCACGGTCGTCGCGCTGGGCGCGATGGCCGTCTGGTTCGCGACCCTGGTCGCCGGGGCTAGCCTGCTCGGCTGGTCGGCCTGACCCGGGCCGGCCGTCAGCGCGGTCGGACCAGCAGCACCCGGTCGCGGCCGTCGCCGTTGTCGGTGGTGACGAGCAGGTTGCCGTTGGCGAGCAGCACGGGGGAGCGCAGCCGGCCCCAGCGCCCGTCGAGCGCCGCCGGCGTGCTGACCCGGGGGTTGAACCCGTCGGCGTCGAAGCGGATGAAGAGCAGCTCCTGGTCCTTCAGGACGCCGACCGCGAGCGCCCCGTTGAGGCCGCCCCACTTCCGGCCACGGACGAAGGTGGCTCCGGAGGTCGCGACGGTCGAGGGACCCGAGCTCCAGCGGGCGTCCTGCTGGGTGCCGGGGAGGTCCTGGTCGGTCATCGGCACCGACTCGTCGTAGCCGGGCACCGGATTCCACCCGTAGTCGCCACCGGGGACCAGCCGGTTGACCTCGTCGTCGCGGTAGGAGCCCTGCTCGGCCGACCAGAGGGTGCCGTCGCGTCGCTCCGCGAGACCCTGGACGTTGCGGTGCCCGTAGGTGAGGACGTAGCGGCGGTTGCGGTTGTCGGAGCCGGCGTACGGGTTCTGCGGCCACGGCCGCCCGGTGAACCGGTTCAGCCGCAGCGTCTTGCCGCCCAGGGAGTCGAGGTCGCGCGGGTTGGTGCCGACGGCCGCGTCGCCGGTGCCGACGAGCAGCGCGCCGTCGGAGGTGACGAGGAGCCGGCAGCCGCCGTGCCGCCCGGAGGTGGTGGGCAGGCCGGTGAGCAGCGGCCCGACGAGCCGGGCGCGGGTCTCCTTGCGGTTGAGCCGCCAGGCGGTGACGCGGATGTCGTGCCCGTCGCCGGTGCGCCAGCCGCTGCACGTGTAGAACCGGCGGTTCCTCGCGAACCCCGGGTCGACCTCGAGGCCCATCAGCCCGGTCTCGCCCGACGTCCAGATCCGCCGCGAGGGGAAGCGCACCGTGCGCTTCCTGCCGGCCGCGGTGCTCAGGGTCAGCCGCGCCCGCTCGCGCTCGGTCACCAGCAGTGAACCGCTGGGCAGCCGGCGCACGTCCCACGGGTGGTCGAGACCGCCGACCCGGGTGGTCACGCGCAACGACGGCGCACGGGCCGCGGCCGGCGCCGTGACGCTCGGCGACGCGACGCTCGGCGCCGCGACCGCTGCGGGTGGGATCGGTGCCGTGGCCGCGCCGGCACCGCCGGGGGCGACCGCGAGCAGGGGAGCGGCGAGGGCGAGGAGAGCGGTGGTCACGAGGACGGGACGCATGGCGTCACCGTAGCCCTCGGTGCCGCCCCGGCGCGGGGTCCTCCGCGCCGATCGTCCGCGTCCGCGGCGTCCCGACGAGATCGCGGGTAAGAAAGTGCTGAGGACGGGCATGAGAAGCCCTCCGGGTGGGTTCAACACCACACCGCAGGCCATAACATCTCAGACCACCTCCCGTGAAGGATCGATCCCCCATGACGCTGAGCGCTTCCACCGCCCCCACCGCCTCGACGAGCGGCGCGCTCGCCGTCCTGCACGAGCGGCTCACCGCCCTGCAGGCCGAGCGCGACCAGGCCCAGGCCGAGACCCGCGCCGAGGCCGTCGGCGACATCGTCGACCGCGCCACCAACGTCGAGGCGAGCATCCGCCTGTCGCTGCTCGACGAGCGGATCGCCGCGCTCGAGCTCGACATCGCCGAGGTGGAGGCCGCCGAGCACGTCGACGGCGTCGTCTCGCTCGGCGACACCGTCGTGATCGACCTCGGCGACGGCCCCGAGTCGTTCGTCGTGGGCTCCGTCGAGCAGGCGGTCGCGGGCATCGAGACGGTCACGCCCAGCAGCCCGCTGGGGCTGGCGATCCTCGGAGCGGCCGTCGGCAGCACCGTGTCCTACGCCCCGCGCAAGGGCCTGTCGCTCTCCGCGACGATCGTCTCCACCAGCTGACCCCTGCCGACCCCGTCGCACGATCCTCCGACGGGGTCGGCAGGGCGGTCAGAAGGTGTGCTCGGGGCCGGGGAAGGTGCCGGCCTTGACGTCGGCGTCGTAGTCGCGCGCAGCCTGCAGCAGCACGGCGTGGACGTCGGCGTACTGCTTGACGAACCGGGCCATCCGGCCCTGGCGCAGCCCGAAGGCGTCCTGCCAGACCAGCACCTGCCCGTCGCACTCGGGGCCGGCCCCGATCCCGATGGTGGGGATGAGCAGCTGCCGGGTGATCTCGGCGGCGGTGTCGCCGGGGACCATCTCCATCACGACGGCGAAGGCACCGGCCTCCTGGACCGCGAGCGCGTCCTCGATGACGCGTGAGCCGGCTTCGCCGCGGCCCTGGACGCGGTAGCCACCGAGCGTGTGCTCGGACTGGGGGGTGAAGCCGATGTGGGCCATCACGGGGATGCCGCCCTGCGTCAGCCTCCGGATCTGCGGGGCCATCTCCACGCCGCCCTCGAGCTTGACGGCGTGCGCTCCGGCCTCCTTCATGAACCGGACGGCGGTCAGGTAGGCCTGCTCGGCCGAGGCCTGGTAGCTGCCGAACGGCAGGTCGCCGACCACGAGGGCCCGGCGTACCGAGCGGGAGACGGCGCGGGTGAGCGGCAGCAGCTCCTCGACGGTCACGGGGAGCGAGGTCTCGTTGCCGTAGACGTTGTTGCTCGCGCTGTCGCCGACGAGCAGCACCTCGATGCCGGCCTCGTCGAACGTCGCGGCGGCGTACTGCTCGTAGGCGGTGAGCATCGAGAACCGCTCGCCGCGCTCCTTCATCTCGCGCAGGTGGTGGGTGCGCACCCGCTTGGCGGGGGCGGCCGCGGTCGGCCTCGCGGGGCCGGTGCCGTACGGGGCGGTCTCCTCGGGCTGGGAGGGCGTGCTCATGGTGTCTCCGATCGTCGTCTCGCGGCTCCTCGGGTGGAGTCCACGGACCGGTCCCAGGCTAGGCCGCACGCCCTCTCCCGCCCACCGTGCCCGCCTGTGGCGGTCATCACCGCCGACCCGTCGCAGATCACTGACGGGTCGGCGGTGCGCTCACCCGCCGGAGGCGGAGTTGAACATCCAGGCGATGCCGAACCTGTCGGTGACCTGACCGAAGTGGTCGCCCCACGGCGCCTCCTCGAACGGCAGGTCGACCGAGCCGCCCTCGGCGAGCGCCGCGAACCAGCCCCGGATGGTCTCGAGGTCGTCGCCGCTGATGCACATCGTGCCGTTGGTGAGCTGGCCCGGCATGGTGCTGGGGGCGTCGGAACCCATCAGCACGACGGTGTCGTTGGTGGTGAGCTGGGAGTGCATGACCTGGCCCTGCTCGTCCTCGGGCACGCCCCCGCCGCCGAACTCGGCGAAGGTGTTGACGTCGAGGGCGCCGCCGAGGACGGACTGGTAGAACGTCATCGCCTCCTCGGCCTGGCCGCGGAACATCAGGTACGGGTTCAGTCGGGTGCTCATCGGTTCTCCTGGTGGCTGGTGGCTGGTGGCTGGTGGCTGGTTCGCTGGTGGCGCGTCGGTGGGGGTGGGTGGTCGGGGACGGCGCCCTCAGGCCGTCGGGGGACCGGCGGCGTCGGCCGCCGCCTCGAGCTCGGCCACGACGATGCGGGTCATCGTGAGCATTGCCTGCGTCGCGGCGCTCGCGCGAGCCGCGTCGGGGTCGGAGACCAGCTCGTAGAGCCGGGCGGGCACGACCTGCCACGACAGCCCGAACCGGTCCTTGAGCCAGCCGCAGACCGACTCCCGGCCGCCGTCGGCGAGCGAGTGCCAGTAGTAGTCGACCTCGGACTGGTCACGACAGGTGATGCTGAAGGAGACCGCCTCGGTGAAGTGCGCGTGCTCCGGGCCACCGTTGATGCCCTGGAACCGCGTGCCGTCGATCGTGAACTCACCGGCCATCACCGCGCCGGGCTCGCCGGGCGTCGTGGCGGGGTAGCGGGAGAGCCGGCCGACCGAGGAGCGCGGGAAGATCGAGGTGTAGAACGTCGCGGCCTCCTCGAGCTGGTCGTCGAACCAGAGGCACGGGCTGATGCTGGTCATGGCCGGGCAGACCGCCGTCCCGTCGAGAACTCATCGGCCTCCCTAGACTCGGCGCGTGGACTTCTACTCGGCCTACGCCCACGGGTTCGCCCGCGTGGCGGCCTGCACGCTGCCGGTCGCGATCGCCGACCCGGCGGCCAACGCGGCCCGGACCATCGAGCAGGCGCGGGAGTGTGACGCCGAGGGCGTGGCCATCGCCCTCTTCCCCGAGCTCGGGCTGACGGGCTACGCCGTCGACGACCTCTTCCTGCAGGACACCCTGCTGGACGCCGTGGTGGTCGCGGTCGCCGACATCGTGGCGGCGTCCGTGGGGCTGCTGCCGGTGATCGTGGTGGGCGCGCCGTTGCGCCACGCCGGCCGGGTCTACAACTGCGCCCTGGTCATCAAGGACGGCGAGCTCCTCGGCGTCGCCCCGAAGGCGCACCTGCCGAACTACCGCGAGTTCTACGAGCGCCGCTGGTTCGCCGCGGGCGACGAGCAGCAGACCGACCAGATCACGGTGGGCTCCCACGAGGCGCCGTTCGGGACCGACCTGGTCTTCACGGCGACCGACCTGCCCGACCTCACCTTCCACGTCGAGATCTGCGAGGACATGTGGGTGCCGGTGCCGCCGAGCGCGACGGCCGCGCTGGCCGGGGCGCACGTGCTGCTCAACCTGTCCGGCAGCCCGATCACCATCGCCCGCGCCGAGGACCGCCGGATGCTGGTCAAGAGCGCCAGCGCGCGCTGCCAGGCGGCGTACGTGTACGCCGCCGCCGGTCAGGGCGAGTCGACGACCGACCTGAGCTGGGACGGCCAGACGATGGTCTACGAGTGCGGCGACCTGCTCGCCGAGGGTGAGCGGTTCCCCGAGGGAGCCCGTCGCACCGTCGCCGACGTCGACCTCGACCGGATCCGCCAGGAGCGGCAGCGCCAGGGCACCTTCGACGACAACCGCCGCAGCCAGGACGTGCACGCCACCCCGGTCGGGTTCCGGCTCGACCCGCCCGTCGGCGACGTCGGGCTGCGCCGCCCGCAGCGCCGGTTCCCGTTCGTGCCCGACGACCCGGCCCGCCTGGCGCAGGACTGCTACGAGGCCTACAACATCCAGGTCTCCGGGCTCGAGCAGCGGCTGCGTGCCATGTCGACCGACACGTGGCAGCCGAAGATCGTGATCGGCGTCAGTGGCGGCCTGGACTCGACCCACGCGCTCATCGTGGCGGCCAAGGCGATGGACCGCCTGGCCCGGCCGCGCACCGAAATCCTCGCGTTCACGATGCCGGGGTTCGCGACCGGCGAGACGACCAGGACCTACGCCACCCGGCTCTCGGAGAGCCTCGGCGTCACCTTCGCGACCCTCGACATCACTGCCGCGGCGCGGCAGATGCTCGACGACCTCGACCACCCGTTCTCCGAGGGGCAGGAGGTCTACGACATCACCTTCGAGAACGTGCAGGCCGGGTTGCGCACCGACTACCTGTTCCGCCTGGCCAACCACCGCGGCGGGATCGTGCTGGGCACCGGCGACCTCTCCGAGCTCGCGCTGGGCTGGTGCACCTACGGCGTCGGTGACCAGATGTCGCACTACAACGTCAACGGCGGCGTCCCGAAGACCCTGATCCAGCACCTGATCCGCTACGTCATCGAGTCGAGCCAGTTCGAGGCCGACACCGACGAGGTGCTCCGCGAGATCCTCGAGCAGGAGATCACCCCCGAGCTGATCCCGGCCACCGCCGAGCAGCCCGAGCAGCGCACCGAGGACTCCGTGGGGCCCTACGCGCTGCAGGACTTCACGCTCTACCACGTGCTGCGTCGCGGCTACCGGCCCAGCAAGATCGCCTTCCTCGCCTGGCACGCCTGGCACGACGTCGAGGCGGGGGAGTGGCCGGCCGGGTTCCCCGCCGACCGCCGCGGCGAGTTCGACCTCGCCACGATCCGCCGGTGGATGGAGGTCTTCTGCCGCCGCTTCTTCGCCAGCCAGTTCAAGCGCTCGGCCCTGCCCAACGGCCCCAAGGTCACTCCCGGCGGCACCATGTCGCCCCGCGGTGACTGGCGGATGCCCTCGGACGCCGCCCCGACCGCCTGGCTCGCCGAGCTGGAGAACGTCCCCCGGACGTAGTCCGGCCCCCCCGCGGAGCCTTAACCGCGCCTTAGCCCGCCGCTGGATCGCGCTTAGCGCCGCCGGCGGCATCGTCGTCCTCGTCACCAGAACGACATCTGGGACGCAGGGACGAGGAGGAGCGGGATGAGGAAGAAGATCGTGGCCGCGGGTGCGGTCGGTGCGGTCGTCGTGGCCGGGCTCGGGGCCGGGGCCGTGACGGCGTTCGGCGCCGACGACGAGACCCAGGAGCGCGGGACCTGCCACGGCACCGCCTACGAGCTGGTCGTCGGCGACGACGACGGCGGTCTCGAGCTCGAGTTCGAGCTGCAGTCGAGCGCCCCGGCCGAGGTCTGGGAGGTGCTCGTCGAGCAGGACGGCGAGTCCGTGCTCACCGGCGAGCGCACCACGGACGAGGACGGCGAGCTCGACCTCGACACCCCCGTCGACGAGGACGGCACGCAGGAGTTCCGCGTCACCGTCACCCCGGCCGAGGGCGACCCGTGCGTCGCCACCCTGACCCGCTGACCCGCTGATCCGTCCACCGACTCGACCGTCGGCACACCCCACCACCCCGGAGGAACCACCATGAAGAAGAGCATCGCCACCCTGTCCGCCACCGCCCTGTTGGCCGCCCCGGCCGCCGTCGCGCTGACCGCGGCGCCGGCCCACGCCGACGTCGAGCGGCGCGGCGCCTGCGGCAGCGGCACCTACGAGCTGTCGGTCGACCGTGAGGGCCGCGGCCACGAGGTGAACGTCGACCTCGACAACCTGCGGGCCGGCAGCACGTGGCGCGTCAAGGTCTGGCAGGACGGCAAGCGGGTCGCGAACGTCGTCCGCACGGCCGAGCGCGACGGCGACCTCGACCTGGAGCGCTACCGCCCCGACACCGCCGGCACCGACACGTTCAGGTTCACCGCCAAGCGGGTCGGCGCCAGCACCCGCTGCGGCGCCTCGGTCACCGTCTGACCCGCCCGTCCTCGCTGTGACCCGTCACCTATAGGTGACGGGTCACTGCCGATTTCTCGTCGACCCGTCACCTATAGGTGACGGGTCGATCTGGTTGGAGGAGTCGAGGTGGTGGGGGAGTCGAGGTGGTGGGGGGCGAGGCGGGTCAGGCGCCGCCGAGGTCGACGACGACCTCGGCACCGCCCAGCTCGGACCGCCCGATCGACAGGCCGCCGCCGGACTCGGTGGCGGTCGTGTCGACGATGGAGAGGCCGAGCCCGGTCGAGCCGCCGCCGGAGACGCCCCGGTCGACGAGACGCGCCGCGTCGTCGTCGGGCAGCCCGGGGCCGCCGTCCTCGACGACCAGCCGGAGCCCGCCGCCGGTGCCGGGGGCCACGGTGACCCGGACCCCGGCCGGCTCGGGCGTGTGGGTGAAGACGTTGTCGAGCAGGACGTCGACCAGGGCGGCCAGGTCCTCCGGCCCGGCCCGCACCGGCACCGGCCCGGTGGCCGCGACCACCAGGTCGAACCGGCGTCCCTGGTCCTCGGCCAGCGGCTCCCAGAACCGCGCCCGGTCGGCGAGGACGGCGACGCCGTCGGTCACCGGCACCAGCCCCTCGCGCTCGGAGCGCCGCGCCTCGCGCACGACGTGGTCGACGGTGGCCTGCAGGTCGTCGAGGTCGGCCATCAACCGCTCCCGGTCGGCGTCGTCGCGGATGCCCTCGACGCGCAGGCGGAGCGCGGTCATCGGGGTGCGCAGCCGGTGCGAGACGTCGGCGATGCCCGCGCGCTCGCGCTCCAGCAGCACCTCGACCCGGTCGACCAGCCGGTGCAGCGCCACCCCGAGGTCGCGGACCTCGGAGGGGCCCTCGACCGGCGGCTGCTCGGTCCGGCGCCCGGCGCCGAGGCCGGCGGCGTACCCGGCCAGGCTCTGGATGGGCCGCACGAACGACGCCGCCAGCCGGTCGGAGAGCGCCAGGGCGCCGGCGAGCAGCAGCACGCCGAGGGCGAGCAGGATCAGCCAGCTGCGCACCAGGTCGGCCTCGAAGCCGGGCGTGGGCACGAACACCCGGATGATCGGCTGCGCCTCCGGGCCGGCCGAGCTGCCGCCCAGCGACACCGGCACCAGGATCGCCGTACCGCCGTCGACGTCGTCGACGCGGGCGGTGCCGGTGAGCCGGGCCTCGGCGATCCGTGCCTCCTCCTCGGCGCCCGGGGGCGGGCCGATGACGGCACCGGCCGGCAGGATCACCGTGGTGACGCTGGTGCTGTCGGCGTTGACCTGGTCGAGGTACGACGCGATCCGGCCGGTGTCGGCGCGCGCCACGACGGTCTCGGTGGCCTGGACCTCGAGCGCGGCCTGGGCCAGCCGGTCCTCGAGCGCGTAGCTGCGCAGCAGCACGGCCATCGGCACCAGCATGGCCAGCAGGACCATGCTCACGGCGGCGGCCACCGTGACGGTCAGCCTCCGGCGCACCTCAGTCCTCCGGGTCGCTGAGCCGGACGCCGACGCCGCGCACGGTGTGCAGGTAGCGCGGCTCGGACGCCGACTCGCCGAGCTTGCGGCGCAGCCACGACAGGTGGACGTCGACGGTCTTGTCCGACCCGCCCCACGGCTGCTGCCACACCTCGACGAGGAGCTCGCGCTTGGTGACGACCTCGCCCGGGCGCTCGGCCAGGTGGCGCAGGAGGTCGAACTCCTTGGGGCTCAGGTCGAGCGCGGTGCCGGCGACGCGGGCCTGCCGGGCGGCGACGTCGATCTCGAGGGCGCCGACGACGACGGTGCGCCGGGCGGGGGAGCCGCCGGCGCCGGAGCGGCGCATCACCGCGCGGATCCGGGCCTCGAGCTGCGCGGTCGTGTACGGCTTGACCACGTAGTCGTCGGCGCCGGCGTCGAGGCAGCCGACCAGCGACGGGTCGTCGTCGCGGGCGCTCGCCACGATGACCGGCACGGTGCTCACCGCGCGCAGCATCGAGAGCACCTGGGTGCCGTCGACGTCGGGCAGGCCGAGGTCGAGGATCACCAGGTCGGGGCGGGAGTCGACGGCCATCTGCAGGCCCTGCATGCCGGTCGAGGCGGACTCGACGGCGTACCCGCGCTCGCCCAGCGAGCGCATCAGCAGCGGACGGATCCGCGCGTCGTCCTCGATGATCAGCACCTGCACCACAGGCCTGAACCTACTGTCCGGGAGGATGGGACCCATGGCCCGACCGTCCGCACGTGCCCTCGGCTACGTCGCTGCGTGGCTGGGGGCGGCCGCCGTGGCGGTCACGGTGGGCCTGGTCGCGGTGAGCAGCGTCGGCGCGAGCGTGCGGGACCGGGGCCCGCTGACGGCGGCGTCCGACCCCACGCTCGAGACGAGCGCGACCCCCGACCCCGCGGCCGAGCGACGCGAGGACGTGTTCGACGGCGACTACGGCAGCGTGACCGTCGCGTGCCAGGGCGCGCTGGCGTTCGGGATCCGCGCCGACCCGGCCGCCGGGTGGACGACCGTCCTGCTCGACACCGAGGCCGACGACGACATCGAGGCGGTCTTCTCCAGCGGGCCGCGCTCGATCGAGATCGAGTTCTACTGCGACGGCGGGCGCCCGACCGTCTCCGACTTCGAGGACCAGACCCTCAGCGACGACGACTGAGGCACGCCCTAGGGTGGCGCCATGGGCAAGCAGGAAGAGTTCGTTCTCCGCGCTCTCGAGGAGCGCGACGTCCGGTTCGTGCGACTGTGGTTCACCGACGTGCTCGGTTTCCTCAAGTCGGTCGCCGTGGCGCCGGCCGAGCTCGAGGGCGCCTTCGAGGAGGGCATCGGGTTCGACGGCTCGGCGATCGAGGGCTTCGCCCGGGTCTACGAGGCGGACATGCTGCTCATGCCCGACCCGTCGACGTTCCAGATCCTGCCCTGGCGCGGCGGTGACGGCCCGGCGACGGCGCGGATGTTCTGCGACGTCGTGATGCCCGACGGCAGCCCGTCGTACTCCGACCCGCGCTACGTCCTCAAGCGGACGCTCGCGAAGGCCGCCGAGCGCGGCTTCACCTTCTACACCCACCCCGAGATCGAGTTCTACCTGTTCAAGGACACCCCCCGGGCCGGGGTCGACCCGGTGCCGGTCGACCGCAGCGGCTTCTTCGACCACACCGCGCAGTCGCACGGCTCCGACTTCCGCCGTGAGGCCATCACCATGCTCGAGGCGATGGGGATCTCGGTGGAGTTCAGCCACCACGAGGGTGGCCCGGGCCAGCAGGAGATCGACCTGCGCTACGCCGACGCGCTCTCGACGGCCGACAACATCCTCACCTTCCGCACCGTCATCCGCGAGGTCGCGCTGAGCCAGGGCATCTGGGCCAGCTTCATGCCGAAGCCGTTCACGACCCACCCGGGCTCGGGCATGCACACCCACGTCTCGCTCTTCGAGGGCGACCAGAACGCCTTCTACGAGGCCGGCGCCGAGTACCAGCTGAGCCAGACCGGCCGCCGCTTCATCGCCGGCATCCTGAAGCACGCGCCCGAGATCAGCGTCGTGACCAACCAGTGGGTCAACTCCTACAAGCGGATGATGACCGGCGGCGAGGCGCCGTCGTACGTCTGCTGGGGCCACAACAACCGTTCCGCGATGGTCCGGGTGCCGATGTACAAGCCGCTCAAGGGCGCCTCGACCCGCGTCGAGGTCCGCACGCTCGACCCCGCGTGCAACCCCTACCTCGCCTTCGCGGCGGTCCTGGCGGCCGGCATGAAGGGCATCGACGAGGGCTACGAGCTCCCGCGCGAGGCCGAGGACGACGTGTGGGCGCTCACCGAGCGCGAGCGCAAGAGCCTCGGGATCGACCCGCTGCCCAAGACCCTCAACGAGGCCATCGAGGTCGCCGAGACCAGCGAGCTGCTGGCCGAGACGCTCGGGGAGAACGTCTTCGAGTACTTCCTGCGCAACAAGCGCGCCGAGTGGGACGAGTACCGCGGTCAGGTCTCCGCCTTCGAGCGCGACCAGATGCTGCCGGTGATCTGACGGCTCGCGATGACGGTCAGGGGGATGACCCGCCGGTGAGCCCGGTCCTGGTGGTCCAGCACGAGGACGACTGCCCGCCGGCCCTCGTGGGCCGGTGGCTGGAGGAGGCCGGCGTCGGGCTCGACGTCCGCCGCCCGTACGCCGGCGACGCCCTGCCCGACGACCTGACCGGCCACGCCGGGCTGCTGGTGCTCGGCGGGCCGATGGGCGCCACCGACGACGCCGACCACGCCTGGCTCGCCCCGACGAGGTCGCTGCTGCGCGGGGCGGTCGAGGCCGGCGTCCCGACCCTCGGCATCTGCCTGGGCCACCAGCTGCTGGGCGCGGCCCTCGGCGGCACGGCCGCCCGGAACCCCGCCGGGCAGCAGCGTGGTCTGCTGCCGGTCGGGTGGACCGCGGCCGCGCTCGACGACGCGCTCGTCGGGGCCCTGCAGCACGCCACGCAGCGCTGCCTGCACTGGAACGACGACGTCGTCACCGCGCTGCCGCCCGGCGCCGAGGTGCTCGCCGTCGCGCCCGGAGGGGAGGTCCAGGTCGTCCGGTACGCGCCGCGTGCCTGGGGCGTCCAGCCGCACCCTGAGGTGGACCAGGCCGTCCTCGAGTCCTGGGCCCGCACCGAGCCGGACGCCGCCGCCGACGCCCTGGCCGCCGAGGTGGGTGCCGCCGCCGACGAGCTCGAGGCGGCGTGGCGGCCGCTGGCGACGTCGTTCGCGCGGGTCGTCTCCGGCGCCCAGGTGGCCTCGTCGTGAGCCGCGTCGTCACCACCAAGGGGATGCTGCTGCGGCTCGGCTTCCAGCGCACCGACGAGGCGCTCGCCGACCTCGAGCTGCTCGGCGAGGCCAGCGAGCCGCTCGTCGCGCTGCTCGCGCGCACCGCCGACCCCGACCTGGCGCTGACCGGACTGGTCCGGCTGGCCGACGCCGCCGGCGACGAGCGCGCCACGATGCTCGCCGAGCTGGCCGACGACGAGGGCACGGCGATGCGGCTGCTGTGCGTCCTCGGGGCCAGCGAGGCGCTGGCCCACCACCTGGCCCGCCACCCCGAGCACTGGCGCGAGCTCACCGACCCCACGCTCGGGTCGACCCGCCCGCCGGCGTACGTCGTGCGCGCCGGCCTCCTCGCCGCCGTCGGCGCCGACCCCGACTCCGACCTGCCCACCGCGACGCTGCCGGACGCCGAGGCGGTCGACGCGCTGCGGGTGGAGTACCGACGCGTGCTGCTCCGGCTGGCCGCTCGCGACCTCGCCCACGACCTCGGCGTCGACGACGCCGCCGCCGAGCTGTCCGACCTCGCCGCCGGCACCCTCGAGGCCGCCCTCGCGGTGGCCCGTCAGCGGGTGGGGGAGGACGCCGGGTGCGCGCGCCTGGCGGTCGTCGCGATGGGCAAGTGCGGCGGCCACGAGCTGAACTACGTCTCCGACGTCGACGTGATCTTCGTGCACGGCCCGGCCGGGTCGGACGACGACGAGGGCAACCCGGACGCACGGACCCTCAGGACCGCGACCCGGCTGGCCAGCCACCTGATCCAGATCTGCTCCGAGCACACCGGCGAGGGCACCATCTGGCCGGTCGACGCGGCGCTTCGGCCCGAGGGCAAGGCCGGCCCGCTGACCCGCACCCTGGCCAGCCACCGCGGCTACTACGAGCGCTGGGCCAAGGCGTGGGAGTTCCAGGCGCTGCTCAAGGCCCGCCCGGTGGCCGGTGACCTCGCGCTGGGCCGCGAGTTCATCGCGATGGTCGAGCCGATGGTGTGGAGCGTCGCGGAGCGGGACGGCTTCGTGGGCGACGTCCAGGCGATGCGCCGCCGGGTGCTCGACCACATCCCGGCCAAGGAGGCCGACCGCCAGCTCAAGCTCGGCTGGGGCGGCCTGCGCGACGTCGAGTTCGCCGTCCAGCTGCTGCAGCTCGTGCACGGCCTGGCCGACGACCGGATCCGGGCGTCCACGACCCTGAGCGCGCTCGCCCAGCTCACCGAGCACGGCTACGTCGGCCGCGAGGACGGCGAGGCGCTGCACGACGCCTACGCGTTCCTGCGCACCCTCGAGCACCGCATCCAGCTCGTGCAGCTGCGCCGCACCCACATCGTCCCCGACGACACCGCAGCGCTGCGCCGCCTGGGCCGCAGCATCGGGTTCGTCCGGGAGCCCGAGGCCACCCTGGCCTCGGCGTGGGAGCACCACCGCCGCGAGGTCAGGCGGCTCAACGAGAAGCTCTTCTACCGTCCGCTGCTGACCGCGGTGGCGCGGGTGCACAGCGGCGAGGTCCGGCTCTCCTCCGAGGCGGCCGGCGCCCGGCTCGCAGCCCTCGGGTACGCCGACCCGCAGGCCGCGCTGCGCAACCTGGAGGCGCTCACGAGCGGCGTGTCCCGCACGGCCACGCTGCAGCGCGCGCTGCTGCCGGCGATGCTCAGCTGGTTCGCGGAGGGCGCCGACCCCGACGCCGGGCTGTTCGGCTTCCGGCGGCTCAGCGAGGCGCTGGGACGCACTCCCTGGTACCTGCGCACGCTGCGCGACGAGGGCGAGGTCGCCGAGCGCCTGGCCCACCTGCTGTCGACCTCGCGCTACGTCACCGGCCTGCTCGAGCGCGAGCCGCAGGGCGTCCGGATGCTCGGCGGCGACCTCTCACCGCTCAGCGCCGAGGCGATGGTCGAGGAGATGCGCTCGACGGCAGCGCGTCAGGACGACGTCGACAAGGCGGTCCGGGCGGCCCGCGCGGTCCGGCGCCGCGAGCTGTTCCGGGTCGCTGCCGGCGACGTCCTCGACCTGACCGACGTCGCCGACGTGGGCGCGGCCCTGTCGCGGATCACCGACGCCACCCTGGAGACGACCCTGGAGGTCGTGGGGCGCGAGGTGTGCCGCCAGCGCGGGTTCGACGAGCCGCCCACCGCCATGGCGGTCGTCGCCATGGGCCGCTACGGCGGCTTCGAGCTGTCCTACGGCAGCGACGCCGACGTCCTCTTCGTCCACCAGCCGGTCGAGGGCGCCGACCCGCACCGCGCGACGCAGTACGCCACCGCCGTGGCCAACGAGGTCCGCAACCAGCTCGCGCTGCCCGGTGCCGACCCGGCCCTCACCGTCGACGCGGACCTGCGACCCGAGGGCAAGCAGGGCGCGCTCGTGCGCACCCTCGACTCCTACGCCGCCTACTACGCCAAGTGGTCGAAGGTCTGGGAGGCCCAGGCGCTGCTGCGTGCCGACGCCGTCGTCGGCGACCCGGCGCTGCGGGCGGCGTTCGAGCGGCTCATCGACCCGCTGCGCTACCCGGCCGGCGGGCTCTCCGACGACGACGTCCTCGAGGTGCGCCGGATCAAGGCGCGCGTCGACAACGAGCGGATGCCGCGCGGCGCCGACCCGCAGCTGCACCTCAAGCTCGGGCGCGGGGGACTGGCCGACATCGAGTGGACCGTCCAGCTGCTCCAGATGCGCTTCGCCGGCGAGGTGGCGGCCCTGCGCACCCCCCGGACCCTGACCGCGCTCGAGGCGGCACGGGAGGCGGGCCTGGTCACCGACGCCGACGCCGCCGTGCTGACGGAGGCGTGGCGCGCGGTCAGCCGGGTGCGCAACGCCGTCACGCTGGCCCGGGGCAAGGCCGCCGAGCAGCTGCCGCGCGACACCCGTGAGCGGGCCGCGGTCGCCTCGATCCTGGGCTACCCGGCCGGCCGGACCGACGAGATGGTCAACGACCACCTGCGCGTCACGCGACTGGCCCGAGGAGTGGTCGACCGGGTTTTCTGGTGACCCGCGTCGTGGTCGGGGCGCCGATGTGCCATGATGTGCCTGCACGGATCGCGGCCGATCCCCCCAGAGGTCGCGGTCCGTGCGCTTGCTTTTCGACGAAGCCTGAGGATTTCTTGAGCCTGCCGTGATCTGGCGCTGAGCCGGGCCCGCGAGCCTGGGCGTGATGATCTCTCGGGACAGGACGACCACAGCTTTCGACCCGGCCACGCTGCACCTGCTGGCCGACGACGCCCGGGGGCGGTCGTTCGTGCTCGACCTCGTCGGCACCTTCCGGGCCATGCTGCACGCTCGCGTGACGCGGGTGGTGGACGGCGTCCTCGCCGCCGACCGCGCCGGCTCGATGGACGCCGTCCTCAGCCTCAAGGTGTCCTCGACGATGACCGGGGCCCACCAGCTCGCCGAGATCGCCGGCTCCGTCGAGGGCCACCTGCGCCGCGACGACCTGCCGGCCGCCCGGACCGAGGCGCTCCTGCTGCCCGCCGCGGCGGCCCGCGCCGAGGCGGCGATCACCCGCTACGTCGTGAGCGAGCGGGGGCCCGGTGCGGCGCATCCGGCTCAGGTCGCCGCCGAGTCCATCCGGTAGCCGACGCCACGGACCGTCTTGATGAACGGCGGTGCCCCGGCGCTCTCGCCGAGCTTGCGGCGCAGGTTGCCGATGTGGACCTCGACCAGGTGGGTGTCGGAGACCCACTCCGTGCCCCACACCGAGCGCAGCAGCGCCTCGCGGGTCCAGACCCGGGCGGGGTTGCGCATCAGCTCGGCGAGCAGGTCGAACTCCGTGCGGGTCAGCGCCAGCTCGTCGTCGGCGCGGAACGCTCGGCGTCCGTCGACGTCGACGCGCAGCAGGCCGTGCTGGAGGATCTCGTGCCCGTGCGCCGCGGCCGGGGCCGGCGACGCGACCGGGTCGGCCTGGCGGGCCCCGGGACTGCGCCGGGGCCGCCGGAAGAGCGCGTTCACCCGGGCCTTGAGCTCGCGGATGCTGAACGGCTTGGAGAGGAAGTCGTCGGCCCCGGTCTCCAGGCCGAGCAGCCGGTCGATCTCGTCGTCGCGCGCGGTGATCATCACGACGTAGGCGTCGGTGACCTCGCGGATGCGGCGGCACGTCTCGATGCCGTCGATGCCCGGCAGGCCGAGGTCGAGGGTCACCAGGTCGGGGTCGAAGCTGCGCACCAGGGCGACGCCGTCCAGCCCGTTCGCCGCAGCCCGGACGTCGAAGCCCTGCGTGCCGAGGGTGAACTCGATCAGGACCCGGATGTCCTCGTCGTCCTCGACGACGACGGCGCGACGCTCCGCATGACCTTCATCCCCCACCATTCGACGAATCCTGCCACTTCCGGGTGGGACGGTGGGTGCGCTGCGACGCCGGGACGCGGCGCGGCGGACGTGCGACGCGCCACAGCCCGGTCTCCCGGCGCCGACCCGGCCCGCGAGAACGGCCGTCCGGGGTGTGGCGCGTCGCGGCGAGGACCGGGTGGGATGGAGCCATGACCACGACCCCCGACCAGCCCGTGCTCCCGGCCGACCCCGACGGCAGCCCGGACGTCGTCCCGAGCCTCGACCCGGACCAGCCGATGGCCGACCCGCAGACCCACCCGGCCCCCGACCCCGACGCGGACCCGCCGACCCCACGACCGTGACGGGCGTCACACGCCCGCGCCGCGGCCCGTCACGTCGACGTAACAAGACCGTCACGCGGCGCTCCTAGCCTCGAGGCGTCGCCCGGTGCCCGAGCCCGGCGCAGCCCGCTCGAGGAGTCGTCATGACCGCCAACCCCGTCCGCCTCCAGGCCATCGCCGCCGTCGAGGCGTCCACGCCGCCGCCGATCAGCTTCGATCCCGGCGAGGAGCCCGGGGAGATCTTCGGCAGCAACGTCTTCAGCCTCACCGCCATGCAGAAGCGGCTGCCGAAGTCGGTCTACAAGTCGGTGGTCGCCACGATCGAGAAGTCGACCCGCCTCGACCCCGAGGTCGCGGACGCCGTCGCCTCGGCGATGAAGGACTGGGCGCTGGAGAAGGGCGCCACCCACTACGCCCACGTGTTCTACCCGCTGACCGGCCTGACCGCCGAGAAGCACGACAGCTTCCTCGACCCGGTCGGCGACGGCACCGCGTTCGCGTCGTTCTCCGGCAAGACCCTGGTGCAGGGCGAGCCCGACGCGTCGTCGTTCCCCAACGGCGGCCTGCGCAACACCTTCGAGGCGCGCGGCTACACCGGGTGGGACGTGATGAGCCCGGCGTACGTGCTCGAGAACCCCAACGGCAACACGCTGTGCATCCCGACCATCTTCATCTCGATGACCGGAGAGGCGCTCGACCACAAGACCCCGGTCCTGCGCTCGCAGCAGGCGATGTCGGTGCACGCGCGTCGGGTGCTCGAGTTGTTCGGCCACACCGACCCCGACAACGTGGTGGCCTACTGCGGCCCCGAGCAGGAGTACTTCCTGGTCGACAGCCACTTCTTCCTGGCCCGCCCCGACCTGCTGAACGCCGGGCGCACGCTGTTCGGCGCGAAGCCGCCCAAGGGCCAGGAGTTCGACGACCACTACTTCGGTGCCATCCCCGAGCGGGTCCTGGGCTTCATGATGGACACCGAGCGGGAGCTCTTCAAGCTCGGCATCCCCGCCAAGACCCGCCACAACGAGGTCGCACCGGGCCAGTTCGAGGTCGCGCCGATGTTCGAGCGGGCCAACGAGGCCTCGGACCACCAGCAGCTGCTGATGACGACGTTCAAGTCGGTCGCCAAGAAGCACGGCATGGAGTGCCTGTTCCACGAGAAGCCGTTCGCCGGCGTCAACGGCTCGGGCAAGCACGTCAACTTCTCCCTCGGGAACTCCGAGCTCGGCTCCCTGCTCGTGCCGGGCGACAACCCGCACGACAACGCGCAGTTCCTGGTGTTCTGCGCCGCGGTCATCCGTGCGGTGCACAAGTACAGCGGGCTGCTCCGCGTCTCGGTCGCCTCGGCGTCCAACGACCACCGCCTCGGGGCCAACGAGGCGCCGCCCGCGATCATCTCGATCTTCCTCGGCGACCAGCTGGCCGACGTCTTCGACCAGATCGCCAAGGGTGGCGCGACCCACTCGAAGGAGAGGGGCACCCTGATGGTCGGCGTCGACACGCTGCCGAACCTCACCAAGGACCCTGGCGACCGCAACCGCACCTCGCCGTTCGCCTTCACCGGGAACCGGTTCGAGTTCCGTGCGCCGGGCTCCAACCAGACCGTCGCCGGACCGATGGTCATGATCAACACGATCATGGCCGAGGCGCTCGACCACTGCGCGACCTACCTCGAGGACGCCGTCGCCGGCGGCACCGACTTCAACGAGGCCGTCCAGGCGCTGCTCAGCGACATCGTCGCCGACCACGGCGCGGTCATCTTCAACGGCAACGGCTACTCCGACGAGTGGCCCGTCGAGGCCGAGCAGCGTGGGCTGAAGAACCTGCGCACCACCGTCGACGCGCTCCCCGAGCTGATCAGCCCCGAGGCGATCGAGCTGTTCGGCAGGTACGGCGTCTTCAACGCCGGCGAGGCGCACAGCCGCTTCGAGATCGGCTGCGAGCAGTACGTCCTCGCGGTGGCCGTCGAGGCCAACCTCACCCTCGAGATCGGCACCACGACGGTGCTCCCGGCCGCGCTGCGCTACCAGACCGAGCTCGCGATCAACGTCAAGGCGCTCGCCGACGCCGGGGTCACGCCCGACCGGACCGGGCTGGAGACGGTGAGCGAGCGGATCGCGGCCCTCACCGCCGGCCTGGCGACCCTGCGGACCGCCATCGCCCACGAGCACGCCGCCGACCCGCTCGAGACGGCGCGGACCGCGCGGGACCAGGTGCTGCCGGCCATGGCCGCCGTCCGCGAGGCGGCCGACGAGCTCGAGGGCCTCGTCGCCGACGACCTGTGGCCGCTCCCGACCTACCAGGAGATGCTCTACATCCTCTGACCGCTGCCGACCGGTCTGTCGCGCCGTGCCGGTTGGCACGGCGCGACAGACTCGGGGAGTGGATGCGGACGAGCTCGGACCGGAGGCCTTCGACGACCTGGTGCGCGACGCCCTCGACCAGCTGCCGGAGGAGGCCATCGCCCTGGTCGCCGAGATGGCGGTCGTCGTGCGCGAGGAGCCCGACCCCGACGACGTCGCGCCGGGCAGCCTTCTGCTCGGCACCTTCCGCGGCGTCGCCCACACCCGGGTGGGCGGCCGGGTGCCCGGCAGCCTGCCCGACGTGATCACCCTCTACCGCCGACCGATCCTGGCGGTGTGCGCGACCCGCGAGGACGTGGCTCCGCGCGTGCTGAAGGTGCTCGGCCACGAGGTCGGGCACGCCCTGGGCCTGACCGAGGGGCAGCTGCGCGCCTACGGGTGGTTCTGACTGCCGGGCGGCTCGGTGAGCACCCGCAGCGCGAGGTCGGTGGTCGAGGGGACGCCGAGGTAGCCGACCACCCGGCTCACGACGTCCGGGTGCAGCGGGAGCAGGCCCGGCGTGCCCGGTAGGTCGGGGGTCAGGCCGAGGTCGACGTCGTCGCGCCCGGTCATGATCTCGACGTTGAACTCGAAGCGCTCGCGGGCGCCGTCGGCGGTGAGCCGCTTCAGCATCGTCGCGCCCATCCGCGGCGTCCCGTTCTCCTCGCCGAGCGAGTCGAGGGTCGCGACCAGGTTCACGCCGGCGCAGTGCTCGACGTCGGCCCACACCGCACGCATCGAGCCCATCTCGTTGAGCAGCAGCGCCGCGGTCTTCGGCCCGATCCCGGGGACGCCGGGCAGGTTGTCGCTGGCGTCGCCGCGCAGCGCGGCGTACTCGAGGTAGTGCTCGGCCGCGACGCCGTACATCGTGTGCAGCCGCACGGGGTCGAGCAGCGGCGAGCCGCCGATGCCGCCGTTGATGAGCCGGAGCACGCGGGTGCTCGGGCTGATGTGCGCGAACGAGTCGCGGTCGGAGGTGATGATCACGCAGTGCCAGCCGTGCCGCTCGGCCCACGTCGCGGCCGACGCGCTGACGTCGTCGGCCTCGAGACCGGCGGGCGTGACGGTGCGGAGACCGAGGGCGTCGAGCATCGCCGCGGCCCGCTCGAGCTGCTCGACCAGCAGGGGGTGCTTCTCGGCCCGTCCGGCCTTGTAGGCGGGGTAGCCCTCGGCCCGCACGGACGCCGTCCGGTCGTCGAGGCCGAAGACCACGGCGTCCGGGGCGAACCGGTCGATGGCCTCCAGGATCTGGCGCAGCATGCCGTGCAGGGCCCACGCCGGGCGGCCGCCGCGGTCGCGGAGCCCGGTCTCGAGTCGTGCGTGGTGGTTGCGGTGCAGCAACGACGGCGCGTCGACGACGAGGAGCAGGCGCGGGTCGCGGTCGTCCGGGAGGCTGGGCATGGTGTCGGCCCAGGGTAGTGGCGGGGCCGGTCAGCCCTCCTGCCGGTGCGTCGGCCGGGGCGTCGGGTCCGTCGCGTCCGTCGCCGGCTCGTCGAGCGGGTCCTTGATCGCCCGGGTGTCGGTGACGGGCTGGTAGTCGTCGGCCTGGTGGTCGACGACGGGGTCGATCCGGTCGGCCTCGCGGACGACGTCCTCCTGCCGGGCGCGGGCCTGCATCGCTGCCCGCTCCGCGACGGCGGACTCCTCCTCGGCGCGCCGGGCCTCCTGCCGGGCCTCCTCGGCGGCCCGCTCGGCCTCGGTGGCGCGCTGCTCGGCGCGGACGACGTCCTGCGTCTGGCCGGCGGCCTGGTGGCGGAGCTCGTCGGACTGCGCGCGGCGCTGCTCGAGCTGCGCGGCCTGCTTGCGTCGTCGCAGCACCAGGGCTACGACGACCGCGGCCACCAGGACGAGGACGCCCACGACGACGAGCGCGATGACGGTTCCGCTGCTCATGTGATCCAGCTCCTTCGGGTCGGGGACCCCCCAGGTCACCGCACCCGGGTGCGTCGTGGGTACGCCCTTGCAGGTGAGCGCCGGGGCCGAGGTCAGCGGCGGACCGTGAACCGCCAGACCCGCACCGTCCGGTTGCCGGCCAGGTCGACGGCGACGAGCCGCACGACGTGACGCCCCGGGGCGAGGGCGCGTCGCGGCGTGTAGGTCACCGCGCCTCCGGCGAGCCGCGCCGGCGCCCTCAGGCCGTCGACGCGCAGGACGACGTCGAGGTCGGCGGCGGGGGAGAGCCGGTCGCCGACCCGGGCCCGGATCGTCGGGGTGCGGTCGCGCGTCGCGCCGGTCGGCTTCGCGGCGCGCACGGTCGGGCCGGTGCGGTCGACCACCCACTGGCGGACCGCCGGGCTGGCGTCGGTGCTGCCGGCGCTGTCGGTGGCGCGCACCCGCAAGGTGCGGCGGCCCTCCTTCAACCCGGTGTAGGAGGTCGTGGCTCCGCAGAGCTTCCACGCCCCCGCGTCGAGGCGGCACTCGAAGGTGCTGCCGGGCTCGTTGCTCCCGAACCGGAAGAGGAGCTCCTTCGCCCGGACGTGACCCTGCGGACCGCTCACGATGGTCGTCTGCGGGGCGGCACCGGCACGGACGACGACCCCGACGGACGCGGTGGCGCTGACGGTCGCGGAGGCCCGCGCGGTGACGGTGGCGGTGTAGGTGCCGGCAGCGCGGTAGGTGTGGGTCGGTCGTGGTCCCGACCCCGTCGACCCGTCGCCGAAGTCCCACGTCAGGGCGGGGGCGAGGTCGACGCAGGCGATGCGGAGCGTCGGGTTGTCGGGGTCGTGGATCACGATGGAGACGGCCTTCGTGCCGGCTCGCCGCGTCGACGTCACCGCGACGGTGCCGCTGGGCCCGCTGGCGCCGCTGGCGTTGCTGGTGAAGGGGAGCCAGATCTCGTTGGTCTCCGCGAAGGGGAGCGTGGTGTCGAAGCGGTAGTGGGCGCCGGCGTTGGCGCTGGCGCAGGTCTGCTCGTGCACGTGGACGTTGTGCGGTGCGCCGGGCTCGAGCCCGGTGAGGGCGATCGTCGTGGTGGTCTGGGTGCTGGTGCGGACCATCTCGGCGGAGCCGGTGATGTCGGGGTAGGTGGCGAGGCCGTCGGCGAAGGAGCGGATCTGACCGGTCGTGGTGAGTCCGGCGTCGGTCGCGTCGGGGTCGAGGGCGACGGCGGCTCCGAAGGTCACGGCGACGGGCGCGGTCCCTGCGGCGGGGGTGGCCGAGGCCACGACCTCCAGCACGGGTCCGTCGCCGCCACCACCGTCCCCGGTCACGGCGATCTGGAGGCTCTCCTCGGCGCTGGCGCCCTGCGCGTCGGTGACCGTGACCGTCGCGGTGTAGGTGCCGGCGGCGGTGTAGGTGTGCTGCGGCTCCGGCAGCGTGGACTGGTCGGCAGCGCCGGCGTCCGTGCCGAAGTCCCAGAGGTAGGTGAGGACGTCGCCGTCGGCGTCGTGGCCGTGCGCCATGAAGGAGACCAGCAGCGGCGCTGCTCCGGACGTCGGCGAGGCCATCGGGTCGGCGGTCGGCGGCTGGTTGGTGTCGCCCGGACCGGCGTCCTGGACGATGATCTGGCCCGACATCAGCGGCTGGTGGTTGTTGCAGATGTAGTTGTAGGTGCCCGGGGCGGTGAAGGTGTAGCTGACCGCGGGGTCCCCGACGCCCCCTCCGCCGGTCAGCGGCGGCATCCAGGTCGCGAGCGTGTTCTGGTTGAGGAGGTCGTGGTACTGGTTCACGCTCTCGAAGTGCCACTCGACGGTGTCGCCGACGGTGATCGTCAGCGGGTGGTGGGCGTTGTTGAGTCCGGTCTCGCGGATGACCCAGCCCTGCATCGGCGTACCGCCGTCCGGCATCGGGGCGTCCTCGCGTGCGTCGATGATCCAGGTCCGCGGTGCGATCGACGGAGGGGTCGTGGCGCTGGACGTCTGCGGGAGCGCTGCGGGCGCGTGCGCCGGGGTCGCAGCCGCCTGCGACATCACGGCGCTGGACAGGCCGGCAGCGACCACCAGCGCGACGAGGATCCGCACGCGCAGGGCGGACCAGCGGGACAGACGGCGGGCACGCCGCTTGAGTCGAGTCGTGGGACGGGCCATGGGGAGGCGGCCTTTCGGAGGGTCGGTCAGCATGTCGAACGCAATTCAGATTCGTGATCACGATCACCCTAGCCGGTCGTGAGACGGACGTCACTCGGCTCTGCCCCTACGCTCGGTGCCGTGACCGCCGGTGCACCCGACCCCCGCCACCTCGACCTGGCCGACCCCGCTTTCGACGTGACCTCGCCGGCCGTCCACGACGCGCGGGAGCGCGACTGGTACGCCGAGACGCCGTACGGGTACGCCGTGCTGCGCTACGCCGAGGCCAGCGCGCTGCTCACCGACCGCCGGTTCCAGCAGGGGAACGCGCGCTGGCCGGCCCAGAACGGGATCGAGGAGGGTCCCTTCCTGCGGTGGTGGCAGGAGGTGCTGCTCAGCCTGGAGGGCGACGACCACGCGCGGCTGCGCCGGCTGCTGATGCCGGCCTTCCGGCGTCGGGTGATCGAGGACCTGCAGCCCGACTTCCGTCGGATCGCCGCCGAGCTCGTCGAGGCCTTCGGGTCGCGCGGCGACGTCGAGCTGATCGCCGAGTTCGCCGAGCCGTACGCCGCACGGGTGCTCTGCCTGCTGCTCGGCCTCCCGGACGACGAGTGGCACCAGGTCGCCCGGTGGGCCGACGACCTCGGCAAGTCCTTCGGGATCCGCGTCAAGGAGGACCTGCCCCGGATCGAGGCGGCCCTGGCCGGGCTCACGGCGTACGTCGAGACGGTCGTCGACGACCGGGCGGCCCGGCCCCGCGACGACCTGGTCACCACCCTGCTGCAGGCGCAGGAGACCGACGGCCGGCTGAGCCGCGACGAGCTGGTGGTGTCGCTGGTCTTCCTCGCCTTCGCCGGCATGGAGACCACCCGGAACCAGATCGGCCTCGCCGTCCAGACCCTGCTGCGTCACCCCGACCAGTGGCGGCTCCTGGCCGAGCAGCCCGAGCTCGGGCGCGCGGCCGTCGAGGAGGTGATGCGGGTGAACCCGACGGTGACGTGGGTGACCCGGGAGGCCATCGCCGACGTCGACCTCCACGGGCTGCACCTGCCGGCGGGCACGATCGTCCAGGTGCTCTCCCACGCGGCGGGCACCGATCCGACGGCCGTGCCGGACCCGGTGTTCGACATCGCCCGCGCGGGCGACCGCCCGCCCCACCTGGGCTTCGGGGGCGGCGCGCACCACTGCCTGGGGCACTTCGTGGCGCGCACCGACATGGCGGTGGCCCTGCCGATGCTGGCGCAGCGCATGCCGGACGCCGTCCCGGACGGCCCGGGGGAGTGGCTGCCCGTCTCCGGCAACACCGGCGCGCTGTCGTTCCCGATCTCGTTCCGCCCGACCTGACCCCGGAACCGGCCCTAGGTGCGGAGCGGGTGGGTGGCTCCGGTGGCGTGGGCCGCTCGGTGGGTCTGGTGGTGGTGGAAGGGGCAGAGCAGGGCGGCGTCGTGGGTGTCGGTCCGGCCGCCCTCGCTCCAGGGGGTCGTGTGGTGGGTGTGGCAGTAGGCGGCGGGGGTGGTGCAGGTGGGGTGCTGGCAGTGCTGTTGCTCCAACCCGATCGAGAGTCGTTGGGCGGGGGTGTGGAAGCGCCGGCGTCGTCCGAGGTCGAGGACGTGGCCCTGTCCGTCGAGGACGGCGGGGATGATCCCCGCCTCGCAGGCCATCCGGCGGGCCTGGTCGGGCGAGAGCGCGACGCCGGTGTCGAGGTGCGCGGCAGCGAGTCCGCCGAGGAGGGTCTCGAGGGTCATCGTGACCACGACGGTCGCGCTGGTCCCGCCCATGCTCGGAAGCCGGTCGGTGGGGTAGCGCTCGACGTACTCGCAAAACGCCTGCCCCAGCTTCTCCGGGGTCGGCCTCTCGAACTCGTAGGTCCCGGCGCCCTCGGTGGCGCGGACGTGCTTGGGTGCCGCGATCGCGGCCAACGCCTTCCTCAGCATCGAGGCCTGCGCGGACGGCATCGTGAACCGACCGTGGGCGAGGCCCTCGCCGTCGTCCCACACCGTGAACGCCGTGCGCTTGCGAGCCCGAGCCTCCTCGGCCTCCAAGAGCTTGGCTTCGTGCTCGTCGGCCCGGTCGGGGTCGATGCTCTCCAGGATCCGCCGCCCCAGGGTCTTCAGGTCGTGGGCGTCGTGGTGGGCCGCCTCACCGAGCAGGTGTGCCTCGGCCTTCTCACGCCACTGGGCGTGGTCGCCGTCGAGGTCGCCGACGGCGGCGGCGATGACCCTCGCCTGCTCGGCGTGGACCCGACCGGACGCCATCGCGAGCCGGGTCGGTTCGTGGGCGGCGAGGTCGCCGGCCAGCCGGACCTTCCGGGCGGCCTCGCCACCGGTGACTCGGGTGACCCGCGCGAGCCACGCTGCCAGCGACCTGGCCCCGATGGTCCCCGGTAGGTCGAGGTCCCCGGCCTGCCCGACCATCCGCGCCTCGAGCTCCTGCACCCCGGCCACCACACGCGCCAGCCGCGGCACCAGGTCGGCGGTCGCACCGGCGTCCAGCGACCACGTCGGAGCATCCACGAGATCAGCGAGCTCGGCCTCGAGGACCGCGACGAACCGGGCGACGGGGTGCCCGTCGCGGTGGTCGTCGTGGTGCTCGCTCATGCCTCGATTCTACGCCAACCCACGGACAATCGATACTGTGTTCGAACAATCTGTGGACAAGCGGTCAGGATGATTGGGGAGCTGCCGGTGGGGCTGGGTCGAGCAGGTCGGGCCCTCGGCTCGAAGCGCGCTCGGTACGCCCGGCGGCGTTCCGTCCGGTGCCGCACCGACGAGCGCCGCGGTCAGACCCCGACGGGCGCCTGGATCGCGGAGCGGACGCGTTCGCACAGGGCGACGTACTCGGGCAGGGCGCGGATCTCGCCGGGCGGGACCCGGGTGCCGCCGTCGGCGAAGACGGCGGGCTCGTCGAGCACGATCCGTCCCGGGCGGGTGCTCATCACCATGACCCGCGAGCTGAGGAACACGGCCTCGTCGACGCTGTGCGTGATGAACAGGATGGTCCGGCCGGTCGCGCGCCAGATCTCGAGCAGCTCGGCCTGGAGCCGTTCGCGCGTCAGGGCGTCGAGGGCGCCGAACGGCTCGTCCATGAGCACGATGTCGGGCTCGTTGGCCAGGACCCGCGCGATCTGGCACCGCTGCTGCATGCCCCCCGACAGCTCGTAGGGCCGGTGGTCGGCGAAGTCGGAGAGCCCCACGAGCTGGAGGTACTCCTCCGAGATGCGGGCGCGCTCCCGCTTCGGCACGCCCCGCAGCCGCGGTCCGAGCTCGACGTTGCGCCGCACCGACAGCCAGGGGTAGAGCGTCGCCTGCTGGAACACCACGCCCCGCTCGGGGCCGGGTCCGCGCACCGGTGCGCCGTCGATGCTCACCGTGCCCTCGCTCGGGGCAGTGAAGCCGGCGACCAGCCGGAGCAGCGTCGTCTTCCCGCACCCCGACGGCCCGGCGAGGGTCACGAACTCGCCGGGCTCGACGGTGAGGTCGATCCGGTCGAGCGCCGGGACGGCGGCACCACCCACGGTGAAGTGGTGCCGCACGCCCGCGATCTCGACCCGCCGGTCGTGCCGGTCGTGCCGGAGGTCCCGGGGGTCCCGGGGGTCCCGGACGCTGCGTGCCTCAGCCACCGGAGACGCTCGCGGCCGGCCCGGCGTCCACGTGGTCGGCGTAGTCCTCCTCGGTGCCGACGCCCTCGATGCCGCCCTGCTCGAGCAGGAACCCGGCGGTGCTGAAGAGGTCGGTGGCGAACTTGCCGCCCAGGTAGTCGGGGCCGGCCTGCTCCTCGGCGGTGAGGTAGGTGAGCCCGGCGAACTGCTTCTCGGCGTCGGCCGGGTCGATGCCGAGGACGGCGGCGACGGACTCCGCGGCCGCGGCCGGGTCGTCCTCGATCAGCTGGACGGCGTGGTCCTGCGCCTTGGCCCACTGGGTGAGGAAGTCGGGGTTGGCGTCGATGAACGCGCGGCTCGCCGTGCCCACGTCGTACGTCGGCCGGCCGGCCTCGGCGGTGTCGGCGCTCGACAGGATCCGTTCGCCGCCGTCCTCGAGGAGCTGGCTCTGCGTCGGGTCCCACACCCAGGCGGCGTCGATCTGGTCGCCCTGCCAGGCCGCGGGCATCTTCTCGGGGTCGAGGTTGATCACCGTGACGTCCTCGTCGGGCACGAGCCCGGCCTCGGCGAGGGCCTGGAGCAGCGAGTAGTGCGCGGTGCTGCTGAACGGCACGGCCACGGTCTTGCCCCGCAGGCCGCCGATGTCGGTGATCGCGGGGTCCTTGACGATCAGCGACTCGGCGTCGCCGATGACGTCGTGGATCCAGACGACCGCGAGGTCGACGTCCTGCACGACCGGCTCGGAGGAGGCGATGGTGGCCGGGGAGGACCCCATCAGGCCGAGGTCGACGTCGCCGGAGCCGTAGTACTTCACGACGTCGCCACCGGAGGCTGCCTGGACCCAGCTGATCTTCGCGTTCGGCATGCACGCCTCGAGCAGCCCGAGGTCCTTCACGACGACGTCGCCGTTGGGGATGGCCTGCCAGGCGATGCGCGCCTCGGTGGTGATCGACTCGTCCGGCTCCCAGGGGCAGGCGGTGTCGGGCGACGTCGCGGCGTTGCTGCGCCCCGACTCGACGCATCCGGACAGCGAGAGTGCCAGGGCGGCGGCCGCGAGCGCGGTGATGGTGGTCTTCACGGGTGGGTTGCTCCTTCGTGCGTCCTTCGACGCGTCATGCCTTGCCCCGCCAGGGGACGAGGGTCTTTTCCAGCGACTTCAACCCGAGATCGAGGAGGATCGCGGCCAGCCCGATCACGAGCATGCAGGCGATCACGAGCGCGCTCTGGAGCTGCTCGCCGGCCAGGTAGGCCAGGCCACCGATGCCGGGGATGCCGTTGGCGATCTCGGCGGCGACCACCGTGGTCCATGCGAAGCCGGTCGCCACCCGGATACCGGTGAGCACCTCGGGCAGGGTGGCGGGCAGGACGACGGAGGTGAGCAGCTGGCGGCGCGAGGCGCCGAGCGAGCGGCCGGCGTTGACCTGGTCCTCGCGGACGCCGCGCACGCCGCTGATCGTCGCCATCGCGATCGGCGGGAACGCGGCCAGGAACAGCAGCCACACCTTCGAGGTGTCACCGATGCCGAACCACACGATCAGCAGCCCGATGTAGGCCAGCGGCGGCAGGGAGCGCAGGAAGCTCAGGTACGGCTCCAGCACCGTGCCGAGCCAGGTGGTGGCCATCACCAGGCCGAGCGGGACGCCGAGCAGGATCCCCGCGCCCACCCCGATCCCGATCCGCTGCAGGCTCGCGAGGAGGTGCTCCCACAGGTAGTAGCCCTGCTCGCCGCGCACGACGCGATCGGACCCGGCGCTGATCGGGTGGTCGGTGTTGGCGCGGACGAAGGCGTCCCACACCGCGCCCGGGGACGGCAGGTAGAGCGGTCGCACCCACCCGGCCCGGGTGACCAGCCACCAGGCCAGCACCAGGACGACGAACGTCGTCGCGTGCAGCGCCAGCAGGCGCAGCGAGCGCCGGGACCGGCCGGTCCCGGCGGTGCGGACCGGACCGGTCGGGTCCGTCGGCGTACCGGCTCCTGCCGGCGCCAGGGTCTGAGTCATGCGGAGAACTAAAGCATACTGAGTTACTACGGTAAGAGGGGGTGTTCCCTGTGCGAGACGCGGGCCCGCGCCACCACCCCCGTGGTTGAGTCGAGACGTGACAGCCCCTCTGGACGGCGCCCCGGTCGGACGCCGCGTCGTGCTCGGCCTCCTCGGCCTCGGCGCGGTCGGCGTCGTCACCGGCAGCAGGGTCCAGGAGGGTCTGAGCCGGGCCCTGGCCCCGATCCAGCTGCGCGACCCGACCGGGCTCACCTCGGCGATCCCGGTCGGCGACACCTGGCGCTACTACTCGGTCACGGGCCCGGTCGAGCCGCGCGACGCCTCGACGTACGCCCTCGACGTGTCCGGGCTGGTCGACCGCCCGGCGACCTACTCGCTGGCCGACCTCGAGGGGCTGCCGCAGACGGCGTTCTCCGACACGTTCCACTGCGTCACCGGCTGGAAGGTCGAGGACGTGCCGTGGAGCGGCGTCCGGGTGGCCGACCTGCTGGAGAGCGCGGCGCCGACCGGGGACGCCCTCGGGGTGCGGTTCCGCTCCTTCGACGGGACCTACACGGTCAACATGACGCTCGAGCAGGCCCGCGCCGACGACGTCCTCGTGGTGCTGACGATGTACGGCGAGCCGGTGACGCACGACCACGGGGGACCGGTGCGGATCTACTCGGGCTCCATGTACGGCTACAAGAGCAACAAGTGGCTCTCCGAGATCGAGGTGACCTCGGACAACGAGCCGGGCTACTGGGAGGACCGCGGCTACCCGCTCGACGGGTACATCGGTGAGTGAGGCGCGCGACCTGCACCGCTTCGCCCGCGCGGAGCGGTGGGTGCACCGGTCCGTGGCGCTCCTCATGGGGGTCTGCATCGTGACCGCGGCGATCCTCTACAACGGCTCCCTCATGCTGGCCGTGGGCCACCGCGACGCCGTCGAGACGATCCACCTCTGGTGCGGCCTCGCGCTCCCGGTCCCGATGCTGCTCGGCGCCGCGTCGGCGGCGTACCGGGCCGACCTGCGGCGGCTCAACCGGTTCAGCCGCGACGACCGGCGGTGGCTGCGGAGCCGCACCCGGCGCGACGGCATCATCCCGGTCGGCAAGTTCAACGCCGGCCAGAAGCTCAACGCGTGGTTGGTGGCCGGCTCGACCGGCGTCCTGCTGGGCACCGGGATCCTCCTGGAGTGGACCGGCCTGGTCCGGCTGTCCTGGCGCGCGGGCGCGACGTTCGTGCACGACTGGTTCGCGCTCGGCCTCGGGCTGCTCGTGGTCGGCCACGTGGTGTACGCCTACCGCGACCCGGAGGCGCGCCGCGGCATGCGCACCGGCCGGGTCCGGCGCACGTGGGCCGAGGTCGAGCACGGCGCCTGGGTCGAGGAGGCCGACGAGGCCCGGTAGCCCGGCGGGTGGCTCAGCGCGACCAGTCGATCGCGTCGTAGTCGGCCAGCAGGCGCGCCCCGCGGCCGGGGTCGTGCTGGGCGATCCAGGCGATCCGGCCGCGCAGGTGCTCGGCGAAGGCCGGCCGCTCCTCGCGGTTCTGGGTGCTGGGTCCGTGCCGTCGGCAGTTGTGCACGACGGCCCGCAGCGTGTCGACCTCGGCGCGCGACACCCGGGGCTGCTCGTTGACCACGAGCCCGCCGAGGGTCTGCCGACCGCCGCGCGGCATCACGCCGGTCTTCCGGGGGTTCAGGTGGAAGCCCTCGTCACGCACCACCGTCTCGATCGCGTCGAGCAGCCGCGAGGTGCCGGTGCCCCACCCGCGGTCGCCCGAGAAGGCGAGGTCGTCGGCGTAGCGGGTGTAGCGGCCACCCCACGACCGGGCGAGGGCGGCCAGCCGGACGTCGAGCCGGTACGCCGCGAGGTTGGCGAGGGCGGGCGAGGTGGGCGCACCCTGCGGCAGGTGGGGTGCGGCGAGCCGGCGACCGAGGCGCCAGTGGGCGTCGAGGAGCCGCGGGGACGCCGGCGCGGGGATCGAGCGCCAGGCGGCGTGGGGCAGCACGGTGGTCGTCAGTCCCGCCAGGGCGTGGGCGACGGGCTCGGGGTAGCCGGCCGTCCGCCAGATCCCGTACACCCGCGCGACGGTGACGCTGGCGAAGAACGACTCCAGGTCGAGCCGGAGCACCACCGGTCGGCCGGCGTGCGGGGCGGCGTACGAGCGCACCGAGCCGCCGCGCCGGAAGCCACGGGCCGCGTCGTGCGGCGGGACGCGGGACACGACGTCGTCGAGCAGGAGTCGTTGGAGGACCTTCGTCCGCCGCTTGGGTGCCTCGAGCACGCGGACGGCGCCGCTCGGCGCGACCCGGTGGCTGACCCGGTAGTGCTGGAGCCGGGGCTCGCTCGTGCGACGGGCCAGGCGCCGCGTGTCGGCGAACCAGTCGAGCTCGCCCGGCGTGAGGTCGAGGTGGCGCGCCAGGTCGTCGAGACCGTCGTAGGTCGGGAGCCGCCACGGGTTCGCGAGCATCCGGGTGTCGGACAGGGGCTGGGAGACCGGCCGGTCGGCCGCCGCCCGCTGGGCCGCCGGCAGCCTGGCGAGCACCGCGGCCAGCTCGCGCGGCCGGTCGTGCGGCGGGCGCGGGTAGAGCTCGAGGGTCTGGCGCGCGAGCGCGGTCAGCCACCGGCGGCGGCGGGCCAGGACCGCCCCGCCGCTCTCGACCAGCCCCGCCGGCGTCCACTCCCCGGCGAGGAAGCCGGCGGCCAGGGCGCGGGCCAGGTCCGGTCTCACCGGGCTCCTCGTCGTCCGGGGCGGCGAGGGGTGTGCGGCAGCGCTGCTCGACCTGTCCTGTCGTGCGCGCGCTCACCTGCAGCGGAGCGCAGCGACGCGCGCGCGGTGCAGTGCCCGGACGTACCGGTGGCCCCCGGGGTAGCCCCGGGGAGGTGGACTGGCGACTCGCGCCAGGTCACCGTCTCGAGAGGGCGCTGCCGCACCGCTGGACCCTAGCAACCGCAGCGCCGCCCGGCCGGGAGGACGTCGCGGGAACACCGACCGGCCCACCTCGGTTGGGCACCCTGTGCCAGCTCCCGAGATCACCCGCGCCAGCGTCGGACTCCGCAGCGAGCGCGGGCCGGTCCTCCTGGCGGTGATGCTCGGCACCGGCCTGGTGGCGATCGACGCGACGATCCTGGCCACGGCGGTGCCGGCGGTCGTCGACGACCTCGGCGGGTTCACCTCGTTCCCGTGGCTGTTCTCGATCTACCTGCTGGCGCAGGCGGTCTCGGTGCCGATCTACGGCAAGGTGGCGGACCTCTACGGGCGCAAGCCGGTGATGCTGCTCGGGATCGGGCTCTTCGTCCTCGGGTCGCTGCTGTGCGGCATCGCCTGGAGCATGCCGGCGCTCATCGTCTTCCGGCTCGTGCAGGGCCTCGGGGCCGGCGCCGTGCAGCCGATGGGGATGACCATCGTCGGCGACATCTACTCCCTGGCCGAGCGCGCCAAGGTGCAGGGCTACCTGGCCAGCGTCTGGGCGATCGCCTCGGTCGTCGGGCCGACGCTCGGCGGTGTCTTCGCCGACTACCTGTCCTGGCGCTGGATCTTCTTCGTGAACCTCCCGCTGGGCATCGCGGCCGGCTGGATGCTGTGGCGCCGCTTCGAGGAGGAGGTCGAGCGCCGACGGCACTCCATCGACTACCTGGGGGCGGGCCTGCTGGCGGCCGGCGGGTCGTTGCTCCTGCTCGGTCTGCTCGAGGGCGGGGTGCGGTGGGACTGGGGCTCGCTCCCCGGCGTCGGGATCTTCCTCGCCGCCGCCGCGCTGCTCGCGGCCTTCGTGGTGGTCGAGTCGCGAGCCCCCGAGCCGGTGCTGCCGCTGTGGATCTTCCAGCGGCGGGTGCTGAACGCGTCGAACTCGGGCGCGTTCGTCGTCGGCGTCCTGATGCTCGGCCTGACGTCGTACGTGCCGCTCTACGCCCAGGGCGTGCTCGGCCACGGCGCCCTGGTCGCCGGGCTCGCCCTGGCGGCGATGACCATCGGCTGGCCGATCGCGGCCACGACGAGCGGCCGCTTCTACCTCACCATCGGTTTCCGCCGGACGGTGCTGATGGGGGCGCTGATCGTGGTCGTCGGGGCGGCCCTGCTGCTGCCGGTGGACGCCGACAGCGCCCTGTGGCAGCTGGCGCTGCCGTGCTTCGTGATGGGCATCGGCTTCGGGTACGTCGCCAGCCCCGGCGTGGTCGTGGCCCAGTCGTCGGTCGGCTGGCAGCACCGCGGCGTCGCGACCGGCACCAACATGTTCGCCCGGTCGATGGGCAGCGCGGTCGGAGTCGCGGTGTTCGGGGCGATCGTCAACGCCCGGGTCGCCGGGTCGGCCCCCGCGGGCGGGACGCTCGACCTCGAGAACCTCTCCGCCGGCGTCCTGGCCCCGGCGATCCACGCGGTCTTCGTCTGCTCCGCGGTCGTCGCCCTCGCCCTGCTGCTGTCGGGGCTGCTGATGCCGCGTCGGGCCGGCACCGAGTCCGCCGACGCCTGAGCCGGGCGTCGGGGTCCGTCAGGCGTTGCGGGCCGTCAGCCCGCCGTCGACCGGGATGACGGCGCCGGTGATGTAGGACGCCGCGGGCAGGCAGAGGCTGAGGGTCGTGTGCGCGACCTCCTCGGGCAGGCCGTAACGGCGCAGCGCGGTGCGGCGGTGGGCGTAGAGGGCCTTGTCCTCGGGTGGGGCGAACGCCGTCATCGGGGTCTCGATCGGTCCCGGGCAGATGCAGTTGACGGTGATCCCCGCCTTGCCGAGGTCGAGGGCGAGGGCGCGGGTCAGGCCGACCACGCCGGCCTTGCTCGCGGCGTAGGCGCTGTCGTCGACGGTGGCGCCGAGGGCCTCGGTCGAGGCGATGTTGACGATCCGGGCGGCGTCCGAGGCCCGCAGGAAGGGCAGCGCGGCCCGCACGACCCGCTGGTGCGCGGTCAGGTTGACCCGCAGCATCCGTTCCCACACCTGCTCGTAGTCGTCGCCGTCGAGCGGGGAGGAGCCGGCGATGCCGGCGTTGTTGACGACGACGTCGAGCGCGCCGAGGTGTGCGGCGACGGCCGGCACCACCTCGGCGACGCTCGCGGGGTCGCCGACGTCGAGGGTCCAGGCGGTGGCGTCGCCACCGGCCACCCGGACGGAGGCGGCGACGTCGTCCGCGGCGGCACCGTCGACGTCGGTGACGGCGACCCGGGCCCCCTCCGCCGCGAACACCTCGGCGGTGGCGCGGCCCATGCCGTGGCCGGCTCCGGTGACCAGGACGACGGTGCCGCGGACGGAGCGGGCGTGGGGAGTCATGGGGGCCTCTCGTCGGGGGCGGGTGCGGTGCGGGGGCGGCTCGGTGCCGCGCCCCAGTTCTACGCCACCGGGTGACGCACCCGGGGCACGCGCCGTCCGCGGCGTCGGTTCGACGTCCGGGAGACACCGGTGGGTCATCTCGCGTTCCGCTGACCGCACCTGGGTGCTGCGACAGTCCGCGGGTCCCGAGAAGAAGGTGGATCCTCCGCATGCCCGTGTCACACCGCTCGTTCGCCCGCCCCCTCGTCGCCGCCGCCGTCGGCGCCGCCCTCACCGCCGGGGTGCTGGCCGTCGTCGCACCCCCTGCCGCGACGGCTGCCGTGCCACCGCCGTCCCTGATGATCACCGAGGTCAACGTCAACTCCGGCAACCAGCCGGGCTCCGACGGCGCCTCCCTGGACGCGTGGGAGTTCGTCGAGGTCCACAACACGACCAACGCGGCCATCGACCTGACCGCGGCCGACGTCGCCGTGGTCTACCTGAGCGGGTCGACGCCGCGGACCCTGGCCTACGAGCCCGGCACGGTCGTGCCGGCGCACGGGACCGTCGTCCTCTGGGCCAAGAACAGCCGGTACCGCGACGCCACCTCGGAAGGCGGCACCGACGCCCGGCTGACCGACGAGCAGTTCCGTGCCTTCTACGCGGGTCTCGGCGCCGGCACCGACTACGCCCTCGCCCACCTCACCGGGCAGGACGGGCTGAACAACACCGGCACCTCGATGTACCTCACGCAGGGTGGGGTCGAGGTCTCGCGGATCACCTGGGCCGCCGCCGACGTCGGGTCCGACCAGACGGTGACCTACGGCGTCCCGGCCGCCGCGGGCTCCACCCAGCTCGCGGTCTTCGCCCAGCGCCAGGTGCCCACCCCCGGCACCGTCGACCCGGCGCAGGTGGGCGCGGTCGCCGACCCGCCGACCGACCCGCCCGCCGAGCCGGGCGTCGCCCCGAGCCTGGTCGTGACCGAGATCGCCCCCGACCTGACCGGCGACGACACCTACGAGTTCTTCGAGGTCGCGAACACCACGTCCGCGCCGATCGACGTCAGCCAGGGCTACGGGTTCTCCTACATCTTCAGCGACACCGGCACCAGCGCGAACGACAAGGTGCTCACGATCTCCGACGCGGCCGTGACGATCCCGGCCCGCGGGGTCGCCCTCGTCTGGCTGCAGTACGCCAGCGGCAACGTCGACAGCTTCGCCCGCACCGACGCCGAGTTCCGCGCCGCGGTCGGCGCACCGGCCGACGCGCTCGTCCTCCACGCCACCGGGCAGCCCGGCATGGCCAACGGCGGCAACCGCGGCATCCGGGTCGACGCGGGTGGGACGCCGCTGACCTGGTCGTTCCTCCCGGCCCGGACCGCCACCGCGATGGCCTCGACCCACTTCGGCGTCCCGGCCGCGGGTGGTGGCCTGACCCGGGTCACCGCCGACCTCGCGCCGTTCACCGCCGGCGTGGTCGACCCCGCCCAGCTCGTGCCGCCGGCCACGGAGCCGCCCGAGGAGCCCGGTGGCCCCGATGTCCCCGACCAGGGACCGCCGCCGCCGACCGACCCCACCCTGAGCGCCCCCCTGCTGCAGGTCACCGAGGTCGCGCCGGACACCACGAACGTCGGCACCGGCGACGGCTACGAGTTCGTCGAGGTCTACAACGCCTCCGACGAGCCGGTCGACTTCGCCGACTACACGATCAACTACCTCTACACCGACGCCAACGAGGTCACGACCAGCAGCGCGCTCTGGCCGGCGGTCCCCGCCGACCCGGTCATCGAGCCCGGCCGCACGCTCGTGCTGTGGGTCAAGAACGCCCAGAACGCCGCGCTCGGTGCCGCCGACTTCAACGCCCACTTCGGTGCGCACCTCACCGCCGGCGTCGACCTGGTCGAGATGGTGTCGGGTGGCATGGCCAACGCCGGCCTGCGCGGCATCCAGGTGCTCACCAACTCCGGTCACGACATCAGCCGCGCCTACTACCTCGACGACGCCGACACGGTCGCCGACCAGCCCCTGCAGTACCGCTGGGAGAGCGGCACCAGGCAGACCAAGATCGGCACCGCCACCGCCACCCCCGGGTACGCCGCACCGACGCAGGTGCCGGCCGGCCTCGTGCCCACGCCGGTCGACACGACCGGTCCGGTCGTCGCCGACCTGACGGGCAGCACCGACGCCCCCGATACCGACGGCCTCGCGCTCGACTTCCGTGTCACCGACGACCACCTGGTCCGCACCGTCGAGCTGACCACCGACACCGACGTCGACGAGCCCTCGAGCCGGTTCCTGCGCTTCGGCGCGCCCGACCGCTACGCCTACGAGATCCCCGCGGTCGACCTGTACGGCAAGCGCTGGGTCGAGTACACGCTCCGCACCACCGACGGCGTCACCACGACGACGTTCGGGCCGGTCCGCGTCGTCCTCGACGAGGGCGCGCCCGCTCCCGTCCGGCTCAACGTCGCCGACGACCAGTACGTCGGCGGCACCACGCGGCTCTCCGCGACGACCGACGCCGACCCGGCCGGGCTCGCGCTGACCGTCGACGGCGCGCCGGTGGCCCCCCTGGTGCCCGCCCTCGAGGACGCTCCGGTGTTCGCCTTCGAGGCCACCAACACCGACGCGTTCTTCCGCAACGGCGTCCGGATGGGCGACGACGTCCTCGCCGTGTTCGACGAGGGCCTCTACGAGCGGATCGAGACCATCACGGCGCCGGTGCCGATCGAGCGCGCCGTGCGCGGCGAGGAGCTCACCGTCGGCATCTACGCCGGCACCAAGGCCTTCCCGCAGCCCGACCCGAACGAGAACAACGACGACTTCTCCGCCCTCAACCTTCGCCTGGCCCTGCCCGACGGCCGGGTGCTGCGCCCGGTGCGGTGCGGCGGCGCCGGCGAGGGTCAGGCCGAGACGGTGCGGGCCTGCCCCGCCGACCCGGCGACGCGGATCGGCTTCTCCGACGCCAGCCAGGTCTACTTCACCGCCACCTTCGCCCTGCCCGACGACGCCTTCGACTCCGTGGCCCATGCCTGGGACACCACGGCGGTCGCCGACGGCGCGCACGCCGTGACCGCCACGTCGGGTGCGGAGTCGGTGACCCGCACCGTGCGCGTCGACAACACGGCGCCGTCGGTCTCCTCCTCGCTCACCGACGGACGGCGCTACCGCGGCGAGGTCGTCGTCGACGCGACCGCGACCGACGCGGGCGCCGGCCTCGGGCCCGACGCGGTCACGGCCACCCTCGACGGCGAGCCCGTGACGCTGCCGTCCACGACCAGCTCGCTGGAGCTGGCCCCCGGTCCGCACCGTGTCGTGATCACCGCCCGCGACCGGGTCGGCAACGAGGTCACCCGGACGATCGACTTCACCACCGCCGACGAGCGACCCGACACCACCCTGCAGGCGCCGGAGGACGGCGCGGTGGTGGACGCCGGTGGCGTGGAGCTGCGCGCCACCGCCGGCTCGCCGGAGGGCGACGAGCTGACCATGGCCTTCCGCGAGGGCCACACGTTCGTGCCGACCGACGCGGAGGTCGGCGCCTACGCCGGCTCCACCGACGACGCCGCGAGCCTCGACCGTGACGACCGGGTGGTGCTGAGCGACGCCGAGCTGGCCGAGGTCGCCGGGACCGACGGCATCTCGCACGAGGTGTCCTCGGAGACCGAGCTGCCCTACCAGCTCTTCACCGTCGCCGTCCCGGCCGACGCGGGGGCCGACGCCTCCGTCCGGCTGCGCTGGGACGGCGCGGCCAACGCCGGCGCCAAGGTCCTGCTGTACGTCCGCGACAGCGCGTCGGGGGCCTGGGAGGAGGTGGCCCGCACGGTCACCACCGACGCCGAGCCCTTCGTGCTCGAGGCGACCGTCCCGACCGCCGGTCACGTCGTCGACGGGGAGGTCACCGTTCTGGTGCAGCACTCGGAGGGTTTCGCCGGGACGCCCGGCTCGAGCCGTGAGAGCAACCCCACGCCGTACGCCGACGCCGCGACGCCGCGCTCGGAGTACGACTTCACCATCGGCTGGCAGTCCGACACGCAGTACTACAACGAGACCCAGGACTTCTACAAGCACCAGCTGGCGATCAACCGGTTCCTCCTCGACCAGCGCGAGGAGCTCAACCTGCAGTACGTCATCCACACCGGCGACATCGTCAACGTCGCACGCGAGCAGCGCCAGTGGGAGAACGCCGACTCGGCGTACCGCCCGCTCGACGCGGCCGGGCTGCCCTACGGCGTCCTCGCCGGCAACCACGACGTCAGTGGCGCCGAGGAGGACTACACCGAGTACTCCCGGTGGTTCGGCGAGGACCGCTACGCCGCCAACCCCTGGTACGGCGGGTCGCTGCAGGACAACCGCGGCCACTACGACCTCGTCAGCGCCCACGGCGTCGACTTCCTGATGCTCTACATGGGCTGGGGCCCCGGCGACGAGCAGATCGACTGGATGAACGAGGTCATCGCGCGCTACCCCGAGCGCAAGGTCTGGATCAACCTGCACGAGTTCATGCTGACCACGGGCGGGCTCGGCCCGATCCCGCAGCGGATCCAGGACGAGGTGGTCGCGACCAACCCGAACGTCTTCGCCGTCTCCTCGGGTCACTACCACGACGCGTTCACCCGCACCGACGAGTTCGACGACGACGGGGACGGCACCGCCGACCGCACCGTCTACTCGATGCTCTTCGACTACCAGGGGCTGCCCGAGGGCGGTCTCGGGTACCTGCGCCTGCTCCACTTCGACAACGAGGGCGGGCGGATCGTCGTGCGGACCTACTCCCCGTCCCTCGACGACTTCGACTCCGACGACCCGTCGCTGGCGCCGGAGCACCAGGAGTTCGAGATCCCGTACGCCGCCGCCGGGATCGCGCCGGTCACGAAGACCCTGGCCACGGACTCCTTCCGCGCCGACGTCCTGACCACCACCGACATCGAGGTCCTGCGCGACGTCCCGTCGGGCGCGACCCGCACCGTCACCTGGGACGTCGAGCCCGGGGAGCACGGCTGGTACGTCGAGACCACCGGACCCTTCGGCGGCACCGACGTCTCCGAGGTCCGCACCGTCACCGTCGAGGCACCCGGCGCGCCGACGCCGGGCACGCCCCGCATCCGCGGCACCGCACGCGTCGGCCAGCTCGTCACCGCCGAGCCGGGACGCTGGCCAGCCGGCAGGTCGCTGACCTACCGGTGGCTCGCCTCCGGCCGGCCGGTCGCCGGCGCCACCGGTCGCACCCTCCGGCTCGGTCCGCAGCTGGTCGGCACGCGGCTCACGGTCGAGGTCACCGGCCGGGGGAGCGGGTCGTCGTCCAGCACGGCCGTCTCCGCCGCGCGGACCGTCGTCCCCGGCCGGCTGGTCTCCCGCCGACCGGTCCTGCGCGGCCGGCCGGTCGTCGGTCGCGTCCTCACGGTGCGGACGGGACGGTGGGGCCCGGCCCCGGTCGACCTGCGCGTGCGGTGGTACGTCGCGGGCCGGCTGGTCCGCGGTGTGGCAGCGACGAGGCTCACCGTGCGCCCCGCGTTCCGCGGCCAGCGGATCACCGTGCGGGTGACCGGCACCAAGGACGGCTACGCGAGCCGGACGGTGACGAGCGACCCGACCACCAAGGTGGTGCGTCGCCGCTGACCACCGACCCGCGACCGGTCACGGACCCGGAGGTCCGTGACCGGTCCGGGCGGGCGGCACCGAGCCCGCCCGCCCGTGACCCGGCTGCGTCGCGGACCCGATCCCGTCGGTGACGGCCAGCGCCCCGGCGACGGTCGCCGGGTGTCTCGGCCCGCCGGTTCCGCGGCACACTGTGTGTCGTGGCGTACCCGACCCCAGACGACCCACGGCAGGCACCGACCTGGACGAACCACGTCGTGGCGCAGGCCTCCCAGGCCGCACTCGGGCTGGTGCCGAGCTACGTCCACGCCCTCGGCGTGCGCGTGGACGGCTTCGACGTCACCCTGGTGGTCCAGGCACCGCACGGGTCCCCGGCCGATCGCGACCAGGACGTCGTCGACATCGCCGAGGACCTGAGGGCCTTCCTGGGACCCGATGCGCACGTGGCGACCGAGGTCCAGGCCTCCGAGACCCGTCGGCTCGACACGCACGACGGTGTCCGCTGGTTCTTCGCCACCCGCGCCTGACGACCTGGAGCCGGGTGCCGATCGGCCCGCCTCAGGCGGCGGGACCCTCGACTGCGTCGCTCGCCGGCTCGATGAAGAAGTTGTCGCGGAACAGGCCGGTGGGGTCGTAGCGGCGCTTGAGGTCGCGCAGGCGGGCGAGGTGGGCGGGTGGGAAGGCGCGTTCGAGCCACCGCGGTCCGGTACCGGTCTCGAAGCTCAGGTAGCTGCCGGACAGGTGGGGGACCAGCCGCTCCCAGGCGGTGTCGAACCCCGAGCCCGTGCCGAAGCCGGAGAGCGAGAACGCCGCGCTGCGGCCGGCGTACGCCGTGGCACCGCTCGGCACGTCGGCGACCGCGCCGCCGACCGCGCGGATCGAGAAGAAGGACGACGTGCCCGCGTCGAGGAGGTCCGCGACCTCGGCTGCGAGCGCGGGGGAGAGGTGGTCGGCCAGGCCGGAGTGGGTGTGCGGCTCGCCGCGGCCCTGCTGGGGCCCGTCGCTGCTGTACAGGCCCATCACCTGGTCGTAGGTCGTGAGCGCGACCTGCTGCTGCAGCAGCGGGGCGATCCGGGCGATCGGCTGCAGGCGCTCGACGACGGTGTCGGGGTCGTCCGCGTCGACGACCAGCATCGCCTGGGCGATCCGCTGTCCGCCGTGGCGCGCCCCGAGGATCACCTGGCCGGTGACGCTGCGGTCGGCGGCCTCGATCTTGCGTCCCCAGCGCTCCAGGAAGGTCGCGGTGTCGCCGGCGTCGAAGGCGAGTTGGGCGAAGGCGATCGTGCCGACCCGGTGGGCGGTGAGCTCGAAGGAGGTGGCGATGCCGAAGTTGGCCCCGGCGCCGCGCACGGCCCAGAACAGGTGGGGCTCCTCGTCGGCGCTGGCGCGCACCGCCCGGCCGTCGGCCAGGACCATCTCGACCGCGGTCAGGTGGTCGATGGTCAGACCGTGGCTGCGCGCGAACCAGCCGATCCCGCCGGCGGTCGCGAGCCCGCCGACGCCCACGCCGCCGTAGTCGCCGCTGCTGATCGCGAGCCCGTGCGGTGCGAGCGTGCGGGCCACGTCGGCCCACCGGGCGCCGGGTCCGAGCCGCACCCGGCCCGTGTCGGGGTCGAGCACCTCGACGGTGTCGAGCGCGCCGACGTCGATGACGAGGCCGCCGTGGTTGAGGGAGCGGCCGGAGATGCCGTGCCCCGCGGACAGGACGCCGAGCGGCAGCCGGCGGTGCTCGCGGGCGACGGCGACGGCCGCCTGCACCTCGGCGACGTCCTGCGGGCGGAGGACCAGGCCGGGCGCGCCGCCGCGGAGGTAGCTCGACCGGTAGCGCGCGTACGCCGGGTCGCCCGGCTCGACCGCGCGCTCGGCCAGCTCGGGCGGCAGGTCGTCGTACCGGATGCCGGGGAGCCGCCCGGCCAGGGACGCGGGACCACGGACCCGGCCGCGCTCGCGCACCCCGGAGCGGTCGCGGGCCTCGGCGACCCGGTCGCGGACCTCGCCGGTCAGTGCGGCGAAGCGTCGCAACCCGCCCTCGTCGTCGCCCATCACGACGAAGGTGCTGACGCCGTCCTCGACGGCGAGCCGGACCAGGTCGTCGGCGCCGGTGTCGGGGGTGATGTTGAGCAGCCGCACGACCTCGGCGGGGTCCCGGCCGGCCTCCCTGGCCGCCTCGTCGATCACGCCCATGCCGCGCTGGAGGTCGCCGGGCTGCAGGCACGGCATCGACGGCAGCCAGCCGTCGGCCGCGCGGCCGATCAGGCGGAGCATCCGCGGCTTGAGCGCCCCGAGCCAGATCGGTGCCGGGTGGGCGGGTGCCGGGCCGCGCTTGGCGCCGCGGACCCGGTGGTGGGCGCCGTCGACGGCGAGGACCGACCGGTCGGAGGTGTCCCAGATGCCGCGGATGATCGTGATCGCCTCGTCCAGGGCGTCCACCGCCTCACCCGGGCTCAGACGGGTCCCGCCGTACGCCTCGATCGCGTCCCAGAACCCGCCCGCGCCCAGCCCGAGCGCGACGCGGCCGCCGGAGAGCAGGTCGAGGCTGGCCACCGACTTCGCGAGCACGGCCGGCGGGCGCAGCGGCAGGTTCAGCACGTTGCCGGCGAGCTGGATCCGCTCGGTGCGTGCGGCGGCGTACGACATGAGCGTCCAGGTGTCGAGGAACGACGGCTGGTAGGGGTGGTCCTGGAAGGTCGCGAGGTCGTAGCCGAGCTCCTCGCTGAGCACCGCGAGGTCGACCGGTCGTCGCGGTGCGGCGGCCGTCGGGGTGATGAAGGATCCGAAGCGGAGGGGGTGACCGTAGTCGGGCATGTCTCCAGGATGCGTCGCTCGACGACGCGTTGCCAACCGTGGATAACCGACTTACGATGAGTAAGTGACCACCACTGGCTCGACCCACCACCGCCAGGGCCTGATCGACGACGCCACCTGCCGTGAGGCCACGGCGGGCCTGGAGCTCGTCGGCCGCCGGTGGACCGGCGCGATCATGCTGGCGCTCGGCCGTGGGGCGACGCGGTTCAAGGAGGTCGAGGCGGCGGTCGAGGGGCTCTCCGCGCGCCTGCTCACCGCCCGCCTGCGCGAGCTCGAGGAGCACGGCGTCGTCGAGCGCGAGGTGATCCCGACGACGCCGGTGTCGGTGCGCTACCGGCTCACCCCGCGCGGTCGCGACCTGCTGACCGCGATGCAGCCGCTGGTGGCCTACCACCTGCGCTGGGGCGACTGACCGTCCCTCGATGCTCGAGGTGCGGTTCGCCGTGCAGCGGCCCGCGCCCCGGATCCGTCGTCCGGGCGTCCGCCTGCCGGGTCGCGGGAGGCCTCGTTCCCGACCTGCTCCCCGCGTCCGAGCTCGCGAGTCACCCACAGGGAGGACGGGATCCTCGACCTCGATGGGCACTGGGGACGAGACGGCGGGCGACCCGACGACCGTCCGGCGCCACGACTCGCACCACCTGGCGTCGACGACCTCGGAGCAGCACCGACCCCACACCCCAGCCCCAGGAGGCACCACGATGAAGGCGATGGTCTACCGGGGGCCCTACCGGGTCCGGGTCGAGGAGAAGGCTCGTCCCCGGATCGAGCACCCGAACGACGCGATCGTGCGGGTCACCCGGGCCGCGATCTGCGGGTCCGACCTGCACCTGTACCACGGGATGATGCCTGACACCCGGGTCGGTCACACGTTCGGGCACGAGTTCGTGGGCATCGTCGACGAGGTCGGTCCGTCGGTGCAGGAGCTGACGGTCGGCGACAAGGTGATGGTGCCGTTCAACGTGTTCTGCGGGTCCTGCTACTTCTGCACCCGCGGCCTCTACTCGAACTGCCACAACGTCAACCCCAACGCCACCGCCGTCGGGGGCATCTACGGCTACTCCCACACCGCCGGCGGCTACGACGGCGGCCAGGCGGAGTACGTCCGCGTGCCGTTCGCCGACGTCGGCCCGTCGCTCGTCCCGGACTGGCTCGACGACGAGGACGCCGTGCTCATGACCGACGCGCTCGCCACCGGCTACTTCGGGGCCCAGCTGGGCGACATCCGTGAGCTCGACACGGTCGTCGTGCTCGGCGCCGGCCCCGTCGGGCTCTTCGCGGCCAAGTCGGCCTGGCTGATGGGGGCGGGGCGCGTCATCGTGATCGACCACCTCGACGACCGACTCGAGAAGGCACGCACCTTCGCCCACGCCGAGACCTACAACTTCGTCGAGCACCGCGACATCGTCGTGCTGCTCAAGCGGATCACCGACCACCTGGGCGCCGACGTCGTGATCGACGCCGTGGGCGCCGAGGCCGACGGCAACCTGCTGATGCACGTCACCTCGGCGAAGCTGAAGCTGCAGGGCGGGTCGCCGGTCGCGCTCAACTGGGCCATCGACGGTGTCCGCAAGGGCGGCACCGTCTCGGTCGTCGGGGCCTACGGACCGTTGTTCAGCGCGGTGAAGTTCGGCGACGCCCTCAACAAGGGACTGACCATCAACATGAACCAGACGCCCGCGAAACGGCAGTGGCCACGACTGCTCGAGCACGTCCGCGCCGGCCACCTCAAGCCCAACGACGTCGTCACGCACCGCTTCCCCCTCGAGGAGATCGGCGAGGCGTACCACGCGTTCTCGGCCAAGCTCGACGGCATCATCAAGCCCATCATCGTCGTGGACGGTGCGGCATGAGCGACCACCAGGTCGAGGGCGTCCCCGAGTACACCTACACCCCCGACAAGGCTCCGCCCGCGGAGACGAGCGAGCAGCTGCGCGCTCGCATCCCCGGCTGGGGCGTCGACCTCGACCCCGCCGACCGACCCCAGGTGCCCCGCGAGCGGCGCGACCTCGACCTGCCCGGCGTGAGGTGGCGGTTCCCGGAGCGCCAGCCCGAGCTGCAGCCCCGTGAGCGCTCCATCGAGCACGGCACCCTGCCGCCGGTCTACGGCACCGCCCAGCCACTCCACGGGCTCTCCGGGACGATCCGGCGCCTGGCCTACCGCCGCTACAGCGAGGCGCGGGCCGCTCACTGGCTGCTGCTGATGGCCGCCGACCGGGTCGAGGCCCGAGGCGCGGTGCTGCGCTCCCTCGCCACCCTGCGCCCCGACGACCCCGTCACCGAGACCGGCATCGTCGCCGAGCTCGAGCACCACGGGTGGCGCTCTCGGATCGGGCGCGGTCGGGCGGACGCCGGGCACCATGCCCTGGACCCGCTCGTGGTCGGCGGGTCCTGGGCGCTCGGCGGCGCCGCCACCTTCGTCGTGCTCCGCCGAGCCGCACGGGCCCGACGTCGCTGACCGCACCGGTCACCCCCTGGGGTAGATCCGCCGGTTCGAGTTGGTGGCCGGGACCGGCGGGGGTCACTCTGGGAGACCACCAGGCTAAGGAGCCCATCACCTCTTGATCACCCACCGCACCACCACCGTCGAGGACCTCACGCTTCGTGAGCTCGACGTGATCCGTCTCGTCACGAACGGTAGGTCGAACCAGGAGATCGGCGCCGAGCTGTACCTCGGCATCAACACGATCAAGACCTACATCAGGACCGCCTACCGCAAGATCGGGGTCACGACCCGGGTCCAGGCCGTCCTGTGGGGCGTGCACCAGGGCCTGCTCGAGGGGTACGAGGTCGTCCAGAAGCACGACGCGACGCAGTCCCGCCACGCGAGCTGACGCCAGGCTGGCCCGTCGGGAAACCGCGCCCCGTGTTCGCTTGGGGGGACGAGTGAACACGGGACGCGGTTGGGACGAGTGTGGTCGGACCCGTGGACCCGCGGCTCACCCGGTGGTGGAGATCGCCGGACCGGTCGCGCGGCCCGGACCGACGGGCGGGCCGTCGTCAGGTCACCCGGTGGCGCAGATCGCGGTGTCGACGGCGCCGCTGACGTGGCTGACCTGCTCGAGGGAGGTGGGCAGGCCGGTGACGGTGACGACGGCCCACCTGCCGTCGTCGGTGACGAGGTTGCGGGTCTCGAATCCCTGGATGTCGCCGCCGTGGCCCCAACCGACGGCTCCGCACCCGGTGCGGTGGCGGGCCAGCCCGAGGCCGTAGCGCCAGCCGGGGTCGGCGTCGAAGCGAGGTGCGGCGACGGTGTCACGCATCTCGGTGAGCTCGGCGGGAGCCAGCAGCCTCCCACCGAGGAGGCCCGCCATGAACCTCCCGAGGTCCCTCGGGGTGGAGACGAGCTGACCGGCGGCCCAGCCCAGGGAGGGGTCGAGGCGGGTGAGGTCCTGCCAGGGGGCGCCGGGGGCATCGGCGAGGTAGCCGTGGGGGTGGCGGCCGCGGATGCCCTGTTCCCCGAGCCGCGGCCAGTAGGTGTCGTGCAGCCCGAGCGGCTCGACGACACGCCGGGTGATGAGCTCGCCGATCGGGCGACCGGTGACGCGCTGGGCGAGGAGACCGAGAGCGACGTAGTTGGTGTTGCTGTACTCCCACGTGACTCCCGGCCGGGAGTGGCGGCGTTCGGCCAGGGCGGCGTCGAGGAGCTCGTGGGGCTCGAAGTGGGTGTGGGCGACGTCGGCGAGGGAGCCGCCGGCGTCCAGGACGATGGTGTCGTAGTCCGGGAGCCCGCTGGTCTGCTGGAGCAGCATGCGGACGGTGATCCTGCGTCCGTCGTTGCCGTGGCCGCGGATCAAGCCCGGGAGGTAGGTCTCGACGGGTGCGTCGAGGTCGACGAGCCCCTTGCCGACGAGCTGGAGGACGACGGTGGCGGTGAACATCTTGGTGTTGCTGGCGATGCGCACGCGGCCACCACGGGGGACGGGTGCGCCGGTGGCGAGGTTGCCGACGCCGGCGGTGTAGGTGCGGACCTCACCGCTGCGGTCGCGCACCGCGGCCGTGGCGCCCGGGAAGCCGTCCTTCTCCACCAGCTGGTCGAGGGCCCGCTGGACCGGGTCGCGGACACGACCCGACGCCTGGGGCGGTGCAGGGTCGGCGGCAGCAACGACGGTGGCCGCTGCCTGGGCGGGTGTCGCCCGGGCTGGTGGTGCCGGGGTGGCCGACACCGTGGTGAGGGCCGTGGCGGTGAGGGCCAGGCTGGTGAGGGCGGTACGGACGTGGCGCATGGTCGGTCTCCTGGTGGGTGCGGGTGGTCAACGGGCGACGCTGGTCGCGGCGCGCACGGTGCGGGTGGCGGTGAGGACGGTGGCGGCGACGGTGAGGCCGACGACCAGGGCGCTGAGAACGGCGTAGGTCGGGAGGTCGACGACGGGGACACCGGCTCCCAGGAGTCCGGCGCTGACGCCGACGACGGCGGGCAGGACGGCGGCGGTGCCGATGGCCCAGGCCACCAGGCCCGTGATCACCGCCTCGACCCCGGTCATGGCCAGGAGCTGGCGTGCTGTCGCTCCGCTGCGGTTCAGCAGGCGCAGCTCGACGCGCCGGCCGGCGGTGAGGAGGACCAGGGCGTTGAGGGCGCCGAGACCGACGAACACCAGCAGGGCGAGCGTGAGCAGCGTCGAGAGGTGCTGGGCCGAGGCCTCCGCACTGCTCACCGAGGCGACGTAGTCGTCGGTGCGCATCGTGTCGACCCCGCCCACCGAGGCGGCGTCGCCCCACGTGCTCGAGGCGTTCGGCGCGACGAGACCCGAGGCGTCGACGTCGGCCTCGGTGTCGACGAGGGCGAGGTGGACGGCGGGGGTCACGCCGTGCTCGCGGAGGGTCTGCGGGGAGACCAGCTGGCCACCGACCCCGAGGCCGCGGTCGTAGACAGCCACCACCTCCAGCGCGACCTCGGTGCCGACGAGGCGGACGTGGAGCGTGTCGCCGACGCCGCGGCCGGTCTCGAAGGCGGTGTCGGAGCTGACGGCGACCGTGTCGGCGGCGCGCAGCGCACCCAGGGCGCCGTCGGTGACGTCGGGGTCGAACACGGCGGGGTCGACGTCGGGCTCGACGGCTCGCACGGTGGTGGTCTCCCAGACCAGGCTGTCGGGGAGGTCGGTCGCGTCGTCGGTGCGCACCTGGGCCGGTGCGTCGGCCAGGGGGACCACGCCGGTGACGCCGGGTGCCGCGGACAGGACGGCGAGGTCGGCCGGGGTCAGGCCGGCGGCGGACGTCGCGACGAGGTCGGTGCCCAGGGCTGCAGCGAGCTGCTCGGTCGCGGCCTGCTGCACGGTCCGGTCGACCGTGCTCTGGGTGGTACCGACCGCGATCACCAGGGCCAGCGGGATCACCACCGTGGTGAGGCGTCGCGAGAAGCCACGCAGGTTGCCGAGCGCCAGGCGGGTGGGGGCGCCGGACCGGGCCGAGGCGACCCGGGCGGCGCGTCCGAAGGTCCACTCGACCAGGACCGGTCCGGCCAGGGCCGCGGCGCCGATGAGCAGGAACGCCGACGTGGCGGCGAGGGCGCCACCGACGGTGCCGGGCACGACCAGCGGGGTGCCCGCCGCGACCAGGCCGGCGACGGCGGTGAGGACCGCGGCGGCACGGCGCACGGCGCCGATCGGGGCGGACTCGGCCGCGCTCTCCGCGATCGCAGCGGTGGGGGCGGCCCGGACGGTCTCGCGGGCGGCGAGCAGGCCGGCCAGCATCGCCGTCGGCACCACCAGCACGGCCGCGCCGAGGAACGGGAACGGAGACAGGGTCGAGGTGAAGTCGGCGCCGACCACCCCGGCGTCCCGCAGCACCGGGTCGAAGAGGCGGGTCACGAGCAGTCCCGGGACCGCCCCCACCGGTACGGCGACCACACTCAGGAGCAGCAGCTCGGTCGCGACCAGACGTCGTACCTGACGCCGGGTCGCCCCGACGGCCCGCAGCAGGGCGAACTCGCGGCGGCGGCGGCGCAGCGCCAGGGTGGTGGTGGCGGCGACCACGATGACCACCAGGACCAGTGCGGTCCCGGCGAACGACGACGCGAGCGCCACCAGCATGCTGCCGCCGCCGGCGGGCTCACGGAGCCCGGACTCCAGCAGCGCGCCGGTCAGGGTGGTCAGCATCGACGCCAGGGCCAGGACGAGGCCGGTCCCGACCGCTCCGGACCAGCTGGCTCGTGCGCCGGTGACGGCCAGGTGGCCCAGGGTGCGCGACGCGGGCGCGGGGCGCGCCGTCAGGGCACTCATCGGCCGGCCGCGAGCACGCGGGCGGTGACCTCGTCGGCCCTCGGCGTCTCGAGGGTGTCGACCAGCAGACCGTCGGACAGGACGAGCACCTGCTCGGCCGCCGCCGCGACCCGGCTGTCGTGGGTGACGATGACGACCGTCTGACCGAGGTCGCGGGCGGTGTCGCGGAGCAGCCCCAGGACCGCGGCGCCGGTGGCGGAGTCCAGGGCTCCGGTCGGCTCGTCGGCGAACACCACGGTCGGTCGGGTGATGAGCGCGCGAGCGATGGCCACGCGCTGGGCCTGACCGCCCGAGAGCTCGCCGGGCAGCCGGTCGAGCAAGGCGCGGAGGTCCATCCGCTCGACCAGGTGCGCCGCCCAGTCGGGGTCGGCTCCGCGCCCGGCGAGGATCAGCGGCAGCTCGATGTTGTCGCGGACGCTGAGGTGCCCGACGAGGTTGTAGGCCTGGAAGACGAACCCGATGTGGTCGCGACGGAAGCGGGTCAGGTCGTCGTCGGAGAGGGCGCTGATGTCGTGGCCGCCGATCACGACGGCTCCGCGGGTCGGCCGGTCGAGGCCGGCGGCGCAGTGCAGCAGCGTCGACTTGCCGGAGCCGGACTGGCCGACGACGGCGGTGAGCGACCCGGCCTGCAGGCTCAGCGAGACGCCCCGCAGGGCGGCGGTCACCGCGGCCCCGTTGCGGTAGGTCTTGTGGACGTCGTGCAGGGCGACTGCGGTGCCGGTCAGGGGTGTGGTGGGCACCGGGTTCGTGACGGTCACGGGGGCTCCTCGGTCGGGTGGTTGGTCACCGACAACGCTAGGAACGTCGAGCCCTCCCCACGAGCCGCGCAGGATGCAACTGCGCGGCTTGCACCTTTCGATGCAACGCCGCCGCGAGGGCTCCGCGGAGGCCGCGTCCCGGCTCAGTGGTCGGTCTTGACCAGACCGTTCTGGTAGGCCCACACCACGGCCTGCAGCCGCGACTTGACCCCGAGCTTGGGCAGCATCCGAGCGAGGTGTGACTTGATGGTCGACACCTCGAGCACGAGCGCCCGGGCGATGTCGTCGTTCGACATCCCCTCGGCGAGCAGCAGCAGGATGTCGAGCTCACGCGGGGTCAACAGGTCGGTGGCGCGAGCCGCGACCACGGGCTGGGTCTGCCGGCGGGTGACCATCTCCTGCAGGACGCGACGGGTCAGCGAGTTGGCGAGCATGCCGTGGCCCGTCGCGACGGCGCGGACCGCGTCGACGACGACCTCGGGCTCGGCGTCCTTGAGGAGGAACCCTGAAGCGCCGGCCTCGAGCGCCCCGAAGAGGTACTCGTCGATGTCGAACGTGGTGATGACGAGCACCGGTACCGGGTCGGCCACGTCGGGGCCGCACAGCTCGGCGGTGGCCGTGATGCCGTCGGTGCCGGGCATCCGGATGTCCATGCACACGACGTCCGCCCCGAGGGAGCGGGCTGCGTCGACGGCTGCGCGACCATCACTCACGGCGGCGACCACCTCGAGGTCCGGCTCGGCGCCGATCATCGTGGCCAGTCCGGCCCGGACGAGCGGCTGGTCGTCGGCGATGACGACCCGGAGGACGCCCGCCGCTGTCGTTCCGGACGATCCACTCACGGTTGCTCCTGGGAGGACGACGTCGGCACGACCAGGGAGACGAGGAACCCGCCGTCCGGTGTCGGGCCGGTGGTGAGGCGGGCGTCGGTGAGCTCGGCCCGCTCCCGCATCCCGACGATCCCGAAGCCGCCGCCCGTGCTCGCCAGCGGCCCCGGGTCGGGTGAGGGCGGCGCGCCGTTGCGCACGGTGACGACGACCTGGTCGGGGTCGTGGGCGTCGACGCCGACCTCGCAGCGTGCGCCCGGTGCGTGCCGGGCGGCGTTGGCCAGCGACTCCTGGACGGTGCGGTACGCCGCGAGCTGGGCCAGCGGCCCGACGTCGAGGTCGCCGAGCCGGTCGGTGTCGGTGCCGTGGACGGACAGGGCGACCTCGCGACCGGCGTCCCGGGCCCCCTCCACCAGGCCCGGGATGCTGCCGAGGGTCTCCGGCTCGACGCTGCGGACGTCGGCGCCGGGCTCGTCGTCGCGGAGCAGCGCCACGAGGTTGCGGAGATCCTTGAGCATCGCGGTGCTCTGGTGGCGGACCTGGCGCACCGCGACCTTCGCGCCCTCGGGGTCGGTGTCGATCTGGCGGTCCAGCGCAGCGGTCATCACCGCGATCCCGGACAGGTGGTGGGCGGCGATGTCGTGCAGCTCGCGGGCCATCGCGGTCCGCTGCCGTGCCACCGCAGCCTGGGTCAGGGCGGCCTGCTCCCCGGCGACGGCTCGGAGCCGGTCGGCGCGAGCGGTGACGGTCTCGCGGCGCGTCGCGACGACGACACCGACGACCGCCGCCAGCACCACCGTGGACACGCCCTGCACGACGGCGACCCCCGCGGAGCCGGGGGAGAGGCCCTCGCCCCGGACCGCGCGGACCCCTTCGCCGACCGCGAGGAGGAACGCGCTGACCGCGAGGACGGGGAGCGGACGCGGCCACGGGCGCTCGACCACCACGAGGTACACCGCGACGAGCACCGCGACCGTCATCGTCCCGGTGGCGGCGCCCAGCCCGGCCCCGGCAGCCAACGGCACCACCACCGACACCAGGACGAGCGCCCGCTCCGGGGTCAGGGCCCGCCACCGCAGCACCAGCGCCTGGACGGTGACGCCGACGAACCCGACCGACCAGGCCCACCAGCCGAGCTCGGACCCGCTCGGCACCTCGGCCGGTGCGACGTCGGCGAGGACCACCACGGCACTCAGGAGGGCGACAGCGAGGACCCAACCGCCCAGCACGACAGCCCGTGCGCGTGCGGGGCGTTCCGGGTCCACGCCGCGACACTACTGGCACCGGATGCTGCGCGGCCCGCTGCAACGGCGACGGGTCGGGCTCCGACCAACCGGTTGGCCGGACGACAAGTGGGTACCGGGCGACACCAACGACAGGTCCGGAGGCTCACGTGACGACGACGTCCGACCGACGCGCGGCGGCGACCTCGCCCACGGGGATCGTGACCCGCCTCCGGGTGGAGCGGACGCAGCGCGACCCGGCCGGCGCCCCGCCCTCGGTGCACCTGTACACGCCGTCGGCGGACCCGTCGGGGATGGGCGCGCACATGCGCTGCCTGGCCGAGGAGTACGTGCGCGCGGGGCGACGCGTCACGTTGATGTACTGGCCCACGGTCAACGCGGAGCGGACGTTCGCGCCGGCCGAGGAGCTCGGCGTGCGGCTGGCACGCACCCGCCACCCCCGGGACCCCGAGTTCGCCGCCGGCATCGTCGAGGACCTGCGCCGCGACCCGAGCGACGTCTTCCACCTCCACGTGGGCACCGGTCGCGAGAACTTCGACGGCGCGCGGGCGGCCGCGGCAGCGGGGGTGCCGGCCATCGTGCAGACGCTGCACCTGCCGTGGCTGATCCGGGACCACCGCAAGCGGGCCTCGGCGCTCACCGCGCTCGAGACGGTCGACCGCGTCATCACGGTGTCACGGCGTCAGCGGGCGACGTACGAGGACATCGGTGTGCCCGCCGAGCGCGTGGTGACGGTGCCGAACGGCGTGCGTGCTCGCGCCTCGTCGCCGGGTCGTGCGGCGGCGCGGCGCGAGCTCGGTCTCGCACCCGGCCGGCCCGTGGTGATGACGGTCGGCCGGCTCACGGTGATGAAGGGCCATCGCTACCTGGTCGACGCGGTTCCCCAGCTCCTGCAGCGCTTCCCCGACCTCGTCGTCGTGGTGCTCGGCGAGGGCCACCTGCGCCGGGTCCTCGTGGACCGCGCCGAGCAGCTCGGGGTGGCGCACGCCGTCCGGTTCGTGGGTCACCGCCACGACGCCCGCGGACTGCTCGACGCCGCCGACGTGTTCGTGCTGCCGTCGCGTCACGAGGGCATGCCGCTCGCGGCCATGGAGGCGATGGACGCGGGCCTGCCCGTCGTCGGGACCCGGGTCATCGGCACCTCGGAGGTCGTCGAGGACGGCGTCACCGGTCGCCTGGTCCCCCCAGCCCGTCCGGGCCCGTTGGCCGAGGCTCTCGAGGAGCTGCTGGATGATCCGGTCCTGCGCCGGCGGATGGCGGTCGCCGGTCGCCATCGCTACGAGCAGCGGTTCACCGCCGCCCGCATGGCCGCGGCCACCGCCGCCGTCTACGACGACGTGCTCGCCCGGGCGACGGTGGCCCGGTGACGCGCCGTACCCGGGTCGGGTGCGTCGGGACCGGCTTCATCGCCGGCAAGCACCTGTCGGCCCTGGCGGGCTTCGACGACGTCGACGTCGTGGCGGTGGCCGACAACGTCGAGGAGCGCGTCGCCGCGGCCGCGTCCGCCCACGACGCTCGTGCCTACACCGACGGCGTCGACCTGGTGGAGTCCGAGGACCTCGACGCCGTCTGGTTCTGCGTGCCTCCCTTCGCGCACGGGGCCCTCGAGGAGGCTGCCGTGCGGCGCGGCCTGCCCTTCCTCGTCGAGAAGCCCCTGGCCCACGACTACGCCACGGCCGAGCGCATCGCCGGCCTGGTCGACGGCGCCGGCCTGCTCACTGCCGCCGGCTACCACTGGCGCCACCTCGACCTGGTGCACCGGGTCCAGCAGCTCGTCTCGGACCGGCCGCCGCTCCTGCTCACCGGATCCTGGCTCGACAGCACCCCGCCCGTGCCGTGGTGGGCGCACCGAGGACGATCCGGTGGTCAGCAGGTCGAGCAGACCACCCACCTGTTCGACCTCGCCCGCCTGCTGGTGGGCGAGGTGAGCGACCTGTCGACCGTGCACGTGCCCGCAGTCGCCGGTGACGGACCGGAGGACCGGGTCCCACTCGCCTCGGCCGTGTCGTTGCGCTTCGACTCCGGTGCGGTCGGCAGCGTGGTGTCGGCTCGGGTGCTGCCCGCCCGCCACCGCGTGGGGGTCCAGCTGGTGGGCGAGGGGTACGTGGTCGACCTCGTCGAACGCGCGATCGGCGACCACGAGCTGACCGTCACCAGCGAGACGGGCACGGTGTCCGAACGGAGTCACCAGGACCCGATCGCGGCCGAGGACCGTGCCTTCCTCGACGCCGTCGCCGGCAGGAGCGACGGCGTGCGCTGCTCCTACGCCGAGGCACTGCGCACCCACGCCGTCGCCTGGGCCGCCGAGCGGTCGGGCGCGAGCCGGGGAGCGACCGGTGCCTGACCCCGGCACCTGCCGGTCCCTCGGCGCGAGCGGTCCGATGCAGCCCGCCTTCTTCGACCTCGACGTTCCCGGCCTCGAGGAGGGCGGCGTCCGGGTCGCCACCCGGTGGAGCGGCGTCTCGGCGGGCACCGAGCTGGCCTACGTCAAGGGGACCGACCCCGGCTTCACCTCGTTCCGCGATCCCGACCTGGGTGTCTTCGTACCGGGTCGGGCATCGCGCAGCTTCCCGGTGCGGGCCATGGGTTACATGGAGGTCGGCGAGGTGGTCGAGAGTCGCCGCAGCGACCTGACCCCGGGCATGCTGGTCGGTGCGGCCTACGGCCACCGGTCCCAGCACGTCCTCTCCGCGGCGGACGTCGTCGTGCCGGTGCCGGACGACGTCGACCCGGTGCTCGGCATCTACCTCGCCCAGATGGGCCCGATCTGCGCCAACGCCCTGCTCCACGCCGCCGCCGAGCTCGCGCCTGGTCCGGCCGTCGGGCTCGGTGACGGGGTCAGGGGGCGCCGGGTCCTGGTCACCGGCGCCGGGGTCGTGGGCCTGCTCTGCGCCCTGCTGGCCCAGCTGCACGGAGCCGCCGACGTCGTCGTCGCCGACCCCGATCCGCACCGCCTGGCGGTGGCCGAGAACCTCGGGCTGGAGACCGTCGACCCGGCCTCGGCCGAGCTCTGGCGTTGGTGCAAGGACCGCTGGCGTCACGGGCCCGGCGGCGACCGTGGTGCCGACCTCGTGCTGCAGTGCCGTGCCCGGAGCGCGGTGCTGCACGAGGCGCTGCGGTGCCTGCGCCCCCAGGGCACCGTCATCGACCTGGCGTTCTACCAGGGTGGAGCCCAGGAGCTGCGCCTCGGTGAGGAGTTCCACCACAACGGACTGACGATCAGGTGCGCCCAGATCGGGCGCGTGCCCCGGGGTCTCGCGCCCGACTGGGACCGCCTCCGACTCTCCGGGGAGACGGCGCGCCTCCTGCGGGAGCGCGGCCGTGACCTGCGCTCCCACCTCGTCACCGACGTCGTCCCCGAGCGCGAGGCGCCGGGGGCACTCCTCGAGCTGGCTCGCCGCCAACGCTCCACCACGCAGATGGTGCTCGAGTACGCGTCCGGCTGACCCGGGTCGTCGGACCCGCAGCACGGGACCGTGGACGCCCGCAGGCTGCACCGGTGGTGCGCGCTCGCACGGGTGGGACAGCGCGGGTGGTCCGGCGCCTCGCGTTCCGTCCCCCCGGGCGGATCGCAAGGCGCCGCGTCGGTCATCCTCCTCCGACCCCGGGGATCGCGACATGGCCCGATCGGGTCATCCGGGCCTGGTGCGGGGTGGGCGTCACGGGGTCGCGGCCGCCCTGCTCGGGCTCGCCGGTCGGGACCGTGGGGTGCGACGGCGGGCGCTGCCTCCGTGGAGTGGTCGGGCGGAGTCGCGGGGGACGACGTCGTGGGACAGTCGTGCTGTGAGCGGTGTCGTCGTGGTGACAGGTGGGAGCCGGGGGATCGGCGCGGCCGTCGTCCGCGGTGCGGCAGCCGCGGGCTGGTCGGTGTGCTTCAGCTACCGGACCGAGGAGAGCGCTGCGCGCGCCGTCGCGGACGCGGTCGAGCAGGCCGGGGGACGGGCTCACCCGGTCCGGGCTGACATGGCGGTCGAGCAGGACATCGTCCGACTCTTCGAGGCGGCCGCCGACCTCGGTCCGTTGGTGGGCCTGGTCGCGAACGCAGGCACCGGCGCGGAGAAGCGCAGGCTCGACGAGTTCGACGCCGACCGGGTGCGGCGGCTGCTGACGGTGAACGTGGCGGCCCCGATCCTGTGCTGCCGAGAGGCCGTGCGGCGACTGTCGACCCGCCACGGTGGGCAGGGCGGTTCGATCGTCCTGGTGTCCTCGGCAGCCAGCCGGATCGGTTCCCCCGGTGAGTACGTCGACTACGCCGCCACCAAGGGCGCGGTCGACACCCTCGGACTGGGCCTGGCCAAGGAGGTCGCGGACGAACGAGTCCGGGTGAACGTCGTCCGACCGGGCATCATCGACACCGAGTTCCACGCCAGTGGCGGACAACCCGACCGCGTGCAGCGACTCGGGCCCGGACTGCCGCTCGGTCGTGCCGGGACTGCTGAGGAGGTCGCAGCCGCCGTCCTCTGGCTGCTCAGCGACGAGGCCAGCTACTGCACCGGGAGCATCCTCGACGTCGCCGGCGGACGCTGACCCCTGGTCGGCACGGGACGCGCGGTCGTCTCGCCGGCCGCCGTCGCGGACGGCTCCTCGAGGCAGGTCAGGCCGTTCCTGCCAGGGCGTCCCTGGCCTCGGCGAGGCTCTGGCCGGTCTCGGCCCGCTGGAGCCTGATCGCCTCGACCAAGTTGCCGGAGCGCGCGGCCTCACGAACCGCTTCCGAGACCCCGGTACCCGCACGGGCCATCGGCGGGATGGATGCGCTCGAGCCGGGCGTCTGACCCGTGAGGTGCCGGTAGACGTGGTCGACCTTGGCCTCGAGCTCGGCCAGGCGCTGGAGGGTGTAGCGGTCGGTCGTCACCGGATCGACCTGGCACGGCGCGGCTTCGAGGACGCGACGAGGTGGACGAGCGCATCGCGACGGGCGGCACGGACCTCGAACGTCTTCGCCTCGCAGTCGGGGCAGGGGTGGGAGTGGTCGCAGCAGCGATCCACGACCGTTGTCGTGACCCCCTGGGCTGCCGTGCTCGTCGTGCGTCTGTTCTCGTGCGTCGTGGACATCTCGTGCGCTCCTTCGTGGACCGGTCGCCGTGGTGGGCGCCGACGTTCGTGGTTGTCGATGTGATGACCGGCGAGGCGGGCCGGGTGTGCGGTGGCGGACCTGGGCGCGCGCCGGGTGCTGCGCATCGCGGGACGCCGGAGCCCCCTCGGCGCGCGGACGCGACGGGGGTGCCGGACGTCGTCCGGGATCCCGCCGCCCACGCCGTCCAGCTTCATCTCGGACTCGTGGTGGTCGCGAGTGCAGGCGCCGGGGCACCGTCGGGCCGGTCGGTCGTCGGCTCGGCATCCTCGTCGTGCCTGCGACCCGTGACGAGGTGGGCGAGCAACGCGAGGGCAGCGGCCGATGCGTAGACGAGTCCGAGGAGGAGGTCGAGGCGGTCGCGGTCGGGACCGGTGACCATGGAGAAGAAGAACGCACCGCCGAAGGCGTTGAGCGTCGTGTGCCAGACAGCCGCCACGGTCCAGGAGCCGCCGCGGCGCAGCATCAGCAGCAGGACGATGAGCTGGAACCCGGCGTTGCCGAGGATGGCGACCACGAGCGGCATGTCACCCGTGATCACGAGCGGCAGGTGCCACAGGATGCGCAGTGGCGCCAGGACCGCGAACGCTCCGAGCAGTCCGAAGCGGCGGAGCAGGACCGGTGCAGCGAAGGCGGTCCAACCCGCCTCCTCGCCCAGGCCGACCATGACCAACATGACCAGGAACGTCACGGGCACCTCCGGCCAGGCGCCGAGCTGGGCGCCGGTCGGCAGGGGTGCACCCAGGAGGTGGTTCACCCCCACGATGGCGACGTGCAGGAGGAGGGGCGCACCCACGGCCAGCAGGTACAGCCACGGCGAGGCCGCCCAGCGTCGCAGGGACCGCCCCCAGGCGCGGAGGGCCGCGCGTCCCTGGCAGGACGTGACGACCAGGGCGGCGAGAGCCGGCCCGAGCGGCATGTTCTCGGGGTTGCTCCCGAGACCGACGGCAGCGAGGCCGTAGACCATCCATCCGAACAGGCAGGCGAGCAGGGCGAAGGCGGAGATCGGGAATCTCCGTACGAGGTGGATCAGCGATGACATGGGGTGTCCTTTGACGAAGCGCCACCCCGGGCGGAGCAGCACCACCACGCTCCCGCGTCAGCGGCGAGTCGGGCATCGGGCGCCGGACTCGACCTCGAGCGATACCCGGGACCCGCGTCGCGTCGGCGGTGTCATCCTCCAGACCGATGTCGCCCCCGAGCCGCCGCCCTAGTCTGGTCGCACTCCAGGAGGGAGGACCCGATGACGTCGAACGCTGCGCTCACGCTCGGCCGGGCCCGCCGCGTCGCGGCGAGTCGGAGCGGCCGGGTCACGTTCGACGTGCTGCTGGCCGCGGTGTGCCTGGGCATCACGCTGATGGTCAACCTCAGCGGCTCCGAGTCCGTACCCGAGAACCGCGACAGCGACGCCCTGACCGTGGGACTGACCGTCCTGACGGTCGGCAGCATCGCGCTCCGGCGCCGCTGGCCGCTGGGGGTCCTGCTGGTCACGCTCGCCGCCGTCCTCGCGCTGGTCACGGTGAAGGGCACGGTGGGGGCGGCGACCATCGGCCCCCTCGTCGCGGCGTACACCGCGGCGGCCCACAGCACCGCCCGCACCGCCCACCGGGCCATCCTCGCGGTGGTCCTCGCCTTGGTGCTGACGGCGCTCCTGGACCCCGTCGACCTCAGCCGTGGGGGAGCGGTGCTCACCTCTGGCGCCTTCGCTGCCGTGCTCCTCTTCGGAACCGGAACACGCGAGCGCCGCGAGCGCGCCGCGGCCGACGTCCTGGCTGCTGGGCACCTGGCCTCGCTGGAACGGGAGCGGGCCGACGTGGAGCGCCACCGAGCCCTGCAGAGCGCGACCCAGGAGCGCCTGCGGATCACCCGCGAGTTGCACGACGTGCTGGGTCACGCCCTGAGCGTGATGGTCGTCCAGGCAGGGGCGGCCGGCCGCCTGCTGGACACCGACGACCCGGCGCGGGCACGCGAGGCGGTGGCCGAGATCGAACGAACCGGACGGCAGTCGATGACCGAGATGCGCCACCTGCTCGGGATCCTGCGCGACGGCGACTCCGAGGCCGCCGCGTCGCCGCGCACCCCCTCCCCTGGCCTCGAGGACGTCGACGCCCTGGTGGCGCGCGTCGGCGAGGCGGGGCTCGACGCCACGGTGACGGTGCGGGGGAGCCGGGGCAGCGTGGCCGCCGGCGTCGACCTCGCGGCGTACCGGATCGTGCAGGAGGCCCTCACCAACTGCCTCAAGCACTCGGGCGCCAGGCGCGCCTCGGTGCTGGTGCACTACCGACCGCGCGAGGTCGAGGTCGAGGTGGTCGACGACGGACGGGGTGCGATCGCCCCCCAGGCCGAGGCGGTCACCGGGCACGGCGTGGCCGGGATGCGCGAGCGGGTGGCCATGTACGGCGGCAACCTGGTGGTCGGCGGCCGGCCGACCGGGGGCTTCGGCGTCCAGGCGACGTTCCCGCGAGAGGCCACGGCGTGATCCGGGTCGTGGTGGCTGACGACCAGGCCCTCGTGCGTTCCGGCTTCTCGATGATCCTGGGGGCGGAGCCCGGGATCGAGGTCGTCGCCGAGGCGGCTGACGGCACCCAGGCGCTGGCCGCCGCGCGACTGCACCGACCCGACGTCGTGCTCATGGACATCCGGATGCCCGGCATGGACGGCATCGAGGCGACCCGGCACATCACCTCGAGCCCCGTGACCGCCGGCGTCCACGTGCTGGTGCTCACGACCTTCGCCGCAGACGACTACGTCGTCGCCGCCCTGCGGGCCGGCGCCAGCGGGTTCGTCCTGAAGGACACCGAGCCCGCCGAGCTCGTCCGGGCCGTGACGGTCGTCGCCGGAGGTCACGCCCTGCTGGCGCCCGAGGTGACCCGGCGGATGCTCGACCGCTTCGCCCGAGCAGACCGCGAAGCACTCATCCTCCCGCCGCTCACCCAGCGCGAGCACGAGGTGCTCGTGGCGCTCGCCCTGGGTCTGTCGAACCTCGAGATCGCAGACCGGCTGGTCGTGAGCTACTCGACCGTGAAGACCCACGTGAGTCACCTGCTCACCAAGCTCGAGGCCCGCGACCGTTCCCAGCTCGTGATGCTCGCGCACCGAGCGGGTCTCGGCGGCTGATCGAGGTGGGTGCCTCGCCAGGGGCACCACACCTGCTCGACGTGGAGACCACCGCGACGGTGACCGGCGCCGCACGGGCCACCCAGGTCCGCCGCCCACCGGCGACCTCGGTCTGGAGGATGACGCCGCCGACGTGACGCGGGTCCGGGGTACCGCTCCAGGTCGGGTCCGGCGCCCGATGCTCGGCCCGGCACCGAGGCGGGATCGTCGTGGTGCTGCTCCGCGTGGAGCGGCGCCACCTCAAGGAGACCCGATGTCCTCACCCACCCAACCAGCACGGAGACACCCGATCTCCGCCGTCGTCGTGCTCGCCTGCCTGCTCGGACTTGCCACGAGCGGCAGCGCCACCGCCGCCCTGGTGATCACCGGGAAGCAGATCAAGGACAACAGCGTCTCCACGAAGGACATCAAGAACGGCTCCCTCAAGGTGGCGGACTTCAAGGCCTCCGAGGCCGCCAAGCTACGCGGCCCCGCCGGAGCACCCGGGGCCCCGGGCTCCACCGGTGCCGCAGGGGCGAGCGCGTTCACACCACCCCCGCCGGGCACGGTGATCAAGGGCGGCGGGATCCTCAGCGCCCACGTCAACGCCGCCGGAGTGCCGATCCGCAGCTACGCCCCGCTTCCGTTCACCACCGCGACGCCGCTCATCGACAACGGGACCGGCACCGGCACCAACCTCTACTTCGGCTCGGAGAACACGCCGAGCCTGTCCGCTCCTGACGTCGACGCAGCCCGCTGCCCCGGCACGACGACCGCACCCAACCCGACGGCCGGCACCATGTGCGTCTACGTCCAGCAGGCCAGCAACGTCTTCGCCGCGTCCGGCGAGCTCTACGCCGGGTCGAACGGGGTGAGCGACGCAGCCGAGAGCAGCGGCTTCTACCTGGCCGCGAGCAGCGCGGCGGCGGGCAGCATGACCGTGCGCTACGTGTGGGCATACCAGGCGCCGTAGCGACGACCTCGCCTCCGCAGGACCGACGCGCTCGCCAGCTGCCTGGAGCCGATCGTCCCCCCGGCCGATGGCCAGCGAAAGGCCGCTCCTCGTCACGGTGGGACCGGGACTCCTGCTGATCTGGCTGGGCTGCGTCGGTCTTGTGCCGTGGGCCGCCGTGGTGATGCGATCCGGGGCCGGGTAGCCCGCGAGACTCACGCCCGGGCATTCCCCCCAATTGGTCACGCCCGAGCGCGAGACAGCGGTCACGGTACGGGTCGGCGTGCTGGCCACTGAATCGCTGCGCCCGGAAGATTCCGGACCGTTCGCGCCCAGGGTCGCCGACGTGGCCACCAGAATTCCTACGCCGGCGCGATGGGCGTTCGTTGCGTCGATCGTGCTGTGTGCCTCCGACGTGGCGTCCTGGGCTCTCGGCGGGCTCGAAGGTCACGGCGGGTTGCGCATCCTCATGGCTCACGTCCTCATGGCGTACGCCTCCGCTGGGCTGGCCGTGTCGCATCCTTGGGAAGGACTCCGATGACGATGAGGGCCGCAGCGGGGACGTGGATGGTGACTGTTCTGCTCGCTGCGACGGCGTCGTCCTGCGGATCTGACGTGACCGACGCCGACGCTCCAGGGACCGGGCCAGGTCGTACCACGAGGTCCGCGGCCGAGGAGCTCGACCAAGACGCACGGGTCTCACTCGAGCTGGCCGTCCTCGACACCTTGGGAGATGGGCACAGCCATGGCGCGCACTACGACTCGGCACCACGTCGCATCGTCGTCACCGTCTATAACGGCGACGATCCCGACCTGAGCGGGTCCGAGCTGGCGGTGCTGGTCGAGAGGGCAGGAGCGGTGACGAACGGTGTCCCCGTCGAGATCGAGGTGACCGACGAGACACCGCCCGAGGCACAGTGATCGGCCCGGTGCCGGATCTCGGCATGGAGCGCGCCCTCGACGCGGTCTGGCCCCCTGCCGGGGCCACTTGAGGAAGGATGTGGGGACGGCTCAACCTCCGGCCCGTCCGGGCGCGTCTGGTCGGTAAGGGCGCCACGGGGCGCCGCGGGTGGAGGCGGACGTGCACGACGAACATCTGGCGGGTTTCGCCGAGGTCGTGGCTGCTGTCTCGCCGTCGTTGCGCCGTCTGGCGCTGGCCCTGACCGGCGATCCACACCGGAGCGAGGACGCCGTGCAGGCGACGCTCGAGCGGCTCTTCCTGGCCTGGCCCCGGTTGAGGGTCCGCGACCCGGCTGCCTATGCCCGGGCGGCCCTGGTGCGTCAGGTCGCGACCGAGCGTCGGCGGGCCTGGTGGCGGCGTGAGATCAGCGTCGAGGTGCTGCCCGAGACGACGCTCACCGGCGCCGACCACGACGGTCGCCTGGTGTTGCTCGACCACCTCGCCGCGTTGCCGCAGCGACAGCGGCACACCGTGGTGCTGCGCTACCTCGAGGATCTTCCGGTCGCCGAGGTCGCGACGCTCCTCGGCTGCACCGAGGGCACGGTCAAGCGAGCCGCCCACGACGGGCTGCGCACGCTGCGGGCCGTGCTCGAGCAAGACCGCAACCACGACCGCGAGGAGACGACGTGACCGACCCCGACGACCTCGTCGACCGCCTGCGCCACGAGTACGCCCGGCTCCCCGCCGACGGGCCACCGCCCGACGTGGCCGTCCTCGCCAGGCAGTCGCTCCGCTCACGCCGACGTCGGCGGGTGCGGCTGGCGGCCGGCGCCCTCGCAGCGACGGTCGCGGCCGTCGGCGTCGCCGTAGGAGGGGGCAGCGGGTCGCGCACCGCCACCGACTTCGCCCCGGCGATCACCACCTACGACGGGCCGCTCGACGCCGACGGCCCCTACGGCGCGGCCGGCCGGGCCCTCGACTGTCGCTACCGGCCTACCGGGAGCCGCGACAGCTCGACCCCGTACGAGAGTGGCGCGACACGCGACACCCCGGCGGGGGCGGTCGAGACGGCGTACTCGGAAGGGCTCTTCATCGATGCACCCGAGGTCGACCTGGCGCTCGCGGCCGAGGACGACGACCGCCAGCTGCTGACCTACGAGGTCGACGGCCGGGTGCTGATGGCGCTGCTGGTGCGCGACGGACCGGCGACCGAAGGAGCAGGCGGACCCGGGTGGTACGTCGAGGCCTTCGCCCGCTGTGACTTCGCCGAGTTCCCGGACGCCCTCACCGCGACCGGACTGACGCGCTACTCGGTGTGGACCGACGTCGACGGGGTCCGGGTCCCTGTCTCCCAGGTCTTCTCCTCGCCGGGCCCCGAGCACTGTGACTGGCAGCGGATGACGTTCCTCTACCTCGGCAGCGGGCGACGTGAGCGGACCTTCGTCGAGGACCCCGAGAAGAGGCTGCGCGACTACGTGGCCGGCCCCTACCGCGCGGACGTGCCGCTACCCAGTGACGCCACCGACACCGGATGGGAGCGCGAGGGCCGTCACCTCTGGCTCTCGGCCGACGGGGACTACGCCTACGTCGGGACTGCCGACTCCGTGGCGGCCTGGCCGCGGTTCAACACCGGCTGCGAGTGACGACCCTTCACCAAGGTCGGGCGGAGTCCGCTGTGCGGCACGGCCGAGCGGGGCCGGTGTGCGTGGTTCTCGGTCGGGCCGCGCACGGCGTGACCAGCCGGACACGGCCGTCAGGTCTGCACGAGGGTGATCACGTTTCCGTCGGGGTCGACCACCCGGGCAACCGACGTGACCACCTCACCCTCGGCCACGTCCAGGCCGACACCGCGGGCCCGCAACCCCTCGGCAGCGGCCGCGAGGTCGTCGAACACGAGCGTCGCCAAGCCACCGCCGGCGCGGTCGGCGTCGACCACGACCTGGAGCACGCCGTCGCCCAGCCTCCACTGGGTCAGGCCGGGCATCGGTGCGTCGTCCGGCGGCGCGCCGAGGAGCTGCTCGTAGAACACCCGCGCGGTGTCGGCGTCGCTCACCGGTAGCGCAGCCAGGACCGCGATGACCGGCAACCTCCCGTCGTCGGCCGGCACGTCCTGGTCCTGCATCACGATGACGGTGTTGCCGTCGGGGTCGTCGAAGGTGAACATCGGCGGTGAGCCGTCGAGACGGACCACGTCCGTGTGCGGCCGGACGCCGTGCGCCACGAACGACCGGTGGGCGGCGTCAGCGTCGGCCGTGCGCCAGCGCACCCCCAGCGGCAGCTCGCTGTCCGTCGTCAGCAGCGCTATGGCTACGGCGGAGCCCGGCGGGATCACCTCGACGACGCGAGCCCCGGGCCACGCCTCGAAGTCCGCCCTCACCTCGCACCCCAGCACGTCACGGTAGAAGGCGACCGCCCGGTCCTGGTCGGACACCACCACGGTCGCGGAGTACAGCGCGGTCACGACGCGGCTCGACAGGTCAGTCTCTTCGCTCATGCTGATGTCGACCCGAGCCACCCGCCATCCTCATCGCGCACCCCGGGCACCGCTGCTGCGCGGCGTCCGGTGGTCGACGTGCCGGTCGTGGCCGTGGTACCTGCGGCCAGCGATCGGGCACCTCAGGAGGAGGGGCTGAGGCCCGACTCCGGGCACGATCTTCATGACCGACACCTCGTCGGTCGGCTCCGACAGCTGTGCGGGGACAAGGGTGGAGCGAGTCTTGTTCGGTGAGGTGCCGGTGCTTCCGGTGGTGGTGCCCCTTGGCGGGGCGGTCCTTGTCGGCTCCGCGTGGCACCTGCGTCGACGCGGTCTGCTCACGGCGCCGCGAGCCGCCGTGGCCCTCGCCCTGGGCGTGTACGCCGCGGGGATCGTCGCGAACACGGTCTTCCCGATCTTCCTGGACAAGCCCGCGAGCAGTGCCCGATGGACCCAGTTCGTCAACGTCACACCGATGACCGGCTATGAGCTCGGGGACGCCGCGATGAACGTCTGCGTCTTCGTCCCCATCGGGGCGCTGGTGCCGCTGGTCGTGCCCCACTGGCCCTGGTGGCGAGTGCTGGCGGTGGCAACCGTCCTCAGCCTGTCCATCGAGGTGGGCCAGTACGCGACCGCGCACCTTCTTGCGGGAGGTCACGTCACCGACGTCAACGACCTGACCTTCAACATGGTCGGGGCCGCACTCGGGCTGCTCGTGCTCGCCGCACTGTCGACAGCCCCGGTTGTTGCTCGCTTGATCGACAGGTTCCGCTGGTCCAAGTCTGCGCAGCACCGTGAGCCGGCCGGCCGCGGCAGCACTGCCCGCACCCTGTCGGGCCGAGATTCGACATAGTGGCTGCGAACCGCCTCGAGAGTGACGCGCCCGCCGGGCGCGGCATGGTCGGCGGCGCCCTCGACGCGGCATGATCGACGGAGCCTGGCGCCCGGGGCGCGGCATCGTCGGGCGGCGAAGTCATCTCGGGTGGGACGGACTCAACACTTCACCGGTGCCTTGCCGTGGCGAGTCCGTCGGGGCGCGGCCAGCACGTCTCTTGTCGTCGACGGCGACCACTGGCCGCGACGGTGGCGGATGACTGCGCACGCATGTCATCATGCGACGCCCGCTGCCGGCGCACAATCCCAGGAGCCGCCCCATGCCTCACCGAAGGTCGCCTCGACGGGTGCTCGCCCCGGTCCTCGTCAGCCTGGCCGTCGCGCCGATGCTCGGCGCGGTCCCCGCGCAGGGCGCGGCCCGGGAGCGTTCCTGGGACGATGTTGAACGCACGACGTCCGACCCGACTTCGTTCGTGACGATCATCGGAGACCACGACGAGTTCATCACCGGCGGCACGCAGCGGTTGTGGCGGTCCGACCAGACGATCGAGGTTGGTGGAAGCACGGACAGCACCGTCGTAGTGAGGGTCGGCGGGGACCGCTGGGACAGCTACAAGTTCCTCCTCAGCCCGCCCACGGGGAAGACGCTGACCGTCGGCGACTACCCGGTTGCCGGCGGCCTGCACGGGGAGGTCGGGCGCGCAGGCCTGGCCATGTCTGGTCAGCAACGAGGCTGCACCCAGGGCGATGGCGCTTTCACCGTGCACGACATCGCGCCCGACCTGAGCCGGCTGTGGTTGACCTTCGAGTTCACCTGCAAGGACGCGGTCGCCACGGTCCGCGGGGAGGTCCGGATCGACTCGCCGCCGACAGCGCCGCTGACCGTGGCGGCCGACGCCCTGCACTGGAAGGCCAGCCCGCCCGGACGCGCCTACGGCACCCAGCCCGTCTTCGCCGTCAACACGGGCGAGGAGCCGATCGTCCTGGGACCAGCCGAGGTCACCGGTGACGCGTTCTCGCTCGCCAGCAGCTCGTGCGGCGTGCTCCAGCCCGGCAACTCATGCGCGATCGAGGTCGCCTTCGACCCACTCACGCGCGGGACCGAGGAAGGTTTGCTCCGGGTCACGACCTCGGCGGCGGCCGTGCCCCTGGTCGAGGTTCCCCTCACCGGCGTCGGCAACGTCGGCGTCACCCACGTCTACTCGCGGACCGTCGCGCCGGACGGACGCACGTTCGACACTGCGATGAGCTCGGACGTCGAGGAGTTTCGAGCCTGGGCCAACCCGCGGCGCGTCGTGATCGGCTTTGCGGACCCGAACTACCTGGACGAGCGTCCCAACGGCCGGGTGCTCTACGACTACGTGTCGTTCACGGCTGCGCCGGGGGAGCGGCTGGAGGCCGGCCGCACCTACGCAGGAACGTGCGTCGAGGCGGCGGGCGCCATGCTCACGCTCCCTGGTGCCTGCCACTCCGCAGCGACTGGCAGCTTCATCCTGGACGAGTTCGAGCTCCGGCCCGACGGCACACTCGCCCGTCTTCGGGTCCGAGCCCACCTGAACGGCGTGGAGGGGCCGTTGCGAACCACCACCACGGTCGCCTGGCAAGCCACCCAGGACGCGACACCCTACGCGCCCTTCCTCGAGCTGAGCGGGCCTCCAGTGCTCACCCGGCCCGGCGGCGTCGAGCTCACGGCGACCTTCCCCATCGGCCACGGCATCGCGGCGGTCGGCCTGTATGCCGTGACGCCGCAGGGCCGCGTCCTGGTGGACTTGGCCCCGACCCACGACGACAGCAGGGTCGGTCTCCGGGCCTCTGTGCAGGAGGATACGAAACTCGTCGCGGAGGCGACGACCGGCGACGGTGTCGTCGTGACCAGCGAGCCCTTCATCGTGGCCGTCGACGGTCCCGCTGTGCCGGACGCCGACCCGGGCGCACCGCCGGTCGCGCGCACAGTGTCGCTGACCATTCGCGGCGCGCAGAAGGACGGCGCGTCCGATCACCGGGGGAGCGTGCGCTCGGTGGCCGAGCTGCGCCTGCGCCCCCGAGCGACCGGCCAGTGCCTGCGACTGCAGGTACAGCGCCGTGTCGACGGACGCTGGGTGCCCCGCGCGCTCTCCAGGTGCCGCCGGACGGACCGGAGCGGGATGGCGACTGCAGTCGTGGCCGCGAAGCCCGGCACCACGGTGCGGGCCAGGGCGGTCTGGTTCGGCGGCCAGCCGGGGGCGCGAGTTGCGTCCCCGTGGCGTAAGGTCCGCAGGCCCCTCTGACCGGTCTGGCGGCTCCTGTCGGTGAAGGACGGAGTGCCTGCGTCCGTGGGCGCTCTCGTTCGCCGACTGCGCTGGCCCCGCCTGGCCGCGAGAGACCCGCCCGGAGCCCGGAGGCTCAGGACCGCCGGTCCAGGGCGCGTAGGTAGCGCGTGGTCATCGTGTGCTGCACCCGACGACCCAGGGGTCCGCCGAGCCTGGCGAGGCGCGAGGCAGGCTTCGAGAACGCGGTGATGGCGAGGGTGATGGTCCCGCTGTCGTCCTGGTCCAGGACGAAGCTCTCCTCGCCGGACTCGGGGTGGCCGGGCAGCGTGCCGTAGGCGAATCCGCGTCTCGTCGGTTCGGCGATCACGGATGCGACTCGGCACGGGATCCGGATGGAAGCAGGGCCGAGGCCGAGGTGCATCAGCACGACGGTGCCCTGTCGCAACGGTGAGTCCGAGGCCTGCACTCGGAGCCCCGACCGCTCGTGGAGTCTCCACTCGAAGAGGTCTCTTGATGCTTCCTCGAAGTCTCGCCGCGCCAGCGACGCAGTGCGCTCCAACCAGTGGTAGCCCGCCTGGGGTCCGGTGGCGCTCGCCCCCACCTCCGCGTACGTGAACGGTGCCGCCTGGAGCACCGCAACCACCGGTGCCGGAAGCTTGCCTACTGACATGGGGACATCATCCGGGTCGGTGCCCTCTGCATCGGAGACGACCTGCGGCACGCAAGCTCGGACGAGCCGCTGTGCGGCTTGGGCGGGCTTCGGCTGTGCCCTGGCTGAGCGGGCAGCGCTCTGGGACGGTGTGGTGGTGCCGTCCGCTCGCATCTTCCTCCGACCGAGCATGCTGTTCGTTGCCCTGCTCCTGGTCGCGTGCGGCGAGAAGCCGTCACCGGAGGCGGCCGGTTCGCCCAGCCCCGAGCCGTCCGCGACAGGGCCGGTCCTGACCGCAGACCCCCGTGCGGAAGTCGGCTACCCATCGGCCCAGCTCCCCGGCCGATTGACAGTGCGGGACGGATGCCTGGCCCTCGACGGTGCGCCGACACTCTGGCCCGCCGGGACCCGGTGGGACGGGCAGGCACGGGCGGTGGTGCTGCCGGACGGACGTCGCCTGTCTGTGGGTACCACTGTGACCCTGGGCGGCGGCCTGGTGCCTACGTCGGTCGTCGCCAGCTACAGCGCGACCGCAGGAGATGCGATCGAGGAGTGCATGGGTGCGCTCGGAGCCAGCGAGGTGGCTCTCATCAGCGGCTAGGTGCGAGCACCCGGCTCTCGGCATGTCGGGCTGCTCCACTGCGGAGCGCGATCAGGTCGTCTGGTCCCTGCCTGCTCCCAGGACTACTCGGGTCATGGCGTTGCGGGTGTCCAACAGCTCGGCGAGCGCGCGGTCGAGGTCGTCGGCGGTGACGTGCAGCGCGGCGTCGGGGTCTCCGTCCGGGGTGCGGTCGGCTGCGACGACAGCGGCGCGGCGCAGCAGCTCCTTGAGGAAGCTGGCGGTCACGCCGTCGGTGGCGGCGACCACCTCCTCGGTGCGGCTGGTGTCGAGGTCGAGCCCACCGCGGTAGAGCTCGAGCAGCCGGCGCCGGCCCTCCGCGTCCGGCAGGCGCACCTCGACAGCCTGGTCGACGCGACCGGGCCGAGCGGCGAGTGCGGGCTCGAGGAGATCGGCACGGTTGGTGGTGAGCAGGAAGACCACGTCCGCGTCCTCGGCCAGTCCGTCCATCTCGTTCAGGAGCGTGAACAGCATCGGCGTCTCACCGCCGTAGCGGTCGCGTTGCTCGGCGATGAGGTCGACGTCCTCCACCACGATGAGCGCGGGCTGCAGGGCGCGGGCGATGGAGCACGCTTCACCCAGCAGCCCGAGCGACTCACCGGTCAGCTCCACGATGGTCGTGTCGGTCAGCTCGCTGACGAGGTAGCGGACGGTGTGGGTCTTGCCCGCACCCGGTGGCCCGTACAGGAGCAGACCACGCTTGAGGTGCTGACCAGAGGCACGCAACCGCTCGCGGTTGCGGGCCACGCCGACTACCTGGCGACGGATGTCGCCGAAGGTGTCGACCGGTAGGACGACGTCCGCGGCTGAGACCTTCGGACGCTCTCGGAAGCTCAGGAGCGAGGATCGCTCGCCGAACATCGAGTGGCTGAAGGAGAGGACCTGTCCGCGGTAGACGTTGAGCTCGAGCGCCTTGGCGCGGAGCTGTTCGGTCAGCAGACGACCATCGCGGGCGTCCGCCGAGATGACCTCGACACGGACGCCCTCGTTGTCGCCGTCGCGGTCCGGGCCACGGAACAACACCGCGAGCCGGCGCGGTCCCTCGCTCACGAGCACCAGCGCGGCGCGCAGGCAGTCGATGCTCGCGTCACCGGGGCCGGTCGCGCGGCTCACCCTCGTCAGGTTGCCCGGACGCGGACCGTGCATCGCCATCTCGGGGTCGTCGCCCACCAGGTCGGCCAGGCCGAAGTCTCCCCGATGCCGGTACCCGGTCAGCCCCACCATCGTGTGCTCGCGCCCGGGCTCGGCCAACCAGGCATCCAGGGCGCGCTGGACGTTCACGTGCTCGTACGCCGGCCACGCGTCCTCGACCACCGGCAGGCCGTCCGGTGGACGGTCGAGGTGCTCGACCACGAGGGAGCGCACGCTCGGACGATCGATGGCACGCGCCTGCCGCACCCACCGATCGACCAGCATCCGGCTCACTCGACCGACATCGGACAGCTCGGGTCCACGCCTCTCGTCCATCGGAGCGAAACTACCTCGCCGCCGGACGCGCAGCGACCGCTTTGCGACGAGCGCCCAGGTCGCTGTGCCCCCCGGCCGGCGTTCCGGACGACCCCGGGGTGTGGTCGTTCGGACGTGACAGGGTGCGGACCGTGACCGACGCCGATCAGCCCGTCCGCCCTGGCATCTGGAGTGGCCTGGCACCCACCCTCGTCTGGACCGGGCTGTTCCTGATCGCCTGCGTGACGGGCTTCCTGCTCCTGTACCCGCCGCACGTCAACTTCGAGGACAGCGACGAGGACGCCGTGTCGGGCACCGTGTGCTCCTCGGTCGTCTCGGTGGGTCGGCCCCGTGGCGACAGCAGCACGGTCAGTCGTGGCGTCGACGACGTCGGCACGGCTGACTACGCCGAGGCCGAGGCGGCGTGCGACGGCCGGCGCACCGGCGCCGTCGCGGCGGTCGCGGTGCTGTCGGTGCCGGCGTCGCTGTCGGGGTGCTGGCTGATCGTCACCCGGTCGCGACGTGCAGCCTCACCGGCCGTGGCCTGAGCCTGACTCGTCGTGGACGCAGAAGAAGCGCAGGTCAGAGGGGGGACATGCGCTGAGCGCCGATGACGGTGAGCATCTGCAGCTTCTCGTAGCTCTCGGTGCCGGGGTCTGCGGTGTAGACGAGGAGGCGGTGCGACTGGTGGGGGTCCAGCAGGACCTGGCAGTTGAGGTCGAGTCGCCCGACCTCGGGGTGCTGGAACCGCTTGACCTCGTCGGGCTCCACGCCGATCTCGTGGTCGGCCCACAGGGTCCTGAACTCCTCGCTCTTCTCGAGCAGCAGCTCGGTCAGCTCGGCTGCCCGCGACCTGGGTCCGCGGACGGCGGCGATGCCGCGTAGCCCGGCGGCGTACATGCGGGAGAGGAACGCGTGGTCCTCGCGGACGTAGATCTCCCGCGAGGTGGCGTCGGTGAACCACCGGTAGCCGTTGCTGCGTGCGGGGCCGGTGTACTGGGTCCAGTCACCGACGAGCGCGATCCGGGGCGGGGTCTGCCGCAGGGTCTCGCCGAGCTCGGTGACGATCTCAGCCGGGGTGTCGGCCAGCCGGTCGAAGATGCGCAGCATGCCGGGACTGACGTGCTCGCTGCTGGGCCCTCGGTCCGGTGGCTGGTGCCCGGCGAGGCGGAAGAGGTGGTCGCGCTCGGCGACGGTCAGGTGCAGTCCCTGGGCGATGGAGGCGACCATCTGCTCCGACGGCTGAGGACCGCGCACCTGCTCCAGGCGCGAGTAGTAGTCGGTGGACATGTGGCACAGGACGGCGACCTCTTCTCGCCGCAGGCCCTGGGTGCGGCGTCGCTGTCCGCGGGGCAGACCGACGTCCTCGGGTTGCAGGGCTTCGCGGCGCTGCCGCAGGAACTCGGCCAGCTGGGTCCGGTCGATCATCACGGTCATTCCCTTTCCGGTGTGCGCGCCGGTCGCTCGAGCAACCAGGGTGCACTGGGGAGTGCGGCTGTCAGGTGGCCGGGTGCTGGCGCGTCGGGCGGACGTGCGGCCGGTCGGCTGCGGAGTCGGCGGGCCCGGCGGGGAAGGTGACACCGGCCAGCTGCGCCGAGGCGATCCAGGCTCGCGCGGCTTCCTCCTCTGCGCGCAACGGCTTGTACAGCTGCTGCTCCGCGGGCGCTCCGCCCAGGTGCTGGAACCCCCGAGGACCGTACAGCGCCCCGCCGCGGGCATCGGTCGAGGTGGCGGCGAGCAGCGCCGGGAGCGAGGCCGTGCGAGCAGTACCAGCGAGGATGCCTCGCTTGGAGAGCGCGCGGATCAGCCGGACCCCACCCGTGTCGCGCCCGCGGCCGAGCTCGGGTCGCGCGGACAGGAGGCTGGTGGGGGCGACGCCGGGGTGGGAGAGATTGCTGGTGATGCCCCAGCAGAGAGCACTGCTGCGGCGGTCGAGCTCGAGACCGAAGAGACCGAACGCGATCTTCGACTGCCGGTAGGCCTTCATGCCGTCGTAGGAGCGCTCCCAGTTGAGGTCGTCCCAGTTGATCGAGCCGCCGGCGGCGGCGACGCTGACCTGGGAGGTCACCCGGGCCCGCCCCGCTCGCAGCAACGGCAGCAGGTGAGCCACGAGGGCGACGTGACCGACGTGGTTGGTCCCCAGCTGCAGCTCGATCCCGTCGGCGGTGGTCTGACGGCTCGGCGGTGTCATCACGCCGGCGTTGTTGACCAGGACGTGGATCGGCGCGCCCTCGGCACGCAGTACCTCGCCGAGCGTCGCGACGGAGTCCAGCGACGAGAGGTCCAAGGACTGCAGGACGACGGTGGCGCCGGGGGCGACGGCCCGGATCTGGGCGGCGGCCGCCTGGCCCTTGCCGTGGTTGCGCACGGGAAGGACCAGCTCGGCTCCCGCGACGGCGAGGCGCTTGGCGATCTCGAGGCCGATCCCGTCGCTGCCGCCGGTCAGCACAGCGCGCTTGCCTACAAGACTGGGAATGGTGATGTCGATGCTGGGGCGGGGCATGGCTGACTCCTGGTGGTCTGGGGTGTCGAGGATGGCCGCGCGTCGGGCGAGGCGCCTGCGTCGGGTGGTGCGTGGTCAACGGTCGCGCAGATCCACGGCGATATTCAGGGCCTGGCGATCCCCCCTTTCGCCACCGTGCGGTGCGCTCGGCGACGACGGGTTCGCCTCCCTCGTCGTCGATCGAGCCTGACCGGCTCTGTCGTTGGCACAATCGGCGGATGGACCTGTCACCCCTGGGCGTGTGTGCGACCGCCGGTTCCCTGCGGGCTGGCGAAGGGATCGTGCTGCACCACGCCTGGACCGCGGAGGGTGTCGTCGCCGGTCCCGCGAGCACCGGCGCCCAGCTGCTCCACCTGTCCGTGGCCCTCTGCGTCCTCAACGACACCTATCGCGAGGCCGAGCGCCTCGGTGTCGAGGTGGACGGGATCGTGGTCGAGGCCGACGGCGAGTTCGACTCCGAGTGGCGTTCGACCGGCATCAGGTACGCAGTCACCCTCGACTCGCCGGCGCCGGCCGAGGACCTCGCCCGCCTCGCGTCCGTGGTCGACGTCGTGGCCGAGATCCCTCGGGCGGTTCGTGCTGGTGCACGGGTACAGAGGGCGGTCTAGGTGCCCGAGCTCGGCACCCTCCACAGACCGCTCCGGAGTTCGTGGTCGGTGCTGGCTGACCCTCGGGCCTCCAACGGCCGAGTCCCAGTTCCCGTGTGGCCTCTCTACCGCAGCGGTTCCCGACCGAACGCGCATGGTAGGAATCGAGCATGCGTCTGTTCCGACTCGTGCTGCCCGTCCTGCTCAGCGCCGCTCTCTGTGCGTCCCCTCTTGCTACGTCGTCGCCCGCAGGCGCGGCCCCGTCCGGCTCGACGCGCGCGGGGTACGACGCGGTCGTCGCCTGGGAGGGGGGTGTGTCGATGGCCTGTCGCGAGCCGCTCGCGGGGGGACAGGCCTCGGTGCGGGTCTACTGGAACGGTCGCAACTACCGTGACGGCGAGCTCAAGCACACGGGCAGCGCCGGGCTGGCCAGGGTCAGCAGGTCGTTCGAGCTCAGCGACTACACCTACAGCACCGGCAAGCCCGGCCGGGTCGGTCCGGTAGCTCGACTCACCATGGCAGAGGCCGCCTACGTCTACATCCTGGTCGGCTCAGGGGTCGGCATCACCCGCGAGGTCGTCGTCCCGGTGACGTCACTGGCGTCGTGCGGGACCGACCGGCCCCGAGCGCGCCGGGTGTCGGTCGAACCGCAGGCAGATGGACGCAAGGCATGCGTGACGAAGAAGGAGCTCAAGAAGGTCACGAAGGGTCTGCGGCCTGCCGCTGTCCAGCGCGTCGTCGGCGCCAAGGGGCGCGTCGTCACCAGCGCCTCCGAGAGCATGACCCGCCGCTACCCCAAGTGCACCGGCGGTCGAGCGATCATCGTCAACTTCCAGAAGGCCGGACAGCGCAAGCCTGCCGAGGTGGTCAGCCGCTTCTGGTGAGCCGTTGCGGCTTCGGTGCAACCACCTGTCGACGTCCGCCGTGACGCGACACTGACCCACCTCGGCGGCGAGTCCGGGTCACACCCAGGGGCGTGGCACGGGCCAGAGCGTGACGGGAGACTCAGAGGTCCACCACCAGCCGGAGGTACGCATCGTGTCCGACGACCTTGAACTCCTCGAGCACCGGGCGAAGCGCCGCTCGGAGAAGCTGCAGCAGACCACCACGGTGGTCGAGATGACCCGGGCGCGACTCGAGAGCGCCTCAGGCGCTCACGACGAGGCCAGTCGCGAGCACCGTCGCCTCGCCGCGCAGCTGGAACGCGCCGACGAGCGTGCGCAGCGACTGCGCAAGCAGGCGAGGAAGGCCGAGAAGCTGGCGCGGGCAGCTCGGCACGACCTGGCCGAGGTCGAGCACGAGCTCGGCGAGCACGTCGACGAGCAGCGCAAGCGCGAGCGCAAGGTCGCGAAGGCCGAGGCCTCCCTCGCCGCCCTGCGAGCCAGCGCCGACGTCGCTGCCCGTTCCGCGCCGTCTCCCCGGGGATCCGCGACGAAGGCGGGATCGGGCACGCCCACGGCCCGGCGCTCGGGCCGCACGAAGACAGGCACAGCGAGCTCGACGTCCTCTGCCACCCGGACCACCAAGAAGGCGGCGGCCACCGCGGCGAAGCGGGCGCCGGCCAAGACCGCCGCGCGGAAGAGGTCGGCGACACGCACCACCTCCACCGACTGAAGGTGGCCAGACACGCCGGATCTCTCCGGTCGGTCCCGCCGGGCTCAGCGGGATGGATGGCGGTAGGCGAAGGCCGCGGCTGGGAGGGATGTGGCGGGCGGCCCTGCATCGACGCGACTCGTCTCCGGCGATCGCCTCCTGGGCACGGCGTCAGCACGACGAACCGGGCCGGGACGTGTTGGGCGGCGCCCTCGACACAGCGTGGTCGACGGACCCGACTGGTGCCGTGGAGGATGACGTGCTGGTCGCACCAGACTCGGCACGGGCCGACCCCTCACAACGACAAACGGCAAACGCCGCCGAGCGACCCGAAGGTCGCCCGGCGGCGTCTGCGCAGGTCAGCGGAGAATCTTGGTGCTCGTCCGAGCAGCTGACCGACCGTGCCCGAGGGCCGGGTCAGATGTCGTAGTACAGCTCGAACTCGTGCGGGTGCGGGCGCATCTGGACCGGGAGGATCTCCTGGGTGCGCTTGAAGTCGATCCAGGTCTCGATCAGGTCGGGCGTGAAGACGTTGCCGGCCGTCAGGAACTCGTGGTCGGCCTCGAGCGAGTCGAGGACGGCGTTCAGCGAGGTCGGGACCTGGTCGATGTCGGCCATCTCGTCCGGCGGGAGCTCGTAGATGTCCTTATCGATCGGCGCGGCCGGCTCGATCTTGTTCTTGATGCCGTCGAGGCCGGCGAGCAGCAGCGCCGAGAAGGCGAGGTACGGGTTCGCCGACGGGTCGGGGCAGCGGAACTCGATGCGCTTGGCCTTGGGGTTGGACCCGGTGATCGGGATCCGGACGCAGGCCGAGCGGTTGCGCTGCGAGTAGACCAGCGAGATCGGGGCCTCGAAGCCGGGCACCAGGCGGTGGTAGGAGTTCACCGTCGGGTTGGTGAAGGCCAGCAGCGACGGGGCGTGCTTGAGGATGCCGCCGATGTAGTAGCGGGCCATGTCGGACAGGCCGCCGTAGCCGGTCTCGTCGTAGAACAGCGGGTCGCCGTTGTTCCAGATCGACTGGTGCACGTGCATGCCGGAGCCGTTGTCGCCGAAGATCGGCTTGGGCATGAAGGTCGCGGTCTTGCCGTTGCGCCAGGCGACGTTCTTGATGATGTACTTGAACTTCATCACGTCGTCGGCGGCCTTGAGCAGCTCGTCGAAGCGGTAGTTGATCTCCGCCTGGCCGGCGGTGCCGACCTCGTGGTGGGCGCGCTCGACCTGGAGGCCGGCGTTCTCGAGCTCGATGGTCATCTCGTCGCGGAGCTCACCGAAGTGGTCGGTCGGGGCGACGGGGAAGTAGCCGCCCTTGTACTTGACCTTGTAGCCGCGGTTGTCGTTCTCGAACGCGTCGCCGGTGTTCCAGGCGCCGGCCGAGGAGTTGATCTCGTAGTAGCCGGCGTTGGCCTTGGTCTCGAAGCGCACGTTGTCGAACACGTAGAACTCGGCCTCGGGGGCGAAGTACGCGGTGTCGCCGACGCCGGTGGTCGACAGGTAGGCCATCGCCTTCTTGGCGATGTTGCGCGGGTCGCGCGAGTACGGCTCGCCGGTCAGCGGGTCGTGGATGAAGAAGTTCACGACCAGGGTCTTGGCGGTGCGGAACGGGTCGATGTAGGCCGTCGTCGGGTCCGGGAACAGCGACATGTCGGACTCGTGGATGGCCTGGAAGCCACGGATCGAGGAACCGTCGAAGTTGAGGCCGTCCTCGAAGACGCTCTCGTCGAACGACGAGACCGGGACGGTGAAGTGCTGCATGACACCCGGCAGGTCACAGAACCGGACGTCGACCATCGCGACGCCCTCGTTCCTGACGTAGGCGAGCAGCTCCTCGGCATTGCTGAACATTCGTCCTCCTTGGCTGCGAGCCCTCGGGCGCAGCGCGAATCTCTGGTTGGAGAGCCCCGCCGCGACGTTGCCACGGGCACTGACCGACCGTACCGAACCGGTCGTTTCCAGACCGTATCCGTTCTATTTCGCCCGTGTAACAGGTGGCCGAGGGGTGGGTGGTCCGCGCGGTCGCCCGGGCGCCGCCTACGCTGGCGCCGTGGAGAGGACCGCAGGCGCGACGTTCGAGACCGCGTCGTGGGGGCGGCGGGCGCTCGCCCTGCTCGTCGACTGGTTCGTCTGCATGCTCGTCGTCATCGCCTTCATCGGCGGCGACGCCTACTTCGAGCCGGGCAGCCCCGCACAGTTCGTCACCCTCGCCGTGTACGTCGTGCAGTCGGCCCTCTTCACCTGGCTGATCGCCGGCTCCTTCGGCAAGATCGTGACCGGCCTGCGCGTGGTCCCGGCCGACGGCCGGCTGCGCCCGATCAACCCGCTGCGCGTGCTGCTGCGGCAGGTGCTGGTCGCGCTGGTCGTCCCGCCGCTGGTCTTCAAGCCCGACGGCCGCGGGCTGCACGACCTCGCCGCCGGCACCGCGACGGTCCGGACCGACGTGTTCCGGTCGCTCGTCGCCGCCGCACGCCGCTAGACCGACGGGTTGCCCGAGGTCGGCCCCGAGGTCTCGACGCGCCGTGCTCGACCACCTTCGGGCGAGGTGCGCGCTCGAAGGCTCGCGATGTTGCTCAGCGTCCGCGCATGTTGCCGCGCATGCCCTTCATGGACGTCGGCATCGGACCGCGGGGGAGCGGGATCTTGGGACGCTGGGCGTCGAGGGCCTTGAGCCGGTTGAGGATGTCGGTGATCTCGGCGGGCTTCACCTTGCGGCCGAGCTTCTGGACGTGGCGCACCAGCTTGGACAGCGGCACCTGACCTTCGCCGCTGCCGACGACGACCTCGTGGATCGGCGTCTCCGACGCGACCCGCTCGTGCTTGCGCCGCTCGCTGGCGAGCAGGGTCTTGAGCCGGTGGGGGTTGCCCTCGCCGACCAGGACGATGCCGGGAGGGCCGACGACGCGGTGGACCATGTCCTGCTGCTTGGTGAAGCCGACCATCTCGTCGGTCTTCCAGCCGCGGCGCAGCAGCGTGAGCGCCCGGGCGGCGGCGCCGAGCTGACCCTCGAGCCGGTTGAACGCCGCGCGCTGGGCACGGCGGCTGAAGACGACCATCATGCCGAGCAGGCCGAACAGCAGGCCGCCGATGATCGCCATGACGAGGCTGAAGGTGCCGTTGCTCGGGGGGAGGATCCAGAACAGTCCGAACCCGGCGGCGCCGAAGAGGAGGAACGCCCCGGCCATCCAGAGGCCGATCCTGGTGTCGACCTCACGGGTCATCTTGTAGGTCTCGACGAGCTGCCCGCGGCGGCTCATCTTGGTGGGGTCGGTCTCCCGGGGCTTCTTCGTCCGTGCCATGTGTTGCCGTGCCTCGCTCGTCCCGAAGGGTCAGTGGTCAGACGGACGCCCGCGCGTCCATCGCCTGACGGTACAGGCGACCGGCGCGGTAGGACGAACGGACGAGCGGGCCGGACAGGGCGCCGGAGAAACCGATCTCGTCGGCCTCGTCCTTGAGCTCGACGAACTCCTCGGGCTTGACCCACCGCTCGACCGGGTGGTGCCGCACCGAGGGGCGCAGGTACTGGGTGATCGTGATGATCTCGCAGCCGGCGGCGTGCAGGTCGCGCAGCGCCTGCGAGACCTCGTCGCGGGTCTCGCCCATGCCGAGGATCAGGTTGGACTTGGTGACCAGGCCGAAGTCGCGGGCGGCGGTGATGACGTCGAGCGAGCGCTCGTAGCGGAACGCCGGGCGGATCCGCTTGAAGATGCGCGGGACCGTCTCGACGTTGTGGGCCAGCACCTCGGGGCGCGACTCGAACACCTCGCGGAGCTGGTCGGGGTCGCCGTTGAAGTCGGGGATCAGGTTCTCGACACCGATGCCGGGGTTCAGCTCGTGGATCATCCGCACCGTCTCGGCGTACAGCCAGGCGCCGCCGTCGGGCAGGTCGTCACGGGCGACGCCGGTGATGGTGGCGTAGCGCAGCTCCATCTTCTGCACCGACTCGGCGACCCGACGGGGCTCGTCGCGGTCGAGCGGCTCGGGCTTGCCGGTGTCGATCTGGCAGAAGTCGCAGCGGCGGGTGCACTGCTCGCCGCCGATGAGGAACGTCGCCTCGCGGTCCTCCCAGCACTCGAAGATGTTGGGGCAGCCGGCCTCCTGGCACACGGTGTGCAGGCCCTCGGCCTTGACCAGCGACTGCAGCGCCTTGTACTCCGGACCCATCTTCGCCCGGGTCTTGATCCACTCCGGCTTGCGCTCGATCGGCGTCTCGGCGTTGCGGACCTCGAGCCGCAGGAGCTTGCGGCCGTTCGGGGCGGTGCTGGGGGGTGTGGGAGTGGTCGTCACTCCGTCGATCCTACGTCGCCGTGGGTCACCCCCGGGGGCCGGCCCGGGCGGCGAGGGCAGCCCCCTAGGTGATGTCGCGGCGGCGGAACGACGCGGCGGAGGCGCCGCCGACGAGCAGCATCAGGACGGCGTAGTACGCGGTGCCGTGCTGGACGCTGACCTCCTTGGTCTCGTCGCAGTCGAGGTCGTCGGGCACCCGCTGCCCGTAGCAGGCCTCGGGCGGCTGGACCCAGTACTCGGCGCGCCCGTTGACGACGGCGACGGCGTTGGTCGACGGCTCGTACCTCAACGCCGACTCCGGCAGGAGGGCGAAGACCAGGCCGCCGGCGACCGAGACCGCGAACAGGACGCCGATCGTGAACACCGTGCTGCGCGACAGGGTGGTCAGCGCGTACCCGAACACCGACGCCGCGGTGATGACCAGGGTGCTCCGCAGGGCGTGCTGCACCACGTCGGTGACCACCTGCCCGGACGGATCGAGGTCGCGGCTCTGCGCGACCAGGATCAGCCCGCCCCAGAAGACGACGAGGCCCACCACCGCGACCGACGCCGCCAGCAGCGCGACCGCGACGGCCTTGGCCAGCCACACCCGCAGCCGCCGCGGCTCGAACAGCAGCTGGTTGCTCATGGAGCCGGAGTTCCAGTCGTGCCCGACGTACGTCGTCCCGGCGAGCAGCATCAGCGCGGCCACGATCGCCACCACCGCCAGGGCGCTGTTCGACCGCTCGCGAGCGACGACGAGCTGCTCGCGGTACAGGAAGTCCTCGACCCGCGGCTCGTAGCCGAACTGGCGCGCGCACTGCCGCTCGGCGCGGGCGGGGTCGACGCCGTACGCGCGCGGGTCCTGCTCGCAGTCGGCGATGCCCTGCTCGATGTAGGCCAGCTCGGCGTCGACCTGCTGCTGCGCAGCAGCCCGGTCGTCGTCGCCGACGGGGCGGGTGTCGTAGGTGCGGACGCCGAGGATCACGAGCGGGATGAGGACGGCGGCACCGACGAGCACGAGGACGGCGCGCCGCCACCGCAGGCGGGTCAGCTCGACCCGCAGCAGGCCCGTCATGCGGCACCGCCCTTCCGGCCGAGGTCGTCGGCGCCGGCGTGGTGCTCGTGGCCGAGCGTGTCGGCGGCGGTGAGCTCGAGGAACACCGACTCGAGGTCGCGGCGCAGCGGGGTCAGCGCGGACAACCAGACGCCGGCCTCGCCGAGGGTCCGGGTGATCGCGGCGGGGTCGTCGGACTCGACGCGCAGGCCGGTGGTGGTCGCGGCGACGGTGAGACCGGCGCCGGTGAGCAGCCGGGTGGCGGCGTCGGGGTCGGCGACCTCGACGGCGTACGCCGCGGCGCCGGTGTCGAGGAGGTCCTCGACGCGCCCCGAGGCGAGGAGCCGGCCGTTGCCGATGATCGTGGCCGACGTGCAGACCTGCTGGACCTCGGCGAGGATGTGGGAGCTCAGCAGCACGGTGACGCCGCGCTCGCCGAGGTCGCGGATGGTGTCGCGGATCTCGCGGATGCCCGCCGGGTCGAGGCCGTTCGTCGGCTCGTCGAGGATGAGCAGCTGCGGGTCCTTCAGGAGGGTCGCGGCGATCGCGAGGCGCTGCTTCATGCCGAGGGAGTAGGACTTGAACCGGTCGCCGTCGCGCCCGGTCAGGCCGACGGTCTCGATCGCGGCGTCGACGCGCGTGTCGGGAGCGCCGATGCTGCGTGAGAGCAGCAGCAGGTTCTGCCGGCCGGTGAAGTGGGGGGAGAACTTGGGCGACTCGACCACGGCGCCGACCCGGTCGATGACGGCCGGCAGGCTCTCGGGGACCGGCTGGCCGAAGAGCCGCATCTCCCCGCGCGTGGCGCGGGCCAGCCCGAGCAGCATCCGGATCGTCGTGGTCTTGCCGGACCCGTTGGGTCCGAGGAAACCGTGGACGCCGCCTCCGGGCACCGCGAGGTCCAGGTTCTCCACCGCGACGCGGAGGCCGCGTCGTCCGCGAAACTCCTTGCGCAGTCCCGCTGCTTCGATGACCAGGTCGGTCACGGTGCCTCCTCCGGTCGTGGCGTGGCATGGCATGGCATGGCGTGGCGCGCCATCAGACCACGCGAGGTGAACGACGGTTGAACACCGCGCCGGTGGTCTTCCGGTTGCTCGTGCGGAGGAGCACATTGGCGAGGTGACCCCGGAACTCGTGATCCTCGGCCTGGTCGTCGTCACGGCCCTGGCCTTCGACTTCACCAACGGCTTCCACGACACCGGCAACGCGATGGCGACCTCCATCGCGACCGGTGCCCTGCGCCCGAAGGTGGCCGTCGCCCTGTCGGCGTCGCTCAACCTCGTCGGCGCCTTCCTGTCGGTCGAGGTCGCCCTCACCGTCACCAACGCCGTCATCAAGATCCAGGACAGCGACGGGGCCCCGCGCCCGGAGTTCCTCGCCGACGGCGGCGAGGCGCTGCTGGTCATCGTGCTGGCCGGGCTCGTCGGCGGGATCCTGTGGAACCTCGCGACGTGGCTGCTCGGACTGCCGTCGAGCTCCTCGCACGCGCTGTTCGGCGGTCTGGTCGGCGCCACGATCGCCGGGCTCGGGTTCAACGGCGTGAACTGGGCCGGCGACGGCACCAAGCTGGACGGCGTCGTCGGCAAGGTGATCCTGCCCGCGCTGCTCTCGCCCGTCATCGCGATCGCGGTCGCCGCCGTCGGCACCTGGCTGATCCACCGGATCACCGAGGGGGTGGCCGAGCGCTACCGGGAGAGCGGTTTCCGCTGGGGCCAGATCGGCTCGGCGTCCCTCGTGTCGCTGGCCCACGGCACGAACGACGCCCAGAAGACGATGGGCGTGATCACCCTCGCCCTGCTCGCCAGCGGCGAGTGGAGCGACACCACCAGCATCCCGCTGTGGGTGAAGGTCTCGTGCGCGGTCGCGATCGCGCTCGGCACCTACCTCGGCGGCTGGCGGATCATCCGGACGCTGGGCAAGGGCCTGGTCGAGATCTCCTCGCCCCAGGGCATGGCGGCCGAGAGCTCCTCGGCCGCCGTCATCCTGACCTCGAGCCACCTGGGGTTCGCCCTGTCGACCACCCACGTCGCCACCGGGTCGATCCTCGGCACCGGCGTCGGCAAGAAGGGCGCCGAGGTCCGGTGGGGCGTGGCGGGCCGGATGGCGCTGGCCTGGCTCGTCACGCTGCCGATGGCCGCCGTCGTCGGCGCGATCGCCTGGTACGCCGCCGACCTCGTGGGCGGTCTCCCGGGGGCGGTCGTCGTCTTCGTGGTCCTGGTCGCCGCGTCCGGCGCCATGTACGTCCGGTCACGGCGCGAGCCGGTCGACCACGACAACGTCAACGCCGACTGGGACGGCATGCCCACCCAGGCGAAGGTCTGAGAAGGAGCACCGACATGGAGAACATCGGATTCGCCCTCGAGGGCGCCTGGCAGGTCCTGCTGATCGGCCTCCTCCTCGGAGCCGGGCTGCCGGCCGTCTTCGCCCTCGGCATCCGCTCGCTCGCGTACGGCGCCGGGGGAGCCGCCGAGACCGTCGACGCCGGTCACGCGCCGCCCCACCCCGTCGGGCGCCTCGGGGCGGCGGTCTGCTTCGCGGTCGTGCTCGCCGGCGTCGCGCTCGGCATCACGATCGTCGTGGCGTCCGGCTTCGGCAAGGAAGTCAGCTTCGACCACGTCGTCCCGTCGTTGGTCGACAAGTGACGGGCCCGCTGAGCAGGGTCGTGGCCTGGCTGCGCGAGGGCTACCCGGCCGGGGTGCCGGCCCAGGACTACGTCCCGCTGCTCGCCCTGCTGCGGCGCCGGCTGAGCGACGAGGAGGTCGCCGAGATCGCCCGTGAGCTCGAGGAGGCCGGCCTCGCGCCGCACGACCACGCCGACATCGCGGTGTCGATCTCCAAGGTCACCGACGGGCTGCCCTCGGCCGCCGACGTCGACCGGGTGCGCGAGCACCTCGCGTTCCGCGGGTTCCCCCAGGACTGACCGGGGCCGCGGCGTCAGACGCCCGGGCGGACCAGCTCGATGCGTGGCGTCCGCCCCGGCTCGGGACGCGGGTCGTAGTCGGGCGTCGCGGCGTACGGCTCCCAGGCGAGGTAGTGGCGCAGGTGCGCCTCGACACCGGGGAGGACGTCGGCGACGGTGACCCGTCGGCCGGTCTCGATCGACAGCGTGGTGACCCCGGCGTCGGCGATGCCGCACGGCACGAAGCGGTCGTACCAGCCGAGGTCCACGTCGCAGTTCAGCGAGAATCCGTGCATCGTGACGCCGCGGCTGACCCGGATCCCGATCGCGGCGACCTTGCGCTCCGGACGGCCCTGCCCGGCACGCAGCCAGACGCCGCTGCGACCGGGCACGCGGGCGGTCTCGACGCCCAGGTCGCGGCAGACCGCGATCAGGGCCTCCTCGACGCGGCGGACGTAGTCGACGACCTTCACGTGGTCGGGCAGCCGGACGATCGGGTAGCCGACGAGCTGCCCGGGGCCGTGGAAGGTGATCTTGCCGCCGCGGTCGACGTCGACGACGGCGGCACCGCCGGGATCGGCGGGCCGCTCGTGCGGCTCGGTGCGCTTGCCGGCGGTGTAGACGGGCGGGTGCTCGAGCAGCAGGACCGTGCCGGCCGCGCCGGCGACGACGTCGGCGTGCACCTCGCGCTGGAGGTCCCACGCCGCGAGGTAGTCGAGAGCGTCGGGGCCCAGCCCGGCGACACGGAAGGTCAGGTCGGTCACGCGCTCGAGCCTACGCCCGGCCCAGGAGCTCCAGCTGGGCCGGCATCACCCGGCGCCAGTACCCGCGGTCGTGCGCGCCGGGCTCGAAGGAGCTGCGCACGTCGGCGCCGTCGGGGAAGCCGTCGACGTAGTCCTCGACGGAGCGGTAGAACGGGTCGCCGGTCCCGCAGTCGATGCTGACCCTGATCCCGTCCAGGTCACCCTGGCGGCCGAAGACCGTGAACTCGCGGTACTCCGCGGCGTCCTCGAACCCGGACGTGCTCGCCTCGTCGGCGTCGGACCACAACGCCGGCCCCGCGACGGCGACGGCCGCCACCCGCTCGGCGCCCAGCAGCCCGCCGAGCCGCAGCGCGCCGTACCCGCCCATCGACCAGCCCAGGAGACCGATCCGGTCCGTCGCGGTGGCGCGCAGCCCGCGCTCGGCCATCAGGGGCAGCAGCTCGTCGACGACCATCGCACCGGCGTCCTCGCCGTCGGGCCGCTCGTGCCAGTAGGTGTCGCCGCCGTCGGGGACGACGACCGCGAACGGCGGCACGCCGGCGGCGACCGCGGCTGCCAGGAGCTCGGGGACGCCGAGGTCGCCGGGCAGGAAGCTGTCGATGCTCCAGCCCAGGCCGTGCAGGGCCACGACGAGGGGGAGGTCGGAGGTCTGGCTGCCCGGTGGGCGCAGCAGGTGCCAGCGGACCGTGGCCCCGAGCCGGGCGTCCGAGACGAAGGACCCGGACTCGACCGGCCCGGTGTCGATGTCGGGGACGACGCCGTCCTCACCGTTGAGCCCGAGGGCCTCCTGGGCGAGGACCCGGCCGGGGAGCCAGCCCTCGTAGACCCCGAGCGCACCGCCGGCGGCGACGGCCAGACCGGCCGCGGCCCCTCCGGTCAGCAGACGTCGACGGCTCAGCACCGCGACAGGATGACACGGTCTCGGCCCGAGGCTGTGGAGAACCTCGGCAGGTCGAGGGCGCCTCGGTGTTGGCTGGGCGCATGTCGACCCGGGTCCTGGTGCCGCTGCTCACCGCCGTGCTGCTCGGTGCGCTGTGCGGCGTGGGCGTCGCGTGCGGCGCCGCGCTCCTCGCCGACGATCCGAGGCCGTCAGAGCCGCCACCGACGCCGCCGGTCGCCCAGTCGCCGCCGGCAACCACCGGCCCGCCCGGGGGGAGCGCGCCCCGGGAGGTGCTGCGCGCCTGGGACGAGGCACGGGCCGTCGCCTGGACCTCGGGCGACACCGCGGCGCTGGGCAGGCTCTACACGGCGCGGTCGGTGGCCGGTCGGCGCGACGTCGCGATGCTCGAGGCTTGGAACGACCGCGGGCGCCGGGTGACCGAGATGAGCACGCAGGTGCTGGCGCTGGAGGTGGTCTCCTCGGACCGGGGCCGCCTCGTGCTCGAGGTGACCGACCGGCTCGCCCGGGTCGCGGCGGGCGGCACCGAGCTCCCGGCCGACCGGGTCAGCACGCGGTGCCTCGTCCTGCGCGCCGGCGGCGACGCCGGGTGGCGGGTGGCCTCGGTCGTCAGTCGTCCGACGCGGTGAGCGCCGTGGCGAGGCAGGCCTCGACGTCGGCGTCGGCGAAGACGAACCCGGAGGCGAGGAGGGCGGCCGGCCGCACGTTCAGCGAGCCGAGGAGCTCGGGAGCCATCGGACCGGCGAGCTTGACGGCCGGGGCCGGCACGGGCACGAAGGTCGGACGGTGCAGCGCCCGGCCCAGGGCCTTGGTGAACTCGGCGTTCGTCGGCGCCTGCGGCAGGCAGATGTTGAAGGGTCCGGACGCGTCCGGGTGCTCGGCGAGGTGGACGACGGCGCCGACCCAGTCACGCAGCGTCGACATCGGCATGTACTGCCGGCCGTTGCCCAGCCGTCCGCCGAGTCCGGCCATGGTCAGCAGGCGCAGCGGCTGCAGCGGCGCGGCGCGGCGGTCCATCACCGGCGACGTCCGGAGCACGCAGACCCGCGAGCCTCCCGCCACCGCGGGCTCGGTCGCCGCCTGCCACTCGCGCGTCACGGAGGTGAGCAGCGCGTGACCGCGGGTGTCGGAGACCTCGGTCAGCACCTGGTCGCCGTGGTCGCCGTAGTAGGAGATCCCGTTGCCGGCCAGGTACGCCGGGGGACTGGCCGCCTGCCCGATCGTCTCGGCGAGCAGCCGGGTCGTCGTCACCCGGCTCGCGCGCAGCTCGCGTGCCCACCGCTTCGAGTGCGGGTTGCCCAGCGTCGGGCTCCCGGCGAGGTTCACCACGACGTCCGCGCTGCGCACCAGGGTGCGGTCGAGCGTGCCGGCGTACGGGTCCCAGGTCGACTCCTCCGGGGCGCTGGTGTCGCGGCGCACCAGCGTGACGACCTCGTGCCCGCGTGCACCCAGCTCCCGCTTGAGGTGGGCGCCGAGGAAACCCGATCCGCCGGCGAGGACGACCGTGAGCGACATGCCGGCCAGCCTCGCACACGGCCCCGTGGCCCCGCCCCCTCCGGAGGGAGAGGCGTGACCGACCCGCGGTCCGGGTAGGACCGGGTCGTGAAGCGCTCCCTCGCCGCCCTCTGCCTGGCCACCCTGGTCCCCGTCCTCGCCGCCTGCGGCGACGACCCCGAGCCCGGCGACCGGCCGGTCGTCGAGGTCCAGGAGCAGGGTGCCGAGCCGCGCGCGAGGCTGGTCATCGACGTCGAGGTCGGACACACCGAGTCGACCGTGATGACCCTGGACCAGGACGTCGACGCGGGTCAGAGCGTCGACGTGCCGCCGATCGAGATGACGCTCACCAACGAGGTCGTGAGCGTCGACGGCGACGCGATCCGGGTCGACACGACCTACGGCGAGTCCCGCGTCGTCGATCAGGACGACCCCGCCGCCGCCGACATCGAGGCCGCGCTCTCGGAGCTGACCGGCGTCACCGGCTCGACCACCTTCACGCCGTCCGGCGAGGTGACCGACAGCGAGATCGACATCCCCGCCGGTGTCTCCAGCACGATCCGCCAGTCGATGGAGCAGCTCACCGACCAGGCGTCGTCCCTGACCGTCGCCTTCCCGGACGAGGAGCTCGGGGCCGGAGCGACCTGGACGGCGTCGAACGCGCTCGAGCTGAACGGCATCGAGGTGCAGCAGACGACGTCCTACGAGCTGGTCTCCCTCGAGGGCGACCAGTACGTCATCGAGGTCGAGGTCACCCAGGAGTTCGAGCCCGGGGACGCGGAGGGCTTCGAGGTCGTCTCCGGCGAGGGCACCTCGACCGGCACGATGCGCGGGACCGTCGGCAACCTGACCGCGACCGACATCACCACCAGCGGCCGGACCGACATCCGGGTCGAGGCCGGTGGCCAGGAGCAGACCGTCAGCACCCGCACCGACATGACGGTGCGCACCACCGTCGACTGAGTATTGGGGCGGTCGGGCACGATGAGGGTCCGACCACCCCGACACCGCGAATGAGGTCATCGATGCCGTCCTTCTGGGCCAAGCTCCGTCAGTCCACCGAAGGCATGCAGCAGCAGCTGCTCGCCAAGAAGAACGACCTGCAGAGCGGCGGGTTCCGCGACGCCAGCATGGCCATGTGCGCCCTGGTCGCCGCCGCCGACGGCAGCATCGACGAGTCGGAGCGCCAGAAGGTCTCCAGCCTCATCACGACCAACGAGGCCCTCGGCAACTTCCCGCCCGAGAGCCTGCGCGCCAAGTTCGACGAGGCCTGCTCGAAGCTCTCCGCCGACTACCAGCTCGGCAAGGTCGAGCTCGTGCAGGTGATCTCGAAGACCAAGAAGAAGCCGGCCGAGGCCCGCGCGGTCATCCAGATCGGCATCATCATCGGCGGCGCCGACGGCACCTTCGACGACCAGGAGAAGGCCGTCGTCCGGGAGGCCTGCCACGCCGTCGGCATCGACCCCTCGGAGTTCGAGCTCTGATCACGACCGAGCTCGCGAGGTCGTGATCGACGCCCGCTAGCGCTCGCTGACGCTCTCTGCTCGACGTCCGGGGCCACCACGGCGTTCCGGACGCAGAAGCCCCCGCCGCTCCGAGGAGCGGCGGGGGCTTCTGCACGTGCGGTCGGGCCGGTCAGACCTCGAAGACGCCCGACTCGAGGCGCCTCTTGACGTCCTGCAGGAAGCGGCCGGCGTCGGCGCCGTCGACCAGGCGGTGGTCGTAGGTCAGCGCGAGGTAGACCATGTGGCGCACCGCGATCGTCTCGCCGAGGTTGGGGTCGTCGATGACGACGGCCCGCTTGACCACGGCACCGGGGCCCATGATCGCGACCTGCGGCTTGTTGATGATCGGGGTGTCCCACAACGCGCCCACGCTGCCGAGGTTGGTGATCGTGAACGTGCCGCCGCCGAGCTCGTCCGGGCCGATCTTGTTGGCGCGGGTGCGCCCGGCGACATCGGCGATCTTCTTGGCCAGGCCGGCGATCGAGAGGTCGCCGGCGTCCTTGACGACCGGCGTCAGCAGGCCCTTCTCGGTGTCGACCGCGAACGCGATGTTCTCGCGGTCGTAGTAGGTGATCGTGCCCTCGTCGGTGTCGATCGTCGCGTTCAGCTTGGGGTGCTGCTTGAGCGCGTCGACCGCCGCCTTGGTGAAGAACGGGAGGTAGGAGAGCTTGACGCCCTCCCGGGCGAGGAACTCGTCCTTCTTCGCGGTGCGCAGGCGGGCGACGTTGGTGACGTCGACCTCGACCACCTGGGTGAGCTGGGCGCCCGACTGTAGCGAGTCGACCATCCGCTCGGCGATGATCTTGCGCAGCCGGCTGATCTTCTCGGTGGTCCCGCGCAGCGGCGACGGGGTCACCGAGGGCGCCTGCGCGGCCGGCGCGGACGACGACGCGGCCGGCGCGGCGGGAGCGGCGGCAGCCGGTGCGGCCGCAGCCTCCTTGGCGGCGGCTGCAGCGTCGAGGACGTCCTGCTTGCGGACCCGGCCGCCGACGCCCGAGCCGGAGACCGAGGCGAGGTCGACGTTGTGCTGGGCGGCGAGCTTGCGGACCAGCGGCGTGACGTAGCTGCCTCCGTCGGAGGACTCCTGCGCGGGCTCGCCGGTCGACGGGGACTGCGCGCTCGGGGCCGGGGCCTGCTCCTGCGCGGAGACGGGCTCCTCGCTCGGCTCCGGCTTCTTCGGCTCCGGGGCCTTCTCGGGCTCCGGCGCCTTCTCCTTCTCGGGGGTCTCGTCGCCGGCGGGGAGGTCGCCCTTCTCCTCGACGATCTCCTCCTCCTGCTCGGCCTTCTTCTCGGCCTCGCCGGCGTCCTTCGGCTGGGCCTCGGGCTCCGCGGAGCCACTGACGTCGGAGGCGGAGGCGCCCTGGTCGCCGATGACGGCCAGCTCGGCGCCGACCTCGACGGTCTCGTCCTCCTCGACCTTGATCTCGAGCAGGGTGCCGGCGACCGGCGAGGGGATCTCGGTGTCGACCTTGTCGGTGGAGACCTCGAGCAGCGGCTCGTCGACGGCGACGTCGTCGCCGACGGCCTTCAACCAGCGGGTGACGGTGCCCTCGGTGACCGACTCGCCCAGTGCGGGCAGCGTGACCGAGGTGGCCTCGCCGCCGCCGGACGCGGCCGGCTTCTCCTCGGCCGGCTCGTCCTCGGCGGGCTTCTCCTTCTCGGGGGTCTCGTCGCCGGCGGGCAGGTCGCCCGTCTCCTCGACGATCTCCTCCTCCTGCTCGGCCTTCTTCTCGGCCTCGCCCTCGTCCTTCGGCTGGGCCTCCGGCTCGGCGGACTCGTCGGCGTCGCCGGCGGACTCGCCCTCGTCACCGATCACGGCGAGCACCGCGCCGACCTCGACGGTGTCGTCCTCCTGGGCCTTGATCTCCAGCAGCGTGCCGGCCACGGGGGAGGGGATCTCGGTGTCGACCTTGTCGGTCGAGACCTCCAGCAGGGGCTCGTCGACCGCGACCGTGTCGCCGACCTGCTTGAGCCAGCGGGTGACGGTGCCTTCGGTGACGGACTCCCCGAGTGCCGGGAGGTTGACTTCGGTGGCCATGGCTAGCTGCTCTTCCTCTGGATGGGTCAGGAGTGGGCGTGCAGAGGCTTCCCGGCGAGGGCCAGGTGGGCCTCGCCGAGAGCTTCGTTCTGGGTGGGGTGGGCGTGGACCAGGGGGGCCACGTCCTCGGCGTGTGCCTCCCAGTTGTAGATCAGCTGGGCCTCGCCGATGAGCTCGCCGACCCGGTCGCCCACGAGGTGGACGCCGACGACGGGGCCGTCCGTGCGACGCACGAGCTTCACGAACCCCTGGGTCTTGAGGATCTGGCTCTTGCCGTTGCCGCCGAGGTCGTAGGTGACGGTCTCGATGCCGTCGTCGCCGTACGTGGCGCGGGCGGCGGCCTCGTCGAGGCCGACCGAGGCGATCTCCGGGTGGGAGTAGGTGACGCGCGGGATGCCGGCCTCGTCGACCGGGACCGGGGCGAGACCGGCGATGTGCTCGGCGACGAAGATGCCCTGCTGGAAGCCGCGGTGGGCCAGCTGGAGCCCGGGCACGATGTCGCCGACGGCGTACACGCCCTCGACGTTGGTGCGGCAGTGGTCGTCGGTGAGGACGAAGCCCCGCTCCATCTCCACCCCCAGGTCGTCGAGGCCGAGGCCGTCGGTGGCGGGTCCGCGGCCGACCGCGACCAGGAGCAGCTCGGCCTCGAGCACGTCGGTGGTCGCGCCGTCGTCGCCACTGGTGACGGTGACGGCGACGCCGCCGTCGGTGCGCTCGACGGACTGGAAGCGGGTGCCGGTGCGGAAGGCGATCTTGCGCTTGCGGAAGGCGCGCTCGAGGGCCTTCGAGGACGCCTCGTCCTCGACGGCGACCAGGCGCGGGAGGGCCTCGACGATGGTGACCTCGGCGCCGAAGCTGCGCCAGACGCTGGCGAACTCGCAGCCGATGACGCCGCCCCCCAGGACGATGACGGAGGCGGGGACGCGCTCGAGACGCAGCGCGTGCTCGGAGGTGAGCACGCGTTCGCCGTCGACCTCGAGGCCGGGCAGCGAGCGGGCGTAGGAGCCGGAGGCGAGCACGAGGTGCTTGCCGGTGTGGACCTCGCCGGCCACCGTGACCTGGCGCGGGCCGGTGACCGTGCCGGCACCCTCGATCACCGTGATGCCGCGGCCCTTGATCAGGCCGGCGAGCCCCTTGAAGAGGCGCGAGACGACGCCGTCCTTGTAGGCGTTCACGCCGGGCATGTCGATGCCGTCGAAGGTGGCGCGGACCCCGAACTGCTCGGACTCGCGGGCGCTGTCGGCGACCTCGGCGGCGTGCAGCAGCGCCTTCGTGGGGATGCAGCCGACGTGCAGACAGGTGCCGCCGACCTTGTCCTTCTCGACCAGCCCGACCGACAGGCCGAGCTGTGCGGCTCGCAGGGCGCAGGCGTATCCACCCGAACCCGCTCCGAGGACGAGTACGTCGAAGTCGGCCACTCTTGTCCTTCCACTCCGGTCGGCCCGGGTGTGCCGGGCGCGTGTCGCGACCATCCTTGCACTACCCGCGAACACGGAGCTCGCGGGTTCTGTCACGATCACCGCTCCGCGCAGGGCAGACTGGGGACATGGGTTTCCTCGACCGGTTCCGCCGCGGCTCCCGCGTGCGGATGAGCCGCCCCACGGGCGGCGAACGAACCGGCTCCACCACCGTCCGAGCCTCCGACCGCGTCGACGAGCAGCACCTCCACGAGTTCGTCGAGGCCCGCCGCGGCGTCGAGGGCTTCGTCGAGCCGCGCACCGCGGTGAGCGAGGTGACGTTGCTGCTGGTGGCCCACGACGGGGAGTGGACCCGCCGTCGGGTGCCCTCGGTCGCCTGGGCGCACGACTTCGCGAACAAGCACCAGGTGCCCTCCTACGACGCCGCCGTGGTCGGCGTCCCGCAGCGGATGCGTGACTACAACTCGCGGATCAAGGCCGAGCGGCGCGCGCGCGGCCTCTAGCGGGTGCGGGCCTCGAGGCCCCGCTCGGACAACGTCCGGGCGTACTCGACCAGGGTCGTGACCGCGACACCGGTGCCGCCGCTGGTGAGGTGGCCGGTCGGGCCGCCGGAGTTGTACGCCGGCCCGGCGATGTCGAGGTGCGCCCACGGCAGGCCGCCGGTGAACTCGCGCAAGAACGCCGCGGCGTACAGCCCGCCGCCCCAGCGGATCCAGTCGTGCTGGGCGAGGTCGGCGATCCGGCTGGAGTGGATCCGCTCGTCCATGAACTCCGGGATCGGCATCGGCCAGTGGTCCTCGCCGGCCACCGTCGCGGCGGCCAGGACGGCGGCCACCACGTCGTCGTCGCCGAGGACGCCGCCGACCCGGTCGCCGAGCGCGACGACCATGTGCCCGGTGAGGGTCGCGACGTCGAGCATCACGTCCGGCTCCTTCTCGGTCGCCATCACGAGCGCGTCGCCCAGGACCATCCGGCCCTCGGCGTCGGTGTTGAGGACCTCGACGGTCGTGCCGCCGTACATCGTGACGACGTCGCCGGGCCGGGTGGCCGACCCGCCGAGCATGTTCTCGGCGAGCGAGGCGTAGGTGGTCACCCTGATCGGCAGCCCGAGGTCGGCGATCGCGAACGTCGCCTGCACGACCGCGGCGGCGCCGGCCATGTCGGACTTCATCTCGTGCATGTTGGCGGCCGGCTTGATCGAGAGGCCGCCGGTGTCGAAGGTGATGCCCTTGCCGACGAGGGCGAGGTGCGTCGTGGCCCCCTGCGGGGCGTAGGTGAGCTCGACCAGGCGGGGAGGCGCGTCGGAGGCCGCGCCGACCGACAGGATGCCGCCGCAGCCGAGCTCGGCGAGCTGCTCCTCGTCGAGGACCTTGACGGTGATCTTCCCGGCGCCGCGCCCGCGGGCCTTGTTGGCGGCGACGACCGCGTCGGCGAAGGACGGCGGGCGGAGGTCGTTGGGCGGGGTGTTGACCCAGTCGCGGACGCCGGCGACGGCGCGGGCCAGGACCTGGGCCTCCTCGAACGCGGCGGCGACGTCCTTCTTGCGCGAGGCGGGGCTGAGGACGACGACCTCGCCCGGTCGGCTGCTGGCCGACGACTGCTTCTTGTAGGCGGTGAAGGTGTAGCCGCCGAGCAGGTAGCCCTCGGTGGCGGCGCGGACGAGGTCGGGGGAGTCGGCGGGCAGCGCGACCGCGACCGAGGCGGCGTTGGTGACGGCGCGGGCGGCGGCACCGGCGCCGCGCCGGACGGCGGTCGTGGTCACCGCGGGGCCGAGGCCGACCAGGACGAGGATCGGCGACGCGATCGCCTTCGACGTCGGGACCTTCACGACCTCGCCGGCCTTGCCGGTGACACCCAGCGAGGCCAGCAGCGGGGCCAGGCGGCGTCCGTAGGCGTCGAGGACGTCCTCACCACCGGGGGCGAGGCTGGGACGGGAGTCCCCGCTGAGGACCCCCACCACCACGGCGTCGGCACGGGTCTTGGCGGGGCTGGCGCTGCGCAGGGTGTACGTCGTCACCGCCGCAGAGTACGCCGCGCAGCCCGCGGTGCCCCGGCGGGAGGCTGCGGTAGGTTCCGTCCCATGTCTGAGCTCCTCAGGTCCCCGCTCCACGACCGGCACGAGGCGCTCGGCGCCAAGTTCGCCGAGTTCGGCGGCTGGAGCATGCCGCTCGAGTACGCCGGCGTCGTGGCCGAGCACCACGCCGTCCGCTCCGCCGTCGGGATCTTCGACGTCAGCCACCTCGGCAAGGCCGAGGTGCGCGGGCCGGGCGCGGCGGCGTTCGTCGACGCCACGCTGAGCAACGACCTCGGCAAGATCGGGCCGGGCCAGGCGCAGTACACGCTGTGCTGCGACGACGCGACGGGTGGGATCGTCGACGACCTGATCGCCTACCACCGCGGCGACGAGAGCGTGTTCCTCATCCCCAACGCCGCCAACACCGCGGAGGTCGTGCGGCGGCTGCAGGCGGCCGCTCCCGACGGCGTCGAGGTCGAGAACCAGCACCGCGACCACGTGGTGCTCGCGGTGCAGGGTCCGTCGTCCGACGAGGTCCTCGCGGCCGTCGGGTTCCCGATCGGGCACGACTACATGAGCTTCGTCGAGGCGCCGTTCGGTGAGAGCCGCGTCGTCGTGTGCCGCACCGGCTACACCGGCGAGCGCGGCTACGAGCTGGTCGCCCCGAACGACGTCGCCGTCGCGCTGTGGGACTCGCTGGTGGCCGCGGGCGAGGCCTACGGGATCGCCCCGTGCGGCCTCGGGGCGCGCGACACCCTGCGCACCGAGATGGGCTACCCGCTGCACGGCCAGGACATCTCGCTGGACGTCACCCCCAACGAGGCGCGCCTCGGCTGGGCCGTCGGCTGGAGGAAGGACGCCTTCTGGGGCCGCGACGTGCTGGTCGCGGAGAAGGAGCGCGGCCCGCGCCGCCGGCTGTTCGCGCTCGTCTCGACGGGCCGCGCCATCCCGCGCCCGCACATGAGCGTCAGCCTGACCCCCGACGTCCTGCTCGGCGAGGTCACGTCCGGCACCTTCTCGCCGACGTTGAGGAAGGGCATCGCACTGGCCCTGCTCTCGACCGTCGTGAACCCCGAGGCCCAGGTCGGCGTCGACGTCCGCGGTCGGCGCGAGCTGTTCCAGATCGTGAGGCTGCCGTTCGTCGACACCTCGGTGCGCGACGCATGAACCCGCCCGAGGTCCCGCCGACCTTCCGCCGTCCGAACGTCGAGGAGCGGCCCTGGGCCTGGCGTCTCGAGGACGCCGCCGGCACGGAGGTCGCCGTCGACGGCGACCTCGCCGACCAGCGCTTCGCCAACCAGGCCGACGCCGAGTCGTGGGTCGGCGAGACCTGGGCCGACCTGGCCGCCCTCGGCGTCGACCAGGTCGTCCTCCTCGAGCACGACCGCCGCGTCTACGGCCCGATGTCGCTGCACGCCTGAGCCCCGCGCCCGCGACAGGCGGGGTGGGCGGAAGGGCGCCCTGCTCGGCTACGGTCGCGCGCATGCACGCACTCCGCCAGGTCGACGTCTTCTCGGCCGAGCCGCTGCTCGGCAACCCGGTGGCCGTCGTCCACGACGCCGACGACCTGAGCGACGAGCAGATGGCGGCGTTCGCGCGGTGGACCAACCTGTCGGAGACGACGTTCCTGCTGAGGCCGACCGACCCGGCGGCCGACTACCGCCTGCGGATCTGGACGCCGGGTCGCGAGCTGCCGTTCGCCGGGCACCCGACGCTGGGGTCGGCGCACGCGTGGCTCGAGGCCGGGGGAGTGCCGGCCGCCGCCGAGCGGGTGGTGCAGGAGTGCGGTGCCGGCCTCGTCGACGTCCGACGTGGTGAGCGGCTGGCCTTCACCGCGCCGCCGCTGACGCGGTCGGGCCCGGTCGACCGGGGCGACCTCGACCACGCCGTCCGGGTGCTCGGCCTGGACGCCGCCGACGTGGTCGACGCCGCGTGGATCGACAACGGGCCCGGCTGGATGGGGCTGCTCCTCACCGACGCGGCGACGGTGCTCGACTGCCGACCCGACTTCGGGGCGTTCGACGGGCTCAAGGTCGGCGTCGTCGGCGCCCACCGGCCCGGCTCCGCGTGCGCGGTCGAGGTGCGGGCGTTCTGCCCGGGCTACGGGCCCGCGGAGGACCCGGTCACCGGGAGCCTCAACGCCGGGGTCGCCCAGTGGCTCGCGGGCACCCGCCTGCCCACGTCGTACGTCGCCGCGCAGGGCACCGCGCTCGGCCGCCGGGGGCGGGTGCACGTCGACCTGGTCGAGGGCGTCGTCCGGGTCGGCGGCGACACCCGCACGACGATCTCGGGGACGGTCGGCCTCACGGACTGACCGCGACCGACGGGGACTAGCCTGGGGCGGTGCGCGCCTACCTCGACCTGGTCCAACGCATCCTCGACGAGGGCGTCGAGAAGGGCGACCGCACCGGCACCGGCACGCGGAGCGTCTTCGGCCACCAGATGCGCTTCGACCTGACCGAGGGTTTCCCGCTGGTCACGACGAAGAAGGTGCACACCCGCTCGGTCTTCGCCGAGCTGCTGTGGTTCCTGCGTGGCGACACCAACGTGAGGTGGCTCCAGGACCGCGGCGTGACGATCTGGGACGAGTGGGCCGACGCCGACGGCGACCTCGGCCCGGTCTACGGCTACCAGTGGCGCTCGTGGCCGACGCCCGACGGTCACCACGTCGACCAGATCGCCCAGGTGGTCGAGCAGCTCCGCACCAACCCCGACTCGCGCCGCCACGTCGTCTCGGCGTGGAACGTCGCCGACGTGCCGCGGATGGCGCTCGCGCCGTGCCACACGATGTTCCAGTTCTACGTCGCCCCGTCGGAGGGCGGCGGCCGGTTGTCGTGCCAGCTCTACCAGCGCTCGGCCGACGTGTTCCTCGGCGTGCCGTTCAACATCGCGTCCTACGCGCTGCTGACCCACATGGTCGCCCAGGTCACCGGTCTCGAGGTCGGCGACTTCGTGCACACCCTGGGCGACGCCCACCTCTACAGCAACCACCTCGACCAGGCGCGGCTGCAGCTGACGCGCGAGCCGCGGCCGCTGCCGCGCCTGGTGCTCGACCCGTCGGTGACCGCGCTCGACGAGTTCGACCTCGAGCACGTCCGGGTCGAGGGCTACGACCCGCACCCCGGCATCAGAGCGCCGATCGCCGTCTGATGAAGCGCGTGATCCTGGTGGCCGCCGTGGCCCGCAACGGCGTGATCGGCAACGGCCCCGACATCCCCTGGTCCCTGCCCGGCGAGCAGGCGGAGTTCAAGAAGCTCACGCTGGGCCACACGCTGGTGATGGGCCGCACGACGTACGAGTCGATCGGCCGGCCGCTGCCCGGGCGGACGACGGTCGTGCTGACCCGCGACCCGTCGTGGACGCCGGGGCGCGACGACGTCCTGGTCGCGCGCTCGATCCTCGACGCGCTCGCCCGGGCGGCGACGCGGGAGGGCGAGGTCATCGTCGCCGGCGGCGCACAGGTGTACGCCGCTGCGATGCCGCTGGCCTCCGAGCAGGTGATCACGGAGGTCCCGCTCGAGCCCGAGGGTGACGTCCACTACCCCCCGATCGATCCCCGGGTCTGGCGCGAGGCCGACCGCGAGCGCTTCGACGGCTACGAGCGCGCCTGGTACGAGCGGGTCACCTGACCGGGCGTGGCCCCCGGTGGGGTGGCCTGCCACCATCAGGCCATGGCTTCCTACGACGCAGACCTCCAAGCAGCAGTCGACGCCACCTCGGTGGCGCGTGACGCGGGGATCGCCGCCGAGGCGGACCTCGTGGGCTACCTGCGGCAGCAGCTCGCCGAGCGCGAGGTCGAGACCGCCGACGAGGCCTGGCTCCAGCGCACCGTCGAGGCGATCATCGGCGACCCGAACTACATGATCGAGACCGAGCCCAGCGACTTCGTCTCCCAGCGCAAGCAGCAGGACGGCTAGTCCGGACCAGTCCCCCGGACCGGTCGCCCGGGCCGGTCGCCCAGTCCTACCGGGCGGCCTCGTGGAGCGCCACGTCGTCGGCGAAGTGCTCCTCCAGCAGCGCGCGGGTGGTCGCCGCGATGCCCGACTCCGAGCGCGGTGAGACGTTGACCCGCGGGACGTCGGGCGCGGCGACGCCGAGCCGCCGCGCCATCCAATCGGCGGCCCGGTCGAGGTTCTCGTAGCGGTAGACCCGCTCCACCGGCGGGCGGCCGGGCAGCGTCCGGGTGAACTCGACCCACGAGCCCAGGTGGACCTCCCCGGAGACGACCTGCCGGGCGAAGGCGTCGAACGAGACGTCGGCCGTGCTGTTGGGTGTGCCCACCGCCTCGGGACGGGCCCGGTAGCGCCACCACGAGTGCACCCAGTCGACCGGTTCGCGCACCACGCACAGCAGCTCGTAGCTCTCCCGCGGGTGCCCGTAGTGCTCCAGGACGGGGGCGAAGACCGCGTCGAAGGTCCGCGCGGTCATGTGCTTCATCCGGGGCGGACGCCGGGCGAGGAGCTGGGCGTGACGCTGGAACGCGGCCTCGAGCGACGTCGACCCCGTCTTGGTCGTGGCCAGGAAGCAGAACCCGGCCTGCGGCATCGCCATCACCCGGCGGACTGTAGTCCCGCCTGGCAGGCTGGCGGCATGGACCTCCGCATCTTCACCGAGCCCCAGCAGGGGGCGACGTACGACGACCTGCTCGCGGTCGCGCTGCGCGCCGAGAGCCTCGGCTTCGGGGCGTTCTTCCGCTCCGACCACTACCTCGCGATGGGCGCCGACGGGCTCCCCGGCCCGAGCGACGCCTGGGTCACGCTGGCCGGGCTGGCCCGCGACACCACCACGATCCGACTCGGGACGCTGATGACCAGCGCGACGTTCCGGCACCCGGGGCCGCTGGCGATCGCCGTCGCCGGGGTCGACCAGATGAGTGGTGGACGGGTCGAGCTCGGCCTCGGTGCGGGCTGGTACGCCGAGGAGCACGAGAAGTACGGCATCCCGTTCCCGAGCACGAAGGAGCGCTTCGACCGGTTCGAGGAGCAGCTCGCGATCATCACCGGGCTGTGGGCGGCCCCGCTCGACGGGCCGGGCTTCACCCACGAGGGCGCGCACTACACCGTCCGCGACAGCCCGGGCCTGCCCAAGCCGGCGCAGGCGAAGCCGCCCGTCGTCATCGGCGGCGTCGGCAAGGTCCGCACCCCCGCCCTGGCGGCCCGCTACGCCGACGAGTTCAACCTGCCCTTCGCCGACGTCGCGACGACGGCCGCGCAGCTCGCCCGCGTCGCGGCGGCCTGCGAGGCCGCCGACCGCGACCCCGCCACGATGACCTGGTCGAACGCCGTCACCATCGTCGTGGGCGCCGACGACGCCGAGGTCGCCCGCCGCGCCGCCGCCACCGGCCGCGACCTGGAGGACCTGCGCGCCAACGCCGTGGCCGGCACCCCGGCCCAGGTCGTCGAGCGGCTCGGGGCGTACGCCGAGGCGGGTTCGCAGCGTGCGTACCTCCAGGTGCTCGACCTCGCCGACCTCGACCACCTCGACCTGATCGCGGCCGAGGTGGCCCCCCAGATAGCCTGAGGCCATGACGCGTACGCCCGCGCCGTTCGGCACCGTGATCACCGCGATGGCAACGGCCTTCCGCCCCGACGGGGCACTCGACCTCGAGGCCACCCAACGGATCGCGCGGCACCTCGTCGACCACGGCCACGACGGCCTCGTCGTCTCCGGGACCACGGGGGAGTCGGCGACCACCACCAAGGAGGAGGACGGCGACACGCTGGCCGCCGTCCGGGAGGCGGTCGGACCGGACGTCAAGCTCGTCGCCGGCGTCGGCACCAACGACACCAGCACGTCGCTGTTCCTGGCCCGCCAGGCGCGCGAGCGCGGCGCCGACGGGGTCCTGCTGGTCACGCCGTACTACAACAAGCCCGGCCAGCGCGGCATCCTGCACCACTTCCGGCAGGTCGTCGACGCCGCCGAGCTGCCGGTGATGCTCTACGACGTCCCGAGCCGCACCGGCACCCAGCTGGCGCTGGAGTCCTACGAGGCGATGGCCTCGTGGGAGTCGGTGGTCGCGGTCAAGGACGCGGTCGGCGACCTGGCCCGCGGCGTCCGGATCATGGAGCTCGGCTTCGCCCTCTACTCCGGCGACGACGTCAGCAACCTCGCCTGGCTCGCCCACGGCGCGGCCGGCTTCGTCTCCGTCGCGGGGCACGTCGCCGGCGACCAGCTCCGCGAGATGTACGACGTCTTCCCGACCGACCCGGCCCGGGCCCGCGAGGTCTTCGTCGCGATGCTGCCGGCGATCGAGGCGATCATGGGCGCCCCCAACTACGGCGCCACCACCGCCAAGGCGGCCCTCGAGCTGCTCGGCGTGCTCGACCACCGCCACGTGCGCTCCCCGCTCGTGGCGCTCGACGACGACGAGGTCGCCGCGCTCCGCGCGGGCCTGGTCGCCGCCTCACTCCTCTAGTTCCATCCGCCGGCCCGCCGCGGCTGGCCGCACCGACGAAGGACACACCTTGAGCCACCCTCATCCCGAGCTCTCCGCCCCGCCCGAGCTGCCGAAGGGTGGCCTGCGGGTCATCCCGCTCGGCGGGCTCGGCGAGGTCGGCCGCAACATGACCGTCTTCGAGTACGACGGGCGGCTGCTGATCGTCGACTGCGGCGTGCTGTTCCCCGAGGACCACCAGCCCGGCGTCGACCTGATCCTGCCCGACTTCGCCGCGATCCGGGACCGCCTCCAGGACATCGAGGCCCTGGTGCTGACGCACGGCCACGAGGACCACATCGGCGCCACGCCGTACCTCCTGCGCGAGCGGCAGGACATCCCGCTGGTCGGCTCCGAGCTCACCCTGGCGCTGCTCGACAGCAAGCTCCGCGAGCACCGGCTCCGCCAGACCGTGCACCACAAGGTCTCCGAGGGCGACCGGCTGATCCTCGGGCCCTACGAGCTCGAGTTCATCGCGGTCAACCACTCCATCCCCGACGCGCTCGCCGTCGCCATCCGCACCGGCACCTCGCTGGTGCTGCACACCGGCGACTTCAAGATGGACCAGCTGCCGCTCGACGGCCGGATCACCGACCTGCGGGCCTTCGCCCGGCTCGGTGAGGAGGGTGTCGACCTGTTCCTCACCGACTCCACGAACGCCGAGACGCCCGGCTTCACCCCCACCGAGAAGTCGATCACCCCGGTCATCGACCAGGTCTTCCGCGAGTCGTCGCAGCGGATCATCGTGGCCTGCTTCGCCTCCCACGTGCACCGCGTCCAGCAGGTCCTCGACGCCGCCGTCGCCAACAACCGCAAGGTCGCCTACGTCGGCCGGTCGATGGTCCGCAACATGGGCATCGCCCGGGACCTCGGCTACCTCACCGTCCCGCCCGGCACGCTGGTCGAGGCCAAGCAGCTCGCCGACCTCCCGCCCGAGCGCCAGGTGCTGGTCTCGACCGGCAGCCAGGGCGAGCCGATGAGCGCGCTCAGCCGGATCGCCCAGCGCAGCCACCACTTCGTGCACCTCGAGGAGGGCGACACCGTCCTGCTCGCCTCGAGCCTGATCCCCGGCAACGAGAACGCGGTCTACCGCGTGATCAACGGGCTCGCCCGGTGGGGCGCCCGCGTCGTCCACAAGGGCAACGCGCACGTGCACGTCAGCGGTCACGCCAGCGCCGGCGAGCTCCTGTACTGCTACAACATCGTCAAGCCGCGCAACGTGATGCCGGTGCACGGCGAGATCCGGCACCTCCTCGCCAACGGCGACCTCGCCCGCAAGACCGGTGTCGAGAACGTCGTGATCGCCGAGGACGGTGTCGTGGTCGACCTCGTCGACGGCGTCGCGTCGATCGCCGGCAAGGTCGAGTGCGGCTACGTCTTCGTCGACGGCAGCTCGATCGGCGGGATCACCGAGGCCGACCTCAAGGACCGCCGGATCCTCGGCGAGGAGGGCTTCGTCTCGGTCATCGTCGTCGTCGACTCCGTCAGCGGCAAGGTCACGGCCGGCCCGGAGATCCACGCCCGCGGCATCGCCGAGGACGACAAGACCTTCGACGCCATCAAGCAGCCGATCATCGACGCCCTCAACGCCGCGCTCGCCGAGGGCAACACCGACTCCTACCAGCTCCAGCAGCTGGTCCGCCGCGTCGTGGGCCGCTGGGTCAGCAACAGCCTGCGCCGGCGTCCGATGATCATCCCGGTGGTCGTCGAGGCCTGAGCCGACCGCCCGAGCCTGCGACGGCGTGTCGAGACCCTCGCAGGCGTCCTCGGGGACGTGGGCGAGGAGGGCCGGAAGCGCTGACCCGTCACCGATAGGTGACGGGTCAGCGCGGGGTCAGGTCCAGCACGTCGTCCATCCGGTCGAGCCCGTGGGTGCTGTGGGTGATCCACACCAGCCCCGGGCCGCCGGGGCGCTCACGCAGGGCGAGCAGGTCGTCGGTGACGGCGCGGGCGGTCGCGGTGTCGAGGTGGGCGGTCGGCTCGTCGAGCACGAGGACGTCGTGCTCGGCGAGCAGCAGCCGGGCCAGGCCGATCCGGGCGCGCTCGCCGCCGGACACGGCCTCGGCGCCGTCGCCGATCCGGGTCGCGAGGCCGCGGGGGAGCGCGTCGAGCCACTCACCGAGGTGGGCGGCGCGCACCGCCCGCTCGACGTCGTCGTCGCTCGCGCCGGGACGCGCGAGCCGGACGTTCTCGGCGAGGGTCGTCGCGAACAGGTACGGGTCGTCGTCGAGCAGGCCGACCCGGCGACGCACGTCGTCGGCGCGGAACCCCCCGACGTCGGCGCCGCCCAGCAGGTGCCGCCCCGACGTGGGCGTCAGGAACCGCACCAGCACCGCGGCCAGGGTCGACTTGCCGGAGCCCGAGGGGCCCACGACACCGACCGCTCGTCCGGGCCGGACGGTAAGCGAGGTAGCCGGCAGGGCGCGGGCGGCGTCCCAGGTCGCGGTGACGTCGGTGAGCTCGAGGTCCGCGGAGTCGACGGCACCGGGCCGGGCGGGGTCGACGACGCTCGGGTCGAGCCCGGTCAGCGCGTCGAGCCGTGCCCGCGCGGCGCGGGTCTCGTGACGGAGGGCGCCGGCGTCGGCGAGCGGGCCGGCGACGTCGACGAGCGCGAGCGGGACCAGCACGAGCAGGGCGAGCACCGGGCCGGACACCCGGCCCTCGGCCAGCGCCGCGACGGCCAGCATCCCGGGGCCGGCGCACAGCACCGGCCAGGCCCGGCCGACCGCGAGCCACCCGGCCGCGCCGCGGGTGGCGCGCGCGAGGTCGGCACCGGCGGCGTCCACGCGGGCGAGGGCGCAGTCCTCGGCCTGCCAGCGGACCAGCGGCCGGACGTCCTGCAGCGTCGCGAGCACCCGGCTCGACAGCTCCGCCCGGGCCGCGACCCGCTCGGCGCCGTGGCGCCGGCTGCCCGCGAGCCCGACGGCCCCGGCGACACCACCGGACCCGAGGCCGCACGCGGCGACGACCGGCGCGGCCAGGGGCAGGAAGAGCAGCACCGCGAGCGAGGTGAGGGCCGTGGTGCCGAGCCAGGTCAGCACCGGCACCCGCACCCGCACCAGGGCGTCGACCTCGGCATCGACGTCGTCGACGACCGAGGCGAGGACGTCGCCGCGGCGCCGGCCCAGCCGGCCGGGCACCAGCGGCACGAGGGCGTCGTAGACCCGGGCGCGCCGGGCGGCGAGCTCGCGGAGCGCGACGTCGTGGGTGATCAGCCGCTCGGCGTAGCGGAGCACGGGCCGGGCCAGTCCGAAGGTCCGCACGCCGACGATCGCGACCATCAGCATCAGCACCGGTGGGTGCTCGGCCGAGCGGACGATCAGCCAGCCGGCGGTCGCGGTGAGCGCGACCCCGGCCGTGGAGGCCAGGACCGACAGGACGACGCCGGCGGCGGTGCGCGTGCTCACCGGAGCTCCAGGACGCGGTCGGCGGCCGCGACGACGGCCGGTCGGTGCGCCACGACGAGCACGCACCGGTCGCGGGCCAGCCCGGTCAGCACCCGCAGCAGCACCGCCTCGGTGGCGGCGTCGAGGTGGGCGGTCGGCTCGTCGAGGAGCACGTAGGGGCGGTCGGCGACGAGCACGCGGGCGAGCGCGAGCCGGGCCCGCTGGCCGGCGGACAGGCCCACGCCGTCCTCGCCGAGCACGCGGGCGGGGTCGAGGTCGAGGTCGACGGCGCGCAGGGCGGCCACGACGTCGGCGTCCGGGGCGGTCGGCCGGCCGAGGCGGACGTTGTCGGCGACGGTGCCGTCGAGGAGCCACGGCCGCTGCTCGACGGTGGCGACCATGCCGCGCCACGAGGCCAGGTCGGGCGCCGGCACCCGGACGACGCCGGCCGAGGCCGGCACTTCGCCCTGGAGCGCGGCGAGCAGCGTGCTCTTCCCGCTGCCGGAGGGGCCGGCGAGCACGACGAGGCCGCGCTCGGGCAGGTCGAGGTCGACCGGTCCGACCGCAGGCGCGGGGTGACCCGGCCAGGTGACGGCGACGCCGGCCAGGGCGGCCGGGCCCTCCACGACCGTCCGGTCCGCAGGCGGTGTGGCCAGCAGGTCGTGGATCGCCTCGAACGTCGCGGTGCCCTCCGCCGCGGCGTGGAACTCCGCACCGACGCGCCGCAGTGGCCAGTAGGCCTCGGGCGCGAGGAGCAGGACGACGAGCGCGGTCTCGAGGTCGAGCCCGCCGGCGGCGAGGCGGAGCCCGACGGTCACCGCAACCAGCGCCACCGACAGGGTCGCGACCAGCTCGAGCGCGGCCGACGACGCGAACGCCAGCCGCAGCACGTCGGTGTTGGCGCGCCGGTAGCGGTCGGTGACGTCGGCGATCTGCTCCGACTGGGCCCGGGCGCGTCGGTGCGCGACCAGGGTGGGGAGTCCGCGGACGACGTCCACGAAGTGTCCGGAGAGCTGCCCGAGCAGGCGCCACTGCCGATCGACCTTCTCCTGGGTCGACATCCCGATGAGCGCGGCGAACAGCGGTACCAGCGGCAGCGTCAGCAGCACGACGAGCGCCGACAGCAGGTCCTGGGTGGCGATCGCCGCGAGCACCAGGAGCGGGAGGACGGCGGCCAGGGCGAGGGCCGGCAGGTAGCGCGTCAGGTACGGCTCGACCGCGGCCACGCCGCGGGTGGCCAGCACCCCGAGCTCGCCGACGCGATGCCGGGCCAGGGTGACGGCGTCGAGGTCGACGGCCGCCCGGAGCACGGTACGACGCAGCCCGGCGCCCACCCGCGCGGCCGCGGCCGCGGCCGCGACGTCCACGACGACCGACACCAGGGCCCGACCGGCCACGACGACGAGGAGCACCACGGCCGGCGTCCGCCAGGACCCGTCCGGGCCGTCGGCCACGAGCGCGGTGACCAGCGCGGCCACCGCGAACGCCTGGACGACGACGAGCACCGCCGCCGCGCCGCTCCCGGCCAGCGAGAGCGCCAGCGGGCGCGCGGCCGGGCGCAGGTGGGGCAGGACCCGCGGGTCGAGCGGCTTCACGGTCGGCCCCTCAGTGCGCGAGCTCGGCGGTGGGGATGTGGTGCACCGCGATCCGCTTGCGGAAGACCCAGTACGACCAGGCCTGGTAGCCGAGCACGACCGGGGTGAAGATGACCGCGACCCACGTCATGATCTTCAGCGTGTACGCCGTCGCGGCGGCGTTCGTGGTGGTGAGGGAGAACGCAGCGTCGGTCGTCGAGGGCATCACGTCGGGGAAGAGCGCGAGGAACAGCCCGCCCACGGCGAGCCCGATCGTGGCGAACGTGCCGGTGAAGGCCCACCCCTCGCGACCGCGCGACGCGGCCAGGACGCCGGCCAGGAGGGCGAGGGCGGCGAGGGAGAACGCGACCGCGGAGCCGAGGCTGCCCGTCTCGGCCTGGGTCCAGCCCAGGAAGACCACGGCCAGCACGGCGGCGACCAGCCCGAGCCGGACGGCCAGCGCGCGGGCCCGGTGGCGGATGTCGCCGTCGGTCTTGAGCGCCACGAACATCGCGCCGTGGGTGAGGAAGAGGGTCAGGGTGACCAGGCCACCGAGCAGGCCGTGCGGGTTGAGCAGGGTCAGCAGCGTGCCGGTGAACTCCTTGTCGGCGTCGATCGGCACGCCACGCACGATGTTCGCGAACGCGACGCCCCACAGCACGGCCGGCACGAACGAGCCGACGATCAGCGCGGTGTCCCAGCCGGCCTGCCACCGTGCCTCCGGGCGCTGGTGGCGGTACTCGAAGGCCAGGCCGCGCACGATCAGGCCGACCAGGATGAGCAGCAGCGGGAGGTAGAACCCGCTGAAGAGGGTGGCGTACCACTCGGGGAAGGCCGCGAACGTCGCCCCGCCGGCCACCAGGACCCACACCTCGTTGCCGTCCCAGACCGGGCCGATGGTGTTGATCATGACCCGGCGCTCGGTGTCGTCCCTGGCCAGGAACGGCAGCAGCATGCCGACGCCGAAGTCGAAGCCCTCGAGCGTGAAGTAGCCGATCCAGAGGACGGCGATGAGCGTGAACCAGACAGTGGTGAGCTCCATGGGAGTCCCTCCGGGTCTCGGGGGGTCGGTGGGGTCGGTGGGGTCGGTGGGGTCGGCGCGCGTCAGTACGCGAAGGTGAGCGGAGCGTCGTCGTCCTGGTCGCTGCGCAGGCTCGGGTCGGGCGGCTCGACGAACTCGCCGGCGCCGGCCTTCACCGCGCGCAGCATCAAGCCGACCTCGATGACGCCGAGGATCGTGTAGAGCACGACGAGGGTGATCAGCGAGATCCACGCCTCGGTGACGCTGACACCGGGGGAGACGCCCCGCTCGGTGGTCATCAGGCCGAACACGACCCACGGCTGGCGGCCCATCTCGGTGAAGATCCAGCCGAAGGAGTTGGCGAGCAGGACGGCGAAGAACGAGCCGACCGCCAGCCGGCCGAACCACGGGCCCGGCGTCCGGTCGCGTCGGGTGAGGAAGAGCATCAGGGCCGCGATGCCGGCGCCGAGCGAGCCCAGGCCGATCATCAGACGGAACGACCAGTACGTCACCGGGATGACCGGCACGTACTCGTCGACGGTGTAGTAGCTGGCGCCCGGGTCGGAGCCGTACTCCTCGCGGTACTGCTCGCGCAGGTCGTCGATGCCCTCGACCCGGCCGTCGACCGAACCGGTGCCGAGGAACGACAGCACGCACGGCACCGTCAGCGCCCACTTCTCCTCGCGGCCGTCGGGCGTGCCGAGGGTGAGGACCGAGAACGGAGCGCAGGACTCCTCGGTCCGGTAGAGCCCCTCTGCTGCCGCCATCTTCATCGGCTGGACCTCGGTCATGATCTTGCCCTGGATGTCGCCGCTGATCGCGACGCCGAGGCCGCCGACCAGGGTGACGACCGCGCCGATCCGGATCGCCTTGCGGTACATCCCGCGGTCGGCCTCGTGCCGGCGGGAGCGGTAGAGCCAGCCGGCGACGCCGATGAGGAAGACGCCGGCGGTCATGTAGGCGGCCAGGACGACGTGCGGGAACGTCACGAGCTGGACCTTGTTGAACATCACCGCCCAGAAGTCGGTGAGCTCGGCCCGGCCGGTCGCCTCGTCGTAGCGGTAGCCGACCGGGTGCTGCATCCAGGAGTTCGCCGACAGGATGAACCACGAGGAGAACAGCGTCCCGAGGTGCACCAGCCACATGCACGCGGCGTGCAGGCCGCGGGGGAGCTTGTCCCACCCGAAGATCCACAGGCCGAGGAACGTCGACTCGAGGAAGAACGCGAGCAGCCCCTCGATCGCGAGGGGGGCGCCGAACACGTCGCCGACGAAGCGGGAGTAGTCCGACCAGTTCATGCCGAACTGGAACTCCTGGACGATGCCGGTCACCACGCCGATGGCGAAGTTGATGAGCAGCAGCTTGCCGAAGAACTTCGTCAGCCGGAGGTAGTCGGGATCGCGGGAGAGGACCCACCTGGTCTCCAGGCCGGCGACGACCGCCGTCAGTCCGATCGTCAGCGGGACGAAGAGGTAGTGGTAGACGGTGATGATCCCGAACTGCCACCGGGCGATGTCGACGACGTCCACTGCTGTCCTCCAGGGGTTCCCGCACGCACCTACGACGGTACGTAGTAGGTACTACGAACCGTAGTACTACCGCTGGGCGTAGTACAATTCCGACGTGCCCAACTCCTCGTCCCGCTCGCAGCTCGGCGATCTCGAGCGCGCGGTCATGGAACGTCTCTGGGCGGCGACCGGTGACGAGGCGATGACGGTCCGCGAGGTGCACGGCGCGCTGGCCGTCGACCGCGACATCGCCTACACGACCGTGATGACGGTGATGGACCGGCTGGCCCGCAAGGACCTCGTCACCCAGGAGCGCGACGGTCGTGCCTACCGCTACCGCGCCCGCGAGAGCCGCGCCGCGCTCACCGCCGGACTGATGCGCGACACCCTGGTCGACTTCGCCGAGCACGACCGCAGCACCGCCCTGGTCGCCTTCGTCGAGGACGCCAGCGCCGAGGACGTCGCCGCCCTGCGCCGGGCCCTGGCCGCCCTCGACGAGTGACCCCGCTGCCGTGACGCCCCTGCTGCTGGGACTGCTGGCCGGGCTGCTCGCCGGCCCGGTGCCGCGGCTCCTGGTCCGGGTCACCCGCACCCGGCGCACGCCGCGCGCGGCGATGCTGCTGTGGCAGGGGGTCGCCCTGGCGGCCGTCCTCGCGGCGCTCGGTGCCGGTGCCTCGCTGGCCACGGGCACGGCCTGGCGCGACGAGCCCGGCGCGGCGTCGTACGTCGTCGCCGGCGTCGCGCTGCTGGTCACCGGCCTGGTCCTCGGGCGCCTGCTGCTCAGCGCCCACCTCGTCGGCACCCGGCTCCGGACGCTGCGTCGGCGGCACCGCGACCAGGTCGACCTCGTCGCCCACCGGTTCTCGCAGCGGGGCTCGACCCGGGCGGGCGTCGTCGTCCTCGACCACGACCTGCCGGTCGCCTACTGCCTGCCGGGGATGCAGAAGGCTCGCGTCGTGGTCTCCGCCGGCGCGCTCGGGCGGCTCGACGCGGCCGAGGTCGACGCCGTCCTGGCCCACGAGCGGGCGCACCTGCGCGCCCGGCACGACCTGGTCCTCGAGGCGTTCAGCGTGCTGCACCGGGCCTTCCCGCGCTGGGTCTCGAGCGCGGCCGCGCTCGCCGAGGTCCGGCTGCTGGTCGAGGTGCTCGCCGACCGCGCCGCCGTCCGGTCCGCCGGCGGGGGAGGACGACGTGCCCTCGGGCGTGCGCTGGTAGAGCTCGCCGGTGCCCGCGCCGCGGGTCCCGGCAGCGGGGTCACCCTCGGCAGCGGCACGGCCGGCCCGGACCTGGTGGTCCGAGTCCGGCTGCTCGCCGACACCGGCGCGCACCGCGTGCAGGCGAGCGTGCTAGCGGCGCTGGCCGCTGCCGTGCTGGCGGTGCCGACGACGTTCGTCGTCGGGCCCTGGCTCACCGGCCTCTGAGCCCGGCCAGGGTGCGGCGGTCAGCCGGCCGGTGGTCGAGCGGCCTCCGTCGGTCGAGCCGCCTCCGGTGGTCGAGCCGCGGGGACGGAGCCACCGCGAGTCGAGACCTGGTGACGGGACGATTGGTCTCGACTCGGCCCGCTGGCGCTCGCCGGCTCGGCCAGCGGAGGTGTCCGGTCCGGGGGTCGAGCGGTTGCCGGTGGTCGAGCCGCGGGGACGAAGTCACCGCGAGTCGAGACCTCGTGACGCGGTAGGTGGTCTCGACTCGGCTCGCTGGCGCTCGCCGGCTCGACCAGCGGGGAGTCCGGCAACCGGTGGTCGAGCCGCGGGGACGGAGTCACCGCGAGTCAAGACCTCGTGACGCGGTAGGTGGTCTCGACTCGGCTCGCTGGCGCTCGCCGGCTCGACCGGCGGGGGTTGCCGGTGGTCGAGCCGCGGGGACGGAGTCACCGCGAGTCGAGACCTCGTGACGCGGTAGGTGGTCTCGACCCGGCTCGCTGACGCTCGCCGGCTCGACCAACGGTTGCCGGTGGTCGAGCCGCGGGGACGGAGTCACCGCGAGTCGAGACCGGGTGGCGGGGTGGGGTGGTCTCGACTCGGCTCGCTGGCGCTCGCCGGCTCGACCAGCGGTTGCCGGTGGTCGAGCC
>NZ_SPUJ01000006.1 GCF_004522105.1 Nocardioides sp. 1609
CACCGTCACCAACGCCGGCCCCTCGGTCGCCCGCGACGTCGTCCTCACCGACGACCTCCTCGACGAGCTGGACAACGTCGCCGTCACCGGCGCCCCCGCCGGGGCCTGCACCGTCACCCCCGCCAACGTCGCCACCTGCGACCTCGGCCAGGTTCCGGCATCCGGCCCCGGCAGCACCGTCACCCTCACCATCACCGGTGACCTCCCCGCCGACTACACCGGCGCGGTCGACAACACCGCGTCCGTCACCTCACCGACCGACACCACCCCCGACAACAACCAGTCGACCTCCACCGGCACCGCGGCCCCGCAGGCCGACGTCGCCATCACCAAGACCCGCACCAGCGGCGCGATCGTCCCCGGCCAGCCCGTCACCTGGAACGTCACCGTCACCAACGCCGGCCCCTCGGTCGCCCGCGACGTCGTCCTCACCGACGACCTCCTCGACGACCTCACCGACGTCGCCGTCACCGGCGGCCCCGCCGGCGCCTGCACCGTCACCACCGCCAACGTCGTCACGTGCACCCTCGGCGACCTCCCGGCCTCCGGCGCGGCCGGCACGGTGAGAATCACCATCACCGCCCAGGTGCCCTCCGGCTACACCGGCCGCCTCGACAACACCGCGAGCCTGACCTCACCGACCGACACCACCCCCGACAACAACACCGCGACCTCCACCGGCACCGCCCAGCCCCAGGCCGACGTCACGGTCACCAAGACCCGCACCAGCGGCCCCGTCATCCCCGGCCGGCCCGTCACCTGGAACGTCACCGTCACCAACGCCGGCCCCTCGGTCGCCCGCGACGTCGTCCTCACCGACGACCTCCTCGACGACCTCACCGACGTCGAGGTCACCGGCGCCCCCGCCGACGCCTGCACCGTCACCCCCGCCAACGTCGCCACCTGCGACCTCGGCGACCTCCCGGCATCCGGCGCGGCCGGCACGGTGACGATCACCATCACCGCCCAGGTGCCCTCCGGCTACACCGGCCGCCTCGACAACACCGCGTCCGTCACGTCACCGACCGACACCACCCCGGCCAACAACGAGGCGACGTCACCCGGCACCGCCGAGCCCGCCGCCGCCGTCGCCATCACCAAGACCCGCACCAGCGGCGCGATCGTGCCCGGCCAGCCCGTCACCTGGAACGTCACCGTCACCAACGCCGGCCCCTCGGTCGCCCGCGACGTCGTCGTCACCGACGACCTCCTCGACGAGCTGGACGACGTCGCCGTCACCGGCGCCCCCGCCGGCGCCTGCACCGTCACCCCCGCCAACGTCGTCACCTGCGACCTCGGCGACCTCGCAGCGGGTCCTGACGGAACCGTCTCGTTGACGATCACCGCAGCCGTGCCGGCCACCTACTCCGGAGCCCTCGACAACACCGCCACGGTGGTCTCGCCCACGGACGTCACCCCGGGTGACGACACCTCGACGGCCACCGGCAGCACCGAGGGCTACGTCGACCTGTCGATCACCAAGAAGCTGGTCGCCACGGCCGTCCCGGGTGCCCTCGTCTCCTGGACGCTCGAGGCCACCAACGACGGTCCCTCGACGGCCCGCGACGTCGTCGTCACCGACGAGCTGCCTGCGTCGGTCACCGGTGCGACCGTCACCGGCCCGGCCGGCTCGACCTGCACCGTCACCGACGGTGTCGTCACCTGCCGACTGGCCGACCTTGCGGTTGACGAGACCGCGACCGTCGTGGTCGGCGGCCGGCTCACCCCGGGCTTCCGGGGTGAGCTCGTCAACACGGCGCAGGTCGGGTCGAGCGCCACCGAGACCGACCCGGACGACAACACCGCGACCGCGACCGACCCGGTCAGCCCGGTCGCCGACCTCGCCGTCGCCAAGGAGGTCACCCCCGAGGCGCCGCTGGCCGGTGGACCGGTCACCTTCACGATCACGGTCACCAACAACGGCCCCTCGACCGCCACCCGCGCCGTCGTGACCGACCCGCTCGACGCCGTCGTGCGCAACCCGCGGGCCAGCGCCACGAGCGGCACGACCTGCCGGGTCGCGACCGGCACGGTCACCTGCGAAGTCGCCGACCTCGCCCCTGGTGCGACCGCCGTCGTCACCGTCGAGGGCACCGTCGCTCCTGACGCCACGGGACCCATGACCAACACCGCCACCATCACCCCGGGCGAGGAGACCGACCCGGAGCCGGGCGACAACGAAGCCACCGTCACGACCGGGCCGGTCCAGGGTGCCGACGTCCAGGTCGCCAAGGAGGCGCTCGCCGCCGAGGTCACCGCCGGCGACCGGCTCGACTACCGGATCACCGTGACGAACGCCGGCCCGTCGATCGCCGCCGACGTGGTCGTCACCGACGACCTGCCCGAGGGCATGACCGTGGTCTCGGCGACCGCCGTGCCGCGGGGCACGTGCTCGATCACTGCTGGCCGGGCCGTCGTCACCTGTGACCTCGGCGACCTCGCGGCCGACCAGGTCGTCCGGGTCACCCTGACCGCCGAGGTAGCGGGCAACGCCGTGGACGACGGGCCGGCGACCGTGGTCAACGAGGCCACGGCCGTCTCGACGACGGCCGACCCGGTCGCCGGCAACAACGCCGACGGCACGCCCGTCCGCGTCCTCCCGGCCGACGACAGCGGCCCGGACGACGGCGACCCCGACGACGGCGGCCCCTCCGATTCGGGGGACCCCGAGGGCCCGGACCTGCCGGACACCGGTTCGGATGCGCGGATCGCCCCGCTCACGCTGATGGCCATCAGCAGCCTCGTCCTCGGTGCCTGGCTGCTACGGCGCTCGCGCCGCCGGACCGGCTGAGCGGCACGCGGACGCGGTCCTCCCCGACGACCGGCCCCGAGACCCCTCGCGGGACGAGGGGCCGGTCGTCCCGGACTACCCCGCCGGGACGTCCGCCGGCTCGGGCGGCACGGCCGCACGGCGGGCCTGGCGGCGTTCCCAGGCCGAGGCCAGGACCATCACCAGCACCGCGAGCGCGCCGCCGGCGATCAGGTCGATCACGTAGTGCTCGGCGAAGTAGACCAGCGCGACGCACATCAGCGCGGGGTAGACCAGCAGCAGCCAGCGCCACGGGCTGCGCAGCCGCCAGATCCCGTAGCAGGCGACCAGGATCGCGGTGCCGGCGTGCAGCGACGGCATGGCGGCGACCGGGTTGCCCACGCCGTTCAGGACGACGTTCGCGCGATGGACGCCGAGCTCGCCCCACCCTCGGGAGGTGAGCCGGGTGACCTCGCCCATGTAGCCCTCCTGCGACGCCATCCACGGCGGCGCCATCGGGTAGGCCATGTAGATGAGGAGGCCGCCGAAGTTGAGGCCGATGTAGCGGCGCATCCAGACCAGCCACTCGGTCCGGTTCCGCGCCCACAGGAGCACCGCGAGGATCAGCCCGACGAGGAAGTGCGTCGCGTAGACGGTCGTGAAGAGGACCTCGAACCACTGGGTGGGCGCGTCCAGGCGACACGGCTCCCCGCACCAGGCGGCCTGGAGCGTCTCGGTCGGGGTGGTGCCGCCGAACATCCAGCGGTCGACGTCGATCGGCATCGTCCAGTGCACGGTGATGTCGAACTCGTCGATCCACCCCCGGCTGAAGAAGTAGACCGTGAGCAGCAGCGCCGGGATCGACCAGTCGCGCAGGAAGCCGAGGTGGCGGCGCCACGGGGCCTCGACGTTCCACGCGATCGTGCCCAGCCAGAGGGTGATGAGCACCGTGAGCGCGTCGTTCGGGATCCCCACGGTCGCGGACCACACCACGACCAGCAGGCTCCACGCCGCCATCGCCGCGACCCGGACCGGCTTGCGGGTCTCGCGCCCGGTGACCCGGTCCTCGGCCGGCGCGTCGACGGAGGCCTTGTCGTCGGTGGGTTCCGTCTGCACAGGCTGCCTCTCCCCGACCTCCGGGCGAGGTGCGGCGGCGCCCAGTCTCCCCCACGGCCGGTGGCGGCTCGGGGTCACCCGCCGGGGTGACCGGGAGCGGCCGCCGGACCGGTACCAAGACGGGAGGGGCCGATCGGCTCCGGCACCCGACCTCGAAGGACCCACATGACCTCCGACACGACCTCCTCCACCGGCGACCACGGGCTCTACGTCAAGGACGGCGGCGGCGAGGGCCGGCCCGTCGTGCTCATCCACGGATGGCCGCTCTCGAGCGAGTCCTGGAGCGAGCAGGTGCCCGCGCTGACCGACGCCGGCTACCGGGTCGTCGTCTACGACCGGCGCGGCTTCGGGAGGTCCGACCCCGGCGACTCCTACGACTACGACGCCCTGGCCGGCGACCTCGACAACGTGCTCACCGAGCTCGACCTCACCGACGTCACGCTGGTCGGCTTCTCGATGGGCGGCGGGGAGGTCGCGCGCTACGTCAGGACGTACGGCACCGACCGGCTCCACAGCGTGGTGTTCGCCGCGGCCGTGCCGCCGTACCTGCTGAAGTCCGACGACAACCCCGACGGCCCGCTCCCCGAGGAGGCCGCCGCCGGCATGCGCTCGCAGCTCGAGGAGGACCGTGACGGCTTCCTGGACGGCTTCGTCACCGACTTCTACTCGGTCGACGGCGAGCTCGCGGTCAGCGAGGAGCAGCGCCAGGAGGCCCTGACCCTGGCGCGTCGGTCCGACCAGGAGGCGGCCCTGGGGTGCATGGACGCCTTCGGTGGCACCGACTTCCGCGACGACCTCCCGGCCGTCACCGTCCCGACCCTGGTCATCCACGGGGACAGCGACGCCACGGTGCCGTTCGAGGGCTCCGGGCAGCGCACCCACGAGGCGATCGCCGACAGCGAGCTCGTCGTCCTCACCGCCGCACCGCACGGCTGCAACGTCAGCCACGCCGACGAGTTCAACGCGGCGCTGCTGGCCTTCCTCCGGCGGTGACCGCCCGCGCGGGGGGCACCGGGTCGGAACAGGACCGCCCGACTCGTCGTTGGGCCGGGTGACAGCAACAGCACGACCCCCTCGAACGAAGGAGCCGACGTGGCCCAGGTACTCGTCATCGGAGCGCACGGAAAGATCGCCCTGCTCGCGGAGCGGCTGCTGGTCGAGGAGGGCCACGCCGTCACCGGCGTCGTCCGCAACCCCGACCACGCCGACGACGTGCGGGCCACCGGCGCCTCCGTCACCGTGAGCGACGTCGAGAACCTCGACACCGCCGGCATCACCGATCTCGTCTCGGGCTTCGACGCCGTCGTGTGGTCGGCCGGCGCCGGGGGCGGCAGCCCGGAGCGGACCTACGCCGTCGACCGGGACGCCGCGATCCGGACCGTCGACGCGGCGGCCGGGGCCGGCGTCCAGCACCTGGTGATGGTGTCGTACTTCGGCGCGGGCCCCGACCACGGCGTCTCGCCCGACAACGGGTTCTTCACCTACGCCGAGGCCAAGTCGGCGGCCGACGCCCACCTCGAGGCGGCCCCGGTCCCGTGGACGATCCTGCGGCCCAGCACCCTCACCGACGGACCCGAGGGTGGCATCACCACCGACGACACCGAGGGGCGCGAGGTCCCGCGCGCCACCGTCGCCCGGGTGATCGCGTCGGTGGTCACCGAGCGGGCGGCCAGCACCGGCCGGATCATCACGTTCAACGAGGGCGACCAGGACGTCGCCCGGGTGGTCGCCGGCGCCTGATCGGCCGGGTCGGTCCGTCCGTCACCGCGGAGGTCGGCCCAGAGGTCGGCCCAGAGGTCGGCCCAGAGGTCGGCCCAGAGGTCGGCTCAGAAGTCGGCTCAGAGGTCGACGGTGGCGTTGTCGCCGAGGTCGGTGGTCGACCCGGTCAGCTTGGACTTCGCGAAGCTGATCGCGGTCAGCACCCGGCCGCCGGGGGCGTCCCAGTACTCGCCGCCGTCGGCCCGGACCCGCACCAGCGCCACCTCGGGGCTGTCCGGGCCCTCGGGGAGCCACGCCTCGGCGCCGGTCGACCACAGCTCCTCGACCTTGGCGCGGTCGTCGACCACGAAGGCCTCGCCGCGCAGGGAGACCCACGTGCTGCTGCCGGTCAGGGTGACCCCGACCCGGGGGTCGGCGGCGATCTCGGCCACCAGGTGCGCGTCGCGGCGGGTGAGGAACCACAGGTCGACGTCGTCCTCGACCTGCTGGTGGCTCATCGGCCGGGCCACGAGCTGGCCGTGCGCGTCGTGCGTGGTGAGCATCGCGATCGGGATGTCCTTCACCATGTCGGCCAGTCGGGTCGTCTCGTCGGTGCTCATCGTCTCGCTCCTCGCGCGTCGTCGGACCTGTCCGGTCGACGCTAGCGACGCCCGCCGCAGCCACGGCTCACCCCGACGCGCCCGCCCGGCCGGGTGGGACGGCGGCGTCCGCCACCGCGGGTGTGACCGGTGCCTCGGAACAAGACCGCGGCCACCGTTGCTGCAACGGGTTGCGCGCTCGCCACGTCGACGAGACGTCGCTACCGGCACGACCACCGACAGGACTCCTCCATGGCAGGCACGCACCAGCGCACCGACTACCGGGTGACCTTCGTGGTCCTCTGCGCCGGCGTGGCGGCGTTCTCGCTGCTGCAGTCGATGGTCAACCCGGTGCTCCCGACCATCGAGGCGGCGCTCGACACCGACCAGGCGACGGTCACGTGGGTGCTCACCGCCTACCTGCTCTCGGCGTCGGTCTGCACGCCGATCATCGGCCGGATCGGCGATAAGGTCGGCAAGGAGCGGATGCTCGTCTTCGCCCTGTCCGCCCTCGCCGTCGGCTCGCTGCTGGCCGCGCTGGCCCCCTCGATCGGCGTGCTCATCGTGGCGCGGGCGATCCAGGGCATCGGCGGCGGCGTCCTGCCGCTGACCTTCGGGATCATCCGCGACGAGTTCCCGCGCGACAAGGTCGCCGGGGCCGTCGGGACGTCGGCGGCGCTGCTGGCCGTCGGCGGCGGCTTCGGCCTGGTGCTGGCCGGCCCGATCGTCGACGCGCTCAGCTACCACTGGCTGTTCTGGCTGCCGATGATCATGACCGTGCTCGCCGCGCTGGCCGCCCACCTGTACGTGCCGGAGTCCCCCGAGCGCACGCCCGGCCGGATCAACGTCACGAGCGCGCTGCTCATGTCGACGTGGCTGGTCACCCTGCTGCTCGCCGTGAGCCAGGGGCACAGCTGGGGCTGGGCCTCACCGGTGACCATCGGGCTCTTCGTCGCGACCGCCGTCGCGCTGCCCGTGTGGGTGTGGGCCGAGGCGCGCAGCGACAGCCCGCTCATCGACATGCGGATGATGCGGATCCCCACGGTCTGGACCGTCAACCTCGTCGCCCTGCTGTTCGGCATGGGGATGTACTCGATGTTCGCCTTCCTCCCCCAGTTCCTGCAGACCCCCGAGCTCACCGGCTACGGCTTCGGTGCCACGGTGACCCAGTCGGGCCTGCTGCTCCTGCCGCAGACCGTCGCGACCTTCCTGGCCGGCATCTTCTCGGGCCGGCTCGCGGCGCGCTTCGGCTCGAAGGCGGTGCTGGTGGCCGGGGCGACGCTCACCTCGATCGGCACGCTCGGCCTCGTCGTCGCCCACGACCACCTGTGGCTGGTCGTCGCCGAGACGACCCTCCTCGGCCTCGCGTTCGGGCTCGCGTTCGCAGCGCTGTCGAACCTGATCGTCGACGCCGTGCCCCAGTCGCAGACCGGGGTCGCCAGCGGGATGAACGCCAACATCCGCACGGTGGGCGGCGCGCTCGGCAGCGCCGTGCTGGCCAGCGTCGTGACCGCCAACGCGCGGCCCGACGGCCTGCCGGTCGAGGCCGGCTACACCAACGGCTTCACGGTCCTGGTCGTGACCTCGGCGCTCGCCGCGCTGGTCGCGGTCTTCGTGCCGGTCGTCAAGGCCCGCACGCACGTCGTCACCGGACCGCAGGCCGCCGCCGAGCCCGAGGCGGCGACGGTCGCGAGCGCCGTCCGGTCCTAGCGGGAGCGGCGGCGCGCGACGACGACGGCGACCAGCACCGCCGCGCCGGCGACGCCCGCCAGGAGGGTGCTGCCGGCGGCGCCCTCACGGGCGGTGTCACGACCGGGGCGGAGGAAGCCGCCGACGCTGGCCAGGAACGGCGGGCGCCGGTCGGACCCGGCGAGGTCTGAGGTGTCGCCCATGGTGATGCAGCTCCTGGTCGGTCCGCACCGGCGGCGCCGGCGTCGGGTCCCACGGTGCCGCGCGTCGGCCCCGGACGCACCCACCCGCACAGGTGGCAGCCGCCGGGGTCGCCGCCGCGGTCGCCACGGTCGAACACACGTTCTATTCTTCTCCCATGCTGCACCCCCGCGCCGAGCACGTGTGGGTGACGGGCGTCGAGGTGTGGGGCGACCGCCGCTCGCCGGGGCTGCTGCTCGGCTGGCGCCGGGCCCGCGACGGCACGTGGGAGGGGTGGGTCGTCACCGCCTCGGTCGGGACCCCGGCCCGACAGGACGGACCGTACGTCCGACAGACGTGGGTGCCGGCCGCCGCCATCGTGCGGGCCGCGCCACCCCTCCGGCCGCCCGGCACGGTCCGTGACGGCCATCCGAGACACCCGGGAGGACCGGGCGGTGCCGGGAAATAGAAGAAGCCCGCCGGAGTCTCGGGTCTCCAGCGGGCTTCTGAGGTGAAGAATACGACATGCCGAGCGGCGTGTGCAGCAGAATCGCCGAACTTTCTCGAAGTTCGCTTGATCAGGAGTCGGCGCCGCGACCCGTCGCCGCCTGCAGGCGGTCGATGTGCTCGGACGCCTCGGCCTTGGTGAGGTCGGCCGAGATCGTCTCGCCGGCCTCGCGCGCCAGGGTGTCGAGGTAGCTGCGCTGGGCCCCGGTCATCGGCTCGTCGCCGGTGGCCCAGTCCTGGGGGTCCTTCTCCGTGGTGCCGGGCTGCTCGCCGCCGAGGACGTCGTCGGTCGAATGGGTGTTCGATTCGGTCATGCCGCCACGCTACGTCGGGGCGGGCACCGCGGCGCCCACCCGATCAGGTGGTGATCGCACCACGAGGGCCCCGTGGATCACGACGAGGCGAGGCCGAGCACCAGGTTGGCCGCGGCGGTGAGCAGCAGCACGGGCGCGTTCACCAGGCCCGTGACGGCGCTCGCCGCCAGCCGTCCGGCACCGTCGGGGGACCCGACCGCGGGAGCGCGGCGCCAGGCCAGGACCGCCGACACCACCATCGCGGCGGCCGGGACGAGCAGCGTCTGGTTGTCGAAGAGGAACACCAGCGGCACGAAGTGGACGCCGACGACCAGCGACACCCAGGCCGCGACCAGGCCGGTCCGCCTGCGGGCGGCGAGCACCGCCGAGCCCACCAGGCACAGCACCACCTCGACGCCGACGACGATCCCGAACCGGATGCCGTCGTCGGCACCGGAGAACGACGACGGCTCGTCCCAGTTCTGCCAGGCGAGCAGCCCGCCGGCGACCCCGACCAGCAGCGAGGCCGCCCCGAGCGCGCCGAGCAACGCTCGCAGCCGCGGCGGGGGTGCCTCCTGCGCCCACCCGGCCCAGGCGAAGCCGAAGGTGCCGAAGATGGCGGCCACCATGAACAGGTCCCGGGTGCGCTCGAGGTCAACCACGCTCGTCACGCTCCCAGACGCGACCGGGTGACCCGTGCACCGGGTCGGGCAGGATCACGCCATGCCGTCGCCGAAGCCGTTCGAGCTCTACCAGCTGCTGCACCGCCACCCCGAGCTGTCGGGGCACGAGGAACGCACGGCCGCGACCCTGGCCGCGCTGCTCGGGGACGCCGGCCTCGACGTCCGGACCGGCGTCGGCGGTCACGGTGTCGTGGCCGCGCTCGCGAACGGCCCGGGCCCGGTGGTGGCGCTGCGCGCGGAGCTCGACGCGCTCCCGGTGACCGAGGAGACCGGGGTGTCCTGGTCGAGCGAGCAGCCGGGCGTGATGCACGCGTGCGGCCACGACCTCCACCTCACGTGCGTCGTCGCGGCGGCGAGCGAGCTGGCCGCCGACCGGGCGTCGTGGTCCGGCACCGTGCTGGTGCTGCTCCAGCCCGCCGAGGAGACCCTGTCGGGCGCGCGGGCGATGGCGGCCGACGGCGTCTACGACCGGTGGCGGCCCGACGTCCTCCTCGCCCAGCACCTCGCGCCGTTCCCGGCCGGGTACGTCGCGCACGGCGCCGGACCGCTCCTGGCCGGCAGCCGCACCCTGCAGGTCACCCTGCACGGCACCGGGGGCCACGCCGCCGGCGGCACCGGCACGCTCAGCCCCGTCGTGACGGCGTCCGCGATCGTGCTCCGGCTCCAGGCCCTCGTGGCCGGCGAGACGGGGCCGGCCGAGCCGGCGGTCGTGTCCGTCGGCGGCTTCGACGCGCCCGCGCCGGCGAACGTCGTGCCCGAGGGTGTCGGCTTCGAGGTCTCGGTGCGCGCGATGACGACCGCGGCGCTCGACCGGCTCGAGGCCGCCGTCCGCCGGATCGTGCGGGCCGAGGCCGACGCCTCCGGGTACCCGACCGCACCGGACGTCGTCCGGACCGCCGCCTCGGAGGTCACCGCCAGCGACCCGGCCACCGCCCGCGCCGTCGCCGCCGCGCAGCGCGAGGCGCTCGGGGCGGGCGCCGTGATCGGCTGGGTGCCGTCGATGGCGACCGAGGACGTCGGCGTGCTCGGCGGCGCCGGCGCCGACCTGCACGGGTGCCCCGACGTGCGCCTCGTCTACTGGATGCTCGGCAGCGTCGCGACCGCCGACTGGGCCGCGGTCGAGGGCGACGCCGGAGCGCGGCTCGCCGCCCAGGTCCCCAACCACTCGCCGCGCTTCGCGCCGGACGCCGAGGTGGCGATCCGGACCGGCACGGACGCCCTCACGGCCGCCGTGCGCGGGCTCGCCACGGTGACACCGACCTGACACAGGCCGGTCATCGGCGTGTGTCCGCGCTGCCCGCGGGCTGCCCCGCACCTGCACCGGACCTGCACGCCCGACCCGGCAACGTACTCCTTGTCAGAACGACAACCCGGAACACCGGGAACATCACCTGAAGGAGAATCGACATGATCAACAACTCCCTGAACCGCGAGCTCGTCGCCCTCGAGGCCGACACCTTCGAGATCGCCGACTACGCCGACGACGCCGAGATGGTCCTCGCGGGCTGCACCAGCTCCTCCTCGACCTCTACCTGCTCGTCGACGACCTCGACCACGAGCTGCTCGGCCTGAGTCGAGTCTCCACGCACGAAGGGCCTGTCCTACGGGACAGGCCCTTCGTGGCATTTTTCCTGCGCGGACGACGACGTGGTGGTGGCGGCGGAGCGATGCAATTGCCGCGATCTGGCCAGTTCCGCGGCGACGAGCTGAGCAATCTGCGGCAATTGCGCGGGCGGGGGCGAGATGGTTGCGGTGGCGCGCAATTGCCGCGATCTGGCCAGCTCCGCGGCGACGAGCCGAGCAATCTGCGGCAATTGCACGGGTGGGGGCGGCGCGGCGGCGGCCGGCCGAGCCGACGGCGCCACCGCCCCGGCGCACGAGCACGGCCCCCGGCGAGGAGCCGGGGGCCGTGCTGGGTGGTGCGGTCGGTCAGGGGAAGGGGTGCGGGACCCGCACCAGCTCCTCGTCGGTCAGGACGTGGTCGACGAGACCGGCGCGGGCCGGGGCCGTGCGCAGCCGCGGCATGCGCAGGGCGCGCTGCCGGTTCCAGCCGAAGTCGATCGGCAGCAGCCCGGGCGCGAGCGTGGCGACGGTGTGCAGCCCGGCCGCTGCCTGCTCGGGCGAGGTCTGGTCGACCACCACCACCTCGTGACCGGCCGCGGCGATCCGGTCGACGACGTCCGCGACGTCCTCGCGCAGGTCGCTGCGCCCGGCCCGGTCGAGGTGGCCGCCGAAGGCGGCGCCGAACGTGGTGCTCGACCGGGGCGCGACGTAGCGCTGGGTGTGGACGCCCATCTCGGGCATCCCGAACATCCGGGCGTGGTCGGTGAGGTGGCGCACCAGCCCGTAGTCGGCCATCATCGCGCGCAGCTCGACCTCACCCTCCCGCGCCTGGTTCGGCAGGTGCGGCAGGTAGGTGAGGGTCTCCGACAGGGCCGCCTCGACCGCCTCGCGAGGGTCGAGGCTCGCCCCGGCCGCCAGCGACAGCGTGCCCATCGACCCGTCCGGCCGCACGGCCACGCTGGTGATCACCGGGACGTCGATGTCGATCCGGTTGTCGAGCACGTGCAGGTCGTAGCCGAGCAGCGCGGCGCGGGCGCGCATCGCGCTGATCCGCGGGTCGTCGAGGTCGTCGAGGTCGATCCGCGGCAGGTCGAGGCCGCCGTACCAGGCGAGCAGGAACGCGTCGCGCTCCAGCAGCTCGAGCAGCCCGAAGAGGGTCGCCTCCTCGCGGCTGCTGCCGGTGGCGCAGCCGTTGGAGCACTCGAAGACGAAGTTGTCGGCCGCAACGCCGGCGCTGTAGTAGACGAGCCGGGACGGCACCAGGACCGCCCGGTCGTGGGTGAGCGACCGGCCCCAGACCCACGGGATCGGGCGGGAGGGGTCGAACGGGTCGAGGAGCGACTCCTCGGCGTAGGTCGCCGGGTCGTAGTCGCCGCACGACAGCGGGTGCACCGCGTGGTCGCGCACGTCGTCGTACGACGCCACCACGACCTCGCGGCCGTGGCGCCGGTGGGTGCCGGCGTAGCGCTCGAGGCCCTCGACGAAGGCCAGGGTGCGGCTGCGGTCGTACGACGCGCCCTGGCCGCTCCACGTGACGTCGACCAGGCCGGCGTACCCGCGGACGAACCCGCCGCCGGCGACCGGGGCGGTGGTCGGCGAGAGGTGGTTGAGCCACGTCTTGGTGCCGATCACCCCCGCGACGGGGTTGGCCAGGGCCGCCGAGGGCAGGTCGAGGTCGTCGATGCCGCGGGTGCGGTAGACGTCGGGTCGCGGCTTGGGCTGCTCGGCGAGGTCGCCGGCCGCCAGCGGGTCGTCGACGCCGTCGGGGCCGCACGACGGACAGGTCGGCTCCCGCAGCACCGGCACGGTGAGCAGGCCCAGCGTCTCGAGGTCGATCCGCGTCACCTGGCGCTGCCGGAGGTCGGCGGGGCGCTGCCACCCCGATCCCCACGGCGACGGCTCCGGCCCCCGGACCCGCGCGAGCGAGACCTGGGCCTGGACGGCGGCGACGAGGAAGTCGGTGAGGACGGGCCAGCTGCCGAGCGGCTCCGGCACCTTGCCGTGCTCGAGCGCCTCGCGCTCGGACCGGGTGCGCAGGCGCTGCCACCGGATCCCGAGGCACTGGCCGCACGCGCCGTCGGCGTCGCCCCAGGGCCCGACCAGCACGGCCTCCCCGGTGACGTGCACCAGCGCCGGCGCGCGGACGGCGTCCGCGGGGTCGTCCTGGACACCGCGGGCACCGAGGGCCACCACGCCGACCGGCCCGCCGTCGGGCGCGACGAGCCGGGCCCGCAACGCTGCGACGACCTCGTCGACGGGGAGCGTGGCGACCCCGGCGGTCGGCGGCTCCAGCAGCTCAGTCATTGCTCCACCTGAAGACCTTGACGGCGACCGCGGCGAAGACGACCGCGAAGCCGGCCAGCACGCCCAGCGAGAGCAGGACGTCGGACGTCGAGCCGGTGCCGTTGAGCGCGTGGCCGACCCCGTCGTTGAGGTAGTAGAGCGGGAAGACCTGCGCCACCTTCTGCAGCCAGTCCGGCATCATGTCGAGCGGGAAGAACGAGCCCGACAGGAACGCCATCGGCAGCATGATGACGTTGCTGACGGCGGCCACCGACTCGGCGGTGTTGGTCACCGAGCCGATCACGGCGCCGAGCGCGAAGAACGTCACGACGCCCAGGGCCAGCAGCGGCAGGGCCTCCCACGAGGAGGCCGCGGGGCGGAGCCCGAAGAACGGGACCATCGCGACGCCGACGAACAGCGCGGTCTGCACCAGGGCGATGACGAGCGCGATCGCGAGCTTCGAGGAGAGCAGCGTGCCGACCCGGGTCGGCGTCATCCGGATGATGCGCAGCAGGTCGCTCTCGCGCCACTGCATGAGCGCGAAGGCGATCGAGAAGACCGCGGCGTTCGCGACGCCCCAGGTGAGCACGCCCGGTGCGATGTACTGGATGTAGCTCTTGCCGGACTCCTCGACGTCCTGGCCGCTGAAGATCGACCCGAAGAGCAGCAGGAAGATCAGCGGGAACGCGAAGGTGAAGAAGATCGTGGTGACGTCGCGCGCGGCCGCGCGGCGGTGCGCGGAGACCAGGGTCGGGAAGACCCGGGTCGGGCCCTCGCCGGACGTGCCGGTCGTGGTGTCGGGATCCAGGGTGGCGGTGCTCATCGGACGGCCTCCTCGTGCTGGCTGGGGTGCTCGCTGGTGTGCTGGCTGGTGTGCTCGGGCTGGTCTGCGGTCAGCTCGAGGTAGACGTCCTCGAGGTTGGGGGTGCGGGTCTCGACGCCGTCGAGGGCGCAGATCTCGCTGACCTGCAGCAGGACGTCGCTGGGCCGCTCGGTCTCGAGCACGAGCGCGCCGCCCTCGGTGCGGATCCCGACGACGCCGACCAGGTCGGCGCCGCGGGCGGGGTCGAGCCGGCCGACCGGCACGCGCACCTGGCCCAGGCCGTGGCTCGACGCCTTCAGCAGGTGCGGGGTGTCGAGGGCCCGGATCTCGCCGGCGACCAGGATGGCGACGCGGTCGCACAGCGCCTCGGCCTCGTCGAGGTGGTGGGTGGTGTAGATGATGGTGCGGCCCTGGGCGCGCAGGTCGCGCAGCACCGTCCACAGGTCGCGTCGCGCCTGGGGGTCGAGGGCGGCGGTCGGCTCGTCGAGGAAGATCACGTCCGGCTCGTGCACCAGGGCGCCGGCGATGGCCAGGCGCTGCTTCTGCCCGCCGGAGAGCTTCTCGACCCGGACGCCGCCCTGCCCGGTCAGGCCGACGAGCGCGAGGGTGCGGTCGGCCTGGCCCGGCGACACGCGGTACAGCGAGGCCATCGTGAGCAGGTGCTCGCGGGCGGTGAGCCGGGTGAAGAAGGCGCCCTTCTGGGTCTGGACGCCGACGCGGCGCAGCAGGCCCGAGCGGCGCCGGTGCGGCGAGGCGCCGAGCACCTCGACGTCCCCGCTGTCGGGCCGGCGCAGCCCCTCGATGATCTCGATCAGGGTGGTCTTGCCGGCGCCGTTGGGGCCGAGGATGCCGAAGAACTCGCCGGGTCGGACCGCGAGGTCGATGCCGCGCAGCACCTCCCGGTCGCCGTAGGACTTGCGCACGCCGCGGACCTGGATGGCGACGTCCTGCGTCGTGTCCGCGGGGTCGACCGCGGGTCGGTCGATGCTGGTGGTGCTCATCGTGGGCTCCTTCTGTCGGGCGGGCTGTCGGGCAGGCTGTCGGGCGGGCCGGGGGTCCGGTGCCGCGGCGGGGTTCACGTCCGGCTCCGCTGGGTGGTCGCGAGGCCGGCGACGACCAGGACGGCGAGGGCGAGGGGGCCGGCCCACTGCCAGGGGCCGGCGGCGTCCGGGATCAGGGAGGCCGCCACCCACACCGCGAGGGCGGCGCAGGCCAGGACGATCAGCGGCGAGGCGAGGGCGTAGGCGGCGTAGAGCCGGCGCAGGCCCCGCGGGTAGCGGGCCACCGCGAGCCGCTGGTCGGTGGCGCGGCGGCCGCCGAGGCGGGCGCTGACGGCGAGCGTCGCGTACCCCTGGCTGGCGGCGGTGAGACCGAGGGTGCCGGTGGCGTGGGTGAGCAGCACGTAGCCGTCCAGCGGCGCCAGCGGCACCAGGTTGACGAGGGCCAGGACGGTGCCGAGCACCAGCACCGCGGCGAGGAACGGGCGGACGGCGGCGTCCGGCGACGTGGCCCACCAGGCGATCGCGAACGGCACCAGCACCGCGAGGTTGACCACGCAGCCGACGCCGGCCGTGGCGAGCCGGGCCCGTCGTCCGGGCAGGTAGCGGTAGTCCTCGACGCGGCAGAACGGGATCAGCAGCGGGAGGCGCCAGCTGATGCCGAGCTCGCGGACGGTGCCGCCGTGCGCCCGGGCCACCAGGCCGTGCCCGAGCTCGTGCAGCGCGCCGCTCACCCAGAGCACCGCCACCGTGGCCACGACCAGCCCGGGCCGGGTGACGGCGTCGCCGAGCCCGTCGAGCAGGGCCGGCAGGTCGGCGGCGAGCACGCCGAGCATCGTGGCCAGGCCGGCGAGGACCGCCAGGACGGCGGGACCGGTGGGCAGGTGGCGCAGCGGGGACAGGACCCCGAGCAGTCGTGCGGTGACCGCCTGGCCGTCGCGGACGACGGCGACCTCGCCCTTGAGCACCGACCCGCTCCACCGGCGTCCCGACCGGGTCGAGGTGGTGGTGGCGGTGGTCTCCGGGAGCGGCTCGGCGCCGGGGAGGACGAGCATCCCCCGGGCGTGGGCGAGCCCGAGCAGCTGCTGCCAGCCGGTCGCGTCGATCGTCTGGCCGAGCTCGCTCTCGTACTCGCGGCCGATCCGGGCCAGGGTGCTGCTCCCGTCGAGCCGGGTGAGCAGGAAGTGCTCACGCAGGCCGATCTCGTGGGTCCGGTCGGTCACCGGGTCGCGCACCAGCCGCACCGCGCGCGGGCCGTGCCACACCCGGTCGCTGACCTGGAGGTCGGCGCGGAGCACCGGCCGGGCGTCGAGGAACGCCGGGGCGGCGCTGTCGACGTCGGCGCGACGGTCGGCGAGGCTGGTCATGTCGGCGTGCCGTCGGTGAGCACCCGACCCAGCAGGTAGGCGAGGTAGGCCTCGTCGCGGATCGTCACGTGCAGGCGGTTGTTGGTCATGTGCAGGTACGGCGACAGCAGGATCACCAGCGCCTCGCCGGGCTCCGTGACGACCGTCGTCCGGGTCCGGTCCCAGGACCCGAAGGTCAGGCGTCCCGCGCGGGCCAGCTCGGCGACCCGCCCGCGCAGCTCGCGGCAGTGCGCGGCCCAGCCGGCCAGGTGCGGCGGCAGCTCGTCGAGGGCGTCGCGCTGCACCGCGGAGCGCACCCGGTCGAACAGCCCGCCCATCCGCTCGACGTTGTCGGCGAAGCCGGTGGCGTACTCCTCGTCGGCGATGAAGTCGGTGCCGGCGAAGTGCGACTGCCAGAAGTCGTGGTAGCGCCGCAGGAAGGTGGCCAGCTCGTCACGGTCGTCGAGGAACGACGCCGCCATCACCATCATCAGCTGCGCCGAGGTGCCCAGCAGGACCGAGCGCAGGTGCAGGTTGTTGGTGCGCAGCAGCTCGATCGTCAGGTCGGAGGAGTGCTGGAAGTGCCACTCGGCCAGCTCGACGCCGGCCGGACCGCCGTACTTGCCGTTCTCGGGCTCGTAGGGCAGGTAGGCGAGGTCGTTGTTGGGACGCAGGTTCATCGTCCCGTCCTCGGCCAGGTAGGCCTGCTTCTCGTCCTCGCTGAACTCCATCGAGAACAGCTGCTGGTACAGGTCGCCCAGGAAGCCGGTGTCGACGTCGTAGAGGGCCGGACGGCGGGCGAGGTACTCCCGCACCCGCCGCTCGGCGAGCTCCTTGACCAGCTCGGTGTCCGCGGCGCGACGCGGCTTGAGCCGCATCCGCACGTGCGGCCCCTCGAGCCAGTAGTTGATGAAGAAGTAGCCGTCGAGCAGGTCGCGCTCGGTGAGCTCGGCGAAGACGTCGCGGATGCACCGGGTGAGCAGGGGCTGCGGGTTGGCGGCGTAGTAGACGTGCATGGCCAGCCACTCCCCCGGCTGGTCGTCGGTGTCCCGGGTCGGCTCGGCGGTGAGGGTGGTCATGACGTGGTCCTCTCGGGCTGGGCGTGCTTCTCGGACGTGGGGCGGGGCTGGTGCTCGATGGCGAGCTCGACGACGTGGCGTCCGTCGGCGGAGCGGCCCGGTGCTGCGTCGAGGTCGGGCAGCATCTCGGTGAACAGGACGAGTGCCTCCTGCTCCAGGACGCCCTCGAGCGCCTGCAGCGACAGGACGCTGCCGAAGTCGACGTACATCGGCTTCGAGCTGCCCGCCCCGCGGAAGCCGGAGGCCACCTGGGTCTTGACGAAGACCTGGCGCGGCATCCGGTGCGTCGCGCGCCAGCGCTGCCAGGTGAGCAGCCGGGTGGCGTCGTCGGTCGGGGCCGCGACGTGCGCGCCGACCGGGAGGTCGGCGGCACCGACGGCCCAGCAGCGGCGGCGCAGGACGACGTTGCCGCAGCTCACGCGCGGCCGGTAGCCGACGCCGTCGTCGACGGGTGCGGCGGGCAGCCCGCCCCACGGGTCGAACTGGCTCATCGACGTCTGGGCGAACAGCAGCATCGAGCGCGGGATCTCGGGCAGCGCCAGCGGGATCAGGTAGCCGAGGTAGGTCGGCACCACCTCGACGTCGAGGCGCCGCGAGCGCAGCGCCACCCGGCCCTCGTCGGGCAGGTGCACCGCGTAGAGGTCGTCGAGGTGGATCTGCTGCTCGGTCGGGACCGAGCTCTGCTCGCCGGGGCACACGATCTCGTGGTCGGTGAGCCGGTCGTGCAGGTTGAGGTTGCTGGTGACCGGTCCCCCGGTGATCTCGGCGTGCACGACGCCGTCGGCGGCGGCGTCCCGGGCGCGCTCCCGCAGCCCGGTGGTCAGGTCGGCGGTGCCGTCGGTGCCGTCGAAGGCGTAGGCGAAGCGGCTGAACGGGAAGTGCAGCCCGCCGTACCCCTGGTTGAGCACGACCCGCGGCGACCCGCCCGGCTGGGGCACGAGCTGCACGAGGTGGCTGCGGGGCTCGTCCCCGAAGGGCAGCCGCCCGGTGTGCTCGGCCACGGTGGCGACCACCTCGGGGGTGATCACGACCTCCTCGGCGAGCTCCTGACCCGTGTAGGCGTCGCGGAGCGCCTCGGTGAGGGCGACCCGTGCGGTGTCGAGACGGTCGACGTCCTCGGAGCGCAGCCAGTTGATCTCCGGCTGGTAGCTGCCGTCGTCGCCGTAGGCCTTCCGCTGCCCGGACATGGTCTGGTACTGCTCGAAGAAGTCCTCGGAGAAGTCGTGCAGCAGCTCCAGGAGGTCCTCCGCGCGCCCACCGACACCGAACCGGGCCACGAAGTAGGCCTGGAAGGTCAGGCGCTGCGCGAGGGTGACGTCCCAGGCGCGCAGCAACGGGTCGACGGCACGCAGGGGCTCCAGGACGTCGCGGTCCCAGCTCTCCTCGTCGAGGACGATCGGGTCGGGCCCGGCGACGCAGTCCTCGTAGACGAGGGTCTGCGGCACGGCGTCCGGGGAGTCGTCGCCGAGGGTGGCGAAGACCTCGGCGATTATCGCGCGCACCTCGGACAGCACGACGGCGCGGCCGGCGACGTCGGCCTCGGCGTAGTCGGCGAGGCGGGCCCGCACGTCGTCGAGGCGGTCGCCGATCGCGACGGCCCAGGCCACCGGGTCCGCGGTGCCGCCGGGGCCGAGCGTCACGAGGGTGCGGAGCACCTCGGCGAGCGCGGCGACCGGGTCGGCGGCGTGCACCGGCACCTGGAGGCCGGGCACCTCGACGAGGCCGAGGCGCAGCAGCGCGGCGAGGTAGGACTCGCTGGCCTCGAGGTCGGCGTCGTGCCGCACGGCGAGCCAGGCGGCGACGGTGGCGAACGTCGGGGCCGGGTCGGCACCGCCGAGCAGGTCGAGGAGCTCGTCGAGCGCCTCGCCGTTGCGCAGGAAGAACAGCTTGTCGGTGACGGCGTCGAAGGTGACGGCCTGCTGCTCCTCGCCGCCCTCGATCCAGCGCCGCACGTAGCGGATCCGGTCGTCGTCGTGGACCCAGCCGGCCGTGGCGGCCACCGGGAGGTCGGCGCGCTTGTCGGCGTCGTCGAGGACCAGCCGGCAGATGCGGTTCAGGACGGCCACGTTGAGCCGCACGCGCGAGCGGGTCGCGGAGTCGATCGGGTAGCCGTCGGTCCCGGCGCCGTCGGCGCCGAACGTGGCGACCTGCACCGGGGTGAAGGTGCCGAACGGGCTCGGCTTGACCACCGTGCGACCGACGTAGGACAGCACGGAGCGCTCGAGCTTGCGGCGCTTCTTGTCGACCTTCTCCGGCGGCATCCGCAGGAACCCGCCGAGCTGGTTCGACAGCGGGGGCGACGCCACGAGGACGCCGGCACGGAGCTCGGGCCGATCGGCCAGCTGCTGCAGCGCGACCCGGCTGGCGGCGACGTCGGCGTCGACGATGCCGGGGCCGGCGGCGACCCGCGCCACGAGGGCGCGCTCGGCCAGGTGCCACTGCTCGAGGAGGCGGCCGGTGCCGGCGTGCAGCCCGGCGACGAGCGCGATGTCGGCGGCCGGGTCGGCGAGGGGCTGGCCGCGGAAGACGCGGCGGCGCAGGTTGACCAGGAAGCGACGCTGCTCCTGGTCGGCGTTGTCACCCACGAGCGGGTGCAGGGCGTCGCTGAGGCCGGTGGCCAGGGCGGAGACCGACATCTCGAGGGCCAGCACGGACGTCGCCCAGGCCGTGGCGACCTCGTCGCGCAGGGCGTGGAGGACGTCGACGGGCAGGCCGCCGATGCGGGCCAGGGCCATCGGCGCCAGGCCGGGGCGCAGGGTGCGTCGGAGCAGCGCGCGGGTGGCGACGTCGGCGTCGTAGGTCGCGGTCATCACGCACCCGCCTCGACGTGCGCCGGGACGAGCGAGGAGCCGAAGTCGCCCTCGGCACCGCGCTCGCGGCCCACGGCCATCACGAGCAGCGGCTTCTCGCCCGACTCCTCCAGGCCCAGGAGCTCGATGAAGGAGATGTTGTCGAACCCGAGGGCCACGCCGCAGCCGGTGTCGAGCGCGGCGGCCGCGGTGTAGGTGGCCTGCGAGACCGCGCCGATGGTGGCGTTGACGAGGCGGTAGCCCCGCGAGCCGACGGCGTCGAGCACGGCGTGGGTGCGCACGGTCGGCACGATCACGGCGCCGGCCTGCTCCATGTTGTAGTTCGACAGGAAGTAGTTGTCCTGCAGGAAGCGACCCTGGGGGCCGGCCACGACCGGCTCGAGCGCGTGCTCGGCCGGGTGGTAGCGGTAGGCGCCGGGGGCGACGCCGTCGACGTGGTTGACGAACGCGTAGAGCGTCGTGATGCCCCGGGACCCCTCGCTCGTCGGGGTCGCCTCGCTGGCGACCGCACCGGCCTGGCCGGCGGCCAGCAGCGCGCCGAGGTCCTCGGCGGGCATCGGGTCGCCCTGGAAGCGCCCGAAGCTGCTGCGGCGCTCGCGCAGGGCCGCCCGGACGTCGGCGGGCATCGGCCGCGGTGGTGGCAGCGCGACCAGCGACCCGTCGTCCGGGGCCGGGAAGGTGGGCCGCGCCGCGTCCAGCGACGCCGGCGTCGGGACGTCGAGGCACCCGGCCTGGGTCTCGGCCTGCATCGTCTCGACCGCCTCGAACCCGAAGCTGACCCGGGACTTCTCGTGGTCACGCACCGCGACCCGCGCGCCGGTGGGGGCGGCGGTGGTGACGGCACCGGGACCGCCGAGCGGCACCACGGCGTGGATGCCCTCGAGCGTCGGCTCGACGCCGAGCAGGTGGGCCAGGGCGGGCTCGTCGAACCACAGGTGCGGCTCGACCGCCGCTCCCCGCGCCCGGCTCCACAGCCGCCAGGTGCCGAGCACGGTGCCGACGTCCATGGTCACGGCGTGGAAGCTGAAGCTGTTGTACTTGAAGGCGTTCTGCCAGTACTTGATGCCGAGCACGAGGAAGGTGTCGGTGTCGTCGCAACGCCCGCCCAGCGCGGCGCGGACGTCGCCGCTGACGTCGCCGACGAGCAGGCGCTGCAGGGCGTGGTGCGAGGGCGAGTAGTGGTAGATGCCGGGCACCAGGTCGGAGGAGGGACCGGCGACCAGGTAGATGGCGACGGGGTAGAGGCCGCCACCGGAGGCCGTGCCGCGCGACCAGTTGGCGTCGACGTACCAGGGCAGGCCGCCGAGGTCGGTGTTGGCCTGGATCCCGAGCCGGCGACCCGAGAGCCCGTAGGAGTCCTGGAGCAGCGCGCCGAGGGTGTCGAGGTCGTGACCGAGGCGGTGGGTCTCCTCGCCGTGCAGGCCGGCGTCGACGCTCGCGTCGGCCGGGTAGGGCGCCGTGCCCAGCGGGAGCCGGTCGGCGTCGGGGTAGAACTTCTGCTTGCGCGGCTTGTCGGTCCAGTTCGGGACGAAGTCGACGGGATCCATGAAGACCCGTCCACGGTGCAGGATCTGCTCGGTGTAGTCGTGCGCGAAGGTCGTCATCGCGTTCTCCTGGGGTGTCGGCAGGTGGTGCGGGGGTCAGGGCAGGGGGTGGGGCGCCGGGGTGAGCTCCTCGGGCGTCAGGTCGCGGTCGTCGAGGCCGGCCCGGTGGCGGGCGGTGAGCATCCGGGGCTGCGAGCGCGCCCGCTGGCGCGACCAGCCGAAGTCGAGCGGCAGCAGCCCGGGCACCAGCACGCTCACCGTGTGCAGGCCCAGGGCCCGCTGCTCGGGCATCGTCTGGTCGACGACCAGCACGTCGAAGCCGGCGTCGGTGACCAGGTCCAGGACCGTGCCAAGGTCCGCCCGCAGGTCGAGCGAGGGGCGCGGCCGCGGCCGGTCGACCTCGAAGCGCTGGTGGACGGTGCTGGTCGGCTGCTCGGCGAGCAGGAAGTCGGAGTACCCCCGCATCTCCGGGATGCCGTGCAGCAGCGGGTGGTCGTGCAAGGACTGGACGTGGGCGAAGTCGTCGACCATGGCCCGCAGGCGCGGCTCGTGGTTGGTGCAGCGGAGCTGGCTGTTGGGGGCGTCGGTGGCGATCTCGCACAGCGCGCCCTCGATCGCGACCTCCGGGTCGAGCGAGGCGCCGGCGCCGAAGCACAGCCGGCCCATGCCGCCGTCGACCCGCTCGGCGACGCCGATGACCACGGGCACCGGGAAGGTGACCCGGGCATCGAAGAAGCGGGCGCGGTAGCCGTGCAGCGCGAGCCGCTCGACGGTGGCGCGGGTGGACAGGTTGGCGCTGCTCGAGACGTCGATCTCCGGGAGCGGGCGTCCGCCGTACCAGCCGAGCAGGAAGGCGTCGCGCTCGAGGACCTCGAGGAGCCCGAACCAGATCGCCTCGACCTGGCTGGCCCCCGTCGCGCAGCCGCTGGAGCTCTCCTGCACGAACCGGTTCTCCTGGCCGGGGATGTGGTAGTAGGCCTGCACCTCGGGCACGAGGACCGGACGGTCGTCGCGCAGCGAGTGGGCCCAGACCCAGCGGATCGGCCGGTCGGGGTCGAAGCGGTGGATCCAGGGGTGCTCGGCGTGGAAGGCGTCGTCGTAGAGCCCGCAGGTGCGCGGGTCCAGCGCTCCCGCGCCGTCGGCGCCCGCCAGCTCGTGGTAGCTGGCCGTGACCGCGGTCGTGACGCCGCGGGGGCGCATCCCGGCGGCCCGCTCGAGTCCCTCCAGGACGCCGATCCGGGCGCTGACGTCGAAGCGGTCGTCGTGCCCGCCCCAGAACGTCTCCCGCAGGTACTCGGCGGACCGGACCATGAGGCAGCCGACCGTGGCCGACGTCGTCGTCGAGGTGACGTCGCGGACGATGCCGGGCCCCAGGGCGCCGCACACCGGGTTGGCGTAGGCGTCGAGGTCGAGGTCGTAGTCGAAGATCGAGCGGCCGCGGTAGCTGTCGGGCGCCGTCTTCGGCGACGCCGCGAGCTCGGGCTGCCACGGCGCGTCCTCGGGCAGCGCGCCGCAGGTCTGGCACTCGGGGTCGGCGACGACGGCGTGCCGGGCGACGTGGAGCCGCTCGAGGTCGACGTCGTGGACCTCGGCGTGCAGCGCGCCGGCCCGCGGCCCGACCAGGGCAGCGAGCGACGCCACGGTGAGGTCGGCGAACGGGTTCGCCCACGGCTCGTCGACGCCGTGGCGGGCGCCGTGGCCGAGCTCGAGCGCGGTGCGCAGCGTCTCGGGGCGCACCGCCTGCCAGCGGCGGCCCAGGCAGGTGGGGCAGGCCGTGCCGGAACCGGAGGGGATCGGACCGACGAGCGCCTGGCGGTCGTGCACCAGGACCGGCGGACCGGCGGCGTCCTCGAGGTCCGGGGCGACCCGGAACGCGTCGTCGAGGCCGAGCCACGCCGTCCTCGGCCGGGCACCGGCACCGACGGCACCGACGGCGGCGACGGCGGTGGCGAGCCCGGGCAGCGGCCGGGCCCGACGCTGCTCGTCGGGCGGCGCCACGCCCGGTCGTGCCGGAGTGATGGTCATCGGTCCGCGCCGTCCTCGACCAGCGTGACCGCGACGGTCTCGACCCCGGCCGGCGCGAGCGCGGCGGTGGTCGTGCGGACCGCGACGGGCGACAGCCCGGAGACCGCCAGCCGGGTGACCGACTCGTCCCAGGTGCCCGCGGTCGGCCGGGTCCCGGCGTCGTCGCGCACCTGGAGGGTCCACGGGTCCAGGGCCGGCACGACCGGCTCGACCACGCTCCACGACGCGGGCTCGGCGTCGTTCCCGAGGCCGGCGGCGTCCGTGCGGGCCTGGACGGTGCCGACCACGGCCACGACGGCGTCGCGGACGGCGGTGGGGAGGTCGAGCGCCGCGGCCACCGCGTGGACGTCGCGGTGGTTGGGCGAGCGGACGAGGGCGACCCGGGCCGCCCCGGCGGGCGCGGCGACCTCGAGCACCTCGAGCTCGACGCCGAGCAGCTCGGCCGAGCGCAGCAGGAAGGTGACCTCCGCGCCGCGGCGGGTGCCCGGGACGGCGTCCTGGGTCAGGCAGGCGTCGAGGTCGACGCGGTGCACCGGGGCACCGCGCAGGGCGTCGACGACCGCACGGTGGGCCACGGCCCGGGCCAGGGCACGCACGGTGGCCGCACCGACGGTGCCGCCGGCGGCGTGGCCCGTGTGCTCGCCGGTCTCGGGGGCCGCCACGGCGACCGCGTCGGCGAGCGAGCGCCCGCGGGTGGGCCGGGTGTGGGCGGTGGCCGCGTGCCGGACGGCGACCCGGTCGAGCACCCGCAGCCGCGCGGCGGCCACGTGGTCGATGTCGGCGACGACGACGGTCTCGGTCCGGTCACGGCCGGTCGAGAGGGTCGCGCTGCTGAGCTTGAGCGGCGTCTGGGTCCAGGCGTCGTCGGTGAACTCCGGGACCAGCCCGGTGTGCTGCTGCACGAGCCGCGAGCGCTGGTTGAGGGCGACGGCGACCGGGTCCTCGTCGGCTGCCCCCTCGTGGGCGTGGGCGTCGTACGCCGGGTCGAGGAGGGTCCAGTCGAGGGTGTCGTCGTGGTCGAGCGGCCGCGTCGTCGGCAGTGCCGGGTCGGGCAGCAGGCCCTCGGCGACGACGTCGAGCGAGTCGAGGTCCTGGATGATGACGCCCCCCCGGGTCTCGGCCGGCAGACAGCCGGTGACGGCCCGGAAGACCTCGTAGGCGAGGTGGTTGCCGATCATCGCGGCCATCGGGCCCTCCGGCCCGACGGGCGAGCCGAGGGCGGGCTGCGCGACCTGCTCCCAGACCGCCGCCTCGTCGGCCTGGCGGCCGCGGCCGAGGGCGCGGACGGCGCCGGCCCACGTGGTCTGGTTGCCGGGCTCGATGATCGGGCCGATCACCGAGCGGCGACCGATGACCCAGGCCGGCAGCACGACCACGCCGGACGGTGCGGCCCCGGCCTCGGCCTCGGCCTCGAGGCGGTGGGCCTGGGCGACCGCTCCGGTGCCGGCGACCACGACGACGTCGACGTCGCCCAGGTCGGCCCAGCCGCGCGGCCCCGTGCCGGCGTCGAGGGGCTGCACGAGGGTGGTGACCCCCGCGGCCGCGAGCTCGGCGACGGTCGCCTCGACCTCGGTGTCGCCCGCGACGTCCGCCACGAGCGTGCTCGCGCCGTTGCGGACCAGGCTCCGGACGCACCAGGTGGCGACGTCACCGCTGCCGAGCACCGCCACGCGGGCCGAGCGGAACCGCTCGAAGCGGCGCGACGCGTCGTCGACGTAGTGGTCGATGTAGTTGAGCTGGGCGCCGAAGCGCTCGGTGACCGCGGCGTCGTCGAGCTCGAGGTCGCCGCCGGTGGCGGCCACGTCGCGGGCGAAGCCGCGCTCGAGCAGCGAGGACACCAGGGTCGCCATCATGGAGCGCTGGGCCTCGCCCAGCCCGCCGCCGAGCTCCGCGACGCTGGCCCGCCCGTCGAGGTGCGGGACCACGAGCGAGGCGAAGCGGTAGGCGCTGCCGGAGTTGAGGTGGAAGCCGCCCTTGGAGTTGTGGAAGAGCACCCCCTGCGGGGTCTCGGTGAAGAGGACGTCGCGCTGGAGTCGGGGGCGGGTGGGAGCGATCTGGTCGAACGTGGTCATCGGGCACCTTCCTGGGGCGGGTCGAGAGCGGGACAGGGACGGAGGACGGGGACGGTGCTCGGGCTGCGTGCCGGGGCCGGCGTCCGCAGGGCGAAGGCCCGCACCAACGGGTCGACCCGGAACGTCCCGGGCGCGAGCTCGTCGAGCCAGCCGCGGTTGACGAGGTCGTCGAGGTGCTGCTGGGGCGGGCCGAACCGGTCGCCGTCGAGGGCGTCGCCGGCCTCCGGCAGCGAGAACCCGCTGTCGTCGAGCCCGGAGAGCCGGGTCACGACGTCGGGCAGCGGCGGCTCCAGCCGCAGCATGGCCAGGTCGAAGTACGCGGCGAGCGACAGGTCGCCCGCGCCGCCCGAGAGCCGGGCCACCGGGTCCTCCCGGAGCCACTGCGCCGCCGCGGCCAGCCCCCAGGCCGGTCGGGTCTGGAGGGTGGCGGCGAAGACGCGCAGCGCGAGCGGGTTGCGCCAGCAGTGCGTGACGATGTCGTAGGCGGCCAGCATGTCCTCGGCGACGCTCGCGGGGCCGAGCAGCCGACCGAGCAGCGCCAGGGCGTCGGCCATCTGGAGCTCCTCCACGCGGTGGACCAGCGCGCCGTGGGTGCGGACGAGCCGCAACATCGGCGCCCCGGTGGTGATCAGCACCGAGCGGTGGGGGTAGGCGTCGGCGATGGCGGCGACGTCCTGCTCGCGGACGGCGTCGTCGAGGAGCAGCAGTCCGGGCGCGGCCGTGGCGACGTCGTGCGCGCCGTGCGCGCCCGGGCCGAGCTGGGCGGCGAGATCGGCCACCACGTCCTCCCGGTCGCGAGGCCGGTCGTCGTGGTCGCGCATCCGGACCATGGCCTGCACCGAACCGCCGGCGCCCTGCCCGGCCACGTGCTCGGCGACACGGGCCGCGGCGTGCAGGGCGAGCGAGGTCTTGCCGACGCCGGGCGACCCGACGAGCAGGCACAGCGAGCGGACGCCGTCCCGGCCGGTCAGCTGGTTCACCAGCCGGTCGAGCTCGTCCTCGCGGCCGACGAAGCCGGAGCTCCCGAGGAGCGACCTGGACATCGGCGCGGTGCCGTTCGAGGTGCCGTTCGAGGTGCCGTTCGAGGTGCCGTTCGAGGTGCCGTTCGAGCCGTTCGAGGTGCCGTTCGGGATGACCGGCTGCTCAGCGACCGGGACCGGACGCAGGAGGTGGACGGTGCCGCCGGCGGCGACCGGGCCGGTGGTGGCCGGGCTGTCGGTGTCGCCGGCTCCGGGCGTCGCGACGGGCAGCGCCGTGGCCGCCGGGGCGGGCGGCACGGTCGCTCCCGGGACCATCGGCTGGCCGGTGAGGATCGCCATCTCGGCCGCGGTCAGCTCGGGGGTCGGGTCGAGCCCGAGCTCGTCGGAGAGGTACTGCTTCATCCGGGTGCACTCGGCCAGGGCGTCCTCGCGGCGACCGGCACGGTAGAGCACCCCGACGAGCTGGAGCGCGAAGCGCTCGTGGCCCTCGTGGCTGCGGGTGAGCAGCTGGAGCTCGGCCAGCGCCTCCTGGTCGCGGCCGTCGCGGACGAGGAGGTCGACGATGCGCTCGAGCACCTGCAGCCGCTCCTCCTCCAGCAGCGGGACCACACCGCGGTGCAGGACGTCGGAGCCGACGTTGCACAGCAGCGAGCCCTGCCAGAGGTCGAGGGCGCCGCGGAGGGCCCGGACCTGCGGGTCGACGCCGTCGAGACGGGTCGAGCCGACGACGTGCTCGCGGAAGAGGAGGAGGTCGAGCTCCTCGACGCCGGCGCGGAGCCGGTAGCCACCGGAGACGGTCTGGATGAGGTCGTCGCCGAGGTTGTGGCGCACGAGCAGCTTGCGCAGCCGGGTGGTGCAGGTGCGCAGGGCCGAGCGGGCGTCGACGTCGGTCTCGTCGCCCCAGACGGCACGCAGCAGGAACTCGTTGGAGGTGACCTCGTTCGGCGAGGTGAGGAGGGTGGCGAGCATGCTCACCGGCTTGGACGCCGGCAGGGGCTGGTAGTTCTCCCCGTCCCACACGCTCACGGGTCCGAGCACCCGGAACGTCGGGTGGGGGGCCTGCAGGTGGTCGGGGTTCATGTCCTCGACACTGCGGCCCGGTCAGCACCCCGAACAAGGGAACCGGCGGGGGCACAACCGGACGTGGCACCTTCTGCACGGCGAGCTGCGGCGAGCTGCACGGCGAGCGGACAGGCCGCGTGCAGGGAGGGGTCAGCGGCGCTCGGTGGCCTCGACCCAGCCCCGGTCGCAGCAGATCACGCCGAGCTCGAAGCGGCTGTTGGAGCCGAGCTCCTGGCTGATCTGGGACACCAGCCGGCGCACCGAGCGCAGGGACATCCCGACGCGTCGGGCGATCGCCTCGTCCTTGTTGCCGCGGCCGAGGAACCGGATCACCTCGAGCTCGAGCTCGTTGGGCTCCCAGCGGTCGGGTCGGTCCTCGTCGTCGCCGAGCGGTCGACCCTCGCGCCACAGCGACTCGAAGGTGTCGCGCATCAGCCGGATGAGGCTGTGGTGGCGGACGATCGTGGCGCCGGCCCCGGGGTCGTCGGGGTCGGTGGGCATGATCGCCGCCGAGTCGTCGACCAGGATCATCCGGGTCGGCAGCGTGGCCGCGACCCGGACGTCGGCACCCAGCCCGACGAGCTCGGCGAGGTAGGCGGCGTACTCGCGGGAGCGACGTACGTGACCGGTGAGCACCAGCATCCTGGTCTGGACCCCGCGCTCGAGGAGCGTGGTGTCGCCCCGGCGTGCGGTCTCCATCGCCTCGGGGCTCGGCAGCATCGTCAGGACGGTGAGGACCTCGGTCGTGGCCTGCCCGAGGAGCTCGGAGATCCGGTCGGACACGTGGTCGCGGCCGGCGATCTGCTCGAGGCTGCTGCGCTGCCGGGTGTCGTGGTCGTCGACGAGCTCGATCAGCTGCTGGGTCGCCTGCCGGGTCTGGCTGAGTCGTTCCTGGGCCAGTCGCAGGGTGCGGTCACGCTCCTCGATCAGCCGGGTCAGCCCCACGCGGGGGCCGACCGGCCGCAGCGCGCCGTCGACCTCCTGCGACGGGACCAGCAGCCCCTTGGAGACGAGCGAGGCGATGGCCGGGGTGACGGCGTCCTCGCCGACCTGCAGGTGCTCGCGCAGCTGCCGGGGCGACCACTCGTCGGCGAGCAGGGTCTGCTGGTAGACCCGCAGCGCCACCGGGTCGAGACCGAGGGCGGCGAAGGACTCCACGTCGCGCTCGGTGAGCGGGGTGCGCTCGAGGCCGAGCGGGGACGGACCGGTCGTCGCGAGGACCGGCTCGTCGGAGGGACCGGTGCCCACGGCATCGGTGATCGCGACCATCTCTTCTCCTCCACCCGAGTTGAGCGCATCGTACAAGTCGTCGGTGACCCGAAGGGGTTGGCCGGACCGGCCGGTGCGCGCCGTCCCACCTGGTGGCGACTTGTGTCCTGACACCTTCTGCCCCCCGCTCGACCCGTGACCCAGGCATACCCCGCGGGACATGGTGGTAACGAAGCCAAGGACCGCACATCACGACGAAGGGACACCAACCATGCGCACCAAGATCATGTCGGGAATCGTTGGAGTCGTCGTCTGCGCCGGGGTCGCCGTGGGCTCGGGCGCACCTGCCTCCGCCGCCGACGCCGGCTCCGTGTCGGAGACGGCGGTCGTCGTCGTCGCCGTCGACGTCAAGCTGCCGGACGTCCGTCACGTGCCGCAGTCGCCCTGCATCGACTGCTGGTGACCTCCGCCCGGTCACCCGGCAGCGGGTGGCACGGGACACGTACACTCGGCGAGCGTTCATGCAACGATGCCCGGGCTGAAGCACCTCTGTTCGTCGGGCACACGACCTCGCCGACGTCTTCCTCGTCGCGGGGCCGCCCGTCCCGAGGAGTGGATCCACCATCACACCGTCGACCAGCAGCGCCGACCGGGCACTCGCCGCCGACCTGGAGAACTCCTTCGACGAGCTCGGCTACCTCGTGGGCAACGAGCCGTCCGCCGTCCTCCTGGTGGACCTGAGCACCCGCGACGTCGTGCACGCCAACCCGGTCGCCCGGCAGCTCGCACCCGGCCTCCCGCTCCCGAGCCCGCTCGACGCCTGGTCCGACACCGCCGGCCTGCGCGACCTCGACGGTGGCCTGCTCTCCGAGACCGACCACCCCCTGTCCCGCCTCGCACGCACCGAGCCGGTCAACGGCCAGGCGGTCTCGGCCCGGCGCGGCAGCGACATGGGTCAGCAGCGACAGCCGCTCTGGGTGGTCGCACTGCCCATGCTCGACTCGCCGCTGCTGAACTCCTACGCGCTGGTCGTGATGCTGCCGATCGGACGACGCGCGGACGTGCCGCAGGCCGCGAGCCTCGACCTGCACTCGCGTGCGGTGGTGGCGACCGGGCTGTCGTTCACGCTCGTCGACGCGACCGACCCCGACCTGCCCCTGGTGTGGGTGAACCCCGCCTTCACGGCCACGACCGGCTACACGCTGGAGGAGTCGGTCGGCCGCAACTGCCGGTTCCTCCAGGGCACGGGCACCGACCCGGCGCACGTCGACCGGATCCGCCAGGCCGTCCGCGCCGGCGAGGACGTCACGTGCACGGTGCTGAACTACCGCAAGGACGCGACGGCGTACTGGAACCAGGTGCACATCAGCCCGGTCCACGGCCCCGACGGCGCACTGACCCACTTCGTCGGCATCCTCTCCGACGTGACCGGGCGGATCGAGGCCGACCGCGCCCGGGACGCCGCGCTGCTCGCCGAGCGACGGGCCCGGGCGGCGTCCGAGGCCGCGGAGGAGCGGCTCCAGCTGCTGGTCGACGCCAGCAGCGGTCTCGTCGGTGCCGCGGACGTCGCCGACTCCCACCGCCGGCTGATCGACCTGCTCGTCCCGCGGGTCGCCGACTTCGCCCTGGTCCTCGGGCCGACCGGCACCGACGACCTCGGCGTCCTGGCCGCCCAGCACACCACCGAGGAGCTGGTCGGGGACCTCCGGGACGTCGCGGGTGGACTGGCCGCCGCGCTCGTCGCGGGGTCCCCCGTCGACGTCCTCGTGGGTGCGGACGGCGGGCGCCTGCTCACCGACCTCGACACCCCCGCGGGCAGCGACGCCCGCCGTGACTACATCGCCGACGAGCAGTACCTCGCCGCCAGCGCGGCGTTCCCGGTGCGCTCCGCCGTCCTCGTGCCGCTGCCGGGGAGGGGCCCCGCCACCGAGGTGCTCGTCCTGGGTCGGTCACCCGGTCGCCCGCAGTTCACCCGGGACGACGTCGAGGTCGCCGCCGACCTCGGGCGTCGCGTCGGGGTCCTGGTGGAGAACACCCGCCTCCACGAGCTCCAGCGCAGCAACTCCGAGGTGCTGCAGCGCAGCCTCCTCCCCGACCTGCCCACCATCCGCGGGATCCGGTCCGCGGCGCAGTACCACGCCGGCGCGGTCGGGTCGCAGGTCGGCGGCGACTTCTACGACCTCACCACCCTCGCGGACGGCACCGTCGCGCTGGCGGTCGGCGACGTGGTCGGGCACGACATCGTCGCGGCGGCCGCGATGGGCCAGCTCCGCGGGCTCCTGCGCGCCTGCGTGCACGATCCCGCCGCCACCCCGTCGAGCGTGATCGCGCGGGTCGAGCGGCTGCTCACCGACCTGCAGCTGCGCACGATCGCCTCGATGCTCCAGGCGTTCCTGACCCGGACGCCGGACGGCTGGGACCTCGTCTGGTCGTGCGCCGGGCACCCGCCGCTCGCCGTCCGCTACCCCGACGGCCGCGTGGAGCTGCTCGGCCAGACCGACGGCAACGACCCGCTGATCGGGGTCGGGCACCCCGATCGCCACGAGGAGTCCGCGACCCTGCCCGTCGGCACCCTCCTGCTCGGCTACACCGACGGACTCGTCGAGCGCCGCACCGAGTCCCTCGACCTCGGGCTGCAGCGGCTGCTGCACCACGTCCGGGTCGGCCCCGCCGACCCCGCCGGCCTCGTGGAGCACCTCGTGGAGCACCTTACGCGCGGCTCCGACCACGACGACGACATCGCCCTGGTCGCCGTCCGGCTGGACTAGCAGGTCGGATCCGGGGATCCGCGGCGTGACCGGCACCTGCCCGGATACGCTGGGACCGGCCGGCCCCTCGGGGACGGTCGTGCCCGCGCCCCGCGTCCGAAATCCCCCCCAGACGGGCGCGGGGTGTCGGGTCCCGCAGCCGCTGACCCGTCGCCGATAGGTGACGGGTCGGTCCCGTCGTCGCTGACCCGTCACCTATAGGTGACGGGTCGGCACCACCTGGGTCCCGTCGCCGCTGACCCGTCGCCGATAGGTGACGGGTCAGCGTCGCGCCGGACCCCGCGGAGAGGGAGGGTCAGCGGTTCGTTCGGGCCTCGTCGCTCGGTGCCAGCGTGACGACGTAGGAGTAGCCGGCGTCGAGAGTCGGGGTGGCGAGGGACGTGCCCTCGCCGGTCACGACCGTGAACTCCTCGACCAGGTCGTTCAGGTTGCTCCCGCCCGTCTCACCGGACGGCGCCAGCTGCTGGTCGCTCGACACCTCGACCTCGCCGTCACCGACCTCGGTGATCTCGAAGGTGATCCGGTCGCCGATGCTGTCGACCGTGGCGGTGGCCCCGACCTCGACCGGCAGCGTCGTGATCTCGGGCGTCGAATCGTGGTCCGAGTCCCAGCCGTTCCAGTCGGAGGCCTCGATCGTCAGGGTCTGTGCGGGGACGGGCGGGCCGTCCCGGCGTCCCTCACCTCCGTCGTCCGCGCACCCGGTCAGCGCGAGCGAGCCCAGGACGACGGCGACGAGCAGGCCGGGCGTGGTGGTCCTCATGCCTGCTCCGACGTCGGCGCGCGGCCCCCGGTTCCCCGCACCCGCGGTCAGCCGGCGAGCACGTCGCCGCTGCGAGGTCCCAGGAGCGTCCTCGTCGTCTCGGGACCGGCCTGACCGCCGAGCTGAGTACGAAGGCTCTCCGCGACGCCGACGACCGGGCCTAGCGTCCTCGGCATGCACCCGCACGCCGCTCCCCCGTACGCCGTCCCGCACACCCGCCCGCCCCGGCGGCAGGGAGATCTCTCCGTCTCGGTCGCCGCGCTGGCCGTGGCCGCGGGCATCGGGTTCCTGCTCGGCGCCTTCGGCCTGATGTCGCTGGCCTTCGTCGACGGGTGCACGCCGCCCGACTGCGACGCCGACGCGTTCACCAGGGCCATCAACCTCACCCTGGTGGGCGCGTCGGTGGTCGGCATCGGCGGCACGGTCACCACGGTCGTGCGACTGGCCCGGCGCTCGGTGGCCTGGCCGTTCGCGGTGGCGACGCTGGTGCTGGTGCTGGCGACGTACGCCGTCGGCGGCGTGTTCTGGTACCGGAGCTGAGGCTCCCCGATCCGGGTCAGGCCGGCTCCACCACCGAGCGGGAGTCGCTCAGCGTGAGCGCACCGCCCGCGGCGACCAGGCCGACGACGACCGCCAGCACGGCGTAGGTGATCCGCTCGCCGGAGAGGAAGGAGTCCACCAGCGCGCTGCTCCAGGCACCGGCAGGGAGCTGCGTGGTGACCAGGACGGCGATCAGGGTGCCGACCACGGCGGTGCCGATGCTGGTGCCGACCTCCTGGGCGGTGTCGTTGAGCGCGGTGCCGATCGAGGTGCGGTTGGCCGGCACCGCCTCGACGAGCGCGACGGCGCAGATCGTCATGACGGTGCGCAGCCCGACGGTCAGCAGCACCAGGCAGACCGCGATGGCGGCGTACCCGTGCTCGACGCCCCAGGAGAGTCCGGCCAGCGAGCCGGCGAGGAAACCGGCGCCGACCAGGCACGCGACGCGGTGGCCGAGCCGCCTGGCGAGCCACTCCGACACGGGGGTCGCGGCGACCATCGTCACGATGAGCGGCAGGTTCGCCAGGCCGGCCCGCACCGGGCTCCAGCCGTAGGCGTACTGGAAGTGCAGGATCAGCCCGAACATCACGCTGGCCATCGCGATCGACGTCCCGACCTGGGCGATCGCGGCGCCGCGGACGGTGCGGTCGGCGAAGAGGCCGAGGTCGAGCATCGGGGCCGCCGTCCGCCGCTCGTGCCGCACGAACGCGACCGCGGCCAGCACCGCGCCGACGACCGAGGCGACGGTGACCACCGACGACCAGCCGTGCTCGACCCCGCTGGTGAGCGCGTAGCAGGCCAGGCCGATGGCGGCGACGCTCAGCACCGCGCCGGGCGCGTCCAGGGCGTCGTCGGTGAGGTCCTCGGGACGGTCGGCCGGCACCCCGAGCCGGACGCCGACGAAGGCGACCACCGCGATCGGGGCGTTGACGACGAGCAGCCACTCCCAGCGCACGTGGGCCAGCGCGGTGCCGCCGAGCAGCGGACCGAGGATGAACCCGGACATGCCCACGACGATCATCAGCGTCATCGCGCGCATCCGCAGCGCCTGGTCGTCGAAGAGCCGGAAGACCAGCGAGCTGGTGATCGGCGCCATCGCGGCGGCCGCGAGGCCGAGCGCCGCCCGCAGCGCGATCAGCTCGCCGGCGGTGCTGACGAGGACCACGACCGCGCTGGTCGCGCCGAACGCGACGAGCCCGACGAGCAGCACGCGCCGTCGTCCGAGCCGGTCGGCCATCGATCCGGCCGTGAGGAGCAGCCCGCCGAAGGTCAGCGAGTAGGCGCCGGTGACCCACTGCAGCGCGGTGGTGCCGCTGCCGAGGTCGCGCCCGATGGTGGGCAGCGCGATGGTCAGCAGCGTGTTGTCGACCATCTCGACGAAGAAGGCGAGGCACAGCGCGGCCAGCGGGACCCACGCGGCACGCAGGGAGGAGTAGGTGCGCGGCGGGGCGGGCGGGGTGAGGGTCGTCATCGGAGGCTCCTGTCGTACGGCGCCCGAGTGCCGGACGCAGCAGGGACGCTAGGGACCGGCGCCTTCACCTCGGCTTCACCGCGCCTTCACGGCCGCAACCCCCTCCGCCCGGCCTGAAACTCCTCGGGTGGTGGGAGCGCTTCCACACTTACGACGACCGCCTGCCGCGCACACGAGACCGCGCCGACTCGAATCCATACTGTGACCGTTGACACATCGGCGAGCGCCGTGTCAAAGTTCAGCCACCCGAATGGAAGCGCTCCCACTCCACCTCAGACCGCACCTCGTAGGAGACCAGACGTGATCAAGAAGACCTCTCGCGGCATCAGCCGCCCCGGCCTGGGTGTCGCCGCGACGCTCGCGCTCGCGATGACCCTCGCCGCCTGCGGCGGCTCCGGCGGCGACCCGGGCGAGTCGGCCGAGCAGGACACGCTGGCCACCGGCGAGACCCTCACCATCACGACCTTCGGTGAGTTCGGCTACGACGCCCTCATCGAGGAGTGGAACGCCGAGCACCCCGACGTCCAGGTCGAGCAGACCAAGGTCTCGCTCTGGGACGACTGGAAGAACGAGCTGAACACCAACCTCCAGGCCAACGCCGGGCTCCCCGACATCGTCGCCATCGAGGGCGACTTCATGCCGGCCATCGTCGCCGCCCCCGACCGGTGGGTCGACCTGTCCGACGAGGACGTCGAGGGACGGTGGCTGGAGTTCAAGCAGGAGGCCGCGACCGCCGCCGACGGCCAGATGCTCGGCTACCCGACCGACGCCGGCCCCGAGGCGTTCTGCTACCGCGCCGACCTGTTCGAGGAGGCCGGCCTGCCGAGCGATCGCGAGGAGGTGGCGAAGCTGATGACCACCTGGGACGACTACTACGCCCTCGGCGAGCAGTTCACCGCCGCCTCCGACGCCGCCTGGTACGACTCCTCCGGCTCGATCGCCCAGGCCATGCTCAACCAGGTGCCCAACCCGTTCGAGCGCGAGGACGGCACCGTCGACGTCGAGAACGAGGGGCTGCAGGAGGTGTGGGCCACGGTCACCGCCAACGCCGAGACCCTCTCGACCCGCAACAAGCAGTGGAACCCCGACTGGGAGGCGGCGTTCAAGAAGGACGGGTTCGCCACCATCCCCTGCCCCGGCTGGATGCGCAGCAACATCCGCGACAACCAGGGCAAGCTCCAGGACGGCGTGGTGTGGGACATCGCCGACGTCTTCCCCGGTGGCGGCGGCAACTGGGGCGGGTCGTTCCTGGCGGTGCCCAAGACCTCGACCCACCAGGGCCCGGCCCAGGAGTTCCTCGAGTGGCTGACCGCGCCGGAGCAGCAGCTGCGGGTCTTCGCCGAGCTCGGCAACTTCCCCTCGCAGGTCGAGGCGCTGGAGAGCCCGGAGCTGCAGGGCACCACCGACCCGTACTTCAACGACGCCCCGGTCGGTGAGATCTACATCAACCGCGCCGAGGCCATCGACGTCCAGCCGTTCCAGGGACCGCTCTACTCCGACATCCTCGGCAAGTTCCAGGCCGCGGTCGACCGGGTCGACGAGGGCTCCGCGACACCCGACGAGTCGTGGAAGACCTTCCTCGCCGACGTCGACTCCCTGCAGTGACCGCGCCGGCTGAGGCCGGCACGGCGGCCCAGCCCGGCAACCGTCCCGCGTCCCGGCGCCCCGCCGGGTCGCGGAGCGGTGAGGACCCCGGCGACGGGGGGCGCGGGGGCCGGCGCGGCGAACGCCGGCTCCTGCGCCGCGAACGACGTGCCCGCTGGGACGTCAAGCTCGCGCCGTACGTCTTCGTGTCGCCGTTCTTCCTCGTCTTCGCCGTGGTCGGCATGTTCCCCCTCGCCTACACCGGCTACCTCTCGCTCTACGACTGGGACCGGCTGGCCTACGCCCGCGGCGAGTTCATCGGTCTCGACAACTTCCGCTGGGTCCTCGACGACCCGCTCTTCACCAAGTCGCTGGTCAACACCCTCAGCATCTTCGCGATGTCGTCGATCCCGCAGGTGGTCATCGCGGTGACCGTCGCCGCGCTGCTCGACCAGCAGCTGCGCGGCAGCACGTTCTGGCGGATCAGCGTGCTGCTCCCGTTCGTCGTCGCGCCCACCGCGGCGGTGCTGATCTTCGGCACCCTCTTCTCGGACCGTTCCGGCCTCGTCAACGAGCTGCTCAACAGCGTCGGCCTCGAGCCGATCCGGTGGCACGTCGAGCGCTGGTGGAGCCACGCGGCCATCTCCAGCATGGTCAACTGGCGCTGGACGGGCTACAACGCGCTGATCTTCCTGGCCGCGATGCAGGCCGTGCCGCGCGAGGTCTACGAGTCGGCGTCGCTCGACGGTGCCGGCCGCGTGCGCCAGCTCTTCCACATCACGCTGCCGATGATCCGGCCCACGGTCATCTTCGTCATCGTCACCACGACCATCGGCGGGCTGCAGATCTTCACCGAGCCGAGGCTCTTCGACGACACCGCGCAGCGTGAGGGCGGAGCCGACCACCAGTACATGACCATGACGCTCTACGTCTACGTCAAGGGCATCGAGGACCAGTTCTACGGCCGGGCGTCGGCCGCCGCCTGGCTCCTCTTCCTGTTCATCATCACCATCGTGCTCGCCAACTACGCGGCGACGCGGTGGCTCACCCGACGGAGAGCGCTGTGAACCGACGTCCCGGAGCCCTCGTCTACGGACTGCTCGCCGCCTTCGTGGTCGGCTCGGCCCTGCCCCTCTACTGGTCGTTCATGATCGGCTCCCACACGCGGGAGCGCGCCCTGGACACCCCGCCTCCGCTGCTGCCCGGCGGCCACTTCCTCGACAACGCCGGCCGGGTCCTCAACACCATCGACTTCTGGCAGGCGATGCTCAACAGCCTGATCGTCTCGACGGTGTGCGCGACGTCGGTGGTGTTCTTCTCCACCCTCGCCGGCTACAGCTTCGCCAAGCTCCGCTTCCGGGGCAGCAGCCCGCTGATGGGGTTCGTCGTGATGACGATGGCGGTGCCCACGCAACTGGCGATCGTGCCGCTGTTCATCCTGATGCGCGACTACCGGCTGCTCGACACCCTCGCCGCGGTCGCCCTGCCGACCCTGGTCACCGCCTTCGGGGTGTTCTTCATGCGCCAGTACCTCGTCGACGCCGTGCCCGACGAGCTCATCGAGGCCGCCCGGATGGACGGCTGCTCGATGATCCGCACCTTCTGGACCGTCGCGGTGCCCGCCGCCCGGCCCGCCATGGCCATCCTGTTCCTCTTCACCTTCATGCAGGTCTGGACCGACTACATGTGGCCGCTCGTGGCCCTGCAGAAGACCGAGACCCTGCAGATCGCCCTCGACCGCCTCGCGCTGACCGGGCAGGGCCAGTCGACCGACTACGCCCTGCTGCTGGCCGGTACGGCGATGGCCACCGTTCCCCTCCTCGTCCTGTTCGTCCTGACCGGTCGCCAGCTGGTGACCGGCATCATGCAAGGAGCCCTCAAGGGATGACCGAGCTCGACACACCACCCGCCCACCTCCTCCCGGTCGAGTTCCCGCCCGGGTTCGGGTGGGGCGCCGCGACCGCGGCGTACCAGATCGAGGGCGCGGTGGCCGAGGACGGCCGGACGCCGTCCATCTGGGACACCTACTCCCGCCGGCCCGGCGCGGTGATCGGCGGCGACACCGGCGACGTCGCCTGCGACCACTACCACCGCTACCCCGAGGACGTGGCGCTCGTGCGCGACCTCGGGCTCGGGTCCTACCGGTTCTCCGTCGCCTGGCCGCGGGTGCGCCCCGACGGCGGCGCGGTCAACCAGGCCGGCCTGGACTTCTACCGCCGGCTGGTCGACGAGCTGCTCGGCGCCGGCATCACGCCCTGGCTGACGCTCTACCACTGGGACCTGCCGCAGGCGCTCGAGGACGCCGGGGGGTGGACCCACCGCGACACCGCGCACCGCTTCGTCGACTACGCGCGCACCGTGCACGACGCGCTGGGCGACCGGGTGCCGACGATCACCACGATGAACGAGCCGTGGTGCTCGGCGTTCCTGGGCCACACCTCGGGCCGCCACGCCCCCGGACGACGGGAGGGCGCGGCCGGCCTGGTCGCCGCGCACCACCTGATGCTGGCCCACGGCCTCGCGGTCCAGGCCCTGCGCGCCGACGGCGCGACGGCCGACCTCGGCATCACGCTCAACCTCACCGTCGCCGACCCGCACGACCCGACCGACCCGGTCGACCACGACGCCGCCCGTCGCGTCGACGGCCTGTTCAACCGGGTCTTCCTCGACCCGCTGCTCAAGGGCGCCTACCCCGACGACGTCCTGGCCGACACCGCGGCGATGGACTTCGGCGGGCGCCCGTGGACCGACGTCGTGCACGACGGCGACCTGGCCGCCGTGAGCAGCCGGCTCGACGTCCTGGGCGTCAACTACTACAACGGCGGCGCCTACTCCGGGCACCCGCACCCGGCACCCGACGACGGCGGCGTCCGGCACCCCGACCTGCTCAGCGGGACGCCGTTCCCCGGCGGCGACGACATCACCGAGCCCGGCCGCGGCCTGCCTCGCACCGGCATCGGCTGGGAGGTGCAGCCCGAGGGGTTCACCCGGCTGCTCGTGCGGCTCGACGCCGACTACGACCTGCCGCCGGTCTGGATCACCGAGAACGGCGCCGCCTACCCCGACGAGGTCGTCGACGGACGGGTCGAGGACCACGAGCGCCGCGACTACGTCGAGGCGCACCTGCGCGCCCTGCACGCCGCGATGGAGGCCGGCGTCGACGTGCGCGGCTACTTCGCGTGGTCGCTGCTCGACAACTTCGAGTGGTCCTACGGCTACGGCCAGCGCTTCGGCATCGTCCACGTCGACTACGACACCCAGGTGCGCACCCCCAAGAGCAGCGCCGACTGGTACGCCCGCGTCGCGGCGTCCGGCCGGATCGAGGGGCACTAGCGTGACCCGCGTGATGGACGACGACAGCGTGCGGTCGGAGTCCCTGCCGACGCTCGACGAGGTGGCCCGGGTCGCCGGCGTCTCCCGGGCGACGGCGTCCCGGGCGATCAACGGCGGCGACAAGGTGAGCCAGAAGTCCCGCGACGCCGTCGAGGCCGCCGTCCTGGCGCTCGGCTACGCCCCGAACCCCGCGGCGCGCAGCCTGGTGACGCGGCGCACCGACTCGGTGGCGCTCGTCGTGCCCGAGCCGGACGACCGGGTCTTCTCCGACCCGTTCTTCGCGCGCACGCTGCGCGGCGTCAGCCGGGTGCTCGGCGCCCGCGACCTCCAGCTGGTGCTGCTGCTCACCGGGCCCGGCAAGGAGGAGCAGCGGATGCTGCGCTACCTGCGCAACCGGCACATCGACGGCGCCATCGTGGTCTCCCACCACCGCGAGGACCACCTCAGCGACCACCTCGCCGCGATGGGACTGCCGTGCGTGTTCGTCGGCCGGCCCTGGACCAGCGCCGACAAGGTCGCCTACGTCGACACCGACAACATCGCGGGCGGCAACGCCGCGACCGAGGCCCTCGTCCAGCGGGGGTGCCGCCGGATCGGCACGATCGCCGGCCCGCCCGACATGACCGCCGGCGTCGACCGGCTCCTCGGCTGGCGGATGGCGATGCTCCAGGCACGGCTGTCCGACGACGCGGTGGTGCACGGCGACTTCACCGAGGCCGGGGGCGAGGCGGCGGCGGAGCAGCTGCTCCGCGAGCACCCCGACCTCGACGGGCTCGCGGTCGCCTCCGACCTGATGGCCCTCGGCGCGCTGCGGGCCCTGGCCCGGGCGGGGCGCCGGGTCCCCGACGACGTCGCGGTCGTGGGCTACGACGACCTGGGGGTCGCTGAGCGGACGTCGCCGCCGTTGACGACCGTGCACGCCCCGGTCGGCGACATGGCCGACCAGGCCGCCCGCCTGCTGCTCGAGCAGCTCGACGACGGCAGCCGTCCGCGCGCGATGCGCATCGTCTTCCCGCCGTCCCTGGTCCGGCGCGCCAGCGCCTGACCTGCCCCACCCCACCCTCACCACCACGCGTCGCCGGCAGCCCTGCCGGCGAAGGGAGCTCAAGCACATGGCCACAGTGACGTTCGAGAAGGCGCAGCGCTGGTACGCGGGGGCCGACACGGCCGCCGTCCCCGGCATCGACCTCGAGATCCGCGACGGCGAGTTCATGGTCCTCGTCGGCCCGTCCGGGTGCGGGAAGTCGACGACCCTGCGGATGCTGGCCGGGCTCGAGGCGGTCGACGGCGGGAAGATCCTCCTCGGCGACCGCGACATCACCACGGTGCCGCCCAAGGACCGGGACATCGCGATGGTGTTCCAGAACTACGCCCTCTACCCGCACATGACGGTCGCCGACAACATGGCCTTCGCGCTCAAGATGGCGAAGGTGCCGGTGGCCGAGCGCCGCAAGCGCGTCGCCGAGGCCGCCCGCATCCTGGGGCTGGAGGACTACCTCGGCCGCAAGCCCAAGGCCCTCTCCGGCGGGCAGCGCCAGCGGGTCGCGATGGGGCGCGCGATCGTGCGCAGCCCCCAGGTGTTCTGCATGGACGAGCCGCTGTCGAACCTCGACGCCAAGATGCGGGTCCAGACCCGCACCGACATCGCCCGGCTCCAGGCCGACCTCGGCGTCACCACCGTCTACGTCACGCACGACCAGGTCGAGGCCATGACGATGGGCGACCGCGTCGCGGTGATGAAGGACGGGCTGCTGCAGCAGGTCGACACCCCGCTCAACCTCTACGACCGGCCGGTCAACCTGTTCGTCGCCGGCTTCATCGGCTCCCCGCAGATGAACCTGCTCGAGGCGACCGCGGTCGACGGCCGGGCCGCCATCGGCGACTACCTCGTGCCCGTCGACCCGACCGCCGCGCAGAAGATGCGCGGAGCGGTCACCGTCGGCGTGCGGCCGGAGTCGTGGCGGATCGTCTCGGACGCCGAGGGCGGGCTCCCCGTCCGCGTGACCGTCGTCGAGGAGCTCGGCGCCGACAGCTTCGTCTACGGCACGTCCGGGGTCGAGGGCACCCCGGCCAACATCATCGTGCGGATCGCGGCCCGCGACCAGGTGCACCGCGGCGACGTCCTCCACGTCACCACCGACCCTGCCGACGTCCACGTCTTCGACACCGAGACCGGCGAACGGCTCTCCGCGTGACCCTCCTCCTCCCCTCCCCCCGGCGCCTCGACCCGTACGCCGTCCCGCCCGTGCGCTGGGGCGTGGTCGGCACCGGGATCGGCGCCCGGTTCGTGGCGTCGCTGCACGCGCACTCCCACCACCGTGTCGTCGCCTGGGCCGCACGGGACGCCGCGCGGACGCAGGCCACGGCCCGCGAGCACGGCGTCGACCGGTGCCACCCCGACGTCCGGTCCCTGCTGGAGGATCCCGACGTCGACGCGGTGTACGTCGCGACGCCCCACCCGCTGCACCGCGACCTGGCCCTCCAGGCCATCGCGGGCGGCAAGCACGTCCTGGTCGAGAAGCCGATCGCGATGACGGCCGCCGACGCTGCCGCCGTCACGAGCGCCGCGGCGGCCGCGGGCGTGCTCGCCATGGAGGCGATGTGGACGCGCTACCTGCCCCAGACCGACGTGCTGCGCCAGGTGCTCGCCGACGGGCTGATCGGCGAGCCGCACCTGGTGCGCGCCGACCTCGGGTCCGCGGTGCCGTACGACGCCGGCCACCGGCTGTGGGACCCCGAGCTCGGCGGCGGGGCCCTGCTGGACGTGGGTATCTACCCGGTCAGCCTCGCCTCGATGGTGCTGGGGCCCCTGACGACGGTCGCGGCCACGGGCACCCTGGCACCGTCCGGGGTCGACGCCTCGGCCCACCTCCTCCTCACCGCGGGCGACGCCACCGCGATGGTGTCGACGTCGCTCGTGTCGTCCCTGCCGACGACGGCCGAGGTGGCGGGCTCGGCCGGCCACGTCCGGGTCGCGGCGCCGTTCTTCGCGCCGTCGAGCCTGGCGGTGACGGTGGGCTCGTGGGACTCCTCGCGCACGGCGACCTGGACCCACCCCCGGCCCCCCGGCCCCTCCGGCGGACCGACCGACGGCTACGCCTTCCAGGCCGTCGCCTTCGCGCACTACGTCGCCGAGGGGCGGGTCGAGTCCCCGCTCCACCCCCACGCCGAGACCGTGTCGGTGCTGTCGACCCTCGACGAGGCGCGGCGCCGCCTCGGCGTCGCCGAGCGGCCGGTCCTGCTCACCGCGCGCGCCTGACGTCGCCGGCGGTCGCTCAGAGGTCCCGGCGGTCGGTGCGGTCGTCCCGGTCGCGGCGGGTGGGGCGTGGCTCCTGCGGCAGCTGCCGGCCGAGCTCGCCGCCGATCCGTCCGCCGTGGGGGCGACCGTGGTCGGCGTGCTCCTCGCGGAAGAACGCGAGGACGTGCCCGCCCACCTCGAGGCGGGCACCGGTGCGGAGCACCTGACGCCCCGTGACCGCCGCGCCGTGCACCCGGGTGAGCCCTCCGTGACCCTCGACGACGAACTCGTCGTCGTCGTCGTGGTGGACCACGGCGTGCAGGTCGAGCAGACCCGGCAGCCGGACGTCGCAGTCCGGGCCGCTGCCCAGGGTCGTCCGGGCGCCGTCGAGCCAGTACACGGGCTGGCGCTCGCCGGCCCAGAGCCGCGCCTTCTCGAGGACCAGCCGCGGCCGCCCGCCGCGGTCCGGGTCGTGCGTGGTCGTCGGGCTGCGCCGCACCGGCCGCGCGAGCGTCGGGACGATCGGCCACAGGGTGGTCGGCGGGAGCATGCCCGCGTCGGGCAGCACCGACTCGGTGCCGCCGGCGCGCGAGCGCGCGGCCGTCCAGGCGCCGCGCACGCTCCCGAGCCTGATGTGCCGCGACCGGGTGACGCGACGCTGCCACCACGGCACGCGCACCGCCCCGAGGGTGATCAGGTGGAGGTCGCCCGAGACGACCCGCACCGTCAGGCCCCGCGCGGCGAGCGCCGCCCCGGCAGCCCGGACGACGCCCGCGTCACCGGCCCCTGCGAACGCGCCGGGCTCGTCTACGTCGAGCGTGAGCCGGTTCGCGCTGCCCGTGAGGCGACCGTGCACCGGCGTCTGCCCCGGGCGGTCGAGCTCGAAGCGGAGGTCGGCCGCGACGCTGGTCGGCACGTCCGTGCTCCTACCGGGCGCTCTCGGCGGCGGCCGCCTGGTCGTCGGTCGTGATCGTCAGCGTCCCGTCGAGCTTCCAGATCGCCCGGGGCGCCCGCGGGCCGGTGTCGCGCGGGACCTCCACGGTCATGTCCTCGAGGCGGTAGTGGATGGCCGCCCGGCGTCCGGTCAGGAAGTCCCACATGCTCTTGCCGAGGTCGGCCCAGTCGACCACCTCGCTGTCCTTGCCGGTCTCGGATGACTGGCTGCTCGTGCTGGTGCTCATGCCCATCGCCTCGGTTCCTGGTCGGTGCCGCTGTGTCGGTGCTCGGAGGAACCAGCGTGGTGGCGGCCCGGTGTGACGCGGCTCACCCTCCCGGCAACCGCGGGTACCCCGTGGCCGCGGAGGTCCTGCTGCCGGCGAGCCGCGACCGAAGACGTGGCGCCGGAGCGTCAGCGGCGCTTCTGCGTGCGCGGCTGCGGCCGGGTCGCGGCCGCCCTGCCCACCGGGCGGGCGCGAGGGGGCACCGGCGGTGCCGGTGCGGCCGGGGCCGGGCGGTGGGTGCGGACCCACAGGACGCCGCCGGCGGCGACGAGCAGCGCGAGCGCGGCCAGGCCCACCCAGACGAGGGTCGGGACCCCGGAGCCGTCGTCGGAGGCGTCGTCGGAGCGCTCCACCAGCCCCGGCGCCTCGGTCTCGGAGCCCTCGCCGGCGCCGGCACCCGGTGTCGGGGTCTCCGCTCCGGCGGCTCCCACGTAGAACCCGAGGCGGCCCGTGACGGGGTGCCCGTCGACCGAGGTCGCGGCGTACTCGATCGTGTAGAGGCCGGCGGCGTCGCGCTGGTCGTTGAGCCGCTGGATCAGGGTGTCGGCCGACACGATCGTCGTGCTGACCTGGAGCGAGGCGCCGTCGGGCCCCATCACGGTGACCTCGGCCCCGGCGTCGAAGTCCAGCTCCCCGGAGAACTTCAGCGTGACGCTCGGGGGCACCTCCGCCAGCTGTTGGCCCTCGGCGGGCGTCGAGGACTCGAGGGTGACGTGCGCCCAGGCGGTCGGAGCCGCGAGCCAGCCCAGGGAGACGAGCAGCACGATCCCGGCCAGGAGGGACAGGCCGGCCCGGGGGGCGCGCGGGCGGGCGGCGCCCCGTGACTGCGGCTCGTGACGACGCACCTGTCCACCTCCATGATCGGCCGCCGGCGCGGCTGTGCCCCAGCAACGTACACACGCGGTCGGCGGCGCGGAGTCGGTCCGGCACGTCGGGGTGAGCGGCCGGGGGCACCTCGGCGCGATGATGGGCGACGTGCCTGCGCCCCCGGTCCGCCCGTGACCGCGTACGACGTCCGCGTCGCCAACCTGTCGGTGCGCAACCGTCAGCCGGCTCGCGACGTCGTCCGGCTCGTCGAGGGCGCGCCGCACCTCGTCGCCCTGTGCGAGGTCGCGGGCCGCTGGCCGGACGTCGTGCACCGGGTCGACGGCTACCGCTACGTCGGCCGCCACGACGGCACCCACGGCAGTCGTGAGGTCGCCCTGCTGGTGCGCGAGGACGTCGAGGTGGTGGCCTCCGACGTCGTCGCGATGTCCGCCGCCGTGCCGCGCTCGCTGATGGCCCACGACCGGTGGGGTGCCTGGGCGCGGGTCGTCCTGCCGGGCGGGCAGCAGGCCCTGGCCTACTCGACCCACCGCAACGCCTGGGTGCAGCGGCCCGACGGCGGCGTCCGCCCGGTGTGGCGCGGGACCCGGGAGTACCGCGCCCACGTGCGGGCCGAGACGGCCCTGCTCGAGCACCACACCGCGGCGGGCTGGCCGGTGCTGGGCGGCGGCGACTTCAACTACGCCGTCCCGTGCGGCCGGGTCCGCAGCGTCGAGGACGCCTGGGCCTTCGCCCCGCACCGCAGCCTCCCCGACTGCGGGGTCCGCTACGTGCCGCACCGCCTCGACGGCGTCTGCCACGACCCGGTCTTCGAGGCCGTCGGCGACCTCGCCGTCATCCACCGCTCGACCACGGGGTCCGACCACGACTGGATCACCCTGACCGTCCGCACCTGACGGCGCCCGGCCGGCCCGCCGGGCACGGGGGCTGCGATCGGTCGAGGACGAGTGGGCGATCGTCCTCCCTCGAAGAAATTTCAACGAGTTCGGGCGACCGGCAACCGATCGCGGTCCGACGACGAAGTACTGGACATGGAGGGTGGCAGCAGCATCGGCGCGCGGCTGGCGGGCGGTGACGAGCGAGCGTTGGAGGACGCCTACGCCGTCTACGGCCCGAGCCTGCTGTCGTACCTGCGCCGCTTCGTCGGGCCGGACGAGGCCGAGGACACCCTGCAGCGCACCTTCATCGAGGTCTGGGGCTCCGCGAAGCGCTACGACCCGTCCCGGCGCTTCGAGAGCTGGCTCTTCACCATCGCGCACCGGCGGGCCGTCGACTGCCTGCGACAGCGCCGGCACTCCGTCGTCGACGTCGACACCCTGCGGGGCCTCGTCGGCGAGGACGGGCGCGAGACCCTGGAGCGGCACGCCGACGCCGCCGAGGTGCGGGCCGCGCTGCACCGGTTGCCCGACCACGAGCGCGTGGTCCTGGAGCAGGCCTACTTCGGCGACCTCAGCCAGCCCGAGATCGCCGCCCGCCTCCAGCTCCCCCTGGGGACCGTGAAGGCGAGGGCCGCGCGGGGCACGCGCCGGCTTGCCGGGATCCTGCGGCAGCTGCGAGACGAAGGAGTGCGCGATGACCGATCTGTCTGAGACCGAGGGCCACGTGGACCTCGTCGGCCTGGTCCGCGGCGAGCTCCGCACCACGGAGGTGCTCGACGCGAGCGACCACCTCGCGACGTGCGCCGAGTGTCGCGGCGACCTCGCCGACACCGTCGTCGGCCATGCCCTCCTGACGCGGTCAGCACGCACGGAGGAGGCGTCCGGACGCCGGCTCGGGGAGCCCGCGCTCCCGAGCCCGACCCTCCCGGCGCCCACGCCGGCCGCCGCCTCCTGGTACCGGAGGACGTCGCCCCGTGCGCTGCTCGCGGCCGCCGCGGTCGTCCTGGTCGTCGCGGTGGGATCCGTGGTCGCGCTCACCCTGGGACAGGCCGACCCGGGCGAGCCCAGCGCACGCGTGGTGTCCCTCGCCCCGATCACCGACCAGGTCACCGACGCCGGTCCGGGCGAGGCGCGGATCTCCCGCGACGGTCGGACCGCCGAGCTCACCATCGTCACCAGCGGGCTGCCCGTCGCGAGCGGGGGCGAGTTCTACCAGGCCTGGCTCCTCGACCCCGAGACCAACAAGATGCTCGCCCTCGGACCCCTGTCGGGCGGCACCTCGCGCTTCCAGGTCGACGACGACCTGCTCACCGCCTACTCCGCGGTCGACGTCAGCCTCGAGGCCGACGACGGCGACCCCCAGCATGCCGCGACCTCGGTCCTGCGCGGCAGCTACTGAACCCCCCACCCAACCCACCCAACCCATCAGGAGAACCACGATGAAGAAGCTCCACCGCACCGCCACTGCCGTCGTCGCGGCCGCCGTCGCGTCGTCCGCCGTCCTCGCCTCCGTGCCGGCCGAGGCCGCCCAGGCCGCACAGGGCAAGCGCAGCCTCGCCAAGGTCCTGGCCGCCGACGGCACGGCCTTCGACAAGAACTGGGACGACTTCGACATCACCGAGGCGGCCGTCCTGGCCGTGCTCGACGCCAAGCCGGGCAGCCCGGTCAAGCTCCTCACCCAGGGGGGCAAGCGGGCCACCGCCTTCATCCCCACCGACCGGGCGTTCCGCCGTCTCGTCGGCGACCTCGTCGGCCAGAAGCCCGGCTCGGAGGGCAAGACCTTCCAGGCCGTCGCCGGCCTGGGCATCGACACCGTCGAGTCCGTCCTGCTCTACCACGTGGTGGCCGGCAAGACGCTCGTCTCGGGCAAGGTCGTCGCGGCCAAGGGCTCGAAGGTCGAGACCGCCTCCGGTGGCACCGTCACGGTCCGGATCAACCACGAGGGCGTCATCCGCCTCGAGGACAGCGACCCGAACGACATCAACGCGCGCGTCATCCCGGAGGCGCTCGACATCAACCGCGGCAACCGCCAGGTCGCCCACGGCATCACCCGCGTCCTGCGACCCGCCGACCTCTGACCCTCGGCGGGGCCGTGAAGCAGCGACCCCGACCGGCACGACGCGGCCGCGCGTCGTGACCCGCACGTCCGTCCCCCAGCGCTTCCCCCGGTGCTGGGGGACGGGCACGTCCGGGTCGGGTCCTCACCCCGGACGCCGGCGGCGGCCCCGACCGGCGGCCCTAGGTCGTGCGCGACCTCGCCGGCGTGACGCGAGGAAGCAGACGGACCAGGACGACCATCGCGACGAGCTCGACCATCGTCTGGGTCACGACCGCCAGCGGCGCGATCGCGAGGGCCTCCGGGAGCGCGAGCGCCAGCGGCAGCACCACCAGCGAGTTGCGGGTCGTCACCGAGAAGGTCACGGCGCGGGTCGCGGGCGCGTCCAGCCGCGCACACCGGCTGACGACCAGGCCGACCGGGACGGCGAGGACGACCCACGCGACGTAGAGCGGGACCAGGCGGAGCAGCCGCACCGCCTCCGAGCCGACCTCGGCGACCTGGGAGCCGATGACGACCGCGAGGGTCGCCATCATCAGGGGCACCATCGCGGCGGCCAGCGCGTCCTCGACGGCGCGCCCCACCCGGTGCCGCCGCGCGACCGCCTGCACGATCGCGGCGGCACCCAGCGGCGCCGCGACGAGCACGACGAAGGCCTCGACGAACGGGGCCACCTCGACGACGTCCAGCACCTCGGCGCCGGCGAAGAGGTAGAGGTGGACGGGGAGCAGCAGCACCTGGACCAGCATCAGCAACGGCGCGGCGGCGAGCAGCCTCGCCTGCGCGCCACCGGCCAGCCCGGTGAAGACGATGACGTAGTCGACGCAGGGCGTGAGCAGCACCAGCAGGACCCCCAGCACCAGGCCACGGTCGTCGGCGACGAACCGCGACAGCCCGAAGGCGATGGGCGGCACCACCACGAAGTTCGCGACCATGACGGTCCCGAGGAACCGCACGTCCCGGAACCCGTTCGCGACCTCGGTCATCGGGACCGCCAGGAACGTCGCGAACAGCAGCAGCGCCAGCACCGGGTTGATGGAGCGCTCGAGCGTCGGCGCGGCCGCGGGGGCGAGGAGCCCGGCCAGGACGCCGGCGCCGATCGCCGCGACGAAGAGCGGCACCTGGTGGCGGTCCCACCACGCCACCACCCTCGCCCCGCGGGCCGCGGCGGCGCCGTCCGGCGTGGTCGCCTCGGAGCTGCTCACGTCAGCGCACGGCGCTGAAGCGCCACTCGTGCCGGGCCGTGTAGCGCTCCCCCGGCTCCAGCCGGGCGCTGGGCCAGTCCGGGTGGTGCGGCGAGTCGGGGAAGAGCTGGGGCTCGAGCGCGATCCCGTCGCCCTGGCGGTAGAGCCCGCCGTCGACCGAGCCCCGGGTGCCGTCGAGGGAGTTGCCGGTGTAGACCTGCAGCCCGGGCTGGTCGCAGCGCAGGGTCAGCGCGGTCCGCGTCGCGGGCGACGTCAGCACGCAGGCCGTGCGCAGCCCGTCGTCGTCGTACGGGGAGTCGAGCACGAGGTTGTGGTCGAGGCCGCGCGCCTCGGCCAGCTGCGGGTGCGCGCGCCGGACCACCGGCCCGATCCGGGTCGGGGTGCGCAGGTCGAACGGCGTGCCCTCGACCGGCGCGTGCTTCCCGAGCGGGATCCCCCGCGCGTCGACCGGGGTGTACGACGACGCCGGCACCTCGAGCAGGTGGCCGTCGATCGTGCCCGCGTCGCGCCCGTCGAGGTTGAGGTAGGTGTGCTGGGTCAGGTTGACCACGGTCGTCGCGTCGGTGGTGGCGGCGAGGTCGATGCGCACCCCGTGGGCGTCGACCGCGAAGGTGACCTCGGCCGTCAGCGCGCCCGGATAGCCCTGGTCGCCGTCCGGGCTGACGAGGCGGAGCCGGGCGGAGACGCCGTCCTCGTCGAGGAGCGTCCACAACCTCCGGTCGAACCCGTCGGGTCCGCCGTGCAGGTGGTGGCCGCGGTCGTGGGTGCCGAGCCGGTGCTCGACGCCGGCCAGCGGGAGGTGCCCGTCGCGCACCCGGTTGGCGTAGCGGCCGATGGTGCCGCCGACGTAGTCGCCGGAGGCGAGGTAGTCGGCCGAGGTGGCGTGCCCGAGCGCCACGTGGCGCCGCGTGCCGTCGCCGCCGGTGACCTCGAGGTCGTGCACCGTGGCGCCCAGGGTCAGGAGCCGGAGCACCGGCCCGGGTGCGGTGCCGAGCTCCACGAGGTGGACCTCGCGGCCGTCGGGGAGCCGGTCGAACACGGAGACGCTCACCGTGGGGACGCTAGCGCCCTCGCCGGCCCAGCGGCCGTGCTCGTGCCGGGCGGTGCTGGCCCGACATCGACCACTGCGGGTGGGGTGGAGGTCCCACCCCCGGTGGTTGGCTGCGGAGATGCGCATCTTCTTCACCGGCGGCAGCGGCAAGGCGGGTCGCCACGTCGCTCCCTACCTCGCCTCCCAGGGCCACCAGGTCACCAACGCCGACCTCACCGCCCTGGGACACCCCGACGTCACCGACCTGCGGGTCGACCTGACCGACGCCGGCGAGACCTGGTCGGCCCTGGCCGGCGTCCCGACGACGGCCGACCTCGACGACCCCGGTCTCGACCTCACCCGCGGGTCGGCGTACGACGCCGTGGTCCACTTCGCCGCGATCCCGAGGCCGCTGGCCTCCTCGGACCAGACGACCTTCGCGACCAACATCCTGGCCCACTACAACGTGCTGGAGGCGGCGACCCGGCTCGGGATCCGCAAGGTCGTCTTCGCCTCCTCGGAGACGACGTACGGCGTCTGCTTCGGGCAGGGCGACCGCAAGCCGCTCTACCTGCCGGTCGACGAGGAGCACCCGGTCGTGCCCGAGGACTCCTACGCGATGTCGAAGGTCGCCGGCGAGGTCACCGCGCGCTCGTTCCACGCCCGCACCGGTGCCGACGTCTACGGGCTGCGCATCAACAACGTCATCGAGCCCCACGAGTACGCCGAGCTGTTCCCGGCGTTCCTCGCGGACCCGGCCCTGCGGCGGCGCAACCTGTTCGCCTACATCGACACCCGCGACCTGGGCCAGATGACGCTGCGGTGCCTGGAGACCGACGGCCTCGGCTTCGAGGTCTTCAACGTCGCCAACGCCGACCTGTCGGTCGCGGCGACGACGTCCGAGATCATCGAGCGGTTCTACGCCGGCGTCGAGGTGCGTCGCGAGATGGGCAGCGACGAGACGTTCTACTCGATCGACAAGGCCCGCGACCTGCTGGGCTACGCGCCGCAGCACTCGTGGCGCGAGGTGCTCGACGACCCGCGGGCCGGGGCTCGGTGACCGCGCGCGTCCTGGTCACCGGGGCGAGCATCGCCGGTCCCGCGGCGGCGTACTGGCTCGACCGGGTCGGCTACGACGTCACCGTCCTCGAGCGGGCGCCCGAGCCCCGCACCGGCGGGCAGAACATCGACGTGCGCGGCCTGGCCCGTGACGTCGTGGACCGGATGGGCCTCCTCGACGCCGTACGACGTGCCGGCACCGGCGAGGTGGGGCTCCGCTTCGTCGACGAGGACGGCGGCACGGTCTCGGAGTTCGGCACCGACGACGGTGGTGACGGTGGAGACGGCGACGGGCCGACCGCGGAGCTGGAGATCCTGCGCGGCGACCTCGCCGAGATCCTGCGTGACGCCTGCGGCGACCGGGTGACCTGGTGGTACGGCGACCACGTCGTCGGCCTCGACGACTCCGGCTCCGCGGTCACCGTCACCCTGGCCGGCGGCGCGACCCATGAGTTCGACCTCGTCGTCGTCGCCGAGGGTCCGCGCTCGCAGACCCGCGACCTGGTGATGACCGGCGACCGCGCGCCGGTGCTCGACCGGCTCGGGATGTACTGCGCCTGGCTGACCGTCCCGCGCACCGAGGACGACGACCGCTGGTGGCGCTGGCTCAACGTCCCGGGCTCGCGCTCGATCCACCTGCGCCCCGACAACGCGGGCACCACCCGCGCGATGCTCAACGTGATGATCGACGAGACCGGCCTCGCCGACCTCGACCCCGACGAGCTGCGGGCCGACCTGCGTGAGCGGTTCGCCGACGTCGGCTGGGAGACCCCGCGGATCCTGGCGGCCCTCGACGACGCCGACGACCTCTACGTCGAGGACCTGACCCAGGTGAGGTGCCCGACCTGGAGCCACGGTCGCGTGGTCCTGCTCGGGGACGCCGCGTGGTGCATCACGCCAATCGGCGGCTTCGGCACGTCCCTGGCCCTGATCGGCGCCTACGTGCTGGCCGCGCAGCTGCAGCGGTCGTCGTCGTACGTCGAGGCGTTCGCGGCGTACGACGCGTGGCTGCGCCCGCTCGTCGACGACGTCCAGGACCTCCCGCCCGGGGCGCCACGCATCGCCAACCCCCGCTCACGCCTCGGCGTCGCGCTCTTCCGCACCGGCACCAGGCTCGCCGCCAGCGGACCGGTCCGGGCGGTGACGTCCAGGCTCGGCTCGGGCTCCGAGCCGGACCGCTCGCTGCCCGAGCTCGACGCGTCGTCGCCGTCGTGACCGCCGTGACCTCGGACGAGCGGGAGCAGGAGCAGGGCCGGCTCGACGGGCAGGTGGCGCTGGTGACCGGCGGCAGCCGCGGCATCGGCCTCGCCGTCGCCCGCGGCCTGGGCACCCTGGGCGCCACGGTGGTCGTCGTCGGACGCACCTCCGACAGCGCCGAGGCCGCCGCCGGTGCGCTGGTCGAGGAGGGCATCGACGCGGTCGGCGTGGGCTGCGACGTGGCCTCGGCGACGGAGGTGGCCGCGCTGCCCGGTCGCCTCGGTCCGCTCGCCGCGGTCGACGTCCTGGTCTGCGCGGCTGCGGTGATGAGCGAGCGCACCGCCAAGACCCTGCGCACCACCGAGGAGGAGTGGCGCCGCGTCATGGCGGTCGACCTTGACGGCGTGTGGCGCACCACGACCGCCTTCGTGCCGGGCATGGTCGAGCGCCGCCGCGGCCGGGTGGTCGCCGTGAGCGCCTGCCTGGGCCGGATGAGCGGACCCGGCAACGCCGGCGGCCTCGCGCCGTACCGGATCGCGAAGGCCGGGGTCAACGCCCTGGTGCGCAACCTCGCCCACGAGCAGGGACTCGGCACGCGCGGCGTCCTCGTCGACGCCACCTGCCCGGGCCACTGCCGCACCGACATGGGCGGCCCCGACGCCCCACGCTCGGCGGAGCAGGGGGCCGAGACGGCCGTGTGGCTGGCCGGTCGGCCGGCGACCGGCGCGCGGACAGGGCTGCTGTGGGAGGACCGCCGGGTCGTGCCCTGGTAGCCGGGTGGGCGGCGCGGCGGCCGGACGACGTGCGTCGGCGAGACTGGCCCCCGTGGTCCAGCGCCGATTCACCGTGAGCCTCGAGCCCGCCGAGGCTGCCCGCCTCCGGGCCTTCGACAACGCCGCCGAGGGCCGGGTCTCCTGGCCCCTCGGAGAGAACAGGACCTTCCGGCGCCGCAACCGGACGACGTTCGAGGTCAAGGACTACGCCTCGATGGGGCCGGGCAAGGCCATGGTCGCGACGCTCGGGAAGGCCGTGCTGCGCGAGGACGACGAGGTGGACGTGGTCATCAGGACCAAGGGGTCCTGGCTCGGCTGGCTCCTCGTCGCGGGCGGGCTGCTGACCCTCACCGTCATCCCCCGCGACGGCATCGTCGCCGCGGCCCTCGGCGTCGGTCTCGCGCTGGCGGGGTGGGGACTGTTCCTCCGGCGCCCGGGCGCCCACGACGACCTCGACGCCATCGAGCAGGTCATGCGCAGCGAGATCGCCGGCGGGTGGAGTCCGGACGACGGCAGGGGCGCGCGATGACCGTCGCCGGACCCATAGGCCCGGTCATGCCGAGAGTCGGGCGCGAGCTGGACAGCCGTGGTCCACTCAGTCGCGTGAGATCCGGAGGCAATGTCGCCCGTCGAAGCATGGTGAAACGGCGGCGAAGCCGGATTGCAGCGCTCGTGATCCTGGTCAGCGCCGGATGCTCAAACAACGACACCGGCGACGGCGACATCGCAGGTGCCGAGAACGGGACGGTCACTGACCTCGTCATCGTGGACGACGACTTCGAAAGCTGGTTCGTTGCAGCCGCCGAATTGCCCGAGAAGCCCGACCCGGCCAGCAAGAGCATCCGGGTCCTGGGCTACACGGCCCAGTGCGACAAACATGGGGTCGTCGGCTACGCGGTCAACGAGAGCCGTTCGGAAGTGCAGATAACGCTGGTGCTTGGCGAGAGCGGCCACAGCTGCAATGACGCCGCCGAGGGCGCACGCCTGGACGTGCCGCTAGCAGCGGCCCTTGGTTCTAGGCGAGTCGTACTGGTTCAGCCTGCCCAAGCGCCGTGAGAACCGCCCGCCATGCCGCGTTGAGTGCACGCTTATGACGATGAGCGGGCGGAGTCGACGCAGATGTAGAGACTTCCGGAACCGACACCGCGCACACTTCGTCTCATGGGTATGACGACGGTGGTTCAAGCATGCCTGGCAGCACTTTCGTGCTCGATCATCAGTGCGTGTGGAGCCGCCACAGTGAGTGGCAGCACCAACGGGGACTGCGAGAGTTTCTACGAGCCCGTGGCAGACGGTGCCACTTGGAGTGACCTGAAGTACGCCATGTTGAACTTTGATGAGCGGGGTCAAGTGATGTCGATGCGGACGCAAGAACAGGGTCACGACGTCGGCGGGGGTAGCGAAGATGCAGTGCGCGTGGTGGACCTCCTCGACAGGCGCGGCGCGCGTGTTGTTCAAGTTGAGGTCTGGCGTACCGGCGCGGGTGCTTGGCGTGCTGGCGCCTGGAGCCAGTGCATCGACTAGCCCATCATGAGATGCGCCCGACCATGCCACGTAGCGGGCTGGCCATCGGCACACGATGCTGGTGTGGGGATGGACGACGATGAGCGCTCATGCCGAGAGCAAGAAATCGAACCTCTCAGGCTGGTCAGGCCAGCGCCCAGCTGGCCCGGTCGACGGCCGATCCTGTTCCGCGCACGCACGTACTGACGCGCTAGTCACAGCTAGGAGCTCTGATCGTCGGACGCAGCGCGCGGCCCGCTACTGCTGCGCCCTCATGCGCTTGCGCAAGGTGACCCGCTTGGTCACCGTCGTGGGCGTCCCACCGTTGGGCCGGTAGGTGACGCGGACGGTCACGGCGACCCGGCCGGTGCGCAGCAGCGTGCGGCGGGCCGCGCCGCGGGCCGCGACGGGGAGCGCCAGGGTGCGCGGTCGTGCCGAGTCCTGCGAGACCGGCACGACGCCGTTGCCGCCGAGGGTGGTGGTCCCGATCCCCGGCACGGTCGCGCGGAGGACGGCGCCCCCGGTGGCCCGGTTGCCCCGCACTGCGCCGAGGCGGACGCTGCTGGGTGCCCGCAGGCCGAAACGCACGTCGTCGACGACCTCGGCGCTCGACCCGGTGATCCGCACCGCGTCGACGAGGCGGTCGGCCCGCACCCCCATGAAGGTCAGGGAGTCCACCGCCGGGCATGTGGTCGACAACGTGGTGGACGGGCTGCGGTCGACGTAGACGACCTCCACCGTGCAGGAACCGGGCGACAGCATGCCGAGCGCGAAGCCGAACGTGTCCACGGGGACCGTGAAGTCAAGCACCAGCGTGGCCGGCGTGTGGTTCGACAGCACGACGGTCGAGGCGGCCCCGAACCAACCCGCGGTGCCCACGGCCGTGTTGAAGGCGCCGAGGTGGGTCGGGTCGGAGGTGTAGGTGACGCCGCGGGTCAGGGCGCCGGCGTCGTAGCACGGGCTCTCGGAGCTCGACGAGAGCGCCGCTACGCCGCAGTCGCCGACCGTGCCGGCAGCGACCCGGGAGCCCTCGAAGTCCTCACGGGCCAGCGTCGGGTACGCCGCGGAGAACACGTCGGCCGGACCGACGACCACCGCTCCTCCCGCGACAGCCGGTGCCGGGAGCGCGACGAGCAGTCCGGCCGCGAGGACGAGGAGGACGGCGGACACCACTGCGGGACCTGCGGGAGACCGGGGTGAACGGGTGGTGCGGGCCATGGGGACTCCTCAGGACGGCGCCGGAACACGCAACTCTCCTCGTCTGGACCATCGGTCACCATGACCCGATCGGGCCATCGCCGTGACCCGCGCACGCGGGCCTAGACGGACAACCTGTTGACGGTCCTGGTCACGCGATCACCCGTCTTCTCGAGGAACACGATCTCGCCGAACTCGACGTGCGACCAGCCTTCGGCGTCGTCCGTCAGTGCCTCGGAAGCGAACACGGCGGCCGATGCCTCGTTCTCGTCGCACGCCTCGAAGTCGTAGGACGTGCCGTCGCGCGGGACGTGACGACCCATGAGCATGTACATCGGCTCCAGGAGCATCGAGAGGGCGAAGTCCTCCGTGCCCGGACCGGACTCCCGCAGCTTCTTCCAGTCCCCGACCGGGTTGGTCTCGCCCTGGTGCCCGAGGCCGACATTGACTCCGATGATCCGGTTCGGCGACACCAGGGCCATCTTCATCTTGGTCAGGGCAGGGAGATCGAGGGCCTTCATCGCCTGGGAGATGAGGTGGACCATCTTCTCGATCGCGCGTTGGACGTCCTCGTCGTTGTCGCCGTCGAGCAGGGACAGCAGGAGCACGTAGAGGAACTCCGTGTCCGTCGAGCCCCGCATCTGCTTCAGGTACCTGTCCTCGCAGTGCTGCAGCAGCTCCCTCTGCAGGAGCATCCAGTTCGGCATGTCGCCGTTCTGGGCGAGGATCCAAGGAGTCTCGTCGAAGGAGAACGGGTGGCAGTTCTCGTCCACCATGACGGTCGTCGAGTTGTAGAGGGCTGCGCGCACATGGGCGAGCACCGTGCTCGCTTGGAGACTGGGGATGATGCGGTTGGCGTTGTCGTCATAGAAGGCAGGCACGGGCCGGCGGTAGAGGAAGGGATCCTCCGGCTTGAGCAGGTGCTCGCTCCAGGCACCGAATCCCCAGCCTGCCAGCTGGAGATCTGGGTAGTGCTCAGGGTCGAGAGCCTGATTGACCAGGCTGTTCGACGGCGTGAGCAGCAGGCTCTCGAGCGGGATCTCGGGCCCGATGTAGGCGAGCACTCGGCACATAGGTTTCCTTCACTGACGAGAGGACGTGCCGCGGTCGGCATCCACGAGCGTCGCCACCCTACGGGCGAGAGCCGGCTTGCTCGGGGGCGAGGCTCCGATGCGTCCCGGGCAACCGGTCCTCGAGGATCCGGCCCCTCGACGCAGCGCATCTCCGTCCGCAGCGGCCGAGGCCGGAGGAACGTTCGGCGGCCAGAGCACCTCGAGCCCGACGCAGCCGCTCGCGCGGCTCGACTGAAGTCCTTCGGCATCTGGCGTTCTGCTGACAGCGCAGTCGGTGGTTCCCTACCTTGCGGTGGTGAGCGAGCCCGCGGTCCCGACCGGACTCGACGTCGAGGAGCTCCTCGACGGCGTGCTGACCGCCGTGGGCCCGGTGGCTCCCTGGCTGATCGTCGCGGCTGTCTGTGTGATCGTGCTCCGGTTCCCGATGCTCGGCCGCGGCCCGGGCATGGTCGCCTCGCGAGACCCCTGGCGGCGGTTCCAGGGCGGCCCTCGACGACTTGTCATCTACCGTGCCGCGGGCCGATGCGAGGGCGGGCTTCTTTGGTTCTGGGGTCGGTGCAGCCGAGCAGCCACCGAGGCCGACCACGTCTACCCGCACTCGCGCGGCGGACCCACGGTGCCGAGCAACGGCCAAGCGCTCTGCCACCGGTGCAACCGCGCCAAGGCCGCCACCCGGCCCGCGTGGTGGTACATCCGCGGTCTCGAGCGGCGGCGTCGCGCGTACTTTCCGGCCGGCAGCGACGTCCGGGTCTCGGCCTCGATGAGCACCGGGGACCGTGCCATGCGTCTGGCTGCCCCAGACCTGCGGCGAGGGACGCGCCGTCGCTGACGGGCACCGCGCAGGCAGTTCGCGTTCCGCGTGCCGGCACTGCCGGTCACGTCCCGCGCCGTGGCACGGAGCTCGTCGTCCGATCGACCCGGGCAAGGGCCCGGGCCACGAAGGAGTCAGGCACCACGGCGGGTCCTCGGCTCGGGCTGCGGGAGGCCGTTGGCGTCCAGCCAGTCGAAGACCGCCCAGGAGAACCCTGACTCGAACGCAGGACCCTGTGATCGGTCTGGTGGGGCGGGTTCGACGCTGTGCTTGAGGCACAGCGCCCTGGCCGTGTCGTAGCCACGCATCCACTCGCGATCGGCCTGTCCTGGGTCCATCAGACGAGTCGAACATTTGTTCGATTCGTCCGTCAAGGTCGTCCACCCTCCGGGCAGCCGACCTCGGCCGTCGCGCAGACCAGGAGCGGCACGCGTGCCTGCCGGGGCAGGGTGTGCACCCTGGCGGCTAGGGCATCACTGGCGGCGCGTACACCGCGGTGCAGTGTCCTGGCGTGCTGGCGTCGGTGTAGTCCCACGCATCGCCCGGGTCGCCGAGGGTGTGACTGGCGGCGGCCGCGCCGAGCTTCTGGTTGTAGACGTCGATCCTGCCGCGGTAGGTGCCCTTCACCTTGCCCTTCGGGTTGTAGTAGGTCAGCTTCAGCACGACTCGGTACTGGCCGGTGAGGTCCCGGTTCGTCTTCCACGTGGTCGGGCCGAAGAACGCGACCTCCTCCAGGTTGGCCTTCGCCTTGACCAGCTTGGTGGTGAAGTGGGGCCTGCCGTTGCGCAGCACGGTCATCTGGTAGCCGACCCATGTCTTGCGCTGGTACGGCGCGTGGGTGAAGAACTTGGGCACCCTGATCTGGGCGAGCGTGTCGTCGGCCGTCCCCACGGCGTCGCGGTAGACGCAGAGCGCTCCAGGCGAGCTCGACTCGTCGACGACGTTGGGCTCGTAGAAGGTGCCTTGGCTGTCGAGCTTGGTGAACGCATCGGCTGGTGCCATCGACGTGGCCAGGGTGAGTGCAACCCCGGACAGGACAACTGAGGCTCGTCGCATGATCAGACCTCCAGGTCTCGGTTTCTCAAGGCACGAGGGCGTGCCCACTGACCTGTAGGAGGTGGCGGGACAGCCCGTGATACGCCCAGGCATCGGGAAGGACGTCAGACGTGTCCGGCGCCGATGACTGCGGACGAGTTCGCGCCTCATGAACGAATCCTGTCCGCCAGGCATCGCCCGTCGTGCCGATGAGCGAGAAGTGAATTGCTCGCGCTCGGGGTGGCCTGGGAAGGTCGGGCGATGCGCATCGTCCAGCCTTCGGCCGCCCAGCTGATCTCCGCTGCAGCACTGAGGGTTCCTGCCGAGACCTCCCTCTCGGCCAGCGAGATGATGACGGAGATCGAGGCGGGCCGGATCCGGCCCGAGTGGTCCGTCCTGGCCATGGACGAGTCCGGCGCGGTCATCGGGCGAGCGATGTGGTGGGGCCGGGACACGGCCGTTCCGATCGCGTTGGACGTGTGGGACGTCCACGCGCACGTGCACGACCGCGGCACCCTGGCCAGGGCTCTTCTCGACGCTGGACACGAGATCCTGTCGAGTCGCGGGGTGGCCGTCCCGCTGCCGCACACGATGCGACTCCCGAACGACTGGCGCGACCATCCGCCCGTCGTCGCCGAGGTGGACCTGAAAACTCGCGCCGCTACTTCAGCAGGCCTGACGCGGGTCAACGAGCGACTCCAGTTCCAGTGGGACGCGGATCGACCGTTGCCGGCCGAACGCGGCTCGCTCGTGTTCACGCCGGCCGACGACGAGACCTTCGTACGACTGTTCGCCGCTGCCGCGGACGGTTCGCTGGACGTCATGACCCGCCGCGAGCTCGAGTCCGCCGGCCCCGACGAGCTGGCCCGTGCCGAGCTCGACTACTACCGAGCCTGCCCCGGGGAGCGCTCCTGGTGGCACACGGCCGCCACGACGGACGGCACCGTCGTCGGCGTCGCCATCCCATCAGCGACCCCGACGAACCGCAACGTCGGATACCTGGCTGTACTCCCCGAGCATCGAGGTCGGGGGTACGTCGACGAGATCCTGACGTTCATCACCCGCTTCCACGCCGAGCAGGGCGCCTCTCGCATCACTGCGACCACCGATGTCGTCAACGCGCCCATGGCTGCGGCCTTCCGCCGAGCCGGCTACCGCTGCACGGAAGCGCGCATCGACCTCGAGTCACCTTGAAACCAGCATCACGCGCGCACCTGCCGCGTCGAGTGCGCGCTCGTACCGAGCGGCGGGCGGCCGCTGACCGCCGGCAGATCGGACTAGCGTCGCCTCGCGACTACGCCCTTGCGCTGCAGCCCACACCAGGTGCGCCCGACCATTGCCGGTGGTCGCCGGCCTGTTCGCTACGGACCCCGCGTCCTGCACGTGCGTACGCCGCTCGGCGAGGCGTTGCTCTCCGGCCGCGGATGATGATGAGTCCTGGCTCAAACGCCCTGAACCGCCGCTCGGTGCAGGTTCAACTGTTCGGCTCAGACACTCTGGACAATCGGAGTCTCATCGAGGAAGTCCTGACCGATCCGCTGTAGGCATCCGAACAAGCGCCGCAAACGACCGGGCCGGTGAGGACATTGCTGGATTCGAGGCGGCCGCCATCACCAGTGAGTAGCCGCCCGGCCATGCCCCGCTGCGGGCTTCACCTGGTTGACGCAGCTTTGCCCGACCGCGTTGCCCACGGTGGTGTGCACGCCCCCGTGGCCGTAGCAATGGTCGGGGTTCTCTAGCTCGCGGCCGCCACGAGTGCCGCGAGGGCAGCCGCGGTGCCAGGTAGCGCCCGGACCTCGTCGGCGACGGTGGCGCATCGCTGCTGAAGGAGCCTGTCATCGTTCACGGCACGGGCGCGCGCCCGGGCCTCCTCGGCGGTCACGGTGGTGGCATCGAGGGTGTGTGCGATTCCGAGGGCGGCTGCGCGCATTGCGTTGTGCGGCTGGTCCGCACCCAATGGCAGCAGGATGGACGGGAGTCCGTGAGCGAGCGTGGCCATGAGGCTGCCCGAGCCGCCGTGTGAGACAACCAGGTCAACATCGCGGAGCACCTCGTCCTGCGGGAGGAACCGCTCCACGCGCACGTTGTCGGGCTGGGGTCCAAGGTCGGCGGGATCTATCCCTCGACCGACGGTGGCGATGACGTTGGCGTCGAGGCCGGCCAGACCGGCCAGGAGCCGCTCCAGGAGGTCGCCTGAGGCGTTGTTGAAGATCGTGCCCAGGGTGACGTAGATGCTCGAGCGCCTGGCTGGACGTCGGTCCGTCCTCAGAGCGGCACGCGAGCGGTAGTACATGGGCGCGAGCCGCAGCGGCGCGTCGGGGCTCCGGAACGACGGCGCCGCGTCAGAGAGCACCAGTCCCGTGGCGAGCCGGGTCAGCCCGGGGTCGGGCGCTAGCCCGTGTTCTTCCCGTACTGCGTCTAGGTGCGGGACGACGAGCTCTGGCCGCAGCAGCAGTCCCGATGCCAGCACGAGGTGGGTAGCGATTGGTACGTCCACCAGCTCGGCGGCGATGGTGGTCCCCAGGTCGGTCTCGTCACGCAGCACGAGGTCGGGTCGGAATGTGCGAAGGACGTCCGGCATCGCGGCTGCCATGCGTCGCGCACCCCGGTCGGCGAAGTTCTCTGCGAACTCGGTCTCGGCCGCCCGAGCGCCCACCACCTCGAGCGATCCGCGGACCTTCGTCACGGGGTTCTGGTCGTGGTGCGGCCTCGCACTCGTTGCGAACGCGGTCAAGCCGAGTTCCTCGACCTGCGTCATCAGACCACCCGAACCGGCGATGGCGACCACATGCCCGGCGTCGCGGGCCGCGCACGCCAACGGCAGGAGGGGAGCCAAGTGGCCGAGACCACCCACGAAAGACACGAGAAGACGCATGATCCACTCAGACTACAAAGCCCGGCAGTCGCCCTCGGCGGTACTAGTAAGTGACCGACCATGCCGCGTCAAGTGCACGCTCATGCCGAGCTGTGGGCAGGCCGTCAGAGAGGGAGGCCTCGGCGAGTCGCGGCGTCCCTGGCGTCTCGAGGGGCCGGACGTAGGAGGCGGCGCAGGTAGAGCCCAAGAGGCACCCCTAGTAGCGCCATGGCCAGAACCGCGAACCGGGTGGGGTCGGGACTGTCGACGTGCTCGGTGCCGTTCACGTTCCAACGGCAAGTCGTGCCTGGCGGAAGCCAGCTCCTGTCAGCGGAGCCCCACTGCGACGACGCTTGACCCAGGTCGCACATCAGCATCGCGTCGTTGCCGAGCGCGAGCCACAGCACGACGAGGGCGGTGGAGAGTCCTGCCAGGGTGAACGAGGCGGCGACCAGCCACCGGCCGGGGTAGCCAGACATGCCGGAACCGTACGTGACTGCCCCGGACGACCGCTCTTGCCGCGCGCCGGGCTCCACCCGACCATGCCGCGCGCCGGGCTCCACCCGACCATGCCGCCCAGCGGGCTCCGCCCGACCATGCCGCGCGGTGCACGCTCATGCCGAGAGTCGGGCGTCCTGCTCGTTGGGCTGCTTCACTGTCGTCCATGGAACCGGGCGTGTCCGTGCCGCGTTTATCCGGCATCAAGTACGTCGGTCGAGTTGCCGTGACTGTCACTGGTCTGGTCGTCGCGGGGTGCGGTACAGACAAGCCTGACTCGACGGAGTCTGCCGCGCTGGCCGAGCACGTCGGCACCTATCAGGCCTTCGGCGAGGGTGGCAACGGCGCGCTCCTGGAAGGGACCGTGCGGGTCGTTGACGGCTGCCTCACCGTGGTGAGGGGCGACGGGGAGGCGTATCTGCCGTTCTTCCCGGACGACGAGGTGCGGTGGAACGGTGGGCGCCTCGATTACCTGGGCGAGACTTTCGGTGACGGTGACGCCATCGCTCTGGGAGGCGGCGTATCCGGCATCGTAGAGGGGGCGACGGTTCCAGAGAACTGTGATGTGAAGCCGCGTCTGACTCCATGGACGGTTGCACAGGAAGACTGAAGCGTCCGATCACGCCGCGCTGCGGGCACCGCCCGACCATGCCGCGCACAGTGCGCGCACGTGCCGATCTCAGGGCGCTCCTGAGACGCGTCTTTCCGCCGCGTGTGGGACAGGTCGCGCGCCCGATCTTGATGAGAGTCGAGCAGCAGGCGGTACGTGCGTCAGCCCGCGATCAGCGGCGGCACGATGAGGCCGGGCCGGCTCGTGCCGGTGCTGGTCAGTCGCGTGCGCGCGGTGGGACGCCGAGCTGGCGCGCGAGGTCGCCTACTCGGGCGCTGATGTCGTCGCGGATCAGGCGCATCCGCTCGAGACCCTCGATGCCGCGCTCGGAGGGTTCGTCGGTGTCCCAGCTCTCGACGCGGTTGTCGATCGGATCGACTCGGGCCTCCCGGCCCAAGGTCACCACGAGGTCGGCTGCCCGCACCAGGTCCGGTGTTGCCTCCTTCGGGACCTGCCGGGTGATGTCGATCCCGACCTCGGCGAGGACCTCAGCGGAGAGACCGTTGACCGACTCCCCGGGCCTGGTGCCAGCCGAGTCCACGGTCATCGCGTCGCCGACGAGCTCACGCATCAGGCCGGCGGCCATCTGGGACTTGCCGCCGTTCTTGACGCAGACGAAGAGGACCGAGGGCTTCGAACCGGTCACAGCCGGGCCACCCGGTCGGCGCGCTCCCGGGCCTCGGCGCCGGTGTGGGCGACGTGGTCGCGGGGCTGGGTGTCGGTCGCGGGGTGTGCCTCCGGGGCGGTGGTGTCCATGACGTCGCCCGGGGTCAGTTCGGCGGTCACGCGGCGGTGAGCACGGACGGCGGCAGCGCACGGCCGGGGGTGAGCTCGGCGACCAGGCCGCGGACGCGCTCGTCGAGGTCGGCGACGATGCGGCGCACGGTCGCGTCGTCCTGGCCCTTGGGGTCCTCCACGGGCCAGTCGACGTAGCGGACCCCGGGCACGTAGGGGCACTCCTCGCCGCAGCCGAGGGTGATGGCCATGTCGCTGGCCGCGATCATGTCGCGGGTCAGGGCCTTGGGGGTCTCGCGTGAGGTGTCGAGCCCGAGCTCCTCGAGCACGCGGGCGACCTCGGGGTGGATGTGGTCGCCGGGCTCGGTGCCGGCCGACAGCGCGGTGATGGCGTCGCCGGCGTAGTGCTCCGTGAGCAGGCGGGAGATGACCGACCGGCCGCCGTTCTTGCGGCAGGCGAAGACGACCTGGGGCGTGGTGTCGTTCATGGGGCTCCTTGGGTGGGTGCGCGAGCAGTCAGGACGAGGAGGCGGACTGGGGGTGGTGGGGCACGACGGCGTCCTCGGCGTCTCCGTCGTCCGTGGTGGTGTCGGGGTAGAGCACCAGGGTGATACCGACGCCGACGACGAGGCCGACGAGCTGCATCGCGACGAACGCGGGTGCCGAGGACGGGGCGATGCCGGCGAAGGAGTCGGAGAAGATCCGCCCGACGGTGACGGCGGGGTTCGCGAACGAGGTGCTGGAGGTGAACCAGTACGCCGCTCCGATGTAGGCGCCGACCGCCGGGGCGGCGAGGGCGCCACGGTGGCTGCGGACCAGGGCGAAGATGAGCGCCACCAGTCCGGCGGTCGCGACCACCTCGGCCAGCAGGTGCCCGCCCGTGACGCGTTCCTTGGCCGAGAGGTCGAGCCCGAGGTCGAACATGGCGTTGGCCAGCAGCGCGCCGCTGATGCCACCGACGACCTGGGCGACGCTGTAGGCGCCGACCTCGGGCAGCGTGATCCCGCCGGGGCCGTGGCGGGCCAGGAACCACTCGGCGAGCGACACCACGGGGTTGAGGTGCGCGCCCGAGACCGGGCCGAGCATCAGGATCAGCGCCGTCAGCCCGAAGACCGTGGCCATGCTGTTCTCCAGCAGCTGCAGGCCGACGTCACTGGGACTGAGCTGCTCCGCAGCAGCGCCGGAGCCGACGACCACGGTCACCAGCAGGGCGGTGCCGAGGAACTCCGCGAAGAGCCGGCGGGAGAGGTGGGGGGCGATCACGTCCTCATCCTTGACCACTGAGAATAAGTCAGTCAAACTTGCGTCAATGAACACTGAGCGAACGTCGACGCAGTCCGACGTCCAACGTCGGGTGGACGTCCACGCCGCCCTGGCCGACGCCACCCGGCTGCAGGTGGTCGACCTGCTCATGGTCAGCGACGCCTCGTCCTCGGAGCTGGGTGCCGCCCTCGGCGTCCCGAGCAACCTGCTCGCCCACCACCTCAAGACCCTGGAGTCGGTCGGGCTGCTGGCTCGCCGCCGCTCCGAGGGAGACGGGCGGCGTACCTACTGGCGCCTTCGCCCCGAAGGGCTCCAGGACCTCGGGACGGCTCCCATCGCCGCGCCCCGACGACTCGTCTTCGTCTGCACGGCCAACTCGGCACGGTCCCACCTAGCCGCGGCGCTGTGGGCGCAGGCGAGCCCCATTCCCGTCGCCTCGGCCGGCACCCACCCGGCTGAGCGCATCGACCCCGGCGCCATCGCCGCGGCCGAACGGCACGACGTCGCGCTGCTGCCCGGCGCGACGCCCCAGGTGCTGTCCAGCATCGAGCAGGACGGCGACCTCGTCGTCACCGTCTGCGACCGCGCCCACGAGGAGCTCGACCTGCCCGCCGCGTTGCACTGGTCGATCCCCGACCCCGTCGCCGTGGGCTCACCGGCCGTCTTCGACGACGCTGTCGCACTCCTCACCGAGCGGGTCGGGGCCCTCGTTCCTCGACTCGATGCCGCGTCCTGACACACCCGCCAGACTCCGGCACCCGGCACCACCTGCCCGCACCCACCACCGCTCGCGCTCGGATCGTCGGCCGCGCGCTGCGCCCTGCTCCCAGGAAAGGCTCGACGATGAGCACCCACGACACGAGGACCCGCACCTCCGAAGCCAGTACCCCCACCGGCACCGCGTCCGACACGACGGCACCGGCCATGGATGCGCTGCTGCCGATCCTGAACCTGGAGCAGCAGTACGCGCTGCGGGTCGCAGCCGTCCGCCTCACCGAGGAGTTCACCGGCACCTTCAACGCCGAGACGATCGAGCGGTTCCTGACCACCTCCTACGACGAGTTCGTCGGCAAGGCCACACTGGTCAACTTCCTGCCGCTGCTGGCCGAGCGATTCGCCCGCCAACGGCTCCGGGCCCTCGCCCGGCTCGAGGGACACCACGACGACGGCAGACCCGTCGTGCTGTTCTTGTGCGTCCACAACGCCGGGCGCTCCCAGATGGCGCTGGGGTTCTTCGACCACTACGCCGGTCCCGACGCCGTCGGCTGGTCCGGCGGCTCAAAGCCCGCCGAGCAGGTCAGCGACGTCGCGGTAGCCGCGATGGCGGAGAAGGGCATCGACATCCGCAACGCCTTCCCCAAGCCGTGGACCGACGAGGTCGTGCGCGCCGCAGACGCGGTCATCACCATGGGCTGCGGTGACGCCTGCCCGATCTTCCCCGGCAAGCGCTACGAGGAGTGGCCGTTGCCCGACCCCGCCAGCTGGACCCTGGAGGAGGTACGACCCGTCCGTGACGCCATCGAGCAGCGCGTCCTGACCCTGCTCAGCGAGCTCGAGGTCGAGCCGAGGGTCCCGACGAGCTAGCAGGACCGGCCGGCGCCGCCGATGGGGACGAGCTGCGGCTCGGCCGCAGCGGGACCGCAGCAGCCGCCGCTGACGGCGACCGCGTCCGGGGTGTCGAACGCACCGGCACCGTTGCAGACCCCGGTCTCGGGCAGGACCAGCTCGACGCGGCCGGCCGCCTCGAGGTCGCCGGCAAGCGCAGCCACGACGGAGCGGACCTGCTCGAACCCGGTCATCGCCAGGAACGACGGCGCGCGCCCGTAGGACTTCATGCCGACCAGGTACAACCCCTGCTCGGGCTGGGCGAGCTCGTTGAACCCGTGGGGGGCCACGTCGCCGCAGCTGTGGTGGTCGGGGTGGATCTGCTCGGCCAGGACCCGCGCAGCGCCGAGGGCCGGGTCGAGGTCGAGGCGGACCTCGGAGAGGAACGTGAGGTCGGGTCGGAAACCGGTGACCACGATGACCTCGTCGACGTCGGTGACGTGCTGACCGTCGACCGCGTCGATGGTGAGGCGACCGTCGTCCTGGGTGCTGACGGACTCGGTGCGGAACTGGGTGACGTTGGTGACCAGGCCGCTGGTGGCCGCGGCCTTGGCGTCCTGGCCGAGCTTGCCGCGCTGCTCGAGCTGGTCGTTGTCGCCGCCGCCGAAGGCGTCTCCCACGCTGGGGCGGCGCAACAGCCACGACACCCGGGTGCCGGCGCCGGGGGCGACGTCGGAGGCGGCGACCTGGGCGAGGCCGACCAGGACTCCTTGGGCCGAGGCACCCTTGCCGGCGACCGCGACGTGCTTGCCGGCGTAGCGGGCCGCGACGCCGGGGTCGTTGAAGTCGGGGATGCCGTAGGTGATGCGGGCGGCGTTCTCGCCCTCACCCAGCGCCGGGTAGCCGTCCGCGCCCAAGGGGTTGGGTCGTGTCCACGTGCCCGAGGCATCCACGACCGCGCTGCCGAGCAGCCGCTCGCGCCCGGCCGGGCCCTCCACGTGCACCGCGAACGGGTCGTCCTCGCGGCCGGAGTCGACCATCAGGTCGCGCCCCGCGCGGCCGATCCCGACCACCTGGGCGCCGTAGCGGACCTCCCCACCGTCAGTGGCGGACAACAGGTCCGCGAGCGGCTGGAGGTACGCCGAGCGCCACTGCCCGCCGGTCGGGAAGGCGGTCTCGTCCGGCGCCGTCCAGGTCCCGGCGGCCTCGAGCAGGCGCCGGGCGACCGGGTCGACGAGCTCGGACCACGCCGAGAACAGCCGGACGTGCGCCCACTGGCCCACGGCCGCACCGGCATCCGCGCCGGACTCGAGGACGACGAAGTCCATCCCGCGCTCAGCAGCGTTGGCTGCCGCGGCCAGCCCGATGGGGCCGGCGCCGACGATGATCACGGGGTGCTGCTTCATGGATCGCTCCTGAGGTCGCGGTTCATCGACGTACATCGATGGAAAGACAGTATCGATCTGGACCGATGAAGGCAAGCTACCCTGGGACCATGACGATCGGCCCGGCTGTGACGCAAGGATCCTGCGCCTCCGACGCCGGGCACGAGACCCTCGGGGAGGGCGGTCGGCACGGCCGAGAGCGGACGATGCTGTCCCGCTCCGAGGCCGAGCGCTACGCGCAGTGGTTCGCCGTCCTCGCCGACCCCACCCGCGTCCGCCTCCTGCACACCATCTCGACCTCCCCGAGCGGCGCGGCGCGCATCGGCTTCCTGGCGGCCGAGCTCGGCATCAGCCAGTCGACGTGCTCGCACCACGTGGAGGTGCTCAGGAAGGACGGGTTCGTGGTGGTCGACAAGGTCGGTACCGCGAGCGTGGTGTCGATCAACGCGGCCTGCTGCACCGGCCTGCCCCACGCCGCAGACGTGGTCATGGGCACCCTGACCTCACCACCGTGCTGCCCCGAGGACCTCCCCGCCGACGTCGCCACGCGACCCGTGCACGCCGACGACATGACGGCCGTGCTGGCCATCTACGACGAGGGGCTCGCGACCCGCAACGCGACCTTCGAGACCCGTCTTCCCACCGAGACGCAGCTGCAGGAGCGGTGGCTCCCGTCGCTCGCCTGGGTGGCCGAGCTCGACGGCGAGGTCGTCGGCTGGTCAGCCATCACCCCGGTCTCGGCACGCGAGTGCTACTCCGGCGTCGGAGAGACCTCCGTCTACGTGACCGCCGCGGCCCGCGGACGCGGCGTCGGCAAGTCCTTGCTCTTCACCCAGGTCACCGAGGCCGACAAGGCCGGCCTGTGGACGCTGCAGACCTCGATCTTCCCGGAGAACCGCGCCAGCCTCGCGCTCCACCACTCCGCCGGCTACCGCACCCTGGCCGTCCGCCAGGGCATCGCCCAGCTCGACGGCGTCTGGCGCGACACCGTGCTGCTCGAGCGTCGCAGCGACCTGACCTGACCTGCTCGACGCCCTCCGGATCGACCGGACGACGCCCGGTCGCGCCCTCGGCGCCCTCTGGGCTCGCCGACCATGCCGCAGGGAGGGCGCGGACGCTGCCGGCGTGGGGGGCGTCCAGCCCCGGCCTCCGATGCACCTGCAGGGTGCGGCTCACCGCGACGCACCGCGACGTAGCCTCCAGTGCGACTGCACCTGAGCGAGGAGACCGAGTTGACCGACACGCCGGACCTCGGTCCCCCACCGAAGCGCATCCGCGTCGAGGTGGATCTAGTGCGCAGCCTGATCGCGAGCCAGCTCCCCCAGTGGGCGGGCCTGAGGGTCGAACCGGTAGCGAAGGGCGGATGGGACAACTGGACCTTCCACCTCGGCACGGACATGGTCGTGCGCCTGCCCAGCGCCTCCGAGTACGCCCAGGCGGTCGAGAAGGAGCACCAGTGGCTGCCCGTGCTCGCCCCCAGCCTGCCGCTGCCGATCCCCGAGCCCCTCGCCAAGGGCGTCCCCAGCCTCGACTACCCGCATCCGTGGTCGGTCTACCGGTGGCTCGACGGCCGCACCGCCACGGTCGATCGCATCGCGGACCCAGTTGGATTCGCCACCGAGCTGGCCGCGTTCTTGGCCGCCTTGCAATCCGTCGACCCCACCGGGGGGCCGCGACCCGGGATCCACAACTGGTACCGGGGCGGCACCCTCCACACGTACGACGCCAACACGCAGCACGCCCTCGAGGAGCTCGAGGGCCAGGTGGACGTCGTGAGCGTCCGCAGGGCCTGGACGCAAGCGCTCAAAGCCGAGTGGGACGGTGTCGATCAGTGGTTCCATGGCGACGTCGCCGAGGGCAACCTCCTGCTGGACGACGCCGGGCGGCTCGCAGCCGTGATCGACTTCGGCACCTGCGGAGTCGGCGACCCAGCATGCGACCTGGCCGTCGCCTGGACCCTGCTGTCCGCGGAAGGACGACACGCCTTCCGGGACCGCCTGGAGGTGGCCGAGCCAACCTGGACCCGAGGACGCGGCTGGGCCCTGTGGAAGACCCTGGCCACGTGTTGGCACACCTACGACGACGTCGACGAAGTCGCCCAGTTCGAACGGGCCAAGCACGTGCTCGAGACCATCCTGCACGCCTGAGTCACCGACGCGACCCCCGCGAACCTGCCGCACACCGGGCTCCGCTCGCCCATGTCGCAGACAGCGCGGACGAGAGCTGTGTCGAACCGCCGCGTCCGCGGCGGCCCGAACGTTCCGGACTCAGGCGTCGGCCGGCTGGGTCGCCGCGTTGTGGCTCAGAGGGAGGGATCGATGATGGTCATGCCCGCGACACCTGCTTGATCGAACCGCGGCAGCAGGGCTGCGGCCTCCTCGAGACCGATGGTGCGCTCGACGAGCCGGTGCGGTTGCAGCGTCCCGGCCTCGATGAGCGCCATCATGCTCGGGTAGTCGGCCGCCGCCATCCCGTGACTGCCCAGGACGTCGAGCTCCCACCCGATCACCCGCTCCATGGGCACCCTGGGGTGCCCGCCGATCGGCGGGAGCAGTCCGACCTGCACGAGGCAGCCGCGTCGTCGCAGGCTCAAGACGGCGTCGGCGCAGGTCTGCTCGCTCCCGACGGCATCGATCGCGACGTCGCTCCCGCCCGCGACGAGGTCCCGGACCGCCGCGGGGATGTCGGTTCCGTCGGCCAGGACGGTGTGCTCCGCGCCGAGCTCGGCAGCCAGGGCGAGTGCTTGCCGGTGGCGGTCGACCACGACGACGTGGGCGCCGTGCGCGCGGGCGATCATCACGGCGCTGAGACCGACTCCGCCGGCACCGATGACCGTGACCCACTGGCCCTCGGTGATCCGCGCGCGTCCGACGAGCGCCCGATAGGCCGTGGCGAACCGGCACCCGAGGCCGGCCGCGGTCGCGAACGTGACCTGCTCCGGGATGGCGACCAGGTTGGTGTCCGCAGCGTGCAGCGCGACGTACTCGGCGAAGGAACCCCAGTGGGTGAACCCCGGCTGTTCCTGGTCGGGGCAGACCTGAGCGTTCCCACCTCTGCACCAGTCGCAACGACCACAACCGCAGACGAACGGGACGGTGACCCTGTCACCGACCGACCACCGGACGACGCCCGCGGCGACCTCGACGATCTCGCCGGCGAGCTCGTGGCCCGGCACGTGCGGAAAGGAGATCTCGTCGTGGCCCGCCCAGGCGTGCCAGTCGCTGCGGCACATCCCCGTCGCGACGACGCGGACCACGACCCCACCAGCCGGGGCCGACGGTCGCGGGACGTCCCGGACCGACGGCCGAGAACCGACCGCGTCGATGACGACTGCGCGCATCCGCACATCCTCGCACCGGGCGCCAGGTCGTCACCCTCCTGCACGCCGCTACAGAGAAGGAGGACCTCGAACGGCTGTCGGCCTCACCGCGTCCACCGCGGTCGCGTGACGTGCCACGAACGCATCGCCGTCGTCCCGCCGTCTCAGGGACAGGCCGATCCGCACGCACGTGCCTGAAGTCGGACGGGCTGTCCCCCGCTGGTGTTGACTGGCTGCGTGCAGCTCGACAGACCCACGGGGCGTCTCCCTGGGGTGAGGTCCTCCAAGGCGTGCGCTGTCGCTCTCGTCGCCGTGGCGTTGACCAGCTGCAGCTCTGACGACGCTGACGCGCCGTGCACGCTGATGGGCGCCGCCTGGGCGGCTGACGTGTCGGTTGCGGCGCAGCCCGGACGGGCGGGCGAGCGACTGGAGGTGGACCTGTGCTCGGCGGACCGGTGCGACCGGCTCGCGTCGGTCAGCCCCGTCGAGGCGAGCAACTACCTGTACCTCCCGCACATCGACCCCGAGACGGTCGAGGGACCGCTGACGGTGGTGGCGACCCTTCGCGGACAGGATGGGGCGACCTTGTCCACGTCCTCTGCCTCCACCGACTTCGAGACCCTGTCTCCCAACGGGGCAGGTTGTGGTTCCGTGTCGGTCCTCGCATCGGTCGCCCTTGCGCTGTAGCCCTGCGACCTGCGCCCGGCCTTGCCGCGAGTAGCGCGAGCGCGCCCGCGAGCGGGCGTACGAGGTGTCGCTCCCTCCTTGGTGGGAAGGCAGTTCCCGTGAGCAACCTCCCCGCATCGATGTCCCGGCTCCTCATCGCGGTGGTGGCGGGCCTGGGACTGCTCGTCGTCGGCTGGGGCGTGGTCGGCCTGCACACCTCCCCCGACCTCAGCCTCGACCCTCGGGCCGAGCCGGAGGACCGCGTCGAGGTCGTGTGCCGCTCGGTCTCGGACCCGGCGGCCGAGGGTGGCGTCGACGAGATCCGGGTGGGAGGCAAGCAGCTCGACGACGACGCCGAGGGCACGATCCCTGCTGGCGAGTCGGTGGCGTCGGTGGTGGCCAAGTGCCACCAGGCCCGGACCGGACGGCTGGCCATCGCGGTGCAGTCGTCCCTGCTCGGCTCCGCCGTCCTCGCTGCCGCCGTCGCGCTGCTGCGGCGGCGGCTCGAGTACCTGGCCCCCTAGACCCGTGGCGCGACGGTGCGACCGGCGCGATCCGGGGAAGAACGTCGGCACCCATGTAGCATTCCTGCTACATTTCGTTCCATGGCTGACCGACACGAGACGGACCCGGTGATCTCGGTTCGGAGCCTGCGGATGAGCTACGGCGACAGCGTGGTGCTCGACGGCGTCTCGTTCGACGCCCACCACGGCGAGGTCCTCGCCCTGCTCGGTCCCAACGGCGCGGGCAAGAGCACGACGATCGAGATCCTCGAGGGTTTCCGTCACCGCTCCGACGGCGAGGTCCACGTCCTCGGCCTCGACCCGGCCAAGGCGGACGAGACGTGGCGCGCCCGTCTCGGCATCGTCCAGCAGTCGTGGCGCGACCACGGCCGATGGGGAGTGCGCCAGCTGCTCACGCACCTGGGTGCCTACTACGAGCCCTTCTCCACGACCCACCGACCGCGCCCCATGGACGTGGACGAGCTGCTCGAGACCGTCGGCCTCACCGAGCACGCCCGCCAGAAGGCCGGGTCCTTGTCCGGCGGACAGCGGCGACGTCTCGACGTCGCGATCGGCATCGTGGGTCGACCCGACCTGCTCTTCCTCGACGAACCCACCACGGGCTTCGACCCGCAGGCGCGGCGCGACTTCCACGACGTGGTGCACCGTCTCGCCGATCTCGAGGGCACCACGATCCTGCTCACGACGCACGACCTCGACGAGGCCGAGAAGCTCGCCGACCGCATCCTGATCCTCGCCGGCGGACGGATCGTCGCCGACGGGAGCGCCGCTGAGCTGTCGCGCGAGGTGGAGGGGCAGACGGAGGTGCGGTGGAGCCGGGGCGGAGAGCACTTCGTCCACGCAGCCACCGACGCCACCCGCTTCGTGCGCGAGCTCTTCGAGCAGCACGGCAGCGACATCGGCGACCTCGAGGTCCGGCGCAGCACCCTGGAGGACAGCTACATGACCCTGGTGAAGCGGTTCGAGTCCGACCCCGCAGCCGAACGGCAGCCCCTGGAGGTCGTGCGATGAGCACCTCGAGCCTGCGCCCCTCGGGCGCCGTCCTGCACGCGACCCGCCTCGGCGTACGCCGCGGTGGCATCGAGATGATGCACAGCCTCACGAACCGGGCCGACCAGATCTGGATCGTCGTGATGAACGGCATCTTCGTCGGGGTCCTGGTGCTCCAGCGCAGCTCCGACCTCGGAAGCACCGGCTACTCGCTCGCGGTCGCGACGCTTCCCGGGCTGATCGGCATGAACGTCGTCATGGGCGGGTGGATGGGCACCGCCCAGATGCTCGCCGTCGAGCGCGAGGACGGCACCCTCCTGCGAGCCAAGTCGACCCCGCACGGGATGCTCGCCTACCTCGTCGCACGCGTGACCCTGGCCGTGCTCAACACCGCGCTCGGCCTGGTGATCTTCCTCGTCGCCGGCCTGTTCCTGCTGCCCGGGCTCACCGACGTGCCGCTCACCGGTTGGCTGATGCTGCTGGCGGTGTTCCTGCTCGGCATGCTCGCCACCATGCCCTGGGGAGCCGTCGTCGGGGCGTCGGTGAAGTCGGCCGGCGCGGGGTTCGGGCTGACCTTCCTGCCGATGATCGTGCTGATCGCGATCTCGGGCATCTTCTACCCGATCACCGGCATGCCGGACTGGCTCCACCCGGTCGCCCAGGTGTTCCCCGTCTACTGGCTCGGCGCCGGCATGCGCGACGCCCTGCTCCCCGAGGCCGCCGCGGCAGCCGAGCTGGGCGGGCAGTTCCACACCCTGACGACGTTCGGCGTGCTCGGCGCCTACGCCGCACTCGGGCTGCTGGTCGCGCCCAGGGTGCTGCGAGCGATGGCACGCAAGGAGTCTGGCTCGGCCGTCGAGAGCCGCAAGGCCAAGGCGATGCAGGGGTGGAGCTGATGGCGCCCCGCAGCGAGTTCGTGCACCAGCGCATCGCGATGCTGCGCGCCGAACGAGGTGTCTCGCGGCGCGAGCTCGCCGACGGCGTCGGAGTGCACTACCAGACGATCGGCTACCTCGAACGAGGTGAGTTCAGCCCCAGCCTCCACCTCGCGCTCAGCATCGCGGCGTTCTTCGACGTGCCGGCCGAGGTCATCTTCTCCCTCGAGCCGTTCCCGCGCCTGGGAGAGCAGACCGCCTGACGAGGACCCCCGCCGAGGGCACGTGCCGACCTGCGGCGGTCGCCGCTCCAGGTGAAGAGGCGAGCACGGTCGTCGTTCCTGCCCACGGGCACCTCGACCGCGGCGCGTACGTCACGTGCGGCAGCGGTCGTGGCCCCTTCCGTGCAGGCAGGTCAGCCAGGGATCTCACTCGGCGTCGTCGAGGACCACAGAGGCCAGGACCGAGTCGATGGTGGTCTGAACATCGCGTGGCGGCCTGGTCAGGTACTGGAACGAGATCTTGAAGTTCCGGTTGCCGATCACGCCGCCGACATCGACCTGTAGCGCGATCCCCTTCTTGGAGCCGGTGATGACCCAGGCGGGGGTGCCGTCCAGGATCACGTCCTCGAGCCGTTCCGGCTTCAGCCCGTCGGTCGTCATCGCCTCCGTAGAACCCGCGAGGGTGGACTCGAAGGACTCACCGGGGACCATGGTCAGGCACAGGGCCGACATGACACCGGGGCCGCCGCTGGCGTTGTACGCGCCCCGGGACAACGGGTTGTAGCTGGCGAGCTCCCAGCCTTGCGGCACACGGAACGTCAAGCCGGTCAGCTTCATCCTGGGGCCGGTTGCGGCAGGCACCTCTGGCGCGGTCTCGGACGGGCCGGGAGAAACCGGGGCCGTGGTCGGGCTCGACCCGTCGTCGCTCGGGGCGGCGGATCGCGGGACTGATTCCGACGGCTCGCCGGCCGGGGCCAGGACCCCGGTGGGATCGTCCCCGCAACCAGCGAGGCACAGCCCTGCGACGAGCACGAGGGCGGCGAACGGCGCACGAGCGGCGCCAGGAAAGCGGATCATGGCATCACCATTGCCGCCGTCACGTGGGGGTCAAACGCTCCGTTCGCCCGGCCTCGGACCGTGCCGCGCCCGGCCGGGCCACCTGGTCCGCTCGAGAAGCCGTCGATCGACACCGCACACAGCACCCTGACCCGTCGCTCGCTCATGGTGGGCCTGGCCGGCGCAGCCACCGGTTCTCATCGGCACCGGAATCGTCATCCAGGGAGGTGCCACCGGACGCGTCGGGTCCTAGAGTCGCGACATGCCCGAGTTCACCTGGCTCCCGGCGAACCGCGCGACCCCCGAGGACGTCGCGGCGGTCTTCGCCACGGCTGGCGCGCGCAAGTGCCGGTGCCAGGCCATGAAGGTGCCGGGCTGGATCTGGCGCGACACCACCCAGGAGGAGAGGGACGCCGCCCAGCTCGAGCAGACCGCCTGCGGCACCGCCGGCCCGACGTCCGGACTGATCGGGTACGTCGACGGCGAGGCGGCCGGCTGGGTGGCGGTCGAGCAGCGCGAGAACTACCCCCGGCTGTGGAGCCGCAAGCAGCCGTGGATGCGGATGGATCCCGAGCTGGCCGGCGTCTGGTCGGTGACCTGCTTCGTGGTGCGGACGGGGTGGCGCAAGGCGGGGCTGACCTACGCTCTCGCCGCCGCCACCGTCGAGTACGGCCAGCAGGTCGGCGCCCACGTCCTGGAGGGCTACCCGATCGACCCACCGCCCGGCAAGACCGTGATCTGGGACGAGGCGTCGGTCGGCCTGGTGCAGGTCTTCCTCGACGCCGGCTACGAGGTGGTGGCCTCCCCCACCCTGCGACGGCGGGTCGTGCGCCGACGACCGGACGCGTCCGCCTGACCCTCGCCACACCTCACCAGGGCTGAGGCCGGGTCGCGAACGGCCCTCGCAGGTGCGAGCGTGACGCCGCGCTAGTCCACGCGCCCCAGTGGGACACTGAAGACGAAGGTGCTTCCCTCCCCCACCGTGGAGAAGGTCTGGAGGCGACCGCCCGTCAGGTCGACCAGGTCCCGACAGATCGCCAGCCCGAGTCCTACGCCCTCGTAGCCGCGGGTGGCGGAGGGATCAGCCTGGGTGAACGGTTCGAACAGCGCGTCGACGTGCTCCGGGTCGATGCCGATCCCGGTGTCGGCGACCGTGAACTCGACCCAGATCTCGGGAACCTGGGTCGCGTCGTGAGGGCCGGGCGCAACGGGTCGTGAGCTGACCCGCAGGTCGACCCGGCCGCACTGGGTGAACTTGATGGCGTTCTGCACGAGGTTCTCCACCACCTGTGAGATCCGCAGACCGTCCCCGATCGCCACCACGGGGACCGAGTCGTCGACGTCGAAGGAGAACGCCAGGCTGCGACTCTGCGCTGCGGAGACCGCCCAGTCGGCAATGTCGTCGACGACGGCGCGCACGCTGAAGGGCAGCCGCCGCAGCACGACCTGGCCCGCTTGGAGGCGCGAGAAGTCCAGGACGTCGTTGACCAGACGCATCAACCTCTGGCCGGAGCGGTGCACGACGTGCACGAAGCGCTCCGACTCGGGGGCCAGGCCACTCTCCATCAGGAGCTCGGTCGCCGCGATGATCGACGCCAGGGGTGTGCGTACCTCGTGGCTGACGTTGGCCAGGAACAGGGTCTTGGCGGCGTTGGCCTCCTCGAGCTGTCGAACCACCTGCTTGGCCCGGGTGACGTCCTCGGTGACCCCGTGGACGCCGACGACCTCACCGCCGATCATGACCGGGATCATGGTGCAGCGGATGTCGACCACCTGCCCGTCCGTACGCAGCACACGCGCGTCGGCCAGGTTGGGATCTCCGGCGAGGGCACGGTCGAAACCGCCCTGGATGAGGTGCACGTCCTCGGGGTGGACGACCTGGGCGAAGTGCGTCTGCCGCATCTGCTCGAGGCTCAGTCCGGTCATCGCCAGGGCGTGCTGGTTCGCGTCCGTGTAGTAGCCGCGCCGGTCGACCGAGTACGTCGCGTGCGGGTGGTGGGTGAACAGGGAGGCGTAGCGCTCACCGCCCTCGGAGAGGGCACTGGCACAGAGCGACGCGCTCGCCGGGTCGTCGGACCTGCCTGCTCCGGCGCGCATCACCACCTCCGAGTGGTCGTGATCCTGCCGTGGGGGGTAGGCAGGTCGCGCGACCGTGGTGACCGCACGCTACGTCACGGACGACGTCGGCGTGGTCGAACCCGTACCGCGAGGCGCGATCGTGTCCGGTCAGGCCGACCCACGTGTCGAGCCTGCCCACGCCCAGGACCCGGCACGTCGTCCAGCACGCAGCGCCGGTCGGCGTGACCGAGGTCCGCCGCGGCGAGGAGGGAGGCCAGTCGTTCCGAGCCCGGCGCCCTACGCGGCGACCGAGCTCATGGCCTCGGCGGTGAGGGCGACCGACCTCAGCCGGGCACCGGTGGTCGGCGCCTGGTGGGCCGTGATCAGCTCGTCGGCACCGACGTGGTCGCGGAACTGCTCGAGGTAGCGCGCGACCTCGGGGCCGGCGCCGACCGCCGCGTAGGTGAACATCTGGTCGACGTGCTGGGCGGCGCCGCGGCGCAGCAGCAGGTCGGCCTCGACGTCGCTGAGGTCCTCGCCGCGACCGAAGAGCGTCACCGCGATGGTGCGTCGGGCCGCCTCGAGGTTGGCTCGAGCCTCGTCACTCGTCTCGGCGGCGACCACGTTCACCCCGGCGATGACGTAGGGCGCCGAGAGCTGCGCCGACGGGGTGAACTCGCGCCGGTAGGCGGCCACGGCGGCCTCGAGCGCCTGGGGCGCGAAGTGGCTGGCGAAGGCGTACGGGAGGCCGAGAGCCGCGGCGAGGTGCGCGCCGAACATGGACGAGCCGAGGATGTACAGAGGGACGTTCGTGCCGCGGCCGGGCACGGCAGTCACACCGGGCACCAGGGACTCCTCGCCCAGGAACGCCTGCAGCTCCTGGACGTCCTGCGGGAAGCTCTCGGAGGCGGCCGGGTCGCGGCGCATCGCGTGGGCCGTGGCCTGGTCGGACCCCGGGGCGCGGCCCAGTCCGAGGTCGATCCGGCCGGGATACATCGCGGACAACGTGCCGAACTGCTCGGCGATCGTCAACGGGGAGTGGTTGGGCAGCATCACCCCGCCGGCACCGAGCCGGATCGTGGACGTGTGCGCGCCGACGTGCGATATCAGCACGCTGGTCGCCGACGACGCGATGCTCGCCATGTTGTGGTGCTCGGCGTACCAGACCCGCCGGTAGCCGTGCTCCTCCGCACGCTGCGCCAGGGCGACGCTGGCAGCGATGCTGCTACCGACGGACTCCCCCTTCGCGATGGGAGCGAGGTCGAGCACGGACAGCGGGATGCGCATGGGTGTGGCCTTTCAGGTCGTCTCCCCCCGTTCAACAAGGACGAGGCCGGCACTCTTCCCGCAGCACGACCACGAGCCGGACACCGACCGCGCGTCCGGTGGCGCGACGCGTCGACCCACCGGGAATGGCTGCGGTGCGGCGGGCGTTGCGCCCGCACCCACCCACCAGCCCCGGAGGTTCCCCGTGCACGTCGGCGTCGACAGCTTCGTCTCCCGGGTCACCGACCCGTCCACCGGTCACGTCGTCGGCCCCGCGGAGCGGATGGCCCACCTGCTCGAGGAGATCGAGCTCGCCGACCGGTCCGGGCTCTACTCCTTCGGCATCGGCGAGCACCACCGCGAGGAGTACTACGACTCCGCGCCACCGGTGATCCTCGCCGCGGCCGCCGCCCGGACGACGTCCATCCGGCTCGGTAGCGCGGTGGCGGTGCTGAGCGCCGCCGACCCGGTGCGGGTCTTCCAGCAGTTCGCGACCCTCGACCTGATCTCGGGAGGCCGGACGGACCTGGTGGTCGGCCGCGGCTCGTTCACCGAGTCGTTCCCGCTCTTCGGCCTCGACCTGGCCGACTACGACTCGCTGTTCGCCGAGAAGCTCGACCTGCTCCTCCGGATCCGGGAGTCGCCGCACGTGACCTGGTCGGGACAGCACCGCGCCCCCCTCACCGGTCAGGGTGTCTACCCGCGACCCGTGCAGGACCGGCTGCCGATCTGGGTCGGGGTCGGCGGGACGCCCGAGTCGTTCGTGCGCGCCGGGTTGCTCGGGCTGCCGCTGATGGTCGCGATCATCGGTGGCGAGCCGCGCCGCTTCGCCCCGCTCGTCGACCTCTACCACCGCGCGGGCGCGCAGGCCGGTCACGCGCCCGAGACCCTGCAGGTCGGTCTCCACGTCTTCGGCTACGTCGGCGAGAGCCGCCGCCACGCCGCCGACACGATCTACCCGGGCTGGCACGAGATGTTCACCTCGGCCTCGCGCGAGCGTGGCTTCGCGCCGCCCAACCGCGCGCAGTTCGACGCCACGAGCGGACCGGACGGCGCGTTCTTCCTCGGCGACCCCGACGAGATCGTCACCAAGCTCGGCCGCGTCGCGGACCAGCTCGGCGGCGTCGACCGGGTCTCGCTGCAGATGACCAACCCGCGCCTGGCCCACGACGACCTGCTGCGCGGCATCGAGCTGCTCGGCACCGAGGTCGCGCCGCGGGTCGCCGACCTCTGACGACCCGACCGAGCCTCCTCGGGTGGCCGGCGCGGGTCTCTCCCGCCCGCGGCCGCTGGCGTGTCGCGCGACGCTGGACGACCTCGGTGGGTCAGCCGGGCAGGCCGCGGCCGGCGGCCTGGAGGAGGACGTCGCGCATGGTGGCGTCGAGGCCGTCGGGCTGCAGCGGACCTCCGAGCTCGCGGTAGGAGACGACGACCATGCGGCCCTGGTCGGCGACGACGCCCATCCGGTCGAACCAGACGGCGTCGCAGTCGTCGGTGCAGGCCTCGGGGGCGGAGTAGACCCAGGTGGCGTAGGTGCCGGCCCCGGTCTCGACGAGGTCGCCCTGGCGCGATGCGCCGTCGAGGGCGGGGTCGCCCGGGTCCGTGCAGTCACGGATCCAGCCGGTGACGGCCGCCTCGGCGGTCTCGCCGTCGGCGGTGGTGGGGTACTGCAGGACCGAGACCCGCACCTCGGCGGCGACGTCCTCGCCCTCGGGGAGCCCGTCGGCCGCGGCGATGCGCGCGGTGAAGGACCGGGCGACCACCTGGTCCGCCTCCACCTCGCCGTCGGGCTGGCACCCGACCAACCGGCTGTCGGTGGGCTCGACCTCCTCCCACGGCGTGAGCCGGTCCCGGGTCGGCAGGTCGCCCGCCGCCGGGAGCAGGGTGGCAGGCAGCGGGGAGGACGACGGGTCGTCGTCCGGCGTGGTCGGGTCGGGGCTCGGCGGGTCGGTGGGTGCCGCGCTCGAGGTGGACGGCGGGGGCGCGGGCTGGGGGTCGCCGCCGGCGTCGCCGTGGGTGAGCACGAACACCGGGGTGGCGACGAGGCCGACGGCGAGCGCGCCGCCGGCTGTCGTGAGGGCGGTGCGTCGGCGGCGCAGGCGGTCGCCGCGGCGTCGGACGTCGGTGGGGCTGGCGGGGTTCATGGCGGGGGTCCCGGTGGCGAGGTCGCGGAGGCGGTCCGCGAGGGGGTCAGACATGGCGCACACCTCCCGGGGTGTCGTCGGCGAGAAGGTGGGCGAGGGCGGTGCGCCCGCGGCTGAGGCGGGCCTTGACCGTGCCCTCGGGAGCGCCGACCTCGGCGGCCACGGCGGCCACGGAGAGGTCGGCGAGGTGGTGCAGCACGATGACGCGGCGCTGCGGTTCGGGCAGCTGGGCGAGCGCGGCCACCAGGGCGACGTGGCGCTCGTCGGGGGCCGGCGCGGTGGTGGGGGTGGCGAGCGCCCGGTCGGCCGGACGACGTGCCCGGCTGCGGCGCCGCCAACGGCTGATCGCGACACGGTGGGCGGTGGTCCGCACCCAGGCCTCCGGGTGCTCGGCCCGGTCGAGCTTGCGGCGGTGCGACCAGGCGCGGGCGAAGGCCTCCTGCACGCACTCCTGGGCCTCGTCGAGGTCGCCGATCATCGCGTAGACCTGGCTCGTCACCCGGCGGAACGACGCGGTGAAGAACTCGTCGAACTCAGACTCGTCCACCTCGCCCCACCTCCTCCCCACCGCGCCCGAGCTGCCCTGTCACCGGTTGATACGCCCGGACCGCGGGCCCGGTTGCATCGAGGAGGCACGGGCACGACCGGCCCGGACCGCGACGTCACCCTGACGACGGTCGACACCCGGCCGTGTCGACCCGGCCGGCCGCAGGACCTGTCACGCGGATCCACCCGCGGGACCCAGGACGTCGTCCAGGACGTTGCGCCAGTCGCCGTGGCCGAGGTCCGCCGCGACGAGGAGGTCCCGCCAGTCCTCCCGGGCCAGGCGGAGCATCCCGTCGAACCTCGCGCGCTCACCGCCGGACCGGATCACCAGCGCCGCCTGGATCCGCTCGCGGTCCTGGCCCCCGAGCACGGAGTCGGACAGGTCGCCGAGCTCGCGGAGCACGTGCTCGGCGTCGGCCGCGACGAGCTCACGGGTGATCCAGCGAGCGAGGCGGGGGCTGATGTCCACGGGTCGCATCGTCGCCGATCCACTGGGTCACCTCCCCATCCTCGGAGCGCAGGGAGGTCGCGTGCGGGCTCGGCCCGCGCCTCGGCGAGCTGCGCCGGCAGCAGCGGTGATAGGGATCGACCATGGAACCCGAGCGTCTCGACCGACCCGACGACACCGTCGCGGGGGCGTGGACGGTCCGGACCCGGGCGCGGCCGGTCCCCCGATGAGACGACGCGTCGTGCCCGTCCGCGGTCGGCGAGCCGGCCGACCCGCGCGGATGCCGCTGGTGGCGCTGGTGGTGCTCCTCCTCTGCGCGCTCGCCGGACTGGGGGCGACGGCGTTCGGCGTGAGCGAGGCCCGGGCCCGCACGGCGACGACGACCGGACAGGTCCTCGACTCGGGCGAGACCATCCGCGACCGGCACGGGGCCCGGTTGTGCAAGGACGCTACCGTCGTCTTCCCGCTCGAGGAGCCCCGCTACCGCTACACCGGGCTGGTGCGCGACCGTTGCCCCCAGGACGGCGGACCGGAGACGACGACGCTGTACTACGACCCGGACGCACCGGCCAACGCCGAGACGGCGAAGGAAGGGGTGGCGCTGACCGGCTTCATGCTGCTCGCCGCAGCGGGCGCACTGCTCTGCGGCCTCGCGCTCGCTCGCCGCGCCTGGCGCGCCGTCGGCCGGCGCCGGCACGACCGCCGAGCCCAGGACGACGAGGTCGCGACGCACACGGCTGCGGTGCGGATCGCCGACCTGCACGTCCCGTCCGCGGCCGAGCAGGCGGCGCAGGCGGACTGGCTCGTCGCGTCCGAACGGTCACCGGAGGACGCCGGACGCCCGCCGCACGCCGTCGTCCACGGTACCGACGGATCTCGCGTCCTCCGCGGGTTCGAGCACGCAGCCGGGCCGGGCGGCACCCTGTGCGGCATCGACGAGGACGCGATCGTGCGGGTCCGGCACCGCTTCCACCCCGACGGCCGGCACGCCTGCCCGCGCTGCGTCGAGGCGGGTCCGTCGCGCCCGGAGGACTGAGCGAGCACCGTCCTCCGCGCGCCCGGGACGGTCCGCGAGCAGTTCCTTCATCGAGCGTTTACCTCTGAACAGCGGCAGTGACGCTGGCCGGTGGCGCAGCACTGCGTGAATCCACCAGTGCCGCGACCGCGGCGTCGTGAACCACGCCCACGAGGTGACGAATGACCCTGCCCCGCCCTCGATCGGAACGCTCCGTGCTCCGGTCCTCGATCTCCGCGCTCGCCGTCTCGGCGCTCGCGGTGGGAGTCCTCGGCATCGCGCCGGCGGCTCCGGCCACCGCCGCCGCTGCCCCGACGGGCGCCGCCGCCGCCGCCGACGACCCGATCTCGACCGCCGACTCCCTCTCGCTCGTCGACGAGACCGAGGCCATCGGCCCGGGCATCACGTTGCGCAGCCTGACCTCCGTCACGCCGCAGGGGTGGTACGACCAGCGGATCCTCTCCGTCGACCTCGCCAACCCGGCGGTGACCAGCGACCTGCTGTCCGGCGAGCACGTGACCGACCGCAACGCGATCTCGAAGAAGGCCGACGAGGCCGGCGCCGTCGCCGGCGTCAACGGCGACTTCTTCGACATCAGCAACTCCGGCGCCCCGCTCGGTGCCGCGGTGAAGAACAACAAGCTGCTCAAGTCGTCGGACTACGGCACCTGGGGCCACGTCGGGGTCGGTCAGGACGGCATCGGCCGCGCGGTCGACATGACGCTGGACGCCAAGGCGACCTTCGGCGGCGTCGACCACGCCGTCACCTCGCTCAACGCGGCCAACACCCTCGCCGGCTCGCCGGCGAACGCGATCATCGCCTTCACCCCCACCTGGGGCAGCTACAACCGGGCGATCGGGGTCAGCGGCGCCACCGACGTCGCGTCGGTGCTCGTGCAGGACGGCAAGGTCGTCTCGGTGGACCCGGCCGCGGCCGGCTCGGGTGAGATCCCGGAGGGCGCGTTCGTGCTCGTGGGCCGCGAGGCCGGCGCCGCGGCGATCCGCACCCTGGTCGCCGGTGACGCCGTCACCCTCGGCTACGACCTGCGCGACGACGTCGCCGAGCAGATGAAGTTCGTCATCGGGTCCAACCGCGAGCTGGTGCGCGACGGCGTCGCGCGACCGGACTCCGAGCTGGACAACGACGTGCACCCCCGCACCGTCATCGGCTTCAAGGACGGCGGCCGGACGATGCTGCTGGTCACCAACGACGGTCGGCAGTCGCCGATCAACGGGATGACGATGCGCGAGCTGGCGGCGTTCATGGTGAGCCAGGGCGCCGAGACCGCGTTCAACCTCGACGGCGGCGGCTCCACCACCATGGTGGCCCGGCCCCTCGGCGACACGGCGACCACCGTGCGCAACCGTCCCTCCGACGGCGTGGAGCGGCTCGACCCCAACGGCGTCGGCGTCTTCGTCGCACCGGGCACCGGACGGGCCGAGGAGCTGGTGATCACGCCGGGCACCGACGACGCCGCGGTCTTCCCCGGCCTGCACCGCACGCTGACGGCCAAGGGCATCGACGACCACATGACGCCGGTGCCGATGGCGCGCGGCGACGTCCGGTGGAGCACGTCGACCGGCACGGTCGACGGCGGCCTGCTCGCGGCCCCCGCGGGCGCCACCGGCACGATCACGGTCAAGGGCAACGCCGACGGCAGCCAGGGCACCACCCGGGTCCGGGTGCTGCGACCGCTCCGCACGCTGGAGCTGTCGACCAACCGGATCGCGATCACCGACCCGGTCGCGGCCAACGCCGTCCAGCTGCGGGTGACCGGGCGTGACGGGCAGGGCTTCGCCGCCCCCGTCGAGGCGGCCGACCTCGACCTCGACTACGACCGCCGCATCGTCAAGGTCACGCCCTCGGGCACCGGCCTGAAGATCACCCCCCTCACCGACGGCGGCACCGTGCTGGTGCTCAGTGCCGGCGGCCAGAGCGTCAGGCTGCCGATCACCGTCGGGGTGCAGACCGTGCGCCCCTACGCCTTCGACGACGAGAACGCCGGCACCGGCCGCTGGGCGAGCAACAGCTCGGCCGGCGCCACGATCGCCATCACCAAGGACCCCGAGGGCGTGCGCCTGCAGTTCAGCGCCACCCGCAACAAGGGCATCACCGCCGCCGGCGTGCCGTCGCGGTGGGTCGAGATCCCCGGCCAGCCGCTGCGGGTCCGGGTCAAGATGAAGTCCAGCGTCATGGTGCCCGCCGGCCTCACCTACGCCGGCTTCTGGGACGCCGCCGGCAAGTCGGCCGGCCTGTACGGCACCGGCCTGGTGGCCTCCGACCAGTGGCAGTACGTCACCTTCACGATCCCGTCGACGGTGACCTACCCGATCCGGTTCAACTCCTTCCAGGGCATCAACACCGCGGTCGACCAGCAGCAGGCCGGCTCGTTCGTCTTCGGTGGCATCGAGGCCGACGTGCCCTCGGAGATCGAGCTGCCCGCGCAGGAGCCGCTGCGCTCCGACCCGCTGTTCTCGGCGGACGGCCACCTCGACGACGAGCAGGACTGGAACTTCGCCACCCTCTCCGACGTGCAGTTCACCGCCGCCCAGCCCGAGCTCACGAAGGTGGCCGTCGCCGCCCTGGCGCGGATCCGCGCCCAGGAGCCCGACCTGATCGTGCTCAACGGCGACATCATCGACCGCGGCCTGGCCGAGGACGTCGAGCTCGCTCGCGAGACCCTCGAGGCGGGCGGCTGCGACCTGATCGGCCTGGGCGAGGAGCCCGACGCCGAGAGCACGCCCGACCCGGCGTCCGACACCGTCCCCTGCTACTACGTGCCGGGCAACCACGAGTCCTACGGCGTCGGCAACGTGCAGTCCACGCTGGACGCCTGGGAGGCCGAGTTCGGCCAGCCCTACCGCACCTTCGACCACAAGGGCACCCGGTTCGTGCTGCTCAACAGCGCCCTCGGGTCGCTGCGCGGCTCCGACTGGGACCAGCTGCCCATGCTGGAGGACGCGCTGACCACGGCGGTCGACGACCCGAGCATCAGCAACGTCATGGCCTTCGCCCACCACCCGGTCGAGGACCCGGCCGAGACCGACTCGAGCCAGCTGACCGACCGCATGGAGGTCCGTCTCGTCGAGAAGCTCCTCTCGGACTTCAGCGACGAGAGCGACAAGGGCGTCACGATGGTGGGCTCGCACGCCCAGATCACCCACGTGGAGCGGGTGGAGGGCGTCTCGTACGTCGTCCTGCCCAGCTCGGGCAAGGCGCCGTACGGCACTCCCGACCGGGGCGGCTTCACCGGCTGGCTCGACTGGAACGTCGACCGCGACGCCTCGGCCGGCGAGCAGTGGCTCACCGCCGACGTCCGGGCCTTCGCCCAGGAGGTCGTCGTCGACGGTCCCGAGACGCTCGAGGTCAGCCGGACCGCGACCGTCGGCGGGCACGTCGTGCAGCCGTCCGGCGTCGTGCCGGGCAACCGGGTCGTGCCGCTGGCCTACCCGATGTCGGTCGACTGGTCCGGTGACGCGCTGCTGGCGATCGGCTCCGGGGACGCCGCCGTCGCGGCCGCCCGGGCCGAGAAGAAGGTCGCGATCCTCGACCCCGAGACCCGTCAGCTGACGGGCCTGCGCACGGGCGAGGTGACGTTGACCGTCACGAACGACTCGATGCGGGAGTACACCGACGAGGCCTCGGCCGCGCCGGTCACGGGCACGCGGACGGTGAAGGTCGTGGCCTACCAGGGCCCCGGCTCGCGCATCGACGCTCCCGCGCCGGTGTTCGCGACCCAGCCGGTGGGCACCACCGGTGAGGGACGACCGGTGACGGTGACCAACACCGGCGACCGGCCCCTGCGGATCACCGACGTCGCCATCGCGCCGAGCGGGTCCAGCCCCGCGGGCGAGTTCGTCCTCGCGGGCGAGCAGTGCGTCGGCGTCGCCATCGCGCCCGGCGCCTCGTGCGAGGTGCTCGTGCGGTTCTCGCCGTCCAAGGCCGAGGTCACCTCGACCGCGGAGCTGGTGCTCACCGCCAACACGCCCGAGGGCCGGTTCGAGACGCCGCTGTCGGGCCTCAGCACCGCTCCGCTGCAGGGCGAGCCCGGTGAGCCGGGTGAGGACGGCCCGACCGGTCCGACCGGCCCCCAGGGTCCGCAGGGCCCCGGTGGCGAGTCCGGTACCCCGGGCGCGACCGGTCCGCAGGGACCCCAGGGACCCGCCGGCCCCCAGGGACCCCAGGGTCCCCAGGGACCTCGTGGCGCGGTCGTGTTCACGGCGATGAAGAAGGTCGTCCGGGTCGAGCGCGGCGACCGGGCGACCCTGCCCTTCCGGCTGGGCAACCAGACCGCGGGCGCCCTGCGACCGACGGTCCGGATCGCCCCGTCCCAGGCGCTGCGCGCGTCCGGCAAGCGGGTCGTGAAGGTCTCCGCCCTGCGGGCGGGCACCGCCCGCAGGCTGGCCTTCGTGCTCCGCGTCGGCGCTGCGGCCGAGCTCGGCACGCACCAGGTCCGGATCACGTTGCGGGTGGGTGACCGCTCGGTCACCCGGATCGTGAAGGTGCGCGTGCTCCGCGGCTGACCCGACCCACCGACGGCCCCCGACCTGCTACCGCAGGTCGGGGGCCGTTCCCGTCGAGAAGGCCGGGTGGCCACCGGTGGGCCGGCGGTCGTCAGTCCCGGGAGACCCGGATCGTCGGGCTGACACCCGGCCCGCAGGAAGCGGTCCTGGTGGCCCTGGCGTAGAAGCGGCCTGACATGCCGGTGTTGCCGGTGCTCCACCGGCCGACGCCGTCGACGACCTCGGTGGTGTCCTGCGCGACGCGGACGTCGTCGCTACCGCCCCGGGTGCCGACCTGCTTGTAGAGGTGCACCGTGCGGTTGCGCTCGCAGGCGCCACGACCGCTGGAGACGGTGCCGAAGAGGTCGGTGCCCTCGGCGGCGATCGTGACCCTGGTGGTCGTGGGAGGGGCCGCAGCGGCCGGGTGGGGGTGGTGTGCGAGGGCCGCGGCGGCGATGGAGAGTGCGCCGACGGTGGTTCGGACGTTGGTCTTCATGGTGACTCCTTCTGGTGGTCTGATCGGGTTGGCCCGGCAGCTCGGGTGAGGACCGGGTCGGGTCGTCTGCTCGCTCGACGGCGAGCTCGATGCCGCACGCCTGGAGGGCGTGCCGCTCGATGTGGTCGGCGGCCGGCTCGACGTCCGTGGACCCGAGGGCGCCGAGGCTGTCGGCCAGGGCCTGCAGGTCTGCGGGGCGGTTCGGGCGCCACGTGTCAGGCCGGCAGGCAGACGGCCCAGGCGAACCCGGTGACGGGGACCGCGCCGCTGTTGTGCAGCCCGGCGCTCCACCCGGTGCCGTTGTCGAGCGGCGCCGACTCGGTGATCCGGGCGGCGGCGGGAAGCGTGCTGGACACACCGCCGCCGATGACCTTCCCGCCGGCGCAGAACACGGGCCAGGTCTCGGTGCGGTTCGCGCCGACGTCGATGCGGCCGACGCGGTACTCCGGACCGCCGGTTGCGGGACCCGGGGGGCCCGCGGGTCCGGCAGCTCCGGGGGGACCCTGCGGCCCGGTGGGACCGCTCGGCCCCCGTGGCCCGCGTGGCCCGCGCGGCAACGGAGCCAGGTCGACCGCTCGGACCGACCCGTCGCGGATGTCCGCACCGGTGAGGGTCTCGTCCTGGACCTGCCGACCCGTGATGAGGGCGCCGGCGGTGGCGCCGCCGGCCGTGCCGACCGTCAGGGCGGCGAGGAGGACGAGCGGCAGCACCGTGCGCCCGGGGCGGGGTCTCATCGCCTGCACCCCGGCTGGTGGGCGGCGCCCGCGGACGGTCCAGGACAGGTGGGCTGGTCCTCCGCGGTCGCCGCGGCGCGGCGGGCGAGGTGTCGGGCGGCGCGCCGCCGCAGCTCGGCCCGGTGCTCGCGCGCGAGGTCCTCGAGGAGGTGGTGGGTGGTCATCTCAGGTCGCCTTCCTGGACGCGGTCACGACGCGGTACTGCCAGTCGAGGGCGATGCCGGGTCCCGAGCCGTGGTGGTGGTCGGAGGACTCGGCGAGCGTGACCAGGTCGCCCCGGAGCGCTGCGCGGCCCTGGGTGTCGAGTCGCAGGGCAGCGGTGTAGGTCGGGCCGTAGTACGTGAGCATGAAGTCCGCGAACGCCTCGGCCGAGACGAAGTGCTGCCTGACCTCGTGGGTCGAGGAGGCGACGTCGACGACCTCGGCGCCGAACAGCTCGCGGACGACGTCCTCGTTGCCCCACCGCGTCGGCGGGAGCGCGACGGGCGGCGGCGGCACGTGCGCCGTCACCGTCTTCAGCAGACGACCGATGAACCCCTCGGCGGTCCAGCTGGCGACACCGATCCGACCGCCGGGGCGGCAGACCCGGACGAGCTCCGCCGCGGAGCGGTCGTGGTCAGCGGTGAACATCACGCCGATCGCCGACAGCACGACGTCGAAGGAGGCGTCCGCGAACGGCAGCGCCTCGGCGTCGGCGACCTCGAAGGCGATGGGAAGGGCCTCGGCCGCGGCTCGTCGACGGGCGACCTCGACGAGGCCCTCGACGTAGTCGATGCCGGTGACGTCGCAGAACCGGCGAGCGGCCTCGATCGCGACGTGACCCGTGCCGGTCGCGACGTCCAGGACCGAGGTACCGGGCGCGACGCCGGTGTCGGCGACGAGCTGCGGGGCGAGCGGGACGGTCAGCCAGGCGATCTTCCCGTAGTCACCGCTGCTCCACGTCCGGTGCTGCGCGACCTTGAGCTCGTTGCGGGCGTCGAGGGTCTGGGAGTTGGTCATGGTGGTTCCTCCTGGTTGGCGTGGCCGGCGGGCGCCGACCGGACGGATCCAGGTTGGGGCGCGGCCCCGTGACCGCGCATCGGGACGCATCCCGCATCCGTGCGCCGGACGACCCCCAGGCGCGCACCCCCATGCCGGGTCGGGACGACCTCGGCCGGACCGGCGGGGCGGGGGGCGGCGACCGATGCGCCCTCGGCTCGTCGGCCCTAGCCTGCGAGCGTGGCCGATCACGAGAACGCCGCGGGCGCTGGGAAGCCTGTGGGCCGGGCGTCACCGCACTACGCTGGGCCGGTGCGCCTCCTGGAACGTGAGCGCGAGCTCGACGTGCTGCGTGACGGCCTGCACCAGGTCCGCGGGGGCCTCGGCGTGGGGATCGCCGTCGCTGGCGACGGGGGCACCGGCAAGTCCTCGCTGATCACCGCAGCGGTCCGTGAGGCGTCCGGGCTGCGGGTCCTGCGTGGTCGGTGCGACCCGTTGGGCACCCCGCGTCCGCTCGGCCCGTTCCGCGAGCTCGGGCTGCCGAGCCTCGGGGCGCGCCTGCCCGCCGACGACGTCCACCCGACGGAGACCGCAGCGGCGGTGCTGCGCGAGCTGGCCGCCGAGCCGACGGTGCTGGTGGTCGAGGACCTGCACTGGATCGACGCGGCCTCGGCGGACGTCCTGCGCTACGTCGTGCGTCGTGTGGAGACCGTTCCCGTCGCCGTGCTGGTGAGCTACCGGGACGCGGAGGTCGGCGCCCGGCACCCGGCCCGTCGGCTGCTCGGTGACTTCGCCGCGGTCGAGGGCCTCCGCACCGTCTCGATGGGACCCCTGTCGGTCGAGGCCGTGGCGACCGCCGTCGACGGCTCCGGGCTGGACCCTCAACGAGTCCACGAGCTGACGGGGGGCAACCCCTTCTACGTCTCGCAGGTCGCGCAGGAGCCGGACCGACCGCTCCCCGCGTCGGTCCGCGACACGATCCTCGCCCGCACGTCCGAGCTCGAGCTCGAGGACCTGCAGACCTTGCAGCTCATCGCCTGCTGTCCCGACGGCTTCGACGACCGGCTCCTCCCCATGCTCGCCGTCGACCTCGACGAGCTGCGACGACTGGACGCCACCACCCTGCTCGTCCGCACCGACGGGGCGATCGCCTTCCGCCACGAGCTGGCCCGCCAGGCGATCGAGTCGACCATCCCACCCGGCGGCGCGCCCCGCCTCCACCAGAGGATCCTGGAGTCGCTCGAGCGGCTCGAACCACGCGACCCGGCGACGCTGACCCACCACGCGCTCGCTGCGCGCGATCCGGCTCGCACCCTGGCGCACGCACGCGCCGCGGCGGCCGAGGCGGTGGCGGCGGCGTCCAACGCCGAGGCGGCGGCGTTCCTCGAGATGGCCCTCGCCCACCTGCCGGCCGCGGCACCGGCGCTGGAGCGCGCCGACCTGCTCATGCAGCTCGCCCAGCAGCTCTACGTCACGGCCCGTCTGTCGGACGCCGGGGCCGCCGCCCGGTCCGCCATCCCGCTCTTCGAGGCGGCCGCGCGCCCCGAGGGCGTGGCCGAGGCCCATGCCGTGCTGTGCGTGTTGGAGTACCAGTGCGGGCGCCGGGCCCCCAGCAACGAGCACGCCGCCCGGGCCTGGGAGCTGGTCGAGCACCTCGACGCGCCCGCGACCGTGACCCGGGTGCACGCCGACACCGGCATGGTCGCGTTGATCGGCAGCGACCTCGATCGCGCGGTCGCCTGCGGGCGCCGTGCGGTCGAGGCTGGGACCGACGCCGGCCTGGAGGAGTACGTCGTGCTCGGCCGGCTGCTCGTCGAGGGCGTCGAGTGCCTCACCGGCGGGCCCGGCGCCACCGGACGGGTCGAGGAGCTGGTGGCGACCGCGCGGCGGCACGGATGGGACGAGGCGGCCTGGCGCGGGTACATCATGCTGACCGTCCACGACCTCGACCGGGGCGAGCTCCGCTCGCTCCAAGGCATCGTCGAGGAGACGCTGACCCACACCACCGACCGAGACCTGCGCAACGCAACACTCTGGCACCTGTCACTGCGCGCGGCCCTGCACGCCTACGCCGGGCGGTGGAGCGCAGCACGGGAGGACGCCGAGGAGGTGCTGGCCAGCGGCGCGTGCGAGGGCTCCATCTGGCCGCACCTCTCACTCGCCGTCGTCGCGCAGCGGGTGGGCGACCACGACGCTGCACCGCACCTCGACCGCGCCTGGCAGCTCGCGGTCGGCCTGGACGAGCCTGGCCGCTACCTGCCCGTCCTCACCGCCCTGGCCGAGTCGATGTGGCTCACCGGGATCTCCGACCCGCGGGTCACGGAGTACGCGACGGCGCACCTGCGGCGGCTCGCGACCCCCGACTGCGCCTGGCTCGCTGGGAGCCTCGCGGTCTGGTTGCGCCGCCTGGACCTGCCGGTCGAGCTCCCGACGGACTCGCCGGCCCCCCACGTCGCCCACCTCGATGGGCGGGCGGCCGAGGCAGCCACGTGGTGGCGCCGCGCCGGCAACCCGCACGCCGAGGCCATGGCCCACGCCGACTGCCCCGCCCCCGAGGACCGCGTGCGCGCAGTCACGATGCTGGACCGCCTCGGGGCGGTCGGCACCGCGGACCGGCTCCGTCGCGAGATGCGCCGCAGCGGCCTGGCCAGCGTCCCCAGCCGCCCCGTCGAGTCGACCCGGACCAACCCCGGTGGACTCACCAACCGACAGCTCGAGATCGCTCTCCTCGTGGCCCGCGGCTACACCAACAGCGAGATCGCCACCCACACCTACATCTCCCCCAAGACCGCCGAGCACCACGTCTCGGCCATCCTCGCCAAGCTGGGGGTCACCAGCCGCCGCGACCTCCTCACGCGTGCCACCGAGTTCGGCCTCGTGTGAACCGACTGCCGACCCGGGTCCCGCCCGGGCGGCAACAGGCCCGGCGGCTCGGAGCAGGTCAGTCCGAGTACTCCTCGTCGGTGACGTGGTCGAGCCAGGTGACGACCTGACCGTTGTCGTCGGCCTCCTGGATGGCGACGTGGGCCATGAACCGGTCCGCGGTCGCGCCGTGCCAGTGCTCCTCACCCGGCTCGATGTGGACGACGTCGCCGGGCCGGATCTCCTGCACCGCGCCGCGACGGGTGCCGACCCAGCCGACGCCGTCGGTGACGTAGAGCGTCTGGCCCCGGGGGTGGTGGTGCCAGGCCGTGCGGGCGCCGGGGGCGAAGCGGACGTGGGCACAGCCGACGGCGGACTGCTCGTCGGGGGTGCGGATGCCGTCGATGTGGACCGTTCCGGTGAACCAGTCCACGGGACCCGTTCCGGTCTGTCCACTGCTCCGGGTGTACTTCACGTCTGCTCCTGGTGTGCTCGGTTGCTCGGTCGCTGCTGTGGTGATGAGTGTCGGGGACCCGTCGGGACGGGGTGTGGTCAGCCGTCGACGAGCGTGACCGTCGCGGTGAGGCTGCCGTCCACCTCGGCGATGCGCTCGGCGGCGTCGCCGTCGAGCCGCCCGAGTATCACAATGCCGTCGTAGTAGGACTGGTCGCCGTAGTACAGGACGAGGTCCTGGCCGGGGGCGTAGTAGCCGAGGTCCCCCACGTCGGGGTCGGCACCCGGTGGCTGGCCGGTCAGCGACAACGCAGCCGGGAGCGGCCCGGTCTTCTCCACCGCCCCGTGGTCGGTCAGGTCGAGGGTCACCGGCAGCTGCGCGACCAGGTCGCGGCCGGCGGCGCTGTCGTCGAGGGTCGCGGTGAGGCGGTCGGTGCCGATGGCGATCCGGATCCTGGTCCCGGCCTCCTGCGGGGTGGTGGTCGGCGCACTCGCTGCAGGGCTCGCGGGAGGGGCGTCGCTCGGCTCGCCGGCGACGACGGCGGGCGACGTCGCGCTCGCCGCTGCTCCCCCGTCGTCCGACCCGCACCCGGCGAGGGCCGACGCACCCGACACCAGCGCCGCGGACAGCACGGTTGCGGGACGGTTGAACGCTCTCATGTGTCCTCCGGGGCTCGGGTCGGGGGCGGACCTCCAGTGAAGCGACCGCTCCGGCCCGGAGGGAGTCCCTGACGAGAGGTGCACCGACAGGGCACCCCTCGTGCCTCGGCGCCGGCGCGGCGGCGACCTAGGGTCGGAGGGTGGACAACCGCCAAGAGGTACGTGACTTCCTCACCACCCGTCGCGCCCGTCTCACCCCCGAGCAGGTCGGCCTGCCGACCGCGGGGACCCGGCGCGTTCCCGGCCTCCGGCGCAGCGAGGTCGCCACCATCGCCGGGCTCAGCGTGGAGTACTACGCCCGCCTCGAGCGCGGTCAGATCGCCGGTGCCTCCACCGGCGTCCTCGACGCGCTGGCCCGAGCGCTGGAGCTCGACGAGACCGAGCGCGCCCACCTCTTCGACCTCGCCAGGGCCGCCGATGGCATCCCGACGTCGGGCCGGTCGCGGCGTCGCACCGCCGGACCCGCGAGCAGGGCGGCGTCCCGGCCCAGCCTGCGGTGGGCGCTCGAGGCGATCACCGACGGCGTCGCCTTCGTCCGTGACCCCCGCCAGAACCTGCTCGCCACCAACGCCCTGGGCCGCGCCTTCTACTCGCCGGTGATCGGCGACGGCGGGCGGACACCCAACCTGGCCCGGTTCCAGTTCCTCGACCCGGCGTCCCGGGACTTCTACCCGGACTGGGACCTGTTCGCCGAGATGTGCGTCGGCATCATGCGCGCCGAGGCCGGGCGCGACCCGCACGACCGCGCCCTGCAGGACCTCGTGGGCGAGCTCTCGACCCGCAGCGAGACGTTCCGGCAGCTCTGGGCCGCGCACGACGTGCGCACCCACGGGACCGGCACCAAGCGCTACCAGCACCCGGTCGTCGGGGAGCTGACCCTGGTCTACGAGGAGCTCGCCATCACCGCCGAGCCCGGCCTCGCACTCCTGGTGTTCACCGCCGAGCCCGGCTCGCCGTCGGCGGACCGACTCCGCCTGCTCGCGTCCTGGGCGGCACCGGCCGGCCCCGTCCCCCACGCGACCTCGGGCCTGGAGAGCGACGGGTAGGACCCGGGCCCGTCGGTCCCTCCGGCCCGGCCCGGCGCCGGCGTCCTCAGCTCAGCGGCTCGCCGGCTCGGGCGGCTCGGAGGCGGTTCAGGAGGAGCACCCGGTGGTGACGAGCTCCTGGTCGTCCCTGCCCGGGTGGGCTGCCTCGTCGCCACCGGTCGACCGCGGTCGGCCGAGCACGACGAAGGTCAGCGGCACGAGGACGAGCACGCCGAAGGCGACGCCGACCACGGGCGGGCTCAGGGTGCCGAACGACGTACCGAGCAGGGCGCCGGTCACGGCGGTCCCGACGGCCGTGCCGAGGTTGAACATCGAGGTGGCCATCGCGCTGGGCAGCGTGGCGCCCTCGCCGCCGAGGCGCACCGCGAGCGAGACGAGCACCGGGTTGGCCGACAGACCCACCAGGCCCAGCAGCGCGAAGGCCAGCAGAGCCGGCACGACGGAGGTCGAGACCAGGCACAGCACGGCGGACGCGACGAGGCTGACGGCTGCCGCGCCGACGATGGTGGTGAGGGGACGACGGTCGCCCCACCGTCCACCGACCAGGTTCCCGACGAAGGCGCCGGTGCCGAAGAGGACGAGTGCGAGCGGGACGAGGGCCGGTGACATGCCGGCGCGACCGGTGAACAGGGGGGACACGAAGCTGTAGACCGACAGCACGCTGGCGGTGACCGCGGCGCAGGTCAGCAGCACCGCCCAGAGACGTCCCGAGCGCAGTGCCGACAGCTCGGACCGGATCGAGGGGGTCGCCGCCGCCCCCGACCGCGGGGGGACGAGCCTGGCCACCGCGACGGCCGTCACGGCCGCCAGCACCGCCAGGCACCAGAACGGGCCGCGCCACCCGACCAGCTGTCCGCCGACGGCCCCGAGCGGTACGCCGACCACCGTGGACAGCATGCCGCCGCCGAGCACCAGACCCAGCGCGGTCGAGCTGCGGCGCGACCCGGCCAGGGCGACCGCGGCCACGGCCGCGACGGCCCAGAACGTACCGGTCGCCACCGCAGCGACGAACCGGGTGACCAGGAGGACCGCGAAGCTCGCGGTGAGCGCGGAGACCAGGTGGGCGACGGCGTACACCGCCAGCGCGAGGGTCAAGGTGGTGCGCTGCGGCAGGCGCAGGGTGAGCATGGGCATCACCGGCGAGCCGAGGATCATCCCGATCGCGAACACGGTGATCGAGAGCCCCGCCCCGGCCTCGGTCGTGGAGAAGTCGTCGGCCAGCTCCGGCAGCAACCCCGCCACCACGAACTCGGTGGTCCCCATCAGGAAGGTGCCGGCGGCCAGGACGTAGACCGCGAGGGGCAGCCTCGACGGTCGGGTGGCGGCGGGGGTGGCGGTGCTGGACAAGACGGAGCTCCTGGACGTGGTCATGGTGCGTCGGCGACGGACTCCCCCGAGTCAACGCCTCCCCGTGTGCGCGCACGAGTCACTGTCGATGGGTGCACTCGCAGGGCACCCCTGAGCCCTCGGCTGAGGGCCCGACGGCACCTACCGTCGACCAGGAGAGCGGGCCACCACGGCCGCGAGCCCTGACACCCGAAGGAGATGCACGATGAGAGCAACCGTCATGTACGAGGCCGGCGACGTCCGCGTCGAGGAGGTGCCCGACTCCGTCGTCGAGCAGCCCACCGACGCCCTGGTCCGGGTCACCGCGAGCTGCATCTGCGGCAGCGACCTCCACCCCTACCACTCGATGACGGCCGCCGACGGCCCCGCACGGATGGGCCATGAGTTCATCGGCGTCGTCGAGGAGGCCGGCGGCGACGTCGCGACGCTGCGCAAGGGCGACCTGGTGGTCGCCCCGTTCGCCTTCTCCGACGGCACCTGCCAGTTCTGCCGCGAGGGCCTGCACACCTCGTGCGAGCACGGCGGGTTCTGGGACGGTCTCCCGCTCGAGGGCGGCCAGGCCGAGCTGGTCCGGGTCCCGCTGGCCGACGGCACCCTGGTGAAGCTCCCCGTGACCCCCGACTCCGCACTGGTCCCCTCCCTGCTCACCCTCTCCGACGTCTACGGCACCGGCTACCACGCCGCGGTGCGGGGCGGCGTGGGCCCGGGCACGAGCGTCACCGTCATCGGCGACGGCGCCGTCGGCCTCCTCGCGGTGCTCTCGGCGCGCCAGCTCGGCGCCGAGCAGATCGTCCTCATGGGCCGCCACCAGGCCCGCACCGACCTGGGCCGCGAGTACGGCGCCACGGACGTCGTCGCCGCGCGCGGCGAGGAGGGCATCGCCACGGTCCGCGAGCTCACCGGCGGCCACGGCACCCACGTCGTGCTCGAGGCCGTCGGTCACATGCCGGCCTACGAGCAGGCCGTCGGCATCGTCCGGCCCGGCGGCACCATCAGCCGGGTCGGCGTCCCGCAGTACGAGGACGCTCCGGTCGGGTTCGCCAGCCTCTTCGGCGGCAACATCACCCTCACCGGCGGCCCCGCCCCGACCCGGGCCTACATCGAGACCCTGCTGCCCGGCGTGATGGACGGGACCGTCGACCCCGGCAAGGTCTTCGACCGCACCATCGACCTCGCCGACGTCCCGGCGGGCTACCGCGCCATGGACGACCGCGAGGCCCTGAAGATCCTCGTCACTCCCTGACGCCTCGCCCCGGTGCTGCTCCGGTCAGTCGCCGACGACCCGGTCGGCCCGGTCGACCTGGTGCACCGCGCCCATCGCGGTCTCCGCGATGCCCAGGAGGTCCTCGGTGGTGGCGCCGTCGCGGGCGCTGCCGGACATGCCGCGCAGGACGGCCACGAGGAACGAGGCGAGGTGGTCGGTGTTCGTCGAGGCTGCGAGGTCCCGGTCCCGGACTCCCTGGTCGAGCCGGTCCTTGAGCCGCCGGCGCAGGACCTCGCGCTGGGCCTCGAGCCGCGGCTCGGTCAGCATGAGGCACCCTGCCGGCGTCGCCGGGTCGGTGTGGGCACGTGCGGTGTCGTCCAGCACCCGGGCAACGGCCGCCCGCGCGCTCGGCAGCGCTGCCGCCAGATCGACCGCCTCGCACGTGCGCTGGAAGTACACGGTCGAGGCCTCCTCGAAGAGGCGCCGCTTGTCGCCGAACGCCGCGTAGAGGCTGGGGGGCGTCACCCCCATCGCCGAGGTCAGCATCGCGACCGAGGTCTCCTCGTAGCCCGTGCGCCAGAACTGCTCCAGAGCAGCCCCCAGCGCTGCATCGCGATCGAAGCTCCGCGGTCGGCCGGCCATGTGGACCACCATAACGTATCGATCACTACGGAACGTGCTACCGTTCGGGACGTCAATCAATAGCGATCGCTACAGAATGGAACACATGGACATCAACGGCGCGGTAGTCCTCGTCACCGGAGCGAACCGAGGGATCGGCGCCGCGTTCGTCGAGCAGCTGACCCGACGCGGAGCGGCCAAGATCTACGCCGCCGCCCGCGACGCGGGATCGATCGACGTCGACGGCGTGCACGCGCTCGAGCTCGACATCACGCGCGCCGACCAGGTCGATGCAGCGGCGGCAGCAGCCGGCGACGTCCAGGTGGTCATCAACAACGCCGGGATCTCCACCGGAACCTCGCTCGTCGCCGGGGACGAGGCTGCGATCCGCCGCGAGATGGACACGAACTTCTACGGTCCGCTGCTCATGACCCGTGCGTTCGCGCCCGTCCTGGCAGCCAACGGCGGCGGGGCGATCCTCAACGTCATCTCGGCGCTGTCCTGGTTCACGGCGCCCGGCGCCGGCGCCTACGCGGCGTCGAAGGCCGCGGCCTGGGCGCTGACCGACAGCACCCGCCTCGAGCTCGCCGCCCAGGGAACCCACGTCGTCGCCGTGCACATGGGGCTGGTCGACACCGACATGGCCAGGTCCTTGCAGGCACCGAAGATCATGCCGTCGGCCCTCGCGAGCGCCGGTCTCGACGCCATCGAGTCGGGTGCGCAGGAAGTGCTGGCCGACGACTGGGCGAAGTTCATCAAGTCCGGCCTCACCCTCGACCCGAAGGCCCGGTACGAGCAGATCTTCGCCGCCCTCGGCGCCTGAGCCGACCTGCCACGGGGTGCCTCGGCGTACCCCAGTCACCGTGCGACTTCCCCACAGGCTGCGCGGCATCCCGCCAGCAGCTCGCCGGTGACGGTGACGGTGGTATCACCGCCCGAGCCGCCGGCTCCTTCAAGCAGGACGGCGTGTCGTGCGGGCCGCCGACGAGTCGAAGGAGCCACCGGTGACGATCGCGCCGCCCCTCTCGCCGGTCCCGCAGCAGCGACCGCAGGCCGAGCCGCGCGTCAACCCGAGGAGCGCTCCGACGACGCCGGTGCTCACCGTCGACCTGGCGGCGGTCGGCGGCGCCTACCGGCAGCTTCGTGCCGCGCTGCCCGGCGTCGACCTGTACTACGCGGTCAAGGCGAACCCGTCACGGGCGGTGCTCGACGTGCTCCGCGGTGAGGGGGCGTGCTGGGACGTCGCCAGCCCGGGGGAGATTGAGGCCGTCCTCGCCGTCGACCCCGACCCGGCGCGCATCTCCTACGGCAACACCGTGAAGAAGCCGGCCGACATCGCGCACGCCCATGCCCTGGGCGTGCGCCGGTTCTCCGTCGACTGCGACGCCGAGCTGGACAAGCTGATCGCACGGGCACCTGGTGCCACGCTGCTGGTACGGATCACCACCAGCGGAGCCGGCGCCGACTGGGCCCTCGGGCGGAAGTTCGGCTGCGACGAGGTGACGGCCGGCCGGTTGCTCGCCCGGGCCGTCACACACGGCCACCCGGTAGGCACCTGCTTCCACGTCGGGAGTCAGCAGCGCGACGTCACGGCGTGGGACGAGCCGTTGATGACGACCGCGCGGCTCCGAGCCGTCGTCCGAGCCCACGGCACCGACCTCGCCGTCGTCGACCTCGGCGGAGGCTTCCCGGCGCACGCCGCCGATCCGACGCCGGACGTGCCGTCGTTCGGCAGGGCGATCATGGCGGCCGTCGGGCGCTACCTCGGTCCGGACGTTCCCCCGCTCATGGCCGAGCCGGGTCGTGGGCTCGTCGCCGACGCCGGCACCCTCGAGACCGAGGTGGTCCTCGTCTCCGAGCGCGCCGGTCGGCGCTGGGTGTACATCGACGTGGGGTTGTTCTCGGGGCTGGCCGAGACGATGGGCGAAGCGATCCGCTACCGGATCAGTGCGCACCGCGACGCGCGCCCGCTCCGCGGGCCGACCGGGGACGTCGTCCTGGCCGGCCCGACCTGCGACAGCGTTGACGTCCTGTACCAGCAGCACCGTCCCCGGCTGCCGCTCGACCTGCGGGTGGGCGACCGGCTGCGCATCCATGCCGCCGGCGCCTACACCACGACGTACTCCTCGGTGGGGTTCAACGGGTTCGCGCCCCTCCGCGAGGTCCATCGGTGAACCCCCCGGGCTTCCGGTCGGCGCTGGCGAGCAAGGCGTTCCGCCGGCTCTGCCTCGCTCACGGGGTGGCCACGGTCGGTCAGCTCGTCCTCACCCTCGCGGTGGGGGTCCACGTCCTGGCTGAGACCCGGTCAGGCGCCTGGGTCTCCGTCACGGTCGCGTTGGCGTTCGCGCCGTACGCCCTCTGCTCGGCGCTGGCCGGTGTCCTGGCCGACCGCCGGTCGCGCAGCGCGGTGCTGGCCGGCTCCGCGTGGGTGCGAGCGGCCCTCGCACTCGGGCTGTTCGTCTGGACGGCCGTCGGTGGGCCGGTCGCCGTCATGGTCGGTGTCACCGCTCTGGTCGCGGTAGCCGCGACGCCGTCGTTCCCCGCGCTCGCCGCTGCCACCCCGGAGTGCGTGCCGGACCGCGACCTGCCGCCGGCGAACGCGCTCGTCACCTGCGTCGAGAACGTCACCTGGATCGGCGGACCCGGGGTTTTCGGGCTGCTCGTCCTGGCCGGGGCGGGGACGGAGGCGACGGTGCTCGCCGCCGCCGTCCTGTTCCTCGTCGCCGGCACCGTCGCTGCGCCCGTGCGACTGCACCGCCCGATGCGGGATCGACCGACCGGTTGGCTGGGCGACCTCGTCGCCGGGGTGGCCGCCGTGGCCCGTCGGCCCGAGGTCCGCCGACCCATGAGCCTCGCCGTCCTGGACAACTTCCTCTACGGCTACCTGGTCGTGGCGATCGTGCTCCTCGCCGACGCGGGGCCGGAGGGCGACGACCCGCTCGGTCTGCTCAACACCACTCTGGCCGTGGGGGCCCTGGCGTCGATGCTGGTCGTGAACCGATGCACCCGCGGCGACCGGACCTCGGCGGTCCTGGTCGTGACCCTCCTCGGCTTCTGCGTCACGCTCGTCATCCTGGGGTTGGTCGGCGCCACCGCGGTCGGCGTCGCGCTCGTCACCGTCGCCGGGGGCACGACCCTGGTCGCGGAGGTGGCTGCGGTGACGCTGCTCCAGCGTGGGACCGACAGCGGCACGCTGGCCCGGGTGTTCGGGATCTACGACCAGCTCAACGTGGGCGCGATCGCCCTCGGCTCGCTGCTGGCCGGGCCACTCTCGGCGGCGGCGGGGCCACGCGGCGGGCTCGTCGCCGTCGCCGGCCTCGGGATCGTGCTCACGCTGCCGGCGCTCCGCGGTCAGCTCCGCCGTGCCCCAGGGCTCTCGCCGGGGCCGACGACCTCGACGTCCTCGCCGCCGCCGACGGCCAGGACCGACGTGCCGCCGAGGTCGCCCACGGAGCTGCCGGCCCGGAGGAGGTCGTCCACGACCCCGTGACGGTTGCACTGACCTCACAGCACCGCGGCAGACAGCAGCGGCACCCCGCAGGGCGCGACAGGCCTCCGACGCAGAAGACCCCTGACTCGCATCTCTGCAGGTCAGGGGCCTTCGGGTGAGCCGCCTGTCAGAATCGAACTGACGACCTAGTCATTACGAGTGACTCGCTCTACCGACTGAGCTAAGGCGGCCTGCTGCACTCGGCAGCGACGACGAGTATAGGGACAGACCCGATCGGGTACGGAATCGGCGGTCGGCACGGGCTCAAGTCCTGGCTCGCACCGACCGAAGGACCAGGTAACCCCCCACGCACCCGTACCTGGCCCGTCCCCCCGGAGCACACGTGAGCATCGCCCCCACGTCGCCGTCCCCCCAGGACGGCGGCGCACTCGACCCCTCGGACGCCGACCCGCTGTCGCGCCGCCTCCTGGCGCGCGGCCTGGTCGCCGGACTGGCGGCGGCGGCGGTCAGCCCCGCCCTCACCGCGACCGAGGCGGAGGCGGTCGACGCCAGGCACCGCCGACGGTGCCGACACTGGCACCGCTGCGCGAAGCACCCGAAGCACACCTGCCGGCGCAAGCACCGGTGCAAGCACCTGCGCCACCGTGCCGCGCCGACCCAGCCCGGGGAGCCCACCGGCCCCACGGAGCCGACCGGGCCCGGCACGCCGACCGGCCCGCCGTCCGACCCCGACTTCGTGCGCTCGCCGGTGCCGACGGCGGCGTCGTTGCACCTCGCCAACCGGTTCACCTACGGCATGACGCCGGCGCTGCACGAGGAGATGCGGGGGGCCGGGGGCCCGGCGCGGTGGTTCGAGCAGCAGCTCGACCCCGCCTCGATCGCGGACCCGAAGGCCGACCCGATGCACACCTGGTGGCTCTCGATCGACCTCGACGCCCCGACGATCGCCCAGCGCAACAACGACGAGGTCGAGGGCGGCTGGGTGGCGATGGCCAACTACGCGCGCTGGTGCCTGCTGCGGCGCATCTACTCCCAGCGCCAGGTGCTCGAGGTGATGACCGAGTTCTGGGAGAACCACCTGCACGTACCGCTGGACGACGACGGCGTCTTCGCCTACCGCGCCGACTACGGCAAGCTGCTGCGCAGCCACGCGCTCGGCCGGTTCGACCAGATGCTCGTCGCCGCGATCACCCACCCGGCCATGGGGACCTCGCTCGACAACGCGCGGTCCACGAAGAAGGCGCCCAACGAGAACCTCGGCCGCGAGCTCCTCGAGCTGCACACCGTCGGCCGCGGCAACCACGGTGAGGACGACGTCAAGACGTCCTCGCGGATCCTCACCGGCTACCGCGTCGACCTGTGGACGACGTGGCGCTCGTACTACGACCCGGCCAGCCACTGGACCGGCCCGGTCAGCGTCCTCGGCTTCGAGCACCCCAACGCGAACGCCGACGGCCGCGCCGTCACCGAGGCCTACCTGACCCACCTGGCCCGGCACCCGCGCACCGCGGAACGGATCGCCCGCAAGCTCGCCGTCCGGTTCGTCTCCGACGACCCGCCGGCAGCGCTGGTGGAGCGGCTCGCCCGCGTCTACCTGGACAACGAGACGGCCATCAAGCCGGTGCTGCGGGCGCTCGTCGCGTCTCCGGAGTTCCTCGGCGCGGCCGGGCGGAAGGTCAGGACCCCCACCGACGACGTCGTGGCCACCCACCGCGCGCTGAGCACCGAGATCGCCAGGCCGGTCAACGCGGACTCCGCGGCCAACTCCTTCCTGTGGCACACCAGCTCGATCGGCCACTCGCCGTTCGCGTGGGCCCGCCCCGACGGCCCGCCCGACACCGGCCGCGCCTGGTCGTCGGCCTCGCGGCTGCTGGCCTCGTTCGACGTCCACCTCACCCTCTCCGGAGGCTGGTGGCCGACCAGGCAGATCACCTACCGCACCCCGGCGAGCTGGATGCCCGCCGACAGCGTCCGGTTCGACCAGCTCGTCGACCACCTCTGCCGCCAGCTGCTCGGCAAGGCGGCGCCGGCGCGCCTGGTGACCGCCTGCGCCCAGGCCGTCAACGTGCCCGAGAGCGCCACCATCACCGCCAGCCACGCGGTGGTGCGGTGGCAGTTCCCGCTGGTGCTGACGACCCTGCTCGACAGCCCCGACCACCTGCACCGCTGAACCGGAGACCTTGATGACCGAGCAGCAGAACGACCCGCAGCCCTGCTGCGACGACTACGTGCGGACGTCGCGGCGCTCGTTCCTCCGTGGCGCGCTGGTGGCCGGGGGCGCCGTCACCGCGACCTTCGGCACGGCCTTCACCGAGACGTCGTACGCCGCCGCCGGTCAGGCCGACCAGGTGCTGGTCGTGCTGTCGATGCGGGGCGCCTGCGACGGGCTGAGCCTGGTCGTCCCCCACGCCGACCCGGTCTACTACCAGGCCCGGCCGAGCATCGCTGTCCCCTCCGAGCGGCTGCTCGCCAAGGACGCCATGTTCGGTCTGCACCCGTCGTTCGCGCCGCTCGTCCCGCTCTGGAACGCGGGGAGGATGGCCGCCGTCCACGCCACCGGGCTGCCCTCGCCGAACCGCTCCCACTTCTCGGCGATGGAGGAGGTCGAGGACGCCGACCCCGGCTCGGACGCGCGCACCGGCTGGCTGAACCGCCTCGTCGGTCGCGACGGCGCCGGCTCGCCGATCGAGGCGATCCAGATGGGCGGCGGCGTGCCGGCCACCGCCGTCATGGGACCGCAGCCGGTCCTGGTCACCCCCACCATCGACCGCGTCCGCCTGGCCGGCGGGAGCTCGGCCGCCGAGGCCGCGGCGCGACGTCGCTCGCTGAGCACCGCCTGGGCGGGCAGCTCCACCGACCTCGGCGTCGGCTTCCGCTCGACGCTCGAGGTGATCGACGACTTCGCCCCGGTGCATGCAACGTCGACGACGCCGTCGAACGGCGCGGTCTACCCGCGCAACGACCTGGCCTCGGCCCTCCAGGCCACGGCGCGCACGATCCGCGCCGACGTCGGCGCCGAGATCATCACCGTCGACCACGGCTCCTGGGACCACCACACCTGGATCGGCAACCTCGGCGACGGCAACCTGGTCCGCAAGGCCAACGAGATGGCCGGCGCGATCGCGGCCTTCTTCGCCGACCTCGGGCCGCTGGCCGACAAGGTCACCCTGGTCACCATCAGCGAGTTCGGCCGGCGGGTCAAGGAGAACGCCAGCCAGGGTCTCGACCACGGCCACGGGAACGTGATGTTCCTGTTCGGCGCGGGCGTCAAGGGCGGTCGGTACTACGGCACCTGGCCCGGCCTCACCAACACCGTCGACGCCGACCTCCTGGTCACCACGGACTACCGCAGCGTGCTCTCGGAGGTCATCGTGTCGCGCTTCGGCGCCTCGCCGGCGCAGGTCTTCCCGGGCACCACGACCCAACACCTCGGCGCCATGGTGTGAGCTGACTGCCCGAGCTGACTGCCCGAGCGTGCGAGGGCGAGTCAGCTCAGAGGTCGTCGAGCAGGCGGCGCGACCGAGGAACGAGGTCGCGACCCGCGTGTCGAGACGCCTGGCCCGGCGAGGCCAGCCCTCGACGGGGGCCGGTCTCGCGGGCCGTGGGTTTCGTCGGCGCTCGTCGGAGCTCGCTTGCTCGACCTCCGAAGCGTGCTGGGGAGGTTGCGCTGGTAGGTCAGGCGTCGACGAGGTCGCGGGCGCGACCGCCGTCGAACGGGCTGTAGTCGAGGGTCTGGGTCGACCCGCACCAGCAGGTGAAGGAGACGACCATGCCCTGGTCGGTGCTGGTGACACCGGAGAGCTGGCTGGGGAAGGTGAGCTGGCGCTTGCCGCAGGAGGTGCAGGAGTGGACGAACATGTCTCTATTCTGAAGGGCTCCCGACCCCAGGGGTAGCCTTGGTTTCCAGCACGAACCAAAGGCCGGCCCTTGAGGAGAATGTGACCGTGCTCTCACTGCACCAGCTGCGCTGCTTCCTGGCCACCTACGAGCACGGCTCGCTCACCGCGGCCGCCGACGAGCTCGGCTACGCCCAGCCGTCGGTCTCCGAGCAGGTCCGCGCGCTCGAGAAGTCGCTGGGCGTCCAGCTGTTCCGCCGTGTGGGGCGCGGCGTCGTCCCGACCACCGTCGCCGACACGCTGCGCCCGCACGCCGAGAAGGTGCTGGCCTCGGTCGCCGAGGCCCAGGACGCCGTCCGCAGCGTCCGGTCCTTCGAGACCGGCACGATCCGGTTCGGGATGTTCGGCGTCGCCCGCCTCTACGCCAGCGCCGGCCTGATCGCCGACGTGCTCGCCCGCTACCCCGGCGTCCGGGTCGAGCTCGTCGGCCAGAACTCCACCGCGGTCGCCGAGGACCTGCGCCGCGGTCGCCTCGAGGCGGCGATGCTCGCGGTCGCCGGTGTCCGCAGCGAGGGGATCACCATCACTCCGGTCGCGCGCGAGGAGCTCGTCTACATCTCCGCCGACCCGGCCCGGCTGGCCACCCCGGTCACCGCGCACCGGCTCGCGCTGGCCACCCTCGTGATGCCCGAGACGACCTGGCGCGCCGAGGACTCCACCCGGATCCTGCTGCGCCAGTTGCTGCACGGCACCGGTCGCAACCCGCAGACCCGGATCGAGGTCGAGGACGTCGAGACGGCCGTCGAGATCGTCGGTCTCGGGCTCGCCGACTCCGTCATCCCCCGCGGCGCCGCCGAGCAGCTGCTCCCCCGGCTCGCCCCGAACGCCGGCTGGGTCGCCCTGCGCCCGCGGGTCTGGGACACCTTCGCCGTCGTGCACCGCGCCGGCGCCGTCCTCTCGCCGGCGGCCCAGCTGATGATCGAGCTCGCCACGGCCCGGATCCGGGAGATCGCCGAGCCGCTCGGCAGGTGAGAAGCTCCTGAGACAGTCGCGACAACCCGTTTCCGGCAACCACGAGGGTGGGAGTCTGGGCACCATGTCGGCTGAACAGGAGCGCGAGGTCGCGGACGCGTCCGCCACCCTCGAGAGGGCTCTGATCGAGGTCAAGAAGGTCGTCGTCGGTCAGGACGCGATGGTCGAGCGGATGATCATCGGGCTCCTCGCCCGGGGCCACATCCTGCTGGAGGGGGTGCCCGGCGTCGCGAAGACGCTCGCGGTGCGCACCCTCGCGGACGTCGTCGGCGGCTCGTTCGCCCGACTGCAGTTCACGCCCGACCTGATGCCGGGCGACATCACCGGCACCCGCGTCTGGCGGGCCAGCAGCGAGACCTTCGACGTCGAGCTCGGCCCGGTGTTCGCCAACCTGGTGCTGGCCGACGAGATCAACCGCGCGCCGGCCAAGGTGCAGTCGGCGCTGCTCGAGGCGATGGCCGAGAAGCAGGTCTCGATCGCCGGCACCAGCCACCCGCTGCCCGACCCGTTCCTCGTGCTCGCCACGCAGAACCCGGTCGAGTCGGAGGGCGTCTACCGGCTCCCCGAGGCCCAGCGCGACCGGTTCCTGCTCAAGGTCGACGTGCCCTACCCGAGCGGGCAGGAGGAGTTCACCATCCTGCACCGGATGTCGGTGAAGCCGCCGCGGGCCGAGGCGGTCCTCGACCCCGCCGAGGTGATCCGGCTGCAGGGCGTCGCCGACGGGCTGTTCGTGCACCACTCGGTCGCCTCGTACCTGGTGAACCTCACCATCGCCACCCGGTCCCCCGAGCGCTACGGCCTGGCGCACCTGCGCGACGTCATCGAGCTCGGCGTCAGCCCGCGCGCCTCCCTGGGCATGCTCGCCGCCGGTCGCGCGCTGGCGCTGCTGCGCGGCCGCTCCTACGTGCTGCCCGCCGACATCGCCGAGGTCGCCTCCGACGTGATGAGCCACCGGATGCTCCTGTCGTTCGACGCCGTCGCCGACGGCGCCGACCCGCGCGCCATCGTGCGCGAGGTGGTCGCCGCAGTGCCGCAGCCGACCGTCGCGTCCCGCGAGGACCCGGACGCCGGCTACACCAAGTCGCTGCCCGCCCAGGGCCGGTCCTCCGGCTACTCCGCAGGTCAGCCGTCGGGCCAGCCGTCGTGACCGCTGCTCCCGGGCCGGTGCCGCTCGGCACCGCGTCGCCGGAGGCCGTCTTCGACGCGCTCGACCTCGCCGTGCGCCGCCGGCTCCCCGGCCGGCTGCACGGCGACAAGCGCGGCCTGCGCCTCGGGCCGGGCTCGGACCCCGAGGAGGTCGTGCGCTACCGGCCCGGCGAGGACGACGTCCGCCGGATCGACTGGAACGTCACCGCCCGGGCCGGCGAGGCGCACGTGTGGCGCCCCGTCGCCGAGCACGAGCTGGAGGCGTGGGTGCTCGTCGACGACACCGCGAGCATGGCCTTCGGCACCGTCCACCTCGAGAAGCGCCAGGTCGCCGACGGCGTCACCGCCGCGGTCGCGCTGCTCACCCAGGGCCCCGGCAACCGGCTCGGGACCGCCCACCTCGCCGCCGACGGCCTCACCTGGGCCCAGCCGCTCCCCTCGCGCGCGGCCGCGCACCGCGCGCTGCGCCGGCACCGCGCCACCGCACCGGTCGGCGGCGGCTCGGTCGACGTCGGGCTCGCCCAGGCCGTCCGCACCTTCGCCACCCGTCACCCGCGCCCCGGCGTCCGCGTCGTCGTCACCGACTTCGTCGAGCCCGACGGCCGGATGGAGCGCCCCTTCGCGTGGGAGACGCCGTTGCGGCGGCTGGCGGCCGTCCACGAGACGCTCGTGGTCGAGGTCGTCGACCCCCGCGAGCTCGAGCTGCCCGACGTCGGCGCGGTCACCCTCGAGGACCCCGAGACCGGACGCCGCCGCGAGATCTTTACCTCCGACCGCCGGCTCCGCGCGCGGTACGCCGCCGCCACCGCCGCGCACCGCGCCGCCACCGCGGACGCCGTCCGAGCCGCGCGGGCCGGCCACGTGCTGCTGCGCACCGACCGGGACTGGGTGCGCGACCTCGCGCGGTTCGTCAACGGCCGCCCGATGCGCCGCGTGACGGCATGAGCACCCTGATGAGCTCCCCGGCTCCTGCCCCGATGTTCGCCCTCGCCTCCCCGGGGTGGCTGTGGCTGCTCGTCCCGGTGGTGCTGCTCGCTGTCTTCTACGGCGTCCAGCAGGCCCGTCGCAGCCGCTACGCCGTCCGGTTCGCGACCCTGCCGATGCTCGAGCGCCTGGTGCCGAGGCGACCGGCCTGGCGCCGGCACGTGCCGGCGGCGCTGCTGCTGCTCGCCTTCGTCGGCCTGGCCGTGGCGGCGTCGCGGCCGCAGGTCGACGAGCAGGTGCCGCGCGAGCGGGCCACGGTCATCGTCACCGTCGACGTGTCGCTGTCGATGGAGGCGACCGACGTCGACCCCGACCGGCTCACCGCGGCGCGCGAGGCCGCGACGTCGTTCGTCGAGGGGCTGCCGGAGGGCTTCAACGTCGGGGTCGTCGCCTTCGCCGGCTCCGCGACCGTCCTGGCCCCGGCCTCCCCCGACCACCAGGCCGCGATCGAGGCCCTCGGACGGCTCGAGCTCGACCGCGGCACCGCGATCGGCGACGGCGTCCTCACCTCGCTCGCGCAGGTCGAGGCGATCGGCGAGAGCGCCGGCACCGACGCCGACGGCGAGCCGGTCCCGGCGCACGTCGTCCTGCTCAGCGACGGCACCAACACCGTCGGCACCACGATCGAGATGGCCGTGGGCGCCGCGCAGGAGGCCGGCGTGCCGGTCTCGACCATCGCCTACGGCACGCCCGAGGGCACGGTGACCGTCGACGGCCAGCTCGTGCCGGTCCCGGTCGACCAGCCGTCGCTCGACGCCCTCGCCGAGGCCACCGGCGGCACCGGGTACGCCGCCGAGACCGCCGACGAGCTCGACGAGGTCTACGCCGACATCCAGTCCTCGATCGGGTTCCGCACCGAGCCCCGCGACGTCACGCCGTTCTTCGTGGCCGGCTCGCTGCTGGTCGCGCTGCTCGCGGCCGCGTTCTCGCTGCGCTGGTTCGCGCGGCTGCCCTGACGCGGGTCAGCCGGCGGCCGGCGACCAGCGACGGTCGGGCGCCTGGTCGGCGCGGCCGCGCCAGGTGTTGTCGGGGCGGTACTCGCGGATGTCCCACACCTGCACCTTGACCCGCACGGAGTCGGGGTCACCGAGGCACCACTGCGGGACGCCGATGCCGAGCTGGTCCTTGCGCGGGCGCCAGAAGGTGCGCACGTCGCAGTCGAGGTAGGTCCACTCGCCGTTGCGTCGGCCGACCAGGAAGCTGCCGGTGCGGTCGTCGCCGTCGCGCGGGCTGTAGGCGAAGGTGTAGAACTCCGGCCCGCCGCGACCGTCGGTGTCGACGAGGACCTGCAGGGCCTGGGCCTTCGCCGAGGTGAACCGGCCCGCGACCGTCGTCCACACGCACGCGTTGCCGGGGTTGTTCCACAGGCCCATCGCGGTGATGTCGAAGCCGTGGTGGGTCCGGTCGACGGTGTCGGAGAGACCGACCTCCGGCCGGCCGTCCGCGCACGGCGCCGCCGCCCGGAGCCCGGCCGGGGCGGTCCTCACCTCGGTGGTCGCGCCCGACGCGGTGGACGGCGTCGCGGGCGCGACGACGAACAGCGACAGCGTCGAGGCGAGCAGGGCCACGGTGCGCACGAAGGTTCTCATGGGTCCAGCCTGCGGGGCGGCGCACCGCCGCGGCCACTGGAACAATCCGGCTTCAGCAGCGGGTGTCGTCGGCGGGCACGTCGCCGTCGAGCAGGTAGCCCTCCACGGCGTCGTCGATGCAGCTGTTGCCCTTGTTGTAGCCGGTGTGACCGTCGCCGTCGCGGGTGAGCAGGACGCCGCTCTCGAGCTGCTCGGCGAGCGCGACCGCCTCCTCGTACGGCGTCGCCGGGTCACGCGTGGTGCCGACGACGACGATCGGGGCCGCGCCGGCGGCCCGGATGGTCGGCGTGGGCTCGGCGGCCTCGTCCTGGATGCCGACGCACCCGGCCAGGCCCCACGCGAAGAACCGGCCGAACGTCGGGGAGGCCTGGTCGAAGGCGGGGTACTCGGCGGGGACCTCCTCGGCCGACGCCGAGGTCGGGTCGTCGAGGCAGTTGATCGCGTAGAAGGCCTCGAGGCTGTTGTCGTCGTAGCCGCCGCTGGCGTTGCGCGAGCCGTAGAGGTCGGAGAGCGCCAGCAGCGTCGTCCCGTTGCCGTCGAGCGCCTCCTGGAGCCCGTCGTCGAGGAGGAACCAGCTCTCGCGGCTGTAGAGCGGGTAGGCGACGCCGTAGAACGCGTTGCCGATCTGGAGGTCGCGGTCGAGGTCGGTCGGCAGCGGCGACTCCTCGACCGAGGCGAACAGGTCGCTGATCGTGGCCAGCGCCTCCTCGCGGGACGCGCCGAGGAAGCAGTCGTCGCCCGCCACGCAGTCGTCGACGTAGGCGTCGAGCGCGGTCTGGAACCCGGCGGCCTGGCTCAGGGCGTTGTCGCGGAAGTCGAGCGTGGGGTCGGTGGCGCCGTCGAGGACGAAGCGGCCGACGTTCTCCGGGAAGAGCTCGGCGTAGGTGGAGCCCAGGGTGGTGCCGTAGGAGAAGCCGAGGTAGCTCAGCTGCTCCTCGCCGAGGACCGAGCGCAGCACGTCCATGTCGCGTGCGGCCTCGACGGTCGAGACGTGCGCCGCGACCCCGTCGGAGCCGGCGACGCAGCCGGCGAAGAACTCCTCCTCGCTCGCGACGAACTCCTGGCGCTCACCGGCGTCGTCGGGCGTGGGGTCCTGGGCGACGAACGCGTCGAGGTCGGCGTCGGAGAGGCAGTCGACCGGTGCGGAGTCGCCGGTGCCGCGCGGGTCGAAGGCGACGACGTCGACGCGGTCGAGCAGGGTGCTGGTGAAGTAGCCGTCGGCGTTCTCGGCCATCGTCGTGCCGGGGGCGCCCGGCCCCCCGGGGTTGACGACGAGCGAGCCGACGCGGTTGTCGGGGTCGCGGGCCAGCGTGCGCTCGAGCGCGATGCCGATCGTCTCGCCGCCGGGCTCGGCGTAGGCCAGCGGCACCGTGAGGGTGGCGCACTGGTTGGCGCCGCAGCCCTCCCACGCGAGCTGCTGGCCGTAGAACTCCTCGAGGCCCGCGGGCACCGCGCCGACGGGGCCCTGCGAGGAGGTCGCCGGTGGCGCGCTGGTGGCGCCCCGGTCGCGGTCGTCGTCACCGCCGTCGTCGCCGCCGACGAGGAGCGCGGCGGTCAGCCCGCTGCCCACACCCAGCACGAGGACGGCGATGACCGCCACGACCCACACGACCTGCTTGTTCATGCACGCCTTCCGTTCACGAGCTCGGCACCTTGAGCGCCACCATCATGGACTCCAGCGCCAAGGCGACCGGGACGTTGAACTCGACCATCTGCTGGCGGGCCTCGAAGATCCAGCCGATCCGGCGCAGGTTGAGCTCGGGGGTCGAGGTGCGCACGACCTCCTCCACGTCGGCGCGGATCTCGGCGTTGACCAGCTCCCCCGGCGCGCCGAGCGCCACCGCCACGGCGTCGCGGTAGACCGAGACCAGGTCCATCAGGCCGCGGTCGACGACGTCGATGACCCGGCGCTTGGCCCGGGTCTTCTGGGACTTGTCGAGCGCCGACAGCGCCGGGGCGTACTCGCGCGGACGCCGTCCGCGGTCGACGACGCCGTACTGGACGTCGAGGTCGGCCTTCTCGCGGGCGTCGAGGTCGCCGGTGATCGCGTCGGCCTCCTCCTTGGCGACGGCGGCGAGCTCGGTGGCCGCCCGCATGCACGCGCCCAGGCTGGTGAGCGAGGTCGGGTAGGAGACCACCGTGCGGCGGCGCTCGCGGGTGGCGTCGTCGAGCGCGAGCGCGCGGGCCCGGCCGATGTGACCCTGGCTGGCGCGGGCGGCGTACGACGCGAGCGTCTCGCTGACGCCGTCGTGCCGCACGAGGTGGGCCGCGACCGCGGCCGGGCTCGGGGTGGCGAGGGTGAGCTGGCGACAGCGCGACCGGATCGTCGGCAGGACGTCCTCGACGGTCGGGGCGCACAGCATCCAGACGGTGCGGGAGTTGGGCTCCTCGATGGTCTTGAGCAGCGCGTTGGCGGCCGGCTCGGTGAGCCGGTCGGCGTCCTCGACGATGATGACCTGCCAGCGGCGGCCGGCCGGGGCGAGCGCGGAGCGGCGCACCAGGTCGCGCACCTCGTCGATGCCGATCGAGAGCTTCTGGGTGCGGACGACGTCGACGTCGGCGTGCGTGCCGGCCAGCGCGGTGCGACACGCGTGGCACTCGCCGCAGCCGCCCTGCTCGCACTGGAGCGCGGCCGCGAACGCGACCGCCAGGTTGGACCGCCCCGACCCGGGCGGCCCGGTGAACAGCCACGAGTGCGTCATCCCGTGCCCGGCCACCGCAGGTCGCAGCACGTCGACCGCGCGCTCCTGGCCGACCAGCCCGGCCCACACCCCGGTCGCGGGTTCGGTCTCGACGGCGGACGGGGTCACGCGGCGAACCTACGGGGCGGCACCGACGGTTTCCACCGTGGGGGCGCCGGCGTGGGGCGCGGAGCAGACCCGCACCTGCCGAGGCGACCTCAGCGCCCCGCCGCCCCCAGCAGGGGCGTCACCGCTGCCCGGACGGCGGCCTCGATGTCGTCGACGTCGGCGCGGGCGTCGAGCACGAGGTAGTGGTCGGGGTCGGCGGCGGCCATCCGCGGGAACGCCGCGCGCACCCGCTCGTGGAACTCCAGCGACTCGGCCTCGATCCGGTCGCGACCCTCGAAGCGGCCCAGCCCGGCCTCCGGCGAGAGGTCGAGGACGACGGTCAGGTGCGGGCGCAGGTCGCCGGTGGCCCAGCGCGCGACGGCCTCGACCTCGGCGACGTCGAGGGCGCGGCCGGCGCCCTGGTAGGCCAGCGTCGAGTCGACGTACCGGTCGGTGATGACGACGCCGCCGCGGGCCAGCGCGGGACGGACGACGGTCTCGACGTGCTCGGCCTTGTCGGCGGCGTACAGGAGCACCTCGGTGCGGTCGGCGAGGGCGCCGGTCTCGGGGCTCAGCACGATCCGCCGCAGGTCCGCGCCGACGGGGGTGTCGCCCGGCTCGAAGGTGAGCAGGACGTCGTGCCCCGCGGCGCGGAGCCAGGTCGCGAGCCGCCTCGACTGCGTCGACTTGCCGGAGCCCTCGCCACCCTCGAAGCAGACGAAGACCCCGCGATCGGCGTACACGGGCTGGGACCGGGACGCGGGCTGGGACGCGGGCAGCACGCCGCCTACGCCTTCTTGGCGGTGGTCTTCTTCGCCGTGGCCTTCTTGGCGGTGGCCTTCTTCGCCGTGGTCTTCTTCGCGGTCGTCTTCTTCGCCGCGGCCTTCTTGGCCGGCGCCTTCTTGGCGCCCTTCTTCGCACCCTTCGCCGGACCGCGCTCGCGCCGGTCGGCGAGCAGCTCGGCGGCCCGCTCGAGGGTGATCGCGTCGACGGAGTCGTCCTTGCGCAGGGTCGCGTTGTACTCGCCGTCGGTGACGTACTCGCCGAAGCGGCCCGACTTCACCACGACGGGCTGGCCCGAGACGGGATCGTTGCCGAGCTCCTTGAGCGGCGGTGCCGCGGCGGCGCGGCCACGCTGCTTGGGCTGGGCGTAGATCGCCAGCGCCTCGTCGAGGGTGACGGTGAAGAGCTGCTCCTCGCTGGTGAGCGAGCGGGAGTCGGTGCCCTTCTTCAGGTACGGGCCGTAGCGGCCGTTCTGGGCCGTGATCTCCTCGCCCTCCTCCTCGGACCCCTCGGCGGCGGGCGCGACGCCGACGACGCGCGGCAGCGAGAGCAGCTTGACGGCGTCGTCGAGGGTGACGGTGTCGAGCGACATCGACTTGAACAGCGAGCCGGTGCGCGGCTTGTCGCTCTTCTTGGCGTCCTCGGGCAGCAGCTCGGTCACGTAGGGGCCGTAGCGGCCGTTCTTCGCGACGACCTCGAGCCCGGTCACCGGGTGCCGGCCGAGCGCGATCTCCTCGCCGGCGGGGTTGGCCAACAGCTCCTTGGCCTTGTCGAGCGTGAGCTCGTCGGGCGGCAGGTCGTCGGGCACGTTGGCGCGCCGGCCGAGCGCATTGCCGTCGTCGTCGGGTCCCTCGAGGTAGGGGCCGTACTTCCCGACGCGCAGGAAGATCCCGGAGTCGGCGTCGCCGACCGGGAAGGTCGCGTTCTCGCGGGCGTCGATGTCGCCGAGCTCGGTGACGAGCGTGTGCAGGCCCTGCACGGAGTCGGAGCCGTAGTAGAACTCGCCGAGCTCGGTGACGCGGTCCTTCTCGCCCCGGGCGATCTCGTCGAGCACCGTCTCCATCGCGGCGGTGAACTCGTAGGAGACCTGGCGCGGGAAGTGGTCCTCCATCAGCCGGATCACCGAGAACGCCAGCCACGCCGGCACCAGCGCGGTGCCCTTCTTGTAGACGTAGCCGCGGTTGAGGATGGTCCCGATGATCGAGGCGTACGTCGAGGGCCGGCCGATCTCGCGCTCCTCGAGCTCCTTGATGAGCGTGGCCTCGGTGAAGCGCGACGGCGGCTTGGTCTCGTGGCCGTTCGCGCTCAGCGACGCGGCGGAGACGGCGTCGCCCTCGACGAGCGCGGGCAGCCGGGTCTCCTGGTCGTCCTTCGCGCCGCCGTCGTCGGTGCCCTCGACGTAGGCCTTGAGGAAGCCGTGGAAGGTGATGACCCGCCCGGACGCCGAGAACACGACGTCCTCGCCACTCGTCGCGGCGCCGCCGATGCGGACCGAGACGGACTGGCCGACGGCGTCCTTCATCTGCGAGGCGACGGTGCGCATCCAGATCAGCTCGTAGAGCCGGAACTGGTCGCCGGTCAGGCCGGTCTGCGCCGGCGTGCGGAACGACTCGCCGGCCGGACGGATCGCCTCGTGCGCCTCCTGGGCGTTCTTGACCTTGCTCGTGTAGCTGCGGGGGGCGTCGGGGACGTACTCCGCGCCGTACAGCTCCCGCACCTGCGACCGGGCGGCCTCGACCGCGCCGCCCGACAGCGTGGTGGAGTCGGTACGCATGTAGGTGATGTAGCCGTTCTCGTACAGCCGCTGCGCCACCGACATCGTCACCGAGGCGCTCATGCCGAGCTTGCGGCTGGCCTCCTGCTGCAGCGTGGTGGTGCGGAACGGCGCGTACGGCGACCGGCGGTACGGCTTCGACTCGACCGAGCGGACGTCGTAGGTCGAGTCGGCGAGCGCACTGACGAGCGACTGGGCCCGGGCGCGGTCGAGGTGGACGACGTCGGTGCCCGCCTTGAGCCGCCCGTCCTGGCCGAAGTTCGAGCCGGAGGCGACGCGGGTGCCGTCGAGGCTGTGCAGCCGGGCGGGGAACATCCGCTGGTCGTGCTTGCTGCCGGCGTCGAAGGTGCCCTCGAGGTCCCAGTACGACGCCGCGCGGAACGCCATCCGCTGCCGCTCGCGGTCGACGACGAGGCGGGTGGCCACCGACTGGACGCGCCCGGCCGAGAGGCCAGACATGACCTTCTTCCAGAGCACCGGGCTGACCTCGTAGCCGTAGAGACGGTCGAGGATGCGACGGGTCTCCTGGGCCTCGACGAGGTCCATCGCGATGTCGCGGGGGTTGGCGGCGGCGTCGAGGATCGCCTGCTTGGTGATCTCGTGGAAGACCATCCGCTTGACGGTGACGTCCTTCTTCGGCTTCAGCTCGTCGAGCAGGTGCCAGGCGATCGCCTCGCCCTCGCGGTCCTCGTCGGTGGCCAGGAAGAGCTCGTCGGCGTCCTTGAGGAGGCTCTTGAGCTTGCTGATGTGCGACTTCTTGTCGCGCGGCACGACGTAGTAGGGCGTGAACCCGTCCTCGACGTCGACCGCCAGCCGGCCCCACGACTTGTCCTTGATCTTCGCCGGCGTGTCGGCGGCGTTGTTGGGGAGGTCGCGGATGTGCCCGATCGACGACTCGACGACGTAGCCGTCCCCGAGGTACCCGCCGATCGTGCGGGCCTTCGCGGGGGACTCGACGATCACCAGCTTGTGTGCCACAGCGTCCTGTTTCGCTTTCCGTCCCGGAACCCCGTCTGGGGCTCACGGCGGCTCACGGTAGCGCGTGGTGGCGAACCTCGTGTCGTCGCGGCGGTCCGCGGACCGCTACTGGAGGGCGAGCTGACCGGTGAAGTCGTCCTGCTGGCTGATCAGCGCGGTGTCGCCGATCGGGACCACGCTGACGAACATCCCGAACGTCTCCGGGTCGCCGGTGTCGACGACGACGACCTTCGCGATGTCACCCTTGACCTTGAGGTCGGGGTTGTCGATGCGGATCTCCGCGGTCATCACCCAGGCCGGCGCCCCGTCGACGGTGGCCTCGGCCGAGTCGAGGAGCTTGCCGCCGCTGAAGCCGGAGTAGAACGTCGAGGAGGCCGCCATGCACTGCAGCACGACGCCGGCCGCCTGGCCCGGGCTCTCGAAGCCGTTGGCCCTCGGCAGGGCGCCGAGCGCGTACACCGCGACCCAGCCGGTCTGGGCGGCCTCGTTGACCTCGATCTCCTTGCTCGGGGCGTAGACGCCCTGCGCGAAGGTGAAGGCCGCCGACTGGTTCTGCGTGTCGTCGAACTCGGGCACCAGCGGCAGCGTGAGGCCGCCGCCGGTCATCGCGCCACCGGTCGCGCCGGTCGCCCCGGCCGCCGGGTCGCCGCCCGTGCACTGCTGGGACGTCGGCGGGGCGGCGTCGGCCGCGAACGGGTCGCCGGGGTCCTCGGCGGGGTCCTCGGTCGGGTCGGTCGACGGGTCCTCGGTGGGGTCGGTCGAGGGGTCCTCGGTCGGGTCGGACGTCGAGTCGCTGGTCGGGTCGGGCGAACCGGTGTCGGAGGCCTCGTCGCCGCCGTCGCCGCCGTCGTCACCGGTGACGGCGCGGACGCCGAAGAACGTGCCGACGCCGAGCACCGCGACCAGCACGACCGCGAGCAGCACCAGGCCGACCGTCCTGCCCCGGCCCGGGCCGCCCGATCCTCCGGTCGCCCCCGATGCCGCACCGGGGTTCCAGCCGGGCTGGCCGCCGTACCCCTGCTGGCCGTAGCCCTGCTGGCCGTAGCCCTGCTGGCCGTACGGCTGCTGGCCGAACGGCTGCTGGCCGTAGCCCTGCTGGCCGCCGTACGGCTGCTGGCCGTAGCCGCCCTGCTGGGAGGAGCCGCCCTGGGCGGGCGGCTGCTGGCCGTAGGACTGGTAGCCCCCCGGCTGCTGGCCGCCGGGCTGGCTGCCGGGTGGGGCCGAGGAACCGGGGTACTGCGTCGGCTCCTCGAAGCGGCTGCCCTGGGGCGGCGTCGCCGGCGGCTGGCCGGGCCCGCCGTCGGACGAGCCGGGCGCCGCGCCCTGCGGGTTGTCGCGCAGGTCGTCGCCCCACGCCGAGCCGTCCCAGTACCGGAACTTGCCCGCCTGACCGGCCGGATCGGGGTACCACCCTGGAGTCGCCACGGTGGCACCTTAGGCCAGCAGGGCCCGCCGGGTCTCGTCGTTGCCCGGGTAGAACGCCTCGATGGCCAGCTCGGAGACGGTCACCTCACGGGGCGTGCCGAAGACCGTCGTCGTCGACAGGAGCGACAGCACGGTGTCGCCCACCCGGAGCAGGAGGGGCACAAGCAGGCCCGGCGTCGTCCCGGCCGGCTCGCCGGCACCGTCGTCGAGCTCGGCCAGCAGGTCGGCGAGCCGCGGGTCGTGGTCGGCGTCGTGCTCGCGGCGCAGCCGCGCCAGGAGGTGGGCACGCCACTCGGCCAGGTTGACGATCCGGGGCGCGAGCCCCTCGGGATCCAGGCTCAGCCGGACGACGTTCACCGGCGGCTCCACCAGGTGCGGCGCGACGTCGCCGAGGAGGGCGTAGAGGGCGTCGTTGGCCGCGACCAGGTCCCAGCCCGGGTCCACCACGAGCGCCGGGAAGGGCAGGTGGGCGGCGAGGATCGCGTCGACGGCCGCGGCCACCTCGGCCATCGGCGGGGCGTCGAGCGCGTGCTCGGGGTGCGCCGGCGCGTAGCCGGCGGCCAGGAGGCACCGGTTCTGCTCGCGCAGGGGGACGGCCAGCTGGTCGCACAGCCGCAGGATCATCGCGCTCGTCGGCCGCGCCCGCCCGGTCTCGATGAAGCTGACGTGGCGACTCGACACCCCCGCCCGGTGCGCGAGGTCGAGCTGCGACATGTTGCGCCGGCGCCGCCACTCCCGCAGCAGGACGCCCGTCTCCTGGGTCATGTCCCGAATATCTCCCATGCCGGTCGGTCTCCGCACCTACCTCGGAGGTCATCGCGCCGATGACGTCGGTGGGGTGGACTGCTGCTCCGACAACCGACTCGAGGAGACCGAGATGACCGAGCAGACCGAGATGACCGACAAGACCGGCAGGACCCCCGCCTACGCCGTCGCCTACCTGCGCGAGGTGGACGTCGGCGACGCGATCATCGAGTACCTCACGCGGATCGACGCCACGCTCGCGCCGTACGGCGGCCGGTTCCTGGTGCACGGCGGGCACATCACGCCGGTCGAGGGCACCTGGGACGGCGACGTCGTGGTGATCGCGTTCCCCAGCAGCGGCGCCGCCCGCGCGTGGTACGACTCCGCCGACTACCGGGCGATCCTGCCGCTGCGTCTCGACCACGCCCGGTCGGTCGCCGCGATCGTCGAGGGCGTGCCGGAGGGCTACCAGGCCGCCGACAAGCTCGCGGTCCTCCGGGGCGCCTGAGGCCCGCGGGCTCAGCGGGTGAGGAAGGACTGCCGCACCAGGTCCTGAACCGCGGGCAGGTAGGTCGTGCGGACCTCGGCGGCGTCCAGGTCGAGCAGGACGGCGAGCGCGTCGAGGATCTGGCCGACGGACAGGTCGCCGTCGCAGGTGCCGGCGAGCGCCGCCTCGACCGTGTCGACGGTCCGGGCCCGGCGGAAGCCGACCTGCTGGCGCAGCACGATCGACTCGGGGTCCTCCGCGCCGACCGGCCCGTACGTCTCCTGGACGACGTCCGGTCGCAGCCGCAGGTGGTCGTCGAGGCCGACGTCGGCGCGCACGGCGGCGCCCCAGGCGCCGACCGCCTCGGCGATCGGCTGCTCGACGTCGTAGGGCCACGACAGGAGCTCGGTGCGCCCGTCCGACCCGCCGGCCTCGTGCAGGTTGATCCAGCCGAAGCCGACCGCCTCGATGCCCTGGTCGTCGAACCACGACAGCCAGGTGTCGTAGCGGGTGAGGTAGTCGGGCGAGCCGTGCAGGCCGGCGTCCTTGAGCCAGAGCTCGACGTAGGACGCCGGGTCGAGCACCTCGCGCTGGACGACGAGCGCGTCGTACCCCTCGGGCAGCCAGCCCGCCAGCCGCTCGTCCCACGGGCGGTCGCGCTCGATCACCCAGTTGGCCAGCACCTGGCACCAGCCGCCCGGGTTGAGGTGGCGCGGGGCGGTGCGGACGATGTCCTCGACGACGCGGTCACCGGGGAGCCCGGAGTCGCGGTAGACGAGCCGCTCGCCCGTCGCGGGGGAGATCACGAACGGCGGGTTGGTCGCGATCAGGTCGAACCGCTCCCCGCGCACCGGCTCGAAGAACGACCCGTCCCGGACGTCGACCTCGACGCCGTTCAGCGCCGCGTTGAAGCGGGTCACCGCGAGCGCGCGGGCGTTGACGTCGGTCGCGACGACCCGGCCGCTGTGCCGGGCCAGGTGCAGCGCCTGGACGCCGCACCCGGTGCCGAGGTCGAGGGCCGACCCGACCTCGCCGCGCAGCGTCAGCTGCGCCAGCGACGTCGACGCCGGGCTGATCCCGAGCACGTGGTCGGCCCCGACGCGGTGCGGTCCGCCGTCGAGACCAGGCGTCAGGTCGCTCACCACCCACAGGTCGACGTCGCCGCCGTCGTGGCCCACGGCGTACGGGCGGCAGTCGAGGCGCGCCGCGACCTCGCCGACGCTCTGCGCGACCAGCCCGTCGACGGCGAGCCGGTCGACGAGGCCCGGGAGCGCGCGCTCGGCCTCGACGAGCGGCACGGTGGTCTGCAGCAGGAACAGCCGGACCAGCGTCTCGAGCGGGCTCCCGCCGCGGGTGCGCGCGAGCCCGGGCGACGTCTCGTTGCGGGCCAGGGCGCCGTGCGCCCGCGTCCCGAGCAGCTCGGCGACGCCGTCGTAGGTGAAGCCGGCGGTCACGAGGGCGTCGCGGAGGGCGGGAGCGGTGGCCGGGTTCACGCGCGCAGTCTTGCAGGCCCCGACGGGCCCCGGTCGCTGCCCTCCACGCCCCCCGCCTCCGAGATCACGGTGACCCGTCAGTGATCACTGACGGGTCACCGTGGCGGTGCGTGGTGCGGGTCAGGCCTTCGACGTCGCCGCCGGTGCGTCGTCGTTGATGCTCGAGCCGCGTCGCTTCGAGATGACGATCGCGATCACGATGATCGCGGTCGCGACCAGGGCGATCAGGATGCGGAGCGGGTCGTTCTCGTCCTCGCCGATGCTCATCGACACCACCGCGCTCGCGATGAGGAGCGAGACCAGGTTCATCACCTTGATGAGCGGGTTGATCGCGGGGCCGGCGGTGTCCTTGAACGGGTCGCCGACGGTGTCGCCGATGACCGTGGCCGCGTGGGCGTCGGAGCCCTTGCCGCCGTGGGCGCCGTCCTCGACGAGCTTCTTGGCGTTGTCCCACGCGCCGCCGGCGTTCGCCAGGAAGACGGCCATCAGGGTGCCGGTGCCGATCGCGCCGGCCAGGAAGCCCGCCAGCGCGGTGGCGCCGAGGCCGAAGCCGACCGCGATCGGCGCCATCACGGCCAGGATGCCCGGCGCGACGAGCTCGCGCAGCGAGTCGCGGGTGACGATGTCGACGACCTTGCCGTACTCCGGGCGACCGGTGCCCTCCATGATCCCGGGGATGTCGCGGAACTGGCGGCGCACCTCCATCACGACGGCGCCGGCGGCACGGGCCACGGCGTTGATCGCGAGTCCGGAGAACAGGAAGACGACGGCCGCACCGAGCAGCACGCCGACCAGCACCGCCGGGTCGTAGACCAGGAAGCTGAGTCGGTCGTCCTCGGTCGGGTTCGCCTCGAGCACGGCCTCGGCGACCGAGGTCGCGTAGGACCCGAAGAGCGCGGTGGCGGCCAGCACGGCGGTCGCGATCGCGATGCCCTTGGTGATCGCCTTCGTGGTGTTGCCGACGGCGTCGAGGTCGGTGAGGATCTTCGCCCCCTCCTCGCTGACGTCGCCCGACATCTCCGCGACGCCCTGGGCGTTGTCGGAGACCGGTCCGAAGGTGTCCATCGCGACGATCACGCCGACCGTGGTGAGCAGGCCGGTGCCGGCCAGCGCCACCGCGAACAGCGACACCGTGAGGGTGGCACCGCCGAGGAGGTAGGCGCCGAACACGGCGGCCCCGATGACCAGCGTCGTGTAGACCGCCGACTCGAAGCCGACCGAGAGGCCGGAGAGGATGACGGTGGCCGCGCCGGTCAGCGAGGTCCGGCCGACGCCCTTCACGGGCTCGTACTCGGTGCCGGTGTAGTAGCCGGTGAGGGCGAGGATGCCGGCCGACATCACGATGCCGATGACGACGGCGGCCGAGGCGATGACCCGCGGGTCGCCGTCGATGCCGGAGAACTCCAGGCCGAAGTCGGCGAACTCGCCGGGCAGGTAGACGAACGAGACGATGACGCTGGCGACCGCGGCGATGGCCGAGGAGAGGTAGAACGACCGGTTGATGGTGACCAGGCCGTTCTCGCCGGCCTTCGGGTTCGTCAGGTAGACGCCCACGACGGCGGTGAGCGCGCCGATGGCCGGGATGAGCAGCGGGAAGACGAGACCCTTGTCGCCGAAGACCTGCGAGCCGAGGATCAGCGCGGCCACCAGCGTGACGGCGTAGGACTCGAACAGGTCGGCGGCCATGCCGGCGCAGTCGCCGACGTTGTCGCCGACGTTGTCGGCGATCGTGGCGGCGTTGCGCGGGTCGTCCTCGGGGATGTTCTGCTCGACCTTGCCGACCAGGTCGGCGCCGACGTCGGCGGCCTTGGTGAAGATGCCGCCGCCGACCCGCATGAACATGGCCAGCAGCGCGGCCCCGAAGCCGAAGCCCTCGAGCACGTGGGCAGCGTCGTCCTGGAAGAACAGCACGACGAGGCTCGCACCCAGCAGGCCGAGGCCGACGGTGAGCATGCCGACCATCGCGCCGGTGCGCAGGCCGATCCGCATCGCCGGCTCGCGACCGACGGTGTTGGCGGCCGCGGCGACGCGGAGGTTGGCGCGCACGGCGAGGCTCATGCCGAGGTAGCCGACCGCGGCCGAGAACCCGGCGCCGACGAGGAAGAACACCGAGCGGAAGATCCGGACGGTGGTGTCCTCGGCGGGCAGGGCCAGCAGGGCGAAGAAGGCGACCGCGGCGAAGACCGCCAGGGTGCGGAACTGACGCTGCAGGTAGGCGTCCGCGCCCTCCTGCACCGCCTGGGCGATCGTCTTCATGTTCGGCGTGCCCTCGTCGGCGGCCAGCACCTCGCGGCGGAAGACCACGGCCATCGCGAGGGCGCCGATCGAGATCAGGGCGACGATGATGACCAGGACGAGGTTGCCGCCTGCTACTTCCACGTCGGCAACAGCTGCGGGATGGATCCCGGCCATGGTTCCTCCTGTGTGTCAGGGCGTGCGTGAGCGGGCCGGATGTGACCCAGGTCTCGAGGGGACCGAGCCGGAGTTTACGCAGAACCCACCCCCTCGCAGGCACGGGAGGTGACGTGCGTCACGCGCGTGTCGCGGGGCAGACCTCGGCAGGGGCTGCGGGTGGGCGCGCCGCAGCTCCGGTCCGTCGGACCGGTGCGGTGGTGGCAGTGGCCGGCGTCAGGCCCCGGCGAGGGCCGCGTCGGCGGAGTCGTGGATGACGAACACCTTGGCGAGGCCGGTGATCCGGAAGATCTTGAGGAGCCGGTCCTGGTTGCAGACCAGGCTCAGCGAGCCGTCGTGGGCCCGGACCTTCTTCAGGCCACCGACCAGGACGCCGAGACCGGTGGAGTCGAGGAACTCGACCGCCTCCATGTCGATGACCAGGTGGTAGGTGCCGGCGGCCACGAGCTCGGTGATGCGGTCGCGCAGCTTCGGGGCCGTGTAGACGTCGATCTCCCCGCCTACGGCGACGATGGTTCGCCCGCCGACGTCGCGCGTCTCGAGACTCAGATCCACGAAGCTCTCCCAGAAGTACGTGCAGGATGACCTGTCGGGAACCGCGGCGCCCGACACTCGGCCGGGAATATCAAACCACGGCATCGATCAGCACGCACACAGAAGTAAAGAGTTACGGCGTGCCGCGGGCGCCCAGCACGGCGGACCCGGCGTGTCCGGACGCTGTCCCTGCCGTGTGCCACGATCGCAAGCGTGCCCTCCCCCGCTGCCGCCCCGCCCGCCGGGGCCGGGCTCCGGGCCGGCCGCTCGGTGGCCGGGCTGCTCGACCGGCTCGCCGCCGTGCCGGGACGCGAGGGACGTCTCACCCACGTCGAGGTGCGGCCCTCGCGGCCGGCCCGGCACGCCGACTGGCCGGCCTGGGTCGCTCCGTCGGTGGTCGAGGGGTTCCGGGCGCGCGGGGTCGCGCGTCCCTGGGCCCACCAGGTCGAGGCCGCCGAGGCCGCCTGGGCCGGGCGGCACGTCGTGCTCTCCACCGGCACGGCGTCCGGCAAGTCGCTCGGCTACCAGCTGCCCGCGCTGTCGGCGGCGCTCGAGGGGCGCGGCGAGCGGCGCGGACGCGGCGCCGGCACGCTCTACCTGGCGCCGACGAAGGCGCTCGCCCACGACCAGCTCGAGTCGCTGCTCGCGCTGCGGCTCGACGCGCGGATCACCACGTGCGACGGCGACAGCAGCCACGACGAGCGCGACTGGGCCCGCGCGCACGCCGAGTACGTGCTGACCAACCCCGACATGCTGCACCGCTCGATCCTGCCGGGGCACCAGCGGTGGGCGACGTTCCTCGGCTCGCTGCGCTACGTCGTCGTCGACGAGTGCCACCACTACCGCGGGGTCTTCGGGGCGCACGTCGCCCACGTGCTGCGACGGCTGCGACGGGTCTGCGCCTCCTACGGCGCCTCGCCGACCTTCGTCCTGGCCTCGGCCACGACCGCGGAGCCGGCACTGACCGCGGCCCGGCTCACCGGCCTCGACGTCGAGGCCGTCACCGACGACGGCTCGCCGCGGGGCGAGGTCACGCTGGGGCTGTGGGAGCCGCCGCTCACGTCGTACGTCGGGGAGAACGGCGCCCCGGTGCGCCGGGCCGCCACGTCGGAGACCGCCGACCTGCTCGCCGACCTCGTGGCCGAGGACGTGCACACCCTGGCGTTCGTGCGCTCGCGACGCGGGGTCGAGCAGGTCGCGCTCACCGCGGCGGCGCTGCTGGAGGAGGTCGACCCGGCGCTGGCCGGCCGGGTGGCGGCCTACCGCGGCGGCTACCTGCCCGAGGAGCGCCGGGCCCTGGAGGGCGCGCTGCGGCGCGGCGAGCTGGTCGGGCTGGCGGCCACGAACGCCCTCGAGCTCGGCATCGACGTCAGCGGGCTCGACGCCGTCCTCATCGCCGGCTTCCCGGGCACCCGGGCGGCGCTGTGGCAGCAGGTCGGCCGGGCCGGCCGCGACGCCCAGGACGCACTCGGGATCCTCGTCGCGCGCGACGACCCGCTCGACACCTACCTCGTGCACCACCCCGACGCGCTGCTCGGCCGACCGGTCGAGGCGCACGTCTTCGACCCCGGGAACCCCTACGTGCTCGGCCCGCACCTCTGCGCGGCCGCGCAGGAGGTGCCGCTCACCGAGGCCGACCTGCCGATCTTCGGGCCGACCGCCCGCGAGGTGGTCGACGCGCTGGTCGAGCGCGGCCTGCTGCGCCGGCGTCCGCGCGGCTGGTTCTGGACCGACCGGCGCCGCGCCGCCGACCTCACCGACATCCGCAGCGCGGGCGGCTCCCCGGTCACGCTCGTCGAGGACGTCACCGGCCGCGTGATCGGCACGGTCGACGCCGGGCGGGCCCACGGCACCGCCCACACCGGTGCGGTCTACCTGCACCGCGGCGAGACCTGGCTGGTCGGTGAGCTCGACCTCGAGAGCCGGGTCGCCACCCTCGAGCGGGCCGACCCGGGCTACACCACCTCGGCCCGCGACGTGACCGACATCGGGATCGTCGAGGAGCGCGAGCACCGCTCGTGGGGACGGTGCCGGCTCTCCTTCGGCGCCGTCGAGGTGTCGCAGCAGGTCGTGTCGTACCTCAAGCGCCGCCAGCCGCACGGCGACGTGATCGGCGAGGTGCCGCTCGACCTGCCGGCGACCTCGCTGACCACGACGGCCGTCTGGTGGACGGTGCCCGACGACGTCCTCGCCGCGTCCGGCCTGCTCGAGGCCGACCTGCCCGGCTCGGCCCACGCCGCGGAGCACTGCGCGATCGGGCTGCTCCCCCTCGTCGCGACCTGCGACCGCTGGGACATCGGCGGCGTCTCGACCGCCCGGCACGCCGACACCGGTGAGCTGACCGTCTTCGTGCACGACGGCCAGCCCGGCGGCGCCGGCTTCTCCGAGCGCGGCTTCCACGCGGCCCGCCGCTGGCTGACGGCGACCCGCGAGGCGATCGCGTCGTGCGCCTGCGAGCGGGGCTGCCCGTCGTGCGTGCAGTCGCCCAAGTGCGGCAACCAGAACAACCCGCTCGACAAGGCCGGCGCGGTCGCCCTGCTCGACGTGCTGCTCACCGAGGCCGACGACGACCCCGGCGAGGACGGCCCGGACGGCGCCGGCAGGGCGTAGCCTGCAGCCATGCTGATCCTGGGCCTCGTGGTCATCCTCGTGGGGGCCGTCCTCGTCGTCGGAGGCCTGTTCACGACCGAGGTGAAGGGCGGCGACGTCGAGATCCTCGGCGTCGGTGTCAGCCCATCGGCTCTCTTCGTCGTCGGGCTGGTGGCCGGTCTCTGCATCCTGGTGGGCCTGTGGCTCACGAAGTGGGGCACCCAGCGCGGGCTGCGCCAGCGCAAGGAGCAGAAGAAGATCGACGAGCTCTCCGAGAAGCTCGACCGGGCCGACGCCGGACGCCGTCGCGACCTCGACGACGACCCCGACTACCGGGCCTGAGCCGGCCCGGCCCGCGCCTGGGCGGCGAGGTCGCCGGACTGACCGAGCCAGCGTGGACCGGCCACCTCGACGACGACGCGGACGTCGCGACCCTCGACCGAGCACGCCGTGACCGTCGCGCCGTTGGCGGCGGCGACCGTGGCGGCGGCGCCGCACCCGTCGGACCCGCGCGCCAGGGACTGCGCGGCGGCGAGGGCCGCGAGGTCGGCCGCGGCCTGGGCGGTGCGGTGTCCGACCACGAGCGCGGCGACCACGCCGAGCGCGGCGCCGACCAGGAGCAGGACACCGGCGAGCGCCAGCGTGACGACGGTCGCGCCCCCGCGCTCCTGACCCGTCCCCCGGGTCATCCCGGCTCCTCGACCAGCGCGGTGGCCTCGGCGCGGACCGTGACGGCCGGCAGGAAGTCGAAGAGCCCCCCAGGCCCCTCGACCCGCGCCGTCGCCTCGGCCACGACCGAGTCGCCCGCACTGCGGACGGTGACCCGACCGCCGTCGGGCACCACGCGCTGGCCGGCGGCCACCGCGGCGGCCTCGTCGTCGCCCCGGGCCACCGCGCGGGCCGTCTCGCGAGCCGCGTCGACGGCCCGGACCTGCGCCGCCCCGACCGAGAGCAGCCAGACCAGCCCGATGGTGAGGGCGACCAGCAGCGGCAGGGCCATGGCCAGCTCGGCCGTCACCGCGCCGCGCTGGCCGCGCTGGCCGCGCCGGCAGCGGCGGCCACGGCGGCCGGGCACGGCTGCCCGGACGGGTCGGCTGAGCCTCATCCGATGCCCAGCAGGCCGAGCACGTGGTCGAACAGGGTCCTCAGCAGCCGGTCGCCGAAGCCGCCGGAGAGCAGCTTGTAGAGCAGGCCGGCCAGGCCGGCCCCGGCCGCCGTGCCCACGGCGTACTCGGCGGTGGTGATGCCGTCGTCGCTCCGGCGGCGGCTGGTCGTGCGGGTCGTGCGGGTCATGCGGGCCTCCTCGGTCCCGAGCCGCCCGGTGCGGCTCTGACCGAACTGTGCGGTCCGGCACCGACGGCCCGCACCCCGTCGACCGCGGCCTGTGGAGAACCCCGGAGACCGCCTGCCTGTGGACGATCGCGCGCCGTCACGACCAGCCCATCGTGCTCACGAGGCCTGCGACGAGCGGCACGATGCCGATGAGCACGAACGACGGCAGCAGGCACAGCCCCAGCGGCACCGCCGCCTTGACGCCGATGGCGCGGGCGCGGTCCTCGACGCTCGACCGCGCGGTGCGGGCGAGGTCGTCGGCGAGCCGCTCGACCGACGTGACGACCGAGGCGCCGGTGTCGTGGGCACGGGCCAGGGTGCGGCCGAGCGGCGCCAGCTCGGGGTCGCGCACCAGGTCGGCCCACACCGAGACGTCGGGGACGCCGAGGCGCAGCCGCGCCGCGACCGGGGTCAGCCGGTCGGCGGCCGCGCCCGGCAGCGAGGCCGCCACCAGGACGACGGCGTCCGCCGGGGCCGCACCCGACCGCAGCGCCGCGGCCACCAGGGTGACCACGGCGGGCAGGTCGCGGCGCACCTCGTCGCGGCGGCGGCGCTCCTGCGGTGACTCCGCCCGCCCGATCGCCACCCACGCCGCGACCGTCCCCGCGGCGGCGCCCACGAGGCCGGCCGAGCCACCGACGACGGTGGCCACGCCGGCGCCGGCGAGCACGGAGCAGAGCAGCCGGTGCCGGCGCAGCAGGCCGTCACGGGTCGGCGGACGCCGCTGCCGGACGTCGCCGGCCCCCGTCCTCGGCCGGGACGGCACGAGCAGCGCGACCGCGGCCGCCGTCGCCAGCACCGCCAGCACGGCCGGTGCCGCCGGCATCGACGAGACGGCGGTCACGGTCGGTCGACCTCGCGGGCGAGCGCCTCGATCCAGGCGAGCCCCGCCACCGCGAAGGCCAGCCCCAGCGCGAGACAGGCCAGGCCGAGGGGGTGGCCGAGCAGGAACCCCCACGGGTCGCCGCCGGCGCCCGATCCCATCGTCAGCGCCAGCAGGGGCAGCGCCGCGACGAGCTTGGCGGTCGCCCGGGCCGAGGCCAGCTCGCCGGCGACGACCCGGCGGGTCGCCTGGGCACCGCGCAGGTCGCGGGCGACGTGGTCGAGGGTGTCGGCGAGCCCCTGGCCGGTGCGGTGCGCCACCTGCCAGGCCGCTCCGACGATGCGGAGGTCGGCGGCGCCGGGCGTGGCCGCCGCCGCGCGCCAGGCCGCGGGGACGTCGGCGCCGACCCTCTGCGCCTCCGCCACCTCGGCCAGCGCCGGCCAGTCGTCGACCGCGCAGTCGAGCGCCGCACCCGGTGGCCGGCCCGCGGCGAGCTCGGCCGCGAGCGTCTCGCACGCCCCGAGGACGAGGGCGCCGGTGCGGGCGGCCTCGAGGCGGGCCCGTCGCGCCTGGAAGAGGCGGTGGGCGGCGATGCCGGCGGCCGCCACGATCGCGGTCAGCGCGACCTGCGCGGGCGTGGCCCCCGCCACCACCAGCGCGAGCGGGACCGCGCCGAGGAGGGGCACCGTGCGGCGGTCGAGGATCACGGCCGGCGGCCGCGGCACCGACGGCCGCGCGGGGACCAGCAGCAGCACCGCCAGCCCGGCGGCGAGGGCGGCCACCCAGCCGGTCGCGGTCACGGGTCGCCCACCGCCTCCTCGAGCCGGTCGAGGAGGCGGCCCAGCGCCGGGCCCTCGTGGACGGTGAGGTCGCGGTCGACCCGGACGGCGACGTCCATCCTCACCAGGCCGGCCGGGTCGCGCGACGGGACGGCGACCTGAGCGACCCGCCGGGCGCCGTCGGGCGCGCGCGCCAGGTGGACGACCGCATCGACCGCGGAGGCGAGCTGGCTGTGCGCGGCCTCCCGTCCGAGCCCGGCGGCCAGGGCGAGCGCCTCCACCCGGGCCGGGACGTCGACCGCGGAGTTGGCGTGCAGGGTGCCGCAGCCGCCCTCGTGGCCGGTGTTGAGGGCGGCGAGCAGCTCGACGACCTCCCCGCCGCGGACCTCGCCGACGACGAGCCGGTCGGGCCGCATCCGCAGCGCCTGGCGCACCAGGGTGCGGACCTCGACCGCACCGGCTCCCTCGAGGTTGGCCGGGCGTCCCTCGAGCCCGACGACGTGCGGGTGGTCGGGCCGCAGCTCGGAGGCGTCCTCGACGACGACCAGCCGCTCGGTCGGGGACACCCGCCCCAGCAGGGCCGCCAGGAGGGTGGTCTTGCCCGATCCGGTGCCGCCGCTGACCAGGAAGGCCAGCCGGGCGGCGAGCATCCGCTCCAGCAGGACCGCCACCGCGCTCGGCACCATCCGCGCCGCGACCAGTGCGTCGAGGGTGAAGCCGCCACGGCGCGGCACCCGGAGCGAGATCACGGTGCCGGGCCGGGCGACCGGCGCGAGGACGGCGTGGAACCGGGTGCCGTCGGCGAGCCGGAGGTCGACGTACGGGGCGGCGTCGTCGAGCCGGCGTCCGCCGAGGCCGGCCAGCCGCTGGGCGAGCCGGCGCACCGAGGCCTCGTCGGGGAACGTGACGTCGCTGCGTTCGAGGCCGGACCCGCGGTCGAGGTAGACCGCGCCGGCGCCGTTGACCAGGACGTCGGTCGTGCCCGGCAGCCGGAGCAACGGCTCCAGCGGACCCGCCCCGACGACGTCGCGGCGCAGCGCCTCGTGCACGGCGAGGACCATGGCGTCGCCGACCGGACGGCCCGCCGCACGCAGCGTCTCCGCGACCCGGTGCGGCGTCAGCTCGCCCGGGCTGCCGGCCAGCCGTTCGCGGACCTCCTCGACGAGGACAGCCGGCGCCGAGCCGCTCACGCGGGGTCCCCGGGACGTCGTCCACGGCCCGGGGTGCTCATGCCGCCGCGGTCGAGCGGGCCGCCAGGCCGCCGAGCAGGTCGGCGCAGGCACGCCCGAGCGGGCCGCGGTGCGAGCGCACCGGGCCGAGCCCGAGGTCGATCGCCTCGGCGATCCGGCGCTGCTCGGGCACCGTGGCGAGCACCGGCCGCGCCGTCGCCCGCGCGATGTCGCGCCGGTCGAGCCCGGTGCCGCGCACGACCAGGGCGGGCGACGCGCGCCCGGCCATCCGGGCGCAGAGACGGGCGGCCGAGGCCAGCCCGGTGACGGTCGGCACCACGACGACCAGCAGGACGTCGCACCGCGACGCCACCTCGTCGACGAGCGCGTCGGCGGTGCGTGGCAGGTCGACGACGACGGCGTCGTGACCGCGGCGGGCCGCGGACAGGGCCTCGCGCACGGCGAAGGCCTGCAGCGTCGCGGTCGAGCCGGCGTGCCAGGTGAGCACGCCGAGCCGGCCGCGGCGGGGCAGCGCGTCGCGCAGGGCCCGCGCGCTCAGCCGGCCCGAGGTCTCGCAGAGCGCGTCCCAGCGGAAGCCGTCGGCACGGTCGAGCCCGAGGACGTGGTCGAGGCCGGGCCCGAGCGGGTCGCAGTCGAGGACGACGGCGTCGCCGGTGCGCGCGGCGGTCTGCGCCAGCGCGCAGGCCAGGGTCGTCGCCCCGGCACCGCCGGAGCCGCCCATCACCCCGACGACCAGCCCCCGGGGCCGGCCGGGCTCACCGAGGTCGGTCAGCGTCTCGACGACCCAGCCCTCGGACCGCGGCAGCCCGGCGACGTTCTCCGCGCCCAGCACCATGCCGGCGCGGAAGAGGTCGTTCTCGGCGGGACCCCACGAGATGACGTGGACGCCGTCGCGCCGCCCGGGCGCGAGGTCGGCGACCGCGGCGGCCAGGTCGGCTCCGACCAGGACGACGGGCGCCCGCGCCCACGAGCGCAGGACGGCGGCGGCGTCGCCGACCACCTCGGGGGCGACGCCGGCCGCCGCGGCGAGGCGCAGCAGCTCGTCGCGCAGGGTCTCGTCGGCGGTCGCGACGAGCGGGGCGGCCGCCGGGGCGGCGAGGGTGGTGGTCCGTGGGTTCGACATGCCGCCACGCTGCCCGTCCTCGCCCACCGCCGCCGCCCCTCGACCCCGGGCCTGGGGAGAAGCCGCCGATCGACGGGCCTGTGGACGAGAAGTGGTCATCGCGGACCCGCGGCCCCCTAGGGTGGAGCCATGGCGCCCGCCGCGGCCTTCTTCGACCTCGACAAGACGATCATCGCGAAGTCGAGCACGCTCGCGTTCTCGAAGCCGTTCCAGGCCGGCGGCCTCATCTCGCGCCGGGCGATGCTGCGCTCGACGTACGCCCAGTTCGTCTACCTCGTCGGCGGCGCCGACCACGACCAGATGGAGAAGCTGCGGCAGTTCATGTCGCAGCTCGTCGCCGGCTGGGACGTCGCCACGGTGCGCGAGATCGTCGCCGACACCCTGCACAACGTCGTCGACCCGATCGTCTACGACGAGGCGGTCGGCCTCATCGCCGAGCACTCCCTGGCCGGCCGCGACGTCATCATCGTCTCGGCGTCCGGCTCCGAGGTCGTCGAGCCGATCGGCGACCTCCTGGGCGCCGACCACGTCATCGCCTCGCGGCTCGAGGTCGTCGACGGCCACTACACCGGCGAGATCGACTACTACGCCTACGCCGAGGAGAAGGCCCGCGCGATCCGCGACCTCGCCGAGCGCAACGGCTACGACCTGGCGCAGTGCTACGGCTACAGCGACTCGGTGACCGACGTCCCGATGCTCGAGGCCGTCGGGTTCCCGCACGCGGTCAACCCCGACAAGGAGCTGCGCAGGCACGCCGCCGCCGCCGGCTGGCCGGTCCTCGTGTTCGACAAGCCGGTCGCGCTCCGCACCCGCGTGCCGCTCCCCCCGGCCGGCCCGACGCTGGCCGCCCTCGCCGTCGGCGGGGCGGTCGCCGTGGGCGGCGTGCTGTGGGCCAGCGCGCGCCGGCGCCGCGTCGGCTGACGAGCCGGAACGTTCCATCTGCCCCACCCGGCCCGCCCCGCCTAGTTTCGGGCCATGGCAGACGCACCGGACCTCGGCTACGACGACGTCAAGCGCGGCGCGCCGCCGGCCGACGCACCCCCCGGCACACCCACCGACACACCCACCGGCCCCACCGCCGACGCCGGCGCCGACCCCGGGCTCCCGGCGGTCGCGCTGCGGCTCGTGACGACGTACGCCGACCGCACCCGTCGCGTCGACATCGCCCTGGCCGCGGAGGAGTCGGTGGCGATCGAGGACGGCGAGGCCACGACGTTCCCGACCGAGCGGCTGTGGCCGGTCGTGCGCTCGATGCTGCCGCCGATCGACCGGCTCACCGCCGACCCGGAGGGACGCCCGGCGACCGGTTCGCACCGCCCCGGTCCGACGTTCGCCGACGACTGCCGGGCGTTCGTGGCGCTCGCGACCGTCGTCGACGAGGGGGTCAGCGTGCGCACCTGGCTGGCCACCGACGACGACCTGTGGTCGGTGACCCCGCAGCCCGACGGGTCCAACGACATCAGCCCGGCCCCGGACGGCGCCGTCGCCGACCTGCTCGTCTGGGACGTCACCGCCGCGCTGGAGACCCTCGTCCACCGCCACGAGCAGAGGGCCTCCTGACCATGACCACCCTCGGGATGGACACCGCGGCCGGGCTGGCCGCCAGCACCGAGCTCGACGCGGGCTCGCAGCGGATCGCCGAGCTCGCGACCCGCCTCGACGGTGCGCTGCGCTCCTTCGACTGGGTCGGCACCGACGCCGAGCGCACCTTCCAGAGCTGGGGCGACAGCGAGCGGCCCGCCCTCGACAGCAGCGTGCAGGCGCTCGCGTCGATGGCGCTGCTCATCCGCCAGGAGGCGCAGTCGCAGGACCAGGTCTCCGGCGAGGGCGCGACCGCGGCCGGTGGCGTCGGCGGCGCACCCGTCGCCGCCCAGCCCCAGGGCTTCCTCGGCAAGGTCGGTGCGTTCATCTCCGACCGGCTCGGCGCGGCCTGGGCCGGGCTCGAGCGCACCGCCGGCCACACCGGCGACTTCCTCGGCAAGGTCGGCGACGTCCTCACCGGGCGCGAGAACCACTCCGTCGCCGAGATCGCGGCCAGCGCGCTGGCCGGCGTCGGTGCCGCGGCCGGCACCGTCGGCAACCTGGTCACCGGCAAGGACCAGCAGTGGTTCGGCGAGGGCACCGGCGTCGCGGGCACGCCGACGGAGGTGACCACCGACCCGCTGCAGGCCGGCCAGTTCTCCCCCGCCCTCACCCGGCCGACCGACCTCGCCGCGATCATGCAGGGGGTCAGCGACGGCTACCAGGTCGGCGAGGGACCGGGCAGCAACGGCGACGTCCGCATCACCACCGTCCAGAACGCCGGCGGCACCGCGGCCATCGTGGCCATCCCGGGCACCGAGAACTGGTCGCCGGGCGCCGGGAGCGTGCCGCGCGACCTCTCCGCCAACCTCAACCTGGTCGCCGGCAGCCCCACCGCGGCCGTGGAGTCGGTCAAGGCCGCGATCGTCGCCGCCAACCTCCCCGCGGGCACGCCGATCCTGCTCACCGGTCACAGCCAGGGCGGCATCATCGCCGCGATGCTCGCCTCCGACCCCGCGTTCGTCCGCGAGCACAACATCACCGACGTGATGACCTTCGGCGCACCGATCGACCACGTGCAGCTCGCGCCCGGCGTCGAGGCCGTGCAGCTCCAGCACCGCTTCGACCTCGTGCCCCGGCTCGACCTCGGCGGCGCGACGACGACCGGGATGCCGTCGGGCGGCGTCCAGGCGGTCACGCTCGACAGCCCGGGGAGCTTCTGGAGCCTCGGCACCAACCACTCGCACACCGAGTACGGCAACTCGGTGCGCGAGGCCCTGGCCTCCGACACCGAGGCCGGTCGTATCCTGCGGGACTACCAGTCCCAGCTGGCTCCGTTCCTGGTCGGCCCCGGCGGCACCGCGTCCGCCGTCGACGTCCCGGTGAGCCGCCAGCCCTGACCCGAGGAGTGCCGGATGGGCCTGCTGTCGAAGATGCTCGGTGGGCGACCCGGCGCGGGTGTGGTCACCCAGACCGTCCGCGACGCCGTCCGGGTGCTGCCCGGCGTCGTCGCCCAGGACCTCACCTACAACCACCAGCAGAACGCCTCGGGTGCGCTCTCCGGGACCGTCGACGTCGTCGACACCCCGGCGTTCCTCGAGGTGCTGCGCACCGTGCACCGGGTGCTCGACGGGCTGCTCGGCGACGGCGCCAACCGGGTCGTCTTCTACCTCGCCGGCCGCACCCCGGACGGCGCCTCGGTGACCCCCGGCGACCTCGGTCTCAGCCAGCCCCCGACCGGCCGCGAGATCGCGCAGCGGCTGCGGCTCTGACGCCCCTCCCCGGCCGGGACGCGCCCGCGACCTCCCCAGGCCAAAAGTCAACTCTTGCACCTGCCGACCGACGGGCGTACACATGGAGGTAGGTCGACAACTCAAGAGCCACACGTGATCCGGGTACCCACGCGGCGATCCACCCTTCCGACAGGGCGCCTGTTCCCGGGATGCTCCCGGGGCAGCAAGAAGAGACAGCACGCTTGGTAGCCAGCGGAACACGTGTCAGCGGTGACGCTCGAGTCCTCGTGGCTCGGGCGTCACCTGCACGCTCGACCTACTCCTCGGCGGCCCGTCGCAACGGGCTCGCCTCCGCGCCGGCGGCGTACGCCTCGGCCGCGTAGAGCGCCCAGGCGTGGACGCCGGCCGCCCCGCCCTCCGCGTACCCCCGCAGGTTCGACTCGTACGCCGCGCGCAGGGCCAGGTGCCCGGCCTCCGGGACGACGAGCGACTTCTCGTCGACGCCGCGCGCCACCAGCACCAGCCGCTCGACGGCGCGGGCGACCAGCCCGTTGTGGGAGGCGAACGGCGCCGCGGTGACCAGCTCGGCGTGGACGAGGGCGGCCACCAGCAGCGCCGGTGCCTCGGTCGGCGCCGCCAGGACGGCGGCGACGTCGCGCAGCCGGGCCGCCGACTCGGCGTCGCGGGGCCGGCCGAGCCGGTCCGGCGACACCGACGCGGAACCGGCCAGGGCGTGGATGCGGGCCAGGGCCTGCAGGGGCGAGCGGCCCAGCGCCGGCGCCAGCGACAGCAGCTCGCTCGAGAGCCGCACGCTGTCGGCAGCGACCTCGTCGGCCTCCCCCGAGCGCACCTGGAGGAGCGTCGAGGCGGAGCCCTCCAGCACCGCGCTCGCGTGCGCGCCGCGCAGCAGCGACTCGGCGGTCGTCTCGGGGGAGGTACGGCGCAGGCCACGGTCGCGGAGCATCACGTCGATGCCGTCGCGGGTGGCTGCGTAGGCCGACGGGACGCCCTCGAGCGACACCAGCCACGACAGGGGGTCGGAGGTCACGGGCGCAACCGTATCCGCGGACTACGCTGACCCCGATGACCGAGGACCAGCAGCGCCACGCCCGCTCGTTCGGCGGCGTGGCCGACGCCTACGACCGGGGGCGCCCGACGTACCCCGCGGACGCCGTCGCGTGGCTCGTCGGCACCGAGCCGGTCGCCGTCCTCGAGCTCGGCGCCGGCACCGGCAAGCTGACCGAGCGGCTGGTCGCGCTGGGCCACGAGGTCTACGCGACCGAGCCCGACGAGGCGATGCTCGACGTGCTCCGGCGCCACCTGCCCGACGTCGCGACCTCGGCGAGCGGCGCGGAGGAGATCCCGCTGCCCGACCGCTCGGTCGACGTCGTGGTCGCCGCCCAGTGCTACCACTGGTTCGACGCCGAGCGGGCGCTGCCGGAGATCGCCCGGGTGCTCAAGCCGGGAGGCGTGTTCGCGGCCGTCTGGAACCAGCGCGACGAGCGGATCCCGTGGGTCCGCAAGCTCGGCCGGATCATCGGCACCCAGGAGAACCTCGCCGACCCGCTCGCCGCGGTGGCGGCGTCGTCCGACTTCGGCGACGTCGAGACCGGGTCGTTCAAGCACTGGCAGGTCGTCGACCGCCGCTCGATCCAGGACCTCGTCCGCTCGCGCTCGAACGTCGCGGTGATGGGCGAGCACGAGCGGGAGCGCACGATCGCCGACCTGCTCGCCCTGTACGACGACTACGGCCGCGGCATGGACGGCATGCAGCTCCCCTACGTCACCGCCTGCTACCGCGCCGTCGTGGCCGAGCGTCCCGAGCCGGCGCCCACCCCGGTGCTCGAGCCGACCGTGCCGATCACCCTGTCGGGGCCGGCGGCCGGCGACGACCCGATGACCGACTCCGCCCACACGCTCCCGCGCGTCGCCGCCGGTCTGACCGGTCTCGACGACGACGCCGGCGTGCTCCTCATCGACTTCCGCTGACCCGCCGATGGCGCGGATGTGGCGGCGCAAGCACCTGGGCTCCGAAGCCGACCGGGCGACGTTCCGCACCCTGCACCAGGCCTCGCTCGCCGCGCCCGCGCTGCGCGGCGGCCTGACCGCCGAGAGCGCCGAGCGGTCGGTCCGGCACCTGCGCGCCCTCCTCGGGACCCCGGCGATCGCGCTCACCGACACCGCCGGCTGCCTGGCCTGGGACGGCGCCGGTGACCACCACGCCGCGCAGGTCCCGCCGCTGCTCACCGAGACGCTCGACCGCGGGCGCACCCGCGGCTTCGACCGGGCCGACCTGCCGTGCGACGTCCCCGCGTGCGAGGTCCGGACGGCGGTGGTGAGCCCGCTGGTCGTGGAGGAGCGGATCGTCGGCACGCTGGCGGCGTTCGCGCCGTACCCCACCGCGGGGCTGGCCCGCGCCGTCGACGAGGTGGCGACCTGGGTGTCGGGGCAGCTCGCGCTCGCCGAGCTCGACCTGTCGCGCGCGCGGCTGGCCGAGGCCGAGGTCCGGGCGCTGCGGGCGCAGATCAGCCCCCACTTCATCTACAACTCGCTCGGCGCGATCGCCAGCTTCGTGCGCACCGATCCCGACCGGGCCCGCGAGCTGCTGCTCGAGTTCGCCGACTTCACCCGCTACTCCTTCCGGCGCCACGGCGACTACACGACGCTCGCCGAGGAGCTGCGCTCGATCGAGCGCTACCTGCTCCTCGAGCAGGCCCGCTTCGGCGACCGGCTCCAGGTGCGGCTGAGCGTCGCCCCGGAGGTGCTGGCGGTGGCCGTCCCGTTCCTGTGCGTGCAGCCGCTCGTCGAGAACGCCGTCCGCCACGGGCTCGAGGGCGTCGACCGGGTCGGGCACGTCACCATCACCGCCCGCGATCGCGGCCAGGACTGCCTCATCGAGGTCGAGGACGACGGCGCCGGCGAGGACCCGGAGCGGGTCCGGCGTGCCCTGGCCGGCGACACCGCCCTCGACTCCGTCGGCCTCGGCAACGTCGACGCGCGGCTGCGTGCGTCCTACGGCGACGACTACGGGCTGGTCGTCGAGACCGCGCCCGGCGCCGGCACCAAGGTCGTCGTCCGGGTGCCGAAGTTCGCCGCCGGAGTCTCGGCATGAGCACCCCCGTGAGCACCCCCGTGAGCACCCCGCCGGCCGGGCTGCGGGTGCTGGTCGTCGACGACGAGCGCCCCGCCCTCGACGAGCTGGAGTACCTCCTGACCCGCGACCCCCGCATCGGCGAGGTGCTCACCTGCGGCTCGGCGACCGACGGCCTGCGGGTGCTGCGCGAGGACGACGTCGACTGCGTCTTCCTCGACGTCCAGATGCCCGGGCTGACCGGGCTCGAGCTCGCCGACGTGCTCAGCCGGTTCCGCGTGCCGCCGCCGATCGTCTTCGTCACCGCGCACGACGCGCACGCCGTCGAGGCCTTCGACCTGCAGGCGGTCGACTACGTGCTCAAGCCGGTGCGGGCCGAGCGGCTGGCCGAGGCGGTCCGCCGGGTCGTGGAGTCGGCGGCCGGCGGCGAGCGCGCCGCGGCGCCGGTGCACGACGTCCAGATCGCCGTGGAGCGCGGCGGCGTCACCCGCTTCGTCGCCCGCTCGGAGGTCACGCACGTCGAGGCGCAGGGTGACTACGCCCGCCTGCACACCGCGACCGACAGCCACCTGCTGCGGGTGCCGCTCTCCACCCTCGCCGACGACTGGCACGACGCCGGCTTCGTGCGCATCCACCGCTCGCTCCTCGTCGCCATCGCCCACGTGCGCGAGGTCCGGACGTCCGGAGGCCGCTGCACCGTCGTCGTCGGGCGCGGCGAGACCGAGCTCGGCGTCAGCCGCCGCAACACCCGCGAGCTCCGCGACCTCCTCCTGCACCCCACCGAGCCGTCGTGACCACGCCGCGACCCCGGACGGCGGGGCGGCGGTGACGGAGCAGGGCTCGCCGCGGCGGGTGCGGGTGACCGGGCCGGACCGGCGGGCGCGGCCGATCCCGCGCACCGGCGACATCGACGAGGCCTCGCCGCTGGGCGGGGTCTACCTCGGGTCGCTGCTGCGCGAGCAGCTGTGGCTCGCGGCACGGGTGCTGGGCCTGCTGACGGTGACGGTGGGCGGGCTGCCGCTCCTCTTCTTCCTCGCTCCCGGGCTGGACGACGTCCGCGTGGCCGGGGTGCCGGTGGCGTGGCTGGTGCTGGGGGTGCTCGTCTACCCGTGGCTGGTGCTGCTCGGCTGGCACTACGTGCGGCGGGCCGAGCGCAACGAGCGCGACTTCGCCGAGCTGATGGGCGAGGTCGAGCGGTGACCCGGCCGTGACCCAGCTGCCGGGGCTGGTGGCGGTCGTCCTGGTCTCGCTCGCGACCCTCGCGATCGGCAGCTGGGGGCTCCGGGTCTCGCGCACGACCAGCGACTTCTTCGTCGCCTCGCGCACCGTGCGCCCGGGCCTCAACGCGAGCGCGATCGGCGGGGAGTACCTCAGCGCGGCGTCGTTCCTCGGCGTCGCCGGGCTGCTGCTCACCTTCGGCGCCGAGATGCTCTGGTACCCGATCGGCTGGACGGCGGGCTACCTGGTGCTCCTGGTGCTGGTCGCGGCCCCGTTGCGGCGCAGCGGGGCCTACACCCTGCCCGACTTCGCCGAGGCGCGGCTGGACTCGCGGCGGGTCCGCCACGTCTGCTCGGTGCTGGTGGTCGCGATCGGCTGGCTCTACCTGCTGCCGCAGTTCGAGGGCGCCGGACTCACCCTGGCCGCCGCCCTCGACGCGCCGCGCTGGGTCGGCCCGGTCGTCGTCGGGCTCGTCGTGCTGGTCAGCGTCGGCTCCGGGGGGATGCGCAGCATCACCTTCGTGCAGGCCTTCCAGTACTGGCTGAAGCTGACCGCGCTGCTCGTGCCGGCCGCGGTCCTGCTCGTGGTGTGGGCCGGCGACCGCGTCTCCGGGCCGAGCGCGACCGCCGCCGACTGGTCGGTGCCCCTCGGGGACGGCGGGGCGCAGGGTCTCTACACGACGTACTCGCTGGTGCTGGCGACGTTCCTCGGCACGATGGGCCTGCCGCACGTGGTCGTGCGCTTCTACACCAACCCCGACGGCCGCGCCGCGCGCCGCACCACGCTCGCGGTGCTCGCCCTGCTCGGCGTCTTCTACCTGCTGCCGCCGGTGTACGCCGCCCTCGGTCGCGCGTACGGCGCCGAGCCGGCCGCCTCCGACAGCCTGGTCCTCGAGCTGCCGCGGCTGGTCGTGCCGGGGCTCGTCGGCGAGGTGCTGACCGGGATGGTCACCGCGGGCGCGTTCGCGGCGTTCCTGTCGACGTCGTCGGGGCTGGCGATCGCGGTGTCCGGGGTGCTGACCCAGGACGTGACGTCGAAGCGGCTGCCCGACCTGACGGCGTTCCGGGTGGCCACGGTCGTGGCGGTCGCGGTGCCGCTCACCGCCGCGCTGCTGCTGCCCGACTTCGGGGTGGCCCGCGCCGTCGGGCTCGCCTTCGCGGTCGCGGCCTCGACGTTCTGCCCGCTGCTGGTGCTCGGCATCTGGTGGCGCGGCCTGACGGCGGCCGGTGCCGTGGCGGGGCTGCTCGTCGGCGGCGCCGGGTCGGTCGCCGCCGTCGGCTGGACGTTGGCCGACGGCTCCAGCGGGTGGGGCGACGGCTGGGTGGACGTCGTCGTGGGTCAGCCCGCCGCCTGGTCGGTGCCGCTGGCCTTCGCCGCGATGGTCCTGGTCTCGCGCGCGACGGCGAGCCGGGCGCCCGCGCACGCGCTGCGGTTCATGGTGCGGCTGCACACCCCGGAGACGGTCGACCTCGACCGCTCGTGAGCACCCGGACGGCTAGGAGAGCCGGCCGCCGTAGCGCGGCAGCCGGTAGGCGCGCTCGTAGCCGCCGCCGGTGAAGTCGTGCGGGTGGTTGCCGACGTTCGCGACCAGCACGTAGCCCAGGTCGGCGAACGACGCCCGGCACCGTTGCTTGCCGTCCGCGGCGCCGGTGCCCCGCTGGCGCAGGCAGAGCCCGTCGATCACGTAGCCGGCCTCGGCGAGGTTGCGGGCCGTCCGGGCCCGCTGCGACTCGTCGCGGGCGGTGTTGACGAGGACCGCGATCCCGAGCCGGCGGGCGGTGCGGGCCAGGCGCAGCACCGGTCGGACCGGCTCGCCGGCGGCGTACTCGGTGGCCAGCATCGTGTTGTCGACGTCCAGGTTGATCGCGAGCCGCTCCCCCGGCGCGGCGGTCGCGGCGCGCTCGGCGAGGTAGGCCCGCGAGCCGGCCATCGCCTCGCGCACGTCGGCGCGCCACCGGTCCGCCGAGGGCAGGTCGGCCGAGGACGACGGGGCGACGGAGAGCGGGGTGACGACGAGGGCCACGACCGCGAGGAGCACGAGACGGCGCATGGCTCGACCCTAGGGCGTTCCTGCTCGGTCCCGTCCGGGCCGGCCGTCCGGCACCGAGGACGTCGTCGACGACGTCCCCGGCGCCGCCCCACCGGCGGGCGGGCGGGCGGATCAGCCGGTCATGCCGTGGGGGTCGATGACGAACTTCTGGGCGGCGCCCGAGTCGAACTGCGCGTACCCGTCGGGAGCCTGGTCGAGGCCGATGGTCTTGGCGTTGACCGCCTTGGCGATGTCGGCCCGGTCACTGAGGATCAGGTTCATCAGCTTGCGGTTGTACTGCTTGACCGGGCACTGACCGGTGTGCAGCGAGTGCGACTTCGCCCAGCCGAGACCGAGGCGCACGCCCAGGGTGCCCTGCTTCGCGGCGTCGTCCACCGCGCCGGGGTCGCCGGTGACGTAGAGACCCGGGATGCCGACCCCGGCACCTGCCCGGGCGACGGTCATCGCGTCGTTGAGCACCGTCGCGGGCGCCTCGGCGGCGCCCTCACCGTGGCCGCGGGCCTCGAACCCCACCGCGTCGACCGCGGCATCCACCTCGGGCTCACCGACGACCTGGTCGATCTTCTCGGCCAGCGACCCGTCGGTGGTCAGGTCGATCCCCACGCAGCCGAAGCTCTCCGCCTGCTTGAGCCGGTCGCCGTTCATGTCGCCCACCAGGACCACCGACGCCCCCAGCAGCTGTGCCGAGAAGGCCGCGGCCAGGCCGACCGGTCCGGCGCCGGCGACGTAGACGGTCGAGCCGGTCGTGACCCCGGCGGTGTAGGCGCCGTGGTAGCCGGTCGGGAAGATGTCGGAGAGCATGGTCAGGTCGAGGATCTTCTCCAGCGCCTGGTCACGGTCCGGGAACTTCAGGAGGTTGAAGTCGGCGTAGGGGATCATCACGTAGTCGGCCTGGCCGCCGACCCAGCCGCCCATGTCGACGTACCCGTAGGCGGCGCCGGCACGGGCCGGGTTGACGTTGAGGCAGATGCCGGTCTTTCCCTCGTTGCACATCCGGCAGCGCCCGCAGGCGATGTTGAAGGGGACCGAGCAGATGTCGCCCTTCTTGACGAACAGCACGTCCTCGCCCAGCTCGACCACCTCGCCGGTGATCTCGTGGCCCAACGTCTGGCCGATCGGCGCCGTGGTCCGCCCCCGGACCATGTGCTGGTCGGACCCACAGATGTTGGTGGTGACCAGCTTGAGGATCACCGCGTGGGGGGCCTTCTTCGTGATGCCGAAGTGGTCCGCGACCTCGGCCGGGACCTCGAGCTTCGGGTAGTCCATCGTCTCGACGGCCACCTCGCCCGGGCCCTTGTAGACGACGACGCGGTTGGAGTCACTCATGCGGGTCTCCTTCGTGATGGACCGGCCGGACTCCCCGCGATCGCTGCGGTCGACGACCCGCCCCGTGTGACCTTCATCACACCACGGGAGTGCCCTCCTCGCCAGGGGCCGACCCGGCGCTGCTCCGGACCGGCGCCGCCCGCGCTCCCCGGTGCACGGCCGTCCCGAGGACCGGCCAGCTGGTCGACCGGCCAGCTGGTCGACCGCTACTTCACCCGTGCAGCCGGGCTGGACGGCGCTCGGCAGGTCTCGGGCTCGTTCCCGGGGAGCCCGATCGACCTCCGGTTCCGGTTCGTCCTCGACAGGGCCGGGCTGATCAGCCGACTGGCGATCGCGCCATGAGCTGGTCGGCGCGCTCGACCACGAGGTCCACGACGAGCGGGTGCGGCCCGATCACGTCGGCCACGACGACCCCCTCGCCCGCCTCGCGGCGGGTGCGGTCGTGGAAGAACCCGGGCGAGAGCAGGTACGGCGACACCGCGTCGCCGGGCCGGACGACGTCCGCCGGGCGGGGTCCGTGCCCCGAGAGCGTGGCGAGCTCGACCGGCGAGCCCCAGGCGCGGGCGAGCAGCGCGACGGCGCCCATCTGGTCGCAGGTGGCGGCCTCGTCGGAGGAGCCGGCTGCGACCAGGACGACGCGCTGGCCGCGCTGGGCACCGGCCTCGAGGAGTCGCTCGACCTGGGCGGCGGCGAGGAGCGGGTCGGGGCCGAGCGGCGTGCCGAGGGTGACCGGGACCGACGCCTTGGCGACCGCCTCCGGGAGGTCGGTCTGCACGTGGAAGCCGGTCGACAGGAGCATCGGGACGACGACGACGGGCACGTCGACCTCGACCATCACGTCGGAGAACAGCGGCTCGGAGAGCTCGACGAACGCGGCGCGGGCGGGGATGCCCAGCCGCTCGCCCGCGGCGACCGCCACCGCGCGGGACACCTGGTTGCCGTCGACGTTGCGGGTGCCGTGCGCGACGAGCACCAGCTGGTGTCCTGGCTCGCGCGTCGTCACGACGTCACGGCCAGCCGGTATCCACGTTTCACCACGGTCTGGACTATGCGCGTCCCGACCGCGGCACGCAACCGGGCGACCGCCATCTCGACGGCGTGCTCGGACCCCGCCGTGCCCGACGGGAGGGCCGCGAGGAGGTCGCGTCGGGACACCACGTGACCGGGATTCACCAGCAGGGCGTGGAGAACGGCGAGCGGGGCGGGCGAGAGCCGCACCCCCGCCCCGTCGACCAGGACGTCGTCGGCGTGCACCAGGAGTGTGTGACCCGCCACATCCAGCGACAGCCCCTCGGAGCGCGACGGGAGCTCGGTCTCGAGCTGCTTGACCATCGCCGCGAGCCGCGAGCGGTCGGGGTAGATCGACGGCACGCCCCACATCTCGAACGCCGCCGCGGTGACCGGTCCGACGCACGAGGCGACGACGTCGGCCTGGAACGCACCGATGACCTCCTCGCGGCGACCCGTCGAGCCGGCGGCCGCCATCAGGGCCGCGACGGCCGGCGCGGCGGTGAAGGTGACGGCGTGGACGGTGCGCTCGGCGATCTCGTCGACGAGGTGGAAGACCGGCTCCGGGTCCTCGGCGCTCTCGACCCGGTAGACGGTCACGGTCGTGACCTCCGCGCCCCGGCGGCGCAGCGCGTGCGCCGCCATCGACAGCGACTGGCCGTGCTCCTGGACGACGATCCGGCGTCCGGTCAGGTCGCGACCGCGCAGGTGGGCCAGGACGTCGTCGAACGCCTCGGACTCGGGCGCCCAGAGCTCGCGGAGCCCGCGCCGGCGCAACGCGCCGACGCTCTTGGGCCCGCGCGCCAGGATCTCGGCGCGGCCGAGGTGCTCGAGGAGCCGGTCGAGGGTCCCCCACGACTCGGCGGCGGCGAACCACGCCTTGAGGCCGATCCCGGTGGTGGCCAGGAAGATGTCGACCGGCCGGGCCAGGACGTCGTCCGTGGCCGCGCGCAGCGACGCCTCGTCGACGTGGTTGGGCTCGCGGGAGAGCGCCGGCGCCCAGACGACGTCGGCACCGCGCCGTTCGAGCAGCGCGATCTGCTCCTCGACCTTGCGGGCCGCGGTCACGCCGATCCGGAACCCGGCGAGCGGGCCGGTGCCGGGCCCGGGGCTCGTGCCGGGCTCAGGCATGCGGCGGTCCGGAGGCGACCAGCACCAGTCCGTCGCGGACGGCCACGTCGTACGTCGCCACGCGGACCTCCTCGTCGTCCAGGCACCGACCGGTGCGCAGGTCGTAGCCCTGCTTGTGCAGGGGCGAGGCGACGTACGGGACGCCCCCTCGCGTGCCCACGATCCCACGGGCCAACACCGAGGCGCGACCGATCGGGTCGTAGTTGGACAGCGCGTGGACCTCGTCGTCGTGGGTGCGGAAGACGGCGACCGCCTCGCCCGCGACGAGTGCGAGCACGCCGCCCTCGACCTCGATCTCGTCGAGGCGGCAGATCGTCGTCCACGTCGTGGCGTCCCGGTCGGTCCTCACCGGCGCGTCCTGCGCCCGCTCGTCGCGCGCGCCCTCACGGGGCACCGACCGGGATCGTGGCACCCAGCGAGACCGGCCCGGCGGACTCGGCCGGCACGTCCTGGCCGCGCTCGGAGCGGAACTCGATGTGGGGGTCCGGGACGTCGGGGGCGTTGACGAACGACACGAACCGGCGCAGCTTGTCGGGGTCGTCGAGGGTCGCCTTCCACTCGTCGAAGTACCCGCCGACGTGCCGGCTCATCGCGGCCTCGAGCTCCGAGCCGAGGCCGAGGACGTCGTCCACCACCACGGCGCGGACCCGGTCGAGCCCGCCGTCGAGGGAGTCGACCCAGGGCGCGGTGCGCTGGAGCCGGTCGGCGGTGCGGACGTAGTACATGAGGAACCGGTCGAGGTAGCGGACCAGCGTCTCGGTGTCGAGGTCGCCGGCGAGCAGCCGGGCGTGGACCGGGGTGGCGCCGCCGTTGCCGCCGACGTAGAGGTTCCAGCCCTTCTCGGTGGCGATGACGCCGAAGTCCTTGCCGCGGGCCTCGGCGCACTCGCGCGCACACCCGGAGACCCCGCCCTTCAGCTTGTGCGGCGAGCGCAGCCCGCGGTAGCGCAGCTCCAGGTCGATGGCCAGCTGCACGGAGTCCTGGACGCCGTAGCGGCACCACGTCGAGCCGACGCACGACTTCACCGTGCGCAGCGACTTGCCGTAGGCGTGGCCGGACTCGAAGCCGGCGTCGACCAGGCGCCGCCAGATCGCGGGCAGCTCCTCCATCCGGGCGCCGAACAGGTCGATGCGCTGCCCGCCGGTGATCTTCGTGTAGAGCCCGAAGTCGCGGGCGACCTCGCCGATCACGATCAGCTTCTCCGGGTCGATCTCGCCGCCGGGGATGCGCGGGACGACCGAGTAGGTGCCGTTGCGCTGGATGTTGGCGAGGTAGGCGTCGTTGGTGTCCTGCGTGGTGCGCGCGCCCTCGTCGAGCACGTGGTGGTTGAGCTGGCTGGCCAGCACCGAGGCGACGGTCGGCTTGCAGACGTCGCAGCCCCGCCCGGTGCCGTGCGCGGCGACCACGGCGTCGAACGAGGTGTGCCCGTGCACCGCGACGACGTCGAAGAGCTCCTGGCGGGTGAGCGGAAAGTGCTCGCACAGGCTCCGGTCGACGACCTTGCCCTGCGCCTCGAACCAGTCCTCGATGATCTTCCTGGTCAGCGTCTTGCACGACCCGCAGGTCGCGCCGGCACGGGTGGTCCCCCCGGCCTCGGCCGCGGCGACGATGTCGGCCTTGCTGACGTCGTTGCACGAGCAGACCTGGGCCGCGTCGGGCAGGGCGACCTGCGCACCCGCGCCGGAGGTGACCGGCAGGATCAGCTCCTCGGGGTTCTCGGGCAGCGCGATGCCCGGGTTGGTCGCGGTCGCCACCATGGGGCGCAGCACGCCGTACGCCGACGCGTCGCCGACCAGCACGCCGCCGAGCAGCCGGGCGCCGTCGTCGCTGACGACGAGCTTCTTGTAGACCCCCGCGACGGCGTCGGAGTAGACGAGCTCGAGGGCGCCCTCGGTGGTCGCGAACGCGTCGCCGAAGGAGGCGACGTCGACGCCCATCAGCTTGAGCTTGGTCGAGGTGTCGGCGCCGGTGAAGGCGCCGTCGCCGCCGACCAGCGCGTCGACGGCGACCTCGGCCATCGCGTAGCCGGGCGCGACCAGCCCGTACATCCGCCCGCCCGGCGCCGCGCACTCGCCGACCGCCCACACGTGCGGGTCCGAGGTCCGGCACTGCTCGTCGACCAGGACGCCGCCGCGCTCGGCCACCGCGAGGCCGGCCGCGCGGGCGAGCGCGTCGCGGGGCCGGATGCCGGCGGAGAAGACGACCAGGTCGGTCACGACCGGCTCGGCGTCCTTCAACCCGAGGCCGGTGACGTGGGTCTCGCCGAGGACGGCGGTCGTCGTCGCACCGGTGTGGACGTGTAGCCCCAGCCCCTCGACGTGGCGGCGCAGGGTGGCGCCGCCGGCGTCGTCGACCTGCACCGCCATCAGCCGGGGCGCCATCTCGACGACGTGGGTCTCGAGGCCGAGGTCGGCGAGCGCCTTGGCCGCCTCCAGCCCGAGCAGGCCGCCGCCGACGACGGCACCGACGGTCGCGGTGGCCGCGGCCGCGCGGATCGCCTCCAGGTCCTCGATGGTGCGGTAGACGAAGGTGCCGGGCAGGTCGTGCCCCGGCACCGGGGGCACGAACGGCGCCGCTCCCGTGGCGAGCACGAGCTCGTCGAACTCCAGGACGCTCCGCCCACCACCGGCGGTGTCGAGCAGGACCGTGCGCGCCTCGGGGTCGAGCCCGACCGCCGTGGTGCCGAGCAGCACGCGGACCCGTGGGTCGTCGTACGCGCCGCCGGGGAGCAGGGACAGGGCGTCGGCGCCGACCTCGAAGAACGACGTGAGCGCGACCCGGTCGTAGGCCGGCCGCGCCTCCGCGCCGACCACGACGACGTCGTGGGTCTCGGTGAGGCCGCGCTCGACCGCGGCCTGGACGAACCGGTGGCCGACCATGCCGTGGCCGACGACGACGAGCTGCTTGCGGTGGTTGACGGGGTGCGGGGCCATCACGACGGGGATACCTCCAGGGTGCGGTGGGCGAGGAGCTGGCGGACGGCCGGGGCGCAGCCGCCGCAGCCGGTGGTGGCGCGGGTGGTGTCGCGGACGTCCTCGAGGGAGGAGCAGGCGCGGACCCGGCCGGCGGTGACGCCGGCGCAGGCGCACACCTCGGCGTCGTCCGGGACGGCGGTCGGCCGGGCCGGGCGCTCGACCAGGAGCAGGTCGCCGGGCTCGTGCGGCCCGAGCACCGTGCCGCGGTCGAAGTGCTGGGTGACCAGGCCGACGCGGGCGAGGTCGCCGACGAGGGTGGCGGCGACGATCCGGCCGTCGCGGACGACGAGGCGCCGGTGCGACCCGGCGACCGGGTTCGACACCTCGACGACGTCGCCGGCGGCGTCGGCGTCCCCGAGCACCGCGACGTCGAGGTCGGTGGCGCGGAGCCGGGCGACGACCCGGCTGCCGTCGTACGTCGCGGCGCGACCGCGCAGGTGGGCGGCCAGCACCTCGGCCTGCTCCCACGCCGGCGGCACGAACCCGGTGGTGCGGCCGCCGCGCTGCGCGCCGTCCCCGATGGCGTGGACCACCGGGTCGCTGGTCCTCAGGTGCTCGTCGACGACGACGCCCCGGCGCACCTCCAGGCCGGCGGCACGGGCCAGGGCGGTCGACGGGCGGCCGCCGGCGGTGAGGACGACGAGGTCGGTCTCCAGGACGTGGCCGTTGTCGAGCTGCAGCCCGCCCTGCTCGCCGTCGACCAGGCGGACGGCGCGGGCACCGGTGTAGACCTCCGTGCCGAGCCGGCGCAGGTCGCGGGCCAGGATCGCGCCGGCGGCGGGGCCGACCTGGCCACGCAGCAGGTGCTCCCCGCCCTCGACGACCTCGGTCGCCAGCCCGCGGACGGCGAGCGCCCGCGCCACCTGGAGCCCGAGCAGCCCGCCGCCGACGACGACGGCCCGGCGCGCGTGCGGCACGGCGGCGTCGAGCCGCCGGCAGTCGTCGAGGCTGCGGAACGCGTGCACCCGCTCGTGCAGCCGGCCGTCGAGGCGGACCAGGCCGCGGATCGGCGGGAGGGTCGCGATCGCGCCGGTCGCCAGGACCAGCCGGTCGTAGCCGATCCGCGTGCCGTCGACCAGCAGCACCTCGCGCTCGGCCCGCTCGACCGCGAGCACGCGGGTGCCGAGGCGCAGGTCGACGTCGTCGTCGGCGTACCACCGGCGGGAGCGGAGGGTCAGCGCCCCGGCGGTGTGGGTGCCCTCCAGCACGGCCGAGAGCAGGATCCGGTTGTAGGGCAGGTGCGGCTCGTCGCCGACCAGGGTCACCCGGTGGCCGCTGCCGACCAGGCCCTCGACCAGTCGGACGGCGGCCATGCCGGCGCCCACGACGACGATGCGTGCGGGGCTCACGTGCGCACCGCCGCGGCGCAGACCTTGAACTCCGGCATCCCGCTGGACGGGTCGAGCGCGTCGTTGGTGAGCCGGTTGGCGCCGACCCAGTGGAACGGGACGAAGACGGTGTCGGGCCGGATCGTGGCGACGACGCGCGCCGGCGCCCGCAGCTCACCGCGCCGGGTCGTGACGACGACGGGCTCGCCGTCGCGGGCCCCGATCCGGGCGGCCAGCATCGGGTGCAGCTCGACGAACACGCCGTCGTCGGGCAGCGCACGGACCCGCCGGGTCTGGGCCCCGGACTGGTACTGGGCGAGCACCCGGCCGGTGGTGAGGTGCAGCGGGTACGCGCCGTCCGGCTGCTCGGCGGCGCCGACGTGCTCGACGGCGACGAACCGGGCCCGGCCGTCGGCGGTGGCGAAGGCGTCGGCGAAGAGCCGCGGCGTCCCGGGGTGGTCGGGCGTCGGGCAGGGCCAGAAGACGCCGTGCTCGGCGCGGATCCGGTCGTAGGTGATGCCGGCGTAGTCGGCGCGGCCGCCGGCCGAGGCCCGGGCCAGCTCGGCGAACACCTCCTCCGGGTCGGTCGGGAACGCCGCCGTCGAGCCGAGCCGGGAGGCCAGCCCGGCGATCACGTCGAGGTCGCTGCGCACGCCGGCCGGAGGCGGGACGGCCTGCTGGCGCAGGACCACCCGGCCCTCGAGGTTGGTCATGGTGCCGGTCTCCTCGGCCCACTGCGTGACCGGCAGGACGACGTCGGCCATGGCGGCCGTCTCCGACAGCACGATGTCGGCGACGACGAGCAGGTCCAGCGCGGCCAGCCGCTCGGTCACGTGGGTGGCGTTCGGCGCGGAGACGACGATGTTGCTGCCGTGCACCAGCAGGGCCTTCGGGCCCGCCTCGGTGCCGAGGGCGTCGAGCAGCTCGTGGGCCGAGCGCCCCCGACCCGGCAGCGACGCCGGCGGCACGCCCCACACGCCGGCGACGTGCTCGCGCGCCGCGGGGTCGTCGATCATCCGGTAGCCGGGCAGCTGGTCGGCCTTCTGCCCGTGCTCGCGCCCGCCCTGGCCGTTGCCCTGGCCGGTGAGGCAGCCGTAGCCGGCGTGCGGCCTGCCGCACATGCCGAGCGCGAGGGCGACGTTGATCCAGGCCTGGACGGTCGCGGTGCCCTGGCTGTGCTGCTCGGCGCCGCGCGCGGTCAGCACCGTGACGGTCCCGGCGCCGGCCAGCAGCGCGGCCAGGGCCCGCAGCTCCTCGGCCGCCACCCCGGACACCCGCTCGACCCGCTCGGGCCACCACGACGCGACGGAGCGGCGGACGTCGTCGAACCCGGTCGTCCGGGCGGCGACGTACTCCTCGTCGACGGCGCCGGCGGCGTCGAGCAGGTGCAGGACGCCGAGCGCGAGCGGCAGGTCGGTGCCGGGCACGGGCTGGAGCACGAGGTCGGCCCGGTCGGCGGTCGCCGTGCGGCGCGGGTCGATGACGACGACCGTGCCGCCGCGCTCGCGGAGCCGGTCCAGGTGCCGCGCCGCCGGCGGCATCGTCTCGGCGAGGTTCGAGCCGACCAGCACGCAGACGTCGGTCTGCTCGAGGTCGGCGAGCGGGAACGGCAGCCCCCGGTCGATCCCGAAGGCCCGGTTGGACGCCGACGCCGCCGAGCTCATGCACCAGCGGCCGTTGTAGTCGATCTGCGAGGTGCCGAGAGCGACCCGCGCGAGCTTGCCGAGCAGGTAGGCCTTCTCGTTGGTCAGCCCGCCACCGCCGAAGACGGCCACGGCGTCGGGACCGTGCCCGGCCTGCAGGTCGCGCACCCGGGAGGCGACGACGTCGAGGGCGGTGTCCCACGAGACGGCGGTCAGCTCGCCGGTCGCCCGGTCGCGCACCAACGGCGTGGTCAGCCGCTCGCGGTGCCCGCGCAGGCCGGCCGCCGTCCAGCCCTTGCGGCACAGCCCGCCCTCGTTGACGGGGAACTCCGGCCACGCCTGCACCTCCAGCGTGCGACGACCGGTCAGGGTCATCCCGCACTGCAGGCTGCAGTAGGGGCAGTGGGTGTCGGTCATTCAGATGCCCGCCGAGGCCAGGCTGGTGGCCGCCGACGAGCGGCGCAGGTAGACGGCGTAGGTGACGGCGGCGCAGACGACGTAGAAGCAGGTGAACACGACGAAGGCGCCCCTGGTCGCGGACAGCGGGTCGGCGACCCACGGCGCGGCGAAGGCCAGCGGGATCAGGAATCCGCCGACGGCGCCCACCGCGCCGATGATCCCGATGGCCGCCGACGACTGCTTCGTCGCCTCGTGGACGGCGACGGCGCGCTCGTCGGTGTGCGGGGTGGTGGCGCGCTCGGCCTCGGTGCGGAAGATCGCCGGGATCATCTTGTACGTCGAGCCGTTGCCGATCCCGCTGCTCGCGAAGACGCAGAGGAAGAAGGCCAGGAACCACGGGAACCAGGCCCGGTTGTCGAGCGCGACCGCGGGGTCGGCGGCCGGGTTCGGCGTCAGCCGGGTCAGCGTCCAGAGCACGAGGAGGGTGAAGAGGACCATCCCGCCGAACGCCGCCAGGGTGACCCGCGCGCCGCCGTACCGGTCGGCCAGCCAGCCGCCGAGCGGCCGGGTCAGCGAGCCGACACCGGCGCCGAGGAAGGCGTAGTAGGCGAAGAAGACGCCGGTGCCGAGCGGCGCCGGGTCGGGCACCCAGAAGTTGATCTTGATGAGCAGCGGCATCGCGGCGGAGTAGCCGATGAACGAGCCGAAGGTGCCGACGTAGAGCAACGACATCACCCAGGTCTGCCGGTTGCGCACGACCCGCAGCTGCTCGCGCGGCCTCGAGACCGCGCTGGACAGGTTGTCCATCCGCAGCGCCGCCGCGACGACCGCGACCACGGCCAGGACGGCGTAGACGTAGGCCGCGTACTGCAGGCTGATGCCCGACTCCCGCGCCCGGACCAGGCCGAAGATCCCGGCGCCCCCGACGATCACCGGCAGCAGCAGCTGGATCAGCGAGACCCCGAGGTTGCCGCCGGCGGCGTTCAGCCCGAGCGCCGCGCCCTTCTTGGCGGCCGGGTAGAAGAAGTTGATGTTGGCCATCGAGGAGGCGAAGTTGCCGCCCCCGAGGCCGGCGGTGGCGGCGATGACGCAGAAGACCCAGTACGGCGTGCCGGGCTGCTGGACGGCGTGGGCGAAGAGCAGCGTGGGGACGAGCAGCAGCGCGGCGCTGACCATGGTCCAGTTCCGGCCGCCGAAGCGCGGCACGGCGAACGTGTAGGGCAGCCGCAGCAGCGAGCCGACGAGGTTCGGCAGGGCGACGAGGAGGAAGAGCTGCTGGGCGTCGAAGGCGAAGCCCTGCGCGACCAGGAACGCCGAGCTGACGCTCCAGATCAGCCACACCGAGAAGCCGAGGTGCTCGGCGAAGATCGACCAGACGAGGTTGCGCCGGGCGACCTGCCTGCCGCCGTTCTCCCAGAACTCCTCGTCCTCGGGGCGCCAGTCGGTGATCCAGTGCTTCCCGGATCGGCCGGACGCCGCCGGCGTCGCGTGCGTCGTGGGGTCGGGAGCGGTCGTCGTCATGCCGACCAGTCCAGTGCCGCGAGGTTTCGGGGCCGGTGGTCGCGCCGGAAACCTTGTGTCACCGCGACCTCACGGCCTCACGGTCCTCACGTCCTCACGGGCGGCGCCCCCACCGCTGCGCGCGACCGTTCGTCGCGCTGGACCGACCGCTCACCGCACCGTCGTCCCCGCCCGTCGCAGCGACACCGCCGCCCCCTGCCGGGTGACGCCCGTCACTCCTAGCGTGACGCGGGTCACCCGTCGGTGACCCGTACCGGAGAGGCGCCGTCCGATGGCACTTGAGAAGGATCCACACCGCGACGTGGCCGCACGCCACGATCCCGTCTACGACTCGATGGCGGAGTCGGCCGACTTCATCGAGCTGCGCCGCCGCTACCGGAGCTTCGTGCTGCCGGCCACGGCCGCGTTCCTGGCCTGGTTCCTGCTCTACGTCGTGATGTCCAACTGGGCCGGCGACTTCATGAGCCAGAAGGTCGTCGGCAACATCAACGTCGCCCTGGTCTTCGGGCTGCTGCAGTTCCTCACGACGTTCCTCATCGCCTACGCCTACAGCCGCTACTCGACCGCGCGGCTCGACCCGCTGGCCGAGAGCCTCAACTCCGTCTACGAGGGGGGCAAGCGCTGATGGACCACCAGGTGCTCACCACCGTCCTGTTCCTCGCCGTCGTCGCGCTGACGATCGGCATCACGATCCGGGCCAGCCGCTCGTCGTCCGGCACGTCGGACTTCTACGCCGGCGGCCGGTCCTTCTCCCCGATCCAGAACGGCCTGGCCATCGGCGGCGACTACATGTCGGCGGCGTCGTTCCTCGGCATCTCCGGGATCATCGCGCTGTCGGGGTACGACGGCTTCCTCTACTCCATCGGGTTCCTGGTCGCCTGGCTGGTGGCCCTGCTGCTCGTCGCGGAGATGCTGCGCAACTCGGGCCGCTTCACGATGGCCGACCAGCTGGCGTTCCGGATGAAGCAGAAGCCGGTCCGGCTGGCGGCCGCGACGTCGACCGTCGTCGTCTCGATCTTCTACCTGCTCGCCCAGATGGTCGGCGCGGGCACGCTCGTCGCCCTGCTGCTCGGCGTCGACAACCAGGCCGTCAAGAACATCGTCATCTTCGGCGTCGGCGCCCTGATGATCTTCTACGTCACGGTCGGCGGCATGAAGGGCACCACCTGGGTGCAGATCGTCAAGGCCGTCCTGCTCATGACGGGCTCGGCGCTCATCGTCGTCCTGGTGCTGGCGCAGTTCGACTTCAACCTCTCCAGCCTGCTCGGTGCCGCCGCCGACAACAGCGGCAAGGGCCAGGCCTTCCTCGAGCCCGGCCTCAAGTACGGCGCGACGCTGACGAGCAAGCTCGACTTCGTCAGCCTCGGCATCGCCCTCGTGCTCGGCACGGCGGGCCTGCCGCACATCCTGATCCGCTTCTACACGGTGCCGACGGCCAAGGACGCCCGCAAGTCGGTGCTGTGGGCGATCGGCCTGATCGGCGTCTTCTACCTCTTCACGCTGGTGCTCGGCTTCGGTGCCGCCGCGCTGCTCGACACCTCGACGCTCGACAAGTCCGGCAACCTGGCCGCCCCCCGGCTGGCCGAGGAGGTCGGCGGTGGAGCCGGCTCCACGGGCGGCGCGATCCTGCTCGCGCTGATCGCCGCCGTCGCCTTCGCCACGATCCTCGCGGTGGTGGCCGGCCTGACGCTGACCTCGTCGGCGTCCGTGGCCCACGACGTCTACAACAACGTCATCAAGAAGGGCAAGGCGACCGAGGAGGAGGAGATCAAGGTGACGCGGTACGCCGCCGCGGGCATCGGCCTGGTCGCGATCCTGCTCGCGATCCCGGCGCAGAGCCTCAACATCGCCTTCCTCGTGGCGCTCGCCTTCGCGGTGGCCGCCTCGGCGAACCTGCCGACGATCGTGTTCAACATGTTCTGGAGGCGCTTCAACACCCGCGGCGCGCTGTGGAGCATCTACGGCGGACTGATCTCGGCCGTCGGCCTGGTCATCTTCTCGCCGGTGATGTCCGGCAAGGGCCTCGACGCCGACGGCAAGAACCTGTCGCTGCTGCCGACCAGCATCGACATCTCCTGGTTCCCGCTGGAGAACCCGGGCATCGTCTCGATCCCGCTCGGCTTCGTCTTCGGCATCATCGGCACCCTGTCGAAGCGCGAGCCGGCCGCCGAGGACCGCTACACCGAGCTCGAGGTCCGCGCCCTGACCGGCTCCGGCTCGGAGAAGGCCACCTCGCACTGACACCCGCCGCGCCGACCCGTCAGGAGCTCTCCTGGCGGGTCGGCGCCGGTCGGGCAGCCGATCTCCACCCACTCGTCGGCACCAGGCGATGCGTCCTAGTGTGACGAGTGGCACCCGAACACCCAGTCCAGGAGTAGTCGTGAGCACTGAAGTCCCCGAGAGCGGATCCCTGTCGAACCTCAGCAAGGAGGAGCGGCGCTTCGAGCCGCCCGCCGGGCTGGCCGAGCACGCCAACCTCAAGGCGGAGGCCTACGAGCGGGCAGCCTCCGACATCGAGGCGTTCTGGGCCGAGCAGGCCGAGCGGCTCTCGTGGGACACGACGTGGGACCGCGTCCTCGACTGGGACGACCCGCCGTTCGCGAAGTGGTTCGTCGGCGGTCGCCTGAACGCGTCGTACAACTGCGTCGACCGGCACGTCGAGCAGGGCCGGGGCGACAAGGTGGCGATCCACTTTGTCGGCGAGCCGGTCGACGACCGGCCCGAGAACCAGCGCTCCATCACCTACGCCCAGCTCAAGGACGAGGTCTCCCAGGCGGCGAACGCCCTGACCGACCTCGGTGTCGAGGCCGGCGACCGGGTCGCGATCTACCTGCCGATGATCCCCGAGGCCGTCGTCGCGATGCTGGCGTGCGCCCGGATCGGCGCGCCGCACACGGTGGTCTTCGGCGGGTTCTCCTCCGACGCGCTCGCCTCCCGGCTCGAGGACTGCCAGGCCAAGGTCGTCATCACCGCCGACGGCGGCTACCGCCGCGGGGCGGCGTCCGCGCTGAAGCCGGCCGTCGACGAGGCCGTCGTCAAGGCCGCCGGGCTCGGCCACGAGGTCAGCGCGGTGCTCGTCGTCCGGCGCACCGGCCAGGACCTCGGGGAGTCCGGCTGGAACGACGACCTCGACGTCTGGTGGCACGACGCCGTCGGCGGCGCGTCGACCGAGCACACCCCCGAGGCCTTCGACTCCGAGCACCCGCTCTACGTCATGTACACCTCCGGCACCACCGGGAAGCCCAAGGGCATCCTGCACACGACCGGCGGCTACCTGACCGGCACGGCGTACACGCACTGGGCCGTGTTCGACCTCAAGGACGACGACGTCTACTGGTGCACCGCCGACGTCGGCTGGGTCACCGGACACTCCTACATCGTCTACGGCCCGCTCGCGAACGGCGTCACGCAGGTGCTTTACGAGGGCACCCCCGACAGCCCCGAGCGCGGCCGCTGGTGGGACATCATCGAGCAGCACGGGGTGACGCTCTTCTACACCGCACCCACCGCGATCCGCTCGTTCATGAAGCAGGGTCGCGAGATCCCCGACCGGCGCGACCTGTCGTCGCTGCGGCTGCTGGGGTCGGTCGGTGAGTCGATCAACCCCGAGGCCTACATGTGGTACCGCGAGGTCATCGGCGGCGAGCGCTGCCCGATCGTCGACACCTGGTGGCAGACCGAGACCGGCGCCATGATGATCAGCCCGCTGCCCGGCGTCACCGCGGGCAAGCCGGGCTCGGCGATGACCGCGCTGCCCGGCGTCGCCGCCGACGTCGTCGACGAGAACGGCGACTCGGTGCCCAACGGCTCCGGCGGCTACCTCGTCGTCAAGGGGCCGTGGCCCTCGATGCTGCGCACGATCTGGGGCGACGACGAGCGCTACCGGGACACCTACTGGTCGCGCTTCGCCGACCAGGGCTACTACTTCGCCGGCGACGGCGCGAAGAAGGACGAGGACGGCGACATCTGGCTCCTCGGCCGCGTCGACGACGTCATGAACGTGTCCGGCCACCGGCTCTCGACCACCGAGATCGAGTCGGCGCTGGTGTCGCACCCCAAGGTCGCCGAGGCGGCCGTCGTCGGCGCCAAGGACGAGGACACCGGCCAGGCGGTCTGTGCCTTCGTGATCCTGCGGGACAGCGCCGGGGACGGCGGCGACGACATCGTCTCCGAGCTCCGCAAGCACGTGCGCAAGGAGATCGGACCGATCGCGACGCCCCGCCAGATCATGGTGGTCCCCGAGCTGCCGAAGACCCGCTCCGGCAAGATCATGCGCCGCCTGCTGCGCGACGTCGCCGAGCACCGGGAGGTCGGCGACGTCACCACGCTGGCCGACTCCTCGGTGATGGACCTGATCTCGAGGGGCGTCGACTCCGGCAAGGGTGAGGACTGACCCGCCCCGCCGGGCACCGGATCGGGTGACGAGCCCGACCGGTGGTTGGGGATAGGGTCTGGGCCATGGCTCCCCAGAACAACGCCGTCGACCGCCCCTCCGACCGGACCGTCGGCAGGGTCACCGACGCCGGCGCGGAGGAGCCGACGATCGGCAAGCTGGTCACCGACGCCAGCCGAGACATCTCCACGCTCATCAGCAAGGAGATCCAGCTCGCCAAGTCCGAGCTCAAGGTCAGCATGAGGCTCGGCGTCGCCGGGATCGCGTTCTTCGCCGTCGCCGGCTTCCTGCTCCTGCTCGCCGTCATCATGCTCTCGGTGGCCTTCGCCTACCTGATCCACTGGAACGGCAGCGGCCTCGACCTGCACTGGGCCTTCCTCGTCGTGACGCTGGTCTACGTGCTCATCGCCGCGCTGTTCGGCTTCCTCGGCATCAAGAAGGTCAAGAAGGTCGGCCCGCCCGAGAAGGCCATCACCCAGGGCAAGCAGATCCCCCAGGCTCTCAAGGGCAAGAGCTGACGCTCTCCGGCACCACATCTCGCTGACCCGTCACCTATAGGTGACGGGTCAGCGGGGTCTCGGTCGACCCGTCACCTATAGGTGACAGGTCAGCGCCGGATCTCGGCCGACCCGTCACCCATAGGTGACGGGTCAGCGTCGATCAGGCACAGCCGCCGGTGGAGACCGGGTCGGAGCTCGAGACGCCCTGGCCGGCGGCGTCCCGGACCTGCTCCCAGGTGAGCGCGTAGCCGGTGTCGTCGTCGGTGACGGAGGCCGCGAAGACCACGCCCGCCACCCGGCCCTGGGTCGTGACGATCGGGCCGCCGGAGTTGCCGGGGCGGATCAGGCCGCGCAGCGAGTAGACCTCGCGCACGACCGTGCCGTCGCCGTAGATGTCGGGCGAGCGCAGGTTCTGCTCGGAGCGGACCCGGCCGCGCTGGACGTCGTAGGGGCCGTCCTGCGGGTAGCCGAGGATGGCGACGCCGTCCTTGGCCTCGGTGACCCACCGCGTCTCCTCCGCGTCGCCGTCGACGAAGGCGAGCGGGTCGCGGCCGAGGTCGTCGAGGGCGAGGACGGCGACGTCGAGCTGGGAGTTGTAGTAGACGACCGTCGCATCGACCTGCTCGCCGCCGATCTCGACCGTCGGCTCGTCGACGCCGGCGACCACGTGGGCGTTGGTCATCAGCCGGTCGTCGGAGTAGAGGAACCCGGTGCCCTCGACGCCGCGGCCGCAGTCGTTGTTGCCACGGACCTTGAGCACGCTGTCCTCGGCGGCGGCGATGTCGGGGTCGCGCAGCAGCCGCTCGGCGCCCGGGTCGACCTCGACGATCCGCTCGTCGGCGAACGGCTCCATGTAGCGCGGGAAGAACGACGTCCCGACGACGCCGTTGAAGGCCTGGAGGGCGTTCGGGGCCGACGTCGGCAGCGCCGAGTTGACCGTGCGCAGCACCGCCGACTCGCGCACGAGCGGCGTCAGGGAGCCGATCTTGGAGCCGGAGACCGCGACCCCGAGCGCCCATGCGACGAGCAGCACCGCGACGGCGCTCAGCGCGGCGCCGCCGATCGCGTCGACCGCACGGGCCGGCTGCCAGGTGATCTTGTCGCGGATCTTGGCGCCGAGGAACTGCATCAGCGCCTGCCCGAGCGAGGCGCACACGATGACGATGAACAACGCCGCCAACGAGATCGTCAGCGACGGCTCGGCGTCGCCGAGGATGAACGGCGCGAGCAGGATGCCGAGCAGGCCACCGGCCAGGAGCCCCACCGTCGCGAACGCCCCGGTGACGAAGCCCTGCCAGTAGCCGGACAGGGCGTAGGCGAGCACGAGCAGCACGAGCAGCCAGTCGAGAAGGTTCATCCTCGGCGTCGCTCCTCGAACTCGGTGTTGGGCACCGGTTGCTGCCCGGGGTCCATGGTCGCGGGTCGAGCGCCGCCGAACATGTAATCGGGCAAATCCCTCTCCGGCGCGTCGGGCAGGTCGTCGATCCAGCCGACGAACTCGAACAGCCGCGCGATGATCCCGCCAGTGAACCCCCAGAGGATCACGTCGTGGTCGTCGCCGATGAGGAAGCCCGGCGAGCGCCAGCCGCGGGGGCCGGTGACGGTGATCCGGTGGGTCGGGTCGCGCAGCTCGCGCAGCGGCACCCGGTAGACGGCGTGCACCTCGTCGGCGGAGCGCACCCAGACCGGGCTCGGCTCGCGCCACCAGGCCAGCACCGGGACGACGGCGTGGTTGCTCGGCGGCACCCAGAGCTCGGGCAGCGCCCCGAAGACCTCGACCCCGGAGGCGTCGAGGCCGACCTCCTCCTCGCCCTCGCGCACCGCTGCCTGGGCCGGCGTCTCGCCGGGGTCGACGCCGCCGCCGGGGAACGAGACCTGGCCGGGGTGCGACCGCATGTGGTGGGCGCGCTCGGTGAGCAGCAGGTCGGGGCCGTGCTCGCCCTCGCCGAAGAGCACCAGCACCGCGGACCGACGCAGGCCGTCGACGTCGTCGGGAACCTGGAACCGGGTCAGGTCGTGGACGGTGATCGCCTGCGCCGCCCGCTCGACGGGGCGCAGCCAGCCGGGCAGCCCGGGATGCCCGGGGCCCGTCACAGCGGTCACAGCACCGGTCCGAGGTGCGTGGTGACGAGCTCCTCGATCTCGGCGACCGACAGCAGGCCGCCGGCGTGCATCGCGGCGACCTTCCCGTCGGCGTCGACGAGGATGGTCTGCGGGAAGGCCGGCCGCAGGCCGAGGTCGGTGTCGAAGATGTCGCCCCCCGGGTCGGCGAGCTGCGGGTAGGTCGCGCCGACCATCTCCGCGAACGAGAGGGCGAAGTCGGGCTGGGTGTCGGTGACGTCGATGCCGAGCACCGGCACCGTGTCGCCGTAGGTCTCGTGGAACTCCTGCAGCGCCGGCATCTCCTCGAGGCACGCGTCGCAGGGGGTGTTCCAGAGGTTGACGACCAGCGGGCCCGTGAGGCTCGACAGGTCGACGTCGTCGCCGCCGCCGAGGCACGGCAGCGTGAGGTCGGGGAGGTCGCCGCCACCGGGGCCGGGCACGCACGGCTCGATGCCGGCGTCGGCCTTCATCTCCCGCAGCGCGGGGGTGTCGACCTCGATGTCGCTCGGCCCGGGCGGCGAGATGTCGTCGGCGCACCCGGTGAGCACGAGGACGAGGGCCGCCAGCGCGACCAGCAGCCCCGTCCCGCGCATGGGCTGCCTCATGCCGGTCCCTGGGTCTTGACCAGGGCGGCGGCCGCGACCGGGTCGGTCGGGCCCTCGCCGTACGACGGGCACCAGCGCGCCAGCGGGCAGGCGCCGCACGCGGGCTTCTTGGCGTGGCAACGGCGCCGGCCGTGCCAGATGACGTGGTGGCTGAGCATCGTCCAGTCGCGCTTCGGGAACAGCGCGCCCACGGCGTGCTCGACCTTGACCGGGTCGGTCTCCTCGGTCCACCCGAAGCGGCGCACGAGCCGGCCGAAGTGGGTGTCGACGGTGATGCCGGGGACGTCGAAGGCGTTGCCCAGCACGACGTTGGCCGTCTTGCGGCCGACACCGGGCAGCGTCACGAGGTCGTCGAGCCGGCCGGGCACCTGGCCGTCGTGGTGCTCGACGAGGGCGGCGCTGAGCTTGAGCAGCGACTCGGTCTTGGCCCGGAAGAACCCCAGCGGCCCGACGATCGTCTCGAGGGCACCCCGGTCGGCCGCTGCCATCGTGGCGGGGTCGGGGTAGGCCGCGAACAGGACCGGGCGCACGGCGTTGACGCGGCGGTCGGTGGTCTGCGCGCTGAGCACGGTGACGACGAGCAGCTCGAAGGCGTTGGCGAAGTCGAGCTCGCACCGCGCGTCCGGGTAGGTCTCGGCGAGGACCCGGTCGATCTTGCGGGCCCGGCGGACCAGCGAGGTCGACGTCTCGGAGGAAGGAACGGCAGGCGGCACGGCGGCCAGCCTACGGTCCGCCACCGACGATCCGGCCCTCGCCGCAGCGGGTTCGGTTCTCTGTGGGGTTCGCCACCCTCTAGGATCGCCGTGGAGTCCGCGTCGTGCGGTCCAGCTCGCCCCAGCACACCGGAGGATCCCGTGGACAACGAGGTACTGCGTCAGGCACCGCTCTTCAGCGCCCTCGACGACGAGGCGGCGACCGCGCTCGGCACCTCGATGAGCGAGACCCGGCTGCGCCGCGGCGACGTCCTCTTCCACGAGGGCGACTCCGGCGACCGGCTCTACGTCGTCCTCGACGGCAAGGTCAAGCTCGGCCGCACCTCGACCGACGGCCGCGAGAACCTGCTCGCGATCCTCGGCCCCGGCTCGATGTTCGGCGAGCTGTCGCTCTTCGACCCGGGCCCGCGCTCGGCCACCGTCACCGCGGTCACCGACGCCACCTTCGCCTCCCTCTCCCACGAGGACCTGCTGCGCTGGCTCGAGGGCCGTCCGGTCGTGGCCCGGGGCCTGCTCACCCAGCTCGCCAGCCGGCTCCGCAAGGCCAACGACGTCGTCGCCGACCTGGTGTTCTCCGACGTCCCCGGTCGCGTGGCCAAGGCCCTCCTCGACCTCGCCGACCGCTTCGGGCGCACCGCCGACGACGGCGTCCACGTGCACCACGACCTCACCCAGGAGGAGCTCGCCCAGCTGGTCGGCGCCTCCCGCGAGACCGTCAACAAGGCGCTGGCCGACTTCGCCTCCCGCGGCTGGCTGCGCCTGGAGCCCCGCTCGGTCGTCATCATCGACATCGAGCGTCTGGCCCGCCGGGCCCGCTGACCCGTCCTCCGCCCACCGCCGGGCGGACGGGTCGTTCTGCTACGACGTCTGCTCGGCCAGGTACTCCAGCTGGGCGCGGACCGACAGCTCAGCGGCTCCCCACAGTGTCTCGTCGACGTCGGCGTAGACGACCTCGACCACGGCACGCGCGGTGGGCTCGCCGCCCTCGTCGCGCAGCCGCTCCACCGCTGCGGCGACCTGGGCGAGCCGGTCGCGGCGGTGGGCGAGGTAGAGGTCGAGGACGGCGCCCGCGTCGCCGAGCACCGGGCCGTGGGCCGGCCAGATGGTGGCGACCTCACCGGCGGTGACGAGGGAGCGCATCCGCTCGATCGACTCGAGGTAGGAACCGAGCCGGCCGTCGGGGTGGGCGACGACGGTCGTGCCGCGGCCGAGCACCATGTCGCCCGACAGCAGCACCCGCTCCGTGGGCAGCACGAACGACACGGAGTCGGCGGTGTGGCCGGGGGTGGCGACGACGCGCAGCGACAGTCCGCCGACCGAGACCACCTCGTCGTCGACGAGCGGGTCGGCGCCGACGCAGTACGCCGGGTCGAGGGCCCGGACCGCGCAGCCCTTGCGCTCGGCGAGCGCCGCCGCGACCTCCGCGTGGTCGAGGTGGTGGTGGGTCAGCAGCACCAGGCCGACGTCACCGGTCTCCTCCTCGAGCCGCTCCAGGTGGCCGTCCTCGGCCGGGCCGGGGTCCACGACGACCGCCGTCGACGAGCCGGGCTCGCGCAGCACCCACGTGTTGGTGCCGTCGAGCGTCATGATCCCGGGGTTCGGCGCGAGCAGGCACTCCCCCCGCTCGCCGAAGGCCCCACCGGACCACGACCCGCTCACCCGCGCCGCCGAGCGGCGAGCATCGGCCGCAGCCGGTCGGGCATCGAGAGCGTGAAGCCGTCGCCGATCGGCTCGACGGACGGGGTGAACATCTCCACCGACCGGGAGGCGGCCACCGCGAGCACCTCGTCGGGTGTCGTGAACGAGCCGACCTCCATCGAGGTGAGGTACGTCGGCGGCATCATCGCCAGCTCGCCGGCGTCGGCCTGGTCGGCGGCCGTCCGGGCCGGCAGCCACACCACCGACGACGACTCCGAGGAGACGTCGCGGGTGCGCTGGCCCTCGGGGAGCGCGGCGACGAAGAACCAGGTGCGGTAGCGCCGGGGCTCGAAGACCGGCGTCAACCAGGCGTCCCAGACGCCCAGGAGGTCGGTGCGCAGCACCAGCCCGCGTCGGGTCAGGAAGTCGGTCATGGCCAGCTCGCGCGTCTCGAGCGCGACCCGGTCGGCCTCCCAGTCGTCGCCGGTGGTGTCGGCGACGACCTCGGACGCCGACGGCCCGGCGAGCAGCACGCCCGACTCCTCGAACGTCTCGCGGACCGCCGTGCACACCAGCGCCCGCGCCGTCTCCTCGTCGCAGCCCAGCCGGGCCGCCCACTCGGCCGGGGTGGGGCCGGCCCAGGCGACCTCGACGTCGAAGTCGCGTGGGTCGACGCCGCCACCGGGGAAGACCGCCATGCCGGCGGCGAAGTCCATCGAGACCTGCCGCCGCATGTAGTAGACGTCCGGCCCCTGGTCCGAGGCCCGCATCAGGATGACGGTCGCGGCGTTGCGCGGCTCGACCGCGGTGCGCTCGCCGTCGGCGTAGGCGCGGGCGACCTCGACGACGGAGGGGGGCAGCGGCACGGGCGGCAGCGGGATCTGCACGGTCTCAGACCTCGACGACGATCTCGATCTCCACGGGCGCGTCCAGCGGCAGCGCGGCCACCCCGACCGCGGACCGGGCGTGCACGCCGGCGTCGCCGAACACCTCGCCGAGCAGCTCGGAGGCGCCGTTGGCGACCCCGGGCTGGCCGGTGAAGTCGGGGGTCGAGGCGACGAAGACGACGACCTTGACGATCCGCTTCACCAGCGCGAGCTCGCCGACCTCGGCACGGACGGCGGCGATCGCGTTGAGCGCGCACTGCTGCGCGCACGCGTAGGCCTCCTCGGCGGTCACCCCGGCGCCGACCTTGCCGGTGGTGATCAGCTCGCCCGCACGCATCGGCAGCTGGCCGGAGGTGAAGACGTGGTCCCCGCTGCGGACGGCGGGCACGTAGACCGCCACCGGCTTCGCGACCTCCGGGACGGCGAGGCCCATCGCGGCCAGGCGCTCCTCGGGCGTGGCCATCAGGAGGCCTGCGGGCGCTTGAGGAACGCGACCAGGCCGCCCTGGGCGTTGGTGTGGATCGCCACCAGCTCCCAGCCGTCCTGTCCGAAGTTGTTCAGCATCAGCGCTTCGTTGTGGAGCGGAATCGGCGCCACCTGGTACTCCCACTTGGTCATGCTCGGCACCCTACTAGCGCCGCACCGGGAGCGGTCCGGCGTCATCCCGTGGTCTGACGCCCCGGCGCCCACCGGGCCCTAGGTTGGACGGCGTGGAGAGCCCCGACGCACTCGACCGCCTGCGCCAGCCCTGGCGGCTGACGCCGCGCGGGGAGCGCCGCCTCGACGTCGGGCTCGTCGTCCTGCTGCTCCTGCCCGCCCCGCTGTACGTCGCCGGGGGGCTCCTGGTCGGGGTGGTGCTGGTGCCGCTCCAGGCCCTCCCCCTGCTGTGGCGCCGGACGCACCCCGACCGGGCCTTCGCCGGTGTCGCGCTGGCGAGCGCGCTCCAGGTGCCGCTGACCGGGACGCCGCTCCACACCCAGGTCGCGTTCCCGGTCGCGGTCTACTCGGTGGCGCGGTTCTCCTCCGCCCTCGGCGGGGCCGTCGCGCTGGCGGTGGGGGTCGTGGCGGCCGCGGTGGCGTCGTTCGACTGGATCCGCGGCTTCGACGGCGACGTCTCGCTGCGTACCTTCCTCCCCTACTTCCTCACCGTCGGCGCCTTCGTGGTCACCGGCTGGGCCCTCGGCACGCTCGGCCGCACCCGGCGCGCGTACGTCGACGCGCTGGTCGAGCGGGGCGAGCGGATCCGCCGGGACGCCGAGCAGCAGGTCGCGCTGGCGGCGTCGGCCGAGCGGGCCCGGATCGCGCGCGAGATGCACGACGTGGTCGCGCACGGGTTGACCGTGATGGTCGTGCAGGCCGACGGTGCCCGGTACGCTGCGGCGCAGGACCCCGCGGTCGCGACCGAGACCCTGGCCCGGATCTCGGCGACCGGACGCGAGGCGCTGACCGACATGCGCCAGCTGCTGGGACTGCTGCGCGCCGAGGAGTCGAGCGGGCGCAGTCCGCTGCCGGGGCTCGACGACCTGCCGACGCTCCTCGACGACGCCCGCGCCGGCGCCCGGGCCGGCGCCGACGAGGACGTCGTGCTGGTCGACCCGGTCGACCTCGTCGGGCTCGACGGTCCGGTGCCGGCCGCGGCCGGGCTGACGGCGTACCGCGTGGTGCAGGAGGCGCTGACGAACGTCCACAAGCACGCCGGGCCCGGGGTGCGGGTGCAGGTGTCGGTGCACGTGGACGACGCGATCCGGATCGAGGTCGTCGACGACGGACGCGGCGCCGCGGCCCCGGACGGCGGCGGGCACGGCCTGCTCGGGATGCGCGAGCGCGTCGACGTCCACGGCGGGTCCCTCGAGACCGGACCCCGGCCGGGCGGCGGGTTCGGCGTCCGCGCGACGATCCCCCTGTGAGTGCGCCCGTGAGCGAGTCGATCCGCGTCTTCCTCGTCGACGACCAGCAGATGGTCCGCGCGGGCTTCCGGATGCTCGTCGACAGCCAGCCCGACCTGACGGTCGTCGGGGAGGCCGGCGACGGGCGCGAGGCCGTCGACCGGCTCGCGGTCACCGGCTGCGACGTCGTCCTGATGGACGTGAGGATGCCGGTCCTGGACGGCGTCGGCGCGACCGCGCTCGTGACCGCCCGTCCGGACGCGCCCCGGGTGCTGGTGCTCACGACGTTCGACCTCGACGAGCACGCCTTCGCCGCGATCCGGGCGGGCGCGGCCGGCTTCCTGCTCAAGGACGCCGCCCCCGACGACCTGCTCGCCGCGATCCGGACCGTGCACGCCGGCGACGCCGTCGTCGCCCCCAGCACCACCCGCCGGCTCCTCGACCACGTGGCCGCCTCCGCCCCGGCGCCCGTCGTCGACGACCGCCGGCTGCGCGAGCTGACCGACCGCGAGCGCCAGGTGCTGGTGCTGGTCGGCCGCGGCCGCTCCAACCACGAGATCGCCGCCGACCTCGTCGTCGCCGAGGCCACCGTCAAGACCCACGTCAGCCGGCTGCTCGCCAAGACCGGCTCCCGCGACCGGGTCCAGCTCGTGGTCCTCGCCTTCGAGTCCGGCCTGGTCTGACCCGGGTCATCCCGTGGGCGGACCCCGAGACCATCCCGCGGCCTGAGGATCGAGGCACCGGGCTCCGGCAGCGTTCTCGTCATGACGAGCACCCTCTCCCCGCCCGGAACACCTCCCGGCCCTCCCACCGGCCCGCCGGCCGCCACGGCCCGTGGCCTGACCCGCACCTACGGACGCGGCGACGCCGCCGTGCACGCCCTGCGCGGCGTCGACCTCGACCTGCCGCGGGGCCGCTTCACCGCGATCATGGGCCCGTCGGGGTCGGGCAAGTCGACGCTGATGCACTGCCTGGCCGGCCTCGACGTGCCCGACGCCGGCACGGTCGCGGTCGCCGGTGTCGCGCTCGAGAGCCTCGACGACACGGCGCTGACCCTGTTCCGGCGCGAGCACGTCGGCTTCGTCTTCCAGAGCTTCAACCTGCTGCCGATGCTTACCGCCCAGCAGAACGTCGTGCTCCCGCTCGACCTCGCCGGACGCCGCCCCGACCCGGCCCGCCTCGCCGAGGTCGTCGACACCCTCGGCCTCCGCGACCGGCTCGGCCACCGCCCCTCCGAGCTCTCCGGCGGGCAGCAGCAGCGGGTCGCGATCGCCCGCGCGCTGGTCGCCCAGCCGGCGATCGTCTTCGCCGACGAGCCGACCGGCAACCTCGACAGCGAGTCGTCGGCCGAGGTGCTGGGCTTCCTGCGCCGCTCGGTGCGCGAGCTCGGCCAGACCGTCGTGATGGTCACCCACGAGGTCGACGCGGCGGCCTACGCCGACGACGTCGTCGTCATCGCCGACGGCGCCGTCCGGGCGCACCTCGTCGACCCGGGCGCCGACGTCCTCCTCGCGACCCTGCGCGGCGACCGATGAGGACCGTCGTCCTGGCCTCGTTGCGCACCCACACCCGCCGCTACGTCGCCGCCGCGCTGGCCGTCGTCATCGGCGTGGCCTTCGTGGTGACCACGGCGGCGCTGTCGTCGGCGACCCGCGACGGGCTCACCCGCGGCGTCTCGGCCCCGTACGACGGCGCCGACGTGGTCGCCACCGACCTCGTCGGGCGCGACGCCGCCGCGCTGGTCGCGGCTGCCGAGGAGGACGGGGCGGAGGGGGCCGAGGCGAGCGTCCTGGGCTGGGCCTCCCTGCCGGTCCGCCGCGACGGCCGCACCCTGGACGGCGTCGACGAGGTCGCCCAGGTCACCACCACGCCGACGCTGCGCTGGCCCGAGCTGGTCGACGGCGCCTTCCCCGCCGGCGCCGGCGAGGCCGTCGTGGACGCCGGTGCCGCCGAGCGGGCCGACCTCGGCGTGGGCGACGAGCTCAGCATCGGCCAGGGCGACCGGGCCACCGACGTCCGCGTGGTCGGACTCGTCGACTCCCCCTCCCAGCTCGTCCGGGCCGACGTCTACGTGACGTGGGCCGACCTCGCGCCGTACGCCGACGAGCTGTACGTCGACAGCCTGGCCTGGGCCGGCGGCACCGACGCACTGACCGACGCCGTGCCCCACGCGACGGTGCAGGACGCCCGTGGGTACGTCGAGGAGGTGACCGCCGAGATCAACCGCGGCGTCGACGTGGTGGCGATCCTGCTGCTGCTGTTCGCCTCGATCGCGCTGTTCGTGTCGGTGCTGGTCATCTCCAACACCTTCTCGATCCTCTTCGCCCAGCGCCAGCGCGACTTCGCGCTGCTGCGCTGCGTCGGCGCCACCCGCCGCCAGGTCCTGCGCTCGGTGCGGCTCGAGGCCCTCGTGCTCGGTCTCGTCGCCTCGGCGACCGGCCTGGCGGCGGGCACCGCGGCCGGCCTCGCGATCGTCGCGGTCGTCGACTCCCGCTTCCCCACCGCCGACCTGGGCAGCGCCTCGGTCTCGCCCGGCTGGTACGCCGGCGCCGCGGTCACCGGCGTCGTCGTCACCCTCGTCGCGGCGTGGCTGCCGACCCGGCGGGTGACCGCGGTCAGCCCGCTCGCCGCCCTGCGCCCCGACACCGGCATCGACGCGCGCACCGCTGCGGGTCGGACCCGGGTCGCCCTCGGCGTGGCCGCCCTCGTCGGTGGTGCCGGCCTGCTCGCCCTGTCGGTGTCGACGACGAGCCCGCTGGTGATGGTGGTCGGCGGCACCACCGCGTTCAGCGGCGTGCTGCTGCTCGGGCCGCTGCTGGTGCCGGCACTGATCGGGTTCACCGGCCGGGCGGCGTCCCGCGTCCTCGGCACCCCGGGGCGGCTGGCCACCGGCAACGCCGTGCGCCACCCGCGGCGCACGGCCGCCACCACGGCGTCCCTGCTCATCGGGGTGACGCTGACGACCGCCGTCCTCACCGGGATGGCGAGCGCCCGTGGCGCCGTCGACGACGAGATGGACGCCTCGCACCCGCTCGACGCGACGCTCACCGCCGGCGGGGCCGGCCTGCCGGACCGCGCGGTCGACGCCGTCCGGGCCGTCGACGGCGTGGACGACGTCCTCGCCGTCCCCGGGGTCCGCGCCGACGTCGGTGCGCTCGGCGCGGTCGCGGTGCTCGGCCGGCCGGCCGACGTCGCGGCGATCACCCGCGGTCCCGGCACCGTCCTCGAGGTCGGTGACGACGAGATCCTGCTGTCCTACGACCTCGTCTCGGGCCGGGAGGTGCCGAACCGGGTCGAGGTCACGGTCGACGGCCGCACCGAGCGGCTCCGCACCGTCCTCGGTGAGGGCTGGGGCTCCGCGGCCCTGGTCTCGGCGAGCACGCTCGCGGCGCTCACCGACACCCCCATGACCACCGCGCTCTGGGTCCGTGCCGACGACGGCGCGGACGCCGGCGCCCTCGCCGACGGGCTCGACGCCGTGGCCGCCGGGCTCGGGGCGTCGGCCGGCGGCGGCTTCGCCGAGCGCGGCTACGTCGACCTCCAGCTCGACGTCGTCACCGGCGCCGTCGTCGGCCTCCTCGGGATCGCCGTCGTCATCGCGCTCATCGGGATCGCCAACACCCTCGGGCTGTCGGTCCTCGAGCGCGGTCGCGAGCACGCCCTGCTGCGGGCGCTCGGCCTGACCCGCCGTCAGCTCCGCACCATGCTGGGCCTCGAGGCCGTGCTGCTCTCGGTCGTCGCCACCGTCCTCGGCACCGTCATCGGGACGTCGTTCGCCTGGGTCGGCGTGCAGGCCATGGTGCGCTCGGTGGTGCCCGAGGCGCCGCTGGTGCTGCCGCTCGGACAGCTCGCGGTCGTCGTCCTCGTCTCGGCCGCGGCGGGCCTGCTGGCGTGCGTGCTGCCCGCGCGCCGCGCGGCGCGGGTCAGCCCGGCCGCCGGGCTGGCCCTCGACTGAGGGCCGAGGGCCGGACCCGGCTCAGGACTTGTCGAGGGTGGTGCCGCCGCCGGCGGCCGGCTTGTCGTGCAGGGCCGGCTCACCCTCCCGGCCGAGCCGGCTGTGGCTGCGTCCGTAGAGGAAGTAGACGACGAACCCGATGGCCATCCAGATCACGAACCGCTCCCAGGTCTCGCCGGTGAGGTTCAGCATCAGGTAGAAGCACATGAGGACCGAGAGGGTCGCGACCACGGGGGCGAACGGCGTCCGGAAGGCGCGCGGGAGGTCGGGACGGGTGCGCCGCAGGACCAGGACGCCGATGCTGACCAGGATGAAGGCGAAGAGCGTGCCGATGTTCACCAGGTTGGCCAGCGTCTCGAGGTCGAGGAAGCCGGCCAGGGCGGCGACGACGACGCCGGTGATCAGGGTGATCCGGTGCGGCGTGCCGAACTTCGGGTGCGTGCGGGCCAGCCCGCGGGGCAGGAGGCCGTCGCGCGCCATCGCGAACGCGACCCGGCTCTGGCCGAGCATCAGGATCATGCAGACGACGATCAGCCCGATGCACGCGCCGACCGCGACCACGTCGCGCACCCAGGTGATGCCGGCCGCCTCGAACGCCGTCGACAGCGGGGCGGGGTCGTTGGGGTCGATGTCCTTGTAGCTCTGCACGCCGGTCACCACCAGGCTCACCGCGGCGTACAGGACGGTCACGATGGCGAGCGAGGACAGGATGCCGATCGGGACGTCGCGCTGCGGGTTCTTGGCCTCCTCGGCGGTCGTCGCGACGACGTCGAAGCCGATGAAGGCGAAGAACACGACGGCCGCGCCGGAGATGACGCCGGCGACCCCGAAGATCGCGGGCTCGATGCCGAGCAGCGAGGTGATGAGCGGCAGGCTGCGGAACCCGCCGTCGGAGTCGGGCGTCGGCGCCGACTCGGGGATGAACGGGACCCAGTTGTCGGCGTTGACGGCGGTCAGCCCGACGACGATGACGATGGCCACCACGAGCAGCTTGATGGCCACCACGACCAGGTTGAACGCGCTGGAGAGCTTGGTGCCGAGGATGAGCAGGCCCATCACCAGCAGCGAGATGATCACGGCCGGCAGGTCGATGAAGCCCTCGCTCGCCGACGCCACCTGGGTCGGGACCTCGACCCCGAAGATGTCGAGCACCGTCTGGAAGTAGCCGGAGAAGCCGGCGGCCAGGGCGGCCGACCCGATGGTGAACTCGAGCACGAGGTCCCACCCGATGGTCCAGGCCACGAGCTCGCCGAGCGTCGCGTAGCTGAACGTGTAGGCGCTGCCGGCCACCGGGACGGTGGAGGCGAACTCGGCGTAGCAGAGCCCGGCGAGCCCGCAGGCGATCGCGGCGATGAGGAAGCTGAGCGCGAGCGCCGGCCCCGAGTTGGAGGCGGCGACCTTGCCGGTCAGCACGAAGATGCCGGCGCCGATGATGACGCCGACGCCGAAGATCGTGAGGTCGAGGGCGCCGAGGTCCTTGCGCAGCTTGGTCTCGGGATCGTCGGTGTCGGCGATGGACTGCTCGATCGACTTGGTGCGGAACACGCTCATGACCGAGCAACCTGCCGCGTCGTGCCGGGCCGCGTCAACCACCGCCACCCCGACGGAGGGCCGGCGGCCCTCACGACGCGGCTGCGTCGACGACAGCAAGCCTCCTGGACCCGTGCCGGCGCACCGACCAGGATGGTCGCCGTGGCGCACGACGAGACGCTGGCCGAGCGGGTCCGGGAGCTGATCGAGCAGCCCGTCGTGGAGAAGAGGATGTTCGGCGGGCTGGCCTTCATGCTCGACGGCACCATGGCCGTCTGCGTCAGCGGCCGGGGCGGGCTGCTGCTCCGCGTCGACGACGACGCGGAGCGGGCACGGCTGCTCGCCCGGGACCACGTCGAGCCGATGGTGATGGGCACCCGGACCTCGACGACGTGGGTGCAGGTCGGGCCGGAGGCGCTCGACACCCGTCGCCGGCTCGCCGCCTGGGTGGCCCGCGGGGTGGCCAGCGCCCGGTCGCGACCGCCGAAGTAGTGTCGGTGATCATGACCGATTGGCCGCAGGTCCGGCTGCACGTCGTCACCGGCAAGGGCGGCACCGGCAAGTCCACGGTGGCGGCCGCGCTCGCCCTGGCGCTGGCCACGAAGGGCCGCAACGTGCTGCTCTGCGAGGTCGAGGGCCGCCAGGGCATCGCACGGATGTTCGACGTCGACCCCCTGCCGTTCGCCGAGCGCCGGCTCACCACCGGGCTCCCGGACGCCGACGGCGAGCCCGGGGTCGTGCACGCGCTGCACGTCGACCCCGAGGCGGCGCTGCTCGAGTACCTCTCGCTCTACTACAAGCTCGGCCGGGCCGGCCGGGCGCTCGACCGGTTCGGCGTCATCGAGTTCGCGACGACGATCGCGCCCGGCGTCCGCGACGTGCTGCTCACGGGCAAGGTCTTCGAGGCCGTGCAGCGCAACAGCCGCAACAAGGGCGCGATCCACTACGACGCCGTCGTCCTCGACGCGCCGCCGACCGGACGGATCGTGCAGTTCCTCAACGTCAGCAACGAGCTGGCCGGGCTCGCCAAGGTCGGACCGGTCAAGTCGCAGGCCGACACGATGATGACGCTCTTCCGCTCCCCGCGGACCGCGGTGCACCTGGTCACGGTGCTCGAGGAGATGCCGGTCCAGGAGACCGCCGACGGGATCGGTGAGCTGCGGGCGGCCGACCTGCCGGTCGGCGGGGTCGTCGTCAACCAGGTGCGCCCGCGCGACCTGACCCCCGACCAGCTGGCCACGCTCGACGCCGGCACGGTCGCCGGCGAGCTCGCCGAGGCCGGGCTCGACGAGACCCAGGTCGACGCCGTCGTCACCGACCTGCTCCTCGGCGGCCGCGAGCACGCCGAGCGCCGCGCCCTCGAGACCGCCCAGCGCGCGATCGTCGACGCGCTCGACGTCCCGGCCTACGAGCTGCCGCGGCTCCCCCAGGGCGTCGACCTCGGTGCGCTCTACGAGCTCGCCGGCCTCCTCCGAGACCAGGGACTCGCCTGATGAACCAGCCACCTCGCGTCGGCCCGTCCGGTCGCCCCCGCGGCGCGGACGTCGGCGCCGCCGTCCTCGACGTCGACGCCCTGATCGACGACCGCGGCGTCGGCATCATCGTGTGCTGCGGCTCCGGTGGGGTCGGCAAGACCACGACGTCGGCCGCGCTCGCCCTGCGCGCGGCCGAGCGCGGCCGCCGGGTCGTCGTCCTGACCATCGACCCGGCCAAGCGGCTCGCGCAGGCGATGGGGATCGAGGCGCTCGACAACACCCCGCGGCCGGTCACCGGCGTCGACGGCGGGCCCGACGGCGGCTCCCTCGACGCGATGATGCTCGACATGAAGCGCACCTTCGACGAGGTGGTCGAGAGCCAGGCCAGCCCGGAGAAGGCGCGCCAGATCCTGGAGAACCCGTTCTACATCGCCCTGTCGAGCTCGTTCGCCGGGACGCAGGAGTACATGGCGATGGAGAAGCTCGGCCAGCTGCACGCCGACGCCCGCGCCGAGGGCAGCTACGACCTCATCGTCGTCGACACGCCGCCGTCGCGCTCGGCGCTCGACTTCCTCGACGCCCCCGAACGGCTCTCGAGCTTCCTCGACGGCCGGTTCATCAAGCTGCTGCTGGCGCCCGCCAAGGGCCCGCTCAAGCTGGTCGGCGCCGGCTTCGGGCTGATCACGAACGCGCTGACCAGGCTGCTCGGCGCCCAGGTGCTGCGCGACCTGCAGACCTTCGTCGCGGCGATCGACACCGTGTTCGGGGGCTTCCGGCAGCGGGCCTCGAAGACCTACGCGCTGCTCCAGGACGAGGGGACGGCGTTCCTGGTGGTGGCCGCGCCCGAGCGGGACGCGCTGCGCGAGGCGGCGTACTTCGTGGACCGGCTCAGCGCCGACCGGATGCCGCTCGCGGGACTGATCGTCAACCGCGCCGCGGTGCCGCCCGCCGGGGACCTGTCGGCCGACGAGGCGATGGCGGCCTCCGAGCGGCTGCGGCGCAGCGACGCGACGTCGACGACGGCCGGCCTGCTGCGCCTGCACGCCGACCGCACCCGGCTCGTGGAGCGGGAGGCCTGGCTGCGAGACCGGTTCGCGACGTCGCATCCGCAGGTGCCGACGGCGGTGGTGCCGGCGCTCGCGACCGACGTCCACGACCTCGACGGGCTCCGCCGCGTCGGCTCGCTGCTCGGCGGGGACGACGCGTCGGGGTGAGCACGGCGTGAGCCGGCGCTCGAGGTGACCTCGAACGCAGGCTCGGCCCGGGTCGAGCGGTCAGACGTTGACGGTCTCGCGGGTCTGGTTGCGCGCGGTCTCGAGGACCGAGCGCCAGGAGGCGGTGGGCCGGCGGCGCAGGAGCGCCCGGCGCTCGCGCTCGGTCATGCCGCCCCAGACACCCCACTCGATCTGGTTGTCCAGCGCCTCGGCGAGGCACTCGGTGCGCACCGGGCACCCCTGGCACAGCGCCTTGGCCTTGTTCTGCTCGGCGCCTCGGACGAAGAGCTTGTCCGGCTGCTCCGCACGGCAGGCAGCACGCGGCGCCCAGTCCTCAACCCACATGATTGTCGTCCCCACGTCGTCTGTCCCGGGAGTTCCGGCGCCCCCATGACGCCTCTTCCTCCGCAGAACCAAAGGTAAAGAGGAAGTGGCTGCGGCGACAGCCCTCGTTCGACCCAACTTGTCTAGTCCTAAATGACTAGTCCGGAGTGACTAGGCCGGCGCTGGGGGTCCTGACCCGGACGGCGACCCCCGACCGGTCACCCTCCGCGCGTCGACGCGGCCGGGTCTGAGGAAATCGGTACGCTGCCGCCCCTCCCGTACTCTCGTAGCCGTGTCTCGACCCAAGTCCGAACGTCCTCGCCCCACGACGGTGCTGTCCCACCTCGGGGTGATGGTCGTCGTCGCCGCCGTGCTCGGCGTCGTCGTCTCCGGGCTCGCGATCCCGTTCGCGGGCGTCCTCGGCTTCGCCACCCGCAACACCGCCGAGACCATGGACAACCTCCCGAAGGAGCTCGACGAGGTCGCCCTGCCGCAGAAGTCGACGATCCTCGACTCCGACGGCAACGTGATCGCCACGGTCTTCAAGCCCGACGCCAACCGCACGGTCGTGCCCCTGAAGCGGATCTCGCCGATGATGATCAAGGCGCTGCTGGCGATCGAGGACTACCGCTTCTACCAGCACGGCGCCCTCGACCTGAAGGGCACGCTGCGCGCGCTCGCCACCAACGTCGGAGCCGGCGGCGTCGTCCAGGGCGGATCGACGATCACCCAGCAGCTGGTCAAGCAGACCCTCCTCGCGCAGGCGAAGACCAAGGAGGAGAAGGCGGCCGTCACCGACGACACCTACGCCCGCAAGCTCAACGAGCTGCGCTACGCCATCGCGATGGAGAAGAAGCAGTCGAAGGACTGGATCCTCGAGCGCTACCTCAACACCGTGTACTTCGGCGCCGGCACCTACGGGATCGAGACGGCCGCGCAGCGGTACTTCGGCACCAGCGCCAAGAAGCTCAACCTCAACCAGTCCGCGATCCTCGCCGGCCTGGTCCAGAACCCGTCCGCGTTCGACCCGACCAACCACCCCGAGCGCGCCCTCACCCGGCGTGACGTGGTGCTCGACCGGATGGCCCAGCTCAGCGTCATCCCGCAGAAGCGGGCCGACCGGACCAAGGCCTCCAAGCTGCAGCTGCAGACGCAGACGATGAACAACGGGTGCCTCGCGAGCGAGGCGGCGTTCTTCTGCAGCTACGTGCTGGAGTACCTCAAGAAGGACGAGTCGCTCGGCAGGACCGAGTCGGAGCGCTGGCGGCTGCTGCGCACCGGCGGCCTGACCATCCGCACCACCGTCGACCTCGAGGTCCAGGCGGCGGCGGACAAGGCCGTCGAGGGCCGCGTCCGCGCGACCGACCAGGCCATCGGCGCGCTCGCGATGGTCGAGCCCGGCACCGGCGCGGTGCGCGGCCTGGCGCAGAGCCGCCCGATGGGCGGCGACAAGGAGCGTGGCGAGACCTACCTCAACTACGTCGTTCCCTCGCAGTACGGCGACTCGAACGGGTTCCAGGCCGGATCGACGTTCAAGGCCTTCGTCCTCGCGACGGCGATCGAGGAGGGCACGCCGCTCGACGAGACCCTGCCCGCGCCGGCCACGGCGATCATGCAGGAGGAGGACTACGAGAACTGCGGCGACGAGCCGTACGGCTACGGCGAGTTCCCGATCGGCAACTCGGTGCCCTCCAACACCGGCTCCGAGAACCTCTACACCGGCACCCGCAACTCCATCAACACCTTCTTCCTCAACCTGGAGAAGGAGACCGGCATCTGCAAGCCCTACGAGCTCGCCAAGTCGATGGGCGTCGACCTGACCAGCCCGGAGGGCCAGAAGGACAAGGACGGCAACTTCATCGTCTCGCCCGAGCGGGTGCCGTTCTTCACCCTCGGCGTCGCCGACGTGAGCCCGCTGGAGATGGCCGAGGCGTACGCGACCTTCGCCGCCCGCGGCGAGCACTGCGACTCCCAGCCCGTCACGTCGCTGTCCGACGCCAACGGCAAGGTGCTCAAGAAGTACCCCGCGCGGTGCAGCCAGGTGATGTCGAAGACCACGGCCGACGCCGTCAACGACGTCCTCGAGGGCGTCATCAACGGCGGCTTCGCCTCGGACCAGGCGCTCGACCAGCCGGCCGCCGGCAAGACCGGCACCACCGGCGGCTCGGGCAAGTCCCCCTCGGTGTGGTTCGTGGGCTACACCCCCAACATGGCGACCGCCGCGATGGTGGCCGGCGCCAACGAGTTCGGCACCCCGATCGGCCTCGACGGCCTGGTCATCAACGGCGTCCAGGTCAGCGCGTCCGGTTCCGGGCTCGCCGCTCCGATCTGGGGCGACGCGATGAAGGTCATCGACGACGACCTGCCCAACGAGCAGTTCGTCTACCCGAGCACCGTCCCCGGCGCCGGCAACGAGAGCGTCTACGTCCCGCCGCCGCCGAGCAACAACGGTGGCGGCCGCGGCGACGGCCGGGGTGGACGCGGCGGAGGCCGCGGCCGCTGACCGGCCCGCCGGGCCCGCCCGCTCGGCCCCGCCCACCGACCCCGCTCGCTGACCCGTCAGCGATCACTGACGGGTCAACGGTCAGGCGAGCTGGCGGCGCACCTCGGCGGCGACCGCGCCGCCGTCGGCCCGGCCCTTGACCTGCGGCTGGACGACGCCCATCACCTTGCCCATGGCGCGCATGCCCTCCCCGGCGGCACCGACCTGCGCGACGGCGGCGGTGACGATGTCGGCGACCTCCTCGGCGGAGAGCTGCTCGGGCAGGTAGACCGCGATCACCTCGGCCTCGGCGCGCTCCTTCGAGGCGCTCTCGGCCCGGCCGCCGTCGTCGAAGGCGGCAGCGGCCTCGCGGCGCTTCTTGGCCTCGCTGGTCAGGACGCCGACGACGTCCTCGTCGCTGAGCTCCCTGGCCTCCTTGCCGGCCACCTCGGCGTTCGTGATGGCGGTGAGCACCATCCGCAGGGTCGAGGAGCGGACGGCGTCACGCGCCTTGATCGCGGTGGTCAGGTCGGCGCGGAGCTGGTCCTTCAGGGTGGCCATGATCTCCATTGTGGCAGCCTGGCCCCATGGGTCTCGCGGGCATTCTCAGCCGGACGGTCGGTGCCGGCGCACTGGCCGGCGCCGGGGTCACGGCGTACGCCGTCCACGAGGCCCGGCAGTACACGCTGCGCCGGGTCGAGGTGCCGTTGCTGCCGCCCGACGCCGCGCCGCTGCGCGTCCTGCACCTCAGCGACCTGCACCTCACGCCCGGCCAGCGCCGCAAGCAGGACTGGGTGCGCGGTCTCGCCGACCTGGAGCCCGACCTCGTCGTCGACACCGGCGACAACCTCGCCCACCGCGACGCCGTCCCGGTCGTGTGCGACGCGCTCGGCCCGCTGCTCGACGTCCCCGGCGTCTTCGTGCACGGGTCCAACGACTACTTCGAGCCGACGCTGCGCAACCCCTTCCGCTACCTGCTTCCCGACGACGGGACCCGCCACGTCACCAGCCCCGAGCTCCCGTGGCGCGAGCTGTCACGACGCTTCACCGACGCCGGCTGGAGCGACCTGACCAACCGGACCGGCTCGGTCCGGGTCCGCGACCTGACGCTCGCGCTGGCCGGCGTCGACGACCCGCACCTGGAGTACGACCGGCTCGACGACGTCGCCGGGCCGGCCGACCCGGACGCCGACGTCCGCCTGGGGATCGCCCATGCGCCGTACCTGCGCGTGCTCGACCAGTACGCCGCCGACGGCTACGACGCCGTCCTCGCCGGGCACACGCACGGCGGCCAGGTCTGCCTCCCCCGGCGCGGCGGCGGCCGCGCGCTCACCACCAACTGCGACCTCGACCCGGCGCGGGCCCGTGGCCTACACCGACACCCGGCCGACTCGCGGCCCGGCGACCCCGGCTCGGCGTGGCTCCACGTCTCCGCCGGGCTGGGCACGAGCCCGTACGTCCGGATCCGGGTCGCGTGCCGTCCGGAGGCCACGCTGCTGACCCTGACGCCCGCCGCAGGCTGAGCGGGCCCGGGCCATGCCCCCGGCGCGAGTCCCGCCCCGGGCCGGGGTACCGATTGGGGGGGGTGGCCCGGGCTCCGGTATGCTCCGATGTTTGTGAGCCGATCTCGGTCGGCGCACATCGGGCTGTGGCGCAGCTTGGTAGCGCGCTTCGTTCGGGACGAAGAGGCCGCAGGTTCAAATCCTGTCAGCCCGACCCCTTCACCACGCGAGACCCCGGTCGAGGAGAACCTCCTCGAACCGGGGTCGAGCCGTCTCCGGGGCACCACCCTCGTGCCACACTGACCCGCATGCCAGACGAGGAGACCCCCTCGGACGCGGGACGTCCGAGCCTGGAGCCCCCGAAGCTCTTCGGTCGCAGGAGGAGTCCGCGGGCCCGCCCCGCGCCCGACCCGGCTCCCGCCGAGGCCACGGTCGTGCCGCCCGCGGTGCCGACACCGATCCCCGAGCCCGCGCCCGTCCGCGAGCCCGACCCGGTCCGCGAACCCTCGCCCGTCCCGGAACCCGATCCGATCCCCGAGCCCGACCCCGTCCGCGAGCCCGCACCCGTCCCGGAACCCGAGCCGATCCCCGAGCCCGACCCGGTCCGCGAGCCCGCACCCGTCCCGGAACCCGAGCCGATCCCCGAGCCCGAGCCGACCGTGGCCGTCGCGGACGTCGAGCCGCGCGCCGGGACCGAGCCGGCGTTCGCGGACGCCGGCAACGACGCCCCCGACGCCGCCTCGGCAGCCACGCGGGGGCTCCGGGCGCCGCGACTCGGGCGACGCCCGGCCTCCCGTGCACCCGCGTCGCCGGCCGCCTCGACCGGGTCGGGGACCGACGACGGCGACACCGTCGTCGAGGAGCGCGTTCCCGACCCCGCACCGGCCCGTGAGCGCCCCGCGCCTCCCCTGACCGGCCTCCCCGCCGCACTGGCGGTGGGCGCGCTCGTGGGCGTGGTCCTGGTGGCCCTGACCCTGCTGGGCACGGCCGGCTGCGACGCCGTCCGCGGGACGTCGTCCTGCGGCACCGGCGCCGGCATGACGGGCCTCGTGGTCATCCTGGCCCTGGCGATCGTGGCCGGCGGTGTCCTGCTGCGCTTCGTGCAGGTGCCCGACCCGGGCGCCACGAGCTTCCTCGCCGTCTGCCTGGTCGGCGTGGTCACCCTGCTCGTCCTGGTCGACGTCCTCGACTCCAGGGCGATGCTGGTGGTGATCCCGGTGCTCGGCGCGCTCTCCTACGGCCTCTCGTGGTGGGTCACCACGACGTTCGTCGACACCGACGACTGACCGCCCGCCGCCGACCCGACCCGCTCGGGGACGGGTCGGCGCGGCGGGTCGGCGCGGACGGCCTACCGGGTGGCGGCGAGGAGCTCGGCGATCTGCACGGTGTTGAGGGCGGCGCCCTTGCGCAGGTTGTCGTTGGAGATGAACAGGGCGAGGCCCCGCGCGTCGTCGACGCCCGGGTCCTGGCGGAGCCGGCCGACGTACGACGGATCCTGGCCGGCAGCCTGCAGCGGCGTCGGGATGTCGCTCAGCTCGACCCCGGCGGCGGTGGCGAGCAGCTCGCGGGCGCGCTCGACCGGCATCGGCCGCTCGAACTCCGCGTTGATCGCCAGCGAGTGACCGGTGAAGACGGGCACCCGCACGCAGATGCCGGAGACCCGCAGGTCGGGGATCCCGAGGATCTTGCGCGACTCGTTGCGGAGCTTCTGCTCCTCGTCGGTCTCGAAGAGGCCGTCGTCGACGATCGACCCGGCCAGCGGGAGCACGTTGTAGGCGATCGTGCGCGCGTACTTGCCCGGCTCGGGGAACGCCACCGCGGCGCCGTCGTAGGCGAGCTCACGCGCCTTGTCGCCGCCGGCGGCCACCTGGGAGGCGAGCTCCTCGACGCCGGCGACGCCGGACCCGGAGACCGCCTGGTAGGTCGAGGCGATCAGCCGCACCAGCCCGGCGTCGTCGTGCAGGGGCTTGAGGACCGGCATCGCGGCCATCGTGGTGCAGTTCGGGTTCGCGATGATGCCGCGGCCACCGGGCCCGGTGGCGAGCGCGAGGTCGCCCGGGTTGACCTCGGAGACGACCAGCGGGACGTCGGGGTCCATCCGGAAGGCCGAGGAGTTGTCGACGACGACCACGCCCGCGGCGGCGAACCGGTCGGCGTGGGCACGCGACGTGGTGGCACCGGCGGAGAACAGCGCGATGTCGAGCCCCGTCGGGTCGGCCGTGGCGGCGTCCTCGACGGTGATCTCGCGACCCGCGAACGGCAGCACGGTGCCGGCCGAGCGGGCCGAGGCGAAGAAGCGGACCCCGTCCGCGGGGAAGGCCCGCTGCTCGAGGATCTGGCGCATGGCGACGCCCACCTGTCCGGTGGCGCCGACGATCCCGATGTTGGTCATGTCAGCGGCCCGTCCCGCCGTAGACGACGGCCTCGACCTCGTCGGCGTCGAGGTCGAACGCCGTGTGGGTGGCGGCGACCGCCGCGTCGATGTCGATCTCGTTGACGACGACCGAGATCCGGATCTCCGAGGTCGAGATCATGCCGATGTTGACGCCGGCCTGGGCGATCGAGGCGAAGAACTTGGCGGTGACGCCCGGGTGCGAGCGCATCCCGGCGCCGATCAGCGAGACCTTGCCGATCGTCGCGTCGTACTGGAGCGACTCGAAGCCGACCTCGGCCTGCAGCGCGTCGAGAGCCGCCATCGCGACGGCGCCGTCGCTGCGCGGCAGCGTGAAGGAGATGTCGGTGAGGTTGGTCGCGGCCGCCGACACGTTCTGGACGATCATGTCGAGGTTGATCTGGGCGTCGGCGAGCGCGGTGAAGATCCGCGCGGCCTCCCCGACCTTGTCGGGGACGCCGACGACGGTGATCTTGGCCTCGCTCCGGTCGTGGGCGACGCCGGCGATGATGGCTGCTTCCATGGTGCTCTCCTGGTGGGCCTGGTCGTCGATGCTGCCGCGGACGATGGTGCCGTCGAGGTGGCTGAACGACGACCGGACGTGGATCGGGATGTCGTAGCGGCGCGCGTACTCCACGCACCGCAGGTGGAGGATCTTCGCGCCGCAGGCGGCGAGCTCGAGCATCTCCTCGTAGGTGACCGTGTCGAGCTTGCGGGCCGTCGGGACGATGCGCGGGTCGGCGGTGAAGACCCCGTCGACGTCGGTGTAGATCTCGCAGACGTCGGCGTCCAGCGCGGCCGCGAGCGCGACCGCGGTGGTGTCGGTGCCGCCGCGGCCGAGGGTGGTGATCTCCTTGGTGTCCTGCGAGACGCCCTGGAAGCCGGCGACGATCACGATGTGGCCCTCGTCGATCGCCGAGCGGATCCGGCCCGGCGTGACGTCGATGATCTTGGCCTTGCCGTGCACCGAGTCGGTGATGACGCCGGCCTGGGAGCCGGTGAAGGAGCGGGCGCTGAACCCGAGGTCGGAGATCGCCATCGCGACCAGCGCCATCGAGATCCGCTCGCCCGCCGTCAACAGCATGTCGAGCTCGCGCGCCGGCGGCAGCGGGCTGACCTGGCTCGCGAGGTCGAGCAGGTTGTCGGTGCTGTCGCCCATCGCCGACACGGCGACGACGACGTCGTTGCCGTCGCGCTTGGCCTCGACGATCCGGCGCGCGACGCGCTTGATCGCCTCGCCGTCGGCGACCGACGATCCGCCGTACTTCTGCACGACAATGCCCACCGGGCTCACTCCTGTTGTCGAGGACCTTTTCCGGACCCGATTCTAGGTGCCCGTGCCCTCCGCCCCCGGCGCCCCGTCCATCGGTGGACGCCGACCCGGCCGCGCGGCGCGGCGGCTACTGCTCGAGGACCGCCTCGACCACCTCGAGGAGCTCGTGCTCGGAGTCGTTGTCGACGTCGAGGCGGTCGTGGGCGACGATCGACAGCAGCGCGTTCAGCGCCGCGCCGGCCAGGTTGCCCCACGACGACACGTAGGAGAACTGCCACCACCACAGCGCCTCGTCGACGTGGCCGGAACGGAAGTGCCGCAACCCGTTCTCGAGGTCGGTGGCGATGCTGGCGAGGTCGTCGGAGAGCTGGCTCGCGACGACCTCGGGCACGTAGGGGTCGAAGACGAAGGCGTAGGTGTCGACGTTGCCGAGCATCTCGGCCAGCCGCAGCCGCATGCCGTCGACGTCGGCCTCGGGACCGACGTCGGGCTGGTACTCCGCGCGGGGGGTGAAGTCACGCTGCACGCCGAGCCGCGCCCCGGCCAGGAGCACCTGGCTGATCTCGAGCAGCAGCAGCGAGATCGCGCGGCTGCCGTCGGCCTCCCGGGCGATCGCGCGGAGCGCCAGCAGGAAGCTCGACACGGAGTCGGCGATCTGCTGGGCGAAGTCCTCGATCTCGCCGTCGATGGTGGGGTCGCTGCCGGGCTGCGTCATGGCGCTGCCTGCCTTCCTACGAATGCTCGTCCGAGGGTCACTTCGTCTGCGTACTCGAGATCTCCGCCCACCGGCAGTCCACTCGCCAGCCGCGTGACACGCAACCCCAGGGGGCGCAGCAGCCGGGTGAGGTAGGTCGCGGTGGCCTCGCCCTCGAGGTTGGGGTCGGTCGCGAGGATGATCTCGGTGAGCTCGCCGTCGGCGAGCCGGGTCATCAGCTCGCGGATGCGGAGCTGGTCGGGGCCGACGCCGTCGATCGGCGAGATCGCACCGCCGAGCACGTGGTAGCGCCCCCGGAACTCCCGGGTGCGCTCGATGGCGACGACGTCCTTGTACTCCTCGACCACGCAGAGCACGGTCGGGTCACGGCGCGGGTCGGTGCAGATCCGGCACTGCTCGGACTCGGAGACGTTGAAGCAGGTCGCGCAGAAGCGGACCTTCGCCTTGACCTCGACGAGGACGTCGGAGAGCCGGCGCACGTCGGCCGGGTCGGCCTGCAGCAGGTGGAACGCGATCCGCTGGGCGCTCTTGGGTCCGACCCCGGGCAGCCGCCCGAGCTCGTCGATGAGGTCCTGGACCACGCCTTCGTACACGGGTGCAGCCTAGGTGGGCGGACCGACAGCCGGTCCACCCCCCGCCGGGACGTCAGAAACCGAGCTGCCCGGACCCGCCGCCCGGGAGACCCAGGTCGGGCATCCCCGGCAGGCCGCCGCCGGCGGCCAGCGGCCCCATCGCCTTGGCGGCGGCCTCGTCGGCCCGGCTCTTGGCGTCGCGGTAGGCCGCGACGATCACGTCGCCCAGGTCGGTGAGCGACTCGGCGTCGTCGCCGTCGACCGAGCCGGGCACGATGTCGATGCCCAGCAGGTCGCCGGTGCCGCTGACCTTGACGGTCACGCCCGCGACGCTGCCCTCGACCACGGTCTCGGCCAGGCGCTCCTGGGCCTCCATGAGCTGGGCCTGCATCTGCTGGGCCTGCTCGAGCAGGGCGTTCATGTCGAAGCCGCCGGAGCCGCCGAACGGGTTGTCGGTCATCGTGTGGGTCCCTTGCTGGTCGTGGGTGTGCTGGTCGGTGGGTGTGCCGGTCACTGGTGCGGGATCTCCTCGATCACCTGGGCTCCGAGCTCGCGGGCGAGCAGGTCGTCGGTGCCGATCTGCTCGTGGTCGGCGTCGAGGTCGTCGGGGCTGGCGTCGGCGTCGGGATCGCGGGTCGGCTCCGCCGGGGCCGGCGCGCGAACCTGCCGCAGGGCCTCCCGGCCGCTGACCGGGGGCGGGCCCGACGGGTCGGGCTCGGGCTCGTCGACGGCCCACGGGGGCGGCTCGTCGGGCGGCGCGGACGCCGGGCCCGGCGCCTCGGGACGGGCCTGCGGGGCCGGCGCCGGCGCCGGGGCCGCCGGCCGGGTCGCGGACGGGTCGGGCCGGTCGGGGAGACGGTCGGGCGCAGCGGCGGGCGGCGGCGCGGCGGTGGCGTCGGCGCCCGGGTCGATGATCGTCTCGATCCGGTAGTCGGCACCGATCACGTCGATGACGGCCTGTCGGACGATCTCCGGGCTCCCGCCCGACTCGAAGGAGTCGCGGGCGCCGCCGTTGGCGAACCCCAGGGTCAGGGTCTTCTCCCCGACGGCGACCACCTGGGCGTTCTGGGAGAGGTGGATCCAGGTGATCCGGCGACGCTGCTTGGTGGCCTCGATGATGTCGGGCCAGAGTCGGCGGACGTCGACCAGGGACAGCCCCGGCGCGGGCGCGGCGGCCGGCTCCGGCTCCGGCTCGGCGCGTTGCGGCTCGGCGCGCTGCGGCTCGGGAGCGCGCTCGGGCTCGGGCCGCACCGGTGCGGGCTCCGACTGGGCGGGCTCGGACTGGGCCGGCTCGGACTGGGCCGGCTCGGGCTGGGCCGGCTCGGGCTCGGGCTCGGTGGGCTCGGGCTCGATGGGCTCGGGCTCGGTGGGCTCGGACACCGGGGGCGGCTTCGGCCAGGGCGTCGGGTCGGGCACCGGCACGGACACCGGCGGGGGCGTCGGCAGCGGCTCGGGCGGCGGGGCCGGGGCGGCGATCGGCTCGGGCACCGGCTCGCGCACCGGCTCGCGGGGCTCGGGCGCCCGCAGGGTCGGCACGATCTCGGGGACCGGCCGCTCCTGGGCCGGAGCGGTGATCGCGGCACGACGCTCGAGGCGGTCGAGCCGGGCCTGGACGCCGTGGGTCGTGTGGTCGGCGCCCGGCAGCAGCACCCGCGCGCAGATCAGCTCGAGCAGCAGACGTGGCGCGGTGGCCCCCCGCATCTCGGTGAGGCCCACTGCGACGAGGTCGGCGGCCCGGCTGAGGTCGGAGCGCCCGAACCGCGACGCCTGGGCGACCAGCCGCTCGCCCTGGTCAGCCGAGACGTCGATCAGTCCGGTGGCGGGGGCGTCGGGCACCGCGGCGATGATCACCAGGTCGCGGAGCCGGCGCAGGAGGTCCTCGGTGAACCGGCGCGGGTCCTGGCCGGTCTCGATGACCTTGTCGACGACGCCGAAGACCGAGGCCCCGTCGCCGGCGGCGAAGGCGTCGACGACCTCGTCGAGCAGGGTGTCGGGGGTGTAGCCGAGCAGGCCGCTGGCCAGGTCGTAGGTGACGCCGGCGGCACCGGCGCCGCCGAGCAGCTGGTCGAGCACCGACAGCGTGTCGCGGGCCGACCCGGCTCCGGCCCGGACGACGAGCGGCAGCGCGGCCGGCTCGATCGCCACGCCCTCCTTCTCGCACAGCTCGGTGAGGTAGCTCGAGAGCAGCCGCGGGGGGATCAGCCGGAACGGGTAGTGGTGGGTGCGCGAGCGGATGGTCGGGATGACCTTCTCCGGCTCGGTCGTGGCGAAGATGAACCGCAGGTGCGGGGGCGGCTCCTCGACGAGCTTGAGCAGGGCGTTGAAGCCCTGCGTGGTGACCATGTGGGCCTCGTCGATGATGTAGACCTTGTAGCGCGAGCGCACCGGCGCGAAGAACGCCTTCTCACGCAGGTCGCGGGCGTCGTCGACGCCGCCGTGCGAGGCGGCGTCGATCTCGATGACGTCGATCGACCCCGGCCCGGTGCGAGCGAGGTCGCGGCAGCTGTCGCACTCACCGCACGGGTCGGCCACCGGTGCGAGCTCGCAGTTGAGCGCCCGCGCGAGGATCCGCGCCGACGTCGTCTTGCCGCACCCGCGCGGGCCGGAGAAGAGGTAGGCGTGGTTGACGCGGTTGTTGCCCAGGGCCGCGCGCAGGGGCTCGGTCACGTGCTCCTGCCCGATGACCTCCGCGAAGGTCTCGGGCCGGTAGCGGCGATAGAGCGCGAGCGGCGATTCCACGGTCCCGACCCTAACGACCGGCACCGACAGCCGACAGGGCGCACCGAGACCGGCCGCACCACGGCGCCGACCCGGTCGGCAGGGACCGGGTGGAGGAAGAGGCCCCCCGTGCACCCGGCAGAGCTCACTTACCCTTGCTGCCTTCCGGCCCTGGGGGAGTTGGGCGAGGTGCCGCCGCACGGGGGGTTGGCCCGAGCATAGGCGATTGGTCGTCGCGGCGACCCGACGGGTAGTGTCCCCCGCGGAGGATTCGCCTAGTGGCCTATGGCGCTCGCTTGGAAAGCGGGTTGGGTTAACGCCCTCAGGGGTTCGAATCCCCTATCCTCCGCCACCACCGGCACGGGCGCCGGCCCCGACACCACGTCGAGGCCGGCGCCCGTCGCTGCGTTCCGCGCCTCGGCTCAGCGCGCGTCGTCGCTCCGCCCGGCCTCCAGCAGGGTCAGGGCGTTGCGGAGCCCCGTCTCCACGATCTCGTCGGCGAGGGTGGGGTCGGTCACCGCCCGGGCCAGCTGCAGCGTCCCGATCATGAGCGCGTAGACGCCGAGGCTGCGGGCCCGCGACGGGCTCGACGTCCCGTCCTCGGCCAGCCGGGCCTCCATGTCGTCGACGATCGCCAGGAGCCCCTCGGTGTAGGTCCGCCGGGTGGGCTCGGGGCTCCGAGCGATCTCGTCCAGGAGGGCCGCGGACGGGCACCCGTCGGCGGGGGCGTCGCGGTGCTCCGCCGACAGGTACCGGCGCACCAGCTGCTCCACGCCCTCGCGGCCGGGCGCGAGCAGCGCGAGCCGGTCGCGCTGCGCAGCAAGCTCGCTGGCCACCACCGCCTCGACGAGGTCGTCCTTGGAGTCGAAGTGGGCGTAGAAGGCGCCGTTGGTGAGGCCGGCGTCCCTCATCAGCACGGCCACGCCGGAGCCGTCGATGCCGTCGTCCTTCAGCCGCCGGCCCGCGGTCTCGAGGATGCGGGCCCGCGTGGCCTGCTTGTGCTTCTCGTCGTATCGCGCCACGGGTCCCTCCCTCGCCGTCCTGCGGCCGCCACCTGGTGACGACGACCCTGCCACGGACGTGGCCGCCCCGGCGTGGGCCACCACGTCCGACGTCCGCACGAAGGCGGACGCGCCCGGCGGCCTGGCCCTCGTCCGCGGAGGCACTCAGGCAGCGGGTGCCGCGTAGCGCTCGTCCACCGGGAGGTGGAGGCCCGCGCGGACCGCGCGGGCGGTGCCGTCGGCGAGCACCTCGCTGGCGCCCGACTCGAGTCCGTCGAGCACCTGGCGAGCGACGTCGGTGGCCGAGGTCTTCGGCGCCTCGACGCCGCGCGCCATGTCGGTGTCGACGTAGCCCATGTAGACGCCGAGCACCTGGACGCCGTGGGGCGCGAGCTCGAGACGCATCGAGTCCGTCGCCGACCACAGCGCCGCCTTGGAGACTCCGTAGCTGGCACCGAGGGCCAGCCACGACAGCACGGACGCCACGTTGACCACGGCTCCCGAGCGCTCGCGGACGCCGTCGACGAACGCGGCGGTCACGGCCAGCGGACCGAAGAGGTTGACCTCCAGCTCGCTGCGCAGGTTCGCGGTGTCCGTGGAGAGCACGGACGTCGGGAGCGAGATCCCGGCGTTGTTGACCACGATGCCCACGTCGCGCGCGGTGCGGGCGGCGGCGGCCACGGAGGCCGGGTCGGTCACGTCGAGGCGGAGCGGCTCGACGCGGCCGTCGGTGACGTCGATCGCCCGCGGGTCGCGCGCACCGGCGTACACCCGGGCCACGCCCCGCTCCAGCAGCTGGACGACGAGCTCGCGTCCGAGCCCTCGGTTGGCACCCGTGACGAGCACGGTCTGTCCGGCGAGGTCGGTCATGGTTCCTCCTGGGTTCGACCGGCCACACGGCCGGAACGGATTGATCTTACGGTCGTAATACAAAAGCGACCGCAGGATCATTCCCCGCCCGCCCGGGCCACCGGTTCGTCCACCGGTCCGCCGAGGCAGATCAGGCGGCCCAGCGCGTCGACTCGTGGATCAGGTCGGCCATCGCGACGACGCCGGCGAGGTCGCCACGTCGCTCCAGCAGCCTGCCCACCCTGGTCGTGTGCTCGAGCATCGCGTCCCGGTGTCGCTTCTCCTCGGCCGCCGCCGCGTCCCGCCCCTGCTTCGCCATCGTGGCCTCCACCCTCCCGCGTCCTTAACTGTAGTAACTCAGTAGATGTTACGGACAATGTCAAGCGACCACCCGGGCGGGGGGCGTCGCGCGCTCCGTCCAGTGCTTCAGTGGGCTACCCACCCACCCCTCACCCACCCGCGAGGTCCCCATTCCTGGTGTCGTCCGCCTCCGCCCCTCCGCCGCCGACGACGGCCCCGACCTCCGGGCCCTCGCCGACGGCGCCGCCGCCGTCGGCCGGGACGTCGACGGAGCGCTCGACCTCGCAGCGGCGTGGTCGGACCGGCTCCCCCGCCCCGGTCGCGGCGCGACCCGGTCGTTGTGGGAGGCGATGGCCACCGTCGCCGCCACCGACCTGCAGGTGGCCCGCGCCCTCGAGCCGCACCTGGACGCCGTCGCGATCCTCGACGAGCTCGACGGTCGCGACGTGCCCGCCGGCACCACCTGGGGTGTCTTCGCGGCCGAGGGCCCCGGGGTCCGGCTCGAGGCGCGCGAGGCGGAGGACGGCTGGGTCCTCGACGGCACCAAGCCCTGGTGCTCGCTCGCGGGGCGCCTGAGCCACGCCCTCGTGACGGCCTGGATCGGCGACGCCCGCGGCCTGTTCGCGCTCGACCTGCGCTCCCCCGGGGTCACCACCGGCGGCGGCACGTGGGTCGCCCGGGGCCTGCCCGAGGTCGTCAGCACCCCGATCGACCTCGCCGGCGTCCGTGCCGAGCCGGTCGGTGGACCCGGCTGGTACCTCGAGCGCCACGGCTTCGCCTGGGGCGGCATCGGCGTCGCCGCGGTCTGGTACGGCGGCGCGGTCGGGGTCGCACGCCGGCTGCTGCGCCAGGCGGCGGAGCGCGAGCTCGACCAGGTGGGCCGCGCCCACCTCGGCGCCGTCGACCGGACCCTCCACGCGGCGCGGGCCGTCCTCGCCGAGGCCGCGGACGACGTCGACGCCGGTCGGGCGGACGGGCCGGCCGGCGCCGTCCTGGCGCTGCGCGTCCGCGCCGTCGTGGCCGGCGCCGTCGAGTCCGTCCTGCGCCACGGCGACCACGCCCTCGGGCCGGGCCCGCTCGTCGGCGAGCCGGAGCACGCCGCCGCGGTCGCCGACCTGCACCTCTACGTGCGCCAGCACCACGCCGAGCGCGACGACGCCACCCTCGGCGCGGCCGTCGCCGGGGCGCCCGACGACAGCCGCGCATGGTGAGCGCCGGGTTCACGCACGCCGCCGCGGGGACGCCCGCCGCCCGCTGGCGGGCCCACCCCGCGCGCGCCGGCGCACCCCTGCTGGACCTCACCGCCTACGCGCGCGTCGTCGTCGTCGCCGCGCACCCCGACGACGAGTCCCTCGGCGCCGGCGGCCTCACCGCCCTCGCCCACCGGCGGGGCGTCCCGGCCACCCTGGTCGTCGCGACCGCCGGCGAGCACAGTCACCCCCGGTCGCCCACCACCTCGCCGGACGAGCTCGCCCGCCGGCGCCGCGCGGAGTCCCGCACGGCGTGGCGCGCCCTCGGCCCCGCCGAGGAGCCGCTGTTCCTGGGGGTCGAGGACGGCGACCTCGCGGCCCACCAGGACGACCTCACCACCCGCCTCGTCCAGGACGTCGGCGACGGCCGTCGCACGCTGCTCGTCGCCCCGTGGCGCCACGACGGCCACCCCGACCACGAGGCGGCCGGCCGGGCCGCCGCGGCCGCCGCCCGCCGTACGGGGGCCGACCTGGTGGAGTACCCCGTCTGGTTCTGGCACTGGGGCGAGCCGGACGCCGCCCCGTGGGACGACCTGGTCGCCGTCCGGCTCGAGCCAGAGGACGTCGTCCGCAAGGCCCGGGCGATCGCCGCCCACCGCACCCAGGTGGCGCCGCTCTCCCCCGCTCCGGGCGACGAGACGCTCCTCGGACCCGACCTCCTGGCCCACTTCGCCGCCGACGACCACCTCGAGCTCCTCGTGCGACAGCCGGCGGTCGACGACGCCCTCGACCGCGAGCACGCCGAGCACGACGAGCCGTGGGACGTCGACCGCCGCTGGTACGAGCGCCGCAAGCGCGACATCGTCCTCGCGGCGCTGCCCCGCCAGCGGTTCCGTGCCGCGCTCGAGGTCGGCTGCTCCACGGGCGCCCTCGCCGCCGCCCTCGCCCCGCGGTGCGACGCGCTGACCGCGCTCGACTCCAGCCCCGCCGCGCTCGGGCGCGCCGAGGCCCGCCTGCGCGACCTGGACGGCGTCCGCACCGTGCTGGCCGACGTGCCCGGGGGGTGGCCCGACGGGCGCTTCGACCTGGTCGTGCTGTCCGAGGTCCTCTACTTCCTCAGCCCGCGCGACGTCGAGGCCGTCGCCGACCGCGTGGCGGCGAGCCTGGCCGCCGACGGCGTGGTCGTGCTGTGCCACTGGCGCCACGACATCGACGGCTGGGTGCTCGACGGCCCCGAGGCCCAGCGCCTGCTGGTCGAGCGCCTGCACCTGCCCGTGGCCGCCCGCTACGTCGACCGCGACGTCGAGGTCGTCGTCCTCGGCGCGCCGGGCACGATGCCCGACCCGTCCGCCTGACCCGACCGCCCGACCCGCCGAACCCTGGAGGAACCATGTACTTCGACACCGCCCCCTGCTCGGTCTGCGGCTCGCGCGTCGAGCTCCGCGCCCGCACGGGGGTCGAGGACGCCGGCGGCCCGGTCGGGGACCCCGACGGCTACGTCGGCGACGGCGACTCGACCCCCGACGAGCGGGTCTGCACCAACGCGGACTGCCCGACCCGCACGTCGTCCGAGCAGGCCTGAGCCGGCCCGAGCCGACCCGAGCCGGCCCGAGCCGGCCCGAGCCGACGAGGGACCCCGGCGGTCGCCGGGGTCCCTCACCCGGATCGCGTCGGTCCTACCTCCTCCGGACCAGCACCACGGTCCGCGCGACGGTCGCGGTGCCGCCGGCCGAGGTGACGGTCACCCGGACGACCACCGACAGCCGGCCCTGGCGGCGCAGTGCCGCGCGGTACCGGGGCTTGACCGACACCGGGAGCCGCACGCTGCCCGCCCCGGTCGTCGTCGCGGTGGAGGTCGCGACCTTGGCGCCGGTCAGGCGGACCGTGCCGGCGGCACTCACCGTGGCCCGCACGACCGCGGTGCCCTTCTTCCTGGCCTTCGAGACGCCGGTGACCTTGACGGTCGGCCGCACCGGGGCCGGCGGCTCGACCGGCACGTCGGAGACCGTCACGGTGAGCGGCGCGGAGGTCGTCTGCTGGCCCGACGAGTCGGTCGCGACCGCGGTGAGGGTGACGGTCCTCCCGGCGTCCGTCGCCGCCGGCGTCCAGCTGAAGGCGTGCGGTGCCCGCTGGGACGTGCCCACCGCGACTCCGTCGGCCAGCAGCCTCGTCGAGGCGATCGCGACGTCGTCGCGGGCCCGGACGAGCGGGGTCACCGTCTCGCCGACGGCCACCACCGAGCCGCCCAGGGGGTCGACGACGGCCGCCGACGGAGCCGCGTCCGGCACGGCGCCGTACGTCGTCGGCACGGTGCCGGGCGTGGTCGAGACCCGCGAGGTCAGCGTCACCGAGCTCGAGCCCGAGATCGCCTCGGCGCCGGTGTCCGGGTCGGCCGGGCCCCCGGCCACCGGGGCGACCGGGCCGAAGTAGCTCGACGTGGTGACGAACGGGGCGCCGGTCCGGACCGCCGTGCCGTCGGCGGTGGCGTTGTAGACGGCCCAGCCGTTGCCGGTGAGGGCGACCCCCGAGGCCGTCAGCGCACCGGCGACCTCCGTCCGGGCGTCGGTGAGCAGGATCCCGTAGGACCGGGTCGGGTCGGGCCGGAAGTAGTTCCCGGTGATCCGGCTGGTCCGCACGAAGCCGTCGGATCCGCTCGTGTAGTGCACGCCGGTCTGCGGGAAGACGCCGTTCGGGCGACCCCGGACCACGGTGTCGGTCACGTAGCCGTGCTGCTCGATGCCGGTGCGGACGGTGGTGGCTGGCGCGGCGTCCGCGCCCTTGGCGCCGTCGAACAGGATGCCGCCGGTCTGGTAGCCGGTGACGAGGCTGTCGTCGACGGTGAGCTCGGTCTCGACCGTGCCGGTCCCGGAGCCCTGGATCACCCCGGTCTTCACGATGCCCCAGCCGTGCGGGTGGTCGGCGAGGTCGGCGGCGGACGTGGCCGCCCGCATCGGGCCGACCACGCTCTGCGAGACCCGTCCAGCGGCCCCGAAGTAGGCGATGCCCGCCTCGGCCCAGGTCTCACCGGAGGTGACCGTGACCCCGGAGATGTCGACGAACATCTCGTTGGTGTCGGTCGCGCCGAGGGACTGGCGCGAGACCGTGACGACGTTGCCGCCACCGTCGCGCAGGTACGGCCTGAGTCCCTCGAGCGAGTCGATCGACTGCTTCGGCATGATCGTGACCTTGTCGGCGCCGGCTCCCTTGATCTTGAGCGGCTTGGTGATGGTCAGGCCGTTGCGAGCACCGGTGGACACCGGGTTGCCCGGCCCGGAGACCGGGGTCGAGGCCTCCTCGTAGGTGCCCTCGCAGACCACGACGGTGTCCCACGGCGATGCGTGGTCAACGGCGTCCTGGATCGAGGTGAAGCCCGCCGCCGGGCACTGTGCCCCGTCGTCGTCGACCACCCAGGCGGTGTTCGAGTACGGGTCGGCGACGGTGTCCTTGAGCTTCACGTTGCCGGCGGTGTTGTCGTAGGCCGCCATCACCTCGGCCGGGTCGGGGCCGGTGGCCGGGGGGCCGGAGCCGGCGCCCTGGTCGAGCGCGGTCCCGTCGGAGAGCACCATCGCGCCGTCCGACACGGCCTCCTGGAACCGGACGTCGGCCAGCTGGATCGACCCGGAGGCGGGGGTGCCGTCGTCGCCGAACCGCAGCTGCACCTGCGCGAGCGAGCCGAGGTCGACGCCCTGGGCCGCGAACTCGCTCAGCGGGACGCGGATCTGGTCGAGGACGATGTGGGTGTTGGGCGTGTTCGTGCCGGTGGACATGTGCAGGGCGTTGCCCCACCGCTCGTCGCCGGCGTGGACCGTGGCCTCGTTCCCCGCGGTGTCGGTGAGGGCGATGATGAAGTCCTGGGTCGTCGAGGCGGGGTCGTACGACGTCGGGAGCTCGTTCGGGTAGGCCCAGCTCGGGCTCGTGCCGGTCCGGGTGCTGTCGCCCCGGTTGTCGGCCCCGGGGTTGCGGAGGTCGAAGAAGTTGACGTCCGCGCCCATCGCGAGGGCCTCGAGACCGCTCAGGTCGCTGGACGCGGCCGGGATCTCGGCGGTGAGCTCGGCCGTCGTGCCCTCCTCCCACGCCAGCGCCAGCTGGCGGCCGTAGGAGTGGTTGACCGGGGCGTTCTCGCGGACGCCGTTCTGGCCACCGAGCGCGGCCTTGCCGGGCAGCGGGCACGCCTTGGCGGCGGTCGGCTGGGTGCCCTTGCCGAGCTGCGCCGGGGCGAAGTCGTCCGGCTCGGGGTTGCACCAGTCGTAGCCGCCCGCGGTGGTCCTCGGCCGCGGCGAGACCGCACCGTTGTCGAGGTAGGGGTTCGCGAACCCGGACCCGCTCAGCGTGTCACCGAGCGCGTTCAGGCCGAGGGGGTTCTCGATCTCCGGTCGGATCAGGTCGACCCGCTCCGTCGCGGCCGGGAAGTAGCTGGTCGACACGTACTCCTCGCACCCGATCCGGGTGCCGGACTCGCTCGTCGGGCAGGCCGTGTCGGGGATCTGCCGGTGCGACTCGGTGTCGGAGAGCTCGCCGGTCATGTACGGCTCGAAGGCGCCCTCACCGCCGACGTAGCGACGGAAGAAGGCCGCCATCGTCGCCAGGCCGATCTTCTCCTGGTCGCCCATCCGCTCGGCGTCGCCGGAGATCTTGGTGTTGACCTCGGGGTCGTAGGTCGCGGAGTTGTCGATCACGTAGTTCTGCGCCGGGTCGGTGTAGCTCGCGGCACCGCTCAGGCGCAGGTTGTTCGGGTGCACGTTGGTCGCGGCGGGCGTCGAGAACGGCGTCGAGTTGCCGCACGCGGCGTCGTTGTTGTTCTGGCCGTCCGCGCCGCCGTCGGCGTACCAGACGGTGTTGTACCAGTTGTGGATCGCGCCGAGCTGCGACGACTGGATCCGCGGGAACGGGTCGGTGCCGTCGACGTACTGGCTGCGCTCGAAGAACCGGGCGCCCTGCAGGTTCGAGACGTCACCGTCGCAGAACGGCAGGATCGTCATGTACGGCGTGCCGTACGGCGCCTTGCGCTCGTAGTCGACGGGGGCCAGCGAGATCACGCCGCGCAGCGGGTAGCGCGGCCCGTCGGTGCGGATCCGGTTGTAGTCCATGAAGCTGGTGACCGCGTCGCCGCCCCGGGAGTGGCCCATCAGGCCGATCCGGGTCAGGTCGAGGTGTCCGGAGAGGGTGGTGCCGAGGTCCGCCGACGGGACGCCGTCCAGGCCGGTGGCCGTGTTGGCCTTGCTCAGCGCGTCGAGGGTCGCCGCGATGAGCAGCCGGCGCTGGTGCATGCCCTTGCTCTTGGGGTTGTCCTGGCGCATCATCAGCTGGTCCTGCGACAGGGAGAAGACCGTGTAGCCCCAGGTCGCGAGGTTCTCGCCCAGGTAGGCGTAGCCGGCCTCGTTGCGCTTGAACTGGCCGCACCTGAGGAGCGCGGTGTCGTTCTCGGCGGCGGGGCTGTCGCAGGAGCCGTGGTTGCCGTGCACCAGCACGATCAGGGGCGAGGGCTCGGTGCGCTCGGCCGGGTCCGGGTAGTACAGGGAGCCGCGGATCTCGATGTTCTCGGGCGCGGACACCGTCCCGACGGCGGGCGCGGCGCCACCGGAGTCGGGCTCCTGCAGGGCCACCGTGCCCAGCTTCGTCTCCTGGATGGTCAGCGGGGTGAGGTCGCCCCGCTCCATCGGGTCGGGAAGGACCAGCTCGTCGGCGTCCGCCGACGAGGTGGCGGGGGCGGCTGATGCCTGCGTGGGTGCTGCCGCCGGGAGGGCGAGGGCCGCGAGCAGCGGCACCATGGCCCATCGGCGCCAGCGCGTGGAGGTGGTGACCTGCACGGCGTCTCCTGTCGTGTGCGACGGCCGAGGGTCGTTCCGTCGCCCCGACGCTAGGAACGTCCGGTTACCAGCGTTCTCCCGTGCTGTTAACGCAGGTGACGTCCTGGGCGCCGTGCGTTAACGCTGACGTCAGGCGGGAGGCGGCAGGTCCGCGGCGCTCAGCGGCGGCGGCGCGAGAGCACCGGTCGCAGCAGCATCGCGACCACCAGCGTCCCGCCACCCACGAGACCCCACCAGACGGCGTCGCGGCGGGTGCCGGCGAGGACGTCGGGCTGCGGCACGGGCAGCGGGGCCGGCGGCACCGCCTGCTCGCGCGTGCCGCTGGCCGGGAGCGCACCGTCGCGGCTCGGGCGGATCGGGCTCGTGAGGGCGTTGACCGGCTGGACGATGCCGCGGCCGAGCACCTTGTCGGGTGCCGCGTCCCCGCGCGGGGACCCTCCCGTCGCGGTCGACTCGAGGCGCGCGATGGTCTGCTCGGGGGTGTCGTCGGGGTAGGCCGACATGAGCAGCGCGAGCACGCCGGAGACCTCCGCCGCGGCCACCGACGTCGAGGACCCCGAGAGGGAGCAGGTGTTGCCGTTCACGGCGTAGGCCACCGCGCCGTACGTCGGCACGGCGACGTCGATGGCCGAGCTGAGCACCCCGCGTGGGTCGGACGGGTCCTCGAGCTCGGCGTCGGTGGTGGTGCCGACGGCGATGACCCGGGGGTTGCGGTCGCCCTTGGCGTAGCCGGCCGGCCAGACGTCGTCCGCGTTGTCCTCGCCGGGCTCGTAGGCACCCAGCGGGTTGCCCGGGTCGTCCTCGGTGGGCCGGTTGCCGGAGGAGGCCACCACGATCGCTCCCCGGTCGGTCACCGCGCGCACCGCCCGGTCGAGCGCGTCGGTGTCCTCGGGCACGCTCAGGGAGAGGTTGACGACCTGGACCTGGTCGGGGCCCGGCCCGACGAGGCCGACGATGTCCTCGAGGCCGGCGACGACGCCCTCGAGGGTCAGCTGCTTGAGGTCGTCGTCGTCGCCGTCGGTGTCGTAGACCTGGAGGTCGTAGACCCGGGCGGCGGGCGCGATCCCGACGAGGCCGGAGTCGGCGTCCTCCCGGCCATTGATCACGCTGGCCATCGCGGTGCCGTGGTAGGACTCCACCGCGTCGGTCCTGGCGTGCTCGGCGAGCCGGCTGGTCCGTGGCGCCGTCGGCGCGATCCGGGGGATCACGGAGGTCCCCTCCCGCTGGACGTCGGCCACCCCGGAGTCGAGCACCGCGATGCCCACGCCCTCGCCCGGCGCCCGGCCGCTGATCGACGTGGCGAGCTCCTGGGCCTCGGCGATCCGCAGCCGCTCCATCGGCAGGCTCGGGTCGGTGGCGGCCGTGCTGGTGGTGTCGGAGGTGTTGATCTCCCGGCAGTCGCTGCCCGGGTCGGCGTACGCGGGCGCGGACGGGGCGAGCACCACGCCCAGCGCGACCGCGGGCGTCACGACGAGGAGCGCCGCCGCGCTTCTCAGGAGCACGACGTCGGCCCCGGGTCGCCGGAGGCCGGCGGGCAGCGCGCGGCGTCGATGGTGAGCGGCACGCCGCGCCTGAGCAACGTGATCCACTGCTGCGGCACCACGATCTTGTCGACGTCGCCGTAGCCGAGGTTGGCCTGCTCGGCGCCCGGCCCGACGGGGTTCTGGTAGCCGCGGTCGTCGACCAGCACCGGCGCCGACGAGTCGTCGTCGAGCCAGTCGCCGGCCCAGACGAACGCCCCGTGGCCGGGGTCGACCCGCACGTCGACCCCGGTGAGCGCGATGTCCTCGGCCGAGGCCGGACTGCCGTCGGTGGTCGTGCCGAGCAGCACGCCGGGCTGCCCGCCGGGCACGTCGAGCTGGGCGCACAGCTGCCGGGGAGCGGGCAGCGTGGTCGTGTCGGTCGGCCAGCTGGCGCCCTGGACGTCGGCGAAGTTCGGCAGCGCCCCCGGCGGTGACTGCTCGACCTCGATCACCTTGAGCTGGTCCTTGGCCGGCCGCGGGAGCTGACGGTAGACCGCGAGCGAGAACGCGTCGAGCTTGAGCGTGCCCTCGGTGGTCAACAGGTAGGTGGTGTCGCCGCCCACGACGAGCAGGTCGCCGACCTCGGCCTTCTCGGCGGCCGCCTCCGGCACCCGGTCCGCGTCGACCCACGGGGTCTTCAGGTCGGCCTTCGTCAGCCCGAACGTCGCGAGCTCGAGGGCGCGCCCCTGGGGGAACAGCGTGATGAAGGAGTCGGGGACCTCGACGGCGGCCGGGCCGGCCCCGGTGCCCGCGACGGCCTGGAGGATCGCGTCGCGCATCGGCCCGCCCGGGACCGGGTAGACGTAGGCGCGCTCCCCGCGCTCGGCGCCGACCGCCGACTGCGCGATCAGGTAGACCGCGCCCTTCGGGGTGCGCACGACGAAGCTGGTGTCGGGCGTGGGCTCGACCGAGCTCTGCTCGGCGATGTCGATCTTGATGCCGGACCCACCGCCGGCTCCGGTGCAGGCCGTCCACCCGTCCTGGATCAGGCTGGAGGTCTCCGGCGGGCTCGCCGGCGCCCCGAGGATGCCGATCGGTGCGCCCCGGTCGCGCTCGAACTCGTCGCCCCGGACCTCCTCCAGCTCGAGGTCGGAGCCGAGGATAAGCATGGCCGAGGTGATGTTCTGCAGGGGACGGAGCTCGGTCTCCTCGTCGGCGCCCTTGAGCAGCAGGTAGGTGGCGCCGGTGTCCTTGTCGCTGATCAGGGCCTCGTTGTCCCACTCCACGGTGGACGGCGACTTCAGGACGCCGAGCACCGCGCCGCCGGCGACGATGAGCAGGGCGAGCGCGAGCCCGCCGACGATGGTGCGACCGGGTCGGTTGGGCTCGACCTCACGGCCGCCGGGCGCGCCCGAGACGAACGCGGTCACCAGGCGGCGACGGCTGAAGGAGTAGGCCTCGACGAGGTCCTTCTTGGTGGCCATGGGTCAGGGGAGGTCGATCGTGACGTTGATCGCGAGCACCAGCAGCGGCAGCAGCGCGAGCAGGGAGATCGTCTCGACGAGGTCGCCGAACCGGCCGCGGCGCACCGACGGTCCCGACGGCAGCAGGGTGAGCGCGAGCAGCAGCGCACCGGCCCCGGCGAGGACGACGGCGACGGTCGGGTGCCAGTCGGGCCAGCGCGCCAGCGTCGAGGCGGCCACCGTGACGAGGCCGGCGATGCCGGAGGTCAGGCCGACCAGCACCTCGGAGCCCGTGCGGTACTGGCGGGTCCGGAACATCACGACGAGACAGGCCATCGTGGCCAGCAGCGTGCCGAGGAGCCCCCGGTCGACGGCGAGGGGGGCGACGAGCACCAGCAGGATCCCGACGGTGGCCGAGATGGCCACGAGGATCTCGTGCGCCACCCGGGCGTCGGCGGCGACCCGGGCGGGGTCGATGTCGTCGGGGTCGGCGGTGATGTCGGCCGCCGAGTACAGCTGGTCGACCGTCGTGCCGGTCACCCCGAGCGCGAGCCACGGGAAGATGCTCCCGACGAGCACCACGAACGTGAGGATGCAGACCAGGAGCACGCCGGGCTCGATCGACGTCCCGTCGACGACGACGCCGCACACCGCGAGGACGGCGCCCACCACGACGGCGGGCGTCAGCAGGGTGCGGCCGGGGCCGAGGCCGATCAGGCAGACGACGCCGACGGCGGCGCAGGCCGTGCCCACCCAGATCCCGCCGACGCCGACGAGCTGCTCGGCGCGCTCGCTCCACGTGCCGCTCGACCCGATCAGGTCTGCCTCGTCGGCGGCGAACATCAGGGCGGCGACCGCGGCGTACCCGACCCCGATCCAGGCGACGGTGACCGAGGCCTCGGGCTCGCCCTGGGCGCGGGAGAGGACGATCGCCCCGGCGACCAGCGCACCGGCCACGATCGCCGTCGCGTACGCCGACAGCTCGGTGCCCTGGATGAACAGGGTCGTCGCGCCCAGCGCCATGAACATGGCGGCGGCGGCGAGGGCGGTACGACGCCCGGCGGCGGGCGCCCACGGCTTGAGCTCGTGCTCGACGACGTCGGTCATCGCCTCGACGACGTCGTCGTAGACCGGCGGGTCGGGCTCGTCGATGCCGGCGGTCACGCTGATGACCGAGCCGTCGTCGACGCCCTGCAGCGTCAACCCGGAGTCGCCCTCCAGCCGTCGGCCCTCGGAGGTGACGAGCCGGTAGCCGCCGTAGACCGTGGCGGAGTCGAGGAGCCCGACGCTGCGGGCCAGCTCGGGCACCAGCTCGGCGACCGGCACGGCGCCGGGCAGCACCAGGTCGACCCGCCGGGTCCCGGACGAGACGGTGACACGCACCAGCCCGGACGCGCTGACCGAGGCCTGACTCATCTGCTCTCCCTCACGATCCGGAGCACCGGGCCGGCGGCCGGGTGACGGGGTGCCATGGTGACACCGACGAAGGGGCCGACACCCGACGGTGTCGACCCCTCGTCGTCCCCGGCGCGGTGCTCAGTGCGAGACCGGGTGCCGGGGCGGACGATTCACTGGAACATCGCGGCGCCGCGCTTGTCGGCGTCCTTGTAGTCCTGGTTGCTCTGGAAGACGGTGCGCTGGCTGTCGTCGAGCAGGTTGCGCATCTGGAGGATGGCGTCGTCCCACGTGCGCTTGGCGTGGGCGTAGGCGACCTGGGCGTCACCACCCCACTGGCTGCGGAGCGGCTCCAGCTCGCTCTCGAGGCGGTTCAGGCGCTCGTCGATGTCCTGGACGGTCTTGTACATGTCGGCCGAGGCCTGGTCGAGAGCGCCGTGGTTGACGCGGATTCCATCGAGTCCCATGGTGTGTGTGCTCCTTCTCGTCAGTTCGTGGGGTGGGGTCAGTTGCCGAGACGGGCTTCGAGGAGCGTCACGTTGCCCCGCACGTCGTCGTCCTGGGTCAGGTTGATGTTCTCGGTGACGCCGAGGTGGTCGGCGAAGTCGTTGAGGGCCTTCACGATGATGCCCTGCTTCTCCGTCCACGACTGGTGCAGGACGAAGAACGCCGCTGCGCCCTGGCCGCCCCACTTGCCCTGCACGGCCGCGATCTGGTCGGTCAGGCGGTTGCTGATGGTGGTGAAGTCGGTCATCGCGTCGCGCACCATGCCTGCTCCGCGGCTGAGGGTTCCATCACCCTGTCCGTACTCGCCAGCTCCAAAAGACATGCTTCAGTCTCCTTTTCGATCCCGACGGCAGCGCCGCCCGAGAAGGGGTGGGTAGGTGTTGATCTCTGCCGCTCAGGACCTTCGAGCGGGACAGTGAGGCTGATACCCGGGCGAAAAACCCGTAAACATCAGCCTGTCAAATCCCACAGGAACGGGATCGTCCCCGCGGCGAGCACCACCGACGCGAGCGCGAAGGCCCCGCAGATCGACTCGGCGACCTCGGCCCGGCGGGCCCACCACGCCGAGCGCCAGCCGCGTCCGAGCGCGACGCCGACCAGGAGCATCAGCGCGCCCGCCGCGATCGAGCCGAACGTCACGAGCGTCGCCTGCGTCGGGCCCAGCGCCGGGACCAGGACGACGAGCAGCGCCAGCCAGCAGGTCAGCCCGGCCACCCGCAGGAGGGTGCGCGCGGCTGCGTGGCGGTAGCTGCGGGCGGCCAGGAGCAGGCCACCGCCGGCCAGGCCCACCTCGCAGCGCGCCCCGACGACGTCGATCCAGACGGAGGTGTCGCGCAGCAGCATCACCGCCGAGGTGGTGGCGACGAGACAGATCGCCACGCACGCCGCGGTGACGATCCGCGAGCCACGGGCGACGACCGCGACGACCGCCTGCCGGGGCACGACGGTGCGCCCGCGTCGTCCGACCGGGCGGTCGCGGGCCGACCAGGCGGTGACGGCGAGCCGTTCGAGGTCGAGCAGGTACTGGTCGGGGACGTCGACGGCGAGCACCGGCACGAAGCGGGCGGCGAGCATCGCCACGACGAGCAGGACGGCCCAGACGACCTGGTTCGGGACGCCGGTCAGCGCCGCGAGGCCGGTGACGACGAAGAGCGAGACCCCGGTGACCATCCAGATCCGCAGCCCCTCCTCCCCGGGCTGGTCGAGCGCGCGCGCGACCGCGGCGACCACGGCCGCGGCGAGCCCGGCCACGCCCAGGATCGTCGGCAACCGCTCGGGCGCGGGGTCCCAGGCGATGGCGAAGGCGGCGGCCCCGGCGAACGCCGGCACGGCGAGCACCCGGTGCACGGCGAGCGGGCCGATCGGGAGCGCGCCGAGGACCGCCGCGGCGAGGAGCACCACGACGGCGGGCTCACGCAGGTCGTCGGACTCGGGCAGCCACGCGGCCAGCCAGCCGCCGAGCAGGGCGACGACGACGGCGACGGTGCACCACAGGGCCGAGAGCGGACCGGCCTCGAGGCGCCGGACCGGGCCCCGGTCGTGCCGGCCGCGTCGACCCGCCGCGGGCGGCGGAGCGTCGGTGGTGGCCACGAGGACCGCGCCGGTGACGATGCCCATCTCGGACAGCACGCCGTCCGGCGGCAACGGGTGGCCCAGACGCGTGTAGAGCGCCGGCACGGAGGGGAGGTTGGCCTGACGTGAGTACTCCGTCGCGACGTCGACCCCCGATGCCTCCGCCGGCACGTGCAGGTCGAGGACCCCGACCGGGCCGTGCACGCTCAGCGAGAGGACGTCGGGCGCACTGCTCGTTCCCCTCACCGGGCCTCCCAGGTCGTCCTCGACGGGCGAGGCCCGGGCCCGCACGTCGTGCGGACGGGCTGCTGGCACACACGACGCTCGCTCACGGGCACAGTAGTACCCGTTTCCGGTGCTGCCTATCATCAGCAGTCCGCGGGGCGACGGACGGCAACGGATCCCGGGGAACGGACCGGACGACGATGGGGCGGACCGCGTGACCAGTACGCCGAACCAGGCACCCCGACCGCGGGGCGGACCCGCCACGAGCGGCCCGCCGGGTGCGCCACCGGCGCCCGGCCGGGCGCCGGCACCGGCCGCACCGCCCGCGCCACCGCCGGCGCCCGGACGGCGCGCGGCGCGCGGCGCGGCCGCGGTCGCGCCGGCGGCACCCACGCTCCGGGGGTCCCGCACCGAGCAGCCGGAGATGCCGAGCGGGCAGATCGTGCTCCAGGCGCCGCCGCAGCTGCAGCCCAACGAGGGCGCCGCCGGCGTCGCGATGAACGCCATCCCGATGCTCGGCAGCATGGGCTCGATCGTGCTCGTCGCCACCATGGGCGGCCGCGGGGCCGCGGGCGGCGGCGGCAAGAGCTTCCTGGCGGCCGGCATGTTCCTGCTGGCGACGATCGGCTTCATCATCGTCCAGATCGACCGGCAGCGGAAGCAGCGCGCCCAGCAGGTCACGGGGTCGCGCACCGAGTACCTCCGCTACCTCACCACCATCCGCACGATGGCCCGCGACGCCGCCAGCCAGCAGCGCCGGGCGCTGACGTGGCACCACCCCGACCCGAGCGCCCTGCCCTCCCTGGCCGAGGAACGCACCCGGGTGTGGGAGCACTCCTCCACCGACGCCCGGTTCCTGCAGGTGCGCTACGGCCTGTGCTCCCAGCCGCTCGCCCTCGAGCTGGTGCCGCCCGAGAGCGCGCCCATCGACGACGTCGACCCGGCGGCCGCGTCGGCGCTGCACCGGCTGCTCGTCGTCCACCGCACCCAGCCGGACCTGCCGGCGTCCATCGACCTGCGCGCCTTCGACCGGATCGAGATCTGCGGCGCCGAGGAGCACGCCCGCGCCCTGGCCCGCGCGATCATCTGCTCGGCGACGGCGTTCCAGTCGCCCGACAACCTCGCGGTCGCCGTCCTCTCCTCCGACGAGCACCTGGCGCACTGGGACTGGGTCAAGTGGCTCCCCCACGCCCTCAGCCAGGAGATGACCGACGCCGTCGGACCGATGCGGATGGTCACCACGTCGCTCAGCGACCTCGCGTCGCTGCTGCCGCCGGACCTCAGCGAGCGCCCCCGGTTCGGTGCCGACGAGCGCGCCTCGACCCCGCACATCCTCCTCGTCACCGACGGCGTCGAGCTGCCGCCCGGCAACCACGTCGTCCCGCCCGACGGGCTGCACGGCGTCACCGTGCTCGACCTGCCCACCCGGTGGAACGAGCTCGAGGACTCCACCCGGCTGCGGCTGCAGCTCATGGGCGAGCCCGACGCCGCCGGGTTCGTCCCCGTCGAGGCGCTCCGGCTGCGCGAGGAGCCGATCCGCGCCAAGGCCGACCAGTGCGACACCAGCACCGCGGAGGCCTTCGCGCGCCGGCTGACGCCGCTGCACAGCGTGACGGTCACCGGCCCCTCCGACGGCAACCCCGGGGAGATCACCGGTCCGAGCGACTTCATGGACCTGCTCGGTCTCGGCGACGTCCGCACCTTCGAGCCGTCGGCGGCCTGGCGGCTGCGGCCGGCGCGTGACCGGCTCCGGGTGCCGATCGGCCTCGGGGAGTCCGGCGCGCTGGTCCACCTCGACATCAAGGAGTCCGCCCAGCAGGGCATGGGGCCGCACGGCCTGGTCATCGGCGCGACGGGGTCGGGCAAGTCCGAGTTCCTGCGCACGCTGGTGCTCGGTCTCGCGATGACCCACTCCCCCGAGCAGCTCAACATGGTGCTCGTCGACTTCAAGGGCGGCGCGACCTTCGCGGGGATGGCGGAGATGCCGCACGTCTCCGCGGTCATCACCAACCTCGCCAACGAGCTGACCCTGGTCGACCGCATGCAGGACGCCCTGTCCGGCGAGATGGTGCGGCGCCAGGAGCTGCTCCGCGAGGCCGGCAACTTCGCCTCGATCCGCGACTACGAGAAGGCCCGCGCCGCCGGCGAGGACCTGGCCCCGCTGCCGTCGCTGTTCATCGTCGTCGACGAGTTCACCGAGATGCTGTCGGCCAAGCCCGAGTTCATCGACCTCTTCGTGGCGATCGGCCGCCTGGGCCGCTCGCTCGGGCTGCACCTGCTCCTGGCGTCGCAGCGCCTGGAGGAGGGCCGGCTCCGCGGCCTGGAGTCGCACCTCTCCTACCGGATCGGCCTGCGCACCTTCAGCGCCCAGGAGTCGCGGGCCGTGCTCGGCGTCCCGGACGCCTACGAGCTGCCCGCCGTCCCCGGTCTCGGCTACCTCAAGCCCGACCCGACGACGATGACCCGGTTCAAGGCGGCCTACGTGTCGGGTCCGCCGGCCAGCGGACGCCGTCCGCTGCCCCGCGACGAGGGCGGCCGTGTCCGCGGCATCCTGCCGTTCACGATCTCCGAGGTGCTCTCGCTCGAGACCAACGAGCCCGAGCCGGAGCCGGAGGTGGTCGCTCCGACGGAGTCGCAGGAGTCCCTGCTCGACGTCGCGGTCGACCACATGGAGGGCCACGGGATGGCAGCGCACCAGGTGTGGCTGCCGCCGCTCGACGACCCCGACACGCTCGACCGGCTGATGCCCGACCTGGTCGAGGACCCGCAGCTCGGCCTCATCTCGCCGCAGTGGCGTGCGCTCGGCGGGTTGACCGTGCCGCTCGGCACCGTCGACCGGCCGCGCGAGCAGCGTCGCGACACCCTCACGGTCAACCTCGCCGGCTCCGGCGGCCACGTCGCCGTCGTCGGCGGGCCTCGCAGCGGCAAGAGCACGGTGCTGCGCTCCATCGTGACGAGCATGTCGCTGACCACGACCCCGCTCGAGTCGCAGTTCTTCATCCTCGACTTCGGCGGCGGCACGTTCACGCCGCTGAGCTCGCTCCCGCACGTCGCGGGGGTCGGCACCCGGTCCGAGCCGGACGTCGTCCGCCGGATCGTGGCGGAGGTGCAGGGCGTCGTCGACCGGCGCGAGGCGTACTTCCGCGCCAACGGGATCGACTCCATCGAGACCTACCGCTCCCGGCGGGCCCAGGGTCGCGCCGACGACGGCTACGGCGACGTGTTCCTGGTCATCGACGGGTGGAGCACCCTGCGCTCCGACTTCGACGACCTCGAGCTGTCGATCCAGACGCTGGCCTCGCGCGGCCTGACGTTCGGGCTCCACCTGCTGGCCGGCGCGGCCCGCTGGGCCGACTTCCGGGCCGCGATGCGCGACGTCCTGGGCACCCGGCTCGAGCTCAAGCTCGGTGACGCGCTCGACTCCGAGATCGACCGCAAGGTGGCTCAGCTCGTGCCGGCCGGACGGCCCGGCCGCGGGCTGGTGCCGGGCAAGCTGCACTTCCTGGGGGCCCTGCCCCGCATCGACGGCGACCCGACCGCGGCCACCCTCGGCGACGGCGTCGACCACCTCATCGCCAAGGTCAGCGCCGCGTGGAAGGGTCCTGCCGGGCCCAAGCTGCGGCTGCTGCCGGAGAGGATCGAGCTCGACCGGGTCCTCGAGATGGCCGGCGTCACCACGAGCGGCGAGGGCGCGACCGAGCCGGCCGCGGGCCGGCTCTACCTCGGCATCAACGAGAAGGAGCTCGCGCCGGTCTCGGTCAACCCCGACACGGAGCCGCACCTGCTGCTGCTCGGCGACGGCGGCTCCGGCAAGAGCGCCTTCCTGCGCACCCACCTGCACGAGGTGATGCGCACCCGGACGCCGAAGGAGGCGCAGCTGGTCGTCGTCGACTACCGACGCTCGCTGCTGGGCGAGGTGCCCGAGGAGTACCTGCTCAACTACCTGACCTCCGCCACCCAGGCGCAGCCGGCGATCAAGGACCTCGCCGCCTACCTCGAGAGCCGGATCCCCGGTCCGGACGTCACGCCCGAGCAGCTGCGCAGCCGCTCGTGGTGGACCGGCGCGGAGGTGTTCGTGGTCGTCGACGACTACGACCTGGTCGCCACCCAGCAGACCTCGCCGGTCGCGCTGCTGCAGCCCCTGCTGGCCCAGGCCCGCGACGTCGGTCTGCACGTGCTGATCGCCCGCCGCTCGGGTGGTGCGTCGCGCGCGCTGTACGAGCCGGTGATCCAGTCGATCCGCGACCTCGCGATGCCGCAGCTCATGCTGTCGGGCAGCCCCGACGAGGGTCCCCTGCTCGGCAATCTGCGTCCCTCGCCGATGCCGCCCGGCCGCGGCCGCCTGATCACCCGCGAGCGCGGTGTCGAGGCCCTCCAGACCGCCTGGACCGACCCGAGCCTGTAGTTCGCCGGCAGCTCGTCGCGAGGAACGAGCGACGAGCGTGGGCCGGTGAAGGTCGAGCGAGCCTCGCGACCGAGGAACGAGGTCGCAACAGGCGCGTCGCGACCAGGTGAGCGACCTCGGCGACCCAGCCCCAGGACAGCGACCCACCGACCGGCCCACCGACCGGCCCACCGACGACCCACGACCCGAGGACGACCGGGCAGACGACCGGACGGCGACCAGCAGACGACCGGCACACGACCGACCGACGTCCACCGGACGATCCCCGTCGCGCACGTCACAACACAGGAGACATGCCTGTAACCCAGCGTCAACCTGCCGGAGAACTTCGCCCCGCACGCTTGGTCCATGACCACGACGAACACCTCCCAGGCCGCCGAGCTCGACCAGCGTCGCGCCGCCCGGGACGCCCTCAAGACCCGCCACTCGCAGAGCCTGACCCGGCTCATGGACACCCGGACCGACCTGCGCGGCGTCCACGCCCTCGCCGACTTCGTCGACGAGTCCGTGCGCTGGACCGCCTGACCGGCTCGGAGTCGGTCGTGTTCCTCACGCCGGTCCACGCACCGCTCTGAGGCACACGACCCCACCTCACCGGGGCGGAGCGGGCTCCGAGGCTCTCGCGGCTGGGCCCCGGGTCTAGCGCCGGCCGGTCTTGAACATGCCGCGGGCGATCTCCCGGGCGGCGGTGCGCACGAAGTCCTTGAAGGCGCCCGAGGTGACGACGTCGTGGACGATGCCGTCGTCCTTCCGGGCGGGCTTGCGCGTGCCGCCCGAGGACGTCGACCGGCCGGCGCCGGTGCGCTCCGACCTCGCCGCCTTCTCGGCCTCCTCGGCGCGGGCGGCGGCGGCGTCCTCCTCGGCCTTCTTGCGCGCACCCTCCTCGAGCCGGGCGGCCAGCTTCTCGCGGGCGCTCTCGCGGTCGACGGCGGCGGCGTACTTGGCGTGCCGGGGGCTGGCGGTGACCGTGGCCTGCATCGTCGCGGGGTCGCCGGGGCCCATCAGCGACTCGGGGGCGCGCAGGCGGGTCCAGGCGACGGGGGTCGGGGCGCCGCGCTCGTTCATCACGGTGACGACGGCCTCGCCGATGCCGAGGCCGGTGATCACCGCACCGAGGTCGTCGTAGAGGCCGCCGGGGTAGGTGTTGACGGTGGCCTTGAGCGCCTTGGCGTCGTTGGGGGTGTGGGCCCGCAGCTGGTGCTGGACGCGCGACCCGAGCTGGGCCAGCACGGCGTCCGGGACGTCGGTCGGGCTCTGCGTGACGAAGAAGACCCCCACGCCCTTGGACCGGATCAGCCGCACGGTCTGGGCGATCTGGTCGAGGAACGCCTTCGAGGCGTCGTTGAAGAGCAGGTGGGCCTCGTCGAAGAAGAAGACGAGCTTGGGCTTGTCGATGTCGCCGACCTCGGGGAGGTCGTGGAACAGGTCGGCCAGCAGCCACATCAGGAACGTCGAGAAGATCGCGGGCCGGTCCTGCAGGTTCGGCAGCTCGACCAGCGAGATCAGGCCCCGCCCGTCGGAGGTGACCTGCAGCAGGTCGGCCGACTCGAACTCGGGCTCGCCGAAGAACGCGTCGGCACCCTGGTCGGAGAACGCGATCAGCTCGCGCAGGATGACGCCGGCCGTCGCCGACGAGAGGCCGCCGAGCGCCTTCAGCTCCGGCTTGCCCTCGTCGCTGGTCAGGTGCGACACCACGGCGCGGAGGTCGGCGAGGTCGAGCAGCGGCAGGCCGGCCTTGTCGGCGTAGTGGAAGACCAGCCCGAGGCTCGACTCCTGGGTGTCGTTGAGGCCGAGCACCTTGCTGAGCAGCACCGGGCCGAACGCCGTCATGGTGACCCGCAGCGGGATGCCGGTGCCCTCGCCGCCGAGGGCGTAGAGCTCCACGGGGTAGCCGGTCGCCGTCCAGGTCTGGCCGACCGAGGCGGCCCGGGCGGTGATCTTCTCGCCTCCGGCGCCGGGGGTCGCGAGGCCGGACAGGTCGCCCTTGATGTCGGCGGCGAAGACCGGGACGCCGGCGGTGCTGAGCTGCTCGGCGAGCAGCTGGAGGGTCTTGGTCTTGCCGGTGCCGGTGGCGCCGGCGACCAGCCCGTGCCGGTTGAGCATGCTCAGCGGGATCCGGACCGGCACGGACGAGAGCGTCTCGGCGTCGGCCATCAGGGCGCCGAGCTCGAGCGCGGCGCCCTCGAAGGCGTAGCCGGCCGCGACGGCGGCCTCCAGCGGGGTCTGCGCGACGGGCGGCTCCACGGCTGGCTCGACCGGCGGCGACCCGGGCGGCACGGCGGGGGGCTCGACGGGGGCCGGCTGGTCCGCGGGGGCGCCCCCGGGCGTGGTGGTCATGCGGTGAAGACTAGGAGACCGCTGTGGGCGTTTACACTCGCCGACGTGATCTTCAAGCGCGTCGGGGACGGCCGGCCCTACCCCGCGCACGGGCTCACCTCCTCGGCCTGGGCGAACCTCCCCCCGCGGCAGGTGCGGCTCAACGAGCTCGTCACCACCAAGGACACCCTGCAGCTGGCCGCCCTCCTGGAGGAGGACGGCACGTTCTACGGCGACCTGTTCGCGCACGTCGTCCGCTGGCACGGCGAGCTCTACCTCGAGGACGGGCTACACCGCGCCCTGCGCGCCGCCCTGCACCAGCGCAACGTCCTGCACGCCCGCGTGCTCGAGATGGACGACGCCCGGTGACCGGCCTGAAGGACGTCAGCCCGAGCGTGCTCGGCCACGTCCGCACCATCGTCACGCTCGCCGTCCTCGCCCTGCTGCTCGCCCTCGGGGTCAGCCGGGGCCTGAACGCCGTCTCCGAGCCCTTCCCCGAGAGCGCGGACCCGCCGATCTGCGTCGACGAGGACCTCACCGCCGGCGACATCCTGCGCCCGGCGCAGCTCACCGTGAACGTGCTCAACGCCGGCGAGCGCACCGGGCTCGCCGGCGTCACCATCGAGGACCTCCAGGCGCAGGGCTTCGCGCGCGGCAGCATCTCCAACCTCACCGGCGAGGACGTCGCCTCGGTCGAGATCTGGAGCCCCCAGGGCCGCACCCCCGCCGTCCGGCTGGTCGCGGGCTACCTCACCGGCAAGGTCGACGTCGTCGAGCGGGGCAGCAGCTCGGACGGCATCACGGTCGTGGTCGGCGACAAGTTCCCCGGCGTCCGCGCCGGCAAGGAGCAGATCGTGCTGAAGACCGACGTCACCGTCTGCTCCCCCGCCGACCTCGGCTGACGGGTCGCTCCCGCCTCAGTCCTGGAGCCAGTGACCGAGCCGGCCCTTCGCGCTGACCTGGCGCAGCCGCTCCTCGGTCTTCTCCCGCAGCTTGCGCGGGGTGACCACGAGCAGGTCGTCGCCGTGCTTGAGCACCGTGCGCCGCTCGGGCACCAGCGTCTCGCCCGCACGGATCACCAGGGACACCGAGGCGCCCTTCGGCAGCCGCAGCTCGCCGACCTCGACGCCGTGCAGGTGCGAGAGCGGGGTGATGGTGATCTGGAGCAGGTCGGCCTGCACCCGCTCGAGCGGGGCGGCCTCGAGGTCGAGGTCGCGAGCCTCCGACTGGCGGTCGACGCCCAGCATCCGGGCGACGACCGGCAGCGTCGGGCCGGTCAGCAGCGTGTAGACGATGACGATCACGAAGACGATGTCGAACAGCTTCTCGGCGTCGTCGACCCCCTCGGCGAGCGGGATCGTGGTCAGCACGATCGGGACGGCGCCGCGCAGGCCGGCCCACGACAGGAACGTCACCTCACGCCAGGGCATGGGCTGGACCACGCTGCTCACGACCACCGAGATCGGTCGGGCCACGAAGGTGAGGATCAGCCCGGCCGCGACGGCCAGGACGACGACGTCGAGCCCGATCCGGGCCGGCGACAGCAGCAGCCCGAGCATCACGAACAGCCCGATCTGGGCGAGCCACGCGATGCCCTCCGCGAAGGACCGGGTCGTCCCGCGGTGCGGCAGGTCGGCGTTGCCGAGCACCAGCGCGGCGACGTAGATCGCGGCGAACCCGCTGGCGTGGACGGCGACCGCGGCGCCGTACGACAGGAAGGCCAGGCAGAGCACGGCCAGCGGGTACAGGCCGGAGGACGGCAGCGCGACCCGCCGCATCAACCAGGCGCCGCCGAAGCCGGCCCCCAGCCCGAACGCCACGCCGACGACGAGCTCGAAGGCGATGATCGCGAGCATCGCCGGGACGCCCTGGTCGGCGACCGCCCCGGTGGAGATGAGGGTGACGAGCACGACGGTGGGGGCGTCGTTGAGACCCGACTCCGCCTCCAGGGACCCGATCAGGCGCTTCGGCAGCGGTACCACGCGCAGCACCGAGAACACCGCCGCCGCGTCGGTCGGCGAGCAGACCGCTCCGAGCAGCACCGCCAGCTCCCAGGGGAGCCCGAGCAGGTAGTGGGAGCCGACCGCGACCACGGCGACCGAGACCGCGATCCCCACGGTCGCCAGGGACAGCCCGAGCCGCATCGCGGGCCGGGCCTCGCGCCAGCTCGTGGTGAGACCACCCTCGGCCAGGATGATCGCCAGCGCGCCGAAGCCGAGCGCGTGCGCCAGCTCGGCGTCCTCGAAGTCGATGCCGATGACCGACTCGCCGAGGACCACGCCCATCAGCAGGTAGATCAGCAGGCTCGGCAGGCCGGCCCGGCTGGAGAGCCGCACGGCCAGGATCGCCGCCAACGTGACGACCGACCCGATCAGGACGAACTGGTCGAACTGGTGCAGGTCGAAGGTCATGCGGGCTCGCCCGGCACGAGGGCGCACCGCTGGGGGGACGGTGCGCGTCGAGCGGCGGTCATGTCACCTCGGGCCGTCGGGGTGGCGGGCTCGGAGTCTAACGGTCGCCGCCGCCACGACCGGTGCGGGCGAGGTGGGCCGAGACGGCCACGTCGACGATCTCGGCGCGGCTCGGCTGGGCCGCCACGTCCGCGATCGGCATCCACTGCGCGAAGTCGGTGGAGCCGCCGACCTCGAGGGTGCCCAGGACGCCGCCCACGATCGTCGCGTCGAAGATCACCCGGACCGCCTTGAAGGGTCGTGGCTCGTCGTAGCGGAACCAGGAGTGGGTGGTCACCGGGGCGCCGACGACCACGTCGTAGCCGGCCTCCTCGCGGACCTCGCGGACCAGCGACTCCTCCAGGCCCTCCTCGAGGTCGACGCCGCCGCCCGGCAGGCTCCACCCGGGTGTGCGTCGGCCCTCGCCGTTCCACCAGGTCAGCAGGATCCGATCCTGGTCGTCGACGATCAGCGCGTACGTCGCGACCCGGGTGTCGTACTGGGTGTAGTGCACCCGGGGAGGCTACCGGCCGCCGACCTGCTCACGTCGTGACGACGGCCCGGCCCCCAGCGGGGGTCCGGGCCGTCGGCCGTGCGGGGTGGGTGCTGCCCGGTGGTCGTCGGGCGCCGGGTCAGGCGGCACGGCGCAGGTGGGCGGTGCTGGACGGGGTCGTGAAGTCGGGGTCGACGGCGTGGGACCGGGGCGGGCGCGCGGGCCCGTCGTGGAGGACGGAGCGGACGGCGCCCACGAGGGCGACGACCGCGATGGCGGCGAGGACGATGAAGAGGGTCATGTCAGTAATCATGCGCTCGGAGAGATGCTGCCACCAGTGGCAGGGATGCCGATGTACGTCGAATTGCTGCCACGGCACCGACGCCCCGTCCGAGGCCCCGTCCGACGCCTCGGCCCGTAGGCTCCGGCCGTGAGCCGACTCGCCCGGATGCAGGCCGCGCAGCGCGCGGACGTGCCGCCGTTCCACGTCATGGACCTGCTGGCGGCAGGTGCCGAGCGGCAGCGGGCGCACGGCGACCTCGTCGACCTGCTGGCCGGGCAGCCGAGCACCGGGGCGCCGCGGGCGGTCAACGACGAGGCGGTGCGGCTGCTGCGCTCCGGCGAGCCGCTCGGCTACACGCCGGCCACCGGGATCCGCGAGCTGCGGGAGGCGATCGCCGGGCACCACCGGCGCACCCGGGGCATCGACGTCGACCCCGACGAGGTCGTGGTGACCACGGGCAGCAGCGGCGGGTTCCTGCTGGCGTTCCTGGCGGCGTTCGAGGTGGGCGACCGCGTCGCGATCGCGCGACCGGGCTACCCCTGCTACCGCAACGTGCTGGCCGCGCTCGGCTGCGAGGTCGTGGAGGTCGCGACCGGTCCCGAGACCCGCTTCCAGCCGACGGTCGACCAGGTCGCGGAGCTCGCCGCGTCGCCGGGCGGGCTGAAGGGGCTCGTCGTCGCCAGCCCGGCGAACCCGACCGGCACGATGCTGCTGCCGAGCGAGCTGGCGGCGCTGGCGACGTACTGCGAGGAGAACGGCGTCCAGCTCATCAGCGACGAGATCTACCACGGCATCGAGTACCCCCTCGCCGGCGAGGAGCGGCTGGCCCGGAGCGCCTGGGAGACCAGCCGCGAGGCCGTGGTCTTCTGCTCGTTCTCCAAGTACTTCTCGATGACCGGGTGGCGGATCGGCTGGATGCTGGTGCCCGCGCGGCTGCGGCGCGCGGTCGACGTGCTCGCCGGCAACTTCACGATCTGTCCGCCGGTGCTGGCCCAACGCGCGTGCGTGGCGGCGTTCGGCGACGACGCGTACGCCGAGCTCGACGGCCACGTCGCCCGGTACGCCGGCAACCGGCGGCTCCTCCTCGACGGCCTCGCGCGCCTCGGCGTCACGGGGCTGGCGCCCGCCGACGGCGCGTTCTACGCCTACGCCGACGTCGGGCACCTGACGTCGGACTCGATGGCCTTCGCCCACGACGTCCTCGCGCGGACCGGGGTCGCGCTCGCGACCGGGGTCGACTTCGACACCGTCGACGGGGGCCGGTTCGTGCGGTTCTCCTTCGCCGGGCCGGAGTCCCGCATCGTCGAGGCCCTCGCCCGCCTCGCCCCCGTCCTCGCGCCCTGACTCCGGAGCCGGGCGGGGCGGTACGGTCGGAGGCGTCCGTCCCGGTTTCGTCCGGGGCGGTGCAGGGAAGGGGCCGGGCGACCGGGCCGCGACGGGAGGACCACCGATGTACGGCGACACCGACGTGATGCGCCGCCGCGCCGACCAGCTGCGCGAGCAGGCGACCGACATCCGCACGATGGCCGACCAGCTCGTCGCCCACACCGAGGTCGTCGGGTGGTCCGGACGGGCGGCCGACTCCATGCGGGTCCGGGTCACCGAGCGGGCGACCCACCTGCGGGCGGCCGCCGCCGACCACGACGCCGCCGCCGACGCCCTCGACAAGCACCTGCTGGAGGTCGACGCCGCGAAGGACGCGATCGCCGAGGTCGAACGACGAGCGACCGACCTGGTCGCCGAGGCACGCACGCGACTCGCCCGGATCGAGCAGGCGAACGCCGACGCGGACGGCGCACCGGGTCGGGCCAGGATCGAGCCCGACCACGACGACGTCGTCCTGGCCGCCTTCGACCCGCCGCCGAGCGGGCACCGCGACTGGCTCGCGGTCGAGCTGCCCGGCCTCTGAGAACCCGACCCGACCAGCCCGACAGGACTCCCGTGACCACGATCGACCTGAGCACGCCGGCCCCGCCGCCGTCCTCGCTGTTCGACGCACTGCCACGCCGGGTGGCCCTGACCCTGCCCGAGCTCCAGCTCGTCGCCGAGCGCGCCGGCGGGGCGCCGCTGCCGTTCGACGTGCACGCACCCGACGGGGCCGACGGCTCGCCGTCGCTCGAGAACCGTCTCGGCGCGAGTCGCGGCAGCGCCCAGGACCAGGCCTACCTCGCCGCGGTCGCGGCGCTGCACGACCCCGAGACCTCGCTGGTCCGCCGCGGCCTGCTCGTCGACGGCGTGGTCGACGACGGGCTCGCCGGCGCGGTCGGCCTGCTGGCGACCCCCACCTACGCCCTCGACATCGACGTGTCGGTCGAGGCCGTGCAGGTCAAGGCCTGGCACCGCGCCAACGACGACGCGGTCGCGACGCTCGCGACCAGCGACGGCATCGTCTTCGAGCTCGCGTGGTTCCCGACGGCGGCGTGGCCCGACGAGCTGGGCCGGGTCGGCGTCGTCCCCGAGGACCTCGCGATGCGCGAGTCGTCGGTGCCGTCGTACCTCGACCTGCCCTACGAGCTGGCCGACGCCGCCGTCGAGGCCGGGGCGAGCGGTCGCAGCGACGTGCTGCAGGTGCTCACCGCCCAGCACGCCGACCAGGTCGTCGACGCCGACGGCCGGCCGTTCCCCGCGGCCGAGGTGCCCGGGCTCCTGCAGGCGCTCGGCGCCGAGGCGCAGGGCCGGCTGCGGGTGCTGGTCGCCGACGTCTCCAGCGAGCCGACCTCCGTCGTCGGCGTCCGGTCGTGGGTCCTGCTGGCCGACGGCTGGCGCACCCTGCACCCGCACCAGTCCGACGGGCGGACCCGGGTGGAGATCCGCGCGGTCCAGCCGACCGAGCTCGCCGTCGACCTCGCCCCCGTGCTCGCGGACGTGGCGTCGTGACCGGGCGCCCCGACGACGACCCCACCAGCCAGGCCTCGGTGGTCGCGGCCGCCGCCGCCGAGCAGCGCCAGGTGCCGGCCACCGACTCCGAGGCCGCCGACCTCGCGGACCGCTACGACCGGATGATGCGGCTGGCCTCCCTCTTCGACGCCTCCGGCGAGGAGATGCGCCAGCGCGCCCAGCTCGGCGCCGACGTCGTCGCCGACCCGGCCTTCGCCGAGTCGGCCCCGCTCTCCCCGGCGACCCACGCGCAGGTCGAGGACGACGTCCGGGCGGCCACCACGGGCAAGCACGGCCTGCTGTCGCGCTCGATCGAGCTCGACGCGGACGCGCTCGTCCTGCGCGCGACCGTGCTCACCTACCGGTGGATCGACGAGCTGCAGATCGCGGCGTACAAGACGCTCGGGTCGATCGCGGGCCGGGCGATCGGCTACCTCGCGCCCGAGGTGGCGCTCGGCGGCGCGATCGTGTCCGCCGGCCTGATCGAGACCGACGCGCTCGACCGCGACGGCGTCGCGGCCTACCTCAACGAGCTCGCCGACTCCAACCCCGAGCTGATGGAGCACGTCACCAGCGGCGGGGGTGGCCTGCTCGACGGCCTGCGGATGCGCGCGCTGCTGACCGCCGGGATCCTCTCCGGCGACCACGGCCGGCTGGCCGGCCGGGGTGGGCTCCGCGCGATCGACGTCGAGCCGTTCCCGTGCACCTTCGCCGCCTCGCTGCGCGACGTCGCCGGCGGCCTGGTCGACGCCGCGACCGAGCTTCCCGACGCCGCCACCGCACCGGCACCCGGCGGCGCCCCCCGCAACCTCACCGAGCTGCTCACCGCGCTGCACGAGACCCGCACCACCGTCGTCGTCCGCTCCGTCGCGCCGAGCCGCTACATCGCCTACCTCCACGGCCCCGACGGCGGCACCGGCGGACGGTTGCGCCTCGTGGGCGGCGACCACTCGTCGTACGCCGGGCACGTGATCCGCAGCATCGAGCAGGCGATCGGCTCCGACGCCGACGCCCGGGTGATGCTCGTGGGCTCGGCCCAGGGCGGCGTGACCGCGGCCGAGGTCGCGGCCGCGCCGGCGTCGCCGCGGTTCGTGATCGACCAGGTCGTCACCACCGGCGCGCCCTCGGCCCACGTGCCGCGGATCCCCGAGTCGACCCGGATGCTGTCGCTCGAGGACCGCTCCGACCCGGTCGCGCTGCTCGGCTCGCTGATGAACTCCGGCGCCTCCAACCGCGTCACCGTCGTCTACGACGGCGGTGCCGACGGCTACGTCGACGGCGGCCGCGCGGCCGACGCCGCGAACCACCCTGCCCTCGTGGAGGAGATCGCCCGGATCACCGCGATGGGCTACCTCGCCGGGTAGCCCGCCCCGAGGTCGGCGAGCGCGCTCGACCCCCAGAGGTTGAGCGAGCGAGCGCCAGCGAGACCCCCGGCCCAACCCCCCCGCTGCTCAGCCCGTCGACCGGAGGTGCCGTCGCGCGCTCAGGCGGTCAGGTCGTGCACGAACTCCGCGAGCTGGGTCAGGTTGCGGCACTCGACCATCGGCACGATGTCGCCGTACGCCGCGGCGGCGGAGTCGCCGGTGCCCCAGTGCCGGCGGTGCTCCGGGTTGAGCCACCAGGCGTGCCGGGCGGTGCCGGCGAGCTCCTCGAGGACCGCCTCGTTGAGGTCGCTGTAGTTGGAGCGGGCGTCGCCCAGGACGAGCAACGACGTCTTCGGGCCGACCGCGTCGGGGTGCTCCTCGGCGAACCGACCGAGCGCGCGGCCGTAGTTGGTGCGCCCCCACAGCGCGGCCTGCGTGGTGGAGGCGGCCAGGTCGCTCATCACGTCGACGATGTCGGCGCCCGGCGTGAAGTACGGCGTCACCTCGTGCACCTGGTCGATGAACGTGAACGCGCGCACCTTCTGGAACTGGTCGCGCAGGGCGAAGACGAGCAGCAGGGTGAACTGGGCGAAGTTGGCCACCGAGCCACTGACGTCGCAGAGCACGACCAGCTCGGTGCGGTGCGGTCGCTTCGGGCGGTGGTGGGTGACGAGGGGGACGCCGCCGGTCGACATCGAGGCGCGCACGGTGCGCCGGAAGTCGAGCGGTCCGCGACGGCGGGCGTGCTGCTCCTTGGTCAGGCGGGTCGCGAGCCGCCGGGCGAGCGGGTAGATCTCGCGGCGCATCTCCTCCAGGTCGGAGCGCCGCGCGGCCATGAAGTCGAGCCGCTCGATGCTGGGGCGCAGGGCGACGTTCGCGACGTGGTCGGCGCCCTTCTCCTCCGCGATCCGGCGGCGGGCGTCGGCCTCGACCTGGGCGGTGAACGCACCGACGCGGCGACCCGCGCCGCGCTGGGCCTCCTCCTCGGTCAGCCCCTCGGCGAGGAGCCCCGCGACGACCTGCGCGACCAGGTCCGACGGCGCCACCCGCTGCAGCGCCGTGTACGCCGACCACGACGACAGCCCCGGACCGCGCCCGGGCATGGCACCGAACCGGCCGACCATCTCGGCGGCCAGCTGTTGCAGCCGCTGCCGGTCGTCGGCGGCCAGCGCCTCGGCGAGCTGCTCGCGGAAGGCGGCCAGCGCGGCGGCGTTGTCGCGCACCGGCGAGGCCTCGTCGTCGGCGGTGTCACCGGCCTCCGGGTCGAGCGAGGCCACGCCGCCGCCGACCATCCGCGGGAAGTACAGGTCGAAGAGCGCCTCGAACGTCGGCCGCTGGGCCTGCCGCTTGACCAGCGACGCGGCGTACCCCTCGCGGACGACGTCGCGGTCGGTCCAGTCGAGCGCGCCGAGCACGGCGACGGCGTCGAGGTCCTCGGCCAGGGAGACCGACAGCCCGGCGCCGCGCAGCGCCTCCACGAAGGCGATGTGCCGGTCGACCAGTCCGCTGCGCGTGCTCATCGGGCGAGCTTCAGCTCCTTGACCGCGCGGTCGTGGTCGCTGCGGTGCTTGAGGATGACGCCGAGCGTGTCGGCGATCGCCTTCGCGTCGAGGTCGCCGATCTCGAGGGCCACCAGGGTGCGGGCCCAGTCGACCGACTCCGCGATGGAGGGCGCCTTCTTCAGCTCCAGCTCGCGCAGCCGGGCGACGGTGGCGACCAGCTGCGCGGTGACGCGGTCGTCGAGCCCGGGGACCTGCGAGGCGACGATCTCCCGCTCCCGCTCGGCGTCCGGGTAGTCGAGGTGCAGGTAGAGGCAGCGACGCTTGACCGCCTCGGACAGCTCGCGGCTGGCGTTCGAGGTCAGCACGACGAAGGGGCGTCGGGTGGCCGTGACCGTGCCGAGCTCGGGGATGGTGACCTGGAAGTCGGAGAGCACCTCGAGCAGCAGCCCCTCGACCTCGACGTCGGTCTTGTCCACCTCGTCGATCAGCAGCACCGTGGGCGTCTCCCGCTGGATCGCGGTCAGCAGCGGCCGGGTCAGCAGGAACTCCTCGGTGAAGATGTCGTCGTGGGTGGCGTCCCACTCCTTGCCCTCGGAGGCCTGGATGCGCAGCAGCTGCTTCTTGTAGTTCCACTCGTAGAGGGCGCGCGCCTCGTCGAGGCCCTCGTAGCACTGCAGCCGCACCAGCTCGGCGCCCGTCGCGCGGGCCACCGCCTTGGCGAGCTCGGTCTTGCCCACCCCGGCCGGGCCCTCGACGAGCAGCGGCTTCTCGAGCGCGCCGGCGAGGTACGACGTCGTGGACGTCGCCCCGTCGGCCAGGTAGCCGGCCTCGTGCAGCCGGGCGGAGGCGTCGGTGGGTGAGGCGAACCAGCTCATCGCGCCATCCTCGCACCGGGCCACACCGCGTCCGAACCGCGTCCGCACGGCGTCCGCACGGCGTCCGGGCGGCGTCCGGGCGCCGCCCGGTCCCTTGTCGGGACGCCCGGGTTGTAGGAACGTCAGTCCTCACCATGGAGACGACGCCGCCCGACCTCGCCGCCCTCCGGGACGCCCTGCCCGCCGGCGCCCTCGTCGAGGACCCCGACCGGATGGCCGGCTACCGGTGGGACCGCGCCCACGACCCCGGGGCCGGGGTGCCGCTGGCCGTCGTCCGCGCCACGTGCACCGCCGACGTCCAGGCCGCCGTGCGGTACGCCGCGGCGCACGGCGTCCCGGTCGTCCCGCGCGGCGCGGGGTCCGGCCTGTCGGGCGGCGCGTCGGCGGTCGACGGCTGCCTGGTGGTCGCGACCGAGCGGATGCGCGCGATCGAGGTCGACCCGGTCACCCGGACCGCGGTCGTCGAGCCCGGGCTGCTGAACGCCGAGGTCAAGGCGGCGGCCGCCGAGCACGGCCTGTGGTACCCGCCCGACCCGTCGTCCTACGAGATCTGCTCGATCGGCGGCAACGTCGCCACCAACGCCGGCGGGCTCTGCTGCGTGAAGTACGGCGTGACGACCGACTACGTGCTCGGCCTGACCGTCGTCCTGGCCGACGGCACCGCGGTCGAGCTCGGCGGCCCGCGGCTCAAGGACGTCGCCGGCCTCTCGCTCACCAAGCTCTTCGTCGGCAGCGAGGGCGTGCTCGGCATCATCACCCGCGTCGTGCTGCGCCTGGTGCCGGCGCAGCGGCCGCCCTCGACGCTGGTGGCGACGTTCCCGACGCTGGACGGCGCCACCGACGCCGTCCTCGCCATCACCCGCCGGATGCGGCCCTCGATGCTCGAGCTGATGGACCGGGTGACGATCAACGCCGTGGAGGACGAGACCCGGATGGGCCTGGACCGCACGGCCGAGGCGATGCTCGTCATCCAGACCGACGAACCGGCCGAGCACGCCGCGCTCGAGGTCGCCGAGATCACCGCCGACTGCGAGGCCCACGGTGCCGTCGAGGTCTTCGCCACCGACGACGTGGCGGTCGGCGAGGCCTTCGTCGTCGCCCGGCGGATGGCGATCCCGGCGATGGAGAGGAAGGGCTCCCTGCTGCTGGAGGACGTCGGCGTCCCGCTGCCGGAGCTGGGTGCCCTGGTGCGCGGGATCGCGGAGATCAGCCGGGACCGCGCGGTGACGATCGCGGTCATCGCGCACGCCGGCGACGGCAACACCCACCCGTTGATCGTCTTCGACGCGGCCGACCCCGACGAGTCCGCCCGCGCCCAGGCGGCCTACGGGGAGGTGATGCGGCTGGCGATCCGGCTCGGGGGCACCATCACCGGCGAGCACGGTGTTGGCCGCCTCAAGCGCCCGTGGCTCGCCGACTACCTCGGACCGGACGCGCTCGAGCTCAACCGCCGCGTCAAGGCGGCCCTCGACCCGCAGGGCATCCTCAACCCGGGCGCCCTGCTCTGAGCTGACCAGGGCGCCGAGGCGCCGCCGACCGACGGGCCCGAGAGCCCGTCGGTCGGCCCTACTCGGGGCGAGGGATCAGCCCTTGAAGACGTCCTTGACGTCCTCGACCTTGTTCTTGGCCGTGGCCTCGCCCTGGTCGGCCTTGCCCTCGGCCTTCAGCTGGTCGTCGCCCTTCGCGTCGCCGACGGCCTCCTTGGCCTTGCCGAGCGCGTCCTGGGCGGCGTTCTTGGCCTTGTCCGCGATTCCCATGGTGTTCTCCTTCGTCCTTGGTGGATGGGTGGTGCGAGCAACCGGGGATCGGCCGCTCAGCGGACGCGCACGCGAGTGCTGCGTCCGGTCCGGGGGCGTCGTGGCGCGTCGAGGACGACGCGGCACGCCACGTCGTCGTCGGGGAACGCCGCGGCGACGTCGGCGGCACAGACCTCGGCCGCCTCGGTGAGGGTGGCCGCGTCGGCTGCCGGGTCCACGTGTCCGCGCAGCTCCAGGACCGTGCGGGAGCGCACGGTGCGGCTGGTGCCGCGGACACCGGTGACCGGGGCCAGCGTGGCGAGACGCTGCGCCGCGGCCGCCGCCGTCGACGCCAGGTCGGCCTCGACGCGGCCGGTCGCGTCGCTGGTCCGCAACCGCAGGGTGGACGGTCCGCTGCGGCGCAGGTGCGCCAGCAGCCAGGTCAGCCCGGCGAGACCGACCACGACGCCGAGGGCGGCGAGGGCCCACGGCCACCACGCGGCGTCCAGGACGTCGTCGAGGGGGCCGGTGTCGACCCGGTCGCCCAGGTGCAGGACCCAGCCGTGCTGCCAGTCGGCGAGGAGCAGGCCGAGGGCCACCAGGGCCAGCCCGACCACGAGCACGGCGAGCCGGTCGAGCAGGAGCAGGCGGCGGGTCATCGTGGGACCTCCTTGAGCCGGATCCCGACCGCGGCGGTGGTGAGTGCGCCCGGGCCGCTGTCGAGAGCGGTGCGCACGGTGTCGGCCACGCCGGCCTCGCCCTCGCGGGCCACGACCTCGACGGTGACGCGGCGACGTCCGACCCGGGTGGTCTCGGCCGAGATCACGCCGGGCGCCCGGTCGGCGACGGTCTGCGCGAGCGCCGCGACGGCGCCGGGCGAGAGCCACAGGTCGGCGGAGCAGGAGCCGCGCAGGTGGGTCCGTCGACCCGGGAGGAGCGCGGCCACGACCAGCACCAGCCCGACCACGGCGGTGGCGAGTCCGGCGACCGTGAGCGCGGTGCTCGCGGTCAGGCCGTCGACGGAGTCGACCAGGTCGCGCGACCACGAGGTGCCGCCGGCCCAGCCGCGGTCGACCGCGAGGTCGCGGACGGCCACGACGGCGAGCGCCACGACGACGGCGGCCAGCACGGGGGCGACGAGGGCCGCGGCGGGACGGGCGCGGGGCGGGGTGCGGTCGGTCGGGGCAGTCACTCGACCCGCCTCCTCTCCTGGTCGACCTCGGCGGGGCCGAGGGTGTGGACGGTGACGTCGACGGTGTGCAGGTGCACACCGGTGATGCGGGCCGCCTCGGCCCGCACGGTGTCGCGGACCCGGGCGGCGATCCCGGCCACGTGACAGGGCCACACGCAGGCGACGTCGACGGCGACGCGGGCGCTGCGGCCCTGCATCGTGATGTCGGCGCGCGGGCTGTTCGAGCCCCGGAGGCGGCCCAGCGCGGTCCGGTGGGCGACGGTCCCGGGGGTGCTCAGCACGGTCTGCTCGACGACGTGCTGGATCGCCCGGACGCGCACCTCGAGGGTGCCGCGCTCGTCGGGGCGGACCTCGTCGGGGGTGGCTGAGCCGACCGTCCCCTCGACGGCCGGCTCAGCCACGACGTCCTCGCACGAGCGCTGCGAGGTCGAGCTCCCCGTCGACGTGACCGCCGACGAGGTAGCCGACACCCCCGAGGACGACAGCCAGGAGGAACCCGGTGAAGCCACCGGCGACGATGGCGATCGTCAGCAGCAGCCCGGCGATGAGGCCGATCGTGGAGGTGGTCATGTGGTGGTCTCCTTCAGAGGTGGCCGTAGCGGCGTGAGCCTGGGAACGACCGGGGTAGGCGCCGCCGGGCGGTGGCGACGAGGGTGGTGGCGGACCCGCGGACCCGCCGGACGGTGCGGACGGCCCGGGAGACCGCGACGGTGGTGGTGTGCGGGGCGACCGCGGCCGGCCCGTCGTCCCCTGCGGAGCCCCCCAGGCCCCGCATGGCACGCACGAACTCGGCCGGGTCGCCCCCGAGGTCCGGGTGGTGCTGCTTGGCCAGCGCCCGCCTGCGCGCCCGGACCTCGCGCTGCGGCTCACTCACGGCGTCGGCCCCGGGAGCACCGTGGGTGGCGCGACGTCCTCGACGGTCACGTCGACCGGGCCGCCCACCAGGCCGCGCACGGACCGACGGACCAGCTCGGCGGTGTCGGCGACCGGCGCGGCCCACGCGAGGACGACGTGGACGTCCCATCCCGGGCCGCGCACCCGGACGCCGTTGACCCGCCGTCCGGGGAGGTAGGTCGCCACCTCGCCGTGCACGCCGGCGTGCAGCCCGTGGACCCCGGGCACGGCCAGGACGGCCGCGGCGACCCGGTCCGCCGGGTCGGGCTCCGCGACGTCCGCGACGTCGCCGGCCTGACTGCTCACCGGGTCACTCGACACGCGGGGCGTCGGCCTCGCCGTTGTCGGTGCCGTCGTCGAGGAAGACGTCGTGCACGGTGATGTTGACCTCGGTGACCTCGAGGCCGGTCATCCGCTCGACGGAGCCGATCACGTTGCGGCGGATGGCGACGGCGAGGTCGGCGATGGAGACGCCGTACTCGGCGACGATGTCCAGGTCGACCGCGGCCTGACGCTCCCCGACCTCGACGCCGACGCCCTGGCTGAGGTTGGTGCGCGAGCCCGGGATGCGGTCCCGGATCGCGCCGACGGCGCGCGCGGTCCCGCCGCCGAGGTCGTGGACCCCGCTGATCTCGCGGGTCGCGATGCCGGCGATCTTCGAGACCACCGTGTCGGCGATCGCGGTGCGGCCCTGGTCGGAGACGAGGACGCCGGAGCTCTCGGGCCGGGTCGCGACCTCGGTCCGGGTGCTGGTGGCCTGCTTCTCGCTCATGCTCTGTCCTCTCGTTGCGTTCATGTCGGTGGTTGGTCGTGCCGACCGCGCTGGTCGTCACGCGGCCCGTGGCGTGTCCTGCGTCACAGCGCGTCCGTCGTGGACCGCCGGGACCGGCACCACTCGTTCGGCGCGGGACGCCTGTCGGGGTGGTTCCGAGGCCGGTGAGGCGCGTCACGATGTGCGCGTGACCTCGACGGCGGCGGACGGGCCCTCCGACGCCGCCCTGGTGCGAGCGGCGCGGGTGGGCGACGAGGAGGCCTTCCAGCTCCTCGTCGACCGCCATGGTCCCGGCATGTACCGCTACGCGCGCCGCCTGGTGGGCGGCAGCGACGCGGACGCCGCGGAGGTCACCCAGGAGGCGTTCATCTCGGCCTGGAGGAGCCTGGAGACCTTCGCGGGACGGTCCAGCCTCAGGACCTGGCTGTTCCGGCTCGTCCACCGGCGGGCCGTCGACCTGCAGCGGCACCGTCGCCCGACCCCGATCGACGACGACCTGCTGTCGCGGATGGTGCGGCCCGCGCAGGACAACCCGCTGCAGCACGTCCTGGACGCCGAGCTCCTGACGGCGTTGCAGGCGGCCCTGGACGAACTACCGTGGCACCAACGCGCCGCCTGGCTGCTCCGCGAGGTCGAGGGCCTGAGCTACGACGAGATCGCCGAGGCCCTCGCACTGCCGGTCGGCAGCGTCCGCGGGCACCTGCACCGCGGCCGGCGGACACTAGCGGAGAGGATGGCTCGATGGCGCTAGACCCACTCGACCGCGCGACCCACGCCGCGCGCGACGAACCGATCGACCGGTGGCCCGAGGTGTCGGCGTCGATCATGTCGGGCGTGCGCTCCCTGGGGACGCCGGCCACCCCGATCCTGGTCCACACCGACAGCCACGCGACGCCGGACCCCGGGAGCACCGACGGATCGAGGACGTTCGTGTCGTCGCGCGTCGTCGTCGCCGCCCTGCGCCGGCTCTTGCAGCGCGACGCCACCCACGCACCCGCCGGCATCGAGCTGCGCACCGACGGCGACCGGCTGGCCGCGGTCGAGCTGCGCCTGGTCGGCGCGTACGGCGTCGACCTCGTGGCGCTGGCCTCGGCGGTCCGTGACGACGTCCTGGTCGAGGTCACCGCACTCGTCGGCGCCGACCCCGGGTTCACCACGGCCGACGTGGCCATCGAGTTCGTCGACGTCGTCGAGGGCGACCCCAACCTGGTCTGAGCCTCGGCGCCGCCGTTCGTCGTCCCGAGCGCCGGCCGATGGACTCCCCTCCTCCCCCGGACCACCTGCTTACGTTGTAAATTCACCTGCGGCCTGCGTCGTCGGCACGCGTCGCCCGGTGGGGCGGGGTCGCTCGCCTACGGTGTTCCGCACCACGAGAGGACGGCGTCATGGCAGGCACGGGAGGCGGCCGTCGGCACGACGAGCCGGCGGAGGTCTGCTCGACCGGATCGCGGTCATCCGAGTCGACCCCTGGCGGCGATCGCGGCGATGACGGCGGCGGTGGCGGCGTGGTCGGCCGCGTCGACCGCTTCCAGCAGCGCCACCGCGTGGTCGGGATGCCGATCTCGATCATCTACAAGTACGTCGACGACAGCGGCCCGCAGCTGGCCGCCCAGATCACCTACTACGCCTTCGTCTCGCTCTTCCCGCTGCTGCTGCTCGCCTCGACCATCCTCGGGCTCGTCCTGTCCGGCGACCCCGAGCTGCAACAACGGGTGCTCGACTCGGCGCTGGCCCAGCTGCCGCTCGTCGGCGACGACCTGCAGACCCCGCAGGGCCTCGGCGGCGGGGTGACCGGCCTCGTCGTCGGGCTCGCGGGCGCGCTGTACGGCGCCATGGGCGTCGGGATGGCGGTGCAGAACGCCAGCAACACGGCCTGGACCGTGCCGCGCAACGTGCGCGGCAACCCGGTCGTGGCGCGCGGGCGCAGCATCGTCCTGCTCAGCGTGATCGGCGTCGACGTCCTCGGCACCACCGCGCTCGCCGGGCTCGTCCGGGCGGCCACCTTCGTCGGCCCGCTGTCCAGCGTCGCCGTGCTGCTCGGCACCGTGGCCATCCACACCGCGACGTTCGCCTTCGTCTTCCGCTACGCCCCCGCGGCGCGCGACCTCTCGTGGCGCGAGGTGCTTCCGGGCGCCGTGGCGGCCGCGCTCGCCTGGCTCGCCCTCCAGTACGTCGGTGTCGCCTACGTCGGCCACACCATCGACGGCGCGAGCGCCACCAACGGGGTCTTCGCCGTCGTGCTGGGCCTGCTCGCCTTCCTCTACCTGGCGGCCGTGACCATCCTGCTCTGCCTCGAGCTCAACGTCGTCCTGGTCGACCGGTTGCACCCGCGCACGCTCCTGACGCCGTTCACCGACAACGTCGTGCTCACCGATGCCGACAAGCGCTCCTACACCGACCTCGCGAAGGCCCAGCGGGTCAAGGGCTTCGAGCGGGTCGAGGTCGAGTTCGCCCCCAGCCCCGCCGAGCAGCGGCGCGACGGCCAGGGCGACGACGAGGACGACGGCGAGGGCGACGACTGAACGACGACGGCTCCCGACCCGCGGGTGCGGGTCGGGAGCCGGTCGTGCTGGCTGGCGGTGGCGGTGGGATTTGAACCCACGGTGGGTTGCCCCACACATCATTTCGAGTGATGCACCTTCGGCCGCTCGGACACGCCACCGCCGGGAAGGTTACCGGAGCACCGACGAGCGGGGGAAATCGGATCGGCGCGTGACCCCACGCCGCCCCCGTCGTTGAGCCTGCGAGGGGCCGGTCGGCTCATGGGGTGTCGGCCGGCCCTCACAGCGGTGCCCCGGTTCCGTCCGTGGTCGCCCGTCGGTGGTCCGCCCTAGCGTGGTGCCATGACACTCACCCTCGCCATGGTCACCTGCGACACCCCCGACCCGAAGGGCCTCGCCTCCTGGTGGGCCGCCCAGGTCGGCGGCGACGTCGTGGATCCCTTCGACGGCAGCTACGTCATGGTGGTGGCCGGCCCGGTCCGGCTCGCCTTCCAGGTCGACGAGGCACCCACCCCCGGCAAGAACCGGCTGCACCTCGACCTCACCGCCACCGACCTCGACGCCGAGGTCGACCGGCTGCTCGCGGCCGGGGCCGGGCTCGTCGCCCGACGCGGCGACGAGAACTTCCGGTGGGTCACGCTCACCGATCCTGCGGGCAACGAGTTCTGCGTCGCCTCGGCCGCCGAGGCGGAGGCCGACCTGTGACCTGACTACCCGCGCCAGCCGGGGTCGCGACCGGTCAGGCCCAGCAGCCGGTCGAGCGGGCTCGCGTCGTCGGCCACCGCGACCGGCGGTCCGAAGAGACCCGGGCCGTCGTCGTCGGCGACACCACCCACGGGTGGCACGAACGACGCCACGAAGCCGGTGCAGGCCGCGACGGCGGCGGGGTCGGCGCCGTACCGCTGACCCGTCGCGGCCGCCAGGTCCCAGGCGTGCACGGTGATCTCGTCGAGGGCCACGAGAGCCGCCTCCGGCGCGGCCATCTCGACCGGCCCGGCCGTGGTGCGCCCCTCGTGCGCCGACGGCTCCGCCCAGGCAGCGGCCAGCAGGTCGAGCCCGGCGGCGATCCGGTCCCGGAAGTCGGCCGGCAGCCTCGAGGCGTCCCCGCTCGGTGCCGCGTCGCCGGTCATCGGCTCCTTGGTCGCGGCCCGCGTGAAGGCGATCGTCAGGCCCTGCACGTGGTCGAGCAGGTCGGCGACCGTGTACGCCGGGCACGGCGTCGGGTCGTCCAGCTGGTCGTCGCGGGTGCCGCGCACCAGGCGGGCCAGCTCGCGGGCGGTGGCGGTGAGGTCCAGCAGGTCGCTCATGCCACGTGCTGACCCGGCGGGCCCGCCGGAGTCATCGGCGGGGTCGGTTCAGCGGCGTCCGCCGAAGAAGTCCGTGAGCAGCAGGGCCGACTCGGCGGCGAGCACCCCGGCGACCACCTCCGGCCGGTGGTTGAGCCGGCGGTCGCGGACGACGTCCCACAGCGACCCGACGGCGCCCGCCTTGTCGTCGTGGGCCGCGAACACGACCCGCTCGACCCGGGCCAGCACGGCCGCTCCGGCGCACATGGTGCACGGCTCGAGCGTCACGACGAGGGTGCAGCCGGTCAGCCGCCAGGCGCCGATCGTCCGGGCGGCCTCGCGCAGCGCCACGACCTCGGCGTGGCCGGTGGGGTCGTGGTCGGCCTCGCGGACGTTGCGGCCGCGTCCCAGCACCGCTGCGTCCGGCCCGAGCACGACCGCCCCGATCGGCACGTCGCCGGTGGCCAGCGCCGCTCGAGCCTCCTCGAGGGCGACCCCCATCGCGTCGTCCCAGTGGTGGCTGCTCACCGGTCCATCATCCATGCCGGTGCGAGCGCCGCCGGTCGGGGCGACCCGGCCCCCGGTCGGCGTCGCTCAGGCCGGGGCGAGGCCCACGACGTCGTCGAAGAGCGTGCCGAAGCCGAGCAGCCGGGCGACGTCCGAGAGCAGCTCGTCGGGGTAGAGGTCGGGGTCGTCGAGCATCGCCTCGAACGCGACCGCGTCGAGACCGAGGTCCGCGAGCAGGTCGAGGTCGCCGGCCGGCGCCTGCTGGTCGTCGTCGTCGGGCTGCGGGAGGCGGAGGAACTCGACGGCGGTGTCGGCGAGGTCCCACTCACCGGCCGCGGTGATGTCGGAGAGGAGCAGGCGGGTGCGTCCGGTCTCGACCCGGAGCACCAGGAAGAAGTCGTCGTCGATGGCGATCAGCCCGATCGCGCCGCCGTCGCCGTCGAAGCGCCGCAACGCCTCGCTGAGCGTGCTGACGTCGGCCGGGAGGTCGTGCGCCAGCTCCTGCACCACCCAGGCGCCGTCGTCGCGGTAGGCGGCCAGGGCGAAGTCGACCTCGTCGAGCGTCTCGGCCATGTCACCAGGGTCGGGGTGCCGCCGGGTGGGGTCAACCCCTTTCGGCGCACCACCACGACCACGGCGCCACGACCGCGCGGGAGCACGCCGGTGACGGTCTAGGGTTCGGCCATGCGCACCCACGTCGTCGACCACCCGCTGGTGGCCCACAAGCTGACCGTGCTCCGCGACGAGCGCACCGACTCCCCGACCTTCCGCAGCCTCGCCGACGAGCTGGTGACGCTCCTGGCCTACGAGGCGACCCGCGACGTGCGCGTCGTGCCCGACGACATCGTGACGCCCGTCGCGCCGATGACCGGCGTGACGCTCGCGACGCCGAAGCCGCTGGTCGTGCCGATCCTGCGCGCCGGGCTCGGGATGCTCGACGGCATGATGCGGCTGCTGCCGACCGCCGAGGTCGGCTTCCTCGGGATGGTGCGCAACGAGGAGACGCTCGAGGCCTCGACGTACGCGGAGCGGCTGCCCGAGGACCTGTCCGGGCGCCAGTGCTACGTGCTCGACCCGATGCTCGCGACCGGCGGCACCCTCGCGGCCGCGATCCGCTTCCTCACCGACCGCGGCGCCGACGACATCACCTGCATCTGCCTGCTCGCTGCCCCCGAGGGCTGCGACAACCTCGAGCGCGCCCTCGAGGACCTCGAGGTGCCGGTCACCGTGGTCACCGCGGCGATGGACGAGCGGCTCAACGAGAAGGGCTACATCGTGCCCGGCCTCGGCGACGCCGGCGACCGGCTGTACGGCGTCGCGGGCTGACCCGTCGGGCCGGGCAGGACCGGCCGACCGGCCGTCCCCTACGTTGACGGCATGCTGGAAGCGCGCTCGCTGAGCAGGGTCTACGGCTCGACGACGGTGGTCGACGACGTCTCGTTCACGGTCTCGCCCGGCCGGGTCACCGGTTTCGTGGGGGCCAACGGCGCCGGCAAGACCACCACGATGCGGATGCTGATGGGCGTCCTGGGGGCCAGTGCGGGCGAGGTGCTCTGGAACGGCGCCCCCATCACCGCCGAGGCGCGCCGGTCCTTCGGCTACATGCCGGAGGAGCGCGGCCTCTACCCGCGGATGAAGCTGCACGAGCAGCTGGTGTTCTTCGCGCGCCTGCACGGGCTCGCCACCGCCGACGCGGCCGCGCGAGCGGCTGCGCTGCTCGGGCACTTCGGGCTGGAGGAGCGACGCGACGACGTCCTCGACGACCTGTCGCTCGGCAACCAGCAGCGGGTCCAGATCGCCGCGGCCCTGGTGCACCGGCCCGCCGCGCTGGTGCTCGACGAGCCCTTCTCCGGGCTCGACCCCACCGCCGTCGACTCGATGATCGACCTGCTGCGCACCGAGGCCGGCGACCTCCCGCTGCTGTTCTCCAGCCACCAGCTCGACCTCGTCGAGCGGCTGTGCGACGACCTGGTCGTGCTCTCGCGCGGCCGCGTGGTCGCCTCCGGCACGGTCGCGGCGCTCCGCGACCGCGGCGCGGACCGCTACCGCGTGGTCCACGACGGTGTCGAGGCCTCCTGGCTGCGCGACCTGCGCGGCATCACCGTCGACGACGTCGACGGGTCCACCGCGGTGGTCAGCCTCGACGGGCTGTCCCCCTCCGAGCTGGTGTCCGCCGCCGTGGCCCGCGGGCCGGTCCAGGAGGTCGCGCGCGTGCGCCAGCCGTTGTCCGAGATCTTCCGGGAGGTCACCCGATGAGCGCCCGGACCACCGGGCTCTGGCGGGTCGTCGCGGCCCGTGAGGTCAGCACCCAGGTGCGCAGCAAGGCGTTCCGGCTCTCCGTCGCGGCGCTCGTGCTCGGCCTGGTCGCGATCGTCGTCGCGGTGACGCTGTTCCCCGACGGCGAGGAGACCTACGACGTCGCGGTCGTCGACAGCGCGAGCAGCAGCCTCGTCGACACCGGGTCGGGGATCGCCGGCACGCTCGAGGAGGGCACCGAGCTGAGGAGCAAGAGCTACGGCGACGCCGCCGGCGCCGAGCGGGCGGTGCGCGACGGCGACGTCGACGCCGCCCTGCTCGCCACCGACGACGGCTACGAGCTGGTGGGTGACGGCGAGGTCGAGCCGGTGCTCGGCGAGGCGTTGCGGGCCGCCGTCTCGCAGAGCGTCACCGCGGAGAACGCCGCCGCCCAGGACGTCGACCTGGAGGCCCTCGCGGCCGGCACCCAGGTCGGCCAGCGGCTGCTCGACCCCGACGCCGAGGACGCCGGCCTGCGCACGGGGGCGTCGTTCGTCTTCGTGCTGCTCTTCTACGTCACCGCGCTGACGTTCGGGATGCAGATCGCCTCGTCGGTGACCCAGGAGAAGGAGAGCCGGGTCGTGGAGATCCTCGCGGCCGCGGTCCCGATCCGGACGCTGCTGTGGGGCAAGGTGATCGGCACCTCGGTCCTGGCGATCGGCCAGACCGTGCTGCTGGCGGCGGTCGGCGTCGTCGCGCTGCTCGCCACCGGCAACGCGCACGCCCTCGGCGTCGTCGGACCCGCGATCGGCTGGTACGTGGTGTTCTTCGTCCTCGGCTTCGTCGCGCTGGCCGGGTTCTGGTCGATCGCCGGCTCGCTGGCCGGCCGCCAGCAGGACCTCGGCGCCACGACGGCACCGCTGCAGATGATCCTGTTCGCGCCGTACCTCGTCTCGGTGCTGGCCGGCGAGGGCGTCAAGACCGTCGTCTCGATGCTGCCCATCGTCTCCACGATGATGATGCCGTCGCGACTGGCCGAGGGGCACGTCCCGCTGTGGCAGCTCGGCGTCGCGGTCCTCACGACGGTGGGCGCGGCCGTGCTCTTCGTGCGGGTCGGCGCTGCGGTCTACGAGCGCACCCTGCTGCAGACCGGGCGCCGGATCGGCCTGCGTGAGGCTCTCTCCGACGCCCGGTCCTGAGTGCTGCTGGGTCGTCCCGGTGCTGGGGGCTCAGGCGCCCTTGCCGGTCACGGTGACGGGGACGTTGCCGCGGGTGGCCTTGGAGTAGGGGCACACCTGGTGAGCGGCCTCGACGAGCTCCTGCGCCGTCGCGTCGTCGACACCCGGGATGGTCGCGGTGATGTCGGCGGTGATGGCGAAGGAGTCACCCTCGGGGCCGAAGCCGACCGCGACGTCGACGGTCGAGCCGGACGTGTCGACGCCGGCCTTCTTGGCGACCAGGCCGAGCGCACCCTGGAAGCAGGCGCCGTAGCCGACGGCGAACAGCTGCTCGGGGTTCGTGCCGGTGCCCGGCCCGCCGGTCTCCTTCGGGGCGGTCAGGTCGAGGTCCAGGACGCCGTCCTCGGACCTGGCGTGGCCGGCGCGGCCGCCGGTGATCGACGCGCGGGCGGTGTAGACGATCTTGGTCGGTGTGTTGGTCATGTCCCCTGAACCGACCTCGGACCGTCGCTGTTCCTTGTCTGACAACCCGTCGGGTCCGTCGGGCCGCCGGGCTCAGAGCGCCTTGGTCGCGGCGAGCAGCTTGCCGAGGGTGTCCTTCGCGTCGCCGAAGAGCAGCGTCGTGGTCGGCTCGAAGAGCAACTCGTTCTCGATCCCGGCGAACCCGGGTCGCATCGACCGCTTGAGGAAGACGACCTGGCGCGCCTGGTCGACGTCGAGGATCGGCATGCCGTAGATCGGCGCGCTCGGGGTGGTGCGGGCGGCCGGGTTGACGACGTCGTTGGCACCGACGACCAGGACGACGTCGGTCTGGCGGAACTCGCCGTTGATGTCGTCCATCTCCTTGAGCTGCTCGTAGGGCACCTGGGCCTCGGCGAGCAGCACGTTCATGTGGCCGGGCATCCGGCCCGCGACCGGGTGGATCGCGTAGTCGACCTCGGTGCCGCGGGCGAGCAGCACCTCGACGAGCTCGCGCAGCGTGTGCTGCGCCTGGGCCACGGCCAGGCCGTAGCCGGGCACGACGATCACCTTCTCGGCGTACCCGAGCAGGATCGCGACGTCGTCGGGCCCGGCGCTGCGCACCGGCCGGTCGGAGGCCTCGCCGGCGCCGAGGGTCGAGCCGCCCTTGAGCGCGCCGAAGAGGATGTTGGACACCGAGCGGCCCATGGCCCTGGCCATCAGCAGGGTCAGGAACGTGCCCGAGGCACCGACCAGGGTGCCGGCGACGAGGAGCACGGTGTTCTGCAGCACGTAGCCGCCGGCGGCGACGGTCAGGCCGGTGAAGGCGTTGAGCAGCGAGATCACGATCGGGACGTCGGCGCCACCGACCGGCAGCACCAGCAGCACGCCGAGCGCCAGGCCGAGCACGGCGAGCACGATGCCGGCCCACATCACCGGCTCGTCGACGACCACGCCGGACACGACGAGCCCCGCGAGGAACGCTCCGCCGAAGGCGAACGGCAGCCCGGGGAAGACCACCGGGCGCGACGTCATCAGGTCCTGGAGCTTGGCGAAGGTGATCACCGAGCCCGAGAAGGACACCGCCCCCACGAGGATCGTGAACGCCGTCGCGACGAGGTAGGCGGCGTCGACGTCGACGCCCACCGCAGCGGCGTCCGCGAAGTGCTCGAGCTCGAGCAGCGCGACGAGCGCGGCCGCGCCACCCCCGACGCCGTTGAACAGCGCGACCATCTGCGGCATCTGGGTCATCTGCACGCGCTGGGCGCCGACGGCCCCGATCACCGTGCCGACGGCGATCGCGACGAGGATGAGGGCGACGTTGTCGAGGTCGGCGTAGAAGAAGGGGACCACGCACGCGACGACGGCGGCACCGGCGCCGACGAGGTTGCCCGTGCGGGCGGTCCTCGGACCCGACAGCCCCTTGAGGGCGAGGATGAACCCGACGGCGCAGACGAGGAAGACGACCTCGGCCCAGGTGGGCATCAGGCGCCCCCGCCCTCGACGGGCCTCTTCGCGGCGGGCTTGCGGGTGAACATCTGCAGCATCCGGTCGGTCACCACGAACCCGCCGACCATGTTGATCGCCGCGAGCACGATCGCCACCAGCGCGACCACCAGCGCGAAGCCGTCGGCGTCGCCGGCGACGAGGATCGCGCCGAGCAGGATGATCCCGTGGATGGCGTTCGCGCCCGACATGAGCGGGGTGTGCAGCGTCGAGGAGACCTTGGCGATCACCTCGATGCCGACGAAGACGCTGAGGACGAAGTACGTCAGCCAGGTGACGTCGTTGCTCATGCGGGGTCCCCTCGGCGTTGTTCGGCGGCGGAGCGGAGCGGGGGAGCTGAACGTCGTGGGGTGCTCATGCGGGGTCCCCTCGGCGTTGTTCGGCGGCGGAGCGGAGCGGGGGAGCTGGAGAACGTCGTGGGGTGCTCATGCGGGGTCCCCTCGTCGTTGTTCGGCGGCGGAGCGGAGCGGGGGAGCTGGAGAACGTCGTGGGGTGCTCATGCGGGGTCCTCCGCCGGGTCGCCCTCGAGGGCGAGCCGGGTGGGTTCGTGGCGGATGACGCCGTCGTGGGTGACGCAGGCGCCGGCGAGGATCTCGTCGTCGAGGTCGGGGTCGAGCGAGGGTCCCTCGTCGGCGTCGGCCCCGCTGCGGGTCAGGAGCGTGACGAGGTTGACGATGTTCTGGGCGTACAGCCGGGACGCCGGCCCCGGCATCTGCGAGGGGACGTTGCGCCCGCCCCACACCTGGGCGTGCCCGATCCGGACGATCGTGCCGGCGACGGCGCCCTCGACGTTGCCGCCGCTGTCGGCGGCGAGGTCGACGACCACCGAGCCCGGGCGCATCTGCTCGATCGTCGCCGCCTCGACCAGCAGCGGCGCCGTGCGCCCCGGGACGGCGGCGGTGGTGATCAGCGCGTCGGCGTTCGCGATGTAGGGCGCCAGCAGCTCGCGCTGCCGCGCCGCACGGTCCTCGCTCATCTCGCGGGCGTAGCCGCCGGCGCCGTCGAGCGTCTCGAGGTCGAGCTCGATGGCCTTGGCGCCCATCGAGCGGATCTCCTCGGCGGCCGCGGCGCGCACGTCGTAGGCGCGGACGACGGCACCGAGGCGCTTCGCCGTCGCGATCGCCTGCAGCCCGGCGACCCCGGCGCCGAGGACGACGACCTCGGCGGGTTGCACGGTGCCGGCCGCGGTCATGTTGAGCGGGAAGAACCGGCGCAGCAGGCCGACGGCGACCACCGCGCAGCGGTAGCCGCTGACCAGGCTCTGCGAGCTCAGCGCGTCCATCGACTGGGCGCGCGAGATGCGGGGCACCAGCTCCATCGCGAGGCTGGTGATGCCGAGGTCGCGCAGGTCGGCGACCAGCCCGAGCTCCTGGGCGACCGGGAGGAACGACACCGTCGTGGCGCCGCGCCGGAGCCGCCGGACCGTGCCGGGGTCGAGCGGTTGGACCGACACGACGAGGTCGGCGCCGTCGACGGCGTCCGGGTCGAGGCCGGCCCCGGCGGCGACGTACTCGGCGTCGGCGAGGAGGGCACGCTCGCCGGCACCCGGCTCGACCACGACGTCGTACCCCAGCGCGGACAGCCTGCCGACCAGCTCGGGCACCAGCGCGACCCGCGTCTCGCCCTCCCGGGTCTCCCTCACCACTGCGATCCTCACGACGGCCAACCTAGGCCACCGCGCTCCCGTCCGGGTGACGCCGATCACCCCGCGGCCGGGGTAGTCCCGGACGATCGGCCCCACCTTCGGCAGCGAACCGGGGCCGATCGTCCGGGACTACCCCAGCGGGAGCTCGACGGCCAGCTCGTGACGAGGACGACGACGGGGACCCTCGCCGAGGTGCGAGGCGACGAGACCGATCCGGTCGACGGTCCAGGTGGGTCCGGCGTAGGCGTCGAGGAGACGGACCCACCGCGAGACCTCCTGCGGGCGCCCGAGCCGGGCCAGGGTGACGTGGGGCCGGAACCGCTGGCCGTCCGGGGCGGCACCGGCGTGGTTGGCGGCGGCCCGGGCGCCGACGGCGACCCGCTCGAGCTCGTCGCGGGCGGCCACGCCGAGGTCGAGACCGGCCCACAGCACCTTCGCCCGGGCCGGGTCGGGGAAGGCCCCGCCGCCGGCGATCCGCGCCTCGAACGGCGTCCGGCGGGCCGCGGCGGCGGCGAGGCCCTCCACGAGTGCGTCGAGCGCGTGGTCGGGCACGTCGGCGAGGAAGGCGAGCGTGACGTGCAGCTGCTCGGGCGAGGTCCAGCGGAAGGCACCGTGCTCGCGACGTGGCTCGAGGAGCTCGACGAGGTGCTCCACGGCGCCGTCGGGGGGCAGCACCGCCACGAACATGCGGGTCACCGGCGGCTCACCCGATCCGGGTGCCGAGCACCGAGCCGACGGCGTAGGTCGCGGCCATCGCGAAGAACCCGCCCGCGACGTTGCGGGCCACGGCCCGGCCCGGCGGCGCGTGGCCCAGCCGGGCGCTGGCGAACCCCGTGACCGCGAGCGCGACGGCGACCGCCACCACCGTCACCCAGACCCGCAGCGCGGCGTCGACGAGGGAGATGGTCGCCAGCGGCAGCAGCGCCCCCAGGGTGAATGCGACCATCGAGGCGAGCGCGGCGCTCCCCGGGCTGGTGAGGTCGTGGGGGTCGATGCCCAGCTCGACCTCGGCGTGCGCCCCGAGCGCGTCGCGGTCGGTGAGCTGGCGGGCCACCTCGAGCGCGAGGTCCGGGTCGAGGCCGCGCTCGACGTACAGCCCGGCGAGCTCGGCGAGCTCCTCCTCGGGCTCCTCGCGCAGCTCGCGCTCCTCCTGGCGCAGCAGGGCGCGCTCGGAGTCGCGCTGGGTGGAGACCGAGACGTACTCCCCCGCCGCCATGCTCGCCGCGCCGGCGACCAGCCCGGCCACCCCGGCGACGACGATGGCGCTCCGGTCGGAGGTCGCGCCGGCGACGCCGACGACGATCCCGGCGGTCGAGACGATGCCGTCGTTGGCGCCGAGGACGCCGGCGCGGAGCCAGTTGAGCCGCCGGGCCAGGCCCCCGCGGTGCTCGGCCGGCTCGTCGTCGTGCGGTCCGGGCGTCAGCGCGACCTCGGAGCTCATGGGCCGATCGTGTCCGTCGGCCGGGAGGACCACAAGGGACTCAGCGGGAGCCTTCGAGGAAGTACGTCGTGACGCGGTGCCCGGCCTCGACCAGCAGCAGCTCGCGCATCAGGTCGTCGGGGCGCTGGGTGACGACCGAGACCGTCGCGCCCCGCTCGGCCGCCTCCGCCTCGACGGCGGCCAGTGCGGCGGCGGTGTCGACCGAGGTGACCAGGAGGACCGACCCGCCCGGGTCGTGGACCGGTGGCGCCGGCACGAGGGTGCCGCTGGCGCCCGGAGCGTCGAGGCGCACCTTGCCGCCCTCGCCGCGCACCTGGACGAGCGGCAGGTCGCGGTGCCACCAGACCTCGGTGACGGTGAGGCCGAGCGCCTCGGCACAGGCCTTCCGCTCGGGCTCGGCGGCGGGTGCGGCGAGCCGGACCGGCTGGCCGGCGTCCAGGACGGCGCCGAGCAGGGCCGTCCCCTCGCTCTCCCAGGCCGGCCCGGAGACCACCAGGTCGTCGACGACCCGGCGTCGCTCGCCGGGCACGGCGACGACGTAGCCGTGGTCGGTGCGCAGGGTGAGCGTGGCGGCGTCGTCGACCAGGTGCGCGAGGAAGGCCCGGTGCCGCTCGGTTGCGTCGGCCGCCGGACGCCAGAAGCGCGGGGCGTGCGGGGCCAGGGCGGCCCGGCGGGCGCGGGCGGCCTCGACGGCCCAGTCGAGGTCGGCGTGGGTGAGTGGACGCAGGGTCGCGGGCTGGTTCACGGGCGTGCTCACAGGCCGAGGTCGCGGCCGATGAGCTCCTTCATGATCTCGTTCGACCCCGCCCAGATCTTCGAGACGCGGGCGTCGCGCCAGGCCCGGGCGACGCGGTACTCGTTCATGAAGCCGTAGCCACCGTGCAGCTGCACGCAGTGGTCGAGGATGTCGTTCTGCACCTGCGAGGTCCACCACTTGGCCTTGGCGGCGTCGACCGGGGTGAGCTCCTGGCGGGCGTGGGCGACGACGCACGCGTCGACGTAGGCCTGGGTGACGTCGACCTGGGTGAACAGCTCGGCGAGCAGGAACTTGTTGTGCTGGAAGGTGCCGATGCCGGCCCCGAACGCCGTCCGCTCCTGCGCGTAGACCAGCGTCTCGCCGAGGATCTGCCGGGCGTGGGCGAGGTTGGAGATCGCGCAGCCGAGCCGCTCCTGCGGCAGGTTCTGCATCATGTGGATGAAGCCCCGGTCGAGCTCGCCCACGATGTCGTCGTCGGTGAGCCGGACGTTGTCGAGGAAGAGCTCCGCGGTGTCGGACTCGTCCTGGCCGACCTTGTCGAGCTTGCGGCCACGGCTGAAGCCCTCGGCGTCGGCGGGGATCGCGAAGAGCGTGATGCCCTTGGCCTTCTTCTCCGGGGCGGTGCGCACGGCCGTGACGACGAGGTCGGCGGAGTAGCCGTTGGTGATGAAGGTCTTCGAGCCGTTGACCACCCAGCCGTCGCCGTCGCGCACCGCGCTCGACCGGAGTGCGGCGAGGTCGGAGCCGCCGCTCGGCTCGGTCATGCCGATGGCGGTCAGGATCTCGCCGGACGCGACGCCCGGCAGCCACCGCGCCCGCTGCTCCTCGGTGGTCAGCTCGACGAGGTACGGCGCGACGATGTCGGCGTGGATGCCGACGCACGAGCCCAGCGCCGCGTTCACCTTGGAGAGCTCCTCCAGGAGCACCGCGTTGAACCGGTAGTCGCCCTCGGCCAGGTCGCGCGAGCCGCCGTACTGGTCGGGGATCTCGAGGCCGAGGAAGCCCTGCGCGCCGGCCTCGGTCCAGAAGGCGCGCGGCAGCGCCTTCTCGGCGGCGTGCTGCTCGACGTGGGGCACCACCGACCGGTCCAGGAACTCCTTGACCGAGGCGCGGAACGCCTCGTGGTCCTCGCCGTAGATCTCGCGCTTCATGGGGCCGAGCGTACTGCGCCGGCTACCGAGCGGTAACCGGCACTAGCCGGTGAAGTCGGCCGGGTCGATGACCTCGTCGGCCGGCGGCGCCTCGGCGGTGAAGGGCTCGTCGAAGCCGCTGAGGTCGAAGCGACCGTTGTCGGCCTCGTTCTCGAGACGGAGCACGTAGTGCGGCGCCTCGAGCCGCACCTGCGCCACCGTGGTGTCGGAGCCGTCGGCCGTGGTGATCGCGACGACCTCCTGGCCCTCGATCTCGGTGACCTCGCCCTTGGCGGCCTCGCCGTCGCTGGTGCCGCCGTCGCCCTCGAGCAGCTCGTCGAGGTCGCAGAGGTCGGCGAAGTCGTCGGACTGCGTCGCGTCGGCCTTGAGCCACTTGTCGCCGATCAGGGTCATGAAGAGGTCGACGTCGACCGAGCCGTCGGTGTTGCTCGCCTCGAGGAAGGCCCGGTCGGGGCGCAGCCACGCCTCGCCGTCGATCCGCCGGAGCTGGGCGGTGCCGTCGCCGATGCTCAGCTCGCCGTCGCAGTCGCCCGCCGAGGTGATCGTCATCTCGACGCCCCCGGGCTGCCCGTCCTGGTCGACGGTGCCGGACATCCTCACCGAGTCGAGCACCCGCATGTCCTTCTCCGCGGCCAGGAGGATCGCGTCGGCGTCGGAGTCGAGGAACTCCTGGGACTCGGCGGAGCGACCGCTCGCTCCACCACCGCCCCCGCCGCCGGCGCCGCCCCCGCCGCCGTTGTCGTCGTCGCCCCCGGTGCCGGCGACGATCGCGGCCCCGCCGCCGATGATGATCGCGACGGCGGCGGCCGACAGCCCGATCCACAGGCCCCGTCGCGACCCGCGCGCGGACCCGCCCGACGAGCCGCCCGAGGACCGGGGCGGGGCGCCGTACCCGCTGGGCGGTCCGGACGGCGGCGCGGCCGTCGGTGACGAGGCCGCGAGGTGGCGGGGGACGCCGGACGGCCCGGGCGAGGACGGGACCGATGACCAGGACGACGTGGACGACGGGGACGCTGGGGACGACGGGGGCACCGACGGCGTCGGCGTCCGGGAGACGTGCGGTGCGCCGCCGCCCAGCTGCGTGGGGGCGGACCCGCTGAGCGTCGCCGCGTGCACCCCGAACGTCGGGTCGTCGGTCATCCGCAGGCACTCGCGCAGGTCGTCGCGCAGGGCCAGCGCGGAGCGGTAGCGGTGCCCCGGCTCCTTGGCCATCGAGACCCGCAGCGCGCGGTTGAGCGCCTCGGTCATCGGCGAGACCGTGGGCAGCTGCGGTACCGGGCTGGTCATGTGGGCGCCGGCGATCTCGAACTCGGTCGCGCCGGAGTACGGCGGCTGGCCGGTGAGCGCGACCCAGAGCAGGCACCCGAGGGAGTAGATGTCGGTCGAGAGGCCGGCCTGCGCGCCGGAGTGCAGCTCGGGCGCCATGTACGACGGCGTGCCGGCGACCACGCTGCCGATCCGGGTGACCTCCGCGTCGATCCGGCGGGCGATGCCGAAGTCACCGAGGTAGGCCTGGACGGTGTCGGCGCCGCGACGGCGGACCAGGACGTTGCCGGGCTTGATGTCGCGGTGCACGAAGCCCGCGGTGTGGGCGTCGTGGAGACCACTGGCGACCTGCTCGATCAGCTCGAGCGCCTTGCCGAGCGGCGGCGGACCCCAACGCGTGAGCATCTGGCCGAGGTCGCCGTCCGGGATCAGCTGGGTGGCGATGTAGAGGTAGCCGTCCTCCTCGCCGTGGGCGTAAACCTGCACGACGTGGGGCGAGTCGAGGGAGGCCAGGGCACGCGCCTCGCTGGCGAAGCGCGCGCGGAAGTCGGGGTCGCCGGCGAGCTGCGGGGAGATCACCTTCAGCGCCACCCGGCGTTCGAGGTTGACCTCCAGGGCGTCGTACACGACACCCATGCCGCCGGCCCCGAGCTGGGCGATCACCCGGAACCGGCCGATCGAGTCGCCGGGGGTGGGGAAGGATGCGGTCACAGGCATGTTCTACCTGACGCGGGCACCCCTCGGGAGGATCCCGGAGAACGGGGTCGGTGTGCTTGGATCGTTCCAAACACCACTGGAGGCACCGTGAGCGAGCACCCGACGACGCCGATCGACGTCATCGACGGTCCGATCTGGCCCGGACATCCCTACCCGCTGGGGGCCACGTTCGACGGCACAGGCACCAACTTCGCCCTGTTCAGCGAGGTGGCCGAGCAGGTCGAGCTGTGCCTCTTCGACACCGACGGCCACGAGACGCGGGTCCGGCTCACCGAGGTCGACGCGTTCGTGTGGCACTGCTACCTGCCGCAGGTGCAGCCCGGCCAGCGCTACGGCTACCGCGTGCACGGCCCGCACGACCCCGAGCGTGGCCTGCGCTGCAACCCCAACAAGCTCCTCCTCGACCCCTACGCCAAGGCGACCGCCGGCGAGATCGACTGGGACCAGAGCCTGTTCGGCTACACCTTCGGCGACGAGGACTCCCGCAACGACGAGGACTCCGCCGGCCACATGACGCACGGCGTCGTCATCAACCCGTTCTTCGACTGGGAGGGTGACCGCCTGCTCAACATCCCCTACAACGAGTCGGTCATCTACGAGGCGCACGTCAAGGGGATGACGCAGCAGCACCCCGACGTCCCCGAGGAGCTGCGCGGCACGTACGCCGGCCTGGCGCACCCCGCGATCACCGAGCACCTCAAGCACCTGGGCATCACCGCGATCGAGCTGATGCCGGTGCACCAGTTCATCCAGGACAGCACCCTGCTCGACCGGGGCCTGCGCAACTACTGGGGCTACAACACGCTGGCGTTCTTCGCGCCGCACGCCGACTACGCCGCCACCGGTGGACCGGGGCAGCTGGGCCAGCAGGTCCAGGAGTTCAAGGGCATGGTCAAGGCGATGCACGCCGCCGGCATCGAGGTCATCCTCGACGTCGTCTACAACCACACCGCCGAGGGCAACCACCTCGGCCCGACGCTGAGCATGCGCGGCATCGACAACCAGGCCTACTACCGGACGGTCGAGGACGACCAGAAGTTCTACATGGACTACACCGGCACCGGGAACTCCCTCAACGTCGGCAACCCGCACGCCCTGCAGCTCATCATGGACTCCCTGCGCTACTGGGTCACCGAGATGCACGTCGACGGCTTCCGCTTCGACCTGGCCTCCACGCTCGCCCGCGAGTTCTACGAGGTCGACCGGCTCGCGGCGTTCTTCGAGCTCGTGCAGCAGGACCCGGTGGTCTCGCAGGTCAAGCTGATCGCCGAGCCCTGGGACATCGGCCCCGGCGGCTACCAGGTCGGCGGCTTCCCGCCGCAGTGGACCGAGTGGAACGGCGCCTACCGCGACGTCGTCCGCGACTTCTGGCGCGGCGAGCCCGCCCTGGGCGAGTTCGCCTCCCGCGTCGCCGGCTCCTCCGACCTCTACGAGCACTCCGGACGACGTCCGGTGGCGAGCATCAACTTCGTCACCGCCCACGACGGCTTCACCATGCGCGACCTCGTCTCCTACAACGAGAAGCACAACGAGGCCAACGGCGAGGACAGCCGCGACGGCGAGAGCCACAACCGCTCCTACAACCACGGCGCGGAGGGTCCCACCGACGACCCGGAGATCCTCGCGCTGCGCTCGCGCGCCCAGCGCAACCTGCTGGCCACGCTGCTCCTCAGCCAGGGCGTCCCGATGCTGCTGCACGGCGACGAGCTCGGCCGCACCCAGGACGGCAACAACAACACCTACGCCCAGGACTCCGAGATCGCCTGGATGGACTGGGTCAACGTCGACCGGCCGCTGATGGAGTTCACCGCCGCGGTGATCCAGCTGCGGCACTCGCACCCGACGTTCCGCCGCAAGCGGTTCTTCACCGGGTCCACGGTGCGCATCGGCCAGGCCGGCGAGGACCGGCTCAACGACATCGTCTGGCTGCACCTCGACGGCCACCCGATGGAGCACGACGACTGGGACGGTGGTTCGCAGGCGATCGGGATGTACCTCAACGGCAACGGGATCGCCGGCAAGGACGCCCGCGGCGCCACCATCACCGACGAGCACTTCCTGCTGTACTTCAACGCCGACGGGCCGGCCGACATCACCCTGCCGCCCGAGGAGTACTCCGAGGCCTGGGACGTCGTCATCAACACCGGTGGGTCGGCCGACGCCTCCGAGACCTGCCCGGCCGGATCGATGTTCCACATGGAGAGCAGCAGCCTGCTCGTGCTGCGCGAGCACCGCGAGCCGGAGGCCGAGCCCGACCACTCCGTCGCGGCGTCCGTGGCGGCGTCGGTGGCCCAGGGCCGGAACGTCTGACGTGCGCACCCCCACCAACACCTACCGGCTCCAGGTGCGGGCGTCGTTCGACCTGCACGAGGCGGCCACGCGACTGCCCTACCTGCGTGACCTCGGCGTCGACTGGGTCTACCTGTCGCCGCTGCTCGAGGCCGAGCCCGGCTCCGACCACGGCTACGACGTCGTCGCGCACGACCGGGTCGACCCGGCCCGCGGCGGCCGCGAGGGCCTCGACGTCCTGGTGGCCGAGGCGCGCCGGCTCGGGCTCGGCGTCCTCGTCGACATCGTGCCCAACCACGTCGGCGTCGCGACCCCGAACGCCAACGCCTGGTGGTGGGACCTGCTGACCCACGGGCGCGGCTCGCGCTACGCGGAGGCGTTCGACGTCGACTGGGACGTCGCGAGCGGACGGGTCCGGATCCCGGTGCTGGGCGACGACGGCACCGACGCCGTCGTCCACGACGCGGAGGCCGACGTCTTCCGCTACCACGACCACGCCTTCCCGGTCGCGCCCGGCACGACGACGCTCGACGAGCAGCACTACGAGCTGACGCACTGGACGGCGGCCGACGACGGGCTGAACTACCGGCGCTTCTTCGCGGTCAACACCCTCGCCGGCCTGCGCCTCGAGGTCCCGTGGGTCTTCGACGAGAGCCACGTGGAGATCAAGCGCTGGTTCGACGAGGGGCTCGTCGACGGCCTGCGCGTCGACCACCCCGACGGCCTGCGCGACCCGGGTCCCTACCTCGACGAGCTGGCCGCCCTCACGGGGGGCGCCTACGTCCTCGTCGAGAAGATCCTCGAGCCCGGGGAGGAGCTCCCGTCGTCGTGGGCGACGGCCGGCACCACCGGGTACGACGTCCTCGGCCAGATCGACCGGGTGCTCACCGACCCCGCGGCCGAGTGGGTGCTCCCGGGGTCCGGCCTCCACTACCCCGGGCTCGTCCACGACGCGAAGCGCTGGTGGGCCACGCACATGCTCCGCTCCGAGGTGCGCCGCGTCGTGCGCGAGCTCCCGGCGTCCCTCGTCGCCGGCGACGTCACCCCGGGCGACGTCCTGCTCGACGCCGAGGTGATCGAGGACGCCGTGGCCGAGCTGGTCGCGTGCTTCCCGGTCTACCGGTCCTACGTGCCCGACGGGCTCGCGACCCTCGAGGCCGCGACCGCGACCGCACGGGAGCGCCGGCCCGACCTTGCCGACACCCTGGACGCCGTGGCGCGGGTGCTCGCCGACCCGGCCGAGCCCGCCTCGCGCCGGTTCGAGCAGACCAGCGGCGCGACGATGGCCAAGGGCGTGGAGGACACCGTCTTCTACCGCTACAACCGGCTGACCTCGCTCAACGAGGTCGGCGGCGACCCGAGCCACTTCTCGCTGGGCGTCGACGAGCTGCACGCTGCCATGGCCCACCGACAGTCGGCCTGGCCGCACGCCATGACCACGCTGTCGACCCACGACACCAAGCGCGGCGAGGACGTCCGCGCCCGGATCACCGTACTCTCCGAGCTCCCCGCCCTCTGGACCGAGGCGTTCTCCCGGCTGCACGCCGCCGCCCCGATCGCCTCCGAGCACTTCGCCCCGCTGCTGTGGCAGGCCGTCCTCGGGGCGTGGGACGCCGACGACGCCGACCTGCGTCCGCGGCTGCACGCCTACGCCGAGAAGGCGATGCGCGAGGCCGGCGACCACACCACGTGGACCGAGCCCGACGAGGCCTTCGAGGCCGGCGTGCACGCCGCGGTCGACGCGGCCTTCGACGACGCCGAGGTGCGCGACCTCCTCGACGGGCTGCTCGCCGCCGTGGTCGAGCCCGGTTGGTCGAACGCGCTGGCCGCCAAGGCGATCGCGCTGACCGTGCCCGGCGTGCCCGACGTCTACCAGGGCTCCGAGCTGTGGGAGCAGTCGCTGGTCGACCCCGACAACCGGCGCGCGGTCGACTTCGACCTGCGCGCGGCGCTGCTCGCCGACCCCGACCTCGACCACCCGGCCCGCGCGAAGCTGCTGGTCACCAGCACCGCGCTGCGACTGCGCCGCGACCGGCCCGAGCTGTTCACGACGTACGCCGGCGTGGAGGCCGACGGCGACGCCGCCGCGCACGTCGTCGCGTTCGACCGCGGCGGGGTCGTCACGGTCGCCACCCGGCTGCCCGTCGGGCTCGCCGCCCGCGGCGGGTGGGGCGACACGACCCTGCGGCTCCCGCCCGGCGCCTGGCGCGACGCGCTCACCGACACCCCGACCGACGGCCGGCTGGCCGACCTGCTCGCCACCCACCCCGTGGCGCTGCTCGTCCAGGAGGACGACCGATGACCGCCACCACGGCTCCCCGCCCGGCCCGCGGACCCTTCGACGTGTGGGCCCCCGCGGCCCGGCGCCTGCGACTGTCGGTGGGCAGTGCGACGGTGCAGATGCACCAGACGGACGGCGGGTGGTGGACCCCGTCCGAGCCCACCCCCGACCCGGCGAAGGGAGACGTCGACTACGGCTACCTCATCGACGACACGGACGCGCCCCGACCCGACCCGCGGTCGCGGCGCCAGCCGGCGGGCGTCCACCAGCGCTCGCGAACCCACCGCCCCGAGAGCTTCTCGTGGAGCGACGACACGTGGACGGGTCGTCAGCTGGCCGGCGCGGTGATCTACGAGCTGCACCTCGGCACCTTCACGCCCGAGGGCACCCTGGACGCCGCGCTCGGCCGGCTCGACCACCTGCGGTCCATCGGCGTCGACCTCGTCGAGCTGATGCCGGTCAACTCCTTCAACGGCACCCACAACTGGGGCTACGACGGGGTCGCCTGGTTCGCGGTCGACGAGACCTACGGCGGGCCCGAGGCCTACCAGCGCTTCGTCGACGGCGCCCACGCCGCGGGCCTCGGCGTGATCCAGGACGTCGTCTACAACCACCTCGGTCCCTCGGGGAACTACCTGCCCGAGTTCGGGCCCTACCTCAAGCAGGGCCGCAACACCTGGGGCGACCTGGTCAACCTCGACGGCGACGACGCCGCGGAGGTGCGCCGGCTGATCCTCGACAACGTGCGGATGTGGCTCGACGACTACCACGTCGACGGGCTGCGGCTGGACGCCGTGCACGCGTTGCAGGACGACTCGGCCACCCACCTGCTCGAGGAGATGGCCGTCGAGGTGGCAGCGCTCTCGGCGCACCAGCGCCGGCCGCTGACGCTGATCGCGGAGTCCGACCTCAACGACCCGAAGCTGATCACCCCCCGCGAGGCCGGCGGCTACGGCCTCGACGCGCAGTGGAGCGACGACTTCCACCACGCGGTCCACGTGGCGCTCACGCGCGAGACGACCGGCTACTACGCCGACTTCGAGCCGCTCGGCGCGCTGGCCAAGGTGATCGAGCGCGGCTTCTTCCACGACGGCACGTTCAGCTCCTTCCGCGAGCGCGACCACGGCGGCCCGGTCGACACCGCCGCGATGCCGACCTGGCGCCTCGTGGTGTGCAGCCAGAACCACGACCAGATCGGCAACCGCGCGATCGGCGACCGGATCACGGAGGTCCTCGACGACGACCAGCTCGGCTGCGCGGCGCTGCTGACCCTCGCCGGGCCGTTCACGCCGATGCTCTTCCAGGGCGAGGAGTGGGCGGCGTCGACGCCGTTCCAGTTCTTCACCTCGCACCCGGAGCCGGAGCTGGGCCTGGCCACGGCCCAGGGCCGGATCGCCGAGTTCGAGCGGATGGGGTGGGACCCGGCCGTCGTCCCCGACCCGCAGGAGCCCGAGACGTTCACCCGCTCCAAGCTCGACTGGACCGAGGCGGAGTCGGGGCGCGGCGCCCGGATGCTCGCGCTCTACCGCACCCTCGCCACGCTGCGCCGGACCCGGCCCGAGCTGACCGACCCGGCGTTCTCCCGCAACCGGGTCGAGGTCGACGAGGACGCCCGGGTGCTCCGGCTGCACCGCGGCGCCCTGCTGGTCGCGCTCAACCTGGGCGAGACGCCGGCGCGCCTCGAGGTGGCCCAGTCCGAGGTGCTCGCCGCGACCGCGTCGGGGGCCGAGCTCGCCGACGGCGTCCTGGTGCTGCCGCCGCACGCCGGCGCGCTCCTGGGCTGAGCGCTCGGCGTCCTCGAATGGAGTCGGGGCGGCCCGGAACGTAGCCTGGGCCGCTCCCGCGCACGGATCGGATGCTCCCTTCTTGAAGTCGAAGCTGCTCCTCTGCGCGCTGCTGATGACCCTCCTGGGCACCGTGGCGTGCAGCCAGGAGCACCCCGAGGGGGCCGACCGGTTCCGGGCCGCGACCCTCGATCCGACCGACGCCACGACGGGCACCACGACGGGCACCGACGACGGGCGACCGCTGCCGGCGTCCGACCGCAACGTCGTGGTCGTGGTGGTCGACGACGCCAGCGACATCTCGTGCGAGGAGCTGCCGCGCTTCCTGCCGCGGACCAGCGCGCTGCTGCGCGACCGGGGCCGCTGCTACGAGAACGCCACCGTCACCAGCCCGGCCTGCTGCCCGTCGCGCGCGGTGCTGCAGACCGCGCAGATGGGCCACAACAGCGGCGTCACCCGGCAGATCGACGCCGACCGGCTGCGGGTCGAGGACACCCTGCAGCACCAGCTCACCGAGGCCGGCTGGGACACCTACGGCACCGGGAAGTACTTCAACGGGATCAGCTCGTGGCTCTTCGAGTCCGGCGAGAGGTCGAGCGGGTTCCTGACCTCCGACTTCTGGGAGGGCTCGAAGTACTACGGCTACCCGCTGTGGAACGACGAGACCCAGCAGCCCGAGGTGCAGACCGACGGCGTCCACACCACCACCCGCACCGGGCAGTTCCTCCGCTCGTTCATCGCCGACCACGCCGGCGGTGAGCGGCCGTTCTACGCCTACGCCGCCTTCAAGGCCCCCCACACCGACAACTCCATGGAGAAGCTCGTCCAGCGCGACCCGATCCCGACCGAGGCCAACCGCGACCGCCCCGTGCCGCCCTTCCGCTGGCGGCCCGAGACCGACACCAGCGACAAGCTGCCGATCTACCAGCAGCAGCTGCGACCGCGGAGCTTCTACGAGCGGCGCTACGAGGCGCGCACCCGCTCGATGTACGACGTCGACGACGAGATGGGCAAGACCTTCGACCTGCTCCGCGACCTCGGCGAGCTCGAGGACACCGCGATCCTCTTCGTCAGCGACAACGGCTACCACCTCGGCGAGAACGGGTGGGAGACCAAGGGCGACCCGTACGGCGCGGCGATGGACGTGCCGATGCTGGCCTGGCTGCCGTCGGCGTTCGGGGAGGGCGTCGTCGACACCCGCCCGGTCGGCCTGATCGACGTCGCGCCGACGGTCTACGACCTCCTCGGCCTGACGCCCGACCACCTCGTCGACGGGCACTCGCTGCTGGACGACGAGCGCCGGACCGGCACGTTCTACGAGCTCGAGAACGAGCACTCGGAGGACCTCCTCAAGGAGGCCGGCCGCAACCCGGGACGCGTGCCGACGTGGGCGATGTACCGCTCAGGACGAAACAGCTACGTCGAGTACTACCGGCACGACGGGTCGCTGATCCGCAGCGAGTTCTACCGCGGCCGCGACTACGACGAGAACCTGCTGTGGCCCGGCAACCGCGCCCGTCGACCCGACGACGAGACGCTCGCCTGGTTCCGCGCGCGACTCCTGGAGGGCCGGACGTGCGCCGGCACCGTCGAGCAGGGCAGCGCGAACCCCTGCCCCTGAGCCGACCGTCGCGACCGCGGGGGCCGTCGGGGCCGCGCGGACCGGGCGTGGACAGGTTCAGGCGGGCTCGAGGGTCGCCAGGACCTCGTCGACCCAGGCCGGCACCAGCACGCCCGCCGGACCGTGCCGGGCGTCGTCGAAGTACTCGGTGCCCTCGCTCGGCTGCAGGTTGAGCTCGATCGTGCGGGCGCCGTACCGGCCGGCGAACTGCACGAACCCCGCGGCGGGGTAGACCGCCCCCGAGGTGCCGATCGAGACGAACACGTCGGCGCGCTGCAGGGCGACCTGGATCTGGTCCATGCCGTAGGGCACCTCGCCGAACCACACGACGTCGGGCCGCAGCTCGGCGACCCCGCACCCCGGGCACGGCGGGAAGTCGCCCAGGTCTCCGGTCCACGGGACGTGCTGGTCGCAACCGCGGCACAGCGCGGAGCGCAGCTCGCCGTGCATGTGATGCACGTGCCGGGACCCGCCCCGCTCGTGGAGGTCGTCGATGTTCTGGGTGACGAGGAACAGCCGGTCCCCCAGCGCCGCCTCGAGACGCGCGAGGGCGACGTGCGCGGGGTTGGGCTCGACGGTGGCGAGGGCGGCGCGACGGGCGTCGTAGAAGGCCTGGACGACGGACGGCTGGGCCTCGTAGGCCTCGGGCGTCGCGACGTCCTCGACCCGGTGGCCCTCCCAGAGCCCGTCGGCGTCCCGGAAGGTCGGCACCCCGCTCTCCGCGGAGATCCCGGCTCCCGTCAGCACCACGACCCTCATGGACCCCAGCCTCCCACGTGAGGGCGGTCACCGGTCGCGACGGTCTCAGGCGTCGTGCCGTCGGGCCTCGTGCACCGTGACGACGTAGCCGGGGTCGGCCTCGACCGGGTCGCGGTCCCACGACGACCAGCGCTCGACCTCACCCAACCCGGCAGCGCTCATCGCCGCGTCGACCTCCGCGTACGGCGTCGGCGGGCACCCCTCGGGCAGGTGCGCCGCGTCGAGGCCGAACCCGCAGACCAGCAGCCCGCCGGGCGCCACGTGGGCGGCGAGCCGGGTGCACGCCCGACCCAGCGCGCCGTCCTCGAGCAGCGGGAGGGTGTTGCCGGCCACGAGCACGACGTCGAAGGTGCGCCCCAGGTCGAAGGCGGCCAGGTCCGCGAGGTGCCAGGTCAACGCCGGCGCGGACAGCCGGGCCTCCTCGAGCATCACCGGGTCGACGTCCAGGCCGACGACCTCGTGACCGAGGTCGGCCAGCCGCGACGCGATCCGCCCGGTGCCGCAGCCGGCGTCGAGCACGGACGCCGGCGGCTCGACGAGGCGGGCGAGGAACCTCGCCTCGCCGTGGACGTCCTCGCCGCGCTCGGTCATCTGGTGGAACCGCTCGGCGTACCAGCGGCCGTAGTCGTCGCCTCCCGCGGCGCGGGCGATCTGCTCCCAGCGGCTCACGTGCGGCTCCTCTCGGCGACGACGACGGCGACCGACGCGAGACCGAGCACCGTGTGGGCGCCCAGCGTCGCACCCACGACGTCCGGCACGAGGTGCCGGAGCCGGAGGGCGAGGGCGAGCAGCACCGCCAGGTGCACGGTGACCGCGACCACCCAGGGCCAGGGCGACCAACGACGCGCGAGCAGCGCGACCCCGAGCACGCCCGGCGCCGCCAGCACCCAGCCGAGGCCCGCGGCGTACGGGACGGCGCCGTGGTCGAGCAGGAACCGCGCCAGCCCGACACCGTCGACGCCGGCGCCGCGGGCGACGTACCAGGAGGCGGCGGCGGCCACCGCGACCACGGCTCCTCCGACGAGGTGTCCCGGCAGGCGGGTCGGCGGGGCTCCGGCGCTCACTCCGTCGACGGGGTCGCGGACGGCGAGGGCGACGGCGGCCGGGCGCCGGTGTACCCGCCGCCGGAGATCCGGATCTGCTCCTCCTCGTCGTCGACGTCGCCGATCCCGGAGATGCAGGACCGACCGTCCTTCTCCTCCACGAAGACCCGCACCTCGAGGTCCTGGCCCTCCAGGCCCTCCTCGCTGCTGGACGCCTCCACGACGAACGACCCGGTCGCACCGTCGGACACGTCGCTGACGGCGTAGTCGACCGCCGGGTCGACGGTGCCCGAGCGCTCGCGCGCGTCGTTGATCATGGTCTCCAGGGTCTGCCGGTAGAGGTCGATCGGCGCCTCGCAGAGCAGGTCGATCCCGGCCCCGATGTCGAGCTCCTCGGCCGCCTCGACCGCCAGGCCCGCGACGTCGTCGACGTTCTCGGCCTCCTCGGCGCTCTTCGCGTCGCTGAGGAACAACGTGAGGACGGCGACGCCGGCCAGCACGACCATGACCGCGCCGACCGCGATCCACGGCAGCCATCCCCGGAGGGTGTGGGGGCCGCGCTCGGGTCCGGTGAGCTCCATGGGACCAGTACAGCAGCACGACCGGCGCCCTCGGCGTCCACCACTCGTGTCGCCTGGTGGTGCGGCACCGGCGAGGCGGCGCCGGTCGGTGGTAGCGGTCGGCAGCAGCGGTCAGTAGTACCAGGGGTACGGCGACCAGTCGGGCTCGCGCTTCTCGAGGAACTGGTCGCGGCCCTCGGCGGCCTCGTCGGTCATGTAGGCGAGGCGGGTGGTCTCGCCGGCGAAGATCTGCTGGCCGACGAGACCGTCGTCGATGGCGTTGAAGGAGAACTTGAGCATCCGCTGCGCGGTGGGCGACTTGCCGTTGATCAGCCGCCCCCACTCCAGCGCGGTGGCCTCGAGCTCGGCGTGCGGGACGGCACGGTTGACGGCGCCCATCCGCACGCCGTCCTCGGCGGAGTACTCCTGGCCGAGGAAGAAGATCTCGCGGGCGAACTTCTGCCCGACCTGGCGAGCGAGGTAGGCGGAGCCGAAGCCGCCGTCGAAGGAGCCGACGTCGGCGTCGGTCTGCTTGAACCGCGCCTGCTCGGTGCTGGCCAGGGTGAGGTCGCAGACGACGTGGAGGCTGTGGCCGCCGCCGGCGGTCCAGCCGGGGACCACGCACAGGACGACCTTCGGCATGAACCGGATCAGCCGCTGGCACTCCAGGATGTGGAGCCTGCCGAGCCGGGCCTTGTCGGGGACCGGACCGGCGCCGGAACCGCTCCCGGACGACGTGGGTGCCTCGTACTGGTAGCCGGTGCGACCCCGGATCCGCTGGTCGCCGCCGGTGCAGAAGGCCCACTTGCCGTTCTTGGCGCTCGGGCCGTTGCCGGTGAGGATCACGCAGCCGACGTCGGACGTCGTCCGGGCGTGCTCGAGGGTGCGCAGCAGCTCGTCGACGGTGTGCGGCCGGAAGGCGTTCAGCACGTCGGGCCGGTCGAAGGCGATCCGGACGGTGCCGTGCGCCCTCGCCCGGTGGTAGGTGAGGTCGGTCAGGTCCTCGAATCCCGGGACGACGTCCCACGCGTCGGCGTCGAACGTCTCGGACACACCCTCGATGGCGCTCATGGCAACGCACGCTATCGGGTGAGGAATCCGAGCCCGTGGGGTGATGTTGTGGACGGCATGACACTCGAAGGCGAGTACGAGCCCAGCCCCTCCCAGTGGGTCCGCGACCAGGTGGAGCGCTACGAGGCCACCGGTGGCCGGGAGGCCAACACCCTCCCCGACCACCCGGAGTGGCCCATCGTGGTGATCACCTCGCGCGGCGCCAGCTCCGGCAAGCTCCGCAAGAACCCGGTGATGCGGGTCGAGAAGGACGGCGTGTACGCCGCCGTCGCCTCGAAGGGCGGCGACCCGGAGCACCCGGTCTGGTACCACAACTTCATGGCGCACCCCGAGGTCGACCTGCAGGACGGCCAGGAGCCGCACACCTACCGCGCCCGCGTCGCCGAGGGCGAGGAGCGCGCCGAGTGGTGGGAGCGCGCCGTGGCGCAGTACGCCCCGTACGCGGAGTACCAGGAGAAGACCGACCGCGAGATCCCGGTGTTCCTGCTCGAGCGGACCTGACGGGTCAGGCCGCCCCGAGCTCCGCTCAGCCGCGCGCGATGGAGGCGGCGAGCCCGGTCAGGTGGCCCAGGCGGGCGATCTCGGAGTCCAGGAACTCGGGGCCGCCGCGGCGGGCGACGATGACGATCTGGTTGCCGTCGAGGCGGGCCCCGGCGTACAGGTTCTGGCTGTCGGCGTCGTCGTCCATCTCGAGGCGGACGGCGTGCTCGATCTCGAGGAACCCGAGGTCGCTCGGGGCGGCACCCGTCGCGTGCTGGACGCCGTCGGAGCGGTGCACGCGGGCGGCCCAGTCGACGCGGAAGGTGCCCGGGAGGACCTGGACCAGCCGGTCGAGCGCCTGCGCCGGGTCGGCGGTGAGCTCCTCGATGGCCTCGAGGTCGAGCACCAGCCCGCCGGAGACGTAGCGGCTGATCCACACCACCTCGACCCCGTCGATGGCGTTGCAGGCCGACACGATCGAGTCGGGCATGATGCCGGGCTCGGTGTCGAGCATGACGTCGTCGACGGCGGTGCCGTCGTGCCGCTTCTCGACGATCTCGATGGCCTCGATGTCGCCACCGGCGACGCCGATCGCGCTGGCCAGACGGCCCAGCGATCCGGGGACGTCGAGGAGCTCGACACGCAGCAGGTACGGCACCCACCCGACCCTAACGGCCACTCGTTTCGGCGTCGTTGCGGGTCAGCCCGCGGTCGGGACCGTGTCGACGTCCCTCGCAGCCCGGATCCGGCCGGCGAGGCCGGACGCGCGCTGCGCCTGCTGCTGGACGGCGGCGCGGACGGCGGCCTCGGAGCCGACCACCCGCACGTGCTGCTGGGCACGGGTCACGGCGGTGTAGAAGAGCTCGCGGGTCAGCAGCCGCGACGCCGCGTCGGGCAGCAGCACGGTGACCCGCTCGGCCTGGCTGCCCTGGCTCTTGTGGATGGTCATCGCGTGCATCGTCTCGACGGCGTCGAGCCGGCCGGGCGCGAAGTCGCGCAGCCGCTCGGAGCCCGCCACCCACGCCCGCAACCGCCCGTCGGCGCCGAGGACGGCGGCCCCGGTCTCGCCGTTGTAGACCTCGAGGGCGTAGTCGTTGCTGGTCACCAGGATCGGCCGGCCGGGGTACCACTCGCCGTAGATCGGCTGGCCGGTGGCGTCGGTGATCCACCGCTCGACCTGGCGGTTCCAGTGGCGCACGCCGTAGGGGCCCTCCCGGTGGGCGCACAGCAGCCGGTGCCGGTCGAGCGCGCGGACCGCGGCCTCCGGGTCGCCGGCCAGGGCGGCGTCACGCACCGTCGTCGCGGAGGCGAGCGCGTCGTCGTGCAGCGCGGCGCCGGTGGCCTCGAGCCCGTCGGTCTCGACGAGCTCGACCTCGTCGCCGCCGCGACGGAGCACCTCGAGCACCTCGTCGGGGTCGCCGAGGCGCAGCGCCTCGGCGAGGGCCTTGATGTCCTCGGTCGAGCGGTGGTTGCGGGTCAGGGAGGCGACCGGTGACCCCGCGTCGCCCTCGAAGCCGCGGACGACGTCGGCGAGCACCGCCCCGGCGCCGACCGGCGTGAGCTGGTGCGGGTCGCCCACCAGGATCAGCCGCGACTGCGGTCGCACCGCCTCGAGCAGGCGGCCCATCATGGTGAGCTCGACCATCGAGCACTCGTCGACGACGACGACGTCGTACTTGAGGCGGTTGGTGCGGTCGTGGCGGAACCGGGTGGCGTTGTCGGGACGCCAGCCGAGCAGCCGGTGCAGGGTCAGCGCGTCGGGGTTGCCGACGAGCGCACGGTCGCCCTCGTCGAGGCCGGCGAGCTCCCCCAGCACCGCTTCCTGCAGCCGGGTCGCGGCCTTGCCGGTCGGCGCGGCCAGTGCGATCGAGAGGCGGGCGCCGGGCTGCCGGACGGCGTGCTGCGCGGCCAGCAGCACCAGCAGCCGGGCCACCGTCGTCGTCTTGCCGGTGCCGGGTCCGCCGGTGAGGACGGTCGTCGACTGGCGGACGGCCCGTGCGGCGGCCGCGCCCTGCTCGGCGCTGAAGTGGTCGCCGGCGACGCGGGCCAGCGCGGCGGCGAGGGCGGGCTCGTCGACGTCGGGCACGGGGACGTCGACGCGGGCCAGCAGGTCGGCGCAGACCTGTGTCTCCAGCCGGTGGTAGCGGTCGAGGTAGACCAGCGGCGCCTCGTGCCGGAGCACCCCCTGGGCGACCAGTGGCGACGCCGCGACGGCGTCGGCCCACGTGCCGGGCGCGGGCCAGGCCAGCCCGACCGCCTCGTCGGCGAGCGCGGCGACGGTGGTCAGGTCGACGCAGACCGAGCCGTGTCGGATCCCGCGGACGGCGAGGGCCACCGCCAGGAGGACCCGTTCGTCGCTCTCGCCGCCGAGGTCGCCGACCCGGGACGCGACGTGGACGTCGCTCGCCTCGAGCACCCCGGCCGCGTTGAACGCGGCCAGCAGGCCACCCCGGCTCGTCGCCCCGGCGGCCAGCCGCCGGTCGTGCTCGGGCCACGGCTCGGGCTGGGTCGTCCCCGCGGTCGGCACGGCGGTCATCGGGGCCCTCCGTCGAGCAGGTCGGAGGTGGCCTCCAGCAGCGCCACCGGCGGGCGCCACACGAACACCCCGCACGGGGCGCCGTCGACGAGGGGTGTCTCGGGGCCGCAGAGCCCGCGCAGGTAGAGGTAGAGGACGCCGCCGAGGTGGCGCTCGGGGTCGTAGCCCGGCTGCCGCCAGCGCAGGAAGCGGTGCAGCACCACGGCGTAGAGGAGCGCCTGCAGCGGGTAGTCGGAGTGGCCCATCGCGGCGTCGAGCGCCTCGGGCCGGTAGGAGTGGGCCGTCAGCGGCTCGTCGCGGGGGCCGAGCCAGTTGGTCTTGTAGTCGACGATGACGTAGGTCGGCTCGTCGTCCCCGCCCGGCCCGCTCGTGCGGAGGACGACGTCGACCGAGCCGGTGAGGTAGCCCCGCAGCGCCTGCTCGCCGAGGGCCGGCACGGCCAGCGCGTCGGCGTAGCCGCGGACCGGGTCTCCCTCGGGCAGGTGCTCGCGCAGCAGCGGCGCGAGGTCGCCGAGGAGGACGGGCCGGCCGGATCCGCCGCCGTCGCGGTCGCCGCCGGAGAGCGGCAGCTCGAAGTCGAGCTCGCGGAGCCGGTCGCGCAGGGCGACCTGCCGCAGGCTCCGGCCGCCGACGGCCGGGCCGAGCGGGGTCTCGCAGACGGTGACGAGGGCGTCGGCGAGCCGGTCGCGGTCGAGGTCGACCGGCCAGCGCAGGAGCTGCTCGTCGACGTGGGCGAGCAGCTCGGCGCGCAGGTCGGGTGCGTCGGGGTCGGCGTGCTCGAGGACGGCGTGCACCAGCGACCCGAAGGTCGCGCCGACGGGAAGGTCGGCCATCGGCGACGGGACGCCCGCGGTGTCGTGGTCGGCGCCCGCGTCGAGCGCGGCCTCGGCCAGCGCCTCGACGTCCTCGTCGTCCTTGGGCGTCTGCTCGGGCTCGCTGCCGACGCCGGGAGCCGCGGCGGCCTCGACGTTGCTCAGCGCGGAGTACGACGTGCGGCGCCACGTCGTGTCGACCTCGCGCCCGAACCGGCGGACCGCGAGCGCCCCCACCGGGTCGCGGTCGGGGTCGGGGCCCGGGTCGGCCCACACCGAGGCCTCGGGAGCCGGTCCGCCGCGGTCGCGCCACGCCCCGAAGAGCGCCACGACGGCGTCGTCGGCCGGCACCGGCGGCAGGTCGGGGACGTCGGTCTCGCCCGACGCGCGCAGCAGGAGGCGGTGCAGCGGCGAGGCGACGGCGTTCTTGGTGGGCGCCCACCAGGCCACCACCTGTGACTGGGCGCGGGTGAGCGCGACGTAGAGCAGCCGCAGCCACTCGCCCGCCTCCTCGTCGGTCCAGCGGCCGACGTGGTCACCCCAGGCGGGCCCGCCGCCGCCGACGTCGAGGCAGCGGGCGCCGTCGGCGTCGTGGAACAGCGGTCGGGTCGGTTTCGGCACGAAGCGGTCGGCGAGGGCCGGGAGGTAGACGACGGGGTACTGGAGGCCCTTGCTCGCGTGGATCGTGACGAGCTGGACGGCGGCCGCGTCGGAGTCGAGGCGGCGGGTGCGCTGGGTGCCGCGCCCGGCCCGGCCCTCGGCCACCTGGGCGCGCAGCCAGGCGAGCAGCGACACCAGGCCGAGGTGCTCGGACTGGGCGACCTCGTGCAGCGCCTCGCCGATGTGACGCAGGTCGGTGAGGCGCCGCTCCCCGCCGATCTCCCGGAGCACCCGCCGCGGCAGCCCGCCGGCCGAGGCCGCCTCGAGGACGGCGGCCACGCCGCGCCGGTCGACCACCTCGACCCAGCGCCGCAGCGTCTCGGCGACGTCGTCGGTGAGCCGGTCACCCTCGGTGGCGAGCTGCCCGACCGTCCTGCCGAAGAAGCAGGTCAGCGCGGCGGCACGCACCCGGGCGCTGCGGTGGGGCTGCTCGAGCGCCTCGAGCAGGGTGAGCCACTCCACGGCGGCCGGGGTGGCGAACACGCTCCCCCCGCCGGCGATCACGGCGGGGACGCCGACCTCGTGCAGCGCCCGCTGCGAGGCGGCCAGGTCGGCGTGGCGGTAGCAGATCACCGCGACGTGGTGGGGCTCGAGCGGCTCGCCCGCGAAGGTCGGCCTCGCCGCGAGCAGGCGGCGCACGTCGAGGGCGAGGTCGCGCGCGACGTGCGCGCGGACGTCGGCGACGGGCAGCGAGGCTCGCGGCCCCTTGCCGAACGCGTCGCGGCGCACCACGCGCAGGCGGAACGGCGACGGCGACGGCGCGCCGGCGAGCCGCGACTCGGTGTGGTGGGCGGTGACGGGGCGCACCACGATCCGCTCGTGGCCCAGGCGCGCGCCCACGAGGAGCTCCTGGAAGCCGGCGAGCAGGGCGGAGTCGCTGCGCCAGTTGACGGCGAGGGTCTGCTGGGTCGTGGCCGTCTCCGCCGCCTGGAGGTAGGTGGTGACGTCGCCGCCGCGGAAGGCGTAGATGGCCTGCTTCGGGTCGCCGATCAGCACCATCGTGGCGCCGCCGTCGAGACCGCTGAAGGCCCGGTCGAGGACCTGCCACTGCACCGGGTCGGTGTCCTGGAACTCGTCGACGAGCACGATCGACCAGCGCTCGCGCATCCGCACCCGGGCCGGGGAGTCGTCGCTCTCCAGGGCCTCGGCGAGCTGGCTGAGCAGGTCGTCGTAGGACAGCACGCCGAGCTGCCGCTTGCGCAGCTCGACCTCCTCGCGCACCTTCTCGGCGAACGCGACCCGGCGGCCCACCGTGGTGCTGCGGTCGGCGTCGGCCGGCTCGAGCCGGGCCTGCGGGTCGCCCACGGCCGCGCGGGCGATCGCCATCGCCTCGGCGTGGCTGAAGACCGGCGCGGTGTCGGCGAAGGCGAAGGCGCGCAGGTAGAGGTCGTCGACGACCTCCTCGACGAGGTCGTCGAGGTCCTCGACGAGGCGGGCGCGCGCGTCGGTGTCGCCGGCCACGCCGAGCGAGCCGAGCACCAGCGAGCAGAACTGGTGCGTCGTGGCGATCGTGGCGGCGTCGAACCCGGCGAGCGCCTCGACGACCCGCCGGTGCCGGCGGCCGCGCTCGGCGGCGTCGACGTCGACGAGCTGCTGCAGGAACGCCGACCCCTCGGCCGGGACGTCGGGGTCACCGGCCAGCAGCCGCTCGGCCTCGACCAGCTGGGCACGCACCCGCTCACGGAGCTCCTGGCTCGCCGCGCGACCGAAGGTGACCACGAGCATCTCGTCGAGCCGGGCCACGCCCTCGGCGACGTAGCGGGTGACCAGCGCGCCGATGGTCCAGGTCTTGCCGGTGCCGGCGCTCGCCTCGAGCAGGGTGGTGCCGGCACCCGGCAGCGGCTCGGTGATGTCGAAGGGACGCATGTCCTCGACGCCGGTGCCGGGCTGGTCGGACGCAGGGGTGCTCACAGCGGACCGACCTTCTCTGCCCCGGTCAGCAGCGGCTCCCAGACCTGCCAGGCGTACGTCGCGAGCCCGGCCTCCATCAGCACCTCGACCGGGGTGTCGTCGCCGTAGGCGCGGCGGTGGTGGGCGTCGGCGTCCTCGCCCTCGATGCCGAACGGGTGGTAGGGGTCGGTCTCCCAGGCCCGGCGTGCGAGGGCGAGGGCCGAGACGTCCTCGCCCATCGACTCCCGGACGTGTCCCTCGGCCCAGGCGGCCGCGGTCGCGATCGGCACCGGGAGCGGCGACCGGAGCCCGAGGTCGCGCAGCTCGACCAGGGTGCGCAGCCAGCCGGTCGCGCGGTGGTCGAGCGGCCCGGCCAGGGCCCGTCGGGGACCGGCCTTCTCGCGGCCGACGGCGTGCGCGGTGAACGACTCGTCGGGGCGCGAGGCGCTCAGGGCGAGCAGTTCGATCCAGGAGTGCAGCCGCTGGCGCGGCTTGAGCCGCGAGAACCCGAGGCTGACCAGCTTGGAGCCGTGGACGCCGTTGACGGTGCCGGAGAGGCGCCGCCCCCCGCCGAGGTCGACGTCGACGTCGATCGTGCGCGCGCCGCCGGCCCGCAGGTCGGCGGTGCTGGTCAGCAACCGTCCGCACTCGGCGACGGTGTCGCCGAGGGACGCGACACCGAGCCGCCCGGGCGGCAGCGAACCGCGCAGCTGCTCGGCGAGCATGACCGCGTCGGCGTCCTGCCCGGCGAGCAGCTCGCGCAGGAGGTGGTCGCCGATCCCCCACTTCTCGAGGGCGTCGAGCTCGATCGGGATCGCGTCGGCGACGTCGTCGGGTGCGAGCGGCGTGGAGACGTCGAGGCGCTGGCGCAGGAACGAGCGCACCGGGTGGGCGAAGAACGCCTTGAGGTCGGCAAGCGACACGTCGACGGGCGCGGCCGGGGCGAGCTGCTCGGCGAAGAGCCGGGCCGGCGGGGTGCGCTCGGCGACCGCGGCCCGGGCGCCGGCCAGCGAGGCGACGTCGAAGCTGAACGGCCGGCTCGTGTCGCCCGCGACGAGGGCACCCGGCAGGAGGTTCCTGGGGTCGTGCGGCTGCAGCGGGTGACGGACGAGGACGTGCTCGCGCACCGCAGCGGACGTCGTGCGGTCGGCGGCGTCGAGGATCTCGCCGAGCGGCACCGCCGGCGGCCGGCTCGCACCGGAGTGCTCGTTGGCGCCGGTGTAGGTGAGCACGACCTTCTCGGTGGCGGCCATCAGCGCGTCGAGGAGCAGCTGGCGGTCCTCGCTGCGGACGTCGCGCTCGCCGGTGAGCGGCCGCCGCGCCAGCACGTCGTCGCCGTCGGGGGTGACCAGGCGCGGGAAGGCGCCGTCGTCGAGGCCGACGACGCAGACGACCCGGTGCGGCACCGAGCGCATCGGCACCAGGGTGGCGACGGTGAGGGAGCCGGTGCGGAAGTTGGCGCGGGTGGGCCGGCCACCGAGCCGGGAGTCGAGCATCGCGCGGACGTCGGCCAGGCGCAGCGGCACGCCCGGGCCGTCCTCGTCGACCCCGCCGCCCACCTCGCCTGCGTCGCCTGCGTCGCCGGCGGCGCGCGCGAGCTCCCGCTCGAGCTGCGGCACCTGCCAGGCGTCGTCGAGCGCCACGTCGGCGAGGCCGCGGACGCCGGTGGTGAGTGCGGCCATCCACTCCGAGACGCCGGTGGCGGCGGCCAGCGCGTCGAGGCAGCGGGCCAGCCGGTCGACGAGCTCGGCCAGCGAGCCCGCGAGGTCGATGTCGGAGCTGCCGACGTCGTCGACGGGCAGCCCGCGGCCGAGGTGACGGTGGTCGTCGCCGCTGAGCGCCACGCCGAGCAGGATCCGGTCGATCCCGGCGCGCCAGGTGTTGTGCTCGAAGCGGCCCATGGCGTAGCGGGAGCGCTGGGCGGCGTCGAGGCCCCACCGGATGCCGGCCTGGCCGACCCAGCGGGTGATCCGGTCGAGGTCGTCGTCGGAGAAGCCGAACCGGTGCCGCACCGCGGGTGTCGCGACGAGGTCGAGGACGGCGGACGCGGTGACCCGCCCGCCCGCGAGCTCGACCAGGGTGGCGGCGACGGCGAGGAGCGGGTTGGTGCTGGTGAGCGCGCGGTCGGCGAGCCGGACCCGCAGCGTGTGGGCGGGATGCCCGCCGCCCGTCCCGCTGCCCGTCCCGCTGCCCGTCCCGCCGCCCGTCCCGCTGCCCGCCGCGTCGGCGACGACGTCGGCGAGCCCGAACCCTGCGGAGACCAGCGGCGCGAAGGTCTCGATGTCGGGGCACATCACCAGGATGTCGCGCGGCTGCAGGGTCGGGTCGTCGGCGAGCAGGCCGACGAGCACCTCCCGCAGGACGTCGACCTGGCGGGCCGGCCCGTGGCAGGCGTGCACCTGGAGGCTGCGGTCGGCGGGGTCGAAGGGGCGCACCGCGCGCTCGGCGGGCGTGGGGGCGTGGTTGGCCCGGAGGTCGTGCTGGAGGAGGCCGAGCAGGGTCGTCGGCGTGGCCGCGTCGTCGGCGACGACGACGTCGTCGGCCGGCAGGTCGAGCGTGCGGCGCAGCTCGCGGGTGTCGCGGCCGAGCGAGGCGAGCAGCGGGTGCCCGACCACGTCGGCCGAGCGGTCGTCGTCGCGCGGGACGACGCCAGCGGGCCCCGCGAGCCGGCCCAGGTCGCGCCACAGGGCCGGGGACGGCTGCGGCAGCCACAGGTGGACGTCGCGGGTGGTCGCGAGCGCCTGCAGCAGCGCGACCTCGGTGACCGGCAGCCGGGTGTGCCCGAAGAGGGAGAGCCGGCCGGGCAGGTCGAGCCCACCGAGGTCGACCGGGGCGCCGGACGCGAGCCGCGCCACCGTGCGGGCGTGCCGCTGGTCGGGTGCCTCGACCCCGACCCGGGCCACCAGCCGGCGCCAGAGCTCGGCCTGCCAGCGCAGGTCGGCGGCGAGCGGGCCGCCGGCGCCGTCGGTGTCGCGGCCCTCGCGCCAGTCGGTGACCAGCTGCGGCCGCTGGACGGCGTACGACGCCATCAGTCCGGCGAGGCGGCGGGCGACGGAGTAGCGACGGTCGCGGCGCAGCTCGGCGTCGCGCCCCTCCAGGCCGTGACCGAGGTGTCGCGCGAGGGTGGCGCACCACGGCTCGTCGAGCGAGGCGTCGATGGTCGCGAGCAGCGGCCAGACGAGCCGGTCGGGTGACCACGGGTCGTCGTGGTCGCGACCGAGCAGCATCGCCACCAGCGACCCCGGCCGCAGGAACCGCACGCCCGCGCACACGCCGTCGCCGCCCCGTGGCCCCACCCCGACCCGGTGCGAGATGCGCTGGGCGAGCCACCGCTCGACGCCCTTCTCGGGCACCACGACGACCTCCTGCGCGAACGGGTCGGCCAGCGGCTCCGTCGCCAGCAGCTCACCGACGGCGTCGGCGAGCTGGTCGGTGCGCGCGGCGCGGTGCACGTGGAGGGTCATCGTGCGGCGAGCCTAGAGCCCGGCGGGGACAGGCACCGCCGGCAGTCGGCCGGGGGGTGCCCGATCCGCGCAATTGCCGCGGATTGCTCGACTCGCGGGCCAGGAACTGGCCACACGTGGGCAATTGCGCGGATGGGGCACCCCGCCGAACGCCACCGCCCGACCTAGGCTGCTGCGCATGGTCACCCCGGTGGAGCTCTCCCGGACCGACGCGCGACGCGTCGCGGTGCGCGCCCAGCTGCTGACGGCCGACCGTCCGAGCGACGTCCTGGACGTCGTCCGCCACCTCACGTTCGTGCAGCTCGACCCGACGAACGCCGTCGCGCCCAGCGCCGACCTGGTGCTGTGGGGCCGGATCGGGGCCGACTACGACCCGGCCGAGCTGCGCGACCTCGTCGACCAGCAGGTGCTCGTCGTGCACCACATGCTCGCGCGGCCCGCCGAGGACCTCGCGCTCTACCGCGCGGACATGGCGCAGTGGCCGGGGCCCGAACCGCTGCGGCCGTGGCAGGAGAGCGTGCGCGACTGGGTCGCGGCCAACGACGCGTGCCGCCGCGAGGTCCTCGCCGTGCTGCGCGGCGACGGACCGCTGCCGGCGTCGGCGTTCGAGGACACCTGCGAGGTGCCGTGGCCCTCCAGCGGGTGGAACAACGACAAGAACGTGAAGATGCTGCTCGCCCAGATGGTCGAGCGGGGCGAGGTCGCCCGCGCCGGTCAGGACGGCCGCGACCCGCTCTGGGACCTCGCCGAGCGGATCTACCCCGACGACCCGGTCCCCGACGTCGCCGAGGCCGAGCGGCTGCGCGACGAGAAGCGGCTCCGTTCGCTCGGCATAGCCCGCGCCCGCTCGCCGAAGATGCCGATCGAGCCGAACGGCGTCGGCGCGGCCGGCGTCCCCGCGGTCGTCGACGGCGTCAAGGGCGCCTGGCGGGTCGAGCCGTCGCTGCTCGACCTCGCCTTCACCGCCCGCACCGCGCTGCTGTCGCCGCTCGACCGGCTGGTGGCGGACCGGAGACGGCTCGCGGAGGTCTTCGAGTTCGACTACGTGCTGGAGATGTACAAGCCCGTCGCCCAGCGGATCTGGGGCTTCTGGGCGATGCCGGTCCTCCACGGCGACCGGCTCGTGGGCAAGCTCGACGCCACGGCCGACCGCGACGCCGGCGTCCTGCGGGTGACCGCGGTGCACGAGGACGACCCGTTCGACCCCCGGACCCGCGCCGCCGTCCAGGACGAGATCGCCGCGCTGGCGGACTGGCTGGGGCTGGCGCTCGAGCTGCCGTGACGCCGGGCCGAGGACCAGCCGCCGTCAGTCGCGGTGCTGGATCTCCCGGTAGTCGCGGTCGGCCTCGTCGATGTCGCGCTCGAGCTCGGCGACGGCGTCGGGCTTGCCGTGGAAGCGGCGGTAGGAGTAGATCAGCAGCGCGACCGCGATGACCGCGGAGGCGAGCAGGGTGCTGCCGGTGCCGACGCCGCCGGTGAGCCAGAGCCAGTCGGGCAGCGGCCACCAGGCGGGCTGCTCGGGGCCGACGATCCACAGGACGCCGCACGCGGTGATGAAGAGGACCCCGAGGCACGAGAACGCGATCCGCAGCGGGGTCTCGACCGACTCGGCCGCGCCTTTGAGCGCGCGGTACTTGATCGGGTCGAGGCGGCGCTCGGCCCACTCGTACTGCTGGGAGAGGATCGCGAGCCCGCCGAAGACCATGAGGAGCCCCGGTCCGGGGAGGATCAGGGCGGCCACGCCGGCGACCAGCAGCAGCCAGCCGATAGCCTCGACTCCGATGCGCTTGGCCGCCTTCATGACCCGAGCATCCCAGAGCGGGTCAAGCGGCACGCGTAGGCCCAGCCGACGAGGGCCAGGGTGAGCAGTCCCGACACCACCTGGCCGATCCCGGTCCACAGCCCGCCCGGCAGCCAGGTCCACGCCGGCAGCACCCACCACGACGGCTGGTCGGGCGCCCAGACCCACAGCAGCCCGGACGCCGCCAGCGCGGCGCAGACCGCGAGCGACAGCGCGGCCCGGGCGTGGGTCGCGACTCCACGCCGGGCCCCGGCGAGCGCCCGGTCCCGCAACGCGTCGACCCGCCGCGCCGCCCACGCGTGCTGCTCGGCGAGCACGGCGAGCCCCGCCGCCATCAGCAGCAGGCCCGGCCCCGGCAGCGGGAACAGCACGACACCGACCACGAGCAGCGTCCAGCCCAGCACGGACCAGCCCGCGCGTCCCAGCCGCGTCCGCATGGGCGCGAGGGTGCCCGACCCGCACGAACCCCGGACGACGCCCGCGAGAACGCCGGGTGACCGGTCGAGCGTCAGGAGCCCGCGCTGCCGGCGTACCGGGTCGCGGCCGCGTGCACGTCGACGGCGTAGACCCGCGCGTTGTTGTAGCTGAGCAGGGCGTCGGTCCACCCTGACCCGTCGGTGAGGTCGCGACCGCCCGCGCAGAGGTACTCGGCGGCGGCCAGCGCCGCGTCGTCGAGGTCGTTGGGGTCGCGGACACCGTCACCGTCGCCGTCGGCCTCCCAGGTCTCCCAGGTCGTCGGGATGAACTGCATCGGCCCGACAGCGTGGTCCCAGAGGGGGTCGTCGTGCCACTGGGTCGACGTCGCCGTCGCCGGGATCGCGGCGAACGCACCCGACCCGTCGAGCGCCGGCCCCAGGATCCGGGACGACGAGCGCCCGTCGGCGCCCAGCGTGCGGCCGCCGATGGTGCCGTGGTGCGACTCCACCCAGCCGATGCCGGCGAGCGTCGTCCAGCCGACCCCGCAGCCGTCCGGCGCGGCGAGCTCGGCCCGGGCGTAGGCCTCCAGCGCGAACGGCTCGATCCCGGTGGCGCCCGCGACCCGCGCCAGCCACGCCGGGTCCACCCGCGGGACGTCGGCCTGCGCCGTGCCCGTCACCGCCGGCACCGGTGGGTCGACCGGCGCCGCCTCGAGCGCCTTCGGCGGCGGCGTCAGGTCGCGCACCTCCGGGCTCGCGTAGAGGCGCTGGTGGGCGACGTACGCGCCGCCGGTCAGGGCGACGAGCGCCACGAGGAGGAGGACCGTCGTCCGCAGGGAGCGGTCGATCACGAGCGGGGAGTCATCGGGTCGGCACGTCTCTGGAGGCTGGGGAGGGGAGCAGGTGCATTCTCCCACCACCGATCCGGACCCGGCGCCCTAGGCTCGCCGACGTGACGCACGGACAGGGGGGCCGCGGGAGTCGTGGCGGACGGGTCAGCCCGTTCGGCTCGCGCCTGCTCGGTCCCGTCGACCAGTCGGCTCGCGCGCTGCGCGTGCGGGTGCAGCTGCTGCTCACCGCCATGCTCGTCACGACGCACCTGATCGGCGCCGCTGTCGTGGTGGTCATCTCGAGCGTGGTGATCCCGGCGCCGCCCCCGAACCGCGGCACGGTCCTGTCGCTGGTGATCGGCGTGCCGGTGTACGTCGCGCTCGCGGTCGTCGTCGGCGTCGCGGTCGGCACCACGACCACCCTCCGCGCGACCCGCTGGGCGATGGCCGGCGCGACGCCGGGTGCCGGCGACCGGGAGCGCACGCTCGAGGTGCCCGTGCGCCTGACCGCGATGCAGGCCGCGCTGTGGTGCGGCGCGGTGCTCCTCTTCACCGCGCTCGCGGTGCTGCTCCAGCCCGGGCGGGCCCTGACGACCGCCGCGACCGTCAGCATCGCGACCGCCGTCGTGTGCGCCGTGGCCTACCTGCTCACCCAGTTCGCGATGCGGCCGCTGGCGGCCCGCGCGCTGGCGACGGCGCCGATCAGCTCGGGCCCTCGCGGGGTGGGCGTCGGCGCCCGGATGGTCATCTTCTGGTGCCTGGGCACCGGCGTCCCGGTGCTGGGGCTGATCATCCTGGCGCTCCTCACGCTCACCGGATCGGAGACCTCGCTGACCCGGCTAGCCGTCACCACGATCGTCATCAGCAGCGTCGTGCTGGTCTTCGGCCTCTTCATCACCGTGCTCAACGCCCGCTCCGTGGTCGCGCCGGTGCTCTCGGTGCGCGACGCGCTGCTCGACGTCGAGCGGGGCGACCTCGACCGCGCCGTCCCGATCTACGACGGCACCGAGCTCGGCCTCCTCCAGTCGGGGTTCAACCAGATGGTGGCGGGCCTGCGCGAGCGCGAGCACCTGCGCGACCTGTTCGGGCGCCACGTCGGCCGCGACGTCGCGGCCGCCGCGGCGGCGGCCGGCACGGACGGCCAGGTCGAGCTCGGCGGCGAGACCCGGACCGCGACCGTGCTGTTCGTCGACCTGGTCGGCTCGACGACGTACGCCGCCGGGCACTCGCCCGCCGAGGTCGTCGAGGTGCTCAACAGGTTCTTCGGCGTCGTCGTCGACGAGGTCGACCGGCACCACGGGCTGGTCAACAAGTTCATGGGCGACGCCGTGCTCGCGGTCTTCGGCGCCCCGGTCGAGCTCGACGACGACGCCGGCGCCGCGCTCGCCGCCGCCCGTGCGATGGCGCGCCGGCTGGCCGAGGAGGTGCCCGAGGTCGGCGCCGGGATCGGGGTGGCCACCGGCGAGGTCGTGGCCGGCAACGTCGGGCACCGCAGCCGCTTCGAGTACACCGTGGTCGGCGACGCCGTGAACTCCGCCGCCCGCCTCACCGACCTCGCCAAGGACGAGCCCGGCCGGGTGCTGGTGGCCCGCGGCTCGGTCGAAGCCGCGCACGGCGACGAGGCCGGGCACTGGCGCGACCACGGCGCCGTCACCCTCCGCGGACGGTCGGAGGAGACCGCGGTGTCGGTGCTGTCAGCCGCGCAGGAGTGACCCGTCGCGGAGGCCGCCGAGGGTGCCCGCCGCCGCGACGACCCACCCCGTGGTGAGGACGACGGTCAGGACGCCGGCCACCTCCCCCCAGCCGAGCGCGGCGGCGCCGGTGACGACGGTCGCCACCGGGAACGTCGCCGACCACCACGCCAGTCCAAACGACGGCCGGGCGCGCACCACGACGACGGCCACCACCGCCAGCCAGAGCAGCGCGGCGCCGAGGACCGGCACCCCGACGTACGGCGTCAGGGCGGCGAGCCACGGGAGCCCGGAGCGCTCCCCGAGGTGGTGCAGGGCGGTCACGGACTGGCCGAGCGGACCGAGCACCACCAGCCAGGCCGGCGCGGTCGCGGCCGGGCCGAACCCGTGCCGGACGACGCGCCGCGCGAGCACGACCAGCACCCGCACGGCGCCGGCGACCCCGAGGACCAGCAGGGCGTGGCAGAGCAGCAGCAGCGCGGTCCGCCCGGGGCCGGGCCCGGGGGGCACCAGTGCCGCCCCGGTCGCCGCGGAGACCACCGGCGGCACGACCGGGAGCAGCCACCACGGCCCGACGTCCGCCAGCGGCGTGCCGGCGCTGCGCCGCGGCACGACGACCGCCGTCCACACGCCCAGGGTGGTGCCCGCCGTCCAGAGCAGCGCGGCCAGCGGCGCGCTCGGCGCCCCCGCGCCGACCACCATCGGCGCCATCGCGGCCGCCCCGAGGAAGTGCCGCTGCACGGGGTGGTCCAGGAACGAGCGGGCGCGCCCGGCCGTCAGCACGACGAGTGCGACGAGCAGCGCCGCGGCGGCGTCCCAGAGCGGGCGGGCGTCGAGCGCCAGGGCGACCGCACCGGTGCCCATCACCGTGGTGAACCACGCCGGGCCCACGACGGCGCGACGGGGGACCGGTCGGGACCGGCGGGGTGACCGGACGGGACGGGAGGCGAGGAGGAGCACACCTCCAGGTTCGTCGGCGCCGTCCACCGGCGGTAGGGACCACGTCGTTGTGCACCCACAGGGCTAGCCTGTGGACGTGGCCCTGCCCGACCTGCCGTCCCTGCGCCTGCTCGCCGACGTGGCCCGGCTCGGCTCCATCGGCGCCGCGGGCCGCGAGGCCGGCATCTCCCAGCAGTCGGCGTCCGAGCGGCTGCGCTCGATGGAGACCCTCACCGGGCTGACGCTGGTGCAGCGGGCGACGTCCGGGTCGACGGTCACCGCCGCGGGCCGGCTGCTCGTGGAGTGGAGCGCCGACCTGCTGGAGCGGGCCGAGGAGGTCGAGGGCGCGCTGCGGACCCTGCGCGACGAGCGGTCCCGCGAGCTGCACGTGCACGCCTCGATGACCGTCGCGGAGCACCTGCTGCCGCGGTGGCTGGTGCGGCTGCGGCTCGAGCGCGCGATCTCGGCGTCGCTGCGGGCGACCAACTCGGAGGCCGTCGTCGCCGCCGTCCGCTCCGGCGAGGCCGACGTCGGCTTCGTCGAGGGCGCCGGCGACCTGGCCGGCCTCGCGACCGCCGTCGTCGGGTCCGACGAGCTCGCCCTGGTGGCCTCACCGCTCGACGCGTGGGCCCGGCGCCGCCGTCCGCTGGACGCCGCGCAGGTCGCCGCGCGCCCGCTCACCAGCCGCGAGCAGGGCTCCGGCACCCGCCTGGTCTGGGAGCAGGCGCTGAGGGCCGGGGGCGCCGACCTGGTCGAGCCCGACTCGGCACTCACCACCACCGCCGCCGTGCTGGCCACGGTCGCCGCCGGCGGCCCGCCGGCGTTCGTCAGCCGGCGCGCGGCCGCCCGCGACGTCGAGGCGGGCGTGCTGGTGGAGGTGCCGACGACGGGACTCGCCCTGGGTCGGTCGTTCACCGCGATCTGGGTCGGCGGACGTCGTCCGCCGGCCGGTCCGGTCCGCGACCTACTGGCGATCGCGGCTCGTGGCTAGGTGCCTGCCCGATCCGTGCAATTGCCGCGAGCTGGGCAGTTCCCGGTCGTAGGATCGAGCGAGCTGCGGCAATCGCACGGACGGAGCCGCCACCCGACCACGCAGGCCCAGCCCGCCGCGGCGACTCAGCCCAGGGCGGCGACGGCGGCGTCGTAGTCGGGCTCGGTGCCGATCTCGGGGACCAGCTCGGTGTGGAGCACGGAGCCGTCGGCAGCGATCACCACGACGGCGCGGGCCAGGAGGCCCTGGAACCCGCCGTCGGTGAGCAGGACGCCGTAGTCGGTGCCGAAGGAGGACTTGAACGACGAGGCGGCGGTGACCCGCTCGATGCCCTCGGCGCCGCAGAACCGGGCCTGGGCGAACGGCAGGTCGGCCGAGACGCAGACGACGGTGGTGTCGGCGAGACCGGCCGCGAGCTCGTTGAACCTCCGGACGCTCGCCGCGCAGACGCCGGTGTCGACGCTCGGGAAGATGTTCAGCACGGTGCGGGTGCCCGAGGTCAGGGTCACCTCGCTGAAGTCGGAGGCGGTGAGGGTGAACGCCGGAGCGCTCGAGCCGACCGCGGGGAGCTCGCCGATGGTGTGGACGGGGTTGCCGCCGAGGGCAGTAGAGGCCATGGCCCCATGTCTAGCAGCCGACCCACCGGCCGCTCGGGCCGGACCGCTCAGCGGTCCTGGCGACCGGCGTCGAGGGTGGTCTCTCCTGCGGGAGCGTCCGGGGCCGGGGTCGGTCCGACGAGCTCGAGGACGCACACGTCGAAGTCGTCGTCGGCCAGGTCGGGGTCGTCGACCAGCTCGGGGTCCAGGCCGCAGACGTCGACCGCGTCCTCGTAGGTCATCGGCTGGAGCGGCGTCGGGTCCGGCGCCTCGGGCGCCTCCTCCGTCGGTCCGTCGGTCGGCTCGTCGGTCGGTCCGTCGGTGGGCCCGTCGGTCGGTCCGTCGGTGGGTCCGTCCGTCGGCCCGTCGGTCGGTCCGTCCGAGGGCGGCTCGTCGGTGGGCTGCGCGTCGGGCTGGTCGGTCGGTGCCTCGGGCTCCGGGTCGGCCGGCTGGCCGGTGCCGCCGCCGACGTCGGTCGGCTCGCCGACGGTGGTCGGGAGCGGCGCGAGCTCGCCGACGGCCTGGGGGTCGTCGCCCTCGCCGGCGCCTGCGCCGTCGAGGCTGAGGGTGAGCGTGGTCTCGGGCAGCGGCGGACCGACGACGGCCGGCGCGGTGCTCGAGGTGTCGACGTAGCCGGCCGAGACCGACGGCGACGGGCCGGTGCCGAAGTTGCCGGCGAGGTAGCCGTCCATGATCGACAGCACGAGGTCGACGTAGGAGTCGCTGTGGTTGTAGCGGTGGACCGCGCCGCGCTGGCCCGCGGTCTGCGAGAGGTCCTCGGTGCCCGAGCAGAGGTAGACCGCGGCGGCCAGCGACGCGTCGTCGAGGTCCTGCGGGTCCCGGATCCCGTCGTTGTCGGCGTCGACCCCGACCACGGCCCAGGTCGACGGGATGAACTGCATCGGCCCGACGGCCCGGTCGAAGGTCGGGTCACCGTCGTACTGCCCGGCGTCGGTGTCGGCGATCAGCGCGGTGCCGTTGCGGCCGTTCAGCGGCGGGCCGACGATCGCGGGCGTCGCGACCCCGTCGGCGCCGAGCGCGCTGCCACCGAAGCGGCCGTGGTCGGACTCGACGCGGCCGACGGCGGCGACGAGCTGCCAGGTGAGCCGGCAACCGGGGTCGGCGGCGTTGATGACGGTCTCGGCCCGCTGGTAGGCGGCGAGCGCCGACGAGGGGATCTCACCGGTCGAGACGGCGGGCACGACGCCGGCGAAGTCGCCGCCGGCGTCGGTGGCGGAGTCGGTGGCGGAGTCGGGCTGCGAGAGGCTGGCGGGGTACTCGACCGGGGCACCGGGCATCGAGGAGCCGTCGGGGAGCTGGCCGGTCGTCGACGACGGGGTCGTGGAGACGGCGGCGCTGACGCCGGTCGGGCCGGCGCCGGCGAGGTGCGTGGTCCACGCCGCCGAGACGAGGGCGAGGGGGACTGCCGTCGCGACGCGCCGAGTTCGCGTCGTCCTGCGTGTCATCTCGCGTGGTCCTCTGGATGGTGGTCAGGGTGGGGGGTGTCGTGAGTGTGCCTCACGACACAGATCATTAGACCACCGGATGCCTGACGGTTTCACCGGAAGTCCCCGGTTGCCCCGACAGTTCACCGAGTTGTGGGACGCCCGTGGCCGGCCGTGTGCCCCCGCAGAGGCAACCTCACGGCCGCCCACCGCGTCCTTCTCCACGTGAGCACCCTCCAGCAGCCGCTCGGTCGACGTCCGCCGGACCGGCCCTCCCCCGTGCGCGACGTCGTGGTGACGGCGGCCGCGGTCGCCGCCCTCGTCTTCGGCACCCTGCTCCTGCCGTCGCCGCCCGACGGCGGCGACGCCGGCCGGGCGACGGCGTCCACCCGCGACTGACCTGGCCGCGGGCAGCGTCAGCCGAGCACCTGGGCGAGGTGCGGGTTGCCGAGCGTGCGGGTCGGGTCGAGGCGGTCGCGCAGGGCGAGGAACTCCTCGAAGCGCGGGTAGCGCGCCCGGAGCTCGTCGGCACCGAGCGTGTGCAGCTTGCCCCAGTGCGGCCGCCCGCCGACCCCGGCGGCGATCGCCTCCAGCGCCGCGAAGTACGCCGCCCGGTCGGGGCTGCCCGGAGCGGTGTGGACGGCGACGTACACGGTGTCGCGACCGCTGGCCGTCGAGAGCGTGACGTCGTCGGCCGCGGCCACCCGCACCTCCACCGGGACCGCGACCCGCCAGTCGCTGCGCCCGACGACCCGGACCAGCTCGCGGAGCACGTCCATCCCGTGCTCGCGCGGCACGGCGTACTCCATCTCCTCGAAGCGCACCCGCCTCGGCGAGGTGAAGACCCGGTGCGAGACGTCGCTGAACTCGCGCGGCGACAGCGCGGCCGCCGACACCTTCGCCAACGGCCGCACCAGCGCCGGCACCCGGCTGCCGGCGCCGACGAGCGCCCCGAAGACGGTGTTGCTGAGCAGCTCGTCGTCCCACCAGCCGCGCAGCCGTGGGAGCGGCTCGAGGTCGTCGAGCGGCACCCGGGTGTTGTGCTTGGTGAGCACGCGGTCGGTGTGCGGGAACCAGTAGAACTCGACGTGGTCGGTGACGTCGGCGTCCGCGTCGAAGCGCTCCATCATCTCCTCGACCCGGCCACCACCCTCGCGGGCGCGCAGCCCGAACGCCGGCACCGCCTGCAGCGTGATCTCGGTCAGCACCCCGAGGGCGCCGAGCCCGACCCGCGCGGCCGCGAGGACCTCGGCGTTCTCGGTCGGCGTGCAGGTCAGCGTCGAGCCGTCCGGGAGCGCGAGCACCAACCCTCGCACCTGGGTGGCGATGCCGCCGAAGCGCGCACCGGTGCCGTGGGTGCCGGTCGAGATCGCGCCGGCGAGGGTCTGCTCCTCGATGTCACCGAGGTTCGTCAGCGCCAACCCGAGGGTGTCGAGCGCCCGGTTGAGGGCGCTGAGCCGGATCCCGGCCTGCACCGTGACCAGCCCGGTGGCGGCGTCGGCCCGCAGCACCCGGTCGAGGTGGTCCAGGCGGAGCTGGACGTCGTCGGGGCGGCCGATGGCGGTGAAGGAGTGACCGGTGCCGATCGGACGCACCCGCCGTCCGGCGGCGGTCGCCCCGGCCAGGTACCGGGTCAGCTCCTCCACGCTGCGGGGGGCGACGACCTCGATCCCGGACGCCGTCTGGTTGCCGGCCCAGTTGCGCCAGCTCGTGCCCACCGTTTGACTCGCCCTCATGACGAGCCAGCATGCCCGCATCGAGCGCGCGACGCAGCACCTCGACGCGCCGGTGGCGGTGGTCGACCTCGACGCCTTCGACGCGAACGCCGCCGACCTGGCCCGCCGGGCCGCCGGGACGCCGATCCGGGTGGCCTCGAAGTCGGTGCGCTGCCGGGCGCTGCTCGACCGCGTGCTGGGCCTCGAGGGGTACGCCGGCATCCTGGCCTTCACCCTGGCCGAGGCGCTGTGGCTCGCCGAGGAGCACGAGGACGTCGTCGTCGGCTATCCGACCGCGGAGCGCGCCGCCCTGCGCGAGCTGGCCGCCGACCCGGTGCTGCTCGAGCGGGTCACGCTGATGGTCGACTCGGTCGAGTCGCTCGACCTGGTGCGCGCGGCCGTCCGGCAGGTCGAGGTGCCGATCCGGGTCTGCCTCGACCTGGACGCGTCGCTGCGCCTGGCCGAGCGGCTGACCGGCAGCCGGGTGCACCTCGGCCCGCGCCGCTCGCCGGTGCACTCCGTCGCCGACGCCGTCGCGCTGGCCCGTGCGGTGGCCGAGGACCCGGCGTTCGCGCTGGTCGGGCTGATGGCCTACGAGGGCCAGGTCGCCGGGCTCGCCGACCGGCCCGCCAACCGGCTGCGCGGCCTCGCGGTGCGCGGCCTCAAGCGGGCCTCGGTGCCCGAGCTGACCGAGCGGCGCGGCGCGGTCGTCGCCGCCGTCCGGGAGGTCGCCGACCTGTCGTTCGTGAACGGCGGCGGCACCGGCTCCATCGAGACGACCGTCGCCGACCCGTCGGTGACCGAGGTCGCGGCCGGGTCGGGGCTGTTCGCGCCGGCCCTGTTCGACGGCTACGACTCCTTCGACCCCGTGCCGGCGGCGTTGTTCGGGCTCGCGGTGACCCGCCGCCCGGGCCCCGGTCTCGTCACGGTCGCCGGCGGCGGCTGGATCGCCTCCGGGCCGGTCGGGCGCGACCGGCTCCCGGTGCCGACGTACCCCGGGGGGCTGGTGATGCTCGGCTCCGAGGGCGCCGGCGAGGTCCAGACCCCGCTGCGCGGCTCCACCGCCGGGCGCCTCCGCCTCGGCGACCGGGTGTGGTTCCGGCACGCGAAGGCCGGCGAGCTGTGCGAGCGGGTCGACGTCCTGCACCTGGTGGCCGGCGACGCGGACGCCGCGGTGGTCGACGTCGTCCCGACCTACCGGGGCGAGGGCCGCACCTTCCTCTAGCCGTCCCCGTCCCCCGGCACACCGTCGACCCGTCGCCGATCGCGGACGGGTCGACCCCGTGGGGTCCCGATCAGGCGAGGGCGGCGAGGGCGGTGACCAGCCGGTCGACCTCGCCGTCGGTCGTGTACGGCGCCAGCCCGACCCGGACGCCGCCGTCGTCGCCCAGGCCGGCGTGCCGGGAGGCCTCGAGGGCGTAGAAGCTGCCGCTCGGCGCCACGATGCCCTCACCCGCCAGGCGCACGCGCACCTCGTCGCCGGTGCGGCCGTCGACGTGGAGCAGCAGGGTCGGGGTCCGGTGGGCGGGGCTGCCGTGCACCCGCACGTGCGGCAGCGCCGCCAACGCGTCCAGGAGCCGGCCGAGCACGCCGTCCTCGTGGGCCTCGATCGCGGCCATCCCGCCGACGGAGTCGATGAAGGCCACCGCGGCGCTCACGCCGGCGAGCAGCTCGTAGGGCAGGGTGCCGAGCTCGAAGCGCTCGGGCACGGCGTCGCTCGAGGGAAGCAGCTTGTCGGGGTGCAGCGTCTCGAGCAGCGCCGGGTCGGCGGCCAGCACGCCGAGGTGCGGCCCGAAGAACTTGTACGGCGAGCAGGTGAGGAAGTCGGCGCCGAGGGCGGTCAGGTCGACCGGGGCGTGCGCGGCCAGGTGGACGGCGTCCACGTGGACCAGCGCGCCGACGGTGTGCGCGGCCTCCGCGACCGCCCGCACCGGCGGCCGGGTGCCGAACAGGTTGGACGCGCCGGTGACCGCGACCAGCCTGGTGCGCTCGGTGAGCACGGTGGCGACGTCGTCCAGCTCGGCGGTGACGGGGTCGAACCCGAGCCACCGCACCGTCGCGCCGACCCGCTCGGCCGCGGTCACCCAGGGCCGGATGTCGCCGTCGTGGTCGAGCCGGGTCACCACCACCTCGTCGCCGGGACCCCAGCCCTGCGCGAGGGTGCGCGCCAGGTCGAAGGTGAGGGCCGTCATCGAGCGACCGAAGACGATGCCGCGCGGGTCGGCGCCGACGTGCGCCGCCATCGACGCGCGCGCCCCGGCCGTGGTCTCCTCGGCCCGTCGCTCGGGCTCGGTCAGCTGACCGCGCTGGCACATCCCCCACGACATCGCGGTCGCGATCGCCTCGGCCACCTCCCGCGGCACCAGCGACCCGCCCGGACCGTCGAAGCGCGCCAGCCCGTCGGCCAGCGCGGGGAACGCGCTCCGCACCTGCACCACGTCGTACGTCGTCATGCGCGCAGCCTGCCAGAACGCCGAGTCGGCGTTCGGTGCAACTCGGGTGGCGCCGAGTCGGCGTTCGTGCTCGATCCGAACGCCGACTCGGCGTCGTCCAGGTCAGGCGGGCGGCTCGACGTCGGTGCCGACGAGCGCGACCAGGTCGGCGATCGAGTCGACGACCTGGGTCGGGCGGTAGGGGAAGGTCTCGATCTGCTCGGGGCGGGTCGAGCCGGTGGTGACGAGCACGGTGCGCAGGCCGGCCTCGAGGCCGCTGATGATGTCGGTGTCCATCCGGTCGCCGACCATCACCGTCGACTCGGAGTGCGCGTCGAGCCGGTTGAGGGCGCTGCGCATCATCAGCGGGTTCGGCTTGCCGATGAAGTACGGCGTCCGGCCGGTCGCGGTGCTGATCAGGGCGGCCACCGACCCGGTCGCGGGCAGCAGGCCGTGCTGGCTCGGTCCGCTCGGGTCGGGGTTGGTGGCGATGAAGCGGGCGCCGGCGGCGATCAGCCGGATCGCCTTGGTGATCGCCTCGAACGAGTAGGTGCGGGTCTCGCCGAGCACCACGTAGTCGGGATCGCGGTCGGTCATCACGTAGCCGACGTCGTGCATCGCCGTGGTCAGTCCCGCCTCTCCCACGACGTAGGCCGTGCCGTGCGGGCGCTGCTCGGCCAGGAACTGCGCCGTCGCCAGCGCCGAGGTCCAGATCGCGTCCTCGGGCACGTCGATGCCGCTGCCGAGGAGTCGCGCCCGGAGGTCGCGCGGGGTGTAGATCGAGTTGTTGGTCAGCACCAGGAACGACAGCCCCGACGCCTTCAGCGCGTCGATGAACTCGGTCGCACCGGGGATCGGCACCTCCTCGTGCACGAGGACGCCGTCCATGTCGGTCAGCCAGGTCGTGATGTCCCGCGTCGTCATGCCCCCAGTCTGGTCCCCGTCCCCCCGAACGGCACGTCGGCGCCGGTGTGGGCGTCATCATGGGCGGGTGCCGTCCCGGATCGCCGACTTCCTCGACCTGGTGCACCAGCTGCCGGAGGTCGTCCGCACCGACCACGCGCGCTACCACCGGCTCCAGGTGTCGGGGTACACGTTCGGCTACCTGTGGGAGCCCACCCGGACCGTCGGTCTCAAGCAGGAGCTGTCGGAGCAGCTGGCCCTGGTCGCCGAGCGGCCCGACGTGTTCGAGGTGCAGTTCACCGCCGGCGCGTTCGGCTGGGTCGTCGTCCACCTGGACGGCGTCGAGCGCGACGAGCTGGCCGAGCTGACCTTCGAGGCGTGGCGGCTCACGGCCGCGGCCGCGCTGGTGGCCGAGCGGTCGGACCGGCTGCCGGTCTGAGCGGGCGGCGGACTGGAACCTCACACCGGTGTCAGGGGCGATCCTGGCGTCATGACGACCGACGAGGGACAGGTACGACAGCTCCGGGTGGTCCTCGAGGTCCCCGACTTCGACGAGGCCGTGGCGTTCTTCCGCGACGCCCTCGGCCTGCCGGAGTCGGCGGCGTTCGCCACCGGCGGCGAGGACCGGGTGGCGATCCTCGAGGCCGGGCGGGCGACGCTGGAGCTGGCGTCGCCGGCGCACCGCCGGGCGATCGACGCCGTCGAGGACGTCGCCGACGGCGGCACCGCCGCGATCCGGCTCGCGTTCGAGGTCGACGACGCCGGTGCCACGACGGCCCGCCTGGTCGCGGCCGGCGCGCGTCACGTCGCCGGTCCGGTCCTGACGCCGTGGCGGTCGCTGAACGCCCGCCTCGACGCCCCGGCCGACCAGCAGATCACCGTGTTCGAGGAGACCGAGACCCCCGAGGAGCGCACCGGTCGCGCCGGCTTCGCCACCGACGCCGTCCGCGACTGACCGGAGCCGGCCGGGTCAGCCGGTCGGTCGGGCGGCGGGGCCGGGGCCGGGGCGCTCGACCGCCTGCTCCCGCAGCGCGCGGAGCACCTCGAGCTCGCGCTCGACGTCGCGCCGACGCTGCTCGAGCCGGTCGATCTCGACCTCGAGGGCCGCCTCGAGGAAGCCGGTGCGCTCGGCGTCCGGCGCGGTCAGGCACGGCAGCAGCGTGGCGATGGTCGTGCTGCACAACCCCGCCGCGAAGAGGTGCTGGATCTCGATCACCCGGGCCACCGAGTCGGCCTCGTAGTGCCGCCAGCCGTTGGGGGCGCGGGTCGACCCGATCAGCCCGACGTCCTCGTAGTAGCGCAGGGACCGCGCGCTGACCCCCGTCGCCTCCGCGAGCTCACCGATCCGCACGGGGCGAGCCTACGACCGGCTCCCGGGACCGGGAGCCGGTCGCGGACGCTCAGCCGGCGTCGAGCGCGGCGAGCTCGTCGGCGGTGAGCTCGAGGTGCACGGCCTCGGCGGAGTCCTGGACCGAGGACGGTCGCTTCGCCCCCGGGATGGGGATCACGACCGGCGACTGGGCCAGCTCCCAGGCGAGCGCCACCTGCTGGGCGCTGACCCCGCGAGCCGCGGCGACGCGCGCGAACGCCGGGTGCTCCTCGGCCAGGCCCTTCGCGCTGCGCAGCCCGCCGAGCGGGCTCCACGGCAGGAAGGCCAGGCCGAGCTCCTCGCACACGTCGATCTCGGGACGGCTGGACCGGAAGGCCGGCGAGAACTGGTTCTGCACGCTCACCAGGGCCCCGCCGAGCACCGAGTGGGCGAGCCGGATCTGCTCGGGGTTCGCGTTCGAGAGCCCGATCCGCGCGACCTTGCCCGTGTCGGCGATGTCCTTGAGGGTGCTCATGACGTCGGCGTAGTCGACCTTCGGGTCGGGCCGGTGGTGCTGCCACAGCGCGATCTGCTCGACCCCGAGACGGTCGAGGCTCGCGTCGACCGCGGCGTGCAGGTGGGACGCCGACGAGTCGAGGTCCCAGCCGCCGTCCTCGGTGCGCGTGTGCCCGCCCTTGGTGGCGAGCACCACCTGGTCGCGGACGCCGAGCTCGTCGAGGATGCCCGCGACCAGGCGCTCGTTGGCGCCCATCGCGTCGGCCCCGAGCTCGTCGGCCGGCCCGTAGGCGTCGGCGGTGTCGAAGAGGGTGACTCCCGCGTCGAGCGCGGCCCGCACGGTGTCGAGGAGCTGCTCGCGCGGCTGTGTCCCGGTCTGGTCGAAGGTCATCAGGCCGAGGCCGACGGCCCCGACCTCCAGGCGCCCGACGGTGTCGTTGCCGATCTGTCGTGTCTTCACGGGTCCAGGTCTACCGGACCGGACCCAGGCGGGGTCCCGGTGCCCGGCGCCGATGACGGCGTCCGCGTCGTTTGTGGGACCGCCGGCGGGGGTAGGTCGCCCTCGCACGCCCCGAGGAGGAGCAGCCCATGACCAGTCCCACCCCGCCGACCGTCGCGGTGACCCCGACGTCCCCGCCGTCCGACCCGTCGACCACCGCGTCCACCGCGGGGTCGTCGACGGAGCCGTACGAGCAGAGCCAGCACGAGATCCGGCTCGAGGAGGAGGACGTCCGCTACCTGATCGCCCTGGTCGACGAGACCGTGCGCAACGTCGGCGGGTCCATCCCCCGACAGGTCGAGGGCGACCTGTTCGGCGGTGGCCACCTCCCGGAGCGGATGGCGCGCCACACGCTGGGCGCCCACGAGCGGATCCTGCGGACCCTGCTGTCCTCGGTCCAGGCGCTCGAGGAGCACGCGGGGTCGCTCCAGTCCTACCGCGACGAGCTGAACCGGGTCGAGGACACCATCCAGGGTTACCTCGACCAGATCAACGGTCGGGTCGCGACGATCGACGGAGCGGTCTGATGGCCGGGGCGAACGAGGGCCGGTTCCACGAGCTGGTCGAGCGACCCCACCCGTTCCGCATCGAGCGGCACGCCGACGACTGGGCCCGCTGCGCGGAGGTGCTCCGCACCGCGTCGTCCGACGTGCGGCGTGGGATCCAGAACGTCGACGTCGGCGGGCAGACCGGCCCGGCGCTGCAGGCCGCGTTCCTCGACCTCGCCGACGTGCTCGAGGAGGGCGCCCAGGACCTGCGTCGCGGCTCGCGGGCGCTCGGGGAGCTCGCCGAGGAGACCAAGTCGGCCAAGAACCGCAAGAAGGACATCGACGGCAGGCTTCCCGACAACGGCGCCCACGTCGCGGAGCGCGACCAGGCCGCCGCCAGCACCTCCGACTCGCAGGAGGCCGCGCTGCGCCACGGCATCGCGGTGATGAAGTCGATCCGGGCCGACGAGCCGCGCGGCTCGGTGCCGATCCAGGCCCCGACCACGCCTCCCCCGCCGCCGCCGACCCGGCGCTGCCCGCGCTGCGGGTCCGACCCGTGCCAGTGCCAGGCGGTCAGTGGCTGCCCGCGCTGCGGCGCGAGCCCGTGCGTCTGTGTCGACGGCCCGCACGTCGTCACCCCGGTCACCCCGGTCCACCCGGACTGCCCCGACTGGGACGACCCCGCCGACTTCACCACCCCCGGCACCGCCCAGGGGCCGTCGTCCCTGTCCCCCGCCGCCCCGTCCGCCCCGGCGGCGCCGCTCGGGTCGGGGGTCTCCCCCGGCGTCGTCGGCGGTGCCGCCGGCGCGGCCGCACCCGTCGCCCCCGTCGCGTTCGGGGCGATGGCGCCGACGTCCGGCTCCGGGGTGGCCGCTGCACCCGTCGCGGGCACGGCCGGCGCCGCCGGTGGGGTCCGTCCGATCGGTGCGGGCGGCCCGATGGGCTCGGCCGGCACGCTCGGTCGCAGCGGTGGCTCCGGGACCGGTGCCGGCGCCGCCGGCGCCGGCGGCCGCGGCCGCGGCAAGGACCGCAAGCCGGGCTCGCGCGACCGCGACCTGCACGACGACGGCCGCGACTGGCTCGACGACGAGTCCGCGCCCGACGTCCTGAGGTGATCTCGAGGGTGCCCGGGCACCGTCCCCACGGACGGCTCGCCGCGCCTGCGGACCCGAGGCCGTAGAATCCCGGGGTGAAACAGGTCGCCGTCATCGCCTACTACGCCGACGACCCGACGCGCACCTACCAGCTCGTGCAGTGGCTGCCCGTGCTCGAGGTGCTGCACCGCACGCACCCGGTGACGATCGTGCTGCGCGACCCCGACTCCGCCGACGTGCTGGCGCCGCGCACCAGCCTGCCGGTGCTGTGCGCGCCGACGTTCCCCGAGCTCACCGCGCTCTACGAGGAGCTCAACGCCAAGGTCGTCCTCTACTGCAACAACTCGATCCTCAACTTCCAGTCGCTCATCGACGGCCGCCGGCTGCACGCGCACGTCAACCATGGCGAGAGCGACAAGCAGTCGATGGCCAGCAACAACGCGAAGGCCTACGACCGGGTCTTCGTCGCCGGCGAGGCCGCGGTGCAGCGACACGTCGCCGGGCTGCTCGAGTTCGACACCCGCCGTCTGGTGCGGATCGGGCGGCCGCAGCTCGACCTGCGTCCCGAGCCGGTGCTGGCGCCGTCGACGCGGCGCACCCTGCTCTACGCCCCGACGTGGGAGGGCGACGCCGACTACAACGACTACACCTCGGTCGACACGATCGGTCCCGACATCGCACGCGGCCTGCTCGCGGTCCCCGACTCTCGCTTCGTCTACAAGCCGCACCCGAAGGTCGTCACGACCCCGACGACGTCGGTGTGGGCCGCGCACCGCGAGATCCTGCGGATCGTGGCCGCCGCGAACGCCGCCGACCCGGCGGCCGGCCACGTCGCGGTGGAACGGGGCGACATCCTCGCGATCATGCCCGACTGCGACGCGATGGTGACCGACGTGTCGTCGGTGGGCCTCGACTGGCTCTACCTGTGCACCGACAGGCCGCTCTTCCTCACCGACCGCCACCGCGACGCCGACCGGCTGCGCCAGGACGTGCCGGTCAGCCGCTGCGCCGACGTCGTCGACGACGACGAGGTGGGCGGGCTCGCGGCGCTCGTCGCCGCGCGGCTCGAGCACGACGAGCACCACCTGGCCCGCGTCGCGATGCGCCACCACTACTTCGACGACCTCCAGGTGGGCGACAGCACCACCCGGTTCCTCGACGCCGTCGCCGGGCTCGCGGCGCGCCGCGACCGGCTCCTCGGCGCGGTCCCCGGTCGCGACGAGAGCGACGGCGACGCGATCATCGCCTGACCCCGGGCTCAGGCGCGGCGCACCCGCTGGAAGTTGCGACCGCCGCGGGCGAACGCCGCCAGGACGGCCTCCGGGGGCGCCTGCGCCTGCCACGCGCACGGGCGCACGTGGGTCAGGTCGACGTCCCACGCGGCCGGGTCCGGGTCGTGGCGCCAGCCGCCCGTGAGGACGCCGCGGTGGAAGACCCCGTCGACGTCCACGGTCCAGACCTCCGCGCCGTCGGGGACGGCGGCGAACCGCTCCAGCCGCGCCGCCGTCCGCTCGTCGTGGCGGAGCGCCACCGCCGCGACCGCGCTGCCGAGGCCGTCGGGCGGGGCACCCAGTCGGCCGCCGACGCCGACGACGTCGAGGGCCAGCGCCCGACCCACGGCCCGGCGCCCGTCGTCCGGGACGACGCGCGAGCGCATCGGCGCGCGATAGACCCCGCCGGCACCCATGACCACGTCCTACCACCTCCCGCCGCACGGGTCACCGCCGTCCCGCTGGTGTCGCACCCCGCCCGGAGCCCCTCGCGTGCCGGCTCGCGGTCGAGGTCCGGCACCGCGGCCGGGCGCTGCCCCGCCTGTCGCCGCTACGCTGCGGCGGTGTCAGTCGTCGCGCGCCACCAGGTCTCGGTCACCGGGCCGGACGGCGCCGCCCCGATGCTCTTCGCGCACGGGTTCGGGTGCGACCAGGCCGTCTGGAGCCGGGTGGCGCCGGCGTTCACCGACGAGTTCCGCGTGGTGCTGTTCGACCACGTCGGCGCGGGCGGCTCGGACCTGACGGCGTACGACCCTCGGGCCTACGCCACCCTCGACCGCTACGCCGCCGACGTGCTCGAGATCTGCGAGGAGCTCGACCTGCGCGACGTCGTCTTCGTCGGCCACTCCGTGTCGGCGATGATCGGCGTCCTCGCCCAGGTGGCCGACCCCGGCCGGTTCGCCCGCCTGGTGCTCCTCGGTCCCTCGGCGCGCTACGTCGACGACGACGACTACGTCGGCGGGTTCGCCGCGTCCGACATCGACGAGCTCCTGGACCTGATGGACAGCAACACCTTCGGTTGGCAGCAGCCGCTGGCCGGACTGGTGATGCCCGGCCCGGAGCTGGTCGAGGACCGCGGCGTGCTCGACGCGAGCTTCTGCCGGCTGCGACCCGACATCGCGCACGACTTCGCGACGGCGACGTTCCTCGGCGACAACCGGGACGACCTGGCCCGGGTCTCCGCGCCGACGCTGGTGCTCCAGAACCGCCACGACACGATCGCCCCGTTGTCGGCCGGCGCGTTCGTCCGGGACCGGATCCCGGGTGCGCGGCTGGAGATCATCGAGACCAGCGGGCACTGCGCCCACCTGAGCGCGCCGGCCGAGACCATCGCCGCCATCCGAGGGTTCGTGAGCCCGTGACCGTCGCCAGCGACGTGGCCGGCGGGAGCCGGCACGACCGGGTACCGGCGGCCTACGCCGTCCTCGACCGGCTCGACGGTCGGGTCCTCGAGGTCAACGAGGCGTTCGTGACGCTCCTGGGCCGCCCTCGCGAGACCCTCCTGGCCGGCTCCTGGTCGGACCTGCTCACCGTCGCCGGTCGGATCTACAGCGAGACGCACCTGATGCCGATGCTCGACCTCAACGGCCGCGTCGAGGAGGTCGCGCTCGACGTCGTCGCCGACGGCGGACGGATCCCGGTGCTGCTGAACGCCGTGCTCGACCGCACCGGCGAGCGCGCGTCGATCCGGGTGGTGCTGTTCGGGGCGTCCGCGCGCCGCCGCTACGAGACCGAGCTGCTGCGGGCGACCCGTGAGGCCCAGGAGGCGCGGCAGCAGGCCGACGAGCTCGCCCGCACCCTGCAGCAGACGCTCATCCCGCCGGTCCCGCCGGCCATCCCGCGCCTCGAGGTGTCGGCCGTCTACCGACCCGCCGGCGACGGCGACGAGGTCGGCGGCGACTTCTACGACGTCTTCAACGTCGGCCCGTCCACCTGGGTGGTGGTGCTCGGCGACGTCGCCGGCAAGGGCGTCCGCGCCGCGGCCGTCACCGCGTTCATCCGGCACGCGGTGCGCGACCTCGCGATGCAGGTCGCCGACCCGGCCGACCTGCTGCACGCCCTCGACCGCGCCCTGCACGCCCGGCCGACCGAGAGGTTCTGCTCCGCCGTCCTGCTCCGTCTCACCGAGGACGACGCCGGCTGGTCGATCGCCGGCGCGGCGGGCGGGCACCCGCTCCCGATCCTCGGCCGGCGCGACGGGACCCTGGTCGACCTCGGCAGGCCCGGGTCGCTGGTCGGGCTCCTCGACGACCCGCTCTTCACGACGTTCACCCACCGGCTCGCACCCGACGAGTTCGTCACCCTCCTCACCGACGGCGTCACCGAGGCGCGCCGGGGCCGCGAGCTGTTCGGGGAGGACGCCGTCCGCGACGTCGTCCGGTCCCGGGCGAGCGACCCGGACGGGGTCAGTGCGGCCGTCGTCGCGGCCGTCGTCGACTACCAGGCGGGCTTGCCCCACGACGACATCGCGGTGCTGACGCTGCACCCGTCGGCGCCGGACGGGGCGGTCCGGTGAGCCGGTCAGCCCACGCGGTGCGGCAACGCGCACACCTCGAGCACGCGCTGCGCGATCGAGCCCGCCTCGGCGCGGAGCTCGATCGGGTGGCCGGCCCCGGTGGCCCGCTGCACGGCCTGGGCCAGCACGCCGACCGCGACGCTCGGCAGGAAGCCGACCGCGCTCAGGTCGACCACGACCGAGCGCTGGTAGGTCGCGGTGGCGGCGTCGATGGCGTCGCGCAGGGCGACGGCCGTGGCCTCGTCGACCTCGCCGCTGACCGTCAGGGTCCGCGTGGACTCGTCGAACTCGACTGCAAAGGGACCGGTCAGCACGGGACGAGGATACGCGGCCCACGACCAACCCAGGGGGTGAACCTCCCTCACCGCACCTCTGGCACCGTGACCGAGGTGCATCTTCGCGAGAGAGCCCACCTGGCCACCTCACCGGAAGGGGCTCTGTGAACGAGGACGACCTCGACGACTTCATCGCCGCGCTCCAGGACGTCGTTCTGCCGACCGGCGTCCCGGTGCTGCCGACGCTCGACGTCGCAGCCCACTTCTCGGTGGGCGCCGACACCGGTGAGGCGACCGGCGCCTGGTTCGACGTGACCGTGCTCCGCTCCGGTCGGGTGGCGCTGTCGATCGGCCAGGTGCCCGGCGGCGGGCTCGAGGCGGGCGCAGCCGCCGGCGGGGTGAGCGCCGTGCTCCGCGCCGGCCTGCTCTGCCACGAGGACGTCGCCGCCGCGCTCGGCCTCGCCGACCTCCACGCCCGGCACACCCGCGACGCGCGCGGCACCGCCGTGGTCGTCGCGCTGCTCGACCCCGAGGTCGGCTCGCTGTCCTACGTCACCGCCGGCCACGAGGCGCCCGTCGTGGCCACGGCCGACGGCACCAGCGTGCGCCTGCCCCGCACCGGCTCGGGGGCGCTCGGCACCCTCGACGGACCGGTCGTCGGCGAGCACCGCCTCGGCGACGGCGACCTGGTGCTGCTCGACTCGCCCGAGACCCCGGCGTCCACGTCGGGCTCGGCCGACGACGTCACCGCGCTGCTCGACCGGGCCCGCGTCGTCGGCGATGCCGCCGCGACCTGCTCGGCCGTGGCCCGCCCGACCGTGGCGGCGCAGACCCGCGGTGCCGTCGCCGTGCTCGCGGCCGAGCGCCGTGCGGCGCGCACCGCCGACCTGGACCTCGACCTCTCCCTCGACCCGACGACCGGACGACGCGCGCGGGTCGCGCTCGAGGACTGGCTCACCCGGCTCGGCGCACCGGCGATGGACGCACTGTGCCTCGTGCACGCCGCCACCGAGCTGGTGACGAACGCCGTCGAGCACGCCCACCTCCCCGGCGAGTCCGCGGGACGGGTGGTGCTGCACGCGACGCACGCGACCAGCGGCGAGATCGTGGTCGACGTGTCCGACGACGGCCGGTGGCGGGTGCCGTCCGACGACGTCGCCCGTGGGCGCGGGTTGGCGATGGCCGCGGGCCTGGTCGACGACATGACCCTGACGTCCGGCGAGCACGGCACCCACGCCCGGCTCCGCCACCGCCTGTCGCGCCCGGTGGTCATCGAGCGGGCGCCCGTCCCGCTGCTGCAGGTCGCGCCGCCGGTGCTCGAGGTCGAGCAGGTCCGGCTCGGCTCGGTCCGCCTTGCCGGCTTCTTCGGCCACGACGAGGTCGACCAGATCACCTACGCGCTGCTGCTCGCCTCGCGCGGCGGCACCCAGCCGATCGACATCGACCTGAGCGACGTCACGGACCTCTCGGCCGGCGGCCTCCGTCTGCTCGCCGACCTCGTCGCTCGCCCGGCTCCCGACCCGACCGGCCACGCCGGCGTCGTCCTGCACGCCCGGCGCGGCTCGGCCCCCCAGGTCGAGCTCGAACGCGCCGGCATCGTCCACCATGCCTCCTGAGGTCGTCCCCACGACCAGCCCGCGCCGGGCCCTCCGGGTCGCGGTCGCCCCCGACGCGCCGGTCGTCGTCGCCGGCGTCAAGGCGCTGCTGCGGTCCGCGGACCCCGACGTGACCGTCGTCGACCTGCCCGACACCGTGCGCGGGCTGTCGACCGTCGACGTCGTCCTCTACGACCCCCTGCACGGCGTCCCGGCCGGCTTCGGGGACGGGGCGAGCGCCGCCACGCCGGCGCTCGTCGGGTTCTCGTGGTCGGTGCGCGGCGACACCGAGGCCACCGCGCGCTCCCACGGGGCCCGCTGCCTGCTCTCGAAGGACCTCTCCGGTGCCCGGATCCTCCACGCCCTGCGGGCCGTGCAGGCCGGGCAGCGGACGTCGTTCGTGCTCAGCACGACCACGGACACGACGGCCCGCGGCCGCACCCGCGTCGTCGACGGCCTCACGGCGCGCGAGGTCGACATCCTGCAGATGATCACCGAGGGGCTCAGCAACGACGAGATCGCCCGTGGGCTGTACCTCAGCATCAACTCGGTCAAGACCTACATCCGCACGGCGTACCGCAAGATCGGCGTGACCCGACGGCCGCAGGCGGTGCTGTGGGGCGTGCACCACGGCTTCGGCCACGGCCACCCGGGCCGCGTGTCGGCCGACGACACCTGAGCCCCTGACCCCGAGGACCCCGATGCCCGCACCGTCCACGCTCGCCGCCTCGCGGCTGCTCACCCCGGACGCGCTCGGCGCGCCGCTCGCCGCCGACGCCGTCGGGGCCGGCAGCGGGCCGATGCCGACCGCGTCCGCCACGTTGGGCGACGGCGTTCCCGAGACCGGCATCTGGGAGGCGGCCCCCGGCACGGACGTCGACGTCGAGGCCGACGAGCTGTTCGTCGTCCTCGCCGGCCGCGGGACGGTGCGCTTCGACGACGACGGCAGCGAGCTCGCGCTGCAGCCCGGCGCCGTCGTCCGGTTGCGGGCCGGCGACCGCACGACCTGGACGGTCACCGAGACCCTGCGCAAGGTCTACGTGCTGCTGCCGGACCGCTGACCGCGGCCGGGCCGTCGGCGGCTCGGCGGAGCTCAGCCCCCGGGGCCCCCCGTCGACTAGCCCTTCGACTTGCCCTTGGACTTGCCCTTCGACTTGCCCTTGCCCTTCGACTTGCCCTTGCCCTTCGACTTGTCCTTTTCCTTGGACTTGCCCTTGCCCTTCGACTTGCCCTTCGACGTGGCCTTGCCCGTCGGCTTCGCGTCGGCGGCGCCGGAGGACGACGACGGGGGGCGCGCCGCCCCGCCCGCCCCCGCGGTCGGCGCCCGCGGCGTGGTGGTGCCGGTCGGGCTCGGGGCTCCGGTCGTCGTCGGGACCGACGCGGACGGCGGCGACGACGACGCGGGCGACTCGGCGCTCGGCTCACCGTCGCCGCCTCCCGCCGCCACGAGGTAGCCCAGGGCGAGGAGCAGCACGACGACGCCGGCCACGGCCACCAGCGCGACCCGGCGGCGACGGGCCTCCGGCCGCCCAGCGGGGGCGCCCATCACCGCCGTGGCGGCGACCGGGGCGGCGACCGGGACTGCGACCGGGACTGCGGCCGGCGCAGCGATCGAGGAAGCGACCGGGGCGGCGATCGGGGCGGTCATCGGGGCGGTGACCGGTGTGGGGCCCGACTCTGCGGCACGTCCCGCGAGCACCTGGAGGCGGAGGGCGACCTCCGCGGCGGAGGGACGGTCGGCTGCCTCGCGCGCGGTCATCGTCGAGACGAGGCCCGCCCAGCCCGGCGGCAGCGACGCGGGGACCAGCGGCGCGCGCTGCAGGCGGGCGAGTGCGGCCTCGACGGGCGGCCCGTCGTACTCCCGACGCCCGGTGAGTCCCTCCAGCAGGACCAGCCCCAGGGCGTAGACGTCGGCCGGGGTCGACACGGCGTCCCCGGCGACCTGCTCGGGCGCGAGGTAGGCGGCGGTGCCGATGGTGTGGCCGGTGAGGGTCAGAGACGCCTCGGACCCCGCGAGGCGCGCGATGCCGAAGTCGGTGAGCTTGGGGCGGTCGTCCGCGGCGAGCAGCACGTTCGACGGCTTGACGTCACGGTGGACGATGCCGTGGGAGTGCGCGTGCGCCAGGGCCGAGGCCAGCCCGGTCCCGATCGCCGCCCACCGCGCGGGCTCGAGCCGCTCGCGCCCCAGGAGCTCGTCGAGGGGCACCCCGGCGACCAGCTCGAGCACCAGCCACGGCCGGTCGCCCGCGACGCCCGCGTCGAGCACGGTGACGACGTTCGGGTGGTTGAGCATCGCCAGCAACCGGGCCTCGCTCGCGAAGCGCTCACGGTCGACGTCACCGACCTCGCGGAGCAGCTTGACCGCGACGTCGCGGTGGAGCACCCGGTCGTGGGCACGCACCACGTCGGCCATGCCGCCGCGGCCGAGCGGGACGCCCAGCTCGTACCGCTCGCCGAGCAGGTCGGGATCGCTGGTCATCTGCGCGGGCTCCTCGGGGTGGAAGGACGACCCGTTCACTGTGGCCGCCGCGCGGCGTGGTGGCTCCGCCCCTGCAGGTGAGACGTCCCCGGCGGGCGCCTCGGACGGCGACGCTCAGGCGTGGCCCGCCTGGGGCCCGTCGACCTCGAAGGCGTTGTCGTCGGGCTCGACCGCCTGCTCGAGCTCGGCCTCGTCGATCTCGACGCCGGCGATGGGGTTGCCGCCCTCGGTGCCCGGGACGTCGCCGGCGGGCGTGGTGTCGGCGGTGGTCTCGGGCTCGTGCTGCTCGGAGGTCATGCACCGAAGGTACGGACTGCGCGGGGCACCCGGTCCACCCCGCCGGGCAGGGGCGCCGCAGCGTCGTGGAGGCAGGTGGTCCAGACCAGTCGGATCGACGCTGGCACTCCTGGTTCAGTTCCATTACGTTACGACACGTAACTAAACATGCGACACACCACCTCAGGAGAGAGACACCATGCACCACCACCAGAACCCCCGCCCCACCGTGGCGGGGATGTGCGCCGCCGCCGTCGGGCTGGCGGCCCTGGCCGTCACCGCCGGCGCGACGCCGGCGTCGGCCCACGGCAACGCCTCGCCCACCGTCGTGAAGACCTTCACCACGATGAGCGCCACCCAGGACATCGCCGTGCTCGGCAACCGGTTCCTGTTCGCCGCCGAGGCCGAGACCGGCGGCCTCGAGCCGTTCATCTCGGACGGCACCCCCGCCGGCACCACGATGCTCAAGGACCTCGTCCCCGGCGCCGGTGACAGCACGCCGGCGGAGTTCACCCGGGTCGGCTCGCGGGTCTACTTCGTGGCCACGACGCTCGCCGCCGGCCGGGAGCTGTGGGTCACCGACGGCACGGCGGCCGGCACCTCGATGGTCGAGGACGTCCTCCCGGGCGCCCTGGGCGCCGCACCCGGCGAGCTGACCGCCTTCGGCGACCGGCTGCTCTTCAAGGCCTCCGACGGGGTCCACGGGGCCGAGCTGTGGTCGAGCCGCGGCACCGCTGCCACTACGGAGCTCGTCGACGACCTGACGCCCGGCGGTTCCGGCAGCTCCGTGTCCGGCATCACCGCGGCCGACGGCGTCGCCTACTTCCGGGCCTTCTCCGCCGGGACCGGCACCGAGCTCGTGCGCACCGACGGCACGGACGGCGGCACCCAGTTCCTGGACCTCGTGGCGGGCGGGTCGTCGAGCACCCCCGACCAGATCACCCACCTGTCCGGCGGCACCGTCGTCTTCACCGCCTCGACGTTCGGCGCGGGCCGCGAGCTGTGGCGCAGCAACGGCACCCCGGCCGGGTCCGTCCTGGTCGAGGACGTCACCCCCGGTCCGGACAACAGCACCATCACCGACCTGACGCGCGTCGGGTCGAAGGTCTTCTACGCCGGCACCCAGCCTGGCAAGGGACGTGAGCTCTTCGCCACCGCCGGCACCGCGGCGACCACCGCGATGGTGCGCGACATCGCGCCCGGCAGCAGCAGCACCCCCGCCGACATCGTCGACGTCGCGGGGCGGGCGTACTTCACCGCGGAGGCACCTGGCTCCGGCCGCGAGCTCTACACCTCCAACGGCACCGAGTCCGGCACCGTCAAGGTCGAGGAGATCGGCGCCGGGACCGACGACGGCGTCGTGGGCCCGCTGGTCGCCAGCGGCCGCTTCGTCGCCTTCGGGGGCGACACCGCCGCCACCGGCACCGAGCCGTGGGTGAGCAACGGGTCCGCCGGCGGCACCGACCAGGTCAAGGACGTCGTCCCGGGCAACCAGGGCAGCGCCCAGGCCCTGGTCGCCGTCGGCAACCACGTCGTCTACCGCACCCTCGTGGAGGGCAAGCCCACCCTGGTCGCGCACGACGTCCAGCGCTGGTTCACCGTCGACGCGGCCACGCCCAAGATCACCAAGAAGACCAAGGGCAAGCTGCGCGCCGGCTCCAAGCTGGTCGCCCAGGCCGGCTCGTGGGAGCCGGGTGCCACGCTGACGTTCCGCTGGCTGCGGAACGGCAAGCCGATCGCCGGGGCCACCAAGACGACCTACCAGGTCAAGAAGGCCGACCGCGGCAAGAAGATCCGGGTCCGCGTCACCGGTGCGCTGGCCGGCCACAACTCGGTGGAACGCACGTCCTCCGCGACCGGCAAGGTCACGAAGGGCTGAGCACCATCAGCGACGACCGCAGCGGTCGGACCCCTCGGGTCCGGCCGCTGTCGGCATGCCCGACCACGAAGGCCCACCACCCACGGTGGACGATGGCTGCAACGACCAGGAGGACCCATGGCGCGCCCGCGTGACCCGCTCATCGAGGAACGGATCCTCGATGCGACCGACGACCTCATCGCCGAGCACGGCTACGCCGGCCTGACGATGGAGGCCATCGCCGAGAGGGCCGGGGTGGGCAAGCCCACCATCTACCGCCGCTTCGCCAACCGCGACGAGGTCGTCATGGCGGTCAACGCCCGCGCCTCCATCCCCGTCGAGCCGGTCGACACCGGGAGCCTGCTGGGCGACATCCAGGCCGTGGTCCGCGGCGTGGTCCCCACGGTCAACACCCCGACCATCCGGGCCACCCTCGGCCCACAGGTCGGACGCGCCATCGCCGACGACACCGCCAACCGCGTGTTCCAGGACACCGTCGGCGGGTCCTCGGACGTGTACATGCGACCGATCTGGCAGCGGGGCCTGGACCGTGGCGAGATCGATCCCGACCTCGACTACCTCGTGGCGCGCACCGCCCTCGGGACCGCCGTGATCTTCTCCCTCACGCTCTACCGCCTCGACGACTCGTGCGTCGACCAGATCGCGCGCATGTGGGTCCGCTCGGTGGCCCCGCCCCCCGAGCGCTGATCGGCTGCAGTCGTTCTCCGGGCTGAACTGGCGCCGCTTGACCGGGTGCGTGACCACGAGCACCGCGGGCGTCAGGCCGGTCGCGGTGGACCGGCCTGACGCCGTCGGGTCGGCCTCGTTCAGGAACGCCGGGCCCTGCGGCGCGAGACCGCGTCGATCGCGGCGGCGAGGAGCAGCACGACGCCGGTGATGACCTGCTGCCACTGGGCACCCAGGCTCGGACGCAGGCCGAGACCGTTCGGGATGATGACGATCACCAGGGCGCCGAGGATGGCGTCGCGCGGCTTGCCCCGACCACCGAACAGCGACGTGCCACCGATGACGGCGGCCGCCACCGAGAAGAGCAGCACGTTGCCGGAGCCGAGGTCGAGCGAGGCCGACGACTGCGACGACGCGAGCAGCACGCCACCCATCGCACCGAAGGCGGAGCACAGCGCGAACGCCGTCACCTTCATGTGGACGACGTCGATGCCCGCGCGCCGGGCGGCCTCGGCGTTGCCGCCGGTGGCGTAGAGGTGCCGGCCCCAGGTGGTCCGGGTCAGGGCGATCGCGCAGGCGATCATGAGCAGCACGGCGATCACGACCGCCACGGGGATCCCTTGGATCACCAGCCGTGAGCGCGGGTTGGGGTTGCGGTTCTGGTTGGCCAGGACCGTGAGCACGATGCCGACCGCGGCGATGATGCCGCCGCGCAGCAGCACCAGGCTGACGGCGTCGTGGGTCAGGTGGGCGGCCTTGGCGCGCAGGGCCGTGACCAGGGTGAAGGCGAGGTAGCCCAGCACGACCACCAGGGTGAAGATCCAGCTCTGCGTCGGGCTCAGGGTGCCGTAGGTCAGGTCGTGCCAGAAGTCGTAGTTGGAGGTGTTGACCGGGCGGCCGTCGAGGGCGAACTGGAGCACGCCCTGCCACGCGAGGAAGAGCGCGAGGGTGACGACGAAGCTGGGGATGCCGACCTTCGCCACCAGGATGCCGTTGGCCACCCCGATCGCGGTGCCGATGCAGACGGCGGCCACGAGGGCGAGCACCAGGTGCTGCGTCTGGTTGGTCGCGACGAGCACGAGCCCGACCAGGACGACGACCGCGGCGGACCAGGCGTGGACCCAGACGGCGAGGCCGATGGCGACGAGCAGCCCGACGATCAGCGCCCAGTACATGAAGGACGGCAGCCCGTCCTTCAGGTCGCCGTCGAAGACCGCGACGGCGGCGAGGGCGGCGCACATGCCGCCGGCGGTGCCGGCCGACAGGTCGATCTCGCCGAGCAGCAGCACGAAGACCAGGCCCATCGCGATCACCGCGATGTAGACGCCCTGGCCGGGGAGGTTGCCGATGTTGTACTTCGTCAGGAACGCCTCGCTGACCTGCATGAAGATCACGCCGAGCACGACGAGGCCGAGCACCGACGGCAGCGCCCCCGGGTCTCCGGTGCGCAGCTTGGTGACCCAGCCGGTCAGGGCGCCGCCGATGGATCGCTCCTCGACGTCGAGGGAGAACTCGCCGGCGCGCTCGGGCTTGTCGAGGCTGGGAGAGGGGGTCTCGGTGCTCATCACATGACCTCGTTCGCGGTTGCCTTGCTGAGGCCCAGGTCGCCGGTGCGGCCCGACGTGATGAGCTCGACGATCTGGGTGGTGCTCGTGTCGGTGGTCTTGACCTCGGCGGCGACGCGGCCGAGGAAGAGTGCGGCGACCCGGTCGGCGACCTCCATGACGTCGTTCATGTTGTGCGAGATCAGGACGACGCCACGGCCCTGGTCGGCCAGCCGCCGCACGAGGTCGAGGACCTGGCGGGTCTGCGCGACACCGAGAGCGGCGGTCGGCTCGTCGAGGAAGACGACCTTGCTGTTCCACAGGACGGCCTTGGCGATGGCGACGGTCTGGCGCTGGCCACCGGAGAGGTTCGCGACCTGCTGACGCACCGACGACACGGTGCGCACCGACAGGCTGGCGAGGGTCTCGCGCGCCTTGCGCTCCATCTGACCGTCGGCGAGGAACATGCCCATGGTGCGGATCTCGCGGCCGAGGAACATGTTCTGGGTGATGTCGAGGTTGTCGGCCAGCGCGAGGTCCTGGTAGACGAACTCGATGCCGAGCGCGCTGGCTGCGCGGGGATCGGCGATGGTCACCGCCTGGCCCTCGAAGGTGATCTGCCCGGAGTCGATGGAGTTGATGCCGGCGAAGCACTTCACCAGGGTCGACTTGCCGGCGCCGTTGTCACCGACGAGCGCGGTGACCTCGCCGGGGTAGACGTCGAAGTCGACGTCGTGCAGGACGTGGACGGGCCCGAAGCTCTTGTTGAGCCCCCGGGCCGAGAGGAGCGGTTCGGACACGGTCCGGCCTTTCGGATGAGCGTGCGAGGAGCGGAAGGGGCGGCGCGTACGACGGTGGCCGGGCCGGTCGGCCCGGCCACCGCGTCGCGCTGGTGGAGCTCGGAGGTGCGGGGTGCCAGGGTTCCTGGCCGGGATCAGGAGATCCCGAGCTCCTCGCAGTCGGCCTCGATCCCCTGGCAGATCTCGTCGGCGCTGAGCGCACCGGCCTCGATCACGTCGGCGACGTTGGCCTGGGTGATGACCTGGGCCGGCAGCAGGAGCGCCTGCAGGTCGTGGTCGGGGGCCTCCGGGTCCTCGAACGGCGCCAGCTCGAGACCCGCGTCGGCGGGGTCGGTGCCGGCGGCGACCGCGATGGCCAGCTGGGCGGCGGCGTTGGCCTCGAGCTTGACGTCCTTGAAGACCGTCATGCTCTGGGTGCCCGTGATGATGTTCTGCAGACCCTGGACACCGGCGTCCTGGCCGGTGACGACGACGCGGCCGTCGAGACCGTTGGTCTTGAGCACGCCGATGACGGCGTTGGCGATGTCGTCGTTGGCGGCGAGCACGCCGTCGACCTCGCCGTTGACGGCGGTGAAGGCCTGCTGGAACGTCGGGGCGGCGTTCTCGACCTTCCAGCCCTTGACCGTCGCCTCCTGGGTGATGGTCAGCTTGCCCTCCTCGACCAGCGGGTCGAGCACCGCGTGGGCGCCCTTCATGAAGAGCACGGCGTTGTTGTCGACGTCGGTGCCGCCGTTCATCATGATGATGTTGGGGTTCTCGGCGCCGCTCGCGTCGAGGCAGTCGACCAGGGTCTGGGCCTGGAGACGGCCGACGTCCTCGTTGTCGAACGAGACGTAGTAGGGCGCGGTGCCGCCGAGGTTGACGCGGTCGTAGTCGATGACCGGGACGCCGGCCTCGTCGGCCTGCTTCTCCACACCGGCGCCGGAGGCGGCGTCGATCGAGTCGATGATGAGCACCTTGACGCCGGCACCGATCATGTTCTGCGCGAGCGAGGTGAACTTGTTGATGTCACCCTGCGCGTTCTGGATGTCGGGGGTCAGGCCGGCCGCGGAGAGCGCCTCTTCGAGCAGCGGGGCGTCGTAGGTCTCGTAGCGGGTCGACGACGTCGTGTCGGGCAGGATCACGCCGACCTTGCCGGTGGCCTGGCCGGCGTCGCCGCCCTCGGGCATCTTCGCCTCGCTCATCGGCGGGCTGTCGAGGCTGCAGGCGCCGGTGATGTCGGCGCTGCCGCCGTCACCCCCGTCGCCCCCGTCGCCGCCGTCGTCGGAGCCACAGGCCGCCAACGGGCCGACAGACAGCGTGAGCGCTGCCCCGGCGAGGGCGGCGCGGCGGATGAATGAAGACACGGATTCCTCCTGCATGAGTTCGGGCGACGGGCGCCACTGGTGCTCGAAGTGTTGTCGGTCACGCCGTAGTCGTCAAGACATGAACGCAAAATCGATCGATATCGGCGATCGGCCGGTTTATTGACCACACCTTGACGACTACCTCGCTCGTCCAGCACAGTTCGGGCCATGTCGACCGTCGACCCCGCTCCGGGCTCCACCGCCTCGCTGCGCACGGCGAACCAGCGGCGGGTGCTCGACGTGCTCCAGGCACAGGGCGCGGACCTCGACCACCCCGACGAGCCGCAGATCACCCAGGCCGACCTCGCCCGGACGACCGGGCTCGCGCCCGCGACGGTGTCGAGCATCGTGCGCGAGCTCGCCGCCGCCGGCCTGGTCACCACCGTGCCGGGCAGTGGTCGTCGCGGCACCACGGTGCAGCTCGCCCCGGGCGCCGGCGTGGTCGCCGGCGTCGACTTCGGGCACAGCCACGTGTCGGTCGCCGTCGGCGACCTCACCGGCCAGCTGCTCGGCGAGCAGCACCGCCCCCTCGACCCCGCGCACGGGCACGACGAGGGGCTCACGTGCGCCGCGGAGATGCTCGGCGCCCTGCTCGCGGGGCTCGGGCTCGAGGCGGGCGCGGTGCGGAGCACCGGGCTCGGGCTGCCCGCGCCCATGATCGACGACGTCGTCCGCTCCTCGGCGATCCTCCCCGGCTGGGTCGGCGTCAACGCACGCCAGGTGGCCGAGGAGCGCTTCGCCGGACCGGTGCACATCGAGAACGACGCCAACCTCGGCGCCCTCGCCGAGCACCGGCTGGGCAGCGCGCGTGGCCACGCCACGTCGGTCTACCTCAAGCTCTCCTCGGGCGTCGGCTCCGGCATCATCATCGACGGCCACCTCTTCCACGGCGCGAGCGGCACTGCCGGCGAGGTCGGCCACCTGACCGTCGACGAGCAGGGGCCGGTGTGCCGGTGCGGCAGCCGAGGCTGCCTGGAGACCTACGCCTCCACCGGCAGCGTGCTGGAGCTGATGGCCACGCAGATGCCGGGCGCGACCCTCGACGAGGTGATCGACGAGGCGCGCAGGGGCAACGTGTCGGCCCTGCGCAGCCTCGAGGACGCCGGCCTCCACCTCGGGTGGGGCCTGGGCAGCCTCGTCAACCTCTTCAACCCCGCCCTCATCGTCGTCGGCGGCGACCTCGCCCGCGCGGGCGACCTCCTGCTCGAGTCGGCCCGGGTCGGCCTGCGCCGGCACGCGCTGGACGCCGTCGCCGCGACGCCCGTCGTGGCCAGCAGCCTCGGCCGGCGCGCCTCGCTCGTCGGCGCCGTGCTGCTCGCTGCCGAGCGCACCGACCTGCTGCCCGCCGACTGAGGCCCGCCCGGTCCGACGGCAACCGGTGGGCGGGTCTCAGGAGACCCGCAGGCTGCGAGCGGTGCTCGCGAGCACCGCGGCGCTCGTCACGACCACGAACCCGACGAGCACGGTGACCGGGTCCAGGAACAGCAGCGCCACCCCGGTCAGGAGGACCGGGACCGTCAGGCCGGCGTACGCCGTCAGGAAGAGTGCCGCGAGCACCTCGCCCCGCTGGTCGGCCGGGGCCAGCGCACCGGCGCGGACCACGGCCGAGCGGAACACCAGCCCGACGCCCGTGCCGGCCACGACGGCGCCCAGGAGGAAGACGCCGAGCAGCGCCGCGACGGCGCCGACGACCACGACCACGAGCCCGGCGACGAGCGCCGTGGCACCGGCCACCACCTGGCGGCGAGGCGTCCAGCCGCCGCCGAGCACCTGGGCGGCGGCCGCGGCGGCGAAGACCGCGAAGGTGACCGTGCCCGCGAGCAGGTGGTCGGTGCGGTGCAGGACCGTGACGAGGAAGGTCGGGGCCAGGGCGGTGAACATCCCGAACACGGCGAAGGCGGTGAACGCGCTGGCGCCCGCTGCCCGGAAGGCCGGACGCTCCGCGATCGGCACGGCGACGCGTTGCGGGTGGTAGGGCGCCCGCACCTCGGGTCGGGCGACCGTCTCGGGCACCGTCGCCACGGCAGCGGCCGCGACCAGGAGGAGCACCAGGAACACCAGGTACGGCGTGTGGAGCGGCGCCGGCGCGAGCTCGGCCAGCAGCCCCCCGGCCAGGGGCCCGAGGGCCAGTCCGCCGATGTTGGCGAGGCCGGCCACCGTGGCGGCGTGGCGCGGCCCGGCGCCCGGAGCGGCGACCGCGCGGAGCTCGCCCAGGTGGGCCGTGGCGGTCGCGGTCAGCGTGCCGATCCCGATGCCGCAGACCAGCCGGGCCACGAGCAGGACCGGGAGCGACGTCGAGGTCAGGAAGACCAGGGCCGAGACCACCTCGAGCCCGATCGAGAGCAGGATCAGCGGACGACGTCCGAGCGTGTCGCTCAGGTGCCCGGCGAGGAGCAGGCTGACCATCACCCCGACCGCGAAGGCGGCGAAGACCACCGTCACCACGACCGGCGCGAAGCCCGCCTCCTGCTGGTAGATCGCGTAGAGGGGCGTCGGCACGGTCGCGAACGCCATCACGGTGAGGAAGGCCAGCGCCACCACCCAGTAGCCGGCCGCGTGGCGGCGTGCGGGGCTGGTGACGACGGGGGCCGGGGTGACGTCGAGCGTGGTGGTGTTCACGGACTCGAGTCTGCGACGCCTGACTGTCCGCGTCCAACGAAAGATCTTGGATCGATTATTCGCTCGTGTTGCACAATGGGTCCATGGACCAGCGTGCCGTCGAGCAGTTCGTCGCCGTGGCGGAGGAGCTGAGCGTGACGCGGGCGGCCCGTCGGCTGTACGCGGCTCAGTCGACCGTCTCGGCCGGGGTGCGCAGCCTCGAGCACGAGCTCGGCGCGCGCCTGTTCGAGCGGACGACGCGCAGCATGCGCCTGACCGAGGCCGGGGAGCGGGTGCTGCCCGAGGCGCGCGCGCTCCTCGCGGCGGCGACGCGGATGCACGACGTCGCCGCCGAGGACGACGCGCAGCTGCGGGGGCGGGTCCGGCTGGGCTCGTTCGCCGGCCTCGACGTCGTCGACCTCCCACACGTGGTGGCGACGTTCAGCGCCGAGCACCCGCTCGTCGACCTCGTCCTGTCGGCCTCGCCGCACGGGTCCACCGGGCTGATGGACGACCTGCGCCGGGGCCGGCTCGACGTCGCCTTCTCCTCCCTCCCCGGCAGGAGCGACCCCGACATCGTGTCGGTGCCGCTGGCGTCGCTGCCGTTCGTGGCCCTGGTCCCGAGCGGCCACCGACTGGCGCGACGCCGCCGGATCCGCCTCGCCGAGCTGACCGACGAGGGCTGGGTCGACACGCTGCCCGGCTACGGCAACCGCGTGCTGCTCGACCGCACGCTCGGCGAGCGAGGGGCGCGGCGCCGGCTCGTGGTCGAGGTGGCCGAGCTCCCGTCGGTCCCGCGCTACGTCGCCGCGGGGGTGGGCGTCGCCGTCGTCCCCGACGTCGTCGAGGCTCCGGGCTGCGTCCGGGTCGACCTGGTCGACGGCCCCCCGCCGTGGCCGCTCGCCGTCTGCACCCGACGCCACGACGGCCCGGGCGCGGCGGCGCGCGCCCTCGTGACGGCCCTGGTCGGGTCGGGGGCGTCGGGCGCCGGAGACCGGCGGCCGCCTAGGGCCCCGGCGTCGCCGTGAAGGTGAGGCGCAGGTCGCGGCCCAGGAGGCCGGCGAGGCGGTCGGCCTCCCGGGCGATGGCCTCCCTCGGGGCCGGCCGCTCGTCGAGCCAGGACACGGCGAGGTCGTCCCCCCGCGCCGTCCAGGTGCCACGGACGACGCCGCCGTGGACGACCGGGTTGGCCTTGCGGGTCACCAGGTCGCGCCGCGACGGCGGCGTGACGTGCTGGTCCTTGGTGCCGGGGCCGATCACCCACTGGTCGTGGCCGGGCAGGAGCCGCACCGCCTCGCTCGGCGCCGCGGCCGCCAGCGGGTCGGCGTCCTCGCGGGCGACGTAGGCCGTCGTCCCGTCGACGTCGACGGCGACCAGCCGGTCGGCCAGACCCGCGAGCCATCCCGTCAGCCGCTTGCGACCCGCGCTGAGGCCCTCGCCGAGCCAGTACTGGACGTGCTCCGGCGTGGCCGGTCCGTAGGCCCGCAGGTAGGCGAGGATCGCCAGCGGACCCGCCTCCTCGAGGTCGGGGATCCCCGCCCAGCGCGGGTTGGTGTCGAGCCGCTGGAGCGTCATCGCCCCGCCCCGCGGCGGCGCGAGGCTCACGTCGCCCTGCCAGCACAGCGGCTTGACCAGGGTGCCCGCGCCGTCGGCGAAGGTCGGCCCGAGGTGGCGGTACCGACGGTCGACCGTCAGCGCCTCGCCGAGCTCACCGACGCTCAACGGCCCGTCGGTCAGCGCCTCGCGCACCGCTGCCCGGAAGTCCGGCCAGTCCTCGGGCCGGAGGCGGTAGTGCTCCACCCAGCTCGCCAGCTCCCACTGCCGCCCAGCGGCCCGCAGCGCGAGGTAGGTGCCGCCGTCCTCGGGCGAGACGTGGTGCATCGACCCGCGGAACGCGAACGTCGTCACCACCTCGCCGGCGCGCCACGCCGCCGCGAGCTCCCCGGGCTCCGACGACGCACGCCGGGTGCGGACCGCCAGCTCGGCCAGGGCGCCGTCCATCGCGAGCACCGCACCCAACCGGCGGACGACGTCCACCACCGGCGCGGTGCCGACCGGGTCGAGGAGGTGCTGCCCCGTCCGCCACGCCAGCGCCTGGGGCCACGACACCGACATCTCGGGAGCTCTGCTCATGCCGCGATGCTGGCAGCAGATCCGGACGGATCACGTCCGGAACTGTCGGGGCCTCCCCGGGACCGGTCTCGCGGCGCCGAAGGGACGAGCCGGTGCTGCGAGGGGCACGCGACGCGCGAGTGCCCGGGGCGGACCACCTCGTGGTCCGCCCCGGGCACCGTGGCGCGGGGACGGCGGTCCCCGCTGGTCGGTTCAGAGCGGGCGGATCAGCCCCACACCGCGGACTTGGACGCGACCTTGTAGCTGCTGCTGGTCTGGTTGGTGAAGGCGATGCCGACACCGCCGTTCTTCGAGGTGCAGACCTTGTAGGCGCGGCCGACCACGAACTTGCCGTCGGGCAGAGGGGTCTTGCTGACCTGCTTGCCGGCGGTGCCGGTGATGCGCTTGACCTTGGCGATGGTCATGCCGTTCTTGATCTTGCGGTACTCGGCCTTCGACACGCAGCCCTTCGCGGCGGCCCGCTCGGACGAGGCGTCGACCGTCGTGGCGCCGGCCGGGGCCAGGGCTGCGGTGCTGACGAGAGCGGTGGACAGAACGGCAGCGGCTGCCGCGCGACGCAGGGACACAGGTTCTCCTGAAGGTGGTGTGACGGGTGGTCGGGCTGGCGTGTGCCCGCCCTCACCAGACTTCAAACTGCGTCCCGGCGTGCCGGCTCAGTCCGTCGCCGCGGCGGAGGCGTCGACGCAGACGACGGCCCGGTTGCCGTCCTGGTCGGCGACCACGGTGAGCGAGGGTGCGTCGCCGTCGTCGACGACGGTGCCACCCGCGGCGACGGCGGCGGCGATCCGGCGTTCGGCCGTCTCGGGCGCCACGTAGACCTCGAGGTGGAACCGCTGGCCCGTGGACCCGTGCTCGTCGGCGTCCCCGAACCACAGGTGGGGCACCCGGTCCGTGGCGTCCCGGATCTCGTCGCTCGGGGTGCCGCGACCCTGCGCGTCGGCGCTGCCGGTCAGCAGGGCGGCCCACACGGGGGCGATGGTCGCGGAGCGCGCCGTGTCGAGGCCGAGCTCGATCTCGCTGACCGCGGCCGGGTCGGCGTGGAGTCCATGATCGGCGGCGATCTCGGTGATCCGCCGGGCGAGGTCGACGTCCTGCTGGGTGACCCACTCGACGACGAGCTCGGTGCCGTCGTCGTCGCGGTGCACGGCGTCGTCGCTGACGAGCTTCAGGTCGACGTACCCCTTGCCGAGGGTCACCCGGGGGTGGTGGCCGAGTGTGTCGCCGACCTCGCCCACCGCGACGAGGAACCGGGCGCCGCCGCTGAAGCCGTCGACCAGGTAGCGCGCGTGCAGTCCCTGGGCCAGCTTGCGCCAGTCGGCCAGACCCGCCTCGGCGATCTGCTGGCTCCGCACCATGTCCATGGACGGCGACCCTAGCCCTCGATCGGCCCGCCGTCGCGTGCCGTGGGCGACCGGACCCGGCCGCAGCCGCGGCGCGGTCCGGGCCAGGTCGACGCGTCGGCCTCGCGTCCGGCGGCGCTCCGGCGGCGCTCCGGCGGCGCTCCGGCGGCTCGCCTAGGCGGCCGAGTACGTCGCAGGCGGCGTCACGTGGGTGGCGGCGTCCTCGGTCGGCATCAGGATCCACAGCACCGGGTAGACCAGCAGCTGGCTGCCCGGGAGGACCATCAGCAGCAGCACGAACAGCAGGCGCGTGGTCCAGGGTGTGAGGCCGAGCCGGCGCCCGAGGCCGGCGCAGACGCCACCGAGGACCTTGCCGTCCCGGGGACGGACGAGGCCCTGGCGGGCGAAGCTGGAACGGATGTCGGTCATGGTGGTCCTCCGGTTGGTCGACTGGTCCCTCCAGCGTGCGTCCTCGCGACGCCGCCCACCATCGGGAACGGCCCTGGCCCTCCCCCTGCACCCCGTCTCGGGGTGGGCGGCGGACGATGCCTGACCGGACGACGTGCGGCACCAGGCTCGAGCTTCTCCATAGGGATGTCGAACACAGTGTCGATTGTCGGCGGTGCGGCGTGGAATCGGGGCATGAGCAAGCACCACGACGACCACCGCGACGGGCACCCCGTTGCCCGGTTCGTCGCGGTCCTCGAGGCCGAGGTCGCTGATCTGGTGGATGCTCCGGCGTGGTCGCTGGACGCTGCTGCGACCGCCGACCTGGTGCCGCGGCTGGCAGAGGTGGTGGCCGGGGTGCAGGAGCTCGAGGCGCGAGTGGTCGGGCAGGCCGGGGTCCTCGACCTGCCCGGGACGATCGGGGCGCCGTCGCTGGCGGCGTGGCTCGCGCGGGTCACCCGGGTCACCGGTGGCGAGGCCGCCCGGAAGGTCCGGCTGGCCGGCGACCTCGCCGACCACGAACCGACCCGGGTCGCGATGGCGTCCGGTCGGGTGCACGCCGAGCAGGCGAGGGTCATCGCCGCCGCCGTCGAGGACCTCGACGGCCAGCACCTGCGCGACAAGGCCGAGGCGCACCTGCTCGCCGAAGCCGCCCACCACGACGCCCACGACCTGAAGACCCTCAGCCGCCGGATCCTGGAGACCCTCGACCCCGACCGGGCCGACGAGCACGAAGCCCGCCTGCTGGAGGCGGAGGAGGCTCGGGCCCGCAAGCGCACCACGTTCACGCTGTGGGACGACGGCGAGGGGCTGGCCCACGGCCGGTTCACGATGCCGTCCGCGCAGGCCTCCATGCTGAAGAAGGCATTGGCCGCGATCGCGGCACCCAAGCACGTCCGCGCCACCGAGGGCGCCGGGACCTACGACCACGAGAGGCCGACCCCGGAGAGGCTGGGGCGGGCGTTCTGCGAGTACGTCGAGCGCTACCCCACCGACCAGCTCCCGAGCCTCGGCGGGACCAGTGCCACCGTCGTGGTCACGATGACCCTCGAGACCCTCCTCGGCGGCCTCGCCGCCGCGCACCTCGACACCGGCGTCGCCCTCTCACCCGACCAGGCCCGCCGGATCGCCTGCGAAGCAGGCATCATCCCCGCCGTCCTGGACGGCGCCGGCCACGTCCTCGACCTCGGCAGGAAGCGCCGCTTCCACACCAGCACCCAACGCCTTGCGATCGGGTTGGAGCAGCCTCACTGCCAGCACCAGACGTGCACCACCCCCGCCGCGTACTGCCACACCCACCACGCAGTCCCCTGGTCCAAAGGCGGCGAGACCAACACCAAAGACACCGCCCTCCTCTGCCCCTTCCACCACCACCAGGCCCACGCCAGCGGCCAGACCTACCCGATGCGTCCCTGACGCCACGGCCCTCCGGCCGACCCACCGCCGACGGGTCGGCACCCCTGGGCAGCACCAGCCGACGTCGGAGCGCCGTCCTGCCACGGCCCACGGCGCCACGGCGCCACGAGATGAGTGTGCTCTTCCCTCTTGACGGCTAACGTCATTAGCCTTAGGCTAATGTCACTAGCCAATCCGCACCCGAGCTCTGGAGCACCCCATGACCGAGTACCTGCACCTCGGCGAGAACAGCCTCGCCTACGACGTCGCCGGCCAGGGGCCGCTCGTCGTCCTCGCCCACGGGATGGGCGACACCCGTCGCTCGTACCGGTTCGTCGCTCCCGCCCTGGTCGAGGCGGGCTACCGGGTCGCCTCCGTCGACCTCCGCGGCTGCGGTGAGTCCAGCCTCGGGTGGGACGGCTACAGCCGCACCGACATCGCCGCCGACCTGGTCGCGCTCGTCCGCCACCTGGGCGGCGGCCCGGCCGTGATCGTCGGGCAGTCCATCAGCGGCGGCGCCGCGACGATCGCCGCCGCCACCGCGCCGCACCTGATCACCGGCCTGGTCGAGCTCGCTCCCTTCACCCGAGCCCAGTCGTTCCCCGTCGGGGGGTTCCTGCGGGTCCGGCCCTACCGGCGCGGAACCCTGTACCTGGGGCGGACCGTGCTGACCGGGAGCCTGGTGAGCTGGAAGAAGTACCTCGACCTGGCCTACCCCACCAAGCCCGCCGACTGGGACGCCGAGCTGGCCCGCACCGACGCCACCTTGAGCGAGCCCGGCCGGATGAAGGCACTGCAGGCCATGGCCAGGTCCAAGCCGACCGACGCCGGAGCGCAGCTGACCAACGTCCGGTGCCCGGTCCTCGTCGTCGAGGGAAGCGCCGACCCCGACTGGGCCGACCCGCGGGCCGAGGGCGAGCGCATCATCGGCGACCTGCCGGCCGGGCTCGGCGAGATGACGGTGCTGGAGGGCGCCGGCCACTACCCGCACGCCGAGGTCCCCGACCAGGTGGTCGCGGTGACGCTGCCCTTCCTGGCTCGGGTGCTGCCCCGTGCCTAGGGCCGGCCTGACCGCGGCCACGGTCACCGAGGCCGCGGCCGCGCTCGCCGATGAGGTCGGGTTCTCGCAGCTCAGCATGGGCCTGCTCGCCGAGCGCCTCGCCGTCAAGACCCCCTCGCTGTACAAGCACGTCGGTGGCCAGGCCGACCTCGCGCACCGCATCGCGGTCCTGGCCGCCACCGAGCTCGGCGACGCCCTGCGCGACGCCACCCAGGGACGCGCCGGCACCGACGCCCTCGTCGCCGCCGCCCGGGCGATGCGCGCCTACGTCACCGCCCACCCCGGCCGGTACGCAGCCGGGAACACCGTCCGCCCCACCGGACCGGACGACGTCCTCACCCCTGCCATCGACCGGATGCTCGGGTCGTTCTCGGCGGTCCTGCGCGGCTACGCGCTCGACGCCGACCAGGAGGTGCACGCCCTGCGGATGCTGCGCAGCATGCTCCACGGCTTCGCGGTCCTCGAGGTCGAGGGCGGGTTCCGGTTCGACACGGACGTCGACGACAGCTTCAAATGGATGGTGGACCTCGTCGACCACGGACTGCGTGCCACGCGCACCCCACTCGACGCACCCACGTCACCCTGACTCCCCGCCGGGCGTCGACGTCTCGACGACTCCCTGGACATGGCGGTCTCCTCCCCCGCAGAATGCGGACGTCGACCGGATCGACGTCGGGCGCGGATGGCTCGAGCCGGTGCGACCAGCGGGTGGATCGTGGTGCAGGTGACCGGAGCGGGGGGCTGCGCGGTGTCGTTGAAGTCCGAGGTCGAGGAGTTCCTCGACTGGTACGTCAAGCTGAGGGCTGCCACCGAGGTCGACGGCGGGACCACGCCGGTCGCGGTCACCAAACGCTCCTGGGCCAACCTGTCCGACAACCTCACCCGGGTGGCAGGGTTGTTCGGCAACGCTGCGACTGCGCTCGGCGTACTCACCTCGCCCAGCGGCGTGGCGATCGCGGCCGAGCTGGCGCGCAGCCTCCAGCGCGAGACCGAGGACCTCCAACGCCGTGCCGCCACTCTCGGACTGCGCGCCGACCCGGAGCCCCCTGGCGACACCGCGACCCGGAGGCGCGTGATCGTCGACAGGATCCGGGCGATGGACGACGAGAACCCGGCGCGGACCGAGCTGGAGGAGGAGCTCGACGAGCTCGACGCGAGCGAGGCCCCTGCCGCGGTCCCGCCGACGCCGACCCTCGCTGACGCCGAGAAGAGCCTGAAGGACGCAAGCCGCACGCTCGAGACCGCGCGGACGAAGGTCGCCGGAAAGCACGGGGACGCCGCCGCCGGCTTCCTCGACGAGCTCGAGGTCGTCATCGAGATGAACCTCAGTCTGCGACGCCGCTGCGCAGAGCTGGGAAGCCCCGCGTGACCGGCGACCCCACGCCGACGGCCCCGGTCGCTGCCGCCACCGCCGCGCTGGAGGCAGCGGCCGACGCACTCAGGAACCGGGTCGACCTCGTCGGCAAGACGCTCGCCGCGATCGCGACCCTGGGCACCGGCGCCGTCGGACTCGCGAAGGTCTCGGACCTGGCGCCGCTGCGCACCGGCTCCGACTGGGCGATCGCCGTGGTCGCGATCCTGTTCCTGCTTCTCGCGGCCCACCAGGCCGTGTCCGTCGCCATCCGGCTGTTGCAGGTGGGCGACCCGATCGTCCTGGGCCCGGAGGCCGACGTCTCCGTCCTCCAACCGGTCGAGCGCGCCGACGTCGAGCGGGTCTTCGGCCTCTCGGCGGCGCGGTTCGGCTTCACCTCGCTCGCCGCGCTGCAGGAGCGCGAGCGCGGACTCCGCAAGACCGCCGCCCGCTCGGCGACCGACGACGAGCGCGCGCGGCGCACGGCGCTGGCCGACGAGATCCGGCTCGAGATCGACTACGCGGTCGCCCGCGCCCGGACGACCGTCGTACGGCGTCGCTCGACCGAGGCGGTAAGTGGGTCGCAGAGCCGAACCGCGTTCTTCCTCGTGGCAGTCGGCCTGGTCGGCTTCGCCCTCTTCTCCGACGTGGTGGCCAGCCAGGACGACACGGTCGCGACGGCCAAGGCCTGTGCCGAGGCACGCGAGGCCGGTGCTGAGGCGGCCGACCTCGACGGCACCCCGTGCTCACGACCTGCCGACGGGGACGACGCCGCGGCCAGCGAGTCCGACCGGTCGCCCGAGCAGGTCCGGATCGACCTGGCCGCCGAGCTGATGGCCGTGCTCACGACCTGTCTCGCCGAGGAGGACGCGCTCGCGGACGACTGCGCTGAGGTCCGCACCACGCTGGTCGGGCTCCTGGACGACTGACCGGTCGTGAGGTTCACCAGGGCTGGATGCCCGCGTCGTCGCGGAACGTGCCGCTCGGGCCGCCGTCGGGGAGGGTGGCGAGCTCGAGGAAGACCGCGGCGCCCTGCTCCGGCGTCCGGGTGCCCCGGTGGCCGTTGAGGTCGGTCGCGACGAAGCCCGGGCAACCGGCGTTGACCAGGATGCCGGTGCCGGCGAGCTCCTTCGCGTACTGGATCGTGATGGCGTTGAGGTACGACTTCGTGGGCGAGTACGCCGCCGAGATCGGCCCGACCGCGTCCGCCTGGGCGGTCTGCAGGGTGAGCGAGCCGACGGTGCTCGACACGTTCACGATCCGCGGCGAGGCGGCGCGGCGCAGCAGCGGGAGCAGGGCGTTGGTGACCCGGAGGACCCCGATGACGTTGGTGTCGACGACTCGGAGCACCTGGTCGGCGCTCACCTGCGACGGCTCCTGCGGCATCCCGCCGGTGATGGCGGCGTTGTTGACGAGGACGGCGAGGCCGCCCTCCGCCTCGAGCTGGGCCGCGGCGGCGGCGACGCTGGCGTCGTCGGTCACGTCGAGCGGCACCCCGAACACGTCGTGACCGTCGGCGCGGAGCTTCGCGACGGCGTCCTCACGGCGGCCGGCGTCGCGCGCGCCGACGCCGACGCGGAAGCCGCGCCGGGCCAGGCCTGCGGCGATCTCGTAGCCGATTCCCTTGTTGGCGCCGGTGACCAGCGCTGTCTGCTTGTGGTCGGTGGTGTTCTCAGTCATGCCTCGATCGTGGGTCGCGCCGCCACGGCGTTCCAACACCGATCGGGTCGGGCCCGATACCGCGGCGGTATGACGCCAGGTGAGCGGCGTAGCCTGGACGACGTGGAGACCCGCGAGCTGCGCTACTTCGTCGCCGTCGCCGAGGAGGCGCACGTGGGTCGGGCGGCCCGGCGGCTCGGCATGGCCCAGCCGCCGCTGTCGCGTGCGATCGGCCAGCTCGAACGACGCCTCGGCGCCGAGCTGTTCGTGCGGACGCCGCGGGGGGTGACCCTCACGAGCGCCGGCGAGACGCTGCTGCACGAGGGGCGGGCCGCGCTCGCCGCGGTCGAGGCCGCCGAGCGACGCACCCGTCGCGCGGTGGCCGCGGGGGGCCGGGCGACGGTGGTGCTCACCGCCAAGGCGGGGGCGTCGGGCGACCTGATGGCCAAGCTGCTCGACGTCTACGCCGCCGAGCCCGACGCGGTCGACGTCGAGGTCGTGCTCAGCCCGCCCGGGCACCAGGCGCCGATGCTGCGCGACGGACGCGCCGACGTCGCGATCCTGCACCGGCCCTTCGACGACACGAGCGGCTTCGACGCCGACGAGCTCGGCGTCGAGGACCAGGTGCTGGTCCTGCCGAGCGGCCACCCGTCGAGCACCCGGACGTCGATGACCGTGGCCGAGGCGAGCTCGATCCCCGACCTGCCGCTGCCGCGCTGGCCGCACCTCGACGGGACCTACCCCGACGGACCCGGCCCGGAGCTGCGCGACCTGACGCAGGTGCTGCAGCTGGTCCGGCTCGGCCGCGCGGCGATCCTGCTGCCCGAGGTGGTCCGCGCCGACCTGCGCGACGGGCTGGCCGTCGTCCCGCTCTCCGACGCACCCCGGGTGACGACCGTCATCGCCTGGCCGTCGCACAGCACGTCGGCCGGGGTGGCCGGCCTGGTGCGCACCGCTGCCCGCCTGTGAGGAGCCGGGCCCGGTCGGTGCGGCGAGGGCGGGTCGGCGGACCGGCGGTCAGGCCAGGGTGCCGAACGCGCTGCGGTGGAAGACCAACGGGCTGCCGACCCCCTCGGCCTGGTGGACGGCGTGCAGCCGCAGCAGGACGAGCACGTGGTCGCCGGCCTCGACCTCCTGGTGGATCGTGCAGTCGAAGCTCGCCAGGCCGTCGTCGAGGGTGACCGCGCCGTCGGGGCTGGTGGTGTAGGAGAGGTCGTCGAAGCGGCGTTCGACCGGACCGGCCAGCGCGCGGCACACGTCCTCGTGGTGACCGGCGAGCACGGTCACGCCGAGGTGCGAGGAGCGACGCAGGTCGGGCCAGGTCTTCGAGGTGTTGGCCAGGTTGACCGAGACCAGGGGCGGGTCGAGGCTGACCGACGCGAACGAGCTCGCGGCCAGCCCGACGGGACGACCGTCCACCTCGGCCGCGATCGCGACGACACCGCTCGGGAACGTGCCGAAGGCGTCGCGCAGGCGGCGCGGGTCGAGGTCCTGGTTGGTGGTGAGCACGGTCATGCGGGTCCGTCCACGGCGCCGCTGGCCGGGACCAGGACGGCGGGCAGCTCGGGCCCGAGCTTGAGCGACTCGAGGAAGAGCACGATCGTCGCGGCCACCGAGCGGTGCGAGACGTCGTTCAGGACGTCGTGCCGCCCGCCCTGGACCAGCCAGGTGCGCGCGCCCGGCGCCCCGACGTACGGCGCCACGGCCTCGGCCGCCGGGCTGACGGCGTCCGCCGCGCCGTGGACCACCAGGACCGGCTTGGCGGGCGCCGTCACCTCCAGCGACGACCACGGCAGCGGGCGGCCGAGCGCGGCCCGCTCGAAGCCGGCGTCGCCCTCGATCACCGAGCGGTGCACCGGACACGCGGACCGGGCGTCGAGCTCGTCGTCCCAGGTGGCCCCGGGGGCGGGGGCCGCCCCGGGCAGCGCGAGCCCGGCGAGCACGGCGGCGTCGGCGTCGACCTCGCCCACGATCGTCGCGGCCAGGGTGGCGCCGCTGTCGGTGCCGACGAGCACCTTCGGTGCCGGCAGCGACTCGTCGGCGAGGAGCTTCTCGACCTGCTCCCGCGCGGCGGCGAGGTCGTCGAGGTCGACGGGTACCAGGCGCACCCGGTAGGCGTCGGCGGCGAGCCGCGTGCCGAAGCGCTGGTAGGACGCGCCGGTCTCGCCGCGGCCGGGCAGCACGATCAGGGTGCCGCGCGCGGTGGCGCCGGCGGGCTCGTCCCAGGTGGTGACGGTCATGTTCGGGTCTCCTGTGGATCGGTGGGTTCGGGGGAGGGAGCGGGTCAGCCGGCCCAGCGGGACGTGAACCAGTGCACGGCGCCGGTTGCGGGGTCGTAGCTGCGGCGCGGGAGGGTGCCGATGTCGGCGCCGTAGACGTGGATGCCGACGACCGGCTGGTCGCCGCCGCACCGCACCTGGTGAACGTCGTCGTCGGTCGTGCAGCAGACCGTGACCTGGCCGGCGCCCCACTCGTCGGTGCCCTCCAGCACCAGCGGGACGCCGGGCTGCGCCGGCTTCTCGAAGCGGGTCTCGACCTCGACGCCGGAGTAGATGCCGACCACGCCCCAGGTCTCGTGGCCGTGCACGGGCGTGCCCTGGCCGACGTCCCAGACCGCGCTGGCGATCGAGAAGCTGCCGTCGGGGGCGACGTGCAGCGGGTACATCACGTAGCGCTCCGGATCGGGGCGCACCTGCTCGGCCGGCAGCTCGAACCCGGCGGCGAGCGCCGCCTCGAGCTCGTCGCGGACGGCGGCGGTCAGTGCCTGCTCGTCGAGGCCCCGGGCGACCAGCCCCTCGACGGCCCGGGCGAGGGCGGCCACGGCGGGGACGTCGCTGGTGACGGGCACGACCGGCTCCTGGGCCGGCGGCTGCTGGATCTGCTGGGTCATGCGTGCTCCTTCGGGAGGGTGCGGTCGGCGTGGGCGGCAATGCGGTCGCGCAGGCCGGGGACGGACACCGAGCGGGCCAGCGCGGCGAGGTCGGCGTCGGAGTCGTGCGAGGGCCGGGGCGAGAACGGCGTCCCGAGCGCGTCGGTGAGGTCGGCCGGCACGCCGGTGCTGAGGACGGCGCCGAGCTCGGCGCGGCGCACGGTGCCGAGCGCGACACCGAACGCCGAGCCGGGGAAGCGCAGGGTCACGTCGGGGGCCACGAGGCGGTGGTCGCACGCGAGCACCAGGTCGGCGCCGGCCCCGACGGCGGCGCCCTCGGCGACCGCCACCGTGACGTACGGCGCGGCGAGCAGCCGCTCGAGCAGGACGCCGACCCGCAGGAACCGCAGCGCGAGCGTCGCGTCGGTCTCCCGCTCGAGCCCGCCGAGGTCGAAGCCGGCCGCGAAGTGCCGGGCGTTGCCGCGGAGCACCAGCGCCTGGGGCGCGGCCTGCTCGGCGTCGTCGAGCGTCGCGTGCAGCGCCTCGACCAGGTCGGCCGAGAGCGCGTTGGCGCGCTCGGGCCGGTCGAGGACGACGGTCCAGACGTCGCCGCGGGTCACCCGGAGCGTCATGGCGCCACCTGCTCGTCGATCCACGGTGCGAGCCACTCGTCGTGCACCTCGGGGTTCCCGCCGAGCGCGGGCGCGCCCCGGTCCAGCCGGGCGGTCTGGCCGGAGATCCGGACGGGGTAGACGACCGTGGGCACCTCGCCGGCCACCGGCACCTCGAGCCGGGCGACCAGCCCGGTCGCCTCGACGTGCGGGTCGGCGAGCACCTCGCCGAAGGTGTTGACCGGCCCGCACGGGACGCCGCGCAGGCGGAGCTCGCTCAGCCAGTGGTCGCGCTTCTCGGTCGCGAGCTGCTCGCCCAGCAGGGCCGCCAGCTCGCCCTGGTGCGCGACGCGGTCGGCCTGGGTGAGGAAGCGCGGATCCTCGACCAGGTGCGGGAGGCCGACCACGTCGGCCACGGCGGCCCACAGCCGGTCGTTGCCGGCGGCGATCGTCAGGTCGCCGTCGGCGGCCGCGAAGCCCTGGTACGGCGCGTTGCGCGGGTGCGCCGTCCCGAGCCGGGCCGGCTCGCGGCCGGAGCCCCAGTACTCGCTGGTCTGCAGGGCCGAGACGCCGATCAGGCAGTCGAGCATCGGCACGTCGAGGCGCACCGAGGTGCCGCTGTCGCGGACCTGCGGCAGCACCGCGGCGATCGTGTAGGCGGCGTACAGGCCGGCGGTGAAGTCGCCGACCGGCACGCCGGACTTCACCGGGCCGCGGTCGGGCTCGCCGGTGACGCTCATCAGCCCCGCCATCCCCTGCACCACCACGTCGTAGGCGCCGTCGTTGACGTAGGGGCTGGTCAGGCCGTAGCCGGAGATCGAGGCGTAGACGAGGCCGCGGTGACCGGCGGACACCTCGTCGTAGCCGAGGCCGAGCCGGTCGAGCACGCCCGGCCGGTAGTTCTCCACGACCACGTCGGCGCCGGCCACCAGCTCCCGCACCGCGGCGAGCCGGGCGGGGTCCTTGAGGTCGGCGACGACGCTGCGCTTGTTGCGGTTGACCGAGGCGAAGTTGTGGCTGAAGGACGCGCCCTCGTCGTCGCGGGCGAACGGCGGCCACGCGCGCATCTGGTCGCCGGTCGGCGGCTCGACCTTGACGACGTCGGCGCCGAGGTCGGCGAGCAGCATCCCGGCGAACGGGCCGGCCGCGACGTGCGCGAGCTCGACGACCCGGACGCCGGCCAGCGGGCGTCCCGCCGGGGCGACCGGGGTTTCAGGAGGCACGAGCGGTCCCGGCACGGTGGGCCAGCTCCTGGCGGACCAGCGGCAGCAGGTCGCGGCCGTAGTCGATGGCGTCCTGGAGCGGGTCGTACCCGCGGATGAGGACGGCGTTCACGCCGATCTCGACGTAGTCGAGGATGGCGGCCGCGACCGTCTCCGGCGAGCCGACCAGCGCGGTGGAGTTGCCGCCGCCGCCGACGGCCTTCGCGGTCGGCGTCCACAGGCAGCGGTCGTGCAGCTCGCCCTTCTCGGCCACCGACAGCAGCCGCTGCGACCCGGCGTTCTGGGGGCCCTGGTCCTGGGGGTGCAGGCGGTGCACCTTCTCCTTGAACTGCGCGCCGACGGCGCCGTTGATGGTGTCGAGGATGCCGTGCGCGCGCTCCCAGGCGAGCTCGTCGGTGGCGCCGAGGATCGGGCGGAACGACACCGAGACCCGCGGCCGGGTGGCCCGGCCGATCTCCCGGCTGCGCTGCTCGACGGTCGCGATCTGCTCGCCGGTCTCCGCGAGCGGCTCGCCCCAGAGCATGTAGGTGTCGGCGTGCTTCGCGCCCACGGGGTACGCCGCCGCCGAGCTGCCGCCGAAGAAGAGCTCGAGGTGGCGGTCCTCGTAGGGGTGCACCTGGGGGGCGAAGCCCTCGAACCGGTAGTAGCGGCCGTCGAAGTCGCGGGGACCCTGGGTGTCCCACGAGTCGCGCAGCACCTGGAGGTACTCGTCGGTGCGGGCGTAACGCTCGTCGTGCGGCAGGTAGTCGCCCTCGCGGCGCTGCTCGGTGTCGTTGCCGCCGGTCACGATGTTGAGCGCGACCCGGCCCTTGCTGAAGTGGTCGAGCGTGCTGAAGGTCCGCGACGCCAGCGTCGGGTGGACGACGCCCGGCCGGTGCGCGATGAGCATCCCGAGCCGCTCGGTCCGGGAGGCGGCGAACGCGGCGACCTGGGTGGTCTCCGCCCAGCCCGAGCCGTAGCCGATCAGGACGCGGTCGAACCCGCCCTCCTCGTGGGCCTGGGCGAACCGCGCGGTGTGGTCGGGGTCGACCACCGGGCCGCTGGCCGGGCGGATCTCGGAGGCGTCCGAGGTCCCGATCATGCCGAGCAGCTCGACGTCGTCGTAGCGGGCGGTGCTCGTGCTGGGGGTGGCGCTCATGGGGGTGTCTTCTCTCGGGTCGGGGGTGGGTCAGCCGGCCAGCGCGGGCGCACGGTCGGCGGCGCCGGCGCGCACCAGGTCGATGACGCCGGCGTACGACGCCGCGTCGGCGAGCGGGTCGAACCCGCGGATCAGCAGGGTGGTGACGCCGAGGCTGACGTAGTCGAGCAGCGCGTCGGCGACCTGCTCGTGGGTCCCCACGAGGGCGGTGGAGTTGCCGGTGGCGCCGGTGACCTTGGCCAGCGCGGTCCACAGGCGGGTGTCGTGGACGTCGCCCTTGTCGGCCGCGGCGAGCAGCCGCTGGGACCCGACGGCGTTCCTGCCGTCGAGGCCGAAGGTGCGCCGCGTGGTGCCCCAGCGCTCCTGGGTGGCGGCGAGGATCGCGTCGGCGCGGGCCCAGGCCTCGGCCTCGGTGTCGGCGACGATCGGGCGCAGGCTGACGCTGAAGCGCGGGTCGCGGCCGTACGGCGCCGCGGCGGCCCGCACCTGGGTGATCCGCTCGCGGATGCCGTCGAGCGGCTCGCCCCAGAAGGCGTAGGCGTCGGCGTGCTTGCCGCCCACCCGGATGGCGTCGTCGGACGCGCCGCCGAAGTAGACCGGGATGCCGCCGGGTGCGGGTCGCACCGCCGACCAGGCGCCCTCGACCCGGTAGAACTCGCCCTCGTGGTCGAAGGGCTCCTCGGCCTCCCACTCGCGCCGCAGCACGGTCAGGAAGTCGTCGGTGCGGCGGTAGCGGGTCACCTTGTCGGAGAAGTCGCCGTCACGCGCCTGGTCGACGTCGTCGCCGCCGGTGATGACGTGCATCGCCACCCGGCCCGGGAAGTAGGCGTCGAGCGTCGCGTAGGCACGCGCGGTCAGGGTCGGCGCGAGGAAGCCCGGCCGGTGGGCGAGGAGCACGCCCAGCCGGCTGGTCGACTGCAGCACGTGCGAGGCCACCAGGAACCCGTCGGGCGTCGCGGACGAGTGCGCGACGAGCACCCGGTCGAACCCCGCCGTCTCGTGGGCCCGGGCCAACCGGGCGGCGTACGCCGGGTTGACGGTCGGACCGACGGGGACGCCGGACTCGGTCTGGGCGGAGATGCCGTCGACGCGGTTCTGCTCGCTCGCGCTGCTGCTGGTCTCCTGCGTGGCGGTGATGCCGATGAACTCGATGCCCATCAGGACTCCTCGGTGTCGGGGCGGTGGTCGGTGGTGAGCTGCGCGCGCCACTCGCCGGCCACGTGACAGGCGGCCTCGCGGTCGCCGGCGAGCGGGAGCGAGGGGGGCTGCTCGACGCACGCGTCGTGGGCGAAGCGGCACCGGGCGGCGAACACGCAGGCGCCGTGCACCGGCCAGTCCCGCGCGCCCGGCTCGGGCCGCAGCTGGTCGGGCCGGAGCCGGTCGACCTGCGTGACGCTGGGTGCCGAGGCGGTGAGCAGGCCGGTGTAGGGGTGGGCCGGCCGCTCGAGCACGGCCTGGATCGGCCCCTGCTCGACGACGCGGCTCCGGTAGAACACCGCGACCCGGTCGGCGATGCCGGCCAGCGAGCTCAGGTCGTGGGCGATGATCACGACCGCGAGCCCGAGCTCGGTGCGGAGCCGGTCGAGCAGGCTCAGCACGAGGTTGCGGTTCGACACGTCGAGCGCGGAGACGGGCTCGTCGCAGAACAGCAGCTGCGGGCGGGTCGAGATGGCGCGCGCCAGCGAGATCCGCTGGCGCTGCCCGCCGGAGAGCTCGCGCGGACGGCGTCCGAGCATTGTCTCCGGGTCGAGGCCGACCAGGCGCAGCGAGTCCGCGACGCGCTCGTGCCGCTCGCTGCGGGGCAGGGTGCCGGCGACGTCGAGCGGCTCGCGGACCAGCTCGGCGACCGTCAGGTCGGGATCGAGGGAGCGCAGCGGGTCCTGGAAGACCAGCTGCACCTGACCGGAGCGACGGAAGTCGCGCAGCGCCCGGCCCCGGAGGGCACCCATGTCCTGGCCGGCGAACTCGATGCGCCCGGCGGCCGGGCGGACCAGGCCGACCGTGGCGCGGGCCAGCGTCGTCTTGCCGGAGCCGGTCTCGCCCACGATGCCGACGATCTCGCCGGGCCGCACGTCGAGGCTCGCGTCGGTCAGCGCGGCGCCGGTGCCGAGCCCGACCCCCTTCTTGGGCGGGGCGTAGGAGACCGACAGGCCGGTGACCCGGAGCAGCGGGGCCACCCGGGCCGGCCCCTTCTCGAGGGCGACGGCGCGCTCCTGCGTGGCGGTCATGCGGGGTCCCCGCCGAGCTGTGCCGCACGGGGGCGGAGCGGACCTCGCGCGGAGGGCGGTGGGGTGCTCATGTGGTTGCTCCCTCGAGCTCGGTGGCGTGTTCGATCTCCTGGGCGGTCGCCGTCGCCGGCCCGTCGAGGACGTCGTCGACCCGGACGCAGCGGGCGGCGCGGCCCGCGCCCAGGTCGGCGAGCGGGACCGGACCGGACACGCACGCCTCGGTCGCCCAGCGGCAGCGCGGGGCGAACCGGCAGCCGGGCATCTCCTCGCCGGCGGCGGGTGGCTGGCCGGGGATGACCTCGAGCGCGCGTCGCTCCCAGGTCCCGATCGTCGCGACGCCCATCAGCGCCTGCGTGTAGGGGTGCTTCGGTCGCGCGAGCACCTCCTCGGTGGTGCCGCTCTCGACCACCTGGCCGCCGTACATCACCAGGATGCGCTGGCAGGTCTCGGCCACGACGGCGAGGTCGTGGGTGACCAGCAGCAGCGACAGGCCGTGGGTCTCGCGGAGCCGGCGCAGCAGGGCGAGGATCTCGGCCTGGATGACGACGTCGAGCGCGGTCGTCGCCTCGTCGGCGATGAGCAGCTCCGGCTCGCACGAGATCGCGATCGCGATGAGCACCCGCTGCTGCATGCCGCCGGAGAGCTGGTGGGGGTACTGGTGGAAGACCGACGCCGGGTCGTGCAGCCCGACCTCGGCGAAGAGCTCGACCGCGCGGGCGCGGGCCGCGCCCCTGGCGAGCCCGCCCTTGACGCGCAGCTGCTCGGCGAGCTGGTGCCCCACCGTCAGCGAGGGGTTGAGGTAGGACGCGGAGTCCTGGAACACCGCGCCGAGGCGGGTGCCGCGGACCTGGTTCCAGGTGGCCCGCGCGGCGCCGGTGAGCTCGACGGCCTCGCGGTCCTCGCCGCCCCCGAGCACGATGCGCCCGTGGTCGACCTCGCCGGTGGCGGGCAGCAGCCCGAGGACGGCGCGACAGGTGAGCGTCTTGCCGCTGCCGGACTCGCCGACCAGGCCGACGGACTCGCCGCGACCGATCGCGAACGACACGTCGTGGACGGCGACCAGGTGGTCGCCGACGGAGACCTGGAGGTCGCTGACCTCGAGGACGGGGCGGGACTCAGGCATCGGCGTTCTCCTTCCGGGCGTTCACGGGCGCGGCCGCGGACGGGCCGGCGGACGGGCTGGCGGACGGGCTCCGGCGCTTGCGCCGGCGGCGCGGTGCGTCGCCGGTCGCCTCGCGGACGGCGTCGGCGAGCAGGTTGAGCGAGCCGACGGTCGCCATCATCAGCAGCCCCGGGTAGACCGGCGCCCACGGCTGCTGGGCGAGGTAGTCGAGGTCGGAGGCGAGCATCCCGCCCCAGGTCGGCGCCGGCGGCGAGACGCCGAGGCCGAGGAACGACAGCGAGGCGACGACGAGCAGCGCGGCCCCGGTGGCCTGGGCCGCGGTGACCGCGACGTTCGGGAGCACCTTGCTCCAGATGTGCTTGCGCAGGGTCCACCACTGCGAGGCGCCCATCAGCTCGGCCGCCTCGACGTACTGCTGCCGGCGCAGGCCGAGCGCGACGGCGCGGGTGACCCGGAAGAAGATCGGGCTGATCAGCACGCCGATCGCGAACATCGCCTGCTGCAGCCCGTTGCCGAGGGTGCCGGCGACGGCGATGGCGAAGACCGTGAACGGCAGGATCACCAGGGTGTCGCTGACCCGGAGGGTCAGCCACTCGAGCCGCGGCCCCAGCCAGGCCGAGGCCAGGCCGGTCGGGATCCCGAGGGCGCCGCCGATCAGCACCGCCTCGGCCGCACCCACGACCGACAGTCGCGTGCCGGTCATCAGCCGGCTGAGCACGTCGCGGCCGACGTAGTCGGTGCCGAGGAGGTGGTCGGCGCTCGGCCCCTCGAGCACCCGGTCGGTGTACTGGCGCAGCGGGTCGTGCGGGGCGAGCGCCTCGCCGAAGAGGGCGAGCAGTGCGACGGCGGCGAGCACCACGAGGGCGAACCGGGCGGTCGGGACGGCCCAGAGGTTGCGGAGCGTGGTCATCGGTGGGCCCCCTCGCGCCGCGCGACGGGATTGAGGGCGGTCTGGAGGACGTTGACGACCAGGCTGGCCAGGACCACGACGACGGCGGTGGTGAGCAGCGTCCCGAGGACGACGGGCACGTCGCCGCGCTCGGCCGACTGCAGCGCGAGCTGGGCCACCCCGGGCAGGCCGAAGAGCTTCTCGGTGATCACCGCGCCGCCGACGATCAGCGGGATGGCGAGGCCGATCACCGCGAGCGTCGGTCCGGCGGCGTTGCGCAGCACGTGGCCGAAGAGCACGCGGGAGCGGCCGTAGCCGCGCATCTCCGCCCCGACCGCGTAGTTCTCGCGGAGCGAGGCCACCATCGACGTGCGCAGCTGGCGGGCGATCGAGGCCGCCACGTCGAGCGACAGGGCCAGCGACGGCAGGATCGCGAACCGCAGCCACTCGAGGGGGTCCTGCTCGATCGGCACGTAGCCGCCGGACGGCAGCACCTGCAGCTTCACCGAGAAGACCACGATCAGCGCCATGCCGATCACGAACGGCGGCAGGGTGGCCAGCACCGAGCAGACCAGCGTGACGAGGCGGTCGAAGAACCCGCCGTTGCTGAGCGCCGCGCCGATGCCGGCACTGCCGCCGACCAGGATCGCGAGCAGCAGCGCGAGGGCCGCGATCGACAGGTCGACCGGCAGCGCCTGCTTGATGCTGTCGGTGACCGGGATCGTGGTGAACCACGACCGGCCGAGGTCGCCCTGGACGGCGTGGCCGACCCAGGAGAGGTACTGCACGACGAGCGGTCGGTCGAGGCCGAACTCCGCGTCGAGCCGGTCGATGTCGGCCTGGGTCGCGGTCTCCCCCAGCGCGGCGGCGGCGGGGTTGCTGTCGCTGACCGCGCCCAGGGCGAACGTGACGACCGAGGCCAGCAGCAGCACGGTCACCGTGATGACCAGGGTGCTGACCAGCGACCGGAGCAGCGGGACGGCGCGTCGGCGGCGCGGGGTCGCGGCGGCGTCCGGCGCCGGGACGGGGGGCGCAGCGGCGACCTCCGGCTCGGTCTCGGGGGCGACGGCGAGGCTCACGCGGGCCCCTCAGACGTCGGTGGGGTGCTCATACCGGGGTCCCCGACGAGTTGTGCTCCGCGTGAGCGCAGCGAACCCCCCGCAGAAGTCGGTGGGGTGCTCATGCCGTCACGCCCTCGAAGCGTCGCAGGCTCGGCAGGTCGGGCAGCTCCGAGACGCCCTTGCGGGCGATCGCGGACGGCATCAGCTGCAGGAACACGTTGGGGAACGACGTCACCGCGATCTTGGTCGCCTCCTGGAGGAGCGCGGGGTAGTCGGGCGAGTCCGTCGGGGTCTTCTTGACCTTCTCCAGCTGGGCCTCGAGCTCGGGGCTGGTCTTGCGGCCGGGGTTCATCAGGCCCTCGGCGCCGAACAGCACCTGGAAGGCCTGGACGGGCGACTCGCGGCCGGCGAACCCGTCGTACGTCAGGGCCTTGGAGTGCTCGAGGTAGACCAGCTGGGTGTGCTGGGTCGGCGGGATCGACTCGATCTCGAGCTCGATGCCGATCTCCTTGAGCTGGGCCTGGATGAGCTCGACGGCGGGGTCGGACTGGCCGCTGCTGGTGAAGGTGCCCTTGACCGGCGCGGTGTAGCCGGCGTCGGCGAGCAGCTGCCGAGCCTTCTCGGGGTCGTAGGCGTAGAGGTCCTCGAGCTCGGCGTTGTAGCCGACGTAGCCCGGCGGGAACGGCTGGTAGTTGACGTCGCCGAGGCCGAAGAACGCGACCTCCCGGACCTTCTCGCGGTCGATGCCGAACTTCATCGCCTCGACCACGGCCGGGTCGTCGAACGGCGCCATGGTGGCGTTGACGTCGAGGACGCTGATGTACATCGTGTCGATGACCTGCACGTCGAGCCCGGCGTCCTTGGCCTGCTGGACCTGCGCGCCGCCGAGCCGGCCGACGTTGAACTGGCCCGAGCGCACCGACGCGACGGCGGTGGACGGGTCCTGCTGCGGGTAGAGGTCGAAGTTCTCGACCTTGATCTCGTCGGCGAGGTGGAAGCGCGGGTTCTTCTTCATGCTCGCGTGGTCGTTCTGCACGTACGAGGTGACCGTGAAGGGTCCGGAGCCGGCCGGCTGGGTGGCCAGGGCGGCGGCGTCCTTCTCGAAGGCGGCGGGGTTGACGACCATGCCGGTCTTGCCCGCGAACAGCAGCGGGTACTGGTAGTCGACCTCGGAGAGCTCGACCAGCACCTCGAGGTCGCTGGAGGCCGAGACCTTCTTGATCGTCGCCATCTGCGGGGCGATGAGCGAGCCGTCCTGGGTGCGGCCCCGCTCGATCGAGGCGGCCACCGCCGCGGCGTCGATCGGCTTGCCGTCGCTGAACGTCAGGCCGGGGCGCAGGGTGAAGGTGACGCTGGTGCCGGCCTCGTCGTAGGCCCAGGACTCGGCGAGCCACGGGACGGCGTTGCCCTGCTCGTCGAGGGCGGTGAGCGGGTCGTAGGCGAGCGCGAGCATCTGCACGTCGGACCCGGCCGAGGAGGTGACCGGGTCCCAGGTGGTCGGGAGCTGCCAGGCCCACTTGATGGTCTTGGTGCCGCCGGAGCCGCTGTCGGCGGTCGAGGCGCCGCCGCAGGCCTCCAGGCTGAGCACGATGCCCGCGGCCAGGCCGAGGCCGAGGAATCCGCGGCGGGACTGCCGCGGGTTGGGCAGGTTGAGGCGAGGGGGGCTGGTGCGGGCGCGCGTCATGGTGAGGCGTCTGCCTTTCGTCGGGAGAAGAGGGGCGTGGGCCGGTGGCGTCAGCGGGCTGACGCCGAGCCGGCCGCGCGGGCGGCGGTGTGGCGGTTGACGGGCACGGGCAACCCGAGGTGCCCGCGCAGGTGGGTGGAGTCGTACTCGGCGCGGAAGACCCCGCGCTCCTGCAGCAGCGGAACGACGTCGTCGACGATCCGCCGGAAGTTGGCCGGGTGGTCCAGCCCGATGTTGAAGCCGTCGCAGGCCCGGGCCTCCCACCACTCGACGAGCTTGTCGGCGACCGTGGCGGGCGAGCCGACGAACTCGCTCTTGCGGAAGCCGCGCGTGGCCTCCACGGCCTGGCGCAGCGTCCAGCCGTTGTCCTGGGCGCGCTGGGTGACCGCCTTGGCCTGGGTGAAGAAGGAGCGCTCGCCGTGCACGAGCGTCTCGGCCGGGAACGGCGCGTCCAGGTCGTACTGGGTGAAGTCGTGCCAGCCGAACGGTCGGCCGAACTCGCGCAGCGCGGCGTCGAAGGTGTGGTCGCGGTCGTTGTTGAACGCCTCGATCTCGCGGGCGTCCTCGTCGGTGTCACCGACCACGACCTTGATGCCGGGCATCACCACGACGTGGTCGGGGTTGCGGCCGAACCGGTCGCGGGCGCGGGTCTTGACGTCCTCGTAGAACGCCTGACCGGTGGGGATGTCGGGGGCGAAGGTGAAGATGCCCTCCCCCACGCTGGCACCGAGGTCGCGGCCCTGGTCGGAGTCGCCGGCCTGGAAGATCACCGGGTGGCCCTGGGCCGAGCGCTCCAGGTTGAGCGGTCCCCGGACCTTGAAGTAGGTGCCGTCGTGGTCGAGCACGTGCTGCTTGTCCGGGTCGAGGAACCGGCCGGTCTCGCGGTCGCGCGGGAACGCGTCGTCCTCGTAGGAGTCCCAGAGGGCGCGGGCCAGGCCGACGAACTCCTGGGCGCGGCCGTAGCGGGTGTCGTAGTCGAAGTGCTCGTCGAGGCCGTAGTTGCCCGCGGTGCCGGCGTCGCCGGTGGTGACGACGTTCCAGCCCGCGCGGCCCCCGCTGATCAGGTCGAGCGAGCCGAGGCGGCGCACCAGGTTGAACGGGCTGTTGAAGCTCGTCGTCGCGGTGCCGACCAGGCCGATCCGCTCGGTTCGCATGGCGAGCGCGCTCAGCAGCGTGAGCGGCTCGAGCCGGTTGAGGTAGTGCGGAGGGGAGAACGGGGTGATGAACTGGCTGTCGACCACGAAGATCAGGTCGAACCTGCCGCGCTCGGCGAGCCGGGCCATCTCGACGAACCACTCGACGTTGACGCTCGCGTCGGTGGGGATCTCGGGGTCGAGCCACAACGTGTGGCTTCCCGGGCCACCGGTGCCGTAGGGCACGGCTCCCAGGTGCATCTGCCTCGGCGCGGACATCCAGATCCTCTCTCCATCAACTATTTCTCTATCAATCTAGTTGTCTTAGAGAGAACACTCCAACGAGAGTCCGTGATGCATGTCATCACGCCTGGTGATCGATTGTGAAGTAATCTGATCGACATGGACCGCACCCTCGACATCGGACCGCTCCGCAGCCTCGTGGCGGTGGCCGACTGCGGCGGCTTCCAGCGCGCGGCCGAGCACCTGCACCTCAGCCAGGGCGGGGTCAGCCAGCACGTGCGCCGCCTCGAGGCCGCCACCGGCAAGCCGCTCGTCGAGCGGCACGGCCGGGGCTCGCGGTTCACCGGCGACGGCGAGCGCCTACTGGCCTCGGCCCGTCAGCTGCTCGCCCTGCACGACCAGGCGCTCCGCGAGGTCACCGGCACCCGCCTCGACCTGACCGTCGGCTCCACCGAGCACGCGGCCGCGCGCCTGCTCCCGACGCTGTCGTCGGCGCTGGAGCAGGCGGTCCCCCACGCCGGGCTCCGCTACCGGATCGACCGCGGGTCCCGCCTGCGCGACGGCCTGGCGTCCGGACAGGTCGACCTCGCGCTGCTGCTGAACGCCGGCGACCACCCCGGCGCCGCCCTGGTCGGCGAGCTCCACCTGACCTGGTACGCCGCTCCCGGCTGGCGGCGCCCGACCGCACCGGACGCCGTTCAGGTCGTCGCGTTCGACGGCCCGTGCGAGCTGCGCAAGCGGGCGCTCGAGACCCTCGCCGACCACGGCATCGCCGCCACCGTCGGCAGCGAGGCGACCCAGCTGGCCGGCGTCCAGGCCGCGGCCGGGGCCGGGCTCGGCGTGGCCCTGATGGCCCTCGACGAGGCACCGCCCGGGCTGGTCGCCGTCGACTCGCTCCCGTCCCCGGCGCCGCTGGCGCTCTACGTGTGCCCCCGCGCCGGCCTCGACGACGCCGTCGTCCGGGTCGCGGTCGACTCCGTCACCGCGGCCCTGGCCCAGCCCCGACCGGCCCCGCAGCTCGCCCTGGCCCGCTGACGAGGGACCAGCCGCCCCAGTCCGATCCGCTTGCCCGAGCATGCGCTCCGACCCGTGGCCGGCGCGCCACTAGGCTCGCGCCATGAGCGACCAGACGATGGCGGGCCGCACGATCCTGGTGACCGGGGCGAGCGACGGGATCGGCGCCGAGACCGCCAGGGCGCTGGCCGCGCGGGGTGCGACGGTCCACGTGACCGGACGCTCCGCCGACAAGCTCCGCCCGGTCGCCGAGGCCGTCGGGACCGACCCGCTGGTCGCCGACTTCTCACGGCTCGACGACGTCCGCCGGCTCGCCGACCAGGTCGGCGAGCGCGTGGACCGGCTCGACGTGCTGATGAACAACGCCGGCGGCACCTTCGCCCCGTCGCGGCGGACCCACGACGGCCACGAGCCCAACTTCCAGGTCAACCACCTGGCGCCGTTCCTGCTCACCCACCTGCTCCGCCCGCGGCTGGCGGCCGCCGGCGCGTCACTCGTCGTCAACACCTCGAGCATCGGCAACCTGGTCGGCAAGGTGGTCCTCGACGACCTCGACCACGAGCGCCGTCGGGCATCCGAGCTCCGGGCCTACGGCACCGGCAAGCTGATGAACATCCTCTTCACCCGCGGCGCCTCCCAGCGCTGGGCCTCCGACGGCATCGTCTCGGTAACCGTCCACCCGGGCCCCGTGGGCAGCTCGTTCGGCCGCGACTCGTGGCTCGTCGGACTCGCCTACCGCACCCCGCTCAAGCGGCTCGCGACGATCAGCGTCCCGGACGGAGCGGCGCCGCTGGTCGCCCTCGCCGAGCGCGGCCCCGACCCCGAGCTCGACGGCGCCTACTTCAGCCGGTTCGACCCGCACGGCCGCGAGAACCGGCAGGCTCGCGACCAGTCGGTCATCGACGGGCTGTGGGAGCGCTCCGCCGCGCTCGTCGGGCTCGCCTGAGCACGCGACGGCGTCGGCGGCGCCCGGGCTGCACCTAGGCGGACGGCCCCTTCGCACGGACGTCGGACACGCTCGTCATCGCGTCGCGCAGCTCGGTCAGCCAGTCGTCCTCGTGCTGGGCGACCAGCCGCACGCACCACGCGAGGGCGTCGGAGCGCGACCGCGCGACGCCTGCCTCGACGAGGGTGTCGAGCACCCGTCGCTGGGGCTGGCGCAGCCGGGTCATGACGGGTGCCGCGACGTGGGTCCAGAGCTCGCGGTGCTCACCCAGCACGACTCCCCACGAGACCTTGGCCTCGAAGCGGTGCTCGGCCTCGCGGGCGATCTCCATGCGGCGGGCCCGGGTCTCCTCGCGGAAGGCCCGGGCCCGGCCCACCCGTGCCTCGGACAGGGCGGCGTCGCTCGCGTCGGGGAGGTCGACGTCCGGCTGGGTCAGCAGGACGACGACCTCCTCGCGGTCGACGGTGATGGCGGCCGGCGTGGCCCGCCACTCTGCGGGCAGCCGGCCCTCGAACCAGCCGGCGACCTTCTCGGTGGTGCTCTCTGATGTCGTCATGCTTACATGATTACATCATTACGCAAGGCCGCCGGCGATGCTGTCGGACGCGGGTCAGCGCGGCTCGACCGGCACCTCGTCCTCGTCCTTGCCGCCCGCGTCGTCGTCCGCGCCCTCGGCAGCCCGGGGCCTGAGGAAGCTGAGTCCGACCGATCCGGCCAGGACCACGACGATCACGCCGAGGCTCACGAGGGACGGGATCTCCGGGATGGAGGTGTCGATGGTCTTGTGCGCGGCCTGCAGGATCAGCTTCACGCCGATGAAGGCGAGGATGAGCGCCAGGCCGGTGCCGAGGTAGTGGAACCGGTCGAGCAGGCCCGCCAGCAGGAAGTAGAGCGCCCGCAGGCCGAGGATGGCGAAGGCGTTGGAGGTGTAGACGATGAAGGCGTCGTCGCTCACCGCGAGGACGGCGGGCACGCTGTCGACGGCGAAGAGCAGGTCGGCGGCCTCGATGGCGACCACGACGGCGAGCATCGGGGTGCCGACGCGCTTGCCGGCCTCCTTGATGAAGAACTTGGTGCCGTGGTACTCGTCGGTCATCGGCACGAGCTTGCGCATCAGGCGCAGCGACAGGCTGGTGCTCGGGTCGTAGTCGTCGTCGTCGCCCTTGATCAGCTTGTAGGCGCTGTAGAGCAGGATCGCGGCGAACACGAAGAGGATCGCGGTGAACTGGCTGACCACGGCGACACCGAGGGCCAGGAAGATCCCGCGGAACACCAGGGCGCCGATGACGCCGTAGAACAGCACGCGGTGCTGGTACTGCGCCGGCACCTTGAAGTACCCGAAGATCAGGGCGAAGACGAACAGGTTGTCGACCGACAGGCTCTTCTCGAGCAACCAGGCGGTCGTGTACTCGACGCCGGCGTCCCGGCCGACCACGGCGAAGACCACGATCCCGAAGACGACGGCGAGCCCCACCCACCCCACGCTCCAGCGCGCGGCCTCCTTGAAGCCGATGACGTGGGCGTCGCGGTGGGCGAGCAGGTCGATGGCCAGGGCGATGACGACGGTGGCGGCGAACGCGCCCCACAGCCAGACGGGTACGTCGTGCACGAGGGTCTCCTTCGAGGTGATCTGGGTACTCCTCGATTCTGCGCGACCCGAGGCCCACGGACGAGGTCCGATGGTGGACGACTCCCGGCGACGAAGTTGCCGACACCCGGCAACTCAGCCCTCGGAGAACGTGCCCAGCAGGCGGGCGCCGAGCACCGCGGCGTGCAGGGTGAAGCGGTGCGCCGGATCGGTCGGGTCCAGCCCGAGGACGTCGCCGATCCGCTGGAGCCGGTAGGTCACCGCCCGGACCGAGAGGTGCAACCGGGCGGCGGTGGCCGTGGCGACCCCGCCGCACGCGAAGTAGGCCTCGAGGGTCTCCACCATCGCCGCCGCGCTGCCCGGCGCCTCGTGGAGCGGCCCGAGGACGGCGGCGATCAGATCGTCGATCGCGGCGCGGTCGCGCAGCAGCACCTCGTAGACCACCAGGGAGCCGGAGTCGATCACGGCGTCCTCGAGACCGAGCCGGCTGGCGAGGTCCAGGGCGTTGCCGGCCTGCTCGTACGACACCCGGACGGCGCCCGCGCCGGGCCGGGTGCGCCCGATCGCGGCCTGCCAGGCCCGCCCGGGACCCGCGCCCGGGGGCGGGCCGGCCGCGCTCGGTGCGGCCTCGGCGATCACCGCCGCGAGCCGCTCCCCGACCAGCGTCACGCTGGCCCGGTCCGGCGCGGCGAAGATGCAGACCAGGAGTCCGTTCCTGGTCGCGACGAGCGGGTTGGTGTCGCCGTGGCGGCCGCTCACGGCGCCCTCGAGGCGACGCGGGACCGAGGTCAGTGACGGGTGGTCGAAGGTGAGGTCGTGCCGGGCCACCAGGACCGCGTGCGGGCTGGTGAGGTCGAGCCCGAGGTCGGCGGCCCGGCCCGTCGCCTCGACCGCGGCCGGACCACCGCCCAGCAGGAGGTCGAAGACGTCGTGCCGGGTGGACTCCTGCTGGCGCGACAGGTCGTTGCGGGCGAGCTGGAAGCCCTCGGCCAGCGCGGCCACCGCGTCGTCCGCGGCCCGGAGCACGGCCAGTCCGGCGGCCCGCACCCGGACGGCGTCCGGCCCGGTGTCGAGCTCCTCCCACAGCCGCCAGCACGCCGAGAGGTAGAGGTCGACGAGCGCCCGCAGCGGCACGCCGACCAGCGCCGCCGCCGCGCCGTGCTCGCCGCACGCCCTCAGCTCCGCGCGACGCAGCCGACGACCCGAGGCAGCCGCCTCCACCACGATCGGGAGGAAGTCACCGAGCAGGCCGGGATCGATCCCTCCGGCGTCCCCGGCGGCCGCCGCGGCCACCGCGTCGAGTCGAAGCATGGAGTCCTCCGATTGCCGGGAACCGGAAGTCGGCCCGTCGGCCACCATCCTCCCACCGCCGGCCTCGCCCGCGGACCCGGACCCGGCGGTCTCAGCCGTCGCGACCCGCGGACCCGCGGGTGCGCAGGCGCCGGTTCTCGGCCTGCAGCCGGTCCAGCCGGTGCTCGAGCGCGAGCACGCGCGCGATGCCGGCGATGTTCAGTCCCTCGGCCAGCAGCTCGCCGATCCGGATCAGCCGGTCGACGTCGTCCTGGTTGTAGAGCCGGGTGCCTCCCGCCGTGCGATCGGGCTGCACCAGGCCGCGGCGTTCGTAGACGCGCAGGTTCTGGATCTCCATCGAGGCCATCCGCGCCGCCACCGAGATCGCGAAGACCCCCGCCTCCCGTCGGACCACGACCGCCACCTCTCAGGAACTTCTCAGTCGCACGACTTGCGCCTGGGCTACACCGTCGGCTACAACAAATGTGTATCTCACGATACAGGTAATCGGAACGACCCGATACCCACGACCACCTCGAGGAGGACACCATGATGCTGCGCAACACCGACCCGTTCCGCGACCTCGACCGCCTCGCCCAGCAGCTGCTCGGCACCACCAGCCGACCCGTGGTGATGCCGATGGACGCCTGGCGCGAGGGCGACCGGTTCGTCATCGAGTTCGACCTCCCCGGCGTCTCGACCGAGACCATCGACCTCGACGTCGAGCGCAACGTGCTCACCGTGCGCGCCGAGCGGGTCGCCCGCAACGGCGACTGGGAGGCACTCGCGGCCGAGCGGCCGCGCGGGGCCTTCAGCCGCCAGCTCGTCCTGGGCGACAACCTCGACCTCGACCGGATCGAGGCGTCCTACGACGCCGGCGTCCTGCGCCTGGTCGTCCCGGTGGCGGAGCGGGCCAAGCCGCGCAAGATCACCATCGACGGCGGCCGGGACACCGTCGAGGGCGGCACGACCCACGAGGCCATCGGAGCCTGACCCGTCCTGGGAGGCACGCAGGGGCCGGTCCACCCGGTCCGGCCCTTCGTGCTGCGGCTCAGGCGCCCGGTGCCCGGTCCGGACCCGGAGAACCGTGCCCCGGGTTGCCCTGGCCCGGGTGACCCTCACCGTGGCCCGGGTTGCCCTGGCCCGGGTTGCCCTGGCCCGGATTGCCGTGGCCCGGGTGACCCTCACCGTGCCCAGGGTTCCCCTGGCCCGGGTTGCCCTGGCCCGGGTTGCCCTGGCCCGGGTTGCCCTGGCCCGGGTTGCCCTGGCCCGGGTTGCCCTGGCCCGGGTTGCCCTGGCCCGGGTTGCCGTGGCCCGGGTGACCCTCACCGTGCCCAGGGTTCCCCTGACCGGGGTTCCCCTGGCCCGGATTGCCGTGGCCCGGGTTGCCGTGGCCGGGATTGCCCGGATTGCCCGGGTTCCCCTGGCCGGGATTGCCCGGATTGCCTGGGTTCCCCTGGCCGGGATTGTCGGGGTTGCCCTGGCCGGGATTGCCCGGACTGCCGGGATTGCCCGGACTGCCCGGACTGCCCGGATTGCCCTGGCCCGGCTGGACCGGGCCCGGGCCGTCCCCCGGGGCGCCGTCGGGGCGGGGTCCCGGCGGGTCGCGGTCGATGCTGCCGCCCCCGGCGCCGCCCAGCGACGGCCCGTCCTGCCCGGGGCGTGTGGTCGGCTCGGCGCCCGGCTGGCCGTCCGGTCCGACGTCCACCGTCGAGCTCGGTCCGCTGCTCGGCTCCCCGGTCGACGGGTCGGGAACGGCCGGTGCGCGCGGAGCCTCCCAGGGCGGAGAGATCACACCCGAGGCGTAGGCCACCCCGAGGCCGCCGGTGACCGTGACGCCGGCGAAGACCACGGCGGCCACGGCGGCGCGCGCGCTGCGGCGTCCGTGCGGTGGACGCGCCGCCTGCGACGAGGCCGCCAGCGCGGCCAGCCGGGCGACGAGCTGGTCGTCGGGGACCGCCGCCGCCGGGTCGGCGCGCAGGAGTCGCGCTACCTCGGAGCGTGATCGAGAACGGGCCACGCCAACAACATGTCACACCGCACGCACATCGTTACGCTGAGACCGAGCTGATGACGTCGGGGCCCCGCGTCGCGCTCGAGGTCGGTGACCAGCGGCAGGAGCGACGTGCGGTGAGACACGGGTCGGAGACAGCGGTCTCGGGCGCCCGCGCCGGCGACGAGGCGTCCTGGCGTCGGCTCTACGTGATGCACACCGCCCGGATCGTCTCGTTGGTGCGGGCGCTCCCGCGAACCGACTGGGCCTCCTCGCCCGAGGACGTGGTCGCCGAGGCCTGGCTGACGGCCGCGACCAAGCTCGACGAGTTCCACGGCTCCGACGACGACTTCGGCGGCTGGTTGTTCACCATCGCCCGCAACCATGCCTCGAACAGCCACCGGACGGCCCGGCGACGGCGCACGGACCCGGTCGAGCACGACGCGCAGGTCTCCGCCTCGGTGGACGACGTCTCCCGGCAGGTCGAGCACCACGACCTGGTCACCCGGCTGCTCGGCCACCTCAGTCCGCGCGAGGCCGAGGTGGTGGCCTGCATCGACGTCGCCGGCCTGGACGTCGCCACCACCGCCCGGGCGCTCGGCATGAAGCCGACCGCTGTCCGGGTCGCGAGGCACCGGGCACTCGGACGACTGCGCCGCGTCGTCGACCGCGACGCCGGCGGGGTGGGGGTACTCCCCGCCGAGGCCGTCCCCGAGGTCACCCCCGAGGTCGCCACCGGCCAACCCCGGCCGGGCACGGCGTAGCCGACGACCCGGAGCGGCGCCTGTCGCGGGGACGACGGCCGGAGGGTCGCTCAGGTGCGGACGAACCACCAGGGCAGCGCGCCCACCAGCACCACCAGCGGGATCGCGAGGTTGGTCCAGAACCACCTGAGGCGTCGCCGGGTCCGGTGGGGTGTCACCACGAGCTCCAGGACCGGCGTCGACAGCGCGGCCTCCGGCGTGGGTGGGACGTCCCTCGTCCCACCCTGCGTCGCGCCGTCCCCGGGGGTGTTCGCCGCGCCGGCCAGCTCCAGCAGCCGTTCCGCCGTCGCCTGTGCCGTGGGACGGTCGTCGGGATCGAGCGCCGTCATCGCCACCAGCAGCCCGGGCCACCCCGCGGGCAGCGAGGTCGGGATGAGCGGGCCTTGGTGCAGCCGGGCGAGCGCCGCCTCCGTGGCCGGCCCCGGGAAGCAGCGCTCCCCCGTGAGGGACTCGAGCAGGAGCAGTCCCAGGGCGTAGACGTCGGCGGCGCCGCTGACCCGCTGTCCGCGGACCTGCTCGGGCGCGATGTAGGCGGCGGTACCCACGACGTTCCCGTCGAGGGTCAGCTGGTCCTCGGAGCCCACGAGGCGAGCGATGCCGAAGTCGCTGAGCAGGGCACGCCCGCCGGGCGTGACGAGCACGTTGCTGGGCTTGATGTCGCGGTGCACGACGCCGCGGGCGTGGGCGTGGGCCAGGCCCGCCGCGACCTGGGCGGCGAGCAACGCCAGGGACCGTGCGGCCAGGGGCCCCTCGGCCAGCAGCTCCGACATCGGTCGCCCGGAGACGAGCTCGAGGGCCAGCCAGGGCCGGTCGTCCTCGACGCTCGAGTCGTACAGGGCCACGATCGCCTCGTGCGACAGCATGCCCAGGAGCTGCGCCTCGCTGGCGCACCGCTCGCGATCTACCTCGGTGACCTCGCGCAGCACCTTGACGGCCACGTCGCGGTGCAGCACGTGGTCGTGGGCGCGGTAGACGTCGGCCATCCCGCCGTGGCCGATGGACTCCACGGTCTCGAAGCGTCCGCCCAGCAGGAGCGGGGGCGAAGCGGTCATGGGTCCTCCTTCAGCCGGTCAGTGGTCGTGCGGTCGCCGGCGCTCCACCACGCCCGGGGCCTGCCGTGTCTCAGAGCAGCAGCAGCGCCAGCACGACGACGACGAGGATGAGGGCGACAACGGCGATGGTCCTGGTGTTCATGGGGTCTCCTGGATCGGTGGTTGCCCGACGGTGTCTGGCGACGTGTCCGTGGGACGTGGGGGTTCCGGCCGCTCCGCGGCGACGAGGACCGTCGCCAGGGCGTTCCCGTCCGGGCTGTGCCGGTGCGGGTCGGGACCGACCGTCCGGGCGGCCGGGCCCGAGGTGCTGGTCGGTCAAGTGATCAGATCTCGTTGGTGCGGTGCTCGCGCACCGTCTGCGAGCCGTCCGGGTGGGTGACGGTCTGGACCGACCGCGCGCGCCGCCCGCTGTTCCAGGTCAGCGCCGTGATGGCGATGAGCGCCAGGCCCACCGCCGCCATGATCCAGCCGACCACGGTGAGGTCCACCTCGTTGATGCTGTCGGTCACGGCCAGGGCGAGCACGAGGCCCACCACCAGCAGGAACGCTCCGAATCCGTATCCCATGTCTGTCTCCTCGATCCGCTCCGGATGCCACGCGGGCGACCCTCGAACCGCGGCCGCCACTCGAAGGTCACATGTGACGAGGGCGTCGCGTCGTTACAGCGGCGCGGCGAAGCCACCCCAAAGGGGGGACGGCGTCCGGGGGGCGCCGGTCGGCGCCGGCTCCCGAACGGGCGCTCGCGACGGCGTGGTGCTCACGCAGCCTGGAACGAGCGCTTGGCGAGCCCGATGGCGTAGCCGTCGATGGTGGTCGTCGGCGCGGCGCTCGGGTCGGCCGAGGCGCCGAGGGTGACGAAGAGCGGGGTGAAGTGCTCGACGGTCGGGTGGGCGAAGGGCATGCCCGGCGCCTGGTGCCGGAAGTCGGAGAGCGCGTCGACGTCGCCGCGACCGAGGGCGTCGGCGGCCCAGAGGTCGAACTCCGAGGACCACCCGGGCACCTGGTCCGGCCGCGACCAGTCGAGGTAGGGCAGGCCGTGGGTCATGTAGCCGCTGCCGACGACCAGGACGCCGTCCTCGCGCAGGCCGCGCAGCCGGCGTCCGAGGTCGAGGAGCCGCTCCGGGTCGTGGGTCGGCATGGAGAGCTGGAGGACCGGGATGTCGGCCTCGGGGTACATGATCTTGAGCGGTACCCAGGCGCCGTGGTCGAGGCCGCGGGTGCGGTGCTCGTGCACGGGCTCTGCGTCGGGCATCATCGCCGCGACCGTCGCCGCCAGCCGGGTCGCGACCGGGGTGTCGTAGCGCATCTGGAAGTACATCGGGTCGAAGCCGCCGAAGTCGTAGACCAGCTCGGACGGCGCGGTCGCGCTGAGCGACAGCGGCGCCGACTCCCAGTGCGCCGAGACGATCAGGATCGCCCTGGGTCGGGGCAGGTCGCGCGCCCACGCGTGCAGCTGGGTCATCCAGTCGGTCATCTCGAAGAGCATCGGGGCACCGTGGCTGAGGTAGAGGCTCGGCAGCGGGCCGTCGTCCGGGGTCCAGACCCGGTGGGCCTGCCGGCGCTCGGCCGCGGCGGCTCGCCCGAGGTGGACGGCGAAGGGGTGCGTCGCGGGGATGCGGGCGTCGGCGAGAGCGGTGCTGCTGCGCGGGGCGGTGGTGCTCATGAGGTGCTCCTCGACATGTTAGTTGTTGCTACAACCATCACCGTACCCCACTTTGGTTGAAGGGACAACCATCTGTGCGCCACACTGGGCCGGTGACCGAACCCGACTGGCTCGACGACCACGAGCGGGCCGCGTGGGTGCGCCTGGCGGCGATCCTCGAGCTGCTGCCCGGCGTGCTCGACTCGCAGCTGCGCCGCGAGTCCGGCCTCACGCACTTCGACTACTACGCGCTCGCCATGCTCTCGGAGTCCCCGGAGCGCACCCTGCGGATGACCGCGCTGGCGGCGCAGACCCACGCCACCCTCCCCCGGTTGTCCCACGTGGTGAAGCGGCTCGAGGACCGCGGGCTCGTGACCCGGTTCCCGTGCCCGGAGGACGCCCGGGCCACCAACGTCCGGCTGAGCGAGGAGGGGTGGCGGACCGTGCGAGCCGCGGCTCCCGGGCACGTCGCGACGGTGCGGCACCACGTCGTCGACGTCCTCACGCCCGAGCAGGTCGACCAGCTCACCGCGATCGGCAGCGCGCTCCTGGCTCGACTGGACCCCGAGGGCGCGATGGCCGAGGTCTACCGGCGCTACGACCCCTGACCGGCGCACGTGCCGGCCCCGGCGAGGCGGCCGTCGACGGCCCGGTCGCGGAGGGTGGTCACCCCGCTCGTGCGGCGTTCTCCAGGACGACGGCGAGAGCCTGTCCGACGCCGATGCAGATCGCCGCGACGCCCCACCGCTCGCCGCTCTCCACCAGGCGGTGGGCGAGGGTGGCCAGGATGCGGGTGCCGCTGGCGCCCAGCGGGTGGCCGATCGCGATCGCCCCGCCCTTGGTGTTGACCAGCTCCGGGTCGACCCTCCAGGCGTCGACGCAGGCCAGCGACTGCACCGCGAAGGCCTCGTTGAGCTCGATCGCGCCCACGTCGGACCAGCCGATCCCGGCCCGGGCCAGCGCCTTGTTCGCCGCCTCGACCGGCGCGAAGCCGAAGTCCTGCGGGTCGAGGGCGTGCACGCCGCGCCCGGCGACCCGGGCCAGCGGCGCGGCGCCCAGGTCGGCGTCCTCCGCGGCGAGCAGCACGGCGGAGGCACCGTCGTTGAGCGGGGAGGCGTTGGCGGCCGTGATCGTGCCGCCCTGCTCGACCGTGCGGAACGACGGCTTCAGACCCGCCAGCCGCTCCACGCTCGAGCCGGGCCGGATCCCCTCGTCGCGCGCCAGGTCGACGCCCGCGACCGGCCCGACGAGCTCGTCGTAGAACCCCGCCGCCCACGCCGCGTCGGCGAGGTCGTGCGAGCGGACGGCGAACTCGTCCTGCCGCTCCCGCGAGATCGCGAAGCGCTCGGCGAGCAGCTCGTTGGCCTCCCCCAGGGAGACGGTCCACGCGGCCGGCATCCGCTCGTTGACCAGCCGCCACCCGAGGGTGGTCGACACCCCGGTGACGTTGCCGGCCGGGAACGCCCGCGACGGCTTCGGCAGCACCCACGGGGCGCGGGTCATCGACTCCACCCCGCCGACCACGACGACCTCGGCGTCGCCCGCCTCGATGGCGCGCGCGCCCATGATCGCGGCGTCCAGCGACGATCCGCAGAGCCGGTTGACCGTCGTGGCCGGCACCGAGGTCGGCAGGCCCGCCAGCAGGACGGCCATCCGGCCCACGTTGCGGTTGTCCTCCCCCGCACCGTTGGCGTTGCCCCAGACCACGTCACCGATCCGGGCCGGGTCGAGGTCGGGAACCTTCGCGAGGACCCCGGCGAGCGCGGTCGCCGCCAGGTCGTCGGGGCGGACGTCGGACAGCGCGCCGCCGAAGCGGCCGAACGGCGTCCGGGCGGTGGCGTAGAGGTAGGCATCGGGCACACCCCGACCGTACGACGAGGTGCCCCTCGCGCCGCGGACCGCTCGGCGACCGCGACGCCGGCCGCCCGGCCGACCCGACGCACACCGGGCCCGGGCGCCCAGGACGGGGCGCGGCCTCAGGACCGGGCGCGGGGTCCGAGCAACTCGTCGGGGGGGAGCTCGCCGAACAGCACGCCCAGCGCACGCTTCCACCGCACCAGGAGCTTGCGCCGCTCACCGAGGTCGCCGGTCAGCATCGCGGCCAGCGACAGCCCGGTGAGCAGGTCGATGGTCATGCCGACCAGCGTCGGGGTCCTGGGGTCGTCGGCGTACGCGGGACCCAGGACGGCGGTCAGGCCGTCCTGCAGGTCGGCGAAGGCGACCGCCTCGACCGGCAGCAGCGCCGCGCGCAGGTCGGGGTCGGTCCGGGCCGCCACCCAGAGCTCGGCCGCGCTGAAGAAGGCCGGGTCGTGCAGTCCGCTCCAGGCCAGGTCGACCAGCGCCTCCAGACGGTCCTTGGAGGGCGGGATGAGCTCGGCCTCGGCGCGGAACTGGTCGACGCGTCGAGCGGCCAGGTGCCCCATCGCACCCACGACCAGCTCGTTCTTGGTGGGGAAGTGGTGGAGCAGGGTCCCCCGGGCGAGGCCCGCCCGCTCCTGCACCTCGGCGACCGTCGTCGAGGAGTAGCCGAGCTCGAGCAGGCACTCCACCGCGGCGTCGAGCAGCCTGGTCCGGGTCTCGGTCCGGCGCTGCTCCTGCGTCCGTCGAGCCGGTGGACGCGCGGCCTCGTCGGTCCTGGGCACCGGTGACCCCTTCGCTCCTCGTCGCTGCGCCGGCGCAGGCAGCGCCCCGACGAGGTCCTCACGCTATCCCAGCGCCACGGCGGCCGGCCCCGCCGGAGCCAGATACCGTCCGCATGTACTGTTTCTGGCCCACGGGCCCGTCCCAGGCCCACCCGCCCCGGAAAGGCGCCAGCGATGCAGGAGCTCCAGACCCCCGAGCGGCAGGCACTGCGCGAGAGCACCCGCCGGTTCGTGAGCCGTGAGGTGACCCCGTACCTCGACCAGTGGGAGAGGGACGGCGCCGTCCCGCGCAGCCTGCACGCGCGCGCGGCCGAGGCGGGGCTGCTCGGCGTCGGCTTCGCCGAGGAGGTCGGCGGTGCCGGGGGTGACTCGGTGGACGTCCTGGTCCTGACCGAGGCCTGGTTCGAGGCGGGCGCCAGCTCGGGGGCGCACGCCGCCCTCTTCACCCACGGGATCGCCCTGCCCCACATGGTCGAGGTGAACGACCCGCACCTGATCGCGAGCTTCGTCGCCCCGACGCTGGCCGGGACCACGATCGGCGCGCTGGGGATGACGGAGCCCGACGGCGGGTCCGACGTCTCCGCGCTGCGGACCACCGCGGTCCGGGACGGCGACCACTACGTCGTCAACGGGGCGAAGACCTTCATCACCTCCGGTACCCGTGCCGACTTCGTGACCACCGCCGTCCGGACCGGCGGCCCCGGCGCCGGGGGCGTCAGCCTGCTCGTCGTCCCGACCGACGCGCCCGGGTTCACCGTGTCGCGCCGGCTCGACAAGATGGGCTGGCTCTGCTCGGACACCGCGGAGCTGTCGTTCACCGACTGCCGGGTGCCGGTCGCGAACCTGGTCGGGCCGGAGAACAGCGGCTTCGCGCTCGTCGCGAACGCCTTCGCGGCCGAGCGGATCGGGATCGCGGCCCACGCCTACGGCCTCGCCGCGCGCAGCCTGGAGCTCGCGGCCCAGCACGCGCGGGACCGGTCCACCTTCGGCCAGCCCCTGATCAAGCGCCAGGTCGTCCGGCACAAGCTCGTCGAGATGCACGAGCAGATCGAGGTGGTCCGCACCTACACCCGCTCCCTCGCCGTCCGGCACGCAGCGGGCGAGCACCTCTTCGCGGAGGCGGTGGTCGCCAAGAACCAGGCCGTCGAGGTCGCCAAGCGGGTCGTGGACGAGGCCGTCCAGCTCCATGGGGGGATGGGCTACATGCGCGAGTCCGAGATCGAGCGCCACTACCGGGACAACCGGGTGCTGGGCATCGGCGGCGGTGCCACCGAGGTCATGCGGGACCTGGCCGCCAAGCTGCTGGGCTTCGCATGAGCCGCCCCACGCCGGCCCGGAGAGCGGCGCGCTCGGCCAGGGCCGTCCGCGACGTCGCCGTCCTGGTCGCCCGCGAGCCCGGCCTGGTCAGGGACGTCGTCGGCGGGGCCCTGCCCGAGCCGCTGCGCCGCCTTGCGGGTCTCGCGAGGGAGGGCGGCGAGCCGGACGAGGCCGTCGGCGGGGGGCCGCACCCGGTCCCGCCCGAGCTGGAGGGTCACCTGCGCTCCGTCTCGGCCGAGTCCGTGCTCGACGCGACCTCCGCGGTGACCCGGGAGCTCATCGGCAACATCGCCCACCAGGAGGCGTGGCTGACCCTGCACGCCGGCTGGCGCGGGGCCGCTCCGGACCACGCGGTCGAGGGGAGCACCTACGGGCAGCAGCTCAAGATCATGGGGATCCCCGCCGAGGTGACCTGGACCGTGCTGCGGGCCGACGACGCCGTCCTGGTGCTCGACGGCACGGGGCCGATGGGTCTCAGGCTCGGACTCGCGATGACGACCGTCGCCGTGGGTCGCAGGACCCGGGTGGTCCTCCACGCCGGGCTCTCCGGAGACCCGGTGAAGGGTCCCCTGGGCGCCTCGGTCACCCGGAGCATCGCCGAGGCGCTCCACCTGTCGCTGGAGAACCTCCGCACGCGCGCCGCCGAGGCGGGTCCGTCCACCGGCCGGTCCGGGCCCAGGACCGGCAAGGCCGTCCTGCACCGGGCCTCGGGGGCCACGCTCGATCCACGGACCCCGGTGATCGTCGGCGTCGGCCAGGTCGTCCAGCGCGACCCGGCCGCCCCGTGGCGGGAGCCGGCCGACCTGGCCGCCGCGGCCGTGCGGCGGGCCGCCGAGGACTCCGGGACGACGCGGGCCGCCGCCCTGCTCGCCTCGGCGGACTCCGTGTACGCGGTCGCCAGCGCCTCGTGGCAGTACCAGGACCTGGCCGCCGTCGTGGCCGCCCGGGTCGGCGCCGAGCCGTCGGTGACCCTCCAGACGGCGAGGTTCGGGGGCGACGGCGGTCAGCTGGTGGTCAACGAGGCCGGTCGGGCGATCGGCGCGGGCGAGGCCGCCGTGGTCCTGGTGGTCGGCGCCGAGGCGGGCGCCAGCCTGGCGCGCGCCCAGCGCGACGGCACCACCCCTGCCTGGACCGAGCAGGACCCCGGCACCCGCCCGACCCGCTCGCTGGGCTCCGAGCGCGAGGCGAACACCGAGCTCGAGGGCCGGGTCGGGCTCGGCGCCCCCGTCTACAACTACGCCCTCATGGAGTCGGCGCTCCGGGCGCGCGACGGCACCACGAAGCAGGTGCACCAGGAGAAGATCACCCGGCTGTGGTCGTCGCTGTCCGAGGTCGCCGCCGCCAACGAGCACGCCTGGCTCCCGACGTCCTTCGCCGCCGAGGAGCTGGCCACGCCCGGTCCGGACAACCGTCCCGTGACCTCGCCGTACCCGAAGCTGCTCTGCGCGAACCTCCAGGTCGACCTCGCCAGCGGCATCATCGTCACCAGTGTCGCGGCGGCGGAGCAGGCAGGGATCCCCCAGGAGCAGTGGGTCTTCCTCCACGCCGGTGCGGCCGCCCACGACGAGTGGTTCGTCTCCGAGCGTGCGTCCCTGGCCGGCTCCCCCGCCATCCGGGCCATCGGCGCGTCGTTGGGGGCGCACACCGGGCGGGCGATCGCCGACGTCGAGATCGTCGACCTGTACTCGTGCTTCCCCGCCGCCGTCCAGCTCGCCGCCCACGAGCTGGGGCTGCCGGTCGGTGACCCGGCCCGGCCGCTCTCGGTGACCGGGGGTCTCACCTTCGGCGGGGGACCCGGCAACAACTACGGGGGCCACGCCGTGGCGACGCTCGTGGCGCGGCTCCGGGAGAGGCCGGAGGCGTTCGGACTCACCACCTCGCTCGGCTGGTACGCGACCAAGCACGCCGCCGCGCTGCTCTCCGCCACGCCGCCGGCCGTGCCGTTCGCGGACCTGCGTCCCACGGTGCCGATCGAGGCGCGCCGGCCCGCGGTGGGCGAGTGGGAGGGGCCGGCCGTCGTGGAGGCCTGCACGGTGTCCTACGACCGCGCCGGAGGGCCCGAGTCGGCCATCGTCAGCGCCATCACCGCCGACGGCTCCCGAGGTCTCGTCCGAGTGACCGACCCTGGCCTGGTGCACCACCTGGAGTCGCACGACCCGCTCGGGTGGACGGTCGCCGTGGCGGGCGAGGAGCTGACCGTCCTCGAGGAGGGCAGGGCCGAGCTGTCCCCGCCCCCGCCGATGCCGGTCCTGGTCGAGGACCACGGAGCGGTCCGGGTCATCACCCTCAACCGGCCCGAGCGCCGGAACGCCGTCGACCTCGCGACCGCGGAGCTGCTCGAGCGGGTCGTGGACGCCTTCGAGGCCGACGACCAGGTGAGGATCGCGATCCTCACCGGCGGAACGAGCGTGTTCAGTGCCGGGATGGACCTCAGGTCCGCGGCCTCCGGCCAGTTCCCGATCACCGAGAGGCGCGGTCCGCTCGGCCTGACGGGCCTCCCGCTCACCAAGCCCCTGATCGCCGCGGTCGAGGGCCCGGCGCTGGCCGGCGGGTGCGAGCTCGCGCTGGCTGCCGACCTGATCGTCGCCGCCACCGACTCGACGTTCGGCCTCCCCGAGCCGAAGCGCGGGCTCGCCGCTGCTGCGGGCGGCGTCCTGCGCCTGACCCAGCGCCTCCCGCGCAACGTCGCCATGCAGATGGCGCTCACCGGCGACCCGGTGCCGGCCCGGCGGCTCCACGACCTCGGTCTCGTCAACGTCCTGGCCGAGCCGGGGACCAGCCTGCAGGCGGCCCTCGCGCTGGCCGACTCGATCGTGGCCAACGCCCCGCTGTCGGTGGCGGTCAGTCGCGAGATCGTCTGCGCCGCCCCCGGCTGGGCGGTCGACGAGGCGTTCGCCCGCCAGGCAGACCTGGCCGGGCGGGCGCTGGCCTCGGAGGACGCCGGCGAGGGGGTGCGGGCGTTCGCCGAGGGGCGCGCGCCGGTCTGGGTCGGTCGGTGACGCGCTCGCTCCGGCCGTCGTGCCGGCGGGAACGACGGTGGGAACGACGGTGGGAACGGCCCCGACCCCGGAGGCGCCGCCGTCCCGCGGCTAGCGGGAGCGGCGGTGGTCGAGGTAGGCCTGGGCCGACCGGACGACGAGGTCGATGTCCGGCAGGTCGCCCGGGATGAAGTAGTCCGCGACCTCGGCCGACTCCGAGGTGGGGTCGACCAGGTGCCACAGCGTCCACCCCGTGCCGTGCTCGGGGTGCGTGCCCCACGTGAGCACCGGACGACCCGACGGCAACGTCGGGGTGCCGCGGACCGCCGCGTAGCTGACCTCGATGTCGGTGGGCATGCCCACATCCTGCTCCCCCTGCCCGCGCCGACGACAGGGAGCGACCCTCCCCGGGTCGCACCGGCACCGTCCGACCCGGGCCGGTGTGGCAGCGGCGCCTACGCCCTCGCGCCGGTCGTGGCCTGCCACGAGGCCAGCAGCGGCAGGGCGCGCGCCGTCTCCGACCCGGGCTCGACGGTGTAGACCACGAGCCGCTGCTCGGGGTCGTGTGGCGTGGTCAGGGCCTCGATCGTGAACCGGAGCACGCCGAGCTGGGGGTGCGCGACCTGCTTCGGCACCGACGTGCGGTCGGTGACGCCGTGGTCGTCCCACCAGCGTGCGACGTCGGCGTCGCGGTCGCGGAGGTCGGCGACGAGCGCGGCCAGCCTCCGGTCCTGCGGATGACGACCGACCTCGTAGCGCAGCGCGCCGACCGCGGCCGCGGCGAAGTCGGACCAGTTCACGATCCGCTCGCGAGCCGTCGGGTCGAGGAAGAGCCACCGCACGAACGACGACCCGGGCGGCATCTCGTCCCCGAGGACGGCCGGCAGCAGCAGGTTGCGGGCGAGCACCTCACCGCGGCGGCCGAGAAGCAGGGCGGGGACGTGGTCGAGCGTGGTCATCAGGCGCAGCAGACCGGGGTCGGCGCGCTGCGGCACCTCCCACGGGGCCGAGCGTCGCCGGGAGGGGGCGGCGAGGTCGCGCAGGTGGGCCCGCTCGACGTCGTCGAGCTGCAGCGCGCGGGCCAGCGCGTCCAGGACGTCGTCGCTCAGCGTCTGCTGCCGGCCCTGCTCGATCCGGCTGTAGTGGTCCGCGCTGAGCCCGGCCAGCACGGCGAGCTCCTCCTTGCGCAGCCCCGGCACCCGGCGGGCGCCGGGGAACGCCGTGATCCCGGCCTGAGCCGGTGTCACCCGGTCGCGCCGGGAGCGGAGGAAGGCTCCGAGGGCGGAGCGGTCGGCGGGCACCACCCCAGCCTAGGAGCGGTCACGGCGTCGTGCCTGGTCGTGCCGTGACCAGGTACGGCTCGCCCTGGCCCCCGCCGTCACCGTCCGGTCGACTGGAGCCATGACCACCACCCAGCACGTCCACGACTCCTCCCTCTCCCTCGCCGGACGCCGCGCCGTCGTCACCGGCTCGACCAGCGGCATCGGAGCCGCCACCGTCCGCCTCCTCGCCGCCCGCGGCGCACACGTCGTCGTCACCGGTCGCGACGCCGCCCGCGGCGCCGCCGTCGTCGACGACGTACGGCGGGCAGGCGGGTCCGCCGCGTTCGTGGCGTCCGAGCTGACCGGCGCGCCGGACCACCTCCGGGAGACCGCGCGCGACTGGGCCCAGGCCCTCGGCGGTCCGGTCGACCTGCTCGTGCACAACGCCGCGCTCTGCCCGCCGGTCGACACATTCGCGCTGACCGACGCCGACCTCGAGGCGACGCTGGCGGTCAACGTGCGGGCCCCGCACGTCCTCACCGCCGCCCTGGCGCCCCCGATGATCGAGGCCGGCGGCGGCGCGATCGCGGTGATCGGATCCTGGATGGCCACCGTCGGTCACGCCTTCGTCGGCCTCTACTCCGCCACCAAGGCCGCCGAGGAGCAGCTGGCCCGCAGCTGGGCCGCCGAGCTGGGCCCGAGCGGGATCCGCGTCAACACCGTCTCCCCGGGCGCCACCCGCACCCCGATCAACGACGACAGCGACGCCGTCGTCGTGCAGATGACCGCGGGCACCCCGGCCGGCCGGCCCGGCACCCCGGACGACGTCGCCGCCGCGGTCGCGTGGGTGGTCTCCGACCAGGCGGCCTACGTGCACGGCGCGACGATCGCGGTCGACGGCGGGATCACGGCCACCCGGTCGTAGCTCGCTGGCCCGTGCTCCCTGGCCGTGCGCCCGTCGACGGGCTCGGGCCCGACCGCTCAGTCCGACCACGCGGTGCTGGTGACCAGCTCGTCGGCGTCGAGCACCGGGTCGGTGCGCGTCGGCTCGCCGGGCCGGCGTCTCCTGGGCCAGGTCCTCACCGCGATGTCGTTCGCGGGCTGCGGTCCGGGAGAGGTCGAGGTCAGTCCCCTCCGCGGGTGTGTCCACGCCCTCGACGAGCGGTCGATGATCGACAGGGCCCACCCCCTACCGAACGGACCACCGATGTCGACCGACGCGATCGTGCTGCTGAAGAACGACCACAAGGAGATCCTGTCCACCTTCAAGGCCTTCGAGAAGGCCGGCGACGCGGCCCACGTCGAGAAGGGCCGGCTGGTCACGAAGATCATCGAGCTCCTCACGGTGCACACCTACATCGAGAACGAGGTCATGTACCCCCGGGTGCGTGAGCTCCTCCCCGACCTCGAGGACGACATCCTGGAGTCCTACGAGGAGCACCACGTCGCGGACGTGCTCGTGACGGAGCTCGTCGCGATGAAGCCCGACGCCGAGCGCTTCACCGCCAAGACCACCGTGCTCATCGAGAACGTCCGCCACCACATCGAGGAGGAGGAGCAGGAGTGGTTCCCCCAGGTGCGCGAGGGCCTGGGCCGCAAGCAGCTGCAGGAGCTCGGCGCGGAGATGCTCGCAGCCAAGGAGAAGGCACCACGCACGCCGGCCGCGCCGAGCGCGTTGAAGAAGACGATCGACGCCGTCGTCCGGTAGTCCTCCCGGCCCCGGGGGCTGGCGTCAGGGCCGCCCCGGCCTGCGGCCGACGACGAGCCGCCCGGCCACGAGACCGTCGGCGATGAGTCCACCGATCTGCGCGGACTGACGCCGGGCGGTGTCGAAGCCGGCCTCGCCGCGGTGGTCGCGCTCGATGACGTCCTCCACCTCGGCCACGGCCCGGTCCCAGCTGTCGGGAGCCGTCGGCAGGTCGCCCGCCCAGGCGCGGGCGACGACGTCCAGCCCGGCCCGCCGCACCTCGGTCTCGAGCTCGACCGCGTCGGGGAAGGAGTTCCCGTCGGGTTGCTCGGGCAGCCGGTCGACGGTGCGGACGAAGACGAGCAGCCCCACGGCTCCGCCGGGCTCGACCACGCGGGCCAGCTCGGCCAGGTGCCGGACCTTGTCCTCGACGGTGCACAGCACCCCGAGCGACCACGCGGTCTCGAACGACGCGTCCGGGAACGGCAGTGCCGCCCCGTCGGCCACGACGACCCGGTGGCCGAACAGCCGCGCCGCGGCCCGGCAGGCGCCGGGCATCGGCTCGGCCAGGGTCGGCCGGACGCCGAGCCGTTCGGCGACGTACTGCGCGGGGCCGCCGACGCCGGCGCCGCTGTCGACCAGTCGCGCACCGCGCCCGAGGCCCATCCGGTCCGCCAACCAGTCGAGCACCGCGGGGCTCCCGCTGCCCCGGCAGGCCGCGGGCAGCGCGTGCGCGTCGCCGAGCTCGTCGACGGCGTCCGCGGTCCACGTCGCGTAGGTGTCGAACTCCTCGACCATCGAGTCGTCGCTCATGTCGCCTCCCTGATGCGGTGACCGATCTCGGCCTTGATCTCGGCGCCGTGCATCTCGCCGAGCGAGGTGCCACGGCCGGACAGGTTGACCCCGACCACGCCGTCGATCGCCAGCAGCGCGACGGCCTCGTCGACGGCCGCCTCGATCCCGGCGGCCCGGACGTCGGACGCGGCCAGGACGGCGGCGATGCGCTCGTCGTCGATGCTCAGCCCGGGGAAGTTCTGCAACCCGCGCGCCGACGACTCGTCGGTGTAGACGGCCACCGCGGCGATCACCGGTATCTCCAGGCCCGCGTCGCGGGCGGAGGCGACGAACGCCGCCGCCGTGGCCGGGCGCCCGACGTGGTTCAGGATCGCCACGTGGGCACCCGCGCGCTGCTTCTCGACGAGCCGTGGCGCGCGGACCGACCGCGGGAACGCCTCGGGTGACTCCGGGACGGCGACCACGTGCCCGAAGCTCGCGGCGAGCGCCGCGAGCCGGGTGCCGTCGAGGTCGAAGACCTGGGTGACGTCGGGTCGCACGCCCGGAGCCCGCCCGTCGCCGGTGACGCACAGGACGCCGTCCACCCCGGCCAGGGCCAGGCCGGCCAGCTCCTGCTCGAGCACCACGCGGTTGCGGTCGCGGCAGGCCAGCGTCACCCACGGGACTCCCCCGGCGTCGCGGACCAGCCGGGTCATGACCGCGGGCGGGAAGTCCGGACGGTGCTGGTGCTCACCGACCAGGAACGCGTCGCACGAGCCGGCCAGCACCCGCGTCATCGCCGCCACCGCGTCGGCGTCGTACGGCGGGAGCGTCAGGTCCGTGAGGATCGCCCGGCCACCCGCCCACGCGGCGCCGAGCTCGGAGACCGGGCGCGTCGTCCCTCCCGGCCGACCCGACGGCGGGTCGATCCACGGCACCGCCCCGGTGCGCTCGGCGAACGGGCACGGCTGGGTCCACATCTCGCAGCTCGCGTCGTCCCGCACCCCACCGCACGGCCCGAAGGTCATGTGCTTGGGACAGGCGCCGACGTCCGACATGCCCCGACGCTAGCCCCCGGCAGCCGAGCCGGGTCATCCGCCGGCCGGGCCCGTCCCGCCGATCCCGACGGACCAGTCGTGATCAACGGCGCCCGCGACGGGTACCGGTCGTCATGGACGACCACATCGAGGCGTCGCTGGAGTTCATCGGCACGGCGACGACCATCCTGCGACTCGGGCCCTTCACCGTGCTCACCGACCCGAACTTCCTGCACCGCGGCCAGCGCGCGTACCTCGGCAAGGGACTGTGGTCGCGCCGCCGCACCGAGCCGCACGTCCAGCCGGACGAGCTCCCAGCCCTCGACCTCGTCCTCCTCTCCCACCTGCACGGCGACCACTTCGACCGCGTCGCGCGCCGTTCGCTCGACCGGACGGTCCCGGTCCTCACCACGGTGCGGGCCGCCAGGACCCTGCGCCGCTGGGGGTTCCGCGAGTCCCGTGGACTGCAGACCTGGCAGCGCGACGAGGTCTCGTCGGACGAGTGGACCCTGCGCGTCACGTCCGCACCCGGGACGCACGCCCCGGGTCCGGTGCGTCACCTGCTCCCCACCGTCATGGGCAGCGTGCTCGAGCTCTACCGCTCCGGCGCCCTGGTGCGGCGCGTGTACGTCACCGGCGACACCCTGTTCCGGCCGTGGTTGCGGGACGTCGTGGAGCGGACCGGACCGCTCGACACCGCGGTCGCGCACCTGGGCGGGACCCGGATCCTGGGGCTGACGGTCACCATGGACGCCGGGCAGGGGGCCGACCTCGTCGAGCTGCTCCGTCCGCGCGAGACGGTGCCGGTCCACTTCGACGACTACCCCGTGTTCCGCTCGCCGCTGCAGGACTTCGTCGACACCTGGGCCGACCGGGGCCTGCCGGGAACGCTGCGCACCGTCACCATCGGCGAGCGCATCGACCTCGCCTGACCTTGACTTTCCAGCACGGAAACTCAAGACTGGACTTTCCACTACGGAAAGTGAGCGGCCATGGACCAGCACCGCGACCTCGACGACGCGCGATCGGCACTCGCCACCGTCGACCTCGGCCGGCGTCGGGTGATCGACGAGGTCGACGTACCCCCCTGGTACTGGGCCGGGCTGGCCACCGGCTGGGTGGCGCTCGGGGTGCTCGCCGACACCGACCGTCCGGTCGCCACCGCGATCGCCACCTTCCTCTTCGCCACCGCCCATGCCGCCGTCGCACCCGGGGTCATCACCGGCCGCCGGCCCAGCCGACGACTCCGGGTCCGCGCCGGCACCGTCACACCCCACCTGCCTGCGCTGATCGTCGGCTCCCTGGTGGTGCTCACCGCCGCGACCGTCGCGGGCTCGCTGGTCCTCGAGGCCGACGGGGCGCAGCACCCGGTGACGATCGCGAGCGTCGCCGTCGCCCTGGTCATCGTCCTCGGCGGGCCCCGGCTGCTCGCCGCCGTACGTCGTCGGGCCGGCCGCCGACCCGCGCTGCCGTGACGACCGCCCGGTTCGACGAGACGATCCACCCCAGCACCCGCCTGGCCATCGTCTCGCTGCTCGCCGCCAGTGACTGGATCGAGTTCGGCTTCATCCGGGACGAGCTGCAGATGTCCGACTCCGCCCTGTCCAAGCAGCTCGGCACCCTCGAGGAGGCCGGCTACCTGGCTCTCGAACGGGTCACCCACCAGCGCCGGCGCCGGGTCCGGGCGCGCCTGACCCGCGACGGCCGCGCGGCGTTCGACGGACATGTCGCCGCGCTGCGCGAGATGCTCGACCTGGCACCAGCCCCCGCACCGACGACCCGGCGGTGAGACCCCGGCACGACGTGCCCGGACGCCGAGCTGCCCCAGCCGCTGGGGAGCGGCTGGGGCAGGTCACCGGTCCGGATCGGACCGGACGGTGCGATCAGCGGCGGTCGGTGTCGCTGCCGTCGTCGAAGAAGTCACGGCTCCCCGACTTGGCCAGGCCGCGGCTGATCATGTAGCCGATGGCCAGCAGGGTCACGAGGAACCATGCCTCCTTCGGGCCGAAGTCGGAGGCGCCGTCGGACATCGCCGAGGCGACGAGCACGCCGACGACGGCGAGCGCGAAGACGATGAGCTCGGTGGTCTTGAAGGATGCCTTGGTCTCGCTGCTGATGCGGCGGGTGTGGTCGTGGTTGATCGTGTTGGTGTTCGACATGGTGTCTCCTTGGTTGCGTCCCCATCGGGATGAGCCCGTGGTGGTCGTGCGACGTCACATCGGTGTGGACGTTCCCCTGCCGGTGCCCAGGCGGCGGGTGCCGTTGACCCGCCTCAACAGGTGAACGGGGCGCCGCGGGGGTGTGGTGCGACACACGGCGCGTGCATGTCGACCCGCGCATGGGGGAACCGATCGGGGTCAGGAAGGACCTGGGCCACCACGGACTCGTCCCCGCTGACGGGTCCTCGCACCCGCCTTCACCCGCAGCTGGGCAAGGCTCGTGCGAGGACCGCAGGCACCGGTCCGCCGAGGAGGCCCCGGGCGGGGGCTCCGCCCAGGACGGCCCGGCGGGTCATGCCTGGTACGTGAGGATGGAGATCGCGACGTACTGGCAGGTCCAGGCGCAGATCGTGAGGGCGTGGAACACCTCGTGGAACCCGAACCGGGTGGGGCTGGGGTCGGGCCACCTGGTCGCGTAGATCACGCCTCCGACCGTGTACAGGACGCCGCCGACGACGGTGAGGAGCCCGGCAGCCGGGCTGGCGGCGACCAGGTCTCCCACGAAGGGTGCGATCGACCAGCCGAGCGCGACGTAGAGGCCGGTGCAGAGGGCGCGCGGAGCGGTGAGCCAGAGCACGCGGAAGGCGATGCCGAGCGCGGCGGCCACCCAGGCGCCGACCAGGAACACCTGCTGCCTCGGGCCGTCGAGGGCCAGCGTGGCGATGGGGGTGTAGGTGCCGGCGATGACGAGGTAGATGGAGCCGTGGTCCAGACGCTGCAGGATCGCCTGCCCGCGGGCGTTCCACGTGCCGACGTTGTAGACCGCGCTCACGGCGAACACGATGACGCCGGCGGTGGCGTAGGCGACGGCGGCCCACCGCGAGGACGACGTGGGCGCCAGGCAGACCAGGACGATCCCCGCCGCCAGCACCACCGGACTGGCCCCGGCGTGCAACCACCCCCGGAACTGCGGCTTGAGGGCCAGGCGGAGGACGGCGGCGGGCGCAACCGGTCCTGGCAGCCGCTGCCTCGTCAGGCTGTGGCGCGGGGCGAGCGACACGTCGTCCGCCATGTCAGCGAGGGCGACGCGCGGGCCGGGTGCCGGTCACGTCCGAGCACCCTGGCGAGGAGCCATGACCTGGCGGTACGCGCCCCGCAGCCGATCGCTCTCGGTGGCCGGGCCGGGGCGGGCGACGAGCCCGTTGCGCACGCACCACAGCAGGGCGTTGCTGCGGTTGCGGGCGCCGATGCGCCGGTACGCGGACCGGATGTAGGTCTTGACGGTGTTCACGCCGAGGTAGAGCTCGCTCGCGATGGCGTTGTTGCTGAGACCACGGGTCATCGCCAGGAGGATCTCGAACTCCCGCGGCGACAGCGCCGAGACCAGCGCCTGCTCGCCACGCGGTGCGCGAGCCGCAGCAGCCTGCTGCGCGCCGGTGAGCACGGCGGCGGACAGGTCGGCGGCGGCACAGCCGAGGTCGACGTAGCTGCCGACGCCGTCCACGGCCCCCCTGGTCGCGTGCTGGGAGTCCGTCAGACCGATCACGGCGACCGTCGGTGGTGCCAGGACCGGCAGGTCCAGCGCGTCGAAGCCCGTGGCACCGAGATGGACGAGCGCGACCTGCGGCCGGTGCCGCAGCTCGGCGGGTCCACCGACGCGCACGTCGATGCCCGGCACGTCCCCGAGCATCGAGGCCACCCCGGCGCTGACGATGCTGCGGGGGCTGACGACGAGCAGCGAGACCGCACGGGGCGTCACGACTTCACCGAGCGGGACCGGCAGCCCACGGGCCGCTGCCGTGCCCGGCCGTGACGGCCGGCTCGTGCCGCGGACCGGAGCGACGTCGTGTGCGTGGTGGTGGTGCCCGAGGGGTTGTCCGGGGGCGGGTCGTCCGGGTCGGCCGCGCCCGGGTTGGGCGGAGGCGAGGACGGGGGTTCCCCGGGGCTCTCCGAACCAGACCGGGACCCCGCTGACCGGGGCCGTCCGGCAGCGGTCGGGGGGACAGCGGGGAACCTCGCCCGCACGGTGGTCATGTCGACCTCGGGCGGCGCGCGTCGCGCTGACCCTGGTCGTAGGCCTGGACGCCGCCCTCGAACCACGCTCGCACGGCCAGCCCCCGGATCGAGTCGGCCGCGTCGGCGCCGGCCGCGATCGCGGCAACCGCCTGGTGGACCAGGAACAGGAGGACGGGGTCGTCGTGGGTCGGCCACGGGGTCTCGGCCGGACGGGCGTCACGAGGGTTCGCCCAGGTCCGCTCGGCCAGGTCCTGCTCGAGGGCCCTGGCCAGGGCCGCCGTGGTGAGCAGCGGCGGGATCGCCGACGGCCGCGGGGACCCGTCGTCGCGGCGGGCACCCGCACGACGCACCCGGACCGCGGGCGACGGGACCGGGGACTCGCCGCGAACGCTGTGACCCCACACGATCGCCTCGGCACGGGTGGTGACGCCGATCTTGCGGTAGCCCCGGCTGACGTGCCGCTTGACCGTGGCCTGGGAGAGCCCGAGCCTGGCGGCGATCTCGTGGTTGGCGAACCCGAGCGCGACCAGGTCGAGGACGACGCGTTCCCGGGGCAGCAGTGCCGGCCTGCCGCAGGACGGATCGGGTCCGGTCTCACCGCCTTCGTGCAGCGACTCGACCGCGGCGGGACGGTCGTCGCGGGGGGACGACAGGAAATCAGCACTTCCGACCAACATCGGAAACCTCCCGGGTGAGGCGAGCTGACCCGCTCGCCGCCGTGAGGCAGGGGCGACGAGGGCTCAGAACGCACGGTTGCGCCTCGGGGGCGCACCACCAGGTCCGGGATGGCGTCATGACTATGACGTGCTCAACCTACGGCGAACACGCCGCCACCACAACGGTCACCAACCCCACCCTCCGGCGTCCGACGCCATTTCATTCGAACAGGTGACGCTCGGCTCCGGGCCCGACGGACTCCGGAGCGACGACCGGGATCGCGTCGTCGCCCGCGGCACCCGGGATCGAGGCGATGACGTGCCGTGCCATCTCGTGGACCTTGACGTTGTGACGCTGGGACTGGGTCCTCAGCAGGGCGAAGGCGGTCGCCGCCGTCACCTGGGCGCGCTCCATCAGGATCCCCAGGGCGAGGTCGATCACCCGGCGGTTCACCATCAGTGCCGTCATGTCGTCGAGGACGGCCGCGTGCCTGGCGAGGTCCATCGCGATCGGGACGGCGCGGGCCAGCTCGCGCGCCACGAGGGCCGCGGTCGCGCGCTGGACGTCGCCGAACCCGCCGGTCCGTGAGGCGTACGCCTCGAGCACGGCCACGGGCCGCTGACCGGCCAGCACCGGCACCGCGATGCACGACGCCGCGCCGTGCTCGGCCGCCACCACCCCGTACCCGCCCCATCGGCGCTCGGCGGCGAGATCGGGCACGTGCAGCGTGCGCCCCTCCTCCAGGGCGGTGAAGGTCGGTCCCACACCGATCGAGGCCTGGATCCGATCGATCGTCGCCGCCAGCGCGGTGCTGGTGCCGATCGCCCGGCGCCCGGTGTGGTCGACACCGCTCACCGCCACCCCGGCCACGTCGCCGAGCCGTGCGTGGATGCTCACCGCGCTGGAGGTGACGTACTCGGCCAGGAGTGTCCGGACGTCGGCGGCGGGCACCGGATCAGGAGGCTGAGTCATCGGATCGCCGCTCGTCCGTCGTGTGCGAGTCCAGCGGTGCCGGGCGCTCGAGGGCGGGGCCGGCCGCGCCGGTCGTCCCGCCGGCTCGGAGGTGGTGGGCCGGGTCGCTGGCCGGTCGTGCACCGGCGTCGAGCCACGCGCGCAGCGCCTCGGGGTGGCGTCGCTCGAGCTCATCGAGGTACGCCTCGCGCAGGAGGGCCACCTCGAGTCGCTCGGAGGTGGTCCGGGCGAGCTTCAGGACGCTGAAGCTCAGGCACCAACCGCGGCAGAGGTCGGCGTCGTCGAGGGCCTCAAGACCTGGGTGGGGGCGTGCCCCTGCCACCTCGTCGTCGGTGGCGACCTCGTCGCTCGCCCTCCCGATCGTCTCCTCGCCCGGCTCGCGGGTCCTGCCGGTGACGAGGTCGAGCCGGCGCCGGCACGCCCGGCACCACCACGGCGACGTCAGGGCCGCCAGGAGGCACAGCGGGACCACGAGGAGCCCGGTGACGCTCGCAGCCGCCGCGAGCGCACCCACGGACACGGCCACCTTGGCCGCGTCGGCGAGCTGGGTGCGGAACCGAGGTGCCGTCCAGGGGTGGGGGCTGGCGGCGCGGGAGTCCGTCGTCAGACCGAGGTTCCACGCCAGGACCGTGAGCAGGGTCAGCAGCGACAGGGCCACAGGGAGCACGGGCCCGGCGACGAGCAGGCCGACGGCGCCCAGGACCGCGGCGACAGCACCCCAGCCCCAGGTCCAGCACGTCGCGTAGCGCCTCATGTCCCGTGCCCGGCATCGGTCCGGACGGGGCCGGCCGCGTGTCCCGGCGCGTGCCCGTGCAGGCTGCTCACGGCACGTCAGCGCCCGAGGCCGGTCTTGTCGACCGTGCGGTGGAAGCGCATGCCGGCGAGGCCGCCGAGGAGCGCGCCGACCAGGCTGGCCGCTGCGACCGCGGCAATGGCGACGGTCCCGGCGACACCGAGGTCCCCCTCGTTGACCGGCAGGCGGGGGAAGCTGTTGAGCTTCGACAGCACGTCGTACTCATCGCCCGCCACGGCCGCCAGGACGGCGACGGCGACGGCGATCAGCACGGCCCAGAGCCACACGGCGAGGCCCTGCTTGAGGCCGTCGAAGCGGGCCATCCGGCCGGCGACGTACCCGCCGCACAGGTAGGCCACGAAGACGATGACGAGCAGGGCGATCGCCCCGGCGAGCCCGATGGTCTCGACCTGGCCCGACTGGCCGGTGGCCTGGTCGAGCGTCTGGTCGACGTCGTCGACGGCGGCCAGGCCGACCGCGGTGCCGGCAGCGACGAGGATCGCGGTCAGCAGGACCGCCATCCCGGTGGCGGCGAGCCAGCCGAAGAACGCGGAGCCGACCTTGATCCCGCCGTGCTCCTCCTTCTCGCGGTCGACGACGGCCTGGCGGCGCTCGAGCGGCGCCGCGCCGCCCCGCCGGTGGTCGCGGTGCCCGGCGTCGCCGTCGCCCGCGGCGTGGTCGTCGCGATCGGTTCCACTGCTGTTCGTCATGGAGTGGTCCTCTCTCCTGGTCCGCTCTCGGCGGTCCGAGTGGTGGTCCGGACGCCGGGCGACCGGCGGCAGGGTGGACGACCCCAGGTGCGGGCGGATCGTCGGGTCGGGCGGACGCGCGCCGACGGCCGGACCGGTCGACCACCGGTCTGGCGATCGGTCCGCACCGGGGCGGTGCAGTGCACGACGCCACCGGGGACCGGGGTGACACCACGAGAAGTGGCCTGGGAGCGACGCTAGGGAACCGGCGTCCGTGGTGCACCCTCCCTGCGGGTGTCGCTCGTGCCGCCCGGTGCCGCCGGCTGCGGCACGGTGCGTTCCTCCGGCGGCGCGGCACGACCCGTCCACCGGTGGCGGCCGGACTACCCCGCGGGGTGACTGCCACCCGGTGTCCGGTGCGGACGGCCTGTTTCCGCCGGCACCGGGTACCGGTGCTGCAGCCGCCAGATCACCACGCCCGCGTGGGAGCCTCCATCGCGACAGGGTGCCTGGCGGTCCTACGGACGACCCGTCCGCAGGCGCCGGTGCATGCTGTCCTCATGGCGTGGGTCGGGACGTCCGGATGGAGCTATCCCCACTGGGACGGCGTCCTCTACCCGCCCGGGACCACCCCGGCGAGGCGACTCGACCTCTACACGCAGGAGTTCGACACCGTCGAGCTCAACGCCAGCCACTACCGGTGGCCGCGGGACGCGTCGTTCGCGAGCTGGCGCCGCCGGCTTCCCTCCGGCTTCCGGATGTCGGTCAAGGCACCCCGGGGACTGACGCACGCCAAGAGGCTTCTCGAGCCCGAGGCCTGGGTGGAGCGCATCGCTGCGTCGTGGCACGAGCTCCGCGACCGTCGCGCCGCGCTGCTGGTGCAGCTGCCGCCGACCTTCGAGCGCGACGACGCCCGTCTGGAGTGGTTCCTCGACCGCCTGCCGTGGTGGGTGCCGGTCGCCGTCGAGCTGCGGCACCCCAGCTGGGTCGACGACGGGGTGTTCGAGCTCCTGGAACGGCACCGAGCCTCGTACTGCGTGATGAGCGGAGCCGGGCTGCCGTGCGTGCTGCGCTCGACCGCGCCGTTCGTCTACGTCCGCCTGCACGGGCCCTCGGACGACTGGCTCTACGCAGGCTCCTACTCCGACGACGACCTGTCCTGGTGGGCCGACCGGGTCCGGGAGTGGGAGGCCGCGGGACGCGCGGTCTACGTCTACTTCAACAACGACGGGGACGGCAACGCGGTCCGCGACGCCCGGCGGTTGAAGGGGCTGCTGAGCGTCTGACGGCGCCCGCACCACGAGAACCCGTGCGCCCGAGCGGGCTAGCCGAGCAGGGTGATCACCAGGAAGATCGCCGCGATCGTGACGAAGAGGCCGAGGACGGCGAGCAGGGGCAGCACCTTCGGCCGGGGCCCGGGCGCGTTGAGGGGCTGGTCGGGAGTGGGGAGCTCGCGGTCGTCCATGTCCGCCGGTGCCCGCACGCGGCGGCCTCATGCGGCCCGACGGGGTTCCGATCACGACCCGGGCCTCCGCGCCCCGCCGGAGCCTGCATGGCCCGGGTGGTGACGGGTACCGGACGCCATGACGACCCAACCCCCCCGAGCCGGAGCCCGACACCCCCACCGACGACGAGAAGGTCGACGAGGTCGGGGAGGAGTCGTTCCCGGCCAGCGACCCGCCGTCGACCTGGTCGGGTGGCACGTCGGGCGGGACCCACCCCGCGCGGGTCGGCCAGCCGTGACGCTGCTGGGGCACACCACCGACGACCCCTACGACGGTCGCGACCGGGTCGTGCGGTGGATCGCGACCGCCGTCGGCGTCGTCTTCCTCGTCGTCGGCGTGCTCGGCTTCGTGCCCGGCGTGACCACCGACCAGGACACGCTGGCCTTCGCCGGCCACCACAGCGAGGCCGAGCTGCTCGGGATCTTCCAGGTCTCCGGGCTGCACAACCTGCTGCACATCGCCTTCGGTCTCGCCGGGGTCGTGCTGGGACGTCGAGCCGGCAGCGCGGTGGCGTACCTGCTCGCCGGCGGAGCGGCCTACCTCGGGCTGTGGGTCTACGGGCTCGTGGTGGACCACGACAGCGCCGCGAACGTCGTCCCGGTCAACAGCGCCGACAACTACCTGCACCTCGCGCTCGGCCTCGGCATGATCGCGCTGGGCCTGCTCGGGCAACGGATCTGGCGCGGCACCGTCGCCAACCGGACCGCCCAGTAGCCACCGACACCGGTTGCCCCGGACTCCGGTGGTCGACCTGGGATCGCTCCAGGCCAGGGTCGGCGGGGCGCCGTGGGGTCTCGACTCGGCTCGCTGACGCTCGCCGGCTCGACCAGCGGTGGGCGGGGCGCCGCGGGGTCTCGACTCGGCTCGCTGACGCTCGCCGGCTCGACCAGCGGTGGGCGGGGCGCCGCGGCTCCGCCCGAGCGTCACGCAGGGTCGTCGCCGGTCCACCTGATGTCGCGGTCGTCGCGCGCGCTGTGGACGCCGTCGGGCCCGAGGCCGTGTCCGAGCGCCCAGAGGATGGCGTTCGGACGGGTCGTGACGCCGATCTTGCGGTACGAGGTGCGGATGTAGGTCTTCACGGTGTTGATCCCGAGGTACAGGTGCTTGGCGATGTCCTCGTTGGACCGACCGGACGCGATCGCGGTGAGCACCTCGGTCTCCCGCGGCGACAACCCGTGGGCCTCCGGCGGTGAGGCGAGCGCGCGGGTGGTGCGGCTCAGCAGGGAGACCCGCAGCGCCTCGGCCACGGCCGCGACGAGCTCGGAGTCGGTCGCCGAGACCGTCACGAAGGTGTGCACGGGTCGGTCCCACCGCCCGAACCCCTCCGGGGCGCGACGAGACGTCAGCACGACGACGGGTGCCAGCTCCTCCACGGTCACGTCCTCGAGGCCCTCGGCGCTGGCCTCGGTGGTGCCCGTCGCGTCGACGATGACCAGGTCGGCCAGCCAGGTGGGGTCCGTGGCCCACGTGTAGTGGACCGGCATCGGGAGCCCGGCCAGCATGCCCCGCACCCCGTGCCGGACGAGGTCGCGCGAGGTCAGGACGGCGATCCGCAGGCCGTTCGGCGACGGTCGCTCGCGAGGTCGGAGGTCGCTCATCGCAGGACGCCCTCACCGAGGGTGGCGTCGAGACCTTCGAGCCGGCCGGTGTCGACGAGCTCCGCGGCCAGGTCGCGCATCTTGCGCTCCTCGGTCGAGGAGATCCGCGACAGCACCGCGAACGCGACGTCGGGTCGGAGGTCGAAGCGTTCCATGATGATCCCGATCGCCTGGCCGATGACGGTGCGCGAGCCGAGGGCGGACTCGAGGTTCGTGATCTTCATCGACGCCGCGACGGCGACGGCGACGTGCGCGGCGATCGCCAGGCCGTCGGCCCGGTCGTCGAGGTGGAAGCCGTCCCTGGTCCGCGAGTACAGGTTCAGCGCCCCCACCGTGTCGTGGTGGGTGAAGAGCTGGAACGACAGGACGCTCTGCGCGCCCGTCTCGGCGGTCACCCGGGGCCCCCAGACCGGCCATCGCCGGTCGTAGCCCAGGCTCGGGCTGTAGACGGTGTGCTGCTGCCGGATCGCGTCCAGGCAGGGCCCCTCGCCGAGCTCGAGCTGCAAGCGGTCCCCGACGGCGACCCACTCCTCGGTGAACGCGGGCGTCTCGACCTCGTGGGGACGGGCCATCGTGACACCCGCGGCGTCGCAGCCGTCGACGTTGCTGACCGCGAGGCGCACCGCCAGGTCCAGGGTCGACTGCGGACCACGCTGCTCCTGCAGGTCGCGCGCCGCCGCCGCCATCCGTTCGGGGAGCGGAGACGGGTCGCCGGTCGGCGAGGCATGAGGGGGTCGAGCAGGCACCGGACGTTCCTAGTCGTCGTGCACGCAGCGGCGGGGGTTGCACCGCAACGACAAGCGTCACCAACCATCCTAGGCCAGACCCACACCCGGCGGGGTGGGCACGTGCGCTGGGGTGGCGCCACCCGAGCTCGGCGGACACCGCGTTGACGCCCCCCGGCGAGCCGGGGCATGCTGAGCCCGCAGCGGGTTGAGCAGCAGCCCACCGTGCGCGTCGAAGGCGGCTCCGTGAGCACCCACGCACCGGGCCAGGAGCCGGGTCGCGGACCGGGCCGGCCGCAGTCGAGGCCGTCGCTGGACGTCATCCGCGCCGAGCTGAACGCCGTGCTGGTCGCCGCCCCGCCCGACAGGTCCGCCGACGAGCTCTGCGTGGCCTGCGTGCGCCTGCTCGGGGTCGACGGCGCTGCCATCTCGGTCGTCCACGAGGGCGCCTCGCACGGGACGTTCGGCTCGAGCAGCCCGGCCAGCCGCCGCCTCGACGAGTACCAGTTCACCTTCGGCGAGGGCCCCTGCCTCGAGGCGGTGGCGAAGCGCCGACCCGTCCTCGTGCCCGACCTCGACCTTCCCGACGGGCAGCGGTGGCCCGCCTTCACCGAAGCCGTGCTCCACGACGGGATCCGCAGCGTGTTCGCCCTGCCGATCATGCTCGCCTCCTCGTGCGTGGGCGCCCTGGACCTGGTCCGAGCGGGCCCCGGCCCGCTGGAGGACGACCAGCTCGCCGGCGCTGCCCTGGCCGCCGAGCTGGCCTCGCTGACCCTGCTCGACCTCTTCGCGGGCCCCGGCCCCGACGTCGACGCCGACGTCGCCGTCCACGGCGAGGACGGGTGGGGCCGGCTCGCCGAGCTCGACCGGATCGAGGTCTACCAGGCCACCGGCATGCTGATCGCCCAGCTCGAGGTCGGCCCGGCCGAGGCGTTGGTGCGGTTGCGCGCCCACGCGATGGCGACCAACCAGACCGCGAGCCAGGTCGCCGCCGCCATCGTCGAGCGCCGCCTCGTCCTGGAGAGAGACGCCCCCGAACCCCCCGGTGCACGTGGAAGGAGCCGTCCATGAACGGCAACAGGGAACGCGACATCATCGACGCCTTCGTCGAGCTGTCCCACGAGCTGGTCGACGACTACGACGTGGTGGAGATGCTGTCGCGGCTCACCACGAGCTGCGCCGCCCTGCTCGACGTGGCCTCGGCCGGCCTGCTGCTGGCCGACAGCAGCGGTGTCCTGCACCTGGCGGCGTCCTCCTCCGAACGCATCGCCCACCTCGAGCTGTTCCAGCTCCAGCGCGACGAGGGCCCCTGCCTGGACTGCTACCACTCCGGCGAGGCGATCACGGTCCCCGACCTGGAGGCTGCCGAGCACCGCTGGCCCCAGTTCGTCGCCGCGGCGCGTGCCGGCGGCCACCGGTCCGTCCACGCCCTGCCCATGCGGCTGCGCGGGCACCGGCTCGGCACCCTCGGCCTCTTCGGGACGACCGTGGGAGACCTCAACGCCGAGGACCTCGGCCTCGCCCAGGCCATGGTGCACGTGGCCAGCGTGGCCATCGTCAACGAGAAGGCCGCATCGGACCGCAACCTGATCAACGCCCAGCTGCAGCGCGCACTCACCAGTCGGATCGTCCTCGAGCAGGCCAAGGGCGTGCTGGCCCAGTCCGGCGACCTCGCCATGGGCGACGCCTTCAACCTGCTCCGTGGCTACGCCCGCGACCACGGCCTCAAGCTCAGCGACCTCGCCGCCGAGGTCGTCGAGCGACGGCTTCGCATCGAGACCCTCCTCGCCCACGCGGGGGCCGGCTCGAGCCGCAGCTGAGCTCTCGGGGGTGCTGGGGCACCGATCGGCGCCCCGTCGGGTCACGTGCCCGGCCGGACGGCCCGGGCGTGGGCTGTCTCGGCCGACGGTCTCAAGGTCGTGAGGAAGCCCGAGAAGCCGCCTGGGGTCCTGCCCTCCAGCCGGGACGAGGTGACGACCGCTCTCGTCGCCGCCCCCAGGCGGGCACCGTCGGCGAGCAGACGGCGCACGAGGTCGGCGTCCTCGTGCTCACGGAGGTGGGCGAACCCACCCACCGCGTCGTACGCCGACAGCCGGAAGCCCAGGTGCGCCCCGTAGGTCCGCACGCACCGGTCCTGGTGCAGGGAGTCCCACCGGGCGACGACGTCGGCGGGAGCGGTGTCGTCGGGCTCGACCCGGCCGAGGACGACGTCCGCACCGGCCTCGGCCACGCGGACCTGGTCGACCAGCCAGTCGGAGGGAACCCGTGAGTCGGCGTCGGTGCACGCGACCCAGGTGTGTCGCGGGACCACACCGTCGTCCGCGGCCAGGACGCGGACGCGCCGCGTGCCGGCTGCTCGGGCCGCACCGACGTTGGCGGACCGCACCGCGACGACGTCGACGCCCCGGCGCCGGCAGATGGCCGCGCTCTGGTCGGTGCACGCGTCCAGCACGACGGTGAGGCGGCCGATCGTCCTCGGGCGGACTCGGCGAAGGTGGTCGAGCGCGACCGCCAACGCGTCCAGGCACGCCGGGAGCAGCGCCGCCTCGTCGTGGACCGGGACGACGACGTGCACCACGTCGACCCCGTCGGCACCTCCAGGTGGTGCTCCCGGGGTGTCCATGCCCAGAACCTAGTGCTGCGCACCTACCCGTCGAGCTCGAGGTGCGCGGGCTACGCGTCCAGCAGTGCCTCGACGGCGGAGCCGGTCGACGCGGCCGACGCCGTCGACGCGGGCGACGTCGGCGACGCGGGCGACGTCGGCGACGCGGGCGACGTCGGCGACGTCGAGACCGCCGGCACCGGGATGCGGGCCACGACCGTCGTCCCCACGCCGAAGGTGCTGCGGAGGGTCAGCGAGCCGCCCATCGACTCGGTCAGCCGCCGGCAGATGGCCAGGCCGAGGCCGGTGCCGCCGTACCGCCTGGTCGTGGATCCGTCGACCTGCCGGAAGGACTCGAAGACCACCTCCTGGTCCGCCTCCTTGATGCCGATGCCGGTGTCGTCCACGACGAAGGCGACGCGACCTCTACCGGGACCGACCGCCGGGTCCCCGGCTGCGTGCACCGCCAGGCCGACCCGTCCGTGGTGGGTGAACTTGAAGGCGTTGTCGAGGAGGTTGGTGAGGACCTGCATCAGGCGAGTGGGGTCGCCGCGCACGACGCGCGGCAGGCAGGGATCGCGGTCGAGCTCGAAGGCGATGCCCGCCTTCTCGGCGCGAGGCGCGTAGACGTCGGCCACGTCGCTGAGAAGGGCATGGAGGTCGAAGGTCTGCTCGACGAGCACGACCTGGCCGGCCTCGATGCGGGAGAAGTCGAGGATGTCCTCCACGAGGGACTTCAGCAGGTCCCCCGACCGCTGCATCTTGCTCAGCAGCTCCGCCTGCTCGGCCCGCAGCGGGGTGTCCTCGAGCATCTCCGCGGTCGCGAGCACCGTGGTCAGCGGCGTGCGGATCTCGTGGCTGACGTTCGCGAGGAACATCGACTTGGCGCGCGACGCCTCCAGGGCCGCGTCGCGGGCCCCCTCGAGCTCGGTCCGGGCCGAGGTCTCCGCCCGGATCAGCCCGGCGGTCCGCACCACCGCGAGGGCGAGCAGCGCCGCGGTGCCGACGAGGAGCTGGACGGGTCTCGCGGGCTCCCCGCGCAGGTGGGCGGCCAGGTCGAGAGCCGGCGGCACGAGGAGCGGGCCGATGGCGATCGCGATCTTGACCCCCCAGTGGCGCTCGGACGGCGACCCACGCCGCTCGACGGACTCGTCGCGCCGACGCCAGGCCGCCGAGGCGACCGCGACGGCGGCGAGCATGAACCCCCCGTCGGCCACCTGGTGCGCCGCGCCGCCCGCCGCGGCGTACATGTAGACGACGTCGGCGGCCAACCACAGGCACACACCCCCGGCGAGGGTGGCGTCGATGACCCCGCGAGCGCGCCGGCTCGCCAGGACCCGCAGCACCAGGGCCAGGAGGATCGCGTCGGCGACCGGGTACGTCGCCCAGACGACGCGCACGAGGGTCGGCAGGGTGTGGTCCGACACGATGGTCTCGATCGACAGGCTCCAGGCCACCAGCAGGGAGACCACCACGATCGTGACCGCGTCGGTCACGAAGTCGGTCTCGTCACGGCCCGCGGCGCGACCGCGTGAGCGGGAGATGACGACCCACAGCGCGACGCACAGCAGGACGTAGCTGGCGAACCACGGCAGGTCCGCCACGGACACGCGGGTGTCGGCGCCCCGCCAGTCCAGCAGGAACCACACCACGTCCCCGAGGGCCGACATGCACAGGCCGCCGGCCACCAGCGAGGGCATCAGGCGGTCGTGACGCGGCGCGCGGACGGCACCGACGCAGGCACCGACGGCGGCCCCGACGACCACGCCGAGGTAGCACGCGGCGGTGACGGCCTCGTCGTCGGTGACCACCGGGCTCAGGGCGGCAACGGTCGCGACCACGAGCGCGAGCGCCGTCCACCGCCGATGCGCCCGTTCCGTCACGTCCGTCACGCCCGCACCCTAAGCGACCGTTCCGCCCCAGGGACCCGGATCGAGGAACTCCTCCGGTGCTGCTCGGCGAGAGCCGCGGGAGGACGTCGGGGACGACGTCCGCCGGAGCCGGCCGCTCCCTGCCGTCCACCGTCGGGTGTGCCCGCCCGAGGCACGTGTTCCTACTGTCACCGGATGAGACTGCCTCCCCTGCCCGACCCCCGCGACCTCGTCGCCCTCGTCCCCCGCGCCGTCGCCCTGCTCGGTGACGCCGAACAGCTGCTGAGGGACGTCAGGGGACTGGTGGCGCGCATCGAGGACACCCGACGAGCCGCCGAGGACGTCGTCGTCCGCGTCGAGGCGACCGCCGCCCGTGCCGATCGTCTGGTCGTGCTCGTCGAGGACCCGCTGGTCCGACTGGTCCCGTTGCTCGAACAGGTCGCCGACCAGGCCGACCCGGCACTGGCCGCGCCGCTGCGGACCATCATCCAGCGGATCCCGGACGTCCTGGAGTCCTGGCAGGACGAGGTGGTCCCCCTGCTCGACACGCTCGGGTCGGTCTCACCCGACCTGCGCGACCTGCTGGTCGCGTCGCGCGAGCTGAACGAGATGTTGGGTCACCTGCCCGGAATGGGGAGGGCACGCAAGAAGGTCGAGGAGTCGCACGACGACGACCAGGACCCGCCCGGCGTCACACCACGTGGGTAGTTCTCGCGACCGTGGGTACCGAGGAGCCGACGAAAGGTATGTCCATGAGCCGTAGGGCACCGCAGGGTGACATCGACGAGTCCGAGCTGTCCGTGACCCACCCCGAGGACCATGCTGCGGGTCCGACTGCCGTGGCGGTCAGCATGAAGCGTGCCGTCGAGGGGATGGGGGTGCGCCGCACGGCGCAGACGCTGCTGAAGCTCAACCAGGCCGACGGCTTCGACTGCCAGGGCTGCGCCTGGCCCGACCCGTCACCGGAGCACCGGCACACCGCGGAGTTCTGCGAGAACGGCGTCAAGGCCGTCACCGACGAGGTCACCCTGCGCCGGGCGGGTCGCGAGTTCTTCGCCGCCCACCCGATCGAGGAGCTGCAGGACCGCACCGACTACTGGCTCGGGCAGCAGGGCCGGATCACCGAGCCGATGGTGCTGCGCGCGGGGGGCACCCACTACGAGCCGATCTCCTGGGACGACGCGTTCGCGCTGATCGCGCGGCACCTCACCGGTCTCGCGTCGCCGGACGAGGCCGTCTTCTACACCTCGGGCAAGGTGTCCAACGAGGCGGCGTTCGCCTACCAGCTCTTCGTGCGCGCCTTCGGCACCAACAACCTGCCCGACTGCTCCAACATGTGCCACGAGTCGACCTCCGTCGGGCTCGCCGAGGTCATCGGCATCGGGAAGGCCTCGGTCACCCTCGAGGACGTGCACCACGCGGAGCTGATCGTCATCGCCGGGCAGAACCCGGGCACGAACCACCCGCGGATGCTCAGCGCGCTGGAGATCGCGAAGAAGAACGGCGCCAGGATCATCGACATCAACCCGCTCAAGGAGGCGGGCCTGACCCGCTTCAAGAACCCCCAGACCGCCAAGGGCATGGCCGGGCGCGGGACCGCCATGGCCGACCTCCACCTGCCGGTGCGCATCAACGGCGACCTGGCACTGTTCCAGGCCATCGCCTCGTTGCTGCTCGAGTGGGGCGAGCTCGACCACGACTTCATCGAGCAGCACACCCACGGCTTCGAGGCGTACGCCGAGCACCTCCGCGCCCTCGACTGGGACCTCGTGCTCGCCTCCACCGGCCTGGAGCGCGACCAGATCCACGAGGCGGCCCGGATGATCGCGGGCTCGCGCAAGACCGTCTACTGCTGGGCGATGGGCATCGTCCAGCACCAGAACGGGGTGGCGAACGTCAAGGAGATCTCCAACCTCGCGTTCCTCCAGGGCAACATCGGCAAGCCCGGTGCCGGGCTCTTCCCGGTCCGCGGCCACTCCAACGTGCAGGGCGACCGCACCATGGGGATCTGGGAGCGACCGCCCGCCCACTTCCTCGACGCGCTGCGCGACGAGTTCGGCTTCGAGCCGCCCCGCGAGCACGGCTACGACTCCGTCGCCGCCGTCAAGGCGTTCCGCGACGGGGAGGCCAAGGTCTTCTTCGGCCTGGGCGGCAACTTCGTGGCCGCGATGTCCGACACGACCGTCACCGAGGACGCGCTCCGCAAGGCGGACCTGACCGTGCAGGTCTCGACCAAGCCGAACCGCTCCCACGTGGTGCACGGCCGCGAGGCGCTGATCCTGCCGCCGCTGGGTCGCAGCGAGAAGGACCTGACCGGCGGACGCCCCCAGCGCGTCACCGTCGAGGACTCGGTCTGCGCGGTCCACGCCTCCCACGGCCCGCTCGAGCCGGCCTCCGAGCACCTCCGCTCCGAGGTCGACATCATCTGCTCGACGGCCCTGGCGACCCTGGGCGACCGGTACTCCATCCCGTGGGAGGAGTTCCGCGACGACTACCGCCAGCTCCGCCGCCGGATCGGCCGGATGGTGCCCGGCTGCGCCGGCTACGAGGAGAAGGTCGACCAGCCGGGCGGGTTCGTCCTGCCGCACCCGCCGCGCGACACCCGCACCTTCGAGACCGACACGCGCCGGGCCAACTTCACGGTCAGCCCGACCGAGGTGCTGCACGTGCCGGCCGGTCGGTTGCTGCTGCAGACGATGCGGTCCCACGACCAGTTCAACACCGTGATCTACGGTCTCGACGACCGCTACCGGGGGATCAAGAACGGCCGCCAGGTGGTGCTCGTGAACCCGCGCGACATCGAGGCCCAGGGACTGCGCGAGGGCCAGCACGTGGACATCGTCAGCGAGTGGGACGACGGCTCGACCCGGACGGTCACGCAGTTCCGCGTCGTCTCCTACGACACGCCCCGAGGCTGCGCCGCGGCGTACTACCCGGAGACCAACGCGCTGGTCTCGCTGGACGCCAAGGCGGTCGGCAGCAACCAGCCGGCGTACAAGTCGATCGTGGTCCGGCTGGAGCCCTCGGTGCTCGACCGGCCCGCCGAGGGACGGCCCAGGGGCACCACCACGGACGAGTCACCGGACGCCGGCGAGGAGCCCAAGCGCTACGTGGCACCGCCGCAGCTGAGCTGACCGGTGGGGCAAGCGCCGACCGGGGGGGGCCGGGGTGCCTGCGGCGGCTACGTCCACCCTGCGGTGGGCGCACGCTCGTCCGGCCCGCCGCCGGGCACCCCGGAACTCGGTCTACGCTGTCGACATGGAGCTCCCGTGACTCCCCGTCTCCGCATCGCCATCGTCGACGACTACGCCGTCGTGGTCGCCGGGGTCGCCGCGCTCCTCGCCGCAGAGAACATCGACGTCGTCGAGACCGCGGTCAGCACGCCGATCGTGACCGACGTCGACATCGTCCTCTTCGACACCTTCGCCCAGGTCACCGGCGAGGGCGTCGACCTCCGGGACTTCGTGCGCGCCAGCGGGGCGACGGTGGTCGTCTACAGCTGGAACCTGCAGCCGCAGCTGATCCGGCAGGCGCTGGACGAGGGCGCACGCGGGTATCTCTCGAAGGTGCTCACCGGACCCGAGGTCGTGCGCGCGCTCGAGCGCGTCCTGGCGGGAGAGGTCGTGGTGATGTCGGGCGACCACGAGACGAGCGCCGGCGCCTCCGGCGACTGGCCCGGGCGCGCGGTGGGACTCTCGCCGCGCGAGGCCGAGGTCATCGCCCTCATCACCCAGGGCCTCAGCAACGACGACATCGCCCGACGCGTCTTCCTCGGCGTCAACACGATCAAGACCTACATCCGCACCGCCTACCGCAAGATGGGCGTCACCTCGCGCACCCAGGCCGTGCTCTGGGGCATCGAGAACGGCTTCAAGCCCGACACCCTGCGCACGATCGACCCCGCCCTCCTGGTCCGACCGGCCGCGAGCGAACCCCGCCGTCCCTGACCGTGTCGGCCCGGTGCGCCCGGTCGTCCGGTTCAGGAGGCCGGGTTGGCCTGGACGAGGGCGATCCGGGCGAGCAGTGACTCGAGGGCGTCCTCGAACTCGACGTCCGCGTGGTCCGCGGAGAGCTCGTCGCGCAGGCGGGCGACCAAGGGGTAGTCGTCGAGCGCACCAGGTCCCGGCGGCTCGTCGGGAGTGAGCACGTCGAGCGGTCCGACATCGGCGTCGTGGGCCGCGACCTCGAGCAGGAGGTGCCCGAGCAGGAAGCTCGTGAAGGACCGGTAGGCCGAGACGGCGTCGTCCTCGGAGAACCCGTCCTCGATCAGGGCCTCCAGGAAGACCTCCACCCACTCCAGGCTGCGCAACGGCGGGCGGAGCCACGGCGCCTCGGGAGGGCGAGACGCCACCAGCGGGAACACGCGGGGGTGCCGCAGGGCCACCCGGCGGATCCCGTGAGCCAGCCGCTGGGTGAAGTCCTGCCAGCCGTGGGTCGGGCTCGACGCGACGTCGTCGTCCTCACGGAGCTCCCCGACGACGTGCTCGACGATGGCGTCGAGGAGGTTCTCCCGGCCGGGCACGTAGCGGTAGAGAGCCATGGCCTCGACACCGAGGCGCTCACCGAGGCGCCGCATGGTCAGTCCGGGCAACCCGCGCTCGTCGATGAACTCGACGGCGGCGACCACGATCCGGTCCCGGCTCAGGGGCACCCGCTCGGACGGCGGCTCGTCCCCGGCGACCACCGCCTTGTCCGCATCGGTGCCCTGTTCGTCCCTGGCCGACATCAACGACTCTCCACCGGTCCCACAGTAGGGCGCCCGCCCGGCGCGGTGGGGTGGACCACCGGACCGACGCGCGATCTCGAGCCACCGGGCCGGGGTTCACCCCGAGGAGGGATAGGCGGCGGGGTGCGCCGGGGCTTACGTTTACATCGTAAATACCTGCGGTCCTCGGAGACCCGCACGCCGACCCGACACCTCGAGCGCAGCCCTGTCGGCGCGCCCGCACCACAGCAGCGACCGCTCGGGAGACCCCCGGTCGTCGCTCCGCCCTGCACCTCCACCGGCACGACCGCGCCACCCGCGGTGACAAGGAGAACGTGATGACCCCGAGCAGTGGATCCAACCGCCTCGATCCGGACCAGCACGGATCCGGCGACACGAGCACCACGAGGCACGACGTCGACCACGACGACCCCAGGCCCTCCCGACCCGAGCGACGCAGGTCCGTGGTCGAGCGCGAGAAGGAGGAGCACGGCGGGATCAAGATCGGCTCCGCCTTCTTCGGGTGGCTGACGGCGACCGGCATGGCCGTCCTGCTCACGGCGGTCCTGGTGGCGGCCGGCACCGCGATCGGCCTGGCCAGCATCGAGGACGTCGACAAGACCATCGACCAGGCGACCAGCCAGGCCGGCGACCAGGCCGAGACCATCGGCTGGATCGGCGCCGTCGCACTGCTCGTCATCGTCTTCGTCGCCTACCTCTGCGGCGGGTACGTCGCTGGACGGATGGCGCGCTTCGACGGGCTGAAGCAGGGCCTCGCGGTGTGGCTGTGGGCAGTCCTGGTCGCGGTCGTGGTGGCCGTGGTCGCCGCCGTCGCCGGCTCGGAGTACGACGTCCTCTCGAGGCTCAACAGCTTCCCCCGCCTCCCGGTCAACGAGGGCGACCTCGGGATCGCCGGCATCGTGGCCATCGCCGCGGTCGCCGCCGCCAGCCTCGTCGGGGCGCTCCTGGGCGGCCTGGCCGGCATGCGGTTCCACCGCAACGTCGACAAGACCGGCCTCGGTCGGTAGCGGACCGGACGGACGGGGGGACGTCGTGAGGGACAAGTCGTACCGCCACCTGTGGTGCGCCTGTTGGGGGGGCGTGGCCGGGCTGGCCGCCCTGACGGGCCTGGTCTCCGACGGCCTGGCGCGCCCGGTGTTCCTCGCCGTCCTCGCCGGCTTCACGGTCGCCGCCGCGAGCCTGGCCCCGCACCAGGACGGTCTCGGGACGCGTCGAGCCGGTTCCGGAGCCGGTCTGCGGACTGCGTGCGGTCGCGGTCTCCGGACCGGGCTGGTCGCCGGGACCGTCGTGGCTGCCACGGCCCTGGTCGGCTGGCTGGTCCTGCCCCTCGCGCTCACCGCCGCCCTGACGTCTCCGTGGTTCAACGACCTGGTCGGCCCCGCACGCAGCACCGGTCGCGGGTCCCGCGACCGACGAGCGCGGCAGGCCCAGGCCGAGCCGGTCGAGATCACCGCCGCCGCACTCCGCCCGGCCGTCGAGATCCTCGACGACGAGCACCTGGCCCGCGGGTGGCGGCACAGCTTCCGCCACCTCCAGGACGCCGACGGCGTCATGAGCGGGCTCGCCCTGGTGAACCTTCGCCAGGCGTACCTCGACGAGATGGAGCGTCGGCAGCCGGCCGGCTTCGCCTCGTGGCTCGCCTCTGGCGCACGCGCCTCGAGCGACCCCACCCCGCACCTGCAGTCCGACCCGGCCCGGACCCGACCGACCGGCACCGAGCCCCCCTGACGGGGTGGGCACCCGGCAGCACCGAACCACCGACCCATCCATCAACAACAGGAGGCACCATGAGTGACACCCCCACCAGCGAGAAGGCACAGGCGGCCGCGTCGACCGCGGCCGAGGAGGGCAAGCACGTCGTCGGCGTGGCGCAGAGCGAGGCCAAGAAGGTCGCGAGCGAGGCGACGTCGCAGGTGCGTTCGGTCCTCGACGACGCTCGTACGCAGGTCGGTGGCCAGCTCGGCGACCAGACGCGGCAGCAGCGCGACAACCTCGTCGTGACCCTCGGCACGTTCGGGGACGACCTCGCCACGATGGCCGATGCGCCTGAGGGTGGCCTGGCTGCCGACGTGGCCCGCGAGGTCGCCCAGCACGCGCAGAGGCTGACGGGCTACCTCGAGGGCCGTGAGCCCGGTGAGCTGCTCGACGACGCCCGTGACTTCGCGCGTCGGCGCCCCGGCACGTTCCTGCTCGGGGCCCTGGTGGCCGGCGTGGTCGTGGGTCGGGTCGCCCGCGGCGTCAAGGACGCCGGCACCTCGGAGCCCGACGCCTCGGCTGCTGCGCCGTCGTTCCCGCCGCCCGTCGGTGAGCCGGTCGGACTGCCGGCCGCGTCGCCTGCCCGGCCGACCCACGACGTCGCCGCGCCCGCCACGGCCCCGAGCGCAGGGCTCGGCACCGACGCCGCCGGCTACGGCCGGGGCGCTGGTCTGCCCGGCGGGCCCGCATGAGCACCTCCGACCCCCTCGGCGCGACCCACGCAGCCACGCCCACGGGCGCGTCGAGCGCGTCGGGTTCCTCGGGTTCCTCGGGTCATGAGACCCGCAGCCTCGGGGAGATCGTTGGTGAGGTCACCACCGACCTGAGCACGCTGATGAAGCAGGAGCTCGAGCTGGCCAAGGTCGAGCTCAAGCAGGAGGCCGCGAAGGCCGGCAAGGGCGCAGGGATGCTCGCCGGCGCCGG
>NZ_SPUJ01000007.1 GCF_004522105.1 Nocardioides sp. 1609
CAAGATCCGTGACTGGGCACGCGAGCAAGGCCTCGGAGTGTCTGAGCGCGGACGGATCGCATCCTCGGTTGTCGAGCAGTACGACGCGGCGCACTGACACACCCACCGCCCGCAGCCATGCCGCTGACACAGCATGACGACGCTCTCGCGGCGGCCCTCAAGTCCGGCGTGACGCAACGCGAGCATCGGCATGATCAGACGGATGGCTTGTTCCAGAGGCGGTGGAAGGGGCTAGGTCACATGGCCGTGTGTTCGTGCAGCAGTCCCCTACGCTCGTGGTCTGAGGTGGTCCCATCCGGTCATTGCGTCAGCGTCGAACCCATACGGTGAGCCACCCCGACACCATGTTCGCCAGCCGCAGCATCACCAGACACCTCGTCCGAGGAGCGCTGGGCCTGCCCACAATGGTGGCGGCCTTTGCGCTGGTGCCGTGGCTTGGGCCGCTCGCGCTCCTGCTCATCGTGCCGTCCGCGGCGCTGCTGCGCGGATGCCCGACGTGCTGGGCCCTCGGTCTCGCGCAGACCTGTGCGATCAGCAAGCAGGGGTCCGCGGGTGGATCTCCGACCCCGCCGCCCACTTCCGGCCACACTGATAAACGGCAGCGACGTGCAGCGTCGACACATTCGGTGTGACGCGCCGCCGATGCGCACACTGTCCGCGGCATGGTCGGACGGAGCGATGTGAAGACCCTTCGCGTCCAGGATCTGTCTTCCTCCGCCATCGTCAGCATGTCCCCGATTGCGGGGCCCGTGCGCAACCTCGGCCGGAATAGTCGGTTCACGGTCTTGGTTGAGGTCGCTCGTGGATAAGTTCAGTGGAGAAGACGTCCCGCCCTCGGTGTGGCTGATCACCACCGGAATCTTCGCGATGGTGACCAGTGAGTTCATGGCCGCTGGTCTGCTGCCGGACATCTCGCGCGACATCGGGGTGACGGTCGGCGCGGCTTCGATGCTCATCTCCGGTTTTGCCCTGGGGCAGGTCTTCGGCGGGTGGGCTCTCGGGATGCCGTTGACGCGCTACGGCGCGCGCAACGTGCTGGCCGGGATCCTGGTGCTGTTCGCGCTTGTGCAGACGATCGGCGTGCTGTCCCCGTGGCCGGTGCTGCTGGCGCTGCGGATGGTCAGCGGGCTCGCCCTTGCGGCGTACTTCACTGTCGCCCTGTCGACCGTCACGAGGCTCGTTCCTGGCGAGGCCCAGCCGCAGGCGACCGCTCGCGTCTTCGCCGGCGTCACGATCGGAACCACCCTGGGGCTACCTTTGGCCACCTTCGCTGGGCAGTCGCTCACCTGGCAGTGGGCGTTCCACGCCGACACTGTGGTCGTCTTGCTTGCCGCGGTCGCGATCGCGGCCGCGCTGCCTCCACTGCCCGGTGTGACCCCGACGCCGGCCCGCGAGCTCGTCGGTCAGCTGGCGGACCTCCGGCTGTGGGCCACCTTTGTGACGGCGGGCCTCTCGATCGGGGGCGCGCTGGTGGCGTTCGGCTTCTTCAGCGCGATCCTGCAAGACGAGACCGGCGTCGCCGAGGGCGCGGTGCCATGGCTGCTCACGGTCTACGGACTCGCATCCGTCGTCGGCAACTACTACGTCGGCCGGGTCACCCACACCGGTCCGACCCGGGTTGTGGCGATCGGCGTCGCTGTGATGCTTGCCGGCCTCCTCCTCTTCCGCCTCGCACCCGGTTCGCTTCCCGTGGCCATCCTCGCCCTCATCCTGATCGGCGGCACCGGAGTCAGCCTGAACGCCGCCCACACCGCCCGCACTATCGCCGTCGGCGGGGCGACCCCTGCCGTCATGGCGATGACACCCACGATCGTGACCAGCGGCATCCTGCTCGGCACCGCGACCGGCGGCGTGGTCGCCGACGCCTACGGCGTCCTGGCCCCGCTCGTCGTCGGCGCCTCGCTAGCCGCGCTCGCCCTGATGAGCCTCGTGCCGGAACTGACGTCGCAACGACGTCGAGAGCCAGCCGCGCAGCCGGGCGCCCAGGCGGACGCGTGCCCCATAGCCACGTGACGCCGCGCCATCAGACCTCTTTGCCGTGATGTGAATTGCCAGCGCTCGCGACGACGGCTCGGAAAGCCGGTCGGGTCCAGCGTGCGTAGTCGATGTCACGAGCATCGTCGTCGAGCCAGATCCGAGGACGCCCGACTCTCGGCATGAGCGCGCACTTCGCGCGGGATGGTCGCGCGGAGCCCGCTCGGCGGCATGGTCGGGCGGATGCGGCGCGGCCAGTCGGCTGAGCCAGTTGCGAACGCGAGTTCCGCACGCAACCATCTTCCAATGCCTGAACCGAGTCCTGTGCCCTCGCCACGACTCGTGGCAGCGTGGCTGCGGTTGGACATCCTCCAGGCAGAAGAGGTCCCCATGTGGGCGGCACATTGGCTCGTGGAGGGCCTCGATGGCGACGCCGTGGTTGAGTTGGCTGGCCTGTCAGGCAAGGACTCCAGGGCAGTGAGGGACCTGTTGGCTGTCGCGCTTGAAGAGGCGGGCGTGACCGCATTGACTACTACCCAAGCCGACGTGAAAGTCGCGTTCGACCACATCGCAGCACTTCACACCGACGGCTTGGCCAGTTGGGGCTGGGTTATCGACGTGGTGCACGAGTCCATCTCGTAAGGCAACTACGCCGTCGAATACTTCGAGGAGCCTCTGGCTGCTGTCTATGGCATGGACGACGAACGCGAGGGCAGGTGGGGCCGTCCAGATGAGGAACTAGGCCGGGCTGTCCAGTCTGCGTGCGACCAGCAACTCAGGCGCATCTAGGGATCTATGGACTTCGCCCTCAGCGCGGCATGGTCGGGCGGAGCCCGTGGTGCGGCATGGTCGGGGCTCGAATGAGGGCTCCGCAAGCTTGGCCGTGAATCGAAGAAACAGGGGCCGGTCACGAACAGAGGTATGGGCCCACCGAGTCCGGGACGACAACGGCGTCACCTCGAATCGACCAGCGGTGAAGTTCTGCGCCAACGTCGATGAACTCGGTCTGAAATCCGTCCTTGGTGTCACGAATGACGAAGTCTGTTGACCATGCCGAGTCGGCCTCTAGGCAGACGGACATCAGCTCGTGCTCGATCACGCCGGTGCGAACGACACGCAGCTCGACGCGCGACAGGCTGTCGAAAGGATTCAAACTTCGCACGGTCTGGACCTGGACGACGAGCCGGCCGCCATCGAGCTGCTGGCTGGCAATCAGCGTCGGCTGTAGCACCGTTCCAAAGAGTCCAAGAACGAGAGACAAGGCAGCGAGCAGCGTCCTGATCTCGGCCGCGAGCTCACGGACCCAAGCGACGACTACGAGGACCCCCAACGCGATCCAAAGTGCCGGCGCTTGAGCGACGATGCCGACTCTGTGGTCGGTGAACACGCCTGCCGCGAGCAATCCGACAAGCACTACGAGGGCGACGACGAGGACCAGGGGCCAGCGCCGCTGGGTGCGCAGTTGAGGGGTGTGTTGCCCTGTCTCGCTTGTCATCGCGACGAGTGAACCACGCGCGGCCGGGGGGACGGGCTACGCGCAGGGCCAAGCCCGCTGCCCGACTCTCGGCAGAGTCGGGCGTATCGACCTCTCCCAGAGGCGGTGCATTGACGCGCGTTGGAAGTCGCGCATCAGGATCGGCAGCGGGAGGTCGCTCCCGCTAGCTGATCGGGTGGTCGTGCACCGCCGATGAGAGGTGGACGCCGTTCAGCTCCAGGTAGAGCTGCCGCTCCGTCACGGTGAGCGTGATCGTGTTGCGGCGCTCCATCGTGTCCACCGCTGAATCGATGAACCCGGGATCGAAGCTGTGCAGCACGATCTCGGCGGCGCGGTGGATCCTCGCCCCTGCCCACTGCGCGAGCACCTTGGCCGGGTCGCGGTGCGTGTAGATCGTCGTGCGCTCGGCAGCCTTGCTGCCCGTGTGAAGCCGCGCGGCATCCGGTGCGCCGACCTCGATCCAGGCGAGCAGCTTCCCGCTCAGGTCACGCACCAGCACCGCCGGGGCTTCGGTCGCCGAGATGCCCTCGCTGAAGGCGATGCCCTCTTCGTGCTCGAGACAGTAGGCGAGCACGCGCGTCACGAGGTACGCCTCGGTCTCTGACGGATGCCGCGCCGCGCGCAGCGTGAACTCCTCGTAGACGCCGCGATCCGTGTCGGCCAGCTCGACTTCAAACGTGTGCATAGTCGCGCCGGCCGCCATGGTGCTCAGCCTAGTCCGGGAACGGGGACCTCCCGCGCCGTCATCACCGTCGCCTGATCGCGGCGGACCGACGCGCGCAGCCAGCGGGAAGTCGACCGGCCCGCAGCGCGTTGAGACGACGTGATGCTCTCGCTGCTCGACCGGTCCCGGACTCGCGCCGGCCTGCCCGACGCGGCGGCGCTCGAGGCGACGGTGGCGCGGGCGGAGCACGCGGAGGCGGTGGGCTACGAGCGGTTCTGGGTGGCCGAGCACCATGCGGTGCCGGGGATCGCGTCCGGGACGCCGGCGGTGCTGCTGGCGGCGATCGGGGCGCGGACGTCGCGGATCCGCATCGGGTCGGGTGGGGTGATGCTGCCGCTGCACCAGCCTCTGGTCGTGGCCGAGCAGTTCCTCGTGCTCGACGCGCTGCACTCCGGGCGGGTTGACCTCGGGCTGGGGCGGTCGGCCGGGTTCACGGCGCCGGTGCGTGCGGCGCTGCGGCGAGAGGTCGGGGCGGCGGACTCGTTCGAGGACGACCTGGTCGAGCTGCACGGCTACCTCGACGGCACCGCAGAGGTGACGGCGCGGCCGGTGACGGGTCGCCCGCTGCCGACGTACCTGCTCGCCACCGGGCGGGGCATCGAGACGGCCGCGCGGCACGGGATGCCGGTCGTCGTCGGTGGGCCGGTGCTCGACTCTGAGGAGCTGACCGGGATGCTCGCGCGCTACCGGCGCGAGTTCCGGCCCGGCCGCGACAGCGTGCCGTGGGTGACGATCTCGCTCGACGTGACCGTCGCCGACGACGACGCCACCGCGTGCGAGCTCGCGCTGCCCGAGGCCTGGGCCATGGCGATGTCGCGGCAGACCGGGGAGTTCCCGCCGCTCGAGCCGGTGGCCGCGATCCGGGACGCCGACTGGCCGAGCCAGGTGCGGCGCCGGGTCGAGGACTCGCTGGAGCGAGCCGTGGCCGGCAGCCCCGAGACCGTACGACGGCGGATCGACCGGCTCGCCGAGCGCGCCGGTGCCGACGAGCTGATGGCCAGCACCTCGACCCACGACCGCGACGCGCTGCTCGCCTCCGACCGGATGCTGCGCGACCTCGTCGCCTAGCGGCCCGAGTGGCCTGAGCGGCCTGAGCGGCCTGGGTCGCCGGTCGGGTCCTCGCCTCAGCCCCCGCGCTGCAGCTGGACGACGAGACTGACGTCGCGGACCACGTCGCCGAGGTCGACCTCCCAGCCCTCTCGCGTCGCGGAGCCGCACGGCCGGGGTACGGCGGCGCGCACGCAGGCCACGTTGAGGATCTCCCCCTCGGCGCTGACCCGGCGACGCACGGGCCCGGCCTCGTCGTCGTACTCGAGGTCGAGCACGGGCACGAACACGAGCGACCGGCCGTCGACGGCGGTCGCGGTGCCGACGCGGGGCGGCACGACCCGGTAGGTCACGGTGAACTCGTGGACGAGGCGCCCCAGCGAGACCGACTGCGCCCGCAGGCCGACGGCGACCTGGCTCGCGACGCTCGTCCCCCCGGTGCTGACCTCGACGCCGACGACCTCAGCGACCCCGAGCTGCCCGTAGGGCGGTCCCGGTCGCAGCAGGATCGAGGAGACCGGCGTGGCCGTGACGACCCGGTGCACGATCTCGATGGAGCCGTCGCTCGCCACGACGGCCCGCACGTCCTGGCCCACCGGCTCCTCGAGCGGCGCCGTCGACGCGGGCGGTGCGACCGTGCGCTCGGACCCGCCCCCGTCGCCGAACGACCCCAGGATCAGCACGGCGAAGCCGGCGGTCGCGCCGATGCCGGTCAGCCCGGCGAGCGCGCCGACGGCCCAGTCCCGGCGGTTCCGCGTCATCGGCCCCGCCTCCCGGTCGCCCCGGCCACGGGCACCGCGGAGACCACGGCGAGGTTCTGGTAGCCGCCGCGGGTGGTGTCGTACGGCGGCGCGCAGGTCACCAGGACGAGCCGTCGGGTGCCGCGCGGCGAGTGCAGCCGCGGCCGGCGTTCGAACGACGACCGCGGCACCAGCCGCAGCGAGGTGACCCGGAAGACCTGCTCGAGCCGGCGCGAGCGCAGCCGGACGGTGTCGCCCCGCTGGACCTGCAGCAGGGACGCGAACGGTCCGAGCCCCTGCGCCCTCGAGTCGACGTGGGCCGCGACGAGGGTGCTGCCGAAGGGGTCGCCGACCCGGGATCCCCCCGGCCACCAACCCGCCGCGCGGACGTCGGGCGGCACGTCGAGGAGGCCGTCGGAGGTGGTGCCGGCCTCCAGGACCGGCATCGAGGTGCCGTCGGGGAGCCGGATCGCGACCGGCGGCTCCGGGGTCGAGCTGCCGACCCGCGGTGCGGTCGCCGCCGGCGGCGCCTTCCCGTCGGGCGCCGCGGCGGGGGCGCCCGTCGCGGCCGGGGTGTCGGCGCCGGCCGCCGGCCGGTCGGCGTCCGGAGCGCCGCAGCCGGCGAGCACGAGCGCCAGGGCCGCCGCCGCGGCTGCGCGTGCGGGTACGACGTCTCGGGACAGGCGCCAGGCCGCCTTCCTGGACCGGCGCGGGGTCGCGCCGGTCGGAGAGGGCGCGGGCACCGTCAGCTCGCCGGGGTGGCGAGACCTGCGAGGCCGGCGGAGCCGGTCTCCACCCGCGTGGGCGGCTCGGTGCCGTCGCCGCGCAGCGGGGTCTCGCGGACGATCACTCTCATCGAGCCCTGGCGCGGGTTGCCGACGGCGTAGACCGAGGTCAGCGTGCCGGCGCGCAGCGTCACCTCCAGGGGGCCGAGGATCGGCTTCCCGTCGACGCCGCTGGGGAGCAGGGCGACCTGGTGGGCGCCGGCCGCGACGTCGGCCTCGGCGTACTCGCCGTTGGCGATGTTGGTGAACACGACCTGGCCGTCGACCTCGACGTCGGCCGGTGCCGTCGTCGCGGTGTGCGCCAGGACGACCCGGGCCTTGCCCGGGCCGATCGGGTCCATCGGGGTCGGGTAGATGCTGACGACCGGGTCGCCGTCGACCGCGGCCGGGTTGTGCACGACGACGTCGCTCGACGACCCGGCGCCGACGTCGACGGTCGCCTCGACGGTGCCGCCGTCGAAGGCGAACTCGACCGCGTGCGGGCCGGCGTCCAGCGACACCGGCGGCGCCACGGCCCCGTCGGCGAGCCCGGCGGCCACCTCCTCGCCGTCGACGGTCACGACCATCTCGGCGCCGGGAACGGCCTGGACGAACACCACAAACCCGGCCGCGCGCGGCGACGGTCCCGCCGCGCCGGCACCCGATCCCGGCGCGGCCACGGCCGTCACCGCCGCGACCGCACCGACGACGACTCCGACAGCAAGCAGACGTGAGAACCCCATGACCAACCCCCCGGTAGGAGCGCGCCCGGAGCGCGCTGCCTCATCGTGCGTCGGGGGTCGAGGGACGCGCCGCGCCCGTCGTGCGATTCATCTACGTTGGGGATGCGGGCACGGCGGAGCAGGCTCCGGCGGAGCCGGGATCAGGCGACGGCCTGCTCGGCCTTCTGGCGCTTCTCGAGCTGGACCAGGCGGGCCTGGGCGGCCCGGCGGATCTTGGGACCCTTGGTGCTCATCGCCCACAGCAGCTTGGCCTGCTCGGGGACGTTCTTGACCTCGGTGGTGGCCAGGAAGCCGTTGGGCAGCGACAGCCGGACGACGCGGTGCCAGGCGCTCCCGACCTGCTGCGGCAGCGGGGCCGAGTGGTAGCGCAGGCCGTACTTCTCGAACAGCGCCTGCACCTGCGGGGCGATCTCGGCGTACCGGCTGCTGGGCAGGTCGGGGAAGAGGTGGTGCTCGATCTGGTGGCTCAGGTTGCCGGTCATCAGGTGCATGAACTTCGAGCCCGAGATGTTGGCGGAGCCGAGCATCTGGCGCAGGTACCACTGGCCGCGGGTCTCGTCGGCCGGGATCGACTTGCGCTCGAAGGTCTCGACGCCCTCGGGGAAGTGACCGCACATGATCACCGAGTGCGACCAGAGGTTGCGCACCAGGTTGGCGGTGAAGTTGGCGGCCAGCGTCGGCAGGAACGAGCCGGTCGGGATCGACAGGGCCGGGTGGACGACGTAGTCCTTGGTCGCCTGCTTGCGGATCTTGGCCAGCGTCTTGCGGGCGTTGGCCTTGAAGGTCTCGCTGCGCTTCTCCTTCGGGACCGACAGGTTCTTGCCGAGCTCGAGGTCGTAGGCGGCGATGCCGTACTCGAAGAAGCACGCGTTGATGAAGTTCCACAGCGGCTGGCCCAGGTGCATCGGGTGCCAGCGCTGGTCCTCGTCGATCCGCATGATGCCGTAGCCGAGGTCGTTGTCCTTGCCCACGATGTTGGTGTAGGTGTGGTGGATCTCGTTGTGCGAGTGCTTCCAGCCCTCGGCGGTGGAGGCGTTGTCCCACTCCCACGTGGTCGAGTGGATCTTCGGGTCACGCATCCAGTCCCACTGGCCGTGCATGACGTTGTGGCCGATCTCCATGTTCTCGAGGATCTTGGCGACGCTCAGGCCGACGGTGCCCGCGACCCAGGCCGGCGGGAAGGCGCTGGCCAGCAGGACGGCGCGCGAGCCGAGCTCGAGCTTGCGCTGGACGTCGACGACCTTGCGGATGTAGGCCGCGTCCTTCTCGCCGCGCGCGTCGAGGATGTCCTGACGGATCGCGTCGAGCTCGAGGCCGAGCTGCTCGACGTCGGTGTCCGAGAGGTGCGCGGTCGGGTTGACGGGGAGCTTGGTGATGACGGTCATGAGGAGTCCTGTTCTCGTGGAGATCAGTGGTCGATGGTGCAGGCACCGGCGGCGGCGCTGATGCAGGTCTGGATGGGGACGCCCTCGGGGCCGGTCTCGCCCGGGACGGCGACGGTGATGGCGCCGTTGCGCATGTCGCGGACGGCGCCCGAGCGCATCGGCAGCACGCAGCCGAAGCAGACGCCCATCCGGCAGCCGCTCGGCATCAGGACGCCGACGCTCTCGCCGGCGTCGAGGATCGGGGTGGTGCCGTCGGCGTCGACGGTGATGCCGTTGGTGAAGGTGACGGTGCCACCGTCGCCCGTCTCGCCCAGGGTGACCGGGCGGAACCGCTCGGTGGTGAGGTCGAGGCCGCGGTCGGCGTGGTGCCGCTCGAGGGCGTCGAGCAGGCCGGCCGGGCCGCAGGCGTAGGTGAGCCGGTCGTCCAGGTCGGGGACCAGGTCGGCGAGGTGGTCGACGTCGAGGATCCCGTCGCGGACGTCGTAGCGCTCGACGAGGCGCAGGTGGCCGGCGGCGGCGTGGGCGCGGAGCTCGTCGCGGAACATCGCGGAGTCCTGCGAGACGTTGATGTGCACCAGCACGATGTCGACGGTCGGGACGACGGCGCGCGAGTACAGGTTGCGCAGCATCCCGATGACCGGGGTGATGCCCGAGCCGCCGGTGACCAGGAGGAGCTTGGCCGGCATCGGCACGGGGAGCACGAAGTCGCCCTCGGCCGGGGCCATCTGGATCATCTGGCCGACGCGGGCGCGGTGCACGAGGTGCCCGGAGACGACACCGCCGGGGATCGCCTTGACGGTGATCGAGACGTGGCCGTCGGGGCGCGGGCCGTGGGTCAGCGAGTAGGTGCGCCACAGCCGGACGCCGTCGACGTCGACGCCCACGCGGACGTACTGACCGGGCACGTGGCCGCCCCAGTCCTTGCCCGGCTTGAGGACGATCGTCGCCGAGTCGGCGGTCTCGGGGCGGATCTCGACGATCCGGCCGCGCAGGTCGGCGCCGGCGCGCAGCGGGTGGAAGACGTCGAGGACGTCGTCGAGCTGGAGCGGCGTCACGGCGGCGTCCGCGAGGGCGCGGAGGCGCTGCCTCAGCGTCGGCCGCGGGGTCTCCTGCGGGGTCGGCCGGGCCGGGCCGGCCGCTGAGGCGGCCTCGCGAGGCAGGGCGGTGGACGTCATATCTTCATTGTGCCCGCTGCAGGCGCTAAACTCCTGACCTCACCATGTGAACCTCCCTCGTGCTTTTGTTCACAAAGGACAAAATATGCCGCCACGGCCCCGCCAGACCGCCGCTCATGGCCTGCTGTTGCCTTCGGGGGTGGTGAGCGGGATCCGTGCCGACCTCCCCCGCGTGGCCGACGACGTCGTCGCCGCCATCATCGAGGAGGTCCCGGGCTACACCGATGCGTTCAGCGGGCCCATGGGCGAGACGATATCCAGTGCTGTCCAGATCGCGCTCGGAGGTTTCCTCTCCCTCGCCAGCGGACGCCGCGGGTCCGACCCGCGCACGCCGGCCGCGCCGGCCGTCGAGGGCGCCTACCAGCTCGGCCGCGGCGAGGCGCGCAGCGGTCGCAGCACCGACGCGCTGCTCGCCGCCTACCGCATCGGCGCGCGCGTCTCCTGGCAGCAGATGGCGAGCGGGGCGGTGCGCGCCGGGCTGGACGCCGACACGCTGGCGTCGTTCGCGGCGCTGGTCTTCGCCTACATCGACGAGCTCTCCGCGGCCAGCGTCGCCGGCCACACCGACGAGCTCGCCAGCACCGGCCGGGTGCGCCAGCGCCACCTCGAGCGACTGGCGCAGCACCTGGTCGGCGACTCCACGCCCGAGCAGGTGGTCGCCGCGGCCGAGCGCGCCGACTGGCCGCAGCCGGCCACCCTGACCGCCGTCATCGTCCCGGACTCCCAGGTGCGGCCCGCCCTGGCCTCGCTGCCCGCCGCGACCCTGGTCGCCGTCGAGGCACCCGGGCTCGACGGCGTCGTCCTGCTGCTCGTGCCGGACTCGCACGGCCGCTCCCGCACCGCGCTGCTGCGCACCCTGCGCGGTCGCGGCGCGGTCGTCGGCCCGGCCCGGCCCTGGCTGGAGGTGCGGACGTCGTACCGGCGGGCGCTGCGGGCCCGGGCGCTCGGCCTCCCCGACGACACCGAGCGGCACCTGGCGACCCTCGTGCTCACTGCCGACGCCGACGCGCTCGCCGACCTGCGCGCCCGGGCCCTGGCGCCGCTGGCCGGCCTGCGCCCGGCGACCGTCGAGAAGCTCACCGAGACCCTGCGCGCCTGGCTCCTGCACCAGGGCCGGCGCGACGACACCGCAGCCGCGCTCTTCGTGCACCCGCAGACGGTCCGCTACCGCATGACGCAGCTGCGCGAGGCCTTCGGCGAGGGGCTCGAGGACCCCGACACCGTGCTGGCCCTCACCCTCGCGCTCGGGGTCGCCCCGTAGGTTGGCGCGGTGCGTCGCCTCGTCCCCCTCCTCCTCGCCGGCACCCTCGCGCTCGGCGTCAGCGGCTGCTCGGACGACGGGTCCGCCACCACGCCCCCGCCGGAGCCGACCTCGACCTCGGCGTCGGCCTCGGCGTCGACCTCGGCGGGCGCGCCCGCCGACGCCGTCTCCTACGTCGCCCTCGGCGACTCCTACGCCGCCGCGCCCGGCGTCCCCAACACCTCCGGCGCCGACGGCTGCTTCCGCTCCGACCACAACTACGCCCACCTGGTCGCCGAGGCCGACGAGTCGATCACCCTCACCGACGTCACCTGCAGCGGCGCGACCACCGACACCGTCCTGGCCGACCAGGTGCCGGCGCTCGACGCCGACACCGACCTGGTCACCCTCGGCATCGGCGGCAACGACTTCGAGCTGTTCCTCACCCTGATCGGCCAGTGCAGCGGCGCCGGCCCCGACGCGCCCGGCACGCCGTGCACCGACACGGTCGAGCCCCAGGCCGACGACCTGCTGCCGAAGATCGAGGAGAACATCGGCGCCACCCTGGACGCCGTCCAGGAGGCCGCGCCCGACGCCCGGGTGATCGTCGTCGGCTACCCGGCGCTGCTCCCCCGGCGCGGCACCTGCCCGGACCTGGTGCCGCTCGCCGCCGGCGACTACCCGTTCCTCAACCAGATCACGCAGGGGCTCTCCGACGCCCTCCAGTCCCAGGCCGAGGAGCGCGACCTCGACTTCGTCGACGTCGCCCGGGCCAGCCGCGGCCACGACATCTGCTCCGACGACCCCTGGGTCAACGGCGCCGAGACCGCCCCCGACGGCACCATCCCGTTCCACCCGTTCGCCGCCGAGCAGGCCGCCGTCGCCGACCTGATCACCGCCCTGCGCTGACCCGTCACCCATAGGTGACGGGTCGACCCCGATCCCCCGCTGACCCGTCACCCATAGGTGACGGGTCGACCCCGATCCCCCGCTGACCCGTCACCTATAGGTGACGGGTCGGCGTCCTAGAGGGTGCGGTGGACGACGTCGCCGTCGACGACGGTGAGGGCGACGGTCATGGCCCGGAGGTCGGCTGCGGGGTCGCGGTCGGCGGGGTCGCGGTCAGGGGGGTAGCGGTCGGCGGGGGCCGGGGCGAGCGGGTCGCGGTCGAGGAGGGCGAGGTCGCCGCGGGAGCCGACGCCGACGGTCGGCTGCTCGTCGACGGAGGCCGCGAGCGCCTCGCGCGGGGTGAGCGCGTGCTCGGGGTGCCAGGGGTCGCGGTCGTCGGCGCTGCGGTGGACGGCGGCCGCGATCGACAGCCACGGGTCGAGCGGCGAGACCGGGGCGTCCGACCCGAGCACCAGCCGGACGCCGGCGTCGAGCATCCAGCGGAACGCGAACGACCGGTCCCCGCGGCCCGGCCAGATCAGCTCGGTGAGGTCGCGGTCGTCGAGCAGGTGCGACGGCTGCACGCTGGCGCGCAGGTCGAGCGCGGCGAGCCGGGCGACGTCGTCCCGGGCGATCAGCTGGGCGTGCTCGACCGAGCCGGTCGCGCCGGTCGCTGCGTAGGCGTCGAGCGCCGCAGCGACGGCGGCGTCCCCGATCGCGTGCGTGGCGACGGTGAGGCCCGACATGTGCGCGCGGGCGAGCAGCGCCTGCAGCTCGTGCGGCGCGAGGTTCGCGGCGCCCGAGGGGTACGGCAGCCGGTCGCCGTCGGAGTACGGCTCGCAGCACCACGCCGTCCGGGTGTTGAGCGAGCCGTCGCTGATGATCTTGAGCGAGCCCATCACGAGCCGGCCGTCGCCGTCGAGCGGGTGACCGGTGCGCAGCCCGGCGGCGATGACGTCCTCGAGCCCCTCGGCGTACGTCGCCATCCGCACCCGCAGCAGGTCGCACCCGGCCCCCCACCGCTCCACCCACTCGGCAGCGCCGCCGGTGAACTCGAAGTCGACCAGCCCGACCACCCCGCGGGCGGCGGCGTCCTCGAGCGAGGCGCGGTACGCCGGCGCGCCGGTGCCGTCGTCGCCGGTGAGCCGGGTGAGGCGCTCGTAGGCCGCGAACCACTCGTTCTCGCGCACCACGTCGTCGCGGGCGCCGAGCCCGAGCGCGGCGAGCGCGGCGCTGTTGAGCCAGGCGTGGTGGGCGTCGCCGGCGATCAGCACGACCGGCGTGACCCCGGAGACGGCGTCCAGCTCGGCGACCGTCGCGTCGCGCGCCCAGACGCCGGGGCGGTGTCCCCAGCCGATGACGGGGTGGCCGGGCGAGGCGCTGACCAGGGCGCCGACCAGGGCGCAGGCGTCGTCGGGTGAGCCGACGCCGGCGGTGTCGACCCGCTGCCGGGTGAGCGTCCACTGGCCCAGGTGCACGTGCTGGTCCCACAGACCTGGGGCCAGCCACCGGCCGCCCGCGGCGACCTCCTCGACGCCGTCCGGCCGCGTCAGCGACGACCCGACCTCGGCGACCCGCCCGTCGCGCACCAGGACGTCGACCGGCTCGCCGCCCGCCGGCGCGGCCTCGCCGTCGCCCAACGGCACGATCCGGCACTCGCGCAGCAGCAGGTCGCCCACGCGAGGACGCTAACGGACCGGGATAGGGTCTCGACCGTGAGGTGGTGGGTCTCGGGTGCCGTGCTGCTGGCGCTCGTCGTCGGCGGCGCGGGCGGCTACGCCGTCGGGAGCCGCGACGAGCCGTCGTCGCCGGGCCGCAGCACGTTCGCCGACCCGGTCCCGGTCCAGGCCGACCACCCCCGGCTCCCGGTCCAGCTCTACGAGCCGGACCCGGACGACAAGCCGCTCGTGCCCGGCATCCCGCTGGAGCAGGTCCGGCTGACCGCGCTCAACGCGAAGGGCCAGCCCTCGAAGTACTCGGTGTCGGTGCCGATCCCGAAGGAGTGGGACGACTCCTTCAACGGGGTGTCGCGGTGGACCTTCACCAAGGCCGGCAACGACACGATGTCCTTCGGGATGCGCCTGGACATCATCGCCGGCGACAAGGAGTCGATGGACCGTGCCATCTCGATCCGCCAGGCGCAGCTCCGGTCGGCGAACGCCCAGGGCAACCTGCACGACGTCGAGTTCTCCGCGCAGGACGACTCCGGGTTCACCGTGACCTTCGTCGAGGACGGGTACCGACGCATCAGCATGGAGCTGTTCATCCCCGACCCCGATGGCAACGCCTTCGCCGCCATCGCGGTCTACGGCCGCGAGCGCGACCTGAGCGGCATCGAGGACCTGGTCTCGCTCGTCGACGCGAACATCACCACGATTCAGAGGCCGTAGGTCCGCACCGCGTCGAGCACCCGGACGGCGGAGCCCCGGTCGCTGCTCCGCAGCTGGACCCACAGCAGCTGACCGTCGTTGACCCGCACCACGCGCTCGACGATCACGGCGGCGCCGCCGCTGCACCCGGCGTAGAACACCGTCACCGACGGCGGCGCCGGGCCGAGCTCGTCGCGCTGCGGGTCGCCCGCCGACGAGCACTGCTGGTGTCCCGGCACCTCGTCGGGCAGCTCGGTGCCCGGGAGCAGACCGAGGAAGATCCCCTCGCCGTCGGTCGTCCAGGACGCCGACGTGCCGACCGACAGCGCGGCGTACTCGGTGTCGGTCGCGTTCGGCGGCGTCCAGGGTGCACCCGACTGGGCGTCCCAGCCCGGGGGCACGGTCACCTCCAGCTGGCCGGACTCGTCCTCGACGGTCGCCGCCGCGGGCTCCGGCTCGGAGTCACCGGCCCGTTGGCCGTAGTAGCCGGCGGCCGCGCCGGCGCCGAGCGCGACGACGACGGCGGCCGCGATCGCGAGGCTCCGGCCGACGCGGCTCCTCCGCCTCGGCGGCACCGGGTCGGGCAGCGGGCCGGTGCTCGACAGCGGCGAGGGGCGCTCGCCGGGCTGCGTGAGGGCCGGGTCGACGGGCAGGGCGCGGACGCCGCCGTCCGGGGAGTCCCACCCGTCGAGGGCGGCGGTCACCTCGGCGACGTACGCCGCGACCGAGGGCCAGCGGTACTCGCGGTCGTGCGCGAGCGCGCGGCGGACGACGGCCTCGACGCCCTCGGGGAGCTCGCGGCCCGGCGTGGAGAGCGGCAGCGGGTCGGTGGGGGCCGCGGCCGAGGACAGGCTGCCGTGGTTCCACGGGAGCCGGCCGCTGAGGAGGAGGAAGGTGAGCACGCCGAGGCTGAACTGGTCGGCGCGCGCGTCGGGCGTCTCGCCCTGCGCCTGCTCGGGCGCGACGTAGGCCGGCGTGCCGGCGATCATCGTCAGCCGCGAGGAGACGTCGAGCGCCTTGCCGAGGCCGAGGTCGCCGACCATCGCCCGCACCTCGCCCGAGCCGTGGTGCCCCTCGATGGTCCGGAACAGCACGTTGGCCGGCTTCACGTCGCGGTGCAGGATGCCGCGGTCGTGCAGCGCCTGCAGCCCGGCGCCGACCTGGCTGACCACCTCGAGCGCCTGCGGCACCGTCACCCGGCCCGCCGCGAGCCGGTCGGCGAGGGTGCCCTGGTCGGCGTAGGCCATCACGAGGTAGGGCCGGCCGTCGTCGAGCGCGCCCGCGTCGTAGACCGGGACGACGTGCGGGGACTCCACGCGCCGCAGGTAGCGGCCCTCCTCGACGAACCGGGTGCGGACCTCGTGCTGCTCGGACCAGTTGTCGGCGAGCACCTTGACGGCCACGGGGGCGTCGAGCTGCTCGTCGTAGGCGAGCCAGACGGTCGCGAACCCGCCGCTGCCGATCCGCCGCCGGACCGCGTAGCGACCCAGGTGGCTCGGACCGAGACTCGACACCCCTGCATTATGTTCGACGCCACAGGGGAAGGAGCATCGGCATGACCGCCATCAGTGGAGACGTCGCGACACCCGACGAGATCGACGAGCTCGCCCACCGCGCCCAGGACGGCGACCGGGAGGCCCTCGAGCTCGTGCTCGCCGCCATCCGGCCGCGCACGCTCAACGTCTGCCGCGGGGTGCTCCCCTTCACCCCCGACGCCGAGGACGCCTGCCAGGAGGCGCTGCTCAACATCGCCACCAAGATCGGCTCCTGGGGCGGCCGCGGCCGGTTCACCACCTGGACCCACGTCGTCGCCGTCAACTCGGCCCGCACGACGTACCGGCGGATGAAGAACCAGGCCGTCGCGACCGACCCGCAGGAGCACAACGTCGTCGGCGAGAAGCCCGACCCGCGCACCACCAGCGTCATCGCCGGCACCCGGCTCGACCTGCTCGAGGCGATGGAGACGATCGAGCGCGACCACCCGCAGTACGTCGAGCCGCTGCTGCTGCGCGACGTCTACGGCATGGCCTACGACGAGATCGCCACGCTGCTCGGCGTCCCGCTCGGCACCGTGAAGGCGCAGATCCACCACGGCCGCAAGCTCGCCCGCCCGCTGCTGCGGGGCGAGGCGTGACCCCGCTGCCACGGCGGGCCCTGGTCGGCACCACCCTGGTCTCGTTGGCGCTCGTCGCCGCCGGGTGCGGCTCCGCCGGCAAGGTCGCGTCGTCGTCCGAGCCGACCGCGTCACCGTCGGCGTCCCCGTCGTCAGGGTCGTCACCGTCGTCGCCCTCCGGCGAGGACCCGACGGACCCCGCTCCCCAGGGCGACCTCGACCTCGGGCTCAGCGAGCCGGCCGAGGACTCCTACTACCCCGAGGTCGGCGACCCGTCGGTCGACGCCCTGCACTACGACCTCGACCTCACGTGGGACCCCGAGACCGACACCCTCACCGGCACCGAGACGCTCACCTTCCGCTCCACCGGCACCGCCGAGCAGTTCCAGCTCGACTTCGCCGAGCCGCTCGAGATCAACTCGCTGTCGCTCGACGGGGCCGAGGTCGACCACGAGCACCGCGGCAAGGACCTCGTCGTCATGGCGCCCGTCGAGGAGGACGGCCGGTACGAGCTCGTCATCGAGTACGCCGGCACCCCCGCTCCGGTCCCGGCCCCGACCGAGCGCTCGGACCTGGCCACCACAGGCTTCACGATCGACGCCGAGCACCAGACCTGGACCATGCAGGAGCCCTTCGGCGCCTACACCTGGTACGCCGTCAACGACCAGCCCGCCGACAAGGCCCTCTACGACTTCACCCTGCACGTGCCCGACCCGTGGACGGGCATCGCGAACGGCGCGAAGGTCTCCGACGAGGTCACCGGCGGCGATGGCGGCACCCACACGACGGCGTTCCACCTGGCCGAGCCGGCGGCGGCGTACCTGGTGACGCTGGCGTTCGGCGACTACGTCGAGACCACCGACGTCGGCCCGAACGACGTCCCGATCACCTACTGGACGCCGCGGGACATGGAGCCCGGCAGCGGGCTGCGCTACTCCCCCGAGGCGATGGCCTGGCTCGAGACCTACCTCGGCCCGTACCCGTTCGACACCGCCGGGATCCTCGTCGTCGACTCCGAGAGCGGCATGGAGACCCAGACCATGATCACCCTGGGCGACACGGAGTACTCGATGGCCGAGAACACGGTTGTGCACGAGTTCGCCCACCAGTGGTACGGCGACCAGGTCACGCCCGACGACTGGCGAGACGTGTGGATGAACGAGGGCATGGCGATGTACCTCCAGCTGGTGTGGGAGGCGGAGCAGTCCGACGTCCCGCTCGACGCCTACCTCGAGGGCTACGCGAGCTACGAGTCCGACTACCGCGCCCAGTCCGGCCCGCCCGCCGACTACGACCCCGCCGCCTTCGGCAGCTCCAACGTCTACTTCAGCGGCGCCTTCTTCTGGCACGCGCTCCGCAAGCAGGTCGGCGACGAGGTCTTCCTCGCGGCCGTGAAGGGCTGGCCGCAGTCCCAGGACAACCGCAGCACCGACCGCGAGACGCTCCTGGCCTACCTCGAGGAGCAGACCGGCGAGGACCTCGACGCCCTCTGGGACGCGTGGCTGCTCGGCGAGACGAGCCCCGAGCTCCCCTGACGCGCTCCGGGTCGTCGGGCGGCCGGTCGGCGGCCGGTGGCCGGCGGGTGGTGGCCGGCGGGTGGTGGCCCCAGCCGCGCAATTGCCGACGCTGGCTCACTTCTCCCGACCGGAACCGAGCCAAGTCCGGCAATTGCGCGCGCGGGGCGGTCGGACGCCGGCATCGACCCCGGTGGGGGGTCAGGCCTCGTTCGGGAGCACCAGCCGCGGCACCCCGCCGAGACCGAGGCGGTAGCGGACGTGGGTGGCGTGCTCGGCGAGCTTGGCCCAGAGCGCGGCGTGCGCGGCCCACGGCAGCGGGTCGTCGCCGTGGTACCAGCTGTCGCCGAAGGAGATCCACACCGGCGTCCAGGAGCGCGCGTCGTCCCAGGCGCCACGCCTGGCCTCCACCATCCGGCGCCGGATCTGGAAGGCCTGCCGGGGGCCGTCGGCGCAGATCGGCGCGGTCGCGACCGGCCACACCCACAGGTCGAGCGGCATCAGGTCGAGCTCGAGCTCGCGCAGCATCGCGGGGTCGACCAGCACGGTCGCCACGTTCTGGTGTGGAGGCCTCACGCAACGGAGGCTACGTCGCGCTCCACGCCCTGAGTACCTCCCTCTCGTGGTCCCGGGACAACCCCGTGCGCGGCGCGTCCGGGTGCGCCCGCAGCCACGCGAGCGTGTCGCGCGCCGTCTCCGCGACCGGCCTGACCGTCAGGCCGGCGTCGAGCGAGGGTCGTGCGTCGTGGGCGAGCATCCCGTCGTGCTCCGGACGCGGCAGCCACAGCGGCAGCCCGCGCTCGCCCGACCACGGCTCGACACCGTGCCGGGCGAGCACGTCGCTCGGCACCCAGGTGAGGGCGGCGTCCGACCCCACGCCCTCCGCCACCCGGGCGAGCAGGTCGCCGATCGGCGTCGCGGGGCCGACGCCGTCGTACGCCCCGGCGGTGCGCCGCTCGGCCGCGGTGACGAGCCAGGCGGCCAGGTCGCGCACGTCGATGACCTGGACGACGTCGTCCGGGCTCCCGCCGGCCAGGACCGCCGAGCCGTCGGCGGCCTCTACGAGCCGCTCGGGCCAGTAGCCGAAGCGGGACGTCGGGTCGCCCGGCCCGCAGATCAGTCCCGGCCGGACGATGGTCGAGGACGCCGCGCTCGCCGTCACCGCCTCCTCGCAGCCGACCTTCAGCGCGCCGTAGACGTCGGGGTCGCCGGCGGTGACGCCCTCCTCGGAGTGGAGCGCGTCGACCAGCGGCAGCGTGCCGGGTCGGCCGCCGGGGGTGGCGGTGTCGGCGTAGACGTTGACGGTCGAGACGAAGACCCAGTGCGCGTCGGTCCACGCCGACAGGGCGGCGCGGACCCACGACGGGTGCCGGGCGACGTCGACCACCGCGTCGACGCGGCCGACGGCGTCACCCGGGGCCGGGTCGCCGGCGCCGCGGTCCCAGCGCACCAGCGTCGCGCCCTCCGGCACCGGTCCCGAGGTGCCGCGACAGGCGCAGACCACCTCGTGCCCGCGGCGGACCGCCTCCGCCGCGACCGCCTCCGACAGGAACACCGTGCCGCCGAGCACCAGGAGTCGCATGGCCCCACCTCATCTGCTCCCGGCGTCCGGGGCAAGGGATTCCGCCCTGAGCAGCACCGCGCCACCGACGACGCCGTCCGACGACGCCGTCCGGCGAGCGTCGCGGCTCAGGGGGTCGGGGGTGAGGTGCTGAGGAGGTCGCCGATGCAGCTCAGCCCGGCCTGGAGGATCGGTCCGGCGATGGCGGGGTCGTCGGCGTCGGCGAGGAACTGGAGGTCGTCGTCGAGGATGCCGAGCTGCTGCAGCCCGTCGACCCCCTCCTGCTCGACGAGGTTGCGGGCGATGCAGGCGCTGCTCGCCGGGTCGGCGCCGGCGCTCGGGTCCTCGAGGAAGGCCGCGGTGAGGTTGGCGATCGCCCGCTCCTCCTCGCTGCCCCCACCGCCGTCGGTCGCGGTGGACGAGGCCGGGCCCGCCGTCGGGTCGGTCGTCGCGCCGCCACCGTCGCCGCCGTCCACGAGCAGCACCGTGGTGACCACCCCGCCCACCCCGAGGACGACGGCGAGGACCGCGACCGCGACCCAGGTGCGCCTGCGGGGGCTCGGTCCCGACGGACCCGGCCGCGACGGCGGGCCACCGGTCGCGGCGCTGAACGTCGGCGGCGCCGGCGACGGCGTGCGGAACGGCGGCGCGGGCGGCGCCGTCGTCCGTGCTCCCGGTGCGGGGGTGGGCGTGGGCGTCGGGAGCTGGGGCGGTGCGAAGTGCCACGGCTGCCCCGGCCGGGGCGTCGTGAGCTCCGACGCGCGCTCGGTGTCGTCGTGCGGCCGCACCGGCGTCGCGTCGTCGGGGAGGCGGACGACCCGGCGCAGGTCGTCGCGCATGGCGGTCGCGGACGGGTAGCGGTCGCCCGGCTGCTTGGCCAGCGCCCGCCGCAGCACCCGGTTGACCTCGGCGGCGAGCGGGCCGGTCGGCGCGAGCTGCGGGACGTCGTCCTCGAGGTGGGCCATCACGATCTGGTAGTCGGTGGCGCCGCTGTAGGGCGCCCGCCCGCTCAGCGTCGCCCACAGCAGGCACCCGAGGGAGTAGACGTCGGAGGCCGGCCCGGCCTCGGAGCCGGTGTGCAGCTCGGGCGCCATGTAGGTCGGCGTGCCGACCGTGCCGCCGACCTGCGTGAGCTGCGTCGCGGCGCCGACCTGCCGGGCGATGCCGAAGTCGCCGAGGTAGGCGGTCAGGGCGTTGTCGCGGTTGCGGAGCAGCACGTTCGCGGGCTTGATGTCGCGGTGGATCAGGCCGGCGGCGTGCGCGTCGGCGAGCCCGTCGGCCACCTGGGAGATCAGGTTGACCGCGATCCGCGCGGGCGGGCGGCCGTGCCGCGCGAGCATCTGGCCGAGGTCGCCGTCCGGGATCAGCTGGGAGGCGATGTACAGCCGTCCGTCGGCCTCGCCGAAGGAGTAGACCTGCACGACGTGCGGGGAGTCGAGCGAGGCCTGCGCCTGCGCCTCCCGGGTGAACCGGGCCCGGAAGCCCTCGTCGTCGCCGATCCGCGGCGTAATCACCTTGAGCGCGACCTGGCGGTTCAGCTGGGTGTCGAGGGCCAGGAAGACGATGCCCATCCCGCCGACCCCGAGGCGTCGTCCGAGCCGGAACGGGCCCAGCTGGGAGCCCTTCTCGGGGGAACCGGTCGACGTGGTCATGACAGCCTCTCTACCCGCTCGGGGCGGCGGCAGTCGCCGGTCCTCCCGCTCGGACAGGGGCCAGTTTGCCCAATCGCCGTCCTGCGGTCCGCAGGTGGTGTCACCATCGAGGCTCACCCAGGCGCGTGACAGCGCGCGGTCACCGGCAGGAAGGCCCACCGTGACGACGGCGACGGACGCGACGAGCGCACCGGTTGCCTTCCTGCGCTTCGCCGACGCCGCGCTCGACTGGGCCCTCGGCGACCAGGACGACGCCGCGGCGACCTCACTCGCGCACGCCCGCGAGGACCTCGCCGCCGACCCCACCGCCGACGGGTTCGTCGCGCTCTGCGCCAACGCGCACGCCGACGGCGCCGCGCGCGAGCTGCTCGCCCTCCTGATCGCCTGCGAGACCGACCTGGCCCGGACCGCCCGGCTCGCGACCCTCACCGGCAGCGGCCGGCCGGGCCGGCTGACCCTCGGGGCCGCCGCCCGCCTCCTCGGCGGGGTCGGCGCCTGCGTGGCCGCGACCGGGCCGTCCTCCGCGCTGCGCCGGGCCGCGCTCGTCGGGCTGCTCGAGCACCAGGGGCCGTGGTCGACGACCGAGATCGTGCTCGCGCCCAGCGTCGTCTGGGCCATCGGCGGCGACCAGTCGCCCGACCCCGACCTGCCGGTCGGCGCCTGGATGATGGAGGGTCCGCCGGGCGGCCCGGCGTCCACGGCCGTCGAGGACGGGCTGGTGCTCGTGGCCGGGCCCGACCCGGTGCGCCGCCGCGCCCTGGTCACGCAGCAGCGGGGCGCCGACGTCTACCTCGTCACCCCGGCACCGACGAGCCCCGACGGCTGGGCCGCCGTCGTCCGCGAGGCGACGATCACCGGCAGCGGCGTCGTGGTCGAGGTCGGCGACGACCTCCCGCCCGCCGGCCGGCAGTGGATCGACCGCGCCACCCACCTGGCCTGGGCGCTCTCCAGCACCGACGACATCCCGCTCGCCGAGCTGCCCGAGCGCCCGCGCGTCGAGCTGCGCGCCTCCGACGACGTCGTCACCGAGGAGGAGTGGCGCAGCGTCTTCGGGCCCGACGCCCCGCGCACCCACCGCCTCACCGCCCACCAGCTCGAGCAGGTCGGCTCCGCGCTGCCCGCCGTGGGCGGCGACCTCGACCTGGCGGTCCGTCGACTGCTGGCCGGGCCGATGGGCCGGCTGGCCCGTCGCATCCGACCCCGCAAGACGTGGGACGACCTCATCCTCAGCGAACCCCGGGTCGACCAGCTGCGCACCGTCGTCGCGCGGTTCCGCCAGGCCGGCACGGTCTACGACGACTGGGGCGTCACGTCGTCGTCGGGCCGCGGCATCATCTCCCTCTTCACCGGACCCTCCGGCACCGGCAAGTCGCTGGCCGCCGAGGTCGTGGCGCACACGCTCGGCCTCGACCTCTACCGCGTCGACCTGTCGTCGGTGGTGAGCAAGTACATCGGCGAGACCGAGCAGAACCTCGAGAAGCTGTTCTCCGCCGCGTCCGCCGGCAGCGCGGTGCTGTTCTTCGACGAGGCCGACTCGCTGTTCGGCAAGCGGTCCGAGGTCAAGGACGGCCGCGACCGCTACGCCAACCTCGAGGTCTCCTACCTGCTGCAGCGGCTCGAGAGCTACGACGGCGTCGTCGTCCTGGCGACCAACCTGCCGAAGAACATCGACGACGCGTTCCTGCGCCGCATCCACGAGGTCGTCTCGTTCACCCTGCCCGCCGTCGACGAGCGGCGCGCCATCTGGGCCCACCACCTCGCCGACGGCGACATCCCGCTGGGCGAGCTGGACGTCGACCGGCTGGCCCGGCGCTTCGAGGTCGCCGGCGGCATCATCCGCAACGTCGTCGTCTCGGCGGCGTTCCGCGCCGCCGACGAGGGCACCCCCGTCACCATGGACCACCTGCTCGCGGCGCTCGCCGGCGAGTACAAGAAGCTCGGCCGCATGCTCAACCCGGAGGACTTCGATGCCTGACCACGACGCGCCCGCCAAGGCCGACCACCAGACGCTCGAACGGGTGGCACCGACGGCCGCCGAGCCGGTCCGCCGGGTGATGAGCGTCGGCGCGGCCGACGACCACGCCGAGCGCGACGCCGACCAGCGGGCCGCGGAGGCGCTCGGCTGGCTGGCCGACCAGCAGCCGCTCGACCGGCAGGCCGCGGAGCCGCACGTGCACACCGCGGCCTGCGGCATCGCCCGCAGCCACGCGCCCCAGCCGGGCCCGGCGACGATCGGCTACGAGGGCGGCGACCTCGACGCGGGCACGCAGAGCGAGATCGAGAGCTCCGTCGGGGGTGGCGAGTCGCTCGAGGCACCGGTGCGCAGCACCATGGAGGCCGCGTTCGGCGCCGACCTCGGCAAGGTCCGCATCCACCGTGGCGCGTCGGCGGGGAGGATCTCCCGCACGATCTCGGCCGAGGCCTTCACCACCGGCAACGACATCTTCTTCGCCGACGGCGCCTACGACCCGTCGTCCGCGCGCGGCCAGAAGGTCCTGGCTCACGAGCTCGGCCACGTGATGCAGGGCGGTGGCGCCGCGCTGCGCCGCAAGAACACCGCCACCGCCGGCGCGACTCCCGGGCTGACCGGTGCGGCCGCGGCGAAGGCCGTCAAGGAGGAGGCTGTTCGCAAGGCGAAGGAGGCCGAGCAGGCCAAGAAGGACGCCGCCGCGAAGAAGAAGGCCGACGACAAGAAGAAGGCCGACGAGGCGAAGGCGGCCAAGAAGGCCGCGGACAAGAAGGCCAAGGACGACAAGGCCGCCGCCGACAAGCAGAAGAAGGCCGAGGAGAAGAAGGCCAAGGACGAGAAGGCCGCCGCGGAGAAGCAGAAGAAGGCCGGCATCAAGGGCGAGCGGGCCGCGAACACCGCCACCGCCCAGGTGGCCCAGGCGGGCGCGAAGGTGCAGAACAAGGAGAACGCCGCCGTCGCGGCGACCATGAAGGCCGCGATGGAGGCCGGCCCGGTCTCCACGCTGCCGCCCGACCAGCTGGTCGAGTTCTGGGTGCAGGTCGAGTCCTGCCTCACCGCGGAGATGGAGGCGCGCACCCGCGTCTTCGACAAGCTCACGGACGGCTTCACCAAGGACGTCGCCGACATGGCGCCGATCGAGCAGGCCGCCGAGGTCGAGGGCGCCAAGGTCTGGGACGAGGCACCCAAGGAGGTGCGCGCCTACCGGCCGCTGCGCTTCGACGAGTTCGACAAGGCCCTCACGCGGGCCAACCAGGCCGCCCAGGACGCCCGGGTCCGCCGCGAGGCGGAGGCCGAGAAGGTGCGCGCGGCCAGCACCGTGCCGATGACCGGCAAGGAGGCGCACGAGCAGGTCAAGAAGCAGCGCGAGCAGGACCGGCTCGCGGCCCGCGCCAACGCGGCGTCCGGCGACGGCGGCAAGGCGCTCGCCGACAAGGCGACGGCGGCCGGCGAGAAGGCCGTCGCCGGCGCCACCGGCGTCACGCCGGGCGGGGAGATGGAGGCGCGCCTCCGTGCGGCCGCCGAGGAGTCGACCCGGACCGACGCCTCCGGCCCGGTGCTGGTCGACGAGCGCGCCACCGTCGACACGATCAAGAAGGTCTCCAACCCCGTCGGCAAGGGCGCCAGCAAGATCACCGAGTTCGGGCTCGAGGACGCCGGCACGATGACCGCCGAGGGCGCCGGCAGCGTCGGCGACCTGATGGACGGCAGCACCACCGGCGTCGGCGACGTGCTCGACATGGTCGGCAAGGTCATGACGCTGACCGCCACCATCGACTCGATGAGGAAGGGCACCGCCGACCGCGGCGCCAAGGTCACCGTCACCAAGGACGGCGTCGCCGTGCTGATGAGCGCGGCCCAGGTCACCAAGACGACGCTGGCGACGATGGAGAAGGGCCTCAAGGCGTTCGACACCGGCAGCCCCGTCCTGGACCAGGTCGGGTCGGCCCTGCCGATCGTCGGGATCATCACCTCGAGCCTGGGCCTCATCCACACCGCGCTCGACGCGATCCCGACGTTCGAGCGGCACTTCGCCGGCGTCGCGGCCGTCGAGGAGGCGCTGCTGGGCAAGAACGCACCGCTCGCCGCGGCGATGGACCGGATCAACTCGCGCACGGCCCAGATGATCGAGATGTCGACGTTCAAGATGGCCAAGCACGCCACGATGCTCGGGCTCAACATCGCCGAGGTGGCCTCCGCCGGAGGCTTCGGCATCCCGGCGGCCGCCAAGCTGACCATGAGCCTGGTCGACGTCCTGCACAGCGTCGGCCACGGGATCTACGACACCGTCAGCGAGTCCCAGTCCTCGACCGCGCTCAAGGGCTTCAACGTCGAGCACAAGGAGGGCGCCTCCCGCGACGTGCTCAAGCACGACATCGGCTCCGGCGTCCGGCAGCTCGTGCTGGCCGCCCAGGACGGGCTGCCCTACGCCCGCGCGACCCTGCTCGAGTACGGCATCACGGCCGCCGAGATCGGGTCCATGGACTTCGACGAGCTCACCGACCAGGTGCTCAAGGGCCTGGAGGCCACCGGCGACCCGAAGACGGTGACCGAGAAGGTCAACGCGGCCGTCAAGACCGTCACCGACACCCTCGGGGTCTCCGACGCCCCGGCGGGCACGCCGGCCGACGAGCGCGGCATCCTGCAGAAGATCAGCGACGGCATCAAGTCGGTCAAGAAGGGCGTCGAGGACAACTTCGACGACGCCCGTCAGGTGGTGGCCTCGAAGAACGCCGAGGGCCACCACGACAAGTCCGACCGCGGCACCGGCTCGGTGCTCTACTACGCCATGCGCGGCGCCAAGGACAACGAGAAGTCGCTCGACAAGGTGCGCACCGGCATGGCCGACAAGGCCAAGGACAAGGGCACCACGCTGACCGAGGCCGAGCTGCCCCGCACCTCCGCGGACCGCAAGCAGCGCGCCGAGGTGGCGGCCGCCCGGGCCAAGGGCCCGGACGCCGGCATCTCCGGGCCGGTCGCGCTCGAGAACGCCTGGGTCAAGAAGATCACCACCATGACCACGCCCGAGCTCGCGGCGTACTTCGGCGAGTTCGACGCCAGCCGGCAGAACGACCCGGTCGTCAAGGCCAAGCTCACCTTCATCGAGGGCGAGGTCGCCAACCGCATCCGGCGGGCCGAGGAAGAGCACGCGAAGAAGGCCAAGAAGTGACCGGGGCGATCCACGCGGCGGCCGGCCGGGTCTACCAGGGCTGGGCGGCGGTCGAGAGCTCCGACGGGCTCGGCTACACCATCGACGTCACCGGCAGCGACAGCTCGTGGACGGCGGTCGCGATCACCGACGACGACGGACTGGTGTTCTGCCTCTACTCCTACTCGCCCTTCGACGTGCCGGCCGAGGACGCCGAGGCGCTGGCCCGGATGTCGGAGTTCGTCGACCGGGTGAACCACGGCCTGGTCGCCGGGACGTTCGAGCTCGACCGCGACACCGGGGAGGTGCGGGTGCGCTCGGGCTACGAGCTGGGCACGCTGCCGCCCGCCCTGACCCAGGACCCGGACTTCCTCGAGACGATCGTCCGTGACCTCTCGGCGGCCAACATCGGGCTGATGGACCGCTACGCCACCGGCCTAGCCGGCGTGCTGCTCGGGCACGTGCCGGTCGCCGACATCGTCCGCGAAATCGAGGCCACCGACTCGCTGACCACCTGAGCCGGTGCCGGCCGGCGCCCCGCGCGGGACGCCGGCCGGCACGGCCGGGACCTCAGAACAACAGGGCCGACGCCGGGTCCTCCAGGATGCCGGCGACGTCGGCGAGGAAGCGCGAGCCCTTCTCGCCGTCGATGTGGCGGTGGTCGAAGCTCAGCGCCAACGTCGTGACGTGCCGGACGGCGATCTCGTCGACGCCGTCCCGCGTCACCACCCACGGCTGCTTGCGGATGGCGCCGAAGCAGAGGATCGCCGACTCGCCGGGGTTGATGATCGGCGTGCCGGCGTCGACGCCGAACACCCCGACGTTGGTGATCGTGAAGGTGCCACCGGCCATGTCGGCCGGCTGGGTCTTCCCGTCGCGGGCGGTCGCGGTGACCTCGCCGAGCGCCCCGGCGAGCTCGAGGAGCGAGAGCCGGTCGGCGTCCTTGACGTTCGGGACGACGAGCCCGCGAGGGGTCGCCGCGGCGATGCCGAGGTTGACGTAGTGCTTGAGGACGACCTCCTGGGCCGCCTCGTCCCAGAAGGAGTTGACCTCCGGCGTCCGGCGCACCGCCAGCAGCACCGCCTTCGCCAGCACCAGGAGCGGGCTGACCCGCACCTCGCGCAGCTCGCGGCGCTGCTTGAGCCGGGCCACGAGCTCGACGGTCGCGGTGGCGTCGACGGTGACCCACTCGGTGACGTGCGGCGCGGTGAACGCCGACTGCGTCATCGCGCCGGCCATCATCTTGCGCACGCCCTTGACCGGCTCGCGGGTCTCCCGGGCGCCGGCCGCGACGGTCGTCGACATCACCGCGCTCGGACCCGGGTCGACGGCGCCCCGGTAGGTCGCCCCGCCGGCGGCGTCCTCGACGTCGCCGCGGGTCACGGTGCCGTTCGGCCCGGACGTCGCACAGGTGGTGAGGTCGACGCCGAGGTCCTTGGCGAGCTTGCGGACCGGCGGCTTGGCCAGCACCCGGACCTCGGCGGGCTGGGCCACCTCGGCCGCGCGGGCCGGGACGGCGTCCTCGAGGTCGGCCGCCTCGACCAGCGGCGAGGCGAGCCCGGTCTCGAAGGAGGCCTGGGTCTGGATGTGGGTGGCCAGCGAGCCGCTGGCGACCTTGCGCGCCCGACGGATCGGTCCGCGGTCGGCCTTGTTGCGACCGACGAGGCTCTCGCCCTCGCCGCCGCCGCTGGCGGCGGGGTTGGACAGGTCGATGACCATGTCGCCGGGCCCCGGCGGCGGGGCGTCGGGCAAGGTCGGGTCCTCGGCGGCGGGCTCCCCGATGCGGATGATCGGGGTCCCGACGGCGACCATCTCGCCCTCGGGCACGAGCAGGGCGGTCACCTCGCCGGCGTACGGCGACGGCAGCTCGACGAGCGACTTGGCGGTCTCGATCTCGACGACGATGTCGTTGATGGCGATGACGTCGCCGACCTTGACCTTCCAGGTCACGATCTCGGCCTCGGTGAGGCCTTCGCCGACGTCGGGCAGGAGGTACTCGGGCATGGCGGTCTCCTGGCCTAGAAGTCGAGGGAGCGGTCGACGGCGTCGAGCACCCGGTCGAGGTCGGGGAGGAAGTCCTCCTCGATCCGCGACGCCGGGTAGGGCGTGTCGAACCCGCCGACGCGGAGCACCGGAGCCTCGAGGGAGTAGAAGCACTCCTCGGTGATCCGGGCGGCGAGCTCGGAGCCCAGGCCGAGGTTCACGTGCGCCTCGTGGACCACGACGGCCCGGCCGGTGCGGCGCACGGACTCGTGGACCGGCGCCATGTCGAGCGGCGAGAGCGTGCGCAGGTCGATGACCTCGAGCGAGCGTCCCTCGGTGGCGGCGGCCTCGGCGGCCTTCATCGCGGTCTTCACCGTCGGCCCGTAGGCGAGCAGCGTGGCGTCGGTGCCGCGGCGCACGACGCGGGAGGTGAACAGCGGCGCGACGTCGGCGAGGGTCTCGGTGTCGTCGAGCTCGGCCTTGTCGGCGTGGTACTGCCGCTTCGGCTCCAGGAAGATCACCGGGTCGTCGCACGCGATGGCCTGCTGGATCATCCAGTAGCCGTCGACGGGGTTGGAGCAGGCGACGACCTTGAGTCCCGGCGTGTGCGCGAACTGCGCCTCGGGCGACTCGCTGTGGTGCTCGACCGCGCCGATGCCGCCGCCGAACGGGATCCGGATGACGATGGGCATCTTGGTGCGGCCCTTGCTCCGGTAGTGGATCTTCGCGACCTGGCAGACGATCTGGTCGTAGGCCGGGTAGACGAAGCCGTCGAACTGGATCTCCACGACGGGCCGGTAGCCGCGCATCGCCATGCCGACCGCGGTGCCGACGATGCCGGACTCCGCCAGCGGGCTGTCGATGACGCGGTCCTCGCCGAAGTCCTTCTGCAGGCCGTCGGTGATGCGGAAGACACCGCCCAGCTTGCCGACGTCCTCGCCCATGAGCAGGACCTTCGGGTCGTCCTCCATCGCCTTGCGCAGGCCCATGTTGAGGCCCTTGGCGAGGGTGATCTTCTGGGTTCCGGTGGAGGTGCTCATGCGCGTGCTCCCTCGAACGAGGCCTGGTAGGCCGCGAAGCCCTCGCGCTGGACGCGCAGCTCCTCGGTCTCCTCGGCGTAGACGTGCTCGAAGATGGCCGACGGCAGCGGGTCGGGCATCGCCTTGCAGCCCTCGCGCAGCGTGTGGCCCAGGTCGTCGGCCTCGGCGGCGATCTCGGCCATGAACGTGTCGTCGACCAGGCCGTTGCGGCGCAGGTAGACCTCGACCCGGGCGATCGGGTCCTTGAGCTTCCAGCTCTCGACGTCGTCGGAGAGGCGGTAGCGGGTGGGGTCGTCGGTCGTGGTGTGCGCGCCCATCCGGTAGGTGTAGGCCTCGACCAGCGTGGGGCCCTGGCCGTCGCGGGCCCGCTGCAGCGCGGCCTGCGTGACGGCGTACGTCGCGAGGACGTCGTTGCCGTCGACGCGGACGCCGGGGAAGCCGAAGCCCAGCGCGCGCTGGTAGAGCGGGATCCGGGTCTGGCGCTCGATCGGCTCGGAGATCGCCCACTGGTTGTTCTGGCAGAAGAACACCACCGGGGCGTTGTAGGAGGCGGCGAAGATGAACGCCTCGTTGACGTCGCCCTGGCTGCTGGCTCCGTCGCCGAAGTGGGCCACGACCGCCGCGTCGCGCTCGGCGTCGCCGGTGCCGACGTCGCCGTCGCGCTGGATGCCCATCGCGTAGCCGGTGGCGTGCAGCGTCTGGGCGCCGATGACGATCGTGTACTGGCCGAAGTTGACCTCGGCGGCGTCCCAGCCGCCGTGGTCGACGCCGCGGAAGAGCCCGAGGAGCTTCAGCGGGTCGAGCCCGCGGCACCACGCGACACCGTGCTCGCGGTAGGTCGGGAAGACGTAGTCCTGCGGACGGAGGGCCCGACCGGCGCCGATCTGCGCGGCCTCCTGGCCGAGGAGCTGGGCCCAGATGCCGAGCTCGCCGTGGCGCTGCAGGGCCGTGGCCTCGGTGTCGATGCGCCGGGTGAGCACCATGTCGCGGTAGAACCCGCGCAGCTGCTCGGCGGAGAAGTCCATGTCGAACTCCGGGTGGTGGACCCGCTCGCCCTCCGGGGTCAGGAGCTGGACCAGCTCCGGACCTCCGGCACCCTGGCTGGGCCCGAAGACCTCCACCAGATCGGGGCCGAAGCCGGGGCCGTTCGCGGTGCTGCTCGCGTCGGGGGGTGCGTTCATGGCTGCTCCTTCTCGTCGCCCGGCGGACGGGGTCTCCGTCGCCGGGTGCCTGGGCTTCGCCGGCGTGCCTACGGGTCGGTCCGCAGGGGTGGCGCGGCTGTGACCCGGGACACAGTCCGGACGAGGAGAACCTACCGTCGTCGTGGTCGGCCCCGCCAAATCACGCCGCCACCCCGGGCGCCCTGGTCCAGGCCACCGCCCGCCGCGACGGGGTGCGCGGGCGCCGGCGGCGTCGACCCGGCTGGCCTGGGCGGGTGAGGACCGTCGCAGCCGACGTCCCTAGGCTGGCGGCATGGGTTCGAAGAGCAGGTCCGCCGGTACGACGATCGCCGCCCCGCCGTCCGTGGTGTTCGCGATCCTCAGCGATCCGCGCCAGCACACCCGGATCGACGGCTCCGGCACCGTGCGCGCCACGGTGTCCGGGCCGGAGCGGCTCGAGCTGGGCTCGGAGTTCGGCATGGACATGAAGAACGGCGCCAAGTACAAGATCAAGAACAAGGTCGTCGAGTTCGAGCCCGACCGGCTGATCGCGTGGCGCCACAAGGGCAAGCACCGGTGGCGCTACGAGCTCACCCCCACCAACGGCGGCGGCACCCAGGTCGTGGAGACCTGGGACCTCGCGCACTACGACCCCGTCTCCCGCGCGGCGCTCAAGGCGCTCTTCGGCTCGCGCACCCAGAAGGCGCTCGACGAGACCATGGTCAAGCTGAAGGCGGCCGCCGAGGCTGACGCCGCGGGCTGAGCCGCGTCCGCGCGGCCCTCAGGAGCCGTGCAGCTCGCCGAGGTCCTCGTGGGCCTCGTGGGAGACCGGCTCGACCTGGAAGGTCGCGTGCCGGACGTCGAAGTGCTCGGCCACGCAGGCGCCGAGCTCGTCGAGGATCGCGCCGACCCCGCGGGCGGCGAGGGCCTCGTCGGTGACGGTCACGTGGGCCGAGAGGCTGGGGATGCCGCTGGTGATCGTCCAGGCGTGCAGGTCGTGGACGTCGACGACGCCGGCGCCGTGGCGCAGGTGGTGCCCGACGTCGTCGAGGTCGAGACCGTTGGGCGCGATCTCGAGCAGCACGACGGCGGCGTCGCGCGCGAGGACCAGCGACCGCGGCAGGATCATCGCGGCGATCACCAGCGACGCGACGGCGTCGGCCTGGAGCCAGCCGGTCAGCCAGATGACGATGCCGGCGATCACCGCGAGGACCGAGCCGAGCAGGTCGGCGAACACCTCGTAGAGCGCGCCGCGCATGTTGAGCGAGTCGGTGTCGCTGCGGTTGAGGATCGCCATCGACACCGCGTTGGCCACGAGACCGACGGCGGCGAAGAGCACGAGCCCGCCGGCGTCGACGTCCGCGGGGTCGAACAGCCGGCCCACCCCTGCCCACACCAGGTAGCCGCAGACCCCCAGCAGCACCAGCGCGTTCAGCAGGGCGGCCAGCACCTCGGCGCGGTGGTAGCCGAACGTCGAGCGCCGCCCGGCCGGCAGCGAGGCGACGTACGACGCCCCGAGCGCGAGCAGGACGCCGCCCGCGTCGGTGGCCATGTGCGCGGCGTCGGCCAGCAGCGCGAGCGACCCCGTGAGCAGGGCGCCGACGACCTCGACGACGAGGACCGTGGCGGTGACGCCGAGCACCCAGCGCAGGCGACGGCGGTCCGCCGCCCGCCCGGCCGCGTGACCGTGCCCGTGCCCGTGTCCCATGGCCCCAGCGTAGGAGGGTCAGCCCCGGCCGTGCGGCTCCAGCCAGACGGCGGGATCGGGACCGTCGGGGACGATGCCGGACGGGTTGATGTCGCGGTGCACGACGTAGTAGTGCTGCTTGATCTGCTCGAAGTCGATCGTGTCGCCGAAGCCGGGCGTCTGGAACAGGTCGCGCGCGTAGCCCCACAGGTTCGGCAGCTCGGTGAGCTTCTGGCGGTTGCACTTGAAGTGGCCGTGGTAGACGGGGTCGAAGCGGGCCAGCGTCGTGAACAGCCGGACGTCGGCCTCGGTGATCGCGGCGCCCATGAGGTAGCGCCGGGTGCCGAGCCGCTCCTCGAGCCAGTCGAGCGCGGTGAACAGCCGGTCGTAGGCGGCGTCGTAGGCCTCCTGCGAGCCGGCGAAGCCACAGCGGTAGACGCCGTTGTTGACCTCGGTGAAGACCCTCTTCATCACGACCTCCATCTCCTCGCGGAGGTCGACGGGCCACAGGTCCGGCGCGTCGGCGCGGTGGTGCTCGCGCCACTCGTGGAACAGGTCGTGGGTGATCCACGGGAAGTCGTTGGTGACGAGCAGGCCCGTCGACTCCTCGACCATCGCCGGCACGGTGATGCCCCGGGGGTAGTCGGGGAACCGCTTGAGGTAGGCCTCCTGCAGCCGCTCGATGCCGAGCACCGGGTCGCGCCCGCCGGGGTCGAGGTCGAAGGTCCACGACCGTGCGTCGTGCGTGGGGCCGGGCAGCCCGAGGGAGATGACGTCCTCGAGCCCGAGCAGGCTGCGCACGATGATCGAGCGGTTCGCCCACGGGCAGGCCTTGGCGGCGACCAGCCGGTAGCGGCCGGGCTCGACGGGCCACAGCTCGCCCTCGACCGGGCCGTGCTCGGGACGCCGGGCCCCGAGGGTGATGCGGTCCGGCACGTAGTTCATGTCCCGGTCGAAAGCCTTGCCCTGCTCGACGTAGGTCCCCTGGTCAGCCATGGACCCAATCTACGGGCGCACGGGCCACTCCTCGGGGTGGGCCCGGTCTCGACTCAGGCGGCGCTCTCGACCTTCCAGTCGCCGTCCTCCTTGACGAGCTCCACCGTGGCGTCGTCCTCCTCCTCGAGCTCCTCGGTGCCGTAGAGGTCGCGGAAGCTGTCCGGGTCGTCGCCGGTGTACTTGGACTTCACGGTGCCCTTGACCGTGGCCTTGTCGCCGTCCTCCTCGACGTCCTTGACGTCGAAGTCGAAGTCGATGTCGTCCTGGAGGGCCTCGTAGTCGGCGCCGCCGAACTCCTCGAGCTGGGCCTCGACCTTGTCGGCGTAGTCGCCGCAGTCGCTCGCCTCGAGGCCGTCGAGCAGCTCCTGCTGCGGCTTCTCCGCCGTCAGCTCGCAGACCTCCTCGGAGTCGCCGTCGACGGTGGCCTCGAAGTAGTCCTTCGCCACACCCTCCGGGCCTCCGCCGCCGAGCACGACGGTGAAGAGCAGGACCACGACGACCAGGAGGAGGGCCACGCCACCCGCGATGATCGCGATCAGCTTGCCCTTGCCGCCGCCCGAGGAGGACGCCGGGAGCTGGTTGCCCCAGGCGGGCTGCTGGCCGTAGCCCTGCTGCCCGTACCCGGGCTGCTGGCCGTAGCCCTGCTGCCCGTACCCGGGCTGCTGGCCGTAGCCCTGCTGGCCGTAGCCCGGCTGCTGGCCGTAGCCCTGCTGCCCGTACTCGGGCTGCTGCCCGTAGCCCGGCTGCTGCCCGTAGCCCGGCTGCTGGCCGTAGCCCTGCTGCTCGGGCTGCGCCGGCTGCCCGTACGCCGGGGTGGCCGGCGGCTGGTCGCCGGCACCCTTGTCGAGGTTCGGTGCCGACGGCGAGGACTGCTGCCCGCCCCCGAGCCCCGCTGCGGGGTTGAACCGGGTCGGCTCGCTGTGCGGGTCGCTCGCCGGCTCCGGCTCCGCGGGCTGTGCGGCCTGCTGGTCGCCGCCCTGCGTGTGCTCGGTCCACTGAGACCCGTCCCACCAGCGCTGGGCGCCCTGGCCGTCGTCGTACCAGCCCGGGGGTGTGCTGCCGTGGGTCATCGGGGTCTCCTCGCGGGTCGGGACGGGGCCGGGACGTGGCTGCCGTCCGGCCGGCGCATCATGTCACGCACGGCGCCGGGTCGAGCCGGACCGGTCAGCCGTCGAGCGGCAGCAGGCCGGCCACGAAGTCGAGCTTCTCGAGCACCGGCGGGGCGATGACGAACGGGTAGACGTCGTCCTTGCCCATCGACCGGTTGATCTGGTTGAGCGCGATGGAGAGCGGCACCCAGACGCCGGTGACGACGTCGCGGAACTGGGCGAAGGCCCCCACGCCGGCGATCGTCAGGAGGCCGTACTCGCGGGCGGTCTCGACGGTGTCGGCGATGTGCAGGAAGTGCGCCCACGTCTCGGCGAAGTCCTCGAACGGGTGCATCGTCGCGTACGTCGAGATGAAGGACTCCTCCCACCCCTCCGGCGGCCCCTCGTCGTAGTGCCGCTGGAGCTCGGCCTGGTAGTCGAGCGACTCGTCCCCGAACAGCTCGCGGCACCGGGTCATCAGCTCCTCGCCGCGGACCAGCTGCCACTCGGCGTAGTGGCCGAACTCGTGGCGGAAGTGCCCCAGCATCGTGCGGTAGGGCTCGGCCAGCTGGGCGCGCACCTTCTCGCGGTGGGCGTCGTCGCTCTCGGCGAGGTCGATGGTGATGACCCCGTTCTCGTGCCCGATGACGACGTTCTCCTCGACGCTCGAGAGCAGGTCGAAGGCCAGCCCGTTCTCGGGGTCGCCGCCCTTGTCGGGGTCCTTGCCGAGGACCGTCATGCCCAGGGTGTCGAGCTCGACCAGGAGGTGCCGCTTGGCCTGCTCGGCGGCGGGGTAGTTCTCCAGGCCGACGACGTCGTCGTCGTTCGGCCGGGTCCGGGTCAGGTCGCAGCTCGAGCACTGACCGCCCTGCAGGGGGGCCAGCCAGGCGCACCCCGACAGGTTCAGGTTGGCGCAGACGTGCCAGACGAGGCCGGTCGCGTCGACGTACTGGCCGGTGGCGTCGACCGGGACCAGGGCGCGCTCGGCCCGGGAGAAGCCCAGCGCCGTGCCGCAGGACACGCAGACGGTGTTCTCGAAGTGCAGCGGGTTGTCGCAGACGCGACAGCGGAAGGCCTTCACTCGGTCGGGAAGTCGGTCGGGAGGTCGCTGAGGAGGTCGGTCGGGAAGCCCGACGGCAGGTCGCTCAGGAAGTCCGACGGGAAGCCCGACGGCAGGTCGCTCAGGAAGTCCGACGGCAGGTCCGTCGGCAGGTCGGTCGGCAGGTCGGTCGGCAGGTCGGTCGGCAGGTCCGACGGGAGGTCCGGGGTGGCGGAGCCGGCGGACGGGACGTCGGCCGTGGCCTCCTCGCTGTCGAGGCTGCTGATCAGCCAGTCGCCGTCGACCTTCTCGAGCTCGAACTCGGTGGTCTCCTCGAGCTCGCCGCTGGTGATCGTGACGGGGACGGTCGCGGTGTCGCCGTCGACCTCGGACTCGCCGACCTCGAAGTCGATGTCGTCGAACGCCTCGGTGCCCTCGGTCTCGCACTCCTCGACGTCCTCGGCGGCGTCCCCGGTGACCAGGGCGGCCGCCGCGTCGCAGTCGTCGGCCTTCAGCGCGTCGATGAACTCCTGGACGGTGGCAGCCGGGTCGGCGTCCTGGGCGCCGCCGTCGTTGCCGTCCTCGTCGTCGTCACCGCCGGTGAGCACCAGGACCAGGACGACGGCGATCACGGCGAGGGCCACGACCGCGCCGACGATCCCGAGGATCAGACCGGTCTTCTTCTTCGGCGCGGCGCCGCCGGCGTAGGACTGGGCGTAGTCGGACTGCGGCCCGCCGTACTGGCCGTAGCCCTGCTCGGTCGTGCCCTGACCCGGCTGGGGGCCGGACTGCTGGGCCTCGTACCCCGGCGGCGGTCCGCTCGGCGGGGGGCTGCTCGGGGGGCTGCCCGGGGGGCTGCCCGGCGGCGGGCTGCTCGGCGGCGGGGACGACGGCGCGGCCGGTGCCTCGCCGGGGGCGGCCCACTGGCCGCCGTCCCACCACCGCTGGCCGCCCTGGCCGTCGTCGTACCAACCCGGAGGGGGCGTGTTGTTCATGGGGGCTCCTGCAGGTGGGTGGACGACGGGTCGACGCCACGGCGCAACGACCCGGTCAGTGTCCACCAACTTGGCCGTCGGCGGGAAGGTGGTGCCCACCCCGGGGGCGGCGACCCTCAGCCGGTGCGGAACGAGTTCAGCGCCCGGCGGACGTGCCCGATGGACGCCTCGGACGCCGCGTAGCCCACCAGGTTGCCCGCCAGGAGGCCCTCGCTGCGGCGCTCGACGGCGGCGGCCGCGAAGACGTCGGGGCCGTCGGCGGCGAACACCTGGGCCGAGGCCGGGTCGTCGAAGACCAGGACGACGGCGTCCCCCGTCTCGTCGCCGACGAGACCCAGCAGCCCGGCGACCGCCCCGGGGTCGAAGGCGAACGAGTCGGCTCCGGCCGTGGCCGGTGTGCTGGCGGTCGCGCCCCGGGACCCGGCGTCGGTGAGCGCGGCGACGACCTCGTCCCCGGTGGCCGCGGCGGGGACGCCGGCGGCCAGCACCTCGACGCCGGCCGTCTCGAGCCCCGGGGCGTCGACCACGCTGACCTGCGAGCCGTCGTCGACCGGGCCGTCGTCGCCGCCGCAGCCCTGCAGCAGGACGAGGCCGAGCGCGATCGGGACGAGCAGGCGGGCGGGGCGGGGGACGAGCACCCCACCATCATGCCGGGGGACCCCGCGAGGCCTGCTCACGACGCCTCGAGGGGCGCGACGTCGACGGCGACCCGCATCGTCGAGCGCTTCGCCTCGGTGAAGATGACGCCCTTGAGCGGCGGGACGTCGCCGTAGTCGCGGCCCCAGGCGACGGTCACGTGCCGGTCGCCGATGGTCTGGTCGTTGGTCGGGTCGACGGCGAGCCAGGTGTCGTCGCCGAGCCAGACCTCGACCCACGCGTGGCTGGCGTCGGCGCCGACCAGCCGCGCCTGGCCGGGCGGCGGCTCGGTGGCGAGGTAGCCGCTGACGTAGCGCGCGGCGAGCCCGTGCCCGCGCAGGCAGGCCAGCATGAGGTGGGCGAAGTCCTGGCAGACCCCGGCCCGGGCGTCGAGGACCTGGGCGACGCTCGAGGTGACGGTGGTGGCGGTCCGGTCGTAGTCGAAGTCGGTGTGGACGCGGTGCATCAGGTCGGTGACCACCTCACCGACCGGACGTCCGGGGGCGAGCGAGGCGGCGGCGTACGACGCCGCGGCCGCGGGCTGGTCGACCAACGGCGAGGCCAGGGCGACGTCCGCGGCCCGCCAGGCACCCGCGCGGGTTGGCTCCCGCACCGGGCGCAGCTCCTCCCAGGGCGTGAGCAGCGCGGCCTCGGGCACGTGCGGCGCGACGACGTCGACGTCGCCGGCGCCCTCGACCACCAGGCTCTCGTGCGGCTCGGTGAGCTGGAAGTAGGTGACGTGGTTGCCGTAGTGGTCGAGGTCCTCGCTGACGTCGCCCGGGCCGGGCCGGACGGCGACGGCGTACGAGGACACGGCCTGCCACGGCAGCGAGCGCGGCACCAGGTGGGCGACGCCCAGGCTGTCGGTGACCGGCTCGTCGTAGGTGTAGGTCGTGGTGTGGCGGACGCGGTACCTCACGGGCTGGACCTCATGCGGTCGCCACCTCGAACGAGTCGACGAGGTCGAGCGCGGCCAGCGGCCGCGGCGCCGGGCCGGTCGTGAGGTGCAGCTCGGCGACGGCGTCGGCGAGGCGCACCAGCTGACCGGTGCACTGCGCGAGGAACGCCTCGAGGTTGGGCCGGGCCTCGCCGCCGATGGCGACCAGGGTGGCGATGTCGGTGCCGGCGAGCTCGTCGCGGAGGTCGGTCGCGAGCCGCTCGGGCCGGCTGGAGCCGGTGGAGGCCGGCAGCCGGGCCAGGTGCTCGAGGGCCCGGTCGAGGGCGAAGGCGAGCGAGCGCGGGTTGTCGGGGTCGGTGAGCAGCAGCTCCAGGACGCCGCCCGGGCGCACCGACCCGCGGTAGCGGCGCCGGTGGGTGACCGAGCTCTCGGCGGTCAGCAGGACGGCGTTCAGCACCTCGCGGTCGACGTCCATCCCCCGGCGGCGGGTCGTGGTCGGGCCCAGCAGGTGCACGACCTGGAGCGCCCGCTCGACGGAACGGCCGACGCCGATCATGTGCCAGCCGGGGTCGCGGAGCATGCTCGCGGTGATGCCCTGGAGCGCCAGGATGCCGGTGAGCATCCGGCCGGCGGACTCAGCGACCTGGTGGCTGTGGGTGCTGCGCTGGAGCACCTCCGCCGCCCGGTCGATGGTGCCGAGCGCCCGCCAGACGTCGAGGGAGAGCTGGTCGCGCACCCCGGAGCCGGCCCGCCGCAGCCCCTCCAGCGCGTGGGCGACCGAGCCGGCCCGGGCGCCGTCGAGCAGCACCGAGCGGAACTCGGCGTCGAGGTCGTCGAGCCCCGGCCCCGCGAGCAGGGCGACCGCGCCCATCATCACGTCGAGGCCGGCCGCACCGGTGGAGCGCGGGCGGTCGCGGAAGTCCTCGGCGAGGGTGTGCGCGGCGAGCACCAGGCGGAGCAGGTCCTCGGCGCGCTCGGCGTAGCGGCCGAACCAGAACATGTCCTCGAGGATCCGCGGCACCGTGCCGGTGCTGGCCCGGTTGTGGGTCATCGGCAGGACGTCGACCAGACCCTGGTCGGGCGCGCCCGGCTCGCTCTTGAGCACCCACAGGTCCTTGCTGCTCACCGACCGCCCGGAGTCGACGGAGCCGGCGGAGTCGACGGAGTCGCCAGAGCCGGTGGCGGCCTCGACGACGGTGACCAGCCCGCCGACCAGCGGCCGGTACGCCGAGCCGTAGCGCAGGGTGAAGGTCCGCAGGGTCAGCGGGCGCGCGGCGACCTGCCCCGGCGCCACCCACGTCGGCGACTGGGACAGCGTCAGGCGCTCCTGGCCGACGAAGCGGTGCGGGGCGGCGACGATCCGCTCGACCAGATCGCCGCGCGGCAGGTCGCCGGGACGAGACGACGGCGCGTCGAGCGCCAGCACCGTCAGGTCGTCGAGGTGGTCCAGGACGTGGCCGAGCCCGTCGGGGTCGCCGCACCACCAGGTCGGCACCGCCTCGAGCCGGAGCGGCTCGCCGAGCAGGGCCTCGCACATCGCCGGCATGTAGGGCAGCAGCCCGGGGTTCTCCAGGACGCCGGCGCCGAGGCCGTTGACCACGCGCACCCGACCGCGGCGCACCGCCTCGGCGAGGCCGGCGACGCCGAGCTGCGAGTCGCCGCGCAGCTCGAGGGGGTCGCTCCACGTCGCGTCGACGCGCCGCAGGATCACGTCGACCCGCTCGAGGCGTCCGAAGACCCGCATCTGGACCCAGCCGTCGCGCACCACCAGGTCGTTGCCCTGCACCAGCGGGAAGCCGAGCGCGGAGGCGATGAACGCCTGGTCGTAGGCCGTCTCGGACCGGCTGCCCGGGGTCAGGACGACGACGCGCGGGTCGGGCAGCTCGCCCTGGGCCGACTGCAGCAGCGCCGAGCGCAGCGCGCTGAAGAACGGCTCCATGCGGTGCAGGCCCGCCTCGCGGTACAGCTCGGGGAGCACCCGCGACAGCACCCGCCGGTTCTCCATCGCGTAGCCGAGCCCGGACGGCGCCTGGGCCCGGTCGCCGAGCACCCGCCACTCGCCCCGGTGGTCGCGGCCGAGGTCGGTGGCGGCCAGCACCAGCGGGCGCGGGTCGCGCGCCGAGGGCCGGGCGACGGACCGCACGAACCCGGGGTGCCCGAGGACGACGGCGGGCGGGAGCACGCCGTCGGACAGCAGCCGCTGCTCGCCGTACAGGTCGGCGAGCACGGCGTTAAGCAGCTCGGCCCGCTGGGCCAGCCCGACCTCGAGCCGGGTCCACTGGGCCGCGTCGAGGATCAGCGGCATCGGGTCGAGGCGCCAGTCGGCGGGGCGGGCGCCGCGCTCCCCGGACCGACCCGGCCGGGTGTAGGTGACGCCGTCGTCGGACAGCGCCCGCCGGATGTCGTCGTCGGCGCGGCGCAGGTCCTCGGGCCGCAGCCCGACCGCGACCTCGGCCAGCCCCCTCCACGGCGCCCGCAGCGCGCCGTCGGGACCGACGACCTCGTCGTAGCGCCCGGGCGCACCGCCCCCACCGTCGAGCGTGGGCTGGAGCACGCCGGCGGCGTACTCCCGCAGCACCGTCACGGCGCTAACCCTGACACGGACCGGCCCCCGCGCCCTCGGGGTGGTCTCGACTCGCGGTGACTCCGTCCCCGCGGCTCGACCAACGGAGACCCGCCCACCGCTGGTCGGGCCGGCGAGCATCAGCGAGCCGAGCCGAGACACCCACCGCTGGTCGAGCCGGCGAGCGTCAGCGAGCCGAGTCGAGACCCACCCACCGCTGGTCGAGCCGGCGAGCCTCAGCGAGCCGAGTCGAGACCCCTAGGCCCACACCACAGACCGCACCCCTCGCCGTGGTCTCGACTCGCGGTGACTCCGTCCCCGCGGCTCGACCAACGGAGCGACCCAACCCGCCGCTCGAGCCCCGGAGAGACAAGCCCACCGCTGGTCGAGCCGGCGAGCGTCAGCGAGCCGGGTCGAGACCCCCGGGCCCACACCACAGACCGCACCCTCGCAGTGGTCTCGACTCGCGGTGACTCCGTCCCCGCGGCTCGACCAACGGAGCGACCCAACCCGCCGCTCGAGCACCGGAGAGACCCGCGCACCGCTGGTCGAGCCGGCGAGCGCCAGCGAGCCGAGTCGAGACCCCCGGGCCGGGCCCCACAAACCGCACCCCGCGCAGTGGTCTCGACTCGCGGTGACTCCGTCCCCGCGGCTCGACCAACGGAGCGACCCAACCCCCCACGCGAGCCACGGAGAGACCCGCCCACCGCTGGTCGAGCCGGCGAGCGTCAGCGAGCCGAGTCGAGACCCCCGGGCCCCACACCACAGACCGCACCCTCGCCGTGGTCTCGACTCGCGGTGACTACGTCCCCGCGGCTCGACCAACGGAGAGCCCCCACCGCTGGTCGAGCCGGCGAGCGCCAGTGAGCCGAGTCGAGACCCCCGGGCCGGGCCCCACAGACCGCGCCCTCGCAGTGGTCTCGACTCGCGGTGACTCCGTCCCCGCGGCTCGACCAACGGAGACGCGGCTCGACCAACGGAGACGCGGCTCGACCGACGGAGACCCGCCAGTCCCCGCGGCTCGACCGCCGGAGCGGCCGAGGGGGGTGGAGGCGTCAGGTGCGGCGCAGGTCGAGGGTGTGGGGGTACTCGTCGGACGCGGCCGCCCGGCCGGCGCGGCGCAGCGCCTCGACGTCCAGGACGCCGGCAGTGTGACCGTGCGGCTCGAAGCGGCTGGCGCGGCGGGCCTCGGCCTCGTGGGCGTTGACCGGCGGGGCGTCGTACGAGCGGCCGCCGGGGTGGACGACGTGGTAGGTCGCGCCGCCGAGGCTGACGCCGGAGACGCCGTCCTGCACGGCGACGACGTCGAAGCGCAGCGGGGCGTGCACCTCGATGCTCGGGTGCAGCGCCGACGAGGGCTGCCACGCGCGGTAGCGGACGCCGGCGACGTGGCCGCCGGCGTGGCCGGGGCCGGCCGGGACCAGCGGGAGCGGGACGCCGTTGCAGGTGACGAGGTGCCGCGCCGGGTCGTAGCCGCGGACGGCGACCTGGAGCCGTTCGACCGAGCTGTCGACGTAGCGGGCGGTACCGGTGCCGGTGGCCTCCTCGCCGAGCACGTGCCACGGCTCGATCGCCTGACGCAGCTCGACCTCGACGCCGCCGGGGCGGGTGACCCCGATCCGCGGGAAGCGGAACTCGACGAACGGCGCCAGCCACTCCTCCTCGAAGGCGATCCCGGCCGCGCGCAGGTCGGCGACGACCTCGGCCACGTCGGCGGCCGCCCCGTGCGGGAGCAGCGCGTCCTCGTGCAAGCGGGTGCCCCAGCGCACGAGCGGTGCCCGCAACGGCTGCTCCCAGAACATCGCGACCAGGCTGCGCACGAGCAGCGCCTGGACCAGGGCCATCTGGGCGTGCGGCGGCATCTCGAAGCCGCGCAGCTCGAGCAGGCCGAGCCGGCCGCGCGAGGAGTCGGGGCTGTACAGCTTGTCGATGCAGAACTCGGCGCGGTGGGTGTTGCCCGTCAGGTCGGTGAGCAGGTGGCGCAGCGCCCGGTCGACCAGCCACGGCCTCGGCTCGAGGCCCTCGTCGTGCTGCTCGCGGACCAGCCGGTCGATCTCGGCGAAGGCGATCTCCATCTCGTACGTCGCCTCGGGACGGCCCTCGTCGAACCGGGGTGCCTGCGACGTCGGACCGACGAAGCGGCCGCTGAACAGGTAGGACAGCGACGGGTGCCGCTGCCAGTAGGTGATCAGGCTGACCAGCAGGTCGGGACGGCGCAGCAGCGGGCTGTCGACCGGCTCGCGCCCACCGAGCGTGAGGTGGTTGCCACCGCCGGTGCCGGTGTGGAGGCCGTCCAGGTCGAACTTCTCCGTGGTCAGCCCCGCGCGGCGGGCCTCGTCGTACAGCGTGGTGGTGAGGTCGCGCTGCTCGGCCCAGCTCGTCGTGGGCTGCACGTTGACCTCGATGACGCCGGGGTCGGGGGTCACGACGAGCTGGGTCAGCCGCGGGTCGGGCGGCGGGCCGTAGCCCTCGAGCACGACGGGGCAGCCGATCCGGCGCGCGGCGACCTCGACGAGCCGGAGCAGGTCGGCGTAGTCGTCGAGCCGGTCGGTCGGCGGCAGGAACACGTGGACGTGGCCGTCGCGGGCCTCCACGGCGAGCGCGGTGGTGCCCTCGTCGTCGGGGTCGACGACGGTCACGGACGGCACCCGCGGCTCCAGCGGCGGCCCGGCCTCGAGGTACGACGCCTCGCCCGCGAACGCCGGGTCGCGCCACGCGATCGCGTCGAGCGGCAGTCGGAGCCCGACGGCCGACGTGCCGGGGAGCAGCACGAGCCGACCGCGACGGAAGGTCCAGGCGGGGCTGGTCCACTCCTCGCCGGTGACGACGGGCAGCACCCAGCCGGTCGGGGTGTCGACGGCGGCGTCGAGGACGCCGAGCCCGTGCGCGTCGACCTTCTCGGCGGCGTCGTCGGGTCGGGCGCCGGCGGGCTGGCGGACCTCGGAGGCGAGCGCGGCGAGCGGGTCCTCGTAGGCCGGCAGCAGGTGCTCGGGGGGCAGCCCGAGCACCTTCGTGATGCGGCGGGCCAGCGCCTCGGCCTGCTCGACGGCGCCCGGGTCGGCGTCCGTCGGGGCGTCGGCCCACGGGTCCGAGAGCAGCGAGGGGTCCTGCCAGAGCGGGAGGCCGTCGGTGCGCCACTGGAGCGCGATGTTCCAGCGCGGCAGCGGCTCACCGGGGTACCACTTGCCCTGGCCGCGGTGCACGACCCCGCCGCGGGCGTAGGTCTCGCGCAGCCGCTCGGCGAGCCCGGCCGCGAGCGCGCGCTTCTCGGGGCCGTCGGCGTCGCTGTTCCACTGCGCGGTGGTGGCGTCGTCGCGGCTGACGAACGTGGGCTCGCCGCCCATCGTGAGCCGGACGTCGCCGTCGGTGAGCCGCTGGTCGACGGCCGCGCCGAGCGCGTCGACGCGCGCCCACTGCGAGTCGGAGTACGGCCGGGTGACGCGGGGGTCCTCGTGGACCCGGCGCACCTCGTTGTGGAAGGAGAAGGTGACCTCGACCGGGTCGGTGGCGCCGCTGATCGGCGCGGCGCTGCTCGGACGCGGCGTCGCGCTGAGCGGGATGTGCCCCTCGCCGGCGAACAGGCTCGACGTCGGGTCCATCCCGACCCAGCCGGCGCCCGGCAGGTAGACCTCGGCCCAGGCGTGCAGGTCGGTGAAGTCCGACGTCGGGCCGGACGGGCCGTCGAGGCCGACCATCGCGTCGGGGTCGGTGGTCAGCTGCACGAGGTAGCCCGACACGAACCGGGCCGCGAGGCCGTGCTGGCGCAGCAGCGCCACCAGGAGCCAGGCGCTGTCGCGGCAGCTCCCGATCCCCCGCGCCAGGGTCTCGTCGGGGGTCTGGACGCCGGCCTCCATCCGCACCGAGTAGGCGACCCCGGCATGGACGGCGGCGTTCAGCCCGGCGAGGAAGGTGATGATCGGGGTGCCGGCACCCGGGTCGGGCTGCGGCTGGGCGAGGCGGAACGCGTCGGCCGCGCCGGCGTCCTCGACGGGGCGCAGGTAGGGCGCGAGGTCGGCCGCGAGGGAGTCCTCGTAGGCGAAGGGGAAGTGCTCGGCGTACTCCTCGACGAAGAAGTCGAACGGGTTGATCACCATCAGGTCGGCGACGAGCCCGACCGTGATGTCGAGGGTCTTCACCTTCTCGGGGAAGACCAGCCGCGCGTTCCAGTTCCCGAACGGGTCCTGCTGCCAGTTGACGAAGTGGTTCCTCGGCTCGACGGTCAGCGAGTACGCCTCGATCGGCGTCCGGGTGTGCGGCGCGGGCCGCAGCCGGACGACGTGCGGTCCGACGTGCACGGGCTCGGCGAAGTCGTAGGTGGTCCGGTGCTCCAGGGCGACCTTGATCGACATGCCCCCACCCTGCCCGGTCCGCGTTGCCGGGCGGTAACGGCGTCCACGCCGGGGTCGGGGGCGCGCGCCCGCCCGGGCGGGTAACTCACCGTTGCGCGCACTTACCCGCCCGGACACGGGCGGGTAAGTCGTGCGAACGGTGAGTTACAGCCCCGGCCGCACCGACCGCAAAGAGATGATTGCAAATACTTCTTTGCGATCGTACCGTGGCGACGTGGACCTCACCTCGATCACTCCCGAACCGCACCAGCTCCGCGCCCTCGCGCACCCCGTCCGGCTCCGGATGCTGGGGATGCTGCGCATCGACGGGCCGGCGACGGCGACCTCATTGGCGACCCGGCTCGGGCTCAACAGCGGCGCGACCTCGTACCACCTGCGCCAGCTGGCCCAGCACGGGTTCGTGGTCGACGACGAGGAGCGCGGCAACGGGCGGGAGCGCTGGTGGAAGGCGGCGCACACCTCCACCCGGACGGCCGGCGGGCCGGCCGGCACCGAGGCCGGCGACAGTGCCGACGCGTTCCTCCAGGCGGCCGTCGTGGTCTACGCCGAGTGGCTGCAGCAGGCCGTCGAGGAGGGTCCGCTGCTCCCCGAGCCCTGGCGCGACGCGACGTCGTTCAACGACTGGATCCACCGGATCACGCCGACCCAGGCCGTGCGCCTGCGGCGGAGCATCGGCGAACTCATGGAGGCCCTCGAGGACGACGACGACCCCGACGCGCGCGCCGTCGTCGTCCAGGTCCACGTCTTCCCCCGCCCCGGCCAGGAGTACGACACCACGCCGGGGGCGGACCTGGCCGACCCGCCGTGAGGCGCCCGCTCTACGGCTGGCTGACCGCGGAGGCGCTCTCGCTCACCGGCACCCGGGTGTCGATGATCGCGATCCCGCTGTTCGTCCTCGAGCAGACCGGGAGCGCGACGCAGACCGGCCTGGTGGCGCTCGCCGAGATGCTGCCGCTGGTCGTCTTCAAGGTGCTCGGCGGACCGGTGATCGACCGGGTCGGCGCGCGCCGGGTGGCGATCACCTGCGACCTGCTCTCGCTCGTCGTGGTGGCCGCGATCCCGCTGCTGTTCGACCTCGGGCTGCTGTCGTTCCCCGGCTTCCTGGCCCTCGTGGCCGGTGCGGGGGCGCTGCGCGGGCCGGGCGACGGCGCCAAGGCCGCCATGGTGCCGGCCCTGGTCGCCTCGGCCGGGATCCCGATGGAGCGCGCGACCGGGCTCTCCGCGACCGTCGAGCGGACGGCGTCGATGCTGGGCGCCGGGCTGGCCGGCGTCCTCGTCGCGACCCTCGGCGCGCAGGACGCGCTGCTCGTCGACTCGCTCAGCTTCGGCCTGTCCGCGGTCGTGCTGGCCCGGGCGACGGCCGGCATCGAGCCCCGCACCGAGGCCGACCTCGCCGCCGGCCCCGCCGGCCCAGCCGACCCCGTCGACCCGCCGACCTACCTCGTCCAGCTCCGCGAGGGCTGGGACTTCCTGCGTCGCGACCCGCTGCTGCTCGGCATCTCGGTGATGGTCGCGGTGACCAACCTCCTCGACGCGGCGTGGTCCTCGGTGCTGATGCCGGTGTGGTCGATCGAGTCCGGCGAGGGCGCCGCCGCGCTCGGCCTGCTGTTCGCGGTGATGAGCGGCTCCTCGGCCCTCGGCGCCGCCTGCGCGGCGACGTTCGCGGCCCGGCTGCCCCGCTTCCGGACCTACCTGTTCGCGTTCCTCCTGTGCGGTCTCCCCCGCTTCGCCGTCTTCGTCGTGGACACCCCGATGGCCGGCGTCGTCGCGGTGTTCGTCGTCGCCGGGTTCGCCTCGGGGTTCATCAACCCGGTGCTGGGGGCGGTGGTTTTCGAGCGGATCCCCGCCCACCTCGTCGGCCGGGTCTCCTCGCTGACCAGCGCGATGTGCTGGGCCCTGATGCCGCTCGGCGGCCTGGTCGGCGGCGTCCTCTTCGACGCCGGGGGCCTGGCGGTGGCCATGGGCGCGTGCGGCGCCGCGTACCTGGCGGCCACGATGCTGCCCGCCGTCGACCCGCGCTGGCGCGAGATGGACCGGCGACCGGAGCGGGACACGACGTCCGCCGACGCGGCGGCGCACTGAGCCGGACGCCCACCCACCGCGCCCCCCGGGGCGCGGTGGTGGGTCAGCGCAGGGTCGCGGCGACCTCGATCAGCCGGTCGTTGGCCTCGACCTCGCCGATCGAGACGCGGACGCCGTCGCCGGCGAACGGGCGGACGGTGACGCCGACGGCGTCGGTCGCCGCGGCGAGCTCGCCGGCGCGGTCGCCGAGCGGGAACCACACGAAGTTGCCCTGGGCATCGGGGATGTCCCAGCCCTGGGCGAGCAGCGCGTCGCGCACGCGGGTGCGCTCGACGGCCAGCGCTTCGACCCGCTCGAGGAGCTCGGCCTCGGCGGCCAGCGACGCGATGGCGGCGGCCTGCGCGACCGCGGACACGCCGAACGGCAGCGACACCGCACGCAGGGCGGAGGCGATCGGGGCCTGGCTCACGGCGTACCCGACACGGAAGCCGGCCAGCCCGTAGGCCTTCGAGAACGTGCGGAACAGCACGACGTTGGGGTGCGCGCGGTAGGTCGCGACACCGTCGACGGCGTCGTCCATCCGCACGAACTCGAGGTAGGCCTCGTCGACGACCACCACGACGTGCTCGGGCACGCGGGCGAGGAAGTCGTCGAGCTCGGTCTGCGTGACGGCCGGGCCGGTGGGGTTGTTGGGGGTGCAGACCATGACGACGCGGGTCCGGTCGGTGATCGCGGCCGCCATGGCGGCCAGGTCGTGGCGGCCGTCGGCGAGGAGCGGCACCTGGACCGACGTGGCGGCGGCCGCCGTGACGGCGATCGGGTAGGCCTCGAAGGACCGCCACGCGTAGATCACCTCGTCGCCGGGCTCGCAGAACCCGGTGACGACCTGGTAGATCAGCCCGACCGACCCGGTGGCGGTCGCGAGGTCGTCGACCGGGACGCCGAGCCGCTCGGCGAGCGCGGCGTACAGCGCCACGCCGCCCATGTCGGGGTAGCGGTTCATCGTCGCCACGGCGGCCGAGGCGGCCTCGACGACGCCGGGCAGCGGCGGGTACGGGTTCTCGTTGCTGGAGAGCTTGTACGCCGTCGTCCCGGGCCGGGTGCTCGGCGGCTTCCCGGGGACGTAGGCGGGGATCCGGGCGATGTTCGCGCGCGGCTGCGGGTGGGCCATGCCACGAACGTTAGTGGGCGGCGTACCTCAGCAGGGCCACGCCCGTCGCGAAGGAGCGGGCCTCGAGCAGCCGCAGCCCGGACGCGCGGTGACCGTCGGGGAAGAGCCGGGTGCCGCGACCCTGCACGACGGGGTACACGAAGAGGCGGTACTCGTCGACGAGGTCCGCGCCGACCAGGACCGGCAGCAGGGTGAGGCTCCCGGTGCAGACGATGTCCCTGCCCGGACGGTCCTTCAGCGCCCGCACCTCCTCGACCACGTCGCCCCGCAGCACCGTGGAGTGCTGCCAGTCGAGGTCGTCGTCGGTCAGCGTGGAGGACACGACGTACTTCTCGACCCCGTTGAGGTAGTCGGAGATCCCGGTGGCGTCGTCCTCGAGGTCGCGCCAGTAGCCGCGGAAGTCGGTGAAGGTCTGCCGTCCCACGAGCAGGGCGTCGGCGGCGGCGTCCTGGCGGTGGTTCTCGGCCAGGAACTCCGGGTCGTCCACGCCCCGCTGGTCGTCGAACCAGTCGTCGAGCATCTGGATCGCGCCGTCGAGGGTGGTGTTCTGGGTGACGACGAGCCTGCGCTGATCAGTCATGGTTGGGACGACCGCGCCACGGCCGCAGAATCATCGCGAGCACGACCCCGAGGCCGACCCCGACGACCGCGCCGGTGACGTTGTCGATGATGTCGGTGACGTCGCACGCCCGGTCGATCCGGGCCAGCTCGAGCTGGGTCCACTCGATGGCGACGGAGTACGCCGCCAGCAGCGCCAGCCCGACCGGCACCAGCGCGAGCGCCGCCCTCCCGGCGCGGGCGGCGGCGACCACCAGGAGGGCGCCGGACGGCACGAAGACCACGGTGTTGAGCAGCCGCTGGCCGCCGGAGAAGATCCAGAACCCGTCCGGCGCCGGTCCGCCGATGTCCCACGAGCAGGTGCCGAGGCGCCCCTCGGCCGACACGATCCCGGGCGCCGCGGTGGCGGGCAGCAGGGTGATCAGCCCGATGATCGCGATCGACCAGAGCAGGCCGCCGACCGCGACGGCCGTCACCGGTCCGAGCCGCCCCGCCAGGACCAGGGCGACCAGGACGCAGACGACGCCGGCGACGAGGACGCCGACGAGCATGACGCCCACACCACCGACCGGGAACACCCGCGCGAGGCTACCCGGCGCCGGGGCCGCCGGGGTCGACCAGGAGGCCGGCGACGAGGTTCGCCATCAGCGGCTGGAGGAGCCCGGTCTCCGGGTCGTCCACCACCCGGTGGAGGCCGGACTGCTCGAGCATCGTGTATCCGTGCAGGGCGGTCCAGAGCTGACCGGCCACCGACGCCGGGTCGCCGCGGCGCACGACGCCGGCGTCCATCGCCCGGCGGACGCCGTCGACGAGCTGGTCGAACGCCGCCATCCCGACCTGCTGCTCCTCGTGGCTCAGCCGGAAGCTGCCGAGCGTCGTCGCGCCGAACATCACGGCGTACAGGTGCGGGTGGGCCAGGGCGTGGGCGCGGTACGCCGCGGCCATCGCGGCGAGGTCGGCGACCGGGTCGTCGGTGACCGGGACGGCGTCGACCCGGGCGTGCAGCCGGGCGAAGCCGTCGGCCACGATCGCGCGCACCAGGGCGGGCATGCCGCCGAAGTGCGTGTAGACGGCCATCGTCGACGTGCCGGCCTCGCGGGTCAGCCGGCGGGCGGTCAGCGCCGAGGGCCCCTCCTCGGCGAGGACGTCGGCGGCGACGTCGAGGAGGCGGCGGCGCAGGTCGGGCTCGTCGGACACCCTTGCCATGGTGCCATCACGGCGTTATGGTCCTCTGATAACACCGTTATGAGGAGCCGCCGTGACCCGGTACCTGCAGGACGAGTTCGCCCCCGTCACCGAGGAGGTCACCGCACTCGACCTCACCGTGACCGGCACCCTGCCGTCGCACCTCGACGGCCGCTACCTGCGGATCGGCCCCAACCCGTCGCAGGACCCCGCCACGCTCGCCGCCGAGGGCTACCACTGGTTCCTCGGCGAGGGCATGGTCCACGGCGTCCGCCTCGAGGACGGCCAGGCCCGGTGGTACCGCAACCGGTGGGTCCGCCCGAGGGAGGGCGACTTCGCACCCAACACGAACGTCGTGCAGCACGCCGGGCGCACGATGGCGCTGGTCGAGGCCGGCTCGCCGCCGTACGAGCTGACCGACGAGCTCGACACGGTCGGCCGCTGCGGCTTCGCAGGCGACCTCCGCGCGGGCTACACCGCCCACCCGCACGAGGATCCCGAGACCGGCGAGCTGCACGCGATCTCGTACTCCTGGACCCGCGGCAACCGGGTCGACTACTCCGTGCTCGACACCACCGGCGCGATCCGCCACCAGGTCGAGATCGAGGTGCACGGCAGCCCGATGATGCACGACTGCGCCCTCACCGAGCACCACGTCGTGGTCTACGACCTGCCGGTCACCTTCGACATCGACATGGTGGCCGGGAAGGTGCCCCGCCCGCTCCGGCTGCCGGCGCGGCTGGCGCTGAACCGCGTCGTCGGCCGCAACCCGGTCTCCGACCGGGTCGTCGAGGCGATGACGCGGGGCCGGGACGTGCCGACCCAGCTGCCGTACTCCTGGGACGACGACTACCCCGCCCGCATCGGGCTGCTCCCCCGCGACGCCGCCGACGGGTCGGCCGTGCGCTGGTTCGACATCGACCCCTGCTACGTCTTCCACACCCTCAACGCCTTCGAGGTCCCCGAGACCGGCGAGGTGGTGATCGACGCCGTCCGTCACGACCGGATGTTCGCGACCCGGTTCGACGGGCCGGACGAGGGGCCGGCCTCGCTCGTGCGCTTCACCCTCGACCTCGCCTCCGGCAAGGCCCGCGAGCACCGCTTCGACGAGCACTCCCAGGAGTTCCCGCGCCACGACGAGCGGCTCACCGGGCGGCGGCACCGCTACGGCTACACGGTCGGGTTCACCGACGGCCGGCTGGGCGACGCCGTCCTCAAGCACGACACGGTCACCGGCACCACCCGGGAGCGGCGGCTGGGCGCCGGCCGGCTCGCCGGCGAGATGACGTTCGTGCCGTCCTCGGCCGACGCGCCCGAGGACGACGGCGTCCTGATGGGCTACGTGCACGACCTGGCCCGCGGGCTCAGCGACCTGGTGGTGCTCGACGCCGGCACGCTCGAGGACGTCGCCACCGTGCACCTGCCCGGCCGGGTGCCGGCCGGCTTCCACGGCAGCTGGGCACCGACGGCCTAGGACTACTCCGGCGGGAGGACGACCTCGCCGCCGGGGACCAGCGGCAGGTCGCGGCCGAGGGTGATGTCGACGGGGTTGGTCAGGCAGCGGACGGAGCCGCCGCCCTTGTGGAACTCCGAGACGTCGACGACGACGACCTCGAAGCCCCACTCCTCGAGCCTGGCCCGCACCCGGTCCGGGCACGCCGGCATGACGACCGTGCGCCCCACGACCACGGAGTTGGCGCAGAACGTCGTCAGCGCCTCCTGCTCGGTGAGCACGAGGGGCTCGGGCACGAGGTCGAGCAGGGCCGCGGCCGAGGCGTCGTCGAGCGCGGCGGGGCAGACCAGCGCCCGGCGGTCGTCGAGCGGGCAGAAGGCCAGGTCGAGGTGGTACATGCCGGGGTGGGTGATCCGCAGGCCCCGGACCCGGACGCCGAGGTCGGTGGCCAAGTGCTTGAGGGCCAGCTCCTCGGTGCGGGGGCCGTAGCCGACCACCAGCGCGTCGCCGAAGGCGAACGCGTCGCCGGCCTCGAGGTGCGCGCCGACGCCGTCGCGGCCGACGTAGGACGTCGTGGAGCCGTGCTCGGCGAACCAGGCCTGCGCGGAGCGGGTCTCCATCCGCCGCTGCGGGTAGCGCATGTGCGACATCACCACGTGGGGCGCCGGCCCGTCGGGGCCGGGACGGACCACGCCGAGGCCAAGGTTCATCGCGTAGACCATGTCGGGGGCGTCAGACCGCTGCGGCAGCACGTCGACGACCGCACCGAGACCACGCAGGGTCCCGACCATGTCGTGCCACTGGCGCCACGCCAGTGGCGCGTCGGGCTGGACGTCGGTATCCATGAACGGGTTGATGGCGTAGTCGATCCTGAAGTGGGTCGGCTCGACGGCCACGTAGTGGCGACCCCAGTCCAGCTCGCTCATCGACACTCCCTCACGTTCGCCCGCGATTGTCAGACAATCTGACAACACCATGGTGACGCACGAACGCCCCGCAGACAAGCCGTCGACACCGCACGGCCGTCCCGACCCGGCATGATGGGCGCCATGAGCACCGCTGCCGGCCCCGTCGGGCCGTTCGCGACGCTCCACGTCGAGCACACCTCGACCGTCGACCGCGCCGCCGAGGAGCTGCGCCGGGCGATCTTCGAGGGCGACATCGAGAGCGGGACGGCGCTGCGCGAGGTGGCCCTGGCCGAGTCGCTCGGTGTCTCCCGCCCGACGATCCGCGAGGCGCTCGGCACCCTGGTCGCCGAGGGGCTCGCCACCCGCGAGCCGCACCGCGGTGTGCACGTCTCGACCCCGGAGGCCGGCTCGGTGCGCGACGTCTGCCGCGCGCGCTGGGTGCTGGAGGGCGCCGGCGTCGCGCGCTGGCTCGACGCCTCCGAGGAGGCCCGCGACCACGTCCGCACGTCGCTGCGGACCTACACCGACGCCGTCCGCGCCGAGGGCACCTACCAGTCGCTCAACGCGCTCCACCTCGCCTTCCACGTCTCGCTCGTCGGCCTCGCGGGCAGCCCGCGCCTGGTGGCGATGGCCGAGAACCTCGTCGTCGAGCTCAAGCTCGCGCTGGCCCAGGTCGAGCGGATCGCCCGCAACGCCCACGACCAGGCCGACTCCCACGTGGCGCTGGTCCGCCTCCTGGAGCACGACGACGTCGACGGCGCCCTCGCCTTCCTCCGGGCGCACCTCGACGACGCCGAGCACGAGATCATCGAGGCGCTCCGGCTCTGAGGCGCTGCCGACCTCACGACCACCGACCGGCGCCAGATCTGCCGACGGGCCCACCGCCCGACCTGCCAGACTCGTCCCATGCGGATCCTCCTCAGGCTGGTCACGACGGCACTCGGCGTGGCGGCGGCCGCCTGGTTCTTCGACGGCATCGCCTTCACCGGCGGGCCGAAGCAGGGCTGGGCCGAGGTCGAGCACAACCTCGTCCCGCTGCTGCTCGTCGCGGCGATCCTCGGCATCATCACGTCGTTCGTGAAGCCCCTGCTGACGTTCCTGTCGATCCCGCTGATCATCCTCACGCTGGGCCTGTTCCTGCTGGTCATCAATGCCGCCGTGCTGATGCTCACCGGCGCGCTGGCCGACGGGCTGGGCATCCCGTTCCGGGTCGACGGCTTCTGGACCGCGGTCGGCGGCGCGATCGTCATCACGCTGGTCACCTGGGTGGTCGACGGCGCGTTCGGCGAGCCCGACGACAGGCGATGAGCCTGCCCGCGCCCCGCGAGGCCGGCCGCTACCGCATCGGCCTCGTCTGCCTCGGCAACATCTGCCGCTCGCCGATGGCGCACGTCGTGCTCGACGCGAAGGTCGCGGCCGCCGGGCTCGCCGACGTCGTCACGGTCGCCAGCAGTGGCACCGGCGGCTGGCACGTCGGCAACCCGATGGACCCCCGGGCGGCCGCCACCCTCGCCGCCGCCGGCTACGACGGGAGCGACCACCGGGCGCGGCAGCTCGCCGCGACCTGGCGCGACGACCACGACCTGCTGCTGGCGATGGACGCGGCCAACCTGGCCGACATCGGCGGCGGCCCTGGCGACCCCGGCGGTACCGGCGGCCCGGGCGGTACCGACCGGGTGCGGCTGTTCCGGTCGTTCGACCCCGAGGATCGCGGCGCCGACGTCCCGGACCCGTACTACGGTGGGGACCGCGGATTCCAGGAGGTGCTGGCGATGGTCGAACGCTGCGGTGACGCGATCGTCTCCGACCTCGTCACGTCGCTGGGCCGATGACGCGGCAGCCCGGGCTCGCGCGCCGCGCCGAGGCCCTGCTGGACGCCGCGGTGGTCTCGACGGCCCCGGTGGCCGGCGGTGACGTCGCGACCGCCACCAAGCTCCGCCTCAGCAACGGCTCCACCGCGCTGATGAAGACGCTGTCGCAGGCCCCGGCGGGGTTCTTCGAGCAGGAGGCGCACGGGCTGCGCTGGCTCGCCGAGGTGCCCGGCGGCGTCCACGTGCCCGACGTGCTCGCCGTCGACGCCGACTGCCTGATCCTCGCCTGGGTCGAGCCGGGCCGCCCCACCGCCGACGACGCCGCGGCGTTCGGACGCCGGCTCGCCGCGACCCACGCCGCCGGCGCCCCGGCGCACGGCGCCGACCACGACGGCTTCATCGGGCGGCTGCCGCTCCCGCACCGCACGGCGTCCACGTGGGCGGAGTTCTACGCCGTCCGCCGGCTCCTCCCCTACGCCAAGCTCGCCCGCGACCGCGGCGCCCTCACCGCCGACGACGCCGCGGCGGTCGAGGCCGTCGTCCGGCGCCTGCCGGCGCTGGTGCCCGAGGAGCCGCCGGCCCGGCTGCACGGCGACCTCTGGAACGGCAACGTGCTCTGGGGTCTCGAGGGGCGGGCGTCGGTCATCGACCCCGCCGCGCACGGCGGCCACCGCGAGGTCGACCTCGCCATGCTCGCCCTCTTCGGCCTCCAGAACCTCCCGCGCGTCCTCGACGGCTACCAGGAGGTCGCCCCGCTCGCCGCCGGCTGGGAGGACCGGGTCGGCCTCTTCCAGCTCTTCCCGCTGCTCGTCCACGCCTGCCTCTTCGGCGGCGGGTACGGCGCCCGCGCGGCGGCGCTGGCACGCTCCTACGCCTGACTCTCAGACGCCGTTCAGGGCGCCGTGCCACAGTGTCGCTGTGTCTGCACCGTCCAAGCCGCGCGTGCTCGTCGTCGACGACGACAAGGCGGTCCGCGAGTCCCTGCGCCGTTCCCTAGAGTTCAACGGCTACGACGTCCACCTCGCCTCCGACGGCGCCGAGGCGCTCGCCGGGATCGGCGCGCTCGCTCCCGACGTCGTCGTGATGGACGTGATGATGCCGCGGCTCGACGGGCTCGAGGCCACCCGCGCCCTCCGCACCGCGGGCAACGACGTCCCGATCATCGTGCTCACCGCGCGCGACGCCGTCGGCGACCGCGTCGAGGGTCTCGACGCCGGCGCCGACGACTACCTCGCCAAGCCGTTCGCGCTGCCCGAGCTGCTCGCCCGGCTGCGCGCGCTGCTGCGCCGTGCCGTCCCGGTCGAGGGCGACGTCGAGGAGTCGCTGGTCTTCTCCGACCTCACCATGAACCTGGCCACCCGCGAGGTCCGCCGCGGCGACAGGGCGATCGACCTGACCCGCACCGAGTTCACCCTGCTGGAGCTGTTCCTGCGCCGGCCGCGCCGGGTGCTCGACCGCTCGTTCATCCTCGAGGAGGTCTGGGGCTACGACTTCCCCACGACGGCCAACTCGCTCGAGGTCTACGTCGGCTACCTGCGGCGCAAGACCGAGGCCGGCGAGGAGCCGCGCCTGCTGCACACCGTGCGAGGGGTCGGCTACGTGCTGAAGGAGTCGTGACCGCGTGAGCACGACGCCGGACGGCGAGCCGGAGGCCTCACCCGCCGACGCGTTCCCGGCCCCCGAGGCGCGGTGGCACTACCGGCGCTCGCTCGCCAGCCGCGTGACGCTGCTGACCACGATCGCGGTCGGGATCGCGGTCGCGGTGCTGTCGGCCGGCGTCTACATCACCGCGCGGATCCAGCTGCAGTCGCAGCTCGACGACTCCCTGGAGGACCGCGCCCACGCGACCGCCAAGGAGTTCCGCAACAGCGGCAACATCTCGCTGCCGAAGTACCTCGCGAACGCCTCGGACGTCCAGCTGTACCGGGTCGCCGCCGGCGACGGCGGCACCGGACCGCCGCTCAACGAGACCGACCTCCCGCTCAAGGCCGGTGACCCCGAGATCGCGGTCGCGGCCGGCGAGCTCGACCTGAGCGTGCGCACCCTGGTCGTCAACGGCGAGGAGCGGCGGGTCGTCGCGGTCCCGATCGTGGAGGGCGAGGCGCTCGTCATCACCGAGTCGCTCGACGACCAGCGGGAGGTGCTGGCGCGCCTCGGCGGGGTCAGCCTGCTCTTCGGCCTGCTCGGCGTCCTCGGCGCCGGCATCGCCGGGTGGGGCGTCGCGCGCAACGGCCTGCGACCGGTCCGCCGGCTCACGACCGCCGTCGAGCAGATCGCCCGCACCGAGGAGCTCGACCCCCTGCCCGTGGAGGGCGCCGACGAGGTGGCCCGCCTGGCGACGGCGTTCAACGCGATGCTGGTCTCGCTGTCGGCGTCCCGCGACCGCCAGCGCCGGCTCGTGACCGACGCCGGGCACGAGCTGCGCACCCCGCTCACGTCGCTGCGCACGAACGTCGACCTCCTCACCCAGGCCGACCACGACCAGAAGGCGATCGACCCGCAGGCCCGCGTCGAGCTCCTCGACGACATCCGCGCGCAGATCGACGAGCTCACCACGCTCATCGGCGACCTCACCGAGCTGGCCCGCGACGAGCCGCTCGCGCCGGTGGTCGGCGAGATCGACCTCAGCGAGGTCGTCGAGATGGCCGCCGCCCGGGTCCGGCGGCGCGCGATCGACGTGACCTTCGACGTCGTCACCGACCGCTGGTACGTGGTCGGCGAGGCCGGCTCGCTGGAGCGGGCCGTCACCAACCTGCTCGACAACGCCGCGAAGTGGAGCCCGTCGGGCGGGCGGATCACGGTGCGGCTGGGGGCCGGCGACGGCGTCGGCGTCCTCACCGTCGACGACCAGGGCCCCGGCATCCCCGAGGACCAGCGCGAGAAGGTCTTCGACCGGTTCTGGCGCACCGAGGAGTCCCGCTCGATGCCCGGCTCCGGGCTCGGGCTGTCGATCGTGCGCCAGGTCGTCGAGCGACACTCCGGGTCGGTCACGGCGACCGAGTCCCCCGGCGGGGGTGCGAGGCTGGTCCTCGTGCTCCCTGGACGACCCGATGCGTAGCCGCCCGATCGCCGCCGCGGCCGGCCTGCTCGCGCTCACGGCCGCGCTGGCCGCCTGCTCCGGCGACGACGAGCCCGCCGGTCCCCGGCCGACGATGCCGACCGAGGCCCCCGCCCTCTGGAACCCCTGCGACGGCCTCGACACCGCCGCGGTCTCGACCGCGTTCGGCGCCACCTTCGACACCCGCACCGGCACCGCCGAGTCGCCCCTGTGCTCGTTCACGCCGCAGGAGGACGGCGGCCCGGCGATGGACGTCAACTACCAGCTCTTCGCCGGCTCCCTCGACGACCTGATGAAGACCTTCGGCGTGCTGGCCGAAGGTGCGACGACCGAGGTGACCACGCCCGAGGTGCCCGACGCCGACGACGTCCGGCTGATCGTCGACGTCACCGCCGACGACACCCTCGCCGTCACGGCGTTCGTGCAGACCGGCGACCTGGTCCAGGTCGTCAACGCCCTCGACCCGTCGCCGTTCGACCGCGCCGCCGTCGTCCGCGGGGTGCGCACGGTGATGGCCGGGCTGGCCACGCACGCCGCCGAGTCCGACCTCACCGGCTGAGCGCCGAGCGGCCCGCGGGCAGAGCCCTCGGCCGGGCCCCGGGCGGGTTCACCGGGCGTGCTTCACCGGGCGTGCATCACCGGGCGTGCCTCACCGGGCGTGCATCACCGGGCGTGGTTCACCGGGCGGCCTGGTCGAGCGCGCGCAGCAGCCGTTCCGCCTTCAGCTGCGCCTCGGCCCACTCGCCGTCCGGCTCGGACAGCACGGTGATCCCGCCGCCGGTGCCGAGCGTGTAGCGGCCGTCGCCGGCGGTCACCAGGCTGCGGATGACGACGCCGAGGTCGGCGCGACCGTCGGCCGAGACCCAGCCGAACGCGCCGGCGTACGGACCGCGGGGCGTCGCCTCGACCTCCTCGATCACCTGCATCGTGCGCAGCTTCGGCGCCCCGGTCATCGACCCGGCCGGGAACAGCGCGCGGAGCGCGGCCATCGTCGAGACGTCGTCGCGGAGCCGGCCGCGGACCGTCGAGACGAGCTGGTGCACCGTCTCGTAGGACTCCACCGCCATCAGCGCCGGCACCGTGACCGTCCCGACCTCGCAGACCTGGGCCAGGTCGTTGCGCAGCAGGTCGACGATCATCAGGTTCTCGGCGCGGTACCTCGGGTGCGTCGTGAGCTCGTCGCGCAGCGCGTCGTCCTCCTCGGCCGTCGCGCCGCGGGGGGTGGTGCCCTTGATCGGCTTCGTCTCGAGCACCCGGTCGGCGCTCACCAGGGCGTACCGCTCCGGGCTCGACGCCAGCAGCCACGCCCGCGCCCGCGGCACGTCGTGCTGGAGGAACCCGGCGTACGGCGCGGGGTTGAGCGCGCGGAGCCGCAGGTAGGTCGCCGCCGGGCCCGCCGGCGCCGCCGGCCCGGCGCGCTCGAGCCGGTGGGTCAGGTTGACCTCGTAGGTGTTCCCGGCGTGGAGGTGCTCCTGGACGCGGTCGAACGCGGCGGCGTAGGCGGCGGGTGGGGAGTCGGGGTCCCCCGTGGACCGGGGGCTCCCGGCGTTCCCGGGCACGTCGCCGCCCCGGGACGGCCGGACCTCGCCGGGCGGGTGGTCGTACATCCGCACGTGCGAGGGCCGCATCCACACCGCGTCGGGCAGCGTGGGATCGGGCGGGGCCGGGAGGTCGGGGCGGGCGGCGTACCCGAGGTAGCCGAACCACTGGCCCTCCCCCGTCGCCAGCTCGGCCTCGAGCACCGCGAAGACGTCGTCGCCGACGACCGTGCCGACCAGCGCGCCGCCTGCGTCGCCGGCGACCCAGCGGGTCACCTCGCGCCGGGCCGCGGAGTAGGTGAGGGACACGTCGTCGTCGTCCAGCCAGCCGAGGACCGACCGCCGTCCGGACCACTCGCGCGCGCCGCCGCCGTCGAGCCAGAAGCAGCGCGGGTGCGTGGCGGCGACCGCGGCGAAGGCGGCCGCCACGTCCGCCGGGTCGAGCACGTCGTCCGCGCCGCGCGGGGAGCCCGCGTCGCTCATCGAGCACCCGCCAGGAAGTTCGCGACCAGCGCGGCGCCGTGCCGCGACAGGATCGACTCCGGGTGGAACTGCACGCCCTCCAGCGGCAGGGTCCGGTGCCGCACGCCCATCACGACGCCGTCGCCGGAGCGGGCCGACACCTCCAGCACCTCGGGGACGACGACCGCCGCGAGCGAGTGGTAGCGGACCGCCTCGAACCCGTCGGCGACGCCGGTGAAGACGCCGCGCCCGTCGTGGTCGATCCGGGCGACCTCGCCGTGCGCCGGCCGGACCCGCTCGACCCGCCCGCCGTACGCCGTCACGAGGCCCTGCATGCCGAGGCAGACGCCGAGCACCGGGCGCGTCGCCGCGGCCAGCACGGCCCGCCCCACGGCGAAGTCCGCGGCGTCGTCGGGGTGCCCGGGCCCGGGTGAGAGCACCACGTGGGAGTAGGCCAGGACGTCGCGCGCGGCGACCTCGTCGTGCTGGACGACGGCCGGCAGCGAGCCCGTCACCGCGGCGACGAGGTGCACCAGGTTCCACGTGTACGAGTCGTGGTGGTCGACCACGACGACGTCCGGCGCAGGGCTCACGGGGAGCCACGCTATCGGCGGTTCGAAGCACACCTTCCTGGGTAGGTTTAGGGGCGTGAGCATCTACCTCGTCCTCGGCATCGCGGGACTGGTCGTGCTCGCCTTCTCCCTGGTCGTCGGAGACCTGCTCGGCGGCGTGCTGCCGGGGCTCGACGCGCTCTCCGGCGACTGGTTCTCGACCGAGGTCGTCGGCTCGTTCGTCGCCGCGCTCGGCTTCGGCGGCCTGATCGCCGAGCAGGCCGGAGCCCCCGGCGCGGTCACCCTCGGGGTCGGTCTCTCCGCCGGCATCCTCTTCGGCGCCCTCGGCGCCGCGCTGACCCGCCTGGTGCGCGGCGGCGCCACCGACCACACCCCGGCCACCGACGACGTCGTGGGGCACGAGGGGCTGGTCGTCTCCGGCATCCCGGCCGACGGCCTCGGCAACGTCCGGGTCTACCTCGGCGGCCACACGATCAGCCTCAACGCCCGCGCCGACGTCGTCCTCGACGCCGGCACGCGGGTGCACGTGACCGGTGTCCTGTCACCGACGGCCGTGACGGTCGCCCCGGTGTGGAACGCGCTCCCGAGCACCGACTCCTGACCACCGCCCGGCCCTGTCGGACGTCCACCCCCACCACCGACCACCGACGCCGCACCACCGACGCCGATCGCCGGCACTGCCGGGCAGCCACGGCACCCCAGACCCCGACAGAAGAGAGATCCCCGTGTTCGACTCCGCCCTCGGCGCCATCATCGGCCTCGTCGTCCTGCTCCTGCTCGTCGTCCTCCTGGTCACCAGCCGCTACAAGGTTGCCGGGCCCAACCAGGCGTTCATCATCACCGGCCGCAAGGGCAAGGCCGTGCTCAACCCCGAGACCGGCCAGCTCAGCACCGACCTCTCGGGTCAGAAGGTCGTGCTCGGCGGCGGCGTCTTCGTCATCCCGTTCGTGCAGAAGCAGGCGACCCTCGACCTGTCCAGCCGGCGGATCTCGGTGCAGATCCGCGGCGCCGTCTCCGGCCAGGGCATCAAGCTGAACGTCGAGGGCGTCGCGATCGTCAAGGTCGGCGGCAACGCCGATCAGATCCGCCTCGCCGCCCAGCGGTTCCTGAGCCAGCAGCAGGACGTCGAGGCCTTCACCCAGGAGGTGCTCGCCGGTGCGCTCCGCTCGATCGTCGGCGGGCTCACCGTCGAGCAGATCATCCGCGACCGTGCGGCGTTCGCCCAGCGGGTCGCCGACGAGTCCGAGAACTCGCTCACCGGGCAGGGCCTGATCCTCGACACCTTCCAGATCCAGGACGTCACCGACGACGGCAGCTACCTCGCCGACCTCGGGCGTCCGGAGGCGGCGCGGGTCAGCCAGACCGCCCGGATCGCGGAGGCCAACGCCCGTCAGGCCGCCGAGCAGGCGCAGATCGCCGCCGAGCAGGAGATCGCGGTCGCCCAGCGGACCCTCGCCCTCAAGCAGGCCGAGATCAAGGCCGAGACGGACGCGGCCTCCGCCCAGGCGGCGGCGGCCGGACCGCTCGCGCAGGCCGACCGAGACCAGGCGATCCTCACCGAGCAGGAGAAGGTCGCGGTCCGGCAGGCGTCGCTGACCGAGCGCCAGCTCGAGACCCAGGTGCGCAAGCCCGCCGACGCGGCGCGCTACAAGCTGGAGCAGGAGGCCGAGGCCAACCGCAACGCCGAGATCGCCGGGGCCGAGGCCCGCAAGGCGGCCACCATCGCCTCGGCCCAGGCCAAGGCCGAGGAGGCCCGGCTGTCGGGTGAGGCCGAGAAGTCGCGACGCACCGCGCTCGCCGAGGCCGAGGCCATCGAGGGCGCCCGGCGCGGTGAGGCCGAGAAGGCCCGTCGTGTCGCCGAGGCCGACGCCACCCGCGCCGAGGGTGAGGCCACCGCGGCCGCGACCCTCGCCATCGGGCACGCCGAGGCCGAGGCGATGGACAAGCGGGCCGAGGCGTTCGCCCACTACAACGACGCCGCGGTGCTGCAGATGCTGATCGAGGTGCTCCCGCAGATCGCCCGCGAGGTCGCCGCCCCGATCGCCGCCATCGACCAGCTCACCGTCGTCTCCACCGACGGCGCCGGCGCGCTGCCCAAGCAGGTCACCGACAACGTCGTCCAGACCCTGTCGATGCTCAAGACCACGACCGGTCTCGACCTCGAGGCGCTGATCAAGAAGTCGGTCGGCGGCGCCGCCGGCGCGATCGGCGGCTCGACGGGCGCCGACGGCTCCCGCTCCACCTCGTCGTCGTCCTGACCCCGACGCCGACCCGTCGCCGATAGGTGACGGGTCAGTCTGGGATCTGCGCTGACCCGTCGCCGATAGGTGACGGGTCGGTCCGGGATCTGCGCTGACCCGTCGCCGATAGGTGACGGGTCGGTCCGAGATTGACGCTGACCCGTCGCCGATAGGTGACGGGTCAGCGTGGTCCTAGAGCAGGGAGCCGACGATCTCGTGGAGGAGGTCGTAGCCGCGCTCGGTGAGGATCGACTCGGCGTGGAACTGGATGCCGCGGTAGTGCGGGCCGGCCAGGTGGTGGACGTCGCCGGTCTCGGGGTCGACGTCGACGCGGACGCCGTCGGGCAGGGTGTCGTCGGGGCCGACCCGGCCGACGAAGGTGTTGTAGAAGCCCACCCGCTCGGTGCGGCCCTCGAAACCGATCGCCGACTGGGTGCCCTGGAAGACGATGTCCTTGTAGGCCAGCGGGATGCCGAGCTCGTGGCACAGCGCCTGGTGGCCCAGGCAGACGGCGAGGAACGGCGCCCGCCTGGCCAGCAGCCAGGCGACGGCGTGCCGCAGCTTGGCCATCTTCGGGTCGTCGTCGTCGCGGGGGTCGCCGGGCCCGGGACCGACGACCACCAGGTCGGCGCGGTCGAGGCACCCGGCCTCGTAGTCGGCGTGCTTGACCACGGACGACGTCAGGCCGAGGACGCCGAGCACGTGGCGCAGCATGTTCACGAAGTCGTCCTCGCCGTCGAGGATGACGACGTGCTTGCCGGCCAGCCGCGGGTCGGGCGGCGAGCCCATCTGGTCGCGCAGCCAGAACGCGCTGAGCCGGCGGTTGCGGGCGTTGAGCGCGAGCAGGACGTCCTCGTCGGCGACGAGCTCGGCCAGGTTGGTGCTCGGCACGGGTGCCGGCGGCACCAGCCCGAACGCCGACAGGATGCCGCCCGCCTTGGCGTGCGTCTCGGCCACCTCGTGGGCGGGGTCGGAGTCGCGCACCAGCGTCGCGCCCGCGGTGACGGTGAGCCGGCCCTCGAGGTCGACGTCGGCGGTGCGGATCACGATCGGGCTGTCGACGACCGCGCCGCCGACCTCGTCGCGCCCGAGGATCGCGAGCGCCGCGCCGTAGTACCCGCGGCCGACGCTCTCGTACTGCTTGATGAGCCGGCAGGCGTTCTCGACCGGTGACCCGGTGACGGTGGCGGCGTACATGGTGTCGCGCAGGACCTCGCGCGGGTCGCGGTCGGTGCGGCCGGCGAGGAGGTACTCGGTGTGCACCAGACGGCTCATCGGCTTCAGGAACGGCCCGAGCACCTGGCCACCCTCGTGGCAGATGTCGCACATCATCTTGAGCTCCTCGTCGACGACCATGAAGAGCTCGTAGATCTCCTTCTCGTCGTGCAGGAAGTCGAGGAGCTGCTTGCGGGCGTCACCCCCGTCGTCCGCCGACGGGATGCGGAAGGTGCCGCTGATCGGGTTCATCCGGACGTCGCCGCCGTGCACGCTGACGTGCCGCTCCGGGCTGGCACCGATCAGGTAGCGGTCGCCGGTGAAGAAGACGTAGGTCCAGTAGGCACCGCGCTCGCGCTCGAGGAGGCGGCGGAACACCGCGAGCGCCTTGTCGCGGCCCCAGTCGGCGACCTGCGCCCGGTAGTGCCGACCGATGACGAGGTTGGCGCCCTCGCCCTGCCCGATCTCGTCGGCGATGATCGAGCCGACCAGCCGGCCGTACTCCTCGTCGTCGGTCTCGAAGCCGCCGCGGTCGGTGAACTCGACCGGCACCTCGTCGATCGCGTCGATCACCTCGGCGACGGAGAACTCGCGCTCGGTCGCGATGTCGACCACGACCAGCGGGGTGCCGTCGTCGTGCGCCTCGAAGCCGCGCTCGGCGACCTGGCGGAACGGGATCGCCACCAGCCGGTCGGCGATGTGGCCGTCCTGCGGGACGCCCTCGTCCAGCGGGACGTCGAGGATCGAGGCGACCTCGGTGCGCGCACCGCCGACCAGGCCCACGGTGTCGCGGTCGCCCGCCCGGGTCGAACGCCGGATGATCGCCCAGGCCTCGTGCTCCGCGAGCGCGTCGATGGCGGCGCGGACGTCCGGCGACGAGGGGGGTGTGGTCATGGCGGAACTCTAGGAGAGGCCGGGGACGGCGCCGAGCGCGGATCAGACCCCGAGCGCCACGAACGCCGTCGCGGTCGGGTCGCCCGGCGCCGCGGCCCGGACGGCGTGCAGCGCGGCGCCGGGGTCGAGGCCGGCGTCCAGGTGGGCGTGGAGGTCGACCATCAGCGCAGCGGTCGCGGCGTCGTCGACCTCGGCGACGCTGCAGACGAGGCCGGCGGTGCCGAGCGCGAAGAGGGCCGAGGCGAGGCCGAGGAGCTCCTCGGCGCCGACCGGCGCGAGCACGCCGGACTCGCAGGCCGAGAGCACCACCCGGTGCGGGGCGACCCGCAGCCGCTCGAGGTCGTGCACGGTGAGCGGGCCGTCGGCCAGCTCGAGGGCGGAGAACAGCGGGCTGTCGGCACGGAACCTGCCGTGCGCCGCGACGTGCGCGAGCCGGGCGCCGTCGAGGGCGGTCATCGACGCGGCGACGGTGGCGTCCGCCCCGTCGAGCAGGACGGCGTCCGGGCGCCGCTGCGCGAGCACCGGCACCTCGGCGCCGCCGGTTCCGAGGCCGGGCCCGGCCAGCAGGACGACGTCGCCGGGGCGCGCGGCGGGCACCGGCACGGCCCGCGCCCGCAACCACTGCGCGGCCGACGGGACGACGGCGAACGGCCGCCCGGCCAGCGCCGGCAGCAGCGCCCACGGGACGCCGTGCAACCGGCTCGTCGGCGCGACGGTGACCGGGCCCTCGGGCAGCAGCCGGGCGGCCGGCCCGAGGATCGTGTCCTGCAGCCGCTGCCCGAGGTCGCCCGGCGCGAACGGCCTCCCGCGCGCCGCGCGCCGCAGCACGAACGCCGCCGAGCCGGTGAGGGCGAGCGCGTCGGCCGTCGTCCCGGCGACCGCGCGGCGGACCCTGCCGCGGTGCACGACGATGACGTGCACGACGCCGTCGACGTCGACGAGCTCGACCAGGCAGCCGTCGCCGACCTCGGTGACGAGGTGGTCGACGTCGAGGTGCTCGGCCACGGCGACCGCCCCGGACTGCCGGTGGTGCTCGGCGCGCACGGCCCGCTCGAGACGGCGGCGTTCCTGGTCGAGCTGGTCGGTGGGCTCACCGCCGGCGCGGGCCTCGGCGAGGCGGCGTCCGTTGTCGCGCAGGGCCGCCAGCGACGGCAGCACCGGCTCGTCGCCGGGGGTGACCGGCGGCTGGGCGAGCGCGGTCGCCCGCCACCGCTCGCTCCACCGCAACAGCGCGCGCGGCCCGCCGGCACCCGCCGCGGCGTGCCGCAGCGCGAGCGCCGCCAGCTCGCTGCCGTGCCCGGTGGCCAGCGCGCGCAGCTCGGTGCTGCCGAGGGTGGTGCGGTGCTCGTCGAGCGCGTCCAGGCCGCGCGCGCAGGCCCGCAGCACGCCGCCGCTGTCGCCGTCGTCGTCGCGGGCCAGGGCGGTGGCCCACCAGCCGCTGGCCCGGACGAGGGCGGGGCGACCGGAGCGGTAGGTGGCGGCCGCGGCGAGCAGCGCGGACCGTTCGGACGACGCCGACCGCTCGGCCGCCAGCGCGAGCGCGAGCGGGGCGTCGTCGATCCGCTCCGCGTGCAGCAGCGCCGCGACCTCGCGCGCCTCCCGGTCCCACCGGACGCCCCGCTCGCCCCGCCGGGCCCGCACCAGCACCAGCCTGGCCTGGGCCTCGGCCCAGGTGTTGCCCAGCCGGCGGTAGCCGTCGCGGGCGGCGCGGGCGAGGACCGCGGCCTCCGGTCGCTCCTCGACCTGCACCAGCGCCGAGGCCGCCACGAGCTCCAGCGCCGCCCGGTCCATCGGGTGGACCGTCGTCCCCGCGAGGGCCTCCCGGGCCACCTCGAGCGCCTCGCGGGGCAGGCCCGCGGCCCGGAGCGCGCGGCAGCGGGTGACGGCCAGGTGCGGGCGCGGGCGCCCGAGCCGCAGGTACTCCGCCGCCACGCCGTCGAAGATCGCGAGCGCCCGGGCCAGGTCGCCGTTCGCGACGGCGATCTCGCCGAGGTTCTGCTCGGCCCACAGCGGCTCGAGGGGGTCGTCGTCGGGGGTGAAGAGGGCGATCGCGTGCCGGGTGTGCTCCGCCGCGGCGTCGAGGTCGCCGAGGGCGAGCTCGACGAGGCCGAGGTGGTGCAGCGTGCGGGCGTGCCACAGCCGGTCGCCCTGCTCGGCGAAGGCCCGCGCCGCCCGCAGCATCTCGTCGTGCGACTCCGCCCGGCGCCCGACCCACAGCAGCGCCATCGAGCGACGCAGCCGGGTGCGCGCGGTGGGGTGCTCCACGTCGAACGTCGCCCGGTCGAGCTCGTGCAGCCCCCGCCGGCGCTGGCCGGCCTCGACCAGGGTGAGTCCGTAGGTCGCGCGGACGTCACTGATCAGCGCCGCGTCGCCGATCGCGGTCGCGGTGAGGACGGCGCCGCGCAGGTCCCCGAGGGCGAGGTCCGGGCTGCCCCGGTCGCGGTGCACGATGCCCAGGGCCTGGAGGGCGCGGACCCGGCGCTCCGGTGACGGGGACGACCCCAGCACCGCGCGCGCCCCCCGTTCGGCCGCGTCGGGGTCGTCGAGCGCGAGATCGACGAGGTCGACGTCCGACATGCCCACCTCGGACCTCCTGTCAACGCTCGTCCGGGCCATTTACCGGCCCCCGCGTGGCTACTAGCGTCGGGGCACGACGCCGGGTCGGTCGCCGGTCCCGGCACATTGTCATCCTTCGCACCTGGAGCGTCCATGGCCGAGCCGCGCAGACCGCACCTGTTCTCCCGGATCGCCGGCGCCGTGCGCGGCGTCCGGCCCCGGGGCGCCTGGTGGCCGCCCCGGCTGCCGGGGCTGCCGGGGCGGCCGCGCGTCGTCCGCGACCAGGACGCCGAGATCCGCCGGATCCAGCTCCGCATCCTGGTGGACGCCCTCGACAAGACCGGGGGCGTGGCCCTCCACGAGGGCAAGGGCGACGACGACTCCTACCTCTACCGACCGGACGAGGTGCTCACCCTGGCCGACGAGGTCGACCGCGTGGAGTCGTTCTTCCGGGAGCGCGCCGAGGAGTTCGCCGGCGCGGTCCGCACCATCGAGCGGATCGGCGACGTCCGGCGCCTCTCCCTGCCGGCCCGGCGCGACGCGCAGGGCGTGCCACAGACGCTCGACGAGCTCGACGAGGCGCTGGGCGAGGGCGTGGTGCGTCCCGACCACGTCCTCTACGTCACGCCCGGCGGGTCCGGGAAGCTGTGCCCGGCCGACGAGCCCGAGACCTGCGGCGTGGCCGCCCCGGTCCCGGGGCTGAACCCGGACGCCGGCGCCGGCCGGGGGGTCAGGGTCTCGGTCGTCGACACCGGCTGGTGGGAGCCGGCCGGCTCCAGCGACACCACGCCCTGGTTGAAGGGCGTCCACGGCGACGTCGAGCACGTGGACCCCGCCGCGATCCACCCCTACGCCGGGCACGGGACCTTCGTCGCGGGCGTCGTCCGCTGCCTGGCTCCCGGCACCGAGGTCAAGGTCGAGGGGATCATGCCGCACGGCGGTGCGTGCTACGAGTCCGACATCGCGCGGGAGCTCAACGAGGCGCTCAGCGACCCGGACCGCCCGCAGCTGATCTCGATCTCGGCCGGCACGTACACCCGGCGCAACCTCGGCCTGCTCACCTTCGAGGCCCTGTCCCGCGCGTTCGACCTGGTCGAGGGCGAGAAGGCGCCGCTCGTCGTGGCGGCGGCCGGCAACGACACCAGCACCCGGCCGTTCTGGCCGGCGGCCTACCCGTGGGTGGTCGGGGTGGGGTCGCTCGACAGCGGTGGCGTGGTCTCCCACTTCTCGAACGTCGGGCCGTGGGTCGACGTCTACGCCCACGGACGCGACCTGGTCAACGCCTACCCTGTCGGCCGCTACGTCTGCCACGAGCCCCCGCACCGCGGCGAGGTCCGCCGCTTCGACGGCATCGCCCGGTGGAGCGGGACGTCGTTCGCGACCCCCGTCGTCACGGGCTCGCTCGCGGCCTACATGTCGGCGCACGGCGTCCACGCGCGGAAGGCCCACGCCGACCTCGTCGCCGCCGGCCGGCACCTGCACGACCCGCGCGCCGGCGACATCGTGGCGCTCGGGCCGCCGTTCGTCTGAGCCGGCACCGGTCCCGCCGCCGGTGCCGCGCCCGGAGGGCCGGAGCCCCGTCGTCGGGTCAGCCGACGTGCCAGTGCCGGCGCACCAGCTCGGCGCGCGCCTCGTCGTCCTTGTCGACCTTCTTCATCAGCGCCCGGTCCTCGTCGGTGCGCAACCGCTCGAGGACGGCGTCGACCAGGGAGGCGGGGAAGACGCCGTCGGCCTCGAACCGGTCCCGGACGGCCTCGAGCGCGTCGGCCGACTCCGAGCACGACGCCGGGAGCTGCTCGAAATCGTCGTGGTCGGCGGTGTTGAGCCGCTCGGCCACCTCGAGGCTGTCGGGGTCGGCGAGCCCGGCCCGGGCCGCGACCGCCATGCCGGCCAGGAGCAGGTGGACGTCGGCCGAGCCGTCGGCGAGGCGCAGCTCGATCGTCTGGGGGTGGACGGCCGGCTCCGGGACGGTCTCGGTGCTGCCGGGGTTGGCGTGCGCGACCATCGCGGGCAGCACGTCGCCGACCCAGGCGAGCGGCACGCGCACCAGCCCGGTGCGGTCGGTCTCGCCCCAGCAGATCCCCTCGGGCGACTCGTCGCCGTCGCTGAAGCGCAGGTAGGACGTCGACACGGTGTTGCCGAAGGCGGTGAGGGCCTTCGCCGCGGTCAGGTAGCCGGCGACCAGGCGCCGGCCGGTGTCGTCGATCCCGTCGGCGTCGACGATCGCGCTCGCCCCGTCGCGGACCAGCCGGCTGTGGACGTGCAGGCCGCTGCCCGCGCCCTCACCGCTCACGGACGGCGCGAAGGTGGCCTCCAGACCGTGGGAGTAGGCGACCTCGCGCACCACCCACTTGGCCAGGACGAGGGCGTCCGCCGCCTGCTCGACCGGCACCGGCCAGAACTCGATCTCGTGCTGCACCAGCTGGCGCTCCTCCTCGAGGATGTTCCCGACCTCGCCGTGGGCGTACTTCATCCGCACGCCCATCGCCGCGAGGTGGCCCAGGACCTGCTCGCGCACCTGCTGGCCCTTCGAGAACGGCATCGACTCCTGGTAGCCACGCTCCTCCTCCACGGGGAAGACCGGGTCGACGTCGCCCACCAGGTAGTACTCGAGCTCCCCGAAGGCCTCCAGCACGCACCCGGTCTCCGCGGTGAGCACCTCGGCCGCGCGCCGCACGATCTGCTCGCCGGCGTACGGCAGGGGCGCGCCGTCCTCGCCGTAGAAGGAGCAGAGGACGTCGAGGGAGGTCCGCTCCCCGAACGGGTTCAGGAAGGCCGTGCGGTGCCGCGGCACGATGTAGACGTCGCTCGCGTCGGTGGCGGTGCCCTCGAAGACGCTGGAGCCGTCCACCCGCTCCCCGCGCACCAGGACCTCGAGGACGCGGGCCCGCGACTCGACCGGGAACGCGATCGTCTTGAGCCGGCCGTCGCCGCCGAGGTAGCGGAGGTTCACCTGGCGCAGGTCGAGCTCCTCGACCGCCCGCACCAGGTCTGCTGCGGTGAAGTCGGACGCCGGCTTGTCGAGCAGGCGGACGAGCGGGTGCGGTTCCAGGGGGTCGATGGGCATGGCTCGTTGTACCAGTACCGGTCGACCGAAGGGGTGGCTCACCCGCCGTCCGCGTCGGGCCGCGCCGCAGCGCAGGGTCGGCCCGAGAGGGTCAGAGGACGACCCACGGCGTCGTGAGGGTGCCGGCGACGAACCTGGCCGGGCCCGGAGCGACGTCGGTGAAGCGGAAGAAGCCCGACGGGTCCACCTCGGCGGAGGTCTCGGCCCCGTCGGCGCGGCGCAGCAGCACCACGGCGGCGACGGTCCCTCCGTCGGCTTCGCGCACGACCTGGCCCAGCACGGTGTCGCCGTCGACCTCGAGCTCGAGGGTGACGTCGCCGTTGCCGTAGGAGAGCGTGCGGGCGGCGTCCGGGACGCCGGCGGAGCGGACGGCGCCGGACTCGAGGGCGGAGTCGTGGAGCAGGTCGGCGAGCTCGGCGTCGACGGTGCGCCAGGTGAAGGCGGCGCGGGCGGCCTCGCGGCGGCGGGCGGTCACGACGGCCTCCTCGGAGACGGCGCGGCCGAGCTCAGCGAGCAGCGCGTCGTCGTCGGGGCCGTCGGGGCCGTCGGGGCCGTCGGGATCGGGCCTGCGGTCATCGGAGCTCATGTCGGGACTCCTCCCAGGTCGCGCAGCGCGCGGGTCGCTCGCAGCTGGTCGAGGGCGCGGGCGCGGGTCGGGCCGATGCTCCCGACCGGGATGCCGAGCCGGGCGCTGATCTCGGCGTAGGCGAGGGGCGGGTCGGTGAGCAGCAGGAGCAGCAGCTCCCGCCGGGCGGCGGGGAGCTCGGCCAGCCCCTCGCGGAGCGCCTGGCGGCGTTCGAGGGCGAGCAGGTCGTCGCCGGCGACGTCGTCGGTGGCGACGTCGAGGGTGTGGTCCTCCTGGGGGTCCGCGACCCGGGTGCGTCCGCGGGCGGCCAGCACCCGCAGGCACTCGTGGCGGGCCGTCGTGCGGATCCAGCCCGGGAGGGCGGCCGGCTCGCGGAGCCCGTGCAGGTGCTCGACGAGGCGGAGCCAGACGGTCTGGCTGACGTCGTCGGCGTCGGCCTCGGAGAGCCGGTGCTGTCGGGCGATGGCCCCCACGAGGGGGAGGAACCGGTCGACGATCGCGTTCCACGCATCCTGCTCACCGTCCTGGGCTGCTGAGACGAGGTCGGTCAGGGGGTAGGACGCGTCCACGCGCATCGACCTCCTCCGCTCGGCGTCATCAGGGCACCCAGCGGCATCGTCTCGCAGTCAGGAGCAGCGGGCCACCGTCAGTGATACGTGGTGGACGACTTTCTCCTCCGGTGTATCACGGGCGCCGCCGGCGCCTCCTCACCTCGGACAGGCGACGAGGGACGTCGCCCCGACCGTGAGGACCGGCATGAGACACCACGAGACCCACGAGCGCACCCGCATCATCCGCGAGGTGGAGGCCGTCGCCGTCGTCGACATGACCGGCCACCTCCCGTGGAAGGCGAGCTGGGCGGCGCACTTCGGCGACCGCGAGGGCCTCCTCGAGGCGTTGCGCGAGCGGTGGGAGCGGATGTGCGTCGTGCAGGGCGGGCCGGACGGCCACCAGCGGCTGCGTCGCACGCACGCCGGGATGCTGCGCATCCTCGCCGCGCACGAGCCGGTCACCACCGAGCCGCGGCGGCTGGCCGGCTGAGCCGGGCGGCCCCGCACCTGCGTGTCCCCGGGGTCAGGGGGACCTCCGGGGACACGCAGCACCCTCAGCTGACCGTGGTGAGCAGCTGGGTCGCGCGGGTGAGGACGACGTACAGCGTCGAGCGGCCGGTCAGCGACTCCTCCTCGATCTCCTGCGGGCGGACGACGACGATCGCGTCGAACTCCAGCCCCTTGGTGTCGAGGCCGGTGAGGACGACGACGCGGTCCTCGCCCGACGGCGTCACCGAGGAGTCGACCGCGGCGCGGGCGCCGCGGGCGTCGTCGGCGAGCTCGGGCCACGACGCCAGCCACGCGTTGACCTCGGACCGGCGCGCCACCGGGACGACGACGCCGACCGTGCCGCCGACCTGGCCGGCCACCTCGACGACGGCCTCGCGGACCGAGGCCTCGAGCTCGGCCGCGCTGCCGGCCGGGCCGACCCGCTTCGGCTCGACGCCGGTGGAGCGGACCGCCGTCGGGAGGTCGACGTCGAGGCCGACCCGCTCGGCGTACGCCGCCGCGAACGCGTAGATCTCGGCGGAGTTGCGGTAGTTGGTCGAGAGGTGGAACTCGTGCAGCTCCTTGCCGGCGAGCGCCTCGGCCCGCGCCTCGGCCGACTCGGCCGGGACCGGCCACGACGACTGGGCGGGGTCGCCGACGATCGTCCAGGACGCCGTGCGCCCGCGACGGCCGACCATCCGCCACTGCATCGGCGTCAGGTCCTGCGCCTCGTCGATGAGGACGTGGGCGAACGGGTCGTCGTCGATGGAGTGCGTCGGCGCCGTCCACGCGCGCCCGGACGGGGCGTACTCGCGGTCGGAGGCCGTCATCAGCTCCTGGATGTCGACGCCGCCGTCGATCAGCGCGATCGGGTCGTCGCGCTCGTCGTCGGCGCGGGCCGGGACGTCGCCCAACGCGTAGCGCAGCTCGTCGAGCAGGGCGACGTCGGCGACGGAGAGGCCGGCGCCCGTCGCGCCGCCGTCGTCGCCGAGGCCGGCCCACGACTTGAGCAGCAGCCGCTGCTCCTCGGGCGTGACGACGCCCTCGCCGACGCGGGCGAGCAGGTCGGGGTCGCGCAGCCAGCCGAGCACCTCCGGCGCGGTGACCGGCGGCCACCAGGCCAGCACGAAGTCGAGGAAGTCGTCGTCGCCGAGCATGTCCTCGTCGAAGGCCTCCCGACCCCGGTCGCGGCCGCGCTCGCCGCGCACCTGGCGCCACATGGCGTCGAGCAGCGTCGGCGTGACGCGCGGGAGCTGCCGGTTGCGGCGACCCTGCGACATGATCTGGCGGCGCAGCCGCCCGAGGAGGCCGCGGTCGAGCACGATCGTGGTGTCGTACCAGAACACCCGGTACGAGGTCGGGCTGCCGGGCGCCTGCTGCCGCGCCGTGCGGCGCATCAGCTCGGCCATCCGGACCGCGCCCTTGATGTCGGCCACCGCCGGCTCGTCGTGCCGGGTCGCACGGACGCCGTCGACGACCTCGCCGAGCGAGCGCAGGGCCACCGCGGTCTCGCCGAGCGAGGGCAGGACCCGCTCGATGTAGCGCATGAACACCCCGCTCGGGCCGACGACGAGGACGCCACCGGACTCGTAGCGGCGCCGGTCGGTGTAGAGCAGGTAGGCCGCGCGGTGCAGCGCGACGACGGTCTTGCCGACGCCCGGGCCGCCGGAGATGGTGGTGACGCCGCGGCTGGGCGCGCGGATCGCCTTGTCCTGCTCGGCCTGGATCGTCGCGACGATGGAGTGCATGGTGCGGTCGCGGGCCCGCGACAACTGGGCCATCAGCGCGCCCTCGCCGAGGATCGGCAGGTCGTCGGTGTTGCCCTCGGCGTCGAGGAGCTCGTCCTCGACGCTGGTCACCGTCGTGCCGGCCGAGCGCAGCACGCGGCGGCGGACGACGTCCTGCGGGGTGGCCGCCGTGGCCTGGTAGAACACCGCGGCCGCGGGTGCGCGCCAGTCGATGAGCAGGGAGTCGCGGTTCTCGTCGCGCAGGCCGATCCGGCCGACGTACCGGGGCTCCGGGTCGAGCTCGGGGCGCAGGTCGAGGCGCCCGAAGACCAGCCCCTCGTGCGCGGCGTCGAGCTGCGCGATCCGCTTGGCGGCCTGGAAGACCATCGCGTCGCGCTCGACGAGGCCGCCCTCGTGGCCGAGTCGCCCGCGTTCGTGTCCTTCGCGGGCCAGCTGCTGCGCAGCCCTGCCCGCGTCCTCGAGCTGGCGGTGAACGCGGTCCACGAACCGTTGTTCGCGCGCGATCTCCTGCTCGACGAGCTCTTCTGTCACCGACTGCCCTCCACTGGCCCCGAATCCGGCAAGTTGTCCAGTCTACAAAGGTTTCGGCGGCCGTGGTGACCGGTTCACCGCGGAGGGGCCCGACCGGGGCGGCGGCGCTGGCGGGTAACTCACCGTTCGCACTGCTCACCCGCCCGAATTCGGGCGGGTGAGTGCGAGCAACGGTGAGTTACCCGCCCCCGCCGGCTCACCGCCCCGGGCGTGCCAGGAACGCGTGCATCGCCTCGCGCGCGGCGTCGGAGCCGAAGAGCCGGGCCGACAGCTCGGCCATCTCGTCGGCGTCCGCCTCGATCCGGGCGAGCAGGTCGCGGGCGAGGAGGGCCTTGGTCTCGCGCAGCCCCTGGGGGGAGCCGGTGGCGAGCTCGGCGCACACGGCGTCGACCGTCGCGTCGAGGTCGTCGGCGGGGACGGCGCGGGTCACCAGACCCATCGGGACCGCCTCGGCGCCGGTGAAGACGGCGCCGCTCAGGGCGGCGTACGCCGCGGCGCGGGACGTCAGGCGGGGGAACACGGTCAGGGAGATGATCGCGGGCGCCAGGCCGAGCTTGACCTCGGTCAGCGCGAAGGTGGCGTCCTCGGCGGCCACGACCACGTCGGAGGCGGCGACGATGCCGATGCCGCCGGCGCGGGCCGCTCCCCGGACGACCGTGACGACCGGCTTCGACATGCCCACGACGAAGCGCTGCAGGTCGACGATCGCGCGGGTGCCGGCCGACATGCCCTCCGCGGCGGCCTCGGCGAGGTCGGCGCCGGAGCAGAAGACCCGTCCGCTCGAGACCAGCCGGACGACGCGGACGTCGTCGTCGGCCTCGGCCCGCGCGAGCCGGTCGGCCAGCTCGGTCACCAGCTGGCGCGACAGCGCGTTGCGGTTGTGCGGGGAGTCGAGGGTGATCGTCGCGACGGGGCCGTCCACGCGGTGGTGGACGAGCTCGTCGTGGACGACGTCCCCGGCGGGTGTCGTGGCCATGGCGGCCATCCTGCCGCACCCGGTGGTCGGCTCCGGCGCTCCGACCCATCCGGCGGGCCCGTCGGCGACGAACACCGCCCATGGCCACCTCCCGTCCCACCCGTCGTCTGTACGCCCTCTTCGGCCTGGTCTCGACCCTGGTCGGCATGGGCGTGGGCCACCTGACGGCGTCGCTGCTCACCCCGGACTCGTCCCCGGTGCTGGCCGTCGGCTCCGGGGTGATCGACCGGACCCCGGTCTCGCTCAAGGAGTGGGCGATCAAGAACTTCGAGTCCGACGGCTTCAGCATCGGTCCGATCGACTTCGCGGCCCGCAACTACGACAAGATCGTGCTGGTCGGGTCGGTCTTCGTCGGCGTGCTCGTGCTCGCCCTGGTCGCCGGTCTGCTGGCCCGCCGCAGCTTCGCGCTCGGCGCCGGCCTGCTCGTCGTCCTGGTCGCCGTCGCGGCGGGCGCGGTGCTGACCCGGCCGATCGTCGAGCCGCTGGACGTCGTCCCGAGCCTCCTGACCGCGCTCGCCGGCGTCGGCGCCCTGTGGTGGTTGCACCGCACCGCGCTCGGCCTGCCGCTCGACCCGCGGGCCCGCTCGAGCGTCGAGGTCGCCAAGGCCGAGGGCGCCCGGGCCGCCGCTGCCGACCGCACCGGCGAGCCCACCGTCGACCGCCTCTCCGAGGGCCCCGTCGCGGCCCCCGCCGACGCCGACGCCGACACCCGCCCCAGCCGGCGCGGCGTGCTCGTCGTCGCTGCGGTCCTGACGGCGTCCGCCGCCGTGCTCGGCGGCGCCGGCAAGTGGATCATCGGCCTGCGCGGCCGGCCCGAGGACATCACGCTCCCCGAGCCCACGTCCGCCGGCGCCCTCGGGCCGCTCCCCGAGGGGCTCGAGGCGAAGATCAAGGGCATCACGCCCCTGCAGGTGGCCAACGGCGACTTCTACCGCGTCGACACCCGCCTCGACACCCCCGTCGTCTCCTCCGAGGACTGGACCCTCACCGTCGACGGCGACGTCGAGAACAAGCTCGAGATCAGCTTCGAGGAGCTGCTCGACATGCCGATGGTCGAGCGCGACATCACCCTGACCTGCGTCTCCAACAGCGTCGGGGGCAAGTACGTCGGCGGCGCCCGCTGGCTCGGCGTGCCCCTGATGGACATCCTCGACCGGGCCGGCATCGGCAAGGACGCCGACCAGATGATCGCCACCGACTTCGACGGCATGACCATCGGCACCCCGATCGACCTGCTGCGCGACGGCCGTGAGCCGCTGCTGTGCATCGGCATGAACGGCGAGCCGCTGCCGCGCGAGCACGGGTTCCCCGTCCGGGTCGTCGTCCCCGGCCTCTACGGCTTCATCAGCGCGACCAAGTGGGTCACCAGGCTCACCATGACGACGTACGCCGACACCGAGTCGTACTGGACCGAGCGCAGCTGGGACACCCGTGCCCCGATCAAGCCGTCGGCGCGCATCGACACGCCCCGCGCGCTCACCACCGTCGACGCCGGCAAGGTCAACGTCGGCGGCGTCGCCTGGGCCCAGGACAACGGCGGCGTGATGAAGGTGCAGGTCAAGGTGGACGGCGGCGACTGGGCCGACGCCGAGCTCGGTCCCGACGTCAACAACGTCTACTGGCGCCAGTGGTACCGCGAGGTCGAGGTCGAGGGCGGCCAGCACACCATCTCGGCGCGGGTGGTCGACGGCGACGGGCAGCTGCAGACCGACGTCCAGGCCGCGCCGTTCCCGGGCGGCTCGAGCGGCATCCACTCGTTCTTCTTCACCGCCGCCTCGTAGCTCCGGCGGCCGCCACCGCACCCTCACGCCGGGCGTGGTGGCAGGCCCCGCCGTCGAGAGCGCGCAGGGCCTCCGGGCCCGGGAAAAAAACTCCAGAACTCGTCCCGATCCGGGCAATCCGCCCGGACCGGGCCACCGAATCACTCACGTCATTCCACTCAACGGAAGGTCCCACCCCAATGAAGCTCAAGACCCTCCGCCGCGGCACCGCCGCTGCGGCCGTGCTCACCCTCTCGATCTCCCTCGCCGCCTGCGGCTCGGAGGACGATTCCTCCGACGACAACGCCGGTGACACGAGCTCGGCCCCGGCCGAGACCGAGTCGGAGGCGCCGCCCGCCGAGGACACCCCGTCCGAGGACTCGGGCGCAGAGGCCGGCGGCGAGTTCGACGCCGTCTTCGGTCCCGCCTGCAGCTCGCTGCCCGCCGAGGGCGAGCCCGGCTCGCTGACCGGCATGGTCGTCGACCCGGTGGCCACCGCCGCCGGCACCAACCCGCTGCTCGAGACCCTCGTCACCGCCGTCGGCGCCGTCGACGGTCTCGCCGGCACCCTGAACGACGCCCCGGCGCTCACCGTGTTCGCCCCGGCGAACGACGCCTTCGCCGCCATCGACCCGGCCACGCTCCAGGGCCTGCTCGACGGCGCCAAGGCCGACGGCGCGCAGAGCGACCTGGCGACGATCCTGTCGCACCACGTGCTCGGCGAGAACCTCGACCCGACCGCCGTGGTCGGCGAGCAGCCGACCCTGATCGGCGACAACCTGACGATCTCCGGCGACCCGGAGGCCGGCATGACCGTCTCCGACGGCAAGGTCGAGGCGAAGGTCCTCTGCGGCGGCATCCCGACGGCCAACGCCACGGTCTACGTCATCGACTCGGTGCTGACCAACGCCATGCCGACGTCCTGACCAGTTCACCTCTCGACTGACAGGGCAAGATCAGCACCATGAACCGGCTCACGCCAGCCTCCGACGGCACCCCGCTCCGCGGGGTGCCGTCCGGAGGCCCGGCCCCAGGCGACGTCCTCAGTGACCTGCTCCGCCGCTCGGCCAAGGGCGACCAGCAGGCCTTCGCGCAGCTCTACGACGCGACGTCCGCGCGGGTCTACGGCCTGGCCGTCCGCGTGGTCCGAGACCCCGCCCAGGCCGAGGAGGTCGCCCAGGAGGCGTTCCTCGAGGTCTGGCGGACGGCGTCCCGGTTCGACTCGGACCGCGGGAGTGCCCTCTCCTGGCTGATGACCATCTGCCACCGCAAGGCGGTCGACCGGGTCCGCTCGGCCGAGGCCTCCTCGCGGCGCGACACCTCGTACAACCAGCACAACCAGGCGATCGACCACGACACGACCGCCGACGCGGCCCAGGCCTCCATGGAGGCGCGACGGGTCCGCGACGCACTGACAGGGCTCACCGAGGTCCAGCGCGAGGCGATCGAGCTCGCGTACTTCGGGGGCTACACGCACACAGAAGTCGCCGGCATGCTCGACCTCCCGGTCGGGACGGCGAAGACACGTATCCGCGACGGCCTCATCCGCCTGCGCGACAAGATGGGGGTGGGGTCATGAGCGTCGACATCCACGCGCTCTCCGGCGCGTACGCCGTCGGCGCCGTCGACGAGCTCGAACGAGCCAGCTTCGAGCGGCACCTGTCCGGCTGCGCGTCCTGCCGGGCCGAGGTCGACTCGCTCCGCGAGACCGCCGCGCGGCTCACCGAGACCGTCGCCGTCGAGCCGCCCGCCTCGCTGCGCGACTCCGTCCTCGCCGACATCCAGACCGTGCGTCCGCTGCCGCCGCTGGTCGCGAACGCGGCCGAACGAGGTCGCGCGACGCGGCGCCGATTTCCGGTTCTGGTCGCAGCGGCTGCTGCACTGATCGCGTTCGGCGCCGTCGGTACGACCATCTGGCACCCCTGGTCCGACGACACGTCGCAGAGCCCGCAGCTCAGCGCGAGCGAGCAGATCCTCCAGGCGAAGGACGCCGAGGAGGTCGTCGTCCCGATCGAGGGTGGCGGGTCCGCGACCGTCGTCCGCTCGAAGTCGCTCAACCGTGCGGTCATGCAGGCCACCGACATGCCCGCCGCACCGTCCGGCCACGACTACGCGCTGTGGCTGCAGCACGACGACACCATGGTCGCGGCCGGTCACATGGCCGGCGGGACCGGCGCGGTCATCCTCGAGGGCGACCCCGCCAGCGCCTCCGGCTTCGGCATCACCGTCGAGCAGGCCGGCACCGACCCGAGCGAGCCCAGCGACCAGGTCGTCGCGGTGGTCCCGTTCGAGAACGCGTGATGACGCGACGGATCGCGGTCGTCGGGTCTGGCGTCGCGGGTCTCACCGCGGCCTACGTCGCCTCCCGCACGGCCCACGTGACGCTGTACGAGGCCGACGAGCGGCTCGGCGGGCACGCCGACACGCACGTCGTCCCCGAGCACCGGGGCGGTGAGCAGCACGAGCTGCGCATCGACACCGGCTTCATCGTGCACAACCCGCGCACCTACCCGGTGCTGCTCCGGCTCTTCGCCGAGCTCGGCGTGGCCACGCAGGCCTCGGAGATGTCGATGTCGATCAAGGACGACGACAGCCGGCTCGAGTGGGCCGGCGCGCTCGGCCGCCGTGGGCTGTTCCCCACCTCGGCCAACCTGCGCAAGCCCCGCTACCTCGCCATGCTCGCCGAGATCCCGCTGTTCCACCGCCGCGCCAGGGCGCTCCTCGCGCAGGAGTCCGACACCCGGACGCTGCGCGAGTTCCTCGACGACGGTCGCTTCTCGGCGTACTTCGTCCGCCACTTCATGGAGCCCCTCGTGGCGTGCGTGTGGTCGTGCGACCCCGCGGTGTCGCTCGACTACCCGGCCCGCTACCTGTTCCGGTTCCTCGAGCACCACGGCATGCTCGGCGTCTTCGGCTCGCCGCAGTGGCGCACCGTCACCGGCGGCTCGCGCTCCTACGTCGACCGGGTCGCGGCCGCGCTGCAGGAGGTCCGCACCGGCACGAAGGTGACGTCGGTGCTCGAGACCGCCACCGGCGTCGAGGTCACCGACGGCAACGGCGCGGTCGCGACGTACGACGCCGTCGTGGTCGCCGCCCACCCGGGCCAGGCCCTCTCGCTGCTCGCCGACCCGACGCCGCTGCAACGCGAGCTGCTGGCGGCGATGCCGTACTCCCCCAACACCGCGCTCCTGCACACCGACGCCTCGCTGCTCCCCGACGCCGACGACGCGCGCGCCAGCTGGAACTTCCGGCGCCGCACGCGCGAGGAGGGCATCACCGTCACCTACGACCTCACCCGCCTCCAGCGTCTCGACACCGACGTCCGCTACCTCGTGACGCTCGGCGGCGAGGACCTCGTCGACCCCGCCACCGTGCTCGCCCGGCGCGAGTACGAGCACCCGCTCTACAACCCGGCCTCGGTCGCCGCCCAGGCGCGGCTCCCGGAGATCGACACCGACCGGCTGGTCTTCGCCGGCGCCTACCACGGCTGGGGCTTCCACGAGGACGGCGCGCGCTCCGGCCTGGCCGCCGCCGAGCGCCTCGGTCTCACCTGGCCCGAGGCCGAGGCCGAGTCCGCGAGCGAGCCCGCGATCGCGACCGGCACCTACGACACCACGATCAGCCACACCCGCCGCGCGCCGTTCCAGCGCCGCTTCACCCACCGCTCGCACACGTGGGTCGTCGACCTCGACGACCTGCCCGACCACGGCGTCCTGGCCCGGTTCGAGGCGCGCGACCACCTCGGGGTCCCGGACGCCTCGATCCGCGACAACGTGGTGGCGTTCCTGCGCCGGCACGACGTCGAGATCGGCGCCGGCAAGGTGTTCCTGGCCGCCCACCCGCGGGCGTTCGGCTACTGCTTCAACCCCATCAGCGTGTTCTGGTGCCACGACGAGAGCGGCGAGCGGGTGGCCACCCTGGTGGAGGTCCACAACACCTACGGCGATCGCCACGCCTACCTCGTGCACACCGACGAGAAGGGCCGGGCCACCACGCCCAAGGCGATGTACGTCTCGCCGTTCCACGGCACCGACGGCACCTACCACCTCACCGTCCCGCCGCCCACCGACCGGCTGCACGTCGTCGTGGAGCTGCACACCGAGGACTCGCCGCGGTTCAGCGCCTCGATGACCGGCGCCCGCTCCAGCACCAGCCCGCTCCGTGCGGCCCCCGCAGCGTTGCGGGGCTCGCTCCTCATCCGCGCCCACGGCATCGTGCTGTGGCTGCGTCGCCTGCCGGTGCGCCCGCGCCCGGCCCACTCCCAAGAAGGTGTGTCGTGACCGTTGCTCCCGAGCGCGTCGCCGCCAACCACTGGCCCGGACTCGACGTCGTCCCGTCCGGCCCCCGCGCAGCATTCTCCGCGAAGGTCGCCCGGCGGCTCTTCCACGCCGCCATCGGCCGCCTCGACGTCACCGTGGTCGAGGGCGAGACGTCGTTCGGCCGCGGCGGTCCGACCATGGTCATCACCCGGCCCGAGGAGTTCTTCGCCCGGATCGGCCGGCACCAGCTGATCGGGTTCGGTGAGGCCTACCTCACCGGCGCCTGGGACGCCGAGGACCTCGGCGGCTTCCTGGGCGTCCTCGCGGCCGAGATGCAGCACCTGGTGCCGGAGAGCCTGCAGAGGCTGCGCTCAGTCGTCGTCAAGCGTCCGCCGCGGCGCCAGCGGAGCAGCACCAAGAACTCGCGCAACAACATCGCGCACCACTACGACCTCTCCAACGACCTGTTCGAGCTGTTCCTCGACCCGACGCTGAGCTACTCCAGCGCCCTGTACGCCGGCGACCCCGCCACCGCGACGGCGGCCGACCTGGAAGCGGCCCAGGGTCGCAAGATCGAGCGGCTCCTCGACCAGGCCGGTGTCGGCGAGGGCACCCGGCTCCTCGAGATCGGGTCGGGCTGGGGCGAGCTGTGCATCCGCGCCGCCCGGCGCGGAGCCACCGTCACCTCGATCACCCTGTCGACCGAGCAGCAGGCGCTCGGCCGGGAGCGAGTGGCCGCCGCCGCCCGCGAGCAGGGGTTCAGCAGCGACCAGGTCAGCATCGAGCTCTGCGACTACCGCGACGTCGACGGCTCCTACGACGCCGTCGTCTCGGTCGAGATGATCGAGGCCGTCGGCTGGCAGTACTGGCCGACGTACTTCCAGACCATCGACCGGGTGCTCGCGCCTGGTGGCAGGGTGGCGATCCAGGCGATCACCATGCCGCACGACCGGATGCTGGCGACCCGCAACACCTACACCTGGATCCACAAGTACATCTTCCCGGGCGGCTTCCTGCCGTCGGTGCGCGTGCTCGACGAGATCACGCGCGAGCACAGCTCCCTGCGGATGGCCGAGCCGTTCTCCCTGGGCCAGCACTACGCGCAGACCCTGCGGCTCTGGGACCAGGCGTTCCTCGCCGCGCAGCGGCAGGTGCTCGACCTCGGCTTCGACGAGACGTTCCTGCGGATGTGGCACTTCTACCTCGAGTACAGCCGTGCCGGCTTCGCCTCCGGCTACATCGACGTCAACCAGCTCACCTTCACCCGGGACGACGCATGACGACCGACCGCACCCTGGTCGTGGAGACCGGTCCCGCCCGTGTCGGGACCCCGGGCGTCGCCCAGCGGATCGCGGACGCCGTGGCGCCGTTCGTCGGCGGCGAGCTGCCGGTGCGGCTGCGCGCCTGGGACGGCTCGGAGGCCGGCTCGCCCGACGGCCCGCTCGTCGTCCTGCACTCCGTGGACGCCGTCCGCCGGCTGCTGTGGCACCCGAACGAGCTCGGCGCCGCGCAGGCCTACGTGACCGGGGAGCTCGACGTCCCCGAGCAGGACGGCTGGGACCTCGACCGGGCCCTCACCCACGCCTTCGCCGTCGCTCACGAGCGCGGCCTGTCGGGGACCCGCCCCTCGCCGTCCGCCGTCGTCCGGGCGGTGCGCACCGCGCTCGACCTCAAGGCACTCGGCCGCCCGCCGGCCGCACCGGCGTCGCAGGCGAACATCAAGGGTCGGCTGCACAGCGCGCTGCGCGACCGCCGCGCGATCAGCCACCACTACGACCTCTCCAACGAGTTCTACTCCCTGATCCTCGAGCCGAACATGGCCTACTCCTCGGGCTACCACTCCTCGCCCGGGCAGCCGCTCGAGGAGGCGCAGGCCGCCAAGCTGTCGCTGGTCTGCACCAAGCTCGGGCTCACCGAGGGCTCCACGCTCCTCGACGTCGGCTGCGGCTGGGGCTCGATGTCGCTGCACGCCGCCGAGCACTTCGGCGCGCGCGTCGTCGGCGTCACCATCGCCGCCGAGCAGAAGCGGTTCATCGACGAGCGGATCCGCGAGCGCGGCCTGGCGGACCGGGTCAAGATCCGGCTCCAGGACTACCGCGAGGTGCCCGAGCGCGACCACTTCGACGCCGTCTCCTCGATCGAGATGGGCGAGCACGTCGGTCAGCGGAACTACCCGACGTACGCCGCGGTGCTGCGCCGCTCGGTGAAGCCGGGCGGTCGGGTGCTGGTGCAGCAGATGTCGCGCAGCGGGAAGTGGCCCGGCGGCGGCCCGTTCATCGAGTCGTTCATCGCCCCGGACATGTACATGCGCCCGGTCGGCGAGACCGTCGCGATGCTGGAGTCCGGCGGCCTCGAGGTCCGCGACGTCCACGCGCTGCGCGAGCACTACGTGCTCACCGTCGCGGGCTGGCTCGAGCGCTTCGAGGCCAACATCGACCGGCTCACCGAGCTGGTGGGCGAGGAGGTCGTGCGGGTCTGGCGTCTCTACCTCGTCGGCGGCTCGATGGCCTTCCGCGACGGCCGGATGGGGGTCGACCAGATCCTGATGGTCCGCCCCGGCGGGCCGCACACGCTGCCGCTGGTCCGGGAGTGGTGAGCGGGTCGCCTCGTATGGCCCTCCCCGCGCAATTGCCGCGATCTGGCCACTTCTCAGCGCGAGAACTGGCCCATTCGCGGCAATTGCACGCTCAGGACCCCCGCCCCGCCGGCCCGACGGATCGCCACCGGACCACCCCCGGGCCGCCACCGGGCTGCCACCCAGCCGACCCATGCCCGAGGATCGAGTCGTGAACGCCCATGCATAGCGTCCTGGCCCTGGCGGTCGCCCTCGCGGCGGTCGTCCTCGGCATGACCGTCACCGCGATCCGGATCCGGCAGCTCGACAAGGCCGCCGTCGTCGACATCGCGTGGGGGGCCGGGTTCGTGCTGGTCGCCGTCGCGACCGCCGTCCTCGGCACCGTCGTCGACGAGGGTGAGGCGTGGCGCCGGTGGCTGCTGGTCGCCATGGTCGCGGCGTGGGGTGGTCGCCTGGCCTGGCACGTCCGGGGCCGCGCGGTCGGCGAGCACCAGGGCAAGGAGGACCCCCGGTACGCCGAGATGCTCGGCGGGTCGGTGTCCGAGGTCGGCATGGGCACCGTCGTGCGCCGCGTGCTGGTGACCCAGGGGACGGCGCAGTGGTTCGTCGCCGCTCCCGTCGCGGTCGCGGCCGTGCTCGACGCCCCGTGGTGGCCGGCCGTCGTCGCCGGCGTCCTCGTCTACGGCGTCGGCCTCTTCTTCGAGGTCGTCGGCGACCGCCAGCTCGCCGCTTACAAGGCGAGGCCGCGCGACCAGCGGCCGCAGGTGATGGAGACCGGCCTGTGGGCCTGGACCCGCCACCCCAACTACTTCGGCGACGCCACCGTCTGGTGGGGCCTCTGGCTGGTCGCCGGACTCGGGTCCGGCTGGGTCCCCGGGCTCGCGACCGTGCTGTGCCCGCTCGCGATGACGCTGTTCATCCGCAACGTCACCGGCGCCAAGCTGCTCGAGAAGACGATGATGAAGCGGCCCGGCTTCCCCGAGTACGCCGAGCGCGTGCCGATGTTCTTCCCGCGCCCGCCCCGGCGATGACCTGGTCGGTCCTGGTCGTCGACGCCGACACCGACGAGGTGCTGGTGGCGGAGACGCCGGACGCCGTCCTGCGCACCGCGAGCGTCGCCAAGGTGCTGCTGCTCTCGGCGCTGGCCGAGGCGCTCGAGGCCGGGGCCGTGGCGGCGTCCGAGCTGCTCGAGCGCTCGGTCACGGCCCGGGTCGCCGACTCCGGCCTGTGGCACCGGCTCGACGTCACCGCGCTCCCGGTCGGCGACGTCGCCACCCTGGTCGGCACGGTCAGCGACAACTGGGCCACGAACGTGCTGGTCGAGCGGCTCGGCCTCGACGTCGTGCAGGCCGTCGGGCCGCGCGAGGGGCTCCGCTCGACGCAGCTGTGGGACGTCGTCCGCGACGACCGCGACCCCGCCCACCCGCCCACGCTCAGCACCGGCACGGCGACCGAGTGGGTCTCGGTGCTGACCCGTCTGCACCGGGGCACCTGGGTGTCACCGGCGGTGTCGGCCCGGGTGCTCGGCTGGCTCGCCGGCGGTGCCGACCACTCGATGGTCGTCGGGGCCCTCGACCTCGACCCGCTCGTCGTCTCCGACGGCCCGGTGCGGGTGGTCAGCAAGACCGGCACCGACGACGGCGTCCGGTGCGACGTCGGCCTCGCGACCGGCCCGGGCCGGACCGCGGCGTACGCCGTGCTCGCCAACGACGGCGACGTCAGCGCGACGCTCGCCCGGATGCGTGGGCTCGGCGAGCGGCTGCGGGCCTGGGTGGCGTGAGCGGGAGCGGTCCCGCGCGACTCACGTCGGGCGACGACGTCGACCGCCGACGCCAGGCGGACGTCGCAGGGCTGCGCCGCCGGCTCAGCCGGGGGTGCTCCGGACCTGGCGGGCGCGGTACCAGCGCTCGCCCTCGCCGACCAGGGTGAGGATCACCGCGATCCCGATCGCGCTGACCAGGATCTGGCCGGTGCCGAGGATCGGGTCGACGGCGTTGACGACGAGGTAGCAGACCACCATGCCGAGCCCGATGGCGAGCGGGGTGCCCCGGTGGGAGCTGGTCGCGAACCCTCGCTCGCGCCGGATCATGCCGTGCACCAGGCTGGCGGCGATGGCGAGCGTCGTCACCACCGACACCACCGCGCCGGACGGGTCACCGTCGCGCCAGTCGGGCACGGCCCAGACCAGGGTCCAGGCCACGAGCGCGACCGTGCACCCGATCGCGGACGGACTGCGCAGCACCGACCAGGTGGCCCGTCGCGCGGTGAGGGGCGGGTCGGAGACGGTCATGGGGTCATCCTGCGTCACGACCCGTCCGGACGGAACCCTCGGAGACGATGCAGCAGGCCGCGCCACAGGGGTCCGACCACGAGCAGGGCGACCAGCCCCACGAGCAGCATCAGCACCCCGCCGACCGTCGCGAAGCCGTGCGGGTCGCCGTCGCCGTACCCCGGCTCGCCGGGACCGGGCGACCGGGCGGAGGCGACCACGAGCCAGACGGCCAGCGCGCACCACAGGGCGACGAGCGCGGTCAGGACGCCGCAGACCCAGACCGCGACCCGCAGGCCGCGGTGCCGCCGTGGCTCACCCACCGCCCGAGCCGTCGCCTGGGCCGCCCCGACCGCCGCCCCGGTCGCCCTCGCCGGGGTGCTTGGCCAGGGTGGCTGTCGGCGGCGGGCCGGGGTCGGTCTCGGCGTCCACCGAGCCGCGCAGGTCGGGGCCCTTCTTGTCGGGTTCGAGCACGATCTCGTGGGTGTCGCCGTCGCGGCCGTCGAAGCGGACGACGACGGTCTCGAACCCCTTGTGCCGCTGCATCTGCGCATACATCGCGTAGGCGCGGCGGTCGGCCTCGGTCAGGTCGACGGAGTCGGTGAACGGCGTCAGCAGCGCCCGCGGCCACAGCTTGCGGGCCAGGACGACGTTCACCTCGACGCCGAGGATCGCCATCACCGAGGCGATGTAGATGATGCCGATCAGGCCGAGGACGAAGCCGAACGTCTGGTTGAGCGAGCTGGGCCCGGTGAGCACGTTGGTGACGTAGAGCGTGCCGAGGTACTGCAGCAGCTGCCACAGCAGCGCGACGGTGAACGCGCCCGGCGCGGCCCGCGTGATCGCGTGGCTGCGGGCGGAGGCGAAGCGCATCAGGCCGGTGAGCACGAGCCCCACCACGACGACGTTCGCGAGCTGGATGAGGACCCGGATGGTGCCGTTGATGCCGTCGCCGAACACCTCGGTGCTGCTGCCCAGGGTCGAGGCGATCGAGATCCCCAGCACCGCCAGCCCGGCGAACATGAGCAGCAGCAGGCTCTTGAGCCGCAGCAGGAACGGGTTGGGGCGGCTGTTGCGCGGGATCGCCCAGGCCGTCGCCATCAGGTTCTGGATCGCCTGGCCGAGCCCGAGGGCGCCGTAGAGCGCGGCGAGAGCACCGGCGACGACGGCGCCGGTGGATCCCTGCAGGCCCTGCGGCCGGCCGAGCTCCTCGCCGACGATCGGGAACTGCCGCAGGGCGGAGTTCAGCACCTGGTCCTGGAGCTCCGGGTTGCCCTGCAGGAAGAAGCCGAAGATCGACGAGGCGAGCAGCAGCAGCGGGAACGTCGCGATGAACGCGTAGTAGGTGACGGTCGCGGCGAGGTAGTTGCCCTGGTCGTCGAAGAACTTGTAGATCACCGCCAGCGGGAAGCCGACGGCGGTGAAGCGTCGCTGCGTGCGGTCCACCCCGCCGACGACACCCATGGCGAGAACCTATCCGTCGGCGCCGCGCGGGGGACGATCCGCGCTGCACGCACGTCGCCGTTGCGCGGTCGAGGGCGACGCCCACCACCTCGTGACGGCGTCCCCGATCCGTGCAATTGCCGCGGATTGGCCAGTTCTCGACCCGGAAGCTGCCCACACGTCGGCAATTGCACGGATCGGGACGGGGCGAGCCTCAGTAGCTCTTGGGCAGGCCCAGCGAGTGCATGGCGACGAAGTTCAGGATCATCTCGCGGCTGACCGGGGCGATCCGGCCGGCGCGGGTGGCGACGAGGAGGCCCGCCATGCCGTACTCCTGGCTGATGCCGTAGCCGCCGTGGGTCTGCACCGCGCGGTCGACGGCGTCGCAGGCGGCCTCGGCTGCGGCGTACTTGGCCATGTTGGCGGCCTCGCCGGCGGCCATCTCGTCGCCGGCGTCGTAGAGGGCGGCCGCCTTCTGGGTCATCAGCCGGGCCATCTCGATCTCGATGTGGCTCTGGGCGAGGGGGTGCGCGACGGCCTGGTGGGCGCCGATCGGGGTCTGGAAGACGGTGCGCTCCTTGGCGTAGGCCGTCGCCCTCTCCAGCGCGTAGCGGGCCAGGCCGGTGCTGAAGGAGGCCGCCATGATCCGCTCGGGGTTGAGGCCGGCGAAGAGCTGCACCAGTCCGCCGTTCTCGTCGCCGACGAGCGCGTCGGCGGGGAGCCGGACGTCGTCGAGGAAGACCTGGAACTGCCGCTCGGGGCTGACGATCTCCATCGGGATCGGCGTGTGCTCGAGGCCCTCGGCGTCGGTCGGGACGACGAACAGGCACGGCTTGAGCTTCCCGGTCCGCGCGTCCTCCGTGCGGGCGACGACCAGCACGTTGTCGGCCTCGTCGACGCCGGAGATCCAGATCTTCTGCCCCTTCAGCACCCACCCGTCGCCGTCGCGGCGCGCGGTGGTGGTGATGTTGTGGGTGTTGGTGCCGGCGTCCGGCTCGGTGATGGCGAAGGCCATCGTGCCGGTGCCGTCGCACAGCCCGGGCAGCCACCTCCGCTTCTGCTCGTCGGTGCCGAAGCGGCTGATGACGGTGCCGCAGATCGCGGGGCTGACGACCATCAGCAGCAGCGGGCAGCCCTGGGCGGCGAGCTCCTCGCACACGGCCGCGATGTCGCCGATGCCGCCGCCCCCACCGCCGTGCTCCTCGGGGATGTTGATGCCGAGGTAGCCGTTCCGGCCGATCTCGAGCCACAGCTCGGTCGTCTTCTCCCCCGCCCGGGCCCTCTCGGTGAACCACTCGCGGCCGTAGCTGGCGGCCAGCTTCGCGACCTGCTTGCGGAGCTCCTGGCGCTCCTCGGACTCGGTGAAAGCGACCTGACCGGTGCTCATGACCCATCTCCTCCTGACGCCGTCTCCACGACGGCGAGAACCTCACCGGCGGCGACCTGCGCACCGGCCTCGACGTTGATCTCCGCGACGGTGCCGCTGGTGGGCGCCTTCACGGTGTGCTGCATCTTCATGGCCTCGAGGACCAGGACGGCGTCACCGGCAGCCACCTGCTGACCGGCCTCGACGGCGACCCGGACGACGGTGCCCGGCATCGGCGCGAGCAGGCTGCCGCTGGCCACCGCGTCGGCGGGGTCGACGAACCGCGGGACGACGTGCAGCCGGGTGTGCCCGCCGGGACCGTCGACGTCGACCGCCCCCGTCCCCCCCGTCACCGTCGCCCCCGTCACCGCGACCGCGTACGTCGCCCGCACGCCGTCGGTCTCCAGCGTCACGGCGTCCGGGCCGGCCGCCACGACGACGAACCCGTCGACCCGGTAGCCGTCGCGGCCGCCGTACCACTCGACGACCTGCTCGCCGGGGTGGTCCGTGCCGGGCGTGGTGGCGAAGGTCGTGCGCTGCGGCTGGCTGACGACGTTGCGCCAGCCGACCGGGATGCCGTGCTGGACGACGCGGGAGAGCCGGGCGCGCTCGGCCAGGGCCACCGCGGCCGCGACCGGGGCGCCCGGGTCACCGACCAGTCCCACCGCGAGCGGGCGCTCGCCGAGGAACGCGGTGCTGACCTCGCCGGCGAGGAACGACTCGTCGCGCAGCACGGCGACCAGCTGGTCGCGGTTGGTCGTCACCCCGTGGATGCGCGCCCGGGCCAGCGCCGAGGCGAGCTTGCGGGCGGCCTGCTCGCGGGTCGCCGCGTGCGCGATCACCTTGGCCAGCATCGCGTCGTAGTGGGTGGAGACCTCGCTGCCGGACTCGAAGCCGGTGTCGACCCGCACGCCGCCGTCGGTCGGCACCTCGAACGCCGTCAGCCGGCCGCTCTGGGGCTGGTAGCCGGCGGCGGGGTCCTCGGCGTAGAGCCGGGCCTCGATGGCGTGGCCGACCGGTGCCGAGTCGTCGAGACCCGGTGCGTGGTGGTGCACGACACGCCCCTCGGCGACCGCGAGCTGGAGCTCGACCAGGTCGACGCCGCGCACCATCTCGGTGACGGGGTGCTCGACCTGGAGCCGGGTGTTCATCTCGAGGAACCAGAAGGTGTCCTGGTCGCCGTCGTAGAGGAACTCGACGGTGCCGGCGCCCAGGTAGTCGATCGCGGCGGCCGCGGCCCGGCCGGCGGCGTGCAGCGCGTCGCGGGTGGCGTCGGAGAGCCCCGGGGCCGGCGCCTCCTCGACGACCTTCTGGTGCCGGCGCTGCAGCGAGCAGTCACGCTCGCCGAGCACGATGACCCCGTCGTCGGTGCCGAGCACCTGCACCTCCACGTGGCGCCCGCGCTCGACGTACGGCTCGACGAAGACGGTGCCGTCGCCGAAGGCCGACTCCGCCTCGGCGCGGGCCTGCTCGACCTCGGTGGCCAGCGCGGCCAGCGACCGGACGACGCGCATCCCGCGTCCCCCGCCGCCGGCGCTGGCCTTCACGAGCAGCGGCAGGTCCGCCTCGGTCGGCTCCGTCGGCGCCTCGAGCACCGGGACGCCGGCGGCGGCCATGATCCGCTTGGCCTGGATCTTGGAGCCCATCTGCTCCATCGACTCCGGCGACGGGCCGACCCAGGTCAGCCCGACCGCGGCGACGGCGCGCGCGAAGTCGGCGTTCTCCGAGAGGAACCCGTAGCCCGGGTGGACGGCGTCCGCCCCGGCCCGCTTGGCCGCCTCGATCACCAGGTCGGCGCGCAGGTAGGTGTCGGCCGGGCTGGTGCCCGGCAGCCGGACGACGTGGTCGGCCTCGCGGACGTAGGGCAGGTCGGCGTCGGCGTCGGAGTGGATCGCGACGGTCTCGATGCCGAGCCGGCGGCAGGTGCGGAACACCCGGCTGGCGATCTCGGCCCGGTTGGCGACGAGCAGGCGGGAGATCATCGCGCTCACATCCTGAAGACGCCGAAGCGGTCGGTGCCCGCGTACGGCTTGTTCTCGATCACGGACAGGCAGATGCCCAGGACGGTGCGGGTGTCGCGGGGGTCGATGACGCCGTCGTCGTAGAGCATCCCGGACAGGAAGTACGGCAGCGACTGCTCCTCGATCTGGGCCTCGACCATCGCCTTGGTGCCGGCGAAGCCGTCGGCGTCGAAGGTCGTGCCCCGCGACTCCGCCGAGGTGCGCGCCACGATCTCGAGGACGCCGGCCAGCTGGGCCGGGCCCATCACGGCGGACTTCGCGCTCGGCCAGGTGAAGAGGAACCGCGGGTCGAAGGCGCGGCCGTTCATGCCGTAGTTGCCGGCGCCGTAGGAGGCGCCCATCACCACCGTCAGGTGCGGGACGGTGGAGTTGCTGATCGCGTTGATCATCATCGCGCCGTGCTTGATGATCCCGCCCTGCTCGTACTCCGCTCCGACCATGTAGCCGGTCGTGTTGTGCAGGAACAGCAGCGGTGTGTCGGTCTGGTTGGCCAGCTGCACGAACTGGGTCGCCTTCTGGGCCTCCTCGCTGAACAGCACGCCCTGGGCGTTCGCGAGGATCCCGATCGGGCGGCCGTGCAGGCGAGCCCAGCCGGTGACGAGCGAGGTGCCGTAGAGCGGCTTGAACTCGTCGAACGCCCTGCCCTCGCCGCCCCGGACGCCGTCGACCAGGCGGGCCACCACCTCGCGCGGGTCGAACGGCTCCTTGAGGTCGCTCGGGATGAGGTCGAGCAGGCCGTCGGGGTCGGCGTCGGGCTCGGCGTAGGAGCCGGGGGTCGGGGGCGCGGTCGCCCTGCGCCAGTTGAGCCGGGCCACGATCCGTCGTCCGACCCGGATGGCGTCGCGCTCGTCGTCGGCGAGGTAGTCGGCCAGACCGGAGGTGCGCGCGTGCATCTCCGCGCCACCGAGCGACTCGTCGTCGGAGTCCTCGCCGGTCGCCATCTTCACCAGCGGCGGACCGCCGAGGAAGACCTTGGCCCGGCCCCTGACCATCACGGTGTAGTCGCTCATCCCCGGCACGTAGGCGCCGCCGGCGGTCGAGTTGCCGAAGACGAGCGCGATCGTCGGCTCCTTGCGGGCGCTGGCCCGGGTGAGGTCGCGGAACAGCTTGCCGCCGGGGATGAAGATCTCCTTCTGCGTCGGCAGGTCGGCGCCGCCGGACTCGACCAGCGAGACCGTCGGGAGGCCGTTCTCCTCGGCGATCTGCGCGGCCCGGAACACCTTCTTCGTCGTCCAGGGGTTGCTCGCCCCGCCCTTCACCGACGGGTCGTTGGCGGTGATCATGCACTCCACGCCCTCGATGACGCCGATGCCGGTGACGACGCTGGCGCCGACGGTGAAGTCGGAGCCCCAGCCGGCCAGCGGCGACAGCTCGAGGAAGGCCGAGCCCTCGTCGACGAGCAGCTCGATCCGCTCGCGGGGCATCAGCTTGCCGCGGTCGTGGTGGCGCTGGACGCTGCGCTCGCCGCCGCCGGCGACCGCCCGGGCGTGCTCCATCTCGAGGTCGGCGAGCTTCTCGAGCATCGCCTCCCGGTGGCTGGGCCCGTGGGCGGTGGTCATGCCGGGTCCTGCGTCGGGCTCTCGAGGACCGCCCTCATCCGCTCGAGGGTGGTGCGCATGCCGGTGACGTTGGTGCGCCCCCGCAGGCGCCCGAGCAGCAGCCAGTACAGGCGCATCGGGAGCGCCGGCTGGAGCCGGAAGTACTCCGTGATCCGGGTGCCGCCGTCCTCGGCGTCGAGCCGGTAGCCCCAGTTGTTGACCGAGACCGCGTCCGTGCCGACGGAGAACTCGAAGACCCGCTCCGGCTCGCACACCGTCACCCGGCACGGCGACCAGTACGTCGGGCCGACGCCGTTGCGCTTCACGTGACCGGCGAACGTCGCGCCGACCTCGGGTCCGGTCGAGCCCCTGGTCCACCTCGCCTCGAAGGTCTCCGGCGAGAACTCCCCGATCCGGGTCACGTCGCTCACCAACGCCCACACCTCGGCGACCGGGGCGTCGACGTGGAGGCTCACCTCGTCACCCATCGGCCGGAGCAGCTTCACCACGGTAGGTCCTCTCGTCGGCGGTGCGGGTCGGTGTGCGGTTCGGTGTGCGGTTCGGTGTGCGGATCGGTGTGCAGGTCGGTGTGCGGGTCGGTCTGCAGGTCGCCCGGGACGGTGCGGGACCGACGACCGGCTCGTGCGCCGGGCGGGCGCACCGCCCCAGCCGTGCTCACAACAGGCCCTCCTGCACCTGGACGTGCCGCGACCGGACCCACTCGCCGAGGCCCTTGGCCTGCGGGTCGAAACGCGTGGAGGCGGCGACCCCGTCACCGAGGAGGCCGCGCAGGACGACGTTGACGGCGCCGAGGTGCGGGAGCACGTAGACGTCGATCGCGTCGTCGGGCAGCGCGGCCGCCTCGGGCACGAGCTCGCGCACCCGGTGCGGCGTGACCAGCTTGGTGAGCCAGGTGACGCGGTCGGCGTACGCCGGCGAGCCGTCGTGCGCGACCCAGAGCCCGAGGTTGGCGTCGCCGCCCTTGTCGCCGGAGCGGGCGTGCACGAAGGTGCCGAGCGGCAGCCGCCGGGTGATCGTGTCGGCCGGCGCGGGGTACGGCGAGGGCCGGCGGCCGGCGTGGTCGACGCCCCCGTCGGGGTCGGCCAGCCCGGGCGGGTCGGGCACGACCTCGCGGCGTCCGTCGGAGTGGACGACGGTGTGCTCGACGTGCGCGCGGTCGACGTAGGCCGGCCGGTAGACGCCGTACGGCGTGGGCGGGCCGGGCGGCGAGGTCATCGTGAAGCCCGGGTAGGAGCCGAGGGCGAGCTCGACGAGCGGGCCGGTGAACGCCTTGCCGACCGGCCCGGCGTCGGCGTCCTTGACCGTGCACCGCAGCAGGCAGGAGGCGCCCTCCTCGGTGTCGGCGTCGACGGCGGGCAGGGCGGTGCGGGTCCAGGTCACCGAGGACGCCGTCAGCACGCCGTCCAGCTGGGCGCGGACCCAGTCGGCCTTGGCGTCGACGTCGAGGCCGGTGAGCACCAGCTCCATCGTGTTGCGGTGGCCGCCCAGGGTGTTGACGCAGACCTTCAGCCGCGCCGGCGGGGGCGCACCGCGCACGCCGGTGACGGCGACCCGGTCGGGGCCGACCTGCTCGAGCCGCACGGTGTCGAGCCGGGTGGTGACGTCGGGGCCGAGGTAATGCGTCGACTGGATCTCGTAGACCAGCTGGGCGGTCACGGTGTCGACGGTGACCGCGCCGCCGGTGCCGTCGTGCTTGGTCACCACGCACGACCCGTCGGCCGCGATCTCGGCGAGCGGGAAGCCCAGCGGCCGGTCGAGCGACCCGGCCGGGAGGTCGAGGAAGCCGGAGAAGTTGCCGCCGGTGGCCTGGGTGCCGCACTCGAGGACGTGCCCGGCCACGACGGCGCCGGCCAGCTCGTCGTACGAGGTGGGCGTCCAGCCGTGGTGGGCGACGGCCGGGCCGACGACCAGCGAGGCGTCGGTGACCCGGCCGGTGACGACGACGTCGGCGCCGGCGCCGAGCGCGGCGGCGATGCCGAACCCACCCAGGTAGGCGTTGGCGGTGAGCGCGCCGTCGAGGCCGAGCTCGTCCGCGCGCGGACGGAGGTCGTCGCCCTCGACGTGGGCGACCACGGGGTCGAGGCCGAGCCCGCGGGCGACCTCGCGGAGCCGGTCGGCGAGGCCGGCCGGGTTCAGCCCGCCGGCGTTGCTGACGATCCGGACGCCGCGCTCGAGCGCGAGGCCGAGGCACTCCTCCACCTGGCGGACGAAGGTGCGCGCGTAGCCGAGGCGCGGGTCCCTCATCGTGTCCTTGCCGAGGATCAGCATGGTCAGCTCGGCGAGGTAGTCGCCGGTGAGGACGTCGAGGCCGGCCCCGTCCGCCGAGCCGCCCTCGAGCATCTCGCGCATCGCGGAGAGCCGGTCGCCGTAGAAGCCGGAGCAGTTGCCGATCCGCAGCGGCGCGGTCACCGGCCGGCCTCCCGGCCGGGGCCGGGCGGCCCGGCGAAGCACTGCGCGACGTCGAGCCAGGCGTCGGCGCCCGGGCCGACCGCGACGAGGTCGGTGTCGGCGCGGTGCACCCGCTGGGTCACGAGGCGGCAGAAGTCGTGGGCAGGTCCGCTCACCCGCTCCGGGGCGTCCTCGGGCCCCCAGGCCCAGGTCTCGCCGCTCGGCGCGACGAGCTCGACCCGCACGTCGGCGTCGGGCACGTCGATCCCGTGGGTCGCGAACGCGAAGCCGCGGGTGCGCACGCCGAGGTGGGCGACGTGCCGGATGCGGTCGGTGACCTCCGGTGCGACACCGAGGGCGTCGTACACGTCGAGCGCGTGCGCCCAGGTCTCCATGAACCGCGCGGTGACCATGGACGCCGGCGCCATCGGCGGTCCGAACCACGGCATCCTCACGCCGTCTGGGACGGCGCGCAGCGCCTCGGCCAGCCCGGCACGGGCGCCGTCCCAGCGGGCGAGCAGGTCCTCGGGCGCCAGCGCGGCGATCTCGAGGGCGCCGGCGTCGACGAACCCGGTCGGGTCCTCGATCGCGGCGAGCACCAGCGCGTCCCACGACTCCTGGTCGTCGTGGGCGCGGGCGGCGCGGGTGGCGGCCTCGTCGGTCCAGAGCAGGTGGGCGACCTGGGCGGCGACGCTCCAGCCGGGTGCGGGGGTGCTGGTGGCCCACCCGGCCCCGTCGAGGTCGGCTACGACGGCGCGCAGCCGGTCGCCCTCGGCCGTCAGGTCGGCCAGCAGCTCGTCGAGCAGGGTCATCGGTGCTCCTCCAGCCGCGCGTCGAGGACGCCGGCCCACTCGTCGAGGATCCGGCCGCGGCGCCGGGCGTCGTCGCTGATGGTGGTGGCCAGGCCGAGGCCGCGCACCAGGTCGAGGGTCGCCTGCACGAGCTCGCGGACGCCGAGCTGCGACTCGTCGGCGCCGAGCGCCTCGACCACGAGCCGGTGCGCCTCGCGCCCGACCCGCTGCTCGAGCGGCGCCACGGCGGCGAGCAGCGTCTCGTCGGTGCGGGCGGCCACCCACAGCTCGAGGGCGGCGAAGAAGACCGGCGAGGCGAAGTGCTCGCCGAGCACCTGGAGCACCGCGCGGGTGCGGCGGGCGCCGGTCGGCAGCCGCGTCGCGGCCGCCGCCAGCTCGGCACCCCGGACGACGGTCAGGTGCTCGACGGCAGCGACCACCAGGTCGTTCTTGGTCGGGAAGTGGTGCAGCTGCGCCCCCCGGCTGACCCCGGCCCGCTCGGAGACCAGCGTGGTCGACGTCCCGGCGAAGCCGCGCTCGACGAGGCACTCGACGGTGGCCTCCAGCAGCCGCGCGCGCATCGCGCGGGTGCGCTCCTCCTGGGGGACCCGCTGCGGCGTCGACGTCGGCACGTCGACGACGATGCCGCACGCACGAACAAACAGTCAACCCTGACTTTAACTGAGCAGGGTCGTGCCGGCCGCCGGTCGCCTCCGCTGGTCGAGCCGCCTCCGGTGGGTCGAACCGCCTCCGTTGGGTCGAGCCGCCCCCGCTGGTCGAGCCGCGGGGACGTAGTCACCGCGAGTCGAGACCCCCGCCGTCACAACTCCACACGGGCAAGGTCTCGACTCGGCTCGCTGACGCTCACCGGCTCGACCAACGGTGGGGCCCTCCGCTGGGTCGAACCGCCTCGGTTGGTCGAGCCACTTCCGCTGGTCGAGCCGCGGGGACGTAGTCACCGCGAGTCGAGACCCCCGCCGTCACAACCCCACACACGGGCGAGGTCTCGACTCGGCTCGCTGACGCTCACCGGCTCGACCAATGGTGGGGCCCCTCCGCTGCTCGAGCCGCCTCCGCTGGTCGAGCCGCGGGGACGTAGTCACCGCGAGTCGAGACCCCCGCCGGCACAACCCCACACACGGGCAAGGTCTCGACTCGGCTCGCTGACGCTCACCGGCTCGACCAACGGTGCGGCCCCTCCCCTGCTCGAGCCGCCTGCGCTGCTCGAGCCGCCACCGCTGGGTCGAACCGCCTCCGTTGGTCGAGCCGCGGGGACGACGTCACCGCGAGTCGAGACCCCCGCCGCCACAACCACACACACGGGCGAGGTCTCGACTCGGCTCGCTGACGCTCACCGGCTCGACCAACGGTGCGGCCCTCCGCTGGTCGAGCCGCGAGGACGAAGTCACCGCGAGTCGAGACCCCCGCCGTCACAACCCCACACACAGGCGAGGTCTCGACTCGGCTCGCTGACGCTCACCGGCTCGACCAACGGTGGGGCCCCTCCGCTGCTCGAGCCACCTCCGCCGGGTCGAGCCGCCCCCGTTGGTCGAGCCGCGGGGACGTAGTCACCGCGAGTCGAGACCCCCGGGGCTCGAGCCCACGCGCGGGTCTCGAACACGAGGGAGACGGGGTGCGTCCGTCACGCCTCGTCGGGCACGTAGGCGGGCCCGACCATCATCAGGTCGAACTCGATCGCGCGCAGCGTCGTCCGGTCGCGGTTGACCGGGAACATCCCGGTGGTCTGGAAGCCGGCGGCCTCGTAGACCTCGAGCATCTCGGCCAGGCGGGGCATGCCGTCGTAGATCGGCACCATCGCGACCTCCGACTGGAGGCCGAGCAGCTGCTGCACCTTGTCGCCGGCGCCGCGGAAGGTCTCGAGGTCGTAGCCCTGCGTGTCCATCTTGAGGAACGGGCGCGGCTCGTCGAGGCCGGCCATCACGTCGTCCCAGAGGTCGGCGAGCCGGTGGATCCTGATCTCCTCGACGGTGGTCTTGCCGAGGTTCTCGGCCCAGTCGCGCCCGAACTCGCTCGCCGGCAGCAGCGAGCTGAGCGGACCCGGGGTCATGTTGATCTCGGCGGTGCCGTCCTCGTCACCGAGCGCGCAGTCGACGACGCGCCAGTCGGGGTCGTCGGCCGAGAGCTCGCGGAGCCGCTCGACCAGGTGCGCGACCGGCTCGAAGCTGACGATGCGGCCGGTGTAGCCGTTGCGGCGCAGGCTCTTGGCGTACTGGCCCTTGTTGCCGCCGACGTCGAGGACGACGTTCGCCCCGACCGCCCGGAGCAGCCACGCGGAGTGCTCGCGACCGAGGAACTCGGCGACCGCACGCTCGAAGCGGCCCTGGCGGGTCCGCGCCGAGCGCGGCTGGTAGACGATGCTCGCCTCCACCTCCGGCGGCCCGAGCTGGCGCACCCGACGCCGGGAACCGGGGCGGACGAGCAGCCAGGCGTCGTCGTCGACGCGCTGCGGCGTCCAGGTCGCGATGTCCTGATCCATGCGGCCACCCTAGGGGGGTGGTCTCAGGCGCCGGGCCACGTGGTGGCGCCGGTCCCAGCCGCCGGTGCACCACAGCGCCCAGACCACGAGCAGCGGCTGGAAGAGGAGCCGCACCACCCGGCCGGTCGTGGTGTCGAGCCCGAAGGACGGCGAGCCGTGGACCGCCTGCCACACGTTGCCGGGGAACACGGCGACGAAGAACACCGCGACCACGACGCCCAGGACCGCGAGCCGGTCGCCCCGCAGCGCCAGCAGCGCCGCGCCCAGCACCAGCTCGACCACGCCCGAGACGAGCACGATCTCCTCGCGCAGCGGCAGGAACGTCGGCACCTGGCCGAGGAACTCCTCGGCGATCGCGAAGTGCGCGACGCCCGCGACCAGCAGGACGGCCGCGAGCAGCACCCGGGCAGCCGTCCGGACGGCGCTCACCGCCGCACCTCGCGCTCGAGCGCCTCCTCGGTGGCGATCCGCAGGTCGAGCCCGGCGACCACGTGGCTCAGCCCGCGGTGCTGCTCGGTGCGCCAGGCCGCGGCGACCTGGGCCACCGCGAGCAGCCCCAGCCCGACGAGGGCCGCGACGGCCCAGCCGCCACCGGCCACCAGCACCGCCGCCAGAGCGAACGCCGGGGTGGCGCCGGCGGCGAGCTTGACCAGCCGCCGGGGGTACGGCGACCCGTCGGCGCGGCCCGCGGGCGGCACCGCCCGGACCGCGACCACGTGCTCGCCGATCGTCCGACCCACCGCGAGCACCGAGACCGCCTGGACGACGTACGGGACGCCGATCAGCACGACGGTGCGGACCCCGGCGTCGTGGTCACCGGATCCGTGCACGGTGATGCCGCGGTAGACCGCCGCGGCCGCGCCGCCGAGGAGCACCGAGAAGATGACGTCGCTCGCGAGCCCGACCAGCCGGCGACCGAGGCTGACCGTGCTCGGCAGGGGCGGGGTGGTGTCGTCGCGACGGTCGAGGACGACGTACGAGAGCAGCGAGCCGCACACCGCGCCGAGGGTGTTGACGATGAGGTCGTCGACGTCGAAGAGCCGGTAGGGGCAGTCGTAGAGGTGCCAGACGCCGGTGTCCTGGGTGACCTCGATGAGCAGCGACGTCGCGAGGCCGACCAGGGCCGCGGTGACGACGCCGCGCCGCACGATGACGCGCAGGTAGTAGCCCAACGGCACGAAGAGCAGCACGTTGAGCGCGACCTGGCCGACCTGGAAGGTGTGGTCGGCGGCGCCGACGTCGGTCCAGATCCTGCTGATCGACCCGAGCGGCTCGAGCTGGCGTCCCAGGCACCGGTAGCTGTCGGCGGCCGGCATCGGCAGCAGCGTGTAGGTCCACAGCGAGAGCCCGTAGACCGCGCCGGACAGCAGCACCGCGAGGTCCTTCGGCTGCAGCTTGCCGTCGAGCCGGTACTGGTACGCCGCGGTCGGCACCAGCAGCACGACCGCCACCACCGACCCGAGCACGATCGCCACGAGTGCGTTGGTCGCCTGGTCCCCCACCGGCCGAACCCTACGGCCGCAACCGGGCCACCGTCGCGACCACGAAGGGGTGGTCGGACACCTTCTCCTCGCGCGCCGAGGCATCGGAGTGGTAGCCGTTGAACTCGACGCCGGCGCCGAGGACCCAGTCGATCGCGGCGTCGCCGGGCGGGCGGCAGGTCCCGCGCCGGTGCGACCCGCCGTTGGCCGCGACCAGGAGGCCGCCCTCCGCCAGGGCGCAGAAGGCCTCCTCCTCGGCGTTCAGGTCGCCGACGAGCAGCACCGCGCGGCCCTTCGCGCGCTCGGCCTCGACGAACGCGCGCTCGCGGGCCATCGCCTCGGCCCGGTTGTCGCCGGCCTCGCCGCGCACGTCGGCGGGGTTGTGCACGTTGACCACGGTGACGACGTCGCCGGTCGACCGCACCCGCAGCACGACGACCGGCATCTCGCGCAGGTTGTCGTAGAAGTACGGGATGGTGAGCGTCGTCCGCTCCAGCACCGCGAGCCTCGAGCGCCGCCACACCACCGCGTTGTCGAGGTCGCCGAAGTAGCCGAACCGGTCGCCCAGCCGCCGCTGCAGCACCGCAGACTGCCGCGCCTGCAGCTCCTGGAGGCCGAGGACGTCGGGCCGGAAGGTCCGGATCCGCTCCAGCATGCCGCCGATCCGCTCCGCCGCCGGCGGGTAGTACTCGGCCGCCCCACCCCCCGGCGAGGTGTGGCTGGCGCCCAGCACGTTGAACGTCGCCACGGTGAGCAGCCGTCGCTGCGGCAGGTCCGCGGCGTCCGGGCCCGCCGTCGTCGGCTCGGCCCCGCCGCCGTCCGGTGGCTCCTCGCCCCCGCCGTCGCACCCGGCGAGCAGCAGCACGGCCGCCACGACCGACGCCACCGTCCGCCTCAGCCCGCCCCGCCGTCCCGTCACCCGGGCAACCTACGTGAGGGCTGCGCCGTGGACCGGGGACCCGGTCCGGGATTTCCCCGGTCGACCGGGGAAGTCTGAACCTGGGGGCCGATATCCCGGCCGACAAGTTCAGGGATCCCCGGTCGACCGGGGAAATCCCGCCCGCCAGGATCCGCCACGCCGACACTCAGCGGTAGGTCAGCAGGCCGCCGTCGAGGTGGGGGTGCTCGTTGAAGGTGAGCAACCGCGGACCCGAGGAGCCGACGACGACGCGGGTGATCGAGGTGTTGACCGTGACGGTGTTGAAGCGCTGCCACAGGCGGGCAGCCGTAGGCGGGTCGGCGTCGGGGTCGACCAGGGCGGCGCAGGCGACGGCGATCGCACCGCCCGAGGTCACCACCACCGTCGTCCGACCGGAGCCGGACGTCGCCGCGGCGCGGTCGAGCGCGCCGCGGACGCGGCCGACGAAGCCGGCGTAGGTCTCGTCGTAGCTGCCGTCGCCGGCGGCCCAGCGCTCCGTCGCCCGCTCGAACAACCGCTGGAAGGCCCGGCGATCGTGCCGGACGTCGCCCTCCACCTCGTAGGCGCCGGGGGCGCCGGGGGCGCCGGGGGCGCCGGGGGTGCCGAGGAACCCGGCGATGATGCCGAGGTGGTCGAACTCGTTCCAGGCGGGGTCCTCGACGACGTCGGCGGCGGTCCAGCCGGCCCGCTCGCTCATCGCCCCGAGGGTCTCGCGGTGGCGCCGCATGTCGCCGCGCACCAGCGCGGTCGGGGCCGCCTCGTGCTCGGCGAACCAGCCGCCGAGCCGGCGTCCCTGCTCCCACCCGTTCTCGGAGAGGACGTCGTAGTCGTCGGTGCCGAACGACGCCTGGCCGTGACGCACCAGCAGGACGACGCCCATCAGGCCGCCCCGTCCGACGCCGAGCCGACCAGCGACCGGCAGCGACCCTCGAGGTAGGCGACGGCGCCGCCGAGGTGGGCGAACGCCTCGTTGGTCGTCTGCCGGTGCACGTAGCGGTACCAGATCTGCTGGATGATCACGGCGAGCCGGAAGAGGCCGAACACCTCGTAGAAGCGCCACTGCCCGGCGTCGACGTCGCGGCCGGTGCGCTCGGCGTACGCGGCGACGACCTCGGCGCGCGTCCACATGCCGGGGGCGGCGGTGGGCTGGCGGCGGAACATCTGGAAGACCTCGTCGTCGTCGGCCTGCACCCAGTAGGCGAGCGCGCCGCCGAGGTCCATCAGCGGGTCGCCGACGGTCGCCATCTCCCAGTCGAGGACGCCGACGACGGCGAGCGAGTCCTGGTCGAGGACCAGGTTGTCGAGGCGGAAGTCGTTGTGGACCAGGACCTGGCCGACGTCGCGCGGCTGACGCTCGTCGAGCCAGGCGACGACCGAGCCCCAGTCGCCGGTGTCGTCGGTGCGGGCGTCGGCGAACCGCCTCGTCCAGCCGCCGACCTGGCGCGCGACGTACCCGTCGCCCCTGCTCAACGCGGCCAGCGCGGGGACGGCGGCGACGTCGACGTCGTGCAGCGCGACCAGGACGTCGAGCGCGTCGCCACAGAGGGCCGAGGCGGCGGCCGGCGTCACCTCCACCTGGAAGTCCTTGCGCGGGATGAGTCCGTCGACCTTCTCCATCACGTAGAACTCCGAGCCGATCACGGCGGGGTCGGTGCAGAGCCCGACCATCGCCGGCACGAACGGGAAGACCGGCGCCAGCGCCTGCTGGACGTCGTGCTCGCGACCCATGTCGTGCGCGCCGCGGGCCTTCGCCCCGGCGGGCGGACGACGCAGGATCAGGTCCGGCGCGCCGGCCGCGTCGTCGTACCGCAGCAGGTAGGTGAGGTTGGACGCGCCGCCGGCGAACTGCCGCACCTCCGCGATCGGGCCGCGACCGATCCAGGCCGCCACCGCGTCGACGTCGAAGGCGTCCTCGTCACGGACCGGCCTGGCCGGGTTGCCGTCGACCGGTCCCGTCACCGGCTGGCCCCGTGCTTGCCGAGCTCGAGGCGCGCGACGACGCCGCGGTGCACCTCGTCGGGTCCGTCGGCCAGGCGCAGCGAGCGCGCCGCCGTCCAGGCCCCGGCCAGCGGGTGGTCGTCGGAGAGCCCGCCGCCGCCGTGCAGCTGGATCGCCATGTCGATGACCTCCTGCGCCATCCGGGGGGCGGCCACCTTGATCTGCGCGACCTCGCTGAGCGCGTCGAGCGGGCCGCCCCGGTCGAGCTTCCACGCGGCGTGCAGCACGAGGAGGCGCGTCGAGTCGATGGCGATCCGGGCCTCGGCGATCCGCTCGCGGTTGCCGCCGAGGTTCGCGAGCGGCTTGCCGAACGCCGTCCGCTCCAGCGAGCGGCGGCAGGCCAGCTCGAGCGCCTTCTCGGCGAGCCCGATCAGACGCATGCAGTGGTGCACGCGGCCGGGGCCGAGCCGACCCTGGGCGATCGAGAACGCCTCGCCCGGCCCGCCGATGATGTTGGCCAGCGGCACCCGCACGTCGGTGAAGGAGACCTCGCCGTGGCCGAGCGGCTCGTCGTGGAAGCCCATCGTCGACAGCATCCGCTCGATCGTCACGCCGGGGGCGTCGCGCGGGACGAGCACCATCGAGTGCCGGTGGTGCCGGTCGGCGTCGGGATCGGTCAGGCCCATGAACACGAAGATCCGGCAGTCGGGGTGCCCGACCCCGGTCGACCACCACTTGCGGCCGTTGATGACGACCTCGTCGCCGTCGACGACGGCGGTGGCCTCCATCGTGGTGGCGTCGGAGGACGCGACGCCCGGCTCGGTCATCGTGAACGCCGACCGGATCCGGCCCTCGAGCAGCGGCTCGAGCCACTCGGCGCGCTGCGCGTCGGTGCCGTAGCGCAGCAGCACCTCCATGTTGCCGGTGTCGGGGGCGTTGCAGTTGAGGACGATCGGCGCGATCGCCGACCGGCCGGTGAGCTCGGCGATCGGCGCGTAGTCGACGTTCGTGAGGCCCTCGCCGCCGTCGGTGCCGAACCGGACGGCGTACTCGCCGGCGTGCTCGCGGGGCAGGAAGAGGTTCCACAGCCCGCGCTCGCGTGCCTTCGCCTTCAGCTCCTCCAGCACGGGCAGGGGCTCCCACGGGCTGCCCAGCGAGGGGTCGAGCCGCCGGGCGGCGAGCTCACGGTGGTAGTCGACCTCGACCGGCTCCACCTCCTCGGCGAGGAACGCGCGGACGCGCTCGGTGAGGTCGGCGGCACGGGGCGAGGGGGCGAAGTCCACGTCCGGCACGGTAACGGGCGGCGCCCCGTCACGGGAGGCCCCCGTGGGATGATCGGCCCCGTGCGCACCGCTCGTCGTCCCGCCGCTGCCAGGGCGTCGGCGCTCCCGAGGCTCGCAGCGCTCGCCGGGGTCGCGACGCTCGTGCTGGGCGGGTGCGACGCCGACCTCCACCAGACCGACGACCACCCCGCCCAGCCGGACGTCGTCCGCGCCGGGCTCGTCGACCTGTACGCCGGCGACGAGGTCGCCTCCGCCGACGTCCTCGCCGAGGCCGGGTGCTTCGCCGACGCGCTGCTCGACGTCGTCAGCCTCGACGACCTGGTCGCCGCCGAGGTCGTCGACGACAAGGGTCAGGTCGTCGAGACGCTGCCGGTGCTCGACGTCGACGTCGCCGGCGCGTGGGTCGAGGCCTACACCGGGTGCGTGGACTACCGCGTCGCCGCCGCCCGCGGCGCGGGCCGCGCCGGAGACCTGGACGCCGCCGCCTTCCTGCGCTGCTTCGACGCCGCCGTCCCGCCCGACGACGTGCCCGCCGCGCTGGTCGACACCCTCACCGGCCGCTCCGACAGCGCGGCCGCCGCCGCGCTCCTCGGCGCCCAGGAGCGCTGCACCACCGCCTGAGGCCACCGTGGTCCGGACAGCGAGGCAACCGCTGGTCGGGCCGGGTCAGGACCCCCACCCTACCGAGGTCTCGACTCGCGGTGACTCCGTCCCCGCGGCTCGACCACCGGCAACCGCTGGTCGAGCCGGCGAGCGCCAGCGAGCGCCAGCGAGCCGAGTCGAGACCACCCGGCACCTCCAGGGGTCTCGACTCGCGGTGACTCCGTCCCCGCGGCTCGACCACCGGAGAGCCCGCCGAGCCAGGTCAGGACCCACCGGCCCCGCTGGTCGAGCCGGCGAGCGCCAGCGAGCCGAGTCGAGACCACCCCACCGGTCCCGGAGGTCTCGACTCGCGGTGACTCCGTCCCCGCGGCTCGACCACCGGAGAGCCCGCCGAGCCAGGTCAGGACCCACCGGCCCCGATGGTCGAGCCGAGTCGAGACCACCCGACACCCCAAGGTCTCGACTCGCGGTGACTCCGTCCCCGCGGCTCGACCACCGGACACGGCTCGACCGCCGGAGAGCCCGCCGGTCGGGGCGGGAGGCGCCTACTCGTTCTGCGGGAACCCGAGGTTGAGGCCGCCGTGGCTCGGGTCGAGCCAGCGCGAGGTGACGGCCTTCTCGCGGGTGAAGAAGTCCATGCCGGCCGGGCCGTAGGCCTTGGAGTCGCCGAAGAGCGAGGCCTTCCAGCCGCCGAAGGAGTGGTAGGCGACGGGCACGGGGATTGGGACGTTGATGCCGATCATGCCGACCTCGACGTCCTGCTGGAAGCGGCGGGCGGCGCCGCCGTCGTTGGTGAAGATCGCGGTGCCGTTGCCGAACTGGCCGCTGTTGATCAGCTCGAGGCCCTCGGCGTAGGAGGCGACGCGGACGATCGAGAGCACCGGACCGAAGATCTCGTCGGTGTAGACCGTGGACGTGATGCCGACGTGGTCGACCAGCGAGGGGCCGAGCCAGAAGCCGTCGGCCGCGCCGTCGGCCTCCACCCCGCGTCCGTCGACGACCAGCGAGGCGCCGTCGGCGGCGGCCACCTCGAGGTAGCCGGCCACCTTGTCGCGGTGCTCGCGGGTGATGAGCGGACCCATGTCAGCGCCCTTGCGGCCGTCGCCGGTGACCAGCTTCGTCATCCGCTCCTGGATCTTCGCCACCAGCTCGTCCCCGACCGGGTCGACGGCGAGCAGCACCGAGATCGCCATGCAGCGCTCGCCGGCCGAGCCGAAGCCGGCGTTCACCGCGGCGTCGGCGGCCAGGTCGAGGTCGGCGTCGGGCAGCACGAGCATGTGGTTCTTCGCGCCGCCGAGGGCCTGGACCCGCTTGCCGTGGCGGGTGCCGGTCTCGTAGACGTGCTGCGCAATCGGCGTCGAGCCGACGAACGAGATCGACGCGACGTCGGGGTGCTCGAGGAGCCGGTCGACGGCCTCCTTGTCGCCGTGGACGACGTTGAGGACGCCGTCGGGCAGGCCGGCCTCGGTCAGCGCGGCGGCCAGCCAGTTGGCGACCGACGGGTCCTTCTCCGACGGCTTGAGGACGACGGTGTTGCCGGTCGCGATCGCCAGCGGGAAGAACCACATCGGCACCATGGCCGGGAAGTTGAACGGGCTGATGATCCCGACGACCCCGAGCGGCTCCTTGATGGAGTAGAGGTCGACGTCGGTGGAGACCGACTGCGAGTACGCGCCCTTGCTGACGTGGGGCATGCTGCACGCGAACTCGACGACCTCGATCCCGCGGGCCACCTCGCCGGCGGCGTCGCTGAGCACCTTGCCGTGCTCGGAGGTGAGCAGCGCGGCGAGCTCGTCGCGGCGCTCGTGGAGGATCGCACGGAACGCGAACATCACGGTCTGCCGCTTGGCGATCGAGGAGCGGCCCCAACCGCTCTTCCCCGCGAACGCCGCGCGCGCGGTGGCGACCGCGGCGTCGACGTCGTCGGCGGAGCCGTAGCGGACGTGCTTGGTGACCTCGCCGAGGGCCGGGTCGTAGACGGGCCCGGTGCGGTCGGAGGTGCCGGCGGCGAGGGTGCCGCCGATCCAGTGGTCGAGGACAGGCAGGTCGGTCATCGGTGCTTCCTTCTCAGATCTCGCGGTCGAGGATGGTGAGGACGTCGTCGTAGACCGCCATGGCCTCGGCGACCTCGTCGTCGGTGACCACGCACGGTGGCACCACGTGGAGGCGGTTGTCGGCGGCGAAGGGCAGCAGCCCGCGGGCCATGCACTCCTTCTTGGCCAGGCCGATCAGGGCCGGCGGGACCGGGGCCCGGCTGTCGCGGTCGGCGACCAGCTCGACGGCCCAGAAGACCCCGAGCCCGCGGACCTCGCCCACCACCGGGTGCTTCTCGGCGAGCTCGGCCAGGCCGGGTCCGATCGCCTCGGCGCCGATCCGCCGGGCGTTCGCGACGATGCCCTCCTCCTCCATGGCGTCGAGGGCGCCGATGATCGAGGCGGCGGCGAGCGGGTGGCCCGAGTAGGTCAGCCCGCCCGGGAAGACGGTCTCGTCGAAGTCGGCGGCGATCGCGTCGCTGATGAGGACGCCGCCGACCGGCACGTAGCCGGAGTTGACGCCCTTGGCGAAGGTGATCAGGTCGGGCCCGTGGCCGTCGAGCTCGGAGAACGCGTCGAGCGCGAACCACTCCCCCGAGCGACCGAACCCGGCCATCACCTCGTCGAGGATCATCACGATGCCGTGCTTGTCGCAGAGCTCGCGGACGCCGGCGAGGTAGCCCGGCGGCGGCACCATGATCCCCGCGGTGCCGGGGATGGTCTCGAGCAGGACGGCGGCCACGGACGACGCCCCCTCGCTCTCGACGACCCGGCGCAGGTGCTGGAGCGCGCGCTCGCTCTCCTCCTCGGGCGTGGTCGCCCAGAACTCGCTGCGGTAGAGGTAGGGGCCGAAGACGTGGACGTGGCCGCGGGCGTACTCGTTGGGCACCCGGCGCCAGTCGCCCGTCGCGACGACGGCCGCGCCGGTGTTGCCGTGGTAGGAGCGGTAGGTCGAGATGACCTTGTCGCGGCCGGTGTGCAGGCGCGCCATCCGGACGGCGTTCTCGTTGGCGTCGGCGCCGCCGTTGGTGAAGAAGACCTTGTTCAGGCCCTCGGGCGCCCGGTCGGTGATCCGGCGGGCGGCCTCGCCGCGGGTGAGGTTGGCGGTCGCCGGGGCGATCGTCGCGAGCTGGGCCGCCTGCGCCTGGATCGCCGCGACCACCTTGGGGTGCTGGTGGCCGATGTTGACGTTGACCAGCTGGCTGGAGAAGTCGAGGTAGCGGTTGCCCGCGTGGTCCCAGACGTGGCAGCCGAGGCCACCGGCCACGACCATCGGGTCGAGGGCGCCCTGCGCCGACCAGGAGTGGAAGACGTGGCTCCTGTCGAGGGTCTTGGTACGGGCGTCGAGGTCCGCGCCCTCGCCGGGAGCGGTCGTGGGGTGCTGGGTCGCCGTCATCGTCGTCGGTTCTCCTGGTCGGGGGTCGTCGGGGGTGGTGCCGGGTCGTGCCGGGTCGTTGCGGGGTCGGGTCGGGAGGGTGGTGCGCGGTGGGCCCGGCCGGGGCCGGGCCCACCGCGGCTGCCGCGTCGGCTCAGCTCCCGCCCTCGGTGGGCGTGACCTCGATCGGGGTGTAGTCGGCACCGGTGGTGTCGACCTCGTCGCCGAGCTCCTCGATCGCCTGCTCGACGTAGGTGTTGTCGTACGCCGTGGCCGGCGGCTCGGCGGTGATCAGGTTCTGGCCCTGCTCGTTGACCGCGGCGAGCGCACCCGCGACGGTCTGGTCCCAGGCGGCCTCGTCGATGACGCCGATGCCGGCGTCGGCCGGCCAGATCAGCTTGTTGGTCTCGTTGGCCATCCACAGCTCGTGGGTGGGGCCCCAGCTCGACCCGGCCGCGATGGTGGTCTCCGCGGCGCTCTCGACGTTGTCGCGGGCGTAGGCCCAGCCCTTGATGACGGCCTTGAGGAACTTCACCGTGGTGTCGGCGTACTCCTCGTCGCTCTCGAGCCGCTCGGTGTCGGCCCAGATGGCGTCCTGGAGCATGGCGCCCTCGGTGTCCTCGTAGCTGATGACGTTGAAGTCGTCGGCGGTGTAGAGCTCACCGGTGTCGGGGTTCGGCGTCTCGAGCAGCTGGGCGTACTCGTTGTAGGTCATCGCCTGGGCGGCGTCGATGTCGCCCTGCAGGAAGGCGTTCATGTTGAAGTCCTGCGTGACGATCTCGACGGACTCCGAGTCGAGGCCCTCGGCCGCCATGGCGGCGAAGATCTCCCACTCGTTGCCGAAGCCCCACGAGCCGATCTTCTTGCCCTCGAAGTCGGCCACCGACTCGATGCCGGAGTCGGCCATCGAGACCTGGAGGGTGCCGGAGCGCTGGAAGATCTGGGCGACGTTGGTCAGGTTGGCGCCCTGCTCGATCGAGCCGAGCACCTTCGGCACCCAGGCGATCGCGTAGTCGGCGTCGCCGGCGGCGAGAGCGTCCTGCGGCACGATGTCGCCGCCGGACGGCACGATCGTCACGTCGAGGCCCTCGTCGGCGAAGAAGCCCTGCTCGACGGCGGCGTAGTAGCCGGCGAACTGGGCCTGCGGCAGCCACTGCAGCTGCAGGGTGACCTCGGTCGTGCCGCCGCCGCCACCCCCGCCGCCGCCGTCGTCGCCTCCGTCCCCGTCGTCTCCTCCACAGGCGGTGAGCATGGCCGAGGCCGCCACCAGCGTCGCCGCGACCGCGAGGTTGCGGCGCATCGTCTTCAACATGAGTGTTCCTTTCGACAAGCGGTGAGCGGTCCCGCCACGCGACGCTGCGAGGCGGTGGTGGCGCCTCAGCGGGCGCCTCCGGTCGGCAGGCGCCACTGCACGAGACGTTCGAGCAGCACGGTGGCGACGTACGCGACCAGTCCGAGCACGATGGCCGCCACGACGTAGGCCCAGGCCCGGGCGTACGCGCTGGTGGCGGCGGAGGTGGAGATGAAGCTGCCGAGCCCGCCGCGCGGGCCCCCGAAGTACTCGGCGACCAGGGCGGAGATGACGGCGAGCGAGCTGGCGACGCGGATCCCGGTGATGACGAACGGCGCCGCCGACGGCAGGGTCAGCGAGCGGAAGGTCTGCCACCCGGACGCCGAGTAGGAGTGCATCAGGTCGCGGTGCTGCGGCGTGGTCTGCCGCAGGCCGCGCACGGTGTTGACGTAGACGGGCACGAAGGCCGCGATGGCCGCGATGGCGCGGCGGCCGTACTCGCTGTCGGCGCCGTACATCGAGTTGAGCACCGGCGCCAGCGCCACGATCGGGACGACGGCGAGGGCGGCCACCGCGAAGGCCAGCATGCCGTCGACGACCCGCGCCCAGGCGGCCAGGCCGGCCAGCACGATCCCGACGACGGTGCCGAACACCAGGCCGATCAGCGCGTTGCGCCCGGTGATCCAGAACGCCTCGCGGACCGCGGCGGAGTTGTCCTGCAGCTCGCCCCAGATCTCCTGCGGGCCCGGCAGCAGGTACGGGGAGACCTCGACGACCGACACCAGGAACTGCCACAGCCCCACGATCAGCGCCCCCACCACGAGGGGGGCGACGACCCGGACGACGTGCGCCGCCGGCGTCGTGGGCGAGGTCACCGCTCCTCCGCGCCGCTCGAGGCGACCGGGGCGCCGTGCAGCGCCTCGCGCACCTCGGTGACCTTGGCGAAGAACGCCGGGTCCTCGCGCAGCCGCTGGTCGCGGACGACGTCGCGGCCGATCCCGGTGAGGACCTCCTCGGTGATCCGGCCCGGCCGCGCCGACATCACCACGACCCGGTCGGCGAGGAAGACCGCCTCCGGGATGGAGTGGGTCACGAAGACGACCGCCGCGCCCGTCTCGACCGAGATCCGGGCCAGCTCGGCCTGCATCCGCTCACGGGTCATCTCGTCGAGCGCACCGAACGGCTCGTCCATCAGCAGCAGCCGGGGCCGCTCGGCCAGGGACCGGGCGATCGCGACCCGCTGCTGCATTCCGCCGGAGAGCTGGTCGGGCCGGGACTTGGCGAAGTCGGCGAGACCGACCATCTCGACCAGCTCGGCGACCCGCTGCTTGCGCTCGGAGCGGGACGCACCGTGCAGCTCGAGGGGCAGCGCGATGTTGCCGGCGACCGAGCGCCACGGCAGCAGCCCGGCCTGCTGGAAGGCGATGCCGTAGTCCTGGTCCTTGCGGGCCTGGGTGGCGGTCTTGCCGAACACCTCGACGGTGCCGCCGCTGGGCTGCTCCAGGTCGGCGACCAGCCGCATCAGCGTCGACTTGCCGCAGCCGGAGGGACCGATGAGCGCGACGAACTCGCCCGCCCGGACCGTCAGGTCGACCTCGGAGAGCGCGGTCACCTGGTTCTTGCGGGTGCCGAAGGCCTTCGTCACGCCGGTGACGCGGACGGCGTCCACGGTGCCGAACGGCGCCGCGGCCGAGGCCGGGGTGGAGCCCGTCGTCGACGCGGGCGCGCTCGCCGCGGGGTCCTCGCCGCCGTCCTTGGCGAGGGTGGGTGCGGGCTGGGGGTCCGGGGTGTTCATGAAGCCTCTCCACGTCGGTAGTTGCGCAGCAGCAGCCCGAGCAGCGCCACGAAGCCGGCGGCCACCAGGCCGAGGACGACGGCACCGAAGATCGGCGCCCACGCCTTCTCGGGATCACCGGAGGCCTGGCCGGCGTACTGGACGAGCATCCGGCCGATGCCGTCGGGGTAGACGATCGAGACCTCGGCCACGACGGTGCCCACGACGGCGCCGGCGGCACCGAGGCGCAGCGCCGGCAGCAGGTAGGGGACGGCGGCCGGCGCGCGCACCCGACGCAGCGTCGCCCACCAGCCGGCGTCGTAGGTGTGCATCAGCTCGGTGTGGATCCGGTCGGAGGCCTGCAGGCCGCGCAGCGCCCCGACCGCGACCGGGAAGAACGCCAGGTAGCTGGCGATCAGCGCCACCGACATCCACGGCGCCCACTCCCAGCCGCCGATCTCGATGCGCGAGCCCCAGCTGCGGACCATCGGCGCGAAGGCGATGAGGGGCACGGTCTGGCTGAGCACGATCCAGGGCAGCAGCCCCCACTCGACCACCCGCAGGCTCGACATCAGCAGCGCGAGCAGCAGGCCGACCACCGTGCCGACCAGCCACCCGGCCGCGGCCACCTTGAGGGAGACCACGACGGCGTCGCCGACGACCTGCCACAGCGGCTCGGCGCCCTGCATGCTGGTCACCGGCTCGCCGAGGCGCTGGAACATGTCCCACACGTGCGGCATCGAGAGGTCGGTGGTGCGCGGCAGCACGCGGTTCTCGCCGACCAGGACGCCGTCCTCGGGCGCGAGCGCCTTGTAGGCCTCCCACACCCCGGCGGCGGCGACCAGCCCGAGGACGCCGAGCAGGGCCGAGCGCAGCACCGGCCAGGCGCCGCTCACCAGCCGCGGCCGGGCGCTGACGAGCCCGGGCGCGGCGGTGGTCTGAGCAGTACTCGACATGGGGCCGTCAGGCCTTCGCCGTCACGTGCTCGCGCAGGGCCGGGATGATGGTCTCGCCGTACTGGCGCAGGGTCTCCTCCTTGTTGTCGTGCTGGAGGTAGACCGCGAACTGGTCGACGCCGATCGCCTTCAGCTCCTCGAGCTTGGCGATGTGGTCCTCGGCGGTGCCGAGCAGGCAGAACCGGTCGACGATCTCGTCGGGCACGAAGTCGACGTGGTCGTTGCCGGCCTTGCCGTGCGAGTTGTAGTCGTAGCCCTCGCGGCCCTTGATGTAGTCGGTGAGCGCCTGCGGGACGTCGCCGGTGTCGCCGTACTTGGCGACGATGTCGGCGACGTGGTTGCCGACCATGCCGCCGAACCAGCGGCACTGCTCGCGCATGTGCGCCAGTGCCTCCGGGGTGTCCGCGCCGACGTAGGCCGGCGCCGCGACGCAGAACGTGATCGCGTCGGGGTCGCGGCCGGCGTCCGCGGCGGCCTTGCGCACCGCGCCGATCATCCACTTCGCGATGTCGACGTCGGCCAGCTGCAGGATGAAGCCGTCACCCACCTCGCCGGTGGTCTTGAGCGCCAGCGGTCCGTACGCCGCGATCCACACCTCGAGCTCGGAGGACCGGGCCCACGGGAACTGCAGGGTGGTGCCGTTGACCTCGACCGAGCGGCAGTTCGCCAGCTCGCGGATCACGTGGGTGGCCTCGCGGACGTCCTTGAGGGTGGTCGGCTTGCCGTTGAGCACCCGCACCGCCGAGTCGCCGCGGCCGATGCCGCAGACGGTCCGGTTGCCGTACATCTCGTTGAGGGTCGCGAAGACCGACGCCGTCACGGTCCAGTCGCGGGTGGCCGGGTTGGTGACCATCGGGCCGACGACCACCCGGTTGGTCTCGGCGAGGATCGCCGAGTAGATCACGTACGGCTCCTGCCACAGCAGGTGCGAGTCGAAGGTCCACACGTAGTCGAACCCGTGCTCCTCGGCCAGCTTGGCGAGGCCGACGGTGCGCCACGCGGGCGGGTTGGTCTGCAGGACGACGCCGAAGTCCATTGAAAGCTCCTTGAGATTCTCCGTTGGTCGAGCCGCAGGGACGCAGTCACCGCGGGCCGAGACCTAGACGAGGTACTGGGTGAGGCCGCGCTTGAGGTAGCGCCCGTGCCCGGCGCGGCCGTGGAACTCGCCGTCGGACACGAGGACCGAGCCGCGGCTGACGACGACGTCGACGTGACCGTCGACCTCGTAGCCCTCCCAGGCACTGTGGTCCATGTTCATGTGGTGGGTCTTCCCGACCCCGATGGAGGTGTGGCCGGCGGGGTCGTAGACGACGATGTCGGCGTCCGCGCCGGGGGCGATCACGCCCTTGGTGCCGTGGAGGCCGAACATCCGCGCCGGCGTGGTCGAGGTGAGCTCGACCCACCGCTCGAGGGTGATCTCGCCGGTGACGACGCCCTGGTACATCAGGTCGAGGCGGTGCTCGACCGACCCGATGCCGTTGGGGATCGCGCGGAAGTCGCCCCGGCCGAGCTCCTTCTGGTCCTTCATGCAGAACGGGCAGTGGTCGGTGGAGACCATCTGCAGGTCGTTGGTGCGCAGGCCCTGCCACATCGCGTCCTGGTGGCCCTCCGCCCGCGAGCGCAGCGGCGTCGAGCAGACCCACTTGGCGCCCTCGAACTCGCCCCAAGCCGGGTCCCCGGTGGCGCCGAGCTGCTCCTCGAGCGAGAGGTAGAGGTACTGCGGGCAGGTCTCGCCGAACACGTTCCGGCCCCGGTCGCGGGCCGCCGCGATCTGGTCGACGGCCTGCTTGGCGCTCACGTGGACGACGTACAGGGGCGACTCGGTGAGGTCGGCCAGCATGATCGCGCGGTGCGTGGCCTCCTCCTCCATCTGCCAGGCGCGGGCGATGCCGTGGAAGTACGGCGTGGTCTTGCCCTGGTCGTGGAGCTGCTGGGCCAGGACGTCGATCGCCGGGCCATTCTCGGCGTGCATCATCGTGAGCAGGCCCAGCTCGGCGGCCTTCTGCATGGCCTTGAGGATCTGGGCGTCGTCGGAGTAGAAGACGCCGGGGTAGGCCATGAACAGCTTGTAGCTGCTGATGCCCTCGTCGAGCAGGGTCTCCATCGCCTTCAGCGACTGCTCGTCGACGCCGCCGATGATCTGGTGGAAGCCGTAGTCGACCGCGCAGTTGCCGCGCGCCTTCTCGTGCCAGGCCTCGAGGCCGGTCTCGACCGCCTCGCCTGTCTTCTGGACGGCGAAGTCGATGATGCTCGTCGTGCCGCCCCACGCCGCGGCGGTGGTGCCGGACTCGAAGGTGTCGCTGGCCTCGGTGCCGCCGAACGGCAGCTGCATGTGGGTGTGGGCGTCGATGCCGCCCGGGATGACGTACTTCCCGGTCGCGTCGACGACCCGGTCGACACTCGCCGTCAGGTCGGTGCCGAGCAGGGTCGACCCGGGCTCGAGGACGGCGACGATCCGCTCGCCGTCGACGAGGACGTCGGCGCGCGAGCGGCCGGTGGAGCTGACGACGGTGCCGCCGGTGATGAGGAGCGTGCTCACTCGTTGCTCCTCAGGCCTGGGCGATGTGGGTGTAGGAGTCGGGACGACGGTCGCGGTAGAACTGCCAGTCGTCGCGCATCTGCAGCACCAGGTCCATGTCGAGGTCGCGGACCAGCAGCTCCTCGCCCTCCGACGAGCCGCGCTCGCCGACGAAGTTGCCGCGCGGGTCGATGACCTGGCTGGTGCCGTAGAAGTCGACCGCCTCGTCGCCGTACTCGTTGTCCTCGAGGCCGACCCGGTTGGGCTGCAGCACGAAGTAGCCGTTGGCGACGGCGGCGCACGGCCCCTCGACCTCCCACAGCCGGTTGGAGAGGCCGGGCTTGGTCGCGTTGGGGTTGAAGACGATGTGGGCGCCGTTCAGGCCCAGCTCGCGCCAGCCCTCGGGGAAGTGCCGGTCGTAGCAGATGTAGGTGCCGACCTTGCCGACCGCGGTCTCGAAGACCGGGTAGCCCAGGTTGCCGGGACGGAAGTAGAACTTCTCCCAGAACTTGTCGAGGTGCGGGATGTGGTGCTTGCGGTACTTGCCGAGGACCGTGCCGTCGGCGTCGACGACGACCGCGGTGTTGTAGTAGACCCCGGTCTGCTGCTCCTCGTAGATCGGGAGCACGTGCACCATGCCGAGCTCCTTGGCCAGCGCCGCGAAGCGCTGCACGATCGGGCCGTCGGCCGGCTCGGCGTAGCGGTAGTACTTCTGGTCCTGGGTGATGCCGAAGTAGGGCCCGTAGAAGAGCTCCTGGTAGCTGATGACCTGCGCGCCCTGCGCGGCGGCGTCGCGCGAGAACTGCTCGTGCTTGTCGAGCATGGACTCCTTGTCGCCGGTCCAGGTGGTCTGGCTGATGGCGGCCTTCACGATCGTCAACGGGTCCTCCGCGGGCTGGGCGCATCGCTACGCATCGGTGGATGGGGATCTGGAGGTCCGGTCCGCGACCTCGCGAGCTCGGTCGGCGGCCCGGAACTGTTATCCTGGTGCCTGAACATTTCGCGATCGTTACGCTCGTGTCAAGGATCTGGCGTGGACTTCTCCGAACTGGACGGGCGGACTCCCCAGGCGATCGCCGGCGCCGTCAGCCGCGCCGTCCGGGCCGGCGAGCTGGCTCCGGGAGACCGGATGCCGACCGTCCGCGACGTCGCCGCCGACCTCGGTGTCTCGCCGGCGACGGTCAGCGCGGCGTGGCAGGCGCTGCGTCGTACCGGCCTGGTCGTCTCGCGCGGACGCGCCGGCACCTACGTCAGCGACGCCCCGACCGCCTGGCTCAGCCCGCGGGTGCGCGGGCTCGTCGGCGCCGGTCCCGACGGGTTGCGGCTCGACCTGTCGCGGGGCACGCCAGACCCGCTGCTGCTCCCCTCGCTCGGCCCGGCGCTCAGCCGGGTCTCGGCCCGCGCCGCGACGCTGGCCTACCACGACGAGCCGGTCCTCCCGGCGCTGCGCGCGGCGCTCGCGCCGACCTGGCCCTACGTCGCCGAGGCGATCACCGTGGTCGACGGCGCCACCGACGGCGTGGCCCGCACCCTCGAGCAGGTCGTCTCCTACGGCGACCGCGTGGTGCTGGAGTCGCCCGGCTTCCCGCCGTTCTTCGACCTCGTCGAGGCGCTCGGCGCCGAGGTCGTCCCGGTCGCGCTCGACGGGTCCGGGGTGCGGGTCGACGCGCTGCAGCAGGCCCTCGCGAGGCAGCCGGTCGCCGTCGTCCTGCAGTCGCGGGCGCACAACCCCACCGGGGGCGCGATGACGCCGGCCCGGGCCCGCGCCCTCGCCGGGGTGCTCCGCAAGCGGGGCGACGACGCCCCGTGGATCGTCGAGGACGACCACTCCGGTGCCATCTCGACCTCGCCCGACGTCTCGCTCGGCACCTGGCTTCCGACCCGGGTGGTGCACGTGCGGTCCTACTCCAAGTCCCACGGACCCGACCTGCGCATCGCGGCGCTCGGCGGCCCGGCGCACCTGGTCGACCGGATCGTCGCGCGCCGGATGCTCGGCCCGTCGTGGACCTCGCGCATGCTCCAGACGATCCTGCTCGACCTGCTCACCTCGTCGCGGTCGATGGACGAGGTCGCCGAGGCCCGCCGCCAGTACTTCGGCCGCCAGCACGCGATCGCCGAGGCCCTCGCGGGGCACGGCCTCGACGTCGTCCCGCCCGACGGCATCAACCTGTGGCTGCCCGTCGCCGACGAGCGCGCCGCCGCCGTCCACCTCGCCGCCGCCGGCATCCGCGTCGCGGCCGGCTCGGCGTTCCTGGCCACCGACCACGACGCCACCCCGCCCGGCCACGTGCGCGTCACCACCGGCCTGGTCACCCCCGACGACGCCGCCGACGTCGCCGCCCACCTGGCCGCCGCCTCCCGCGCCCGCTGACCCGCGACGCGTGGCACCATCCCCGCCATGAGTGTCGACCTCGAGCCACCGGTCGACCCGCCCGCGCGCTGACCCGTCACCCATGGGCGACGGGTCACCCACGAAACCACGCTGACCCGTCACCTATCGGCGACGGGTCACCCACGAAACCACGCTGACCCGTCACCTATCGGCGACGGGTCACCCACGAGACGACGCCGACCCGTCACCTATAGGTGACGGGTCGGCGCGGTGGAGAGGGTGAAGCGGGCGGAGCGGGGTCGGACGACGGGTCAGGCGGGGAACGAACCGCCGGTCTCGGCGAGGTTGCGCAGCCACGGGGTGGGAGCGAACCGGTCGCCGTAGGTGGCGGCGAGCTCGTCGGCCCGGCGGACGAACGCCGCGAGACCGATCTCGCCGTCGGCACCCTCGTAGCCGGTCATGAACTGCGCCGCACCACCGGTCATCGGCGGGAAGCCGATGCCCATGATCGAGCCGATGTTGGCGGCGGCCGCGGACTCGATGACGCCCTCCTCGAAGCACTTGGCGGTCTCGAGCGCCTCGGCGAACATCATCCGGTCCTTCATGTCCTGGAACGGGATCTGCGTCTCCGAGACCGGGAACAGCTCGGCCAGGCCCGACCAGACGGAGGTCCGCCTGCCGGACTCGTCGTAGTCGTAGAACCCGGCGCCGCGCAGCCGTCCGGCGCGGCCGGCGTCCAGCATCTTCGCGACGACGACGGTGCCCGGGTGCTCGACGTGGGTGCCGCCGTCGCGCTCGGTGGCCTCGCGGGTGGCCTTGCCGATCTTGGCCATCAGCTCGAGGTTGAGCTCGTCGGAGAGCTGCAGGACCGGGGCCGGGTAGCCCGCCTGGGTGGTGGCCCGCTCGATGCTCCACGGGTGCGCGCCCTCGGCGAGCATCGCCATGCCCTCGTTGACCATGAAGCCGATGACGCGGGAGGTGTAGAAGCCGCGGCTGTCGTTGACCACGATCGGCGTCTTGCGGATCTGCTGGACGACGTCGTAGGCCTTCGCCAGCGCCACCTCGGAGGTCTTCTCGCCCTTGATGATCTCGACCAGCGGCATCTTGTCGACCGGGCTGAAGAAGTGCAGCCCGATGAAGTCGGCCGGACGGTCGACGCCCTCGGCGAGCTCGGTGATCGGCAGCGTGCTCGTGTTGGAGCAGAGCAGCGCGTCCGCGTCGACGTGCTCGGCGACCTCGGCGAACACCCGGGCCTTCAGCGCGGGGTCCTCGAAGACGGCCTCGATGACCAGGTCGCAGCCGGCCAGCGCGGCCGGGTCACCGGTCGCGGTGATCCGGGCCAGCAGCTCGGCCTTCTGCTCCTCGGTCGAGCGGCCCTTGGCGATGGCCTTGTCGAGCAGCTTCTCCGAGTACGCCTTGCCCTTCGCGGCGTTCTCGTCGGAGACGTCCTTGAGGACGACCTCCATGCCGGCGCGGGCGCAGGAGTAGGCGATGCCGGCACCCATCATCCCGGCACCGAGGACGCCGACCTTGGTCGCCTTCCACGGCGCGACGCCCTGTGGACGGAGCTTGCCGGAGTTGATCGCCTGCAGGTCGAAGAAGAACGCCTGGATCATGTTCTTCGAGCCCTGGTTGACGACGAGGTTCGTCAGGTAGCGCGACTCGATCCGGCTGGCGGTGTCGAAGTCGCGACTGGCGCCCTCGACGGCGGCGCTGAGGATCGCGCGGGCGGCGGGGTACACGGCACCCTTGGTCTGCTTGCGCAGCAGGGCGGGGAACGCCGGCAGGAACGCCGCCAGCGCCGGAGACTTCGGGTTGCCGCCGGGCATCTTGTAGCCGGGCGCGTCCCACGGGTTCTGGGCGGCGTCGGGGTTGGCCTTCAGCCACACCTTCGCAGCCGGGAGGAGCTCGTCCTGGCTCGCGACGACCTCGTCGATGATGCCGACCTCGAGCGCGGCCCGGGGCTTGAACTGCTTGCCCTCGAGCAGCACGTTCATCAGCCCGTCCTGGAGGCCGAGCATCCGCACGATGCGGGTCACTCCGCCGCCGCCGGGGAGCAGGCCGAGGCTGACCTCGGGCAGGCCGAGGACCACCTTCGGACCGTCGACGGCGATCCGGTGGTTGCACGCGAGGGTGATCTCGAGGCCGCCGCCGAGCGCGGCGCCGTTGATCGCCGCGACGACCGGCTTCGGGAGGCGCTCGAGGCGACGCAGGTCGCGCTTGACGCTCTCGGACGTCGCGAACACGCTCGCGGCGTCGTCCTTGGTCGCCCGGGTCATGTCGCGCAGGTCACCGCCGGCGAAGAAGGTCTTCTTCGCGCTGGCGACGATCACGCCGCTGATGCTCGACTCGTCGGCGGCCAGCTCGGACTCGAGGCGGTCGACGGCCGCCTTCATGGAGTCGACGTAGAGCTGGTTCATGGTGTTCGCCGACTGGTGGGGGTCGTCGAGGGTGAGGGTGACGATGCCGTCGGCGTCACGGTCGTAGCGGACGGCGGTCTGCTGGTCAGTACTGGTGGTCATGCGTGGTTCCTGTCTCGTGCGTACGTCGTCGGGTTGCGCTGGGCGGATCGGCTGAGAGGTCTCGACTCGGGCGCGCTGGCGCTCGCCCGGCTCGACCAGCGGTGAGCCTCAGACGATCTCGACTACCGTCGCGATGCCCATCCCGCCGCCGACGCAGAGCGTGGCGAGGCCGCGCTTCTGGTCGCGCCGGACGAGCTCGTCGATCAGGGTGCCGAGGATCATCGCGCCGGTCGCGCCGAGCGGGTGACCCATGGCGATCGCGCCGCCGTTGACGTTGGTGACCTCGTGCGAGATGCCCATGTCGCGCATGAAGCGCATCGCGACGGCGGCGAACGCCTCGTTGATCTCCCAGAGGTCGATGTCCTTCGCCTCGAGCCCGGCCTTGCCGAGCGCCTTGCGGGCGGCGGGCGCGGGACCGGTGAGCATGATCGTCGGGTCGGCGCCGCTGACGGCCATCGACACGATGCGGGCGCGCGGGGTCAGGCCGAGCTGGACGCCGATCTCCTCGGTGCCGATCGCCATCAGCGCGGCGCCGTCGACGATGCCCGAGGAGTTGCCGGCGTGGTGGACGTGGTTGATCTTCTCGACCCAGTGGTACTTCTCGAGCGCGACGTCGTCGAAGCCGGCGTCGGCCCCGATCTGCGCGAAGCTCGGCCGCAGCCCGGCCAGGCCCTCGGGGCTGGTGTCGGGACGGACGGTCTCGTCGTGGTCGAGGATGACCAGGCCGCTGCGGTCGCGCACCGGCACGACGGCGTCGGTGAAGTAGCCGTTGGCCCAGGCCTTCGCGGCGCGGTGGTGCGACTCGGCGGCGTAGGTGTCGACGTCGTCGCGGCTCCAGCCCTCGATCGTGGCGATCAGGTCGGCGCCGATGCCCTGCGGGACGAAGCCGGTGGTCAGCGCGGTGGCCGGGTCCTGGGCCCACGCGCCGCCGTCCGAGCCCATCGGGACGTTGCTCATCGACTCGACGCCGCCGGCGAGGATCAGGTCCTCCATGCCGCCGCGGATGCGGGCGGCGGCCTGGTTGACGGCCTCGAGGCCGGAGGCGCAGAAGCGGTTCAGCTGCACGCCGGCGACGGTCTCGGGGTAGCCGGCGGCCAGCGCCGCGGTCTTGGCGATGTCGCCGCCCTGCTCGCCGAGCGGCGAGACGACGCCGAGGACGACGTCGTCGACGCGCGTCGGGTCGAGGCCGGGGTTGCGGGTGCGGACCTCCTCGAGGAGGCCGACGATCAGGTCGATCGGCTTCACCTCGTGGAGGGAGCCGGCCGCCTTGCCCTTGCCGCGCGGAGTGCGCAGGTGGTCGTACACGAATGCTTCTGCCATGACCCGTCCTTGTCGTTCGAGGTGATGTGGTGCCGCGGTGTTGCGCTGTCACGATTGTGACACCAATACTGTCAGTATCGTCAAGGAGTGGTCACCAGACCACCGAGTGAGAGGGGTCACGTCGCGTGGAAGCGCCGCTGGACGGCCTGATGACCCTCGACGAGCTCTGCTCGCGGGTGGGTCTCACCGTGCGCAACGTCCGGTTCTACACCTCGCGCGGCCTGGTGCCGCCGCCGATCCGGCGCGGACGCTCGGGCTACTACTCCGGCGAGCACGTCGCCCGGATCGAGCTCGTCCTGGAGCTCCAGGCCCACGGCTTCACGCTCTCGGCGATCGAGCGCTACGTCTCCGCGCTCCCCGAGGACGCCGAGCCGGAGGACATCGCGCTGGCCCGCACCATGCTCGCGCCCTGGCAGTCCGACCTCCCGGTCGACATGGAGCGCTCCGAGCTGGAGCAGCGCGCCGGGCGCGACCTCTCCGAGGAGGACGTCGCCACGCTGGTCGCGCTCGGCATCGTCCGGGTCCGCGCCGAGCGGTTCCTGGTCGCGCGCACGCAGCTGGGCATCGGCGTCCAGCTGCTCGAGCTGGGCTTCCCCCGCGCGGTCGCCGAGGCAGCCCGCGACGTCTACCAGTCCCACGGGCGGCAGATGGCCGAGGAGCTGCACCAGGTCATCACCGAGCAGCTCGCCCCGCTGTACGGCGCCGACGAGTCCGAGCGGTTCCAGGAGGTCATGGAGAGCCTGAAGCCGCTCTCCGTCGGCGGCCTGGTGACGGCGTACGAGACCGCCGTGGCGAAGGCGGCCCGCACCGCCACCCGCACCCGGACCCGGAAATGACGCCGACCCGTCACCTATGGGTGACGGGTCGGCGGCGGATCGTGATCGACCCGTCACCCATGGGTGACGGGTCGACGGATCAGCGGTGGGACGAGAACGACGCGGCGGAGTGACCGCCGGACGATCGCCCGGCGGAGCCGGACGAGGAACCGGTCGAGGAACCGGTCGACGGGCCGCCGGAGCGGCGACGGTTGCGGTTCGAGGAGCCGGCCGGCTTGCTGCCGGCGCCCGCGGCCGCCGGGCCGCCGGAGCGACCGCCGCCCGAGCGACCGCGACCGCGACCCCCGCCGTTGCCCCCGCCGCCGTTGCCGGCACCCGAGGCCTTCGGCTTGGAGGAGCGCTGCGGGGAGGACGTCGGGACGTCGAGGGTCAGGCCGCCGGGCACGAGGACCCGCTCGCCGGGGGCGAGCGTGGCGAGCATCGGGTGCGAGGCGCCGGTCACCTTGGTCGTCGTCGGCTTGATGCCGGCGGCGCGGGTGAGCTGGCGGACGTCGCGGACCTGCTCGTCGGTCATCAGGGTGACGACGGTGCCGGCGGCACCGGCGCGGGCGGTGCGGCCCGAGCGGTGCAGGTAGGCCTTGTGCTCGGTGGGCGGGTCGGCGTGGACGACCAGCGCGACGTCGTCGACGTGGATGCCGCGGGCGGCGATGTCGGTCGCGACCAGCGTCGTGGCCTGGCCGGAGTGGAACGCCTCCATGTTGCGGGTGCGGGCGTTCTGGCTCAGGTTGCCGTGCAGGTCGACCGACGGGACGCCGCTCTTGTTGAGCTGACGCGCCAGCGCCTTCGCACCGTGCTTGGTGCGGGTGAAGACGACCGTGCGGCCGGGGGCCGAGGCGAGGTCGACGAGCACCGGGATCCGGCTCTCGCGGCCGATGTGCAGCACGTGGTGGTCCATCTTGGAGACCGGCGACTGCGCCGAGTCGGCCTCGTGGACGACGGGCGAGTGCAGGAACTTCTTCACCAGGACGTCGATCGCGTTGTCGAGCGTGGCGGAGAAGAGCAGGCGCTGGCCGTTGCTCGGCGTCCGCTCCAGGATGCGACGGACGGCGGGCAGGAAGCCGAGGTCGGCCATGTGGTCGGCCTCGTCGAGCACGGTGACCTCGATGTTGCCGAGGTTGCAGTGGCCCTGGCCGATGAGGTCCTCGAGCCGGCCGGGGCAGGCGAGCACGATGTCGGCGCCGCGGCGCAGGTTCTGCACCTGCGGGTTCTGGCCGACGCCGCCGAAGATGGTCATCGTCGAGAGGCCGTTGGTCGCGGCCAGGGGCTTGAGGGCCTCGTGGATCTGGCCGACGAGCTCGCGGGTCGGGGCGAGGATCAGCGCGCGGGGCTTGCCCGGCGCGGCTGCGCGGTTCGACGCGACGAGGCGCGCCACCACGGGCAGCAGGAACGCGTAGGTCTTGCCGGAGCCGGTGCGGCCCCGGCCGAGGACGTCGCGACCGGCGAGCGAGTCGGGCAGGGTCGCGGCCTGGATCGGGGTGGGGATGGTGATGCCCTGCGCGTTGAGCACGGCGACGAGGTCGGCCGGCACCTTGAGGGCAGCGAAAGAGGACTGGTGGATCTGGGTCACAGAAAGATCACTCACGTTGGTGTGTCTCACCAAGCTGTCCCGCCGGCGGCGGGATGGAGAAGCATGTGCCTCACGAGGAGGGGCGCCGGTCCACGGCTCGAAGCCGGACGGTCCTGCGCGGGAGCCCGAGGCAAGACTTGACGGGCTGCTGAGGACAACTCTAGTGGCTGGTGGGGTGAACCCGCACATCCCTGGACCTCTCTAGGGTGTGAGAGTGCCCACCGTCCTCGTCACCGGCGCCACCGGCTTCGTCGGACGCCGCCTCGTCCCCGTCCTCGTCAATCGCGGCCTCACGGTGCGCGCGATGACCCGCCGCCCCGAGAAGTACGACGGCCCGGGCGAACCCGTCGGGGGCGACGTCCACGACGCCGACTCGTTGACGCAGGCCCTGGCCGGCGCCGACGTCGCGGTCTACCTCGTGCACTCCCTCGACGACAAGGACTTCGAGCGCAAGGACGCCGAGGCCGCGGCGACCTTCGGGAGGGTGGCCGCCGAGTGCGGCGTCCGCCAGATCGTCTACCTCGGCGGGCTCGGCGAGGACGACGACGACCTGTCGCCGCACCTGCGCTCGCGCCGCGAGGTGGAGGGCAAGCTGGCCGAGGGCGGCGTCCCGGTCACGGTGCTGCGCGCCGCGATCGTCGTCGGCGCCGGCGGCATCTCGTGGGAGATCACCCGCCAGCTGGTCAAGAACCTGCCCGCGATGGTGGTCCCGAAGTGGGTCAGCACCAAGACCCAGCCGATCGCGATCGACGACGTCGTCCGCTACCTCGACGGCGTCATCGACAACGAGGCCGCCGCCGGCCGGGTGCTCGAGATCGGCGGCCCCGAGCAGCTGACCTACCTCGAGATGATGCAGCAGGCCGCCGAGGTGATCCTGGGCCGACGCCTGCCGATCGTCACCGTGCCGGTGCTGACGCCGTCGCTCAGCTCGCACTGGATCGCCTTCGTCACCGACGTCGACACCACAACCGCGAAGAACCTCATCGACTCGATGTCGACCGAGGTGATCGTCACCGAGCACGCCATCGACGAGATCGTGCCGGGCCGGTCGATCGGCTACCAGGAGTCGGTGCGCCGCGCGCTCGAGGAGAGCTGACCCGGCGCTTCAGACGCCGAAGATCGCGGGCAGCGCGAAGAGCATCGTCAGCGACCAGGTGCAGTGGGTCAGGATCGGCGCCAGGATGCCGCCGGAGGCCCGCCGCTGGAGCCCGACGATGAGGCCGAGCAGGATGGCGGCGAAGGCGAGCATCACGTTGCCGGTCGCGGCGGTCGCGATCGTGTAGGCGAGCGTCGTCCACGCGACCGGGTGCCGGGTGATCGCGGCGTAGGCCGCCCCGCGGAAGAACAGCTCCTCCGCCACGCCGTTGACGGCCGTGACGACCACCAGCACCGGCAGGTAGCCCTCGCTGGCGAAGCCGAGCACGTTGCGGATCTGGTCGGCGAGCGGGCCGATCTCGCGGACGATGAGCGCCCCGACGATGAAGATCCCGGCCAGCGCGGCCCCGATGAGCAGCGGCTGGACGATCGGGCGCACCTCCATGTCCTTGGCCGCGATCCGGCCGAGGTGGAGGGGTCCGGACGCGAAGGCGCCCACGGTCCACACGCCGGCGAGCACGAAGGACATCACCACGAACATCGCGCTGCCCTGCTCGAGCCGCAGGAGGGTGCCGAGCACGATGGCGCCGAGCAGCACGAAGCCGCAGGTCACCAGCTGGCGGCGGCGCAGCGCCGCGGGCTCGTCGCGGTGGTCGCGCGGGACGACGTCCCACAGCGACCGCTCGATCCACTGCCTCACCACAGCACTCACCCCTCCCCGGCTACGGACGCGTCACGGTAGCGAGGAGGGGTGAGGATGATCGTGAGGTGGTGGCGGCGACCTACTTGGTCAGGCCGTCCTTGACGTCCTTGGCGGCGTCCTTGAGCTTGTCGGCACCCTGCTTGACCTTCGAGGAGGACTGGTCGCCCTTGCCCTCGGCCTCCAGGCGCTCGTCACCGGTCGCGCGACCGGTGCCCTCCTTGGCCTTGCCCTTGAGCTCTTCGGTCTTGTGGCCCAGCTTGTCGTCGATTCCCATACCTCCAGGGAACCACGCCGTCCAGGGCCGGGCTTCACCCCTCGGGATCGTGCGTGCCCGCGGAACCCGGGGTGGGCCCGACCCGGGTGCACGCTCGCCCGCCGGGGCCGGCAGCGCCGGGATCAGCCGAACGAGAGGACGCCGTCGTCGACGTCGCCACGGCGGATCGCCCGGAGGTCGACGAGGTAGTTCTGCTTGAGCGTCCACGGGGCGCGGTCGCCCTGCTTGGGCAGGCCGGCGAGGGCACGCTGGACGTAGCCCGACGCGAGGTCCATGAACGGCCGCTCCCCCACGCGCTCGTCGCGGACCGGCACCACCGTGCGCAGCCCGCGCTCGTCCATGTGCGAGAGCAGCCGGACGACGTACTCGCCGACCAGGTCGGCCTTGAGCGTCCAGGACGCGTTCGTGTAGCCGACGGTGAAGACGAAGTTCGGGATGCCGCTGAGCATCAGGCCCTTGTAGGACATCGACTCGCTCGGCACGAACGGCACGCCGTCGACGGTGAGGTCGATGCCGCCGAACAGCTTCAGCTTGAGGCCGGTCGCGGTCACGATGACGTCGGCGTCGAGGTCGCGCCCGGACGTCGTGCGGATGCCGGTGGGCGTGAACGTCTCGATGGTGTCGGTGACGACCGAGGCGGTGCCGGCCCGCAGCGCCTTGAAGAGGTCGCCGTTCGGGACGACGCACAGGCGCTGGTCCCACGGGTTGTACGGCGGCTGGAAGTGCTCGTCGTACGACGTCCCCGCCGGCAGCTGCGGCTCGGTGAAGCGGCGCACGAGCTTCTTCGCCTGGTCGGGGAAGCGCTGCGAGAGCTGGTAGTTGCCGACCAGCTTGAGCACGTTGGCCCACCGCACGATCGGGTAGCGCACCTTCTCCGGCACGCGGCGCAGGGCGACGGCGAGGGGGTCGCGGTCGGGCTGCGGGAGGATGTAGGTCGGCGTCCGCTGCAGCATCGTCACGTGGCCCGCGGTGTCGGCCATCGACGGCACCAGGGTGACCGCGGTGGCCCCGGAGCCGATGACGACGACGTTCTTGCCGGCGTGGTCGAGGTCCTCGGGCCAGAACTGCGGGTGGACCACCTGGCCGGTGAACGACTCCTCGCCCGGGAACACCGGGCGGTGGCCCTCGTCGTAGTCGTAGTAGCCGGTGCAACCCCACAGGAAGTCGCAGGTCATCGTCAGCTCGGCGCCGTCGTGCTCGATCCCGACGGTCCAGCGGGCGGCCTCGCTGCTCCACGCCGCCGACGTGACGCGGTAGCGGTAGCGGATCAGCTTGTCGACGCCCCGCTCCTCCGCGACGGTGCGCACGTAGTCGAGGATCAGCGCCCCGTCGGCGAGCGCGGTGTCGCTGGGCCACGGCCGCCACTGGTAGCCGAAGGTGAACATGTCGGAGTCGGACCGGACGCCGGGGTAGCGGAACAGGTCCCACGTGCCGCCGCTGACGGCCCGCGACTCCAGGACCGTGACCGTGCGGCCGGGGTGCCCGGCCCGCACCTGGCACGCCGCCCCGATGCCGCTCAGCCCGGCCCCGACGATCAGGACGTCGACGTGCTCGACCTCGGCGCCGGCGGTGCTTCCAGGGGAGGCAGGAGTGCTCATGGCCCGACCGTAGCCCGAAATCGCCGCTATTGACAGATATTCAGCAGTGGGCTGTGAGCAACGCCACCCGTCGCCGAGTCGGCGTTCGCGTCGAGCACGAACGCCGACTCGACGCGATCCGACTTGATCTCCGCGCCGACTCGGCGGGTCAGGCGGGGAGGACGCGGCGGAGGAACTGGCGGGTGCGGTCCTCGCGCGGGTCGCTGAAGATCTGGGCGGGCGGGCCCTCCTCGAGGATGCGGCCCTGGTGGAGGAAGCAGACCTTGGTCGCGACGTCGCGGGCGAAGCTCATCTCGTGGGTCGCCAGCACCATCGTGGTCCCGGCCTCGGCGAGCGCGCGGACGTTCGTGAGCACCTCGCCGACCAGCTCGGGGTCGAGGGCGGCGGTGATCTCGTCGAGGAGCAGCAGGTCCGGGCGGGTGCAGAGCGCGCGCACCAGGGCGACGCGCTGCTGCTGGCCCCCGGAGAGGCGGTCGGGGTACTTCTCGACGTGCTCGCCCAGGCCGAAGGTCTCGAGCAGGTCGCGGGCACGCTGCTCCGCCTCGCCCCTCGGTACGCCGTGCACCCGGCGCGGCGCGAGGGCGCAGTTGTCGAGCACGGTCAGGTGCGGGAACAGGTTGTAGGCCTGGAAGACCATCCCGATCCGGCGGCGCACGACGCGGGGGTCGACCCGCGGGTCGGCGATCTCGCCGCCGTCGAAGCGGATGACGCCGTCGTCGACGTCCTCGAGCAGGTTGAGGCAGCGCAGCAGGGTCGACTTGCCGGACCCCGACGAGCCGATCAGGCAGACGACGTCGTGGGGCTGGACGGTGAGCGACACGTCGTCGAGGACCAGTCGGTCGCCGTAGGACTTGCGCAGGCCCTCCACCTCGAGGAGCGGGCGGTCCTCGGTCAGGTCGGTCATCGGGCGCCGGCCCTCTCGCGCTCGGCGTACCGGCGCTGCAGCCAGTCGGTGAACCGGGCCAGCGGCACGGTCATCACGATGAAGAAGCAGGCGACGACGACGAGTGGGGTGTAGTTGAAGTTGTAGTTGCCGTAGTCGCGGGCGGCGAAGACGGCGTCGAAGATGCCGGCCGCCGCGACCAGGGCGGTGTCCTTCTGCAGCGAGACGAAGTCGTTGAGCAGCGGCGGCAGCACCCGCCGCACCGCCTGGGGGACGACGACGAAGCGCAACGTCTGCGAGCGGCTCAGGGCGAGCGCCTCGGCGCTGGCCACCTGGGAGGGGTGGATGGAGTCGATCCCGGAGCGGAAGACCTCGGCGACGTAGGCGCCGTAGGACAGCACGAGCGCGACCCCGGCCCAGAAGAGGGCGCTGTTCGGCACGCCCTGCAGGCCGAGCGCGGGCATGCCGAAGGCGAGCAGGACGACGAGCAGGATCGTCGGGATGCCCCGGAAGACGTCGGTGTAGAAGGCCGCCACCAGCCGCACCGGCACCAGCCACGCGGAGCGGGCGCTGCGCGCCAGGGCGACGGCCAGCGCGAGCACCAGGATGATCGGCTCGCAGATCAGGAAGAGCTTGACGTTGATCCAGAACCCGTCGCGGACCGAGGGGAAGGACTCCTTGGCGTGGTGCCAGTCGAAGAACGTCTTCTGCACCGTCGGCCAGCCGGGCGAGGACAGGACGACGGCGCCGACCAGGCCGAAGACGGTGAGCGTCGTCACCGTCGCGACGAGCACCGAGAACAGTCGCTGGCGCCGGCGGACGTCGCGCCGGTCGAGCTCGCGCTCGCTCGGGATCCAGGCCTGGGTCACGCGGGGCTCACGGGGGCGTGGTTCACGGGAGCTCGGGGACGGCCGTGGCGGCCGGGATCCACTGCTGCTCGAGCTCGGCGAGGGTGCCGTCGTCCTCGAGGGCGTCGAGCGCCTCGTCGACGCACGGGACCAGGCCGCTGCCCTTCTCGAAGAGCAGGCCGAACTGCTCGGTCTGGTCCTCGGCCACCTGGAACTGGCCGACGATCTTCGCCTTGGGGATCTCGGCCGCGGTGATGTAGAGCGCGGTCGGGAGGTCGGCGACGATCCCGTCGACCTGGTCGTTGAGCAGGGCCTGCTTGGCGGCGTTGGTGTCCTCGAAGACGAGCGGGTCCTCGCCGGGCTGGATCACGTCGCGGATCGCGGTCAGCGACGTGGTGCCGGTCTGCGCGCCGAGCTTGTAGTCGGCCAGGTCGGCGACGCTGGCCGCGTCGGAGACCGGCGAGTCGTCCAGCGCGATGACGGCCTGGCTCGCGGTGTAGTAGCCGCGGGAGAAGTCGACGGCCTGGGCCCGCTCGGGGCTGATCGAGACCTGGTTGATGTCGAAGTCGAACTTCTTCTCACCGGGCGCGTAGGAGTTGTTGAAGGGCACCGTGACCCAGGTGACGTCGTCGGCGGCGAAGCCGAGCCGGTCGGCGACGGCGTACGCCACGGCGGACTCGAAGCCCTTGCCGTTGGTCGGGTCGTTGTCGGCGAACCACGGCTCGTAGGCCGGGGAGTCGGTGCCGATCGTCAGGGTGCCGTCGGACAGCAGCGGCAGGTCGGCGACGTCGCAGGACGCCGTGTCGCCGGTGCCGGCGCTGCCGTCGGCGGCGGCGTCGTCGTCCTCGGCGGGCGCGCAGGCGGTGACGGCGAGGGTGAGCAGGACGGGGAGCGCGGCGTGGGCGAGGCGGCGGTGCATGCCGAAATCGTAGGGCCGCGGCCGCGCCGGTGGCGCCGGGGCCTCAGACCTGGACGGCGACGCCCCGCTCGAGGAGCCCGTCGACGTCGTCGACGCCCCACGCGGCGAGGGCCGCGCGGGTGTGCTGGCCGGGGAGGGACGGCGGCGTGGTGAGCGTCGGCCCGGTGCGGGAGAACCGCGGGGCGGGCGCCGGCTGGGTGAGCCCGTCGCGCTCGACGAAGGTGCCGCGGGCCGCGAGGTGCGGGTGCCGGGCGGCCTCGCTGAGCGGGATGATGCCGGCCACGCACGCGTCGGTGCCCTCGAACACCTCGATCCACTCGGCCTGGGTCCGGCGCAGGAAGGTGTCGGTGAAGACCCGCCGCATCTCGTCGTAGCGGTCGAGGTCGGCCTGTCCCGGGCAGGACCCCTCGACGCCGAGGAGCCGCACCAGGGTGGCGAAGAACTGCGGCTCGAGCGCGCCGACGCTCATGTGCCGGCCGTCGGAGGTCTCGTAGACGTCGTAGAACGGCACGCCGCCGTCGAGCAGGTTGGCGGCGCGCTCCTCCCGGTAGTGCGGCTCGTTGGCGAAGGCACTGGTCATCGCGTTGAGGTGGGCGGTGCCGTCGACGATCGCGGCGTCCACGACCTGGCCCTGGCCCGACACCCGCGCCTCGAGCAGCGCGGCCAGCAGCCCGATGACGAGGTACGTCGACCCGCCGCCGAAGTCGCCGACCAGGTTGGCCGGGAAGTGCGGGCGGGCCGGGTCCTGGCCGAGCCCGAACAGGGCGCCGGTGATCGCGACGTAGTTCATGTCGTGCCCGGCGGCCCGGGCGAGCGGGCCCTCCTGGCCCCAGCCGGTCATCCGGCCGTAGACCAGGCGCGGGTTGGCGGCCAGGCACGCCTCGGGCCCGAGGCCGAGGCGCTCGGTGACACCGGGTCGCATGCCCTCGACGAGGAGGTCGGCGTCCTCGACGAGGCGCAGGACGACGGCCGCGGCGTCCGGGTTCTTCAGGTCCAGCGCGACGCTCGGGCGGCCGCGGTTGAGCAGCATCGAGGCGCCACCGCCGAGACCGGGACTGCCGGGTCGCTCGACGCGGATCACGTCGGCGCCGAGGTCGGCCAGGATCATGCACGCGTGCGGACCGGGCCCGATGCCCGCGATCTCGACGACCTTGACGCCGCGCAGCGGCCCGGTCCCCTGCCCCAGCTGGATCTCAGTCGTCTCGTCGGCCATGCGGCGATCCTGCCACCAACGCTGCCAGTACCGCTGTCAGCGTCCGCGCCCTACGGTGGTCGCCATGAGCCACGAGGACTGCCTCTTCTGCGGGATCGTCGCCGGCACGGTCCCCTCGACCCGGGTCGACGAGGACGAGCGCACGGTGTCGTTCATGGACGTCAACCCGGCCACCGAGGGCCACCTGCTCGTCGTCCCGCGGGCGCACAGCCGCGACCTGCTCGAGATCGCGCCCGAGGACCTGGCGGCCTGCGCGCTCACCGCGCAGCGGCTCGCCGGCCGGGCGGTCGAGGTGCTCGGGGCGGCCGGCGTCAACCTGCTCAACTGCTGCGGCGCGGCCGCCTGGCAGACGATCTTCCACTTCCACCTGCACGTCGTCCCCCGCTACGACGACCCGACGGGCGCGCGCGACGCCCTGTCGCTGCCGTGGGTCCCCACGCCCGGCGACCCCGACCGGATCGGCGCCGTCGGTGAGCGTCTGCGCGGAGCCCGGGCATGAGCGGCACCGTCGACACCGGGCTGGTCCGCGACCTCACCGACGACGAGGCGCGCGCCGCCCTGGTGTGCAAGTGGGGCGAGGTCGAGGCCGACGTGCTGCCGGCCTGGGTGGCCGAGATGGACTACGCCGTCGCCGAGCCGGTCACCGCCGCGCTGCACCGGGCGGTGGACGCCGGGATGACCTCCTACCCGCGTCCCGGCGCCGGTGGGGCCCTCGGCGAGGCGTACGCCGGGTTCGCGGCCCGCCAGTTCGGGCACGACGTCGACCCGCAGCGGGTCGTGCCGACGGTCGACGTCACCGCCGGTGTCCGGCTCGCCCTCGACGTCGCCGCGGGTCCGGGCGCGCTCGTGATGCCGGTGCCCGGCTACAGCCCGCAGCTCGCGATGGCCGCGATCACCGGCCGCGAGTCCCGCGACCTCACCGTCGACCCCGACGCCGAGCGCGCGGAGCTCGACCTCGACCTCCTCGACCACCACTTCGCGCACGGCGCCCGCGCGCTGCTGCTCACGCAGCCGCACAACCCGTGGGGGCGGGTCTTCACGCGCGCCGAGCTCGAGGGGGTGCGCGACGTCGTCCTGCGCCACGACGGTTTCGTCGTCTCCGACGAGATCCACGCCCCGCTCGTGCTCGACGGCCGCGAGCACGTGCCCTACCTCGCGATCGAGGGCACCGCCGAGCACACCGTGGCGGTCGTGGCGGCGTCCAAGGCCTTCAACGTCGCCGGCCTCAAGTGCGCCCAGCTGGTGACGGCGTCCGACCGGCTGCACGACGCGCTCGCCTCGGCGCCGATGGCCCGCAACGACTCGTGGTCGGTGCTCGGGGTGGAGGCCTCGGTCGCGGCCTACACCGAGGGAGACGCGTGGCTCGACGCGCTGCGGACCCGGCTCACTGCGCAACGCGACCTGCTCGTCGTCCTCCTGGCCGAGCACCTGCCGCTGGCCCGGATGCGGCCGGTGGAGGCGACGTACCTCGCCTGGATCGACCTGCGCGCCTACGGCCACGACGACCCGGCCGCGGTCGCGCTCGAGCGGAAGCGGGTGCGGCTCGCGCCGGGGCACGACTACCACCCCGGGCTCACCGGGCACGTCCGCCTCAACTTCGCGACCAGCGTGGAGCGGCTGACGGAGGTCGTCCGCCGCCTCGCCTCCGCGGTGGCACCCGCGGCCACCTAGGCTGGCGGCCGTGAAGATCACAGTCATCGGGTGTGGGTACCTCGGCGCGACGCACGCCGCCTGCATGGCCGAGCTCGGCCACGAGGTCCTCGGCGTGGAGATCGACGTCGCCAAGCGGACGGCGCTGGCCGCCGGCACGGTCCCGATGTACGAGCCCGGTCTCGAGGACCTGCTGGCCAAGCACGTCGCGACCGGCCGGTTGCGCTTCACCGACTCCTACGAGGAGGCGGGCGCCTTCGCCGACCTGCACTTCGTGTGCGTCGGCACGCCCCAGCTCGCCTCCAGCCTCGGCGCGGACGTCTCGTACGTCGAGGCGGCGGTGCGGTCGCTGGCGCCGCACGTGACCCGCCCGGCGCACGTCGTGGGCAAGTCGACCGTGCCGGTCGGCACCGCCGCCCGGATGGCCGCGCTGCTCGCCGAGCTGGCGCCGGCCGGTGCCGACGCCGAGCTCGTGTGGAACCCGGAGTTCCTCCGCGAGGGCTTCGCGGTCAAGGACACCCTCGAACCCGACCGCATCGTCCTCGGCGTCCCGTCGGAGGGTGCCGAGCGGGCGCTGCGCGACTTCTACGCGCCGATGGCCGAGGCCGGAACGCCGTTCGTGGTCACCGACTACGCCACCGCCGAGCTCGTGAAGGTCTCGGCCAACGCGTTCCTGGCGACCAAGATCTCCTTCATCAACGCCGTCGGCGAGGTGTGCGACGCCGCCGGCGCCGACGTGGTCGCCCTCGCGGACGCGATCGGCCACGACGTCCGGATCGGCCGGCGGTTCCTCAACGCCGGCGTCGGGTTCGGCGGCGGCTGCCTGCCCAAGGACATCCGCGCGTTCGTCCACCGCGCCGGCGAGCTGGGCGTCGAGGACGCGATGTCGTTCCTGCGCCAGGTCGACGACATCAACCAGCGCCAGCGGTCCCGCACCACCGAGATCGTCCAGGGCATGCTCGGCGGCTCGGTGCTGGGCGCCCGGATCGGCGTGTGGGGGGCCGCGTTCAAGCCCGACTCCGACGACGTCCGCGACTCTCCCGCGCTCAGCATCGCCGGGCAGCTGCACCTCGCCGGCGCCCACGTCACCGTCTACGACCCGAAGGCGTCGGTGACCGCCGCCGCACGGTTCCCCACCCTGCGCTACGCCGAGTCCGCCGTCGACGCCGCGCGCGACGCCGACGTGCTGCTCCACCTCACCGAGTGGCCGGAGTTCCGTGCGGTCGACCCTGCCGACGTCGGTGCGGTGATGGCGCACCGTCGCCTCCTCGACGGCCGCAACCTGCTCGACCTCCCCGCCTGGCGAGCCGCCGGCTTCGTGGCACGGGGCCTCGGCACGAGGTAGGCCGGGTTCGAGCCTGCGAGGCGGACCGCCGCCGGCTGACCGGACCGGCCGTCAGGGCGCCCAGCGGGCGTCGGGCTCGAGCAGCCGCGACGGGCGGAACCCCGGCCAGGTCGCGATCGTGCGCGCCGGGTCGAGCAGGTAGTCGAGGTCGGCCTGCCAGGTGTGGCCGGTCGCGTTGCGGCGCAGGACGTAGCCCAGGCCGTGGGTGCGGTACGTCGCCGCCCCCATCGCGTCGAGGGCGTCGATGAGCTGGGCGTCGACCCACTGGCGCACCGGCCGGAACCCGCCGGCGTCGCGCAGCGCCATCCGGTCGACCAGCATCGTCCCCCCGGCGACGAACGAGGTGTAGACCTCGACCGGGTGGCCGCGCTTCGCGGTGAGGTCGGCCTCGGCGAGGTAGTGCAGCTCGGCCGGCATCCCGACCATCTCGGCGCCCGACCACGCGCGGGCGCGCAGCAGGTCGGCGACGACGTCGGGGGCGTACCAGTCGTCGTCGTCCATCTTGAGGACGACGTCGCCCCGGGCCGCACGGGACGCCGCGTGCAGCACGTCGCCGAACAGCGTGGTCGCGGGCTGGGGCAGCACCTGCACGGTGGTGCCCGGACCCACGGCGTCCTGCACGCGCGCGGCCGGGACGTCGAACCCGTGCGGGGCCAGCACCAGCTCGAGGGACCCGACCCCGCGCTGACGGGCGACCTGCGCGAGCGCGAAGTCGAGCATGTCGGCGCGCCGCGTGGCGAGCAGGATGCTGACGCTCGGGTGCGCCGGAGCGCCACCCGATCGCCGGGCCAGGGTGGAGAAGCGGTCGAAGGCCGCCCGGCGCAGCAGCACGCTGTGCTCCTCGCGGGCCGTGACGTCGGCGAGGTCGACCGGAGCGGTGATCGCGTCGCGGAGCGCTGCTCCGAGCTCGTCCGGGGCGCTGCTCGCGACGACCGGGACGCCGGCCAGGGCGAGCGCGGCGGCGGCACGGGTGGCGGCGGCGTCCCAGGTGTGGACGACGACCGCGGCTGCCGGACGCACCGCGGTCACGACGGCGGCCGTCACCTCCCCGAGGCCGGCGACGTCGACGACCGGGCCGTCGGCGGCGGGGACGAACCCGGCCGGGTTGAGGACGCGCTCGTCGAACGGGCCGATGCCGCCGGGACCCGCGCCGACGAGGACGCCGCTCGCGCCGGCCCGGTCGCCCCACACCGCCTGGCGCCCGACCTCGACGACCACCGCGGCCACGTCGACGTCCGCGGCGAAGCGCAGCACGGTCCACCAGGCGCCCTCGACCCGGCGCGACCCGACGGCCGTGAGCGCCGGCCACTCGGGCCGCCCGACCAGCGCCACGGCACCGTCGCCGCCGTGCAGGCCGATCTCGCGTGCCAGGACGCCGGCGGGCCAGGCGCCGCCGCGGGGCGCGCCGACCACGGCGACCCGCGCGTGGACGCCGGGCCCGCTGGTCGCGGCGAGCAGGTGGCCGCCGCCGGGGCGGTCCAGGAAGCGGCGGACCGGCGTCGGCAGCGCGGTCGGCTCAGCCATCCCGGCGTCCGGGGCGGCCGACCAGGGGCCGCCGGGCCTGCGGCAGCCAGGTGTCGACCACGTGGTCGACGACGTGGACGCCGGGAGGCGCGACGATCCGGTGCAGGTCGGCGACCTCCGCGCCGCGTCCCTCCCGCAGCGCCGTGACGACCTCGCGCTCGCGCTGCTTGCGCCGGACCCGGCGCTGCTCGAGCGCCTCCACCTCCGCCCAGTGGGCGAACTCGTCGGTGTCGAGCCACTTCAGCTCGACGCACAGGCCCTCGGGGGCGACGATCCGCTCCGAGGTCGCGGGGAACTCGCGGACCTCCCACTCGAAGGCCTTGACGAAGGTGAACTCCGGTCCCATCGGGTAGATCCACGGCTCGAGGAAGCGCGACCGGAGGTCGATCCACGCCTCGGTCTCGTCGACGACCGTCAGCGGGTGCCGCGGCACCAGCACGACCGCGCCGCTGCCCGGCAGCTGCCAGGACAGGTCGCGCAGGACGGAGACGCCCTCGGGGGTGAGCACCATGTCGCCGTCCCACTTCATCGAGTAGCTGGTGCGGACGTGGCTGAAGGACCAGTTGTAGAAGTGCGTGAGCGAGTGGACCGAGTCGGGCGGGGTGAACAGGTGGTCGTGCCCGGCGCGGCTGACCTCGAAGGGGTACTCGAGCGCGGTGTAGCGATCGCTCGCCCCCGCCTCGGCGGCCACGCGCCGGCCGAGCTCGGCGGTGCCGTCGCCGGACCGGTTGTCGACGAGGACGACGTGGTCGACGGCCGCGAGCACCGGTGGCAGCACCCACGGCAGGTTGCGAGCCTCGTCGCGGACCCGGAACACGCACGTGAGCCCGGGCGGCGCCGGCCGGGTGGGGGCGGCGGCGTTCCAGGGCCACCGGACGTCGTAGGTCGGGTCGCCCTCGCGGCACGGGACGTCGGCTCCCGGGGTCGGCATCGTCGACCGGCCCTCAGTCGCTGCCCGGTCGGTCGAGCACCCGTCGCAGCCGGCGCCGCAGCCCGGCCGGGACGGCGGCCCGCACGCTGTGCGGCACCCGGTCGGCACCGCGCTCCACCACGGCGCGCTCGGGCGTCGGCAGGGTGACGAGCCCGGCGCGGTGAGCGGCCCGGCTGCTCGACCGCGCCAGCGCGGCCGCCTGGTCGTACGTCGTGGTGTAGTCGGCGCGCACGCCGTCGAGCCGGGCGAGCACACGGGCGTCGTCCGGGGTCTCGACGAGCTCGCCGAGGGCGTCCCACGTGCGGTCGGCGAGGTCGCGGAGCCCGGCGGGGAGGTCGACGTCGTCCCAGGCGCGGCCGGCGGTGGGGACGTCGCCCCGGAGGTAGGTGTGCACGGCGCGGATGTCGTTGGCCCCGGCCTCCTGGACGGCGCGCAGGCCGAGTGCGGTGCCGAGCCCGGCCACGGGCACGGTCCAGTCGGCGAGGAGGTCGTCGTGGCGGACGAAGCCGCGCGCGGAGCCCCGCGTCGCCCGCTCGGCGTGGAGCTGGGCGTTGACCCAGCCGGCCACCACCGGGACGTCGTCGGCGTCGTGGTCGGCGCCGCCCACCGGCGCGACGCTCGCCGCCGGGTGGCGCAGCACCGTGACGCAGGACAGGTCGGCGTCGCAGCGCAGCGCCGCCGAGCGCCAGACGCCGAGGAACCAGGCGAGCCGGGGATCGCGGAGGACGAGCTCGGGGCCGTCGGCGACGAAGCGCTCCTCCAGCCACCGGTGCACCCGGACGCGCAGGGGCTCGAGGTGGGCCAGCCTGCCGGTGTCGAACCAGGCCGACGGGCGGGCGTCGTCGGCGTCGACGTTGCACCGTTGGAGCAGCTCGTCGTGCAGGTCGGCCACCCAGCGCGGCACCTCGCCGGGAGCAGCGGGGTCGGCACCCCGCTGCGGCACGCGCATCCCGAGGGTGCGCAGCGTCCCCGCGAGCGCGTCGCCGCCGCTGCCCTCCGCGCCGAGCACGAGCACCAGGCGTCGTCGGGTCGGCTGGTCGTCCACGGCGCTCAGGGTAGGCCATCGACCGGGCGTGGCCCGCCCGGTGTCGACGGCACCTCGAGCAGGGAGCCGGGCCGGAACCCGGGGCGGGACGATTCCGCCGCGAGCGTCGGGAGCGCGCCGTCGTGACGGCGCACGTGGCCCAGGCCGTGGGTCCGGTAGACGGTGCCGCCGGCGCGTCGGACGGCGTCGACCGGGTCGGCCCCGGGACCCCCGCCGGGGCGACGGCGCAGCAGCCTGCGGTCGAGCAGGTAGGTCGGACCGACCCGTCCGGCGTCCGCGCCGAGGTAGGTCTCGGTCGCCGTCGGACGGCGCCAGGTGACGTCGTCGGACGGGGAGTGACAGGTCTCGGCGGGGGCGGCGACCACGGTGGCGCTGCTGTAGCGGCGGGCGAGCAGGAGGTCGGTGACGACGTCCGGGCCGTACCAGTCGTGGCCGTCCAGCACGAGGACGACGTCGCCGGACGCCCGCGCCGCGGCCTCGAGCACCATGCCCGGCAGCCCCGAGCCGGGCGAGGTGTCGGCGGTCGCGGTCACGACGGTGTGGGCCAGGACGGCCCCGGGGCCACCCAGGGCGTCCCGCACCCGGTCGGCGTCGGGGGTGAAGCCGTGCGTCACCAGCACCAGCTCGACGTCGTGCCCGCGCTGCCGGGTCACCTGGGCGAGGGCATGGGTGAGCAGCTCCGGACGGCGCACCGGCAGCAGCACGCTCACCGACGGCTCCCCCGCCCCGCGGACGCCGGCGCGCCCGGCGAGCGCGGCGCGGCGTCCGGCCGCGGAGTGCCGGGTGAGCGCGCCCCGCCGCAGCCGCACCGACACCTCCTCACGGCCGAGCGGGTCGTCGAGGTCCGCCACCCGCTCCTCGGGCACCCCGTCGGGGACGCCGACGACCGGGATGCCGCACATCAGCAGGCCGGCGGCCAGACGCGGGTCGTGACCGGGTGCGGGCCGGACCCCCTGGGCGTCTCGGAGGATGTCGACGAGGCCGGGACCGAGCACGCTCGTGGCCGGCAGGTCGACCACGGCTCGGGTCCACCGCCTCCGGAAGCCCGTCGGTCGGTAGACCGCCTCGTCCAGCGGTTCCGGGGCCTCGACGGCCCGGAGCACCACCGGACGCCGCCCGGTCGCCTCGGCGACCACCGGCGGCTCGGGCGGGTCGACGACGACGTCGGGCGGGTGCCTCGCCGCGGGGTCGACGTACGACGTGCCGGGCGGCAGCGCGCGCACGCCCAGGTGGCCGTCGTCGGCGCGGGGGCCGTCGAGGGCACCCCCCGCGGCGCGGGCGAGGGCCGCCAGCACCGGCCCCGCGGCGAGCCGGCGGTCGAACTCGAACCGGGCGTGCCCCGGACCTGCCTCCACCGACGTCAGCGGCGGCCACGACGGGTGGGCCCGCAGCGTCGGCGCGGTCGGGCGCGGGCCGGGATCGGCCACGACGACACCGACCTCGCGGGCCCAGCCGACGCCGTGCGCCCGGCGGGCCTGGCGCCGCAGGTCGGCGACGTCGGCCACGACCAGGAGCACCGTGCGGAACTGGCCGTCGGGCTTGACCGCGCCGGGCGCCATCCGGGCGACGTCCCCGTCGGGGAGCACGACGTCGAGGTCGGTGACCACGAGCGCCGGCCGGCGCGCGGCCGCGAGGACCGCGTGGACGGCGTCGACGAGGTGCGGGTCGGGCATGGGCCCACCGTAGGGCCCCAGCGGCGACCGGCTCGACCGGACACATGACCGACTCGGTCGGCTGGGCTGCCGGGTCGGCGCGTGGTCCCGCTGGGGTCAGCCGATCGACCGGGGCTGGGCGGCGATCAGGGCGGCGTACCAGTCGAAGGAGCGCTTCGGCGTGCGGACCTGGGTGTCGAAGTCGACGTGCACGAGGCCGTAGCGCTGGCTCAGGCCCTCGGTCCACTCGAAGGCGTCGAGCAGCGACCACACGTAGTAGCCGCGGACGTCGACGCCCCGGTCGACGGCCTTCGCGATCGCCCGCAGGTGCTGGTCCAGGTAGTCGATCCGCGCCTGGTCGTCCACGACGCCGTCGGCGTCCGGCTCGCCGTTGAACGCAGCCCCCGACTCGGTGACCACGATCGGCGGCAGGGCGGCGCGGAACCGCGCCCGGAAGGTGATCAGCCACTCGCGCAGGGCGTCCGGGACGATGGTCCAGCCGCGGTCGGTGCGGTCGTAGCCGAGCAGCTCGTGCACCTCGAACGGCATCGGCGCGTCCTGCGGGGCGGCGGCGATCCGGATCGGGCTGTAGTAGTTGACGCCGTAGAAGTCGAGCGGCACCCGGATGGCCGCGAGGTCCCCCGGCTGGACGAGCTCCTCGACCAGCGGCTCGAGGTCGGTGGGGTAGCGACCGAGCAGCATGGGCTCGATGAACAGCCCGTTCCACAGCGAGTCGAAGAGCTTGCTGGCCCCGACGTCGGCGGGGTCCTCCGAGGACGGCCAGATGGGGGCGTGGTTGTTGGCGCAGCCGACGGAGCGCGCTCCCACCGAGCGCAGCGCCGTCGCGCCGTGGCCGTGCGCGAGCAGCATCTGGTGGCAGACGTGGAGCGCGTCGAAGTGCAGGGCGTAGCCCGGCGCCTGGGTGCCGAGCCCGTAGCCGAGCATGGCGCCGACGTTGGGCTCGTTGACCGGCACCCACGACTCGACCCGGTCGGCGAGGCGCGCGCCGACCACCGCGGCGTACTCCGCGAACGCGCGGGCCGTCGCCGGGTTGAGCCAGCCGCCGTCGTCCTCGAGGTGCTGGGGCAGGTCGGACTGGTAGAGCGTCGCCATCGGCGAGATCCCGGCCTCGAGGAGGCGGTCGACCATCCGGTCGTAGAAGTCGAGGCCGGCCTCGTTGACCGGGCCGCGGCCGGTCGGCATGACGCGCGACCAGGAGACCGAGAACCGGTACCCGCCGACGCCGAGGCGCTCCAGGAGGCCGACGTCCTCGGGCACGCGGTGGTAGTGGTCGGCCGCGACGTCGCCGGTGCTGCCGTCGACGATGCGCCCGGCCTGGTGGCTGAAGGTGTCCCAGATGCACGGGCCGCGCCCGTCCTCGGCCGTGGCCCCCTCGACCTGGTAGGCCGACGTCGCGACGCCCAGGACGAATCCGGGCGGCAGCGTGGGTGGGGCGTCCGACTCGGGGCGACCACCGGTGTCGGGGGTTGGCACGGGCACAATGATGCCCGTGAGTGTGGAGATCCGTCGCGGAACTGGCCGGTCCGTCGAGCGTGAGACGGGTCGCCTGAGCCGGCACTCGTTCTCGTTCGGCTCGACGTACGACCCCGACAACCTGCGGTTCGGGCCGATGGTGTGTCACGACGACCACCTGCTCGGGCCCGGGCGGGGCTTCGACACCCACCGGCACAGCAACCTGGTGATCGTCTCCTACGTCGTCAGCGGGGCGCTCCGGCACACCGGCCCGACCGGGTCGGCCGTCGTCGGCGCCGGCCGCTTCGCGGTCCTGCACACCGGTGACGGCACCGACCACAGCGAGGTCGCCGACGAGGGGCCGACGCGGTTCGTGCAGACCTGGCTGACCGACGACGACGGCCGCGCGGCCGACGCCGCGTCCTACGACGTGCTCGACGGCGTCGACCGGGCCGACGGCGGTGGCGTCGACCTCCCCGGCGCCCGGCTCACGGTGGTCAGGCTCTCCGACGGGGAGACCGGCACCCTGCCCGCCGCGCCGCTCCTGCACGTGTACGTCGTCCGCGGCGCGCTGCTCCGCAGCTCGCTCGCCGAGCCGCTGCAGGAGGGCGACGCGTTCCGGTTCACCGACGAGCCGGCCCACGAGGTCACCGCCGGTGTCGACACCGAGCTGCTCGTGTGGGCCTTCGCGTGAGCCGCTGACACCTCGCCGCCCGGTGGCGGACCCGTCAGCCGATCACGGCCAGCGCGCCGGGCAGCACCTCGGCCACGGCCGGCGACCCGCTCGGCCCGCCCGGCCCGCCCGACCCGCTCAGCGCGGGCAGCAGCCCGAGCGGCTCGCCGTCGCCCCCGACCGGGACGCCCGGGCCCGAGGTCGGGTCGGCGGCCAGCTCGATCCGCCGACCGCGGAGCACCGTCACCGCGTCGAGGTGCACGTGGGCGCCGGAGTACACCTTCGGGAACGAGCGCACCAGGGCCGGGCGCGAGGCCGCCTCGATGACGACGACGTCGAGCAGGCCGTCGTCGAGCACGGCGTCCGGCGCGATCCGCATGCCCTTGCCGTAGTAGGCCGAGCCGGCGACGACGACGCAGGCCGCGGCGTACTCGTGGCAGCGTCCGTCGACCGACACGCGGAACCGGGCCGGTCGGTAGGTCGCCAGGGCGCGGAGCGCGGCGTACGGGTACTGGAGCGTGCGCGGCAGCCGGTGGGCGCGGTCGACGATCTCGCCGGCGCGCGCGTCGACGCCGGCGTAGACCGAGCCCGCCACGTGGCGCACCGGGCCACCGGGCGGCGTCCAGGCGATCAGGTCGACGTGCCGGACGTCGCCGTCGAGCAGCCGGCGGGCCTGACCCTCGGCGTCGTCGGGGAGCCCCAGCATCCGGGCGAAGTCGTTGCCGCGTCCGGCCGGCAGCACGCCGAGGGTGCCGCCCGCGGTCGCGACGGCACCGGCCACGGACGACAGCATCCCGTCGCCGCCGACCGACACCACGACGTCGCCGCGCGCGACGGCGGCGTCGACGAGCGCGGTCATCGCCCTGGGACCCGGCGAGTAGGTGACGTCGACGGTCGCGCCGGCGTCGCGGAGCAGGCGGGCCACCGGGACCACCGCGCCGGGTGCCGCGCCGCCGCCGGAGGCGGGGTTGACGAGGAACGTGAACGAGCGGGTCACCGGGTCGCCCGGGGTGCTCGTCACGGGACCAGGACGCCGGGGTTGAGGATCCCGGTCGGGTCGAGGTCGGTCTTGACCGCCCGGAGCACCGACGCACCGAGCTCGCCGATCTCCCGGGTCAGCCACGGCCTGTGGTCGGTGCCGACCGCGTGGTGGTGGGTGATCGTCGCCCCGGCCGCCATCATCGCGTCGCTGGCCGCCGCCTTGGCCGCGAGCCACCGCGGCAGCGGGTCGGTGCCCGCCCTCGTCGCGACGGTGAAGTAGAGCGAGCAACCGGTCTCGTAGACGTGCGAGACGTGGCAGAGCACGATCGCACCGTCGCCGAGCGAGGTGGTCAGCGCCTCCTTGACGGCGGCGTACAGCGCGGCGCGGTTGGACCAGAAGGTCGCGGTCTCGAGCGTCTCGACCAGGACGCCGACGTCGAGCATCGAGTCGCGCAGGTACGGCGCGCCGAAGCGGCCGCGCACCCAGGCCGCGCCGGGCCCCTCGCCCAGCGCCGTGCCGCCGAGCCCCTCGAGGACGCCGGTGACCGCGGCCCGCCGGGCCGCGACGACGTCCGGCTCGCCCTCGTGACCGACGATCATCAGGCAGCCACCGGGCGGTGCCCCGCCGGCCTCGGCGCCGGCCTCACGTCCGGCCGCGCCGCCCACCTCGTCGGGGTGGGCGAGGTTGATCGCGGTCTCGTCCTCGTCGGAGAGCCGGAGGACGGTCGGCAGCAGGCCGGCCTGGGCGAGGGTGCGCATCGCCTCGGCGCCGGCGTCGAACGACGGCCAGCGCCATCCCTCGTAGGTCGTCCGCGCGGGCCGGCGGCGGACCCGCACCGTGACGGCGGTGATGACGCCGAACGCGCCCTCCGAGCCGAGGAACAGCTGGCGCAGGTCGGGGCCGGCCGCGTTGGCCGGGGCGCTGCCGAGCGCGATCTCGCCGCGCGGGGTCGCGACCCGCAGCCCGACGACGAGCGCGTCGAAGCGGCCGTAGCCGGCGCTCGACTGCCCGCTCGACCGGGTGGCGGCGAAGCCGCCGATCGTGGCGTACTCGAACGACTGCGGGTAGTGCCCGAGGGTCAGGCCCTTGGCGGCGAGCAGCGCCTCGGCCTCCGGGCCGCGCAGGCCGGGCTCGAGCACCGCGGTCATCGAGACCGGGTCGACGTCGAGGAGCCGCTTCATGCGCACCAGGTCGAGCGAGACCAGCCCGGCGAAGCCCTCACGCCGAGCGACCAGGCCGCCGGCCACCGACGTCCCGCCGCCGAAGGGGACGACGGCGACGTGGTGCTCGACGGCCCAGGCGAGCACCGCGGCGACCTCCTCGTGGTCGCCGGGGCGGACCACGACGTCGGGGGCGTCGGACAGGTCGCCGGCCCGGGCGCGCAGCAGGTCGGGGGTCGACTTGCCGCGGGTGCGGAGGCGGCGGGTCTCGTCGTCGTCCAGGACGTGCCGGGCTCCGACGACGGCGCGGAGCGACGCCACCAGGTCCGCGGCAAGGCCCGGCCTCGGCAGGGCACCCGTCCTGGTCGGCTGCTCGTCGAGCCCGAAGGCGAGCTCGACCAGCCCGCGCGCCGCCTCGGGGAGCGGGGCCGCCGACGACGGGGCGCCCCACCGTGTGGGGTGCATCTCGGACTGGACGAACGGGATCTCGGTGGGGCTCACGTGTTACAGTGTGACATATGACGTCACTTCGTCACATCCCGTTGTCCGAGAGCGGCTTCCTCGACGCCGCGCGAGCGTGCATCCTCGACGTCGGGTGGCGGCGCACGACCCTCACCGAGGTCGCCCGCCGCGCCGGGGTGTCGCGGATGACGATCTACCGCACCTGGGCCGACATGCCCACCCTGCTCGGCGACCTGATGACCCGCGAGTGGATGACGATCGTCGCCACCAACCGCACCGGCGACGCGTTCGTGGGCGTCGACAGCGTCGCGGGGCTCGTCGAACGGGTCGTCATCACGATCCGGGCCCTGCGGCACAACGAGCTGTACGTCCGGATCGTCGAGCTCGACCCCGAGCTGCTGCTGCCCTACCTCCTGTCGCGCCGCGGCCGCTCGCAGGACCACGTCCTGCGACTCACCGAGCGCGCCATCGCCGAGGGCCAGGACGCGGGACTGGTCCGCGCCGGCGACCCCACCACGATGGCCCGCGCCCTCGTCCTCGCCGCGCACGGGTTCGTGCTGTCCTCGCACACCATGCTCGACGACGACGTCGACCAGGACGCGCTCGACGCCGAGCTGACGCTGCTGCTGACCCGCGCGCTGGTGCCGTGAGCACGCCCCCGCGCACCCGCCCCCGCGACCGGCGACCCGCGACCCGGATCGCCGCCGGCCTCGACGGCGCACCCGACGCGGTCGACGTCCTCGTCGTCGGTCTCGGCGTCACCGGCGCCGGCGTCGCGCTCGACGCCGCGACCCGCGGGCTGTCGGTGCTCGCCGTCGACGCCCACGACCTCGCCTTCGGCACCTCGCGCTGGTCCTCCAAGCTCGTGCACGGCGGCCTGCGCTACCTCGCCCAGGGCCAGATCGACGTCGCCCACGAGAGCGCCGTCGAGCGCGGCGTCCTGATGGAGGTCACCGCGCCGCACCTGACCCGCGCGATGCCCTACGTCGTGCCCGTCACCGCCGCGACCAGCCGGTCCACCCGCACGCTGACGGCGTTCGGCCTGCACGCGGGCGACCTCCTGCGCCGGGGCGCGCACACCTCGGTCGACACGCTGCCCCGGCCGCGCCGGGTGTCGACGACCGAGCTCCTGCGGCTCGCCCCCGGGCTCCGCGCCGCCGGCCTCACCGGCGGCTACCTCTCGTGGGACGGCCAGCTCGAGGACGACGCCCGCCTGGTCACCACGATCGCCCGCACGGCGGCGTCCCACGGCGCCCACCTGCGCACCCGCGCCCGCGTCCTGGCCGCCACCGGTCGCTCGGTCGAGCTGCGCGACGAGCTGACCGGCGCGGTCCGCGCGGTCACGGCGGGCGCCGTCGTCAATGCGACCGGCGTCTGGGCCGGTGACCTCGTCGACGACGTCACCCTTCGCCCCAGCCGCGGCACCCACCTGGTGCTGCGCGCCGAGACGCTCCCGGGGCTGACCACCGCGGTCTTCGCGCCCGTCCCGGGCTCGCGCAACCGGTTCGTGATGGTGCTGCCCCAGCCCGACGGCACCCTGCACGTCGGCCTCACCGACGAGCCGGTCGAGGGCCCGCTCCCCGACGTCCCGACGCCGTCGGAGGCCGAGATCGGGTTCCTGCTCGACGTGGTCGCCGCGGCCTTCGACCGGCCGCTGCACCGCGCCGACGTCGTCGGCGCGCACGCCGGGCTGCGGCCGCTCCTCGACGCCGCTCCCGCCACCCGCCACGACCGCCGCGGCGCGACCGCCGACCTGTCGCGCCGGCACGCCGTCCTCACCAGCCGCACGGGCGTCGTCACGATCGTCGGCGGCAAGCTGACGACGTACCGCCGGATGGCCCAGGACGCCCTCGACGCCGCCACCGCCCACCTCGACGCCGGGCCCTGCGTCACCGCCTCCCTCCCCCTCCTCGGCGCGGCGCCCCGTGCCGAGCTGGCCGCCCTCGAGCAGCCGGCCCGCCTGGTGCGCCGCTACGGCACCGACGCCGGCCTCGTGCTCGACACCGCCCGCGAGGTCACCCGCCTCGGCGACGACGAGCTCCTCGCGCCGGTCGCGGACGGCGTCCCGGCGACCCTCGCCGAGCTCGTCTTCGGCGTCACCCACGAGGGCGCGCACGACGTCGCCGACCTCCTCGACCGCCGGACCCGGGTCGGCCTGGTCCCGCCCGACCGGGCCCTCGCCGTCCCCGCCGCCGAGCGCGCGCTCGCCCTCGCCGCGACCGCCCGAGCCCGTTAGTCCCGGCCGCCCGGGACGCGGAAGCGGCCCTCCGACAGCCCGAACGGCCGGGAACATCGCCGCCGGCGGCCGCCGACCGATGAGTGCGGCCCTCGACCCCGGTCGGTAGGAGCAGGCAGACTGACCAACGGCGGGAGCACAGCATGACGACGACGGCGACGGAGCGGGCGAACCTCGACATGACGGCGGAGGAGACCACCGGCGGGTCCGGCAACGACGGGGCCGCGACCGAGCTCGACGACTTCGACGGCCTCACCTCGCGCTACCAGCGCGAGCTGCTGGCGCACTGCTACCGGATGAGCGGGTCGGTGCACGAGGCCGAGGACCTCGTCCAGGAGACGTTCCTGCGGGCGTGGAAGGCGAGCGCGACGTTCCAGGGCCGCAGCTCGGTGCGCACCTGGCTGTACCGGATCGCCACCAACGTGTGCCTGACCAACCTCGAGGGCAAGCCGCGCCGGCCGCTGCCGGCGGGGCTCGGCACCTCCGACCAGATGGCCGGCGACGCGCTCGAGGAGAACCACGAGATCGCCTGGCTCGAGCCGGTCCCGGACGCCGCCGTGGTGGTCGCCGAGCGCGACACCCTGCGCCTGGCCTTCGTCGCCGCGCTCCAGCACCTCCCGGCCCGCCAGCGCGCGGTGCTGATCCTGCGCGACGTCCTGCGGTGGTCGGCCGCCGAGACGGCCGAGGCGCTCGACACGACGTCGGCGGCGGTGAACTCCGCCCTCCAGCGCGCCCACGCCCAGCTCGGCGAGCGGGCCCTGACCGAGGACACCGTCGTCGAGGACCTCACCGACGCCCAGCGCGGCCTCCTCGACCGCTACCTCGACGCGTTCTGGCGCAAGGACATCGACACGATCGTCGGGCTGCTCAAGGCCGACGCCACGTGGGACATGCCGCCGTTCACCAACTGGTACCGCGGCGCCGACAACATCGGCGACCTGATCGGCACCAAGTGCCCCGGCGGCGTCCACGACATGGCGATGATCGCCACCACCGCCAACGGCCAGCCGGCGTTCGGGCTCTACATGCGGGTGCCCGACGGCCACTTCCAGCCGTTCCACCTGCAGGTCCTGCACCTCGACGGCGACCTGGTCCGTCACGTCACCGCCTTCTTCGAGACCCGGCTCTTCGCGACCTTCGGGCTGCCGGACTCGCTGCCGGCCGACTACCTGCCGGTCGACCACCAGCCGGCCGCGCCGACCGGGCCGTGACCGGCGCCCCCGGCGGGGGCGTCGAGCTGCTCGAGCGGGCCCTCGCCTACACGCGGGGCTCGCTGCTGCACGTCACCCCCGCCCACCTGCGACTGCCCACCCCGTGCGCCGCGTGGGACCTCGACCGCCTCCTGACCCACATGGACGACGTCCTCGACGCCTTCACCGAGGGCGCCGGTGGCGCCGTCGCGCTGCGTCCGAGCACCCCGCTCGACGTCCGGGTCGCGACGCTCCAGAGCAAGGCCTGCGACCTGCTCGGGGCGTGGAGTGGCCCGCACGCCCCGGACGTCGTCCACGTGGCCGGGCTGCCGGTGCCGACCGAGGTGCTGCTGCGGGCGGCGGCGCTGGAGATCGCCGTCCACGGCTGGGACGTCGCCGAGACCACCGCCCGCACGACGGGCGTGCCGTCGTCCCTGCCCGCGGCGCTCGCCCGCCACCTCCTCCCGGTCGCAGCGGGGCTGGTCGCCGACGCCGACCGCGGCACCCGGTTCGGACCCGGCGTCGACCTCGGCCCCGGTAGCGGCGCCTCGACCCGGCTGCTCGCGTTCCTCGGCCGGCGGCCCGGGCGGCACCTGACTGGTCCACTGCCTCTGGATTCCCTCAATACCGGTCCGGAACGGCGTTCCGCTTCCTAGCCTGGGCCCATGCCCGCCACGCTCGTCGCGCCCGACACCGGAGCAATCGACGACCTCCGCGCCCTGGTCCGCCGGGGACGGGTCCGACTCGCCCTGTCGGGGCTCCGCGCGCTCGAGGCGGAGGACCTCGCCCCCGCGGCGGACCGGACGGCGGCGCAGGCGCTCCTGCTGGAGTGCCACCTGGCCCAGGGCGACCTCGCCGCGGCGCAGGCCCTGGCGCCCGCGGTGGCCCTCGACGACCGCGCGGAGGCCCGCCACGCGCTGGCCGAGCTCGCCGCGGCCACCCTCGACCCCGACGTCGCCGTCGAGCGCTACCTGTCCGTCGCCGACGCCCCCGACGCCGACCCCGAGGGCCTGCGGGTCCCGTGGCGCGCCGGCGCGGCCCTCGCGATGCTCCGCGCCGGACGCCGTCCCGAGGCCTTCGAGCTGGCGCGCACCCAGCACGCCCTCGCCCTCGAGCACGGCTCGCCGGCCGACCTCGCCCTGGCGCTCCGGGTGCTCGCCACCACCAAGCCCGACGGCCTGCGGGCCCCGGACCTGCGCGTCGCCCTGGCCCTCCTCGACGGCGTCGAGGCGGGACGGCTGCGCGCCCAGCTCCAGACCGACCTCGCCGGCCTGCTCCTGCTCGTCGGCGAGCCGGACGAGGCGCTGACCCTGCTCCGGTCGGCGGAGGAGCACGCCTCCAGCGAGGACCTCTGGCCCCTGCTCAACCGGGGCCGCCGGTTGCTCGAGCGGATGGGCGAGGCCCCGCGCCGCCGTCAGTCCGAGGTGCTCGCCGTCCTCACCGCCGGCGAGCGTCGCGTCGCCGTGCTGGCCCTGGAGGGCCGCTCGAACCGCAGCGTCGCCGAGCAGCTCGGGGTCTCGGTCAAGGCCGTCGAGGGCCACCTGTCGAAGATCTACCGCAAGCTCGACGTGACCTCGCGTCCCACCCTCGTCGCGAGCCTCTCCACCAGCGTCTGACGGCGCTCAGGCGGGTGGTTCGCCCGCCTCGGGACGCCGCCGGCCCTGGATGCCCGCCTGCTCGAGGCGCTGGCGCACCTGGACGACCTTGTAGACGAAGATCGCGACACCCGCGAGCACACCGGCGTCGTCGACGAGGCCCAGCGGGCCGAGGAGCGCCTCCGGCAGCACGTCGATCGGGCTCGCGAGGTAGACCAGCCCCCCGATCATCGCGACCACGCCGCGCGGCGGGACCCGGTAGCGCCACATCACGAGGCCGACGACCAGCAGGCCGACCAGCACCAGGACGCCGAGCACCACCAGCACGGCGACGAACAGGTCGGAGAGGTCCATGGGGTCAGTCTGCGCTCAGTACTGGTGGAACCACGCCGCCAGGTCGAGCGAGATCCCCGGACAGGTCAGGTTCATGTCGCGGTCGGCCTCGACCCACTGGCCGAGCACCGCCTCGCCGCCCTGGATCATCCAGTCGTCCCCGCACCGGGCGAGGGCCTCGGCCGACGACGTCTGGCCGGCCGCGCGCCACTCCGGGACGCCGAGCTCGAGGTCGCCCACGACACCGGACCACAGGGCCGGCGTCGAGTAGACGCCGATCCGGTAGCCGGCGTCCTGGTAGCCGCGGGCGATCCCGGCGACCACGGCGGCGTTGGCCTGCAGGTCGCCGGACCACGCGAAGTCGGGCACCGGCTCGACGTCGATCCAGACGATCGGGGTGAGCAGCCCGGCGGCCTCCATGGTGTCGACGTTGAAGAGCGCCTGCTGGTAGCCGGTGTTCGCGAGCGCCCCGAGCGGGGTCGCCCCGTCGTAGGGGCCGTCCTGGCCGTGCTCGTCGAGGAAGCGCGCCTCGGGATAGCTGGCGACGGCGTACGCCGAGATCATCCGGCCGGCCCGGCGGGTGTCGTCGACCTGGCTCTGCAGGCACGGGTTCGGGTAGAAGCCGGGGCCGTTGGTGAGCCCCACGACGACGTAGCGCGCCTCCGGCACCGGGCCGGGGCCGCCGTGCGACCGCTTCTCGGGGATGCCCATGCCGGGCGGGCACTGCGGCCAGCTGATGTCGGACCCGAGCACCGGCTCGTCGGCGACCTCGATGCCCTCGACGAGGTCGGCGAGCGGGTCGCGGGTCACGGTCGGCGGGGGCGGCGGCGCCTGGGTGGGCTCGGGCGTCGTGATGTCGACGGGGGCGTCGGCCGCCGCCGAGGACGTCGGGGCCGGGGCGCCGGTGGGTCCCGCGGACGGCTCCGCCGAGCAGCCGGTCGCGAGCAGCAGCACCGTCGCCACCACCCACCTCCGCATGCGGAGAGGCTACGGGGCCGGCAGCGCGACGTACGTCGTCTCGAGGTACTCCTCGATGCCCTCGAAGCCGCCCTCGCGTCCGAACCCGCTCGCCTTCATGCCACCGAACGGGGCCGCGGGGTTCGACACCAGCCCGGTGTTGACCCCCACCATGCCGAACTCGAGCGCCTCGGCGACCCGGATGGTGCGGGCCAGGTCGCGGGTGAAGACGTAGGAGGCGAGGCCGTACTCGGTGTCGTTGGCGGCCGCGATCGCCTCGTCGTCGGTGGTGAACGTCGTGATCGGGGCGACCGGCCCGAAGATCTCCTCGGTGTTGATCGCGGAGTCGGCGGGGACGTCGACCAGGACCGTCGGCGGGTAGAAGAAGCCCGGTCCGTCGGGCGTCGTGCCCCCCACCAGGACCTTCGCGCCGTCGTGCACCGCGTCGGTCACGAGCTGGCCGACCGACTCGACCGCCTTGTCGTCGATGAGCGGGCCGACGTCGACGCCGTCGTCCTGCCCGCGCCCGACGGTGAGCGCGCCCATCCGCTCGGCGAGGCGCCGGCCGAACTCCTCGGCGACGTCGACGTGGACGAGGAAGCGGTTGGCCGAGGTGCAGGCCTCGCCCATGTTGCGCATCTTCGCGATCATCGCCCCGTCGACGGCGGCCTCGACGTCGGCGTCGGCGAAGACCAGGAACGGCGCGTTGCCGCCGAGCTCCATGCTGACCCGCTGCAGCTGGTCGGCCGACTGGCGCACCAGCACCCGGCCGATGCCGGTGGAGCCGGTGAAGCTCACCTTGCGGAGCCGGTCGTCGGCCTGCACCGCCTGGCTCAGCTCGGCGGCCCCGGTGGTCGGCACGATGTTGAGGACGCCGTCGGGCAGACCCGCCTCGGCCAGGACGGTCGCGAGCAGCAGCATCGTCAGCGGCGTCTGCGCGGCCGGCTTGAGGACCATGGTGCACCCCGCGGCGACGGCCGGGCCGATCTTGCGGGTGCCCATCGCGAGCGGGAAGTTCCACGGGGTCACGAAGAAGCACGGACCGACCGGCTTGCGGATCGTCAGCAGCCGGCTGCCACCGGCCGGGGCCTGCATCCAGCGGCCGTGGATGCGGACTGCCTCCTCGGCGTACCAGCGGAAGAACTCGGAGCCGTAGGCGACCTCGCCCCTCGCCTCGGCCACCGGCTTGCCCATCTCCAGGCTCATCAACCAGGCCAGGTCGTCGGCGCGCTCCTGCAGCAGCTGCCACGACCGGCGCAGGATCTCGCCGCGCTCGCGCGGCGCGGTGGCGGCCCACTCGGCCTGGACGGCGACCGCGGCGTCGAGCGCCTCGATGCCCTCGGCGGCCGACCCGTCGGCCACGGTGGTGAGCACCGACCCGTCGGCCGGGTCGAGGACGTCGAAGCGCCGGGCGTCGTCGGCCTCGCGCCACGACCCCCCGATCAGCAGGTTGCGGTTCTCGGGGGGCAGCAGGGAGTCGAGGCGCTCGGACGTGTCCATGGGCCCCAGCCAACCACCCGAAGTCTTTCCCTCAAATCGGAGACACGCCCACGTCACACGACGTATGCTCGCGAGCAGTCGTCCTTCGGAGGGAGCACCAAGAAAGACGACGAGAGCCCCTCGCCGACCCCATGCGGCGGGGGGTTCGCTCCTTTTTCCGGCCGGGAGACCGGACGGGGGACGGCTCGGGGGCCGGCGGCGATGCCACCGGCCCCCGAGCCGTCAGGGGGGTCAGGGCGTGTCGTAGCGGAGCGTGTAGCTGCCCGAGCCGGAGTAGGCGTAGACCTCGATCCGGTAGGTGCCCGAGGCCGCGCTGTAGGTCACCTGCTCGGTCGACGCGGCGCTCTCGCTCTTCGCGACGTCCACCCACGAGGTGCCGCTCCTGCGCTGCAGGTAGAGGTCGTAGTCGGTGCCCGACGGGCCGGTGAGGCAGGCGTTGATCGTGCCGCCGGTGGTGGTGAAGCCGGAGGTCGACGGCTTGTACGACGACGTCCGGCTGCTCACGGTGCCGGTCGCGGTGACCTCCGAGCAGGCGCCGCCTCCGGGGGGCGTGGTGGTGCCGCCGCAGGTCGGCTCGCCCGACTGGGCGCCGACGTTGATGCCGGCCCACGCGTCGCGGACCCGGTTGAACGTCGTGCAGTCCGTCGTGCCGTAGAGGTTCTTCGCGGCCGTGAGGGTGGCGACGCGAGCCTTGCCGTGCGTCCAGGACGACGTCTTGAGCAGCAGCCCGTTGTAGAACACCTTGCCGGCGGCCTGCAGGCCGATGCCGGTCAGCGAGGCGCCGTTGCAGGACGTCGAGCCGGAGGTGCCGTTGGCCAGCAGGTAGAACCAGTGGTTGAGCGGGCCGGCCGCCGCGTGCACCTCGGTGCTGGGGATGCTCGAGGAGTAGCAGCTCGGGTCGCCGAGGGCGCTCGGGTTGGCCATGTTCCGGATCGGCCCGGCGCCGACGAGGTTGGCCTCCTCGCCGACCAGGTAGTCGCCCGGGTCGTTCGGGTTGTTGGCGTAGAACTCGGTGAGGGCGCCGAAGATGTCGCCGGTCGCCTCGTTCATGCCGCCCGTCTCGTTGCCGCCGGTGGAGCCGCCGGGCGTGGTCTGGAAGACGCCGTGCCCGTTCTCGTGCGCGACGATGTCGATCGCGGTGAGCTGGCGGGTGTTGTCCTGGCTGTGCCCGAAGTTGATGATCGACCCGTCGTAGTAGGCGTTGACGTCGTTGAGGCCGACCCGCGCCGGGTAGTTCGTGCCGTTGCCCTTGATGCCGCTGCGGCCGAGCCAGGCCGAGAGCATGTCGACCTCCTTGCCCACGGCGTACAGGACGTCGACGCAGGCGGTCTCGAGGTTGGTGCCCGAGCCGTTGCCCCAGACGTCGTCGGTGCCGGTGTACGCCGCGCCGTTCTGGCCGCCGCACCTGACGCCGGAGCGGGTGGGGTCGGTCATCGAGTACGACGACCCCGACCCGGACGTCCCGATCGTGACACCGGGGTAGTAGTAGCCGGTGCCGGTGCCGTGCACGACCTGGTCGCTGGCGAGCAGGACCCGGCCGGTGCGCGCGTCGCTCCAGACGGTGGTGATCGACGGCGACCCGGCCCTCGTGCCGGTGACCTTCGTGCGCCACGCCAGGCGCGGCGTGCCCACGGCGTAGACGCTCAGCCTCGGGCGCGACACCGAGCGCACCCGGTCGACCTGTCGGCGGGCGGCGGCCCGGGCCGCGGTCCGGGAGACGGTCGGCCTCGTCGAGCGCACCGCGATCGCGCGGGCCGGGGCTCCGGTGGCGCCGGCGACGCGGCCGGCCTGGTCGACCGCGACGACGTAGTCGCCGCCGTAGACCGGGAGGCCGGCGAAGGTGCGGCCGTAGGTGACGTAGTAGGTGCCCTTCGTGCCGGCGTGGGCGCCGGTACGGCGGGCGGCCGCGGCGTCGCCCCGGGCCGACGGCGTGTGCCGGCGCACGTACGCCGCGGCGGCGGCCACGGCGCGGTCGCGGCGGTCGTCGGCGGCCTGACGGCCCTCCGGCGCGGAGCGGTCGGCACCGGCGAGGGGCCGGTCGCCCCGCTCGGCCGGGGCGGCCGAGGTCGGCGCCGGCGTACCGACGGCGAGGGCACCGCAGAGGGTGACGGTGAGTGCTGCGGCTGCCCGGGACAGCGTCCTGGATCTCATGGGGTCTCCTGAGGGGGTGGGTCGAGGTGGGACGCGGCCGGGTCGCGGGGAGATGTCCTCAGAAGCGGTCGCGATCGGAACCTAGGGACGCGCGACCCGGGGCAGTAAGGGGGAAAACCCTTGCCCACCCGGGCGTCTAGACCACCGGTCGCCGGACGCGTTCCGGACGCCGGTCACCGGGCGGGTCGGGGCGAGCCGGGGCGGGTCGTGGTGGGTCGGGGCGGCGACGCGAGGTGCCCGCTACTCGCGCGGCGGCGGCACCAGCAGGGTCGCGAGCTGGGTGCGCGAGCGCAGGTCGAGCTTGCGGTAGATCCGGGTCAGCGTGGCTTCGACGGTCTTCACGCTGACGTAGGCCCGCTCGGCGATCTCGCGGTTGCTGGCGCCGGCGGCGACGGCCTGGGCGATCCGGGCCTCGGTGTCGGTCAGTCGCTCGAGGAGCGGGTCGTCGGTCTCGGGGGCGCGCTCGGGCTCGAGCTCGGCGTGCACCTGCTCGGCCCAGGGCGTGGCGTGCAGCCCGGTGAACAGGTCGTGCGCCTCCTGCAGGGTGGTGCGGGCCGCCGCGACCCGACGGCGTCGGCGCTCGAGGTGGGCGCGGGTGACCAGCACCCGGCCGACGTCGATCTGGAGGCCGAGGTCGGCGGCCACCTTGGCCGCGCGGTCGAGCACCAGCTCGGCGCCCTCGAGGTCGCCGTGGGCCACGAGCAGCTCGGCCTCGGCCCGGTCGAGCTGGGCCGAGACGCCGGCCGTGCCGCCGTGCGACGCGCGCCGCTCGACGGCGTACCGGGCCTCGCCGAGCACCTCGGCGGCCTCGTCGAGGCGCCCGAGCGCGGCGAGCGCGGCCACCAGGTCGGCGTGCCAGCGGTTCACCGTGGGGTCGCCGAAGCCCCCGGCCCGCTCCACCGCACGGACCCGCTCGAGCGCGTCGCGCGCGCCCTGGGCGTCGCCGGAGCGCAGCAGCGCCTGACCCAGGACGACCAGGTGGCGTTGGAGGTAGCGGACGTCGCCGCGCTCGGCGGCGGCCTCGACACCACGGCGGGCCAGCGTCGCGGCGCGGGCGAGGTCGCCGCAGACCAGCTCGGCCTGGGCGGTGATGAACCAGCCGGTGTGGGCCTCGAGGTCGAACTCCGCCCCGATCCGGGTGGCACGGGCGGCGTACTCGGCGGCCTCGCGGCAGCGCCCGGTGCGCGCGGCCACCTCCACCAGGCACCGGAGCACGTGCACGTGGTCCATCCCGGCGCCGCGCTCGACCTGCGCGAGCATGCCGAGGAACGCCGTCCAGGCCACCTCGAGCCGGTCGTCGTAGAAGGCGAAGCGGGCCTGCATGTAGACCGGTGAGGTGTGCAGGAAGCCGGTCGGCGTGGGGCCGGCGAGCTCGACCGCGCGCTGCAGGCAGCCCGGGTGGTCGGAACCGGTCCAGCGGCGCGCCACGGCCAGCGTGGTGAGGCCGAGGGCCAGCTCGTCGTCGTCGCCGTGCGCCTCGAGCAGCGCGACGGCCCGCTCGCAGGCCCGGTGGGCGGCGTGCGGGCGCGACTCCATCAGGGCGATGCGGGCGCGCTGCAGGAGCACCTTCGCGACCAGCATGTCGTCGTCGGCCGCGTCGGCGAGCGCCGCGGTCAGCATCTCGTCGAGCAGCGGGACGGCGTTGCCGGCGAGCTCGGGGATCGCCAGGCGGACCCGCACCGCCTGGGCGGGCGTCGTCGGCGACTCGAGGACGTCGGCCAGCGCGCGCTGCACGAGGTCGACGTGGTTGCCGGGCGCGGCGGTCTCGATCGCCGAGACCAGCCACTCGATCCGGGCCGCGCCCAGCTCGAGGGGCGCGCGGTCGGCGGCGAGGAGGAAGAGCTCGGCGGCGAGCTCGCGGTCGCCGAGCCGCGCCGACTCCGTGGCCGCGGCACCGAGGTCGCGGGCCAGGTCCGCGTCGGGTCGCGGGTCGGCGAGGGCGAGGTGGCGCAGGCGCTGGCCCGGCGTCGTGGCGGCGTCGGCGAGGGTGCGGTGCAGCGCGGTGCGGGTCTCCACGCCGAAGGCGTCGACGACGACCTGGCGCAGCAGCGACGGCGTGAAGCGCAGCGCCACCTCCCCGGGCACGACCAGCCCGGCCTGCACGGCGCGACGCAGGTCGGCGGCGGCGCCCACCCGGCCGGCCCGCTCGAGCTCGCGCAGCGTCGGTCGGCTCAGCAGCGCCGCGTGCAGGAGGGTCTCGCGCACCTCGTCGGGCTGGGCCGCGAAGCGCTCGTTGAGGACCCGGCCGATGCTGGCCGGCAGGGGTGTCGGGACGCCGAGCACCACCGGGCGCTCCCCGACCAGCCCGGCCATCGCCAGGGCCAGCGACGGGATGCCGCCGGACTCGACGTGCACGCGGTGCGCGACGTCGGGGGTGAGCCCGTGGTCGCAGAGCAGGTCGAGCATGTCGACGACGTCGAGCGGCGCCACGTCGAGGTGGTGCAGGTCGCTGATGTCGATGCTGGCGTCGATCTCGCCCACCGAGGTCACCGTGGCGACCACCCCGACCCGACCGCCGAGCCGGCGACGGGCGTAGCCGACCACCGTGGAGGAGTCGCCGTCGAGCCACTGGACGTCGTCGAGGAGCAGCAGGACCGGCTGGTCGGCGGTCCACCGCTCCAGGACGGCGTGGAAGCAGGCCGCGAGGTCGGAGCGCAGGACGTCGGTCGACTCGACGCCGACGAGACCCGAGTCGACGGCCTCCCGGACGTGGGGCGGACCGGCCGCGACCACCTCGTCGAGCAGCTCGGCGGGGCACTGGGCGAGCAGGTCGCGCAGCGCTGCGAAGGGCAGCGCCACCTCCTCGGGGGCTCCGGTCGAGCGGAGCACCTCGGCGCGCTGGTGGGTGCGGGCGTTCTCCTCGACCAGCTCGAGCAGCGCGCTCTTCCCCGAGCCCGGCGGGCCGCAGAGGACGACGGACTCCCCGGCGTCGAGGAGGTCGTGGACCTCCCCGAGCAGCGTGGAGCGTCCGACGACCCGAGTCATGCACCTCAGGCTAGGACCCGGGGGGGCACCTCCGACAGGGCCGCCGCCGGGAACGTTCCTGCGGGGAGGACCCCTCGTCGCTACTGCGCCGCGCGCAGGAACTCCTCCAGGATCGGGCCCGCGGTGCCCGACCCCGAGGATCCCTCGGCGACGAAGACCGCGACGGCGAGGTCGCCCTGGGCGGCGATCATCCAGGCGTGGGTCTTGACCCGGCCGCCGTCCTCGAACTCCGCGGTCCCGGTCTTCGCGATCACCTCGGGCCCGGGGACGTCGGCCAGGAACCCGCCGCTGCCCGAGGTGACGACCCCGCGCAGCAGCTCACGCAGCTGCGCGGCCTCGGCCGTGGCGACCGGCTCGACGCCGTCGGGAGGGCTGACCTCAAGGCCCTGGAGCAGCCGCGGCACGACGAGCGTGCCCTGCTGGATCGAGGCGGCGACGGTGGCCATCACCAGGGGCGAGGCGAGCACGGTGCCCTGGCCGATCATGTCGGCGGCGGCGCCGGTCTCGCTCTCGGGCGGCGGCACCTGGCCGAAGTAGGCCGGGAAGCCGAGGTCGTGGTCGATGCCCATCCCGAGGGACGCCGCGGCGCCCGCGAGGTCGCCGTCCTCGAGACGGCCGCGCTCGGCGATGAACGCGGTGTTGCAGGAGCTGGCCACCGCGGTGCGGAACGGGATGTCGCCGGTGCCCCCGGCCGGGTAGTCGTCGTAGTTCTCGAAGTCGCGCCCGTCGACCCGCACCGTGGTCGTGCACGGCACGCGGGTGTCGGGCCGCACCCCGCGGCGCAGCAGCGCGAGGCTGCTCACGCTCTTGAACGTCGACCCCGGCGCGTACTGGCCGAAGGTGGCGAGGTTCTGGCCGCCGTTGCCCGGGCCGTTGGCGGCGGCCAGGACGGCCCCGGTGCTCGGCTGGATCGCGACCAGGGCGCTCGCCGGACCCACGTCGGCCAGGGCCGCCTCGGCCCGCGTCTGCAGCTGCTCGTCGAGCGTGAGCGCGAGGTCGCTGCCCTGCTTCGCGCCGGCGCGGTGGATCTCGCGGACCTTGCCGTCGCTGCCGACCGCGTTGACGACGACACCACCGGTGCCGCGCAGCTGGTCGTCGTAGCGGGCCTGGAGGCCGGAGGTGCCGGCGACGTCGCCGACCTCGTAGACGCCGGGGTTGTCCTCGATCATCTCGGCGGTCACCGGCCCCACCGACCCGAGGATCGGGGCGGCGAACTCGCGGGTCGGCGCGAGCGGGACCTGGGCGCCGAACATGACGGCGCCCGGGATGGCGCGGTAGCCGCGCTCGACGGCGGACGGCGCCTGGTCGGCGCGGTAGACGATGGCCTCCACGAAGGCCTTGTCACCCGCCGCCTCGACCTGCGCGACGTACGGCGCGACGTCGACGTCGACGAGCCGGGCGAGTCGCTTCGCCGACGGACCTGCCTGGGCGGCGGGCACCTCGGTGCGGTCGATGCCGACCCGCAGCACCGGGCGCTCGGTGACGAGCGGGACTCCCCCGGCTCCCAGGATGTCGGCCCGCTCGGCCTCGACCGGGGTCAGCTCGAGGACGGAGCTGGCGTTGAGGCTGGGCTCGACGACCTCGTGACCCCACTCGACGACCCACTCGTCGTCGACGCGGCTGAGCGGGGCGGTGCTCTCGTAGCTCCAGGTGTCGTCGTCGGTGAGCGGCCAGGACCACGCGAGGGTGGCCGTCGCCTCGTCGCCGTCCTCCTCGACGCCGGCGAGGGTGACCTCGGGAGCGATGTCGCCCATCGCCTCCACCACCGCGTCGAGGTCGTCGCCGACCTCGGCGGCGCCGGCGTCGGCGAACGGCACGTCCGACACGTCCCCGGCGGCCAGCGCGGTGGCGAGCGCGTCGGCGGTGCCGTCGGCGCTGCCACCGGCGTCGCCGGGGTCGGGGTCGTCACCCGAGCAGGCCACGAGCCCGAGCACGAGGACGGCGGCCGTCGGGACGGCGAGCAGGCGGGAGCGCATGCCCCCGGTTCTACCAGCCGGCCCCGACCGGGGCCGGGACGCACCGAGCGGGGTAGTCCCGGACGATCGGCCCCACTTTCGCTCGAGAAATGGGGCCGATCGTCCGGGACTACCCCGGCGGGCGCGTCTCCGGCGGGTCAGAGCAGCGGGGCGACGAGCGGGGCGTAGCCGGAGGCGTGACCGGCCTGGTTGGGGTGGTAGCTGTCGCTGATCGGGTTGGACAGCCCGTTGATCCAGGCCCCGTCGTCGCAGACGGCGTGCCCGGTGTAGCTGCTGGTCGGGTCGGCGAACGCGAAGCCCGCGGCGCCGGCCCGGGCGGCGAGCTGGGCGTTCAGCTGGTCGGCGGTGGCGTTGAGGCGGGCCTCCTCCGCCGGGGAGAAGAAGGTCGCGGCGTTGCAGTCCTCGCCCATGAAGATCCGCGGGTACCCGACGACCACCACGGAGGCCGACGGAGCGCCGGAGCGGATGCCGGCGTACAGCGACGACAGCCGGCCCGGGAGCGTGGTGGAGATGAACGCCTGCGCGCCGTCGATCGCGCCGTCGCAGTCGCTGGCCCAGCCGGGCTTCGCGCACTCGGTGAGGACGTCGCCGAAACCGGCGTCGTTGCCGCCGGCCGAGACCGTGACGTAGGAGGTCGAGGCGCTCAGCGCGCCGAGCTGCGTGTTGGCGACCGACGTGGTGGTCGCGCCGGAGCAGGCCTGGAAGTCCAGCGCGTAGCCCTTCTGGTCCGCGACCAGCTTCGGGTAGGCGAGGTTCGACCGCTGGCACGACGTCCCGTCGTCGAGGTAGCTGCGGGTGCCGACCCCGGAGGAGTAGGAGTCCCCCAGCGCGACGTACGACGGCCCGGCCGCCTCGGCGGGCGCCCCGCCCAGGGCCACGACGGCGGCCGCGGGTGCGGCGACCGCGGCCAGGGTGGCGGTGACGAGACGACGTGCGGTGCGGGCGAACACGATGGGACCTCCGAGAGTGCGCGGCAGTGGGTGCCTCCAGCGCACCACCGCCCGTCCGGCACCGGTAGAGGGCTATCCCCCGTCGGTGCCGGCGTCAGTGCTTCCAGTCGACGCGCGGCGGGTCGCCGACGAGCAGGTCGCCCACGTGCTCCTTGAAGCGCGGGCAGTTGGCGACGTCGTGGGCCCGGCAGCGCAGCGCGTGGAGCGTCATCTCGCGGGAGTGCTGCATCTCCTCCATCCGGCGGTCGAGGTCGGCGACGTGCGCCTCCAGGACGACGTGCCGCTCCGGGGCGTCGGCGTCGAGCAGGACCTCGATCTGCTCGAGCGTCATCCCGGCGGCCTTGCTCCGGAGGATGACGGCGACGCGGACCACCTCGTCCTGACCGAAGCGGCGGCGGCCCGCGGCGTCGCGCGCGGGCTGGAGCAGGCCGACGTCCTCCCAGTGCCGCAGCACGTGGGTCGCGAGCCCGAAACGACTCGCGAGCTCGCCGATCGACCAGTCATTTGACTTCATGTCAACATGAAGTCACATCCTCGTCGTGGAGACAAGTTCCGACCGAGAGGACGCACGATGAGCACCGAGAAGACCACCACCACTACCGACCACCCCGACGACCGCGAGAGGCACGACGTCGTCGTCGTCGGCGGCGGACCCGCCGGCCTGCAGGCCGCCCTGACCCTGGGCCGGATGCACCGCCGCGTGCTCCTGCTGGACGCCGGCGGCTACCGCAACGACCCCGCCGACCTGATGCACAACTTCCTGACCCACGACGGCCGGCCGCCGGCCGAGTTCCGCGCCCTCGGCCGGGCCGAGCTGGCGACGTACGCCACCGTCGAGGTCCGCGACGTCGCCGCCACGTCCGTCGTCCCCGACGGCGACGGCTTCCTCGTCGGCACCGAGGCCGGCAACGTGGCGACCCGGCTGGTGCTCCTGGCCACCGGCGTCCGCGACACCCTGCCCGACAAGCCCGGCCTCGACGGGCTGTTCGGCACGGTGGCCGCGCACTGCCCGTTCTGCCACGGCCACGAGTACGCCGGCCGCCCGGTCGCCGTCCTCGGCTCCCACGCGCACGTCGGCCGGCAGGCCGCGATGCTGGCACCGATCGCGTCCGAGCTCGTCGTCCTCACCGACGGCGGCACGCTCGACGACGAGAACGCCGCCCAGCTCGCGGTGCTCGGCGCCGCGGTGCGCACCGAGCCCGTCAGCGGCTTCTGCCGCTCGGCGCTCGGCGCGCGGGTCTCGTTCGGGACCGGGCCCGACGTCGAGGTCGGCGGCATCCTCGTCGGGACGACGTTCGCACAGTCCGCGCCGTTCGCCGCCGACCTCGGCCTCACCCTCCTCGGCTCCGGTTGCGTCGAGGTCGACCCCATGGGCCGCACGTCGCTGCCGGGGGTCTTCGCCGCCGGCGACCTCGCCCACGTCGCCGCGCTCCCGATGCCGATGAGCTCGGTCCTCGCCTCGGCCGCCGCCGGCCAGCTCGCCGCCAGCGCCTGCGTCGCCGAGCTGCTCGCGCGCGACGTGGGGGTGCTGGTGCCGGCGTAGCGGGTAACTCACCGTTGCTCGCACTCACCCGCCCGAATTCGGGCGGGTGAGTGCATCGAACGGTGAGTTACCCGGCCGGGCGCGGCGCCGGCCGGAGCGTCAGTCGGACGACTTCTTGTGCCGCGGCTTCTTGTACGACGGGGGACCGTCCGAGCGCTCGGCGTCGTGCGACGACGTGCGCGGCGGGCGGCTCGGGCCGCGGTCCTCGGTGAGCTCGATCAGCTTGCCGCTGATGCGGGTGCTCTCGAGCTTCTTCCAGGTCTCGGGCGACAGGTCGGCGGGCAGCTCGACGATGGAGAAGTCGGGCATGATCTTGATGCTGCCGAAGTCGCCGCGGGACAGCCCGCCCTCGTTGGCGATCGCGCCGACGATCTGGCGCGGCTCGACCTTGTGGCGCTTGCCCACCTGGATCTTGTAGTTCTTCATGGCCTGGCCGGAGCCGGAGCGGCCCGGTCGTCCACCGCGCTCGGGACGGTCACCGCGGGCGCCGGCGCCGGCGGACCGCTCGGGACGGTCGTCGAAGCGGCGGGCGGGACGCTCGTCGTTGGGGTCGAGCAGGAGGGGGGTGTCGCCCTGCGCGACGACGGCGAGCGCGGCGGCGACGTCGACCTCGGGCACGTCGTGGTTGCGGACGTAGTGGGCGATGACGTCGCGGAACTTCTCGACGCGTGCGGTCTGGCCGAGCGCGGCGGTGATCGCGTCGTCGAAGCGGGCCAGGCGGGTGACGTTGACGTCCTCGACCGAGGGCAGCGTCATCTCGGCGAGCGGCTGGCGCGTCGCCTTCTCGATGTGCTTGAGCAGGTAGCGCTCGCGCGGGGTGACGAAGGAGATCGCGTCGCCCGAGCGGCCGGCGCGGCCGGTGCGGCCGATCCGGTGCACGTAGGACTCGGTGTCGGTGGGGATGTCGTAGTTGACGACGTGGCTGATCCGCTCGACGTCGAGGCCGCGCGCGGCGACGTCGGTGGCGACAAGGATGTCGAGCTTGCCCGACTTCAGCTGGTTGACGGTGCGCTCGCGCTGCACCTGGGCGACGTCGCCGTTGATCGCCATCGCGGAGAACCCGCGGGCCCGCAGCTTCTCGGCGAGCAGCTCGGTCTCGCTCTTGGTGCGGACGAAGACGATCATCCCCTCGAAGTTCTCGACCTCGAGGATGCGCGTGAGGGCGTCGACCTTCTGCGGGTAGCTGCAGATCAGGTAGCGCTGGGTGATGTTGGCGGCGGTGGCCGTCTTGCCCTTGACCGAGATCTCGGTCGGGTTGTTGAGGTACTTCTTCGACAGGCGGCGGATCTGCGCCGGCATGGTGGCGCTGAAGAGCGCGACCTGCTTGTCGTCGGGGGTGTCGGCGAGGATCGTCTCGACGTCCTCGGCGAAGCCCATGTTGAGCATCTCGTCGGCCTCGTCGAGCACGAGGAACTTGAGCTCGGAGAGGTCGAGGGTCCCCTTCTCGAGGTGGTCCATGATCCGGCCGGGGGTGCCGACGACGATGTGGACGCCGCGGCGCAGCGCGCTCAGCTGGATGCCGTAGGCCTGGCCGCCGTAGACGGGCAGCACGTGCACGCCCTTGGTGCCGGCGGCGTACTTCTGGAAGGCCTCGCACACCTGGAGCGCGAGCTCGCGGGTGGGCGCGAGGACCAGCGCCTGCGGGCTCTTCTGCCGGAGGTCGAGGCGGTCGAGGATCGGCAGCGCGAACGCCGCCGTCTTGCCGGTGCCGGTCTGCGCGAGGCCGACGAGGTCGCGGCCCTCGAGCAGCGGCGGGATGGTCTGGGCCTGGATCGCCGAGGGGCTCTCGTAGCCGACGGCGGCGATGCTCTTGAGGACGGCGTCGCCGAGACCTAGGTCGGCGAAGGTGATGGCCGGCTCTGCGGACTCTTCGGTGCTCATCCGTCAACGGTAGTGGGTGTGGCTTGTACCACCCGATTTCGCGCCGCGGTGGCCTGGGTCACTGGCCGGCTCCCCCACGCGGGCACACTGCCAGACTGGGGGGATGAGCACCCTCCTGAACGTCGTCTGGCTGGTGCTGTGCGGGTTCTGGATGGCGATCGGGTACGCCGTCGCCGGCGTCGTCTGCTGCCTCCTGGTCGTCACCATCCCGTTCGGGCTGGCGTCGTTCCGCATCGCGGCCTACGCGCTCTGGCCCTTCGGTCGCGACGTCGTGACGCGGCCCGGTGCCGGCGCGCCGTCGGCCGTCGGGAACGTGGTCTGGCTCGTCCTCGCCGGCTGGTGGTTGGCCCTGGGCCACGCCTTCACCGGCATCGCGATGTGCCTGACGATCATCGGGATCCCGCTCGGCATCGCCAGCTTCAAGATGATCCCGATCTCGCTGCTGCCGCTGGGCCGGGAGATCGTGCCGGCGCGCTGAGCCCGCCGGGTGCGAGGATCGCGGCGTGAACCGTCGCGCCCTCGTCCGTCGTCCCAGCCCGCGCCTCGCCGAGGGGCTGCTCACCCACCTCGCCCGGGTGCCGGTCGACGTCGACCTGGCGCTGCGCCAGTGGGACGGGTACGTCGCCGCGCTGCACGCCGAGGGGTGGGAGACCGTCGAGGTGCCGCCGGCGCCCGACTGCCCGGACTCGGTGTTCGTCGAGGACACCGTCGTCGTCTACGGCGACCTCGCGGTCGTCGCCCGGCCGGGCGCGGACGAGCGGAAGCCCGAGACCGCGGGCACCGAGGCGACCCTGCGCGGGCTCGGCTACCGGGTCGCGCACGTCGAGGAGCCCGGCACCCTCGACGGGGGTGACGTCCTCAAGCACGACGCGATCGTGTGGGTCGGGCTGGGCGGGCGGACCAACCGGGCCGGGGTCGACCAGCTCGCGGCCCACCTGGGGCCGCTCGGCGCGCGGGTGGTCGGCGTCCCGCTCACCAAGGTGCTGCACCTGAAGTCGGCCGTGACGGCCCTGCCCGACGGCACCGTCGTCGGGTTCGAGGAGCTGGTGGACGACCCGACCGTGTGGTCGTCGTTCCTCGCCGTCCCCGAGGAGCCGGGCGCGCACGTCGTCCTGCTGGACGCCGACACCGTGCTGATGTCGTCCAGCGCGCCGCTCACCCGCGCGCTCTACGAGGCCCGCGGCCTCCGCGTCGTCGCGGTGGACATGACGGAGTTCGAGAAGCTCGAGGGGTGCGTCACCTGCCTGTCGGTGCGGTTGCGAGGCTGAGCCCGCGGCCGGCGTCGACTACGGCCCGGCCCTCAGCGTCACCCGTGCCAGTCGCACGACCTCCCGCTTCGGCATCGACCGCGGGTACCGCCAGGGGGCGTCTGCGACCATGTCCCGCGTCCGGGTCAGGGTGACCCGCACGACGCTCCTGCCCCGGCGGGCCACGACGGTGTAGCCCGCGGACTTGGCGTTGCCGACGGCTCGGAGCGACCAGGCGACGCTCTGGTCGCCCAGGCGGGCGACGGGGACCCGGGTCCGCCGGGTGGTCGAGATCCCGTCGCACTCCTCGCACACCCACTCGGTCACCCTCGGGCACCGGCGCGGGTACGACTCGTTGTTGCGGACGGCGGCGCGGGCGGCCGCGGCGTCGGCGTACCGCAGGACGGCGATCTCGGCACCGGTGTGGACGGCCCTCGGGACGCCGCGCTCCCGCCCGGAGTACCACCGCGCCTGCACCCCGCGGTAGGCCAGCATCTGCTCGTCGGACCGGCACCCCGCCGGCCGGCTCCCCAGGGCGGCGATGTCGCCCGGGTAGACCCGCCACGCCCCCTGCCCACCGACGGCGGCCTTGACCTCGGGCGCCGCGGGAAGGCCCGTCGGCGCAGCCCGAGCGGTCGGTGACGCCGCCGCGCCCACCGCGCCGGGAAGCACGGGGGACAACGACATCGAGAGCGCCACGAGTGCCGTCACGAGCAGGGAACGGTGGGCCATGGCGCCATCATGCGCCTCGTCGAGCGCGGACGACAGGCATCCGGCACGTGCCGTGGCGCGCTCACTCGGCACACTGGTCACAGCCACTCGAACACACTGTCGATTGTCGGTGGTGCGGCGTAGAATAGAGGCATGAGCAAGCACCACGACGACCACCACGACGGGCACCCCGTCGCCCGGTTCGTCGCGCTGCTCGAGGCCGAGCTCGCTGCCCTGGTCGATGTTCCGACGTGGTCGCTGGACGCTGCTGCGACCGCCGACCTGGTGCCGCGGCTGGCGAGGGTGGTGGCCGGGGTGCAGGAGCTCGAGGCGCGGGTCCTCGGGCAGGCCGGGGTCCTCGACCTGCCGGCCACGATCGGGGCCAGGTCGCTGGCTTCCTGGCTGGCGCGGGTCACCCGGGTCACCGGCGGCGAAGCGTCCCGGAAGGTCCGGCTGGCCGGCGACCTCGCCGCCCACGAGGCCACCCGGGTCGCGATGGCTGCGAGTCGGGTGCACGCCGAGCAGGCGAGGGTCATCGCCGCCGCCGTCGGCGACCTCGACGGCGACCACGCCTGTTGGCGTGAGAAGGCGGAGACGCACCTGCTCGGTGAGGCGGCTCACCACGACGCGCAAGACCTGAAAACCCTGGGGCGGCGGATCCTGGAGAGCATCGACCCCGACCGGGCCGACGAGCACGAAGCGAAGCTCCTCGAAACGGAGGAGGCTCGGGCCCGCAAGCGCACCACGTTCACGCTGTGGGACGACGGCGAGGGCCTCGCCCACGGCCGGTTCACGATGCCGTCCGCCCAGGCCTCCATGCTCCGCAAGGCACTGGCCGCGATCGCGGCACCCAAGCACGTCCGCGCCACCAGCGGCGCCGGGACCTACGACCACGAACGACCCACCCCCGAGAAGCTGGGGCAGGCGTTCTGCGAGTACGTCGAGCACTACCCGACCGACCAGCTCCCGAGCCTCGGCGGGACCAGTGCCACCGTCGTGGTCACGATGACCCTCGAGACCCTCCTCGGCGGCCTCGCCGCCGCGCACCTCGACACCGGCGTCGCGCTCTCACCCGGTCAGGCCCGCCGGATGGCCTGCGAGTCCGGGATCATCCCCGCCGTCCTCGACGGACAAGGCCACGTCCTCGACCTCGGACGACGACGCCGCTTCCACACCCCCGCCCAACGACTCGCGATCGGATTGGAGCAGCAGCACTGCCAACACCCCACCTGCACCACCCCCGCCGCGTACTGCCACACCCACCACGGCACCCCATGGTCCGCAGGCGGCGAGACCAACACCCAGGACACCGCCCTCCTCTGCCCCTTCCACCACCACCAGGCCCACGCCACCGGCCAGGCCTACCCGCTCCGGACCTGACCCTGCACCCAGGAGCCGCGGGCTCCCGATCAGCCCGGTAGCCGCGTGGACGCAGCCACGTGGTCGCGCCCACCTGGGTGGAGCACGTCCGCTCGGCACGTGGGGCCTGCGTCGCTGGACCTCAGGGCACGATTCCGCTCGTCGCGGCGTGCTGAGGTTGCCTTCCCCCGGCCGACGGGTGGAGGTCCCTGCAGCGGGTGATGGGATCGGCACCTGAAACCGGCGCTGCCACGGTGGTGTGGCCGACGGTCAGTTCCGGTTGAGCCCGAACTGTCGCGTGAGGAGGGCCTGCTTGAAGTGCGACTCGGCGGCGTTGACCTCGGCGGTCGGGGCGTTCGGGTCGAAGACCCGCAAGATGCTGAAGACGAAGTGGTGCTTGTGCGAGGGGTCCTTGATGCCCAGCTCCCTCAGCGCGACGTTGCCGCCGTGTCCGTCGTCGGCGTACGTCGCCCACCTGCCCAGGATCCTCTCGCCGCCGTCGGCCTTGCCGACGTAGAGCTGACCGGTGCGGGCATCGGAGATGGCGTAGACGCCCTGCACGGAGCTCAGCGCCGATCGCCACAACGCGTAGGAGGGGTCGCTCGTGACCTGGCGCAGCTCGTCGAAGGTGACCAGGACACCGCCATAGCCTGGGAAGGCGACGATCGACGGGTCGGCGATCTCGACGACGGGGAGCGTGGCCGCCCTCGGTCCGCGCTTGGCCCAGCCGATGGCGCCGGCACCCCAGTCCACGAGCAGGCGACCGGCCAGCGACCTCAGCACGGGCGAGGGCCGCAGGTCGTAGGTACGGAGCTCGTCCGTGCGCTGGTCGTGCAGCTCGCCGTGGTTGGCGTAGACGGAGTGCAGGCGCGCCCTGCTGCCGCGCTGGCCGTCCGCGGCAAAGACCAACCAGAGCGGCGGGGGCGTCGCCGGGAGGATGTTCGTCCTCACGGTCTGGACCCTCGTGTAGGCCAGGACGCTCTCGGGCGAGAGATCCCGCAACGAGGCAGGGTCCTTCGGCCGGATGGTGTGCCGGAGCGCGATCGCGTCGTCCACGTCGTCGAGCCCCGCGGCGGCAAGGAGGTGTCCGAGGGTCAGGTCGCCGGCCGGCGACGGGGGGCTGATCACCTGCCGAACCTAGCCTCGCGGCTACTCGACGGTGACCGACTTCGCCAGGTTGCGCGGCTTGTCCACGTCGAGGCCCAGGGTGGTCGCGGCGTGGAACGCCAGCAGCTGGAGCGGGATCGTCATCAGGATCGGGTCGAGCTCGCGCTCCGACCTCGGGACGTCGATCCGCTCGCACCGGACGTCGCCGAGGTCGACGTCGGGGTGCGTGACGACGACGAGGGGGCCGCCGCGGGCGGAGACCTCGTGCAGGGCGGCGACGTTGCGGTCGGTGAGCTCGTCGTCCGGGACGATCGCCACGGTCGGCACGACCGGGGAGATCAGGGCGAGCGGGCCGTGCTTGAGCTCGGAGGTCTGGTAGGCCTCGGCGTGGCGGTAGGTGATCTCCTTGAACTTCTGCGCCCCCTCACGGGCCACCGGGAACCCGCGCACCCGGCCGATGAAGAACAGGGACTCCGCCTCGGCCAACCGGGTTGCGACGAGCGCCAGCTCGTCCTCGCTCTTCAGCACCTCCTCGATCTGCGCCGGGAGGGCCTGGAGACCCGCGATCAGCCGCTTGCCGTCGGCGATCGACAGGTCGCGGGTGCGACCGAGCTGGAGGGCCAGTAGGGAGAACCCGAGGAACATCGTGGTCAGCGCCTTGGTCGAGGCGACCGCGACCTCCGGTCCTGCGTGCAGGTAGATGCCGCCGTCGCACGCCCGCGCGATCGCGCTGCCGACGACGTTGACCAGGCCGATGACCCGGCCGCCCTTGCGCCGGATCTCCTCGACCGCGAGCAGGGTGTCGATCGTCTCGCCGGACTGGCTGACGGCGACGTACAGCGTGTCGGGCTCGATCACCGGGTCGCGGTAGCGGAACTCGCTGGCCGCCTCGGCGTCCGCGGGGATCCGGGCGAGCTCCTCGACGAGCGAGGCGCCCATCTGCCCGACGTAGTAGGCCGAGCCGCAGCCCAGGATCTTCACGCGGCGGATCGCGCGGGTCTCGCGGGCGTCCATGTTGAGCCCCCCGAGGTGCGCGGTGCCGAACCGCTCGTCGAGACGTCCGCGCAGCACCCGCTCGGCCGCGGCGGGCTGGTCGAGCATCTCGCGGTACATGTGACCGCCCTCGGCGCCGTCGCCGACCGGGTCGTAGGCCGTCAGGTCGAGGTCGAGGGTGGTCGCGGGTCGCGAGGTGTGGCTGAGGTCCGTGCGGTACGTCGTGAACCCGGTCGCCGTGAGCGTCGCGATCTCGCCGTCCTCGAGGTGGGCGACGGTGGTGGTGTAGCGGACCAGCGCAGCCAGGTCGGAGGCGACGTGCATCTCCTTCTCCCCCACGCCGATGATCAGCGGGCTCCCGTTGCGGGCCACCACGATCCGGTCGGGGAAGTCGGCGTGCACGACGGCGAGGCCGTAGGTGCCCTCGACGAGCGCGAGCGCCTCGCTGACCCGGCGCTCGAGCGTGTCGGCCGTCGACAGGCCCACCAGGTGCGCGAGCACCTCGGTGTCGGTGTCGGAGGCGAGCTCGACGCCCTCGTCGACGAGCCGGTGCCGCAGCGCGGCGGCGTTGTCGATGATCCCGTTGTGGACCACGGCGACATTGTGAGCGGCGTTCGTGTGCGGGTGGGCGTTGACGTCGTTCGCGGGACCGTGGGTGGCCCAGCGGGTGTGGCCGATGCCCACCTTGCCGGCGAACCGCTTGGGCAGGTCGGCCTGCAGGCCACGGACCCGACCGGCCTTCTTCGCGATCCGGAGCGCACCGGTGGTGCCGCTGCCGATCACGGCGACGCCCGCCGAGTCGTAGCCGCGGTGCTCGAGACGGGTGAGTCCCTCGAGCAGCAGCGGGGCCGCTTGCTGGGTGCCGATGTAGCCGACGATGCCGCACATGGTGGTGCCTCTCTGGTGGGGTTGGTCGGGTGCCGGGTCCCGGCTAGCCGTAGACCAGGCGGCGCAGCTGCCGCTCGGTCAGCCGGGGCGCCGCGACGACGCGGTCGCCCAGCTCGCCGGCGATCCGGGTGAAGATCTCGGGGTTCCTGGCGCCGAAGGTCTTGAGCTCGGCGTGCCGGCGCACGACGTAGGCCTCCACCGGTTCGGCGTGGAAGGCGAGGACGTCCTCGATCACCCGGGCCGCCTCGGTGGCGCTGAGCCCGGCGGTGGCGGCGACGTGGGCCACGAGCGTGGGATCGACGGGCACGTCTGCGATCCTGCGCCTGGAACGCGCGTCGGTGCAACTTCCTGCCCGATTTCGGGCACGTTCGGCCTCGATCGTCCGGGTTCGCCTGCGCAACGAGTCGCGAACCCCGCCGCGCGCTCCCCCGACGGCCGGCTCGGGCCGACCCCCCGGTGCGCTGGGGCGTCCGAGGTGGGTGGGGTCCGTGTGCACGCCGAGGATGCTGGGACCCCCCGCGATCCCCTCGGTCCGCCGGGGCGGTGGAGCGTCGATGTCGATCCGACCGGCCCGTCACCCACTCAGGTGGGGGACGAAGACCACTCCAAGGGGTGAGTTGCCCCCACAGGTGGAGGTCGGGTACCTTGGGTGAACAGAAGGTGAACAGGAGGTGTCCCATGAACGACAGTCGAACGTGCCAGCTCGAGATGCGCTGGATCCCGGTGACCGACGAGCGCGGACGCACGCGGATGGAAGCGGTGTGGATCGACCCGACCACCGTCTCCGCCGCCCACGCGGCCTGAGCGTCCCACCACCCACACAGCACACCGGCAGTCGCCGCCCCCGCCGGGGCCGCGACTGCCGGTCGTCATTTTTCTGCGATCGGGAACATAACCGGACCACGGTCCGTTACGAGTGATTGACTGTTCAACCACACCCTTTCAGCAGGAGATTCCCATGAGCGAGTTCGACGCCAGCACCACGATCCTCGAGTCGATCACCGGCGACTACGCCATCGACCCCTCCCACTCGCGGCTGGGCTTCGTCGCCCGCCACGCCATGGTCACCAAGGTCCGCGGCCAGTTCCACGAGTTCAGCGGCACCGCGCACGTCGACGCCGAGAACCCCGCCGCGTCCAAGGTCGACCTGACCATCACCGCCGCCAGCGTCTCCACCGGCAGCCCCGACCGCGACGGCCACCTCCAGAGCAACGACTTCTTCGGCGCCGAGGAGAACCCGCAGATCACGTTCTCCTCCACCGACGTGGTGCGCGACGGCGCCACCTGGACCATCACCGGCGACCTCACCATCAAGGGCACCACCCACTCGGTCGCCATCGACTTCGACGAGGTCGGCTCCTCGCAGGACCCGTTCGGCAACACCCGTGTGGGCTTCGAGGGCGAGGTCACCGTCAAGCGCAGCGACTGGGGCCTCAACTTCAACGCCGCCCTCGAGACCGGCGGCGTCCTGGTCTCGGAGAAGATCAAGCTCGAGTTCGACATCTCGGCCATCAAGCAGGCCTGAGCCCGCCCGCCCTCCGGCACCGAGGGGCGCGACCGCGATTGCGGTCGCGCCCCTCGCGCTCTTTTGGTCGAATGCACCGGTGACCGCACCGATCGACCCTCCGCTCCCCGCCGGGCTGACCTCGCGCCACCTCACCTTGGACGACGCCGCCGCCGTGCAGGCGCTGATCGCGGCGGAGGAGGAGCGTGACCTCGGTCGGTCGACGGTCTCCCTCGACGACGTCGTCGGGGAGTGGCAGCGCCCCGACCGCGACCTCCCGGCGTCCACGACCGGTGTCGAGCGCGACGGCGTCCTGGTCGCCTACGGCGAGCTGGACGACGACCACGCCTTCGCCGCGGTCCACCCCGGGCACCAGGGGCGGGGCATCGGCCGCTGGGTCGCGCGGTGGACCGAGGACGCCGCCCGCGCCGCCGGCCACCCGACGCTGTCCGGGCAGGTGCTCTCCGGCTCCCCCGCCGACCGGTTGCTCGCGGCCCGCGGCTACCAGACCAACTTCACCGCGTGGGACCTCGAGCTCCCCACCGGCGCCGAGGTCGCGGCGCGGCCGCTCCCCGACGGCTACCTGCTCCGCCCCGCGACCGACGCCGACCACGAGGCGTGCTGGACGCTGTTCGAGGACGCCTTCCTCGAGTGGTCCGAGCGCGAGCGCCGGACGTTCGACGAGTTCGGCTCCGCGATGTGGGGGCGACCCGGCTTCGAGCCCTGGAACCTCCGCGTCGTGTGTGCCGGCGGCCGGGCTGCGAGTGGTGGCGGGAGTGAGGTGGTCGGCGCGTCCTTCACCACGATCACCGACGGCGACGGCTACGTCCACAAGCTCGCCGTCCGGTCCGACCGGCGGGGCCTCGGGCTCGCCACGGCGCTCCTGGCGGACGCCTTCGCCGCCGCCCGCGAGCACGGGGCCGCGGCGTCCCGGCTGTCGACCGACACCCGCGCCGGGGCGCGCGGCCTCTACGAGAAGGTCGGCATGGTCGTCGAGTCGACCTGGGTGAACCGGGTGCTCGACCTGGGTCGTTGACGGTGCGCCGCGGAGACGGCGACGAGGCGGCGCACGCCGTGACTACGCTCGACCGCATGGGTGAGGTCTTCGCGGGGCGCTACGAGCTGCTCGACCCGGTCGCGAACGGCGGCATGGGCACGATCTGGCGCGTGCTCGACCGCACCGACGGGCGGGTGAAGGCGGCCAAGATCCTGCGCCAGTCGGACGCCGCGTCGTTGCTGCGGTTCGTGCGCGAGCAGTCCATGCGGATCGACCACACCCACGTCGTGACGCCGATGTCGTGGGCCGGGGTCGACGACCGGGTGCTCTTCACGATGCCGCTGGTGCACGGCGGGTCGGTCGCCGACCTGCTGCGCGAGCGCGGCGCCCTGCCGGTGCGCTGGGTGGCGCTGCTGACCGACCAGCTGCTGCAGGCCCTCGAGGCCGTGCACGGCGCCGGGATCGTCCACCGCGACGTCAAGCCCGGCAACCTGCTGCTCGACCCGTTCCCGGCCCCCGGCGCGTCGGGCCCGCACCTGAGGCTCACCGACTTCGGCATCGCGGCCCCCGTCGACGAGCCCCGGATGACCCGGGCCTCGGTGGCGATCGGCACGCCGGGCTACATGCCGCCCGAGCAGTGGCACGGCGCCGACCCCGACCCGCGCGCCGACCTGTACGCCGTGGGTCGGGTGGCCCTCGAGATGCTCACCGGTGAGCGCCCCGTGGCCGCCGACGGCCCGTCAGGCGCACCGGCCCCGGACCCCGAGCCCTCCGGCGACGTCGCCCGCGACCGGCTCCTCGCGCTGATCGCCGGCGCCACCCGGGCCGACCCCGCGCTCCGGCCGCTCGACGCCTCGACCATGCGCGCCGACCTCGCCGCGACCGGGCTGCTCGCGCTGCCGCCGTCCCCCGGGGAGGACGTCGTGGTGCCCGACCGGTTCGGGCCCGCGACCACCGGCCTGCCGCCCACCCGGGGCCTGGCCGCCCCGACGGCCGCCCCGACGGTCGGCCCGGCGCCGTCCGGCCCGCCGACGTACCGGGACAGCGGCGGCACCGCGGTGCTCGGACGCGAGCCCACCGTGGCGTTCGGGGCCGGCCTGCAGCCGGCCGGCCCGGTCCGCCCCTCGGCGGTGCCCGGCGTCGTGCTGGTGCTGGTCGGCCTCGTCGGCCTCGTCGTGGCTACCTGGCTGCTGCTCGGCTGACCCGGCGCCGTCGCGCCAGCAGGACGACACCCGCGGCGCAGCACAGCAGGCTCGCGCCGCCCACCGCCAGGCCCGCCGTGCGCCGGGAGCCGTCGTCGCCGGCGGCCGCGTCGTCCGACCCCTCGGCGCTCCGCGGCGTGCCGGAGACGTCGGCGGAGAACACGCCGTCGCCGACGAGGTACGGCGTGGCGAGGCCGTAGCCGGCGGGTACGTCCGAGCCGCTGGGGCCCGGCGCCACCTTGGGAAACGCCGGCGCGCCGGCGGCATCGCCGATGACCTCGACGCTCAGCTCCACCGGCACGTCGACGGCGGGCTCCTCGGCGTCCGGGTCTGCCGGGGAGACCGACACCGCGACCCAGTAGTCGCCCGGCACGGTCGCGGCCTGGCCGGCGAACCGGTTCAGGTAGGCCACGCGCGGCGTCCCCTCGAAGAGCTGGACGCCGTCCTCGTCGTAGGTGCCCTCGCCCAGGGTCTCCTCGACCGCGGACTCGACCGGGTTGCGCACCGGGTCGTAGACGGTCAGGCCCACCGTCGGGTAGCTGCCCTCGACGCTGGTCCGCCCGGGCACGTCGACGCGGGCCGCGAGTGCCTGGCCCCAGCCGAGCCGCACCCGGTAGAGGCGCTGCGCGCCCTGGGGGACGTCGTCGGCGTACGTGCCGGTCTCGATCTCGGGGGCCTCGTCGAACGACGGGACGCCGGCCAACCGCGTCGGCGGGCCGGGTGTCGGGAGCGCGACGCGCGGCGCGTCCGCAGGCTCGAGGAGGTCGGGGACGGCGCTGACCGATGGCGCCTCCTCGACGACCCGGATCGCCACCGGGAGGTCGGAGGTGAGCTCGGACGAGCCGCGGTCGACGGCGATGTCGAGGGTCGCCGCCCGCCCGCAGACGGAGTCGCGGTCGTCGACGTCGTCGGGACCGACGGCCACGGAGACCCCGAACGCGGTGCCCGGCGCCGGGTAGGACGTCTCGTCGGAGTCGCACGAGGTGCCGTCCGGCGCCGCGGTCACGGTGATGCCCAGGGCGTCGCCGGCGCCCTCCGCCGAGACGCCGACGACCCCGATCAGGACGGTGGAGTACTCCATCGTGCGCTGGTAGGAGAACCGCAGGGTGTTGGCCGGGCTCGCGCCCGGGCCGGTCAGCGTGTCGGCCCACAGCCCGGCCGTGAGGCGGGTCGGGTCGGCGGGGTTCGCGGTGCCCTCCACCGGTGAGCCGCCGAGATCGACGTCGGCGGCGGCCGGGACCGCCGCCAGCAGCAGGGCCAGCACCGGGACCGACGCGATCGTCGCCGCCACCGCCCTCGCCATCACGCGGTGACCCTACCCAAGCCCCGACCCGTCGACGCACCGCGCCGCCACCGCGCTCCCGGGCGTCACCGGCCGCGGAAAGCTCGCCGTCGCGGCAACCGATCGGGGCTCCGGCGCGTCTTCCTCTCGACCAGCAGACCCACCCCAGCAGAGAGAAGAAGCCTGTGCTCCGACACCGCCGTCTGGCCGCCCTCACCTCCGTGGCCGTGATCAGCCCCCTCGCCGCGGTCGTCGGCCTGACCGGAGGGGCCGCGCCCTCGGCCGGTCAGGCCGCCCCGGCGCGGGCCGCCGCCGAGCCCTCGGTCAGCCCGTCGCTCTGGGCCCCCGCGCGCGTCGAGGGAGCGATCTACGGCAAGCGCGAGCTCGCGCGGGTCGACCTGCCGGTCCGGCTGGTGGCCGGGTCCGAGCCGATCGAGCTGTGGTCGAACCGCGCCTCCTACGCCCAGCCGATCACGACGGTGGTGCGGACGTCGTCCGGTGACGTCGCGCTGCCCGCCGGCGCCGCGTCGTCGTTCAACGGCCTCGACGACTTCCTGGCCGTCAAGGTCGTCGACGCCCGCACCGGCAAGCAGGTGATGTTCCGCACGAAGGACGCCTGCCTCAACAGCGACGGGCAGCGGGTCCGTCCCGACGCGCCGGCGCGCTCGCCGTACCCGGCCTACTGCTTCTCCAACCCCTACAGCCTCGGCGGCGTCCAGGGCATCCAGGCCGGCTGGTCCAACCCGGTGCTCGAGTACTCCGGTGCCGGCATCCGGCTGCCGAGGGGCCGCTACACCGTGACCACCTCGGTCCGGGCGCCCTGGCGCGACGCGCTCGGCATCAGCGCCGCCGACGCCCGGCGCACGGTGCGGGTCGTGGTCAAGAAGGAGCACGACCACGACGAGCACGAGCACCGCGGCGCCGGCGGTCCGGGCCTGCGCCCGGCCGGCACCGACGGGCCGAGCGGTCGGCTCCTCGACGAGGTCGACGGCCCGCGGCCGAACCTGCGCTCGCTGCCGGCCTGGGGCATCTCGGTGAGCGACAACGGCGACTACCTGCGCTTCGCCGCCACCGTGTGGAACGCCGGCGACAGCCCGCTGGTCGTGGACGGCTTCGTCGACCCCGCCGACAGCGGGCGGATGGAGGCCTACCAGTACTTCTTCGACGCCGAGGGCGAGCAGACCGGCTACCAGCCCGTCGGCTCGTTCGAGTTCGACACCAAGGAGACGCACCAGCACTGGCACTTCCGCGACTTCGCCCGCTACACGCTGCTGCGCGCCGACCAGACGACGGCGGTCAACTCCCGCAAGGAGGCGTTCTGCCTGGCCAACACCGACGCCGTCGACCTGACCGTCCCGGACGCCGACTGGAACCCCGAGAACACCGACCTCGCGACCGACTGCGGCTACACCGACTCGCTGTCGCTGCGCCAGGTCCTGGCCGCCGGCTGGGGCGACACCTACGCGCAGTTCCGTGCCGGCCAGTCGTTCAACCTCAAGGGCCTGCCCAACGGCACCTACTACATCGCCACCATCGCCAACCCGCGCGGCCGGCTCGTCGAGTCCTCGAAGGACGACAACACCTCGCTGCGCAAGGTGGTCATCGGCGGCAAGCCCGGTGCCCGCACCGTGAAGGTCCCGCAGGTCGGGATGATCGAGGAGCCCACCGAGCAGTGGTGACGTCCGGGGGCTGAGCGAGCGCCGGCGAGCGCCGAGGGGCTCACCGGCGCTCGCCCGCTCAACCTCCGGGGCCGACGAGCCGGACGGAGCGGTCCAGCTCGATCGTGGTGACGACGTCGGTCACCGAGGGCCGCACGGGGGTGGAGGAGAAGCCGAACCGCGGGGGCGGGGTCACCGGGGCGAGGCCCCCGAGGTCGACGCCGTCGAGGGTGCCGGAGACGCGCACCAGGCGACGGTTGTCGCTCGCGCCGTACCACTCGCGCCGATCACCGGTCTCGCCGCGCGTGCGGACGCCGTCGAGCACCACCTTCGCGACGCCGTCGGTGGCCGTGCACCACCACGGCGCCTCCGCGACCCGCGCCGGGACCACCTGGAGCAGGTTTCCCAGGAGGGTCCGGGAGCCGAAGCCGAGGTCGAGGGTCAGCGACTCCGACCGCACCCGCCAGGCGTACGGGTCGGCGATCGCGGTGAACGGCTCGACCCGGATCTCGTCGAACTCGTAGGTCGCCGCCACGAAGCGGGCGACGTCGGGGCCGGGGGCGAGGAGGATTCGGTGTCCGTCGGGGCGCTCGACCATGGCGTCGGCGAAGGAGCCGAGCGGGCTGTCGTCCCAGCGACCGACCACGATGCGCGTCCCGCTCGTCGTCCCGACGCCGGCGATCCGGCCCCGGAAGCGCACCCGGTGACGGGTCACGGACGCTCCGCGGCCTCGGCCTCGGCCTCGTCGAAGGCGACCCGGGCCGCGACCAGGGCCTCGGCCTGCCGGCGCTGCACGCGGGCCGCCAGCTCGAGGCCGCCAGGATCCGCCTGCGGGCGGGCCCAGAACGTCTCCCACGTCAGGGTGCCCCGGTCGACGCGGTCCCGGATCGACCGGATCTCGAACGAGGCGTCCTCGGCGCCGGACTCCTCGACCAGCAGGACGACCAGCGCGGGGTCGAGACCACCGGCGGCGGCGACCTCGGCCGCGTCGTCGGCGCGGATCCGGGCGACGGTGCCGCGCACCCGGTCGAGGACGGCGAGCAGCCGCGTGTCGGCGTCGGCCACCACCACCTCGTCGAGCAGGGCGCCGGTGTCGGGCTCCTCCGCCGCGGCGTCCTCACCCAGCACGAAGATGCCGGGCGGTGTCTGGTCCTCCTCGGCCATCGTCACACCACCGGCGCCGTCGACGTGGAGGGGTTGTCGTAGGTGCCGTCCAACGGTCCTGGAGCCATCAGCATCTCCTCGTCGTCGTCGGGCGCCTCCTGGGCCTCGTCGGGGATGTCGATGTTGTCGAGGTCGTTGAGCGACTCCTCGAGCCCGCCCAGCTCCTCGGAGGTGTCCTCCCCGATGGTGACGACGTCGTCGAGGGCGGCCTCGGCCTGCTCGCTCAGGGCGACGACGCCGTTCAGCCCGGGGACGCCGGCCGTGACGCCGGGCAGTCCGGTCACGGTGTCGACGATGTCCTGGAACTTGTCGAGCCGGCCCGCCTGGACCTCCGCCCAGCTGGTGACCTCGTCGACGAGTCCCTGGCACTCGGTGATGATGGTCCGGACCGTCTGGACGTCGTCGATGATGTCCTGCACGACGCCGAAGCCGTCCCGCAGGATGTCCAGCGCCAGGAGCGCCCACCCCAGGCCGGGGACGAACCGGCTGGTGACCTTGCTGGCCAGCTTGAGGATCTTCTCGCCGAGGATCACCAGGACGTCCTCGACCTCGACGGCGATCTTCTCGGACATGTTGGCGATCGAGTTGAAGACCGCCGCGCCCCCGCTGACCCCGGCCCCGACCGCCTTCATCACGATGTCGTAGGTGCCGAGCTGGGCGATCAGCCCGTAGGACGCCTGGCCGGTCAGCGCCTGCGGCGTCTTCACCCCGAGCTGGAAGAAGCAGTCGCCCCACGTGCTCATCGCGGTGTTCACCACGCCGCACGCGTTGGCGTTGGTGCGGATGGCGCCGTAGTCGCCGGAGAGTGGGAACACGATGTAGTCGCGCAGGCTGGCCTCGTCGAGCTTGTCGATGTCGGCGCCGAGACCCTGGAGGAGCCCGATGCCCCAGTTGATCGTGTCGCGACCGGTGTCCCAGGCGTCGGCGGCCGCGTCGAACTTGTTGTTGTGGTTCAGCTCCGCGCCGCCCTCCTCGGGGTCGACCAGCAGCGACTCGACGTCGTCGAGGTGGTAGTTCTCCAGGTAGCCCTCCGGCGGGGTCGGCGGCGAGTGCGGTCCGCCGTAGGCGCCTCGGTAGTAGGTGAACGCCTCGTTGATGTCGCCGTCGGCGCGGTCGATCTCCTGCGCGGACCACGCGATCGCGCCCTGGAGGTCGGACCACTTGTCGCCGAACTTCAGGCGCATGTCGTCGAACCAGCCGTCGATGTGCTTGAGCTGGTCGCCGATGATGTGCAGGCAGCAGGCCTCGTTGCCGAAGCCCGAAGCGTCGCAGACGTGCTTGCTGAAGTAGCTGCTGACGTGCCAGGCCTGGTCCCCGACCTCGTTCATCGCAGCGAACATCTTGTTCAGGTTCTCGAAGTTGACCTCGAGCTCACCCATGGATCACGTCCTCGCTCGGGGCGCCGACCGAGAACGACCGGCACCGTGGTGGAGGGCCGGCGTGGGAGCAACCGGCTACCCACTCCGGCTACCCGACCCCCCGAGCGCGCAAACCCGGCCACTCGGGCCGACCGGTCGGCGGGGAGTCAGTCGAGGTAGGCCTCGGCCACCCCGACGGCCGCCGCGACCAGCTCGTCACGGGGCACCGGGTCGGTCCCGAGCGCGGCGGCGTTGTCGGTGGCCTCGACCACCAGCACGGCGCCGTCGTACGACGTGACCACCCGCGCGATCGGGGTCCCGGCGATCTTGCCGGCGTAGACCTCGGCGTCGGTGGAGCCGGCGACGTCCTCCTCGACCGGGTCGAGCACGGTGAGCGCGCCCTCGAGCTGGTCCTGCAGCGTGACGGGGGCCCCGAGACGGGTCCAGTCGATCCCGAGTCCGTCGTCGACGTCGTGCACGCTGTTGCACGAGGTGAGGTAGCCCGACCCGGTGCCGTCGGAGACCGTCTGCGCCCGCCCGGTGATCTCGGCCAGCTCGTCGTCGCTGATCGTGGAGCAGAAGGCCGCCGGGTCGACCTCCGGCGGGTCCTCCGGAGCATCGGAGCTGATCGTCTCCTCGGGGGTCGGCGACGTCGAGGCGTCCACGGGACTCGCCGAGGTCGGGTCCTCGGACGGGGAGTCGTCGTCGGAGCACCCGGCGGTCAGCACGACGAGCACGGCGGCGGCAGCGAGGGCGGGGAGCCGACGCGACGGTCGGGCGGGACGGGCCGAGACGAGGGGGAGCACGTCGGCCACGCTACCCAGGAGCGCCGGCCGCGAAGCCCCGCCGGGTCGGCTCAGCGGATCGGTGCCCCGGAGATCGTGCGTGCGATGACGAGGCGCTGGATCTCGGAGGTGCCCTCGAAGATCGTGTAGATCTTGGCGTCGCGGGCCCAGCGCTCGACCGGGTACTCGCGCGTGAAGCCGTTGCCGCCGAGGATCTGCATGGCCTTCTCGGTGACCCGCACGGCGGTCTCGCCGGCGAACAGCTTGGACATCGACCCCTCGGCGGAGTCGAACGCCCGGCCCTGGCTGGCCATCCACGCGGCCCGCCACACCAGCAGCCGGCTCGCGTCGATGCCGGTCTTCATGTCGGCCAGCGCGAACGCGATGGCCTGGTTCTCGATGATCGCCTTGCCGAACTGCTCGCGGGTCCGGGCGTAGTCGAGGGCGACCTCGTAGGCCGCCCGCGCGATCCCGATCGCCTGCGCGCCGACCGCCGGGCGGGTGCGCTCGAAGGTGGCCATGCTGGCGTTCCCGCGCCGCGCGCCGCCGCCCTCGCGGGCCCGGGCGAGGCGGGCGTCCAGCTTCTCCTTGCCGCCGAGCAGGCAGCGACCGGGCACGCGGACGTCCTCCAGGACCACCTCGGCGGTGTGGCTGGCGCGGATGCCGTGCTTGTGGAACTTCTGGCCCTGGCTGAGCCCCTTCGTGCCCGGCGGGACCACGAAGCTCGCCTGGCCGCGGGTGCGGAGGTCGGGGTCGACGACGGCGGTGACGACGTGGACGTCGGCCAGGCCGCCGTTCGTGGCCCAGGTCTTGGTGCCGTTGAGGACCCACTCGCCGGTGGCCTCGTCGTGGCGCGCCCGGGTGCGCATCGCGCCGACGTCGCTGCCGGCGTCCGGCTCGGAGGAGCAGAAGGCACCGAGCTTGAGGTCGCCGGGCGACCCGAACATCTGCGGCACCCACTCGCCGACCTGCTCGGGCGTGCCGTTGCTGCTGACGCCGGCGGCGGCCAGCGCGGTGCCGGCGATCGCCAGCCCGATGCCGGCGTCGCCCCAGAAGAGCTCCTCCATCGAGATCGGGATGCCCAGGCCGGTCGGGTCGAAGCCCTGCGTGGCGAAGAAGTCGAGCGAGTAGATGCCGGCCTGGGCCGCGGCCTCGACGACGGGCCAGGGGAACTCCTCGCGCTCGTCCCACTCCGCCGCGGCAGGTCGGATGACGTCGGCGGCGAAGGTGTGGAGCCAGCTCTTCAGCTCGAGGTGGTCGGGCGTGGGCTCGAACGAGGGGGTGGACACGCGGCCACGGTACCCGCGACACCACGTCCGCGGACGGGCCGTGGTGTGTCGCCGGTCGGTCAGGCCCCGCGGTGGGCGCGGTGGGCGAGCAGCCCGCACCCGAGGAGGACGATCCCGATCCAGAACGGCAGCTGGGTCACCACCGACAGCACGACGAGCAGGATCAGGATCGGCACGAACGGCGCCCGGCCTCCGGGGCCGCCCGGGGCCCGGAACCGGCCGGGGCCCCACGGGCCGGGGTCCGGACGCCGTCCGCTCGCGGATCCCCCGGGGACCCGTCGGGCCGGGGTCGAGCTCGGCAGGTCGTGGAAGACCGCCTCCAGGTCGGCCCCGGTGCGCGCCGACCACACGGCATCGAGCCTCTCGGCGTGCTCGTCGACGCTCAGCCGACCCAGCGCCACGTGCTCGCTCAGGTCGGCTGCCGCCCGGTCGCGCTCCGTGTCGCCGATGCGCAACCCGTCGTTCATGACTCGCGGCCCTCGCCGGTGCCGGGCTCGAGGTCGGGCTCGGTGCCGGGCTCGAGGTCGGCCGGCGGCTCCTCGGCGTCCGGGCCGTCGGCCAGGACGCCGTACAGCGCACGGCGGGTGTCGGCCAGGATCTGGACGGCGGCACGTCGCTGGGTCTCCGACCCGTTGGTCACGAGCTGCCAGACGGCGCCCATGACCTGCCCGATCTCGGACTTCAGGTCGACCTGCTCGCCGTCGCGCGCCTCGTCCTTGGCGGCGGAGCGGTCGAAGGGGGCCCACACGGCCGCGAGCTCCTCGGCGTTCTCCTCGGCGTGGGCCAGGCCGGCCGCGCTGAGCCGGATGGTGCGCCGACCCCGCTCGTCGTCGGCCTCGACGAGACCCTCGTCCTGGAGCTGCTGGATCGTCGGGTAGACCGACCCGGGGCTGACCCGCCAGCCACCGTCACTGCGCTCGGCGATCTGCTGGATCACCTGGTAGCCGTTGATCGGCCGGTCCTCGCGAGCGGCCGTGGCCAGCACGTCGAGGATCGCCGTGCGGACGTCGCCGCGCCGGACCCGCGGTCCACCGCGGCCCCGCTCGGGCTGGCCCATGCCGAACAGGCCGGCCATCCAGGGCGGCGGACCGCCCATCGGGCCACCGCCGTGGCCGCCCGGCCCTCCGAACGGTCCGCCGCCCCAGCCGGGGCCGCGTCGTCCTGGTCCCCGGTGCTGCTGCCACGGGGAGCTGGTGTCGTCGAGCCCTGCGGCCCACTGTCGGTTGCGTCGTTGGTGTCCCATCACGGGACCCCCTCTCAAGTCGGTGGTATCGCGATGCTTCTGTGCTAGTTCGCGATATATCGTGACTGTACGCCGGGCCGAGCGCCGACGCAACCGGGATTTCCCCGGTCGACCGGGGATCCCTGAACTGGGAGGCCGAGATATCGCCCGACAAGTTCAGACTTCCCCGGTCGACCGGGGAAACCCCGACCGGCCGCGCCGCGCTACCGCGCGAGCCACTCCGCGTAGGAGTCGAAGGTGTAGGGCCGGCCGAGGAAGTCGGCGACCAGGTCGGCGGCGTCCCTCGTGCCGCCAGGCGCGAGCACCCGGTCGCGGTAGCGGCGGGCGACGTCGGGGGCGAAGAGGTCGTCGGCGTCGAAGGCGCTGAAGAGGTCCTTGGCGATCACCAGCGACCACATGTAGGTGTAGTACGCCGAGCTGTAGCCGCCGAGGTGCCCGAACGAGGCGAACATGTGGGTGCCCTCGCGGTACGGCCACGGGGAGAACCGGCCCTGGAGCTCGACCATCCGTGCGGTCAGGTCGCCGGGGCGCTCGACGTGGAACCAGTACGACATCGAGGCGTAGAACATCTGCACCCGCGCGAGGTAGCCCTTGCCGAAGTCGTCGCTGCGGCGCATCGCCGCGACGAGCTCGGCCGGGATCGGCTCGCCGGACTCGTCGGTGGCGAAGCTGCGCAGGATGTCGGCGTCCCAGGCCCACTCCTCGAGCATCTGGCTGGGCGCCTCGACGAAGTCCCACTCGGTCGCGACGCCGGCGAAGCGCGCCCAGTCGACGTGACCGCCGAGCACGTGGTGCACCAGGTGGCCGAACTCGTGGAAGAGCGTGACGACGTGGTCGTGCTCCATCAGGCCGCGGGAGAAGTTGCAGACCAGCACGCCCTCGGGGAGCTGCTGCCCGGCGACGCCGTCGGTGAGGGTGAACTGCGCGGCGTGCTTGTACTTGCCCTCGCGCGGGTGCAGGTCGAGGTAGATCCGGCCGAGCGCGGCGCCGGTCTCGGCGTCCGCGACGTCGTAGACGGTCACGTCGTCGTGCCACACCGACGCGCCGGGCACCTCGTCGTAGCGGAGCCCGAAGAGCCGTCCGGTCACCGCCAGGAGGCCCTCGCGGACCTTCGGGAAGGCGAAGTAGGTGCGCACCCGCTGCGAGTCGACCTGCAGCTGCTCCTTGCGGACCAGCTCCTCGTAGTAGGCCGCGTCGGTGGCCGGCACCTGCTCGGCGTCGGGGTGGTCCCGGCGGTAGCGCTCCAGGACGACGGCGAGGTCGCGCTCCATCGGCTCCTGGGCGAGCGCGGCGATCTTGTCGATGAACGCCGGGATGGCCCCGCCCTCGCCGATCATCTTCACCTCCGCGTCGTACGCCGCCCAGTCGGCGAACCCGACGAGCCCGGCGAGCTCGTGGCGCAGGTCGAAGAGCTCGCGCAGCAGCGGCTCGGTGGCCGGCCACCCGCGGTTGAGGAACGCATCGAGCATGTCGGCGCGGACGCCGGCGTCGTGGCAGAACATCCGGGTCGGCACCGCGTCGGGGTAGTCGGTGGTGACGGTGACCAGACCGTCGTCGTCGGCCGGGTGCGCCTCGAGCCAGTCGGCGGGCAGGCCCGCGAGCCGCTCCGGGGCGACCCGCACGGTGCGGACGTCGTCGCGGATGACCTTGCCGAACTCCTGGTCGATCTCCGTCATCCGCTCGTTGATCGCGGAGATGCGCTCGCGGGTGGCGTCGTCGCGGTCGACGCCGGAGCGGGCGAAGTCGCGGCGGACCTTCGCGAGCAGCCGCGTGGCCTGGGCGTCGAGCCCGGCGTCCGGCCCCCCGTCGAGCCCGTCGAAGAGCTCGAAGAGACCACGGTCGAGGCCGAGCGCGGTGACGACCCGGCTGACGTCCTGCTCGGCCTCCTCGGCCGTCGTCCGCACCCCCTCGTCGGGGTGCACGTTGCCGAGCAGCGAACCGAGCGCCGCGACGTTGCCCAGCTCGAGGCCGGCCCGGTCCCACTGGCGCAGCACGTCGAGCGTCGCGGACGGCGGCGCGGTGCGCAGTCCCTCGACGAGCTCCTGGGCACGGGCCAGCCCGCTGTCGGCGCGGTCACGGACCCACGCCCGCCACCCCGCGGCGTCGGCGTCACGGGCGGGCAGGGACAGGGGGACGAGGTTCTCCACGGTCACCGGGACAGGGTAGGCCGGGCCTGGCCGTTCAGCCGGCGAGCTGGTCGCGCCGCCGACGCAGGTAGGCCGTCTCGGCCGGGTTGTCGACCAGGGCGAGCGCGGTGTCGTAGGCGGTCCGGGCCTCGGCCGAGCGACCGAGCCGGCGCAGCAGCTCGGCCCGGGTGACGTGGAACGGGTGGTAGCCCTGCAACGGCCCGCCCAGCCGGTCGACCTGGGCCAGCGCCACCTCGGGGCCGTCGAGCTCGGCGACGGCGACGAGGCGGTTGAGCGCGACCACCGGGCCCGGGTCGAGCGCGGCCAGGTGGGCGTAGAGCGCGGCGACCTGCGACCAGTCGGTGTCGGCCGCGGTCGGCGCGTCGGTGTGGACGGCGTTCACGGCGGCCAGCAGCTGGTAGCGGCCGGGCCGGCCGAGGGCCAGGCACGCCCGGACCAGGTCGTGACCCTCCTCGATGAGCGGGCGCGACCAGCCGCCGCGGTCCTGCTCGTGCAGCGGCACCAGCTCGCCCCCGGCGATCCGGGAGCCGCGCCGCGCCTCGGTCAGCAGCATCAGGGCCAGCAGCCCGGTGACCTCGGGATCGTCGGGCAGCAGCGAGCGCAGCGTGCGCGCGAGGCGGATCGCCTCGGCCGTGAGGTCGTCGCGCACCGACGTCCCGCCGGCGGTGGAGAGGTAGCCCTCGTTGAAGACGAGGTAGATCACCGTGAGCACGGCGGCGACCCGCTCGGGCAGGTCGGCCGGCTCGGGGATCCGGTAGGGGATGTGGGCGCCGGCGATCTTCTTCTTGGCGCGGGTGATCCGCTGGGCCATCGTCGTCTCGGGCACGAGGAAGGCCCGGGCGATCTCGCCGACGGTGAGACCGCCGAGCAGGCGAAGGGTGAGCGCGACCCGCGCCTCGGGGGCGAGGGCCGGGTGGCAGCAGGTGAAGACCAGGCGCAACCGGTCGTCGTCCACGACGCCGGTCGGCTCGTGGGGCGTGCCGTCGGAGATCATCAGGGCCGCCTGGTGCTTGGCGTCGCGGTGGGACTCGCGGCGGATCTTGTCGATGGCCTTGCGGGCGGCCGTCGTGGTCAGCCAGGCCCCGGGGTTCGGCGGGACGCCGTCGACCGGCCACCTCTCGAGGGCGACCAGGAGCGCCTCGCCGGCGGCGTCCTCGGCGACGTCGATGTCGCCGAAACGCCGGACCAGCGAGGCGACCACCCGGCCGAACTCCTCGCGGTAGACCCGCTCGATCACGTCCACGGGATCGTCGACCGGCGGCTCAGCCCTCCTGGAAGGGCCGGACCTCGACCGGGCCGCCGCACGCCCTCGACCCCTGCTTGGCCCAGTCGAGCGCGGCGTCGAGGTCGGCGGCCTCGATGATCCAGAAGCCGCCGAGGTACTCCTTGGACTCCGAGAACGGGCCGTCGGTGACGACCGGCGCCTCGCCGGTGTTGTCGACGACGGTGGTCGCGTCGTGGGTCTGCAGACCGCCGGCGAACAGCCACGCGCCCTCGGCCCGGAGCTTCTCGTTGAACGCGCCGACCGCCTCGAACATCGGCTGCATGTCCTCGACGGTCATGGTCTCCATCTCGGCGATCGAGGCCTCGTCGTGGTTGACGGCCAGGAAGTACTGCGACATGTCGTTCTCCTCGTTCTCCGGCGGCCCCTGTGGCCGCCTGACACCCTCTCCACGAACGGGCGGGGCCGGACACGACAGGCCCGGACGGATTTCTCCGGGATCTTTTCCGAGGCCTTTTCTACCCGATCCCACTACCGTCGAGCCATGACCGACTGGGGCACTCTCTACCGCGACCACGTGGCCGCGGTCACCGCGTTGGCCGAGAGCCTCACCGCCGCCGAGCTCGCGGTGTACGTGCCCGGGACGCCGGCGTGGACGGTGCACGACGTCGTCGCCCACCTCGCCGGCGGGCCGGTCGACGCGGCCACCGGGCGGATGGACGGCGCGCCCGGTCCGGAGTGGACCGCCCGGCACGTCGGCGAGCGCGCCCACCTGCCGGTCGCCGTCCTCGTGGAGGAGATGCGCGAGCACCAGGACGCGATCGCGGCGTCGACCGTCGACAACCCGCGCCCGGCCATCGTGTGGGACATCGCCGTGCACCACGCCGACCTGCACGAGGCGCTGGGCAGGGCGAGGCTCCCCGAGCGGCTCTGGGTCCCGGTCCTCGACCAGCTGGCTGCGGCTCGCGCGCCGCGTCTCGTCGGGACCGTCGACCCCTACGAGCTGTTCCGCGCCCTGTTCTCGCGCCGCTCACGCCACCAGATGCGCGCCTGGGGCCTCGACGACGACGTCATCGAGGCGGTCTGCATCTTCGGCCCGCGCGACGACGACCAGCCGGTGCCCGCCTGATGGCCAGCTACGCCGTCAACCAGGCCGGGGTGGACCGGGCACGCGAGCTGATCCGGGCCCGCCAGTACGTCCTCGACAGCGACTGGGGCGACGTCCAACCGGACGCGGCGGCGGAGAACGCCTACCTCGAGCGCCACTCGTGGGAGGAGTACGCCGCCTGGCACCTCGGACTCACCGAGGGCGCGAGCGACGCCACCAAGCCGCGCTACGCGTTCGTGCACGGCGACCTGCGCCGGGTGCACCGCTCCGGCCTCATCGCCTGCGTCTACCGGGCCTCGGAGTGGCGGCACAAGCAGGTCGAGCTGGCCGCCCACGACCTGCTCCAGGAGCTCGACGGCGTCGCCGGCATCGGCTGACCCCACCACCGGAGGCTGGGCAGCGAACCCCGGCGAGCGCCGACGAAGCCGCCGGCCCCGCGATGGCCTCGGTGGGCCGGTCAGTCTCGACACGACCGCGGGCTCGCTGCGCTCCCCTGCGTCGTGTCACCACCCCCAGGAGCCGGGCGAACCCTTGAACGGACCGACGACGCGCGAGGTGATCCAGCCGCCGTAGAAGCCGCCGTCCTGGGGCTCGACGACCTCGCCGTCAATGAGGCACCGGTCGACCTGCCCGGGCATGACCGCGACCGCGTCCACCAGGTCGGCGAACCGCGCCGTCGGCGTCGGGTAGGTCCAGGCGGCCCGCGGGGCGACGACGTCCCCGGAGACGAGGTCGAAGTAGGACGCCTCTCCCTTCCACTCGCACATCGAGCTCCCGGCGACCGGGCGCAGGACGCCGTCCGCGAACGCCGTGCGCGGCAGGTAGTACGTCGGTGGGTGGCTGGTCTCCAGCACCCGCCACGAGCGGGTGGTCGCGGCGACCACGACACCGCCGAGGACCACCTCGACGGACTCGGTCGAGACCTCCAGGGCCGGTGGGCGCGGGTAGTCCCAGCAGGACTCCTGGCCCGGGCCGGGCTTGACGCGCTTCGAGGGGGGCGGGTGCGGGGTCACCCCTCCAGCCTGGCACCGCGGTGGTCGCGCGGGCCGGGCTACCGCGCGGCGATCCCGTCGAGGCGCAGCACGGTCGACCCGTCGCGGTGCGGGCCCGTCGTGCCGACGTGCTTGCCGTCGATCTCGGGACCGTTCTTGATCACGTGCACCAGCGCCATCCCGTGCCCCCGCCCCAGCCCGAGGTCCTCGGCGAGCCAGGCGAGGATCTCGCCTGCTTTCGTGTCCGCCCCGAAGCCACGGGCACGGGCGAGGTCGACGAGCTCCTGCGGGGTGCGGCCGGTCTTCCTCTCGGCGCCGTCGAGGTAGGCCTGGAACGACATGGGTGCTCCTCCTGCGGTCGGTGTGAGACATCTGACTCCACGGCGCGGGAGGAATCATCGATCGTCTAGCGTGCTCCGGTGAACCTGTTCGAGTTCGAGGGCAGACGGCCCACCGTGCACCCCGAGGCCTTCGTCGCGCCGACCGCCACCCTGATCGGCGACGTGACCGTGGAGCGGGGTGCGAGCATCTGGTACGGCGCCGTGCTGCGGGCCGACATCTGCGCGATCGTCATCCGGGAGGGGTCGAACGTGCAGGACAACTCCGTGCTCCACGCCCAGCCCGACACCACCCTGACCGTCGGCCCCGACGCCACCATCGGGCACGGGTGCGTCGTGCACTGCGCCGAGGTCGGCGCGAAGGCGCTGGTCGGCAACGGCAGCACGCTCCTCGACGGCGCCACCATCGGGGCCGGCACGCTGGTCGCCGCCGGCTCCGTCGTCACCCCCGGCACCGCCATCCCCGCCGGCGTGGTGGCCGCCGGGATCCCGTGCCGGGTGACGAAGCCGATCACCGGGACCTCCTCGGAGTTCTGGGTCGAGATGAACCCGCCGTACTACCGCGAGCTCGCCCAGCGGCACGCCGCGGGAGCACCGCGGGTGGGCGAGTGAGCCGCGACGGGCTCGACCCCGACCGCCGGTGAGCCGCCTCCGGAGCCTGGTCGCCGACACCCGCCCCCTCGAGAACGCCCACTTCCGGCGGCTGTGGCGCGCCAACATCATCACCGTCGTCGGCGCCCAGCTGACGGTCGTGGCGGTGCCGGCCCAGATCTACGCCGACACCGGCTCCTCGGCGTACGTCGGGCTGACCGGCGTCTTCGGCCTGGTGCCCCTCGTCGTGTTCGGGCTCTGGGGCGGCGCGCTGGCCGACGTCTTCGACCGCCGCACGATCCTGGTCTGCACGACGCTCGGGCTGATCGTGACCAGCGGGCTGTTCTGGGTGCAGTCGGCGCTCGGCAACACCAACGTCTGGGTGCTGCTGTGCCTGTTCGCGGTGCAGCAGGCGTTCTTCGGGGTCAATCAGCCGACCCGCAGCGCGGTGCTCCCGCGCCTCGTCCCGCTCGAGCAGCTCCCGGCGGCGAACGCGCTCAACTCCACGGTCTTCATGGCCGGCGGCATCGCCGGTCCGCTGGTCGCCGGCGCGCTGATCCCTGTCTTCGGGCTCCAGTGGCTCTACCTGATCGACACCGTCACCCTGCTCGCGACGCTGTCCGCCGTCGTCCGGCTGCCGTCGATGACGGTCGAGCGGGGTGCGGGGGTGGTCGCGAAGGCACCCGGGCTGCGCTCCGTCATCGCGGGGTTCACCTACCTGCGCGGCCACCCGGTGCTGCTGATGTCGTTCCTGGTCGACATCATCGCGATGGTCTTCGGGATGCCGCGCGCGCTGTTCCCGGAGATCGCCCACGAGACCTTCCGCGGTCCCGAGGAGGGCGGCATCGCGTTCGCGCTGCTCTTCGCCGCGATCCCGGCCGGCGCCGTCATCGGCGGCGTCTTCTCCGGCTGGGTCTCGCGGGTCAGCGGCCAGGGCAGGGCGGTCGTCGTCTGCATCGTCGTGTGGGGGGTGGCGATCGTCGGGTTCGGCCTCGCGGTCGGCGTCGCCGGCGCCCAGGACGACGTCGGCGTCCGGCACGCGTTCCTCGTCGTGGCGGTGCTGATGCTCGTGGTCGGCGGGGCCGCCGACATGGCCTCCTCCGCCTTCCGGTCCGCCATGCTTCAGGCCGCCGCCACCGACGAGGTCCGCGGCCGGCTCCAGGGCATCTTCATCGTGGTCGTCGCCGGCGGCCCTCGGGTCGCCGACGTCGCGCACGGCGCCGCGGCCGCCGGTGTCGGCACGGCCGTCGCCGCGACGGGTGGCGGCGTGCTGGTCGTGGTGCTGACCGTCGTCGCCGCGCTCGCGGTGCCGTCGTTCGTGCGCTACCGCATCATCCGGGCAGCCGGACCGGTGTAGGCCGCCCTCCAGACCGGCGACCTAGACTCCCCGGGTGATCGACCCGGACGACCTCGAGGCCACCCTGCGCGTGCTCGGTGCGCTGCACACCGTGCCCGAGGAGCACCCCGACCACGTCGCGGTGAAGCGGGCGGCGTCCCACATGTACAAGGCGCTCAAGCGCGAGCGCCGCACCGCCAAGCGGGAGGCCGAGCTGGCCCACGACCGGGCCGTCACCGAGGCCACCGCGACCGGGAGCCCGCTGCGCATCGACGACGAGACCGAGGGCGTGCTGCTCACGACGCCGACGACGGGCGCGTTCGCCGGCGAGCTGCTCAACCCGCGCGGCTGCTACATCTGCAAGCGCGACTACACGCTGGTCGATGCGTTCTACCACTGGCTGTGCCCCGACTGCGCCGCGCGCTCGCACGCCAAGCGCGACCAGGGCACCGACCTCACCGGACGCCGGGCGCTGCTGACCGGCGGTCGCGCCAAGATCGGCATGTACATCGCGCTGCGGCTGCTCCGAGACGGCGCGCACCTGACGATCACCACCCGATTCCCGCACGACGCGGCCCGGCGGTTCTCGTCGCTGGCCGACAGCGGCGACTGGCTGCACCGCCTCAAGGTGGTCGGCATCGACCTGCGCGACCCCACCCAGGTGGTGGCGCTGGCCGACGACGTCGCCGCGGCCGGCCGGCTCGACGTGCTCATCAACAACGCCTGCCAGACCGTGCGCCGGTCGCCGGGCGCCTACGCGCCGCTCGTCGAGGCCGAGCGCGAGCCGCTGCCCGAGGGCGTCGAGCTGCCGGAGATGGTCACCTTCGACCGGGTCTCCGAGCTGCACCCGGCCGCGATCTCCGGGGCGCTGGCGCAGGCCCCGGTCGCCCACCACGACGGCGAGTCGCTCGAGCACGCCCGTGCCGCGCACACCGCGGCCAGCCTCACCGCGCTCGCGCTGCGCGGCGGCAGCGCCTCGCTCGACGCCCACCTCGCCGGCACCGCCGTCGACGCCGGCGGGCTGCTGCCCGACGTCGCGACCGCGAACTCGTGGACCCAGACGGTCGACGAGGTCGACCCGCTGGAGCTCCTCGAGGTGCAGCTGTGCAACTCGGTCGCGCCGTTCCTGCTCGTCTCGCGGCTGCGGCCGGCGATGGCGGCGGCCGCCGCGGCGGCGCCGTCCGGGCGGGCCCACGTCGTCAACGTCTCGGCGATGGAGGGGCAGTTCGGCCGTCGCTACAAGGGTCCCGGACACCCGCACACCAACATGGCCAAGGCCGCGCTGAACATGCTGACCCGCACGTCGGCGGGCGAGATGTTCGAGACCGACCGGATCCTGATGAACGCCGTCGACACGGGCTGGATCACCGACGAGCGCCCGCACCACGAGAAGCTCCGCATCGCCGCCGAGGGCTGGCACGCCCCGCTCGACCTGGTCGACGGCGCCGCGCGCGTCTACGACCCGGTCGTCCGCGGCGAGGCCGGCGAGGACCTGCACGGCCACTTCCTCAAGGACTACGACCCCAGTCCCTGGTGAGGACGTCGTACAAGCACAGACACCTCGCTACCTGGTGACGGCCCGCGCCGCGTTACGACGCGGAACCGGCGGTGGACGACCGCCGCGGTGTACGTGGTTCTACGACGCGTGGGTCAGAGACCCAGCAGCCCGCGCACGTAGGCGGCCTGGCCGACGTGCTGGGTGTCGTCGTTCACGACGCTGACCAGCCGGACGCCGAGGGTCACCGGCGGGTCCCACCGCTCGTCGACCACGCGGTCGAGGTCGTCGGGCGCGAGGGTGGCGACGTGGGCGACCGAGCGCTCGTGCACCGCGACCAGGTACTCCGCCAGCAGGGCGGCGTCCCAGGTGCCCGCGCCGACGTCGGCGCTGCTCTGGCCGAAGCCGATCGCGTCGTCGTCGTAGGGCAGGGCGAAGCGCCCGGCGAACGCCGGGTAGACCTGGTCGGCGCCGGCGACGTCCGCCACGTGGTCGTCCTGGACCCTCGCCAGGTGCCAGACCAGCCAGCCGATCGGGTTGGCGTCCGGGGTCGGGCGGTGCGCCAGCTGGTCGGGCGTCAGCCCGTCGAGCACCGCCAGCCCGCTCTCGCGGACCCGCTCCAGTCCCTCGACGATCACCTCGGCAGGAGTCATGGCACCCAACCTACGTCCCACCTCCGCTGACCCGTCACCCATGGGTGACGGGTCGGCGTCGATCTCGCGGTGACCCGTCACCTATGGGTGACGGGTCGGCTCAGGAGGCGCCGCGGAGGCGGTCGAGGCGCTGGGCGAGGAGCGGCTGCCGGTGGGCGTTCTGGTGCAGCCCCAGGTAGCGGTCGCCGAAGACCCACAGCAGCGCGTCGTCGAGGCGGCGGACGGCGCCGGGCGGGTGCCGGTAGTCCATCCGGGCGTCGATGGTGGCGTCGTCGGCCTCGCGGAGTACCTCGCCGAGCTCGTCGAACGACGTGATGCCGAGCTCGAGCAGCAGGCCGGCGATCCACCCGTAGTGGTCCGTGCGCGACCAGCCGGCGTTGGAGTACTGGCCCGCGAGGTAGGCCGCGAGCTCGCGCGGGTCGAGGCGGGGGTCGTCGTCGGCGGTGGCGTCGCCGACGGCGCCGACCGCGGGGGTGGCCCCGCGCAGCCGCTCGCGGATCTCGGAGAACTCGCGGTCGGCCAGCTCGAGCAGGCCGGCGGCCAGGGTGAAGCGACGGTCGAACTCGCCGACGTGGATGTCGGGCACGGTGCCCTTGTAGCGGATGTCGTGCTCGAACTCGGCCCACGCGTGCTGGAGCACGGTGCGCACCTGCACCTGGGTCGAGCGCCCGCCGAGGTCGACCATCAGGTGCCGGCTGGCGTAGCCGAAGCGGCCCTCGCTGGCCGTCTCCTGACCGAGGTCGCGGTCGTCGGTGACGGTGACCTGCTCGGCGAGGACGTCGGCCACGGCGTCGACGTCGTCGCGCACGTAGGTGATCACGCGGACGCCGACCGCGTCGGTGATCTGGGTGGTCGGGTCGTCGTACAGCGGACGTCCGGCGGCGGTGCGCGCCGCCTTCTCGGCGAACGACGCCACCGTCTTGGTGCGCCCGGTGACCGACAGGTAGTTGATGCCGGCCTCGTCGAGCAGTCGTCGCACCAGCGCGACGGCCTGCTCACCGGCGCGGACCAGGTCGTCGTGGCCCGCCACGTAGCCGCGCACGGCCCGGCGCACGACCTCGGCGTGGGTCACCGCGACCGGGTCGGTGCCGAGCGTCGGGGTGACGATGTAGCCGGTGTCGAGGTCGCCGTAGCGGGTGACGTCGTCGGGCCGGTGGTCGACGAACCACGCCACGTAGGCGCACAGGACGGCGTCCACCTGGTCCTCCACCCGCCGCAGCTGGGCCTTCTGCGTGGCCGCCTCGACGAGCGCGCGCAGCCCGGCCCAGGTCTCGTCGGTGCGGACGACGGCCTCGACGTGGCCCATCAGCGCGAGCAGCTCGCTGCGCAGCAGCTCCAGGTCGCGACCGGGCTTGGCCTTGTAGCGCAGCACCTTCGGCAGGTCGAACAGCACGATCGACGCCGCGTGCGGGTAGACCTCGACGGCCCGCCGCCGGCGACCGGAGCGCGGGTCGATGTCGAGGCCGAGCCGCTTGGCGAGCCGGGCGCCGCGGGTGCCGTTCGCGAACTCCGGCTTGCCCGTGTTGGAGGGGTGGGTGCCGGCGTCGAAGCGGCGGAAGTCCTTGCTCAGCGCCTGCTCCGCGGGGCGCGAGCCCTTCTCGTTCTTCACCACGAGCGGGGCGTCGATGCCGGCCAGGCAGTCACCGTCGTACGCCGCCAGCGCGGCCGCGACGTCGTCGTCGGTGCGGACCGCGCTCACGTGCAGCAGGCGCGCCTCGGCGTCGACCACCGCGAGCCCGGTGGGGGCCTTCTCGCCCCAGGCGAGGTCGATGCCGATGTAGTGCACGGGGACACCCTGCCGCATGGGTCGTCGTCGTCGAGGTGGCCCAGCAGCGCAATTGCCTCGATCTGGCCAGCTCGGCGCGCGAAAGTTGGCCAGATCGAGGCAATTGCACGCGATCAGCCCTCCGAGCAGCCGCCGCGCGGCGAGGCCTACCGGACGGCGTGCGCCGTCGCGATCGCCGCACCGAGCCGGGCGTTGTGCCGCACGAGCGCGATGTTGGCGACCAGGCTGGCGCCGTCGGTGAGCTCGACGATCCGCTTGAGCAGGTACGGCGTGACGTCCTTGCCGCTGATGCCGAGCGCGTCCAGGTCGGCCAGGGCCCGGCCGATCACCACGTCGATCTCCGCCGCCGGGATCTCGTCGGCGACCGGGATCGGGTTCGCCACGACCAGGCCGCTGCGCAGGCCGAGCCCGCGGGCGGCGGTCATCGCGGCGGCGACGTCGGCGGCGGACTCGACGCGGGACGGGGCGGCGTACCCGCTGACGCGCGAGTAGAACGCCGGGAAGTCGTCGCTGCCGACGACCATCACCGGGACGCCGTTCGTCTCGAGCACCTCGAGGGTCAGGCCGATGTCGAGGATGCTCTTCACGCCGGCGCACACGACGGTGACCGGGGTGGTCGCGAGCTCGGTGAGGTCGGCGGAGACGTCGAACGACTCAGGCGCGCCACGGTGCACGCCGCCGAGGCCGCCGGTGACGAAGACGTCGATGCCGGCGAGGGCGGCCAGCCGCATCGTCGCGGCGACGGTGGTGGCGCCGTGCCCGCCGCGCGCGACGACGTGCGGCAGGTCGCGGACGCTCGCCTTGGTGACGCCGGGGTCGCGGGCGAGCAGCTCGAGGGCGTCGGGGTCGAGGCCGGCGCGCGGGACGCCGTCGAGCACCGCGATCGTGGCCGGCACGGCCCCGTGCTCGCGGACGATGCCCTCGACCTCGAGCGCCATGGCGACGTTGTCGGGGTAGGGCATCCCGTGGCTGATGATCGTGCTCTCGAGCGCGACGACCGGGCGCCCCTCGGCGACGGCGGTCGCGACCTCGTCGGTCAGGCGGATGGCGGGGGCGGGGGCGGTCACAGCAGGCTCCTCACGAGCTCGTCGGTCAGGTCGGGACGCACGGTGTGCGGGCTGGAGACGGTCAGGGCGGCGACGACGTGGGCGTAGGTCGCCGCCTCCCCCGGGTCCGCACCGCCCAGCCAGGCGTGGCAGAACGCCGCGAGCATCGCGTCGCCGGCACCGGTGACGTCGACGACCTCGGCGGTGCGGGCGGCGAGCCGGTGCACGCCGTCGGGGGCGGTGAGCGTGGAGCCCGCGGGCCCGCGCCGCTCCCAGGTCAGGTCGGCGTCGAGCGCACCCCCCGCCGACAGGGCGGCCAGCTCGGCGCCACCGGCGGAGAGCAGGAACAGCCGGCGGCCCGTCGCGGTCGGCGCCAGCCGCGTGGCCTTCGGGACGCTCACGGGGTCGAGGGCGACCGGTCCGGCGGCGGCGTCCCAGGCGGCGGCCAGGGTCGCCGGCGCGAGGTTGCCGTCGAGGACGACGAGGTCGGCGGCGGCCAGGAGGTCGCGGTCGAGGTGCTCGGGCCCGAGCGCGGCCGGCATGTCGGAGACACCGCCGACCAGCTCACCGGTGTCGTCGAGCAGGGCGACGTAGCTGCCGGTCGGCGCGGCGACCAGCCGGACGCCGCCGACGTCGACGCCCGAGGCCCGGGTCGCGTCGACGACGAGCCGGCCGTGGGCGTCGTCGCCGACCGCGGCCAGGAGGTGGGTCGTCGTGCCGAGGCGGGCGAGGTTCTCGGCGACGTTGCGGCCGACGCCGCCCGGCGTGACGGCGACGCTGCCGGGGTTGCTGGTGGCCGGCACCGGCACGGCGTGGGGGCGCGCGACCACGTCGACGTTCGCCCCGCCCACCACGACCACCCGCGCCACGGGAGAACCATGCCAGTCGCGATGAATCCGGTTGTCGGTGCCAGTCCCTACCGTGACACTGACGCCACCCCCCGCACCACGAGAGGCGACGACGATGGTCGACATGATCCGGGCCCGAGGCCTGGTCAAGCGCTACAAGGAGGTCACCGCCCTGGCGGGGCTCGACCTCACCGTCCCCGAGGGCACCGTCCTCGCCCTGCTCGGCCCCAACGGCGCCGGCAAGACCACCGCGGTCCGGTGCCTGACCACCCTCCTGGTGCCCGACGAGGGCAGCGCCGAGGTCGCGGGCGTCGACGTGCTCGCCGACCCGCAGGGGGTGCGCCGCAAGATCGGTCTGTCGGGCCAGTACGCCGCGGTCGACGAGTACCTCACCGGCTTCGAGAACCTCACGATGGTCGGGCGGCTCTACGGGCTGGGCAAGGCGCGGTCGCGCACCCGGGCCCGCGAGCTGCTCGAGCGCTTCGACCTCGCCGACGCCGGCGACCGGCCCTCGAAGACCTACTCCGGCGGCATGCGGCGCCGCCTCGACCTCGCCGGGGCGCTGGTCGCCGAGCCCCCCGTCCTGGTGCTCGACGAGCCGACCACCGGCCTCGACGTGCGGGCGCGCCAGCAGATGTGGGACGTCATCCGCGAGCTCGTGGGCGGCGGCGCCACCCTGCTCCTGACCACCCAGTACCTCGAGGAGGCCGACCGGCTCGCCGACGACATCGTCGTCATCGACCACGGCCTGGCCATCGCCCAGGGCACCGCCGACGAGCTCAAGGCCCAGACCGGCGGCGAACGCATCGAGGTCGTCGTCGCCGACGCCCGCCACGTCGAGGCGACCCGCCGGCTGCTCGGCGCCGTCGCCGTCGGCGACGTGCAGGTCGAGGAGCGCAGCCTCACCGCGGCCGTCACCGACGGGGCGCCGGCCCTGCGCCGCCTGCTCGGCCACCTCGAGGAGGAGCAGATCGGCGTCCTCGACGTCGGGCTGCGCCGACCGACCCTCGACGACGTGTTCCTGACCCTGACCGGCCGCACGGCCGACGAGAAGTCCGAGGAGGTCGCCCGATGAGCGCACCGCAGGCCCTGAGCGACGGCTGGGTCGTCGCCCAGCGCAACCTGATCAAGATCAAGCGCGTGCCCGAGGTGCTGGTCTTCGTCCTGATCAGCCCGATCATGTTCGTCCTGCTCTTCGCCTACGTCTTCGGCGGCGCGATCGACCCGGGCGACGGCACGGAGTACAAGGAGTTCCTGGTCGCCGGGATCTTCGCCCAGACCGTCGTCTTCGGCGCCACCTTCACCGGCGCGGGCCTCGCCGAGGACATGCAGAAGGGCATCATCGACCGGTTCCGGTCCCTGCCGATGTCGCGGGCGGCGGTCCTGGTCGGCCGCACGACGTCCGACGTCGTCTACAACGTCCTGTCGCTGATGATCATGGCGCTCACCGGCCTGCTGGTCAGCTGGCGCATCCGCGACGGCGTGCTCGAGGCCCTCGCCGGGTTCGCGCTGCTGCTCGTCTTCGCCTACGCCATCAGCTGGATCATGGCCTTCGTCGGTCTGCTGGTGCCCAGCGTCGACGTGGTCAACAACGCCTCGTTCGTGGTGATCTTCCCGCTCACGTTCCTGTCGAACGCCTTCGTGCCGCTCAAGGACTTCGACGGCATCCTGAAGAGGTTCGTCGAGTGGAACCCGGTCTCCTCGCTGACCCAGGCCTCGCGCGAGCTGTTCGGCAACACCGTCGGCGAGCCCCCGTCGGACGCCTTCTCGATGCAGCACCCCGTGGTCTACACGCTGATCTGGTCGGCCATCATCGTGGCGGTCTTCGTCCCGCTCTCGGTCCGCCAGTTCAAGCGGACGACCTCCCGGTGACCCTCCCGGTCGGTCGGCCTCACCGGGCGAGCGCGAACAGCTGGTCGTCCTCGGCGGCCGGGTCGCCACGACCGTCGGTGTTCGAGGTGACCACCCACAGCATCGTGGTGTCGGCGGTCATCGCCACGTTGCGGATCCGGCCGTAGCGGCCGACGAGGTAGGCGACCGGGTCCTCGAGGACGTCGGCGCCGGTGGGGTCGCCGTCCTCCTGGCCGGGCGTCTCGACCTCGGGAGTCGCGAACGGCACCTCCCACAGGGTCTCGCCCCTCAGGGCGGCCACCCACAGCGACCCGTCCCACCAGGCGATGCCGGACGGTGAGGCCTCGTCGGTGCTCCAGACGACCGCCGGGTCGACGTACTCCTCGCCGCCGCCGGTGCCCTCGACCTCGGGCCAGCCGTAGTTGGCGCCGGCCCGGACCAGGTTGAGCTCGTCGAACGCGCTCTGGCCGAACTCGGCGGCCCACAGGCGGCCCTCCGGGTCGAAGACGAGACCCTCGACGTTGCGGTGGCCCAGGCTGTGGACGGCGGTGCCGGACGGGTTGTCGGGTGCCGGCTCGCCGTCGAGGGTGTAACGGAGCACCTTGCCCGAGAGCGAGTCCGGGTCCTGGGCGTCCTCGGGGACGCCGTTGTCGCCGGTCGAGACGTAGAGCATCCGGTCCGGGCCGACGACCAGTCCGCCGCCCTGGTGGTAGGTCGCGCCGCCGGGGATGCCGGTGACGACCTCCTCCGGCTCACCGAGGCTCGTCCCGTCCCAGCTCATCGCGACGACGCCGTTCTCCTCGGGCCCAGTCCGGTAGGCGTACAGGGTGTCGTCGCCGGGCCCCAGGGCCAGGCCGAGCAGCCCGCTCTCCCCCTCGGCGCGGACGCCGTCGACCGAGCCGACGACCTGGGGCTGGCCGCCGCCCGGCGGCGACAGCAGGATGTCGCCGCTGTCGCGCGAGCCGACGAGGAGCCCGCCGCCGACGAGCGGCGCCAGCCCCCACGGCGTCCGGAGCTCCGTGCCGACGCCGTTGACCCGCAGCTCCTCGTCGGCCGCCGGGACCGACGGCCCGGCCGTGCCGGTCCGCGACTCGTCGCTGGGTTCGTTGCGGACGTCGTCGTCGCCGCAGCCGGTCAGGACGACGGCGACCAGGGTCGCGCACGTCAGGGCGACGGGGGTCCGGGCTGCTGGGCGGCGCATGACCCGATCGTGCCGGACCGCCCCTGAGACCCGGGCCGGCCCAGCCGCTCAGCGCAGGCTGTTGGCCCAGGTCCAGGCGTAGGCGGGGTCCTCGACGGCCAGCCCGGCCTCGCCCAGCTCGAGGGGGGCGAAGGTGTCGACCATGACGGCCGACTCCTCGAAGTACTCCGCGCCGAGCGAGGCCTCGATCGCCGACGGCTGCGGCCCGTGGGCGTGGCCGCCGGGGTGCAGCGAGATGGAGCCGAGACCGATGCCGGAGCCCTTGCGGGCCTCGTAGTCGCCGCCGACGTAGAACATGACCTCGTCGCTGTCGACGTTCGAGTGGTAGTAGGGCACCGGGACGGCGAGCTCGTGGTAGTCGACCTTGCGCGGCAGGAAGTTGCAGATCACGAAGTTGTGGCCCTCGAAGACCTGGTGCACCGGCGGCGGCTGGTGGACCTTGCCGGTGATCGGCATGTAGTCGTCGATGTTGAACGTGTAGGGGTAGAGGCAGCCGTCCCACCCGACGACGTCGAAGGGGTGGGTCGCGTAGGTGTAGCGGGTGCCGACGATGCTCCCGGCGACGCGGTGCTTGACCAGCACCTCGACGTCGCTCCGGTCGGGGCCGTCGAGCAGGTGCACGGCGGTGGGGCCGTGCAGGTCGCGCTCGCAGTAGGGCGCGTGCTCGAGCAGCTGGCCGTAGCGGGAGAGGTAGCGCCGGGGCGGCGCGACGTGGCTGTTGGCCTCGATCGGGTAGAGCTGCGAGGCCTCGGCCGGCACCCACCGGTGCGTCGTGGCGCGCGGGATGACCACGTAGTCGCCGGTGCGGTAGGCCAGCACGCCGAAGACCGTCTCGACGGTGCCGCTGCCGGACTCGACGTAGACGCACTCGTCGCCGATGGCGTTGCGGTACAGCGGCGTGGCGTCCGTGCCGGTGGTGACGTAGGAGATCCGGACGTCGGCGTTGCCGAGCACCAGGCGCCGGTCGAGGACGGCGTCCGGGCCGGTCTCGAGGTCGTGCAGCTTGAGGTGGCGCGGCTTCAGCGGGTGGTTGGGCACCCGCGTCTGGTCGGGCAGCTCCCAGACCTCGGCCGAGGAGATCGCCGAGGGGACGCCGCGGTGGTAGAGCAGCGAGGAGTCGGAGGAGAAGCCCTCCTCGCCCATCAGCTCCTCGTAGTAGAGGCGGCCCTGGGGATCGCGGTGCTGCGTGTGCCGCTTCGGGGGGACCTCGCCGACCTGCCGGTAGTGCGCCATCGTTGCGTCCTCTCGTCCGGACTGTCCGATTAACGAACAGGTACTGTTCTCATTCCGGACGATAGTCGCTAGGGTGTGACGGTGTCCATCCCCTCGCCGTTCCGGCACCTCGTCGACGACGCCGCGATCTTCCCGCCCGGCCTCGCCCCGCTGCCGGACGCCGTCGCGGCCCACGCCGCGCACCTGCGCTCGGGCCACGCCGCCCTCGTGGGCCCGTTCCTCGTCGACGCGGCGCGGCTCGACGACCTCGTCGACCTGGCCCCGGCCGGGTTGTCGGTGAGCGTCGTGGTCCCGGCTCCCGACGTCGTGGCCGACGTGGTGGCCCGGGCCGGGGCCGCCGGGCTCCGGCTCGCCGGGCTCGAGGTCAAGCTCGGCGGCGCGGGCGCGCCCGCCGCGCAGGTCGCCGAGATCGCGGCGGCGGCTGGCTCCGGCGGGGTGCCGCCCTACGTCGAGGTGCCTCGCGTCACCGACCCCGCGTGGCCCGCCGTCCTCGACGCGGTGCTCGCCCACGGCCTGCGCCTGAAGTTCCGCACCGGCGGCACCGAGGCCGGCGCGTTCCCCTCCGAGGCCGAGCTCGGCGGCTGGATCGAGGCCGCCGTCGCCCGCGGCGTGCCCTTCAAGTGCACCGCGGGCCTCCACCACGCCGTGCGGCACACCGGCCCCGCGACCGGCTTCGAGCACCACGGCTACCTCAACATCCTGCTGGCCACGGCCCGCGCGCTCGCCGGCGCGCCGGTCGAGCCGGTCCTGGCCGAGCGCGACGGCCCGACGCTCGCCCGCGAGGTCTCGCTCCTGCCGCCCGACGCCCTGCTCGCGGCCCGCGCCGCGTTCACGTCGTACGGCTCCTGCAGCATCCTCGAGCCGCTCGAGGACCTCACGGCGCTGCACCTGATCGGCACCACCGACGTCCGCACCACCGACTGAGAGGCTCCACATGATCACCTGGGTCGAGGGCGCCGCCGGCAGCCCGTACGACATCGACAACCTCCCGTACGCCGTCGTCGCCACCGCCTCCACGGCGGCGCGGCTCGGCGTCCGGATCGGCGACCGGGTCCTCGACCTGGGCGCGGCCGCGCGGACGCTGCGCCCGGGGTGGGCGGCGCTGCTCGACGTCGCGGCGCTGAACCCGCTGATGGCCGCCGGCCCGGACACGTGGGCCGAGGTCCGCGCCTGGGTGGTCGAGCTGCTCACCGACCCCGCCCTCCGCGACCGCGTCACCCTGCTCGAGGTCGACGAGGTCACGACGTCGTTGCCCTTCGAGGTCGCCGACTACGTCGACTACTACGCCTCCGAGCACCACGCCACGAACGTCGGCCGGATCTTCCGCCCCGACGGCGACGCGCTGCTGCCCAACTGGAAGCACCTGCCGGTCGGCTACCACGGCCGGGCCGGCTCGATCGTGGTCTCGGGCACCGACGTCCACCGGCCCGCGGGCCAGCGCAAGGCCCCGGCCGACGACGCCCCGACGTACGGCCCCTCGCTGCGCCTGGACATCGAGGCCGAGCTCGGCTTCGTCGTCGGGCGCAGCCTCCCGCTCGGCGAGCGGGTCGGCACGGCCGAGCTCGCCGAGACCGTGTTCGGCGTCGCCGGGGTCAACGACTGGTCGGCGCGCGACCTCCAGGCCTGGGAGTACGTCCCGCTCGGGCCCAACCTCGCCAAGTCGTTCGCCACCTCCGTCTCGGCCTGGGTCACCCCGCTCGCCGCGCTCGGGGCCGCCCGCGTCGACGTGCCCGGCCAGGAGGTGCCGGTGCTCCCCTACCTGCAGGAGACCGGCCCGAACGGCGTCCCCTCCGGCTACGACGTCGACGTGGAGGTGGAGCTCAACGGCGTGGTCGTCGCGCGCCCGCCGTACCGGACGATGTACTGGTCGCCGGCGCAGATGCTGGCCCACCTCACCGTCAACGGCGCCTCGCTGCGGGTCGGCGACTTCTTCGCGTCCGGCACGATCAGCGGTCCGGAGCAGGACCAGCGCGGCTCGTTCCTCGAGCTGTCGTGGGGCGGGCGTGAACCGTTCGCCGTCGGCGGTGAGGAGCGCACCTTCCTCGAGGACGGCGACGAGGTCGTGCTGCGCTACAGCGCGCCGGGTGCGCTCGGCGGACGGATCGGGTTGGGTGAGGTCCGTGGCCGCATCCTCCCGACCCGCTGACGCCGAGGGTGGCTCGCAGACGCTCGAGCGGGGACTCGCGGTCCTCGTCGAGCTGGGTCGGCACCCCGCCGGCCTGACCACCGCCGAGGCCGCGGTGGCGTGCGGCCTGCACCGCTCCATCACCCACCGGCTGCTGGTCTCGCTGGTGCGCACGGGCTTCGCCGACCGCGACGCCGGGGGACGCTTCCGCGTCGGCCCGGCCGCCGCGGACCTCGCCCACGGGAGCGGCGTCCGCCCACCGCGCCTGCGCGACGTCGCCGGGCCCGTGCTGCACCGGCTCGCGGTCGAGCTCGACGCGACGGCGTCGCTGGTCGAGGTCGCCGGCGACGCCGCGGTCACCACCCTGGTCGCGGAGCCGCCCACCGACGGGCCCCGCTTCTCCTACCGCCTCGGCAACCGCGACCCGCTCGACCGCGGCGCCGGTGGCCTCGCGGCCCTCGCCTCGGGTCCGGCGCTCCCCGGCGAGCCGGACCGGGTCGCCGCCGTCCGCGAGACCGGCCACGTCGCGACGTACGCCGAGCTCAACCCGGGCGCGTACGCCGTCGCCGCCCCGCTGCCCGGGTGGCCGGCCCGCGCCGCCGTCAACGTCGTCACCTCCCGCGAGGACCTGGTCGACGCGGCCGTCGAGCCGGTGCTGCGCGCCGTCCGCGAGATCGGCGCCGCCCTCGGCTGAGAGCATCCCACCGCCCCCGCCGGGTCGACCGGCGGGGGCGGTGGCGTCGTGCCGCGCGGCACCGCCTCGAGGGCAGGCGCCGGTCAGACGGTCTCGGTGACGGCGGCCGGGGTGCCCTGGACGGGCTTGACGAAGGCCAGCAGGACGATCGCCACGAACATGCAGACGGCCGGGAAGATCATGCTGAAGATGACGTCGTCCGCTGCGGCGGTCTTGCCGATGACGAACGGCCCGAAGAAGCCACCGGCAGCGGCGATCGCGTTGATGGTGGCCAGCCCGACCGCGGTCTGCGACCGGGTCAGGGCCTCGGAGGCCAGCGCCCAGAACGGGCCGAGGTAGGAGAAGACGCCGATCGCGAGCAGGCAGAGGCCGATCATGCCGAGCGCCGGGGTCTCCTTGAAGACCATCGTGACGACGAGCCCGACGACGGCGACCGCCAGCGTGCACATGACGATCGGCTTCCGGTTGCCGAGCAGGTCGGAGTAGCGCGCCACCAGGAGCATCGCGATCGCACCACAGACGTACGGGATCGCGCCGACGAGCCCGATGTTGGTCGAGGAGTAGCCCGGGTTGAGCTGGGCGACGATCTGCGGCAGGAAGAACGTCATGCCGTACAGGCCCACGGCGTAGAGCAGGTTGATGAAGGCCAGGTAGAGGATCTTGGGGTTCTTCACCGCGTCGAGCGAGATCTCCATGTGCTCGTCGTCTGCGACGTCGTACTCCTTGTTGATCTCCCCCTCGAGCCAGTCCGACTCGTCCTTCGAGAGCCAGCGCGCCTTGCTCGGGCGGTCGGCGAGGTAGAACAGCACCCAGACGCCGAGCAGGACCGGCGGGGCGCCCTGCAGGATGAACACCCACTGCCAGCCGTTCAGGCCGAACCAGTCGGCGTGGTCGAGGATGTAGCCGGCGCTGATGCTGCCGATGAGCAGGGCCACCGGCTGGGCGAGGGAGAACCCGGCGATGCCGCGGCTGCGGTCCTGGGTGCGGAACCAGTAGGTCATGTAGAGCAGCAGCCCGGGGAAGAGCCCGGCCTCGGCGACCCCGAGGGCGATCCGGGCGACGTAGAGCTGCGTGGTGTTCTGCACGAACCCGGTCAGCATCGTGATGATGCCCCAGGTGATCGCGATCCGCGCCAGCCAGAGGCGGGCCCCGACCTTCTTCATGACGATGTTGCTCGGGACCTCCAGGACCGTGTAGGCCACGAAGAAGATCGCCGCGACGGTGCCGTAGGTGGCGAGGCTGATGCCGAGGTCGGTCGACATCTGCAGCTGGGCGTAGCCGATCGCCGCCCGGTCCATGTAGTTGAACATGTAGAGCAGGAAGGCGACCGGCAGGACGTAGCGCTGGACCTTGCGCAGGACGGCGGGCCCGGAGACGGACGCGCCCGGGCGAGCGGAGGGGGTGCTGGTGGACATGGGAGCTCCAGTTTTCCGGTGAAGGGGCGGAGGGGCGGCGAGGGGGGTGCCTCAGGCGGTGGCGGCGGCGTTCTGGCCCGCGAGCCGGCCCAGGGTGAGGGCGTTGGCGACGGCGTTGCCACCGCCGACGTAGCGGTTGCCGAGGACGCCGCCGCCGGCCTCCCCGGCCGCGAACAGGCCCGGGATCGGCCGGGCCCGCTGGTCGAGGACGGCGGCGTTCGCGTCGATCTCGAGACCGGCGTGGGTGCACACGAGCTCGGCCGGCAGCACGCGGGTGGCGTGGAACGGCGGCGCGGCGATCGGGGCGGGGGGCGTGGTGACGCCCTTGGCGGCCAGCGTCTGGTCACGCTGGAAGTCGACGTCGGTCCCGTGCGGGAGCTGGTCGTTCCAGCGCTCGACGGTGGCGACGAGGTGGTCGGCGGGCACGCCGATCCGCTCGGCGAGGCCGGGCAGGTCGTCGGCCGCGACGACGGCGCCGGTGCCGACGAGCTCGGTGACGCGGGCCGGCGTCCAGTCGGCGTACCCCTCGGGCAGCGCCCGGCGCGCGGCCTCGTCGAAGACCATCCAGGCGGGTCCGCCCTGGGCGTCGATGAGACCGCCGGAGACGGCGTACGACGCGTCCTCGTCCATGAACCGCCGGCCCTGCGGGTTGACGTGCACGCGCGACACGGGCGGGAACCCGGCCTGCCAGTGGTGGTGGCGGACGAACTGGGCGGTCGGGAGCATCAGTCCCCAGCCGGCGCCGGCGACCGAGGCGCCGACCTGCTCACCAAGGGCGAGGTGGTCGCCCCGCGACCCGGGGGCGGCGACGACGAACAACGAGTCGCCGGCCCGGAGCGCGTCCGGGAACCAGCGCTCGACCAGCGCGGGGTCCTGCGCGAGGCCGCCCGAGGCGACCACGACGGCCCCCGACCGCAGCTCGACACCGTCGGCGACGACACCGCTCACCCGGCCGTCCTCCACGAGCAGCCGCTCGACGCGGGTGTGCAGGACCGCCTCGACGCCGCCGGCCTTCCGCGCCCGGTCGAGCACCTGCACCAGGCCGTAGCCCTGGTCCTTCGGGACGTGGGCGCGCCACACGTCCTCGACGCCGGCCCGGGTCAGCCCCGGCGTGTGCGCGTCGGGCGACACCTGCGCCGGCACCTCGACGCCGAGGTCGAGCAGCCACTCCAGCGTCGGTCCCGCGAGCTCGCAGAACCGCCGGACCAGGCCCGGCTTGAGCAGCCACTGGTTGAGGTCCATGTAGTGCTGGAAGAACCGGTCGACGGTGTCGTCGACGCCCAGCGCCTTCTGCACGCTGGTGTCGGCCGCGGTGAACATGCCGGCCGACAGCTGGGTCGACCCGCCGAGCTCGCCCTCGGACTCGAAGAGGATGACGCTCCGCCCGCGCTCGGCGGCGGACGCGGCCGCCGCGAGGCCCGCGCCGCCACCGCCGATCACGATGACGTCGTAGTCGGTCTCAGGGGCACTCATCAGAGCTCTCCGTCCATCTCGGTGAGGATGCGGTGGTAGGTCCCGTTGGAGACCAGGGCGCCGTCGACGGTCAGCTCGGCGCCGGACATGTAGGAGGAGCCGTCGCCGAGCAGGAAGGCGACGACGTCGGTGATCTCGCTGGGACGGCCCATCCGGCCGAACGGGATGCTGGCCACCGCGCTCTCCACGAAGCCGTCGGCACCGGCCAGCAGCGGGGTCTCGACCAGCCCGGGGTGCACGGAGTTGACCCGGATCCCCCAGGCGGCGAGCTCGCCGGCGGCCGACTTGGTGAGGCCGCGCAGGGCCCACTTCGACGCGGAGTACGACGGCGAGAAGTAGCCGATCTGCCCGGCGATCGAGGAGATGTTGACGATGGAGCCGCCGCTGGAGTCGCGCATCAGCGGCGCGCACGCCTGGATGCCGAGGAACGGCCCGTCCAGGTTGATCGCCAGCACCCGGCGCCAGACGTCGTGCGGGGTGTCCATGAAGCGCAGCCGCCGCGAGATCCCGGCGTTGTTGACCAGGCCGTGCAACGCGCCGTACGTCGTCGCGACCTCGGCGACGAGCGCCTCCCACTGCGCGGGGTCGGTCACGTCGAGCACGTGCCCGCTGGCGGTGCCTCCCGCGGAGCGGACCTCCTGGACCACCGGCGAGCAGTCCGCGACGTCGGCCAGGACGACCCGCCAGCCGTCGGCGGCCAGGGCCCGCGCGTGACCGGCGCCCATGCCGCCGGCGGCGCCGGTGACCAGGACGACGCGGTCGGCACCGGCGCGGGCCAGGTCAGACATGCCGGGAGCCGCCGTCGACCGCCAGGATGTGACCGGTGACGTAGCGGGCGCTGTCTGAGAGCAGGAACAGCATCGGGCCGACGACCTCCTCGGGCGAGCCGATCCGGTGCAGCGGGATGCTGTCGAGGGCCTTGGCGAGGGCCGGCGGGTCGTCCTGCACCCAGCGGGTCATCTCGGTGTCGACGAAGCCGGGCGCGATCGCGTTGACGCGGATGCCGAGGTCGCCGTACTCGACGGCGAGGCACTCGGTGAGGTGGGCCACGGCCGCCTTCGAGGAGCAGTACGCCGCCCGCCCGCGCCGGACGCGGACCGCCGCGACGGAGGCCATGTTCACGATCGAGCCGCCGGGCGCCATCGCGGACGCGGCCGCCTGGGCGCCGTAGAGCACGCCCTCGACGTTGATCGCGAGGGTGGCCTGGATCTGGCTGACGGGGATCTCGGCGGCCGGGGCCTCGGGGAAGATGCCGGCGTTGTTGATCCAGAGGTCGAGCCGGCCGAACCGCTCGACGGCGAGGTCGGCCACCCGCTGCTGGGCGTCCCGGTCGCGGACGTCGACGGCGGCGCCGACGACCTCTCCGGCTCCTGCGAGACCGTCGTGCTCGAGCGTGATCGCCGCGGCGGCCGCCTCCATGAGCGGCTCGTCGAGGTCGGCTCCCAGGACCCGGACGCCGCGACGGGCCAGGGCGGCGGCGAAGCGCGCGCCCATGCCGCGGCCGGCGCCGGTGATGACGGCGACCTTGCCGCGGAGGTCGGGGTGGTCCACGGTCATCAGGGCGTCCTCGACCCGGCCGGGGTGCTCGTGGGTGGGGTGGTCGAGCAGGGTCATGCGGTTGCTCCTCGGTCGTGGGCGTCGGGGGTGGTGGTGACGGGTCCGGGCGCGCTGTCGTCGCGCCGGACGAGGCGGTGGGCGACCAACCAGCCGTCGCCGTGGCGGGCGAGGCGGTCGGTGAGGGTGGTCAGGCGCACGAGGCGGCTGTCCTGGTCCTCGGGGGTGGCCACGATCTGGAGGTAGGCGTGCGCGACGACCTCGTCGTCGCGCTCGGACGCCTCGACGTCGACGTTGGTCACGACGTGCCGCAGGTGGGTGCGCGTGGCGACGCAGGAGTCGTGGAACGCGCGGGCGAAGGCGGTGAGCGCCGCGGCGCCGCGCGACGGCTCGGGGTACGACGGCGAGTCGAAGACCCCGTCGGCGGTGAACGTCGCCGCCCACCCGGCCGCGTCGCCCTCGTCGATCAGGCGCGACTGCCGCGCGTACAGCCGCTGCGCCGCCACGACGACGGACTCGGGAACCTCCACGTGCCACCTCCTCCTCTGTGTGCGATATTCGCACGCTGCGTGCTATAACTGCACTGGAGGTTAGGCCGGTCACATCGGGGTGGTCAAGCCCACACCGTGACCCGGCACACGCCGGAGTGCCGGAGGGCGCCAGGATGAGACGCATGAACGAGGGGTCGGACGTCGTCGTCGACGGCGGCATGTCCAAGACGCTGCACTCCGGGCTGCGCGTGCTCGAGGTGCTCAGCGCCCGCGGCGAGGGCATGACGATCACCGAGGTCGCCGAGGCGGTCGGCGTCCACCGCACCGTGGCGCACCGCTTCCTGCGCACCCTCGAGGCACACCGCCTCGTGCGGCGCGACCGGGCCAAGCGGTTCCACCCGGGCGCGGGGCTGGTGCCGCTGGCCGACCCCGTGGAGCGCGACCTCCGCACGGCCGCGCTCCCCCTGCTCGAGGAGCTCGCCGACGCCGTCGGGGCCACGGCGCACCTGGTGGCCCAGGAGGACCCCGAGCGGGTCCGCGCCCTGATGGTCGTGGAGCCCCGCAGCGCCTCGATGCACGTCGCCTTCCGCCCCGGCCAGCTCGACCTCGTCGACCGGGGCTCGGCCGGTCTCGCCATCCTCGCGGCCCAGCCGGCCGTCCTCGGCGAGCGGGACGAGATCCGGGTCGCCCGCGAGCGGGGTTACGCCGTGACCTACGCCGAGGTGATCCCCTCGGTGCACGGGATCTCGGCCCCCGTGCCGCTGCGCCGAGACGGTGCGCCGCTCAGCGTCGGGGTCTCCGTGTTCGACCTGGTCGACGAGGACCGGGTCGCCGCCGCCGTGGTCGCGACCGCGGCCCAGCTGGCCCGCGTGGCCGGCTGAGCGCCGCCGGTCCGCGTTGTCCGGTCCCCGCCCCGGCTCTACGGTGACGAGGGTGCCCACCCACCCGTTCTGGTCCGCCCTCGTCGACGACGCGGCGATCTTCCCGCCCTGCGACGTCCCCCTCCACGACGCCGTCGCGGCCCACGCCGCGCGGACGAGCGACGACGGGGCCGGGCTCGTCGGCACCTTCGTGCTGCGCGACACCGACCTGCCCCTGGTCCGCGGCGTCGACGCGCCCCTCACGGTCGTCGTCACCGGTGGTGCCGGCCAGCTCGCCGGCCCGGCCGGCCTGGCCGCTCGGCTCGGCCTGCGCCTCGTCGCCCTCGAGATCGCGCTGCGCGACCACGACGACCTCGCCGGCAACGCCCGGCGGGTGGTCGCGGCGGTCGACGCGGCGCGCGCCGACGGCGGGCTCGACGACGACGTGCACGTCCGCGTCGAGCTGCCGGCCGTGCCCGCCGACCACGCCTGGCGCAGCGCCGCCGAGGTGGTCGCGGCCGCCGAGCTGCAGCTGAGGCTCCGCACCGGCGGGAGCGAGCCCGGAGCCGTGCCCGCGCCCGACGTCCTCCTCGGGTGGATCGACGCCGCCCTCGACCTCGAGACGCCGTTCGCGTGCACCGGGGGCCTGCACCGCGCGGTGCGCCACGACACCCCCGACGGCGGCGTCCAGCACGGGTTCCTCAACGTGCTCGTGGCCACCCGCGCCCTCTACGACGGCGCCCCGACCGACCAGGCCCGGGTGCTGCTCGAGGAGCACGACCCCGACGAGGTCGTCGAGGCGGTGCGCTCGGCCGACCTGGGCGGCGTCCGACGGTGGTTCACGTCGTTCGGGTCCGGCTCGGTCGCCGAGTCGTGGGGCGACCTGCGCGCCCTGGGCCTGGTCGGCTGAGCGGCTCCGGCCCCTGCTCCGAGGGGCTGGACGGACCGCGTCACCGGGCGGTGTTGGGGCAAACCGCCCCGGACGGGGTGCGCAGCCAGCCATACTCGCCGCCATGCGATGCCTGCCGACGCGAGTCCTGGTCCTGGTGCTCCTGGTCTCGACGTGGCTCGTCGCCGCGATCGCTCCGTCAGTCGCCGACCCGGGGTTCAGACTGCCCTTCGAGCCCGGCCGACAGTTCCCCATCACCCAGGGCCCGGGCGCGCACGCCGCGGGTCCGTACCCCGACTACAACCGTCACGCGGTCGACTTCGCTCTGCCGAGCGGCACCCCGGTGCTGGCTTCGGCCGGGGGGACGATCCAGTTCGAGGGATACGACTCGACCGGGGCGATCCAGGTCCGTGTCGACCACGGGGGCGACCGCTGCACTCAGTACGTTCACCTGAGCCGGACGATCATCGATCGCGGCCAGACCGTGCAACGCGGGCAGCTCCTCGGGTACAGCGGCAGCACCGGCATCAGCTCGGGCCCGCACCTGCACTGGAACATGGTCTACTGCTCGACCCAGCGCTCTCGGGAGGTCGTCAACACCCTGGAGATGGGCACCAGCTATCCCATCGGCACCTCCGCACGCAGCCAGAACACGGCGGGCAACGACCCGGTCGGCAGCTTCGACGAGCTGGTGAGCCCGGCACCGGGCGTGGTCCGGGTCCGCGGGTGGGCCCTCGACCGGGACAACCCCGGCGCGGCGACCGGCATCCACGTCTACGTCGGCGGGCCCGCCGGCAGCGCCGGGGCCCGCGGCTTCGACATCGGGCCGGCGGCGGCGTCCCGACCCGACGTCGCGAACGCCTACCCCGGTGTCGGCGAGCGCCACGGGTTCGACGTCTCGCTGGAGGTCGGGGCCGGGAGGCTGCCGGTGTACGTCTACGCGATCAACCTCGCCGGCAGCGGTGGCTCGAACGTGCTCCTCGGCCGTCGCGACGTGACGGTGTCGAACCCCGACCCCGTCGGGTCACTCGACAGCGTCAGCTCACCTCAGGGCGGCGAGCTGCACGTCGGCGGCTGGACCTTCGATCCGAGCAACCCCCGCGAGGCCACCGGATTCCACGTGTACGTCGGCGGGCCGGCGGGCGACCCACGGGCGGAGAGCTTCGACCTCGGTCTCGCGTCGGTGTCGCGCCCCGACGTCGGCCGGGTGTACCCCGCTGCCGGGGAGGCCCACGGCTTCGACACCACGTTCCCGACGGGGAAGGTGGGGTTGCAGCCCGTGTTCGTCTACGGCATCGACACCGGGCCGGGTGACAACGTCCTGATCGGCTCCGGCACCGTCGAGATCGGAGTCGGCCCGCCCCGGATCGGCGCCACGAAGCGGGCCTCCGTCGTGGGCCGGCCGGCTGCAGGAAGAACAGTGCGGGCCGGCTCCACCTCGTGGACGGTGCGCAGCGTCACCGTGCGGTACCAGTGGTTCCGGGACGGGAAGCCGGTCGCGGGTGCGACCAGGTCGACGTACCGGGTGAGGAAGGCCGACCGCGCGAAGCGCATCAAGGTGCGCGTCGAGGCGACGCGTGCCGGCTACGTCTCCGGGGCGACGACCTCACGAGCGGTCAAGGTCCGCCCACCCCACCGCCGCTGACCGAGCTCGGGTCGCGGCCCCGGGTCAGCGGCCGGCCGGGACCCGGTCGCTGGCGCCGTACAGGTCGACGGGCAGCTCCTCGACGCCGTACACCGCCGAGAGCTTGCGGAAGTCGAGCGCGTCGCGCGGGACGGTGACGGCCAGGTCGGGGAACCGGACGGCCAGGGCGCGCAGCGCGATCCGCAGCTCCATCCGGGCCAGCTCGGCGCCGACGCAGCGGTGCATGCCGTGGCCGAAGGCGAGGTGGCGCGTCGGGGCGCGGTGCGGGTCGAAGGTGTCGGGGTCGGCCCCGGCGACCGCGGGGTCGCGGTTGGCGCCGAGCAGCGAGATGCCGACCGCGTCGCCGGCGCTGATCTGCTGGCCGCCGAGCTCGAGGTCGACCTTGGCGAACCGCAGGAACGCCAGCTGGACGACGGTGAGGTGGCGCAGCAGCTCCTCGACGATCCGGTCGACGTGGTCGCGCCCGGCGGAGTCGTCGCGCATCATCGCCATCGCCTCGGGGTTCTCGGCGAGCAGGTAGGCGCCGAGGGAGAGCATCGACGCCGACGTCTCGTAGCCGCCGAGGAAGACACCGTCGGCGATGCCGCCGAGGGTGAGGTCGTCGAGCTCGTCGCCGTGCTCCTTGAGGAGCCCGCCGATCAGTCCGTCGCCGGGCTCGGCGCGCTGGGCGGCGACCGCCTTGATGAGGAAGTCGCGGGTGTGGGCCGCCGCGCCGAACGCGCCGACGCCGCCCTGCGACAGGTCGAAGCGGGCGACGCCGAGGCTGTAGAACCGTTCCCGGTCCTCGACCGGGAGACCGAGCAGCTCGCAGATGACCTGGAAGGGCACCGGGAAGGCGAACTCCTTGACCAGGTCGACGTGCGGACCGCTCGCCTCCATCGCGTCCAGCCGCTCGTGGACGACGCGCTCGATCTCCGGTTCGAGCCGGGCCAGCCGGCGCATCGTGAACTCCGGCGTCAGGTAGCGGCGCAGCGCGGTGTGCAGCGGCGGGTCGGTCATCCCGAGCCCGCCGATCTGCTCCTCGTCGCTGCGGCCCTCCTGGGACACGAACTGCCCGATGTCGTTGGAGTACGACGTGCCGTCGGCCAGGGCGGCCCGGGCCTCGTCGTAGCCGCTGACCAACCAGATGTTCTTGCCGAACAGCGTGGCCAGCTTCTTGACCGGCTCGGCGGCTCGGACCGTCGCCATCTCGGGCAGCGGGTCGAGCCCGTCGCGCTTGAGCGGCATGGTCACCGACGACGGCAGGAACCGCATCTTGCGCAGGTCGATCCCGTCGCGCATCGTGCGCTCGAGCAGGAACTTCCCGGCGCGCTGCTTGACCGCCTCGACGAACCTCATGGGTGTATTGGATCAGACGGCGCGCGGTGTACGCCTCGGGACGTGCCCCGAGGTGACCCTGGCCTCACCCCGGCGACCGCCGAGATGCGGGGCCCGACCCGGGGTAGTCCCGGACGAACGGCCCCACCTCTCGGCGATTTCCGGGGCCGATCGTCCGGGACTACCCCCGGCCGCCACCCACCCCCGTGGCGGATCAGGGGGCGATGTTCTCCGGGACGCTCGCGCCGGCGGTGCGGTTCTCGGCGTCGACCATCCACGCGAGCTGCTCGATGCGCTCGATGATCGTGTGCAGCAGGTCGGCGGTGGTGGGGTCCTCGGCGTCGACGTCGTCGTGGATCCGACGCGCGGTCGCGGAGACGCCGTACAGCGCGCCGACGACCAGGTCGACGGTCGCGGCGGTGTCGACCTCGCCGGCCGGGAAGGCGGCCAGGCTCGACTGGTGACCGACCGTGGCGGCTCGGGCGTCCGGCGTGACGTAGACGGCACGCATCCGCTCCGCGACGTCGTCGCCGAACGCGCGGGCGGCCTCGACGATCTCGTCGAGCTGGAGGTGGAGGTCGCGGAAGTTCTTGCCGACGACGTTCCAGTGCGCCTGCTTGCCCTGGAGGTGCAGGTCGGTGATGTCGACGAGCAGCTGCTGCAGGTGGGTGGCGAGCTGGGTGGAGGCCCGGAAGGCGGGGTGGGAGGAGTGCACGGTCTTGTGGCGGTCGGTCATCTGCGTCATGACGGTGACAATGCCAGGCTTTCTGGAATGATTCCAGGAAAGCAAGGCTCACCTACCCCCGGGCCGCCTGGGCCGGCCGACCCTCGGGTGCCCCACGCGTGCAATTGCCCACGCTCGCTCGGTTGCGCCGCGCAGAACTGGCCCAGGGAGTGCAATTGCACGCGCGGGGCGGTGCCCGGTCACCCGCGCACGACGCTCAGGCGCCCGTCGTCATCGCCTGCAGCTGGGCGAGCTCGAGCGGGACCGAGGAGCGGGCGCCGAGCTCGGGGACGGACGGCGGGGCGCCGTCGCGGACCAGCAGGTCGCCGATGGCGGCGATCATCGCGCCGTTGTCGGTGCACAGGCGCATGGGCGGCACCCGCAGCTCGATGCCGGCCTCGGCGCAGCGCTGCTCGGCGAGCGAGCGGACACGGGAGTTGGCGGCGACGCCGCCGACGATGACGAGGGTGTCGACCCGCTCCTGGCGGCAGGCGCGGATCGCCTTGGTGACGACGGTGTCGGCCACGCACTCCTGGAACGACGCCGCGATGTCGGCCACCGAGACGCCCGGGTCGCGCGGCGCGGCGACGTAGCGGGCGACCGCCGACTTGAGGCCCGAGAACGAGAAGCCGAGTGCCGGGTCGCGCGGGCCCATCAGCGGCCGGGTGAACCGGACGGCGGCCGGGTCGCCGTCGACGGAGACCCGGTCGATCGACGGACCACCCGGGTAGGGCAGGCCGAGCAGCCGCGCGACCTTGTCGAACGCCTCCCCGGCGGCGTCGTCGAGGGTGTCGGACAGGTGCACGATCGGCGTCCGCACCAGGTCCTCCACGGCGAGCAGGCTGGTGTGCCCGCCGCTGACGATGAGCACGATGCTGCGCTCGGGCAGCGGGCCGTGCACGAGGGTGTCGGCGGCGGCGTGCCCGGCGAGGTGGTGGACGCCGTACAGCGGGACGCCGAGGGCGAGCGCGGTCGCCTTCGCCGCCGCCACCCCCACGTGCAGGGCGGTGGCGAGACCCGGCCCGGCCGTCACCGCGACCGCCCCGACCTGGTGCCACGCGAGGCCGGCGTCCTCGAGCGCGGTGCGCATCGTCGGCACCATCGCCTGCACGTGCGCCCGCGCCGCGATCTCGGGGACGACGCCGCCGAACAGCACGTGCTCGTCGATGCTCGACGCGAGCGCCTCACCGAGCAGGACGCCGTCGCGCACGAACCCCACGCCGGTCTCGTCGCACGAGGTCTCGATGCCCATCACGATCGTCACGCACCGATTCTCGCAGCCACGACGACGGCACCGGGAGCAGGTTCCCCCGGCCCCGACACCGGCCCCGACCCCGGCCCGGACCCCGGCCCCGACCCGGCCCGGCCCGGACCCCGGTTCACGCCAGGGCCTCGGCGAGCACCTCCAGCACGTGCCGGTAGGACCGGCCGGTCGCGCGCGACAGGCCGATCTCGCAGGTGCGGTTGCCGCTGACGTAGGCGTCGAAGCCGCCACCGCCCGCCTCCAGGGCCGCGACCTCGGCGGCCTCGGGTGCGGTCGCGGCGGCGGTCAGCTCGGGGTGCAGCAGGCCACGGTCGCCGGCGAAGCCGCAGCAGCCCCACGCGGTCGGGACGACGACGTCGTCGGCCACCGCCGCAGCGAGCCGCAGCAGCGCGCCGGTGGAGCCGAGCGCGGTGCTCGAGCAGGTGGGGTGGACGGCGACGCGGCCGAGCCGCCGCGACGACGGCACCGGCGGCAGGTGGGGCAGCACCCGGTCGACGACGAAGTCGAGGACGTCGACGACGTCGTGGCCGGCGTCGGCCACCAGGATCTCGAGGCCCTCGGTGCACGAGCTCGCCTCGACGACGACCGGCAGCCCGCGGTCGGGCTCCAGCGCGGCCCGCACCCGCTCGCCCATCCGGCGGTGACCCTCGAGGTGGCCCTTGGACTTCCACGGCGTCCCGCAGCACAGGTCGGCCATCGCACCGGGCCCGGACGGCGTCCGCAACCGGACCCCGGCGCGTTCGCACAGCGCCCGGAACGCCGTCCCGGCGCCGCCGCCGAACATGGTGCCGACGCAGGAGGCGAACCAGACGGCGTCCGCGTCGGGCGCGACGAGGTCGACCCGCCTCGGGCCGCCGCGACCGAGCCCGGGGCCGTACTCGGGGAGCGTGTCGTGGTCGACCACCCGCCGGGCCGCACGGGACGTCGCCGCGGCCGCCCCCGGCGCCCGGGCGGCGAGCGTGAGGCCGGCCGAGGCGGCGCGCGTCGTCGCCGACCAGTGGTTCGCGGCGAACGCCCAGCCCTGCTGCTCGGCACGCGAGCCGTCCTCGGCGCGCAGCCGGCGCACCAGCGCACCGGTGTCGATGAGCACGGGGCAGGCGGTCGCGCACATGCCGTCGGCGGCGCAGGTGTCGATGCCGTCGTACTCGTAGTCCTCGCGCAGGCTCGCGGCCAGGTCGTGGTCGCCGCGCTGCTGCGCCGCGGCCATCTCGCGCCGCGCGACGATCCGCTGCCGCGGGGTGAGGGTGATCGAGCGGGACGGGCAGACCGGCTCGCAGAAGCCGCACTCGACACACCGGTCGACCTCCTCCTCCACGGGCGGCGCGGTCTTGAGGTCGCGCAGCCACGCGCGGTCGTCGTCGGTGACCACCGAGCCCGGGTTGAGCAGGCCGCGCGGGTCGAAGAGCCGCTTGACGGCGTGCATCACCGCCGCGAGCTCGGCGCCGTACTGCCGCTCGACGAACGGCGCCATGATCCGGCCCGTGCCGTGCTCGGCCTTGAGGGTGCCGTCGAGGCCGAGCACCAGGTCGACCATGTCGGTGGTGAACGCCTCGTAGCGGGCCATGTCGGCCGCGGAGTCGAAGCGCTCGTTGAGCAGGAAGTGCAGGTTGCCGTCGCGGGCGTGCCCGAAGATCACCGAACCCTTGTAGCCGTGCGCGGCGAACAGGCCGACCAGGCCGGTGCTCAGCTCGCCGAGCCGCCCGACGGGGACGGCGACGTCCTCGAGCAGCGCGTTGGTGCCCGGGGGACGGGCGCCGGCGACGGCGCTGAAGAGACCCTTGCGGGTGCGCCAGAGGCGACCGCGCTCGACGGCGTCGCCGGTGAGCTCGAGCGGCACCGACAGCGGGAGGTCGCCCAGCGGACCCTCGGCGGCGGCCCGCAGCGCCGCGAGCTCCTCGGTCGTCGCGGCCTGCAGCTCCACCAGCAGGGCGGCGTGGTCGCCCACCCCGGCCGCGTCGAGCCGGCCGATCGCCTCCGGCCGCTGCGGGTCGAGCGCGGCGACCCGCAGCGAGGCGGCGTCCAGCAGCTCGGCGGTCGCGACGCCGGTGGCCAGGATCTCCGGCACCAGCGCCGAGGCGGTCGCGAGGTCGGGGAGCACCAGGAGCCCGGTCGCCGCGTGCGGCAGCACGTCGACGGTGCGCAGCACGGCCGAGGCGACGAAGCCGAGGGTCCCCTCGCTGCCGACCATCAGCTTCACCAGGACGTCGACCGGCTCGTCGGCGTCCAGGAAGGCGTTGAGGCCGTAGCCCATCGTGTTCTTGATCGCGAAGAGCCGGCGCAGCGTCGCCACCGAGGCGGCGTCGCCACGGACCCGGTCCCGCAGCCGCAGCAACCCCTCGTGCAGCTCCGGCTCGGCCGAGCGCAGCGCCCGGTCCGCGTCCGGCGCCGCCGAGTCGACCACGGTGCCCGACGGCAGCACGACGACCATCGACTCGACGGTCGCGTACGAGCTGAGCTCGGTGCCGCACTGCATCCCGGAGGAGTTGTTGGCGATGACCCCGCCGAGGGTGCAGGCGATCTCGGAGGCCGGGTCCGGCCCGATCTTGCGACGGTACGGCGCCAGCCGGGCGTTGACGGCCCGGACCGTCACCCCCGGTTGCACGCGGACCCGCGCGCCGCCGTCCAGCACCTCGACGGCGCCGGCGCCCGCGAAGGCGTGGCGGACGTCGACCAGCACGCTGTCGCTGAGGGCCTGGCCCGAGAGCGAGGTGCCACCGCTGCGGAAGGTCAGCGGGACGCCGAGCACCCCGCACGCCCGCATCACCTCGGCGACCTCGCCGGCGTCGCCGGGCGTGGCCACGGCCTGCGGGTGCAGCAGGTAGTGCGACGCGTCGTGGGCGCGCACCGCCAGGTCGAGCGGGCGCCCGGTGACCCCGCAGCCGGAGTCACCGAGCGCCGCGACCAGCCGGTCGGCCAGCCGATCGACGGGGGAGGGGTCGGCCGTGACGCTCAGAGGTCGCCCTTCCCGAGGCGGTCGGCGATGTGCTCGGCCTGCCGGATCGCCAGTGCCACGATCGTGAGGGTCGGGTTCGCCGCCGCGCCGGTGGTCATCACCGAGCCGTCGCTGACGAACAGCCCCGGGACGTCGTGCGCCTCGCCGAAGGCGCCGATGACGCCGTCCTCGGGCCGCGCGCTCATCCGCAGGGTGCCGAGGTTGTGGGTCGCGGGGTACGGCGGGGTGTGGTGGGTCCCGTTCGCGCCGACCGCCTCGTAGAGCAGGTCGGCGCGGCCGTAGCCGTGCTCGCGCATCGCGACGTCGTTCGGGTGGTCGTCGAAGTGGACGTCGGGCACCGGCAGGCCCCACTGGTCCTTCGCGCCGGTGTTGAGCGTGATCCGGTTGCTCTCCTGCGGCAGGTCCTCCCCGACGATCCACAGGCCGGCGGTGCGGGCGTAGGCGTCCATCACCTCGGTGAACTCCCGGCCCCACGTGCCCGGGTCGACGAACGCCGCGAGGAACGGGACGCCGAGCGACAGCGTCTCCAGGTAGTAGCCGCCGGCGAAGCCGCGCGAGGTGTCGAGACGGGCCTCGTCGGCGATGATCCCGGCCATCGTCTCGCCGCGGTACATGCGCACCGGCTGGTCGAAGCGCGCGTAGACCGAACCGGTGGTGTGGCGCATGTAGTTGCGTCCGACCTGGCCCGAGGAGTTCGCCAGGCCGTCGGGGTGCAGGGAGCTGGCGCTCATCAGCAGCAGCCGCGGCGACTCGATCGAGTTGCCGGCGACGCAGACGACCTTGGCCGCCTGCCGGTGCAGGTTGCCGTCCTTGTCGAGGTAGAGGACGCCGTTCGCGCGGCCCTGCGCGTCGTGGGTGACCTGGACGGCCTGGCACTGCGTGCGCAGGTCGCACCTCCCGCTCTCCACGGCCCGCGGGACCTCCCGGACCGCGGTGCTCCACTTGGCCGTCGACTTGTCGCCCTGGAAGTTGAAGCCGTCCTGGACGCTCGCCGGGCGCCCGTCGTAGGGCTCGGCGTTCGTGCCGTAGGGGCCGGTCGCGTAGAACTTGTAGCCGATCTTCTCGGCGCCGCCGGCGAAGACCTTGTAGTTGTTGTTGGCCGGCAGGGCCGGGCGTCCGTGGCGGTGGGTCGACCCGATCGCGATCTCGGCCTTGTCGTAGTACGGCGCCAGGTCGGCCAGCTCGATCGGCCAGTCGAGGAGGTTGGCGCCCTCGATTTCGCCGTAGTGGCTGCGGCCCTTGAACTCGTACTCCTTGAACCGCGGGGTCGCGCCCGACCAGTGCGTCGTGGAGCCGCCGACCACCTTGACGATCCAGGCCGGCAGGTTGGGGAAGTCCCGCGTGATCCGGTAGCCGCCGGAGGTGGTGCGGTTGTCGAGCCAGGCCATCTGGTTGAAGGCGGCCCACTCGTCGTTCTCGTAGTCGTCGGGCTTGAGCCAGGCGCCGGCCTCGAGCACGACGCACGGGATCCCGCGCTGGGTGAGCTCGTGGGCGACGGTGCCGCCCCCGGCGCCGGAGCCGATGATGACGACGGCCTCGGTGTCCTGGTCGATCGGCGTGCCGAACTGGTCGCTCATGCCTGGCTCTCCTGGGTCTGCTGGGGCTGGTCGTGATCGGCCACCTCGACGAGCTGCTCGGGGCCGTCGTACTCCTCGATGCGCGGGTCGGGCAGCCAGTCGAGGTCGTCGAAGCCGCGGTGCAGGTAGCCACCGTGCTCGAACGAGGAGCCCTCGTAGCCCAGCAGCTCCCACACCTCGGGGTCGTTGTAGAGCGTGGTGACGGTGACTCCCCGGATGAACCGGAAGAACTCGGCGTCCTCGATCTCGCGCAGCAGCTTCTCGTCGATCTCGGAGCCGCTCTGTGCGGCGCGGAGCTCGAGGGTGGCCAGCCCGCGCTCGAGCGCGAGGCGGTGCCACAGGTCGGCGTCGAGCTGGTCCAGGATCACCCGGGCGGTGCGCTCGTAGGGGCCGTCGGGGAACGACGGGTGGGGGTACGCCGCGCGGAGCAGGCGGACCAGGGCCGGCGCGAGGTCGGCGGCGGGCTCGGGGGTGGATGCGGACGCGGGATCTGACACGGAGGCCTCCGGAACGGGACGGTGTGACTCCCGTCACCGTAGGAGCGTCCGTGCCGTCCGACGAGGGTCGTTCTCGCCGGCCGATAAGCCGACGTCCACAGGTGGGGTGAGCGAGCCCTGGCTGGCGCCGTCGGGACCACCGGCCGCCTGCTCGACGTCATCGAGCTGACGCGCCCTCAGCACGCTCGGGCAGTCGGCTCACGCGGACCGGTAGAACCGCCCGATCCGGGCGGCGCAGGCCCGCAGGACCTGCTCGACCTCGGCCCGGCCGTGGGCCAGGACGGCGTCGGGCGCCGAGATGGCGACCGAGCCGACGAGCGCGCCGGCGACGCCGCTGACCGCCGCGGCGGCGCACGTCGATCCCGCCTGGAACTCGCCGAACTCCCAGGCGATGCCGCGCTCGGCGACGGTGTCGAGCTGCGCGTGGAGCTCGGCGTGCGTGGTGATCGTGCCGGGGCCGAACCGGGGCATCGGCTCCGGGTCGAGCAGCGCGGCGCGCTCCTCGTCGTCCATCCGGGCCAGCAGGATCTTGCCGAACGCCGTCGCGTGGGCCGCCTCGTGGAACCCGAAGTCGATGGGGGGCAGCCGCGGGTGCGCCGGGCTGTCGACGGTGAGGACGACGACGATCTGCGAGCCGCGGTGCACGGCGAGGTAGGCGGCCGTGCCGAGCTGCTGGTGCAGGGCGGTGACCTCGGCGCGCACTTGCCGCGACACCCCGATCTGCTCGTGCAGCGAGACACCGAGCGCGTGCAGCTTGTAACCGAGCTCGAAGCGCTTCTCCTCGCGGATGTGGACGAGGTAGTCGCCGTCGAGCAGCTCGCGGACCAGCCGGTAGACCGTCGGCAGGGGGAGGCCGGTGACGTCGGCGATCTCCTTGGCCGACGCGCCGCCGCGGGCGGCCACGGCCTCGAGGATGTCGAAGGTGCGCGCGACCGATCCCGGCCGCTGATCCCCCGCCGGCGCCGACATGACGCTCATGTAACCACGCAGGTCACAGCGCCGTTCTCACCCGGTGAGAGACACCTCTGGCCGCGGCGGCCCGGCCGCTGGCACAGTCGGGCGCATGATCCTGATCTGTGTGAAGTGGAAGATCAAGCCGGAGCACGCCGACAGCTGGCCCGAGCTCGCCCGCGAGTTCACCGAGGCGACCCGGGCCGAGCCGGGCAACCGCTTCTTCGACTGGTCGCGCAGCGTCGAGGACCCCACCGAGTACGTCCTCCTCGAGGCCTTCGACGACGACGCCGCCGGGCCGCACGTGCAGTCCGACCACTTCAAGAAGGCCCAGGCCGACCTCCCGCAGTACGTCGTGGAGACCCCGCAGATCCGCAACTGGCAGAACGAGCCCGACGAGTGGCACCGCCTCGGCGAGTTCGAGGTCTCCTGACCCGAGGCCTGCGACCCCGCTCGCCCCCGCCCACCTCGCCCGCGTCAGCCGAGCGGCGTCCCGAACGGCCACTCCCAGCGCAGGGGGGTGACGATGATCGACTGGCGCGGGTCGCCGTCCCAGTCGACGCCGAGCCCGTGCTCGGTGAGCACCTCGGCGACGAGCCGGCCGACCCGCGCCGCCGTGGCGTCGTCGGGGGCGCCGCGAGGGGTGTCGTCGGGGGCGTCGAGCCCCCCGTAGGAGAGGGCGATCTCGTCGGTCAGGACCGCGCGGGCCTCCTCCCGCGGAGCGACGACGACGTAGCCCACCGGGTTCGACCCCGGTGCCCGGGTGCGGCCCGCGAACGACACGGCCACCCCGCGCCCGGGCAGGGCGGCGAGCGCGCGGAGCAGCAGCTGCGCCGCCGGCGAGGGCCGCACGACGAGGCGTCGGTGCTCGGCCACGACCTCCTCGACCAGGGCGACCGTCTCGCTCTGCGTCGGCCGGCGCTCCCCGGGGAACCGGCGCCCGAAGTCCTCGCTCGTGGTCAGGTCGACGGCCACCTCGACCAGCCCGGCGTGGTCGTGGCGCCCGGTGGCGGCCCGCACCATGAGGTGTCCCGCCAGGCCCGAGCTCGGCGGGAACCGGGAGTCGAGGACGACGTGGCGCGCCGGCAGCGGCACCTCGCCGCCGTCCGGCGTCACGACCACGGCCGTGGACGGCGCCGTCGCCAGCACCGTCTCGACCCGCAACCGGACCGGGCCCGGCGTCCCGCCGAGCACCAGGTCGAGCTCGGCACCCGCTGAGGCGAGGACGGCCCCCACCGCAGCGGCGCTGTCGTCGGTGACCTCCGCGTCGTCGCGCTCCTCGAAGCCGCGCAGCCAGCGCGCCCCGGTGAAGCGGCGGACGCCGTCGGGTCGGGAGTAGACGTAGCGACGCTCCATGGGGCGTCCCAGGGCGAGCGAGACGACGCGGCGAAGGTCCCCGAGGCTCGTCGAGGCGTCGACGCGGAGCCGGACGACCTCGGCGCCGCCGAGCACGCCGGTCAGCTCGACCCCGGCACCCTCCGGGAGCGTGGAGGGCAGGTCGACCGGCGCCCAGACAACGGTGGAGTCGTCGGTGCCCACGACCCCGAGGTGGTCCGACAGGGTCCGGATCACCCGGTGCCGCAGCGCGTCCGGCACGAGCAGGACGTGGCTGCCCCGCTCGAGCACCTCGTCGTCGAGCAGGCCCAGGGACGCGAGCGCGTCGAGGGTGCGCATCACCTCGGAGGTGACCGGCGCGAGACCGGCCGCGTCGTCGCCGAGCATGGCCGCCGCCATCTGGGTGACGACCGAGGCGGTCGACTCCTCGTCGTCGTCCTCGTCCTCGGCGCGCAGGTAGGACTCGTCGCAACCGGCGAGCAGGGCCACCGCGAGCGCGGCCGCCGCCGCGAGGGGGCGGCGCTGGTCGCCCTCGCTCCGGAGGGCCCTGTCGAACGCCGAGTCGACGGCGGCCCGCACCAGACCCATGACGACCAGGTCGACCAGGTCGGCGGACGGCGGCGGGCAGCCCCCGGCCTCACGGACCTCCCCGCGGGCCTCGAGGACCTGCCGTCCGCCGTCGGCGCGCACCAGACCGGTCTCGTGCAGCGCGTCGACCCAGAGGTGGAGGGCGACCGAGCCGTCCGCGAGGCCGACGACCCGCGCGGCGGCGGACCTCGGGAGCGAAGGCCCGGCACCGAGGGCGTCGAGGGTGGCTCGCAGGAAGCCGAAGAAGGGGCGGGCCGCACCGACCCGCAGCACGTCGTGCGCCGTCGGGACCGCGGCGAGCCCGGTCGCGATGGACTCGTCCACGGTGGGGCCCAGCGACCCGAGGCCGAGCGGTGGCTGGGTGCCCCAGGTGGTGACGTCCCAGCAGTCCTGGACGGCGCGCTCGCTGCGTCGCCACTGCTCGGTCCGTCGCAGGAAGAGCAGGTAGCGGACCAGGGTCATGAGGACCAGGTCGTAGTCGTCACCGCGGTCGATGTCGTCCCGGACCACGTCGCGCAGCAGCCAGCGCAGCAGCTCGGCCGTGGGGTCGTGCAGGTCGCCGCCGCCGCGGGCGGCCCGCGCGAACAGGTCGCCCAGGACGCTGCCGGCGACCCTCGGTGAGGGTCCCTCGGGCAGGTCCGCGCCGGCGTACCAGCCCTCGAACCGCGCGACGGTCAGGCCGGGGACCTGCGGGAGTGGTGGGGTCATGCCCCTGACCTGCCCGGCTCGGCGGGTCGGGACACCCGCGATCTCGGCGGAGTCGGCGCTCGGGGCGCAGGTGCTCGACGTGCCGGCGGCCAGGACCACCCGGGGGTGCCGCAAGGTGCTCGACGAGCAGGTCTCCGAGCCCGGTGACGGAGTGCTCGACGTCGATCCCCGTGACGAGGATCCCGGTCGCGACGACGGGGATCCCGGTCGTGACGACGCGGATCCGGATCGGCCGCGACGGGGATCCCGCTCGGACGCAGCCCGGCTACGACCGGTCGAACGGCCGCTCCCAGCGCACCGCCACCACGATCCGGTGCCCGGGGTCACCGTCCCAGTCGACGACGAGCCCGGCGTCGGCGAAGGCGGCCGCGACCGCGCGGGCGACCCCGGCGGCCTCGTCGTCGAGTGCGCCCGACATGCCGCTGAAGCCCACGGTGAGTCGCCCGGTGAGCACGGCACGGTCGACGTCCTGGGTGTGGCTGTAGGCATAGCCCCGCGCCGGCACCGCCGACTCCCCGGCCATCCGGAGCGCCCGCTCGTAGCCGTCCTGCGCCGCCTCGCCGGCGTCGAAGCCGACGCCCAGGGAGTAGGCGATGCCGCCCGCTTCCAGCTGGTCGACGGCGGCGTCGAAGGCGAGGATGCCGGCCGACGGGGCCGGCACCACGGCGTCGTGCTCGGCGATCACCTGGTCCAGCAGCTCCTCCGCCTCGTCGAGGCTGGGCTCGCCGTCGTCGGGGAAGACCGCGCCGAAGTCGTCGTTCACGATCAGGTCCTCCAGCCCGTCGACGAGGTCGGCACGGTCCTGCAGGCCGCCGGCCACCTTCAGCATCAGGTCGCCGGCGAACGTCGTCTCGTCCGGCGGGACGGGGGTCACGAACGACGCGTGCGGGTGGGAGGCGGAGCTGCCGGCACCGGAGCGGTCCGCCGGGTTCGTGGCTGGGGTCATGGCAGGGGTCATGCCCCGCTCGGGGGCGACCACACCGGCGCGAACCCGCCGTGCTGCGGCAGTGTGACCCGACAGGACAGGTCCGGCGGCTACGGGACGGTGGGCCCGACCGGGACGGGGCGTGCCTGCACGAGCGGGGGCAGCGGCGCGGACCGGCCGGCTGTCTCCGGTGCGCAACGGCCCGACCGCAGCTGCGCCTGGTCGAGCGGGAAGACGTTGAACAGCTCGTTCCCCGCGTCGTACACCGGGCACGGGACCCAGCGTTCCGGCCCCTGACCCCGGCTCGCACCGGGTGCGACGGCCAGGGGATCTCCGTCCTGGTCGAAGAGCTGCACGCCCTCGAGCGGGAGGCCCTCGGCGTCGTAGGCGAAGACGTTCGTCACCGGCTCGTCGTCGAGCTGGAGTCCCGGTCGCTGCTCGGAGCGGGCGCCCGCGTTGAAACCCGCGCGGTACCCGTCGAACGCCTGCGCCTCGGCGCGGTTGCCCGCCAGGTAGCCCGGCCACGGGACGTTGAACGAGAGCATCGCGACCACGAGCCCGACGTTGGTCGTCAGGGTGACGAGCCGGCCCGACACGTGTCGACGGCGACCGGATCCCGGCCAGAGGCGGTCGAGGCCGACCAGCACGCTGAGCGCGACCGCGACGGCCAGCAGACCGGGCCCCACCACCGGGTGCCCGAGCGACGGCACCACCGTCAACGGCTCGTGGCTGCCCGCCAGCACGTCCGCGAGGGTGACCGCGATCCAGGCGCGGGCGACCCACCAGGCCGGGCTCAGCTCGCGGACGACGTCCCAGGTCGCGCGAGCCCAGGCTCGCGCCCCGACCACGCGGTCGAACCGGTCACGACTCTCGTCGAGGAGGCGCTCGATGGTGGGCGGACGCGGCACCCGCGGCCGGACCCGGCGGCTCGCGTGCTCCGGGAGCCCGGCCGCGAGCCGGAGCTCGGCGGCGTAGGCGGCGGGGTCACCGAGGTCGGTCCGGCTCGTCGGGTCGGCGAGGTGGTCGACCAGGTCGGCCTCGAGCCCCCCGACCAGCTCCTCGCGCTCCTCCTCGCTCAGGTCGGACAGGCGGGCGCGCACCTGGGCGACGAACGAGGTGATGTCGGGCGTCGTGCGGTGCGGGACACGGGTGGTCACGGGCGGTCTCCCTCGGGTCGGGGCGGGTGGCGGTCGGAGCGCAGGAGCTCGGTCACGGTGTCGCTGAAGGTCGACCAGTCCTTCGACTGGCGCGCGAGCTGGTCGCGGCCGGAGGGCGTCATCCCGTAGTACTTGCGGTGCGGGCCCTCGTCGGAGGGGACGACGTACGACGTCAGTGCGCCCGCGGCGTAGAGGCGACGCAACGTGCCGTAGACGGAGGCGTCGCCGACCTCGGACAGCCCGCTCGCGCGCAGCCGTCGCAGGACGTCGTAGCCGTACCCGTCCTCCTCCTCGACCACCGCCAGCACCGCGAGGTCGAGGACCCCCTTCAACAGCTGGGTGGTGTCCATGTGAAGCACACTAGTGCGCGATCCGCACTAGCGCGTGGACGAGAGGTGCGCGTGTCGCGGACCAGCGACCACGCGGATCCCGGTCGTCACCACGCGGATCCCGGTCGTCACGACGCGGATGCCGGTCGTGGGGACCGGGATCCGGAGCACGACGAGGCGGATCCGGTCGCCGCCGGGCTGGGGTGCGGCGCTCAGACGAACGCGCGCAGCAGCGCCGTCACCAGCACCGCGGCCGCGGCCGCGGCGAGCAGGGGCGCACGGCACAGCAGGAGGACGGTCGCCACGGCGACCCCGACGGCCTCCGCGCCGATCACGAGCCGTCGGCCGTCGGCGAGCAGCGCCGTGGCCACCAGGGCGGCGAGCAGCGCCGGCGCCAGCGCGGCGATCACCCCGGCACTCCACCCCGGGAGCGGTCGGCTGCCCACGACGGCGGGGCCGATGCCCTTCGTCACCACGGCGACGGCGACCAGCCCGGCGATCAGGATCCAGACCTGCGCCTCCGACAGGTTCATCCGGTCCCGCTTCCCGCACCGTCGCCGGCGTCCTCGACGGGAGCCGGCCGCGCGGCCCCGAGCCCGAGGAGGGCCGCGGTGCCCGCCGCGAGGACCGGGACGCCCGGTGGGGCGAACGGCACCAGCGCGATCGCGATGCCCGCGCCGAGCGCGGCGACGACGCGGGCCCGGGGCTGACGGAGCTCGGCGAGCAGGATCGCGACGAAGAACGTCGGGAAGAGGGCGTCGAGCCCGAGCCGCTCGGTGTCCGCGAGGACGTCGCCGGAGAACGCCCCGACGACGGCGCCGGCCGTCCAGGCGACGTACTGGGGCAGCGTGGTGCCGAACAGCAGCCCCCGGTCGAAGGTGCCGTCGCCGCGGTTGGCGAGCGCCCACGACGAGTCGACGACCGCCTGCCCCTCAACCGCCCGCCGCAGTCGCCCGCCGGTGAGGGACGGCGCCAGGGCGACCCCCATCGCGAGGAACCGCGAGTGCATCAGCGCCGCCGCGGACAGCGCGGCCGGGATGCTGCCACCACCCGCCACGATCGTCAGCGCGGTGAACTGGGCCGAACCGGCGAAGACGAGCGCGGAGGTGACGACGGCCTGGAGGGGCGTGAAGCCGGCGTTGACGGCCAGCACGCTGAAGGAGAGCGCGAGCACGAGGGCGACCGCGCCGTACGGCATCCCGAGACGGACGCCGCGGCGGAAGGAGTCGGCGTCCACCTGCCCACCGTAGGAGCGGCCCCGGCCGGTCCGCCGGCGGGGTCAGCCGAGCAGCACGCCGGCCAGCGCCTGCTCGGCCGCGCCCAGCGCAGCGGCGCCGAGGCCGAGGGTGCTCAGCCGGAGCTCGGGTCGGCGACGTCCGGGCGGGTCGAGCCGGTCGTCGAGCGCGGCGCGCGCGTGGTCGAGGACGAGGTCACCGAGCGGCACGAAGTAGCCGCCGAGGACGACCACCTCGGGGTCCAGGACGCTGGTCAGGGTCGCCAGCCCCAGGCCGAGGTCCCGTCCCACCCGGGCCAGGACCTGCTGGGCCCCGGCGTCGCGGGCGGCCCGCGCGGCCACCGCCTCCGCCGTCGCGGTGGGGGTGCCGAGCTCCTCCATCCCCAGGGCCCGCAGGACGGCGTGCAGGCCCACCGAGGCCTCCCAGCAGCCGCGTCGGCCGCACCCGCACCGTGCGGTCGGGTCGCCGACCGCCACGTGCCCGGCCTCGCCGGCGAAGCCCGTCGCGCCCTGCACGAGCACGCCGCCGGCGACGATCCCGACGCCAATGCCGACCGTGCCGGTCACGTAGAGGGCGTGGTCGACGCCGCGGGCGACACCGTGGTGGACCTCGGCGTAGGCCGCGCAGTTGGCGTCGTTGACGACGCGGACGTCGGAGTCCGGGAGCAACCCGGCCAGCGCGTCGGCGAGCTCGGGACCCGCCAGGGTCAGGTTGGGCGCCCACGCGACGGTGCGGTCGTCGCCGTGAACCAGCGCCGGCACGGCGGCCGTGACCCCGACGAACCGGCCGGCGCCGTAGCGGTCACGCAGGTCGCGCGTCACCGCGAGCAGCGCCTCGACCCGGTCCTCCGCGACCGGGCGCGACTCGCTGAGGACGACGTCGCCGGTGAGGTCGAGGACGACGGCGGTCACGTAGTCGACGTTGAGGTCGAGGCCGAGGCCGAGGTGCCGCCCCGGCCGCAGCGCCACCGGCCGGCCGGGCCGCCCGCGGACCGGCACCCGATCGTCGCCGAGCCGGTCGTCGGCGGCCCGGTCGACCCCGACGGTGCCGTCGGCCTCGAGGCTCGCGACGATCGCCCCGATCGTCGGCTTCGACAACCCCGTGGCGACGGCCAGCTCCGCGCGGGAGGTGGGGCCCAGGCGGCGCAGGGTGCGCACCACCAGCGCCGTGTGGCGGCGGCGGAGCTGGTCGGTCCCGGTCGTCATCGGCTGCTCGTCGGCTGCTTCGTCGCTGGGGTCGTGGGTGGGAGCGGCTGGTCCTGCGTCGCCGGGGGTCCGCCGCTCAGCGCACGCCGCAGCGGTGCTCGCGGGCGGTCTGCTCGAGCGGGTGCGCCGGGAGGGAAGCACGGGCGGCGGCGCCGACGGGGACGCGGCCGCCCCGGCCGACGGTCCGGGGACCGGCGGACACCGTGTCCTCGGGGGTGGGGGTGGGCAGCTCGGGCACGGAGATCCCCTCGTCGTCGGCGGTGGAGAGGTGGCGCACGGGTGCGCGGGTCACGTCCAGGAGGCGGTGCGCTCGCGCAGGGCGGCGTACGTCGCGCGCACCTCGGGGTCGGGCTCGGCCTCGAGCACCTCGGCCTCCGGTCCGGCCCAGGTGGGCGGTGCGGCGCTGCCGGCCAGGGCCCAGGCGGCCTGGCGGGCGGCGCCGAGGGCGACGTACTCCCCCGGCGGCACGACGGTCACGGGTCGGCCGAGCACGGCCGGCGCGAACGCCCGGACGGCACGGCTGCGGGCCGCCCCACCGACCAGGAGCACCCGGCGCGGCTCGACCCCGGTCGCGGCGACGACCTGGTCGACGGCGTCCGCGAGCGCGCACAGCAGGGCCGTGTGGGCCGCGCGCGCGAGGTCGGCACGGGTCGTGCGCGGGGTCAGACCGGTCCAGGTGCCGGTCGCGGTCGGGCGGTAGGGGCTGCGCTCGCCGCCGTAATAGGGCGAGAGGACGACGCCGCCCGCGTCCGGGGTCGACTCGAGCGCGAGCTCGGCGAGGCCGTCGTGGTCGACGCCGAGCCACCGCGCCTGCAGGTCGAGGATCCCGGCGGCGTTCATCGTGGTGACCATCGGGAGGAAGCCGCCGGCCGCGTCGGCGAAGCCGGTGACGACGCCGGTGCCGTCGGCGACGGGGCGGGCGCTGACGGCGGAGGCGACGCCGGAGGTGCCGATCGAGACCAGGACGTCGTCCGGTCCGAGGGCCATGCCGAGGGCGGCCGCCATGTTGTCGCCGGTGCCGGCGGAGACGATCGCGCCGTCGGGCGTGTGGGCGGCGACGCCGCCGGGGGCCACCAGCCGGGGCAGCGCGGGCTCGTGACCGAGCGCGGCGGCGGCGAGGTCGGGGCGCCAGCGACCCTCGGCGGTGGCGAAGTAGCCGGTGCCGGAGGCGTCGCCGCGGTCGGTGAACGGCTCGGTGCCGGGCGCGCTGAGGTGCCGGGCGACGAGGTCGTGGGGGAGCAGCACCCGCGCGACCCGGGCCGCTCGCTCGGGCTCGTGGTCGCGCAGCCAGCGCAGCTTGGTCACGGTGAAGGAGGCGACCAGGACGCTGCCGACCGCGTCGGCACAGGCCTGCGGGCCACCCATCTCGGCGATCAGGTCGGCGGCGGCCCCGGCAGAGCGGGTGTCGTTCCAAAGCAGCGCGTCGCGCACGGGCCGGTCCTCGGCGTCGAGCGCGACCAGGCCGTGCTGCTGGCCGCCCACGCCGACCGCGGCCACGGTGCGCAGCTGCTCGGGAGGCAGCGCGGCGAGGACCTCGTCGACGGCCGCGGTCCACGCTCGCGGGTCGACCTCGGTGCCGGCCGGGTGCCCGACGGCGTGCTGGGCCACGACCGTGCCGTCGTCGGCGTCGACGAGCAACGCCTTCACCGACTGGGTGGAGGTGTCGATGCCGAGGACGAGCGTCATGCCTGCATTAAGTACGACTGTCGTACTAAAGTCAATGGTCGGCGGTCGATCCTGCCACCGACCGGCGACTGCCCACCGCACTTTTGGCTGAATGCGGACAGAACTGGGGGTGATGGGTGGACGAAAGTTGTACCCCGAAGGGGACTTGCCATGATTTACTGACACCATGTCGCCGACGCCCCACACCAGCGGGGTTCAGGCACTCCCGTCCACGACGGCGGCCGCCCCCCTCGGGGGCGGCGAGCTCCTCAGCCTCATGCTCGACGGCAGTCCCCGCACCCGCGCCGACCTGATCGAGCTCACCGGTCTGGCCCGCTCGACGGTGGCCGGCCGCATCGAGGGACTCCTCTCCGTCGGCCTGCTGCTGCCCTCGGGCCAGAGCCGTTCGACGGGCGGCCGACCGCCGACCCGCTTCGCCTTCAACCCCTCCGCCCGGCTGGTGCTCGCCGCCGACTTCGGCGTGACCCACGGGCGGGCCGCGCTGACCGACCTCACCGCCACCGTGGTGGCCGAGGAGGTGAGCGACCTCGACATCGCCGACGGCCCCGAGGCCACCCTGGGGTGGCTCGTCGAGGCGACCGACCGGCTCCTCGAGCGCACCGGCCGCACGCGCGCCGACCTCGCGGGCGTCGGCATCGGGCTGCCCGGACCCGTCGAGCACCACACCGGACGCCCGGTCAAGCCGCCGATCATGCCGGGCTGGGACGGTTTCGAGGTCGCGGCCTGGGTCGGTGAGCGACTCGGCGCGCCCGTGCTCGTCGACAACGACGTCAACATGATGGCTCTCGGCGAGCACTCGGTGGTCTACCCGCACGTCGAGCACCTCGTCTTCGTCAAGGTCGCCACCGGCATCGGAGCCGGCATCATCAGCGGCCGCCGGCTGCACCGCGGGGCCCAGGGGTCGGCGGGCGACCTCGGCCACGTCCAGAGCCCGCAGGGCGGGGACGCCCTCTGCCGCTGCGGCAACCACGGGTGCCTCGAGGCGATCGCCAGTGCCCGGGCCATCGCCCAGGCGCTGGACCCCGACCACTCCCCCGTCGCCGACGCGAGCCGCACGGTCCTCGACCGTCTGGCCCTCGGCGACCGGGACGCGCTGGCCGCCATCCGTCGCGCTGGCCGCGACATCGGCGAGGTCCTCGCGTCCTGCGTCAGCCTGCTCAACCCCTCGGTGATCGTGCTCGGCGGCGCTCTCGCCGGCGGCGCACCCAGCCTGCTGGCCGGCGTCCGCGAGGTCATCTACGCCCGCTCGCTGCCCCTGGCCACGGGTGAGCTGAGCGTCGTGCCGGCCCAGACCGGCGAGCACGCCGGCGTCATCGGTGCGGCCACGATGGCGGTGCAGCAGTTCCTCGCACCGCAGTCGGTCGACGCGATGCTCGCCAACCCGGTCAGCCAAGCCGCGATCTGATCTGACTGTCCGAGCCTGCCAGGGCCGGTCAGGTCATCGGTGGTCGAGCGATCTGACTGTCCGAGCCTGCGAGGACCAGTCAGGTCATCGGTGGTCGAGCGAGCGGCGCGGCTGAGGAACGAAGCCGCGACCCGCGTGTCGAGACCCCTGGCCCACCGAGGCCAAGCCGCCCCGGCGGGCTGGCAGCAGAGGGCCAGCAGTTCCGTCGGCGCTCGCCGGCGCTCGCTCGCTCAAGCTCCGGGGTGCCGGCGTCCGGCCGCTCGGCCCCCGGGGGCCGGAACGGCCGGACGCCGGCCACCCCCGAGATCTCGGGGGTGGCCGGCGTCCGTGGTGGGGCCGGGAGGTCCGTCAGCGGCGGACGGTGAACCTCCAGGTCGTGACGGTGCGGTTGCCGGCCGCGTCGACGGCGACGACGCGCACGGTGTGGCGGCCGAAGGAGAGCGCCCGCTTCGGCGTCGCCGTCAGCCGGCCCTGCGCCTGGTTGTAGCGCACCGGGTTGACCCGCTTGCCGTCGACGAACACCTGCAGGCCGCTGGCCCGGACCGCGGAGGTGCGGTCGGTGACCTTGGCCTTGATGGTCGGCGTCCGGTCGCGGGTCGTGCCCTTCGGGCTCGTCCCGACGACCTTCGGGCCGGTCGCGTCGACCGTCCAGGTCGCCGTCGCCGGGCTGGCGTCGACGCCGCCAGCGCTCACGGAGCGGACCCGCACGGTGTGCCGGCCGTCCTTGAGGTTGCCGAACGTCTTCGGCGAGGTGCAGGCGGTGTACGCCGAGCCGTCGATCGAGCACTCGAACGTCGCCTGCCCCGCACCGGGACCGGTGGCCGTGAACCGCAGGGTCGCGGTCCGGGCCCGGGTGGTGCCGCTCGGCGCCGCGGTGATGCGGGTGTCGGTGACGCCGACCGGCGCCGCGGTCACGGTGATCGTGACGGTGCCGGTGTCGTCGTCGGTGCCGTCGGAGACGACGTAGTCGAACGTGTCGCTCCCGACGTACCCGGCGGCCGGCGTGTAGGTGACGCTGCCGTCACCGGCGATGGTCGCGGTGCCGTGCGCCGGCGTCGTCACCGACTCCACGGTGAGGGTCGCTCCCGTGTCGGCGTCGGTGTCGTTGACCAGCACGTCGACCGAGACCGCCGTGTCCTGCGCGGTCGTGGCCGAGTCGTCGACCGCCACCGGGGCGGCGTTGACCGGGTCGTCGCCGTCGACGGTGAAGTAGTCGAAGCCGACCACGTCGCCGCTGTCCAGCACGCCCGCGGCGAACACGCCGAAGCTCGGGTCGGCCATCTCGTTGGAGACGGTGCTGGCCAGCGCCGTCCAGGTGACGCCGGCGTCGACGGAGAACTCGCCGGAGTACGTCGACCCCTCCTTCGTCAGTCGCAGGCGGAGGTCGGCGCCCTGTCCGGCGGCCAGCACGGCCTCGGGCAGGTTGCCCACGATCACGTCTCCGACCTCCGAACGCATCTCCACCTTGATGGCGGAGCCGGCGTTCTCACCGGTCAGGAAGTCGAGCTTCACGTAGTTGGCGTCGTCGCCGTAGACCATGATCCCGGCCTGGCTGTAGCCACCGGTCAGGGCCGAGGCGTCGAGCCCGGTCTCGAGGACGAAGTCGTCGCCGGCGTGCGAGGCCGACTGCAGGACGTAGTTCGACTTCGCGGTCCCGGCCAGGTAGATCTCGCCGGGCGTCGTGGTGAGCCGCAGCTCACCGTCGACCACCGTGTACTTCGTGGTGTCCTCGGCCTGGATGGCGTCCCAGCGGCACTTGTCGAGCGCGGTGCCCTCGAAGGTGTCGTCGGAGGACGTCGGGCCGCACGGCTCGGTCACCGTGACCGTCACCGTGCCGGTGTCGGTCAGCGCTCCGTCGGAGACGGTGTAGCCGAAGGTGTCGGTGCCGGTGAACCCGGCGCCCGGCGTGTAGCGCACGGTGCCGTCGGCGTTGATCGCCGTGGTCCCGTTCGCCGGGTCGGTGACCGCGGTGACGGTGAGGTCGTCACTGTCGGGGTCGGTGTCCCCGACCAGCACCGGCACGTCCAGGGCGGTGTCCTGCTCCGTGGTGGCGGTGTCGTCGTCGGCGACGGGCGCCCGGTTCTCGGTGCCCGCGCCGGTGACCTCGAAGTAGTCGAAGGTCCCCGACTGGCCGGTCTGCTGGACGCCCAGGGAGAAGACCCCGAAGTCCATGTCGGCCGTCGGGTTCGACACGGTGCCGACCGTGACCCAGCCGCCACCGAAGTCGACCTCGCCCACGTAGGACGTGCCCGTCTTGGTGATGCGCAGCTTGAACGTCGAGACGTTCGGCGGCACGACGACCTCGGGCTGTGGGTTGAGGATCGCCGCGTTGGACTCCGACCGGAGCTCGATGCGGTTGAAGCTCTCGGCGGGGCGGTCGACGTCGGCCACCGGGTCGAGCTTGACGTAGTTGTCGTCGTCGCCGTAGATGAGCAGGCCCGCCTGGCCGTAGCCGTCGGTGTAGGTCGCCGACAGCTGCGTCTCGATCGAGTAGTCCTCCGTGGTGTTGGCGTCGGACTGCAGGATCAGGTTGGTCGCCTGGTCCTGGTTCGCCGAGGCCGTGTAGAGGTCGGCGGGCGCACCCTGGATGGTCAGGGCGCCACCGGCGACCTCGTAGGCGTCCGGGTCCTCACGCACGATGGCGTTCCAGCGGCACTCGTCGAGCGAGGTGCCGTCGAAGTCGTCCCGCGGCCCGGCGGCGCCGCTCGTCCCGTCGGGGTCGAAGCGGATCCAGTCGAAGGCCACCGTCGGGGTGCCGACCGCGCCTCCGGAGACCGCGGTCGGTCCCACCTTCGGCGAGGGCATGGTGCCCATCGGGGCCGGACGGCCTACCGGGGCGAAGGTCTCGCCGTCGGTCGAGTACGACGCCCGCAGGTCGGTGCCGTCGGAGGTCAACCGCACGTAGTACGTCGTCGGGAAGCCGGCCGGCACGCCGCCGAGCTTGTCCTCGGCGTTGTTGCGCGCGCTGCCCTGCGTCTCGTAGATGAACTCGACGTCGCGGGTGCCGCCGGCCGAGATGAGGTGGACCGAGGCCCAGTTCTCGTCGTCGGAGTAGAGCCGCAGACCGGCCTGCTGGTAGTTCTCCGTCACGTCGGCGGTGACCTTGGCGGTCACCTCCCAGGCGCCGTCGGGGGCCGCCTGGACGACGACGTCCTTGGCGTTGCCGCCGGGCCCGTAGAGGCTGCCGGTGTCGATCGGCATCGTCAGGCTGCCGCCGGTGACGGCGACGTTGCCGCTGGGACGGATCACCTCCCACTTGCCGTCGAGCGCGGTGCCGTCGAACTCGTCGGACTGCTGGGTGCCACAGTTGTTCAGCACCCGGATCGGCACCGTGGACGACGCGCTGGCGCCCTGGGCGTCGGTCACCGTGAGTCGCGCGGTGTAGCTGCCCGGCTCGGTGTAGGTCCACTGCGCGTCGAGCGTGGTGGCGGTGTCGGCGTCACCGGGGACTCCGAAGTCCCAGGCGTAGGTGAGGGCGTCGCCGTCGAAGTCGGTCGCCGAGCCGGTGAAGTCGACGGTGAGCGGCGAGGAGCCCTGGACGGGCGTTCCCGTCGCGCCGACCTGCGGCTTGGAGTTGATCGAGACGCCCTTGCCGGCGGCGTCGAAGAAGTTCAGGTTGAACAACCCCGTCGCGGCCGGGTCGTCGTTGGCGAAGACGAGGAACAGCTCGTGCGTGCCCTCCTGGGCCGCCGGGGCGACGTCCATCGTGACGGTCTGCCAGGACTGCCAGCCGCCGGTCACCGGGACGTCGATCGAGCCGGCCAGCGGACCGGTCGGGCTGTCGAGGTGGGCCTCGATCCGCCCGCCCGCACCGGCCGAGGCCACGCGGAAGCGCAGCTGCGGCACCTGGAACAGGCTGATCGGGGCGTAGGAGACGTGGTCGCCGGCGTCGATGTTGGACACGTTGCGCGACCCGCCCTGCGGGTCGGTCGTCGCCTCGGTGGCCACGCCCTGCTGGGTGTCGAAGTGCTCGGCCTGCTTGCGCTTGGGCTGCAGGACGACCTCGTCCTCACCGCTGAGCGTGCGGATGGTGCCGGCACCCTCGTCGGTGTAGCTGGCGTTGATGACGCCGAAGATGTCGGCCGAGGCGTCGTGGCCCTCGTCCTTCACCGTCTGCAGGACGACGTCACAGCCGGTCGCCGAGCTGAGCGGGTGACCGTGCGAGTCGTGGCCGAGGATGTAGTCGATCTCGACCTTGCTGCAGTCGATCTCGCCGTCCTCGGGGTCGGTCACGTTGACCTTGACCCGCACCGCGTCACCGAACTCGAAGAACCCGCCGTTCGGGGGCAGCTCCAGCTCGACGGTGGGCCGGGTGTTGCCGACGGTGACGACCGCGGTGGCGACACCGGTGCGTCCGGTGGTGTCGGTGACGACCAGGCGGGCGTCGTAGACGCCGTTGGTCGTGTAGGTGAACGTCGGGTTCGCCTCGGTGGAGTCGACGGTCCCGTCGTTCTGGAAGTCCCAGGCGTAGGACGCGATGGAGTCACCCTCGTCGGGGTCGCTCGAGCCCTCGCTCGAGAACTGGACCGGCAGGGGGGCGACACCCGAGTCGGGGGTGGCCCGCGCCGAGGCCGACGGCGAGCGGGCGCCCTCGTTGATCGCGTTGATCTTGTAGACCGCGGAGTTCTCGTTGCCGGTGAAGTACCCGCCGTTGCCGTAGTCGAGGACGTAGAGCGAGCCGTCCGGCCCGAACTCCATGTCCATCGCGGCGTAGAGCGTCGAGGAGTCGAAGAACGGGTCGATGCTCGACACGTCTCCCTCGGCGTCCAGGGCGATGTCACGGATCCAGCCGCGGGTCCACTCGCCGGCGAAGAAGTGGTTGTCGAAGTACTCGGGGAACTTCACGTCGGAGTCGAGGTCGGGGTCGTAGTTGTAGACCGGACCGGCCATCGGGCCCTCGCCGCCGCCGCCGAACTCGTCGGTGGTGACGCCGTTGTAGGTGACGCTGCCGCCGTCGTACTTGATCCAGGCGGGCTGGGCGGGCGGCAGGTTGGTCAGGCCCGTGTTGTGCGGGCTGTTGTTGACCGGGGCCGCGCAGTCGAACTTCGGGCCGGTCGCGTTGGTGGCGAAGTTCCACCTGTTGTACGTCTCGGCCGCGGTGTTGAGGCCGGTGCAGTAGGGCCAGCCGAAGTTGCCGGCCGCCCGGATCTGGTTGAACTCCACGATGCCGCCGGGACCCCGGTTGGGGTTGGCGCTGCCGGCGTCGGGGCCGTACTCGCCGAGGTAGACGTAGCCGGTCTCCTTGTCGACGGTCATCCGGAACGGGTTCCGGAAGCCCATGGCGTAGATCTCCGGGCGCGTCTTGTCGCCGGTGTCGGCCGCCTCCGGGAACAGGTTGCCGCCCGGGACCGTGTAGGTCGCGGCGGTCGCGTCGGGCTTGATCCGCAGCACCTTGCCGCGCAGGTCGTTGGTGTTGGCCGAGCTCCGCTGGGCGTCGTAGGACGGGTTGCGGGTCAGCCGCTCGTCGAGCGGCGCGTAGCCGTCGGAGGCGAACGGGTTGGAGTCGTCACCGGTGGAGAGGTAGAGGTTGCCGTCGGCGTCGAAGTCGATGGCGCCGCCGGCGTGGCAGCAGATCCCGCGGTCGGCCTCGACCTGGAGCAGCTCCTGCTCGGTCGAGGGGTCCAGGTCGTCGTCGACCATCTTCATGCGGGTCAGGACGTTGTGGCCCTTCCAGGCCTCGAACGTCGCCTCGGTGCCGTCGTTGGGGGCGTCGCCCGCCGGGGTGTCGAGCGGCGGGGCGTAGTAGAGGTAGACCCAGCCGTCCTCCTCGAAGTTGGGGCTGACCGTGAGGCTCTGCAGCCCGTCCTCGTCGTGGGAGTAGATCGGCACGTCGTAGAGCAGCGTGGTGTTGCCCTCGAGGTCGGTGAGGAAGATCCGGCCGTCACGGGCGTTGTGCAGCACCCGGCCGTCGGGCAGCACCGAGATGCTCATCGGCTCGCCGACCTTGTCGACGCCCTTGGCCAGGGTGACCTGCTCGAAGGAGGCGTCGGTGGGCGGCAGCTCGGTGCACGCGGTGGGCGCCTGGTCGGCGGCGTACTGGATGCCGCCGAGCAGGTGCAGCTCGAAGAGCGGCTCGCTGAACGAGGCGTCGGTGTGACCGCCGCCGGTGTAGAAGCTGCGGCCGCCGTCGTACTCCTGGTACCAGGCGATCGGGTGGTCGTCGTCGGTCGCGTTGCCGTCCTCCTCGACGTAGGTCGACTCATCGACGGTGGCCAGCACGTTGATGTTGGGGTTGCTGCGCGGGGAGTAGTCCGGCACCGTCGCGGGGCCGTTGCCGCCCACGTACGGGAGGTCGCCACCGGCGAAGGTGCCGTCGGTCGGCTGGAAGTTGTACCACTCGTCGGTGCGGCTGACGCTGTCCGGCATGGCGCAGGTCGAGGGGGTCGTCTTGTCCTCGAACCGCACCGTCGCGGTCGGGGTGCCGGCCGGGTGGTTGCGGAAGTAGGCGCCGACCAGCTCGCCGTACCAGGGCCAGGTGTACTCGGTGTCGGAGGCCGCGTGCACGCCGACGTAGCCGCCACCGGCCTGGATGTAGTCCTCGAAGGCACCCTGCTGGGTGTCGTTGAGGACGTCGCTGGTCGTGGAGAGCCAGACGACCGCCTCGTACTGGGCGAGGTTGGCGGTGGTGAACTTGGTGGCGTCCTCGGTGGCGGTCACCGTGAAGCCGTACTGGGCCCCGAGCCGCTGGATCGAGCGGACGCCCGCACCGATCGAGCCGTGCCGGAAGCCGGTCGTCTTGCTGAAGACGAGGACGTCGAACTCCGGCTCGGCGGCCGCGGCCGCCGCGGCGGCCGGGGCCGCCGAACCGGCCGGCGCGGCCGCACCGGCAGTCGCCGGCGCGGCCTGCGCTGACGACAGGCTGCTCGACGAGATAGCCGGTGCGGCGGCGGCCGTGGCCGCCGACGCGGGGGTGGCGACCATGACGCCGCCGGTGACCGCCAGGGCGGCTACCCCGGCGATCACCCCGCGCACGCCTGCCGCGGGTGTACGGAACCTGCTCATGCTGTCCTGCCTTCTGCGAGTGGTGTGGTGCGGAGAGAGTGGTGCCGGGACCTGGTCAACGGCGGACGGTGAAGCGCCAGGTCGTGGTGGTGCGGTTGCCGACGGCGTCGACGACGACCAGGCGCACGGTGTGGCGTCCGATCGACATCGGGCGCCCCGAGGTCCAGGTCATCCGGTCGGTGCGCGCGTCGTAGCGCACGCCGACCGTCTTCCCGTCGATGCGCAGGGTGAGGTGACGGCGGGCCAGCTCCGAGCCCTGGTCGCGGACGACGGCGCGCACGGTCGGGGTGCGGTCCCGGGTGGTGCCCTTGGGTCCGAGGTTCTTGACCATGGGCCCCTGGGTGTCGACCCTCCAGGTGCGCACGACCGGCGTCGCGTCCTTGTTGCCGGCCGCGTCGACCGCACGGACCTCGAGCCGCTGCGCACCCTGGCGCAGGTTGGTGAAGGTCGCGGGCGACGCACACGGGCGCCACGCGCCGCCGTTGAGGCGGCACTCGAACGTGCCGGCCTCGTCGGAGGTCATCCGGAAGGTCGCCGTGGTGCTGCGGACGGTGCCGGTGGGCCCGGCGGTGACGGTGGTCTGCGGCGCCGTGGTGTCCGGCGTCTCCCCGTCCTCGACCACGATCTCGACCGAGTCGGTGGCCTCGTCGCCGGTCTCGCCGTCGGTCACGGTGACCGTGGCCGCGAAGGTGCCGGCCTCGGTGTAGGTGTGCTCCGGCGCGGCGCCGGTGCCCGTGCTCCCGTCACCGAAGTCCCACTCGTAGGTGAGGTCGGTGGGCGCGAGGTCGACGCAGCCGATCCGCTTGGCCGCGTTGTCCGGGTCGTGGATCACGATGGAGACGGCCTTGGGCCCGGCGCGACGCATGCTGTGCTTCATCGGCGGGTTGCCGTTGCCCTCGGCGTCCGTGGTGAACGGCAGCCAGATCTCGTTGGCCTCCGCGAACGGCTGGGTCTCGTCGAAGCGGAAGTGGGCGCCGGCGTTGCCGTCCGAGCACCGCTGTTCGTGCACGTGAACCATGTGGGCGGCGTTCGGCTTGAGGCCACTGACCTCCAGCGAGGTCATGGTGTGGTCGGCGCCGCGCATCATCTCGGCGGTGCCGGTCAGGTCGGGGTACGACGTGAGTCCGTCAGCGAAGGGCTTGACCTCGCCGGCGGTCGTCGAGGCCTCCGTGACCGACGTCGCGAACCGGACGTCGAGCGGCGAGGTACCGCTCGTGGGCGTGGCGGTGGCGTCCACGCCGAGCTCGGGCTCGACCGGGGCTCCGTCGACCACGACCTGCACGCTGCCGGTGCCCTTGTTGCCCTCGGGGTCGGTGGCGGTCAGCACGGCCGTGTACGTGCCCGGCTCGGTGTAGGTCCAGGTGGTCCGGGCGAAGGTCGACGTGTCGGCCTCGGTCCCCGGAACCCCGAAGTCCCAGGCGTAGACGAATGGGCCGCCCTGCTCGTCGATGGCGCCACCCTGGAACAGCACGTTGAGCGGCGCCGTTCCTGTGGTCGGGGTGCCGCTGGCGGTGACGACCGGGTTGACCCCGCCAGTGACGGTGATCAGGTAGTCGCGGGCGAAGACTCCACCCTTGCCGTCGGAGACCTTGAGCGTCACGGTGTAACGCCCAGGGGTGGCGTAGGTGTGGTGGGCGTGCGCCGAGGTCGACTTGTCGGAGTTGTCGGAGGCGTAGCCGAAGTCCCACTCGTAGGTCAGGGGGTCGCCGTCCGGGTCAGTCGCGTTGGCCTCGAAGTGCGCCTCGAACGGGGCCGGGCCTGTCTTGGCGCCGGTGGAGTTCCCCACGAACGGCGTCGCGACGGGTGCCCGGTTCGCGGCGGCCTCGACCACCACGGTGCCGCGCATCGTGGCGCCGTGGATCGAGCACCAGTAGTGGTAGGTGCCCGGCGTCGTGAAGGTGCGCCGGATCGGCGCCCCGTTCGGGTCGCGGTACTCCTGCAGCGGCGGGTTCCAGGTGGCGCCGGTGTTCTGCGAGGTCAGGTCGTGGGCCATGGTCGCCCGGTCGAACTGCCACTCGACGGTGTCGCCCACCTTGATCGTGACCTCGGAGGTCCCGTTGTCGGCGGAGACCCACTGGTTGTTGGTCGCGCTGTCGACGGCGTCGACGACCCAGGTGCGGCCCTGCGACGCGCCCTCGACCGTGATCTGCACCGTGTCGGTGGCGGTGGCCCCGGCGGTGTCGGTCACGGTGACCGTGGCGGTGTAGGTGCCGGCCGCGGTGTAGGTGTGGGTCGCGTCCGCGCCGGTGGCGGTGTCGGCGTCGCCGGCCACCCCGAAGTCCCAGGCGTAGGTGAGCTCGTCGTCGTCGGCGTCGGTGCCGGCGGCGGTGAAGTCGACCTCGAGCGGGGCGGTGCCGGAGATCGGCGTGGCCGATGCGGTCACCTCGGGCGCGGTGTTGGTGCCGCAGTCGCGCTCGGGGGCGGCGCCGAACCAGGCGAACCTCGCCGTGGCGACCGCGGTGCCGGGTCCGCGCAGGGCGTAGGGCCCGACGAAGGAGTCGGCACCGAACCCGGCCCGGTCGTCACCTGCGGACTGCCAGGTCTCGCCGTCGACGGAGTACTCGCCGCGGAAGGTGACGCCGTCGTTGGAGGAGAGGCGCAGGAAGACGGTCTCGGGGAAGTCGGCCGGGAGGAACGGTCCGCCGAAGTCGCCCCCGGGGCCGGAGTGCCAGTTGCCCGAGAAGTCGTTCTGGCCCCCGCTGTTGCGGAGGAACTCGACCCAGCGGTTCCCGCTGCCCTTGTTGACGAAGGCCAGCTTGAGGTAGCCGCCGCCGGTCGGGTCGTGCAGCACCAGGCCGGCCTGCTGGCCCTCCGCGGTGCTCGGGAACGTCAGCTTGGTGACGGCCGAGTAGGCGCCGTCCGGCATCTCCTGCAGCATCAGGTTGGGCGAGCCCTCCGTCAGCTCGCCGGGGCCGGTCTGCAGCTCCAGGTTGCCGCCGGTGACCTCCCAGAGGTCGGGGTTCTCGCGCAGGATGCCGTTCCAGCGCTCGGTGCTCAGGGCGGCGGCGAAGTCGTCGCCGCGCGAGCAGCTGGTCATGGTGGGCTCACCGATCGGGACCACCGGGTACTCGAGCACCGGCTCGCCGTCGAAGCGGACGTACTCGTAGTCGGCGGCGGGAGCCGTCGCGGCGGCACCGCGCAACGCCATCACGCCGACGCGCGGGGAGTTGATCCCCTCGAGCGCACGCGGGATGCCGACCTGGGTGAAGGTCTCGCCGTCGGTGGAGTAGGAGCCCGTGAGGTTGGTGCCGTCGGAGCTCATCCGGAGCCAGAACGTCGTGGGGAAGTCGGTCGGCAGGAACGGGCCGCCGAAGTCGCCGCCGCCGGTGTGCCAGTCGCCGGTGAAGTCGAAGGTGTTGTTGGGGTCGCTGCTCTTGAGGAACTCGATCCACTCGTTGCCGCCGGTGCTCTTGCGCACGAACATCAGCTTGGCGAAGCCGGACCCACCGGCGCCGGCGACCACGAGTCCGGCCTGCTGGCCCTCCTCGGTCGGGTCGAAGGTGAGCTTGGTGGTGGCCGCCCACCCGCCCTCGGGCGTCGCCTGGGTGATGACGTTGGGCGCCGTGGAGTACTCACCGGGTCCGGCCTGCAGGCTGAGCACGCCGTCGCCGACCTCGTAGAGGGAGGCGTCCTCGCGCCGGATGTTCCAGCGGCAGTTGTCGAGCAGATCGCTGTCGTCGAACTCGTCGGAGCGCCGCTGGTCGCAGGGCGGCTCCTCGCCGGGCAGGACGCCCGAGATGGCGAAGACGTGCAGCTTCGGGTCGCTGGGCAGCGTGATGCTGACCAGGTCCTTGTCCTGGACGGCGACCTGCTGGGCCCAGAGGAACACCCGCGGCCCGGTGTCGCCGCCGGCGTCGTGGCGGTGCGGCATGTCGACGGCGATCGTCTCGCCGAACTTGGGCGAGACCGCCCAGTCGGTGAAGCGCAGCTGCACCGTGGAGGTGGTGCCGTCGCCGTAGGTGATCGTGGCCGGCTGCTGGACGTCGCCGTTGTGGGCGGCCGCGATGATGCTCAGGCCGGAGAAGCGACCGGTCGGGAGCGGGATGGTCTGGCCGTTGGTCTCGACGTTGTTGAGCAGGCCGTCGACCGAGCTCGGGAACTCGTGGTCGACGCCGTCGACGACGAGCGGCCCGCCGTTGGCGCGGACGCCCTCGGGGAGCGTCTCGGTGGCGTAGGCCCAGCCACCGCCGTCGAAGTTGCCGTTGCCCGGGTTCGCGTGGGTCGAGATGCCGTCGTTGTTGAAGAACGTCGACAGGTCGGCCACGGCCCGGCACACGCCGGACTCGAGGGCACGCACCGCGACGGTCGCGGTCCCGGTGTTGCCGTCGGGGTCGGTCACGGTGAGGGTCGCGGTGTAGCGACCGGCCGTGGCGTAGGTGTAGGTCGGGTCCTGCTCGGTCGAGGTGTCGTCGGTCGTGCCGTCGACGCCGAAGTCCCAGGCGTAGGTGACGGCCTGGCCCTGCGGGTCGGTGGCGGTGCCGGTGAAGGCCACCTCGACCGGGGCGATCCCACAGCTCGGGGTCGCCGAGGCCGTCGGGACCGGGTCGGTCAGCACGGTGACGCTCCGGGCGGTGACCGTGGCGCCGCGGGTGCCGTCGGCGTCGACGGGCGTCACCTTGGCGGTGAAGGAGCCCTCGGCGGCGTAGGTGTGCTGCACCTCGGCGGCGGCACCGGTCACGACGGCGGAGCCGTCACCGAAGTCCCAGTCGTAGGTGAGCGCGTCGCCCTGGCGGTCGACGCCCTCGGCGGTGAAGGTCACCTCGAGCGGGGCGCCGCCTCGGACCGGGTCGACCTCGACGGTGTTGACGAAGGGCTCGTCGACGTCGAGCTCGCGGATCTGCACGTTGCGGAAGGAGACCGAGTCGGCGGTGCCGTGGTTCTGCAGGCCGACGTAGCCGGTGGTGCCGCGCGAGCCGTCGGAGGTGTAGCGGTTGACCTCGACGCCGTTGAGGGTCATCACGTAGGTCTGGCCGACGACGCGGATCTCGTAGTCGTTCCACTCCCCGATCGGCCGGGCGTTGCGTGCGTCCTCCCGGTCGAAGTTGTAGACCGAACCGGTCTTCTGGGGCTCGTCGTTCGGCTGACCCTCCTTGATCTGGATCTCGTGGCCGTTGTCGACGGCGACGAACGGGTCGTCGCCCGGGTCGGGGAAGCGGGTGAAGACACCGGAGTTGTCGGCCTCGTCGCTGAGCTTGAACTGCAGCTTCATCGAGTAGTCGGCGAACTGCTGGGTGTCGTTCCAGAGCAGGCCGAGGCCGCCGACCGAGGTCAGGGCGCAGTCCTCCACGATGAAGCCGCCCGGGCCGGACTGCTTCCAGCCGTCGAGGTTGCGACCGTTGAACAGCAGCTCGTAGCCGGCGTCCGCGGTGGGCAGCGTCGCGCAGGCCCGTCGGACGACGACCGCGACGGTCCTGGTGCTCGACTTGCCGGTGGTGTCGGTCGCGGTCACGGTCGCGGTGTAGCTGCCGGCGGTGGCGTAGGTGTAGGCGACCGTCTGGCCGGTGGCCTTGTCGGCGTCCGTGCCGGCGACGCCGAAGTCCCAGGCGTAGGTGATCGCGTCGCCGTCGTTGTCGGTCGCCTCGGCCGTGAAGGAGACGTCCAGCGGAGCGGAGCCCTCGGTCGGCGTGGCGGTCGCGGCGGTGATGAACGGGGCGACGTTGGAGGCGATGCCGTCGCCGGTGAAGCGGACCTCGTCGAAGTTCATCTCGCCGTTGCCGGTGTAGACGAAGAACAGCCCGCGGCCGCCCTGGTCGGCGTCCCGGCTGGTGATGGCACCGGTGACGGTCTTGTAGTAGTACAGGCCCTCGGTGGACCCGGCGAGCGGGATCCGCGAGACCACGGGACCGTTGGCCGCGCCGGCGCGGACCTCGATGGCGGCACCGTCGGCCGGGGAGCCGGAGTAGGTGACCGAGATCGACTGCATCCCGGCCAGGCTCATCGGGCTGTAGGACACGTGGTTGCCGTTGCCCATGCCGGTGATGATCCCGCCGGCGCCGGGCCGCGTGCCGGACTTGTCGTCGTAGCCGGTCTCGCTGACACCCGAACGGCCGTTGGCGTGCTCGGCCTGCTTGCGCTTGGGCTGCAGGGTGATCAGGGCGCGGCCCACGAGCGGGTCGTTGGCTCCCGCGCTGCCGCCGCCGTCGGCGTACGTCGCCGCGAGCTGGCCGTAGATGTTGGCGTCCTCGCCGTGGTCGGTCGAGTCCGACATGGTCATGGTGCCGCTGCAGCCGAGCTGGCTCTGCAGCGGGTGCGCGTGCACGTCGTGGCCCAGGCCCTCGGAGACCTCGACCCGGGCGCAGTCGACGCTCTCCTCGCGATCGGTCACGTCGACGTCGTAGTCGACGTCGTCGCCCGGGTCGAAGAAGCCGCCGTCGATCGGGGCGTTGAAGTCCAGCACCGGCCGGGTGTTGCCGACGTTGACGATGACCTGGCCCGTGGCGGTCTTGCCCGTGGCGTCGGTGACCTTCAGCGTGGCCTGGTAGTCGCCGGCCGCGGTGTAGCGGTGGGTGGCGTCGGCCGTGGTGGCGTCGGTGGTGCCGTTGCCGTCGAAGTCCCAGGCGTAGGTGAGTGCGTCGCCGTCGGGGTCGGCGGTGCCGGCGCTGGAGAACGCCACGTCGAGCGGGACGCCGCCCTCCGCCGGGGTGGCAGTCACCTTGACCTGCGGGGCGGAGCCGTTGACGGCGTAGTCGATGCGGACGAGCTTGGTGTCGGGCGAGCCGGAGAAGAAGCCGGAGCCGTACTCGAGGACGTAGAGCGAGCCGTCGGGGCCGAACTCCATGTCACCGGGGGCGAAGAAGCCGCTCATGAAGTCGTTGATGGAGGCGATGGACCCGTCCGCGTTCGTGCGGACCTCCTTGATCCACCCGCGGCTCATCTCGGAGATGAAGATCGAGCCCTCGTAGTCGGTCGGGAACGCGGTGTCCTTCGCCGTCGTGTTGCGCGACTGGCGGTAGACCTGCGCGCCGGTCGGCGTCGAGCCCTCGACCTGCGGGTACTTGAACGGCGCCGAGGTGGAGTAGGGGATCCACGCGTCGGTCATCGGGGGCAGGTCGGCCAGGCCGGTGTTGTTGGGCGAGTCGTTGACGCCGGTCATGCCGTTGGGGTCGTTGCAGGGGAAGCGCTTGGGGGTGCCGTCGGGGTTCTTCTTGAAGGTGTTGGCGGTGAAGTCCCAGTCGACGTAGGCGCCGCCGAAGCCCTGGTCGGTCAGGTCGGCGCCGACCTCGCCACCGCAGTAGGGCCAGCCACCGTTCATGGCCTCCGTGGTGCGGTTGAACTCCTCCTGGTGCCGCGGGCCGCGGTTGGGGTCGTTGCTGCGCGAGTCGGGCCCGACCTCGCCCCAGTAGACGGCGTCGGAGTCGGGGTCGGTGCCGAGGCGGTACGGGTTGCGCAGGCCCATCACGTAGATCTCGGGACGTGTCTTGGCCGCGTCGGCGGTCGGGTACTTGGCGGTGGCGTACTTCCCGCCCTCGCCGAAGAGGTTGCCGTCGGGGATGTCGTAGGACATCCCCGGGCTGCTCTCGGGCGGGTTCTCGTCACCGAGGTCGTCGGCGCGCGGGATGATCCGCAGCATCTTGCCGCGCAGGTCGTTGGTGTTGCCCGCGGAGTCCTGGGCGTCGTAGTCGTTGCGACCGGCGCGCTCGTCGTGCGGGGAGAACCCTCCGTTGTCGGAGGACGACGTGTTGTCGCCCGTGGTGAGGTGGAGCACGCCCTGGCCGTCGAACTGCAGCGAGCCCGCGGAGTGGCAGCAGACGTTGCGCTGGGTGCCGACCTCGAGGATGACCTTCTCCGAGGCCTTCTCGATCGAGACCTCGCCGGTCTGGGCGTCCTCGACGAGGGTCAGCCGCGACAGCCGGTTGGCGTTGTGGGCCTTCGGCTGCGGGGCGTAGTAGACGTAGAGGTGGTTGTTGGTCGCGAAGTCGGGGTCGAGCGTGATCCCGAGGCCGCCGTCCTCGAGTCCGCTCCACACGCTCAGCTGCGCGGCGAGCATGATGATCTCGATCGAGCCGTCGGTCGGGTCGTACATCTGGATGTCGCCGGCCCGGGTGATGAAGAAGACCCGTCCGTCGGGGGCGACGGTGAGCTCCATGACCTCGCCCAGGGTGCTCCCCTGACCCAGCACGACCTTCTGGAACTTGCTGAGGTCGGGCGCGGCCGCCGCGGCGGGGGCAGCGGCTGCGACGGCGACGTCGGGCAGGGTGGCGGCGGGGGCCGCCTCGGCGCGGGCCGGGAGCATGCCGAACAGTCCCGCGGCCAGGGCCAGCACCACGGCGACGGCGAGTCCGCGCCGCGGGGCGGGCGCGGTGCCGTGCCCGGCCGCAGGGTGGGAACGGCGAGGGCGACTGCCCCCGGGGAGTGCCGAATCGTGTGCCATGCGCGCAGATCGCCCTTTCGCGAAGACCGGGGGCCCGAGGAGCCACCCGTGACGGTCGTCACACTAGGGAGAGAGTTTTGCCGACGTCAATACATAAGTGCGCTGGGCGTCGTCTTATTTTGGCAAGTCGGTGGCACAGAAGGGGTGCATGCCGACGACCCGGCACGCCTGGGGGCGTACCGGGTCGGGCGGGTGGGGCGTCTCAGTGCGGGAGGGTCTCCCTCACGCGGGGACCTGCTGCCACTGCCGGGTGTCGGAGCTGGACTCGACGGCACCCAGGACGCGCTGGACCTGGAGGCCCTCGGCGAAGCCGGGCGCGGGGTCGGTGCCGGCGGCGATCGCCGAGACCAGGTCGACGACCTGGTGGGTGAAGCCGTGCTCGTAGCCGAGCCCGTGGCCCGGGGGCCACCACGCGGCGACGTACGGGTGCGTGGGCTCGGTGACGAGGATCCGGCGGAACCCGGCGGTCTCGTCGGGCTCCTCGGCGTCGAAGTACTCCAGGACGTTCATGTCCTCGAAGTCGAAGGCGAGGCTCCCCTTCGACCCGTTGAGCTCCAGCCGGATCGCGTTCTTGCGGCCGGTGGCGAAGCGGGTCGCCTCGAAGACGCCGGCGGCGCCGCCGCGGAACCGGGCGAGGAACAGCGCGGCGTCGTCGACGGTCACCTGGCCCCGCTCGGTCGAGGCGGTGCCGGAGAGGCCGGCGTGCTCCGCGGCGAGCGGGCGCTCCTTGACGAAGGTCTCGAGCTGCCCGGAGACCTCGGCGATGAGGTCGCCGGTGATGTGCTGGGCCAGGTCGATGATGTGGGCGCCGATGTCGCCGAGCGCACCGGAGCCCGCCTTGTCCCGCTCCAGGCGCCACGACAGCGGCGCCTCGGGGTCGGCGATCCAGTCCTGCAGGTACTGGGCGCGGACGTGGCGGATGTCGCCCAGCCGCCCCTCGGCCACCATCCGGCGCGCCAGCGCGATGGCCGGGACGCGGCGGTAGGTGAAGCCGACCATGGCGCGCACGCCGTGGACGGCGGCGGCCTCGGCCGCGCGGACCATGTCCTCGGCCTCGGCGACCGAGTTGGCCAGCGGCTTCTCGCAGAGCACGTGCTTGCCCGCCTCGAGTGCCGCGATCGCGATCTCGGCGTGGGTGTCACCCGGGGTGCAGATGTCGACCAGGTCGACGTCGTCGCGCTGGACCAGCCGGCGCCAGTCGGTCTCGCAGTCGCGCCACCCGAGACGCTCGGCGGCAGCCGCGGTGCGGGCGACGTCGCGCCCGCCGAGGACCTGCATCACCGGGTGGAGGGGAAGGTCGAAGAAGCGTCCGGCGGAACGCCACGCCTGCGAGTGGGCCGCGCCCATGAAGGCGTGGCCGACCATGCCGACGTTGAGGCGACGAGGGTCGGGACCGCCGTCGGCACCGAGGTTGAGCGGGCTGGTCATGGTGGGGCTCCAAACGTCGGACGTCCGTTCGTCCCGGACCGCCGGGGGCGGCGGTCCGGGACGGACGGGTGTTCAGTGGGTCAGGACTTGAACGCGGTGGGGAGGTACTCGTCGACGTTGTCGGCGGTCACGACGGGGGCGAAGAGCTGGACGGTGCGGGGGACCTCGACCTCGACGAGGTCGGAGACGTTC
>NZ_SPUJ01000008.1 GCF_004522105.1 Nocardioides sp. 1609
GACACTAGCTTTCGCCAGAATCATTGCCGAAAAAAACCATCCAAACCCTCAAGAAAAGAGGACAGGACATACAAACTAATCCGTCGACTATGACACACTGTTGAGTTCTCAAACATCAGACGCACACGCCCTCAAGATCCTTGCGAGACCCGATCTGGCGCAACCTGTGAAACCTTACCTGGCCATCTCCACCGCGTCAACTCGAGGTTTCGGCGGCCGGTCCGGCCGGGTGCCGGGCGTGCAGACTCCCATCGTTCTTGGGCCTCCTGGCCCCGACTGGGAGTCGCTCACCGCGACGAACAGAACGTTAGAGCACGTCCCCGGGTCATGCAAAATCGGGTCCTCCGAAGCGTGCTCTAGCCCGTCGTTCCGGGCTCTACGACCGCTCGCGGGTGCCGTCGGTACGCCGAGACGGTCGGGTCGCCCGGGACCCAGAACCGCCACGGCCGGTCGGGCGCGCGGCGCAGGCCGGTCCGCGGTCCGCGCTCGTGGGCGGCGGCCGGCTCCCCCATCTCGAGGGTGACCGGTCCCCGCCGGAGGTCGGTGCCGTCGTGCGCCAGGCCGATGCCCAGCGCCCGGCAGAGGAGGGCCGGCCCCCGGGCCAGGTCCCTCCCGGCCACGCCCGGTCGGCGGTCGGCGACCGCGTCGTGACCGGCGACCACCTCGCCGGCGCGGAGCAGCACCGCGGCGGCGGTGCCCTCCTCCCCCACCACCACGTTGGCGCACACGTGCATCCCGTAGCTGAGGTAGCAGTAGAGCGACCCCGCGGGCCCGAACATGATCCGGGTGCGCGGGGTCGGTCCCCGGAACGCGTGCGAGCCGGGGTCGGCGGTGCCGGCGTAGGCCTCGACCTCGGTCAGGCGCACGGCGACGTCGCCGAGACGGAGCACGGCGCCGAGGAGTCTCGGCGCCACCTCCTCGGCGGGGCCGAGGAGGTCAGGCCAGTCGCTCACGGTGGGTGGCCGAGAGTGCCCGCAGCTCGGCCAGCTGCTCGCGGACCCGGACCGGAGCGGTGCCGCCACGCCCGTCGCGCGAGGCGACCGAGCCCTCGGCGGTGAGCACGAGCCGCACCTGCGGCGTCAGCACGGGCGAGATCGCGGCGAACTCCTCGTCGGTGAGGCCGTCGAGGTCGGTGCCCTTGGCCTCCGCCGCGCGGACGCACGCCCCGGCCAGCTCGTGGGCGATCCGGAACGGCGTCCCCTCGCGCACCAGCCACTCGGCGATGTCGGTGGCCAGTGAGAACCCCTGCGGGGCGAGCTCGGCCATCCGCTCGGTGTTGTAGACGAGCGTGGCCACCTGACCGGTGAACGCCGGGAGCAGCACCTCGAGCGTGTCGAGGGAGTCGAAGACCGGCTCCTTGTCCTCCTGGAGGTCGCGGTTGTAGGCCAGCGGCAGCGCCTTGAGCGTGGTGAGCAGGCCCGTCAGGTTGCCCACCAGCCGTCCGGCCTTGCCGCGTGCCAGCTCGGAGATGTCGGGGTTCTTCTTCTGCGGCATGATGCTCGACCCCGTCGACCACGAGTCGTGCAGCGTCACGAAGTCGAACTCGCGGGTCGCCCAGACGATGATCTCCTCGGCGAGGCGGGAGACGTCGATGCCCGTCTGGGCGCACACGAAGGCGAACTCCGCCACGAAGTCGCGCGAGGCCGTGCCGTCGATCGAGTTGGCGCTCGACCCCGTGAAGCCCAGCTCGGTGGCCACCAGCACCGGATCGAGCCCCAGGCTCTGGCCTGCGAGCGCCCCGGAGCCGTACGGCGAGTCCGACACCACCCGGGCGTGCCAGTCACCGAGCCGGTCGACGTCGCGCAGCAGCGTCCACGCGTGCGCCAGGAGGTGGTGGGACAGCAGCACCGGTTGCGCGTGCTGGAGGTGGGTGCGGCCCGGCATGATCGCGCCGAGGTGGGTCTCGGCCTGCTCCGCGAGTGCGTCGACGAGGTCGAGGACCAGGGCGGCCACCACCCGGCCGTGGTCGAGCAGGTAGCACCGGAACAGGGTGGCGATCTGGTCGTTGCGCGAGCGGCCCGCGCGGAGCTTGCCGCCGACGTCGGCGCCGACCTCCTCGATCAGGAGCCGCTCCAGCGCACCGTGCACGTCCTCGTCGGACTCCGCCGGCCGCAACCGGCCCGCGGTGAACGCCCCGGCGAGCACGTCGAGGCCCCGGTGCAGCTCGTTCTCCTCCGGCTCGGTGAGCAGTCCCGCGGCACCGAGCGCCTTGGCGTGGGCGTGCGAGCCGGCGATGTCGTAGAGCGCGAGGCGCCAGTCGAAGTGGGTCGAGCGGGAGAGCCGCTCGAGCTCGGGCGACGGCCCGCCCTCGAACCGGCCGCCCCACAGCTTGCCCTCGTTGGTCGTGCTGACCTCGCCCATCAGTCGGTACCGAACTCCATCGCCGCGGCGTCCAGCGCCTCGTCGCTGGTGTCGCGGCCGGCGTTCGGGTTGGCGGTGATCCGGTCGTAGCCGCCGCTCTCGATCTCGCCGAACAGAGTGCCGTTCTCGACGAGCACGTGACCCTGGTCGTGCGGCTGGTCGGCGTACAGCTCGAGCTTGGCGCGGGAGTCGGCGATGTCGAGGTTGCGCATCGTGAGCTGCCCGATCCGGTCGGTCGGGCCGAAGGCGGCGTTCTCGGTGCGCTCCATCGAGAGCTTGTCGGGGTGGTAGGAGAACGCCGGCCCGTCGGTGCGCAGGACCGTGTAGTCCTCGCCGCGCCGCAGCCGGATCGTCACCTCGCCGGTCACGACCGAGGCGATCCAGCGCTGGATCGACTCCCGCAGCATCAGCGCCTGCGGGTCGAGCCAACGACCCTCGTAGAGCAGCCGGCCGAGCCGGCGTCCCTCCGCGTGGTAGCTGGCGATCGTGTCCTCGTTGTGGATGGCGTTGAGGAGCCGCTCGTAGGCGATCCACAGCAGCGCCATGCCCGGCGCCTCGTAGATGCCGCGCGACTTGGCCTCGATGATCCGGTTCTCGATCTGGTCGCACATGCCGAGCCCGTGCCGACCGCCGATCGCGTTGGCGTGGTGGACCAGCTCGACGGCCCCGTCGGGCCCGTCGAAGACCTTCCCGTCGATCTCGACCGGACGGCCGCGCTCGAAGCGGATCGTGACGTCCTCGGTGTCGATGGCGACCGACGGGTCCCAGAACTTCACGCCCATGATCGGCTCGACGGTCTCGAGCGAGACGTCGAGGTGCTCGAGGGTCTTCGCCTCGTGCGTGGCGCCCCAGATGTTGGCGTCGGTGGAGTAGGCCTTCTCGGTGCTGTCGCGGTAGGGCAGCCCGTTCTCGACCAGCCACTGGCTCATCTCGGCGCGGCCGCCGAGCTCGCTGACGAAGTCGGCGTCGAGCCAGGGCTTGTAGATGCGGAGGTTCGGGTTGGCGAGCAGCCCGTAGCGGTAGAACCGCTCGATGTCGTTGCCCTTGAACGTCGACCCGTCGCCCCAGATGTCGACCCCGTCGTCGTGCATCGCACGGACCAGGATCGTGCCGGTGACCGCGCGCCCGAGCGGCGTGGTGTTGAAGTAGGTGCGGCCGCCGGAGCGGATGTGGAAGGCGCCGCACGCGAGGGCGGCCAGTCCCTCCTCGACGAGCTGGGGCTTGATGTCGACGTGGCGGGCCAGCTCGGCGCCGTACTCGAGCGCGCGACCGGGGACGCCGGCGATGTCGGGCTCGTCGTACTGGCCGATGTCGGCGGTGTAGGTGCACGGGATCGCACCCTTGGCCCGCATCCAGGCGACGGCGACGGAGGTGTCGAGGCCGCCCGAGAAGGCGATGCCGACCCGCTCGCCGACGGGGAGGGACGTCAGGACCTTGCTCACTGGTGCTCCTTGGGTTCGTGGTGCGTGTCGGTGGGTGCCGCGAGCGACAGGAAGCGGCGGGCGAGCGACTCGCCCCCCGCCGGGTCGCGGCCGATGACCAGGACCGTGTCGTCGCCGGCGATGGTGCCGAGGACGTCGGGCAACTCGGCCCGGTCGAAGGCCGAGGCCAGGAACTGGGCGGCGCCGGGCGGGGTGCGCAGGACGACGAGGTTGGCGCTGTGGTCGGCGCTGACCAGCAGCTCGCCGCAGAGCCGGGCCAGCCGGGCCACGGCGGCCACGGTCTCCCCCGGCGACTGCAGGCGGCGGTCGCCGCCCTCGCCGGGGACGGCGTAGACCAGCGACCCGGAGGCCGAGCGGACCTTGAGCGCGTCGAGCTCGACGAGGTCGCGCGACAGGGTCGCCTGCGTGACCCGGAGCCCCTCGTCGCCCAGCAGCCCGGCCAGCTCGGCCTGCGAGTGCACCTCGTGGTGGGTGACCAGGTCGACGATCCGCTGGTGGCGGGCGTTCTTGGTGACCGGGACCCGGGCGCTCCCGGTCTGGGCCTGGGCGGTCACCGCGACTCCTCGAGCAGGAACGCGAGCACGGCCTTCTGCGCGTGGCGTCGGTTCTCGGCCTCGTCCCACACGACGCTCTGCGGCCCGTCGAGCACCTCGGCGGCGATCTCCTTGCCGCGGTAGGCCGGCAGGCAGTGCAGGGCGATGGCGTCGGGACGGGCGAGCGCCATCAGCGCCGGCGTCAACGAGTAGGGCGCGAGCACCTCGGCGCGGGCGGCCTCCTCGGCCTCCTTGCCCATCGAGATCCAGGTGTCGGTGACGACGACGTCGGCGCCGGCGACCGCCTTCTCGGGCTCCGCCACGACGGTCGCGGACCCGCCGGTGGTCGCGGCGATCTCGCTCGCCCGCTCGACCATCGCGGCCCGCGGGGCGTAGCCGGCCGGAGCCGACACGCGCACGTGCATGCCGGCGGTGGCTCCGGCCAGCAGCCAGGAGCTGCCCATGTTGCAGGCCGCGTCGCCGACGAAGGCGACGGTTCGTCCGGCGAGACCACCCAGGTGCTCGCGCACGGTCAGCAGGTCGGCGATGAGCTGGCAGGGGTGGAAGTCGTCGGTGAGCGCGTTCACGACGGGGACGCCGGCGTGCGCGGCCATCGTGTCGAGGTCGCCCTGGTGGAAGGTGCGCCACACCACGACCGCCACCTGGCGCCCGAGGACGCGGGCGACGTCCTCGACGGACTCGCGGACGCCGATGCCGGCCAGCCTGCCCTCGACGAGCATCGGGTTGCCGCCGAGCTCGGCGATGCCGGCGCCGAAGGAGACCTGCGTGCGCAGGGTCGGCTTGTCGAAGATCATCGCGACCGAGCGCGGCCCCGCGAGCGGCCGGCGGGAGTACGGCAGCGCCTTCATCTCGGCGGCGAGGTCGAGCAGCCGCGCCTGCTCGGCGGGCGTGAGGTCGTCGTCGCGCAGGAAGTGTCGGATCGTCACGGGCTCTCCCCCATCGCGTCATCGAGGATCGCCGGCCACGCCGCCAGGAACGCCGTGGCGTCGTCGTCGGTGAGGACGAGCGGCGGCGCGAGCCTGATCCGCCGCGGTGTCGGGTTGTTGACGATGAAGCCGTGCGCGAGGGCGGCCGCGGCCACCTCGGCGGAGGCGTCGGCGGCCAGGTCGAGCCCGATCAGCAGCCCCTCGCCGCGGACCTCGGTGACCCGGGGGTCGGTGCGCAACCCGTCACGCAGCCTCCGACCGAGCGCCGTGGCGTGCTCGAGCAGTCCCTCGGCCTCGATCGTGCCCAGGACGGCGAGCGCGGCCGCGCAGGCCACCGGGTTGCCCCCGAAGGTGGAGCCGTGGTTGCCGGGCTGGATGAGGTCGGCGCTCGCCCCGAGCGCGAGGCACGCGCCGATCGGGAACCCGCCGGCCAGGCCCTTGGCCAGGGTGACGACGTCGGGCACCACGCCGCTGCGCTGGTGCTCGAACCAGAGGCCCGTGCGGCCGGCGCCGGTCTGGATCTCGTCGAACCACAGCAGCGCGCCGTGCTCGGTGGTGGTCTCGCGGGCACGGGCCAGGTAGCCGTCCGGCGGGACGACGACACCGGCCTCGCCCTGGATCGGCTCGAGCAGGACGGCGGCGGTCTCGTCGGTGACCGCCGCGGCCAGCGCCTCCGCGTCGCCGTACGGGACGAAGGTGACGTGCCCCGGGAGCGGCTCGAACGGCGTCCGGTAGGCCTCCTTGGAGGTCAGCGCGAGCGCACCCATCGTGCGGCCGTGGAACCCGCCCTCGGCGGCGACAACGTGGGTGCGACCCGTGCGGCGGGTGAGCTTGAACGCCGCCTCGACCGCCTCGGTGCCGGAGTTGGTGAAGAAGACCTTGCCCCCGGCCGGCCGGTCGTCACCGCCCAGCAGGGCCAGGAGCCGCTCGGCGAGCTCGACCTGCGGGGCGCTGGCGAAGAAGTTGGAGATGTGGCCGAGGGTCGACAGCTGGGCCGTGACGGCCTCGACGAGCGCGGGGTGGCCGTGGCCCAGGGCGTTCACGGCGATGCCGCCGAGCAGGTCGACGTACTCCGTGCCGTCGGTGTCCCACACGTGGGCACCCGCGCCGCGGGCGAGGGTGAGCCTCGGCGGGCCGAAGGCGTTCATCATCGACGCCGCGTGGCGCGCCCCCCAGGCCTGTCCGGGCGTGGCGTCACTCACCGGCGTCCCTCGCCTTCCGGGTCTTGGTCTCGACGCCGGGCAGCACCTGCGTGCCGACGCCCTCCTGGGTGAACAGCTCGAGCAGCACGGCGTGTGCCTCGCGGCCGTCGACCACGGTGGCACGCGGGACGCCGCCCTGGACGGCCTGGAGGCAGGCCTTCATCTTCGGGACCATCCCGCTGGCCAGGCTCGGGAGGATCTCGGCGAGCGCCTCGGGGCTGATCTCGCCGATCACGTCCTCGGAGCTCGGCCAGTCGAGGAACAGTCCCTCCACGTCGGTGAGGACGAGGAGCTTCTCGGCGCCGAGCGCGAGGGCGAGGGACGCGGCCGCCGAGTCGGCGTTGACGTTGTGGACCAGGCCGTCGGCGTCGGGCGCGACGCTCGAGACGACCGGGATCCGTCCGGCGCCGATGATGTCGAGGACCGCCTCGGGGCGCACGTGGGTGACCTCCCCGACCAGGCCGAGGTCGACCTCCTCGCCGTCGACGACCGTGTTGGTCGGGGTGGCGGTGAAGAGCTGGGCGTCCTCGCCCGAGAGCCCCACCGCGAGCGGGCCGTGCTCGTTGATCAGGCCGACGAGCTCGCGCTGCACCTTGCCGACGAGGACCATCCGGACGACGTCCATCGCCTCCGGCGTCGTGACCCGCAGGCCGCCGCGGAACTCCGACTCGATGCCGAGCTGGTCGAGCATCGCCGAGATCTGCGGCCCCCCGCCGTGGACGACGACCGGCTTGAAGCCGGCCAGCCGCAGGAACACGACGTCCTCGGCGAAGGCACGCTTGAGCGTGTCGTCGGTCATGGCGTTGCCGCCGTACTTCACCACCACGATCTTGCCGTGGTAGCGCTTCAGCCAGGGCAGCGCGCCCGCGAGGGTGCGGGCCTTGGCGGGGTCCGGCCGCGAGGGGTCGTGCCGTGACGGGTCGTTCGCAGTGGTGTTCATGAGGAGTAGGCGCTGTTCTCGTGGACGTAGGCGTGGGTGAGGTCGTTGGTCCAGACGGTGGCGCGTTCGCCGCCGGCCTTGAGGTCGATGGTCACGCTGACCTCGCGCGGGGCGAGGTCGACGAGGGCGGGGTCCTCGGCCGGGGTCGAGCTCCGGCAGACCCAGACGCCGTTCATGGCGACGTCGAGGTCGGCGGGGTCGAACGCCGCGGACGTCGTCCCGAGGGAGGCCAGGACGCGGCCCCAGTTGGGGTCCTTGCCGAAGACCGCGGCCTTGAAGAGGTTGCTGCGGGCGACGCTGCGGCCGACCTCGACGGCGTCGTCGGTGGAGGCGGCGTTGACCGTCGTGATCGCGATCTCGTGGTCGGCGCCCTCGGCGTCGCGGAGCAGCTGCATCGCGAGGTCGGTGCACAGCTGGGTGAGCGCCTCGGTGAAGTCGGGCAGCGACGGCGTGATGCCGCTGGCGCCGGAGGCGAGGACCGTGACGGTGTCGTTGGTCGACATGCAGCCGTCGGAGTCGAGCCGGTCGAAGCTGACCCGGGTCGCCGCGCGCAACGCGACGTCCAGGTCGGTGGCCGGGACGACGGCGTCGGTGGTGACGACGACCAGCATGGTCGCGAGCTGAGGCGCGAGCATGCCGGCGCCCTTGGCCATGCCGCCGATGCTCCAGCCCGCCCCCTCGACGACGGCCTGCTTGCTGACCGAGTCGGTGGTCATGATCGCGTGGGCGGCGTCGTCGCCGCCGTCGGGAGAGAGCGCGGCCTGCGCGGCATCGACGCCGGCGAGGAGGTCCTCGCGCGAGTTGGCCAGGCCGATGAGGCCGGTCGAGCAGACGACGACGTCGACCGCGCCGATGCCGACGGTCTCCCCGACGCGCTCGGCGACCGCGTGGGTGGTCTGGAAGCCCTCGTGGCCGGTGTAGCAGTTGGCACCGCCGGAGTTGAGGACGACGGCGCGCACGACGCCGTCCTTGACGACCTCCTGGCTCCACAGCACGGGGTTCGCCTTGCAGCGGTTGGCGGTGAAGACGCTGGCGGAGTCGAACGTCGGGCCGTGGTTGACGACGAGGGCGAGGTCCTTGGCGCCGGTGGACTTCAGCCCGGCGGCGACGCCGGCGGCCGAGAAACCGGCGGGGGTGGTGATGCTCATGGCGGTTCCTGGTCTGTGTGGTCAGGCGGGCGTGGCGAGGACGACGGTGTGTCCTCGTCGTCGCCACGCCTCGCCCGCGCGCTCGGCGGCGTCGGCCGAGACCAGCATCCAGACGTGGTCGTAGGCGGTGAGCACCTGCACCGCGATCGACTCCTCCGCGAGCGGCTCGAGCAGACCCACCAGCACGCCGGCGGTGTCGGCGGCACCGGCCGCGCCGGCGGCCTGGAACCCGATCAGCCCCCGCACTCCAGGCACCTTCTTCGGCACGCTGCGCCCGGCGCAGACGACCGTGGTCGCCGCCGCGGTCGCGGTGATCGAGAAGATCGAGGACGACTCGGCCCACTCGGGGATGTCGGCGCCCGAGGCGAGCTTGAGGACGGCGATCTTCTCGGGGAACTGCTCGATGGTGAGCAGGCCGTCGGTCGGGACGTCGGTCGGGTTGTCGGTGTTCACGGTGCGATTCCCACTGTCGTCAGGCCCAGGGTCTCCTCGAGACCCAGGGCGAGGTTGAGGCACTGCACGGCTGCGCCGCCGGTGCCCTTGGCGAGGTTGTCGACGGCTCCGACGGCGACCAGTCGGCCGGCCGCCTCGTCGACGGTGACCTGCAGGTGCACGGCGTTCGAGCCGAGCACCGACTGGGTCTGCGGCCACGAGCCGGGCGGCAGGACGTGCACGAACGGCTCGTCGGCGTAGGCCTTCACGTACGCGGCGTGCGCGTCGTCGGCGGTGATGCTGCCCGCGGCCCCGCGGAGCGGGGCCGAGCAGGTGGCGAGGATCCCGCGCGACATCGGCACGAGCAGCGGGGTGAAGCTGACCCGGACGACGCCGGCCCCGGCGAGGGGCTGGAGGTTCTGGGTGATCTCGGGCGTGTGGCGGTGCACCCCGCCGACGCCGTACGCGCTGGCGTTGCCCAGCACCTCGCTGCCGAGCAGGTGGGTCTTCGCGGCCTTGCCGGCGCCGCTGGTGCCGGAGGCGGCGACGACCACGAGGTCGGGCTCGACCAGACCTGCGCCGAGCGCGGGCGCGAGGGTCAGCGACGACACGGTCGGGTAGCAGCCGGGGACGGCGATGCGCGTGGCGCCCCGCAGCGCGTCGCGCCGGCCGGGGAGCTCGGGGAGCCCGTAGGCCCAGGTGCCAGCGTGCGGGCCGCCGTAGAACCTCTCCCACGCGGCGGGGTCCTCGAGCCGGAAGTCGGCGCCGCAGTCGATCACCACGACGTCGTCGCCGAGCGCCTCGGCGATCACCGCCGACTGGCCGTGCGGCAGCGCGAGGAAGACGACGTCGTGGCCCGCGAGGACCTCGACCGTCGTCGGCTCCAGGACCCGGTCGGCCAGCGGCACCAGGTGTGGCTGGAGCGGGCCGAGGTTCTCACCGGCGTTGGAGCCGGCCGTCAGGGCGCCGATCTCGACCGCGGGGTGGCCGAGCAGGATCCGCAGGACCTCGCCCCCGGCGTACCCGCTGGCGCCCGCGACGGCTACGCGCGACTTCGTCGTCATGCGCATGACAATACAGTCTGATGAATGTTCATGCACATCGGGGTGGTCCACGCGACGGGTCCCGGCGCCTGTCGGCGCCCGCGCCTACCGTGAGGACATGACGCGTCTCGCCTTCCCCGACTACCTCGACCGTATCCGCTCGGAGTCCGCCCGGCTCGCCGCCGTCCTCGCCGACTGTGATCCCGAGGCCCGGGTCCCGGCCTGCCCCGACTGGAGCGCCGACGACCTGCTGTGGCACCACTCCGAGGTGCAGTGGTTCTGGAGCGAGGTCGTCCGGCGACGGCCGGGCGGGCCGCCCGACGACGAGCTCCGGCGCGGCCGCGCCGACACGCACGCCGGGCTGGTGGAGCAGCACGCCCAGAGCTCGGCGTCGCTGGTCGACGCGCTCGCCCGGGCCGAGCCGACCGAGGCCGCCTGGACCTGGGCGCCGGAGCAGACCGTGGGCTTCACCTACCGCCGCCAGGCGCACGAGTCGTTGATCCACCGGCTCGACGCCGAGCAGACCGCCGGCGTCGAGTCACCGCTCGACCCGGCCCTCGCGGCCGACGGCGTCGCGGAGCTGCTGGAGGTGATGTACGGCGGCGAGGCGCCCGAGTGGGGTCGGATCGAGCCCGGCGCCCGGCACGTGCGCGTCGACCTCACCGACACCGGCCACGCCCTCTGGACCCAGCCGTGCACCTTCCTCGGGACCCACCCCGAGTCCGGGAAGGTCTACGACGGGCCGCACGTGCTGCTCGTCGCCGACCCCGGCACCGAGCCGGACGCCGTCGTCGCCGGCACCGCCGCCCACGTCGACGCGTGGCTGTGGAAGCGGCGCGAGCGCGACGGCATCACCGTCGAGGGAGACCCAGCGGCGTTCGACGCCCTGCTCGCCGCCGTCAGCCCGCCGCTGGACTGAGCCGGCCCGGGGTCTCGTCGGCGCTCGCTGGCGCTCCCTCGCCCGACCTCCGGAGCGTCAGGAGCTCGCTGGTGCCGAGGGGTCGGCGGCCGGGCGGAACCAGTGCTGCGGCGCCGGTGCGGTGTTGGTCCAGATGTGCTTGGTCTCGCGGTACTCCTCGAGGCCGGCGGCGCCGAGCTCGCGGCCGATGCCGGACTGCTTGTAGCCGCCCCACTCGGCCTGGGCGACGTAGGGGTGGTAGTCGTTGATCCACACCGTCCCCATCCGCAGCCGGGCCGCCACCCGCCGCGCCAGCGCCTCGTCGGTGGTCCACACGGCCCCGGCCAGGCCGAAGATCGAGTCGTTGGCCAGGGCGACCGCCTCGTCCTCGTCGGCGAAGGTCTCCACGGTCAGCACCGGCCCGAAGGACTCCTCCGACGTCACCGCCATCGACGAGGAGCACCCGTCCAGGACGGTCGGCAGGTAGTAGAAGCCGTCGGCCAGCGCCGGGTCGTCGGGACGCCGTCCGCCACAGCGCAGCACGGCGCCCTCGGCGAGCCCGGCGGCGACGTAGGCCTCGACCTTGTCGCGGTGCGCCGCGCTCGTGAGCGGGCCGGTCTCGGCGTGCTCGTCGAAGGGCCCGCCGAGCCTGATCCGCTCCGCGCGGGCGACGAGCTCGTCGACGAAGCGGTCGTGCAGGTCCTCGTGGACCAGCAGCCGGGCGCCGGCCGAGCAGACCTGCCCGGAGTGCAGGAACACCGCGGTGAGGGCGAGGTCGAGGGCGGCCTCGACGTCGGCGTCCGCGAAGACGATGTTGGGGTTCTTGCCCCCGAGCTCCAGCGCGACCTTCTTGACCGTGCCGGACGCCGTGGCCATCAGCTGCTTGCCCGTGCTCAGGCCGCCGGTGAACGACACCAGGTCGACGCGGGGATCCTCGGCCAGCGGGGCTCCGGCGGAGGGGCCGGCACCGAGGACGAGGTTCGCGACGCCCGGCGGCACCCCGGCCTCCTCCAGGATCCGCACCAGGTGGATCGCCGTGTGGGGGGTGATCTCGCTCGGCTTGAGCACGAACGTGCAGCCCGCGACCAGGGCCGGCGCCACCTTCCAGGAGGTCTGGAGCAGCGGGTAGTTCCACGGCGTGATCAGGCCGCAGACGCCGACCGGCTCGTGCACCACGACCGAGTGGGCGTCGTCCCGCCCGGTGTCGATAGTGCGCGGCTCGTCGGTCACGGAGGTGGCGTAGTGCCGGAAGACCGAGACCACGTCGTCGACGTCGTACTCGCTCTCGACCAGGCGCTTGCCGGTGTCGAGCGACTCGGCGCGGGCGATCGCCGCCCTGTCCCGCTCGAGCAGGTCGGCGACGCGGGTCAGGACCGCTGCGCGCTCCGCGACGCTCAGCCCCGGCCACGGTCCGAGGTCGAAGGCCACCCGGGCGGCGCCGATCGCGTCGAGCGTGTCGAGCGCCGACGCCTCGTCGACCGTGCCGACCAGGGACCCGTCGGCCGGGCAGCGGATCTCCCGCGTCCCTCCCTCGGTCGCAGCCCGCCACCGGCCGCCGATGAACAGGTCCGGCATGCAGCTCCTCCGTCGGTCCCTCGTTGCTCGGGCGCACCACCAGGTGCGACGAGCGACCACCCTGGCGGGGGCCCGTCGCCGGTGTCAACGTGACGTCCCCGCGCGCCGCCGGCCGGAGACGGTCGCGGCCTGTGCCGCACCCCCGCCGGGGCGTGAAACCGGCGTGAAGGCGACCTGAAACCGGCCCGGCACAGTCTGGCCGGCATGAACCGACTCACGCTCCCCGCTCCGCACGGGGCCGTCCCCGGCGGCGACACGCACGACCTGGCCGTCCACGCCACCGGCCTGGTCAAGACCTTCGGTGGCGTCAATGCCGTCGACGGCATCGACCTGCAGGTGCGCCGCGGCGAGGTGTTCGGCGTCCTGGGGCCCAACGGCGCCGGCAAGACCACCATGATCCGGATGCTGGCCACCCTCCTGCCGATCGACGGCGGGGAGGCCAGCATCTTCGGCGTCGACGTCCGCCGCCGCGGCCACGAGGTGCGTCAGCTCGTCGGCGTCACCGGCCAGTACGCCTCCGTCGACGAGAACCTCACCGCCCGCGAGAACCTGTGGCTCTTCGCCCGGCTGCAGGGCATCCCCTCGCGGCGCGCGAGGGCGACCGCCGAGGAGCTGCTCGCGAGCTTCGAGCTGGAGACCGCGGCCGACCGGCCGATCTCCCAGTTCTCCGGGGGCATGCGCCGCCGTCTCGATCTCGCGGCCAGCCTCATCACCCGTCCCCCGCTGATCTTCCTCGACGAGCCGACCACCGGGCTCGACCCGCGCACCCGCGGCCAGATGTGGGACACCATCCGCTCGCTGGTGGCCGACGGCTGCACCGTGCTGCTGACGACGCAGTACCTCGACGAGGCCGACCAGCTCGCCGACCGGATCGCGGTCATCGACCACGGCCGGACCGTGGCGGAGGGCACGCCCGACCAGCTCAAGTCCGGCGTCGGGACCTCGACGCTCCAGCTGAGGCTCGCCGACACGACGCGCTCCGCCGACGCCGCGGACGTCGTCCGCCGGCTCCTGGGCGAGGAGCCGGCCCTGACACCGGAGTCCGGCGGCCTCAACGTCGCGCTCACCGACGCCGACCGCGCCGCCGACGTCCTCATCGCGCTGCGGCAGGCGCAGATCTCGATCGCGTCGGTCAGCGTCGCGAAACCCACTCTCGACGAGGTGTTCCTCGCCCTCACCGGCCGGCCCACCGACGACGAGACCACCACGACCCCGGAGGCCTCCTGACATGACGACGCTCCTTCCCTCCGCCGACCCCGGGTCGGCGACCGCCGAGCGGGTGCTCGCGCCCCACGTCTCGCTGCGCGACACCGTGAGCCAGACGCTCTCGATGGCGTGGCGCGCGACGAAGAAGATGCGCCGCAACCCGGAGCAGTTCTTCGACGTGACCTTCCAGCCGATCCTCTTCACCGCGATGTTCGCCTACATCTTCGGCGGGGCGATCTCGGGCGGCGTCGCGGCGTACCTGCCGCTGATCATCCCGGGCATCCTGGCCCAGACGGCGCTGACCGCCTGCATGGCCACCGGCATCCAGCTGCGCGAGGACATGGACAAGGGTGTCTTCGACCGCTTCCAGTCGCTGCCTATCGCCCGGATCGCGCCGCTCGCCGGGCCGATGGTGGCCGACCTGCTGCGCTACGCGATCGCCGCGACGCTCACCGTCGCCGTGGGCCTGCTGATGGGCTACCGCCCCGGCGGCGGCCCGCTCGGCGTCCTGGCCGGCATGCTGCTCACCGTCGTCGCGGGCTGGTCGCTGGCCTGGATCTTCACCTGGCTCGGCACGGTCGCGCGGACCGCGCAGAGCGTGCAGGGCATCTCGATGATGATCATGTTCCCGCTGACGTTCCTCTCGAACGCCTTCGTGCCGGTCGACACCCTCCCGGGCTGGCTCGCCGCCTTCGTGCGGGTCAACCCGGTCAGCCACGTCGTCTCCGCCGTGCGCGACCTGATGAACGACGGCGCGGTGACCGGCGAGGTCGCGTGGGCGCTGCTCGGCTGCGCAGTCGTCGTCGCGGTCTTCGCGCCGCTCGCGGTGCGCTCCTACAGCCGGACGGTGTGACCCGGCCGGGGCGGCCGGCGCGCGCGGCCGGCCGGCCCTACCCCAGCCGCGCGAGGGCGGCGCGGGCCGCGGCGACGACGTCGGCGCCGCGGCGGCCGTCGTAGGACGCGACCACGCGGTCGAGCTCGCCGGGGGCGGCGGCCTCGGCCGCGGCGGCGAGGGGCTCCCAGGCCATCGAGGGCGAGTAGCGGCTGTAGGAGCAGCGCTCGGCGAGGGCCAGCAGTCCGACGCCCCGGTCGACGTCGCCCTCGCGCAGCAGCGCCCACGCGCCCAGGCCGAGCAGCACGCAGCCGACCACGGGCAGGTCGAGGCGGACCCGGTCGGGGTCGAGCACCCGCTCGGCCTTGCCGAGCAGCGCCAGGTGGAGCAGGTCACCACCCCGGCCGCCGCCGTGGCGGGCGTGGGCGGTGAGCGCGGCGCTCTCGGCGAACAGGGTCCAGGGCTCGAAGCCCTCCTCGATCCGGAACCCCGGGAACCGGAGCACCCGCACGTGGGCGACGGCCTCGTCGTACAGCGCCAGACCGTCGGCCACCTCGCCGCGGGCGAGCGCGAGCTCGGCGCGGGTGGCGGGGACGACGACGGTGCCGCCCCACAGTCCGGTGCTGCGGCGCGCGGCCATCTCGTCGAGCAGCCGCTCGGCGTCGTCGAGGCGGTCCGCGAGGATGGCGCCGTAGGCCAGGATCGCCCGGAGCTGGATGGCGTCGTCGTCGGCCTCGAGCGCGTCGAGGACGGCGAGCGCGGCGTGGGCGTGCGGGGTGGCGAGGTCCATGCGTCCCAGCTGCGAGTAGATCCCGGCGAGCTGGGTCTGCTGCAGGGCCCGGGTCCACGGGCCGTCGTCCTCGCGCCAGAGGTCGAGCGCGCGCAGCGCCGCGGCGGCCGCGCCCTCCGGGTCGCCCCGGTTCTCGAGGCCGTGGCTCGACCACTGCAGCGCGAGCATCGCCAGGTGGCGGTCGGGGTCGTCGGCGAAGGCCATCAGGTCGGGATCGGTGATCTCGTCGGAGGCCGACAGCAGCCTCGACAGCGCCCGGGTGCCGGGGTCGCGCGACGCCGGCGCCAGGCGCTCGAACAGGGCCCGGACCCGCGGGGGCTGGGTCATCTCGGCGACCGCGGTGTTCATGACCAGGACGCCGGCCGCGCCCGCCGTGGCGTCGGCCAGCTCTGCGGGCGGGTCCCACCCGTCCACCACCTGCTCGAACGCGTCGAGGACGGCGATCACCCGGGCGTGCTCGCCCCGGATCGTCCACGAGCTGCCGAGCGCCCCCAGCAGGACGACGGCGGTCTCCGGGTCGCCCTGCGCGAGCGCCTCGCGGAGCACGTCGGCGAGGTTGTTCTCCTCCACGACCAGGCGACGCACGACGGCCACCTGGTCCCGTCCGTACAGGCCGGTCGCGGCGCGGGCGGAGACGTCGACCGCCCAGGCCCGCAGCGCCGAGCGGGCGTCGTCGTGCTCGTCGACGTCGTCGAGGCGCTGGCGCCCGAACTCGCGCACCGTCTCGAGCATCCGGTAGCGCATCGCGTCGTCGTCGTCGCGCACCGTCACCAGCGACTGCCCGGCCAGCGACTCCAGCGCGGCGAGCGCCTCGGGACCGACCAGCGCCTCGGCCCCGTCGAGGGAGAAGCCGTCGTGGAAGACCGACAGCCGGCGCAGCGCGCGCTGGTCACCGTCGTCGAGCAGGTTCCAGGACCAGTCGATGACCGCGAGCAGGGTCTGGTGGCGGTCGGGTGCGCCGCGGTCGTGGCCGCGCAGCAGCGCGAACCGGTCGTCGAGGCGGCGGTCGATGTCCGCGACCGACATCGCCCGGACCTTCGCCGCGGCCAGCTCGATCGCGAGCGGGAGCCCGTCGAGCCGGGCCACCACCCGGCGCACGGCGTCCTCGTCGAGGCGGACGCCGGGGCGGGCGGCCTCGGCGCGCTGCCGGAACAGCAGCACGGCGGCGTCCTCGTCGAGCTGGCGGAGCGCGAAGACCCGCTCGGCGGCGATCGCCAGCGGCGCCCGCGTCGTCGTGACCACCCGCAGGCGGCTGGTGGAGGCGACGAGGGCCGCGACCAGGTCGGCCACGGCGGCGACGACGTGCTCGCAGTTGTCGAGGATCAGCAGGGTCGGCGCCTGGTCGAGCTGCTGGGCGATCCGGCCGCGCACGTCGGCGCGCTGCTCGGCGGTGAGCACCCGCCGTCCGCTCACCGAGTCGCGGACGCCGAGCGCGGAGCCGACCTCGCCGACGACGTCGTCCGGGGAGGCGACGCCGGCGAGCTCGACGAAGTGGACGACGGGCTGCTCGGCCTCGCGGCCGAGCAGGTGGGCCAGCCGGGTCTTGCCGAGGCCACCCGGCCCGAGGATGGAGGTGACCCGCGACTCGCGCACCAGGGCGCGCAGCGCCCGCACGTCGTCGTCGCGCCCGACGAGCGTGGTGGCGTCGAACCGGACGCCGGTGCGGACCGGGTTGTCGGCGGCGAGCAGGTCGGCGTGCACGGCCTGGAGCGCGGGGCCGGGGTCGACGCCGAGGCGGTCGCGCACCGAGGTGCGGTGGGCCTCGTAGCGCGCCAGCGCGGTCGGCGCCCCGTGCACGGCGGCCTCGCTGCGCAGCAGCGCGGCCAGCGTCGCCTCGTCGGGCTCGGGCACGCCGAGCAGCAGGGCGAGGGCCTCGGCGTGCTCGCCGAGCGCCGAGCACGCGCGGCCCAGGACACCGACCGCCTCGGCCTGCAGGGTGCGTGCGGTCGTCCGGGCGTCCTCGACGGCGTCCGGCGCGGCGCCGGTGTCCGCGACCGGGACGGCGAGCGCGGGCCGCGCGTGGTCACGGGCCCCGACGAGGTCACCGGCCTGCTCGGCACGACGGGCGAGGTCGACCGACCCGGCGAGCGACGTCAGGTCGACGTCGTCGGGGGCCAGGCCGATCCGGTAGCCGCCGTCGGCCCGGACCACGGTCTCCGGCGCGGTCTGCGTCCGGGTCCGCGAGACGACGACCTGGAGCGCCTTCGCGGGGTTGGCGGGGACGTCGTCGGGGCCCCAGACGGCCTCGACCAGCACCCGCTCCCCCACCACCCGGCCGCGCGCGGCAGCCAGCACGGCGAGCAGCGCCTGGCTGCGCTCACCGGTGACGGCCCGGCCGGCGTACGAGACCTCGGCGAGCAGCCGCAGCCCGATCCCACGGCCGCTCACCGACGTCGGCCCGGCCTATCGCTGGACGGCACCGCAGCGCTCCACGGCCGCGGCGACCGCTGCGTCGCGGGCGGCGCTGGTCTCCGGCTCGGTGAGGGTGCGGTCGGGGGCGCGGAAGCGGAGCGCGAAGGCGAGCGAGCGCCGGCCGCTGCCGACCTGCTCGCCGGTGTAGACGTCGAAGAGTCGGATCGACTCGAGCAGCTCGCCGGCCCCGGACCGCAGCGCGTCCTCGACCGCGGCGACCGTGACGGCGTCGTCGACGACGAGGGCGACGTCCTCCTTGGCGAGCGGGTAGGACGAGAACGACGGCCCCGGGACGACGTCACGGGCCTCGGCCAGCACGACGTCGAGGTCGATCTCGACCGCCGCGCTGCGCCTCGGCAGGTCGAACGCCGCGCAGACCTTCGGGTGCAGCTCGCCGGCGTGGCCGACGGGCCGCCCACCGACGAGCACCTCCGCGCAGCGGCCCGGGTGCCACGGCGCCCGGACGGCGGCGCGGGTCTCGACCGCCAGGCCGAGCTCGGCGCCGAGCCGGCGGACCACGGCGAGGGCGTCGGACCAGGCGGAGTCGCGACCGCTGCCCCACCAGCCGGCGCGCTCGCGCTCACCGGCGAGGACGACGCCGAGGTGCAGCGGCTGCACCGGGATGGCGGCGTACAGCTGGGCGAGCTCCTCGTCGGTGGGGCGCCGGTCGACGCCGTGGATCGGGGCCGGGCCGCGGTCGGCGGGGAACGCGACGGTGCCGGTCTCGAAGAGGGCGACGCCGGGGGCGCCGCGACCCAGGTTGCGGGCCGCGGCCCTGAGCAGGCCCGGCAGCAGCGTGGTCGTGTAGCCCGGCTCCTCCGAGGAGATCGGGTTCGCGAGCCGCACGGTGTGGCGCCGGGGGTCGTCGGCCGGCAGCCCGAGCTGGTCGAGGACGGCGTCACCGACGAACGGGAAGCTGATCACCTCGACGAGCCCCGCCCCGGCCAGGGTGCGGCCGGCGCGACGGCGCAGCCGCTGCTCGCGGGTCAGCCCGCGGCCGGCACCCGGCCTCGGCAGCACCGACGGCACCTGGTCGTAGCCGACGACCCGGGCGACCTCCTCGACCAGGTCGTGGGGGTCGGTGAGGTCGGGACGCCACGGCGGCGGGGTGACGGTGAGCAGGGTCGCGACCTCGGCCCGCGCCTCGTCGACGATGCAGCCGACGGCGCGCAGGTGCGCGAGCGTCGTCTCGCGCGGGACCGACATCCCGGTGATCCGCTCGGGCAGGTCGGAGGCCATGTCGATCGTGGGCTGCGCGGGCGCGGAGCCGACGACGGTGACGCCGGGCGCGGCGGTGCCGCCGCCGTGGGTCGTGAGCAGCTCGACGACGCGGTCGGCGGCGGCCTCGGTGACGGTCGGGTCGACGCCACGCTCGTTGCGCTTGCCGGCCTCGGAGGAGATCTTGTGCCGCTTACCGGTGCGGAACATCGAGACGGCGTCCCAGTGGGCGGCCTCGATGAGCACGCGGGTGGTCGCGTCGGTGATCTCGGTGTCGGCGCCCCCCATGACGCCGCCGAGGCCGATGATCCCGGAGTCGTCGGTGACGACCAGGTCGCCGTGGGCGAGGGTGCGCACGGCCCCGTCGAGGGTGGTGAGCCGCTCCCCCGCGGTGGCGCGCCGGACACCGAGGGTGCCGGTGAGCCGGTCGGCGTCGTAGCCGTGGATGGGCCGGCCGATCTCGAGCATCACGTAGTTGGTGACGTCGACGGCCAGCGAGATGGGTCGCATCCCGGCCTGGACGAGGCGCTGGGCCATCCAGTCGGGCGTCGCCGCCGTCGGGTCGAAGCCCTCGACGAGCCGGGCGACGAAGAGCGGGCAGCCCTCGGCGTCCTGGACGTCGACCGGGTAGCCGTCGGCGTTCGCGGCCGGCAGCGCCCGTCCGCCGAGGTCGGCGGGGTCGGTGAAGGCGGCGCCGAAGCCGAGGGCGGCGTCGCGGGCGATGCCGCGCAGGCTCAGGGCGTAGGCGCGGTCGGGGTTGATCTCGAACTCGATGACGTCGTCGTGCAGCCCGAGCACGTCGAACGCGTCGGCGCCCGGCTCGCCGGCGTCGGCGGGCAGCACGATGATGCCGTCGTGCTCGGTGCTGATCCCGAGCTCGGCGGCCGAGCAGATCATCCCGGCCGAGACGTGGCCGTAGGTCTTGCGCGCCGAGATCGCGAAGCCGCCCGGCAGCACGCCGCCGGGCAGGACGACGACGACCAGGTCGCCGACGTCGAAGTTGTGCGCGCCGCAGACGATGCCCTGGGGCTCGCCGGTGCCGTTGGCGGCGCCGACGTCGACGGTGCACCAGTTGATGGTCTTGCCGTTCTTCTGCGGCTCGGGCTCGCGGGTGAGCACCCGGCCGACGACGAGCGGGCCGGTGATCTGGTCACCGGGCGCCTCGATCGCCTCGAGCTTGAGTCCCAGGGCGGTCAGCCGCGCCGCGAGCTGCTCGGTGGTGACGTCGGCCGGCAGGTCGACGTACTCGCGGATCCAGGAGACGGGGGCCTTCATCAGAGCTCCGATCCGAAAGCGGTGGTGAAGCGGACGTCGCCCTCGAAGAGGTCGCGGAGGTCCTCGATGCCGTGGCGGAACATCAGCGTGCGGTCGATGCCCATGCCGAAGGCGAAGCCGGTGTAGCGGTCGCTGTCGACGCCGCAGGCGCGCAGCACCCGCGGGTTGACGACGCCGCAGCCTCCCCACTCGATCCAGCCCTCACCGCGGCAGGTGCGGCAGACGTCGGTGCCGTCGGCGTTCAACGCGGTGCCGCGGCAGACGAAGCAGACCAGGTCGACCTCGGCGGACGGCTCGGTGAAGGGGAAGAACGACGGGCGGAAGCGGGTCACGATGCCCTCGCCGAACATCGCGGTCGCGAAGTGGTCGAGGGTGCCCTTGAGGTGGGCCATGGTGATGCCCTCGTCGATCGCGAGGCCCTCGACCTGGTGGAAGACCGGGCTGTGCGTGGCGTCGTACTCGTCGGTGCGGAAGACCCGGCCGGGGCAGACGACGTAGATCGGGGGCGTGCGGGTGAGCATGGTGCGCGCCTGGACCGGCGAGGTGTGGGTGCGCAGCACGACCCCGTTGTCGGCCGGATCGGTCCAGAACGTGTCCTGCATGGTGCGCGCCGGGTGGTCGGGCCCGAGGTTGAGCGCGTCGAAGTTCAGCCACTCGGCCTCGATGACCGGACCCTCGGCGACCTCCCAGCCCATCGCGACGAAGATGTCGGCGATCAGCTCGGAGCCGGTGGTGACCGGGTGCCGCGCGCCGGCGGGCACGCGGTCGGTGGGCAGCGTGACGTCGACGGTCTCCTCGGCCAGCATCCGCTCCTCGTGCTCGGCCTCGAGCACGACCTGGCGGGCGGCGAGCGCCTTGCCGACGGCGCCCCGGGCCTGACCCACGCGCTGGCCGGCCTCCTTGCGGGCCTGGGGCGGCAGCGCGCCGATCTCGCGGTTGGCCAGGGCCAGCGGGGACCGGTCACCGGTGTGGTCGATCCGCACCTGCTTGAGCGCGTCGAGGTCGGCGGCTGCGCCGATGGCGGCCAGGGCCGCGTCGCGGGCGGCGTCGACCTCGTCGGGCTTCAAGGTGCTGACCTCCACGGGGTCGTAGTCGGTGTTGGGTCCTGACATGGTGGTGAGTCTAGGAACGACGCCCCTCCCGTCGCGAACCGGTTCCGCCCCGGCCGCCTCGCCGGCGCCGGTCTCAACCCGCACCTCGCCCGCACCCCGGCCGTACGGTGGCGTCGTGCGCCTCCTGGTCCAGCTCGTGCGGTTCGCGTGGATCGAGGCCCAGTCGTGCCTGTTCGCGGCCGCGCTGTTCGCCGGCCTGGTCGTGGCGCACGTCGTCCCGCTGCCGCTGGCCCGGTACGACGCCCTGCTGGCCTGGTGCGTCGTGCTGACCCTCGGCTTCTGGGCGCTCGGCCTCGAGACCTGGCGCGAGGTGCTGGTGATCGTCGCCTTCCACCTGGTCGGCCTGGCGCTGGAGGTCTTCAAGGTGGGGGTCGGGTCGTGGTCCTACCCCGAGGGGGCCGTGACGAAGGTGTGGGACGTCCCGCTGTTCGCGGGCTTCATGTACGCCGCCGTGGGGTCCTACGTGTGCCAGGCGTGGCGTCGCTTCGACCTCCGGGTCAGCGGGTTCGACGCCGTGCCCGCGACGGTGGTCGCCGTCGCGGTCTACGCCAACTTCTTCACCCACCACTGGATCGTCGACCTCCGCGTCCCGCTCGCGGTGCTGGGGCTCGTCGTCCTGCGCCGCGCCTGGGTGGGCTTCTCGGTCGGCACCGAGCGCCACCGGATGCCGCTCGCGCTGTCGTTCGTGCTCATCGGGCTCTTCGTCTGGGCGGCCGAGAACCTCGCGACGTACCTCGGCGCCTGGGCCTACCCCGGCCAGGTCGACGGGTGGGAGGTCGTGCACGCCGCCAAGATCGGGTCGTGGGCCCTGCTGGTCACGATGAGCTTCGTGCTGGTGGCCGGGCTCAAGCGGTGGGAGGGCGAGCTGTACTCGGTGGTGCACCAGCCGGTCACCCGGGCCCGGCGCCCGGATCGCTCGCGTGCAGCCGCAGCGCCGCCTCCGCGCGGCTGACCAGCTCGGCGCGCAGGTCCGGCGGCGCGAGGAGCTCGACGTCGCCGGCGAAGGTGAGCAGCAGTCCGATCGCCTGGGACCGGGTGCGCATCACCAGCCGGAGCCGGGTGCGGGGGTCGCCGACGACCGCCGGCAGGTCGACGGCGCCGGCGCCCGTGGCGACCTGGAACGTCGCCAGCCGGCGGAACAGGGCGAGCGCCGCGGGGGCGACGGCGACGTCCATCTCGACCGACTCGCCGACCTCCATCGTCCGCCGCGACGCCTCCCACTCGGCGGCCAGGTCGAGGTCGGCCGGGCGGCGCGCCGGCTCGGCCAGGACGACGGCGTCCTGGATCCGCGAGACCCGGTAGGTGCGCCGTCGCCCGCGGTGCGCGGCCAGCAGGTACCAGCGCCCGGCGTTCTCGACCAGGCCGTACGGGTCGACGGTGCGGGTGCCCTCGCTGCCGTCGGCGGCGGCGTACCGGATCCGCAGGCGGCGCGCGCCCGTCGCGGCCTCCCGCAGCAGCGGCAGCACCGGCACCTGCTCGGCGGCGGCGAACCAGCGGCGCCGGTCGACCACCAGGACGGCGGCCAGGGCGTCGGCCTCGTCCAGGGTGCCGCTGGGCACGGTGGCCGCGAGCTTGGCGAGGGCGTTGCCGAGCTCGGGGCCGAGGCCGAGCTCGCTGGTCGCGCCCCGGGCACCGCCGAGGAAGAGCGCCTGCGCCTCGCGGGTCGTCAGGCCGCTGGCGTCGCTGCGGTAGCCGGGCAGCAACGAGCACCCCCCGCCCCGGCCGCGCTGGAGGTAGACCGGCACACCGGACGCCGAGAGCGCCTCCATGTCGCGCAGGATGGTGCGCTCCGAGACCTCGAGCAGCTCGGCGAGCCGCGCGGCGGGCTGCCGGCCGTGCCGCTGCAGCAGGTGCAGGAGGCGGAGCAGGCGGTCGGCGCGCACGTCCCGGATCCTGCCAGACAAACCTGACAGGAGGTGTCAGGTATTGCCTCGAGACTGGCTACATGACCACCGACACCAGCACCCAGACCAGCACCGATCCCCGCGCCCTCGTCCTCGCCGCCGCCGCCCAGGCCCGGGTCCGGATCGACCGGGTCCGCGCCGACGACCTCGACCGCCCCACGCCCTGCGACGGCTGGACCGTCCGCGACCTGCTCTCGCACCTGCTCGCCGTCGCGGACCGGATCCCGGCGATCCTGCGCGGGAGTGACCCGGACCTGCTGCCGCGCACGGTCGACGGCGTCGCCGACGACGGCTGGGCAGCCGCCTGGGCCGCCCGCGAGCCCGACCTCGCCGCCGCCCTCGCCGAGCCCGACGTCCTCGGTCGCACCGTCACCCACCCGGCCGGCGCGATGCCGGCGGCGGGAGCGATGCTGGCCTACACCAGCGAGCTCTGCGCCCACGCGTGGGACCTCGCGGCCGCGCTCGGCGACACCACCGGCTTCGACGACCGCCTCGCCGAGCCGTGCCTGGCGCCGCTGCGGGCGTTCCTGCCCCCGGAGGTCCGCGGCGCCGACGAGGTGCCGTTCGGGGCCGTCGTCCCGGTCGACGACGACCGACCCGCCACGGAGCGGCTGGTCGCCTGGTACGGCCGCGACCCGGAGTGGCGCCCCTGACCGACCGGGCCCGACCGGGGCCCGACCGGGGCCCGCCGGGCCTCTCCCTAGGCGAGCTCGGCCGGCACCCCGGGCCAGGTGCAGGTCAGCAGGGCGCCGCCGCCCGGGGCGTCGTCGACGGTGACCGTGCCGCGGTGGGCGCGGACCAGCCCGTTGACGATGTAGAGCCCGAGACCGGAGCCCCCGCCGGTGCTGGTCCAGAACTTCGTGAAGACCCGGCGGCGCAGCTCGCGCGGGATCCCCTCCCCCTCGTCGGCGACGGTGACCTGGACGCCCGGCGGGCCGTCGGCGGAGGCGGGGACGGCCTGACGGGTCACCGTGACCCGCACGACGCCGTCGCCGTGGCGCACGGCGTTCTCGACGAGGTTGGTGACGACCTGGACGAACTTGTCGGGGTCGACCATCACCGGCGGCAGGTCGGCCTCCTGCTCGAGGCGGACCTCGGTGGCGGTGCCGGCGGCCACGGACTCGACGATCCGGCTCACCAGGGCGCCGGCGTCGGCCGGTCGGGGGTAGAGCTGGAGCCGGCCGGTGTCGATCCGGGCGACGTCGAGCAGCTCGGCGATGAGGCGGCTGAGCCGGTCGGAGTCGGCGTTCACGGTGTGCAGCATCAGCAGCTTCTGGTCGTCGTTGAGCCTGTCCCAGCGGTTGATCAGCGCCTGGACGAAGCCCTTCACCCCGGTCAGCGGCGAGCGGAGCTCGTGCGCGACGGTGGCGACCAGGTCGGAGCGCTCGCGGTCGAGCCGGGCGCGCCCGCGGCCGGACCGCAGCGTGATCGCCATCGACGTCACCGGCCCGAGCCGCTCGGTGCGGTGCAGTCGCGCCGCGACGAGCACCTCGGTGCCGTCGGGCAGCAGCCAGGCCTGCTCGGGGATCCCGGTCCGGGTCCGCAGCCCCTCGAAGGGCCGGTTGTGGGTCGCCCAGTCGGCGGCCTGCCCCTGCAGCCGCAGCACCTCGGGCAGCGGCCGCCCGCGCACGTCGTCCGGCCCGGTGCCGAGCATCCGCGCGGCGACCGACGAGACCAGCGTGACGACGCCGTCGCCGTCGGTGACCACGACGCCGTCCGGCAACGTGTCGGCGAGGCTCTGGTCGGTCACGGGCCCACGATAGGGCCCGCCGACCGCCGTCCCGCCGGTCGGTCAGCGGTGGTGCCGGGCCGACTCGTAGAGGCAGAGCGCGGCGGCGGTGGAGAGGTTGAGGCTCTCCGCGCGGCCGTGGATCGGGATGCGGACGCGGTGGTCGGCGAGCGCGGCGAGGTCGTCGGGCAGGCCCCAGGCCTCGTTGCCGAAGAGCCAGGCGGTCGGGGCCGCGAGCACCTCGGCGGCCGCGGTGTCGTGCAGGTCGAGCTCGCCGGCGCCGTCGGCGGCCAGCACGGTGAGCCCCGCGGCTCGCGCGGCCCGGACGGCGGCGGCGGCGTCCGGCTCGACCGCGATCGGCAGGTGGAAGACGCTCCCCACGCTGGCCCGCAGGGTCTTCGGGTTGTACAGGTCGACCGAGTGCCCGGCCAGGACGACCGCGTCCGCGCCCGCGGCGTCGGCGGTGCGGACGACGGTGCCGGCGTTGCCGGGGTCGCGGACGTCGGCGCAGATCGCGACGAGCCGCAGGGCCCGGTCGGGCCCGTTGTCCGGCCCGTTGTCGGGCCCGCCGTCGAGCACGTGCTCGAGCGGCCGGTCGAGGTAGCGGCAGAGCGCGACGACGCCGGCCGGGCTGACGGAGTCGCTGAGCGAGTCCATCGCGCGGTCCTCGACGAGGGTGACGTCGGTGCGCGGCGGGAGCAGCCCGGCGCCGGCGGGCGTCGCGAAGACCTCGACGACGCAGCCAGGCAGCGCGAGCGCTCCCTCGACGGCCTTGGGTCCGTCGGCAAGGAAGAGCCGCCGCTCGGAGCGTTCCGAGCGGCGGCTGAGCTTCCGGATGTCCTTCAGACGGCTGTTGCCGACTGCCAGCGCCGGGGTCGGCTCTGTGTTCAGGCCGAGACCCTGGGCGCGTTGACGTCCTCGGGCAGGGCGGCCTTGGCGGCCTCGACGAGCACGTTGAACGCGGCGACGTCGTTGACCGCCAGGTCGGCGAGGATCTTGCGGTCGACCTCGATGCCGGCCAGGTTGAGACCCTGGATGAAGCGGTTGTAGGTCAGGCCCTGCGCGCGGGCGGCGGCGTTGATCCGCTGGATCCACAGGCGACGGAAGTTGCCCTTGTTCTTCTTGCGGTCGTTGTAGCTGTAGACCAGCGAGTGGGTGACCTGCTCCTTGGCCTTGCGGTACAGGCGCGAGCGCTGGCCGCGGTAACCGCTGGCCCGCTCGAGGGTGACCCGACGCTTCTTGTGGGCGTTCACTGCGCGCTTGACGCGTGCCATCTTCGTACTCCTTGCTCGGAATGCTCGGTGCTGGTGGGTGGTGCGAGGGTCAGATGCCGAGCATCTTCTTGGCGCGCTTGTTGTCGGCCTTGGCCACCTCGACGGTGCCCGACAGGCGACGCGTGACCTTGGAGGCCTTCTTCTCCAGGTTGTGCCGCTTGCCGGCCTTCTCCCGCAGGATCTTGCCCGAGCCGGTGACCTTGAAGCGCTTCCCGGCGCCGCTGTGGCTCTTGTTCTTCGGCATGACTGTTCTCCTCTTGGTGGTGCTCGTCGTACGTCCCGGGGCCGCGGCGGCGGCGCCGGTCAGTCTGGTCGGGTCTCAGGCCTCGATCTCGGGATCGAGGTTCTCGGAACGGCCACGCTCGCGCTTCTTGGCCACCGGTCCGGCGGCGTGGGCGGCGTCGCGCTCGGCCTGCTCCTCGGCGACGACCGCGGCGCGCTCGGCCTCCTTCTCGGCCTTCTGCACGGCGTGGTCGAGCTTGGCCTCGGCCTTCTTCTTGTGCGGGCCGAGCACCATGATCATGTTGCGGCCGTCCTGCTTGGGCGAGGACTCGACGAAGCCCAGCTCGGTGACGTCCTCGGCCAGGCGCTGCAGCAGCCGGAACCCGAGCTCGGGGCGGTGCTGCTCGCGGCCGCGGAACATGATGGTGATCTTGACCTTGTCGCCGGCCTTGAGGAACCGGACGACGTGGCCCTTCTTGGTCTCGTAGTCGTGCGCGTCGATCTTCGGACGAAGCTTCATCTCCTTGATGATCACGTTCGTCTGGTTCCGGCGCGCCTCACGGGCCTTCTGGGCGTTCTCGTACTTGAACTTGCCGTAGTCCATGAGCTTGCAGACCGGCGGTCGGGCCATGGGGGCGATCTCGACGAGGTCGAGGTCGGCTTCCTGGGCAAGGCGCAGCGCGTCGGCCGTCGGCACGATGCCGACGGTCTCGCCGCTGGGTCCCACGAGCCGGACCTCCTGTACGCGGATCCGGTCGTTGATGCGGAGCTCGGTGCTGATGGGTCCTCCAGTAGTCAGACAGCAGGTGGCGCGGCAGCCCTGAACGAGGTTGGTCAGGAAAAACAGAGAAGGCTTCCGCGATATGACGTCAGCGGAAGCCAGCCACGACCACCTGAGCCTGCTCAGCGTGCATGGTGTGCACGAGTGCGAGGCCGGAGCCCTTGAACCGGACCCGACGACCTGTGGAGCGTGCGGTCGGTGCGGGTGGGAGACGATCGAACCTGGTCCCCGCTTGTAGAGCAGTGGCCACACGGGTGCGGTCACTGCTCGGTCAACACGTAATGCTAGGGCACGATTCCCGGCTCGCCGAATCGGGCCGGGTCGGGCGCGATCCAGGCGAGGTCGGCCCCCACCCGGGCCAGGGTCCACCCGGCCGCGAGGGCGCGGAGGTGGTCGCCCTCGACGACGACGCGGACCGGCCCGGCCAGGTCGAGCAGCAGGGCCGCCGCCCCCTCCTGGACAGCGGCCAGCGCCGCGGTCCGCGCGGTGACGGGCACCGGGCGGACCTCGGGGTTCCAGGTCGCGAGCGACGCGGTGGAGGAGAAGCCGAGCAACCCCCGGCGGCCGTCGGCGCCCTGCACGAGGACGGCGGCCATGTCGCTGGTCTTGTCGTGGGCCAGGCCGCGCTCGTCGAGCTCGACCTCGCCGGCCACCGCGACCACCGGGACCAGGACGCGGGAGGACTGCAGGGCGGCCAGCACGCCACCGAGCGCGGCCGGGGAGGCCGGGTCGGCGGCGTACACCGTCAGCGCCGCCGTCAGCGCGGGGTCGGCCTCGCCGGCGTCGTCCGGGAACGCCGGGGCCAGCAGCTGGCGCCCGCCGGGCGGCTGGAGGTCGGTCACGGTGACCCATCCTCCCACCGGGTCGGCGACCGGTCACATCACCCGACCCCACCGAGGCCGGGACAGGCCGCGGTGTGGCGGTCTGTGACAGGCTGGCGCCATGGACGACGTGAGCTACGGCGTGCTGGCCCTCGCCCTCACCCTGGTCTTCGGCGCCGCGACCTGGGTCGCCTACCAGCGGCGCGGGCTCGGAGCCGGTCTCAAGGGCGCGGGGATCACCCTGCTCCCGCTGGCGGCGTACCTCACCAAGACGCTCGAGATGTTCGCGCGGGTGGGCGACGCGATCGGCGACTGGGCGGTGCGGCTGGTCTTCAGCCCCGTCGTGTGGGTCGGGATCGCGGTGGCCGCGGTCGCGGTGCTGCTGTTCGGGGCCGGCCGGCTCGTCGACCGGCGTGGTGGCGGGGCCCCGGCCCCGAAGAAGCAGGGGAAGCAGCGCGCGGCGACCGACCCAGCCGCGTTCTCGACGACGGCGCCCGCCTCCGGGGCGGCGGCCAACCGGCGCAAGGGCGCGCCCGCGATCGACGACGACCTCGCCGACATCGAGGCGATCCTCAAGAGCCGGGGCATCAGCTGAGCGGACCCCGCGGGCCGCTCGAGACGGTCCTCGAGCTGCTCGAGGACCGGGCCCCGACGCTGGGTGCGGCCCGTCTCGTGTGCGTCGACGGCCCGGGCGGGTCCGGCAAGACGACGCTCGCCCGCGCGCTCGCCGCCGCGACCGGGGCGCCCGTCGTCCACATGGACGACCTGTACGACGGCTGGGCCGGCCTGGACCGGGTCGACGCCCAGCTGGCGACGCTGCTGGTCCCGCTCGCCGCCGGCGAGCCGGGCCGCTACCGCCGCTACGACTGGCACGCCGGCGCGTTCGCCGGGGCCGTCACCGTCGCGCCCCACGACCTGACCGGCGACCTGCTCGTCGTCGAGGGGGTCGGCTCCGGCTCGTCGACGTACGCCGACCTGACCACCGTGCTGGTGTGGGTCGAGGCGCCCCGCGACGTCCGGCTCCGACGTGGGATCGAGCGCGACGGCGGGCACCTGCGCAAGCAGTGGCTGGCCTGGCAGGACGCCGAGGACGCGCACCACGCGCGGCACCGGACCCGCGAGCGGGCCGACCTGCTGGTGGACGGGACCGCACCGGCTGGGTGAGGATCGGGTCACCGTCAACATCCATCTCGGGAGACGACCTGATGACCCTGCCCGTCCAGCACCACCCCGGCCAGCACCCCGGCCAGCACCGCCGCACCACGCGGGTCCTCGTGACCGCCGCTGCGCTCGCCGCCACCGCGCTCACCGGCCTCACCGCCGTCCCCACCGCCCGGGCCACCGCACCGGGCGGCCCGCCGGCCGCCACCGACGGCTTCGACGCCACCCTCACCCGCTGGGACGACGGCCGCGACTTCCGCACCGGGCGGCTCGACGGGCTGAGGGTCCGCGGCGGCCGGCTCGAGCTCGACCGGGTCCGCACCCTCGCCGAGGTGCCGTACGTCGACCCGCACGGCCACGGGACCGGCCGCGTCTACGAGGCGGGCACGTGGACCTCGCCTGTCGTCCGGCTCGGCTACAGCACCGACGAGGCGATCTCGTCGTGGAACGCCACCACGCCGACCGGCACCTGGGTCGAGACGTCGTTCCGGGGCCGGCACACCGACGGCAGCTGGACGAAGTGGTACGTCCTGGGTCGCTGGACCTCCGGCATGGACTTCGCGGCCGGCGACATCCACCGCACCTCGCTCGACGGCCAGCGCGACGACGACGGCACCGTCTACACCGACACCTTCTCCAGCAGGACCGGCCGGGAGCCGGTGGCCTTCCAGACGAGGGTCACGCTGCTGCGCCCGGTGGGGGCGCGCACGAGGCCCGCCCTCGAGGGTGTCACGACGATGACCAGCGAGCTGGTGCCCGACGAGGCACCGCCCACCAGCGAGTTCACCCTGGGTCGCGCTGTCGAGCTGCGGGTGCCGCGGTACTCGCAGAACATCCACCGCGGCGAGTACCCCGAGTACGGCGGCGGCGGCCAGGTGTGGTGCTCCCCCACGTCGTCCTCGATGGCGATGCGGTGGTGGGGACGCCGCTTCGCCCCGAGCGCGCGCGACCTCGCCGGCATCGTCGCCCCGAACGGCGACCCGCAGGTGCCGTACGCCGCCCTGCACACCTGGGACTACACCTACGAGGGCGCGGGCAACTGGCCCTTCAACGCCGCCTACGCCCACAGCCACGGCCTCGACGCCTTCGTGACCCGGCTGCGCTCACTGGCCGAGGCCGAGCGGTTCGTCGCTGCCGGGATCCCCGTCATCACCTCGCTGTCGTGGGACCTCGAGGAGATGCCGGAGGCCGGCTACGCGACCGACGGGCACCTGATGGTCATCGTCGGCTTCACCGCCGACGGCGACCCGATCCTCAACGACCCGGCCTCGAGCAGCAACGAGGAGGTCCGCAACGTCTACACCCGCGAGAACTTCGAGAAGGTGTGGCAGGGCTCCACCGGCGGCGTCTCCTACATCTACACCGCGCCCGGCACGCGGCTCCCGCGGACCGTCCCGGGGCAGACCCCCAACTGGTGAGAGCCTGGCTCCGTGCTCCCTCCCAGCGGTGACCAGTTCGCGATCTCGGCCGGCGGCTACCACGCGGTGGTCACCGAGAGCGGTGGCGCGCTGCGCTCGCTGACCCACGACGGCCGGGCCCTGGTCGACGGGTTCGCCGAGGACGAGACGTCCTTCGGCGGCCGTGGCCAGCTGCTCGTGCCGTGGCCCAACCGGATCCGCGACGGGCGCTACTCCTTCGACGGGGTCGACCTCCAGCTGCCGCTCACCGAGCCGAAGCGGCACCACGCCTCGCACGGGCTGGCGCGCTGGGTGGCGTGGACCCTCGAGGAGCACACGGCGTCGTCGGTGACGCTGCGCTACCGGCTGATGGCGCAGTCCGGCTACCCCTGGACCCTCGACCTGCACGTCGTCCACGACCTGTCCGCCGACGGGCTCACCGTCACCCAGTCGGCCACCAACCTGGCCGGCGCCCCCGCGCCGTACGCCTCGGGAGCACACCCCTACCTCACCGTCGGCGACGGGCCGGTCGACGGCTGGGAGCTGACGCTGCCCGCGGCCACCCGGTCGGTCACCGACGACGCACTGATCCCGGTCGGCCGCGAACCGGTCGAGGGCACGGCCTACGACTTCCGGACGCCGCGACCGGTCGGCGACCTCGAGCTCAACACCGCCTTCACCGACCTCGAGCGCGACGACCGGGGTGAGGCGACCGTCGTCCTGCGCGACGCCGCGACCGGCCGCGGCGTCGCGTTGTGGGCCGACGCCGGCGTCCGGTGGTTCCAGCTGTACACCGCCGACGACGTGCCGGCGAGCGCACGCCGCTCGGTGGCCGTCGAGCCGATGACGGCGAACGCCGACGCGTTCCGCACCGGCGAGGACCTGCTCACCCTCGAGCCGGGCGGCGACGTCTCAGTGACGTGGGGGATCCGCGCGGTCGACGAGGAGGCGTAGCTGGCGCACGGCCTGCTTGGCCCGCGCGCCGTCGGAGCCCTGGATGCCCATCACCGACGCCGTGGTGCCGTCGGCCAGGTCGAGCACCACCCAGGGCGCGCCGGGGTTGAGCCGGACGGCGACGATCTCGGCCCAGTCGTAGACCCGCCTGCGGTAGCCGTTGACCACGACCAGACCCTCCTCGCGCGCCTCGGCCCGGCACCGGGCCAGCGCGTAGAGGCAGGAGAACCCGAGCAGGTACATCGCGATCACGGTGCCGCGCTGCAGCCAGGTCACCGAGTCGCGCGTCTCCTGGTCGAACCCGACGAACCACATCAGCGCGGTGATCGCGAACAGCGCGCTGCCACCGGCGATCCCCGCGATGCGGGGGCCGAGCGGACGCCAGGTCACGGGCAACGCCGGCAGGCCCGCGGCCCCCGGCTGCTCAGAGCCGGCAGGCATGGATGTCGGTGAGCAGGATGCCGCGGGCACCGAGGTCGTAGAGCTCGTCCATCAACCGCTGGGAGCCGTCGCGGGGCACCATCGCGCGGACCGCGAACCAGCCGTCACGGCTGAGCGGGGCGATCGTCGGGCTCTCGATGCCGGGCGTGAGCAGCATCGCGGCCTCGAGGTCGGCCTCGGCGACGTCGTAGTCCATCATCACGTAGCTGCGCGCGACCAGGACGCCCTCGACCCGGCGGCGGAAGACCTGGAACCCGTCGGGCGGTGCGGCGCCGTCGGCGCCGGCGCGGGTGATCAGCACCGCCTCCGACTGCAGGATCGGCTCCCCGAAGGTCTCGAGGCCGGCCTGGCGCAGGGTCGACCCGGTCTCGACGACGTCGGCGATGACGTCGGCGACCCCGAGCTGGATGCTCGACTCGACGGCGCCGTCGAGCCGCGTGACGGTGGCCTCGAGACCCCGCTCGTCGAGGAAGGCCTGCACCACGCCGACGTACGACGTGGCGATCCGGGTGCCGGCGAGCTGCTCGAGGTCGGTGAAGCGGCCCCGCGGTCCGGCGAAGCGGAAGGTGCTGCGCCCGAAGCCGAGGGTCAGCGCCTCCTGGGCCTGGGCGCCGGAGTCGCGGAGCAGGTCGCGGCCGGTGATGCCGACGTCGAGGGTGCCCTCGCCGACGTACAGCGCGATGTCGCGCGGGCGCAGGTAGAAGAACTCGACGCCGTTCTCGGGGTCGGACAGCGTGAGCTGCTTGCTGTCGTCGCGCTGCCGGTAGCCCGACTCGCGCAGGATGTCGGCGGCCGCGGTGGCCAGCGAACCCTTGTTGGGGATCGCGATCTTCAGGGTCATGGGGTTCTCTCGGCTGGGGGCGCTGCCGGGTGCGCGGGCCGCGGCACGGGGCCACCGGTCCGCGACCCGTTCACAGGTGGGCGTAGACGTCGTCGAGGGAGATGCCGCTGGCGATCATCAGCACCTGGGCGTGGTAGAGCAGCTGGCTGATCTCCTCGGCCGTGCGCTCCTTGCCCTCGTGCTCGGCGGCCATCCAGGACTCGGCGGCCTCCTCGACCAGCTTCTTGCCGATGGCATGGACGCCGGCGTCGAGCTCGGCGACCGTGCCGGACCCCTCGGGTCGCGTGCGGGCCTTCTCGGTCAGCTCGGCAAACAGCCCGTCGAACGTCTTCACGGTGGGTCAGCCTACGGGCGGGCGATCCCGCGCAGCACACGGGCGGTGGCGAGGGCGGCGGACGTCGCCTCGTAGCCCTTGTCCTCCACCGAGCCCTCGAGCCCGGCGCGGTCGAGCGCCTGCTGCTCGGTGTCGCACGTCAGGACGCCGAAGCCGATCGGGGTCCGGTGGTCGAGCGCGACCCGGCCCAGCCCGTCGGTGGCGGCGGAGCAGACGTAGTCGAAGTGCGGCGTGCCACCCCGGATGACCACGCCGAGGGCGACGACGGCGTCGTATCCCTGGGCGGCCAGGGCCGCGGCGGCGACCGGGAGCTCGAAGGTGCCGGGCACGCGGACCACGACCGAGTCCTCGACCCGGTGGTCGGCCAGCGCCCGCTGCGCGCCGGCGAGCAGCCCGTCCATGACGACGGTGTGCCAGCTCGCCGCGACGACGGCGACCCGCAGGTCGTGGCCGTCGAACGGCTCGTCGGTGGGTGCTCCGTGTCCGGCCATCAGAGGTTTCCTTCCAGGGGGTCGAGCGGGTCGTGACCGGCCAGGTCGGGCTGGTCCGGGTCGGGCTGGTCCAGGTCGGGGAGGTGGTGGCCCATCCGGTCGCGCTTGGCCAGCAGGTAGGCGATGTTGTGGCCGTTGGGGTGCGGCGTGAGCGGGACCCGCTCGGCGACCGGGACGCCGTACAGCTCGAGGTTCTCGACCTTGTCGGGGTTGTTGGTCAGCAGCCGAACCGACTCGATCTTGAGGTCCTTGAGGACCTGCGTCGCGGTGCCGTAGTGACGGGCGTCGGCCGGCAGCCCGAGGTCGAGGTTCGCGTCGACGGTGTCGCGTCCGCCGTCCTGGAGCTGGTAGGCCTGCAGCTTGGCGACCAGTCCGATGCCGCGGCCCTCGTGCCCGCGCAGGTAGACGACGACGCCGCGGCCCTCCTCGACGATCCGCTCCATCGCCTCGTCGAGCTGCGGTCCGCAGTCGCACCGGCTGCTCCCGAAGACGTCGCCGGTGAGGCACTCGGAGTGCACCCGGGTCAGCACCGGGTCGGGACCGGTGAGCGAGTCGGCGCCGTCCTCGCCGTAGACCAGCGCGATGTGCTCGGAGCCGTCGGTGCTGACGCGGTAGCCGTAGGCGGTGAAGTCGCCGAAGCGCGTCGGCAGCCGCGTCTCCGCCACCCGCTCGACGAGGTTCTCGTGGCGCCGGCGGTAGCGGACGAGGTCCTCGATGGAGATCATCGCCAGCCCGTGCTCGTCGGCGAACTCGCGCAGCTCCGGCGCCCGCTTCATCGTGCCGTCGTCGTTGACGACCTCGACCAGGACGCCGGCGGGGGTGAGCCCCGCCAGGGTGGCGAGGTCGACGGCGGCCTCGGTGTGCCCGCGCCGGTTGAGCACGCCGCCGTCGCGGTAGCGCAGCGGGAAGACGTGGCCGGGCCGGGTGAGCTCCCACGGCTCGGTGGCGGAGTCCGCCAGCACCCGCGCGGTGTGGGCCCGGTCGGCGGCGCTGATGCCGGTGCTGACGCCGTCGCGGGCGTCGACCGAGATCGTGTACGCCGTACGCAGCTTGTCCTTGTTGTGCGGCGTCATCAGGGGGATCTCGAGCCGGTCGAGCATGGCACCCGGCATCGGCACGCAGATCACGCCGCTGGAGTGGCGGATCGTGAACGCCATCAGCTCCGGTGTCGCCTTGCTGGCGGCGAAGATGAGGTCGCCCTCGTTCTCGCGGGTCTCGTCGTCGACGACGACGACGGCCCGGCCGGCCGCGATGTCGGCGATCGCCCGCTCGACGCTGTCGAGCCGGACGCCCTGCCCGGCGGCCCGGCCGGTCGTCGGGCCGGTCGTCGGGCCCGTGGTCGGGGTGCTCACGTGAGTGCTCCTTCTCGGGGGTGGCCCCCGCGGTTGTCGGCGGACGCGGCGACGGGCTCGACCCGTCGTCCGACCCGCCACCAGGTGACGAGGCCGGCGACCACGAACACCGCGTAGAACAGGTACATACCGGCGGTCGGGTAGTAGCCGGCCCGGACCAGGCTGGTCACGCCGACGACGTCGACGAGCAGCCACACCACCCAGAACTCGGTCAGGCCGCGGGCCATGCCGTAGGTGGCGAGCATCGAGCCGGCCAGGATCCAGGCCTCGGTCGCCACCCCCCACGAGCCGATCCGCTGGAGCGCGACGTAGGCGACGGCGTACCCGACGACGCCGAGGCCGAGGAGTCGCAGCCGCTCGGCGCCGGTGGCCCACCGGGGCGCCACCGCACCGCCGTCGCTCGCGCCGCCGTAGCGGCGGGCCGCCGACCAGCGTCGCCAGCCGTAGACGCTCACGGCGGCGAAGAACACCTGGCGGCCGGCCTGGCCCCACAGCGGCTCGCCGGTGACCCCGCCGAGCTCGCCGGAGACGAAGACGGTGAACAGCAGGACGTTGCCGACCAGGCCGACCGGCCAGGCCCAGATCAGCCGGCGCATGCCGAACAGGGCGCTGGCCAGGCCGAAGCCGTTGCCGACGACCTCACGGACGGCGAGGGCGCCGTCGCCGACCGGGATGGTGCCGTGGAGCAGCCACTCGAGCGGGCTCACGGGGTCACCGACGGATCCGTGTCGCGCCAGGCGAGCAGCCGCTCGACGTGCTTGGCGAGGACGTCGACCTCGAGGTTCACCCGGTCCCCCGGCTGCCGGGTCCCGAGCGTCGTCCGGGCGAGGGTCTCGGGGATCAGGCTGACGGTGAACCGGTCGGTGCCGGCCTCGACGACGGTCAGGCTGATGCCGTCGACGGCGATCGAGCCCTTGTCGACGAGGTAGCGCCCGAGCTCCGAGGGCAGCGACACCTCGACGACCTCCCAGTGCTCGCTGGGCGTGCGGGAGAGCACCTCGCCGACGCCGTCGACGTGGCCCTGCACGATGTGCCCGCCGAGCCGCTTCTCCGCGGTGACGGCGCGCTCGAGGTTGACCCGGTCACCGGGCCGGACGCCGTGCAGGGACGTCTTGTCGAGCGTCTCCTGCATGACGTCGGCGGTCCACGTGGTGTCGGTGCGCTCGGCGACGGTCAGGCAGCAGCCGTTGACCGAGATCGAGTCCCCGAGCCCGGCGTCCTCGAGCACGGTGGCGGCCCGCACGGTGACGCGGATGGCGTCGCCCTGGTCCTCGACGGACTCGATGGTGCCGAGCTCCTCGACGATTCCGGTGAACATGTCAGTCCTTTCGTGGCGCGGGGGCGCCCGAGGCGCGGGGGGTGAGTGTGAGGCGGACGTTCGGCTCCTCGCCGTCGATCCCGGGCAGGACGGTGACGTCGTCCACCACCGGGCGGAACGCCTGGTCGATCCCGGTGATTCCGAGGTCGCCGACCGCGGACCGGCCGGCACCGAGCAGCATCGGCGCGACGTAGGCGACGATCTCGTCGACCAGCCCGGCCCGCAGGAACGCGGCGGCCAGCGTCGGCCCGCCCTCGAGGAAGACGTGCTGGCGGCCGCGGGCGGCCAGGTCGGCCAGCGCCACGTGGGGGTCGCGGGTGCGGAGCCGGACGGTCTCGGCGTCGCCGTCGAACACCCGTCGGGCCGGGTCGAGGGCGCGCTCCCCCATCACCGCGCGCAGCGGCTGGACGTCGAGCGGGACGCCGTCCTCGTCGCGCACGGTGAGCAGCGGGTCGTCGACGGCGACGGTGTTGGTGCCCACCAGCATCGTGTCGCACAGGGCGCGCAGCCGGTGGGTGTCGAGGCGCGCGGCCCGGCTGGAGACCCAGCGCGAGGTGCCGTCGGCGGCGGCGCTGCGTCCGTCGAGGGTCGCGGCGAACTTCCAGGTGACGAACGGGCGCCGCTCGCGCAGGGCGACCCGGTAGACCTCGGCCAGCCGGGCGGCCTCGTCGGCGAGGAGCCCGGACTCGACCTCGATGCCGGCGGCCTCGAGCGCGGCGCGGCCGCCCGCGGCCACCGGGTTGGCGTCGGCCTCGGCGAAGACCACCCGGCGCACGCCGGCGCGGACGAGCGCCTCGGTGCAGGGGCCGGTGCGGCCGGTGTGGTGGCACGGCTCGAGCGTCACCACCGCCGTCGTGCCGTGGGCCGCCGCGCCGGCACGGGCCAGGGCGTCGGCCTCGGCGTGCGGGGTGCCGGGACCGCGGTGGTGGCCCTCGGCGACCGTGCGGCCGGCGTCGTCGAGCAGCACGCACCCGACCCGGCGGGTGTCGGCGACCATCGCGACGCCGGGCGTCGCGGCCAGCACGAGCGCACGGCGCATGGCCGCACGCTCGGCCGCTGCCGCGGGGTTGCCACCCATGTCGTCTCCGGTCCGGTCGGGCTCACGGACTCCGGGGACGACGGTCGTGGACGGTCCCGAGGCTCGGGCGACGTCGGCGAACCACTGCGTGCGCTTACCATCCGGACTTTCACCGTCGGTCCAGGAGTTCCACCTGGTCAACCGCTCACTGGAGGTGAGCGGGTCGCGGACTGTCACCGCCGGCTCGGAATTGCACCGACCCCAGAGCACGCGAGCGAAGGATGCTGCTTTGTTCACTCGTCGGGTCGAGTTTGCCACACGCCCGGCTCCTCGGCGGTGTGGGCCACCTCACCCCGGGCGCCGCGCCGGGCGTCGACCAGGCAGAGCACCCCCAGGTAGCCCCAGCCGATCCACAGCGGCCAGGGCAGCGACGCGATCACCGCGACCGCGGCCATCACGCCCCCGACGAGCAGCCACCCGCGGACCCACGGGTCGGCGGCGACCCGGTCCACGTCGTCCATGCCTCGAGTGTGGTGGCTCATGGTGAGTTAGACAACTAAGACGCGCGAGTTACTGCGGTCCCTGAGCGCGCAATTGCCGCGAATTGGCCAGTTCCCGCCCCCGCGACCGAGCCGACCTCGGCAATTGCACGGATCTGGCCGTCACAGGCGCGGGTCCACCGGCTCGCTCTCCAGCGCGAGGACGGCGAACGCCAGCTGGTGCACCCGCCACAGCGGCTCGCCGGCCACGAACGCGGCGAGCGCGTCGACCCCGAGCCCGTGCTCGCGCAGGGCCAGCGACTGCTTGCGGCCCAGGTTGCGCTGGCGCAGGACGTCGAGCGCGTCGGTGTAGTCGGGGCCGTAGATGATCCGCAGGTACTCCCGGCCGCGGACCTTGAGGCCGGGCTGCACCCGCCGGTCGTCCGGACCGGGCACCGCCGCCGGCTTCACGACCATCCCCTCGCCGCCGGCCCCCCGCGCGTCGGTGAGGTCGAGCCACCAGCGGGTGGCGGCGTCGCGGTCGGTGTCGGAGGCCAGGTCGACCGCGATGCTCCGGGTCGGGGTCAGGAACGCGCCGGCAGCGCCGACGAGGCGCCCGAGCACGTCAAGGTGCCAGGCGTGCGGCTGCTCGAGCGCCAGCGTGCGGCCCTCGGCGGCCAGCACCTGGAACGGCGCGAACCGGACCCGCTCGACCGGGGCGAGTGGGTGGCCGGCGTCCGGCTCGCAGTAGCGCGCGTAGGCGTCGCGGAAGGCCCGGGCGTGGTCGAGTCGCCGCGACGTGCGCCCGGCCAGCTCGGCCAGCCTGGCCGTCATCGTGTCGTCGAGGCCCCGCGCGGTCGCGGCGGCGAGCAGGTCGCCGGCCACCGGGAGCGCCGTGCGGGCCGCGGCACCGACCGAGGCGTACTGGTCGCGGATCAGGCCGAGCGCCTTCGCCGACCAGGGCAGCAGCTCGCCGTCGAGCGCCACCCAGTCGGTGTCGAGCTCGTCGAACAGCAGTGCGACGGCGTCCCTGACCCGCGCCACCAGCGCCTCGTGCTGGGTGCGGTCGGAGAAGAAGGGCCGGCCGGTGCGGGTGTACACCGCACCGGACGTGCCGTCGTCGAGGCCGAACCGTCCGGCGGCCACCGCCGCGTCGCGGCACACGACGGCGATCGCACGGGAGCCCATGTGCTTCTCCTCGCACACGACGTGCGTGACGCCGGCCCGGGCGTAGGCCGCGAAGGCCTCCGACGGGTGCTCGAGGTACCCCTCGACCTCCGACGTCGGCGCCGGGGCCATCGTCGGGGGCAGGTAGACCAGCCACCGCGGGTCGACCGCGAACCGGCTCATCACCTCGAGCGCGGCAGCGGCGTTCTCCTCGGGCACCTTCACGCGGCCGGCGTGGGTGGATTCGAGCCAGCGGGTGCCGACGACGTCGTCGAGGCGCAGCGTGCCGGGCACGCGCGGCGCCCCGGCCACGGCGGCGCCCTCGGCGGCCACGGGCCGCACCGGGGCGTACCACTCCCGCTCGGCCGGGACGGCGACGAGCTCGCGCTCGGGGTAGCGCAGCGCCGTCAGGGCGCCACCGAAGACGACACCGGTGTCGAGGCAGATCGTGTTGTTGACCCACTCGGCTCTCGGCACCGGCGTGTGGCCGTGGACGACGGCGGCCGACCCGCGGTACTCCTGGGCCCACGGGTAGCGCACCGGGAGGCCGAGCTCGTCGGTCTCCCCCGTCGTGTCGCCGTACAGCGCGAAGCTGCGCACCCGGGCCGACGAGCGACCGTGGTAGGCCTCCTTGAGCCCGGCGTGGGCGACGACCAGCCGTCCGTCGTCGAGGACGTAGTGGCTGATCAGCCCGTCCATGAACTGCTGCGCCGCCGCGCGGAGCTCCGCGGGCTCGGCGGCGAGCTGCTCGAGCGACTCCTTCAGCCCGTGGGTCACCTGCACGTCGGCGCCCTTGAGCGCCCGGACCAGCTTGGCCTCGTGGTTGCCCGCGACGCACAGCGCGTCGCCGGCCGCGACCATCCCCATCACCAGGCGCAGGACGCCGGGCGTGTCGGGGCCGCGGTCGACGAGGTCACCGACGAACACCGCCGTGCGGCCGTCGGGGTGGTGCGCGCCGTCGTCGCGGACGGCGTAGCCCAGCGTGGTCAGCAGGGTGCGCAGCTCGCCGGCGCAGCCGTGGACGTCACCGATCACGTCGAAGGGACCGGTGTGGTCGCGCCGGTCGTTCCACGAGCGCTCGCGGCCGATGCTCACCGACTCGATCTCCTCGACCCCGTCGAGCACGTGGACCCGCCGGAACCCCTCGCGGCGCAGACCCTTGAGCGAGCGCCGCAGGTCGCGGTGCTGGCGGGTGACGACGTGGCTGCCGAACGTGCGGTCGGGCCGGGCGGCGTTGCGGCGCACCGCCTCCGCCTCCGGGACGTCGAGCACCACCGCGTCGACGAGGACGTCGTGGTCCTTGGCGAGCCGCACCAGCTGGGCGCGGGCGGCCTTCTGCACGTTGGTCGCGTCGACGACGGTGAGCAGGCCGCGGCGCAGCCGGGTGGCGACGATGAAGTCCAGCACCGCGAAGGCGTCCGGCGTCGCGGCCTGGTCGTTCGGGTCGTCGGCGACCAGGCCGCGGCAGACGTCGCTCGACACGACCTGGGTGGGCAGGAAGTGGCGGGCGGCGAAGGTGGACTTGCCGCTGCCGGAGATGCCGACGAGCAGCACGAGGCCCGTCTCGGGCACGGTGATCCGACGTCCGGCCTCAGCCACGGGTGAACACCCCCATCTGCGTCGGCGCGCCGAGGGTCTCGTCGGGCTCGCCGATCCCCCGGAGCTCGACGGTGTAGCCGTGCGCGCCGGCCACCCGGTCGCACCAGGCGGCGAACTCGGCACGGGTCCACTCGAAGCGGTGGTCGGGGTGGCGCATCCCGGTCAGCTCCTCGTAGCGGACGTTGTACTCGGCGTTCGGCGTGGTGACCACGACGGAGGCCGGGGCGGCCGCGCCGAGGACGACGTGCTCCAGCGCGGCGAGCCGCGACGGGTCGACGTGCTCGACGACCTCCATCAGGACGGCGGCGTCGTAGCCGCCGAGCCGCTGGTCCTCGTAGGTCAGCGCGCCCTGGAACAGGGTCACCCGCTCGGCCTGGCGCTCGCTCATCGACTCCAGGCGGAGCACCCGGGCCGCCTGCTCGAGGGAGCGCGAGGAGACGTCGACGCCCGCGATCCGGGTGAACCGGTGCTCCCCGACCAGCGCACGGAGCAGGGCCCCGCCACCGCAGCCGAGGTCGATCACCGACTCGGCCCCGACGTCGAGCAGGGCGCGGACGACGGCGTCGCGGCGCAGCGCCGCGAGCGGCACCCGTCGCGGGTCGGCGACCTCGGCCGGGACGTCGTCGGGCCCGGTGTCCCGGCCCTCCTCCAGCCCGTCGTCGAGCTCGGCCAGGCGGGCCAGCGCGGCGCGGGTGAGCGTCGTCCGGGCCAGGTAGCGGCGGGCGACGAGCTCGCGCTCGGGGTGGGTGGTGAGCCAGTCGCCGCCGGAGCGCAGCAGCTTGTCGATCTCGTCGGTGCCCTGCCAGTAGTGCTTGGCCTCGTCGAGCACCGGCAGCAGCACGTGCAGCTGGCCCAGCGCGTCCGCGAGCCTCAGGTGTCCGGTGATGGTCAGGTCGACGTAGCGCGAGTCGCCCCACTCGGGGAACGCCGGGTCGAGCGGCACCGGGAGCGCGGTGACGCTCCAGCCCAGCGGCTCGAACAGCCGGTGCGCGATGTCGGGGCCACCGCGGCAGGGCAGCACCGGGATCCGGATCTCGAGCGGGATCGGGTGGTCGGCGAGCTCCTGGCGCGCCGCGCACCGTCCCGCCCGGGCGGTGCTGAAGACGTCGGCGACCGCGACGCCGAGCAGGGACGACGCGGCGTAGGGCCGGTCGTTGACGTACTGCCCCAGGCTGAAGTCCGGGCTGTCGCGCCCCCGGGTGCGGGCCAGCCGGACCGGGTCGATCTCGAGGAGCACCGCCGCGGTGCAGCGGGCGTCGTCGGCCTCGGGGTAGAAGACGGTCGCGGTGCCGAAGGACTGTGTGAACTGCTGGACCCGCTCGGGGTGCTTGTGGAGCAGGTAGCCGAGGTCGGTCGCCGGGCCCGGCGTCGGGCCGGTGTCCCGGGCGGTGGTCGTGACGGTCAGCAGCACCGGCACAGTCTGCCCGCCCGGACGTCGTACGTCGCCCGAGTTCGGGTGCCCTCCGGCGTGCTTCAGGCGGCGCGGCCGTAGAGGGCGAGCACCCGCGTCTGCCGGTCCTCGTCGGCGTTGACCAGGATCATGTCGAAGGCGCCGTCGAGGTACAGCTGCTCGCCGGCGTCGACGGCGAAGGCGGCGAGGAAGTCCAGGACGACGTCGTCGAGGTCCGCGCGCATGCCGCGGGCCCGCGCGACGTCCCAGGCGTGCAGGGTCAGCTCGAGGGCGTCGATCAGCGCCCGGGGCTGCCGGGTGAGGTGCTCCTCGTAGGTCGCGAGCAGGTCGGCGGACTCGGAGGCGATGCCGGCTCGCGCCAGCACGGCGGCGTGGTTGTCGGCGACGTGGGTGACGACGTCCGAGATCGTCCAGCCCGGGCACGACGGCACGGGCAGCACCAGCTCGGGCGCGCTCAGGTCGGCGGTCGCGGCCCGGAACAGGGCGGCACCGCGGGCGTAGGCGGTCACCGGGCGCTCCCGGCCGACGGGCCTGCCGACTCGGCGCGCTCGCGGAGCGCGGCGACCATGGCGTCGGGGTCGTCGGCGGAGTAGACAGCGCTGCCGGCGACGAAGACGTCGGCGCCGGCCTCGGCGCAGCGCGCGATCGTCTCGAGCGAGACCCCGCCGTCGACCTGGAGCCAGGTCTCGAGGCCGTGCTTCTCGACCATCGCGCGGGCCCGGCGGATCTTCGGCAGCACGAGGTCGAGGAACGTCTGGCCGCCGAAGCCGGGCTCGACGGTCATCAGCAGCAGCATGTCGAGCTCGGGCAGCAGGTCCTCGTAGGGCTCGACCGGCGTCGCCGGCCGCAGCGCCATGCTGGCCCGTGCGCCCTGCGACCGGATCTCGCGCGCCAGCCGCACCGGCGCACTGGCCGCCTCCACGTGGAAGGTCACCGAGCCGCAGCCCGCCTCGACGTAGGCCGGCGCGTGCCGGTCGACGTCGGCGATCATCAGGTGCGCGTCGAGCGGGGTGCTGGTGCTGCGCGCCAGCGCCTCGACCATCGTCGGCCCGAAGGTCAGGTTCGGCACGAAGTGGTTGTCCATCACGTCGACGTGCACCCAGTCGGCGCTGCCGATCCGGGCGACCTCCGCCCCGAGGGCGGCGAAGTCGGCGTTCAGGATGCTCGGCGTGATCTGGACGTGTCCCACGGCAGGCAACCCTACGGCGCGGCGCCCGCCCCGACCGACGTGAGGTGCGGCCGCCGAGACCTTCCTCAGGCGGGGACGTCGGGGTCGAGGACGTCGAGCAGGTCGCGGTAGGCGATGTCGACGTCGCCGTGGCGGGTGACGAGGCGGTGGACGTGGGGGCGGGCGGCCACGACGTCGGCGAGGCCGTGGGCGTGCTCGACCAGGTGCTCGACGGCCTCGTCGGGCACGCGGGACTCGACGACCGCGCCGTGCAGCACGACCTCGACGAGCTCGGCGCCGGCCTCGAGGGCGACGTCCTCGTAGCGGGCGACCTGGTCGAGGCGCGCCACCAGCTGGGGGACGACGACGTCGTACCCCGCCTCGAGGTGGGCCCGGGCGAGCGCCAGGCTCAGGTGCCGGGCGGCCTCGGCGTGGTGGGCCGGGTCGCCTCCGATCCACCGGCGCAGCTCGTCGGCCTCGACGCAGAGGACGCCGGCGTGGTCGGCGAGGTAGCGCCGCGCGAGGGTCGACTTGCCCGATCCCGGCATGCCGTTGAGCAGGATGAGTCGCGGACGGGTCACCCGGCGGCCCCGTCGGGCTCGTCAGGCTCGTCGGGCTCGTCGGGGGCGGGGACGCCGGCCGCCTCGTCACGCTCGGCCCACGCCAGGAGCGGGGCGATGTCGAAGGTCTGCCCGGGGTCGTCGATGTCGGCGTGCAGGTCGCCGAGGGCGGCGAAGCGCTCGGGCATCGTGAAGATCGTGAAGTCGTGCGGGTCGGCGTCGTCGATCTCCTCCCAGCGCACCGGGGCCGAGACGCGGGCGTCGGCGAAGCCGCGCACGGAGTAGGCCGCCGCGATGGTGTGGTCGCGGGCGTTCTGGTTGTAGTCGACGAACAGGTGGTGCGGGTCGCGGTCCTTGCGCCACCAGGTCGTCGTGACGTCGTCGGGGGCGCGCCGCTCGACCTCGCGGGCGAAGGCGAGCGCGGCGCGGCGCACGCTCTTGTGGCCGTGGTCGGGGTGGATCCGCACGTAGACGTGCAGCCCGGAGCCGCCGCTGGTCTTGGGGTGTCCGACCGCCCCGAGCTCGTCGAGCACCTCGTGCGCGACCGCGGCGACCCGGCGTACCTGGGCGTAGTCGGAGAGCGGGCCGGGGTCGAGGTCGATGCGCCACTCGTCGGGCTTCTCGGGGTCCGCGCGCCGGCTGTTCCACGGGTGGAACTCGACGGTCGACATCTGGACGGCCCAGACCACGCTCGCGAGCTCGGTGACGCAGAGCTCGTCGGCCGTGCGGTTCCACCGCGGGAAGGTCAGCCGCACGGTCTCGACCCAGGGCGGGGCCCCGGCCGGGATGCGCTTCTGGTGCACCTTGTCGCCGGCGAGCCCCTTCGGGAACCGGTGCAGCATGCAGGGCCGCTCGAGGAGCGCGTTGAGGATCCCGGGGCCGACGGCGAGGTAGTACTCGACCAGGTCGAGCTTGGTGGCGCCCGACTCGGGGAAGTAGACGCGGTCGGGGTTGCTGACCCGCACCACCCGGTCGTCGACCTCGATCTCGACCGACGGGGACTTCGATGTCACCGGTCCAACCTAGGCCACGTCTCCCCGCCACGGCGGCGCCGGCGGCCAGGCGGCCCGCCCTAGTCTCTGCGCCATGGACCTCGACCAGCCTCCGGTGGTGCGCATCGCGGTCGGCACCTCCGAGGACGTCGACCCGCGGGCCTGGCCGATGACGATCCCCGCCGTCGAGCAGCTGGCCCGCGAGGGGCTCGAGCTCCCGCGGGGCGTGACGTTCCTGGTCGGGGAGAACGGCTCCGGCAAGTCGACGCTGGTCGAGGCGGTGGCGGCGGCGTACGGGCTCTCGGCCGAGGGCGGCTCGACGCACAGCCGGCACGCGACGCGCGCGACCGAGTCCCCGCTCGCCTCGGCGCTGCGCCTGCAGCGCGGGATCGGGGCGTCCCGGTGGGGCTTCTTCCTGCGCGCCGAGACGATGCACGGCTGGTACACCTACATGGACGACCACGGCGGGCCCCGCGACCCCGACTACCACGCGATGAGCCACGGCGAGTCGTTCCTGGCCGTGCTGCGCAGCAAGTTCGACGGCCCCGCGTTCTACTGCCTCGACGAGCCCGAGGCAGCGCTCTCGTTCTCCTCCACCCTCGCCCTGGTGGGCGTGCTGCACGACCTGGCGCGGGAGGGCGCCCAGGTGCTCTGCGCGACGCACTCCCCCGTGCTCGCCTCGTTGCCGGGCGCGAGCATCCTCGAGGTCGGCGAGTGGGGCTACCGGACGGCGGCCTGGGCGGACCTCGAGCTGGTCACGCACTGGAAGGCCTACCTCGACTCACCCGGGCGCTACCTGCGGCACGTGCTCGACTGAGCGTCCCAGGCTCAGGGAGAACGGCGCAGCAGCGCCACGAACATGGCGTCCGTGCCGTGCCGGTGCGGCCACAGCTGCAGGGTGCCGGGCAGCGGGCCGGCGGCGTCGGGGACCTCGGGGAGCAGCGCGCCGACGTCCTCGAGGACGACGTCGGAGCGGTTCTCCAGCAGGGACGCGACGACGCCCGACGTCTCGGCGAGCACCGGCGAGCAGGTGGCGTAGACGACGACCCCGCCGGGGCGGAGCAGGTCGACCGCGCTGCCGAGCAGCGCGCGCTGGAGCAGCACGAGCTCGAGCAGGTCGTCGGGACGACGTCGCCAGCGCGACTCCGGACGGCGCCGCAGGGCACCCAGGCCGGTGCAGGGGGCGTCGACGAGCACCCGGTCGACGGTGCCGGGTGACAGCGGCGGCCGCCGTCCGTCGGCGACCACGATGCCGGCCACCCCGCCGGTCCCCTGGAGGTCGGCGAGCGAGCGGCTGACCAGGCGGGCCCGGTGCGGCGCGCGCTCGACCGCCAGCAGCGACGCGCCGCGCTCGGCGGCGAGCGCGGCCAGCAGCGCCGCCTTGCCGCCGGGTCCGGCGCACAGGTCGACCCAGCGGCCGCCGTCGCCGCCCTCCGAGCGGACCTCGGCGCGGGCCAGGGCGAGCGCCACCAGCTGGGAGCCCTCGTCCTGGACGCCGGCCCGGCCCTCGGCCACGGCCGGGACGGAGCCGGGGCTGCCGCCGGTCAGCGTGACGCCGTACGGCGAGTAGGGCGTCGGCTCGCCCGGCAGCTCCTCGCGCGTGGCCCGGCCGGGGCGGGCCACCAGTGTCACCTCGGGCGGGACGTTGTCGGCGGCGAGCAGCGCGAGGAGCTGGTCCTGGCCGACGGCCTTGCGGAGCTCGTCGACCACCCAGCCGGGGTGGCTGAGCGCGACCTCGGGGTAGCGCAGGCTGGTCGGGTCGGGGGCGACCTGCGCCACCCAGGCGTCGAGGTCGTGGGCGGCGACCTTGCGCAGCACGGCGTTCGCGAACCCGGCCGCGCCCTGGTTGCCGGTGGCACGGACGAGGTCGACGGTGGTGCTGATCGCCGCGTGGGTGGGCACCCGCATGGCCAGCAGCTGGTGGGCGCCGAGGCGGAGCGCGTCGAGCACCTTGGCCTCGACCTTGCTCAGCGGCCGGTCGATGCAGGCGGCCAGCACGGCGTCGTACGTGCCACGCCAGCGCAGGGTGCCGGAGGCGAGCTCGGTGGTGAACGCCGCGTCGCGGGTCTCGAGCCCGAAGTGCGCGATCACCGCCGGGAGCACGAGGTTGGCGTAGGCGTCGTCGACGCGCACCGCCTTGAGCACCTCGAAGGCCGCGAGCCGCGGCACGTCGACGGGGCCGCGCGCGCGGCCGCCGCCCGGGCGGACCGTCGAGGTCACCCGCTCAGCCATCGCCGAGGTGCTCCTTGACGAGGCGCTTCGGAGCGCGCTTGGCCCAGGCATCGGTGATGATCTCCGCCAGCTCGTCGCGCCCGAGCTCGCCGAGCCGCGACTGCTGGACCAGGACGGCGGCGTGGCCGTCGAAGTGGTCGATGGTGAAGAACGGCGTGGCGTCGTCGTCGACGAGCGCCGCCTTCTCCGCCTCGGTCGGCGTCAGGATGACCACGAGGTCGTCGTACTCCTCGCCGGTCTCGGGGTCGACCGCGGAGGCGTGCGGGCGCCGGTACATCACGAAGCCCCTGCCCTTCGGGCCCGACGGCACCTTCCAGGTCGGCACGTCGCCCCACGACGTGCCGAGCTCGGTGTCGGGCAGCGCCGCGCAGATCTCGTCGACGTCGTCGGGGGTCGCCGCTCGGCCCCGCGCCCCGTCAGGCACGCGGACCGCCGAACCGGACGCCCGAGGCCAGCCGGACGCCGCGCGCCCAGTCGGCCGCCGCCATCTGCTTCTTGCCGAACGCCTTGACCTCGCCGAGCCGGACGGCGGTGGTGCCGGTGCCGACGAGCACCTCCTGCTTGCCGACCGCGAGCTCACCGGCGGGCAGGTCGACGTCGGTGATGCGCACAGGACCGATCTTGATCCGCTCGCCCTCGTGCGTGCTCCACCCCCCGGGTGCCGGCGTGCACGCGCGGATCCGACGGTCGACGGCGACCGCCGGCTCGGACCAGTCGACCTCGGCGTCCTCGACGGTGATCTTGGGCGCCAGGCTGACACCGTCCGTGGGCTGCTCGCGGGCCTCGATGGTGCCGGCGGCGAGGTGGTCGAGGGTGGAGACGAGCAGGCCGGAGCCCCCCTCGGCGAGGCGACCGAGCAGGTCGCCGGCGGTGTCGGTGGGCAGGATCCGCTCGGTCATGACGCCGAACGTCGGCCCGGCGTCCATCGCCTTGACGATCCGGAACGTCGTCGCCCCGGTCACCTCGTCGCCGGCCCACACCGCGTGCTGTACCGGTGCCGCGCCGCGCCAGGCCGGCAGGCAGGAGAAGTGCAGGTTGACCCAGCCGAGCGGCGGGATGTCGAGCGCCGACTGCGGCAGCAGCGCGCCGTAGGCGACGACGGGGCAGCAGTCGGGCGCCAGGGCCCGCAGCGCCTCCTGGAACGCCGGGTCGCGCGGGTGGTCGGGCTTCAGCACCGGGACGCCGAGCGCCTCGGCCCTCTGGGCGACCGGGCTCGCGACGAGCTTGCGGCCACGACCCGACGGCGCGTCGGGGCGGGTCACGACCCCCACGAGCTCGTGGGCGGACGCCGCGATCGCGTCGAGGGAGGGGACGGCGACCTCGGGCGTGCCGGCGAAGACGACGCGCATCACAGACCCAGCCCTCGGGTCGCGTGCGGGCTGACCTTGACCTGCGGACGCTCCAGCCCGAACCACTCGGACTCCCGGATCTCCTTCATCGCGGCCTTGCGCGCCGCGGTGTCGAGACGGTCGATGAACAAGACACCGTCGAGGTGGTCGGTCTCGTGCTGGATGGCCCGGGCGAGCAGCTCGGAGCCCTCGACGACGAGCGGCTCACCGTGCATGTCCCACCCGCGGGCGACGACCGAGAGGGCGCGACGGCAGTCGTAGGTCAGGCCCGGCAGCGACAGGCAGCCCTCGTCGCCGTCCTGGACCTCCTCCGACAGCGTGAGGTCGGGGTTGACCAGGTGCCCGACCTCGCCGTCGACGTGCCAGGTGAAGACCCGGAGACCGACGCCGATCTGCGGTGCCGCGAGGCCCGCGCCGGGCGCCTCGAGCATCGTCTCGGTGAGGTCGGCGACCAGCGTGCGCAGCTCCTTGTCGAAGTCGACGACCTCGAGCGCGGGACGGCGCAGCACCGGGTCACCGAAGAGCCGGATGGGCTGGATCGCCACGGAACTCCTTGTGCGGGACGGGATGTGCTCGGGTCGGCCATCCTAGAGGCGGCGGTCCAGACCTCGGCAGGATCCCCTTGCCCCGCCTCCGTGAACCCGCGCACACTCGGGCCATGTCGTCCACGGCGCAGGATCGACCGACGCGGGCGGCCTGGCCCCAGCTGCGCGGGCTGCTGCTCGGCGTCGCCGTGTGCGCAGGCTGCACCGCATGGGTCCTGTCCGGCCTGCTCGTGCTCTTTCCGGGCGTCGAGGACCCTGCGCTGAGCTGGCTGGTCCTCGGACCGGTCGCCGCAGCCTTCCTCGCCGGATGGGTCCTGCTGGTCCGACCGCACCTGCGGTGGGCGGCTGGCGCCCTGATCCTCGGCACGGCAGCGGCCCTCGGCCTGTCCTTCGCGGTCGTGCTGACCCTCGCCGCCCCCTCCATGTCCACCTGAGGCCCGCTGCGCCGGTCGAGCCGGAGCGCGCCAGCGCCGGGTCGAGGGACGCGGTGAGCCGCGTCCCCGTCGGCGAGCGTCCTGGTTTCCAGTGGTGGTCGCGGCTTCGGGCGGGGTTGACGCGCTACGCAAGACCCCCGAGTGGCAGACCGAGCCAGGGCCCCGAACGACGGGCTCGATGCAGCAGCCGTTCGCGCCCAAGAGGGCACCGCCACGTCGTCTCCACAGGTTGTCGAACACAGTAGCGAATCGATGCTGTTCGGGATAGAATTAGCTTGTGCCCGCAACCACCGCAGCCCAGGACGCCGACCCGGCACTGGCCACGGTGCGCGCCCGCCAGAGCACCGCACGCCAGGCCGAGGTCGCGACCCTGGTCGCGGTCCGCGACTGGGCCCTCGAGCACACCACCGACGACGACCCGGATGCCGTGACCTTCGGGGAGCGACCGCTGCCCCTCGGTGGTGTCGGGTGCCCGGTCATCGAGGAGTTCGCCGCCTACGACCTCGCCGCCGCGATGGACATGAGCACCGACGCCGGCCTCGGCTACCTCGGCCGCGCCCTGGAGCTGCGCTACCGACTCCCCCGGCTCTGGGCAGCGGTCCTCGACAGACGGCTCCCCGTCTGGAAGGCCGCCCGGATCGCCGAGGCCACCATGCGGCTCCCCCTCGACGGCGCCGCCCACGTCGACGCCCGCCTCGCCCAAGCCGTGCGCACCATCACCTTCGCCCAGCTCGACCGCCTCATCGACGAAGCCCTCGCCCGCTACACACCCCAGGACCTCGCCCCCGCCGGCGACGAGCGACACGCCTGGATCGACCTCACCCAGCCGACCCTCGAAGGCCACGTCCACCTCGAGGGACTCCTCTCCGTCCCCGACGCCCTCGACCTCGAGGACGCCCTCCGCACCGGAGCCGCCAGGCTCGCCGACGCCGGCTGCCAAGCGCCCCTCGACGTACGACGCTCCCTCGCCCTCGGCGACCTCGCCCGCGGCAACCAACCCCTCGACCACCCCAACCAGACCAGCCAGACCAGCCGGGCGCTGGTCCTCCACCTGCACCAGGACTCACCCGACCTCGCCCGCTGCGAGACCACCCGCACCCCGGTCACCGTCGAGACCATCCAGACCTGGTGCGCCGCGTCCACCAAGATCATCATCAAGCCGGTCATCGACCTCCACGACCACGTCCACGTCGAGGCCTACGAAGCCCCCGACCGCCTCCGTGAACACATCGAGCTGCGCGACCTCACCTGCGTCTTCCCCCACTGCCGCCGACCCGCCACCCGCTGCGACCTCGACCACATCACCCCCACGACCTCGGCGGCACCACCTCCAGCGACAACCTCGCCCCGCTCTGCCGCAGGCACCACCGCGCCAAGACCCACGGACGATGGCGCTACACGATGACCGAACCCGGCACGTTCGAGTGGACCGCACCCTCCGGCCTCACCTACCGCCGCGACCACCACGGCACCACCCCACTCCACCCACCACCAGCCGAACCACCAGCCGAACCACCAGCCGAGCCGGCCGGACCCTGACCACCCCGCCCCACACCCTGCCCCCAGCGGGGCCATCGGCACGCCCGGCGCCCCTCGGGGGCCAGGCGTCCTCTGCAGCTGCTGCGGCTTCCCGCCCGCGCACCAGCCCAGGTCGTCGCCCGGGCAGCACCGCTGCTCCCACCACGCGGACGAACCGACCCCTCTGACGGACGATGCCGTCCCAGTTGGCCTCGTCGACCACCTCGACTGCCGCTGCCGCGACCTCACCCTCGACGGGGATTCACGGCCCGCGCCCCCGCGGCAACGAGGTCGACCCCGTCGGCCGGCCAGTCGCGGTGGGCTCACCTCGGCGCGGACGTGCAGGGCAATCGTGTCTGGAACCAGCGGATCGGACCCTGCATCCGGTTCGAGGACTCGTCGACGGCGCTCCCGAGCGCGTGGGCGACGTGCTGCCGATGGATGCTCCCTGCGGCTAACTCGACCACGGTCGTCGGCTGATCAGAGATGGAGGGCCCGTCCGGGAAGGCAGAGGACGGTGGCGGATCGAGCAGGCCCGAGTCGACGGCCGGGCAGGAACTGCACCTCGGATCGTCCGAGCACGGTCACCGAGGCCGGCGCCGACGTGGTGCCGTAGTCGGCGCCTGGCAAGCACCAGGCGCCCGCCGCCCAGGAGGAGCTGCGACGCGCGAGTGCTTCACCACTGTCGATCCGGGACTGCCCCAACCGGCACGGCGATCCGCAGCACCTCGTCGTCACCGCCCGTGGGACGGGTGACCGCCGGGGCGTGCGGAGCGCCGGGACTGCAGGCGCCCGGCCCTGCGGTGACGATGACGCCGCGCGGGTCCGACGCCTCAGAGCTGCTGGGGGTCGACGCGCACCCGGACGGCGTCGAGCTTGCGGGCCGAGCGGATGCGCTGGAGGTCGCCGAGGGCGCGGGACAGGTCGGCGCCGTGGGCACGCGGCGTGCGGAGCACGAGGCGCTCCTCGTCGGGTCCGGCGGGCACCGGTCCGAGGACCTCGACGTGCGGGGGCGGGGCGAGCAGGGTGAGGGCGTCGTCGACGGCGCCGGGCTCCCCCGTCACGGTCGCCAGCCGGGTCGTCGGGGGCAGCCGCGCCTCGTGGCGGTCGTGGGCCTCGCGCCGGGCGAAGCCGGCGTGGTCCCAGCGCACCAGGGCCTGCAGCGCCGGGTGGGCGGGGTCGCCGACGGCCATCGCGCGTCCGCCGGGCCGGACCAGCCCGACGGCGTTGCTCCACCGGCGCAGCGCCTCCTCGGCGGCGCGGAGGTCGTCGCGACCCAGCAGCAGCCAGGTGTCGAGCAGGACGACGGCGGCGTACCCGCCCGCGGCGACCGGCTCGGCCCCGGGCGTGGCGACCACGATCGACGGGGTGTCGGGCACCTCGGCGAGCACGTGGTCGCCCGACGAGGTGCGCACGAGCGTGCTGGGGAACGCCCGGCCCAGCTCCTCCCCGGTGCGCGCGTCGCCGAGGACGGGGGCCCGCAGCCCGTGCGCCCCGCACTCGCGGCACGCCCACCCGACGGCCGGGGTGGCGCACCAGCGGCAGGCCGGCGGCGTCGTGGGCGAGGTGAGCGCCAGGGGGCCCGCGCAGGTCGCGCAGCGGGCCGGCGTCCGGCAGCGCTCGCAGGCCAGGGCCAGGGCGTAGCCGGCGCGCGGTGTCTGCACCAGCACCGGCCCCGAGGTCAGCGCCGAGCGCACCAGGTCGTGCACCTGGCGCGGCACCCGGGCGCCGGCGCCGTGCGGGTCGCGCTCGAGGTCGAAGTCGGTGGCCCCGGCGATCGCGACCGTGACGGCCGAGCGCAACCGCTCGCGCGGCGCGACGAGCTCGTGCGCCCATCCGCCCGGCGTGAGGTAGGCCGCCTCGACGCTGCGCGAGAACCCGCCGACCAGCGCCGCGACACCCTCCCGCTCGGCGCGCAGCAGGAGGACCTCGCGGGTGTGGGGGTAGGGCGCGCGCGGCTCGGCGTGCAGGTCGTCGCCGTCGTCCCACACGACGACCAGGCCGAGGTCGGCCACCGGCGCGAAGGCCGCGGCACGGGTGCCCACCACGACCCGCCGCGCGCCCCGGCTGACGGCGAGGAAGTCGCGGTAGCGCCGGGCCGGACCCGAGTCGGCGGTGAGGGTGACGTGCCGGTCGGGGCCTAGCGCGGCGGCCAGCGCGGCATCGACGCGGGCGACGTCCTTGCCGTCGGGCACGCAGACCAGCACGCCCCTGCCCGAGCGCACGGTCGCGGCGGCCGCACCGGCGACGAGGGTGGGCCAGTCGTCGCCGGGGGCGACGGTCCACACCGCCCGCGGTGAGCCGCCGTCGGCGAGGTGGCTCAGGAACGCCGGCCCGTGGTCGTAGCCGGCCCACCCCGCCGCGGCCCCGGTGTCGGCGCCGGCCCCGGTGCCGGCGCCGTGGGCAGCGGGCGCGGCCGGCGACGGCTGCTTCTCGGTGGTCGCGTGCCGCGGCGGGACGGCGAGCCGCAGCACGTCGGAGCGCACGCCGGCGTAGCGCTCGGCGACGTCGGCGGTGAGGGCGGCGACCTGCGGCGACAGCACCGGCTCGGGGCTGACCACGCGACGCAGCGGGGTCAGCCGGCCGGTGTGGTCGGTCTCCTCGGCGCGCTCGACGAGGTAGCCGTCGACGTCCTGGCCCGCGAAGCGCACCTTGACCCGGACGCCGGGGACGGCGGCCTCGGCCATCGTCGCCGGCACCGCGTAGTCGAAGGTGCGGTCGAGGTGGGCGAGGGGGACGTCGACCAGCACCCGCGCCACCGGACCCACCTCGGCGACCGCGGCCTCGGCGGCGTTGCGCGCCCTGGTCGCACGGGCCTTGGCCTGGGCCTCCTTGACCGTCGCGCGCACCATCCCGGGCAGCAGCTCGGGCTGCGGCACCTCGGGCCCGGGACGATCGGTCATGGCCCGATGTCTACCAGCGCGCACCGACGTCTCGCAGTGCCGGCGCGAGGTCGTGGCGACCCGCCACGGACACCAGGCCGGGTCGACGCGACGTCGCGCCGACCCGGCCTGTGGTGCAGCGTGGGCGGCTCAGACGCCGGTCGCCGCCTTGAGGGCGTCGGCGCGGTCGGTGCGCTCCCAGGTGAACTCGGGCAGCTCGCGGCCGAAGTGGCCGTAGGCCGAGGTCTTGGCGTAGATCGGGCGGAGCAGGTCGAGGTCGCGCAGGATGGCGGCCGGACGCAGGTCGAAGACCGAGAGGACGGCCTCCTGGATCTTCTCGTCGCTGACGACGCCGGTGCCGAAGGTCTGCACGAAGACGCCGACGGGCTGGGCCTTGCCGATCGCGTAGGCGACCTGGACCTCGCAGCGGCGGGCGAGGCCGGCCGCGACGACGTTCTTGGCGACCCAGCGCATGGCGTAGGCGGCCGAGCGGTCCACCTTCGACGGGTCCTTGCCCGAGAAGGCGCCGCCGCCGTGGCGGGCCATGCCGCCGTAGGTGTCGACGATGATCTTGCGACCGGTGAGCCCGGCGTCGCCCATCGGGCCGCCGACCACGAAGCGGCCGGTGGGGTTCACCAGCAGGCGGTAGCCCTCGGAGGGCAGCGAGAACGACGCCAGCACGGGGTCGATGACGTAGCGCTGGATCTCGGCCTCGAGCTTGCTGAGGTCGGTGTCCTCGGAGTGCTGGGTCGACAGCACGACGGTGTCGATGCGGACCGGGCGGTCGTCCTCGTCGTACTCGATGGTGACCTGGGTCTTGCCGTCGGGACGCAGGTTGGGCATGGTGCCGTTCTTGCGGACCTCGGTGAGCTTCTCGGCGAGACGCTGGGCGATCACGATCGGCAGCGGCATCAGCACGTCGGTGTCGTCGCAGGCGTAGCCGAACATCAGGCCCTGGTCGCCGGCGCCACGGGCGTCGAGCTCGTCCTCGGAGGCCCCGACGCGCTGCTCGATGCCGGAGTCGACGCCCTGGGCGATGTCGCTCGACTGGGCGCCGATGGCGACCTGGACGCCGCAGGTGGTGCCGTCGAAGCCCTTCTCCGAGGAGTCGTAGCCGATGTCGAGGATGGCGGCGCGCACCAGGTCGGCGACCGGCGCGTACGCCGTCGTGCGGACCTCGCCGGCCACGACGACGAGGCCGGTGGTCAGCAGCGTCTCCACGGCGACGCGGAGGTCCTCCTTGTTGGTGTCGTTCTCCATCAGGTAGTCGAGGACCGTGTCGCTGATCCGGTCGGCGATCTTGTCGGGGTGCCCCTCGGTCACGGACTCCGAGGTGAAAAGACGTCCAGCCACGGTCAAACTCGCTCTCGCTCAGATGGTGGGGTGCAGGGAGGTACTAGATGATGACCAGGATGCAAGACCGGCGTCTCACGGGGCGAATTGGCGGTCGAGTCGGCGCACGACCTCGTCCCAGATGACGTGCGCGAGGGCCGTCTTGGTGCCGTGCGGCACCTCGACGGCGGCACCGTCGGCGCCGAGGACGACGGCCTCGTTGTCGGGGCTGCCGAACACCGCTCCCCCGCTGACGTCGTTGACGACCAGCAGGTCGCAGCCCTTGCGGGCCAGCTTGGCGCGGGCCAGGTCGAGGACCGAGCCGGTGGCGTCACCGGTCTCGGCGGCGAACCCGACGATCACCGAGCCCGGGCGGGCCCGGTGGGTCGAGATCTCGCGCAGGATGTCGTCGTTCTGGACCAGGGTGATCGTCGGCGCCGAGCCGTCGCCGGCCTTCTTGATCTTGTCGCCGCTGACCTGGCTCGGACGGAAGTCCGCGGGCGCGGCGGCCATCACGACCGCGTCGGCGCTCGCCGCGGCGGCGACGACCCGGTCGTGGAGCTCGGCGGTCGTGCCCACCCGGACGACGGTGACGCCGGCCGGGTCGGGGAGGTCGACGTTGGCGGCGACGACGGTGACCTCGGCGCCGCGGGCTGCGGCCGCCCGCGCCAGCGCGTAGCCCTGGCGGCCGGAGGACCGGTTGCCGAGGTAGCGGACGGGGTCGAGCGGCTCGCGGGTGCCGCCGGCGGAGACGACGACGTGACGTCCGGCCAGGTCGAGCGCCGGTGCGACCCCGCGGGCGAGCACGTCGGCGCACACCTCGAAGAGCGCGGCCGGCTCGGGGAGACGGCCCCTGCCGGTGTCGGCACCGGTCAGCCGGCCCTCGGCGGGCTCGACGACCAGGACGCCGCGCGAGCGCAGCGTGGCGACGTTGGCGCGGGTGGCGGCGTGCTCCCACATCTCGGTGTGCATCGCGGGCGCGAGCACCACCGGGCAGCGGGCGGTGAGCAGGGTGTTGGTGAGCAGGTCGTCGGCCAGGCCGTGCGCCGCCCTGGCCAGCAGGTCGGCGGTGGCCGGGGCCACCACGACGAGGTCGGCGTGCTTCCCGATCCTCACGTGCGGCACCTCGTGGACGTCGGTCCACACGTCGGTGGCGACCGGCTTGCCGGACAGTGCCGCCCAGGTCGGGGCGCCCACGAAGGCCAGCGCCGCCTCGGTCGGGACGACGGTGACGTCGTGGCCCGACTCGGTGAGACGACGCAGCAGCTCGCAGGCCTTGTAGGCCGCGATGCCGCCGCCGACCCCCAGGACGACGCTCGGACGACGGACGGGCCGCGACCCCGGGGGGGGCGCGGCCTCGTCGTCGGTGGTCGTGCTCAGGCGGCCGATCCGATCACGGGACGAATCACTCGCTGTAGTTGGCCGAGGCGTCGAGCGCGGCCTGCGCGGCGGCGGCCTCCTCGGCGGCGAGCTCGGCGGGGTCGACGTCCTCGCAGGTGAGCTTGTCGTCGGCGATCTCGCGCAGCGCGATCGAGAGCGGCTTCTCCTGGACGTGGGTGTCGACGAGGGGGCCGACGTACTCGAGCAGGCCCTCACCGAGCTGGGAGTAGTAGGCGTTGATCTGCCGGGCGCGCTTGGCGCTGTAGAGGACCAGCTTGTACTTGCTGTCGGTCTTGGTCAGCAGGTCGTCGATGGACGGGTTGGTGACGCCGACGGCATCGATGTTGGGCGCAGACACGCAGAGGCCTCACTGAGTCGGGTAGATGCTGGGTGGAGCACGGTCAGGCGGACGAAGAAGTGCCCGACTCCATCAAGGCTACCAACTCGTCGGCTGCAGCGTGAACTTCGTGGTTGACGATGGTCACGTCGAACTCCCGCTCGGCGGCCAGCTCGGCCCGCGCGGTGTCGAGGCGACGCTCGCGCTCCTCGGCCGTCTCGGTGCCCCGCCCGACCAGCCGGCGGACCAGCTCGTCCCACGACGGCGGCTTGAGGAACACGAAGACCGCCTCCGGCATCGTCTCGCGCACCTGCCGCGCCCCCTGGAGGTCGATCTCCAGCATGGAGGGCCGACCGGCCTCCAGCGACGTCACGACCGGCCCGCGGGGGGTGCCGTAGCGGGCGGCCTTGTGGACCACGGCCCACTCGAGGAGCTCGCCCTCGGCGACGAGCCGGTCGAACTCCACGTCGTCGACGAAGTGGTAGTGGACGCCGTCGACCTCGCCCGGGCGGGCCCGGCGCGTCGTGACCGACACCGAGATCCAGACGTCGGGGTGCTGCTCGCGGACGGCGGCGGCAACGGTGCCCTTGCCGACGGCGGTCGGGCCGGCCAGGACGACGAGGCGGTTGCCGGTCACTGGTCGGGTGCGAACTCGCGCCCGAGCGCCGCGATCTGCTTGGTGCCGAGGCCGCGCACGCGGCGGGACTCGGCGATGCCGAGGCGCTCCATGACCTGGCGCGCGCGGACCTTCCCGAGGCCGGGCATCGACTGCAGCAGGTCGACGACACGCATCTTGCCGATGACCTCGTTGGTCCGTCCCTCGGCGACGACGTCGATGATCGAGGCACCGGAGTTCTTCAGGCGGTTCTTCACCTCGGCCCGCTCGCGTCGGGAGGCCGCGGCCTTCAGGAGCGCCGCCTGGCGTTGCTCGGGTGTCAGTGGGGGCAATGCCACGGGCACGGGTCCTTCGGTCGGGTCGGGCGGCAGGAGGAGCCGCGTCGGGCCAATCTAGTCATGAGGATCGGGCAGCGGCAACGCGCCCTGCGTCGCCGGTGCCGTCATGGCGTCAGCTCGGTCTTGCAGACGTCGCGGGACTGCTGCTCGACGTTCTCCACCGCCTCGCGCAGCGCCTCGCTGCGCACGCTGCCGGCCCCCGACTCGATGGCCTCCAGCTCCTCGGGGGTGACGCCGTCGGGCGGGTCGACCGGGTCGTAGGTCGCGGGGTCGACCCCGGCGGCCTCGAGGGCGTCGGCGAGCGTCGAGAGGCGTTGCACGACGACCGACCAGTCGTCGGCGATGTCGTCGGGGGCGGCCGCCTCGAGGCGCTCGAAGGCGGGCAGCCCCGGGAGCAGGCCGGCGGCGCCGTCGTCGGCGGCCAGCACCCGCCCGAGCTCGGCCTGCTCGTCGACGACGACGTCGCAGTAGCTCTCGAACGCGTCGGGGTCCTCGCCGCAGGCCGTGAGGGGCACGAGGAGACCGGCCAGCAGGCCCAGCGCCCGGCGTCGACGGCGCGGCCTCACACCGACCCGCGCAGCTCGCCGTTGGCCCGGCGCACGGCGGCGCGCATCGCCTCCGGGTCGGGTCCGGCACGGAGCACGTCGCGCGAGGAGCTCGGGGCGACGTGCGGGGTCGCCGCGCCGAAGATCCGGCGGACGTCGGCGGGCGTGCCGCCCTGGGCGCCGAAGCCGGGCGCGAGGATCGGGCCGTTGAAGTCGAGGTCGAAGCCCGGGTCGGCGATGGTGGCGCCGATCACCGCCCCGAACGAGCCGAGCGGCTCGGCGCCCTCGTTGAGCGCTGCGAGGTGGTCGAGCATCCGTCGTCCGACGCTCTCGCCGGTGTCGACGGTGGCGTGCTGGACCTCGGGACCCTCCTTGTTGGAGGTCAGTGCCAGCACGAACAGGCCGGCGTCGTGCCTGCGGGCGGTGTCGACGAACGGCGCCAGCGACCCGAACCCCAGGTAGGGGCTGACCGTCACGGCGTCCGCGGCGAGCGGGCTCGCGGGGTCGAGGTAGGCGTCGGCGTAGGCCTGGGACGTCGAGCCGATGTCGCCGCGCTTCACGTCGAGCAGCACCAGCGCACCGGCGGCGCGGGACTCGGCGACGACCCGCTCGAGCACCGCGATCCCGCGGGAGCCGAAGCGCTCGTAGAACGCCGACTGCGGCTTGACCATCGAGCACAGCGGCGCGACGGCCTCCACCACGGTGAGCGCGAACCGCTCCAGCCCGGCGACGTCGTCGTCGAGGCCCCAGTCGTGCAGCAGCGCGGAGTGCGGGTCGATGCCGACGCAGAACGGACCGCGGTCGGCGAGGGCCGCGTGGAAGCGCGCGCCGAAGCCTGGGGGCGTCGCAGAGGTCGTAGCGGATGTCGTCGCGGAGGTCATCAGGGCATCGTCCTCACCAGGGCGTCGCGGGTCAGGTCCGCGCGGTTCGGGTAGCCGTCGACGGCCATGATCAGGTCGGCCTCGGCCTGCAGCGCCCTGAGCACGTGGACGGCGCCCGGCACGCCGCCGAGGGCGAGCCCGTAGACGTAGGGGCGGCCGACCGCGACCGCGGTGGCGCCGAGGGCCAGGGCCTTGACGACGTCGGCGCCGGAGCGGACGCCGGAGTCGAAGACGACCGGAGCGCCGCCGCCGTGGGCGGCGACGGCGTCGACGACGCCGGGCAGCCAGTCGAGCGCCGCTCCCCCGCCGTTGGCCTGCCGACCGCCGTGGTTGGAGCAGTAGATGCCGTCGACGCCGCCGTCGAGGGCGCGGCGGGCGTCGTCGGGGTGGCAGATGCCCTTGAGCACGATCGGCAGGTCGGTGAGCGAGCGCAGCCACGGGAGGTCGTCCCAGGTCAGCGGGTTGCCGAACTGCCCGACCCAGGTGAGGACCAGGGTGCCCGGGTCGGGATCGGGGCCGGTCATCTCGTTGAACACCGGGTCGGAGGTGTAGTTGGCCAGCGCCTTGCCGCGCAGCTGCGGGAAGTTGCCGCTGGCCAGGTCGCGCGGGCGCCAGCCGGGGACCCACGTGTCGAGGGTGACCACGAGGGCGTCGTAGCCGGCCTTCTCGGCGCGGGAGACGAGGCTGGCCGCGAGCTCGCGGCTCTTCGGCGTGTAGAGCTGGAACCAGGCGGGGGTGTCGCCGGTGGCCGCGACGACGTCCTCGAGCGGGTCGCTCATCAGCGTCGAGCCGATCAGCGGGACGCCGGTCGCCGCCGACACCTCGGCGGCGTGGACGTCGCCGTGCTGGTCGGGCGTGCACAGGCCGACGACGCCGACCGGCGCCATCATCAGCGGGCTGGCCAGGCGGGTCCCGAAGAGCTCGACCGACAGGTCGCGCTCGGCGTGCGCGTTGAGCATCCGCGGCACCAGCGCCCACCGCTCGAACGCCGTCACGTTGGCGCGCTGGGTGGCCTCGTCACCCGCGCCGCCGGCGACGTAGGTGCGCAGCTCCGGCGGCAGCGCGGCGAGCGCGCCGGCCTCCAGCTCGGCGTAGGTGAACGGGTGGGCGGGCAGCACGCCGCCGAGCGCCCCGAGGTACAGGTCGATCTGGTAGTCGCCGAAGCTCACCGCGCCACCCTCGAGCTTGCGAGGGGGTGGATCACGCGGGGAGATTGAGGAGTCGCGCGAGCGACGGAGGAGCTCGCGACCGGCGTCTCGAAATCTGTCATGCGCGCAAGCCTGTCACGACCCGGCGCGGCCAGAGCGGACCTTCGTACACGAACGCCGTGTAGGCCTGCAGCAGGTCGGCGCCGGCGGCCAGCCGCTCGCGAGCGTCGCCCGGTGTGGAGATGCCCCCGACGCCGACCAGGGTGAGGTCGGGTCCGACGCGCCCCCGCAGCAGCCGCACCACCTCGGTGGCCCGGGCCGTGAGCGGCGCTCCGGACAACCCGCCCGCGCCGGCCTCGGCGACCTCGGCGGGGTGGCTGCGCAGCCCGTCGCGGCCGGTGGTGGTGTTGGTGGCGATGATCCCGTCGAGCCCGGTCGCGAGCGCCAGGTCGGCGACGGCGAGGACGTCGTCGTCGGCGAGGTCGGGGGCGATCTTCACCAGCAGCGGCACCCTGCCCCGGCCGGCGGTGGTGACCGAGTCGGCGACCGTGCGCACGTGCCGCAGCAGCGGCTCGAGCCGTTCGACGGCCTGCAGGGTGCGCAGGCCCGGGGTGTTCGGCGAGCTGACGTTGACCACGAGGTAGTCGGCGTGCGGAGCGAGCAGCCGGGTGCTGGTGCCGTAGTCGGCGAGGACGGCGGCCTCGTCGTCCTCCGGGACGACCTTGGTCTTGCCGATGTTGATCCCGAGCACCGGCCCGGCCCCGGACGCCCGGCGACCGCGGGCGGCGAGGCGCCGGGCGACGGCCTCGGCGCCGTCGTTGTTGAAGCCCATCCGGTTGACCACGGCGCGGTCGGCGACCAGCCGGAACATCCGCGGCGCCGGGTTGCCCGGCTGCGCCTGCCCGGTGATCGTGCCGATCTCGACGTGGCCGAAGCCGAGCGCCCCGAGGGCGTCGATGCCGACGCCGTTCTTGTCGAAGCCGGCCGCCAGGCCGAGGGCGTGCGGGAAGGTCAGGCCCATCGCCGCGACCGGCTCCCCGACCGGACCGGGCACCCGGCCGAGCACCGGAGCGCCGACCCGGATCGCCCGGAAGCCGAGGTGGTGGGCCCGCTCGGGGTCGATCCGACGGAAGCCGTGCTCGAAGGCCCGGCGGTAGAGCCCCACGCTCAGGCCCGGCCGGCGGTCATCGACCGCGCCCAGTCCTGCAGGCTCCGGACCCCGACGTCGCCCCGCTTCATCGCCTCGATGCCCTGCACGGCCGCGCCGAGGCCCTGCACCGTGGTGATGCACGGGACGTTGGCGCGGACGGCGGCGGTGCGGATCTCGTAGCCGTCGATGCGGGTGTTGCCGCCGTCGACGGACGCCCCCGCGCCGTACGGCGTGTTGACGATCAGCTGGATCTCGCCGTCGAGGATGAGCTGGACGGTCGTGCGCTCGCCGTTCGGGCCGGGCCCGTCGAAGTGCTTGCGGACGACGCCGCAGGGGACGCCGTTGCGGCGCAGCACCTCCGCCGTGCCCTGGGTCGCGAGGATCTCGAAGCCGAGGTCGGCCAGCACCTTGACAGGGAAGACCATGGAGCGCTTGTCGCGGTTGGCCATCGAGACGAACACCCGGCTCGCGCGGCCGTCGACGACCGGCTGGGGCAGCGGCCCGAACGCCGCGGCCTGCGACTTGCTGAACGCCGTGCCGAAGTCGCGGTCGAGCCCCATCACCTCGCCGGTCGACTTCATCTCGGGCCCGAGGACGGTGTCGACCTGCTGGCCGTCGGGGGTGCGGAACCGGTTGAACGGCATCACCGCCTCCTTGACCGCGATCGGCTGGTCGGGCGGCAGCGCACCTCCGTCGCCGGTGGCCTGGAGCAGGCCGGCCGCACGCAGGTCGGCGATCGACTCGCCGAGCATCACCCGCGCCGCCGCCTTGGCGAGCGGGGTCGCGGTCGCCTTCGACACGAACGGCACGGTGCGCGAGGCGCGCGGGTTGGCCTCGAGCACGTAGAGGATGTCGGAGCCGAGCGCGAACTGGATGTTGATGAGGCCGCGGACGCCGACGCCGCGGGCGATCGCCTCGGTCGCCTCGCGGATCCGGCCGACCTCGCGCTCACCGAGGGTGATCGGCGGCAGGGCACAGCTCGAGTCGCCGGAGTGGATGCCGGCCTCCTCGATGTGCTCCATGACGCCGCCGAGGTAGAGCTGCTCGCCGTCGAACAGCGCGTCGACGTCGACCTCCACCGCGTCGTCGACGAACCGGTCGACGAGCACCGGCGCCTCGCGGCTGATCAGCCCGGCGGCGACGTACTTCTCCAGGTAGGACTGCAGGGCCTCGTCGCCGTAGACGATCTCCATGCCGCGCCCGCCGAGCACGTAGGACGGGCGCACCAGGACGGGGTAGCCGACCTCGGTGGCGATCCGCTGCGCCTCCGGGTAGGACGTCGCGGTGCCGTGCTTCGGGGCGACCAGCCCGGCCTCGGCCAGCACCCGGCCGAAGGCGCCGCGGTCCTCGGCGAGGTCGATCGCGTCGGGCGACGTGCCGACGATCGGGACGCCGTTGGCGGCGAGTCCCTGGGCCAGGCCGAGCGGCGTCTGGCCGCCGAGCTGGCAGATCACGCCGGCGATCGGGCCGGCCTGCCGCTCGGCGTGCACGACCTCCAGGACGTCCTCGAGGGTGAGCGGCTCGAAGTAGAGCCGGTCGGAAGTGTCGTAGTCGGTCGAGACGGTCTCGGGGTTGCAGTTGACCATCACCGTGTCGTAGCCGCCGCCGGGCAGGTCGGGGTCGCTCAGCGCCAGCGAGGCGTGCACGCACGAGTAGTCGAACTCGATGCCCTGGCCGATCCGGTTGGGGCCGGACCCGAGGATGATCACCGCCGGCCGCTCGCGCGGCGCGACCTCGCTCTCCTCGTCGTAGGAGCTGTAGTGGTACGGCGTGCGCGCGGCGAACTCGGCCGCGCAGGTGTCGACGGTCTTGTAGACCGGCCGGATGCCGAGCGCGTGCCGCACGCCGCGGACGACGTCGGCGCTCATGCCGCGGATCTTGCCGACCTGGTCGTCGGAGAAGCCGTGCCGCTTGGCCCGTCGCAGGATCTCGGGCGTCAGCTCGGGAGCCGCGGTGACCTCCTCGGCGATCTCGTTGATCAGCAGCAGCTGGTCGACGAACCACGGGTCGATCCGGGTCGACTCGAAGATCTCCTCGGGCGTCGCGCCGGCGCGCAGGGCGTCCATCACCTTCTTGAGGCGGCCGTCGTGCGGCGTCGCGATCTCCGCGAGCAGCGCGTCCTTGTCGAGGTCGACCCACTCCTGGTGCCAGTCGAAGACGGCGTCCTTGCTCTCCAGCGAGCGCAGCGCCTTCTGCAGCGCCTCGGTGAAGTTGCGCCCGATCGCCATCGCCTCGCCGACGCTCTTCATGTGCGTCGTCAGCGTCGGGTCGGCGCCCGGGAACTTCTCGAACGCGAACCGCGGCACCTTCACCACGACGTAGTCGAGGGTCGGCTCGAAGGCGGCCGGCGTGCTCTGGCCGTCGGGTCGGGCCGTGATGTCGTTGGCGATCTCGTCGAGGGTGTAGCCGATCGCGACCTTCGCGGCGATCTTGGCGATCGGGAAGCCGGTCGCCTTGGAGGCCAGCGCGCTGGAGCGGGAGACCCGGGGGTTCATCTCGATGACGATCACGCGGCCGTCGGCCGGGTTGACGGCGTACTGGATGTTGCAGCCGCCGGTCTCGACGCCGACCTCGCGGATGATGCCGATGGCGAGGTCGCGCAGCTGCTGGTACTCGCGGTCGGTGAGCGTCATCGCCGGGGCCACGGTGATCGAGTCGCCGGTGTGCACGCCCATCGGGTCGACGTTCTCGATCGAGCAGACGATGACGACGTTGTCGGCCTTGTCGCGCATCACCTCGAGCTCGTACTCCTTCCACCCGATGATCGACTCCTCGATCAGCACCTCGGTGGTCGGGCTGGCGTCGAGGCCGGCGCCGGCGATCCGGGCCAGGCCGGCCTCGTCGTAGGCGATGCCGGAGCCGGTGCCGCCCATCGTGAACGACGGCCGGACGACGACCGGGTAGCCGAGCTCGACGGTCGCCTTCTCACACTCCTCGAGCGTGTGGCACACGAAGCTGCGGGCGGTCTCGCCGCCGACCTTGTCGACGATGGCGTTGAACAGCTCGCGGTTCTCGCCGCGGTGGATGGCCTCGAAGCTGGCGCCGATCATCTCGACGCCGTACTTCTCGAGGACGCCGTTCTCGTGCAGCGCGATGGCGGCGTTGAGCGCGGTCTGGCCGCCGAGCGTCGGCAGCAGGACGTCGGGGCGCTCCTGGGCGATGACCATCTCGACGAACTCGGGGGTGATCGGCTCGACGTAGGTGGCGTCGGCGAACTCCGGGTCGGTCATGATCGTGGCCGGGTTGGAGTTCACCAGGATCACCCGCAGGCCCTCGGCCTTGAGCACGCGGCACGCCTGGGTGCCGGAGTAGTCGAACTCGCAGGCCTGGCCGATGACGATCGGGCCGGACCCGATCACCATCACGGACTGGATGTCGGTGCGCTTCGGCATCAGATCGCGTCCTTCCGCTGGTCGCCGGACGCCATGAGGTCGACGAAGCGGTCGAAGAGGTAGCCCGCGTCGTGCGGCCCGGCGGCGGCCTCGGGGTGGTACTGCACCGAGAAGGCCTTGAGGCGCCCGGCGTCGTCGCGCAGCTCGAGGCCCTCGACGACGTCGTCGTTGAGGCAGACGTGGCTCACCGTCGCCTCGCCGTACGGCGTCGTGGTCGAGCCCGTCAGCGGCGCGTCGACGGCGAAGCCGTGGTTGTGCGCGGTCACCTCGACCTTGCCGGTGGTGCGGTCCATCACCGGCTGGTTGATGCCGCGGTGGCCGTAGCGGAGCTTGAAGGTGCCGAACCCGAGGGCGCGACCGAACAGCTGGTTGCCGAAGCAGATCCCGAAGTAGGGCAGGTCGCGCCCCAGCGCCTCCTGCAGCACCTCGACCTGGTGGACGGTGGCGGCCGGGTCGCCGGGGCCGTTGGAGTAGAAGAGGCCGTCGGGCCCCTCGCCACCCTGGTCGGTGCCCACGGCGAGGATGTCGTCGAGCGTCGAGGTCGCCGGCAGCACGTGCACCTCGATACCCCGCTCGGCCATCCGGTGGGGCGTCATCGTCTTGATGCCCAGGTCGAGGGCGGCGACGGTGAACCGCTTCGCACCCCACGGGCCGGGGTGCGCCGCGACGACGTACTTCGCGGCGGTGGAGACCTCGGCGGCCAGCTCGGTGCCGGCCATCTCGCCGGAGGCCCGCACCCGCTCCAGCAGGGCGCCGGCGTCGGTGCCGGTCGAGGAGATCCCGACCCGCATCGCACCGCGCTCGCGCAGGTGGCGGGTCAGCGCGCGGGTGTCGATGCCGGAGATCCCGACGACGCCCTGGTCGCGCAGGTCGTCGTCGAGGCTGCGGCGGCTGCGCCAGCTCGACGGGACCCGGGCGGGGTCGCGGACGACGTACCCGGCGACCCAGATGCGGGCGGACTCGGTGTCGTCGTCGTTCATGCCGGTGTTGCCGACGTGAGGGGCGGTCATCACCACCACCTGACGGTGGTAGGACGGGTCGGTGAGCGTCTCCTGGTAGCCGGTCATGCCGGTGTTGAAGACGGCCTCGCCGAAGGTCTCACCCTCGGCGCCGTAGGCGTCACCGTGGAACGTGCGACCGTCCTCGAGGACCAGGATCGCGGGGGCATGCGTCGGCACGCCGTACCTCCTTCTCCGCCTCACGGGACGGATCGTTAAAGGATGTTCGAGCAGCAGCGATGTTATCAGCGCGCGCGGCGGGCCGGCCCCCTGGACGGTGGCGCGGACAACGGGTCCTCGGGCCAGGCGTGCTTCGGGTAGCGGCCGCGGAGCTCGGCGCGCACCTGGGGGTAGCCGGAGGCCCAGAACGACGCCAGGTCGGCCGTCACGGCGGCCGGACGGCGCGCCGGCGACAGCAGGTGCAGGAGCAGCGGCACCCGCCCGTCGGCCAGCCGCGGCGCCGCCGCCCAGCCGAAGACCTCCTGCAGGCGCACGGCGAGCACCGGCTGGTCGCCGCTGTAGTCGAGGCGCACCTGCGAGCCGCTGGGCACGGTGACCCGCTCGGGCGCGAGCTCGTCGAGTCGGGCGGCCTGCGGCCAGGGCAGCAGCCGCCGCAGCGCCTGCGTCACGTCGAGCCTGGTCACGAGGTGCGGGTCGGTGCCGTCGAGCCACCGGGTGGCAGTCGCCAGCAGCGCGTCGTCGGAGACGTCCGGCCAGGGGTCGCCCAGCGTGCGGTGCAGGAACGCCATCCGCTGCCGCAGCGCGGTGGCGGCCTCGGTCCACCGCAGGACGCCGAGCCCGTCGCGGCGCAGCGCTTCGGCGATGGCGACCGCCACCGCCTCCCGGTCGGGATCGTGGACGGGGGTGGAGGTGAGCTCGATGCCGCCGAGCCGGGTGACCCGGCGCGCGGTGACCCGGCCGGACCGCCAGGTGACGACGTCGTCCTCGGCCCAGAGCGCGGCGGCGGCCTCGAGCGCGGTGTCCTCGTCGATCGGGGCGGCCGAGCGCACCAGCGCGTCGCGCTGCCCGGGACGGCGGTCGGCATCGGCGATCGCGAGCCAGGGCGCGCCGACCAGGGCGGAGCCCGGCGGGAGGACGGCGCCGGTGCCGCCGACGGTGGCGTACACCGTGCCGCCCCCGCTGCCGGACCGGAGCCGGGCGATGCGGGCCGGGTGGGCGAGAGCGACGACCAGCCCGACGGCCTGGTCGTCGGTGAGGCCAGGCTCCCCGCGCGCGTCGGCGACGGCACCGCTCAACCGGCGGACGCCGGCCCGCCAGGTGGCGTCGCGGCCGCGGCGGGCGGCTCGCAGCGCGGCCACCAGGTCGCCACCGGGTGCGCGGACGTCCTCGGAGAGGAGCGCCACGACCTCGGCGGCGCGCTGCGAGCCGACGACGACGGCCCCGTCGAGCAGCGCGCGCGCGAGCCGGGGGTCGGCCGGGACGCGGGCCACCCGACGTCCGCGCTCGGTGACCGCGCCCGCGTCGTCGACGGCGCCGATCGAGCGGAGAACCGCGCGGGCGGCGTCCATGGCAGGTGCGGGTGGGGCGTCGAGGAGGGCGAGGCCCTCGCCGTCCGGGCTCCCCCAGGTCGCCAGCTCCAGCGCGAACGACGTCAGGTCGGCCGTCAGGACCTCGGGGTCCGGGTGGTCGGCGAGGTGGGCGTGGTCGGCCTCCGACCAGCACCGGTACGCAGCGCCCGGGGCCTCGCGCCCGGCGCGCCCGGCGCGCTGGTCGGCGGCGGCCCGGCTGACCCGCACCGTGACGAGGCCGGCCAGGCCGCGGCGGTGGTCGGTCTGCGGGCGGCGCGCCAGCCCGGCGTCCACGACCGAGCGGACGCCGGGCACGGTGAGCGAGGACTCGGCGACGCTGGTGGCCACGACGACGCGGCGGCGGGGTCCGGGGGTCAGGGCGCGGTCCTGCTCGCGGGCGTCGAGCCGGCCGTGCAGCTCGAGGACGTCGACGTCGGCGCCGCCGAGGCGGCGCACGACGTTGCCGACCTCGCCGACGCCGGGCAGGAACACCAGGACGTCGCCCGGCTGCTCGGCGAGCGCCCGGCGCACGGTGGCCGCCACGTGGTCGAGGAAGGCCGGCGTCACGCCCCGCTCGTCGCGCGGCAGCACGCCCGGCGGCGGACCGTGCCAGTGCCGCGACACCGGGTGCAGGGCGCCGGGCACGGTGACGACGGCCGCCGGGCCCGGGCCGCCGGGGCCGCCCAGCAGGGACGCCGTCCGCCCGGCCTCGATGGTGGCCGACATCGCGACGACGACGAGGTCCTCGCGCAGGTGGCGGCGCACGTCGACGAGCAGCGCCAGGGTCAGGTCGGCGTCGACCTGCCGCTCGTGCACCTCGTCGAGGACGACGGCGGCGACGCCCGGCAGGTCGGGGTCGCGCTGGAGGCGGCGCAGCAGGATGCCGGTGGTGACCATCTCGACGCGGGTCGCGGCGCTCGTGCGGCTCTCGCCCCGCACCGTGCAGCCGACCGTCTCCCCCACCTGCTCCCCGAGCAGGTCCGCGAGGCGGCGCGCGGCGGCCCGGGCCGCGATCCGGCGCGGCTGGGTGACCACGACCCGGCCGCCGACCGCCAGCGCGACCGCCGGCGGCACCAGCGTCGTCTTGCCCGACCCCGGCGGGGCCTGCACCACGACCACCCCGCGCGCCCGGACGGCGTCCGCGACCTCGGCGAGCCCGGCGGCCACCGGCAGGTCCGGCGGGGCGTCCAGCAGGCGCCGGAGCCGGTCGAGGCCGTCGGTCATCGGCTCGGTGGTGCGGTCGGCGCCTCGGCCGGGATTTCCCCGGTCGACCGGGGAAGTCTGAACTGGGGGGCCGATATCCCGGCCGACAAGTTCAGGGATCCCCGGTCGACCGGGGAAACCTCACGCCGGCGCCCGATCATCAGGACCGCCGACAAGTCACGCGAGCGCGCCGTCGAGCACGGTCGGGACGCCGCGCAGGAACGTCGCGTGGACGCGGGCGCCGAGGGTGCGGCCGTGCCAGGGGTTGTTGCGCGAGAGGGAGACCGAGCGGTCGCGGTCGACCGTGAGCGTGGCCGCCGGGTCGACGAGCACGAGGTTGGCCGGCTGCCCGGCCTCGAGCGGCCGGCCCTGGCCCTCGAGCCCCGCGATGGCCGCCGGGGTCGACGACATGACCCGGGCGACCCCGGCCCAGTCGAGCAGGCCGGACTCGACCATCACCGTGGCCACGACGGGCAACGCGGTCTCGAGGCCGAGCATCCCGAACGCCGCGTCGACGAAGGCGTGCTCCTTGTCGTGCCGGGCGTGCGGGGCGTGGTCGGTCGCGACGGCGTCGATGGTGCCGTCGGCGAGCGCGGCGCGCACCGCGTCGACGTCCTCCTGGGGCCGCAGCGGCGGATTGACCTTGAACGTCGGGTCGTAGCCGCCGTTCTCGCTCCCCAGCAGGTCGGTGGTCAGGAGCAGGTGGTGCGGGGTGACCTCGGCGGTGACCGACCAGGAGCCGTCCCGGGCGGCCTGCGCCTTCGCCCAGCGCAGCACCTCGACGGTGCCGGCCGTGCTGGCGTGGGCGACGTGCACCCGTGAGCCGGTGTGCCGCGCGAGCATCACGTCGCGGGCGACGACGACCTCCTCGGCCACGCCCGGCCAGCCGGGCAGGCCCAGGCGGCCTGAGAGCTCGCCCTCGTGGCAGCACGCCGTCGGCCCGGCGAGCGACGGGTCCTGGGCGTGCTGCGACACGACGCCGCCGAACGCCTTGACGTACTCCAGCGCGCGACGCATCACCCGGGCGTCGGCCACGCAGCGGCCGTCGTCGGAGAAGACCGTCACGCGGGCCCGCGAGCGGTGCATGAGACCCAGCTCGGCGAGCTCCTCGCCGCCGAGCCCGCGGGTGACGGCCCCGACCGGCTGGACGTCGACCAGGCCGGCGGCCCGCCCCAGGTCGTGCACCCGCTCGGCGGCCTCGGCGGTGTCGGTGACCGGGCTGGTGTTGGCCATCGCGAGGACGGCGGTGAAGCCGCCGACCGCCGCGGCCTGCGAGCCCGTGCGGATGGTCTCGGCGTCCTCGCGGCCGGGCTCGCGCAGGTGGGTGTGCAGGTCGACGAGGCCCGGCAGCGCGACCAGCCCGTCGGCGTCGACGACGCGGGCGCCGGCGTCGCTCAGCCCGCCCGAGGTGCCGAGCTCGGCGACGACGCCGTCGGCGAGCAGCAGGTCGGCGGCGGCGCCGCCGAGCAGCCGGGCGCCCTTCACGAGGATGCGGTCGCTCATCAGTCTTCTCCAGCAAGCAGGTGGTAGAGGATCGACATCCGGACCGCGACGCCGGCCGAGACCTGGTCGAGCACGGCCGACTGGGCGGCGTCCGCGGCATCGGCGGCGATCTCGAGGCCGCGGTTCATCGGGCCGGGGTGGCAGATCGGGACGTCGGGGCCGAGCACGCCGAGCCGGTCGCGGGTCAGCCCGTAGCCGACGGTGTACTCGCGGGCGCTCGGGAAGAACGCGCCGCTCATCCGCTCGCGCTGGACGCGCAGCATCATCACGGCGTCCGCGGTCGGCAGCACCGCGTCGAGGTCGTACGACGTCGCGAAGCCCGCATCGGCCGACCAGGCGGCCACGCCGCTGGGCATGAGCGTGGGCGGCGCGACGACGGTGACCTCGGCGCCGAGCTTGCCGAGGCACTTGACGTTGCTGCGGAAGACCCGGCTGTGGGTCAGGTCGCCGACGATGACGACGTGCCGGCCCTCCAGGCCGCCGAGCCGGCGCTGCAGCGTGTAGGCGTCGAGGAGCGCCTGGGTGGGGTGCTCGTGGGTGCCGTCGCCGGCGTTGACGACGGCGGCGTCGACCCACTGGCTGACCTGGAGTGCGGCGCCGCTCGCGGGGTGGCGCACCACGAGCGCGTCGACGCCCATCGCGGCGATGGTGCGCACGGTGTCGCGCAGGCTCTCGCCCTTGCTGGCCGAGCTGCCCTTCGCGGCGATGTTGATGGTGTCGGCCGAGAGCCACTTGCCGGCGATCTCGAAGCTCGAGCGGGTGCGGGTGGAGTCCTCGAAGAACAGGTTGATGATCGTCCGACCGCGCAGGGCCGGCAGCTTCTTGACCTGGCGACGCTGCACGTCGTGCATCTCGGCGGCCGTGGCGAACAGGGTCGCGACGTCGTCGGTGCTGAGGTCGTCGACGGAGAGCAGGTGCTTCCTCATCGGGACCCCCGTGTCGTCGTCGGGTGGAGGAGCGGGGCGGTGGAGGTCGAGGACGTCGTGGGGTGCCTCACTCGATCCAGACCCCCTCGACGTCGTCGGTGTCGGCGAGACGGACCATCACGCGCTCGGTGCGGGCGCTGGGGAGGTTCTTGCCGACGTGGTCGGCGCGGATCGGCAGCTCGCGGTGACCACGGTCGACCAGGACGGCCAGCCGGACGACGTCCGGGCGGCCGAGGTCGTTCATCGCGTCGAGCGCCGCGCGCACGGTGCGCCCGGAGTAGAGGACGTCGTCGACGAGCACCACGGTCTTGCCGTCGACGCCGCCGGGTGGCACCTCGGTCGGCTGCGGGCTGCGGGCCGGGTGCCGGCGCAGGTCGTCGCGGTACATCGTGATGTCGAGCGCGCCGACCGGCACGGCCACGCCCTCGACGTCCTGGATGCGCTCGGCGATCCGCCGGGCCAGCGGGACTCCGCGGCTCGGGATGCCGAGGAGCACGAGGTCCCCGGCGCCCTTGTTGCGCTCGAGGATCTCGTGGGCGATGCGGGTCAGGGCCCGGGCGATGTCACCGGTGTCGAGGACTACCCGGCCCTCGGGGACGGCGGGCTCTGCTGGCTCTGCGGCCTCGGTGGGTGGCGCGGACACGGGGTCCCGGACCTCCTTCTCCGCCTCACGGGACGGCTCGTTAAAGGATGTCGAACGCGGCCGACCTTAGCAGTGGGTCACTCCGGCAGCGGCGGCCCGACCACCTCGAGCCCGTACCGCGGCGCGACCTCGTTCCACCGGGGGACCTCCACCTCGGGAGCCAGCCCGTCGGCCCCCGGCAGCCGCAGCTCCGCGGCCGGCAGTCCCACCTCGTCGTACAGGCCGAGGAGGCCGCCGGGAAGGGTGAGCGCGAGGAAGCGGGCCGGCTGGTCGCCGCGGATCCGGAACGCGTGGGGGACGCCGGCCGGCAGGTGCAGGAAGCACCCCGGGCGCAGGTCGAAGCGCTCCTCGCCGGCGAGGTAGTCGATGCGTCCGTCGAGGACGAAGAGCGCCTCGGCCTCGCGGGTGTGCCGGTGCAGCGGGGTGGCGACGCCGACGGGCTGCGTCACCAGCGCGACCCCGAGCGCGCCGCCGCTCTCGTGCGACTCGAGCAGGTGCTCGAAGAGCGAGGACATCGCCCACGTGCCGCGTGCCGCCCCCGGGTCCCGCATGACGACGGCGCTCGGGGGCTGCTGGGTGCTGGTGGTCATGGTGCCTCCCGACGATTCATCCGAATACCCTTCGGATGAATTGCTACGCTACGACTCGTGACGGAACCGGTCAAGAGGCGTAGCTACGACTCCCCCGCGCGGCGGGCCGCCGCCGCTCGGACCCGGCGCGCCGTGCTGGACGCCGCGGGCCGGCTGTTCGCCGAGCGCGGCTGGGCCGGCACCTCGGTCGCCGAGGTCGCCCGGGAGGCCGGGGTGTCGGTCGACACCGTCTACACCAGCGTCGGCCGCAAGCCCGCGCTGCTGCTCGCCGTCCACGACGACCTGCTCGCCGAGGGGGCCGGAGCCGGCCCCGCGACCGAGCGGGACTACGTCCGCGCGGTCCGGGCCGCCGTGGGCGCCCGCCGCAAGATCGAGGTGTACGCCGAGGCGCTCGGGCGCCTGCTGCCGCGCACCGTCCCGCTGCTGCTGGCCCTGCACGAGGCCGGCCGCGACGACCCCGACTGCCGCGCGCTCGCGACCGCCGTCTCCGAGCGGCGGGTGGCCAACATGCGCCTCTTCGCCGCCGACCTGCGAGCCACCGGCGAGGTCCGCCCCGACATCGACGACGCCTGGGTGGCGAACCTCGTCTGGTCGATGAACAGCCCCGAGTACGTCGAGCTCATGGGCCGGCGCGGTGTCGAGGGCGAGGAGCTCGCCGCCCTGCTCGCCCGGGTGTGGACGGCCACGCTTCTCTCGCCCGGCGCCCGCCCGGGCGCGTAGGTTCGCGGCATGGCCTCACTCCCGTTCCCCGACGACGTCCGCGCCCTGCTCCTCCGGGCCAACCCGGCCGTGGTGGCGACGCTGCGTTCCGACGGCGCCCCCGTGTCCGTGGCGACCTGGTACCTGCTCGAGGACGACGACCGCGTCCTGCTCAACATGGACGACACCCGCGTCCGCCTGCGGCACCTGCGCCGCGACCCCCGCGTCTCGCTGACGATCACCGACGCCGACAACTGGTACACGCACGTGTCCCTGGTCGGTCGGGTCGAGGGGATCGTCGCCGACGAGGGCCTCGTCGACATCGACCGGCTCAGCACCCGCTACGGCGGCAGCCCCTACCCGGACCGCGACAGCCCGCGCACCAGCGCCCGCCTCGTGGTCGAGCGCTGGCACGGCTGGGGCGCGGCCAAGCAGTAGGTCCCCCCGCCGGTCGAGCCGAGTGGAGCCCCCCGCACCAGAGGTCTCGACTCGCGGTGACTCCGTCCCCACGGCTCGACCACCGGACACCCCGCACCGTTGGTCGAGCCGGCGAGCGCCAGCGAGCCGAGTCGAGACCCCACACCAGAGGTCTCGACTCGCGGTGACTCCGTCCCCACGGCTCGACCACCGGACGCCCCGCACCGTTGGTCGAGCCGGCGAGCGCCAGCGAGCCGAGTCGAGACACCCGCACCAGAGGTCTCGACTCGCGGTGACTCCGTCCCCGCGGCTCGACCACCGGATGCCGCCGGTCGAGCCGGGAGCGCCAGCGAGCCGAGTCAAGACCCCCGCGCCCAGGTCTCAAGGGTCTCGACTCGCGGTGACTCCGTCCCCCGGGGTCGCCCCCGCTGGTCGAGCCGGCGAGCGCCAGCGAGCCGAGTCGAGACCCCCGCACCAAAGGTCTCGACTCGCGGTGACTTCGTCCCCACGGCTCGACCACCGGATGCCGCTGGTCGAGCCGAGTCGAGACCCCCGCACCCGGGTCTCAGGGGTCTCGACTCGCGGTGACTCCGTCCCCGCGGCTCGACCACCGCATGCCGTTGGTCGAGCCGGCGAGCGACAGCGAGCCGAGTCGAGACCTCTGGACCCGGAGCCGAGGTCAGCCGACGTCGATCAGCACCTTGCCGACCGCGCCACCCTCGACCGCGTCGTGGGCGGCGGCGGTGTCCTCCAACGGGAAGTGGTGCAGCGGGACGCCGGCGTCGTCGCCGACCCGGAGGGCTCCCGCGACGACCGCCGCGGTGATGTCGTCGGCGGCGGCGCGGAGCAGCTCGGGCCGCACGGTGTAGAGGAGGATGCCCTGGATCCGGAGGTTCTTGGCGAAGCCGGGCCGCAGGGGCAGGGTGGCCTCGTCACCGCCGTTGTTGGCGTAGAAGGCGACGGTGCCGTGCTGGGCGGCGACCTCGACGTCGAGGGCGAAGTTGTCGGCGGGCGCCACCTCGACGACGGTGTCGACGCCGTCGGGAGCGATCTCGAGGACCCGGGCAGCGACGTCCTCGGTGCGGTAGTTGACGACGTGGTGCGCCCCCGCCGCGGCCGCGAGGGCGGCCTTCTCGGGACCGCTGACCGTCGTCACGACGGTCGCGCCGGCCCACACGGCCAGCTGGATCGCCGCGTTGCCGACCGCGCCGGCACCGCCCGCGACCAGCACCGTGTGACCGGCCAGCGCCCCCGGGGCCAGGCGGTCGACACCCGACACGGTCAGCGCCCGGTGCGCGGTCACGGCCGGCACACCGAGGCTCGCGCCGAGGTCGAACGACGCGCCGTCCGGCAGCGGGACGACGTGCTCGGCGGGCTGCACCGTGAGCTCGGCGGCGGTGCCGATCGGTCGGCCGTGCTGGGCCAGGAAGAGCCACACCCGGTCGCCGACCTGGAGACCCTCGACCCCCTCGCCCACCGCCTCGACGGTGCCCGCGCCGTCCTGGCCGGGGGCGACCTCGCCCGGGATGCTCTTCATCACCGCCCGGAACTTCCAGTCGGTGGGGTTCACGCCCGCCCGGACGACCCGCACCAGCACCTCACCGGGGCCGGGGGCCGGGTCGTCGCGCTCGACGACGCTCAGGACGGAGGACGGACCGGTCTCGCTGTAGACGACTGCTCTCATGCCGGGACAGCGTCGCGGGCGCCCGTCCTGTTCCCGACCCGTCTCAGAGTGCCTCGGCCATCCCGGCGCACGCGCTGAGCCAGGACCTGCGGGTCGCCTGCGACAGCTGGGAGTACGGGACGACGGAGCCGGCGACCAGCGCCGGGTCGTAGGGCACCCGGTACACCGCACGGGTGCGCTGCTCGTAGACCGACGTCAGGTCGGCCGCGAGCTTGTTGTCGACCTGCGCCGACGGGTCCGAGAGGACCGTGACGCACTTGTACTTGAGGTTCTGGATGCCGGCGTCCTGCAGGGCGTCGAGCATCCACAGCCCGCTGTAGCCGGTGTCCTCGCGCACCGTGCTGGTCACGACCAGCAAGTCGGCCGCGTCGGCCGCGGCCAGCCAGTTCTCGGCGCGCATGTTGTTGCCGGTGTCGACCAGGATGACCCGGTAGAACCGCTCCAGCAGCTGGTGGACCTCCTTGAAGTCCTCGGCACGGATCATGCCGGTGACGTCGGGCCGCTCGTCGGAGGCCAGGACGTCGAAGTGGGCGTCGCCCTGGGAGCGGACGAACGCGCCGAGGTCGCCGATCCGCGACTGGTAGACGTCCTTGAACCGTCCGAGGTCCTCGAGCAGCTCGCGGGTGGTGTTGCGGTGCGTGCTGCGGGTGCCCCGGATGCCGAGCGTGCCGCGGGTCTCGTTGTTGTCCCACGCGACCACGCCGCCGCCGCGCACCGTCCCGAACGTGTAGCCCGCCGCGAGCACCCCGGTCGTCTTCGCGGCGCCGCCCTTGGGGTTGATGAACGCGATCGTGCGCGGCCCGTCGAAGTCACGCTGGATCAGGGACTTGTCGTGCTCGTAGGCGCGCTCCTTGGGTCCCATGGCCGGCTTGACCAGCCCGGCCGTCCAGCGCCGCACGGTGCCGCGCCAGCCCCAGGTCGCCGGCCCGAGCACCTGGTCGTTGTCGCGGCGGTCGAGGAAGTCGGTCGCCGTCATGAACCGGCGCACGTCGGCGTCGTCGCCCGGCGGGACCGGCACGACCCCCGGCACCACGGCGGGCACGGCGGCAGGCGCGGCGGCAGGCGCGGGCACCGGCATCGGCATCGGCACCGGCGACACCGGCGGGGCGGCGACCGGCGGAGTCGGGGGCGGGCTCTGCGGCGGGCCCGACGGCGGACCGGACGGTGGTCCCGACGGCGGAGGGGTGGACGGGCGCGAGGCCGGCGGCACCGAGCCGGCGGGCGGCTCGGTGGGCGGCCGGCCGAACGGCGCCGGGTCCCACGGCGGCGGGCCGGCGGGTGCCTCGGCGAGCGGCGCCGGCGCAGGTGCCGGCGCCGGTGGCTCCGGCTCCACCGCGGGCGCCGGGGCACCGCCGATCGGGTCGTTCAGCGGGTCGCTGAGGGGGTCGATCAGGTGGTCGGTCAGCGGGTTGGACGCCGCCCGCGGCGCCTCGGCAGCACGCTGGCGGGCGTACTCCTCGAGCTCCTCCGGCGTGTACAGCCGGTCGCTGGTGTCGGACGCCACGGGATCGGCCTGGCCCGGCGGGTCGACCGGGGGCGGGGGGACCTGCGTCATGCTGCACCTCCGAGAGCGTTGATCACGACAGCATCGACCCTAGGGCAGGGCGACGGTAGCCCGGCACGTGCCCGGACCGCGTCGACGGAAACGCGGTCCAGACAGGTCGGGGCCCTGGGCGGGCCTGCCGTCAGCGGTCGAGGTGGCGGGCCCAGGCGAAGCAGAAGACGCCGTACGCCGCGAACCCGAGGCCCATCAGGGTCAGCAGGACCGGGCCGAACGGCTGGTCGAGCACCTTGGTGAGCGCCTGGTCGAGCCCGCCGGACTTGTCGGGCTCGTGGGTGGCGGCGGCGTACACGAACAGCCCGCCGACGATGCCGAGGGCGATGCCCTTGGCGACGTGCCCGACGCGGCCGAGCCAGCGGTAGATCGTCCCGGTGCGGCCGCTGCGTCCCTCGGCGTCGAGCCGGTCGAGGTACTTCTCCTTCCACGCCATCACCAGCAGCGCGACCCCCACGGCGACGATGCCGAGGCCGATCGCGCCGACGATGAGCTGACCACCGGGCAGGTCCATGATCTTGGCGGTGGTGGAGTCGGTACCGCCTCCCCCGCCACCGGACCCGGTGGCCACCTGGACGGCGCTGAACGCGATGACGGCGTACACGACGGCCTTCCCGGCCGAGATCGCCCGCTTGGCGAGCCGCTTCTTGTCGTCGTCCTCGTCGCGGTGCCCGGCGACGGCCTTGACGACCTGCCACACGACGAGCAGGGCCATGCCGAGCGCGACCAACCAGACGAGCACGGCGCCGAACGGCTGCTCGGCGAGCTGCTTGAGGGCCCCCGAGCTGGACGCCGAGCCCTCCCGGTCGCCGAGGGCGAGCTGGACGGCCAGCCACCCGACGACGACGTGCACGACGCCGAGCGCGACGAGACCACCCGCGGCCAGCCAGTCGAGCGCGTCGCTGTCCTGGGCCTTGCCTGCGGCGTTCTGGGCCTGGTTCTTGGCCTGTCGGCCGGTCTGACTCATGAGAGATCCCCCAGTGCGGTCTCGATCGCTCGGTGGAACGTCGGGTAGGCAAAGATCATCGTGCGCAGGGTCTCGACCGGTACACCCGCATGGACGGCCAGGGCGAGCAGCCCGAGGATCTCCCCCGCGGCCGGCCCGACGACGCTGGCGCCCACGAGGACGCCACGGTCGGCGTCCTCGACGACCTTCACCAGCCCGCGGGCACCGGGCCCGTGGGTGAAGCCGCGCGAGGACTGCTCCAGCGGCGTGGACCCGACCCGGACGGCGAGTCCGGCGTCGCGGGCCTGCTGCTCGGTCAGGCCGACGCCGGCGACCTCGGGATCGGTGAAGGTGACGTGCGGGAGGGCGTGGTACGACGCCGGGGCGCCGTCCTGGCCGAGCAGGGCGCGCAGCGCGACCCCCGACTGGTACATCGAGACGTGGGTGAACGCACCCCGCCCGGTGACGTCGCCGATCGCCCAGAGCCCGGCGACGACCCCGTCGGGGCCGAGGACGCGGAGCCGGTCGTCGACGTCGAGGACGCGGGCGGTCGGGTCGAGCCCGACGGTCTCGAGCCCCAGGTCGTCGAGGTTGGGGGTGCGGCCGGCGGCGACGAGGAGCTTGTCGGCGACGACGTCCTCGCCGTTCACCGTGACGGTGAAGGCGCCGTCGGCGTACGCGACGGCCGAGGTCTCGGCCGAGGTCAGCACCCGCAGGCCCTCGCCGGCGAGCACGTCGGCCAGCAGCTCCGAGGCCTCGGGCTCACCGGCCGGCGCCAGCCGCGGCCCGCGCTGCACGATCGTCACCCGGACGCCGAACCGCGCGAAGACCTGCGCGAGCTCGCAACCGATCGGACCGCCGCCGAGGACGACGAGCGACCCGGGCAGCCCGGTGACGCGGACGGCGTCGCGGTTGGTCCAGTACGGCGTGCCCTCGAGCCCCGGGACCGGCGGCGCGGCCGGGCGGGTGCCGGTGTTGACGACGACGTCGGTGGCCTCGACCACGGTCGTGGAGCCGTCCGGCAGCTCGACCTCGACCCGCCCCGGGCCGGCCAGCCGGGCCACGCCGTGCAGCACGGTGGCGCCGGCGTCCTGGAGCCGTTCGACGGCGACGGTGTCGTCCCACCCGGCGGTGGCCTGCTCGCTCACCCGGGTGGCGACCGGCGTCCAGCTCGGGGTGACGGTGACGTCGCCGGCCAGGGTCGCGGCGCGGCCGGCCTCGGCCAGCGCGTCCGAGGCGCGCACCATCATCTTGGTGGGGATGCACCCGTAGTAGGGGCACTCCCCGCCGACCAGGTGCTTGTCGACGGCCACGACGGTGCGGCCGGCGCGGGCGGCGCCGCCGGCGAGGGCCTCACCCCCGGGCCCGAGTCCGATGACGACGAGGTCGGCTGTGCGGTCGGGTTCAGGGGGCGTCATGGCACCAGTGTGTCGGTTCGCCGGCGGTCGCGCTCCCCCACCCGGTCCGGACGGGAGGGATCACGACGACGCTGGGCCGGGGCCGGGCCGCGCCTTAGGAGTCGGCGACGACGCCGGAGCGCTGGATCGCGCCGAGGACGCCGTTGACGAACGTCGGCGACTCGTCGGTGGAGAGCTCCTGCACCAGGGCGATCGCCTCGGTGATGGCGACCGTGCCGGGCACGTCGTCGGCGTACAGCATCTCCCAGAGCCCGATCCGCAGCACGTTGCGGTCGACGGCCGGCATCCGGTCGAGGGTCCAGTCGCGGGAGTAGGAGGAGAGCAGCTCGTCGATCCGGTCGGTCTCCGCCGCGACACCGCGCACCAGGACGCCGGTGTAGGGGTTGGTCGGCCCCTCGCCGGCTTCGGTCGCGCGCTCCAGCGCCTCGACGGCCGACTCGCGGCGCATCTCGGCGGCGTAGAGGATGTCGAGGGCCCGGCGCCGGGCCTTGGAACGGGCCGTCATGACAGGAGGCTCACGACTTGACGCGGCCCATGTAGGACGAGTCGCGGGTGTCGACCTTGACCTTCTCGCCCTGGTTGATGAACAGCGGGACCTGGATCTCGTGACCGGTCTCCAGGGTGGCCGGCTTGGTGCGGCCGGTGGCCGAGTCGCCGGCGAGGCCGGGCTCGGTGAAGGTGACGACGAGCTCGACCGAGGCCGGCAGCTCGATGAACAGCACGCGGCCCTCGTTGGTGGCCACGACGGCCTCCTGGTTCTCCAGGAGGAAGTTGGCGGAGCCCCCGACGATGGCCGGGTCGATCTCGAGCTGCTCGTAGGACGAGATGTCCATGAAGACGTAGGAGGAGCCGTCGTTGTAGAGGTACTGCATCGTGCGGCGGTCGACGGTCGCGGTCTCGACCTTCGTGCCGGCGTTGAACGTCTTGTCGACGGTCTTGTTGGACTCGACGTTCTTCAGCTTGGTGCGCACGAACGCGGGGCCCTTGCCCGGCTTGACGTGCTGGAACTCGACGACGGCCCAGAGCTGCCCGTCGATGTTGAGAACCATGCCGTTCTTCAGGTCGTTCGTGGTGGCCATGCGCAGACGACACCTTCACTGTTCGGGTACTGCCGGGAGTGGTCGGACAACAGCGCAGGAGTCTACTGGTCGCCGCGCGGCTGCCCCGATTCGGCGGTCTGCGTCAGTGGCCGGCGGCCAGCACGGCGAGGGCCGACCGATACCCCTCGACGCCCCTCCCCGCGATCACCTCGACGGCGTGCGGGGTCACCACCGAGGTGTGGCGGAACTCCTCCGGGCGCTGGAGCGGCTCCGAGATGTGGACCTCGACCAGCGGCGCGGTGAGCTGCGAGCAGGCGTCGAACAGGGCGTAGGAGTAGTGCGTCCACGCGGCCGCGTTGAGGACGACGGGCGTGGCCTCGTCGGCGGCGATGTTGAGCCAGTCGAGGAGCTCGCCCTCGTGGTTGGTCTGGCGGACCTCGACGTCGAGGCCGAGGTCGGCGCCCCAGCCGACACACAGGTCGGCCAGCTCGGCGTGCGTGGTGGTGCCGTAGATCTCGGGCTGGCGCCGGCCGAGCCGTCCGAGGTTGGGCCCGTTGAGCACGAGCACCCTCGGCCGGTCGGCGGGGACGCTCACGCCAGGGCCCCGTAGGCCGCGCGCAGGTGCTCCTCCGACGGGCCGGCCAGCACCCGCGGGCGGCCGACGTCGTCGAGGACGACGAACCGCAGCACCGAGCCACGCGCCTTCTTGTCGACGCGCATCGCCGCCATCAGGTCGTCGAACGGCGCGGCGGCGTACGTCGTGGGGAGGCCGACCCGCCCGAAGGCGGTGCGGTGCCGCTCGACGACGTCGGCGGACAGGTCGCCGGCGCGGTGCGCGAGCTCGGCGACGAAGACGCACCCGATCGCGACCGCCTCGCCGTGCCGGATGCCGTAGGACTCGAACCGCTCGATCGCGTGGGCGAGCGTGTGGCCGTAGTTGAGCGCCTCGCGGCCGGGGTGACCCCCGGAGGCCTCCGAGCCACCGGCCTCCTTGAGGTCGGCGACGACGACGTCGATCTTCACCGCGATCGCCCGCTCGACCAGCTCCCGCAGGACCGGGGACGACGCCACGAGGTCGTCGGGGTCGGTGGTCTCGACGAGGCGGAGGATCTCGGGGTCGGCGATGAAGCCGCACTTGACGACCTCGCCGAGGCCGGCGACCAGCTCCTCGCGCGGCAGGCTCTCGAGCAGCGACAGGTCGCACAGCACGCCCGACGGCTCGTGGAACGCGCCGACCAGGTTCTTGCCGGCGGCGGTGTTGATGCCGGTCTTGCCGCCCACCGCGGCGTCGACCATCGCGAGCAGGGTGGTGGGCACGTGCACGACGCGGACCCCGCGCAGCCAGGACGCCGCCACGAAGCCGCCGAGGTCGGTGGTCGCTCCCCCGCCGAGCGTCACGACGACGTCGGAGCGGGTGAAGCCCTCCTCGCCCAGCGCCTCCCAGCAGTCGTTGGCTACCTCGGCCGTCTTCGCCTCCTCGCCGTCGGGGACGACGAGGACGGTGACCTCACGCTCCTCCAGCGACTCGACGAGCGGCGTGGCCACCTCCTCGGCGAGGTCCTGCAGGGCCTCGGGGCAGATCACCGCGACGCGTTGGGCGTCGCCGACCAGGTCGCCGAGGCGGTCGGCGAGGTGGTGGCCGACCACGACGTCGTACGGCGCGGCGCCGCCGACGTGCAGGACGGTGTCGGGCGCGTGCTGGTCGGGCTGCTGGTCGGGCTGCTCGTGCTCGCTCATGGCGTGAGGGCTTCCTGGATGCGGCGGGCGACGTCGTCGGGCGACGTCTCGTCAGTGTCGACGACCACGGTGGCCACCGACTCGTAGATGGGGGCGCGCTCCTCGAGCGTCGCCTTGATCCGGGCCCGGACGTTGCCGAAGAGCAGCGGACGCCCGGCACCGAGGCCGACCCGCTTGACGGCCTCGGCGAGCCCGACGCGCAGGAAGACCACCCGGTGCCCGGCCAGCAGCTCGCGGGTCGTCTCGTCGAGCACCGCGCCGCCGCCGAGCGACAGGACGCCGGTGTGCGACGCCAACGCGGACGCGACGGCGTCCCGCTCGAGGGCGCGGAAGTGGGCCTCGCCCGACTCGACGAAGATGTCGGAGATGCTGCGTCCCTCGGCGGCCTCGACGTCGGTGTCGGTGTCACGTGCCGTGACGCCGTAGGCCTCGGCGAGGAGGGTCGCGACCGTCGTCTTGCCGGCGCCCATCGCCCCGACGAGGACGACGAGCGGACCGGACGGCCGGCCGCTCCCCGGCCCGTCGCTCACTTGTACCTCAGGGCGTCGAGGTAGCCCTGGCAGTTGCGGCGGGTCTCACCGACGGAGTCGCCGCCGAACTTCTCGATGACCGCGTCGGCCACCACGAGGGCGACCATCGCCTCGGCGACGATGCCGGCGGCCGGGACGGCGCAGACGTCGGAGCGCTGGTGGTGCGCTGCGGCCTCGGTGCCGGTGGCGACGTCGATCGTGCGCAGCGCCCGCGGGACGGTCGCGATCGGCTTCATCGCTGCACGGACCCGCAGCACCTCGCCCGTGGTCATCCCGCCCTCGGTGCCGCCGGAGCGCCCCGAGAGCCGGCGGATGCCGTCGTCGGTGGCGACGATCTCGTCGTGCGCCAGCGAGCCGGGGGTGGCGGCGAGCTCGAACCCGTCGCCGACCTCGACCCCCTTGATCGCCTGGATGCCCATCAGGGCGCCGGCGAGGCGCGAGTCGAGGCGGCGGTCCCAGTGCACGTGCGACCCCAGCCCGGGCGGCAGCCCGTGGACGAGCACCTCGACGACGCCGCCGAGCGTGTCGCCGTCCTTGTGGGCCTGGTCGACCCGCGCCACCATCGCCGCGGCCGCCTCGGGGTCGAGGCAGCGCACCGGGTCGGCGTCGAGCCGCTCGACGTCGTCGGGACCCGGCAGGACGCCGGCCGGGGCGCGCACGCCGCCGAGCTCGATGACGTGCGACACGACCCGCGCGCCGACGGCCTGCTCGAGGAAGTTCGACGCGACCCGGCCGAGCGCGACCCGCGCCGCGGTCTCGCGGGCGCTGGCCCGCTCGAGGATGGGCCGGGCCTCCTCGAAGTCGTACTTCTGCATCCCGGCCAGGTCGGCGTGACCCGGTCGCGGCCGGGTCAGCGGCGCGTTGCGTGCCTGCGCGGCGAGCACCTCGGCGTCGACCGGGTCGGCCGACATCACCGTCTCCCACTTGGGCCACTCGGTGTTGCCGATCGTGATCGCCACCGGCCCGCCCTGCGTGCGGCCGTGGCGGACGCCGCCGTTGATCGTCACCTCGTCCTGCTCGAACTTCATCCGGGCCCCGCGGCCGTAGCCGAGACGGCGTCGGGCCAACGAGTCGGCGATGTCGGTCGTCGTCACCTCGACGTGGGCCGGGAGCCCCTCGAGGATCGCGACCAGGGACGGGCCGTGGGACTCACCCGCGGTCAACCAGCGCAGCATGCGACCAGTCTCCCAGAGCCACCGACCCGGCCGTGCCGGCGGTGGCAGGGCTGGACCGCCGACGACTCCTGCCGGTCGAGGCGGATCCCGCGCTGGTCGAGCCGGCGAGCGCCAGCGCACACTCCCGCTGGTCGAGCCGGCGAGCGCCAGCGAGCCGAGTCGAGACCCACCAACCAGCCCAGCAGGGTCTCGACTCGCGGTGACTAGGTCCCCGCGGCTCGACCAGCGGAACCCTCCGCTGATCGATTCGGCGAGCGCCAGCGGACACCCCCGCTGGTCGAGCCGGCGAGCGCCAGCGAGCCGAGTCGAGACCCACCAACCAGCCCAGCAGGGTCTCGACTCGCGGTGACTCCGTCCCCGCGGCTCGACCACCGGAACCCTCCGCTGATCGATTCGGCGAGCGCCAGCGGACACCCCCGCTGGTCGAGCCGGCGAGCGCCAGCGAGCCGAGTCGAGACCCACCCCACCCCGCCAGGTCTCGACTCGCGGTGACTACGTCCCCGCGGCTCGACCAACGGCAACCGCTGGTCGAGCCGGCGAGCGCCAGCGAGCCGAGTCGAGGCCCACCACCCAGCCCACCAGGTCTCGACTCGCGGTGACTCCGTCCCCGCGGCTCGACCACCGGATCCCCCCGCTGGTCGAGCCGGTGAACGCCAGCGGACACCCCCGCTGGTCGAGCCGGCGAGCGCCAGCGAGCCGAGTCGAGACCCACCCAGCCCACCAGGTCTCGACTCGCGGTGACTTCGTCCCCGCGGCTCGACCAACGGAGGCGGCTCGGCCACCGGAGGCGGCGACCAACGGAGGGAGCCCGCGCACCGGGCCTAGACGAAGCCGACCAGCACCCGCTCCCCCACGAGGATCCCGATCAGTGCGCCGACGGCCATGAACGGGCCGAACGGGTACTGCGCCCTCAGGTACGACGCCCTCCTCCGCACCAGCGCGAGCAGCACGCCGGGGACGGCGAGCACGAGGAAGCCGGCGTACATGCCGACGACGAACTGCGGCCAGCCCAGGTAGCCGAGCACGAGGCCGAGCAGCGCGGCGAGCCGGACGTCGCCGAAGCCCATGCCGGCGGAGTGCACGAACCACAGCAGCCAGTAGAACGAGCGGCCGACCACCAGGGCGAGCAGGCCGCGGCCGAGGTCGCTCCACTCGGCGACGAGCCCGGCGTGGACGACGGCCAGCGCGACCATCACCGCGGTCGTGGGCAGCACGATCCGCGAGGGCAGCAGCCGGGTGCGCAGGTCGATGACGCTCAGGGCGACCACGACGGGCACCAGCGGCACCAGCCCGACCAGCAGCCACGACCACCCGACGGCCCAGCCCACGAGCCCGCCCGCGACCCCCGAGACGACCATCGCGGTCGGGGCGAACCAGCCGAGGCCGGCGAGCACGGCGTAGGGCTCCTTGGGTCCCTCGGCCCGCTCGTGCTCGCTGAGCTCGTCGTCGGGACGCGCGGCCGGCTCCGGCAGGGCGCGCACCAGCGCCGGCGTCGCGAAGCCCCCGAGGGCGGCGACCACGGCCGCCAGGATGACGGCCTGGACCTCCGTCATCCGGCGCTCGTGCGGGCCGCGAGCGCCGCCGCGCCGGCCAGCCGCATCACCGGCAGCGGCCCGGGCAACCCCGTGAACGCATAGACCTGCAGCGCCGCCTGGTGCACGAGCAGGTCGAGCCCGCTCACCAGCACCCGGCCGGCGGCGTGGGCGGCGTCGGCGAGCGGCGTCGGCCACGGGTCGTAGAGCACCTCGAAGACGACGGGGACGTCGCCCAGCCACCGGTCCACGAGGTCCGGCGCCTGGGCCGCGGCCGGCACCGTCGAGACCAGCACGTCGGCACCGGACGGCGCCTCGTCGAGACCGCCGACGCTCACCTGGGGACGCGAGGCGTGCGCCTCGATCGCCGCGACCGTGTCGGCGGCGCGCTCCGGCGACCGGGCGAGCAGCCGGACCTCGCGGGCGCCGAGGTCGCACAGCGCGAGCCCGACCGAGGACGCCGTCGCGCCCGCGCCAAGGACGACGGCCGCACCGACCGGGCCGTCGTAGCGCTCCCGGACGGCCGCGGCCGCGCCCGGCAGGTCGGTGTTGTCGAGGGTGGCCCCACCCGTCGCGTCGAGGACCACGGTGTTGGCGGCGTGGGCCAGGTCGACCCGCGCGGAGCGCGCCGCGACCAGGTCGAGCACCTCCCGCTTGAGCGGCATCGTCAGCGACAGGCCGCGCCACGTGCCGGCGCCGTCGGTGCCGTCGGGGCCGTCGGGGCCGTCGGGGCCGTCGGCGCCGGAGATCGAGCCGAGGAACGTCGCCAGCCCGCCCGAGGGCACCCGCACGGCGTCGTAGGTCCAGCCGTCGAGCCCGAGCGCGTCGTACGCCGCCCGGTGCAGCACCGGGGAGAGCGAGTGGGCGATCGGGTCCCCGAGGACGGCGCACCTCATCGCCTGGACCCGGCCCTCAGCACCGGTCCGACTGCGTGTCGCAGTACTCGTCGAGCTCGGCACGCAGCTGCAGGAAGTCGGCGTAGGTGACCGCGAACTTCGTCAGACCGGACTCGAGGTTCACCGTGACGTAGAAGAACCACGGGCCGTCCGCCGGACCCACCGCGGCGCGGAGCGCGTCCAGCGACGGCGTGGCGATCGGGCCCGGTGGCAGACCCGGCTGCTCGTAGGTGTTGTAGGGATTGTCGGCCACGGCCTCGATCTCGGCGTTCGTGCGCCGGGCGACCTTGTCGCCGTAGATGAAGTCGATCGTGGCGTCGAGCTCGAGCCGTCCGGCGGTCTCGCCGCCGGGGTTCTCGAGGCGGTTGTAGATGACGCGCGCGATCTTCGACTTGCCCTTCTCGTCGAGCAGGCTGCCCTCGGCCTGGATCAGGCTCGCGATCGTCATCAGGTCGTGCTCGGAGTAGCCGAGCCGCTCCGCCGCGGCGGGGAGGTCGACCTCCTCGGCCGCGCGCTGCTGGCCGGCGACCATCTCGGAGAGGATCGAGGTGGCGGTGCTGTCCTGGAAGACGAGGTAGCTGCCGGGGAACAGGTAGCCCTCGGCGTCGTCCTCGGCGCTCGCGGGCAGACCGATGGACGCCGGGTCGTCGAGCGCCTTCTCGAAGTCGGCGCGCGCGATGTCGGTGTCGCGCGCCAGGAGGTCGACGATCTCCTCGACCGTCTTGCCGGGGACGAAGGTGAACTGCTCACCGCGCGTGGTGCCGCCGACGATGAGGTCGAGGGCGCTGGCCGCGGACATCTCCTTCCTCAGCCGGTAGAGACCCTGCTGGATCGAGCCGGACCGGTCGTCGTCCTCGGCGGCGTCGACGAACGCCTCGGCCGAGGCGACGACGTCGAGGCTCTCCAGGTTCTGCGCCATCGCCGAGATCGAGTCGCCGGCCGAGACCTCGAAGGTCACCGCACCCGAGCCCGCGCCCTCGAAGTCGTCGGGCTCCGAGCTGAACGGGTTCGCGACGTCGATCGACCTGACGAGGAAGATCCCACCCACGACGAGCAGCGCCAGCACGATCAGCATCGGCAGGCAGCCCGAACGACGCCGGGCCCGCCGGCGTCCGCTGGACCGGCTGCCGGCCGCGGTGGCCCCCGCCGGGGGCGCGTGGTCCTCGTCGGAGGAGAACAGGGGGCTGCCGCCGTCTCCGTGGTCGTGCTCAGACATCCGTCTCCTCGGCCACTGGGTTCTGGAGCCCTCGATCCTGGGGCGGCGCGACCACCTCGCCCGGCGGGACGCCGGTGGTGCGCTCGCTGTCGAGGGCGTGCTGCAGGATCAGCACCGCGGCGGCCTGGTCGACCACCGCACGTCGCTTGCTCCCCTTGGTGCCACGGTCGCGCAGCATAGCCTCCGCCGACACGGTGGTCAGGCGTTCGTCGACGAGACGCACCGGCACCGGCGCGACCGACGCGGCGAGCCGGCCGGCGAACTCGCGGGTCTTCACCGCCGCCGGGCCCTCACCGCCCGACAGCGAACGGGGCAGGCCGACGACGACCTCGACGACGCCGGACGCGGTGTCCTCGGCGATGTCGGCGATGATCCGCCGCAGCCGGCGCAGGTCGCCCCGACCGCTCGGCACCGTCTCCACCGGGGTCGCGAGGAAGCCGGACGGGTCGCTGCGCGCGACCCCGATCCGGGCGTCGCCCGGGTCGATGCCGAGCCGGGTGCCCGGCCTCACACGTGTCCCATCCCGGCGGCCCGGCGTCAGACCGCGGCCGCGGCGACGGCGGCGGTGACGGCGGCGAGGGCGTCGTCGACGCGGGTGGCGTCGGTGCCGCCACCCTGGGCGACGTCGTCCTTGCCGCCGCCCCGGCCGCCGACGAACGGTCCGACCGTGCGCACGAGGTCGTTGGCGCTGAGCCCGCGCTCGCGGGCCGCCTCGGTGGTGGCCGCGACGACCGCGACCTTGCCGTCCTGGACGCCGACCACCACGACCACGCCCGGGCGGCCCTGCGGCAGCCGGCTGCGGACGTCGAGCGCGAGCGTGCGGACGTCGCCGCCGCCCGCGCCGTCGACCCGGTGGGCGACGACCGCGACGCCGTTCACGTCCTGGGCGCCGGAGGCGAGCTCGGCGCCGCCGGCCAGGAGCTGCTGGACGCGGGCCTTCTCGATCTCCTTCTCCGCGGTGCGGAGCCGCTCGACGAGGTCGCTGACCCGGCCGACGAGGTCGTCGGGCTGGGTCTTGAGCAGCCCGGTGAGCTGCCCGACGACGTCGCGCTCCCTGGCGAGGTAGGCGAAGCCCTCGACGCCGGTGAACGCCTCGATCCGGCGGTTGCCGGAGCCGACCGAGGCCTCGCCGGTGACGACGATCGTGCCGATCTGGGAGGAGTGCTCGACGTGGGTGCCGCCGCAGAGCTCGCGCGACCAGGGGCCGCCGATCTCCACGACGCGGACCTGGGTGGCGTCGTAGGTCTCGCCGAACAGGGCGACCGCGCCCCAGTCCTTGGCCTCGGGGAGCGTCATGTACTGCCAGCCGACGGGGAGGTCGGCGCGCAGCGCCCGGTTGGAGACCTCTTCGATCTCGCGGACCTGCTCGGGCTGGAGGCCGGTGGTCCAGCCGAAGTCCAGACGCAGGTAGCCGGGCCGGTTGTAGGAGCCCGACTGCAGGGCGCTCGGCCCGAGCACCTGCCGCAGCGCCGCGTGGACGACGTGCGTGCCGGAGTGCGCCTGCCGCGCGCCGGTGCGCCACTCGGGGTCGACCTGGGCGTGCAGCTGGGCGGTCGAGCCGGCGGCGTACTCGCCGTCGACGACGCGCACCTGGTGCACCACGAGCCCGCGCACGGGACGCTGCACGTCGAGCACCTCGAAGCGCCCACCGTCGAACTCGATGATGCCGGCGTCGGCCGCCTGGCCGCCGGACTCGGCGTAGAACGGCGTCCGGTCCAGCACGATCTCGCCGATCTCACCGTGGCCGAGGGACGCCGCGGGCGCACCGCCGCTGAGCAGGGCGAGCGGGTGCGACTCGGTGTCGAGGGTCTCGTAGGCGAGCCACTCGGTCGGGCCGTGCTCGTCGAGGATGGCGCGGTAGACCCCGGTGTCGGCGTGCTGGCCCTTCTTCGACCTGGCGTCGGCCTTGGCGCGATCACGCTGCTGGGCCATCAGGCCGCGGAAACCCGCCTCGTCGACGGTGAGCCCCGCCTCGGAGGCCATCTCCAGGGTGAGGTCGATCGGGAACCCGTAGGTGTCGTGCAGCGCGAAGGCCTGCGCCCCGTCGAGCTGGGTGCCGCCGGACTGCTTCACGCCGGTCGCGGCGAGGTCGAAGATGCTGGTGCCGGCTTGGAGGGTCTTGCGGAAGGTCTCCTCCTCGGCGTACGCGACGCGCGAGATCCGCTCCCAGTCGGTGACCAGGTCGGTGTAGGTCTCGGCCATCTTGTCGCGGCTGATCGGCATCAGCTCGGGCAGCGAGGGGTCCTCGTAGCCGAGCAGCCGCATCGAGCGGACGGCGCGGCGCAGCAGCCGGCGCAGCACGTAGCCGCGGGCCTCGTTGCCGGGGGTGACCCCGTCGCCGATGAGCATCATCGAGCTGCGCACGTGGTCGGCGACCACCCGGAGGCGGACGTCGTCCTCGTGACCCTGGGCGCCGCCGGCGCCGTAGGTCTTGCCGGTCAGCTCCATGGCCCGCTCGATCACGGGGAACATCACGTCGATCTCGTACATGTTCTCGACGCCCTGCGTCATGAACGCGACCCGCTCGAGGCCCATTCCGGTGTCGATGTTCTTGCGCGGCAGCGAGCCGGCGATGTCGAAGTCCTCCTTGGACCGGACCGCGCTGAGCTCGTCCTGCATGAAGACGAGGTTCCAGAACTCGAGGTAGCGGTCCTCGGCGGAGAAGTCGCCGTCGGGGCCGTACGCCGGCCCGCGGTCGATGAGGATCTCCGAGCACGGGCCGCCGGGGCCGGGCACGCCCATCGACCAGTAGTTCTCCTTCGGGCCGAGCCGCACGATGCGGTCGTCGGGCAGCCCGGTGACCTTCTTCCACAGCGCGACGGCCTCGTCGTCGCCGTCGAGGACCGAGGGGTACAGCCTGGACTCGGCGAAGCCGAACCCGCCGTCGGCCTCCGACGTCGTGATCAGGTCCCAGGCGAGCTCGATCGCCCGCTCCTTGAAGTAGTCGCCGAAGGAGAAGTTGCCGCACATCTCGAAGAACGTGCCGTGCCGGGTGGTCTTGCCGACGTCCTCGATGTCGGGGGTCCGCACGCACTTCTGCACGCTGGTGGCGCGGTCGTACGGCGGCGTCTCCTGACCCAGGAAGTAGGGCTTGAACGGCACCATGCCGGCGTTGACGAACAACAGGTTCGGGTCGTCGAGCAGCAGCGAGGCCGAGGGGACAGGGGTGTGCCCGGCGCGCTCGAAGTGCGCCACGAACCTCCGTCGGATCTCCGCGGTGTCCATCAGCTGCGTCCTACTTCCTGCTCGGTGGTGCTGTCCCCGCCAGTGATCTGGTCGGGCGTCGTGCTGGCGAGGTCGTCGGCCGGTGCGGCCAGCTCGCGGTGGTCGTGGAGCGCGAGCCCCATCCGCTCGCGCAACCCGGTCTCGGCGTCCGCCCTGCCCTGGGCGACCTCGTCGCGGAACATCCGGACGCCGACGACGGCGGCGCCGACCCGGTCGCGGAGACCGTCGACGGTGAGGATCTCGGCGGCCCGGCGCACGCGCACGACGGCGTAGGCACCGGCCCCGACCCCCGCCGCGAACCAGATCGATCGTCCCATCACGCGGCCTGCCGGCGGGCTCGACGCACGTCGGTCCGTCGCTGCTTGCGGGACCGCTTGACCTCGCGCTTCATCGCGTGCCGGATCCGGTGCCGGGACTCCGGCGCCAGCGCGCGGCGCAGGCCCGCGGCCAGCGCGGCCCCCTGGACGGCGCCCTCCCGCAGCACGAGGTCGGCGAAGAGCGGGCCGCCGACCACGGGGGCCGGGGCCCGGTCGGGCTCCGGCGGGTCCTCGCCGAGCCGGGTGATGACGTACTCGTGCTCGTCGCGGTCGGTCCGCTCGTGCTGGCGGGTCGGTGCGGACAGCCGGGCCTCGATCGCGTCGACCTGCGCCTGCAGCGCGACGGCGTCGGAGCGCGCGGCGAGCAGGGCCGCCGTCGTCCGGGCCCGGCTGCGGAGCAGCGCGACACCGAGGCCGGCGACCAGGAGCACCAGGACCAGCAGGGTCGCGACCACGGCCCAGCCGGGCACGCTCCACTCCTGGTCCATGAGGAGCAACCCTACCGGCCCCGGATCAGGCGCCGGACCCGCTCCCAGCGCTCCCGGATCGCGGTCTCGGCGCCGATCTCCTTGGGCTGGTAGTAGCGCGCCTCGGCGACGACGTCGGGGGCGTACTGCTGCTCGGCGATGCCGAAGGGCGCGTCGTGGCTGTAGGTGTACGACGTGCCGTGCCCGAGCTTCTTCGAGCCGGCGTAGTGGGCGTCGCGCAGGTGCGGCGGCACGGGCCCGACCTTGCCGGCGCGGACGTCGGCGGTCGAGGCGGCCAGCGCGAGGGTGACGGCGTTCGACTTGGGCGCCACGGCCAGCGCGATCACGGCGTGCGCGAGGTTGAAGCTCGCCTCCGGCATCCCGATCAGCTGCACGGCCTGCGCGGCGGCCACCGCGGTGGTCAGCGCGGTCGGGTCGGCGAGGCCGATGTCCTCGCTGGCCAGCACGACCAGGCGACGCGCGATGAACCGCGGGTCCTCGCCGGCCTCCATCATCCGGGCGAGGTAGTGCATCGCGGCGTCGGCGTCGGAGCCGCGGATCGACTTGATGAAGGCGCTGGTGACGTCGTAGTGCTGGTCGCCCTGCCGGTCGTAGCGGACCGCGGCCCGGTCGACCGCCGTCTCGGCGGTCTCGAGGTCGATCAGGGTGCTGCCGCGCGACGTCGCGGCCCCGGCCGCGGCCTCCAGGTAGGTCAGCGAGCGCCGGGCGTCACCGCCGGCGAGCCGCACCAGGTGGTCGAGCGCGGCGTCGTCGATCTCGAAGGCTCCCGCCAGGCCGCGCTCGTCGGCCAGGGCCGAGGCCATCACCGCCCGGACGTCGTCGTCGGTGAGCGACTCCAGGCGCAGCAGCAGGCTCCGCGAGAGCAGCGGGGAGATGACCGAGAAGAACGGGTTCTCCGTCGTCGCCGCGACCAGCGTCACCCACCGGTTCTCCACCCCGGGCAGCAGCGCGTCCTGCTGGGCCTTGCTGAAGCGGTGCACCTCGTCGACGAAGAGGACGGTCTCCTCTCCCCCGCGCACCAGGTCGGCGCGGGCGGCGTCGATCGCGGCCCGCACCTCCTTGACGCCCGCCGAGACGGCCGAGACCTCGACGAAGCGCCGACCGGTCTGGTTCGACAGGATCGAGGCGATCGTCGTCTTGCCGGTGCCGGGCGGTCCCCACAGCAGCAGCGACATCGACTGGTCGCCCTCGATGAGCTGGCGCAGCGGCGACCCGGGGGCGCGCAGCTGCTCCTGGCCGGCGAGCTCGTCGAGGGTGCGCGGACGCATCCGGACGGCGAGCGGTGCGTTCGCGTGCGCGGCGCTCGACAGCGACCCGCCGCCACCCCGGCCCGCCGTCACGGCGTGGGCGGGCGGCGGCGGGTCAGCCGCGAAGAGGGCGTCAGGCTCGTCCAAACGTCTTCGTGTCCAGGTCGAACCAGGTGTCGTCGTAGCCGGGCTTGGTGACCAGGTCCGGGCTCGGCGTGGCCCCGGGGTCGGGGTTGCCGGCGTTGTCGACGCCGAGCAGCCGGGCGGTGATCGGCTCGGTCGGGTGCTTGTGGATCTCGCCCGGGAAGTGGCAGGCGACCTTGTGCCGCGAGCCGATCTGCAGCAGCGGCGGCTCGTGCTTGGCGCAGATGTCCTGGGCGATCGGGCAGCGGGTGCGAAAGCGGCAGCCCGACGGCGGGTTGATCGGGCTCGGGACGTCGCCCTCGAGCCGGATCCGCTCGCGGCGCCCGCCGATCGTGGCCTGCTTGATGTCGGGCACCGCCGAGAGCAGCGCCTGCGTGTAGGGGTGGCGCGGGTGGGAGTAGATGCTCTCGCGGTCGCCGATCTCGACGATCTTCCCGAGGTACATCACCGCGACCTCGGGGCAGAAGTGCCGCACCACCGCCAGGTCGTGGGCGATGAAGAGGAAGGCGACGCCGAAGTCGCGCTGGATGTCCTGGAGCAGGTTGACGACCTGCGCCTGGATGGACACGTCGAGCGCCGAGACGGGCTCGTCGGCGACGAGCAGCTTGGGGCTGAGGGCGAGCGCGCGGGCGATGCCGATGCGCTGGCGCTGACCGCCGGAGAACTCGCTCGGGTAGCGGTTGTAGTGCTCGGGGTTGAGCCCCACCACCTCGAGCAGCTCCTGGACCCGGCTGAGGACCTGCTTCTTCGGCACGATGTCGTGCACCAGCAGCGGCGTCCCGACGATGGTGCCGACGGTGTGCCGCGGGTTCAGCGAGCTGTAGGGGTCCTGGAAGATCATCTGCACCTCGCGGCGCAGCGGCTTGAGCTCGCGGTTGCTCATCTTCGCGAGGTCGTGGTCGCGGAACATCATCGACCCGGCGGTCGGGGTGTACAGCCGGGTGATCAGCCGGCCGGTCGTCGACTTCCCGCAGCCGGACTCGCCCACGAGGCCGAGCGACCCACCCTCGGGCACCTCGAAGGAGATCCCGTCGACAGCCTGGACGTCGCCGACCTTGCGCCGCACGATGCCGCCGGAGCGCACCGGGAAGTACATCTTCAGGCCGGACACCGTCAGCACCGGCGGCGCCGTCGGGTCGAGCACGGCGGCCTTGTGGGTCTGGCCCACGAGCTCGGCGAAGGTCTCGACCGGCGCGGGCTCGGCGGCGCGACCCGGCTCGGACGCCCGCTCGCTGCGGGCGGTCGCGTCGTGGGTCGGGTCGGTGTCCGGGTCGGACGTGGCGTCCGTGGCGACGGTGACCGGGCGGTCACCGCTCCCGCGGGCGCTGTCGGGGTCCTCGGGACGCAGGTGGGACATCAGCTCTCCTCGACGAGCTCGGGGGCGATCTCAGGCAGGACCTCGGCCTGGAAGATCGCGTCGGGGTCGACCAGGTGGCAGCGCTTGAGGTGGCTGGTGCCGCGGCCACCGGGCCGCATCTCGGGCAGCTTGGTGGCGCACAGGTCGCCGGGCACCTTGTCGCTGTGGGCGCAGCGCGGCTCGAACGAGCAGCCGGGGGGCTTGTTGAGCAGGCTCGGCGGCGTGCCGGGGATCGGGATCATCCGCGCGTTCGGGTCGGACGTCACGTCGGGCACGCTCGACAGCAGGCCCCACGTGTAGGGCATCTCCGGGTGCGACAGGATCTCGCGGCACGAGCCGTACTCGACGGCGCGGCCGGAGTACATCACCAGGACGTCGTCGGCCATCTCGGCGATGACGCCGAGGTCGTGGGTGATCATCACGATCGCGGAGTTGAACTCGCGCTGCAGGTCCTGGAGCAGGTCGAGGATCTGGGCCTGCACCGTCACGTCGAGCGCGGTGGTCGGCTCGTCGGCGATCAGCAGCGAGGGGTCGTTGATCAGGCCCATCGCGATCATCACGCGCTGGCGCATGCCGCCGGAGAACTGGTGCGGGAAGTCGTCGACCCGGCTCTGCGGGGACGGGATCCCGACCCGGTCGAGCATCTCGATCGAGCGCTGGCGCGCCTGTCGCTTCGACGCCGACGGGTGGTGCACCCGGTAGGCCTCGGCCAGCTGGACGCCGACCCGGTAGAACGGGTGGAGCGCGGCCAGGGCGTCCTGGAAGATCATCGCCGCGGTGTTGCCGCGCATGCTGCGCATGGCGTCCTCGCTGCGGCCGACGATCTCGTCGCCCCCGACCTTGATGGAGCCGGTGACGCGGGCCGACTTGGCGTCGTGCAGCCCGAGGACCGCCATGCTCGACACCGACTTGCCCGAGCCGGACTCCCCCACGATGCCGAGGGTCCGGCCCAGCGCGACGCTGTAGCTGAGGCCGGAGACGGCCTCGACCAGCCCGTCGGCGGTCGGGAACTTCACGGTGAGGTCGGTGACCTCGAGGTAGGGCTCGCCCGAGGCCGGACCGCCGGCGGGAGCCGGGTCCTTGCTCAGGCTCGTCTCGCGTGCGGTGTTGGTCATCCCAACCTCACTCTCGGGTCGAGGAATCCGTAGACGACGTCGACGATCAGGTTCGACAGCACGATGAACAGCGCACCCACGAGCACGGTCGCGGTGAGCACGGGCAGGTCGAGCGGTGCCTGGAGGGCCTGGAGACCCCAGCGCCCGATGCCGTCGATGCTGAAGATCGTCTCGGTGAAGATGGTGCCGGCGAGCAGGGCGCCGAAGTCGAGACCGAAGATGGTCACGATCGGCACGATCGCAGCGCGCAGGGCGTGGCGGAACAGCACCGTGCGGCGCGGGAGCCCCTTGGCGGTGGCGGTGCGGATGTAGTCGTCGCCGAGGGTCTCGACCATCTGGCCGCGGGTGTAGCGGGCATAGCTGGGCGAGGTCGCGACGCCCAGCACCAGGCACGGCAGCAGCAGGCCGCCGAAGGTCTTGAGCGGGTCCTCGGTGATCGGGAAGTACCCGGTGTCCGGGAACAGGCTGGTCTGCAGCGTCAGGAAGATCCACGCGAGCAGGCACACGAGGTAGTAGGGAACCGAGGAGACGAGCAGGCTGCCGCTCACCAGGAGCCGGTCGCCGGCCGAGCCGCGCCGGGCGGCGGCGGCGATACCGATGCTGACACCGACGACGAGGAACACGATCGAGCCGCCGACGGCGATCAGCACCGTCGGGACGATGCGTTCCTTCAGCTCGTCGGTCACGGGGGTGCGAGTGCCGAAGGAGATGCCGAAGCAGGGCGCGTCGCAGTCGTACTGCGAGGCACCGAAGTCGATCTCGCGACCCTTGACGATGCCGCCCATGAACTCGCCGTAGGCCGAGACGACGGGCTTGTCGAGCCCCATCTGCTTCTCGATCGCCTCGAGCCGCTCCGGGGTGCAGCGGCCGCCGGCGCCCTCGCAGATCGGCTGGGCCGGGTTGCTGGGGCCGAGGTAGAAGATGGCGAAGACGACGAACGAGGCCAGCCCGATGACCAGCAGCGACGACAGCAGACGTCGCACGATGAAGCCCAGCATGCACGTTCCTCTTCACGGGAGTCGATGTCCGGCGGTGGCCCGCCGGCGACACGGATGTGCCGGACACGCCGGTGACGGGTCCACGGACCCGCCACCGGCGTGGGTGGCGCCGAGCCGTCACACGAGGTGACGGCCCGGCGCCGGCGTTGCTACTGCGTCACTGGGTGACCCAGAGGTTCTTCCAGGTCGGCTGGCCGATCGTGTTGTCGACGAAGTGACCGTTGATCTTCGAGCCGTGCGCCTGCGCCACGCCGCCGTAGCGGGTGACGAAGAGCGGGAAGTACTCGGTCATGACCTCCTCGTCGAGCTCACCCCACGCGGCGGGCTGCTCGTCGACCGGGAGGAGCTGGATGTCCTCGATGCGCTGGTCGATGGCCGGCTCGTTGAAGGCCGCGTAGTTGGAGCCGAGACCCTCCTTGTCCAGGTTGGTGCTCTGGATGACCGGCGGGAACCAGGAGCTGCCCGAGGGCCAGTCAGCGATCCAGCCGGGGCTACGGACGTTGATGTCGGCGTCGGGGTCGGCGCGGACCGTCGACAGGTCGGCGACCGTCGAGGGCACGGGGGTGGCCTTGAAGCCGGCCTCCTCGAGCGCCTTGACGATGACGTCCTTCTGCTTGACCAGCTTCGGGTCGTCCTTGGCGTAGAGGAACTTGATCTCGTAGCCGACGGCGTCGGCCTCCTCGAGGAGGGCCTTGGCGGCGGCGGGGTCGGTGACGCCCGGCTCGTGGTCGGGCAGCGGGCTGAACTCCTTGCGGCCCGAGGTGCCCGGGGGCATCAGGGTCTCGCCGGGGATGGCCGTGACGCCCTCGATCAGACCGGCGGAGAGGTAGGCGTCCTTGTAGGGGTAGGCCCAGGCCAGCGCCTGCCGCACCTTGATGTCGGTGATCTTGCGGTAGTCGGGCGCCCAGTAGCTGGTCAGCGGGAAGCCGCCGACGACGAGACGGCCGGAGGCGTCGAAGTCGCGGTAGTTCTCGTTGAGGACGTCGTCGTAGGTGAGGGTGGTCTGGGCGTCGCCGGAGTCGGACAGCAGCAGCTGGTCGATCTGGGCGGACTCGACCTGCAGGTCCATCTCGTAGGAGTCGGGGTACTGGGTGCGGCCCGGGTCGGTGTTGGTGTCCCACTGGTCGTTGCGGACCAGCTGGAGGGTCTTCTCCGGGGTGTACTCACCGAACTTGTAGGGACCGGTCGCCATCGGGTGGCGCGCGTAGGCGGCCGGGTCGGCAGCGGCGGTCTCGTTCATCGGGCTCATCGCCGGGAAGGTCAGCCAGTACGGCATGTCCGGGAACGGCTTGCGGGCCTTGTAGGTGATCGTGTTGCCCTCGACCGTGACGGCCTCGAAGCCGTCGAGCGTCTTGCCGGCGGTGAAGTAACCCTCGTAGGTGTCGCCGCTGACCAGGTAGTCGTTGGAGTAGGCCGGGCCCTCCGGGAACTGCGTCCGGTCCATCGAGGCGGCGGTCGAGAAGATGAAGTCCTCGGCCTTGACGTCGGTGCCGTCCTCGTACTTGATGCCGGGCTTGAGCTCGAACTTCCACTCGGTGAAGTCCTCGTTCGGCGTGCCGAGGTCGGTGGCGAGGTCGGGGATGAGGACCATCGACTTGGTCTCTTCGTCGTAGACGTACTGCGTCAGCGCACGCGTCACCAGACCGCTCAGGATCGTGGACGTGTTCTGGTAGTACGCCTCGCTCGGGTGCATGGTGTTGAGGCCGGCCACCGAGATCACCTTGATGGTGCCTCCGGGCGTGGCGCCCTCGATCTCGACCGGACCGTCGACGCGGGTCGCGTCCTGGGCGTCGCCGGTGTTGCCACCCTCCTGCGCCGCACCCTCGCCTTCCTGGTTGCCTTCGCTCGTCCCGCTGCCGCCGTCGTCACTACCGCCACAGGCGGCGAGCGCGAAGAGGCCGGCGACGGTCACGGCGATGATCGGTTGCTTCAACCGCATCGTGTACCCACCCTTCTCTTTCCTTGTTGTTTCTCCCGGTGCCAGGGGTCTGGTCATCGGCGAGTCTTGGGGTCGAAGGCGTCTCGCACGGAGTCGCCCAGGAGGTTGAGCGCGATCACGAGGACCATGATCGTTCCGACCGGCACCCACAGGTAGAGCGGGTACTTGTCGTAGTAGCCGTCGGCGGCGTTGATCGTCTTGCCGAGCGACGTGCCCTCGCTGAGGCCGATCCCGAGGAACGACAGGCCGGCCTCGGCGGCCACGAACCCGGGCAGCGCCAGCGAGATCGCCACGACGATCGGGGCCACCAGGTTCGGGAGCAGCTCCTTGAAGAGGATCTGCCGGGTCGGCACGCCGATCACGCGGGCGGCCAGCACGAACTCGCGCTCACGCAGCGAGAACACCTGACCGCGGATCAGCCGCGCCAGTCCCATCCAGCCGAACAGCACCAGCACCCCCACCAGGGTCAGGAACTCGGCCCGGCCCAGGGTGGAGCTGTTGGCCCCGAACCGGGTCGTGATGATCGGCGCCAGCGCCAGCGCGCCGAGGATGAACGGGAAGGAGAGCAGGAAGTCGATGACGAACGACATCACCGCGTCGACCGCGCCGGTGGCGTAGCCCGCGACGAGTCCGAAGGTCACGCCGACGATGGTCGAGATCAGCGTGGCGAGCACCGCGATGAACAACGAGGTGCGCAGCCCGTAGAGGAGCAGCGACAGGTTGTCGAGCCCGGTGCCGGGCTCGATGCCCAGCGGGTGGTCCCAGGTGAAGGGGTGCAGCGGCGGCCCGACGCGGGGCAGCCCGTCGAACTCGAGCAGATCGGTGAGCGCTGCCTGGCCCGGGCCGATCTTGTGGTAGAGACCGAACGCGTTGCTGATCACCGGCGCCAGCAGGGCCATCAGGACCATGACGAACAGGATGGTCCCGCAGATGACGGCGACCTTGTCGTGGGCCAGCCGGCCCATCGCGATCCTCGTGGGTGAACGACCCGCGAGCTCCTTGACCGGTTCGGGCTTCCCGGGCTCGGGATCGAACCCTTCTTCCATCACCTCGGTGTTGAGCGACGTCATACCCACCTCGGGGAGCCACGGCGCGTGGCTCCATCCTCGTGCCAGACCGACAGTTCGAGCACCGCCGGCGCGCTGCGCGCCGTCAGGGACTCTAGGCGACCCGATCACGATCGAGGGGTACGCCGCGGTAACGATCTGGTCTCGACCAGTGGGACGCTCCGCCGACGATCAGCCCTCGGACGGGAGATTCTTCGCCGCGACGGCGTCCACGCCCGCTTCCTTGCGCTGCTGGGCGGTGATGGGCGCAGGCGCCGCGGTCAGCGGGTCGTAGCCGCCGCCCGACTTCGGGAAGGCGATGACGTCGCGGATCGAGTCGGTGCCGGCGAGCAGCGAGACGATGCGGTCCCAGCCGAACGCGATGCCACCGTGCGGCGGGGCGCCGTAGCCGAAGGCGTCGAGCAGGAAGCCGAACTTCTCCTGCGCCTCGGCCTCCTCGATGCCCATGATCGCGAAGACCCGCTTCTGCACGTCCTCGCGGTGGATACGGATCGACCCGCCGCCGATCTCGTTGCCGTTGCAGACGATGTCGTAGGCCCAGGCCAGGGCGTTGCCGGGGTCGGAGTCGAAGGAGTCGAGGTCCTGCGGGGAGGTGAAGGCGTGGTGGACCGCGGTCCACGCGCCGCTGCCGACCGCGACGTCGCCGGCGGCGGTCGCCTCGTCGGCCGGCTCGAAGAGCGGTGCGTCGACGACCCACAGGAAGCTCCAGGCCGACTCGTCGATCAGGCCGCCACGGCGGCCGATCTCGAGGCGGGCGGCGCCGAGCAGCGCCCGGCTGCTCTTGACGGCTCCGGCGGCGAAGAAGATGCAGTCACCGGGCCGGGCGCCCACGTGGGCGGCGATCCCGGCGCGCTCGGCGTCGGTGAGGTTCTTCGCGACGGGGCCGGTCAGCTCGCCGTCCTCCTGGACCAGCACGTAGGCCAGGCCGCGCGCGCCGCGCTGCTTGGCCCACTCCTGCCAGGCGTCGAGCTGCTTGCGGGGCTGGCCGGCTCCCCCGGGCATCACGACGGCGCCGACGTAGGGCGCCTGGAAGACGCGGAACGTGGTGTCGGCGAAGAACTCGGTGCACTCGGTGAGCTCGAGGCCCATCCGCAGGTCGGGCTTGTCGGAGCCGAAGCGGGCCATCGCCTCGGCGTAGGTCATCCGCGGCAGCGGGGTCGGCACCTCGTGGCCGACCAGCGCCCACAGCGCGCTGAGGATCTCCTCGGCGACGGCCAGGACGTCGTCCTGCTCGACGAAGCTCATCTCGATGTCGAGCTGGGTGAACTCCGGCTGCCGGTCGGCGCGGAAGTCCTCGTCGCGGTAGCAGCGCGCGATCTGGTAGTACCGCTCCATCCCGGCGACCATGAGCAGCTGCTTGAACAGCTGCGGGCTCTGCGGGAGGGCGTACCAGCTGCCGGGGGCGAGCCGGGCCGGCACCAGGAAGTCGCGGGCGCCCTCGGGCGTGCTGCGGGTCAGCGTCGGCGTCTCGATCTCGACGAAGTCGTGGCGGTCGAGGACGTCGCGCGCGGCCTTGTTGACCTTGCTGCGCAGGCGCAGCGCCTGGTTGGGACCGGTGCGGCGCAGGTCGAGGTAGCGGTGCTTGAGGCGGGCCTCCTCGCCGACGTCGACGTGGTCGCTGATCGGGAACGGCAGCGGTGCCGAGGCGCTGAGCACCTCGACGTCGGCGGCGACGACCTCGATCGCGCCGGTGGCCAGGTTGGGGTTCTCGTTGCCCTCCTTGCGGGTCACGACCTCGCCGGTGACCTTGAGGCAGTACTCCGCCCGCAGCGCGTGCGCGACCTGCTCGTCGCGGACGACGACCTGGACGACGCCGCTGGCCTCGCGCAGGTCGATGAAGGCCACGCCCCCGTGGTCGCGGCGGTTGGCCACCCACCCGGCGAGGGTGACGGTCTGGCCGGCGTGCTCGGCGCGGAGGGCGCCGGCGTCGTGGGTGCGGATCACTGTGTTGACTCCTTGGAGGTTGTGCTCGACGAAACCACCTGCGGTCGCAGGTCCTCGGTGGGTGGGGTCCAGGTGGCCGGGTCGGCGTCGACCTGGTCCCCCGATCGGATGTCCTTGACCTGGTGGCGCTGCCCGCCGTCGTCGTCGGCCCGGGTGAACCAGACGTACGGGATGCCGCGCCGCTCGGCGTTGCGGATCTGCTTGCCGAACTTCTGCGCCGATGCCGCGACCTCGCACGGGATGCCGCGGGCGCGCAGCGCCGTGGCCACCGCGTCGCCCGTGGCCCGCGAGGCGTCGTCGACCAGGGCGACGAGCACGGCGCTGGGCACCTTGCGGTCGGCGGTCAGGCCGGTGCGCGCCAGCAGGGGGACGACGACCCGGCTGACGCCGAGCGAGATGCCGACGCCGGGGTAGGTCGAGCGGACGTCGCTGGCGAGGGCGTCGTACCGGCCCCCGGAGCAGATCGAGCCGAGCGACTCGTAGCCGTCGAGACGGGTCTCGAAGACCGTGCCCGTGTAGTAGTCGAGGCCTCGCGCGATCGACAGGTCGGCCTCGACCCGCACCCGGTCGGTGACCAGGCCGGCGCACGACTCGACGAGCTCGGCCAGCTCGGCCAGCCCCTCGTCGAGGAGCGGGTGCCCGACGCCCAGCCCCCGCACGACGTCGACGAACGAGGCGTCGCTCGCCCGGATGGTCGCGAGGGCGAGCACCCGGTCGGCGGTCGCCCGGTCGATCCCGGCGTCCGCGACGAGCAGGTCGCCCACCTTGTCGGCGGGCAGCTTGTCGAGCTTGTCGACCAGCCGCATCACCTCGTCGACCTGGTCGCCCTCGGCGATGCCCAGCCCGGCGTAGAAGCCCTGGATCAGCTTGCGGTTGTTGACCTGGAGGCGGAAGCCGGGCAGGAAGTCGAGCCGGCTGAGCGCGTCGACCATGACGCGGGTGACCTCGACGTCGTGGTGGAACGGCAGGACGTCGCGCCCGATGATGTCGATGTCGGCCTGCGCGAACTCGCGGAACCGGCCCTCCTGGGGCCGCTCGCCGCGCCACACCTTCTGGATCTGGTAGCGCCGGAACGGGAAGTCGAGCCTGCCGGCGTTCTCGAGCACGTAGCGCGCGAACGGCACCGTGAGGTCGAAGTGCAGGCCGAGGCCGGCGTGGCCCTCGGCGGACTCCTCGTGCAGCCGCCGCAGCAGGTAGACCTCCTTGGAGGTGTCGCCCTTGCGCAGCAGCTGGTCGAGCGGCTCGACGGCGCGCGTCTCGATGCCGGCGAAGCCGTGCAGCTCGAAGGTGGCGCGCAGCGTGTCGATGACCTGCTGCTCGACGAACCGCTGCTCGGGCAGCAGCTCGGGGAACCCGCTCAGCGGGGTGGTCTTGGCCATGTCACAGGTCCTGGAGGAAGGGGTTGGTCGCGCGCTCGCGACCGATGGAGGTCTGCTCGCCGTGCCCGGGGAGCACCACGATGTCGTCGCCGAGCGGGAGGACCTTGTCGCGCAGGCTCCGCAGCATCGCGGGGTGGTCGCCGCCGGGCAGGTCGGTGCGGCCGATCGAGCCGGCGAAGAGCAGGTCGCCGGAGAACATCACCTCGGAGATGTCGGCCCGCTGCTGCTGCCCGTGCTGGCCGTGCTGCTCGACGTACGGCGTGCGGAAGGTGACCGAGCCCTCGGTGTGTCCCGGCGTGTGGTCGACGACGAAGCTCAGCCCCGCCAGCTCGAGGGTCTGGGCGTCGGCGAGCTCGCGGACGTCGTCGGGCTCGGCGAAGGTGTGGTCGCCCCCGAGCAGCATGGCGGTGGTCTCCGCCGACATGCCCTGCATCGGGTCGGCGAGCAGGTGCCGGTCCTTCGGGTGGATCCAGGCGGTGGCGTCGTAGGTGCCGGCCACGGGAGCCACGCACCACATGTGGTCGACGTGGCCGTGGGTGACGAGCACCGCCACCGGCTTCAGCCGGTGCTCGCGCACGACGTCGATGACCCCGGGTGTGGCGTCCTTGCCCGGGTCGATCACCACGCACTCGGTGCCGGGTCCGGTGGCCGCGACGTAGCAGTTGGTGCCCCACGGTCCTGCGGGGAAGGCGGCGATGAGCACTGCCTCAGGGTAGCGACGTCGGGGCCGGTCGGCCGCCCCGGTGTCCGACAGGGTGGTGACCCGTCCCCTAGGGTAGGGGCCGCGCCAGCCGTACGAATTGGCCGACGAAGAGGATACGCAGTGACGAGCAGCGAATGGGGCCGCGTCGACGACGACGGCACCGTGTACGTGAAGACCGCCGACGGCGAGCGTTCGGTGGGGTCCTACCCCGCCGGAACGGCGCAGGAGGCACTCCAGTTCTTCACCGAGCGTTACGACGCTCTCTCCTTCGAGGTCCAGCTGCTCGAGCAGCGGGTCAACGCGGAGAAGCTCACCCCCGAGGAGGCCGCCGAGTCGATCAAGACCGTACGGGCCCAGGTGACCGACGCGAACGCCGTCGGTGACCTCGCCTCGCTCGGCGCGCGCCTCGACGCCCTCGCCCCGGTCCTCGCCACGCAGCGCGAGGCCCGCCGGGCCGAGCGCGCCGCGAAGGCGGAGGAGTCGAAGGCCGCCAAGGAGCAGATCGTCGCCGAGGCCGAGAAGATCGCGACCGGCACCGACTGGCGCAACGGCGCCAACCGCCTGCGCGACCTGCTCGAGTCCTGGAAGGCGCTCCCCCGCATCGACCGCCCGTCCGACGACGCGCTGTGGAAGCGCTTCTCGGGTGCGCGCACGGCGTACACGAAGGCCCGCAAGGCGCACTTCGCCGAGCAGGACGAGAAGCGCGAGGGCGCCCGCGTCGTCAAGGAGCGCCTGGCCAAGGAGGCCGAGGCCCTGGCGACCTCCACCGAGTGGGGCCCGACCGCCGGCCGATACCGCGACCTGATGCGCGACTGGAAGGCCGCCGGCCCGGCGCCCAAGGACGTCGACGACGCCCTGTGGAAGAGGTTCCGCGGCGCCCAGGACCAGTTCTTCGGGGCCCGGGACGCCGAGAACGCCGCGCTCGACGCGGAGTTCGCCGCCAACGCCGACGTCAAGGACGCCCTGATCGTCGAGATCGAGGCCCTGCTCCCGGTCCAGGACCTGGAGGCCACCAAGAAGGCCTTCCGCGACCTGGCCGACAAGTGGGAGGCCGCCGGCAAGGTCCCGCGCGACCGGATGCGCGACCTCGAGGGCCGGATGCGCGCCGTCGAGAACGCGCTGCGCGCCGCCGAGGACGACGCCTGGAAGCGCTCGGACCCCGAGAAGTCGGCCCGCGCCAACGACATGGTCACCAAGCTCGAGGACGCCATCGCCAAGGTCGAGTCCGACCTCGAGAAGGCGCGCGCCGCCGGCAACGACAAGAAGGTCAAGGAGCTCGAGGACAACCTCGAGTCCCGCCGTTCCTTCCTCGACATGGCCCGCCGCGCGTCGGAGGACTTTTCCGGCTGATCCCGCCGATGGGTGACGTGACGGGGGCTGACCGCCCCTGACGCGTCCGCGTGCGCGCCTTCGGCGCGGAGGCCGCCGCCTTCGGCGGCGGGGTGGAGAGGGCTCGCTCGTGCGGGGGTGGGTCGGGTGCGGCCGGGGGCTGCGGCCGGCTCCGGGCCCGGGAACTCGGGGCGGCGCGTCGCTCGGACGGCCTGGGCGGAGTCCTGGCCTGGGCTGCCGGCGCCGCGGCCAAGCCCCTTGACGCCTCCCGGACCCGGCCCGTCCTCCGCCCCCGTCCCCACCCGACCCGCAGGACCCCTTCAGCGCTCGGTCGGATGTGGGTACAGAAAGTGAGGGTGGCTCACGTCCGAGCCTGGCTCGACTACGCGGTGACGCGGTAGGCGTCGAAGACGCCTGGGACGGACCGCACGGCCTTGAGGACGTTGTCCAGGTGCTTGGCCTCGGCCATCTCGAAGGTGAACCGGGACTTCGCGACGCGGTCGCGGGTCGTGGAGAGGTTGGCGGAGAGGATGTTCACGTGGGCGTCGGAGAGCACCATCGTGATGTCGGAGAGGAGCCGGGCGCGGTCGAGGGCCTCGACCTGGATGTTGACGAGGAACATCGACTGCGCGGTGGGGGCCCACTCGACCTCGAGGACCTTCTCGGGCTGGCGCCGCAGCTCGGAGGCGTTGGTGCAGTCGTGGCGGTGCACCGAGACGCCGCCGCCCTTGGTGACGAAGCCCAGGATGTCGTCGGGCGGCACCGGGGTGCAGCACTTGGCGAGCTTGACCCAGACGTCGGGTGAGCCCTTGACGATGACGCCGGCATCGCTGCCGCCGCCGGCGTTGGAGCGACCGCGGCGGCCGGTGATGGTGACGGCCTCGGAGAGGTCCTCCTGGGCGCCCTCGTCGCCGCCGTGCAGCTCGATGACGCGACGGACGACGGCCTGGGCGCCGAGGTTGCCCTCGCCGACCGCGGCGTACAGGGCCGTGACGTCGCCGAGCTTGAACTGGGTGGCGACCAGGGTGAGCGACTCGTGGGTCAGCAGCCGCTTGAGCGGGAGGCCCTCCTTGCGCATCAGCTTGCCGATCGCGTCCTTGCCGCGCTCGACGGCCTCCTCGCGGCGCTCCTTGGTGAACCACTGCCGGATCTTCGACCTGGCCCGCGGGGACTTCACGAAGGTCAGCCAGTCGCGCGAGGGGCCGGCGGTGGCGGACTTGGAGGTGAAGACCTCGACGACGTCGCCGTTCTCGAGGGTGGACTCGAGCGGGACGAGGCGCCCGTTGACGCGCGCGCCGATCGTGCGGTGGCCGACCTCGGTGTGGACGGCGTAGGCGAAGTCGACCGACGTCGAGCCGGCGGGCAGCGCGATGACGTCGCCGCGCGGGGTGAAGACGTAGGTCTCGGCGCGGTTGATCTCGAAGCGCAGCGACTCCAGGAACTCGCCCGGGTCCTCGACCTCGCTCTGCCAGTCGAGCAGCTGCCGGACCCACGACATGTCGCCGTTGGTCTGCGGGGACTCGCCCTTGCGCTCGGTGTCGCGGCCCTCGCGACCGTCCTCCTTGTACTTCCAGTGCGCGGCGACGCCGTACTCGGCGCGGCGGTGCATGCTGAAGGTGCGGATCTGCATCTCGACCGGCTTGCCCTGCGGCCCGATGACGGAGGTGTGCAGCGACTGGTACATGTTGAACTTCGGCATCGCGACGTAGTCCTTGAACCGGCCGAGCACCGGGTTCCAGCGTGAGTGGAGCACGCCGAGGACGGAGTAGCAGTCGCGGTCCTCGTCGACGAGGATCCGGATGCCGACCAGGTCGTAGATGTCGGAGAACTCGCGGCCGCCGACGATCATCTTCTGGTAGATCGAGTAGTAGTGCTTCGGGCGGCCGGTGACGGTCGCCTTGACCTTCGCCTCGCGCAGGTCCTTCTCGACCTGGCTGATCACCTCGGCGAGGAAGCTGTCGCGCGAGGGCGCCCGCTCGGCGACCATCCGCACGATCTCGTCGTAGATCTTGGGGTGCAGGGTCGCGAACGCGAGGTCCTCGAGCTCCCACTTGATGGTGTTCATGCCGAGCCGGTGGGCCAGGGGGGCGTAGATGTCGAGCGTCTCGCGGGCGGTGCGCTCCTGGCTCTTCAGCGGCACGTAGCGCAGGGTGCGCATGTTGTGGAGCCGGTCGGCCAGCTTGATGACGAGCACCCGGATGTCGCGCGACATCGCGACGATCATCTTGCGGATGGTCTCGGCCTGCGCCGAGTCGCCGTAGACGACCTTGTCGAGCTTGGTGACGCCGTCGACCATCTGCGCGACCTCGTCGCCGAAGTCGGCCCGACACTGCTCGAGGGTGTAGGGCGTGTCCTCGACGGTGTCGTGGAGCAGCGCCGCGACCAGCGTCGCCTCCGTCATGCCGATCCCGGCCAGGATCGTGGTCACGGCGAGGGGGTGGGTGATGTAGGGGTCACCGCTCTTGCGCATCTGGCTGCCGTGCATCGTCTCGGCGGTCGTGTAGGCCCGCTCGAGGAGCGCCAGGTCGGCCTTGGGGTGGTTGGCGCGGACGGCGCGGAACAGCGGCTCGAGGACCGGGTTGACGCCGGGACCGCGGGTGCCGATCCGGGCCAGCTTGGCGCGCATCCCGCGCCCCGCCCCGGGAGGGACCGAGGACGGGTCGGTGGGCACCAGCTCGGTGCGCGGCGTCGCGGTCCTGGGGGTGGGCGCGACCCGCCCGGTGCCTGCGGCCGCGCGCTCCTCCGTCATGTCGCCAGTGTAGGTGCGGGCACCGTCAGCAGGTCAGACGGTCGACAGCGCGGTCACGGCGACCTCGTCGCCGACGCCGATCGTGGCGCGACCCGGGAGGAACGACAGCTCCATGAGCACCGCGATCCCGGCGGTCGTGCCTCCGCAGGCGCCGACGAGGTCCCGGGTGGCGGCGAGGGTGCCGCCGGTGGCGAGGACGTCGTCGACGAGCAGCACCCGCTCCCCCGGAGCGATCGCGTGGCGGTGCACCTCGAGCGTGGCCTGGCCGTACTCCAGGTCGTAGGAGACCGCGTGGACCTCCCCCGGCAGCTTGCCGGCCTTGCGGACCGGCACGAAGCCGACGCCGAGGGCCAGGGCGACCGGGGCGGCGAAGATGAAGCCGCGCGCCTCCATGCCGGCCACCTTGTCGACCACTACGGCGCCGTCGGCGTCGCGGCCGGCCTCGGCCAGCGCGGCGACGACCGCGGCGAACCCGTCGGGGTCCGCCAGCAGCGGGGTGATGTCCTTGAAGACGATCCCCGGCTCGGGGAAGTCGGGGACGTCGACGACGAGCCGGGCCAGCGCGTCAGCGGCCGCCGTGGCGGCCGCCGACGCCGGGGTCGTGGGCACGCGCTACTTCCCGCGCTTGGACCTGGACTGGCGAGAGGGCTGGTTGCGTCCCGCGCTCCCGCTCGGTCCGACCGGACCGCGCGCGGGCGGGACCGTGCGGCCGCGGCCGGTGGCCTCGGGGCGCTTCGTCAGCGTCGGGGTGCTCGGCTCGAGGTCGTCGTCGAGGTCGTCGAGGTCGTCACCCTCGTCGTCGACGCCGTCCTGCTCGGGCATGTCGTCGGTGAACACCGGGACGGCGGCGTAGCGGTCGGCCTGCGCGCGCTCGCGGGCCTTGGCCCGACGCTCGGCGAGCTTGACCTCGCTCTCGTTGCTCTTCAGGTGCACCAGGACGCGGGGCGCGAGGATCACCGAGGAGTACACGCCGACGGCCATGCCGACGAACTGCGAGAGCGCGAGGTCCTGCAGCGAGCTCGCGCCCAGCTGCGCGGCGCTGACCCACAGGATCGCGCCGATCGGGATGAGCGCCACGATGCCGGTGTTGACCGAGCGCACCAGGGTCTGGTTGACCGCGAGGTTGGCCGCCTCGGCGTAGGTCTGCCGGTTCTTGCGCATGTCGCGGGTGTTCTCGCGCACCTTATCGAAGACGACGACGGTGTCGTAGAGCGAGAACCCGAGGATCGCGAGCAGGCCCGTGACCGCCGAGGGCGTGACCTGGAAGCCGGAGAGCGCGTAGACGCCGACGGTGATGACGACGTCGTGGATCAGCGCGACGAGCGCGGCGACCGACATCTTCCACTCACGGAAGTAGGCGCCGATGAAGAGCAGCACCAGGACGAGGAAGACCACGACACCCAGGACGGCGCGCTGGGCGACCTCCTGGCCCCAGCTGGCGCCGATGTCGGAGTTGGAGACGTCGTCGAAGGCGACGCCGAACGACTCGGCGAGATCGGTGCGGATCTCGATGGCCTGCTCGTTGGTGAGCTCCTCCACCTGGACCAGGACGGCGTTGCCGGCGGTGTTGGCCGTCGGCGCCTCGGTGCCCTCGATGCCGGTCTCGGCGACGACGTCGGCGGCCTGGTCGGCCTCGACCTGCGAGGCGTTGGACACCGGCACGCGGAACTCGTTGCCGCCGGTGAACTCGATGCCGAAGTTCAGGCCCTTGAACAGGATGGCGGCGAAGGCCAGCAGCACAATGCCGCCGGTGATGGCGTACCAGAGCGGCCGGCGGTGGACGAAGTCGTAGGACTTGCGGCCGGTGTAGAGGTCGTTGCCGACCCGCGAGAACTTGCCCATCAGGCCTTACCTCCTGCGGGGACGACGGCCACGCGGCCACCGCCCGGACCGTCGATGCCCAGCGTGCCGGCGCTGAGGCCGGACAGCCGGTGACCGCTGTTGAAGAACCGGAACCGGGCCAGCCACGACACCATCGGCTTGGTGAACCAGAACAGGATCGCGAGGTCGACGATGGTGGTGAGGCCGAGGGCGAACCCGAAGCCCTTCACCGCGCCGGTCGCGAAGATGTAGAGCACGAGCGCCGAGAGCAGCGACACGACCTGGGCCGCGAGCCGGGTGACCTTGGCGCGCTTCCAGCCGGTCTCCACCGCGACCCGCATCGACTTGCCCTCACGCATCTCGTCGCGGATGCGCTCGAAGAAGATGATGAAGGAGTCGGCGGTGACACCGACGGCGATGATCAGGCCGGCGATGCCGGGCAGGGTCAGCGTGAAGCCGGCCGTCTCGCTGAGCAGCAGCACCAGGGCGTAGGTGACGGCGGCGGCCGCGAGCAGCGACGCCACGACGACCAGGCCGAGGCCGCGGTAGTACAGCAGGCAGTAGATGAGGACGAGCCCGAGCCCGAAGGCGCCCGCGAGCAGACCGGCGGAGAGCTGGTCACCGGCCAGCGAGGGACCGATGTTCTCGCTGTTGGAGTCGAAGGAGATCGGCAGCGAGCCGTACTTGAGGCTGGTGCTGAGGTCCTTGGCCTGGGTCTCGGTGAAGTTGCCCGAGATCTGGGCGGAGCCGTCGGTGATGACGCCGTCGAAGTTCGGGTAGGTGATCACCGTGCCGTCGAGGACGACGGCGAACTGCTCCTCCTTGTCGACCATGTCGCGCGACGCGGCGCTGAAGACGTCGCGCCCCTCGCCCTGCAGGTCGAGGGTGACGACGTACCGCACGGCGTTCTGCGGGATCCCGTAGCTGGCGTCCTTCAGGTCGGTGCCGGCGATCACGGCCGGCGACATCAGGAACTTGTACGACGGCGTCGCGGGGGTGTCGCCGACGGCGTCCTCGGGCGGCGAGCAGGCCACCAGCGGGGCGAGCGGGTCGTCGAGCGGGATGTCGGGCAGGGCCGCGAACGCGGCCGGGTCCATGCCGGCCGGCGCAGCGTCGACCTTCGAGATCAACGCGTCGCCGCTGCACTGGTAGGCGTTGTAGGTGTTGTAGTCCTCGAGCGTGTAGCCCCCGCGCATGAACGCCAGGCCCTCCTCGAGCGGGATCACGGCGTTCGGGTCGCTGCTGTCCTCGGCGGCGCCCTCACCCGGGGCCGGCGACGTCGGCGCGCCGGTGGCCGGCGCGTCCGTGGCCGGCGCGTCCGTGGCCGGCGCGTCCGTGGCCGGTGCGTCCGTGGCCGGTGCGTCGGTGGCCGGCGGGGTGGTCGTGTCCTGGCCGAAGCCGGGCGCGACCCGGTTGCTGCCGGCCGGGGCGCTCTCGCTGGTGGCGCCGGTGGGGCCGGCGGAGGTCGTCGGGACCTCGGCGGGCGGCTCGGTCGCGGCGGGGTCGGTCGCGGCGGGGTCGGGGGTGCTGCCCTGCGGGGTCTCACCGGCAGGCGCGGTGGCAGGCGGGGTGCACCCGCCGGTGCCGTCGTAGCAGGCGACGAGGCGGAAGCGCAGCTGCGCCTGCCGCTCGACGACCTCGACGAGCTCCTGACGGACGTCGCCGGGGATCTCGACGACGACGTTGCTGCCGCCCTGGGTCAGCACCTCGGCCTCGGAGATGCCCGAGCCGTTGACGCGCTGGTCGATGATCGAGCGCGCCTCGTCGAGGCTGTCGGCGCTCGGGTCGCCCTGGGCGTTCAGGGTGATGCGGGTACCGCCCTGGAGGTCGAGCCCGAGGGCCGGCTTCCAGGAGCCGGCCAGCGCCACCAGGCCGTAGAGGATCGCCGTGCCCAGGAGGAACACCACGAGGGTGCGTCCCGGCCGGGCCTGCTTCTTCGCCATCTCAGTTGTCTCCAGGACGGGGGTCGTGCGACGCAGGGGCGTCGTCCGTGGTCTTCTCGAGGCGCGGCGGCTCGCCGGCCGCGCTCTCCTGCACCGACGGCGCGTCGCCGTCGAGGTCGTCGGTCGGGTCGCCCGTCACGTCGTCGGCCGCGTCGTCGTAGGACTCCGTGACCCGGTTGGCGATGGCGCCGCGCACGACCGTGACGACGACGTCGGGCGCGATCTCGACGTCGGCCTTGTCCTCGATGAGGTCGGTGACGGTGCCGAAGAAGCCGGAGGTCAGCATCACCTGGTCGCCGACCTGGATCGAGGACTGGAGCCGCATCGTCTCGCGCTGCTTGCGCTGCTGCGGACGGATGATGAGCAACCAGAAGACCAACAGGATCGCGACGATGGGGAGGAACCCCACAAGCCCTTCCACGAGACGCAGACCTCAACAGTTCACTAGGGGGAGCCGCCGGTCGCAGAGCGCGGACCGGCCGACGGGCGAGTCTAGCCGTTGAGTTGTTCCCACAGACCAATCGCCACCGAACACCCAACGACTCAGGTGTCGAAGAGAGTTCCCGCACCGTCGGTGTCGTCCCGACCGGTGGGACCGGCGGGGGCGGCGAGCCCGAGGTGGTCCCACGCCGCCCGGGTCGCGACCCGGCCGCGGGGGGTGCGGGCCAGGAAGCCCATCCGCACCAGGAACGGCTCGGCGACCTCCTCGACCGTCTCGCGCTCCTCCCCGACCGCGACGGCGAGCGTGGAGACGCCGACCGGTCCCCCGCCGAAGCGCCGGCACAGGACGTCGATGACCGCCTTGTCGAGCCGGTCGAGGCCGAGCTCGTCGACCTCGTACAGCTCGAGGGTGCGGTGCGCGACGTCGAGGCTGACAACGCCGTCGGCGCGGACCTGCGCGTAGTCACGGACCCGGCGCAGCAGCCGGTTGGCGATGCGGGGCGTGCCGCGCGAGCGCGACGCGATCTCGGCCGCGCCCTCGTCGGTCAGGCGGACGCCGAGCAGCCCGGCCGAGCGGTGCACGATCAGGTCGAGCTCGTGCGGCTCGTAGAACTCCAGGTGGCCGGTGAACCCGAACCGGTCGCGCAGCGGCCCCGGCAGCAGCCCGGCGCGGGTGGTGGCCCCGACGAGGGTGAACGGCGGGATCTCGATCGGGATCGCCGTCGCGCCCGGGCCCTTGCCGATGATCACGTCGACCCGGAAGTCCTCCATCGCCAGGTAGAGCATCTCCTCGGCGGGGCGCGACATCCGGTGGATCTCGTCGATGAAGAGGACGTCTCCCTCGTTGAGCCCGGACAGGATCGCGGCGAGGTCACCGGCGTGGGTGATCGCCGGACCGCTGGTCAGCCGCAACGGCGCCGACATCTCGCTGGCGATGATCATCGCCAGCGTGGTCTTGCCGAGCCCGGGCGGTCCGGACAGCAGCACGTGGTCGGGGGCCCGCCCGCGTCGGCGGGCGGCCTCGAGCACCAGCCCGAGCTGCTCGCGCACGCGCGCCTGCCCGACGACCTCGTCGAGCGTGCGCGGACGCAGCGCCGCCTCGATCGCGCGCTCGTCGCCCTCCGCCTCCGCGGCGGTCACCGAGCCGGAGCCGTCGGCCCCGCCGCCCGTCATCGCGGCGAGGTGGCGCTCCTCGGCGGCGGTCAGCTCGTCGTCGTGTCCCCGGGTCATCGGGTCAGGCCTTGCTCAGCGAGCGCAGGGCCGCACGCAGGAGGGCGCCGACGTCGGGCACCGCACCCGCCTCGGGCGCGACCGCGTCGACCGCCTTCTCGGCGTCGCGGGTCGTCCAGCCGAGGCCGACGAGGCCCTGGTGCACCTGCTCGCGCCACGCCTCCGCCGGGGACGCCGCGACCGAGCCGGACCGGACGCCGGTGGGCGCGCCGATCCGGTCCTTGAGCTCGAGGATGATCCGCTGCGCGCCCTTCTGGCCGATGCCGGGCACCTTGGTCAGCGTCTTGACGTCGTCGGAGGCGATCGCGCGGCGCAGGTCGTCGGGCGCGAGCACGGCGGTGATCGCCTGCGCGACCTTGGGTCCCACCCCGGACGCGGTCTGGACGAGCTCGAAGATGCTCTTCTCGTCGTCGTCGACGAAGCCGAACAGCGTCATCGAGTCCTCGCGCACGATCATGCTCGTCGGCAGCGTGGCGGTGTGGCCGGCGCGCAGGGTCGCGAGGGTGCCGGGGGTGCACATGACCTCCAGGCCCACTCCCCCGACGTCGACGACGGCGCTGCTCAGGGTGACGGCGGCGACCTGGCCGCGGACGTAGGCGATCATCGGGTTCTCCTGCCGGCCGCGGCGACCGCGGCGTCGATCCGGGACTGGGCGCCACCGCGCCAGATGTGGGTGATGGCCAGCGCGAGCGCGTCGGCGGCGTCGGCGGGCTTGGGCGGCGTGTCGAGCCGCAGGATGCGGGTGATCATCGCGCCGACCTGCGCCTTGTCGGCGCGACCGTTGCCGGTCACGGCCGCCTTGACCTCGCTCGGCGTGTGCAGCGCCACCGGCAGCCCCCGCCGCGCGGCGACCACCATCGCGATGCCGCTGGCCTGGGCGGTCCCGATGACCGTGCTGATGTCGGAGCGGGCGAAGACGCGCTCGACCGCGACGGCGTCCGGGCGGTGCTCCTCGATCCAGGCCTCCACGCCCTTCTCGATCGTCACCAGCCGCTCGGCCACCGGCAGGTCCGACGGCGTGCGCAGCACGTTCACGTCGACCAGCGTCAGCGGACGCCCGACGCTGCCGTCGACGACCCCCATGCCGCACCGGGTCAGCCCGGGGTCGATGCCCAGCACCCGCACCTGCTCAGCCCCTCGCGTCTCGAACGTGTGTTCGGAGCCAACCGTAACCGCCCCCACCGGCCTCGCCCCGCTGCGACACACCTCCGTCCCGCCGAGTCGGCGCGGAGGTGGAGTCGGAACGCGTCGAGTCGGCGTTCGCGCTCAACGCGAACGCCGACTCGACGCGACCGGGGGCTAGGCGTCGAGCTCGGCCATGACGTCGTCGGAGACGTCGAAGTTGGCGTAGATGTTCTGGACGTCGTCGAGGTCCTCGAGGACGTCGAAGAGGCGGAAGAACTTCTCGGCGCCGTCGGCGTCGAGCTCGACCTTGTTGTCGGGGACGAACGACGCCTCGGCGGAGTCGTAGTCGATCCCGGCGGCCTGCAGGGCCGTGCGGACCGAGACGAGGTCGGTGGCCTCGGAGACGACCTCGAAGGCCTCGCCGAGGTCGTTGCACTCGTCGGCGCCGGCCTCGAGGGTGGCCTCGAGGACGTCGTCCTCGGTGACCGTCCTGCCCTCCTGCTCGGCGGGCACGATCACGACGCCCTTGCGGTTGAACAGGAACGACACCGAGCCGGGGTCGGCCAGCGAGCCGCCGTTGCGGCTCATGGCGGTGCGGACCTCCATGGCGGCGCGGTTCTTGTTGTCGGTGAGGCACTCGATGAGCAGCGCGACTCCGGCGGGGCCGTAGCCCTCGTACATGATCGTCTGGTAGTCGGCGCCGCCGGTCTCGGCGCCGGAGCCGCGCTTGACCGCGCGCTCGATGTTGTCCTTGGTGACCGACGACTTCTTGGCCTTCTGGATGGCGTCGAAGAGCGTCGGGTTGCCGGCGGGGTCACCGCCGCCCATGCGGGCGGCGACCTCGATGGTCTTGATCAGCTTGGTGGTCAGCTTGCTGCGCTTGGAGTCGAGCGCGGCCTTCTTGTGCTTGGTGGTCGCCCACTTGGAGTGCCCTGACATGCCTACCTCTCTCAACGGTGTCGTGCGTCAGGTGCTGGCCACCAGCTCGACGAAGAGTCGGTGCACCCGGCTGTCGTCCCCGACCTCCGGGTGGAAGGAGGTGGCGAGCAGGCGGCCCTGACGGACCGCGACGATCCTATCCGCGGCCGGTCCGTGCTCGACGCGTGCCAGCACCTCGACGTCCGGACCGACCTGCTCGACCCACGGCGCACGGATGAAGACGGCGTGCACCGGGCCGTCGACGCCGGCGACGTGGAGGTCCTCCTCGAAGGAGTCGACCTGGCGGCCGAAGGCGTTGCGCCGCACGGTGATGTCGAGGCCGCCGACGGTCTCCTGGCCGGCGGCGCCGTCCTCGATCCGGTCGGCGAGCAGGATCATGCCCGCGCAGGTGCCGAACACCGGGAGCCCGTCCTCGACCCGCCGGCGCAGGGGCTCGACCAGGTCGAAGATCCGGGCCAGCTTGGCCATCGTGGTCGACTCGCCGCCCGGGACGACGAGCCCGTCGACGGCGTCCAGCTCGGCGGGACGGCGCACGGGCACCGCCCGGACGCCGAGGGAGGTGAGGGTCCGCAGGTGCTCGCGGACGTCGCCCTGCAGGGCGAGCACGCCGATCGTCGTCACCGGGCGATCCTAGGGTCGACCCTCGGGCCGAGCGTCGGGTCGGGGCACCGGTCGGGCCGCCCCTCTACCCTCGGCGCATGAGACCGCAGCTCGGGGTGGCTCGGCTGGTGGCCGCCCTCGCCCTCGTCGTGACCCTGGGCGTCGTGGCGCTGCTGACCTACGCGGTCCTCCCCCGCGCCGACGACCCCGCCACCGACGAGCCCGGTCCCTCCGAGGCGGCGTCCGGTCCGGCGGCGACGCCCACGGACGGGTCGACCTCCGCCCCACCGTCCCCGACCGCCGGCGACTGGCCGAGGAGGGTGCAGCCGTTCGTCGACGTCGTCGAGCGGGAGCGCGGCCTGCAGTTCACCGAGACGGTGCCCGTGGTCTTCCTCGCGCCCGAGACGTTCCGCGCGAAGGTCACCCGGGACCAGGGCGACCTGACCGCGGAGGAGCGGGACGAGGTCCGCCAGGACACCGCCTTGTTCCGTGCGCTCGGCCTGATCGGCAGCGACGTCGACCTGTTCGACGAGGTGCAGGAGCTGAGGGGCGTCGGCACGCTCGGCTACTACTCCAGCGACGACGGGCGGATCCGGATCCGCGGCACCGACCTGACGCCGGCGGTGCGCGCGACGCTGGTGCACGAGCTCACCCATGCCCTCCAGGACCAACGCTTCGAGATCGGCGAGACCTCGGAGAGGCTCGGGAAGCAGGAGTCCGGCTCCGCCGGGAGCGCCTACGACGCCCTGGTCGAGGGCGACGCCTCCCGCGTCGAGACCGCCTACGTCCAGGGGCTCCCGCAGGAGGAGCAGGACGCCTGGGCCGACGACAAGGCCGAGGAGACCGAGACGTTCGAGGAGCGGTCCCGCGACATCCCCCCGGTGCTGTCGACGCTCGTCGGAGCCCCGTACGTGCAGGGCGAGCAGCTGCTCCAGATGGCCACCGCGCTCAGCCCCGTCGGCGACGCCAACGCCGCGGCCGACGCGCTCTTCGCGGACCCGCCGACCACCGAGGAGCAGCTCCTCGACCCGTGGACCCTGCTCGTCGACGAGGACGCCGGCGCGGTGGTCGACACCCCGACGCCGCGTCTCGGGGCCGGGGAGGAGGAGCTCGACTCGGGCACGTTCGGGGCGTTCGGCTGGTACCTCGTCCTGGCGCAGCGGCTCGACCCCAGGACGGCGCTCGAGGCCACGGACGGCTGGGGTGGCGACGCCTACGTGGCCTACGAGGAGCGCGGGCGCAGCTGCGTGCGGGTGGCCTACCGCGGCGACACGCCCGGTGACGTCGACCAGCTCGCCGACGCCCTCGCCACGTGGGTCGCGCCGAGCCCTGCGGCCCGGGTCGAGCGCGACGGGGACGGACTGCTGTTCTCGGCGTGCGAGCCCGACACCGACGTCCCGGCGATCGAGGGGCAGGAGCTGATCCTGCAGCTGCCGCTGACCCGCACCGCGATCACCACTCAGGTCCTCGGGCAGGGAGGTGAGCCGGACTTCACCCGCTGCTACGTCGAGCAGGTCGTCGACGTGCTCACCCTCGAACAGCTCCTCGACCCGGAGCAGGGCGGTTCGGCGGAGGTGGCGACCCTGGTCCAGGAGGTCGCCGAGCGCTGCGGCGGCTGACGCCGGCGGCTGCCTACCAGCCGCGCTCGGCGAGCCGGTGCGGCTGCGGGATCTCCTCGACGTTGATGCCCACCATGGCCTCGCCGAGGCCGCGCGAGACCTTGGCGACCATGTCGGGGTCGTCGTGGAACGTGGTGGCCTTGACGATCGCCTCGGCCCGCTGGGCCGGGTTGCCGGACTTGAAGATGCCCGAGCCCACGAAGACGCCCTCGGCACCGAGCTGCATCATCATCGCGGCGTCGGCCGGGGTCGCGATGCCGCCGGCGGTGAACAGCACGACCGGCAGCTTCCCGGTCGCGGCCACCTCCTTGACGAGGTCGTAGGGCGCCTGCAGCTCCTTCGCGGCGACGTAGAGCTCGTCGTCCTGGAGCGAGGCGAGCCGGCGCAGCTCGCCGAGGATGGTGCGCATGTGGGTGACGGCGTTGGAGACGTCGCCGGTGCCGGCCTCGCCCTTGGAGCGGATCATCGCCGCGCCCTCGGTGATCCGGCGCAGGGCCTCGCCGAGGTTGGTGGCGCCGCACACGAACGGCGCGGTGAAGGTCCACTTGTCGATGTGGTTGGCGTAGTCGGCCGGGGTCAGCACCTCGGACTCGTCGATGTAGTCGACCCCGAGGCTCTGCAGCACCTGCGCCTCGGCGAAGTGACCGATCCGGGCCTTGGCCATCACCGGGATCGAGACCGAGGCGATGATCGAGTCGATCATGTCGGGGTCGCTCATCCGCGACACCCCACCCTGGGCGCGGATGTCGGCGGGGACCCGCTCGAGCGCCATCACGGCGACCGCGCCGGCGTCCTCGGCGATCTTCGCCTGCTCGGCCGTGACGACGTCCATGATGACGCCGCCCTTGAGCATCTCGGCCATGCCCCGCTTGACGCGGGTGGTGCCGGTTCCAGGGGTGTCGACGGTGTTCTCCATAACCGGCAACTCTAGGCCTGGGGGGCGGGTCCTGCCGATTCGCCAGCAGGGGGTCCGGTCGGGGATCCGGCCGGGGGTACGTCGGCGGCGGTGGCCGCGTCGAGGACGACCGCCTGGCGGCGCACCTTCAGCACCCGGAAGCCGACGGTGTAGGTGCTGGCGAAGGCCAGGACCCACAGCGCGACGTACATCAGGACCGGCAGGTCGAAGATCGCGCCGAGCCCGGTCATCACGAGGATCGCCACGAGGCGGTCCGCGCGCTCGGCGATGCCGCCCTTGGCGTCCATGCCGAGCGACTCCGCGCGGGCCCGGGCGTAGGAGGTCACCGAGCCCATCACCAGGCAGTAGAGCGAGACGCAGAGGTAGAGGTAGCTGTCGCCGACGCCGGCGAAGTAGAGCGCCAGCCCGCCGAAGATGGCGCCGTCGCCGAACCGGTCGAGGGTGGAGTCCCAGAACGCGCCGAACCGGGAGCTGCGGCCGAGCTCGCGGGCCATCTTGCCGTCGATCAGGTCGCTGAAGACGAACGCGGTGATGACCAGGACGCCGATCAGCAGCTCGCCGATCGGGAAGAAGACCAGCGCTCCGGCGCAGACGCCGACGGTGCCGACGAACGTCACGGTGTCGGGGCTGATCCCGAGCTTGATGAAGAGCCTGACGAAGGGCATCAGCACGACGCCCTGCCAGAACCCCTTGAATCTCTCCAACATGTCGCGAGCAGGCTACCGGTCGGCGGCCCTTTCCCGGCACCGACCCTGGACACCCGGCGTACTGTCGCACCACGAGCCCGTCCAGGGTCTCCCCCAGAGAGCAGTCCCCATGAGTGACAAGTCGCCGCGTCAAGGAATGTCGAAGTCCGGGAAGTCTCTCAAGGAGAAGCGCGCCGACAAGCGGGGCAAGGCCGACGGCGCCACCGCGTCGCCGGTCGAGCAGGCCAACACCAAGCGGCGCTGACGCCAGGTCGAGGCCTGGTTGCCGCCTTGCTGGGTCCGGCTGACCGACCGGGGGCGTCAGGCCCAGGCGTCGGCGAAGAGCGCGCGGGTGTCGGTGAGCAGCTCGGGCAGGGTCTTGGTGCGTCCGATGATCGGCATGAAGTTCTGGTCGCCCGGCCACCGCGGGACGACGTGCTGGTGCAGGTGGGCCGCGATGCCGGCGCCGGCGACGTGGCCCTGGTTCATGCCGATGTTGAACCCGCCCGCGCCGGAGACCGCGCGCACCGTGCGCATCGCGGCGCGGGTGAGGTCGACGATCTCGGCCGCCTCGGCGTCGGTGGTCTCGGTGTAGTCGGCGATGTGGCGGTAGGGGCAGACCATCAGGTGCCCGGGTGCGTACGGGTAGAGGTTGAGGACGGCGAACGCGAGCTCGCCGCGCCGCACGACCAGCCCGGCGGCGTCGTCGAGACCGGGGATGCGGCAGAACGGGCAGGCGCCGGACGTCGCGTCGGACGGCTTGTTCTCGCCGCGGACGTAGGCCATCCGGTGCGGCGTCCAGAGCCGGTCGAGCTCGTCGGGGTCGCCGACGCCGTCCTGGTGCACGGACTCGCCCGTCACGTCGCCGCTCACGGGGCAGCTCCCTCGGTGGCGAAGAGCTCGCCGATCGGTCGGTCGGGGTCGAGCTCGAGGCCGATCCGGCGGGCGTGCCCGTCGACCAGGCTCCAGACCGACTGGCTGAGCAGCCCGACCAGGCGGGCGGCGTCCGGCTGGCGGGGCTCGCGGGAGACCCAGTGCCGCACGGCGCCGAACACCGCGCCGACCAGGCCGTGCGCGATGGGCTCGAGGAGCACCCGCTCGTCGTCGTCGAGGTCGACCTCGAGCAGGCGCAGCGCGCGCTGGAGGACCTCGACCAGTGCGCCCGCGATCCGGTCGGTGCCCTGCTCGAAGGGCCCGCTGATCTCCTGGACGGCGAACGTGTGCGCCGCCGGGTGCGCGGCGACCCACTCGACGTAGGAGCCGACGATGCGCCGGATGATCTGGCGGATGGTGCCGTCGAGGCTGACCGTCGGGATGAGCACGGCGGTGAGGTCGTCGAGGACGTGCGCGCGGATCGCGCGGTCGAGGTCGGCGCGGTCGTCGAAGTGGCGGTAGACGACGGTGCGGTTCAGGCCGGCCCGGACGGCGATCTGCTGGACGTGGAACTCGTCGCCGGGGCGGCCGGCCTCGATGACGACCAGCGCGGCGTCGAGGATCTGCTGGCGGCGCTGCTGGTTGTGCTTGTCCCAGCGGGCCTGACGGCCGTCCTTCGCCATGCCCGTCCCTCACCCATGTGTCGGGCGCCCCCTCGCGGAGCGCTCACCGAAGGGTAGCCGCGGCCCGACCCGCGCTCGGTGGGTGGAGGGCCGGTCAGGACGCGGCGCTAGTCGGTCGCGAGGCGGGGCGGGAAGCCGCCGGTCGCGATCGGACCCCACCGGGTGGGGGTGATGCGGAGCAGCGACTTGCCCTGCTCGCGCATCGCCTGGCGGTACTCGTCCCAGTCGGGGTGCTCGCCGGAGATGCACCGGAAGTAGTCGACCAGCGGCTCGACGGAGTCGGGCGGGTCGATCACCTCGCACGTGCCGTCGACCTGCACCCACTCGGCGTCGAACTCGTCGCTCATCACCAGCACGCTCACCTCCGGGGTGCGCCGCGCGTTGACGGCCTTGGCGCGATCGGGGTAGGTCGAGACGACGATGCGGCCCTCCTGGTCGACTCCCCCGGTCACCGGGCTGACCTGGGGACTGCCGTCGGCGCGGTGGGTGACGAGCACCAGGTGGTGACGGGTGCGCGCGAAGTCGAGCAGCTCGTCGAGCTCGACCCTGGTCGTGGTGGCGATCTTGCGAGGCATGGGTCCACCTCAGCACACGGGCGGTGAGCGAGTGCCGTACGCAGGTGTCAGCCGGTGGCACCTGCGTACTGCGCTGAGGTCGGCGCACACCTCGGGCACGGGGTCGGGGCACCGCTCCACCCGCGCCGGGCGAGCAGGACGCCCACCTGGCGGGCGGTGGCGCACGGTCGGCCGAACACCTGCCCCCCCCGAGCCGGACGGTCGTGCGGCCACCGACAGCCGCCGCGAGGTCACGGTCGAGGTCGGCGTCGCGGGCGCGGGCGTTGTCGTGGAACAACCTGCCGTCGAGCTCGACGACGAGCCCGGCCTCCACGTACTCGACGTCTCGGTAGAGCGGGGCACTGCTCGCGGTCGTGGCCTGGCGACGCGCAGGCGGTAGACCGTGGGGCCGTTCGACCCGGTCGAGGTAGCCGTGCTCGAGGACCGAGCAGGTGCCGGCGGCGACGTCGTCGAGCACGGCGGCGAGGAAGGCGCGGCGGGGCACCCGTTGCCGCGCGTCGAGGGCGGAGCGCAACCGTGCGGCGGTGGTGCGGCGCGCCTGGACGGCGTCCGCGAGCACCGCGACGGCGGCGAGGTCTCGCGTGCCTCGGCGGCGACGTCGAGGCACGCGTGCTCGAACCGGACGCGGGGCGGGTCGGCGTTCCACAGCACCCTGTCGTGCAGGTGGGCGAGGTGGTGGAGGCGGACGCCGGGTGGCGCGGCCGGTGAGCGGGTGCGGTCGACCGCGACGTGGATCACCCCCTCCACGGGCACCCGCCCCGGGCCGTCGGCCGCGCGCAACGCCGAACGGTGCGTCAGTGCCGCCGGCTCGAGCGCCAGGACCGCCGTCCAGGCTCGCTGCAACCAGGTGGGGTCGCCGGTGTGGTCGAGGTAGACGCCGGGCACCGCCACGACGAGCTCCCGACGACGGAGCAGCCGACGGACCTCGGTCGGCGTCAGACCGAGGGCCAGCAGCTGGCGGCGCGACACCACGCCCGACTGGAGGGCGAGGAGGTCGTCGACGCAGTGCACGGCGACGATCCTGCGGGCACCGGCGCCACGGTGCCAGCCGGTTCCCGAGGCCTGTGGATCGACGCCGTGCGCAGGTGTCAGCCGGTGACACCCAGGTACGGCGCCGACCGCCGTCCAGGGGTCGCGCTCAGACCTGCTCGCGGGCGTTGACGGCGGTCGCGACCCGGGCGATAGCCTCCTCGATCGGGACGCCGTTGTCCTGACGCCCGTCGCGGTAGCGGAAGGAGACCGCGCCGGCCTCGATGTCGTCCTTGCCGGCGATCATCATGAACGGCACCTTCTGCAGCTGCGCGTTGCGGATCTTCTTCTGGAACCGGTCGTCGGAGTGGTCGACCTCGACCCGCAGGCCCTGCAGCCTCATCCGCCGGGCGACGTCGGCGAGGTAGTCGCCGGCGAACTCGGCGACCGGGATCGCCTGCACCTGGACCGGGGCGAGCCACGGGGGGAACGCGCCGGCGTAGTGCTCGACGAGGACGCCGAGGAACCGCTCGATCGAGCCGAACTTGGCCGAGTGGATCATCACCGGCTGCTTCCGGGTGCCGTCGGCGGCCTGGTACTGGAGGTCGAAGCCCGCGGGCTGGTTGAAGTCGTACTGGATCGTCGACATCTGCCAGGTGCGCCCGATCGCGTCCTTGGCCTGCACCGAGACCTTCGGGCCGTAGAACGCCGCGCCGCCCGGGTCGGGCACCAGCTCGAGCCCGGACTCCTCGCAGGCGACCCGCAGCACGTCGGTCGCCTCGTCCCACTGCTCCTGGGAGCCGACGAACTTGTCGGGCTTGGAGTCGTCGCGGGTGGAGAGCTCGAGGTAGAAGTCGTCGAGCCCGAAGTCGCGCAGCAGCCCGAGCACGAAGTCGAGCAGGTGCTTGATCTCGCCGGGCGCCTGCTCCTCGGTGACGTAGGAGTGCGAGTCGTCCTGCGCGAAGCCGCGCACGCGGGTCAGTCCGTGGATGACGCCGGACTTCTCGTAGCGGTAGACGTGCCCGAACTCGAAGAGCCGCAGCGGCAGCTCGCGGTAGGACCGACCGCGCGAGCGGTAGATCAGGTTGTGCATCGGGCAGTTCATCGCCTTGAGGTAGTAGTTCGCGCCCTCGAGCTCCATGGGCGGGAACATGCCGTCGGCGTAGTAGGGCAGGTGCCCCGAGAGGTGGAACGTCTGCTCCTTCGAGATGTGCGGGGTCCCGACGTAGTCGAAGCCCTCCTCGATGTGGCGCCGGCGGACGTAGTCCTCCATCTCGCGCTTGATGACGCCGCCCTTGGGGTGGAAGACCGGAAGACCGGAGCCGATCTCGTCGGGGAAGCTGAACAGGTCGAGGTCGCGCCCGAGCTTGCGGTGGTCGCGCTTCTCGGCCTCCGCGATCCGCTCGAGGTGCGCCTCGAGTGCCTCCTTGGACTCCCAGGCGGTGCCGTAGATGCGCTGGAGCTGCTTGTTCTTCTCGTCCCCACGCCAGTACGCCGCCGCCGAGCGCATCAGCTTGAACGCCGGGATGCGCTTGGTGGTGGGCAGGTGCGGGCCGCGGCACAGGTCGCTCCACGCGACGTCGCCGCCCCGACGGACGTTGTCGTAGATCGTCAGCTCGCCGGCGCCGACCTCGACCGAGGCACCCTCGGCGGCCTCCGCGCCGCCGCCCTTGAGGCCGATCAGCTCGACCTTGTAGGGCTCGTCGGCGAGCTCGACCAGGGCGTCGGCGTCGGTGGTGACGCGTCGGGAGAACCGCTGGCCCTCCTTGATGATCTTGCGCATCCGGGTCTCGATCTTGTCGAGGTCCTCGGGCACGAACGGGGTCGCGACGTCGAAGTCGTAGTAGAACCCGTTCTCGATCGGCGGGCCGATGCCGAGCCTGGCGTCCGGGAACAGCTCCTGGACGGCCTGGGCCATCACGTGCGCAGTGGAGTGCCGCAGGATGTCGTGACCGTCGGCGGACTCGATGAGCACGCCCTCGACCTCGTCGCCGTCGGCGAGCTCGTAGGAGAGGTCCTTGAGCTGGCGCTCGCCGCCGGCGTCCGCCGCCAGCACCCGGGCCGCGATCACGTCCGGGTGGTCGGCGAAGAGCTCCCAGGCCTTGGTGCCCGTCGCGGTCGTCCGCTCCTCGCGCTCATCGGCGTGGACACGGACGACGTTGATCTCAGACACCATGGGCGGATCGTATCGACCGCCCCCGGCCGCCCGCGCCCCGATATGCGTCAGGCGGTCTCGTCGTCCGTGTCGCGGTAGCGCTTCGCCTCAGCGAGCAGCGGCGCCAGGGACTCGTGGGTGGCGGCGTGCGGGTGCGCGAAGTCGCCGTCCGCGACGTAGGCGCCGACGTAGGCCGCGGTGTCGCGCTGGAAGCGCCAGCCCTCGGCGAGCGGGCCGACGTCGTGGGCGTCGTAGCCGAGGGAGTCGAGGAACGCCGTCACGGACTGCTTGGCGGCGGCGTCGTCGCCGGCGATGGCCAGGACGCTGCGCTCGGGGTCGCCGGCGGGCCGGGCCAGTGCGCGCAGGTGCTCGAAGTAGATGTTGTTGAAGCCCTTGACGACCTTGGACGTCGGCAGGTGGGCCTGGAGCAGCTCGGACGTCGTCGTCGACTCGTCGTCGAGCTCGGCGATCTGGCCGTCGCGCTGCGGGTAGTAGTTGTTGGTGTCGATGACGACCTTGCCGGCGAGCGGCTCGACCGGCACCTCGCGGTAGGCCTTGAGCGGCACGGTGACGACGACGACGTCGCCGGCCGCGGCCGCCTCGGCGGCGGTCGCCGCCCGGGCGCGCGGACCGAGGTCCGCGACGAGGTCGGCCAGCGTCTCCGGCCCGCGGCTGTTGCTGAGGACGACGTCGTGACCGGCGTCCACCGCCAGTCGCGCGACGGTGCTGCCGATGTTGCCTGCTCCGATGAGTCCGATGGTGGTCATGCAGGGCTCAGCACCGGGTCCGGCCACGTTGTTCCGTGCCGCGAGGTGGTGTGACGTGCCGAACGCCGACGGCCGGGCTCCGAGGGCCGGGCTCCGAGGGCCGGTGTCAGCAGCCGTCGAGCATCAGCCCGGGCTTGAACCGGGTCCGGACGCCGACCAGGGTGACCTCGTCGCGCCCGCGCAGCGGGCGGTCGGCGACGAACGCCTCCCCGAACAGGAACCCGATCCACCGGCGCTCGGTGCCGGTCCCCTTGCGGACGAAGCGGCCCCACTGCCCGAACCCGACCTCCACGGGCGCGGACAGCCGGGCGCCGTAGACCTGCTTGACCTCGCGGTTGGTCGAGCCCACGCCGAGGCCCTGCACGGTGCGCGGCCGGGTGCCGAACACGGCGATCTCGGCGATCCGGTCCTGCTGGTTCACCAGGACGGCGTACTGGTGGCGCCAGACGCCCTTCGGGCGCAACCGGATCGGGTCGCACGGTGGGGCCGGGACGTCGGCGTCGAACTCGCCGGTGGCCAGGGCCTCGGTCGCCGTCATCCCGGCGACCGCCTGGCCGACCTGGCCCGGCTTGATCACCCGTCCCGGCGCGGGAGCGGGGGTCTCGGCGGACGCCGTCGCCGCGACGAGGGTGGTGGAGCAGACGGTCGCCGCGACGGCGGCGGCCAGGACGGAACGCAGGGTGCTCATGGTGAGTCCTCCTAGAGCTTGTCGATACGGATCTTGCCGGGCATGACGCCGATCTGCGGCTGGCACTCGAGCGCCGGTGGGACGACGGCGTTGGCGCAGCCCCACACCCCGTTCTCGTAGCCGACCGCGGAGCCGGCGAACTTCATCGCGCCGTCCTCGCCGCCGGTGATCCCGGTGATGCGGAAGCTGCCGTCCCGCTGCGTGGTGGCGGTGAGCGGCTCCTTGCCGTCGGGGGTGAAGGTGACCCTGACGCCGCGGACGCCGAGCTTGGTCTGGGAGTCGACGACGACGCCCCGCACGAAGGCCGGGACGGCGACGACCGTGCCGAGCGCGGCGTTGCCGGCGTAGGTCCCGGCGTGCTTGAGCGCGCTCTGGAACGCCTTCGGGTCCTGGCCGGCCCAGCCCCTCTGGTGCGAGCCGGCGACCAGCTCCACGTAGTAGGAGCCGCTCGGCGATCCCCCGGCCAGCGAGAACTGACCGCGCCCGTTGGTGGTCGCCGTGCCGACGACCGGCCCCAGCCCGATCCGCGCGACGGCCCGCAGGCGCACGGTGGCGCCGGCCACTGCGGCGCCGTCGAAGGAGACGACCCGCCCGGTGACCGCGGCCGGTGCGACCCCGACCTCCGGCGCGGACGCGTCGGCCCGGGCGGTCGGGAGGCCGGACAGGCCGAGGAGGAGCAGGGCCGCGACGAGGACGGCGAGGTACGGGCGGGGGGCGCGCGGTGGGCGCGTCGGGTCCAGGAGCATGCGCCGGAGGCTAGTGAGGAGGCGTTTCGGAACGCTTCGGGAATCCTGTGAGCGCCTCGGCGTCGGCCGCGGTGAGAGGATGACCGCCGTGCCAGCCGACCTCCCGCACGCGCGCCGCCCTCCGGGTCTGGTGCTGTTCCTCACCGGCCCGTCGAGCGATGACACGGCCGCCCTGGCCCGCGCGCTGGAGGCCCGCGTCCGCCGGCAGGACCCGCGCACGACCACCGGCCTCGACGGCGACGAGGTGCGCCAGCACCTCTCCCCCGGTCCCACGGACTCCGACGCCGACCGGGAGACCCACCTGCGTCGCCTCGGCTGGGTCGCCGCGGAGATCGCGCGGCACGGCGGCGTGGCCGTCCTCAGCCCGGTCGCGCCGCTCGAGGCGACCCGCCGTCAGGTCCGCGCCCTGGTCGAGGACGCGGGCGGGGCGTTCGTCCTGGTCCACGTCGGCCGCACGTCCTCCGTCGGGCCCGCCGACGCCGACGTCCGCGTCGACCCCACCGACCGCACCGTCGACGACGCCCTGGCCGACGTCGTCGAGGCCCTCGCCGCGGCCGGCCACGTCGACCTGCGCGGGTCCGTGCCCGCCGAGCGGGTCGGAGCCCGGCGCGAGCCGGGCCCGGGGCCGCGGCCTCTCGACGTCCTCTTCGTGTGCACCGCCAACATCTGCCGCTCGCCCTACATGGAGCTCGCGGCGCGCCAGGTGGCCGGGCCCGGCGTCCGCTTCACCAGCGCCGGCACCCACGGGTGGGTCGACCACGCGGTGAGCCCCGAGATGGCCCGGCCCCTCGCCGAGCGCGGCGTGGACCCGAGCGGCTTCCGAAGCCGCCGGCTGACCCGCCAGATGGTCGAGGACGCCGACCTGGTGCTGACCGCCGAGGCGAGCCACCGCTCCTTCATCCTCGACGACTCCCCCGCGGCGTTCCGCAAGGTCGTCACGCTGGGACAGGCCGGCCGGGCGATCGGCTCCCTGCCGGGCGACCTGAGCCCGGCCGAGGTGCTGGGCGCGCTGGCCGAGCACCGCGGCCCCGCCGACCCGGCCCTCGACGTCGCCGACCCGTACGGGCGGGACGCCGCCGCGGCGGACCGGGCGGCCGAGCGGATCGATGCGCTCCTGCGCGTCGTCCTGCCTGCCCTCACGCGCTGAGCTGGATCAGGCGCGGCGGTGACCGCCGCGATCGTCGCCCGAGACACCCTTCGCCGAGCGGATCTTGCCGGACTTCTTGTCGACCTTGGGCGCGTAGCTGTAGCCGTACCCGTAGCCGTAGCTGTAGGAGCGGTCCGACTTCTTCGACGGCGCTAGGTTGACCACCACGCCGACCGCCTTCGCGTCGACCGCCTCGACCCGCTCGAGGGCGTGGCGCAGCTGGTCCTGGTTGGTCTTGCCGTGCCGGACGACGACGAGCATGCCGTCGGACTGCGCGGCGAGCAGCGCGGCGTCGGTGACGGGCAACAGCGGCGGCGCGTCGAGCAGGACGACGTCGAACCGGTCGCGCAGGTCGCTGATCAGCCCCGCCATCGCGTGCGACTGGAGCAGCTCGGAGGGGTTGGGCGGCCGGGGGCCGCACGTCAGCACCTGCAGGCCGGTGTCGGCGTAGCTCTGCAAGGCGTCGTCGAGCGCGATGCGCCCGATCAGCACGGACGTCGTCCCGACGGCGTCGTCGAGGCCGAGGCGCTCCGCGATCAGGGGACGGCGCAGGTCGCACTCGACCAGGGCGACCCGCTGGCCGGCCATCGCCATGGTGATGGCGAGGTTGACCGCGGTCGTCGACTTGCCCTCGGCGGGCAGCGAGCTCGAGATGACGAAGGTGCGGTGGTCGTGGTCGACCTCGACGTACTGCATGTTGGTGCGCAGCACGCGGAACGACTCCGCCCACGGCGTCGCCTCCGAGAGCGCCAGGGCGGGCTGCTTCTTGATCGCGACCGTGTCGACGTTGATGTGCCCGAGGATCGGGGTGTCGGTGATCGCGGCGATGTCGTCGCTCGAGGTGAGGGAGGTGTCGAGGAGCTCGCGGAGCACGGCGAGGCCGACGCCGACCAGCAGCCCCAGGACCAGCGCCAGCCCCAGGTTGCGGGGGGTGTTCGGGCTCACGGGCGAGCTCGTCGTCTCGGCGTTGTCGACGATGGAGGCGCGGATCGGCGCCTGCCCGCCGCCGTCGGGGGTCTCGATGTCGGCGATCAGGTCGATGAGCGACTCGGCGTAGGCCTGGGCGATGTCGCGGGCGACCACGGCGTCGGCGTCCTGGGCGGTCACGACCAGCGTGACGGTCTCGGGCACGACCTGCGCCGAGATGGCGGCACGCAGCTCGCTCGGCTCGAGGTCCCCGCCCAGGTCGGTGGCCACCTGCTCCGACAGCTTGCGGGTGTCGACGAGGTCGACGTAGGAGGTGACCCGCTGGGTGGCGAAGAGCCCGCCGCTGTAGGCCTCGCCGGCGTCGGCCGGCGCGGTGGAGACGAAGAGCTGCGCGCTGGAGGCGTAGAGCGGCGTCGTCTGCCAGGTGAGCAGACCGGCCGCCCCCACGGCGAGCGCGACACACGCCACGATCATCTTCCAGCGACGACGGAGCGTCCGCCAGTAGTCCCGGAGCTCCACGAACGTCCTGTCTGTTGCCGAATTGTGACAGCGCCACCATAGGGGAGGAGCACCGTCGAGCGAGACATCGGCGCGGGGCGTCGGCGGCGCCGCGACGAGGGCGTCCATGGCGTGACCACCGACGTGCGGTGGCGGGCGTGGTCGTGTCTACACTCTCGCCTGGGGACGGCACACGAGATCGGAAAGCAGCATGACTTCGCACGTGGGCGACCCCGTCCTCCTCTCCACCCCGGACGTCGGTGACCTGGAGCAGCAGTACGTGCTGCGAGCCCTCCAGTCCGGCTGGGTGGCCCCCGCCGGTCCCGATCTCACCGCCTTCGAGGACGAGGTCGCCGCCCGCGTCGGCGCCGCCCACGCCGTGGGCCTGTCCTCCGGCACGGCGGCGCTCCACCTGGCGCTGGTCTCGTGGGGTGTCGGGCCGGACGACGTCGTGCCGGTGTCGACGTTCACCTTCGCGGCCACGGTCAACGCCATCCGCTACGTCGGCGCCGAGCCGCACTTCGTCGACTGCGACGAGGAGTCGGGCAACATCAGCCCGACCCTGCTCGCGCAGGCCGTGCAGACCCTGCAGGACGCCGGTCGCAACGTCCCGGCCGTCGTCCCGGTCGACATGCTCGGCAAGTGCGTCGACTACGACGCCATCACCGAGGTCGCCGACGCCGCCGGGGCCCGCCTGCTGTGCGACTCGGCCGAGGCGTTCGGTGCGACGTACGACGGCCGGCCGGCCGGGTCGTTCGGGGACGCCTCCGTGCTGTCGTTCAACGGCAACAAGATCATGACGACCTCCGGGGGCGGCATGCTGCTCACCGACGACCAGCGGCTGGCCGACCACGTGCGCAAGCTGTCGACCCAGGCCCGGGAGCCGGTGGCGCACTACGAGCACACCGAGGTCGGCTACAACTACCGGCTCTCCAACATCCTCGCCGCCCTCGGCCGGGCGCAGCTGGTGCGCCTCGACGACATGCTGAAGCGTCGCCGCGGGTGGCGCGAGCGCTACCGGCGTCTCTTCGCCGACCAGCCGGGGGTCCGCATCCTCGGCGGCGCGGAGGACGCCGGCGACAACTGCTGGCTCACCGCGATCGTCGTCGACCCCGACGTGTCAGCGTGGAGCGCCGGCGACCTCGCGTCGGCCCTGGGCGACGCGGGCATCGAGTGCCGGCCGGTGTGGAAGCCGATGCACCTCCAGCCGGTCTCGGCCGGGCTGTCCGGGACGCTCGACGGCTCCTCCGAGCGCATCTTCGCCCAGGGTCTCACCCTGCCGGCCGGCTCCGCGCTGACCGACGCGCAGTTCGAGCGCATCGAGGCCGCGATCGTCGGGGTCGTCGGCGCGTGAGGGCCTACGACCCGGTCAAGCGGGTGATCGACGTCGTCGTGGGCGGGACCGCTCTCCTCCTCTCCCTCCCCCTGCAGGCGGCCGTCGCCGTCCTGGTCCGCCTCAAGCTCGGCTCGCCGGTGCTGTTCCGGCAGCCACGGCCCGGCAAGGACGAGCGGATCTTCGAGCTGGTCAAGTTCCGCACCATGCTCGAGACGGACAGTGCCCGTGGGCTGGTCACCGACGAGGAGCGCATGACGTCGTTCGGCTCGTTCCTCCGCTCGACCAGCCTCGACGAGCTGCCCACCCTGTGGAACGTGGTGAAGGGCGACATGAGCCTGGTCGGCCCTCGCCCCCTGCTGGTGCGCTACCTGGACCGCTACACGGCGGAGCAGCGTCGGCGTCACGACGTCCGACCGGGGGTGACCGGTCTCGCGCAGGTGAGTGGCCGGAACGCCCTGACGTGGGACGACAAGTTCGCCAAGGACGTGGAGTACGTCGAGCACCGCAGCCTGCGCCTGGACGCCTCGATCATCTGGCGCACGGTGGCCCAGGTCCTCAGGCGCGACGGCATCAGCGCCGACGGGGACGTCACCATGCCCGAGTTCACCGGGAGCCAGCGTGGCTGCTGACCTCGTCATCATCGGGGCAGGGGGTTTCGGCAGGGAGACGCTGGACGTCGTCGAGGCCATCAACGCCGCGGCACCGGAGCCGGTTTGGAACGTCGTCGGCGTCGTCGACGACGCGCCGTCGGCGACCAACCTGCAGCGCCTCGAGGCCCGTCAGACGTCGTACTTCGGCACCGTTGCGGACCTGATCGCATGGGCCCACCGACCGTCCTACGTCGTGGGAATCGGATCCCCCTCCGTCCGGCGGACGCTCGTCGAGCGGCTCGACGCGGCCGGCCTGGACGCCGCGACGCTGATCCATCCCGCCGCGACCCTGGGCAGTGCTGTGGAGGTGGGCTCCGGCACGGTGATCTGCGCGGGCGCTCGGGTCACCACCAACATCACGCTGGGCCGGCACGTGCACCTCAACCCGAACGTCACCGTCGGCCACGACACGACGCTCAGCGACTTCGTGAGCGTCAACCCGGCTGCCTCGATCTCGGGCGACTGCACGGTCGGCCCGGGCGTACTCGTGGGGGTCGGGGCGGTCGTGCTGAACCAGCTCACCGTCGGAGCAGGCGCCGTCGTCGGGGGCGCAGCCTGTGTGGTCAGGGACGTGCCGGGCGGCGCCGTCGTGAAGGGGGTCCCCGCACGATGAGCACTCGCGTCGCCTTCGTCTGTCAGTGGTACCCGCCCGAGCCTGTCGAGATCCCGGCCGGCATCGTCGCCGCCCTCGGTGATCAGGGGCTGGACGTCGAGGTCCTGACCGGCATCCCCAACTACCCGTCCGGCAACGTGCGGGAGGGCTACCGGGCCGGCTCTCGCACGACCGAGGAGCACGCTGGCGTGGTCGTCCACCGCACCCCGCTGTATCCGAGCCACGACGCGAGTGCGCGCGGGCGATTGATGAACTACGCGTCGTGGGCGCTGAGCAGCGCGCTCCTCGGCCAGCGCCTGCTGCGCCGGAGCGACGTCGCCCTGGTGTACTCGTCGCCGGCAACCGCCGCGCTGCCGGCCATGGCGGGCAAGGTGTTGTGGGGCACGCCGTACGTCCTGCTGGTCCAGGACGTGTGGCCGGACTCCATCTTCGCGTCGGGATTCCTGACGGGACGCGCCTCCCGCCTGGTCGAGCGCGCCGTCGACGTGTTCGTGCGCCGCGCGTACGCGATGGCGTCCCACGTCGCCGTCATCTCCCCCGGCATGATCGACCTGCTCGGCTCGCGCGGTGTGCCGGACGACAAGCTGTCGCTGGTCTACAACTGGCTTCCCGACGCCGAGCTCGCCGTCGCCGACGACGACAGCGCGACCGAAGGTCTCCGTGTTCGTCTCGGTATCCCCCCGGCCGAGTCCGTGTTCCTGTACGCGGGGAATCACGGCAAGGCGCAGGCGCTGGAGCCGCTGGTGGACGCCTTCGTCGAGCAGGTGACAGAGCCTTCCCACCTCGTGCTGATCGGGTCCGGGGTGTCGAAGGCTGACCTGGTCGCCCGCGCCTCCGGGTCCGACCGGGTGCACTTCCTGGACCCCGTGTCGCGGGCGGAGGCCGCACGGTTGACCGCCTCCTCGGACTTCCACGTGGTCTCGCTGGCCGACGAGCCGTTGTTCGCCGTGACGATGCCCAGCAAGGTCCAGTCGGGGTTGGCGGCCGGGCGTCCGATGCTGGTCGTGTCCCGCGGCGACTGTGCCGAGCTGGTGTCCACCGGCGGAGCCGGCCGCGACGCCCAGCCCGGGAGCCGGACCGCGATCGCCTCGGCCGTGGTCGAGCTGGCGGCTCAAGACCCGGAGGAGCGTGCCGACATGGGACGCAGGGGCAGGGAGCTGTACGGCCGACTGATGGCGCGCGAAGTGGGATCGGCGCGTCTGGCCGAGCTGCTCCGGTCGGCGTCGAGCAAGCCCCGTGGTCGCGGACGCGTCCGCGGTGAAGTCTCCACCGATCAGAGAAGGAACGCGCAGTGACGAGTTCTCAGGGTCCGGTCCTGGTGACCGGGGGCACGGGGTCGTTCGGCTCCACGATGGTCCGGCGGCTGCTCGACACCGACATCGAGGAGGTGCGCATCCTGAGTCGGGACGAGTCGAAGCAGGACACCATGCGCCGCGAGCTCGCCGACGGTCGGGTGAAGTTCCACGTCGGCGACGTTCGGGACACCCGGAGCGTCGAGGACGCCGTCAACGGAGTCCGCCACATCTTCCACGCGGCCGCGCTGAAGCAGGTGCCGAGCTGCGAGTTCTTCCCGCAGCAGGCGGTGCTCACCAACGTCAACGGCAGCGACAACGTCATCCGCGCCGCCGAACGCGCGGGGGTCGAGTCGGTGGTGTGTCTCAGCACCGACAAGGCGGTCTACCCGATCAACGCCATGGGCATCTCGAAGGCGATGATGGAGAAGGTGGCCCAGGCGCACGCGCGCCATCGCGGTGTCAACGGTCCGATCGTCTCCATCACCCGCTACGGCAACGTGATGTACAGCCGCGGATCGGTCATCCCCGTCTTCATCGAGCAGATCAGGCAGGGCAGGCCCCTGACGGTCACAGACCCGAAGATGACCCGGTTCCTGATGTCGCTCGACGAGTCCGTGGACCTCGTGGAGTACGCCTTCACCCAGTCCGAGCCCGGGGACCTGTTCGTGCGCAAGGCGCCCGCGTCGACGGTCGAGGACCTCGCGCGCGCCGTGGCCTCCCTCTTCGGCGACGACGACCCCGAGATCCGGGTGATCGGCACCCGGCACGGCGAGAAGCTCTACGAGTCGCTGCTGAGCCGCGAGGAGCTGCAGAAGGCGGACGACCACGGCGACTACTACCGGGTCCCGCTCGACGCCCGCTCGCTCGAGTACGAGCTCTTCTTCGACGAGGGCGAGACGGAGGTGGTCGACGACGACTACACCTCGCACAACTGCGAGCGGCTCGACGTAGCCGGCGTGAAGCGGCTCCTCCTCCGGCTGCCACCCGTGCGCCGCGCGCTGGCCGAGTCCGGTCGCGATCCGGGGCCGCAACCGTGAGGGTCGCGATCACCGGCGGACACGGTTTCCTGGGCTGGCACACCGCGTGCCGGTTGCGGGCGCTGCACGGTGTCGACGCGGTTCGGCTGGGCCGCGGCGAGCTCGACGATCCGCAGGCACTCGGCGACCTGCTGTCCGACGTCGATGCCGTCCTCCACGTCGCCGGCGTCAACCGTGCCGGCACCGACGACGAGGTCGAGCAGGGCAACGTCGCTCTCGCCGAGACCCTGGCCGCAGCCCTGGCGGCGGCGGGGCGCCCGGTCGGCGTCGTCTTCGCGAACTCGGTCCAGGCAGAGCTCGACAACCCGTACGGCCGTGGCAAGGCCCGCGCCGCAGAGATCCTCAGCGGCGCGGTCGGCGCCACCGGGGGCAGCTTCGCCGACCTCCTGCTGCCCAACCTCTACGGGGAGCACGGACGCCCGGGCTACAACTCTTTCGTCGCGACCTTCGCCCACGAGGTGGCCGCTGGACGGACGCCGCACCTCTCCGGCGACCGCGAGATCGCGCTCCTCCACTCCCAGGACGCGGCCGCGGCGCTCATCTCCGCGATAGGGACGGACACCCGCACGGTGGTCGGTGCCGAGTCGATCGGCATCGGCGAGGTCCTGGCACTCTTCCAGGAGTTCCACGACCTGTACGTGCCTGCGGCAGAGGTGCCCGACATCTCGACCCCGATGCGACGCAACCTGTTCAACACCTACCGCGCCGCGGCGTTCCCGGACATGTGGCCGGTGTCGCCGCAGGTCCACGCGGACAACAGGGGGGACCTGTTCGAGACCGTCCGTGCCCACGGCGGCACCGGGATGGCGTTCATGTCGACGACGCACCCCGGCGAGAAGCGCGGCGAGCACTACCACCTGCACAAGGTGGAGCGCTTCTTCATTGTGAAGGGCGAAGCAGAGATCCAGCTGAGACGTCTCCTCCACGACGACGTGGTGACGTTCCGACTCAGCGGCGACACGCCGTCGTTCGTGGACATGCCCACCCTGTGGGTGCACAACATCCGCAATGTCGGTGACACCGAGCTGATCACCATGTTCTGGTCGGACCAGCTGCTCGACCAGGCCAACCCGGATCAGTTCCCCGAGACGATCGCCCAGGAGGCACTCGCATGAAGGTCATGACGATCGTCGGCACGCGACCCGAGATCATCCGACTGGCCTGTGTCATCGACCGCCTCGACAAGACGGCCGGCATCGAGCACGTGCTGGTCCACACCGGACAGAACTACGACTACGCCCTCAACCAGGTCTTCTTCGACGACCTGGACCTGCGGCCGCCGGATCACTACCTCGGCGTCGACACCAGCAGCCTCGGGGCCGTGCTGGGCGGCGTCCTGATCGGAACCGAGAAGGTGCTGCTCGAGGAGAAGCCGGACGCGCTGCTCGTCCTGGGCGACACCAACTCGTGCATCGCCACCGTGATGGCCAAGCGCATGCGGATCCCGACGTTCCACATGGAGGCGGGCAACCGCTGCTTCGACGAGAACGTCCCCGAGGAGACGAACCGTCGCCTCGTGGACCACGTCGCTGACTTCAACCTCGCCTACACCGAGCACGCCCGGCGGAACCTTCTGGCGGAGGGCCTCCACCCGCGTCGGGTGATCGTGACCGGCTCCCCGATGCGCGAGGTGCTGGAGAGGTTCCGCTACCAGATCGACGCCTCAGACGCGCTCGAACGGCTCGGCCTGACCCGAGGCGAGTACTTCCTGGTCAGCGCGCACCGCGAGGAGAACGTCGACCTGCCCGAGCGCCTGCAGATGCTCCTGGACTGCCTGGTGGCGGTCCGGGACGAGTTCGGAAAGCGCATCGTCGTCTCCACTCATCCCCGGACGCGCAAGCGCCTCGAAGCGCTGGACACCGACTTGGACCTCACCGGAATCGACTTCATGGAGCCCTTCGGATTCCACGACTACAACAAGCTCCAGCTCGAGGCAGCCTGCGTCCTCTCGGACTCGGGCACCATCTCGGAGGAGTCGTCGATCCTGGGCTTCCCAGCGATCACCCTCCGTGACTCGATCGAGCGTCCGGAGGCGCTCGAGAGCGGCGCGATCATGATGACTGGGCTCGTGGTCGAAGACGTCCTCCGCTCACTGCTAATTGCTACTGAGCAGCACTCGGCTGGAGCCGGAAGGCCCGACGCGTACGACGTGGGAGACGTCAGTACTCGCGTGGTCCGGTTCATATCCTCGACTGCCGGGCGCCACCACAGATGGTCAGGAATCCGGAGGGCAGAACTGTGAGCCTGAGACGTAACGGAAGGGTCTACGAGGTGCTGAGCAGCCTTCGAAGGACTGGGATACGCCGCTTCAAGCGCCTTCACGGGGTTCACGACACTGCGTACGTTCATGCTGCCGCCAATGTGGCCCGCGACCTCAGAGCCGAGGAGTGGGTGTTCGTCGCAGCGGCGGTCCACATCGATCCGATGGTCTCCATCGGGCGCTACAGCATGCTCGCCCATGGCGTAGCCATCGTTGGCGATGACCACAACTGGGACATCCCAGGATCACCCATCCAGTTCACGGGTCGCCCACCGCAGCAGCCCACGAGGATCGGTCGCGACGTTTGGGTTGGTCGGGGTGCCCTCGTGCGTCGAGGTGTCACCATCGGCGACGGTGCTGTCGTCGGAGCTCGATCCGTGGTGACCCGGGACGTACCCCCGTTCGCCATCGTTGCTGGCGTGCCGGCCAAGATCATCAACTACCGCTTCGACGAAGCCGGGAGGCGAAACCACCAAGCGGCCCTTGACGGTCCTGTTCTGCCTAGAGTCGCTGCCGACCGCCTCGACCTAGGCCTATGAACGGCAATTCCAACCCAAGGGTGGCGATCGTCTACCCGCACCTGCCTCACTACCGCTACGGGGTATTCAGCGAACTAGACCAGCGGCTGGAGGAGGTCTTGTTCGTCACTGGCGGAGATTCACGTGACGGCAGCATTGAGACAACTCCGCCACGGTCCTTCTCACACGAAGCCCTGGTACGCAACCGATGGTGGGGACGGTTCCTTTGGCAGCAGGGACTTGGGAAGGTACTCGACGACTTCGACGCAACCGCCGTCGTATTCCTGGGTGACTTCGCCCACCTCTCGACATGGGTTCAGGCAGCACGCTGTCGGGTGCGTGGACGACGCGTCCTCTTCTGGACGATTGGCTGGCATCAACCAGAATCTGGAGTTCGCAAGCAGGTCCGGAAGATCTTCTACCGATTGGCGCACGTCCTGCTCCTCTACGGCAATCACGGTCGAGCTCTAGGCGTGCGAGCCGGCTACCCTGCCAACCGGATGCGGGTGATCTACAACAGCTATCAGTCGAGGGTTGTGAATTCCCAGACCAGCGCTTCGAACGATTCACTGCCGTCCGGCGATCGACCAGTCATCGGTGCGGTGGTCAGGTTGTCGAGCTCCAAGGGTCTCGACCAGATCATCAAAGCTGCGGCCGATCTCAAGAACAAACATTCCATAGATGTTGACTGCTTGATCGTCGGTGAAGGTGACGAACGCGCCGGTTTGGAAGACGTCGCCGCGAGTTTAGGCGTGCGTCTGTTTCTCCCCGGGGCCATGTATTCCGAGGGCGAACTGCAAGACGTCTACCGACGACTGACAGTAACTGTGATCCCGCGCGCCGCAGGCCTCACCGTGCTCCAGAGCTTAGGTGCAGGAACGCCCGTGGTGACGATTGCAAATCCGTTCGAACAGATGCCTGAGTTCGAAGCGATCACTGACGGCGTGAATGGATCGTTGGTAGAACAAGCAGACGGTCAGCACTTGGCGACCGCGTGTGCTACATGGATTGAGCGCACCCAACTCGACCCTGAGCGAGTAGCCCAGGACTGTCGCGCCGCCGTGGTCTGGAACTGGTCTTCTCATCGCCAAGCGTCGGCGATCATCCGAGAACTCGTACCGGGCGCACAACGACCAAACCAAATATGACACGGTTATTGAAGATCGTTGGCCGCTTTCGCGGCGGCTCACGCCTGTCCGGCGCCTACCTCATCGGTATGGTGATGTCGACCGCGGGAACCCTGGCCAGTGCGGGGATTCTGCCGATGTCTCAGTTTGCTGCCCTGACGGCGGCAGTGATCATTTGCACGATCCCTCCGTTGCTATTCATGTGGGGGATCCCTGACACTCTCACGTTTGACCACCTTCGCGGCCGGCCACGAGAGGGTGAAAACGAGTTTGCATCCGCGATTGCTGCCACAAGCTTGCTTACACTCCCCGCCGTCGGCGTTGCCGCCGCCTTGGCATTGCGAGCCGACTTCGACCCTCACCTCGTTGGATCGATCTGCGTGCTCGTCGTGGCTGCAATGTTCAACTCAGTCCTTCAAGGCTGCGAACTAGCAACCGAAAACCTCGACCAAGTAGCTCGATTCGTTCTTGCACTTGGAGCCGCAACGCTGTTCTCGACGCTGCTCGCTCTTCTCCTTACGGCTCCCACAGCCGAGGGGGTACTGACCGCCAGGGCCGTCGCCACAGCCACCGTGACGGTTTGGCGCGCCCTTGCCACAATCAAGGGCGCCAGCCTCGTGGCCCTGAGCCTCGACTCAATTGGGCACATGCTCCGACGAGGAACCCATATTCACGTGACAGCCCTCCTAGCCGCCGGCGGTTATCGCCTTGAGCAGGCGTTCGCTCTTGAACTCTTCAATGAGGCACAGCTCTCGCTCTACGGACTAGCGATGCCTGTCGTCGCTGGGGTCAAGGTCGTGCAGTACGGCTTGGGGACAACGACCGCAATCGGGCTCGCCAAGAGTGGCTTCACGGGACTAGGGCGCGCATTTTCGCAGACACTCCGACTGGTGCCAGTCAGTCTTCTATTCGGCGCCGTAGGTTGTGTAGCGATAACCGCCTACATCCACTGGATCCTTCCCGACTCGCGACAATCGATCGCCCCTGTTTGCGCCCTGATCTTGAGCGGGGTGATGCTTGGAATCCTGGACGTTGCCGTCAGATGCATGAGAGCCGTCGGCGCGGTCGGGGAGGGCATTCTTGGACGACTCATTGCATTGGCAGTAACTGTGACAATTGGCCCCTTGCTCTACGCTCGCGGATTACTCGACTCCGCGGCGGTCGGAGTGGTTGCCACGATACTCGCTCTCTCCGGAATGATACTGATGGCAAATGTGGTGACTAGACGATGGGTAGAATCGTGAATAATCAATGGACCGTCATCGGAAGCTCCAACGGATCGTCCAACTACGGCGACGAGATGATGTGGCTGAACCTGGTCGGGGTGATACGAGAGATCGACCCGGACTGCACGGTCGTGACCGACGCGTTTCCGGGCTGGGCACCCCCACTTTCCGGCGTCAAGACGCTTCCCTTTCTGCATGAGGGACTGCTTCGATACGTGATGAGGCCGTCGCCCACTCGGCTCAGCAACAAGGTCAAGGCTGCCTGTGGCCTGATCCTCAACCGCGGTTCGACTGTTCGTGGCTACCGCCGCAGCGAGCAGATCACCGATGGCGCTCCCGCGCGCGGCGTCGAAGCAGTTTGGGAAGCAGAGCTCAAGGTGAGTCGCGGGCTCGTTTTCTCAGGCGCAGGAGGAGTGACCGATCGCTTTGCTCTCCACGCCATCGCAGCGTGGGGCATCCTGGTGGCGCTTGCGAGGCGGAATGGCGTTCCAGTCCTCTTTGTAGGGCAGGGCATTGGTCCGGTAGTTGACGCCGCCGCCAGTCGCGCAGCAGGTCGAATGCTTGCCGGCGCAGACAAGGTCGGCGTTCGCGACCACATCTCTGCGACGACCGCGAGACAGCTGGTCCCCGGCGCAGCAGTGGAAGCGCATCTGGACTGGGCAGTCGCCACTCCGACTCCGCGCGGGGTTGACGAGGATGTCGAGAGCTGGATGCTCGGTATGGGACTCAACAACTTCATTGCCGTCTCGATCCATGACTGGACGAGTGCAACGGACTCGCTCAGGCAGCGCGTCCGCTCGGTTCTGGCTGAGGCTGCCCAGCACGCCCACAACACCGGCAGACGGGTGCTGTGCGTGCCCAACTGCGTCGGACTCCAACGAGCAGATGACCGTCAGTTCATGCAGACGGTGATCGACGATCTCGAGCCACACCTGGCGGACTTGTGCGTGCAGACACCGACGAGTTTCGGCGCCTACCAGACGCGACGGGTGTTGAGAGAGGCGGAGTATCTCGTCACAACCCGGTACCACCCTCTCGTGTTTGCGATGGCGGAAGGAACTCCGTCCGTGGGCGTCGCCTACGACGACTACTACCTGCAGAAGCATCGGGGGGCGCTCGCTTGGTACGCAGATGACGCGATGATTCTCGACGCACAGCGCGAGTATCCGAGTGAGGACTGGTGGCGCCACGTAGATGTCGAGATGTCCCGTCTGTCAGATCGTGATCTGCTTGGACGGACTGCGGCCTTGCGTGCCCAACCTGTCGAGTTCCTCACCAGCTGGCTCCGAGAGGTTGCTCCCGATGTTCCATGAGCGCTGGGCAGCATCTTGACCTCGCCCGTCGTCGACAACCGGCGTCCGACCAGGACTCTCGGACGAGGGTGGAAGGTTGCCTTCGTCGTGCTTCTCGTCGAAGTGACCCTCCACCCATGGATCGTGAGCGTCGTCGGTACACCTACATTTGTGATCAGGTTTGCGCTCGCAGCCGTCTTGATTCTTGGCTCCCGGCAGTTCAACCGTCACGATGTCGGACTTCTCGGAGCGACGATGACCGGGTATGGCGTGCTCGGGATTGCGAGTATGACCTGGTCAGCAAACTCAATCGCCACCGGACTAGCTGCCGCTGACTTGCTCCTAATGACGGCGGCAATGCTCTATTCTGGTTGCGCGTTGCGAAGTAACGAGTTGCTTGAGTTGCTGGCGCGTGCCATGTCCATTGCCATGGTGGCCCATTGGATTGGCCTTCTCGCGATAGCTGGAAGCCGTGTTGATGACTTCGGATCTCTCGGCTGGAGCGGTCTCCTACGCAACGAGAATGATTTCGGCCGGCAGGCCGTGTTCGCGTCGATCGTATTGTTCAGTGCTTCGAAGTCGGCTCGACCTGGCTATGCGGTCCTAGCCATGCTGTCGGTGGCAAGTGCATTGATGTCCGGCTCTGTCCAAGTCATCGTCGTCCTCACGTTCGTGATCATGGTCGTTCAGATCTCCCGGTTCGCGAACGCGGTCGGAACTTTGAGGAACACGGTCGCATGCTTGCTACTGGCCTCAGTCGCAGTCATAGCATACTTAGCCAGAAACGGGGTGAATGCTGCGTTGACGGCCTCCGGGAAGGACTCGACTCTGACAAGTCGAGTCCCCCTGTGGCAGGCACTGCAGCCCCAGATCGAGTCTCATTGGTTAACTGGATTCGGGCTCAACAACGTGTGGGATCGCCCGGAGGTCTGGTACCCGTTGACCTTCCAAGCTCAGTTTCGGCCTTTCCAAGCGCACAACTCATACTTGGAGGCCGGGATGCAACTAGGAGTGCCGGGCATGGTCCTACTCATCACTGCCCTCGGGGTGGCCGGTCGCATTGCCTGGCTCGGACTCGCAGTTGATCCGACGTTGGGGTCGCTATCGGTCGCAATCGTCTCAGCCGGAGTCCTTTACTCGTTTTCAGCGTCCATCTTCGGCCGCGCACCCGTCGAGATCTATTGGCTCCTACTGGCAGTGGTTGTCACATGCATGCAGTCCCAGATCAACACCGTAACCGAAGTGAGGAAATGATGTCGACGATGGGATTGTCTTTCCTAGTGCTCACGAGGAACCGTCGCGAGGATCTACGGCGGTGTTTGGATTCCATCATCTCGCAAGCGCCAGCAGGGGCGCCGCTGCTAGTTCTCGTCAACGGCACCGAGGACGACACCACCGAGATGCTGGCTCGGGACTATGGACATGTGCGTGTTGAGGTACAGGCTGAGAACCTTGGCTGCCCCGGCGGCCGGAACTTGGGAATTAGGTTGGCCGAGACCGAGTGGGTGATGTGCGTCGACGACGACGGGTGGCTGCCCGAAGGGTCCGTCGAGGCGGCGCTGGACGCAATATCCCGGGTGCCTTCGGCCGCCATCATCGGCGGCCCTGTCATCGAGTTTCCCAGTGAGCGGCCAACCGGCGACCTGCAGCGAACGGGCCTGTTCACCGGTGGGATTTGTGTGGCGCATCGGGGGAAGTTCTTGTCGCATGGTGGCTACCACGAGGACGGACTTCGTCAAGGCGAGGAGTCCGAGCTTGCAATTCGTCTTGCGCAGGGAGGCGAGGAAATTTGGCACTCGCCCCAGATGAGATTGGTGCATGCGACAGACCGTTCGCCTGAGAAGCGCCGCGAGATCATCCGTTCCGGCACCCGGCAAGCCATCCTGACTGGGATCAAGTACGCGCCGCTGCGGGTGCTGCTCCCATACCTCGCCATCCGCTGGCTCAGCTTTGCGAAGGTAGGAGTGCGTTGGGGCATCCCGATGTCCGTAGTCAAGGGTTCGGTCGACGCCTTCCGCTTGGCCGTGCCTACGTGGCGACGAAGAAGCCCCGTAAGCATGCGCGCACTGCTCGCCGTTTCCGGCCGATTCCCGAGCAGGGACCGACACCAGCCGTCCTAGACACTGCACACGGTTTCTGTTGATCAATCGTTCAACTAGTCGTTCCTGCGGACGTATGGCTTAGTCAGCCGAGCGGCCGCCTTTAGGCGCATGTTGTAGGCGACGGCCGAGATCGTGACGCGCGATGCTCAAGATGAGCAGCTACTTCTGAACACGCCTCCTGCAATCCCCGACACCACGCTGGGGGTCACACCTAGCTCACCGTCGCCAACCTGACCGGGCCCGCTCTCCATGGTCCAGTTGATGACGGCGTCGTCCAAGGTGGAGAGCTCGGTGACGACCGTGACGACCTGCCGGTCCTTGACCCGGACGTTCTGCTCGAAGGGCTCGACCTTCCGTCCGTTCAGGGTGATGTCGCCGATCGCGCCGCCGGCCGGGCTGTAGATCCGGATGGAGACGACCTGGGAGCCGGCGTCGACACCGCGGACCCCTCCCCCGGTCACCGACACCGGGAGCTCGGCCGCATCCGCCGCGGTGATCACCTGGTTCAGCGTCATCTGGGCCGCCAGTTGCTGGCGGTCGTTCTCGCACGACATCGACTCCACCGTGACGCGGTAGCGCAGGTAGTAGGACATCTTCGACCCGGTGGCGTCGTTGAGGCCCACGTCGACGTGTGGGGTCCGCTGGTCGTCGCCGGCGAGCTCCCCCAGCACCCGGCTGTCGGCCAGGAGCGCCTGGTCCTCCTCGTCGAAGGAGGCGACGAGGAAACGGCCCTCGCGGGCGGCCCGCTCGAAGCCGTCGACGAGCGAGACGGGCGACCGCACGTCGGTGGACGCAGCATCGAAGATCGCCCGGGCGGCACCGCCGAAGAACACGTCCTGCTCCTCCGGCTCGAGCTCCAGGTAGGGCCGGCTGAGCAGCTCCTCGACGAGGTTCTCGCTGGTCAGGCTCCGCCCGTCGACCGTCACCGGGCCGGTGCCCTCGAGCAGGTAGGACATGCCGACCGGGTCAAGCGCCAGCACCCCGTCGAGGTCGACGTTGGGGAACCGCCTGTCCCAGTGGGCGTCCCACATCTGTGCGGCCCGCGGGAAGTCGGGGGCGAAGCCCGGGTTCTGGAAGAACACACCGATCTCCTTCCCGTAGACCTCGACCTCCTCGGGGGTCAGCGGCACCACGGGCGTGTCGGCGGTCGGGAAGTCACCGGCCACCCCCTGCCGCGCCATGTCGATCCGCCCGTCCTCGGCGTGGATGAGCGCCCACGCGCCCGGCATGCCGCCGGTCGCCCGGACCTCCGCGTTGTTCTGGAAGAGCAGCAGGTAGTCGCGCGGCCCGTCGGCGCCGACCATCCTGGGAAGGACGCGGACGGCTGTGTCGGCCGAGCGCAGGCTGACCGCCGCCCGTTCCAGCTGGTCGGCGTAGTCGTCGAAGCGGCGGTCGAGGACGCCGACGAACCCCGACGAGTCGACCGCCTGGACCTCCGTCGCTGCCGCGGTGAGCGCCTCGCTGGCCCGACCCACCGGTTCCTGCATCGACTCGACGGCGGCGAGGTCGATCCGGCCGCCCTGGTAGACCCCGTCGAGCGCGTCGACGGTGCTCGCGATCGGTGCGACCGCGTCCGTGGCGACCGACGACAGCGTCCGGCTCAGGACGCGCACGCCGTCGGCGTCGTCGCCGACGAGCGGGACGTGAGTCATCACGCTCCACCACGCGCCGTCGGTTCGGTTCTCGGCCGAGCGCGCCGCGTCCTGCAGGTCGGCGATGGCCCGGTCGCGCGCTGCGGCGTCGTCCCCGTTCAGCGCTTGCCGGAGGTCCGAGACCGCCGCCTCGGCGTCACCGAGGTCCTGCTGCACCTGATAGGTCAGCCAGACGGTGTAGCCGACCACCGCGACGATCGCGGCGGACACGGCGGAGATGATGACGCTGCGTCGGCGAACCGCCACGGGTGGTGTCTCCTTCGGGGAAGTCACGGACGGGGGCCGTCGGACGCTGCCGGACGACAAGGTCCCTGGACGCGACAAGGGTCCGATGCGCCTCGCATCGGACCCCCGTCTCGCTCAGTTGGTCAGCGACGTGCCTTCACCCGGACCGTCGTGGAGTCCTGGCTGCGCTTGTAGATGCTGTTCTTCGCCGGGACGTAGGTCGCAGTCACGCGGTACCTGCCGGGCTTGAGGCCGCTGAAGGTCACCGTGGAGGCGCTGCGAGCGTCGCGGGTGGCCGAGCGGGTCTTGCCCGGGCCCGTGACGGTGATCTTGACCTGGCCCTTGGGCCGGGCGTCGCCGGCGGTGCGCACCGTGGCACGAACCCGCAGATTGCGGGCGGCAGGGGACGTGGCGTTGACCTGCGTCGACGTCTTGACGCAGCCGGTGTAGGGGCAGTCGACGGCCGAGGCCGTGCTGCCGCTGAAGGCCACCAGACCCGATCCGAGGAGCACCGAGAACAGCAGGCCGACGATCAGTTTCTTCATTGTGTTCCTCAAACGTGTGGGGGCCCCCAGAGGGCGCCAGTTAATCACGGCGCTCCTGCGCCCGCCAATTGCCGAAATAGCAGCGACGGGGTGTCTCAGACACCGTACTGAGATCGGTCGAGACGTTTTCGCGAGAACGCGGCAAAAACCGTCAAGGCATGATATTCAAGGCGGTGGGGACATTCGTACGTGGGAGAATTCGTGCTCGTCGAGCAGCTTCGTAACAATCGTGTCGTCGTCTCCATGACGGTCGACACCGCGGCGTGGCTTGTCAGCTTCGTCGCCTTCACCTGGCTCCGGTTCGACACGACCGGCACCGACGCTCCATGGGGGCAGGTGGGCGTGGTCGCCGTGGTGACCGTCGTCCTCTACCTGGCCGTCGGCTGGGCGACCCAGCTCTTCCGAGGTCGCGCCAAGGTCGCCAGCCTGGACGAGATGCTGCTGCTGGGGGCGACGATCGGGCTGGTCGGAGGCCTCGTCTTCTCAGCCAACCTCGTCTTCCAGTGGGCGCCGCGCAGCGTGCCCGCTGGCGCCGCGCTCGGGACGCTCGTCCTGGCCGCCTGGGCGCGGGCCGCGTGGCGACGTCTCGGCGAGCGGGACGCGGAGCGGCGTCCGGGCGGCGCCGACACCCGCCGCGTCCTCGTCGTCGGCGCCGGCGAGGCAGGGAACGACCTGGTCCGCTCGATGCTGCACGACGTCAACCGCACCTGGCGACCCGTGGGGTTCCTCGACGACGACCCGCGCAAGCGCCACCTGCGGTTGCGAGGCGTCCCGGTGCTGGGGACCACCGACGAGATGGCCGAGACGGCTGCCCGTCTCGAGGTCGGCACCGTGATCCTCGCCCTGCCGAGCGCGGACGCCGCCACCATCAGCCGGCTGCGCGTCGCCGCGGGCCGCGCCCGTCTCGGCGTCAAGGTGCTGCCCGCCAACACGCAGCTGCTCAGTGACCAGGTGGGCATCCGCGACCTCCGCGACATCAACCTCACCGACGTCCTCGGCCGCCACCAGCTCGACACCGACGTCGACGCCATCGCCGAGTACCTGCGCGGTCGCCGCGTGCTCGTGACCGGCGCCGGGGGTTCGATCGGCGCCGAGCTGTGCCGTCAGATCCACCGCTACGGGCCGGCCGAGCTGATGATGCTCGACCGCGACGAGTCGGCCCTGCACGCGGTGCAACTGTCGATCCACGGCCGGGCACTGCTCGACACCGACGAGGTCATCCTCTGCGACATCCGCGACGAGGCCGCCGTCAACCAGCTCTTCCTGGCCCGCCGGCCCGAGGTGGTCTTCCACGCGGCAGCGCTCAAGCACCTCCCGATGCTGGAGCAGTACCCCGCCGAGGCGGTCAAGACCAACGTCATCGGCACCCGCATCGTGCTCGACGCCGCCGTGCGCGTGGGAGTGACGACCTTCGTCAACATCTCGACCGACAAGGCCGCCAACCCGTGCAGCGTGCTCGGCTACTCCAAGCGGATCGCCGAGCGCATCACCGCCCAGCGGGCGGAGATCGCCGACGGCACCTTCCTCTCGGTGCGCTTCGGCAACGTGCTCGGCAGCCGCGGGTCGGTCCTGACGTCGTTCGCCAAGCAGATCGCCGGCGGCGGCCCGGTCACGGTCACCGACCCGGACGTCACGCGCTTCTTCATGACCATCGAAGAGGCCTGTCAGCTGGTCATCCAGGCCGCCGCGATCGGCAACCCCGGCGAGGCGCTGGTGCTCGACATGGGCGAGCCGGTCCGGATCCTCGACGTCGCCCGCCAGCTCATCGAGCAGTTCGGCACGCCGGTCGACATCGTCTACACCGGTCTTCGTGAGGGCGAGAAGCTGCACGAGGAGCTCTTCGGGGACGACGAGCCGCGTGACCTGCGCCCGATACACCCGATGGTCTCGCACGTCCCGGTGCCGGGCATCGACGAGGACGAGATCACCGCGCTGCCGACGAACGGTGCCACCGACGACGTCCGTCGGTCGATGGCGCTGCTCTGCGTCAACGACTGCCCGCTGGTCCCCTCCCCCGTTGCCTCCCCCGCCACAGCTGGGTCGGCGACGGGGTGACTTGCTAGCGCGACGAGGCCGGTGACGTGGTCGCCGCGCGAGCGACGTCCTGAGCGTGGGTCCTCGACGCGGAGCCATGGTGCGTCCGAGCTGCAGGGCGGCTCGCAGCTTGTCCGCCCCTGCGAGGCGACTCGGCTCGGGTGGAGCTCGCGGGGTCGGCTCTTTTGGCGAGGTCCACCGCGAACGGGACCATCGCGACGTCCATGCCCATCCACTCGGCCACGTCGTCCGGGAGCGGCTGCCACCCATTTGTCATCTGACGATTACACGCCATCAACCTGAACGTCACGTTCACGTTCGATCCACATCTTGGTAGGTCCTCGGCGGTTCCAACCCGTCTGCATCTGCCAGATCCGTGACATTTTGCCGGCGTTTGGACGGAGATTCGCTTCGCCCTATTGCCGAATTCGAGAAGGCGATACTGGGTTCGAAGTTTTGAGAAGCGGGTTCGGCTCAGGACTAGTTCTGAGCCAGATTGCCGTAAACTCCCAGGTCAGAGGACGTTTTGGCCGACGACAGATGCGGACACCTCCGGACAAATTAGGACCCCGTTATTCCTCGTTGTTCCTCGTATGTTCCTCGAAACCGACCTGAGAGGGACCAACATGACGAAGAAGCGTGCGAGCAAGAGGCGAGGATTCGGCCGAGTGGAGCGGCTCGCCTCTGGCCGGTACCGGGCCGCCTACACCGGCCCCGACGGCAACCTCTATCGCGCTCCTGAGACGTTCGCATCCAAGGACGACGCGATTGCGTGGCTAACCGCGCGACGCGCCGAGATCAGCCTAGAGCTCTGGGCGCCCGAAGCCGCCGCTCGCGCCGCCAGGCAGAAGGCGATCCCCACCCTGCGTGAATACGCCGACGAGTGGCTCGAGACGAGGAAGACCCAGGGCCGCGCACTGCGGCCCACAACGCGGCAGCAGTACCGGATGCTCCTCGACACGTGGATCTACCCCACGTTCGGCGACGAGCGCATCGACAGGATCTCGGCCGACGACGTAGACACTTGGTACGACGGCGTCGCGCCCGGACGCGAGACCATCCGCGCCCAGTCCTACAGCCTGCTCCGCACAGTCTTCGCCAGCGCCGCCTCCGAGCGCCCGTATCCGCTGGTGCCCTACAACCCCGCCCACATTCGTGGAGCCGGCAGCGCGAAGCGAGCCCACCGTGTTCAACCAGCCAGCCTCGAAGAGCTCGAGACGATCGTCGAGGCGATGCCAGACCGCTACCAACTGATGGCGCTGCTGGCCGCATGGTTCGCCATGCGCTTCGGCGAGCTGACCGAGCTGCGACGCGGCGACATTGACCTCCGTACCGGACGAGTGAAGGTCCGCCGGGGCGTCGTCCGCGTCGACGGCGAGTTCATCATCGGTCCACCCAAGACCGACGCCGGCGTCCGCGACATCGCGATCCCGCCTCACCTCCTGCCGTTGGTGGAGGGCCACCTCTCCGACCACACCGCGCCCGGCAGGGAGTCGCTGCTCTTTCCAGCCGCCGGCGACAGCAACCGCCACATGGCGCCCGCAACTCTCTACAAGGTCTACTACCCGGCCCGTGAGGCCGCTGGCCGTAAGGATCTCCGCTGGCACGACCTCCGCCATACCGGCGCCGTCCTGGCCGCCCAGACCGGCGCGACGCTTGCGGAGCTCATGGGCCGCCTCGGCCATACGACACCGGGAGCCGCCATGCGCTACCAGCACGCAGCTGCCGACCGCGATGCCGAGATCGCGCGACGGTTGTCGGAACTTGCCGGCTCATAGGCGGTGTGGCGCCTCTGCACATGCACACGCGGGCTCAGTCGCTATCGTGGTGAGTGCCAAAGGGCAGGAGGTAGTTCATGGAGCTGACGTCGGTCGTTTGCTTGGCAAACTCTAAGAAGCAAGGCGGAAACTGCTTCGCCGGAATCGAACTGGACGACGGTTGGCCAGCGGGTTGGGTCCGACCGATCGGACGTGGCTCCGGCCACGGAGTGTCCGTTCGAGAGCGGCAACTTGCTGACGGACGCGAGCCTCGTCCTCTCGACGTGATCAGCATCGCGCTCTCGGGTCCCGCTCCATGGGGCCATCAAGGCGAGAACTGGGATCTGGACCCATCGGTTGCTTGGGAGAAGATCGGAACGTGGGCGTACGACGACCTGGATGCGTTGGTTGATCCACCAGACGCACTGTGGACCGACGCAGAGTCGTCCAGCGTTGGCACGAGGGACCGAGTGCCTGTTGAATGCCTGGTTCCCGCTGGGGAGTCGATTCACCTCATCCGGCCGGGGCAAGCAGAGTTACGCGTTGCCAGGAACCCCTACAGTCGCACCGGCGAGATCGAGGTACGCGTTTCGTTTGAATACGCGGAGGCGCACCACCTCATCAAGGTCTCCGACCCGATCTACAAGGATTGGTACCTCCGAGAAGGCATTGGCACCTATGAGTTGCCCGAGACTTATCTGACGGTGAGTCTGGCTGAGCCCTGGGCACATACGCCGGGAGATCCTCAGTACTCGTACATCGTCGCGGCAGCGATCATCGAACCAGACGGCCTCCCTGGGGCCAGCAGGTGAATGCGCAGCATCCGATCTTCACGCTCGGCCACTCGACACATTCGATCGAGGCCTTCCTCGCTCTGGTTCAACGGCACGCGATCTCCGCGATTGGCGACGTTCGATCGACACCGGCGAGCCGTTTTAACCCCCAGTTCAATCGGGTCGCGCTAACCCGTTCGCTCAAAGCGGTCGGCGTTGGATATGTCTTCCTTGGCAGCGAGCTGGGTGCTCGATCAGATGACCCGAACTGTTACGTCGACGGCAAGGTCAAATACGCGCGGCTTGCCAGCGCTCCAGCCTTCGCCGTAGCGATTGAGAGGTTGAAGAGGGGTCGCATGGATCAGCGCATCGCGATTATGTGCTCCGAGCGGGACCCGCTCGACTGCCATCGAACACTGTTGGTCGCGAGGCACCTGGCGGAGCAAGGTGTCGAGGTATTGCACATCTTGGCGGACGGTTCGGTTGAACCGCACGCGGCCTCAATGATGCGCTTGAGAGACCTATTCAATCTTGCTGAAGCAGATCTACTTCACAACGAAGAAGAGCTCCTCCTGGCGGCGTTGACCCTGCAAGAGGATCGGATCGCCTACGTAGCCGACGAGGCTCTTGAGCCAGAACAAGGGACGGCATGAGGATCTACACAGTTGGGTTCACAAAGAAGACAGCGCGAACCTTCTTCGGCTTGCTAGGAGATTCGGGCGCAACATCTCTAATTGACGTCCGACTCAACAACGTGTCTCAGCTCGCAGGCTTCGCGAAGCGCGACGACTTGTCCTTCTTCTTAACGGAACTGTGCGGAATGCACTACTCCCACCAAATAGCGCTAGCGCCGACCCAACAGATGCTCGATGACTACAAGAAGCATGGGCTAAGCTGGGCCGAGTACGAGTCGCGCTTCCGAGGACTGATGAGTGAGCGACAGATCGAAGAATCCCTCTCACCAAGTGCCTTGGACAACGCAGTGTTGCTGTGTAGCGAAGACAAGCCCCACCAGTGCCATCGCCGTGTCGTGGCGGAGTATCTACAGGAATATTGGGAAGGTGTCGAGATCGTTCACTTGGGTGAGCTAAGTTCACCGCCCAAACGTCGGGCGACGAGACCAGCTGCATGCCCGCCAGACTCTGTTTCTACCTGGGCCGAAGATCTAACCTGACATGGCGCTGAAGAGACTAGCCCGTCTCGCCTTCGGACGACCCGATCGACTTCTTTCCTTTAGGCAAGGTCGACACCTTTCGGCGCGGAGCTGAGCCGACGGTCTCTCGGTAGCCGGCCTCGGTGCTAAGGAGGTCCACGAGCTTCTGCACGTACGCGGGTGTGTAGACGTATTGGGACATTGCCGGAACCCATACGCAATAGTGAGCCAGGGTCTTCTCGGGGGTCTTGCTGTTGCCGCCAGGGCGCACGTTCAAGATCTTCCAAGTGCGCGCGAAGTGGTTCGTCCTGAATTCGAACGGGATCTGCCCTTCTACTGCTTCGGCTGCCGCCTTCGGCAGCATCTTGTCCAGCAAACCGACTTCACGCTGCTTCTCAGTGACGAACACCGTGCCTGCCTTACCGCCCGTCTTTAGTTCCTCGAGTTCATCCTCGGTCAACTCCTTCTGGCTCACGAACGTGATGGCCATATCCGCTTCGCTCTTCGGCCCTTTGATCGGAGTGAGCTCCACTCGATAGGCAAACCTTTCGGAACCAGCAACGGCTGGATCTAAGTTGGCTTCGAACGTTGTTATATACGTCCGCGCGGCCTTTGGGAGTCTCTTTCGCTGCTTGTTGTGTGCGTCGACTGCCTCAGGCGTCAACGCTTGGACAAAAACCGGGAACCGCAGTTCGTCTGACAGGCTTTGCTCTTTGCCGAACCGCTTAGTCAACTCGGCCTCGAAGTTGATGACATATGCGTGTGCATGCGGGCCGGTAGTCGCCATGAACGCATCTTGAAATCGATGCTCGATCTTGTTCCTCAGCCCAATAAAGAACGCAATATTCTGGCGGATCGGATCCGCATCGGTGTATTCGTGCTTCAGGCATTGAGCCAGGTCCCAGGTCTTCCGCGTGCCATCTGGATTCTTCTCGTAGCGCCCGTTCCTCTCTCTATAGAAGATCGTCTCGCTCCGCCGCACGCGGTCGCCGTGAAGCAGGTTCTGCCAAGCCAGGTGCATATGCACCACGAAATCCAAGTAACTCCGCCGGTCGCCAGGGCGGTTATAGAAATCGATCGCCAGACAGGCCTGCCGGCGCGCTTCCTGCATCGTGTGGTGCCACTTCGGTCTCGCTGCCATTGAGGTCTCCTGAGATGAAGCGCCACGTTTGCACGCCTGGCACCGACCCACAACCAGTTTTCGGTGCGTGTTGGCACCCAAACTGAAGCGAGTGTTCTGCAAATGCGCCCCGCACGACATCTGTCGGTGATCCGTTCTAGTGTCACGACTCGCCGCCTCAACGAGCTCATGACAAAGGGAGCGCACGAGGATGCCCACACACCACGCGTCGAGGTGGAGGCGAGCGGTGTCGATCGCGATGCTCGGGTCGTGGATGTCGCTCGTCATGTCCATAGTGAGCTGCCAGTCGTCCTGCGTGCGGTGGAGCATCTCGCCGAGCTGAGTAGCTACCTGAGGGAGCGCGGCGCCGCGTCCGCGACATGGGCGATGACGAGGTCGATGTCGGCTGGGGTCAGGCCCGGTCGGTCGACAGTGGTTCGGGCGAGTCGGCGGATGGCGTCCTCAGCCTCCCGCGCGCAGTCCAGGATGTCGTCACGCATCGGGTTCACAGCCGGGCCGAGGGAATGCGGCGCAGCGCGGATTCCAACTCGTCGAGCCGTAGCCGGATGGAGCGGCGCCCGCACTGATAGGCGGGGATCGTGCCGTCGCTGATGCGGCGTCGAATGGTGCGGGTCGACAGCGACATCATCTCGGCGGCTTCTTCGAGGCTGACGTAGACGGGCAGTTCGCGCTTCCTGGTCATCGTTCAGCTCCGAGCCGTGGACGTGGCGGTAGCGACGAAGCGACGTGCCTCGGCGACCTGAATGTAGAGGCGGCCGCATCCCTCGAACCTGGCCCACCGGGGTCCGACGCCGCGTCGGCGCCAGTCCCGCACGGTGCGTTGCGGGGTGTGGATGAGGGTGCAGAAGTCCTCGAAGGTGAGGAGTCCGTGGTCGTGCCATTCCTCGGGGATGTGGATCTGTTCCATGGTGTCCTCCGGTCGTCGAGGACGAGGCCGCGCCGGTCGAGTCCGGTGCGTTCCACCGTTGGCGGCGGATGTCCTCTCATATAGACCAAGGGAGAAAACAGCCGCCTGGCGATCACTTCGACCCAAACTCGTCACTATTCGTCACCGGCCGACACCCCTGGCCGGGGGTCGGGGCGCCGGTGGTGCCAGGAGTGCCGGGCGACGATGCCTTGGCTGGATGTCGTCCGGGCCGTACGACGTAGGCGGTGGCTGCGACCCGTACTGGTCAATCGCTTCGATCGTGCGCTCGGCGGCGTGTGCGGGTCCGAGGTCGGCGCGGTCGCGGCTGAACACCTCGATCCATCGTGCGCGTGCTTCGTCAAGGTTGTCTGCGACGAGGTGGGCAGTGTGGCTGTGCCGGCCGCGGGTCATGCCGACGTACGCCGACGCGGCTCCGGTCGTCTCGCCGATGAGCAGGTGCGAGTGGTCGACGGTATCGCCCTGGGCGCCGTGCACCGTGGTGGCGAAGGCGAGCTCGACGTGGCGGCTGGCGTACTCGGCGGGCAGCGACCGTTCGCCGCACCGGCCACGTACGAGGAGGGAGCCGCCTTCGCCTACCGCTGCGACCGTCCAGGTGTCGCGGTTGGCCACGCCGAGGTCGCGGTCGTTTCGACGGGTCGCGACCCGGTCGCCGCGGCTGACCTGTTCGCCGGCGGAGGTCGTCATGGTCGTCGCTCCGGCCACGTCGCCGTCGTTGTTGCCGGCCCGCCGTTCGTCGCGGATGGCGACGTTGAGCAGACCCACCTGTTCGCGGGTGTCGGCGATGAGCAAGGGAGCCGCACTCGGGTCGTTGACGGCAACTGCAGTGACCGCCGCGAGGCGCTCGACCTCGGTCGGGTGGATGACTATCTCGCCGCGGTCGACGAGGGTGTCGAACACCTCGCCGCTTCGTTCGCCGGTGCGCATCCGGAGGGTGAGGTCGGCGTAGGTGTCGTCGACGAAGCGGTGGACGGTGTCGAGCTCGACGAGCGCCTCGTCCGGCGCCCACCGGATGGCGAGGTCGAAGGCGCCACCGCGGCCGACGGCGGGCACCTGGTGCCGGTCACCGACGAGCGCGACGCGGGCGCCAGACTCATCGGCCACTGTCAGCAGCGCACGCATGACGTCCTGGCCGAGCATGCCGGCCTCGTCGACGAGCAGGACGTCCCCGGGCAGCAGCCGCGCAAGTGGGTCTGGCCCCGCGAGGTCCGCGGCGTTGAGACGGTCCCAACGTCCGTCGTCGTCCCACCGGAAGCCGTGCTGGTGCACGAGCCACGCGGCCGAGAACGCGTCACAGCCGACCTGCTCCCCCGCGACCTGCGCGGCCTTAAGAGTCGGGGTAGCCACGACCAGTCGGTACCCGTCGCTCTCGAGTCGTTCGCTCGCCGCAGCGAGGGTGGTGGTCTTGCCGGTGCCAGCCGCACCCTCGACGACGACTAGACGGGATGTGCCGAGGAGCGCGCCGACGACGTCTCGCTGACCTCGGTCGAGCTTCCGCCGAGCCACGGCGGAACCGACCTTGACCGGTACGCCTGGGTGCTCGGCTCGCGCGACCAACCGGGCGACGATGTCGAACTCGACAGCGACCACCTCGCGGGAGGTGAGAGCGCGGACATGGCCGGGCACGTCGTCGCGGTCCAGGAGCGGACGCGACGCAGCGACCGCGCGAGCGGTGAGGTCCTCAGCCAGCTCGCGGCGTACGACGCCGTCGACGATCACGCCGACGTCAGCGAGGATGCGCTCGCACTCACCGCGCAGGTCGGCGGCGTTCCAGCTGGAGCGTTTGGCCCCGAGCCGGACCAGTGCGAGCTCGACGACAGCGTCGCGGTTGATGCGCGCGATTGGGATCGCGGCCGGGATCGACACGGTCTGGTCGGCGGGTGCGGCCGGAGGACGGAAGCCGAGGTCGTTCAGCTCGTCGCGCCACCGCTGCGCGAGGTCGGTGCCGGACTCCGGCACCACCTTGTCGGGTCGGGCTTGCGCCCAGGCACGGCGATCCCAGGATCGTCGCTGGCGCGGTCCGGGCTCCTGGTCCGGGTTGTCCGTTCGCCACGCCGCTTCGTACCTGTCGACGTTGCGGTTGATCTGCGCGGCGCGTGCGCTGAACCTGCCGGCGTACGGTTCGAGCTCGGTGATCTCTCCGGACCCGGCGTCGAGCGTGTAGCCGTACGCGGCGAGCGCACGGCGGAACTCGGGGTCGCAGACGACTGCGGCGTGACCGATCCCGTTGATGGCCTCGATGCTGTCGACGACGCCGACGGAGTGCAGTCCGCGCCACGCGGCGTGGGCGAACACGCGCGCGTTGATCTGCAGGTGGAGGTGTCGGTGCGGGTCACCAGCACGGGACGTGTGGTGTCGAACGACGGCTGCCTCGATCCGCTCGACCGGCACCTGCACCTGTCGACCGCGTGGCCCGACGCGCGTCGTGGCGTGGTCGGCGACCCAGCCGATGATCTCGCCGGCAGCGCGTTCCTGGGCGGCGTCGTAGGCGTCGGCGATGGCGGGGTGGATCGCGGCCGCGAGGGACCAGGTCTTGGGCCCGTTGACCACGACCTCGACGAACCGAAGCCCGTGCTCGTCGGTGCGGAGCCGACCCTTCGCGGCGCCGGTGGCGACGTCGTAGCCGGCGACCCATCGCTCGTAGCTGTCACCGTCGAGCACTCCTGCCACCTCGACGCCGGCGCCGGCGGTCGGTGTCGCGACGTAGTGGGTGGCGAGTCCGGTGCCCTCTGCCAGGTAGTAGTCGTCGACGCGTGACCGGTCGGACTCGACGTACGAGCGCGCAGCAGCCGCGGCACCGCGGTAGAACTTCACCCCGCCATGCATGTCGTCCACCGCCGCTCGTCATTCGTCGTCACTTGGCCTTGAAATGGCGCTCGGCCCGCTCCGGGGGGAACGGGCCGTGCTGATCGATCTACGGAACTTCGTAGCATGCGTGCCGCAGAGTTCCTAGAGGCTCTGAGGCCATATGGAGCTGGAGATTCCGGGCTCGTCACTGGTCGTCACGGTCTTCAGTGCTGATGCGGATTCTGAGACGCAGTCGTGGCAAGAGACGTAGCGTTCCTCGCGTCAGTGCGGCGTGGGCTCCTGACGAGAAGCGCATGCGTCTGCGCCACTCCGGCACATGCGGTGCGTATGCCGTGACGCTCCCGAAGGGAGCGACGCAGTCCACGAACGACGCTCGAATCGGGTGCGCTGCGTCACCTGTGTCGCGACTCTGGTCGACGCTGCGACGGAGCCGATAACCACGACCGAACGAGCGCCGCAGCGGGCGACCCCGCGACCTACCCCTGAACAGGCCGCTCGTAGTGCTCGAGCAGTTCGGCCACCAAGGCCACCGCCCCCGGCAGTACCTCCGCCCCCGTCGTCAACACCCGGGACGCCTGCCCGCTGGCCAGCATGAGCAGACCCACCCGCCGGTCGACAGGCGGCAGCATCTCGAGGTCCGCCTGGAACGTCTCCTCAGACTCCGCGCCCGGAACGACATGCACCTTCTCGGCATACATGTCAGCAGCCCACCGCGCGTCCTGCCCGAGCTCCATCCGGACTGTCGTGGTGCGCCGCTGGCGCTCGAGTAGGGCGGCGACGTCAGCGGGCGGCTCGAACGTCTCGGCCAGCACCTCGACCTCCCGCATGTTCGACACCAGGTAGGTGCGCAGGCTGTCGTCGTCGGCGACAGGCCCGGCGTCGAGCTCCCATCCCCGTTTGGTTTGCACCAGCCGGAGCGGGTCAACGACGCGCACGCCGACCCCCTCGTGCCACGCGCGCGAGTAGACGATCCGCACCCGACGTCGGCTCTCCTGGGCTTGCTGGAGGGGCGCGACGAACCGGTTCCATCCTGCCGGCGTCGGCACGGCCGAGCCCTCGCCTGTGGTGGTCGACGCGACTACCTCGAGGGCCGCGACGAGAGCCTCGTTGTCCGGCTCGACATCCAGCAGTGCGAGTCCCGCCGTGTAGACGAGCGCGAGTTCGCCGGCGTCAACGTGCTCGATGCCGAGGCCTGCCGACCCGCCGAGCATCCGGACGACGGTCGCGTCGTCCCGGTCCTCGTCCTCGCCCCAGACGAACTCAAGAACGGGCGGTCGGAAGATGTCGACGCCCCACCCCCACGACTCGGTGTCGAGGTAGGCGGTGAGATCCTCGCGGAGGGTCTCCTCCCCCACGCTCACCAGAGCAGCCAGCTCAGCAAGCGGTAGGCCGTCTGGATAGCCGCTGAGAGTCTGCAGAACCTCAGGCAGCCGTGCCACGCGCTGCACGTACTTAGGCGCCGCCATCACCCACTCACCTTCTGCAACTCGGTGAGCAACTCGTCGCGGACGTCGTCGGGCGACACGAGGCGCACCCTGTTGCCTAGCGCGTAGAGCCGCGAGCGCAACGCCGCCCGGTGCGTCACGGTGTAGGTCATGTCGACATCACCATCGTCGCGTGGCGACCGGGAGTCGGGCTCCCGGAGCAGCCGGACGACGTCCGGCACGTAGTCCGCCGGCGCCCGCAGTTTGACCTGCGTGGGCGCATCCACCTCCCACAGCAATGGGTGCAGCGGGATCGTACCGGTCGCCTCGAGCGGCTCGGCGCTCCCGGGCACGTCGAGAGTCGGGTCGCTCATGCGGCTCACCACGAAGTGTTTGAGGAGTCCGCTGTCGAGATCCGCGTCCTCCACGGCGCTGAAGTACCACTGCCCGTTCTGGAAACGGACCGAAGCCGGGTGCGCGAGTCGCTGGGTGCCGAGGTAGCGGAAGCGCAGCCGCGACCGCACCCGCAACGCCTTCATGCACAGCGACAGCTCGACGCTTGCGTCGTGCGGGATCACGGCGCTGCCGACGCTCGCCGGGATCGTGGCAGTCTCAACCGACAGCCGCTTCGCAAGGTCTGCCCGGTCCGCCAAGATCATGGCCCGCTGCAGCGCCGCTACCTGAACGGGCGACAAGGCCAAACGCAGCCGGTTGTCGCAACTCACCATCCGGTACCTTGCCGGCTCCCCCTGCCCCGCGATGTTGTCGATCTGCCATCCCTGCTTGCGCAGGTGCTTGAGATCCTTTCCCAGTTGCGTGACCGGGTCCGAGTCGCCGTAGCCGCCCACCTCGATCAGACGGTCACCAAGCACACCCACGCGACCCGCGTTGTCCAGCGTCATCATCAGCCGCACGATTCGCCGCATCGGCTTCAACTGGTCGCGCCCCGCCCCTGGAGACATCGTCGTCGCCCCGATCTGTCGACTATGCGGGCCATCGTGCCCGGCCATGGCCGATCGCGCAGCCCCTCGACGAACTTCGACGCTCAGGAACGGCACCCCTCCGCCTGCGAGGTCACGTGAACGCCGAGGCACCCAGGGCAGTCGTACGCGCGGACCGCGCGGTGCGTGGTCGCTGATCCATCGAGTTCAGCGCAGTGCCGTGCGTTCGACGCGTGGTGCAAGGACGCCACCGCCTCTTCGTGGTCACGAAACCGGACCTTGCCACCGCACGATCGAACGCGGGGGCGACGGGTTTGGCGAGGACGACGCTCGTAGGTTTGAAGGCTCACGCTGACACGATGCGCCAAAGGTCCGAATCAATGCTGTGGCAGGCGGAGAGTTCTACGGAGGTGACACGTCGATCCGTAGGGCGGCGACCGCCGTCGGATCGGCGCCGACTCCGCGCCTTCGCAGGATGTCCAGCATGTCTTCTTGGCGCGGCTGACCGAAGGTCAGCCGGTAGAGGGCGACATCGCGCCTCATGCGGTCATACCGGTCGAGGTCTGTACTGAAGCGGAAGGGCGACACGTGCCGCTCGTCCGGTTCGGGCCCGGGTAAACCCAGCCAGGCGAGAAGTCGCCCAACTCGGCCTGGAGATCCTTGCTGAGCTCGTAGACGCCCTCCCACGGGTGCTCGGGGCTCCCGGGATGCCTACGCGTACGGACGGGCTCCCCCGCGCGTCGCGGGCTCCTTGTCATGGATGATGGGCGAATGGCAAACACTCGGCCGAGCGATGACCTTCGCAGCGTACTGAACCGGCTGGTGGGTGAGTCGGTCGCTCAGCTTCAGGTCCTAGGCATCAACAGCCTCAAGTCCTTTGCCCCGTCGCCACGCGACTTGATTGGGTCGGAGATCACCGGCGTTGAGGTGGCAGACCGCGTCCTAACTCTTGCTATAGGAGCCTTCGTGGCTACCGTCGACTTGCAGCGAACCGGCCGACTGGACTGGCTGGACCATGCCGAACCTGCGCAGATCGGGCGCCCGGCCCTTCCCACCGTCCGCCTGCTCCTCCGATCCGGGTCTGGCCTCGACTTCAGCGAGCCAGCGAAGACAAAGCGGATCGCGGTCACGCTCCATGTCGCTTGATCTCCACAGGGACGGATGCGCCCCTGGTTCTCCACAGGTTCGCATTTCACGGTATGCCGGGGCTCTTCGAGCAGCTACTCTTGCTCAGGTCGATCACTTCACGAGGAGGCCGAAGTTGACTGCCAACGCCCAGGGCCAAGAAGGCCTGCTGGTTCCCTCCCACTTCATTCGGGCTGTGCGGGAGTCTGGCTACCTGAGCATCTCAACAGCGCTCGCCGAACTGGTGGACAACTCATTGCAGGCGAAGGCGAGCGAGGTCGCGATCACGATCAGCCGTCTAACCTCGGATGCCCTGCCTGAGATCACCGTGCAGGACAACGGCATCGGCATGACCAAGCCGGAACTTGAACAGTGCTTGCGCTTCGGCGGATCTTCTCGCTTCGACGCCCGCCAGTCGTTCGGCCGATTCGGTATGGGTCTTCCGGCTGCGAGTCTCAGTCAGGCTCGACGAGTTGAAGTCACCGCATGGCGGAACGCCGGGTTCGAGCAAACGGTCTCGCTCGACGTAGACGAGATTATGGCGGGATCGGTCCCAGCACTCGTTGCTCGCCGAGGAGGCCGAGGTACAGGTGCATCCGGCTGCCGCGTTCATTGGAGGGAGTGTGATAGGATCGAGTATCGGCGACTGGCATGGCTTGAGCGGGCGCTACACCGCGACCTTGGCCGTTTGTACCGCCGCTTCATCGCTGACGGGCTCTCGATTAACATCAACGGTTTCAGGATCGCGGCAGTCGACCCTACGCTCCGGACCACCAAGCTTGAGGGCGCGTCAGCCGTACTTGCATTCGACGAACTACGCTACGAATTGGAAGCCAGCGATGGCCACACGTCTGTGGTCACGGTGCGCTTCACGATGCTTCCAGTTCACAGTTGGCAGGGCCTCGACAACGTTACCAAGCGCCGCATTGGCATTGTTGGTGGCGGCGGCGTTTCCATTCTGCGCGCCGGGCGCGAAATTGCGTCGGGCTGGCACTTGATGGGCGCCAAGCGCCGAGAAAACTATGACGACTGGTGGCGCTGCGAGATCGAGTTCGATCCCCGCCTAGACGAACACTTTGGCATCACGATCAACAAACAGGGCATCCGCCCTTCCGCCGTTCTGCGTGAGGCGCTCGAACCCGACCTTGAATCGGTTGCTCGGCTCCTCAATGCGCGGGTCCGTCAGGCCTTTGAGGACGTGAAGTTTCAGGCAGCAGCCGAGAAATCGTGCCGGATCGCGGCGGCTGCCGATCCGGATCTACCCCTGATTTCGTCGCGTGGACCCAGTGGCGCCATCAATTACCGGATCGGCTCGGACGCGCTGCCGATGAAGGCGATGTTCAGGTCAAAGCTCGCTCAGCGGACACTTGACCTCACGCTCAACGTCGACCACCCCGCATTTGCTGCGCTATACCAGCCGCTACAAGGCATCGAGGGTGACGTCGCAGCCGAGCTTCGGACATCGATCGAACTCTTTCTGCTTTCCTTTGCCAGGAGCGCCGCGCAACTAGAACGAGACGGACAACGCATCGACGATCTGCTGGAAGCATGGAGTGATACGTACAGGCGGATGCTTCAGAAGTCATGAGCGACGACTCGAAGTACATCCCTCTGGCGCTCCCCACGGGCGCGTCCACCAACGAACGCCGGGGCTTCGTACGGCTCTGCACACTGCTCTCGCGTGCCCAGCTTGATCCCGACATGCCGCTCGATCACGCGTTCTGGCTCGCGGCAGCCGAACTCGGCGACCTCTATAACAAGCCTCGCCTGGCTGCGGCGGCCCACACGTTGATCGACCTCGCTGACCAAGGCTGGGCGGTTCAGGTCGATAAGCTCGGTCCGCTGTTGAGCCCTCCCGATTCTCACCTCGACCGCGAGACCGAGAAGGCGCGCATCCGGAGACAGGAACACCTGCGACGGGACGCCCAACTTCGTCAGCCAAGCGTCCGACGGTTCGTCACGAATATGGAGCGGTCACACCAATGTGGCGATCGACTGGTGTCGATCTTCAACCTGATGCGGGACGGTCGCGAACTGGCAGACGCGCTCAAATCGGCGGGCGAGGAATCCCATGTCATCCAGCCGTATGTGCAGATCGCGGATAGCTCACTCACCTGCGAACTGACCGGCTTCAACTTGCACGATATCTGGCGCTACTTCCGCCACACATGGACCAACGCCTACTCGACAGTCCCCGGCCGGTCTACGCCCATCCTGATCCGTGACGCGGCCACTGATTTCCACGCCGTGATCGGACTCGCAGCTATCTCCAGTCCCGTCGTGCAGATCGCCGAGCGCGACAACTGGATGGGTTGGGACACCAAACGACTCGTCGCGGATATCGAGGCCACTCCGACCGACAAGATCGCTCGGTGGCTGGCCCGACGCATTAAGACGCAACGGAGTGAGATCTACATCGATGACTTGCTCCGCGATGGCGTCCTACAGCCGAATGACATTAAGGCGCCGACGCAGGAGGTTGTCGCCCGCCTACGCGCTGATGCCGAGCGACACCGGGCCAAGCATCACCGCGGTGGGCCGATCCGTGAGGTCCGCAACATCGCGACGGATGCGTGGATCGAGCGAGCCGAAACGCACCTGTTCCGATCAAAGCGATCCTCGGTGCTTGCCGAAACGCTGGAGATCCAGAGCCTGCTCGGTGCATACCTAGGAGCGAGCCCGTCCGCTGCGGGACTTCGAAAGGCCTTAGCCGACCCCAAGGCGAAGACGCAGATCGGTCGGATTGCCCGACGCGCGCGTGGCGAACGTGTCGGAACGGTCATCGCTGACCTCACGGTGTGTGGCGCGGTCGCGCCTTACAACTCCCTCGCGGCGGGCAAGCTCGTCGGCGCACTTGCGGTCTCGCCGACCGTCATGGCTGCATACCGCGCCAAGTACGCCCGACCCAGCGAGATCGCCTCAGCGATGGCAGGTCGACCGATTACGCGTGAAGCCAGGCTGTCGTTCGTCGGGACGACCTCGCTGTACGGCACAGGATCGAGCCAATACAACCGGCTCTACTGGCCCGCATCGGCCATGGGCGGCGCTGCCGATCGACGCATGGGCTTCCACCAGTTGGGGCGCTCCAAATCGTTCGGCACCTCGCACTTCTCAGACGTGACCGTCGAAGCGCTGGTCCGGCTGTCGGAGCAGACTGGCGGACTCATCCGCGTCAACAGCTTGTTCGGTGAGGGTGTGAGCCCGCGGCTACGCAAAGTGCGACTCGGGCTGGCGGCGCTCGGTTGGCCGACCAACGAACTGTTGAAGCACGGGCGCGAGCGGATTCTGTACGGCGTGCCTCTCGTCAAGAATCTGCGGGACTACTCACTCGGTATCGACGCCGAGCCGGACTATCTGCTCGACCCTGAGCCAACGGACAGTGGGACGGCCGTTGCTGCGTGGTGGACCGAACGGTGGGCCCTGAATCGTGCGAGCCAGGAGAATGTACTTGCGGCGATGCGCGAACATCGGCTGGTACGGCCCGTAAGGCATGGCGCGCGAGTCCCGCTGCCAATTGACGACGAACTACTTTCCGCGGTGAGGGCCGCCGAAGCGGGAGCCGAGGCCGCTCAGTAGTCGCCGTCTCCTATCACGACGAAGACTTCGGAGGTCTGTGTCAGAACAGCGACCACGGCGTCAGTATCTGGATCCTCGTCGCGCCGCAGTCCGAGTAGCCGGAGACGCTGCCCGGGTTCGAACACCTGATACGCCGACGTCGTCCTCAGCAGCATCGCGTTCTTCGTGGGGCTTAGGTCGTGCAGCCACCAGCTCTTGATTCCGTTGCGCTCAACGACCGTCCCTTCGAAGTCGAACCAGGTCCCGCGCTTCAAGCTGGCCGGATCGGGTGAGGTCGACCAGTAGGCGTTGCAAAGCGGACGCACCGAGCAGAAGCTGCAGTAGTCGCCCGGCTGTGCTGAAGGCTCATCGGACCGAACGAGGCGGTCGGCGCTGGTGACCCGCGTCTTGAGTGCGTCGACTAGCCCCTGCAACTGCGCCGTATCGGGAGCGTCAATTGTCACCTCGCGGCTCGGATAGGACGCGCCTAGCGTCCCGAGCGGGGTTCGGCCCGGGTTCGAGACGCTGTCTCGATCCCACAGCACCGCGTAGAAGCGCAACTGGTCAAGGTGGCTCTCGTCCTCGGCGCCGGTCTTGTAGTCCGTGACGTCCACCCGATCGACACCGACGGTCAGCAAGTCGATGCGGCCCCACAGGCGAAGGTCATCGGCCTGCAACGTTGCCTCGGGATGCGAGCCAACGTCCCGCGCGTGTCGTGGGCTACCGCCGCCGGATCCCGATCCGGCGCCTTCCCTCGGAGTAAGCGTCATGCGGTGCAGGTAGTGCTGGACCTCCTCGCGCGCCTCGGGAATCCGGTGCTCGAGCTGATCTTGCAGACGTTCACGGCCGCCCGCCGCCAGGCGTGGGTTGCCGTCCAGCCTGGTGAGCCGCTTCGCGAGCATGGTCTTGACAACCTTGGAGTACCCACCCAGATCTTTGAGTACAGCGATGGCTTCCGGTCCGCTGGCGGAGGTGCAGCCGTGGTTCGCCAGCGCGCGCACAATCACCTCCAGCGAGTCGTGCACCACGTCGCCGAACAATGCAGCGGCGCTCGGTACCTCGGGATAGCCCGAGCGGTCCCACAGGTCGGGGTACCTGGAACGGCTCAACATATATCGACGTGGGCAGGTCTCGACTGCCTTGAGGGATGAGTAACTCCATACATCCGGCGCGTCGGGCAGCACAGCCACCGAGTTGCTCACGCCGGGATCGAAGGTTCGTGGCTCGCTCAAGACAGCCGCCGGATGACGTCACTCGTCGCAAATGGCAGGTTGCGGCTAATGATCAGGTCGTCCACAAGCTTCACCGGGACGCCGTACTCCTTGGCCTCGTGCAGTTCAGGAGTCGGCGCCAGATCGAGCGTCAGCGGGCCGTGCACCCCAATGATGAGTTGCTTGTCGCCCTTGGTAGCCAGGATCGGTACAGGCACTGCTCCAATACCAGGGATGTCGACCGTGACGCCCCGTTCAAGGACAACGTCGCTCAAGTCCCGGCCCTCCAGGTCCGCGAAGAGCTTGTCGGCGGATAGGTCCAGACGCGCGGCGTCCAGCTTCGGCACGTCGCCGTCAAGGAGGTACCGAAGCAGGCTGGCTCCCACCTTGCGGTCGAGCAGGCCGTGTTCAAAGCGGTTTCTGAAGCTGCGCAGGCACTGGTAGCAGGACTCGTCGCAATCGGCCGGGCAGTGCTCCAGACGATCGAGCGCGGCGCGGAAGACGGCCTCCCCGAAGTCGAAGACTCGACGAGTGAAGCCAGCGCCTCCGGCCAGCGTGTCGTATAGGTAGATCTCCGACTCCAAGCCGCGATGCCCGAGCGGCGTAAGGGCTGGGCGGTACTCGGCTTGCAACTCGGTCGCGTCGACGCCGAGCTTCTGAGTGGCGGCGATGGTCAGCGCTTCGGCGATGGTGCGCAACACCACCTCGGTGGCAAGGCGACCGGGAAGGAGCCGCACCGGTTCGTCAACACGGAACCGGAGCAGGAGCACGTCCGACTTGAAGTCCGTGCCGAGCACCAGCCCCCGCGTCGGGATCATGCTGTGACACTCGCGTTCACGGTCGGGATAGGGCTTGAGGTGTTCCCCTCCCAGTACGCCACTGGCAGTCGCCATCGGCTCGATCAAACCGCAGTAGACGCAGTACCTGTACCCCTCAGATCCCGGTCCGGTGTTCGTCACCAGCAGCGTGTGCCGGTCATAAGACTGCGAAATACGGTGCTTGACTGAAGACCACTCGCCCTCCTGCTCCGGCCCCTCCGCCACCAGCTTGGCGCGCGTGGCGTAGCTCTTGGCGGGTGCGTCGTCCGGGCTGGTCCCCGGATCGGTGTAGGCCCGGTGAGCGAATCCCGGCGGACGCATCCAGTTCATGGCTGGGTTCATTTGCGACCCGCACGCGCGACATTCGCGCTCTTCCCGAACCTCAGCCTGGTCGCCCGGGACATGCATCGCGTAGTGACAGATCGGGCACTCGAAGTAGAGCCAACGCTCATTCCAGGCACGTGTGCGGTCCCGCTTCATGGGCGAGTAGATCGCTCCTGACGTCCACTCGCGGTTGTCGATCCAGACCACCTTGCCGGGCGCGTACTGGCTAAGCCCCACGTTGAGGCCTTGGCTCGGCTCGTAGCGGAACTCCGTCCGGAAGGCCTCGGAGCGCCCTTCATCAAAGACGTGGAAGGTGACGACGTCTGTGGGGAAGGCATAGCGAGGCAGGACGCCCTCGTAGAGCAAGCGGTCAAGCAGGTTCGTTTCAGCACGGATCTCGGCGGGCAGTTCCGCGCCGTCCTCCGCTGGTCCCTCACCCTCGACTTCAGACTCCTGCGGGGGTGCGTCGCCCGCCTCTGGCGGAGGCAATTCACCGTTACCCTCCACCCGGAGTGCCTTGTCCAGGATCTCTATCGTGTCCGGGACTAGGCGGTCCAAAATAGCAGCGCGCCGCGGTCCCAGCTCGGCCGGTAGCCAACTGTCTACTTCGGCCGTAATCACCGCCTCGTTCTCGCCCATCCACGCGGCGAGGTCCGTGCGGTTCAGCGGCGAGACAGTGCCGACAAAGCCGGGCACGGTGCCCAGTACCTCGAAGAGCTGCGGCTGCGATTCAGGAGCGATGTCCGGCAGACGGTCTTGGTGGTAACGCTGCAGCAGGTAAGCCGAGACGTGTCGGCGGGCGATCTCGTCGTTGTCCATGGTGAGCGCTGGGTCATCGACGTCGCCCCGGATCATGGCGGCGGGTTCGCGGAAGTATTGGTCGTCGTGGGTGTCGGCGCTTCCGAACGCCACCACCGTGGCCACAGCGTTGCCGCGTCGTCCGGCACGACCAGCGCGCTGCTGGTAATTGGCCCGTGACGGTGGCATGTTGCGGAGCGCGACCCCAGACAGCGACCCGATGTCGATGCCGACCTCCATCGTGGTCGTGCATGACAAGACATCGATTGCCGGTTGCTCGCGATCTGCTTGATTTGGCAGCGTCACGCTGACGTCTTGGAACAGCAGCTCGTACTGCTCGGCGCGAGAGAACACTTCGTCCGATTGGGCGGCACTCAGCTGTGCGGTGTGCTCCCTGGCGATGATGCTCATGGGCGTCATATCGGACTCCAGCGCCCGCACCGTGCTGGCGCGGTAGTAGCCCTTGCGCGCTTGGAAGACGTCGTCCGTATCCGGGTCGAGGACACGCACGTTGTCGGTGCGGCAGTTGACGCATCGCGCCACTCCGGGGAACGGCCGCTGGGTGTACCGACAGTGCTCGCAGTAGCCCCAGTCGTCGGTCGTGTCGAGTGCAACGTTGCGGGCCAGCAGGCGGTACTTGCCGTCCTTCGCCTCACAGAGTTCGCGGAGGAGGATAGGCAGCCAGCTGTCGGTGAACTGCTTTCGTCTCGGGGCATCAGGCAGCCACTTGGTGAGGTTGCCGAACCTGCCCGTGTGCGGGAGGACGCCGCGCGAGACATTCCACCACTCGCCCTCTTGCATCGCGCTGAACCAGATGCCCTTGGTTATCCAGAAGCCAAGCCACATCCGGACTAAGGCGAGCTTCTCCTCGTCCGTCGCGGCAACGCCCGAGATGGACGGCAGATCTGCGAGGAGCTTGGCGGTCTTCACCCCAGTCTCCTTGATCGAGGCCAGCCCGAGCGAGTTCAACCCGTAGTAGCGGTCGGTCAGGGTGGCGTACATCCCCTTGAGCATCGAATGCGGGGGCTCGTCCTGCAGCATGATCAGGCCGATGAGCTGGCTCAGGTCGTCGCTCGTGAACGCGCCTCCTTCGACGGCAGTCGTTACGGCACGCATGACATCCATTGACTCGGCCCCCCGGAGCTCCGGCCGGAGACGCACCTTGAGGATCGCTGCGCCGACCATGGTCGCGAGGAACAGATTCTGCAGACTGAGCTGGTTTCGGATCAGGTCCTTCGACGACAGTTCAGCCCATCCACGGATAATCAGCGGGCGGATCACATCTCGCATCGAGTAGGTCTGGAGGTTCGGCGCCAACCGTGCCGCGACCTGCCGCGAGTCGGAGAACGCCAGGACCTTGCGTCCGCGCAGCGGCGCGAAATCGGAATATGCCTTGCTCGGAGGCTGGACCTCGATCTGTCGGGTGACCAACGCCTGGAAGGGCTGGTCGCCCTTGGTCTGATGATCCTGCACGGACGAACGACCGAACCCGGCGTGGCGACCGCAGACGCCGCACGGGCGGAACTCACCGTTGGCCTCGACATCCTCCGGCTCGTCGTCCTCGTTCTCGGAGTGAACCGTCTGACCGGCTCGGTTGTGCGGGATATAGACGAGTCGGTGCCGCTCGCCGAGACGCTCGGGGTCGAGAGCACCAGTCACCAGGTCAATATCTGCGCGCTGTACTTGCTCCGTGGGCTCCTCCAACAGGAGATCCAGTGCCTGCAGCTTTTGAACCGCCCCGGCTGCTGCCTGAAACGCACCGCCCTGCTCATGCCAGAGAAAGCTCGGATCCGCCGCATCGTCGGTGTACGCCCGAACGTACGAGGTGCCGCAGTGCCGACAGGTGTAGTACTCGAACACCCGCGCCCCGCATCCACACGTGGCTCGTGGTTGCCAGTAGAGCTTGCCAATAGGCCCGCCGCGAAGTGTTTCATCGAGTTCCGAACACTCGGTGTCGATGCAGGCCCACAGTCCGGGCAAGCCGCGGAAGAACCCATGCACTCGGCACGGCAATAGGCCGGCCTCTTCAGGCTTTTCACGAGCCGCGCTGCCGAGCGCCACCAGCGTGGTCACTGCTGCGTCGGCTACTTCTGAGTCGACGCTAGGGAATAGCGTCGGCCCCAGTTCGCTCACTGGCTGGGCCTTGTCCATCGTCTCGTTCACGAGCTGGTTCATCGGGCCGTAGTCATGCAGCGCGTCGAAGAGAAGAGCGGCGACTCCGCGGTCGTCATTCGTGACGCCGCGGGCAGCCAGGAATTCCGCCACTGCAGTGCTCTTGGCGGGATCATCATCGGCGTCGTAATAATCGCGGAGCGGAACGGAACTCAGGAGCGCCGCGTCTGCTGGTGTTCCGGTAGTCGCGTGCTCCCGGTACTTGCGCTTGCCTTCGATAGTGCGGAAGTCGCCGACGTCCTTGCCACTCAGTTGGGCCGCAAATCGTCGGGCGTACTCGGCGTCGCTAAAGCTTGCGCTAGTGGTAATGATCTGCAGCCGGTCCGGGCTGATCCCTAGTCGCGTACGGAGGCGGCGTAGGAGCAGCGCCACCTCGGCGCCAGCTGACCCTCGGTAAAGGTGGGCTTCGTCGACGATGAGCAGGAACCGCGCGTCCGGGTTGTCTGCGAGCCACTGGCGAGTGTGATCAAAGATCGGCCGCTCCAGCGGCCGCATCAGCATGTATTCCAACATCGAGTAGTTCGTGATGAGCACGTCCGGCGGCGCAGCCAGGACCTCGTGGCGTGTCAGCAGTTCGGGATCGCTGGGCAGGGTGACGCCCCGCTGGAAGTTGCCGCTGGCGTCCTTCCACCGCATGTTGGGAGCGCCCCACCAGTCACGGATGTTCGGCTTCGCCGGCCACTTTCCTCGAGCGGCGAGCCTGCTCCGGAGCTCCGTAGCTTCGTGGTGGTACTGAGCGCTGGGGTTCTCCGCGCGGTCATGGATGTCGACGTAGAAGTCTGCGATCGGCCGCAACCGCCGATCATCCCGCTCGCGAGTGCGGATGCCCGGATAGAGCGTGCGGCTGGTGTACCGAGCAAAGCGAGCAGGCCGACCTGCCCAGGCATCGAACTGAGCGGTGACGCGCGGATCACCCAGCAGCAGGCGGAGGCGCCCAAGCTGGTCGTTTACCAGGGCATTCATGGGATAGAGAATCATCGCGCGCACGGCCGGTGCTGCGAACGACTCCGGGTGGTGCGCCGCCTCGGTCGCAAGCTTGGCCACCATTGGAAGAAGGAAGGATTCGGTCTTACCTGAACCAGTACCCGTCGTGATCGCCAGGCTCGAACCGTCGCGCGACGCGTACTCAAGCGCTTCCGCCTGATGGGTGTACGGCGGGTCGAAGAGCAACGAGTCCAGGCCGCCGATCTTCTGGGTCAAACTGCCGAAGAGCGTCTGAACTACGGGATCGAGGTCGAGATCTGCGAACCGTCGGTCTGTGCGGTAGCGCGGCGTGCTTTCAATGAAGGGCTCGCGGTAGATCACGCCCTCGGTCTCCAGCAGTTGCCGCCGCTGCTCAATCACCAGGGGGTGCCCGACGTGGTACGTGGCCTCGATGTAGTCACGCAGCGACGCCCTGATCTCGTCGACCGTCTCTGCGATGGTTGGCGTATCATCAGTCGTCATTTCGTCTCCTTGGGGACCGGCTCCAGCCAGAGCAGTTCTGTAAGCAATTGGATCAGATCAGGCATAGCGGCCTCCGGCACTCGGAAGGCAAATAGGGCGCCAGATGTCACGGCAATCGGCATCCCGACCAGTTGCAGGTACCGCTCGGCGAACCCGGGGATTGGCGAGAAGAACCTGATGAGGCTCGAGCCGCCACCGGCCGTGGGCTCAATGGCGTACCGCTGCGGACGACCACGCTCGGCGTCGATCGCTAGTTGGAGTCGCCAGGCCTCATCCCGCGCGGGAACGACCGGGTCGTCCACTGGGAACTGAAAGATCTTGGTGGCAACACCATCTTCCATCCGAACGGCGCTCCACAGATCGGCGCCATAGGCCTGCGGTCTTCGCGCGACAAAGTCGCCACTATCGGTTGGCCCCGGCTCCCGCCAACGACCTCGGTAGTAGCGAACCGGTGCGATCGGATCGAGGATCTGAAGCCCCTCGATCTCGCCGCCCCTACCAGCAACCTCGAGCCGCTCGGAGGTCCGGCGCACTAGGCTGGCTGCGGGCTCGATACCGGGACTGGCCACCCAGCGCTGTCGATCGAGCCGCAGCAAACCAGCGGCCTTGAGCGTTTCGGGCGCAATCGCCGGGTTCAGCTCAATCACCCGGGTGTGACCCTCACGAGTGGCTTGCGCTGCCAACTCGGAGTTCACGAGCCATGCGCCAAACGGTCGAACGCCGAGCAGCATGTACGTACCTGGTGCCCGCTCGATGTACGAGGGCGGGCCGAGGTAGACGAGGCGGACCATGCGCCCTTGCAACTCCTGGCGAAGCTCCAGCAGATCGCCCGACGCGGTGAGCAAGTCAAGGAGATCCGCGACCTCGTCACGGCTAAGGTCGCCGTCGGTCAGCGGTCGCACGGCCGCCAGTACGGCGTCGATTAGCCGATTAGGGCTCGTTGGGCACAGGAACGATGCGGCGCGACGCAACGAGGCGGCCAATCCCTCTGGGCTGTGCAGGCCAACGAAGTCAGGATCCATGCCGAGCGTCCTCACGCTGAGCGCGGAAGCATCGTCCGGGGTGAGGCTCGAGAGCGTCATCAGAAACCTCGCTGCGCTTCGTCTGGCTCGGCGTAGGCGCGGGACCCGATCACTGCGTAACGGGCAGTTCGCAGCAGCACCGGCGACAGTTTGAGCCGGTCCAGTAGGAAGTTGCGATCCGGCGCGGACCACTGCTGGGTGATGTAACCGAGACGACCGGCCATCGTCAGCAGGAATCGTGCGGCAGACGGGTCCTCGATACCTGACTCCCGGAGGCTGGGCGCGATGACCTCGGCGAAGCCAGGAAGGATCTTCTCGGGCGCCGACCAGTCGTAGAGGTTCAAGCTGATCCGCTTGGCGAGCGCGATATGTCCCGAGGAAACGCCAATCGCGTGCTCCATGTCGTCGAGGTGATCGAGCACCCACTCAGCGTCCGCCGTCGCCAACTTGCGCTCAATCGCGGCCCAGTGCCCTCCGGAAAGCAGCATCGAGGTTGCGCGGGTGATCGCGCCGAGCGCTACCTGCTGCTGGCTCACCGCAAACGGATCTGCGGGTAGGTCGGCGCTCATCCACAGCCAGTGAGCTTCCGCCAGACGCATGATGCCTGCGGTCGACCGGTCCCCGTACGGAACGTGCGGACTTATTGTCCCGAGGGCAAAGACCTGATTGGGCTGCGTCGGCGCTAGGACGGCGGTCGTCACGCCCTCCGCCGTCGCGCGCAGCAATCCACCGCGAGGCGGCAGCGGGATGTCCATACCTTGCTCGTAGTTGGTCGCCGCAAGGGGTTGCTCGACGTCGAAGAATTCGACCGTGGTCTTCTCGCCGTCGGTCTGATCGTGCAGCCGTGCGACGTAACTGCCGTCATGCTCCTTGCGAAAGCGCCAGCGGAGCGGTTGGAAGCCCCGTTCACAGCTAAGCGAGGCCACACCAACGCCGTCACGCTGGACGGTGACCACACACCACTGCGCGTCGTCATAGTGAGCCTTGAACGCGTTCTCGCTCCGGATCCCGCGAGCGAGCGCCGTCCACACATCTTCATCGATAGGCAGCGTTACCTTGCGCCGAACCATGCCTAGTTCGAGGCCGCCTTTGTCGAGTAGAGCGACGACCATCTCGGCGTTCGTCTCCGGAGGGCCGTGAACGGTGACAATGGCGCGCTCGTCCCAAAGCTCAGCCATGGTGGGGCGGGCAGGAGACGCCAGCAGGCGGATGCCCTCGCCAACCGTGGCGTTCTCCGGGCGCACCTGAGGGTCGCGAATGGTGATGACCAAGTCGCCCCTGGTCAGTTCCTTGTTCTCCGCCCCAATGAGCGTTGCGGCAACGAAGTGCGAGCCCACGTCGAGAGAGTCCAGCGAGAGGATCAGTTCGGACTGGCCGGTTGGCCACGATACGAAGTGCGGGTCGCCATCGATCGTGACGAGGCAGCGCTGAGGGGCGACCTCGGCACGAATGCCGAGGATTGCCGGTTCGCCGGCCAACGACTCGACGGCGCCCTCTCCATCCCACGCGCTGGCTACGAGGCCGACCGGTCGAATAGCAACGGTTGCCAGCGAAGACAGACCATGTGCGAGGAGCGCCCGAGCATCGATATCGGGGAGTGGATCCGGGACGTCTAGGCGCCATCCCTTGACGCTTCCCACCGCGAGTGTGGTCGGAGTGCACCAAGGCACGCCGGGGGGTTCTCGGTCAGCTGAGCCAATTAGGACGTACTGGACTCCGGGCCGGAGAAAGCGGCCCTTCACCTCGACAGCGGTGCCCGCTGCCTGCTGGCGGAAGACCCACCACGGCCCACCGGACATAACGGCCTGGTCGGCGATTAGGGCGTTGGCGGGGTCGGTGCCGCGCTCCAACTGGACGAAGGGCTTGGTGGGGTCAGGCCAGGTTTCGAACCGGACCTCCTGACCGCCGTACACCAGGCCGCCGGTTGGAACTGGCCGTCGTCCTCCGTTGACGCGGGCCCGCTTTGTGCGCAACTCGTCGTAGACGTGAGGAAGCCGCTCGCTGAGAGGGGTCATGTCTGGCAACTCAGCGTAGGCGTACCAAGAGCAATCCAGACGACGCAGAAAAAGTCGTGGATCGGTCGCCCGTGGCAGACGCTCCGCGATCGAAGGTGATCGGTTGTCTGACGATGACGGCTTGGAGAAGCCAGATGCTCGCACTCGGTTGGCAGCCCGCTGTGCAGAGGTCAGCCAGTGCCGTGCTTGACGCTCATGCGAGAGGCCCGCGATGAGCCGGTCCAAGGTGGACTTCACAAGATATGGCGATTCACCGTCGTCGCCAAACAGCAGAGCTGCGGCGACCTGCCCCACGAGTCGCGTGTTCTGGCAAAAGTTGCGGAAGCGGCTGTTGTACCACCCAGCGCGTGTTGCGAGGCGAACGCCCAATTCGTCCGGGTCATTCAGCAGCGCCGACGTGAGTCCAGTCCGGAACTCATAGAGCAGCTTGGCCAGTTGGCGCTGGAGGTCCACCGGCAGCACCGCGTGCGTGATGGGCCAGGCGATGATCGTGAACTGGTTTGCCCATGCACCAGTTGGACGCGCGCCACCATACTGGGTGTGAAACCGGACGAACCAGTCACGAATTGTGGACCGTTCCTGGCTTGTCCATCGAGGTGTGAGGGATGAGAACGTGGTCCAGTACTCGTCGCCCTCGTAGCGGTAGCCCATCTCGGCGGCGTAGACGACGAACGGCAGCCAGGTCTTGTGATAGCGCGTGAGAAAGTGGTTCTTGATCCCCTCTCGCACTGCAACGTTGAGCAGTTCAAGGCTTTCGGTCGAGAGATCGTGCTCCAGCGCGAAGACCGGCGAGTTGGGCCCAAGCTCGGCTCGGGCCTCGCGCAGGTCACCAAAGTGGGCAGCGAGCACGTCGTGGAAGTGCTGCAGCAACTCAGCGGTACTGCTTGATGCGACCTCGGACACGCGCTGCTCCCCCTCCTCCCCGTGCGTTGCTCAGTTGTGCGTGCCAGTTTGGCCTAGAGGACCGACACAATCGGGCGGAATGCAAAGAGCAGCACTTCTCAAGAGGCAGTTGGGGGTTGAGGCGCCCCAGGTTTGATACCGCTCCTGTAATCCGCCAGCGCGTTCGTGGGCGACAAAACGGCGAAGGTCCTTCTTCGCCGTCCGCTGATCCTTTCCGTGTGCGGGTTCGACACGACCGCAAATCTGGTGCTGACCCGCGCGCACGTCACCAAGTTCGTCGAGCGGATGCTCAAGACGAACGGTCGGCGGGCCGCTATGGATGCCGGGGCTGCGTGAGGGCGGCCAACTCGTGGCGTCCGTTGATTGCGATGAAGGCCTTGGACGGCCCGTGTATCTATTCAACTGGTCGAGATCTGCCGTGGGGTTGACGCCCCATAGTGGAGTCGATCAGGTCTGCGACAGCGATCACCGCGCCAACCTGCTTTCGGTAGGCACGGACAGCGGCGTCCGCCCGACAGGGAGCGGAATCCGGCATCCACTGTTCCTCGTTAGAGGCTGGACGCGACCAATTGTGCCTCTGACCTGCGGAAACGGAGTGGGCGATACTGGGTTCGAACCAGTGACCTCTTCGGTGTGAACGAAGCGCGCTACCACTGCGCCAATCGCCCCGGGTGCAGTCGCAGACTCTAACGCATGGCTCTGGCCGACTCCCACCCGGTGGTCCGTGGGAAGGACAACCGAAAATAGTTGGTGCGATCTGGCAACCGATCGGCGCCCGGCTGCGTCTCTGTCAGGGAGGGGACAGCACTGTCCCCCTACGCCTGGCCCTCACTCGGACGAGGAACTGCTCCCATGACGCCACCACCGCTTGCTCCCGCGGTCACCGCCGACATCGCCCTGCACTGCGACGACGAACTCGGACGCCCGATGGTGTTCATGGCCACGTTCGCCTACGACGCCGACGATCCGTACGCCGTCCAGGTCACGTTCCACGTGCCCTCCGGCGAGGTCCTGTGGGTGGTGTCGCGTTCGTTGCTGACCCGTGGGCTCGGCGAGCCGGCCGGCGAGGGCGACGTCCGGCTGCGGCCCGACGTCGACGACGACGGCCGCGCCGTCCTCCGGATGGTGTTCCACTCCCCCGAGGGCCTGCTGCGAGTCGACGCGCGGGTCAGCGAGCTGCTGTCGTTCCTGGGGCGCACCTGGCTCACCGTGCGGCCGGGTGAGGAGGTCGTCGACGTCGACGACCTGGTCGCCTCGCTGCTCCCCCGCCCCTGAGCCGTTCTACTTACCGAGCAGCTCGGGCTCGCGGGCGCTCCACGCGGCCGCGGCCTCCCGCGTGAGCGGCCCGACCGCGAGCTCGCGGTCGCCCCACCGCGTGACGGCCTGGACGTCGCGCGTCGTCGACACGAGGAACACCTCGTCGGCCGCCTCCGCGACCCCGATCGGCTCGTCGACCTCCACACCGCCGTACCAGTCGAGCAGGAGGGCGCGGGTGACGCCGGCCAGGCAGCCGCTCGCCAGCGTCGGGGTCCGCAGCTCGCCGTCGACGACGTAGAAGACGTTGGAGCCGGTTCCCTCGCACAGGTGGCCGGCCAGGTTGGCGAAGATCGCCTCGGTGGCGCCCCGGCGGCGGGCCTCGGCCAGCGCGACGACGTTCTCGGCGTACGACGTCGTCTTCAGCCCGGCGAGGGCGCCGCGTTCGTTGCGCGGCCACGGCACGGTGACGACGCTCGTGGTGTCGGAGGTCGGGTCCATCGGCGCGGCGACGACGACCAGCGTCGGGGGGTGCTCGCCGCGGCCAGACCCGAGGGGGGCCGGACCGCCGGTCACCGTGACGCGGATCCTGCCGAGCGCCAGGTCCTGGCCGTCCAGGACGGCGTCCACGCCCTCGCGCACCATCGCGAGGTCGACCACCGGCAGCCCGAGGCCCGCCGCGGAGCGCTGCAGCCGGTCGAGGTGCAGCCCGAGCGCGAACGGCTGCCCGTCCACCACCTTGACCGCCTCGAAGACGCCGTCCCCGACGGTCAGGCCGTGGTCGACCACGCTCACCGCCGGGCCCTTCGGGTCGTCGAGCAGGTGTCCGTCGATCCAGGCGCGCATGGACGCCACTGTAGGGAGACCGACCCCCGGTGGTCTCGACTCGGCTCGCTGGCGCTCGCCGGCTCGACCAACGGGGGTCGGTCCCGGAGCGTCCGCTGCTCGACCAACGGGAGTCGGTCCGCTGTCGAGCCGCGGGGATGGAGTCACCGTGCGAGCGACACGACGACGCGGGGGTCGGTTTGGGCCTCACCCGAGGCATCGGCTACTGTTCTCACGCACTCAGAAACGGGGCCGCAAGGCGCCGGGACGGAGCAAGCAGGCGGACATAGCTCAGTTGGTAGAGCGCAACCTTGCCAAGGTTGAGGTCGCGAGTTCGAGTCTCGTTGTCCGCTCGGAGAGGTCAGTGTTGAAGGGCCTGGGCCTAAGCCCGACCTCCAGCCAGAAGCATGGTGGGTTGGCCGAGAGGCGAGGCAACGGACTGCAAATCCGTGTACACGGGTTCAAATCCCGTACCCACCTCCACAGCACCACACCACAACTCCACACGGACGATTGGCGCAGTGGTAGCGCGCTTCCTTGACACGGAAGAGGTCACTGGTTCAAACCCAGTATCGTCCACCAGCAGCTCCGAGCACCGAGGCCGGTTCCCACCAGGGAGCCGGCCTTCGCTGTGCCACCAGCCGGCGCGCCCTACTCGTCGATCCGGTCGACGTCGCTGATCGGGGTGATCCACGACCGGTGGGTGGTGCTGTTCTTGGTGATCGCGAGCAGGTCGTCCATGTGGGGCTCGAGGCCGGTGACCTTGTCGAGGGGGACGCCGATGATCAGCTGGAAGCCGAGGCCCTTCCAGGCCTGGACGGCGCGGCCGGCGAACTCGGAGTCGGCCTTGACGAAACCCTCGTCGAGGAAGACGGGCGCGAAGCGCGGCCGCGAGCGCATCTCGTCGCCGAGGCGGAAGCGCAGCGCCGAGCCGACGATGAAGGCGACGAGCTCCTGGCTCTCGCCACCGCTCTTCTCCCCCAGCGTCCGGTACGTCGCGCGGAGCTCGCCGGTCAGGTGGTCGTAGCGCTCGGCGCTGATCTCCACGTGGCGGCGTACGTCGAGCAGGCGGTCGCGGTCGGTCGAGGCCGGACCGGACGTGGGGTCGCCGGCCTGGGCGGGCCTGCGCAGCTGCTGCATGAACCGGCTGAGGTCGTCGAAACGCCGCTCGAGGTCGGCCTCGCAAAGCTCGGTGGTCGAGCCGGCCGACAGCGCGCGCAGGTCGCGCATGAACACCTGGACGTGCGCCGGCGCCAGCCGCCGCAGCCGGATCCGGAGCCGGTCGCGCGACGCCCCGAACTCGAGGCGGCGCAGGATCGCGTTGATCGGCTCGAGACGGTCCTCGATGTCCTCGATGGACGCCGCCATCGCACCGACCAGCGGCACGAGGTCCTGGCCGCTCCACTCGGTCAGCCGGCGCCGCCACTCCGAGCGCCGCGCGGCCAGCCCCTTGCCGCGGATCTCGTCGAGGATGCGGGCGTAGTCGGGGTAGGAGTCGGCGCTCGCGCCGAGGTTGGGCGAGTCCCACTGGAGCTTGTAGGCGCGGAAGATGCCGGCCAGCTCGCCGTCGACGCGCTGCGCCTCGCCGTCGACCGACGACACCGCCGCCAGGAGGCGGTCGCGCAGCCGCTGGGAGCTCTCCCCGAACCGGTCGAGGTCGTCGGGGTCGGCGGGCGCGACCGCGGCCGCGAGCTCGGCCGCCAGCCCGGCGTGCTGCTCGTCGGTGAGCACCACGCGACCGGCGGCCTCCACGGCGTCGAGACGGTCGTTGACGGCGTCCTCGGACTCGACCAGCTCGCCGTGCGCGGCGTTCAGCGCCTGCTGGTGCCGCTCCAGGCCGAACCGCTCCTGCCGGGTCGTGTCGAGCCGGGCGTCGAGGTCGTCGATCTGCGTCTGCAGCACCTGCAGCTGGTCGTCGGAGGTGAGGATGTCGGCGCGGCGCTGCTCGAGCTCGACGATCCGGCGGTCGCTGCCGGCCACGTCGACGTCGTCGAAGCGCGCCATCGCGATGGCGTCGTAGGCCTTGCCCTGGAGCCCGAGCACGCGCTCGCGGCGTCGGACCTCGTCGAGCCGGGCGCCGACCTCGTCGAGGCGGCGTCCGACGTCGACGAGCTGGGCGTCGAGCTCGGCGATCGCCTCCTCGTTGGAGAAGCCGATGATGTTGCGGACGTCGCCGCGGCCGTGCGCGCCCCGTCGGCCGCTGCGGGTCTGGCCGGCGGCGGTGACCCGGAAGCCGGGACCGTCGAGGCCCCGGGAGTCGTCGACGCACCGGGCGTTGCGCCCCGACTCGGCGACGTGCCGCTGCACCCACCCCGAGAACGGGGAGTCCTTGAAGAGCAGCTTCCCGGCCACCCGCTCGGGATCGGCCGGGCCGGCGTCGGGCAGGTCGAGCTCGACGCCCTCGAAGGTCAGCCGCCCCGGGAGCCGCAGCCCGTCGATCGCCGCGGAGAACGACGCGAGCCGGTCGAGCGGCACCAGCATCGTGCGCGCGGTCGCCCCGAGGACGGTCTCGATCGCCGTCCGCCACCGGGTCTCCTCGGGGGCGACGTCGATCAGCTCGGCCACGAACGGGAGCTCGGAGGCCGAGAGCCCGCTCGCCTCGGCGACCGCCGCGCGCAGTCCGTCGAGCTGCGCGGGCACCCGCCCGGCCCGGGTCTCGAGCGAGGCGCGCTCCCGACGCAGCTCGGCCTGCTCGGACATGAGCGGCACCTGGTGCTGCAGGACCGCCTGGTGCTCGGCCCGCAGGGCGACCTGCTGCTCGTCGGCCGCGGCCAGCCGCTTGCGCGCGAGCACCTGCAGGTCGGCGAACGCGGACGCCGAGTCGAGCGCGGAGTCGAGGTCAGGAAGGTCGGGGTCGGTCAGGGTGTCGGTCGGCCCGACCAGCGGGTAGACCCGCTCCTCCAGCTCGGCGAGCCGGTTGCCGCGCTCCTCGCGGATCACCCGCTCGTGCTCCACCTGCGCGGCCAGCGCCTGCAGGTCGCCGCCGCCGGCGGCGCGGTGGGCCTCCTTGGCGGCCTCGAGGTCGCCGACGAGCCTCGCCTCGGCCGACCGGGTGGCGGTCAGCGCCTCGGACGTCGCGGCGCGGTCGGCACGGTTGGTGACGACGGCCGACTCGAGCAGGCGCCGGTGGGTGCGCAGCAGCCACAGCCGCAGCGGGGTGTCGCCGGCCTGCGTGACGCCGTACGAGTCGAGCTCGGCCAGCCGCCTCGCCGCGGCGACCCGGCGCTCGTGGAGCCCGGTGATCGGCTCGAGCAGGTCGAGCTTCTGCTCCTCGGTGCGCATCGCGGAGTACGCCGTGTCGAGGTCGTCGAAGTGCTCGATGGCGCGGTCGGCCGCGGCGTAGGTCGACGGCCGCTCCAGCACCATGTCCTTGTAGAGCTCGTCGACGCTGCGCACCTGGTTGCCGGCCTGGATGCGCGCCAGCAGCCGCAGCGCCTTGGCGCCGTCGCCGTTGGCGCCGATGCCGAGCCGGGCGTGCAGGACCGCCGAGAACTCGGCGTAGGTGCGGTGCACCCGCAGGCCGGGGTAGAGCTTCTTGAGCGTGTGGGCGTGGAAGCGCTCGGGGACGGCGACCTCCAGCGTCTCCAGCGCGAGCGGCCCCTCGTAGGTCGCCAGCTGCATCTGGACGTCGGCCGGTCGCGTCGCGCGCCGCGGCACGTAGTAGATGCGTGCCGCGGTGAACCGACCCCCGAGGTCGTTGACGAACGTCATCGCCACCGCGCCCCAGGTGTCGGCGCCGCTGCCGCGCAGCAGCACCTCGACGGGCCGCCCGGTGCGCGGGTCGTCGACGACGTCGACGGCGCCGCGCAGGTAGGAGAGCAGGTTGCGCTGCCCGACGCCGCGGGCCCGGCCCGCGACGGCGTCGTTGGAGGCGCCGTTGAACTTGGTGTCGGACGGCATCATCAGCGCGGTGTAGGCGTCGAGGACGGTGCTCTTCCCGACACCGGAGGCGCCCGAGATCATCGTCGTGTCGCCGCGCAGCGGCACCGATGTGAGCCCACCGAAGCCGCCCCAGTTGACCAGCTGCAGCAGCGTCGCCCGCCACTGCACGGTGTCGTCGGCCGGCGCCGAGACGACCCGCTCCTCGAACAGGCCCTCGCCCGGCTCCCCGTCGACGTCGTCCTCGACGGCCTCGACGTCCTCGACGCCCTCGACGTGCTCGACCTCGTCGATCGACATCTCAGCCCTCCCCTGCCTCGTCGACCGCCACGTCGAGGGGCACGTCGGCCTCGTCCTCGACGGGGGTCGTGCCGTTCGCCTCGCGCAGCGCCTCCAGCAGCTCCTGGAGCAGCTCGAGCGGGAGCAGCGGCTCGACGGCCTCGCTGATCTCGTAGCGGTCGTCGCCGACGGCGCCGATGAGCAGGCCCGACTTCACGACGGTGGCGACGGCCGCGCGGGCCCGCTTCTCGTCGCCGGCCTCGTCGGTGGCGTGCGGCGGCCGGAACGTCTCGACGTAGGCCACGACGTCCTCCCGGTCGACGTGGACCCGCGCGTCGCCGCCGGCGTGCCCGGCGCGGAGCCGGTCGCGCAGGTGCACCAGCACCAGCGTCTCCTCGCGCGACCAGGCGGCGTCGTAGAGCAGGGTCGGGAAGCGGCTGCCGGTCTCGGAGACCGCCTGCCGCTTCCACGCGACCTCGCGGGTCCGGTCGACGGCGAGGTCGAGGAACAGGTCGTTGAGCCGCGAGCGCAGCACCCGCTCGTGGTCGAGGAGCACCTGCCAGTCGCGCGGGTGGGTGCGGGCGCTGATGAACCGCTGCTTGAGCAGCGTGACGAGGGCGTGGCGCTGGGCGTGCTCGAGCCCGCCCTCGTCACCCTCGAAGAGGGAGACCGAGCCGTCGTCGAGGACGTCCCCGTCGGGGCCCCCGTCGAGGTCCCCGTCGCGCTCGTCTCGGACGTCGATGTCGGTGTCGACACTCATCGGGTCGCCTCTCGCAGGTCGGGGTCGGGCAGGGGCAGCCGCGGCACGGCGAAGGTGCGGCGCGTGCCGTCGGGCCGGACGGCGGCGAACGACTCCGCGACGTCGTCGGCCTCCCACTCGTGGTCGGCGGCCAGGTGGAGCAGCCCGAGGATCTCCACCGGGCGACGCAGCGACGGCTCGAAGCCCGCGAACAGCTCGCCCAGCGAGGCCGCCGGCAGCAGCGAGCGCAGCGCCTCGTCGAGCCGCTCGCGCAGCGACGTCAGCTGCGGGCCGCCCTGCGCCATCAGCCCGGCCAGCGACACCGGCGGGGCGTCGTCGGGGTCGCCGGCGCCCAGGCGGTCGGGCAGCACGTCGTCGGCGGGGTCGTGGAACCGCTCGCGCAGGTGGTCGACCCCGGCGCGCATCGGCAGGAGGGCCACGTCGTGCGTGGCGCGCGGACCCGTCGTCGCCATCCAGGTGGTCAGCTCGGACTCGACCTGCCGCAGAGTCTGCTCGAGCTCGCGGTCGCGGACGGCGTCGTGGGAGACGATGTACTCCTTCAGCGTCGCCGTCACGCGCGAGCGCTGGGCGAGCACCCGGTCGAGGCCGTCGCGCACCAGCCGCACGGTGCCGCGCAGCTCGGCGCGCTCGGCCTCGCTGAGGATCGCGCCGGACAGCGGGTGCTCGAGCAGTGCGGTGAGGTCCTCGCGGAGCTGGGTGACCAGGGCGTCGTCGCGCAGCAGGGCGAAGGCGCCCTCGAACGCCCGCCCCTCGTGGGTGGCCGTCATCAGCGCGTCGGCGCGGGTCAGGTAGTCGTCGATGACCTCGCCGGCCGGCCGGTCCTCCGCACGGAACGCCGCGAGGATCTCGCCGCGAATGGTGCTGAACCGCTCCTCGACGCGCGCGAAGTCGCTCGGCAGCGCCGAGACCAGCGACAGCAGCTCGGTGAACCCCTCCAGCATGTAGTCCTCGGTGGCACCGACCAGCTCGGCGCCCTCGACCAGCCGGTCGCGCTCGGCCTGCAGCCGGGCGATCTCGGCGTTGAGGATGGTGACCCGCGCCGTGCGGTCGGGGTTGGCCTCGGCGTTGAACCGGCGCACCGAGCCGAGGATCGTCGAGATCCGGTGCTCGCTGAGCGTGGCGCGATCACGGGAGAGGTTCTTGACCAGCTCGAGCGCCTGCTGGGCGTGGGAGGTCAGGGTGTAGACCTCGTGACCGGTCTCGTCGAGCGAGCGCACCAGCCACTGCCCGCGCATCCAGCGGTGGCAGAGGTCGCGGCCACTCCCCTGCGGCACGTCGCCCTCCCCTGCCAGCCGGACGGCGGCCAGGTGCTCCTCGACCTGCGCGTGCAGTCGCGCCGTCGGGATCGGCTTGTTGTTGCGCCCGAACGCCGTGCGGAAGATCGTGATGACGACGTGCGCCTGGCGCTGGTGGAGCAGGGCCAGGGTGGGCTGCGCGAAGGCGTCCTTGACCCGCGCCAGCTCTGCGGCGACCTCGCTCATCTGCCCTCCCCCGGGACGTCGTGCGCGGCGTCCCGCGCGCCGCAGAGCATTCCAGAGGCCCCCGACGGGCCGACGGGCGGCGTCCGGGCCCTCAGTCCTCGGGAGCCGGGGGGAAGCAGGTCGCCGCCCACTCCTGGACGGCGGCGACGAGATCGGCCACGGTGACGGCGGGCGTCGCGATGCGGAGGTAGACGCTGCGGTCCTCGAGCCCCTCCACCATCGCGTTCAGGCTCGGGCCGGCGGTGACGGTCGGCAGCACCGTCACGCCCACGAACGCCGGGTCGGACGCGAGTCCGTCGAGGAAGCGCGCCTCCTGGTCGAGGTCGTCGACGTAGACGACCTCGATCGTGGTCTCGACCCAGCCTCGGAGCTCGTAGGGCATGCACGTGACTGTACGGAGGAGCGTCGCCGATCTTGGGGTGGTGGCATCCCCCCGGGGGCGTTAGGTTCGAGAACGGTTCGACGCAGCAACGTCCCCCATGGCTGCGTCGCACCCACGGCGCCCCGCCGGCTCCATCTGGTGGGGCTCCGTGCTCCCCTGCCCTCGTACGGCCGGGCTCGGTGGTCGTCGGCCCGATCTTCGGTATTTCGCTGCGCGCCTTGCGCCGCCCGGCTATCGTTGCTCCTGTTGGACCGCTGGAGACCCGAGACTCCGGCGGTCCGACTCTTTTTCCCGGGGTGGACGCCCCCTGTGGAGGACGGGACGCAGCCGGGCCACTGATCGTCGATCCTGGTCCGGTGACGGTGGTCGAGCTGATCGAGGAGGCGGGCGGGTACCTCCCGCGAGCCGCCCTCGTCGCCGCGACGTCCCGCGCCGAGGTCGACGCCGCGCTCGCCGCCGGCCTGGTCGTGGCCTCCGGCAGGGGCCGCTACACGACCGCGGCCACCGGCGCCGCCGTCCGCGCCGCCCAGCGCGTCGGCGGCGTGCTCTGCCTGACCAGCGCGGCGCTCCACCACGGCTGGGAGGTCAAGCTCGTGCCCGAGCGGCCCCACGTCGCCGTGCCGCGCGGCCGCAAGATCAGCCGGGCGCGCCGCGACGGCGTCGACCTGCACCGCTACGACCTGCACCCCGGCGACCTGGTCGACGGCGTCGCCACCGACGTCGAGACCACGCTGCGCCACTGCCTCACCCGGCTGCCGTGGGACGAGGCGCTGGCCGTCGCCGACTCCGCGCTGCGCCACGACGCCGACCCGGCTGCACTGCGCCGCGCGGCCGCCTGCAGCGGGCACGGCTCGCGGCAGGCCCGCCGGGTGCTGGCCGAGGTCGACGCCGACGCAGCCAACCCGTTCGAGTCCGTGACCCGGGCGATCGCCCTCGACGTGCCGGGCCTGACGGTGCGCCCCCAACGGACGGTCCGGACCCCCTGGAGCACCGCGCGGCCCGACCTCGTCGACGAGGAGCTGAGGATCGCGATCGAGTGCGACTCGTTCGAGTGGCACGGCGGTCGGGCGGCTCTCGCGAAGGACGCGAGGCGCTACAACCTGCTCGTCGTCGACGGGTGGCTCGTCCTCCGCCTCGCCTGGGAGGACGCCATGTTCGACCCCGCGTACGTCCGCCGGGTGCTGGTCGCGGCCGTCGCTCTCGTACAAGCACGTACACCTCGGGCCACGTGCCGCTGCGGCGCCGCGTAGCTCCGGGCCTCGGCGGCCCCGGTCGGCCCCGATCGGCCGTGGTGTACGTGGTTGTCCGCCCGCGTCAGTCCTCGTCGGAGGCGAAATCCTCGTTGTGGGTGCCCGGACGCGGCGCCCAGGGCAGCTCCTTGGCCGGCCGGACGACGACGAGCCGGTCGCCGCGGGCGAGCAGGGCGACCACCGGGTCGAAGTAGCGGTAGACCTTCTCGTCGCGCACGACCGCGATCACCTGGTCGGCCACGCCCTGCGGCTGCTTGCCCACCTCCGACACCAGGAGCTCGCGCTCGGCGACCTCGAGGCCCTCGCCGTAGGTCAGCAGGTCCTCCATCACGGTGCCGAGCGTCGGCGACAGCGTGGAGAGACCGAGCAGCCGGCCCACGGCGTCCGAGGACGTGATGACCGAGTTGGCGCCGGACTGGCGCATCAGCGGCGCGTTCTCCTGCTCGCGGACGGCGGCGACGATCCAGGCGTCCGGGTTGAGCTGGCGCACGGTGAGCGTGGCGAGGACGTTGGAGTCGTCGCGGTCGGTGGTGATGATGACCTGGTCGGCGTCGGCGACGCCGGCGCGGCGCAGCACCTCGCGGCGCGTCGCGTCACCGGTGACGACGGCCAGCCCGTCGGCGTGCGCCTCGGCGAGCGCGGTGGCGCTGGGGTCGACGATGACGACGCTCTCGCGGTCGTAGCCGTTGTTGACGAGCGTCTCGACGGCGCTTCGTCCCTTGGTGCCGTAGCCGACGACGACGATGTGGTGACCCACGGTCTTCCTCCAACGAGCGATGCGGATGAGCTCGCGCCCCTGCGAGGCGAGCACCTCCAGCGTGGTCCCGATGAGCAGCACCAGGAAGGCGATGCGGGCCGGGGTGATGACGAGGGCGTTGATCAGGCGGGCATTGTCGCTGGCGGGAGCGATGTCGCCGTAGCCGGTCGTGCTGAGCGTGACGGTCGTGTAGTAGAACGCGTCGATCAGGCTGATGGTGTTGGTCGGGTCGCCGTTGTCGTTATAGCCCTCGCGGTCGAAGTAGACCAGCGCGACGGTGCCGACCAGGATGCCCAGCGCCATGAGGAGGCGCTTGCCCAGCTGCCACCACGGTGAGCGGTTGCGCTCGGGGAGGTTGACCTTCCCCCGGCTGCTGCTCCGCGCGCCCTCGGAGTCGGTGTGGCTCACGGGGTGAACCTAGTCGGTGCGGGGCGGCGGGTCGCCGACGGCACGCTCGGACGGCGCCGGCTCGGTCGGCGCGGCACGGCGCACCACCCGCACCGGCTGGGTCAGGGCGGGCGGGTCGGGCGGGTCCGGCCGCTCGGGAGGGACCGGCGTCGTCTCGCGGGTCATCACCGTCCGCAGCCGCGTCATCAGCTCGAGCCGGGCCCGAGTGGTGTGCTTCTGCGGGAAGACCTGGTCGAACGCCGCGTTGACGGCCGCCCCGATCAGCACCGCGATCGCGACCAGGTACAGCCACAGCAGGACGGCGATCGGTGCGGCCAGGGGGCCGTAGATCGACTTGGAGTCGGCCGCCGTCGCGGTCAGCACCCAGCGCAGGACGTAGGAGCCGAGGATCCACGCGACGAGCGAGAACGTCGCACCGGGCAGGTTGAAGCTCCAGTTCGTCTTCACCGGCACCGACACGTGGTAGAGCGTCGCGAGGAAGCAGACGCACACGACGATGACGATCGGCCAGTAGAACTGCATCAGGAAGTCGGCCCGCTCGGGCAGCCAGGCGCGCACCAGTCCCGGACCGGCGATGACGAGCGGGATCGAGATCGCGCCCGTGATCACCGCCAGGATGTAGAGCACGAACGAGAGCGCCCGCGTCTTGACGATCCCGCGGTGCCCGCCGAGCCCGTGCATGATCGTGATGGTGTCGACGAAGACGTTGAGCGCGCGCGAGCCCGACCACAGCGAGAGCACGAACCCCAGCGAGATGACGTCGAGCCGACCGCCGTCGAGCACCGACTCCATCGTGGGGTCGATGACCTTGTCGACGGCGGAGTCGGTGAGGAAGGTCGAGGTGAAGTCGAGGATCGCGCGCCGGACGTCCTCGACCTGGTCGGCGCTGAACCGGGCGGACACGTAGCCGATCCCGCCGGCCAGCGCGAACACCAGCGGCGGCACCGACACGACGGCGAAGAACGCCCCCTCCGCGGCGAGCCCGGTCACCCGGTAGCGCAGGCAGGAGGAGACGGTGGTGACGACCAGCCGCCACAGCGTGTGGGCGGCCCGGCGGGCGAGGTCGGGGGCCCGGGACGACGCCGCGGCGGCGTCGTCCGAGGGCTCCGAGGGCATGACCGCCACGCTAACGAGTGGCGGGGCCGGGATCGGGGATCCGCGGCCCCACCACTCGGGTGAGATGGACGACGTCCGGCCGGCTAGGCCTTGGCCGGCTCCTTCTCGAGCGCGCCCCCCGGTGTCGAGTCGCCCGCCTCGACCGGCTCCGGCTCGTGGTCGTCGAGCATCGTGGTCTCGTCGAAGGGGTCGTGCCCGCCGAGCACGGCGTCGAGCTTGGCCCGGTCGAGGCCGCCGGTCCAGTGCCCGACGAGCACGGTGGCGACGGCGTTGCCGGCGAAGTTGGTGACCGCGCGGGCCTCGCTCATGAAGCGGTCGATGCCGACGATGAGGCCGACGCCGTCGACCAGCTCCGGACGGTGCGAGCTCAGGCCGCCGGCGAGGGTGGCCATGCCGGCGCCGGTGACGCCCGCGGCGCCCTTGGAGGCGATCATCATGAAGAGCAGCAGCGAGATCTGCTCGCCGATCGACAGCGGGTCGCCCATCGCCTCGGCGATGAACAGCGAGGCCATGGTCAGGTAGATCGCGGTGCCGTCGAGGTTGAACGAGTAGCCGGTCGGTACGACGACGCCCACGGTCGGCTTGTCGACGCCGGCGTGCTCCATCTTGGCGATCAGGCGGGGCAGCGCCGACTCCGACGACGACGTCGACACGATGAGCAGGAACTCGCGGCCGAGGTACTTCAGCAGGCTGAAGAGGTTCACGCCGGTGGCGAGCTTGAGGATGGTGCCGAGGACGACGAAGACGAACAGCGCGCAGGTCACGTAGAACCCGATCATCAGCACCGCGAGGCTCTTGAGCGCGTCGGCTCCGGTCGCGCCGACGACGGCGGCCATGGCTCCGAAGGCGCCGACCGGGGCGGCCCACATGATCATCGCCAGGACGCGGAAGACCAGCTTCTGGATGGTGTTGATGCCGCGCAGGATCGGCTCGCCGGCCCGGCCCATCCGCTGCAGCGCGAACCCGACGAGCAGGGCGACGAGCAGGGTCTGGAGCACCTCGCCGGAGGTCAGCGAGGAGAGCATCGAGTCGGGGATGACGCCGAGCAGGAACTCCGACGTGCTCCCGTGGCCGGCCTTCGCCTGCTCCTGGCCGGCGCCGGCGACCTCGTCGTCCAGGTTGAGGCCGTCACCGGGGTGCAGGATGTTGCCGACGACCATGCCGATGGCCAGGGCGAAGGTCGACATCGTGATGAAGTAGCCGAGCGCGAGCCCGCCGACCTTGCCGACCCGGGCGGCGTTCGCCACCGAGCCGACGCCGATCACGATCGTGCAGAAGATGACCGGCTGGATCATCATCTTGATGAGGGCCACGAAGGCCTCGCCGAGCGGCTTGAGCTCGACCGCGAAGGTCGGGAACAGGATCCCGACCGCGATGCCGAGGACGACGGCCGCGATCACCGCGAGGTAGAGGTAGTGGGTGCGGTTCTTGACCTGACGCGGTGGGGACTGCGGCGCGTGCGCCGACGGCGTGGTGCTCATCGATCCTCCTGGTGGTGCCCGGGGGCGGCCGGGCACGTCCCGACACCCGTCACCCTGGTGGCTGCTGTGACGCCGGTCACCCTTGTGTTCGTTGTGTTCGCCACCACACCGCCGCCACGCCGTTCTCCACAGGGCCGGGTTCTCCGGTTCCCGATCGGCCGCGGTCGGAGTAACTTGCGTGCCCTGACGTCGGTCACTCGGAAGGACCACGCGGATGCACCCTCGACAGCTCGCCGCCCCAGCCGCGGCCCTCGCCCTCGCCCTCGGGCTCGCCGCGTGCAACGGCGATCCGGAGCCGAAGGTCGAGGACCCGCCGCCGTCGACCTCGACGTCCACCCTCGACCCGGCGACCTCCGCTCCGCCGACGTCTGAGCCGACGTCTGAGCCGACGTCTGAGCCGCCAGCGGACGAGACGCCGGAGCAGTTCATCCGACGATTCCAAGCAGCCTCGTCTGCGATGCAGTCCTCCGGTGAAACACAGCCTTACCTCGACTTGACTCAGAACTGCCAGTCTTGCGAAGACCTAGCCGATGAGGTCGACAGGGTCTACTCGGCAGGCGGATACGTCGAGCTTGGCGATGAGTTGGTACGCCGCATTAAACGCGTGGGCGGAGTGGATGGCATCGCCATCATGGAGTACGACCTCCAGATCGGTCCGACCACAATCTTTGATTCCGCCGGTGCTGCTGTCGATCAGTTTCCCGGAGGAACCGATCGATTCCAGCTGAACGTTCGGCTGGAGGACGGCAGCTGGAAAGTGTTGCGTCTGAATCGGCTAGTGGATCAATGAAGTCCCGGTCCACAGCGTCCGCAGCCCTCATCGCTCTTCTTGTTGTTGCGATCCCCAGCAACGCCGCCGCCGATCCCGATGATGGAAGTGCTTCCTGGCAGGGAGCGCACGTGCAAACCCAATCTTCTGGCGCATCCCAACCTGGGACGGCGGAAGCGAGTGCCTCCGGCAACGGTCAGTACACATACACGGTCAGCTGCGGCATGGGAGGTCAGTACGTCTGTTATGACCCGCAGCCCTGTGCCGAGGTCGGGTCGGACGGCCAGAGCTACGAAGGCGTCCTGTACGACGTCGTCGCTCCAGTCGGGGCCGTCGTCGGACAGACCTGCGTCACCGACGCACCGGGCGAGCCCGCCGCGCCACCCCAGGTCACGCCCGGCATGGTCGTGCGCGCGTTCAAGGCGCTGGCGTGGCCGGCCAGCGAGCTGACCATCCAACCTCCCGAGGGCCGCACCGCGGTCAACTTCGACACCTACTTCTTCACCGACGACACCGCCCCGATCACCCGCCAGGTCCGGCTCCTGGGCCAGCAGGTCGCCATCGAGGCCACTCCGAGCGAGTTCACCTGGCACTGGGGCGACACCACCGTCGAGACCACTGCCGGCCCCGGCGGGCCCTACCCGCGGGGCGACGTCGTCCACCAGTACCGCAGCAAGGGCGACGTCTCGCCGAGCCTCGACACCACCTACACCGGTCGCTACCGCGTCAACGGCGGACCGTGGGCACCGATCCCCGCCACCCACACCGTCCCCGGCCCGCCCGAGGCGCTCGAGGTCGTCGAGGTCCGCCCCACCCTCGTCGGCGGCACCGGCAGCGCCTACGGCTGACCTCCCGCCAAGCGTCGTCGGTGCGGCAGGATGCAGCGGTGCCCCGCCGTCCGCTCTCCGTCGCCCGCCAGGTGCTGGTGCTGCAGGTGGCGGTCGTGCTGGTGCTGGTGCTGGCCTCGCTCGGTCTCGCCGGGTACGACGCGCACCGCGACGCGCGCACCACCGCGACCGTGCGGGCGGTGGCGGTGGCGCGGTCCGTGGCCGACTCCCCCGCCGTCCTCGACGCGCTCGCGACCGACGACCCGTCGGTCGACCTGCAGCCGTACGCCGAGCAGGTGCGCACCGACACCGCGGTCGACTTCGTGACGATCATGGCGCCCGACCGCACCCGCTTCACCCACCCCGACCCCGCCAACATCGGCAAGCCGTTCATCGGCGACCTCGGCGGCGCGCCCACGGGCGAGACCTTCACCCAGGAGTACGCCGGCACCCTCGGCCCGTCGATGCGCGCGGTCGTCCCCGTGCTCGATGACGGCGCCGTCGTCGCCCTCGTCTCGGTCGGCATCACGATCAGCTCGATCGAGCGCCGGCTGCGCGACGACCTGGTCGCGATCGGGCTCGCCGCGGGCGTCGTCCTCGGGGTCGGCCTGCTCGGCGCCTGGCTGGTCAGCCGCCGGCTCCGGCGGCAGACGCACGGGATGGGCGAGCTCGAGATGACGCGGATGTACGAGTACTACTCCGCGGTGCTGCACGCCGTCCGCGAGGGCCTGCTGCTCATCGACCCCGACGGCCGCGTCCAGCTGGTCAACGACGAGGCGCGGCGCCTGCTCGACCTCCCGGACGACGTGCAGGGCCGGCTGGTCCACAGCCTCGGCCTCGCGCCCGGCCTGGTCGAGGCCGCACTCGGCCGCACCGCCGAGGCCGACGACCTCTACCTCGCCGGCGACCGGGTCCTCGTCGTCAGCTCGTCGCCGGCCGAGTGGGACGGCCGCTCGGTCGGCGCCGTCGTCAGCCTGCGCGACCGCACCGAGCTCCAGTCGGTGACCGGCGAGCTCGACGTCGTCCGTGGTCTCACCGACTCCCTGCGGGCGCAGACCCACGAGGCCGCCAACCGGCTGCACACCGTGGTGTCGCTGGTCGAGATGGGCCGACCCCAGGACGCCGTCGCCTTCGCCACCGAGGAGCTCGAGGTCGCCCAGCGGCTCACCGACGACGTCGTGGGCGCGGTCGGTGACCCGGTCGTCGCGGCCCTGCTGCTCGGGAAGACGGCCGAGGCACGGGAGCGCGGCGTCGACCTCGACGTCCGCGGTGCCCTGCCCGGCGACGTGCCGGGCCGCGACCTCGTCACCGTGCTCGGCAACCTGGTCGACAACGCCTTCGACGCCGTCGCCGAGATCCCCGACCGCGCGGACCGCCGGATCCGCGTGACCCTGGGCGGCACCACCACCCGGCCGTTCGTCACCGTCGAGGACACCGGCGCCGGGTTGAGCGACGAGGAGCAGGCGCACGTGCTCGAACGGGGCTGGACCACGAAGGCCGAGGGCCGCGGCGTCGGCCTCGCGCTGGTCGGCCAGGTCGCCCGCCGCCACGGCGGCGACGTCCGGGTCGAGCGGTCCGAGCTCGGCGGCGCCGCGTTCGTCGTGAGGCTCGGGTCGTGACCGCCGCCGTCGGCGCGAGCGCGGTCCGGGTGCTCGTCGTGGAGGACGAGGAGCTCGCGGCCGAGGCGCACGCGACGTACGTCGGCCGGATCCCCGGCTTCGTCGTCGCCGGCGTCGCCCGCTCGGCCGGCGAGGCCGCGCGCCTGCTGGAGAAGGGCGGCATCGACCTGGTCCTGCTCGACATGCACCTCCCCGACGGCCACGGCCTCGGGCTGCTGCAGCGCCTCCGCGCGGCCGGCGACCTCGTCGACGTCATCGCCGTGACGGCCGCGCGGGAGACCGACGTGGTGCGGCACGCCGTCGCGCACGGCGTCGTCCTCTACCTGCTCAAGCCGTTCACCTTCGCCACCTTCCGCGCCCGGCTCGAGCAGTACGCCGAGTACCGGGCCCGGCTGCACGCCGCGCCCGACGAGGTGATGCAGGACGAGGTCGACCGGATGCTCGGCACCCTGCGCCCGGCCGCACCCGACCTGCCGAAGGGGATGAGCACCGAGACGCTCCGGGCCGTGGTGGTCGCGGTTCGCGCGTCGGAGTCGGCGCTGTCGGCGTCCGAGGTGGCCGAGCTGGTCGGCGCCTCCCGGGTCACGGTGCGCCGCTACCTCGAGCACCTCGCCGACACCGGCACCCTCGAGCGAGGGCAGCGCTACGGCGGGGGCGGCCGGCCCGAGGTCGAGTACCGCCGCACCTGACCGCCTCGGGTCACGGGCTGCCACGGGCCCCGCAGGCCCCGCGCGGTCAGCTGAGCTCGAGCCCCGGGTACAGCGGGTGCTTGTCGAGCATCTCGACCGAGGCGTCCTTGACCCGGTCGGCGATGCCGTCGGCGAGGCGGTACGACGCCTTGGACGGCGTGCCGGCCTTGGTGGTGCCGGGCTCGGTGTTCTGGAGCACCTGCACGATCAGGTCGGCGACGAGGTCGAACTCGTCGTGGCCGAACCCGCGGGTGGTGAGCGCGGGCGTGCCGAGCCGGATGCCGGAGGTGTACCAGGCGCCGTTCGCGTCGGCCGGGACGGAGTTGCGGTTGGTGACCACCCCGGCGTCGAGCAGGGCCGACTCGGCCTGGCGACCGGTGAGCCCGAAGCCCGACACGTCGAGCAGCACCAGGTGGTTGTCGGTGCCGCCGGTGACGAGCGAGCCGCCGCGGGACAGGAACCCCTCGGCGAGCGACTTGGCGTTGTCGGCGACCTGCTGGGCGTAGGTCTGGAACGCCGGCCGGCGGGCCTCGGCGAGCGCGACGGCCTTCGCGGCCATCACGTGCGAGAGCGGGCCGCCGAGCACCATCGGGCAGCCGCGGTCGACGCTGGGGGCGTACTCCTCGGTCGCGAGCACCATGCCGCCGCGCGGACCGCGCAGGCTCTTGTGGGTCGTCGTGGTCACGACGTGGGCGTGCGGCACCGGGTCCTCGTCGCCGGTGAACACCTTGCCGGCCACCAGACCGGCGAAGTGCGCCATGTCGACCAGCAGCGTGGCGCCGACCTCGTCGGCGATCTCGCGCATCTTCGCGAAGTTCACCCGCCGCGGGTACGCCGAGTAGCCGGCGACCAGGATCAGCGGCTTGAACTCGCGCGCCTTCGCCGCCAGGGCGTCGTAGTCGAGCAGGCCGGTCGTCGGGTCGGTGCCGTACTGCTGCTGGTGGAACATCTTGCCGCTGATGTTGGGGCGGAAGCCGTGGGTCAGGTGGCCGCCGGCGTCCAGGCTCATCCCGAGCAGGCGCTGGTTGCCGAGCTCCTTGCGCAGGGACTCCCAGTCGGCGTCGGTGAGCTCGTTGACGTTCTTGCTGCCGGCCTTCTCCAGCCAAGGACCCTCGACGCGATGGGCCAGGATCGACCAGAACGCCACCAGGTTGGCGTCGATGCCCGAGTGCGGCTGCACGTAGGCGTACTCCGCGCCGAACAGCTCGCGGGCGTGCTCGGCGGCGAGCGACTCGACGGTGTCGACGTTCTGGCAGCCCGCGTAGAAGCGGTGCCCGACCGTGCCCTCGGCGTACTTATCGCTGAACCAGGTGCCCATGGTCATCAGCACGGCGGGCGAGGCGTAGTTCTCGCTCGCGATCAGCTTGAGGGAGCCGCGCTGGTCGGCGAGCTCATTGCGCGTCGCCTCGGCGATGCGGGGCTCCACCGAGGCGATGACCTCGAGGGCCTGCGAGTAGGCGGAGCTGGTGAGGCCAGCGATGTCAGACGCGGTGAGGTCAGCCATGTCGCCCAGATTAGTCAGCACGGCACCGCAGGGCGCCATCGGCAGCGCCGCCGCTCGTCAGCCCGGCGCGCCGACCCCGTCAGGGCGTTCCGGCGCAGGCGCGGTCGAGGAAGCGGAGCAGCAGGAGCTGCAGGGCGCGGTCGGGAGGCGCGAGTCGCGAGACCGGGGCGGCGCCGTCCAGGCTCAGGAACGCGCGGAACAGGAAGGTCTGGGTGCTCTGGCCACGCGAGTGCGGGTCGCAGCGTCCGCCGTCGCGCACCAGCACGGGTACGGCGACCTGTCGCTGACGCGCACGGAGCGTGCGGCCGGCGCGGTCGCCCGCGAGGCTCACGTCGAACAGCACCGACCCGTCGACCTGGGCGATCCGGAGCGGCGGGCCGGCCGACCGTCCCGCCGGACGGGTCAGGACCAGCGAGCCGCGCAGCACGGGACGCCCGTCGCGCCTCCCGCGGCGCCAGGTCTCCCCGTAGGACAGGGTCGCCGCGGCGTCGAGTCGCCGCGCAGCGCACTCGGTGTCGCGAAGCCGGGTGAGGAAGCGGACGCCGTCGTCACCCATCGGGCGGCGCAGGGTGCCGCGATCGGTCACCGCGACGCCGCCGATCGGCGCCTGCGCGGCCGCCGCGGTGCACACCGCCCGCGGGAGCAGGTAGCGCAGGTCGACCGTCCGGCCCGGGTGGACCGGGTAGTCGACGCGGTGCAGGGCGAGGGGGTACGCGGCCCAGTCGACGCCGACCTCGCGCACCCGCAGGGTGTGGTCGGTGCCGTTGACGACCCGGACCTGGGCGCGCCGGGTGCCCTCGTCGATGCGCTGCTGGACGAACGAGAGGTGCACGCCGGGAGGCACCGGTACCGGCGTCACCACGACCGTCCTCGGGGCGGACGGGGTCTCGGGCGCAGGGGCGTCCGACCGCGGCGACGGCGTGCTGCTGCAGCCGGCGGTGAGCACGAGGGCCGCCACCAGCGCCCCCACCAGCGCAGAGGCGGTGCGGCGGGTCACCGCGCCATTCTCCCACCCGCCCGCCACCGGTCGTCGGTGTGACGTGGGTCGCACCGCGGCCCCCGGGCCCGCGCGCAGGCACGGCGCGTATCTCACATCGTGGATCGCGATCTCACATCACGAGATCGTCGTTTGTGGACACGGTGTCCGAACCGTGAGACTCGGTCCATGGTCACCGCCGCAACGCACGCCCACCTCGTGGTACGCCGCCACGTGGACTTCGGGCGCACGCGCAGCAGCATGTGTCCGGGCTACTGACTCCCACCCCGGACACAGTCTCCCGGTGGCCGCCTCGCGCGCCGCCGTCCAGCGAAGGACCATCCCCATGCCCGATCGGCGCCACCAGTCGAAGCCGCCCGTCCACACCGAGATCCCGCGCACCAAGCGCGCCGAGGGTCAGTGGGCGCTGGGCTACACCGAGCCGCTCAACAAGAACGAGCAGTCCAAGAAGGACGACGACCCGCTCAACGTGCGGGACCGCATCCTCCACACCTACTCCAAGCGCGGCTTCGCCTCGATCGACCCCGCCGACCTGCGTGGCCGGTTCCGGTGGATGGGTCTCTACACGCAGCGCGCGCCCGGCTTCGACGGCGGCAAGACCGCGACGCTCGAGGAGGAGGAGCTCGACGACGAGTACTTCATGCTCCGCGTCCGCTCCGACGGCCGGCTGCTCACGCACGACGCCGTCCGCGCCCTCGGCGAGATCGGCGTCGAGTACGCCCGTGACACCGCCGACGTCACCGACCGCGAGAACATCCAGTACCACTGGATCCGCATCGAGGACGTCCCCGCGATCTGGGACCGCCTCGACGCCGCCGGGCTGAGCAGCCTCGAGGCCTGCGGCGACTCGCCGCGGCCGTTCCTCGGCTCCCCGGTCGCCGGCGTCGCCGTCGACGAGATCATCGACGGCAGCTCGGCGCTGGAGGAGATCTTCGACCGCTTCATCGGCGACCCGGCGTTCTCGAACTTCCCGCGAAAGTTCAAGACCGCGCTCACCGGTCACCCGAGCCACGACGTGTCCCCCGAGACCAACGACGTCGCCTTCGTCGGCACCGTCCACCCCGTGCACGGGCCCGGCTTCGACCTCTGGGTCGGCGGCGGACTGTCCACCAACCCGATGCTCGCCGCCAGGATGGGCGTCTGGATCCCGCTCGAGGAGGTGCCGGACGCCTGGTCGGCCGTCGCCGGGGTCTTCCGCGACTACGGCTACCGCCGCCTCCGTTCGCGCGCCCGCCTGAAGTTCCTGGTCGCCGACTGGGGCATCGAGAAGTTCCGCGAGGTCGTCGAGAAGGAGTACCTCGGCCGCGAGCTCGTCTCCTGCGAGTCGCCTCCCTCCCCCGTCGGGCACCGCGACCACATCGGCGTCCACGACCAGAAGGACGGCAAGAAGTACGTCGGCGTCGCGCCGATCGCCGGCCGCATCTCCGGCACCCTGCTGGTCCGGCTCGCCGACGCGATCGAGGAGTTCGGCGTCGCCGGCGCCCGGCTCACGCCGTACCAGAAGATCGTGCTCATCGGCGTCGAGCCCGAGCGGCTCGAGGCTCTCATCGCCCGCCTCGACGAGATCGGGCTCTCGGCCCGGCCCTCGAACTGGCGGCGCAACACGATGGCCTGCACCGGCATCGAGTTCTGCAAGCTCGCGATCGTCGACACCAAGGAGCGCGCCCGCCGCCTCGTCGGCGAGCTCGAGCAGCGCTTCCCCGAGCTCGACACCCCGATCACCGTCAACGTCAACGGCTGCCCCAACGCGTGCGCGCGCACCCAGGTCGCCGACATCGGCCTCAAGGGCCAGCTCGTCATGCACGAGGGCCAGCAGGTCGAGGGCTTCCAGGTGCACCTCGGCGGCGCGACCGGGCTGCAGGCCAACTTCGGCCGCAAGCTGCGCGCCCACAAGGTCACCAGCGCCGGGCTCGACGACTACATCACCGCCGTCGTCACCAACTACCTCCAGGACCGCACCGGCCTCGGCGAGGACTTCGCCACCTGGGTCGCCCGCGCCGACGAGGAACTACTTCGCGGCGACAAGGTGTTGACGACCTCATGAGCGAACGCGCCGTCCCGTTCCACTGCCCCTACTGCGGCGACCAGAACCTGTGGCCGCACGAGGCGACCCACGGCGCCTGGGAGTGCCGGGACTGCCAGCGCGTCTTCTCCCTGAAGTCCCTCGGTCTGCTGCGCCCGGAAGGAGTCGTCCGATGAGCACGCTCACCACCCGCACCGCCCGCGCGGCGCGCGGCGTCTCCGCCGAGGGCCGCTCCCCCGAGGAGCTGCGCGACCTCGTGTCCCACTGGGGCGCCGAGCTCGAGCTCGCCCCCGCCGAGACGATCATCGAGTGGGCCGCCGCGACGTTCGGCGACAGGTTCGCGATCACCTCCTCGATGGGCGACGCGGTGCTGGCCCACGTCGCGGCGAAGGTCGTGCCCGGCGTCGACGTCGTCTTCCTCGACACCGGCTACCACTTCGTGGAGACCATCGGCACCCGCGACGCCGTCAGCGCCACGATGAACGTCAACCTGCTCTCGATCACCCCCAAGCTGAGCGTCGCCGAGCAGGACGCCGAGTTCGGCAAGGACCTCTTCCGCACCGACCCCGACCGCTGCTGCGCGATGCGCAAGGTCGCGCCGCTGGCCGACGCCCTCGCCCGGTACGACGCCTGGGCGACTGGCCTGCGCCGCGCCGAGACGCACAACCGCGTCATCGCGCCGGTCATCGGCTGGGACGCGAAGAAGGGCAAGGTCAAGGTCTCCCCGCTCGCTCGCTGGAGCGACGAGCAGGTCGAGCGGTACATCGCCGACAACGGCGTCCTGGTGAACCCGCTCGTCCACGACGGATACCCCTCGATCGGGTGCGCCCCCTGCACCCGGCGCGTCGCGCCCGGCGAGGACCCGCGCAGCGGGCGCTGGGCCGGCACCACCAAGACCGAGTGCGGGATCCACACGTGATCCCCCGCTCCGCCCTCGTCTGGGCCCTGACTGAGAGGAGGCAGCCCTGATGGCTGCTCCCGCCCTGGTAGCCCTCGCTCACGCGAGCCGCGACTCCCGGACCACCAAGACCGTCGCCGCCCTCGTCGAGGAGGTGAGGTCCCAGCGTCCCGACCTCCGGGTCGAGCGCGCCTTCCTCGACCCCGACGCCCCCGCCGGGTCGACCGCGCGCTGGGTCCGTCCTGACTTCCAGGCCGTCGTCGACCGCCTCGTCAAGGCCGGCCACGACGAGATCGTCGTCGTCCCGCTCGTGCTGTCGGACGGCTCCGGCTCCGAGGTGGCCGGCGTCGCGGACGCCGTCCACGCCGCCACCTCGCGCCACCCCGGCCTGCAGGTGCGCGTCAGCGCCGACCTCGGCCTCGAGGCGTGCTTCCTCGAGGTGCTCGACGAGCGGCTCCGCGAGGCGCTGCGCAGCCTGCGGATCCGCGAGCTGGACGCGCTCGTGCTCGCCGCCGCCGGCTCCACCGACCCGCTCGCCAACCAGTCGGTCGCCCGCCTCGCCCGGCTCTGGGGCACCCACCACCGGCTCCCGGTCACCGCCGCGTACGCCGCCAGCGCCCCGCCGGCCACCGGCGAGGCCGTGCGCGCCTTCCGCGCCGAGGGCCGCCGGCACATCGCCGTCGCCTCGCTCTTCCTCACCCCCGGCGTCCTCACCGACCGGGCCTGCGAGCTCGCCGTGGAGGCCGGGGCCGTCGCGGTCTCCGCCCCCCTCGGCGCGCACCCCGAGATCGCTCGCGTCGTCCTGGCCCGCTACGCCGTCGGCGCCGTCGAGCTCGTCCCTGTCTGATCACGACGGCCGAGGGACGGGGTCGCGACCCGCGTGTCGAGACGACTGGCCCGGCGAGGCCAGGCCGGCCCCGGCGAGTGGGGCGCGGCAGGCCTGCGGTTTCGTCGGCGCTCGCTGGCGCTCGCTTGCTCAACCTCCGGTGGTGGCGCTGCGGCGCTCAATTGCTCGACCCTGAAGACCTCGGTCAGCCGACGAGCTGGTCGAGGAGACGGTCGAGCTGGACGACCGGGTCGGTGGTGATGCCGCCGTGCACCGGACCGGGCTGGAGGACCGTGCTGCGGGGGGCCTTGAGGAAGCCGAAGCGCTGGCTCACCGGGGCCGCGCCGGCGCTGCCGGCGTCCTCGGACCCGGTGCAGACCGCGTCGACGAAGGCCAGCGCCGTGCGGAGCTGGTCGGGGTCGACGAGCGCGTCGAGGGCCCCGATCCGGGCCGGGTCGACGCGCCAGGCCGCGCCCAGGAAGTCGGTGGCGTGGCAGTAGAGGACGACACCGACGTTGAGGAACTCCTCCCGGTCGACGCGGGGCACGCAGCGCAGCGCGACGTACTGGTAGGCGTGCCCGCTCATGGCGTCCCGCCGGGCAGCCACTGACGGGTCCCGAGGCGGGCGGTGAGGAAGCGCAGGTACGCCGCGCGCAGCTCGTCGGCGGTCTCCGCGCCCGGGACCGGCTCGAGCCAGGTGTCCGGGACCAGCTCGACCACCTCGGCCAGCAGGTCCGGCGTCACCAGCGCGCTGAGCTCGGCGTCGATCGCGGTGAGGTCGCCCGCGCGGCGGCGCAGCACGTGGTCGCCGGCGTCCCACGGCTGACCGGCGAAGCGGACGGGGTCGGAGACGCCGTTCGACCACCCGTGGTGGAAGTAGAGCGAGGCGCCGTGGTCGATCACCCAGAGCTCGTCACCCCACAGCAGCAGGTTGGGGTTGCGCCAGGAGCGGTCGACGTTGGCGCAGAACGCGTCCAACCAGACCACCCGGGCCGCCACCTCCGACGACGTGGAGGCCTCGCCGTCGAAGCCGAACGAGCCGGGCAGGAAGTCGATGCCGAGGTTGAGGCCGAGACTCGCGGTGAGCAGGTCCTGCACCTCCTCGTCGGCCTCGTAGCGGGCGATGTCGGCGACCAGGTCGAGGACGACCTGGACCGGGGTGTTGAGGCCGATGCGGCGGGCCAGCTCGCCGACGATCACCTCGGCGACCAGCACCCGCGGACCCTGACCGGCGCCCCGGAACTTGCAGACGTAGGTGCCGAGGTCGTCGCCCTCGACGATGCCGGGCATGCTGCCGCCCTCGCGCAGCGGCGTGACGTAGCGCGTCACCGCCACCGACGCCAGGCCGGACCGGTCTCGGCTCACGCGATCGGCGCCTCGTCGACGAGCCGGCCCCGCTGCTCGGCGATGTCGAAGTCGGCGGCCGGCCACTGCGGGTCGAGCCCGCGCAGGGCCTCCAGCAGCAGGGTGCCGATGGCGAGGTTGCGGAACCACTTCTTGTCGGCCGGGACGACGTGCCACGGCGCGGCCTCGGTGTGGGTGCGCTCGAGGGCCACCTGGTAGGCCTCGCGGTACTGCGGCCACTGCGTCCGCTCGTCGATGTCGCCCGGGTTGAACTTCCAGTGCTTCGTCGGGTCGTCGAGCCGGGCCAGGAGCCGCTCCTTCTGCTCAGCCGCCGAGATGTGCAGCATGCACTTGACGACGGTGGTGCCGCCGTCGACGAGCCGCTGCTCGAACTCGTTGATGGCGGTGTAGCGGCGCTCGAGCTCCTCGGGCGTCGCCAGCGACCGCACCCGGGCGATCAGCACGTCCTCGTAGTGCGACCGGTCGAAGACACCGAGGATGCCGGCCTCCGGGAGCGCCCGCTCGATGCGCCACAGGAAGTCGTGGGCCCGCTCCTCCTCGGTCGGCGCCTTGAACGACGTGATCCGCACGCCCTGCGGGTCGACCAGCCCCACCGTGTGGCGCAGGGTGCCGCCCTTCCCCGAGGTGTCCATCCCCTGCAGCACGAGCAGGACGCTGCGCCGGCCGCCGGACTTGCCCTCGGCGAACAGCCGCTCCTGCAGCTCGGCGAGCTCGGCGCCCATCGCGGCCAGGGCGGCCTCGCCGTCGGCCTTCCGGCCCTCGAAGCCGGGGGCGGCGTCGGTCTCGATCGAGGTCAGGTCGACCGGACCAGGGCGGAGTCGGACGGCGGCGCTGATGCTCATGGCCCCCACCCTAGGGAGGATCGTCGTCGCTGCCGAGCACCAACCCGACGTCGAGGGTGCACCCGACGACGGTCGTGACCGTGCCGTCCTCCTGCGGCTCGTCGAACCAGAGGCCCTCGACGAAACCGAGCTTGGCCAGCACCCGCAGCGAGGCCCGGTTGCGGTGGTCGGGCGCGGCGAAGAACGCCGCGACCTCGGGATACCGCGCGCGGGCGTGCACGGCCCAGGCCCACAGGCAGCGGGTCCCGACGCCGCGACCGACCCGGTCGGGTTCGCCGACGAGGTAGTCCACCCCCACCGCCGCCGGGTCCGGCGTGAGCAGGGCGTACTCCGGGTGGTCGCTGATCCGGTAGTCCTGGACCAGCCCGACCGAGCGCCCGTTGACCTCCCACACCCACATCCGCGTCGGCTCGTCGCCCGCGATCGCCGGCAGGTACCGCTCCCGCACCGCGGCGGGCGTCGCCGGCCCGTCGCCGGCCCACCACCGGCGCACGTGCGGCGCCGACCGCCACCGCACGACGTCCGGCAGGTCGCCGTGGACCATCGGCCGGACGGCGACGCGGAGGTCGACGTCGACGACGAAGTGCTTGAGCGGGCCGGAGAGGTCGACCGCGACCGGGTCGACGACGGCGTCCGGCACCAGTCGGCGGGCGGTCGTGAGCCACGCCTCCCCCGCCGGCACCACACCACGCCGGACGGCACCCGCCGTCGTGACCGCGACCTCGACCGGCACGTCGGGCTCGATCAGTGCGCGAGACCGCCGCGGCGGTCGACGATCGGCCCGTCGACGGACCACGGGAAGTCGATCCAGCGGTCGGTGCGCCGCCAGACGTAGTCGGCGTTGACGATGGTCTGCGGCTTCTCGTAGATCACCGCGATCCGTGCGTCCGCCACGTGGTCGGCGGTGAAGGCCCGCACGTGCTCCAGCGTGCGACCGCTGTCGCTGACGTCGTCGGCGATGAGCACCTTGAGTCCCGACAGGTCGATCGCCGCCGGGGTCGGCGGCAGCATGATCGGCACCGCCAGGCGCTGGTCGATTCCGGTGTAGAACTCGACGTTGACCGCCGACAGGTTCTTGACGTCGAGCGCGTAGCCGAGACCCATGGCCAGGCCGAGGCCGCCGCGGGCGATCGCCAGGACGAGGTCCGGCTCGTAGCCGGAGTCGACGACCTGCTGGGCGAGGTCGCGCACGGCCTCACCGAACAGGGGGTAGGTCAGGGTCTCGCGCTCCACGCTCACGCCGACGAGTGTGGCGGGTGCGGCGCCCCACCGGTAGGCCGGTCCGCCGGACGGCGCCTACTCGTCGCCGGAGACGTCGCCGAGGACGTCGTCGTCGCGGCCGGCGGCGGCCAGCTCGTCGCGGACGACGGCGTGGGCGAGACCCGCGCCGTAGCCCTTGCGGGCCAGCATGCCGACCAGGCGCCGGGTCGCGGTGACGTCGTCGACCCGGCTCAGGGAGCGCAGCTTCCTGCGCACCAGGGCACGGGCCGCCTCCTCCTCGTCGGACGGATCGACCTCGTCGAGCGCGTCGCGGACCACCTCGTCGTCGATGCCCTTGCGTCGCAGCTCCTGCGCGAGGGCCCGCCGGGCCAGCCCCTTGGCCGACTGCCGCCCGCTGATCCACATCCGCGCGAACGCCGCGTCGTCGATCAGGCCGATCTCCTCGAACCGGTCGAGCATCCGGACGGCGACGTCGTCGGGCACGCCCTTGCCGGCCAGCTTGCCGGCCAGCTCGTGGCGCGACCGCGCCCGTCCGGTCAGCTGGTCGAGCAGGATCGTGCGGGCCACCGACTCGGGGTCGGCGTCCGGGCCGAGGGCCTTCGTGTCGGTCGAGGCGCCGCCACCTCGGCGGCCGGCGCCACCGCGACGGCTCGAGGGCCTCGTGCCGGCCACCGGCGTGCCGTCCTCGGCCTCCGGCCGGCCGCCTGCTGCCTGCCGGGTCCAGGCGGCAACGCCCTGGTGGACGTCGCCGCGCCAGGACTCAGAAGTCATTGACGCCGATGGGGGTGTCGGTGAGGTCGTCGACCTTGTCGTCGGCCTTGTCGCCGTCGACGGTGGGGCCGACGCCGAGCTTCTCGAGGATCTTCTTCTCGAGCTCGTTGGCGAGGTCGGGGTTGTCCTTGAGGAAGGTGCGGGCGTTCTCCTTGCCCTGGCCGAGCTGGTCGCCGTCGTAGGTGTACCAGGCGCCGGCCTTGCGGATGATGCCCGCCTCGACGCCGACGTCGATCAGGCCGCCCTCGCGGCTGATGCCCTTGCCGTACATGATGTCGAACTCGGCCTGCTTGAACGGCGGGGCGACCTTGTTCTTGACGACCTTGACCCGGGTGCGGTTGCCGACCATGTCGGTGCCGTCCTTGAGCGTCTCGATGCGGCGCACGTCGAGGCGGATCGAGGAGTAGAACTTCAGCGCGCGACCACCGGTGGTGGTCTCCGGCGAGCCGAACATCACGCCGATCTTCTCGCGCAGCTGGTTGATGAAGATGGCGGTGGTCCCGGAGTTGTTGAGCGCACCGGTCATCTTGCGCAGCGCCTGGCTCATCAGGCGGGCCTGCAGGCCGACGTGGCTGTCGCCCATCTCGCCCTCGATCTCGGCGCGCGGCACGAGCGCGGCGACGGAGTCGATGACGATGAGGTCGAGGGCGCCGGAGCGGATCAGCATGTCGGCGATCTCGAGCGCCTGCTCACCGGAGTCGGGCTGGGAGACCAGGAGGGCGTCGGTGTCGACGCCGAGGTTCTTGGCGTAGTCGGGGTCGAGCGCGTGCTCGGCGTCGATGAAGGCCACGATGCCGCCGGCGGCCTGGGCGTTGGCGACGGCGTGCAGCGCCACCGTCGTCTTTCCGGAGGACTCCGGGCCGTAGATCTCCACGACGCGACCGCGCGGGAGGCCACCGAGGCCGAGCGCGACGTCGAGGGCGATCGATCCGGTCGGGATGATCTCCAGAGGGGCGCGCGTCTCGTCGCCGAGGCGCATCACCGAGCCCTTGCCGAACTGCTTCTCGATGTTGAGCAGTGCAGTGTCGAGGGCCTTGTCGCGGTCTCCACCAGCCATGGTGTTACTTCCTTGTCAGTCGTCGGGTTGCAGGCACATCGACGACGCTAGAGGGAGCCACCGACAACGCCTGGTCAGCGCTGCCGTGCCTGTGGAGAACCTCGCTCCGCGTCGTGCCTGTGGAGAAAACCTAGCGCAGGTTCGAACAGGTGTTCGGCACGCGCCTCCAGCGTGTCGCGATGCGTCGCGGCGTGTCGTGTCGCGGGGACGGCGGCGGCTCAGCCCGGGACGTCGTAGGTGAGCGCGACGTCGTCGGCCCAGCTCGAGCACGAGCAGCCGGTCGGGTCGGGCAGCTGCGCGATCGCGGTCGAGAGCAGGCCGGTCAGCCGCGCGAGGTTCTCCCGGAAGCGGGCGAAGACCTCCTCCTGCCCGACCCCTCCTCCGCTCTCGGCACCGGCGTCCATGTCGGTGACCAGGGCGATCGAGGCGTAGCACAGGCGCATCTCGCGGGCCAGCGCCGCCTCGGGTGCGCCGGTCATGTTGATCAGGCTCCAGCCCTGGTCGGCGTAGTGCCGGGACTCGGCGCGCGTGGAGAACCGGGGACCCTCGACGACGACCATCGTGGCGCCGGCCCGCACGTCCGGGGCCGCCGTGGCGAGCGCCGCCGAGACGCCGGCGCAGTACGGGTCGGCGAAGGGCAGGTGCACGGCGCCGCGCTCGACGTACGAGCCGACCCGGCGGAAGGTCCGGTCGACCAGCTGGTCGGGGACGACGACGTCGCCCGGCGCGACGTCGGTGCCGAGCCCGCCGACCGCGCACGGGGCGAGGATCTGGCGGACGCCGAGCGAGCGCAGCGCCCAGAGGTTGGCGCGGTAGGGGATGGCGTGCGGCGGGTGCTCGTGGTGCGGCCCGTGCCGCGGCAGGAACGCCACCCGACGGCCGGCCACCTCACCCACCGAGACCGGGCCCGACGGGTCGCCGTACGGCGTGGTGACGACGTGCTCGACCGGGTCGTCGAGGAAGGAGTAGAAGCCGGAGCCGCCGATCACGGCGACGTCCGCGCGTGCGCCCGTCATCGCTTCGTGGCCGGCAGCTCGAGGGCCCGCCAGACCGCGGCCCACACCTGCTTCGGCGGGACGCCGGCGTCCAGCGCCTCCTGGGCGGTGCGCCGGTCGAGGTCGGCGAGCACGACCTGGTCGGCCCAGGTGCGGTGGTAGACGTCTCCGAGGGCGTCGGACATGCGCGCCCAGAACTCGGTGTGCCTCACGCGGACCCACGGTACGCGGCGACCGGTGGGCTCAGCGCACGTCCCACGAGTGGTGGACGACGTCGTGCAGGTGGTAGCGCGCGATCGAGTCGACGGTGAAGGCGCTGCCGTCGCTGCGGAAGCCGGTCCGGTCGAGGGCCGCGGCCGGCACGCCGTCGTACAGCGCGGCGACGGCGTCCGCGGCGGCGAGCAGCTCGGACCGGACGACGGCGGGGTCGGCCTGGTCGTAGCGGCTCTCGACGGCGGTGGCGTCCTGGTCCCAGCCGGCGAAGTGCGGACCGTCCTGGTCGAGCATGCTGCGCACCCGCTCCGCGAACAGCCGGTGGACGTCGCGCACGTGGCAGGCGTACTCGGTGACCGACCACACGTCCGGCCGCGGGCGGGCCGACGGGTCCGGCCCGTCGAGGACGACGGCCCACGTCGCGGCATCGGCGCGGATCGCGTCGCCGACCCGGGCGACGTCGACGTCGGCGGCCACGAAGCCGCACTCGGGGCACGGGGTGTCGAGCACCCAGGTCCAGTCCTTGGCGTCGGGGACGATCGGTGCTGGGGCGTCGGGCATGGTCCGAAGTCTGGCAGCGGCGCGGCTCCCCCGCGCTCGACCTCCCGCCAGAGTCCGTCAGGATTCGGCCATGTCCTCCCTCGCCGTCGACGTCCGCGACGCCACGACCGCCGACCTCCCGAGCATCAAGGCGATCTACGACGTCCAGGTGCGCACCGCCCTGTCGACGTTCGACCTCGAGCCGGCGCCGTTGTCGTACTGGGAGCAGCGCCTGGCCCCTGGCCGCACCGGCGACCACCTGCTCGTCGCGACCCTCGACGGCGAGGTCGCCGGCTACGCGTACTCGTCGACCTACCGTCCCCGCCCCGCCTACGACCGCACCCGCGAGACGTCGGTCTACCTCGCCGAGCAGGCGCGCGGCCGCGGCGTCGGCCGCGCCCTCTACGACGTCCTGCTCGACCGGCTCGTCGCCGACGGGATCCACACCGTCCTCGCGGTCGTGGCGGTGCCGAACCCGGCGAGCGAGGCCCTGCACCGCGCGTGCGGGTTCGAGCGGGTCGGCCTGCTCCCGGAGGTCGGGCACAAGCTCGGCCGGTGGGTCGACACCGCGCTCTTCGCGCGGGTGCACCGCTGAGGCCCGGCTCGTCGTCGTGGAGGGCAGCCAGGTGTCGTCGGGATCGCAGGAGACCGTGACCGGTCTCGGACGGACCGTCCAGGTCGGCGACGGCGTGGTGGGCGCGTGAGGGTGGTCCTGGTCGAGGGCGCGAGCGACCGCGCCGCGGTCGAGGTGCTCGCGCGACGGCTCGGGGTCGGGCCGCTCGATGTCGTCGTCCTGCACGGCATCACCAACCTGCGCGCCCACCTGCGCGACCGGCCGCCCGGACCGGACGGGACGCTGCTCCTGCACGACGCCGCTGAGACCGCTCACGTCGAGCGCGTGCTCGCGCAGACCGGCCCGCCGGGTGGCGTGCGGCGCTTCGTGTGCGACGCCGACCTCGAGGACGAGCTGATCCGCGCCGTCGGCGTCCCCACGATGCTGGAGATCGTCGCCGCCCAGGGCGAGCGGACGGCGTACGACCGGATGGCCCAGCAGCCCGCCCAGCGCGACCGGACCGACCACCAGCGGCTGCGGCGCTGGCTGGGCGCCCGCAGCGGGCACAAGCTCACCTACGCCACCCTGCTCGCCGAGGCGGTGCCGCTGGACGCCGTCCCGCCGCCGCTGCGCGACCTGCTGTCGCACGGCGAGGGTCTCGACTCGCGGTGACTCCGTCCCCGCGGCTCGACCACCGGAGAACTCGCCCGCTCCGGTGGTCGAGCCGGCGAGCGTCAGCGAGCCGAGTCGAGACCCACCGCGCCCCGTCAGCTCCAGGCCGCGACCTGGGCGCGGGTCGGGTGCCAGGGGTCGAGCCGCAGCCGCATGCCGGCCTCGGCGGGGGTGCGGTTGCCCTTGCGCTCGTTGCACGAGCCGCAGGCGGCGACGGTGTTGAGCCAGGTCCAGGTGCCGCCGCGCGAGCGCGGGAGCAGGTGGTCGATGGTGTCGGCACGGCCGTTGCAGTAGGCGCAACGGTGCCGGTCGCGGGCCAGGACGCCGTGGCGCGTGTAGCCGGCGGGCCGGTAGAGCCACTTGGTGGCGACGTAGCGGACCAGCCGCAGCGCGCGCGGCCACTGGTAGGGACCGATCATCCGCTCGGGGTGCGCCTCGTGGACGACGGCGACCTCGCGGACCAGCATCTTGACCGCGTGCTTAAAGCTGACCCGGCCGAGCGGCTCGAAGGAGGCGTTGTAGAGCAGCACCGTCCCCGTCAACGTGGTCATGGGCGCCGCACCCCCTTCTGGGTCGATCCTAATCTGCGACGACGAGGTTCGGCGCGGATGAACGACGCGTTGTCGAGGCGTGAACTCCCCGGGACGCTCAGCACTCAGCGCGGGCGACGCACCCGGCCCTCGAGGCGGCCGGTCCACCACACCAGCGCCCGGTGGTCGTCGTAGGCCTCGCACATCCGCTCGGCCACGGCCAGCAGGGCGGCGTGCCGGACGTCGTCGGCGGCGTCCTGCGCGAGGCGGGCGAGCCGGGCGGCGTCGTCCCAGGCGGCGGTGTCGGCGGGCAGCGGGAGGTCGGCGACCTGGCCGGCGCTGAGCTTGATCGAGGTCACCGACAGGGCGGTGCCGGCGTACCGGGCGGCGGCGAGCGCGACGACCGGCGGGGCCAGCAGCACCGCGAGGGCGTGCCACAGCCGGTCGACCGGCGGCGAGAGCGACAGCACCGGCACCGACGGCAGCCAGGTGCCGTCGCGGTCGACCACCGCCTCGATCACCCGTCCCTGGGTGGCGACCAGGACCTTCGGCACCAGCCGGCGTGCGACCCACGCCGAGAGCGTGCCGTCGGCGTGCAGGGCGTCGAGGTCGACGGTCGGGGCGCCGAACGACCGCTTCGCGAAGCGGGTCGGCGCCTCGCCCCACCGGCAGCGGGCGGGGTCGATGAGGCCCGAGGTGACCAGCGGCGACCCGGCGCCGCCGTCGCGGACGAAGGGCACCAGGCCGTAGTACTGGTCACGGAAGTCGCCGTGGCACGAGCCGAGGTCGCCGAGCACGCCCGCGCTCCGCGGCCGCACGGGCGGGACGCCGAGCGCCGGGGCCGCGAGGGCGCCCCACTCCCCCTCGGGCAGGACGACGTCCGGGCCGGGCACGGCGTCCGGGCCGGTCCAGGTCGGCACGGGCCCCTGCTGCGCCGCGACCGTGACGACCGGCGCGCAGGTGCGCACCGGCGTCCCGGCGAAGACCGGGGTCGTCGACGTCCAGAACGCCGTCACCGCACCCCGCTCGCGGACGGCGGCGCGCACCCGCCCCGCGTCGCGCGCGGCGAGCACCGACAGCGGCTGCACCAGCGCGACCACGCCCCCGGGGCGCACCAGGCCCAGCGAGTGGTGGAGGAACGCCGCGCTGGTGTCGGTGTAGGCCCCCAGCCCGGCCGCACCGCTGAGCCCGGCCGAGGTCCGCCCGGCCGTGCGGCTGCGCAACTGGCCGAGGAACGGCGGGTTGCCGACCACCGCGTCGTACGGCGCCGCCGGGTGCTCGCCGAGGCCGTCAGCGACCCGGACGGTGCGCTCGAGGACCGCCGGCTCGACGTCCGGGACCGCGAGGCGGAGCCGCAGCCGGGCGATGGCGACCGCCACGGGGTCGAGGTCGGTGCCGTGGACCCGGTCGATAGCGCCCGGCCCCAGCCGGTGCAGGGCCGCGAGCAGCACGTTGCCGGTGCCGCAGGCCGGGTCGAGCACCCGGGGCGCCGGCCCGTCCGGGGCCCGGTCGAGCGCCCGGTCGAGCGCCCGGTCGAGCGCCCGGTCGAGCGCCCGGTCGAGGAGCCAGTCGACGAGGGGCGCGGGCGTGTAGAACGAGCCCGAGCGGCCGCGGTCGTCGAGCAGCGCCTCGTGCACGACGCCCAGCTCCTCGGCGGCCGCCGGGTCGCGCCAGGGCGCCAGGACGTCGTCCGCGAGGCCGGGCGGGGCACCGCCCAGCCCGTGGGCGGCGGCGACGGTCGCGAGGACGGCGTCCCAGGCGGCGGTCCGGGAGCCGAGCGCGGCCTCGACGGTCAGCACCGCTTCGCACAGGCCCCCCACGGTCGACACTGTCACGACGCGCACTCTAGGTGGGCCGTGCCGACCGTGTTATAGTCAAAATGACTACAAGCCAGGAGCGCAGATGACCCTCCCACCCGACACACCGGACCTGACGGTCTCCCCGGGACTGCTGACCGACCGCTACGAGCTGACCATGCTCACCTCGTTCGTCACCGACGGCAGCGCCGACCACCCCGCGGTGTTCGAGGCGTTCGCCCGCCGGCTCCCCGAGGGGCGGCGCTACGGCGTCCTCGGCGGCCTCGGCCGGCTGCTGCCGATGATCGAGCGGTTCACCTTCGGCGCCGACGAGATCGCGTGGCTGCTCGGCGACGGCGTCATCAACGAGGCGACCGCCGACTACCTGCGGGACTTCCGGTTCAGCGGTGACATCGACGCCTACCCCGAGGGCGACCTGTACTTTCCCGGCAGCCCGGTGTTCAGCGTCCGGTGCACGCTCGGCGAGGGCGTGCTGCTCGAGACGCTCGTGCTCAGCGTGCTCAACCACGACAGCGCGATCGCCAGCGCCGCCGCCCGGATGGCGGTCGCGGCCGGGGGCCGGCCGCTGGTCGAGATGGGCAGCCGGCGCACCCACGAGGAGGCCGCGGTCGCCGTCGCCCGGGTCGCCTACGTCGCCGGGTTCGCCTCCACCAGCAACCTCGCCGCCGGACGACGCCACGGCGTCCCGACCGTCGGCACGGCGGCCCACGCGTTCACGCTGGCCCACACCTCCGAGGTAGAGGCGTTCCGCAGCCAGGTCGCCGCGCAGGGCGTCGGCACCACGCTGCTCGTCGACACCTACGACACCGCGCAGGGCATCCGCAACGCGGTCGAGGTCGCCGGCACCGGCCTCGGCGCCGTCCGCATCGACTCGGGCGACCTCGCCGACGAGGCGACCGCGGCCCGCAGGCTGCTCGACGAGCTGGGCGCCACCGGCACCCGGATCACCGCGACCAGCGACATCGACGAGTACGTCATCACCGCGCTCGCCGACGCCCCCATCGACGGGTACGGCGTCGGCACCCGCGTCGCGACCGGCTCCGGCCACCCGACCGCCAGCATGGTCTACAAGCTCGTCGCGGTCGCCGACTCACCCGACGGGCCGCTGCGGCCGGTGGCGAAGAAGTCGCACGACAAGGTCTCGGTCGGAGGTCGCAAGACGGCCTACCGCAGCCACGACGACGGCGTCCTGACCGGCGAGTGGTTCGTGACCGACGAGGCGGCTCCCGCCGACGCGACGCCGGTGCAGGTGGCCGCCGTCCGGGCCGGCCGCACCGTGCACTCCCCCGACCTCGAGACGGTGCGCGCCCACTGCGCCGCCGCGCTCGCCACCCTGCCCGCCGAGGCGCGCAGCGTCTCCGGGGGCGCCCCCTACCTCACCGTCACCAGCGAGGCCACCAGCCCCGCACCAGCCGAAGGAGCAACGTCATGAAGGCACTCATCGTCGTCGACGTGCAGAACGACTTCGTCGAGGGCGGCTCGCTCGCCGTCGACGGCGGCCGGGCCGTCGCGACCGCGATCACCGCGCACCTCGCCGCCCACGCGGGCGACTACGCCGCCGTCGTCGCCTCGCGCGACTGGCACGACGCCCACGGCACCAACGACGGCCACTTCGCCGAACCGGGCACCGACCCCGACTACGTGCACACCTGGCCGGTCCACTGCGTGTCGACCACCGAGGGCAGCGACTACGCCCCCGAGCTGGTCACCGACGCGATCACCCACCACGTCCGCAAGGGCATGGGCGAGGCCGCCTACAGCGCCTTCGAGGGCGTCACGACCGACGGCGTCCCGCTGCCCGACCTGCTCGACCAGCTCGGTGTGACCGAGGTCGACGTCGTCGGGATCGCCACCGACTACTGCGTGCGTGCCACGGTGCTCGACGCCCGCCGGCACGGCCTGGCCGTGCACCTGCTCCCCGGCATGCACGCCGGGGTCGCGCCCGGCTCGAGCGCGACCGCGCTGCGCGAGATGACCGACGCGGGGGCCACGGCATGAGCACCCCCGAGAACCGGCGCACCTACACCTCCGAGCACCCCCCGTTCGCCGTCACCGTCGACCTCGCGGTCTTCACCATCCGCGACGGCGCCCTCGCGGTGCTCCTCGTCGAGCGCGGCGCCGAGCCGTACGCCGGCTCGTGGGCCCTGCCGGGCGGCTTCGTCGAGCCCGACGAGGACGCCGAGACGGCCGCCTGGCGCGAGCTGCGGGAGGAGACCGGGGTCGACCGGTTCGAGGGCCACCTCGAGCAGCTGCGCACCTACTCCGCCCCCGACCGCGACCCCCGCATGCGCGTCGTGTCGGTCGCCCACGTCGCCTTCGCGCCCGACCTGCCGGAGCCCTCGGCCGGCTCGGACGCCGCCGGCGCGCGCTGGTGGGCCGTCGACGACGTCCTGCCCGGCCAGGCGGACCAGGCCGGCCCGGACGCGCCCGTCCTGGCCTTCGACCACGCCGAGATCCTCACCGACGCCCGCGAGCGGATCCGCGCCAAGCTCGAGTACACGACGCTCGCGCTCGACTTCGTCGCCGAGCCGTTCACCCTCCCCGAGCTGCGCCGGGTCTACACCGCCGTCTGGGGCACCCCGCCCGACCTCGGCAACTTCCGCCGCAAGGTGCTCGGCACCGACGGCTTCGTCGTCGCCACCGACGACCCGCGCCCCGGCAGCCCGGGCGGTGCCGGCGGACGCCCGGCGCTGCTCTACCGGCGCGGCACCGCCACCGAGGTCCAGCCGCCGATGCTCCGGCCCGCGCTGGGGTGAACGGCGCCGGGCGGGTTTGCCCGCACCCGCCCGGTGACAGCCTCCTGGGACCACCCCGCCCCGTCACTCTGGGAGTCCACGTGCGTCGTACCGTCTCGTTGCTCGTCCCGCTCGCCCTGGCCGTCGCGGCGGTGGCCGCCCCGCCGACCCCGGCCGGGGCTGCACCGGCGGACCCCCCGACCTGCCAGGGCCGGCCCGCCACGATCGTCGGCGGCGACGACGTCGCCCTGGAGGGCACCGCCGGGGACGACGTCATCGTGTCCGCCGGGAGCAGCTCGGTCACCGGGTTCGCCGGCGACGACCTGGTCTGCGTCACCGGGCCGCGCTTCCAGACCGTCACCGTCAGCGGCGACGACGGCGACGACGTCCTGGTCGTCCTGGCCCACCGGGCCGAGACGTACCTGTATCCCGGCGCCGGGAGCGACCTCGTGCTCGGCGGTAACGGGCGCGACCACGTGCGGATCGCGCGCTCCCCCACCGGTGCGACCGAGCTCGACCGGGTCCGGACGGCGGCCGGCCCCGACCAGGTCCACCACGACGGCTCCCGCTTCGACGGCGGCGGCGTCCTCCCGGCGACCGACGTCGACCTCGGCAGCAGCAGCGACCAGGTCAGCCTCGAGCCGCTGCTCGCCGAGATCCCCGACCGGACGACCATCCGGCCCGGCGCGGGCGACCACGACCGTCTCCAGCTCGTCGCCCTGTCCACCTCCCGGGTGCGTCTCGACCTCCGCACCAGCACCCTCGAGGTCGACGGCGTGGAGCTCGCCGGAGACTGGGGCGGCTTCGACGCGCACGAGGTCCGGTTCGGTCCGCGGAGGGGAAGCGCTCGCGCCGAGGTGATCGGCACGCCGGGTGCCGACCGGGTCACCGTCGGGGGCGCCCGCTCGGTCGACATCGCGCTCGGCGGCGGCGACGACCGGCTCGAGCTCGACAACGCCGGCATCCACCGCGGCCGGGTCGACGCCGGCGCCGGCACCGACCACCTGGTCGCGGCCGCCCACCCCTACCGGCGCCAGCGCCCGCTGGTCGACCTGGCCCGCGGCGTGCTCAGCCGCGTCGGTGCGGGCACCGCGACGCCGACCACCCGGCTCGCGCGGTTCGAGGGCGCCTCCCTCGACGCCCAGTACGGCGGCCTCCTGGTCGGCGACCGCCGCCCGAACGTCCTGCAGGCGGTGTGCGGGACCGTGCGCGGAGGCGGTGGCGCCGACACGATCGAGGGCGTCTGGATCTCGATCTCCGGCCGCGGGCCGGCGGGCCGGACCTGCTACGACCCCTCGCTCGGGTTCCGGGGCGAGGGCGGACGCGGCGCCGACGACCTCGTCGGCACCACCACCGACGACGTCCTCCTCGGCGGACCGGGCCGCGACCGGACCCGGGGGCGGGCCGGCCGCGACCGGTGCGTCGCCGAGGTGAGGACCACCTGCGAGCGCTGAGACCCGGCCGCGCGGGCGACCCCCTCGGGCGATGGGGAGTGTCGGTGGTCTGAGGAAGACTGTCGCCATGCCCGACGTCGACCCGCTCGCCGCGTTCAGCGAGGCCACCCGCACCTGGTTCGGTGCGGCGTTCGCCGAGCCCACGCCGGCCCAGGCCGGGGCGTGGGCGGCCATCGGGCAGGGCCGCCACGCGCTGGTGGTCGCGCCGACCGGGTCGGGCAAGACGCTCAGCGCGTTCCTGTGGTCGATCGACCGGCTCCTCACCAGCCCGCCGCCGAAGGAGAAGAAGCAGCGCACCCGGGTGCTCTACATCAGCCCGCTCAAGGCGCTCGGGGTCGACGTCGAGCGCAACCTGCGGGCACCGCTCACCGGCATCCGCCACACCGCCGACCGACTCGGCGCACCGTTGCCGGAGGTGACGGTCGGCGTCCGCTCGGGCGACACCGCCGCGGCCGACCGGCGCAAGCTGTCGACCACGCCGCCCGACATCCTCATCACCACGCCCGAGTCGCTGTTCCTCATGCTCACCAGCCAGGCGCGCGAGTCGCTGCGCGGGCTCGAGACCGTCATCATCGACGAGGTGCACGCGGTCGCCGGCAGCAAGCGCGGCGCCCACCTCGCCCTGTCGCTCGAGCGGCTCGACGCGATGCTGGAGCGCCCGGTCCAGCGCATCGGGTTGTCCGCGACGGTGCGGCCGCTCGAGGAGGTCGCCCGGTTCCTCGGCGGCAGCGCGCCGGTCGAGATCGTCGCGCCGCCGGCCGAGAAGCAGTGGGACCTCAAGGTCGTCGTCCCGGTCGAGGACATGACCCAGCCCGGCGACTTCGACGAGGACGCCGGCGGCGGTGCTGACGGTGGTGGCGGTGGGCACGGCAGCATCTGGCCGCACGTCGAGGAGAGCGTCGTCGACCTGATCGAGAAGCACACCTCCACCATCGTCTTCGCCAACTCCCGCCGGCTCGCCGAACGGCTGACCGCCCGTCTCAACGAGATCGCCACGACGCGGGCCGAGGGAGCGCTCCCCGAGGGTGATCGCCAGCCCGCCGAGGTGATGGCCCAGTCCGGCGCGACCAAGGGCGCGGAGACCGTGATCGCCAAGGCGCACCACGGCTCGGTCAGCAAGGAGCAGCGCGCGCTCATCGAGGACGACCTCAAGCGCGGCCGGCTCCCGGCGGTGGTCGCGACGAGCAGCCTCGAGCTCGGCATCGACATGGGCGCGGTCGACCTCGTCGTCCAGATCGAGTCGCCGCCGTCGGTCGCGAGCGCGCTCCAGCGCGTCGGGCGCGCCGGCCACCAGGTCGGCGAGGTCTCGCGCGGCGTGCTCTACCCCAAGCACCGCGGCGACCTCGCGCAGACCGCCGTCGCCGTCCAACGGATGCGCTCGGGCGGCATCGAGGCCCTGCGCATCCCCACCAACCCGCTCGACGTGCTGGCCCAGCAGGTCGTGGCGGCCACCGCGCTGGAGTCGGTCGACGTCGACGAGCTCTTCGCGCTGGTGCGCCGCAGCGCACCGTTCACCCAGCTGCCCCGCTCGGCCTACGACGCCACGCTCGACCTGCTCGCCGGCCGCTACCCCAGCGACGAGTTCGCCGAGCTCCGCCCGCGCATCGTCTGGGACCGGGTCGGCAACACCCTCACCGGCCGGCCGGGCTCCCAGCGGCTCGCCGTCACCAGCGGCGGCACGATCCCCGACCGCGGGCTGTTCGGGGTGTTCCTCGTCGGCGGCCAGGGGCCAGGCAAGCGGGTCGGCGAGCTCGACGAGGAGATGGTCTACGAGTCGCGCGTCGGCGACATCTTCGCCCTCGGCGCCACCAGCTGGCGGATCGAGGACATCACCCACGACCGGGTGCTCGTCACCCCGGCGCCCGGCATCCCCGGGCGGCTGCCGTTCTGGAAGGGCGACACCCTCGGCCGGCCGGCCGAGCTCGGCGCCGCGATCGGCGAGTTCACCCGCGAGCTCGGCGCGATGCCGAGGGCCGCCGGCCACCAGCGGGCGCGAGACGCCGGCCTCGACGAGTGGGCCGCCGGCAACCTCGTCGACTACCTCCACGAGCAGCTCGAGGCGACCCGCGTCCTGCCCAGCGACACCACCCTGCTCGTCGAGCGGTTCCGCGACGAGCTGGGCGACTGGCGGCTCGTCGTGCACTCCCCCTACGGCGTCCCCGTGCACGCGCCGTGGGCGCTGGCCATCAACGCCCGGCTGCGCGAGCGCTACGGCGTCGACGGGCAGGCGCTGGCCTCCGACGACGGCATCGTCATCCGGATCCCCGACACCGACGCCGAGCCGCCCACCGGCGACCTGATCGTCTTCGACGCCGAGGAGATCGAGCAGGTCGTCACCACCGAGGTCGGTGGCTCCGCGCTGTTCGCCGCCCGGTTCCGCGAGTGCGCCGCGCGCGCCCTGCTGCTCCCGCGCCGCGACCCCGGACGCCGCTCGCCGCTGTGGCAGCAGCGCCAGCGCGCCGCGGCGCTGCTCGAGGTCGCCTCGAAGTACCCGTCGTTCCCGATCGTGCTCGAGGCGGTGCGCGAGTGCCTCCAGGACGTCTACGACCTGCCGGCCCTGATCGCGCTGATGCGTGCCGTCGACCGCCGCGAGGTGCAGGTCACCGACATCGCGACGTCCAGCCCCTCGCCGTACGCCCGCAGCCTGCTGTTCGGCTACGTCGCGCAGTTCGTCTACGAGGGCGACTCCCCCATCGCCGAGCGCCGGGCCGCCGCGCTGTCGCTCGACCAGGGCCTGCTCGCCGAGCTGCTCGGTCGCGCCGAGCTGCGCGAGCTGCTCGACCCCGACGTCCTCACCGAGGTCGAGGCCGAGCTGCAGCGACTCGCGCCCGACCGCCGCGCCCGCAACGCCGAGGGGCTCGTCGACCTCCTCCGCCTGCTCGGTCCGCAGTCGAACGACGAGGTCGTCGCCCGCAGCGTCGACGACGCCGGCCCCGCGGGCGTCGCGGAGTGGACCGCCGCGCTGGTCGACACCCGCCGGATCGTCGAGGTGCGGATGTCCGGCGTGGCCCGGTGGGCCGTCGTCGAGGACGTCGGCCGGCTGCGCGACGGGCTCGGTGTGCCGGTGCCGCCCGGCACCCCCGACGTGTTCGCCGAGCCGGTCGACGACCCGCTGGCCGACCTCGTCGCCCGGTTCGCCCGCACCCACGGACCCTTCACCACCGACGACGTCGCCGAGCGGCTCGGGCTCGGCACGGCCGTCGTCCGGCACACGCTGCAGCGGCTGGCCGCCCAGGGCCGGGTGCTCGACGGCGAGTTCCGGCCGTCGGGCACGGGCACCGAGTGGTGCGACGCGGAGGTCCTGCGCCGGCTGCGGCGCCGCTCGCTGGCCCGGCTGCGCCAGGAGGTCGAGCCCGTCGAGCCCGCCGCCCTCGCCCGCTTCCTCGGCGCCTGGCAGCACCTCACCACCGCCAAGGGCCTGCGCGGCGTCGACGGGGTGATCAGTGCGATCGACCAGCTGGCCGGCTGCCCCGTGCCGGCGTCCGGGCTCGAGGCACTGATCCTCGCCTCCCGGGTGCGCGACTACGAGCCGTCCTACCTCGACGAGCTGACCGCCTCCGGCGAGGTCATCTGGGCCGGCCACGGCACCCTGCCGGGCAACGACGGCTGGGTCAGCCTGCACCTGGCCGACCAGGCCCACCTGACCCTCCCCGAGCACGCCGCCTTCGAGGCCGGCGAGCTCCAGGAGGCGACCCTGCACGCGCTCGAGGGCGGGGGCGCCTGGTTCTTCCACCAGCTCGCCGCCACCGTCCGGTCCGCGCTCGAGAAGCCGACGACGTCCGACCAGGCCATCAGCGCCGCGCTGTGGGAGCTCGTGTGGGCTGGCCGGGTCAGCAACGACACCCTCACCCCGCTGCGCGCCCTGACCGGCGGGGGCCGCACCACCCACCGCACCCGCCGACCGCCGCCGCGACCCGGCCGGGTCAACCGCACCGGCCCGCCCGAGACCGCCGGCCGCTGGGCGCTGCTGCCCGAGCTCGACACCGACCCCACCCGCCGGGCCAAGGCCACCGCCGAGCGGCTGCTCGAGCGGCACGGCGTGGTGATCCGGGGAGCGGTCGTCAGCGAGCGGGTGCCGGGCGGGTTCGCAGCCGTCTACAAGGTGCTCTCGGCCTTCGAGGACTCCGGCCGCTGCCGGCGCGGCTACTTCGTCGACGGCCTCGGCGCAGCCCAGTTCGGCACGGCGGGCGCGATCGACCGGTTGCGCACCTTCACCGACGCACCCGACACCCAGGGCGTCGACGGGGGCAAGGGGCCGACGTCCGTCGCGATGGCGGCCACCGACCCCGCCAACCCCTACGGCGCCGCGCTGCCGTGGCCGGCGTCCGAGTCGGGCCACCGGCCCGGGCGCAAGGCCGGCGCGATCGTGGTGCTGGTCGACGGCGTCCTCGTCCTCTACGTCGAGCGCGGCGGCCGCACCCTGCTCACCTGGTCCGAGGAGCCCGACCTGCTCGGCCCGGCGGCGGCGGCCCTCGCCGACACGGTCCGTCGCGGGGCGCTCGGCCGGCTGACGGTGGAGAAGGCCGACGGGGCCGCGGTGCTGGGCGGCGGCGCCACCCCGTTGCGCTCGGCGCTCGACGACGCCGGCTTCGTGGCCACCCCGCAGGGGCTGAGGTTGCGCAGTGCCCGAGGGTGACACCGTCTACCGGGCGGCCCGGCTGCTCGACCGGGCCCTGTCCGGGCGGGTGCTGACCCGCACCGACTTCCGGGTCCCCCAGCACGCGACCGTCGACCTCGCCGGCGGCACCGTCGAGGCCACCGTCTCGCGCGGCAAGCACCTGCTCACCCGGATCACCGACGTCGGCGGTGCCGCCTGGACGCTGCACACGCACCTCAAGATGGAGGGTGCCTGGCGGGTGCACCGCGACGGGGAGCGCTGGAAGCGACCGGCCCACCAGGCGCGCGTCGTCCTGGGCGTCGACGGGGCACACGCGGTGGGGTTCTCGCTCGGCATCGTCGAGCTGATCGCGACGGCCGACGAGGGCTCCGTCGTCGGCCACCTCGGGCCCGACCTGCTCGGCCCCGACTGGGACGAGGACGTCGCCCTCGCCCGGCTCCACGCCGAGCCCGACCGACCGCTCGGCGAGGCCCTGCTCGACCAGCGCAACCTCGCCGGGATCGGCAACATGTACATGGCCGAGCTCTGCTTCGTCTCGGGCGTGCACCCGCGCACCCCGGTCGCCGAGGTCGCCGCCCTGCCGCGGCTGGTGCGTCGCGGCCGCCAGATGCTCGAGCTCAACAAGGAGCGCGCGGTGCAGTCGACCACCGGCAACCTGCGCGAGCGCGAGCGCATGTGGGTCTACCGGCGCGACCGCTCGCCGTGCCGCCGGTGCGGCACCCCGGTCGCGGTCGCCATGACCGGCCCCGCCGGGCGGGAGCGGGCGGCGTACTGGTGCCCGCGCTGCCAGCCCGAGCCGGGCTGAGCCGGGCCGCGCCGGGCCGGCCGGGCCGGCCGGGCCCGGGGCCTACGGGAAGGTCACCTGCAGCATGCCCAGGCACATCTCGTCGGTCGTCCCCTCGCCCCACAGGACGTAGCGGTCGGGCTGGCCCTCGAAGGCGGGCAGCACGTCCCGCAGCGCCTGGTCGTGCCGACAGGTCACCGTGACGGTGTCGCCGGCCCGCAGCGCGACCGGCTCCACGGGGCGCGAGCCCTGGTCGTCGAAGTCCCACACGGGGACGTCGAGCACCGTGCGCGCCTGCGGGGTGTCCGGGTTGGTCTCGATCGTGATCTCGCGGCCGAGCAGGTGCATGTGCCCGCCGCTCCCGTGGATCGTCATCGGCCGGTTCAGGGTGCGGGTGCAGGACTGGACGGGACCGGGGTCGGGCGCGCCGCCACACAGGAGGTGGAGCGCGCCGGCGGTGCGGCCCCCCTCGTCGCCGAACCGGGACATCAGGTCGAACGTCGCCGCGGTGCGGTCGCACAGCGGGCCGTCGGCGTGGTCCGGGCGGCACGGCAGCTCGACCGGGGCCGGGAGCAGCATGGTGTGGAGCTGTTCCAGGTCGCGGGTGCCGGAGGCAAGCCGCAGCTGCGCGGCGGAGACGTCGGGCGCCGGTCCGGCGAGCAGGTTGTAGTGGACCTGCATGACGATCCGGCTGTCGGCCTCCAGCCGCACGCCGTACCCGGACTTGTGCACCGCCTCCTCGCCGCCGGGCGCCCAGGCGCCGATCCAGTCGGCGTCGTCGACGTCCTGGAAGTCGTCGAGCCCGGTGCCGCCGAAGCAGGTCCAGCCCTGTCCGTCGTCGGCGGCGTCCTTCGACTCGGCGGCGGCGACGTCGCCGGGCGGGACCTGGAACAGGATCACGTGGTGCACGACCGCGGGGTCCCCGGGCAGCACGGTCGTGCCGGTGAGCCAGGTGTCCTCGGCGAGCCCGGGGTCGAGGAGGAAGCAGCGGTAGTCGTCGGTGCCGGTGCCGTACGGCGCCGCAGGGGTGTACGCCGCCGGCATGGCGAGCGTGGCGCGGCGCTCCCCCCGGCGCAGGGGGACCTCGCGGGCGGGCTCGGCACCGGTGTGGGCGCCGTGCCCGGCCGGGTGCGCGGAGGGCGACTCCGAGGGGACCTCGACGGCGGTGGCGGGCACCGCGGCGTCCGGCTCGGACCCCGCTGACTGGCATCCCGAGACGAGGAGCGCGAGAGCCGCGGCCACGCCGGCGAGGGCGGCGCGAGGTCGGGTGGCGTCCATCGCGACAGCGTAGGGCCTAGCGGTCACCGCCGGGGCCGGCTCGGACAGGTCAGGCGGCGGAGGCGACGACCGGGTCGCGACGCTTGACCGGGATGGTGATGAGCGCGGCGGCGGCCTCCTCGACGGCGACGGCGTCGGAGACCTCGCGCAGCACCTCGGACAGCGGCGCGTCCAGCGCGCTGCACAGGGAGGCGAGCAGCTCGGAGGAGGCTTCCTTCTGACCACGCTCGATCTCGGAGATGTAGCCCAGGCTCACGCGGGCCTCGGCCGACACCTCACGCAGGGTCATGCCCAGCTGCATGCGGCGCTCGCGGAGCACGTCGCCGAGCAGGCGGCGGAAGAGCACCATCTGGATCCCTCCGTGTCGAGTCGAACGGCGTAGCAGGTCGTGTGGTGGGCCAACGCTACCCGAGCCACGTTTCTTCCGGTCCGATCATCTCAGACCTGTGGATGCGAGGAGCGACAGCAACGCCGACAGGGCCTCCTCGCACGTCCGGTCCACCACCTGGTCGCGGCCGCCGGGCAGCTCGAGGGCCAGGGTCGGTCCACCCCCGGGGCCGGCCACGGCGACGAAGACGGTGCCGGGCGCCTTGCCCTCCTGCTCGGCGGGCCCGGCGACGCCGGTCGTCGCCACGCCGTACGTCGCCCCGATGAGCCGGCGCACCCCCTCGGCCATCGCGGCCGCACACTCGGCGGAGACGACACCGACCCGGTCGACGAGGTCCTGGGGCACACCGAGCACCGAGGTCTTGACGTCGCTCGCGTACGCGACGACGCCCCCGCGATAGGTCGCGGAGGCGCCGGGGACGGCCGTCAGCAGCGCGGCCAGGCGACCGCCGGTCAGGGACTCGGCGGTCGCCAGGGTGGAGCCGCCCTCCCGGAGCAGGTCGTGGACCCGCTCCGGGAGGGCGTTCATCGTGCGTCGTGTGCGCGTGGTGTCACCTGACCACGCGGAACGACAGCGTCTTCGTGACGGCCTTGATGTCACCGGAGCCGTTGTAGCGGACCGTGACCGTCTTCTTGCCGACCTTCGCGAACGGGGCCAGCGTGACCACCGCGCGGCCGTTGACGAGCTTGACGACCTTGACCTTCTGGCCGGTCACCTTGACCCGCACCCAGCCGGAGAGCGCCTTGCCGTCACCGCGGACGGTCACGACGACGCGGGCCCGGGTCTTGTCGACCTTGACCTTGTCCGGCCTGACGTCGGCCGTCACCTTGGCGACGACCGGGGTCTGGGGCTCGTCGGTGCCCTCGACGGTCACCGGGACCGCCACCTCGGTGCCGGTCGCGGCACCGGTCACGAGGAGCTCGTGCTCCCCGGCAGCAAGGCCGGAGGGCAGCGTGACCGAGACCGAGGCGGTGCCCGCCTCGTCGTAGCCGGGCAGCGCCGCCAGGACGGTGGTCGTGACCGGGAAGGTGCCGAGCGAGGCACCGTCGAGGGTGACCTCGACGCTGGTGTCCTTCGTGTCGTTCGGGCCGGTCATCGACAGCGACGACAGGTCGAAGGCGACGTCGTCACCCGGTGCGTAGGTCGCCGGGGCCCCGGCCGGGAAGGTCGCACCGACGGCACGCTGGCTGTAGTCGACCGGCAGGGCGGTGGTGCTGGCGAACTCGTCGAAGTAGTCGACCTGCGCCTGCAGGTCGCTCTTGCCGGTGTCGCGGGTGCCTGACCCCTCGGCGAGGGTCGAGAACCCGTCCCCGCCTGCGGCGAGGAACGAGTTGACCGTCACCGAGTAGGAGCTGGTGTCGCTCACGGCGACGCCGTCGAGCCACATCCCGATGACCTCACCCTTGGCGCCGGCGGGCGCTCCTGCTGCCGGCGGCACGTAGGAGTAGGTGAAGCCCTCGCTGATGCCGAGCTTGAGGAACGGACGCGACGAGCCGGCGGGCTGCCACTGCTCCTCGAGCACCTCCTCGAGCTGCGCTCCGGTCAGGGTCGTGTTGACCAGGGTGTTCGCGAACGGCTGGACCGTCGCGGCCTGGCGGTAGTTGACCACGGCCGGGGTCGCCGGGAAGGTGCCGACGAGGTCGGCGCGCAGGCCGCCCGGGTTCATGAACGCGATCTGCGAGGACCCGGCCTCGGGGGTCTCGGTCGCCCACTGCTGGATCTCGGCGACGAGGTTGCCGAGCGTCGACTCGCCACCGCGGTTCTCGGTGGCGCCGTCGGCCAGCTTGGCCCGGTAGAACGGCCCCTCGATCTCACCGACCTTGACGGCACCGAGCACGTTGGCCTCGGTGACGGCGGCGTCGACGATCTCCTTGGTGGGGGCGTCGACGGGGTAGTTGGCGGTGAAGACCGTGCCCGGTCCGCTGCCGTCGACGTCGGTGGTCAGCGGCAGGATGCCCTGCGACTTGGCCGTGACGTCGCCGTCGGCGTCGAACTGGAACTTCAGCTGGTTGAGGTTGCTGCCGTACTGACCGGCAGAGACGACCGGCCGCTCGGTGACGGCCCGACCCTCGCTCACCCACGCCGGCACGGGCACGGAGTGGTTGTAGGCCAGGTGCGTGTGACCCGAGACGATCGCGTCGACGTCGGCGCTGACGCCGGTGACGATGGCGCCGAACGCGTTGTCCGGGTCGACCGCGTCGGCGTACGCCGTCGACGGGGCGCCCTCGTGGACGAGCAGCACGACCAGGTCGGCGCCGGCCGCCTTGAGCGCCGTGGCCTCGGTGTTGGTGGCCTCGACGATGTCGGTGACGGTGACGCCCTCGATGCCGTCGGGGGCGACCAGGGTGGGGAGGTCCTCGGTGACCGCTCCGACGAACCCGACCTCGATGTCGCCGAAGGTCTGGGTCCAGCTCTCGGCGAGGTCGTCGCGACCCGCGGGCTCCTCGATGTTGGCGGCGATGTACTCCCAGTCCGCACGGTCCTCGACCCGGCCCACGAGGTCCTCGTAGCCCTTGTCGAACTCGTGGTTGCCGGCGGCCGACACGTCGAGACCGGCCTCGTTGAGGGCGTCGATGGTCGGCTCGTCGTCCTGGATGAACGACTCGAACGTCGAGGCGCCGATCAGGTCGCCGGCCGCGACGAACAGCGAGTTCGGGTTCTCGGCGTCGAGCTGCTTGACCGCGCCCGACAGGACCGCGGCACCGCCCTCGGCGCCGTTGGCCAGCAGACGGCCGTGGAAGTCGTTGGTGGCGAGCAGCTGCACCTCGGTGGTCGTGGGCGCATCGGGCTGCAGGCCGACGATCTCCGGGTTGTGGTCGGAGGCCGCGAACGGGTCGGCAGCCGAGAAGAACTGCGTCACGTTGTAGTTGCGGCGGCTGTACTGGAAGGCGATCGACTCGTTGGCGTTGATCTCCCACACGTCGGCACCGGTCACCATGTCCAGCGCCGCCTCGTTGGCGAACACGTGGTCGAGGGAGCCGGCCAGCCCGCTGAAGCTGTAGGAGTAGTCGCCCTCGGTGTCGGACTCGACCTGGGTGAACCCGCCCGCCTTGATCGCCGTGACCGGGTCCTCGGCCGAGTAGGCGTTGAAGTCACCGGTGAGGAAGACCTTCTCGATGCCGCGGTCGGTCGCGAACTGGTTGGCGAACGTCGTCAGCGCCTGGGCCTGGCGCACCCGGTCGCCGTTGAAGGCACCCTGGGGTCCGTTGGCGTTGTCGCCGGTGGCCGGCGGGGTGCTGTTGCTCTTGGACTTGAAGTGGTTGACGACCACGGCGAACGCCTCGGCGTCACCCGTGCCGACCGGCTTGAAGGCCTGGGCGAGCGGCTGGCGCGCGTTGGTGAACGCCGTCGAGCCGACGAGCACCTTGGACGCCCCGGCGAGGCTGACGACCGTCGGGTCGTAGATGAAGGCGGTCCGGATGACGTCCTGCGACGCGACCGGCGGGAGGTCGGCGGCCGCGGGGCTGGGCGCGAAGGCCCAGCGGCGGGTGCCGGCGTCGGCGTTCAGCGCGGTGACGAGGGAGCGGACCGCGTCGTCGCGGTCGGTCTCGCCGAGCAGCTTGACCGAGTTCTCGATCTCCTCGAGGGAGACGACGTCGGCGTCCATGGTGTTGATGGCGCGGACGATCTTGGCCTGCTGGCGACGGAAGTCGCCGAGCTCGGCGGCGCCGCGGGGACCGTTGGGCGTGCACGTGTTGACAGCGACGGGGTCGCCCTCGCGGTCGTCGTAGTAGGTGCAGGTGCCGCCGCGGCTCACGAACTCGGCGCCGGTGGTGTTGAAGTAGTTGAGCACGTTGAACGTGCCGAGCTTGATCGAGCCGCCGACGTCCTGCGGGGCGAGGTTCTGCGCCCGGGTGTCCTCGAACGTCGCGACGTCGGTGCCCTCGTCGGTGACGGCCTCGGTGGGCTGGAACTTCCAGGCGCTGTTGCGGTACTCGAGCACGACCGGCGCCTCGAGCGTCGCCTCGGCGCCGACGCGGATCGCGTTGGTGCGCGAGAGCCACGGCAGCGGGATGTTCTGGTTGTCACCGCCGCCGAAGGGCAGGAAGTTGATGCTGGCGCCGTCGTCGAGCGTCACCGCGCGCCGGGCGTTGTCGGCCACGACCTCGTCGTAGGCCGGCGTGCCGACGGCTGCGACCTCGGTGGGCTGGATCAGCGGCTGGTCGCCGGTGGCCAGGCCGATCTCGGCGTACTGGTTGGTGCCGAAGGTGTTGGTGACCGTGAAGGTGTCGGTCGGAGCGAGCAGCTCACCCTCGTGCGCCTCGCGGTCGACCTCGGTGGTCGGGTAGGCGATGGCCAGCGGGGTCACCGGGGCGAACGCGGGCGTGACCTCGGTGATGCCGTCGGCGGCTGCGGTGATCTGGGTGCTGCCCGAGAACTCGGACACCTGGCCGGTCACCTCGAGGGAGTCGCCGATCGCGAGGCCGCCGCCGTCGAAGGCGCCGCCGCCGTAGACGAAGATCGCGTCGGAGGCGCCGGGGGTCGCGTCGGTGGCACCGCCGGTGCCGCCGGTCTGGAGGTAGAACCCGTTGAGCGACCCCGGGTAGAGGGCGGTCACGACACCCTGGGTCGTGACCGTGTCGCCGGCACGCGGCGAGGCGGCGCCGGTGCCCTGGACCTCGGCGATCGTCGCCTCGGGGTCACCGGGCTCGGGCTCCTCGACGGTGCAGGCCGTGCAGGCCAGGGGCGTCGGCGGGTTCGTCACCGCCAGGTCGGCGGAGTTCACGTCGGTGTCGGCGCCGGCCGCGTTGCGGCTGACCGACGAGGGGTTGGTGGTCGCCGCGGCGACCGTGCCCTCGAAGCTCGTGGTGGTCGCGCCCCAGCCGACGAAGTCGAGCACGAGGGACGAGAACGACGATCCGGCAGCACCGGCCGGCACGTTGGGGTCGACCGGGGCAGTGGTGTTGGCCAGGAAGACCTGGCCGCCGGTGCCGCTCAACGCCAGGGCGGACGTCGCGTCCGGCGCCGGGATGTCGGTCGTGCCGCCGGTGCCGCTCGCGGCCTTGACCAGGAAGGTCTGGCCGGCGGGCACGGTCACGGCGGGCAGGGTGAAGACGTTGCTCGACCCGGGCACGCCGAGGCCGCCGCCGGAGCGGTACTGGAGGCTCTTGCCGTCCAGCGACACGTCGGCGGCAGAGGTGTTCTTCAGCTCGATGAAGTCGCTGCGGAACACCGCGCCACTGTTGCCACCTCCGCCGTAGACCTCGTTGATGACCAGGCCGGGACCTGCTGCCTGGGACGGCGCGGCCGCGAAGCCGAGCGCTAGTGGTGCGGCAGCGAGGGCACCGGTGATGACACCGGTGAGGCCGCGCCGCACGAAGACGTGCTTGGACACGAAAGAGGAACCCTTCGAAGGGGATGGGTGAACGACGAGCACTGCTACCGGGGAAGGTCTGCAAACTATCCGGGGCGCGAGGACGAAAAGCCAGGTCTGGGCGAACGCGAAACCAAAACTTCACGTACAGACGGTCATCCGACGGACGTCTGACGGCGCTGGCGCGCGTAGTCGCGGAAGAACTCGTAGCCCGACCAGAGCGTCATCGCGACCGCGGCGGCGAGGAAGGCCTGGGCGAGGTAGTAGAAGACGTCGCCCGGGACGTCGAGCCAGCCGTCGACCTGGCGGCCGGGCAGCGTGAGGCCGCCGAGGGCGAAGACCTGGAGGATCGTCTTGATCTTGCCGCTGCGGGCGGCCGCGATGACGACGTCCTTGGCGACGCTGAGGCGGAGCAGGGTCACCGACCACTCGCGGAGCAGCACGACGATGGTCACCGCCCACCAGATGTCGCCGGTGACCGACAGGGCGACGAAGGCCATCCCGGTCATCGCCTTGTCGGCGATCGGGTCCGCGATCTTGCCGAAGTCGGTGACCAGCCCCCGGGCGCGGGCGATGTCGCCGTCGACCTTGTCGGTGATCATGGCGACGGCGAAGACACCCCACGCCAGCGTGCGCCACAGGATCGAGTCGTGGTCGTGGCCGAGCAGGAACCAGCCGTAGACCGGCACCAGGACGATCCGCAGCATGGTCAGGGCGTTGGGGAGGTTCCAGTTGCTCACCGGCCTCGCGGACGCCGACCCGTCGGCCCCCGCGACGCCGTCGGTCATCGAGCGGCCCCGGTCGGCCGGGCCACGAGGTCGATCCCGTCGGTGCCGGTCACGACCGCCGGGACGAGGTCGCCCACGGCGTACGAGCCCTCGGTCAGCGACGTGGTGCCGTCGACCTCGGGGCCCTGGAAGTCGGCGCGGCCCTCGGCCACGCCGTCCTCGACGTCCTCCACGAGGACGACGACGTGCTCGCCGACCCGCTCCTCGGCGCGCTGCGCGTTGAGCTCCTCGACCAGCGCGGTGACCCGCTGCGTGCGCTCCCACACCTCGTCGGGGTCGAGCTTGAGCGACTCCTCGAAGCCCGCGGCCTCGGTGCCGTCCTCGTCGGAGTAGCCGAACACGCCGGTGACGTCCATCCGGGCGGCCTCGAGGAAGTCGCAGAGCACCTGCAGGTCGTCGTCGGTCTCGCCGGGGAAGCCGACGATGACGTTGGAGCGCACCCCGGCCTCCGGGGCGAGGGCGCGGACCCGCTCGAGCAGCCCGAGGAAGCTCTCGGGGTCGCCGAAGCGACGCATCCGGCGCAGCACCGTGGGGCTGGCGTGCTGGAAGGACAGGTCGAAGTACGGCGTGACCCCGGGCGTCGTCGCGATCGCCTCGATCAGTCCCGGCCGGGTCTCGGCGGGCTGCAGGTAGGAGACCCGGACCCGCTCGACGCCGTCGATCGAGGTGAGCTCGGGCAGGAGCGTCTCGAGCAGCCGCAGGTCACCGAGGTCCTTGCCGTAGGACGTGGAGTTCTCCGAGACGAGGAAGAGCTCGCGCACACCCTCGCCGGCCAGCCAGCGGGCCTCGGCGATGACGTCGGAGGGGCGGCGGCTGACGAACGAGCCACGGAAGCTGGGGATCGCGCAGAAGGTGCAGCGCCGGTCGCAGCCGCTGGCGAGCTTCAACGGGGCCAGCGGCCCGGACTCCAGGCGCGACCGCGGTGTCACGACCGGTGCGGTCTGCGGCTGCTGGCGCTCGACGGGGCTGATCGGCAGCAGCAGCCGCCGGTCGGACGGCGTGTGCGCGTGGTGGGTCTCCCCCGCCACGATCGAGCGCAGCCGGCCGGCGATGTCGGTGTAGTCGTCGAAGCCGAGGACCGCGTCGGCCTCGGGCAGCGACGCGGCGAGATCCTTGCCGTAGCGCTCGGCCATGCAGCCGACGGCGACGACGGCCCGGGCGCGCCCGCCGTGGCCGGCGTCGAGCTTCAGGTCGGCGGCCTCGAGCAGTGCGTCGACGGAGTCCTTCTTGGCCTGCTCGACGAAGCCGCACGTGTTGACCACCACGGTGTCGGCCTGCCCGGCGTCCTCCACGAGGCGGAACCCGTCGGCGGCGAGCCGTCCGGCGAGCTCTTCGGAGTCGACCTCGTTGCGCGCGCACCCGAGGGTGAGCATCGCGACGGTCAGGGTCTCGGCAGGGTCGGACTGGGTGTCGGTCGTCATGGCTGCCTCCGAGTATGACGGTGCCGCACGGTCACGGCCGAAACGGGCGTGACCGCCGGTGCCCGAGGGTGCCGGCGGTCACGGTGGGCACCACTACTCGGGCGCGGCCACGAAGGTGCGCTGGGCACGCTCGCCCGAGGCGCCGAGCGCGCCCTTGTCGTCGCCGTCGACGGAGACCGTGAGGCCACCGTCGCTCGACTCGAGCCGCACCGGCGGGGCCACCGAGACGCGGGCGGTCTGCATGAAGGCGACGTCCTCGTCGAAGACGACCTTGCCGCTGCCGTCGCGGACGGTCACCCGGGCGCCGCCGGTCGCGGCGGTGAAGACGACCGGCACCTTGGTCGCCGAGGAACCGCTGAGCTGCGCGCGGCCGCTGGGCGAGCCGTTGAGCACCGGCTGGTCGGAGGGCTGGATGGGCCCGTCCATCACCAGCCGGGCCACCGACCACAGCAGCACGACCGCCATCACCGCAGCCACCAGGATCGACCAGTTCAGCCGACCCCGGGTCCCGCGGATCGGACCGCCGGCTCCCGTGGCGAGCTCGGCCTCGAAGACCCGCTTGGGGTCGATCGGGGCGTCGGCGTAGGTGTCGTCGTACGTCGCGAGCAGCGGCTCGACGTCGACGCCCAGGATGCGGGCGAGCGTGCGCAGGTGCCCACGGGCGTAGAAGTCACCACCGCACGGTGCGAAGTCGTCGACCTCGATCGACTCGATGACGTGCGGACGGATCCGCGTGCGGTCGGCCACCTGGTCGACGCTCAGGCCGAGCCGGCGACGGGCGGCCGCGAGCTCGGGACCGACGACCGGGGCGGTGGCGGGCTCGGCGGCAGACGCCGCGTCGACGACGATGGTCGTGGTCAGGTCGGACGGCGTGGTGGGCTCGGCCGCGGGCAGCACGAACACCTCGGTCGCCTCCGGGTCGGCCACCTCGCGCGGGGCGAGCACCACCTCGCTGCGACGGCCGCGGGACAGCCGGCGCGCCGGGGCGACGGGCTCGGCCGGGGCGACGGGTTCGGCCGACTCCGTGGGCGACTCCGTGGGCGACTCGGTGGGCGACTCGGCCGGCGAGGTCGCGTCCCGGTCGGTCCGGGGTGCCCGGACGGCGGTGTCGTCGACGTCGGGCCGGGACGCGGGCTCCGGCGCGGCGGGCGTCTCGTCGGGCGACTCGGTCAGCGCCTCGGCGGGCGACTCGGTCGGCGCGGTGGGCGCCTCGGTGGGCGCGGCGAGGTCGACGACGCTGGTCCGCCCCTCGCTCAGGTCGCTGAGCGCCTGACCGAGCTCGTGCCAGTCGGAGCCGATCAGCCGGGTCGACAGCGACAGCCGCGCCCCGAGGCGGGCGCCGGTGACGGTGACGACGGTGAGCGAGCCGTCGCGCAGCAGCGTCTGCCGGGCGCGGTGCTCGACCCGCTCCACCTCGGGCCAGGCCACGCCCTGCCACTCGCGACCGCGGCGCACCCGGACGCCGTGGTGGTCCAGGACCAGGAGCGGGGCCCGCGAGTCGACGAACGCCGCCAGGTGCAGGACGCCGATCAGGCCGGTCACCAGGCACAGCGCCCAGTCGAGCGGGGCGCCGCTGCCCACCGCGCGCACCAGGTAGGCGACGGCGACGGCCGCGCCGACACCGCCGACGACGGCGGCGAGCGGGCCGTCGCGGCGGACCTCCACCACGTCGTCCTCGGGCAGGTCGTCGGGGACGTCGGACACGGTCGGGTCGATGAGGTCGGTGCTCACTGCTCCCCCTGGATGGTCACGATGACGGCGTCGATCTCGTCGGGCTTGATGAGCACGTCGCGGGCCTTGGAGCCCTCGCTCGGCCCGACCACTCCCCTGCTCTCCATGATGTCCATCAGCCGGCCCGCCTTGGCGAAGCCGACCCTCAGCTTGCGTTGCAGCATCGAGGTCGACCCGAACTGCGTGGAGACGACCAGCTCGATGGCCTGGACGACCAGGTCGAGGTCGTCGCCGATGTCGTCGTCGAGCACCTTGTTGCTCGCGGCCGGTGCCGTGACGTCGTCGCGGTAGGTCGGCTCGAGCTGGCCCTTGCAGTGCTTGACGACCTGGGCGATCTCGGCCTCGCTGACCCACGAGCCCTGGACGCGGACGGCCTTCGAGGCGCCCATCGGCAGGAACAGCCCGTCACCCTGGCCCACGAGCTTCTCGGCACCCGGCTGGTCGAGGATGACCCGGCTGTCGGCCAGCGACGACGTCGCGAACGCCAGCCGCGACGGCACGTTGGCCTTGATGAGGCCGGTGACGACGTCGACCGAGGGCCGCTGCGTGGCGAGCACCAGGTGGATGCCGGCGGCCCGGGCGAGCTGGGTGATGCGGACGACGGCGTCCTCGACGTCGCGCGGAGCGACCATCATCAGGTCGGCGAGCTCGTCGACGATCACCAGCAGGTACGGGTACGGCGTGAGCACCCGCTCGCTGCCCGGCGGCACCTCGAGCTTCCCCGAGCGCACCGCCTTGTTGAAGTCGTCGATGTGGCGGAACCCGAAGTTGGCGAGGTCGTCGTAGCGCAGGTCCATCTCGCGCACGACCCAGGCGAGGGCCTCGGCGGCCTTCTTGGGGTTGGTGATGATCGGGGTGATCAGGTGCGGGACGCCCTCGTAGGCGTTCAGCTCGACCCGCTTGGGGTCGACCATGATCATCCGCACCTCGTCGGGGGTGGCCCGCATGAGGACCGAGGTGATCATCGAGTTGATGAAGCTCGACTTGCCGGATCCGGTGGCACCGGCGACGAGGAGGTGCGGCATCTTCGCGAGGTTCGCGACGACGAAGCCGCCCTCGACGTCCTTGCCGAGCCCGGCGATCATCGGGTGGTGGTCGCCGCGGGCGGTGCCCGAGCGCAGCACGTCGCCGAGGGTGACGATCTCCTTGTCGAGGTTCGGGATCTCGATGCCGATCGCCGACTTGCCGGGGATCGGGCTGAGGATCCGCACGTCGGCCGAGGCGACGGCGTAGGAGATGTTCTTCGAGAGCGCGGTGACCTTCTCGACCTTGACCGCGGGGCCGAGCTCGACCTCGTAGCGCGTGACGGTCGGCCCGCGCGTGTAGCCGGTGACCTGGGCGTCGATGTTGAACTGCTCCAGCACCTGGGTGAGGCTGTCGACGATCGCGTCGCTGGCCTTCGACCGCGCCTTGTGGGGCGAGCCCTCCTTGAGCACCTGGTTGGCCGGCAGCGAGTAGACGACGTCACCCGACAGCGCGAGCTGCTCCATCCGCGGCTCGATCGGCGTGTGCGGCGGCGGCTCGATGGCCTCGGGCTCGTCCGGGACGGCCCGGACCGCCTTCTGCCGCGGGTTGGTGCGCTCCCGCTCGGTGGGCTCGTCGAGCGGGGTGCCGGTCGGGTCGAACGGGGCGCCGTCGCCGAACGGGTCGTAGTCGGGCTCCGGCTCCAGCCCGAGCGCGACGTCGAGGGCGTCGCCCTCGGACGGGGCGTCCGGGACCGCCGGCTTCTTCGCCCGCGACCGCTTCGGCTTGGGCTCCTCGACCAGCGGGGTGTCGTAGGCCGGGTCGCCGAGGTCGGGGTCGATCGTGTCGTCGACGTCGTGGTCGTACGTCGCGTCGTGCGGGTGACCGAGCACCAGGTCGCGGAAGTCGCGCAGCCGGTCGGGCACGCGGTAGAGGGGGGTCGCGGTGACGACGAGGACGCCGAACAACGAGACCAGCACGAGCAGCGGGACGACGACCGCCGAGCTCTTGAGCAGGTCCATGAGCAGCGAGGTGACGACGTAGCCGATCGCTCCCCCGCCCTCGCGCAGCGGCGAGGTGTCGCCCTCGACGGGCTGCGGGTCGCCGGCGGCGACGTGCACGACCCCGAGGACGCCGAAGCCGAGCGCCGCCCAGCCGATGACCTGCCGACCGGCCGGACCCTGCTGGACCGGGTCGCGCATGGTCCGCCACCCCGACCAGACCAGGGCCAGCGGCACCAGCCACCCGACCTTGCCGACCGTGCCCTCGACGGCGGCGCGCACGAACTGCATGACGCCGCCGGGAGCGACGAACCAGACCGCGGCACCGACGACGACCGCGAGCGCCACGAGCAACAGCCCCGCGCCGTCGCGGCGGTGCTCGGGGTCGAGGTCGCGCGCCGAGCGCCCGACGCCGCGGATGCCGGCACCGATCGCGTGCGCCAGGCCGAGCCAGACGGCGACGACGCCGCGGGCGAGGGTCAGGAAGAACGAGGCGACCGGCCCGGTCCCCGTGCGGACCGCCCGGGGCGCCGGACGCGCCGCGGGCCGGCGCGAGGAGGCGCGGCTCTTCGGCGTGGAGCGCCCTCGGCTGCTGGAGGACTTCGCCGCCGGCTTCTTCGCCGTCGACGTGGTTGCGGTGGTCTTCCGTGCGCTCCGGGTGGTGGAACCGTCGCCCGACCTCGGTTTCCGAGCCGTGCCCGAGGATCCGGACCTGCTGGAAGAGGACGTGCTCGTGCTCCGCGACCCCGGCGGGGAAGACGTACGGGTCGCCATGCCACCAACCTAGGCGATCGCCACATCCGTCACACGCACCACAGGATGCGTGTCGGGTCCCATCAGTCACTCCGCTCGCGCACAGCGGAATCCTCCCGATCCACCACGCCAGGGAGGTAGACCATTCGGTCAGTAAGTCCCTAAGGTGCGTGTTTGGTGGTCTAGAACACACTCCACCGTCAAATACCCACTCGGAGGGACCCATCTCGTGAAATTCCTCAAGACCGGATTGAGCGTCGCGCTCGCGGTCACGGGCCTCGCGCTCGTGCCGAGCACGACCTCAGCCGCCGTCGGAGCCGCAGCCGCGCGCCCCGGTGACGACAGCTCGGCCGCAGCTCGACTGCGCGCCGCCGCGGACGGCAACGTCCGCATCACCACCAAGTCCGCGACCGGCAAGGTCGGGTTCATCTCTGCTCGTGGCGCCGGCGCCGACCTGCTCCCCGACGTCGACGCGAACAGCAGGGAATCCGCGGCCAAGAAGGCCGAGGCCTACCTGACCGAGTTCGGCTCGGCGTTCGGCCTGGGCGCCGGACAGGCCCGTCAGACCGACGTCCAGCAGGACCGCTACGGGTGGACCGTCACCTTCGAGCAGGAGTACCAGGGCCTTCCGGTCTTCGGTGCGACCCTGAAGGCCAACCTCGACAAGGCCGGCGACCTCACCGCCGTCGCCGGGTACGCCGCCCCGGTGTCCGGTCTCTCGACCGACCCGCGCCTCACGGCCGAGGCCGCCGCCGCCAAGGCCGTCGCCTTCGTCAAGGCCGACCCGCCCACCGGCGAGAAGGGCACGACGGCCGACACCACCGGCGTCAAGGCCGTCGAGAACGAGCTGTCCGTCTACCGCACTGGCGCCCTGCGCGGCGACACCGGCAAGAACATCCTCGCCTACGTCGTCGAGGTGTCCAACGCCCAGAACGTGCGCGACATGGTCTTCATCGACGCGAACACCGGCAAGCCGGTCAACCGCTACTCGACCGTCGCCGGAGCGACCGACCGCGAGCTCTACGAGGCCACCGGCACCGCGCAGGCCCCCGTGATCACCCAGGTGTGGGACGAGGGGCAGTCCCTCGACGGCCTGAACCAGGACCAGAAGAACCTGGTGAACTCCGCCGGCGAGTCGTACTGGATGTTCGCGAACACGTTCGGACGCGACTCCTACGACGGTGAGGGCGCGACGATGCGCACGGTCAACAACGACCCCCGCATCAGCTGCCCGAACGCCAACTGGAACGGCACCACGACCAACTACTGCGACGGCGTCACCTCCGACGACGTCGTCTCGCACGAGTGGGGCCACGCCTACACCGAGTACACCTCGGGCCTGATCTACCAGTACCAGTCGGGTGCGCTCAACGAGTCGTACTCCGACGTCTGGGGCGAGACCCTCGACATGATCAACGGTCGCGAGGACGAGGGCGAGGTCTTCGACGCCAAGCGCACCGTGGGCGAGTGCGACCCGACCGCCGCGGCGAAGCTGCAGGTCCAGATCACGGCGCCCGCCAACGTCGCCGGCCCGTGCACGGCCGCCTTCGGCTTCGGTCCGACGTACGGCACCACGGCGGTCACCCCGCAGGTCGTCGTCGCCAACGACGCCGCCGACGCCGCCGGCCCGAGCACCACCGACGGCTGCAGCCCGTTCGCCAACGCCCTCGCCGTCTCCGGCAAGTACGCCTTCGTCGACCGCGGCACGTGCGGCTTCCAGGCGAAGGCCGACAACGCCGTCGCCGCCGGTGCGACCGGCCTCGTGGTCGGCCAGAACGCCGCCGGGCTGCCCACCAACATGTCGGGCACCTCGACGATCCCGGCCCTGATGGTCACGCAGGCCGATGCCACCCGCATCAAGTCGGCCGGCACGGTCACCATGTCGATCAAGGCCGAGGACATCTCGGCCCGCACGCCCACCACCCGGTGGCTCATCGGCGAGAAGTCCGAGGCCTTCGGCGGCGCCATCCGCGACATGTGGAACCCCACCTGTTACGGCAACCCCGGCAAGGTCTCGGACGCCGAGTACAACTGCGACCCGCTGCTGACCGACAGCGGCGGCGTCCACGGCAACTCGGGCGTCCCGAACCACGCCTACGCCCTCGTCGTCGACGGTGGCACCTTCAACGGCGAGACGATCGCCGGCATCGGCCTCGACAAGGCCGCCGCCATCTGGTGGCGCGCCCAGACCAGCTACCTGTCGCCGTCCTCGGACTTCACCGCGGCCGCCGACGGCCTCGAGGCCTCCTGCAGCGACCTGGTCGGCCAGCCGATCAACAAGCTGACCACCGCCGTGGACGCCACGCCCACCGCGGCGCCGTCCATCACCGCTGCCGACTGCACCTCGGTCGCCAAGGCGATGACGGCCGTGGAGATGCGCAAGGACCCGGTCCAGTGCAACTTCCAGCCCCTGCTGGCCAAGGGCACGCTGAGCTCGTGCGGCGAGGGCACGGTCACCGAGACCACCGTCCTCGACGACTTCGAGAACGGCCTCGACGCCTGGACGAAGGACGAGGTGCTCGCCGAGGGCGCCACCGAGGGCTTCGACTGGGAGGCCTCGACCGACGCCCCCGCCGGACGCACGGGCGGCCTCGCCTACGCGCCCGACCCGGACGCCGGCGCCTGCGCCCCCAACGAGGACGACATCTCCAGCAGCAACAGCATCACCAGCCCGGAGTACACGATCCCGGCCGGGCAGAGCCCCCGCGTCTCGGTGGACCACTACATCGCGACCGAGGGCGGCTACGACGGCGGCAACGTGAAGGCCAGCCTGAACGGCGGCGCGTTCGTCACCGTCCCGGCGTCGGCGTTCCTCTTCAACGCCTACAACGCCACCATGGCGACGTCCGCGACCAACACGAGCCCGCTCGCGGGTCAGCCGGGCTTCACCGGCACCGACGGCGGCAAGACCATCGGCAGCTGGGGTCAGTCGGTCATCTCGCTGGCCAAGCTGGGCGCCAAGACCGGTGACAAGGTCAAGATCCGCTTCGACTTCGGTCGGGACGGGTGTGGCGGCAACGACGGCTGGTACCTCGACAACCTGACCCTCAGCGTCTGCAAGGAGGCTGCGGACCTCACCGCCAAGCACCAGCCCAACCCGTCGGTGTACGGCAAGTCCAGCAAGGTCGTCGTCTCCGCTCCCACCGAGGCCACGGGCACCGTGACCCTGAAGAGCGGCGCGAAGACGGTCGGCTCGGCCACCCTGGTCGACGGCTCGGCGACCATCAGCGTCCCGGCGAAGTCGCCGGCCGGCCGGTACGGCTGGACGCTGAGCTACGAGGGTGACGGCACCTTCGGCGCCTCCGAGACCCCGGTGGCGGCCACGATCAAGAAGGCCTCGACCGCGACCAAGGTCGTGCGCTACGTCAAGGTCGTCAAGCGCGGCAAGAAGGGCAGCGTCACGGTCAAGGTCTCCTCGGCCGCCGGCGCCCCCAACGGGAAGGTCGTGCTCAAGTCGCGCGGCGCCATCATCGGCACCGGCACCCTGCGGAGCGGCGTCGTGACGATCAAGACGATCGCCCTGCGCAAGCTCGGCCAGGTCCCCGTGGTCGCGCGCTTCACCGGCGCGCCGAACTACGGCGTCAGCGCCGCCAAGACGATCACGTTCCGCGTGGTCAAGTAGCACCAGCCACACCCAGCGAGGCCCCGTCGAGCACCTGATCGGCGGGGCCTCTCGCATCCCCGGCGAGCGCGGGTCGGGCCCCCCACCGGGTCTCGACTCGCGGTGACTCCGTCCCCGCGGCTCGACCACCGGACTCCCCCGCTGGTCGAGCCGGCGAGCGCCAGCGAGCCGAGTCGAGACCACCCCACCCGTCACCAGGTCTCGACTCGCGGTGACTCCGTCCCCGCGGCTCGACCACCGGTTGCCGAGCTCCCCCGCTGGTCGAGCCGGCGAGCGTCAGCGAGCCGAGTCGAGACCACCCCCACCCGAGACCGGTCTCGACTCGCGTTGACTCCGTCCCCACGGCTCGACCACCGGCAACCCCCGCTGGTCGAGCCGGCGAGCGCCAGCGAGCCGAGTCGAGACCACCCCACCCATCACCAGGTCTCGACTCGCGGTGACTCCGTCCCCGCGGCTCGACCACCGGACCCCGCTGGTCGAGGGCGAGCGTCAGCGAGCCGAGTCGAGACCTCCGACC
>NZ_SPUJ01000009.1 GCF_004522105.1 Nocardioides sp. 1609
GGTCTCGGGCCGATCGAACCTGAAGAAGGCCAACCCGCAGCTGCCGAAGACGCAGCAGACACTCAAGGAGGACGCACCATGGGCGAAGACACAGAGCAGCTGAGCACCGAGATCGCCGCCACCCGGGGCAACCTGGCCAACCACCTCGACGAGCTCCAGGACAAGGTCAGCCCCGCAGCGATCGTGGACCGCAAGAAGGCCGCCGCCCGCGACCGCGTCGGCAACGTCCGCAGCAAGGTCATGGGCAGCGCCGGCGGCGCGAAGGACTCCGTGACCGGCACCGTCTCCGGGGCCGTCTCCGGGGCCGGGGGCAGCGTCTCCGGCACCGCCTCCGAGGCGGCCGAGACCGCCAAGGACCAGTTCCAGGGCTCCCCCCTGGCCGCCGGTGTCGCCGCGTTCGGCCTCGGCATGGTCATCGCCGCCCTCGTCCCGGCCACCCGCGCCGAGTCGCGGGCCGCGGTGCAGGTCAAGGACGCCGTCCAGGACCACGCCCAGCCGCTGGTCGAGGACGTCAAGGCCGCCGCCGCCGAGGTCGGTGGCCAGGTCAAGGACAACGCCGCCGAGGCCGTCGAGCAGGTCAAGCAGACCGGCCAGGACGCCACCGGCCGGGTCAAGGACGAGGGCACCACCGCGGTCGAGACCGTCCGCACCGACACCCAGGGCTGAGCACGTCGGGGTGCGGGCGGTGACCTGTCTCGGTCCGCCCGCCACCCGGCGCCCGGGCCCGCGCCACGAGGCGCCCGAGCCCGAGACCGGACGACAGCCGAGACCGGCCGACCGGACACCGCACCGTCCGCACCCCTCCACCACCCAGGAGCACCCATGGCTCACCAGCACCGCCACGACCCGCCCGACCGACCGAGCCGCACGGGCGACGGCCGACCCGGGACCGACGGCCACGACCCCGTCGCCCGGCCGGACGGCGTCGACACCACGGCGTCCACGATCGCGCCGCCGCCCGACGAGCAGGTGGTCTACCGCGCCGACGAACGGGACGCCGGCCGGGCCGCCCAGCGCAAGCGGGTCGACCTCCTGGCCACCATCGGTGGTGCGCTCGCCACGCTCGGCACCCTGCTCCTCCTCTCGAGCCTCGTCTCCGCCGCGGTCGGGACCATCGGCTACCAGACCGGTGTCGACGACCAGGACCTCTCGATCGGCAGCCTCGTGGGCGGCCTGGTCGTGCTCTTCCTCGCCTGCCTCGTCGGCGGCTGGGTCGCCGGGCGCATCGCCCGCCACCACGGGGGCCTGCACGGGCTGCTGACGGTGCTCTGGCTGGTGCTGCTCGCCGGCGTCCTCGCCGCCCTCGCCGCCATCTTCGGCGACGACCTCGACGTCACCGGCGACGTCGGCCTCCCGAGCTGGTTCTCCCAGGACGCCTTCACCACGGCAGCGATCATCAGTGGCGTCGTGGCGCTCGTCCTCGCCCTCCTCGGCGGCTGGCTCGGCGGCCGACTGGCCGACCGCCACCGTCACGACGAGACCGTCGCGGTCGTGGAGACCCGCCGCAAGGTCCGCGAGCGGCCCGGCGGGATCGTCCGCGGGGGAGGTGCCCGATGAGCGGTCACGAGCACGACCCCCACGTCCCCGCTCACCCCGGCGACGCGAGCCACTCCCCTGACGCCACGGACCGTGATCCCGCGGCCACGTCCGACGACGTCTCGACCGTGCGCAGCGAGGAGCGCCTCGAGGTCACGCGCGAGGTGGAGGAGGCGGGTCGGGTGCGGGTGCGCAAGCACGTCGAGACCCTGCCCGTCGAGCAGACCGTGGAGCGCAGCGTCGAGCATGCCGACACCGAGCGCTCCGCGGCCGAGGAGGGCGACACCGGGGAGGTCATCACCCTCGCCGACGGATCGGTCTCCGTCCCGGTCTTCGAGGAGGTCCTCGTCGTGACCAAGAAGCTCGTCGTCCGCGAACGCATCGTCGTGCGCAAGCACACCGTCGTCGACGAGCACGTCCTGCAGACCGAGCTGCGACGCGAGCACGTCAGCGTCGAGACCGACGGCGACATCGAGGTCGAGGACCGCACCACCGCACGCACCCCCGTACCCCCGTCCGAGGAGCCTGGCTCCTCCGACGGGTGATCGACCCGGACCACCCCGCCCGTCGCCGGTCACCGGCACCGGGTGTCGTGGTCCGGCACCTGTCCGACGCATCACCTCAACCCACCATGTGAGGTACCACCATGCTCAACGACAACGACGTCCAGAACATCGAGGGCGCCACCGCCTACGGCCAGGACGGCGACAAGCTCGGCAAGGTCGGCCAGGTCTACCTGGACGACAACACCGGGCAGCCCGCCTTCGTCACCATCAGCACCGGCCTGTTCGGCACCAAGGAGACCTTCGTGCCGATCGAGCAGGCCAGCTACGACGGCGACCGCCTGACGCTGCCCTACAGCAAGGACCAGGTCAAGGACGCCCCGAACGTCGACATCGACGGCGAGCACCTCGACAAGTCCGAGGAGGAGCGTCTCTACCAGCACTACGGCCTGACCTGGGGCGGCGGCACCGGCACCGGCCACACCGACGCCGGCCACACCGACGCCGGCCACACCGACGCCGGCCACACCGAGGCCGGCTACGCCGACAGCGGGCGCGCCGGCAACACGGCCGGCACCGAGGGCCGCGACACCTCCGGACCCACGACCGACGACGCGATGACCCGCTCGGAGGAGCACCTCGAGGTCGGCACCACCGAGCACGAGGCGGGTCGGGCGCGGCTGCGCAAGTACGTCACCACCGAGACCGAGACCGCCACGGTCCCGGTCCGCAAGGAGCGCGCCGTCGTCGAGCGCGAGCCCGTCACCGACGTCAACGCCGGGGACGCGCTCGACGGCCCCGCGATCTCGGAGGAGGAGCACGAGGTCGTCCTCCACGAGGAGCGCGCCGTCGCCGGCACCACCACCGAGCCGGTGGAGCGGGTCCGGCTCGGGACCGAGACCGTCACCGAGGAGGAGCAGGTCTCCGAGGAGGTCCGCAAGGAGCACATCGAGGTCGAGGGCGACGTCCGCGACCGCACGACCGACTGACCCTGCGGCCGACCAGCAGGACCGACCAGCAGGACCGACGAGCAGGACCGACGAGGGGGCCCGGGGCGGCTGACGCCGACCCGGGCCCCTCACCCGTCAGGCGGGCCCCGAGACCCGGCCGACCGAGCAGGAGCGACGACATGGCGCAGACCGAGCGCAACATCTACACCGACCAACCGCTCGCGCACGTGTGGCTGTACCTGATCGACTTCCGCCACACAGCGCACTGGAACACCGCCACGACCGCGTCCGAGCGGGTCGAGGGCAGCGGGGCCGTCGGCAGCCGCTACCGCAGCACGCTCCGGTTCGCCGGGCGCGACCAGCGGGTCGCCTGGTCGCTCGACGCGGTCGAGGCCCAGCACCGGCTCGTGTTCTCCGGCACCGCTGGGCGGGTCCGGCTGCGCGAGACCTACGAGCTGACCGACCTCGGGGCCGAGGTCCGGGTCCGCTGGCTCGTCCGGTGGGGTGCGACCGGTGCTGCCGCAGCCCTGTCCCCGCTGCTGGTCCGCCCGCTCCGACGGACCGCCGAGGACAGCGCGTTGCGACTGGCGGCGACCCTGTCGCGCCCCCGCTGAACCGATCCTGGCCCCGGCTCGACCACGGACACCCCGCCGGCGTCGGTCAGCGAGCGACCTTCCGCGTGGACGAGACGCGGGTCAGGTCGCGGTATCCCGTCGCGGTGTAGGTCACCCGGAGCGTGATCCTCTTGCCCCGCACGGCCTTGGTCAGCGTCAGCCTGGCCGCCGTCCTGCCGCGCAGGACCTTGCCGCCGGCGAGCCACTGGTAGGTGACCCTGGTCGCGACGGACGGGGTGGCCACCTTCGCGGTCAGGGTCCTGCCGACCTTCACCTTGCCGGTGATCCTCGGCTTGCCCGCGACGATCGTGCCCCTCGCGACCGCCGGGGTCTGCGCGGAGACGGTGGTCAGGTCGGAGTAGCCCGCAGCCGAGGCCGAGACCCGCAGGCTGATCCGCTTGCCCGCGAGCTGGCCCACGAGCCTCAGCCTGCTGCTCGTGGCACCGGCGATCGGTGTGCCGTCGGCCAGCCACTGGTAGCGACGCGTCACCGCGGCCGGCGACGTGGTGCCGCCGGTGCCGGTCAGGGTCGAGCCGACCTTGGCCGTGCCCGCGATGCCCGGACGGGTGACCTCGACGATCGTGCCGGGGGCGGCGGTGGTCGAGAGGGTTCCCGCCCGGAGCGAGTAGCCGTCGGTGTCCCCGTCGTCGGCCCAGATCACCGCGACCGCACCGGCGGCGGCGGTGCTGAGCGGCGCGATGGCCATGCCCTCGTTGTTGAGGTTCGGCATGCCGGCCGGACGGTTGTACGACGCCGTCACGGCGAGGTCGCCGCTCCCGTCGACCTTCAGCACGTGGTAGACCCCGCCGCAGGTGTCGTCGCAGAGCGTCCACAGCTGCTGCCGGTCGGCGTCGTAGGCGACGTCCATGGAGAACGGGAAGCCCGACGACTCGACCTTGACCTCGACCGGGGCGGCAGCGGTCGCCAGCGAGAAGAAGTGCAGCTCGCCGGTGCCCTCGACGGCGGTGGCGAACAGGCCCGGGGTGGGCTGGTCGGCCGCCGCGTACGCCCGACCGTCGACCGTCCAGCCCGAGTCGACGAGGAAGGAGTCGGGGACGTAGGCGATGCCCTCGAGCCCGAGGTTGGAGCCGGTCGGGACGAACGGGTGGACGTCCCACTGGTGGGTCGCCGAGAGCTCGCCCGTCGACGCCGTCACGGTGCTGACGTCGTAGCGCAGCACGACGTTCGACGAGCCGCTCTTGTTGCGCTCGTTGTCGCGCTCCGAGGTGATGTAGAGGGCGCCGTCCGGGCCGACCGTCACGCCCTCGGAGTCCGGCTGGCCGTCACCGTCGGCGAAGGCCAGCGGTACGCCGCCCTCCCAGGCCGGGTCGTAGCTGTCGTAGGTGCCGGCAACGGTCCTCTTCAGCTTGAACAGGCGGCCCTTGTTCATGACCGCCCACAGGACGTCGCCACCCTCGGCGAAGGTCACGCCGGACACGTCGCCCTCGCCGTTGGTGCCGCCCTGCGGGGAGTCGATGTCGGTGAACAGGTCGGTGTCGGCGTCGGCGACGGTGACCTCGGTGCCCCCCGGCCACGTCCCGGCGGCCAGGGTGGGGCAGAGGTTGGCCGCGCCCCAGGTGGCCGACGGCGTCTCGATGTACGAGACCTGGCCGAAGCTGTCGCAGCGGCTGTAGGACGCGACGCCGGACTCCGTCCAGGAGTGACCGAGGAACGAGGCGCCGTCGCCGGGCCGCGTCACGGTCAGCGAGTCCACGGCGCCCAGACCGGTGATGCCCTCGGCCAGGAAGAAGCCACCCGCTGCGAGCGTGGTCGCGTCGGGGACGGTGAACAGCACGGTGCCCGTGTCGTCGCTGAGGGTCCAGCCGGAGATGTCGACGGGGGCGGTGCCGGTGTTGAGCAGCTCCGCCTTGCCGGCGACGTCGGAGACCTCGTTCAGCACCACGCTGGTGACCAGCGGGGCACCGGGACGGTGCTTGGTCGAGCACGAGGCGGTGTTGTCCTGCCCGATGCTGTGGACCGTGACCCGCCAGAAGTCGTCCGAGCCGTCGCGGCAGGCCGCGAAGGCCTTCGCGCCGGTGTTGGCGGCCGGGGTGTCCGAGGTCCCGGCGTCACCGTCGCCGTACGACGCCTCGTCGACCAGCTGCCGCTCGGTCGCGGTGGCGCCCGGGCCGTAGACCTTGACCGCGTCGCCCTCGCCGGACAGGCCCTTCTTCGACGAGAAGGCGACGTGGCCGCCGGCCGGGACGGTCATGGCGGTGGCGGGGGCCAGGGCCGTGCCGTTCCAGACCTGGAGGTCGGCGAGCGTCAGCGCGGAGGCACCGCTCGCGGCACCGCTGTCGGTCTGCCACCAGCCCTCGATGCTGACCGCGGCGGACCCGGTGTTCACGAGCTCGACCGCGTCGGCGATCGGCGTACCCTCCTGCCCGTTGTTGAGCGAGGAGATCTCGTTGATCTCGATGTCGTCCCAGCTCGGGTCGAGCTCGGGGGGCGGCGGCGGCGCGTCGCAGTTGTTGGCGGCACCCTTGGTGGGGACCGTCACCCGGAAGGCGCCGGTGCCGTCGGGGCAGCGCCCCCACGCGGTCGCGTGGGTGTCCACGGGCCACGCGGTGTGGTCGGCCCGCGTCACGCCGTCGGGGAGGTAGAGGTTGGCCTGGTCGCCCTTGCCGAAGCCGGCCGCGGTGTAGTCGACCGCGAGGAAGCCACCGGGAGCGAGCGTCGTGCCGGCGGGGATCGCCTGCAGGTGGGTCGGGTCCGTCGTGCCGGCGTCGTCGCTGAGGAGCCAGCCCGAGACGTCGACCGGCGCAGCGCCGACGTTGGTGAGCTCGACCCAGTCGGACGGGTCGGAGCTCGCCTCGTTGATCTTGACGTCGGCGGCGCCGGGCGCGAGCGGGCACGCGTTCGCGGCGCCGGGGGTGGCGGCCGTGGCCGTGACGAAGTCACCCGTGCCGTCGGGGCACCGGCCGTGCGACGGCGTGGCGTGGGCGCCGGTGGCGACGTAGCTGTAGCTGTCGACGACCGTGGTGCCGTCCGCCTCGAAGATGGTGATGCCGTCGCCGGAGCCCAGGCCGAAGTGGCCCACGAACGCGGCGTCGTCGGGGTTGAACGTGAAGTACTCGCCCGGCTCGAGCACCGTGCCGGCCGGGGCGAAGGTGATGTTGGCGTGCGTGGGGTCGGTGTCGACGGCCTGCCACCCGGAGATGTCGGCCGGCACGACGCCGACGTTGAGGAGCTCGACGAGGTCGGGGTTCGGGTTGGAGGCGACCTCGTTGAGGACCACCTCCGCCACGGGGCAGTCGTTCGCCAGTCCCGGCGTCGCCGAGGACTGCAGGACCATCGCGGCGGCGCCCTCGCACAGGCCGTGGGACGGCTCGGCGTGGGTGCCGGCGGGCCACGTGTACGAGTCGACCGGGGTTCCGCCCGAGGCGATGGTGACGGTGTCGCCCTTGCCCAGTCCGGGTCCGCCGACCGAGGCCATCGTGAACGAGTAGAGGTCCCCGGGCTGCAGGATCGTCGTGGCCGCCTTGATGGTGAACGGCGCGGATCCCTCGTCGGCGACGGTCAGGCCGGCGATGTCGACAGGCTCCGCACCGGCGTTGACCAGCTCGACGAAGTCGGTCGGGTTGGAGCTGACCTCGTTGATCCTGATGTCGGTGACGGCGGCCTCGGCCGGTGCCACGGAGAACGCCATCGAGACGGTGGCCGCGCCGAGGAGGACGGCGAGCAGGCCGGAGGTTCTGCGGTGTGGGCGCACGAAGGGATTCCTCGGGGAGTCGTGCCGGGGCCCGGTCCCACGGCGCATTGTTGAGAACGCGTCCACCCTGGGTGGTCCAGGGAAATGCGAGGCCAACGGGGCGCCAACTCGGACGTACGTCCAGCGGGCCGACCGGTGCCGGGACCCGTGCTCCTGCGCCGGGCTAGCGCAGGGTGGCGGGGAGGCTGGCGAAGCCGCGGAGGATGCGGGTGTCGCGACGGCGAGCACCCGACTGGACCTGGAGGCCGGGGTACCGGTCGAGGAGTCGCCGCAGCCCGACCTCGCCCTCCATGCGGGCCAGCGCGGCACCGAGGCAGAAGTGGCGACCTCCTGAGAAGGAGACGTGGTCGGCGGCGTTGCTCCGGGAGACGTCGAAGACCTCGGGGTCGACGAAGACGTCCGGGTCGAGGTTGGCGCCCGCGAGCAGCACCGTGACGACGTCCCCCCGGGGAACCCGGACACCCGCGACCACGGTGTCGCGCACGGCGGTGCGGCCGGTCAGGAGCACCGGCGGGTCGAGCCGCAGGACCTCCTCGACGGCGGCAGGCCACCGCTCGGGCTCGCGCTGGAGCAGGGCGAGCTGGGTGGGGTTGTCGTTCAGCAGGGCGATCCCGTTGCCCAGCAGGTTGACCGTGGTCTCGAAGCCGGCCGCGAGCACCAGACCGGCGGTGGCCCTCAGCTCGGCGTCGGTCAGGGCGGCGCCCTCGTCGTCGCGCGCGGCGACCAGCTTGCTCAACAGGTCGTCCCCGGGCTCGCGGCGCTTGCGCTCGATGTGGCCGGTCAGCCAGCTCTCGAACCGCGACAACGAGTCCTCCACGGAGCGGAGCTGGGGCCAGGACAGGCCGAGGTCCAGGCTCGGTGCCACGCCCGTGCCGAGCTCGAGCACCTGGCCGCGCTCGGACTCGGGCACACCGAGGATCTCCGCGATCACCGTCACCGGGAGCAGGGCGCAGTAGCTCCCCACGAGGTCGACCCGGCCCGCCGCCCGGCCGGCCCGCGAGTCGAGCTCGTCGAGCAGGTCGTCGGCGATCTGCTCGGTCCGCTCCCGCAGCTCGTTGACGGCCCGGACGGAGAAGACCCGGGTGACGAGCTTGCGCATGCGCGTGTGGTCGGGTGGCTCGGTGACCAGCAGCGACGGCGGGGTGAGCGGACCGATGGGGGCCGTCTCGGCCGCCCAGCGACTCAGCCGACCCCAGGGCCCCCCGCCCCGGCCGAGGTCGACGCCGGCGCGCACGTCGGGACTGGCGAGGACCTCACGCACGACGGAGTGACGGGCCGTGACCCACGCGTACCTCGAGCGCTGGACCGGTCCTGCGGCACGGATCTGGTCGAAGAGCTCCCGTGGCACCTCGCTGCTCGTGCTGGTCGCGACGATGAGCTGGGCGTGGAGGTCGCCGGCGCGGGCGGCGCGGCCGATCGCGCGCCTCGGGATCGCGTGCCCCAGACCCCAGCGCACTCCGGGGCGCAGGAGCTCGCGTCGCTGACGGGGGGAGGGTGTGGTGCTCGGCGGCATGCGCGCTCCTCGGACCGGGGATCTGGATACCCCACGGTATCGGATACGGCTGGGTATCGTGGTGGGGTGCCCGAGGACCGTCCACCCCCCGACCGTCGTCGCCGACCATCCCGTGAGGAGGTGCGACGGGCGCTCCTCGACGCCGCGGCCCGGGTGTTCGCCCGTCGCGGCATCGAGGCTGCCAGCCTCGACGACGTCGCGGCGGACGCCGGGTTCACCAAGGGCGCCGTCTACTCCAACTTCGGCAGCAAGGACGGCTTGGTCGCCGCGCTCGTCGCTGATCGCACCTCGGCCTACCTCGACCTCGGGCTCGAGGCTGTCGAGGACCTCGACGGGTCCATGGGGGCGCGGGCGCGGGTGCTCGGGGACAGGCTCACGGACGCCTCCGACGGGCAGCGCGACTGGCACCTGCTCTTCTTCGAGCTGTGGCAGCGGGCGGTGCGCTCGGGCGACGTCGACGACGTCTTCCGACGCCACCGCGACTCCCTCCGGGTCGCCGTCACCGCTGCGATCGAGGACCACGTCGACCGCGCGGGCGGCTCCCTGCCCCTGCCCGCCTCCGAGCTGGCGACCGTGTTGATGGCGCTGGCCAACGGCCTTGCCGTGGAGCGGATGGTCGCCCCCGACGACGTCGCTCCGGACCTGATGGGGCGAGTGCTGGCGCTGCTCGTGGCCGACGGGCCGGTCCCGTAGGTCGTGCGCGGCGGGGCGGCGGGTGTCGTCCCGCGTCTACGGACGACGTCGACCGGGAGGAGCAGGTCGGCGGGCGGCCGGGTGCTCGTCCGCGGGTGGCGGCTCGGGAGGCGTGTGAGGGTTCCTGCTCAGCTGGTCCAGCGCGCGTGGGCCCCCTGCCGCGACAACCCGGTGACCCGGCCGATCTCGTCCCACGACTGGCCTGCTGCTCGGGCGGCCCGCGCTGCGGTCCGCTCGGCACGGGCCGCGGCCTCGACGGCGAGGATCGCGGTCCGGACGTCCTTCAGTGCCCCGTCGGCACCGAGCGGGTGACCCCACCCTGCTCGCCCCTTGGGGATGCCCCCCCACCGCTTGCGGGCGGTCTTCATGCTGACTCCGGCAGCCGCGGCGATCTCGGCCCAGGAGTGCCAGGCGGCTCGGGCAGCCTCGACCGCCTCCTGCTGCTCTCCCGGCGACTCGTCGGCGACGGCCGCCCGGATCCGCTCGAGCGAGGTGTCACGAGCGGGCCCCGTCTCCACCGACCGCCACCGCACGTGTGCCGCCTGACGAGTGATCCGCGCTGCCCGGCCGATCTCCGCCCAGGAGTGCCGCGCCGCCAGCGCCGCCGCCACCATCTCCACGACGACCCGTTCGGCCCGGACCTTCTCCTGCGAGGCGACCCGGAGCCGGTGCAGCTCGGGACCGGCTCCCGCCTGCGCCCGCACCTGGACGCCTCCCGGTCCACCGAGGTCCGACCACTCGGGCGCCTGAGACTCACTCCACTGCTTCATGCCCGTCGTCTTCTTCATCACGCGTTCTCAACGCGCCAGGTGCGCCGAGGTTCCGGGCGACTTGGTGGAAGTTCACGGCGCGGTGGCGAGGACCTCCCGGCGCGGGGCCGACGGGGCCCGGGGAGACGCGCGCCGGCGGGCCGCGGTCGTCGTCGCGCTCGTCACCGGTGGGGGTGTTGGTGTCCCCCGACCATCACCGGCCAGGCGACTCCAGGCCGCCCTCGTCACGACGGGGGCCGCACCGCAGACACCGGATCGGCCCTCGTCAGCCCTGTGCCACCATGGCGGCGTGTCGTGGGTGACGGGGGTACACCTGGCTGCAGCGGTCCTGGCCGTCGTGACGTGCCTGGGCCTGCTCACCAGACGCGAGCGTCTGCAGGGCTCGACGCGCTTCCTGTTCTGGGCCACGGTCGGCACCGTCCCGTGGACGCTGTCGGTGACCCTGGTCAAGGCCGAGGGCATCCACCCGTGGCACCAGATGCTGTGGTTCCCCTCGATCGCGTTCAGCGGCGGTGCGATGCTGCTGTGGGCCGGCTGCTTCGCGCGCTACGACTGGCGCCCCTCGAACGGGCTCGTCGCGATGTGGCTGGGCGTGCCCGCGCTGATGCTGGCGCTCCGGGTGCTCTGGGGTCTGCCCTCGAGAGACCCGCTGTTCGTCGCCAACACGGTCTACTCCTTCGGCGTCCTCGTCGTCATGACGGTCTGGGTCTCCCAGCGGGCCAACGATCCGGTCCCGCTCGTGCGAACGATCGCGCGCGGCTTCCTGGCGACGTCGATCGTCATCCTCATCGCCGAGGCCTTCCGTCTCAACGTCACCGACATCGTGGCCTCCCTGGTCCTGGCACTGCTCGCCGCGACGACCCTGGTGGCGAGCGACCGGCTGCGGGTGCGCCCCAGCCCGGACGTGCTGATCGACGACCTGGGCGCCTTGCTGTTCGTCTTCGACCACGACCAGCGACTCGTCGACCTCAACGCGCCCGCCCGGCTCTTCTACACCCTGCGCGGGTCCGATCCGCCCGAGCGCGGCAGTCTCGGCGCCGAGCTGCTCGGAACCGACCTCGGCACGGTCGACGCGATCCTCGTCGAGCTCAGGGCCGGCACGGACCTGGTGCGGTTCAGTGGCTACGTGCAGCGCCTGCCGTCGCACGGCACGCCGTCCCGCGGCTGGGTCTGCCTCCTGCGCCGCTCGTCCCTCGCTGCTGCCGAAGGATCTCCGCGCAGCTCGCGCCTCGCCGTGATGAACCGGCTCCCGGCCTACGACCCGGACACCCGGGTGCTGTCGGCACGCTCCTTCGACCAGGCCCTGGCCAGCGCGGCGGCCTACCCCCGGGCCGGTTCGATCCCGGCGACCGCACTGGTGCTCGAGGCCGAGGACCAGACCGCGCTGGCGCAGGCGGCCCGTGCGGTGTCGGCGTCGTGGGAACACCGGCTGGAGACCGTCGCCGTCGGGCGCTGCGGAGAGCTGCGGCTCGCGCTCGTGGCCCGTGACGTGTCCCAGGAGGCCCTCGGCGCGTGGGCGGAGCAGGTGCTGGACGAGACCCGGGTCCGTCTGGTGACGCGCAGCGGGACGGTCGAGCACGCCCCCGCGCTGGTCGACGCCGCACTCGGTGAGATCGACGCCGGCCGGCGTCGTCCCCGGCCGACCTGAGCCGCCCCCCTTCAGTCCCGCGGGCCGACGGCCGCGCGGAGCGCCGACAGCATCCCGTCGGCCTGGTCGGCCAGCGACACCACGCGCACGGACAGCGCGCCAGGACCACCGATCGGCGAGCTGTCCAACCGCGCCCGGGCCATCGCGGGACGGTCCTCCGAGTCCCCCACGAGCAGCGCCACCACCAGGTGCGGTCGCGGGACCGACGGCGCCCGCAGCAGGCTGACGTCCTCCCCGGGCCGGTCCAGGAACGTCGCCAGGACCTGCGCTGCACCCTGCAGGCGGTCCGCCGGCCCGAGGACCGAGGCGAGGGGCGACGTCGCCTGCGCCGGGTCCACCTCGGTCGACCGGCCGCCGGCACGCACCTCGAGCAGCCAGGTCGGCACGGGGGCGTTGCTCTCGCCGAGACGGCTCCACAGGTGGCTCTCGAGCTCCTGCCACGTCCGGACGGCGACCTCGCGGCCCGCGCCTGCGGCCAGCTCCTGATGGACGGAGGCCCACGCGAGGGCGCAGTCGCGCAGCACCCCCGCGGGCAGCGCCTGGCCGGGCGCCAGATCGAGGACCAGCCGCAGGTCGTCCAGCACGGCCGAGAGCGGCAGCCCGTCGATGGCGGCCTGCTCGGTCATCGCGACGACATCGGACATCAGCGCGTCCTCGAGGCGGGCGTCGTCCCTCGGCGACCGTGCGTCCCCGGCGTCCCCGGCGTCCACGGGGCGCCTGCGGCCCCAGCGCGGTCGGTCGGCCCCGTCCCTCCCCTGCTGACCCATGCCCTCAGCCCGTGGGCCGCAGCAGACGCCCCACGGCGGCGACGTCACTCGGGACGGGCTCCAGGGAGACGACGGGCGGGGAGCCGGTGGCGAGCTCGGCACACCGGGCCGACAGCGCCGCGGCCCGGCCGGGGAGGGCGGAGGAGTCGGCCACCGCGGCGACGACGCGGTCGTGGCTCGGCTGCGGCGCGACCGCTGCGCCCGGGAAGATCCGCCTCGTCTCGGTGACCACGCGCGCCACCTCCTCGGCGGCGGGAGGCAGACCCTGGAGGGCGGACCAGGTCACCAGCAACAGTCGGCCGGGAGGGACCAGGCCGCCCCACGCGCCGCCCCCGACGAGACCATCCAGGAGACGCTCGACCTCGTCGAGGTCGGCGTCGTCCTGCCCGCGGGACGCCGGCCGGTGCGGTGCGGAGGCGGGCGGGGCGACCCCGTCCAGGAACGCGTCCGACCAGGCGACCGACGACGCCTCGATCATCCGGCTGGAGGTCCCGATGCCGACGACGGCGCACAGGATGTCGAGGTCGGCGAGGAGGTCCGGCAACGTGCGGCCGGCTCGGGCGTACCCGCGGCCGAGGGCCGCGAGGGCGACCTCGTCGACCGCGCCCCCGGGACCGTGCGGCCACAGGAGGGGCAGGTGGGCCCGCAGGTCCGGCGAGGTCGACGTCCCTGAGCGCGTCGGCCGTGCGCGAGCACGTGGGCTGAGCCGCTGCACCAGCCGCGTCCAGTCCACGTCCACCACCTCGGGTCTCGCGTCACGGACCTGTCCCGGCCCTGCGACCGCCCCGAACCGGCGCGATCGATAGCATAGCCAGGTGCTCAACCGCCTCCCCTCGCGCAGGCGCGCCGACCCGGAGACCACCGGGCGGGCCGCCGCCCGGGAGGACGGGGCGGTCGACCCACGGGTCGCGGAGCAACGACTGGTCGCTCGCGCTCGTGCGGGCGACCAGGACGCGGTGGCCGAGCTCTACGCCCTGCACCACCCGGTGGCCCTCGGGATCGCCCGCCGGTCGTGCCGCCCCTCGGACGTGGACGACGTGGTGTCCGAGGCCTTCACCAAGGTCCTCGACCTGATCGCGCGCGGAGGTGGGCCGCAGGTCTCGTTCCGCGCCTACCTCATCACCGCGGTGCGCAGCGCGAGCGCCGACCTCGGGCGGGCGCAGGCGCGGCTCCTCCCCTCCGACACCGTCGAGGAGCTGCAGCACGAGGCCTCGACCGCGCCGGACGACCAGCCTCACAGCACGCTCCGTGCCGACTCGGAGCTGCTGGCCGAGGCACTCTCGGGCCTGCCGCCGCGCTGGCAGCTGGCGATCTGGTGGACCACCGTCGAGGGCCGGTCACTGGCCGAGGTCGGCGACGAGCTGAACCTCAACGCGAACGCCGTGGCAGCCCTGGGCTTCCGCGCCCGGCAGGCGCTGAGGGACGCCTACCTCGCCCTGCACGTCGCGCAGAGCTCGGACCGGGCCTGCGGGGCCGTGCGAGGCGACTTCCCTGCCTTCGCGCGCGACCGGCTGGCCCCTGCCCGTGCCGACGCAGTCCTGGCTCACCTGCTCGACTGCCAGCCCTGCCGCGAGGTCATCGCCGAGCTGCGCTCGCTGCTGCTCCTCGGCGCCGCGCGCTGAGCCTCGGGCGTCACGGAGCAGCCCGCCGCGGGAGCCGCCCCAGGGGCGGCCCCCGCCACGCTCACCCGCGCACGGAGGTGCGGCGACGCCGCGACACGAGCACGAGCGCACCGGCCAGGACGAGCACCAGACCCGCCACGAGCAACACCCGCGCGGGGCCGCCGGTCGCCGGAAGGCCTCCCCCGTCGCCGTCGGGCGTGTCGCCGCCCGCGCCGTCGACGTCCTCGGCGAAGGTGTTGACGACGGTCACGGAGGCCCGTGGGTCGACCTCGACCGACCCGTCGGCACGACGGTCGGAGTCCTCGAAGGAGACCACGGCGTCCGAGGGTGCGTCCTGCTCCTCGACGGTGCAGGTCGCGCCGAGCGGCACGGTCACCACGCGACGCTCGCCGGACGACAGCTCGAACGCGGCGTCGGCGGGATCGAGCGCGACCTCGCCCTCGTCCGTGAGGCAGGAGAGCGCGAAGGAGTACGGGCCCGGGCCGCCCGGACCGACCACGCGCTTGGCGACGACCAGCTCGCCCGCGGCGAAGGTGTTGGTCACCTGCGCGTGCCGGGGCTGGCCGGCGACGACGACCGGCGCCGCCGGACCGGCGAACTCGACGGACGTCGAGGTCGCGCCGCCGGCATCGGTCTCCGCCATCCAGCACTGCGCGCCGACGGGGAGGTCGTCCACGACCACCGGGGTCCCAGCCCGCACCACGTGTGGCTCGGCCGTGAGCAGGGGCGTCACCGACTCGCCCTGGGGCAGCACGCAGGTCACGGCGACGGTGAACTCGCGGTCCGAGGCGTAACCCGCCGCGGCGCCGTCCACCACCTTGTCGATCACCAGCGAGGACAGGGCGAAGGTGTTGGTCACCTCCAGCTCCATCGTCTGGACGTCGTCGGGCGAACCCCCCGCGACCACCAGGCCGGTGTCGTAGGAGTGCGCGTCGATGGTCGTCGCGGTCGCGCCTCCGGCGTCGCTCTCGGCGGCCCAGCACCGCGTCCCCAGAGGCAGCAGGACCGGGTCGCCCTGCGCGTCCAGGAGCTCCAGCCGCTCGCCGCCATTGATGCGGACCGCGTCGGAGAACAGCACTCGGGTGGCGTCACCCAGGGCGCAGGTGACGTCGACGGTGAACTCGGCCTCCGTGGCGTAGGCCTCCGTGGCACCGTCGCCGTCGAGCGCCTTCGCGAGCGCGACCGTGCCGGCCGAGAACTCGTTGGTGAAGGTGGCCTGCACGGTGTTGTCGGCGGCGTTCTCCACGATCGTGACCGTGACCGGGGGCGGGGTGACGTCGGCGCCGCCGTCGTCGGTCTCCGTGACGGTGCACTCGGCTCCGATCGGTAGGACCAGAGGCACGTCGGCCACCAGCTCCCGCAGGTCGCCGTCCCGCTCCAGCGCGACGGTGACGGGCGCGATCGGCGCACCCTCGAAGGTGCAGGCCACCTCGTACTCGAAGGGACCGTCGGGCAGCGAGGCTCCGGCTCCGCTGAGGAGCTTGAGGACCTGCAGGCGTCCCGCCTCGAACGTGTTGGTCACGGTGAGGGCCAGCTGCTGCGGCGACCCGGCGGTCACCAGCACGCCTGCGGCGGGGGCCACCGTGCTGCTCGTGGCGCCCCCGTCGTCGAGCTCGGTCGCCGTGCACGTGGCGCCGACCGGGGCGTCGATGACCTCGGTGTCGTCGCCGACGAGATCCACGGTGACCGGGAACCCGGTCGCCGTCACCCCGTCCATGGCGCACAGCACCTGCACCGGGTACGTCGTCGACAGGCCGTACTCGTCGGCGTCGCCCTCGACCGACTTGGTGACGGTGAGCCCGGCGAGCGGATAGCTGTTGGTCACCGTCACGACCGTGGCCGGGGCCGGGTCGACCCCGAGCTGCGGCGCGATGGTGACGACCGCCGGGTCGTCCTGCGGGTGGTTGGTGACGCCCCCGAAGGGGTCGACCTCCCAGACCTCGCACTCCGCTCCGGCCGGGATGCCCGTCACGTCCGCGGACTCACCGGGACGCACGAGCAGGCTGCCCTCGGCCACGGTCTGCGCCGGGTTGCCCACCGGGTCGATCGAGCAGGAGTAGGCCAGCTCGAACTCACGGTCGGAGACCGGGAGGCCGCCGGGGTTGGCCAGCAGCTCCTTCTCCACCCGCAGCGTGCCGTAGGCCAGCGCGACGCCGACCTGGATCGGCTCGGTCGGCGGCAGCACGCGGGTGCTGCCACCGCCGCGCAGCGTGGTCTCGGCGTGGCCGAAGGAGTTCCACGCGATGGTGGGGTCGGCAGCGCGCTCGACGTCCAGCGGCGTGTTCATCGAGAACGCGATGCTGACTCCCTGGCCCGGCGCCAGCGGCGTCGACCAGGCGACGCGCATCTGGGCCGCGACGGCCTCCGGGCCGAACGGGTCCGCCCAGGCGCCGGCGCCGCACGCCGAGGTCATGGCGAGGTCGGTCGTGCAGACCCCCGCCTCCGAGTGCGCGTACGACGTCGTGAGCGTGCCGCTGCCGATCAGCACCGGCGCCGTGGCGAGCGTCGGGCGGTGGTCCCACTGGGTGCCGCGGTCGGTGCCCGTGAGCACGACGCCCTTGTCACCCTGGACCGGGAACCGGTCGATGATGCGCATGGTCGTGGCCGGCTCCGTGCCGGAGTTGACCATCCGCAGCAGGTAGTCGTACCGGTCGCCCGGGTTCACCAGCGCGATGCACGGGAACGCCGTGTAGGTGCGCCCCGCCTCGGTCAGCGAGGGGCAGCCCGCGGCGCCGACGGGCACGGCGTTGCCCGCGCGGTTGTCGAACCACCCGAGCTCGTCGTTGCCGGCCACCCACTTGCGCGCCTCGAACGCGGCGCCGGCCTTGGTGGTCACCGCCGCCGTGTCGGTGCACCACGTGCCGGCCCCGAGCTCACCGTCGCTCTGGGTGCCGGTGCCCGGAGCGCAGGCCAGCTCGTCCGCGGAGGAGATGGCGCCCATGAGGTTGGTGTTGACCTGGCCCTCGGTCACGCCGGGCGCGAGCTTGACCTGGATCTCGATCGTGAACGTCGCACCGGGACGCATCACCCAGCCGTCGAAGCCCCAGCGCAGGCCGGTGACCCGGCCGCCGGGCGCGGCGGTGGTGGTGAAGGTGGGCGTGGGCGGCTGGGCCGTGCCGGCCGGCACCTGCACGTCGACCACGCGGTAGCCCACGTTGCCCGCGAAGGTCTCGTCGAACGACAGGCCGGGCGGCAGCAGGTCGCGCACGACCACGTCGGGCAGGTCCGCCGTGCCGGAGTTGGTGACGGTGAGCCTGAACGGCGCCGTCTCCCCCGGGACGATCGCGCTGTCCGGCGTCTTGTCCACGTCGAGCTCGGGGTCACCCTCGGCGAGCACCAGGTCGGCAGTGACGGGGGCCACCGGGTTGAGCACGCCGGGCGCCTGGAGCCGGGTCTCGTAGCCCCCCACCAGGGTGTTCTCGAGGTCCTCCGGGACCGGCTGGGCGGGGTCGGACCGGAGCGTCTCGCGCGGGTGGACGTCGAGGACGACGACGGCGGTGCAGCCGGCCGGCGTGGGCGTGCCCTCGCACGGGCGGATGTCGTAGCCACCGCTCGCGGACGTGAACGTCGCCCGGACGCCCTGGACGTCGCCGGCGGCGACCCCTGCCGGGAGCGGGAAGGCCGAGGCGCCCTTGGCGACGGGGGTGCCGGAGACCCAGCCCGTGCCGTCGAAGACGTCGATGCGCACGCGGTCGGAGGCGAGCGGGAACTGCACCGAGGCCACCTTGCCGAGGTCGACGGCGTCGAAGAAGTCGCGGTCCTCGTCGGTCAGCTGCAGCTGGCGGGCGCTCATGTTGCCGGTGTTGGCGATGGTGAGGCGCACCTGCGCGGTCTGGCGCGGCACCCCCGGGATCGGGGCCACGAGCCGCCCGGGCGCGATGCTCTTGTTGATCGCGGCGGCGGACGAGGCGGGGGCGGACTCGAGACCCGGCGAGCAGACGGGGTCACCGTCCCAGCCGACGGCACCGGCGGCGAAGCAGTTCGACAGCGTCACGCCGTCGGGCACCCCGTCGCGGCGCGTCGTCACCAGGTCCAGGAACACCGCCCTGGTCGGGGCGAGCTCGCCGTCCACGACGGCACGCACGCCGGTCGACCGGGTCAGCAGGGCGGTGTCCGCGCCGGCGTAGGCCACCCAGGCGCCGGCGCCGCCGGCGGCTGCGGGGTCGAACAGCTCGAGCGCCACGGCGGGGACGCCGGTGTCCTTGCGGACGGCGGCCGACACGATGCGGACGATCGCGAACGGGTTGCCGGCGGCGCGCGGCGTGCCGTCGGCCTCCGTGACGGGGTCGGACAGCACCGCGTCGACCAGCGGCACGTTGCCGTTGTTGCGAAGCGTGATGCCGAAGTCGACCGGCTGCCCGGGCGGCAGCTGGGTCTGGCTCACCGTCTTCGTGCCGGTGCCCGACGAGCGCGGGCTCTCGACCGCCAGCGACTTGCAGGCGCTGCCGGACGTCGTCCCGGTGCTGTTGGACGTCGTCGCCTTCGCGCTGTGCTGCGCGCAGTTGACGACACCTGGGGACGAGCCGTTGGGCAGGTCCTGCGCGGTCACCGAGGAGTTGAGGGTGCCGTGCACGTCGAGGTACGCCGTCGCGTCGATCGCGATGGAGGGCTGGCCGGCGCCGTCCACACCGGTGTAGACGACCTCGATCCGCGAGGGGCGGGTGCCGCTGCGGGCCACGTCGATCGTGGCGCCGGCCGTGCGGTCGGTGACCAGGTCGGCGCTGCCGTCGGCGTAGGACACGACCAGGTGCGCCGAGGTGGCGCCGGAGGGGAACCGCAGCCGGACCAACGTGGCGTCCAGCTTGGCGAACTCGCCCGTCGGCGCCCCGGCGTCGGGCTCGACCACCCGGATCTCCTGGAGCGGGAAGGCGGACTTGTTCTGGACCCGGACGGTCGCGGTCACCGGCGAGCCCTCGCCGACGACGGCGTACTCGCCGTTCTCCCGGGAGAAGTCGCCGTCGGTGTCGGCGACGTAGTCCTTGGAGGCGTCGACGAGCACGGTGCTCGGCAGGACGTCGTAGGTGTCGCAGGCCGCGGGACCCGAGGTGAGCGCCCCGAGCTCGTCGACGGCCGCAGGGACGGCACAGTTGGTCGTCGTGAGCTTCTGGGTGGGCTCGAGCGGCGCCCCGGTGGAGCGCACGGTGTCGCGCAGGACCAGCCCGGCGCGCACGGAGCCACCGGTGGAGTCGAACGGGAGCGCGTCGCCGCCGGCGTCGGTGAAGACCACCGAGAAGCCGGTGACGTCCTCGACGTCGACGCCGGCCGGCAGGGCGAGCGTCACCGGCCCGGGACCGCCGGCGGCGGGACCGGCGACCTGGTCGGCCGCGGCGCACGTCGGCGTCGCCGCGGTGCAGACCAGGAGCCGCGCGGTGTCCGTGCCGGCGGGGAAGCGCTCGACCTCGACCCCCGTCAGGTCGAAGCGCTCGTAGGTCGACGGCGTGACGTCGCCGACCCGCAGCTCCTCGACGGTGACGGAGCTGGAGGAGGCGTTGCGGATGCCGAGGACGACCTGCGAGGCCTCCGCCGACCCGGCGACCGCCGAGCCGTCGTTCCACGACTTGGTGGCGACGGGCTTGACGTCACGCGGCACCGACACGGTGATGTCGGCCTCGGCGGAGGCCTGGTCGGCGTTGTCGGCGACCGTGGTCGCGGTGTTGGTGATCGTCGTGCCGTCGGGCGCCGGGGTGTTGGCGGGGACGCGCATCCCGATCTCGAGCACCCGGGTGGCCCCGTCGTTGAGGCCGATGGCCCCGACCGGCTCCTGGAGCGGCTCGATGAACCGCACCGTCAGGGTCCGGGTGGCGGCCACGTAGGTCACCTCACGCGTCGACGTCGACGACGGCAGCGAGGTCACGTCCAGGCCGGCCGGCAGGACGTCGGTGACGGACTGGTTGATGCAGCCGGCCGTCAGCCCCGAGCACCGCGCGGTCAGGATGTAGGTGAACTCGCTGCCGGGCACGGCGGGCGCGCCCTCCAGGCTGGTCTCCTTGGCGATGCCCACGACCGACTCGGCGGCCGCGGCCGCCGCAGCAGGTCCGACACGTCCCCCGCCGGGCTCCCCGCCGCGCTCGTCGTCCCCGTCGTCCCCGTCGTCCCCGTCGGAGGTCTCGGGTGCCTCCGGCGTGCCGGACGGTGCCTCCTGCGGAGCTGCCGGCCCCGAGGGCGAGGCACCCCCGTCGCCGTCGGACGCGGCCCCCGGTGTCGTCGTGGACGGCTCCGCGCCCGCGGAACCCGGTGCCGAGGCCCCGTCCTGGCTGACCGCCGGCTGCTCGTCCGACGCCGCGACCGCAGCGCCCGACGCCAGTCCGGTCATCGACACCACCACGGCGACCAGTGCCCACATCAGCGCTCGGCGCGACCAACCCATCCCCACTGCCACCACTGCTACTCCCGATCCATGCTCGCGGTCCACGCGAGTCCGTCTGCTTCGCGGCAGGGCAGATCGCCTCAACCGCACCTGAAGAAGACGTCGGGGGCGGCGAGTCCTTACGGACGGTCCGACGCGCGTCGCACTGGTCCAGACCACGCCTCCCCACCGGAGCCCGGTGACGCCGGCGCCTCGTCCTGGCCGCCGGTCGACCCACGGCGAGCCCCGCACGACCTGCCCCCACGTAAGGAGATCGCCGTCGGGTCGTCTCCAGGGCATGAGAACCCTCATCGCCCGCTACCGCCGCCGACGGCGGCGCCGGCCGACGCGACCCTCGCCGCAGGCCGGCCCACCCGAGGTCCCGGACCACGAGAGTCTGGTTCGATCCCTCACCCCCTCCGAGTGGGCGGCCGTCCTGGACCTCCTGCACGACGAGATCGCCCAGGGCTGGGTCCCCCAGCACGCGGACGTCGTGGCCGCCCTGGACGTCCTGCAGATCGCCCGCTCCCCGCGCCGGACGTCGGACGGGGCCGCCGACCGCTGACCGCTGCCGGGCCGGGCCGGGCCCACCGACGACGAGCACCTGCTCCAGGCGGGGACACCCGGGGTCGGTCAGCGCTTCTCGACGGACTCGAGGTGGCCGAAGGCGATCAGGCGGTCGTCGGTGTGGAAGAGCTCGGCGCAGGTGGTGAGGGTGATGAGGCGCTCGGCCTGCGGGTCGGGTCCGACGCCGCCGTCGGGGTTGACCGGGACGGGGGCGAGGACCCAGTCGGCGGTGAACGGGACGCGGAGCTCCTCGCCCCCGGTGTCGAGGACGTAGGTGTAGACGGCGTCCCGGGTCTCGACGACCAGCTCGTCGCCCGCCTCGAGCTCGGGCATGTCGCGCAGCGGCTCGCCGTGGGTGACCCGGTGACCGGCGAGGGCGTAGTTGCCGACCTCGCCGGGCTGCGCGGAGTCCTCGAAGTGGCCCATGCCGGAGGCCAGCGCGTCGTCCGCGACGCCCTGCAGGACCGGGACGGCGTAGTCGTCGCCGAAGGCGGGCACCCGCAGGACGGCGGCGGCCCTGCCCTGGTCGGTCTCGACGTCCGTGGCGCCGGTGGGGTCGTCCCAGGTCCGGTGGAGCGCGTCGACGGTCTCCTGGTGCCGCTTCTGCGACACGATGTTGGTGCCGTACATCTGCCAGGCCACCCATCCCAGCAGGGAGAGGCCGGTGAGCACCAGCGCAAGACCGAGCCAGAACGACCAGCCGCGGCGACGTCGCCGGGTGGGAGGCGCCTCCGCGGTCCGGTCGTCCTGACGGTCGGTCACTCGCCGTCCCCGTCCAGCTCGACCGGGGCGGCGATGGCGGTGACGGTCCTGGTGGGCCGCTGCAGGGTGGTCAGGTCGCGACGCCCGGGGTCGCGGCGTACGCCAGGACCACGGCGCCGTCCAGGTCCCGGTTGACGATCCCGGTGGCGACGTCGCTCAGCTTGCGTCCGTGGTTGCGGGCGTAGCGGCGGAGCACGTCGAACGCGTCGCTCATCGTCAAGGCGCCGGTGTGGGCGATGATCCCCTTGGCCTGCTCGAGCACGATCCTGCTCGTCAGCGCGTGCTGGAGCTGCGCGTTGACGGTGACCAGGTCGACCGCGGCCCGTTCGTTGACGACGGCGACGCCGGCGACCTGGGCCAGGGCCTGAGCCAGGTCGAGGTCCTCGGTGTCGAGACGGCCGACGCGGTCGCCGAAGAGGCCGAGCGTGCCGATGGAGTGCCCGCGCAACAGCATCGGCAACGCGTGCACGGACAGGAACCCCGCCTTCCGGGCCGCCGGGACGAACTGGGGCCAGCGCTCCTCCTCCTCGGTCAGGTCCCCGGCCACGATCACCGCGCTGTCGCGGTAGGAGTCGAGGCACGGACCCTGGTCGCGCTGGAGCTGGAAGGTCTCCAGGTGCTCCGTGCGCTCGGAGGACGACGCCGCGAGGTGCAGCGTGCCCTTGCCGTCGGACAACAGCAGTCCCGCCGACGCGACGTCCAACAGGTCCGCGCAGTGGGTCGTCAGGGTGGCGAGCATGTCGATCACGTCGTAGTCACCGGCCAGCTCGTTCGACAGGTTCACGAAGGCACGAATGACCCGGCGTTCTCTGCTGTCGTTCATCGGGGTGTCCCGTCGTCGTCGTCGTCGCGCGGAAGGACCAGCCTGCGTTCGACGATGGCCCACGCGACCTCGCTCGCGGTCTGACCCGTGGCGATGGCGTGGCCCCTCAGGCGCACCAGTGCCTCGGCGGCGTCGACGTCCAGCTGGGCGATCAGCATGCCGGTGGCCTGGTAGACCTCGATCCGGTCGATCTCGGCCAGGCGGCCCCAGGCGGCGTCCTCGCCCTCGGCCATCAGCCTGCTGTCGACATCACCCACACCCGCGTCGCTCGCCAACGAGTCGAGGAGGGTCAGGGAGGCCAGCTCGGCGGCCATCAACGCCCCGGCCAGCTGCTCGTCGGCCAGCGGTCCGGGCCGCGTCCGGAAGAGGTCCAGGGCACCGACGGAGACCGAGGTGATGTTGATCGGCACCGCGAAGACGCTGCGGATCCCGTCACCCAGAGCAGCACCGACGAACCCGGGCCACCGCACCTCCCGGACGGAGTCGAGGTCGGGGGCCAGCACGGCGCGGCCGGTCGCAGCCGCATCCAGGCACGGTCCCTCGCCGAAGGTGAACTGATACTCGTCGACCCGACGGCTGATCTCGTTGCTCGAGCCGAAGGTCCCGCGGGTGGACCCGTCGAACACCATCGAGACCGCCGCGCCGTCCACGTCGAACAGTGCCTCGCACGCCAGGCACAGCTCGTTGGCGGCCGGGAGCCCAGGCTCAGCACTGGCAACAGCGGCGTTCAGCTCGGCGCGCACGACCTCCAGCGACGGCATCGCCCACCCCTCTCGTTCCGGTTGACCATGGGAACCACCGGCGACGGCGCCCGTCGGAGGAGACCCGACCGCCGCCGAGCTGACCCAGCTCGCACCGTGCACCTGACCACGAGGGCGGGCAGCACGGGTGTGCCCCCAGCCTACGCGCACGGACGGGTCCCGGCGTCCACCGATCGCCGTCGACCACGAGCGCGGGGACCGCCGGGTCAGGGCATGTCCCGACGCCCACGTCGGCGCCCCGGCTCGGGTGGTGCCGCGCGGGCAGCAGGTCCTGGTGGGTAGCGCGTCAGGCCTGCCCAGGAGCCGTGATCGCGAGGGCCTTCTCGGCGAGCACGGCACGGGGGCGGGTGTAGGCACGATCGAAGGTGAGCACCACGAAGCCCGCTGCGTCACCGCAGAACTCGTACTGGCGCTCCCTGGTGCCTGCCCGGCGCCCGGGCCCGTCCAGGACCCGGGCGACCCGGGCCCGGGACCATCCCCGGTGGATCCGGTCGTACTCGCGGTAGGTCACGCAGCGCCGCGTGTCGTCGGCGGCCGAGGCCGCAGATACCGACGAGCTCGCCCGAGCCCCAGCGGCAGCGTCAGCCGGGACGCCGCTGGGGCCGCCCACGAGGAGGGCGCCGATCGTGGCGGCGAGGACGGGGGCGATCCGCATGGTGGGCTCCTGGTCGTTCGGCGTGGACGCGCGTCGGTCGTCGCCCTCGGACGGCACACGCGCCCGTCCGGTTCCCCGCCAGGGGTCCGCCGCCGCAGGCAGCCCGCGGCCCACCACGCGGGGTGGTGACGCACCGTTGCCGCTCAGGGCGGCGACCACCCACCCGGTTCGCCGGCCTGCATCGCTGCGGCGAGCTCGGCCCGGTTGCGGACGCCGAGCTTGCGGTAGATGCGGGTCAGGTGGGCGGAGACCGTCTTGGTGCTCATGAAGAGCGTGGCGGCGACCTCGGCAGACGTCAGGCCCGTCGCGACCAGCCCGGCGACCTGCTCCTCCCCGTCGGTCAGCTGCGTCACCGGGGCACGGACGGCGCGCCCGCCGACGCGGTCCCGCTCGCGCCGGGCGCGGTCGGCGAGGACGGTGGCGCCGAGGCGCTCGAGCTCGACGACGGCGGCGTCGAGGTCGCGGCGCGCCCGCCCGCGCCGCCGGAACCGGCGGTGCACCTGGCCGCTGGTCACCAGGGCGCGGGCGCGGTCGAACGGTCGCTCGAGCAGGTCGTAGAGCGAGAGCGACTCGTCGACGGCCCGGACGGCGTCCTCCTCGTGGCCGAGCTCGGCCTCGAGCAGCGCCCGGGCGCGGGCCAGGGAGGCCAGCGTGGCGACGCGGCCGAGCCGGAGCGCGGTCGGGTGCAGCGAGGTCAGCGCCGCGGCGGCGTCGTCCAGGCGGTGGGCCGCCACCAGCGCCTCGACGCGGTCGCCGGCGAGGGCACGCAGGGCCGGCTCCCCCGCGTTGTGGGCTCCGAAGAGCTCGTCGTAGCGGTCGAGCTCGGCGGCCGCGGTGTCCCAGTCCCCGCGGGAGAGCGCGACGAAGCCGGCCAGTCCGCGTCCGCGCTGCTCGAGCAGCCCGTGGGCGGCCTCGACCCCTCGGCGGATGGTGTCGGCCGCCACCGAGGCGGCCGCGTCGAGGTCGCCCCGGTACGCCGCCAGCCACGCACGGTGGCTCTGGAGCGACGCGCTGTAGAGGTCGTTGCCGGTACGCCGGGACACCTCCTGGCACGCCGCGATGTAGGAATCGGCCAGGTCCCACGCCCCCGCTCGGGTCTCGAGCGAGACGAGCATGGTCAGGAAGTAGCAGAGGGACGCCTCGTCCTGCTCGTCGATCGCCTGCTGGCGCAGCGCGTGCAGGCCGCTCCGCGCTCCGGCGAGGTCGTCGACGAACAGCTGCAGGTAGGCCAGCACCGAGGCGGCCCGGTCGGAGACGGGCTCGGCGAGGCTGCCCTGCTCGAGCTCGAGCGCCCGGCGGCACGACTCGAGGTCGGCGCCCGCGCCGGCGTAGAACGCGGCTCCGGCCCGGGCGAGCAGGGCCGACGACAACAACCGGCCGTCGACGTCCGACCGCCCTTGCAGCAGCGCGATCGCGGTGTCGGCGTGCTCGAGCGCCACCAGCCAGTCGGCGGTGTGCGACCCGGCGAGCCCCATGTGGATCTCGGCCTCCAGCTGCACGTCGTCCGGGTGGCAGTCGAGTGCTGCGTGCTCCAGCTCGCTGGCGCCCTCCGGGCCCTCGGTGTCGTTGACCACCCGCGCCAGGACGTGCAGTGCCCGGGCGCGGTCGTCGGCGTCCTCCGCCTCGTCGGCGGCGACCCTGAGCTCCTGCTTGGCGCGGTCGGACTCGCCGATCCGGAAGAGCAGGTGGCCCACCTCGACGCGCCGGCGCACCAGGCGGGCGCTCCCGGGGGCGCTGGCCTCGACCGCCCGGCGGCGGGCGTCGCAGGCGGCGTGGACGTCGCCCCGGGCCAGGGCTCGCTCGGCGGCTCCGTCGAGCGCCTCGGCCACCTGCTCGTCGTGACCGCTCGACCCGAGCGCGAGGTGTCGGGCGCGTTCCTCGGGGCCCTCGACGATGGTGGCGAGCCTGGCGTGCAGGTCGCGCTGCTCGCGCGACGTCAGGGCGTCGTAGGCCGCCGCGGCGTACAGGGGGTGGGTGAAGACGACGTCGTGGCCGCGGGGCCGCACCACCCCGGCACGCTCGGCGGCGTCGAGGTCGGTGACGACCCCCAGGGTCTCGAGCTGCCTGATCGTCGGGTGTCCGAGGGCGGCGGCCGCCGCGAGGGCGGTGCGGGTGTCGGCGGGCAGCGTCGTCAGGTGGCGACCGACCAGGTCCACGAGCGACTCGGGGAGCGGCACGTGCGGGGCGCGACCGTCCCAGTCCCCGTCGAGCAGCGTGCGCGCCACCTCGACGCCGAAAAGCGGGTTGCCGTCGGCGGCGGCGACGGCCGCGCGGACGACCGCGGCCGGCACGTCGTCACCGAGCCGGGCGCGGATGACCGAGGTCAGCTCGCTGGGGACCAGGGGTCCGGCGCTCAGGCGTACGACCGACTCCGCCGAGGAGAGGTCGGCCAGGAACGGCGGCGCGGGCACGCCGGCCTCGACCCGTCGGGTCAGGAGCACCCGGACGGACCTCGGCAGTCGTCGGACCGCGAACACGAGGGTCTCCGCGGTCCGGGGGTCCAGCCACTGCACGTCGTCGACCGCGATGACGAGCGGGCGGGTCTCGGCGAGACGGCGGAGCAGGGCCGTGAAGGCCAGGCGGACGGCGTACGGAGCCGCCTGGTAGGCGCCGTCGTCGCGCAGGAGCGCCGCGCGGAGCGTGTCGGCCTGCGCCGAGGGCTGCTCGGCGACCTCGAGGTCGGTGATGCCGAGGCAGAGGTCGATGAGTGACGAGCCGACGAGGCGGGCCTCCGACTGCAGCGGCTGGGCGAGCAGGACCCGGGCCCCGGAGGCCTCGGCGAGGTCGACCGCGGCGCGCCACCGGAAGGTCTTGCCGATCCCCGGCGCTCCCTCGAGGAGGAAGACCTGGGCGTCGGTCCACCGCGGATCCAGAAACTCGTTCAAGCGTCACTCCTCGGACACGCGCCATGGGCCCGCACGCCCGGCAGCCTACTGCGACGACGCCGCTCAGGTGCGGCGCGACAACGGGCAGTCGGCGTTCCAAAGCATGGAAGTTCCTCCGATGTGTGACGCCCCTCCTCCTCCCTAGCGTTCGAGGTGTCAGGGAGGCCCGCCGCGGTCACCGCCGAGGCGGACGCAGCACGGCACCTCCCCGTCGCACCCACCGTTCCCGCACACCCATCACCACGAGAGAAGACCCACCATGTCCAGCTTGACCATCCCGATCATCCTGATCAGCCTCCTGATCCCCGTCGTCGCCTTCGTCGTGATCCTCAGGAGCGCCGGCAGCATGGGCCCGAGGAGCAAGATCCTGCGTTCCGGGCTCCCCGGCGAGGCCACGGTCCTGGCGATCGCTCCGACCGGCACCATCGTCAACGGCGTGAACTACATGTGCCGCCTGCAGCTGCGGGTCTCGGTCGCGAACCGCCAGCCCTACGACGTCGAGATCAAGGAGCTCCTGCCGATCACCGCCATGGCCGTCTACCCGGCCGGCGCACGCGTCGCGGTCAAGGTCGACCCGACGAAGCCCGAGCGTGTCGTCCTCGACCGCGCGGTCGCTCCGGTCCACCCGGCCGCCGGTGCGTACGCCGCGCCGCCCACCCGTCCCGCGCTCTGACCCGGATCCGTCGACACCAGCCCGGCCATCCCGTTCCCTCCGTCCGTCCTCGATCGGGGACGCGCCCGGAGCGCGGCCACCGTCCAACCCACTCGACCAGATCGGCATCCTCATGACCCTGCTCCACCGCGCCGTCTCCGGCGCCGCCGCCACGGCCCTCGTCGTGGCCGGCCTGGCGCTCGCCCCCGCGCACGCCGCCCCCAGCAACGCCGATCCCGGCTTCGGGACCCACGGCCGGGTGCTGCTCCAGAGCCCGACCTCCGAGAGCCTCGCCGACGTGCTCACCCTCCCGGACGACCGCGTGCTCGCCGTGTCGAACGTCCCCGGGTCCGGCAACGGCCTGCTGCTGCGGCGCCTGCGGGCCAACGGCGCCCCCGACCCGACCTTCGGCACCGGCGGCGCGCAGCGCTTCGGGCCCGCCGGCTACTACGGGCAGGCCCTGCTCGCCTACGACGCCCCCCGCGGGCTGGTCTACCTCACGACCTTCCAGGACAACGGGACCACCGCACCCACCGACCTCTGGAGGTTCCGCGCCGACGGCACCCAGGACCTCGGCTTCGGTGGCGGCGACGGCCGGATCACCATCGAGCACCGGCTGACCGAGGGCCTCGCGGTGCAGCCCGACGGCAAGGTCCTGCTGGCCGGGGTGAGCTTCCTCGACGGCAAGTCGGACGTGCTGCGACTCCTGCCCGACGGCGTGGCGGACACCGGGTTCGGCGTGTCCGGACGACGGGTCCTGACCAGCGGCAGCGAAGCGGGCCAGGTCGTCGTGCAGCCCGACGGCAGGATCCTGGTCGCGGGCAGCACCACGAGCACCGTGCTGGTCCACCGGCTCAGGGCCGACGGCGCCCCCGACCCGACCTGGAGCGGCGACGGCTCGACGACGTACGCCCCGTCGACCCCGGGCTGGGACACGACCACCGTGTGGCCACCCGGCATCGCCGTGCGGCCCGACGGCTCCGTCGTCGTCGCGGCAGGACTGAACCAGGTCAACGCGACCGGCCTGCGGACGCCGTTGCTCGTCGCCCAGCTCACCCGTCGCGGGACCACCGACAGCAGCTTCGCGTCCCGCGTGGTCCCGCAGTTCATGTCCTACACCGGCTCCGTCGCGCTCCAGCGCAACGGCAGGCTCGCCGTCGCCGGACAGGTGGGCGCCTCACCGAACGGCGTCGGGGCCGTGCTGCGCCTGACGACCCGCGGCGGCGTCGACCTCTCGTTCGGGACCAAGGGAGTCTGGACCGGCACGGGCCTGCCGGAGCTGACCGACCTGGTCCTCCAGTCGAGCGGGCGCCTCGTCGCCGGGACGAGTACCGACGAGACCGTGTCGAAGGGCGTGCTCGTCGCGCTGCGAGGCGACCGGGTCCCGACGTGCGGGGGCCGCCTGGCCACCCAGTTCGGCGGACCGAGGAAGGACCGCCTCGTGGGCACCTCGGGCCGCGACGTCCTCGTCGGGTCCCGCGGCGCCGACGTCCTGCTCGGCCGCGGCGGCGACGACTGGCTCTGCGGAGCCCAGGGCAAGGACGCCCTGCAGGGCGGTTCCGGCAACGACCACCTCGTCGGCGGCGCGGGCAAGGACCGGCTCAGGGGCGGGACCGGGGTCGACCAGCTGGTCCCGTGACGCCCTCGCGGCGAGCAGGCGGGTCCGGGGGCCCGCGGCTTCCGCGCGGGTCACGGCTGGGTTGCGGCCGCCGGCAGCACCACCGTGTCGAGCACCCGGGTCACCGTGGTCGTGTCCATGGGGGCGCCTCGTAGCACGACGAGGTGGAGGAGCCCGTAGAAGAGCGCGGCCGAGAGCAGGTCGCGGTCGGCGTGTGGCGGAATCTCGCCGCGTTCGGCGGCGTGGTCCCAGATGGCGGAGATCTTCGGGTCGTCGTCCAGGAACGTGCGGACGAACCCGCCTGCGGCGTCCGGATCCCAGAGCAACGCGGTGAACGTGGCGTTGAACGCCTTGAAGGTCGAGCCCTGGAACAGCCCGTCGGGGTCGAGCACCGTGGCGAGCAGGTCGCCCCGGAGACTGCCGGTGTCGACCTCGCCGCGTCGAGCCACCTGGTCACGTAGTGCTTCGACCACGAGGTCGAGCTTCGAGGCCCAGTGGCGGTAGATCGTCGCCTTCGACGTGCGCGCTGCCCGGGCCAGGGCGTCGAAGGTCAGCTTGTCGTAACCGTGGTCCGCGAGAAGAGCGATGGTGGCCCCCAGCATCTCGCGCCGCCGGGTTCCCTCGATCGGTTGCCGCGTCATGGTTCAGGCGTCATGGACGGGCTGGGACGCCGGAGCGTTCGGCGTGAGCTCGAGGTGGAGCTGGATGCCTGACTCGACCAGGCCTGCAGCACGGCAGAGGGCGAGCGCGGCCCCACCCGTCCCTGTCGCGGTGTCGACGACGACGGCCGAGCAGGAGGCCTTCCTGGCCTCGCGGAGAGCTCGGTCCAGGAGGCTCTGCCCGTGGCCCTGCCCCCGGAACTCCGGCAGGACCACCAGGTCGTCGATGTACAGGTGTCGGCCCCACCGGGTGCTCACCCGGATCCTCCATCCGATCACGGCCACCACCTGACGATTGACCTCGGTGACGACGTAGGCAGCGTCGTCGGTCGACCGCAGGACCTCCGCGAACAGGTCTCCGGTCGCGTCGGGTCGTAGGTACTTCAGGACCTCGAGTGCAGCGAGGCGTGTCTCGGGGTCGTCGCCCACCCCGAGGTGCTCGATCCGCCGTACAGGTCCTTCGGCATAGGGACACCGGTGTCGGTGCGGCATGCGGCCGTTCCCTTCGGTAGGCGCTCAGCGGGTGCTTGCTCGGGTCGGCACGATCGGCCGCGATGGACGCGTGCCACGCGTGCCACGCGCGGCAGGTCGGCGGCGATCGAGAGCAGCTCTCAGACCAGGATCGTCCACGGGTTCTCGAGGATGTCGGTGAGAGTCTGGAGGAACTGCGCCGCCAACGCGCCGTCGATGATCCGGTGGTCGGCTGAGAGGGTGAGGCGCAGGCGGTGACGTGCGACGACCATCTCGTCGACCACCACGGCCTCACGCGACGTGGCGCCGACCGCGAGGATGGCTCCCTCGGGTGGGTTGATGATCGCGGTGAACTCCTCGATGCCGTACATGCCGAGATTGCTGATCGTGAAGGTCCCCTCGGACATCTGCGAAGGGGCCAGCTTCCGGGCGTTGGCCAGGCTCACGAGCTGCTTGGTCTCCACGCCGATGTGCGTGACGGTCTTGGTGTCGGCGTCGCAGATGACGGGCACGACCAACCCGTTGTCCGAGGCGACCGCCACGCCGATGTTGACCCGGCGATGAACGGCCACCCGTGGTGCGTCGTCGCCGAGGTAGCTGGCGTTGACCTCGGGGTGGCTGCGTAGTGCGAGGGCACACGCGCGGACGATCAGGTCGTTCAAGCTGATCTTGGCCCGGTCGCTGTCGGCGAGCCGTCGGTTCACGGTGGCGCGCAGGGCGACCAGCTCGTCGACGTCGGCGACCGCCGTCACGTAGAAGTGGGGAATCGTGCGCGCGCTCTCGCTGAGACGGCGGGCGATCACTCGCCGCACGCTGCTCATCGGTACCTCGTCGTGGTCCGGTTCCCGAGCCGGCTCCACTGCCGCGGGGGTGTCGGCCGCGACCGGCGAGGGCGCGGTGGGGTGGGCGGCGGGCTCGGCTGGCAGGTTGGCGACATCGGCGCGGATGATGCGCCCGCCTGGGCCGGTGCCCTTGATCGTCTCGAGGTCGATCCCGCGCTCCCGGGCAATGGTCCGGACGAGCGGGGTTGCGACGGGTCGGCTCGTTCGAGCCTTCCGGGCTGGCACTGGCACTGGGTCTGGCACTTGCTCTGGCACAGGCACAGGCACAGGCACTGGCACTGGCACTGGCACTGGCACCTGCTCCAGCGGCTCGTGGTCCGGCGACGGTTGTGCCTCCGTCGTCACCGGTGGCGGCTGCTGCGCGGTGGGTGGGGGCGTCCCGCCTGCGACTGCGCCCGGGGCGTCGGCGTCGTCCTGGAGCTCGGCGATGGGGGTCCCGATGGCGACTCGTTCGCCCTCTGCGACGAGCAAGGTCGTCAGGATCCCGGAGTCGTAGGCCTCGAACTCCATGATGGCCTTGTCGGTCTCGATCTCGACGATCGGTTCGCCACTGACGACCCGGTCACCGGGCTGCTTGAGCCACGACGAGATCAAGCCTTCTTCCATGGTGTCGGACAGGCGAGGCATGGTGATCTGGATCATCTGCGGTCCTTGGAGTCGGTTAACGGCGGTACCCGATGGCCGCCAGGGTCTCTCGTACGGCACGCACCACGTCGTCGTACGAGGGGAGGGCAGCGGACTCCAGGGGCTTGGAGTACGGCAACGGCACCTCGGCCATGGCGACCCGGCGAACGGGCGCGTCGAGGTGGTCGAAGGCGCCGTCGGAGATCGTGGCGGCGATCTCGGCACCGATGCCGTAGGTGAGCCAGTCGTCCTCGAGCATGACTGCTGCGTGGGTGCGTCTCACCGACTCGACGATCGTCTCCCGGTCGAGTGGGCGGAGGCTGCGCAGGTCGATCACCTCGATGTCGATGCCCTCGTCGGCCGCGAGCTGCTCCGCTGCCCTGAGGGCCACGGTCGCCATGCGCGAGTAGCCGATGAGGGTGAGGTTCGTCCCTGCCCTGGTGATCCTGGCCTTGCCGATCTCCGCCGGGGCGATGTCGTCCGGCACCTCGCCCCTGGTGTTGTAGAGAGCCAGGTTCTCGAGGAACAGGACGGGATCGTCGTCGCGGATCGCTGCCATGAGGAGGGCTCTGGCGTCCGCTGGGGTCGAGGGGGCCACCACTTTCAACCCGGGGACGAACGCGTAGTAGAGCTCGACGTTCTGTGAGTGGGAGGCACCCAGCTGTTGTCCTCCTCCGCCTGGGGTTCGGATGACCAGGGGCACACTCATCTGGCCGCCGAACATGCCGTGGATCTTCGCGGCGTGGTTGACGATCTGGTCGAGGGCCAGCAGCGAGAAGTTGATGGTCATGAGCTCGACGACGGGGCGTAGCCCGAGCATGGCTGCGCCGATCGCTGCACCGGTGAAGCCTTCCTCCGCGATCGGGGTGTCGACCACGCGGCGAGGGCCGAACTCCTCGAGGAGGCCTGCCGTGATCTTGTAGGAGCCGTCGAAGATCCCGATCTCCTCGCCCATGAGCAAGACGTTCTGGTCGCGTTGCAGCTCGCTTCGCAGCGTCTGGTTCAAGGCCTGTCGGTAGGTCAGCACGGTCATGAGGTCCGCCCGGGCGTGGCCGGTTGCGGGTAGAGGGCTTGACCGGGCAGTCGTCGCGAGTCGTTGGGGACCTTCGTGGCGTAGGTGTAGTCGAACAGGGTGTCGGTATCGGGAGACGGGCTTGCTGCGGCGTAGGCGGCCACCTCGTCGACGTGACCCTTGATCTCGCGGTCGAGGGCCTCCAGCGCTCCGGCGTCCTGCACGCCGAGGGCGACGAGACGCGACGCCAGCGCTGCCACTGGATCGTTGGCCTTGACGCGTTCGACCTCGTCGGGTGTGCGGTACTTGGCCGGGTCGACGACCGAGTGTCCGCGGAGCCGTTCCGTGGTGACTTCGAGAAGGTACGGCCTCCCGCTCCGAGCGACGCCGACAGCGTGTGCGGCGGCCTCCGCGGTTGCGACGGGGTCGAGCCCGTCGGCGCGGACAGACTCGATCTGGTAGGCGTCGCCCCACTTGTGGAGATCGGGTTGTGCTGAGGCCCGTGCCGTTGCCGTGCCCATTCCCAGGCCGTTGTTGACGATCACGAAGACGATGGGCAACTCCCACAGGGCCGCCAGGTTGAGCGACTCGTGGAACGCCCCGATGGCGGTGGTGCCGTCGCCCATGGTGCACATCACGACCTGATCGAGCCCCTGGTACTGCAGCGCGAGCGCAGCACCGGTGGCGATGGGGAGCTGCCCGCCGACGATGCCGTAGCCGCCGAGCAGCCGGTGGGTGACGTCGAACATGTGCATCGAGCCGCCCCATCCCTTCGACACCCCGTCGACCCGGCCGTACAGCTCCGCCATGACGTTCCTGGGGTCGATTCCCCTGGCGATGGCGTATCCGTGCTCTCGGTAGTTGGTGAAGAGGTAGTCCTCGGCCCCGAGCTGGGAGACCAGGCCGACGACCGCGGCTTCCTCGCCCAGGTTGAGGTGGCAGTAGCCGCCGATCAGGGCCTGCATGTAGTCGCGTTGCGCGCGTTCCTCGAAGCGGCGCAGGAAGAGCATCTGCCGGTAGTAGTCCTGCAGGGTGCTGATCAGCGCCGCCGTGGGCTGGTCCTGGTCGGCCCTCCTCGCCGGGGTCCTGGTGGCGCGTTGCCGGCGGGCCGGCGTCCGTGCCGCCGCCGTCACGACCGTTCCTCGTCAGGACCCGGCGACGAGGGGTGGCCGTCCGGGAGGACGCCAGAGAGGTTCATCCGTTCCTGCACGAGGTGCTCCTACGTTGGTGGGGTTTCGGCTCCGGGGGATGGTCGCGGGTCAGCGACGCGCCGGAGCCCGACGCCGCAGTCCCCTGGGGTGCTCGGTGGAGTGCGGGGGTCATACCCGTCAAGACACGTCTCGGAGTGCGATTGTGAGGTCGCTACTCCCATCTCGCTGGTGTGCGCGGTCTCCCACGGTAAGGAGGACCACCCATGGACGACACCGCTGACCGCCCGCCGCTCCCAGACGGGCCCGAGGAACCGGACGCAGCACTCCAGGCCGAGGTGCTGGGCGAGAGACGCCACCTCACGGCCCTCGCGTTCCGGATGCTCGGGACCTTCGCCGAGGCCGAGGACGCCGTCCAGGAGACCTACATCCGCTGGTACCGGCTCAGCCAGGAGGACCGCGACGCGATCGAGGTGCCTCGCGCCTGGCTGACGCGCGTGGCGAGCCGTGTGTGCCTGAACATCTTGAGCTCGGCACGGTGGAAGCGCGAGACGTACGTCGGCCCGTGGTTGCCCGAACCGGTCCCGGCCGATGCGCTGCACGGTCTGGCCGCGCGGGCCGAGGACCCGAGCGAGCGCGTCACGCTGGACGACTCGATCAGCACGGCACTCCTGGTGGTCCTGGAGTCGATGACCCCGGCAGAACGTGTCTCGTTCGTCCTGCACGACATCTTCGCGGTGCCCTTCAACGAGATCGCCGACATCGTGGGCAGGTCACCGGCAGCCTGTCGGCAGCTCGCGACCTCCGCCCGCCGCCGGGTTCAGCAGGCTCGGGGCCGCCGGGTCTCACGCGCCGAGCACGATGACGTCGTCAAGGCCTTCGCAGCCGCAGCGCGGACCGGCGACATCGCCGGGCTCGTCGCGGTCCTCGATCCGCACGTCGTTCTCCGGTCTGATGGCGGAGGAGTCGTCACGGCTGCCCGCAACCCGGTTGTCGGGTCCGACCGGGTCGCCCGTTTCGTGGTCGGCGCGCTGACGAAGCACCCCCGTGCGAGCGTCGTGGAGCGCAACACCCACGACGGGCTGGGCTTCGTCCTGTGGGACGAGGGACGCATCTCCGGGGTGGTCACGCTCGATGTCGCTGACGGACTGGTCACCGACGTGCGCATGATGGTGAACCCGCACAAGCTCACCCTCTGGAACTGAGGTCCCCCGAGCCCGCGACGCGTCCGGCCACTCCGGGCGCCACCGGCACCGGCCGTCCGTCGGCGGTTCAGTGGTACTCCACGACGACCCGGAACCGGGCTCGGCCCGACGCCGCGCGTTCGTAGGCCGCGGCGACGTCCTGGGCCTCGAACGTCTCCACCATCGGCGTCACGGCGCCGGAGGCTGCCAGGTCGAGGGCCTCGACGAGGTACGGGGTGCCGTTGTGCGCCGAGCCCAGGATCGAGTGCTGGTTCATGATCATGGACATGTTGGCCAGGTTGAACTCGTCGAAGGCGATGCCCATCATCACGGCACGACCGTAGGGGGCCAGGCCCTGGAGCGCGTCGACCGCGGCCCGGTTGGAGCTCGTCGTGGAGAGCAGCACGTCGGCACCACCCATCGCGGCCAGCTCCGCCCCGTCAGCGACGACGTGGTCGGCGCCCAGCCGGGTGGCGATCTCCTGCTTGTCGCTGGTGGCCGTCACGGCGATCGTCTCGAACCCCGCGGCGCGCGCGTACTGGAGGGCCAGGTGACCCATGCCGCCGATCCCGGCGACGGCGATCCGCTCCCCGGGTTCGGGGTCGGCGCGGCGGATCCCGCTCCACGCCGTGTAGCCGATGCACATGATCGGCGCCGCGTCGCGGTAGGCGAGCGCGTCGGGGAGCAGGACGGTGCCCGCGGCCGCGGCGACGACGTACTCGGCCTGCGCGCCGTCGACGTTGAACCCGGTCAGGACGGCGCCGGGGCACTGCCCCGCCGTGACGAAGTCGAGGGGTCGTCCGCCGCGGCACCAGGCGCACCGCCCGCAGGACTCCTGCAGGGTGATGATCCCGACCCGGTCGCCCGGGACCCGAGAGGTGACGCCGTCGCCGACGGCGACGACCTCCCCGACGCCCTCGTGCCCCGGGACGCCGGGGAGGTCGCGGAAGACGAGCTGCCCGCCGGTGATGTAGGGGTCGGTGCCGCAGATGCCCGAGGCGTGCACCCGGACCAGGACCTGTCCCGGCGCGGGGGTGGGTACCGGGACCTCCTGGAGGCGCCACGGCGCACCCACGGCGTCGATGGTGGTGGCCAGCATGGTGCTGTTCACCGCGTCACCCGGCCCGGTGCTCGAGGCCGCGGCCCCCGAGGAGGTGCCGGGTGACCCGGGTGACCCTGGCACCGGAGTACCGGGTGGACTCGAGGGTCTCGTCACTGAGCGGGACCGTGCCCTGCACGGTGGAGTGGGACGGGCCGTAGGGCGTGCCTGTCACGAACTGGATCGGGTCGGTGTAGCCGGGGGTGACCTGGATGCCGCCGAAGTGGTGGACGGTCTGGTACAGCGCGAGCAGGGTCGACTCGCGGCCACCGCCGGTCGCGGTCGAGGTGAACCCGGAGTAGACCTTATCGGCGAGCAGGCCCTGGTTCCACAGGCCGCCGAGGGTGTCGATGAACTGCTTGAGCTGGGCGGAGACGTTGCCGAAGCGGGTCGGGGTCCCGAAGACGATGGCGTCGGCCCACAGGGCGTCCTCCGGCGTTGCCAGGGGCTGGTCGGCCGTCGCGTCGGCGTGGGCCCGCCAGGCGGGGTTGCTGTCGATGGCGGCGGCGGGGGCCAGCTCGGCCACCCGGAGCAGGCGGACCTCGGCGCCGGCGGCGGTGGCGCCGGCGGCGTACTCGGCGGCGAGCTCGTGCACCGTCCCGGTCGCGCTGTAGTAGATGATCGCGACCTTGGGGCCGGTCAGGATGTCGTCAGTCATGGTGGTCCTCTCATTTCAGTGATCGGTTGTGATTACTGAAAGCAACGGTACGACGCCCGGGACGGCACGTCAAGTTCAGTGATCGGTTATGATCAGCCAAATGACCACCCGCAAGTACGAGCTGCGGCAGCGCGCCGCCGACATGGACGCCACCCGCGACCGGATCACCCAGGCCGCGATCGACCTGCACGGCACCATCGGCCCGGTCCGCACGACGATCTCCGCGATCGCCCAGCGCGCCGGGGTCCAGCGGATCACCGTGACCCGACACTTCCCCGACGACGCGGACCTGTTCGCGGCGTGCTCGGGCCGGTACTGGGCGGACCACCCGCTCCCGGACCCGGCCGGCTGGGCCGTGCCGGGCCCGGACGCGACGCGTGGTGCCTTCGAGGAGACCTACCGCTTCTACGCCTCGGTCGAGCCGATGCTGACCAACGTGCTGCGCGACGCGACCGTCTCACCCCTCATCGAGGGGTCGCTGGATCCCTACCGTGCGTTCCTCGACGCCGCGTCCGACGTCCTCCTCGAGACCGTCCGCAGCCCGGCCCTGCCCGACGCCCGGCGCAGTGCCCTGCGGTGGGCCCTCTCGTTCGAGACGTGGTTCCGCCTGCACCGTCTCGAGAACCTGTCCGACGACGACGCCGCCGCGCTCGCGCTGGAGCTGCTGGTCCCGGCTTGACCAGCACCGCCCCGGCCAGCACCCACGACCGCGGTCCTCAGGACGCCTCGGGAAGGTGTCGCGACGGGATGGTGCCGGTCCGCTCGGGCCCCTTCGGCATCGTGTAGGACCCCGGTCTGCGGGCCTCGCCACGCATCCACTGGATGGTCTGGCGGCACACCCGCTCCTTGACGAAGGCGCCGGCACGGCCCCCGACGTAGAAGTTGCGAGGAGTGTCGTCACTGCGCTGCAGCTGGACCGTCCCCGCGTCGCGGCCGACGCTGATGCACTGGGCGTACATGGGCACGCTCACGTCCGAGGCGGGCGTGTGCCCCCAACGAGCCAGCACCGTGTCGCCTGCGTGTGCGCCCAGCGGCAGCCCGGACTGACAGCTCATCCTGAACGGCATGCCGGACGGTGCCGCAGCGTCACCCGTGGCGACGATCCGAGCGTCGTCGACGCTCGTGAGGGTCTCGTCCGTCAGCAGCCGACCCAGCGAGTCGGTGGTCAGCCCGCTCGTCGCGGCGAGCCGGGGGACGCTGAACCCTGCCGTCCACACCGTGACCTCGCTCGGCAGCACCGAGCCGTCGGCGAGCTCCACGTGGTCCGCGGCGACTGCGGAGACGGCGGCACCGGGTCCTTCGACCATGGTGACCCGGAGCCTACTCAGCTGTCGGGCGACGGACCGGCGGCCCGGCTTGCTCAGGGTGGCCGCGATGGCGTCGCCGACCAGGGTCACTCTCCGCCCCGCCGCAGCGAGCTCGGATGCGGTCTCGATGCCCGTGAGACCACCGCCGACGACCGTGATCGGCGCTGGGAGCGGTAGGTCCGCCAGTCGGGACCGGAGCCGTCGGGCCTGCTCGAGCTCGCTGATCGGGTAGGCGTGCTCGGCAGCGCCGCGCACGGCAGCGGGCACGTGACCCGTGCTGCCGACGGCGTAGACCAGGTAGTCGTACCCGAGGGTCGCACCGGAGGCGAGGACCACTCGACGTTCGGACGGCAGGATGCGCTCGGCCGTGTCGATCGTGAGCTCGACGTCCGGGTGGAGCAGGGACCCGTAGTCCTCGATCGCGTCGTCGTTGCCGACGGCGAGCTGGTGCAACCGGATCCGCTCGACGAACGTGGGACGGGGATTGACCAGGGTGACTCGGGCCTTCCCGCTGCCCTGCATGCGGTTGGCGGCCATGACGCCGGCGTATCCCCCGCCGATGACGACAGCGTGACACTTCGTGGTGCTCATGGAGTCTCCTTCGTGGCGCGGCGTGTGCTGACGGCCACTACGACCAGGTTCGCCGGCGAGGTGTGAGGTGCCAGACCCGCGGAACCTGCCGCAGGCGACCATGACCGCCCGGCCCACCGGGTGGCTACTCCACGAGCTTGCCCACGGTGGACACCTCCCGGTAGTGCTGGGAGATCTCCTCCGGCACGGGAGGGATCGCCTCGCGGACCACGCCGGTGGCCGGCGACCACACCAGGTTGACCTGGAGGTTCTCGTCGCGGTCGGGGTGGTCGCTCCTGTTGTGGCAACCGCGCGACTCTCGTCGCTCCAGCGCCGACTCGAGCGTGGCGCGTGCGGCGAGGAGGGATCCCTTCAGGTCGAAGGCGTGCGCCAGGTCCTGGAACCCGGCGATGTCGGGGTGGATCCCGACGTCTCCGGTGCGCTCGACGATGTGCTCGATCTGTGCCAGACCGGTCGTGAGTCCTGCCTCGTCACGGACCACGCCGGCATGGTCCGTCATCGTGTCGCGAACGGCGCGCTGGAGTGCGCGGACGTTCTCCGGGCCGTGCGCAGCGAGAAGCGCGTCCACCTCGGCACGAGCCCGGTCGGTGGCGCCCTGTGAACGCCGCGACGTCGTCACACCGGCCGTGTACTGCGCGGCGGCCTGGCCCACGATCCGTCCGTAGACGAGGAGCTCGATCAGTGAGTTGCCACCCAGCCTGTTCGCACCGTGGAGCCCGCTCGCGGCTTCACCGACGGCGTAGAGCCCCTCGACGTCGGTGCCGTGGTCGGTGGGGCGTACCCATACCCCACCCATGGAGTAGTGGGCGGTGGGCGCCACCTGCATCGCCTCACGCGTGACGTCGAGCATCTGCAGCTCGAGCATCGTCTGGTAGACCCGAGGGAGCCTGCTCATGATCAGCTCGCGCGGCAGGTGCGAGATGTCGAGCCACACCCCACCCGCGGCCGTCCCGCGGCCCTCCTTGATCTCGGTGTAGGCCGCGAAGGCGACACGATCGCGCGTGGAGAGCTCCCTGCGCTCGGGGTCGTACCGCTCCATGAAGCGCTCGCCCAGCGCGTTGCGCAGGATGCCGCCCTCGCCCCGAGCCGCCTCGGAGATCAGGGTCCCCGCGGCACTCTCAGGCTCGATGATCCCGGAGGGGTGGAACTGGACGAGCTCGGCGTCGCGGAGACGGGCGCCGGCGTCGACGGCCAGGCGGAAGGAGTCCCCGGTGTTCTCGTCACGTCTGGAGGAGCTGCGACGCCAGATCCGGTTGTGGCCGCCGGCGGCCAGGACCACGGCGTCCGCCTGGATGACGTACCGGGTGCCGTCCGACACGTCGAACGCGTACGCCCCGAACACCACGTTGTCCTCGACGAGGATCCTGGTGACGTAGAGCCCGTCGAGTATCGAGACGTCCAGCTGCTCGGCGCGCGCGACGAGCGTGCGCTGGATCTCCAGGCCGGTGTAGTCGCCCGCGAAGGCGGTACGGCGCCAGCTGTGCGCGCCGAAGAACCGCTGCGAGATGCGACCGTCGTCCTCCCGGGCGAACGTCATCCCGTACCGCTCCAGGTCCCGGATCCCCTGCTCTGCTCCGCGCGCGACGATCTCGACGGTCTGCGGGTGGGCGAGGTGGTAGCCCTCCTGGATCGTGTCGGCTGCGTGTTGCTGCCACGAGTCCTGCGGGTCCATCGTGCCGAGTGCGGCATTGATGCCGCCCGCGGCGAGCGACGTGTGGGCATCGAGACGGGACCGCTTCCCGACCGCCACCACGTCGAACCCTTCCTCGGCGAGCTCGATCGCGGCCCTCAGACCCGATCCGCCCGTGCCGATCACCAGCACGTTGGTGGACAGGCGACGTTCGATGTTGTTCACGACGGTTCTCCTTGTCGGCGTTCATGCCCTCCACCCACGACCGTCTCGGGGCACACGGTGTGAGGCGCGTGCCGGGACCGGACGGCGAGACGCACGTCTCCCCCGCGCGACATCACGTCATGGGCTCGGGAGGTGTCGAAGGAGTGAGACCCCGCACGGGATCTGACCCTTCAGATCAGGAGGAACGATCGTGATCCGTACTCCACACATCCTCATCGTCGGTGGCGGCTACGCCGGCTTCTACGCCGCATGGCACCTCGAGAAGCGCCTCAAGCGGTCCGAGGCATCGGTGAGCATCCTCGATCCGCGTCCGTACATGACCTACCAGCCGTTCCTGCCGGAAGTGGTCGCGGGCTCGATCGAGGCGCGGCACGTGGCCGTGTCGCTGCGCAGGCACCTGCGACGCACGACCGTGCTGAGCGGACGCGCGACCTCCATCGACCACGGGAGCAGGTCCGTCCACGCGCAGATGAACGACGGCCGGGAGGTGACCCTGTCCTACGACCTCATCGTGGTCACCGCCGGGGCCGTCACCCGGACGCTGCCGGTGCCGGGCATCGCCGAGGTGGCGCTCGGCCTCAAGCACGTCGAGGAAGCCGTCGCGATCCGAGACACGTTCCTGACCGCGCTCGACCGAGCCGCGGCCCTGCCGGAGGGACCGGAACGCACCAGGGCACTGACCGTCACCTTCGTCGGGGGTGGCTTCGCCGGCGCCGAAGGGTTCGGCGAGCTGTTGAGCCTGTCGCGCGCCGCTCTGAAGAGGTACCCGGAGATCTCCCCCGACGAGCTCAGCTTCCACCTGGTGGAGGCGAGCGAACGCATCCTGCCCGAGGTCTCGACCAAGACCGGCGCCTGGGTGGTGCGGTCCCTCGAACGCCGGGGCGCCCGTGTCCACCTGAGGACGACCGTCACCTCGGCTGTAGGAGGCGAGGTCGTCCTGTCCTCGGGCGAGCGCTTCGAGTCCGACCTGATCGTGTGGACAGCCGGGACGGCGGCCAACCCGGTCGTGTCCCAGCGCACCGACCTGCCCGTCAACCAGCGTGGCCTGCTCATCGTGCGCCCCGACCTTCGCGTCGGCTCCGACGAGCGCCCGGTGGTGGGGGCCTGGGCGGCAGGCGACGCCGCCGCAGTGCCAGACCTGACCCGCACCGCGTCCCCGCCCTACCTCTACACGGTGCCCAACGCGCAGCACGCGGTCCGTCAGGGCAAGCGGCTTGCCCGCAACATCACCAAGACACTCCGGGGCTCGGCGACCCGTCCGTACCGACACCGCAGCCTCGGAGCCGTCGCGACGCTGGGACTGGGGACCGGGGTGTTCGAGGCCGGACCCGTGGCCCTCAAGGGATTCCTCGGGTGGCTGATCCACCGGGGCTACCAGGTCCTGGCCATCCCCACCTGGGAGCGCAAGATCAGAGTCGCCTCGGTCTGGTTCGCGGCACTCTTCCTGGGACGCGACATCGTGTCGCTGACCTCGGTCCAGCACCCCCGCCACGAGTTCGTCACCGGCGGCCGCCTCGAGCTCGACCCGCCGGAGTGGGACACCAGGAACGTCGCCTGAGCGGTGCGCACCGACGCCTCGCCGACGAGTCGCTCCCACCGGTGGTCGCACCTGCTCGGCGTGATCCCCGCGGCGGGGGTGTCCCGGATGACGTGATGACGTGGTGTCAGTTCCAGAGCGTCAGCTTGTGCGGGTTCATGACGGTACGGATGTCGGAGATGAGACCGCCCACGACCTCGAGGGTGACCACTCCGATGACGCGACCCTCGTCCCACAGCACGAAGCCGAGACCGTCCGGCGTCTCCTGTTCGCGCACGGCCGCGTGCGGGTTCCTCGCGAGGAGGTTCATGAAGAAGCTCACGACCCGGTCGGCCCCGACCACGGGCTTGCGCGCGGCGGTCACGACGCCGCCGCCGTCGGACCTCCAGACGACGTCCGGGTCCAGCACGGCCACCAGGCCGGCGATGTCGCCGTTGCGGGCAGCCGACGCGAAGGCGGTCACGACCTTGTCGTGCTCGGCTCGTGAGACCTGGCGGTCGCGCCCCTGCTGGACCCGCCGGCGGGCCGACGTGGCGAGCTGCCGACAGGCGGCCGGACTTCGTCCGACGATCTTCGCGATCTCGTTGAACGGCATCGCGAAGATGTCGTGCAGGACGAACGACACACGTTCTGCAGCCGTCATCGATTCCAGGACGATGAGCAGAGCCGTGCTGACCGAGTCGTCGAGCGTGACCTGCTCGAGCGGGTCGGTGCCCGGCACGGACAAACCGGGGACTGCGTGGGCCGGGATGGGCTCCGGCAGCCACGGCCCGACGTAGGTCTCCCTCCTCCACCGTGCCGAGCTGAGGACGTTCAGGCACACGCGGCTGGCCACGCGGGTCAGCCACGCCGCGGGCACCTCGATCGCGTCCCGCTCGTCCTGGCTCAACCGGTACCAGCGGATGTAGGTCTCCTGGACCGCGTCCTCGGCCTCGGCCATGGTCCCGAGCATCCTGAACGCCAACGAGATGAGGTGCCGTCTCTCCTCCAGGACTCGGTCGCCCGGGTCCACGCCGTCCGCACCACGCGGATCCTCACTCGTCCCACCTGCAGAATCGTTCACCTTCGGACCTCCTCTGCGTGCTCGACCAGACAGGCCAGAGAGATGTGAGGTCGCCCCTCACATTCGCAGCTCGTGGCAGGTCGTAGGGAGCAACCCACCGGGCGCCACGGCCACCGTCCGTCGGCGGGATCCAGGACGGAGAACGGAGACTCATGCGCATCTTCCTTGCCGGCGGCACCGGGGTCATCGGCAGGAGGCTCGTCCCCGCACTCGTCACCGCCGGACACGAGGTCGTCGCCACCACCAGGCAGGTGGGAAACCTCGACCGGATCGAACGTCTGGGTGGCAGAGGTGTCGCAGTCGACGTGTTCGACCCCCCACGCCTGGACGAGGCGGTCGCCGAGGCGGCGCCGGACCTGGTGATGCACCAGTTGTCCGACCTGCGCCTCTTCGACACCGAGGCGACGGCCCGCATCAGACGTGAGGGCACGGCCCACCTCATCACTGCCGCCCGACGGTCCGGGGTCAGCAGGATCGTGGTCCAGAGCATCGCCTGGGCCTACCAGGACGGTGACGGCCTGGCAGACGAGGACGAACCCGTCGAGGCCGGATCCGCCGTCGCCGCCATGGAGGACCTTGCGCGTACCCTCGCCAGACCGACGATCCTGCGCTACGGGTGGTGGTACGGGCCTGACACCTGGTACGCCGAAGGAGGACGGATCGCCGACGCCGTGGCCGAGGGCCTCCTTCCGGCCACGCGCACGATCAACTCGTTCGTCCACATCGACGACGCCGTCGCGGCGACCGTCGCGGCGATCGACTGGCCGGCCGGCGCCTACAACATCGTCGACGACGAGCCCGCTCCTGCCACGGAGTGGCTGCCCAGCTACGCGGCCGCGATCGGCGCCCCACCCCCGACGTCGACCACGTGGTCAAGCGGCCGGCCCGGAGGACGCGGCGCGTCCAACGCCAAGGCCAGGGCTGCCGGCTGGGTCCCGACATACACCACCTGGCGCTCCGGCTTCTGCGTCGACGGGCTGCGGGACTGATCGGTGACGCGGTCAGGTCCCGAGCCAACGCTCCAGGACGGGCGGCCGGGCTCGCCCGCGCGTCGGGGGAGCTCAGCGCAGGTCGTGTCCTTCTCCTCGGGCAGGATCCCGCTGTCGGCTGAGCCCGCCGTGGATCGCTGCAACAACGCCGGACCCGATGTCGTCGCTGACGTCTACCGCCAGGTCGGCCAGCGTGACTGCACCGAGAGCGGCACGCCACGCCTCCTCTGCCGCGTGCATGACAGCGGCGACGGCGCAGGGCCCCACGCATGCCTCGGACGGGGCAGCCAACGGGCCGCGCTGCCGGATCTCGGTGCAGCGGAACGCGTACTCCGACCCGCCGACGGCCTGCACCACGTCGAGCACGCTGATCCCGGTGGCGGGACGGGCCAGCCGGTACCCGCCAGATCGACCCTGGGCGGAGGTCAGCAGCCCGGCTCTGGCCAGCAGCTGCAGCTGCTTGGCCAGGTAGGTGGGTGACAGGTCGAGGATGACGGCCAGCCCTGCTGCGGGGACCGAGCGCTGCGCTGCGGCCAGCACGAGACAGCAGGACAGGGCCCGTTCCACGCCGATCGACAGCTTCACCGGTCACCTCCCGGACCAGGGACGAACCACCACCGACGTGGTCCCCGGTGCGCACTGCCGGCGACCGGGCCAGGGACTCCTCGCGCCGTCCGCGACGGGGGACCCGCACGGCGCTCGAGAGCAACCAGGTTCCTCGCCCCCGACGGCTCGCACGTGCGCGTGTCACGCGGCGCGGCGGGAGCTCTTGGGTGGCTTGGCCCAGCGATACGTGCCGGCGCGGATCCGCTCCCACGCGAGGATCGATCTCGCGTACCTGTTGTTCAGCTCGTTGAACACCGCGGCAGGCCTGCCGGTGAGAACGGTGCCGCTGGGGGTGTCGTCGAACCGGGTCCGTTGCACCAGCCCGTCACCGGGCCCCAGGCTCATCGCCAGGACGAGGTACGCGAGCCCGAACGGGTCGGGTGCGCGTCCTTCGAGTCCCGCGATGATCGTGGCGGCAGCATGACCGCCCTGGGGGACCGCTGTCGCACACGCCATCCGCAGCGTCTCGCCAGCGGGACCGTCGACGAGGCTTCCGTCACCCGCACCGAGGATGTCTGGATGTCTCGCGGTCCGCAGGTACTCGTCGACGATGAGCCGGCCGGACCGGTCCACGTCCAGGCCGCTGTCCCGGGCGAGAGTGGGCACCGCGAACGAGGCGGCCCACACGACGCAGTCTGCGGCGATGTCGTCGCCGTCGACCGTGCGAACACCGGTCCGGGTCACCTCGCCAACCGGGGTGCGCTCGAAGACGCGCACGTGCGACATCGCCTCGGCCCGCTCGAGGTAGGTGCGCGCCTTCACCGAGAGGGTCGGGCCGAGCTGGGACGAGGTGACCATGCTGAGTCGGAGGTTCGGTCGTAGCGTGGCGAGCTCCGTGACGAGCTCGATGGCGGTCGCTCCTCCACCGACGACGAGAACGGACGCGTCGTCGGGAACCTCGGCGAGCCGACCTCGGAAGGCATGTGCTGCCTCCAGGCTGGAGATGCTGTGGGCGTACTGCGCTGCGCCGGGCACCGCGGTGGCGGGAACACCACTGCCGACGGCGTACACCAGGGTGTCGTAGCGCTCGGCCCAAGGCAGGTTCGACGCGGTGTCGACACCGTGGATCCGGTGCTCGTCGGGTCGGATCGACGTCACGCTGGCGAGCCGGAGCTCCACCGACGGCTCGAGCAGGGAGCGCAGGGAGTGGCGTGTGGCCGGCTCCGCGTCGGTCCTGGCTGCGACTTCGTGAAGACGGATCCGTTCGACGAACGACGCGATCGGGTTGACCAGCGTGATCCGCGCTCGTGACTTCAGCTTCCCCGCGAGCCGGTTGGCGCACAGGATGCCGGCGTAGCCACCGCCGATGATGATGATGCGTCGAGGTTCGCAGTTGGTCATGGTCCCTTGACGATCCCGGGTCGTCATTTGTGAGGTCCGCGTCGGCCGGAGATCGCTGGGAGGCGTGGCCGGCCCGACCCGGAGCGGCGGGCTCGCGCTGCGCGGAGAGCGACGTGAAGGACGACCTGCTAGCCGTCGACGACGACCTGCACGGGATTCCCCCTGGTGTCGGCCCCGCCTCGGACGCCGGTGTCGATCGTCTGACCCATGCGTTCGCGCTTGGTGCGCAGGTAGCGCCGGTTGTGCACGGTCTCGAACGCGGGGAGGGCGACGCGTTCGACGACCGTCAGGCCGTGACGGACCAACGCGGCGAGCTTGTCGGAGTTGTTGGTGATGAGCCGCACCCGCTGCACGCCCAGCTGCCTCAGGATGTGTGCTGCCGAGTCGTAGCGTCGTGCGTCGACGGGCAAGCCCTGTGCGGTGTTGGCGTCGACGGTGTCGAGGCCGGTCTCCTGCAGCGAGTAGGCGTGGATCTTCGGTCCCAGGCCGATGCCTCGTCCCTCGTGTCCGCGGAGGTAGACGACCACTCCGGCGCCCGCCTGGGCGATGGCGATCATGGATTGCTCGAGCTGGGTCCCGCAGTCACAGCGCAGGGAGCCGATGATGTCGCCGGTGAGGCACTCGCTGTGGATGCGGACGAGTACGCCGCCTTCCTCCGCGCCCGGTCCTGCGAGATCACCCATGGTGAGGACCAGGTGTTCGGCGTCGTCGCTGTACGACTGGAAGACAGCTGCCTCGAAGTTGCCGAACGCGGTGGGCATGGCAGCAGAGCTCACCCGACGAACGTGACGGAACTCGGGGTCGCGGTATCGGACGAGGTCGGCTACGGACGTGAGCGGGATGCCGTGCCGGGCGGCGAACCGCCGCAGCTCGCCGGTTCGCATCATCGATCCGTCGCCTGAGACGACTTCTCCGATGAGGCCTACCGGGGTTCGGCCGGCGAGCTCGAGCAGGTCGACCGCAGCTTCGGTGTGCCCGGATCGTTCGAGGACGCCCCCGGCACGGGCTCGGAGCGGAAAGACGTGACCTGGTCGCCGCAGGTCGCTGGCCGACGTCGAGGTGTCCGCGAGCGCCCGGAACGTCCGCGCGCGATCGCGGGCTGAGACGCCGGTGCCTGCGCTCCTGTGGTCGACCGTGATCGTGAACGCGGTCTCGTGGCTGTCGGTGTTCTGCGCGACCATCGGTGGGAGTCCGAGGAGGTCGGCGTGATCCTCGGTCATCGGGGCGCACAGGATGCCTGTGGTGTGCCGAACGACGAACGCGACCTGTTCGGCCGTGGCTGTCTCCGCGGCCAGGAGGAGGTCTCCCTCGTTCTCGCGGTCCTCGTGGTCGACGACCAGCACCATGCCGCCCCTGACGAGCGCTTCGACGGCCCGTTCGACGTGGGTGACCCACGAGGTGCCGGTGGTGGTGGGGTCGGCTGCGGTCGTCGGCTCCTCGGAACTCGTGGTCATGGGTGCCTCCTGGGTTCGGCGCGCAGCGGGACGACGCACGGCAGCAGTGCTGCGGGACGGTGGTCTGGACGGTGGTCGGGGCGGGGGCGCCTCGCGGATCGTCGCCGGGGCGGTGCGCGCCGGCCGGCTTGGGCGCCCGTCACCGCCGTCAGACGCCGGTCACGACGGCTGTCGTGCGCCAGCAGGCCGCGGTCGGACGTCGTCGTGCCGTGCATCTCGCCTCCAGCGCCGTCGAGCCGTCTCGATCACCGTCATGACCGGGCGACCTCGGCGGATGTGAGCAGCGCACGGTGCGGCACACCTCGTGATCCGCCCCACCTGGTGAGCGAGACGGCACCACCGTCGCGATGCGGCTGACAGCCTCACGATCGAGGTCCGGCTGCGGTCAGAGGTGATGAGGGGGTTGACCCTCACATCATCCAGGAGGCACACGTGACGAGTGTGGGTAGAGCGCGGTACGCCGCGTGCGACAGCCGCAGCATGGTCCGAGGGACCCGGCGATGACCGGCACCAACGCTGCTCCGGTGAGGGGACGCGCGTCGTCCCGCCCGCCGCGGTACGAGCACCGCCACGGGTTTCTGAGCAGGTCGCGCGGCCTCAGTCCCGCACGAGCGATGCCGGTGAGGGATCGTCGCGCGTTGGCTGGAGGAGAGTTCGGAAGCGAACGGCTCCTTCTCGCCCTCGATCGGATCCAGCACGGCCCTCCTCGCACGATCGCCGGCTGGAAGGCGCTGGCCGAGGAGATCCTGGTCGACGAGTGCTGCACGGCCCACCGCAACCGCGAGATCTCGTCGTGCTACGCCTGGGCCTACATGGCGCTGCCCACGTGCTTCAAGTGGGCCGGGATGGCGGCGATCGCGTCGCACCACGTGCGCGTCGCGCTCCTCCCCCTCCACATCGACACCGCTCTCAGGAGCGCCACCGGTCCGGGGCACGGACCGGGGAGGTGGCGGGTGCTCACGGCGGACGCGAACACGATCCGAGCAACGAACAACGACATCTTCGACGACCTGTTCTGGGTCCACCTCGCCTACGTCACCTCGGAGGACGGGATCACCCTGCTTCGCGCCCTCCTGCGGGACGAGCGTCACTACGCACCCATCCTGGCCGGGTTCGAAGCACTCGACCAGGGCCGCCGGGTGCTGGAGGACCCGACGACGTCCCCGGCGGCTCGAGCAGGGGCACGGGACCTCATCTGGAGGGGCAACCTCCTCCTCCTCGAGCACGAGCAGCGCGTCGTGGTGCAACCCAACTTCGATCGCCTCTCCCACGGGTGCGCCTGGGCCGTCTCGATCGGGTCGGCCACGTCGTTCGAGACACGTGGACCGTGCCAGGCGATCGAGTACTTCACCTCGTTCTACTTCTACACGCTCGCCCGTACGAACCCCCGTGGCCTCCGCGGACGGGTGCGGCCGCGCATCACCAACTACGACGACCGGTGGCGTTGGCTCGTGTCGAGCGTCGTCCCCCGGTTCCGACGCTTCGATGCGGACCCGCCCGTGGTCCGAGCCATCCTGCGACGCATCCTCGACCAGGACCGCCACCACGATTCCTCCCCGTGCGGCACCCCGACGAGGAGTGACCGCGTCCTGGCCGTCCCCACCTCGGAGCGCACGGTCCGAGCCGAACGTCGCGCGGCGGCGGCGGGGGGTGGAGCGGATGCTGCTTGAGCGGTGGGCACCGAGGCTCCGCCGACGCGTCGTCCCCAACCGGTGGTCGCACACGTTCGGCGTCATCTCCATGGCGGCGATGGTGGTCCTGGTGGTGACGGGGCTGTACCTGACGTACTACTACGACGCCTCGGGACCCCACGTCACCTACGACGGCAGCTACGAGCCCCTGAGGGGCGTCGAGGTGACGCAGGCCTACGCATCGACACTCCACCTCAGCTTCGAGGTCCGCGGCGGCCTCCTGGCGCGGCAGGCCCACCACTGGGCTGCCCTGGTCCTCCCCGCGTCCTTGATGCTGCAGCTGTTCACCACGTTCCTCTCCGGCGCCTTCCGCAAGCCACGTCGAGGCATGTGGTTGCTGCTGTTCGCGACCTTCGTGCTCGCACTGGCGGCGGGTTGGAGCGGCTACGCGATGCCGGATGACATGTTGTCGGGCAGCGGGCTGAGGATCATGCACGGCATCATGCTGGGCATCCCCGTCATCGGCCCTGGCATCGCCTTCCTCCTCTTCGGCGGAGAGTTCCCCGGCCACATCCTGCAGACCCTCTACCCGCTGCACGTGTACGTGCTCCCTGCGCTCCTGGTCGTCGTCGTCGCGCTGCGACTTCGCCTGGCCTTCACGCGCGGCCCCATGCACACGGCATCCGAGCAACGCCACGACAGCCAGCGCAGCCGCACCTCCGCCCTTCGAGCGACGATCGCGCGCTCCGGTGGCCTGTTCTTCGTCGCGGCCGGGGCCCTGGTGCTCATGGGCGGAACCATGACGATCAGCCCCATCTGGAAGTACGGTCCCGCCGACAGCGGCACCGCGTCGAACGGCAGCCAGCCCGACTGGTACCTCGGATTCCTCGACGGCGCTCTGCGGCTGGTGCCGCCCGGATGGGAGGTCGTGCTCGGGGGCAGGACGTGGTCGCTCGCGCTGCTCGTGCCCATCGCCGTGGTCAGTGTCTTCCTGGCGCTCGTCGCTGCCTACCCCTTCATCGACGCCAGGATCACCGGGGACAACGAGGCGCACCACGTCCTGGACCGCGCCCGCGACAACCCGACACGGACCGGCGTGGGAGCGGCCGGCGCAGTGTTCTACGGCGTCCTGCTCTTCTCTGCAGGCGTCGACCTCATCGCCAGCCAGTTCCACCTCTCCTTCGAGACGCTCATCTACTTCTTCAGGGTGGCGATCGTCGTGGGTCCGGTGCTGGCCTTCGTCGTGGCGCGCGCTGTGTGCATCGGCCTCCAGGACCGCGAACGCGCGACCGAGGCCTTCGGCCTCGAGACCGGGGCGATCGTGCGGGCACCCGACGGCGGTTACACCGAGCTCCACGCCCCGCTCGGCGCGTCCTCTCCCCAGCCCCCCGGCCCAGCACTCGACCCCGTGCCCGCACCCGAGGACAGTGCAGCGTAGGCAAGGCCGTGGGCGGCGTGCGACGACCTCCGGGGCCGAACGCCCCGCGGGTCGTCGCTCTCCTGCCAGCACCTGGTCGGTGGGGCTCGAGCCGAGCCTTCGCGCCGCCGAGGCTGCGTGCGCTGTCGGCCGGAGTGCACCAGCTCCCGGACTGGCTGGTCGCTGCGCCCGTACCCGCACCGCGTCGTGGACCGTGCGGGCCCCGGGTGCGTGGTGCTTCGTGAACGTCACCACGCCACGGTCGGTGCCGTCGTCGCACGTGTCCCGGGTCGCCTCCGGCGACCGGCTTGTCGCCGCAGCTGCAGCAGGACGTGACATGCGACGTGACGACGGCACTCGAACCGGCCTGACCGCGAGCCAGGACCAGGTGTGGACGAGCGAGGTCGTCGCCAACGTCTCCAGCCGTGGTCTCCGCGACTCGTTAGATCTGACCGTTCCACGGCGGGCTGGGTGCGCAGACCACCGCTCTTCGACACCAACGCCACTGCTCGGATCAGGAGAGGGCACGACGAATCTCGTGGCGGCCGCCCAGGGGGCCGCCGGCGGTCGGACGCCGACCGCCGAGATCAGGGCCGCGGGCTGGAAGCGCGGCTACCCACCGGCGGCCGGACCGGTCCGGCCGGGCTGGGAGGTCCACCACCCCCGGTCCTGCCTCGCCCCGGTTGGAGTGCGTCCGATGCCCGGCCCTCAGCCGGGTGAACGCTCCCAAGGGATGACCGTCCAGATCGGCGCCAGGTCCTGGTGCCAGCGGAGCAGGTCGTCGCGGGTGAGGGGCGGCAGAGGCGGAGCAACGTCGTCGGCCGGCAACGACGGCTCACTGAGACGCAGCGGCTCGATCCCCACGAACAGCAGCTTCGTGAGGAGGTCCCCGGCGACTCGCTGCAACGCCGGCCGCTCGCACGACGGGCACGAGTAGAGGAGCTCTGCCTCGGCGCGGGGCGTGACGTCCATGCGCAGGACGGCTGACGCCATGTCGACGCTGATCTCGGCATCGCACCGCGTGCAAGCAGTCAGTACCTCGATCACGACAACCTCTTCCGCTGGTCAGGGTGTACTTCTCCGACCGAGCAGCACCCGGGCTTGTGAGGCGATCGCACCGGCGCCCCACGCCGCGGCCGCCTCGTCGCGCGACCTCATCTTCGCCTGGGCGGGCACCCATGCTGGCCCCCGCTCATGGGCGCCGCGACGAGGGAGTGCAACCGGTACGCGTCAGGGACCGCCGCGCCAGTGCTCGATCCGGCGGTGGTCGGGAAGGAACCCGTTGCGCACTCCCCAGAGGACGGCTTGTGTCCTACTCTCGACGTCGATCTTGCGATAGAGCCCGCGGATGTAGGACTTCACCGTGTTGGGACTGAGGTAGGTCAGCGCTGCCACCTCGGCGTTGTTCTTGCCCTGGGTGATGAGGGCGAGGATCTCCGACTCGCGGTCGGAGAGTCCCTCCCCGCGCCCGGGCCAGTCGCCGACCGTGTTGCGTGCTTGCGCCGCCGAGGCGCTGATCACGGTCTCGCCGGCGTGGATGGCCTCGAGGGCGGCCACCAGCTCACGGCCGCTCAGGGCCTTGGACAGGTATCCGTGCACCCCGAGGTCGCGTGCCATCGAGACGAGCTCGGGGTGGAAGTTCCCGGTGTAGACCACGACCCGCCGGGCCAAGGGGTTGTCGAGCAGCGTCTTGATCTCGTCGTGGTCGGTCTCGGGCTGCGCGAAGGAGTCGTACAGCGCGATGTCGACGTCGTCGATGAGGGGCTTGTTCGTGTCCAGCTCGGCGACGACGACCCGGTCACGGTAGGGATCGAGCATGTTGGCGACCCCGATGACGACGACGTCGTAGTCATCGACGACGGCGACCTGGATGGGACCGCTACGGGTGCTCACCTGCACATACTAACCCACCTAGGGGTGTGTCACGACCCTGAGGGGGGTGGTTGTGTACACCCCAAGGGCCGCGACCGGCAGCCTCTTGACGGAAGGCACTCACATGCTCGGACTCATCCTGACCATCCTGATCGTCGGCGCCGTCGCCGGCTTCGTGGCCCGCCTGCTCGTCCCCGGGAAGCAGGACCTCTCGGTCGTGGCCACGATCGTGCTCGGCATCGTCGGCTCCTTCGTCGGCGGGCTGCTGGGCTACCTGCTGTTCGGCAAGGACGCGAGCGACGGGCTCCTGCAGCCCGCAGGCATCATCGGCTCGATCATCGGCGCGGTCGTCGCGCTGCTGATCTGGACCGCGGCCCACCGCCGCACCAGCGCTCGGGTGTAGGACACGCTCCACGACCCGACGTGACGACAGCCGCCAGCGGATCTCGCTGGCGGCTGTCGTGCAGGTCTGCCGGTCGCGGGTGCGTCGATCCGTGCCGGGGACACCTCTGGGGGCGGGGTCGGCCATCAGCCGGCTCGACGCCGACCGGCGCCGGTCTTCGGAGTCGGCTGGCCCGGCCGGCCTACGTCGGCAGCGCAGACGGCGCCCTCGGTCAGGCGGACGACGCCCGGTGACCCCACTCCAGGGCGCTCTCGCGGGACCTGGCGCGCCCGCGGAGTGAGATGGTCGCCCGCGAGCGGCCGCTCGTGCCGCGCTGCGACTCGGCGGCCCGCCGGCCAGCGACGACGTGCACCCGCTGCACGAAAACCACGAAGCGCGCCTCTTCCTCGAGGCCTCCCACCGGGGTGACGTCGACCGCGAGCCACAGCCCGTCCGGCTCGAAGAACACGGCGGCCTTGCCCGTGCCGGCGCGCTCCTTGGCCACGGCGGACGAGGTGACCTGGAGGTCGAACTCGACCGCCCGGGCGTGCGCACCGCGGGCCCTTCGCAACAGCTGCGTCGCCTCGACGAACGCCCGCTCCTCCGACGAGATGACGCCGGCGGGAATCCACGGCGCCCGTGGGCCGGTGGCGTCTATCCCGGGTCGGACCTTGTCCCCGTTGACCCAGACATCTCCCCAGCTCATCCAGGCATCCTCGCACTGGTCCCGGGCCCGGCGTGGACCTTCCGCTCGCTGCTCGACCAGCGTCCGCGTCTGCCGCGCACCGGACTCGGGCAGGTGTGCCTGCGGCGGTACGTAGCCGGGTCATCAGAAGAGTCAGTCGCGCCGACCTGGGCGAACGCCCCCCCACCAGGTCTCGCCAGAGTCGACGGCGCCCACGGCTCCTGCTGGTCTCACCGTGTGCTCACGTCCCTGGCACACCGTGCAGGGCGACGGTCAGCAGCACGGCGGCGTCCTCGACCGCCTCGAGGTCGTGTCGCGTCGCCGGGATCACCACGAGGTCGCCGGTGGTGCCGACCCAGAGGTCGTCACCGGCATGCAGCCGGACCGTGCCGCGCAGCACCTGCAGGGTCGCCTCCCCGGGACTGCCGTGCTCGCCGAGCCGACGGCCGGCCGCGAGGGCGATCAATGTCTGCCGCAGGGCGTTGCCCTGCCCGCCGTACAGCGTGTGCGCGCTGCGGCCCGCGCTGTGCTTGCGTGCCACCGCGAGGTGCTCCTCGACCTGCGCCTGTAGCGGGATGGTGTCCATGGGGTCTCCTCGATGTGGGCTGCCGATGGTCGGTCGCGCGGAGTGGGTGCCCAGACACCGAGCTGTGCACGGCGCGCACCGCGCCGCTCCGCGGACGAGCACCTCCAGCCGAGACTGCCCGACCCAGACTAGGCCCGGCAGGATCTGGGGCCGGCCGGCACTTCCTGGGGTCCTGTTCCACCGATCGATCGTCAGGTCAGGTCAGGTGGGTGCCCAGGAGATCGAGGATTGCTCGGCTGCCGGCTTCGCGGTTCGGACCGTCGGTCCAGTACTGGTCGAAGAAGACGCCGTGCTCGGCGTGGGTGAGCTGGGTGCCTCGGTCGGTGGGAACGAGCTCGTACGACGCGATGGAGGTCGACATGTGGGTCCCGTCGAGCCACATGTCGTAGGTGGTGACGATGCGTACGTGCTCCACGATGTCGGTGTAGGTGGCGACGTAGCGCGAGAGGGGACCGTCGTGGAACGTGCCCTCCGCCACGTCGCGCCCGCCGACGCGGAAGTCGTACGCCCACTCGCCGCGCACGAAGGCGTCCGCGTCGCCGAACCAGGCACGCTTCTGGTCCTCCTCGGCGAAGGCGCTCCAGACCCGCTCGACGGGCGCGGGGTAGTCGCGGGTCAGGGTGAAGCCGGCATGGGCCAGGCGACGTGTGACGGTCACGGTGCGCTCCTACCTGTCCTGGCGGGTGAAGGTGACGTGGATCGTGCCGCTCTCGGCGACCTCGATCGTCGTGCGGTGGGTGTGCTCGAACCCGCGCAGGTCCTCCCACACGCGGTGACCGCGATCGAGCACGACGGGTGCGATCGCAACGTGGAGGTCGTCGACGAGGCCCGCCCGCAGGAACGCGCGGGCAGTGCCGATGCCGCCCCCGACGCGTACGTCGAGCCCGCCGGCGGCCGCGACCGCCTCGGCGAGCACGTCCTCGACGGAGCAGTCGCGGAAGCGGAACGTCGTTCCTCCCTGCATGGCGACATCGGGTCGCGGAGCCGTGCTGGTCAGCACGTAGACCGGGACGCCGAACGGTGGCTCGTCGCCCCACCATCCCTTCCACTCGGGGTCGTCCGGGAACGAGTGCAGACCGAACATGGCGGCGCCCATGATCTCGGCGCCGATGCCCTGGAAGAACGCCGCGGCGTAGGCGTCGTCGACACCGGTGGTGCCGGCGCCACTGGTGTCGCCGAAGACGCGTTCCTTCACGGTGCGGGTCGCGACGTAGGCGGTGGTGAGGGGTCCCCAGTCGTCTCCCATCGGGTTCTCGGGTCCGCCCCCGACCGAGGTGTGGCCGTCGAGGGAGCTGAACAGGTCGATACGGACGCGGGTCATGTCAGGTGGCCTTCGGTGCGGAGCGGGTCAGGTGGATGCCGAGTCGGTCGGCTTGCCGTTCGGCCGGCGTGCGTTGCTCGCCGAGCCACAGGTGCAGGACGTCGAGGGCGCCCGGGCGCAGGCTCACCGTGCGCACCCGGCCGTGCTTCTCGGAGGTGACGACGCCGGCGTCCTCGAGCACCCGGAGGTGCTGCATCAGCGACGGCAGCGCCATCGAGAAGGGCGCAGCCAGCTCCGAGACGACAGCCGGCGAGACCGCCAGCATCTCGACGACAGCCCGACGGGTCGGGTCAGCCAAGGCACGGAGGACCGAGTCCAGCTCGCCACCATGGTTAGGCATGCGCCTAACTATGCGGCGGGAGCGGGTCGCCGTCAAGCGGCCACCGCGCCTGCCATGGACGTCGACGGGGCGACCGGTCTCGTCGAACCCCTGAGCCCATCTCGTGGCGTGGCCACCCACACCCGGTCGCGCGATCGCCCGCCGACGGTCAGGCCAGCCCGGGCCGCGGCGCGCGGCCGTCCATGACCTGGTCGACGACGGACCGCAACCACGTGTGCGCCGGGTCCGACTCCCAGCGGAGGTCCCACCAGAAGGTGACGTGGAGCGGCTGCACGGCCCACGGGCACTCGAGGATGCGGACACCGGCAGCGGGGGCGAGTCGTTCGGCCACGGCGCGCTGCATGATCCCGAGCCGGGTCGTGCCTGCGACGAGGAAGGGGACGGCGGTAAAGCTCTCGGTGAAGACCTCGACGACAGGCTCGACGCCGTGTGCCATCAGGGCGTCGACGTGCACCCGGAGTGGCGCGCCGCGGATCGTGGGGGCGACCCACGGCAGCCGTTGCGCGTCGGCCAGGGTCAGGGCATCGCCCACCTCGGGGTGCTCGAGGTCGACGACGCACACCCAGCTGTCCGACATCAGGCCGGTGCAGCTCTGGTTCGGCATCATCTCGCGAGGCGCGAACCAGCCATCGGTGCCGGCGACGATGTCGTCGTAGGTACGGAAGGGCTCGACGAACGGTGCCACGAAGGAGAACGTCACTGCGGGCGCGTGCTCGTTGAGTGCTCGCGTCAGGCTCGGCGCCAGCGCGACCTGCATGGCCTCGCTCCCGGCGATGACGAAGCGCCGGGTGCTGATCAGGGGGTCGAAGGCGTCGATCGACCCGACGATGCTCAGCCCGGAGCTGATGTGGTCGCGGACCCGGGGCGCCAGCCGCTCGGCCAGCGGGGTGAGCAGGTACCCGTTCCCGTGCCTGGTCAGGAGCTCGTCACGGAAGTGGCGCCGCAGCCGCTGCAGGGCGTTGCTCATCGCCGGCTGGGTGACGCCCAGCCGACGAGCGGCACGGGTCACGTTGCGCTCGGTGAGCAGGGCGTCCAGGGCCGGCAGCAGGTTCCAGTCGATCCGACTGAGGTCGCTCACGAGGCTCCTATGCGGTGGGGCGGGAGAGGGGATCGCCGGAGCGATGAGGTCGCCGTCGCCCTGGGTCGCAGTGTCATCCTCGCGAGACTCTCCGGTCAACGTCGAGCGGACCCATGACCCCTCGAGCCGGTTGCGGTCGGACGGGTCCGACCGCAACCGGGTCTCGCGCGAGGATCAGCGGCGGACGGTGAGCACGACGACCTCGGACCTGCTCGCCTCGACCTGCGCGCTGTCCTTGAAGACCAGCCGGAGGCGGTGCCGTCCCGGGGCGAGCTTGGGGAGACGTACGACGCGTCGCTTGCCGCCGGCGGCGAGGCTGACGCGGGCCCTGACCTTCGAGCCCTCCTTGACCAGGAAGACCCCTCGGGGGTTGGCCAGACCGCGCACCGCGACCTTGGCGATGGCGACCGCACGGGTTCCGCGGTCGACGGTGGCCTTGCGCAGCTTCAGGGTCGCTCTCGAGGGGAGCTTGGTCGTCGGGGGCGTGACGGCCGGTGCTGCGGTGAACTCGTAGGTGCCCCCGCGCGAGACGGTGACGACGAGGTCCCCGTCGACCACCGATGCCGCGGTGATGCCGGTGGTCGGCGTGAACTCCTGGTGGGCCCACACGGTGACGCCGTTGACGGCGACCGAGGCGGTGGCCGACGGCAGCGGGATGCGGACCGTGCCGGACGTCGACGCCGGTGCTGCGAGGTCGAGGTCGAAGGTCGAGGCGGCGCGCTGCCACACGACGTCGATGGTGTCGCCGTCGGCGGTGGGGACGCTGCCCTGTGCCCACGTCAGGTCGCCCGGTTGCGGGGCGACCTCCCAGGAGGCGTAGCCGGGGTCGACGGGAGCCACACCGAGGACGTCCTCGGTGAGGACGTTGGTGATGCCAGCGCCCCAGCCGTGGGCCATGCTGTCGGCCGGGCGGAGCACGACGCCGTTGCGGTCGAGGAACTCCCAGGTGGTGCCGGTGTAGTACGGGCCGGTCGGGTCGACCTGCTGGCCCCAGTAGGTACGGGCGAGGTCGAGCCCGTCCTTCTCGGCGCCGGCGGCGAGTCGTCCCTGGACCGTCCAGTAGTTGGTGAGGGGCTCGACCTCGTGGCCGTTGCCGTCGGCTCGGCTGGAGCCGCCGGCGATCTGGGTCATCTCGATCCCGTAGGGGGTCTCCGCGCCCTCCAGCGTCTTCAGCAGCGCCGCGGAGCGACCGTCCGGCACCACTCCGAGTCGGAGGGCGTTGGCGTTGGCGTCGGTCGCGATCGTGGCGGCGTTCGTCGGGATGTCGAGGCTCAGCGGGAAGGCGCCGAGCTCGTCGTTCCAGAGGTGGTCGAGCATGGCCTGCTTCAGCGCCGTGGCGTCGTCGGCGTAGGCCGCAGCCTTGGCACTGTCGCCGAGCTGGTCCTCGAACCAGCTCGCGCGCTGCAGGAGCTCGAGGTAGACCATGTTGTACTCGCTGACCTCGCCGGAGAGGGGCGTCTGCCAGTAGTCGGGCTCGGAGACGACGTCGACCAGGCCGCGCTCGTTGATCTTGGTCGCCTGGTAGGCGATGGCGGCCTCGATCTGACCCTTCAGGCTCGCCGCGAACTCCTCGTCGCCGGTGTAGCGCAGGTAGTCGATCGCCGACAGCGCGGTGTAGTTGGAGTAGCTGTCGGAGTAGTACATGAGGAACGGCAGCCAGGTGGTCCCGGCCAGCCGGCCGTCGGGGCGCTGGTTGGCGAAGAGGTCCTGGATCGAGCCCTGGTAGTAGGAGCTCGCCTCGGGCCCGAACGCCTGGTGCGCGACGGGTCCCTGGATGACGATGTCACCGGACCAGACGCCGCGGTCGCGCTTGGCGCCGTCGAACATCACGTCCATGCTCTTGCCGGTCACCTCGGCCGAGGCCATCGTCATGGCGTTGGTGTAGGCGCCGGAGTACCAGGCGCGGTTGAGGGTGTCGTCGCTGGAGAGGAAGTGGCCGGCGTAGTCGTCGGCGTCTGCGGCGTAGGCGGCGTTCGTCAGCCGGTTGGAGGAGATCGTGATGGTCCCCGGGGTCGTCAGCTGGACGGCCTGGAAGCGGAACCCGCCGTACAGGTTGGTGGGGGTCACGTCGCCTGCGGCCGAGACGGGGACGGTCTGGGTCGAGGTGAGACCGAATCCGCCGCTGTCGCCGACGATCTGGTCGGCCGACCCGGCGGTGACCGGGGTCCGGGCGTAGAGGGTGCCGTCGACGGGGGTGTCGATGCCGACCCCGGACCCGGTCGCTCCCGCGGTGCCGACCGAGGTGACGACGGCGGTCAGGTCGCCGACGTAGATCCGCTGGCCGACTCGGAGTCCCGCGGTGGAGGCCACCTTGATGACCGTGTCGCCCTCGCCGGCCTGCGTGGCCAGCGTGGTGGGTCGGTAGAGGCCGAACCGGGTCTCGCTGGTGCTGACCTTCAGGGCGACGTCTGTCGCGCCGTCCGCGGGAGTCACCGAGTCGGCGGTGATCGTGAACCGGCCGCTGTGGAGGATGCCCCAGTCCAGCAGGACGGTCGCCGGGTCGGCGGCATCGACCGTCGTCAGGGTCGCCGAGCCCGTTCCGTCGACGAGTGCGCGCGCGTTGGTGACCGATCCGGAGGTGTTCACCACCTTCTCCGCGGACTGCACCGCCTCCCCGTCGCCCAGCACGTAGTCCCGCCACTGCGCGGACATCGGCAACCGCGCTGTGTCGGCGACCCCCGCCGGGTCTTCAGCCGCCTGGGCGGGCGCGGCAAGGCCGCACACGAGGAGGGACGCGGTTGCGGCGACGGCGATCGATACCGTCCTGCGCGGACGGCGCCCCTCGGGGTGTCCTTGCGAGAGATGGTGCACGGTTTCTCCTCTGCTCCGGGTGGGTGTGTCCGCACGGCGCCGGCGTGTCCGTCACCGACGAGCGACGAGGGCTCGGGTGGGGACGCCACGACGCCGCGTCGGACTGATCGGCTGTGGACACGCAGCCGGCGCGGCCACCCCATGTCGTACGACCGAGTGAATCGTTTCAGGTGGCGCTCGTCACTCTCGCCCACCGCGTGTGACTGACGCAACACATTGGCCGGATCGCACCCATTCCCTCTTCGTATACCCGGCTATGACCGCCCGTGCCACCGGACCGGACCGGTCGCCACCTGGTCCGGCTCGCTCGGAGCGAGCGTCGGTGAGAGTGCTGTCGGACGCGTCGACACGTGCGGTCGGACCGGGTCCTGGCTCCGGCGAGACCACCACCTGAGGTTCGACGACGGTCACCGCGACACGTCCCTGATCGCTTGCTGACAGGTCGCTGACATCCGCCCGCCAGGATGCCGCCATGACACGCATGACAACGCTGATCCGCCTCTCCGTGGCCGTGGTCCTGGCCGCCGCACTGCTGGCCGCGCTGCCGCTACCTGCCGGCAGTGCGAGCGTCGACAACCCGGTCCCCCCGGCCGTTCGGGTCTTCGACTACGACCTGGGCGACGGGGCCATGACCGTCGCCGGTTTCCACGCCATGGACCCACGTGGGATGCCATCGCCGGACCTGGCGCCCATCGAGCTGACCGGCCGGGTCTACGCCCCAGCGGACGCAGCCGGGCGTCGACTACCGCTCGTGGTCATCGCCCACGGCCTCTTCTGGAGCTGCGCCGACGAGGAGGCCGACAAGGTCGAGATGGGCTGGCCGTGCCAGGGACCCTTCACCGGTATCGACAGCGACCGAGGCTACGACCACCTCGGCCGCACCCTCGCCGCGCGCGGCATGGTGGTGGTCTCGGTCGGCGCCAACGGCGTCAACGCCGGTGAGCTCGGCGATGTTGCCGACCGGGCTCGCGCCAAGGTCGTCTTCCGTCACCTCGCGATGTGGCGCGACCTGGTCGAGCACGGCACGGGCCCGCTCGTCGGCGCGTTCCACTCGGCCCGTACCGGCGCCGCCGTCGACCCGGACCTCGACGGTGCAGCCGACCTCCGCAACGTCGGACTGGTCGGGCACTCCCGCGGTGGACGCGGGATGATGTGGGCCGCGGCGGAGAAGAACAGGGACAAGGTCCCCGAGGGTGTCCGGATCAGCGCCGTCTTCGGCCTCGCGGCAGCCGGGCCGCCCTTCATGGACAAGAACTTCCGGCGCGTCCAGGTCACTGACACTCCCCTGATGACCTGGTCCGGGACCTGCGACGCGACCGGTCGCGACGAGTACAACAGGCTCGCCCGCCGCCAGGGCAACCCGGTCAACATCGGTATCACCGTGCACGGCGCCAACCACAACAACCTCAACACCCGGTGGGCCGCCGGCGGCGGTGCTGGCGGCGAGGACGACGCTCTCCACCCGGCGGGCCACCCCGGACGCTGCACGGACGGATTCTCCGACGAGACGTCACGCACCCTTGGCCCCCGCGCCGAGCGGACCGTTGCGGCTACGTACGTGCGGGCCTTCCTCGCCCGCTACCTCCAGCACGACCGGTCCTACGACCCCATCCTGCGTGGACGCGTCCACCCGGTCGCCGGGCTCACCCAGGTCGAGGTACGCCGATACCGTTGAGAGCCGCGACTGCGCCTCCGGTCCGCACGAGCGGGTCCGAGGTCGCTGATCTGGCTGTCTGGGTGCCGTCGTCCGAGCCTGGGGTGATCGTCCACACCGACCCCGGGGCCCAGGTCACCTCCGGATCGTGGCAGGCACTCGCACCTCAGCCGGGGATCGTGAGGGTCACCGTCGTGCCCTGACCGAGCTCGGACTCGAGCTGGACGGTGCCTCCGTGGTCCTCGGCGATGCGCCGAACCAGAGCGAGACCGATGCCAGAGCCCGGTATCGCCTGCGCGTGCACGGTGTGGCTTCGGTAGAAGGGATCGAAGACAGCAGTCTGCTCGTCCGCAGCGATGCCGAGGCCTGTGTCGGTGACTTGGAACGTGACGTTGTCGTCGTGCGAACGCACCTCGAGCCCGACGGATCCGCCGTCGGGGGTGAACTTCACGGCGTTGCTCAGCAGGTTGAGCAGTGCTCGCTCCAGCTCCAAGGCGTCCGCCGAGACCACGAGGCCTTCGGCGACATCGATGGACGTCCCGAGATCGCGCCCGATCAGGTCTGGCTGGAGGCCCTCCCAGGCCAGGTCGACCAGGGCCATGACGTCGACGGTGGTTCGGACGCGGTCGCTGGCGGTGGCGTCGATGCGCGCCAGGTTCAGCAGGTCCTCGATGAGGTGGAGGAGGCGTCGACTGTTGCGGTCCACACGGTCGACCATGGCGCTCTGGGAACTGGACAGCTCGCCGGCGGCGCCGTCGGCAAGGAGCTCGGTGTAGCCGAGGATGCTGGTCACCGGGGTGCGGAGCTCGTGGCTCGCGGTGGCGATGAACCCACTGCGGGCGACGTCGAGGGCCTCGAGGTGCCGGACGACGATCTCCTGCTGTCGGACCGTCTCGCGAAGCAGGTGCTCGGTCCGGCGGCGAGCACTGACGTCGTCGCCGACGACGACGTACCCCTCGACTCCTCCGTTGACGTCCTGCACGACGCTGACCTGGACCGAGATGACCCGATGTGAGCCGTCGGTGGCCTCGAGGATCCAGTCCGCTGCACCGCCCGCGCCACTGTCGGCACCGGCGCTGGCGCTAGAGACGTCGGGTCGAGCGATCCGTGCGAGGTCTCCCAGCGTCCATGAGCCGACGATGGACGCGCTGTCGTGCTCCAGCGCGAGCACGGCCGCACGGTTCATCATCGTCACCACCCCCTCGCCGTTCGCGAGGACGATCATGGTGTTCTCGGCACCGTCGAGAACGCTCAGGAGTCGCTGGTGGTCGAGCTGCGTCTCTCGCCTGCTCAGACCCAGGGCGATCTCGGTCTCGACGGCGGTCACCAGGTCGCCGAGCCCCGTCAGCTGGTCCTCGGTCCACGTGCGTGGCACGACGTCGACCACGCAGAGCGCGCCGAGGACCTCTCCGTCCGGGTCGTGGAGGGGGAGGCCCGCGTAGGACACCACGCCGTCCTCCAGGACCGCCGGGTGCTGGGACAACACCGGGTGGACCCGAGCGTCCTCGACGACGAGGGGCGCATCGTTGATGACGACGAACTGGCAGAACGAGTGCGAGATCGGCCGGTCGCGCAGATCGGAGTCCGAGCCGTCCGCACCGTAGACGCTGGGATGGATCTGGCGGTCCGAGGTGACGAGGGAGACGGCGGCAGTGGTGGCTGCCGTGGTCTGGGCCGCGAGGCGCGTGATGGAGTCGAGGGCCAGTCTGCGTCTCGCATCGATCAGCCCGGTCTTGCGAAGACTCTCCAACCGGTTCTTGGCCCTGAGCCTGCCGTCCCGATCGGTGAAGGTGAATGGGACGGTGACACTTGAGCTGGTCATAGACGTCCATCTGCGTGGGGTCTCCCAGGACAGCACAGTCTGGGCCTGATCGCGGCTTCCTAGCGATGTTCCGTGAGGACCGGGGACAGGACTGGTCGCTCGCGAGGCAGAAGAGTGTCGCTCCCGGGCCGACGTGCTGCCACCGCAGGTTCGCTCAGTCCCGGTGACCCTCCGAGGGGCGCTGGACCATTTCGCTCGCTCAGACGCCGTGATCTGATCGGCACTTGCCCCGCGCGTGCGGCCGGATGCCCCCATACTCTCGAGGGTGAGGGAGCGACTCGCGGCGGTCGCCGGCCAGGTTGCCCGTGCCGCGGAGCACCGGGGCGCCGGCTTCGACCCCGCCGTGGCGGCGTCCCTCGCCGCGGTGGTGGAGGTCCTGTGCGAGGAGTACGGCGGCCTGCCCACCTTCGAGGACCCGTGGAAGGACGGGGCGGAGCCCGACCGGGCGAGCCTGCTCACCGACCGGTTCGGTCTCGACGGCCACGAGGTCCGGCTCCTGGTCACCGTGGCGGCAGGTGAGCTCGACCTCACCTTCGCCGGCGCCTACGACCTCCTCGGTGGTCGGCCCGGTCACGGTCTCGTCACTGCCGGCCTGGCCCTCGAGCTCTGCGGTCTGCCCACCGCCACCGCCGCCGGCGGACGGCGGCTCGCCCCGAGCAGCACCCTGCGGCGCACCGGCCTCATCGAGGTCGCCCACCCCGAGGCGCCCGAGGCCTGGCTGAACCGCCTCCTGCGGGTCCCCGACCGCGTACGCCGACACCTGCTCGGCGAGCACGCCGGCGGGCCCGAACCCGACGTCGAGCGAGCGCGCGTGCAACCAGTGCCGGTCCGTTCCGACACCTCACGGGAGGTGGCCCGCGCGGTGCAGCGCGGCGCCCGGCTCCTCCACCTGCACTCCTGGCCCGGTGCGGCGGGGATCGCCACGGCGGCGGCGGGTCTGGAGGAGGTGGGCCTCACCCCGCTGGTCGTCGACGTGCGCGTCGTCGCGATCGAGGACGTCGTCGAGGTGCTGCGCCGCGCCGTCCTGGAGGCGGCACTGACTGGCGGCGCCCTGGTGGTGACCGGCGGCGAGGTGCTGCTCTCCGACCGGGACCGGCGGCGGCTGCTGGAGCCGCTCGACGGCGCGCCGGTACCGGTGGTCCTCGTCGCCCACGGCGCCTGGCACCCGCGCGCGCTCTCCTCGGTCCCGCTCAGCCTCGCCGCGCCCCACCCCACCGGCAAGGACCGCGAGCGGCTGTGGCGCGAGCACCTCGGCGCCGAGGTGCTGGAGGACAGCGACTCCCCGCCGGTCTCCACGCTGCGGCTCACGCCGGAGGAGATCGCAGCGACGGCAGGCTACGCCCGCACGGTGGCCGCCCGCCTGGGCGAGCCCCTGAGCACCCGGCTGGTGCGCGAGGCCGCACGCGCCATGAGCGTGGGCGCGAGCCGGGGCGAGGGCGACCTCGGCCGCGGCCCCGTCCGGGTACCCGCCACCTTCGCCGACCTGGTGCTGCCCGACCACACGCTCGGCGAGATCAAGCGGATCGTGCGCTGGGCCAGCCGGCGCGACGACGTCATCGCCCGCACCCAGGTGCACGGCAAGGCCGGCAAGGGCACCGGCCTCGCGGCGCTGCTCACCGGCAACCCCGGTACGGGCAAGACGCTGGCCGCGAACGTGGTGGCCGACGAGCTCAATCTCGAGCTCATGCAGGTCGACCTCTCCTCGATCGTCGACAAGTACATCGGCGAGACCGAGAAGAACCTGGAGAAGGTCTTCGCGGAGGCCGAGAGCCGCGACGTCGTGCTGTTCTTCGACGAGGCCGACGCCCTCTTCGGCAGCCGCTCGGTGGTCAACGACGCCCGCGACCGCTACGCCAACCAGGAGATCAGCTACCTGCTCCAGCGCATCGAGCACTTCAACGGCATCACGGTGATGGCCACCAACCTGCGCGGGAACCTCGACGCCGCCTTCTCCCGCCGCATGCAGTTCATCGTCCACTTCCCCGACCCCGACGAGCCCACCCGGCGCCGCCTGTGGGAGCACCACCTCACGATGGCGGGAGCGCTCGACCCCGACGACCCGGTCGACGTCGCCTACCTCGCCCGCACCCTCGAGCTCGCCGGCGGCGACGTCCGCAACGTGATCCTCGGCGCGACCTACGACGCCGCCTGGGACGAGGCCCCGATCGGCATGCGCCACGTGTGGGCGGCGGTGGTGCGCGAGCACCGGAAGCTCAGTCGGATCGACCCCGTCGCCCCTCCTCCACCGGACGCCGACGTCGGGACCGGACCGGCACGACCACCGGCGTCGGCCTGATCCGTGGGGACGGCACTCGCCCCGTCCGCGGGCGCTAGCGTGCGCGGGACGGCACCTACCGCTGCGACTCTCGAGGAAGCGAGCTCCGCCATGGCGACACCGGGCAGCCGAGAGGCACGGCGGGGACGGGCCCGGACCGACCATGGCGAGGGCGGGGAGAGGTACGCCGCCCTCGCCGGGTGGAGGTGAGCGCGCTCGAGCGGTTCCTCCGGGCCGGGGACCTCGACGCGGCCGCGGTCGCCCGCGACCTCGTCGTCGACCTGTCTGCCGCCGACCTCGAGCGGGTGGCGCGCGCCGTCGACGGCGCCGAGGGGCCACAGGCACGGGCCAACCTGCTGATGCATCCCTCGGTGCTCCCCGCGGCCAGGCGCGGCGAGGCACTGGAGTCGGGACTGCGCGAGGGTCCGCGATCCTACGCCGCGCTGGCGGCCGCCGTCGGCCTGGACGAGGTGGACGTCGGCGACCTGGGCGAGCGCCGCGCCGGCGTCGTGGCGGCCCTGCTCGACCTCGTCGAGGCCGACACCGGCCTGGTGGCGACCCGGGCCGCGGCGGCGTCGTTCGGCCTCCTCACCGCGCCCGAGGCGGCCGAGGCGGTGCCGCTGCTGGTCCACCCGACTGCGCAGGTGCGACGCGCCCTGCTCGGCGCCGTCCTGCACGCCGTCGGCCCGACCGGGTTGAGGGCGGTGCTCGACTCCCCCGGGTTCGCCGACCCCGACGTCACTGACGAGGTCCGTCGCGCGTTCGAGGCCGACGGCTTCGTGCTCGACGACGCCGTCGCCCCGCTGCCGTCGCTGTCGTTCCTGCCGAACCTGGCGGACTGGCGGGGCTGAGCAGGATCGGGCCCGATGTCCAGAGGCCGCCCACCGACCGCGGAGCCAAGCCCCCCACGAGCTTCCTCGGCCGCCCGGGTCTCGCGGACTGGTCTGGACCTGCGGGCTCCAGTTCCCGCCGTGGTCGCTGGATCCCCGTCCCGCGTCCTACCCTGGGTCGACCGTCGGCCGAGGAGGGTGACCCCGTGGGACGAGGCAAGCGGAAGACGCGGCACGCACCGGCCGCGGCGTCACCGGCTGCGACACCCCGCCCGGTCGCCGCAGCCCCGCCGCCGCGGTTCCACCCCGCAGCCCCGGTGACCGGGCGCGCCTTCGGCCACGGGCTGCTCGGCCGCAACCGGCAGGCAGCCGGAGCGCCGGCTGGACCGGTGGCCCCGGCACCAGGAGGCCACGCCCCTGCTGCCGCACCGGCGGCGGTCACGGCTCCGACGGCGGCCCCGGCCCCGGCCTGGGACGTCGAGACCCCGCAGCGTCGGAGCGAGTCGGTGGGCGACACGCCGAAGCGCTCCCTTCCCCGCCGCGCGCCGCGGTCGGCGCCGACGTCGGCCACAGCGGCGGCGCACGCCCCTGCCTCCGCACCAGCGGCCATCACGGCTCCGACGGCGGCCCCGGCCCCGGCCTGGGACGTCGAGACCCCGCAGCGTCGGAGCGAGTCGGTGGGCGACACGCCGAAGCGCTCCCTTCCCCGCCGCGCGCCGCGGTCGGCGCCGACGTCGGCGCCCGGCCCCTCGCCCGCCGCGGGGCCGGTCGTCCTCGCCGCCGAGCTCGCACCCGGCGCGCCGTCGAGCGCGGCCCCTGCTCGACCGAGCGCCCGGACCGGCGCGCCGGCGCGCCTCGGTGCTCGCGCCAAGGCCGGCCGGAGGCCTGCTCCGGCATCCACGAGCGCCGCTCCGGTCGCGTCCCAGGCCCCCCGCGTCGTCGGGAAGACCCCCGGGACCGGTGAGACCCGCGCGCACCAGCCGTTCGCGATGGCCCGGCTCGGCCAGCCCTACCAGAGCGAGGAGGGCATGGCCCGCGTGCACGTCGGCGCAACCATCGCCGAGGAGCTCGCCAACCTCAAGGTGCTGACGCGTGCCGTGGCGAACATGACGGCGGTCGCCGAAGGTCTCGCCGAGATCGAGGGCGGCGCCGAGCTCTGGCGGGCCCAGTCGAGCGACCGCGACCAGCGTCGCCTCGCCCGCGCTGCCCGCCAGGCCGCGCGGGACGCGCGAGCGGCGGCACGCAAGGCAGCCGATGCCGCGAGCGGGCCTGTCGAGCTGAAATACCTCGCGGCGGGCGAGGACCCTGCTGAGAGCCTCGATCTCGACTCCGAGTCCGAGGACGAGGACGACCTCACGGAGGCCGACCTCGACGACATGGAGGCCGACCGCGACGACTGGGAGGCGCGGCAGGACGACGAGGCGCTGTTCGGCAACACCCAGCTCGGCCGGACCGGGGACCTGCTCAAGCTGCAGGCCACGGTGGTCGGATCGGTCGCACTCATCGAGAAGGGAGCGCTCGCCGCCCTGATCGCCGGCGCCCCACCGCACGAGGCGCTCCAGGTCCTGGTCGCCCGGCAGGTGCGAGAGCAGCAGAGAATGACGCGGCAGGAGTTCGCCGTCACGCCCGAGGGCGACCTGGACACGTCGCAGGGCGACCTCTTGAACCGCACGGTCGGCTACGACCGCGGCAAGGCCCAGGACGACACCCACGTCGCATTCAAGAACGGGAAGCTCGTGCACGGGCCGAAGGCCCAGAAGCAAGGTGCGGTCGACACCGCAGGCGGTGTCACCCACTTCTCCGGCCCCGGTTGGCAGATCTTCGCAGTCAGCTCCCACAACCAGCTGCACGTGGCCGACCACAAGATCGGCAAGTACCACCACTCCAGCCTGCTCGCCGGCGAGGACGTCGCGATGGCCGGCGAGATCCGCGTGGAGAACGGAGTCATCAAGGAGATGTCCGCGAAGAGCGGCCACTACCGGCCCAAGCGCGAGAACTGTGTCCAGTTCCTGCACTGGCTCGAGAAGGACGGCATCCCGCTCGACTTCGCGTTCGGCGGGCATGGCGAGAAGACGGTCCTGGCCTCCGACTACGTCCGCGGGATGGATACGACAGGTGTCACGAAGCCGGCGCTCGGCTACCAGGGAGCGAAGACCGCCTGGATCGTCGCCGCCTTCCGCGCAGAGCATGGGGAGGGCGCGCTGCAGACGAAGCTGGACAAGCACGAGTGGAAGCTCCGCGACGGCGACGTCGTCGACGCCAGCGGCGCGCTGGTGGATCCCAAGCTCGTGCGCACGGTCCTGAAGGCAAAGCTCACCAAGAAGCCGGCTCCCGAGGTGTCGACGTTCTTCGGCTGAGCTCAGCTGGCCTTCGGCTACGAGTCGTCGGACCCACGAGATGGGGTGGTGCGTGCGCGCGGGCGGGCCCGATGAGGCCCTGACTCTCGATCTGATGACAGACCGGCTCACCATGGAGCACGACGAGGCTGGTCGAGTGACGTGGTGCAGGATCGGCTGGCTCACCGGTCCGCCCACCACGCTCCTCCCTCAGCGCCAGGCCGCGAACAGGTCGGCGTAGGTGCCCGGAACGGACACCAGGTCGTCGTGGTGACCCGACTGCACCACCCGGCCGGCCTCGAAGACCAGCACCATGTCGGCGCGCTCGGCGGTGGCCATCCGGTGTGCGATCGAGACCGTCGTCCGGCCCTCGGTCAGCACGCCGAGTGCGGCCTGCACGCGGACGTCGGTCGCCGGGTCGACCGCGCTCGTGGCCTCGTCGAGGATCACCAGGTCGGGGTCGACCAGGGCCGTGCGGGCCAGGGCCACCAGCTGCCGCTCACCCACCGAGAGCAGGTCGCCGCGCGAGCCGACGCGCGTCGCGAGCCCGTCGGGCAGCTCGGCCAGCCAGTCGGCGAGGCCGAGCGCGGCGAGCACGCGGCGTACGTCGTCCTCGTCCACCTCGGGCAGGCCGACGGCGATGTTGTCGCCGAGCGTGGTGTCGAAGAGGAACGGGTCCTGCGGCACGATCACCACCCGTCGCTCCAGCGCGGCGTCGGCGATCGTCGCCAGCGGCCGGCCGCCGAGGCGGATCTCCCCGGTCACCGGCTCGATGCGTCGGGTGAGCAGCTTGGCGAAGGTGCTCTTGCCGGAGCCCGACTCCCCCACGACCGCGACGTGCTGGCCCGGCTCGACCCGCAGCGTGAGGTCGTGCACGACGACCGGCCCGCCGGCGTACGCCGCCGAGACGCCGTCGAGGTCGACCCCGACCGGTCCGTCGGCGAGCCCGGCGGCGTCGCCGGCGACCACGGCCGACGGCGTCGTCACCAGCTCGAGGGTGCGGCGCCAGCCGACGAGCGCGTTCTGCGCCTCGCCGAGCGACTGCACCAGGAACTGCAGCGGGCGCACGAAGAAGGTCACCAGGAACACCATCGCCACCAGCTGTCCCGAGCTCAGCGACGGGGCCGGGCCCCACTCCTGGTGCGTCGTCCAGGCGACGCCGAGCACGATCACGATGACCGTCATCGTCGAGATCGCGACCTCGCCGAGCGCGGTGTTGCCGTGCAGCGGCACGAGCGTGCGCAGCTGGCTGGCGCGGGTGCGGTCGACGGCGTCGTCCAGCTGACGGCGCATCCGCTCGGCCGTGCCGGTCACCCGGATCACCGGTGCGCCGATCACGGCCTCGGCGACGACACCCTGCATCGCCGCGACGTCGGCGCGCACGACGGCGAAGCGCCGCGCCACCACCCGCTGCAGCCGCATCATCGAGAACAGCAGCACGCACGCCAGCGCCACCACCGGCACCGTCAGCTGCCAGCAGGACGCCGCCATCACCACCGTGGCCAGCGCGAGCTGCGCGAGGTTGGTGATCATCTGCACGCCGCCGTTCTGGGTGAACGTCGTGATGGTGTCGACGTCGCTCGTCAGCCGCGCGACGAGATCGGTGCTGCGCACCTGGTCAGCGGTGGTGGCCGACATCTCGTGCGCCCGGGCCAGGCCCTGGCGGCGCAGCGACGCCAACGCCATCTCCGTGCGCCGCTGCACGCGGCGGTTGAGCGCCCACGACGAGACGCCGGCCAGCACCACGGCCAGCGCGCCGACCATCAGCGCGCGCTCGACCGCCGAGGGCGCCAGCCCCTGGTCGATCGCGCGCTGCACGGTGAGCGGCGCGACGATCCGCCCGGCGCCGGCGGCGAGCGCGAGCACGAGGGTCACGGCCAGGCCGGTCCGCAGCACAGGCGTGACCCGGACGCCGAGCGCGACCAGACCGCGCGGCGTCACGTGGCCGAGGTCGACGAGACCCGGGAGCTCAACCCGCGAGGGCGTGGTCGTCATCGCCGCTCCTCCCTGCGCCGGACGCGGTCTCGTAGGCCGCCACGATCAGCCGGTACCCCGGGTTGCGCTCGCGGAGCTCGTCGTGGGTGCCGGTGTCGACGACCCGGCCGTCGGCGAGGAAGGCCACCGTGTCCGCGATCGCGAGCGACGCAGGTCGGCTCGCGACCAGCACGACCGTCGGGCCGCCGGCGTCGACCAGCGCCCGGAGCCGGGCCAGCACCCGCAGCTCGACGCGGGGGTCGAGCGCCGACGTGGCGTCGTCGAGGACGAGCAGCCGCGGCTCGCGCAGCAGCGCTCGGGCCAGGCACACCCGTTGCCGCTGGCCGCCCGACAGCGTGGCTCCGCGCTCACCCACCACCGAGTCGAGGCCGAGCGGCAGCGCGGCGACGAAGTCGGCTGCGTCGGCCACCTCGAGCGCCGCCCAGACCTGCGCCTCGGTGTAGGTGCGGTCGAGGAGCAGGTTGTCTCGGATGCTCGAGCTGAACAGGAACGGCGACTGGCCGACCAGCCCGAGGCTCGCCGCGCGGGTCGCCGCGTCGAGGTCGGCCAGCGGCGAGCCGTCGAGCAGCACCTCGCCCGCGTCGGCCCCGACCTGCCCGCAGACGAGGTCGACGAGGGTGGTCTTGCCCGAGCCCGTGGATCCGACGACGGCGCAGACGCTGCCCGGGGCCACCGCCAGGTCGATGCCGCTCAGCAGGATCGACGACCCCCGGACGACGTCGGCGGCGCGCACCTCGAGCGCGGCCGGGCCGGCAGCCGTGCGGGTGTCGTCGCCGTACGACGCCACGGGCGCCCCGAGCACGGCCTCGACGCGCTCGTGCCCGGCGGCGGCGAGCGGCAGCATCGAGAGGAACCGGCTCAGCACACTCAACGGGATCGACACGGTGAGCAGCAGGTAGCTCACGCCGACCAGGTCGCCGAGGGTCATGGTGCCGGCCGTGACCGCGCGGGAGCCGAGGCCGAGCACCGCCAGCACGGCCACCGTCGGCAGCAGCTCGAGGAGCGGGTCGAAGACGGCGCTGACCGACGCCATCCGGGTGTTGGCCTCGCGCACCCGCTCGACGCCGGGCGCGAACCGCGCGTCCTCGGCGTCGGCCAGCCCGAGGCTGCGCACGACCGGACCGCCCTCGATGCTCTCGTGGGCGGTGCGGGCGACGTCGCCGCGGGCGGCCTGGCCGTCCCGGGCCCGGGGCGTGAGGAGCCGCTGGTAGGCGACGTTGACGACGAGCACGGCGGCCACGAGCAGCAAGCCGACGGTGGCCAGCGACGGCGCGGTGAGCGCGAGCTGCACCAGCGCGCCGGCGAGCATGAACACCATGCCGAGCGCGAAGTAGAGCCACTGCACCGGCGACCACACGGCGTCGACGTCGGAGACCGCGTGCGCCAGCAGCCGGCCAGGCGGGTGCCGACGGTGCCAGCCGAGGTCGAGGTGCAGGTAGCGACGCACGACGGCGCGCCGGGTCTCGGCCTGCGCCTGGTGCTGCACGCGACCGGTCGCCACGCCGCGCACCCAGATCGTGGTGCACCGCACCGCCGAGACCGCCAGGATCACGCCGGCGCTCCGCCACCAGGTCGAGGCCGGCACGTCGCGACCCGAGAGCACGGGCACCACGAGGTGATCGGTCGCCCAGCCCACCGCCGCCGCGCCGAGCACCATCGTGCCGCCGTTGACCACGCCGGCCGTGGTGGCGACCAGCGCCGCACGCGGGTGGTCGAGGGAGCCGCGCGCCATCACCCGCAGGCCGCGGCCGATCGCGCTCAGACCAGGACCCGGTCGGCCGCGAGCAGCTCGTCGTACGACGGGCTGGGCAGCTCGCCACCCGACCGGTCGGCGCCCGCGGGGCCGAGGAGGCGCTGGAGCGCCTCGTTGACCGGTGCGGGTACGCCGTGGCGCCGGGCGAGCAGGACGACCTCACCGTTGAGGTAGTCGACCTCGCTGGAGGCGCCGCGGGCGAAGGACTGCCACGTCGACAGCCTGCCGCCCACGTGGCCCTCGACGGGGAGCACGCGGAAGTCCACGGCACCGCGGTCGAGCTCGCCGCCCGGGGGCAGCGGCAGGCCGGCCGCGGCGAGGACCGCGAGCGCCTCGTCGCGGAGCAGGGTGCGCACCCGGTCGCGGTCGTCGTCGTCGCCGGTGAAGAGGTCGAGGCCGTTGCCGACGTTGCCGAGCAGCTTGGCGGCCTTCTCGGCGCGCACGTCGGGCACCGACCAGGCGGCGAAGCCCGCGCCGACCAGGTCGGCGACGAGCTCGTCCTGCAGGGTGTCGGGCGCGGCGAGGTAGCGACCGAGCCAGACCAGCCCGACGGCCGGCGGCAGGGACGGCGAGACGATCTCACCCGGGGTGAGGTGGCTGGCCGCGATGCCGATCGTGGCGCCGTACACGCGGTTGAAGCGGCGCAGCGCGAGGTCCTCGGTGAGCAGCCCGTTCTGGAAGGTCACCAGCGGCAGGTCGGCCGCGAGGCCGCCTCCCTCGACCGGGCGCCAGGCCCACGCGGCCAGCGCGGCCTCGGCGTCCTGCGTCTTGACGGTCAGCAGCAGCACGTCGTCGGGGCGCAGGTCGACGCCCTCGGGGCGCTCGACCACCGGCACGCCGACGACGTCGACACGGTCGGGGCGGCGTACGACGAGGCCGTGCTCGGCGATCGACTCGCCGTGCGCGCCGCGCGCGACAAGGACGACGTCGTGCCCGGACGGCACGAGCTGGGCGGTGAGGGCGCCACCGACGGCGCCGCCACCGATGACGACGTAGCGGCGCGTCACTGTCCCAGGATCCGTCGTCCGGCGGCAAGGAGCGCGGTGTCCTGCTGCGGCGGGTGGATGCGCACGCACAGGACGTCGCGCAGGTGCCGCTCGAGCGGGTTCTTGCGGGCCAGGGCCGGGTTGCCGAGCGCGGCGACGGCGGTCTGCACGGCCGCGACGACCGAGCGCGCGATCTGGGTCTTGACCACGGAGAGCTGGGCGCCGACGTCGTGCCCGGCCTCGAGGCGCAGCAACGTGCCGAAGAGCAGCGCCTCGGCCTGCGCGACCTGCGCCTCGATCTCGCCGGCGACGGTCTGGATGCGCTCGGTGGTGGCGATCGGCCGGCCGAGAGCGGTCGGCACGCGCTCCTGCGCGTAGGCGACGAACGCCGAGCGCGCGGCCCGGGCGACGCCGAGGTAGAGCGCGGGGTGGCCGAAGCTGCCGGGCCCGGCCACGGCGGCCGGGTCCCGGTAGACGCCGTCGGCCCCGCGCGGGATCTCGACGAAGTTCTCCAGCGGCACCGGGACGTCGTCGTAGACCACGTCGTGGGTGTTGGAGGCGCGCAGCCCGAGGTGGTCCCAGGTCTCGACCCAGGTGATGCCGGGCGCGTCGGCCGGCACGAGCAGGTGCCCCACGCGCTGCACCGGCTCGTCGGTGACGACCCAGACCACGTGGTAGGCCAGCGCCGTGCCGCCCGTGGCGTAGGTCTTGTGGCCCGCGAGCGACCAGCCGTCGGCCGTCCGACGAGCAGTCGTGGTGGGCAGTCCACCGCGGGCGGGCGCGCCGAGCTCGGGCTCGGCACGGATCGCGTTGGCGAGGGCGGGTCCGGCCTGCGACTTGCGCAGCAGGTCGTCGTACGCCGCCGCGGGCCAGTGGGCGTTGGCCGCCTGGCCCTGGTGGGTGTTGAGGTTGTTGGCCGCAAGCAGGCCCACCGAGGCGTCGCCCTCACCGAGCGCGACGAGCACCCGAGCGGTGTCGACGAGCCCGAGCCCGGGCCCGCCGAACTGCGAGCCGACCGACGCGGTCAGCAGGCCCGCACGGTGGGCGGCCTCGAGGCCCTTCCACGGCACGCCGCCGCTGCGGTCGTACTCGGCGGCGGTGCTCGCGACCTCGGCGGTCACGGCCGCGAGCGCCTCGGGCGAGACGTCGACGTCGGCCACCACGGCGCGGTCCGAGGTGAGCGTCATCAGGCGCCCGCCGTCGCGAGCGCGCCGAGGTGCTCGGCCTGCAGCGTCCCGCGCCGGCCGGTGGCCTCACGGTGGGCGATCTCCTGCTGCACGAGCGGGATGACGTAGCGGCCGTAGTCGATCGCGTCGTTGAGCGTGTCGTACCCGCGAATCGAGACCAGGTCGGCGCCGATGTCGACGTAGTCGAGGATCGCCGCGGCCACGGTCTCGGGCGTCCCGACGAGAGCCGTGCTCGCACCGCCGGCGTTGGTGGCGGCCGCCGTCCGCATCCACAGCGCGCGGTCGTAGACGTCCTGCTGGGCGGCGAAGCCCAGCAGGCGCTGGGACCCGACGTTCTGCGGGGGCTCGTTGCCGAGGTACTTCTTGTGGAACGCGCCGGCTTGGAAGGTGCGGCTGATCTTCTCGACGTAGTCGTGCGCCTTGGCCCAGGCGAGCTCGTCGGTCTGGGCGATGATCGGGCGGAAGGTCACCCAGATCCGCTGGCGCGGCCGGCCCGCGGCGTCGGCGATCGCGTGCACCCGCTCGATCTGCGCGCGGATGTCGGCCAGCGGCTCGCCCCAGAAGCTGAAGATGTCGCCGAGCTGACCGCCGAGGGTGAACCCCTCGTCGGACGAGCCGCCGATCGAGATCGGGATGGTGTCGCCGTACGGGGCGAAGCCCGGGCCGAAGTCGTCGAACTTGTAGTAGGTGCCGTGGTGGCTGAAGGCCTCGGGCTCGTGCCAGGCGCGGCGCAGGATCTCGACGTACTCGGTCGAGCGGGCGTAGCGCTCGCCCTTGGGCAGGTAGTCGCCCTGGCGGGCCTGCTCGGCGTCGCTGCCGCCGGAGATGATGTGCACGACCGCGCGGCCCTCGGTGAGCTGGTCGAGGGTGGCGAGCTTCTGGGCGCCCACCTGCGGCGGCGTCGTGTTCGGACGCAGCGCGACGATCGGCTTGATCCGCTCGGTGAGCTGGCCGACGGCCGAGGCGACCACGAACGAGTCGGCGGTGCCCGAGCCGTAGGGCAGCAGCGTGTAGTCGTAGCCGCCGTCCTCGAGCGCGGCGACGTAGCGCCGCATGTAGCGCAGGTCGATGCCGCGGGTGGGGATCGGCTCGAGCTCGGTCGAGGGGTTGAGGTGCGACAGGCTGATGAACTCGACCCTGCGGGCCGCGGTCTCGGGGAGGGTCATGCCAGGACTCCTTCGCGGGTGCTGGTGCTGGTGCTGGTGGCCAGGGCGCCGAGGTGGTCGTCCTGGAGGGTGCCGCGCTGCCCCGTGGCCTCGCGGTGCGCGAGCTCCTGCTTGACGAGCGGCAGCACGTGGCGGCCGTAGTCGACGAGGTCGTTGAGGTTGTCGTAACCGCGGATGGAGATCAGGTCGGCTCCGAGGTCGACGTAGTCGAGGATCGCGGCGGCCACCGTCTCCGGCGTACCGACGAGGGCGGTGCTTGCCCCGGCGGCGCCGGTGGCGGCGGCGGTCGGCGTCCACAGGGCCCGGTCGTGGACGTCCTGGCGCGAGGCGATCTCGAGCAGGCGCTGGGACCCGACGTTCTGCGGGTCGTGGCCGCCGAGGGTGATCGGCCGCCAGCCCGAGGCGCCGGAGACGCCGCCCTGGAGGACGGCGAGGGTGCGGTTCGCCTTGTCCCACGCCAGCTCCTCGGTGGCGGCGATGATGGGACGGAACGTCACCCAGGTGCGGGGCACGTCGGTGCGCCCGGCCCTGGCGGCCTCGGCGGCGACCCGGTCCATCTGGGCGCGGGTGTCGACGAGCGGCTCGCCCCACAGCCCGAAGATGTCGGCCCGCGAGCCGCCCACCTCGTAGGCCTCCTTGCTCGACCCGCCGACCGAGATCGGGATCGTGCCGTGGGTCGGGCGGATCGCGCTGACGAAGTCCTGGAACTGGTAGTAGGTGCCCTGGTGGTCGAAGGCCTCGGTGTGGGTCCACACCTTCCGCATCACGTCGATGTACTCCGCGGTGCGCTCGTAGCGCTGCTCCTTGGTCAGGTAGTCGCCCTCGCGCGCCTGCTCGTGGTCGCTGCCGCCGGCGATGAGGTGCACCGCCACCCGGCCGCCGCCGAGCTGGTCGAGCGTGGCGAGCGCCTTGGCCGCCACGGTCGGGAACATGGTGTTGGGCCGCAGGGCGACGATCGGCGAGATGTGCTCACTGGTGGCCACGACGGCGTTCGCGATGGCGAAGGGGTCGTGGTACGACGACGCGTAGGGCACCAGCGTGTAGTCGAACCCCGCCGCCTCCAGCTCACGCACGTAGCGGCGGAAGTACGCCGGGTCGACCGCCGTCCGCCCGAGCCGGTTGATCTCGTTGCTGGGGTTGACGTTGATGGCGCTGATGAACTCGACGGGCATGACGTCGACGCTAGGGACGCGACCGCCCCGCGGTCCAAGAGCAATGCGGGATGCGTATCCATAGTCGACCGTGATGCTTGACTTAAGACGGCCCGCCCTCGGGGAGGAACCCGTGTGCACCTGTCCCGTCCTGCTCCACATCGCGCTGGACGCCCGGGGCTGCCGCGGCCTCGCAGCGTGGCCGGCGTACGACGTCAGGCGCCGGTGGCCACCGGCTTGTCGAGGTTGCTCCACTGCGACCAGGAGCCGGGGTAGAGGGCGGCGTCGAAGCCCGCGATCTCGAGCGCGGCGACCTCGTGGGCGGCGGTGACTCCGGATCCGCAGTAGGCCGCCACGGCGCCGCCCTCCTCGACCCCGAGCGCCTCGAAGCGGGCCCGCAGCTCGACCGCCGGGAGGAAGCGCCCGTCGGGGGCGAGGTTGCCGCCGGTGGGGGCCGAGACCGCGCCGGGGACGTGGCCGGCCTTCGGGTCGACGGGCTCGACCTCGCCGCGGAAGCGCTCGGCGGCACGGGCGTCGAGCAGGACGCCCTGCCCGGTGAAGGTCTCGACGTCGTCGACGTCGAGCGTGAGCAGCGCGCCGCCCACCAGCTCGACGTCACCGGGCTCCGGCACGACGTCGTCGGTCGCCAGTGCGAAGCCCGCGGCCTGCCATGCCGGGAGGGCACCGTCGAGGAGGCGTACGTCGGCGTGGCCGCCCCAGCGCAGCAGCCACCAGGCGCGGGCGGCGGACAGGTTGCCCTCGCCGTCGTAGACGACCACGGTGCTGCCGGTCCGGACGCCCCAGCGGCGTGCGGCGTCCTGCAGCGCGACGAGCGACGGCAGCGGGTGCCGGCCGTCGGTCGGCTCGCCGTGCGAGGCGAGCTCGGTGTCGAGGTCGACGTAGACGGCACCGGGGACGTGACCAGCCAGGTAGGTCCCGTGCCCGGGAGGTCCGCCCAGCCTCCAGCGGACGTCGAGGACGACGAGGTCGGTCGACCCGTCCGCGACCAGCTCGGCCAGCTCGACGGCCGTCACGAGGACGCCCACCTCAGGCGCCGGACGTGGTGCGGACGAGGGTGGTCGGGACCAGGCGCAGCTGCGGCCGTGAGCTGAAGAACCGGGCGACCGCGTCGGCGGCGGCGAGCTCGACGTCGGGCTCGAGTCCGCGGCGCACCACCATGCGCAGGCTCACCTCGCCGGTCGCCGGCAGGTCGTCCCGGGGGACGAGGCCGTGCGGGCGGCCACCGCTGCTGGGGAGCAGGGCCACCCCGAGCGCGGCGCGCACGCCGGCCGTCACACCCTCGAGCGTCGAGGACTGCGCGGTCACGGTGACGCGGTGGCCGTCGCCGTCGAGTGCGACCAGGGCCCGCTCGCGCAGGCCGCACGGCTCCTCGAACGCGACCAGCGGCCACGCCGAGCCGTCGGCGGGCGGCGACCAGGACGCGGCGGCGTACCAGGTGAGCGGCAGGCGGGCGACCTGGTGGCCGGCCCCCGCCGAGCCGGGGTCGAGGACGAAGGCGAGGTCGAGGACGCCCTTGGCGACGGCGTCGGCGAGGGCGGTCGACCGACCGATCTCGAAGCGGGTGGTGGCGCCGGGGAACGCCGTGCTGAGGGCGCGCAGCATCTCGGGCAGCACCTGCTCGGCGGCGTGCTCGGTGCACCCGACGGTGATGGTGCGGGTCTGGGTGACGGTGAGCCGCTCCATGGCCTGGTCGTGCACGGCCAGGATCTGGCGCGCCTCGGCCAGCACCGCCTCGCCCTCGTGCGTGAACCGCATGACGCGGCCGTCCTTCTCGAACAGCTTGCGCTTGAGGCCTCGCTCGAGCAGGCGCACGTGCTGGCTCAACGCCGGCTGGCTGATGTGCCGGACGGCCGCGGCCCGACTGAAGCCCCCGCACTCGGCGATCGCCACGAGCGTGCGAAGGTGATCAATGTCCAGCGAGTTAGTCATCTTTGAACCCTAACCTCCCCAGCCACGTCGCGGACCCCGCTGGACCCGTGAATCCGTGGGACATCCATCACGATCGGGCAAGCAAAGCCATCCAGGACTGCTCTTGGACGCGGCGCCGATCGCGGTGCCAGCCTCCACGACGTGACCACCACCCTGATCTCCGACGCCACCACCAGCCCGACCGCCACCCCGGCCACCGCGTACGACGAGCCCGCCGGCCTCGCCGCCCGCGGTACCCTGATCCTGCTCACCGGCCGCGGCGAGAGCGCCGCGGCGTACGGCCGCTTCGGCCGGCGGATCTCCGCCGACGCCTACAAGGTGCGGGTCGTCGAGCTCGACCTCGACGACATCGGTGCCGCCCGCGACCAGGTGCACGCGCTGCTCGCCGACACCACGCTGCCGGCCCCGCGGGTGCTGGCCGGCACCGACGCCGGCGCGGCGTACGCCGCCGTGCTCGCCCGCGGCGGTCAGCACGCCGTCGACGGCGTGGTGCTCGCCGGGCTCGCCCTGCCGGGCGCCAGCGCGGCCGAGCAGGACTGGGACGACGAGCTCGAGACCCGCTCGGCCTGTCCGGCCCACCGTCGCGTCCTCACCGAGGACGGGTCCTTCGAGCGGGGTGCGCTCGCCCAGCCCCTGCCGCCCGCGTGGGACGAGTTCGGCCCCCAGCCGTCGGGCCTGCCGACGCTGGTCATCCACGGCAGCGACGACGACCTCACCCCGGTCGACGAGGCACTCGCGCTCTTCAGCGGCGCGCCGGCGACCGAGACCTGGGTCGTCGAGGGCGGCCGGCACGACGTGCTCAACGACGTCACGCACCGGTCGGTCTCGGCCACCGTCGTGCTCTTCCTCGAGCGGCTCAAGCTCGGCGCCGACCTGCCGGTCATCGTCCGCTCGGGCGATCGGGCCTGACCGTGCCTGACCCGCTGGTCGCGGCGCTCCTGGACCGCGTGCGCAGCGCCACCATCGATCCGGTGGCGCTGCGCTCGCACTCGACGGACCGTTCGGGGGCCGCCGCACCGGGACGCCCGCTGGCGCTGGTGCGCGCGGCGTCGGTCGACGACGTGCGCGAGACCATGCGGCTGGCCCACGAGCACCGGGTGCCGGTCGTCCCCCGCGGCGCCGGCTCCGGCGTCGCCGGCGGCGCGCTCGCCACCGAGGGCGTCGTCGTGCTCGACCTCAGCGCGATGGACCGCATCGTCTCCCTCGACCCCGTCGACGAGGTCGCCGTCGTCGAGCCCGGCGTGATCACCGCGCGCCTCGACGAGGCCGCGCGCGAGCACGGCCTGATGTACGCCCCTGACCCGGCCAGCGCCGCGATCTCCACGCTGGGCGGCAACATCGCCACCAACGCCGGCGGCATGCGCTGCGTCAAGTACGGCGTCACGCGCGAGGCCGTCCTCGGCCTCGACGTCGTGCTCGCCGACGGCCGGCTCGTCAGCACCGGGCGTCGTACGGTCAAGGGCGTCGCCGGGCTCGACCTCACCTCGCTCTTCGTCGGTTCCGAGGGAACCCTCGGCGTCGTGGTCGGCGCCGCGCTGCGGCTCCGCCCGGCCCCGCACACGACCCTGACGGCGGCGGCGGCGTACGCCGACGTCGACGTCGCCGCCGCCGCGTGCGCGGCCGTCACCCGCGAACGCCTGCAGCCGAGCCTGCTCGAGCTGCTCGACCACGCCACCCTCGACGTCGTCGACCGGGCGCAGGGCACCGACCTCGCCGCCCGCGGCGGCGCGCTCGTCGTCGCCCAGGCCGACGGCCCGGGCGCCCGTGAGGAGGTGGAGGCCATCGCCACCGTGCTCGGCAAGGAGGCGACGTGGGTCGAGCAGGGGGTCGACGAGGCGTCGACCGAGCGCCTGCTGGCCGCGCGCCGCCTGGCCCTGCCCTCGATCGAGACCTTCGGCCGCGCGCTGATCGAGGACATCTGCGTGCCCCGCTCGCGCCTGGCCGACGCGATCCGCGGCGTCGAGGCGATCGCCGCCCGCACCGGTGTCGCGATCTACTCCTTCGCCCACGCCGGGGACGGCAACCTGCACCCGATCATCTCCTACGACGCCGCGCTGCCCGAGGCGCCGCCGGAGGTGCACGAGGCCGCCGACGCGATCTTCGCCCTCGCGCTCGAGCTGGGCGGCACCGTCACCGGCGAGCACGGCATCGGGCTGCTCAAGCGCGCGTGGCTCGCCCGCGAGCTCGGGCCCGACAGCCTCGACGTGCACCGGGCCCTCAAGCACGCCCTCGACCCGCACGACCTCCTCAACCCCGGGAAGGCCTTCTAGCCATGGCACAGCCGATGAGCATCGAGAACGACCCCGCACTGCAGGCGGCCTTCCGCTCCGCGATGGGCAACGTCGCCGGGCCCGTCTCCGTCGTCACCACCCACGCCGCGGGCAAGCCGGCCGGCACCACCGTCTCGGCGTTCGTGTCGCTGTCGATGGAGCCGCCGATGCTGCTCGTGTCGTTGATGCGCGGGTCCTACCTGCTCTCGCTGCTGTCGGTCGGCTCGACCATCGGGGTCAACGTGCTCGGCGCGCACCAGACCGCACTGGCCACCCAGTTCACCGGTCGGCACGACGAGCGCTTCGTCGGCGTCGACTGGGTGCTGCTCGACGGCGCGCCCGCCCTGGCCGACGCCCATGCCTGGGTCTCCCTCCGCGTCGCCCGCCTCGTCCCGGTCGGCGACCACGTGCTCGTGCTGGGCGACGTCGTCAACGCCGTCAGCGAGGGCGCCGAGCTCCCGGGCGGCCCGCTGACCTACCACCGCCGCTCGTTCGGCACCCACCAGGCGCACTGACGCCGATGCGAGTCCGCACCCTCAGCACGCCCGAGCTGGGCAACCGCAGCTACGTCGTCGACGACGGCGAGACCAGCGTGGTCATCGACCCGCAACGCGACCTCGACCGGCTCGAACCGCTGCTCGACCTCGATGTCTCGCACGTCCTCGAGACCCACGTGCACAACGACTACGTCTCCGGCGGGCACGAGCTGGCCCGCCGCACGAGGGCGGCGTACGGCGTGAACGCGGCCGACGACGTCGCGTTCGAGCGACTGCCCCTGCACGACGGCGAGCAGCTGCGCGCCGGCTCGCTGTCGGTGTGCGTGCTCGCCACCCCCGGCCACACGCCGACACACCTGTCGTACGTCGTGCGCGACCTCGCCGACCCGGTGGCACCGCCGGCGGTCTTCAGCGGCGGGTCGCTGCTCTACGGCACGGTCGGCCGCACCGACCTGGTCTCGCCCGCTCTCACCCGCGAGCTGGCGGCCGCCCAGCACGACTCGGCGCAGCGGCTCGGCGCCCTGCCGGGTGACGCGGCGCTGTTTCCGACGCACGGGTTCGGGTCGTTCTGCGCCGGCGGCGCCGGGTCGGGTGCCGAGTCCTCGACCATCGCCGACGAGCGACGGCACAACGCGGCGCTGACCACGGCCTCGCAGGTCGCGTTCGTCGACGTGCTGGTGGCGTCGTTCTCGGCGTACCCGAGCTACTACGCGCACATGGCACCCCTCAACCGCGCGGCCGCGGCCGGCGTCGACCTGACGACGCCGCTCGTGCCGGCGACGCCCGCCCAGGTGACCTCGGCGCTGGCGTCCGGCGCCACCGTCGTCGACCTGCGGCCGGCCGAGGACTTCGCCCGCGAGCACCTCGCGGGCACGGTCAGCGTCAACCTCGGCGCCCAGTTCGCGACGTACGTCGGCTGGGTGACGCCCTGGGGCGGCCCGCTGCTCGTGCTGGGCGCGCGCCAGGACGAGGTCGCCGAGGCCCGCCGCCAGCTGACCCGGATCGGCGTCGACGACGTCACCCCGGCCTGGGGCCCGATCACCTCTCTCGCCACGGCCGGCGTCGAGCGTCGGTCCTACCGACGCGCGACCTTCGCCGAGCTCGCCGCCGAGCGCGCACCCGGCGACGTGGTGGTCGACGTGCGCCGCACCGACGAGCACGCCGAGGCCCGCGTGCGGGGGAGCATCAACCTGCCCGTGCACGAGGTCGAGGAGCGCCGCGACGAGCTGACCGCGGGTGCGCGGGTCTGGGTGCACTGTGCCGCCGGCCTGCGCGCCGGCATCGCCGCCTCGTTGCTCGACCGGCACGGCGTCGACGTCGTGCACGTCGACGACGGGTTCGAGTGCGCGGTGGAGCTGGGCCTGACGGACTCGTCCACGGGGTAGTCCCCGCCGGTCGAGCAGGTTGCGCTCAACCGTCTCGACGCCACCCGGCGAGCAGTGGTGGCGGCTCGTGGGCCCGCACGGGCGGGAGCGGCCCGTCGTACCGCTCGACGCGCACGAGCACGTGCGCGCCGCTGGTGGCCTGGGAGAGCGTCGAGGTCGGCTCGTCGGGGGTGAGCACGTTGACGTTGCCGTGCACGCAGTCGGCGACGTCGGGCGCCGACGGGTCCCACCACGCGCCGGTGTGCATCTGGGCGACGCCCGGCATGAGGGCGTCGCTCACCACGACCCCGGCCAGCAGCGAGCCGACCGCGCTGACGACCCGGACGACGTCGCCGTCGCACAGGTCGCGGGCGGCGGCGTCGTCGGGGTGCAGCCGCACCGGCTCGCGCCCGGCCACCTTGGTCGAGCGACTGGCGGCGCCCATGTCGAGCTGGCTGTGCAGGCGGTGGGTCGGCTGGTTGCAGAGCAGGTGCAGGTCGTAGGTGGCCGCGTCCGCGGAACCCCACCAACGCCTGGGCTCCCGCCACTCGGCGTGCGGCCCGACATCGGGCAGCGCGGCCGCCTCGATGGACGACGACCACAGCTCGACCAGCCCGCTCGGCGTCTGCAGCGGGTGAGCCGCAGGGTCGGCACGGAACGCCGTGAAGACGGGGTCGTCGTAGAGCGGCGCGTCGAGGTCGACCCCGCCGGAGGCCCAGAAGTCGGCGAACGACGGCGCCCCCTGCGGCGCCCCGCCACCACCGCGCCACTGGTCGTAGATCCGCTCGAGCCAGCCGAGTGCGTCGAGCCCGTCGTCGTGGGACCACCCGAGCCGTTCGGCGAGCCGCCCGAAGATCCAGAGCTCCTCGTGCGCCTCGGCGTACGGCGCCGCGGCCCGGGGTGAGGCGCGCAGCCGGGTGTCGCCGTTGCCGGCGGCCACGTCGTCGCGCTCGAGGCTCGACGCGACCGGCAGCACGACGTCGGCGTGCTTGGCGGTGGCCGTCCAGTGGGTCTCGTGGACGACGAGGGTGTCGAGCCGCGCCAGCGCACGCTGCAGGCGCTTGAGGTCCTGGTGGTGGTGGAACGGGTTGCCGCCGGCCCAGTAGGCGAGCCGCACGTCGGGCAGGGTGAGCGAGCCGCCGTTGTAGGGCAGGTCGGCGCCGGGCTCCAGCAGCAGGTCGGCGATCCGCGCGCACGGGATGTGGTCGGGCACCGGGTTGGTGCCCTGTCCGAACGTCGGCAGCGACACCCCGACCCGCCCCACGCCGTAGTCGCCCATCGAGCCGAGCCCGTGGGTGAAGCCGCCGCCGGGCAGGCCGACCTGGCCGAGGAACGCCGCCAGGGTGAGCCCCGCGAAGACCGGCTGCTCGCCCCGCTCGCCGCGCTGCAGGGCGTAGACGACGTTGACCAGGGTGCGTCCAGCGGCCATCTCGTGGGCGAGCGCACGGATGCGCGCGGCCGGGGCACGGGAGATCGACGAGGCCCACTCGGGCGTCTTGGGCACACCGTCGGTCTCGCCGAGCACGTAGGCGCGCACCCGGTCGGCGCCGACGGTGCAGCGCGCGAGGAACTCCTCGTCGGCCAGCCCGTCGACGACCAGCACGTGCACCAGCGCGAGCATCACGGCGGTGTCGGTGCCCGGCATCACGCCCACCCACTCGGCGTCGAGGCCGTCCATGGCGTCGTCGCGCTGCGCCGAGAGCGAGACGACCCTCGTGGTCCGGGCCGCGTCACGGGCGAGGGCGCCGCCGACGTGGCGGGTCTGACCGCCCGGCACCACCCACCCGTTGCTGCGTCGTACGCCGCCGAAGGTGACCAGCAGGTCGGTGTGCTCGGCGACCTGCGGCCACGACACCGGCTTCATCCGCACGTCGGAGGCCGCGGCGGCGCCGACCAGGTGCGGCAGCAGCACCAGGCTCGCGCCGCGGCTGTAGTCGTTGACCGAGCGGACGTAGCCGCCGCCGTCGTTGAGGAACCGGTGCACCTGGCTCTGCGCGTGGTGCAGCCGCCCGGCGCTCCCCCAGCCGTAGGAGCCGCCGAAGACCGCCGCGTCGCCGTACGTCGATCGCACGCGGGACAGCTCGCCGGCGACCAGGTCGAGCGCGGTGTCCCAGTCGACCTCGACGTAGTCCGCCCCCACCTCGCCGCGGCGCGGGTCCGGCCCTGGTCCATCCTCCAGCCACGCCCGTCGTACGGCGGGCCGGGCCACCCGGGAGGGGTGGCGGTGGGCGCCGGCCACGTTGCCCATGGCCGCCGACGCCTCGTCGCCGGCTCGCGGGCGGACCCCGACGACGGCCTCGTCCTCGTCGACCTCGACGAGGTAGGAACCCCAGTGGGCGCTTGTCTCCGTGGTCCGGGTCGTCACGACGCCCGACGGTAGCGCCGGTCGGGCGCCGTACCCACCCGGGCGGGACGGCCGGGGTGATCAGACTCGTGGATGGGATTGCATCCACGACTGCTCTTGGACCCCCCTCTCCCGGTCGACCTACAGTCGTCACGATCGCAATTAACTACTAAATCGATCGACATACCAGTGCAGTGCCGGTTCCGAGCGGCGCGACCCACCCGAGGAGAACCCCCGATGACCCCCATCCGACCGGTCCGACCCAGGCGCGCGAGGCGCCCCGGGCGCACCGCGGCCGCCCTCGTCGCCGTCCTCGCCCTGACCGCCGGCTGTGCCGCCTCGGGTGCCGGCAGCGAGCAGGGCAACGGCAAGAGGCAGGAGGGTGGGGACCTCACGTTCCTCATCGACTCCCTCGGCGACACGTGGATCCCCAACAACAGCGCGATCTCGAGCTTCCAGGGTCACATCTGGGGCCACGTCACCGACAAGCTCGTCTACGTCGACGAGGAGGGCACCGTCAGCCCGTGGGTCGCCGAGGAGTGGGAGCAGAACGACGACGCCACCGAGTTCACGATCACGCTCAAGGACGGCGTGACCTTCTCCGACGGCAGTCCGGTCGACGCCGAGGCCGTCGTGGCCAACCTCGACATCTGGGCCGACGGCCGCCCCGACGAGGGCATCAACCCGATCGGCCTGTTCCCGACGACGTACGAGAGTGCCGAGGCCGTCGACCCGCTGACGGTCAAGGTGAGCTTCAGCGCGCCGACGCTCGGCTTCATCCCGACGCTCGGCTACCACGGCTCGATCCTGATCTCGCCGGAGACGCTGGCGCTGTCGGCCGAGGAGCAGGCCGACCTCAGCAACGACATCGGCAGCGGCCCCTTCACCGTGAAGTCGTGGAAGGAGGGCGACAGCGTCGTCCTCGAGAAGCGGGACGACTACGACTGGGCCCCCGAGGCGCTCGACCACGCGGGTCCCGCGACCCTCGACACGCTGACCTACAAGCTCGTCGCCGAGCCGTCCGTGCGCACCGCGGCCGTGCAGTCCGGGCAGGCGCAGGTCGCCTACAACCCCTCGCCGCAGGAGCTCGGGCCGTTCAAGGAGCAGGGCTACACCGTGGCCGCGCCGCGCTACCTCGGTTTCGTCAACGGCTTCGCGCTCAACACCCAGGTCGCGCCGTTCGACGACGCGAAGGTGCGCCAGGCCGTGCAGGTCGGCATCGACCGAGACGAGATCCTCTCCACGGTCTACACCGAGGACTGGCTGCCCGCCGAGTCGTTCATCCAGAGCAACGTGCCCGGCGCGAGCGACCACAGCGACGAGTTCGCCTTCGACCCCGAGGCCGCCAAGACGCTGCTCGACGAGGCCGGCTGGCGGGCCGCCGGTGACGGCGTCCGCACCAAGGGCGGCAAGAAGCTCACGCTGACGCTCTACCCCAACCCCTACCTCGCGACCTCGCAGTCGATCGACGAGCTCGTCGCACAGCAGCTCGGCGACCTCGGCTTCGAGGTCGAGATCCAGGCCTACGACGTCGTGACCTACGGCGAGAAGGTCTCGTTCCAGAACCCCTCGGTGCCGGCCTACGAGGTCACCCGCAGCTTCATCGACGCCGGCACCGTGGCCGGCATCCTCACCGACACCGACGGCGGCGAGGACTGGTTCAACGTCGGCCAGGGCGACCCCGAGCTCACCCGGCTCGGCAACGAGGTGGCGGGGGCGATCAGCACCGAGGAGCGCGAGCCGGTGCTCGACGAGCTGCAGAGCTACGTGCTCCAGCAGGGCTACTTCGTCCCGCTGACGCAGATCGTGCAGCGGCTCTACCTGCAGTCGCCGAAGGTCAAGGGCGTCAGCTACAACGGCATCGCCTACGCCAACTTCTACACCGCCTACCTCGAGGGCTGAGGCGGCGATGGCGCAGACGCGGTCCAGCACGACGGTCAGGAAGCCGGACGCCCGGCTGACCCGCGGCGCGCGGCGCACCTCCAGTCCCTACCTGGTCTACGCGCTCCAGCGCGTGGCGCAGGCGGTGGCGGTGGTGCTGCTCGCCTACTGCTTCACCTTCCTGGTGATCAGCGTGCTGCCGGGTGACCCCGTCACCAACACGCTGCGCAACCCGGAGAACAACTTCACCGAGGAGGAGATCGCGCGGATCGTCGCCTACTACGGCCTCGACCAACCCGTCCACGTGCAGCTGTGGGAGTCGCTCTCGCGCTTCCTCACCGGCGACCTCGGCGTCTCCTTGCGCAGCAACCTGCCGGTCTCGCGGCTGATCGGCGAGATCATCGGCTCGACCCTGGTGCTGGCGGTCAGCGCCCTCGTCGTCGCCGTGGTCCTGGCCTTCGGGATCGCCTACGGCACGCGCAACCTGCCGGCGCCGCTGGCCCGGCCGCTGCGGGCCTTCCCGTCGCTCTTCCTCTCGGTGCCCAACTTCGTGATCGGCCTGCTGCTGATCAACATCTTCGCCTTCCAGCTGGGCCTGTTCCAGGTGATCGACTCCGAGGGTCCGGCCGCCACGTTCTTCGCCGCCGTCGCCCTCGGCATCCCGGTGTCGGCACAGATCGCCGAGGTGCTGATCGCCAACCTCGACCACGAGGCCCGTCAGGAGTACGCCGGCTTCGCGACGTCCCGCGGCCTCAGTCGGTCTCGGTTGTTCTGGCGCCACCTGCTCAAGCCGTCGTCGCTGCCGGTGGTCACCGTCGTCGCCCTCACCGTGGGCGAGCTCCTCGGCGGCGCGCTGATCACCGAGACGATCTTCGGCCGCACCGGCGTCGGCAGCCTCGTGCAGCGCTCGGTCACCACCCAGGACCTGCCGGTGCTGCAGGCCGTCGTGGTGCTCGCCGCGATCACCTTCGTGGTCGTCAACCTCGTGGTCGACCTCGTCTACCCGTTGCTCGACCCCCGGGTCGACCTGCGCGGCGCCACCAAGCGCGTCCGCCCCGTCACCGAGGGAGCGAGTGCATGAGCAGCCCACGACGTCCTCCGTCTCCCCCGCTCCGCTCCTCCGCCGGACAACGCCGTAGGGACCCCGCATGACGACCATCACCACCGAGGCGACCGAGGGACCCCAGGCCCCCGGAGGCTGGAAGCCGTCGGCCCTGCGCCGCGGCCGCGGATCGCGGCGGGTGCCTCCCCTCGGCGTCGTCGCCTCCTTCGCGATGCTCCTGCTGGTCGTGGGCTGGTCGCTCGCGCCCGGCCTGTTCACCGGCCAGGACCCCGCCCGCGGCGTGCCCGCCGACGCCTTCCAGGGCCCGAGCGTCGCCCACTGGTTCGGCACCGACCACCTCGGCCGCGACGAGTTCGCCCGCGTCGTCCACGGCTCCGCGTCGTCGGTGACCAGCGCGCTCGTGGCGGTCGCGATCGGCGTCCTGGTCGGCGGGCTGATCGGCCTGGTCGCCGGCTTCATCGGCAGCTGGGTCGACGTCGCCCTCTCCCGCGTCGTCGACGTGCTCCTCGCCATCCCGAGCTTCCTGCTCGCCGTCGTCGTGGTCAGCGCCCTCGGCTTCGAGACGATCAACGCCGCCATCGCCACCGGCGTCTCCGCCGTCGCCGTCTTCGCCCGGGTGATGCGCTCGGAGGTTCTCAGGACCCGCCGGGCCGTCTTCGTCGAGGCCTCGCTGCTGCTCGGCGGCTCACGGATGCACGTGCTCCTGCGGCACGTGCTGCCCAACGCGTCGCGCTCGGTGCTCAATCTCGCGGTGCTGCAGTTCGGCCTGTCGATCCTGGTGATCGCCGGCCTCGCCTTCCTCGGGTACGGCGACCCGCCGCCCGCCTCCGACTGGGGCCTCCTGGTCTCCAGCGGCAAGGACTACCCGCTCGCCCCCTGGCTGGTCTACACGCCCGCCCTCGTCACGATCGCCACCGTCCTCTCTGCGAACAGGATCAGCCGATGGCTCCGCAAGACCGACTGAACGACCAGCGCTCCGGCCGGACCGGGGGCAGCACCGCCACCCTCGAGATCCCGGTGGTCAAGGGCCCCGACGACCTGCTGCGGGTGCGCGACCTCTCCGTCTCCTACGGCGGTCACCAGGTCGTCACCGACGTGTCCTTCGACCTCCCGCGCGGGCACAGCCTGGCGCTGATCGGCGAGTCGGGCTCGGGCAAGTCGACGATCGCCCGCTCGGTGCTGCGGCTGCTGCCGGCCGGGGTGGGCCGGGCGACCGGCACCATCGAGGTGCAGGGCCAGGACGTGCTGGCGCTGCCCGAGCGCCACTTCCGCCCACTGCGCGGGCGCACCGTCGGCTTCGTGCCGCAGGACCCGTCGGCCTCGCTCAACCCGGTGCGCACGATCGGGTCGCAGGCCCGCGAGGCCGCCGCCCTGCTGCCGGGCGACCTCACGAAGGCCGACCGGCGCCGGGCCGTGGTCGACGTGCTGCTGCGCGTCGGGCTCGACGACCCCGAGCGGGTGCTCGCGTCGTACCCGCACCAGCTCTCGGGCGGGATGCTCCAGCGCGTGCTCATCGGCCTGGCCGTGCTCCCCCAGCCGGCCCTGCTGGTGGCCGACGAGCCCACGTCGGCCCTCGACGTGACCATCCAGAAGCGGATCCTCGACCTGCTGACCGACCTGCGCGACTCGCTCGACATCAGCCTGCTGCTGATCACCCACGACCTGGCGATCGCCGCTGAGCGCGCCGACTCGGTCGTGGTGCTCAAGGACGGACGGGTGCAGGAGGCCGGCCCCACGGCGCAGGTCTCGGGCGCGCCGACGTCGGACTACGCGCGCCGGCTGCACGCCGACGTGCCGGCCCTCAACCCCGACCGCTACGCCGGCCTGCGCGACGTCGGCGCCGCCCGCAGGGCGCTGTCGGAGGACGAGGAGCCCAAGATCGTCGTGCGGGGGGTCAGCAAGACGTTCACCGTCGACCGCAAGCAGCTGACCGCCGTCGACGACCTGTCGTTCGCGGTGCCGGCCGGCACGACGCACGCCATCGTCGGCGAGTCGGGCTCCGGCAAGACCACCACGATCCGGCTGCTCCTGGGTCTCGAGACGCCGGACACCGGCGAGATCATCGTGGCCGGCGAGCGGGTCGACGGGCGCTCGCACGCCCAGCTGCGCGCCGTACGCCGGCACCTGCAGTTCGTCTACCAGAACCCGTTCACCTCCCTCGACCCCACGTGGAAGGTCGAGCGGCTGGTGCGCGAGCCGCTCGACCGGTTCAAGATCGGCACCAAGGACGAGCAGCGCGAGGAGGTACGCCGCGCGGTCGACGCCGTCGGCCTCGACCACACCCTGCTCGGCCGGCGTCCCGACGCGCTCTCGGGCGGCCAGCGCCAGCGGGTGGCGATCGCCCGGGCGCTGGTGCTCAAGCCCGACGTGATCGTCCTCGACGAGCCCACGTCGGCGCTCGACGTGAGCGTGCAGGCCGACATCGTGCAGGTGCTGCTCACCCTGCAGGCCGACCTCGGGCTGACCTACGTCTTCGTCTCGCACGACCTGGCCCTGGTGCGGCAGCTGGCCCACACCGTCTCGGTGGTGCGGCGCGGCAAGGTCGTCGAGGAAGGCACCGTCGCCCAGATCTTCGACGCCCCGCGCGAGGACTACACGCGGGTCCTGCTCGACTCGATCCCCGACGCGACGCACGGCCGGCGCGAGGTCGAGCCCAGCGAGAAGGCGTCGTGACCGCCACCGCGCACGCGCCGGCGCCACGCGGTGCCGGTCCGCGCGCCACGCAGCGCCTGGGCTTCAACACCCGGGTGTCGTTCTCCGACGACGCCGGCCCGGCGGCCGGGCTGCAGGAGGCCATCGCGCTCTTCCGGGCGGCCGAGGAGATCGGTTACCAGTCCGGCTGGGTCTACCAGCGGCACTTCGACCACTACCTGTCGTCACCGCTGCCGTTCCTCTCGGCCGTCGGCCAGCACACGTCGTCGATCGCGCTCGGCACCGCGGTCCTGCCGATGCGCTACCAGGAGCCGGTGCTGCTGGCCGAGGCCGCGGGCGTCACCGACCTGCTGGTCGGCGGCCGGCTCCAGCTCGCCCTGTCCGCCGGCGCGACGGCGGCCTTCGACCCGGTCTTCGGAGCCGTCGACACCGACGCCCGCACCGAGGCGCAGCGCCGGCTGCGCCGGTTCCTCGCGGCCGTGTCGGGCGAGACCCTCCACGTCGTCGACGGCGACGGCCAGGGCGCCCCGGTCGGCACCGAGCTGAAGGTGACGCCGCACAGCCCGGGACTGCGCAGCCGGGTCCGCCAGGGCGTGGCCAGCGTCGGCTCGGCCGAGCACGCCGCCGACCTGGGGCTCGCGATCATCTGCGGCACCGTGCTGAGCGGCCTGGCCGAGGGCGAGACGTTCCCCGAGCACCAGGCGCGGGTGATCGCGGCCTACCGCGCGCGCTGGGCCACCGCCCAGGGCACCGAGCCGCCGCCGGTCGCGGTGGCCGCGTCGGTGCTGCCCGGCACGACGCCCGAGCGGCGCGAGCGACACGCGGCCTACGACCACCAGCGTCGCACCGAGGGGATGGCCGCCTCACGGCCCGCCGGCGCCCTGACCCCGGGCGTCTCGGCCGACCTCCCGGCCGGCATGCGGATCAGCCCGGTCCACCACGGCACCCCCGACGAGGTCACCGCGGCCGTGCTGGCCGACCCTGGCCTGTCGGCCGCCGACGAGCTGGTGCTGTTCCTCCCGCCGGCGTACGCGCTCGAGGCTCACGTGCAGGTGCTCACCGACCTCGCGCGCGAGGTCGGTCCCGGCCTGGGCTGGGTGGCGGGCTGAGCACCGTCGTCGTCGCTGACGAGGTCCGCCACGACGCCATCGCCGCGCTCGAGGCCGACCTCACCGTCCGGTACGCCGTCGGCACCGGCGGTGACGAGGCCGCGACGATCGCCGCCCTCCAGGACGCCGACGCGGTGCTGGTGCGCAACCTCACCGTCGTCAGCGCGGCGGTGCTCGAGGCCTGTCCTGGCCTGCGCGCCGTCGCCCGGTTCGGCGTCGGGCTCGACAACATCGACGTGGGCGCCGCCGACCGGGCCGGCGTCGTGGTGCTCAGCCCCCGCGGCGCCAACGCGGTCAGCGTCGCCGAGCACGCCCTCGGGCTCGCCCTCGCGCTGGCCCGTCGCACCGTGCCGGTCGACCGCACGGCCCGGGTGGGCGGCTGGGACCGCCGGTCCGGTCGCGAGCTGCACGGCGGTACCTGGGGCGTGCTCGGTGCCGGCGCGACCGGGAGCGCGGTCGCCGTCCGTGCCCGTGCGCTCGGGATGACGGTGCTGGCCCACGACCCCGGCGTGCCCGGCCGGCTGCTGCGCGAGGGCGGCATCGAGCCGGTCGGCCCCGACGAGCTGGCGGCGCGCTCCGACGTGCTCAGCGTGCACGTGCCGGGCGGGCCCGCCACGCGCGGGCTGGTCGGCGGCCACCTCCTCGGCCTGCTGCCCGACGGCGCCTACCTGGTCAACCTCTCCCGCGGCGACGTCGTCGACGAGGACGCGCTGCTGGCCGCGCTCGAGTCCGGGCGCCTCGGCGGAGCCGCGCTCGACGTACGCCGTCAGGAGCCGCCGGTCCTCGGCGCGCTCGAGCAGCGTGACGACGTCGTGCTCACCCCCCACGTCGGCGGCCTGACCACCGCCAGCACCGCGCGGATCGTGCACGCGCTCGTCGACGACCTCCGCCGCCTGTTCGCCGGCGCACCGGCCCACCACGCCGTCGGCACCGCCCGGGTCCTCACGGCCCCGGCGCCCTGACGCCCCACCACGAAGGAGCCACCATGACCGTCCAGGTCTCCGAGCAGACCCCTAGGCCCACCACCGCGACCCGCGTCGAGTTCGTGCACTCGTTCCTGCAGGCCATCACGGCCAAGGGCACCACGAGCTCGCCGGTGCGCAAGGCCACCGACCCCGCCCGGGCCGACCGGTTCGCCCGCACGCTCGACGACTACGGCTTCGACTACACCCTGCTCGGCTACAGCTCCGACGGCGCCGACCCGTTCGTCGTCGCGTCGCACGTGCTCGCTCGCACCGAGCGGCTCAGGACGATCGTCGCCCTGCGCCCCAACACGACGTACCCGACCGTCGCCGCGCAGTCGCTGGCCACCCTCGACCACCTCAGCGGGGGGCGCGCCGTCGTCCACATCATCTCGGGCGGCAGCGACGCCGAGCAGCGTCGCCAGGGTGACTACCTCGACAAGGCCGACCGCTACTCCCGCTCCGCGGAGTACATCGAGATCCTGCGCCGCGCCTGGACCGAGGACGAGGCGTTCGACCACGACGGCCGGCACTACCGGTTCGAGGGGTTCGGTCCGGGGTCGCAGCCGCTGTCGGGCCGGCCGCTGCCGATCTCGATCGGCGGCGCCTCCGACGAGGCGTTCGACGTCGGGTCGCGCCTCGCCGACGTCTTCACGCTGTGGGGCGAGCCCCTGCGCGAGACCGCCGACCAGATCGCCCGCGTGCGGTCGCTGGCGACGGCCGCGGGGCGCGACCCCGCACAGATCCGCTTCTGGGTGACGTTCCGGCCCGTCGTGGCCGAGACCGACGAGCTGGCCTGGCGCAAGGCCGAGGCGCTCGTCGCCCGCTCCGCCGGACGGCTCTGGCCGACCCAGGACGGTCGACGCGAGCAGCACACCAACGCCGGCTCGGTGCGGCTCCGCGAGATCGCCGAGCGCAGCGAGCGCCACGACACCGCGCTGTGGATGCCCCGCAGCATCGCCGGCGCCGGCGGCGCCTCCTCGCTGCTCGTCGGCAGCCCGGACACCATCGCCTCGGCCCTCGAGGAGTACGTGCGCCTCGGCGCTGACATCATCAGCCTGCCCAGCGCGGGCGACCTCGACGGCGCCGTCGACACCGGGCGCTACATCATCCCGCTGGTCCGCGAGCGGGTCGCCCGGGCCCAGGCCCGGTAGCACCCGGGCGGGTCGGACGGAGAGCGCCGCACCGTCCCGCGCCGCTGCGCTTGGTGGTGGCCCGCGGTCGGCACGCACGACAGGCGTGGGGGCCGCCACCCTCCCCGATCTGGGGCCGCACTGCGGTCAGAGGATGCCTTCGTCCGCTGCCGCCCGGATGGTCGGCACGGTGGGACGGAAGCCGAGCTCGCGTGCCAGGGAGCCGTCCATCCGTCCCGACCACGGATTCTCCAGCGGTGCGGACGACCCCTCGACCGGGTCGCCCGAGAGCTCGGCCATCTCCCACACGGTTGCGTCCGCGTCGTCGGTCAGGTTGACGATACGGCCGTCCATGGCCCCCGACAGAGCGAGCCGGACGATGACGTCGACGTCGCGGTGGTGAGCGACCGAGTAGGTGTGCGCGGGGTGCAGTCCGAACCGAGGCGCGAGCTGGGGGATCGACGCGAGGTGTCCGTCTCCGTCGCCGTACACGAACGGCAGCCGCAGGATCGACCACGTCAGCTCACTGTCTCGCAGGAGCGCCTCTGCGGCTACCTTGCTGGCTGGGTACGCCGACGTGGGTGAGCAGGCATCGGTCTCGAGGGACGGCCGGGTGGCTGCGGCGTCGTAGACGTTTCCCGTGCTGGCCATCACGAACCGCGCCCCAGGGGCGTGCGTCCGCACGGCGTCGATGAGGTGCCGCGTGCCGTCGAGGTTCGCCCGCCAGATGGCCACGTCGTCGGCCGTGCGGAAGAGCGCGGCGAGGTGGACGACGGCGTCGACCCCGTCGACGGCGGCTGGCAGCGAGGCGGGCTCGTCGAGGTCGCCCCGCACGGCGGTGACGCCGTCAGGCAGCTCGACGTCGCGTCTGACCAGGACACGGCAGTCGAAGCCGGCGGCCGTCAGGCGTGGGAGCAAGCGGGACCCGACGAGACCGGTGGCGCCGGTCAGGAGAAGTGTTGTCATAGAAATCGTTCCTCTAGGTGATCGTCAGCGTTACTGATGATTAGCGTACACCCTAGAATGCGGACATGGCAGACGACCGGGATCTCGGGCCCGCACTGCGCCGGCGGATGACCTACCTGCTCAAGTACGCGCTCATCACCCTCGACGAGCTGCACGAGGAGCACCTGGCACCGGTGGGCGTGACTCCACGCGAGCTCGCGGTCCTGCTTCTCCTGAGCGACCGCGAGCCGGAGTCCCAGCAGCAGGCGGCCCAGCGTCTGGGCGTCGACCGTACGACGATGGTCGGCCTGCTGGACGGCCTCCAGTCCAAGGCACTCGTCATCCGCCGCGCAGATGCCGCCGACAGGCGTCGTAACGTCGTCGAGCTCACCGATGCCGGGCGGGCAGCCCTCGAGAAGGCGACGCACGCGAGTGATGAGGCGGAGCGTCAACTTCTTGCCGACCTCGACGAGACGGACTCCGTCAGCCTGCGAGACCTGCTGACCAGGATCGCCACCGGCGAGCGCGCCGAGCGGACGTCTTGAGCGCTACCTGGCCCACCCTGGTGATGGGCGGTCGCGGTAGCGAGTCCGGCCCGGTCCTCGAACCTGCCATCGCAACGAGACCCGCCCAGCCGCCTCCCTGCGGTGCTCCATCCCGTGCCAGGCGCAGCGGGGCCCTGCCTGGTGGGCGGCCCCGGCGGTCGAGGCCAGGGCATCCTCAGGGCTTCGTCGTCCGGTCGCTCTCGTGTCGTGCGGTCACCACGCGGCGCATCACGAGTCGCGGCATCTTGCTGGCCATCGCCGCGGTCTCGCCGACGACCTCGAACCCGGCCTTCTCGAACATCCGGCGGGTCCCGACGAACGCCATCGTCAGGTCCATCCGACGTTCGCCCGGGTCGACCGGGTAGGCCTCGACCGCAGGGGCGCCGCGGTCGGCGGCGTAGGCGACCGCGCCCTCGATCAGCGGTGTGGTGACGCCGCGTCTGCGGTGGCCGCCACGCACCACGACACAGATGATGCTCCAGACCGGCACGTCGTCGATGGGGGTGATCAGCTTCGACGACGACAGCCGCGTGTTGTCGGCGCGGGGTCCGATGCTGCACCAGCCGACCGGGGTGCCCTGGTCGTCGTACCCGACGACACCGGGCGGGTTGCCGCGGCGTCCGAGGGCTCGTGCCGCGACCTCTCGGTCTCCCCCACCGAGGTCGTGGACCTCGCGCGCGGACAGGCGGTGGGACAGGCACCAGCAGTGCGTGTCGCGCCGGTTGGGGTTGACCACGGCAACGAAGTCGTCGAACCGGTCCGGTGTCACCGGGTGGGTGGTGAGATCCATGTCGAGATTCTCCACTGCATCGGCGCTTGGTCGAGGTCGATGAACATCCGGGCAAGCGTCTCGGGATCGAAGGTAGGTAGGTGCGTCCGAGAGCCCGAGCTCAGCCGCGCCAGTCGGGCGCAGCCCGGCGTCGAGAAACAGCGGAACCGCAGGTCAGCGGGCTGACCTGCGGTTCCGTGTGCTGCGCGCCTGTAGGGATTCGAACCCCCAACCTTCTGATCCGTGGTCAGAAGGTCAGAGCCCACAACGGGGCCCAATCCGCCTAGGCGCGCGGTCGAGCGTCGGTCGATCGACGCAGAATGACGCACCTAGTTGGCCCCCAGCTGGCCCCACGACGACGGCGCTCTCCGAGCGGTGTCGGGTGCGCGACGGGGAGCGTGGACGTGGCGGACGACATTGCGAGTACCTCTCGACGACCAGACGGATCCAGAGGCTAGGGGGCCGAAGCCCCGCCGTGCGTTAGACGATGCCCCTTTTCGCCGCCTCTGGGACAGGCTGATCCGTCTGACTGTGCCCAAGGTTGGGGGTGGCAAGGTCGCCATTGGTGGTCGGGGCGGCCTCAGCTGGTTTCGGAGCCGCTGACCCGGAACCCACCTGCCAGCAGTGGGGCGGGGCGGAGTCGAGCGAAGCAGCGCCGCCGTCGGAGGACGATTCGAAGTTGCCCGTGGAGCTACTCCTGGATCAATCGTGATGGGCGCGGAAGTGACTCGTCCGAGGAGGATGTGGGGCTGGGATCCAGGTCGCATCGAGTACAGAGTCGTTGCCTCGTTTGTCCTTCCGGGCCTGTTTCTCGCTGTACCCCGGTGCTCGAGTCGTCGAGCCTGGGCCCGGGAAGACGTTGTCTGTCAGTTCTCGCCTCGAGCACCGCATCGCACTCATCAGCGATTGTCCCCAGGCGCCTACTCGTGCAGTTCCCACCCTCGCCGTGTTGTGGCTGTGAGCGCGATCGTTGGATTCGGCTACCCGGCAACGGCCTCAGACGATCAGGCGCCGGGCAAGAGCGTGGCACCGCCGGCGGCGGTGGGAACTGGCCCCCACCCCGCCGGCGGTGATTCACAGGGCTAGCGGCGTACCCTCACCACGACCGGAGTCGTCGTGCTCTTGGTGCCGCCTGTGCCGACGAAGGCCACTCGGATCTTCTGCACCTTGCCGTTGCGAAGTCGGATCGAAGCGGCCCTGCTGAGCCTGACCTTGACCGTCTGGGCACTACCGGCACTGACGGTGGCGCGCGCGGTGGCCGTGCGCTCGCCGACCTTGGCCCGGACCCGACCGGTGCAGTCCTCGGCGCTGCTGGCGCAGCCGATGCTCAACATCACCGTGGCCCTGCCCCGGCGTACCTTGGCGCCGACGGTGCGGTCGAGCACGGTGAACCGGCGGGCCGGGGCGGGTGTGACGACGGGCGGTTCGGGCGTCGGGTCGAGCGGCTCGACGGGCGTTGGGAGAGCGCCCGCGTCGTACTCGAGCCTCGGAGTGACGCTGGTCGGCAAGACTCGGCCCTTGGCGATCTGGTCGAAGGCGTAGGCGAACCCCATGAGCTCGGCGTCCTGGAAGGCCTTGCCCTGCAACTGGAAGCCGACTGGGCTCCCGTTGGTGGTGGTTCCTGCCGGGAAGATCACCGTCGGGACCCCGGCTGCGGAGGACTGCGGGTCCCTGCGACCGAAGCTCGGCTGGATCGTGTCGTTGAGGTGGATCTCGCTGAGCTCGGTCGGATAGAGCACTGCATCGACGCTGTTGGTGTCCATCCAGCCGGCGACGTTGTCGCGGTAGAGGGCGCGGTAGGCCTCGAAGTCACGCTGCTGCTGGTCGGTCATCCCAGTTCCGTCGCCGGTGTACGGGCCGGGGTACTGGTAGGGCACCCGCAGCGGGTTGTTGGTGATCTGCTCTGGCCGGGTGTACGGCGCGTCCGGGTGCGCCTCCAGCCACTGCAGCCAACCTTCGTAGCCGGTGTTGCCGTAGTTGCCCCGGGTTGGCACGGCGGCGAAGTCCGGGATCACCTTGACGGTGGCGCCGGCCTCCTCGAAGACCTCGAACTTCGCCCGGAGCACGTCACTGACCTCGGTGGTGCCGAACGGGTCGTCGAACGCCGTCTCCGGCACTCCGATGACCTTGCCCTGCAGGGCGTCCTTGTCCAGGTACGTCGTCCAGTCCTGCGGTCGTTTGCCGTTGGCGACGTCGTCGAGCAGGTCGGCGGGGTTGTCGACGGCTGTGACGTCGAGCAGCATCGCCAGGTCGTCGATGGACTGGCCGATCCAGCCCACGTAGTCCTGGATCAAGGTGAGCGGCATGGTGCCGGCGCTGGACTGCATGCCGTCGGTGCCGCGCAGGGAGTACAGGCTCGCTGCTCCTGCCGGGCCCCACAGCGAGTCGCCGGTCTGGGTGCCCCACGCTGCGGGAGCGAAGCTGGAGGCTACCGCCACGGCCGAGCCGCCGCTGGAGCCGATCGGGCTGCGCGAGGGATCAAAGGCGTTCCAGACCGCCCCGTAGCCGTTCGGGCTGGCGTGGCCGTCGTTGGCGAACTCGGCGAGGTTGGCCTTACCGAGGATGATCGCTCCGGCATCACGCATCAGTTCGACCTGGAACGCGTCGGACTTGGGGCGGTACCCGTCGAAGACACGCGAGCCGCCGGTGGTCGGCATGTCCTTGGTGTCGATGATGTCCTTGGCGAGGACCGGGATGCCGAGCATCGGGCGGGTGTCGCCGTTCCTACGCGCAGCGTCGGCGGCTCGGGCCTGCGCCATGGCGTCGGGTGCCACGGTGATGACGGAGTTGAGGCCGAGCGGACCTCGGTCGTAGGCCGCGATCCGGTCGAGGTAGGCACGCACGATCTGCTGCGAGTTCGTCTTGCCGCTCTTCATGTCGGCCACGAGCTGGGTGATCGTCTTGCCCACGACGTCGTATGGCGAGGTGGTCGCCGGTGCGGTGGCCTGCGTCGACCCGACGGGCGTGTCCACGAACTCGTTCAACGGACGCTGATCACAGTCGGTACCGCCGAGTCCGAGCGCGCCGGGGTCGAAGTTGGCCACCGAGCAGAGCTCGGCGGTGCTGAGGCCATCAACCGCCGGCAGCGCTGCGAGCGTCTCTGCCACGTCCTCGACGCGGGTCACCTCGCTGCCCGCAGGCCGTGTGGCCCCCAGGACCGCTCGACCCTCGGGGAGGCCGGTCACCACGTAGCGCAACAGCGACACGCTGTCGCTCGGCTCGATGGTGATCGTGTTGACGAAGCCGGGGTGGTTCGCGGCGTCCCCAGTGGCGGGAAGCGCGTTCTCGAACGGGTCGAGCAGGAAGTTGCCCATGCGGGTCAGCGACGCGGCCCGGCCGGGCGTACCGAAGACGGTCGCGGACGGGCCATTCTGGCTAGGGGTGCCAGCCGCGGTGGTGGGGGTGAACCACGACGCCCACCCGTCCGCGCGGCTGATCGTGTCGTCGCCCGTCCCGGTGGTGCTGATCTCGCTCTGGTTCTCGCCGGTGCTGTAGCCGAGCTGCCCGCCGAAGGCGACGTCGAGGGTCACGTCCTCGTGCGTGGTGTTGGTGAACACGTCGAAGAACCGCCCGTAGTTCGACCCCTCCGGGACGAGAAGCTCACGACGCACGACCACGCCGTCGACATCGACGCCCTGCATGGTGGTGAACGTCTCTTGGCCGTCGTAGGTGAGCCCGAAGCCTCGGAGGAGCACGCCGTTGAGACGGCTGTCGCCCCCGTCGACCTCGACCCGGAGACCGCCGTAGCCCTGCAAGGCGTTGCCGCCTGTGTTGCGCACGCTGCCGGTGTCGATGCCGGGGTTGGCGGCGTCGTGGACTCCCCACGTGTCGCCCCCGCTGGTCGGCACCGCGTTCCACGCCTGCGCTTGGGGCGTGACCGTCGCCAGGACGCCGACGGCCAGCACTCCTGCCGCCCCCGCGGCAAGTCCGGGTAGGGCACGGTTGCGCCGTCTTGGCGTGCCTTGTTCGTGAATCAAGAGATGTCCCCTCTCCATCGGCCAGAGGCCGAGATCGGCCGTGAATCGGCCGGCATCCGAGTCAACCGCGCGGGTATTTCGTGGACGTGTCCGTTGCATCTCGCGCGGGAGGGAAACGCTCGCGGAGCGTGAACGCTTCGCCCCTGAACCAGCGCCTTGTCCAGGCCCGGCACGCCAAAGCGCTCAGCCTCGACGGGCGTTCCATCCGACTTCGGAGCAGCCCTTGACCTGGGCGCGACACAGCAACCCGGACTCCAGTCCAGTCTCTAGCAGCCGCAGACGGTGCGCTTCGGAGGCGCGTCTTATCGCCGCCTTCAGGCTCTGTCGAGGTGTCCGGAACTGCCGATGAGAGAGCGTTCCGACCGGTGCATGGCTTGGGACCCGTCGCGCATAACCCTTGTCATGCCGTCGCGCGCGCGGCCAGCAAGACCCAAACGCGGGGTCCCGGTGCTCCCGCCGATCTATCGAGTAGCTGCGATGTACGGATGGCGCTGCGGGTCCTCGAGAAGTCGTTCGCGCACCGCGCCGACGTCGACGCCAATCTCGATGGCGACCCACGCCCGGACCACCAACACGCTCGAACGCCACGCGTTGATGACATCGAGCTCGTCGGGAGCCGTCCGGTTGGCGTGCTTGAGACCGTTGTACGTCGTCACGGTCGAGGCCATCCATTGCTCGCCGTCGAAGGGCAGGCATTCGCCGACATCGACAAGGATCCTCTGGAACCTGCTCTGGAGGCTTGCGTCGCGCGCTGCGCGGGGCGAAGCCCCGTCTCGGAGCATCAGGAGGTAACCGAGGGCTTCTAGGCCGGGCCCGCAGTGCGCGAGCAGGGTGTGCGGCGTTGCATCGGTCAGGCCGATGCAGGAAATGACCGGGTCGAGGGCGCGGCCGAACTCGTCGCGAAGCGTGAGCCAACGGCGTATCCCTTCCTGGCCGAGGTCGGCGTACCTCATCAAGTGAGGTCGGTAGCGGCTCGGGGGCGGCGACGGTTCGTCCTCCGGCACCACGACGTTTCTCGACTGCCAGTGCTCGCTCGGATCGTCGTCGGCTGAGGGCAGGAAGTCATCGGTGCGCGCGATCGTCGCGACGATGCACGTCTCGCGTCGCCAGCGGGAGAGCACCAGGAGGTCTCGTACGCCGTAGTGGTCCTTTAGGTGGTCCTCCCACGTGCGTGGCTCATCGCTCCTTGTGCGGCACCAGAGGAGTTCGCGAAGGTGGATCTCGTCCTCTTCGGGGTCGACCTGCCACGCAGGGTTGAAGGTCAGCGAGATCCCGTCGCGCTGCCCGACTTCGATGGCCCCAGGTGAATCGGGCCAGAAAAGGTGGCGAGGGTCCTCGTCGGCGCCCCAGGAGGTGCGCCAGGACTTAATGCCCAGCCACTCACGCAGCCCGGAGATGCTCGAGCGCATGATGTGCGGCTGGTCGAAGTCGGCGTCCTCGTGCACGCCGATGATCGCTGCACGGGCCCACAGCGTCCCCGACCCGGGCCCGAACAGGTTCGCGTGGAACCCCCTCGCCCGGACGCCTATGAGCAGGACCGGCCCGTAGGAGTCGTTGAACAGGACGCGACGCGGTACCGGCGGAGGGGCGGGCGCCTTCGCCCGCGTGCGGCCGAACGCCGCGTCCTCGTGCAGGAACCAGCCGGCGTAGGGGCTAGTGGGATCGGACCAGGGGATCGTGATGCTGATCCCCTTGTTGGTTCGCGCGAGCGTGACTTGGACCTCGGGGGTCTCGGCGTTGAAGTCGATGAGCTCCCCGACACGGCTCGTGCCGCGTTCAAGCTTGTTCGGCATCAGACCCTCCCGCATCGTCCAGGTCGCTGGGTGGCGGTGCAGTCGCGAGCACCCCGAACCGGTCCGCGGCGCGCTGCAGAAGCGTTGCCCACCATCGCCATCCACGTCACCTGACTGGTTGGGTGGTGCGGCCAGAACAGGTCGTCGGCCGCCAGCGCGCTACTCGGATCTGGACTGCCGTCCCGGGCGCGTACGAGGTCGCCCAGGCTCGCTAGGTCGGGCACCTGGCGCCGGAACAACCCCACGGCCTCCCGGTCCTCATCGCGCATGCGACGCACCATACGGATACTCGCCCAAACTCCCGCGATGCGCGTCAGACCGACGCCCCACCTCAACACGTAACCGAGCTTGATTCGAGTGGTGTACGCGTCGGAAATCGTTAAGCGAGACGGCGCCATCTGGAGTCCACCTTTCTAGCGATGCTCATCAACGTCCGGATCTGCCGCAATCCGCGCTATCACGGACCTGCCTCCTATCACCGCGTCTGGGGTTTCCGCAGACCTCATTGGACGCCCCTCGGGCTACGTCGCGGCAGCAGTCTTGAAGGACTCCCGGGCTGAATGCCTCGCCGGCGGTAGCGCTGAGTGCGGCGCCACCAACGAGCAGAGGCCGACTGCTCGCCGACGCCCGCAATCGGAGGAGGTACATCTCCAACCTCCAAGGAGCCGCACCCATCCTCGGTACGGAATATCGCTACTCGATTCGGCGACAACACGAGTCTTCCTGGGTCAGGATGTGCCATGCCGACGACTGTGCGCACGAGACGCCCGTGGGTCCACCTCGCTTTCCTCGCCGTGGCCGCGGTGTTGGCCACCCTGGTCGTCTCTGGCGGGGCGTACGCCGAGACCGAGACGGTGCGCGACGAGAAGGGCAAGGCGCTGCAGACTGCCCCGTATCAGCTCCTGCGCGGCACCCTGTCGTACACCGACACCCGCACGGTCCTGACCGCGCGGATCGAACGAGTGAGCAAGAAGAAGACCTGGGTGGGCGGCAGCATCTACTACCCGGGTGACGGCGGCTACCTCAAGATGTTCACCACCTACCGGCGCGGCGTCCAGGTCGCCCGCGCCTACTACTCCTCATCCGACGAGCCGGCGCGAGCGATCCCGATCACGGCGCGCTGGGACGTGAAGCGTGACCGCGTCACTCTGATCCTGGACAACACCCTGAACGATCCCAAGCCCGGGAACCGGCGAGCCACCCTCGACCTGTACACGGTCACGAAGGGCTGGAACCACGGACCGCACTGCGGGATCAAGAACAACGGGCAGGTCAAACGCTGCAACGACGACTACGTCGCCGCCCGCCTGCGCCGCTAGCCACCTGGGCTTTGCCGACCGGGTCTGCCGTGCACGTGGCACTGTCAGAGCAACTTGACCCGACCACCCCGAGCGAGGGTACTTCGCGCTCACGCCAACGGCGGCTCATATCGCGAGTCGTGCGCTCGATGGTGCGTCTATCCACCGCGAGTCGGACACCGTCGGCGGCGCAAGCGCGCCTACACGGCTGATGGCATTCGCTTTGGGTCACACTCCGTCATGTGAGTCTTCCCTTTCTGACGTACGACGCCTACGACGGCCTTCGCAAGATGGACCTCCAACATCCCGACGTCGATGGCCGCTGGAGACTCGGGCATGCCGCCTCGTGGGCCCGATGGGCGAGGACACAGACGACCTGGTCCCCATCACCGCCGAGACCGAAGTTGAGTTCGCTCAGCTCGCGCCGCTTACGAGTTCTGTGGTGCTGTCGCGATCAACTGGGGTGGTACCGAACCTCCGCCAGATCCGGACGATTGGCGCAACTTTCACACTCGAGGTCATCGCGGTGACGGCACGTTGAAAAGCAGCGTCCGGATGGCGATGGACAGGGTCGAACAAGTCGTAGGGGTCCTCGCCGCTCCGTACCTGACCGACGTCTTCAAGCTGGTTCCGACACCCACGTCTGCCCAGTTGGGTCAGACGATCAAGGCTGACGCAAGCCGCGGAATCGACCACGTCGCTCGATGTGCTGAGGCGCTGGAACGCGAGCTGACGATGTGCCTCCAGGGCGCTGCGGGCCAGGTCCCGATCTTGTTGGGTATGGGCGGCGCCGCTTACGACTGGCTTCGAGGAGCGAAAGAAGACAGAAGGATCGCCGATGCAGTCGATCGAGTCTTGGGAGATGGTGCACACCGAGATGTCCGCAGGATGGATCATTACACCTTCGGCGTCGGGTCGAACGAAGCCCGGGCAACGGCTGTAGCAGAGGCCCTCATGGACGCGTCGTCGCGATAGTCCGCGACGACTACGACGGCGCCGTTGTGCAGATCCGGACGTAAAGCGCGTTCCATGCGTAGTCGCTACGGCTTCCTCGCTTCACGTCTTTCCACCGCCTCTGGGAAAAGCGATCCGTCTGATCATGCCGAGGCTCGCGCTGCGTCACGCCGGACTTGAAGGCCGCCGCGAGAGCGTCGTCTTGCTGTATCAGCGGCATGGCTGCGGGCGGTGGGTGTGTCAGTGCGCCGCGTCGTACTGCTCGACAACCGAGGATGCGATCCGTCCGCGCTCAGACACTCCGAGGCCTTGCTCGCGTGCCCAGTCAC
>NZ_SPUJ01000010.1 GCF_004522105.1 Nocardioides sp. 1609
GACACTAGCTTTCGCCAGAATCATTGCCGAAAAAAACCATCCAAACCCTCAAGAAAAGAGGACAGGACATACAAACTAATCCGTCGACTATGACACACTGTTGAGTTCTCAAACATCAGACGCACACCAGCCTCGCCCTGTTCGGGGTCCGGTACCGGTAGCTGGTGCACCATCTCGAGCACACCTACGTGCCAGGCTCTCGTCGGCCTCGATCGTGCTGGCCTTCGATCACCTGACGGTGAGAGAGTGGTGGCCGCTCGGGGGCCGGTGGCCCGACCTCTCGGTCTTGCCTCCCGCCGCTCCCTGGCGACAAAGAGAACATTAGGGGACTTCCGGGAGAACGCCAAATCGAATCGACGTGACGGGGACCACATCAGGCCGGGTCCGACGTTTCCGCAGGTCAGAGGCGGTTTGATCGTTCAAAGACCGACCAGGTCCCGCGTGTCGCGCACCCGACGAGCTCCCGCGAGGCGCATCGACTCGGTGGTCTGGGCCTCCAGCTCGGCCAGCATCCGACGCACACCGGGCTCGCCGTCGACGAGGGCGTACAGGGGCAGCCGGCCCAGGAAGACGGCGTCGGCCCCGAGGGCGAGCGCGGTGACGACGTCGAGCCCGTCGCGGACTCCCCCGTCGACGTAGACCTGGGCGCGATCCGCGACGGCGGCCCGGACGGCGGGCAGCACCGCGGCGGTGGTGGGCGTGCGGTCGAGCTGTCGGCCGCCGTGGTTGGACACCCACACGGCCGCCGCTCCCGCATCGACCACCCGGGCGGCGTCGTCGGGACGCAGCACCCCCTTGACCACGACGGGCAGTCCGGTGAGCGTGGCCAGCCGGTCGACGTCCCGGGCGCCGAGGTCGCGCGCCTTGTCGGACCCCGGCGCGGTGTCGTACCCGGGGTCGAAGTTCACGCGGAGCAGCGCGGGGTCGACGACGTCCCAGATGACGTCGGCCCCCGGCGAGCCGGGGTACTTGGTGCCGACGACGGGGGTGTCGGCCGTCAGCACCACGGCCGAGGCGCCGGCGTCCACCGCGCGGCGCAGCAGCGGGACGGCCAGCGAGCGGTCCGCGGGCAGGTAGCACTGCACCCACCACGCGACGCCGGTCGCGCCGATCTCGGCGAACGGCGTCCCGGCGTTGCTCGACACGACCAGCACCCCGTCGGACGCGGCGACCGCGCGGGCCATCGCGAGCTCGCCGTCGGGGTGGACGGCCCGCTGCAGGGTCGACGGGGCGACACCGACGGGCGTGCGGTGCCGCCGACCCAGGAGCTCGACAGAGGTGTCGACCTCGGTCACGTCGCACAGCACGTGCGGGTGCAGGACGACGTCACGCCACGCACTCACGGCCCGCGCCGCGGTGCGCCCGTCGCGCGCGCCCTGGGCGACGTACTCGAACAACGGCGGCGACAGGCGCGCGCGGGCCTGCTCCTCGAGACCGGCCACCCAGCGCGCGTCGGTCATGGCCTCAGCGGACCTCGACCCCGGCGAAGTTCTTCTTGCCGCGGCGCAGCACCAGCCAGGACCCGCCGAGCAGGTCCCCGTCGGTGATCGCCGCCTCGGCGTCGTCGACCCGGACGTTGTTGAGGTAGGCGCCGCCCTCGGTGACCGTGCGGCGGGCCTCGCTGCGGCTCTTGACCAGCCCGGTCGACACGAGGAGGTCGCCCACCGTCGGGAGCCCGTCGCCCCGCTCGACGGAGGTGACCCCCGCCTCCCGCAGCGCGGCCGCCAGGGTCGAGGGACTGAGCGAGGCCAGGTCTCCCCCGCCGAACAGGGCGCCCGCGGCGGCCTTGGCCTGCTCGGTCTCCCCCGCTCCGTGGACGAACGTCGTGACGGCGTCCGCGAGCCGCTTCTGCGCCTCTCGCAGGAACGGCTTCTCCGCGTGCCGGGCCTCGAGCGCCTCGATCTCCTCGCGGGTGAGGAAGGTGAAGACGCGCAGGAGCTCGCCGACCTTCTCGTCCTCGACGTTGAGCCAGAACTGGTGGAAGGCGTAGGGCGAGAGCATCTCGGGGTCGAGCCAGAGCGCGCCGCCCTCGGTCTTGCCGTACTTGGTGCCGTCGGCCTTCGTCATCAGCGGCGTCGCGAAGGCGTGCACCGCGTCGCCGGTCGTACGACGGACCAGCTCGGCGCCGGCGGTGAGGTTGCCCCACTGGTCGGAGCCGCCGAACTGGAGGTCGACGCCGTGCTCGCGGTGCAGGGTGAGGAAGTCGAGGGACTGCAGGAGCACGTAGCTGAACTCGGTGTAGCTGATGCCGGACTCGAGCCGGCGCTTCACGGTGTCGCGCGCCAGCATCCGGTTGACCGGGAAGTGCTTGCCGACGTCGCGGAGGAAGTCGATGACCGAGAGCCCGTCGGTCCAGTCGAGGTTGTTGACCATCGTGGCGGCGTTGTCGCCGGCGAACGACAGGAACGGCTCGAGCTGGCCCCGGACGCGGGCGGTCCACTCGCCGACGGTGTCGGCGGTGTTGAGCGTGCGCTCCCCGGAGTCGCGCGGGTCGCCGATCATGCCGGTGGCGCCGCCGACCAGGAGGTACGGCGTGTGGCCGGCGTCCTGGAGACGGCGCGCGGTCATCACCTGCACGAGGTGGCCCATGTGCAGGCTCGGTGCCGTCGGGTCGAAACCCACGTAGAACCGGACGCTCCGCTCACCGAAGGCCGCGCGCAGCGCGTCGGGGTCGGTCGAGTGGGCGACGAGACCGCGCCACTGCAGGTCGTCGAGGAGCATCGGGTCGACGGGCACGGAGGGCCTTTCCGGGGTTCACGGGTCGGACGGAGGAGTCGGGACAAGCCTGCCTCATGAGGGAGCGTGGCAGGTCATCCGGCTCGTCACAGTAGGTTTTGCCGTCAGGAGGAGAGACGAGACGTGATCGGCGACAGGTACTCGCTCGACCGGGAGATCGGTCGCGGCGGCATGGGAGCGGTCTGGCTGGGCCGCGACGAGCTCCTCGGGCGACCCGTGGCGATCAAGCGCGTCGGGGTGATGCCGGGCGGCTCGAGCCCCGACCTGATGCGCGCCGAGCGCGAGGCGCGGATCGCGGCGAGCCTCAACCACCCGAACATCGTCGGGATCTACGACCTCGCCCACGACGCGGACCAGCAGTACCTCGTGATGGAGTACGTCGAGGGCAGCACCCTCGCCGAGCTGGTGCGCGAGCGCGGCCCGCTGCCGGCGCGCGAGGCCGCGCGGCTCCTGAGCCAGGCGGCGTCCGCGCTCGCAGCGGCGCACGCGAGCCAGATCGTGCACCGCGACGTGAAGCCGTCGAACATCCTGGTCCGCTCCGACGGCGAGGTGAAGCTGTCCGACTTCGGCATCGCCCGGATGACGGCCGACCCGTCGCTCACCCAGACCGGTCTGGTGACCGGCTCCCCCGCCTACCTGGCGCCCGAGGTGGCCTCGGGCACGCAGGCCTCCCCCGCCAGTGACGTGTGGTCGCTGGGGGCGACGCTGTTCCACGCCCTGTCGGGCGCGCCGCCGTACGACGTCGGCGACAACGTCCTCGGGACGCTCTACCAGATCGTCAACGACCCGCCGCCGCGGCTGCCGAACCCCGGCGAGATGGCGCCCGTCCTGCTCGCGACGATGGCGCACGACCCCCAGCGCCGGTGGGCCATGGAGGACGTGGCACGCGTCCTGGAGCTCCTGGCGCACTCCGACTCGACCACCGCCGTCCTCCCGGCGCCCGACGCCACCGCGCTCCACCGCGCGATGCCGGAGGGAGGCACGCGGGCCCTGCGCTCGGCACCCGAGCCGGCGCCCGAGCCGGCGCACCAGCCGGCGCCGGCACCGCCCGAGGCGTCGGCACCGGCCCAGCCGGTCGCACCGCCCGTGGCCGCGCCGCCGGGGCGCCCGACGCGGCGCCGTCGTCCGGTCCTGCCGCTCCTGGTCGCCGCGCTCGTGGTGCTGCTGCTCGGCGTGATCGGGGTCCTGATCCTGACCGACGACCCCCAGGACGACGCCCCGCCGCCCGGCGTCGCCACCGCGTCGGACCCGCCCTCGACAGCGCCGTCCTCGGAGCCGACGAGCGCGACGTCGTCGCCGCCGACGGCGCCCTCCGAGGACGAGATCCGCACGTTCGTCCTCGGCTACCTCCAGACCGCCAGCAAGGACCCCGAGGCCGGATTCGCGATGCTGACACCGAAGTACCAGGCCGAGAGCCCCGACTACGACAGCTTCTGGGGAAGCGTCTCCAACCCGCGGGTCCAGGCGTTCAGCGCGGACCCGGAGACCCTGGTCGCCACCTACACCTACACCTACAACCAGCAGGGCGTCGGGAAGAAGACCGAGCAGGTCCGGCTCCAGCTCGTGCAGGACGACACGGGTGCGCTCCTCATCGACGGGGCGTCCTGAGGTGAGCGAGGAGCCGCTGTCCCCGACCCCGCCGATGGCGGGCCTGGACGTCGAGCGCCTCGACTCGCTGCGTGACCTCGACCCCGGCGACACCACGTACCTCGACCGGGCGATCGGCAACTTCCAGGTCAACTCCGTCGAGGCCGAGGCCGCGATCCGGGACGCCGTGCGGGCCGGGGACGTCGCGACGGTGAAGGCGCGCGCCCACAAGATCGCCGGCAGCGCGCTCAACCTCGGCGTCCCGCGGGCCGGCGAGGCCGCCCGGGCCATCGAGCTCGCCGCCGACTCCGGGAGCGTCGAGGACGCACCGCCGCTCCTCGAGGAGCTCGCGGGCGCGATGGCCGAGGGCCGCGCCCGGCTGCTCGCCTACCAGGCGACGTACGCCGGCTGAGCGCGACGCGACACCGCCGTCGGCCTGGGCCGCGGTGCTGGCTGTCACCGCCCGCCCTCCACCCCCGACCCCGGGGCGCGAGCACCCGACCCCGAACCTGGACAGCGGGACCACCATGACCGTCTCCACCTACCCCACCGGCTCCGTCGACCAGGCCGCCGCCGCCCTGGAGATCCCCGTCGCCGCCACCGAGGGACGCATCCACGTGGTGGGCTGACCGTTCGTGCGCTGGTCCCGCGGCACACGGCGAACCCCCCTGAGGCGCGTCCTGTACCGACCATGTCCGAGTCGGTCTCCGAGCTGATGTCACCTGGTTGCGGGATTCTCCGGACGCCGCGTCAACCGCGTTCACGTCTCGTTCCGTTCTTGATGGTGACCTGGCCTGACCGAGGAGGACCACATGGACCTACACGACCTGATCGATGACGTCATCGAGCACCCGACCCCGCTGCGCATCGAGGACCACCTGGCAGCCGGACGCGCCGCTGTACGCCGCCGACGCGCACCTGCGGTGCTGGGCCTCGGGGTGGCCGCGACCGCCGTGGTGCTGCTCGGCACAGCAGCGCCTTGGTCGCCGAGCGGCACCGCGCGAGAGGCCACCTCGCCTGCGGCCTCCGCGTCGGGCCCCTCCCCGAGTGCGGGCCCCGTGGCCTCGTCGCCGGTCGATCCAGTCGTGGAGTACCGCCCCGACGGAACGCTGGCCGTCGGTGACGACTGGCGGGTGACCGAGCGGATCGACGGCCCGGTCGACGTTCCGGTGCAGATCAACGGCGACCTGTGGGCCGTGCCCGACCGCTCCGTGGCACTCGAGCTGAGCGACGGAACCACGACCCAGTGGGCCCTGGCCTGGGCGTCGAACCGCGACGGGGGAAGCTCCAGGACACGCTCCGAACCTGCCGACTCGGGTCCTTCCTCGCTGAGCGCCTGGGCGGAGATCCAGGTGGCGTTGGAGTCCCGCAGCGCTACCCCGACGGTCGTCCAGGTGGGTGCTGACGGCGCGATGGTGGGCCTGAACGGCGTCCAGGTGCTCGGGCAACGGGCCACCCCGGAGCTCGACGGCGCGGGCCGGACCACCGCCGTGGCCGACGTGACGTTCCCTGGCGCTCCTCCGTCCGACGGGTGGGTCCTCCTGGTCCGCGACGGCGACACGGTCTCGACCTATCCGATCTGGGGCTACCCGTCAGTCGACTCAGTCGACAACGACGGTCCCGACACCATCGACGGGTTCGTCGCATGGGCGGCCCCCCGGGTCGCGGCAGGCGCGTTCCGTTGACGATCTGGACACGCCGCCAGCCGCGCGAGCTCAGCTTCGTCGAGTACGTCGAAGCGCGCCACGCCCACCTCTGGCGCCTCGCCTTCGCCCTGACCGGCACCCGCGAACGCGCCGATGACCTGCTGCAGGTTGCCCTCGAGAAGCTCTACGTCGCCTGGCCCCGCGTCCGCGACCTCGCGCACCCCGACGCCTACGCCCGCCAGGTCCTGGTACGCGCCAACGTCGACGAGTCACGACGACCGTGGCGGCGCGAGACCGTCTCGGCCACTGCCCCCGACACCCGCGTCACGCCCGACCCGACCGGCGCCGTGGACACCCGCAACGACCTGCTCTCGCTGCTGCAGGAGCTCGCGCCGATGCAGCGACGCTGCGTGGTGTTGCGCCACTGGCTCGACCTCTCCGTCGCGGAAACGGCGCTCGCGCTGAACATCAGCGAGGGCTCCGTCAAGACACACACGTCACGAGGTGTCGCCCACCTCCGCAGGATGATGGCGGTGACCGCCTCGAGCTGACCTGGCTTCCCCCACCCCGATGCCGGAGCCACCCGCCCAGACCGGACGGCCGGGGGTGTTCGACATGGTCTGCTCCGGCTCTGCCGGAACGACCGCAGCGGGTGCGTTGCGCCCGCGTTGATCCCAGTCCCGACGTCGCAGGTGGACTCGAAACGTCGGCTCTGCAGTTCACGTGCGTAGGGCGACAGGGACTTGAACCCTGGACCGAAGGATTATGAGTCCTCTGCTCTGACCGACTGAGCTACCGCCCCGTGATTCGTGTTTCCGCAGGTCAGAGGCCACTTCCGACGCTCGCGAGCGGGACACTTCTCAGGGGCTCGACCCTACCGTGCCGCATCTGTGCCGCACGAGCCGCGACCGCGACCTCTCCGAGGCGGTCGACGTAGGTGTGCGCGTCGCCCGGGTACAGGTGGCCGTAGCGGTCGAGCGTGATCGCCACCGACGCGTGACCGAGCATCGTCGAGAGCACCTTCGGTGGCGTGCCGTGCTTGATGTGGAGCGACGCGCACGTGTGCCGTAGGTCGTGCGGGCGGACCAGGTCGCCGCGGACCTGCGTCGCCAACCCGGACAGCCGCACGGCCGGATCGAAGACGCGGCCGCGCCAGTTCCCGAGTCGTAGCGGTCCGCCCTCCGACGCCGTGAACAGCCGATCCTCAGGACCCTTCCCGCCCATGAGCGGCGCGAGCTCGTCGACGAGCCACGCAGGCACCGGGACCGTGCGGACCGAACCCTCGGTCTTCGGCGGTCCCTCGACGAGCCGGCCGCCGAGCTCCGAGAGCGTCGCCGCCACTCGGAGCTCGCGACGCAGCACGTCGAAAGACCGCACGCGGAGCGCAGCGAGCTCGCCGAACCGGAGCCCGCACCACGCGAGCGCGAGCACGCTCAGACGGTGGTCGCCAGCAGCGTCCGCGAGCGCCCACACCTGCCGCTCGTCGAGAGCCCGGATCTCCTCGCGTGTCGACCGGCTCGGCAGGCTCGGCAGCTCGACGCCGCGCGCCGGGTTGCTCGGGATCCGCCGCGCCTTCACGGCCAGCTCGAGCACCTGCGAGAGCACGACCCACGCCTGCCGAGTCCGCGACGCAGAGAGTCCCGAGGCGTGGAGCCCCGTCACCCACGCCGCGACCTCCTCGTGACGCACCCCGGAGAGCGAGACACTTCCCCACGTCGGCAGGACGTGAGTCCGCAGGAGCGCGTCGTACGTCGCCCGCGTCGACTCCCGGAGCTTGACCTTCCCGCGCAGCCACTCCGCGGCGTACGCCTCGACCGTCGTGCGGCCGAGGGCCGGGTCGGTCCAGTCTCCGCGGTCGACGCGCGCGGTCTGAGCGCGTCCCCACCGATCGGCGTCGACCTTCCGATCGAAGATCCTCGTTCGCTCGCGACGATCCGGGCCGCGGTAGCGCGCTCGCCACCGTCCGTCCGGGATCTTCGCGACGTTGTATGTCGCCACGTCGTGTCCTCCTCCTGTGGGGCCGTCGCGGTCAGTCGCGACGGTCGTCTGATGTGTCCGGCGAGGGCCCCGACGTCGGTCCCTCGACCCAGCTCGAGCGGCGCTCGCTCGTCCTAGGGATGAGCCCCGCTCGACGCGCCTCCGCGATCCACTTCCGGACGCGCACGCGGCTGCCGTCGCCGCTTGACCCGTACACGTCCCGCTCAGTCAGCAACTCCGCCGTGCGCGCGGCCGCGCGTCGCGGCTGCTCGAGGACGGCGACACGGTAGGCATCTGCGACGAGCGCGAGGAAGTCGTCCCGACTGCCGTAGGGGCTCCGCTCGGCGGAGCGACGACGTCTGTTCTCGCGATGAGCCTCGAGGAGCTGCGAGCCGCGCTCGGTCATCAGGATCGTCCCGCCCGCCGAGTCCTCGTCGTCGATGACGATGCTTCGGACCCCGCTCGCCAACAGGCGGGCCCTCGACGAGTCGATCATGCGACCCATCGGAAGCTGACCGAACAGTTTGCGGGTCACTGCGGCGAGCTCGGGCGGGTCGCTGGCGGCCGCCGGCGCTCCCTCGAGCCGATAGTCCCCGTCTTCACCCACCTGCTCGGCGTCGTCGTACGCGGCGATCGTGACGCCGACCGGGCGGAGGCTCGGGTCGGTCTGCCACATGACCGTGACCTCCCACCTATCCCCGTTCGGATCGGTCCATCGCACCGGCGGGGCCACTACTCCCGGACCGACCACCCGATCGACCTGTGACCCGTCCTCGTTTCTCATGCTCACAGTACAACACTTGTCAGCCTGTACCCGCAACAGACAACGTTGGTAGCGACCGATCCCAAGAGAACCGGAGACCACCGACATGACCGATCGAGAGTTCCTCAGCACGGAGGAGCTGGCAGACCTGCTCGGCGTCCCGGTCGCCACCTGCCGATGGTGGCGACACAACGGCACGGGCCCGCGCGGCTTCCGCGTCGGTCGCGCCGTCCGGTACCGCCGGACCGACGTCGACCGGTGGATCGAGGAGCGCGAGCGCGAGGAGCGGCTGAGCGCCTCGAGCGCGACGTGATGCGGCACAAGTGCGGCACGCGCCGGCCGTCGATCGGCGCTCGTCGAGTTGCGCGTGCCGCTGACCTGCGCCGATGCCGCTCGTCGTGCGCGGCCGCGGCGACGTGACCGCAGGACGACCGATCCCCTCTTCCCCGCAACAGACAGGAAACCCTCGTGAGGACCGATGTCCTACGTGTCGACGGTGGCCGGCCCGCCGTCGCTCTCGTGGCCGCTCTGCCCGCGAGCTGGACGACTGAGGCCGATCGGCTCGTGCTGCTCGCCCTTGCCTGCGACTCATTCGACGGGCAGACCTCCGCACCCGGAGCGGACAACCTGGCCGCCTGGACCGGACTCCACCGCGGCACCGTCTACGACGTCGTGCGTCGCCTGCAGTCACCAACGAGCATCCGGCCAGCGCTCGTCGCAGTCGCAGACACCCGACGCGGTCGAAGGCGCACCCGCTACCGACTCACCCTCCCGGACGTCGAACCGTCCAGTGAGGCCGACAGTTGCGAACCGTCCGGCCAGCACGACGGTTCGGCGGGTGCAGCCGTCGGCCAACCGTCGGGTGACCGTCCGCTCAGCCCGACGGTTGAGCACCCTCAACCGTCGGCCAACCGTCCGGAGAGCACGGACACTCCCTCTCCCTCAGACTCCCCTTCCCCCACCACCGACGTCGACCCCGTCAAGCTCGCGAGCGGCGAGCTCGTGGTGGTCGTGGTGGAGGCGATCCCCGACAACCTGAGACCCGACCACGGTCGCCTGTCGTCGCTCTGCCAGCGCCTCGCCGACGATGGGTGGACGCCCGACGAGCTCCGCTTGTGGGTCAAGCGGCAGAGTTGGTCCGGTGCTGGCGGTCCTGGCCTGGTCGTGCACCGGCTCGGCGGTCTGCAACCCACCGACCGTCAGCCCTCGCCCACCCGTCCGCACCGACCGAGCGCCCGACCGACCTGCCCGAACGGCTACCCGATCGGCGTCGACGAGACGTGCTGCCCCGACCCAAGCAGCCACGCGGAGGCGTCGTGACCTGGCCGCCGGTGTCGTCGGAGGACACCCGCGAGCAGCGGGCGGCCGAGGCCGAGGAGAGCGCCGCTCTCGACGCCCGACCTCGCCACGGCCGTGACTGCGTCGACGGGTGGCTCGGCGACGACGAGCACGACCGGCCGATCCCCTGCCTTGAGTGCCGCCCCCACCTGGCCCGCCGGCGTAGGGACGTGAGCACGTGAGGACCACTCGTTCTCGCGAGATCGGCATGACCGTCGTACGCCACGCCCTCGGCGTGAAACTCGCTCTCGAGCTCGACCGGCCCGACGTCGCCGCGACGGAGCTAGACGCGCTCCTCGAGGCCCTCGTCGTCGTCGAGCAGATCACCCCACCCAGCACCAGAAAGGCCCACCGATGAGCGCACCTCTGTCCCCGCGAACCGAGGCGATCCTCGACACCTTGCAGCGACTCGGCCCGTCCGACGCCGCCACGATCGCCAACCTCCTCGACCTCGACCCACCCGACCCACGATGGACGTCCCTCACGACCGTGGACCGGACCAGCACCGTCCGCCGCTACCTCGGCCGACTCGTCGATGCCGGGGAGGTCTGCCGGCTGGAGGAAGGGACCTACGTCGCCGTCCGGCACACCACCGCCGCACCCTCGACGACCCCCACCAGGAAGACGCGAGATCCCGCTCCGCCTGCATTCGATCCGCAGACGTCGACGTCACACGAGGCAGGACACAACCCGCCCGCCGATCCCCAGCAGCCGACCCCGCATGCACCCGACCAGCACGAGACCAAGACGACGAGCCCGGAGCCCAACTCCGAGGAAGGACAACCCACCATGACCGAGACGACCACACCCGAGGCGACGACCCTCGACGAGACGCCCGCCGAGGCACGACCGGCCGAGCCGGCGCGCACGGCGCGCGCGCTCCTCGACGAGTGCCCGCACGCCCCGTGGCCGGCCGAGACCTACGACCGCGTTGACGTCGTCGTGCGACTCCACGCCCGCCGGGTCGAGCTGACCCGCGAGCGCGACGAAGCTCTTGTCGCGGCGAACGCCGCGGAGGCGGCCGAGGCCGAGGCGATCGTCGACGGTGGCGACCCGGCCGCTCACGCCGCGGACGCGTCCCGCCACCGCGAGAGCGTCGCCACTCGCAACCGGGCACTCTCGAGCCTCGAGGTGCGCCTTCGTGCGGCCGCCTTGCACGTGCTCGACGCGCAGGAGAGCGAGCTCCTCGAGCGCGCCCACGCCGACCGCCGGGCGGTCAAGGAGCACCGAGACGAGCTTCGTAGACGGCTCGAGGAGCTCGCAGCATTCGACGGTGACCACTGGACCGACGTCGAGCTCGCCGTCCCGCGCTTCACCCAGCTCGGACGGGCCGCCCAGCTCGAGCGATGGGCCGAGAGCAGCGCCGACCTCGTCGCCGCCGTGCGTGCAGTGCTGGACGACATTCCGCTCGGCTTTCCCGGAGAGCGTGGCGCGGTGAGGTCCGGGCGGCTCGCGACCCTGACCGGCGTGGACGGTGTCCCGCCGCTCGTCGACGTCGAGACCCTGCGTGGCGAGGACGCGCTCGGGATCGACGGTGCGGGGCCCCTGCTCAACGAGCTGGCCGCCGAGCTCGCAGAGACCCCGATCCGCTGACTCCGATCCCCGGTCGGCGTTTTGGTGATCCGCCCGCCGGGGTGTCAGCCGATCGGCCGCCGCGGATTGGAGCCCCGCGGCGAGAGGTCCCCGACGTGTACGCGCGGCATGCGTCGGGGACCTCGTCGCGTTCCCTTACGGGTACGGTCGCCCCGCGTTGTGTCCCTACCGCTGGATCGTCCATCACCGCTCGTGGAGTGGTCGTTGGCGCACCGTGGGCCCGAACGCCTGTCGGGGGTCCGCCGGCGCGCGGCCGGCCTGTCCTGACCTTTAGGTTTGGCACCGTGACGAGAGAGAAGAGCCGTGACGGGGAGGTCACACTCCGCGCCAGCAGCTTCGAGACCCTGGCCGCCGACCACCCCCTCGCGTTCCCCGTGCCGTACGGACAAATGGTCAGCCCCTCGACGGTCTTTGAGGGCGTGTGGCATTACCTGCAATATGTGTTCGACTTCCACAACCCCGCCGACTTCGTGCCGATCCCGGCCGGCGTCCTCACGGACGATGACCGGCGGACCCTCGAGCGCTACCTGCGATGCTCGCGCGGCCTCGCGGACGGCCAATTCCTGCGACACCCGCTCAAGCTGGAGGTGTCGTTCGGCGGAGGCCGCGAGGGTACGGAGGTCGTCGGACAGGACTTCCCACACGCCGAGAACATCCGCGGTTTCTCAGTGCTGTTTCGCCAACTCAACGAGAACGGCGAGGGAGCGTCGTTCCACCGTGCGCAGACCATTCTCCGCCAAGCAGCCCAGCGGGCCGACGACGACCACACCGACTTGCGAATCGAGCGGATCACCGAGTGGGCTAGGGCGGTCGGCAGGCTACGCGCGTTCCAACTTCACGTGCTCGTGGGGCAGCGCCTGGTAAGGGAGGGTCGCTACCGACACGAGGGCCCATTCCCCGGGGAGGAAATGAGCCCGGCATTCCTCATCAGCCGCTACAACTACGGTGAAGACATCCACTGGGGCAAGCATCGAGACGAGGTTGACGCCCTCAGCCACGATCCGTTCATGGCATCGTGGACCCGCATGCTGTTCTTCGACGCCGTCGCAGGGCTCGCACACACGTTCCTAGGGTTCAGCCTCCTCGTCCGACGCTCGCTCGAGGGGTAGCAACGTCGACCCTGACCGGCGTCGCGGGAGTCCCGCCGCTCGTCGACGTCGGGACCCTGCGCCGCGAGGAGGCCCTCTCGGTCGACGCGGGCCCGCTGACGCGTGCCGCATTCGTGCCGCATCCATGCCGCACGAGACCCGTAAACAGCCGTATCTGACCAGCAACGATCAACAGGACAGAACGCCCGCTGACCCACGACGTTTGCGCAGGTCAGCGGGCATTTCCGCAGGTCGGCGCGCGAATGAAGCCCGCTCCTCGATCGGCCGAGTGAGGGGCTTATGAGTCCTCTGCTCTGACCGACTGAGCTACCGCCCCATGATTCGTGTTTCCGCAGGTCAGAGGCCACTTCCGACATCCGCTGACGAGACACTTCTCAGGGCCCCGACCCTACCGCGCCGCCGCCGCTGTGCCGCACGAGCCGCGACCACGATCTCGCTGACCGGGCGGAGCGACTCCGAGCACCGGTGGCGGCCTCGGCTCAGCTCGAGCACGCCACCCAGCCGTCGGGCCACCAGCCGTCGTCGCGCAGGCTGACCGAGAAGGTGCGCGACACCTCCCCACCCGAGGTCGTCTCGTGGACCAGCGTCGACCCTCCTCGTTGCTCGACCACCGTGACGCCGCGGGCGAACGGCGCGACCGCTCGCTCGGGCGTGCGTCGTCCGGGTCCCAGGACATCGAGGTCCGTGCCCCGCTGCTCGGTCCTCGGGCACGGGAGTCCTCGTGGTGCAGCAGCCGCCGCCGCGGCCGGGGCCCGATCGAGGGCGGCGTCGTGCTCCCGTCAGGTGTCGGCGCCGGGCCCGGGTCGTCACCGCACGCCCCCAGGGACACGACGACGACGCAGGCAGCGATCCGGACGGTCATCACCTCAGCATGGACGGGGTCCGGACCGGTGGGGTTCCGCCCGGCCCCGTCGAGCGCCGGCGGGTGCGGACCTCGGTGTCCGTCACCGTCCCTGCCGAGCAGCGACGCTGCGCGCCTGACCTTCGTGGATGTCGTTCACCCACTCCCAACCCGGCTCGGCACCGGATCCTAGGCGCGGGTCGTCCGGGGTCCGGCCGTCGCGCAGCGCGTGCAGGTAGGCACGGTCCAGCTCGATCCGGGCCAGCACCTGGTCGTCCCGGCCGACGGACCCGTGGCCGGGGACGACGACGTCGACGTGCTCGGCGGCGTCCTGCAGCGTCCGCAGCCCGACGAGGTACTCCTCGACCGGGTCGTTGGACCCGTCGAAGCCGTCGAGCATCGGCACGAACACGTCGGAGAGCATGTCGCCGGCGATGAGCACCCCGCTGTCCTCGACGACCAGAGCAGCGTGCCCCGGCGAGTGCGCCGGGTGCTCGACGACGCGAACGCGCGGGCCGTCCCACGCGATCTCGGTGCAGCCCGCCGGCAGACCCGTGACGAGGCCGTAGAGGTGCAGCGGCACGTCGTCGGCGATCTCCGGTGGCAGCACCTCCATGGCGCGGGCCTCCCAGTCCTCCCGCAGCAGCACCTCCCGGGCGACCGCCGCACAGCGGAACGTGCCGTAGCGGGGCACGTCGCCGAAGGACTCGTGCCAGAGCACGTGGTCCCAGTCCGGGTGGGTGGCGAAGCCCGCCACCACGCGGCGGTCCGTGGCCTGCAGGTCACTCGCGAGGCATCGCATCTCGGCACTCGTGATCCCGGGGTCGACCAGCAGCACCCCGTCTCGGCCCTCGACGACGACGGTGTTGTTGCGCAGCAGCTCGCTCTGGTGGACCAGCACGCCCTCCGCGACCTCGGTCAACACGGGCGCGGCACACTTCTCGAGTCGGTTCCGATCACGACAGCCAGACCGACCGGCTCCCCCGGAATCATCGGTGCGCCGGCGGGTGCGGACACCGGGTCGTGCGGGGGCGGTCAGTCGGACGCGGCGGCGTCGTCCGTGACGTCGTCCGAGACGGGGTTGTAGGCACAGACGTCGACGGGGTCCTCGGCGCGCTTCACCTTGGGGGCGCCGGCGGGGCGCGGCGGCGGGTTCAACGCGTTGGCGACGGTCTCGCGCACGTAGTCGTAGTCGGGGTCCGCCGAGCTGAACTGGTCGGAGGACCTGAAGACGACCGAACGGATCTTGCCCTCCTTGACCTTGAGCAGCAGCTCCACGAAGTCGGCGGCGATCCTGCGGGGGATGTCGGTGAGGACGATCTCCTTGCCTGCCTTCACGATGTCGATGTAGCGGGTCACGATCGTGGTGGGATCGGCCGCCTCGATGATCGCGTCGATCGTGCACCGCTGGCGGTCCATCCGCGCGTAGTCGTCGGAGCCGTACCGGCCGCGCGCGAACCACAGCGCGTCGAAGCCGTCGAGGTGCTGGTCGGGGCCGGGATCGAGGTAGTCCGTCGGCGGGATGCCGGCGTCGGTGTTGCCGTTGATCGCGACCGGCTCGTTGATGTTGACGGTGATGCCGCCGATCGCGTCGACGATCGTCTGGAAGCCCTTGAGGTTGACCATCACGTAGTAGTTGACCGGGATCCCGAGGCTCCCCTCGACGGCCAGCTTGACGGCGTCCGCGCCCTCGTTGTCACTGTCGCCGAGGACGCCGGGGTGGGCGGCCGGCACCTGGCCGTAGATCGCGTTGAGCATGTCGAAGCCGGGATCACCGAGACCGGTCTGGTAGCCGTCGGGATAGAGGTCGTGGAGCGGCGAGTCCTCGGGGAACTCGGCGTACATCATGTTGCGCGGCAGGCTGAACATGACCGTCCGGCCGGTCTTGGTGTCGATGCTGACGAGGATCACCGTGTCGGTCCGGACGCCGGTGCGGTCGTCGCCGCCGTCGCCGCCGAGGAGCAGCACGTTGACGTAGTCCTGCCCGGCCCACGGGTTGTCGTCGGAGACGTTGTCGGGCGTGGTGCCGCTCCTGACGTCGTCGGGGAAGACGTCCTCGACGCCGTCGGCGGTGACCAGTGCGTACTGCGCGGCGCGCAGCACGGGGGCCGCGCCCACCAGCACCAGGACCAGCACCATGACGTGGCCGATGACCGTGTGTGCCCGGGACCGTTCCCGGGGGCGCACCAGCCGGTACGAGGTGTAGACGATGAACGCCCAGACGAGGAGCACCGCACCGAGCCCGGCCGCCGCCACCCGGACCAGCATCGGGTCGAAGGCGAGGTGCAGGGCGGCGGTGAGGCCGCGACCGAAGTACCAGACGAGGACGCCGATGCTCACCAGCCACGCCCCGAGCACGAGCGCACCGAGGAAGCGGCGCCCCGCGAACAGGTAGCCGGAACCGGGCACGAACGCGCCGAGCGCCGTGAGGCCGACGGTGCCGGCGAGGCCGTCGGCCCGACGGCGTTCGCGGTGGGCCCGTCGCGCGCCGCCGGCGGGCCGCGCGCGCACCGGACGGCGGGACGACCGCGAGGCGCGCCGGCTCCCGCCGGGCCGCGGCGGGGTCGTCTCGTCGAGCACCTCGTGCGACATGTCGTCCTCGGGCCGGGGGCAGGGTGGAGTGCCGGGAGGACCGGCGCGAGGAAAATAACACCGCACCCCTGAGCGTGGTGTCATCCTGGCGGGCATGGACCCCGAGCCGCTCGAGCCGCTGGACGAGACCTGGGACCGCGCGCTGTGCGTCGTCGCCCATCCCGACGACATGGAGTTCGGCGCCGCCGCCGCGGTGGCCCGCTGGACCGGGCAGGGCAAGAGCGTCGGGTACTGCATGGTGACCAGCGGCGAGGCCGGCATCGACGCGCTCGCGCCCCAGGAGTGCCGCACGGTGCGCGAGGCCGAGCAGGTGGAGTCGGCCCGCATCGTCGGCGTCGACCACGTCGAGTTCCTCGGGCTGCCCGACGGCGTCCTCGAGTACGGCGTCCCGCTGCGGGCCGCGATCGCGCGGTCGGTCCGGGCGTTCCGACCCGACATCGTGGTCACCGGCAACTTCCGCGACACCTGGGGCGGCCGCAACCTCAACCAGGCCGACCACATCGCCGTCGGCCGGGCCGTGCTCGACGCCGTGCGCGACGCCGGCAACCGCTGGGTCTTCGCCGACCAGCTCGGCGGCCCGGCGGACGCCGACGGGTTGGAGCCGTGGGGTGGCGTCCGCGAGGTGTGGGCGTTCGGCTCGCCGCAGTCGACGCACGGCGTCGACACCACCGACACCTTCGACGCCGGCGTGGCCTCGCTCGAGGCACACGGCGCCTACATCGACGGACTGGGGTGGGAGCACTTCGACGCCCGCGAGTTCCTCGAGGGCATGGGACGCCAGAGCGGGCAGCGGCTCGGCGTGGGCTTCGGGGCGCCGTTCGAGGTGTTCCCGATGGGCTGGGGCGAGTAGGCCACGGTGCGGCTCACGACCACGGTCCCGGCCCTGCCGGTGCGCGACGTCGTCCGCGCCGTCGAGGCGTACGAGCGAACGCTCGGCTTCGGCGCCGTGCACGTCGACCCGGACGGCTTCGCGATCGTCGTCCGCGACGACGCCGAGCTGCACCTGTGGCAGGCCGCCGACACCGGGTGGCGACGGCGGCCGCCGACCGACCTGGTCGACTCCCCCGTCCGCTCGGGGGCCGAGGACTTCCTGGCCGGGACGGTGAGCTGCCGGATCGCCTGCTCCGACGTCGACGCGCTGCACGCCGAGCTCGCGCCGACCGGGGCGCTGCACCCGACCGACGCCGGCCGGGCGACCGACACGTCGTACGGCACCCGCGAGGTCGCCGTCCTCGACCTCGACGGCAACCTGCTCACGTTCTTCGAGCAGATGGTGACGCCCTGAGTCGAGGGCCTACAGTGGCACCCGGTGCGCCGGGAAGTCTGGTCGGCATGTTCTCGTCGACCCACCAGGAGACCCGTGTCCACGCCACCGCCCAGCACGCCACCTCGCGCACCTCGCCTCTTCGCGCGCGGCTCGTTCCTCGAGCACTCACGCACCGCGGAGGTCCTGCGCGCCGAGACCACCGGCGGCCTGCTCCTCATCACCGGCGCCGTCGTCGCGCTGGTGTGGGCCAACAGTCCCTGGGCGGCGAGCTACGCCGACCTGCGTGACCTGAGGGTCGGGCCGGCGTCGTGGCACCTCGACCTGACCCTGGGCGCCTGGGCCGCCGACGGGCTGCTGGCCATCTTCTTCTTCGTGGCCGGGCTGGAGCTGAAGCGCGAGTTCGTGGCCGGCGACCTCCGCGACCCGCGACGGGCAGCCCTCCCGATCGCCGCCGCCGCCGGCGGGATGGCGGCGCCCGCGCTGATCTTCGTCCTCTGGAACCTCGGCCCGGACGGCGCCCTCACCGGCTGGGCCATCCCGACGGCGACCGACATCGCGTTCGCCGTGGCCGTGCTCGCCGTGATCAGCACCCACCTGCCGAGCGGGCTGCGGACGTTCCTGCTGACGCTCGCCGTCGTCGACGACCTGCTGGCGATCACGATCATCGCGATCTTCTACACCGACGACCTCGACCTGCGGTTCCTCGCGCTCGCCGTGGTCCCGATCGCGGTGTTCGGGTTCCTGGCGCAGAAGCGGATCTGGTCGGGGTGGTTGCTGGTCCCCCTCGCGCTGGCTGCCTGGGTGCTGGTGCACGAGTCGGGCGTCCACGCGACGGTCGCCGGCGTGCTGCTCGGTTTCACCGTGCCCGTGCTCCGCAGCGAGCGCGCCGGCGGGCCCGGAGCCGGCCCCGGGCTGGCCGAGCACCTCGAGCACCTGGTGCGGCCGATCAGCGCCGGCATCGCCGTCCCGGTCTTCGCCTTCTTCGCCGCCGGCGTGACCGTCGGCGGGCTCGGTGGCCTCGCAGAGTCCCTGCAGGACCCGGTCGCGCTCGGCATCGTCTGCGGGCTGCTGTTCGGCAAGACGGTGGGCATCGCCGGGTCGACCTGGCTGCTGTCGACCTTCACCCGTGCCGACCTCGACGACGAGCTGGGGTGGCTGGACGTCATCGGGCTGGCGATGCTCGCCGGGATCGGCTTCACCGTCTCGCTGCTCATCGGCGAGCTGGCTTTCGGGACCGGCAGCGAGCGCGACGACCACGTGAAGGTCGGCGTGCTCGTGGGGTCGCTGGCCTCCGCGCTGCTCGCCTCGGTGCTGCTCCGCGCCCGCAACCGCGTCTACCGGCGCCTGCACGACGCCGAGTCCCTCGACGCCGACGGCGACGGCGTCCCCGACGTGTTCCAGACCGACCGCGACAGGTGACGCGTGCCTCGTCCTGCTCGCAGCGGACGAGCTGGCTCTCACTGGTGGGTCCGACGGCTGTCCGGTCCTGCTAGGTCGTGGTCCGAGGGACGAGGTCGAGGCTGAGTGAGGCCAGGCCTGCGACAGGCTCGAACCCCAGCCGTCGGTAGAGGTCGAGCGCGGGACGGTTGTCGAGCCCAGTCACCAGGGACAGTCGTGTCGCGCCGGCGGCGACCGCGTCCTCCCGCACCGCGCTGACCAGGGCGGCCGCCGTCCCGCGGCGACGGAACTCCGGGAGCACGTAGAGGTCTCGCAGCTGCCAGAACCGTCCCATCACCAGCGAGGCAGGCATCGCGTGGCTCGTCGCCAGGCCGAGCGGAGGACGCTCATCCTGTGAGGCCGACGATGCTGTGTAGACCGTGAGCATGCGCGAGTGGACCATCTCGGTGAGCCACCCGAGAGTGCGCTCGCCGCCGTCCGACTCGCCGTGGTGGCGCCGGTACCGGTCGAACAGGACGCTGGCCGGGGCGAGCGTCTCGGGGGTCTCGCACGTCGAGACCCGCAGGATGTCCCTCGGAGCCGGCGGGTCGCCGTTGCCTGCGTTCGTGTCCATCTCGCCGTCGATCCTCGCACCGTCGCCGGACGGCTCCGTCGCCTCGAGCGTCGGCTCCGACCGCGTCCCCGTCGACGCCGCTACCGGCGGGGGCTCGTCCCGGACCACGAGGCGTCCTGGGCGGCTCCGCCGTCGGCCGGGGCGCCCGTGCCGGTGGGACCGGTGGCGACCAGGCTGCCCAGGAGTCTCAGCGCAGTCGCGTCGGTCGAGCCGGACTCGGCGTGGTAGACCACCAGCTCCTGTCCGGGTGCCGCCCGGACGTCGAAGACGTGCATGCGCAGAGCCAGGTCGCCGACCTGGGGGTGCCGGAACCTCTTGATCGCGGCACGCTTCGGACCGACGTCCTGGCGGCTCCACAGCTCGTCGAACTCGGGAGCCCCCGCCCTCACCTCGTTCACCACCTGCGTGATGCGCGGGTCGTGGGGGAACTGCCCGCGCAGGACCCGCAGCCCTGCCACCGTCGCTGTCGCGACGCGGTCCCACTCGGCGTACAGCTGGCGAGCGGCGGGGTCGAGGAAGACCGTGCGGACCAGGTTGGCGCCCACCTTGGCCCTGCCTTCCACCGAGCCGAACAGCGCGGCCCCTAGCCGGTTGACCGCCAGCACGTCGTAGGCGCGACCCAGGACGAGTGCCGGGTTGTCGGCCCAGGTGTCCATCAGCGCGAGGAGCTCAGGGGCGACCCGCTCGGCCGGGACGCTCCGCGGTCGCCCGCCGATGCCGGCGAGCTCGGCGAGGTGGTCGTGGGCGTCGTCGTCGAGCTGCAGGACGCTCGCGATCGCGTCGATGACCTGGGCCGAGGGGTTGCGTTCCCGACCCTGCTCGAGCCGGACGTAGTAGTCGATGCTGACGCCCGCGAGCGTCGCGACCTCCTCGCGCCGCAACCCGGGCACGCGTCGCAGTCCGTACGTCGGGAGCCCTGCCTGCCCCGGCGACACCCGTCCTCGGCGAGATCGGAGGAACTCGCCGAGGGGGTTCGTGGACATGGACACAGCCTAGGAGCGGACCGGGCTGCGAGCCTGGGTGTGCGACTACCAGGAACGACGCAGCCTCCCTCACCAGGCGACCTGCGACGACGGTGGTTCCATGACCTCAGACACCACCACCGACATCGACACCACCACCGACGACCGCCAGCGGAAGATCGTCCTGGTCACCGGGGCCAGCAGCGGGATCGGCGCCTCCACCGGGCGCCGCCTGGCCGCTGCAGGACACCACGTCGTCCTCGCCGCGCGCCGGACGAACCGGCTCGCGGAGATCGTGGAGGACCTCACCGCCCAGGGATGCAGCGCCGAGGCGCTCGAGCTGGACGTCACGGACCACTCCGCCTTCGTCGCGGCGGTCGACGCCGTCGTCGCCGAGCACGGGCGCATCGACGTCTACGTCGGCAACGCCGGGATCATGTTGCTCTCGCGTCTCGACGCGCTGCTCGTCGAGCAGTGGGACCGCATGTTCGACGTGAACGTCCGCGGCCTGTACCACGGCGTCGCGGCGGTGCTGCCGCACTTCACGCGCCAGGGCGGTGGGCACGTCGTGACGATGGCCTCGGTCGGTGCGCACGAGGTGCCGCCCACCTCGGCGATCTACTCCGCGACCAAGCACGCCGCCTGGGCCCTGAGCGAGGGTCTGCGCATCGAGTCGCCCGGCAGCATCCGCGTCACCACCGTGTGCCCGGGAGTGACCGAGTCCGAGCTGGCCGACCACATCACCGACGACCACGCCGTCGAGGCGATGAGGACCTACCGAGCCTCGGCCATCCCCGCCTCGGCCATCGCCGACGCGGTCGCCTACGCGGTCGACCAGCCCGTGAGCGTCGACGTCAACGAGATCATCGTCCGGCCCAGCCGGCAGCGCTGACGATCGAGATCGACCCGCCTTCGCTCCGCCGCCTCGCAGCCGAGCTCTCGGGTGAGTGACCGGCGATGATGCCCAGGCCGCTGCCGGTCAGCAGCGTCGAGCGGACGCGGACTGTCACGCTCGCTGGTCTGAGTCCCCCGGTACCGACCGCGTGCAGACGAGCTCGAGCACCTGATGGACGCCATGCCGGAACTCCGGCACCGGACGCCCGCAACGGCTTCGCGGCCCGAGGCGAGCGGGAGTCGGGCGCTCAGGTCGGCGGTCCGTCCTCGCGGTTCTGTCCCCACCCGAAGCCGCTCTCGGCAACGAAGTCGACGAGGTTGGAACGCAGCCGCTCGCGCCAGTCGTCGAGCGACATGTCTGGCACGTCGCCCTGGACGACCAAGTCCGTGAACGTCTCCTCGACGGCAACCAGGCGCCAAGGTGAAGCCCGGCCCTGGTCGGGACTCGGACGGGCCGGGCTGCACCCGGTCGCGAAGAGCAACTCACCGCGCTGCGTGTTCTGGTCGATGGGCGCAGGTCGTTGAGCGAGGACCGCTCGCGGATGACCTCGCAACTGCACCGACTGTTGCTGGAGCTGATCGCGGGTGGTGCGAAGAACGAACTCACCGCTGCACGGGCCAAAGGGTGACGACCCTGACTCCGGCGCGACCAACTCACAACCCCGTGCCGGCACTGCGGACAGGTCGCTTCCCGAACCCGCCGAAACCGGTCCCAGAACCCTGATCGCCACCCTGCCCGACACAGAGGGGAGCCGTGGTCGGGCGGATCTGCCTAGCGGTGGTCCACCGGCAGCCGCGCGAACTTCTGAGGACGGCGGTGGCGCAACGCCTGGTATCCCGCGCCGCCCAGCACGAGGACCGCGACACCTCCAGCGATCCCCAATCGAGTTCGTGACTGTTCTCGACACGACTTCTCCGGCAGGACGATCTCGTTGTAGGACATGATCGAGACCTCTTCATCGGCGCCGCCTCCGAACGAGTGCGTCACGGGCGGCCCACAATCGACCACCCGCTCGGAGTCGCCGAACGTGAACACGACGTTCGTCGGAACAACGGCCAGTGCTACGACCGCCGCAATTCCGACGGTTGCCAGCACGAACCGCAGCCATCGCATGGCGACGAACCATAGTGCTGTCGCGTCGCCACGACGCGGCTAGGGCGCGTCCGACCATCGGCATGATCGGGCTCCGCCTTCCTGACGGCATGGACCTGACCGACAGATGCACGTGGCCGGCAGCCGCGAAACAGCCCGAGGTCCTCAGCCCGCAGGTCGGGGTCCGGGAGGAACGGCAGCGGGTGCCGCGCTCGCGCGGGAGCAGACCGAGCCGCACCGGGCGCCATGGCGCAGCGAACGACCTGTGGGTGTGGTCGCTGTGTCAGCCACGCGGGATGGGTGCACTCCAGGGCCAGCCGCCCCGCGGGGTGCTCGGGGCCAGGTCCGCGTCGCCACCGATCTCCGTGATGAGGCGGACCCGGATGTCGCCGTAGCTCCCGTCGTGGAAGCAGCTCGCAGGGAGACGAACTCGGGCGGTGTCTGCGTCCCTGTCCCACGTCACCGACAGTCCGGCGCACTCCTGCTCGCCATCGACCGTGCGGAGCTCGTTGCGGTCGCGGCGCGCGCGGTGCCTGCTGTAGACCAGGACGACGTCGCGGCGCGCCGACCCGGCGGGCCGGTAGTAGAGGGCGAGGTCGCCGCCGGTGACCTCGCGGAAGGCGATGCTGGTGACGATCGCGCGGTCGTTGTTCGCGACACGCACCTCGGTGATGTCGAGCGCAGCACCGATCTGTCCGTCCCGGTCCGGGTCGTCGATGATCTGCGTCCCAGCATTCGCGGACGGGCCAGTGGACACCACGACGGCCCCCAGGACCAGGGACACGAGGAACTTCGCGCGAGTCATGACCGAAGGGTAGGCGTAGGTGTGCACGGTCGGTCGGCGCCTTCTGAGCGAGTCGCGGCGCCGGGTCGACGGGCACGGAGCACGAGCACTAACGGCTGTCTCGCGCGCACCCACGTCCAGGCGGGCGACCGACGGATCCCCTTGAGCGGGAAGCACCCAGGCCCCGTCCCCAGAGAAGCTGGGGCGGGGCCTGGATGCATCTGACCTGGGCTGATGCCTCAGGTCTGCGGCTCCCCCGGTTGGACTCGAACCAACGACATCCTGATTAACAGTCAAGCGCTCTGCCAGCTGAGCTACAGGGGATCGTGCGGGGATACGTTAGCAAGGTCCGAGGCTGACGCAGAATCGGGCCGTCCCACCCTGCGGATCAGACGAGACCGACCTCGTCGCGCGCGGCCTGCAGTGCCTCGGCGGCGGCGAGCCGGACGACCGGGTCGGCGGGGTCGATGCCCTCGTCGTACTCGAAGACCCACGACAGCTCTCCCCCGCCACCGGGCGCGCGGCGGGCGATCACGCGCACGCCGCGACGTCCGGCGAGCGGCACGTGGCGCTGGAGGACGACGGAGGCGGTGACCCGCTCGCGCACCAGCTCGAGCAGCCGACCCGGCTCCTCGACGACGAAGACGTGCTCGGCGCGATGGTCGCCCCAGCTGCCGACCTCGCTGACGCGCAGGGTGGTGGTCTCGCGGTCCCAGTCAGCGGCCTCGACCTGCTCCCACGGCACCCGCTGCGGGGCGTAGAACGCGTCGCGGGTGCCGCCGAGGACCTGCCCGTCGGTGCTCGTCGCCCACGCCAGCAGCCGCTCGCCCTTAGCGACGGCCAGCTCGGGACGTGCCTCCCTGCTCCGGCCCCTCACACCGGTCCCCCGACGATCCGGTCGCGCAGGTTGCGGCGGTACTGCTCGAGGGCGGCGAGCTCGCCGAACATCCGGCGGTACTCGTCGACCTGCTCGGGGTTGGTGCGCTGCATCCTCCCCTTGACCGCGGCGATCCGGCGCAGCGCGGTGAGCTCGAGCAGCCGGACGACGTACAGGGTGACGTAGGCGGCGTCCGGGGGCTCCTTCATCAGCGGCTCGACGGCGAGCGCGCTGAGGACCGAGGAGACCGCCGGGTCGGTGGCTGAGTCACGCAGCCGGGACACCCAGCCGGGATCGTCGGAGCCGGCCACCGTGCCGCCGGCGGCCGCCACGAGCTCCCACACGCCGCGGTAGGTGGGGTGGGTGAAGTCGTTGGGCCCGATGTCGGCTGTCGTGCGGCCGATCGCCATCGGGTGCTGCAGCACCAGCTTCAGCGTCTCGCGCTCGATCGTGAACCGCGGGTCGCTCAGGGGCGGGACGGCGTTGCGCGGGCGCACCGGGGCCGGCTCGCTGCGCTGCGGCTCCTCCCCGGGCTTGCGGCGCGCGGCCCGCTGCACCTCGGCGAGGACGACGTTGGTGTCGATGTCGGAGCCGATCATCTTGCTGATCTCCTGCGCGAAGGCCGTCACCTTCGACTGGTCGCGGATGGAGGCCACCAGCCGGGCGCTCTCACGCATCGCGTCGACCCGCCCGTCAGCGCGGTCGAGGTCGTACTTGCCGACGATGTTGCCGAGCACGAAGCGGTACAGCGGCTGCCGGCGCGCGACCAGGTCGCGGACGGCGGCGTCGCCGTCGCGGATCCGCAGGTCGCACGGGTCGAGCCCCTCGGGCTGGACGGCGACGTAGGTCTGGGAGACGAACTTCTGGTCACCGGCGAAGGCCTTGAGGGCGGCGTTCTGGCCGGCGGCGTCGCCGTCGAAGGTGAAGATCACCTCGCCGCGGAACTCGTCGTGGTCCATCATGAAGCGCCGCAGGACGCGGGTGTGGTCGTCGCCGAACGCCGTGCCGCAGCTCGCGACGGCGGTGGTGATGCCGGCCAGGTGGCAGGCCATCACGTCGGTGTAGCCCTCGACCACGACGGCCTGCGAGACCTTGCCGATCGAGGACCGCGCGAGGTCGATCCCGTAGAGGACCTGGCTCTTCTTGTAGAGCGTGGTCTCGGGGGTGTTGAGGTACTTCGCCTCGATCTTGTCGTCGTCGAAGATCCGACGCGCCCCGAAGCCGATCGTGGCGCCGCTGGGGTCGCGGATCGGCCAGAGCAGCCGGCCGCGGAACCGGTCGTAGGCCGACCGGCCGAGCGCGACCACGCCGGCGGCCACCGCCTCGTCCTGGCTGAAGCCGCGCCCGCGCAGGTGCTTCCAGAGCGCCTCGCCCTCGCGCGGGGCGAACCCCATCCCGAAGTGCTCGGCCGCGGCCTGGTCGAAGCCGCGCTCCTGCAGGAACGTGCGGCCGGCCTCGGCGTCGGGCCCGTTGAGCTGGTCGGCGTAGTACTCCTGCGCGGCCCGGTTGGCCTCGACCAGCCGCTGGCGCGGCGGGCCCTTGGGCCGGTCGTCGCGGCCGTCGCCGTCCTCGCGGCGCAGCTGGATGCCGACCTTGTCGGCCAGCCGCTCGATCGCCTCGGAGAACGAGAGCCCGTCGATGTCCATCAGGAAGGTGAGGACGTCGCCGCCCTTCTGGCAGCCGAAGCAGTGGAAGAAGCCCCGTGCGGGGTTGACGTTGAACGACGGGGACTTCTCGTCGTGGAAGGGGCACAGCCCCTTGAACGAGCCGCCGCCCGCGCCGCGGAGGGTGACGTAGTCGCCGATCACCTCGTCGATGCGGACCTTCTCCCGCACCGCTGCGATGTCGTCCTCTCGGATCCGGCCGGCCACGGGGCGATCCTACGGGCGCGGTCGCGACCTCAGTAGGCGCCCGTCATCACGTTGTGGAGGGGCTCGCCCGCGGCGTAGCGGCGCAGCTGCTCGCCGACGACGCGGTGGGCCCGCGGCCACATCGCCGAGCTGAGGCCGCCGACGTGCGGGGAGACCAGGACGCCGGGGGCGTCCCACAGCGGGTGGTCACCCGGCAGCGGCTCGGGTTCGGTGACGTCGAGGGCCGCGGTGACCCGGCCGGTGTGCAGCGCGGCGACCAGGTCGTCGGTGACGACGACCGACCCGCGGGCGACGTTCACGAGCAGCGCGCCGTCCTTCATCCGGGCGAGGAACGCCGCGTCGACGAGGTCGCGGGTCTCGTCGGTGAGCGGCACGACGAGGATGACGACGTCGGCGTCCGGCAGCAGCGCGGGCAGCTCGTCGAGGGCGTGGACGCCGTCGCGAGCAGTCCGCGCGACGCGGGTCACGCTCGCCTCGAACGCCGTCAGGCGGGTCTCGACGGCCCGGCCGATCGCGCCGTACCCGACCAACAGGACGCGGCGGTCGGCCAGCGAGGTCCGCCACTGCCCCGCCCACGCGTGCCGCTGCTGGGCGCGCACGATGTCGGGGACGCCGCGCAGCGAGGCCAGCGTGAGGGTCAGCGCGAGCTCGGCGGTCGAGGTGTCGTGGATCCCGCGGCCGTTGCACAGCGTGACGCCGTCCGGGACGGCGCCGCGCACGTTGTCGACCCCGGCCGTGAGCGTCTGGACGACCTCGAGCGACGACATCCTGGGGAGCACGTCGGCCACCTCCGACCCGAGGCGGTAGGGCGGCACGTAGAACGCGACGTCGCCGACCGAGTCGGGGACGTCGCCGTCGACCGGGTCCACCACCTCGTAGCGCAGCCCGGCCGGCACCTCCCCCAGCTCGGCGGGGTCGAACGGCAGCCAGACGAGGGGTTCGCTCACGCCGTCGAGGCTAGTTGCCCCGCCGCCGCCCGTCGCGCCCGGTCGGCAGCCGGTCAGGAGCCCGCCAGCCGGGCGTGACGGGCCACCGCGCTGGCGTCGGTGAGCGAGGCGACCTGGTCGACGACGACCCGCAGCCGGGCCGCGTCGTCGGCAGCCCCGCGCCAGTCGTCGGCGTACTGCCGGTCGAGGGCGTCGGGACCGCGGTCGCACAGGACCACGACGAGGTCGGCGAGGAGCTCGCGCTGACGCTCCATGACCGCCATCCGGTCGGCGGCCTGCATGACGTAGTGGGCGGCGACCCCCTTGAGGACGGCGATCTCCAGCAGGGTCCGCTCCGGCAGCACCAGGTCGGCCTCGAACCGCACGAACGGCCCGTCGCCGGCCGCGAACGTCGCCTGCTGGACGTCGCCGCAGAACCGGCCGATGAGGTCGCTGGTGAGGTTCTTCAGCGCGGCCAGGTGGCGCCGGCTGCCGTCGTACGACGCGCCCGGCCAGCTGCCGACGGCGAGCAGCCCGTCGAGGGCGTCGTCGAGGTCGTCGTCGCGGGCGTCGGGCAGGTACCAGGCGCGGGTGGTGTCCCAGACCGCCGCGCGGTCGAGGCGGGTGAGGTCGAGGCGGCCGGCGACGACGCCGTCCTCGACGTCGTGCACCGAGTAGGCGACGTCGTCGGCGAGGTCCATCACCTGGGCCTCGAGGCACTGCCGGTGCGCCGGGGCCGGGTGGTGCGGGCCCGGGGCGCGCAGCCAGTCGAAGACCGGCCGGTCGTCGGCGTAGACCCCGAACTTCGCCGGGTGCGGTCCCTCGCCGCGCGCCCACGGGTACTTCGTGCAGGCATCCAGCGTCGCGCGGGTCAGGTTGAGGCCGACCGACCGGTCGCCGTCGAACGTCTTCGCCTCGAGCCGGGTCAGCAGCCGCAGCGTCTGGGCGTTGCCCTCGAACCCGCCGCAGGCCGCGCTCACCTCGGCCAGCGCCCGCTCGCCGTTGTGCCCGAACGGCGGGTGCCCCAGGTCGTGCGCGAGCGCCGCGGTCTCGGCGATGTCGGGCTGGCTCCCCAGCGCGCGGGACAGGTCGCGCGCGACCTGGGCGACCTCGAGGGAGTGGGTCAGCCGGTTGCGCACGAAGTCGTCGGACTGCGGCCCGACCACCTGGGTCTTGGCCGCCAGCCGCCGCGACGACGCCGCGTGCACCACCCGGGCCCGGTCGCGCTCGAACGGCGTCCGCACCGGCGCGTCGACCCGCTTCGGCGGCTCCTCGACGACGCGCTCGCGGGCGTGGGCGTCGTAGCGGTCGCTCGGGTCGACGGTCACTGGGGTGAGCCTAGACGGGCGGGGCGTGCGCGGTCGACGCAGTCTCGCGCCGCCGCTGCGCCCCGGGCGTCAGTACGTCGTGACGTGCACGTGGTCGTAGTGGTTCGCCGTGGTGGAGCCTCGGTTCTCCATGCCCCGCCAACCCTCGCTGGAGCGCTGGACCGACCAGATCCGCTGGGCGTAGATCAGGTAGCTGATGCCGAGGTCGGCGTGGTACTCGCGCAGGAAGTCGGCCACGGCCTGGCCCTCGGCACCGGAGACCATGATGTCGACCGCGATGCCCTGGGCGTGCTCGCCGTCGCCGCGGAAGGTGCCGTAGACGGTGATGTCGGGGAACTCCGCGCACACGGCCTGGTGCACCTTGACGATGTTGGGGCTGACGCCCGAGGCGACCGACGTGCCGTTGGTGCACTCGCCGCCGAGGGTGAACGGCTCGTCCTCGGTGAGGTAGCCGCTGGTCACCCAGCGGGTCTCGTCGCCCTCCCAGACGATCTCGACGCGGTCGAGCATGCTGCGGCCGGTCGCCACGACCTTCTCGCCCGCGGCGATCTCGCCGGTCTGGGCGGCGTCGTCGCCGGGCTCGGTCCAGAGGTTGAGGGACTCGGAGGTCCACAGGGTGGTGTCGGCCCGGGCGATGGCCCGCTCGACGGCCGCGGGCTTCAGCAGCGCCTGGATCTCCTGCTCCTGCGGGCTCAGCGTCAGCGGGGCCCGGGCCGCGTTCTTCGCGCCGGTCTCGGAGGCGGTGTCGGAGCCGGTGTCGGTGCCGCGGCCGGAGCCGCCGCCCCGCGACGGGGTCGGGCGCCGTCCGACGACGTCTCCGGCGGTGACGGAGGTCGTGTCACCGACGACGGGGCCGGCCGCCACCGGGCTGGCCGGGAGCTCGGCGCCCAGGACGCCGATCGACACGGCACCGGCGGTGGCGATGACGGCCAGGGGCGCGGAGAGAAAGGCGGCTCGGGGTCGCGGAAGCCGCGCGACGAGGAGCGTGCGGGCATTGGTTTCCCGCTTGTGGCGATGCTGAGCCACAGCGCTGATCCTTTGCGATCGATGTCAGGGCAGCGCCCGCTGCCGGAGGACGGCGGCGGGCACGAAGCCACGAGTGAAGCACAGGCGAGGGGACCGTGGTCAATCTCGACCGAAGCCGTGGACAGTGAGTCGAGTCACCCGGCGGCCACCCGGCGGTCACCCGCCGGTGGTCTCGCGGGCGTCCTCATGCAGCACGACGCCGGTGCCGTCGGTGTCGTCGAGCCACCCCTCGGGGAGCACGACCCGGTCGCGCGGCGAGCCCTGACGACCCCGGGGCGAACCCAGCTCGGACACCGGGAACGGCTCGTCGGCGTCCAGCTCGGCGAGCAGCCCGTCGAGGGCGGCGAGGCTGTCGACGAGCCCGAGCGAGCGGCGCATCGGGCCGCCCGCGGCGAACCCCTTGAGGTACCACGTGACGTGCTTGCGGAACTCCTTGCAGCCGCGCTCCTCCCCCATGTGCTCGCACAGCAGCTCGGCGTGGCGGCGCATCATCGCGGCCACCTCGCCCAGCGTCGGGAGGGTCTTCACGTCGTCGCCGGCGAACGCCGCTGCGAGGTCGCGGAACAGCCACGGACGGCCGAGGCACCCGCGGCCGACGACGACGCCCGCGGCGCCGGTCTGCTCGACCATCCGCAGCGCGTCGGCCGCCTCCCAGATGTCGCCGTTGCCGAGCACCGGGATGCGGTCGACGTGGGCGACGAGCGCGGCGATCGCGTCCCAGTCGGCCGCGCCGCTGTAGGCCTGCGCGACGGTGCGGCCGTGCAGCGCGATCGCGGCGCACCCGGTGTCCTCGGCGATCCGGCCGGCGTCGAGGTAGGTGAGGTGGTCGTCGTCGAGGCCCTTGCGGGTCTTCATCGTCACCGGGACGTCGTACGGCGCGGCGGCCGCGACCGCGTGCTCGAGGATCTGGCCGAGCAGGTTGCGCTTCCACGGCAGTGCGCCGCCGCCGCCCTTGCGGGTGACCTTCGGGACCGGGCAGCCGAAGTTCAGGTCGACGTGCGCGACGCCGTACTCCCCGCACAGGATCTCGGTGGCCTTGGCGACGTAGACCGGGTCGGTGCCGTAGAGCTGCACCGAGCGGGTCGTCTCCAGCTCGTCGAAGACGAGCATGCTCATGGTGGTCTCGTCGCGCTCGACGAGGCCGCGCGAGGTGATCATCTCGCAGACGTAGAGGCCGGCGCCCTGCTCGGCGCAGAGCCGGCGGTACGCGGCGTTGGTGATGCCGGCCATCGGGGCCAGCACCACGGGGGTCTCGACCCGCAGCGGGCCGAGCTGGAGAGGGGAGGTCACCCCTCCATGATGCGTGGTCCGCGCACCCCGGACGAAAAGCACGCCGACCCGTCAGCGACCGCTGACGGGTCGGCGCGGTGGGCGGATCAGCAGCCGACGAACCGCTCGGCGAAGTAGGCGGAGATCCGGTCGAGGGACACCCGCTCCTGGGCCATCGAGTCGCGCTCGCGCACGGTGACGGCGAGGTCGTCGAGGGTGTCGAAGTCGACGGTCACGCAGTACGGCGTGCCGATCTCGTCCTGGCGGCGGTAGCGCTTGCCGATGGCGCCGGCGTCGTCGAAGTCGACGTTCCAGCCGCGGCGCAGCTCGGCGGCGAGGTCGCGGGCCTTCGGCGACAGGTCGGCGTTGCGGCTCAGCGGCAGGACGGCGACCTTGACCGGCGCCAGGCGCGGGTCGAGGCGCAGCACGGTGCGCTTGTCGACCCCACCCTTGGTGTTGGGCGCCTCGTCCTCGTGGAAGGCGTCGACCAGGAACGTCATCAAGCTGCGGCTCAGCCCGGCCGCCGGCTCGATGACGTAGGGCACGTAGCGCTCGTTGTTGGCCTGGTCGAAGTAGCTGAGGTCCTTGCCGGAGGCCTCGCTGTGCGTCTTGAGGTCGAAGTCGGTGCGGTTGGCGATGCCCTCGAGCTCGCCCCACTCCGAGCCCTGGAAGCGGAAGCGGTACTCGATGTCGACGGTGCGCTTGGAGTAGTGGCTCAGCTTCTCCTGCGCGTGCTCGTAGTGGCGCAGGTTGTCGGGGTCGACGCCGAGGTCGACGTACCAGCGGGTGCGCTCGTCGATCCAGTACTGGTGCCACTCCTCGTCCTCGCCCGGCTTGACGAAGAACTCCATCTCCATCTGCTCGAACTCGCGGGTGCGGAAGATGAAGTTGCCGGGCGTGATCTCGTTGCGGAAGCTCTTGCCGACCTGCGCGATGCCGAACGGCGGCTTCGCGCGGCTGCTGGTGACGACGTTCTGGAAGTTCAGGAAGATGCCCTGCGCGGTCTCGGGGCGCAGGTAGTGCAGACCGGACTCGTCGTCGACGACGCCGAGGTAGGTCTTGAGCAGGCCGGAGAACGCGCGCGGCTCGGTCCACGCGCCACGGGTGCCGCAGTTGGGGCAGGCGAGGGTGGCCAGGTCGATGTCGTCGGGATTGGTGTCGCCGCCCCTCTTCTCGGCGGCGGCCTCCTGCAGGTGGTCGGCGCGGAAGCGCTTGTGGCAGCTCTGGCACTCGGTGAGCGGGTCGGCGAAGGTCGCGACGTGGCCGCTGGCCTCCCACGTCTGGCGCGGCAGGATCACGCTGGAGTCGAGACCGACGACGTCGTCGCGCATCTGCACCATGGACTTCCACCACTGGCGCTTGATGTTGTCCTTGAGCTCGACCCCGAGCGGGCCGTAGTCCCAGGCCGAGCGCGTGCCTCCGTAGATCTCCCCGCACGGGTAGACGAAGCCCCGGCGCTTGGCGAGGGAGACGACGTTGTCGACGGCGGACGGCGGCGGCTTGGCCACGGGAGAGCTCCTAGTGCTGGAACGTGCTGGTGCGGTCGACTGGCTGTCGATCGGGAGCGTTCAGCCTAACGAGCGCGTCTGCCGGATATTCAGGTCGGTCCCGACGGCCGCGACCTCGTAGGCGCTGGGCTCGTCGAGCGCCCGCCCGAGCGTCGGGACGGCGTGCAGCTTCACGTCGTAGGCCGACAGCGCGCGCCGGTAGGCGCCGACGTGCTCCCAGGTGGTGGTGAGCACCCAGAGCTCGGGGTCGTCGACGTTGCGGCCGATCGTGCCGGTCAGGTAGCCGGGGCGCTCGGCCAGGGCGTCGTGCGCCCGCTGCAGGTCGGTGCGGAACGCCGCGCCGTCGTCCTCGGGCACGCGGAAGCGGTTGACGACGATCACGCTCGCGAGCGTAGTCCTGGCTTCACTAGGGTCGGGCCATGACCTCGCCCGCCGAGCACCCGGAGCTCCCGCACGACCGGGTCGCCTACCCCGATCCTCCGTGGCGGATGGTCGGGTCGCTGTGGCTGACCCTGTTCCGGCTCGGCCACGACGCCGGCGACCACCCGAGGGGCCTGTACGGCGCCGCGTTCGTCTCCTACGACGAGGGCAGCCCGCTCACCTACTCCGAGCTGCTGGTGGCGCGGGCGCTCCCGCGGAGGGAGGGCCGGGGCCGGCGCGGCTCGATCACCGACATCTGGGTCGACTCCCCCGCCTCGCTCGCCGGTGGCCGCGAGCTGTGGGCGATCCCCAAGGGCCTGTGCGACTTCGACCTCGACTCCGCCCACCGCGGGCCGGTCACGACGACCGACTGGTCGGCGTCCCTGGGCCGACGTCCGATCGCGAGCGCGACGTTCCGCGACGTCTCGCGGGTGGCGCCGCGGCTGCCGTTCCGCATGGGTCTGTGGCAGCCCGGCCTCGCCGAGGGCGGGGGCGACCGGACCGTCACGTTCGGCGGCAATGCCAAGATCCTGCCCGCCCGCGCCCGCTGGGACTTCGCCGACGACGGGCCGCTCGCGTTCCTGCGCGGGGCGCGCGCCCTGTCGTCGTCGCGCATGGCGTCGTTCCGGATGTCGTTCGGCTGAGTCGCGCGGGCCGGCGAGCGGAGGTGGTCGTGGGACGTCCGGAGCCGGACCCGGCGCTGGTCGAGCGGGTCGCGCGGACGGCGACGTCGCTGCCCGACGCCTACGAGGAGGAGGCGTGGACCGGCGTGCGGTGGCGGGTGCGGAGGAGGACGTTCGCGCACGTGCTGGTCCTGACGCCCGCCCACGTCGAGGAGTACGCGCCGGGGGTGGTCGCCGAGCCGGCGCCGGCCGTGGTGCTCCGCTCCACCGGCGAGGAGCTCCTGGCGCTGAGCAGCGCCGGGCCGCCGTACCTCCGGCCGCCGTGGGCGCCAGGGGTGGTCGCCCTGCTGCTGCGCGACGACACCGACTGGGACGAGGTCGCCGAGCTGGTCACCGAGAGCTACCGGGTGATGGCGCCGCAGGTGCTGGTGCGCCGGCTCGACGGCCGCCCCTGACCGACTTGGCTCAGGCGTCGGGGTCGTGCTCCTCGCCGGCCCTGCGGGCGGAGTCACGGATCTCGAAGACCTCGGTCGCGAAGCCTCCGAGCACGCCGGCGACGTCCTGGACGGCGCGGGTGATGATCGTGGTGACCTCACCGACCGTCGTGGCGGCGGCCTCGGCGGCGGCCTGGAGGGAGTCCTTCGCGATCTCGGACTTCGACAGGTGGTCGGTCATGGCTCCAGTGTGCCCGTCAGCCGTTCCTCGGCGGCAGGGCCATCCGGCAGATCTTCCTCGCGACGCTCGCCAGCTGCCTGCCGAGGGGGCCGGTGTTGTAGGTGAGGCCGTAGCGCTGGCAGATCTCCCGGACCTCCTCGGCGACCTGGGGGTAGCGCCGCGCGGGCAGGTCGGGGAAGAGGTGGTGCTCGATCTGGTGCGACAGGTTGCCGGTCATCAGGTGGAACAGCGGGCTGCCGGTGATGTTGGCCGAGCCGAGCAGCTGGCGGTAGTACCAGTGCCCGCGCGACTCGTCCTCGCACTCCTCCTCGGTGAAGGTGGCGACGCCGGCCGGGAAGTGGCCGCAGAAGATGATGTTGAAGGCCCAGACGTTGCGGATCAGGTTGGCGGTCGCGTTGCCGGCCAGCGTCAGCGGGAACAGCGGGCCGGTCAGCGCGGGGAAGAGCACGTAGTCCTTGAGCGCCTGGCGCCTCACCTTGCGCATGATCCCGGCGTGCAGCGCCTTGTTCTCCTCCAGCCGGCGCTTGCCGGCGACGAGGTTCTCGACCTCGAGGTCGTGCATCGCGACCCCCCACTCGAAGAACACCATCAGCAGGAGCGCGTAGAGCGGGTTGCCGAGGTAGTAGGGGTGCCACTTCTGGTCCTCGTCCATCCGGAGGATGCCGTAGCCGATGTCGCGGTCCTTGCCGAGGACGTTGGTGAACGTGTGGTGGATGTAGTTGTGGCTGTACTTCCACTGCTCGCCGGGGCAGACGTTGTCCCAGTCGTACATGCGGGAGTTGAGGCCCGGGTCGCCCATCCAGTCGTACTGGCCGTGCATGACGTTGTGGCCGATCTCCATGTTCTCGATGATCTTGGAGACGGCGAGCGCGCCGACCGCGAGCGGCCAGGCGGGCGGCAGGTAGAACAGCGCGCGGCCGGCCACCTCGAAGCCGCGCTGGATCCGCACGACCCGCCGGATGTAGTCGGCGTCCTCCTCGCCGAGGTCGTCGAGGATGCGCCGGCGGATGGCGTCGAGCTCGGCGCCGAACGCGTCGAGCTGCTCGGCGGTGAGCTTCCTCGTCGCCTCGACGTCGATCGCATCGCGCACCGGGTCGAGGAGCGGGTCGAGGAGCGGGTCGAGGAGCGGGTCGAGGTGGTCAAGCTGGGGTGCGGTGGTCATGGCGTTCCCTCTCAGAGCTCGACTGCGCAGTCGCCGACGGGGGCGCTGACGCAGATCTGGATGTCCTCGTCGGGAGCCGACGAGGTGGCACCGGTCAGCACGTTGCGGACGGTGCCCTCGGTCTTGCGGGAGGTGCAGGAGAAGCAGATGCCCATCCGGCAGCCGGACTCGGGACGGAGACCGAGTGCCTCGGCCTGCTCGAGCAGGGTCGCGCCGGTGTTGGTGCCCTCGGCGCCGGAGCGGGTGAAGGCCACGTCGCCCCCGGCGCTGCCGGCGCCGGCGCGCGGGGCCTTGAAGAGCTCGGTGCGCAGCCGGGACGAGCCGGCGTACGCCGTGGTGACCAGGTCGGTCAGCCCGGACGGGCCGCAGACCCAGGTGTCGGTGTCGCGGTAGGCCGGCACCAGCCGGCGCAGCTCGAGCTCCGAGAACACCTGCTCGCCGTGGCGCAGGTGCACCGTGACGTCGTTGTCGGCCGCGGCGATCGCGGCGAGCTCGTCGGCGTAGATCTGGTCCTCGGGCGAGCGGGCGTAGTGCAGGAAGGTCACCTTGCGGCCCGCCCGGCCGTCGTACCCGTCGCGCAGCAGGGTGCGCAGGATCGACATGGCCGGGGTGATGCCCGACCCACCGGTGAGGAGGAGCAGGTGATTGTTGGTCGGGGTCGCGGGGCTCTCGTCGAGGGTGAAGGCACCCTGCGCCTGGCTGAGGTGCAGCACGGTGCCGGGTCGGACCTCGCCGAGCGCCTTCGAGACGCTCTGGCGTCCGTCGGCGTCCTCGTGGGCCCGGACGGTCAGGGTGATCTGCTCCCCCGGCACCGATGCGGCCGAGGAGACGGTGAAGCAACGGGTGAGCCGCTTGGCCGAGCCGGGGAGGTCGATGCCGACCTGCACGTACTGACCGGCGCGGTGCCCACGCCAGGTGGACGTCGGCTGCAGCACGACGGTGGCGACCGACGGCGTCTCCCGGCGGACCTCGACGACGCGGGCGCGGACCTCCTCGGCGGCCCACATCGGGTTCACCAGCTCGAGGTAGCGGTCGACGCCGTGCGGCGAGGCGAGAGCGGCCAGGACGCGGGAGCGCAGCACCCGCGTGCCCCACGAGAGTCCGGGGGTCGGGGCCGGCGATGGGGCGGTGGTGCTCATGGCGCCTCCGTTTCGGTGTACGTCTGTACACCGAAACCATTCCGGAGGTCCCGCACGCGGTCAAGACCTCCGCACGGTGAGCGTGGACACACGTGCACTGGCTAGGATCGGCCGATGACCGAGACCCGGGTCGAGCGCAAGGAGCGGACCCGCCGCGCCCTCCTCGACGCCACGCTCACGCTCTGCGAGGACAGCAGCCTGGTCGCCCTCTCGCTGCGCCAGGTCACCAAGGAGGTCGGCATCGTGCCGACCGCGTTCTACCGGCACTTCGACTCCCTCGACGACCTCGGCCTGGCGCTCGTCGACGAGTCGTTCGTGTCGCTGCGGGCGATGCTGCGCGAGGTCCGCAGCAGCGATCCGACGTTCCGCGACATCGTCGACCGGTCGGTCGACATCCTCGTCACCCACGTGCACCAGCAGCGCCAGCACTTCGAGTTCATCGTCCGCGAGCGCGCGGCCGGTCCACTGCCGGTCCGTGAGGCGATCCGCCACCAGGTCGAGCTCGCCGAGCGCGAGCTGGCCACCGACCTGGCCCGGATGCCGGGCACCGAGCCGTGGTCGGCCTCCGACCTGCGCGTCCTGTCGACCCTGATCGTCGGGGCGATGGTCAGCACCGCCGAGGCGATCCTGGTCGCCGCCGGCCGGCTCGACCTCGAGAGGGAGGTCGCCGAGACCGCCCGCACCCAGCTGCGGATGGTGCTCGTCGGCGCACTCAACTGGACCTCGCGAGCCTGAGCGCGTCCGCTGCGCCGTCGTCGCGCGGCTCCTAGGGTGTTCGGCATGGAGCACGAGGAGTACGCGCAGCACGACGCCGTCGGCCTGGCCGAGCTGGTCCGCACCGGGCAGAGCACGCCCGCCGAGCTGCTGCGGGCGGCCCGCGAGCGGATGGCGGCGGTCAACGACCGGATCAACGCGATCGTCGTCGACGTCGACCCGCCCGACGACGCGAGCACGGACGGACCGTTCGCCGGCGTCCCGTTCCTCGTCAAGGACCTCGGCCAGGACGTCCGGCACTACCCCACCAGCGGCGGCTCGCGGTCGCTGTCGACGCTGCCGGCCACCGAGCACGCGACGGTCGTGCAGCGCTGGCTGGACGCCGGCCTGGTGATCTTCGGCAAGACCAACACCCCCGAGTTCGGCGCGAAGGGCATCACCGAGCCCGAGCTCTACGGTCCGGCCCGCAACCCCTGGAACACCGACCACACGCCCGGCGGCTCCTCCGGCGGTGCGGCCGCCGCGGTCGCGGCCGGCATCGTCCCGTGCGCCGGTGCCAGCGACGGCGGCGGGTCGATCCGGATCCCCGCGTCCGCGTGCGGCCTGTTCGGGCTCAAGGCCACCCGCGGCCTCGTCCCGGCCGGCCCCGCCCAGGGCGAGCCGCTCGGCGGGACGGCGACCCACGGCGTCATCTCCCGCAGCGTCCGTGACAGCGCCGCGATGCTCGACCTGCTCGCCGGGGCGATCCCGAGCTCGCCGTACCTGCCCCGGATGGCGGAGGGCAGCTACGCCGACGCCGCGCTGCGCGAGCCCGGCCGGCTGCGGATCGCGGTCTGCACGGCGAGCGCCATCAACCCCGACCCCGACCCCGAGGCGACCGCCGCGACCACGGCGGCCGCCGAGCTGCTCGAGCAGCTCGGGCACGACGTCGAGGTGCTCGACGTCCAGCCGTTCGACGACGCCACGCTGGCCAAGGACTTCCTCACCAGCTGGTTCGTCTACTGCGCCTTCTCCGTCGACGAGGCGAAGCGGCTCACCGGCAGCGGCGACGGCGGGTTCGAGGCCGACACGCTCACCATGGCCGCGCTCGGCCGGGCGACCAGCCCGGTCGACTTCGTGCGCTCCCTGGAGAACCGGCACGCCCACGTACGCCGCCTGGCCGAGTTCCACGAGACCCGCGACCTGCTGCTCACGCCCACCACCGCGACCGCTCCCCCGCGCATCGGCGCCTTCGACGCACCGCTGCCCGTGCGCCTGGCCCAGAAGGCGCTGCTGACCGCGCGCTCCGCCAGCGTCCTGCGCCTGACGCCGATCGTCGAGACGATGATCAGCCAGAACCTCGGCTGGGTGCCCTACACGCAGCTGGCGAACCTGACCGGACGCCCGGCGATGACGGTGCCGCTGCACTGGACCGCGGCCGGGCTGCCGATCGGCGTCCAGCTCGTCGGCCGGCTCGGTGCCGACGCGCAGCTGCTCAGCCTGGCCGGCCAGCTCGAGGACGCCCAGCCGTGGGCCGACCGGCGTCCCACGCTCTGAGGCCGGACCCGTCGGGCGCTCCGCGCGTCAGCGTCCGGTGAAGGGCACGACCGGACGCACGGTGACCTCCGGGATGGTCGCGTCGTCGGAGAGGTCGAGCACGTGCAGGATCGTGTCCGCCACGGTCTCCGGGCTGATCCACCGCGCCGCGTCGTAGGCGCGCCCCTCCTGCTCGTGCACCTTCTCCTGCATCGGGGTCGCGGTCCGGCTGGGGAAGACCGTCGTGACGCGGACGCCGTTGCCCGCCTCCTCGCCGCGCAGCGCGTCGGCGACGGCGCGCAGCCCGAACTTGGAGGCGGCGTAAGCCGCCCAGTCGGGGTTGGCGACGAGACCGGCCGAGGAGTTCACGAACACCACGAGCCCGTGCGCGGCGCGCAGCGCGGGCAGCAGGAGCCGGGTCAGCACGACCGGCGCGACCAGGTTGACGTCGAGGTGCTCCCGCAGCGACGCCGTCGTCACCTCCGCCACCGGCGCGAGGTCCACGACGCCGGCGACGTGGTGCAGCGAGTCGAGCCGGTCGAGCTCGGGAACGACCAGCGACGACGGGTCGGCGAGGTCGGCGACGAACGTCTGCGCGCCGGGGTAGCGCTCGGCGAGCTCGGCCGCGCGCCGCGCCGACCGGGCCGGCAGCACCAGCTGCTCGTCGCGGACCATCAGGGCCTGCGCGAGCGCGGCGCCGATGCCCGAGCCGGCCCCGGTGACGAGGTGGGTCCCCATCAGCCGACGCGCACCGGGTCGGCGCTCGCCGGACCGGCGTTCAGGGAACCGGGGTTCACCGGGTGAAGACGATTTTGCCGAAGACGTCGCCGCCGGCCATCGCGGCGAACCCGTCGCGCGCCTCGGTCAGCGGGACCTCACGGCCGACGAGCGGCTTCGTGCCGGTCGCGTCGAGCAGGTTCACCAGCGAGGCGAGCTCGTCGCGGGTGCCCATCGTCGAGCCGACGACACTGAGCTGGAGGAAGAAGATCCGGGTGAGCTCGGCGTCGTCGAGCTTCGGCCCGGACGTCGTCCCGCTGGTGACGAGGGTGCCGCCGGGGCGCAGTGCCCGGATCGAGTGCGACCAGGTGGCCCGGCCGACGGTCTCCATGACGGCGTCCACCTTCAGCGGCAGCCGGGCACCGGACTCGAAGACGTCGTGGGCGCCGATCTCGAGGGCCCGCGCACGCTTGGCCTCGTCGCGGCTGGTGGCCAGGACCCGCAGCCCCGCGGCACGCGCCAGGATGATGCAGGCCGTCGCGACGCCGCCGCCCGCGCCCTGCACGAGCACGGTGTCGCCGGCGGTGAGGCCGCCGCGGGTGAACAGCATCCGGTACGCCGTGAGCCAGGCGGTCGGCAGGCAGGCGGCCTCGGCGAACGACAGGGACGCCGGCTTCGGGACGACGTTGCGGCGTGGGACGGCGACCCGCTCGGCGAGCGTGCCCTGGTGCCGCTCGGAGAGCAGCGAGCGCCTCGGGTCGAAGGTCTCGTCGCCGGTCCACGCGGGGTCGCTGATCACGGCGTGGACGACGACCTCGTTGCCGTCCTCGTCGAGGCCGGCGGCGTCGCAGCCCAGGATCATCGGGAGCTGCTCCTGCTTGAGACCGACGCCGCGCAGCGACCACACGTCGTGGTGGTTGAGCGAGGCGGCCTTGACCTCCACGGTGGTCCAGCCGTCGGGGGCGACCGGGTCGGGTCGCTCACCGAGGACGAGCCCGTCGAGCGGCGAGTCGGGCGAGAAGGACTCTGCGTAAACGGCGAACATCCTGCGAGAGTAGCCGCGTCACCTTCTCGCAACGTGTGAGGTCTACCGTGGAAGACATGGAGCAGCCGTACGTCATCGTCATCTTCGGCGCGACCGGGGACCTGGCCAAGCGCAAGCTGCTACCGGCCCTCCTGCGGCTCGTCGAGGCCAACCTCATGCCCGACTGCCGGGTCATCGGGACCTCCCTCGAGGAGCTCGACACCGAGCAGTTCGACGTCCTGGCCCGCGCGGCGTGCGAGGAGTTCGGCAAGGGCGACATCACCGACGAGCGCTGGGCACCGTTCTCGGCGCGGCTGCGCTACATCCCCACCGCGGCCGGCCCGAGTGCCCTGGCCTCGGTGGTCAAGGAGTGCGAGGCCGAGCTGACCGCGGAGATCGGCCCGGTCGAGGTCGGCCGCCTGCACTACCTGAGCGTGCCGCCCAAGGCCGCGCTCGACGTCATCCACGAGCTCGCCGACGCCGACCTGGTCGACCGGGCCAAGGTCATCATGGAGAAGCCCTTCGGCACCGACCTGGCCTCGGCGAAGGCGCTCAACGACGAGGTGCACCAGGTCTTCGACGAGGACCAGGTCTTCCGCATCGACCACTTCCTGGGCAAGGAGGCCGCGCAGAACATCCTGGCCTTCCGGTTCGCCAACGGCCTCTTCGAGCCGATCTGGAACCGCAACTTCATCGACCACGTGCAGATCGACGTCCCGGAGACCCTCGGGCTGGAGGGGCGCACCAAGTTCTACGAGTCGACCGGGGCCTACCGCGACATGGTCGTCACCCACCTCATGCAGGTGCTGGCGTTCATGGCGATGGAGCCGCCGACCACGCTGGCGCCCGGCCCGATCGGCGAGGAGAAGCTCAAGGTCTTCCGCTCGATGCGGCCGATCGAGCCGCACAACGTCGTCCGCGGCCAGTACGGCGGGTACCGGGGCAAGGAGCAGGTCGCCGACGACTCCGACACCGAGACCTTCATCGCGCTCAAGGTCGAGATCGACAACTGGCGCTGGGCCGGCGTCCCGTTCTACCTGCGCACCGGGAAGAAGCTCGCCGAGGGCGCCCGGATCATCTCGATCGCCTTCAAGGAGCCCCCGCTCTCGATGTTCCCTGCGGGCTCGAACGCCGGCACCCAGGGCCCCGACCACCTGACGTTCGACCTGGCCGACCAGTCGCGGATGTCGCTGTCGTTCTACGGCAAGCGCCCCGGCCCGGGGATGAAGCTGGAGAAGCTGTCGATGCAGTTCGCGACCGTCGACACGACGGCGTCGGGGTACGTGCTGGAGGCCTACGAGCGGCTGATCCACGACGCCATGCGCGGCGACCACACGCTGTTCACCTCGGCGGCCGGCATCGAGACGCTGTGGGAGAAGTCGGAGGCGCTGCTGAACAACCCGACCCCGGTCCGCGGCTACATCCCCGGCTCCTGGGGACCCAACGCGATCCACCAGCTCATCGCCCCGCACGCCTGGCGGCTCCCGTTCGAGCGCACCTGGCGCGACCCGAACGCCACCGGCGGCTGAGCCGGCCGGTCAGGCCCGCGCGACGCCGTCGGCGCGGGCTGCGGCGGACACCGCGGCGGCGACGGCCGGTCCGACCCGCGGGTCGAACGGCGACGGGATGACGTAGTCCTCGGCGAGGTCGTCGCCCACGAGGTCGGCCAGCGCGGTGGCGGCGGCGACCTTCATGCCCTCGGTGATCGCGCTCGCGTGCACGTCGAAGGCGCCGCGGAAGATGCCCGGGAACGCCAGCACGTTGTTGATCTGGTTCGGGAAGTCCGAGCGGCCGGTGGCGACGACACGGGCGTAGCGGTGCGCGACCTCCGGGTGCACCTCGGGCGTCGGGTTGGCCATCGCGAAGATGATCGCCTCGGGGGCCATCCGCGCGACGTCCTCCTCGGGGATCGTGCCGCCGGAGACGCCGAGGTAGACGTCGGCGCCGTCGAGGACGTCGGCGAGGCTGCCGGTGCGACCGGACCGGTCGGCGGTGATCTCGGCGAGCGCCTTCTTCACCGGTGTGAGGTCGCCGCGCCCGGAGTGCACGACGCCCTTGCGGTCGGTGACGGCGAGGTCCTCGATCCCGGCCTCGAGCAGGATCTTGGCGATGGCGACGCCGGCCGCGCCGGCACCGGAGATGACCACGCGGGTCGAGGACGCCGTCCGGCCGGTGAGGCGGAGCGCGTTGGTCAGCGCGGCGAGCGCGACCACGGCGGTGCCGTGCTGGTCGTCGTGGAAGACGGGGATGTCGAGGCGCTCCTTGAGGCGGTCCTCGATCTCGAAGCAGCGCGGGGCGGAGATGTCCTCGAGGTTGACGCCGCCGAAGCTGGGGGCGAGCCGGGCGACGGTCTCGATGATCTCCTCGGTGTCGGTGGTGTCGAGGCAGATCGGGACGGCGTCGACGCCGCCGAACTGCTTGAACAGGACCGCCTTGCCCTCCATCACCGGCATCGCGGCCGCCGGGCCGATGTCGCCGAGGCCGAGGACGGCGGTGCCGTCGGAGACGATCGCCACCACGTTGGGGACCCAGGTGTAGTGCTGGGTCAGCGACGGATCGGCCGCGATCGCCTCGCACACCAGGGCCACGCCCGGCGTGTAGGCGAGCGAGAGGTCGTCGCGCCCGTCGAGAGCGACCGTCGAGACCGTCTGCATCTTGCCGCCTACGTGCAGGTCGAAGACGGGGTCGCCGGCACGCGGGTGCGAGGCCTTCCCGCTCACGGTGCCCTCGTCGGTGCCCTGCTCGGTGTCAGCCACCTTCGGGATACTTCCACAACGACCGGCACCGGTCCGGCCCGTCCGGAGAGACCCGGATCACACTCGACGGGCCATCCGTCCCGGCCGCGGCCAGATCCGCCACGTCACGACGCCGAGCACGGCCTCGTCGGGGACGGCGCCCCGGGCCCGCGAGTCGGCGAGCCCCTCGGCGGCGTTGTCGCTGAGCAGCCACCAGCCGGTGGCGCGCCGCTCGGCGACCCGCTTGACCACCGCCGTCCCGTCGGCGAAGCGCGCCACGACGACGTCCCCCACCCGCGGCACGCGGCGGGCCCGGACGAGGAGCCGGTCGCCGGGGCGCAACGACGGCAGCATCGAGCGCCCGCGCACCACCACCATCCGCAGGATGGGCACCCCCAGGGGTCTGGGCTCGACGTCGTCCACGCGGAGTAGTGTCGCAAGCACCGCACCATCTCCTGATCGAGAGGACCCGCATGCTCTCCCGCCTGCTCCCCCGTTTCTTCGCCCCGACCCTCGAGGTCCAGGCCCACTGCGACCTGCCCTGCGGCGTCTACGACCCCGCCCAGGCCCGCATCGAGGCCGAGTCGATCAAGGCCGTCATCGGCAAGCTCGCCGACAACGACGACCCCGACTTCCGCACCCGTGCCGTGATCATCAAGGAGCAGCGCTCCGAGCTGGTCAAGCACCACCTCTGGGTGCTGTGGACCGACTACTTCAAGCCCCCGCACTTCGAGAAGTACCCCCAGCTGCACTCGCTGGTCAACGAGGCCACCAAGCTCGCCGGCGCCTCCGGCACCAAGGGCACCATGGACGCCGACGTCGCCGACCAGCTGCTGGCCAAGATCGACGAGATCGCCGCGATCTTCTGGGAGACCAAGAAGGCCTGAGTCACCCGGGCTCGTCCCGGACGCACCACCACCCGGTGGACGTCGCCAGGCTCCTCGACACCGTCGAAGGATCCCGGTCGGCGTCCACCTGGCGTTTTTCGTGCAGGTTGGGGCGGGTCCGACGGGTCCGACGGGTCGGCCGCGCACCTCTGGCCGCACGAGTGACGCGGGTCTCGTACCGCCGACCAGTCAGGGTGACCGGTCGCGGCGAACCACTTCCTGCAAGAGACGCCAGCTCGGCGTCCTTGAGCAACGAAGGAAGTGCTCCATGCGCACCAACGCCCTGAACATCAAGCGCGGCATCGCCGGCATCGCCGGCATCGCGCTCCTCGCCATCCCGCTCACCGCGTGCGGATCCGAGGACGACACGACCCCCGCCTCCTCCAGCTCCGACAGCTCCTCGAGCGCCAAGCCGCAGGCCGTCGCGGCCATCGACGCCCTCGAGGGCCAGGACACCCAGATCGCGCTCGACAAGGGCTTCACCGACGCCCTCACCGCGCTCAAGCTGACCCCCGGCGTCGTCGGGACCGCGAAGCTGGAGGACGGCTCGCTGATCTTCCCGATCACCGGCGGGAACGTCTCGGTCTTCGAGCCCGACGAGGTCGACCCCTACGTGATCGGCCAGATCCAGCACGAGGGCTCTGGCCTGTCGCTGACCGCCGGCGACACGACGGTCGAGCTCACCAACTTCAACGTCGACCCCGGCGTCTCCCGCGTCTACGGCGACGTCACCGTCAACGGCAAGGTCGCCGTCACGAGCGCCTTCCTCTTCCAGCTCGACGGTCGCACGCTGAAGCCCCTGCAGACCGAGGGCAGCACCGCGATCCTCGAGGGCACCGAGGTCAAGATCTCCCCGGTGGCCGCCCCGCTGCTCAACGAGACCTTCGGCACCGACCAGGTGACCCCCGACCTGCTGGTCGGCATCGCCAAGATCACCGTCGACGTCCCCTCCTGATCGACAGCACGACCGGACGATGACCACTGCGAGGCACCTCGCACTGCGGCCGGCTGGCCCACGTCCAGCCGGTCGCTCGCGGGCCCACCCCTGAGCGGGGCACGGGCCCTGCCTGGTGCGTAGGGGCCCGTGCCTCGACACCGAGGGACACCCGCACCCGGCCGCGCGCACGGCCCCCGTGCCGCGCGGCACCCGGTCCACCACCCGCCGACCGCTTCCGTTGGGGCACTATGGGTCGGCGGGTGGTGCTCGTCGTGGGGCGGGACCACCCGACGTCGGCCCGGCACCGCGCCTCAGCCAGCACCCGAAGCACCGCTCGGACGCACGACGATAACGTGAGCCCACCGCCACGGAGAGGCTGGTCCCCCGGGATGCGCGACCCAGCACAGGACCCTGACGAGTCGGGGTTCGGGTTCCCCGCCCCCCTCTGGCGGGCGGTGGCTCGCCGTCGTCCACTGGGACTCGACGTCCGGTGGCGCAGCCCGCTGCGCGGCCCGTGGCTGACCTCGGTCCTCGGTCTCGTGCTGCTCGTCGTCCTTCCGGTCGTCACGGTCACGGGCTTGCTCTCCTACAGCGCCTACGGCCCCCAGTTCGACCAGGCCTATCCCGGCGACGTCGGGTTCCTGCGGCTGCCGGACTTCGACTGGCCGACCGACCCGCCCTGGCTCTACCGTCTCAACCAGGGTCTGCACGTCGGCCTCGGTCTGGTCGTCATCCCCGTGGTCCTCGCCAAGCTGTGGTCGGTCATCCCCAAGCTGTTCCAGTGGCCGCCCGCGCGTTCGCTCGCGCAGGTCCTGGAACGGATCTCCCTGCTCATGCTGGTCGGCGGCCTGCTGTTCGAGATCGTCACCGGTGTGCTGAACATCCAGTACGACTACGTCTTCGGCTTCAGCTTCTACACCGCCCACTACTACGGCGCGTGGGTCTTCATGGCCGGGTTCCTCGTCCACGTCCCGCTCAAGCTCGCCACGATGGTCCGCTCGCTGCGCGGGACCTCGCTGCGCGAGGTGATGCGCACCGGTCGCGACCAGACCCGCCCCGAGACCGGGCCGAGTCACGGACTGATCCCCACCGACCCCGACCCGCCGACCCTGAGCCGGCGCGGAGCGTTGGGCCTGGTCGGCGGTGGGAGCCTGCTGGTCCTCGTCCTGACCGCCGGCCAGACCGTCGGCGGCGTCTCCCGGTACGCCGCCGTGCTGATGCCCCGGGGCCGCCAGCCCGCGGGCACCTTCCCCGTCAACAAGACCGCCGAGGCAGCGGGCATCAGCCGCGAGGCCGTCGAGAGCTGGCGGCTGACCCTGACCGGCGGCGCCGTCGAGGTCTCGCTGACCCGCGAGCAGCTGCTCGCCCTGCCCCAGCACACCGCCACCCTGCCGATCGCGTGCGTCGAGGGCTGGTCGACGACCCAGACCTGGACCGGCGTCCGGCTGCGCGACCTTGCTCGGCTCGCCGGCGTCACCGAGCCGTCGTCGGCCCGCGTCGAGTCGATCCAGGAGTCCGGGCTGTTCCGCGCCGCCACCCTGCAGGGCAACCAGGTCGACCACGCGGACTCGATGCTCGCGCTCCGGGTCAACGGCGGGGACCTCCCCCTCGACCACGGCTACCCCGCCCGGATCATGGTGCCGGCCATCCCCGGCGTCCACTGCACCAAGTGGGTCGGCACCATCGACTTCGAGGCGGGCTGACGGTGCGCACCCCGACCCCCCTCCTCACGCGGTTCCGGCGCAGCTACGGCGCCGGCCCGGCCCACCTCCTGCTGCTCCTCGCCGGTCTCGCCCTGGCCGTCCACACCGTGCGGACGATCGGCCTCGACGCGCTGTGGGACCCGGAGGTCTGGTGGCAGTCGATCGCCGTCTGGTTCATCGGCGCGGCCGTCGTGCACGACCTGGTCCTGTACCCGACGATCGCGGCCGCCGACACCGTCATCGCCCGGGCCACGACGCGTCGCCGCGCAGGCACCGGCACCCGTGGACGCCGACGGCACGCGGGGCGGAGGATCCCCGTCCCGGCCGTGAACTACGTGCGCGTCCCGCTCATGGCCTGCGCCCTGGTCACCGTGCTGTTCCTGCCCGGGATCATCCGTCACGGGGCCGACACCTACCAGCGCGCCACCGGCCAGACCCAGGACCCCTTCCTGCTGCGCTGGGCGCTGCTGTGCTCGGCGATCGTGCTCCTGGGTCTCGCCGCCTACCTGGTCGCCCGCCTCCGAGCGCCTCGCCGGACGCCGTCGGACCCGCCGCCCCCCGCACCGCTGCCCGACCGGCGCGCCGTGCCCGTGCCCGGCGGCGTGCCCGCGGGCGTGCCCGCCGCCGGCACAGGCACCGGCGCCGTCCGCCAGGATCGGGCGCCGCTCCTCGCCGCCGCCCTCGTCGCCCTGGCCGTCGTCGCCGTCGTCCTCGTGCGCCGTCGCGGACGCGCCTAGCGGCCGGAAGGCACGCGGCTCAGCGGACCGGGCGGGCCGACGTCCTCGTCAGCACGACACACCAACGACCGCCGAAGGTCGCGGTGGAGCGGACACGCAGCCCGGTCCGGCGTGCCAGCGTGTCGACGTCGTCGACCCCCTGGACGGCCCACCGGAAGCGGCGACTGCGGCTCTCGGCGCACTCGATCGTCGCCCACATGTTCCTGGTCGCGACGCCGGGGGCGGCCAGCTCGGCGACGATGCGGCCGGCGGGCGCGACGAGGTCCCGGAGCCTGGCGAGGAGCGCGACGGGGTCGCCGCCGATGCCGACGTTGCCGTCGGCGAGCAGGGCGGTCCCCCAGGTCCCCTCGTCGGGCACCGAGCCGAAGACGTCCAGCTCCAGTGCCGGCACGCCCCGCGCGCGGGTCAGCCGGACCGCCTCCGGGACGACGTCGATGCCGAGCGCCGGGACGCCGCGCTCGACCAGCGCAGCGACCATCCGTCCCGGACCGCAGCCGACGTCGATGGTCGGGCCGTGGCAGAGGTCGAGCATCCGCCGGTCGTGCTCGTCGGCCGCCTGGCGCCACGTGTCGACGGGCAGCGCGCCGGGGGTGTCGTCGAGGCCGACGACATCGGTGGGGTGGCCCTGGAGGGCGTGGGTGAAGACCGTCGAGAAGGACTGCTCGATCACGGGCTCATCGCCCCCAGCGCGGCCCAGGCCGCCGCGAACCGGGTCGCGGGTGCGTCGAGCGCCACCGCCTCGGCGTCGTCGACGGTGTCGACGTCGCGCAGGAGGACGGTCTCGCCGACCGAGAGCCCGGCGGATCGCAGGGCGGCCGCGGTGTCGTCGAGCGTCGTCGGGGTCGACATCGGGACTCCGCGCAGGGCCCCGCCCGTGGCCGCGTCACGCAGCCCGAGCACCCACCAGCCGCCGTCCCCGGCCGCACCGAGCACCGCGTCGTGGTGGGCCAGCGCGGCGGCGACGGCGTCGAGGTGACCGGCGGTGACCTGGGGGGTGTCCATCCCGACCTGGACGACGGGTCGGTCGGCGACCGCGCCGGCGTCGGCGTGGGCCGAGGCGAGGCGCTCGTCGAAGCCGTCACCTCGCTGCGGGACGACCACGCAGCCGGCGAGGGCGGCTGCGACCTCCTCGCCGCGGGCGGCCCGGTAGAGGTCGCCGGTCAGGGCGACGACGCAGCGGTCGGCGCCGACGGCCGCCCGGGCTGCGGCGAGCGTGTCGAGGAGGGCGGCGGCGGCGACGTCCGCGGCCCCGTCGTCACCGACGACGGCTCCCAGACGGGTCTTCGCGCGTCCGGCCACCGGGGCCTTCGCGACGACGAGCACGGTGTACCCGGTGGCGGGGCGGGTCACGAGGACAGCGCCTTCGCGAAGTCGCGGGCGGTGCGCACCGTTCCCCGCACCGATCCGGAGACCTTGGACCGGGTGCCCTCGGCCCGCGGGTGGTAGGCGACGTCCTGCTCGGCGAACCGCCAGCCGGCGCCGGTGGCCTTCTGGAGCAGCTCGACGGGGTAGCCGAAGCGTCGGTCGCGCACGTCGAGGGCGAGGAGGTCCTCGCGGCGGCAGACCCGCATCGGGGCGATGTCGTGGGCGTCGAGGTCGATCCGGCGCCGCAGCCACGCGACGATGAGCGCGTTGCCGGCACGCGCGTGCCACGGCCACACGCCGCGGGACACCGGACGTCGGCGACCGACCGCGAGGTCGGCGCGGCCGCTGCGCACCTCGGCGAGGAGCGGCAGCAGCTCGGCGGGGTCGAACGACCCGTCTCCGTCCATGAACGACACGTAGGGGTTCGTCGCCGCGAGCAGCCCGGCTTGGACGGCGGCGCCGTAGCCCGGCGTCGGCTCGTGCACCACGCGGGCGCCGAGCTCGCGAGCGACGTCCGCGGTCGAGTCGGTCGAGCCGTTGTCGACGACGATCACCTCGAACTCGTCGGGGATGCGGGGCAGCAGCCCGCGCAGTGCGGCCGCCTCGTCCCGGCAGGGAAGGATCAGGTCGCAGTCAGGCATCGTGGGTCCGAACCTAGGCGGAGACGGGTGGTCGCACCCCACCCCAAAGCCGGGGTCGAGGACGCCGACGCCGCCCCGCAGGCCGCCCCGTCCCTAGGGTGGGCGTGATGAGCACCGTGACGGCGACGCCTCCCTCGGGGCGCCGGCTGGCCAGGTCGGCGTGGTCGGGGGCCCTGGCCGGCGTCGTGCTCGTCGTCCTGGCGTTCTGGCTGCCCCACCTGCTGTCGTTCGACACGTTCTCGCGCACGCGCTACCCCGGCGAGGAGCCGGTCCCCCCGCTGCGGGGCTACCTCGAGGTGAAGTCGGTCGGGTTCGCCACGGTCCGGGTCGTGCTCGTCGGCCTGGTGGCCTGGCTCGTCCTGCCCCGTCTGGCGAGCGTCGCGCGCTGGCCGGCACTGCTCCTGGCGTCGTACGCCGTGGGCCTGGTCTGGCTGCTGGCCCTCGCCCACGTCGACGGCTCGGAGGGCATCTCGAGGGTCGAGGACATGCCCGGGGAGTACCTGACCACGGCGCGGGGGATCACCGACGTCCCCGCGACCCTCGACGGCTTCGTGGGCCGGATCACCTACGGCGAGCCCGACAGCTGGGCGACCCACGTCTCGGGGCACCCACCGGGTGCGCTGCTCTTCTTCGTGCTGCTCGTCCGGCTGGGCGTCGACACGTCCTTCGGGGTCGGCATGGCGGTCACGATCATCGCCGCTGCGGCCGTGCCCGGCGTGCTGGTCGCCCTGCGGGCGCTGGGCGCCGAGGCGCTCGCGCGCCGGGCTCTCCCGTTCCTGGTCCTGACCCCCGCCGCGGTCCTGATGGCCGTCTCGGCCGACGCCGTCTTCCTGACGGTGAGCGCCTGGGGCCTGGCGGCCCTCGCCCTGGCCGCGACGGCGAGGACCCGGCGGCGCGCGACGGCCTGGTCCGTGCTCGCCGGCGTGGTGCTCGGGCTCGGGGTGTTCCTCTCCTACGGTCTGCTCCTGATCGGCCCGGTCGCGCTCGCCGTCCTGGCCAGCGCGAGGTCCTGGCGGCCGCTGCCGTGGGCGGTCGGCGGCGCCCTGGTCGTGGTGGCCGGCTTCGGCGCCCTCGGGTTCTGGTGGTGGGAGGCCTACGGCCCGCTGCGCGATCGCTACCTCGCCGGCCTCGGCGGCCGCCGGCCGCAGTCCTACTGGGTGTGGGGCAACCTCGCCGCGCTGGTGGTCGGTGCCGGCCCGGTGCTCGGCGCTGGCCTCGCCTGTGCGCTCCCCCGGCTCCGTGCCACGGTGACCGGCGCCGTCGACGAACGGCGCACCGCGGTGCTCCTCTCGCTCTCGGCCGCGGTCGCGGTGCTGGTCGCCGACCTGTCCGGCATGAGCAAGTCCGAGGTGGAGCGGATCTGGCTGCCCTGGGTGCCGTGGCTGCTGCTGAGCGCTGCCCTGCTCCCCCCGAGGTGGCACCGTCCGGCCCTCGCCGTGCAGGTCGTGAGCGCCATCGTGCTCCAGCAGCTCGTGTTCACGCAGTGGTGAGGCTCAGGCGCGCAGCGGCGTCGTCGCGAACGCCGGCAGCCCGGTGCCCGGGAGGATCTCGGCACGGAAGCCGAGCGTGGCCTCGGCCCGCGCCGGGGACGCCACGACGTGCCGCACGTCGCCCAGCCGGTAGCCGCCGGTCACCTGCGGCTCCACTCGGGCGTCGGTGCCCTCGGCGACCAGCCGCGCGACGTCCAGGATCGAGACGGGGTGGCCCGAGGCCACGTTGAACGCCTCGAAGGTGCCGGCGTCCGCGGCCACGACCGCCCCCAGCGCGAGCACGTTGGCCCGCGCGACGTCGGCGACGTGGACGAAGTCGCGCACCTGGCCGCCGTCCTCGTAGACCTGGGGACGCTCCCCGCGCTCGAGCGAGGACCGGAACATCGCCGCGACCCCCGAGTAGGGCGTGTCGCGGGGCATCCCCGGCCCGTAGACGTTGTGGTAGCGGAGCGCGATCGCGGACGCCCCCGACTCCGCCGCCTGGCGGACCCACGCCGAGGTGTAGTGCTCCTGGGCGAGCTTGCTGGCGGCGTAGCTGCTGCGCGGGTCGAGCCGAGCGTCCTCGTCGACCAGCGCCCACGCGAGGTCGGCACCGCACACGCCGCAGTGGTTCTCGACGTCGCCGGCCTCCAGCGCCGCCACGGCACGCGGCGGCGGGACCTGGTCGCCGTGGGTCGCGCAGGTGTAGCGACCCTCCCCGTAGACCACCATCGACGAGGCCAGCACCAGCCGCCCGACACCGCGGGCGTGCATCGCCGCCAGCAGGGCGGCGGTGCCGAGGTCGTTGTGGGCGGCGTACGCCGGCAGGTCGGCGACGGTCACCCCGGCCCCGACGACGGCCGCCTGGTGGCACACCGCGTCCACGCCCTCGAGGAGCTCGCTCGGCCACCCGACCGCGTCGCGGACGTCGAGTCGGTGCGTGCCCTCGGGCACCTCGGTCGAGCCGTGCGCCTGCTCGAGCATCAGGTCGACCCGCACCACGTCGTGGCCGCCGTCCTCGAGCGCCCGGCCGATCGCGGTACCGATGAACCCGGCCGAGCCGGTGAGGAGTACGCGCATGCCCCGAGCGTAGGCGGCGTCCGAGCGGCCCGGCCCGGAGCGCTGCACCTGCGCGGCGGGTCCCCGTCCGCGGCGTCGCTCCCACGTTTCGGTCGGGAACCGCGCGGGTAGCCACCGACGGACGCCGACCCGGTCCGCCGCGGGCGCTAGGGTCGGTGCGTTGAAGCCAGACGAGCGAAGGACCGGCCCCATGTCAGACACGTCCCACCCCGACGGTCGTCCCGACGTCGAGCTGCGGCTGCCGGCCGACAGCGCCTACGCCTCGGTCCTGCGGACGACGACCGCCGGCCTGGCCGCGCGCCTCGACTTCACCATCGACGACATCGAGGACCTGCGGATCGCGGTCGGCGAGGCCAACGCGATGGTGCTGGAGCACGCCGCGGACGGCACCGACCTCGTCACCGGCTTCCACCTGGCACCGGGGCAGATGACCATCTCGGTCGGCGCCCGGACCGCGGGCAACCCGGTCCCCGACCTCGACAGCTTCGCCTGGCAGGTCCTCACGACCCTGGCGACGTCCGCCGACATCGAGTCGCGCGACGGCCACCTGGCGATCGTGATGACGATGACGTCGTCCGCCCTCGGGGCCGGCACCTGACATGGACTCGTCTGCACCTCGGGACGGCAGCACCTCCCCGCCCGACCCTCCCCAGCCCGACCCTGTCCAGCCCGATCCCGTCGAGCCCGACCCGCTGGTCGAGGTCGAGGTCGAGGTCGAGGACGACGTCCAGCCGACCCCCGCCGAGGCGCGGCTCACCCGCGTCGAGGCCACCCGCAAGCGCAGCGCCGAGCTGTTCGTCGAGCTGCGCGACGACCTCGGCTCCGACGCCACCCGTGGCCAGGCCCGCGACGACCTGGTGCACCTGCACCTGCCCCTGGTCGAGCACTGCGCCCGGCGCTTCCGCAACCGCGGCGAGCCGTTCGAGGACCTCGTCCAGGTCGGCACGATCGGGCTCATCAAGTCGATCGACCGGTTCGACACCGAGCGCGGCGTGGAGTTCTCGACCTACGCGACGCCCACGATCATCGGCGAGATCAAGCGGTACTTCCGCGACAAGGGCTGGGCGATCCGCGTCCCGCGGCGCCTGCAGGAGCTGCGGATGCAGATCAGCGCGGCCTCGGCCGAGCTGACCCAGAGCCTGGGCCGCTCCCCCACCCCCCGCGAGCTCGCCGAGACCATCGGCTGCACGGTCGAGGACATCGTGGAGGGCATCGAGTCGAGCAACGCCTACTCGACGCTCTCGCTCGACGCCAGCGACGACTCCGACGAGGGCGGGTCGAGCATGCTCGACGCGATCGGCGTCGAGGACGAGGGCCTCGAGCACGTCGAGATCCGCGAGTCCATCAAGCCACTGCTCGAGCAGCTCGCGCCGCGGGAGAAGAGGATCCTGCTGCTGCGGTTCTTCAAGAACATGACCCAGTCGCAGATCGCCGAGGAGATCGGCGTCTCGCAGATGCACGTCTCCCGGCTCCTGAACCGGACCCTCGAGCAGCTGCGCACCTCGCTCGAGGCACCCGACCCCGAGTAGGGCCCCGACCTCAGGCGCCGTCGCGCTCCAAGGCGGCGATGCTGGCCGGCTGCACCATCAGCACGATGGTGACCACGCCCATCACGGCGAGCGGGACGGCCAGGAGCGGCACGTCGCGCACGTTCCAGGCGATGCCGATCTGGATCAGCTGCGTGATGAGCACCGGTCCCCGCGCCCAGCCCCGCTGCTTCGTCAGCCCGACCGCCGCCGCGACCAGCGCGCCGCCGTAGGCGCCGAAGAAGATCGCGACCGAGAGGCCGATCTCGACCTGGTCTCCCCCCACGTCGAGGACGGCGAGCAGCGCGAGGACGATCATCGCCACCCCTTGCACACCGACGAGCACCGCTGAGAGGGTCAGGGGGAGGGGCCGCGCCCGACTGCTCTCTCGCACGAACCGGAGCCTACGGCGCCCTCGTCGGCCGTTCGTTCTCGGGAGGCTGTGACGGACAAGACTCACATCACGGCGCGAAACGCTTGATACCGCCGTCGATAGTTGCGACAGTGGTCAGGCGTTCGTGAAATCGTTCACACACCGACGATCTCGCGCGCCCGCAGGCCTGAGCAACCCCTGCCTGCACGAACGAGAGATCAAGGATCCACCCACCCATGGACTGGCGCCACCGTTCCGCATGCCTCGACGAGGACCCGGAACTGTTCTTCCCGATCGGCAACACCGGTCCGGCCATCCTCCAGATCGAGGAGGCCAAGCAGGTCTGCCGACGCTGCGACGTGCGCGAGCTCTGCCTCGCCTGGGCGCTGGAGGCCGGACAGGACCACGGAGTCTGGGGCGGCCTCAGCGAGGACGAGCGCCGCGCGCTCAAGCGGCGCAACGCCCGCGCGCGGGTGCGCACCGCCTAGGACGAGACGGGCGAGCGCAGCGAGCCCGTGCTCGTCCTGATGGTGGTCGAGCTCGCTCGATCAACCTCCGAGGTTGCTGGCTCACCCGGCTGTCGGCACGTCGATCGCGACCCGCGTCCCGCCCTCGGGGCGGTTGCGCAGCTCGAGCTGACCGCCGAGCTCGGACTCGACGAGCGTCCGGACGATCGACAGACCCAGGTTGGTCGAGCCGTCGAGGGTGAAGCCCTCCGGCAGACCGCGGCCGTCGTCGTCGACCACGACGTGCGTCCGGCCACCGAGGTGGTCGACGGTCACGACGATCTCGCCGGCCACGTCGGGGTCGTCGTCGTAGCCGTGCTCGACGGCGTTCTGGAGCAGCTCGGTCAGCACCATCGCCAGCGCGTTCGCACCCTCGCTGGGCAGGACGCCGAAGCTGCCGAGCCGGCGCACCCGCACGCGGCCGGGCAGGGCGCTGACGTCGGTGACCATCGTGCCGAGGCGGTCGGCGATCTCGTCGAACTGCACCGTCTCCTCGACGGCCTGGCTGAGCGTCTCGTGGACGATCGCGATCGACCCGACCCGCCGCACGGCCTCCTCGAGCGCGAGCTTGGCGGTCTCGTTGTCGATCCGGCGGGCCTGCAGCCGGAGCAGCGCGGCGACGGTCTGCAGGTTGTTCTTCACGCGGTGGTGGATCTCGCGGATCGTCGCGTCCTTGGTGACCAGCTCGCGGTCGCGGCGACGCAGGTCGGACACGTCACGGACCAGGATCAGCCCACCGATGTGCTCGCCGCCGGGCCGCAGCGGGATCGCCCGCACGATGATCGAGACCTCGACGGTGCCGATCTCGACGTCGCGGTGCGCCCGGCCGCCCAGGACGGCGCTGAGCGTCTCCTCGTCGGGACGGCGGCGGGGCGGCACCAGCTCGCGCACGAGGTCGGCCAGCACCAGGCCGGCCAGGTCGCCCGAGAGCCCGAGCCGGCGGTAGACCGACTGGGCGTTGGGGCTGGCGTAGACGACGTGCCCGCCGGCGTCGACGCGCAGGAAGCCGTCGCCGACCCGCGGTGAGTCGGCGTGGTCGCTGCGCTGGCCCGAGGAGGGGAAGTGCCCGGTCGCGATCATCTGGGTCAGGTCGGCCGCGGTCTGCAGGTAGGAGAGCTCGAGACGGCTGGGGGTGCGGACGCCGAGCAGGTTGGTGTTGCGGCCGATCACGCCGATCACGCGTCCGGCGCGCATCACCGGGATGGACTCGTTGCGCACCGGCACCTCGTCGCGCCACTCGGGGTCGCCCTCGCGCGCCGTCCGGCCCTGCTCGTAGGCCGCGTCGAGCAGCGGTCGCCGTCCCCGCTCGACGTAGGTGCCGACGATGTCGTCGACGTAGGCCGTCGGCCCGGTCGTGGGCCGCATCTGCCCGGCCGCCCAGAACCCGCTGCGCTCGCGGTCGGGCAGCCACAGGACCAGGTCGGCGAAGGACAGGTCGGCGATGATCTGCCAGTCGGCCTGGAGCAGCTGCAACCAGGCGACGTCGTCGGCGTCGAGATCGGTGCGCGTGCGGACGATCTCGGTGAAGGACGACACCCCGCAAGGGTAGGGCGAGGCCTCGATGGGGGTCGACGGGCGTTCCTTTGGCAGGATGACCCCGTGTCCCGGGTCGACTGGAAGCAGGTCCACGCAGCCGACTTCCAGGTGCCCTCCGGCGTCCCGCTCGCCGACCTCACCGAGGAGCTCACGCTCATGCTGGGCGACCCGGACCCCGTCCGGCGCGACGCGACGGCGTACCCGACGCTGGCCACGTGGGTCGAGCGCGGGGTGTACGACGACCTGCTGCCCGCGCTCGGCGACGGGATGGCCGTCGGGCTGCGGACCGGCCTCGGGCTCGTCGAGGACGACACCGTCTTCCGGCGCAGCTTCTCGGCCCTGGTGCTGGCCGAGTGCGTCCTGCGTGACAACAACCGGCCGCTCGTGCTCGGCGGCAAGGTGCTGCAGTGGGGCGACGCGATCGCCACGTGGATGCTCCGCGAGCGCGACCTACGGGGCTTCGTGCCGGGCAAGGGGTGGGCGCACGCCATCGCCCACGGCGCCGACGCGCTGGGCACGCTGGCCCAGTCACCGCACTTCGGGCCGCCCGAGCTGACCGTGGTGCTCGACGTCGTCGCCGACGTCCTCTGCGCGCGCGTCGACCGGCTCTTCAGCAACGGCGAGCCCGACCGGCTCGCCGCGGCGACGATGTACGTGCTGCGCCGCAACCAGCTGCCGATCGAGGTGCTCGAACCGTGGGTCAACCGGATCACCGAGCACGCCCGCCGGCCCGCACGCGGTGACCGCCGCGACCCGCACCTGTCCACCGGCAACGCCCAGGCGTTCCTGCGCGCGCTGTACCTCCAGCTGGCCCTCGGCAACCGGCCGCCGGCGTCGCGGGCCGACCTGATGCTGGTCCTGGTCGGCGCGCTGCGCTCGACCAACGAGCACTACCTCGAGGTCCGCACCTCCTGAGGCCGGCTCGGTCCTCGGCTGGGGGCGGTCCCCTAGTCTGCGGGCATGACTGAGACGCACGACACAGCAGCGGGCGCCGGCCCGGGCTCCGGCGGGGGTGCCGACCTCACCGGCCACGCGGGCGAGCTCGCCGTGGCGGTGGCCCGCGCGCACGGGGTCGAGACGATGTTCACCCTGTCGGGCGCCCACGTCTTCCCGATGTACGACGGCGCGGTGAAGGCGGATCCGCCGATGCGGCTGCTCGACGTCCGCCACGAGCAGACCGCCGCCTTCGCGGCCGAGGCCACCGGCAAGCTGACCCGGGTCCCCGGCCTGGCCGTGCTCACCGCCGGTCCCGGTGTCACCAACGGCATCAGCGCGATCGCCCAGGCGCAGTTCGCCGGGTCGCCGATGGTCGTCGTCGGCGGCCGCGCCCCCCAGAACCGGTGGGGCACCGGCAGCCTGCAGGAGCTCGACCAGCCGCCGATCGTGGCCTCCATCTCCAAGCACGCCGCCACCATCGCGACCGCCGCCGACATCCTCGGCGGCATCGACGAGGCGTTCCGCGTCGCCCGGTCCTCGCACCGCGGGCCGGTGTTCGTCGACGTCCCGATGGACGAGTTCTTCAGCTCGGCGAGCGGCCCGGTGCCGACGGGTGGGCGGGTCACCGGTGCCGACCCGGACCCCGACGCGGTGGCCGCCGTCGCCGCGCTGCTGGCCGGCGCCACCCGGCCGGTGCTGATCCTCGGCACCGACGTGTGGGCCGACCACGCCGAGGAGGCCGCGCTGCGCCTGGTCGAGGGCGCCGGCGTCCCCACGATCACCAACGGCATGGGCCGCGGCCTGGTGCCCGGTGGCCACCCGCTGCTGGTGACCAAGGCCCGCAGCAAGGCGCTCAAGGAGTCCGACCTCGTGGTCGTGGTGGGCACGCCGCTCGACTTCCGGCTGGGCTACGGCGTCTTCGGCGACCCCGAGAACCCCGCGCGCGTCGTCCACGTCGCCGACTCCCCCGCCCAGGTCGCCGCGCACGCCACCCTGGCGGCGTCGGCGTCCGGCGACCTCACGAGCGTGCTCGACGCCCTGCTGGCCGCGCTCGAGCGCGGCAACCGGCCCGACTGGTCCGGCTGGGTCGCCGACCTCCAGGACACCGTGCGGGCCGCCGTCGAGCGCGACCGGGCGCTGCTGAGCGCCGAGGCCGACCCGATCCACCCCGCCCGCATCTACGGCGAGCTGGCCCCCCGGCTGGCCGACGACGCCGTCGTCATCGGCGACGGGGGTGACTTCGTCAGCTTCGCCGGGAAGTTCGTGGAGCCGAAGCGGCCCGGCGGCTGGCTCGACCCCGGCCCTTACGGCTGCCTCGGGGCCGGGCTCGGTGCTGCGATCGCGGCGCGGATCGCGCGGCCCTCGTCCCAGGTCGTGCTGCTGCTCGGAGACGGCGCCGCCGGCTTCTCGCTGATGGACGTCGACACCCTGGTGCGGCACGACCTGCCGGTCGTCATGGTGATGGGCAACAACTCCGCCTGGGGCCTGGAGAAGGGCCCGATGCAGATGCTGTACGGCTACGACGTCGCCGCCGACCTCGCTCCGCGCACCCGCTACGACGAGGTGGTCAAGGCCCTCGGCGGTGCCGGCGAGACCGTCACCGACCCGCGCCAGATCGGGCCCGCCCTCGACCGCGCGTTCGCCTCGGGCGTCCCCTACCTGGTCAACGTGATCACCGACGTCGAGGCGGCCTACCCGCGCGCGACGTTCGGGATCTGACGGCGTCGGGTCGGCAGTGGTGGACCTGCGCCGCGCGCGCCCCGACGAGTACGACGCCATCGGCGCGCTCACCGTCGCGGCCTACGAACCGTTCCTCCTCGGACCCGACGACGACTACCGGACGCGGCTCACCGACGTCGCGGGCCGCGACCGCGACGCCGAGGTCTGGGTCGCGGCGGAGGACGGGCCCTCCGGCGTCGTCGTGCTCGGCAACGTGACGCTCTGCCCACCCGGCTCGCCGTGGTGCGAGCTGGCCCGCGACGGCGAGGGCGAGTTCCGCATGCTCGCCGTCGCCCCCGCCGCGCAGGGACGGGGCGTCGGCGCCGCGCTCGCCGGTCTCGTCGTCGACCGGTTCCGCGCGGAGGGCGCTCGCGGCGTCGTGCTGTCGAGCCTGACCGGGATGGCCGGTGCCCACCGCCTCTACGAGCGGCTCGGCTTCACACGCGCCGCGGCCCGCGACTGGTCACCGGTGCCCGGCGTCGACCTGGTCGCCTACGAGCTCGACCTGGGGCGGGAGCCCCGAACGGACCAGAGGACGGAGCACCCCTGATGGATGCCACCCTGCGCTTCACGGTGACCGGCGACGACACGGCCGCCGCGGTCGGGAGCGGCTCGCTGCCGGTGCTCGGCACGCCGCGCCTGCTGGCGTGGTGCGAGGCGGCCACCTGCGCGGCCATCGAGCCGGCGCTCGGCGACGGCGAGACCAGCGTCGGCACCCGGGTCTCGATCGAGCACCTGGTCGCGTCGGCCGTCGGGCAGGAGGTCGAGGTGACGGCGTCCTCGGTCTACGCCGACGGCCGGCTGCACCGGTTCACGGTCGCCGCGCGCCACGTCGGCGGCAACGGCAAGGTGGTCGGTTCCGGCGAGGTCACCCGCGTCGTGGTCGACGCCGAGCGGTTCCTCGGCCGGCTCTGAGGGGTTCCTGGTCCGGGCGAGCAAAGACCCCCGGCGCCGAGTGGCGGACCGGGGGTCGGTGCAGCAGCTGCGTCAGCTGTTGGGGCGCTTGCCGTGGTTCGCTGCCTTCTTGCGGCGCGCGCGGCGCTTGCGGCCTGTCTTTCCCATGATGACCTCCTGGGTTCGGTAACGAGGCAGTCTCTCAGGTCGCCCGGGAGGACACGAAATCGGCCGGCGGTCCGAGGGCAGCACCCCGATCAGTACAGCGGCGTGTAGCGGCCGTTCGGGACGAAGTCGGCGAGCCCGCGGTAGCGGTTCCCGCTCAGGTAGCGGGTGATGTCGATGACGGACACCTGGGCGCGGATGTGGGCCGGCGAGCCGATGCAGGTCTTCGGGAACCCGATCCGGATCTGGCCGACGCGCAGCAGGAACGACCCGTTGATCGGGCAGTCGACGTACTGGGAGGTGCCGTCGTCGTAGTGCTCGATGAGGAACGCGCCGCGGCGGTCGTCCTTGTCCTTGGGACTGTAGAACCAGGCCTCGTGCTCGTAGCCGCGGTAGCGGCGGTCGGAGTCGATGACCACCCGGACGACCTGCGCCTTGGCGGCGCGGAACCGGCCGGTGACGGTGAACCAGTAGCAGAGGTCGCGATCCTTGTTCCACACGCCGAGACCGTTGGCCTCGACCCCGCGCGGACCGTCGGTCGTCGGGTCGCGCAGGATCCGGGTGGCTCGCCCGTTCGCGCAGCCGCGCGCGGGCCGCTCGGACAGCGCGTCCGGGGCGGACGCCGTCCGCCCGGTCGCGGCGGTCGGGGCCGGGTCGACGGCGTGAGCGGCGCCAGGGGCGACCATCAGGCCGATGCCGAGGGAGACGGCCAGGGCGGCCGCGCGGAGGCGGGGAGCGAAGGACATGGCAGGGTCGTACCCCACCCGGCTCCGCTCACACGCCGCGTTCAGCCCTCGGTGATCTGGACCTGGACCTCACGGATCCGGATGCGGACCCGCTCACGGAGGTCGGACGGCGCCTGCTCGGAGCACGAGCGGGCGACGACGGACTTCACGGTGCGCTGGAGGTCGTACTTCTCCAGGCACGGGTTGCACGAGTCGAGGTGCGCGCGGACCACGGAGCAGTCGGCGTCGTCGAGCTCGTTGTCGAGGAAGTAGACGATGCGCTCGAGGTAGTCGGCGCACTCCTCGTCGTGGGCGGCGGGCGCCGCCGCGGGACGGGAGCCGGAGGGCTGGAGGTCCGACATCAGCGCTTCGCCTCCACGGTGCCGGCCGGGAGCAGGTCGTTGGCCCGCACGTAGTCGGACAGCATGTCGCGCAGCTGCCGGCGACCGCGGTGCAGCCGTGACATCACGGTCCCGATGGGCGTCTCCATGATCTCGGCGATCTCCTTGTAGGCGAATCCTTCGACGTCGGCGAGGTACACCGCGAGCCGGAACTCCTCGGGGAGCCGCTGGAGGGCGTCCTTGACCTGCGAGTCGGGCAGGTGCTCGAGGGCTTCCATCTCGGCCGACCGCAGGCCCGTGGAGGTGTGCGACTCGGCGCGGGCGAGCTGCCAGTCCTCGACGTCCTCGGACATCGACTGCTGCGGCTGCCGCTGCTTCTTGCGGTAGTTGTTGATGAAGGTGTTGGTCAGGATGCGGTACAGCCAGGCCTTCAGGTTGGTGCCGGGGCGGAACTGGTGGAAGGCGGAGTACGCCTTCGCGAACGTCTCCTGCACCAGGTCCTCGGCGTCGGCCGGGTTGCGCGTCATCCGCATCGCGGCGGAGTACAGCTGGTCCAGGAAGGGCAGGGCGTCACGCTCGAAGCGCAACGACCGCTCCGCGTCGGTCTCGGTGTCGAGGTCGACGACCTCGGGCTCGATCTCAGTCATCAGGTCCCAGCGTACGCCGCCCGGACCAGGACCGAGGTCACTGGCCGCACGGCGCTCGGGACGCTCCAGGGTTGCCATCACGTCAAGGTGAACGTCTCACCCCCAGGAGCCATTCCCGGCGATCTCCCGGACGATCCACTCCAGCGTCGACTCGACCAGGATCTCGAGCGCGACGTCCTGGGTCACCGGGCCGCGGGCGGGCACCTTGAAGCCGTGGTCGCCGCCGGGGATGACGGCCATGTCGATGTCGTCTGGGAACTCCTCGGGCGTGCCCATCGTGTCGCGCTCGCCCTGGACGACGAGCGTGGCGACCCGGGTGCGGCGCAGCTCGTCGAGCCGGGACTTCTCGGGCCGGCCGGGCGGGTGCAGCGGGAAGGCGAGGGCCAGGCAGCCGACCGCGCCGAGCCGCTTCGCCGTCCGTGCGGCCGACCGGGCGCCGGCGGAGCGGCCACCGACGACGAGCGGCGTGCGGGTGCGGAGCCGGTCGGCGCCTGCGACGAGAGCGGCGTCGAGGGTGGCCGGGGCGGTCGCGACCTTGCGGCCGGCCCGCTTCCACGGCTGCTCGAACCGGACGACCGTCACGTCGTTGCGCGGGAGCGCGGAGGCGAGGGCCTCCAGGTCGCGGGTGTCGATGCCGGCCCCGGCGCCGTGCCCGAGCAGCACCGTCGCGATCGGCCGGCGCGCGCGGTCGATCACCAGCCGGCCCTCCCCGTGCGGGGTGTCGACGAGGAGGTCGGACCGGGTCACAGCAGGGTCTCCTCGAGGGGCAGCGGCTCGATGAGCTCGGGGCCGTTGTTGCGCACGTTGCCGACGGCGGCCGACACCGGGTAGGCCTCGAGCCGTCCCGGCGCGGCCGGGACGAGCAGCCCGAGGAGGGCGTCCGGCGGGGTCGTCGGGTCGAGCCACCGACCCCACCGGTCCGGCTCCACCATCAACGGCATCCGGTCGTGGATCCGGCCGACGTCGTCCTCGGCGTCGGTGGTGATGACGGTGCAGGTCCAGCGGAACCGGGCCGGGTCGTCGTCGCCGCGGGTCGGGTCGCGCCAGATCTCGTAGAGCCCGGCCATGGCGAGCGTGCCGTGGTCCTTCGGGCGGATGAAGAAGGGTTGCTTGCGGGGCTTGCCGCCGGTGGTCGACCCGGCGGTCTCGTACCACTCGAAGTAGCCGTCGGCCGGCAGCAGGCAGCGCCGCTTCGCGAACGCCCGGCGGAAGGACGGCTTCTCGGCCACCGTCTCCATCCGGGCGTTGATCATCCGGCTCCCGATCGAGGGATCCTTCGCCCACGACGGCACCAGCCCCCAGCGCAGCGTCCGCAGCTGGCGGGTCGGCGGCTCGTCGCTGTCCCGCGACGGCGGCCGCTCGACCACGGCGTAGACGTCCTTGGTGGGAGCGACGTTGAAGTCGGGCTCGAGCGGCTTCTCGACCCGGCTCTCGACGACCTCGAACTCCTCGACGAGGTCGTCGGGCTGGCGGCTCGACGCGTACCTCCCACACATGGCGCTCACCCTAGTGGCGCGACGCGAGGTGCAGGAGCCCCCGGTGAACCCGGTGAACCCTCGGACCGCCACCGCGCGCGACGCCTGGAGGGATGGACGGACGCCGGCGGGGATCGCATAGGTTGGACCCATGAGTCTCAGCCGTCTGATCGCCCGTCCGCTCCTGGCCTCCGGGTTCGTGTTCGGTGCCGTGAACGCCCTGCGCAACGCCGACGTCGTCGCCGCGAAGGCGAAGCGGGTCACCGACAAGGTCGTCCCGCTCGTCCAGGGCAAGGGCGTTCCGGTCCCGTCGGACCCCCTGACCCTGGTGCGCATCAACGCCGGCGTCCAGATCGTCGGTGCGCTGGCCGTCGGCACCGGGCGGGCGCCGCGCCTCGGCGCCACCGCGCTGGCCCTGTCGATGATCCCGACCACGGTCGCCGGGCACGCGTTCTGGGCCGAGACGACCCCCGAGGGCAAGAACACCCAGCGCCTGCAGTTCTTCAAGAACGCCTCGATGCTCGGCGGCGCGATCATCGCGGCCGGCGACACCGACGGGAAGCCGGGCGTCGCCTGGCGTGCCCGCCGCGTGGCCAAGGACGCCCGTCGCGAGGCCAAGCACCTCGCCGTCTCGGCCAAGCGCGAGGCCAAGCTCGCCAAGGCCAAGGTGTCCTGACTTGGCCCAGCAGTCGGTGCAGCAGTCGGTGCAGCAGCCGGTCGATCCGTGGCCGGCACCCCGGTTCCACGACGCGGTCGACGCCGTGGTGTCCCTGCCCGGCAGCAAGTCGCTGGCCAACCGCGCGCTCGTGCTCGCCGCGATCTCCGACGGCCCGTCGGTCGTGCGGCGCGCCCTCCGCTCGCGCGACACCCTGCTGATGGCCGCGGGACTGACCGCGCTCGGCTCCGCGGTCGACACCTCCGGTGACGACTGGGTCGTCACTCCGGGCGGGTTCACCTCCGACGCCGTGATCGACTGCGGCCTCGCCGGCACGGTGATGCGCTTCGTGCCGCCGGTCGCGGGGCTGTCGTCGGGCACGGTCGAGTTCGACGGCGACCCCCACATGCGCAGTCGCCCGATCGGCGAGGTGCTGCTCGCGCTGCGCGCGCTCGGCGTCGACGTGCGCGACGGGTCGCGGGGCTCGCTGCCGTTCGCGATCCACGGCTCGGGCTCGGTGCGTGGCGGGACCGTGGTGATCGACGCCTCCGCGTCCTCGCAGTTCGTCTCCGCCCTGCTCCTCGCCGGCGCCCGGTTCGACGAGGGCGTCGACGTGCGCCACGACGGCAAGCCGGTGCCGTCGCTCCCCCACATCGACATGACGGTCGCCGTGCTGCGCGAGAACGGCGTCCACGTCGACGACTCCGAGGCCAACCGCTGGGCCGTCGCGCCCGGTCCGGTGAAGGCGGTCGACCGCACGATCGAGCCCGACCTGTCGAACGCCGCCCCGTTCCTCGCGCTCGCCGCGGTCACCGGCGGCTCCGTCACCGTGCGCGACTGGCCGGAGTCGACCACCCAGCCCGGTGACGAGCTGCGCTCGATCCTGGCGCTGATGGGCTGCGAGGTCGACCGGACCGCCGACGGCCTGCGGGTCACCGGCCCCGACCGGCTCGCCGGGGTCGACCTGGACCTGCACGACGTCGGTGAGCTGACGCCGGCCGTCGCGGCGCTCTGCGCCCTGGCCGACGGGCCGTCCCACCTGCGCGGCGTCGCCCACATCCGCGGCCACGAGACCGACCGGCTCGCCGCGCTCGCCGCCGAGCTCGGCGCGCTCGGCGCCGGGGTCGACGAGCACCCCGACGGGCTCACCATCCGGCCTGCCCCGCTGCGCGGCGGGGTGTTCCACACCTACGCCGACCACCGGATGGCGCACGCCGGCGTCATCATCGGCGCCGCCGTCGACGGTGTGCTGGTCGAGGACGTCGCCACCACGAGCAAGACGTTCCCCGACTTCGCCGGCTTCTGGTCCACCCTCGTGTGATGTCGGGTCACCGCTACTCCGACCACGACGTCGAGCACTACGACCGGCCCCGGCGCCGTACAAGGCCCCGCACCAAGGAGCGGCCGTCCTACGACGACGCCGTCGAGGGCGTCGTGGTCACCGTGGACCGCGGCCGGTTCACCCTGCTGGTCGGCGGCACCACGGTGCTGGCGGTGAAGGCACGTCCGCTGGGCCGCAAGGGCGTCGTCGTGGGCGACCGGGTGCGGGTCGTCGGCGACTCCTCCGGCGACGACGGCACCCTGGCTCGCATCGTCGGGGTGGTCCCCCGCACGACGACGTTGCGACGCACGGCCGACGACGACGACCCCGTCGAGCGGGTCATCGTCTCCAACGCCGAGCAGCTCGTCGTCGTCACCGCGCTCGCCGACCCCGACCCCCAGCCCCGGCTGATCGACCGGGCACTCGTCGCGGCCTACGACTCCGGCATGAAGCCGCTGCTGTGCCTGACCAAGGCCGACCTGCGCGACCCCGAGTCGCTGTTGTCGACCTACCGCTCGCTCGGCGTGCCGTGGGTGGTGACGCAGCGCGGCGGCGACCTGGTCGAGGTGCGCGAGCACCTCCTGGGCCGCACCAGCGTGCTGGTCGGGTCGAGCGGCGTCGGCAAGTCCACCCTCGTCAACGCCCTCGTCCCGGACGCCTTCCGCGAGGTCGGCATCGTCAACGCCGTGACCGGGCGGGGCCGCCACACCTCCACGTCGGCCTACATGCTGGCGCTCCCGGGTGAGGACGACGGCGCCCCCGGGGGCTGGATCATCGACACCCCGGGCATCCGGTCGTTCGGGCTGGCGCACGTGCGGCCGGAGGACCTGATCGGGGCCTTCCCCGACCTCGACGAGATGACCGAGGACTGTCCGCGCGGCTGCACCCACGGCGAGGACGAGCCCGAGTGCGGCCTCGACGACGCGCTCGCGGCCGGGACCGCCGACCCCGAGCGGGTCTCGTCGTTCCGGCGGCTGCTCGCCGCGCGGAGCGTCAGCGACTACTGACGGTTCCAGGCCCTACTGGCCGTAGACCGCCTGCGAGCCGGCGTCACCGGTCATGACGACGTAGACGATCGTGCCGATCGCGCCGGCCGCGACGAGCACGCCGAGCAGGATCCGCAGCGGACCCTTGCGCTCGTGCAGGAAGGCCGCCGCGAGGGTGACGACCGTGAACCCCGTGATGACGAGGCGCAAGGTCTCCGCGACCTCCTCGTGGTGCTCGAGCCGCTCGAGGAACACCCCGGCGGCCGCGTCGAAGCGGGGGTCGTCACGGAAGCTCTCGCCGCTCAGGAAGGCCGCCCAGATGGAGACGAAGGCGAGGAGCACCAGGACGACGGTGGGCCACCGCAGCCGGTCGCGCCAGGCCGGCACGAGGTAGGCGAGCGCCGAGAGCGCCGCGAGCGGGCCGAAGACGACCGCGGCGTGGACCACGAGGGGGTGCAGCGGAAGGCCGTTGATCTCCATGGATGAACGTTAAACCAGACGGATGAGAATAGGGTGAGCCGCGTGGCGCACCCCGATTACACCGACGACCTCCGGCTGGCCCACGTGCTGGCCGACGACGCCGACTCGCTGACCAGCGCCCGGTTCAAGGCGCTCGACCTGCACGTGATGAGCAAGCCGGACCTCTCCCCGGTCACCGACGCCGACCAGGCCGTCGAGGAGGGCATCCGGCGGACGCTGTCGCGGGTGCGCTCCCGCGACGCGATCACGGGCGAGGAGCAGGGCACCAGCGGCAACTCGCAGCGCCGCTGGATCGTCGACCCGATCGACGGCACCAAGAACTTCGTGCGCGGCGTCCCCGTCTGGGCCACGCTGATCGCCCTGGCCGTCGACGACGAGGTCGTGCTCGGCGTCGTCTCGGCACCGCAGCTCCAGCGGCGCTGGTGGGCCTCGAAGGGCGGGGGCGCCTACACCGGCCGGTCCCTGCTGAAGGCCACCGCGATGCAGGTGTCCGACGTCCGGCGGCTCGAGGACGCCTCCTTGTCGTACGCGTCGTTCCACGGCTGGGAGGAGCGCGGCCGGCTCGACGACTTCATGTCGCTCGCGCGGCGCTGCTGGCGCACCCGCGCCTACGGCGACTTCTGGTCCTACATGCTCCTCGCCGAGGGTGCCGTCGACCTCGCCGCCGAGCCCGAGCTCGAGGTCTACGACATGGCCGCGCTCGACATCATCGTCCGGGAGGCCGGGGGCCGGTTCACCTCGCTCGACGGCTCCGACGGCCCGTGGGGCCGCAACGTCCTGGCCTCCAACGGGCACCTGCACGAGGCGGCGCTGTCGTTCCTCGGCGGGTTGCCCGACAACCACGACGGCGACGCCGACTGGCCGTCGTCCGGACCCGGCAGCGTCAGCGACCTGTGGTCGCGGCGGGTTCGCGCCCCCGACGAGCCGGTCGACTGACCGCGACGTCCGGAAGGTCCCTGGCCTGACCGACCGGTGGATGTGACCCTGGTCACCAGCGCTCGTGGCGGTTACGTTCGGCGCATGCGCATCGGCGAGATCCTCGAGGCCAAGGCGAGTCACGACATCGTCACCATCACCCCGCAGGCGGGGGTGCGCGAGCTCATCGCCCTCCTCGCCGAGCACAACATCGGGGCCCTCGTCGTCAGCACCGACGGGACGTCGCTCGACGGCATCGTGAGCGAGCGCGACGTCGTCCGCCACCTCCACGCCGACGGCACGGTCGTCAACAACACGGTCGCGGCCATCATGACGTCGGCGGTCGAGACGTGCGGGCCCGACGACGACCTCGACCAGGTCATGACGATCATGACGTCGCGGCGGTTCCGGCACGTCCCGGTGGTCGACTGCGGCACGCTCATCGGCATCGTCTCGATCGGCGACGTCGTCAAGCACAAGATCGGCCAGCTGCAGTTCGAGCGCGACCAGCTCGACTCCTACGTGCACCAGTCCTGACCCGTCCGGGTCGCGTCCTCCCGGCCCCTCGGCCGGACCGGCGGGCACGAGCGGCTGCCGAGCCCGGGGACCCCGGATCCGTGTGCGACCCCTGCGGAACGGCCCTCTACGCTGGATCCATGGACAAGCCCGAGATCGACTTCCCCGACTTCGAAACGCCCGCCGACCTGGTCGTCACCGACGTCGTCGAGGGCGACGGCCCCGAGGCCGCCGCCGGACAGACCGTCAAGGTGCACTACGTCGGCGTCGCGCACTCCACCGGCGAGGAGTTCGACGCCTCCTACAACCGCGGCGAGCCGCTCCAGTTCCGTCTCGGCATCGGCCAGGTCATCTCGGGCTGGGACCAGGGCGTGCAGGGCATGAAGGTGGGCGGACGCCGCCAGCTCGTCATCCCGCCGCACCTCGGCTACGGCGACCGCGGCGCCGGCGGCGTCATCAAGCCCGGCGAGACCCTCATCTTCGTGGTCGACCTCCTCGAGGTCCGCTGAGCGAGCCGACCCGGGCGACGTCCGCCGGCCTCGCGAGCTGCGAGCTCGTCCGTGGACGTCGCCCGTGCCGTCGGCGAGTGCCGTCGGCGCCGGCAGCCGAGCGCGGCCGGTCCGGCCTCGGCGGGCCGATCGTCGCGTGACCGGTCCGAGCCACCCGCGCTCGCAGGCTCGCTCGAGTGCTCAGCCCTCGCGGGCGCTTCTCACCAGGGGAAGTCGTCGGGGGTGCTGCCGTCGCTCACGCGGGCCGACTGCGCCGCGACCGAGACGAGGTCGCCGTTGACGAGCTGACGCCCGCGCCGGGTCTCGGCGGCGCCGTTGACCTTGACCTGGCCGGCGGCCAGCAGGTGCTTGGCCTCGGATCCGGACTCGACGAGATTGGCGAGCTTCAAGAACTGGCCCAGCTTGATCGACTCGTCCTCGATCGCCACGTGCACGGGGTCTGCCATGGGATCAGTGAATCACCACCGCGATCGTGTGGATGAGCACCCCCACCAGTCCACCGACGATCGTGCCGTTGATCCGGATGAACTGCAGGTCGCGACCGACGTGCAGCTCGATCTTCTTCGCGGCCTCCCGACCGTCCCACTGCTCGATGGTGTGGGTGATGACGGCGGTGAGGTCGCGGCCGTAGCGCTCGACGACGAACACGACCGCGTCGGCGGCCAGCCCGTCGAGACGGCGGCGCAGGGCGGCGTCCTCGCCGAGCCGGGCCGAGAAGGCGGAGACCTCGGTCAGCAGGCGGGTGCGGACCGCCCCGTCGGGATCGGCGAGCGAGGTCCGCAGCGCGCGCTGCAACGCCTTCCACAGCGAGATCCCCGAGGTGACGACGGCCGGGTGCTCGAGCAGCCGGGTCTTGAGCCGCTCGGCCCGCTCCTGGGTCGAGGGGTCCTCGAGCAGGTCGGTGGCCAGCTGGGCGAGCATCGAGTCGAGCGCCCTCCGGGCCCGGTGGTCCGGGTCGGAGCGGATGTCGCCGACCCACTTCACCATCTCGACGTGCGCGCGGGCCGACACCTTCTCGTTGAGGCTGTCGGGAGCCCACCACGGCGCGCGCTCCTCGATGACCGCCTGGACGGTGCCGGGGTTCTCCCGCAGCCAGTCGTGCAGCTCGGTGAAGAGCAGGTCGACCAGGCCGTGGTGGACGTCGTCGCGCACCGCCTCCCCCAGCAGCCCACCGAGCAGCGGGGCGATCGGCTCGTCACGGAACCGCGGCACGAGCGCCTCGGTCACCAGGGCCTCGACGTGCTCGTCGCGCACCTTCCCGAGCGCGATCGAGGCGACCTCCGCGACCTCGTCGACCACACGCTGCGCGTTGGCCTCCTCGCCGAGCCACTCCCCCAGCCGCGCCGACACGCCGGCGGCGCCGATCCGGTCACGGATGATCCCCTCCTGGAGGAAGTTCTCGCCGACGAAGTCCTCGAGACCGCGCCCGAGGTCGTCCTTGCGGCGCGGGATCAGCGCGGTGTGCGGGATGGGCAGGCCGAGCGGGTGGCGGAACAGGGCCGTCACGGCGAACCAGTCGGCGATGGCACCGACCATCGAGGCCTCGGCGCCGGCGTTGACGAAGCCGAGGAAGCCGTCCCGGTCGAGCGTCGCCGCGTAGACGACGGCGGCGAGGACGAGCAGCGACAGGGCCACCGCCCGCATCCGGCGCAGCGCCCGCAGGCGGAGGGCGTCGGCCGCCGGGTCGGCGGCGAGCGCGGGCACCGCCGCGGTCCGGGGCGGCGTCCCGGGCGCGGGGCCGGGGGCGTCGCCCCGGAAAGCAGTGGTCGGCATCGGCCCATCCTTGCGCAGTCCTGGGCGTCCGCCGTGGGAGGCTTGCCCTCATGCCCGAGAGCCGCACCGTCATCACCTTCGGCACGTTCGACGTCTTCCACGTCGGTCACCTGCGCGTCATCGAGCGGGCCGCCGCGCTCGGTGACCGCCTGGTCGTCGGGGTCTCCGCCGACGAGCTGAACCTGCGCAAGAAGGGCCGCGCGCCCGTCTTCAGCCAGGCCGAGCGGCTGGCGATCGTGGCCGCGCTCAAGCCGGTCGACGAGGTGTTCGTGGAGGAGAGCCTCGAGCTCAAGCGGCACTACATCACCGAGCACGCCGCCGACGTCCTGGTGATGGGCGACGACTGGGCCGGACGCTTCGACGAGTTCGAGGACATCTGCGAGGTCGTCTACCTCCCGCGCACACCCGCCATCTCCACCACGGCGCTGATCGAGAAGATCTCCGCCGGCAGCTGACCGCACCACCTGCCCGACCTGCCCGACCTGCCCGACCCGCACCCGACCGGGACCTTCCCCCACCGACTCGGAGCCTTCCCCTTGATGCGTCACCGTCCCTCCTCCGCCGCGCTCGCACTCGTCGTCGCGACCCTGGCGACCACGCTCGCCGCGCCGCCGTCCTCGGCGTCGCCCGGCGGCACCGGCGCGACCGTCGTCGCGTCCGCCCCCGCAGCCGACCCGGCAGCCGACCCGGCGGCCGACCCCGGCACCGCCGTGCTGGTCCGCGCCACCGACGCGCTCTACGGCGGCCGCGCCGCTCGCGGGGACCGCCGTCCCGACGCGACGCTGGCCCTGCGCGACCTGTTCCTCGCCCGGGCCCGGCTCGGCGAGATCGGCGAGCGGTTCGCGGGCGGGCTGCTCGCCCGGCCGACCGACGGCGACCAGGACCCGTACGCCGACGGCTACTCCGCACGCCAGCGCCAGCGCTGCGGCACGAAGGTCTGCGTGCACTGGGTGACCCGGACCGAGGACCGCGCGAGCGACGCGTGGGTCGACACGACGCTGCGCGTGATGGGCAAGGTCTGGAAGCACCACGTGCGCACGCTCGGCTACCGCGCGCCGGCCCCGGACGGTCGCCGCGGCGGCAACGCCCTGTTCGACGTCTACCTCAAGGACCTCGGCGGCAAGGGCGTCTACGGCTACTGCGCGCCCGAGCGGAAGGTGCCCGGCCAGGCCGAGCAGGCCAGCGGCTTCTGCGTGCTCGACAACGACTTCGCCCGCGAGCAGTTCGGACGACGACCGCTCGAGACGCTGCGCGTCACCGCGGCCCACGAGTTCTTCCACGCGATCCAGTTCGCCTACGACTTCGGCGAGGACCCGTGGCTGCTCGAGTCGACGGCGACCTGGATCGAGGGCCGCTTCGCCGCCCGGGTCGACGACAACCGGATCTACCTGCCCTACGGCCAGCTCGGCCGGCCTGGCACCTCGCTCGACCTCTACGAGCCGAGCGGCTACGCCCACTACGGCAACTGGACGTTCTGGGAGTTCCTCGCCGCCCGGCTCGGCCCGGACGTCGTCCGCGACGTCTGGTGGCGCGCCGGCACGGGCGGCCGGATGCCGGACGAGTACTCCACCCAGGCCCTGCGCCGGGTGCTGGCCGACCACGGCGGCCTGCGCCGCAGGTTCGCGGCGTACGCCGCCGGCAACACCATGCCGGGGCGCACCTACCCCGAGGGACGCGCCTACCCCGCGGCGCCGGTCACGGCCCGCCGGGTGACGGCCGCACGACCACGCGTGCGCCTGGCGCCCCGCATCGACCACCTCAGCTCGCGCTCGGTCCGGCTGCGCCCCGGCCGGTCGCTGGCCCGGGGGTGGCGGCTGCAGGTCCGGATCGACGGGCCGGACGGCGTCCGGTCGCCCGCGGCGTACCTCACCGTCGAGCGTGCCGACGGCTCCGTGCAGCGGCGACCGGTCCGGCTGGACCGCACCGGAGCCGGCCGGGTGCGCGCCGTGTTCGGCCGGCGTGCGGTGCGCACGGTGACGATCACCCTGGCCAACGCCTCGACCCGGGTCACCTGCGACACCGGCACGTCGCTCGCCTGCCAGGGCTCGCCCCTCGACGACCGGGCGCGGTTCCGGGTGACCGCCGTGGCCGTGCGGCGCTGAGGCCGCCGCCTGCCGCGGGGGCCGCGACTCAGGCCAGGTGGTGGACCTCCTGCAGCTCCGCGACCGGGGTGTCGAGGCCGACCTGCCGGGCCTTGAGCTGCAGCGCCAGGTAGAGCGAGTAGTGCCGCGACTGGTGCAGGTTGCCGCCGTGGAACCAGAGGCCGTCCTGCTGCGTGGGCTTCCACATGTTGCGCTGCTCGCCCTCCCACGGACCGGGGTCCTTCGTGGTGTCGGAGCCGAGGCCCCAGCACTTGCCCACGGTGTCGGCGACGTCCTGGCTGATCAGGTCGGCGGCCCAGCCGTTCATCGACCCGTAGCCGGTCGCGTAGACGACCAGGTCGGCCGGCAGCTCGGTCCCGTCCTCGAGCACGACGGCGTCCTCGGTGAGGTGGCTGACCTGGCCGTGGGCGAGCTTCACGTCGCCGTCGGCGACGAGGTCGGCAGCGCCGACGTCGATGTAGTAGCCGGAGCCGCGACGCAGGTACTTCATGAACAGCCCCGAGCCGTCGTCGCCCCAGTCGTGCCGGAAGCCGGAGGCCTCGAGCCGGGCGTAGAAGTCGGCGTCCTTCGCGGCCATCGCCTCGTACGCCGGGATCTGGAACTCGTGCATGATCCGGTACGGGAGCGAGGCGAAGATCAGGTCGGCCTTCTCGGTCGTGACGCCAGCGGCCAGGGCGCGCTCCGAGTAGAGGTCGCCGAGGCCGTGCTCCATGAGTGAGTCGCTCTTGACGATGTGGGTCGAGGAGCGCTGCACCATCGTGACGTCCGCGTCGCTCTCCCAGAGCGCGCCGCAGATGTCGAAGGCGCTGTTGTTGCTGCCGACCACCACGCACCGCTTGCCCCGGTAGGCGTCGGGCCCGGGATGGGCCGAGGAGTGGTGCTGGTCGCCGCGGAACACGTCCTGGCCCGGCAGCTCGGGCACGTTCGGCTTGCCGGACATCCCGGTTGCGAGCACCAGCTGCTTCGGGCGCAGCGTGAGCGGCCGGCCCTCGCGCTCCACCTCGACGGTCCACTCCTGCGTCTCGTCCGACCAGGTGGCCGACGTGGCGGTCGTGGAGGACCAGTACGGCACCTCCATCACCTTCACGTAGGACTCCAGCCAGTCGCCCACCTTGTCCTTGGGCGTGAAGACCGGCCAGTTGTCGGGGAACTTCAGGTACGGCAGGTGGTCGTACCAGACCGGGTCGTGCAGGCAGAGGCTCTTGTAGCGGTTGCGCCACTGGTCACCGGGGCGCGGGTGCTTGTCGATCACGAGGCTCGGGACGCCGAGCTGGCGCAGCCGCGCACCGAGGGCGATGCCGCCCTGCCCCCCGCCGAGCACGAGGACGTAGGGCTGCTCGGTCGACCCGAGCGACTCCGCCTCGTCCTGGCGGCGCTCGAGCCACGTCGTCCGGTCCTTGGTCGCGCCGTGCACGGCGCCGGGCGGACGCCGGGTCCCGCGCGGCTCCTCGTGGCCCCGGAGCTCGTACAGGGTCGTGAGGAAGGTCCACGCGCGGTCCCGGCCGTCCTCCTCGCGCAGCCGGACCAGCCCGCGGCCGCGGCCGACCGCGGTCTCGAAGTCGAACCACGCGGTCAGCACGCCGTCGCCCTCGTCGGCCGGCTCGGCGAGCACGAAGTCCCTCGGGTCCGTGCGGTCGAGGGTCTCGCCGAGGCGCGCCGCGACGCCGTCGCGGTCCTCGACGGTGGAGATGTTCCAGGTGAAGGCGACCAGGTCGCGCCAGAAGCTCGTGGTGGCGAAGTGGTCGGCCGCCGCGGCGACGTCCCGCCCGCGGAGGGCGGCCTCGAACGAGGAGAACCAGGCCGTGGCGCGCTCGTCGGGCGTCCGGGTCGTGCTGGCGGCATCGATCGTCTGCGTCATGTGGGCCAGCACACACCGCCGCCGGCGGCCCGGACAGCGTTGCAGGCGATTGCAACGCCGGTCGCCGGCCAACGCCACCGCAACCTTCCGGGTGCACACTGGTGTGACGAGCACCACAGGAGGTCGCATGACGGCGTACGGCGCCATCGAGCCCGGGACCGACCTCTCGGTGCGCGCCCGCGAGCTGCAGCGGGTCCACGACGCCGTCCTCGCCGGCAGCCGGCCGGACGCGCGGCCGCGACCGGTGGTCGCCCGCTCGTGGTCGCGGGTGCTGGCCCTGGGGCTCGACCCCGACCGTGCCAACCTGCGCGACCCCCTGCCCGCCGACGACGTCGAACGGCGACGGCGCGCCTCGCCGCTCGCGCTGGTCGTCGAGGAGCTCCGCCGGGTGCTGACCAGCGTGGCCGACGCCTCGATGTTCCTCGTGGTGGTCTGCGACGCCGACGGCGTCATCCTGTGGCGCGAGGGGTCGGCCCGGGTCCGCCTGCAGGCCGACTCGCTGGGCTTCGCGGAGGGCGCCACGTGGACCGAGCAGCGGGTCGGCACGAACGCGATCGGCACGGCGCTGGCCGAGGCGGCCCCGGTGCAGCTGTTCTCCGCCGAGCACTTCGAGCAGCAGCAGGTCCCCTGGTACTGCACCGCCCATCCCCTCCACGACCCCCGCACCGGCGAGCTCCTCGGTGTGGTCGACGTGAGCGGCCCGGCCCTCACGCTGCACCCGGCGCTGGGCTCGCTCGTCGAGAGCGCGGTGCGCCTCGCCGAGGGCGCGCTCCACCGCCACCACCTCGACGGCCTCGACCGGCTCCGGCGCGAGGCGGCGCCGCTGGTGGGAAGCGGGCCGCTGCTCGTGGTCGACGACCACGGCTGGGTGGCCCACCACGAGGGGCTCGCGGCCCGCGACCGGATCGAGGCTCCGAGTCCCGACCGGCCGGTCGCCGTCCCGGGCCTCGGGCTCTGCGTCCCCGAGCGGCTCGGCCGCGGCTGGCTGGTGCGCCCGAGCGGCGGCTCCGTGCGCGTGAGCGCCCGGTTGCACCCGGACGGCGTCCTGGACGTCGTCGCGGGCGACCGCTCGTGGCGCGCCACGCTCACCCGCCGGCACGCGCAGATCCTCGCGCACCTGGCCGCTGCCGGTCCGCTCGGGCTCGACGCGTCCGCGCTGAGCGTCCTGGTGCACGGCGACGCCGAGCACGTCGTCACCGCCCGGGCGGAGGTGTCCCGGCTGCGGCGCGCGGTCGGGGCGCTGGTCGCGACCGGGCCCTACCGGCTGGCCGACGGCGTCCGGCTCGAGGTCGTGGGCGCCGGCCCGTAGCGACCGGCTACCCGCCGCCCGCCGCGAGCACGCGCGCGACCGCGGCGGACACGGCGCGGGCCAGGTCGGCAGCGGTGTCGCCGTCCGGCTCCGCGACGATCTCGTCGACCACGCCCAGCTCGGCGAGCTCGGTGGCGCGGACCCGCTGCACGGTGGCCATCTCGGCGGCGTGCTCGACGTCGCCGTGCACGATCACGCTCGCGCCCTCGGGGGGCAGCGGGGAGAGCCACGCGTGCTCGGTGGCCACCACGGTCGCAGCGGGCAGCAGCGCCAGGGCTCCGCCGCCGCAGCCCTGCCCGAGGATCACCGACACCGTCGGCACGGTCATCGTGGTGAGCGTCGCGATGCAGCGGGCGATCTCGCCGGCGATCGCCCGCTCCTCGGCGGCCGCGGACAGCTCGGCGCCCGGCGTGTCGATCACCGTGACCAGCGGCAGCCGCAGCTCGTCGGCGAGCCGCATCGCGCGGCGCGCCTCGCGCAGCGCCCCGGGACCCATCGGGGTCGAGTCGCCCTGCCGCTCGCGGTCCTGCCCCACCACGACGCACGGCTGCCCGTCGAGCCGGGTGAGGGCCACCAGCACGGCGTGGTCGCGCTCCCCCTCGTCGGTCCCGCGCAGCCGCACGGTCCCCGCGGCGCCGTACCGGATGAGGTCGCGGACGCCGGCGCGACCGGGCTCGCGGGTGCGTTGGATCGAGCTCCACGCGCTGCCCCCGGCCGCGGGCGCACCCGTCCGGCGGGGCAGCTCGGGGGGCCGGGCGGGGTCGACGAGGACGCCGAGGGCCAGGTCGACCAGGGCCGGGAGGTCCTCGGGACGCACGACGGCGTCGATGACGCCCTTGTCGGCCAGGTTCTCCGCCGTCTGGACGTCGGGCGGGAACGGCTCGCCGCGCAGCGCCTGGTAGACCTTCGGCCCGAGGAAGCCGACCAGCGCCCCGGGCTCGGCGACGGTGACGTGGGCGAGCGAGCCCCACGAGGCGTACACGCCGCCGGTCGTGGGGTGGCGCAGGTAGACGAGGTAGGGCAGGCCCGCCGCCCGGTGCTCCATGATCGCCCGCGAGATCGAGGCCATCTCGACGAACGCCGGCGTGCCCTCCTGCATCCGGGTCCCGCCGGACGCGGTGGTGGCGAGCAGCGGCAGACCCTCGGCCGTCGCCCGGCGGACCGCGGCGGTGATGCGGTGGGCCGCGGCCCGGCCGATCGAGCCGGCGAGGAAGCCGAACTCGTTGACCACCACGGCCACCGGGCGCCCGCGCATCCGGGCGCGGCCGGTGACGACCGACTCGTCGGTGCCCGCCTTGAGCGCCGCCGCCCGCAGCGCGTCCTGGTAGGCGGGCGGGTGGCCCGAGATGTCGATCGGCTCGTCCCAGGACTCGTAGGACCCGTCGTCGAGCACCAGCTCGAGCAGCTCCCGGGCACTCCAGCGGTGCCGGGTCGAGGTGCTCACGACGCCCCGTCGAGCCAGGCCCGGATGGCGGCGCCGTGCTGGTCGAGCACCGGCGGGGCGGCGTGCTCGCGACGGGTCGTCTCCGGCCCGGCGTCCTCCCCCTCGGACCCGGCGAAGAACCGCAGCGGCGGGCCGGGCAGCGTGATCGGGCCGAGGCCGGCGTGCTCGACGTCGACGAGCAGCCCCTGGCTGCGGGTCTGGTCCCACTCGTAGACCTCGTCGAGGCCGCGGACCTTCCCGGCCGGCACGCCGATCTCGGCCAGCCGGACGAGGAGGGGCTCGGCGTCCCAGTCGGCGAAGACCGACTCGACGAGCTCGACGACGCGCTCGCGCGCCGCGGCGCGCTCGGGGTTCGTCGCCACGCCGTCGGCGTCCGGATCGAGGTCGAAGCCGGCGCAGAAGCGCTTCCACAGCCCCTCGCTCCCCAGCGCGATCTGGACGGCGCCGTCGCGGCAGCGGAACAGCCCGTACGGCGAGATCGACGGGTGGTGGTTGCCCTGGGCCCGGCCGACCTCGCCGGCGACGGTCCACCGGGTGCCCTGGAAGGCGTGGACGCCGACCACCGCGGCGAGCAGCGACGTCCGGACGACCTGCCCGCGGCCGGTGCGTGCGCGCTCGTGCAGGGCGGCCAGGACGCCGTAGGCGCCGTACATCCCGGCGAGCAGGTCGGCGATCGGCGTGCCGACCCGCTGCGGGTCGGCGGGCGAGGAGCCGGTGAGCGACATCAGGCCGGCCTCGCCCTGGGCGATCTGGTCGTAGCCGGCCCGACCCCCCTCGGGTCCGTCGTGCCCGAAGCCGGTGATCGACAGCACGACCAGCCTCGGGTTGCGCCGGGTCAGGTCGTCGATGCCGAGGCCCAGGCGCTCGAGGACGCCGGTGCGGAAGTTCTCGACGAGCACGTCGGCCCGGTCGACGAGCCGGAGCAGCAGGTCGCGGTCGGCGTCGTCCTTGAGGTCGAGGGTGATCGACTCCTTGTTGCGGTTGGCCGAGAGGAAGTACGTCGACTCCCGCGCGCCGGGCTCCCCGACGAACGGCGGCCCCCACCCGCGGGTGTCGTCACCGCTGCCCGGCGCCTCCACCTTGATCACACGGGCGCCCTGGTCCCCGAGCATCATCGTGGCGTGCGGGCCGGCGAGGGCCCGGCTGAGGTCCACCACGAGCACGTCCCGCAGCGGTCCGCCGTGACCGTCGCGACCGTCGTCCGTCGTCGTCGTCATCGTCGTCACCAGCCCGGCAGCACGAGCATCGCCCACACGAGCAGCGGTCCGGCGAGGACCACGATCACGCTGTAGGTGAGGATCTGCTTGTAGTAGACGGGCTCGGTGATCGAGTCGGGCTTGTTGGCCAGCATCAGCGCGCCGTTGGTCGAGAACGGGCTGACGTCGACGATCGTCGAGCTCACCGCGAGGGCGGCGACGAAGAGCGCGGGGCTGATGCCGCCGTCGGCGATGAGCGGGAGGCCGATCGGGATGATGACCGGCAGCAGCGCGGTCGACGAGGCGAAGGCCGACACGACGCCTCCGACGTAGCAGAGGACGAGGGCGCCGACGGCGGCCACGCCGAGGCCGGCGGCCCAGTTGCCGACGAACTCGGGCGACCCGGCCGCCTGGAGGATGGCGGCGTAGGTGCTCACACCGGCGACGAGGAGCACGGTGGGCCAGGCGACCTGCTTGATCGCGTCCTTGTGCTCGTGGGGCGAGAGCATCGCGAGGAGCACGGCGGCGGTGATCGCGACGAAGCCGATGTTCTTGTCGAAGGTCAGCGCGATGGCGGCGACGGCGACGAACGCGACGAGGGTCAGCAGGCGGTCCAGGCGCATCCCGAGGGCCTGGGTGGTGCCGGTGGCGGTGGCGCCGGTGCCGCGGGCGGTCACGCCGGCACCGCCGCGGTGGAGGTCCTCGCTGAGGGTGTCGGGGTCGTCGGGGTCGATCCGCAGGCCGATCAGCTTGCGACCGCCGAGCACGACGAACAGGACGACGGCGAGGGCGAGGTTGATGAGCAGGCTCGACAGGAAGATGGTGACCTCGGCGTTCGGGAGGCCCTCGTCGGCCATGATCGAGTTGGTCAGCGAGCCGTAGATGCTGATCGGCGAGAAGCCGCCGGCCTGCGCGCCGTGGACGACGAACATGCCCATCATCAGCGGGCTGATGCCGTAGCGGCCGGCGAAGCCGAGCGCGATCGGGCCGATGATCGCGCACGCCGCCGGGCTGACCGCACCGACGCCGGTGAGGACGGCCGTCACGGCGAACATCACCCACGGGATCAGCACCACCCGTCCCCCGACCGCCTTGACGGCGCTGGCGACGATGAGGTCGACGGTGCCGTTGTTGCGGGCGATCGCGAAGAGGTACGTCACGCCGATGATCGTGAGGATGAGGTCACCACTGACCCCGGCGAGGATCTCCTTCTCGGTCATGTCGAGCGCGTACATGCCGACGAGCCAGGCCGCCACGTAGCCGAGCGCGCCCATGTTGATCGGCAGCACGGTGCCGATCGCGAACAGGGCGACCAGGGCGAGGATCGCCACCCATTCCGGTCCCATCAGGTTCCTCCATCCGGCCGGCTCGACCCGACATCGGCGTGATGTCGGTCACCCGGCTCAGTGGCCTAGCCAATAGGTCACCGAGTCTCCTTGTCAATAGCCCTGTGTGAACTAGGATGCTCGCGTGACCGCCTCCGAGTTCCCGGCGCGCCTGGCCCGGGTCCGCCTCTACGAGCAGGTCGCCGAGCAGATCACTCGGTGGATCGGCGACAACGGGCTGCGCGCCGGCGACCGACTGCCCCCCGAGCGTGACCTCGCGACCCGGCTCGGGGTCAGCCGCGCCACGCTCAGCCAGGCGCTCGTCGCGCTCGAGGTCATCGGCGTCGTGGTCGTGCGCCACGGCGACGGCACCGTGGTCACCGAGGCCGCCACCGGGCACGCCCGGATCGGCGAGGCGATCCGCGACCACGCCGACCGCCTGCCCGAGGTGATCGAGACCCGCGACGCGCTCGAGACCAAGCTCGCCGCCCTGGCCGCCCGGCGCCGCAGCGACGAGGACCTCGCCCGCATCGACGCGGCGCTGGCGTTCATGGCCGCCGACGTCGACAACGGAGGACGCGGCGTCGAGGGCGACGAGCGGTTCCACGCCGCCGTCACCACGGCCGCCCACTCCCCCCTGCTCGCCCGCCTCATGGCCGAGATCTCCGACCTCATCCGCGAGACCCGCATCGAGTCGCTCGGGCAGCCCGGCCGGCCACGCGCGTCCCTCGCCGGCCACGGCGCCATCGCCGAGGCGATCCGGGCCGGTGACCCGGACGCCGCCGCCCGCGCGATGCACGAGCACGTCGAGATGGTCAGCGACGTCGCCGTCCTGCGTCCCGAGGCCGAGTCGGCCTAGGCCGACGACGCCGTCCATGTCATCGCTGGAGATCCTCGCGGTCCTCGCTGCCGGACTGGGCGGCGGCATCCTGACCTCGACCGTCGGGGTCGCGTCGCTGCTGACCTTCCCGGTGCTGGTCGCGGTCGGCCTGCCCCCCGTGGTCGCAAACGCCAGCAACACCGTCGGGATGACGCCCGGCGGCCTGAGCGGCTCCTTCGGCTACCGCCGCGAGCTGCGCGAGCACCCGCGCCTGACCGCCGTGGTCATGGTGACCTGCGCGGCGGGCGCCGTGCTCGGCGCGACGCTGCTGCTGGCCCTGCCGGCCGGGGTCTTCGAGGCGGTCGTGCCCTGGCTGATCCTGGGCACCTGCCTGCTCGTCGGTGCGACGCCCCGGATCTCGCGCTGGCTGCGGAGCCGTCAGGGCGCCGACGCCGCTCCTCGCACGCACCCGTCGCCGGTGACGACGGCGTTCTGCACGGCGACCGGCGTCTACGGCGGCTACTTCGGCGCCGGGTCCGGCGTGATGATGCTGGCGGTGCTCGGCCTCGGCACCGACGTCGAGCTGCGCATCCTCAACGCGCTCAAGACCCTGGCGGTGATGGCGAGCAACGTCGTCGCCACGGTGATCTTCCTCGTCGTCGCCGACCTCGACTGGCTGGCCATCGGCCTGCTCGCCGCCGGGTCGGTGATCGGCGGCTACGCCGGCGCGCACATCGGCCGGCACCTCCCGGCCACGCTGCTCCGCACCCTCATCGTGCTCGCCGGGATCCTGGCCTTCGTGCTGCTCCTCTGACGGCACCCGCGGTCGCAGAGCGGCGCGGGCACCGGCCGCTCAGCCCCCTCAGCCCCGCTCGGCGTCGGAGGTCGGACGCCGGGGCACCGCGGTGTCGAGCGCGCCCGGGGGCAGTCGGTACAGGCGCGTCAGGAGGTCGCGCTGGGCGCGTCCTGGCACGGCGCGGCCGGCCTCCCAGGAACGGACCGCGGCCACCGACCGCCCGGACGCGGCGGCGACGTCGGCCTGGCGCAGACCGCTCCAGTCCCTCAGGTCGCGCAGCACGCGTGGCAGCTCGCCCGGTCCCCACGCGTCGGGGCGCAGGCCCACGGGCACCGGGACGGCGTACCACCCGGCCACCGTCGCCACGTCGACCCCGAGGACCCGGGCGAGGCGCCGCTGGTGGATCCAGCGCGGCGCCCGCCCGGCCTCCCAGCAGCCGACGAGATGACGTGACACGCCGACGGACTCGGCCAGGAGCCGCTGCGAGAGGCCGCACCGGTGCCGGGCGGCCCGCAGCGGCCCACGGTGCCGGGGCACGGCCGCCGGCGTCCGGACCAGCAGGTCGACCAGGGCCGAGCGCGGGACGTCCTCGAGGCCCGCGATCTCGGCGAGGCGCGGCACCAGCGTCAGCGGCATCCCGACCCGCCCGGCCTCCCAGTTGAAGACCGTCGAGACCGGGACGTCGAGCTCGGTCGCCACGCGGCTCGCCGCCAGGTCGCCGCGGCGCCGCAGCTCCCGGAGCCCGGTGGCGCGGGTGCGCTCGGCCGGGGGCGGTGCCGGGCGCCGGGCGTCGAAGAACTCCGCGACCCACGAGGGCTCGGTCGAGAGCACCCGGGCCAGCCCGGTGATCTCGGCCGGGCCCGGCAGTCGTTCACCGCGCTCCCAGCGCAGCACCGTCGTGGGGTGCACGCCGACCACGTGCGCGACGTGGCGGGTCGACAGCCGCAGCTCGGCGCGGCGGGTCCGCAGGTCGGTCGTCGCCGCCCGGCCGCCCATCTCAGGGAGTGCTGGAGAAGGCGGCGTCGAAGGCCGCCGACGGCGGGTCGAAGGCCAACCGACGCACGAACTCCAACGCCTCCGGAGCCCCCACCAACCGGTCCATCCCCGCGTCCTCCCACTCCACCGAGATCGGCCCGT